>NZ_CP035913.1:0-4800000 GCF_004209755.1 Pseudoduganella lutea | reverse complement strand
CCGTCCTGGCAGCCGCATTGATGCCATCGGTCTCGCGCGCACTGGCGAGCGACCGGGCCGGGAACATCATGATGGCCGAGATCTGCGCGCCCAGCGGCATGAATTATGCGGCCATGAGCGATGCCGCCATGGCTGCCGCGGGCATGGTCGAGCCGGACGACAAGCGCATGGGTCACATGGATGACTGCGCCTGGTGCCGGCTCCAGGCCGACACGCCGGCATTGCCCGGCACGGTGCTTGCCGTTGCACCGGGCGAGATCGCCGCGCCGCGACCGCCACTGTTCTACCACTCCCCTACTCCGCTGTTCACCTGGGCCGCCGCCCAGCCGCGCGGCCCACCCCTGCTGGCCTGATCGATCCAACGCCTGCGGCGGCCCATGGCCGCCGAGTCCTGCCGCCACTTGCGGCAACCGGTCATTGACAGCAAAACCCACATGAACTTCGCAACCATCGCGCCGGTGCCGGCGCGCCCCGTCTTTTCCCGTATCACACGATCCCTTGTTGCCTGCTGGCGATCATCGCCCTGCCCGGCGCCGCCACCGCGCAGGACGCTACGCTGCCCACCGTGCTCGTTACCGCACGCGCCGACAACGGGGGCCTGGACGCGCAGGCGTCCGCCGGCTCGAACCTCGGCCTGAGCCGCTTCGACACGCCGGCCAGCATCGACATCATCACGCGCCGCCAGCTCGAAGAACGGGGCGACGTCAACCTGCTCGACGCCATCACCCGCGCGCCCGGCGTCAGCGCCATGCCGCACCCCGGCAACGGCAATTCGTCCGTGGCGGCGCGCGGCTTCACGGACACAACATCCGTCATGCGGTTGTACGATGGCATGCGCCAGTATGGCGGCGCCGGACTGACATTCCCGTTCGACACCTGGTCGGTCGAGCGCATCGAGGTGCTGCGTGGCCCGGCCTCCGTCATCCATGGCGATGGCGCGATCGGCGGCGCGATCAACGTGGTGCCGAAGCAGCCGACCCGCGGCGCACCGGAACACGAGCTGCAGCTGGGCATCGGCAATGAACACAGCCGCCGCGCGGCCTTCGGCAGCGGCGGCGCCATCGACGAACGCTGGTCGTACCGGATCGACGCCAGCATGGAGCGCGCCGACGGCTGGGTGGACATGGGCGAACACAGCAACCGCGCCATCTCCGCCGCGCTGCGGTTCGACGTGTCGCCGGAACTGAACATCCGCGTTAGTACCGCACGTGGCAGGCAGGAACCCATGCGCTACTTCGGCACGCCGCTCGTCGATGGCCAGCCGGTGCCCGCGCTGGCGAAGAAGAACTACAACGTGGCCGACAGCGTGATGCAGTTCGACGACCGCTGGACCGACGTGCTGGTGCACTGGCAGCCGAACGACGCCACGACCGTGCGCAGCCGCTTCTACCGCATTGGCAGCGACCGCCACTGGCGCGACGTGGAAGGCTATTACTACAACGCGGCGACCGGCCTGCTCGACCGCGCCGATGCCACGGAGATTTACCACGACCAGTCGCAGACGGGAAACACCACGTCCATGGCCATCAAGGGCAGGCTGCTCGGCATGGACAACCAGGTGTCGGCCGGCTTCGACATCAACGCGTCGACGTTCACGCACACGAACAACACGTATGTCGGCAGCGCGCCTTCCGTGGATTTGGTCGATCCCGTTCCCGGCTATTTCAGCAGTCCCATGCCCACGATCCCGCGCTACCGCACCAAGGCAAAGCAATATGCGCTGTTCGCCGAGGATAAGCTGCAATTGACACAGAAGTGGTCGGTACTGGCGGGCCTGCGCTATGACCACGCGGCGCTGCGCCGCGACGACCTGGTGGCGCAGTGGCAGGCCTACGACCGCACGTTCACCAACTTCGGCTGGCGCCTCGGCACCGTGTACCAGGCCACGCCGGCGCTGGCGTTCTATGGCCAATATGCGAAGGCGGCCGATCCGATCGGCGCGCTGCTATTCCTCTCGACCAGCAACAGCAGGTTCGACAACGCCAGCGGCCGACAACTCGAAGTCGGCGTGAAACATGCGTTCGCGAGCGGCGGCGAATGGACCCTCGCCCTCTACGACATCACCAAGAACAACCTGCTCACGCGCGACCCGGCCAACCCGGCGCAAAGCCTGCAGGTGGGCGAGCGCTCGTCGCGCGGCATCGAGGCGACGGTGGCGGCGGCGCTGGCGCCGGGCTGGCGGATCGAAGCGAATGCCTCGCTGCTGCGCGCCCGCTTCGAGGATTTCAGCGAATCGGTGGGTGGCAAGGCGGTTTCCCGCGCCGGCAACACGCCGCCCGACGTGCCGCGGCGCCTGGCCAATGTGTGGCTGGCCTGGGACCTCCTGCCCGCCTGGACGGCCAGCGCCGGCCTGCGCCACGTGGGCAAGCGCCATGCCGACAACGCCAACACGCTCACGATGCCGGCCTACACGGTCACCGACCTGTCGCTGCGCTGGAAGGCAACGTCGCGCACGCGCGTGACGCTGCGTGCTGCGAACGTGTTCGACAAGCGCTACTTCACGACGGCCTACTACATGCCGCAGCAGTGGTTCTACGGGCCGGACCGCAAGGTTGACCTGATCGTGGATCACCGGTTCTAAGCGGCGTGAACGGTAACGTCGCATGAAACGCGCCATCTACCTGATCCACCGCTGGACAGGCATCGGCATGTGCGTGCTGATGGCGCTGTGGTTCGCCAGCGGCATGGTGATGCTGTTCGTCGGCTACCCGAAGCTGACGCCGGCCGAGCGCCTGCCCCCCCTGCCCGCGCTGGCGCGGCCGGGCTGCTGCATCGATCCCGGACTGGCGATCGAGAACAGCCGCATGGGCGCCGTGGAAGCGCTGGCGCTGACATCGATCGGTGGTACGCCGTACTACGTGCTGCAGAGCGCCACCGGGGCCCGGACCGCGGTCGATGCCATGACTGGCCGGGAACACGCCGCCGTCGATCCGGCGCAGGCGGTGCATGCCGCCAGCGCCTTCGCGGCTGGCGCGCCTGCGCGGTACGAAGGCTCCGTGTACGAAGACCGCTGGACGCACGCGCGCGGGCTGAACCCGCACCGGCCGCTGCACGTCGTGGAACTGGGCGACGCGGCTTCGACACGCGTCTACGTGTCGTCCACCACGGGCCAGGTGGTGCTCGATGCCCCGCGCGCGGAACGCTGGTGGAACTTCGCCGGCGCATGGCTGCACTGGCTGTACATGCTGAAGAACCAGCCGACGGATCCCGTGTGGACCTGGACGCTGATCGCCCTCTCCACCGTCGGCGTGTTCACGTCGGTCACCGGCATCGTCAACGGCATCTGGCGCTGGCGTTTCAATGGCCGCTACAAGAGCGGCGCGCGCACGCCGTATCGCGACGCGGCCATGCGCTGGCACCACATGCTGGGCCTCGCCTTCGGCGCCATCCTGTGCACGTGGGTGTTCAGCGGGTTGATGTCGATGAACCCGGCCGGCATCTTCGATGCGAAGGGCGTGAAGCCCGAGGTCGCGGCGATGCAGGGCGGCACGCCGGCGGTTTTGCGCCTGCCGCTGCGGGTTGCCGATGCACTGGTGTTGCTTGCACGCGAAGGCTTCGCGGCCCGTGAGCTGGAATGGCGCGTGTTCGATGGGGAGCCGTTCATCCTGGCGCGCGATGGCGCGAACGACACACGCATCGTTCGCGCGGCCGGTGCAAGCTTCACGGTGGCCGACACCTGGCCAGAGGAGAAGCTGCGCCGCGCCGCGGCCAGGGTGCTGCCGTATCCGGTGGCGTCATTCGAGCGGCTGGCCAGCTACGACGCGTGGTATTACGCCCGCGACGCCGCCTCGATGTATGGCGCCGACGAACGGCGCCTGCCGGCGCTGCGCGTGGTGTTCGCCGATCCGTCGGCGACCTGGGTGCATGTGGACCTGCGCACCGGTCAGCTCGGGCTGTGCACCGACCGGTCGCAGCGCACGGGCCGCTGGCTGTTCAACCTGCTGCACAGCTGGGACCTGCCGGCGCTGCTGGCCGTGAACTGGCTGCGCATTGCAGTGCTCATCCTGCTCAGCGCAGGCGGATTGGCGCTCACCGTGACCGCCACGATCATCGCGTGCCGCCGGCTGCGGCCAGCGCGTAGAATGCAGCCCTCTGCAGAACGATAACGATAAGGATCACAAGATGAAAAAAACCGCCCTGGCGAAAGCCGATGCCAAGAAACTGATGGGCAAGATAGCGGGCCCGGCCGGCGCCGGTTTCGGCAATGCCGCCGCACCCGCCGTCGACAAGCGCGAGCAGCGCAAGCGGGATCAGGCGCTCGGGCTGGTGCCGTTCGCGGTCAAGCTTAACAGCGAGCTGGTGAAGCAGCTGCAGGCGTTGTCCGCCGAGACGGGGCAGGACTTGAATGCCACCGTGGCGGACGTGCTGGCCAAGGGTCTCGGCACGAGTACGGATACGCAGCAAAGTTGATCCCGGGCCGGCTCATGCCGGCCCATTCATCGCGGAGGTTGCCCTGTAAGACCAGCATCACTCCGGATATTCATGGCTTTGCGTTTTCTTCACGAGTCGTCCGCTGAGAGATAAAATCCCGTCTTCCAGGCTCAAAGAATCGAGACTGCTGACACTCCACTTGACATCCGCATCCGACAAATCCTCACCAATATAAAGCCGAAGAATATCAAATACAAAATATGTATCAATCATTTCCATGCGCTGATGCTGAGCCATGCCCAAGAATTCATCGAGCTCAGGGTATCGCGCAGCCCCTGAAAAAGGCGGGTGAAATTCTCCGGTGATCTCATCATCACGAATCAATTCCGCGATGCATCTCGCGTATAGCGGTTCAAATCGACATGTAAAATCTTCAACTGAGGCTGTCACCGTAAATCTCTCGCCCCCCTGTTGTTTTTTCCTTCCGAAATCAGTTTCCGAAAAAGTGATCAACCCTGATTCAGCTTCACTTCCTGAAACATAAATTTTCATCGAGGCTTCTTTCGTCGATTTATATAGGCTCGCCCTTATCGAGAAACGGCGATCTCAACTAGTAGCTGGGAACAGCCAATATTGAAGAGGGATTGCATGGGCATTCCAATGTTTTCTGCAACCGGCGTTTGAGTGACATACGGCAGGCGGTCAAAGCAGCAGCACCTCACAAATGTGCCTATCGCTGCAGAGGCAGCAGACCGGCTCCATCGATAGTGCTCAACTTCCGATCAAGCACGATAAAAACTCTTTTCATAGCGACATCAATACTTGCTTCGAAAATGGTTATAACGTCACTAGGTGCATTTGAGATAACGTACCGTTTCACTCTGGTTTCCATGGCCGTTCGCGCGAGGACATATCCACCATCTTCAGTCTCCTCACATAATTCTCCTGGCCCAAGGGCTGAAATCGGGATAGCAGTGAAGGAAAATGTCGAAAAGTGACCGGTTGCCCGATGCCCGCCATACGTCGTACACTTCCTGAACCAACTTGGCCATGTACTCTCTGGGTGAGCATCAAGAAAACTATCCAAGAACAATTGAAGTGCATTGTCAAAATCATGACCGGATTCTTTCTTTTCCACATGCACCTCCATCATACATCCGCTGTTGACAAAAACGACTTGGCTACGCTGCACCCTTGAACTAGTTTCGCTTTCTGAACATCAGCCTTCAGGGGAGTCCATGTACTACCTGCTAGGCAAGCCAAAGTAACCTACAACCCAGTTTTCATGAATTCCATTTCAGCTCCACTTACTTGCCAATGATACCGTGAACCTGATATCAGCGTAGCCACTGCCGGGGGAGGTTAACCCGGTAATCTGCAATGCCCTTTTACTACTCCCTCAAAGGTATCGCCCGTCTATGGTCACGACGCTGTCGAGCAATATATCCAATTCGCCAGCCGGGCTCTCAAGTCCTAGGCTCATCTCTATCACACCGCTCATTGTTTGTCTAACCGATACACCAGCTACAAAAACATCTGATTGCCGTCCATTTTTGCCGGATATGCTAACGTTCATTCCCAAGAGCCACTGGACATCGCTTTGGCGAACGACATCGACCAAAAGTAAGGGGCCTGTGCCGACAAGGTTTTTTCCGTTGCACCACATGATATCTCTAATAATCATCAAGTCCATGACGATCTCTTACCTTCAGCGGATGTGCAGGATTGCGTTGGCTTCGCGGATGGGCATCGGGTCGCCGGGTGCTTTTTGCAAGGCATGATCCCTTCACGCACAAGCGCAAATCTATCGATGAAGTCAAGTCCGGTGAAAATTTTACGGCCCGAATGCTGGAGCCCCAGGAGCCAGTATCGAAAGGCCTCATGTTAACACCCATCGGGGTCGCTAGTTTATCCGCGATGATTGCGAGAACTTAGGAAATGTCTTATCAAAATAAGTATTGATTTTTCTGCTTGTGCAAACGTATCGGGAGTCAATTTGAAATCGATTCGTATACCTGCGAAATTTCCCGATTCAACTACGTAATCGGCACTGGTACCGGCCGGAGTTCTCTTAAGCATACCACCGAGATAGTGCTCCATTTCTGCCGCCGCGCCGGCTTCATCAGGAGCAAATGTATTTCGGTCAAGGTCAATCACATTCAAACGATGCTGAAGCAAGGTTGACTGGGTCTCGGGCTACGATCGTGGCCGGTCCATCTTCTTTCTTTCTAAATGCGGGCGGTACTTGTTCCACACTATTTGCCCTTACAGGTTACGGGGATGATTTCAAAGACATGATTCCCTTGCCAGTCAGGGCCTGTGCCAATTCATCCGAATAATCAAAATATCCTCTTGAGTTAACCTCCTTCTCAGAAATAATTTGATTCAATAGTCCAGATGTCATGTTCTTGAATCCCTGAATGGATAGATTTGTTTCGGCAGAGCACTCTAAAGTGTAGGCATCACAAATTTCGCCATCAGGTATTCCGAACAATACGAAAGTCACACCAGATTTATCATCCTTTGCAACGAAAGCAGGGACTTCTTCAAAACGCCCTGTTTCTTCCCGTTCGAATATTATTCCGCCTAGGACTTCTCCCAGCTTCTCCGCCGTTTCATCGAGCGGCATTGCACTTGAAATTTCCACTTCAGCTAGTATGTTTTTCATAAACCTCATCCATTATTGTCCAGGTGTCAAGAAGTAGTATTGAGAACCCGTTTTCTTCGCCATTTCAGCCGTGCTGTAGACCCGGAATGTCGGGATTTCTGTCTTCATCCCGCCAAGTACGGAGCTGCGCTGCATAGCAGTTCCAAATTCATTGAAGGTAGTTTTCAATGATGCGTCCAGCTTAGTAATGTCCTTGAAAAAGGTTTTTTTCGAAAACTGAGCGGCCAAATCATCGCTCACGACAAAGAAATCAGCGTCGTAGCCTTGCGGCCCCGTGTACGGCTTGCCATCTTTCGTGGCGACATTGCCATCAAATGCAACGCGTTCGCCGTGGACGCCACGCTTTGTATCATTCTTCAACCCATCCACAAGACTTCCCCTAAAGCCAACGCGTGCATTTGGGTCGAGTCGTAATATTTCCTTAAGCGACGGCTGGGCCGCATCACCGATTGTTTGGACGATCTGAGCGCGGGAAGCATCTCCTCGCACTACCAAAGCATCCTCGAATGACAGTGCGGGCCTGTTTGCCCCCGCAGCCTTGACCTCCTTGCTGCCATTCGCGCCAGACGCACCATGCCTACTCTTTGGCGGTACTTCCTCCATCGCCATTGCAACCGAATTATTCGGCCGACTCTGCAACTGCGGATGAGCCAGCAGTCTCCCCTCATTCTTCACCGCCCAATTCGCAAACTTCGCCCCTAGCTGTCGGCTCTGCCGGGCCATCTGCGCCAGCGATGCAGTAGTCCCTCCACCTCGCGTGAGATACGCCACCACCGCAGTCAGGATTGCGGTGACGAGAATGACATGGCCCTGCCCCATGTGCCACGCACCGGCGGAGATGCTGCCGGAGGACAGAGCGGCACTATTTCCGAAATCGCTCTTGTTATCAGGCACGGTGCCCCACGCTTCGCGAAAGCCACGCACGTAATGCTCCATCGCGGCTGGAAACATGGTACCGAGGCCTACGACCAATTCTTTCAGTCCCAGCAGTGTCAGCACCCAGATACCGACCTGCGAACCGGCTGCGCCACCAACCACGGCACCCGGTATGGCGCCGGCACCAAAAGCCAGGCTGCCGATCGCACCGCCGACGACGGCACCAGTAACGACAGCGCCGCCATAATACAGCGCGATTTCCTTGCATGCGGCAAGCAGGATGTCCCAGACATCGTCAAGACCGATACCGGACAGCTGTTGCATCGCTAGCCGTTTCGCCATCGACCCGGATTGGTCGAGTGCCTGCCGTACTCGCTCGACCCGGGCGACGCTGGCCACCAGTTCGTTGCCATAGTTAGCGAAGGTTTGTTCGCCGGGCCGGCCCATGGTGTCATAGATGCGGCCGGCGGCAGCGCCGGCGCCTGTACTCAGCCATTGTTCGACCCGCTCCAGTTCCCGCCAGAAGTGTACTTCTTCTTTATTGTTCAGTGCCAAGCCCTGCTCCTCGATTATTCGCGTCAGCTGACCATGAGAGTGCAATAGCGGCCCGTTAGCGCTGAGCCGAGGTACTTATCATAAAAATAATAACATCATGATCGCAATTAGGGCAGAGCCTGGATGCGTTTTGCATGCATCGATATCGGCAGCCAGCGCCTCCTGTCAGGAACAAGTACTTCATCATTTGCATTCCTGTTTACCCGCGGTCGCACGGGCAGGACTACAATTCCTCGTCAGTCAACACAAGCGACCTGCTGATGACATCGATCCCTTTCTACGAGAAACATGCGGCCCGATTGGCGGCCCAGTACGAGTCATTGAATTTCAACGAGGTACATGCCAGCTTGCTGGACCTGCTTCCACCGCCGGGAGGAATGGTGCTCGACGTGGGCACTGGCTCCGGCCGCGATGCCGCGTGGTTCGCGGCGAACGGATATGAGGTCGTTGCCGTCGATCCTTCGGACGCCATGCTCGCGCAGGCGCTGGAACTGCATCCGTCCGACAGGATCCGCTGGCTGTCCGACAGCCTGCCGGACCTCGTCAAAGTGCCACGGCTGAATCTGCGGTTCGACCTTATCTTGCTGTCCGCTGTGTGGATGCACATTCCGCCGGCGGACCGCCAGCGCTCATTGCGCAAGCTGGCCACGCTGCTCGCCCCCAACGGCCGCATCGCGATCAGCCTCAGGCTCGGCGCGCCCGACATGGAGCGGGCGATGCACGAGGTGTCGCTGCAGGAGTTATCGGCACTTGCCCAGCAATTCGGGTTGCGCATCGTGCGCGCCACCGACAGCGCGGACAAACTGGGCCGCGTCGAGGTCCCGTGGACGAACGTCGTGCTGGGGCTTCCCGACGACGGTCTCGGCGCCCTGCCCCTGTTGCGCCACCTGATCCTGATGGACGAGAAGGCGTCCACGTACAAGATCGCGCTGCTGCGCGTGATCGCCCGGATCGCCGACACCGCTGCGGGTCTCGCCCGTCATGAAGCGGAATCGGTGGTGGTGCCCTTGGGTCTTGTTTCGCTGTTCTGGCTGCGCATGTATAAGCCGCTGATCGAAAGCGGGCTGCCGCAGATGCCGGCATCGCGGCTGGGCACGGGCCCGGGCTTCACGACGGACAATTTTCATGCCCTGCGCCCCATCGCGGCGGTCGAACTACGCACAGGCTCGCGGTTCACGGGAGACCTGGCGTGGCACCTGCATCGGAGCCTGTCCGAAATCTCGCAAATCATTCGCGACATGCCGGCGAAATACCTGCGCTGGCCCTCTGGCGGCAATCCGATTTTCGACATCGTCCGGCGCCGCCAGGCTTCCACGCCGCCAGAACTGGTGATCGACGAAGCGTTCCTGTGGAGCTTTGGCGACTTTCGCGTGCCGCTGGAGATCTGGCAGGCCCTGAGCCACTACAACGTGTGGATCGAGCCTGTGCTGGTGGCCGAATGGGTGCGGTTGATCGAAGGCTATTCCGCCAACCGCCAGCCGGACGTGCGCATGCTGGCGCATCGGCTGCTCGCCTGGGCGGATCCGGTCCGCGATACCGGCTTTGCCCGGGCCGCGGTCGACCGCCTGCGCGCGGCGGGCAAGCCGGTGTATTGTGTGTGGTCGGGTGCGCGCCTGAACGGCGCATACGATGTCGACCACTGTTTTCCGTTCGCAGCGTGGCCTTGCGGCGATGCATGGAACCTCATGCCCGCCGCACGCCAGATCAATATCCAGAAATCCAACCGGCTCGTCACACAGGGGGCCCTGGACAAGGCCAGCGAGCGGATCGTCGACTGGTGGTCCAATGCGTTCCTCGATCAGGGCGACGAACCAACTCGATACTTCTTTCTCGAAGCCGCGCAGACCTTGCCACTGCTAGTTGATAACCCGGGCACTACGGATGTGATCGATGCGATGAAGCTGCATCGGGTCAGGCTGGGTCGGGACCAGGGGTTATGCGATTGGGAGCTAGTTGCAGCGGCAGGAATGCAGCGGACCGCTGCCAGGACCAAATAATCGTGGACCCGGGCCCACGAGAATCAATTCCCACACGACACGTCTGGGGATGCAATCTGTTTCCAGTTTGTTCAGTAGAGGCCTGACGACCGGATCACCCAGCCTCGTGCGGCGCGTTTGACCAATATGATTCTAGAAATTCGCATGCTTCATCAGAGAATTATGCTCGATTAGATCGGCCCAAGTGATGGGAATACATCTTAACGCAGGCTATTTACAGCAAACCACACTGACGCCGATTTTTTCAGCGCCATTGCGAATGCCGTAGACAGAGGCCGATCACACCAAGAAGCTCGCCAGCCCGCCAACCAGCCACGCAACGCACGCAAAGCCGTAATATCCAAGCATTCGCCCCAGTGCGCGCAAGCGCCGGCCACGCGCATTGCTACGAATTATATAGAAGGGAATGGCAAACATTGAAAACACAACAACAGCTACGTTCATCAAGAACGTGCGCTTGAATCCCTGGTGGTCACTGTCTGCACGGTACCAATAGAAAATTGCCACGCTATTGAACAGTGCGGAGCCGACACTCCACCATAAAGGTTGAGGAATGTCGCGTGAGATTAGAATTCCGTTTACCAGCCCTTGCAATGCAAACCATACAAGCAGAAGTATCTGTAACTTCGATTTCATGACTACCTTCTGCATCGTCCGATTTCTCTGAAATTTCAGCACTCATTCAGACGTGAGTTGCATGTCCTAAATGAGGAATAGATATCATAATACAACAACTATTACCTCAGTAACAATAAAATAGTTCTGTGACTAGAGAGATGTACCAGAGTATGTGTGCGAGAACCCGCTGCGACGTGGAAGAGCACAAGAATTCCAGCCAGACGATCAATTGGCGTTGTAAACGACAAAGGCCACTCCAAAGAGTGGCCCCTATCGTTAATTCTTTCTGGTCGGGGCGAGAGGATTCGAACCTCCGACCCCTTGCACCCCATGCAAGTACGCTACCAGGCTGCGCTACGCCCCGACGAGAGCCCGGATTATAGCAGAGGGATTTGAGTTTTTGCCATGTCATTTTGCACAAGAGCAGGCTTGCCCATCGGCAGTGATTGCCGGCACCGCGCGAGCATGGAGAACGCTAGAATCCGGAGATGATCTCTACCCTGCCCGACGCCACCCAACTCGACCGCGCCGCCGATCTGGTGCGGCAAGCCGACGGCTTGCTGATCGCCGCCGGCGCCGGCATGGGCGTCGATTCCGGCCTGCCCGACTTCCGGGGCAACGAAGGCTTCTGGCGCGCCTACCCTGCCCTTGGCGCAGCGCGCATCGCGTTCACGACCGCCGCGTCCCCGTCGTCGTTCCAGCAGAATCCAGTGCTGGCCTGGGGCTTCTACGGCCACCGCCTGCATCTCTACCGGGACACGGTCCCGCACGCAGGTTTTCATTTGCTGAAAAGCTGGGGAGAGCGCATGCCGCATGGCTGCCATGTCTTTACCAGCAACGTCGACGGCCAGTTCCAGAAAGCCGGCTTCGACGCGAACCAGGTCTACGAGTGCCACGGCTCGATCCATCACCTGCAATGCCTTGAGCCCTGCGGCGATACGATCTGGGAAGCGGAAGCGTTCAAGCCCGAGGTAGACGAGCAGGCGTGCAAGCTGATGAACGACCCGCCCCACTGCCCCCGTTGCGGCGGCATGGCGCGGCCAAACATCCTGATGTTCGGCGACTGGGGGTGGATCGAGCACCGCAGTGCGCGGCAGGCGGCGCGGCTGGAGCGCTGGCTGGACAAGGTCGAGCGGCCCCTCGTCATCGAGCTGGGGGCCGGCACGGCGGTGCCATCGGTGCGGCACTTCAGCCAGCAGGTGATACAGCGCGGCGGGCGGCTCGTGCGGATCAATCCACGCGAGCAGGAGGTGCCGACAAGGCAGGATGTGGGACTGGCGGCCGGCGCGCTCGACGGCCTGCAGGCCATCGCCGCGCGCCTGAGGCTTTAAACGAAGCGGACAGCGATGTCGCTCAGGCCATCCACATGGCCAACGAGCGTCTGCCCGCGCTGCACCGCGCCCACGCCTTCGGGCGTGCCGGTGAAAATCAGGTCGCCGGGCTGCAGGGTGAAATAGGTGGACAGGTTGGCAATCGTTTCGGCGATCGACCAGATCATTTCGTTGATGTGGCCGGACTGCTTCGTGGCGCCATCGATCTGCAGCGTGATGGCCGCGTTGTCGATGCCGGCCACGGTGTCGGCAGGGTGCAGCGTGCCGACCGGCGCGGAAAAATCGAACGCCTTGCCGATCTCCCATGGGCGGCCGGCGTCCTTCATCCTGTTTTGCAGGTCGCGGCGCGTCATGTCGAAGCCGACCGCGTAACCGAAGATGTGCGATGCCGCGTCCGCGACGGCGATGTCGGCGCCGCCTTTGCCGATGGCGACGACCAGTTCGCACTCATGGTGGAAATTGTTCGTCTGCGGCGGGAACGGCAGTTCGGCCGTGCTGCCCGGCGCCACCGCCACCACGGCGTTCGCGTCACCCGGCTTGGTGAAGAAGAACGGCGGTTCGCGGCTCGGGTCCGAACCCATTTCGCGGGCGTGGCCGGCGTAGTTGCGGCCCACGCAGTAGACGCGGCGGACGGGGAAACGGGCGTCGGTGCCGGCGATGGCCAGCGCTGCAGTTTCGTGCGGCGGGAAGATAAAGTCGGTCATGAATTCCTTCGGTTGAATGTCAGCTGAACAGCAGGGCACGCAGCGCCAGGCGGAACGACTCGGTCAGCATGTCCGGGTCCATGTCCGGATTGTGCACGGCGCGCACGGGCAGGCCCTGGAACATCGTGATCATAACGTTCATCCGCGCATCGAGCAGGGCGTCGTCGACGGACAGGCCATGCCTGGCCCGCCCGGTCTTCAGGATCGTGCGAAGCAGGATGCGCGTGCGGCGGTCGGCGTCGCGCGCCACCGCGGCGATCTTCGGGTTGCGCGATGCTTCGGCCGTGATTTCCAGCGGCAGGATCCACGTTTCCGGTTTTAGATCGTCGCGCACGGCGCGCGGCACTTCGTCCAGCAGCGCCTGCAGCGGGTCGTCGGTCAGCTCGAAGCCGCGAATCAGTGCCGACACGCGCTCCACGTTTTCCTCGACGAACGCGGCAATGATCGCGTCCTTGCTGTCGAAGTAGTTATAGATATGGCCGGCACTCATGCCAGCGGCCTTCGAGATCTCGGCCATGCTGGCGCCATGGAAGCCGCTGCGGCCGAAGCAGGCGGCCGCAGCGTCAAGCACCTGGCGGCGCCGATGGCGCGCCTTTTCCGGGTCATGATGGCGTTTTTCGGTATTGCTCATACTGCCTTTCAGGGGCGCTGGCGGCTAGGCTGCTGGCTTGCGGCCCCGGTTTGTCAAACGGATCGCCCGTGCGCGCGCACGGATGCTATCATTTTCTACGACCGCTACTTGCGCAAGGATGACCATGTCAACCAGGACTTCCCGCACGATCGAAATGCGGCCGGCGGAAGCCGCCGACCAGGCCTTCATGGAACTGCTGTTTGCCAGCACCCGCACCGCCGACCAGCGCATGGGGGCCTGCGATGCCCGCGCTGAGGCGATGCTGATGGCCCTGCAGTGCCGTGCGCGGCAAACCCAGCAGCACGCGCTCTACCCTTATGCGGACGCCGCCGTCATTGTCGAACGCGAGCGGCCCATCGGCGCCCTCCACGTCAACTACGGTTCCGACGAAATCCGCATCCTCGACATCAGCCTGCTGCCCGAATGCCGCGGCCGTGGTATCGGCCTGGGGCTCTTGCGCAGCCTGCAGGCGCAGGGTGTGCGCATGCGCGTGCCAGTGCGGCTCGATGTGCTGCCCGGTACCCGCGCGCAACGGTTGTTCCAGCGCTGCGGGTTCACGCTCAACGGGGCAAACGGCTTGTATCTCTGCATGGAGTGGATGCCGCCGTTGTTGACTTGACGTTGGTGGTCAGCTGGATTGACTGCTCAGCCGATGTGGTCGTCGGCTGGGAAAACCGGTCTCTGACACCTTTTCCGGGTGATGCATCCGGAAAAAGTGTCAGACACCAGTTGAGTGCCGTTGGGTTGAATAACGCCAACGGCTCGCCGGCTGTTACTGCCAGCCGCCACCAAGGACCTTGTACAAGGTCACCTGGTTCGACGCTTTCGCCAGCCGCGCGCTGATGTAGGTCTGCTGGGCAGCATACAGATTGCGCTGCGACACCAGTGCGTTCAGGTACGACTCGGCGCCCTTCTGGTAACGCTGCTCGTGGATCCGGTAGCTTTTCTCGGAAGCTTCCACCAGCGCCGCCTGCGATGCCACGCGCTCGTCGAGCGTGCCCCGCTGGGCCAGTGCATCGGACACTTCGCGGAACGCCGACTGGATCGACTTTTCATACTGCGCCACGGCGATGTCGCGGTTGGTCCGGGCCAGGTCCAGGTTGGCCTGATTGCGGCCGCCCGCGAAGATCGGCAGGTTCAGCTGGGGCATGAACGACCACGTGCCGGCACCCGCCTTGAACAGGTTCGACAGGTCGGAACTGGCCGCGCCGGCCGATGCCGTCAGCGAAATGCTCGGGAAGAACGCGGCCCGGGCAACGCCGATGTTGGCGTTCTGCGCCTGCAGCGAACGCTCGGCGGACAGCACGTCCGGCCGGCGCTGCAGCACTTCGGACGGCACGCCTTCCGGCAGTTCGGCCAGTTGCGTCACCGATTGCAGTTCGCCTTGCGGCAGCAGCTCGGCAGGCACCGGGGCGCCGGCCAGCAGCGCCAGCGCGTTCTGGTCCGCCGCCACCTGGGCGGTATAGACGGCCATGTCGCTGCGGGCCGTTTCCACGCT
Source organism: Pseudoduganella lutea (assembly GCF_004209755.1). Lineage (NCBI taxonomy): Bacteria > Pseudomonadati > Pseudomonadota > Betaproteobacteria > Burkholderiales > Oxalobacteraceae > Pseudoduganella > Pseudoduganella lutea. Next base: position 4,784,751 of record NZ_CP035913.1, on the reverse strand, counting down.
GGTCTGCGCTTCGTACATGTCCAGGCCCGACGTGGCACCCGCCTCGAAGCGACGCTTGCTGAGCTCATACGAGATCTGCTGGCTCTTCAGCGTGTCCTGCGCCAGGCGCAGGCGTTCCTGGTCAGCCGCCAGGGTCAGCCAGGCGTTGGCCACTTCGGCCACCAGGCTGATCTGCTGCGAACGGCGCGCCTCTTCGGTGCCCAGGTATTGCTGCAACGCCGCTTCGGACAGGTTTTTGACCCGGCCGAAGAAATCCAGCTCGAAGGCCGGGATACCGAGGCCCGCCGTGTACTGGCGCGTGATGTAGCCGTCGCCGGTGGCCGACAGGTTGTCCGGAATGCGCTGGGCCGTCTGGCCCACGGAAGCGTTCAGGCCCGGCACGCGGTCGGCGCGCTGCACGCCATACTGGGCGCGCGCGGCTTCGATATTCAGGATCGACACACGCAGGTCGCGGTTGTTCGCCAGCGCCAGCTCGACGAGCTTTTCCAGCTGCTCGTCGGCGATGAATTCGCGCCATTGCACGTCGTAGGCCTGCTTCGCATTCGGCGAGGCGGCCGTCGACTGGTACGCGTCGCCCTGCGGCCATGCCGGCGTCACCGGCGCCGCGGGGCGCTCGTACACGGGCGCCAGGCTGCAGCCGGCCAGCAGTGCCGTCACGGCCAGGGTAATCAAGGTCTTGGTCATGTTTCTACTCACTTTCATACGGTGGTGCCGGCGGCCGGCTGCGCGGTCTTCGCATCTTTCGACGCGAACATGCTGCGCACCAGCACGAAGAACACGGGCACGAAGAAGATGCCGAGGAACGTTGCCGACAGCATCCCGCCCAGCACGCCCACGCCGATGGCGTTCTGGCTGCCGGAGCCGGCGCCGCTCGCCAGGGCCAGCGGCAGCACGCCCAGGCCGAAGGCGATCGACGTCATCAGGATCGGGCGCAGGCGCAGCTTCACGGCTTCGAGCGTGGCTTCACGCACATGCATGCCGCCTTCCTGCAGTTCCTTGGCGAATTCCACGATCAGGATCGCGTTCTTCGCCGCCAGGCCGACAACCGTCAGCAGCCCGACCTGGAAGTACACGTCGTTCGCCAGGCCAAAGCCCCACGTGGCAAGCACGGTACCGATGATACCCAGCGGGATCACCAGCAGCACCGAGAACGGCACCGACCAGCTTTCATACAGCGCGGCCAGGCACAGGAACACGATGAGGATCGAGATCGTGTACAGCATCGGCGTCTGCGAACCGGATTCGCGTTCTTCCACCGACAGGCCGGTCCACTCGTAGCCGATGCCCGGCGGCAGTTGCGCGATCATCTTTTCCACTTCGGCCATGGCCGCGCCGGAGCTCACGCCCGGCGCCGGGCTGCCCTGGATATTCACGGACGACAGGCCGTTGTAGCGCTCCAGGCGCGGCGATGCGTAGATCCACTCGCCACTGGCGAACGCGGAGAACGGCACCATCTCGCCGGCGTTGTTGCGCACGAACCATTTGTTCAGGTCTTCCGGCACCATGCGCGAATCCGGCTGGCCCTGCATGAACACCTTCTTCACGCGGCCGCGGTCGACGAAGTCGTTCACGTACGACGAGCCCCAGCCCACGGACAGCACGCGGTTCACGTCGGCCACCGCCAGGCCCAGGGCCGTGGCTTTCTGCTGGTCGATCGTCACCTTGTACTGCGGCGTATCTTCCTGACCGTTCGGGCGCACGCCCACGAGCGCCTTGTTCTGCGCGGCCATGCCGAGCAGCTGGTTGCGCGCGCCCATCAGCGCATTGTGGCCCACGCCGCCCACGTCCTGCAGCTGCAGGTCGAAGCCGGATGCATTACCCAGCTCGATCACGGCCGGCGGTGCGAACGAGAACACCATCGAATCGCGCAGTTGCATCAGCGCGCCCATGGCGCGGCCGGCGATCGCGCTGACGCGGTTTTCCTTGCCCGAACGCTCCGACCAGTCCTTCATGCGCACGAACGCGATACCGGTGTTCTGGCCATTGCCGCCGAACGAGAAGCCGGCCACCGCGAACACGGAAGCGACGTTGGCCTTCTCCTGGTTCATGAAGTAGTCCTCGACCTTTTCGATCGTCTTCAGCGTGCGTTCCTGCGTGGCGCCGGTTGGCAGCTGGATCTGCGTGAACAGCACGCCCTGGTCTTCTTCCGGCAGGAAGGAGGTCGGCAGGCGCATGAACACCACGGCCAGCACGGCCAGCAGTACCGCGTAGATGATCATCGACGGTGCGCGGCGGCGGATCATGCCGGCCACCACGCCCTGGTATTTATCGGTGCTCTTTTCGAACGTGCGGTTGAACCAGCCGAAGAAGCCGCGGTTGGTCAGATGGTGGCCCTTCTCCACCGGCTTCAGGAACGTGGCGCACAGCGCCGGCGTGAAGATCATTGCCACGAGCACGGACAGCACCATGGCCGACACGATCGTGATCGAGAACTGGCGGTAGATCACGCCCGTGGAACCGCCGAAGAATGCCATCGGCACGAACACGGCGGACAGCACCATCGCGATACCGACCAGCGCGCCGGAGATCTGGCCCATCGATTTCTTCGTTGCCTCTTTTGGCGACAAGCCTTCTTCCGTCATCACGCGCTCGACGTTTTCCACCACCACGATCGCATCGTCGACCAGCAGGCCGATGGCGAGGACCATGGCGAACATCGTCAGCGTGTTGATCGAGTAGCCCAACGCCGACAGCACGGCGAAGGTACCCAGCAGCACGACCGGCACCGCCATCGTCGGGATCAGCGTGGCGCGGAAATTCTGCAGGAACAGGTACATCACGAGGAACACCAGCACGATGGCCTCGGCCAGCGTCTTGACCACTTCCTCGATCGACAGTTCGACGAATGGCGTGGTGTCGAACGCCACCACGGCTTTCATCCCTTTCGGGAACAGCTTGCTCATCTCCTCGACCTTGGCTTTTACTGCCTCGGCGGTATCGAGCGCGTTGGCGCCGGTGGCCAGCTTCAGGGCGATACCCGTGGCGGCCTTGCCGTTGAAGCGCGCCACGGTGGCGTAGTTCTCGCGGCCCAGTTCCATCTTCGCCACGTCGCGCAGGTGCACGGTGGCGCCGTTGGTCTGCGTCTTCAGCAGGATCGCGCCGAACTGTTCGGCCGTCTGCAGGCGGCTCTGCGCCGTGACGGTGGCGTTCAGCTGCTGGCCCGGCACGGCGGGCGCGCCGCCCAGTTCACCGGCCGAGACTTCGGCGTTCTGCGCCTGCACGGCCGTGATCACGTCGGCCGGCGTCAATTGATAGCTGGTCAGCTTGGTCGGGTCGAGCCAGATGCGCATCGCATACTGGGAACCGAACAGCGTGACGTCGCCCACGCCCTGCACGCGCGACAGCGGATCGAGCACGTTGGCCGCCACGTAGTCGCCCAGGTCGGCCTGGTTCATGGAGCCGTCTTCGGACACGAAGCCCAGCACCAGCAGGAAATTCTTGGTGGCCTTCGATACCACGAGGCCCTGCTGCGTCACGGCGGTGGGCAGCAGCGGCGTGGCCAGCTGCAGCTTGTTCTGCACCTGCACCTGGGCGATGTCCGGGTTGGTGCCGCTCTTGAACGTCAGCGTGATGCTGATGCCGCCCGTTGAATCGGACGAGGAGCTCATGTAGCGCAACCCGTCGATCCCCTTCATCTTCTGTTCGATGACCTGGGTGACGGCATCTTCCACGGTTTTCGCGGAAGCGCCCGGATACGAACCGGAGATCGAGATCGAAGGCGGCGCGATGCTCGGGTACTGCGCGATCGGCAGGCCCCAGATCGCCAGGGCGCCCCCGAGCATGATGACGATGGCGATCACCCACGCGAAGATGGGGCGATCGATGAAAAATCTTGCCATTGAATTGACTCCTGCTTGCTTAGTGGGCCGCGGCGGCCGGCTTGGCGGCGGCGGTGCTGGCCGCGGCCGGGGTGGCTGCCGCCACGACAGCGGGTGCGCCCGGCTTCACCTTCTGGATGCCTTCGACGATCACGCGGTCGCCGGCGGCCAGGCCCGATTTCACCAGCCACTTGTCGCCGCTGGTGCCGGTGGTGGCGATCACGCGCTGCTCGACGATGCCCTGCTGGTTCAGCACCAGCGCCGTGGCTTCGCCTTTCTGGTTGCGGGTCACGCCCTGCTGCGGCACGGCGATCGCCTGCTCGTTTACGCCGTTTTCAACGATGGCGCGCACGAACATGCCCGGCAGCAGGTCATGTTTCGGGTTCGGGAACAGCGCGCGCAGCGTCACGTTGCCGGTGCCCGGGTCCACGGCCACGTCGGCGAATTGCAGCTTGCCTTCCTGCGCGTAGGTGGAACCGTCGGCCAGCTTCAGCGTGACCTTGCCGGCGGATTTCGTCACGCCGCCGCTGTCGAGCGATTTCTTCAGGCGCAGCAGTTCTTCGCTGGATTGCGTGACGTCGACATAGATCGGGTCGAGCTGCTGCACGGTCGTCATCGCCGTTTCCTGGTTGGCTGTCACCAGTGCGCCCGCAGTTACGTTCGAACGGCTGATGCGGCCCGAAATCGGTGCTTCCACTGTCGTATAGCCGACGTTGATACGCGCGGTCTGCAGCTGCGCCCTGGCCGACTCCACATCGGCACGGGCCTGCGCTTCGGCAGCCACCGCGTCATCGTAATCCTGGCGGCTGACACCTTCGATTTCCACCAGCTCCTTGTAGCGCTTCACTTTCGGGCCGGCCGTCAGCAGGTTCGCTTCAGCGCGCGTCAGCGCAGCCTTGGCGGCACTGAGCGTGGCCTGGTAGGTCGCTGCGTCGATCTGGTACAGCGGCGTGCCGGCCTTCACGTCGGCCCCTTCCGTAAATAGGCGCTTCTTGACGATACCGGCCACCTGCGGGCGCACTTCGGCGATCTGGAACGCGGACGTGCGGCCCGGCAGTTCGGTCACCACGGCCAGCGCCTGCGGCTGCACCGTGTACACAGCCACCTGCGGCGGCGGCATCTTGCCGCCCGGCGCGCCGGCCTGCTGCTTCTTGTCGGAATCGCAGCCGGCGGTCAGCGCCGCCGCGCATGCGAGGAAAAGGATGCCGGCCGAACGCAGCGGCGGGCGGGAGAGCGTGTGTGCCATACCTGGTCTTTCTGATTTGTTGGGGCGTTGCGCGATAGAATGAACGATCATTCTAATACAAGTTAGGAAGCTACGCATTAACTGACTTTAGAGTCATCTGCAAGAGAGAGCGCTATCATCTGCCATAGTAACTGAAGTTACCCTATGGAACCGTTGCAAAAACCTTGGGGACAGTCCCTCCGGGAGGGACTGTCCCGGTGTTGTATTACGACCAGCCCAGCCGTAATGGCCAATAAAAAAGCCTCCCGGCCGATGGCGGGGAGGCTTTGCCAATGGAGCAGCAGATCAGGTCTTTGCCGGGGCCACGTAGGGCACGAACGTCATCGTCACGTTTTGCAGGTAGATGCTGGTGGTGGCCTCGAAGCCGGAGTCGATGCCGAGCAGGACCCAGACCTTGCCTTCGGCATCGGTCTTCACCTTGAAGCCGGTATTGTTGCGCACCAGTTTCGATGCATATTTCGGCGCGCCTTCGCATGGCAGGCCGTTGGCGATATTACCGAGCATCATCGAGGCGGCGCCGGGGGCGGCCTGGTTGCCGTGGTCGATGTTCAGGCGAACGTCGCCGTTCGTGGTAACGGGTTTTGGTTCGGTGGCGGATGCGGCGGCGATCACCCACACGGATTCGCCCGGTGCGCCGCCCACGCCCATGCAGCCCGACTGGGCATTGCTGAGCAGGTTCAGCGACGCGACGGCGAACGTGTATTCCGTGTTGGCCACCAGTCCGGTGATCTGCTTCTTCAGGTACAGCAGCAGGTCGTCGCTGCGGTTCGTGCCGCTCACGTAATAAGCCTTGGTGTCCTTGTAGTCGCTGATGCCCAGGTCGGCGGTGCCGCGATGTTCGAAGACGACGTTGGCGGGCGCCGTGTCGGTCGTGTAGTCGCTCGACTCGCCGACCCAGCCCTCCGTGCCCCGCTGGAAGTCCTGCGTTACCGTCACAGCATAGGCCCCCGGCGTGCCGGTGCCGGTGGAGGTGTCCGCCGGATCGTCATCGCCGCCGCAGGCGGCCAGCAGGGCCAGGGTTGCTACCGACAGGGCGGCTTTCCAGTTACGGGTCATTATCGTTGTCTCACTTGTGCATGGGAAAGGAGGCAACATTTTAGAAAGGAAACTGAAACTTGTGTGGCCTATTTGTAACGAGTTGTATGGCCGCGTAGCCGTGCCGGTTATTTCCCGTTATTTCCAGTCTCCGCGCAACTCCAGCACCGCCTGCTGCAGCACTTCGGGCGTGGCCGCATCCGGCGGCATCGGCTGCCCCACCGCCAGCGCGAGCCGCGAACGCAGGCCCTTGCGGAAGGCGCGCTCGAACACGTTGTCCTGGCTGCGCGACAGCACGTGGCCCCACAACCCGCGCAGCGCCATCGGGATCACCGGCACCTGCGAGCGCTCGATGATCTTGGCGATGCCGCCCTTGAATTCGTTGATTTCACCGGTCGTCGTCAGGCGCCCTTCCGGGAAGATGCACACCAGTTCACCATCGTGCAGCGCGTGGGCGATGTCGACGTAGGCCTTCTCCAGCAGCCACGGGTCTTCCTTGGCGGGCGCGATCGGGATTGCCTTCCCGGTGCGGAAGATCCAGCCAAGGAGCGGCGTCTTGAAGATGCGATGGTCCATCACGAAGCGGATCGGCCGCGGGCTGGCCGCCATGATGACGACGGCATCGACATAGCTGACGTGATTGCAGACGAGGGCCGCGGCGCCCTGCTCCGGGATGCGGCCCGATTCGATGACCTTCACCTTGTGCACCGTGTGGATCAGCAGCCAGGCCAGGAAGCGCATGAGGAATTCCGGCACCAGCGAGAAGATGTAGACGGCCACGAGGCCGTTCATGATGGCGGTGGCCAGGAACAGCTCGGGAATCGTCAGGCCCTGGCCCAGCAGCAGGATCGCCACGCCGGCCGCCGCCACCATGAACAGCGCGTTCAGGATGTTCATGCCGGCGATCGTGCGCGACAGGTGCTTCGGATCGCAGCGCAGCTGGATCAGCGCGAACAGCGGAACGATGAAGAAGCCGCCGAAGATCCCGATCATCACCACGTCGAACAGGATGCGCCAGCTGCCCTGCTGCGCCAGCATGGCGGCCGCATCGATGGTCCCGGCCGGCACGGCATAGCCCTGGCTGGCGAAATACAGGTCGATGCCGAACAGCGACAGGCCGATCGACCCGAACGGCACCAGGCCGATTTCCACCTTGTGGCCGGACAGCTTCTCGCACAGCAGCGAACCGGCGCCGATCCCCAGCGAGAATACCGTCAGCAGCAGCACGAAGACGCTGTGGTCGCCCTTCAGGTAGGTCATCGCATACACGGGGAACTGCGCCAGGATCATCGCGCCGTAGAACCAGAACCACGAGTTGCCCAGCATTGACAGGAACACCGTTCGGTTGCCGGACGAGTACTTCAGGTTGCGCACCGTTTCCGCGAACGGATTCCATGCGATCTGCAAGTCCGGTGCCGAAGCCGGCGTGAGGGGAATCCGGTAACTGGCCACCAGGCCGAGCACCGCGAAGCCGACGGTGGCTGCGGCCACCACAGGGATACCCATCTCGCCATGCATCACCAGCACGTCACCGAACACCTGCCCCAGCAGGATGCCGACGAAGGTGCCCATTTCCACCATGCCATTGCCGCCGGTGAGTTCCTCGGGTTTCAGCTGCTGCGGCATGTACGAATACTTGACGGGGCCGAACAGCGTGGAGTGCGTGCCCATCGCGAAGACGGCCAGCACCAGCAGCCACAGGCTGTGTGTCATCCACCCAAGGGCGGCGATGCCCATGATGACGATCTCGGCCCACTTGACGAACCTGACCAGCGACGATTTCTCGAACTTCTCGGCGATCTGGCCGGACGTGGCGGAAAACAGCACGTAGGGCAGGATGAAGAGCCCCGGAATCAGGTTCGTCACGATCGATGGCGACAGCGTCGTCCAGCTGGCGGCGTCGAAGGTGAGCACGACGATCAGCGCCGTCTTGAACAGGTTGTCGTTGAAGGCGCCCAGGAACTGGGTCCAGAAAAAGGGCGCGAAGCGCCGCTGCTTCAACAGCGTGAACTGACTGGCGTGGTGCGTCTGGCTCATGGGCATGCGTGATGGTCGGTGAAAGAATGCACAAAATACAGCACAAGCCGGCAACGGACAACCGCCGCCCGGCTCCCGGACAGGTAGCCGCTCAGGGCTTCCTTGCCACGAGGTTGATCAGCGTTTCCTCGCGCACGGCCCGCGGCTTGATGCGCAAGACGCGCTCCAGCAGGCCCAGGTCCTCGCGGCTCCACCACAGGAAGGGATACGACACGGCGCTGTCCGGCACGTCGAAGCCGGCGCTGCGCACCATGGCCAGGTATTCTGGCGCCGTCTTCTGCACGTCCATCGGGTGGCGGAACAGCAGCCGGATGATCCACGAATGGATGTAGCGCCGCGTCGATTCCGCGAACAGCAGCACGCCGCCGGGTTTCAGCACGCGGAAGAATTCGGCGATCGCGCGCTCCTGGTCGATCAGGTGGTGGAACGTCTGGTGGCAGAACAGCAGGTCCACGGAGGCGTCGGGCAAGGCAATGTTCGAGCTGGAGCAGCAGACGAATTCCGCCGCGATGCCGTGCTGCGCCACTTCCTTGCCCGATTCCTCGATCATTTCCGGGTCGATGTCCATGCCGATCAGCCGCTTCGGCGCGAAGCGTTCGTGCAGCTTGGTCAGCGAGCGGCCGTAGCCGCAACCCACGTCGGCGACCACGTCGAAGTGCCGGCGACCGGCGGGCATCAGGCGATCGAGGTCGGCCAGCGCGCGCTCCAGCACGTGCACGGTCCACGTTGGCGTGCGCAGGAACCATTTGCCGAATGCCGTTTCCGGCACGTGCGGCTCGGTGGGCGCCGCTGCCTGGGCCCGCTGTGGCTGAACATTCATACAATTTTCCCCAATATTGATGCGGGCGCGCCCGCTTTCGCCAATTTATAATGCAGCCCCGCTTTTCATCCAGGGCCTTCAACGTGCCGTTCCGAACCTTGCTGCTTGTCGTTCTCGCCGCCGCAGCGCACCTTGCCCATGCACAGGACGCCGGGCCGGCGCCCCTGCCCGCCGCGCCGCCGGCGCTATGCCCTGCGCCGCCGGCGCTATGCCCCGCCCCGCTGGCACCGGCGCGCCTTCCCGATACGCCGGCCGCGCCGGCCCCCATCCGCTTCCTGCTCAGCTTTGACGACGGTCCGAGCGGCTCCAGCGGCGACAATTCCACCGTGCGCGTGCTCGACACCCTCGCCCGCAACGGCGTGCAGGCCGGCATCAAGGCCGTGTTCTTCACGCAGACGCGCCACTGGCACGGCGGCGGCACGGAAACCGGCCGCGCGCTGATCCGGCGCGAGCACGCGGATGGCCACGTGGTGGCGCTCCATTCGGCCACCGCCACGCACGCCAACCACCGCTTCATGGCCACGGCGGAACTGGACGACTCGCTGCGCCGCGGCGTGGACGACCTGCGCACGCTGACCGGCACCACGCCGCGCCTCGTGCGCCCGCCATTCTGGGCCTACGATGCCGCCACGCTGGACAGCTACCACCGCCATGGCCTGCGCATGCTGCTGACGGACCTGAACGCCAACGATGGCAAGATCTGGGGCGTCAACTTCAGCTGGCACAAGCGCTCCAACATGCTGGCCATGCTCACCGAGACCCGCAAGCGCTGGGCCGCCGGCGCCATGCATGTCGTCGACGGCGCCACGCCGGTCGTCGTCACGTTCCACGACGTCAACAGCTACACGGCCCGCAATCTCGAGGTCTACCTGCGCATCCTCGTCGACGTCGCCCGCGAGCTCGACATGCCCGTCGCCGCGAAGCCGTTCTACGACGAGCGCGACGCGCTGGAATGGGCGGCGCTGGCCAGCACCGTCAGCAGCGCCGCCGAGCACCCGCGGCTGCCGGGGTTCTGGAACTGGCTGTGGCAGTAATCACAGGTCCACGACTTCCAGCAGCGCAGGCCGCGCCAGCGGCACGGCACTGCACACCACCACCGACAGTTCCTCGTGCGCCAGCGCGTAACACCCTTCCGCCGCCACACCCAGCTTGACCCGCGCCTCCTGCGCACTCCACTCAACGTAAAACGCCTCGATCCGTGCGCCATCGGGCAGCGCCGCAAGGCGCGCGCACGTGGCCGCATCGAATGCATGCTCCGCCAGCGCGGCGATATCGCGCGCGGCATCCTTCATTTCAATATCCAGCCCGAGCGCCGTGTCGGCACTGAGCGCACAGGCCACCCACGGCCCGCTGTGCGACACCGACAATCCGGGCATCGGCACGGCGGGCGCTGCCAGCCAGGGCGCCCGGCCGGGCGCGCCGCCCAGTTCGACGGATCGCGCCGGCACGTGCAGCAGTGCGCCGATGGCGATCCGCAGCAATGCCCGCGCGGCGATGAACTGGCGCCGGCGCCCTTCGCGCACGAAGGTGCGCTCTCGTTCGCCGGGGCTCAGCCACTGCCGATACTCTGCGAACCGCGCCTCGTCCAGCCCGTCGATACGGGCCAGCCACACGTGCGCGGCCGCCATGGCCTCAGTCGGCCAGCTTGACGAATTCCGCCTTCAGCGCGACGCCGCTGACGATGTTGCCGTCATGGCATTCGAATTCCGTCTGGCTCGACATTTCCTTGTGCTTGTAGTTGCTGACGATATTGACCACGGCGTTGGCGCCCACCGACTCGGCCTTCTTCTTCAACGCCAGCATGGCCGACAGGAACGCCCAGTTGCAGGCTTCTTCCGGCGACTTGCCCACGCTGTTGGTCTTCTGGCTCGTGCTGTCGGACGTGATCTTCGAGGCCACCTTCGGCGTCTTCTGGTCGCCGAAGTAGAACTTCACCGTGTCGCCCAGGCGCCCTTTCGCATCGTTCACGTTCATCGCGCCTTCGATCGGCATCATCATCTGGCGGTCCGCCGCAACGGCCGGCAGGGTGGCGGCTACGGCACTTGCCGCGAGAACCATCGTCAACATCGCTTTTTTCATTTTTCTTCCTTTGCTGTGGTGGATAAACCTGGTTTCTTTTTTCTTGTGTGTTTTCTTACATGCGCTTGAAGATGAGCGAGGTATTGATGCCGCCGAATGCGAAATTGTTCGACATCACATACTCGCATTGCAGTGCGCGGCCCGCGCCGGCGATATAGTCGAGCGGTGCGCATTGTGGGTCCACGCCATCGAGGTTGATCGTTGGCGCGAACCAGCCTTCGCGCATCATCTCGATGCTGATCCATGCCTCCAGCGCGCCGCAGGCGCCCAGTGTGTGGCCCATATAGCTTTTCAGGGAGCTGATCGGCACGCCGCTGCCGAATACCTGGTGCGTGGCATGCGATTCGGCCACGTCGCCCTGGGCGGTGCCGGTGCCGTGCGCGTTGACGTAGCCGATCGCCGATGGCGCCAGGCCCGCGTCTTCCAGTGCCAGCAGCATGGCCGTCTTCATCGTTTCCGCGTTCGGCTGCGTCACGTGCACGCCGTCGCTGTTGGTGCCGAAGCCCACCAGTTCGGCGTGGATCGTGGCACCGCGCGCCAGCGCGTGTTCGCGCTCTTCCAGCACCAGCGCGCCGGCGCCCTCGCCGATCACGAGGCCGTCGCGCTGCCCGTCGAACGGGCGCGGCGACGTGTGCGGCGCATCGTTGCGCGTGCTGGTGGCGAACAGCGTGTCGAACACGGCCGCTTCGGTGGCATCGAGTTCCTCGGCGCCACCGGCCAGCATCGCCGTCTGCGCGCCGCTCCTGATCGCCTCGTAGGCGTAGCCGATGCCCTGGCTGCCGGACGTGCAGGCCGACGACGTGGTGTACACCCGTCCGGTCATGCCGAAGAACACGCCGATGTTCACCGGCGCCGTGTGCGCCATCATCTTGATGTACGTGGTGGCGTTGATGCCTTTCGTGGTGCGGTCTTCCATCATGCGGCCAAAGTCGCCGATGGCGCTCGGCGTGCCGGCCGAGGAACCGAACGAGACGCCCATCCGCCCCGACGTGAGCAGCGGATGGTCGAGCAGGCCCGCATCCAGCAGCGCCAGCTCGCTGGCACGCGTGGCCATCAGCGCCACGCGGCCCATGCTGCGGGTGGTCTTGCGGTTATAGCGCGCCGTGAGCTCGAACGGCGCTGCCGGCGCACCCAGGTTCGTGTTCAGGCCTTCGTAGTTGGCCCACTCTTCCATCCGCACGATGGCATTGCGGTACTCGCCCAGCCGCTGGCGCACGGCGGCCCAGTCATTGCCGATCGGGCTGATGCCGGCCATGCCGGTGACGACGACGCGGCGGCTCATGCCAGGCCGCCGTTGACGGAAATGACCTGACGCGTGATGTAGGCGGCATCCTCGCCCATCAGGAAGCTGACGGCGGCGGCCACTTCTTCCGGCTTGCCGATGCGGCGCGCCGGGATCATCTTCAGTGCCTCGTCCATCGGCACCTCGCTCGTCATGTCCGTTTCGATGAGGCCGGGCGCCACGCAGTTCACCGTGATGGCGCGCTTGGCCAGTTCCAGCGCCAGCGCCTTGGTGGCGCCGATGATGCCGGCCTTGGCGGCGCTGTAGTTGACCTGCCCGCGGTTGCCCACGAGGCCGGACACGGAAGCGAGCGTGACGATGCGGCCCGGCTTGCGGCGCTGGACCAGCGGCATGACCAGCGGGTTCAGCACGTTGTAGAAGCCATCCAGGTTCGTGCGCAGCACGATGTCCCAGTCTTCGCCCGGCATCGCGGGAAACGCGTTGTCGCGGGCGATGCCGGCATTGGTGACGACGCCGTAGTAGCAGCCGTGCTCCGCGATGTCCGCCTCGAGCGCGGCAGCCGTGGCGGCACGGTCGGCAACGTCGAACTGCAGCACGCGGGCCGCCCGCCCCATGGCGACGACCTGCGCCGCCACCGCATCGGCTTCGGCGCGCCCGCTGCGGCAATGCAGCACCACGTCATAGCCGTCGCGCGCGAGGCGCAGCGCGATCGCCTTGCCGATGCCGCGCGACGATCCCGTCACCAGCACGCTTGGTGACCGTGTCATCGGCTGATTGTTAAGTTGTTCCGTACTCATACCGCTGTTCCACCTGAAAGAAACTCATTGACATTGTCGGGCTGGTACACCGTGACGGTGGCCGTGGCCACCGTGCTGCCCCCGGTGTCGATCCGGCACTCGAACGCACCCAGGCCGTTGTCGCCCTGTAGCGCGCGGTGCGCGTGCACGTGCAGCACGCTGCCCACTGTAAATGCGGGAATGCCCGCTTCATATTTGCGCGATCCCAGCAGAAACCCGACCTTGACGGGATCGCCGCGGCGGCGCGCCAGCCAGCCGGCATGCGCCGCGATCGCCTGCGCCATGTATTCGATGCCGACCCACGCGCCAACGGCCGTGCCGTCGCAGAACATGCTGTCCGGCCGGATCGTCACCTCGGCGCACAGGTCGTCGTCGCCCACGCTGACGACGCGGTCGAGCAGCACCATCTGGCCGGCATGGGGAAGGATGTCCGCGACAGGCGGAATCGCCGCCCCGGTCTCGCCGCGTGCCAGCACCAGCACGGCGTTCGAACCGCCGAACGCAAAGGAGTTGCTCATCACGCTGCGCAATGGCCGGCCCAGCGTGGCGCCGGCCGGCACCAGGTTCAGTGCCGGCAGTGCCGGATCGGGCGCGCCGTCCCACAGGTGGGGCGGCAACGCACCCTGCTCATTGTCCGGTTGCAGCGCGATCCAGCACAGGGCCGCCTCGATCGCCGCCGCGGCGCCCAGCGTGTGGCCGGTAAACGGCTTCGTCGAACTGACCGGCATTTCGCAGCCGAACAGGTCGGCGATCACTTTCGATTCCATCGCATCGTTCTGCTGCGTGGCCGTGCCATGCATGTTGACGTAGTCGATGTCCGCCGGCTGCAGGCCGGCGCGGCGCAGCGCGTCCAGCATGGCGATCCGCGCGCCGGCGCCCGTCGGATCGGGGGCCGACATGTGGTGGCCGTCGGACGATTCGCCCCAGCCGGCCAGCCTGACCGCCGCCGGTTCGCGCGTCAGCAGGAACAGCGCGGCGCCTTCGCCGATATTGATGCCGTTGCGGTGCGCGCTCATGGGGTTGCAGCGTGCGGTGCTGACCGATTCGAGCGCCGAAAAGCCGGCCACGGTGAATGCGCACAGCGAATCGACGCCGCCCGTCACCACCGCGTCGCACAGGCCCATGCGGATCAGCCGCGCGGCGCTGGCCATCGACTTGGCGCTGGACGAACAGGCGCTCGAATGCACATAGGCGGGTCCGCCGATCTTCAGTTCACCGGCCAGCATCGCGGCCGGCGAACCCATCTCCTGCTGGCCATAGTGAAAACCTGGCGCCAGTTCGGCGTGCTTGGCCCGGTGCATCAGCGCCTTCTCCGTTTCGGCGATGCCCGACGTGCTGGTGCCGACGATGACGCCCACCCGGTCCGCGCCGAAACGGGCGATGGCCGCGTCGACGGCCGGGCGGATCTGCGCCAGCGCGGCCAGCGCCAGCGCGTTGTTGCGGCTGCGCCAGGCCAGCGGCAGGTGGTCGATGGCCGGCAATGCGGCGTGCACCTGCCCCAGCGGCAGCTCGCGCCCCGGCGAGCAGTCGGCCGTGGGCAGCACGCCGCTCCGGCCGGCGAACAGGTTCGCCCGCACCGCTTCCAGGCCGCTGCCCAGCGCGCACACGATGCCGCATTCGTTCAGGTAGACGTTCATAGCACTCATAGACAACTCTTCAACACCAGCTCTTCAATACCCGCTCTTTGTCACCAGCTTTTTGCCGCCAACGCTCATTCGGGGGCGAACTGGATCGTCAGCCGGTATTTATACCGCAGGTTCTCCAGCACGACCGTGCCGCTCCAGCGCGGCTGGCCGCTGTACGCGATCTTCATGATGGGCTCATCGCCCAGGTACAGCGTTCGCAGCAGGCCTTTGCCGCGGCCCTCCTCGGCGATGCGCCAGCCGGGCGGCAGCGCCTGCGCCACCGCTTCCACGGGCCACAGGGTCAGCTGCATGTCTTCCAGCACGTCTTCGGCGCGCACCTGGCGCGGCAGCATCACGTGCCGCCATTCCTTCACTTCCTTGCCGTCGTAATGCACCGTCAGCACGCGCTGGCCGAACGCCAGGCCGACCATGTCGATCGCCTCCGGCTCGACCTGCAACGCCACGTCCATGTCGTCCGTGCGGCCCGCGCGCTCCACCTTCAGGTGCTGCTGCACGCTGATCGATTCCCCCAGCGCGGCCGGGGCCAGCTTCAGCCCGAGCCTGGCCGGCGGCGGTGGCGCCGACGTGCAAGCGGCCAGCGCGGCCACCAGCGACATCATCGCAACGGCTTTCACCGCCATTGTCGGCCGCGCATTCATCCACGCATGCATCCCCGCATTCATCCTAGCTCGCACGCCGCCTCCAGCGCCGCCAGGCGGCGCGCCGTTTCCTTCACGTAGGGATTCGACTGGTCCCACGCGTAGCCCGCCAGGATCGCCGAGATCATGCGGCGGATCTCCGGCTGCTGGCGTTCATGGAAGATGATCGTCTGGAACCCGCCCTTGTACCACGATTCGACGAACGCGCGGAAAGTATCGACACCGCGGCGCAGCGGCACGCCATAGTCGGCCTGCCAGTCCACCGTTTCACCGGCAAACTGGCGCTTCAGCGCGGCGGCGGCCAGGCTGGCCGAGCGCACGGCGATCGTCACGCCCGACGAAAACACGGGGTCGAGGAATTCGCCGGCATTGCCCAGCAGCGCATAACCCTCGCCCCACAGCTTGTCGACGTTGGCCGAATAGCCGGTGATCTGGCGCGCCGGCGTATCCCACGTGGCGTTTTCCAGCAGCGCGGCCAGCGACGGTTCCTCGGCCACGATCATTTGCAGCCGTTCCGTCGGCGAGCCCTGGTACTGCTCGAGGTACGACGTTTCGGCGACGACGCCCAGCGAGCAGCGGCCGCCGGCGAACGGAATCGTCCAGAACCACACATTGGTGTGCTTCGGATGCACGGTGACGCGGATCTTGTTGCGGTCGAACCCCGCGTCGGTGCCGATACCATCCTGCACGTGCGTGAAGATTGCGCCGCGCACGGGGAAGTTCGATGGCGTTTCCAGCTTCAGCAGGCGTGGCAGGATGCGGCCGAAACCGCTCGCATCGAGGATGAAGCCGGCGTCCACCTGGTATTGCCCGCCATCCGGATGCTTCACGGTGACGAGCGCACGGCCGCCGGGCCGGCCCAGTTCGATGTCCAGCACCTCATGGCGGAAGCGGATCTCGGCGCCCTGTTTTTCGGCTTCCTTCGCCAGCAGGTGGTCGAAGTCGGCCCGCTGCACCTGGTACGTGGTACCCCAGCCTTCCGAGTGCTTGTCGCGGAAATCAAAGTCCGTGTACACGCCATTCTTCATGAAGGCGGCACCGTTCTTGTACTGGAAGCCCGCTTCGACGACGGCGCGCAGCATGCCCGCCTCTTCCAGGTACTGCATGCTCTGCGGCAGCAGGCTCTCGCCGATGGAAAAGCGCGGGAACTGCTCGCGTTCGATCACGAGCACCTGGCGGCCCTGCCTGCGCAGCAGCGCCGCGGCCACGGAACCGGCAGGGCCGGCACCGACGATCAGGATGTCAGCTGATTCCAATTGCATCTGCATTTGCTTTCTCTTTTATGTTGGTCGATACACCGAAACAGGGAACCGCCAGCCAGACCAGCAGCGTGCCGAGCAGCATGGTCAGCCCGAACGCCTGCAATGCCGGCGTATTCGACAGGCCCAGCAGGCCGAATGCCAGCAGCGTGTTGGCCGCCGACAGGCCCACCGCCAGCCAGGGCGTTGCATCCTTGCGGCCAGCGCTCTTTACCGATTCTTCCTGCATGAAGATGCCGTAGTCGACGCCCACGCCCAGCAGCAGCATCAGTGCCAGCACGTGGAACAGCTGCAGGTTCTGGCCCGCGTAGCCGAGGATCGCCAGCGTGGCCACGCTGGCCAGCGCGGTCGGCGCGATCACACGCCATGCCCGGCCCCGGTAGCGCGGCAGCAGCAGCACGAACACCACGCAGTAGGCCGCCAGCACGACAAAGCCCATGTTCACGCGGTAGCGGCCCAGCACCGACGAAATCTCTGCCACCTTGTCGACCCACTGCACGCCGGCCAGGCCATCGGCCAGCGGGCGCACTTGCGGCACGGCCGCCATCGACAGCCCGCGCAGCGCGACGATGCTGGCGAATTCGCCATGCTCCTTGCCGAGCCACAGGTGGCGCCACGGCTCGCTGGCCGGCGCCGCCATGAATGCATCGATGCCGAGCGGCGTGCCGGCCGCGCGCAACGCATCCGCCGTTGCCTTGACCCATGCCGCATCCTCGCCGGCCTGCTGCGCGACGGCGGCCAGCGGCCCCTCGTGTCCCAGCAGCTTCAGGTCGACGAGCGCGCGGCGTTCCTGCTGCGTGCGTGCCGACGGCACCCAGTTCGATACGGCCTGGTACCCCGAGAGCTGGCCCGCGGCGATCAGCCCGTCTAGCCGCGACTTCAGCGCCTCTTCGCGCTGCAACACGGTTTCGGCCGAATCGCCGCGCACGAGGAAGAACTGCACCGGCGTGGGCGCGTCGAGCAGCTTGCCCAGCTTGATCTGGTCATCGACCAGGTGCTTCGGCGGATTTTGCAGCAGGCGGATGTCGTCGTTGGCGCCCAGTTTCGCGATGCCGAACGCCGCCGCGACACCGAACACCGCGACGGCGATCCACGTGCCGGCATTGGCGCGCAGCAGTGGCCAGTGCGCCAGCGCCGCGCCATACCGGTGGACCAGCGAGCCCCCCTTCAGGCTGCGCGGACCGATCAGCTGCGGGAACCAGCAGATGACCGTCAGCCACGCGAAGATGAGGCCCAGGGCGGAAAACACGGCCATCTGGCGCAGGCCGGGGAATGGCGTGAACGCCAGTCCCATGTAGCCGATGACGGCGGCCAGCAAGGTGAGCGCGAGGCCGGGCAGCAGCTTTTTCAGCAGCGCGCGCGAGTCCAGCGAGGCATCGGCCGAGAGCCGGTTGCACAGGAAATAGATGCCGTAATCCTGCGCCACGCCCACGAGGCTGGCGCCGAACACGAGCGTCATCAGGTGGATCTGCCCGAACAGCAACCAGCACACCGACAGCGCTCCCAGCACGCCCACGCCGATCGACGTCAGGATCAGCGCGATCGGTTTGAGCGTGCGGAAGACGAGCCACGTCAGCAGGATGATGCCGGCAACGGAGCCGGCGCCGATCGTGTGCATTTCGCGGCTGGCCTGCGATCCGGCATTGGCCGCGTGCAGGACCACGCCGGCCTGGATCACGCGCGCCTGCGGCGCGGCCTGGCGCGCGGCGGCCACGGCTTCCTCCAGCACCGGCAGCACCTGGCCTTGCGCTGTCATCGACAGCGCGGGCACCTTCAGTTTCAGCGGCAGCAGCACATACTGCTTTTCATCGTCGGCCACGAACAGGTGGCCATCGCGCGGCCGCACCGGCGTTTCCTGCGCCCGGTCCTGCACCCAGCCGGAGAACAGGCCGAATGGATCGTCCTGCCAGGCACCCAGCTTGGGGCCGCCGAACGGCGCATACAGCTTGGCCAGTGCCTGCTGCGTCCAGAACGCCGCGCCTTCCTTCTGCAATTGTTCCTGCTGGGCCGGCGTCATCAGCACGAGCCGGTGCTGCTGGAACAGCGACAGCCATTCAGCCTGCACGCCGTCCCCGGCCGATGCGGCATCGAACAGGCCGGGATGTTTCGCCAGCACGGCGGAATAGGCGTCGCCGGCCCGCTTCGCGTCTTCCCAGTCGGCGGCGCCCACCAGCACGATCACGCGCTGCTGCGCGGCATCCACCATGTGCGCGAACGAGCGCTGCAGGATCGGGTCGCGTTCCTGCACGGGCAGCAGGGCCATGATGTCCGTGTCCGGCACGATGCGCTTGACCAGCCACAGGTAGCCGTTATGCCCGAGCAGCAGGGCCACGGCGACCAGCCATGCCAGCGCAAGCGTGCGTCCCCTCGCCATCATCGGAACAGTGCCGCCTCGTCGGCCGTCATCGCCTTGTCGCCTGCCTCGATCTTCGAGAACACGATGCTCGTGCGGTCGCCCGACGCTTCGCTGATGACGATGTTGTTCACATAGGCGCCGCCATCGAGCTTGATGGTGCCGATCGCCTTGGCCAGCGCAGGTTCACGCGCTTCGAGCGTGACGTTCCAGCTGTCCGCACCCACGGTGCCGTCGACCCTGAACAACTGTTCGAGCTGCGCCAGGTCGCCGGCCAGCAGCGAGAACAGCACCTGGTTGATCATGCGCACGGTCGGTTCCGTCTTCGCATCGAGGCGCATGGCCACGCGCTCACCCTGGTAATGGACGATCTCGCCCTTGGTCAGGCGCAGCGTGTTCGGGAACGGCTGCAGCGTGCGCCACAGCACGCCTTTTTCCTGCACCACGCAGAAGCGGCCATTCGCGGCCAGCGGCTTCTTCATGCCGGCCAGCGTCTTGCTCTGGTCGAAACGGCCGCACATCACTTTCGGCTTGGCCAGCATGGCCTGGATCTTCGCCACCGGCACGGCGGCCTGCGCGCCCGCGGCGGAAAGCGCCAGCGCGGCGATCATCATCATTGTCTTCATTGCAGTCCCAGTTTTTCCATCAGCACCGGCGGCGATACGTAGCACATCTCGTTGCTGGCAATATCCACGGCCACCATCGTCGTGGTGGCGCGGTTCAGGCGCTTGCCCGATGCCGCGTCCGTGATCAGGTAATCGATCTTCAGGCAGTTCTCCCACTCGACGATGTCGGCGCGCAGCCGGATCTTCTGGCCGAACGTGGCCGGGGCCACGTAGCGCAGGTGCATGTCGACGACCGGCCAGGCATAGCCGGATTGCTTCATCTGCGGGTAGTTGTAGCCGATCTTGTCGAGCAGCGCGCAGCGCACCACTTCGAGGTATTTCACATAGTTGCCGTGCCAGACGATCTCCATCGGGTCCAGGTCGAAGAACTGCACTTCCATGTCGACCTCGGCGAACCAGCGGCTTTCCTTAATCTTGCGCATACAGATCCCACGCCCGGCCGCGGATGCGCGCCACCAGCGAGCGCAGTTCGCCATCGAGCCGGCGGTCCTCGTCGATCGGCGCGATATCGAGTGCCTCGATCATCGCCGCCAGGTGCGGCTGCAACGCCAGTTCCGGGCTTGCGCGGCCGCGCAGCCAGGCGCCCTGCCGCACCGTGATCAGCAGTGCCGCGACGACCTGCTCCGTCAGTTCCAGCACGCGCAGGCAATCACGCGCGGCGATCGTGCCCATGCTCACCTTGTCCTGGTTGTGGCATTCCGTCGAGCGCGAGAACACCGAGGCCGGCATCGTCAGCTTCAATGCTTCGGCGGTCCAGGCCGAGGCGCTGATCTGCAGCGCCTTCAGGCCGTGATTGATCGCCGCGCGCGGACCCGTGCTGCCGGACAGGTTGGCCGGCAGGCCATTGTTGTAGCGCGCATCGACGAGCAGTGCCATCTGGCGGTCCAGCAGGTCGGCCACATTGGCCACGGCGTTCTTCATGCCATCCATCGCAAAGCCCACGTGGCCGCCATAGAAATGGCCGCCGTGCAGCACGCGTTCGTTGTCGCCATCGATGAGCGGGTTGTCGTTGGCGCTGTTCAGTTCATTCTCGATGTTCTGGCGGAACAGTGGCATCGCATCGGCCAGCACGCCGATCACGTGCGGCGCGCAGCGGATCGAGTACCGGTCCTGCAGCCGCTTGCCGTTGCGTTCCCACTCGGTGGTGGGCAGGTCGTGGCGCAGCATCGCTGCCACATGCTGCATGCCCGGGTGGGGCTTCACGGAAAACAGCACTTCGTCGAAATGGTGCGCGTTGCCGTCCAGCGTGTACGAGGCCAGCGCGGTGATCCGCGTGGCCAGCTTGACCAGGTATTCCGAGCGCTCATAGGCCAGGCAGGCCAGCGCCGTCATCACGGCGGTGCCGTTCATGATCGCCAGGCCTTCCTTCGGCCGCAGGCGCAGCGGCGTGATGCCCGCCTCGCGCAGCGCGACGGCCGCATCGACGGTTTCGCCGTTGCGCAGCACTTCGCGCTCGCCGCACATCACGGCGGCCAGGTACGACAGCGGCGTGAGGTCGCCGGAAGCGCCCACCGAGCCTTCGGACGGGATCAGCGGCAGCAGGCCCGCGTCAAGCAGGCGCGTGATCTGCAGCAGCAGCTCGACCGACACGCCCGAGTATCCCTTGGCCAGCGACGCCAGGCGGGCAGCCAGGATCGCGCGCGTCTGCGCCGGATCGAAGTACTCGCCCAGGCCGCAGCCGTGATACGTGTACAGGTGGTGCGGCAGCTCCGGTACCAGCTCCGGCGGCACGGTGACGGTGCACGAATCGCCATAGCCCGTCGTCACGCCATACACGGTGCCGTCCTCGCGCAGCAGGCGGTCGAGGAAGTCGGCGCCGCGCGCGATCGCGGCGCGAAACGCCGGGTCCGGGGACAGCTCGGCGCTGGCGCGGCCATGGGCGATGTCGGCGATGTCCTCGATCGTCAGGCGGTCACGGTCGAAGCGGACGGCGCGCCGCGTGGATTGAATGTCAGCGAGTTGCATCGTCGTCTTCCTGTCTCTTGTCTTGTTCCGGCAAATGCCAGAAATCATAAAAATTGAACCACTGCAGCGGTGCCCGGGCGGCATGGTGTTCGAGCCGGGCCGCGTAGGCCTGGGCCATCGACGCCAGTGCCTCGGTGCGGCCCTTGCGCGGCAGCCGCACGGCCTCGCGGAAATGCTCGATGTGCACTTCGGTGACGCCGTCGACGCACACGGTGAACAGCAGGTACACGGGGCATTGCAGGATGCCGGCCAGCAGGTAGGGGCCCACCGGGAACGGTGCCGCCTCTCCCATGAACCGCGCGCTGGCCACGTGTTCGTTGCCGGACACGGGCACGCGGTCGCCGGCGATGACGACGAATTCGCCGCGGCCGATCCGCTCGGACAGCATCATGGCCGTGGCCGGCGTCATCTCCGTCACCTGCAGCAGGTTGGTCTGGCTTTCCGGGTTCAGCTTGCCCATCAGCCGGTTGAACGCCTGCGCGTGCTTGGTGTGCACGAGCACCGTGGACTTGATGTCGTTGCGCTGCCGGGACAGCACGCGGGTGAGTTCGACATTGCCCAGGTGCGAGCAGACCAGCACCCCGCCGGTGCCTTGTGCAACGGCGTCCTCGATGACGTCCGCGCCGTGGAAGCGCACGCCATCGAGCCGGTACAGGCCGCCCCACAGCAGCAGCTTGTCGAGCAGGTTTTCACCGAAGCTGGCGAAGTGGGCGAGCACGCCCCCCACCGGCCGGCCGGTATGGGCCCGCACGCGGCGCAGGTAGGCGCGCGAGGCGCGCCGCGCCCGCCCCTGCGTGAGCAGGTACCAGCCCAGCACCGGATACAGCGCCACGCGGAAGGGCCAGCGGCCGAAGACGCGGCAGATCCAGAACAGGAAACGCATGCCGGCCACGAAGCTGACTTCGTCGATCGACGCCCAATGGCGGCCGCTCTCCTTGTCCACCGGTCCGGTGGCTGCTTTCCCGCCGGTCACCGGCGCCTCCACTTGCGGGCCAGCAGCAGCGGGATGCGCGGCAGCATGCCGAAGAACAGGGCCGTGTGCATGGCCGAGATCAGCACGTTGTCGCGCCAGACGAGGAAATGCGACACGCCGTCTTCCGGGTAGCGCACGCGCGTCGGCTGGTTGACGATCTCGACCCCGCGCCAATACAGCCGCACCAGCACGTCGGTATCGAAATTCATGCGCCGGCCCAGCCGCCTGCTGGCCGCCAGCGCATTGATGGCCGCCACCGGGTAGACCCGGAAGCCGCACATCGAATCCCGGATGTCGAACGACAGCGTGTTGATCCACACCCAGATGTGCGTGGCGTAGCGGCCGTACAGGCGCGCCTTCGGCACCGATTCGTCATAGATCGGGCAGCCGCAGATCACCGCTTCGGGCCGCGCCCTGCCCTGTTCCAGGAAACGGGGCACGTCGGCCGTATCGTGCTGGCCGTCGGCATCGATCTGCAGGACATGGGTGTAGCCGAGCGCCGTGGCGCGGGCGATGCCCGCCAGCACGGCGGCGCCCTTGCCGCCGTTGACCGCCAGGCGCACCAGCGTGACGCGGCGCGGTTCGGCGGCGGCGATGTCGTCCAGCACGCGGGCGCAGGCGGCCGTGCTGCCGTCGTCGACGAGCACGCAATGCAGGCCATGCGCCAGCAGCCGGCCGGTGACGGCGCCGATCGCGCCCTCATGGTTGTAGACGGGGACGACAGCGCAGGCGGTGAACAGGTCAGCCATGCCCCGGCTCCGCGTGGAACAGGATACGGCCGCTGGCATGCTGGCCTGAGGGCGAACGGAAGGCGAACGTCAGCTGGCCCTTCGCCGGATCGTGCAGCAATTCCAGCTGCACCGGCATGCCGGGCTGGATCACGTGCTGGAACTTCAGCGCGTGCATCGCGCGGAAGGCCGGCGGCAGTGCAAAGTAATCGCGGCCGTAGCGGATCGCCCATTCCACCTGGGCCACGCCCGGCAGGATCGGCGCTTCCGTGAAGTGGCCGTCGAAGTACACGAGGTTGGACGGGGCGACGATCTCCAGCAGCACGCGGCGCAACGCGGCGGTGCCCTGCTCCGTTTTGTCCTCCACCTGGCGTTCCAGTTCGCGCACGTGCGGCAGCCGCGGCGCCGGCATCAGCAATGCCAGCAATGCCGCCACGGTCGTCTTGCCCTGCGCATTGACGGGCAATGCGTCGAGGTAGCGCCAGCGGCGCGGCAAGGCCACGGCATCCACCACGCCGGCCAGCACGGTGCGCAGGCGGGCATTCAGCGCCAGCTTGCCTTCGCCATCAAGCACGGCGCGGCCAGCGGCGGTGGGCACCACGAAGGCGGCCAGCACCTGGCGCGGGCCCGCATCCGGCTCGCACAGCGCCACGCGTGCTTCGGCCGCGAGGCCTGAGCCCAGCAGCGCGGCTTCGATGGCGTCGAGCGAAATGCGCTTTTCCTCGATCTTGGCGATGCGGTCTCCCCGGCCCAGCAACTGGAACCGGCCGCCTGCGACCTCGCGGGCGCGGTCGGCCAGCGGCAGCCAGCCGTCGTCCGGCAGGTGCGGCGAGCGCACTTCGAGGAAGCCCTCGGCCAGGCGCCAGCCGACGGTGGGAAATGGCGTCCACGCCTCGTCGACGACGGTCGGCAGCGGCGCCCGCTGGCGCCAGGCGATGCCGCCCGTTTCCGAACTGCCGAACACTTCGACGGGAATGCTGCCCAGCAGCTTGCCGCAGGCCTGCGCGGTATCGCCCGGCAGCGGGCCGCCGGACGAAAGCACCAGGGCCACGTTGTCGCGCGCGCCCTGCCAGTCCAGGTGCGCCGGCAGGCGCTTCAGGTGCGCCGGGCTGGCAACGAGCACGCAGCGCTGCGCCGCCAGCGCCGGCGCCAGCGCCTCGGGGAAGGCGATGCTGGCCGCATGGATGGCGCGGCCCGTGTTCAATGGCCAGAGCACCTTGAACAGCAGGCCATAGATGTGCTGGTGCGAGACGGTGGCGATCACCGCGGCGTCGCCGGCACGTGCGCCGAACAGCGCTTCGAGCGTGGCCACTTCGCTGGCCATCTGCCGCAGCTTCTTGGGAATGGCTTGCGCGGTGCCGGTGCTGCCGGAGGTGAAGACCACCAGCGCATCGGCCTCCGGGTCGAGTTCGCGCAAGGGTGAAAGAACAGCCGGGGCAGGCGTGCCGCCGACCGCGTCGCCGGGCACCATCGGTTCGCACGCCGCGGGGAATTCGCCGAGGAATCCCTGCACGTGGCCACGCAGGTTCGCGCAGGTGGCGTCCAGCGTGTCGGCCGCCAGCCAGACCGTCTTGCCGGCCTGCCAGGCGCCCAGCAGCGCCGCGGCGAATTCGATGCTGTCTTCCAGGTACAGCGCGAAATGGCCGCCGTCGCGATCCTGCAGCAGCGCGCGCCATGCATCGAGGCGCGCGAGGAAGGCGGCCGTATCGATGGCAACGCCGGCGCGCACGCCGACGGGAATGGAAGGCGGCCGCGCGGCGAGCCGCACGGCCAGCGTGGTCACGAGGTTACCAAGATATTCATACATGATGCAGTCGCTTGAAGCGTATCCGCACGAGGAATTCCCCGCCGAACAGTATTCCCATCAGGATGTAGGAAACCAAGCCCGTGTAGAGCGACCACACGGCGTCGCTGGCCCACAGCGCCGTACCCAGCGCCACGGCGCCATTGAAAACGAAGAAGCCGCACCACACCTTCGTGACGGTACGCATGTAGGCACTGGCGATCGGCGCGAACTGCTCGCCGGACAGCCGCGCCATGCGCTCGATCGCGGAAACGGGCGTGGCCAGGCTGGCGCTGAATGCGACCAGCAGCGCCACGTTGACGAGCACCGGATACAGTTTCAGCGGCAGCAGCACATTGCTCCACACGGCGCAGCCGACCAGCACCAGCGCGCCGGCCACAGACCAGCGCGCGGCCGCCGAGATCTTCAGCGCCGGCAGTCGCGCCGCGGCGGCCACCAGCAGCAACAGCGCAAGCCAGCGCGGCTCGAAGCGGCCATGGCCCAGCCAGATGGCAAGCGGGTACAGCACCGTAACGGCCACGGCCACGACATTGCTCAGCATCCGGTCAGGCCACCGGCTCCGCCATGCCGGCCAGCGCGTCGACGACGTCGCCGATCGTGCGGATCGTCTTGAAGACTTCCGGCTGCAGGCGCTTGCCGGTCAGCTGCTTGAGTTTCACGGCCAGGTCGACAGCGTCGATGCTGTCGATGTCCAGGTCGTCGTACAGGTTCGATTCGGCCGTCAGCGATGCCTTGTCCAGTTCGAACATATCGGCCAGCAGGTCGATGACCCAGGTCTGCAGCTCGTCGCCGCTCATGGTGGTCAGGTCAATCATGTGCACTCCTCATTGCTTGCGATTGGTTTCGATCATCGCCGCCAGCGCCCGCACGGAGGCGAAATGGCGGCGCGTGTCTTCCGAGTCTGCCGAGAGCGAAATGCCGTACTTCTTCTGCAGGGCCACGCCCAGTTCGAGCGCATCGATCGAATCGAGCCCCAGTCCGTCGACGAACAGCGGCGCATCCGTATCGATGTCCTTCGGGCTGATGTCCTCCAGCTGGAGCACGTCGATGATCAGTTCCTTCACTTCTTGTTCAAGCATGGCCTTGGTACTTCCCCGTAAAATAGTTCTGTAAAAATTCGGTCAGCCGGCGCGCCGCCATCACGTCGCTGCTGCCGTGGATGAATGGTTCCACCGCCAGGTCATCCTGCACTTCGAGCGAGAAGAGCACCCGGCGTGGCGGCACCCGCCACCATTTCTCTCCCTTGCCCAGCGTGGGCGGATCGCAGCGGATCACGACCGGCGTGATCGCGCGCGCGCCGCGCACCGCGACATTCGCGGCACCGCGCTTCATGCTGATGGCGCCGCTGGCGGGGGTGCGCGTCCCTTCCGGGAACACGATCAGGTTGTTGCCGCGCTCCAGCGAGGCGATGCAATCCTTCACCAGGCCATCGCCCTCTCCACCGCTGTTGCTGATGTAGCCCGCCGCCCGCACCGGCCCCCGCGTAAACGGGTTGTTCCACAGTGCGCCCTTGACGATGCAGTCCGCATTGCGCACGAACGCCATCAGGAACACCGTATCGATCAGCGTGGGATGGTTCGCCAGGATCAGCAGACCGCGCCGCTCCAGCTTTTCCAGCCCGCGCACTTCGTAGCGCAGCACGCCGAGCGCGCGCATCACGTCGACATAGGCGCGAAACGCCATGCGGATGATCGTGCGGGCCGCCGCCACGCGCCGTTCACGCCGCCATACCAGCAGGTAGAGCAGCGGGAACACGGCCAGCCGCATCAGCAGGCCGCCCACTCCGAACAATGCGAAAGACAGGCCGGTGGCGCCCACGCGCCAGTACCGCCCCAGTCTTTCAACCATCGCGGCGCCAGCGCCAGCGCTGCCGGCCAGCGGTGCGTTCCAGCTGCGCCGCGCCACCGGCATGGAAACGCAGCACGTCGAGCGTGCCGGGCAGGCCGCCGTGCTCCTCGTCCGCCTCGGCGGCGGCCCAGTGCAGCGACAGCCGTTCGCCGCCTTCCGCCGCGATCAGCCACGCGAAGGCGTGCGGCTGCTCGGCACGGTCGGCGAACGGCGCGAACACGCACGGCAGCGGACAATCGGCGGCCACGAGCAGCACGGCCGGTTCGCCATCGGCCAGCAAGCCGCAAGCCTCGATCACCGCATGCTCGAGCGTGCCGCTGCCGGCCGCGAGCGCGATGTGGTTGGCCCGGTCGCCGCGCGCGATGGAAAACAGGCCGGCGTTCGCGTTATGCACGGACATGCCGAATGCGGTCGGCGACAGGGGCACGCCCCCCGCCAGGTCGTCCAGCAAGGCGATGGCGCGCGCCGTTTCGCCATGGCGCGAACAGAACACGGTGGGAACACCGGTGCGCCCGCCAAGCGCCGTGTAGGCCACGTCGAGCGCCATCTTGCCGAGCTGGCCGAGGCGCCGGCGCAGCATGGGCGGCATGGCCCGCACGCCGGGCTCGCCTTCATGGGCAATCGGTGCCGGTGCCGCGGCCCAGGCCGCCCACTCTTCCCCTGTTGCCATGCCGGGCGCCCAGGCGGCATGCCCGAGAATGGAAAAACTGACGCCTGCCCTGTACATTAACGATCCCCGTCGCGGTGGTGAAACTCTTGCGTGCGCCACTGCGAATGATTCTGTGGCAGGCATTAAGCGGAAATTATAAGCGAGCTGTGCCGCAAATCACAAAACTATCGGCCGCCGGGCGTTGCGTTTGGATCATGGTAGGCGCTCAAGCCTGGCGTCGGCACGACCGTGAAGCAGCGCAGTGTAGCAATGCAAAGTCGGCCAAAAGTCAGCGAATTGTCACCAACCTTCGCTTTTTTTGTAACAACCGGCACCCACGGGCTTAATTCTCTCCAATTGTCACGTTATTATTCGACCCGCCCCGATTCAGCCGTGTGCAATATTGTCCTTTGCTTATTAACTCCTGAAAAATTCACGAATGCGCAATGGAGTTAATACGTGCCGCCTGACTGATCGATAAAGCACAACTAAGCAACAACGCGGCAGTAAATTCAATTATTATCCCTTAGTCAACATTAATTTCGAGTTACGCCTCTCGCCTCATGCCCATCAAGCTTTCCTTCCGCGTGCTGTCGCTGATCGCCTTCCTGCTGATTGCCGCGCTGCTGAGCGCCGCGTCGGTGCTGGCGCTGCTGACTCTGAACAGGCTTGCCGAACACAGCCGGGAAACGGGCAACGATGCGATCGCGTTGACCGCCAATGCGCAGCGCGTGGCCGAGCGCAGCGTGGCGATGGAACGCAGCGCGCGCCAGTTCCTCGTGCTGGACGATCCGGCGTTCCTGGAACGGTTCGGCGAGGCCTGGCGCGATGCGCTGACGGCGCTCGATGCGATGGCCGCCGAGCTGCCGGGCGGCGAACCACCGGCATTCGCCGACTGGCGCCGCAACGGCCAGGCCGCCCGTGAGGCGCTCGACATGCCGGCCTCCCACCGCGGCGCGGCGCAATTGCGCCTCGATGCCGCGCTGGCCCAGCTGCCGGCCATCAACAGCGAGCTGACCCACCACGTGCAGGCCGAAGTGGACCGCCGCAACGCCGCCATCACCGAGGAGCTTGAAACGCGCCGCAATGTGCTGCGCGGCCAGCTGGCGCTGTCGATTGCACTGGCCGCCGTGCTGTCGATCGCGTTCGGCGTGTGGCTGGCGCGGCCGCTGCGGCAGATCGAAAGCGCGATCGGCCAGTTGGGCGGCAACCGCTACGACGTGCCGATCGACATCACGGGGCCGGACGACCTGCGCCGCATGGGCCGCCACCTGGACTGGCTGCGCCAGCGCCTGGCCGACCTGGAGGCGGACAAGGCGCGCTTCCTGCGCCATATCTCCCACGAGCTCAAGACGCCGCTGGCCGCGCTGGTCGAAGGCGTGGCCTTGCTGGAGGACGAAGTGGTGGGCCCGCTGGCGCCGAAGCAGCATGAAATCACCGGTATCCTGCGGCAGAACACAGCGTCGCTGCAAAACCAGATCGAAGATCTGCTGCGTTACAATGCCGCCAGTTTCGATGCGCAGCACCTGCTGCGCGAGCCAGTCGACATGGCGGCGCTGCTGCGCCGGGTCGTCGACAGCCAGCGCCTGCAGTACGAAGCGCGCAGCCTCGTCATCATGGTCGAAGGCGGCGCGCCGGTGATTGCCGCCGATTCCGCCAAGCTCGCCATCGTGGCCAGCAACCTGCTGTCGAATGCCGTGCGGTTTTCGCCCGAGGGCGGCACGGTGCGATTCATCGTCGCCGCGGGGAACGGCATGCTGCGCGTCGATTGCATCGACCAGGGCCCCGGCGTGGCCCCCGCCGACGCGCAACGCGTGTTCGAACCGTTTTACCAGGGCGAGCGCCAGCCGCCCGGCGCACGACGCGGCAACGGCATCGGCCTGTCGATCGTGCGTGAATACGTGACCGCCCACGGCGGCACGCTGCAATTGTTGCCCTCGTCGCCGGGGGCCCACTTCCGTCTCGAACTGCCTTATGAAAACTGATCCAGGTTTGTCCCGTCCCACGCTGTATGGCGCGGTGCCACTGCTGCTCGCAACACTGCTGCTGTTGTCCGCCTGCGGGTCACAGCCCAGCGTGCTGGCGCACTATGGCGCGCCGCCGCCCTTGAAGCCGCTGCCGATCCGGGTGGAACCGGTGGCGCTGCCGGACGAAGTGATGCCACTGCTCGTCTACCACCAGTCGCTGCGCAAGATGACGCAGGGCGAACTGCTCAAGGAACTGTCCGGCCTGCTGCAGCAGCAGCGCACGCCGAAGGTGACGCTGCAGACCGGCATGATCCTGATGCTCACGCGCGGCGGTGGCGACCTGGCGCGTGCGCAGGGGCTATTCGATGGCGTGGCCGGCTCGCATGAACCGGGCACGCAGGGGTTGCGGGCCTTCGCCCAGCTGCTGTCGAGCCATTGCGCCGAAGCACGGCGCCTGTATGATCAGGCCGACCGGTTGTCCATGCAATTGAAGGACACGTCGCGCAGGACGGAACAGCTGAGCGACACGGTCGAGGCGCTGAAGGCGATCGAGCGGGGCTTGCCGGTGCGGCCCGCCAATGGCGCGAACGGCGCCTCGACGCCGGGAGCGCGCTGATGGCCGCGTTGAAAGCCCACCTGTTGCTGGTCGACGACGATGCCGACCTGCTGCGCCTGCTGTCGATGCGCCTGACGGCGAATGGCTACCGCGTGACGACTGTCGGCAGCGCCGAAGCGGCGCTGGCCCGGCTATCGATCGAACTGCCGTCCCTCGTGATCAGCGATATCCAGTTGCCGGAACGCGACGGCATGGCGCTGTTCCAGGAAATCCGCAGCCAGTACCCGGCGCTGCCCGTGATCCTGTTGACGGCCCACGGCACCATTCCCGACGCGGTCGAAGCCACCACGCTGGGCGCCTATGCCTACCTGACGAAGCCGTTCGACGCGAAGATCCTGCTGGACCGCATCAGCCAGGCGCTCGCGCTGACGGCGCCAGCCTCCGCCGGCCCCGAAGGCGACGACGACTGGCGCGCCGAGATCATCAGCCGCAGTCAGGCGATGGC
Organism: Pseudoduganella lutea; assembly: GCF_004209755.1. NCBI lineage: Bacteria > Pseudomonadati > Pseudomonadota > Betaproteobacteria > Burkholderiales > Oxalobacteraceae > Pseudoduganella > Pseudoduganella lutea. Next base: position 4,754,159 of record NZ_CP035913.1, on the reverse strand, counting down.
CGAGCTGCTGGCCGAGGCGCGCCTCGTGGCCGCCTCCGATGCCAGCGTGCTGATTCGCGGTGAAAGCGGCACCGGCAAGGAATTGCTGGCGCGGGCGATCCACCGTGCCAGCCGCCGCGCGAACGCCCCATTCATCGCCGTCAACTGCGGCGCGATTCCCGAGCAGTTGCTGGAGTCGGAACTGTTCGGCCACGTGAAGGGTGCCTATACCGGCGCGGTATCGAGCCGCGAAGGCCTGGTCCAGGCGGCCGACGGCGGCACGCTGTTTCTCGACGAGATCGGCGACATGCCGCTGCTGCTGCAGGTAAAGCTGCTGCGCGTGCTGCAGGAGCGCGTGGTGCGCCAGCTGGGCTCGGACGTGGGCCGGCCCGTTGACGTGCGCGTGCTGTCCGCCACGCACCGCGACCTGGATGCGGCGATGCTCGAGGGGCAGTTCCGCGAAGACCTGTATTACCGGCTGAACGTGATCACGCTGACCTTGCCGGCGCTGGCACAGCGGCGCGAGGACATCGGCTTGCTGGCCACGCGCTTCCTGCAGATGCTGGCATCGAAATACGGCAAGACCGTCAACGGCTTCGCGCCGGACGCACTGGAAGCGCTGACACGGTCCGCCTGGCCCGGCAACGTGCGCCAGCTGTACAACGTGGTCGAACACGTGTGCGCGCTCGCGACGGCGCCCCTGGTGCCCTTGTCGCTGGTGCAGCGCGCGCTGCGCGTGCCGACGCTGGAGGTGCTCAGCTATACGGAAGCCAAGCAGCGCTTCGAACGCAACTATCTCGTGCAGTTGCTCAAGCTCACCGATGGCAATGTCTCCGATGCCGCGCGGCTGGCTGAACGCAACCGGACCGAGTTCTACCGGCTTTTATCGAAGTATGACCTGAATGCTTCTCAATTCCGCGAAGGCGGCACTGTCGCTGAAGAGCGACAGGAATAACTTGTTATTTATCAATTAGTTGGCTCATCCGGGCCGGGAACTGTCGCCATACCACGACAAAACCGGCCCAAAACTCCGCGCATTCCGTTCCTTGTCAGCAATTTAATCTTGCCGGAAACTCCAAGCTGTTGATTTAGCTCGACTTTTCAGAGCTGGCACGGCGCTTGCAAGTAGGAGGACAACGTCACACGGCGTTTTCTAAACTACGATGGAGATTCATACCATGACGAACACCAAACTGATCGCCTCCCTGCTGGCTGCTGCTTCCCTGTCCTTCGGTTCCGCCGCTTTCGCCGCCGAGCCGCAACAGGATGCCGCCATGGCAGGTGCTGCCGCCGCTGCTGGCGACACCGCGCTGACCTCGAAGGTCAAGGCTGCGCTGGCTGACCAGAAACAGATCGGTGTTTCCGCCACCCAGGGCGTAGTGACGCTGTCCGGATCCGTACCGAGCACCGATGAAGGCACCAAGGCCATCCAGGCCGCTTCCGCTGTCGAAGGCGTGAAGGAAGTGAAGAGCGAATTGACCGTTGCATCCAAGTAATTCCGACCAGGAGCGCATCACACGAATTCCGGCCCCGGAGCAGGGGCCGTATTGAAGTAGTAGTACCGGCAGTAAGTAGCATCTGAGAGTAGCAGAAGTACCTCCCCTTCCAGCGGGCGCACGCAAGTGTTGCCCGCTTTTTTTTGCCTTCAGAAAACGTTACCTGAAACCGGGGTCAGACCCCGAATATTGGAAATATTGCCTGAAATCGGGGTCTGACCCCGGTTTTAAGAAATGTTTCGGGCGTAAAAAAACGGCCCGCAGGCCGTTTCGTGGTGCCACTGGTGAAGCGGATCAGGACAGGTTTTCGAGCCGGATCTTCGTCACGTTGCCCAGCACGGTCGGCAGGCCTTCCATGCGGGCGATCGCCGCGAGGACTTTCTTTTCCTGCGTCTGATGCGTCAGCATGATGATGTCGGCCTGGATCTCGCCTTCGCCCGGCTCTTTCTGCATCATCGCGTCGATCGAGATGCCGCTGTCGGCCAGGATGCGCGTCAGGTCGGCCAGCACGCCCGGCTGGTCGGCCACGCGCATGCGCAGGTAATAGCTGGTGGTGATCTCGGCCATCGGCAGGATGGCGATATCGGCCAGTTCGTCCGGCTGGAACGCCAGGTGCGGCACGCGGTGTTCCGGGTCGGCGGTGGCCAGGCGGGTGATGTCGACCAGGTCGGCGATCACGGCCGACGCGGTCGGCTCGGCGCCCGCGCCCTTGCCGTAGTACAGCGTGGCGCCGACGGCGTCGCCATGCACCAGCACGGCATTCATCGCGCCTTCCACGTTGGCGATCAGGCGCTTGGCCGGGATCAGCGTGGGGTGCACCCGCAGCTCGATGCCTTCCGCGCCATCGACGCGGGCGCGCTTGGCGATGCCCAGCAGCTTGATGCGGTAGCCCAGCTGCTCGGCGTACTTGATGTCCACCGCTTCCAGTTTCGTGATGCCTTCCACGTGCGCTTTCGCGAACTGCACGGGGATGCCGAACGCGATCGCCGACAGGATCGTGGCCTTGTGCGCCGCGTCCACGCCTTCGATGTCGAACGTGGGGTCCGCTTCGGCGTAGCCCAGCGCCTGCGCTTGCTTCAGCACCGTGTCGAAGTCCAGGCCCTTGTCGCGCATCTCGGACAGGATGAAGTTCGTGGTGCCGTTGATGATGCCGGCCAGCCACTGCACGCGGTTGGCCGTCAGGCCTTCGCGCAGCGCCTTGATGATGGGGATGCCGCCGGCGACGGCCGCCTCGAACGCCACCATCACACCCTTTTCCTGGGCGGCCTTGAAGATCTCGTTGCCGTGCACGGCCAGCAGCGCCTTGTTGGCGGTGACGACGTGCTTGCCGTTGGCGATCGCGCGCATGACGAGTTCGCGGGCGGTATCGTAGCCGCCGATCAGTTCGACCACGATGTCGATCGATGGATCGTCGACGATCGCGAACGGATCGGCCACCACCGTGACTTCGCCATTGGTGCGCTGCTTCGCGCGCTCCAGGTTACGGGCCGAAACGGCCACCACTTCGATGCCGCGACCGGCGCGGCGGCGGATCTCTTCCTGGTTGCGTTTCAGGACGTCGAAGGTACCGCCTCCGACATTGCCCACGCCCAGCAAACCTACTTTGATCGATTTCATGTTCTACATTTCTTTGCTGGCGCGCGGCTGGCCGCGCGCCGGATTGATCGGTCAGCCCTGGTTTTTGTCAACCATGCCCGTGCTTGCGGCGGTAGCCCTCGAGGAAGCGGCCGATGCGGCCGAACGCTTCCGTCATGTCGTCCGTATTGGGCAGGAACACGACGCGGAAATGATCCGGCGCGATCCAGTTGAAGCCCGTGCCCTGGACGATCAGCACCTTGGTCTCGGCCAGCAGGTCGTAGGCGAACTGCTGGTCATCCGCGATCGGATAGATCTTCGGATCGAGGCGGGGGAACATGTACAGCGCCGCCTTCGGTTTCACCACGCTGACGCCGGGGATATCGGTGAGCAGCTGGTAGGCGAGGTCGCGCTGCTTGAGCAGGCGCCCGCCGGGGCCGACCAGGTCCTGGATGCTCTGGTAGCCGCCGAGCGCAGTCTGGATCGCAAACTGGCCCGGTGCATTCGCGCACAGGCGCATCGAGGCCAGCATGTTCAGGCCCTCGATGTAGTCCTTCGCGTGTCTCTTCTCGCCCGAGACGACCATCCAGCCGGCCCGGTAGCCGCAGGCGCGGTAGTTCTTCGACAGGCCGTTGAAGGTCACGCACAGCACGTCCTCGCACAGCGAGGCGATCGACGTGTGCTGCGCGCCGTCGTACAGCACTTTGTCGTAGATTTCATCGGCATAGATGATCAGCTGGTGCTGGCGCGCCAGCTCGATGATCTGCAGCAGCACCTCATCCGGGTACAGCGCACCGGTGGGATTGTTCGGGTTGATGACGACGATCGCGCGCGTGTTCGGCGTGATCTTCTTGCGAATGTCGTCGATATCCGGGTACCAGTCCTGCTGCTCGTCGCAGATGTAGTGCACGGGGCGCCCGCCCGACAGGCTGACCGCGGCCGTCCACAGCGGGTAATCCGGCGCCGGCACGAGCACCTCGTCGCCATTGTTGAGCAACGCGTTCATCGACATCACGATCAGCTCGGAGGCGCCGTTGCCCAGGTAGACGTCGTCGATCGTCACCCCGGCAATGTTCTTGCCCTGTGTGTAGTGCACCACCGCCTTGCGCGGTGCGAACATGCCTTTCGAATCCGTGTAGCCAGCCGCGTTGGGCAGCTGGATTTTCATGTCCTGTACGATCTCGTCGGGCGGATCGAAGCCGAACACGGCGAGATTGCCGATGTTGAGCTTGGTGATCTTGTGGCCCTCCTCCTCCATTTGCCGGGCCTTTTCAGGCACCGGACCACGGATTTCATAACAGACTTCTGCCAGCTTGTTCGATTTCTGAATCGGTCGCAAAATCTATCCCCGGTAATACTGGTGCGGCACGCTGCGCACACCTATGCTGCATTGCGAAAATGACCCATTCTGCCGAATAAAGTTCGATTAGGCAACCGCGCCGGGGCCGTTCCGATGGCAAAACGTTACAATAGAGCCTCCTTCGCGACCGACATTCCGGCCAATGGGCCGTAAATATCATGAAGCTTCATTCCAGTAATACCCAGCAATACCAGACCGTGACCGGTTATTTTCCCGGTGGCGTGGAAATCAACGCCCAGCCTTTCGACCACAGCCTGCTCGTGCTGCCCGAAAAAGCGCCCCAGCCATGGCCCGTGGCCCGCTTCGCCGACCTGACCGTCGCGCATTTCGAGCAATTGCTGGCCGAGGGTCCGGACGTGGTGATCCTCGGTACCGGCGAGCGCCAGCGCTTCGTGCATCCGCGCCTGTCGGCGCCGCTTACGTCGAAACAGATCGGCGTCGAGTGCATGGACACCAATGCGGCCTGCCGTACCTATAACATCCTGATGGGTGAAGGCCGCAAGGCGCTGCTTGCCCTGATCATTGAAAAGGACGGCGCCGCGTAAGGCCATGGCGCCCTTGATTTACCGCGCAGCGCCGCCATATCAAAACCGCATCGCTCCATTTTTACAGGCGATGCGCACCACTTCCCTCCAGGAGAAACAGCGTGGCCGATAGCCCCGACCAACTCGATGCCCCCCTGCCCGCCGCTTCAACGCCGGATGCCTCACTGCCCGACTTTTCCGCCGCGATGACGAGCGGCCAGACGTTCACGCTGGCCGGCCGTCCGGCAACGGCCACCGTGCTGTTCTTCTACCCGAAGGACAATACGCCCGGCTGCACGACGGAAAACATGGCGTTCCGCGACCTGCACGAGCAGTTCAAGGCCGCCGGGGTGGAGATCTATGGCATCAGCCGCGATTCGCTGCGTTCCCATGAAAGCTTCAAGGCCAAGCTCGGACTGCCGTTCGAACTGATTTCCGACCCCGACGAGGCGGTATGCCAGGCATTCGGCGTGATGAAGCAGAAGAAGATGTATGGCAAGGAAGTGCGAGGGGTCGAGCGCAGTACGTTTGTCATTGACGCCCAAGGCCGGTTGGTGAAAGAATGGCGTGGCGTGAAGGTTCCCGGTCACGTCGATGAAGTGCTGGAATTTGTAGCGCGCCGGGGCTGATATCAAGATTGCGACCGAGCCCGCCGCCACTGTTCCGGTTATCCTTAACCGATGTTCGTGCGACGTTATGTACTGCTCCAAGTACTGTTTCAGGTACTGTTTCAAGTACAGCGTTAGTACGGCGTTTTGTGCACCCGTTCGTGCACATGTTCGTACAGCCAGATTTTGAGTCAACAGCGTTCTCCTCTCCTCTCTGTCATTACTTCCGTAGTTCCGCTACCCGGGCACCCTGCTGCCCTCTTGGCATCCCCTGTATTCCCCATCGACCTGTCACCGTGGCCCATGCCGGCCACGGCGTACTTTTTTAAGACGAGATCCTGATGCCACTGCCAAAACTGCCCACCAAGCCGGCCACCCTGCTGCTGGCAAAAGATTACCCGAAGGCGAGCGGCGCCAATCCGGTGCCGTTCCCTGAACACGATACGCCACCGACCAAGAAATCCACGCGCGGCAAGACCGCCGAGGTACTGGATACCGTGACGCCGACGATGCTGGCCGACGCGCTGCCACCGGTGCCGCCAGCGAAGAAGACCACGCGCAAGGGCGCCGCGAAGACCGCGGCCGAAGCGCCTGCCGTGGCCGATGTCGCGCCGGTATCGGCGCCACCGGCAAAAGTGGCCTACCCTGCCACGGCCACCGCCGCCCCTGCCAGTGCGGAAGCGCCGACCGCGAAAGCGCCGCGCGCGAAAGTCACGCCGATCAAGGCCGAGGTGCCCCATCCGGCCAAGCACAAGCCGGTCGAGGTCACGATCAAGTCGTCGACCAGCCGCCATGCCGACCAGATTGGCGGCACGAAGCTGTTCGTGCTGGACACGAACGTGCTGATGCACGATCCGACATCGCTGTTCCGTTTCGAGGAACACGATGTGTACCTGCCGATGATGACGCTGGAAGAACTGGACAACCACAAGAAGGGCATGTCCGAAGTCGCGCGCAATGCGCGCCAGGTGTCGCGCACGCTCGATGCGCTCGTCGCCAACACGGACGACGACGCGATCGAACAGGGCATCCTGCTGTCCAAGCTGGGCAACAAGGATGCCAAGGGCCGGCTGTTCTTCCAGACCAAGCTGCAGATCGCCGACCTGCCGGAAGGCCTGCCGCAAGGGAAGGCGGACAACCAGATCCTGGCCGTCGTGCGTTCGCTGGAAGCCGACCAGGAAGGCCGCGCCGTGGTGCTGGTGTCGAAGGACATCAACATGCGCATCAAGGCGCGCGCCCTGGGCCTGCCGGCCGAGGATTACTTCAACGACCACGTGCTGGAAGATACCGACCTGCTGTACTCGGGCATCGTCCAGCTGCCGGACGACTTCTGGAACAAGCACGGCAAGGACATGGAGTCGTGGCAGGAAAACAAGAACGGCTACAGCACCACGTACTACCGCGTGACGGGGCCGTTCGTACCGTCGCTGCTCGTGAACCAGTTCGTGTATCTGGAACCGAACAATGGCGAAGCATCGTTCTATGGCCAGGTCAAGCAGCTCAATGGCAAGACGGCCGTGATCCGCGTGCTGCGCGACTACTCGCACAACAAGAACAATGTGTGGGGCGTCACCGCGCGCAATCGCGAGCAGAACTTCGCGCTGAACCTGCTGATGGATCCGGAATGCGACTTCGTCACGCTGCTGGGCCAGGCCGGCACCGGTAAAACGCTGCTGGCGCTGGCTTCCGGCCTCGCCCAGGTGCTGGAGACGAAGCTGTACAACGAGATCATCGTCACCCGCGTGACGGTGCCGGTCGGCGAGGACATCGGCTTCCTGCCGGGTACCGAGGAAGAGAAGATGAGCCCGTGGATGGGCGCGTTCGACGACAACCTCGAGGTGCTGAACAAGTCCGACAACGACGCCGGCGAATGGGGCCGCGCGGCCACGCAGGACCTGATCCGTTCGCGCATCAAGATCAAGTCGCTGAACTTCATGCGCGGCCGCACGTTCGTCAACAAGTTCCTGATCATCGACGAGGCGCAGAACCTGACGCCGAAGCAGGTCAAGACGCTGGTGACGCGCGCCGGCCCGGGCACGAAGATCCTCTGCCTCGGCAACATCGCCCAGATCGACACGCCATACCTGACCGAAGGCTCGAGCGGCCTGACCTACGTCGTCGACCGCTTCAAGGGCTGGGCCCACAGCGGCCACGTCACGTTGGCCCGCGGCGAGCGTTCGCGCCTGGCTGACCACGCGAGCGACGTGCTGTAAGCGCACCCGCTCCGCAAAGCCCCGCCCGCGCAAGCCGGCGGGGCTTTTTTCTGGCCGTAATGTTTGGGGGACTGGAAGGAGTACTGCCTTGCAGGGCAGTACCGCTACGCCGGCAAGGAGCGGTGCTCCTCGAAACCCCGGCTACGCCCCCGGTGTTGTTTTACAACCGATGGGGACGCCTTGGCTGCCGCGGTTACTGCCGCTTCAGGTAAGCCCGCAGGCCGTGGGTGAGGACGAGGGGGAAGACGCTGGCGTGGTCTTCGTCGGCGAACACCTTGAGCGTGGTGGCAAGGCCGGGGTAGCGATGCGTGGCGAGGGCGTCGTGGAATTCGCGCAGATCGGCGACCATGTCGGCGTCTTCCTCGGCGCGCGAACGCTGTTTGCCGGGCGCCAGTATTTCACGGGCGCCGATGCCGAAGAAGACGGACGCCGGCAGGTCGCGGTGCGCCGCGGCGTAGGCTTTTTCGCGGTCGAACATCACGCCCTGGTCGAACCACAGCGAGGGGCTGCCGAGGATGTAGTGCTCGAATGTGCGTGGCTGCGTGAACAGCATCTGCAAGCCGAGCAGGCCGCCATAGGAATGGCCGACGAAGATCTTGCGCCGCATGTCGGCACGGTAGTGTGCAGCGATCAGCGGGAACACATCGGCGGCGATGAAGCGCCCATAGCCATCGGCCTCGCCGGAGGCCATCGGGCGGCCCGGCATGTCGGACTGGCGGCGGCCCTTGCGCGACACGCTCGGCGTGTAGTCGCGGGTGCGGCTGTAGACGGCGGAATCGCCCTTCGCATAAGACAAGCCGACGACGATCGCTTCTTCCATGCCCGCATGCCGGTGCAGACGCGAAGCGATGCCACGCGCGACCGGGAACGCGTAGCCGGCGTCGACGACAAAGATCACCGGGTAGCGCCTGGTCGACGTGCGGTACGAGTCGGGCAGCGCCACGTACACCTGGTAGTCGCGCTTGATCGCGGTGGCGCGCACGTCGCGCACTTCGGTGTTATCGAGTACATAAGCAGGCGCCGTTGCCGGATTCGCGGCAGAACCCGCGGCAGCAGCGGGAGCAACAGTAGCGGCAGCGGCAGCGGCCGTGCAGCAGCACAAGGCAAGCAGGGGTATCAACGATTTCAATGTGGTTCTCCATGATCGGGGAGCCGATTGTGCCGCGCGCCGGCGCCAGTGCCACCCCGGCTGGGATGGATTGCCGCTTCCACGGGACAGCCGGGCCGGGGAGCCCGGAAAGCGGCTGGTATACTTTTCGCCGATGAACATGCCCGTCCACCCGCCCGCCCACATGCCCGCCCTTCCGCGCCCTTCCAGCATGCCGAAACCCGCCGCCAGGACCGTGATCCTCAGCGCACTGGTGTGGACGGCGATCAGCGCGCTGGGCGCGCTGCAAACCTACAGCGACAACCTGCGCACCGGCGTGGCCAGCCGCTATCCGGTGCTGCTGGCCACGTGGTTCATCGAATACGCGGTCCCGCTGATGGTGCTGTCCGCCGTGCTGGTGACGGTGCTGGGCCGCTGGCCCGTGCTGGTGGCGCGGCCGCGCAGCGTTGTGCTGCTGTTCATCGGCCTCGTGCTGCTGTTCCAGCCAGCGCAATGGCTGTACATCGCCTGGCTGCGCGACTACCTCGACATCGCCAGCGTCGACGATGCGCGCCGCCTGCTGATGAAGATGCTGCTCGTCGGCTGGTTCACGACCACCGCCACGTTTGCCGCCATCCTGGCGATCCACTACTGGCGGCAGGCCAAGGAGCGCGAACTGGCCTGGCAGCGCGCCCAGAACGACATGCTGAACCTGCGCCTGCAGCTGGAGGAACAGCGCATGCTGGCGCTGCGTGCCCAGCTCGAACCGCATTTCCTGTTCAATGCGCTGAACGCGATCAGCGCCCTCGTGCGCGCCGGCGACAAGCCGGTGGCACTGGCCGGCATTGGCCGCCTCAGCACGCTGCTGCGCTATGCGCTGGCCGCCAGCACGGACCAGACGGCAACGCTGGCGGCGGAACTGCAGTTCGTGCGCGACTACCTCGACCTGCAGCGGCTGCGCTACGGCGCCCGGCTGCGCATTGCGATCGATGGCGCCGACGACGCGCTGCTGCATGACGTCGACTGCCCGCCCCTGTCGCTGCAGCCGCTGATCGAGAACGCGCTGCGCCACGACCTCGATTGCCACGATGGCCCCGGCGACATCACGCTGTCGTTCCGGCGCGATGGCAACGAGATGGTCGTCACCGTCACCAATCCGGTCAGCGCGGCGGTGTCGCCCAATCCGGGCGCCGGGCTCGGGCTGGCCAACACGCGCGACCGCCTGCAGCGCCAGACGCCCGGCGCCTCGCTGCGCACCGGCGCGCGGGACGGGCGCTTCGTGGCCGAAGTGCGCCTGCCGCTGGGAGCGCAGGCGTGACCGCGCCCGTGACGACGCCGGTCCGCTACCTCATCGTGGACGACGAGGAACCGGGCAGGATCAACCTGCGCCTCGCGCTGGCCGACTACGCGGGCTGGCAATCCGTGGGCGAATGCGACGGCACAGCGGCGGCCCGCGCCAGCATGGCGCGGCACGATGTGGACGTTCTTTTCCTCGACGTGCAGATGCCGGGCGAAACGGGCCTCGTGCTGGCGCGCGAGCTGTCCCGGTTGCGCGAACCGCCCTTGATCATCTTCGTGACGGCTTACAGCGCGCACGCCGTGGACGCGTTCGAAGTCCACGCGCTGGACTACCTGCTGAAACCGCTGGACGATGCGCGGCTGGCACAGGCCGTCGAGCGCGCCGCGACGATGCTACGCCAGCGCCAGCGCGAAGCCTATGGCGCGGCGCTGCGCGACTATGCCGAAGCCGAAGCCGGAGCCGAAGCCGAAGCCGGTACCGCAGTCACCAAGAATGCCGGTGGCAATGCCGCGGCGTACCTGAAACGGATCGGCGTGCGCTCGGTGGGCCGCATCGAGCAGGTGATCGTCGATGAGATCCTGTGGATGGAAGCAGCCGGCAATTACGTCGAGCTGCACCTGCCCGGGCGCACGGTACTGCACCGTATTACGCTGAACCGCCTCGAAGCGCTGCTCGACCCGGCGCGCTTCCTGCGCGTGCACCGCGGCGCCATCGTGCGACGCGACCAGATCGCCAGCCTGTCCACCGGTGGTGAAGGCAGCCACCGGCTGGCGCTGCGCTGCGGCGCCGTGGTGTCCGTCAGCGGCAGCTACCTGGCCGCGCTGAAGGCGGCGCTGCAGGCCTGAATTCACCACGTCTGCGCCACGATGTGCTGTGCCACGGCGTGCTGCCAGCGGCACGCTTGACCTTCCCCCGTGGGAAGGGTTACAGTACGCGCATTGCCAATCGAGGAGGACCCCATGTACGAACTGCAGGTTGAAAACATGAGCTGCGGCCACTGTGTCGCGGCCGTCACGAAAGCAGTCAAGGCCATCGACGCCAATGCCCAGGTCGATGTCGACCTGGCGGGCAAGGCCGTGAAGGTGCAGTCCGGCGCCGCACTCGATGCGGTAAAGGCGGCGATCGTCGACGCCGGCTACCCGGTCACGGGTACGCGCTGAGACCTACCTGTCCAGCTCCGGATAGCGGCGGAAGATCCCGTCTTCATTGAAGGCGATCCGCCGCTTCGACGCCAGGTAGGCCGCGATGTTCGGCCGCTGCCGCACGGCTTCGCACAGTGCCACGAGCCGCGGCCACTGCGGTTCCAGCTGGGCCATCGTTTTGGGAAACGCATAACGCAGGCCCTCGACGAGCTGGAACAGCGACAGGTCCACGTAAGTCAGCCGCGCGCCGACGGCGAAACTGCCCCGCGCCGGATTGGCCGCCAGCACATTCTCGAAGTAAGCCAGGAATTTCGGGATCCGGGCCGCGCGAAAATCCTTCGAGCGCGCCCGCGCTTCCTTTTTCTGGTCCTCGTAATAACTGTTTACCGAGATCGGGTGGTGCGAGTCGTGCGCCTCCGCCACGATATCGGCGATCGTCAGCTGCAGCTGGTTGCACCACAGCCGGCCCTTTTCGCTGCGCGGCGCCAGGCCGTGGCGGGCACCGAGGAACAGCAAAATGTTCGTCGTCTGCCCGATCAGCAGTTCGCCGGCACGCAGCACGGGCGGCGCGAACGCGGGCAGCGGTTCGCAGCGGAAGTCGAGCGACGCTTCCACTTGCGGCATGCCCTTCGCGCCGCGCGCCACGTCACGATAGGGCACGCCGGCCTCTTCCAGCGCCAGCCGCACGAATTCGCCGCGGCCCTGGATCGTGGGCCAGTAGTACAGGGTATAGGGTTCCATGAAGACTCCACAGTTAGGGGCGCGGCCATTCTAGCCCGACCGCGCGCGGGGCGGCGCTATAATCGCCTGCTCCACCCGCTCCCGCCCTTCCCCGCCCATGGCCGCCGTTCCTCCGCTCGAGCTGTACCACGTACTGATGCTGGCCGGCGCCGGCCTGCTGGCCGGCACGCAGAACGCGCTTGCCGGCGGCGGGTCGTTCATCACGTTTCCCGCGCTCCTGCTGGCCGGCCTGAACCCGCTCGCCGCCAACATGACGTCGACGATCGCGCTGTTTCCCAGCCAGGCCACGTCGGCCATCGCCGGGCGCAGGCTCGCCGATGACGTGGGCCCGCTCACTTTCCGGCAGATGTTCGCGATCAGCGTGATCGGCGGGATCGCCGGCGCGCTGCTGCTGCGCATCACGCCACCCACGTTCTTTGCCCGGCTGGTGCCATGGCTCGTGCTGTTCGCCACGTCGATGTTCGCGTGGGGCGCGTTCCGCAAGCAGCCGCCACACACGGCCAGCGGCATGCCGGCATGGGCGCTGGCACTGGTCCAGATGGTGATTTCCGTCTATGGCGGCTATTTCGGCGGCGGCATCGGCTTCCTGATGCTGGCCGCGCTGACGTTCGCCGGGCAGCAGATCCGTGCCGCCACGGCCACCAAGAACATGCTGGCGATGGCGATGAATGCCGCGGCCACGCTGATCTTCGCGTTCTCGGACCTGGTCAGCTGGCCGGCCGCGTTCGCGCTGTGCGCCGGCGGCATTGGCGGCGGGCTGCTGGGCGCGTGGCTGATCCACCGGCTGCCGCAACGGGTCATGCGCTACTACGTCGTGGCCGTGGGCGCGGCGCTGACCGTGTGGATGTTCCTGCGCTGAACGTGCCGGATCAGCCAGTGCTGGCGATACCTTGCAGGATCGGGCAGTCCGGCCGGTCGTCGCCGTGGCAGCACGCGGCCAGCGTGGCGATCGTGTCGCGCATTTCCGTCAGTTCGCGGATGCGCTCGTCCAGTTCGGCCACATGGTCCAGCGCGATGCGTTTTACATCGGCGCTGGCACGCCCGCCGTCCTGCCACAGCGACAGCAGGCCGGCGATGCGCTCCAGCGAAAAACCCAGCTTGCGGGCGCGCCGGATGAAACGCAGCGTGTGCACTTCCCTGTCGCCGTAGACCCGGTAACCGCTGTCGGTGCGCAGCGCCGCCGGCACGAGGCCGATGCTTTCGTAGTAACGGATCATTTTCGCCGTCACGCCCGATGCGGCGGCGGCCTGGCCGATGTTCATGCTTCCTCCTCGTTCGGCTGCCGGCGCCCCGGTTTCCAGCCATTCAGAAGCAGCGCATTCGTGATCACGCTGACCGACGACAGCGCCATCGCGGCCCCCGCCATGACCGGGCTCAGCATGCCCAGTGCCGCCAGCGGAATGCCGGCCAGGTTGTAGACGAACGCCCAGAACAGGTTTTGCCGGATCTTGGCGAACGTGCGGCGTGAGATGTCGAGCGCATCGGCCACCAGTGCCGGGTCGCCCCGCATCAGCGTGATGCCGGCCGCGTGCATGGCCACGTCGGTGCCGGTCGCCATGGCGATGCCCACGTCCGCCGCCGCCAGCGCCGGCGCGTCGTTGATGCCGTCGCCCACCATCGCCACCCGCGCCCCGCCCGCCTTCAGCGCGGCGATGTGCGCCGTCTTGTCGGCCGGGAGAAGGTTGGCCGATACGTCGCCGACACCCACCGCGGCGGCCACGGCCTGCGCGCTGCCGGCGTTATCGCCGGTCAGCATCGTGGTGGCGATCCCCTGCGCATGCAGCCGCGCCACGGCGGCCCGCGCCGTGGGTTTCGGCGGGTCGGCAAACGCGACGAGACCCAGCAAGCGGCGCGCACCGGCATCGGCCAGCCACGACACCGTGTGGCCGGACTGCTCGAGTGCCAGCGCCTCGGCCTGCAGCGGCGCCAGGTCGACGTGGCGCTCCGCCATCAGCCGGGTACTGCCCAGCACGAGGTCGCGGCCGGCCACCGTGGCGGCAAGTCCCCTGCCCGGCAGTGCCGTCACGGCCTGTGCCGCGGGCACGTCCAGCGCGCGTTCGTTTGCCGCCTCGAGCACGGCGCGGGCCAGCGAATGCTCGCTGCCGCGCTGCACGGCGGCCGCCAGCGCCAGCAGTTCCGCCTCGGCGATGCCGTGCGCGCGCAACGCCGCCAGCACGGGCCGGCCCTGCGTCAGCGTGCCGGTCTTGTCGAAGACCACGGCCGTGACGCCGTGGGCGGTTTCCAGCGCCGCCGCATCCTTGATCAGGATGCCGTGGCGGGCCGCCACGCCGGTGCCGGCCATGATGGCGGCCGGCGTGGCCAGGCCCAGTGCGCACGGGCAGGCGATGACGAGCACCGTCACGGCATTGATCGTGGCCGTTTCCAGGTTGCCCGTGGCAAACCACCAGCCGGCAAGGGTCAGCGCGGCGATCGCCAGCACGACCGGCACGAACACGGCGCTGACCCGGTCCACCAGGTGCTGCACGGGCGCCTTAGCGGCCTGGGCATCCTCGACCAGGCGAATGATGCGTTCCAGCGTGGTTTCCGCGCCGGTGGCCGTGGTGCGTACCAGCAGCAGGCCGGCGCCGTTGATTGCCCCGCCCGTCACGCGGTCGCCCGGCCGGCGCGCCACCGGCAGGCTTTCGCCGGTGATCAGCGCTTCGTCGACATCGCTCATGCCTTCCACCACGTCACCATCGACGGCGATCCGTTCACCGGGCCGCACCACCACCATGTCGCCGGTGCGGACCGTGGCGATCGGCACGTCGGCATCGTGCCCGCCGCGCCGCACGCGTGCCGTATCGGGCCGCAGGGTGCGCAAGGCGCGGATCGCCGAGGTGGTCTGGCGCTTGGCGCGCGCTTCCAGCCACTTGCCCAGCAGGACCAGCGTGATGACGACCGACGAGGCCTCGAAATACAGGTGCGTGCCGTGGCCGGACAGCAGCAGGTACACCGACAGGCCGTAAGCGGCGCTCGTGCCCAGCGCCACCAGCAGGTCCATGTTGCCGGCCCCGGCCCGTGCCGCTTTCCAGCCGGCGCGGTAGAAGCGCGCGCCGAGCAGGAATTGCACGGGCGTCGCCAGCAGCCACTGCAGCCAGGGCGCGGCCATCCAGCCGATGCCGAGCGGCGCCAGCAGCATTGGCGCGGCCAGCGGTACCGACAGCAGCGCCGCCAGCAAGACCGGCAAGCCTTCGTTGGCGCCGCGCAGCCAGCCCCGCAGCATGCCGCCGGCCGTTGCCGGCGGTTCCGATACCGGCACGGCCGGGGCGGCCGGATCGACGGCGGGCCCCGCTTCGTAACCGGCATTCTCGACGGCGGCGCGCAGCGTGTCGAACGGCAGCGGCACCGCCGTTTCCACGCGTGCCGTTTCGGTGGCCAGGTTCACGCTGGCGCTGCGCACGCCCGGAACGGCGGCCAGCGCCTTTTCGACGCGGCCCACGCAGGCCGCGCAACTCATGCCGCCAATGCGGACATCGTGGGAAAGTTCATTGCTCATCGGGATACTCCTGCTGCCATGATGCTGCCATCATCAAGTATCCCATGATGGGAAGGTCAAGGGATTTCGGCATGGACGGCGGAACGTGGCCGCCGTCCGATTGTGCCAACGGGAAATCCGGCGGTACCGGCGAAAGCCGCCAGACAGGGTAAAAAAAACGCTATCATCCGTGGGGATTTGCCGGCACAGCCGGGCCGGAACGATACAGAACGGACACGGGTGACATTCGGATGAAATTCAAATTCTGGGGGGTGCGCGGCTCGATACCCTCGCCGGGACCACGCACGGTGCGCTATGGCGGCAATACCACGTGCATCGAGGTGCGCAGCGACGACGGCACACTGATCGTGCTCGACGGCGGTACCGGCCTGTTCTGTCTGGCCCAGGCGCTGGTGGCCGCCCCGCAGCGCCCGATCGAGGCCAATATCTTCATCACGCACAGCCACTGGGATCATATCCACGGCCTGCCGTTCTTCACGCCCCTGTTCATCGCGGGCAGCCGGGTGCGCCTGCATGGCGTGACCGATCCCGATACCGGCAACGGCATCGGGCACGTGATGGGCGTGCAGTTCCAGAACAGCTATTTCCCCGTGGGCGAGGCGCAGATGGCGGCGACGATCGAGTACCGCACGCTGGCGATCGGCGAGGCCGTGCCGGTCGGAGATGCCGTGGTGCGCAACGTGGTGATGGGCCATCCGGTCACCGACCTGGGCTACCGCATCGATTGCAACGGCCGGTCGATCTTCTTTACCGGCGACCACGAGCCGCTGTTCAATCCCCATGACGAAGGGCAGCCCGAGCACGCGGCGTTCGCGCACCAGATGGCGCAGCGCAACGCCGCGATCGACGCGCTGGCGCATGGCGTGGATGCGCTGATCGCCGATTGCTCGTACACGCGCGAGGAATATCCCGCAAAGATCGGCTGGGGGCACGGCACGTTCGACAGCGCGCTGGCGCTGGCGGTGCGCACCGGCGCGAAGGCGCTGTACTGCACGCACCATGAACCGACCCGCAGCGACGACGAACTGGAAGCCGTGTTCGCCGACGTGATGGCGCGCCACGCGCCGCTGCCCGGCGGGCTGCGGGTAGTGCTTGCCTGGGAAGGCCTGGAAGTCGAGCTGGGATGAACACGGTCGCCGACACGCGCATTCCGTTCCGGCAGGCGCTGGCGGCGCTGGCGGACCAGCTGCGGGCGGCGGGCAACCTGGATGCCATCATGCTCGATGCCGGCGGCGCCGTGGCCGGCCTGTTCTCCTGCGACCGCTTCACGCTGTATGCCGTCGATGCCGAGGGCGATTACCTGGTCTCGAAGGTGAAGGCACTGCCGCACGGATCGCGTGACGTGAAGGTGGCGATCGCATCCCATGCGATCGCCGGCCATGCGGCGCTGGCGCGGCGGGCGGTCAACATTGCCGACGCTTACGACGATGCCGAACTGGCGCGCGTGGCGCCCGGCCTGCGCTTCCCGCGCGGCGTGGACGAGCGCACCGGCTACCGCACGAAGCAGGTACTGGCCGTGCCCGTGCTGGCACCGGGATCGCAGGCCTTGCTGGGCGTGATCCAGCTCGTCAACACCCGCGATGGCGAACCGTTCGGCGCGCAGGCCGTGGAAGGCGCCGTCCTGCTGGGCGAGTCGCTGGCCGGATTGCTGGC
This sequence comes from Pseudoduganella lutea, assembly GCF_004209755.1. Classification (NCBI taxonomy): domain Bacteria; kingdom Pseudomonadati; phylum Pseudomonadota; class Betaproteobacteria; order Burkholderiales; family Oxalobacteraceae; genus Pseudoduganella; species Pseudoduganella lutea. The sequence goes on along the minus strand of NZ_CP035913.1, from coordinate 4,736,985 downwards.
CGCGCCCCCGGACCGCCGGCAAACCCTGCAAGTCCCGGCGGCCGTCCGGGAACCGTCCGCCACGCGCGCCCTGGTGGCCGTGCCCGCCCCCGACGAGCCGGCACGGCTGCTGGCGCGGATCGTGGCCGATGCCTGCCGGTTGGGCGCATCGGCGATCCACATCGAAGCCGCGCCCAGCGCGGCAAGCGCGATCCGCCTGCGCCGGGATGGCGCGCTGGCCCGGTATGCCGGCCTGCCGGCCCCGCACGCGGCGGCACTGGCCAGCCATATCGCAACCATCGCCAACCTGGCCGACGCGGAGCCGGGGAAGCCATGGCAAGGCACGATCGACGGTCGCGCGCAGGGCTTGCCGGATGTGCAGCTGCACGTGATCGCGATAGCGTCGGTGGCCGGCACAGACTGGGTATTGCGCGTGGCGGCGGAGAACGCGCCGCTGCCGCTGGCGCAGCTGGGCCTGGCGCCGGACCACCTGGCCAGCCTGCGCCGCATGCTCGATGGCGAGCATGGGCTGCTGCTCGTGTGCGGTCCGCGCGAAACGGGCAAGAGCACGACGTTGCACGCGCTGCTGGGCTGCCTGGACGGTGTCGGGCGCAAGATCTGTACCGCCGAGGCGTCGCCGGCGCCGGTGCAGCCGGGGGTCCGCCAGGTTCGCGTCGACGGTTCGCCGCTCGACCTTGCGGGCGCGCTGGAAGCGTTCCGGCACGCCGACGCGGACGTGATCGTTGCCGATGCGCCGGGTGGCCCCGCCGCGGCCGGCCTGGCGGTCGAGGCGGCACTGACGGGGCGGCTGGTGCTGGCCGCCCTGCCCGCTCGCGGCGCGGCCGAGGGGGCGATGCGGCTGCTCGACCTGTGCGCCGATCCGTTCGGTGCCGCCGCCGCACTGGCCGGCGTGCTGGCGCAGCGGCTGGCCAGGCGGCTGTGTACCGCGTGCCGCCTGCCGTACCATCCCGGCATGGCGGAGCTGGACCTGCTGCTGACCGAATATTGCGAAGAATTGCAGCCCGCCGGTGCCGATGCGGTGGCCGACGCGGTGGCCGATACCGCCAGGGCGGGTGTGCTGTCGGCGTGGCGCGGACGCCATGCCGACGCCGCCGGCCGCTTCACGCTGTACCGGGCCGTTGGCTGCGCCGCGTGCCAGGGTGGCTACCGGGGTCGCGTTGGCCTGTTCGAACTGATGGTCGTGGGCGAGCGCACCGCCCGCTTGCTGGCACAGCGCCCCGCCGCGGCGCGCCTGGCCGGCGCGGCGATCGATGAAGGCATGCGCACGCTGAAGATGGATGGCATCGACAAGGTACTGGCGGGCATGACCGACATCCGGATGGTGCGCGCCGCTTGCGCGCGATAGTTCAGGCGAGACAGGGTTACACAAGAAAAAGGATCACATGGAGAAACTGAGGGGTACCGTCACCGAACTACGGCGCGGCAAGACGGTGTCGCATAATCCAAAGACCGGCACCAGCGTGATCCACGCGGCCGTGTTCCGGCTGGACGGCCAGTTGGTGAAGATCGTTTCGGCCGCCCCGCTGGTGATCGCCGAGGGGCAGGAATTGCTGGTGGTCGGGAAACGCCGCGCCAAGCTGTTTACGGCATATGCGCACCGCAACCTCACCACCGGGCAGGAAGGCCACGAAGGCTGGGCCACGCGCCTGCTGGTGACCATTCTCGTCGTTACGGGCGCGTTGTGGCTGGGCGGAATGATGGGCGGCGATTACGGCGTGGTGTTCGGCATCGTGTTCCTGGCGCTCGGCGTCGCGATGGCGTGGCGTTCGCTGGAAGTGGTGCAGGCACTGGTGATGCTGCGCCGCTGATTGCCGGCCGGCGGCCGGTGCCAAGGAGAGATCGATGCTGTCCCACATATTCATCGGCGTGACCGACTTTGGCCGTGCCTTCGCGTTTTACTCAGGCGTGATGGAAGCGCTCGGCCAGCCGCTGCGCTTTCGCGACGACGCCCGCCCGTGGGCGGGCTGGATGCCGCGCGACGCCCCCCGCCCGCTCCTGCTGGTTGGCGCGCCGTTCGACGGCATGCCGGCCACCGTGGGCAACGGCGCGATGACGGCACTGCTGGCGCCGGACCGCGCCACGGTCGACCGTGCCCATGCCGCCGCGCTGGCCGGTGGCGGCACCTGCGAGGGACGGCCGGCCTTGCGGCCCGAATACCACGCGAACTACTATGGCGCCTACTTCCGCGACCCGGACGGCAACAAGCTGTGCGTGGCCTGCCATGACTGAGCGCGCCGCATGGTGACGCACAATGATGGCGCCGAATGGTGGCGCAGAATGATGGTACCGAATGATGGTACCGAATGATGGTAGCTACAGGCGCTTGCCGAAGCACACCGCCGCGTCGTTGCCGGCATACTTGCCGAAATTGGGAATGCGCAGGTAACCCTGGGCATCGTAGAAGCGCACCGCACGCGCGTTGACCTTGCGCGTTTCCAGCCACAGGCCGTGGTAGCCGCGCGCGCCGGCCTGCGCTTCCAGGAAGGCCAGCACGGCGGCGCCGGCGCCGCTGCCGGGCCGCGCGTACATCCGCTTGATTTCGGCGATGTCGCCGAACCCGCTCTCAGCGCCGCCATGGAGCGGGCGCAGCGCGCCGCAACCGACCGCCGCGCCTTCGGCATCGCGGGCAATCGCGAACAGCGTGCAGGTGGCGGGATCGAACGAGGTGTTGCCGTCATCGCCCGTAATCGTGCGCAGGACACCGGACAGCTCTTCCATCAGCGCCACGGCATCGCCCGATGCGGGATCGGCGATGGCCACGTCGATCGGGGGCACGAGGACCTTGTACATGACGCGGGTGGCGCCGAGGGTGCTGCCTTCCAGGATCGCGTAATGCGCAATGTCGCCGGCGGTGCGGTAACCGAGGCCGGCGTACAGGTGCTGCGCGCCACTGCCCACCCACGTGTCGAGCACGAGCAGCGTGCGGCCCAGCGCCCGGGCGCGCGCCTCGGCGGCTTGCAGCAGCATGCGGCCGATGCCCAGCCGCCGGCAGCCCGGGTGTACCAGCATCTTGTTCACCTCCGCGCGGTGGGCGCCGTTCGCGGGCGTGGCCAGCGCCAGCTGCACCGTGCCGCGAACAATGCCTTCCTCGTTGCGGGCCACGAACAGCGTGCGCGCGCCGGCATCGACCTGCGCGGCCACGTCCTGCCAGAAGCGGCGCGCATCGGCCTGTGTGAACGGTGGCAGGAAGCCGACGCTGGCACCGTTCCCCACGCAGGCGTGCAGCACTTCGGCCAGTTCACCGGCAACGGCGCGCACGCCGTTGCCCGTCAGTTCGTCGATCGTGATCATGGTTCGCAGATGGCGATGAGGTAGTGGGCCCCCGTGGTGCCGGGGCAGGAAAAGCGTGTGGCGCCGTACAGCCGGAAGCGCAGGCAGTCGCCCGGATACAAGCGGTACGTGACGCCATCGAGCGTGTAGTCGAGCAGGCCGTTCAGCATCCAGAGGTGCTGCTCCAGGCCCGGCTGGGGTGGCCGTTCATAGTCGATCAGCGCGCCGGCCGGCAGCCGGCCTTCGATCAGCTCGCCGCGCAGGCCATGCGTCGGCGGCGACACCATGCGCCGGGTAAAGCCGCTGCCCGGGTCGCTCCAGACGGCCTGGTCGGCGTGCCTGACCAGTTGCGCCCCCTGCTCCTCGACCGCGGCGACCAGGCGCGACATCGGCAGGCCGTAGGCCGCGCATAGCTTGCCCAGCAGCGAGGCGGTCGGGCTGCTTTCGCCGCGCTCGATGCGCGACAGCGTGGCGCGACTGATGCCGGTGCGCCGTGCCAGTTCCTCCAGCGACCAGCCGCGCACTTCGCGCAGGCCGGCCAGCCGGGCGACCAGCTTCGATTCGAATTGCTCGTGATTTCCCATATCTGGAAATATATCCCAGATATGAGATTCAGGGAAGATCTCCGTCAGTCCGGTCGGCGCTGTGCAAAGCGCTGCGCCATGACGGAACAGACCATCAGCTGGATCTGGTGGAACAGCATGATCGGCAGGATGACCATGCCCAGCGACGACGTGGCGAACAGAACCTTTGCCATGGGCACGCCGGAGGCGAGGCTTTTCTTCGAACCGCAGAACACGATGGTCACTTCATCTTCGCGAGAAAAACCCAGCTTGCGGCTGGCGTACATCGTCACGGCCAGCACGACCGCCAGCAGCACGCAGCAGATGACGCCCAGCGTGACGAGCACGGTAGGCGACAGCTTGTGCCACAACCCTTCGACGACGGCCGCCGAGAACGCCGTGTAGATCACCAGCAGGATCGACCCCTGGTCGACGTACTTCAGCGCGGGCTTGTGGCGGTCGATCCACGTGCCGATCACCGGGCGCAGCAGCTGGCCGGCCAGGAAGGGCACCAGCAGCTGGAGCACGATGGCCAGCACCGCGTCGCCCGTCGAGCGTTCCACATGCCCCTGCACGACGAAGGCGGACACCAGCAGCGGCGTGATGAAGATGCCGAGGAAGTTCGACGCCGAGGCGCTGCAGACGGCGGCGGGCACATTGCCCCGCCCCATCGCGGTCAGCGCGATCGACGACTGCACGGTCGATGGCAGCATGCACAGGAAGAGCAGGCCCACGTACAGGTCCGGCGTCAGCAGCTGCAGGGCCAACGGCTTGAACGCCAGGCCGAGGATGGGGAACAGCACGAAGGTCGAGCACAGCACCAGCAGGTGCAGGCGCCAGTGCGTGATACCGGCGATGACCGCCTGCCGCGACAGCTTGGCGCCATGCAGGAAGAACAGCAGGCCGATGATGAACGTGGTGAAGTCGCCGAGCACCACGGCCACCTGGCCGGTGCATGGCAGCAGGGTGGCAACGCCGACGGTTGCCAGCAGGACCAGCGTGAAATTGTCAGGCTTGAAGCGGGAGAGGAAAGCAAGGCGGGAAAGGGAAGCGAGAACGGAAGGCATCCGATATTCTAGCCGAATAAAAAAAAGGGAGCCGTGGCTCCCTTTCGTTTTACATGCACCGTGCTTACATGATCTGCGTGCCGATCCACCAGCCGATGGCGGCCACGAAGGCCGACGCCGGGATCGTGAAGACCCATGCCCACACGATGTTGCCGGCCACGCCCCAGCGCACGGCCGACAGGCGCTGCGCGGAACCGACACCGACGATGGCGCCGGTGATCGTGTGCGTGGTCGAGACGGGCACGCCCCAGAACGATGCCATCAGCAGGGTGATCGCGCCGCCCGTTTCGGCGCAGAAGCCGCCGACCGGTTTGAGCTTGGTGATCTTCTGGCCCATCGTCTTGACGATGCGCCAGCCACCGAACAGCGTGCCGAACGAGATCATGCCGTAGCAGGCAACGATGACCCAGGTGGGCGGCGCTGCCGCATCGGCAGCCACGTGGCCGGAGGCGATCAGCAGCATCCAGATGATGCCCATGGTTTTCTGGGCGTCATTGCCGCCGTGGCCCAGGCTGTAGGCGGCGGCGGAAGCGAGCTGCAGGCGGCGGAACCACGTGTCGATGCGGCGCGGCGTCGACTTCACGAACACCCACGACACGATCAGCATGATCAGCGTGCCGAGGAAAAAGCCCAGCAGCGGCGCGACGACGATGAACACAACGGTCTTGATCAGGCCGCTGGCGATCAGTGCGCCGGTACCGGCCTTGGCGACGGCCGCGCCCACCAGGCCACCGATCAGTGCGTGCGACGACGACGACGGGATGCCGTAATACCAGGTGATCACGTTCCACACGATGGCGCCCACGAGCGCCCCGAAAATCACATGGTGATCCACCACCTGCGGGTCGATCGTGCCCTTGCCGATCGTCGTTGCCACGTGCAGGCCCACGACGAAGATCGCGATGAAGTTGAAGAACGCCGCCATGGCCACCGCGGTCTGCGGTTTCAGGACGCCGGTCGACACGACCGTGGCGATCGCATTCGCCGCGTCGTGGAAGCCATTCATGAAGTCGAAGATCAGCGCGAGGGCAATGAGGAGCCCCAGCGCGTAGATGCTGATTTCTAGAGTCTGCATGTTGTTGTTCTGACCGTGCGACGCTTACGCGTTCTCGACGATGATGCCTTCGATGATGTTGGCCACGTCTTCGCAGCGGTCGGTGACGGTTTCCAGGATCTCGTAGATGGCCTTCATCTTGATCAGGTTGCGCACGTCCGGCTCGTCGCGGAACAGCTTGGACATGGCAGCGCGCATCACGTGGTCGGCGTCGGACTCCAGGCGGTCGATCTCTTCGCAGATGCCGACGATGTCGCGGGCATTGTCCATGTTCGACAGCAGCGCCACCGCTTCCTTGACCTTCTCGCAGCATGCCAGCACCAGTTCGGCCAGGCGCTTGGCTTCCGGCGTGACGGCGTGCAGGTCGTACAGCGACACGGTCTGCGCGGCGTCTTCCATCATGTCCAGGATGTCGTCCATCTTGGTGATCAGCTTGTGGATGTCATCGCGGTCGATCGGCGTGATGAACGTCTTGTGCAGCAGGTCCACCGTGGTGTAGGTGATCTTGTCGGCCTGTTTCTCGATGCTCTCGATCGCATGCACGCGGTTTTCCAGGTCATCGAAATTGGTCATCAGGCCCAGCATTTCTTTCGCGCCCTTGACGCACAGTTCAGCATGCTGGTTGAACAGGTCAAAGAATTTGCCCTCGGTGGGCATCAGGCGTCCAAACATTTTATTCTCCGTTGGTTGATTCGGGGGTGCTGCCAGGGCCGCCGCTCTAAGCGGCCCCTCTTGGTACTGGCGGGTTCAGTCACCCTGGTAGATCGACAGGTTACCGGTGTAGTTGCCGAACTTGGTATACATGCCCATCCATGTGAGGCGGATCGCGCCGATCGGGCCGTTACGCTGCTTGCCGATGATGATTTCGGCGGTGCCCTTGTCGGGCGAATCGGGGTTGTAGACCTCGTCGCGGTACAGGAAGATGATCACGTCCGCATCCTGTTCGATAGCGCCGGATTCGCGCAGGTCGGACATGACGGGGCGCTTGTTGGGCCGCTGTTCCAGCGAACGGTTCAGCTGCGACAGTGCGATCACGGGGCAATGCAGTTCCTTTGCCAGGCCTTTCAGCGAACGCGAGATCTCGGAAATCTCGGCGGCGCGGTTGTCGCCGGCCTGCGAGCCCGTCATCAGCTGCAGGTAGTCGACGATGATCAGGCCAAGCTTGCCACACTGGCGCGCCAGGCGGCGCGCGCGCGCGCGCATCTCGATCGGGTTCAGCGCCGGCGTCTCGTCGATGTACAGCTGCGCTTCGTTCATTTTCTGGATCGCGTGCGTGAGGCGCGGCCAGTCTTCGTCGTTCAGCTTGCCGGTTCGCAGGCGATGCTGGTCGAGCTGGCCAACGGAGCCCAGCATACGCATCGCCAGCTGCGCGCCGCCCATCTCCATCGAGAATACGGCAACGGGCAGGCCCGCTTCGATCGCGACGTTTTCACCGATGTTGACGGAAAACGCTGTCTTGCCCATCGACGGGCGGCCGGCCACGATGACCAGGTCGCCCGGCTGCAGGCCGGAGGTCATCTTGTCCAGGTCGGCAAAGCCGGTGGGCACGCCCGTGATCTCGCTGCCGCTGTCGCGGCTGTACAGTTCATCGATGCGCTCGACCACCTGCGTGAGCAGCGGCTGCACGGCGGTCCAGCCCTGCGAGCCCCTGGAACCCTGCTCGGCGATCGCAAAGATCTTCGATTCCGCTTCGTCGAGCATCTGCTTGACTTCCTTGCCCTGCGGGCTGAACGCGTTGCCGGAGATTTCGTCGGCCACGGTGATCAGCTTGCGGAGCACGCCGCGGTCGCGCACGATCTCGGCATAGCGGCGGATGTTCGCCGCCGATGGCGTGTTCTGCGCCATTGCGTTCAGGTATTGCAGGCCGCCCACCTCGTCGGCCTTGCCCAGCATCGTCAGCGCTTCGAACACGGTGATCACGTCGGCCGGCTTGCCGCCATTGATCAGGCGGATCATCTGCTCGAAGATGATGCGGTGGTCGTAGCGATAGAAATCCTCCGCGTGCATGAAGTCGGCGATGCGGTCCCATGCGGCGTTGTCGCGCAACAAACCACCGATGACCGATTGCTCGGCTTCGATGGAATGGGGCGGGATACGGAGGGAATCGACTTGCGGGTCGGATGGGGCATTCATGGCGCGCATTATACCTGCATAAGCAGGCCAAAGTTCATAATGGTTGGCAAGTCTGGCGGCAAGAGGAACGTCCTTTGTGGCAAGATCACTATCCTGGCGACAGCATATTATGTTCCTGCCAGCGCATGCCGGTTACTCGCAGCAGGTCGGCATCCGTCTGTTATAGCAGCCAAAGCGCGAGCCTGTCGCAACCGTCGCGACGGTGTTGCAAACCATGCCCGGCGCCGGCAATAAAAAAGCCGGGCGAACCCGGCTTTTTAAATCTACGACAGTCTTACCGAAGAAAAAATCCCGGTAATTAAGCAGCTTCGCCCACGACGGCGACGGTCACGTCGACCACCACGTCCGTGTGCAGGGAAACTGCCACCGGGTGCTCGCCGGTGGTCTTCAGCGGACCGTTCGGCAGGCGCACGGCAGCTTTTTCCACGGCGAAGCCGGCTTTGGTCAGCGCTTCAGCGATGTCGAAGTTGGTGACGGAGCCGAACAGGCGGCCATCGACACCGGCTTTTTGCGACACGGTCACGGTCATGCCGTTCAGCTTTTCGCCCTGGCCTTGTGCGGCTGCCAGCTTTTCAGCGGCGGCTTTTTCCAGGTCGGCGCGCTTGGCTTCGAACTCGGCCACGGCAGCCGTGGTAGCGCGGCGTGCCAGCTTTTGCGGGATCAGGAAGTTACGTGCGTAGCCGTCCTTGACCTTCACCACGTCGCCCAGGTTGCCGACGTTGATAACTTTTTCCAGCAGAATGATTTGCATAATGTTCTCCAGTTCTATCTGTACTGCTGCCGATTAGGCGTGGTGCAGATCGGTGTACGGCAGCAGGGCCAGGTAGCGCGCGCGCTTGATCGCGGTATCCACTTGACGCTGGTAGTGCGCCTTCGTGCCGGTCAGGCGTGCCGGCATGATCTTGCCGTTTTCCTGGATGAAATCTTTCAGCGTGTCGACGTCTTTGTAATCGACTTGCTCAACGCCAGCGGCGGTGAAGCGGCAGAACTTCTTACGCTTGAACAGCGGGTTCTGCTGTTTGCGCTTTTCTTTCAGCTTGGCTTTGTTTTTGTCGAACTTTTTACCGAATGCCATTTTAGGCTCCTGTATTTAAATATTGTGTCGCTTCAGGCGGCACGAAAATCAATGATGTGAAAAACCAGGCTCTTGCTGTTGCGGCTTTTCCTGGCGAGAAACCCCGAGAATTCGTAGGCCCCTCCCAGCGGCGCGCTGCTGAAACGGCCTGAAATCTCCCCCGCGGCAACCGCGGCGATTTCAAATTCCGTCAGGCGGGCGATGCCTGCCTCGATCTGCTGCGAACTGTGCTGCAATACTGCATTCACGATCGGCAGCCCGGCGGGGGTGAAACGTATGACTTCCCGCTCGGTGATCAGGCCAGTGAACTTCAGCTCGTTCAGCAAGACTCCCGGATTTAGGCTGCAGCAGCTGCCGGAGCGGCCGCGGCTTCAGCGCGGTGGCTCTTGGCGGCGTCTTCACGCTGGACCGACTTCATCATCGGCGAAGGAGCGGTTTCCGCTTTCTTCATCTTGACGGTCAGGTGACGCAGCACGGCATCATTGAATTTGAACGCGGTTTCCAGTTCGACCAGCGTGTCGTTGTCGCACTCGATGTTCAGGCAGATGTAGTGTGCCTTGGCCAGTTTCTGGATCGAGTACGCCATTTGACGGCGGCCCCAGTCTTCCACGCGGTGGACGTTACCGCCGCGCGACGTGACGCTGGCCTTGTAACGTTCGATCATCGCGGGCACTTGCTCGCTCTGGTCCGGATGGACGATAAATACGATTTCGTAGTGACGCATGCAAACTCCCTTAAGGACTGTTGATAGCCCACCCTGGCGTCAAGACAGGTGTGGGAAGAGGTAAGCCCGCTAGAATAGCAGATATTTTCACCAATGGCTAGCCGCCCGGCGGTCCGCCACCGCCGCCGCCAGGCTGTCGGCAAGCCATTCCGCCGTTGCACGTCCGCTGCGAAACCGCTGGCGAAGCGGGGATGTCGTGGAGCATGGTCCACGCCCGCGTAACGGAGATTGCCTGCCCCCGCCCACACCTTCCTGGCATGGGTTTTCTGCAACATTTCCCGCAAATTGGTGCCTGTCACCGGTTTTCATGAAATATTTCTGCGCCTGAATCGTGTTTTCTCTTGCAATCGCGCAGGCACTGTACAAAAATACAGACTGTCTATATCCACAGCTATTTTTACGGCTACTCGCATCATGATCAAGCTCACCGCAAGGCAGGAACAAATTCTCAACCTGATCAGGGATGCCATCGATACCACCGGCTTCCCGCCAACCCGCGCCGAGATCGCCGCCGAGTTGGGATTCAAGTCGGCCAATGCGGCCGAAGAGCACCTGAAGGCGCTCGCGCGCAAAGGTGCGATCGAAATCACGGCTGGCACGTCGCGCGGCATTCGCCTGCTGGGCGACCGTGGCGTGCGGGCGGCGGGGCCTTCTGCGCCCGCGGGCACGCCGGGCAGTGCGCATGCAACCGATTACATGCCGCAGGTGCCCGCGGCGCTGCTGATGCAACTGCCGCTGATTGGCCGCGTGGCTGCCGGTTCGCCGATCCTGGCGCAGGAAAACCTGGAAAAAACCTACAGCGTCGACCCGGCCCTGTTCTCCGCGAAACCCGATTTCCTGCTGAAGGTGCGTGGCGAATCGATGCGCGACGTGGGCATCATGGATGGCGACCTGCTGGCGGTCAAGAAGGTCGATAGCGCCAAGAATGGCCAGATCGTCGTGGCCCGCATCGGCAGCGAAGTCACCGTGAAGCGCTACCGCCGCACCGGCGCCACGATCGAGCTGCTGCCGGAGAATCCGGACTTCAAGATCATCACCGTGAAGCCCGAAGATGAATTCGCGCTGGAAGGCCTCGCGGTCGGCTTGCTGCGCGCCTGGCACTGACGCTTCACGTTTGCTCTCCTGTCGTGCCGGCTTGCACCAGCCGGTACGGCATGCGTCATGCCGGCTCGCAATGGCCGGCACGACACCTGTTCGCCAGCGACTTCCGTCACGGCGCCCTGCTTCGCGGGCCTGCCTTATTGGCTGTCTCTACGGCTGTCTCCACAGCTACTTCAGATGCTACCTCAGCGCCCTACCTCGACGGCGGCCGCACTGCCACCTTCCCCTGGGCCTGGTCCACATACACGGCATACCTGCCGAAGAAGTCGGCGCCGAGGATGCCGTCGGGCTGGAAGAACCCTGGCAAGGGCATCAGGTAGGGCGTGATCGCCGCCCCGCCCGGCAACGAGACGGACACGAAGCTGCATGGCTTGTCCGGCCCGAACACATCGCAGCGGGTCGGCCGGTCTCCCTGCTTCTCGACCGATTGCGGCTTGACGATCGAGATGTTGGCGGCGGAATCCAGCACCAGACGGTAGCGGGCACGCTCGTTCGACAAGCTGGCGACGATGCCTTCGTGCACCCGCTCATGGGCCAGCGGCTGCCAGCCGGAGCCCGGCTCGAGCGGCGCGCCGAAGCGCAAGGTGCGGCCGGACTGGTCATACACGAAAGGCTGCCTGGCGAAAAGGCCGAGGCCGACGACGGAGTGCGGCGGCAGGCCGGCCCCCTTGCCGATACCCAGGCCCCACGCCTCATACGACACGCCCTTCACCTCGCCGAACGACACGCCGTTGACGACGAGGTCAGGGATGACGAATTCCTCTTCTTCGCGCACCTTGCCGGTCAGGTCGGCGCTTCGCATCTTGCGGCCCGTCAGTTTCAGGCCGGGAATCCTGGCCATCACCTCGCGCGTCAGGTGCAGCGTGCGCGACGAACCGATATCGAACGTGAACGGGAAGACATGACCGGCGATGGTCAGCTGGGCCACGGGGATGCCCCGCTCCAGCGCCAGCGGCACCGAGACTTCAGCCCGCGCGGCCGCTGCGGCAAATACCGTGGCCAGTGCGGCGGCGGCACCGATCCAGCGCTGGATCATGCTTCAACCCTCATGCATCAACCTTCATGCCTCGCCATCATGCATCCAGCGCCTTGCGGAAATCGTCCACCAGGTCGTCGGTCTCCTCGATGCCCACGGAAACGCGGATCAGCGATTCGGCGATCCCCATCGAGGCGCGGCGCTCGGCCCCCATCTCGTAGAAGATCGTGTGCGCAACCGGGATCACCAGCGTGCGGGTGTCACCCAGGTTCGAGGCGGGCACGGCGATCTTCAGCCGGTTCAGGTAGTCGAAGCAGTCGATGCCGTCCCGCAGTTCAAAACTGAACAGCGAACCATAGGCCTTGAACAGGTCGGTCGCGATGCCATGCTGCGGGTGCGAGGGCAAGCCGGGATAGTGCACGGCGGCCACGCGCGGATCGGCTTCCAGCATCTCGGCCAGCGCCCTGGCGTTGGCGCAGGTGCGCTCCATGCGCAGCGCCAGCGTTTCGGCACCGACGGCGATGTGGTGCGCCGCTTCCGGCCCCAGCGAGGCACCGAAGTCGCGCAGGCCCTTGGCGCGAACCTGCGTGATGCCCCACATCGCCGGCGCGGCTTTCTTGTAGTTCTCGAAGATGTTCGGGTAGCGGCTCCAGTCGTAGGCGCCGGTATCGGTCAGGCTGCCGCCCAGCGCGTTGCCATGGCCGGCGATCGATTTCGTCAGCGAATTGATGACGAGGCCGGCGCCAACCGCTTTCGGACGGAACAGGTAAGGCGTGGTCATCGTGTTGTCGACGATGTACAGGATGCCCTTTGCCGCGCACAGCGCGCCGATGCGTTCCAGGTCCGCGATCTGGGTGCGCGGATTGGCGATCGTTTCCACGAACACGATGCGCGTGGTGTCCTTCAGCGCGGCTTCGACGTTGGCGACATCGGTCGCATCGACGAAATCGACGGCGACGCCCTGCCCGGCGACCGTCTGCCACAGCGAGTTGGTATTGCCGAACAGGAAGGACGACGAGACCACGTGATCGCCGGCACGCAGCAGCGCCTGGAACACGGCGCCAATGGCCCCCATGCCGGTGGCGAAGCACAGCGTGGCGACGCCGTCTTCCATCTTGGTGACTTTTTCTTCCAGCGCCGACACGGTCGGGTTCCCCTGGCGGCCATAGCGGAAGCCCGGCTCGCGGCCCTGGAATACGGAGGCCAGCTGGCGCGCATCGGTGTAACCGAACGCGACGGACGTGTGGACAGGCTTGTGCAGCGACCCTTGCTCGATGCTCTTCTGGCGGTCGCCGTGCAGGATCGTGGTGGTGAAACCGTAGTTTTTCTTGTCGTTCATGTCTTATCGGAATAGTTGCCGAGAAACGGGGTCAGACCCCGATTTCAGGAAATGTTTCCCAAATTCGGGGTCTGACCCCGGTTTTGGGAAATGTTCCAGGATTTCAAGCAATAAAAAGGGCTCCGCGAGGAGCCCGTTATTTACGCTTCGGTCGTGGCCGCATTCAGGTTCAGGTGGTTGCGCGCGGCGTCCTCGACTTTTTCTTTCGGATTGTGGCGCGCTTGCTCGATGCGGTCCAGATAATCGGCCGAGATGTCGCCCGTGATGTACTTGCCGTCGAAGCACGACGCTTCAAAACTCGTCAGTGCGGGATTGACGTCCGAGATCGCCTTCTTCAGGTCTTCCAGGTCCTGGTAGACCAGCGCGTCCGCCGTGATTTCCTTGCACACTTCGTCAACGGTGCGGCCATGGGCGATCAGCTCGTCGCGGGTCGGCATGTCGATGCCGTACACGTTCGGGTACAGCACCGGCGGCGCTGCCGAGGCGAAGATCACCTTCTTCGCGCCGGAGTCGCGGGCCATCTGCACGATCTCGCGGCTGGTGGTGCCGCGCACGATCGAGTCATCGACCAGCAGCACGTTCTTGCCCTTGAATTCGTCGCCGATCGCGTTCAGCTTCTGGCGCACCGATTTCTTGCGCAGCGCCTGGCCCGGCATGATGAAGGTGCGGCCGATGTAGCGGTTCTTGATGAAGCCCTCGCGGTATTCCTTGCCGAGGCGCAGCGCCAGCTGGATCGCGGCCGGGCGCGACGAGTCGGGGATCGGCATGACGACGTCGATGTCGTCGGCCAGGCCTTCGCGCTTGATCTTGTCGGCCAGGTATTCGCCCATCTTCAGGCGGGTGCTGTAGACGGAGGCGCCGTCGATCACGGAATCGGGCCGCGCCAGGTACACGTATTCGAACACGCACGGGTTCAGCGACGGATTGTCGGCGCAGATGCGGGCATGCAGCTTGTTGTCGGCGTCGACGAACACGGCTTCGCCCGGCTCCACGTCACGCACGAAGCGGAAGCCGGCGCCTTCGAGCGCCACGGATTCCGACGCCAGCATGTATTCGGTGCCGTTCTCGGTCTCGTTGATGCCCAGGCACAGCGGACGGATGCCGTGCGGATCGCGGAAGCCCAGCAGGCCGACATCGGCGATCTGCGCCACGGCCGCATAGCCACCCTGCACGCGGCGGTTCAGTACCGTGACGGCCTCGAACAGCGTGCCCGCATCCAGCGAATACCCGGTCGTGGCGCGCATGATCTCGTGCGCCAGCACGTTCAGCAGCACTTCCGAATCGGAGTCCGTGTTGATGTGGCGGCGATCGTTCTTGAACATCTCCGTCTTGAGCTGTTCCCAGTTCGTCAGGTTGCCGTTGTGCGCCAGCGTGATGCCGAACGGCGCGTTGACGTAGAACGGTTGCGCTTCCTCTTCCGACGACGAGCCGGCCGTGGGGTAGCGGCAGTGGCCGATGCCCGAATTGCCCATCAGCGAACGCATGTTCCGGGTGCGGAACACGTCACGCACGAGGCCGTTGGCCTTGTGCATCGAGAACATGCTGCTGTGATTCGTTGCGATACCGGCCGCATCCTGGCCGCGATGCTGCAACAGCAGCAGCGCGTCATACAGCAGCTGGTTGACAGGTTGATGGGAAACGACGCCGACAATGCCACACATATTGTGCTCCTGAACAGGGTGCTGCTTGAGTAAGAAATTCTAAAATTGCACATGCTGCGCCACGGCAGCGGGAAGGAACGGTTTCACGGTGCGCACGCCCGTTTCCGCATAGGGGGAAAACAATGCTTCCCGCCAGAAGTCCTGCTGCGGGATCGACGTCATGCCGCACAATATGACGCCCGCCAGCACGATTACAAGGCCGCGCCCCAGGCCGAACAGCCCGCCGAGGCCACGGTCGGCCAGCGACATGCCGCCGGCCTCGACGAGGGCCGACACGGCCATCGACAGCAAACCCATCAGAATGCGCACGCCGATGAAGAGTGCCAGGAACGCGACGATCAGCCGCACCACCTCGCCGGGGATCGCCGGCGGCAGCATGGCGGCCAGTTCGCCGGCGTAGGCGTTGGCAAGCACAAAGGCCACGACCCAGCCCAGCAGCGACAGCATTTCCTTCACCAGGCCGCGCAGCAGGCTGACGATGGTGGAAGTGCCCAGCACGAACAGCACCACGTAGTCAAAGATCGTTACAGCGGGAATCGTCACGGCAGCGCCACAGCGTTACGTCAGGCCGGGCTCAGGCTGCCCGACAGGCCGATCTTCTGCAGCCTGGCCTTGGCTTTCTCTGCTTCCTCGCGGCTGCCGAACGGGCCCACCTTCACGCGGGTCAATTCGCCCGACGGCGATTTCTGCGTGAAAGACTTGATGCCCGCATCGCGCAGCCTGCCCTGCAATTCCTCGACCTTGTCCTTCGCGGCCAGCGCGGCAACCTGGATCACGTAACGCCCCGAATCGACCGGGGCCGGCGTGGCCTTCCCTTCCAGCAGGGCCAGCGCGCGCGCGGCATCATCCGTTTTCGGTACCGGCTTCGACTCGGGCTTCGACTCGGGCTTCGACTCGGGCTTCGGCTCGGGCTTCTTCGGCTCCGGCTTCGCTTCGGCCACTTTCTTCGGCTCCGGCTTCGGTTCGTGCCAGCTCTCCACCTTCGGCTCGTGCCGGGTGTCCGCTTTGGGTTCGTGCTTCGGTTCGGGCTTGTGCTCGGCCAGCTTCGGCACTTCGGCCTCGGGCTCGAGCCTCGGCAACGGGCGCGGCGGCGGCGAGGTCACCGGCGTGTTGTCTTCCGGCTCGACGATCTCCTCGCTCTGGTCGAGCGCTTCGGCCTGGGCTGTCTTGCTGTGGATGGCGGCATCGGCGGCGGCATCGGCGGCAGCATCGGTGACCGACTCTGCGGCGGAGTCGGCATCGGCCTTCACGCCGTCCGGCTTGTCCTTCGGCGGGATCTGGATCGCGATGTCGTTCGCCAGCGGCTTCGGTTCGGAATCGAGCACCATCGGCAAGCCGATCGCGACAGCCAGCGCCAGTGCGATGGCACCGACCAGGCGGCGCCGCGCGCGCTTCTTTTCGGGCAGCACGGGGTCTGCCGCTTCCTTGCGCACACGGGTGCGGGGCGCCCCGGCGCCGGCGTCGGCGGACGAGGCGCGCTTGGAGCGGGCACGCTCGGTGATTGCGCGGTCATCCGCGGCCCGGTAGTAGCCGCTGTCTTCTGGGGACTGCTGCTTGTTTTTGCCGAATTTCGAGAACAAGCCCATGTATCAATCAGTGGAGGGAGGATTTGCGGGCGGCCATGACACCAGCCACCGTCAGGAACGAGCCAAAGACCACAATTCTATCATTCTCGCCCGCCCGGCTCATTGCATTTGCAAAAGCTTGTGCCGGGGTATCGAAGACATTGACGGTCTTTTCATGCGGATCGGGCACGGTAGCCTGTACTTTCGCGGCCAGTTCGGACGCGGACGCCGCACGGGGCGACGGCAGCGTGGCCAGGCACCAGTGGTCGATCGACCCGCCGATGGCCTTGATGACGCCGTCGATATCCTTGTCGTGCATGGAGCCGAACACGGCGAACGTGTACGGATGGTAGCCCATGTTGCCCAGGTTCTGGTTCAATGCCGACGCCGCGTGCGGGTTGTGCGCCACGTCGAGGATCACGGTGGGGCGGCCCGGCAACACCTGGAAGCGACCCGGCAGCTCGACGGTAACGAGGCCGTGCCGCACTTCCTGCGCGCCGACCGGCAGCTCGTTCCTGAGCACTTCCAGCGCGGCCAGCGCGGCCGATGCGTTCAGCAGCTGGTTGGCGCCGCGCAGGCTCGGATAAGCCAGCGCGTTGCGGCGCTGGCCACGGCCACCGTAATTCCATTGCTGCTTGTCGCCGGAATAGTTGAAGTCGCGGCCCATCAGCCACAGGTCCGCACCGATCGCGTTCGCGTGGTCGATCAGCGCCTGCGGCGGCACCGGGTCGCTGCAGATCGCCGCCTTGCCCGGCCGGAAGATGCCGGCCTTCTCGAAACCGATCTGCTCGCGCGTGCCGCCCAGGTAATCGACGTGGTCGATGTCCACCGACGTGACGATGCTGACATCGGCGTCGATGACGTTGACGGCATCGAGCCGCCCGCCCAGGCCCACTTCGAGGATGGCCACGTCCAGCGGCGACTTGCTCATCAGGTGCAGGATGGCCAGCGTGGTGAATTCGAAATACGTCAGCGGCGTGTCCCCCCGCACGGCCTCGACGGCGTCGAACGCCTCGACCAGCATCGCGTCGGAAGCAAGGTCGCCATTCACGCGGGCGCGTTCGTTAAAGTCGAGGAAGTGCGGCTTGATGTACAGGCCCACGCGGTAGCCGGCACGCAGCAGGATCGATTCGAGCATCGCGCAGGTGGACCCCTTGCCATTGGTGCCGGCCACCATGATCACCGGGCAGGTGAACTGCAGTTGCAGGCGTTCCTTGACGGCGCGCACGCGATCGAGGCCCATGTTGATGACGGTTTCGGCATGGCGCGATTCAAGCAGCGCGAGCCATTCTGGCAGGGTGGTCGGGGTGGACATGTGCATCGGGAATGTAAAGCGCAAAGACGTGATTCTAGCGCACGACATGAAACGGGGCCGGGTCCTTGCGGACCCGGCCCCGGCGTGCGGCGGCGCGGTGGCCTCAGTCGGGCACGATCAAGCCAGGACTTCGGCGGCCTGATTCTGCAGCAGCGCCAGCAGGCGCGCGATTTCCTCGCGCATCTTGCGCCGGTCGACGATCATGTCGATCGCGCCCTTGGTCAGCAGGAATTCGCTGCGCTGGAAGCCTTCCGGCAGTTTTTCGCGTACCGTGTTCTCGATCACGCGCGGGCCGGCAAAGCCGATCAGCGCCTTCGGCTCGGCCATCACCACGTCGCCCATGAAGGCGAACGAAGCGGACACGCCACCCATCGTGGGATCGGTCAGCACGCTGATGAACGGCAGCTTCTTCTCGGACAGCTTGGTCAGCATCGACGTGGTCTTGGCCATCTGCATCAGCGACAGCAAGCCTTCCTGCATGCGCGCGCCACCGGTGGCGGTGATGCAGATGAACGGCACTTTCTGTTCGAGCGCCACCTGGGCCGCACGGGCGAAGCGTTCGCCGACGACGGAACCCATCGAGCCGCCCATGAATTCGAATTCGAAGCACGCCACCACGACCGGCAAGCTCATGATCGAACCGCCCATGCACACCATCGCATCGGTCTCGCCGGTCGCTTCCAGGGCCTGCTTCAGGCGGTCCGGGTATTTCTTGCTGTCCTTGAACTTCAGCGTATCGACGGGCAGCGTTTCCTGGCCGATTTCATAGCGGCCGCCGGCGTCGAGCAGCGCATCGAGGCGCTCGCGGGCGCGGATGCGCATGTGGTGATCGCATTTCGGGCAGACATGCAGGTTCGACTCGAGGTCCGTACGGTACAGGACGGCCTCGCAGGAGGGGCACTTCACCCACAGGCCCTCGGGCATCGTCTTGCGAGCGGCAGCCTCCGAGCGCTGGATGCGCGGAGGAAGCAGTTTTTCCAACCAGCTCATATTTTCTCCTGTTGCTCTAACTTAGGGGCGAAGTGTAGCCGTTTATGCCTGTCGTGTCGAACATTCAACTTTGGCAATTTTCCGCACGCACGTCTGATTTTTCCGCCCCAAGCATCCTTGGCCGAGTCCGTGTCCACCATGGGGTCAACCCCGTTTTCGGACACGAGCTCTGCCTTAGTATGGTCGAGCTCGTGTCCGATTTTGGGGTTGACCCCAAGGTGGACACGGGCTGGACTTTAGTGGCTTATTCGTCCAGCGCATTGCGGATGCCGGCGACGAACGCCTGCACGGCGGCCGGGGCCTGCTCCGGTTCGGAAGCTTCGATTTCCTGGATGATCCGGCTGCCGATGACGACGGCATCGGCCACGCCGGCCAGCGCTTTCGCCGTGGCGGCATCGCGGATGCCGAAGCCCACGCCGATCGGCAGGCTGACGTGCCGGCGGATCGCGGCGATGCGCTCGGCCACCTGGGCGGTATCGATGTTGCCCGCACCGGTCACGCCCTTCAGCGACACGTAGTACGAGAAACCGCTGCCCACCTTGGCGACCTGGGCCACGCGCGCCTCGGTCGAGGTTGGCGCCAGCAGGAAGATCAGGTCGAGGCCGGCCGCGCGCATCTTTGCCGCGAACGCCTCGCATTCCTCGGGCGGGTAATCGACGACGATGGCACCATCCGCCCCCACCGCCCGGGATTGCTCGACGAATTCATCCACGCCGATACGCTCGATCGGGTTGGCGTAGCCCATCAGCACCACGGGCGTGTGCTGGTTGGTCTTGCGGAATTCGCGCACGTAATCGAACACGTGGCGGATACCCACGCCGTGTACCAGCGCGCGTTCGCAGGCGCGCTGGATGACGGGGCCTTCGGCCATCGGGTCGGAAAACGGCACGCCGAGTTCCAGCACGTCGGCGCCGCCCGCCACGAGGGCATGCAGCAGCGGCACCGTCGATGCGGGCGCCGGGTCGCCGGCGGTAATGAAGGTCACGAGACCGGTCTTGTTGTGCGCCTTCAGCGCGGCGAAAGTCTGGGCGATACGGGACATGTTTGTTCTCTGCTTGAAGACCCCGACGGCAGACGCTTGGGTCAGACCCGGCGGGTCTGACCCCGGCCTGCCGTGGGGTTGGAATTGACGATAGCGACGCTTGGAAAAAGATGCGGCGATCAGCCGAACTTGAGCCCCATGCGCTCGGCCACGGTGTGCATGTCCTTGTCGCCGCGGCCGGACAGGTTGGCCAGCACGATCTTGTCCTTCGGCAGCGTGGCCGCCAGCTTGGCGGCGTAGGCCAGCGCGTGCGACGATTCCAGTGCGGGAATGATGCCTTCGATGTGGCAGCAGTCGTGGAACGCGCTCAACGCCTCCTCGTCGGTGATCGACACGTATTGGGCGCGGCCGGAATCCTTCAGCCAGGCGTGTTCCGGGCCCACGCCCGGATAGTCGAGGCCGGCGGAGACGGAGTGGGTTTCGATGATCTGGCCATCGTCGCTCTGCAGCAGGTAGGTGCGGTTGCCGTGCAGGACGCCCGGGTAGCCCTTCGTCAGCGAGGCGGCGTGCTTGTCCGTGTCGAGGCCTTCGCCAGCCGCTTCCACGCCGATCAGCTGCGTGTCCTTCTGGTCGATGTATGGATAGAAAATACCCATCGCATTCGACCCGCCGCCGATGCAGGCAAGCACGTAGTCGGGCTGGCGGCCGGTCATTTCCGGCATCTGCACGAGGCATTCCTCGCCGATCACGGACTGGAAGTCGCGCACGAGCATCGGGTACGGGTGCGGGCCGGCTACCGTGCCGATGATGTAGAACGTGTTTTCAATGTTCGTGACCCAGTCGCGCATGGCTTCGTTCAGCGCATCCTTGAGCGTTTTCGAACCGGATTCGACGGGCACGACGGTGGCGCCCAGCAGCTTCATGCGGTAGACGTTCTGCGCCTGGCGCTTGACGTCCTCAGAGCCCATGTAGACAACGCATTCGAGGCCGAAGCGGGCGCAGATCGTGGCGGTGGCCACGCCGTGCTGGCCGGCGCCCGTTTCGGCGATGATGCGCGGCTTGCCCATGCGCTTGGCCAGCAGCGCCTGGCCGATCACGTTGTTGATCTTGTGCGCGCCGGTGTGGTTCAAGTCTTCGCGCTTGAAATAGATCTGCGCGCCGCCGGCGATCTCGGACCAGCGTTTCGCATGGTAGATCGGCGACGGGCGGCCCACGAAGTGCTTCAGCTCGTAACGGAATTCCTCGAGGAATTCGGGGTCCTGGCTGTAGCGGGCGTAGGCTTCATTCAGCTCGGCCAGCGCATAGGTCAGCGTTTCGGCGACGAACGAGCCGCCATACGGGCCGAAATGGCCGGTAGCGTCGGGCAGCTGGTAATCGGTGGCGTGGAACAGCGGTGTGGCGAGGGATGGTGCGGAAAATGCGGAAGTCATGATGGCGTTCTCTGGAATACTGGGAACGCCGATGGCATACAGATCAGATGTACACGCTCATGCGCCGTTCCCGGGGGTGGCATCGCCGGCCCTGACCGCGGCAATGAATTGCGCGATCAGCCCGGCATCCTTGATGCCCTTCGCGGCTTCGACGCCGGAACTGACGTCAACCGCCCAAGGGCGAACCTGCGCCACCGCGCCAGTCGCATTTTGCACGCTCAAGCCACCACTCAAAACGGCCCGATGCGCGAGTTCTTCTGGAATGAGAGACCAATCGAAAACCTTTCCTGCGCCGCCATAGGCATCGACATACGTGTCGAAGAGAAGCCCGGCAAACTGGGCGGCATGCGGCCGCGAAGAGGCGCGGCTTTGTGCCTCGTATTCTAGCAGCTCGGTGCCGGTCGTGGTCGGTTTTACCCGGAACACGCGCAGGAATGGCCGGTTCGCGGCCGCCGCGGCTGCGGCACACTGCTCGGCCGTTTCATCGCCGTGGAACTGCAACAGCGCCACGGGTGCCACGCGCACGATGGCCGCCACTTCTTCCGCCGGCACGTTGACGAACAGCCCGACAGCGGTGACGAACGGCGGCAGGGTCGCGATCAGCTCGGCCGCGCGCTGCGGCGTCACGTAGCGCGGGCTCTTCGGGTAGAACACGAAGCCGATCGCATCGGCCCCGGCGGCCACGGCGGCGGCCACGTCTTCCTCGCGGGTCAGGCCGCAGATCTTGATGCGGGTGCGGTGCATGCTCATGGTGAGACGATTCCTCAAAAGGCTGGAAGGATGCGCGGGGATTCCTGCGGCAAGCCCCATTTGCCGTCGTATTCGATCTGGGCCAGGTACAGGCCGTCCGGCATGAAGGTGGGCGCGGCGAGCGTGCGGTTGCGCCCTTCCAGCAGTTCGCCCAGCCAGCCCGTGCCTTCGCGGCCCTGGCCGATGTAGACGAGCGAACCGACCAGGTTGCGCACCATGTGATGCAGGAAGGCACTGGCCCGCAACGTGAACAGGATCATGTCGTCATGCCGCTCGATGCCGATCTCGTACATGTCCTTGACCGGCGTTTTCGCCTGGCAGCCGGCGGCGCGGAAGGCGGAAAAGTCGTGCCGGCCCAGCAGCGGGGGGACGGCGGCGCGCATGCGCTCGACATCCAGCGGGCGATGGCAGAAGCCGGCACGGCCGGACAGCAGCGGCGCGCGCACGGCGTTGTTGTACAGCAGGTAGTGATACGTGCGCGAGCGCGCAGAAAAGCGCGCGTGGAAGTCTTGCCCGGGCTGGAATTCGGCGTCACCGAACGGCACCACCTCATGCAATGTCTTCGCCCAGCGCACGCCGACGGAATCGGGCAGGAAGGCATTGATGCCGCGCACCCAGGCGTGCGGTTCGCGCTGCAGGTCGGTATCGAAGTGAACGACCTGGCCCAGCGCATGCACGCCGGCATCGGTGCGGCCGGCGCAGGTGGTGCCGATGCGAACGCAGGCGAAGCGTTCGATTGCCTGCTCCAGCTTGTCCTGCACGGTCTGGCCATGCGGCTGGACCTGGTAGCCCTGCCAGTCGGCGCCGTTGTACTGGACGCCCAATGCGATGCGTTTCAATGCCTGCCCTGCCTCGGTGAAAGAGCAGGAATTATACGCGCATGAGCACGTGCGGCAATCCGCACCTGGCCGGCCCCGGGCTGCAAGCCGGGGCCGTTGTCCGTCATCCCAGTTGCGCGAGCATCTGGTTGGCGCGCGCCACCTGCTCGCTGCTGCCGCCACGCAGCACTTCGTCGAGCAGTTCGCGGGCGCCTTCCTTGTCGCCGATTTCCTGATAGGCGACAGCAAGGTCGAGCTTGGTATCCATTTCCATTTGCTGCGGTGTCAGCGCAGCGGGCGTGGAAACGGGCTCGGCTTGCGGCGTGGCCGTTTCATCCAGGTCCAGGTCGATGCCGGACAGGTCGAATTCCGGCGGCGGCGGCGCCGTGGCCGGTGCCGGCGGCAGGTCGGGCAATCCATGATCCAGCGCGTTCAGCGACGGTGCCGGATCGGCCGGCTGGGCAGTGCCCGGCGTGGCGGGCGCCGGTGGCGGCACGTCGAAGTCCATCAGGTCGAGCTCGGCCAGCGGGTCGGCGCCCGGCGCCGCGGCGGCGGGTGCCGGTTGGGCAGCCTTGTCTTCGGGCAGGTCGAAGTCGAAATCCGGTGACGGTGCCGCGGCCGGCCGCGCCGGCTCGGGCGGCAGGTCGAAGGCCAGGTCGAGCGGATCGGCCGTGGCGGGCGCGGGATCGTCGGCCGCCTTGCCGGTTGTCTGGCTCTCCCCCTTGCCAGCCTGTTGCGGCGATTCTTCGAGATCCAGGCCGCCCAGGTCGAAGTCCAGGTAATGGTCTGCGTCGTTGGTCTCGCTCACCTTCGGCTGCGCCGGGGCGCCTTCCTGCCCGGCGGCCGGCGCGTCCGGTTGCGCGGTGGCGTCGCTGAAATCGAAGTCCGCCAGGCGATCGTCCGCGGCCGGCGGGGGTGGCTCGGCAAAATCAAAGTCGAGCGCGCTGACGGCGGTCTCGGGGGCCGGCTCCTTGCTCAGGTCGAGGTCGAGCCCTTCGTGCGGTGCCTGTTCGGCGGCACGGGCGCGCGCCGCGTCGTCCAGCGCGGTGGCGAAATCGCCGCCAGGCGGGACGGAACGGGCCGCATCGGTGGCAAGCGCCGCGGCACCCGCCGCGGCCACGGTCGCCGCCAGCGGACCGGCGCCACCCTGCGCGCCGTACAGCGCATTGTCCGGGTCGACCGAACGGCCCAGCGCCGCGGCCTGTGCCCACTCGTCGCCCTGCCCCCTGGTCAGCGCATACAGTTCGTTGGCCTGCACCTCGAACGCCCGCAGGTCGTTGCGGTTTGCGTAGATCTCCAGCAGTTTCAACCGCGCCGCATGCCGTTCCGGGTGCGTGCGCAGTGCTTCCTTGAGGATTTCCTCGGCCTGCGCATCGCGGCCATAGGCGATGTAGACGTCGGCTTCGGCCACCGGGTCGACTTCGTTCATGTCGAGCTGGCTGGCGGAGGGCGCGAAGTTCGAATTGAACACACTGTTGCTCGTGTCCACGCTCTGCCCGCCCGGTTCGGCGAACAGCGACTGGCCGGCCGTATCGGCCGGCGGCACGGCCACGGGCACTTTCTGCACCACGGGGGCGAGGGCGGCCTTGCGGCGGCGCGCCAGGATGAGCGCCGTGCCGCCGAGGATCGCCGCCAGCGCGATGCCGAGCGCGGCGATGTTGTCCTTGACCGCATCCATGATGCCCGGCTCCATGCGCGCCGGTGGCACGACCGTGGGCGGCGGGGCGGCCGGCCTGGCTGGCGCCGCTGCCGGCGTGGCAGCGGGCGCGACCGGCTGCGGCGCGGCCGCGACCGGCGTACCGCGGTTGTCCATTTCCGGCACGGCGCCTTCCTGCGCCGCCGCGCCGGTCTGGCTCTTCACCGCCATCAGGTTCTCGAGATCGCTGACGTTCTTTTCCAGTTCCTTGACGCGCGCGGCGGCATCGGCCACCTGCTGCTCCTTCGCGATCTTGTCCTCGGTACCGGCCTTGCCCGCTGCTTCGCCCGCCTTCGACAGCTTCAGCTGGTCCTGCGCTTCGTTGACGGCGTTCGGCCGTTCCTCGACCTTGGCCGTGATCTTGCCGTCGGCGCTTTGCTGCGGCGCCTGGGCCTGGGCCGGCGTGGCCGCCTCGACCTGGCTGGCCAGGCGGTTGCGGTAGGCATTGAAGTCGGCGGCATGCGCGATGACGACGCGGCGCGCCTCGGAACGGTCGGTGCCGCGCACCGCCTCCGCATCCGGCACCGACAGGATCCTGCCCGACTTCAGGCGATTCATGTTGCGGCCGCTGAACGCCTCGGGGTTGGCCCGATACAGGGCCACCAGCATCATGTCCAGCGACACGTCGGCCGGCTTGATACCGCTGGCGATGCCGGACAGCGTGTCGCCCCGCTTGACGCGGATATCGTTGGCAGCTTCCCGGGCCGGCGCTGGTGCACGCGCCGGCTGGGCGGGCGCCGGGGCCGGGGCCGGCGCGGATGGCGTGGCAGGCGCCCCGGCCTGCGCGGCGGCGCGGTTGACATCGACCGGTGCCGCCACCTGCGGCGATTGCGGGTTGCGCATCTCCGGCGGATCCAGCAGGAACGTGTATTCGCGCACCAGGCGCCCATTGGCCCAGGAAAGCTCGAGCAGCATGTCGACGAACGGCTCGTTGACCGGCTGCGCCGATGTCACGCGGATGAAGCGCCGGCCATCGCGCTGCTCGATATCGAAGCGCAGGTTCAGCAATGCCGGGTTGAATTCGACGTTCGCCGCCTTGAAAGCTTCCAGTGGCGCCAGTTTCACGGCCAGGTCGGTCGCCTCTGCCGGCGTGACGGCCGTCAGCTCGATTTCGGCGCGCAGCGGCTGCCCCAGGGCGGACAGCACAGTAAGCTTGCCGAGGCCGGCGGCATGCACCGGTGGGAGGATGGCTGTGCCGATGACGGCGCTGGCCAGTGCGGACAACGCAAACGAAGCAACCCTGGAGCGTTTATATACGGGCATATTCTTATGGTGTTAAGTTGGCAACGGGCGGCCGGGGCTTGGCCGGACGTCCCAACATAACATCATGCCCGTGAGCATGCAAGCGCCGCTCCCGGAGCGCGCGCCCCCTATGAAAGGCTCGGTTCGTTTCTCAATTCGTTTCTCAAGCGCGGCGGCGCCGCAGCATGCCTCCGGCAAGGACGAGGCCGGTACCCAGCATCAGATAGCTCGACGGTTCAGGAACCACGCTGACGACGGCAAATGCGCTGGCCGATATCTGCAATTCGGAAATCAGGTCGAGACTCGAGTCGTTTACGAACTCGACCTGGATCCAGTCATCGAATGCCGTGCCGCTGCCGGGGTTGTACGTCGACAGGATCCGGGAATAGAGACTTGGCGTGCCATCGTCGGAAGGCGTGAAGCGTACCGTTACGACCGCCGCGCTGTTCTGCCCCGGCACCGGGGCGCCGATACCAAGCGACCCGGTGGCGTGACCGGTGAAGATCAACTTGGTGCGGGGACTCAGTATGTAGAACGCCTCCCAGAGACCCACCGCCTGGTAGATGCCGGCCTCGCCGATACTGCCGGAAGCCCCCATCGTGTCGCCACTGAACCAGGCCATCGCCTGGGCGCTGCCGGCGACCTGTGATGACGACACCAGTTCGCCTGCGGTGCTGGGCTGTTCGTCATTGCTTTGTTCGTCGCCATAGCGCGCGGCGACGCTGGTCGCGGCAACCCGCCTGTTGATGGGGAATGCGATGGATGGCGCAATGCCATCGGCTGGGTCCAGATCGATCAGCTGGTAACTGTAATCCGACAGCGAAGCCTGCGCGGTCGAGTCTTGCGCGAGCGCGTTGCCGAACAATACCGCCAGGACGGACCCGGCAACGAGCGTGCGTGTCATGTCAGGCCTCGCTTGTCATTGTGATCATTCAGCCTAGCAGGCTTTCGATCGCATGGCGAGGTCGGATACGCTTGCATCCGACCTGTATGTGTAACGCAACGCATTACATGGCCGAGCTGAATTGTCGACGTAAAAAAACCGGGCTCGCGGCCCGGTTTTCCTGGCATGCCAAGCGGCGGATTACTTGTCCAGCACGATGCGCAACATGCGGCGCAGTGGCTCGGCCGCGCCCCACAGCAGCTGGTCGCCGACGGTGAACGCGGAAATGTATTCCGGACCCATCGACAGCTTGCGCACGCGGCCGACCGGGATCGTCAGGCTGCCCGTCACGGCGGCCGGGGTCAGGTCGCGCACGGAAGCTTCGCGCGTGTTCGGCACGAACTTCACCCACTGGTTGTCGTTGGCGATGATGTCGTTGATCTCGTCCAGCGGCACATCCTTGTTCAGCTTGATAGTCAGCGCTTGCGAGTGGCAGCGCATCGCGCCGATGCGCACGCACAGGCCGTCCACCGGAATCGCCTTGGAGCCGAAGCCTTCGCCGCGGCCGAGGATCTTGTTGGTCTCGGCGCCGCCCTTCCACTCTTCCTTCGACTGGCCGTTGTTCAGGTCCTTGTCGATCCACGGGATCAGGTTGCCGGCCAGCGGCACGCCGAACTGTTTCGTTTCTTCAGCCGACAGGCCATGCTGGGTCGCCAGCACCTGGCGATCGATTTCCAGGATCGCGGAAGCCGGGTTGTCCAGCAGCGGTTTCACGGCAGCGTTGATGGTGCCGAACTGGGTCAGCAGCTCGCGCATGTGCTGCGCGCCGCCGCCCGATGCGGCCTGGTACGTCATCGACGTCATCCAGTCCACCAGGTTGGCCTTGAACAGGCCGCCCAGGCCCATCAGCATGCACGACACGGTGCAGTTACCGCCGATGAAGTTCTTCACGCCCTTCGTCATCGCATCCTTGATGACGTCCAGGTTGACCGGATCCAGCACGATGACCGAATCCTTGTCCATGCGCAGCGTGGACGCCGCGTCGATCCAGTAACCGTTCCAGCCCGCCGCGCGCAGTTTCGGGAACACTTCGCTCGTGTAGTCGCCGCCCTGGCAGGAGATGATGATCTCGCAGCGCTTCAGTTCGTCGATATCGGTGGCGTCCTTCAGCGTGGTTTCGTTCTTCGCCATTGCCGGGGCCTTGCCGCCCGTGTTCGACGTGGAGAAGAAGACCGGTTCGATGTGGTCGAAATCGCCCTCTTCCTGCATGCGCTGCATCAGGACCGAGCCCACCATGCCACGCCAGCCTACCAGACCTACTAATTTCATTTTATTACCCTCGGAGTTTTGGATGTTCTACTGGAACGCACCAGCGGCGCGTTCCGTGTACATGTATTTACTTCGCCAGCGCCTTGACGACGGCGTCGCCCATCTGCTCGGTGCCCACTTTCGTGGTGCCTTCCTCGTAGATGTCGGCCGTGCGCAGGCCCTGCGCCAGCACGGCCTTCACGGCGCTGTCGATGCGGTCGGCCTGTTCGGCCTTGCCCAGCGAGAAGCGCAGCATCATCGTCGCCGACAGGATCGTGGCCAGCGGATTGGCAATGCCCTTGCCGGCGATGTCCGGCGCGGAGCCGTGCGACGGTTCGTACAGGCCCTTGTTGTTCGCATCCAGCGAGGCCGAAGGCAGCATGCCGATCGAGCCGGTCAGCATCGCTGCGGCATCGGACAGGATATCGCCGAACATGTTGCCGGTGACGATCACGTCGAACTTCTTCGGCGCGCGCACCAGCTGCATCGCGGCGTTGTCGACATACATGTGGTCCAGCGCCACGTCCGGGTATTCCTTGTGCACGTCGGTGACGATGTCTTTCCAGAACTGGAACGTTTCCAGCACGTTGGCCTTGTCGACGCTGGTCAGGCGCTTGTCGCGCTTTTGCGCGGCCTGGAACGCCACGTGGGCAATGCGGCGAATTTCACCCTCGGCATAGCGCATCGTGTCGAAACCTTCGCGCTGGCCCTTGAACGGGCCGTCCGGGCATTCGCGCACGCCGCGCGGCTGGCCGAAATAAATGTCGCCGGTCAGTTCGCGGATGATCAGGATGTCCAGGCCCGATACCACCTCGGGCTTCAGCGTGGAAGCACCGGCCAGTTCCGGGTACAGGATCGCCGGGCGCAGGTTGGCGAACAGGCCCAGGTTCTTGCGCAGGCCGAGGATGGCCTGTTCGGGGCGCAGCGGACGGTCCAGCGTGTCGTACTTCCAGTCGCCGACGGCGCCGAACAGCACGGCATCGGCCGCCTTGGCCAGCGCCAGCGTGGCGTCCGGCAGCGGATGGCCGGCCGCTTCATAGCCGGCACCGCCGACCGGCGCGGTTTCCAGTTCGAATTTCTCGTCGAGCGCGTTCAGCACCTTGACAGCCTGGGCGACGATCTCCGGGCCGATGCCGTCGCCCGGCAGGATTGCGATTTTCATTGTTGTATACCCGTTTTCAGATCGAGTTGGCCAGCCAGGGCTGGCTTGCCAGATGCCGCTCCTCGAACGCACGGATGGTGTCCGCGTGGCGCAGCGTGAGGCCAATATCGTCGAGGCCGTTCATCAGGCAATATTTGCGGAAGGCGTCGACCTCGAAGGGGTAGGAGATCTTGCCGTCCTGGGAGCGGATGACTTGCTGCTCAAGGTCCACCACCAGGCGGTAGCCGGGGAAGGCCTTGACTTCGTCGAACAGATGATCGATCTGCGCTTCGGTTAAGACGACCGGCAGCACGCCGTTCTTGAAGCAATTGTTAAAGAAGATGTCGGCAAAGCTGGGCGCCAGGATGGCACGGAAGCCGTATTGCTCCAGCGCCCACGGCGCATGTTCGCGCGAGGAGCCGCAGCCGAAGTTCTTGCGCGTGAGGAGGATCGACGCGCCCTGGTAGCGGGGCTGGTTCAGCACGAAGTCCGGATTCAGCGGGCGATTGGAATTATCCATGCCGGGCTCGCCGTGATCCAGGTAGCGCCACTCGTCGAACAGGTTGGGGCCGAAGCCCGTGCGGCGGATCGATTTCAGGAACTGTTTCGGGATGATGGCGTCGGTATCGACGTTCGAGCGGTCGAGCGGGGCGACAAGGCCCTCGTAGATCGTAAATTTGTCCATGCTGCTCTCTTGGTGGAGCGCGGCACCAGGCCGCGCCGCGGTGTTATTTTTTGCCGCCGCGTTCGACGGCCTGGCCAACCTTCTGTACGTCCTTGCCGAAACCGGCAACGGTGTTGCAACCGGCAAGGACGATGGTGGCGAGGGCGATGGCGAACAGGGTTTTCATGGTTCTGACTTCTTGTGAAAGTTTGGGTAGCGCTTGCTTTCACCCCAACCGCAAATACTGGGGTCAGACCCGGCGGGTCTGACCCCGGACTCTGCCGTTGGGGTCGATCAGGTCAGCGGATCGCGCGGATGTCGACGAAGTGGCCGGCGATACCGGCGGCGGCGGCCATGGCCGGCGACACCAGGTGGGTGCGCCCGCCCTGGCCTTGCCGGCCCTCGAAATTGCGGTTCGAGGTGGACGCGCAGCGCTCGCCCGGATCGAGGCGGTCGGCATTCATTGCCAGGCACATCGAGCAGCCCGGCTCACGCCATTCGAAGCCGGCGGCCTTGAAGATCGTGTCCAGCCCTTCGCGCTCGGCCTGTTCCTTGACCAGCCCGGAACCCGGCACCACCATCGCCAGCTTCACGTTCGAGGCGCGCTGCTTGCCGCGCACGACGGCGGCGGCGGCGCGCAGGTCTTCGATACGCGAGTTGGTGCAGGAACCGATGAACACCTTGTCGATGCGGATATCCTCGATCGCCGTGTTCGGCTTCAGGTCCATGTAGACCAGTGCCTTTTCCATCGCCTCGCGCTTGACCGTGTCCTTTTCGTGGTCGGGATCGGGCACGCGGCCATCGACCGGCACAACCATCTCGGGCGACGTGCCCCAGGTCACCTGCGGCTTGATCTCGGCCGCATCGAGGGTGACGACGAAGTCGAACTTCGCACCCGGCTCGGTGTGCAGCGTGCGCCAGTATTCGACGGCGCGTTCCCAGTGCGGGCCCACGGGCGCGAACGGGCGGCCCTTCACGTAATTGATCGTGGTGTCGTCGACGCCGATCATGCCGGCGCGCGCACCCGCTTCGATCGCCATGTTGCAGACCGTCATGCGGCCTTCCATCGACAGCGCACGGATCGCGGAGCCGCCGAACTCGATCGCGTAGCCGGTGCCGCCTGCGGTACCGATCTTGCCGATGATGGCCAGCACGATATCCTTGGCGGTCACGCCGGGCAGCAGTTCGCCGTCGACCTGCACCAGCATCGATTTCGATTTCTTCGCCAGCAGCGTCTGCGTGGCCAGCACGTGCTCGACTTCGGAAGTGCCGATGCCGTGCGCCAGCGCGCCGAAGGCGCCGTGCGTGGACGTGTGCGAATCGCCGCAAACGACGGTCATGCCGGGCAGCGTGGCACCCTGCTCCGGGCCGATCACGTGGACGATGCCCTGGCGCTTGTCGTTCATGTTGAAGTACGTGACGCCGTACTCCTTGGTATTGTTGTCCAGCGTTTCCACCTGCAGGCGGGAAACAGGATCCTCGATACCGTGCGAGCGGTCGGTGGTGGGCACGTTGTGGTCTGCCACCGCCAGGTTGGCGGACAGGCGCCACAGAGAGCGGTTGGCCGCGCGCAGGCCGTCGAAGGCTTGCGGGCTGGTGACTTCATGCACGAGGTGGCGATCGATGTACAGGATGGCGGTGCCGTCGTCCTCCGTGCGCACCACATGCGATTCCCAGAGTTTGTCGTAAAGCGTCTTCATAATGCTGCTTGCTGCCTGTGTGTAGAAAGTTCCGTTTTGATTATGCCACAGTTTGTGCGCTGCAAAACAAGCCGACTTTCCGCCTCGTGGGCCGCGGTCCCTTGCATTTCCCTGCTGCGCGCCTAGGGCGCCGGTGTTGCGAATTGTTGCTCCGAAAATGGCGAAAATGGGGACGGACCCTATTTTCGAGGAAACATTTCTCATCACCGGGGTCTGACCCCGGATCCAGGAAATGTTTCGCAAAAGTGGGGTCTGACCCCGGTTCTAAGCAATATTTTAGTTTAGAAAGCAAAAAAGCCTGCGATTGCGGTCGCAGGCTTTTTCGGGTGACTTGCTTGGCGAACTCTTTATGCTGCCATGCGCACGCTGCTCCTGCAACCATCCATCAGGAACGATAGGCCCACGACAAGCACCAGTTCGCCTTCGGCCGAGCGTGCGGTACCGGTCACGCCTTCGACGGTCAGCGCCGTCATCGGCTTGATCACCAGGTCGGCGGTGCCGTCGACGGCACCCACGGCCAGGATGTACGGCTGCGGCGCATTGATGACGATGCCCACGCGTTCGGTGGACAGTTCATAGCCCAGCGCATTGGCCAGCGAACGCACCGGCAGCGGCCGCCCCTGGTCCTTCATCACCGGCGCACCGCCCACTTCGTTGAACGTTTCCGGCAGTTCCACCACGCGCTCGACGACGGCCATCGGCAGCGCCAGCAGCGCGCCGGAGGTCGATACCAGCATCGTCGGCACGATCGACAGCTCGATCGGCAGGCGGATCGCGAACTTGGTGCCCTTGCCCAGCGCCGATTCGATGTGGATCGCGCCACGGTTCTTCTCGACGGCGGTCTTCACCACGTCCATGCCCACGCCGCGGCCGGAAACGGACGATGCCACTTCCTTCGTCGAGAAGCCCGGCAGGAATACCAGCTGGTACGACTCGTCGTCCGTCATGTTCGCGGTCGGCGAGATCAGCCCCTTCTCGCCGGCCTTGCGGCGCAGCGCTGCCGGGTCCATGCCCTTGCCGTCGTCCTGCAGCACGATCATCACACTGTTGGCTTCCTGCCACGCTTTCAGCAGGATCGTTGCCTTCGGGTTCTTGCCGGCGGCAATACGGGCGTCCGGGCCTTCCACGCCGTGGTCGAGCGCGTTGCGCAGCATGTGCACGAGCGGATCGTACAGGCTGTCGACGACGACGCGGTCCACTTCCGTTTCCGCGCCTTCGATGACCAGTTCGACTTCCTTGCCCAGGTCTTTCGCCAGTTCGCGCACCAGGCGCGGGAATTTCTGGAACAGCCTGCCGACCGGTTGCATGCGGGTTGCCAGCGTGGCGCGC
This sequence comes from Pseudoduganella lutea, assembly GCF_004209755.1. Lineage (NCBI taxonomy): Bacteria > Pseudomonadati > Pseudomonadota > Betaproteobacteria > Burkholderiales > Oxalobacteraceae > Pseudoduganella > Pseudoduganella lutea. Next base: position 4,704,209 of record NZ_CP035913.1, on the reverse strand, counting down.
TGCAGTTCCGTCGAATAGCGCGACGCCCGTTCCAGCGTTTCGGTCAGGGCCGACATCAGCGTGGCGGCCTGGCCTTCGAACTTGAACTGCTGCAGGCGCTCCAGCAGCACGGCGGCCTGGTTGGCGGCCTGCACGGATTCGCCGGCCACTTCCAGCAGCGCGTCGAGCTTGACCGCGTCGATACGGATGCTTTCCTCTTTCGCGGGCGCGGCATGGGCAGCCTTGGCTTCGTCGCGGCGCTCGACACCATCCCATTTCTTCCCGGACGCATCGACGGACGGTGCGGCAACGGGCGCCGGGGCGGCCGGCGCTTCGGCGGCAGGCGCCACGGGAGCGCTGACGGCAGCGCTGGCGGGAGGAGCAACCGGTGCGGCGGCAGGTGCCCCGGCGGGCCGCGCATACGTTCCCGGCGGCACGACCGCCTCGTACATCGATTCCCAGTCCAGGCCATCGGCCGACGGCGCACGCGGTGCCGTCGCGGCTGGCGCGGCGGGTGCCGGCGGCGCCACGGGGGCCGGTGCCGGCGCGGCCTTCGCCGCCGGCTTGGCCGAGCTTTCCTTGCCATTGATGGCGTCCGTCAGGATCGCTTCCAGGTCGGCCGGCATCGGCCCGAGGCTATCCGGCGCGGCGCCGTTGTTCAGTTCCGCCAGCTGGTCGGCCACGAAGCCGGACGCCTGGAGCGCCGCCTCGATCGACAGCGGCGTGACGGGCGCGACACCGGTGCGCAGCGCATCGAACAGGTTTTCCGTCAGGTGACAGGCCGACACGAGCGCACCGAGATTCATGAAGCCCGCCCCACCCTTGATGGTGTGGAACGAACGGAACACGGCGTTCAGCGTTTCCTTGTTCTGCGGATCGCGTTCGAGATGCAGCAGGTGCTCCTCGACATTGACCGCCAGGTCCATCGCCTCGACGACGAACTCCTTGAGCATATCGTCCATCAGAACCCCAGGTCGGCAAGCAGGTCGTCCACATTGTCCTGGTTCAGCGCCACGGACGGGGCCGACGGCCCACTCATCAGCGACACTTCCAGGGCCTCTTTCTGCGCAATGAGCTCGCGCTTGTCAGGCGGCGCATTGTCCTTCAGCAGCTGGGCCAGTTCCGACTCGACCGTCTTGGTGATGATCACCACCTTCTTGATCAACTGGCCGGTGATATCCTGGAAATCCTGCGCCATCATGATTTCAAGCAGGCGCGCCTTCTCGGCTTCGGTGGCTTCGGACACGGCTTGCGCAAATGCGCGCGAGTCGCCGGCCAGCGTCTTGAATTCTTCAATGCTGAGCTTGCCGTCGAACAGCGCGGCCCAGCGGTCTTCCATTTCCTTGGACTTCTTCGACAGCACGTCCTGTGCGGGCATGCCATCGTCGAGCGTGTTCAACACCTTGTTGGCAGCCTGTTCGGTCAGCGAGGCCACGTATTCCAGGCGGTCCTGTGCGTCCACGATCTGGCTCGAGGCCTCCGTCAGCGCCTTGTCGTAGCCAAGTTCGCGCAGCGAGTCGTGCAACAGGCGAACGATGCCGCCCAGGCGTTCGAACATGGTGCCATCCTGCTGGCCTTCCTCGCCGGCCGGCGCGTCGGCTGCCTGCACGGCAGCGGCAGCTGGAGCCGATGGCGCAGGCGCGGGAGCGGTACGGGTCGAGGCGATCTCGTCGAACAGGCTTTCCAGGTCGTCACCGGCAGCAGCGGCCGGCGCGGGTGCGGGCGCCGGCGCCGGGGAGGCGGTGGCACGCTGCGCGGACACTTCCTCGAATAATGCGTCGAAATCATCAGCGGCGTCGGTCATATCCCTGCTTCTCCATAATCAAAAAATGCTTTCGTATCAACTGCCTAAGGGTCTTGAGTGATGACGCTCGGCAATATTCACGCACTTCCGCGAGTGTAGCAGGGGGTCGTCCGCTTGTTCAATCCCGGTCCGGTCAATCCCGCGCGGCAACAGCAAAAGGCGGCTTTTCTGTTGTATTTGGGTCGCCGGCTCGCTTTGATGTTTATCAAGTACAAACATGGCATTCGGGCCAAGTTCGTGCCAATTTCATCTCACTATTGAGAAAGATCAAGTCTTTACATCCAGACAAGAGCGCGATTCGCGACTACAATGGGGGCGCGCATGTATTCGAGGAGCTGACATGTACCGGAAAATTCTGATCACTACCGATGGTTCCGCGGTCTCCCGTATGACCGCCTGCGCCGGCGTGTCGTTTGCCCAGCAACTCGGTGCCGAGGTCCTCGCCCTGTTTGTTGCACCCGAATACCAGTACCCGATTTATGTCGAGATCATTCCGCCAAGCTACCCCAGCGAAGAAGAATACCGCGCCGCCATGGCGCGCGCTGGCCGCGACCACGTGCAATCGATCGTCGCATCGTGCGACAAGAAAGGCGTGCGGTGCGAAAGCATGACAGCCTTTGCCGAAAGCGCGGCCCTGAAAATCGTCGAAATCGCCGCGCAAAAAGGCTGCGACCTGATCTTCATCGGCTCCCACGGCCGTAGCGGCTGGGGCCAGCTGTTGCTGGGGAGTGTCACCAACAAGGTCTTGTCGCATTCAAAGATCCCGGTGCTCGTGCACCGGCTGCTGCAAGAACCCCTGCCCGAATAGGTCTTGCACAAGTCTCGCAACAATCGCCGTCGCCGCATCGAACCTTTGCTCGATATCGCACATTCTGCTCCCGCATGGTTCCAGACCGCGCCACCGGGATGACAGGCAACACCGGAGTGTCACCAAACCACCCATGATCAGAATAGTCATCGCAGACGACCACACCATCATGCGCGAAGGACTCAAGCGCATCCTCGACGGTGCCCCCGATATCGACATCGTCGGCGAAGCCGTCGACGGCTTCGAGGTATTGCGCCATGTGCGTCAGGGCGGCTTCGACCTGCTGCTGCTCGACTTGTCGATGCCGGGGCGCAGTGGCGTCGACCTGATCCGCCAGATCCGCAGCGAAGCCCCGAAGCTGAACGTGCTGATCCTCACCATGCACGAAGAGGAACAATACGCCGTGCGCGCCATCCGCGCCGGCGCCCAGGGCTACCTGACCAAGGAGAGTGCCGGCACGCAGCTGGTCGGCGCCATCCACAAGGTGGCCTCGGGCCGGCCATATATCAGCACCGAAGTCGCCGAGCAGCTGGCACTCAATATCATGATGCCGAATGAAAGCCTGCTGCACAAACAACTGTCGGACCGCGAATTCGAGGTATTCTCCTTACTCGTTTCCGGCAAGTCGATTACTGAAATCGCCAATAGCCTGCACCTCTCGGTAAAAACCGTCAGTACCCATAAAACGCGCATCATGCAAAAAATGGGAATGAGCTCACTGTCGGAAATGGTTCAATACGCAGTGGCGCATAAACTACTGTCGCCGTTCAAATCCTGACCCGCCGCGCCTGCCTGCGGGCCCTCCCCCTCTCTATGAAGCACCGTCTCGGCCAGTAGGAGTATTCCTACAGTTTGGCGCTGGCTCCTACGAGCACATTCAGCGCTTGCCGATATCCATCCCTCCCCCCGTTGGCATACTGAAACCATTCCAAAGCGAGTTGCCGCAAATCCACTTGGATTGACCGCAACAGCAAAAAAATACCGGTAGTTCAAAACCGGGTTCAAAACCAGGAATTGTTTCAGTTTTAGCTTCAAACATTCGCTTTTAAATCCGAACATACATGACCTGAAATCAGGAGATAAGCATGCTCCCCACGCAAATGTCCGAAACCCGAGTCGCCTCCCCGGCTGCCCAATCCCCCGCCATGGAAGCGGGCCGCCAGCGCCAGGGCCGTCTCTGGTCGAACCTGAAGGAAGTCTGCGACCTCCTGCATATTCCCGCGGCCTGCTCCGTCAACGCCGAGGAATTACTGTTCCAGCACGTACAGTTCAAGACCGGCCAGCGCATCCATACGATCGGCCAGCCGTTCGACACGCTGTATATCGTCAACTCCGGCTTCCTGAAAACCGTCCTGATCGACGAATTCGGCAACGAGCAGGTGCTGAGCTTCCCGATGAAAGGCGACATGCTGGGCGTCGATGGCATCCACAGCCGCCATTACTCGTCCGAGGCGGTCGCCCTGTCCGACTGCGACCTGATCCTGCTGCCGTTCAAGAAGCTGACCGCGCTGGGCCGTGTCCACGTGGAACTCGAACACATGATGTATGGCGTGATGAGCCGCGAACTGGTGCGCGAGCAGGCCATGATCGGCATGCTGGGCGCGCTGAGCGCCGAAGCCCGCGTGGCCCGCTTCCTCGTGTCGCTGGCCGACCGCTTCGCCCAGATGGGTTATTCGAGCAAACTGTTCAACCTGCGCATGACCCGTCATGAAATCGGCAGCTACCTGGGCCTGACACTGGAAACAGTGAGCCGCACTTTGTCGGCCTTCAATGAAATCGGCCTGATCACGGTCGACCAGCGCACGATCGGCATCAAGGACCCGGAGGCGCTGAAGACACTGCGCCGCCTGCCGCCTTCCCGTTCCCGCAGCAAGTCCGCCGCCAGCCGAGCCAAGGCCGCCGCCGATGCGGCATCCACGCCGCCGGTACAACTGGCTGCCGCTGTCTGACAGCACATTAACGTTTACCTCACCCAGCTTGGGCCCGCTTCGGCGGGCCTTTTTTTTGCGTCGGCAACACCGGCGCGCGCGCCTGGGATTTTCCCCCACGTGCCCGCCAAAAAACGCTTGCATTTCCGACAGGGGTGCCCAATAATGCAAATGCGAATCATTCTTATTTAAGGCGAAAATGACCATGCAGACCCAAGCCAACCAACCGAAGCCGGTGCCTGCTGCCCGGCAACCCGTTCCTGTGCGCCGCCTGACCACCGCCGGCCTGATGGAAGACCAGCGCGAAGTCGAAATCGAGCATGCGGGCCGCATCTACCGCCTGCGCATCACGCAGCTGAACAAGCTCATTCTCACCGCCTGAATCGGGCAAGTCATTCCAGCGAGCCGTCGCCAGCTGATAGTTCTAGAGGAGAGTACGATGGCTATCGACCATACCGATCCGATCTACCTGGCACCCGCCACCGGCGCGCAGCAGCCGGAACTGATGCTGTCCGCCGTGCTGCACCTGATGTCGCATTACACGGCTGACGGCAAGGGGTGCGTGAAACTCGCTTCCGTCATCGAGCGGCACCTGAAGGCGCTGGCCGGCTTGCCGGGCCTGTCGCCCGTGCTGGCCGCCACGTGCCAGCAGTTATCCGAACAATGGGCCGCTGTCGTGGAGCGCTCGCTGCCGCCGCCGCAAAAAAAGGATGATGGTTTCCTCGCGCGGCTGATGACACGGGGCCGCGCGCCGCAGGTGGCCTGACCATGTGCGACAAGCATGCAACCACGCCGTCCCAGGAGGCGCAAACGTCGCGCCGGCGCCGCATCTGGGAACTGGGCCACACCTGCCACTGCCCGCTGGTCGGCGTATCGATGCCGATCGGCACATTGCGCAAGCTGGTCGGCAAGGTCACCGGCGGCCAGGTCCTGGCCGACGATTACGAGATCCACGTCGGCGCCGTCAGCGAGTGCGGCACGCGCAACCGCCTGTCCGAACTGCTGCAGAAGGAACTGGAGCGGCGCTACGCCCAGGTCATCGGGCGCTTCCGCGCCGCGCGCACCACCGAAGCGGTAGGCGAACTGTGGCAAGCGGCCGTGGCGGGTGGCGACGTGGCCGGCGCGTTCTGGGCCGGCCTGACGCATCCCCGCTGCGCCCCCGAGCTGGAAGAACGCATGTGCCGCGACCTGCACATGATCCAGCACCAGGCTGGCGCCTGTGCCCGGGCGGACATCAATCGCTTCAACGCGGTCGTCGAGGAAAACGGACAGCTGACGCGCGAGCTGGCGAAGATGCAGCAGCGTAGTGCCGCCATGCAGCTCGAACGCAATGCCGAGCAGGAGCGCGATGCGCTGGCGTTGATGCAACTGCGCGCCCAGCTGGTGAGCCGCGACAGCACCATCGACGCACTCCGGCACGAACTCGAAGGCTTGCGCGGCACCATTCCCGACTTGGCGTCGCGCGAGCGCCTGGTACAGCGGCTCGAACAGAGCGACGAGCGCGAACGGCAACTGCGCGAACAGGTGGCCGAACTGCGCCGCGAACTGGCGCAAGCCCAGACGCAGGCCCAGGCACCGGCGCGCGACGAGGAGCCCGCGCCGCCGGCGCCCATCGAACACGTGATCCGCATGCCGATCCGCCTGACGGAGCGCAGCATCCTGTGCGTGGGCGGGCGCAGTGGCAACGTGGCGTCGTACCGCACGCTGATCGAGCGGGCCGGCGCCCAGTTCGCCCACCACGATGGCGGGCTGGAAGACAACGCCGGCAAGCTCGAGGCAAGTCTCGCCGCGGCCGATCTCGTGATCTGCCAGACCGGCTGCATCAGCCACAGTGCCTACTGGCGCGTGAAGGATTTTTGCAAGCGCACCGGCAAGCGCTGCGTGTTCATCGACAATCCCAGCATCTCCAGCCTGCAGCGCGGGCTCGAGGAACTGGCTCCCTGAGTACCTCTCATCCGCACTTCCCCGTGCGGAACTTCCCCAGCCCCGCTCGCGCGGGGCTTTTTTTCACCCGCACTATATCGCCCGGCAAAGATTGTCTGGAACCGGGGGCGCAGCCGGGGTTTCAAGGAGCATCGCTCCTTGCCGGCGTAGCGGTACTGCCCTGCAAGGCAGTATTCCCCCTGATCCCGTTTTTTGGAAAGATTGCCACGGATTGGGGTCTGACCCCGGTTTTGGGAAAGATTGCCGGTCAGTAGACGTCGCGCCGGTACCGGCCCTCGGCCGCCAGCGCATCGACGGCGCTGGCGCCCAGGATGTCGCGCAACACGCGGTCGACGCCGCCCGCCATGCCTTCCAGGCTGCCGCAGACGTAAATGGCGGCGCCGTCGGCGAGCCACGCGCGCAGCGTGTCGGCGGCGGGTGGCAGCAGGTCTTGCACATAGGTGCGGGACGTGCCGTCGCGCGAGAAAGCGAGGTCGAGCCGCGCGAGCAGGCCCTGCTCCTGCCAGCCAGCCAGTTCGTCGCCATAATGCAGGTCATGCGCGCGCTGGCGCTCGCCGAACAGCAGCCAGTTGCGACCCTGCCCGGCCGCCACGCGGGCGCGCAGGTGGCCGCGCAGGCCGGCCATGCCGCTGCCGTTGCCGACCAGGATCAGCGGCCGCGCGGCATTGTCTTCCAGGCGGAAGCGCCGGTGCTGCCGCAGCCGCAGTGGCACCAGCGCGCCCACCGGGGCACTTTCGCACAGCCAGCCCGATGCGATGCCGGAACTGCCGTCGTCGTGCCGGTGCAGCCGCACCAGCAGGTGGACGCGGCCGTCGCCCGGCACCGACGCGATCGAATACTCGCGCGGCCGGTCCGGCTGCGCCGGCGGCGCCACCTGCACCAGGTCGCCCGACTGCCAGTCCGGCAGCGCACCCGCGGCCGGTTCCAGCTCGATGTGGTGGACAGGGGCGCCCGTGCTGCCCGGATTCATCAGCCGGCGTGCGGCCAGCCGCCACGGTGCGAAGGCCGGCGCATCCCAGTCCGGCGCGTCGCTGGTACCCGCCAGGTGCGACAGGTGCTGGCGCCATGGCGCCAGGTCGGCCGACGCGCCCCGGTCCACTTCCACGCGCGGGAACAGCGGCTGCGCGCCCTGCGCGGCCAGCCAGCCGTCGAGCGCGCGGCCGAAGCCGCAGAAATGCGCGTAGCTGCTGTCGCCCAGCGCCAGCACGCCGTAGTGCAGGCGTTCCAGCGGCAGCGCGCGCGTCATCAGCTTGCCGGCGAACGCCGCGCCACCGTCGGGCGCATCGCCTTCGCCATAAGTGCTGGCGATGAACAGCACCCGCCCGGCGCCCTGCAATGTCGCGGCGGTCACGTCGCCCAGTTCCATCACGCGCACGCCAATGCCGGCGAGGCGCAGCGTGGCCGCCGTCTGTTGCGCGAGTTCCTCGCCGTTACCCGTCTGGCTCGCGTAGGCAACGATCCAGCTGGAAGCATCCCCGGCGGCCGCACCGGCGGCGGCGCGCTTGCGGCGCATGCGCAGCCACGGCAAATAACAGGTCACGCCATACGCGGCGAAGCAGGCGGCGGTCAGCGCCAGCCGGGTCATATCGTTCGTGAGGATCATGCTGGAGCGTTCATGCAAGATCGAGCATCGTCCGCATGTGCGAGCTCAGGTGTTCAACGAAACCATCGGCTATGCGCACGACGAAGCGGGCGGCGATGCCGCGCCGTTCTGCCAATGCCAGGCCATCGACTGGCCCCAGCACGGTCAGCGCGGTGGACCAGGCATCGCAGGCCATGCAACTGGCGGCCACCACGGTCACGGAAGCCGTGCCATGGTCGACCGGCGCACCGGTGCGCGGATCGATCGTGTGCGCATGGCGCCGGCCGTCATGCAAAAAATAGCGCCGGTAGTCGCCGGACGTGGCCACCGCCAGTCCGTGCAATGCCGCGACGATGCCTTCCTCCCCGTCGGGGGCGCCATCCACGCCTTCCAGGGCCACCCACCAGGGCTGGCCATCGGGCTTCACGCCGGCACCGCGCAGTTCGCCGCCCACTTCCACCAGGTAGTCGCGGATGCCCTGCTCTTCCAGCCACCGCGCCAGGCAATCGACGCCATACCCCTTGGCGATGGCAGAGAGGTCCAGCTGCACGCCGCCCGGCTGCAGCGCGCTGCGGCTGACGGGATCGAGCAGCACGCGTGCGGCCGGCAGCGCGGCCCGCGCCTGTTCTGGCGTCGGCGCCACGAAGCCGGGCTCGTCATAGCGGTTCACGGGACCGAAGCCCCACAGGTTGACCAGCGCGCCGGCACAGGGATCGCAGGCGCCGCCGGAATCCCGGCACACGTCCAGCGCATAGGCCAGCACATGGAAGAACGCGGGCGGCAGCACCTGCCAGGTGCCGGCCGGCGCGCGGTTGAAGCGGCCCAGGCTTGAATCCGGGTCCCAGTGGCTCATCTGCGCCACCACCTCGTCCAGCTGCGCCTGCAGGCCATCCTGCAGGTCGCTGGACAAACGGGGAGACACATGCGATGCGGCGTCCGGCTGGGCCACCCGCGCCGACCAGGTCGTGCCCATGCTGAGGCCGCGATACGCCCGCACCCGCGCGCCGGCGGGCGGCGGCTCGGGCGAGATCGCGTGGGGCAGCAATGTGCGGCGCAACCCCTGGCCCATTACTCGGGCAGCACTTCCACCGTGCCCGAATACGTCACGCGACGCGCCGGCGGCTGTTGCTGTTGCCCGCCCTGGCTACCCTGCGCCTGCGGTGCCGGCCAGCTGGCCGTCGCCACGTACATGCCGGCGGCCGGAATCTTGAAGGTGATCTCGCCCTTGGCATCGGTATTGAAGCGCACTTCGTTCAGCGTGCCGCGATAGCGTACGCCACCCGGGATCAGGCTGAAGGGCAGGTTCGCTGCGGGCTTGCCGTCCAGCAGGAAGCGCCACGTGGCTTTCTCGCCGGCGCGCAGCTCGGTCGGGTTCGTCACCGGCACCAGTTCCAGGCCGCTGCCGGTCGGTTTCAGCACGCCGTCGCTCGGCTCGTTGGCCGTAACGAACGTTTCGATGCGGCTGCTGGTGCGCGTCACTTTCAGTTCCTGGGCATCGGCCGGCACTTCCTTCGCCATGTTCGCTTCCAGGCCGCGCCAGCGCTTCATCTCGCCGTTGACCTTGTAGCTGGCGAACACGTTCTGGTTCACCAGGGCGATCTTGTAGGTGCCGTTCTTCGCCATCTTCACGTCGAACGAATTGCGCAGCTTGCCGTTGGCCACGTTCTGCGGCTCCAGCGTGGCGCCGTCTGGGCCGATGATCGTCAGGCCGTCGAGCTTCAGGGGCACGTGGTCGATGTCGAACAGGCCTTCCGAGATGGCGGCATCGACGGTGACCCACGCTTCCCGGTCGTTCTCGACGAACGTCGACGACGGCAGCACCCATGGCTTGTGCGCCTGGGCGCCAAACGCGGCGCCGGCCAGTGCCAGCGCGATCACGGTTTTTTGAATACGCATCATGTTTTCCTTATGGCTTGAGCTGGACGACGACATTACCGAGTTCTTCCTTGCCTTTCGCGGCGAACTCCTTGGCACCCTTCGGCGGCCATGCCACCGGCACCTTCACCAGTTCGCGGCCGCCCGCTTCGCGGGAAGCTTCGACGACCACCGTGTACTCGCCGGCCGGCAGCTTGGCCAGCGCATCCTTGGCGCCAGGGAACGTCAGCGTGTGCTCGCCCGGTGCGCGGGTCGCGCCGGACACGCCGTCGACCGGCATGGCCAGGTCGCGGCCGGTCTTGCGCCACCACTGGCGCATGTCCTTCAGCCACTTCTCGCCGGCCTTGTCCTTTTTCTTCACGTCATACAGCACCGCCAGGTTCGTCACCACCTTCTGGTCCGCGTTTTCCAGCCACGCGGCAATGTACGGTTTGTGGTACTCGGCCACGTTCAGTTGCGGGATATCGAGTTTCAGGGCCAGGTCGGCCGCCATCGCCTGCGCACTGACCAGCGGAATGCCGAGCGCGATGGAGTAGCGTAATTTCATGGTATGCCTTTTTTATTAATGGATGAACAACAGAGCAATCACGATCGGAATCAGCATCCCCAGCCCGATGACTGGCCAGGTGGAGGGCCGGTTGGCCGCGTGGAATTTCAGGATCAGGAATCCGGTAATGCAGAACACCAGGCACACGACGGCAAAGATATCGATGAACCAGTTCCACGCCGTGCCCGTGTTGCGACCCTTGTGGACATCGTTCAGCCAGGAAATCCAGCCACGGTCGGTATTTTCAAACTCGGCCGCGCCATCCTCGAAACCGATGCGCACCCACGCATCGCCGCCGGCCTTCGGCATGGGCAGGTACACTTCGTCGACCGACCACTCGGCCTCGCGTCCCCCGGCCTTCACCGACCATGTATCGAGCAGCCACCGTTCGGCGGCGTCCGGCAGCGGCGCCTTCTCGCCGTCGCGTTCTTCACCGAGGGCCTTCAATTGCGCAACCAGCGCGGCGGGCGCCTCGGCCTGCTTGCGCACGACCGTGGGCTTTGCCTCGATCTGCGCAGCGTGGTTCAGCGTGATGCCGGTAATGCTGAAGAGGAACATGCCCAGCAGGCACAGTGCGGAAGAAATCCAGTGCCACTGGTGCAGCTGCTTCAGCCAGACAGCCCGGCTGGCGTTTTTCGCCGTGGCCTGCAATGCATCGGCCTGCGCTTCTTTCGTGTTGCTCACTTTTCCCCGCCGACGTTTTTAGTATGTATGTTCTTGTAGTAATCAGTAGATGATAATGATTATCATTTGAAGCGTCAATGTGTAGCGACTCAGCTGTTACAAACGAAACAAATCTCCGATCAAACTGTCATGTACGGCAGCGTACAGATGCCTCGGTCATACGGGCTTATGCTGGTTCCTTGTACAGGACAAACTTGAAAGGAGCATCATGACCACGTTCACCACCGAAGAACTGCACGATTTGCGCGACCGTATCAAGGATGTAAAGTTCGGCATGTTTACCACGCAGGATGCGAGCGGCGTGCTGACAAGCCGCCCAATGACGGTGCAGCAGCTCGACGACGCTGGCAACGTGTGGTTCTTTGTATCGGACCAGGAAGCGTTCACGCATGAACTGCTGGACAACCCGTCGGTCAATGTGTCGTTCGCTGACGTCGACGATCACCTGTATGTGTCGGTCTCGGGCCGTGCCGAGTTGCTGCGCGATCGCGCAAAGGCCGAAGAACTGTGGAACCCGATGGTCAAGGCCTGGTTCCCCCAAGGCCTCGATGATCCGCACCTGGCCCTGCTGCGCGTCAGCGTGCAGGCTGCCGAATACTGGGATACCGCCAACAGCAAGATGGTCACGCTGTTTGCCATGGCCAAGGCCGCCATTACCGGCAAGCCGCCCAAGAACGTGGGGGAGCACCGCGAACTGGGCCATTGAGGCATTTGCTCAGCCAACAAAAACCCCGGCTCGTGGCCGGGGTGTCGTCATACACCGGAACTGGCTTCCGGCCCAGGGGCACCGCCTTCGGTGCCCGGGGGTTCACCGCCCTGTCGGGACGAATGGTCGCCGCTTTGGCGTGAACCCGGATCCGCTCCTTGGCGGTTGCCGGGGATAGGCTTGTCCAGGCGGCGTACTTCCGTCTCGGGCACGTCGACATTGCCGATGCCCGGATGTTCGGTATCTACCAGAACGAACGTATCTTCACTATTGTTGTTTTTGCGGGAATTGTCAGGTGGAGTCATGCAATTTCTCCCGTGCCTGTAAGTACCCTGCTGTTGCGTTATCAGCCCTGGCGGTTTTCGCCGCGGCTGTCGGACTGGCCGACCTGGTTGCCCTGGTCGCTGTCGCTGGTGGCATTGGCGCGCGAGGCGCTCTGGCGGTTGCCGTTCTTATGGCTCATGGCGCCGGCGCGGCGCGCTTCTTCCGAGGTGAACTCGTGTGCTGTGCCCTTGGCATGCGCTGCGCGACCACCTTCGGAAGCGATTTCACGCTGCCGCTGCGGGTCCATCGATGCGAAGCCGCGGTTGCGGGTGGTGCTCTGCTTGTTTCCTTGTCCTTCGCCTTGTCGAGTGCCTCGATTGTTACCCTGATTTGAAGCCATGGTGGTCTCTCCTGAAGTGACGCATTGGGGAACGGTGACGTGGGTGCAGTGAGGAGGGATCCCGGTGCCCGAGCGGGATACCGACCAGCGACGATCTTTGTAATAACGTTCGGGCAACAGGAGACTTCATGGTAGTGGAAGCACTGAACAGCAAATATAGGACGGCTACATGTCTGGATGTAGGACAACGCCTACTAAGGACTTATCGGGAAGATTTGATCATCCGCCACCAGGTAAAACCGGTCGCCCGGCCCCGGTTCCACGGCATGCCCGCCGGTGAAGGCGCCGAACGAAGGCAGCATCGCGCCCTGCCGGCCCACGACGAAACAGGGCAGGCGCAACGCATCGCGCCGCCCCGCCAGCCGGTAGACCGGATGCACGTGACCGGCCAGCACATAGCCATCGCCCACCTGCTCCGCCGGCAAGTCGGGGTGGTGGCAGAACGCGAACGGCCCGATCCGGTGCGGTTCGTCGACCAGGTCGATGCGCAGCAGGCGCGACGGATCGCCGGCATGCCGATCGTGGTTGCCGCGCACCAGCGTCAGCGCGAGTGCCGGATGGCGCGCGCGCCAGGCCAGCATCGCCTGCAGCGTGGCGCTGGCGTGGGCGGCCTTCGCATGCAGAAAATCGCCCAGGAACAGGATGTGGCCGATATCGTGCGCCGCCAGCAGCGCATCCAGGCCCGCCAGGTTCTCGCTGGTCGTCCCGCGCGGCACCGGCACGCCCAGCGCGCGGAACGAGGCCGCCTTGCCGAAATGGATGTCGGCCACCACCAGCATCCGCGCCCGCGGCCAGATCAGCGCCTTTTCCGGCAGCAGCAGCACGGTTTCGCCGGCCAGTTCGATGGCCATGCCGCCCCCCGCCCCGCCGCCATTGCCCGGCGTGGCGCTCATGGCCCCGCCGCCTTCTCCAGCTCGCGCAGGACGCGCGCCACGCGGTCGGAGAGCTTTTCCGTACTGAGTTTTTCGCGGAACCGCTCCACCATCAGGGCAAAGCCGAATGGCGTGGCCCGCTTTGTTTCGTGGAAGCTGACGGCGCGGGCCTGCAGTTCTTCCAGCGTGGCGCGCAGCCGCTTCAGTTCCAGTTCCTGTTCCAGCACTTCACGCTGTGCCTGCGTCAGCAGCAGGTTGCCGGCGTCATGCTTGCGGAATACCTCGAAGAACAGCGACGACGATGCCTGCAGCTGCCGGTTGCTTTTCGGCTGACCCGGGTAGCCCTGGAAGATCAGCCCGGCGATGCGGGCGATTTCGCGAAAGCGCCGCTGCGACAGTTCCGTGGCGTTCAGGCTGGCGATCACGTCTTCCAGCAACCCGTCCGTCGCAAACAGTCCCACGTCGCGCCCTGCGTCAGCGGCAAACACGTCCGCCCACGGCACGTCTTCCGGCGCCAGCAATTCAAAGCCGTAATCGTTGACGGCAATCGAGAACGTGGCGGGCCGCATCCGCCCCATGCGCCACGACAGCAGCGACGCGAGCCCGATATGGACCGAGCGCCCTGCGAACGGGTACATGAACAGGTGGTGCCCCTCGCGGCTGTGCACGCTTTCGATGACGGTGCGCTGCGGCGTCGGCAACGCCGACCAGCGCGCCTGGATCTCGAGCAGCGGGCGCACGGCTTCCATTTCCGGGCCACGGAAGATGCCCTCGGTGGCCAGCCGCATCTGTTCCAGCGCCGCGTGCGCCAGCTCGGACGACATCGGCATCTTGCCGCCCTGCCAGCGGGGCACGGCGCCCTTGGCGCCGGTGGCGCGCTTCACGTAGGCCGTCATTTCGTGCACGCGCATGAATTCCAGGATGCGCCCGCCGAACAGGAAATGGTCGCCCTTGTTCAGCCGCGCGATGAAGCCTTCTTCCACCGTGCCGATCCGCCCGCCGCTCTGGAACTTCACCTGGATCATCGCCTCGGACACGATGGTGCCAATGCCCATGCGGTGGCGCCGCCCGATCGCCGCGTCCGGCACGCGGTAGACGCCCGCCTCGTCCGGCAGCACGCGCCGGTATTCCGGGTACACGGTCAGGCTCTGGCCGCCGCGCGCGACGAAATCGAGCGCCCACTGCCACTCTTCCGGCGTCAGCTCGCGGTAGGACCACGCCGTGCGCACCTCGTCATACAGCGCCGCGGACGTGAAACCGCCGCCCAGCGCCACCGTGACCAGGTGCTGCACGAGCACGTCGAGCGGCTTGTCGGGCACCTGGCGCGATTCGATGTCGCGGTCCTTCACGGCCTGGATCGCGGCCGCCGCTTCCAGCAGCTCCAGGCTTTGCGTGGGCACCAGCGTCACCCGCGACACGCGGCCCGGCGCGTGGCCGGAGCGCCCGGCCCGCTGCAGCAACCGGGCGACGCCTTTCGCGCTGCCGATCTGCAGCACCCGCTCGACCGGCAGGAAGTCGACGCCCAGATCCAGGCTGGACGTGCACACCACCGCCTTCAGCTGCCCCTTCTTGAGCCCCAGCTCGACCCAGTCGCGCACTTCCCTGTCCAGCGAGCCGTGGTGCAGCGCGATCAGCCCGGCCCAGTCCGGCCGCTCCTCCAGCATGTTCTGGTACCACAGCTCGGCCTGCGAACGGGTATTGCAGAACACCAGCGTGGTCGCATGCCGCTCGATCTCGGCGATGACCGGCTTCAGCATCTGGATCCCCAGGTGGCCCGCCCACGGAAAGCGCGACGGGTTGGCCGGGATCAGCGTGTCGACGACGATCTCCTTGCGCAGGTCGCCTTCGACGACCGTACCAGGGGGGACGCCACTGCGGTCCGGCCCCAGCAGCACTTCCTGTGCCCGCTGCAGGTTGCCCAGCGTGGCGGACAGGCCCCACACCACGAGGCCCGGGTTCCAGTTGCGCAGCCGCGCCAGCGCCAGCTGCGCCTGCACGCCCCGCTTGTTGCCCATCAGTTCGTGCCATTCGTCGACGATCACCATGTCGAGCAGCGAGAACTGCTCCTGCGCATCGGCCTTCGACAGCATCAGCGACAGGCTTTCCGGCGTCGTCACCAGGGCTTCGGGCAAGCGCTTCGCCTGCCTTGCACGCGCGGCCGAAGAAGTGTCGCCCGTGCGGGCATCGATGGTCCAGCCCGGCATCAGATCCGCCGCCGAGTCGGACAGGGCGCGCAGCGTATCGGCGGCGAGCGCCCGCATCGGCGTCAGCCAGAGCACACGCAGCCCGGCCTTGCGCCGTGGCGGCGCCGCCACGGCCCGCAGCAGCGCGGCAAACCACACGGCATACGTCTTGCCGGACCCCGTGGTGGCATGCAGCATGCCCGACTCGCCGGCCAGGGCGGCATGCCACACGTCGCGCTGGAACGGGAAGACCGTCCAGCCGCGGGCAGCGAACCAGTCGTCGACCGCGGTCATGCGCGGGAAGCTCCCGCCAGCAAGCCTTTCAGCATGTCCAGGGTATCGGCTTCCTCGACGGCCTTGTCGTCGCGCCGCCGCAGGATGCGGGGAAAGCGCACCGCGATGCCGGACTTGTGCCGGGGCGATGCCTGGATGCCTTCGAAGCCGATCTCGAACACCATCGTCGGCCGCACGCTGCGCACGGGCCCGAAGCGCTCGATCGTGGTCTTGCGCACGGCGTTGTCCACCTGCGTGATCTCGGCATCGGTCAGGCCCGAATAAGCCTTGGCGAACGGCACGAGCTGGCGGCCGCCGTTGCCGTCGCTGTCCCACACGGCGAACGTGTAATCCGTGTACAGCGAGGCGCGGCGCCCGTGGCCGGCCTGCGCGTAGATCAGCACCGCGTCCACGCTGTAGGGGTCGATCTTCCATTTCCACCACGTGCCCACGTCCTTCGTGCGGCCCACGCCATACTGCGCATCCTTTGCCTTGAGCATCATGCCTTCCACGCCGCGCAGGCGGGTCTCTTCGCGGATCGTCGCCAGCGCTTCCCAGCTGTCCGCCTTCACGAGCGGCGAGATACGCAGTTGCGGGCAATCCATCTGCGCCACCAGTTGTTCGAGCAGCGTGCGGCGCTCGCACTGCGGCAGCTTGCGCAGGTCGACGCCATCGCGCTCCAGCAGGTCGTAGGCCACCAGCACGGCCGGGTATTCGGTCAGGAACTTCGGCGACAGCGCCTTGCGGCCGATGCGCTTTTGCAGGTCGGCGAACGGCGCCGGCGCATCGGCCACCCCTTCCCCGTTCCGCCAGACGAGGATTTCGCCATCGACCACCGTGCCGTCCGGCAGCGGCAGTGCCGCCAGCTCCGGAAAGCGCTCGGTGATCAGGTCTTCGCCGCGCGACCATACCCAGCTGCCGTCCCGGCGCACGACCTGCGCTCGCATGCCGTCGTACTTCCATTCCACCTGCCAGTCTTCCAGGTCACCCAGCGTGGCCGGGTCGGCATTGAGCTGGTGCGCCAGGAAGAACGGATAAGGCTGGCCGCCACGCTGCGCATGCTCGTCCGGCGATTCCTGTGCGATCAGTTGCAGGAAACCTTTCGCCGTGGGGCGCACGCTGCCGTCCGTCCAGCCCATCAGCCGCTGCGCGATCAGCTTGGCGTCCACCGCCGCGATGCCGGACAAGGCCCGCGTCACCAGCAGTTTCGATACCCCGACCCGGAAACCACCGCCGATCAGCTTGACGAGCAGGAAGCGCTCGCTCGTTTCCAGTTCGTCCCAGTACTGGAACAGCGCCGCGCGGATGGTTTCCGGTGCCGCGCCGCGCAAGGGGGCAATGCGCTGCTCGATCCATTCGGCCAGGCCCACGTCGCTGCGGTGCTTCGGTTCCGGCAGGATGTGGGCGATCGTTTCGGCCAGGTCGCCCACGGCGTGGTAGCTCTCGTCGAACAGCCATTCGTCAAGCATTGCGTATTCGGTGGCGTACTGCCGCAGCAGTTTCACGGGAATCGCCTGGCGCGGCTTGCCGCCGGCCAGGAAATACACGGCCCACGCGGCGTTTTCCGGTGCCGCGCTGCTGAAATAGGCTTTCAATGCTTCGAGCTTGCGGTTGGTGGCGGTGGTCTCGTCCAGCTCCGCGTACAGGCGCGCGAATTCACGCATCGCCATCCTCCTCCATGCCTGCCGGCCGGTCGCCGGTGCCCGCGGCCCGGGCGGCATCGGCCTTTTCCGGCACGACCCAGCGTTTCGCATCCGGATGGGGTTCCGGTGCCGCCGCCGGTGCCGCGCCTTCCTCGCCCGCCGCCGCCTCTTCGGCTTCGTCGTCCCCATACTCCGTGTCGAAGCCCTTGGCGTCGTAGCCGTTCTGGCACAGCCAGCGCACCATGATGGGAATCGAACCGTGCGTGACCACGACGCGTTCCGCGCCGGTGCCCTTGATCGCCGCCATCAGTCCCGGCCAGTCGGCATGGTCGGACAGCACGAAGCCGCGGTCGACGCCACGCCGCCGCCGCGCGCCACGCAGCAGCATCCAGCCGCTGGCGAACGCATCGGAGAAATCGCCGAAACGGCGCACCCATGGCGAGCCGCCCGCCGAGGGTGGCGCGATGATGATCGCGCTCTTCAGGTCGGCCTTGTCCACCTCGCTCACCATCCGCGTGGGCGGCAACGCTACCCCTGCTTCGCGGTACACGCGGTTCAGCGGTTCGACGGCGCCGTGGCAGACGATCGGACCGATCGTGGGATCGAGACCGGACAGGATGCGCTGCGCCTTGCCGAACGCATAGCTCAGCATCAGGCTGGCGCGGCCCTGCTCCGCGTTGCGGCGCCACCAGGCATTCATGTCGTCGAAGGTTTGCTGTTGCGGTTCCCAGCGGTAGATCGGCAGGCCGAACGTGGATTCGGTGATGAAGGTATGGCAGCGCAAGGGTTCGAACGGGGCGCACGTGGCATCGGCTTCCACCTTGTAGTCGCCGGAAGCGACCCATACTTCGCCGCCGCATTCCATGCGCACCTGCGCGGAGCCCAGCACGTGGCCGGCCGGGTGCAGCGAAATGCGCACGCCATTGTGCTCGACGGTTTCACCGTAGGCGAGGCCCTGCACGGTGATATCGCCCAGGCGCGACCTGAGGATGCCGACACCGGGGGCCGCCGCCAGGTAGTGGCCATGCCCCACACGCGCATGGTCGCCATGACCATGCGTGATGACCGCGCGGTCGACGGGCCGCCACGGATCGATATAGAAATCTCCCGGCACGCAGTACAAGCCTTCCCTGCGCACCACGACCATGTCCCCGGCCATAAGCGCTCCTCCTTGTGGCCATTCTAGCCAGCGGGAGTGCGGCACTCTGTCCGCCAGCGCACAATGCCCGGCGGATGAGTGAACCGGTGGAACGGATTAGTGGAGTGGGTTAGCGAAGTGGATTAGTGAGTCGGTAGCGGTTCAGACCGGCTGCACGAACTCCGCCATGAAGGTTTTCGTCGTGTTTTCCGGGAACTCGATGGTGATCTGGTCGCCCGCCACCGACAGCACGGTGCCGATATCGAACTTCGGCACCTTGACCTGGCTGCCGACGACGAAGGCGGGAAGCTGCGGCGCCATCGGCTCGGGCGGTTCCTCGAACAGCGGTTCCTCGTCCTCGATCGGCTGCACGGCGGGCGGCGACAAGCAGTTGTCGCAGCAGCCGCAAGCCTTGACGCCAGCCGAATCGTCGCCGAAGTAATCGAGCAGCAGCTTCCAGCGGCAATAGCCGCTCTGCGCATAGGCGACCATCTGCTCGAGCGCCTGGTGATCGCGCTCCTGCTTTTCCTCGTAGATCGCGGCCAGTCGTTCGAAATCGGCGGCTTTCGCGTCGCGGTTCGTCAGCTGCCAGTCGAGCTTGCGGTTCTGCCGCAGCAGCTTGCCATCCTTCAGCAGCTTCAGGCAGACCTTCAGCTGGCTGTCGGGAATGTGCGCGACGGCCTCGCAGAGGACGGCACCCTGGCATGGCACCCGCGCCACGGCGGCTTCGTACACGTCGCGCAATTCCTGCGCGGTGGGATAGTGCTTGACGAGAAAGAACTGCTGCAGGCGCTTGTCGTCCTGGAAGTACAGCAGCGTGCAGTCGGCCTCTTCGCCATCGCGGCCGGCGCGGCCCGATTCCTGGTAATACGCTTCCAGGTTGGCCGGTACCTGCAGGTGGATCACGAAGCGCGTGTCGCTCTTGTCGATGCCCATGCCGAACGCGTTCGTGGCGACCATCACGCGGCGCTCGCCGGCCATGAACAGATCCTGGTTTTCCTTGCGCTCCCTGGCCGGCAGGCGGCCGTGGTACAGCGCCACGCTTTCGCCCGCTTCCTCCAGCGCGGCGTGCAGTTCCTCGGCCGCCTTCACCGTGGCCGCATAGACGATGCCCACGCCGGCCGTTTCGCGCACGAGCCGCAGTGCCTGCGCCGTTTTCTCGGCGGGATTGGTGACCTGGATGACGCGGTAATGCAGGTTGGGCCGATACACGCCGGTATTGATCACGTTCATGCGGCGCGCGCCCAGTTGCTGGGAGATATCCTTGACGACGTCCTCGGTCGCGGTGGCCGTCAGCGCCAGCACGGGCGGCTGGCCCAGCGCGCGCAGCGCGGCGCCGATTTCCAGGTAGGCGGGGCGGAAATCGTGGCCCCATTGCGAGATGCAGTGGGCTTCATCGACCACCAGCAGGGAGATGTGCGTTTCCTGCAGCACTTCGAGGAATTCCGGTGTGACCAGCCGCTCCGGCGTGCAGAAGATGATGCGACTGTGGTGGCTGCGAATGCTGTCCAGCGCGTCCAGTTCTTCCTGGCGCGACAGGCTGCTGTTCAGCTGGGCGGCGCCGATGCCGATCTCCTCGAGCTTTTCCAGCTGGTCCTTCATCAGCGAGATCAGTGGCGAGACCACGACCGTGGCGCCCTTGAAGATCGAGGCGGGAATCTGGTAGCACAGCGACTTGCCGCCGCCGGTGGGCATGATGGCCAGCGTATCGCGCCCTTCCAGCACGCTGTCGATGACGCTTTGCTGGCCGGCGCGCAGGGAATCGACGCCGAAGACGTTGTGCAGCAGCTTGCCGATGCGCTTTGTCAGCGCCGCGCCTGCCCGTTGCGCGCCACGCTGTTCGCTGGCGCTGAGGTTTCTGGTGACCATGTAAGATGTGCGCCAAGGCGCCCGTGGACTATCGTATAAGTACGATAGTTCGCTTACTGACCAGCCGCCATAGGACACAACCTACTCTGCATGTAGGAGTGCTAACCTGAAAAAATGCAGGGCACTTCAGGAATTGCTGAGCAGCGCGTACAGCACCATGAACAGCCCCGCCATCGACACCAGCCACACGAGCGAACGCACCATGGGAACGCCGGCGGCGTAGAGTGGAACGTAGACGACCCGGGCGGCAAAGTACAGCCAGCAGCCCCACCAGGTGAGCGTGCCTTCCGCCCCCGCCACGTGCGCGGCCAGCACGGCACCGATGAACAGCGGCAGCGTTTCAAACAGGTTCAGCTTGGCGCGCTCCAGCCGTGCCGTGATCTTGCCCGGCGGCGGCGCTTCGCCGTCGCGCGCACTCGCGTTGTACGCGGCGCCCGTTTCCTGCGTGCGCATCGTCGAGTGCAGCAGGATCTGCACGATCGCCAGTACGAGGGTCCAGCCCAGCAATGCCAGTTCGGTGCTCATGTCGTTCCTTTCAATGGGTGAAAACGTCGGGCGACCGGCATGGCAGGTCAGGCGGGCCGGTCGACCTTGTCCAGTGCCGCCTGCAGGTCCATCAGGTCATAGGGCTTGCGCAGGCACGCCGCGTCGAACTCCAGGTGATCCAGCGCTTCCTTGCCATAGCCGGTGGAAAAGATGATGCGCACCGGTTTTTCCTTTGCCACCCGGCGCGCCAGGTCGATGCCGGACATGCCGGGCAGGCTGACGTCGGTGAACAGCACGTCGAATTCCTGGCTTTCCATCAGCTCCCAGGCCGATTCGCCATCGCCGACGCCGGACACCGTATGCCCCAGCATGCCCACCAGCTCGCAAACCATCTGCAGCGAATCCTGGTTGTCTTCCACCACCAGCACGCGCAGCGACCGGTCGTCGGCCATGTGCGCCTGGGAATCGAGGAAGCGGGGCTGTCCCTCTTGCTGATGCTGGCGCCCGCGCGCCATCATCTGCTGGCGGCGGTTGTTCAGCACGTGCCGCAGCTTGCGCGCCAGGTCTTCGCGGCGGTAGGGCTTGCTGAGCAGTTCCAGGCCCGCGTCGAGCCGGCCGCCGTGCACGATGGCATCCTGCGGATAGCCGGACGTGAACAGCACCGCCATGTTCGGCTGCACCTGCTGGGCAATGCGCGCCAGTTCCGGGCTGCGCAGCGGGCCGGGCATCACCACGTCCGTAAACAGCAGGTCCACGGGCTCGCCGGATTCGATGATGCGCAGCGCCTGTTCGCCATTCTCGGCCGCCAGCACGCGGTAGCCGAGCGCGCCCAGCATGTCGAGCACCACGGCGCGCACGCCTTCATCGTCCTCGACCGCCAGGATGGTTTCGGTGCCGCCGCTCACCGGGCCCGTGTGCAGGCCGGCCTGCAGCAGCGGATCGGTACTCTCGGCCAGCATCGTGCGCGGCAGGTAGATCTTGATGCTGGTGCCCTGCCCCGGCTCGCTGTAGATGCGGATATGGCCGCGGCTCTGCTTGACGAAGCCATAGGCCATCGACAGGCCCAGGCCCGTGCCTTCGCCCTCGGGCTTGGTCGTGAAAAACGGTTCGAACGCGCGTTGCATCACTTCCGGCGTCATGCCGCAGCCGGTATCGGTCACGGAGAGCATCACGTATTGCCCGGCCGGCACGTCCACCAGCTTGCTCACATAATGCTCGTCCAGCACCGCGTTGCCCAGCTCGACCGTCAGGCGGCCCGCGCCCTGCATCGCGTCGCGCGCATTGATCGCCAGGTTCAGGATCACGTTCTCGATCTGGCCCGGATCGACGAGCGTATTCCACAGCCCGCTGCCGATGACGGTCACCAGGTCGACCGCTTCGCCCAGCGCGCGGCGCAGCAACTCGTCCATGTTCGCCACGAGGCGGCCCAGATCGGTAACAACCGGCTGCAGCGGCTGCCGGCGCGCGAACGCCAGCAGTTGCGACGACAGCTTGGCGCCGCGGTCGACGGCGGCGATCGCCATGTCCAGGCGCCGGCGCGCCGCGTCGTCGCCGGCCAGGTGCTGTGCCAGCAGGTGCAGGTTGCCGGAGATGATTTGCAGCACGTTGTTGAAGTCGTGCGCCACGCCGCCCGTGAGCTGGCCCACCGCTTCCATTTTCTGCGCCTGGCGCAGCGCTTCCTCGGCCTTGTCGCGCTCGGCCACTTCGCGGCTCACGCGCTGTTCCAGCGTATCGTTCAGGTCGCGCAGCGCCACTTCGATGCGGCGGCGCTCCGTGATGTCGGTCTTCACGGCGATCAGCGCCACTGGCTGGCCGGCCTCGTCATCCAGCCGGCTCATGCTGCTGGCGATCCACACCCACTCGCCGTCCGGCCGCCGGTAGCGCTTCTCCAGCGTAAAGGGCGTTCCCGTCTGCTGCAGCCGGGCCACCTGGGCACGGTTTTCCGCCAGGTCGTCAGGGTGGATCAGGTCTTCCATGTGCAGGCCCAGCAGCGCCTCTTCCGGGCGGCCCAGCATCTGGCACAGCGCACCGTTGACACGCGTGAAGCGCCCTTCGAGCGACAGTTCGGACAGCCCCACGGACGCCTGGCCAAAGATCGCGGCCAGCCGGTCCTGGCTCGTGCGCAGTTGCTGCTCGATCCGCTTGCGCCCGGTGATGTCGAAGGCCACGCCCACGTAGCGGCGCTGCGCCGGCGTGGCGCCCTCGATGGCTTCGCCCTGCCGCGCCAGCCAGCGCACTTCACCGGTATCGGGTCGGCGGATGCGGTACTCGGTGTAGGCCAGCGGGTTCGAATCGACGGCCAGCCGCTCCGGCCCCACGCGGCAACGATCGCGCGGGTCGACCAGCGAGACCAGCAGCGCTTCGGTCACCTCCACATCCGGCCCCAGGCCCCAGACGCGCCGGTATTCGGGCGACACCGCGAGCTTGCCGCTGGCCGGGAACCACTCGAAGCTGCCGATGCCGCCAGCCTGCTGCGCCATGCGCAGCCGCTCCTCGGTAAGGATGTGTTCGGTAACGTCGACCCCTTCGACGAACACGCCGGTCACGCCGCCCTCCGCGGCGCGCAGTGGCTGGAAGACGAAATCGAGGTAGCGCGGTTCCAGCAGGCCGTCGTCCCCCAGCAGGTCGACCTTGATCTGCCGCCCCACATAGGGCTCGCCGCTGGCATACACGCGGTCGAGCAGGTCGACGAACCCCTGGCCACGCACTTCCGGCAGCGCTGCGTCCACCGTCTTGCCCACCACGTCGCGCCCGGCCACCAGCCGCTGGTAGGGCCGGTTCACAAGCTCGAACACGTGCTCCGGCCCGCGCAGTACGGCCATGAAACTGGGCGCCTGCTCGAACAGTTCGCGCAGCAGGCCGGTTTCCTCGCGCAGGCGGCGGTTCTGCTGGTCCAGGCGTGCACGGTCCTGCTCGCGCCATTGTTCCATCCGCACCCGCTGGGTCACGTCCACCACGGTGCACAGTACCCCGCCCACCGTGCCACCGGTGTCATGCACCGGGGTGTAGAACAGGTCGAACCACACGTCTTCGGGCACGCCGTTGCGCATCAGCGTCAGCCGCTTGGCGACATGCTCCTGGGTCTCCCCACGCAGGCCCGCTTCGAGGATCGGCCGGTTCCAGTCCCAGATCTCGGGCCACGTGTCGGGCACCGTGCCGCCCAGCGCCGCCGGGTGCCGCGCGCCGGCGATTTCCACATAGCCCGCGTTGTAGATCATCACGTGTCGCGGGCCCCACATCAGCACCATGGCGATCGGCGAATTGAGCACGATGTCGACGGTGGTGCGCAGGGCCGGCGTCCAGCCCGCCGGCGCGCCGAGCGCCGTGGCGGCCCAGTCGAAGGCGCGCACCAGGTCGCCCATGGCGCCGCCGCCACGCGGCAGGTAACCGTCCGCCGGCGCACTTGCCACGCTGGCGCTGCTCATGCGGCGGCGCGCGCGGCGGCCCGCGGCAGCGTGACCGTGACCACCGTGGTGCCCAGCGCCGCATCGGACGCGATATCGATGTCGCCGCCGTGCGCGTGCACGAAGGTGCTGGCGGTGTACAGGCCGAGGCCGAGGCCCTGGCCGGCCTTGCGCGCGCCATCCCGGTGCTGGTAGGGCTCGAAGATGCCGGCCAGCCGCGCGGCCGGGATCACGCCGCGGTTGCTGATCGTGACGTGCAGGCGCTCCGGCGCGGTGCCGTCCACGTTGACGAGTACCGCATGATCGGGCTCGCCATGCTGCAGCGCGTTGCCGACCAGGTTCGAGATCACCTGGGCGACGATGCCGGCATCGACCGGCGCGGCCGGGTCGCCGTGCGCTTCGACCGCCACGCGCGACGGCTTGTCCGGCGGGGCGAACTCGTCGGCAATGGCGCGGCACAGCTCGGCCACGTCGCGCGGTGCCTTTTTCACCTGCATGTCGCCGGAGCGGATGCGCGCCAGGTCGAGCAGCTGGTCGACCATCTGCGCCATCCGCTTCGCACTGCCGCCGATGCGCTGCGCCGTTACCGCTACCTTCGGATGGTCGGTCATCATCGGCAGCAGCATGGCGCCATTCATGACCACCGACAGCGGCGTGCGCAGGTCATGACCCAGCACCGCCATGAACATCTCGTTCATGTGCAGCGCGCGCTGCAATTCCTCGAGCTGCTGCGACAACTGCTTGCGCTGCAGGTAGAGCTCGACGAAGACATTGACCTTGCTGATGAGTGCCTGGGCGTCGATCGGCTTGAACATGAAATCGACCGCGCCCGCTTCATAGCCGCGGAACCGATAGTTGGTCTCGCGCGACGCGGCGGTGAGAAAGATCAGGGGAATGCCGCGGGTGCGCTCGCTGCCGCGCATCAGCTCGGCCAGCTCGAAGCCATCCATGTCCGGCATCTGAACGTCGACCAGCGCCAGCGCCACTTCGTGCACCAGCAACAGCTCCAGCGCCTCCGCGCCGGATGCGGCCTTCAACAGCGCGAGGCCCGGCCGCGCGAGCAGCGCTTCGATGGCAATCAGGTTTTGCGGAATGTCGTCGACGACGAGGATGTTGATCGGTGCGGTCACTGTTTCAGGGCTTTCAGGCGAAGGCGTGCGGTGTTTCGTTAGCCATGATGCTACAACTTTTGCCAAAATGACAGCGCATGGTTGGAACGACAACACTGGCCGGGCGGCCATGGCGCGGCGCCGCGTCGCGTGCCGCGAACAGGTAGAATGCGCTCTTTGCCAGACAGGATTGCACGATGACTTTCTCCCTTTCCGATACCGCCTACCGCACCGACAGCCGCGAAGCCAAGGAAACGATGTATGCCGACCTGCGTTCGCAGCTGACGGGCCTGCTGCACGGTGAAACGGACTGGATCGCCAACACGGCCAATTTCAGCTCGCTCGTCTTCAATACGATGCCGGACCTGAACTGGGCCGGCTTCTATTTCCTGCCGACGCCGGACGAGCTGGTGCTGGGCCCGTTCCAGGGCAAGCCGGCCTGCATCCGCATCAAGCGCGGCCGCGGCGTGTGCGGCACGACCGTCGAGAAGGGTGAATCGGTGGTGGTGGCCGACGTGCACGCATTCCCCGGCCATATCGCCTGCGATGCGGCGTCCCGTTCGGAACTGGTGGTGCCGGTCTTCGTGGGCGGCCAGGTGGCCGGCGTGTTCGATCTGGACAGCCCGCTGCCGAACCGCTTCGACGACGTCGATGCGCGCGGCATCGAGTCGCTGGTAAAAATCCTGGAACAGACGCGCGCCTGAACGACGCGGCCCCGGACCGCCTCCGTTACACCAGCAGCGCCGCGCTCATCGACTTGGCCTGCCCGGCCGCTTCGTCCAGCAGCGCGGCAACCTGCGGATGCTCTTCGATATAACTGGCCAGTGCGGCGGTGCGCGCCAGCACGTGATCCTGTGGCTGCGGCAAGGGCGACGGCACGGGGCACAGGTAACGCGCCACCAGCAGCGTATCGCGCAGGCCTTCCGGCGGAATGCCCACGGCGCCGCCGCGCAGCGACACGATTGCCAGCGCCACCGGCTCCGGCACCTGCAGCTTCTTCATGATTTCGCGCGCGATGATTTCCTGCGCGGCGCCCATCCAGTCTTCCGGATCGTCGAGCAGGCCGGGAATCGCATCGGCACGCCCCAGCAGGTAGAAACCACCCACCTCGTGCATGATGCCCGCGAACAGCGCGGTATCCGGCTCGACGCGCGTGATGCGGCCGGCGATCACATAGGCCAGTGCCGCCACGTGGGCTGTGTACTTCCATAATTGCTCGGCGCGGATGCGCAGTTGCGGATCGCGGATGCGGGCGCCGAACTGGCGCACCACCATGGCCGCCGTCAGCGAATACAGGTTGCGGTAGCCCAGCCGCATCACGGCGGTGCGCACACCGGTGGCCAGCGCCGCCCCGTTCGACCGGAACACGGCCGAGTTGGCGAGCGCCACCGCGCGCGCCGCGAGGATCGGCTCGGCCAGCAGCTTGCGGATCACGTTCTCGTCGTGGCAGTCCGGATCGGCCAGCGTCATCTGCAGCGACAGGGCCGCGTTGACGCTGGTGGGGAAGACCAGTTCGCCACGCTGGGCCTCGGAAACAATTTGCGCGAAGTCTTTGAGCTTTTCCATGGCTGAACTATACCTGTTCCGCCGCCGGCCTGGTGTGTCGTCCAGGACGGGCGGCAAGATTTAGTGCTGTGCGGATCATGCCAGCCTGGTCAGCTTCTCGACGGTGATGTCGGCCACGCCCCCGACCGCCGCCGCCAGCGCCAGGAAATGCGGGGTCGCTTCGTGTTCCTGGAGTGCCGCCGCGCCGGTCCATTCTTCCAGCATCACGAATCTGGCGGGCGCGCTGTTGTCGACGTGCAGCTCGTAGCGGTGACAGCCCGCTTCCGCGCGGCTGGGCGGCACGACCTGTTCGAGGGCGCTGCGCACGGCGGCTTCGTGGCCCGGATGGGCAATGATGGTGGCGACGACGATCAGGGGCTGGGTCACGGTCTATCCTTCGGCTCGATGAAAATGCGTAGTGTAAGGGGGATCGGGCGATCGTGCCGGAGGCGCTCGTCGCGGGGCGGCGCGTGAACAGCGTCTTCACGTGCAGCGCTCAATCTCAGCGATGCGGCGCCGCACAAACCGGTTAAAATGCACGCCCAACCGCACCATTCCTCAGCCGTAGAATCCATGAACGTCCCAGCAGAAATCAACGCCGCCGCCGTCAAGAACGGGCCCGCCGAAAAAGTCACGCCGATGATGCAGCAGTATCTGCGCATCAAGGGCGAACACCCGACGATGCTGGTCTTCTACCGCATGGGCGACTTCTATGAACTGTTCTACGACGACGCCGAGAAGGCATCGCGCATCCTCGGCATCACGCTGACGGCGCGCGGCCATGCCAACGGCGTGCCGATCAAGATGGCCGGGGTGCCGTTCCACTCGCTCGATGGCTACCTGGCCAAGCTGGTGAAGCTGGGCGAGTCGTGCGCGATCTGCGAGCAGATCGGCGATCCGGCCACCAGCAAGGGGCCCGTCGAGCGCAAGGTGGTGCGCATCGTCACGCCCGGCACGCTGACCGACTCCGACCTGCTGCCCGAGAAATCCGACCGTCCGCTGCTGGCCCTGTCGATGCTCACCCAGCGCAAGGGCGTCACCTGCGGCCTGGCGTGGCTGTCGCTCGCCTCCGGCAACCTAAAACTGATGGAATTCTCCGGCGATGCGCGCGCCATCAACGCGCGCCTGCTGCAGGAGCTGGAGCGCATCGTGCCGGCCGAGATCCTGCGCGCCGACGGCGGCGACCTGTTCGAGGAAATCACGATGTGCCATGTCAATGGGGTGCCCGAGTGGCACTTCGACGTGGTGCATGGCCACAAGGCGCTGCTGGAGCAGCTGGGCGTGGCCACGCTGACCGGCTTCGGCGCCGATGGCATGGGCCCGGCGTTCGGCGCCGCCGGCGCGCTGCTGCGTTATGCGCAATCGACGCAGGGCCGCGGCCTGCAGCACGTGAAGAACCTGGCATGCGAGACCGAATCCGAATTCATCGGGCTCGATGCCGCCACGCGGCGCAACCTGGAGCTGACGGAAACGATCCGCGGCCAGGAGTCGCCCACGCTGTTTTCGCTGCTGGACGGCTG
Organism: Pseudoduganella lutea; assembly: GCF_004209755.1. Taxonomy (NCBI): domain Bacteria; kingdom Pseudomonadati; phylum Pseudomonadota; class Betaproteobacteria; order Burkholderiales; family Oxalobacteraceae; genus Pseudoduganella; species Pseudoduganella lutea. The sequence continues at coordinate 4,675,646 of NZ_CP035913.1, read as the reverse complement.
CCGCACCGCGATGGGGTCGCGCCTGCTGCGCCACTGGCTGCACCACCCGCGGCGCGACCAGGCCGTGGCGCGCGGCCGCCACGATGCGATCGCCGCGCTGATGCAGGACGACGCCACCGGCTCGCTGGGCTTCCACCTGCAGCACGTGCCGGACATCGAGCGCATCACCACGCGGGTGGCGCTGCTGACGGCGCGCCCGCGCGACCTGGCGGCGCTGCGCGATGGCTTGCAGCAATTGCCGAAGCTGCAGAAATCGGTGGAGCGCGTGCTGGGCCTCGATGGCGCCGACAGCCTGCTGCGCCGTATCCACGAACAGCTGGCCATGCCCGGCGAGTGCGTCGACCTGCTGGTGCGGGCCGTGATGCCGGAACCGGCGACGATGGTGCGCGACGGCGGCGTGATCGCGCGCGGCTACGACGCGGAACTCGATGAACTGCGCGGCCTGTCCGAGAACGCGGGCCAGTTCCTGGTCGACCTGGAAACGCGCGAGCGCGAGCGCACCGGCATCGCCAACCTGCGCGTCGAATACAACCGGGTGCACGGCTTCTACATCGAAGTGACGAACGGCCAGGCGGACAAGGTGCCCGAGGATTACCGCCGCCGCCAGACGCTGAAGAACTGCGAGCGCTACATCACGCCGGAACTGAAGGCGTTCGAGGACAAGGCATTGTCCGCGCAGGACCGGGCGCTGGCCCGTGAAAAAGTGCTGTACGACCAGCTGCTGGCCGACCTGGCGCCGCACATCGGCTGCCTGCAGAAGATTGCCGGCGGCATCGCCCAGCTGGACACGCTGACGGCGCTGACCGAACATGCGCTGCGCAACAACTGGTGCGCGCCGCAACTGGTGGCCGAATCGTGCATCGATATCCGTGAAGGCCGCCACCCGGTCGTGGAAAACCAGATCGAGCGCTTCATCGCCAACGATTGCCGCCTGCTGGCGGAACGGCGGCTGCTGCTCATCACCGGCCCGAACATGGGCGGTAAATCCACGTTCATGCGCCAGGTCGCGCTGATCACGCTGCTGGCCTATGTGGGCAGCTACGTGCCGGCCGCCAGCGCCACGATCGGCCCCATCGACCGCATCTTCACCCGCATCGGCGCCACCGACGACCTGGCCGGCGGGCGCTCCACGTTCATGGTGGAGATGACCGAAGCGGCGACGATCCTCAACGGCGCCAGCGAACATTCGCTGGTGCTGATGGACGAGATCGGCCGCGGCACGTCCACGTTCGATGGCCTGGCGCTGGCCTGGGCCATCGCGCGCCACCTGATCGACACGAGCCGCAGCTTCACGCTGTTCGCCACCCACTATTTCGAGCTCACGCAGCTGCCGGAAAGCCATCCCACGGCGGCCAACGTGCACCTGTCGGCCGTCGAGCACAAGGACAGTATCGTGTTCCTGCACGCGGTGCAGGACGGCCCGGCATCGCAGAGCTATGGCCTGCAGGTGGCCCAGCTGGCCGGTGTGCCGCAAGGGGTGATCAAGGCGGCCCGCAAGCATCTGGCCCGCCTGGAAGCGCAGGCGCTCGACGCCACGCCGCAGCTGGACCTGTTCGCCGCGCCGCGCGTCGATGCGGATGATGAGCCGGACGACAGGACGGCGGCCGTGGCACCGGCCGAGGATCCGCAATTGGCGCCACTGCTGGCGGCGCTGGACGACCTGGACCCGGATGCGCTGTCGCCACGCGAAGCGCTGGACCGGCTGTACCAGTTGAAGCGCCTCGTGCCGGCATGACACGGCGCGCCGGCCCCGCCCTCCTGCTGCTGGGCGCCGCCTTGCTGGCGGCGGCGGCGGTGCGGGCGGATGGGAGGACGAGGGCGGCGGGCGAAGCGCCGTTCGACATCGCCGTCATCGGCCACACCTTCCCCGACGAGCTGGGCGACGCCGACCTGAAACGCACGATCGCCCGCGCCGACCATGAAAAGCCGGCCTTCGTCATCGCCACCGGCATCAAGTCGGAGGACGAACCGTGCAGCGACAAGCTGTACCTGCAACGCAAGGCGCTGCTCAACAAGTCCACCCAGCCCCTGGTCCTGGTGCTCACCGGCGCGGACTGGACCGGCTGCCGCAACTCGGCAGGCCGCTCCAACGCGATCGAACGGCTGAACCGCATCCGCGAGATCTATTACGACGGACAGGAAGCCCTGGGCCGCCGCCCGCTGGACGTGAATCGCCAGTCGACGATCACGAAATTCCGCAGCTACGCCGAGAACGCGTACTGGGAAATGCACGGCGTGCTGTTTGCCACGATCAACGTGCCGGCCCGCAACAACCATTACCTGATCGAGGCGGGCCGCAACAGCGAATACGAAGACCGGCTGGTGGCCAACCGGGCCTGGCTGCAACGGCTGTTCGGCATGGCCAAGCGGCGCCAGCTCGATGGCCTCGTGCTGTTCTCGGACGGCGACGTGCGCATCCACGCCGAGCCCGGCTTTTCGCTGCTGGCCGGGTTTTCCACCAAACATGACGGCTTTGCCGAAACGCGGCGGCTGACACGCGTGCTGGCGGAAAACTACCCGGGAAAGGTGCTGCTGGTGGATGCGAACCGCGAGCCGCCGGTCAAGGGCGATCCGGCGCCGGGTACGATCACGTGGCGCGGCAACCTGGGCCACGTGACATTGCGCGGCGAGTGGAACGTGCTGCGCGTGGCGCCCGGCGCGGAACCCCTGTTCACGCTGCACCCTGCCGAGGCCGACAAAGCAAACGGGCAGCCGAAGCTGCCCGTGGAGGGTGGCGCGCCGAAGCGGCCTGCGCGATCTGAACGTTGAACGTTGAACGCTGAACGCGGCGGGCGCGCACGCCCGGCCGCGCAACCGTTTGCTCCAGCCGCGCAGTCAGTCCGCTACTCAGTGGATCGGCTGGGTGCGGAAGTGGTCGCCCGCCTCGCCTTCGTCGTCCTCGTCACCGTGGTGGTGGCCGTGGGCACCGTGCACGTGCTCGTGCGCGATCTCTTCGTCGGTGGCCTCGCGCACTTCCAGCACTTTCAGTTCGAAGCGCAGCGCCATGCCCGCCAGCGGGTGGTTACCATCCAGCACAACCTTGTCTTCGGCGATATCGGTCACGGTGAAGATCATCGCTTCATCGTCGCTCTCGCCATCGGGCATGCCTTCGAACTGCATGCCCACTTCGAGCGGCTCCGGCAGGCGCGAACGCGGCTCCACCTTCACCAGGTTCGGGTCGTAGTCGCCGAACGCATCATCGGGTTCGATCTGGATGGTGTTGGCGTAACCGACTTCCTTGCCGTCCAGCTCTTCCTCGATCTTCGGCAGGGTGTTTTCATACCCGCCGTGCAGGTACACCATCGGCTGGCGGCCGTCCTCGATCAGGTTGTTCTGGGCGTCGGACAATTTGTATTGCACGGTAACGACGGTGTTCTTGGCGATCTTCATGTGACTTCCTTTCTGGTCAGATGGCGCCGATTATACTCCCTGCCCGGCAAGTCCCGCGCTGCCCTGCCGCTGTACCGGTTGCTATAATGGGGCATGAAAAAACCTGCACCGCTCCGCCTCCTCGGCGACATCACGCCTGCGCAATTCATGCGCGACTACTGGCACAAGAAACCCCTGCTGATCCGCCAGGCCATTCCCGGCTTCAAGCCGCTGCTGCCGTTCGACGAGCTGGCCGAACTGGCGACGAAGGATTATGTCGAAGCGCGCCTCGTCACGCTGGCCGACGGCGAATGGGACATGCGCCATGGTCCGCTGCACGACCTGCCACCGCGCACGCAGCGCGAATGGACGATGCTGGTACAGGGCGTGAACCTGCAGAGCGATGCGGCCGATGAACTGCTGCGCCAGTTCCGCTTCGTGCCCGACGCCCGGCTGGACGACCTGATGGTGAGCTTTGCCACCGATGGCGGCGGTGTCGGCCCGCACTTCGATTCCTATGACGTATTCCTGTTGCAGGCCGAAGGCCAGCGGCGCTGGAAGATCGGCCCGCAGAAGGACCTGTCGCTGGTCGAAGGCCTGCCGCTGAAGATCCTCAGCAAGTTCAAGCCCACCGAGGAGTTCGTGCTGGAACCGGGCGACATGCTGTACCTGCCGCCCCACTACGCGCATGACGGCGTGGCGATCGGCGATTGCCAGACCTATTCGATCGGCTTCCGCTCGCCGTCCTACCAGGAACTGGGCGAAGCCTTCCTGCAGTTCATGGCCGACTCCATCGACCTGCCGGGCCGCTACGCCGACCCGGACCTGGAACCGTCGGCCAAGCCGGCCGAGATCCCGAAAAACATGCTGGGCCAGCTTGCGGACGAGCTCAACAAGATGCAGTTCACCGAGGACGATTTCACCATCTTCCTCGGCGAATACCTGTCCGAACCCAAGCACAACGTGTTCTTCACGGGCCCGGAAAAGCCGTTGCCGGCCGGCCGGTTCGCGCAAACGGCGGCGAAACGCGGGGTAAAGCTGTCGCGCAAGACGCAGATGCTGTATCGCGGCAAGCACGTGTTCATCAACGGGGAATCGTTCGCGATCGGCCGTGCGGACAAGGCCGCGCTCGAGGCGCTGGCCAATAACCGCGTGCTGGACGGTGCCGGGGTAGCCGCCGCCTCCGAAGACGTGATGGAGGCGCTGTTCGCGTGGTACGCGGACGGCTGGCTCGAGCTGGACAATTAACCGAACCACTAACTGAACCATTAACTGGACAATCGAGCGATCATGGACAGGCAGACATTCGACAGCCGTGCCGGGTTCCAGGCCCAGCTGGAGGCCTGCCTGTCGCAGTCCCGTATCACCCTGGCGATGTTCGATCCCGACTTTGGCTGGTGGGAACTCGGCAGCGCTGGCAACGATGCGTTGCTGCGCGCCTTCCTGCGCCATGGCGGGCGCCTGCAACTCGTTGCCCACAGCAATGCGCGGCTGGAACGGGATGCGCCGCGGTTCTTGCGCCTCCTCCACGATTACGGCCACCTGATCGAATGCCGGCTCACCAACCGGTCGATCGGGCATCTGACGGATTCGTTCTGTATCGGCGATGCCCACCACGTCGTACGTCGTTTCCACAGCGATCATTTTCGTGGCGAAGCAATTTTTCTGTCTCCTTCGTCAACCACTTCGCATCTCGAACGTTATCAATCCATCTGGGCTGAAACGAGGCCCGGGTTGCAAGCCGGAGTGACAGGTTTGTAATCCTGGGTCGATGCGCATGCAGTCAAGCGCTGATGCGCGTTTCAGGCACAGTTGCGGTCGGTTTCCGGGCCGTTTTCCATGCAAATGACTGCGCATGGGTGCGGGCGTTCTGGTCGTTGCAACGGTAAATCCAGGTCGGGTTTCAAACACTAGACCTGGTAGCAATATTGTATGGATGAAAAAGTTGCGAAAGTGGCCTGTGTTGCTATTGCGACTCATTTAAATTCGCTATAATATTCTGTTAGGAAGTTTCCGTTGTCTGGGGCACCATATGGTCCGAACGACCACGAAACGCCCTAGTGAGCGATAATTACCGGTAATTATTCATCGCAACACTGTCATCAATTAGTGAATTAATTAAGGAAAACAAATGAAAAAATCCCTGCTGATCGCCTCCCTGCTGGCTGTTGCCCTGGCTGCTTGCTCCAAGAAAGAAGAAGCTCCTGCTGCTCCGGCCGCTGAAGTCACCGCACCAGCTGCTGACGCAACCGCTCCTGCTGCCGCTCCTGCCGCTGACGCAACCGCACCGGCTGCTGACGCTGCTGCTGCTCCGGCTGCTGACGCTGCTGCTGCCGCTTCGGACGCTGCTGCTGCCGCTTCGGCTGCTGCATCCGCTGCTTCGGAAGCCGCTTCCGCTGCTGCTGCTGCCAAGTAATCAGCCTTGGACCGCCGTCTCCGGACGGCATCCTGCTCAACCGCCCAATGGGCGGTTTTGTTTTTTGAGCGATGATTTTTGCAGTCGCCCGCCAGGCGTTTTTTCGCTATCCATATCGCGGACGACAGCGGCAAAAAAAAACCGGCCTGCCGGCCGGTTTTCCTTGCGTGCGGTGATTACTTCAACTCTTCCTGCAGCAGCGTGAGAATCTTCTCGGCCGTCGGCGTCGCATCCACCTCGCCCTTGTTGTTCTGCACGGTGACCTGGCTCGTATTGCCGGCCTCGGCAGCCTTGACGACGATGCGGTAGCGCTGCGCTTCCTTGTCGGCTTCCGACGAGCCCCAGCTGAACAGGCGGCCGAAGAAGCCTTTCTTCTCGACCTGGTCGGCCACGTAGCGCACGTAGTAGATGCCCTGCACACGGTCGCGATCCTCGACGGTGAAGCCGGCACGGTCCAGCGCCAGGCCCACACGGCGCCACGAGCGGTCGAAGCCTTCGTCCGTTTCCACGTAGCGGCTGGCGCCCTCGCCCTTCAGGAACGCATGCAGCGGCCGCACGATAGCGTTATCCACGGCGGTGCGGGCTGCCGTTTCCTCGGTGCCACCCAGCTTGGTCAACAGCCGCGCCAGGAATACGGCTTCCAGGTTCGGGTCGGACGGCCGTGGCGTCCACGTCACGATTTCCTTTTCAGGCCCCTGCGCGATCTCTTCCGCGCCACGGTGGCTGATATAGATTTCCGTGGTGCCGTCGGCATTGCGCTCGACGCGCGTGCGGTACTTGTCGCGCTCGCCGGTCGAGTAAGCCGAATCGAACACCTTGCCGATGGTGCGACGGATGATGTCCTGCGGGATCCTGGCGCGGTTTTCATTCCACTCGGTTTCCATCACGCCCGCGGTCGCGTTGTCGAGCACCAGCGTAAAGCCGGCCTCTTCCCAGAACGACTTCAATTGCGGCCACAGCACATCCGGCGAAGCCTTGGCGACCAGCCAGCGCTGGTTGCCGGCACGCTCCACGCGCACCTTGTCGTTGCCGGTGACGGCCACTTCGTTGGCGCCGGCAGCCGCCGGTGCGGCACTCGCGAGCGAGCCCGCGCCGGACATGCTGGCGCGCTGCGCCGCGTAACCGGATGCGGTGGCCACGCCGCTGCCACTGTCCGGCAGCGCGTAGCGGTTATCCTTCTGCAACTGGGTCAGGTCCGGCGGCACGTCCAGCGTGCTGGCTTTCTTGGCCGATTTGTAGTCCACCGTGGTCTTGCCGACCACGGATTCAACCATGCCGCAGCCGGTCAGGCTGAGCATCAGGACGCCGAGCGCAAGGCCGCTTTGCGGAGTAAGGGAAGCTTTCTTGATCATGGGGAGACAGGGGATAAACGCTGAAGAAACCAGCTGGGTGATCGTCGCGGCGGCGCGCAGGCCGCCACGCTCCGGACTTACGCCAGCACGCCGGCTTCCACCAGGGCGGCACGTACCGTCTGGTGGAACTCGGCAGCGAGCGGCACCAGCGGGAGGCGGATACCGGCCGGCATGAGGCCCATTTCGGCCAGTGCCCACTTGGCGGGGACCGGGTTCGGTTCGACGAACAATTTCTGGTGCAGGGGGAAGACCTTGTTGTTGATCTCGATGGCCCGGGCAATGTCGCCAGCCATCGCGGCCGCGCACATCTCGGCCATCGCACGCGGCGCCACGTTGGCGGTCACGGAGATATTGCCCTTGCCGCCCGCCAGCATCAGTGCCATGGCCGTGGGGTCGTCACCGGAAAAGACGGCGAAGTCCTTCGGTACCGAGCGCAGCGAACGCAGCAGATCAAGGCCACGGCCGATGTTGCCGGTGGCATCCTTGATGCCGATGATGTTCTCGACCGCGGCCAGGCGCAGCACCGTGTCGTTGGCCAGGTCCGCCACCGTGCGGCCGGGCACGTTGTACAGGATGACGGGCAGGTCCACCGCTTCGGCGATCGCCTTGAAGTGCTGGTACATGCCTTCCTGCGTGGGGCGGTTGTAGTAGGGCACCACTTGCAGCGTCGCATCGGCGCCGGCTTCCTTGGCATAACGGGTCAGCACGATTGCCTCGGCGGTCGAGTTGCCGCCGCTGCCCGCGATCACGGGAATGCGACCGGCCACGCGGTCCACGCACGCCTTGATCAGCGCGCAGTGCTCGGCCACCGTCACGGTAGCCGATTCACCCGTCGTACCGACGATCACGATACCATCCGTGCCCTCGGCAATATGCCAGTCAATCAGGCGGTCCAGGCTGTCGTAGTCCAGACTGCCATCCGCATGCATCGGAGTCACGATTGCAACAATGCTGCCCTTAATCATATATTGAACCAATTGCAAATAGATTGAAAACGTCGATTGTAGACGATCGCTTGCGCGCGTGGGGTATTTCGCGGCGGTATCAGCTTTCGATACAGCCGAGCAGTGCCGCTTCGCGCGGGAACTCGGCTTTCACGGCGCAGATGCGCTGTACCACGGCCGCCGGCTTGCCTGCCTGGCCGCCCGCCGGGTTGCCGACATGGTTAACGATGCCATCCTCGAACGCGATGACACGCAAGCCCTGCTGCCGTGCCAGCTCCAGCAATTCGCCCGGTTTCAGCAGGAAATCGGGGTTGCTCGGCTTGCCGAATGCGGCATTGCCGTCCGCGAACGTTTCATAGACCAGCACGCCGTTTGGCGCCAGGCTGCCCACCATGTCGGCCAGCAGCGGACGGTGCAGGTAATTCGTGACGACGATGCCGGCGAACCGGTTCGGCCCGAACGGCCAGGGTGTATCGCCCGCTTCAAGGTCGATGTCGCTGGTCACGATGCCGGGCCCGGCGGTGGCTGCCAGCGCATCCGGGCGCCGGTCGACGGCGATCACCGCATGGCCCAGCGTGACAAGGTGGCGGGAATGGCGGCCGTTGCCGCACGCGAGGTCCAGCACCTCGCCGCCGGGAATCAATGGTGCAAAGCGTTGCACCCAGGGAGAAACCACGTCGCTCATCTGATCCTTCTGGTAGTACTCAAACGGGGCTGCCGGGCGCCCTGCGCCCGCCAGCCGGTTCATTGACGGCCGTGCATGGCTTGCATGGCCCAGCCGGCATCATATATTCATCAGCAATTGCAAGGGAAGTACCAGCAGCGCCAACAGTTCTATGAACACGCCGACCATGCCGCCCAGCAGTGGCGTCAGCACATTGAAATACATCAGCACCATCAGGCCGATGAAGATCCACAACGTATACCGCTCGATGCCCGCATAGCGCCGCGCCAGTTCGTTCGGCAGCAGCGCCGTCAGGATGCGCCCGCCATCGAGCGGCGGCACGGGCAGCAGGTTGAACACGCACATGATCGCGTTCACATTGATGCCGGCGATCGCCATCTTGATCAGGAACGGCTCGGAAACATCCATGCCGCGCATGATCACCAGCCACACCATCCAGCCAAGGCCCATGGCGAAGTTCGCCATGGGTCCGGCCGCGGCCACGAAGCCCATCTGCTTCTTTGGATTGCGCAGCCGGCTGTAGTCGACCGGCACGGGCTTGGCGTAGCCGAACGGCATGTGGATCGTCAGGTACAGGATCAGCGGCAGGAGGATGGTACCGAAGGGGTCGATGTGGCGGGTGGGATTCATCGACAGCCGGCCCAGCTGGGCAGCGGTCGGGTCGCCGAAATACCGCGCCACGTAGCCATGCGCTGCCTCGTGCAACGAAATCGCGAACAGGATGGGAATCGCGTACACCGCAACGGTCTGGATGGCTTGACTGAATTCACTCATGGGCAAAATTTTACCAGACCGCAATCAAGGGCCTGACGGGTCGAAAGAGGGATGGGAAGTAAAGAAAGGCAAAGATGCCGGCTGGGGAATGGCCGGCGCGCTTCACGGCTCGGTTCTTACAGGCCGACGATGGCCGGGTCGCCGCGCCCCAGGCGCACCAGCTCGGGCTCGGAGCCCGTCAGGTCGATCACGGTGGTCATTTCCATGCTGCACGCGCCGCCATCGATGACCAGGTCGAGCTGCTTGCCGATGCGGGCATTGATTTCCTCGGGATCGTTGAGCGGTTCGGTTTCTTCCGGCAGGATCAATGTCGAGGAGATCAGCGGCTGGCCCAGTTCGGCCATCAGCGCTTCGACGATCGGGGTTTCCGGCACGCGCAGGCCGATGGTCTTGCGCGACGGATGCGACAGCCGGCGCGGCACCTCGCGCGTGGCTTCGAGAATGAACGTGAACGGCCCCGGCGTGGCCGCCTTCAGCAGCCGGAACTGCTTGTTGTCCACGCGTGCATAGACGCCGATCTCGGACAGGTCGCGGCACAGCAGCGCCAGGTGATGCTTTTCATCGATGCCGCGGATGCGGCGCAGGCGCTCGACGGCCGCCTTGTCGTCCAGGTGGCAGACCAGCGCATAGCATGAGTCGGTGGGCACGGCCACCACGCCGCCACCGTGGATGATCTGGGCAGCCTGCTTGATGAGGCGGCCCTGCGGGTTGACGGGGTGGATGTCGAAGAATTGGCTCATGCTGTTGTGTTGGCAAGTTTATCGGAGCGCCTGCAAGGCCGCGATGCGTTCCTCGAATGGCGGGTGGGTGGAAAACAGCGCCGACCAGCCGCCACCGCCCGAAATGCCGGAAGCGGCCATGTTCTGCGGCAGGCCGCCCGGCTCCATGCCGCCCAGGCGGGCCAGCGCATTCTGCATCGGCGCGGTGCTGCCCAGCAGGCGCGCCGAGCCGGCGTCGGCGCGGAATTCGCGCTTGCGCGAGAACCAGGCCACGATGATCGACGCCAGCAGGCCGAACACGATCTCGCAGATGAACACGGTGATCATGTAGCCGGGGCCGCGCCCCCCTTCGTTGCGCAACAGGACCTTGTCGACGAAGAAGCCGACGATGCGGGCGAAGAACACGACAAAGGTGTTGACGACGCCCTGGATCAGCGTCAGCGTCACCATGTCGCCATTGGCGATGTGCGCCACCTCGTGGCCCAGCACCGCTTCCACTTCCTCGCGGTTCATCGATTGCAGCAGGCCCGTGGAAACGGCGACCAGCGCCGAATTCTTGAAGGCGCCCGTGGCGAACGCGTTCGGCTCGCCGTCATACACGGCCACTTCGGGCATGCCGATGCCGGCGCGCTGCGCCAGGCGCTGCACGGTCGACAGCAGCCACTGTTCGGTGGAATTCTGCGGCGCGTCGATCACGCGCGCGCCGGTCGTCCATTTCGCCATGGGCTTGGAGATGAGCAGCGAAATGATCGAGCCGGTGAAACCGACCACCAGCGAAAACGCCAGCAGTCCGCCCATTTCCAGCTGGCCGCCCGCTCCGGGACGGCCGATGCCGAGCAGCGAGAGCACGATGGACAGCACCAACATCACGGCGAGGTTGGTGGCGATAAACAGGACGATGCGTTTCATGATGTATAGGTTCTCTGGATATGATCCGTGGGGTCATATAAGGCTATAACCATAAAATTACAAGGCGATTAAGCCATGCGTGCAGGCACGCCGCGGCACCGGCGGCGGGAGAGCCGCGCCGGTGTCAGAACCAGTCGTGCCAGACCGGGGTGACGCTGGCCGGCAGCGGCGGCAGCGCGGCGAAATCCACCCTTGCCTCGCCCGGCGCGTGGAAATCGGTGCCGCGCGACGCCAGGAAGCCATAGGCGTTCGCCAGCTGGGCATACTGCGGGTACTGGTCGGGCGTGTGGCTGCCGGTCACCACCTCGATTGCGGTGCCGCCCAGCTCCTTGAACTGGTCGAACAGCACGCCCTGCTGCAACTGGTTGAAGCGGTAGCGGCCCGGGTGGGCGATGACGGCCGTGCCGCCCGCGCCGAGGATCCAGCCGACGGCATCTTCCAGGCTGGCCCAGCGATGCGGCACGTAGCCGGGCTTGCCTTCGGAAAGGTATTTGCGAAACACTTCCGGCGTGTTGGCGCAGTAGCCCTGCTGCACGAGGAAGCGGGCAAAGTGGGTGCGCGACATGAGCGCCGGGTTGTCGACGAATTCCAGCGCGCCTTCATAGGCACCCGGAATGCCGGCCTTGGCCAGTTGTTCGCCGATCTCGCGACCGCGCGCATCGCGGCCCTCGCGCGTGGCGGCGAGGCCGCGCACGAGCGCAGGGTCGTTCTCGTCGATATTCAGCCCCACGATGTGCACCGTTTCACCGCTCCACGTGATCGAGATTTCCACGCCCGCCACGAAGCGCATGCCCAGTTCGGCCGCGGCCACGCGCGCCGCGGCAATGCCGCCCACTTCATCGTGGTCGGTCAGCGCCCACGCGTCCACGCCGGACTGGCGCGCGTACTTCGCCACGGCGGCCGGCGGCAGGACACCGTCGGAAACGTTGGAATGGCAGTGCAGGTCGACTTTCAGCATGGAGCGATTCGGTTCGGTAATGAATGGACTTCAATGAGGCGCATTGTACCGCTGCCTGCCGCGCGGCGTGCCGGCGCTTCATTTATGCGAAGAATCACGCAGCGGATCAGCCGAGAAAGCGCGCGATCATTTCCGCCAGCAGCGCCGGCTGGTCATGGTGCAACATGTGGCCGGCGTCCGGCACCATCTGCGGCGTAACGTCGGCGATGTGGGCCATGCGCCGGTCGACCTCGCGGCGCCCCTCTTCCGGACCGCCCATCCACAGCCACATATTGGTGTCGGCCGCTTCCACCCACAGCACCGGCGCCGTGATGCGGCGCCAGCACGCCATGATGTCCTCGGCGTGGTAAGGCAGCGGGCTGGCCTGCTTGTGCACCGGGTCGCCGAGGATTTCCCACTCGCCGGCGGCATTTTGCGCGGACCAGTGCTGCGCCAGGAAGGCCGCCCGCTCGTCCGTCAGGCGCGGATTGGTTTTTTGCAGGCGCGCCGCCACCGCCGCCTGCGTGGGGTAGCCCTTCATCGTTGGCGGGTCGAGCAGCTCGTCCAGCCATTTCGCGTAGCGTTTCGGGGCATCTTCCGGCTTCGCGCCCGTGAGGCCGAACCCTTCCAGGTTGACAAAGCGGCGGATCCGTTCCGGCCGCACGCCCGCATAGATGCCGGCGATATTGCCGCCCATGCTGTGGCCCACCAGGTTCACCTGCCCTTCCGGCTGGTAGTGACGCAGGATCGCCTCCAGGTCGGCGAGGTAGTCAGGGAACCAGTAGGTATCGGTGCCCGCGCGCTCCGTCAGGCCGAAGCCGCGCCAGTCAGGCGCGATCACGTGCCAGTCGCCGCCCAGGTGGTCGACGACGAACTGGAACGAGGCACCCACGTCCATCCAGCCATGCAGCATGAAGATCTTGGGGGCGCCTTCACGACCCCAGTGGCGAACGTGGGTGCGCAGGCCGCGCACGGCGAGGAAATCGGAACGGGAAGGTGTCATCGGTCGGGTCTTGAATTGGTCGGAGTCGTCGCAATATGCGGCCTTTCGCTCAGGAAAGACCATCAGCCTCATACTTTAGCACGATCGTTCTTATTAAGCCCGCAAAGCATGCATGAGACGAATGCCGGGGCGCAAGGGCGTAAAATGTGGCCAATATTTTCCCCCGGATAAGGCCAACCGATGACGATTTACCAGCTGGGCGATGATGCGCCCGAGATCGACGCCTCCGCCTTCGTGGCCGACAGTGCCACGCTGATCGGCAAGGTGACGCTGCAAGCGAACAGCTCCGTGTGGTACGGCGCCTCGCTGCGCGGCGACAACGAGCGGATCACGATCGGCGAAAACAGCAATGTGCAGGAAGGCACGGTGATGCATACCGACATGGGCTACCCGCTGACGATCGGACGCGACGTGACGATCGGCCACCAGGTCATGCTGCATGGCTGCACGATCGGCGACGGTGCGCTGGTCGGCATCCAGGCCGTGATCCTGAATGGCGCGAAGATCGGCAAGGGTTGCCTCGTGGGCGCCGGGGCGCTCGTCACCGAAGGCAAGGAATTTCCCGATAACGTGCTGATCATCGGCTCCCCGGCCAAGGCCGTGCGCGAACTGACGGCGGACGACGTGGCGCGGCTGAAAGGCAGCGCCGACAGCTATGTGCAGCGCGCGCAGCTGTTCAAGACAAATTTGAAAAAGATTGGATAACGCATGACCCAGGATACGCTGCAAAAATTCATTTTCGAGAACGCCGCCGTGCGCGGTGAGCTGGTCGACATCTCCTCCACGTGGCGCGAGATCCAGGCCCGCCACCAGTACCCGGTGGCCGTCAAGCGGCTGCTGGGACAGATGGTCTCGGCGGCCGCACTGCTGTCGGCCAACCTGAAATTCAACGGCTCGATCGTGATGCAGATCCACGGCGACGGCCCGGTACGCCTGCTGGTCGTCGAGTGCGATTCGCAACTGCGCATGCGCGCCACCGCGAAGCTGAACGAAGACGCGACGATCACCGACGACGCCAACCTGACGGCACTGCTGAACCAGACCGGCCGGGGCCGCTTCGTGATCACGCTCGACCCGGCGGAGAAGGTGCCGGGCCAGCAGCCGTACCAGGGCGTCGTGCCGCTGGACGGCGACGACGTGGCGACCGTCATCGAACATTACATGCTGCGCTCCGAGCAACTGGACACGCAACTGTGGCTGGCCGCCGACGACAACGTGGCGCGCGGCCTGCTGCTGCAAAAGCTGCCGCTGCATGGCGGCAAGGCCGAGGCGAATCCCGTCTCGCCGGAAGAAGCGCTGGAAACGTGGAACCGCGCCGTGATGCTGGGCCGCACGCTGAAGGAAGAAGAACTGCTGTCCACCGAAATCGACGTGCTGCAAAAACGCCTGTTCTGGGAAGAAACGATCCGCGTATTCGACCCCGTGCACCCGTCGTTCCACTGCAGCTGCACGCGCGACAAGGTCGGCAACATGCTCAAGATGCTGGGCCAGGTCGAAGTGGAAGACGCGCTGGCCGAACAGGGCAAGCTGGGCATCAACTGCGATTTCTGCGGCAAGCACTACGAGTACGACGCCGTCGACTGCGCCCAGCTCTTTGCCAGCGACGCCCCCGCCGAAGCGCTGATCCACCCGACCGAAGCGAAGCACTAAGCACCCCGCCCTCCCCCAAAGCCCGCCCTCCCGGGCGGGTTTTTTATTGCCAAAAACCGGGGTCAGACCCCAATTTCTAGAAACATTTCTCGACATCGTATTGCCCAACGGCTGAGCTGGTCGCAATACAACACCAGGGACAGTCCCCATTTTTTGGAAATATTCCTTTTAATTGACTACTCAGCATTCGCGGATACCTCGATAGCACTTATTTTCACGGAAAAGTTGCTAAAAAACGGGGACAGTCCCCGAATTTTGGAAACATTGTTGCGCGGTAGTCATCACGCCGTCACATCGTCTCGCTACGCTCCGCGTCGTTGCATTTTCAACCAACTTAACGACGAGCGAACGATGAAGAAACAGATCAAGGCCGCCATGCTGGCGAGCCTGGCGCTGGCGCCGCTGGCGATGGCACAGCAGGTGGCGACGGCGGTGGCGGCGATGGAAAGCGCTGCCGTGGATGCCAACAGCGAGGCGGCAGCAGCGGCGGCCGGCCCGATCGCGACGGTGGAAGTGGCCACGCGCCGCACCCGTTCGTCGGTGGCGATGAAGGGCGACGACATCCAGAAGATCCTCCCCGGCACCAATCCGCTGAAGGCCTTGCAGACGCTGCCCGGTGTCAGCTTCCAGACGGCCGACCCGTGGGGCAACAACGAGCAGAACCTGTCGTTGTTCGTGCACGGCTTCTCGGGCCAGCAGCTGGGCTACACGATGGATGGCGTGCCGCTCGGCGACCAGCAATACGGCAACTACAACGGCCTGTCGCCGCAGCGCGCGGTGATCTCGGAAAACGTGCGCGGCGTCGTACTGTCCTCCGGCGCCGGCGACCTGGCCACCGCGTCCACCAGCAACCTCGGTGGCACCATCGAGACGTTCTCGTCGGACCCGCTGGCCGGGCGCAACTTCGCCGTGCAGCAAACCCTGGGCAGCCACGACACGTCGCGCACCTTCCTGCGTTATGACTCCGGGAAGATGGGCGACGCCAGCGTCTACGTCTCCGCCATGCACCACGAAGCCCGCGCCTGGGACTTCCACGGCCGCCAGGGCGGCGACCAGGTCAACGCCAAGTTCGTCAACGACAACGCCGCCGGCCGCCTCACCGTCTTCTTCAACTACAGCGACAAGATCGAGCCGAACGAAGACAGCACGGTCCACTCGGCCACCGAGAAATACCAGCCGTATACCCGCCCCTTCCTGTACCCCGACTTCCAGACCGCGTTGAATTACCTGTCGCCGACGGGCGCCACGCCGGCGGCCGAAGGCAACAACTACCGCAACTACTACAGCGATGCGCAGCGCGAGGATTACCTCGGTTATGTGAAGTACGACTGGAACCTGAACGACACCACCACCTGGTCGAACCAGGTCTATTACCACTACGACGACGGCGTGGGCGTCGTCGCCGGCCCGATCGGCGTGGCCGGCCTGCCCGCGCTGTTCGCCGTCTATTACCCGAACCAGAACCTCAAGCAGGTGTTCGGCAACTCCGGCTATGCCACCCGCACCACCGAGTACCGGATCAACCGGACCGGCTGGCTGTCGACCTTGCGCACCGAGATCGGCGCGCACACGATCCAGGGTGGCCTGTGGTTCGAGAAGAATGAATCGCAAGCCTACCGCCGCTGGTATGCGCTGGACGTGAACAACCCCAGTTCACCCTACGACCGCCCGGAAAATCCGCTGATCACGCAGTACGGCAGCGAGATCGACAACAAGGTCGTGCAGCTGCACCTGCAGGACGAATGGCGCGTGCGCCCCGACCTCGTGCTGCAGGGCGGCTTCAAGTCCAGCCTGCAGTTCGCGCGCGGCATGATGCCGGTGCAGCCGAAAGCGGGCGCGATCGCCGGCGGCTCCACGGCGCTGCCCGAAGGCGATATCGACACGAAGAAATGGTTCCTGCCGCAACTGGGCGCGCGCTGGGATGTCACCGGCACCGAGCAGGCCTTCGTCAACGTGCAAAAGAACATGCGCCAGTTCGTCACCTATGGCGGCGGTGGCGCATCGCCCTGGAGCCTGGCCAGCCAGTCCGCGTTCGACCTGTTCAAGGCCAGCGCGAAACCGGAAACGTCGGTCACGTTCGAAGCCGGCCTGCGCACCAGCCGCTCGTTCAGTGCCGGCCCGCTGACGGGCTTCGATGGCCAGGTCAACGTCTACCATGTGAACTTCAAGGACCGCCTGCTGACGATCAGCCCCACACCCGTGATCTCGGCGATCATCGGCGGCAACCCGGTGCTCGCCAACGTGGGCAACGTGAAGATCGACGGCATCGACATGTCCGGCACGTTCCACTTCGGCCGCGCGTTCTCGTTCTACGATGCGATTTCGTACAACCGCTCGGAGTACAAGGACAACTACCTGAACGGCGCGAACACCGTGCCCACGGCCGGCAAGAAGATTCCGGGCAGCCCGGAATGGATGAACAAGTTCGTCGCCTCGCTGAACCTGGGCGGCACGGAGTTCCAGCTGAGCGGCGACTACGTCGGCAAGCGCTACGCCACGTATACCAACGACCTGTCGGTCAGCAGCTACTTCCTGCTGGGCCTCGGCGTGACGGGCAGGCTGCCCTTCCTGGACGGCACCTGGGTGAAGAATGCGCGCTACCGCGTCAACGTGACGAACCTGGCCGACCGCCGGGGCGACCTGAATGTGGTCGTCGGCGCGGCCGACAGGACGTACAATACCTTCCCGATCGCCCCGCGGCAGGGCTTCCTCACGGTAATGGCGGACTTCAAATGACGAACTGGCCCAGCAAGCGTTACCTGTCGCGCCGCGGCTTTATCGCGGTGGGCGCCAAAACCATGGCGGCTACGGCGGCGGGTTTGACCGGTTCCCTGCTGCTGCCGGCCGCGCAAGCCGCCAAGCCGGCACGGCCGCTGGTCATTGCGCACCGCGGTGCCTCGGCCTTGCGGCCCGAGCACACGCTGGCCGCCTATGCCAAGGCGATCGCCGACGGCGCCGACTTCATCGAGCCGGACCTTGTGTCGACGAAGGATGGCGTGCCGGTCGCGCGCCACGAGGCATTCCTGTCCGAGACCACCGACGTGGCAAAACGCCCCGAGTTCGCCAGCCGCCACGTCCGCAAGACGATCGACGGCGTCACCCACGACGGCTGGTTCGTCGAGGACTTCACGCTGGCCGAGCTGAAAACGCTGCGTACCATCGAACGCATTCCGCAATCGCGCCCCGGCAGCGCCAGGTACGACGGCATGTTCCAGGTGCCGACGCTCGAGGAAGTCATCGACTTCCTGGCCGCGCAGTCGGCCACCGTCGGCCGCACGATCGGCCTGATACCGGAACTGAAGCATTCCACGTACTTCGCCCGTCTCGGCCTGCCGCTGGAAGAGCGTGTCATCGCCACGCTGGCCGCGCATGAGTACACGCGCCGTGCGCCGGTCGAGATCCAGTCGTTCGAAGTAGCCAACCTGCGCATGCTGCGCGAAAAGCTGGGCAAGCGCGCGAACCTGCGGCTGGTGCAGCTGGTCGGCGTGGGCCCGGTGAAGCCGAGCGACGTGGCGGCAACGGGCGGGTCGCTTACCTACGCGGACATGGCGACGCCGGCGGGCCTGCGCGCCATCGCCGAGTATGCCGACGTCTTCGCACCGCCGACCCGCGCGCTGATTCCTTTGAAGAAGGATGGCCGGCTCGATACGCCCACGGCGCTGGCGGCCGATGCCCGTGCCGCCGGGCTCCGGCTGGTCACGTGGACGTTCCGCCCCGAGAACCGCTTCCTCGCCGCCGACTTCCGCGATGGCGCCGGCGACGATGCGCGCAACGAGGCGGGTTCCATTGCCGAGATGCGGCGCTACCTGGCGCTGGGCCTGGACGGCTTCTTCACGGACGACCCGGCCCTGGGCGTCAAAGCGCTCGCCGGCTGACACGGCCGATTGCTCATCCTGGCGGCGCACCGCTCCTGCAGGCGCCGCCGTTTTTGTTTACAGTCCTGCCTTGTCCAACACGCAGGAACAAGGAGCAAGCATGACCAACAAGGCACTCATCATCGGCAGCAGCGGCGTCGTCGGCAGCGCGCTGGCCGAGCAGCTGCTGGCCGAAGGCTGGCAGGTGCATGGCGTTTCGCGCGGCCGCACGCCCGGCGTACCGGGCGTGCGCCAGATCAGCGCCGACCTGACATCGCCCGACGTGGCGCAGGCACTGGCCGGCGTCGATCCCAGCCATGTCTTCATCGCGGCATGGTCACGGCAGGCGAACGAAGAGGAAAACATCCGCGTCAATGGCGCCATGGTGAAGAACGTGCTCGACGCGGTCGGCCCCGCCGGCAGCGTGCGCCACGTAGCGCTGGTGACGGGCCTGAAGCACTACCTCGGCCCGTTCGACGCCTATGGCAAGGGTGCCGTACCGATCACGCCCTTCCGCGAAGAGCAGGGTCGGCAGGACGTGCCGAATTTTTATTACGAACAGGAAGACCGCCTGTTCGATGCGGCGCGACAGTACGGTTTCACCTGGAGCGTGCACCGGCCGCACACGATCATCGGTTTCGCCGTGGGCAACGCGATGAACATGGGCCAGACCCTGGCGGTCTACGCCGCGCTGTGCAAGCACACGGGCCAGCCATTCGTGTTCCCCGGCAGCCGCCAGCAATGGGAAGGCCTGGTGGACATGACCGATGCGCGTCTGCTGGCGCGGCACCTGCAATGGGCTTCGACCAGCGAGGCCGGGGCGAACGAGGATTTCAACGTGGTCAACGGCGACGTGTTCCGCTGGCAGTGGCTGTGGCCGCGGCTGGCCGACTACTTCGGCGTGGAGGCGGCGCCGCTGCCGTCTGAAACCAGCCCGCTCGAATCGCGGATGAACGATGCGCCCGCGCTGTGGCGCGAGATCGCCACGCGCCACGGGCTCGCTGAACCCGACGTCACGCGCCTGGCTTCGTGGTGGCACACGGACGCCGACCTGGGCCGTCCGATGGAAGTCATCACCGACATGACCAAGAGCCGCAAGGCCGGCTTCCTGGATTACCAGGGCACGCCGGAGGCGTTCTTCTATCTGTTCGAGCGGCTGAAGCGGGAGAAGCTGATTCCCTGATGCCGGGAAGCCGCCAGGCGTACCGTGCTCCAAGCCCGGCACCGATGAAAGCCGGGGTCAGACCCGCAATGCCGCCAACACTGGTGCTTGCTGCCGACGGTGAACGCGGGTCTGACCCCAGGTGTTGCCCCGGGTGACACTTGCCCGGCTTATGCCTTCGGCAGCCCCGCGGCCAGGTCCAGCCATGGCTGCGGCTGCGGCTTGCCCCGCTCGCGCACGCCGAAGAACGTGACCACGAGTTCGCCCTTGTCGTCGTAGAACTCCACGGACGTCACACCGGCGCGCTGCAGCACATAGCCGGCCTTGAGCGCCTTGTCGCGCAGGTGCAGGTTGAAGTCCGGGTCCAGCACGTTGAAGTAGCCGCCCGCCTCCTGCACCTTGTTCACCTTGCCGCTGTAGATCTGCGTGACGGCGCCATTGCCGACGAACGCCATGATCGGCACCCCTTTCGCCGCCGCCTGCTCCAGCAGTTGCCGCACGGCCTGCGGCGCCACCTTCGTGGCCACGCCGGCGGGCGCCAGGCGCAGCGCCTGTTCGCGCGACAGCTTGAATTCCGAGACGATGCGGTTGAACTGGTGCACGTCCGACATGTCCTTCCAGGCCTGCTGGAATTCCTTGACGTCGACAGCGGTATCCGGCTTCTCGGCCGCCTTCGGCGCGGCGGCCACGATGGCCAGCTTGCCGTCCTGCTGCGGGTGGCGAAAGTCGGCCACCAGCTTGTCGAACACGGCGACCTTGCTGTCATCCTTCAGGTACACCTTGTGGACGGCAGTGCCATTTTCGTCGAAGAACTGCAGGCTGCGCGACACGTTGCCATCCTTGCCCGGCTGGACGACGGCGAACGCATGCTTCCATTTCGTGAAGTGGAAGCGCAGGTCGATCGGGCCGCCCAGGTAGCCGCCGGCGATGTTCAGTTCGCGCGCCTCGCGTTCCGCATCCTTCGCACCTTCGTCACCCTGCTTGGCGATGCGCGTGGCCTCGCCCGTGACTTCGATGACGGCGTTCTCGTTGCGCGTGAGCGCCATCACCTTGCCCAGGTCCAGCGCGCGGCGCATGATTTCGCGTGGCGCATGATCGGTCTCGGCCAGGCGCGTGACGGTCTTGCCGATGCCGGTCGCGAGCAGCTCGGCCTCGGAAACGTTCAACTGTTTCGCGGCATCGCGGATGCCCAGTTTCGGCTGCTCGGTGCGCAGCGTGTTCCAGCGTTCGGCCAGCGTGGCGGCGCTGGCGTGGCTCGCGGCCATGCCGAAGACAAGGGCGCCGGACAGGGCCAGCAGGCCGGTATAACGACGATGGGTTTTCATGCTTTTTCTCCTCAGTAAATCACTTTGAGCGTGACGGCGCCGTAGCGGCCGGGGCGCGCCTGGCGTTCGATGTCGGCCAGCGTGGCGGCCGTGGTGCCGGCGGCCAGGCTGCGCGACGATGCGTAGTCCCAGTATTTTTTGTCGGTCAGGTTGTAGATGCCGGCCATGACGGTGGCATGCTTGCCGATGTTCCAGTAGGCGGTCAGGTCTGCGACCGTGGCGCCGGGCACGTCGAAGCGCGCGCCGGTGACATTCGAGATCACGTCGGCGCCAGCCTGCTTGCCGCGCACGTTGAAGATCGACAGCGCCGCCCCGCCCCGCTTGCCCGGATCGTCCCAGGCGAACGTGGCGCTGACCTTGCGCGGCAAGGTGGAGGCCAGCTCGCCCTCGGCGCCCGTGATCGTGTTGCGCGCCTTGCTGTGCTGGACGCCGGCGCCCACGTTCACGCTGGCGCCATCCAGTGCGGTGTTCCATTCGCCCAGCGCGAAGCTGGTGGAAATCTCGGCGCCCCATGTCTTCGCCTCACCCACGTTCTCGGGCCGGAACAGGCCCTGCGTGATGGTCGGGAAGTTGACCGGATCGGCCGGCTGCGTGGCGTACTCGATGAAGTTCTCGTACTTCGTGTGGAAGACCGAGGCATCGAATGTCACGCCGCGCGCCGGGTGGCCGGAGAGGCCCAGTTCGAACGCGTTGCTCGTTTCCTTCTTCAGGTCCGCGTTGCCGAGCACTGCGTAGCCATTGCCGGTCCCCGTATAGCTGAATGAGTCGTAGGTGCCGGTCAGTTCCGCCGCCGTGGGCAGGCGCGTGCCGCGCGTCCAGGTCGCGTAGGCCATCAGCTCGGGGAGGAACTTCCAGCTCAGCTTCAGGCTCGGCGTGAAGTAGTCGTCCTTGCGCTCGCGCAGTTCTTCCCGCGCGGCGGGCACCGCCACCACGTAGTCCTGGATATTCTTCGGCTTCAGTTCGCGCCAGTCATAGCGCAGGCCTGGCGCCAAGGTCAGGCCTTCGGCCAGCACGATATCGGCGTTGGCGAAGGCCGCCAGCTTCGTCGTGTCCGTATCGACCATGCGGTTTTTGCTGGTGATCTGGTGTGCGCCGGTGGCCAGCACCGTGCGGTCTTCACGCCATGGCCGGCGTGTGTCGACGGTTTCCGCGCTGATGCCATACGACAGTTCGTGCGCCCCGAGCGTTTTTACGGCGTGGCTGGCCAGGCCGCGGCTCTTGTTGAAATAGCCCGTCTCGATCGAGCGGTCGTAGCGCTGGCCCTGGGAGACATAGGGACCGATCGTGTGGTCGTCGACCTCGGCGTTCTGCGCATAGATGCGTGAAGACAGCCTGTCGAACAGCGCTGTCTTGCCGGTGAATTCATGGTCGAGCGAGAAGCGGTTGCGCCGCGTACTGGAATCCTGGGCCACGCCGGCCGGATACAGTGCGCTGGTCTTGTTGATGTAGGCGCGCGTGTGGCTGGCCTGGTAGGCATCCATGGTGGCGGTAAGCTTGTGGCCGGCGAAGGGCGACCATGCCAGCTTGGCCAGCAGTGCATCGGAAGTCCAGTCGTCCGGGTTCGTTACCGCACTGCCTTCGGATTCGTACTCTATCCCTTCACGGTGCACGAGCAGCGCGAGAACCTGCAGGTCGCCGGCCTGCGCGGCGCCCGTGATCGCATGCATGCGCATATTGTTCGACCCGTCGTAGCCGAACTTGTAGTCGGCGTGGAGGGGACGGTCGGCGCTCAGGTAATCCTCGGGCGCTTTCGTGGTGAACTGCACGGAACCGCCCAGGCCCGGCGTGCCGGTGCCGCTGTTGCCGCTGTTGCCGGTGTTGCTGGTGGTGCCGGACACGATGCTCACCGCGCGGAACGTCTCCGGATCGAAGTAGTCGCGGCCAATGCCGAAGCTGTTCAGCGTGGAGCCGTCGGGCTTCGGCGCCGCGTCGGGCAGCGCGATGCCGTCCAGATCCATGCTCACGCGGTTGCCGTCGATGCCGCGGATATTGAAGCCCGTGTTGCCGCTGCTGTCCCACACACTGCCCGAACCGCTCGCCGCATTCGGCACGCTGACCAGCGGCGCGTAGCGGGCGATGTTCTGCATGTTCTGCGCCGCCTGGCGCGTCAGGTCGTCGGCCGTGACCTTCGTCGTGGTGCCGGCCTTGCTTGCCTGCGCGTCGCGCTCGGCGGTCACGGTGATCTCGCCGAGAGCCGAAGTGGACGAGGCGGTGGCGGAGGCGGTGGTTTGGGCGTGGGCCAGCGGCGCCAGCGCGGACATCAACAACGCCGGCAGCAGGCGCCGGCGCGCGGTAAGTGCATCCATGGTGTTCCAGTGTGGGAGTCAGTTGGAAGCTGGCTCCTGGCGTGGAACAGGTGGCTGGCAAAGACCACCATATTAATGCGAATGATTCTTATTTGCAAGGACGGAAATGTTGCGGAATCTTATCAGTCACTTCCTCCGCGGTACGTTCAGAACATACCGCGAGGGTGTGGCCGATGTGCGACGCCGCGGCGTCAACCGGCGATGGTTTCGCGCTCCGGCGTGGCGCTGATCTTGTGGATCGACAGGTCGGCGCCATCGAATTCCTGCTCGGGGTCGAGCCGCAAGCCGATGGTCAGTTTCAGCACGCCGTACACGAGTGCGCCGCCGGCGCTGGCGATGACGATGCCCAGCACGGTGCCCGCGATCTGCGATGGCAGGGACACGCCTCCCAGCCCGCCCAGCGCCCGGCTGCCGAAGATGCCGGCGGCAATGCCGCCCCAGGCGCCGCACAGGCCGTGCAGGGGCCACACGCCCAGCACGTCGTCGATCTTCCAGCGGTTTTGCGCCAGCGTGAACATGACCACAAAGATCGCGCCCGCCACGGCGCCGGTCGCCAGTGCGCCAAGCGGGTGCATCAGGTCGGAGCCGGCGCAGACGGCCACCAGCCCTGCCAGCGGGCCGTTGTGGACAAAGCCGGGGTCGTTCTTTCCCAGCACCAGCGCGGCCAGCGTGCCACCCACGAGCGCCATCAGCGAATTGACGGCAACGAGGCCGTTGATCTTGTCGAGCGTTTGCGCGC
Organism: Pseudoduganella lutea; assembly: GCF_004209755.1. NCBI lineage: Bacteria > Pseudomonadati > Pseudomonadota > Betaproteobacteria > Burkholderiales > Oxalobacteraceae > Pseudoduganella > Pseudoduganella lutea. The sequence goes on along the minus strand of NZ_CP035913.1, from coordinate 4,651,502 downwards.
TCATCACATTGAAGCCGAACCAGCCCACCGCGAGGATCCACGCCCCCAGCGCGAGGAACGGAATGTTCGATGGCGGGTGCGCCGCGATGCGGCCATCCCTGCCATAGCGCCCGCGGCGCGCGCCCAGCAGCAGCACGGCCGGCAGCGCGGCCCAGCCGCCGACCGCATGCACGACGATCGAGCCGGCAAAGTCATGGAACGGCGCGCCGAACGCCGATTCCAGCGCCGCCTGGAGTCCGAAGTTGCCGTTCCAGGCGATGCCTTCGAAGAAGGGATAGACGAAGCCGACGAGCAGCGCCGTGGCGATCATCTGCGGGTAGAACCTGGCCCGCTCGGCGATGCCGCCGGAAATGATCGCAGGAATGGCCGCGGCAAACGTCAGCAGGAAGAAGAACTTCACGAGGGCGTAGCCATTGTTCGCCACCAGCGTATCGGTCGGCCCGAAGAAATGCACGCCATAGGCGATGCCGTAGCCCACCGTGAAATACACGATCGCCGACACGCAGAAATCGACAAGGATCTTGACCAGCGCATTGACCTGGCTCTTCTTGCGCACCGTGCCCAGCTCGAGGAACGCGAATCCGGCATGCATCGCCAGCACCATGATGCCGCCCAACAGGACAAACAAGGCATCGGCACCGCTCTTGAACGACTCCATTGACCACTACTCCCCGGTAAGTGCAAAAGCACGCAGGGAATGCAAGAACCGTGCCGTTCAGGAAATAGTTGCGCGTGACTGGTGCGGAATATCAAACAAAGATATTTCGCACCGGTTTCGATAGCTCGACAGCACCGCATTGGTGCAACCTGCGCCAAATTGGTACTTGGCAAAACTGGGGACGTACCCCTGTTTCCAGGAAATGATTCTTGGGATACCCGCTATAAGGCCGTCCAATCGCACGGAACGTTGCCGATGTTTCCTCAAAACAGGGGTCCGTCCCCTGTTTCTGGGCAACTAGCGCACTGGTTTGGCAGGCTCGTCGGGAGGTGGCGGGGCTGGCGTGGCGCCATCGCCGGGGATCTGGCCTTTGCGCAGGATCTGCACGTAGATTTCGTTCTGCTTGATCATCGACAGCTCGTAGCGCGCGCGTTCCTCGACGGCGCCGGTGCCATCCTTCAGGTCGCGCACTTCGGAATCGAGCTTGGCGTTGCGGCGTCGCAGTTCCTCGTTTTTCGCGTGGGCCTTGTCGACCTGCTGTTCGAGGTCCTGCACCTTGAGCCAACCGCCTTTCCCCAGCCACAACGGATATTGAATCAGCAGCAGCAGCGCTGCCAGGGCAAGGGTAATCAGACGCATAAAAATAAGAACCGGCCGGAGAGCCCGGCCGGTGTCAGAGTGGTGAAAGTGCTGTGTTACTTCAGGCGCATTCTACCTGAGTAACAGTACTTCAAACGCATCACTTCAAACGCATTACTTCAAATTGTAAAACGCGTCGCGGCCCGGGTAGGAAGCGATGTCGCCCAGGTCTTCCTCGATGCGCAGCAGCTGGTTGTACTTGGCCATGCGATCCGAGCGGGACATGGAACCGGTCTTGATCTGCAGCGCGTTCAGGCCCACGGCGATGTCGGCGATCGTCGAATCTTCCGTTTCGCCCGAGCGGTGCGAGATCACGGCGGTGTAGCCGGCGCGCTTGGCCATTTCGATGGCGGCGAACGTTTCGGTCAGCGTGCCGATCTGGTTGATCTTGATGAGGATCGAGTTGGCGATGCCCTTCTGGATGCCTTCCTTCAGGATCTTGGTGTTGGTGACGAACAGGTCGTCGCCCACCAGCTGCACCTTCTTGCCCAGCGCCGCGGTCAGGATGCCCCAGCCTTCCCAGTCGCCTTCGTGCATCGCGTCCTCGATCGAGACGATCGGGTACTTGTCGCACCACGTCGACAGCAGGTTGGTGAACTCGGTGGCCGTCAGCGACATGCCTTCGCCTTCCAGCTGGTACTTGCCGTCCTTGTAGAACTCGGAAGCGGCGCAGTCCAGGCCCAGCGCGATCTGCGTGCCCGGCTCGTAGCCGGCTTCCTCGATGGCCTGGATGATCAGCTTGATGGCTTCTTCATGGTTGGCCAGGGAAGGTGCAAAGCCGCCTTCGTCGCCGACGGCCGTGTTCAGGCCCTTCTTGTGCAGAATCTTCTTCAGCGTGTGGAACACTTCGGCGCCGTAGCGGATCGCTTCCTTGAAGGTCGGTGCGCCGACCGGGATGATCATGAATTCCTGGATGTCCAGGTTGTTGTCGGCGTGGGCGCCGCCGTTGATCACGTTCATCATCGGCACCGGCATCTGCATCGAGCCCGAACCGCCGAAATAGCGGTACAGCGGCAAACCGGCTTCTTCGGCGGCGGCCTTGGCGACAGCCATCGACACGGCCAGCATCGCGTTGGCGCCCAGGCGCGACTTGTTCTCGGTGCCGTCCAGGTCGATCAGCGTGCGGTCCAGGAAAGCCTGTTCGTTCGCGTCCAGGCCCATGATCGCTTCGGAGATCTCGGTGTTGATGTTCTCGCATGCCTGCAGCACGCCCTTGCCGAAGTAACGCTTCGGATCGCCGTCACGCAGCTCGATCGCTTCGCGCGAACCGGTCGACGCGCCCGAAGGCACGGCCGCACGGCCCATCACGCCCGACTCCAGCAACACGTCACATTCGACGGTCGGGTTGCCGCGCGAGTCAAGAATCTCGCGGCCGATGATATCTACGATTGCACTCATGTGTAGTCTCCAAGGTGGTGGAAAGCAGGTGGCAGCAACGCGGACTTGTTGCGTAAATCTTCTTTAACATTATCCGCGCGCAAAAATTGCAGCAAGCGTAACAGAGGATGGCCTTGTAGGGAAGCGCGGCGGCTTACTACACAATGCGTTTGCGTCCCGAAGTAAACGCAAAAACCCAACGGCGGATACTGGGGTCAGACCCGTCGGGTCCGACCCCGGCTTCACGCCGTTGGGTCCATTGGAGCCTGGGGCTCGCAGGCTTTCTATTCGAAGCTGTTCTCGAGGAAGCCCGACTTCTTGGTGATGCGATCGAGTTCGATCAGCGTGGACAGCAATTCCTTCATGCGGCCCAGCGGCACGGCGTTCGGACCGTCCGACAGCGCGGTGGCCGGCGTGGGGTGCGTTTCCATGAACAGCCCGGCCACGCCCACGGCCACGGCCGCGCGCGACAGCACCGGCACCATGTCGCGCATGCCGCCCGACGACGTGCCGTTCCCACCCGGCAGCTGCACCGAGTGCGTGGCGTCGAACACCACCGGCGCGCCGGTTTCGCGCATGATCGCCAGCGAGCGCATGTCCGATACCAGGTTGTTGTAGCCGAACGAGGCACCCCGTTCGCAGGCCATGAAGTTGTCTTCGTTCAGGCCCTTTGCCCTGGCGGCGGCACGTGCCTTGTCGATGACGTTCTTCATGTCGTGCGGCGCCAGGAACTGGCCCTTCTTGATGTTCACCGGCAGCCCGGACTGCGCACAGGCGTTGATGAAATCGGTCTGGCGGCACAGGAAGGCTGGCGTCTGCAGCACGTCCACCACGGACGACACGATCTCGATTTCCTCGATCGAGTGCACGTCCGTCAGCACCGGCACGCCCAGCTCGCGCTTCACGTCGCCCAGGATTTCCAGGCCCTTTTCCATGCCGGGGCCGCGGTACGACGTGCCCGAGGAACGGTTCGCCTTGTCGAACGACGATTTGTAGATGTAAGGGATGCCCAGTTCGGCCGTCATTTCCTTCATCGCACCGGCAACGTCGAACGCCATCTGGCGCGATTCGATCACGCAGGTGCCGGCGATCAGGAAGAACGGCTTGTCGAGGCCGATGTCGAAGTTACAGAGTTTCATGCTGCCCCCTCTTTCGGTTCAGTCGCCTTGTCGGCACTGCCGGCGGCCTTGTGCTCCAGCGCGGCGCGGATGTACGACGTGAACAGCGGGTGGCCGTCGCGCGGCGTGGACTTGAACTCCGGGTGGTACTGAACGCCCATGTACCACGGGTGCACGTCGCGCGGCAGTTCCATGATCTCGCACAGGTCTTCGGTCGGCGTGCGCGCCGCCACCACCAGGCCCGCTTCTTCGACGCGGGACAGGTAATGGTTGTTCGCTTCGTAGCGATGGCGGTGGCGCTCGGTGACCACGCCGCCGTAGATGTCGTGCGCCAGCGTGCCCGGCTTCACGGCGCAGGCTTGCGCGCCCAGGCGCATCGTGCCGCCCAGGTCGGAATTCATGTCGCGCTTTTCCACCTTGCCGTCCTGGTTCTGCCACTCGTCGATCAGCGCCACCACCGGCTGGTCGGTCTGCGGTTCGAACTCGGTCGAGTTGGCGTTCGCCAGGCCCGCCTTGTGGCGCGCGTATTCGATCAGCGCCACCTGCATGCCCAGGCAGATGCCCAGGTAAGGAATGCCGTTCTCGCGGGCATACTGCGCCGCGCGGATCTTGCCTTCCACGCCGCGCTTGCCGAAGCCGCCCGGCACGAGGATCGCATCGTATTTCGCCAGTGCTTCGGTGCCCTTCGCCTCGATCTCTTCCGAATCGATGTATTCGATGTTGACGCGGCTCTCCGTGTGGATGCCGGCGTGGCGCAGCGCCTCCGTCAGCGACTTGTACGACTCGGTCAGTTCCACGTACTTGCCGACCATGCCGATCGACACTTCCGCCTTCGGGTGTTCGAGCGTGTAGATCAGCTTCGACCACACCGACAGGTCGGCCGGTGCCGCCTCGATGTCCAGGGCTTCGCAGATGATCGCGTCCAGGCCCTGGTCGTGCAGCATCTGCGGCACCTTGTAGATGGTGTCGACGTCCCACACCGAGATCACGCCGCTTTCCTCGATGTTCGAGAACAGCGAAATCTTGGCGCGTTCATCGTCGGGGATCTTGCGGTCCGCGCGGCACAGCAGCGCGTTCGGGAAGATGCCGATCTCGCGCAGCTTCTGCACCGAGTGCTGGGTGGGCTTGGTCTTCAGTTCGCCCGCCGATGCGATGTACGGCACCAGGGTGAGGTGCACGAAGGCGGAATTCTTGCGCCCGGCGCGCAGGCTCAGCTGGCGAGCCGCTTCCAGGAACGGCAGCGATTCGATATCGCCCACGGTGCCGCCGATCTCGCACAGCGCCACGTCGTAGCCTTCCGCGCCACGGCGGATGTAGTCCTGGATTTCATTCGTGATGTGCGGGATCACCTGGACAGTCTTGCCCAGGTATTCGCCGCGGCGTTCCTTGCGGATCACGGATTCGTAGATCTGGCCCGTGGTGAAGTTGTTCACCTTGCGCATGCGGGTGCTGATGAAGCGCTCGTAGTGGCCGAGGTCCAGGTCGGTTTCGGCGCCGTCATCGGTAACGAAGACTTCACCGTGCTGCATGGGGCTCATCGTGCCCGGGTCCACGTTGATGTACGGGTCCAGCTTGAGCATGGTGACTTTGAGGCCGCGCGATTCGAGAATCGCGGCGAGGGAGGCGGCGGCAATCCCCTTACCAAGGGACGACACAACGCCACCAGTGACGAAGACAAATTTGGTCATTGCGAGATCGGGCGCCGGAAAGGCGCGATGCGGGAAATTGAAATTATAGCCTAATTCGGCGGCTTCATCATCCGCAGCCACCCTGTCCACCACCTTCGCCCGCCCTTGTCGAGACCGCTCAATTGTGCGCGAACGAACAGACCGAGGACCTGCCCGGGAGGAAAATATCTTTATTTCAACAGGAGGCGACCATGAGTTACGAACGCGATGGATACGGCAACTATGTCGACCAGGGGCACCAGGGTCCGGGGCCGCGCCTGATGGGCGCCGATACGCTGATCGGCGACCACGTGCACAACATGCAGGACGAGCACCTGGGCACCGTGAAGGAAATCATGCTCGACATGCAGAGCGGCCAGGTGGCCTATGTGGTGATGGCTTCCGGCGGCGTGCTGACGATCGGCGAAAAGCTGTTTGCGATTCCGTGGGAAGCGCTGGCGCTGGACACGGCCAATCACCAGCTGCGCCTGAACATCGACAAGGATCGCATCGAAAACGCGCCCGGCTTCGACAAGGATCACTGGCCGGACATGGCCAACTCGGCCTGGCAATCGGAAATCCACGGTTATTACGGTACCAGCGCCACCAGCGCTAGCCGCTCCACCAGCAGCTCGCCGCTCGGGCATGATTCGGGCCGCGTGCTGTGATGGCATGACGGGTCGGCCGCTCTGACCCGTCATCTCCCTTGCCGGTTGCGTCCTGCGCGGGCCGCCGGCTTCGGCCATAACCCGGCCGCAACGCGTGCTCCTTCGGGAGCACGCGTCTTTTTGTGCGGGTCGAATGCCCGGGTCTCCAGTCCTGATTCTCTGACATCGTTTACAGTAGGTATCAGGAGCTTGTTGCGAAGACCCGTTATCTCCATTGGCTGGTGGTTTGCGAGTGGCCGTGCCATCCAGCCCGGCCAGACGATGTGGCATCCCATGGATATAATCTCGCATCACTTACATGCGAGGTACGAATTGGCGATTACCGCAACATCAGGCACAGTTTCTGCAACTGTCAGTGCGAGAAGACCTGCATGGGCCGATATGAAGAAGCATTACCCCGACAGCAGCATTCCCACGCCATTACTTTACGACAGCAAAATCTGCGGCAAGTTCGTCAAGCTGTATGAGCATCCTGCTTACCTGAACACATGTGCGGTCAGGATGTCTTTTGCCTTGAACCGCAGCGGTTTGAAGCTTGGAAAGTCGCCAAGCGCAGGCGGGAGCGTGCAGGGCGGCGACGGTTTTCTTTACTGGATCCGAGTCACTGATCTCAAGGTAGAGCTGGCGAACAGATTCAAAGGTGCCGATGAAGAACTGAACCTTCCGCAGATTCCGGCATCGATGTTGGACGATAATGCCGCTATGAGCAAGTTGTTCAAGGAGCGCGTCGCGATTGCCAAGGAATTCATCAAGAACAAGCTCGCAAGGCGCAGCGGGATCATCGTCTTCGATGTTTCCGGTTGGGGTGACGCGTCAGGCCACTTTACGTTGTGGGATGGTGTATCGGAAAAACTCGCCTATGCAACTGACCACGACGACTCAACGGCCAACAGCTATTATTTCTGGCTCACCATGATGACCGATGGCGGCAAAGTCATTCAGACAACTAAAGTGAGATTCTGGGAATTGAAATGAAGGGCGCCGTACTAACCGTATTATTTTTATTGCTTCAACTGGCAACGGTTGCGCATGCATTCGACCAATGCCCTCGTGCGGGACACGATTCCGAATGGTCGGCCCGGTGTTTTGAAGGAGAAGGAAAGGATCGCAGGATCAAGCCGGAATACCTTGATCGCGTCACCTGGAACCGCCACGGCATGGCAACCATTCTCGTGGAAACGCCGCGCGAGCTGCTTGCCGTCAATCGGCAGGGACAAGTGGTCGTGCCCAATATCCGGCATAGCGGCGACTTTGACTTTCCAAACGGGAATAATGATCGCGGTCGTTTTGAAATCGACGATGGCACGGGGGCGATGAAATGCGGGTATTTTGTTGCAGAACGCTTTGATGTGATTGCGCGACCTGAGTACGACCATTGCCAAGGATATCGCAATGACGAAGCGCTCGCTTGCAAGGGTTGTATTCGGTATTGCACTGATCAGGATTGCCATGACAGCATGCTGATTGGCGGCCAAGGCATCGTGCTTGGATTGGCAGGAAATATCAAGCGTCGGTTTGATTTACCGACCCTGGACCAAGCCTGCGCCATGGGCAAGGCAAGTCTGTATTCACTCGGTTCGATAACGGTGCTGCAGTGTACTCCTGCTGCCGATTCGCCATTCAAGTTTTAAGGAAAACACTTTGGCTGGAGAAATCATTCGTAAGGGCGACAAGACCGACCATGGCGGCACGGTATTGGAAGGCTCACTGACGGATATCTGTCATGGAAAGCCAATGGCATTTATCGGCCACAAAGTGCAATGCCCCAAGTGCAAAGGGACGTTTCCGATTGTCGAAGGTGTCATGACGACTACGATTTTTGGCAAGGGCGTTGCTGTCGCGGGAATGAAGACCGCATGCGGTGCCTCCCTGATTCCTTCGCAATTTACTGACATAGTTGAATGGGCAGCAGGCTCCGCAGCCGGGAGGACAGCGGCTGATCCAGGCAGATCGGTTTCCGAAACAGCCGCGGGGCATATGACTGCCGCGCTGAGCCCGAGTGCTTCTGAAATCAAAGAAAGCAGGGAAAAGTCCATCAAGCGGTTGTACTGGAGCTATGGCCAGAATGAAACGCCAATCGACTCAGTGTCAAGGCATTATGTCGATCTGAACCTGCACATCGAGACGGAAAATTACCAGGCTGGCGAGCACGTCGACATCGTGTTGGCAAACGACGATGGCTCCGAATTGATGACGGGATTGAAGGCGTTGCGACTTCAGGCAAAGGTCGGTGGTGACAATACTGCCTGCATCCACAACGTCTTTAAAGGCAAGACCATCGAGATCGGATTGATCTCCTGAAAAGAATCATTCCCGGCTAGTCGTGCAGCCTGCTTTATCGATTCTGTACACCTCTTTTCATTTCGGCTGCATCCACCGCATCGGCACGTCGACGATGCCATCGTGCTCGATCGGCTCGCCCGCCGGCACGAAGCCGAGGCGCAGGTACAGGCCCGTGGCGCGCCCCGCCGAGTTGACCGTGAAGCTGCCCGGGTTGCCCCTGGCCATGGCGTCGTCGCGGGCCAGCTCCCACAGGCGCCGGCCAAGGCCCTTGCCGTGCACCGCTTCCTTGATGAACAGGTGAAACAGGTGCGTGTTGTCGCGCACCGCGACGACACCCAGCAATTCGTCGCCCCGCAGCGCGACGTGGTAGCGGAAGCTGTCCTGCCCGAGATAGCGCCGCTGGGCGTCGATGCCCACGTTGGCGATGAATTTCTCCGCGCCGAGCCCCTGCGGATGCACGGTCAGGTAAGGCAGCAGGTCCATGACAAGGGAGCCGATCGCGGGCGCATCGGCAACGGTGGCGGGTCGTATTGTCAGATTGTCCATCAGCCTATTGTGCCAGCAAAGTCCGATGGCGAAAATGCCCCGCTCAGTTCACCCACAGCAGGCGGCGCAGGAAGCGCATGCCTGCCCCGCCATTGTTCTCGGCGGCTTGCGCATACTTCGTGATGAACGCAAACAGGCCCGATGCCGGATGCGCCGCGTCGATCGTGCGGCAGTAGCGCTGCGGATCGGGGCGGTTGAAGAATTCCAGCGGATACTGCGGTGGATGCTGGAAGAACGCCTGCAGGCTGATACCCTTGCCGGCCGGGCACAGGCTGCCCAGCGAACCGAGCATGCCGCCCTGCCCGGCGGCCGGCGTGAGCAAGGTCTTGCCCTGGAACAGCGGCAGCAGGTGGCCCATCAGTTCTCCCCAAATGCGAAATCGGCGTCGTCAAGCGGTACGGGGAAAGCGCTGCCGGCCTGGCGGGGATTGCCCAGCCATTCCATGTCGTCGTCGGTTTCGGCCATGGCCGACAGGCGCATTTTTTCCGACGTCTTCAAGCCGGTAACGATCAGATCGCGCGCCCGGCGCATGTTCTCGGGATGGGCCAGCCGGATCACCTGGTCCGAACGCGTGCCGGCATCGCGCTGGTACTGGTACGACAGCAGCACTTCGACGAGCGCTTCCACGTAGTAGTGGTAGCTGAGTCCCCACAGGATATCGGTCTGGTCGATACGGACCGTGGCATCGAGGTTGTACTCGCGGGCATAGTAATCCTCGTCCTCGGAAGGCATCCGGAACGCCAGGCTGCCGTCCTTGCGGGCCGGGATCGATTGGTCAGGTCGGGTTGCGCGGCCAGGGCCTGGCCGCCGGGAAGCATCGATGACAGCAGTAAGGCAAGCAACGTCTTGCGCATGGGGCTCTCCGTGACATTGAAGTGTGCGGAGTGTAGCGAGAGAGCCCTTGTGAAGTCATGTGCAAGATTAGAGTTCGGCGTCGGAATGCTCAGCCGGCCACTGTCCAGTCGGCCATGCCCTGCCCGGCGTCCCTGACCTGGCCCAGCGCTTCGACGAGCCGTGCCAGCGCGGCATCGGGCACGAGCGCGCGCGCGGTCACCGGCAGGTAGCCGCCATCGCCGGAGGGAAGCGCGAAGGTGCAGTAGAGGAGGAAATTCGGGCTGACATAGTCGTCGAATCCCAGGATGACCCGGGGCTCGTCCGGCATGCCGAACGGCAGGGCACCGGCGGCGGGTGAGGCATGCGTGGCGATCTTGCCCAGCACGTCGTGCAGGTTCTCCAGTTCGCCCGCGCGCAGGGAGACCGGTGCGGTCAGCGATTCGCCGTTTTCGTCCACCATCGTAAACCGCGTGCCGCGGGCGTCTTCCGGGATTGGGTCGACTTCGATGCGCAGCGCAGTGAGAATGCGCTCGTCCGGCAGTGGCTGGTTCATGGCTTTGCTCCTTGAGGGTGGTTGCGATGTGCCGTCATGCTACCCCAACATGCGCTCAACAGAAGTCACGGCTCGTTGTCGGCAAGCGGCCCAGCATGGGCGACAGGTCGACCAGCCGCTTGGCGACCAGGTGCCGCACGATGCCCTCCTGCTGCCACACGCCATACACGCCGAGCAGCGAAGCGCCCAGCACCTCGCGCCGGAAGCGGTCCACCAGATCGGGCCAGACGATCACGTTGACGTTGCCCGTTTCATCCTCGATCGTAATGAACAGCACGCCCTTTGCCGTGCCGGGGCGCTGCCGCACGGTGACGATGCCGGCGCCGCGCGCCAGCTGGCCATCGGCGAACGTGTTCAGCACGTCCGCCGGCAGGAAGCGCTTTTCCAGCAACTGCGGGCGCAACAGCGCCAGCGGGTGCCGGCCCAGCGTCAGGCCATGCGAGCGGTAGTCGCCGATGATGTCGTCGCCTTCGCTGGGCGCGCGCAGTGCCGGCGTTTCCTCGATGGGCTGGGTGGGCCGCAGCAGGTCGCGGTCCGGCACCGCGCCCACGGCTTCCCACAGCGCCTGCCGGCGGTTGCCCGCCAGGCTGCGCAAGGCGTTGGCGCCGGCCAGCACCTGCAGGTCGTGGCGGTCCAGCTGGGCACGGCGCGCCAGGTCCGCCACGTCGGCGAACGGCCGCAACGCGCGCGCCTGCTCGATGCGTTCCGCCGCCTCGGCGCGCATGCCGCGCAGCAGGGAGAGGCCTAACCTGACAGCGGGCTGGCCGCCCTCCTCCTTCTCTTCGAGCGTGGAATCCCAGCCGCTGACGGTGATGTCGACGGGCCGCACTTCCACGCCGTGGCGCCGCGCATCCTGCACGAGCTGCGAGGGCCCGTAGAACCCCATCGGCTGGCTGTTCAGCAGCGCACACAGGAACGCGGCCGGCTCATGGCACTTGATCCATGAACTCACATAGGTCAGCAGCGCGAAGCTGGCCGCGTGCGATTCCGGGAAACCGTATTCGCCGAAGCCCTGGATCTGCTCGCAGATGCGTTCGGCGAATTCCACGTCGTAACCCCGGTCGGTCATGCCCTGGATGATGCGGCCGCGGTACTTGTCCATGCCGCCCTTGCGCTTCCACGCCGCCATGGCGCGGCGCAGCTGGTCCGCCTCGCCCGCCGTGAAGCCGGCCGCGATCATGGCCACCTGCATCACCTGTTCCTGGAAGATCGGCACGCCCAGCGTGCGCTCCAGCGCTGCGTGCAAGCCCTCCGGGTAATCGATCAGCGAGGGGTCAAGGCGGCGCTGCAGGTAGGGGTGCACCATGCCGCCCTGGATCGGGCCGGGGCGCACCAGCGCCACCTCGATCACCAGGTCATAGAAGCGGCGCGGGCGCAGCCGCGGCAGCATCGTCATCTGCGCGCGCGACTCGATCTGGAACACGCCCACCGTGTCGGCCTCGCACATCATGTCGTAGGTGGCGGCGTCGTCGCGCGGCACGTCCTGCATGCGGAACTGCTCGCCGCGGCGCTGCCCGATCAGGTCCAGCGCGCGCCGCAGCGCCGACAGCATGCCCAGCGCCAGCACGTCCACCTTCAGCAGGCCCAGTTCTTCCAGGTCGTCCTTGTCCCACTGGATCACGCTGCGGTCCTTCATCGTGGCATTCTCGATCGGCACCAGGCGCGAGAGCTTGTCCTGGGCGATGACGAAACCGCCCACGTGCTGCGACAGGTGGCGCGGAAAGCCCAGCATCTTCTGCGCCAGGCTGGCCCACTGGTTGGCCAGCGGCGTGCCGGGATCGAGGCCGCACTCGGCGAAGCGGTTGAGCAGTTCATGCTTGCTGTCGAACCAGTGGTGCGACTTGGCCACCTTTTCCACGATGGCGAGATCGACGCCAAGCGCCTTGCCCGCGTCGCGCAGCGCGCTCTTGGGCCGGTAGCAGATCACGGTGGCGGCCAGCGCGGCGCGATGCCGCCCATACTTCGTGTAGATGTACTGGATCACCTCCTCGCGGCGCTGGTGCTCGAAGTCGACGTCGATGTCCGGTGGCTCGTCGCGCTCGCGCGAGATGAAGCGCCCCATCAGCAGCGTGCTCTCGGCCGGATTGACTTCGGTGATGCCCAGGCAGTAGCACACGGCGCTGTTCGCCGCCGAGCCGCGCCCCTGGCACAGGATGTCCTGCGAACGGGCGAAGCGCACGATGTCGTACACGGTGAGGAAAAAATACTCGTATTTCAGTTCGGCGATCAGCGCAAGCTCCTCTTCCACCTGCTGCTGCACCTTCGCCGGGATGCCGCCGGGGTAGCGCCCGTGCGCGCTCACGTAGGTTTCCTGGCGCAGGTAGGACGAGGGGGTATGCCCTTGCGGTATCAGCTCGCTCGGGTATTCATAGCGCAGTTCGTCCAGCGCGAAATTGCACATCTTCGCGATGCGCACCGTTTCCTGCAGCGCTTCGGGCGGGTAGACATTGGCCAGCCGCAGGCGCGAGCGCAAATGCTGCTCGGCGTTCTGCGCCAGCGCGTAGCCGCAGTCGGCCACCGGCTTGCCCAGGCGGATCGCGGACAGCGTGTCGTGCAGTGGCTTGCGCGAGCGCACGTGCATGCACACCTGCCCGGCTGCCACGACCGGCAGCCGGTGCTGCGTCGCCACTTCCTCGATGCTCTGGCGGTGGCCTTCGTCGAACGCGCGCTGCAGCAGCGTGAGGCCGAGCCAGGCGCGCGCACCGAACGTGGCCGCCATCCATGCCGCCTGCGCATGCAGCCGGTCCACGTCCGCCGGCTCCCACACGGGATACGACGGCAGCAGCACCAGCAGGCAATCGGGCAGGCCGCGCAGGTGCGCGCGCTCGGGTGGTGGCGCCGCGAAATCTTCCGGATGCAGCAGGTATTCGCCCTTGGCTGCGCGGGTGCGGCCCAGCGTGATCATTTCCGACAGGTTGCCGTAGCCATTGCGGTTTTGCGCGATGGCCAGCAGCGACAGGGCTCCGGCCCCCTCCTTGCCCGCCTTGTCCGACAGGCGGAACCAGCTGCCGATCCGCAGCCTGTCATGCCACCCGGCCGCCTTGGCTTCTCCATGGGCGCGTACCACGCCAGCCAGCGAGCACTCGTCCGTGATCGCCAGCGCCGTGTAGTCGAGCGCGATGGCGCGGGCCACCAGTTCCTCGGCATGCGAGGCGCCCTGCAGGAACGAGAAATTCGTCATGCAGAACAGTTCCGCATAGGGCGGCAGGCGAAACGGTGGCGTGGCGGATGGCATGGAGATGTTGATACTGTACAAACATACAGTATTATAACCCTCCGGCCCGCCTGGCCCGGCGCTTTGCACAGCCGTGCGCCATACCAGAAATTGGCGGAAGCGCGACACTAAACCACATGCCATTTGCAAAATAGTCACACTTGGGAAAGTGTTCATAGTTGATTTGCCGACAGGCCGATAGAATCGCCCCTTTACCTGTTTCGGAGAAGCCCTTGTCCACGCTACGCCTTGCCGTTCTGTCCGCCCTGTACGGATCTTCCGCCCTTGTCTTCTCCCACACCGCGCTGGCGCAGGACACACAGGGGCAAATGGCGGCCCCCCAGCAGCCGATGCAGACCGTAAGCGTGGTCGGTTCGCGTCGCGCCACCAGCTCGGCCACCGACACCGTGGTGCCGATCGACGTGATCCCGATGACGGCCGCCGCCGAGAAAGGCGGCCAGTTCGACCTGTCGCAAACGCTGACCAATATCTCGCCTTCGTTCAACTCCACCCGCCAGTCGGGCGCCGATGGTGCCGACCTGGTCGATTCCGCCGCGCTGCGCGGCCTGGGCTCGGACCAGACGCTGGTGCTGGTAAACGGCAAGCGCCGCCACACGTCGTCGCTGGTGAACCTGTTCGGCGCGCGCAACCGCGGCAACACGGGCACCGACCTGAACGCGATCCCGATGCTGGCGATCCGCGACGTGCAGGTGCTGCGCGACGGCGCCGCCGCCCAGTACGGCTCCGATGCGATCGCCGGCGTGATGGACATCGGCCTGAAGAAAAGCCTCGGCTGCGAAGCGGTCACGGGCTATGGCCAGTACTCGGCCGGCGACGGCGAGAACTGGCTCGCGTCGGCCTACTGCGGCATCGCGGTGGGCGGCGGCGTGGTCGGCATCACCGCCGAATACCTGGACCGCGGCCGCTCCGACCGCTCCGAGCCGGACAACCCGCGCATCATCGGCGACTCGAAGACCGAGAACCAGACGCTGTACGTGAATGGCGAGATCCCGACCGGCCCTGGCAAGTTCTACTTCACCGGCGGCCTGCAGAAGCGCGACGCGTCGTCCGCCGCCTTCGGCCGCGGCGGCATCGGCTCCGACGACATCCCGAGCCGCAACTCGGCCGCGATGTACCCGGAAGGCTTTGTTCCGTTCATCAATGGCGACATGGACGACCGCTACGCAATCGTCGGCCACCGCGCCCAGCTGGGCGAATGGACTGCGGACCTGTCGCAGACCTACGGCTACAGCCGCCTGATGTACGACATCAGCAACACGCTGAACGCGTCGATCGCCAATGCCGACCTGCTCGGTGGCGGCCAGGGCATCAGCCCCGATCATTTCGATGCCGGCGGCTTCTCGTTCGAACAGTGGACAACGAACGCCGACTTTTCCCGCTACTACGACGGCGTGCTGGGCAAGGGCCTGAACGTGGCGTTCGGCGGCGAGTACCGCGTCGAGAAATACAAGATCTTTGCCGGCGAACAGGGTTCCTACGTGGACGCCGACGGCGTGGGCAACGGCGGCAACGCCGGCAGCCAGGGCTTCCCCGGCTTCCAGCCCGGCGACGTGACGAATGCGCGCCGCCACAGCACCGCGCTGTACCTCGACATGGAAGCGGACCTCACCGACGCGGCCAAGGTGCAGGGTGCCGTGCGCTGGGAAAAATACAGCGACTTCGGCTCCACCGTGACCGGCAAGCTGGCCGGCAGCTACCGCGTGGCGCCGACCGCCCTGCTGCGCGCCTCGGCCAGCACGGGCTTCCGCGCGCCGTCGCTGCAGCAGGCCTATTTCTCGTCGACGTTCACCGACTTCATCGGCGGCGTGCCCACCGACGTGGTGCTGGCGCCGAACGGCGGCGCCGTTGCCACGCTGGCCGGCATCCCGAAACTGAAGGAAGAAAAATCGACCAGCTTCACGCTGGGCACCACGTGGACGCCGACGCCGAGCATCTCCGTCACGGCCGACCTGTACCAGATCAGGATCAAGGACCGCATCGTGCTGTCCGGCCGCTTCGACGCCGACAACTATCCGGAACTGGCGGCGCGGCTGTCCACGCTGGGCGTGGGCCAGGCGCAGTTCTTCGTCAACTCCGTGGACACGAAGACGCAGGGCCTGGACCTGACCGCATCGCACCGCGGCACGCTGTTCGGCAACCGCCTGACCACCTTCCTGGCCGCCAACTTCTCGAAGACGACGGTGGAAGACATCCACGCCCCAAGCTCGCTGACCGGCTATGAAGACGTGCTGCTGTCCGAACGCGAGCGCCTGTTCATCGAGCAGGGCGGCCCGCGCCGCAAGGCCACGCTGGGCTTCAGCTACGCGACCGGCCCGCTGGACACGGACTTCAAGATCATCCACTTCGGCCCGCAGACGCTGGGCACGTTCAGCGGCACCGCCGCCGGCGTTCCGAACCTGTACTACGAAGCGAAAACGTCCGCCGACCTGTCGTTCTCGTACAGCGTGACGCCGAACATCAAGTTCTCGGCCGGCGCCAACAACATCTTCGGCGCCAAGCCGACCGCGCAGAACGCCGACGAGACCGACAACGGCTTCAAGTACGACAGCGTGCAGTTCGGCCTGAACGGCACGTCCTACTTCGCGCGACTGCACGTGAAGTTCTGACGCAAGAGTTGCCTGAAACCGGGGTCTGACCCTAATGCCATTCAGTTAAGGCGACGTGGCCATTCGAGGTGGCGCTTGCGTGCCTGGTGTCGGACATTTTTTCCGGGCGCTTCATCCGGAAAATGTGTCGGACACTGGTTTTCCGCTCATCAAATTGGCAAGATCATGCGAAAACCAGTGTCCGACACCAAGAAGCCGGTGTCCGACACTAGTACGCTAGCGTCGCGGACTGCATCGAATTCCGTTAACTGAACTGCATTAGGGTCTAACCCCGTTTTGAGAAACTTCCTGCCCCGCCCAGTGCGGGGCGTTTTCTTTTACGGGCGTTCGCAGGCGATCAGCATCGTATCGACCGTGAAGCTGCCATCCTCCTCGATGGCGAAGTAGTCCGTCACCTCGGGCCCGGCGCGCCGCTGCAGCGAGCGGATGGCCGCCACATGCGCCTCTGGCGTCTTCATCCGTTCGATCCACGACGCGAATTCCAGCCGCAGGCGATATTGCGTCACCTCGCCCACCACGAATCCGGCGGTGGTCAACGCGGCACGCCATTCGTCCAGCGAGGCATTGCGCACATGCGACGGGTCGCGCAGCAATTCGAGGCTTTGCAGCCATGTATCGAGCAGTGGCACGCCGGGCGAGATCACATCCATGAAGACGGCCATGCCGCCCGGCTTCAGTACCCGGTGCATCTGCGCGAGACCGGCGGGAACGTCGCGCCAGTGATGCGCGCTGTACCGGGTCGCGGCCACGTCGAAGGCGCCATCGGGACAGGGCAGCGCCTCCGCCGCGCTGCACTTCGTGACCACATTGCCGAACCCGCGGCGGTCCGCTTCCCCGGCCACCACGCGCAGCATCGGTTCGGAAATATCGCAGGCCACCACCTTGCCCACCAGCGGGGCGAGGTGGAACGTGACGTGGCCGCCGCCACACCCCATGTCCAGCGCGACAGCGTCCGGACGCCCGCCTGCCAGGCTGGCCATCCGCGCCAGGTCTTCCCCGCTGGCATGGACAGCGCTGGTGAGATAGGCGTGTGCCT
This sequence comes from Pseudoduganella lutea, assembly GCF_004209755.1. Lineage (NCBI taxonomy): Bacteria > Pseudomonadati > Pseudomonadota > Betaproteobacteria > Burkholderiales > Oxalobacteraceae > Pseudoduganella > Pseudoduganella lutea. Next base: position 4,634,282 of record NZ_CP035913.1, on the reverse strand, counting down.
GGGGGCTGAACTGGCTGTCCACGATATCGTTGTGGCTGCTGTGGCTGCTGTGGTGGTTGTGGGTGCTCCGGCTGTCTGCGCGCATGAATGGGCTCCTGGTTCAAATGGGGAAAGCCATTGTGTGCACGCGATTAAACTGGTACAAGATGGCAATTTATCCTGGTATAAATTGTTCCATGCACCAGCCGGATCCCCGCCATCTCCTTGGCGCCTTCATTCGCGCCCACCGCGAACGCCTGCCGCCGCCGGCCAGGGCATTTGGCCGCCGGCGCACGCCAGGCCTGCGTCGCGAAGAACTGGCTGAAGCTGCCGGCGTCAGCGTCACCTGGATCACGTGGCTGGAACAGGGCCGCGATGTGGCGGCATCGGTCGCCGCGCTCGCCCGCCTCGCGGACGCATTGCGGCTGACATCGGCCGAGCGGGCATCGATGTTCGACCTGGCGGAGAAACGCGATCCGGCGCCTGCACGGCCCCATGCCGACCTGCCCGCCGACCTGCTCGCCCTGCCCTCGCTGCTTACTGTTCCGGCCTATCTGCTCGATCGGACATGGACGGCCAGGGCATGGAACCGGCTTGCCGCGCGGCTGTTCAACGGCTGGCTCGATGACGATACGGGGGACCGCAATCTGATGCGGTTTGTCTTTCTCTCGCCGCATGCCCGCACGTTGATCGCCCACTGGCCGGAACGCGCGCGGCGCCTGGTGGCCGAATTCCGGGCCGATTACAGCCGCTGCCCGCACGATGCGGCGTTGCTGGCATTGCTCGATGAACTGTCGGAAGGAAGCGAGGTCTTTTCGGCTTGCTGGGGGAGCAGGCGGTATTGCATCGCGAGGGTGGCGAACGCGTGTTCGATCACCCGTCGGATGGCATGCTGCGCTTCGTGCAGACGACGCTGCTGGTCGCCGCGCAGCCGGAGTGCAAGCTGGTCTGCCTGGCGCCCGCCTGAGAGGCCAGACGTCCGCTCCCTGAAGCAGTGATCGTGCAGCTTGCGGTTCAGGCAGGCGGCGCCGTCACATTGCCGTCCATTCCTCTCTTCTGACCATCGTCAAAGTATTTTCCTCCAAGCAATGTAACGTAGCGCAACGTTTCAGCGGACCTGAAACCCTGCGGCCGGACCGCCAATACTGCGCCGCCGGCCTCTTCCAAAAGGAAGAGTTATACAATCATCACTTTTTTGAAAAAAGCTCCCATGCGCACGTTCACCGCCGTCACACTTTTCCTGCTTGCGAGCACTGCAGCCCGGGCCGATGCGCCGGATAGCCGATCGGATTCGCTGCGCATCACCGCCCAAAGCGACGCCCGCACGGTGATCCGCAGTATTCCGGAAGAAGCGGCCACCGAGCGTTTCGAAGTGCTGGCCCTGGGCGGCGGGACGGTCAGCTACGTGGGCCTGGCGGATGGGCCGATCGGCGGCGTGGTGTTCATGGCCGGCAAGCTGCACGGCACACTGACGCGGCCGCAGGCGGAAACCTTTTATTCCTGCCGCGGTTATGCCACGGCGCGCCATCATTACTGGGCGCAGGAAGCGGGCCGATGGGCCGATTCGCTCGTGAAGGCCGCACAGCCCGCGCCGGACGTCGAACTGCAGTTCAGTGGCAAGTCCACCCTGAAAAGCATCAAGGCCGTGCTGGAAAACCCGGCCATCAACCAGGTCAAGGCGCTCGTTGAAATGGGCACGAACCCGTTCAAGGTCGTGAAGGTGCTGTCCAAGGTGCGCAGCGATCACCGGCAGCGCGAATTCGACGAAGACATGCTCGAAGAGCTCGGTGATCTGGTGCCCGGCGATTCCGAACAGCGCCTGGCCGATGTGCTGCGGCCGCAGGACCTGACGTTCCTGGAACACGGCATCGTCATGGCCTACCCGAAGTATTCGGTGGAGTTCCTCGTCAGCGACAACAAGATCCAGGCGCTGCAGCAGCCGTCGTTCCTGCAGATCGCGCGCGCCAAGCCGGCGCTGTTCTATGCGCCGAACACGACGTGGTCGAGCTGCACGCCCGAGAAATGGGTGGAGGCGGTACCGGCCGCGCCGCAGGGGTGAGGCGCCCTGGCGCGTCGGCACACGTTCCCGCCGATACCCGCGTCAAGCCAGCGCCGCCAGCTCCCGCGTCATGTTGACGATCGCCGGCTCGTTGTACTGCTCGGCGAACCACGGGTCGGCGAACAGCGTGCCGGCGTAAGCCTTGCCGCGCAGGTGTTCGAGCACGCGGGTGCGCTGCTCGCCATAGCGGTCGTCGGGCACGTGGCCGTATTCGGCGCGAATGCCGCGCGCGTAATGGCTGTACACTTCCTCGTCCTGCCCCAGGATCGCCAGGTCCACGCCCAGCAGGATGTCCTTGAGCGGATGGGCCATGTGACCGCCCTGCAAATGGTCGGTGGCGCGGATCAGCGTGGCCACTTCGTCGGCGCGGCCAGCGTCCGGTTCCAGGCCGCTGCCGAGCCACAGCCGCGCGCTTGCTTCCTCGTTCGAGACAGACGATGGCTCGTGGCCGTAGTACGCGTCATGGAACCAGAACGCGGCACGTACCAGGTCGGCATCTTGCGCCGTGGCGCCCGTGTTGGCGGCCCAGGCGCGGATCTCCGCCAGGCCGTGCACCAGGTGATCGAGGTTGTGGTAGTGGCGCGTGGCGCCGCCGTAGCCATCGGCCCCCGTCAGCCGGGCGAACCACGCCTCGGCTGGGGCACCGGGGAACGAGGCCTGCCATTCCTTGTGCAGCCAGCTCGTGATCCATGCGCGGTAAGCCGGCGCGGGCACGAATTTCTTTGTCGTCCAGTTCCAGCCCACCGGGCCTTCGAGCGCCTTCACGAAGCTCGAGCTCACGGACCCCAGGTCGCGCGGCGGCATCACGAACAGCGTCTTGGCACCGCCGATCACTTCCACGTTGGTTTGCTGGATCAGGTTTTCGTAATCGAAATCGGCGGTGGTGCGGATGCCGCGGATCAGGTAGTCCACGCCGTGCTTGCGCGCCACGCGCGCCGTGTAGTCGCTTTTCACGACGAGCACCTGCACATTGTCCCACTGCCGTTCGGCGCAGCTCTCCAGCACGATGGCGCGCCGTTCCTCGGCCGAGAAGCGGGGCTGCTTGGTGGAGTTCTCCGACAGGAAGACGATCACCTCGTCCGCGATCGAGCGAGCTTCGCCGATCACCCACATGTGGCCGTTGGTGATCGGGTCCAGCGTGCCCGAGAAACCGATTCTTTTCATGCCCTGCCCTGTTGGCTGTCTGTCATGACGGCCATTCTAGCAGCGGTGGCGGGAACGAAAGTCCAAGGGCCCCGGTGCCGGTCACCGTCCTGGTGACATGTAGCGGAAAACCGCCGCCTGCCACCGCCGGCTCAGGCGGCACTCTTGGCCAGCGGCGCTTTCACGGTCGTGGCTTTCATGGCGGGGAATGTGATGCGCACCAGCAGGCCCCCCAGCCGCTCGGAAGCATCGAGCGCCAGCGTGGCGCCGTGCCGCTCGGCGATGGCCTTGATGATGGCCAGGCCCAGGCCGCTGCCCGTGGCGGTGCTGCCGGGCACGCGGTAGAAGCGGCTGAACACGCGCTCGCGTTCTTCCGGCGAGATGCCGGGACCGCTGTCCTCGACGACCAGTTCGGCGCCCTTGTCGGTATGCCGCACCGAGACATCGACGGTGCCGCCGGCGGGGGTGTACTTGATGGCGTTGTCGACCAGGTTACGCAGCAGCACGCGCAAGGCGTCGGCCTGGCCCTGGATGGTTTCGCCGGCCACCTCATGCATGCCCAGGTCGATCTGGCGGGCCTGGGCGGCGCCCACCATGTCGCCCAGCGTGCGCCGGGACAGTTCGGCCAGGTCCACCGGGTCCAGCTTCGGTTCGGCCGCTTCCTGCCGCGCCAGCACCAGCAACTGTTCCACAAGGCGCGTGGCGCGCTCGATGCCGGCCGTGAGGCGCCCGACCGCCACCTTGCGCGCCTCCGCATCCTCGGCGCGGTCCAGGCTGAGCACCTGCAGCTTCAGCGCGGCCAGCGGCGAGCGCAGCTCGTGCGCGGCATCGGCCACGAAATGCTGCTGGGCGTCGAACGCCGTGCGCACGCGGCCGAACAGCAGGTTCAGCTCGTGCACGAGCGGTTTGACTTCGTCGGGCAGGTCGGCCTCGGAAACGGGCGACAGGTCGTCCGCCTGGCGCGACGCCACCTGGCGCCGCACACGCGCCACGGGCGCCAGCGAGCCGCTGACCACCCACCACACCACGAGCATCAGCATCGGCGCCATCAGCGCGATCGGGCCGACGGTGCGCAGCGCCAGTGCGCCGGCCATGCGCTTCCTGACCGACATGTCCTGCGCGATCTGCACGGTCTGGTTACTGGTCTGCACCGAGAACACGCGGTACGTGGTGCCCTTCGCCTTCACGTTGGAAAAGCCCAGCACGGCGCGCTGCGGCAGCTCGGCGCGGGAAATCGAGCGGAACACCTGGATGCCGTCCGGCGTCCATACCTGCACCACCATGTCGTCGTTGCCGGGATCGGCGCTGGGGCCGCTGTGCGAATTGGCCAGCGGCGCGCCGGAGCGCAGCGCCAGCGCCATCTGCTGCATGTGGTAGTCGAAGATCTGGTCCGCGTCGTGCAGCGCGCTGCGGTAGGCGATCATGGCCTGCGCCAGCGCAGCCATGGTGATCGCCGCCAGCAGGAACCACAGCAGGCGGCCACGCAGCGAGTGCGTGTTCACCTTGACGCGATAGACCTTCGGCACCTTCATGCTTTCGGCACCATGTAGCCGAGGCCGCGCACGTTCTGGATCAGTTCCGCGCCCAGCTTCTTGCGCAGGCCATGGATATAGACCTCGACGGCATTGCTGTTGACTTCATCTTTCCAGCTGTACAGCTTTTCCTCGAGCTGGGCGCGCGACAGCACGATGCCGGGCCGCGCGATCAGCGCCTCCAGCACGGCCCATTCGCGGGCGGACAGGTTGACCTGCACGCCATTGGCGATCACTTCGCGCGTCTGCGGATTGATCGACACGCCCTTGTGCTCGAACACGGGTTCGGCGCGGCCGGCCGAGCGGCGCAGCAGCGCGCGGATGCGGGCCAGCAGCTCGTCGAGATCGTAGGGCTTGAGCACGTAGTCGTCGGCCCCCGCATCGAGGCCGGCGATGCGCTGCTCGACGGCGTCGCGCGCCGTGGCCACCAGCACCGGTGTGAGCTCCTTGCGCAGGCGCATCGAGCGCAGCACCTCGAGCCCGTCCTTGCGCGGCAGGCCCAGGTCCAGCAGCACCAGGTCGTAGGTCTGGGTCTGTAGCGCGGTGTCGGCCATGTCGCCGTCCTTCACCCAGTCGACCGCATAGTGTTCGGCGCGCAGCAGGTCCAGCACCACCTCGCCGATCATCACATCATCTTCCACGAGCAGCAGTCGCATGTCGTTATCCTTTATTCATTCAAGCGGCGCAGTTTATCCCAATCGCACGGGAATAAAAATGCGTTCCTCGCCGCGCTGGATCAGCAGCGCCACGGACTTCGACGATTTCGCCACCACGTCGCGCACCTGCTCGACCGAGTTGACGGGCCGGCCATTCACGGACAGCAGCACGTCGCCCGGCTGCAGGCCGGCGCTGGCGGCCGCGCCGCCAGCCCGTTCGATGACGAGGCCGGCGCCCAGCCCGACCGCCTGCTTTTCCAGCGGGTCGAGCGGGCGCAGGGCCAGGCCCAGGCGCGATTTCGCCGCAGGCTCATCGCTGTCCACGCTCGCCAGCGAACGCTCGGTGGCATTGCCCAGCTTGCCCGCCAGCGCAACGGCCTTACCCTCGCGCCAGACATCGAGCGCCACCTTGTCGCCCGGCTTGGCCAGCGCCACGTAGGCCGACAGTTCGCCGGAGCCGACGATCTTCTGGCCGTTGATGGAACGCACCACGTCGCCTGGCTTCAGGCCCGCCTGCTCGGCGGCGCTGCCCTTTTCCACGTTGACGATCAGCGCGCCTTCCGGCGACGGCAGGTTGAACGAATCGGCAAAGCTCTGGTCCACTTCCTGCGCCACCACGCCCAGCTTCGCGTGCACGACCTTGCCGGTGGTGACGATCTGCTCCTGGATGCGCTGCGCCACGTCGATCGGGATTGCGAACGACAGGCCCTGGTAACCGCCGGTCTGGCTGTAGATCTGCGAATTGATGCCGACCACTTCGCCCTTCGTGTTGAACAGCGGGCCGCCCGAGTTGCCGGGGTTGACCGCCACGTCGGTCTGGATGAACGGCACACTGCCATCGTCCAGTGCGCGACCCTTGGCGCTGACCACGCCGGCCGTCACGGTGTTTTCCAGGCCGAACGGCGAGCCGATCGCCAGCACCCATTCGCCCACCTTCGTGTCCATCGACCGGCCCAGCGGCACCACGGGCAGGTTCCTGGCGTCGATCTTCAGCACGGCCACGTCGGTTTTCGGGTCGGAGCCGAGCACCTTGGCGCGGAACTCGCGGCGGTCCGTCAGCTTCACGGTCACCTCGCTGGCATCGCGCACCACGTGGGCGTTGGTGAGGATCAGGCCATCGCTGCTGACGATGAAGCCGGAGCCCACGCCATGGCTCGGCGCCTCGCGCCCGCCCCGCTGCGGGCCTTGCGGGCCCTGGAAGCGGCGGAAGAATTCAAAGAACGGATCGTCGGCGAACGGTTCGCCGCGATTGTCATAGGCCGCCTTCACGCTGCCGGTCGTGCTGATGTTGACGACGGCCGGGCCATTGCGCGACGCGATCACGGAAAAATCGGGCAGCGCGATCATTGGCGCCGGCGTCGGCGCCGGGGCGCCCGCGGCGGCATTGGCCGGCACGGCGGGTGCCGGCGTGGTGCCGACCTGCGCGCCGACGGCCGGCGCATCATGGCTACCCTGCACTGCGATTGCCGCGCCTGCGCCCAGTACGCCTACCGCGCACAGGGCCAGGACCAGGCGTTTCATGTTCAGAACCTTGTCCTTGCTCATGTCTGTACTCCCCATTGGATCAATCTCGATGGTAGCAATATGAGGTCATCAGCTTATACGCTCCTTAACCGGCGGTGCAGGGGTCTGTCCCCGGTAAGTGTCAGCTTCCGTGCTTGCAGCTTGCGCTGTCAGGGGACTGACCCCGGTTTTGTGGGCATGTCGACTGCGCCAGCGAAAACCGGGGTCAGTCCCCTCGATACGATCACAACAGAGCGTCGCGCCAACACTTACCGGGGACAGACCCCTGCGACGCTGCCGCCATTTGCAACCTCATCTGTCTGCGGCGCGCACACGCAAAAAGGCCGGGTTGCCCCGGCCTTTGCACCACCTCGGAAGCGGGCCGGGGCCCGCGCATGCTACGCCAATGCCTTACGCGGCGTCGCGCTTCTGTTCCAGCGCGGTGACGTTATTGGTCACGCCGTCGATCGCGATCTTACGCGGCCGGTAGGCTTCCGGCACTTCGCGCACCAGGTCGATCGTCAGCATGCCGTTGTCGAACCCGGCGCCGGTGACCTTCACGTGGTCGGCCAGCTGGAAACGCTGCTCGAAGTCGCGGGCCGCGATACCGCGGTGCAGGAAGGTGCGCTCCACGGCGTCCTTCTGCTTGCGGCCGGTGATCACCAGCGAATCGCGCTCGGTATTGATGTCCAGCTCGGAGCGGTCGAAGCCGGCCAGCGCCATCACGATGCGGTATTTGTCTTCGGCCACCAGTTCCACGTTATACGGCGGATAGGTGGGAGCCTCGGCGGCGTTCAGCTGGTTGGCCAGGCGGTCGATGCCGATGGCGGTACGGTACAGGGGGGTCAGGTCAAAAGTACGCATGATCGTATCCTTTCAATAAGCGATAACAGGGGCGGTCCCCAAGCGGGCAACCGCGGGTACATGATTGAATGATTCAGTTCAACAATTGCTTATGTGGGCGGGCATGCTGCCCGCCAGGGCCCACCGGGTGGCGGGCCCGAGCCGGGTGCTTAAGCCGCGGCGCGCGATTGCTCGATCGCGGGCGCACTCTCGGTGCTGCCGCCGATCTCGATCTTGCGGGGCTTCAGCGCCTCGGGCACTTCACGCACCAGGTCGATCGTCAGCATGCCGTTCTGGAACGACGCGCCGGTGACCTTCACATGGTTGGCCAGCTGGAAGCGCTGCTCGAAGTCGCGGGCGGCAATGCCACGGTGCAGGAACGTGCGTTCCACCGTATCTTTCTGCTTGCGGCCAGTGATGTGCAGCGTATCGCGCTCGCTGGTGATGTCGATTTCCGAACGGTCGAAACCGGCCAGCGCCATCACGATGCGGTACTGGTCCTCGGACACGAGTTCGATGTTATACGGGGGATAGCTGGGCTGGGATTCAGCGCTGTTCAGCATCTGGGCCAGGCGGTCGAAGCCGATGGCGGTACGGTACAGCGGAGTCAGGTCAAAAGTACGCATGATGGATATCCTTTCAAAGTTAAGCGATATCGAGCTGCCATTCGTGGTCAGCTCTCCGTCGGCCCCCTGCTGGGCAACCGATGTACCCAATATACGGCGGGCCACAAAGGTTTCAAGGGGGCTTTTTTGAAAATTTTTGGTTTTACATTTTGAAACAATTCAAATTTCCCACGTGCTACACTCGCCCGCTTGGACCAACCCCTGACCATGAGCCGATGACCCTGCCATTGCCCCTGCGCGCAGCGATCCTGCCAGCGCTTTTCGCTTTCGCCGTCTTTGCAAATTCCGCCAGCGCTACCCCGCTGCCACCCTCGGTGGACCAGCCCTACCCGGGCACGATCCAGATGAAGATCGATGCCTCCGATACCGCCCGCAATATCTTCCGCATCCAGCAGTCGATCCCCGTGAAACCGGGCAAGCTGACCTTGCTGTATCCGCAATGGGTCACGGCACAGCACGGCCCCACGGGCGCGCTGCACCAGCTCGCCGGCCTGAAGGTATCGGCAAACGGCAAGCCGGTGGCGTGGAAACGCGATCCGCTGAACGTGTTCGCATTCCAGGTGGACGTGCCGCAGGGTGCGAAGACGCTCGATGTGGAATACCAGCACCTGTCGCCGAATGAAACCGGCCAGGGCCGCATCGCGATGACGCCGGATATCCTCGGCATCCAGTGGCAATCGATGACGATGTATCCGGCCGGCTATCACGTGCGCCGCATCCCGATCCAGGCCACGCTGACCCTGCCGGCCGGCTGGCAATACGGCACGGCGCTGGAAACGGCATCGCGCCAGGGCGACGAGGTGAAGTTCAAGGCCACGGACCTGGAAACCTTCATCGATTCGCCGCTGTTCGCCGGGCGCTACTACAAGCAGATCGACCTGGACCCGGGCGCGAAGCTGCCGGTGCGCCTGAACATCGTGGCCGACACGCCGGAAGCGCTGGAAGCAAAGCCCGAGCAGATCGCCCCGCACCGCGAGATGGTCAAGCAGGCCTATAAGCTGTTCGATTCGCAGCACTACGCGCACTACGATTTCCTGTTCGCGTTGTCGGACGAATTCGGCGGCGTGGGGCGCGAGCACCACCAGTCCAGCGAGAACGGCGTGAAGGCCAACTACTTCACCGAGTGGAACAAGACGGAAGCCGTGCGCACGCTGCTGCCGCATGAATTCACGCACTCGTGGAACGGCAAGTTCCGCCGCCCGAAAGGCCAGGACGTACCGAACTTCAACACGCCGCTGGACAACAACCTGCTGTGGGTCTACGAAGGCCAGACGCAATACTGGGGCCAGGTGCTGACCGCCCGTTCCGGCCTGGCGCAGCAGGCCAGCGTGCGCGACATGATCGCCAACATGGCGGCCACGTATTCGAACGTGCAGGGCCGCAGCTGGCGCCCGGTGGTGGACACGACGAACGACCCGATCATCAGCCAGCGCCGCCCGCAGGTATGGCCGAACTGGCAGCGCAGCGAAGACTACTACTCGGAAGGCGCGCTGATCTGGCTGGACGTCGACACGAAGATCCGTGAACTCTCGGGCGATAAACGCTCACTGGATGACTTTGCCCGCGTGTTCTTCGGCGTCGACAACGGCGTGATCCAGGCAAAGCACTACACGTTCGACGACGTGGTTAAAGCCCTGAACGGCGTGCAGGCATTCGACTGGGCGCCGTTCCTGAAAAAACGCGTCGAGGAAACTGGCCCGGCCCCATTGGACGGCCTGGCCCGCGCCGGCTGGAAGCTCGTCTACGCCGACAAGCCGACCGACTTCCTGAAGGGCGTCGAGGACGTGAGCAAGACGGCGAACTTCCAGTACTCGCTGGGCTTCTCGGTGGGCAGCGACGGCAAGATCGTCGCGATCGTGTGGGATGGTCCCGGCTTCAAGGCGGGCCTGTCCGGCAACACCACGCTGGTGGCTGTCAACGGCCGCGCCTACAAGCCGGAACTGCTGCGCGCGGCCGTCACGGCGGCCACGAAGGACAGCAAGCCGATCGACCTGCTGGTCAAGCGCGGCAACGATTACCGCACCGTATCGCTCGATTACCACGGTGGCCTGAAGTACCCGCGCCTCGAGCGCATCGAGGGCACGCCGGACCGCCTGCAAGCGATCCTGCAGCCTCGCAAATAAGCCGGGCCATGCCACGGGCGGGCGCACCTCCTTCGCGGGATGTGCGCCCGTTTTCTTTCGGTCACGCTACAGTGTTTTTCTACTGGAGACGCCGATGATCACACTGCATACCTGGACTACCCCGAATGGCCGCAAGCCCCTCATCCTGCTGGAAGAACTGGGCGTGCCCTATGAAACCGTGCCTGTCGATATCGGCAATGGCAAGCAGTTCGAGCCCGAGTTCCTGAAGATCGCGCCGAACAACAAGATTCCCGCGATGGTTGACGACAATGCGGACGATGAAGCCGATGGCGGCCCGCTGTCGCTGTTCGAAAGCGGCGCGATCCTCACGTACCTGGCGGACAGGCACGGCAAGTTCCTGGCCCCGTCCGGCGCGGCGCGCTGGCAGGCGACGCAGTGGCTGCACTGGCAGATCGGCGGCCTGGGCCCGATGCTGGGCCAGCTGGGTTTCTTTTCGAAGCAGGACGACGCGTTCGCACTGGAGCGCTTCATCAAGGAGGCGGATCGGCTGCTGGCCGTGCTCGACACGCAACTGGCTGCATCGCAGTATGTCGCCGGCGACGAGTACACGATCGCCGACATCGCCTGCTACCCGTGGATCATGGCGGCCAGCGAACGGCTGCAGGAACCGCTGGCCGGCGCGCTGGGCAAGCCGAACCTGCAGCGCTGGCTCGGGCTGGTCGGTGCGCGGCCGGCCGTGCAGGCGGGCATGAAGTGGAAGCCGCGCGGCGCCTGAAGCCTCAATCCCTCAGATAGCGTTCGCTCCACGCGGCGATCAGGTTGGCCACGTAGACCGCATCGTCACGTTTTGTGAGCAGGTGGTCGGCCGTGTCGAGCGAAATATAGCTTTTCGGATGCTTCGCCGCGACGAAGATGTTCATCGCGTTCTCGATGCCGACAGTCGTGTCGCCGGGCGCATGCATCACCAGCAGCGCCTTCCTCAGCGCGCCGATCTTTTCCTTCAGCCTGTGCTCGGCCACGTCGTCGAGGAACTGCTTGCGGATGCGGAACGGCCGCCCGGCCAGTTGCACCTCGGCCTCGCCTTCCGCGGTGATCGTGTCGATGTGGTCGCGGAACAGGTGCGTCACGTGCGACGGGTCGCTGGGCGCGGCGATCGTCACCACGGCTTGCGCTTCCGGCACCATGCCGGCCACGGCCAGCGTGGCCGCGCCCCCCAGGCTGTGGCCGATCAGCAGCCGCGGCGCCGCGAACTGCGTGCGCAGGTAACCGGCGGCGGCCAGCAGGTCTTCCACGTTCGACGAAAAATTGGTGTTGGCGAATTCCCCCTCGCTGGCGCCCAGTCCCGTGAAGTCGAAGCGCAGCACGGCGATGCCGTGCTCGGTCAGTGCCTGGGCAATGCGGCTCGCTGCGAACACATCCTTGCCGCACGTGAAGCAGTGGGCGAACAGCGCATAGGCACGGGCCGGGCCGTCCGGCGCGTCGAGGCGCGCGGCCAGGTTATTGCCGTTGGCGCCCGGGAAGTCGAGTCGTTGTGCCCGCATGAGGTCTCCTTGTGAAAGCGCTACTGTGCACCGGGGGAAGAGCCCCTGCAAGCTATCTATCTCTTTTGATAGACCGCCCGGTCATCCGCCTGCTCGTCCTGTCGCGTTCAACACACCAATCCTGCGTCTGGTTTCCGGAAATGCTGACGTTATCAACCCACCGGCGGTCCATCAACTCAGGCTTTGAATTTCCTTGCGCACCATTTCATACGGTCCATACGTCAAGAATCATTTCAAGAAGTGTTTCCCGACGTTAGTGGACGATCGGGTATCCTTGTTGGCCGTTCAGGCAGGCAGATGCATATTTGAAAAGACTTGGGCTTGATCACGCGATTGACGGAGAGCGAAGGCTGGTACGGATATATCGAACCGGCGCCCGTCGACAGGTTATCTATCTGTAAAATTAGAATTGTGCACTGATCAGAAAGCATATAGGCGCATTTATGAATAAACAGAATAAAAAGGCACCGGCTACCTTGACAGGATCGGCAGCACCGGATAGAAGAAGCGCTCTCAAGCTATTCAGCATAATAGCATTCATGCCCCTGACTGCATGTGGGCAAGGAGGAAGAAAAATGGATAACGATATCGTATTGGATGTGGAGATGTTCTCGTATGTTGACCGAGTCATCACCGACATTATCTTCAATGGCACCGACTTGGGCGTCATGAATAGATTTGGCGGCACCGGGACAATTACCGGCGTGAGAATTCCGTATGGGGCCCAGACTTTGACCTGGACCTTGGGCGGTCCGAAAGGAACTCCGCGAAATGGAGAACCTATGATGATAAAGAATATTTTATTAGTTGCGCCCGAAAATGTCCCAGCAGGAACTCAGTACGCAGGATTGCATCTTTATCCGGATGATACCGCCGAGATTACATTCTCGGAATTCATCCCGGAGAGAAGCGCACGCGGAAAACAAATACTGGCTGACAGGAAATAGAATGGCGGATAGCGATAAATTGACTGCTGCCTGCAGCGAATCGCGACGTGCCTAGAGGGAAGCCCTACCTACAGCAGACTATACTAACGACAAGTTATCATCAATATAAAATATGTAGCTGGAGAGAGAGAGAGGGTCAGGTGATTGCTAGTGGTGGCATCAGGCACGCCGTGACACGGGTGTTATTGCTTCGGAATGCTCAAATTCCACACAGCACTTTGTTACAAAACAGTCATCGATCGTCTTTGACAGGCGGTATTTCGCCGTCGAGAATGGCCAGCGTATCCCTTAAGTAAAAATTAAGTGTCGGCGCCTCGCCCAAGCGCCGGCTGGCCGCGCTTACCCTGCGCCGGCACAGCGATACGCGGTCCATTCAACGCACAAGGACGACTATGAAGAAGACTTTGACGATATTGTTGCTGGCCACGCTCCAGGCCACCGCCACTGCCGCCGGCAGCACAGTGACTTTCTCGAACGGCGAGGAAGGCTGGTACGGCCTGCAACCGATGGACGGCAATGGCGGTTCCGCCATCGATCCGTCGCTCGGCAATGGCGCACCGGCACTGCGCACCCAGATGGAGAATTTCGGCGTGGCCTGGTCCACCCGCAGCAACACGGACTTCGTGCGCGACTATACGCAGATGGGCAGCGTGACCTTCGGCATCGACGTCTCGGCACAGAGCGTCTACTTCTTCAACCGCGAAGTCACGCGCGACCTGGTGCTGGAACTGCGCGACTACGACAACATGACCAACGGCCTGCCCTACACGAGCGTCTGGGTCAAGGTCGGCACGCTCGATGCCAGCAAGCCCGGCTGGCAGCAACTGTCGGTCACCATCGATGACACGTCGGCCACGACGCTGCCGGCCGGCTGGGGCGGCTATGGCGCGGAAGACAGCACCGGCATGCCCTACCTGCCATCGGACCGCACCTTCGCCAGCGTGCTGGCCGGTGTCGACGAAGTGGCGTTCACCACCTATGTGCCGGGCATGGTGTTCGGCTATACCTATTTCGACGTTGCCGTCGACAATATCTCGATCAGCGCGGTACCGGAACCGGAACAGGGCGTGATGCTGCTGACCGGGCTGGCCGGCATCGCCGCCCTCGCCCGCCGCCGGCGCCGTTGACGGCAGCGGTTGCGAACCAGCGATAGGTTCGACAGTCAACGACAATGGCGCCCGTTGAGATGGGCGCCATTTTGCAAGAGAGCAGATACAAAACACTCTAATCGGTCGATTTGTATCCGTCCTTGGGGGCGCGTTGTTTTCCTTGGACTCAGGCGTTGATCCAGTTTTCGATCAGTCGCCGTCCACGTGTTGCCGGCTTCGTCCATACCGATGCCCGGCTTCCAATTCTGCGGATCACGTAGCTCGTCCTTCCAGCCAGGTCGCCCGGCCTCAGTCCATGTCAGTGTCATCGTCACTACTAGGAACGTAGTCGGCCTGGTCTTCTTTGTATGTAAGTGCGGCGTGATAGGTATTCTTTAAATTACTCCATTTATCCTTGCCTTGACCAACTTTATTTAAAAAATAGACGAGATTTTTTAGTGCGTCTATAGTATAGCCGCGACCCACTTCTGCAACGTGCGTGATAACAGCCAAGTTTTGCATGTTGAGAGAAAGGTCTACAAATTTTTTTTGATTAGTGATCCACAATAAGTAGTCATTTGCTTCAGACGCGCCCTTGTCAGTTTTCGCCCCAGCGGTCGCCATAATGGTGGTATACGGAACACCTTTCCCTCCATGCACCTTAACAAAAGGGTCGTTCTTATGAAAAACTGTATAAACAGTATATCCACATATTTCCATCAGCGCTTTGTCGATTTCCTTTTTCTTTTCGTCGGTGAGAAACAAACGGTTACCTTCACGACACATATTGTCCTTCCATTGCAACCCTATATTGAATAAATTTTCGTGCGTCGCTTTTTCGTATTTTGGCATTTCGGTGCTCCTTCAGAATGGGAGTGAACGTGCTTTTACGCAGACTTGCCTATTGTCCACAGTATGGAGAGCCTGATCGGATGTCATACTTTAGCTTGCGCCGGTTGACGGGCCGGGTCAATAATCAGTAATGTGACTTTTTCAGCTTTATGCAATAATGTTTGATGCTTACAACAAATTACATGTTGGGCTAGTGCGAGTAGATACGAATGCGCGCTCGAAATGGA
This sequence comes from Pseudoduganella lutea, assembly GCF_004209755.1. NCBI lineage: Bacteria > Pseudomonadati > Pseudomonadota > Betaproteobacteria > Burkholderiales > Oxalobacteraceae > Pseudoduganella > Pseudoduganella lutea. The sequence continues at coordinate 4,619,202 of NZ_CP035913.1, read as the reverse complement.
AGGTCTCAGTTGGCGTAGCGGTAACTAACTTTATTTCTTATAGGAGATGTTTTGGTGTGAGCAGCAACTAAAACATGTATGTTGATAATGTTTGTTGTTTGGGGGTTTCGCGCCCGCAAACTCGATCTGATTAGCACTCAATCCCGAGCCACAAGGGCTCAGCCATGCGCGTCTCTTTTCCCCGCTGGCCAGACACCGTGCCCAACCCTCTCAATGCCGTTGCCCGCTTGTAGCGGGCAACGGGCACTGCTAGGTCAGCGCAGTTAGTTCCCGTCGGGGTCTTCCCCGACAATCTTCTTAGCCGCCTTCTCGGCTTCATCGAACAAGTCGTCCGATACTTCGTCCAAAGGCACGCCACTCGCTCCACGCTTATCTAATTCTTCTTGGATTTGCGTGTTCAGTTTGCGCTGATAATCGGAGATTTCGCTATCGTCATCTTCATCGTACTGAGGCATATAGTTCCCACATCTACATACCGGCGACCGGCCGGCGCGGGACGCACTGGGCGCCTGTTTTCCGTTCGTTCAGATCATGTCGAAGCGCCGCATCGAAGCTTCGATGATCGGCCGTACTTCGGCAGGACACGATTTAACGCGGGCATCCAACGAGCGCCTGTTCGTCGCCGGTCTGGGGGTTAGCCCATTCAGCTCTTTTACATGGGCGATCCAGCAGTTCTGCACGTACACGCCGTGCTTCGCCTGCACGTCCGACCTAATTTGCTCATAAGTGGCCATTCGGGTTTTCCTTCTACTTGCCGAGCACGCTTGCAGCGTGCTGGCGAATGCGCCCAGCAGCCCGCGCTGGCGTGTCTCCGACGTCTTTCCAGACCTGATGCCAGAGGCGATGATGTCGGCTGCTGCCGACGTCGTCGGCGCCGCAATCACGGCTTCCAGTTCAGCCTGCACTTCGGTCCACCAAGCCGCGCCTTCGCCGGCACCGACCGTCTTGTCAATCGCGCGCTGGTAGATCAGCATGGCTTGGTCGAGCGTGTCGCATGGCGTCTTTTCCTTTGAACAGCTTACTAAGCTATGAAGTTCCCAGGATTACTAATGCGATATTGGCTGCTGCAAGCTCATAAAAATTGGTCACCTAAATACCATAATAATGCGAACACCGCAGGGGCTAGTAGCATTGAGAGGCGGACGCGTAGCTTTTTGATCAATTGATACAATAACATTGCTACAGTGATGAGCAGAAAGAAATATACAAATTCAGCTGCTACCGCGATGGGTACGCTCCATAGCGAGTAACCATCAAACAACTTGTGGATGATCGCCGTCCAAATCGAAGCGAAGCCAGTAATGGGCAGCGTAAGTAGCACATAGTAGAACAGCGCCACGATCTTATAGGGGTATTGGTACTCATTCCAGCGTTCAGTTACCGAGAACAGGGTACTAAATGCAAAACCTATAGCAATAACGGCTAATAGCCCGAGCACTTGGACAGCTTGGTTGTTATCGAGAGAGCTGGGGACATGAAACGCATGTGTTTGGGGTTCCGATATACCCTTCCTGTAAGCCTCGGCCTGCTTCTCTTGCATTTCATCATTATGATCCTGCACTCCCCGAAATGCAGATGTGTAGGCGTCGCTCCCATGCTCTAAGCCGTAGGGGATAACGCCATTTCGGCGGCCCTGCTGGTAGTATTTGTCGGTCATAGCTTCATCTCCTTAGATCAGGTGAATGTTTTATATACTCAGGCGAGACGATGGCATACAGAATGCTATCGTTTCAGCGTGCGACGATGATCGTTAGGTTGTTATAGTTGTCTTCGCCTTTGACCTTGGCCCGGTGCCCGGTTTCACGACTGCGAGCGAATCATAAACCCGCTGCGAGGCACTTCATTGATTCTGCCAGTCAGTGAATTCGGTCACGCCATGGCGTTTTCCTTGATGACTTTCGCGCGCGAAAGTTCGGGTTCTCCCGCCTGAGCGATGCTGCTTGCTAGGAGCTAGTAATTTGAAGAGTCATATCCACCATCTGATCCGTACGATCGTCCACTGATATCGGTCTGGCCCACCATCGGCGTGCCATCAACGTTAACGGCCGGCTCACGCATCCGTTTCTGCATGCCCTGACTCATGCCGTATCCCTTTTCTTCCGGCGCTGAATGCCACACGATGAGAGAGTCGAAGCGTCGCACCAGTTCAAAAACTTCGAAAACATACGTTCTCCTATTTTTCTTGCTGGCTGCCGGCCAAGTGCGGGCGCCACCAGGGCGCGGTTTTCCTTACCGGCGCCGGCCGGATCGTGGGACCAGGTGGTGCCGCATTTTTCGAGTCAGGGCGAGCCAGGCTTTAGGACAGCCCCTACAAAGTGCCCAAGCATATACAGTATCAGGGCTGTCGCAGGCCAAACCATTAGATAGGCCATACCCCAAGAGATTTCGGTTAACTGCCGCAGTAGGCTTTCCGGTACCACAGATAGTTGGAGCGCTATCGGTAGCTGTAATAGAACGAAACGGCCCTTCGGATCGCCAGACGCTGACGACCATAGGGCAGTAACGACTGCGGCTATCGTCAGGAAACCGTAGATGGCCACCAAAGTTAGTCCTGTGCGGCTCCATGTGATCCTGCGGAGATGTCCTGTCATCGATTTCCCTAGGCTGGCAGCCGGCCAGGTACGGGCGCCGAAGCGCATCTTTTCCGATCCAGTTAAGCGGTGATCGCCAAGTTGGCATTCATCAGATCAGCCACTTTGTCCGCACCGATTGTCATCAAGGTTTCGGAGCATTCATCGCAACCCAGGAAGAACAAGCACTCCACATCACAGGTGTTCAGGCGTCCTTGCTGGACACCGGAACGGTTGACGATGGAGCTTTGCCAGGTCAGTTGCGAGCTGCCGCACTCTTTGCATTCTGCCGGCTATTTTGGTCGATCTTCATAGTCTTTTCCTTGGGCTCACACGCCCCATTTATCCCGCAGTTCAGCAAGCCGCCGGCCCCGCTGGCTACGCTCCGCGTGCGCAGCGTCAGCGGGCGTGATTGGGCTACCCATGGAGTGCGATGCAGCCAGTGTCGCATCGTAGTTTTCGATCTTCTGCGATAGTTCGATCATCTCGGCGATATCGGCCTTCAAGTAATCCAGCAGCATGCCCTGCTCCTATAAATCGTTTATACCGTTTAGCCGTCACCGGCGCTTTCCTCTGCTGGCGGCCGACCAGGTAGTGGGCACCGTCTAGGGCGCGATTTTCCTTACTGGCATCTGCCGCCGTTGGGGCACCAGGCGGTGCCAAGATTTTCTGTTTCACGGTTCGGAGTCCGCTACTTTCTGATCAAACCAGGTTCGGCCGTCGCCGGAAAAAAACCGGTAGCCGAATGCCAGACCGAGGAAGTCATTCAGGTCTGGTCGAAACTGAGCAATATGGTAAAAATGGACGGTTTTCAATGACTTGATGTCGCCGTCATATCGGTCAGTCGTCAGCCACCATCCCGACATGTGCTCAGGAGATGGATACCGCACGCCCTCGACGGCATCGCCCTCGTAGACCCCGTCCGAAATCACTACCAATTGGTCTGATCTGGGTAGGCATTTGGCTTTCGCAGGGCTCAGTTGGATTTTCTCAGGCATGCTCTTTTCCTCGCTACAACGTCCTCGTATCGTTAGCGCGAGAACAGCCATTCACCGTTAGCCTGCTTTTGTACCTCATGTGTGCTTTTGCCGCTCTCTCCGCTGTTATCTGACGTATAGACGACTTCGAACCGGAGCGTGTTCGGTGAAGGCATTGTCCATCCGTGCACCCGCAACACGGTAACGCACGCGCTCTTGTCATGTCGGCGCATCTGGGGTTTTGGACTCTGCGCGTAGTTATTGTTGGGGTAAGTCTTCCCAGGGGCGGCGAAGATATTCAGGCCGCCGGCATCATACGTAATGCATGAGTGGACCCTGAGAAACGCCGCAATCGTACTTCTTGCTTCTGCCACCGCTTTAGTCAGCGGCGTTTCCGGCCCTTGCAGTAGCAGTGCATTGTCGATACGCGCAGCTTGTGCTTCGGTGATCGAAGCAGCGGGTGCTTTCTGTGCCGTAGCAGCTAAAGGCAACGTCATGCCGCATGCCACCGACAGCATAGCGATTCGACTCACCGTCCAGCGTACTCTGTTTATTAGAATTGCTTCAGTCTTGCACGTTATTTTCTTTTTCATCATATTTTCCTTGGCCACAGCACTGGCGTTTATCCCTTTGGACCAGCGTCGTATTCGATACTCCAACCCACAAGAGGAACTGCGTACAAAACATCCATTAAGCGGCGGTCATCAAAACGCAGTGGCCCTGGAATGCTGAAGCGAACTGAATGACGCCGTTACCCGGAAACGTTCTCGATAACAATACAGCAAGCGCGTTCCTCAGAAAAGTCCGCATTCACCCGAACAACCCATGCAGATACCACCGCGGCTCCGCATCCTCCTCCGGCAGCCGCTCCCGATACACCCAGTAATGCGTGTTGTCCTCGCCCTGCGCAATGAAATAATCGCGCGTCTGCACATCGCTCCACCACCCCGCCTCGATACGTTCGGCAGCCGACACCATGCGTAAAGGCGAACAATAAAAAGGCCGATGATCGCGCACCAGCAGCGCGATCGGTTTCGGCAGCAGCCACGCCGGTCGCGGCAAGCCGCCGGGCGGCAGGCAGGCGGCGATATCGGCGGCGCGCAGTTTCTGCTGCACGGGCACCCACGCATTTGCATGTTCGGGCCGGTAATCGGCTTTCGGTGCCGCCTGCAGCACGTTGTCCTCCCCCAGCCGCGCCACGAGCAGTTCGAACAGGCGCTGGCGGTCCTCGCTGCTGCCGCCCGGTTCGGGGAACAGGCAATCCGATAACGGCGCCATCGGTTTGACATGGGGGGCTTCCAGCACGAGGCCGATCACGGGCGCTTCCAGCGTAAGCTTGGCGAGCCGCTCCTTCAGCAGGCGCACCAGGTGATCGTCGCGCCAGACCGCCTCGGCCAGCATGACCTCGACCGGGGTGGGCGGCCGCGCCACCCTGCCCCGTTCGTGCTCCAGCATCAGCACGATGCGCTCGACGGCGAGCTGGCGGGCGCTCAGCCAGCCCGTCATCTGCTGCAGCAGGCGGCAGGCGCCGGCCAGCAGCAGATCCGTGTTCTCGATACGGCCGAACAGTTCCAGCTTTGCCTGGAAGGTGGTTGGCGCCTCGATCCAGTGGAACATTTCCGCCGTGTGGCCCAGGGCCGCATCGAGCACGTCCAGCAGCGCACGGCCGCAGCGCCGCTGCAGGCCCGGGCGCGGCAGGCGCGCCACGTCGCCCACCGACAGGCAGCCAATGCCTTCCAGCCAGGTCAGGTAGGGCCGCGCCGGCGGCAGCAGGCTGGCCGGCAGGCGGTGCAGCCGCACCGCCATCTTGTCGAGCTTGACGGCTCGCCCGCCCCCGCCGCGTGCCAGCAGCCAGGCGCCGCGCGCCGTGGGCGCCACGCCCAGCACCGCCGTGAAGCCCAGCGTGCGCAGGCTTGCCCGCACCAGCGCGCACAGGCGGCGGATGCCGCCGAACAGGCGCAGGCTGGCGCCCACGTCCATCAGCAGCGTGGCTTCCTCGCCCTCGGCCACTTGCGGCGTGAATTGCAGCAGCGCCATCGCCACCGCATGCAGCGCTTCCGCTTCGCGCCCGGGCGCGCGGTCGTGCAACTGCGCTTCCGGCGCCATCATCAGCGCACCGCCGCGGCGCATGCCCGGCAGGATGCCGGCGCGGCGCGCGTCATCCGAGACGGCCAGCACCGCTTCATGGTCCAGTACCGCGCTGCAGATGTCAGCCGACCAGCTCGGGCAGAACACTTCGAGCGGGAGCCGGGGCAGGTGCAGGCCGATCCAGAGGCGCATGTCGTTGCAGCAAAGAAGGAGTGAGAGGCAGGAACAGCGGCGCATCGCGCTGCGGCCCCCGGCGTTTGACGAAATCGATCTCCAGCCCGCCGGCGGCTGGCCGCAGCGCCAGCCGCAGCGGTGCCGGCGACGCATCCTGGGCCGCCGCCAGCGGCCGCATCAGGCAGAACAGCGTTTCGCCGCTTTGCGCCGCCAGGTGGAGCCGGCGCAACGCCTCGCTGCGCACGTGCTGCTGCCACAGCAGCAAGGCGCCGCAGCAGCCGCTGCGCAGGATCTGCTCGGCGGCCCACAGCGCATCGGCGCTTTTGCCCGTGTTGCGAATCCAGATCAGCTGCGTGGGCGGAATGCCCAGCGCATCGAGCGCCAGCGCCTGTGGCGCATACGGTGGCTGCACCAGCACGATGGGCCGCTTCAATGCGGCCAGCGCCGGCTGCAGCAGGCGCATCTCGCCGATGCCCGGCTGCTGCAGCAGCTACTTCCAATTATTTTACAAATGGACGCCGTAAGTTATTGAATTTAAACGGTTACGAACTTTTTCGTTAGTCCATCTATGTGGCCGAAGATGGACAAAAGCAAATAGCTTTCCTCATCTGCGAGCTAAGAAGAGTCTATGCACCCAGTAAGCCAATCAAATAGAAGATAAGCCTTCTTTAGCAAAATATGCTAACTCATGTTTCTCTCAATAAATTTAGATTACATAAATGCAATTCCTTGTATCAGGACAGTGCCATTTCGCGCGTTTTTTAGCTTCACTGGCGCTTATCGACACCTCTACAGTAGACGAGCTGATTAAATCGCAGCTCAATCTCTTAAATTTTAAATCTCTACGTTCCACTTTTATTAAATTTTGCAATGCCTGTTGGTAAAAATTATTAACCGCATCAAGATATTTATTGAATCTATTTCTAGAAGTATAAAACTAAATTGGTCGTTTCCCTATTTTTTCCGGCACTCCATCAAAAAGATCCATCAATTCTGGAATAAGGCCCGATTGTCTACGCATCTCAACCAAAACAGTAGGGTGATTGAGCTTCATGATCTCATCGAAAGCTCTATTCGCCTTAACTGCATCCCCCTCATCAATTGCACTTTTGAATTTTTTCAAGTACATACAGTACATCTCAAAGGCTGCAATTCGGATATCGGCAAGCGAAGATTCGTTAAGATCAAATAATCCCCTCGTAAACTCTCCTCGTTTTTTTGAAATCGCGTTTCCCCTAGCTGCGAAACGCCCGGTTTCAAGATTCAATATTAAAAAATTCAGGGGATCCTCATGCCGTATGTCAATCAAAACAGCAGGTCCAATGGGTAGCGGTAACGCAATATCGTATGTGCGGTTGAATTCAACAACATTACCGCCTGCATCAAAAACAGCGAATGTGTCATTCTTCATATCTTGGTTACATATAGTACAAGCGTATATATAATTCTCCCAATCAAAACACCTTTCTGGATAATGAAGTTTAGGACTTATATGTTCGACATCTCTGTGACGGTCGCGCTCGCAGTAATAACAAGCTTTTCCTTTCGGCGCGAAGTCCGCCAACACTTTTTTTATCTCGACCCATGTAGCATTAGTTTTATTCGCGAATAATTTTTTTGCTTCATCATATTGCTCTTTTCGAGTGGTAAAAGTATTAACCTTCGCTTGAAGTGTATTTAATTTAAGATTGGCGTTAGCTGACAACGCCGGCAAAGTGTACTTCAGCATAATCAAGTTTTCTTAAAAAAACCTGCCTTTGCAGGGAAAGTTGCACGCAATAGTTGGCGTTCTTCCTCTTCGGCTAGCGAAAGATCATCCTCCAGGGCTTTCATATTGAGTTCAGCAAGACGTTCCAATTTTTTCTCACCCATGTTCGAGCGAATAACGTGTTTTCCAAACAATTCGGTCGAATAGGCATCGAGAAGGTTTCCATAGATCAGCTGGCTCATCTCGAGATCATCAACCCTCTTGAATTCCTCATCTGTACCTTGCGTAGGTAGCTTCCAAATACTACCGCGAAATTCACCGTTCTCTGATGCAACAGCTCTACAAATAATTGGAGAATGTGTGGTTACAATAAATTGAATATTGGGGAAACAGCGAGTTAGCCAATGACCAATTTCTTTTTGCCACGTTGGATGCAAATGAACGTCTATTTCATCAATCATCACAACCCCAGGTACTTTTATTATTCCCGGGTCACCTTTCAACGCACTCAAAAACTTTTCGTGACCATAAATTTCATACATTTGCCTTATTAGCTCGATCACCAGACTTAGTGCGGAACGATATCCATCACTCAACTGATCAAGAGGCACAGAATTTCCATTTCCATCTTGAACCAAGACCGCTTCCGAATGGACCATATGGATTTTAGATTTATGAGGTAAGAATCCAGTACTATTCAGAAAGGCCAAAATCAGATTGTATAGCTCATCGGCTCCCGAGTTAGCGGACCGTTTTTCTTCAATAAGCGCTTTTGTGAATAAGTTACTAAGCCATGTCATAGCATCCGTTAACGCAACATCTTCACCCAAGGCTGTTAGATGAGGAGCTAACCGCTTATTCGTCACAAATAGCCTGTCATATTTATTATCTCCACCGGAAAATCGGCGATATGGACCAAATGAGGCAGAAAACCAGCCTGCTCCATTTCCCCAAATTGTTCTTTGAAATCCTTGACCCGAGAATTTTAGCTCTACAGGGTTAGATAGATTCTCTCTCTCCATTGCAACCTGGAGTGTAATCGTTTTCTTTGGTGGCGGGCCGCTACCAGTGAGATCGTCAAAAATCCCATCCATTGAAATAGATCCATCAATGGTCGCTTTGTTCTTCTTTTCGCTAATCCATGCTCTAAATTCCTGACGAGTGGCGTAGACCTCCTTTTCGCCCATCATGAGCAATGCAAATGCCCGCACAAGTGAAGATTTACCAGAGCCATTTAGGCCAAGAATAACGTGCCAACCTGCCTCAGCTCCTTTTTCGAATTCTAAAGATAACTTAGATATAGAGCGAATGTTCTCGACAGCTAATCGACGCAAATACATGATTTACCTTACTGAATAAATGATAATCGCACTGGCGATCTTTGAAGTGTCAGTTATACCCTGAGTTCATCGGTGATTTTTAGGAAAGACCCTTACCACAAGCGACTGAAGCATTTTCAAGATAATACCTTAGCTGAGCCGCGTGGTAATTTAGAGAATAGCTATTCTTCGTATACACATCCACATGCAAAGATATTTTTAAATGCTTATAGAGAATCGTCGCGCTGGGCCATCTTAACCACATTCTCACCGTCTTTCTGCAGCATTTGCACTTCTCTTATGGAGAACGCACGGATGATTATTTCTTTCCGCCTGGCCTTGAACTGCTGCAGTCCAGCTTCAGTTAAGGTCACGTACGATCCCTCCCCCCAAATCAAATCGTTCTCGATATCCGCAGGCCCCGCATCCCGCCATACACCTAACTTCGCGACGACAACTGACGTAGTGTCCACATAAATCGATAACTCGTTGTTCTGTGCTTTCCAACCAAGCTGTTGTAGCCAGTTTGGGCAGAGGGTAATTGGATACTCTGGCATGTCCATCCCGAACGTACTGACAAATCGTCTAACGAGTGTTGGGGCCAATTCGCCATCTAACGGTACTATCTGCCCAAGCCACACTGCGGTTGGCAACTGCCGATACCAATCCCAAAAGTTCTTGCCTCCGGCCTCAAGCCCTGGCGCTCTAATACAGTGAAGGTGATACTCCGCACGTCTAACTTGACTAATCTTGAATTTCGAGATCTCCGCCACAACGTAGTCATCGCCGCAATCCGACCATTGCACAATATTATCGTGGACTCGCTCGGCCCAAAGCTTTTCGGCCTCTTGCCATGGAGCGTCTTTTATTAAGAGCGGCCGCCGAATGCCAAGAGGACGGACAAGAGCGGGCATGGGCGGTCGGGGCGGTAGTGGTACATTCAGCCTCTCTAGAAGAGTTGGAATTTCCCTTCGGGAGAGCAGGCCGGCCTGGCGCAGCTCGCCAGCAACATTACGAAGTGCCAGCACACCGACCCATGCGTGGGGTTTGTAGTATGTCATCTTCATTGATAGGGTATATAGCTTGCGTTCTAGACGCTTCAGTGCATTCTGTCCAAACTCCTCTATTCCTCCCCACTCTTGAATAAACATTGCAGCACGCTGTCGAATGTGCAACTCGTCGCTGCCAGCTGCTTTGGCAAGCGCTTGTGCGACTGGCCGGTACATTTGTGTCCAGCCCATCGCGTCCTCTAGGCGGATTGCGCCAGTGGCATTGTCCAGCAACGTTCTGCTCTCATCCGCTGAGCCGACTAATTCTATTTGATAGAACAGCGGCAAGGTCTGTTTATTCTTCGAGACTTGAATGGCCCAACGTCCCGCCAGAAGTTCTGCGGCTTCCGCCACGCCCAGATCCCTATGATTGACAAGGTTAGCCACCGCGCGGCCCAAAGTAGGGGCGAGACAATTATGGTCTAGTAAAAGGAGCGTCAAAAGCGCCTGTAAGGGTTCGTCAGAGGCGCCGGCAAGGAGCCGGCGCATCGTAAGCTCGAACACTAACTCGCCGTATCGAGTTAAATGCGCGAGTTGCAGCGCGCAATGTTGAGCGTGTTGTCGAACTGTGGCGATCGGCAAGCACAATGTAAAGTGGAGCAACTCTGCGAGCATGCCTTCATCGCTCATTGGCTCTTGGCTCACCTCAAACGGTGTGCCGATTTGATGCTCACGCGTTGACGCCATCTGTTCAGCCAGCAGCGACCAGATCGCTGGCCAGTCTGGAGCAGAGCAAATTACCGGCAAAATCGAATCGATCTCTGCAAGTACGGTTTGTGTTTTCTCTTCTCCACCGACCACAGAATCTACGAGGCTCTCATAAGCGATGCTGTGCATTGCCGCGCCGTCGAGTAGTTTTCGTGCACGGAAATAGCGGAACTTATCGCCTCCCATCCATGAGCTCCAAGAACCCGATTGGTCACTACGGATCTCATACTCATGAATCAGTTTCCTAGCGTAGGCCGTATCCCCCGCCTGCACAAGCCGTTCGACCATCATAAAGCGGCAGTGGGTGTCAGACCTTAGGTCCTCCCACTGCTCATACATCTGCCGTACCTGCTCCAAAGGAGCTGAGTTAGACAGTTCGACAAAGCGGTATGGTGCGTTGTGATCAAGCTTCGCGCTTTCCGTTTCGAAAGCAAGCTGCAGCTCTTCGAGGCTTGCCGCGTCGTCATACTTACTAGCTGTGTAAGAGTGCCGAGGCGGCGGTGCCTCTCTCGACCAACGATTGATGGCGCTTTCTAAATGGCCATCGGTGTACCCGTGCCTTCCTGCTGCAACCCGTAACCGCATGAGCAGCGTTAGTCGTTCGTGCGCGCGGCTGTCTCTCTCGATCGTACTTAGCAACATCGAAACGAGTTTGGCGATTAGGTCTTGTCCGGCAGCGTTAGCGGCGACGTCAATAAAATCGCCGACATGCGTGGGGTCGCGGTAGTATGGCTCGATATAGAATGGGAGGCATAACCCCTGCCACGTTATAACGCATGCTAATAGCAGATCAGGACAGCGACGTAATGCCCCTGTCAGAAGCAGATCGACCTGGCTCGGCCACGAAACTAAATCCCAAGCTGCTAGGGTCTGGGCGACATCAAAACCGCTACGCGCGTTGATCTGCATCGCCTCATCTATGAGCACCATGGTCAACCGATGTGCCGCGTTTACGCCTTCAGTCTCCCTCAAGCCATCAACCTGCCGCATCAGATGCGCGATTCGCTGAGGTCGTTGTTCAGGGTCTACCGCGTTTGCTAAAGCTAGAACGTCGCGCCACATAGCGTACTGAGGGTCCTTGCGCGCGGCTAGGGCGTAGCCAAGACAATGATCGGGCACAGTAGCCAGCAGACGACGTGCTCGTTCGAAATCTCCAATCGTAGCGAAAGCAATTGCTAAGTCTGCCAAGCCGTCAAGTTGCTCACTTGGCGTATCTTCAACAAGTTCGCCTACCAAAGACTCTAGGTTCGCAGATGCACTCATGCGGTCGCCGTCAATTTGATAAGCGGCAATTGCAAGCTCACGCCGTAACAACATGGCACTTTTGAGCGTAGACATTGAGATCGCTTCATTGATCTCGTGCAGCACAGCACAATACTCGGCTTCACCGCATAGGCTCCCAATGTGAAGTAGGGATCGCGCAAGTATCGGAGCTGCTGTCATTGCCTGTTCCGTCAAATAAAAATCGCTACCGTCCCTTGGCTCGAGTCGAAGCAGATACCCCATCGCCGATCGGCTGACCATCTGGACAGTGCCAGCGGAAATCGAGTGGCTATCCGCTACCGCTCGGCCTAATAAAGCTCCGATCTGATTTGCATAAGTTTGCAGAGGCCGCAACATCACGTGCTTGGAGGGCGTAGTCGTTGCAAGTGGCTTGCCGAGCATTATGCAAAGCTGGGTATGCTCCAGGACAGCACATGTGAGATCGCCAAGACGGACATGTATGTCGTTATCCACCATTGCAATCGCTGGAGCGACGAGTTTGTCGAATAAGGCCATAGCGACGTCCTGGCGTCCGGAGTTCGCTGCGAATAGGGCGATGGATCGACGCCATCCATTCGGAACATCGTCAAAGCCAGGCATCTCAGCGGCGGCAGAGAATAGTGTGTGTGCTTGTGTGTCATCGCCACGGTCACGGGCCGCGAACCCGGCCTGCACGAGCAGGTCGGGGAGCTCTACTTTTCCAAGATTAAGCTGATCGCAGATTTCATGAAGGTCAATGCTGTCCTGCTGCCTGAAGATTGCTTTGGCAACCCCAAGTCGAAGCCTATGACGCACGAAGGCGGCTGTTTCTTCAGCCTTGCCGTTGTGGATGTTCGGCATTCCTTCGACGGCAAGGTAATCGATTGCCTGTCGGATCTGCTCAAAGTCACGAAAGTGAAAAACTCTTCCTGCCCATCTCTCGAATTCCCGGACGTTGTGTTCTTGGCCGTGATGCTGGAACCAGGGCGCCTGAAGCTGCGCTAGCGGTTCGAGGTGTTCGAACAATTCCTTCGCGCGGTCTGGCTCACCTTGCTGCAAGAGCGCGTCCACCACTTCATAACCCATGGTGGGAAATTCTTTGGTGAATGCATAGGCAGCATCCACATCTCCTATTGCTAACATAGCAACCGGCAATTTGTCTGCGTTGTCCAGTGCGATCGTTCGCCGGGCTACCTCGTCTCGGCACAAAAGTAGCCGTGTGAGAATAGTAGTATCGTGAGTAGCGCGGACCGCAAGTAGAGCTAGACGTATGTCTGACTCGATCTCGGACACACCACGTCCTTGGGCCAGTTGAAGACGAAAGCGCTCAGGAGTAGCCAGCGTTAGTACTTCTTCTTTGTCGTCCGCACGCGCGCGGTATCGTAACTCCAGCCAGCACTGCGGTGAGTCCACTGGAACATCGCGCGCCAATTGAGCAAGCTCGCGGTATACGCGCTGGGGGTAAGTGAGATCAACGGCTCCGAGACGCATACGTGGCTTGGAGAGTATGAATAAACGGAAGCTGTTGTGGAAAACGCTCCAACCCTTAGGCATTCCCCGTAGCAGATGGTGCGCCGTCGATAGTGCGCGTTCGATCGCTTGTTCATCTACGATCGTAGCGAGCAGTGTCAAAGGCATGGGTGCCTCAGCCCGAGCAATGAACCCTAGCACGTGCATGGCATCAGGGTCGTTTGCAATCTCTCGCCAAGCCGACGCATATACCGATTCGATGTCCCCGTCGAATGCCAAGCCGCCGGCAAGCAAATTTGCGCGAGTGGGTTCGTCAGCGCGTAACAACGCCTGGATCAGATACCGTGTCGCCAGAGGATGCCCATGGCTGAGCTCATTCAAGCGCTGGCGTGATACAGCAGGATCAAGGCCGAGCGCATTTGCCATTCTCATCACAGCATCACGTCCCAGTGGTCGCATCTCCACAAGCCGGTTGCCTTTTGCCGCCTGATCCTGTACTGCTGGCTTCAAGTGAGCAAGATCTAAGCGTTGAGTACCAAGCACGAACACTACACCTACAGGGATAGCAGGAGGAAGTGGCAGTTCGGCCAGCAGCGAATGCGTCGGCCGCTCCTCCCGCGGCACATGATCGAGTCCATCGACTACGATTATCGTGCGGATCCCATCGCGCTCATAGCGTTCACCGGCTTGTCTCAACAGCGCACCGAACTGTTCGCGTCTTTCATGTTGGGAGTTGTCTCGAAGACGCAGACCAAACAAGCCGCTATTGCGCATTTGCGCGCCGACGTCTTCTAGGAAACCATCCGCCTCCCCGCGACCAATGCCTTGCGCGGAACCTGGCATAAATGCTAGATAGCGTACAATCCGGACGTTAGGCTCGGTAGCTAATGCCATTTCCAGCAATGTGGATTTGCCAGAGCCCGGTGGCCCAACAAGTGCAACATAGCCTTGGTCCACGGCACGTAGTGCTTGAAGCAGAGAGAGCTCTGTTTCTCGATTGCGCTGTACGTAAATTCCGACGGGGAATCGATGAAGATAACGAGTCTTGGCTGGATCTGTCCAACCAAGTTCTCGCAGGAGTTCCTCTCGAGACCACCTATCCTTATCCCGCGGATCAGCTACCAGCCTGGGCAGCGCATTTGCGATCTCTGCTGCTAGTCGCGCCTGTTCAGTGCTGAGTTTGTGAAAGTGCACAAAGTCTGCCGCTGCACCATGTATTACGCGTAAGGCGTGCAAGAATTGCTCAAAGTCATCGTTATTTAAACCTGAGGCTTTATATAGCAATTCAATTAGACGACTCCAACTGGAGGTCCGCCATTCGTGTAGGGAGCGCTTATTGAATCGCTCAAATTCATCCAAAAAGGCGGCGCTATGTGCGGGAGTGGCATCACCGGGCTTGTCATTAGTTGACGGATAGTCATTCACAATTAAGCGAATCTCCACGCGAGAGCCTTGCGCAGCTTCTCGTAAACACTTCCAGGCGTTAACGAGCGGCTGTAGCAAACCATCGGATCCGGTAAAGAGTGTACCTACGGTAAACGTACCAGGAAACTTGGCCGTCTTGAATTGGTGACCTACTACTAGCCCGTCGAATCCGAGCACAAGATCGTCAACGATACCGGCACTGCGATCGGCGATGCCAATCCACAAAAGCTGACCACGCTCCAACTCGGCGTAAATGGCTGCGCCGGCCCTTTCATACTGTCCCATATAGCCGCGCATCGCCCGACGCTCGCCTTCTGCCGGCAGTAGCTGTTGAGCATTTGCGACATCAATCAGTGTATTTGACTTTTTGCTTGAAGTCATACCTTGGCACTTGAGTTTGGGAGGTCTAATCATAGGACAGAAATGCCTACTGAAGTGGGCCGTGCAGAGGCCATTTTTAAGAGTAGGCGTCTGGCACGCCAAGCGCACAATTCCTTGCATTCGCTGGCGCGTTTTTTCCTGTTCGACAAGCCATTGTGCCGATGTGCATCACATCTGCTAAAGTATCCAGCTATCGCCGCTCCCAGCCTTGGTCGGAGCAGATGTCACACATCAGAGGTTAAGTTGTCGTTGCGCATAGATTTCAATAACATTCGAGAGCACCGGAGTACCCAGATGGGCGGCTTCGAAGAGCTCTGCTGCCAGTTGGCTGCCTTGGAGGCCCTTGCAGAGGGTTCACGGTTTATTCGGAAAGGCCCGGGGGCAGATCAGGGACTGGAGTGCTACCGTACGTACGCGGACGGGCGCGAAGTTGGTTGGCAAGCCAAGTACTTCATGAACGGGTTCGACTCGGACCAGATCAGAGATCTTGCCGACTCCTTGCAACGCGCGATGGCCGCCCATCCGCAACTGAAGAGGTTCATTGTCTGCCTGCCTATTGACCTCCAAGACAACCGCTCGGGCAGGAAGCTTAGTCAGGTGCAGCGGTACGAGAAATGGCGCGATGAGAGCATCAAGACTGCTGCCACGCAGGGCCGCATCTTGGAAATCGAGCTCTGGAGTGCGTCAAGTATCACGGAGCGGCTCGGGCGCGACACCCCGGCCTATTCAGGACGAGCCCGCTACTGGTTTGATACCGTCCGCTTCAGCTCGGCTTGGTTCTGCGAAAAATTCGAGGTTCCGCGCCGCAATCTCGGCGAACGCTACAGCCCTGAAAGCCATGTGGACTTACCTATCCAACAAGCCTTGCAAGCGCTTTCGCGTGCTCCGGAACTGCTGATAGAGCCGGCCGCCTGGGCCGCAGAAGTCACGTACCGCCTAGACGGAGCAGCGCGCACTTTGGCGCCGCATGGCTTGACGTTCGCTGTTGACCGGATAAAGCACGCCTGCGAACTGCTGCTCGATACCCTGACGGGTTCACCTGCTACGTTGGATGTCGATCTTCCTTTGGACGCTTGGGCCACACTGTCGGCAGCTGTCATTCAGAGCATCTGGAGTGCGCTGACCGAGCTTCAAGACAAAGTCGCCGAGAAGGACGGTGCCAGTGCTCGCAGAGACCTGTTCGATCTGTATTCCTCGGTAGACCACATCCGCCGCGAGCTCGCAAACATGCATTGGCGGCTGGCGAATAAGCGGGAGCTAGTCATCTCTGGACAAGCCGGCATCGGCAAGTCGCATCTGGTGGCCGACTTCGGAGCAAAGCAGCTTGAGTTGGCACGCCCCTTCGTCTTAGTGCTAACCGGAACCCTGACCGAGGCCGACCCTTGGGAACAGATTCGCGGGCAACTGGACCTGGCCCAGATTAGCACTAACGAGTTCTTGGGAGCTCTAGACGCTGCGGCAGAGGCCGCAGGCTGCCGGGCGGTGCTTGCAATTGACGCCCTGAACGAAAGGCACGGGGTTGACCTGTGGGAGACACGCCTGCAAGGGTTCATTGCACAAATACAGCGCTTCCCACGCTTGGTCCTGGTATTAACCGTGCGCGACACGTACCTACAATACCTTCCGTTAAAAGGCCTCGAGCATCTGGTTCACCACGGCTTCGCGGGTCGTGCCGGTGCTGCTGCCAAGGCATACCTCGACCGGCGTGGCATCGCACGGCCCAGCTCGCCAAATCTGGCTCATGAGTTTGAAAATCCACTTTTCCTTCGAACGTGCTGCGTATATCTCGACGCGGAAAACCTCAAGCAACTTCCGAAAGGCCTGGAAGGAATTACTGCTATTTTCAACTTCTACCTGTCGGCGGTTGCCAATAAGGTGGAAAACGGGCTGCGGCTTATTCCCCAGCAGAAGATTGCACGCAAGGCGCTCGACGGCTTCCTTGATGCTTGTGCTAAGTACGGCGACTTTGGCAGTCTGACACTCGATGCGGCGAATGAACTGTTCGAGCGCTTCTACAATTCAGGAGGCAGAGTGGACAGGAGCCTTCTGTCGGCGTTCCTTTCAGAAGGCGTGCTTACGCAGGAAGCCGAGCGCCACGAGGACGGGATTGTCGAAACCATTAGGTTCACGTTCGAGCGGCTGTCGGACCATCTGCGTGCCGAGCGCATCATCGCGCAAATTGAACCCGCCGACCTGCAGGGCTCAATCCGACAGAAGCCTCTAGCGGCCTACTTTTGCCCCAATGCATCTTGGCGCTATGCCGGAGTCATCGAGGCGCTTGCGGTCCAGTTCCCCGAGCAGTTCGGGTACGAACTGTTCGATGTGCTGCCCAAGGATGCAATTGACGACCCGTCGCTTGCCGACGCGTTTGTAAACTCCCTGGCTTGGCGGGCTCCCAAAGCGTTCACGCAGCGGACGGTCGATTGGGTGTTCACGCTTTGCAAGCTCACCGACCAATCTCCTTATGGTCTGCTGCTGCTAGTTTGTACCGAGCTGGAGAATCAATTCAATGCCGAATGGCTGCACCATGGTCTCTGGCAGCGTCCTATGCCCCAACGGGACGCTGTCTGGTCGGTCTTCCTCGCGGAAGACAACTTGAGTGAGGGAGGTGCGGTTGAATCTCTCATTGAGTGGGCATGGGAGGTGGACGCTGGTGAAGTGGACGAGCAACGCCTATGGCTGGCTGCCGTCACGCTGACATGGTTTCTGTCCACCAGCAACCGCGCCGTGCGGGATCGTGCTACGAAAGCCCTGGTAAATCTGCTGTCCGCCAACCTCAAAGTTGCCGCCGCCCTGCTCGACAAGTTTAGCCTAGTCGACGATCCATACATCTCTGAGCGCTTGCTGGCCGCATGTTACGGGGCCGTAATGCAGGGGATAGACCGCGCCGGATGCACAGCCGTTGCGTCAGCAGTTTGGAGAAATTACTTCGCCGGGGAGCGCACACCGCCTCTTCATCTGCTAGCACGCGACTATGCGCTGGGTGCGCTGCTGTACGCCCGAACTGCTGGTCAATTGCCTCCGGATGCCGACATTGAAGTCGCCAAAGCCAAGTTCACTTCGCCTTGGCCTTTGGAGCCAGTGACCGATGAAGACCTCGAGGCATACCGCAAGAGGGGCTACGGTGATTCCATTTTCTCGTCGACCGAAGAACACGGGGACTTTGGTAACTACACCTTACGCGCATGGTTGCATGACATTATGAGACTGCCGCGGTCGCTCGCCGGGCAGACCGCTCGGCAGCTTTATGAGCGCTGGGAAACCGACTTCAAGGTAAAGGCGACGGCAGCGCAACTTCACGCTTACTCGGCCCTGCTTCGCGCGAGCTTGAACTACCGCCAACGACCTGGACGAGGTTGGTTCATCGAAAAGGAGAAAGACCAGTCGCCGCGGCTATGGAAAGAGCTGGCGCAAGCGAACATAGTGTTCAAGGACCAACTCGCCCCTGAGATGCTTGCTGAGTATTGCGGTTTCGCCGAGGATCACTTGCTCGAGGCAACCCGGATGGACGACGATGACAGGCGTCCGCCCGAGTTCGACCACGCACCCATCAGACGCTGGATATGTGCTCGTGCACATACGATGGGGTGGACCGAGGAGCTCTTCGAGAGGTTCGATAAAGGCCCCCACATCGATCGCGAGCGCATGGGCAAGCACCGAGTGGAGAGAATAGGGAAGAAATACCAGCACATCGCACTTGCGGAGGCTACGGCCCGATTAACCGACAATCTCGCTATATCCTCCTACGAAAACGATGGCAAACTGCGGGGCTTCGAGTACGGCCCCAGCGGCCGGGACATGAAAAAGGATATTGATCCGTCGCTGCTTATACGCAGCACGCAAGAGTCAAATTGGGCCTCGACTCCCGTTACTTGGTGGACGCCCTCCTCCCCGCGACTGCCGTTCGGTGACACGGAGCTGCTCCGTTCCTGGGTTGAGGTGGAGAGTGACCTGTGCAACGGTCCCGAAGAGATTGAAGTAGCTAGCTCCGACAGTCATCAGTGGTTTGTCGTACACAGCTCTCGCCATTGGGAAGTACCGGGCCAGAGGCGGCGCAACCACGCAGAGGCTTGGTCCCGCATCACGTGCTTGGTCACTCGCCTGGGTGCCGGCACCGCATTGGCCACGGACCTGCTAAGCGAGCAGCGTACGGACGCGTCAAGACTGTCTGGCGAAGGGCAACTGGAAACCTTCTTGGGCGAGCACGGCTGGCGCGATGGGAAGGAAATTCGTCTCTCGAAGAACACCTCCATCGGGATTGCCACTCCCTATGCAGGCATAGTCGAATATCTTAGCGCCGAAGGCAATACCGAGGACAATTCTCTCGAGGAGTCGTTCACGCTCCACCTTCCGTCTGCAGCCGCCATGAAGCTTCTTGACCTGCGGCTCCGTAGCGGAAAAAGGCCGGAGTACGTTGACGCTGCAGGAGTTCTTAGGTGGCAAGATCCCTCCCTGCACACGCGTGGTGCCGGAGCAGGCGTGGTCTCGCGCGACTACTTTTTGGAACGCCTCGCCCGAGCCGGGCTCGAACCGGTGTGGATTCTCGCCGGGGAGAAGAACGTATATGCGGGTCAGGGCCTGGGGGGCGGCGATGGGTTTGGTGGCCGCCTCCATCACACTACTGTGTTCACCATTGATGGCGGAAGCTTAAAGCCATTCGGTCAGAAGACTGATCTGCTCCGGCCCAGAAAGGAACAGTTGGAAGCACTCCGGGAGAACAGATAAGGTATGGCGGTTATGGCTAGGCCCAAATGAGATAGCCAATGCAGCAAGATCTAGACCTAAATGATTGTGCATGCGATTAGTGAAAATCTCGGCTCTTCGTTTCTAGCTCTCCTAGTAAATGCGACAGGTCGACTAACCGCTTGGCTACCAGATGGCGAACATTGTTCTGACACTGCCATTGCCCGTACACACCCAGCAAAGCGGCGCTCATCACTTCTCGACGCTGCTGTTCCACGAGACTGGCCCAAACGATCACGTTGATGTTTCCGGTCTCGTCTTCCAGCGTGAGGAACACAACACCTTTGGCTGTCCCTGGCCGCTGTCTTACTGTCACAATGCCGCAACCGCGAGCCAACTGCCCATTCTGGAAGTGCTGCAAATTTTCGGCAGTGATGAACCGTTGACGGTGCAGGCGTTCGCGCAGAAAAGTCAGCGGATGCGCACCCAAGGTGAGACCAACATGGCGGTAATCTGCGAGGACGTTTTCGGCTTGGCTAGGTGCTGGAAGCTGTAGGTGCTGCTCCTCGATCGCTGCAGCGCGCAAGATACCTTTACCCGGAGCGCTACCGGCGGCGATCCACATGGCTTCGCGGCGGTTTCCTGTCAGTGTTGCTAACGCATCGGCGCTGGCCAGCAGCGTGAGATCTCGCTGCGTGAGGCTCGCGCGCAGGGCCAGGTCTTGCACGTCGTTGAACGGCAGCACCAAGCGCGCCTCCTCAATGCGCCACGCCGCATCACGCTCCAGACCGCGTATTTGGTTCAGGCCCAACCGCACGGCGGGATTTTCGTCCTGCGGCGGCTCCAGACTCGCTTCCCAGCTGCTGACGACAACATCTACCGGCAGGACCCGTACCCCGTGGCGGCACGCATCCTGTACTAGTTGCGAGGCGCTGTAGAAACCCATAGGCTGGCTATTCAACAGGGCTGCGAGGAATGCGGACGGCTCGTGACACTTCAGCCAGCTTGATGCGTATGCCAGCAACGCGAAACTCGCCGCATGCGATTCCGGGAAGCCATATTCCGCGAATCCTCTGATCTGACCGATGATCGACATGGCGAATTCCTCATCGTAGCCGCGGTTGGCCATACCGGACATAAGTTTTTCTTCGAATTGCTCCAATCCACCCCGCTTCTTCCAGGCAGCCATCGCGCGGCGCAGAGCGTCGGCTTGGCCAGCTGTAAAGCCTGCTGCCATCATCGCAATCTGCATCACCTGTTCCTGAAAAATAGGAATACCGAGGGTGCGCGACAGTACACTCTCCATTTCTTCACTCGGATAAATTATCGGGTCAGTGCCTTCGCGTCGACGCAGATACGGATGGATCATGCCACCCTGGATCGGGCCTGGCCGGATGATGGCCACCTCAATGACCAGGTCATAAAACGTGCGCGGTCGTAATCGTGGCAGCATCGACATCTGTGCTCTGCTCTCGATCTGGAACACGCCGACGGTATCGGCTTCACAAATCATCTCGTAGGTGGCGGAATCTTCGTGCGGTACATCCGAGAGCTCGAACGGCCGGCCGCGACGCTCGCTGACCAAGGCCAGCGTGCGACGAATCGCCGACAGCATGCCAAGTGCCAGGATGTCGATTTTCAGCAGGCCTACGGCATCCAAATCGTCCTTGTCCCATTGGACAATGGTGCGATCTGCCATCGATGCGTTTTCCACAGGGACCATGCGCGAGATTTTGCTATGCGAGATCACGAATCCGCCTGGGTGCTGGCTCATGTGGCGTGGGAAGCGCATCATCCGTTCTGCCAGGCTTGCCCAATTGTCGGCGATCGGAGAATCCGGTGCCAAGCCGCAGCTGACCATGCGCGCACGCAGTTCGGCGCGCGGCGCCCAGCTGCTTCCCGCCTTGGCCACCGCATCGACGATCGACAGGTCGACACCAAGGGCGGTACCGACATCACGCAGCACGCTCTTCGCCAGATAGCTGATCACTACAGCCGTCAGTGCCGCCCGCTCACGCCCGTATTTGCGGTAGATGTATTGGATCACTTCCTCACGGCGCTGGTGTTCGAAGTCGATGTCGATGTCCGGCGGCTCGTTACGTTCCTTCGAGATGAAACGTTCGAAGAGCAGCGTGCCGCGGGCAGGATCGACTTCCGTGACCCCGAGGCAGAAACACACGGCGCTGTTGGCGGCCGAGCCCCGGCCTTGGCACAGGATCTTGTTGGCCCGGGCAAACCGCACGATGTCGTACACCGTGAGAAAATAACTCTCATACTGCATTTCCGCGATCAGAGCCAGCTCGCGTTCGAGCAGGTCCTGTACGTTGGCCGGCACGCCTTGGGGGTATCGCCAGTAAGCGCCAAGATATGCCTCGCGCCGCAGGTAACTGGTTGCCGTTTCCCCCTCGGGTACCAGCTCGTGTGGGTATTCGTAACGCAGATCATCGAGCGAGAACGTGCATTGCCTTACCACGCGCAGAGTTTCATCGAGCGCGGCACGCGAATATAGATTGCCTAGGCGGACGCGTGATCGCAGATGCTGTTCCGCGTTGGGCGCAAGCTTCCAGCCACACTTTGCGACGGGAATGCCGTGGCGAATTGCTGTCATTGTGTCCTGCAGAGGTTTGCAGGATCGTACGTGCATCACGACGTCACCTGTGGCAACTACCGGCAAGCCATATTGCTCGGCCACCGCATAGACGTTTGCCTTGTGAGTATCATCCTTCGTCCGAAAATGCAGTGTCAGTGCTATGCGCGCACGGCCGGGCGCCTGCTGTAGCAACCAGGCTGCAGGCTTGGCCAATTCCTCGACGGGTGCGCCGTATCTCGGTAGCAGGATCAGCTGGCAATCGGGCAGGCCGCGCAATTCGACAAGATCCGCCGGCGGCGCTGCTATGTCACGTGGCCGCACTAGGTATTGCCCTTTTTCGGCGCGACGCCGCGCGACTGTAATCAGCTCGCTGAGATTGCCATAGCCGTTTCGGTTCATTGCCAGTACGAGCAGCTCGAACGGCGCGCTACCATCTTCCGGCGTCACTATCATTTGGCTGCCAATCAACAGCCGCATACCATGTTCCTTGGCCGCGATATGCGCCTTCACGACTCCAGCAAGCGTGCATTCGTCCGTGATTGCCAGTGCGCGATAGCCGAGCGTGGCGGCTCGCTCCACCAGTTCTTCCGGCGCGGAAGCTCCACGCAGGAAAGTGTAGTGGGACAAGCATTGCAGCTCCGCGTAGTCGGGCAGCAGAGGGCGTGTGTTGCCGTTCAAGCGAACAGACCTTGCAGGTACCACTGCATGTCGCCAGTACGCTCTTGGTAGATCCAGAAACAGGCAGCGTCGCTACCTTGCGCAACATAATAATCACGGGCAGCGGTACCGTCGTCCCACCAGCCACCCTCGATGCGTTCTGGACCACGGATCAATGTTAGCGGGCTGCCATAAAAAGGCCGTTCATTGCGCATCAACAGCTTGATCGGCTGCTTGAATAACCAGAACGGACGCGCTGGCGGATCGTCAGTCGCAAGTAATGCTGGTGGTTTCAACGTAGCTGGCGTCCAGCGGTTGCATACCTCCGGGCGATAATCAGCCTTGGGGGTCGGTGCCAGAACCCGCTCAGGACCCAAGCGGGCTGTCAGCAACTCCATCAACTGCAGCATGTCGGCTTGACTACCGCCCGGCTCGGGAAACAAGGACAGGTTTGCCGATACCATAGGCTGTAACTGGGTTGCTTCCAATCTCAGGCCAATGACTGGTGCCGTCAACTCGATCTTGGCCAGGCGTTCCTTCAACAGACGCAACAAATGCCCCTCCTCCCAAGCTGGTTCGGCCAGGGCGATTGCGAGTGGGGTCGGGAGTATCGCGGAGCGACCGCGTTCGTGCAGCATCTGCAATGTGAACGTGGAGACAGCCAACTGTCGGACTGTCAGCCAGCCAGTCAATTGCAGCAGAAGGCGCGACGCGCCGTCCAGCAGTGCTTCCGCATGTTCTATCCGTTCGAACGTCTCTATCGTCGCACTAAACGTATCCGGCACATTAAGCCAGCGATGCATTTCCGGCACGTCGCCGTATGCCCGATCCAATGCATTGGCGAGCTGCGTGCTGGTGCGGCGGATCAGGCCCGCGCGCGGTAGGCGTCGCAGTGCCCCCAGATCCCGCGCGCCAACTCCCGACAGCCATTCCACATGCGGCTGCGCCGCTGGCAGCAGTGCGCATGACAAGCGATCCAACTCATGTGCCAGCGAGCGGTGCTGGAGCAATCGCGTGCGATGAATGCAGTGTTTGCTGCGGCTGCGGCGGGCCAGCAGCCAAGCGCCTGTAGCCGTGGGTGCAACGCCAAGTTGCACGGTTAGGCCCAGCCGTGCGAGCGCCTGGACCACGTGACGCGACAGTGACCGCACACCGTTGAACAGTTTCAGGCTCGGGCCGACGTCGAGCAGCAAGCCAAAATCGGGTTCTAATGAGATGTCCGGCGTGAAGCGATATAAGGCTAACACTGCGGCGTCGAGGACTTCACGTTCACGCTGCTCGTTGCGATCAAGCAGGATGGCATCCGGCACGACGGCAGTCACACCGCCGCTTCGCATGCCAGGTTGGACACCCTGCGCAATAGCATTTGGTGCTGCGACCAGCACACACTCGCGATCAAGCACCACGTGCAATCCTGGCTCAGACCAGGACGGGCGCAGCGCTTGTAAGGGCAACTGCGGTAGGTGCAGGCTGAATAATAAGTGCATGATCGGTCTCGACAGAGTAGCGGCGGCTCGGCATGTCAGGCAGCGGGATAAAAATTTGATCGTCGGCTGCAGGCCCACGGCGTTTTACGATTTCAATCAACGTCCCCCCCTGTGCCGGACGCAGCGCGAGGCGTAGTGGTGCCGGGGAAGGTTCCATCGCGCTGGCCAGTGGCCGCAGCAGCCAGAACCATGTCTCGCTGCACTGCGCGGCCAAGTGCAGCCGGCGCAGATGTTCATTACGGACGTCGCGCTGCCACAGCAGCACGGCACCGCAGCCATTACTTTTTAACAGTTGCTCAGTACACCATAACGCGTCAGCAGTATTTTCTGGCTGAATCCAAATTAGGCGCGACGGGTCCAGCCCCCAAGCTATCGCCGCCATCGCATGTGGGATGTAAGGCGGCTGAACTAAGGCGATGCGCTGATGGCGAGAAAGAGAGGCAAGTGCGGACTTCAACAGTTGGAGCTCGCCGATACCATGTTGGAGCAGCAGGAGCTCTGTCAATACCGAGCGTGGCCAGCCACTATCAGGTAATTCCCGATCGAGGTCTGTATGTCCCGTTGCTATGCTAGGCAGGCGTGACCTTGCTAATTCGCTAGCACGCCAGACATTCGGTAGTGCTGCAGGAGCAATACCAGAGGCTTGAAAAGGCTGAAGAGAGGGAACGGAAGCCGCGCACATAGTGTTATCAAAATATACTGTGTTTTTATACAGTATATGCGATTAGCGCTACAAACCCAAGAAGAACATGTTTCCGTGCGGTTAGATTTATTGTGTTTACCTTCTAGCACGATGCGTTCCTGTTTTCGCTTCTGCTCTTTGGTAACATCCGGCACTCTACTAAAAGGCTCTATAGGTCTCCTAGGACTTGCTAAAGTGCTCACGCTTTTTACGCAATAGATGTGAGAACTGGGTAAGCGAGAGCATGTCGACCTCACGGTCGGCAACATAGACCAGCCTCATGTCAGGCAGTTTTCGGGGTCGATGCCGTTCAGCTTGGCCATTCCGATCAGCCCATACATGGCGGCAGCGCGTTCGCCACCGCTGTCAGCACCGGCAAACAGGTAGTTTTGTCGGCCTAGGGCGATGCCGCGCAGCGCCCGTTCGGCGGCCGAGTTGTCGATCTCAATGCGGCCATCGTCGGCATAGCGAGTCAGGGCTGGCCACAGCTCGACGGCGTACAGGATTGCCGTTGCCGTATCGGATTTACGCGACAGCCTGGCGAGCGTGGCATGCAGCCAGCGCTCTAGGTCGTCTAACATGGGTTCGCTTGCTGCTTACGTGCGGCACGGTTGACTAGCGCGAATGAAGTTGGTCGGAGCGGCCCCTGCCTGCCGCCATCTTCATGGTAGCGGCAGCAGGCAGGCTCATGTACAGTGAGCCTGCGACTGGCCGCTTTCGGCCCAGGCTGTGTAAAAACTCAGAAATGGATAGATGTGATCAGTCTGCATCCGGCCGCTGCATTTCTGCGGTTTGAAGGGGCGCTACGTGCGCTGTTCGCATCTTTCGAGTTCGGCGACTGGACCAGTAGGGTAACCGCTGCAAACGCACGTTGTAATGCCCGTAAAAGGGCATATGCCCTGACTGCTTCGATCATGCCATCGACACCAAGTAACGTCATCAAGCGCTTCAGGTTATAGGCGAGCACGTGCAGGCTCATCTCGGCCTTCACACGCTCGAGGCCTTTTGTCAGGAAATGCGTGGCGCCCATCCAGGACTTGATCGTCCCGAAGGGATGCTCGACCGAGCAACGCCGGATTCGCATGGCGTCCGGATTTTGTTCAAGACGCTCCTGCATGTCGTCAAGCACGTCCTGGTGTTCCCAGCGCGTCACCCGGCGCTCCTGGCTCGGCGTGCACTTATCCTTGAGCGGGCAACCCTTACAGTTCGAGCTCCAGTAGCGATGAAGCGTCATGCCCTTTTCAACGCCGGAAAATCGCCAGATCAGGGATTGACCAGCCGGGCAGCGGTACTCGTTCATTTCCCGATCGTAGACGAAATCGGCTTTGTCGAATCGCCCGTCGGCCTTGGCATTGGACGTCTTTGTCGCTGGCACTACTGCAGTGATGCCGGCTTGGCTGCATGCCAGGACTTCCTCGCCTTTGAAGTAGCCGCGATCAGCGATCGCAGTTAGCGTGGTGGTCCCGATTGCAGTGCGGGCCTTCTTGGCCATCCCTGACAGTTGATCGCGGTCGCTGCCGATATTGGTTACCTCGTGCTCGACGATCAGGTGGTGCTTGGCGTCGACCGCGGTCTGGACGTTGTACCCGACGATGCCCGAGCCTCGCGTCATCATTGAACGGGCATCCGGATCGGTCAGCGAGATCTGCGTTTCGCCAGTCGCTTCCAGCTTCGCTTCGATTTCCTTGAGGACAGCCATCTGCGACTTCATCGCCGCAATCTTGTCGTTCAGCCGGGTGCTGCGCGCTTGTTTCGTCGCCGGTTCCTGCCTGTCAGCCGTGTCCAGGTCTGCCAGGTAGCGACCGATGTTGGCCTCGATCTCTTCCATCCTGCGCTTGAGCTTGGCCTGCGTGAAATTGCGATCACTGCTGTTGACTGCCTTGAACTTGCTGCCGTCAATTGCGACCATTGCATCGGCGAACAGGTCCAGTTGTTGGCACAGTACGATGAACTGCCGGCAGACATTGCGAATCGCCTTGCCGTTGTCCTTTCGGAAGTTGGCAATCGTTTTGAAGTCCGGCGTCAGCCGCCCCGTCAGCCACATTAGTTCCACATTACGCTGCGCTTCACGCTCAAGCCGCCGGCTCGACTGAATGCGGTTGAGGTAGTCGTAGATGTAGAGCTTGAGCAGTACTGCTGGATGGTAAGACGGCCGTCCCGTCCTGGCCGGCTGCACACGCCCGAAGCCGAGTTTTCCCAAGTCGAGTTCTTCTACAAATACATCGACCACGCGAACCGGATTGTTCTCGGCCACGTAGTCGTCCAGTAGCTCAGGCAGCAATGTCCCCTGTCCTCGGTCTTCGCCTTCGATGAAGCGCTTCATCTTGCACCCCGGTTGATGAGATACTCACCCAACGTTTACCGAACTGGTTTCGTTTACACGTCCGGCGTTTTTACACAGCCTGGGCCAGAAGCGGACACACAAAATTCGTTAGCACCTACCAAAATTTCACCATGCGCGAAGCTGCAAAACTTTAGCCTATGGACGAGCTGCTAGCGGAAATAACGGCGCCCCGCACGTGATCGGCGTGCTGTGCTCCGCTGATGATCGAAACGCCGGGCGTCGGCTGGGCCGTGTAGGAGAACGGTACGTCCGGCGCCAACGTGGTGTCGAATGCAACGCTGTTCGATTTCGAAGGGCGTTGCCGGTGCTCGATAGCTGGAAGACCTATACGAAGCCGAAAGCAAAGTAGGCGTTCCAGGGCATTACCGCATCTCAAGCCAGTTCAAGCACCTCGTCCAGCGGCCGACGTGGCTTCTGCGGCCAGTTTTCCGGCAACGCGTAACCGACAGCGACCAGCATTACTGGGATCTCGTAAACCGCAAGATTGAATTCGCTGGCAACAGCACCCGCGTCGAAGCCGATCATCGGCGCGGAACCGAGGCCCATCGCTTGGGCCGCGTGCATCAATGTGGCGGCGCCCAGCGTCGCCGAGCGGATCGCCTCGTCGCGCTGACGCTGGGGTTGGCCGTTGTAGAGGCTCCGGGCGGCACCTTCCCAGCCGGGCACCATCTCGGCAGGCATGATACCGGCATCGACCACCGGCTGCAGGCGTAGCGGCAGCGTACGTTCGTCGGCCAGTTGGCCGCAAACGATGAATGTCACGGCTGCGTCGACGACCTTGGCCTGGTCCCATGCCAGCTTGCGCAGCCGCACCTTGGAGGCGCGTTCATGAACGGCAATGAAGCGCCAGTTCTGCAGGTTGAAGGAAGTGGGCGCCCTGGTGGCAAGGTGCACCAGTTCGCCGATCTGCGTCACGGCGATATCGCGCGCAGGATCGAACAGGTTCGTTGTGCGGCGCTCGGTGATCGCCTGGAGTACTGGGTGGGTCATGGTGCGCTTTCCGAAAGTGTTGGAGGTATTCAAACGAGATAATCGACGACGCCACCGTCGACCCGCAGCGCGGCGCCCGTGGTGGCCGATGCCTGCGCGGAGCTGGCATACAGCACCATGCTGGCCACTTCATCGACCGTGGCGGCACGGCGCAGGATCGACGAACCGCGGTGCTGCGCCACGAAGTCCGCCGCGACTTTCTCGAGACTGTCGCCGGTGCGCTGCACGTCGGCCTGCAGCATGCCCGCCACGCCGTCCGACAGCGTGGGGCCGGGCAGCACGGCGTTGACGGTCACGCCCGTGCCGGCCAGCCGCTTGGCCAGACCCCGCGATACGGCCAGCTGCGCCGTCTTGGTAAAGCCGTAATGGAT
The DNA here is from genome assembly GCF_004209755.1 of Pseudoduganella lutea. NCBI lineage: Bacteria > Pseudomonadati > Pseudomonadota > Betaproteobacteria > Burkholderiales > Oxalobacteraceae > Pseudoduganella > Pseudoduganella lutea. The sequence continues at coordinate 4,590,287 of NZ_CP035913.1, read as the reverse complement.
CATGTCGGCCGGGATGTTCAGCGCCGATTCTGACGAAATGAACACGATGCGCCCCCAGCCGCGGGCAACCATCCCTTGCGCGTAGGCCTTCGCCAGGCGCACGCCGGACATCACGTTCGTCTGGAAGAAGCGGTCCCATTCGCTGTCGGGCGTGTCGAAGAAATCCTGCGGGCCGAAGATCCCCAGGTTGTTGACGAGGATGTCGACGTCCGGATAAGCGGCCGTCAGTTGCGCGCAGCCGGATGCCGTGGCGAGGTCGCCGGCAAAGCCGGACACGGATGCCTGCGGCCCGCCCAGCCGCGCGACCGCGTCATCGACACCTTGCTGGCTGCGCCCGTTGACGATCACGCGCGCTCCCGCCGCGAGAAAGGCGCGGGCGGTGGCGAAGCCGATGCCCGCGGTGGAACCGGTGACCAGCACGGTGCGCCCTGCGAAATTGATCTGCATGGGAAATCCTCCTGAAGTGAATGAACTGTCACGAGTATATTTACGGACTGCCAGCGCGATAATCGGGGCTGTTTACAAATCGCTTTTCGAGGAAATCGAAAGATGGACCGTATCGATGCGTTGCGCCTCTTTGTCGATGTCGCGGAAGCCGGCAGTTTTTCCGCCGTGGCACGGCAACGCACGATTGCCACGTCCACCGTGACGCTGGCGGTCGGCCAGCTCGAACAGGAGACCGGTGCCCGGCTGATGGTCCGTTCGACGCGGCGCCTGGTACTCACCTTCGAAGGAGAAACGCTGCTGGCCGATGCGCGCCGCATCGTGGCCGAGTGGGATGCGGCGCTGGGCAGCCTGCGGCAGGACGGGCCGTTGGCGGGACCGATCCGCGTGTCGGCGACGAACGATTTCGGCCGCATCCGGTTGCGCCCGTTGCTGGATGCTTTCCAGGAGCGCCATCCCGGTATCCACATGACGCTGCTGCTGAGCGACATCGCGGTCGACCTGGTCGACGAGCGGATCGATCTCGCCCTGCGGTCCGGGCCCTTGCCGGATTCGGGGCTGCGCGCGCGCCTGCTATTGCGCGGCGGGCGGCTGGCCTGCGCGTCGCCCGCCTATTGGGCCAGGGCGGGCAAGCCTGCCCATCCGGACGAGCTGGCCGGGCACAATTGCCTCGTGCTGGCCCGGCCCGGCGCACCGATTGCGGCCTGGTCGTTCCAGGAAGGCACGCGGCGATTCACCGTTAAGGTCTCCGGCGACCGGCAGGCCAGTGATGGGGACGTAGTCCGGGAATGGGCCCTGGCGGGGCTGGGCATCACGTTCAAGAACGCGTGGGACGTGCACAATGACATCGCTGCGGGCAGGCTGGAAACGGCGCTGGACGAATTTAGGGTGGACGGGATCGACCTGTATGCCGTGCAACCCGGCGGCCTGCCGCACCGGCGCGTGGCGGCACTGGTGGACTTCCTGGCTGAGGCGCTGAACAGGCCCGAATGACCTTGCTATTATTGTTTTCTGATAAATATCACGTCCTGGCATTGATGGATCGCATAGATACTTCATCGCCAGGCATCGATGACTAGTTGCCTTAGATTGGCCGAAATGTGTCGATGTCTGCTTTGAGGCGAGAGCCGCCTGTCGTGGCAGTTCCAAAGTTTTCAGCTTGGCAACATGGTATGCTAGCTCGACCGGCTGGAATCGGCCACAAGCGGACCTTGAGTAAGTTCATTGACGGTTATAGTTTTACAAACTGGTCAAGTACAAAAATGAAAATTTCTTCTCTTATATTACTTCTTTCAACACTGTCCTCGTCTGTTGGATTCTGTCAAGACATAGCAAAACCCGTCGCGTCCCGCGAAGATCCTGCCGCTAAAAAAGTACCTATAGTAGAGGAGCTTGTCGACTATGACTACGCCTGGGACCAATTTGCGCACAGAGGTAGATTGATTTGGGACTGTCGGGGGCTGCAATCTGGTCGCTTTGTTGATCCTGAATTTTGCGTTAATAAGGAAATGGTGGAAACACATTGGCCCGATAAGAAGATTCCTGGGCAATGGAGACGATAAAATTAAATTTATCCTTTGCTCCAAGTGCTTCAATGCACGAAACGTAGACGAACGACCGGTTTGGAGCGTAAGTTGCCTTTCGTATCTACCATAAATATTCATCGATCTGGAGGCTTATAATGATCAATATTAATTTTTATTTCATTTTTGTAGCATTGATATTGCTTAGCTCCGCCTGCAGCTCCAAAAAAGAGGAAGGGATATATGGTTTTATCGAAGATGATTCACTCAGAAATACCATTTTTCCACTCCATGACTTCATTGATGCGGAAGCTGAAGTAGTATGTGTACTTGACCCATATCAATCGGAGTTTTCGAAGGTTGATCTCGAAAGCGAACGTTTTAACAAATATCTCACTAGTATCGCGCATGTGCCAAAGGAAAACTATTGGTCGTTAATGATTGCTTCAGAAGCAGCCATTAAAAAAGTCGATTTCTCAATAGCTCGAAAAAGATTTCTTTTGACTCAATTCGAAATTGACCGCGGGGTAGGTGAGAAACTAATGTTCCCACAAGGCTTTACCCCGAAAAAATGCGCAGTTGCTCGTAAAGCGACAATTACAAAAGTTAAACTTAAAGAAAATATTTATTTGGTATTCGGAGAGGTAGAGTGAGTACTGATAACGTCCGCTCAGAGGCGCAAGCCGCCATGCGCTGCCTAGGACAATCGTTTAAGGAGGTCCCTTCAATCATCAAAGGCGATATTCAATGCAATTAAGTGTGATCTTCACATTGGCGACGGCACTGCTTGCGAGAGGCGCAAGCGCGTACGCGGACCCGCCAGGGCTTGCAGTTGTAGCAGTTCGATACGTCGTGAGTGAACAATTGTCGGAACGTGTCATGCAAAAGGTGGCTGCTCCGTTGCAACGCACGCTAATCGAACTTCCGGGCGTAACTGAAATTAACTCCACAACAAGTCACGGTTATGTCAACATTGAAATCCAATTCGAGGGCGGTGCTACTGAGAACGATGTCGCGACAGTAAGCCGGCGAATTGAAGAGTTAGTATTAGATGGCGAGGTTGTGGTGACGTCCAAGACAGTGCACCTCGCACCGCCACGCTTGTAGGAATAAGTCTTCTACGAGTTTGAGCGTCCGCTATGGGGCGGAAGCTGCCGGTTGTGACAGTTTGTGAATTTTTCGTGTTAGCAACCTGCAATCCTGCTGCAAAGGCCGTTTTCGGGCCAGAAGGCGTCGAGCCAGTGATAATTAAGTGAGGTATATGGTGTCTCAGTTATTTATAGGTCGTGATTGTAAAGCTTACCCTCCGGGACGGGAGCCGTTTGAAGTCAAAGTAGGTATCTACCAGCCTGTTCCACAGGCGGACCATAGCTGGCGTTGTGACCTCTACCTCGGCGATATTCTCAAGGATGAGCGCTGCGGTTTGGGTGTAGACGAATGGAGCGCTCTGCAAGCGGGCATGCAAATGGTCTGGCTCGAACTCGCATTCAGAAAATCGGTCGGCTGGCACTTTGAATTCTGGGATGGTCAGAGTGACGATGTCGATGAACTCCTGCCGCAATGGGGGCAATGCTTGCCTTCGGGTTTTGAATAGGAGCATATCCGCAATGGGGCGGAAGCAGTCTAAAATAGTTGGTTATTACTGTCGATTCAGTCCATAGAAAATTTATACTGAACAATGAGAAATTTTTTTTAGGACTGAAAGATGCAAAGCAACCGCGTAGCGAATGGTTTCGGAATTTTTATGCTCATCGGCAGTGTACCGTGGATACTTGCCATTGCAACATTCGTCCAGATCATGATAGCCCACAGCGAGGCAAAGTCGTCCGGTGGTAATGCGCTCGGATTAATGATCATGTCAATTTCGGCATATGGGATAGCACTTGTAAGTTTTGTTTCAGGGGTTATCTACTTTACCTATGCTGCGCTTAGGAAAAAGGAATCGCCTAAGCGATGGCAATGGCTAACCATCGGATATTCAATTTGTTTACTAATCATTCCGATCATCTTCTTCTTTTCTCAGTAATTTGCAGATACAACTAGTTGTGCGACACACACAGATCACTGAAGCATGAATGTCCGCTATGGGGCGATTCCTGCCTTTCGTGACGGTCTCTCGCTCTTAACAAAGGAAGAAGGCATGGGCACACGCATCGAAAATTATGACTACGAACTCACTCCGCAGTCGAGCGCGCTAGGCAGCGGGTGGCTGCTGCGTCTACTAGCGGATGGTCAGGAGCTGGGGCGGCGGGTGTTCCCGCCTGTCTCCAGCATCAAGGATAAGCAGCTAGCGGCCGCTGCTGCTTATGATGACGCGTTGGACCGCGCCACGATTTGGTTGGCCTCGATAGAGCAGCGCCCACCCAACATGCGGCCTCGGCCGGCCGATGAAAGCGGCATGTATTTGGTAATGCCGGATGACGAGCTCCTGTGCACGGAGCTGCCAACAGACAAAGAGCAGCCCGTTATTGTCGAATGGCCCAGAGACGACAAGGCATGAACATGACGACTAATAAGAAGGTGGTCGCTCCGAAGAGCCGAACGGCCGAGATCGGCCAGAACCGGACATGCCACAATTTTGAATCGGCTAAAGTTTTGGGCGATCCGACGATTGATGACAATAAGAGGAAGTACATGAACGTCACGTTGGAATCAGTAACTATCGATAATTTCGAAGTCCTAATGGACATGGAACTGCCGCCAGAGCAGGCGCGGTTCCTTGCCAGTAATGCTTCTTCAATCGCACAAGCGCACTATTACGCCGACTGGCGGCCGCGCGCGATTTACTGCGATGGCAGCCCAGCAGGCTTCGATTTGTACGACGTGACTGGCAATGACGAGCAGGGACACTACGCAATATAGGCTTATGGTGGACTATCCTAGTCAAAACCAAGGGATAGGCCGCCGTGCAATGGAGTTGCTATTGGCGGAGATCCGAGATTTCGCAGATGCACGCCGGATAACTATTTGCTACAAACCTGATAATGCTACCGCACGCAGGTTCTACGCTTTGCTGGGCTTCGTTGAAACTGATATCGATGAGCTTGGAGAAATGGTAGCGGAGATACTGCTGCAGTAACTCGCAGAGAAATCGATTTCTAGCGGTTTTCCAGAGGTCCACCGTCAACGTCTGCAATGGGGCGGGAGCTGCGTGTCGTGACTGCCTGTGACTTTTCCGGTTCGACGACCTACCATGCCGCGGCGAACGGCGGAGTTCGGCCAACAGTGGCCCTTCGACTCATTATGCTAAGCCTTAACTGATCAACGGGCTACCGTGGTATCTTGACATCTAGTATTCAGCAAGCCTTTACGCTCATCGGTGCTGCTTGGGTCACTCCTGGTGTCACTGAAATTTATAAGATCGGGAAAATGATGAAAATCATAGACGTTGGTGCCGACGCTGTTTTAGAAGCAATCAACGAATTCGATACTGTCTGGCGAGATTCAACAGAATATTCTGGCTGGGAGCAGAACCGAAATTATTTGCATGCAATCATAGTCAATGGTCGGCTTTATCCTCCCAAAATGATAATTTCGCTTGCAACTGGCATGCCAACAAATACCTTTTATGGTGGAGAGCCCGCCAATTCGTACCTGCGGGCACGCGGCTTTAAAGTAATTCAGCTTCGGCAGAAAGGAAAAAACGACACTGGAGGAGATGGCCCGCACGTTGAGCAGATCAATGACATCGAATCTGAAGGGTCGAACGTATTTGACCCATCAGGACAAGAGGACGCGCGGGAGCGATCGCTACGTTCCGTGGTGGAGCGACGGGGCCAGTCGAAATTCAGAAAGAAGCTGATCCAATCATTTCATGGGAGATGTGCCATTACTGGCTGTGAGGTGCTACCGATTCTTGAAGCCGCGCATATCACCCCTTACCTCGGCCCCGCGACTAACGATGTTAGTAATGGGTTGCTTTTGCGGGCCGACATACACACTTTATGGGATCTGGGTTTGATCGCAATAAACCCAGAAAAACTTACTGTTTGGGTTAGCCTTACGATCACAGATCCTACTTATCGCCAATTGGACGGTGAATCACTTCACATGCCTCCCTCCGCTCATCTTTGTCCATCTATTGAGGCGTTACGTGCTCAATGGGCGATTGCAAGACGTGATGAGACCGAGTGACGAGCCCAAGATGTAATGTCTGAACACTCGGAGATGGCTTACACTTCCGGCCAATAGACTGTTGAGTATTGAGAACAGGTGCTACGGGACAACTGGAGTGCCTCCTCCCGCTAAGCAACCTGCTATCCTAACGCGACCGGCGGCTTTCGGCCAAAACCGGGGCATCTGGTGCTACGAATCTCGCTGATCAAGGAAACGGTAGCGTGACTCCGATCAATACTAGAAAAGAGCCCTACAGAATCTTCGCCCCCTTTGTGCGATTACACTTCCAGCACAAAGTCTGTAAATTTTCCTCCGAAGTAACCCCGCCCTTTGATAGAGGAATGATATGATCAATTTCGAGCAAGAGATTTCTTTCTGTCGAAGATGACAATGAGCATAACTTGCAAGTGAAGTTATCTCTAGCTTTTATTCTTTCGCGCAGAGCCACTGTCATTAAAGCTCGTTGCCCCGCAATACTTTTTCTGAATTTTACCAACGCGCCAAGATATGATAAAAGCGCCTCCAGATTCCTCAAATCCAACTTTATAACACATTTGGATGAGCTATTACCGCCCGGGGATACATACTGAAAAGTATAAACCGGGAAATACAAGTCGCTTAAATCAATGTCCCTAAAGCCCAATTCTTTAATTAGCCGCTTTCCACTAAATATAGATACAAGAGTTGGTATTTCACTATTAATATCAGAAACAATTCTATCTCGCTCGTTACTTAGCAGAACCTTACCTTGCTCCGCGGCGGAAAAATTATTCAATACCTCCTCCAGTTTGGAGACCTGCTCTTCGTCGGACTTGATATCGAAATATTTACAAAGATATTTGAAAGGCTGGTTATTCGCATTCTTCACAACCGAAGATGAACAGTTATGCACCCATGTGCTGTTCTTATTTTCACTCCATTTTCGCCTTTTCATGTTATATCGACTATCATCTTGTAAGTGACTATCGCCATAGTTGATAGACCGAACATATGAATAAGTCGATTTCAACTCTTCGATATGTTCATTAAGGTCATTGCAGTTTTTCGTATAAATGGCAACACTATTTTTCACATCTAAAAATTTCTTCCCGCCAAAGTAGAAAGAAACGTAAATCTGGTAACCTATAAGTACCGATAAAACACCAAGAAATACCTCAACCACTTAGCCCCCCTTGACTATATGATTTGTTTAATCAACGCAATGCAAGCTTGACATTAAAGCCTTATTAAGTCTGTTCGGTGAATGCACACACATCTACAGAGCTCGAGCATGTCAATATTAGACCAAAAAGATGCCAAATTGCAAATTTTATTGGTGGGTGAACGAAGTCATTGAGGTCATCCGGACCGGTATGCGTCCAAAGAACTTCTTTGGGCTGTCGACGCGCGAGACCAAGCGCGAGCACTTAGCCTCGCTGGAATTGCGCCATAGCAGCACGACTACGTGCCCGGAATGCAGTGGAGAGCTGGTACTGCGGACTGTGAAACGCGGGCAGCGCGCCGCCCAGGAATTTACGGATGTCAGAAGTACCTAGCATGCCGTCACACGCGCCTGTTGAAGAAGTACACGCGAAATCCGTGAGCACTGGTGCCACCACCACAGGGGTCTAGGAAAACAACCTGGTGCCCATCGGCGCCCCGAACCCGGCCGGTAGTTGGTGTGGACGAACAATAAAGTCCGCCATAAAACAATAAAGTTAGACACAGACTAATAAAGTCTGCCACAAGGCGGCGTTCGAGCTGAAAGCCCCACTAGGCTTGGCTAGGCAGCATCAAAGCTCGTACACTGAGCAATTGCGACCGGCTGCTTTCGGCCGACCGCAGCCGATCGTATTCGACGACACAAGAAAGCAATCCGTTAGGCTGCGGCCAACAAAGAGACAGATTTATTCAGGTACATCGCTGTCTTGACGCTGGAAAGAATGGATTACAGACATCTTCTTACCCGTCAAGGCTTGTTTTTCAAGCGCCCACTCACGGCGTTCACGCCAAAGTTGATTGACCAAAGAGATCTCGCGGCTCAAGGCTTCCTCCCACAGCTCCCGATACTTAGCGACCTCTTCCCTCAATAACGGTCGCTGGTCTGTGTGCCTTTGATGATACGACTGTTCGGCAGCTGCGGCATCAATCGCAACTATGAGATCCCGGAAAATGGGGCGAGATTTTTTTATAGTCCCTTTTTTCCGCCCCGCTTCTAACGACACGGCATCTTTCGAGATCTGTACTGATTTCTCAACTCGTTCCGGAAAACCAGCTTTAAGCCGAGCCAAAGCGGAAAAATATTCCGCAAGAATTTCAGACATCATCCGACTCCTTATATGCTTCGGTGCTAAGAACGGGTGGTTGCCAAGCTACCTCTGCCGCAACCAGCGCATGCAAATCTTCTAATTCAAATTGATAAGTTAGGGAGGTGACATCCATGCGACCCAACGCAGCACGTTGCAGCCGAATGACCTCTACAATTTTGGAATGTTTACCCACCAGGTATTTGCACGCATTTGTCACGCACGTTGTATCAACCAACCGAAGCCCCTTCGAAGTCTCGCAGACAGCTGGATTGGTACAACCGCCTAAGGGACTTGAACGGTAGGAAAGCCTCCCTAATTTGACGCCCCTAGAAAATACTTGTTGGGTGATCACTTCATCCCGTCCTTTTTTCATTTCGTAAAATTTTCCTGCGGGGCCATGCAGCGGCTCAGTACTATTCATTACATCGACAACGAAAGCCAGATACTGGGACTCCGATGCCGCATTCTGCCAGTCAAAGGCAACGTGCTGCCTGAAACCACGCGGATCCTCTTGGATAAAATTAATGGAGAAAGCACTACCGCGCGCATAGTACAGGGACATCTCGCGGGTTATATGCTGAAGCTGTCGACGGAGCGACGACAAACGAACGAGGCCTGACGCATTCGCGTACAAGGCCAAGGACCTACGCAATTGATGTGGCCTCAGCGGCCATACAGTTCCAATTGCATAAGTACTCCCTTCGCGCCAAGCGCGAAAAGGATCAATTTCCTCTAACTCCGCAATATCTTGCTCGACAATTACCGGACAAATTCGATCACGGAGTACCGTAAAACGTCCCAAGTTTAAGTTGCACGTGTGAACACGACCATCGGCTGGAAGTACCACGCCAGGAGCCCATGGCAAATAGCCTGGAGAAATGAACAGTGGATGGTCATCACGAGCGCTTTCATCGTAGCGGGGGGAGATTCCAACGCATCCATACAGAACCGAAGCAAATTTCTGTGCAATACGAATGGCTCGAAAACCTTCTTCTTCGGTCGTCACCCATCTGGCTCGGCGCCGCCGACCGCCCTCCAGCTTGGTCGTGAGACCTTCAATGAGTGAATGGGCTCTGCCATGGCGCTGTGGAACATTGGTCATGCAGTGAAAGGGCAGATATTGCGCCTCGGCGTCCCTCATCCCACTAAAAGCATGTATTTGCAGCTTGCAAATTCGAAAAACCTCACCGACAATCGAACTGATTCCATACAAACTCTGCCGAATATCGCGACGGGAAAAGTAGTCTTCCAGTCCATACCTAGAGATCAGCACTGGGCCGAGGAACCCATCGGCCTCTTTACGCGAGCGTCCGTATTCCCTGATAGAGGCACGCAACAAACTGATTAACTGCTCCATGTGAAGCTCTATGGATTCGATCTCCTCGGCGAGCGCAACAATTACTGAGGCATAAACTCGCGATGGCAAAGGTGGAGTTTGCTTGAGCGAATCCCTGACGGACTGTGACCGTCTTTTAAGCTCCTTCAAGCGCTGGGGTATGGCTGGTCGAAACCCAAGCACTTCATAGGACACCTTTTCATGCAAAAAGCTAAGCCACGCGACGATGGTGGATGCCGTCGAATCCGGAACAGTCGCAATGAACGAATCGAGTTCATCCCGTTGCGAAAATACCTCCTTGATCTCAAGTTCTCGTGCTTCTGCAAATCTAGCCAAGTGTTTTAAACCTCGCAGCCACGTCTTGATCGTTGCTGGCCCCAGCGAACGGCCTTCATCCTGCCGATAGATCAGGACAAGCAAAAGCTGCTGTAGTTCCCGCATACGCTTGATGCGAGCTATAGACACCTCTCCCAGGTCGACCTTTGCGTGCCCGGACGTCCAGTAAAAAAAATAGATTTTTGCCGACCGGCCGCGAGGCTCATAAGCAGTCCAGTCCCAGATGAAATCGCCGACAGTTGATACCGGAATGCCATCTTTACCTCGGCTAATCACGTGATCCAGGCGAAATTGATTGTTGCGATCAAAGGGCCAAGGATCCGGCCCAACCGCTTCAAGCGGGAGACTTAGGTGGGAATTTAGTGAGTTCACTGCAAGACACCGAGTTCTAGAAACATCAAATATTTGTCCGCGAAATACGGTGTGAGGTTTCCGTTTTCAAACACGTCAAGGCGAACGCGTTTCACCATTGGGGCGCATCCATCGAACGAAGAAATCCTTTCCAGATCTTCGTCGCATTTCTGGATTTGAGGGCGAAACTGCGCCTCTGATTGTGGGCCAGCGATCAACTGTTCCATCACGAAAGCTGCACTTGCGATTTTGCGGGTATCCTCTTCGTTAGCTACCAGGATCCGGTTAGCACAAAAAATGCAGCCGCTTCGACAGTCCGCCATCGCGGGTCCCCCGGCGAGCGGTATCGGGTTGTCTGGCAGCGAACATCGCCCTCCCTCCTCAAGCCTGTTGGCGTCTGCGAGCTGAGCAGACGTCTTCACTATTTTTTGTTCGCGAGCCCGCTGAGAGACAGCAACCAAAAAATCCGAGACCTCCGAATGATGATGTAAAGGTGACCCAGCTAAATAGCTCCGATCTGTCGATGCTTCAGAACGCCCGAGGATGCTTGAGCTCACAAAACCATCGTGCCTGCGCCGGTAGTAATCCTCAACCGTAGCGCGTATTTCCCTGGACATGATGACAGGAATGGTAGGGGAAATTCTTCGCAGCTCCGAGAAGTATTTCACCAACACTGCCTCATTGATCCGGCCGGACGGAACGCGCTGACGGGAATTACCCACCGAAAAAAACAGGAATGGATAAGGCGTGTCCTGAAGTAGAAATTTTCGAAGTTCCATAAACCGGCGCAACGACGGAAGAAAAGCGATCGGGATCACCACAGTAATTTCCTTGCCGCCTGCCCGGAACTTAATGCTACGGTAGCTTTGCTTTTCAACAGACGGGGAGACTAGGCCGTCTGTCTCGATCTCGCGAGAGACAGCGAGATTGCAGCCGGTGTTTGCCAAAAAGAGAAAGAAAAACGCAGCTTGCGCCAGGACGGCCAGCTGCAACCTGATTTTGTGGCGAGAGTTAGAATTTGCAGCATCTAGCACCGCCTGGCCCTGGCGTAACCCACGCTCGGCCGAGGAGGGAATGGCACGGCGGTATCGTGTCACGATCTCGGACACAGTCGACACGCGGCCCTGTTGGTAGTTGTAAGCGCCGAAATACCTCGACGGGCGCCGATCCGCAGGATCGGATTGCAACTGGGGGGCAAGGCACCATTGGTTGGCGGGGAAACACCATAGATGGTTCTCCTCCCATCCCAGCGAACTGGGCAACACCAACCTGAACGGAAACGGCTTATTCGCCAAGACGAGCTCTGAAAGACCATCGAACAATGCTTGGCTCAACGCGACAACCTTACCGAACTCGTATTCCGGTGCTGGCTCGGTACCGAACGATTGCCCTACTCCACTGACGAGACGCACCCCGCGATGGAGACCCGCAACACCAGTAATCAGTTCTAAGAATTGGCAAACCAGTTGCTGTAGCAAACGCGCTGTACGGGGAGAAATTTCGAAACGGCGAAGCCGTTCGTGAACATGGTGCGCCCAGCCCCGAAAAGCGGCAAGGGTGGCGTCGCCGCCACTTAGGCAAGCGTGATGATTGTTCAGATCGGCCCAGTCCATGAAAGCCTTGAAAAACTTGGCGCGTTCCTCGACCGTCCGTGGACGCATCGCGCCGTCACTCATCATCGAAGACAGCAGTTCGATTGCAGTTTGAATCTGAGGTCGGCGGTCAGCGATCAAGGAGCCGAGGACGACGCCGCGTGGCCGGCCAGGTCTTCGCGGCTCACCAGATCTTTTTGTGAAACAAAAGGCGCCGAAATCAATGTGGAATCGATCGATAACGATTACGACCTGCTCGACTCGCAGCACCTCAACCGCAGCCAATAGCGGTAGGGAAAGGACAAAATAGGAACGATTTGTAAAACGTTCTGTCGCGGCGCTAGGGGACATGAACCCCTTTCATGGCTTGCTCAACCCATTCGTGAACAAGATCACCATAGCCATTAACGGCAGCATAGATCATTGCAATGTGCTCCCGGTAATTTAGATACTTATCCGTCACTTCGGTTGAAGAATGCCACATCAGTGCCATCACATTTGTGCGTGCCTTGCTGAGGGTGATAAGACCGTCACGAACAAGCGACATCTGCATGTCAGTTTGGTTCATGCCGAAAGACGCACGCAAGTCGTGCGGCTTGAAATAAAAATCTTGCTTGAAATTCGCTCTTACAAACGGGATCAGATGATCCTTCAAAAATTGACGAACTGTTCCACCGTTTCGATGGTATCTGCGCTTGAGATCTGGATCGAAGGTGTACGATTCGCGCCTCGCCGCATAGTACGGGGTACCCTGTTGGGTTAAGAAGAGGTACTGTCCCTCATGGTCGCCGCCGGGAGATCGCGCGCGTCGGCGCTGCGATCTGATGGAGGAACTGTAGATATGCAGCGCTTCATAAAGCGGCGCAGGGAAATGCAAGACACCGCGCTTTCCACCCTTCGTGTCGATCCCTGTTCCAGGTCCTGCATTCAACTTGTAGACCAAGCCGTTCCCATTGACACCTTGTGACAACGCAACCGGATACTTTGAAAAATGCCCGATGCGCAGCGTTGAAGCCGTCTGAATTCTTGCGCCGGTGAGGAGCATCACCAGTAGCAACAGCGACATCTCGGGGTTCCCTAAACTACTGGATGCTTGAAGAATCCATTTCTGCTCATCCAAGGACAACGGACGCAACTTGCCTTCATCGTAAATCGTCCCGTCGAACGGATCGATATTTGCCAAAGCCGGCAATGCGAGATCTGTACTTAGGACCTTTTTCGTGAACTGTGCTCCAAAGCTTCCCTTAAAGGACAAGCTGTACGTTCGTTCTTCCCAAGGATCATTCTCAGGAGCGAACACGTTTTCCTCTATCGTCCATCGATAGAATTGAACCACAGTGCCCATTCGCCGTTTGGCGGTGGAAGGGGCAATATCGCCCGCCTCGATCAACTGCTTTAACGCGCCACGGTAGCGGTATGTCACCCGTCGCAGCTTCATCTTGGGGAAACAGATGACAAGGCTATTCGGATCATCATGTCCATCTATCCAGAACCTGAACGCACTTAAGTCATCCGCCAAAGATCGAATGGTGAGCATGTTCGGATTGGTCTCGGCCTCCAGGCGCCCAAACAGGAATTGCATGCCCAAATCCCACGGGGCCGAGCGGCTGTCTAGAATGATCGGCATCAGGTTAAACTGTGCGGCCTCCCCTCCTACAGAATCTAGAACAGGACGCAGGTGATAAACGAACTGCTCATCACCTCGAGGTCCAAGCGATCGCTTAACGGCGCGAGGGTCATTTGCGACGCATACCTCGGTTAAGCAAAAAGAAGGCACTACAATTTTTCGACGCAGCTTTCCCAAGCCAGCTCCTCGTATCAACTAAGCTGTCCGTTTTACCATAACTTGTTAGGGGGGTCTATTCGTTGGAAACTTGGATGTAAGCAGCAATTCCACCAGCGTTCCCGTTGGCCACCCGTTTCCCGGCAACTGGGCCGACAGGACCGGATGGCCGGTGTCGACGCAGCGGTCGTGCGATTGGGCCAGTTGCGATGCAAGCCAGAGTGACGGATGCAAGGCTTCCGGCGCCAGCATGGGAGCGGGCTGAGCCATAAGTGATGATGCCAAGAAATACTGTATGCCTATACAGTACTACCGATGGGACGTTTTGACAATGACATTCTGGCAATCGTGTGGCGCCAGCTCGGCCGGGCAGCCGTCCTACCGGCGGTGCTTGCCGAAAAACTCCAGCATCATCCGGCTCGCATCCGGCCCTTTCGCATGGAAGGCAAACTGCGGATCGCCACCGCTCCATGCATGGTCCAGCGTATCGACCCGCACCACGCGCAGCACCACCTTGCTGCCCACGTGGTAGTCGCGGATTTCATGCCCGCTGCGGGTACCCCGTCGCGTCACTTTGACCGGTGCATCGGCCGGCACGCCGTTCAACAGCAGGCTTTGGCGCACGAGCTGCTGCTGGTTCACGGCATGCACCACCGTGTCGGCATCGCCCTGGATCAGGATCGCCGGCATCATTGGAAAATTGGCGCGCCGCGCCAGCACTTCGCGGATGGCAGGCTCGGTGTGTATCCCGCCGCCGTGGCGCATCACGCCCAGCGCGCCGACGGTGCCGTGGCCAACGCCGAACACGGGCCCGGAGTGCAGGCCCACCGCCGCAAAAACGTCCGGGAAGTTCAGCGCCATGATATTGGCCAGGCCGGCGCCGGCCGAGATGCCGCATGCATACACGCGGCGCCGGTCGATCGGATACTGGGTCAATACCTTCGCGAGGATCGCCGCCACCGGTTGCACGTCGCCGCCGCCGGCCTGCGTGGCGCGGTCGAACCAGCGCCAGCACCGCTGCGCGTGCACGGTGACCGGTTGCTGCACATACAGCACCGCGTACCCCTTCTTTTCCGCCACCGTGTTCATGCGCGTGCCTTGCGCGAACTGGGTCGCCGTCTGCTGGCAGCCATGCAGCATCAGCACCAGGGGCATGCCTTTCGCCGGCACCTCGCCCTGCGGCAGGTACAGCCAGTACTGCATCTGCTGGGCGCCCGCCGCGTGATGCCCGACCAGCCAGCGCCCCGGTGCCACGGGCGTGGCCGGCGGCGTGCGCACGCGCGGCGCGGCGGTGGCCGCCTTCTTCGCCGGCCGCTTGCGGACACTACTTTTCGGCAACGTCAGCATCGTGCCGACCATCTTCGCTGCCGCCTTCTGATGCGCGGTACCCGCCTTCATCAGGCTGCGCACCAGGCGCGCGCCGGCATTCCGTTTCGCCATGCTTCCTCCGCTTTCGTCGTGCCCGCATCCAACGGAACCGGGCCACACTGTTGAACTCCGGTAAGGGCGCAAAAAAGCCGCTTGCGCTATTCTGGCATGCAGACCGCCGTGCGATCGCGCGGTGGACTTTCCACGACCGCATTACCCAATGCATCACAGGAGACCAACATGAGCTATCTCGACCGAGACCCGTTTGGCATTTACCGTGACCGCGACAATGACGGCCCAGGCCCGCACCTGATGGGTGCCGACACGCTGATGGGCGAAGACGTCTACAACCGCCAGGAAGAAGACCTGGGCGACATTAAAGAAATCATGATCGACATGCAGTCCGGCAAGATCGCCTATGCCGTGCTGTCGTTCGGCGGCATCCTGGGCATGGGCGACAAGCTGTTCGCCGTGCCGTGGCAAGCCCTGCAACTCGATACCGTGAACAAGCGTTTCATTCTCGACGTGGCGAAAGAGCGCCTGGAAAACGCGCCCGGCTTCGACAAGGACCGCTGGCCCGACATGGCCAGCGCCGAATTCGGCAGCCAGATCAGCAGTTTCTGGGGCGGTGCCGCACAGGCGATGCCGGGCCAGATGACCTCCACCGGCAGCGTGATGGGCAGCGGCAGCAGCACCATGCAGAGCGGCTCCAGCTTTGGCCAGAGCCAGTCGGGCAACCTGTCCGGCAGCTCGGGCAGCAGCATGGGCAACAGCATGGGCAGCGGCAGCGGCCTGTCGAGCCAGAGCGGCAGCCTGGGCAGCAGCACCGGCCTGGGCAGCAGCAGCCTGGACCTGGGGCGCGGCGATGCCGACCTGACGGACAAGAACGTCAACCAGGCCGGCGGCCTGTCGAACCAGAACACCAGCTACGATCCAAACAAGAAGTTCTGATCGTCCTGGCGTAAAAAAAGCCCCGCTTCGCGGGGCTTTTTTCTTTTACCTCTGCATGGACTCCCATACCTTGAAGAGCCGCTTGACCGACACCGGCGCCGGCGTGCGCAGCTCCTGCGCGAACAGCGACACCCGCAATTCCTCCAGCAGCCAGCGATACTCCACCAGCTTCGGATCGGTATTCTTGCCGGCCGACTTGTCGCGCACCACGCGCAGGTAAGGCTGCGCGGCCTGGTGCCAGTCGGCCATCGCCTTGGCGTCGCGCGCGGGATCGGCGCGCAGCTTTTCCAGCCGCACGTTCATCGCCTTCAGGTAGCGGGGGAAATGCGCCAGCTGGGTGAACTCGGTATCGAGCAGGAAGCGCTTGTGCACCAGCCCTTTCAACTGCTCCTGCATGTCGGCGGCGGCCTGCTGGTTGATGCCCTGCAGCCGCTTCGGCAAGCCGTGGAATTCCGTCAGCACCTGCGAGACCAGCCGCGCGATCTCGTTCACCAGCAACACCAGGCGCGACTTGCCTTCGTCCTTGCGCTTGTTGAACGTGGCCGCATCCGTCGGCAGCGGATCCTGCAGGCAGGCGATGTCGATCGCCTTGGCAATGATCTGGTCGCGCAGTTCCTCCTGCGTGCCCATGCTCATGAACTGCATGCCCATCTGCTGCAGGTTCGGGATGCTTTTCTCCACGAACTTGATCTGGTCCTTCATCTGCAGCGCGAACAGCCGGCGCAGGCCGATGCGGTGCGTGCGCGCCGCCACGTTCGGATCGTCGAACACTTCCAGGTCGCAGTGCGCGCCCTTGTCCACCAGCGCCGGGAAGCCGATCAGGGTCAGCTTGCCCTGCACGATCTCCAGCAGCTCCGGCAGTTCGCCGAACGACCATGACGTGATGTTCGTGTGCGCTCCGGCCGGTGCCGGCGCAGCAGCCGCAGGCGCCGGCAGGGCCGCCCCCGGCATGCCACCCGCCTTGACTTCCCCAGCGATACCACCGTGCTTTGCGCCCCGGTCCGCGCCTTTGTCAGGCCTGGCGCCGCCCAGCTGCGCCAGCGAAGCGGCCGATGCGGGCGGCGCATTCTCCGCCATCTTCTGGAAGCTCTGCCGCGCCTGCGCGCCATACTCCGCCTGCAAGGTGGCGAGGTTGCGGCCCATGTCCAGCTGGCGGCCATGCTCGTCGATCACCTTGAAGTTCATGAAGTGGTGCGCCGGCAGTTGTTCCGGCTTGAAGTCGCCGGTCAGCACCGTGATCGTGATCTGCTCGCGGATGTCGGCGATGATCGCGTCAATCAGGTCGCCGCGGCCGAACTTGTCGGCCACGCGCTCGCAGAACTTTTGCGCGTACTCGGGCAGCGGCACCATGTGCCGCCGCAGCTTTTGCGGCAGCGATTTCAGCAGCAGGTGCACCTTCTCCTTCAGCATGCCCGGCACCAGCCACTCGCAGCGCTCGCGCGAGAGCTGGTTCAGCGCATACAGCGGCACGTGCAGCGTGACGCCATCGCGCACCGTGCCCGGCTCGAAGTGGTACGTGAGTGCCATTTCCACGCCGGCGGCCAGCAACTTCTTCGGGAACAGCTCCGTCGTCACGCCCGCCGCCTCATGGCGCATCAGGTCTTCCTTGACGAGGTACAGGATCTTCGGCTCCGCCTGCGCGGCCTTCTTGTACCAGGTCTCGAAGCCGGCGCCATTGACCACGTCGTGCGGGATCAGCTTGTCGTAGAACGCTTCGATCAGTTGTTCGTCCACCAGCACGTCCTGCCGGCGCGACTTGTGTTCGAGGTTTTCGATCTCCTTCACCAGGCGGTGGTTGTGCGCGAAGAACGGCGCGCGCGTATCGTAGTCGCCGGCCACCAGCGCATCGCGGATGAAGATCTCGCGTGCCTCGGCCGGGTTGTACAACGCGTAGTTGATGCGGCGCTGGCTGTAGATCGTCAGGCCGTACAGCGTGGCCTTCTCGGCCGCCGTCACCTGCGCCGGGCGCTTTTCCCAGCGCGGCTCGCCCCACGATTTCCTCAGCAGGTGGGCGCCGATCTTTTCCACCCATTCCGGCTCGATCTTCGCGATCGTGCGCGCATACAGCCGCGTGGTCTCCACCAGTTCGGCCGCCATCACCCACTTGCCCGCCTTCTTGCCCAGCGACGAGCCGGGCCAGATGTTGAACTTGATGCCGCGCGCGCCCAGGTAGCCGGGGTCGTCTTCCATCTTGAAGCCCACGTTGCCCAAGAGGCCAGTGAGCAGTGCCATGTGCAGCTGCTCGTACGTGGCCGGCGATTCATTCATGCGCCAGCCCTGCTCCTTCACGAGCGTGAGCAGTTGCGAATGCACGTCGCGCCACTCGCGCAGGCGCACCTGCGACAGGAAGTTGGCGCGGCAGTTGTCCTGCAATTGCCGGTTGGTCTTCTTGTGCTCGATGGCATCCTCGAACCAGCGCCAGATCTTGACGTACGAGAGGAATTCGGACTTTTCATCGGCGAACTTCTGGTGCGCCTGGTCGGCCGCCTGCTGGTGCTCGATGGGGCGGTCGCGCGGGTCCTGCACCGACAGCGCGGCGGCCACGATCAGCACCTCGGTCAGGCACGTGAACTCCTGCGCGGCCAGGATCATGCGGCCCACGCGCGGGTCGAGCGGCAGCTTGGCCAGCTTGCGGCCCAGGTTCGTCAGCTTGTTGTCGTCGTCGACGGCGCCCAGCTCCTGCAGCAGCTGGTAGCCGTCGGCGATCGCGCGCGCCAGCGGCGGCTCGATGAACGGGAACGTCTCCACATCCGTCAGGTGCAGCGACTTCATGCGCAGGATGACGGAAGCGAGCGACGAGCGCAGGATTTCCGGATCGGTGAATTTCGGCCGCTTGTTGAAATCCTCTTCCTCGTACAGGCGGATGCACACGCCGTCGGCCACGCGGCCGCAACGGCCAGCGCGCTGGTTCGCCGCCGACTGCGCCACCGGCTCGACCTGCAGCTGCTCGACCTTGTTGCGGTAGCTGTAGCGCTTTACGCGCGCCGTGCCCGCATCGACCACGTAACGGATGCCCGGCACCGTCAGCGACGTTTCCGCCACGTTGGTGGCGAGGACGATGCGCCGCTGGTTCGTGGTGCGGAACACGCGGTCCTGCTCTTCCACCGACAGGCGGGCGAACAGCGGCAGGATTTCCACGTGCGGCGGGTGGTGCTTGCGCAGCGCCTCGGCGGCGTCGCGGATTTCGCGTTCGCCCGGCAGGAACACGAGCACGTCGCCCGGGCCGATGCGGCACACTTCATCGACACCGTCGACGATGGCATCCATCAGGTCGCGCTTGTCGCGGGCGGCGGCCGCCGTGCGCAGTTGCGGCTTCGCGGCGTTCACCCCTTCCGGCAGCGTGACCGGATCGCGCTCCACGGGACGGTAGCGCACTTCCACCGCATACAGTCGCCCCGATACCTCGATCACCGGCACGCGCGGCTTGCCCTCCTGGCTGAAGTGCCGGGCGAAGCGTTCCGCATCGATCGTCGCGGACGTGATGATCACTTTCAGGTCCGGCCGGCGCGGCAGCAGCTGCTTCAGGTAACCGAGCAGGAAGTCGATGTTCAGGCTGCGTTCGTGGGCCTCGTCGATGATGATCGTGTCGTAGCCCTTGAGCAGCGGGTCGGTCTGCGTTTCGGCCAGCAGGATACCGTCCGTCATCAGCTTCACGGAGGCGCCCTTGTGCAGCGTGTCGTTGAAGCGCACCTTGTAGCCCACGTGCTCGCCCAGCGGCGTGCCCAGTTCCTGGGCGATGCGCTTGGCCGTCGACGAGGCGGCGATCCGCCGCGGCTGCGTGTGGCCGATCAGCCCCTTCTGCCCGCGGCCCAGTTCCAGGCAGATCTTCGGCAGCTGCGTGGTCTTGCCGGAACCGGTTTCGCCCGACACGATGACGACCTGGTGCTTCGACAGCGCCTCGGCGATCTCGCGCCGCCGGCCCGAGACCGGCAGGTCTTCCGGAAACGTGATCGGCGGGAGCGGATTGCGGAACAGGCGCTCGGCCTCGCGCGCAGCGACCTGCTCGGGCGTGGGTTTTTCGCGCGCGCCCCCCTGCCTCGGCGCGCGCTTTTCGTTCGCGGCACCCTGCTCCGGCGTTGCTTTTTCCCGTGGCGCACCGCCACGGCGGCCGTCATCGCGGCGCGGGGCGCGCGCTTCGTTCGGTTGCGGGGAAGAAGAGGAAGGGGACTGCTTGATGGCTTCAGACATTGTTTTTACAAGGTTTTGCTGCGAGTTTTACGACGAATGCCGCGCAGCGAATTATAATGCGGCGCATGGAAAACCCCGTCGAATTCGTCCAGTGGCTGCGTTCCGTCGCGCCTTATATCCACGCCTTCCGCGGCAAGACTTTCGTGGTGGCCTTCCCCGGTGAACTGGTGGCCGCCGGCGCCCTGCCGGTCCTGGCGCACGACCTGTCGCTGCTGCACGCCCTCGGCATCAAGGTCGTCGTCGTGTACGGCTCGCGCCCGCAGGTCGCCGAACAGCTGGCGCTGCGTAACGTCGAAGGCCGCTTCCACAACGGTATCCGCGTCACCGATACCGCCGCGATGGAATGCGCGAAGGAAGCCGCCGGCGAACTGCGCCTCGACATCGAGGCAGCGTTCAGCCAGGGCTTGCCGAACACGCCGATGTCGAACGCGGCGATCCGTGTCATTTCCGGCAACTTCGTCACGGCACGCCCGCTGGGCGTCATCGACGGCGTCGACCTGGAACTGACCGGCGTGACCCGCA
The DNA here is from genome assembly GCF_004209755.1 of Pseudoduganella lutea. Classification (NCBI taxonomy): domain Bacteria; kingdom Pseudomonadati; phylum Pseudomonadota; class Betaproteobacteria; order Burkholderiales; family Oxalobacteraceae; genus Pseudoduganella; species Pseudoduganella lutea. The sequence continues at coordinate 4,569,489 of NZ_CP035913.1, read as the reverse complement.
AGGTCGATGCCGAGACGATCCACTCGATCCTCGCCGCCGGCGGCGTGATCCTGCTGTCGCCGCTGGGTTTCTCGCCCACCGGCGAAGCCTTCAACCTGACGATGGAAGACGTGGCCGTGTCCGCCGCGGTGGCGCTGCATGCCGACAAGCTGATCTTCATCACCGAGACCGAGATGCTGCGCGACCTGGCCGGCACCGAAATCCGTGAACTGTCGTCGCACATGGCCGAAGCCGTGTTGCAGGCGAATTTCCTGTCGCCGGAAAGCGCGTTCTACCTGCGCCACTGCGTCAAGGCCTGCAACAGCGGCGTCGAGCGCTCGCACATCGTGCCGTTCGCGATGGACGGTTCGGCCATGCTCGAACTGTTCACGCACGATGGCGTGGGCACGATGATCAGCCACGAAAACCTGGAAAGCCTGCGACCCGCCACAATTGAGGACGTTGGCGGGATTATCAAGCTCATCGAACCACTGGAAGCGGATGGCACGCTCGTCAAGCGCGGCCGCGAGCTGATCGAACGGGAAATCAATTATTTTTCCGTCATCGAACACGATGGCGTGATCTTCGGCTGCGCCGCGCTGTATCCGTTCCCCGAAGAGAAAATGGCCGAAATGGCATGCCTGACCGTCAACCCCGAAGTGCAGGCGCAGGGCGACGGCGAACGTATCCTGAAACACATGGAAAACCGCGCGCGCGCGTCCGGCGTCACGAAACTGTTCGTGCTGACCACGCGCACGGCGCACTGGTTCATCAAGCGCGGCTTCGTGCCCGCCACCGTGGACGCGCTGCCGAAAGACCGCCAGCGCATGTACAACTACCAGCGCAAGTCGCAGGTGCTGGTGAAGACACTGTAAGCGTTTTCGCCGGATAATTTACAATGCACGTTTCCGAACACTGAGGAGCACCCGCGATGGCCCGTACCGTCCAATGCATCAAACTGAACAAGGAAGCCGAAGGCCTCGACTTCCCGCCGTATCCCGGCGAACTGGGCAAGAAAATCTATGAATCCGTGTCGAAAGAGGCCTGGGCGGCCTGGCTGAAGCACCAGACCATGCTGGTCAACGAAAACCGCCTGAACCTGGCCGACGTGCGCGCCCGCAAGTACCTGGCCGCGCAGATGGAAAAACACTTCTTCGGCGAAGGCGCCGATGAAGCGCAGGGTTACGTGCCGCCACCGGCTTAAGCCCAGGGTTTCAAGGGGTCTGTCCCCGCCAGTCGTCGGCTTGGAGCCTGGTCGCTGGCATTGAACGAGGGGACTGACCCCGGTTTTTTCTGGCGTATCGCTACGCTGCCAAAAAACCGGGGTCAGTCCCCTCATCACGTCAACAGCAAGCGCTGAAGCCGTCACTTACCGGGGACAGACTCCTATCGGAGCCCGTCACCGGTTTTCATGGACTTAGCCTTGCCAGCGCAACGACTTGACGCCCTCTGCCGTACCCAGCAGGCACACATTGGCCCCACGGGCGGCGAACAGGCCCACGGCGATCACGCCGACCATGCCGTTGATGGTGTTTTCCAGCGCGACCGGGTCGGTGATCGACAGGCCGGCTACGTCGATCAGGTGGCCGCCGTTGTCGGTGACGAACGGCTCATCCGACCCCGGCTTGACACGCACTTTCGGCTGGCCGCCCAGGGCCGCCAGCTGGCGGAACACGGCATTGCGCGCCATCGGGATCACCTCGACCGGCAGGGCGAACTTGCCCAGCGTTTCAACGAGCTTGGAACCATCGGCGATGCAGACGAACGATTTCGACACGGAGGCCACGATCTTTTCGCGCGTCAGCGCCGCGCCGCCACCCTTGATCATCGCGCCGGAAGCGTCGATCTCGTCGGCGCCATCGATATAGACGGCGATCGATTCCACGTCGTTCAGGTCGAACACGGGAATGCCATGGCCCTTCAGGCGCGCGGCCGTGGCTTCCGACGAGGCCACGGTGCCCTTGATGCGGTCCTTGATGGTGGCCAGTTCGTCGATGAAGAAGTTCGCGGTCGAGCCGGTGCCGACGCCGATGATTTCGCCGTCGACCACGTAGCCGATGGCGGCGCGCGCCACGGCCTGTTTCAGTTCGTCTTGAGTCATGATGATGAAGGTAGGGGAATTACGGATTCGAAGGGCGCCATTTTAACAGCGCACCGGGCGGCCTTTGTGGGAAAATAGCCAATCTCCATAAGTCAGCCCAACAGAACATGACGACCACCCCGACCGACTCATCCTCCGGGTCTCCCGCCGAACCGGCAACGCCAACCGGCCCCCGCACTGTCCTGATCGTCGACGACAGCCGGGTTTCCCGGCTCGTGGCGCGGCAATACATCGTGACGCTGCATCCCGACTGGACCGTGGTGGAAGCCGGTACCGGCGAGGAAGCGCTGGCCAAGGCGCCGGAAGTGCAACCCCAGCTGGTGCTGATGGACGTGAACATGCCCGGCATGGGTGGACTGGCCTGCGCCGAGCAACTGCGCAAGTTGCTGCCCGATGCGCACATATCCCTGCTCACGGCCAATGTGCAGGATGCCACCCGCAACCGCGCCAGCGAAATCGGCGTCGCCTTCATGGAAAAGCCGATCACGCCCGAGCGCATCGCCCGCCTGACCGCGCTGGTGCGCTGACATGATTCCGCTGACCGAACTGGAACACGACGCGCTGGTCGAGATCTTCAACATCGGCGTGGGCCAGGCCGCCGCCGCGATGAGCGGCATCGTCGGCGAGGAAGTCACCATGTCGGTACCGTCGATCAGCTTTCTCAGCCGCAGCGAGGCGGCCCAGCTGATCGAGGATGCGCACCGGCACAACGCCGGCACCGCCAGCACCAGCGGCGAACGCATCTGCGGCGTCAGCCAGCATTACGAAGGCGCGTTCTCGACCGAGGCGCTGCTGATGTTCCCTGAGGATAAAAGCCTGGAAATCGTGCGCCTGATGGTGGGCGAAGCGATACCGCTGGCCGAGCTGTCCGGCATGGAGCAGGAGGCGATGAGCGAGATCGGCAACATCATCCTCAATGCCTGCGTCGGCACGCTGGCCAATATTTTCGAGCACGAGCTGCATGGCTCGCTGCCGGTCTACCATGTGGGCTCCAGCGACGAGATCCTCGATGCCACCGGCACCCGCGCCGATACCGTGGTGATGATGCTGCACATCGACTTCATCCTCGAGAAGCACCAGATCCACGGCTACGTGGCCTTCATCCTCGACGTCACCGCCCTCACCGACCTGAAGGACCAGATCGACCAGTACCTGCACCGCGCGATGGGGCTGCCGATGGGATCGCAATAAGGATGCAGCAGCCGTCCCGCCTGCCATTGCTGGAAAGCGTGCTGGAAGCCGTCAACGCCGGCGTCATCGTCGTGGACGCGGCACGCCGCATCGTGCTGTGGAATAAATGGATGAGCCGCCATTCCGGCTGTGCCGCGCACAAGGCGCTCGGCATGGACCTGTTCGCGCTGATGCCCGAACTGCGCGGCGGCCGTGTCGAGGCAGCCGTCACGCAGGCGCTGGCCAACAATTTCTCGTCGCTGCTGTCGCCCACGCTGAACCGCGCCCCCTTCCCGCTGTATTCGAATCCGGCCGCGATCGCCCGCGGCGAGCGGATGCAGCAAGGCATCGCCGTCACGCCGCTGGCCTTCCCCGCCGGCCAGTCCGAACCCCATTGCCTGATCCAGCTGAACGACGTCAGCATGGCCGCTGCCCGTGAAAAGCTGCTGCGCGAACAGACCGAGCTGCTGCGCATGCAGACTTTCTCCGATGGCCTGACCGGCGTGGCCAACCGCCGCGCGTTCGACGCGGCGCTCGACCGCGAACTGCGCCGCGCCAAGCGCAATGGCGGCATGGTATCGCTGCTGATGATCGATATCGACCATTTCAAGGCCTACAACGACCATTACGGCCACCAGCAGGGCGACCAGTGCCTGATCGCGGTCTCGGGCGCGCTGCAGGCGCTGCTGCAACGCTCGGTGGACATGCTGGCGCGCTACGGTGGCGAGGAATTCGCGGCGATCCTGCCGGACAACGATCCGGGCCAGGCGCTGCAGATGGCCGCCACGCTGCACGAGCGCGTGCTGAAGCTGGCGATCCCGCACGAGCACGCGGCCGGGCCGGAAAAGCAGGTCACCGTCAGCGTCGGCGTGGCGACGCTGCTGCCGGGCCAGCCGGCCACGCCGGCCGCGCTGATCCGCGCCGCCGACGGTGCCCTGTACGCGGCCAAGCGCCAGGGCCGCAACCGGATCGTCGCCGCCCGGCAGGAAGACACCGCCGCCTGACGGCAACCCGGCGGAATCGCCGTCGCCGCGGCCGGCCATCGGAGCCCCGCACGACAGCCCTGCATGACAGCGGGATACCGCCCCTGCTCAGCGCTGCTGCAGGATCTCGCGGTCGATCGACTTCAACGGCACGGTCTTCTCCACGCCGCCGCGCTTGACGGCTTCCTTCGGCATGCCATAGACCACGCAGCTTTCCTCGTCCTGCGCCGCGGTGCGGGCGCCGGCCTTGCGCATCTCCAGCAGGCCGGCGGCGCCATCGTCGCCCATGCCCGTCATGATGATGCCCAGCGCGTTGGCGCCGGCATGTTTCGCCACGGAGCGGAACAGCACATCGACCGATGGCCGGTGGCGGTTCACCAGCGGGCCGTCGATCACGTCGACGTAGTAGCGGGCGCCGTCGCGCCGCAGCAGCATGTGCCGGCCGCCCGGCGCGATCAGCGCGCGGCCCGGCAGCACGCGGTCGCCGTGCTGCGCTTCGCGCACTTCGATCTGGCACAGCTTGTTGAGCCGGTCGGCGAACGCCGCCGTGAATTTTTCCGGCATGTGCTGCACGATCACGATGCCGGGTGTAACGCGCGGCAGCACCGTCAGCACTTCCTCGAGCGCCTGGGTCCCACCGGTGGAGGTGCCGATCGCCACGACCCGCTCGGTGGTCTGCAGCGGCGTGCGGACATCGGACGCCGGTGGCAGGATCGCGTCCGCCGTGAGCTTGGCCGGCGCCTGCGCCGGGGTGGCGGCGCGCTGGGATAGCCGGCGCACGTTGACGTGGGCGGCGGCGCGGATCGCGCCCACCAGTTCGGCGGCGCTCTCGTTCAGGAAATCCTTCAGGCCCAGCTTCGGCTTGGCGATCACGTTCACCGCGCCGGCCGCCATTGCCGCCATCGTGGTCTGGGCGCCCTTGTCGGTCAGCGTCGAGCAGATGATCACCGGCGTCGGGCGCTCGGCCATGATCTTCTTCAGGAACGTGATGCCATCCATGCGCGGCATTTCCACGTCCAGCACGATCACGTCCGGCCACTGCTGCTTCATCCGCTCGATCGCCAGCAGCGGATCGGACACGGCGTGCAGCAGCCGGATTCCCGGTGCCGCCGCCAGCATCTCGCCAACGATCTTGCGCACCACGGCCGAATCGTCGACGACCATCACATTGATAGGATTCATAGGTTTCCAGGAACGCAGGAAAGCCCGCAAACACGAGCCGTTACAACATAAGCTTAGCCCATGCGGGCCATGCGGCGCTGTTTGTTACGCTGCCTTCCGGTACACCGACGGCACCACCGGCTGCACCGCATTGGTGATGTCGTGCAGGCTTTCGGAATGGCCGATGAAGAACTGGCCGCCCGGCTTCAGGCGCGACGTTACGCGCGCCACCACCTGCCGCTTGGTATCGGCATTAAAGTAGATCATCACATTGCGCAGGAAGATCACGTCGAACATGCCCAGTTCGTTCGGCAACTGCGTATTCAGGTTCACCTGCCGGAACTGCACGCGCTGGCGCAGCGCCCGGTCCACCAGCAGCGTACCGGTCTGTTCGCGGATGCCTTTCAGGCAGAAGCGCTTCAGGTAGTCGGCAGGCACGTGCGCGGCGCGCTCCATCGGATAATGCCCGACGCGGGCACGCTGCAGCACGCGCGTGCTGATGTCCGACGCCATCACTTCCCACGGCGCGTTGCCCAGCACGTCCGCCAGCACCATCGCGATGCTGTACGGCTCCTCGCCGGAGGAACAGGCAGCGCTCCATACGCGAAATGGCGTGTTGCCGCTCGTTCCGTGCGCGCTGGCGGCTTCGCGCAGCAGCTCGAAGTGGCGCGACTCGCGGAAGAAGTAGGTTTCGTTGGTGGTCAGCAGGTCCACGGCGACCTGGGTCTCCTCCGGATGCTGCCCGCCCGCCAGCACTTCGAAATACGCATCGTAGCTGTCCAGCCCGAAGTGGTGCAGCCGCTTGGCGAGCCGCCCGCTGACCAGCGCCTTCTTCGCGTCCGACATCGTGATGCCCGCGATGTCGTGGATGAAGTGCTGGAAGCGCGCGAACTCGCGCTCGTTGATGGCGATGGCGCTCATGCCGCCTGTGCTTCGGTATCGGCCAGCATGGCCAGTCCGTCCAGTGCCAGCACCTGCGCCACGTTCAGCAGGATCACGAACTTGCCGTTCACCTTGGCCATGCCGCCGATGAAATCGCCGCGGATGCGGGTACCGAACGACGGCGCCGGCTCGATCTCGGCCAGCGCGATGTCCAGCACGGCGCTGACGGCGTCGACCACCACGCCCGTCACCTGCCGCTCGCCGTCCGCTTCCAGTTCGACGATGACGATACAGGTGCGCTTGCCCGGCACCGCCAGCGGCCGGCCGAAACGGGCCGCCAGGTCCATCACGGGCACCACGGCGCCGCGCAGGTTGATCACGCCGCGGATCGACTCGGGCATCATCGGCACTTCGGTGATGCCGGAGAACTCGATGATTTCCTTCACGGCCATGATGCCGATACCGAACGATTCGCCGCCCAGCATGAAGGTCAGGTATTGGGCGGATTCGCTTCCCGCCGCGGTGCTGTCTTGCTTGGTGTGCTTCATGGATCGCTCCATCAGAAATTGGTGAAGTTCTTTTCGTCCAGCTCGCCCTGCATGGCGAAGCTGTCCGCCGCGCGCAGGCCGTTGCCGCGGCGTGCCGGGCGGGTACCGCCGCTGCGCACCTTGGCCAGCACCCGTGCGCCGTCATTATTGGCCAGGTGGAAGAAGCTCATGGCCTGCTGCAACTGCTCGGCCTGACCGCTCATTTCCTCGGCCGTGGCGGCCAGTTCCTCGGAACTGGAGGCGTTCTGCTGCGTGCCCTGGCTCATCTGGCCCACGGCCGAGTTGATCTGGCCGACGCCGGCCGACTGCTCTTCGGAAGCGGCTGTGATTTCCTGCACCAGGTCGGACGTCTTGCGGATGTTCGGCACCATCTGGTCCAGCAGGTTGCCGGCCCGTTCGGCCAGTTCCACGCTGGACGTGGCCACTTCGCCGATTTCCTGCGCCGCCACCTGGCTGCGCTCGGCCAGCTTGCGCACTTCGGCCGCCACCACGGCAAAGCCCTTGCCATGTTCGCCGGCACGGGCCGCCTCGATGGCCGCGTTCAGCGCCAGCAGGTTGGTCTGGTAGGCGATATCGTCGATGATGCCGATCTGCTTGGCGATCTGCTTCATCGCCGTCACGGTGGCCTTGACCGCTTCGCCGCCCTCGGCCGCTTCACGCGACGCCTGGGTGGCCATGCCGTCGGTGACGCGGGCGTTCTCGGTATTCTGCGAGATCGATGCCGTCATCTGTTCCAGCGATGCCGACGTTTCCTCGACGCTGGCGGCCTGCTCGGAAGCGGCCTGCGACAGCGACTGCGCCGTGGCGGACACCTCTTCGGAGGCCGATGCCAGCGACTGCGCGCTGGCGTTCACGTCGCCGACAACCTGTGCCAGCTTGTCCATCGTGCCGTTCGAGTACTCCTTCAGCTTGCCGAATGCGCCTTCGTATTCCTTGTCGATGCGGGTGGTCAGGTCGCCTTCGGCCAGGGCCGACATCACGCGCACCACGTCGTCGATGCCGGCGCCGGTGGTCGTCATCAGCTGGTTCAGGCCATCGCCCATCTCTTTCTGGAAGCCCTGCATGCCTGTCGTGTCGACACGGGTCCCGAAGTTGCCGCGGTTGGCCGCTTCGATCACGGCGCGCTGGCCGGCAATGACCTGGCGCAGCTTGACCACCATCAGTGCCACGGCGTGCAGCATGCTGCCGGTATCGCCCTTGCGGGTCGCCACTTCGCCGGACAGGTCGCCGTCGGCGATGCGCTTGAGCAGTTCGGCCGCATAGGCCGGCTCGCCACCCAGCGTGCGCGTCAGGCTGAGCGTGATCCAGAACGCCATGCTAATGCCCATCAGCACGGCCAGCACACCCAGCATCACCAGCTGGTTGCGGGCGCTGACATACGCCTCGGTGGCTTCCTCGCCGGATTTCGCCATCGATGCATCCTGGTGCGCGATCAGCTTGCGAATCGTCGCGATATAGGTCGTCTGGACGCCTTCGAGCTTGTTGACCAGCAGGTCACGCGCCTCGGCGCGCTGGCCTGCGGCCACCATGCGAAGCCACTCTTCCTGGATCACGCGGTATTGCTCGCGCGTTTCCACGACCGCCTGCAATACTTCCTTGCCTTCCGGCGAAGCCACAACCTTCTTCAGCTTCTCGAGCGTCTCGCGCAGCTTGGCGCGTTCGGCCTCGATCGTTGCCATTTCGCGCCGTGCCACCGCCGCATCGTCGAAGATCACGACATTGCGCATCGCGATCGCGATCGTGGTGATGTTGCCGATCAAGTCGTGAGCCATCGTGACCTTCGGGTACTTGTCGGTGACCAGTTCGTTGACGTTGTCGCTGACGCCAGCCAGGCTGCGGATACCCAGCAGGATGCTGGCAGCGAGCAGGAAGCCGACGACGCCGAAGCCCAGGGCCAGGCGGGCACTTACTTTTAAATTACGGAACAAGATTGTCTCCTTGCGGCCACCGGCCGCGGGTTGTTAGCGGGTTAAGAACGGATCGAAGCGTCGTGAAACGGCGTTCAGAACCGGGTAAAGCTGGTTTCTTCCAGTCCTGCGTCGGCAAAGGCTGGTTGCAGGGCGATGCTCTGGCGCTTCGGCACCGCGGCCGCGCGCGGCATGCGGCCGGCCGGCTTGCGCGCCGCGACACCGCTCTCGAGTTTGAAGAAGCCCATCGCGGCCTGCAGCTGCTCGGCCTGGCCGCTCATTTCCTCGGCCGTGGCGGCCAGTTCCTCGGAACTGGAAGCGTTCTGCTGCGTGCCCTGGCTCATCTGGCCGACAGCGGCATTGATCTGGCCGACGCCGGCCGACTGCTCTTCGGAAGCGGCCGTGATTTCCTGCACCAGGTCGGACGTCTTGCGGATGTTCGGCACCATCTGGTCCAGCAGGTTGCCGGCCCGTTCGGCCAGTTCCACGCTGGACGTGGCCACTTCGCCGATTTCCTGTGCCGCCACCTGGCTACGCTCGGCCAGCTTGCGCACTTCGGCCGCCACCACGGCAAAGCCCTTGCCATGTTCGCCGGCACGGGCCGCCTCGATGGCCGCGTTCAGCGCCAGCAGGTTGGTCTGGTAAGCGATATCGTCGATGATGCCGATCTGCTTGGCGATCTGCTTCATTGCCGTCACGGTGGCCTTGACGGCTTCGCCGCCTTCGGCCGCTTCGCGCGCCGCCTGGGTGGCCATGCCGTCCGTGACGCGGGCGTTCTCGGTGTTCTGCGAGATCGATGCCGTCATCTGTTCCAGCGATGCCGACGTTTCCTCGACGCTGGCAGCCTGCTCGGAAGCGGCCTGCGACAGCGACTGCGCCGTGGCGGAGACTTCCTCGGAGGCGGAGGCCAGCGATTGTGCGCCGGCATTGACGTCGGTGACCACCTGCGTCAGCTTCACGATCATCTGGTTCATCGCCTGCAGCAGCTGGCCAGTCTCGTCACGCGAATTGCTGTCGATGCGCACGGTCAGGTCGCCTTCGGCAAGGCTGTTCGCTGCATTGACGGCCTGACGCAGCGCGCGGGTGACGGACAGGGTGATCGATGCACCGATCAGGACGGCCAGCAGCAGCGCGCCACCGGCCATCATCATCACCGTGGTCCGGGTGTCTTCATACGTATGCTTTGCCTGCTCCGTGAGATCCTGCATCAGCTTGCTCTGGTGCTTGATGAGCGCATCCAATGCGGCGATCAGTTCACGATTGGTCGACGCATACTCGGCGCTGACGAAATCGGCGGCCTGTTGCTGGTCTGTGCGCATGAGCGCATAGAACCTGTCGTACTTGGCGTCGAGCGCCACGCGCTTCTCGGACACAGCGCGCAGCAGTTCCTTGCCGCGTTCGGAGGTCACCACTTTTTCCATGTCGGCGATGCGGCGGATCGTATCGGCGCGCATGCCCTCGATGGCCTTGCGGTGGCGCTCGACTTCGGATTCGCTCTTCGTCAGCAGCATGCCGCGCATATGGCGCCCGGCATCGATCGCGTCGCGCACCATTTCCTGCGCGACGATCACCTTCGGATAGGCTTCGCTGGTGATCTCGTCGGTCACATTGTCCATATCCGCCATGCGCGTGATGGCCAGCATCGCGACGCCCAACAGCAGCAGCAGCACGAGGCCGAAGCCAAGTCCCATCCTGATGCCGATTTTCAGATTCTTAAGCACGATGGCTCTCCAGATCAATTGCTAAAACGCGTTGAGAAAAAAAAGGTTGATGATTCATGCTGCCGCTGCGTGGCTCTCGCTCTCGACGCCGGTCAGCAGCGCCGCCATGTCGAGGATCAGCGCCACGTCGCCGTTGCCGAGGATCGACGAACCGGACAGGAAGCGCGCACCGGCAAACACCTTGCCGAGCGGCTTGATCACGGTCTGGAACTCGCCCAGCAGCGAATCGACGACAAGGCCGGCCTTGCGGCTGCCATGGCGCACGACGACGATGCTCTGGCGCCGCACCGGCGCGCCCGACAGTTCGAAGCGTTCGCGCAGCCGCACGAACGGCAGCGGCTGTCCGCGCAAGTCGATGAAATCGCGTTCCTGGTCGTCGCGGAATTCCACGCATTCCTCGACCATGTCCATCGGGATCACGAACACGGATTTGCCCACGCCGACCTGGAAACCGTTGATGATCGCCAGCGTCAGCGGCAGGCGCACGGTCACCGTGGTGCCCTGCCCTTCCGTGCTGGCGATTTCAACGCTGCCACGCAGCGCGACGATGTTGCGCTTGACGACATCCATGCCCACGCCGCGGCCGGACAGGTTCGTCACCTGTTCCGCCGTCGAGAAGCCCGGCTCGAAGATCAGGCCGAAGATTTCCTTGTCCGACAGCACGCGGCCCGGTTCCACCAGGCCCCGTTCGATGGCCTTGGCCAGGATGCGCTCCCGTTTCAGGCCGCCGCCGTCGTCGGACACTTCGATGACGATGCTGCCCGAGTCGTGGTAGGCGTTCAGCGCCACCGTGCCCTGGGCCGGCTTGCCGCGCGCCAGGCGCACGTCGGCCGGTTCGATGCCATGATCCATCGCGTTGCGCACCAGGTGCGTCAGCGGGTCGCCGATCTTCTCGACCACCGTCTTGTCCAGCTCCGCGTCCTCGCCGGAGACCTGCAGGCGGATATCCTTGCCGATCTCGCGCGACACGTCGTGCACCACGCGCTGGAAACGGTTGAACGTGGCGCCGATCTTCACCATGCGCAGTTGCAGCGCGCTGTCGCGCACTTCTTCCACAAGGCCGGATAGCGTGGACGTGCATTCGAGCAGCTCGGGAATCTGGGTGCGGCGGGCGATCAGGTTGGCGCCGGCGCCAGCGATGATCAGCTCACCCACCAGGTTGATCAGGCGGTCCAGCTTGTCCGCGTCAACGCGAATCGAGCGGTTTTCCGCCGGCGCGGCCTTCGGTTCCGGTGCCTGGCGCTGTTTTGCCAGCGCGGCTTCGACGACGGTCGGCAGCACGGCACCCTGGCCCACGAGGATCTCGCCGAGCGGTACGCCGGCGGCGCCGCCGGCGGCCTGCACGGCCAGCGCCTGTTCCAGTTCGTGCGCCGTGACGCTGCCGCAGCGCACCAGCATTTCGCCCAGGCGCTCGCGCTCGTCGGGTACTTCGTCCAGCCAGGCGAGGTATTCGGTGATGCGGTTTTCCGGCGGCAGGATGCGGATCTGGCAATCGTCGCGCACGAAGTCGAACACGCCGTCGATGGCGGCCTTGTCCACGCTGCTCTGGAAACCGATCTCGAAGCCGAGGTAGCACGATTCCGGATCGAATTCGTCCGCCGCCGGCAGCGCATCGGCCAGCGTGGCGATGCCCGTGATCGTGCCCATCTGGCCCAGGTAGCGGATAAACGACAGCGGGTCCATGCCATTGCGCAGCACGTCGCTGCCGAAGCGCAGCGAGATGTGCCACTGCCCGGCGCTGCCCACGTCCGCTACCGTCATGGCGGTGGGCGCGGCACGGGCCGGAGCGGCCTCACCGTCGAGATAACACTGCAGCGCGGCCACGAGGGGCGCACCTGCCACGGCCAGCGTTTCATCGCCGTCCAGCGTGCCGGCCTCGACCGCATCGACAAGGTGGCCGATATGGTCGCAGCAGCCCAGCAGCAGCGCCACCAGGGCGTCGTCGACCGCCACGGCGCCATCGCGTACCTTGTCCAGCACGCTCTCGGCCACGTGCGTGAAGTCCACCACCGCATCGAGGCCGAACATGCCGGCCGAACCCTTGATCGTGTGCGCCGCGCGGAAGATCGCGTTGACGGCATCCGGGCCATCGTGCGCCACCACCAGCAGCGCGTTTTCCATCTGCTCGAGCAGCTCGCGGCTCTCGGCGATGAAGGTCTGCATTACCTGGTCCATGTTCATGCCACGGCTCCTTCCACGGTCGTTTCCCCGATGCCGGCGAACGGCACACCGAGCAGCGCGAAGACGTCGCGCACGGCAGCGCTCCCGCCCTGCACGCGCAGCGTCTTGCCCAGGCGCGCGGCTTCCTGCCGCGCCACCAGCAGCAACTGCAGGCCTGCGCTGTCGAACTCGGTGACGGCGGACAGGTCGAATACCGGCGCGGCATGCTCGCGCACGGCGTCCAGCAGCACGTCCTTCAACTCCGCCGCGCGATAGATCGTCAGCTCGCCTTCGACCGCGAGGGCGGCAACAGGCCCTTGGCTCACGCCAATACTCATGTGGTTCTCCGTGGATTGGTTCTCCCGCCGGACGACGGGAGAGCGATACGATGCCGCGTTAAGGCATGACCAGCTTCTGGACCGCCGCCAGCAGCGCTTCCGGCTTGAACGGCTTGACCATCCAGGCACGCGCGCCGGCCGCCTGGCCCTGCGCCTTCTTTTCCTGCTGCGACTCGGTGGTGAGCATCATCACCGGCGTGAATTTGTAGGCGGGCCGCGTCTTCAGCTCGCGCACGAAGGTGATGCCGTCCATGTTCGGCATGTTGACGTCGCTGATGATCAGGTTGACCTTCTGGCCGGTCAGCTTGGCCAGTGCATCGGCGCCGTCGCAGCCCTCGATCACGTCGTAGCCGGCCTGGCGCAGTGCGATGCCGACGACCTGCCGGATCGATGCCGAATCGTCCACCACCATGATGGTTTTTGCCATGTGAAGCTCCTAGAAAAAGGTGATTTCGTCTTCCTGTTGCGGCGCCGGCTTGGCGCCGCCCAGGTGAAGCGTGTGTTCTTCGGCCATCGCGTACGTGCTTTCCAGCTCGGCCAGCAACGGGCGCGCGTCGAGTTGGCGTGCCGTGCCCGCGGCTTCCTGCTCATCGAGATAGAACGGCAGGCGCGCGATGTTCTGCTGCACGTGCGACAGGATCTGGCTGACGCGGTCCTGGAACTGCAGTTGCACAAGCGCCTCGGCCACCTCGCCCTGGATGCCGGCGCTTTCCTTTTGCAGCAGGTCGGACGACTGCACCAGCGCATCGGTCACGCCGCGGAACGACGACAGCACGCTGCCGATCATCTGTTCGGAAGCCTGCACGGCATGGCCTTCGGCGCGCATCGACTCGCTCGCCGCCTGGCAGGTGGCGCCGATCGCCGCGCTGATCTGGCCGACCTGCTGCGCGATGTGCTTGCCGGCGTCCGCCGAACGGTTCGACAGCATGCGCACTTCGTTGGCGACGACGGCGAAGCCGCGCCCCGCCTCGCCGGCGCGCGCCGCCTCGATGGCCGCGTTCAGTGCCAGCAGGTTCGTTTGCATTGCGATGCTGGCCACGTCGGCCGCCATCGTCTGCAACTGGGTCGTGATCTGCTGCAGCCCTTCGATCTTCTGCAGCATCTGCTGCTTGCTGGCGGCCGCGCCGGCCAGCATGTCCAGCAGCGAGCGCAATTCCTTTTCGCTGGCGGCGAATACCTCGACGATGCTGCCGCCTTCGTGGTTGCGCGCCGCGCCCGATGCGGCCAGCGCCTGCTCAAGCCGGTACACGATCCCGGAAAACCGTTCGACCAGGGACACGACTGCCGTTTCCATCTGCGTGCGCGACGCGTCAATGTGCGAGGTCCACACGCCGGACACCTGCCCGGCGAACTCGCGGCTCGCCAGGTAGTCGTCGCCCTTGGCGTCGGCCTGTGGCGCGGCGCCCGGGTGGTGGAAGAACGCCAGGCCACCGGCGGCCAGCAGCGCGGCGGCGATGGCGAAGCCATGCCACTGCCAGTCGGCCAGCGGTACGATGGCACATGCGGCGGCACCGGCCAGCATCAGGGGAAAACAGGAATGCAGGGGGCGTTGGCGCATCACGCGTCGCTCCGTTTCATCGGCAAAAAGTGGAAGAGGATTCTTGGCGATTACCCGCTCGGGATAATCCCGCCATGTATGCGATTACCACCGCACGGAACATATGATTGCAAGGTAATTGCCGCGGCGCAAGACAACACATGATATTTCGTTGCAAGCGGTCGCATAAATCCGACACCGCTTGAATGAGTACTAACGTGTTGTCTTGATTGAAGTTTTTAAGAAATTGACGAAGCGTCAGGGAGTTTTTTTGGGCTGTCTGGATATTAAGTCAAATAATATCGGCCGCCACAATGCATGAAAGGCATGCAAGCGATGAAAAATTAAAAAGCCGGCAATATGCCGGCTTTTGAAGGATGTTGCGAAGATCAGCCGCGGCGACGGCGGCGTGCCATGGCCAGCACTGCCAGGCCGGCGCCCAGCATGCCATAGGTGGCGGGCTCCGGTACCGGGGAAACTTCCACCGTCAGTGCCGTCTGCGTGACGGTGGCGTTGCCGATGCTGTCGAACCACAGGCCGGTGGAGAAGGCGACCGGGCTGAGCGGGTTCACTTCGGCGGACGTTTCGATGCCCGTCACGCGGAACTTGTCGACCGACTGGCCAAACTCGATGTGCTCGCCGCCCGCGACGTCGCCTGCGAACAGCTGCCATTCGCCGCCTTGCCACAGCCAGATGTCATAACGGCCATCGCCCACGCCCGGCAGCAGCGTCACGCCGTTGACGAGCGGACCGTTGCTGATCGCATAGTCGTAGCCAGTGGCAACGATCGGATCGATCCATACGGGGGTGCCTGTACCGACCGGGATATTCTCGAAGACCCAGCCGGCGGTACCGTCGTCGATATTGCCTGGCAGGATGGGGTTATAGGGCGCGCTGCCCGGCAGCTCCTCGGAGCGCACCTGGAAACGCCACACGCCGTCGGTGCCCACATTGCTGTCGTTGACCAGGCCCACCACGTTCTGGGTGCCCGAACCGATCAGCGAGTAGGAATTGGTGACAGCGCCGGCATTCCAGCCGGCCACCGCCGGCTGGCCGCCCACGCCGTTGCTGCCATCGCTCGCATCGCCCGTCGTCCACTGCAGCTGGCCATAACGGAACTCCATGTCGAAATCGCCGGCGCGACCACTGGTGGCCGACTGGTCACGCAGCACGAGCTGGAAAGTGTTCTGCTTGTCGTTATGCTGGTTGTAGTAACCGACCGTATCCCAGGTCACGACGACCGTCTTGCTGTCCGGGTTGGCCAGGTAGACGTTGTTCATGAACGGATTGGGCAGGTTGTCCACCTGGTTGCGGGTGTCCACGTCGGCCCAGTACGGAGCGATCATCGCGGCCTGGGAAATCGGGAACAGCGCCGGCGTGAAATCTTCCAGCGGGCCGGAGAACGAGATATTGCCGTTGTTATTGACCCAGTAATTGTTGTAGGCGTTGCCGAAGAAATTGATCTGGAACGGCAGTGCCAGGCGCTCGGAAGATTCGTCGTCGTTCGGTTCCATGATGCGAGTGCCGAAACCGCGGTCGCCGCCCAGGCCGGACAGCAGCGTATCGGCAGCAGCCGTACCCGATGCGCAGGCCGCGAACACCGCCATTGCGATAAGAGATTTTTTCATTGTATTCCCTGAGATGGTTTTGAAAACGCCGGGCCGCCGCGCGGCTGGCCAGCCTTCGGCGGCGCATTATCATACCGTCAACAGGAAATTATTATCAATAAATTATGGCAAAAATGTAATCAGATAGCGACACTCATTGTCGTGACGTTTATTTATCGGCTTATATGCGTGACATTTGCGTGAGATTCGCGCGGATCGGATGGATTCGCGCGAGATTGGCGTGAGATTCGTGTGACATTTGCGCTTATTTGCGGCCATCCGGCGTAAAGCCGGTCAGGGCAGCGCCAATGCCATACTCGGCATTGCCGGTGCTGTCATGCGGCTCGGGCCGGCGGCCATGTGAATCGCCATACCAGCGGCCCAGCAGGAACATGGCCGGTACGGTGAGCAGCCAGGCAAGGCCGCCGCAGGCAACAGCAATCGCGAGCGCGAGAATGGGCAGCGCCAGCCGCAGGGAATGCAATGGGATGCGGAACGTGGAAGACATGGAAATCCTTTCGGGGTGCTCTAGAGAAATTTTTGAATTCCCGAGTGTAGGAACCGAAAGGAGAACGTGCCCTGATCTGGCGCAAGGAATACGCGCCGGATTGTTGCTCAGGGCGCTTTTTTATCTTGCTCGATCAGCTTTGCCAGTTGCGATGCGCCACTGACCTGCTCGATCGTGACCACCTTGTCGAGCGGGATCGTCATCGTTTGGGGCCCGTGCCAGTCGTTTTTCTGGCGGCTGACGACGCGGTTGCCCTGCCGGCCATCGGGCGCGGTGAATGCCTGCACGTAGTAGACGTCTTCAAGTTGCAAATGGCGCGGGCCGACTTCGCGCAATACGCCGTAGAACATCTGACCGTTCTGCAACTGCACGCCGTAGCGCACGCCCAGCGGGCCGGGCGCGAAGGCCGGGTCGGATTGCTGTCGCCAGAAGAACAGCGCCAGCACCACCAGCGCCGCGGCGGCGATGGCAGCCACGAGCAAGGCGGTACCGGAGCGCCAGCCGGGAGTGGGAATACCGCCGGGCGTGAAGGCGGGGTTGGGCAGGTCGCGGTGATCGGTCATCGGCGCTCCGTGTGAGTGGCATGCGTTGATTCTAGCCCCCGCTCGCAAGCCTGTGCAATCGGTCAGGCAGAAATGCGGACGGCGCCCATGGGCGCCGTCTCGTTCGCATGACTACAACGACATCAGCCGCGCAGCGCGCTCGCCGCCTTGGCCAGCGCCGTGATGTGTGCCCAGTCGCCCGCCTTCATCGCATCCTTCGGCGTGAGCCACGAACCGCCCACGCAGGCCACGTTCTTCAGCGCCAGGAAGGCCGGCGCGTTTTCCTGCGAAATGCCGCCCGTGGGGCAGAACGTGATATCCGGCAGCGGCCCGCCGATACCGTTCAGCATGCCCACGCCGCCCGCCGGCACGGCCGGGAACAGCTTCAACTGCTTGAAGCCCTGTTCACGCGCCTTCATCACTTCGGACGGCGTCATCACGCCCGGCAGCAGCGGCAGGCCGGACGACTTGGCCGCGCCGATCAGCGCATCGGTCAAGCCTGGCGACACGCCGAACACGGCGCCCGCATCGCGCGCCGCGGCGAATTCCTCCGGCTGCGTCAGCGTGCCCACGCCGACGATCGCGCCTTCCACTTCGCTCATGGCGCGGATGGCGGCCAGGCCATGCTGCGTGCGCAGCGTGACTTCCAGCACGCGGATACCGCCCGCGACCAGCGCTTTCGCGAGGGGCACGGCGTGGTCGGGATCGTCGATCGCGATCACGGGGATCACGGCCGAGGTACGCATAATGTCGAGCAGGTTCATGTTTTACGCTTTCTTGGCAAGGAAATCTTCATCGGAACCGGGCACGGTATTGCCCACGTCGTCACCGCCATGCAGCTCGACGGTGGTATCGATCGGCGACGGCAGCGGGAACGTGGCCGCCCCCGCTTCCGCTGCCGACACGCTGTTGCGGAACATGGAGAACAGTTCGCGGCCCATGCCGATGTGGCTCGGCGTGAGGTCGGCCTGCGCCAGCGCGCGGCTGTGCCATACATCCGCCGGGACCCGGGCTTCGAACGTGCCGGTGACCGCGTCGACGGTGATGATGTCGCCGTCGCGCACCAGGCCCAGCGGGCCGCCGGCCAGCACTTCGGGCGACACGTGGATCGCCGCCGGCACCTTGCCCGACGCGCCGGACATGCGGCCATCGGTCACCAGCGCCACCTTGCGGCCGGCATCCTGCAGGTTGGCCAGCGCCGGCGTCAGCGCGTGCAGTTCCGGCATGCCATTGGCGCGCGGGCCCTGGAAGCGGAGCACGGCCACGAAGTCGCGATCGAGCTTGCCGGCCTTGTAGTCGGCCATGAAATCTTCCTGCGAATTGAACACCAGGGCCGGCGCTTCGACCGCGCGGTGTTCCGGCTTCACGGCCGACACTTTCATGATCGCGCGGCCCAGGTTGCCCTCGACCTTGACCATGCCGCCATCCTTCGAGAACGGCTCGGCGGCGGTGCGCACCACCTTGTCGTCGCCCGACACGAGCGGCGAATCCTTGAAGACGACGCCCTTGCCGCCTTCGGCCAGGAAAGGCTCCTTGCAGTGGTTGCGCAGGCCCTTGCCGAGGATCGTGGTCACGTCGTCGTGCAGCAGGCCGGCATCGAGCAGCTCGCGGATGACGAAGCCGGTGCCGCCGGCCGCGTGGAAGTGGTTCACGTCGGCTTCGCCGTTCGGGTAGATGCGCGCCAGCAGCGGCACCACGGCGGACAGGTCGTTGAAATCGTCCCAGTCGATCAGGATGCCGGCAGCGCGGGCGATGGCCGGCAGGTGCAGCGTGTGGTTGGTGGAACCGCCGGTGGCGAGCAGCGCCACGATCGCATTGACGATCGATTTTTCATCGACCACGTGGCCGATCGGGATGTATTCGTTGCCCAGTTCCGTGATCTGCGCCGCGCGCTGCGCCGCCGCGACGGTGAGCTGGTTGCGCAGTTCCGTGTAGGGCGTGATGAAGGCGGCGCCCGGCAGGTGCAGGCCCATCACCTCCATCAGCATCTGGTTGCTGTTCGCGGTGCCGTAGAAGGTACAGGTACCCGGGCCGTGATACGACTGCGATTCGCCTTCCAGCAGTTCCTCGCGGGTGGCCTTGCCCTGCGCGTAGCGCTGGCGGATCGCCGCTTTTTCCTTGTTCGACAGGCCGGACGTCATCGGGCCGGCCGGTACGAACACGGCCGGCAGGTGGCCGAAGTGCAGCGCGCCGATCACCAGGCCCGGCACGATCTTGTCGCACACGCCCAGGTACACCGCCGAGTCGAACATATTGTGCGACATGGCGATCGCGGTGCTCATGGCAATGGCGTCGCGCGAGAACAGCGACAGCTCCATGCCGGGCTGGCCCTGCGTTACCCCGTCGCACATGGCAGGCACGCCACCGGCGAACTGCGCCACCGCGCCCACTTCGCGCACCGCATCCTTGATGATGGGCGGGAAGTGCTCGAACGGCTGGTGCGCCGACAGCATGTCGTTATACGCCGAGACGATCGCCACGGACGGCTTTTGCACTTCCTTCAAGACCAGCTTGTCGTTGGGCGGGAATGCGGCAAAGCCATGGGCGAGGTTGGTGCAGGCGAGCGTGCTGCGCTGCGGGCGGCCCTTGATGCGGGCGGCTTCGAGATGCGCCAGGTAGGCGCCGCGCGACGGACGGCTGCGCTTGATGATCCGTGCAGTGACTTGTTCGAGGACTGGGTGCAAGGCCATTATGCTTCCTTATCGATGAATTCCCGAAATTTTACTACAGAAGGCTTGAGGCGTGCTGCCTGGCTGGTTTACGAGCGAAGTGATGGCCCGACACAAGGCATCGGTGCCCAGGGAAGATTGCCCGGATTTTACCGTTTTAAGTGCATCTAGTAGTGAAGTTACCGCCATTTCCTGTATAGTTCATCTATCCAAAACTGACACAGAAGTCCCATGCGCCAGCCACTGCTTACCACCACCGCCGCCTACCAGGCCCTGCAATCCCATGCTGCCGATGCCAAGGACTGGCACCTGCGCGATTTGTTCGCCGCCGAACCGCAGCGTTTTCCCACGCTGACGGTCGATGCCGCCGGCCTGTTCCTCGACTATTCAAAGAACCGCATTTCACAGCGCACCGTGGAATTGCTGACCGACCTGGCCCGCGAACGCGGGGTGGAAGGCCAGCGCGACGCCATGTTCTCTGGCGAGAAAATCAATCTTACCGAACAACGCAGCGTGCTGCATACGGCCCTGCGTATGCCGCGCGGAAAGCAGTTTGTCGTCGATGGCCAGGATATCAACGGCGACGTGCACGCGGTGCTCGACCGTATCAAGGCATTCACGGACCGCGTCCGTAACGGCAACTGGCTGGGCTACAGCGGCAAGCCGATCACCGATATCGTCAACATCGGCATCGGCGGCTCCGACCTGGGGCCGAAGATGGCCGTGCTGGCGCTGCGTTCCTATGCACACCCGCGCCTGAAGATGCACTTCGTCTCGAACGTGGATGGCCACGACATGGATGCGGTGCTGACGAACCTGAACCAGGAGACCACGCTGTTCATCGTGGCCTCGAAAACCTTCACCACCGCCGAAACGATGCTCAACGCGCAGACCGCGCGCCGCTGGTTCCTGTGCGAAGGCAAGGAAGAAGACCTGGCGCGGCATTTCGTGGCCGTGTCCACCAATACCGAAGCGGTCACGAAGTTCGGCATCGATCCGGACAACATGTTCCCGTTCTGGGACTGGGTGGGCGGCCGCTACTCGGTATGGTCGGCGATCGGCCTGTCCGTGGCGCTGGCCGTGGGCTTCGGCTACTTTGAAACGTTCCTCGCCGGTGCGCACGAGATGGACGAGCATTTCCGCACCGCGCCGCTGGAGCAGAACATGCCGGTACTGCTGGCATTGATCGGTTTCTGGAACCGGGAATTCATCGGCGCCTCGTCGCTGTCGATCGCACCGTACCACCAGGACCTGAACCGCTTCCCCGCCTACCTGCAGCAGCTGGACATGGAAAGCAACGGCAAGCGCGTGACCAAGGGCGGGCAGCCCGTCGATACCGCCACCTGCCCGGTGGTGTGGGGCGAGTGCGGCACGAATGCGCAGCATGCGTATTTCCAGCTGCTGCACCAGGGCACCGACATCGTGCCGATCGACTTCATCGCCGCGCTCCTGCCCACGCATGACCTGGCGGGCCACCACGATGCGCTGCTGGCCAACTGCTTCGCACAATCGGAAGCGTTCATGAAGGGCAAGACGGCCGAGGAAGTGCGCGCCGAACTGACCGCGCAAGGCCTGCCCGAAGCGAAGATCGACGAACTGGTACCGCACCGCACGTTCCCCGGCAACCGTCCGTCGAACACGATCCTGATGGAACACCTGACGCCGGCCACGCTCGGCGCGCTGATCGCGCTCTACGAACACAAGACGTTCGTGCAGGGCGTGCTGTGGGATATCGCCAGCTTCGACCAGTGGGGCGTGGAACTGGGCAAGGTGCTGGCGAAGAAAATCCAGGCCGAGCTCGAAGGCGACGTGGACCCGGCCGCGCACGACAGTTCCACGAACGGGCTGATCGTGATGGCCAAGGGAGCGAAGATCGAATGAGCGACGATCGAATGAACGACAGTAACGTCACCGTTGCCTTCGATGGCGCAATGCAGGTTGGCGAAGGCCCGTTGTGGCACGCGGGCGAGCAGGCACTGTACTGGGTGGACATCGATGGCCTTGCCGTACACCGGCTGCTCATCGATAGCGGCAACGGCAGCGGCGCGCACACGTCATGGATCATGACGAGCGAACCGTCGTCGCTGGCGCGCCATGCCGATGGCGGCCTCGTCGTCGCCACCCGCAACGGCTTCGTGCACCTCGACACAGGAGCAGGAAACGGCGCCGGCGCGATCTCCGACATTGCGCCCTCGCCGTTCGATCGCAGCAAAGCCCGCTTCAACGACGGCAAGCCCGATGCGGCGGGGCGTTTCTGGGTCGGCACGATCTATGAGCCGCGCGACCAGCCGGCCGCCGAGATGTACGTGCTGGAAAAGGGGCACGTCCGCCTGGCCTGGTCCGGTGGCATGACGAACTCGAATGGCCTCGCATTCAGCCCGGACAACCGCACGATGTACCACGCCGACACGACGTCGCATCGCATCACGCGCTACGACTTCGACCTGGCGGGCGGCACCGTGTCGAACGGGCGCGAACTGCGCCAGTTCTCGATGGACAAGGATAACGGCTATGGCGGCCGGCCCGATGGCGCGGCGGTCGACAGCGAAGGCAATTACTGGGTGGCCATGTTCGAAGGCGGGCGCATCGTGAAACTGTCGCCCTCCGGCGAAGAGCTCGATGCGATCGCGCTGCCGGTGCGTTGCCCCACCATGGTGGCGTTTGGCGGCACGGACCTGCGCACGCTGTACATCACCACCGCCGGCAAGCGCCCGGCGGCGGAACTGGCGCAGCATCCACTGTCGGGCCGCGTGCTGTCCGTGCGCGTGCCGGTGGCGGGGCTGGAGCAGCCGGCTTATCGTCCATAAGCCATCCATGAGCCTGCCGTGAAGCTGCAGGGTTGACGAATTTGTAGTATATTTTCGTCAAATCCTGCAATTCCGGTAGTAAGCTTTCAGCGGTGCGCAATTCGCCGCCTCATCAAGACCAATAGACACTATCCATCATGGCACTTTCCGATTTTGACCTGGTTCTGTTCGGCGGCAGCGGCGACCTTTCGATGCGCAAGCTGCTCCCTGCGATGTTCTCGCGCGACGTGTGCGGCGACCTGCCCCCGACCGCCCGTATCGTTTGCGTGGGCCGGCACGAGAACACCACGGAAGAATTCATCGACATGGTCAACACCACGTCGCGTCCGCATATCAAGACTCCCAAGGTCACCACCGAGAACTGGGAAAAATTCACGCGCCGCATCGTGTACGTGGCGGTGGACGCGGGCGACCCGTCCAGCTACGGTGGGCTGGCGGAGGCGCTGCGCACCGATGCGGGCCTGACCCGCGTGTACTACCTGGCCACGCCGCCGGCGCTGTTCGCGCAGATCTGCGACAACCTGAAGGAAAACGGCCTGGTCACGCCCGATTCGCGCGTGGTGCTGGAAAAGCCGCTGGGCCGCGACCTGGCCTCGGCCAAGCAGATCAACCGCGAAGTGGGCGAAGTGTTCGAGGAATCGCAGATCTACCGGATCGACCACTACCTGGGCAAGGAAACCGTGCAGAACCTGCTGGCGCTGCGCTTCGGTAACATCCTGTTCGAGCCGCTGTGGCGCCGCGAATGGATCTCGGACGTGCAGATCACCATCGCCGAAAAGCTGGGCGTGGGCAACCGAATCGGCTATTACGACACGTCGGGCGCGCTGCGCGACATGCTGCAGAACCACCTGCTGCAACTGCTGTGCATCGTGGCGATGGAACCGCCGGCATCGACATCGCCGGACGCCGTGCGCGACGCCAAGCTGCAAGTACTGCGCTCGCTGAAGCGTTTCACGCCCACCACCCTGGCGCAGAATATCGTGCGTGGCCAGTACCGCGCCGGCCACGTGGACGGCCAGGCGGTGCCGAGCTACCGCGACGAGCCGGACGCGCCGCAAGGATCGCGCACCGAGACCTTCGTGGCGATGAAGGCGGAGATCGACACGTGGCGCTGGGCCGGCGTGCCCTTCTACCTGCGCACCGGCAAGCGCATGGCCGATGGCCTGGCCGAGATCGTGGTGCGCTTCAAGCAGATTCCGCACTCGATCTTCCAGCAGCCAACGTCGAGCTTCCAGCCCAATTCGCTGGTGATCCGCCTGCAGCCCGACGAGGGCCTGCGCATGAACCTGATGGCGAAGACGCCGGGCGAAGGCATGCGCCTGAAGCCGGCCGAGCTGGAACTCGATTTCCGCGAATCGTTCAAGGCGCCGCGCATGGATGCCTACGAACGCCTGCTGCTCGACGTGCTGCGCGGCCAGCTCACGCTGTTCATGCGCGGCGACGAACTGGAAGCGGCCTGGGAATGGGTCGAGCCGATCCTGAACAACTGGGAGCAGGACGATACGGCACCGCTGCCCTATTCGTCGGGCACGTGGGGGCCGGCCGCCTCGTCCGCGCTGATCGGGCGGGATGGGCTGCAGTGGCGCGAAGAAGCGCTGCCAGAGGATTGAGGCGAGGGATAAAGACGCATGCTGCTTGATTCCATCCGCACCCAGCTCGATTCGCTGTCGAAATCCGAGCGCAAGGTGGCACTGGCCGTGCTCGACAATCCGTCGCGCACGGTGAGCTCGAACATCACGGCGCTGGCGAAAAGCGCCCAGGTGTCCGAACCAACCGTGGTGCGGTTCTGCCGCACGCTCGGCTACGACGGATGGCACGAGTTCAAGCTGAAACTGGCGCAGGGCCTGGCCGTGGCGCTGCCGGGCCTGAACGAGGCACCATCGCAGGACGATCTCGCGGCGGACCTGATCAACAAGATCTGCAGCCGGTCGATCAACACGCTGCTCGACCTGCGCAACAACCTGCACCACGAACCGGTGCAGCGCGCGCTGGATATCCTGTCGCTGGCCAACAAGATCGAGTTCTACGGCCAGGGCACGTCCGGCATCGTGGCGGCCGACGCCCAGCACAAGTTCTTCCGCTCGGGCGTGCCCACTGTCGCCTATTCCGATCCGGCCATCCACAACATCGCCGCCGCCCTGCTGCGCAAGGGCGACGCGCTGGTGGCCATCTCGCAGCGCGGCAACAGCCCGGCGCTGGTGCGCTCGGCGCAACTGGCGCGCGACGGCGGCGCCGACGTGATCGTGCTGGCGCCGTCCGGCACGCCGCTGGCCGACCTGGGCACCGTACTGATCCCGATCGACCTGATCTTCAACACCGACCCTTACACGCCGATCTCGGCGCGCCTTGCCTACCTCGTCGTCATCGACGTGCTGGCGGTCGGGCTGGCCTTGCAGCGCGGGCCGGAATTCCGGCGCAAGATGCAGAATGCGCAGAAGGCACTGCAGGAATTCGAAGTGCAATTCGATTCCTTTATCGGGTAGTTGCTCGGTACGAGCCACAAGCCGGCGCATTCATCAACCCCAACGGCAACACCCGGGGTCAGACCCGGCGGGTCTGACCCCAGCTCTTCGCCTCCGGGTCAAGAACATGCTTTGCCGGCCCGCCTGCCGACTGCCCGATCGCGGTTGCCACCTGCTCCGCCGTTGCCGCCGCCAGCGTCCAGCCCAGGTGCCCGTGTCCCGTGTTGTAGAACACGCGCGGCGCCTTCCCTCTTCCCACTTTCGGCAGCAGGTCCGGCATCATCGGGCGCAGGCCGGCCCACGGCTTCACGTCCGCCGTGTGCACGCCGGGGAATTCGCGGTGTACCCAGTCGACCAGGGGCCGGATGCGGTCGTGGCGGATATCGCGGTCGAAACCGCTGAATTCGGCGGTGCCGGCCACGCGGAAACGGTCCGCGCCGAAGCGGCTGGCCACCAGCTTGGGCGCGTCGTCGACGAGGCTGACGGTGGGCGCGGCGGCCCGGCTGGCGGCATCGCCCAGGTGCACGGTGATCGAGTAGCCCTTGACGGGATAGACGTCGATCCGGTCGCCCGCCATCCTGCCGAGCGCGCGGCTGGCGGTGCCGGCGCAGATGACGACCGCATCGAAGCGCTGCACATCCGTTTCGCCACCGTGTCGCAACGTGAGCGAAACGCCGCCGTCGCCTCCGAGTCCTTCCTGCGTCAGCGCCAGCACATCGCGCTCGCACAGCAATTGCACGCCGCGGCGCACGCATGCCGACGCGAGGCCGGCGGTGAAGCGGTGGATGTCGCCGCTGCTGTCCGTGTCCGTGTAGCAGCCGCCGTAGTAATCACCGCCCAGCGCCGGTTCGATGGCGCGCATTTCCGCTGGCGTGACATGCCGGCGGACCAGCCCCGCTTCGGCCAGCAAGCGCGACACCTGCCGCGCGTGTTCGAAGCCCGCCTTGTCGCGGTAGAGGTGGAGGATGCCTTCACGGCGCAGGTCGAAGTCGATGCCCTCTTCCTCCGCCCACGCGAACAGGTGTTCGCGCGCCGCGACCGCCATGCGCGCCAGCGCCACCGTGTTGTCGCGGTAACGGGGAATCGCCGCCACGAACCTGGCCAGCCAGGACACCTTGTGCCACGTGGGTGCCGGATGCAGCAACAGCGGCGCATCGGGCTGCGTCATCCATTTCAGGCCCTTGCGCAGCGTGGACGGATGATTCCACACCTCCGCATGCGACGCCGACAACTGGCCGCCGTTGGCATACGACGTTTCCATCGCCGGATAGCGATGCCGCTCGACGATTGTGACCGAAAAGCCACGCCGCGCCAGCGCGTAGGCCGTGGTGACACCGGTAACGCCGGCGCCGATGACTGCGATGTGTTTCATGTTGAACGGGCATGTGCAGGGTGGCGCAAGGATACCCCACTTGCCTATATATTTCCAAAAACCGGGGTCAGACCCCGATTTTTGGAAATGTTTCCTCAGATCGGGGTCTGACCCCGGTTTTGAGAAACGAATTCGCCGGGGACTATTCGGTACAATGGCGCTTTTTCCCCATTCGCCTGGCTCAGTCATGAATCAACTCGAACAGCTCAAGCAGTACACCAAGGTCGTTGCCGATACCGGCGATTTCCAGTCGATCAAGGCTTATACGCCGCGCGACGCCACCACCAACCCGTCGCTGATCCTGAAGGCGGTGCAAAAGGATGAGTACAAGCCGCTGCTGGAAAAAGCCGTGCGCGACAATCCGCATGCTTCCACCGGCGAAGTGATCGACCGGCTGCTGATCGCCTTTGGCGGCGAGATCCTGAAGATCGTTTCCGGCCGCGTGTCCACCGAGATCGATGCGCGCCTGTCGTTCGACGTGGAAGCCAACGTGGCCAAGGGCCGTGAACTGATCGACCTGTACGAGCGCGCCGGCTTTGACCGCGAGCGCGTGCTGATCAAGATCGCGTCCACCTGGGAAGGCATCAAGGCAGCCGAGATCCTGGAAAAGGAAATGATCCACACCAACCTCACGCTGCTGTTCTCGCTGCCGCAGGCCATCGCCTGCGCCGAGGCGGGCGTGCAGCTGATCTCGCCGTTCGTCGGTCGCATCTACGACTGGTACAAGAAACAGACCGGCATCGAGTACGAAGGCGCGGAAGATCCGGGCGTGCAGTCGGTGAAGAAGATCTATAACTATTTCCGCAAGTTCGGCTACGAGACCGAAGTGATGGGCGCCAGCTTCCGCAACACGAGCCAGATCCTGGAACTGGCCGGCTGCGACCTGCTGACCATCAGCCCGGACCTGCTGCAGAAGCTCGCCGATTCGAACGAGCCGGTCGAGCGCAAGCTCACCGCCGACAGTGCCGGCGCAATGGCCAAGATTTCCGTCGACGAGAAAACCTTCCGCTTCATGCTCAACGAAGATGCGATGGCCACCGAGAAGCTGGCCGAGGGCATCCGTGCCTTCTGCGCCGATTCGGGCAAGCTGAAGCAGATCATTTCCGGCATGCGCTGATCGCCAGGCCGCACCGTCGCTATCGAAAAGGGAGCTTCGGCTCCCTTTTCTTTTGAACGGCTTGTGCGAAAACGTTATTCAACCGTTATAAAATAACTATCGCACCTCCTCCGCAGCCCTGCCGTCCTTTCGCGAGACATATCCATGAGTCATGTCGCACGTAGCACGCATGTCGCCGTCCTGTCGCTGTCCCTGCTGGCCGCGTGCGGCAAGAAGGAAGAAGCTCCCCCCGCCCCGCCCCCACCCACCGTCTCGGTCATCACCGTGTCGGCCGCCGCCGTGCCCGTGACGGATGAGCTGCCGGGCCGCGTCGAGGCATTCCGCGTGGCGCAGGTGCGGGCGCGCACGCCGGGGATCGTGCTGAAGCGGGTATTCGAGGAAGGCTCGGACGTGAAAGCGGGCCAGGTGCTCTTCCGCATCGATCCGGCCGAATTCCAGGCCGGCTTCGCCAGCGCCCAGGCGGCCGTGCAGAAGGCCGAGGCGAACCTGGCGCAGGCGAACCTGCGCGAAAAGCGCTACAAGCCGCTGCTGGCCGCGCAGGCCGTCAGTCAGCAGGAATACGACGATGCGGTGACGGCGCAAAAGCAGGCCGCCGCCGACCTGGCCACGGCGAAGGCGGCGCGCCAGACCGCCGGGCTCACGCTGGGCTACGCGACCGTGACGGCGCCGATCTCCGGTCGCGTGGGCCGCGCGCTGGTGACCGAGGGCGCACTGGTGGGGCAAGGCGAAGCGACGCCGATGGCACTGGTGCAGCAGCTCGATCCGATCTATGTGACGGTGACGCAGTCGGCCACCGAGCTCCAGCAACTGCGCCAGGCGCTGGCCAGCGGCCGGCTGAAGAGCGTGGGCAGGGACGAGGCACGCGTGACGCTGCTGCTGGACACCGGCGAGGAGTACCAGGGTGCGGGCAAGCTGCTGTTCTCGGATGCGTCCGTCGACGAGAGCACGGGCACCGTCTCGCTGCGCGCCCGGTTCCCGAATCCGAAAGGCGCGCTGCTGCCGGGCATGTATGTGCGGGCGCGGCTTGAGCAAGGCATCAACGAAGCCGCGATCACGGTCCCGCAACAGGCCATCGTGCGCGGTGCCGAAGGTGCCTCGGTGATGATCGTGGGCGCGGACAACAAGGTGGTCGCCCAGCCCGTGAAGGCGGAAGCGTCGATCAATAACAGGTGGGTCGTCAGCGAAGGCCTGAAAGGCGGCGAACGCATCATCGTCGAAGGCTTCCAGAAAGCCAAGCCGGGATCGCCCGTCAAGCCGCAGCAGTGGCAGCCCGCGCAAGCCACGCCAGCCGGTGCGCCCGGCGGTACTTCAAACGCAGCGCCCGCCGCCAAGGGGGCCTGATGCCACGCTTCTTCATCGACCGGCCCGTGTTCGCATGGGTGATCGCGCTGTTCATCCTGTTGGGCGGCGCGCTGGCGATCACCGTGCTGCCGGTGGCCCAGTATCCCACCATCGCACCGCCATCGATCGTGGTGACCGCGAACTACCCCGGCGCCACCGCGCAGGTGCTCGACGATGCCGTGACCAGCGTGATCGAGCAGGAGATGAACGGCGCCGAAGGCCTGCAGTACGTGGAGTCCGAGAGCAATGCGGCCGGCGGCGTGACGATCACCGTGACATTCCAGCCGGGCACCAACCCGGACATCGCGGCGGTGGACGTGCAGAACCGCATCAAGCGCGTGGAGTCGCGCCTGCCGCTGGCCGTTACGCAGCAGGGGGTGCAGGTCAACAAGTCGCGCTCGAACATCCTGATGTTCGTGGGCGTGTACTCGACGGACGGCCGGATGGACCCGACCGCGATCGGCGACTACATGGCGCGCAACGTCGTCAACGAGATCAAGCGCATCCCGGGCGTGGGCCAGGCGCAGCTGTTCGGTTCCGAGCGCGCGCTGCGCGTATGGGTCGACCCGAACAAGCTCACCGGCTTCAAGCTGAACATGGGCGACGTGACGGCGGCGATCCGCGCGCAGAACGCCCAGGTCACGTCCGGCACGATCGGTGACCTGCCGAATCCCACGACGCAAACCTACCAGGCGCCGGTGGTGGTGACCGGGCAGCTGACGTCGATCGCGCAATTCTCGAAAATCGTGCTGCGTGCCAATCCCGATGGCTCCACCGTGCGCCTGGGCGACGTGGCCCGCCTCGAGTTGGGCGGCTCCACCTACAACATCAGTGCCCGGCTGAACGGGCAGCCGTTCGTGGCGATCGCCGTGCAGCAGTCGCTGACGGGCAATGCACTGGCAACGGCAAACCTGGTGAAAGCCAAGATGGACGAGCTGCAGAAGTTCTTCCCGCCCGGCCTGAAATACACGGTGCCCTACGATACGTCGACGTTCGTGAAGATCTCCATCGAGGAGGTGGTCAAGACGCTGCTCGAAGCAGTGCTGCTCGTGTTCATCGTGATGTACGTGTTCCTGCAGAACTTCCGCTACACGATCATTCCGACGATCGTGGTGCCGGTGGCGCTGATGGGCACCTTCGCCGTGATGCAGCTGGCCGGCTTCTCGATCAACGTGCTGACGATGTTCGGCATGGTGCTGGCGATCGGCATCCTGGTCGACGATGCGATCGTCGTCGTCGAGAACGTCGAGCGCATCATGAGCGAGGAAGGCCTGTCGCCGCGCGACGCCACCCGCAAGGCGATGACGCAGATCACCGGCGCGATCATCGGCATCACGCTGGTGCTGATCGCCGTGTTCGTGCCGATGGCCGCGTTTGGCGGCGCTGTGGGCGCGATCTACCGCCAGTTTTCGCTGTCGATGGTGGCGGCGATGGCGTTTTCCGCGCTGATGGCGCTGACCTTGACGCCGGCGCTGTGCGCCACGATGCTGAAACCCGTCGAAAAAGGCCACCATGTGGAAAAGCGCGGCTTCTTCGGCTGGTTCAACCGCATGTTCGCAAAGACGGCCACGCGCTACCAGGGGGCCGTGGCGAAGATCCTCGCCAGCACCGGCCGCTACATGCTGGTGTTCGCCGTGCTGCTGGCTCTCGTGGCATGGCTTTACGTGCGGCTGCCATCGTCGTTCCTGCCGAACGAGGACCAGGGCTACATCATCACCAACGTGCAGCTCCCGCCGGGCGCGTCGCGCTCGCGCACGGACGCGGTGCTGGCGAAAGTGGATGCCTATTTCCGCCAGCAGCCCGAAGTGGCCCGCACGATCGCCGTGGCGGGTTTTTCATTCTCCGGCAACGGCCAGAACGCGGGCCTCGTGTTCGTGCCGCTGAAGGACTGGGGCGAACGGGGCAAGGACCAGTCGGCCGATGCGCTGGCCGGGCGCGCGCTCGGCGCGCTCTCGGGCATTCCGGACGCCATCGTGTTCCCCCTGTCGCCGCCGCCGATCCGCGAGCTGGGCAACGCCACCGGTATCACGGCGCGGCTGCAGGATCGCAGTTCGCTGGGCCACGCGGCGCTCATCGATGCCCGCAACCAGCTGCTGGGCATGGCCGGCAAGAGCGCGATCCTGCAGGGCGTGCGGCCCGAAGGGCTGGAAGACGCGCCACAGCTGCAGGTCGATATCGACCGCGAAAAGGCGCAGGCGCTGGGCCTCTCGTTCGCCGACATCAACACCACGCTGTCCGCCGGCCTGGGTTCGTCATACGTGAACGATTTCAACAGCGACAACCGCCAGCAGCGCGTGATCGTGCAGGCCGACCAGAACCGCCGCATGCAGCCGGAAGATATCCTGCGCCTGAACGTGCGTTCCGGAACCAGCGGCAATATGGTGCCGTTCTCCGCCTTCGCCACCACCCGCTGGATCAATGGCCCGGTGCAGCTGGTGCGCTACAACGGCTATCCGGCGATCCGCCTGACAGGCAATGCCGCGCCAGGCTACAGCTCCGGTGAGGCGATGGCCGAGCTGGAACGGCTGGCGGCCCAGCTGCCGCCGGGTTTCGGCATCGACTGGACGGGGCAATCGCTGGAAGAGCGCACCTCCGGTTCGCAGGCGCCGATGCTGTTCGCGCTGTCGCTGCTCGCGGCGTTCCTCGTGCTGGCGGCGCTGTATGAAAGTGAATCGATTCCGATCGCCGTGCTGCTGGTGGTGCCGCTGGGCGTGCTCGGCGCCCTGCTCGGCGCCCACCTGCGCGACCTGCCGAACGACGTGTACTTCAAGGTGGGCCTGATCGCCATCATCGGCCTGTCGGCGAAGAACGCGATCCTGATCATCGAATTCGCCAAGGACCTGCAGGCGCAGGGCAAGGGGCTGATCGAAGCCACGCTGGAGGCGGTGCACCTGCGTTTTCGGCCCATCATCATGACGTCGCTGGCGTTCATCCTCGGCGTGCTGCCGCTGGTGGTCGCCAACGGCGCGGGGTCGGCCAGCCAGCGCGCGATCGGCACCGGCGTGATGGGCGGCATGATCACCGCCACCGTGCTGGCCGTGTTCCTCGTGCCGGTATTCTTCGTCGTGATCCGCCGTATCTTCAAGGGCAGCGAGCGGCAACGCCGTCTCGCCGCGCATGAAATGGACCTTCCGGAGACGAAACCATGAAACTGTCGAACACGGTGGGCATGATGCTGGCAGCCGGCATGCTGTCGGCCTGCTCGCTGGCGCCGAAGTACGAGCGCCCGGCCGCGCCGGTGGCCGCCGATTTTCCCGTCAACCCGCCGGCCGCGGACGGTAAGGCCCTGCCGCAACCTCCCGCCGACGCGAAGAGCGCCGTCGATACGGGCTGGCGCGAATTCTTTCCCGACGCCCGCCTGCAGGCGCTGATCGCCACGGCGCTGGACAACAACCGCGACCTGCGCACCGCGGCGCTGCGCATCGAGGAAGCGCGCGCCACGTACCGCGTGACGCGCGCGGACCGGCTGCCGAACCTGAACGCCGCTTTGTCCGGCACACGCGCACGCACGCCGGGCTTCCTGAACCCGGCGGCCGGACAGGGAACGGTGTCGGAACGCTTCGATGCCGGCCTGTCGATTCCCGCGTTCGAGCTGGATTTCTTCGGCCGGGTGCGCAGCCTGTCCGAGGCGGCACTGGCGGCCTACCTTGCCACCGACGAGGCGCGCCAGGCGGCGCAGATCAGCATCGTGGCGGAAGTGGCCAAGGCCTATTTCACCGAGCGCGCGTTTGCCGAGCAGCTGGCGCTGGCGCAGCGCACGTACGACGCCCGCCGCCGCACGTATGAATTGACGCGGCAGCGGCTGGATGCGGGCGCCTCGTCGCTGCTCGACCTGCGCTCGAACGAAACGCTGATGGAAACGGCACGCGCGTCGGCGCTGGCGCTGGCCCGGCAGCGGGCGCAGGCCGCCAATGCGCTGGCCTTGCTGGTGGGCGCGCCCTCGGCGCAGGCCACGGCGGATGCCGGCGCACTGATCGACGATGCGCGGATCGACGCGATGAGCGCCCTCCCCCCCGGGCTGCCGTCGGACCTGCTGGCGCGCCGGCCGGACATCCGCGCCGCCGAACAGCGCCTGCTGGCGGCGAACGCCAACATCGGCGCCGCCCGCGCCGCGTTCTTCCCGCGCATCTCGCTGACAGCGGCGATCGGCAGCGCCAGCCCCGAGTTCTCGCAACTGTTCGACGGCGGCAACGACACCTGGTCGTTCGTGCCGCAACTGACCCTGCCGATCTTTTCCGCCGGTCGCAACAGCGCCAACCTCGACCTGGCCCAGGTGCGCAAGAACATCGCCGTCACCGATTACGAAAAGACGATCCAGACGGCGTTCCGTGAAGTGGCTGACGCGCTGGCCGCGCGCAGCTACCTGGGCGACCAGGTGGCTGCGCAGCGGGCGATCCAGGATGCCCAGGCCGAACGGCTGCGCCTGCTCAACTTGCGCTTCGAGAACGGCGTGGCCAGTTCGCTGGACGTGCTCGACGCCCAGCGCGAACTGTTCGCGGCCGAGCAGGAGCTCGTGCAGGCGCGGCTGCTGCGCACCACGAGTGCGATCGATCTTTATCGGGTGCTGGGGGGCGGGCTGCGGTAGCCCAAAACCGGTGTTAAAACCGGTGACAGACACCGGTTTTTTGGAAATATTTCCCGAAAACCGGTGACAGACACCGATTTTCCTGGAATGTTCCAGAATAATGGGTGTCTGTCACCGGTTTTTCTTTTTCTTATGGACTCACCCATCACCATTCGCCTTGGCGCACGCGCGCGCCAGCGCATCGCGGCCGAAGGTCTGCAACCGGCCGACATCGCCATCATTCCCGCTGCCGCCGGTGGGCCGAAAGGCCTCATCCTGAACGGCATCGACACCTGGCTGTTCGGCGACTGGCTGCCGCGGGCGCCGCGGGAACGGCGGCTGGTCGGTGCGTCGATCGGGGCATGGCGCATGGCCGCGGGG
Source organism: Pseudoduganella lutea (assembly GCF_004209755.1). Taxonomy (NCBI): domain Bacteria; kingdom Pseudomonadati; phylum Pseudomonadota; class Betaproteobacteria; order Burkholderiales; family Oxalobacteraceae; genus Pseudoduganella; species Pseudoduganella lutea. The sequence goes on along the minus strand of NZ_CP035913.1, from coordinate 4,535,632 downwards.
GCATTCGCCGATCCCGTGGCCGCCCATAAGCGACTCGCTTACCACTACACGCACCAGACCTATCCGGCGAAAGTCGACGCAGCCTACGTAACCCGCACGGTGCGCGGCCTGCTTGAAGAGGTACTCGGCGGGCATGGCGATGAAGTGCTCGCGCATCCGCATCACCGGCTGAACGTAATCACCGCGCGCGGCATTGGGCCGCTGGCCAATGCGGGCGGCGTGCGCTGGCGCGAGATGGCGGGTTTCGTTCGCGCCGCGGCGGGCAACGCGGTATCGCGCAGCCGGCTGGCGGGCGCGATGGAGCGCGTGCTGTTTCACGACGTGCGCGATGAAGGCGGCTGGCTGCGCGAGCGCTTCGATGCGTTCGCCTCGCATTTCGTGGGCCTGGAAGCGGGCAACCTGCGCGATGCGCTGCTCGCCTCCGGTTCGATCCCGCTCGTGCTGGAAGCGGTGCGCGACATCCACGGCGCCCCGCCCGGCACCTACTGGGACGGCGGGTTGATCGATTACCAGCTGCACCTGCCCTACCAGCGCGATGCCGGCCTTGTGCTGTACCCGCACTTCACCGACCACATCGTGCCCGGCTGGCTGGACAAGTCGCTGCCATGGCGCCGCGCACGCGGGCAATCCGGCCACCTCGCCCTCGACAATCTCGTGCTGGTCAGCCCTTCGCCATCGTTCGTGGCCCGGCTGCCGAACCGCAAGCTGCCGGACCGGAACGACTTCAAGCATTACGGACAGGACCACGCCGCCCGCATCCGCGACTGGACTCACGCGATCAGCGTAAGCGGGCGGATGGCGGAAGCGCTGGCCAGGTGGGTGGAGAAGCCGGACCTCAAGCAGGCATCCAGCTTCTAGCCGCTACAGCCCAGCTCCTGTCCACCTTGGGGCCAGGCTCGAAAGTGGACACGAGCACAACGGTAGCAATCGATTGCTAAGGCCCAGCTCGTGTCCGATTCCAGGCCTGGCCCCAGGGTGGACACGGACTCGACTGTGAGGGGCGCTGCGCTTATCCGAGGAAGATCTGCTGCAGGTCGTTCAGGAAGCGGTGACCCAGTTCGGTCGGCCGGATGACGGTGTGATCACGGTAGATCAGGCCCTTTGATTCGGCCGCGTTCAACTGCTTCTCGATCGTGTTCAGCGCCAGCCCCGTGCGTTCGCTGAACAGGTTGGGCGCGAAGCCTTCCTGCAGCCGGAGCGCATTCAGCATGAATTCGAAGCCCATGTCGGCGCGACCGATCTCGTTCTCTTCCTGCACCGGCGTGCCGTTCGCCACCTGCTCCATGTACGACTTCGGCTGCTTGTAGCGCGCCTGCCGCAGCACGCGGTGCGGGAACGACAGCTTGGTATGGGCGCCGGCGCCGATGCCCAGGTAATCGCCGAACTGCCAGTAGTTCAGGTTGTGGCGGGCCCGGTGACCGGGCCGCGCGTAGGCCGACACCTCGTAGTGGCCATAGCCCGCTTCGCCGGTCATTTCCGCGACGAGGTCCTGCATGTCCGCGCTCGTGTCGTCGTCCGGCAGTTCCGGCGGATACTTCGCGAACACCGTGTTCGGCTCCATCGTCAGGTGGTACATCGACAGGTGCGGTGGCTTGAACGACAACGCCGTGGCCAGATCCTGGCGGGCTTCGTCCAGCGTCTGCCCGGGCAGCGCGTACATCAGGTCGAGGTTGAAGTTGTCGAAGGTGGCCAGCGCGATCTCCACCGCGCGGCGCGCCTCGCCATCGTCGTGGATGCGGCCCAGCGCCTGCAAATGCCGCGCATTGAAACTCTGGATGCCGATCGACAGCCGGTTGATGCCGCTGGCGCGGTAGCTGCGGAATTTTTCGGTCTCGAAGGTGCCGGGATTGGCTTCCATCGTGATTTCGGCATCCCCATCGAGCGGCAGCAAGGTGCGCAGGTCGGACATCAGCCGGTCCAGCCCTGCCGCGGACATCAGGCTCGGCGTGCCGCCGCCGATGAACACGGTATGGATCTTGCGGCCCCAGATCAGCGGCAGCGCCATTTCCAGGTCGAGGCGCAGCGCGTCCAGGTACTGCTTTTCCGGTACCTCGCCCTTGGCCTCGTGCGAATTGAAGTCGCAGTACGGACACTTGCGCACGCACCACGGCCAGTGGATGTACAACGACAACGGTGGCAGCGCCGTGAGGTTCAGCGCGCCCGGCTGCAGGTATTGCGCGGCCACGCCGGCCGCGGCATCGATGGTGCGGGCCGGCGTGGCGGGTTTGCCCGCGCCTGTGCCAACCGGTTTGATGGGGATCATTTCAGCTTCTCTACCAGCGCGCGCAATGCCTGGCCGCGATGCGACAGGCGGTTCTTCTCATCGGGCGTCAGCTCCGCGGTGGTCTTGCCCAGTTCGGGGATATAAAAATGCGGATCGTAGCCGAAGCCGCCTTCGCCGCGCGCCTCGGCCTGGATCACGCCGCGCCAGACGCCGTCGGCGATGACCGGCTGCGGATCGTCCGCATGGCGCACGAACACCAGCACGCAGTAGTAATACGCCGATTTGTCGTCGTGCCGCGCCAGGTCCGCAACCAGCTTTGCGTTGTTGGCGGCATCGGACTTCGGCTCGCCCGCGTAGCGCGCCGAGTAGACGCCCGGCGCGCCGCCGAGCGCATTGACGCACACGCCGGAATCGTCCGCCAGCGCCGGCAGCCCGGTCAGCCGTGCCGCGTGACGCGCCTTCTGCAGCGCGTTCTCGACGAACGTGTGGAACGGCTCGTCCGCTTCCGGCACGCCGAATTCGCCCTGCGCGTGCACCTCGAAGCCGACGGTGGACAGCAGCGCGTTGAATTCCTTGAGTTTGCCCGCGTTGTTCGAGGCAAGGATGAGTTTTTGGGTCATGGCAGAAAAACGGGGGACGTACCCCTGTTTAGAGGAAATTTCCTCTAAACAGGGGTACGTCCCCAATTTTGATATGGGGCAGCTATTTTACTCCGCCAGCCCCAGTTCCCGCTTCTGCAGCCGGATCAGGTCGGCGATGCCCGCGTCGGCCAGGTCCAGCAGGCGGTTCATCGTGCCGCGGTCGAAGGCGGCGCCTTCGGCGGTGCCCTGCACTTCGACGAAGTGGCCGGCATCGGTCATGATCACGTTCATGTCGGTGTCGCAACCGGAATCTTCCACGTAGTCGAGGTCGAGCACCGGCGTGCCCTGGAACACGCCCACGGAGATCGCCGCCACGAAGTGCTTGACGGGCACGGCAGGGATCGCGCCCTTGTCGACCAGCTTCATGAACGCGTCGTACGCAGCCACCATGGCGCCGGTGATCGAGGCGGTGCGCGTGCCGCCGTCGGCCTGGATCACGTCGCAGTCCAGGTGCAGCGTGCGTTCGCCGAACGCCTGCAGGTCGAACGCGGCGCGCAGCGAGCGGCCGATCAGCCGCTGTATTTCCTGCGTGCGGCCGCTTTGCTTGCCACGGGCGGCTTCGCGGTCCATGCGCGAATGTGTCGAGCGCGGCAGCATGCCGTATTCGGCCGTCAGCCAGCCCTGCCCTTTGCCCTTCAGGAAGCCCGGCACCTTTTCCTCGATACTGGCGGTGCAGATTACCTTGGTGTCGCCGCATTCGATCAGCACGGAACCTTCGGCATGCTTGGTGTACTGGCGGGTCAGGCGCACGGTGCGCAACTGGTCAACGGTGCGGCCGCTTGGGCGGGTGTCAATGGTCATGGACACTTTCTTTGATTGGTTTATGAAGGGGTTACCGGCGCAGTGGCCGGCATGGTTACCGGAGTAGTTGCGAGGATTTTTCAATGGCGCTGCGGATCTCGGCAATGGCCTTGTCGATCTCGGCTTCGTCGAACGGATCGGCGGGCGCGATCGTGGTGCCGCCCGTGTGCGATTCGGTGGAGATCATCGTCGATCCAGCAGCGGCGGGCGTATCGAGAGCTCCTTGCCATGCGATGGCCAGGCCGGTGACGTTGTCGCTGCCGGCACCGGCAACGCGCAGCGCGCTATGCAGCAGGTCGGGCACGGCGCGTTCGACGGCCGCGGTGGACAAGGCGGCCACGAGCTCCTCTTCCGGCAGCACGCCCCACAGGCCATCCGAGCATAACAGCATCACGTCGCCCGCTTCCAGGGCCGCCCCTCGCGACAGCTCGACCTTCGGCGCGGCATCGGCGCCCAGGCAGTTGTACAGCTTGTTGCGGTCCGGATGCGTGTGACGCGCCGACGCGGGTACGCGGCCGGCGTCGATCTGTTTCTCGATATGCGAATGATCGCGCGTGCGCGCCAGGACGCGCCCGCCGCGCAGCAGGTACAACCGCGAATCGCCACAGTGCGCCCAGGTGGCCATGCCATGCTGCACGACGCAGGCGACGATCGTCGTGCGTGGCGTTTCCGGCAAGCCGTGCAGCGCGGCATGGCGATGGATTTCGCGGTGCGCCGCATGGCACGCGTCTGCCAGGAAGCGCTCCGGGCCTTTCACATAAGGATTGGCCTGCTGCTGGAACAGCGCGGAAATCGTCTGCAACGCCACGGTGGCGGCCACTTCGCCGCGCGGATGGCCGCCCATGCCGTCGGCCAGCACCAGCAGCAACGCATCGCGCGTGAAGCTGTAGCCCATGCGGTCCTGGTTCATGCCCCGGCCGCCGATATGGCTTTCCTGGTAGACGGAAAATCGCATGTGGCCTCCTATCCTTGCGTGTCCGGCGCGGCACCACGGCGCCCCGGCCTCAGGCGGCCGGCCAGCGTGCGCAGGCGGGCGAACGTGCCCGCTGGTGTCGCTGGTGCGACAGGCACCGCCGGCGCCATTGTCGTCTCCAGCGCCTGCAATGCCTTTTGCATGGCAAACAGGCTTTGCGGGCGTGCCAGCGGATCCATGGTGAGTGACCAGCGTACCAGCTGCACCAGGGCGGGGGAATAGGCACCGGCCAGCTCGCTGAACGATGCGTCCATGCGGTCGGCCTTGCGCCGTTCTTCCGCCGGCTGCGGCGGCGAGCCGGCCATGCAGGCAAACATCGCGGCGCCGATGCCATAGGCGTCGGTCCACGGCCCCAGCGGCGATGTCTTGATCGTCAGTTCGGGCGCGGCGAAGCCGGGCGTGTACATCGGCGTCAACGTCAGGGCGCCCGAATCGATGGTCCGGCGCGCCGCGCCGAAATCGAGCAGCAGCGGCGTGCCGTCGCTGCGCAGGTAGATATTGGCCGGTTTCAGATCGAGGTGGAGCAGGCCATTTGCATGCACTTCGCGCAAACCCTTCAATACCTGGATGAAAACCTGGCGGATCAATGCTTCATCAATATTGCCGCCTTTTGCGCGCTGCCGCGAAATCTGGTCCTGCAATGTGTTGCCGGATTCATACGCCATTACCATGTAAACGGTATCGTTCGCGCGGAAGAAATTCAGTACGCGCACCACATTCGGGTGCGCTATTTTCGCCAGTGCGCGGCCTTCCTCGAAAAAGCATTTCAGGCCGAGGCGGAATACCGGCAGATTCGCCGCCGACACCGCGGGCGCGAGTTCTCCCTCTTGACGCAATGCCAATGCGCTTGGTAGATACTCCTTGATGGCAACCGCATTGCCTTCGGCGTCATAGGCGAGGTAGACGATACTGAACCCGCCGGACGCAATTTTCTTTACAATGCGGTATCCAGCCAACTCCAGCCCATCCGGCAACGGGACGTTGTTTTGTGCAGCCATGCATTTCCTCGCATCAACTAACGCCACTGAGATCCGGATTGTGTGGACAAAACCAGGCATTTGTAAAGACCAAATCGGGGATATCCATTGAGCATTTCCAGCATGACGGGCTACGCGGTTGCCACCAGCGAAAGCGCGGCGGGAACTCTGACCATTGAAATCAAGAGTGTCAATTCCCGTTTTCTCGACCTTCAATTCCGCATCAACGACGACCTGCGTGCCCTCGAACCGGACCTGCGTACGGCAATCATGGCCGCCATCACGCGCGGCAAGGTGGAAATCAGGTTGAGTTTTGGCCGCAAGGCCGCTGGCGCCGGCACCCAGGCGCTGAATATTCCCCTCCTGAATGAACTGGCCCGCCTGCAGGCCGAGGTCAGCACGCATTTCAGCGGCGCACATGCCATGTCGGTGGCCGAACTGCTGCGCTGGCCCGGCGTTGTCGAAGAGGCGCAGATCGGCCAGGAAACGCTGCAGGCCGACGTGGCCGCGCTGATGACGAAAACGGTTGGCGCATTCGTGAACAGCCGGCAGCGCGAAGGCGCCGCGCTCGAAGCGATGCTGATCTCGCGCATCGAGGCGATGGAAGCCATCGTCAAGCGCATCACGCCGCTGATCCCGCAAGTGGTGGCGGCATTCCAGCAAAAGGCAATCGAGCGCATGCAGGAAGCGCTGGGCCTGGCCTCGCAAGGATCGAACGCGGCGCTGTCCCGCCAGGATGCGATGGAACGCATCCGGCAGGAAGTGATCCTGTATGGCATCCGCATCGACGTGGCCGAGGAACTGGGACGGCTGTCGGCGCACCTGTCGGAAACGCGCCATATCCTCAAGAAGGGTGGCCAGGTGGGCAAGCGTCTCGATTTCATGATGCAGGAACTGAACCGCGAAGCCAATACGCTGGGCGCGAAGGCTTCCGTCAAGGAGCTGGCCGACGCGTCGATGGAACTCAAGCTGCTGATCGAGCAGATGCGCGAACAGGTGCAGAACCTGGAGTGACCTTCGCGGACCGGCAGCTATCAAGGTAGTGCCGTGCGCGGTTGCTCTTGGTAAAATACGCCTTTTGGGCCACCGCCCGCGAATCGGAATTGAAAATGAATCAACACTTCTCGGGCAGCCTGTTCATGGTTGCAGCGCCTTCCGGCGCCGGCAAGTCCACCCTGGTCAATGCCCTGCTGGCCCAGGAGCCGGCGATCAAGCTGTCGATTTCCACCACGACGCGCCCGCCCCGCCCGGGCGAGGAACATGGCCGTGAATACTTCTTCACGACGGCGGAGGATTTCGTTGCCCGTGCCAATGCCGGCGAGTTCCTCGAGTGGGCCGAAGTGCATGGCAATTACTATGGCACGTCGCGCCTGTTCGTCGAAGAGCAGATGAAGGCCGGCACCGACATCCTGCTGGAGATCGATTGGCAGGGCGCCCGCCAGGTGAAGAAGCAGTTCCCGCAGGCGGCCGGCATCTTCATTTTGCCGCCATCGATCGCGGCGCTGGAAGAACGGCTGCACAAGCGTGGCCAGGATGAGCCGCACGTGATCACGCGGCGCCTGCTGGCGGCCGGCGGCGAAATCGCCCACGCGCCCGAGTTCGAGTATGTTATTATCAATGAAGAGTTTCCGGTCGCCTTGCAACAGCTGAGCGCGATCGTCCGGTCGGCCCGTTGCCGGTTTGCGCAACAGGCGGCGCGCAATGCATCGCTGTTTGCCCAGTTGGGTATCCACGCCGAGCAGCATAATTAAGCAGCCCGACAAACAGCACAACCGATTTATTCCCTCGTTTTCCATTTCACCGAATTTGCCCAGGAGTTACCATGGCCCGTATTACGATCGAAGATTGCCTGCAGAATGTGCCGAACCGCTTCCAGCTGACCCTGGCCGCCACCTATCGTGCCCGCCAGCTGCTGCAGGGCCACACCCCGAAGGTGGATGCCAAGGACAAGCCGACCGTGCTCGCGCTGCGCGAGATCGCCGCCGGCAAGGTCGGCCTGGAAATGCTGAAAAAGGTTCCGATGTAATTTTGGGACTCCGGTTCCTCTGTACCGCCACAGGTTCTCCAGTTGAATTACACTGCGAACACCATGAACCTGAATTCCCCTGAATCCGGCATTACCGAGCGCCCCGTTTCGCGGGGCCGTCGTTCGGCCGCCTGGCCGGATGGCGATGCCGGCCAGCCTCCCGCCATTTCCACGTCTCCCCTCGCCGCGCCAATGACGCCCGCGGGCGTGGCCACGATCAGCCACCTCACCGAAAAACTCGCCGAATACATGACCGAGGCCGACCTGAAGAAGGTCAAGGAAGCCTACCGGTTCTCGGACGAGATGCACCTGGGCCAGGTGCGCAAGTCGGGCGAGCCGTATATTTCGCACCCGATCGCGGTGGCCGAGATCTGCGCGGACTGGAAGCTCGATGCGCAGGCGCTGATGGCGGCGCTGCTGCACGACGTGATGGAAGACCAGGACGTCAAGAAGGAAGAGCTGATCGAGCGCTTCGGCTCCCCGGTCGCGCAACTCGTCGACGGCCTGTCGAAGCTCGAGAAGATCGAGTTCCAGAGCCAGATCGAGGCGCAGGCCGAGAATTTCCGCAAGATGCTGCTGGCCATGGCGTCGGACGTGCGCGTCATCCTGATCAAGCTGGCTGACCGGCTGCACAACATGCGCACGCTGGACGTGATGGCGCCGGCCAAGAAACAGCGCATTGCCAAAGAAACGATGGAAGTCTACGTGCCGATCGCGCACCGCCTCGGCCTGAACAACATCTACCGCGAGTTGCAGGACCTGTCGTTCTCGCATCTCCACCCGCTGCGTTACACGGTGCTGGCCAAGGCCGTGAAGGCGGCGCGCGGCAACCGCCGCGAAGTGGTCGGCAAGATCCTCGATTCCGTGAAGAACACGCTGGGCATGGCCGGCATCCACGCCGAAGTGTATGGCCGCGAGAAAACGCTGTATGGCATCTACAAGAAGATGCGCTCGAAACACCTCACGTTCTCGCAGGTGCTCGATGTGTACGGCTTCCGCGTCGTCGTCGACAGCTTCCCGAACTGCTACGTCGCGCTGGGCACGCTGCATTCGCTGTACAAGCCGATGCCGGGCAAGTTCAAGGATTACATCGCGATCCGCAAGCTGAACGGCTATCAGTCGCTGCATACCACGCTGATCGGCCCGTACGGCACGCCGGTGGAATTCCAGATCCGCACGCAGGAAATGCACCGCACCGCCGAATCGGGCGTGGCGGCGCACTGGCTGTACAAGAACAGCGACGCCAACATGACGGACATGCAGCAGCGCACCCACGCGTGGCTGCAATCGCTGCTCGACATCCAGCAGCAGACGGGCGACTCGGCCGAGTTCCTCGAACACGTGAAAGTCGACCTGTTCCCCGATTCCGTGTATGTGTTCACGCCGAAGTCGAAGATCATCGCGATGCCGCGCGGCGCCACGCCGATCGATTTCGCCTACGCGATCCACACGGGCATCGGCGACCATACCGTTTCCGTGACGATCAACGGCGAACCCGCTCCGCTGCGCACCGAGCTGCGCAACGGCGACATCGTCGAGGTGGTGACCGACCCGGATTCGCGGCCCAGCCCGAGCTGGCTGAGTTTTGTCCGCACCGGCAAGGCGCGCTCGGCGATCCGGCACCACCTGCGCACGATCAACCTGCCCGAATCGATCGGGTTGGGCCGGCAGCTGCTGCAGCAGGCGCTTGCCGCGATCAGCATCTCGCCGGACCTGCCCGAACCCCTGGTGGAACGGCTGCTGAACGAATCGTCGGCGAAATCGATGGACGAGCTGCATGCCGACATCGGCATCGGCAAGCGCATGGCGGCCCTCGTGGCACGGCACGTCTTCGGCTTGCTGGGCGGCGAATCGGCCTCGATGCCGATCGACCACAATTCGGCGGCCGACCTGGACCCGGTGACGATCTACGGCAGCGAAGGCGTCTCCGTCCAACTGGCTCCCTGTTGCCTGCCGATCCCGGGCGACCAGATCATCGGCCAGCTGCGCCGCGACCAGGGCCTGCAGGTGCACACGTCCGACTGCAGCGTGGCGCGGCGCCAGCGCCAGAAGGAACCGGACCGCTGGATCGCGGTGAAATGGGGCACGGAACTGAACCGCCGCTTCGACAGCCGCATCCGCCTGCTGATCAACAACGAAAAAGGCATCCTCGCCCGCGTGGCCGCCGAGATCGGCGAATCCGACGGCAACATCACCTTCGTCGGCATGGACGAGGACAACGACCACGTGCTGCACCAGCTGCGCTTCACGATCCAGGTGAAGGACCGGGTGCACCTCGCCGGGCTGCTGCGCAACGTGCGCAAAGTCACTGGTGTGAACCGGGTATCCCGCGAGCGGGGATAAAAACTGGGACAGCCCCCGCCTGCGACTGGTGTCTGACACTTTTTTCTGGGCGATTCATCCAGAAAAAAGTGTCAGACACCGGTTTTCCCTTGCGCTCCCACAGCCTGCCCATGACAAGCTGGCGAGAAGATAGCGACATTCTCATCCTCCGGAGGCACCATGTCGCGACGTCCCCGTCTGCTGTTACCTGGCATACCCTTGCACATCATCCAGCGTGGCCACAATCGCCAGCCATGCTTTCTCAGCGAATCAGATTTTCTCGTCTACCTGGAGTGGCTTGGCAGCCATGCCTCCACCGTTGGCTGTTCAATCCATGCTTACGTGCTGATGACCAACCACGTCCACATCCTTGCGTCGTTCGATGAGATCAGGCTTGCGCCAGAACTGATGAGGCGCCTCGGCCAGCAATATACGCTTTGTTTCAACAAACGCTGCGCCGTACCGGCTCAGTATGGGAAAGCCGTTTCTGGTCGCATCCGGTTCCAACCGAACGGTACTTCATGAAATGTCAGCGCTATATCGAGGCCAACCCTATGCGGGCTGGAATGGTTATTCACCAGGAGCGATACCGCTGGTCGAGCTACCGTGGGAATGCCGGCTTCAACGCTGACCGCTTGGTATGTCCACACGAGCTTTACCTGCGTCTGGGACTGAACGAAACGGAGCGTTTTGCCAACTACCGGTGCTTGTCGGATTGCGAGCTGAATCCGGATGAGTTAATGGAAATCCGGGGCTTGATGTATTCTCCAGCCCCTCGGGGACGGCCAGGGAAACGCCCGGTCGAGAGTTGATGCAAGCCGTGAAAAACCCCGGTGTACGAAACCAGACACGCCGGCGAATTCTGTAAGGAACACCGGTGTCCGACACCTTTCCCGAAAACCCGGGAAAAGTGTCCGACACCAGACACGCTGCGGATGGCTACTTCGCTGCCGGATAGCTGACTTCCAGAATCTCCAGCTCCTCCACCCCGGTCGGCGTGTGCAGCGTCACGGTATCGCCCTCGCGCGCCTTGGTGATCGTGCGGGCGATGGGGGAGATCCAGCTGACCTTGCCCTTCAGCGGGTCGAATTCGTCGATGCCGACGATGGTGATCGTGTTTTCCACGCCATCCTGGTTGCTGTAGGTGACGGTGGCGCCGAAGAAGATCTGGTCGCTGCCGTGGTGCACGCTCGGGTCGACCACTTCGGCCAGGTCGAGCCGCTTGGTGAGGAAGCGGATGCGGCGGTCGATTTCGCGCAGTCGGCGCTTGCCGTAGATGTAGTCGCCGTTTTCCGAGCGGTCGCCGTTCGAGGCGGCCCAGTGCACCACCTTCACGACTTCGGGCCGTTCCACGTCGATCAGTTGCAGCAGCTCGTCCTTGATGCGCTGGTAGCCGCTCGGGGTGAGGTAGTTCTTCGCGCCGGGAGGAATCGGCGGCGCCAGCTGGACGTCGTCGTCATCGTCCTGCTCGGTTTCTTTCACAAAAGCTTTGTTCATGAGAAGTGGTGTTTCACGTATCATCCTGCCAATACGGAACGATTGTACACACTTATGAGCATTGTCCATTCCTGCCACCAAGCCGTGTGGCATGCCACGCGTTCCCAGCTCTTCCTGATCGATCCCCATACACTGCGCCTGCTCGATACGAACCCGGCGGCGGGCCGACAATCGGGCGGTCGCGCCGGCGACGACTTCGCCGCCATTGCCCCTGCCCTGTCCCGCGAAGGGTTCGACGCGGCCCTTGCCGCCGGGACCGCCGCCGGCACCACGCTGGCGCGGACGGATGGCACGAGCTACCCGGTGACGCTGCGGCTGCTGCGGGTGCGCCACGACGACAGGGACTGCGTGCTGGCGATCGCCGAGGACGAAGCGGCGACGGACGTGCTGCAACAGGTGCAAACGCGCTTCGACGCCATCGTGTCGCACACACCCGGCCTGGTGTACCAGTTCCGCCGCGAGACGGACGGCCGCGTGTCCTTCCCCTATCTCAGCGAAGGCTGCCAGGCGCTGCTGGGCTTGCCGGCGGCCGAACTCGCCGCGCAGCCGGAACAGTTCGCGCACCTGGTGCTGCCGGAAGACCGGCAATCCTATCTCGATGCGATGGCGTCATCCGCCGCCACGCTGTGGAGCTGGAACTGGGAAGGCCGCATCTGGATCGAGGCGTGGAAGGACGTCAAGTGGATCAACCTGCGCGCCACCCCGCACGTGTTGCCCGATGGTGCCGTGCAGTGGGAAGGCATCATGACCAACATCACCGAAAGCAAACTGGAGCAACTGGAAGTGCGGGCCAGCCGGTCGCGGCTGGCGGAGCTGACCGCCCACATCGAAAAGGTCAAGGAACAGGAACGCACGCGCATGGCGCGCGAGATCCACGATGACCTCGGCGGCAACCTCACCGCGATCAAGATGGCGCTGGCGATGCTGGCCGCGCGCCTGCCGGAGGGCGACGACGTGCTGGCCAGGAAGGCGGCCTATGTCGACGAACTGGCCGACCGCACCATCGATGCCGTGCACCGCATCACGCTCGACCTGCGGCCGTCGATCCTGGACTTCGGCCTCGTTGCCGCGCTCGAATGGCAGGTCAAGGAATTCGCCGCGCAGGCGGGCCTGGCGTGCACCTTCCACTCCAACGAAAAGGATGTGGAACTCGATGCCGACCAGGCCACGGCGCTGTTCCGCATCGTGCAGGAGGCGCTGACCAATATCGCCAAGCACGCGCACGCTTCCACCGTGACGGTGCGCCTGCACAGCACGCGCACGCACGTCGGCGTGAAAATCACCGACAATGGCCGCGGCATCCGCTCCGCCGACCGCGCCAAGCCGGGCTCGTTCGGCCTGCGCGGCATGGCCGAACGGGCACGGGCACTGGGTGGCACGCTGAACCTCGCGCATGCGCCCGGTGGCGGCACGGTCGTGGCGATCCGCATCCGGCGTGCCGGCCCGGGCGACGGGCCGGAAGCGGCTACAATTCGGGCTGCAATAACATAATGAGATGTATATGAGCGACAAGGCAGCCATCAAGGTCTTCATCGCGGACGATCACGCGATCGTGCGCGAGGGCCTGAAGCAGATCCTGGCCGACACCCGCGACATCGTGGTGTCCGGCGAAGCGGAAAACGGCAGCGATGCACTACGCCTGTTCCGCAAGTCGGGCTGCCACGTGGTGCTGCTCGATATCTCGATGCCCGATCGCAGCGGCATCGAGGTGCTGAAACAGATCAAGAAGGAAAAACCGGAGCTGGCCGTGCTGATGCTGTCCATGCACCGCGAGGACCAGTACGCCATCCGCTCGCTGAAGGCCGGCGCCGCCGGTTACCTCACCAAGCAGAGCGCGCCGAAGGAACTCGTCAACGCGATCCGGCAGGTGGCGGGCGGCATGAAATACATCAGCCCCGCCCTGGCCCAGGAACTGGCCAACCACGTGGGCGAGGACCATGAAGCGGCGCCGCACGAAACACTGTCCGACCGCGAATACCAGACGCTGACGCTGATTGCCTCGGGCATGACGGTGGGCGCGATCGCCAAGGAGCTGTCGCTGTCGGTGAAGACGGTGAGCGAATACCGGGCTCGCCTGCTGGTCAAGATGAAACTGAAGAACAGCGCAGAGTTGACGCATTATGCGATCAGGAACGGCCTGATCGACTGACAACGCGCCCGCCCGCGGCTGGACACTGACATTCAGAAACTTCTGGTTCCGAAAGTAAAGGAATTTTCCCCCGCTCCTTTGTGCTTCGAATAATGCGCCATTGTTCTAAGATGCAAGCTATTGGTCATCCTTTTGTAAAGTGCACGCCAGATGTCGAGCAAACCTCCAAGTTCCGCGGACCAGAATCCAGCTGAAATCGCGCGCGAAGCCTTTCGCCGCCTGGCCGTGCGCCGCATCGCGCCGACGCCTGACGCGTACCGGGAGATCTACAACGAAATCGCCGGCATTCCCGCCCCAGCGCCCGTCGTGGCCATTCCCAGCGATCCCGGCCCTGAAAACGTGCTGAACCGTTTTGCCGCGCGCTTGAAAGAGCAGCCAGGCGAGCTGGCCGAGTTCGGCCGCCGGTTCAACCACGCGGTCAAGGCACGCGATTGGGATGCATACGCCAAGGCCCTGTCGCAACTGGCCGACCGGCCCGTCAAAAAAGGCGGCATCGAACTGGCGCCGATGGACGAGAGCGAGCAGACGCGCCTGCTGCGCGACCTGCTCAGCCGCACTTTGACCCTGGCCGTGGCTTCGCTGCTGAGCGCCGCACCAGACATGGCGGCGGAAGCCGAGTCGCTGGGTGCCGCCACGAAGGAAGCGCACACCGAAGCGGACTTGTCGGAAATCGCGCTGCGGCTGAAACAGCTGTGCTACCAGATCGAACTGAAGCATGGCGACACGGCCGAGCAGCAGGAATTGCTGTTGCGCCTGTTCCGCCTGCTGCTGGAAAACGTCAGCGAATTGCTGGACGACGATTCCTGGCTGCGTGGCCAGGTCGACACCGTGCAGGCGCTGATCGCCGGCCCGCTGGATGCGCGCGCGCTCGAAGCGGCCACGCGCAGCCTGAAGGACGTGATCTTCAAGCAGAGCCAGCTCAAGCACAGCGTGGCGGACGTCAAGGCCACGGTGAAGAACATGGTGATGACCTTTATCGACCGCCTGGGCCAGGTAGCCGCCACCACGGGCGATTTCTCCCAGAAGATCGGGGCCTATTCCGAAAAGATCAGCCACGCGAACGACATAACCGAGCTGAACCATATCCTCGACGAAGTGCTGCACGAAACCCGCGTGGTGCAGAACGAAGCGCTGCAGGCCCGCGACAACATGGTCAACGCGCGCCAGGAAGTGCAGGAAGCGGAAGAGCGCATCAGGGCGCTGGAAATGCAGCTGCAGCATATGAGCGAACTGGTACGTGAAGACCAGTTGACGGGCAGCCTGAACCGTCGCGGCCTCGATGACGTGTTCGAGCGTGAAACCGCCCGCGCCGACCGGCGCCACACACCGCTGTGCATCGCCGTGCTGGACCTGGACGATTTCAAGAAACTGAACGATACCTACGGCCACATCGCCGGCGACAGCGCCCTGAAGCACCTTGTCAAGGTCGTCAAGGACACGCTGCGTTCCATGGATGTGATCGCCCGTTTCGGCGGCGAGGAATTCGTGATCCTGCTGCCGGAAACAGCGGTCGACGCGGCGGTGGCCACGATGACGCGGCTGCAGCGCGAGCTGACCCGGCATTTCTTCCTGCATGAGAACGAAAAGCTGTTGATTACTTTCTCCGCCGGCGTGGCGCTGCGCCGCCAGGGCGAGGACCAGGCCGCGCTCGTCAAGCGCGCGGACGCGGCCATGTACACGGCAAAGAGGACCGGCAAGAACCGCGTGGTCGTCGCCGAATAAGCGTTTTCTCCGATAACACGAGCCCGGCCAGACCGGGCTTTTGCCGTTGTATGTTTATATCAGCAACTTCCGGCAATTCCAGCTCAACAGTAAGCATCGCGCAGGTATTTCTTCAAAAAAATTCGATTTCCCACGAAAAAACCCTAAAGCTTTCCACACGGCTACCGTTACCTTGAATAACAGCGGCTTGATCGTCACAAGAACAGCGTGACGGGCCAAAGTTACCGAGCAAAGCGCCCAACAGCAGTACCGTCTGGAGAGTCACCATGGCATCGGTCATCAACACCAACATCGCTTCCCTGAATTCGCAACGTAACCTGACGGGCTCCCAAGGCGCCCTGTCGACTTCGCTGCAACGCCTGTCCTCGGGCCTGCGCATCAACAGCGCAAAAGACGATGCCGCCGGTCTGGCAATCTCCGACCGCATGAACTCCCAGATCCGTGGCATGAACCAGGCAACGCGCAACGCCAACGATGGCGTGTCGATGGCGCAGACGGCTGAAGGCGCCCTGTCCTCGTCGGGCGACATCCTGCAGCGTATCCGCGAACTGGCCGTGCAATCGTCGAACAGCACCAACTCGGCATCGGACCGCCAGGCCCTGCAGACCGAAGTCGGCCAGTTGTCCTCGGAACTGAACCGCATTGCACAAACCACCACGTTCAACGGCCAGTCGCTGCTGGACGGCACGATGGGCACTGCGAACTTCCAGGTCGGCGCCGACGCCAACCAGCTGATCTCGGCCAGCGGCTCGAACTTCCTGACCAACACGTACGGCAACAACCGTATCGCTGCCGGCCAGGCCGACATCGCCGCCGCCGGCACGACCAACGTCGTCGACGCGCAGGACATCACGATCAACGGCGCACGCGGTTCGAAGACCGTCAGCACGGAAACGGGCGACACGGCGAAGACCATCGCCGACAAGATCAACAAGCAGACCGGCGACACCGGCGTGACCGCCACCGCCCGTACCGACATGAACATGGGCCTGACCGCCAGCACTGCCTACTCGTTCGAACTGAAGGGCGACAACGGCACCGCGAAGACGATCTCGTTCACGACCGGCTCCGGCAGCTCGGCCAGCGATTTCGCCTCGGGCATCAGCGCCATCAATGCGCAATCGGCATCGACCGGCGTCACGGCACAGTACGACCAGGAAAACGGCGGCATCAAGCTGACCCACGCCAGCGGCGCGGACATCTCGATCGAGAACAGCACCGAAGACATGACCCTGGCAACCTACGCAGCCGATGGCGCGATGGGTACCCCGGCGGCGGCAGCCAACGGCGGCACGGCCAACGGCCGCGTCACGATGGACTCGGCACAGAGCTTCTCGATCGACGACGCAGGCTCGGGCCTGAACCTGCAGGACGGCGGCTCCTCGACCCTGAACTCGGTTTCGGACCTGGACGTGACCTCGTTCGAAGGCGCCCAGCTGGCCATCAAGATCGCCGACGCGGCACTGTCGACGGTCAACGGCCAGCGCGCGGAATTCGGTGCACTGCAGTCGCGTTTCGCTTCGACGATCGCCAACCTGTCGACCACGTCGGAAAACCTGTCGGCATCGAAGAGCCGTATCGTCGATACCGACTTCGCAGCGGAAACCGCGAGCATGACCCGCGGCCAGATCCTGCAGCAGGCCGGTACCGCCATGCTGGCCCAGGCAAACACGCTGCCGAACGGTGTGATGAGCCTGCTGCGTTAATTCTTCAAAGTTGACTGAACCATCAAATCCCCGGCCGGGCAACCAGCCGGGGATTTTTCGTTCGGGCTTGTGATCGGAATTATTGTCAAAAAAAATCAGTCCATACGGCAAAAGATTCCGCGAAAAGCCTAAAGCTTTCCGCACGGCTACCGTTACCTTGAATAACAGCGGCTTGATCGTCACAAGAACAGCGTGACGGGCCAAAGTTACCGAGCAAAGCGCCCAACAGCAGTACCGTCTGGAGAGTCACCATGGCATCGGTCATCAACACCAACATCGCTTCCCTGAATTCGCAACGTAACCTGACGGGCTCCCAAGGCGCCCTGTCGACTTCGCTGCAACGCCTGTCCTCGGGCCTGCGCATCAACAGCGCAAAAGACGATGCCGCCGGTCTGGCAATTTCCGACCGCATGAACTCCCAGATCCGTGGCATGAACCAGGCAACGCGCAACGCCAACGATGGCGTGTCGATGGCGCAGACGGCTGAAGGTGCCCTGTCCTCGTCGGGCGACATCCTGCAGCGTATCCGCGAACTGGCCGTGCAGTCGTCGAACAGCACCAACTCGGCATCGGACCGCCAGGCCCTGCAGACCGAAGTCGGCCAGCTGTCCTCGGAACTGAACCGCATTGCACAAACCACCACGTTCAACGGCCAGTCGCTGCTGGACGGCACGATGGGCACCGCGAACTTCCAGGTCGGCGCCGACGCCAACCAGCTGATCTCGGCCAGCGGCTCGAACTTCCTGACCAACACGTACGGCAACAACCGTATCGCTGCCGGCCAGGCCGACATCGCCGCCGCCGGCACGACCAACGTCGTCGACGCGCAGGACATCACGATCAACGGCGCACGCGGTTCGAAGACCGTCAGCACGGAAACGGGCGACACGGCGAAAACCATCGCCGACAAGATCAACAAGCAGACCGGCGACACCGGCGTGACCGCCACCGCCCGTACCGACATGAACATGGGCCTGACCGCCAGCACCGCCTACTCGTTCGAACTGAAGGGCGACAACGGCACCGCGAAGACGATCTCGTTCACGACCGGCTCCGGCAGCTCGGCCAGCGATTTCGCCTCGGGCATCAGCGCCATCAATGCGCAATCGGCATCGACCGGCGTCACGGCACAGTACGACCAGGAAAACGGCGGCATCAAGCTGACCCACGCCAGCGGCGCGGACATCTCGATCGAGAACAGCACCGAAAACATGACCCTGGCAACCTACGCAGCCGATGGCGCGATGGGTACCCCGGCGGCGGCAGCCAACGGCGGCACGGCCAACGGCCGCGTCACGATGGACTCGGCACAGAGCTTCTCGATCGACGACGCAGGCTCGGGCCTGAACCTGCAGGACGGCGGCTCCTCGACCCTGAACTCGGTTTCGGACCTGGACGTGACCTCGTTCGAAGGTGCCCAGCTGGCCATCAAGATCGCCGACGCGGCACTGTCGACGGTCAACGGCCAGCGCGCGGAATTCGGTGCACTGCAGTCGCGTTTCGCTTCGACGATCGCCAACCTGTCGACCACGTCGGAAAACCTGTCGGCATCGAAGAGCCGCATCGTCGATACCGACTTCGCAGCGGAAACCGCCGCCATGACCCGCGGCCAGATCCTGCAGCAGGCCGGTACCGCCATGCTGGCCCAGGCAAACACGCTGCCGAACGGTGTGATGAGCCTGCTGCGTTAATTGCGCCGCATTCAGGACCATGATTCAATGACTATCGTTCGCTGAACCTTATCAGCGGAACATCGGAATCCCCGGCTGGGCAACCAGCCGGGGATTTTCTTTTTTGATTCCGAAAATAAATTTAGATTTCCTGCGGAAAACCTCTAAAGGTTCCCGTACGGAAACCGTAACCAGTTACAACAGCGGCTTGATCGTCTCGAAACGTGGAGGCGGGCCAAAGTGAAAGCGCAAATGCCGAATCGAAGTATCTGTCTGGAGTATTAAATGGCTTCCCCAATCAACACCAACGTCGCATCCCTTAACTCGCAGCGTAACCTGAGCCAGTCGCAATCGGCGCTGTCCACCTCGCTGCAACGCCTGTCTTCCGGCCTGCGCATCAACAGCGCAAAGGATGACGCTGCTGGTTTGGCAATTTCCGACCGGATGAATTCCCAGATTCGCGGCATGACGCAAGCAACCCGCAACGCCAACGACGGCGTGTCGATGACGCAAACGGCTGAAGGCGCACTGTCCTCGTCGGGCGACATCCTGCAACGTATCCGCGAACTGGCCGTGCAGTCGTCGAACAGCACCAACTCGGCATCGGACCGCCAGGCCCTGCAGACCGAAGTCGGCCAGCTGTCGTCGGAACTGAACCGTATCGCCAAGACCACCACGTTCAACGGCCAGTCGCTGCTGGACGGCACGATGGGCACCGCGAACTTCCAGGTCGGCGCCGATGCCAACCAGCTGATCTCGGCCAATGGCTCGAACTTCCAGACCAACACGTACGGCAACAACCGTATCGCTGCCGGCCAGGCTGATATCGCGGCTGCGGGCACCAGCAACGTCGTCGACGCGCAGGACATCACGATCAACGGCGCACGCGGTTCGAAGACCGTCAGCACGGAAACGGGCGACACGGCGAAAACCATCGCCGACAAGATCAACAAGCAGACTGGCGACACCGGCGTGTCCGCGACCGCCCGTACCGACATGAACATGGGCCTGACCGCCAGCACCGCCTACTCGTTCGAACTGAAGGGCGACAACGGCACCGCGAAGACGATCTCCTTCACGACCGGCTCCGGCAGCTCGGCCAGCGATTTCGCCTCGGGCATCAGCGCCATCAACGCGCAATCGTCCGCCACCGGCATCACGGCGCAGTACGACCAGGAAAACGGCGGCATCAAGCTGACCCATGCCAGCGGTGCGGACATCTCGATCGAGAACAGCACCGAAGACATGACCCTGGCAACCTACGCGGCCGATGGCGCGATGGGTACCCCGGCGGCGGCAGCCAACGGCGGCACGGCCAACGGCCGTATCACGATGGACTCGGCACAGAGCTTCTCCGTCGACGACGCAGGCTCGGGCCTGGACCTGCAGGACGGCGGCTCGTCGACCCTGAACTCGGTCGCCGACCTGGACGTGACCTCGTTCGAAGGTGCCCAGCTGGCCATCAAGATCGCCGACGCCGCACTGTCGACGGTCAACAGCCAGCGCGCCGAATACGGTGCACTGCAATCGCGCTTCTCGTCGACCATCTCGAACCTGTCGACGACGTCGGAAAACCTGTCGGCATCGCGCAGCCGTATCGTCGATACCGACTTCGCATCGGAAACCGCCGCCATGACCCGCGGCCAGATCCTGCAGCAGGCCGGTACCGCCATGCTGGCCCAGGCGAACTCGCTGCCGAACGGCGTGATGAGCCTGCTGCGTTAATCGGTAATGTGAACCGGCCAGCGTTCAGCCAGCCGGTTCATTTCGCACTTTACAGTTCCCTGCCCGGAGAAATTCGGCCGGGGAATTTTTCGCATCCAGGAATCCATCATGACAATCGACCCGCTCGGCATCTATCCCGCCGCGAGACCGGAACGGGGTTACGCGGCACAGGGCGCCGCCCCCAGCACGGTGCGCACGCCCGCAACCACGACGGCAACGGCCGCCACGACCACCACAACCACCACGACCGCGGACACGGCGGATGCCGCCGGCAAGTACACCGGCCCGACCGACGAACTGAAGGACGCCGTCGGCAAGCTCAATGCGTCGGTGCACGCGCAAAACCTCGAGTTTTCCATCGATGAGGACAGCAAGCGCACGGTCGTCAAGGTCGTCGACAGCGCAACGAAGGAGGTAGTGCGGCAGATGCCTACCGAGGAAGCGCTGGAGATCGCCAAGGCGCTCGACAAGGCCTTCGGCCTGCTGATCAGCGAAAAAGCCTGACCTGTCGCAGCGTTGCCCACAGCACGAGGCCGGCTCCTACAAGGGCGTCGGCCCCATTTTCTTTGCGCTACCATCGGACTCATCGCAGAAACTGGACTTTGTTTCTCCCTCTCAAGTCTCGTTTGATTCTGCCGATAATGAACTACATTATCGCTTTCTCAGGAGCACAGCCGTGGCAACCATCTCCGCAACCGGCGGCGTACTAGACGTCAGCAGCATCGTTTCCCAGCTGATGGCTGTCGAACAGCAGCCGTTGGCCAAGTTCCAGCAAAAAACGATGTCGTACCAGGCGTCGCTGTCCGCCTATGGGTCGCTGTCCGGCGCCATCGGGGTGTTCCAGTCGTCGCTCGGCGCGCTGACCAAGGCTTCGGACTTCAATGCACTCAGCGCCTCGCCGAGCAATGCCGATGTCATGACCGCATCGGCATCGTCGAAGGCCGTGGCCGGCAACTACAAGGTCAATGTCACGCAGCTCGCCCAGGCACAGACGCTGACGACGCCTGGCATTACCAGCAACAAGTCCGCCATCGGCCTGGGCGGCAAGACCACGCTGTCGTTCCAGTTCGGCAGCGCCAGCGGCGGCTTCGGCCTGGCCGGCACCAAGCTGACCGGCGCCGTGCCTGCGAACGGTATCAGCAACGGCTCGCTGTCGATCAACGGCACCGCGATCGCCACCGACAGCACCACCACGAGCGGCCGTGCATTGGCCGAGGCCATCAATGCCAAGAGCACCACGACCGGGGTGACCGCCAATGCAACGGCGGCGGAAACGGACGCCGCGCTCTTCGGCGGCTTCGGCCAGGTTTCTACTGACGGCGGCGGCACGTATGCGCTGAAGGTGGGCGGCGTGGAGATCGGCGCGCAGGCAGCGGGCATCGCCGCCGGCGCGGGCATCACGGCGGAGTCGATCGACACGGCGCTGACCGTTCCCTCGACCGTGCTGACCGCGCTGAACGATGCCGGCATTTCCGTCAGCGGTACTGCCGCCGGCGGCGACCTGAAATTCACCCGCACCGATGGCTCCAACATCGAGGTGGAAGAAGTCGTCACGGCCGGCGTCAGCGGCGGTATCCATAAGGACAGTGCCACGGTCAATCCCGGTTTCAGCGTTATGGCGACCGGCGGTATTTCGCTCAGTTCGACCGACGCCAGCCCGATCACGATCGCCGGCAGCAACCCGGCCGCGGCGGGCCTCACGGCCGGCACCGGCGGCACCTATCTTGGCGGCGCTTTTTCGCAGGATGCCAACGTTGCGTCCGGCACCGTGACGATCGATTCCACCAATAACTCGCTGGAAGGCATTCGCGACGCCGTCAACAAGGCGGGCCTGGGCGTGACCGCCACCATCGTGTCGGACGGCAGCAGCACGCCTTACCACCTGGTGTTCACCTCGAACGCCACGGGCGCCAATTCGTCGATGAAGATTTCGCTGTCCGGCACCGATACCGATCCGCCCGACGCGGCGCTGGCCGACCTGCTGAGCTACGATCCTTCCGGCACGCAGAAGATGACGCAGACCTCGGCCGCGCAGGATACAAAGCTGACCGTCAACGGCATCGCCGTCACGAGCAAGTCGAACAATGTCGGCGAGGCCATCCAGGGCGTGAACCTGACCGTGACGCAGACCGGCTCGAGCACGCTGGCGGTGAGCCGCAATACCACGCAGGTCAAGACCAATGTCGAAGCGTTCGTCAAGGCTTACAACGACCTGTCCGGCACACTGAAGAAGCTGACCGGTTACAACCCCGACACCAAGTCGGCCGGTGCGCTGCAGGGCGATGCCACCGCCCAGTCGGTCCAGTCGCAGATGCGCCGCATGCTGACGTCGAGCATCACCGGTATTTCCGGCGCGTTCAGCAACCTGAGCGACGTGGGCATCGGCTTCACGAAGGATGGCACGCTGGCGCTCGATTCGACCAAGTTCCAGAAGGCGATCGACACCAATTACGCCGATATCGGCACGCTGTTCGGCGCGGTCGGCAAGACCACCGACAATCAGGTCTCGTTCACGAGTTCCAGCGCCGCCACCAAGCCCGGCACATATGACCTGGAAATCACGCAGATGGCGACCCAGGGCGCACTGACGAGCGGCGCCGCGGTACCGCCCAGCACCACCATTGCGGCCAACACCACCTGGTCGGTCACGCTGAACGACACCACGCCCAGCAACAGCAAGAACATGGCCATGGTCACGATCCCGGCCGGTACCTACACGCCGGCCGAGCTGGCGAAGGTGGTGCAGTCGTCGATCAACGGCACCACGGCATTTTCCAGCGCGGGCAACTCGGTGACGGCATCGATCGACGCCGACGGCAAGCTTGCCGTGTCCTCGGCGAAGTACGGGTCGACGTCGAACATCGCCCTGGCTTCGGGCACCGGCACCACGACCGACAGCCTGTTCGGCGGCAGCACCGCGGTCGCCGGGCTGGATGTGACCGGCACGATCGGCGGCCATCCGGTGACGGGCTCCGGGCAAACGATGACCGGCAAGGCCGGCACGGATGTCGAAGGCCTGAAGATCGACATCACCGGCGGTGCCGCCGGCCCGCGCGGCACGGTCAGCTTCTCGCAAGGCTATGCCTACCAGATGAACAACCTGGCCACCACGATGCTCGGCAAGACAGGCCAGATCGCCAGCCGCACGGATGGCTTGAACGCGTCGATCAAGAGCGTGCAAAAACAGAGCGACGCGTTCACCGACAAGCTGTCCGGCATCGAAGCCCGCTACCGCAAGCAGTACAGCGCACTGGACGTCATGCTGTCGAATATGCAAACGACGTCGAACTACCTGACCCAGCAGTTGTCGGCCCTGTCCGCCAACCGCTAACAGCAACAAGGAAACAAGGAGAACACCATGTTCGGAAGCCCGCAACGCGGCGTCAATGCCTACGCCAAGGTCGGCCTGGAAACCGGCATCGCGGCCGCCACGCCGCACAAACTGATCACGATGTTGTACGACGGCGCGGTACTCGCCCTGATCAATGCCACCAATCACATGAAGGCCGGCAATATCGAAGCGAAAGGCAAGGCCATTTCGCACGCGATCCAGATCATCGACAACGGCCTGAAGGCCAGCCTGGACAAGGAAGTGGGCGGCGACATCGCCAAGAACCTGGACGCGCTGTACGAATACATGAGCTCGCGCCTGCTGACCGCCAACCTGCAGAACCAGGTCGAGATCCTGGATGAGGTGCGCGGCCTGCTGACGGACCTGCGCGACACATGGAAGCAGATCGGCGAAGAAGGCGGCGGCGCGCAGGCGGGTGGTGCGCCCGTGGCCAACCAGCGGCAGTAAGCAATTTGGCAACAAGCAGTTTTTCCAACAGACCAGACGATGACGATGACCAATCATGACGTGCTGTGCGTGTATGCGGCAATGAGCGAACTGACCAGCCAGATGGTGGCGGCCGCCAATGCTTCCGACTGGGAGCACCTGCAGGAGCTGGAACAGCGCATGAATGCGCATGTGGCCGTTCTCAAGGTCAACGAGGGCATGGTGCGGCTGGAAGGCGAGGAGCGTGCGCGCAAGGCCACGCTCATCAAGCAGATGCTGGACGATGACCGCAAGGTGCGCGACCTGATCACGCCCTGGATGGCGCAGCTGTCCCGGCTCATCAACAGCACGGGCACGGAGCGGCGCCTGGTGAACGCCTACGGCGGCGTCTGAAGTACACGGACAATGCAAACACGCGGTAACGGGAGAACATAAGCAGTGCAGACGCGGCTCGACCCGGCCGGCTTGCGGCCCCTGGTGCCAGGCGGCGGCCCATCGGTCGCCGATCCGCGGCAAGCTGCGTTCCAGCGCAACCTGGCGCCGATGGTGGGCAAGACCGTGCAGGGCGAGGTGCTGGCGAAGATCCCCGACGGCAGCTACCTGGTGCGTGTGGCCGACACGAATGCCCGCATGGTGCTTCCCGGCGGCACGCAGGTAGGCGCACAGGTTGCGCTCAATGTCGTCGCCGCGCAACCACGGCCATTGCTGCAGGTCGGCACCGAACAGGCGCAGCCCGCCACGGTCTACACCGCCCCCGGCGAGGCGGGCGCGAGCCAGGCGCGGCCGATGAGTTCAGCCGCGGTATTGCTGAACAAGGCACCGCTGGTTGCCGCCGACCAGCTCCCCAAGCTTGACCACACTTCCGCGCAGGCCACGCTCAGCCCCGCCGCGCGGGCAATCGCCAGCGCGCTGACGCAGGCCTACACGGCACCCGGGGCGCCCGTTGTCATCCATGGCAGGAATCCGCTGGTGGCCGCGGGCGCGCCCGATCCCGAACGCATCGAACTGGCGCTGAAGAACGTGCTGGGCGAATCCGGGCTGTTCTACGAATCGCACGTGGCCGAATGGGCGGAAGGCAAGCGCAGCCTGCAGGACCTGGCACGCGAACCGCAGATGCAGCGGATGACGCAGCAAGCCTCCTCCGAAGCGCTGGCGCGCGCGATGGGTGGCCCCGACCTCTCCGCCGCGCAGATGATCAACCTGCAGCTGCACGCCCAGGAACAGGGCAAGGTGCAATGGCATGGCGAGGCGTGGCCCGGCCAGAAAATGCAGTGGGAGGTGGAGCGCGAGGAAAACGAGGGCCGTTCGCGCGGCCGCGGCGAGGCCGACGAGCAGCCCGTGTGGCGCAGCGGCATGCGCTTTTCGCTGCCGCTGCTGGGCAAGGTGGCGGCCACCATCACGCTGGTCGGCGACCAGGTACACGTGGCCATGCAATCCGGTACCGATGACACCGCCGCCGAGCTGCGCGCCTGGTCCGGCGCACTGCAGCGCGCGCTGGAAGCGGCCGACGCGCCGCTGGCCTCGCTGACCATCGGTACTGGAGCAGGTGCTGGAGCAGACACCGCAGCGGAAACCGAAGCAAGGGCGGGCAGCGATGAAGCGTGACGATAGCCCGAAGCGTGACGAAGCCCCCAAGCGCCCGTACCAGAACGCCGTTGCCCTCGCCTACCGCAACGGTGAGGGCGCACCGAAAGTCGTCGCCAAGGGGCGCGGGCTGGTGGCCGAGCAGATCATCGCCGTGGCCGCCGAGGCAGGTGTCTACGTGCACGAGTCGAAGGAGTTGGTATCGCTGCTGATGGATATCGACCTCGACCGGCAGATTCCGCCCACGCTCTACCGTGTCATTGCGGAACTGTTGGCCTGGCTTTATCATATCGAGGCAGCCAAAAAATCCGGCACGGCGCCACCGCCCGCCCCCGATACCGAAGCCGCCCTCCCCCCTCCCACTTCCACTACTACCTCTGGCGAACCTTGATGCAACCCTTCATTGCGGACACGGATACCGAAAACTGGCACGATTTCGAGGTAGGATCGCGCCGGGAAATCATCGCGCTGCTGCGCGCGATCTCCGACAAGAAACAGGACGTACGCGCCGCCGCGCGTGACGGCGCGGAGGTCTACACCACGGCGATCCTCGACGTGGACGGCGACACCGACACGGTGCTGATCGACCGCCCGCTCGACCCGGAACACGAACGGCGCCTGCTCAGCGGGGAAGTATCGTTCGAGACGTCGCTCGACAAGATTCGCATTTTCTTCAATGCCGACCAGTTGCACGCCACGCTCCACGACGGCAAGCCGGCGCTGAAAATGACCGTACCAGCGAGCCTGATCCGGCTGCAGCGGCGCGAGTACTACCGGATGGCGACACCGCTGACGAACCCAGTGCGCGTGTCGATTCCGCTGCCGCCCGAACTGGGCGACGGCGTGGGCGTGTTCCCGCTGGCCGACATCAGCGTCGGCGGCATCGCCATCCTCGACAACCAGTTCGCGCTGGGCGACGCGATCGGCCACGACTATACCGAATGCCGGATCGAACTGCCCGATCTCGGGAACGTGACCGTGGGCCTGCAGGTCCGCAACATGCTCGACATGACACTGCTGAACAACCGCCCCAACCGGCGCCTCGGCTGTCAATTCACCGACATGGGCCGCGGCGCCGCCGCCGCCGTGCAACGCTACATCACCAAGCTGGAACGCGAACGGAACGCCCGCATCAACGGGATTGGATGAGACAGGGGTTTCGCAGAGCACTGCTCTGCGCCTGTCGAACGGCGTGGCCATGCAGGGCCACGACTGGAAAGCTTGCTAATGCGCGCCGAAATTGAACGCGACGGAGACGCGCGCACGTGGACCGTGGAACGGATCGACCGCATGCAGCAGCCATGCGGGAAACACGATCAGCATGCCGGGCCGGGGCTTGATCGATTCGATATAGCCGGCCGTGAGGCAGCCCTCGATACGGAAGCGCAGTAGCGGATCGTGCATCGCCGGCAATACCCCCCGCGGATCCTGGAAGAACAGGTCGCCGCCATCGTCGGGCCCCGCCCCGCCATCGTCGACGTAGTACACAGCGGACCAGTAGGCGCCGGGATGGCCGTGCAACGCGTTGCTCGATCCGGGCGGATTGACGTTGACCCACGCATTGACCCGCCACTGGAAGCCCACTTCGGCCAACCCGTTCGGCGTGTGGAGCGCGGTTGCGGAATTGATGACTTCGGTTATATGGCGCAGCACTTCCTGGGCTGCGGGCAGATCGAGCGTGTGGAAATCGTCCGTCGATTGCCAGCCGCCGAGATTGCTGCGCTGGCGCCCGTCTTCGATCCCCGCCAGCGGCAAGAAATGGGCCAGCAACGCGGCATTGATCTCGTCCGCATTGTCGAGGTCGGATATCAGGATCGGCGTACTGAACAGTTTATGAACCTTGATATCGGCAGCCACGGGTTTTCCTTTCAACGATCGTTATGACTAGATCTGCATGTTCATGATGTTGGTATAGGCATCCACCAGCTTGTTACGCACCTGCACGGTGGCCTGGAAGTTGATGCTGGCCTTCTGCATCTGGATCATCACGTCGGACAGGTTCACCGAATCGTCGCCCAGCTGGAACTGCTTCGACATGGCCTGCGCCTTGTTCTGGCTTTCCGCCACGCTGTCGAGGGCGCCCTTCAGCGCATTGGAAAAGTCCACCCTCGTGGCAGGCTGCTCGGTCTGCACCACCGGCGGCGTGGCCTGCGGGCGTGTTGCCGCCGCCCGCAGCTGGGCGATCATGGACTGGATCTGGCTGCTGTCGATACCGCCTGTGCGCATGGTGGACTCCTTACCCTGACTGTTGCTGTAGCAAAACAAATCCGAGCAAACTAAAAATTGCCGAGCTACAATAGATGAAGGAACCGGCGTGATGCCGGATGCCTTTATGACCCTCGCAGAATAGCAGCCCAGGACGCCAGCGGCGGCGCCGAGCAGGCCGGGAAACCGGCTTCTTTTCCGGGGATCGAATGACCGGCCGCGAACCGATAATGCGCATCAGGCCCGCTGTGTCAGGCCGCTCAATCAACGTTCCGGAATCCACCCATGGCCGCAGCCGCCGAACCACTCGACCTCGACGCCAACGCCGCCGGCGACGCGCGTCCACCGTTCTACAAGACGCCGCTGGGCAAGAACCTCATCCGCGGCGGCGCCGTGGCCGCCGTGATCGCGGTGATCGTCATGGTGTGGCTGTGGCAAAGCCAGCCCGAATACCGCGTGCTGTTCGCCAATTACTCGGACCGCGACGGTGGCGCCATCACGGCCGCGCTGGACCAGATGCAGGTGCCCTACAAGTTCAGCGAAGGCGGCAACGCGATCCTGATCCCCGAGGACCAGGTGGCCGCCACCCGCCTGCGCCTCGCTTCCCAAGGCCTGCCGAAGGGCGGCAACGTGGGCTTTGAACTGATGGAGAACCAGAAGCTGGGGATCTCGCAGTTCCTCGAGCAGGTCAATTACCAGCGCGCGCTGGAAGGCGAACTGGCCAAGTCCGTCGAATCGCTGGGCAGCGTGCAGGCCGCCCGCGTGCACCTGGCCATGCCGAAGCCCTCCGTGTTCGTGCGCGAGCAGCAGCACCCCACCGCGTCCGTCGTGCTCACGCTGCATCCGAACCGCTCGATCGATCCCGGCCAGGTCAGCGCCATCGTGCACCTGGTGGCCTCCAGCGTGCCGGACCTGGCGCCGGCCAACGTCACTGTCGTCGACCAGCAGGGCAACCTGCTGTCGAACCAGAACAAGGACAGCAAGACCGGCATCAAGAGCCTGGACGCGACCCAGCTGAAATACGTGCAGGAGCTGCAGAACCAGATCATCAAGCAGGTCGAGAACATCGTCAAACCCATCGTCGGCGACCAGAACGTGCGCGCCGAAGCGGTGGCCGACGTGGACTTTTCCGCCGTCGAGCAGGCCGCCGAATCGTACAAGCCCAATTCGCAGCCGGCGCCCTCGGCGATCCGCAGCCAGCAGAGCAGCGAAACCACGGGCACCCCGAACGCCAATCCGAATGGCGTGCCCGGTGCGCTGTCGAACCAGCCACCCGGCACTGCGACCGCGCCGCTGGCGACCGAGCCGCCAGCTGAAGCGGTGCCGCCGGGCACCGTGCCCCCTGGCGCCGGTACGCCAGGCACCCTGCCCGGCCACAAGGAATCGACGACCAACTACGAAGTCGACAAGACCGTGCGCTACGAGCAGAAAGCCATCGCCGGCCTGAAGCGCATGACGGTGGGCGTGGTGGTCAACTACCGCCGCATCGTGGATGCGACCGGCAAGGTGACGGTGCGCCCCTTGAGCGCCGAGGAAATGGCGAAGATCAACAGCCTCGTGCGCGAAGCGATGGGCTTCAACCAGGACCGCGGCGACTCCGTCAGCGTGGCCAACGTGCCGTTCGACGGCATCGATGCGCCGGCCGCGCCCGTGCTTGACTGGTGGCGCGACCCGGCCAACCTGCCGCTGGCCGCCGAGATCGCCAAGTTCGCGATCGTGGCCCTGATCCTGCTGTACATCCTGCTGCGCGTGGTGCGCCCGATGATGCGGCCCGTGTTCAAGAAGATCGACGAGATCAACGCACCCGAGCCCGAACCCGAGGAAGAAATCATCGAGGAACCGGCCGGCCCGACGGAAGAAGAAATCCGCGCGCAGGAAATGGCTGCGCTCGAAGAAAGCACGGCGCGGACTTACCGCGACAACCTGGCGCTGGCCAAGAAACTGGCCAACGAAGACCCACGGATCGTCGCCAACGTGATCAAGGCATGGATAGGCAACAATGACTGAAAATACCGGGCTGCAAAAGGCAGCGATCCTGATGCTGGCGATGGGTGAAGCCGAAGCCGCGGAAGTGATGAAGTTCCTGGGGCCGCGCGAAGTGCTGAAGCTGGGCGCGGCGATGGCGACGATGAAGAACGTGCCGCACGAGCAGGTGGTCGACGTGCTGGACGGCTTTCGCGACGAGGTGGCCGCCGCCTCCACGGTGGGCCTCGATTCCGACGAGTACATCCGCCAGGTGCTCACCAAGGCGCTGGGCGACGACAAGGCGTCCGTACTGCTGTCGCGCATCCTGGGTGGCAAGGATGCTTCGGGCATCGAAAGCCTGAAGTGGATGGATTCGCAATCCGTTGCCGAACTGATCAGGAACGAGCACCCGCAGATCATCGCCACCATCCTCGTGCACCTGGAGCGCGACCAGGCTTGCGAAATTCTGGGACACTTTACAGACCGCTTGCGCAATGACGCGGTGCTGCGGATCGCCACGCTGGACGGCGTACAGCCGGCCGCCCTGCGCGAGCTGAACGACGTGCTGACCAAGCTGCTCTCGGGCAACGAGAACATCAAGAAGTCCACCCTGGGCGGCGTGCGCACCGCGGCCGAGATCCTGAACTTCATGAGCGGCGAGCAGGAAAACTCCGTCATGGAGAACATCAAGAACTACGACAACGACATGGCGCAGAAGATCATGGACGAAATGTTCGTGTTCGACAACCTGATCGACATCGACGACCGCGGCATCCAGCTGCTGCTGCGCGAAGTGCAGTCGGAAATGCTGATCATCGCGCTGAAGGGCGCCTCGCAGGAATTGCGCGAGAAGATCTTCAAGAACATGTCGGCGCGCGCCAGCGAGATGATGCGCGAAGACCTGGAATCGAAGGGGCCGGTGCGGTTGTCGGAAGTGGAAACGCAGCAAAAGGGCATCCTGCAGATCGTGCGGCGACTGGCCGACGAAGGGCAGATCGTCCTGGGTGGCAAGGGCGAGGATTCGTTCGTTTAATTGCCTTAAAACAGGGGTCAGACCCCTGTTTCCAGGAAACTTCTTGTTCGTTGATTTCCTTAAAACCAGGGTCTGACCCCTGTTTCCAGGAAATGTTGTTATTAAAGTTGTTGAAGAGGTAATCGCTTGGCTACTTTTCCGAAAGATGCACAACCCGCATTCCAGCGCTGGGAATTGAAGTCGTTCGGCGATCTGCGCCCCAGCACGGTGGCGGCGCGCGAGAAGGAAGAAGCGGAGACCCGTACCCGCGCCGAGCAGGCAAATTCGCAGGCGGCACAGCAGCAGGCCGCCGAGGCGCGCGCGCGCCAGGCCGAGTATGAACGCGAACTGAACGCCCCGCCCCCGCCCATGATGCCGGCCGGCCCGAGCGAGGAAGAACTGGCGGCGATCCGCGAAGAGGCGCGCCAGCAGGGCTACGAGGATGGCTATGCGCAGGGCCACCGGGCCGGCGAGGACGAGGCGATCCGCGAAGGCGAGGAAGCGTTGAAGGCGGCGCTCGCCCCGCTGGCCGATCTCGCCAACAATTTCTCGGAAGCGCTGCGCGGCGCCGACCAGCTGATCGCCAACGACGTGCTCGATCTGGCGCTGCACCTCGCGCGCAATATGCTCAAGCAGGCGCTGCCGGTAAAACCCGAGTTCATCGTGCCGATCGTGCAAGATGCGATCGCCTACCTGCCCACGATGCAGAAACCCGCCGTGCTGTTCCTCCATCCGGACGACGCGGCGATCATCCGCGGCGCGATGGGCGAGGAACTGGACAAGGGCGGCTGGATCGTCAGCGATGACATGTCGATTGAACGGGGCGGCTGCCGGATCGATACGCCGAGCAACCAGATCGATGCACAGGTGCAGGCGCGCTGGACGCGGCTGGCGCACGCCGTCGGCAAGAACCTCGACTGGCTGGAGGGCGAGTAATGGATACCCAGGTCCAGGGCCCGGAGGAGCACGCCAACCGCTGGCGTTCCTACCTGAACGATTGCGGCACGCTGCTCGATTTCGTGGAACCGATGGTCGTGTCCGGCCGGGTCACGCGCGTGGCCGGCCTGGTGATGGAAGCCGTGGGCCTGCGCCTCGCCGTGGGCGCCGCCTGCACGGTGCCGCTGCCGGCGGGCGGCAAGGTGGAGGCCGAGGTGGTGGGCTTCGAAGGCGACCGGCTGTTCCTGATGCCGCAAAGCGACGTGGAAGGCATTGTGCCGGGTACCCGCGTGTTCCCGATCGAGCCGACGATCCCCAAGCCGGGCAGCGTCACGCACCGCCGCCGCCGCACCAGCGACCGGGCGCGGCAGTTGCCGGCGGGCCCGGAACTGCTGGGCCGCGTGGTCGATGCCGCCGGCCGGCCACTCGATGGGCTGGGTCCGATCAACTGCACCGAGTCGGCGCCCATCAACGTGCGCCCCGCCAACCCGCTGGGCCGCGCGCCCATCGTTGAAACGCTGAACGTGGGGGTGCGCTGTATTAACGGCATGCTGACCGTGGGCCGCGGCCAGCGCATGGGCCTGTTTGCCGGTTCCGGTGTCGGCAAGTCGGTGCTGCTCGGCATGATGGCGCGCTACACGGAGGCCGATGTCATCGTCGTCGGGCTGATCGGCGAACGGGGCCGCGAGGTCAAGGAATTCATCGAACACATCCTGGGCGAGGAAGGCCTGGCGCGCTCCGTCGTCGTGGCGGCGCCGGCCGATACGCCGCCGCTGATGCGCATGCAGGGGGCCGCCTATTCCACCGCCATTGCCGAGCATTTCCGCGACAAGGGCAAGGACGTGCTGCTGATCATGGATTCGCTGACGCGCTATGCGATGGCCCAGCGCGAGATCGCGCTGGCGATCGGCGAACCGCCGGCCACCAAGGGCTATCCGCCTTCCGTGTTCGCCAAGCTGCCGGTGCTCGTGGAGCGGGCCGGCAACGGCGAACTGGGCGGCGGCTCGATCACCGCGTTCTACACGGTGCTGACGGAAGGCGACGACCAGCAGGATCCGATCGCCGACTCGGCGCGTGCGATCCTGGATGGCCACATCGTGCTGAACCGGCGCCTTGCCGAAGCGGGCCATTATCCCGCCATCGACATCGAGCAATCCATCAGCCGGGCGATGCACTCGATCACGTCGCACGATCACCAGACCAAGGCACGCCGCCTGAAGCAGCTGTTTTCCATCTACGAGCGCAGCCGCGACCTGATCGCCGTGGGCGCCTACACGCCAGGCACGGACCCGAAGATCGACGAAGCCATCAAGCTGCACGACCGCATCGAGCATTTCCTGCAACAAAAGATCACGGAACGCGTGGACATGTCCGAGAGCTTGGAGCAATTGGCCACGCTGTTCGACTGATTGATGACGCCGGCGCTCCGTATAATTTTCCATCATGGCCTCGACATCCCAACTAGAAACCCTGATCGACATGGCCCGCACGGAGACGGACGAGGCGGCCAAGCGCCTGGGCGCCGCCCTGAAGGCCGTCACCGACGCGGAAGACAAGCTGAACATGCTGGTCGGCTATCGGGACGAGTACAGCCGCAAGTTCCTGGCGAACCAGCAGGCGGGCATTACGCCGATGGCTTACCGTAACTTCCAGGCTTTCATGGAAAAGCTCGACACCGCCATCCACGGCCAGGAAGAAGTGCTGCGCCAGACCAGGAAGCGCGGCGAGCTGGAAAAGGCCACGTGGCAGGCGGCCGAACGCAAGCGCGTGTCGTATTCCACGCTGCGCGACCGTGAAGAAGCCAAGCAGCAAAAGGTTGAAGCCAAGCGCGACCAGAAGGCCATGGATGAGCACGCTTCGCGCCAGGCATTCTTCCGGCGTTGATTTTCAAACACCTCTACTTCCGGCAATACCCACAGGCGGCCTCATGCAGACCCAATCCATTCAAAGCCAGCAGCCCAACAAGCCCCAGCCATCGAAAAGCGCGTCGCTGCCCAGCAATGATTTCCAGAACGCGCTGGCGCTCGAGATCGACCGCCAGCCCGTGTGCGCCGCGCCGGAGCAACAGCCTTCGCCCGCGCAGGCGCATGCGCGGCAATCCAGGACTACCCAGGCGGCAAAACCGGTCCAGCAGGCACAGGGCGCGAGCCAGGCCGAGCGTGCCGAAGCGTCCGCCAACGCGGCCGCCAGCGATGGCAAGCCCGTGTCCGCCGAGGCAGCGCCAGCCGGGGATGCCAAGGCGGCCGCGGACGACGCCACGGACACAGCCGCGACCGACACGGTGCCCGCTGCGGACCCGGCGGCCGGCATGCTGGCGATGCTGGCCGCCTATGGCCAGCTGGCGACCAAGGTGGAAGCCAAGGCCGAATTGCCGGAAACCCCGCTGGATACGGATGCCGCCGCGCTGGCGGCACTGCAAACGGACAAGGCCAGCAAGGCAACACTGGCCGACCTTGCCGCGGACGCACGGGCCGGCAAGGCCCAGGCAGGCGGCACGTCCGCCCTGCAGGATGCCGGGGAAGACCGGCTCCTCAAGACCGGCGGTGGCCTTTCCACCGACGCGAAAACCGAAGCGTTCGATGCGCAACTGGCTGCGAACCTGGCGGATGCCGCGCCGGTTGCCCAGCCGGTGCCGCCTGCCGCGCAAGCCATGGCGGCCTCCGTGCAGGCCGCCAATGCGGTGGCCGCGAACCAGTTGCAGGCACGCGTGGGTTCGAATGCCTGGGAGCAGCAGCTGGGCCAGAAAGTGGTGTGGATGGTGGCCGGCGGCGACCAGAGCGCCTCGCTGACGCTCAATCCGCCGGATCTCGGCCCGCTGCAGGTGGTGCTGAGCGTATCGAACGATTCGGCGACCGCCACCTTCACGGCGCACCAGCCGGAAACCCGGCAGGCAATCGAAAACGCGTTGCCGAAGTTGCGCGAGATGATGAGCGAGGCCGGCATTACGCTGGGCGACGCCAGCGTGTCCGCGGGTTCGCAGGAACAGCAGCAGGCATTTGCCGAACAGGCCCGCGGCAGCCGGGGCGGCGGCCGTTATGGCGACGGCGGCGATGCGGATGCCGCCGAGGAAGCCCAGCCGGTCATTCGCCGCACGGTGCTGGGCGCCGTCGACACCTTCGCCTGATTCCGGCGCGTTCCCCATACTGCAGAGCTGGCGGGTTTCTTGCCCGCTGTTCCGCGTATCCCGACGCGCCGTCTCTGCCGATAATGCCATAATGGCGATAAGTATCCACCGTGCATTGCAGGAGCATGCATGACAAGCAGAGTCGAAAGCGGAACAACACATGAAAGCTGACCCGAAGGCAGAAGCGGCGCCCGCCGGTGGCGGCAGCAAGAAACTGGTCATCATTCTCATCGCCGTGCTGGTGCTCGTGCTGGGCGGCGGCGGCGCGGCCGCATTCTTCCTCATGAAGGGGGGCGATGCCGCCGAAGCGGAGCACGAGGAAGAAACCGCCAAGCCCAAGAAGAAGAAAAAGAAAAAGCAGGACGAAGGCCCGCCGGTCTACGTGCCGGTCGAACCGTTTACGGTGAACCTGAACCCCGAGGAAGGCGAGCAGTACCTGCAACTGGCCTTCACGCTGCAGGTGCCCGATGCCGAGCAGTCGGACGCCATCAAGAACAATATGCCGAAGGTGCGCAGCCGCATCCTGCTGCTGCTGTCGTCGAAGAAGGCGTCGGAAATCAATACGCCGGAAGGCAAGACCGCTCTCGCGGAAGAGATCATGAAGCAGGTGAACGAACCGTTCCAGGATCACGGCGACGAGCAGGAAGTGTCGGAAGTATTGTTTACCTCGTTTATTATCCAATAGACACCAGCATCCAACGCAACCATGGCGGATAATTTTCTCTCCCAGGAAGAAGTCGATGCCCTGCTGAAGGGCGTCAACGGCGACCAGGACGACGTTGCGGCGCCGGAAGAAGTCGCGGGGGTCAGGACCTATAACTTGGCCACGCAGGAACGCATCGTGCGCGGCCGGATGCCGACGCTCGAGATCATCAACGAGCGCTTCGCCCGCCTGCTGCGCGTTGGGCTGTTCAACTTCCTGCGCCGCAGCGCCGAGGTATCGGTGGGGTCGGTGCGCGTGTCGAAATACAGCGAGTTCATCCGCAACCTGGTGGTGCCGACGAACCTGAACCTGGTGCACATGAAGCCGCTGCGCGGTACCGCGCTGATGGTGTTCGACCCGGGCCTTGTGTTCCTGCTGGTCGACAACCTGTTCGGCGGCGACGGCCGTTTCCACACGCGCGTGGAAGGCCGCGATTTCACGGCCACGGAACAGCGCATCATCCTGCGCATCCTCGATATCGTGTTCGAGGCGTACACGAAGTCGTGGGAACCGGTCTTCCCGGTCGAGTTCGAATATATCCGTTCGGAGATGAACACGCAGTTCGCCAACATCGCCACGCCGAACGAGGTGGTGGTGGCGTCCACGTTCACGGTCGAGCTGGGTTCGGTATCCGGCCAGATCCACTTCTGCATGCCGTATTCGATGATCGAGCCGATCCGTGATGCGCTGACGTCGTCGCTGCAGGGCGAGGCGCTGGAAGTGGACAAGCGCTGGATCCGCCTGATGACGCAGCAGATCCAGATCGCCGAGGTGGAACTGGTGGCGCGGCTGGGCACCGCGAAAGTGAGTTTCGACGATATCCTGAACTTCCGCGTGGGCGACGTGATCCCGCTGAATATCCCGGAAACGATCGAGGCCACGGTCGATGGCGTGCCGGTGCTCGATTGCACGTACGGCGTGCTGAACGGGCAGTACGCGCTGAAGGTGGAGCGGTTGCTGGCTAATAGCGATAATCTAAGCAAATAGTAAGGTTCAGGAGCACATCATGGCGGACAACCAGGACGATCAAAGCCTCGACGACGATTGGGGCGCGGCGATTGCCGAACAGGCCAAGGCCGAAGCGGAGGCATTGCAGAAGGAGGCTGCCACCGCTGCCGTGTTCAAGGATTTCTCGAAGGGGGCCACGAAGACCGAGACCCACAACGACATCGACTTCATCCTCGATATCCCGGTCCAGCTGACGGTGGAACTGGGCCGCACGAAGATCGCCATCAAGAACCTGCTGCAACTGGCGCAGGGCTCGGTGGTGGAACTGGACGGCCTGGCCGGCGAGCCGATGGACGTGCTGGTGAACGGCTGCCTGATCGCGCAGGGCGAGGTGGTGGTGGTGAACGACAAGTTCGGTATTCGCCTGACCGACATCATCACGCCTTCCGAACGCATCCGAAAACTGAATAAATGAATCGTGTCCTGGTTTCCGCACTGCTGGCGGGCGGCATGCTCGCCGGCACCATCGCGTCCGCACAAGCGCCCGGGGCTGCGCAAGCGCCTGCCACGGCGACTGCGCCCGTCATCACCAATCCCACCGATCGTACTGTCGCGCCCGTAAAGGCCGGCGAACCGGCCACGGTCGTGCCCGCAGAGCAGGCGCCCGCCCCCGGCCCCGTGGCGCCGCCGGTCGCCACGCCCGAACAGCAGGCCGCGCTGGCCGGCGCGCGCACGGCAACGCCGGCGGCACTGCCCGCGCCGCCCTCGGCCGTCGGCAGCCTGCTGCAGACCGTGGTCGCGCTGGGCCTCGTGCTGGCGCTGCTGGTCGGTCTGGCATGGGCGCTCAAGCGCTTCGGGCCGCGCAACGTCTCTGGCGGCAGTACCGTCAAGCTGGTCGGCGCACTATCGGTGGGCACGCGCGAGCGCATTCTCGTCGTCGAGGTGGGCGACCAGTGGATCGTCGTCGGCGCCTCGCCAGGTCGCATGAACGCGCTGGCCACGATGCCGCGGCAGGAAGCGGAGCCCGGCGCCACCGCCGGGCAGCACGCCCTGCCCGGCACCAATTTCTCGGAATGGTTCAAGCAAACCATCGAGAAGCGCAATGGCAAGTAAGCCCGCAAGTAAGCTCGGACATGCAGCGGCATTCGCGCTGACCATTTTCCTTCCCCTGCTGGCCGCCGCGGAGCCCACGATTCCCGCGTTCACCAGCTCGCCGGCACCCGGCGGCGGGGTCCAGTACGGGCTGACGCTGCAGACGCTGATCCTGATGACGGCGCTGACGTTCCTGCCCGCCGTGCTGCTGATGATGACGGGCTTTACCCGGATCGTGATCGTGCTGTCGCTGCTGCGCCAGGCGATGGGCACGCAGTCGGCGCCGCCGAACCAGGTGATGGTGGGCCTGGCGCTGTTCCTCACGTTCTTCGTGATGGGGCCCACGTTCGACCGCATCTACACGGAAGCGTACCAGCCGCTGCAGGCGAACCAGATCACGATGCAGCAGGCGATCGAGCGCGGCTCGGCGCCTTTGAAAACGTTCATGCTGAAGCAGACCCGCCAGGCCGACCTGGCGCTGTTCGTGAAGATCTCGCGCAGCCCGGCGCTGCAGGGGCCGGAAGACGTGCCGATGCGGATCCTCGTGCCGGCCTTCATCACGAGCGAACTGAAGACGGCGTTCCAGATCGGCTTCGCCATCTTCATTCCCTTCCTGATCATCGACATGGTGGTCGCATCGGTACTGATGTCGATGGGGATGATGATGATGTCGCCGGCGGTGATCTCGCTGCCGTTCAAGATGATGCTGTTCGTGCTGGTCGACGGCTGGCAATTGCTGCTGGGCTCACTGTCCCAGAGTTTCTACTAGCGTCTTTACAGGACAAGAATCATGACTCCCGAAACCGTGATGACGATGGGCCGCCACGCGATGGAAGTGACGCTGATGGTCGCCGCGCCGCTGCTGCTGGTGGCGCTCGGCATCGGCCTCGTCGTCTCGATCTTCCAGGCCGCCACGCAGATCAACGAATCGACGCTGTCGTTCATCCCCAAGCTCGTGGGCGTGTTCGTCGCGCTCGTGGTGGCGGGGCCGTGGATGATCAGCGTGATGACGGACTACATGCGCGAAATCTTCGGCAATATCCCGGGCCTCGTCACCTGACATCGCGCCACCCATGCAGCTGCTGACCATCGCGGACCTGAACACGTGGATCGCCGGCTTCATCTGGCCGCTGTCGCGGATCCTCGGGCTGATCGCCGCATCGCCCGTGTTCGGCAATGCCCGCGTGCCGCGCACCGCCCGCGTGGGCTTCGGTGTCGTGGTCGCGATCGCCATCGCGCCGCTGGTGCCGGCAGTTCCCGCCACGGATCCCGCGTCGTGGGAAGGCATGCTGATCCTGGCGAAGGAAATGATCACCGGCGTCATGATGGGGTTTGCAATGCGGCTCGTGTTCGCCGCCGTCGAGATGGCCGGCGAGATCAGCAGCCTGACGATGGGCCTGGGCTTCGCCAGTTTCTTCGACCCCATGTCGCAGGGGCGCTCGTCGGCGATCTCGCAGTTCCTGACCTGGATCGCCACATTGATGCTGCTGGTCGCGAACGTGCACCTGTGGCTGCTCGAAGCGCTGGCGGAAAGCTTCTTCACATTGCCGATCTCGGGCCGCATGTTCCATGGCGGCGGCTTCTGGGAGCTGGCGCTGTGGGGCGCGAAGATCTTCTCGGCCGGCCTGCAACTGTCGCTGCCGCTCGTTGCCGCCCTGCTGATCGCCAACGTCGCGCTCGGCGTACTGACCCGCGCCGCCCCGCAGCTGAACCTGTTCGGCATCGGCTTCCCGATCACACTGGGCGTGGGCTTCATCGTGCTGATGATCGCCCTGCCCTACCTCGCCCACCCGCTCGTCAACCTGCTGGGCCAGGGCGCGGAGAAAGCGCAGATGATCCCCCGCGCGTTGCAGGGCGAAGGCAACATCGCCCCGAAACCACAGGGAGCTGTCCGCTAAGAAAAACTGGGGACGAAAAACTGGGGACGTACCCTGGTTTTGAGGCAAAACTGGGGACATACCCTGGTTTTGAGGAAATGCAGCGAAACGAGCTCCCTGGCGTCTGCGGCAGTCGCAAAGTTGCCTGGAAACAGGGGTACGTCCCCTGTTTTTCCGCAGGTTAAGTGGATCAGATGTAGCTGAACAGCGAGAGCTGGGTGACGGCGCGGAACGTTTGCTGGGCGGCTTGCAGGCTGGCGATTTGCTGCTGGAAGAGCGAGGCGGCGGCGATCTGTCCCGCTTCATCAAGACCGACGAGATCGGTGATCTGTGCGGTGTACTGGATGTCCATTGCCGAGCCTGAATCATCAAGGACGTCGATTTCTCTCAGGCGTGCACCGGCTGTCGTGCGTACGGAAAGCATGTTATCCGCCGCATTCTGCAGGTTCTGGTTGGCTGTATTCAACGCATTCGTCAGCTGCGAGTTGGCGGTGGGTCCGACACCCGGATTGCGCAAGGCGGCGATCACGTCGCGGATCGTCGTGAAGACGGATTGATTCGTGCTGGGTTCGATCGTGAACACGTCCTGGTCCGCCGGCGCGCCGGCGATATCGAGCGACATGCCATCGAAAGTGATCGGTTCGCCGGCCTTGAAGTCGGTGGGCGGCACGGCGACCGAACCGTCGGTTGTGTTGGTCACTGAATACTGCACCAGGCCCGACGTGGCATCCTTGGTGAAATTGATCGTGTAGTTGTCGCCGGTGAGCGCGGCCGCGTCGATGACGGTGCCCGGCGAAATGATGCCGGTGCCGCCACGGGCCGCGTTGCCCGGGTCCGCCTTCGTCTGGAACGTGCCGTTGCCGGTCAGGTTCTGTTCGAAGATCTGGGAGCCGTTGGCGCTGATCGCCATCTGCCGGCCGGAACCCACTTGCAGTTCGCGCTCGCCCTGGTCACCGAAATACGTGGCGCCCGAGGCAGTCAGCGCGAACGGTTGCGTGTTGGTCTTGAAGCCGGAGAACAGATAGCCCCCGCTGCCGTCCGCCGTATTGGCCTGGCCCAGCAAGTCTGCCAGCTGCCCTTCGAGCGCCCTGGCGACCGTTTCGCGGTCTGCCTGGCTCTGCCCAGGATTACCAGCCGACAAGACCCCTTGGCGGATCTCGTCCATGATGCCATTGACCGTCTCCATCACCGAGTCGACCTGGGTCAGCGACGCCACGGCATATTGGCGGTTGACCTCGAACTGCTTGTTCATTCCCTGGGACTGCGACACTTCCAGTGCACGGGCCGATGCCACCGGATCGTCGGCCGGCGTCAGCACGCGCATGGTCTGGGCCAGTTGCAACTGCGTGCGCAGCAGATTGCCCTGCAGGTTCGCCTGCAGCGACACATTACGGTCATACATCATCTGGGTGCTGATACGAATTGCCATATTCCTGCCTCTTACTGTGCGATCGACAGCAACGTGTCGAACAATGTTCCGGCCACCTGCATCACCTTGCCGGCGGCCTGGTAGGCTTGCTGGTAACGCAGCAGGTCCGCCGCTTCTTCGTCGAGGTTGACGCCGGAAACGCTCTTCTGGGCGGCAAGCGCCTGGTCGACCGTGGTGTTGGCGGCCGCGCCGCCCACCTGCAATTCGCGCGTCTTGTTGCCGACGAAGTTGACGGTCCCCGCATAGGAGCCCTGGAAGGTCGATGTGCCATTGTTCAGGATATTTCGTGTCTGCAATCCCGCCAGCAGCACGCCATTGCGGTTGTCGCCGACCCCGCTCGTGTTCGGGCCGATGGTGAACGTGTCGCCTTCGGCCGGCGTGCCCGAGATCGAGAAATTGATGCCGCCAAAGCTGAGCGGCTCCCCCTCGTCGTACGGGACCGAGCTGCCATCCGGGAAGCCGGTGATCTGGCCACCCGTGAACGTGAGCGTTACGGGCGCCGCCAGCGGATTGCCGATATAGGCGGCATCGACGACGCCGGGGCTGATCGTGCCATTGCCGGAATTCGTCGTCGGCACGGACGTCGTGACCGGCGCCGCCAGCGCGATCTTGCGGTAATCCGTGATGGCCACGTCGAAGTTGGCCGCGGCCGTGTACGTGGGGCGCACCTGGATGCGGTCGCCTTCCTGTGGCGCGCCGGTGAACGTGTACGTGACGCCATCGATTTCCTGCGGCACGGTGGGGTCGGCGATTGCCGTCACCGCGCCGTCGGAGCGGGTGACGGTATAGCTGGCGGGCGTGCCGCCGTAGTTCACCTCATAATCGAGCCCGGTCAGCGCACTGGCATCCGTGATCGACGCGTCCAGCTCGGCCGTGGAGAGCGGCGAGTTGCGCGCATCGTAGCCGACATAGCCCTTCAGCGGCGTGAAGAAGTCGCCGCCCAGGTCGCCATTCAGGTCCTGGCCCAGCCGGTGCTGCTCGTTGAATGACTGCGTGAGGCCGGCGGCAATCTGGCCGATCTCGTTTTGCACGCGGTCCAGCGATTCGCGGCGGAAATCCATCAGCCCGCCCAGCGCGCCGCCGGCAAAGGTGTCGTCGGCAACGATCGTGCTGCGCCCCGTTGCCGGATACGACACGACGAGGCGGCCCGGGTCGGTCGGCGATTGCACGGCCGCCATTTCCAGGGAACTGGTGCCGACGACGAGCGGCTGCCCCGAGCCGAACGTGATGTTCAGCATATTGTTATCGGAGGGCAGCACGGTGATCTTCACCTGCTGGTTCAGCTCGCGCACAAGCTGGTCGCGCTGGTCCAGCAGGTCGTTCGGCGGGTTCAGCGGATCGGTCGTCAGCGTGGCGATCTGGTTGTTCAGGTTGGCAATCTGCGCCGCATACGAATTGATGCCGTTGACCGTGCTCGTGATGTTGGTGTTGACGCCCTCCTGCAATTCCTGCAAGCGGCCGGACACTTCATGGAAGCGCGCCGCCAGGCTTTCGGCGGACGACAGCATGGAGGCGCGCGACGATTGCAGCGACGGCGTGGAATTGGCCGTCTGCACGCCACGGAAAAAATCCTGCATGGCCGGGGACAGGCCGATCGCGCTGTCCGACACCATGTTGTCGATCTGCGTCATCTGCGTGAGGTGCGCATTGAACGCCCCCTGGGTCGACTGCGCCGTCATCACCTGCTTGTTCAGGAAATCGTCGTAGTAGCGCTTGATCTGCGCCACCTGGGTGCCGGTGCCCACATAGCCCACGCCCTGGCTCAGCGGCGGCAGCGTCGACTGCACGATGCCCTGGCGCGTGTAGCCCGGCACGCTCGAGTTCGTGATGTTGTGGCCGGTGGTGGCGAGGCCTGTCTGCGCCGCCAGCAAGCCGGTCCTGCCGATGCTGAGTAGATTGCTCATGCTGTGACTTTTTCCAGTAATGGCCAGTTTACGGCAAATCAAGGCGAAACTTGAGTTGTCGCAAAGCTAACGTGCGCGGCCGTGCCAGCGCACCTGCCCGCTCATGCTTTACACGAGCGTCTTGTTGATGACCGCGGCCAGCTTCGTGGCGTAGTTGGGATCGGTCGCATAGCCGGCCTTTTGCAGGTTGCGGGCGAACGCCGCCGCATCGCCGGCGCTGGCCAGCACTTTTTCATAGCGCGGGTTGTCCGTGATGAGCCTTGCGTAATCCTTGAAGCTGTCGGCATAGCTGTCGTAGGCGCGGAAGCGTTCGATCTTGCGCTGCGGCTGGCCGTTGACATATTCGGTGGTGGCCACGTCCACCGTCTTGCCTTTCCAGTCGCGGCCGGCCTTGATGCCGAAGAGGTTGTGGCTGCTGGTGCCATCGGCGCC
Organism: Pseudoduganella lutea; assembly: GCF_004209755.1. NCBI lineage: Bacteria > Pseudomonadati > Pseudomonadota > Betaproteobacteria > Burkholderiales > Oxalobacteraceae > Pseudoduganella > Pseudoduganella lutea. The sequence goes on along the minus strand of NZ_CP035913.1, from coordinate 4,492,210 downwards.
CTTGATCTCGCGCTTGCCCCAGCCGCTTTCCAGCGCCGCCTGGCCCAGCATGAACTTGGCCGGGATGCCGGTGGCGCGGCTGGCTTCTTCCGCGTGGCCGGACAGCTTGTCGGCGAACGCGCGCACGTGGGCATGGCGCGACGTACTGGGTGCCACCGTGCTGGCGGCCGCGCTGGTTTTGTTGCCGCCCGCCGCGTCGATCGAGCGCTGCAGCTTTGCCGCGTCGAGCATCGATTTCGTGAACCCGCCTTCCGGAACGCCCGTTTCCCCTTCCATGCCCGACAGGCCGGCGGTCTTCGACAATTGCCGCACCAGCACGTCGGCCAGTCCCACGCCTTTCTTGGCGATGTTCTGGCTGGTCTGCTGGTCGAGCATCGTGGTGAACATCTTCGTCTGCGAATTGTCCAGCAAGCCTTCCTGGGGCGTGGCGTCGCGCATGCTCTTCAACATCATGTTGACGAACATGGCTTCGAACTGCGTGGCCGCTCCCTTGAGCGCCTCGGGCGAACCGGCCCTGGCGCCCTGGCGCAGTTCCGACAGGCCCTTGTTGTCCAAGGCAAGGTTGGCGGAAAGGTCGGTCGGTGTGCTGGTCTGGCGGATCATGGCGACTCCCGGTCAGATAATCTCGAGTTCGGCGCGCAGCGCCCCGGATGCCTTCATCGCCTGCAGGATCGCCAGCAGGTCTTGCGGCGACGCGCCGATGGCGTTCAATGCCTTCACCACGTCGGCCAGCTGGGCGCCGGCCTGCAGCTGCAGCACCTTGCCCGGCGCCTGCTGGATGTCGACGCTGCCCGGCTGCGTGACGGCAGTCTGCCCGCCGGACAATGGACCGGGCTGGCTGACCTGCGTATCGGCCGCAACCGACACCTGCAGGTTGCCATGCGAAATGGCACAGGCCTGCAGCGTGACGGACTGGTTCATCACCACCGAGCCGGTGCGCGCATTCATGATCACCTTGGCCGGCAGCGTGGCCGGTTGCACGTCGAGCTCTTCGAGCTGGCCGATGAAGGCCACGCGCTGGTCGGAAGCGGCCGGCGACGTCACACGGATCACCCGGCCATCGAGCGCATAGGCAATGCCGGCGCCGAAGCGGTTGTTGATGGCCGTGACCACCCGGCTGGTGGTGGCGAAATCGGCGTTCTTCAATTCCAGGCGGATCTGGCCGCCCTCGCCCAGCGCCGTCGGCACCGCGCGCTCGACCGTGGCGCCATTGCTGATGCGGCCCACCGACAGGTGGTTGACGACGGTCGATGCGCCGCCGCCCGGCGCTTGCGCGCCCACGCCGCCCACCACCAGGTTGCCTTGCGCCATGCCGTAGATCTGGCCATCGGCGCCTTTCAGCGGTGTCATCAGGAGTGTGCCGCCGCGCAGGCTGCGCGCATTGCCCAGCGACGACACGGTCACGTCGAGCTGCTGGCCCGGCTGCGCGAACGCGGGCAGCGACGTCGTCACCATCACGGCCGCGACGTTGCGCAGTTGCAGCTGCGAGCCCGAAGGCAGCGTCACGCCCAGTTGCTGCAGCATCGATGCCACGCTCTGGATCGTGAACGGGGTCTGCGTGGTCTGGTCGCCGCTGCCATCGAGGCCCACGACAAGGCCATAGCCCATCAGCTGGTTTTCCCGCACGCCGGCAATGCTGGCGAGGTCTTTCAGGCGCTCGGCCTGCGCCGCCGGCGCCAGCATGGCGAAACCGAGGGCGATGGCGGTGAGGAGGGATTTCATGTGCGCTCACCCATATCAGAACGGCAGCAGGCTCAGGAAGAATCGCGACGCCATCGACGTCAGCTCGGCGCGGTCCAGGTGGGTATTCGTGCGGTATTCGACGCGCGCATCGGCGATCGCCGTCGACGGCACCGAATTGCCGGCGCCAATCGTGTCCGGGTTCACCGTGCCGGAAATGCGGATGAACTCGGTGCCCTTGTCCATCGCGACCTGCTTCTCGCCGGCGACGACGAGGTTCCCGTTCGGCAGCACTTCCACGACCGTCACGCCCAGCGTGCCGGTGAAGGCATTGCTGGCCGTCTGCGCGGCCGAGTCGGCATAGTTGTTGTCCGTCTCCGTGGCGACCCGCGCGCCGAGGCGGCCCTGCAATGGGCCGGGAATGCCGATGCCCACGCCGCCCGTACGGGTGGCCGAGCTGCTGCCGTTCTTGTTGGCCGTGGTGCGCTCGGTGATGAGGACGTTGATGATGTCGCCCACCATGCGGCCGCGGCGGTCCTCGAACACGGGCCGGAACGTTTGCGCCTGGTAGATCGCGCCGTTGGCCGGCAGCGTAATGGGCGGCGTGGGGATCGGCCGCGCGGACGTGGGGCCGGCGACGATCGACGTGGGCTCGCTGGCGCAGCCGGCCAGCATTGCGGTGGCAATGGTGGCAAGCGCGGCGATGACGGATGCTGGAGACTTCATGATGGATCCTTGCGGCTGCATCAACGCGGGATCAGAGCTGCGACAGGCGCTGCAGCATCTGGTCCGACGTGGTGATGGCCTTGGAGTTGATTTCGTACGCGCGCTGCGTCTGGATCATGTTGACCATTTCCTCGACCACGTTGACGTTCGACACTTCCACGTAGCCCTGCAGGATGTTCCCGAGGCCGTTGGAGCCCGGCGCGTTGGCCTGCGCCGCACCGGAGGCACCGGTTTCCAGGTACAGGTTTTCGCCGATGGATTCCAGGCCTGTCGGGTTGATGAACGAGGCCAGCTGCAGGTTGCCGATCTGCTGCGCCGCGGCCTGGCCCGGCAGTTGCACGGTCACGGTGCCATCCTTGGCCACGTTGATCTCGTCGGCATCGATGGGGATCGTGATCGGCGGTTGCAGCGCGTAGCCGCTGGAGGTGACCATCGCGCCGTTGCTGTCGCGCTGGAAAGAACCGTCGCGCGTGTAGCCGGTGGTACCATCGGGCAGCAGTACGGTGAAGAAGCCGTTGCCGTTGATCATCAGGTCCTTGTCGTTGCCGGTGGCCTGCGGGTTGCCCTGCGTGTGGATACGCTCGATCGCGACGGGGCGCACACCGGTACCCTGCTGCAGGCCGGACGGCAGCTGCGTCTGCTGCGAGGAACTGGCGCCGGGCTGGCGCACGTTCTGGTACAGCAAATCCTCAAAAACGGCCCGCGATTTCTTGAACCCGTTGGTGCTCACGTTGGCGAGGTTGTTCGCCACCGTATCCATCTGCGTTTGCTGCGCTTCCATGCCGGTCTTGGCAATCCAGAGCGAACGTATCATCTGCTTTCTCCCTGCCCCGGAGGGCTTTCATCCACGAAAGCATTATGCGATGGCGGGAATCAGTTCAAAGCAAGGATCTGGGCGGCTTTCGCGGCGTTATTCTCGGCGTTCTTCAGGAGGCTCATTTGCGTCTCGAACGACCTTGCCAGCGTGATCATGTTGACCATCGCATCGACCGGATTGACGTTGCTGAGCTCCAGGCAGCCATCGGCCACGCGCACGGCCTGATCGGCCGCGGCCGGCTCGCCCGACTGCTGGCGGAACAGGCCGTCGTCGCCGCGCACCAGCCCGGCCACGGGGGGATTGACGAGCTTCAGGCGCCCGATGATGTTGCTGGGCCCGGCCTGCACCTGGCTTGCATCGATGCCGCTGACGGTGCCGTCCGCGGCGATCGAGATTTCTGTATTGGGCGGCACGGCGATCGGGCCGCCCTCGCCCTGCAGGGTCAGGCCATTCGACGTTTGCAGCAGGCCATTCTCGCTGACCTTGAAGCTGCCGTTGCGGGTGTACGCTTCGGAACCGTCCGCCGACTGCACGGTGAACCACCCTTCGCCGCGGATCGCCGCATCCATCGGCCGTCCCGTGGTTTCCATCGGCCCGGCGCGAAAGTCCGAGCCCACCGTGTTGTCGACCACGAATGTACGCGTGGGCATGCCTTCGGACACGACGGGCACGGCGCGGAAGGCATCGAGCTGCGCCCGGAAGCCCACCGTGGTGGCATTGGCGAGATTGTTCGACGTGGTGGCCTGCTGGTCCAGGATGTGCCTGGCGCCAGTCATTGCCGTGTAGATCAGGCGGTCCATGGGTACTCCTATCGCTTACATCGGAGAAAAACCGGGGACGTACCCTGGTTTCCAAGAAATTTCTTTAAAACAGGGGTACGTCCCCAGTTTTGCCGGGCGGCTAGCTAGAGCGCTTAGCGCAGGTTGATCAGCGTTTGCAGGATCGAGTCCTCGGTCTTGATCGTTTGCGCATTGGCCTGGTAGACGCGCTGGGCGGTGATCATGTCCACCAGCTGCTCGGTCAGGTCCACGTTCGACGATTCCACCGAGGATGCGCGCAACTGGCCCATGCCGCCCGTGTTCGGCGTGCCGATCTGCGGCACGCCGGACGAGGCGCTCTCGGCCCAGGCGTTGCCGCCCAGCGGCGTGAGGTTGTCCACGCTGGCGAAGTCGACGAGCACCACCTGGCCCAGCGCGCGCGACTTGCCGTTGCTGTACTGGCCCATGATGATGCCGTTCTCGTCGGCCGCGAAGCGCTGCAGGCTGCCGGACGAATAGCCATCCTGCGTGGAATTCTTTTCGCTCGTTTCGGTGCCGTACTGCGTGCTGCCGTCGAACGTGAGGGCAACCGGGATCTGCAGGAAGGCGCCATTGTCCGGGAACACCGGCAAGGTCACGTTGAAGGGCAGCGTGGAGCCGGCGGCCTGCATCGCGGCCGAATCGATCAGGCCGTTCTTCGTGAAGATCAGCGAGCCCGCTCTTTCGGCCGGCACGTTCACGGCGTTGGCGAACGCGGCATCGATCAGGTCCGGCGTGTTGCTGGCCACGTTGCCCACGCTGGTGGCGGGATCGTACAGCGCGGCGATCTGGGCCAATGCGGCGGGCGATGCGCCGGCCGCGGTGGCGGCGGCCGTGACGGCCCCACCGACCGTGGAGGCATAGGCCTGGCGCGCCGCGATGATGGCGGCGGCATCGCCGCCGGCGACCGCCGTGTTGTAGGCGGTGCGGGCGGCGACCACGGGCTCGCTCGTCACCACGCCGCGCATCACTTCCTGCGAATTGATCTGCACGCCATCGTTGGCCACGTACACATCCCACGTGCTGCCGCCGGTGCGCACGTAATACAGACCCATCGTGTGCTCGTTGCCCAGCGAATCGTAGACCGGGATCACGGTCTGCTTGTTGTAGGTGCGCGGGTCGCCGGCGTTGAACGGTTGCACGGTCGGCGTGGTGGAGTTCGACGACAGGTTGATCTGGAAGTTCGCCTGCGTGGTCTGCACCGGCGCCAGGTCGGCCGCGTCGATCTGCAGCGGCACCGGCGCGCCCTGCAGGATCTGGCCATCCACGGTGGCCAGGTAGCCGGTCAGCGCGGCTCCCTGGGCGTTGACGATCGTGCCCGTGTTATCGAGCAGGAACTGGCCATTGCGGGTGTACTGGATCGCCCCATCCTGCACGGTGCGGAAGAAGCCGGCGCCGTTGATCGAAATGTCCAGCGGGTTGTTGGTGGTCTCGATATTGCCCTGTGAGAATTGCTGGGCGAGGCGGGCCACGGTCACGCCGATACCGGGGTTGCGGCCGCTGATGCCGTTCAGCGAATTCGCGTACAGGTCCGCGAATTGCGCTTCGGTGCTCTTGAAGCCGACCGTGCTGGCATTGGCGACGTTGTTGCCGATGACGTCGAGTTGCGTGGAGGCGGCGTTCAGGCCGCTGAGACCTTGCTGGAACATGGATTTCCCCTGCTGGAAAAAATAGGTATTACAGAACTTGTTTGATGTCGTCCATGCTCAGCTGCCCGAGCCCTGGAACGTTGAGTTTTGCGCCGGTGGGGCCGGTGGACACGCTGGCGACCGTGCCGAACGTGAGCGCCTGCGCATCGGTCAGCGCCTTGCCGCCCGTGGTGGCCGCCAGCGACAGCGTGTAGTTGCCATCCGGCGCCGTGCTGCCGTCCTGCAGCTTGCCGTCCCACGCCAGCGGCAGCACGCCGGGTTCGACGCTCGAGAGCGTCATCGTGTGTACCACCTTGCCGCTGCCGTTCTTGATCTCGAGCTGCACGTTGTCCGCGAACGAACCGACCTCGATGCCGAAGATGCCCTTGCCTTCGGTGACCTGCATGGTCTTGCCCGCAGCCAGCACGCCGTGGTTGATCATGTTGACCGCCTGCGCCGATTGCGAGGCGGCCAAGTCGGTCTTCAGCGACTCCAGCGTGTCGTTCAGCTTGTTGACGCCGGTGACCGTGTTCAATTGGGCCAGCTGGCTCGTGACTTGCGCGTTGTCGAGCGGGTTCAGCGGATCCTGGTTCTTCAGCTGCGTGATCAGCAGCGTCATGAACTTGTCCTGCTCGGCCGAGATCTCGTTGCCGGCGCCGGCCTTCTTGTTCATCGAGTCCATCAGGGACTGCGACACGGCATTCGTGGAAGTGGGGGTGGCAATGACGGCCATGGTGATCTTTCCGGTTATTGACCGATGGTCAGGGTTTTCAGCAGCATGCTTTTCGCCGCGTTCATCGTTTCGACATTGTTCTGGTAAGAGCGCGACGCGGACAGCATGTTGACCATTTCATCGACGACGTTCACGTTCGGCATCGTCACATAGCCGTTCTCGTCGGCCAGGGGGCTTTTCGGGTCATACACCTGCCGCATCGGCGACGGATCCTCGATCACCTGCTGCACCTTGACGCCGGTCGAGGCATTGTTGGCCGACGGCGTGGCTTCGAACACCACCTGCTTGGCCCGGTAGGCCTCGCCGTTGGCGCTGGTGGCGCTGTCGGCGTTGGCCAGGTTGCTGGCGACCACGTTCAGGCGCTGCGACTGCGCGCTCATGGCCGAACCGGAAACATTAAAAATGCTGAACAACGACATGGCAATCCTCCTCTTACTGGCCCTGGATGGCCGTCATCAGGCCCTTGATCTGGCTGTTGATGAACGTGACGCCCGCTTCGTAGCGCAGCCCGTTGTCGGCGAACTGGTTGCGTTCGACGTCCATCTCCACCGTGTTGCCGTCGACGGCGCCCTGCACGATGCCGCGGTACAGCAGCGGCGTACCGTCCGCGAGCGTGCTGCCATCCGGCGCCGGGGTCGGGAAGTGGCGCGCCGCCGTGGTGGCCAGCGTGCCGGTCGCGGCCGTATTATTCAGCGCGTTCTGCAGCGCGCTGTTGAAGTCGATGTCGCGCGCCTTGTAGTTGGGCGTGTCGGCATTGGCAATGTTCGATGCCAGCACGCTCTGGCGCGTGGAACGCAGGTTCAGTGCGAGTTCGTTGAAGCGCAGGTGATTGTCGAGTTTTCCCAGCATGACGGTATCCTTCCATCGGTGACAGGATCCATCTTACGGATGCTCCACGGCAAATGATCGGGCAATAAGCACGGACTTTGCCACGCTGTTCGCGGCTTTCGGCGCGGCCCGCGCGCGTAAGATGGCAGGCGTTGATCCATACTTTTCACGCATCACTCTTCACGGCGCCGCCCATGAAAACGCTGACCCTTGCCATTGCTTCACTCTCGCTGGCCACGAGCGCCGCGCACGCCGCCACGAGCATGGACCCGGCCACCTTGCGCCGCACGGTCGATGCTTACCTGCAGGTGCAGAGCGCCGGCCTGCCGGGCAAGGTGACGGTCACGGTCGGCAATGTCGATACGCGAATGAACCTCGCGCACTGCCCTGCCCCCGAAGCGTTCCTGATGCCCGGCGGCAAAGCCTGGGGCAAGACGACGGTGGGCGTGCGCTGTGCGGCACCGGCGCAATGGACGGTGTATATTCAGGCGAACGTTTCGGTACTGGGCAATTACATCGCCGCGGCCACGCCGCTGTCGCAGGGTCAGCCGATCCTGGAAACGCAACTGGTCACCCAACAGGGCGACTTGACGACATTGCCGGCAAGCATCGCCACCGACAAGGCGCAGGTCATCGGCCGCAGCACGAATGTTTCCATTTCGGCAGGCACGCCGCTGCGGCTCGATACACTGCGCAGCCAGCCAGTGGTGCTGAACGGCCAGATGGTCAGGCTTGTCACGGCCGGTTCGGGGTTCCGTATCACGGCCGAGGGCAAGGCGATCGCCAACGCGGCGGAGGGGCAAGTGGTCCAGGTGCGCACCTCGGGTGGCCGGAGCGTGAGCGGGATTGCCCGCGCGGGTGGCCAGGTTGAGGTTGCATTCTAAAAAGATTCGACTTTGGCCGCTAAAGTTTGCAATGCGCCAGCCGTTAAGAACTCGTACACCGGAGTAAAAGCTCGGAGTCAAAGCTCCTACCAGACGAGGAAGATGCTGTGAAAATCAACGATTCAGTAAAAAACGCGGGTGTGCCGGCGGCGTCCACGCCAACCACGAGCAATGCCCGCAACGCCGAGAAAGCGGCGGAAACGGCGTCCACGCAAGCGAATTCGGATAGCGTCAAGCTGTCGGCGCAAGGGCAGGCCATGGCCACCAACAGCAACAGCGGCGTATTCGACACGAAAAAAGTGGAACGTATCAAGCTGGCCATCGCCGATGGCCAGTTCCAGGTCAATTCCGAGAAAGTCGCGGATGGCCTGCTGGATACGGTCAAGGACCTGCTGCACTCCCGGCAACGGTAGTCGACGGTCGTTAACATTCATCACAAGGCAAAGCCATGCATGACGGTGCCCCGATCCAGAAGCTGCGCGAAGAGCAGTGCCTGATCACTGAACTGCTCGACATCCTGAAGGACGAGCAGCAGTCGCTGGTGGCCGCCGACATCGACAGGCTGTCCGCGCTGACGCCGCGCAAATCCGAGGTGCTGACGCATATGGGTGTCCTGGCCAGGGAGCGCCACGACGCGCTGGGCCAGGCCGGATGCGAAGCGCGCGAAGCCGGCATGGAAACATGGCTCTGCGCCCACGGCACGCCGGACGACCGGGCGCTGTGGAATACATTGCTCGCGCAAACGCGCGAAGCCAAGGAATTGAACCGCCTGAACGGCATGCTGATCAACAAGCAGCTGTCGCACACCCAGGGCGCCCTGCAGGCGCTGCGCCCGCCCAGCCCCGCCGGCAATGTCTATGGTCCAAGCGGCCTGACCGCCACCAGCACCACCGTCTCGCGCGGCTTCCTCGCCGGCTGAGCAGCCAAAATCCGGAACATGCGTACCAACCGTGCCAACTGAAAGCAGTTGGCGCGCGAACACCGGTGTCTGACACCTTTTCTGGGTGAATCTTCCAGAAAAGGTGTCAGACACCGGTTCTCCACTGCCAACGATTCCTATTGCGGCGTGGGGCCGGTCGGGATTTCCATTTCCGGATCCGGCACCGCCGACAGGATCGTGACCGCCACGCGCCGGTTGCGGGCGCGGCCGACCGGGTCGTCGTTCGGCGCCACCGGGTGGTTCGAGGCATGGCCGACGGCAGTCAGCCGCTCGGGGGCGACGCCGGATTCGATGAACAGCCGGACCACAGTAGCGGCGCGCATCGACGACAACTCCCAGTTCGACGGATAGATGTTGCGCACCGGCTGGTCGTCGGTATGCCCTTCGACCTGCACCGCGTGCGGGTCGTTCTTCAGCAGCGACGCCACGGCGGTCAGCGCCTCGCGCGATTCGTTCGTGAGCTGCGCTTCGGCCGGGTCGAACAGCACGCTGGCATTGATTTCGACGGACACGCCGCGGCTGTTCTGCGTGACGCGTACCTTGCCCTCCTTTACCAGCGGGGCCATCGTCGATTGCAGGTCCTGCGCGAGCTTGGTCATCGAGGCGCGCTCCTGGCGCATCATTTCCTGGCGCTTCTTCAGGTTCGGATTCGGGATCGGCTGGTTCAGCACTTCGGTATTGGGTTTGACGTTGGCGCCCTGCCCGCCCAATGCATCGCCCAGCGCATCGGAAAAGATCCGGTACTTGCCGATGTTGACCGACGAGATCGCATACATCACCACGAAGAACGCAAACAGCAGCGTGATGAAATCGGAATACGAGATCAGCCAGCGTTCGTGGTTTTCCGGTTCCTCGTCGAACGGGCGGCGCGCGCGGCGGTACTGGAAGCTCATCGCGGTGTGTCCTAATAATCCTGCATCAGCGTGGCGATGCGCTCGTCCATGATGCGGGAGAAATCGCCGCTGGCGATGTCGTGGAAGACGGCGGCGGCGATTTCCTGCTGGTGCACCTGGGCGATGACGATGTTCTTGAGCTTGTTGGCGACCGGGTAGAAGAACAGGTTCGCCAGCCCCACGCCATAGATCGTGGAAACGAAGGCCACGGCGATGCCGGGCCCGAGCCGGGAGGGGTCGGTGAGGTTTTCCATCACGTGGATGAGGCCCAGCACGGCGCCCAGGATACCGATCGTGGGCGAGTAGCCGGCGGCCGATTCCCAGATGCGCACGGCCTGCCGCTCCGCCGTTTCAAACGCCGTGATCTCCGTGTCGAGCAGCTGGCGCAGCTTGTCGGGGTTGATGCCGTCGATCACCATGCGCAAGCCCTTGGCCAGGAAGACATTGCGCGCACCGGCCATGTGGCGTTCCAGCGCCAGCGGGCCTTCGCGGCGGATGGTCTGGTTCCAGGCCTGGATGTCGCGCGCGAGCAGGATGCGGCTGTCCTTCGGGGGGCGGAATACCCAACGCAGCATGAGGACGCCGCGCCGCAGCGTGGCGGGCCGGGTCTGCAGCAGCACGGCGCCGAACGTGCCGACGACCACGATCGCAAACGCGGCGGGCTGGACCAGCGACGACGGATTGCCGCCCTCCAGTGCCATGCCCACCACCAGGCCGGCCAGCGCCAGCAGCAGACCCGCTACGCTGGACCAGTCCATGCCTGCTCTCGCAACGTGGCGCGCAGCCGGGATACCGCCTGGGTATGCAGCTGCGACACGCGTGATTCGGAGACGCCCATGACGGCGCCGATTTCCTTCAGGTTCAGTTCTTCTTCGTAATACAGGCCCATCAGCAGCTTTTCACGCGGCGGCAAGGCATCGATCGCGTTGATGACGGCCTGGCGGAACCCGGTGTCCATCAGCGAGCGCAACGGATCGGCTTCGTCGTCCTGCGCATAGCGCTCGAGGAAGCTGTCGCTGCCGTCCTCGTTCTTGAAATCCTCGTAGTACAGCAGCTGGTGACCGCCGCCCTCGCCCAGCATTTCCTGGTAAGCCTCGAGCGAGAGCTTGAGCGATTGGGCCACTTCGGATTCGGCGGGCGGACGGCCCAGCTTTTGCTGCAGCACGGCCATGGCGTTTTCGATCTTGCGCATGTCCTGCCGCAGCGTGCGGGGCATCCAGTCGCTGCTGCGCAATTCGTCGAGCATGGCCCCGCGGATGCGCATCACCGCATAGGTTTCAAACTGGGCACCGTGCGTTTCTTCGTAGCGGTTGATCGCGTCGAGCAGGCCGATCATGCCCGCCTGTACCAGGTCATCCACTTCCACGCTGGGCGGCAATTTTGCCTTCATGTGGTGGGCAAGGCGCTTCACGAGGGGCATGTGCTCCGTCAGCAGCGAATCCTTGTTCACCTTCCCTTTGACCGTGTACATATATTTCTATTCTTGTTCAGTGCTGCATAGGGTGGCCGCTCCCCGCAAAATGCGACGGCGCGGCCAGCGCGAACCGCCCCGCCAGTTGACGAAACGCGACCGAGGCACCCGCCAGCGGAAACGCGTCCACCACGGCGCGACCCAGGCGCGCCGCGCGGTGCAGGTATTCATCGGCCGGCACCGAGCCCATCGACACGAGATTCACGGCTAGGTAACGGCTTGCCGCCTGTGCCATATTATCGTAAACGACCCGCGCCTCCCGTTCGGACGCACCGGTGACGACGATGCCGAACGGGCGCCGGCCCAGCTCGTGGTTAAGGCGCTTGATCATCATGTAGGCATTCGTGATCGACGTGGCGCTGTTCGATACCTGCACCACGATTTCCGAGCTGGCCATGACCGGCACCGGGAATGCCTCGCCGTCGAACTCGCCATCGACGAGGACGATGCCGGCCTGCGCGGCCAGCACGTCGAACGCCTTGGCCAGGCGGCGTGCTTCCGGGGGGCCGTTGCGGGGTTCGCCGCGCGTCATCGACACCACGTTGAAGCCCTGCGGCACTTCATGGATGACTTCGTTCAGCGCGCATTCCTGGCGCGCCACGTTCAACAGGCTGGCCCCGTTGTCGATGCCCAGGCGCGAGGCCACGCCATGCGCGCTGGCGCACGCATCGACCAGCACCACGTCGTTGCCGGCACGCGCCAGCGAGGCCCCCAGGTTGACGAGCATGGCGCCCTTGTCGTCCTGCGGCGTGGCGGACAGGAACGTGACGATGCGGGGCCGCGGCGGCCCCGCCAGCATCCGCCGCAGTCCTTCCGCCTGATCGAAATTGAAGTTAGCCAAGGTGTACCTCGCGCAGTCCATCGTTGCCGGCGGCCGCCATCAGCATCGGCAGCTCGCCATCGGTATATTCGGACACATCCTTCTTCAGCCGGAATGCCCGCTCCACGAGCTCGGCCGGCTGGGCCAGGTGCAGGTCTTCCGGCACGCGCTGGCCATTCGACACATAGAACAGTTGCAGCTTCTGGCGGATGACGACGTCGAGCACATTGCCCAGCGACGCCGCCTCGTCCAGCTTCGTGATGATGCCGCCGGCCAGGCCGCTGCCCTGGTAGGCGCGCACGACTTCGGTCAGCGTTTCCTGCGTGGACGTGGCGTTCAGGCACAGCAGCCGTTTGACGTCGACATCGGTGCCCTGCAGCATTGCCACCTGCTCGGTGACCATCTGGTCGCGCTGGCTGACGCCGACCGTGTCGATCAGCACCGTGTGCTTGTTGCGCAGCTCTTTCAGTGCGATCCGCAAGTCGGCCTCATCCTTGACGGAATGTACCATCACGCCAAGGATCTTGCCGTAAATGCGCAGTTGTTCGTGCGCGCCGATACGATAGGCATCGGTGGTGATGAGCGCCAGCTTTTCCGGGCCATGGCGCATCACGCAGCGGGCCGCCAGCTTGGCCGTGCTGGTGGTCTTGCCGACGCCGGTGGGGCCCACCAGTGCGAACACCCCGCCGCGCTCGATCAGCGCATCCTCATTGGCCATCGCTCCCACATTACGCGCCAGCACGGTGCGGATCCAGCGCGACGCTTCGTCGGCACCGCGGCCGGCCGGCAGCTTGTCGAGCAGGCGGCGCGCCAGCGTCGTGGAAAAGCCCGCCGCCAGCAATTCGCGCAGCACGGCCGCCTTGTGCGGCTCGCGCTGCTGCGTATTGCCCCACGACAGTTCGGCCAGCTGGGTTTCCATCATGCCGCGCATGGCGCGCAGCTCGCTCATCATGCCGTGCATCTCGGCGGCCGCGTTGGCCTTGGCGGAATTCACCGCCTCGGCCACCAGCGCCGTGATACCGGCCATGTCCACCGCGGGCTGCGCCGATGGCATCGGCTGCATCGCTTGCGGCGCGGACTGCATCGCCTGCGCGAACGGCGCGCGCGGCACCGGTGCCGCGGCCATCGCCGGGCGGGCGGCCATCATCGGCTCGGGCGCGGCCGGGCGCGCCGGCGGTGCCATGGGGCGCTGCATCGGCGGCGCCTGCGGGCGTGCCATATGCGCCGCATGGCCGTCGTCCAGGTCCAGGTGGGGCGCGCCGGGCGGCGCATCGTCGACGGGACTGGCCAGCGAAGCGGCATCGTCATTGGCCAATGCCAGGATCTCCACCACGCCATCCATCGGGCGATTCGACAGGATCACCGCATCCGGCCCCAGCGCCTCGCGCACCTTCCGCAGCGCCTCACGCGACGTGGGCGCGGTAAATTTCTTGACGTTCATTGCTGCTCCTGTTCGCCATGCACAGAGATTTTCTCGATGGTGAAATTATTGACGATGCCGCAGAGTAAGCATCATTTGAACAGGCGGGGAAAAGGGGGGTATTTCAAGAATCGCGCTAAGGCCGGGCCCGTGTCCACCATGGGGTCAACCCCATTTGTGGACACGAACTCGGCCTTGGCTGAGCGTGCTCAGGCTGAGCTCGTGTCCGATTTCGGGGTTGACCCCATGGTGGACACGGGCTGGACAGTAGTCACGATGTCAGGTATTGCCGACCAGAGCGGTTACGCGGATCGTCTTCGATTCCGGAATTTCCGCATGCGACAGCACTTTCAGCTGCGGCAGCGCGCGGCGCAGGAAGCGCGACAGCAGCGGCCGCAGCGGGCCCGGCACCAGCAGCACCGGGTTGACGCCCAATGCCTCCTGCTGGGCCGACGCTTGCGCCGCTTGCTGGGCGATCGTGTCGGCCAGGCCCGGCTCGATGCCCGCGCCATCGGCGCCGCCCTGCGCCAGCGCCTGCATCAGCAGCCGTTCGAGGCGGTTATCGAGCGTCATCACGGACAGTTCGCCATTGCCCGGGAACAGTTGCTGGACGATCGCCCGGCCCAGCGCGATGCGCACCAGCGATGTCAGCTCGTTCGGATCCTGCGTGTGCACGGTATGTTCGGCCAGCGCCTCGATGATGGTGCGCATGTCGCGGATGTGCACGCCCTCGGCCAGCAGGTTCTGCAGCACTTTCTGCAGCGCCGACAGCGAAATCGTCTTCGGCACCAGGTCTTCGGTGAGCTTGGGCGCTTCCTTGCCCAGGTGGTCGAGCAGCGCCTGCACCTCGCCGCGACCCAGCAGTTCCGCCGCATGCGACGTGATCAGGTGGTTCAGGTGCGTCGCGACGACGGTGCCGGCATCGACCACCGTGTAGCCCATGCCCTGCGCCTGGTCGCGCAGGCTGGCGTCGATCCACACCGCCGGCAGGCCGAACGCGGGATCGGTGGTGGCCAGGCCAGGCAGCGTGCCGCTCGCCATGCCCGGATTGATCGCCAGGTACTGGCCATTGAACGCTTCGCCCGTGCCCACTTCCACGCCCTTGAGCGTGATGCGGTAGGCGGAAGGCTTCAATTCGAGGTTGTCGCGGATGTGCACCGGCGGCGCCAGGAAACCCACTTCCTGGGCGAACTTCTTGCGGATGCCCTTGATGCGCTTGAGCAGCTCGCCGCTCTGCGCCTTGTCCACCAGCGGGATCAGGCGGTAGCCCACTTCCAGGCCCAGCGTGTCGACGGCCAGCACGTCGCTCCACGTGGCCTCCTCGTTCTCGGCTGCCGCGCCGCCCTGCCCGCCCGCGGCCGGGCCGCCCGCCCCCGCACCCGCGCCGCCAGCGCCGGCACCGCCACCCGGGCTGGCTGGCCGGGGCGCGGTACCGCTTTCTCCCGCGGCCTCGTCACGCTTGGCCAGCAGGTAGCCGCCGCCGGCCAGCGCGCCACCCAGCAGCAGGAACACGAGGTTCGGCATGCCGGGAATCAGGCCCAGGCCGCCGATGATCGCGGCGGTGATGTACATGACCTGCGGCTTGGCGAACAGCTGGCCGACCAGCTGCGAGCCGATATCCTTTTCCGATGCCACGCGCGACACGACGGCACCCGCCGCCAGCGAGATGATCAGCGACGGAATCTGCGCCACCAGGCCGTCACCGATGGCCAGCAGCGTGTAGGTGCGCACGGCGTCGCCGAAGGCCATGTCGTGCATAATCAGGCCGACCAGCAGGCCGCCGACGATGTTGATGACCGTGACCAGGATGCCGGCCACCGCATCGCCGCGCACGTATTTCGACGCACCGTCCATCGCGCCATAGAATTCCGCTTCCATCGACACTTCGGCGCGCCGCTGCTTGGCATCGGCCTCGCCGATCAGGC
Organism: Pseudoduganella lutea; assembly: GCF_004209755.1. NCBI lineage: Bacteria > Pseudomonadati > Pseudomonadota > Betaproteobacteria > Burkholderiales > Oxalobacteraceae > Pseudoduganella > Pseudoduganella lutea. The sequence goes on along the minus strand of NZ_CP035913.1, from coordinate 4,476,648 downwards.
CGGCGTTCAGGTCGGCGTCGATCGCCATCTGCTTGCCCGGCAGTGCATCCAGTGCGAAGCGCGCGCCCACCTCGGCGATCCGGCCCGCGCCTTTCGTGACCACGACGAAGTTGATGATGGTAAGGATGATGAACACCACGATACCCACCGTGTAGTTACCGCCGATCAGGAAGTGGCCGAACGCCTCGACCACCTTGCCGGCCGCATCCGGCCCCGTGTGCCCTTCGGTCAGCACGATACGGGTGGACGCCACGTTCAGCGCCAGGCGCAGCATCGTCGTCAGCAGCAGCACGATCGGGAACGCCATGAAATCGAGCGGCTTGACCGTGTACAGGGCGGTCAGCAGCACGATGACGGAAATGGCGATATTGAAGCTGAAGAACAGGTCGAGGATGAACGCCGGCAGCGGCAGGATCATCATCGCCAGCAGCATGATGATCAGGACCGGGGCGGCCAGGGTCTGCGGCTTGCCACCGGTGATGGTATTGGTCCACGCGGGCATCTTGAGCGCTTGCATCGGGTTCTTCCTCGGGTAATGCGGTTACGGTTTCGGCGTTGCCGTGTTCGGATCCATGTCCGGCGGCACGTCGAGCTTCGTGGGGCGATCCGGGTAGTGGCCGCCCGGGCGGTAGGCACGCAGCTGGTACACGTAGGCCAGCACCTCGGCCACGGCCGCATACAGCCGCTGCGGGATCTCGTCGCCGATGTCGGTGTGCTTGTGCAGCGCGCGGGCCAGTGCCGGCGCTTCCAGGATCGCCACCTTGTTTTCCTTGGCCAGCTCGCGGATCTTCGCGGCCACCGCGTCCGTGCCCTTGGCCACCACCTTCGGCGCGCCCTTCGAGCCATCGGCATATTTCAGCGCCACCGCGTAATGGGTCGGGTTGGTGACCACCACGTCGGCGGTCGGCACGTCCTGCATCATCCGCCGCCGCGCCATCTCGCGCTGCATCTGGCGGATCTTGCCCTTGATCTGCGGGTTGCCGTCCGATTCCTTCGATTCCTGGATCATCTCCTGGCGCGTCATCTTCATCTTGTTCGCGTAATGCCACATCTGGTACGGCGCGTCGATCATGGCGATGAAACCCAGCGAACCCACGAGGATCAGGAAGCTCATCGCCAGCATGTCGAGCATGTGGGCATAGCCCTCGTTCGCCGGCTCGGCAGGCAGGCCGAAGATCGCGTCCTTGTAGCGCATCACCACCATGTAGGCGACAGCGCCCACGATGATCGTCTTGATGATCGCCTTCACGAGCTCCACCAGCGCGTTCTTCGACACCATGTTGGCGAGGCCCTTCATGGGATTGAGCTTGCCGAACTTGGGCATGAAGCCGTTGGCGGTGAACAGCCAGCCGCCCACGAGCACGGGCGAGGCGATCGCCACCAGCATCACGGCCAGGCCCAGCGGCAGGAACGTGATCAGCACCTGCACCACGTCCGCCAGCATGCGGTGGCCCAGCACGTCCATGTCGAACGCCTGTTCGCGCGTGAGCGACAGGCCGGAGGCCAGCGTGGCCGACAACTGGCGCGCCATCGTCGTACCAAAGATGTACAGGCCGGCACCCGCGGCCATGAGCACGGTAAACGTCGCGACCTCGCGCGAACGGGGAACGTCGCCTTCCTCACGCGCCTTTCGCAGGCGCTGTTCTGACGCTGGTTCTGTCTTCTCGGCTTCGCTATCTTCTGCCATCGGGTGCTCCGGCTACCTGTGCTCGACTGTATTGATTCTCCTGAGCATGCATTGTCGGGCATGGCGCGGTGCGTCGATGGAACGAACAACGGGGGATTTAAGGGGCAATTCCTCCAGCAAACCTGAATTCACGCTTGTGATAATTCGCGAGAATTCGCAGTGAGGATTCGCGCTAGACTGCGCGAGGATAGCAGGCAGTAACCATTTTGCAACGCTGAGCGAAAGCCGCGTTCAATCGTGCCTCCCCAACTATGAAAAACATGGCACGCTAAGGCCTTTATAAGAATTGTATAACCTCGTGGCTGGCTCTTATAACCATGAGGCAATGATTCTTGCAACGATTCGTGGACCAAGTGCCCGGCCTGGTTTAACGAACGGTATCGGTTCTCTTCGCCGGGAAATCTGTCTGATATAGGAGCAGGATATCCATGTACGATTCCAACCAGGGCGCCATCACGACCGCGCTCACGAATACTTCCACTGCCGTCTTCACCGAGGCCACGATCAACAGCATCCTCGCCTTGGTGAGCTCGAATGACGCAGATCCGATCGTTGTCGATCAGGTGACCGTTACCAATAACGGCACCGTCGAAGCGGCCGAAGGCACCGAGCTGGTCTTCGTGTCTGTGTCCGATACCGCGCAGACCACAGTGACCGTCGACGCGGATATTCCCGTGGTCCTGTTCCAGGGTGCGGGCGGTGTCAACGCCACCTTTGGTTCCGCTGCGGCGACCGGTGCCGAGAAAGCCGCCGCGGACGATCCGCAGGGCGCCCCGGGCGATCCGATCGAACGCATCATCGTGGGCACGGCCGGCGAGGATGTCATCACGATCGCGGACGACAAGGGGACGCACATCACGGTCGGTGGCCGCGACACGGTCAACGCCGGCACTGGACATACCATCGTGGTCGCGGCTGAAGGCAGCAGTACCGTGAACGGCGGTGGCGACACGATGATCCAGGCAGTGGGCGACGACGACGACTTTACCGTGACAGCGGAAGATGGGCGAGCGGTCATCATGAACAGCCAGACCGGGGTCGAAGTCGATATCTCCAACGTGCAGTTCGTGCAGCTTGACGACGGGGATGCACTGATCTTCGCGGACAACGATACCGAGGCGGCGGTGGCGAACCTGTACCAGGCGGTGTTCGGCCGAACGGCGGACGCGGGCGGGCTCGATTACTGGTTCGAGCAGGCGGCCAACGGACTGGATCTCGGCAGTATCGCCGGGCATTTCCTGGACTCCGCTGAATACACCGACGATGGATTGACCGACGCGGAGTTCATTGCGGAGCTGTATCAGAACGCACTGGGTCGAGCGGGAGATGCCGGAGGTGTCGAGTACTGGATCGATGTGCTCGAGGGCGGCACGGACCGCAGTCTTGTCGTGGCACAGTTCGCGACGGTGGCGGCGGACCATGTGGAACTGCAGGAGGTGAACGTGGTTGGCTCGGTCACCGTGGTGGAGGGCATCGTCACGGGATAAAGCGCCCATGCAAGATCTGAAAGGGGGCCCTGCCCCCTTTTTTCTGGCCTCGTGCACGCCCCGCCTGCGGGACGATGCATTGCTGACCCGCGCGCTGGAAGCGTTCGCGGCGGGCCACCACGCCGATGCGCTGGTGGCTGCCGAATACGTTTGCCGGCGCCTTTCCACGAAAAGCATTCCAGCCATGCTGCGCGCGAAAGTGCTGCAGACCGGCTACCCATTCATGGCCGCGCGCGCATGGCACGCGGCATGGCAGGCCGACGCCTGCAATCCCGTGCTCCAGGATGCGATGCTGCAAAGCTGGCTGCAGGATGGCGGCCGCGCCGATGTGGCCAGCCTGGGCCCGGCATTCCTGCCTGCCCGCTGCCGCGCCGGCAGGCATGCGAACTTGCTGGCGCTGCTGCGCGCCGCGGGCGTTGCCCATACGGGTGCCTGCTGGCGCGAAGGCGACGCCATCGAAGGCATGATTTTCTTCAGTGCGCAGGCCGGCGCACCGGCACCGCGCGCCACTTTGCTGCTGTCGGATGAAACCCGGCAGTTTCAGTGTGAAGTACCCGCCGACGGCAGCCGCTTCCGGCTGGCCTGCCCGCAGCCGGGCAAGGTGTGGTCCATTACAGTAGTGCAGCCCGACGGGCGCCGGCAACTGTTTCCGGGTTCGCCACTGGCTTTCTATGCGCCGCCCGCTATCCAGGCCCGCATGAGGACGGACGCGGCAGACCAGCCACGGCCCGTATCGGTCGTCATCCCCGTCTATCGCGAGCTAGCGCTTGTGCAGGCTTGCCTGAACAGCGTGCTGGCGAGCCTGAAGGAAAACACCACGCCCGCACGCGTGGTCGTAGTGGACGATGCAAGTCCCGAACCGGCCCTGTCGGCCTGGCTCGACAAGCAGGCCGCCGCCGGCCGCATCACGCTGCTGCGCAACGCCTGCAATCTTGGTTTCATTGAAACGGTCAACCGCGGCATGCGCGAGTTGCCCGATCATGACGTGCTGCTGTTGAATGCCGACACCCAGGTGCATGGCAACTGGATCGATCGGCTGGCGCGAGCCTTGTACGCCGAAGCTGACATTGCTTCCGTGACGCCCTGGACAAACAATGGCGAGATCAGCAGCTTCCCGGTCATGAGCCAGGCCGCCCCAGCACCGGATACCCGCGAACTGGCCGCGCTGGACGATACCGCCGCGGCCACGACCGCGGGCAACGTGGAATTGCCATCGTGCTGCGGCTTCACGATGCTGATCCGGCGTACGGTGCTCGACGGCGTTGGCATGCTCGACGGAACCGCACTGGTACGCGGCTACGGCGAGGAAGTGGACTGGTGCATGCGCGCCCGCGCCGCCGGCTGGCGCCACCTGCATGTCACCAATGTCTTCGTGGCGCATGCCGGAACGGTGTCGTTCCGCGCCGAAAAGACGTTACGCGTGGCACAGAACCGGAGCGTGCTGGTGGCGCGTTACCCGTCGTATTACCCCGAATTCACGGCGTTCAAGCGCGACGATCCACTGGCTGCGGCGCGTGCCGTGCTGCGCGCGGCGCTGCCCGCCTCGCGCGCTGCCGGCTGGCTGCGCAAGGCGGATACCGCGCAGGCAACTGCCGCGCTGCCGAACATCATTGCCAAACGACCATTGCCGGCAACGTTGCCACCGCTGCGCACGGCCAGCCAGCGGATCGCGATCTGGCGGCACGACGGCACCAGCAAGGCTGCGCACCATGTGCTGGCGCTGGCCCGTGCCATTGCCAGCCGGCCGGGATCGACAGTGCGCCTGCTTGTCATTGGCGATGGCAGCGAAGCGCTGTGGCATACGGGTGTGGTGGACCACGTGCCATTCGTCGAGGGCGATGCGCTGCCACTGCTCGACGATCTGCGCCTGATCCAGGCCGCCGGTTGCAGCGCGGTGTTGACCGATAACCCGGCGGGATTGCCGCCAAAGATGAGGCCGGTTGTGCTCGACGAGCACTTCGATGCCGTTGGCTGGCTGGAGAGCTGGAATACCGCACCAAAAGCGGCCTGATTGTTTCGACTACTGGAGATCGATGAATACCGACTTGCCCGTTCCTGAACAGATTTCCGCCATGTCAGGCAATGGCCCCTGGCACGGGGCGCTTGAAGGAATGCATGATCGACTGGTGTTCGGCTGGGCATTCAACAGCGCCTGTCCCGATGCCCGGGTGGTGATTGAACTATGCCTCGACGGCGTACCGTGCGCCTGTATCGCTGCCGACGCTGCCCGCACGGACCTTGCCACGACATTGAGTGCGCTCGCTGGCCGGGCGGACGTCTGCCACGGCTTCATTGCCGACCTCAATGCGTTGGCCGCCCACGCGCATGGGATACTGACCGCCCGCGTTGCCAATACCGATGTGGTCCTGCCTGGCAGCATGGACATTGCACACATCCGGAAACCACCGCCCGCGGCGTTGAATTCCGTCGTGGGTGATGGCGGGCTGCGCCTGTTCGGCTGGGCAATCGACCCATCGGATCCACATCGCACGCGAACCGTACGGGCATTCCTGGGCCACGAAATGGTCGCGCAGGCCGCGGCGAATATCGTGCTGCCACTGTCGCGTGCCTACGTGGATGGTCCGCATGGTTTTGACCTTGCACTGCCCATATCGCTGGCGGATGGGAGGACGCACACACTGCGCGTGGTTGACGATGAAGGCCATGCGCTGAACGGAAGTCCGGTAATCGTCTGCTGCATGCCGGCAGGCCTTGCGGCACTGCTGCCCGAAGATACCGATGAACTGACGCTTCGTGTCGCCGCCACCTATGAGCGGATGGTGCCGCGCAGCCTTCCGCTGAGCGCATGGCCGGAATGGTCGGCGCGCTTCGACCACGCTTCGAGCAAGGATGTGCCCACCAGCTTGGCGCCCCTCCGGCTCGGCATCCTCGTTACCGGCACGCAGGATGCTGCCGCCACGGCGCGTACTGCCGAGAGCCTGGAGCGCCAGGGACGGACCACCCAGCTCTACAGCGGGTTGCCATTTCCCTCGATGCTCGCCGAGGCACTGGCCGCCGGCTGCGAAGTGATCACATGCATCCGTGCCGGCGATACGCTGGGCCAGTACGCACTGGTTCATGCGCTGGCCGGTTTCACATCCGATGATGTCGAGGTGGTCTATACGGATAGCGAACATGAAGGCCGTCCCTGGTTCAAGCCGGCATGGGACCCCGACTATGCGCTGGGGAGCGACTGTGCGCTTGAATTCCTGCTCGTCCGCAGCAGTGTGGCACGGCGCCTGCCACCTCTGGCCAACGAAGCCGAATTCGCCTGGGCGTCGCTGTCAGAGGTATGGACTCGCAGCGACGAGGCAATCGTGCATGTGCCTCGCGTGCTCTACCAGGTCAATTCTCCGCTGACACCAGGGGAATGCGCAAACCGGGCCGTGGCGGCTGCACGCGCGATCAAGGCGCACGAACCAGCCATTTCCCTTGAAGAGCTGGCGGGCCCTTTGCCGGGTGCGTTTGGCGCGGCTCGCCGGGTGCGGCCGGCATTGCCCGCTGATGCAAGTGACGTCGTGGTGAGCCTGATCATTCCCACCCGGGACCGTGCCGACCTGCTCAAGCGCTGCATCGACAGCATCCAGCGGTTCACCACATGGCGACGCCTCGAAATCCTCATCATCGACAATGGCTCCACCGAATCATCGACCCATGCCTACTTCGCCGACATTGCCACGCGGGGCATCCGCGTGCTGCCGATGCCGGGGCCATTCAACTATGCGGACCTGAACAACCGCGCCGTGACGCAGGCATCGGGAGAGATCATCGGTCTCGTCAACAACGATATCGAAGCGTTGCACGAGGGATGGCTGGACGAGATCATTGCCCAGCTCATGCGGCCTGGTGTCGGGGCGGTCGGTGCAAAGCTGTTGTGGCCAAACGGCATGGTCCAGCATGGTGGCGTGGTCCTGGGCGTTGGCGACGTGGCTGGCCACTTCGGCAATCGCCTCATGGATGCCGACTGGGGCGATCATGGGCGAAACCAGCTCGTGCAACGCGTCAGCGCCTGCACGGCGGCCTGCCTGTTTCTTCGCAAGCAGGACTTCATCGCGGTCGGTGGAATGGATGCGCACGCGTTCCCTGTCGCCTTCAACGATGTCGATCTTTGCCTGAAGTTACGGGCGGCGGGAAAGACGATCATCTGGACGCCCCATGCCAAATTGCTGCATGCGGAATCCGCGAGCCGGGGCCATGAAGATACCCCGCAAAAGAAAGCGCGTGCACAGCGTGAAATCGACATGCTCCGGCAGCGCTGGGGACACGTACTGTCGCGGGATCCGGCCTATCACCCGGCGGTCAACCTCGACCCCAACGGCCACGCCTTTGGTGGCTTTGCTTTGCCACCGCGCTCACGCAGACCGCGTACGAATGCACTGCCATCGATACCGGAACTATCCTGAAACCTGCCAATGTCGAGTATTGTCAATCCAGCCAGGCCGTTGGCCTTGCCAACGGTATGCTTGAGTTCTCGGAGAAACGACTTTGAATAACGCCGCCCTTCCCGCCCCCAACCTTTCATTTATCGTCAATGCGCACCGCGAGGAGCTGTTGCTGATGCCGGCCCTGCGCAGCGTAATCGCCGCGGCGGTGTTCTGTCGTAACATCAACATCAGCTGCGAAATCATCGTCATAGGCGACAAGGTCGACCCGGCAACCCGCTCGGTCATTTCACGATTCGATCAGCAAATCGACGTTATCGAGTACGTCGAATACGGCAATTTGGGCAGTGCGCGGCAACACGCCATCATGCGTGCAAAGGGTGAATATTACTGTTTCCTCGATGGCGACGATATCTGGCAGGAAAAATGGCCGGCGCTGGCTTATCAACACGCGCAACGCACGGACAACAGGAACTGCATTTACCATACCGAGCTGTTTGCCGGATTCGGCGTCGATTCGTCTTTCGTCCGCGCACAGCTGAGAAGCGACGACCCAATATTTCACCCTCTGCACCTGGCGACATCCTGGCATTTTTGTAACAATCTTTTTGCCCACTCATCGATTTTCACCAGGGTCCCGATCACGCCCTACGATCACAGCAAGGGATTCGGCTCGGAAGACTGGCATTGGAGCTGCGAGACGCTGGCGCAGGGCATCGAGCGCGACCTTGTGCCCGGAACGGTATATTTCTATCGACGCGATCCTGCACGCCCGACATTGGGCACTATCGCAGGGCTCGTGCTGCAGCCCACGGCGCTCTTCCGGGACCCTGCGATCATCGACAGCTACGCCGATTTCGCCGGCCTGGATGATCGGTGCGATGCGCAACTGCTACACATCAAGAACCGCATTCGTTACGCGGATGAATTGCCGGCGTGGTTGTATGCGGAGGCGAAAGCCGCTACCCGCTACGACAACGATATCTTCGAATTACTTCGAGTGGCCAGTGATCTGAAATGTGAAACGCCCGATATCAATGTCGGCGCCAGCTATCTTTTCGGCAGGGCCGCCGCTTTTTGCGGTGGCAACTATTCGATCGTTGCAATCGATTGTGAAAACATGACCAGTGATCGCGCCGGCCACCTGCAACTTGGCCTGCGCAGGGCTGCCCGCGACGGGCACCGGTTGTTGGTACTGTGCGGCGATGCCCTGACTGCCCAACAACTGGTGCGCCAGGAGGGCGATGTCTGCTATTTCAATTACAAGATGGTCCTGCGCGAATGTGGCGATATTGCCTACCTGCTCGATCAGGCGTTGGGCAACTTCCTGTCCAACTACCGGCCGGCAGCCATTATCAATGTCAATTCGGAATACGTGGACTATTTTTGCGGCGCTCGTCGCCAGTTCCTCGGTCATCAGGATATTCCTTCGGTTCGCTACATGCTGGCTCCGCTGCATGACATCCAGGCGGCATTCTGGGATCGCCGTCTCATGGCCGACCTGAACCAGACAAAATTCAGCTACACGTATCTCGCCGTTACCGATCTCGATAGTTTCAAGTATGCAAGCGCCATGTATTCGGTATCGGGTACTGAAATCCTGATGGTCCCTGCCAAGCTCAGTTATATCGAACTGCTGATTTCTCACGTCCGCTCCGCCCAGAGAAAGCCTTCGCCATCGACGCCGGACAAGTTGACGCTGGCGGCAGATTACGACAACCAGACGGTGGATGTCAGCTGCATCCTGAACCTGCACAGGGAAGGTGCGATCGTCATGCCGACCTTCACCTCGATTGCACGAATGATGGAGTTTGCTCAGCATCAGGGCCTGCATTGTGAACTCGTCATCGTGCTCGACAATGCCGACGGCGAGACGCGCCGCCTGACTGCCGAGGCTCAGAAAAACTTCTTTTCGGCGCTGCCAGTCACCATTATCGAGGTCAGCAACGGAGACCTCGGCAGCTCTCGGCGAAACGGCATCGATCGCAGTACAGGAACTTATATTGCCTTGCTGGACGGTGACGATTTATATTCCGAAAACTGGATTGCTGAAGCGTTTTCTCACGCCAGGTCGGAAGCTCCCGGAAAAGCAGCGATCTACCACCCCGAAGTCAACATTTATTTCGGGGCGCATCATCGAGCATTTCGCCACCCGGACCCCGCCACGCTCGATCCTTCCGGCATTGCAGGCCTTCTTCTCGAGAATTATTGGACTTCCCTGTCTTTCGGTCATCGGTCCATCTACCTCGAAAATCCTGTCCACGATAATGGCATCGACGACGGGCATGGCTATGAAGACTGGCATTGGAACATGGATACGGTAGCGAAAGGAATCAAGCACAGACCGGTACCACGGACGGCCCATTTCGTTCGCCTCAAACCCACCGGCAGCCTCAACCTGCGTTCCGCATCGGGCAGCGCGATCGTGCGCCCCTCCAGCTTCGCTCGCCAGCTGATATTCGGGCGTTCGAAATCGAAAGCAGTCGGCGTGTCCTCTGTACATAATTGATATGAATGAACAATACCCAAGCAAACACGTGATGTCGCTCAGCGATGAGGTTCCTCCAAACTGGGACGACGCCGCTTACCTGGCCAGGTATGCCGACGTTGCGGAGGCCGTCAAGAATGGCGGTTTCGCGAATGGTTATGCGCATTTCATTGCCAACGGGTTGTGGGAAGGACGCGAGGCGGCAACCAGATCGCAGGTAACGAAGAGAGAACCCTGGCCATGGTCTGACGAGCTTTACCTGCGGGCGAATCCAGGCTTGAAGTCCGCGCTGGCACTGCACGGCCTGACTGCTACATGGCATTACCAGAATGCCGGTCGACGCGAAGGCCGCCCTACCGGCCTCGAAGATGTATTGCAAGAATTTCTGGACCGAACGGAGCTGGAACCGTGGATATCGGAGGAAATGCACAAGCATTCCGAATACGAGCCCGGGCTCGATTTCATGCCATTTCCAGCGCCATTGCATTACACGCCGCTGTCCAAGATCACGTGGGCCGAAGGCATGGGTAAGGTCAAGGGGTACCTGCGCCAGCAAGACTATGATTTTGCATTTTTCTTGCCATGGTTGAAAAAAGGTGGCGCCGACCTAGCAAGCCTGTATCACATTGCCTCGCTAAGTGCTCGTGGCCTGCGTACGGTTGTTTTTCTGACGGAAAACACGGACTCCGAATGGCTGCACCGGCTTCCAGCGGACGTCGATGTCGTACCGTTTGGCGAATTGTTCAGTGAAGCAAACCTGTATTGCCAGGCACAGATCGTTTATCACCTGATCAGTGCGCTGGGACCTGCCAAGGTCCATATCATCAACAGCCATGCTGCCTGGGAAGCGTTGAAGCGTTTTACGCGGCCGATGAAATCGCTGGCGGAAATCTATGTATCGCTGTACTGCTACGATTACACGGATATCGACGAACCGGTAGGTTATGCGCGTTTTATCCGCCAATGCGTGCATGGCGTAGCAGGTATCTACACGGACAATACGACCTTCAAGAACCATCTTGCAGACGATATCGGAATCGATCCAGGGATCATTCACGTCCTGCCGCATCCCGTAAGCCACCGTCCACTGGCGAAACCTTACCCCCATCTCTCCAGGAAAGTACTGTGGGCCAGCCGCCTCGATCGCCAGAAGCAGCCGGAAATCCTGATCGAGATCGCCAAGCGCATGCCGTTCGTGACGTTCGATGTATTTGGATCGGCTGTCGTCGAACATGGCGACGCAATTGTCCAACGCCTGCAGTCGGTCCCGAATATCGTATACAAGGGTCCGTTCTCCAGCCCGTCGGAACTGACACGCGAGCAATACCGCTGCTTCCTGTACACCTCATTGTGGGATGGGCTGCCGAACATCCTGCTCGAGATGCTGTGGGCAGGAATGACCGTCGTCGCGCCGGATATAGGCGGGATCCGAGCCGATCTTGGTGTCGACCACTGCATGATCGTGAAGGATATCAGTTCACCCCAGGCGTATATCGACGCCTTGCAATGGATTATCCAGCATCCGTCGGAGGCAGAACAGCTGCGTTTGCGTGGCCAGGCATATGTTCGCCGGCGGCACAACGACGAAAACTTCGATCTGGCTTTGCAGGCCAGCCATTATTTTCCAGGAAGTACCGGTGACGATGTCGCCGTGTTGTCGGAACTTTAGAATCACCCATTAATCCAAAATATGAAAATTCTAATTCTTTGGCCTTCGGGCATTGTGGAGCAAAGCGAAGGCGAACCGGTCGTCCGGCGAAAGGTTTGGCACTCGTTCACGGAGGACATGAATCGCGGCGACCTGTTCGTGCATGAATCGACACTGCGCCTTCTGGACTATGACTACATGGAAGAAGTCCCCGATATCTCCGCTGTCAGCGACGAGCTTTATGATTACTACAACCGCAATTTCGATTACGTCATCATTCGCGGATCAAACTACATTCGCGATGACGGGCCGCTTCGTCAATGGTTGCCCTTCTTTCAGCGCATAGAGATTCCCATTCTTGCTTTCGGTATTGGCGCGCAAGCCCCGAGCATGGATAGCACCATCGAACTCCACCCCGATACCGTCGCCGCATTGAAAGAAATTTCAGCAAAGTCCGTGCACTCGATAGGTGTCCGTGGCGATCATAGTAAAAGACTGCTGAATGAGCTTGGCATTGACAATGTGCAGACCATTGGCTGCCCGAGCATTTTTCGAGAACGAAATCCGCATGTGAGAATACGTTACCTGCCTCAATCCCACCGCAATCTCTCGTTCACCACGCATCCTTACCTCGGTGGACTTTATACAAGAGACGACCGGAACTCCCGGGCAATGCAGGTAAGATTGATCCAGAAGCTTCGCTCCAGCGGTTACCATCTCAAATATCTTACTCAAGGCATTTCTGCCGAGACAAAGATAGTCTACAAAATGGACCAGGAAAGCGGCATCAACGAGCTGAAAGAAATAGGTTGGCTCGAAGATGACCAGGGGTTCACGGATGATTTCATCCGGAATGCAGTCTGCTTTGAAACAGGGAACGAATACTATGAGTATTCGCGAAATTCAGACATGAATTTCGGCACGCGGCTGCACGGCAACATCACCGCACTGGCCATGGGGCGGCCTGCGGTATTCGTCGCGTATGATTCACGAACTGCCGAACTGGCGGAATTTTTCTCGATTCCCGTGCTGTTCGAGGATGCGGTGACCGAAGATTTCGATGTCGAGAAATTCCTGGGCGAAGTGTCTTTTTCGGCTTTCAATCGACAATTCAACGCGCGCTATAACAACTTCGTGAATTTCCTGAACGACAACAAAATCGGGCACCGGATGACAGAGGCAGACTGAGCAGATTTGCCTGGCTCCCGTCGATGATGCAGCGAACTGCCCGGAGCCAGCCCCCGCGATAATCGGCTATCCCGGGCCGGGAGCCGCATGTCCCGAAAATCGCATTTTCCAGCTGCAATCCTTGCCAGGCAAAGAGAGGGCGTGCCGGCGCATGCTCACCCCGCCGCCAGCAACCCCAGCTGCTCTTCCTCCAGATAGCACCACTCCCCTTCCTTCAATCCCAGGTCGGCCAACTGCAAGCCGCCAATGGCCGACCGGTGCAGCGCGTTGCAATGATTCCCGGCGGCAGCCAGCATCCGCTTGACCTGGTGATATTTGCCCTGCTCCAGCACGATTTCCAGCTGGTGCTCGCCTTTTGGTGCACACACGAGCGCGGCCAGCGGCGCAGGTTCGTCGTGCAACTGCACGCCGGACAGCATCTGCGCCACCAGCGCATCCGTCACCGGTTCGGCCGTCGTGGCCTGATACACCTTCGGCACGTGGCGTTTCGGCGAGGACTGGGCATGGATGAACGGGCCGTCGTCGGAGATCAGCAGCAGGCCGGTGGTGTCATGGTCGAGGCGGCCGACCGGCTGCACGTCGCGCCACGTGAATTGCTCGGGCAGCAACTTGAGTACGCCAGGGTGGTGACTCGGCTTCCGGGAGCATTCGTATCCGGTCGGCTTGTACAGGGCAATGTACACATGCTGGCGGTAACGCCATTCCTCATCGAAGACGGTGAGAACGAGCCCATCGGTGTCGATGGTGGACTTGTAATTGTCGATGACGGTGCCGTTGACGGCCACTTCGCCGTCCTCGATCAGTGTGCGGCAATATTTGCGGGTGCCAAAGCCCTGGGATTGGAGGATGCGATCCAGCGATAGTTTGCTCATGGGCGGCATTCTACCGGATCGCAAGGAACGATCATTCGGTAGTTGAGAAAAATCAAGTAGGGAATCTTTGTCGTTGATACACTGAAACGCATGTAGGAATCTGCTGAACCGCAGCCAATCTTCCTACCCTATCGTTAAGAAAGTATCCGAGATCCCGATACGATCACCTGGAGGCCGTAATGATCACCGCTGAATGCCGCTCTGCCACTTCCCGCAACGCCGCGGGCCGGTTTGCCACCGAACTGTTGATCTCCCGCTGCCGAACCGGCGCCGAACCGGTAGTGATGCCGCAGAACCGCTGGTTCGCGGCAACTACGCAAGGCTTTCACGACTGGCTGGGTGCAGGCGGCTTCCAAAGCGAGATCGAAGCGGTGCGGCGCCAAAACACGTGACGAACAAGCAAGGCGCGAAACGAAAACAGCAGCCAGGGGCCGCTGTTTTCCAGCCCCCGGAAGGGACCAGTGAGGAATTTAATTCTCTCAATTCGCTGATGCGATAGATAGTCTAGTACGCGAGGTGATACGGATAACGACCGCGCGATCGAATGTTGAGTGCTTTTAAGATTGCGCCCTCCGTTCAATAACTACAGGACTACTATAACCTATCTGCAGTCGTTTTCAAGCGCCCGATCGCTTTTGTTTGAAACGGCTCATCATCACTGAGCTCACTTGATGACCGGCACGCCGGCTTCTACCGCGGCCTTGACCGCGCCACTGCCCACCGCGGCGCCGAACTTCTTCAGCACCCGCTCCGGCAAGCCTTCGTGCTGGGTGTAATCGATGATGTCCTCGGCCTTGACCACGTCGCGCGCCACGCTGTCCACGCTGCCCAGTTCATCGGCCAGGCCCATGTCGATGGCCCGCGCACCTGTCCAGAACGAACCGGAAAAGGTTTCCGGGGTTTCCTGCAACCGCTTGCCGCGGCCCGCGCGCACGGTTTCAATGAATTGTTCGTGGATTTCGTTCAGCATTGCCTGAGCGTGCTGTTTCTGCTTGTCCGATTGCGGGCTGAACGGATCCATGAAGCCCTTGTTGGCGCCCGCCGTGATCAGGCGGCGCTCGACACCCAGCTTTTCCATCGTGCCCGTGAAACCGAAGCCATCCATGAGCACGCCGATCGAGCCGATGATGCTGGCCTTGTTGACATAGATCTTGTCCGCTGCGGAAGCGATATAGTAGCCGCCCGACGCGCAGATCTCGTCCACCACCACGTACAGCGGTTTTTCCGGGTAACCCTGGCGCAGGCGGCGGATCTCGTCGACGATCATGCCGGCTTGCACCGGGCTGCCGCCCGGGCTGTTGATATGCAGCACCACCGCGACGGAGCCATCGTCCGAGAACGCCTTGTTCAATGCGGGAATGACAACGGAGGCCGCGCCGCTACCCTGCGCTTCGATATCGCCCTCGATCTCGACCAGCGCGGTGTGGCGCCCCACGTCGCCTTCGCTGCCAAGAAGGTTGACCTCGAAGTAGCTGGCGATCGCAAAGAACACGAGCAGCAGCATCGCCACTTTGTAGAAGATGCTCCACCGCCGGTTGGCGCGCTGCTCCTTGATCGTGGCGAACACGAGCTTCTCAAGGACTTCGCGTTCCCATTTGATGGGCGGCGTGTCCGGGCGGAGCGGTTCGGGCGGCAGGCTGCCCGGCGTTTCTTGGTTGTCGTTACTCATAGAACTGTTGTTGGAGGGCGGATGTAGTCGTCCGGTTGCCAGTACAGGTTGCCGTCGCGCTCGGCCAGCGCCACGGGCCGCAGCCGGCCACCGCGGCACGGGCCGCCAGCGCATTGGCCACTGCTGGGAATGTACACGGCACCATGTGTGGAGCACATCAGGTACAGGCCGCTGGATTCAAAGAACTCGCCTTCGTTCCAGTCCAGCTCGATAGGCACGTGCGCGCACCGGTTCAGGTATGCGTAGGCAGTACCGCCATGCCGGATGACGAACGCCGTGGCCGGTTCACCGCCGGCCAGCACGGCAAACCGAATGCCCTTGCCGCCGTCCGGCACCGCATCGGCTGCGCAGATCAGGATATCGTTGCTCACAGCGTGTTTGTTTCCCCTTGGGCCTGCTTCATGCATTGGACCTCACGCGTCGGACCTCAGGCATTGGCACTCAGCCAGGCATGCAGTTCCGGCACGTTCTTCGCGGAAAATACGGGCCGGCATGCGTGCAGCTGGTCGACCGGGTGGGCGCCGTATTCGACGGCGATGCCGGCCGAACCGGCGTTTTGCGCCATCATCAGGTCGTGCGTGGTATCGCCGATCATCACGGTGCGGCGCAGGTCCTGGCCCAATTCACGCGTCAGCTCCTGCAGCATCGCCGGGTGCGGCTTCGAGAACGTTTCATCCGCGCAGCGGGTGGCATGGAATGTCGACAGCAGCTTGGCCGCGTCCAGTGCGCGATTCAGGCCCACGCGGCTCTTGCCGGTGGCCACCGCCAGGAAGTATCCCTGCTGCGTCAATTCTGCCAGCAGTTCGGGCACGCCGTCGAACAGCGTCAACTCATGGTCCTTTGTCAAATAGTGATACCGATAGCGTTCGACCATGCGCGGGTAATATTTCGGATCCACGTCGGGACCGAGCACCTTCTGCATGGCTTCCGACAGGCCCAGGCCAATCACGTGCGACGCGGCATCGCGCGATGGAATCGGCAGGCCCAGGTCCCTGGCCGCCGACTGGATGCTTTTCACGATGGTTGCAGTACTGTCCATCAAGGTGCCGTCCCAATCGAAAACGATCAGGTCAAATTGCTTTCTTGCCATGTGCTCCGGCGACGCCGGCTCCAGTTTTGTATCCGCTATTGCAGAGCAGAGTTATCGGGTTGGCCCAAGCTTACCAAGAATTTTTCGCATTCGGGGGCAAGGGGCGCGTTCAGCGTCATGATTTTCCCGCTGTCGGGATGGCGGAAGGTAATCTGGTGGGCATGCAGGAACATGCGCTTCAGTGGCACGGGCCGCTTCTGCAGCGCCTTGTTCTGGGCAAAGTCGCCATATTTGTCGTCGCCGGCAATCGGAAAGCCGGTCGACTGCAGGTGCACACGGATCTGGTGCGTGCGGCCGGTCTTCAACTCCGCCTCGAGCAGCGCGAAGTCCTTGTATTTTCTCAGCAGCGTGAAGACGGTATGCGAAGGCATGCCGGTTTCCATGACTGCGACCCGGCGCTCGCCATCGCCCGTGGTGTATTTGTGCAATGGCGCTTTTACATGCTGGCGCTTGTTTTTCCAGTCGCCGGTGGCCAGCACGAGGTAACGCTTGTCCGTCTCGCCGTCGCGCATCTGCTCATGCAGGCTGGTCAGCGCGGAGCGTTTTTTCGCCAGCAGCAGCAGCCCCGAGGTTTCCCGGTCCAGCCGGTGCACCAGTTCGAGGAATTTTGCATCGGGGCGGGCGGAGCGCAACTGCTCGATCACGCCGAACGACACACCGGAACCGCCATGCACGGCCACGCCGGCCGGCTTGTCGATCACGAGCAGGTGCGCATCCTCGTAAATGATGGGAAATTCGGCGGCAGGCACCACATTGTCCGGCTTCTCCGCCATACGTACAGGCGGAATACGCACAATGTCACCCGCCACCAGACGGTACAACTGGTCGATCCGGCCCTTGTTCACACGCACTTCACCGGACCGCAGGATGCGATAGACGTGACTCTTCGGCACACCTTTGCAAACACGCAACAAGTAGTTATCAATACGCTGTCCGGCCTCTTCTTCGCCGATCGTCACGAATTGTGCTTGGGGCAGGACTGTTTGTGGGGAAGACGCCGCGGCGCTTTGCCGGGGCTTTTGGGTTGTCTTCCCAGAAAATCTCTCTAAGTCCTTCATTTTGAATATATAATCAATTCGCCGTGGCAATTTGGCACTTGAAACAGTGCTCTCTTGCTGTTGCAGTGTAAGAAGAAAACCACGATTTTACACAGGGGCGCGTCCGCTGGCCTCGCTTAAATGCTAATTCAGCGGAAATAAACGTATACGCACATACGGGCACGGATCAGGGTGGCAACCACTGTTGTCATCGGGTTGGTGGACGGATGTTGGAATTAGATTGGCTGGATCGTTAGGATAAATCCGGCAAGCAAGCACAGAGTCGTTGCTTGCCGGTTGATGAAGCTGATAACGCTTGCCGTTTTCGCCGGGCACCACACAAGATGGCCGGCTCGACCAATTGCGCACGCCCGCATTCTCCGCGGCCCCACCACAGTGATGGGGCCGGACAGGATGAGTTGCAGGTGGTGCGAACTCGGCATGACGATCAGCATCATGCGCCCACTGTGGCAGCTGCGCCTGCGCGCTGCCGCACGACGAGGCATTTCCCCGCAGCCTCCTTAATTCCCGCGTATATCCTTGTACGGTTGCCGCTCTCACGAGCGGCTTAACTCGGCCGAAGGGTCGCGGAGTCAAATAAAAAATGAAACGCATGTTGTTCAACGCTACGCAGCAGGAAGAGCTGCGCGTAGCCATTGTCGATGGCCAGAAACTGATCGACATCGACATCGAAACCGCTGGACGCGAGCAGCGCAAGTCCAACATCTACAAAGGCGTCATTACCCGGATCGAGCCATCGCTGGAAGCCTGCTTCGTCAGCTACGGCGAAGACCGCCACGGTTTCCTGCCGTTCAAGGAAGTGGCCCGCAGCTACTTCCGTGAAGGCTGCGACGTGCGCAACGCCACCATCAAGGAAGCGCTGCGCGAGGGCCAGGAGATCGTTGTCCAGGTAGAGAAGGAAGAGCGCGGCAACAAGGGCGCCGCCCTCACCTCGTTCATCTCGCTGGCCGGCCGCTACCTGGTGCTGATGCCGAACAACCCGCGCGGCGGCGGCGTATCGCGCCGTGTCGAGGGCGAAGAGCGCCAGGAACTGCGCGAAACGATGGACAAGCTCGATTTGCCGCAGGGCATGTCCGTGATTGCCCGCACCGCCGGCATCGGCCGCAATGTCGATGAACTGCAGTGGGACCTGAATTACCTGATGCAGCTGTGGCGCGCGATCGAAGGCGCGTCGAAATCCGCATCGGGCGCCTTCCTGATCTACCAGGAATCGTCGCTCGTGATCCGCGCCATCCGCGATTACTACCAGCCGGATATCGGCGAGATCCTGATCGATACGGACGAGATCTACGAACAGGCGCACCAGTTCATGAGCCACGTGATGCCCGACATGGTGCATCGCGTGAAGCGCTACAGCGACGACGTGCCGCTGTTCTCGCGTTTCCAGATCGAACACCAGATCGAAACGGCCTACAGCCGCACCGTGCCGCTGCCTTCCGGCGGCGCCATCGTGATCGACCACACCGAAGCACTGGTGTCCGTGGACGTCAACTCGGCCCGCGCCACCCGCGGCTCCGACATCGAGACCACTGCCTTCCACACCAACTGCGAAGCGGCCGAGGAAGTGGCCCGCCAGCTGCGCCTGCGCGACCTGGGTGGCCTGATCGTCATCGACTTCATCGACATGGAAGTGTCGAAGAACCAGCGCGAAGTGGAACAGCGCCTGAAGGATGCGCTGCACCACGACCGTGCGCGCGTCCAGATGGGCAAGATTTCGCGCTTCGGCCTGATGGAACTGTCGCGCCAGCGCCTGCGCCCTTCGCTGTCCGAAGGGTCGCACGTGACGTGCCCGCGCTGCTCCGGCACCGGTCACATCCGCGATACCGAATCGTCCGCCCTGCAGGTGCTGCGCATCATCCAGGAAGAGGCGATGAAGGAAAACAGCGCCGCGATCCACGTGCAGGTGCCGGTCGACGTGGCCGCCTTCCTGCTGAACGAAAAGCGCGGCGAAGTGCTCAAGATCGAGAACCGCCACCGCATTACCGTGATCCTGGTGCCGAACAAGCACCTCGACACGCCGCACTACAAGCTCGAACGCATCAAGCACGACGACCCGCGCCTCGAAGAGATGGCCGCCAGCTACACGATGGCCGAGCAGGCGGAAACCGACATGGGCTTCGCCAAGCGCCAGAAGGAAGAGCAGAAGCCGCGCCAGGAAGCCGTCGTCAAGACGATCACGCCAAGCCAGCCGGCCCCGATCGTGGACCGCACGCCGGCACCGGAAGCGGTAAAACCGGTGGTGGCGCCGGCCCCGGTCACCGCCCCTGCCCCGGCCGAGAAAGGCTTCTTTGCCAAACTGGTGTCGTTCTTCACGGGCAAGACCGAAGAACCGGCACCGCCGACGGCCCCGGCCATCGTCACGAAGCCGGCCGTTGCACCGGCCGAGCGCGCCGACAAGAATGGCCGTGCCCCGCGTGGCCGCAATCCGCGCGGCCCGAAGGAACGCGAACCGGGTGCCCGCGACGAGGCAGCGAAGCCGGTGACGGAGGCACGCCCGCCACGCCCGCCGCGCCCACCGCGCGAACCGCGTGAAAAGCTGGAGAAATTCGCCGACAAGGCTGGCGAAAAAGTGGAAACGGCCGAAGGCGCCGTGGCGCCGCGTGAACGTGCCGAGCGCCCGGAACGGGCGGAACGCCCGCCGCGTGAACCGCGTGAGCCCCGCGAAGTGCGCCCGCCGCGCGAACCGCGCGAGCCGCGTGAACCGAAAGCCCAGCCTGCCGAAGCCAAAGCCGACGAACTGGCGCTGGCCGCCACCGGCGTCGGCCCGGTCGGCACGGGCACCGGTACCATTGCACCGGTCGCAGCCCCAGCCATCGAGGCGCCGAGCCTCGTGAAGTCGGTTGCCAACACCGGGCCGGAAGGCGAAGACCTGGAAGCGGGCGAAGGCGGCGATGAACCGCGCCGCCGCCGCCGCCGTGGTGGCCGCAACCGTAACCGCCGCGAGCGCGAGGGTGGCGAAGGCATCGACGGTATCGAGTCCGCCGACGAGTTCGGCACCAGCGCAACCGAAGGCGACACGATCAAGGCCATTACCGCCACGGTCGTTGCCGGGGAAGCGCAAGCCGCGGCGCGCGAAGAGGCTGCCGCATTCGCCGGCACACCGGTAGCACCGGCTCCCGCTGAGCCCGTGGCCGCCGCCGCGATCGACGCTGTCGAGCAGGCACCGGTGGCAGCGGAGCCGGTCCAGGGCGCGCCAGCGGCCGAAGTGCAAGCCGCCACGGCCGACGTGCCGGCAACGCAGCCGGTTGCTGTCGAGCCTGCTGAAGCGGAAATCGTCCAGGCGCCGGCCACCGAAGCGCTGCCGCCGGTAACGGAAGCGCCAGCCGTCACGGTTGCCGTCGAACCTGCCGAAGCGGAAATCGTGCAGGCACCGGCCGAGGAAACGCTCGCGCCCGTAACAGTCGCCGCCGCTCCAGTGGCCGTCGAACCCGCCGAAGCGGAAATCGTGCAGGCCCCAGCCGCCGAACCAGTACCACAAGCTGAGGCACCGGCAGCCGAAACGCCGGCCGCCGCCGAGACGGCACCGGTGGCGGAAACCGCCATGGTCGTGCCTGCCGCCGCCGAGATTGCTACAGCCGAGGCGGTTGCCGCCGAAGCCGTGGCAACCCAGGCGATCCCGGTTGCCGCGCCGGTCGCGCAGCAAGCCGCCGCGGAAGCGCCTGCACCTGCTCCGGCATCTGTTGCTCCAGCTCCGGCGCAGCCGGCCGCCGCGGCGACGGACCTGCAATCGATCCTGGCAGCCGCCGGCCTGCAGATGGCCGCGACTGACCCGGCCAAGCTGCGTGCCGCGCAGGAAGCGGCCGCGCACGAGGAGGCACCTGCGCGGGTGCGCCGTACCCGCAGGCCCGCGCCACAGGTGGCGGACGAGCCGCTGGTGCAGGTGGACACCCGACGCTGATCTTCAGCCAGCAAAAAGGGAAGCTGCGGCTTCCCTTTTTTTTCGCCCATGACACCAATCCCTTCCCTGTCGACCGCATTGCGCTACTGGCTGAAGCTGGGGTTCATCAGCTTTGGCGGCCCGGCCGGCCAGATCGCGCTGATGCATGCCGAGCTCGTCGAGCGACGGCGCTGGATTTCCGAGCAACGGTTCCTGCATGCACTGAACTATTGCATGCTGCTGCCGGGGCCGGAAGCCACGCAGTTGGCCGTCTATATCGGCTGGCTGCTGCACCGGGCGCGTGGCGGCATCCTGGCCGGCACGCTGTTCGTGCTGCCGTCGCTGCTGATCCTGATCGGGCTGGCGTGGATCTACCTCGCGTTCGGCCACCTGCCCGCCGTCGCGGCCGTGCTGTACGGCATCAAGCCTGCCGTGGTCGCGCTGGTGCTGGCGGCCACCTGGCGCATCGGCCGGCGCACGCTGCGCAACGGCTGGCTGGCGAGCCTTGCCGGTGCCGCGTTCCTGGCCATCATGGTAGACGTGCCCTTCCCCGCCGTCGTGCTGGCTGCCGCCGTGCTGGGCTGGCTGGGCGGGCGGTTGCGGCCGGCCGCGTTCGTGCCGGGCATGCCGGGCCATGGCAAGGCCATCGCCCACCATGGTCCCGCCGTGATCGACGACGACACGCCGACGCCACCGCATGCCCGTTTCACATGGGGCAGGCTGCTGGGCGCGTCCCTGGCGGGTGTTGCTCTCATGGCAGGCAGCTGGGTGGCGGTAGCCGCGCTCACGGGCCTGTACAATCCGCTCGCGCAGATGGGCTGGTTTTTCACGAAGGCGGCCTTGCTGACGTTCGGCGGCGCCTACGCGGTGCTGCCGTATGTCTACCAGGGCGGCGTCGAAACGTATGGCTGGCTCACGCCGGCCCAGATGATCGACGGCCTGGCACTGGGCGAAACGACGCCCGGCCCGCTGATCATGGTGAACGCCTTCGTGGGCTTCGTCGGCGGCTGGCGGCACCTGGTGCTGGGCGATCCGGCCCTGTCCGGCGTGGCTGGCGCGGTGGTGGCGGCATGGTTTACGTTCGTGCCATCGTTCATCTTCATCCTGGCGGGCGGCCCGCTGGTGGAAGCCACGCGCGGCAATATCGGCATGACGGCACCGCTGACAGCGATCTCGGCGGCCGTGGTCGGCGTGATCGCCAGCCTGGCCGTGTTTTTCGGCGCGCACGTGTTCCACGCCGGCGGGCGCTGGGACTGGGCGGCGCTGGCGATCGCCGCGGTGGCGGCCTGGGCGTTGCTGCGCTGGCAAACCGGCCCCGTAAAGTTGCTCGGCGCCTGTGCAATCGCCGGCCTCGTGCTACATTACGCTAATGAAATCAACGCTTTAGTAGCGTTTAGCCAAGTCAGATAAAGCAGCTCACTGCTGCGAACCGGGTACCACTTTTGCAATGACCGAAAAGATCATCCTCCTCCACGACGGCCGCAGCCGGCCGCCGGCCATTCCCGCCGCGTTTGAAGCACCCACCGGCGAATTGCGCGACCGCCTGGCGCGGCCCCTTCGCGACCTGCGCATCTCGATCACCGACCGCTGCAACTTCCGCTGCGTGTACTGCATGCCGAAGGAAGTGTTCGACAAGGATTACCAGTACCTGCCCCACTCGTCGCTGCTGACGTTCGAGGAAATCACGCGCCTGGCGCGCCAGTTCGTCGCGCACGGCGTCGAGAAGATCCGGCTGACCGGCGGCGAACCGCTGCTGCGCAAGAATATCGAACGGCTGATCGAAATGCTGACCGCGTTGCGCACCGTCGACGGCAAGCCGCTCGACCTCACGCTGACGACGAATGGCTCGCTGCTCGCGCGCAAGGCGAAATCGCTGAAGGCCGCGGGCCTGCAACGGGTGACCGTGTCGCTGGACGCGCTCGACGATGCCACGTTCCGCGCCATGAACGACGTGGACTTCGCCGTTGCCGACGTGCTCGAAGGTATCGAAGCCGCCCATGATGCCGGCCTGGGGCCGATCAAGGTGAACATGGTGGTCAAAGCCGGCACCAACGAACAGGAAATCCTGCCGATGGCGCGGCATTTCCATGGCACCCCGCACATCCTGCGCTTCATCGAGTTCATGGACGTGGGCGCCTCGAACGGCTGGAACATGAAAGACGTGATTCCATCGGCCGAGATCGTTCGCCGGATCCACGCCGAACTGCCACTGGTGCAGGTGGACCCGAACTACACGGGCGAGACGGCGGCACGCTGGCGCTATGCCGATGGCGGCGGCGAGGTTGGCGTCATTTCCAGCGTCACGCAGGCGTTCTGCCGGGACTGCACGCGGGCGCGCCTGTCCACCGAAGGCAAGTTGTACACCTGCCTGTTCGCCACGCAGGGCCACGACCTGCGCGCCCTGCTGCGTGACGGGCACAGCGACGAGGAGCTGGCCGCCGCGGTCGGCGCGCTGTGGCAGGCGCGCGGCGACCGTTATTCCGAGCTGCGCACCATCAACACGGACGGGCTGTCCGGCAGTGCCGCGCGCAAGGTCGAGATGTCCTACATTGGTGGTTAACTGCGTGGTGGATAACTGCGTGGTGGATAGCTGCGTGGTGGATGACTGCGTGGCGGAGACATTCTGGAGAATGAGTTGAGCGACAACGACATCAGCGGCCTGGTCCTTGCAGGCGGCCGCGGCAGCCGCATGGGCAACGTGGACAAGGGCCTGCAACCGTTCCGGGGCACGACGCTGGTGGCGCACGTGCTGCAGCGCCTTGCGCCGCAAGTGGCCAGCGTGGCGATCAGCGCCAACCGCAGCCGCGAAACCTATGCGGCACTGGGCGCTCATTTGCCGGCGACTGTGCTTGCCGATGAGCTGACAGGCTTCGCCGGTCCATTGGCCGGCTTGCAGGCGGGCCTGCGCCAGTGCACCACGCCGTTGCTGACGACGGTGCCGTGCGATTCGCCGTTCCTGCCGGAAGACCTGGTACAGCGGCTGCGCGAGGCGCTGCTGGCGCAGGATGCCGACGTGGCGTTCGCCGTGACGATGGAAGCGGACGATGCCGGCGCGGCACGCAAGCAGCCGCACCCGGTATTCGCGCTGATGAAAGTGGCGGTGCTGCCCCGGCTCGATGCCTATCTGGCGGGGGCGGGCGCAAGATGGGCGGATGGCACGAGGGCTTGAAGGTGGCCGAAGTGCTCTTCAACGATGCCGCGGCGTTCCGCAACATCAACACCCTGGAAGAGCTGCAGCGCGAAGACCGCGCGCAACGCCTGCACGATCTCACGTGCGATCTCGATCCGTGCGCGATGCCGGTGCGGCGCGCGCGCGATGTCATCGAACGATTCGTGCGGCCCGTGCGCGGCGTGGAGAAAGTGGCGCTGCGCGCCGCGCTGGGCCGCGTGCTGGCCGAGGACGTGATCTCGCCGATCAGCGTGCCCGCACACGACAATTCCGCGATGGATGGCTTTGCATTCGCCGGCGCCCAGCTTTCGCCCGACCATCCGACCAAGCTGAAGGTGATCGGCACCGATTTCGCCGGACGCCCGTCCGGCCTGCGCCCCGGCCCCGGCCAGTGCCTGCGCATCATGACGGGCGCGGTCATGCCCGCCGGCTGCGACACGGTGCTGCCGCAGGAGCGCGCGGAAGGCATCGAGGATGACTGCGTGACGATCGCGCCGCGCAGCGTGCGCACCGGCGACAACCGCCGCCTGGCCGGCGAAGACCTGATGGCGGGCCGCCCGGCACTCGTCGCCGGCAAGCTCATCCGCCCGGCCGACCTGGGGCTGATCGCCTCGCTCGGCATTGCCGAAGTGGCGGTGCGGCGCCGGTTGCGCGTGGCGTTCTTTTCCACCGGCGACGAATTGCGCTCGGTCGGCGAACCGCTGGCGCAAGGCTGCGTCTACGACAGCAACCGCTACACGCTGTTCGGCATGCTCACGCGCCTTGGCTGCGAGCTGGTGGACATGGGCCTCGTGAAGGACGACCCGGCGGCGCTGGAAGCGGCGCTGCGCGACGCATGCCACAGCGCGGATGCCATCGTCACCTCCGGCGGCGTGTCGGCCGGCGCCGCCGACTACACGCGCGACATCATGGCGCGCCTGGGCGACGTGGCGTTCTGGACGATCGGCATGCGCCCCGGCCGGCCGATGGCGTTCGGCCGCATCGGCGCCGATGGCCGCGAGGCCTTCCTGTTCGGCCTTCCCGGCAATCCCGTGGCCGTGATGGTGTCGTTCTACTTCTTCGCCCGCCCCGCCCTGCTGCGCATGATGGGCGCCGATGCGCCGGCCGACCTGCTGGTACAGGCGTGCTCCGCCGAACCGATCCGCAAGCGCCAGGGGCGTACCGAATTCCAGCGCGGGGTGCTGTCCATTGCGCCCGATGGCAAGCGCGAGGTGCGGATTACCGGCGCGCAGGGGTCCGGCATCCTGCGTTCGATGACGGAAGCGAACTGCATCGTCGTGCTGCCGGACGAGCGCGGCAACGTGGCCGCGGGTGAACCGGTGGAAGTGCTGCTGTTCGAGGGGCTGGTCTGACCCGTGGCAAGCACGTGCGGCCTTGCAGCGGCGCCGGTTCACCGGCCCTTGTCCAACCCCGCCTCCATTGCCCTTTCCCCGAACAAGCGCGCATCCATGGGTTTGACCTCGTCCGCGATGCGCGGCACGAAATCCATGCGCGCCAGGATATCGCGTTCGATATCGATGCCCGGCGCCACCTCCACGAGCTCCAGCCCCTGCGGCGTCAGGCGGAATACGCAGCGCTCGGTGACGAACAGCGCTTCCTGCCCGCGCTCGAGGGCCACGGCGCCACTGTAGGTGCGATGTTCAACCTCGTGCACGAATTTGCGTGACTCGCCTTCGCGCACGATGCGCAGGCCGCCGTCGCCAATGGCCACCTCCAGCGCGCCGGCCGTGAACGTGCCGATGAAGACCACCTTGCGGGCGCTCTGGCTGATGTTGATGAAGCCGCCGGCGCCGGCCAGCTTGCGGCCGAATTTGCTCACGTTCAGGTTGCCCTGCCGGTCGGCCTGCGCCAGGCCGAGGATGGCCACATCGAGGCCGCCGCCGTCATAGAAGTCGAACTGGTAGGGCTGGTCGATGACGGCGTCCGGGTTGACGGTGGCGCCGAAGTCGAGCCCGCCCGCCGGCATGCCGCCGATGACGCCCGGTTCGGCCGTCAGCGTGAAACGGTCGAGCATGCCCTCTTCGGCCGCGACGGCCGCCACGCCTTCGGGCATGCCGATGCCGAGGTTGACGATGTCGCCGTCGGACAGCTCGAGCAGCGCGCGGCGGGCGATCACCTTGCGGGCGGACAGCGGCATGGGGTTGATGCCGTCGAGCGGCACGCGCAATTCGCCGGCAAATGCGGCATCGTAGGGCGTGCCGAAGGTTTGCATGTGGTATTCCGGCTTCTCGGCGACCACCACGCAATCGACGAGGATGCCGGGGATGCGCACCTGGCGCGGCGGCAGCGTGCCGCAGGCGGCCAGCCGCTCGACCTGCACGATGACGATGCCGCCGCTGTTGTGCGCGGCCATCGCGATCGCCAGCGCTTCGAGCGTGAGCGCTTCGCGCTCCATCGTCACGTTGCCGGCGCTGTCGGCCGTGGTGCCGCGGATGATCGCCACGTCCACGGGGATCGATTTGTAGAACAGCCATTCCCGGCCGCCGATCGTCGTCAGTTCGACCAGGTTCTCGACCGTGCGGCCATTGACCTTGCCGCCGCCATGGCGCGGGTCGACAAAGGTGCCCAGCCCCACGTGCGTGAGCAGGCCGGGCTTGCCGGCGGCCGTGTCGCGGAACAGCTGGCTGATCACGCCTTGCGGCAGGTTGTAGGCTTCGATGCGGTTGTCGATGGCCATGTGCTGCAGTTTCGGCACCAGGCCCCAGTGGCCGCCGATGACGCGCTTGACCAGGCCTTCGTGGCCGAAGTGGTTCAGGCCGCGCTCGCCGCCGTCGCCCTGCCCGGCCGCGTACAGCAGCGTCAGGTCGCGGGGCACACCCTGGAACGTGAAGCGCCGCTCGAGGGCAACGGCAATGTTTTCCGCGAAGCCCACGCCGACGAAGCCGCCGGTTGCCACCGTATCGCCATCGTGGATCCTGCCAACCGCCTCCTGGGCACTGACGATCTTGTTACGATGGGGCATGGCGGCCTCCTTTGGCAGCGATTCAGTTGTCTGTAATGTCCAGTTCGGTTTCGACCTGCCGGCCCAGCAACAGTTCCGCCGCCTCGGCCGGCAGTGCCTCGACGGATTTCAGTTTCTTTGCCATCTGGCGGCTGCGTACTTCCGCCGATTCGATGTTCTTCGCGGCGCGTTCCAGCGTGGTTTTCGTGGCTGCCAGCACGTCGCCGAACTTGCTGAATTCCGTCTTGACCGCGCCCAGCACCTGCCACACTTCGGACGAACGCTTTTCCAGCGCCAGCGTCCGGAACCCCATCTGCAGGCTGTTCAGCAGCGCCGTCAGCGTGGATGGGCCGGCAATGCTGATGCGGTTCACGCGCTGCAGCTCGTCCGCCAGGCCCGGGCGCCGCATCACCTCCGCATACAGCCCCTCGGTCGGCAGGAACAGGATCGCGAAATCGGTCGTCTGCGGCGGGCACACGTATTTGTCCGCGATGGTTTTCGCTTCGGTGCGCACCGCCCGTTCCAGTTCGCGGCCGGCCAGCGCCACGCCCTCGGCATCGGCCCGCTCGGCCGCCTCCAGCAGCCGTTCGTACTGCTCCTTTGGAAACTTGGCGTCGATCGGCATCCAGACCGGCGGCCCGCCGTCCTTCTGGCCCGGCAATTTCAGCGCGAATTCCACGCGCGCATTCGTGCCGGCCACCGTTTCCACGTTTTTAGCATACTGGTCGGGCGTCAGCACTTGTTCGAGCAGCATTTCGAGCTGCACTTCACCCCATGTGCCGCGGGTTTTCACGTTCGTGAGCACGCGTTTCAGGTCGCCCACGCCCAGCGCCAGCTGCTGCATCTCGCCCAGGCCCTGGTGCACGCGCTCCAGCCGGTCCGATACCTGCCTGAACGATTCCGTGAGCCGCGATTCCAGCGTAGCATGCAACTTTTCATCGACGGTCTGGCGCATCTCTTCCAGCCGCGCCGAGTTATCGGCCTGCAGGTCGCGGATGCGCGTTTCCAGCGTCGCGCGCACTTCGGCCATGCGACGCGCATTCGACTCCGTCAATACTTCGATCTGGCGGCGCATGCCGTCGAGCTGCTGGACGGTGGCGGCGTGGGACTGGGCGAGCAGGTTACCCATCTCCTGCCGCTGGGCCTGGGCGGTGGCCTGCAATTGCATGCGCACTTCGCGCTCGACCCGTTCCAGGCGTTCGGCGATGTCGCCATCTCTGCCGGCGCTGCCATTGTTGCCGCGAACGAGAATGACGATCTGCACCGCAAGAATCGCGATGGCCAGCGCCAGCAAGGCGTAGATTTCCATGGTTCAGCCGCCTTTGTTGGCTCAGTCCGCTTTATTGCGCATCCAGTCGGCGGTCTGGTAGAACGATTGCATCAGCCGCAGGCGCAGGTCTTCGGCGATGCCCACGTCTTCCATCGCCCAGGCCATGGCGCGCAGCCACTGGTCGCGCTCGCTGCTGCCGACCGCGAACGGCAAATGCCGGGCGCGCAGCCGCGGGTGGCCGAACTGCTCCTGGTACAGGTCGGGGCCGCCCATCCAGCCGGTCAGGAACCAGTACAGCTTGTCGCGCGAGCCATCCGTGGCGGGCGGGTGCATGGCGCGGATGCCGGCGAATTCCGGTTCCAGCTCCATCAGATCGTAAAAACGGTCGACCATCTCGCGGAGCTTTTCAGCGCCACCGATGACCTCGTAAAGGCTGCGGGATTCAGGAAGGGAGTCAGTGCGTGATTCAGTCATAATCGTCATGATAGCGCACTGCACGTAAGCTGATTGATCCAAATCAATTCCGCACGCGATACCGCTCAACATGGCTGGGTTTGGTAGGAAGATGGCTTGTTTCGAGCCATTCACACAGCCATGCGTCACGATGCAATCGAACGCGCGGCCGGCGGCTTCATCGGCCGGCTGGCGCGGCGCCACCGCGGCGGCGAACGCGCAGCCATCCAGGCGTTTGTCCTTGGCTGGCTCAGCGTCATCCTCCACCCCCTATATTTCGTGATGTTCACGTGGGTATTCCCACAACCTTACGAAAGCCCGGCGCTCCGGGTGCTGGGCACGCTGCTGGGCGTGGCCGGCATTGCCGCCGCGCGTTACCACACCCGCTGGTGCGAGCTGTATGTGCCGTTCGCCCTCACATTCGTGCTGCCGTTTTTTGGTGCCTACATGTTCATGATGAACGGCGCGGCGGGCGCGTGGGCACAGTGCCTGACCGTGATGATCGTGGGCCTGTTCCACTTCCCCACGAAGCTGGCGCTGCGCTGCTATGCGACCGGCACGCTGCTTGCCTGCCTGTGCGTCATCCTGCAAGGCAAGGGTGACGTGATCCTGTCGGCGGGCGTGCTGCAGCAGTTGCCCGTGCATGGCATGATCGTGCTCCTGCTGGGCCTGGCCCGTTTTTCCCGCGTGGCGCTGGAGCAGGAAAAGCTGGCAGGCCTGGGCGAAGGCCTGGGCGCCGTGGCGCACGAGATGCGCACGCCGCTGGCAAGCATGGAAGCCAATGTGCGCGGCCTGACACGCATGCTGGGAGCGCTGCCATCCGGCCAGCCCGACGATGTCCGCAATGCGATGTCCCGCGTGCAATACGAAGTGCGCCACATGAACCACCTGATCGACCTGTTCCTGCTGTCGGCCAATGCGGTGCGGCGGCGCCACGAGCCGTTCGAGACCGTGTCGATGGCCGATGCCGTGCAGTCCGTGCTGCGCCGCTACCCGTTCACGGGCCCGGAACAGAGCGATGCGGTCACGGTGCAGGTGCGCGGCAATTTCCGTTTCGCCGGCCAGCACGAACTGACGGTGGTCATCCTGCTCAACCTGCTGCGCAATGCGCTGAAGGCCATCCACCGCGCCGGCAAGGGCCGCGTGCGCATCATCGTCGATGGCAACCGCAAGGCGCCCAGGCTGCTGTTCATCGACACGGCATGCGGCATTGCCGCGCGCCGCCTGCCGCTGATCTTCCAGCGCTTCTACGCCTACCCCGCGCACAACGGCACAGGTATCGGACTCGCGCTGTGCCGGCAGATCATGCGCGCATGGAACGCCGATATCCGCTGCGTGTCGCGCGAGCACGCCTACTCGATCTTCGTGCTGGAGTTCCCCGTTCAGCACAGCACACCGCCATCAGGTGACTCATGAGACTTCCGATCCTTTTCCATCCGACCACGGTCGTGCTGGTGGACGACAGCGATTCCTTCCTGAAAAGCCTGACGTTCCAGCTCGATCCGCTGTTGCCGGGCAAGACCTTCCACGATACGGCGGTGGCGCTGGACTGGTTTGCCCGCAGCACCCGGCGCGAAGACCTGCCGCTGCACGTGGATTTCGACAGCCTGAACCAGTCGCCCGACCAGCCCAACGTGGCCGTCGACATGCGGCGCATCCACCGCGTGTGCGAGCAGCCCATGCGTTTCACGATCCCTTCCGTGCTCGTCGTCGATTACTCGATGCCGCAGATGAATGGCGTGGAATTCTGCGAAGCGCTGCGGCACCTGCCAACGAAGAAAATCCTGTTTACCGGGGCGGCGGACGAAAAGATCGCGGTCGATGCGTTCAATCGCGGCCTGATCGACCGCTACATCAAGAAAAGCGACGACGACGCGCTCGACCGGCTGGAAGTGGAAATCGGCGCCATGCAGCGCGCCTTCTTCCTCGACTACACGCAGACACTGGCGGACATGCTGGCCCTGCACGACTTCAGCTTCCTGCGCTGCCAGGCGATGGCCGCCGTGGTGCAGGACCTGTACCGCCGCCATGGCTTCGTCGAGCATTACCTGTATCCGGGCCCGGCCGGCATCCTGTTCTTTGACCGCTATGGCCGTGCCAAGCTGATGGTCATTGAAACGGAACAGGGCATGTGCGCCCAGTACGAAGTGGCGCGCGACAACGATGCGCCGCACTCGCTGCTGCTGGCGCTCTCGGAACGGCGCGTGCTGCCGTTCTTTCCACCCGGCGACGGCATGTACTCGACGGAAGCGGGCGACGAATGGCACCGCCACTGCCGCGCGCCGCAGGTGTGCATGGGCCGCGAAAAATATTACTGGGCGCTGTTCGATTTCCCCGAACATTACCTGGCCGCGCCGCCGGCGCCGTTCGAGCAGTTCCTGAATGCGCGGCAATCAGCGGATTTCCTGGCGGCGTAGCACAGGCCGCAGGATACGGTGCCGAATGACGCCCTGCTGATGGAGCGAGCATCCGGCACCGGTGTTCGTCAGGCTTCGCGCAGCGTTTGCAGCGGCGGCTGGCGCAGCACGTTGCGCAAGCCGAGCCAGCCGCCGATCGCGGCGCACACGGCACCCACCACCACGCCGGCCATCCAGGCCATGGGGCTGAATACCCAGTCGAACTTGAACTGGTAAGTCGCCAGCCCCCAGCCCATCGCCGCAGCGCCGGTGGCGGCCAGCAGGCCGGCCAGCGAACCCACCAGCAGGAACTCGATCATCTGCGCGCGTGACAGCTGGCGCCGCGTCGCACCCAGCGCGCGCAGCAGGCCCGATTCGCGCGTGCGCTCATCCTGCGAGCCCATCAGGGCCGCATACAGCACCAGCAGGCCGGACGCCAGCGTGAAGGCAAACAGGAACTCCACCGCCTGGATCACCTGGTCGAGCACGGACTGGATCTGGCGCAGCACGCCGCCCACGTCGATCACCGTCAGGTTCGGGTAATCGCGCGACAACTGCGTGCCCAGCGCGGCCGATTGCTTCGGCAAGTGGAACGAGGTGATCCACGTCTGCGGCGTGTCGGCCATGGCGCGCGGATTGATGATGACAAAGAAATTCACCCGCATCGAGCCCCACTCGAGCTTGCGCAGGCTGGTGATCTTCGCTGTCACCGGCGAGCCGGCGATATCGAACTGCATCGTATCGCCCAGCTTGAGGCCCAGCGTCTTGGCCAGCCCTTCCTCGACGGAGGCCTCGGCGCTGCCCGGGGCGTCGTCGAACCATTTGCCGGCCGTGAGCCGGTTCTGCGAGGGCATCTCGGCCATCGTCGACAGGTTGAACTCGCGCTCGGCCAGGTTGCGCGCGCGCCCTTCCGGATACGTGGCCGGCGTGACCGGCTTGCCGTTGACGGCCGTCAGCCGCCCGCGGATCATCGGGTACAGCGGCGCTTCCAGCGCGCCGCCGGTGCGCAGCTTGCCGGCGATTTCGTCCTTCTGGTCCGGCTGGATGTTGATGACGAAGTGGTTCGGCGCATCCGGTGGGGTAGCGTTGCGCCACGATGTCATCAGGTCGTCGCGCACGATCGTCAGCACCAGCAGGGCCATCAGGCCCAATGCAAGCGACACGACCTGCACCACGGTGGCGCCCGGGCGCCGCTGCAGCGACGTGACGGCGAAGCGCCAGGCCGGATGCTTCAGCGACGTGCGCAGCGACCTCAACGCCTTCAGGCCGCCATAGCCGGCCAGCGCGAACAGGCCGAAGGCGCCCACGAAACCGAGTGCCGTGTACAGCGCCAGCTTCAGGTCGCCGGCCTGCCACAGCAGCAGCACGACGAAGGCCGCCAGCCCGAGCCCATACGTGGCCAGCGCCATCGGTTGCGGCGGCGCCTGCTCGCGGCGGATCACGCGGTTGTGCGGCACGTTGCGCAGCTGCAGGATCGGCGGCAGCGCGAAGCCGGCCAGCAGCAGCATGCCGGTGGCCAGCCCCTGCAGCGCCGGCATGAACGATACGGGCGGCAAATCGGCTTGCACCAGACGGCCCAGCAGTTCGAGCAGCACGAAGTGGCTGCCGAAGCCGACCAGCACGCCGATCACGCTGCCGGCAAGGCCCACGAGCAGGAATTCGATCAGGTAGATCGCCGTCACCTGGTTCTGCGTCAGGCCCAGGCAGCGCAGCATGGCGCACGCATCGAGGTGGCGCAGCATGAAGCGGCGCGCCGCCATCGCCACGGCCACGGCGGCCAGCATCGCCGACAGCAGCCCCACCAGCGACAGGAAACGGTCGGCCCGCTCCAGCGTTTCGCGCATTTCCGGGCGGCCTTCTTCGAGCGTGTCGATGCGGATATTGCGCGCCTTGCCGGCATTGATCTCGGCGCGCACCCAGTCGGAGAACTCCTTGACCGCGGCGCGGCCATCCGGCCCCTGCCCCGCGGCCAGCAACCGGTAGGTGATGCGCGAACCGGTCTGCACGAGGTTGGTTTTCGCCAGCTCGTCATGGCGCAGCATCACGCGCGGCGCGAAGTTGATGAAGCCGGTGCCGCGGTCGGGCTCGGCGGCGATGAGCTGCGCGATGCGGAACGTGGCGTCCCCCACCCGCACCGCGTCGCCCACCTTCGCGTTCAGCGCGCGCAGCACGGCAACGTCGATCCACACGGTGCCCGGCGCCGGAATGTCGGGTGCCGGCGTGCCCACGCTGTCGTTGGCCTGCTCCGGATCGGTCGTGACCTTCACGCGGCCGCGCAGCGGATAACCGGCGCCGACGGCCTTCAGCGAGGCCAGCACCGATTGCGCGGCCTCGCCTTCGCCGGCCTGCGCCATGCTGGGGAAAACGGCCGTATCGGCGAGCACGAGGCCGCGGCGCTTCGCTTCGTCACGCCAGGCCCCGGCAATCTGCTGGTCGCCGGCGATCACGAGATCGGCCCCCAGCAACTGGTGGGCATCGCGGTTCAGGCCGGCGCGCAGCCGGTCGATGAAGAAGCCGGCCGACGACAGCGCGGCGACGGCGACGATCAGCGCGACCAGCAGGAAGCGCAACTGGCCGGCGCGCCAGTCGCGCGCGGTCATGCGGAGGGCCTGGAGGAACATGGTGGTCAGACGACGTCGAACGCCGAGAAATACGCATCCACTTCATCGAGGAACTTCTGCTTCTGTTCCGCCGGCAGGAACGAGGCGGCAAAGCTGTTCTTCGCCAGTTCGTGCGCATGCTGCAGGCCCAGCGGCAGCGAGTCGAACGTGGCCAGGTAATTCTCGTTCAGGTAGCCGCCGAAGTACGCCGGGTCGTCCGAATTGATCGTCACCACGATGCCGGCGTCGAGCAGCGACAGCAGGTTGTGCTGGCCCATGTCGTCGAACACGCGCAGCTTGATGTTCGACAGCGGGCATACCGTGAGCGCCATTTTCTCGGCGGCCAGGCGGCGCGTGAGCTCGGCATCCTCCAGGCAGCGCACGCCATGGTCGATGCGCTCGACGTGCAGCACGTCAAGCGCCGACCAGATGTAGGCGGGCGGGCCTTCCTCGCCGGCGTGCGCCACCAGGTGCAGGCCCAGCTCGCGGGCGCGCGCGAAGACACGCGTGAATTTTTCGGGCGGATGGCCGACCTCGGACGAGTCGAGGCCCACGCCGATGAACTTGTCGCGGTAAGGCAGCGCTGCTTCCAGGGTGGCCAGCGCGTCGTCTTCGGACAGGTGGCGCAGGAAGCACAGGATCAGCGTGGCCGACACGTCGCTGTCGGCGCAGGCGCGGTGGATGCCGTTGATCACGTCGCCCATCGGCACGCCGCGCGATGTGTGCGTCTGCGGATCGAAGAAGATCTCGGCATGGCGCACGTGGTCGGCTTTTGCGCGCGCGAGGTAGGCGGCCGTCATGTCGTAGAAGTCCTGCTCCTTCAGCAGCACACTGGCGCCGGCATAGTAAATGTCCAGGAAGGATTGCAGGTCCTTGAACGCATAGGCGGCGCGCAGGGCTTCCACCGACGGATAGGCGAGCTGTACGCCGTTGCGCTGCGCCAGCGCGAAAATCAGTTCGGGTTCGAGCGAACCTTCGATGTGGATGTGCAGTTCGGCTTTCGGCATGTTCTGCACGATATGGCGGATTTGGGTGTTCATTGGCTTCCTTTGTTCCTGATAAAGCGCATCTTAGCGCAAGAACAAATCTTTTTTGAATCCATGCCCTTCCGCACGGTTTGTGTGGTGTTCAGCACAGCTTGAACAACCATGCTACTGTGGTGCCAAGCGTGAAGAAATTGGCAACAATGCTGTGAGTGGGCTCAAGCGTGCGATGGTTTAACCTTGCGAATCATGGTCTTGGAGATGAAATTGAAGATGCAGGATAATCTTTTGACTTCCCGCACCATAAGCGCAATAATCAATTTCATCTGCGTAAGATGCGTTTCGGCGCACACACACGCAAGCCGGCACCTTTCCACGGCGCGGCATATAAGAAACTCAGCTCACGGCGCGCGCAACGCGTGCCATTGCCAGAAGCTGAAGGTATTCATTGACAATCAAGGAGCAGCACCCAGGATCAGGCCGACAGCCTTGCACCACGACTGCCGACCGCAATAAGGGAGCCTGACGAACCGCCGCGCGCATCCACAAGATTGGCGGCGCGGCAGCGACGACGGCATCCCGTGACTTGTAGGTTTTCATCAGAGGACACGCACATGACGATCTTTGACACTTACGCAGCACGGTATGAGCGCACCCGGGAAGAGGAAATGTCCCTTTCCGAATATCTGCAGTTATGCAAGAAGGATCACCTGACCTACGCGTCGGCGGCGGAGCGGATGCTGGCCGCGATCGGTGAGCCGACGCTGGTCGACACGCGCAACGATACCCGGCTGTCCCGCATCTTCGCCAACAAGGTCATCAAGATCTATCCCGCCTTCCGCGAGTTCTACGGCATGGAGGAAGTGATCGAACAGGTGGTGTCCTACTTCCGCCATGCGGCGCAGGGCCTGGAAGAACGCAAGCAGATCCTGTACCTGCTGGGCCCGGTCGGCGGCGGCAAGTCGTCGATCGCCGAAAAGCTGAAGTCGCTGATGGAACAGGTGCCGTTCTATTGCCTGAAGGGTTCGCCCGTCAACGAATCGCCGCTCGGCCTGTTCAACGAAGCGGAAGACGGCGTGATCCTGGAAGAGGACTACGGCATTCCGCGCCGTTACCTGCGCAGCATTCCCAGCCCGTGGGCGGTGAAGCGGCTGCATGAATTCAACGGCGACATCAACCAGTTCCGCGTGGTCAAGCGCTATCCGTCGATCCTGAAGCAGATCGCCATTTCAAAGACCGAACCGGGCGACGAGAACAACCAGGACATCTCGTCGCTGGTTGGCAAGGTCGACATCCGAAAACTCGAGGATTACGCGCAGGACGATCCGGATGCGTACAGCTACTCCGGCGGCCTGTGCCTGGCGAACCAGGGCCTGATGGAATTCGTGGAGATGTTCAAGGCCCCGATCAAGGTGCTGCACCCGTTGTTGACGGCCACGCAGGAAGGCAACTACAAGGGCACCGAAGGTTTCGGCGCGATCCCGTTCGATGGCGTGGTACTGGCCCACTCGAACGAGTCGGAGTGGAAGAGCTTCCGCAACAACCGCAACAACGAGGCATTCCTCGACCGTATCTACATCGTCAAGGTGCCGTACTGCCTGCGCGTGTCCGACGAGGTGAAGATCTACGACAAGCTGCTGCGCAACTCGTCGCTGGCCGAAGCGCCATGCGCGCCGGGCACGCTGCGCATGATGTCGCAGTTCGCCATCCTGTCGCGCCTGAAGGAACCGGAAAACTCGTCGATCTTCTCGAAGATGCTGGTCTACGATGGCGAGAACCTGAAGGATACCGATCCCAAGGCGAAGTCGATCCACGAATACGTCGATTACGCGGGCGTGGACGAAGGCATGAACGGCCTGTCGACCCGCTTCGCCT
The DNA here is from genome assembly GCF_004209755.1 of Pseudoduganella lutea. Classification (NCBI taxonomy): domain Bacteria; kingdom Pseudomonadati; phylum Pseudomonadota; class Betaproteobacteria; order Burkholderiales; family Oxalobacteraceae; genus Pseudoduganella; species Pseudoduganella lutea. The sequence goes on along the minus strand of NZ_CP035913.1, from coordinate 4,439,515 downwards.
TCAAGATCCTGTCGAAGGTCTTCAACTTCGACTCGACGGAAGTGGCGGCCAATCCCGTGCACCTGCTGTACGTGCTCGAGCAGCAGGTCGAACGCGAACAGTTCCCGCCAGAAACGGAACAGAAGTACTTCTCCTATATCAAGGAGCACCTGGCGCAGCGCTACGTGGACTTCATCGGCAAGGAAATCCAGACCGCCTACCTGGAGAGCTATTCGGAATACGGCCAGAATATCTTCGACCGCTACGTCACGTTCGCCGATTTCTGGATCCAGGACCAGGAATACCGCGATCCGGACACGGGCGAAAGCTTCGACCGCGAATCGCTGAACGCCGAACTGGAAAAGATCGAGAAGCCGGCGGGCATCAGCAATCCCAAGGATTTCCGCAACGAGATCGTCAACTTCGGCTTGCGTGCCCGCGCCAACAACGGCGGCAAGAACCCGGCGTGGACGTCCTACGAGAAATTCCGCACGGTCATCGAGAAGAAGATGTTCTCGAACACCGAAGAACTGTTGCCGGTGATCTCGTTCAACGCCAAGGCCAGCGCCGAAGATGCCAACAAGCACGCCGACTTCGTGGCCCGGATGGTGGAAAAAGGCTACACCGCCAAGCAGGTAAGGCTGCTGTGCGAATGGTATCTGCGCGTGCGGAAGTCGTCGTAAGGCTGTCAGTGCCATAATAGGTTCAACAAGCGAGTCTGGTTTACCGCAGTACCGGGCTTCGCGCTCCCGCTTCCCGGCGGGAGCGCGGTCCCCACCGCAGGAGGATTCTTTTGAGTTACCTCATCGACAGACGGCTACAGGGCAAAAACAAGTCCGCGGTCAACCGCGAACGGTTCCTGCGGCGCTACAAGGCCCAGATCAAGGACGCGGTCGGGCGCGCCATCAAAGGCCGTTCGATCACCGACATTGAAAATGGCGAAAAGGTTTCGATTCCCGTCAAGGACGTGAACGAGCCCAGCTTCGGCCACGCCCATGGCGGCGTGTGGGAAGTCGTCAATCCCGGCAACCAGGAATACCAGAAGGGCGACCAGATCGCCCGGCCCAAGGGCGGCGGCGGCTCCGGCCGCGGCAAGGCGGGCAACAGCGACCAGACCAACGAGGATGACTTCATCTTCGAGCTGTCGCGCGAGGAATTCATGAATTACTTCTTTGAAGACCTCGAACTGCCGAACCTCGTCAAGACGCAGCTGACGGCCACCACCGATTTCAAGAGCCAGCGCGCCGGCTACACCGTGTCCGGCACGCCCAGCAATATCCATGTATTGCGCTCGCTGCGCGGCGCGCTCGGCCGGCGCATCGCCGTGGGCGGCCCGTCGCGCAAGGCGCTGGCCGAAGCGGAACTGGAGCTGGAAACGCTGCTGCTGGCCGATGTGCCGCTCGACGATTTCCGTGTTGTCGAGCTGAAGAAGCGCATCCATCACCTGCACACGAAGCTGCTGGCGATTCCCTACATCGACCCGTTCGACCTGCGCTACAGCAACCGCATCAAGATTCCCAAGCCGATGACGCAGGCCGTGATGTTCTGCATTATGGATGTGTCCGGCTCAATGGATGAACAGCGCAAGGACACGGCAAAACGCTTCTTCATCCTGCTGTACCTGTTCCTGAAGCGGGTCTACGACAAGATCGAGGTGGTCTTCATCCGCCACCACACGGCGGCGGCCGAAGTGGACGAGCACGAGTTCTTCCACTCGCGCGAGTCGGGCGGTACTGTGGTGTCGTCCGCGCTGAACCTGCTGAACAAGATCATCGACGAGCGCTACGGCGCCGGCCAGTGGAACAGCTACGTGGCCCAGGCATCGGACGGCGACAACTGGGACAACGACTCGGTACTGTGCCGCCAGTTGCTGGCCAACACGATCATGCCGAAGGTGCAGTATTACACCTACGTGGAAATCACCGATGGCCCGCCGCAGAACCTGTGGGAACAATATGCGCAGGTGCCGGAGATCCACCAGCACTTCGCCATGCAGAAGATCGTCACGCCGGCCGACATCTATCCGGTGTTCCGCGAACTGTTCAAGAAGCAGCCTAAATAGTCAACTGCCCTGCCCTGGAGGGCGGAGCTGGACAGGCGCAAGCCTGACGGCTCGGGTTTGGAGCAAACCTGATGAACCAGATGATGAAACGACCGCCGCACCCGCGTGCGCTGCCCGAGCAGTCGGAATGGACGTTCGAGCTGATCGAACAGGCGCACGAGGAAATCAAGCGGGTGGCCGAAGCCTTTGGCCTCGACACCTATCCCAACCAGCTCGAGATCATCACGGCCGAGCAGATGATGGATGCCTACACATCCGTCGGCATGCCCGTGTCGTACAGCCACTGGTCGTTCGGCAAGCATTTCCTGTCGACCGAAAAGGGCTACAAGCGCGGCCAGATGGGCCTGGCCTACGAGATCGTCATCAACAGCAATCCCTGCATTGCCTACCTGATGGAGGAAAACAGCCTGACGATGCAGGCGCTGGTGATCGCGCACGCCGCCTACGGCCACAATTCCTTCTTCAAGGGTAATTACCTGTTCCGCACGTGGACCGATGCCGATGCGATCATCGACTATATGGTCTTTGCCAAGAATTACATCGCCGAATGCGAGCAGCGGCACGGCATCGATGCCGTCGAGCTGCTGCTCGATTCCTGCCATGCGATCCAGAATTATGGCGTGGACCGCTACAAGCGGCCGGCCAAGCTGTCGCTGGCGCAGGAACAGCGCCGGCAAAAGGAACGCGAAACCTACCTGCAGTCGCAGATCAACGAGCTGTGGCGCACGCTGCCACGAAAGGCCGAGGAGGAAACGGTGGCGCAGGCCCCGATCCGCTTCCCGCCCGAGCCCGAGGAAAACCTGCTGTACTTCATCGAGAAGTACGCGCCGCTGCTGGAACCCTGGCAGCGCGAGCTGGTGCGCATCGTGCGCAAGATTTCGCAATACTTCTACCCGCAGCGGCAAACCCAGGTCATGAACGAAGGCTGGGCCACGTTCTGGCACTACACGATCCTGAACCAGCTGTATGACGAAGGCGTGGTCGGCAATGGCTTCATGATGGAATTCCTGAAGAGCCACACCAACGTTGTCTTCCAGCCGCCGGTGCACAGTCCCTATTACAATGGGATCAATCCGTATGCGCTCGGCTTCGCGATGATGACGGACATCCGCCGCATCTGCGAGAACCCCACGGCCGAAGACCGCGAATGGTTCCCGGATATCGCCGGCAGCGACTGGAAGCAAACGCTGCACTTCGCGATGCGCAACTTCAAGGACGAAAGCTTCATTGCCCAGTACCTGTCGCCGCGCCTGATCCGGGAATTCCACTTCTTCGCCGTGCTCGATGATGACCGCAATGAAAAGCTGTCCGTCTCGGCCATCCACGACGAGATGGGTTACCGCTACGTGCGACAGCAACTGGCCGACCAGTACAACCTGGGCAATCGTGAACCGAACATCCAGGTCTGGTCCGTCAACACGCGGGATGACCGCGCACTGACCTTGCGCCATACGCAGTTCAACCGCCGCCCGCTGAACCAGCAGGCACATGAAGTGCTCAAGCACGTGGCACGCCTCTGGGGCTTCGATGTCCACCTCGATACCGTGTCACCTGAAGGCAAACTGATCAGCACGCTGGAATGCAAGCGTGAAAAGCGCGGCCGCCTGATTTGACCGTTCTTTCGTATCGATCTCCGGCGGGCGGCTGCATGGCTGCCCGCCGCTACATTTCAGGGTGCGATCCGGATTGACGCGCCAAGTCCGGCACTTTCCCTTCCCTCCTCGGAGCGCCGTCCGAACGGCATGGCAACCGAACTCCTTCATCCGTTAAAAACCCTGTAAACTGGTCTGACCGCATTACCGGATCGGCTTGACCGGACCTACATTTTCAGCCGACGCCGGCATTTTTTCTGTAGTGAACTTTCAAGCTTGGTTTTTTTGTATTCGCATGCTCCACCGGGGCTGCAAATTGCATATACTGGTCAGTCGAAGGTACCGCTCCCATTCTTATGAAATAGCAAGTTTCGGTACCAAATTTTACATACCTTGAAGGGAGGGAATTGCGCAGAAAATTTTGTTTTTTTCGCATTCGGAAAACTTCATGACACTGTTTGCACGGCTTGCACAGCGTTGGTCAGCGGTGCCCCGGAACGGACGCCAGATTGGTGCACGGGAGCAGCTAAGGGCATGAAATTTAACCAGTTTTTTGAGCCCAAAATTCTATGTACAATGAAGAATTCGTATGTATAATTCGCCGACGTCCCGGATGCGGCTGTAGCTTTGTGTCGCTATTTTGGGGTTCAAGTAGAGTAGGTATTGGAGAAAGCAGGCATGAATTTTAGTGATAACGGGAAGGTCAAAAAGAACTATACCGGCATCGTGGTAGTGGTTGCTTTGCACATCGTCGCTGGTTATGCAATGGTGTCGGGCATGGGCAAACGGATCGTCACTAAAATGATCGAGCCGGTTGAAACCAAGATCATCGAAGAGGTCGCTCCACCGCCACCGAAGGAGTTGCCGCCACCGCCTCCGCCGCCGGAAATGAAAGCGCCACCACCGCCGTTCATTCCGCCAGTTGAAGTGAATGTGCAGCAGCCGCCGCCACAGCAGAACGTGATCGCCAACACGACCCAGCAAAAGCCGGCAACGACCGAGCTGGCGAAAGCGGCACCACCGGCACCTCCTGCACCGCCGGCACCTCCGGCCCAATCCGTGCGTGTTCCTGCAGTGGCTGACTTCAGCACCTGCGCGAAGCCGGAATGGCCGAAGTCGTCGCTGCGTAACGAAGAAACCGGCACGGTAACCCTGTCGTTCCTGATTGGCGTTGACGGTCGCGTTGCCGATTCCAAGATCGTGAAATCCAGTGGTTTCCGGGATCTGGACAAGGCAGCCGTGAACGGTATCGGCAAGTGCAAGTTCAAGCCGACCCTGGTCGATGGCAAGCCGGAGCAGGCGTGGATGCAGATGCAATACGTCTGGACGCTGGAATAACCCGAGACAAAGTCTCATTTAGCAATATTCGTTGTCGTTACGTTCAGCGAACTGATCTTTTATCAATTTGGAGGAAGCATGTTTAAGAATACCCGTTTGTCCGCTGTACTGGCCGCTGTGCTGTTCTCGGTGACCGCAGCAACCGCCCTGGTAAGCGCGCCGGCCATGGCCGATGCACCTGCCCCGGCCCCAGCGGATGCGGCAGCAGCGCCGGCAGCGGATGCGGCAGCAGCACCAGCAGCCGATGCAGCAGCACCGGCAGCCGACGCAGCAGCACCTGCTGCCGACGCAGCACCGGCAGCAGCTGGCGGCCACGGCGCCACGGAAGAAGTGGAAAACCCATTCGGCTTCAAGGCAGCATGGGAATCCGGCCCTGTTGCCAAAGGCACCATCATCATCATGTCGATCATGTCGATCGGCTCGTGGTACATCATCATCACCAAGCTGCTGGACCAGATGAAGATCATGCGTCAAGCCCGTGAAGCCTCCGCCAAGTTCTGGAAAGCATCGTCGATCGCTGCCGGCACCACGACCCTGGCCGAAGGTTCGCCGTTCCGCTTCATCGCTGAAACCGGCACCAAGGCTTCGGCTCACCACGACGGCGCCCTGCTGGAGCAGATCGACCTGTCGACCTGGGTGACGATGTCGATCCAGCGTTCGGTGGACAAAGTGCAATCGCGCCTGCAAGATGGCCTGTCGTTCCTGGCAACCGTGGGTTCGACCGCACCGTTCATCGGTCTGTTCGGTACGGTGTGGGGTATTTACGGTGCACTGACCGCCATCGGCATGACCGGTAACGCGTCGATCGACAAGGTTGCAGGTCCGGTCGGTGAAGCACTGATCATGACGGCATTCGGTCTGGCAGTCGCAGTTCCGGCCGTTCTGGGCTACAACTGGCTGGTGCGTCGTAACAAGTCCGCAATGGAAGAAGTGCGTACCTTCGCTGCTGACGTGCACTCGGTGCTGATCTCCGGCGCGATGTCCACCGCTGACTCCGCTGCTCGTGCGAAAAAAGTAGGCTAATACCATGTCGATGTCCGTAGGCTCCGATAGCGGAGGCGAAGACCAGGTAATGTCGGAGATCAACACGACGCCCCTCGTGGACATCATGTTGGTTCTCCTGATCATCTTCCTGATTACCAGCCCGGTCGTTCTCAAACTGCAGAAAATCACGCTGCCGTCGGAGATCAACCAGGCGATCCAAACGAAGCCGGAAAATGTCAACATCGTCGTTAACAAGGATGGTGATATCTACTGGAATCAGAAGAAAATGGCGGACACGAATGAGTTGTTCGATTTTCTGAAGGTCGAGGCCGTGAAAGTGCCGCAACCCGAGGTGCACGTGCGTGGCGATAAAGAAGCCAAGTATGAGTCGATCGGCCGCGTGATCTTCACGACCCAGCGCGCTGGCATCCAGAAGGTTGGTTTCATTACCGAACCGCCTGACAAGATGTAAGGCCCCTGCTCGGCCGGCCGGTTTATTACTGCCGGCCGGGCAGTCTTTGAAAAAGGAACACACCCATGAGTATGAATGTCGGTTCGGGCGGCGGTGCATCAAACGCGGATCCGGAACCAATGATGGAAATGAACATGACACCGCTCATCGACGTGATGCTGGTGCTGATCATTATGCTGATTATTACGATCCCGAAAGCAAACCACTCGGTGAACCTGAACATGCCGGTCGGTACGCCGCCGCCATCGACGGTGGAACCGGTGGTCGTGACGATCGACGTGGACTTCGACGGTACGATCCTGTGGGATGGCCAGACCATTCCCGATCGCGCGACGCTGGAGCAGAAGCTGATGAACGTGGCTGCACAGGCTGACCAGCCGGAAGTGCACCTGCGTCCCAACAAGCTGGTCGAGTACAACGCTGTTGCAGGCGTGATGGCTTCGGCCCAGCGCCTGGGCGTCACGAAGATCGGCCTCGTCGGTAACGAGCAGTTCCAGTAAGAGTATTTTCCTGGACAGTTTCGATGCCTGGCATACAAAATCGCGGTACTTCGGTACCGCGATTTTTGTAAGCGCGGGTAACTTTTGAAACTCAGGAGTACGGCTCTTTATTTTCCACGATAGGCAGGTTATCCTGCCTATTCTTGTTTTTTGATGAAAGATACCTCGCTTATGTCCAAGTTCCGTCTCGCCCATCTCGGCCTGGTAATGGCCGCCGTCGGCTTTACCGCTGCAGCTCCCATGGCTGGCCTGGTGTCCGCTGCCCATGCTGCCGATACGGTCCGTGCCGATGTGGGCAAACCATTGCAGGAAGCGCAGCGCCTGCTGAGCAGCGGCAAGGCCCGCGAAGCGGTGGCCAAGTTGAAGGATGCCGATGCCGTCGGCAACAAGACTGAATTCGAGAAATACCAGATCGAGCGCGTGCGCGCAGCCGCCGCCTCCACCGCCGGCGACACACCGACCGCCATCCGGGCCTTTGAAACCCTGATCGCCTCGGGCCGCCTGTCGGCTTCCGAAAAAGGCAAGTTCCAGGAAGGCCTGGCCGGCATGTATTACCGCGCCAAGGATTACCCGAAAGCGATCACGGCGATCCAGGGCGTGCTGAAGGACAATCCGGGCAACTCGCAGATGCAGCAACTGCTGACGCAGACCTACTTCATCAGCGGCCGCTTCAACGAAGCGGCTGCCGCGCTGAAGTCCGGCAAGCAGAACGAGGAAAGCCTGCAGATGCTGGCCAACATCCAGCTGAAGCAGAACGACAAGGCTGGCTACGTGCAAACCATCGAGAAGCTGGCCGGCAGCTACCCGAAAGCAAGCTACTGGGCCGACCTGCTGAACCGCGTGCAGGGCAAGCCGGGCTTCTCCCGCACGCTGGGCCTGGACCTGATGCGCCTGCGCCTGGCGCTGGGCCAATTGACGAAGCCTTCCGAGTACATGGAAATGGCCCAGCTCGCACTGCAGGCCGGCAATGCGCCTGAAGCGATCAAGATCATCGACCAGGGTTACAAGAAAGGCGCGCTGGGCACCGGCACCGACGCCGCCCGCCACCAGCGCCTGAAAGACCTGGCCAACAAGACCCTGGCCGACAATACCGCCGCCCAGGCAACCCATCAAGCCACCCTGATCAAAGAAAAAGATGCGGATGGCCTGTTCAATATGGGTTATGCCATGGTTACCGGTGGCAAGGCCAGCGAAGGCATTGCGCTGATGGACCAGGCGATGGAGTTCGGTACGGCACGCCGTCCGGAAGAAATGAAGCTGCACTATGGCATCGCGCTGTTCAACGCCGGCAAGAAGCAGCAGGCGCTGACGGCACTGAAGAACGTCAAGGGCACTGCCGGCGAATCCGACCTGGCACGTTACTGGACGCTGTATATCAACAATCCGAACGTGGCCGCATAATTTCCTGCACGGTTCCCGTTTTGAAAGCGCCGCCCTGCTCCGCAGGCGGCGCTTTTTACTTGGGTCGCCGCGGCCCTCCCTGGTGCGCTGCGGCATTTCCCATGTGAATTTGTAAAACCGCCGTATAATCCGTGGTTCAGGCAAAAGATTGCATATCCATGAAGGTATTTCGCGGACTCCCCAACGCAGCGTCCCGTGCGCCCTGCGCCCTCACAATCGGTAATTTCGACGGCGTTCACCGTGGCCACCAGGCCTTGCTGGCCCACGTGCGCACCGCCGCATCGCGCCTCGGCCTGGAAGCCGCCGTCATGACGTTCGAGCCGCATCCGCGGGAATTCTTTGCCCACAAGCAAAAAGACCTGTCGAAGGCGCCACCGCGGATCGCCAACCTGCGCGACAAGCTGGCCTCGCTGGAGGCGAACGGCATCGACCGCGTCATCGTCGAGCATTTCTCGGACAGCTTTGCCGCCCTCACCCCGCAGGACTTCACCGAGCGCGTGCTGGTGGACGGATTGCACGTCAAATGGCTGATGGTCGGCGACGATTTCTGCTATGGCGCACGCCGTGCCGGCAATGTACAGATGCTGCACGAAGCGGGCGAGCGCTATGGCTTCGAGGTCGAAACCCTGGAGACCGTGATGAGCGGCGCCACGCGCATCTCCTCGTCGGCGGTGCGCTCGGCGCTGGCCAACGGCGACTTTGCACAGGCCGAGCAATTGCTGGGCCACCCCTATTCGATTTCCGGCCACGTAATCCACGGCCAGAAGCTGGGCCGCACGATCGGATACCCCACGCTGAACCTGCGCGTGCCGCACCGCCCCGCCCTGTCCGGCATTTTCATCGTGCAGGTGCACGGCATTGCCGATGTACCGCTGCCGGCCGTGGCCAGCCTGGGCGTGCGCCCCACCGTGGAAGACGCAGGCCGCGTGCTGCTCGAGGTGCACATCTTCGATTTCGCCGCCAACCTGTACGGCCAGCGCATCAAGGTCGAGTTCCTCCACAAGATCCGCGACGAGGAAAAGTTCATCGACCTGCCGACGCTGACCGCGGCGATCGACCGCGACGCGGAGCAGGCGCGGGCCTGGTTCCGCGAACGCAGCGGTGCCGTCACCGCCACCGACCGAATTTGAGTGCCGGTCATCCGGCATCACCGCGCCGTCACTCCCGATTGACTACATAAAGATTTACCATGTCCGACAAACCAAAAAAGGCCGACAGCAAGGCCCCCAGCAAGAGTAATAGTAAATACGCGGTCAACATGACCGAAACCCCGTTCCCGATGCGCGGCGACCTGGCCAAGCGCGAGCCGAACTGGGTGAAGCAATGGCAGGACAAGAAGGTCTACCAGCGCATCCGCAAGGCCGCCAAGGGCCGGCCCATGTTCGTGCTGCACGACGGTCCACCGTATGCGAACGGCGATATCCACCTGGGCCACGCCGTCAACAAGATCCTCAAGGACATGGTCGTCAAGTCGCGCACGATGGCGGGCTTCGACGCGCCTTATGTACCGGGCTGGGATTGCCACGGCATGCCGATCGAGATCCAGATCGAAAAACAGTACGGCAAGAACCTGCCGACCGCCGAGGTATTGACCAAGGCGCGCGCCTACGCGCTGGAGCAGATCGACCGCCAGCGCGCCGGCTTCATCCGCCTGGGCGTGCTGGGCGAGTGGGACAACCCCTACCTCACCATGGCCTACGGTAACGAGGCCGACGAACTGCGCGCACTCGGCAAGCTGCTGGAAAAGGGCTATGTCTACCGCGGCCTGAAGCCGGTGAACTGGTGCTTCGACTGCGGCTCGGCGCTGGCCGAGGCGGAGGTGGAATACCAGGACAAGCGCGACCCGGCCATCGACGTGGGTTTCCCGTTCGCCGAGCACGAGAAGATCGCCGCCGCATTCGGCCTGCCGGCGCTGCCCACGCAGACGGGTTTCATCAATATCTGGACCACCACGCCATGGACGATTCCGTCGAACCAGGCGCTGAACGTGCACCCCGAAGTGACGTACGCCCTCGTTGAAACGTCGCGCGAGGTCGATGGCGAACCGTCGCCGCTGCTGCTGATCCTCGCCCAGGACCTGGTCGAAGCGGCCCTGCAGCGCTACAAGCTCGAAGGCAAGGTCATCGCGACCACCACGGGCGCGCAGCTGGAAAACATCCGTTTCAAGCACCCGCTGCATACGCGCGACGGGTTCTACGACCGCTATTCGCCGGTGTACCTGGCCGACTACGTGACCACCGATTCCGGCACCGGCATCGTGCACTCCGCGCCGGCCTACGGCCTGGAAGACTTCGTGTCGTGCCGCCAGCACGGCATGAAGGATGACGAAATCCTGACCCCGGTGATGGGCGACGGCAAATACGTGTCCACCCTGCCGCTGTTCGGCGGCATGACGATCTGGGAAGCATCGAAGCCGATCTGCGACGCGCTGCGCGAAGCGGGCGCGCTGTTCGAGCTGAAGATGTTCGACCACAGCTACATGCACTGCTGGCGCCACAAGACGCCGATCGTCTACCGTGCCACGTCGCAGTGGTTCGCCGGCATGGACGTGCAGCCGATCGACGGCGGCTCCACGCTGCGCGAAACGGCGCTCGAAGGCATCGCCGAGACACAGTTCTTCCCCGACTGGGGCAAGGCGCGCCTGCACGGCATGATCGCCAACCGGCCGGACTGGACCCTGTCGCGCCAGCGCCAGTGGGGCGTGCCGATGGCCTTCTTCGTGCACAAGGAAACGGGCGAGCTGCACCCGCGCACCGCCGAACTGCTGGAACAGGTGGCGCAGCGCATCGAAAAAGGCGGTATCGACGCCTGGCTCGCGCTCGACCCGCAGGAACTGCTCGGTGACGATGCGGCAAACTACGTGAAGAACAAGGACACGCTGGACGTGTGGTTCGATTCGGGCATCACGCACCAGACCGTGCTGCGCGGCTCGCACGCCGCACAGTCGCACTTCCCGGCCGACCTGTACCTGGAAGGCTCGGACCAGCACCGCGGCTGGTTCCACTCGTCGCTCCTCACGTCGTCGATGCTGAACGGCCGCCCGCCCTACAAGGCGCTGCTGACGCACGGCTTCACCGTCGATGGCGAAGGCAAGAAAATGTCGAAGTCGCTGGGCAATACGCTGGCGCCGCAAAAGATCTCGGACACGCTGGGCGCCGACATCCTGCGCCTGTGGGTCGCTTCGACCGACTACACGGGTGAGCTGTCGATCTCCGACGAGATCCTCAAGCGCGTGACGGAATCGTACCGCCGCCTGCGCAACACGCTGCGCTTCCTGCTGGCCAACACGTCGGACTTCGATCCGAAGGCGAACGCCGTGCCGGTGGCCGAACTGCTGGAAACCGACCGCTATGCGCTGGCCAACCTGGCCGCGCTGCAGCAGGCCGTCGAGAAGCACTACGAGCAATACGAATTCCACCCGGTCGTGTCGAAGCTGCAGAACTACTGCTCCGAGGACCTGGGCGGCTTCTACCTCGATATCCTGAAGGACCGCCTGTACACGACGGCCGTCGATTCCCGGGCGCGCCGCTCGGCGCAGACCGCGCTGTGGCACATCACGCAAAGCCTGCTGCGCATGCTGGCACCGGTGCTGCCGTTCACCGTGGAGGAAGCATGGGCCGTGTTCGCCGCGGGTGAGCAATTCGCCGCGTCCGACGAAACCATCTACACGCAGACGTTCTGGCAGCTGCCGGCGATTGCCGATGCCGAAGCGCTGCTGGCGAAGTATGCAACGATCCTGGCCGTGCGCGCCGACGTAACGAAGCAGCTGGAAGACCTGCGCTCGTCCGGCGCGATCGGTTCGTCGCTGCAGGCCGAGCTGGAGATCAAGGCCGCCGGCGACAAGTACGCCGCCTTGGCCAGCCTGGACGACGACCTGAAGTTCGTGTTCATCACATCGTTGGCGCAAGCCGTCGAAGTGGCGAACGATGCCGACGAAGCGATTGCCGTGGCCGCATCGAAGGCGGAAAAATGCGAACGCTGCTGGCACTACCGCGCCGACGTGGGCGCCCATGCCGAGCATCCCACGCTGTGCGGCCGCTGCCATAGCAACCTGTTCGGCGCCGGCGAACAGCGGCGCTTCGCATAACGCAAAGCCGGCAGCGGACACGAATGCCGTTCAGTTCGCGGCATTCGCTGTCATTCGCGTCGCCAGCGTCTGGTGTCGGACACCGGCCTTTTGGTGTCGGACACCGGTTTTCGGCGAAGACATGTTCAAACGCTGGCATGCACGATAGCGACCGGTTTTTTTGAAACATTTCATTAAAACCGGTGTCTGTCACCGGTTTTTCTGCAATATTCCTGGCGGACCCACGGACCCGACAACAACAATGGCAAAATCCAAGAAAACCTTCTCCAGCAAACCTGCCGGTGGCAGCATGGCACCGTGGCTCGGCATTGCCGCCATCATCATCCTGGTCGACCAGCTGACCAAGATCACGATCGAAAAACTGTTCACGTATGGCGAGGAGCTTTACGTCACCAGCTTCTTCAACCTGGTGCTGGCCTATAACAAGGGCGCCGCGTTCAGCTTCCTGTCCAACCAGGGCGGCTGGCAGCGCTACTTCTTTACCACGATCGGCATCGGCGCCGCCCTGTTCATCGTCTACCTGCTGCGCAAGCACGCGGCGCAAAAGCTGTTCTGCTGGTCGATGTCGCTGATCCTGGGCGGCGCGGTCGGCAACGTGATCGACCGCATGGTGCATGGCCACGTGATCGACTTCCTCGATTTCCACTGGCGCGGCATCGGCCACTTCCCGGCATTCAACGTGGCCGACACGGCGATCTGCATCGGCGCCGGGCTGCTCATCCTCGATGAACTGCGGCGCGTGAACAAATGATGCAAGCCCATCAAGCCCATCGGAACGGGGGAACGGCATGGAACTGACCGGCAAGAAGATCGTCCTCGGCCTGTCCGGCGGCGTGGCCTGCTACAAGGCGGCGGAACTGTGCCGTTCACTCACGAAGGAAGGCGCCTCCGTGCAGGTGGTGATGACGGATGCCGCCACCCACTTCATCACGGCGGTGACGATGCAGGCCCTGTCCGGCAAGCCCGTCTACACGGACCAGTGGGACCCGCGCGTCGACAACAACATGGCGCACATCGACGTCACGCGCAACGCGGATGCGATCGTGATCGCGCCCTGCTCGGCGGACTTCATCCGCAAGCTGGCCCATGGCGCCTGCGACGACCTGCTGTCGACGATGTGCCTGGCCCGCCCGCGCCACGTGCCGCTGCTGGTAGCCCCGGCGATGAACGTGGAAATGTGGACGAATCCCGCCACCCAGCGCAATGCCGCACAGCTGGGCGAGGATGGCATCCGCATTCTCGGCCCGGCCGCAGGCGAACAGGCGTGCGGCGAAGTCGGCATGGGCCGCATGCTCGAACCGCAGCAGCTGCTCGACGAGATCGTGGCAGCCTTCCAGCCGAAGGTCATGGCCGGCAAGCGCATCCTGATCACGGCCGGCCCGACGTTCGAGGCCATCGATCCCGTGCGCGGCATCACCAACCTCTCCTCCGGGAAGATGGGCTACGCGGTCGCCCGCGCCGCCCGCGAAGCCGGTGCCGACGTCACGCTGATCTCCGGCCCCACCGCGCTGCCGACGCCGCACGGCGTGGCCCGCATCGACGTGCAGAGCGCCCAGCAGATGATGGATGCCGTGAACCGCCACATCGATGGCCAGCACGTGTTCATCGCCGTGGCCGCGGTGGCGGACTGGCGCGTGGTCAATCCCAGCACGCAGAAGGTCAAGAAGACCGAAGGCGGTGCGGGGGGAGCTAAAGGTCCAGACCTGCAGTTCGAGCAGAATCCCGACATACTTGCCACCATTGCCGCGCGTACCACGCTGGCTGGCTATCCTTACTGCGTGGGCTTCGCGGCCGAATCGGAAAACCTGCTCGAATACGGCTCGGCCAAGCGCGAACGCAAGGGCATTCCCCTCCTGGTGGGCAATATCGGCCACCACACGTTCGGGCAGGACGACAACACGATCGTGCTGTTCGACGAGCATGGCCACACGATCCTGCCGCAAGCACCCAAGCTCACGCTGGCACGCCAGCTGATTTCCGAAATCTCGAAACGCATCAGCAAGCACTCGCTGTTCCAATAACATGAAAACCATCGACGTCAAAATCCTCGACCCGCGCATGCACGACCTGATGCCGGCCTACGCCACGCCCGGCAGCGCCGGCCTCGACCTGCGCGCCTGCCTCGATACCGCGCTGACGATCGAGCCTGGCCAGACCGTGCTGGTGCCCACGGGCCTGGCGATCCACATCGGTGATCCAGGCTATGCGGCAATGATCCTGCCCCGCAGCGGCATGGGTCACAAGAACGGCATTGTTCTGGGGAATCTGGTAGGCTTGATCGATTCCGATTACCAGGGTCAGTTGATGGTGTCGACGTGGAACCGCGGCCAGAACGCTTTCACGCTGCAACCGATGGAGCGCCTGGCCCAGTTGATCATCGTGCCCGTGCTGCAGGTGGGGTTCAACGTGGTGGAGGAATTCGGTGCCAGCGAACGGGGCGAAGGTGGCTTCGGCAGCACCGGCAAGCACTAAGGCTTCAAGCACCAAGGCTCCAGGCATTGAGGCTCCAAGACTGAGGCTCCAGGAACAATACAGGAAGGAACCATGGCAGGAACCGCGGTACACGTCACTTTGCACATTGCTTCGCGCATCAATCCCATCACCCGTCGCGCATCGGTCCTGAGCGCGGTCGCAGCGGCCATGCTGCTGTCCGCCTGCTCCACAGTGCCCCTTTCCCAGCCCTCCCCGCCGGTCGTCGATACGTCGCAACCGGCCGCGGAAGCGCCGCTGGTCACGCCGCGCATGCAGGCGGCGCGGGCCGCGCTAGACACGATGGTCACCCAGCAGGACAGGCTGTACCGCGTGGCCGCGCCGCTGCTGATCAATAACGTCGACCTGTGCCGCACCGCCGCGCGCGGCCTGCTGGGCTTTACGGCAAAGAACAAGTGGTCGTATCCGGGCGAATATGCGGATGCCGCGGCGGCCGTGCTGGGCTATGACGACACGCTGCGTGTCTCCGGCGTGCTGCCGGGCAGTGGCGCCGCGCGCGCCGGCTTGCGCAAAGGCGACCTGCTGGTTGCCGCCGACGGCCGCGCGCTGCCCACCGGCGCGGGTGCGGAAACCGCGGCCGCCAGCGTGTTCGCCCCCCTCGTTTCCGGCCGTACCCAGCTGTCGATGACGGTCGGCCGCAATGGCCAGACCCAGGTGCTGAAAGTGCCTGTCACGCGTGCCTGCGCAATGCGGGTCGACCTGGGCAATGCCGACAACGTCAATTCCTATGCCGATGGCGGCCGCATCGCCGTCACGCGCGGCATGATCAACTTCGCCGGCGGCGACGAAGCGATCGCCTACGTGCTGGCCAAGGACATCGCCCATAACGTGCTCGGTCATGCGGCGCTGTCGCGCAACACGGCCGCCGTGGCGGCCATCATCGACAACGTCACGCGCGTGCAGCCCGACCAGACGCAACTTGCCGGCAGCGGCAACGTGAAGCCGTTCGCCGCCAACCTGGAAACGGCGGCCGATACGCTGGCGCTGTACATGCTGGTGCGCGGCGGCTATGGCGTGGAGCGCTACAAGGCGTTCTGGCAGCGGCTGGCGGCGCAGTATCCGGCTTCGGTACCGAACGGCTACATGGCGGTCCATCCGAACCTGGCGCCACGCCTGGCCGCGATCGACAAGGTGGTGGCCGACATCAAGGCCAAGCAGGCCTCGAAGAAGCCGCTGGTACCGTGATGCTGCGTGCCACCCTCTTCGTCCTGTGCACGGTGCCCGCGCTGGCCCATGCGGTAACGTGGACGAAGGCCGGCAGCACGAAGGACAGCCGCGTGTACATCGACAAGGCATCGATCAAGAAGGGTGGATCGAAAGGCGGCGACAGTGCTCGCCGTGCCTGGACGCTCGAATCGTTCGGCAAGCCGCAGACGGCGCCGGACGGCAAGCAGTACCTGTCCGTGAAGGCGCTCCACCTGTACGACTGCGACGAGCGCAGCGTGACGCTGCAATCGCAGACGTTCTTCCCCGAAGCCATGGCAAAGGGCGAAGCCGTCGGCACCTACAAGTTCGAAGCCTTCGATGCCGAGAAAGTGGAAGCGGGTACCCGCTATGCAACGGCGATGACCGCCGTGTGCGGGCGGGTACGGGCAGCGAAACCGGCGCCGTAGTATAGTCCAGCAATGGACAGCATCGATCTCGAAGTACTCAAGACCAGCGCCGCGTGGATCGCGGCCGGGCACCGCTGCGAACTCGTTACCGTGATCCGCACCTGGGGCTCGAGCCCGCGCCCGGTCGGCGCCACCCTTGCCATCTGCGACGATGGCCGCGTCGTCGGTTCCGTCTCCGGCGGCTGCATCGAGGACGACCTGATCGACCGCGTGCGGCGTGAAGGCATCACCCGCGTGCTCCCCGAAATCGTCAGCTACGGCATCACGGCCGACGAAGCGCACCGCTTCGGGCTGCCCTGCGGCGGCACCATCGAACTGGCGCTCGAACCGCTGTCCGAACACAGCCGGATCGCCGAACTCCTGGAACGCCTGGAACAGCACCAGCTGGTGGAACGCCGGCTCGACCTGCGCACCGGCACTGTGCGCCTCGAGCGCGCCGTTGCCGGCAACGTGCTGGTGCATACGGACGACGAACTGGTCACCCAGCATGGCCCGCGCTGGCGGCTGCTGATCATCGGCGCCGGGCAACTGTCGCGCTTTGTCGCGCAGATCGCCATCGCCATGGACTATTACGTCACCGTCTGCGATCCGCGCGAGGAATACCGCGCCGGCTGGATGCTCCCGGAAGTGCGGCTGGTGCATGCGATGCCCGACGACCTGGTGATCGAGATGAAACTGGACCGGCGCAGCGCCGTGATCGCGCTGACGCACGACCCCAAGCTGGACGACCTGGCGCTGATGGAAGCGCTGAAATCCGAAGCGTTCTACGTGGGTGCGATCGGCTCGCGTGCCAATAACGCAAAGCGGCGCGAACGGCTGCTGCAGTTCGACCTCGATGAAGCGCAACTGGCCCGGCTGCACGGGCCGATCGGGCTGTACATCGGCAGCAAGACGCCCTCCGAGATCGCCATCTCGATCCTGGCCGAAATGACGGCCGTGAAAAACGGCGTGCCTTCGGCGCTCCAGGTCAACCATGCCGCCGCCCTCGAAGCGCCGGGCAGCAACGTTTGCGCCGTCGAATTCGACAGCAAGATGAAGATGGCGTAGTCCGGGCTGCGGCGGCGACAATGACGCCATGAATGAGCGCGTGTCCACCACACGGCCACGCGCAGAACAATATCGATCAGTCACATGTCCACCGCCAACCTGTTCCGCCTGGTCCTGCTTGCCGCCATCTGGGGCGCCTCGTACCTGTTCATGCGCATTGCCGCGCCCGTCCTCGGCCCGGCCGTGCTCATCGAATACCGCGTCGTGTTCGCAGCGCTGTTCCTGGCGGTAATCGCACTGCTGACGAAGAAGCCGCTGCACTGGAAACGGCACTGGAAGCACTACGTCATCCTCGGCTTCTTCAATTCCGCGCTGCCGTTCCTGCTGTTCGCCTGGTCGGCGCGCACCTTGTCGGCCTCCGTGCTGGCCGTGCTGAACGCCACGGCGCCCATGTGGGGTGCGCTGATCGGCGCCGTGTGGCAGCGCCAGATGGTGAGTCCGCGTGTATTGGTGGGCATTGCCCTCGGTACCGCCGGCGTGGCCCTGCTGGTCGGCTTCGACCATGTGAGTTCGCGCGATGGCGCGGGCCTGGCGATCGCCGCGGCGCTGTTTGCATCGTTCAATTACGGCATCGCCAGCACCTATGCCAAGGCGGCGCCGGCCGTGGAACCGTTCGCGAACGCGCACGGCAGCATGTGGACAGCCGCGCTGATGGTACTGCCTTCCCTGCTGTTCTTCCCCGCGCCTGGCGAACCCACCACCGGTATCATGGCGGCCGCCATCGCACTGGGGGTGCTGTGCAGCGGCGTTGCCTATCTGCTGTACTACGGACTGATCCGCGATGTCGGCGCGACGTCGGCGTTGACCGTCACCTTCATCAGTCCGCTGTTCGGCATCTTGTGGGGTGCACTGTTCCTGCACGAGGTGGTCGGCTGGTACACGGTGGCCGGCGCTGCCATCGTCATTGCCGGCACCGTGCTCGTCACCGGCTACCGGCCCGGCTTTGGCGGCAAGGCCAACCTGGCATGACACAGCAGCGCATGACATGGCAACGCAAGCTCCCGCTGCCGGCCGGCTACCGCCTGCGCGACGTGCTGGCCTTCCACCGCCGCGATGCGGAAAGCACGGCCGAACAGGTGGGGGCCGACATGCTGCGCAAAGGCGTGATGCTCGAAGGCGTGCCGGTCGTGCTGGCCGTGGACTTTGCGCCCACCGAGGCGACCTGCACCGCCGACATTGACGGCTCGGCAACGCCGGCGCTGGAACGGCGCATCGACGAGGCATTCAGCAGCATCCTCGGCCTGCGCATCGACCCTGGGCCATTTTGCGCGTTCGCGGCCGACGATCCCCTGTTCGGCCCCATCGTGCGGCGCCAGCCAGGCTTGCGCATCGTGCAATCGGCCACCGTGTTCGAAGCGCTGACGTGGGCCATCATCGGCCAGCAGATCAACCTGCCGTTTGCGATCGCACTGCGGCGTACCTTCATCCAGCTGGCGGGCCGGCGGCACTCGTGCGGACTGTGGTGCTATCCGGAAGCGCCTGACGCTGCCGACCTGGCCGTCGACGACCTCACAAGCCGCAAGTTTTCGCGGGCAAAGGCGGAAACGCTGCTGCGCTTCGCCCACCTGGTGGCAAGCGGTGAACTCGACCTTGAACCGGGTGCGGACAATCCGGTCGAGACCATCGGGCAGCGGCTGCTGGACATCAAGGGGATCGGGCCGTGGACAGTCAACTATGGCCTGCTGCGCGGCTATGGCCATGCCGACTGTTCGCTGCATGGCGACGTGGCGATCCGCGCCGCGCTGCAGCGCCTGCTCGGTGAGGAGCAGCGGCCGGACATCGTCCGCACCGAGCAGATCTTGCAGCAATACCAACCGCACCGTACGATGGCCGCGGCTCACCTGTGGGCCAGCCTGGCCCCACCCGACGACAACGATACCGCTTGACCCTCACGCAACGTCAGGCTTCACGATGGCTTTACCGAAGAGGAGCTGACGATGCTGAAAATTGGACAACTGGCGAAACACGCGGGCTTGACGGTCCGCACCCTGCACCATTACGACGACATCGACCTGCTCCGCCCTTCGGTGCGCACCGATGCCGGCTACCGGCTCTATGACCGCGATGACGCGGCCCGCCTTCAGCAAATCCAGGCACTGCGTCAACTCGGCATGCCATTGGCCGACATCGGACATTTCCTGGCCCATTCCGGTACCTCCGCACTGGCAATCGTCGAGCGCCAACTGGCCGCGCTGCAAAGCCGGATCGACGAAGCGACACGCATGCACGCGCATTTGCTGGGTTTGCATGCGCGGCTGGCGCGCGGCGAACAACCGGAATTGGCCGATTGGCTGACGACACTGGAGCAGATGAAAATGTACGACAAATATTTTTCCAAGGAAGAGCTGGCAAACCTGCGCATCATCCACGATGAAGACTGCCGGGCCGAATGGGCGGCACTGGTTACGGAGGTCGGCAATATCATGGCGGCGAATGCATTACCGACCAGCCTGGAGGCGAAACAATTAGGGCTGCGCTGGCTGACGATGCTCGAACGCGATACAGGCGGCGATGCATCGCTGATTGCCCGCCTCGATTCGATGCACGTCAACGAGCCGGCAATCCAGGAAAGTTCCGGCATCACGCCGGCCATGCATGCCTATATCGCCGAGGTAATCAACGAAGTAAAACTGGATGCCTGGTCCAAATACTTGCTGCCTGCGGAACTGGAACGCATGCGCCGCCACCAGCGTTCACGCGGCAGGGAATGGTTTCCTTTATTCGAAGCAATCCGCGAGCAATTCCGCGCCGACCCGGAGGGCAATATGCCGGAATCGAAACGCGTTGCCCGGCACAAGTTCGAATTATTCCACGACATGGCTGGCGATAATCCGGAAACACTTGGGCGCTTCCGCGCGGCGGTGGAAAACGAGCCGGTGCTGCGCGTGGCGCGCGGATTGACGGACGATATGATTAGCTGGCTGCGCGCAGTCCATCAGCGGGCCTGAAGGGTACTCAAGGCGCTCGCCACGTCCGGATCATGCTGGAATCTGGCGCAATCAAACCAGATTCCAGCATGATTTACTTCGCACCGCGCCCGAAACGCCTGGGGCAACTTGAAATCTTCGGCTGCCGGGCTGCCGCCCCGCCGCCACTGTCTTCGTAGATACTCGGGTAAAACAGGCAATAAGTGCCGAATGCGGTTTTCACCTGATAAATCTTTTTCGGGTCATTGGGCGCGCTGAACAATTCAATGCGCGTTGCCTCATACCATTTCAGGGGAACCGCCAGCTTGGCTTCAGTAAATGCACGGGTCATGATTGCTTCCATCGAATCACGCGTCGGGCCATAGACATGGATTTCATTGACGGGCCGGGTTTCCCGATCGGCCTTCCCTGCCTGCCTGACCAGATTGTCGATATTCAGCCGCGCCGGCTCCCGGGATGGATCGGCGTTTTCGAAAGGGGCCGGATTCTCAAGGGATTCCGGTGTGACCGTCATTTCCGCAGTTTCCGTAGTTTCCGGCCGTATTACCACGGCAGGCCTGGACGCTGGTGCCGGTCGAGCGGTTGCGGGTACGGATGGGCGCGGTGGAGTTTTGGCCACCACGGGTTTGCGGGGCACGTCGATCAACACCAGGCGGGAATACTGTGGGACCGGTGACTGGTCCACGCGGGAATAATCTTGCACCAGAAGATAAAGCACGAACAGGTGCAGCCCTGCGACCAGGATAAAACCCGCCAGCGAATTTTCGCCGTGCGCTACTATCTTGATGCGAGCCGCCGATATTTACGAAATAGCAAGTATATCGGGGACGTAGAGGAAATACAGGCTGGGAAATAAAAAAACCGTCATCGCGAATGGCTCACGATGACGGTTTTTTCGGAATTCTGGTTGCGGGGACAGGATTTGAACCTGTGACCTTCGGGTTATGAGCCCGACGAGCTGCCAGACTGCTCCACCCCGCGTCTGATGAAATGAATTATACGTGCCTTCGCAGGTTTAGGCAATATTTATCCTCGTTTTCTGCATGATAGCCCGGCTATATACGTCAGCAGGCATGCCCAGACCGCGTGGCGCAGGTTCCGCGCACGCATGCAAACGGTGTAAAGTAGACACGACAACCGAAACCGAACTGTATGCAAATACTATGAAATATTGCTCCGAATGCGCCAACCCTGTCGAGCTGATGGTCCCGGCCGGCGACAACCGCCCCCGCTATGTCTGCACGCACTGCGCCACGGTCCATTACCAGAACCCCAAGATGGTGCTCGGCACGATTCCCGTATGGGAGCGCGATGGCGAAGTGCGCGTATTGCTGTGCAGGCGGGCGATCGAGCCGCGCTATGGCTACTGGACACTGCCGGCCGGCTTCATGGAAAACAATGAAACCACGGCCGACGCCGCCGAGCGCGAAACACAGGAGGAAGCGGGCGCCAACATCACGCTCGGCCCGCTGTTCGCGCTGCTGAACGTGAAGCACGTGCACCAGGTGCACATGTTCTACCTGGCCACGCTGCGCGACCTCGACTTCGCGCCCGGCGAAGAGAGCCTCGATGTGAAAATGTTCACCGAAAGCGAAATCCCGTGGGACGAACTGGCCTTCCCCACGATCCACACCACGCTGGAATGCTTCTTTGCCGACCGCGCCAGGATGCTGGAGGGCGGCAGCTATGGTTTCCATACGCAGGACATCACGCGCCCGATGCGCGGCGACTCATGATCCCCTGGCTCGGCGCCCACACCCCTTTTCCTGACGTTTCCGAAGCGCTCACCACCGAGGCGCCCGGTTTGCTGGCGGCCGGCGGCGACCTGTCGCCCGAGCGGCTGCTGGCGGCCTACCAGCGCGGCATTTTCCCGTGGTTTTCGGAAGGGCAGCCGATCCTGTGGTGGTCGACCGATCCGCGCATGGTGCTGCATACGGACGAGTTCAAGATTTCGGACAGCCTGGCGAAAACACTGAAGAAAGTGGACAAAAGCAGCCGCACGGACGGCCGCTGGCAGATACGCTTCGACAGCGCTTTCGAGGAAGTGATGCGCGCGTGCGCGGCGCCACGGCGCGACGGGCCCGGCACCTGGATTTCCGACGACATCATCCGTGGCTATACCGGCCTGCACGCGCTGGGCTTCGCCCATTCGTCCGAGGTATGGCTCGATGGCGAACTGGTGGGAGGTGCCTATGGCGTGTCGATCGGGCAAATGTTCTATGGCGAGTCGATGTTTGCCCGCGTGTCGGACGCCTCGAAAGTGGCGCTGGCCTACCTCGTGCATTTCCTGAAACTGCAGGGCGTGGCAATGATCGACTGCCAGCAGGAGACCGGCCACCTGGCCTCGCTGGGTGCCCGGCCCATCCCGCGCGCGGCCTTTCTCGATCACCTGAAACGGGCCATTGCGAAGCCCCGGATTCGCGACTGGCGGCCGATACCGCCCGTGGCATCCTCCAGATAAGATGCCCCACCGGCACCGGTGGGGCCGCGTACACAGCGTTTTTCGTGAACGCGCTATGATACGAACAACCGACATCCCCTCGACAGGTTCTGCATGACGCAGCTGAACGACCTACCCTTTGCCGCGCTCCAGTTCTATACCACCGCGCCCTACCCTTGCAGTTACCTGGAAACGCGCCAGGCCCGCTCCCAGGTCGCGACGCCGTCGCACCTGATCAATGCGGACGTGTATTCCGAACTGGTGCGCAACGGCTTCCGCCGCAGCGGCATCTTCACGTACCGCCCGTATTGCGACGGTTGCCAGGCATGCATCCCCGTGCGCGTGGTGGCCGATGCCTTCACGCCCACGCGTGGCCAGCGCCGCGCCTGGGCCCGGCACAGCGACCTGCGCACGGGCGTGGCCACGCTGTCGTTCTCGGACGAGCACTATGCGCTGTACCTGCGCTACCAGAGCACGCGCCACGCGGGCGGCGGCATGGACCAGGACAGCCGCGACCAGTATGCGCAATTCCTGCTGCAAAGCCGCGTCAATACGCGGCTGGTGGAATTCCGCGAGCCCGATGGCACGCTGCGCATGGTATCGATCATCGATGTGCTGTCCGACGGTCTGTCCTCCGTGTACACGTTCTTCGATCCGGACGTGCCGGGCGCTTCGTTCGGCACCTATAACGTGATGTGGCAGATCCAGCAGGCGCGCGAGCTGGGCCTGCCTTATGTCTACCTGGGCTACTGGATCGAGGAAAGCCCGAAGATGAGCTACAAGATCAAGTTCCAGCCGCTGGAAGCGCGCCGCAAGGGCGTGTGGGCCGTCATGCCACGCGAGGCGGACGCGGCGCAATAGCGGGCCGGCAAGGTAGAATACCGGGCATTGCGTTTTTATTGCATTTTCGCCCCCCTTCCCGCTGTTCTTCCTCGCCCCTCCATGTCCGACAAATTCCTGTATTCCCTCGCGCGTCCGGCGCTGTTCTCGATGGACGCCGAATCCGCCCACCATTTCACCCTCGACAACCTGAAGCGCCTGGCGAAACTCGGCCTGCTGCGCACGATCGTGCGGGCGCCGAAACCGGATCCACGCACCGTGATGGGCGTGCAATTCAAGAACCCCGTCGGCCTGGCCGCCGGCCTGGACAAGGATGGCGCCTACATCGATGCGCTGGCCGACCTGGGCTTCGGCTCGATCGAAGTGGGCACCGTGACGCCGCGCGCCCAGCCCGGCAACCCGAAGCCGCGCATGTTCCGCATTCCCGCCGCGCACGGCATCATCAACCGCATGGGGTTCAACAACGGTGGCGTGGATGCGTTCGTGGCCAACGTGCAGTCCTCGCGCTTCTACCAGAAAGGCGAAGGTGTGCTGGGCCTGAACATCGGCAAGAACGCCGATACGCCGATCGAGCGCGCGGCCGACGATTACCTGCACTGCCTGCAGAAGGTGTATCCGTACGCCAGCTACGTGACCGTGAACATCTCATCGCCCAACACGAAGAACCTGCGCCAGCTGCAGGGCGGCTCGGAACTCGACGGCCTGCTGGGGCAACTGAAGGATGCCCAGCAGCGCCTGGCCGACCAGCACAAGCGCTATGTGCCGCTGGCGCTGAAGATCGCGCCGGACATGGACGAAGACCAGGTGAATAATATTGCCGATGCGCTGGTGCGCCACCGCATCGATGGCGTGATCGCCACGAATACCACGCTGTCGCGCAGCGCCGTCGAAGGCATGCAGCATGGCGCCGAGGCGGGCGGCCTGTCCGGCGCGCCCGCGTTCGAACTGTCGAACCGGGTCATCCGCCTGCTGAAGGCCGAGCTGGGCGACGCGCTGCCGATCATCGGCGTGGGCGGCATCATGCGCGGAAATGATGCAAAGGTTAAGATCGATGCCGGTGCCCAGCTCGTGCAGCTGTACAGTGGCCTGATCTACGCGGGCCCGGCGCTCGTTCGCGATTGCGCGGACGCCATCCGCAAACCTTGATGCAATTTGAGGAGTTCATGGAAAAGATCAAACTGGGCCGTACCGATGTCGACGTCACGAAGATCTGCCTCGGCACGATGACGTGGGGCCGCCAGAATACGGAAGCCGATGCGCATGGCCAGCTCGACTACGCGATCGAGCGCGGCATCAACTTCATCGACACGGCCGAGATGTACCCGGTGCAGCCGAGCGCCGAAACGCAGGGCTTGACGGAGCGCTACATCGGCACGTGGCTGAAGAAGAGCGGCATGCGCGGCAACGTCGTGCTGGCCACCAAGGCGGCCGGCCCCAACCCGAACATCCACTGGGTGCGCGGCGGCGAGCAGAACTTCGACGAGCAGAACCTGCGCGCCGCGGTCGAGACGAGCCTGCAGCGCCTGCAGACGGACTACATCGATCTGTACCAGCTGCACTGGCCGAGCCGCAACGTGCCCATCTTCGGCAACAACGCCTTCGACCCGGCCGCCGAACGCCCATCCGTGGCGATCGAGGACACGCTGGCCGCACTGGGCAAGCTGATTGACGAAGGCAAGATCCGCCATATCGGCGTGTCGAACGAATCGAGCTGGGGCGTTTCGGAATTCATCAAGCAGTCCGAAACAAAGGGGCTGCCGCGCATCGCCACGATCCAGAACCTGTACAACCTGACCGCGCGCCATTACGAGACGAGCTTCCTGGACGAGACGTGCTTCCGCGAGGACGTGACGCTGCTGGCCTACAGCCCGCTGGCGTTCGGCCAGCTGACGGCCAAGTACCACGACGATCCGAAGGCGCATGGCCGCCTGACGATCTTCCCGCCTACGTGGAGCCCGCGCTACCTGCGCCCCGCTGTGCTGGAAGCCGTGGCACAGTACACGAAGCTCGCGCGCGACAACGGCATCACGCCCACGCAGCTGGCGCTGGCCTGGTGCTACTCGCGCTGGTTCGTGGGTTCGACCATCATCGGCGCCACCACGCTGGCCCAGCTGCAGGAAAACATCGACGCCTACAACGTGAAGCTGCCACAGCACGTGCTGGAAGCGGTCGATGCGATCCACGCCAGGCTGCCGAATCCGGGGCAGTAGCAATAACCAGTGACAGGCTCTAATGCCGCTGATAGTGACCTTTGATGCTTCGTCTGTGGTAGCGGTCTGGTGTCGGACACCGGTACTTCGGTGTCCGACACCGGTTTTTCGCCGCATTGTGCCCGTCTTCTTCAGCAGAAAACCGGTGTCCGACACCTGAAGGTGTCCGACACCAGCGGCTCAAGCACTGCCTTATGCGGCGGTAGCATAAGCAAACCCCTACTCCATCGTTCGTGCGGTGCGATTGACCAGCTAACATAGCGCGGTCAATCAACTCACACACGCAACGATGAGCACACGCCACAGGCATTCCCCCCTCGTTCTCACCCTGATCGCCGCCGCTGCAGCGGCCGTCGCCGCTCCCGCCAGCGCGCAGCAGCAGCCGCAAGCCCCCACCGAAGAATTGCAGACCGTCGTGGTCACCGGCACGTACGCGAAGAACCGCCGCACCGCCGACTCCGAATCGCCGATCGACATCATCGGCGCGAAGGAATTGCAGGCCACCGGTTCGACCGAGCTGGCCACCGTGCTGTCACGCCTGCTGCCATCGATGAATTTCCCGCGCCCGTCCGGCGCCGATGCGTCGGATGCGGTGCGCCCCGCGCAGCTTCGCGGCCTGGCGCCGGACCAGGTACTGGTGCTGGTGAATGGCAAGCGCCGCCATGCTTCCGCCGTCGTCAACGTCAACGGCACCGCGGGTCGCGGCTCGGCGCCGGTGGACCTGAACGCGATCCCGCTGGCCGCGATCGACCACATCGAGGTGCTGCGCGACGGCGCCTCGGCGCAATACGGGTCGGATGCGATCGCCGGCGTCGTCAACATCATCCTCAAGAAAGGCCCAACCGGCGGCGACGTTGAAATCGGCACCGGCTGGTATGGGGAAAGCGACGGCGAGCAGGTGTCGCTGAAGGCATCGGCCGGCTTCGCGCTGGGCGACAAGGGCTGGCTGCGCCTCGCAGCCGAGGGCGCGGACCGCAATCCCACCAACCGCGCGGGCGCCGACAGCCGCAACCAGCTCGAGCCGCTGTACGGCCAGGTCACGCAGCGCTACGGCGATTCGGAGACGAAGCCGCGCAACGTGTTCTTCAACACGCAATACCAGTTGGGCGAGAACACCGACTTCTACGCGTTCGGCCAGTACGGCGAACGTGACAGCGAGGCGGCCGCCACGTGGCGCACCGCCCTCGTCGCGGTACAGGATCCCGCCGTGAACGGCGTGCTGCCACCGGTGCGCTACGTGCAGCGTACGCCTCTGTTCGCGCAAGGCTTCCTGCCGCTGCAGAACAGCACGTCGACCGATTCGTCGATCGTGGCCGGCGTGCGCGGCGACATCGGTGAATGGCGCTGGGATGCCAGCGTGGACTGGGGACGCAACAGCTTCTGGCTCGACATCGACAATACCGTCAACCAGGACCTGGGCGCGGCCAGCCCGACCCACTTCCACCTCGGCAAGCTGACGAACACGCAATCCGTCGCCAACTTCGACCTTGCGCGTGAAATCCCCGTAGCGGCATTCTCCGGCCCGCTGACGGTGGCAACCGGCCTGGAAATCCGCCACGAGGAATACGAGATCGACGCGGGCGATGCCGCGTCGTACACCGGGTCGGGTGCGCAGGGTTTCTCGGGCTTCCGCCCCGTCAACGCGGGCAAGAACAGCCGCAGCAACCAGTCCGCCTACGTGAACCTGGAAGCGCAGGTGACGCCGAAGCTGTCCGGCGCGCTGGCCGCCCGCTACGAGCACTACACGGACTTCGGCAGCACCACGTCGGCCAAGGCCTCGGCGCGCTATGCGTTCAACGACCAGCTGTCGGTGCGCGGCACGGCGTCGACCGGTTTCCGCGCGCCGTCGCTGGCGCAGCAGTTCTACACGATCACCACCACCAACTTCGCCGTCGTCAACGGCGAGAACAGGCCGATCGAAACGGGCACGTTCGCCGTCGGCAGCGCCGCCGCGCAGGCGCTGGGCGCCACGCAGCTGAAGGCGGAGAAGGCCCGCAACTACGGCATTGGCGTGCAATGGGCGCCGACGCGCAACTTCAACACCACCGTGGACGTGTACCGTATCTTCGTCGACGACCGCATCGCGCTGTCGGCCAACATGACGCTGTCGCCGGCCCTGCGCAACACCTTGGCCGCCCAGGGCGTGCAGGTGGGCGCGGGCCGCTATTTCACGAACGCGATCGACACGAAGACCACCGGCGTGGATATCGTCAGCACCTACCGCTGGAACCTGGTCAACCGCGATCGCGTGGACTTCACCGCCGCCTACAACCACAACAAGACGACGGTGGAGAACGTGGCCGCCAATCCGGCGATCCTCAGCCAGAACAACCTGCTGCTCATCGACCGCCAGACCGTGCTGCGCAACACGGTGGGCTCGCCGAAGGACAAGTTCAGCCTTGGCGCCGACTACACCGCGCAGGCGTGGAGCGCCCGGGCGCTGGCCACGCAATATGGCAAGTTCACTGTCCCGCAGAACAACGCGGCGAACGACCAGACGTACGGCCGGCAATGGGTACTGGATGTTTCCGCCACCGTGCGGCTGGCCGACAACTGGCGCGTGACCGCCGGCATCGACAACCTGGCCGACAGCTATCCCGACAGGACCACCACCGTGGCCAACCTGAACACGAACGGCATCTATCCGTACTCGAACTTCTCGCCGGCGGGGTTCAACGGGCGGTTCTTCTATGCGAAGGTGGGGTACAGCTGGTAAGTGCCTGTCCTTCAACGAAAAATCCCGCTTGTCAGCGGGATTTTTTTAACGCCGGCAACTTCTCTCAGGTCGGCGCAAAAAAAATCCCGGCTCGAGCCGGGATCAACTGCTGAACTGTTCAACGCAAGCATTCACCTTCATGCCGCCTCGCCCCGAGCAGCGCCTGCTCGATATCGCCCCGCTTCAACTCCGGCGCGAACTGCGAAATGAATTCGTACGCATACTGCCGCAGGTAAGCGCCGCGCCGCACGGCCAGCCGCGTGGTATTGGAGGCGAACAGGTGCGATGCCTCGATCGCGCGCAGGCCCCTGTCGCGGCCATGGTCGAACGCCATCGACGCGACGATGCCCACGCCCAGGCCGAGCGATACGTACTGCTTAATGACGTCCGAATCCATCGCCGTCAGCACGATGTCCGGCCGCACGCCGGCCTTGTCGAACGCATCGTCGATGTGGCCGCGGCCCGTGAAGCCCACGTCGTACGTGATGAGCTGGAACTCGGCCAGGTCTTCCAGCCGCACCGGGGTACGTGTCAGCAGCGGGTGATCGTCGGGCACCACGATCAGGTGGCTCCAGCGGTAGCACGGGAACGACACCAGGTCGGGGAACTGCGACAGGCCCTCGGTAGCGATACCGATATCGGCCTTGCCCGACAACACCCACTCGGCGATGTGCTCGGGCGAGCTTTGCTGCAGCGCGATCCGCACGTCCGGGAACGCGGTGCGAAAGTGCGACACGGCGCGCGGCAGCGCATAGCGCGCCTGCGTGTGCGTGGCGGCCACCTTCAGCGTGCCGGTGCTCTGGCCCTTGTATTCCATGCTGGCGTGCTGCAGGTTCTCGGCCTCGATCAGCAGGCGGTCGATGATCTTCAGGATGCCCTTGCCCGGATCGGTCAGGCCCGTGAGCCGCTTGCCGTTGCGCTCGAAGATGACGACGCCCAGCTCGTCCTCGAGTTCGCGGATCTGGCGGCTGACGCCCGGCTGCGACGTGAACAGCGCATTGGCCACCTCGGTCAGGTTGTAGTTGCGGCGTGCCGCCTCGCGGATGGACCGCAGCTGCTGGAAATTCATATGGAAGCTCCTTCATCGACGAACACACGCAGGCGCTTCGGCCGCACCACGAGGGTCTCGCCCTCTTTCAGTTCCAGGTTGCGGAAGCGCTCATTGGAAATCGTTGCCTCGATCAGCTGCGCATTGTCGGTGCGCTCGAGGTCCAGCTGGGCCAGCGGGCCGATCGCGTGGGCACGGCGCAGCTTGACGACGATGCCTTCCGCGCCGCTGACGTAGCGCTCCACGTCCATCTCGTGCGGCCGCACATAGGCAGTGCCTTTCGCGTCGCGCACGTGGGTATGGTCCGGCACGTCGATCTGCGTGCCTTCGCTGGCCAGCACGCCTTCGTGCACGCGGCCATGGAAGACGTTGACGTTGCCGAGGAAGCCGTACACGAAGGGCGAGGCCGGGTGGTTGTACACCTGGTCCGGCGTGCCGATCTGCTCGACGGTGCCCTTGTTCATCAACACCACCTGGTCGGCCACTTCAAGGGCTTCTTCCTGGTCGTGCGTGACGAAGATGGACGACACGTGCAGGTCGTCGTGCAGGCGGCGCAGCCAGCGGCGCAGCTCCTTGCGCACCTTCGCGTCCAGCGCGCCGAACGGTTCGTCCAGCAGCAGCACACGGGGTTCGACCGCCAGGGCACGCGCCAGTGCGATCCGCTGGCGCTGGCCACCGGAAAGCTGCGGCGGATAACGGTCGGCCAGCCAGTCCAGCTGCACCAGTTCCAGCAGATCTTTCACTTTCCTGCGGATCTGGTCTTCGGAAGGCCGGTCGGCGCGCGGTTTCACGCGCAGGCCGAACGCCACGTTCTCGAACACGGTCATGTGCTTGAACAGCGCATAGTGCTGGAACACGAAGCCCACCTGGCGCTCGCGCACGTGGC
The DNA here is from genome assembly GCF_004209755.1 of Pseudoduganella lutea. NCBI lineage: Bacteria > Pseudomonadati > Pseudomonadota > Betaproteobacteria > Burkholderiales > Oxalobacteraceae > Pseudoduganella > Pseudoduganella lutea. The sequence goes on along the minus strand of NZ_CP035913.1, from coordinate 4,408,883 downwards.
GGTCGGACGCATCCTGGCCATCGAGCAGCACCTGGCCCGAATCGGGGTGTTCCAGGCCGGCGATGCAGCGCAGCAGCGTGGTCTTGCCGCAGCCCGAAGGGCCGAGCAGCGCGGTCAGTTCGCCGGCCGGGAAGTCCAGCGACACGTTGTTCAGCGCCACGAAGTCGCCGAAGCGCTTGTTGATGTTCTTGACTGCGATCGTCATGTCTTGCTCCAGCTTTTATTGACCATTAATTGTTGTCGTCGGCATTGCGCGATTCATGCAGGCGCCACTCGATGAAGGATTTCAGCGCCAGCGTCACCAGGGCCAGCAAGGCCAGCAGCGAGGCGACGGCGAAGGCCGCGACGAAGTTGTATTCGTTGTAGAGGATTTCCACCTGCAGCGGCATCGTGTTGGTTTCGCCGCGGATGTGGCCCGACACGACGGACACCGCGCCGAACTCGCCCATCGCGCGGGCGTTACACAGGATCACGCCATACAGCAGGCCCCACTTGATGTTGGGGAGCGTCACGCGGAAGAACGTCTGCCAGCCCGAGGCCCCCAGCACCACGGCCGCTTCCTCTTCCTCGCTGCCCTGCGCCTGCATCAGCGGGATCAGCTCGCGCGCCACGAACGGGAACGTGATGAAGATGGTCGCGATGACGATGCCGGGCACGGCGAACAGGATCTTGATGTCGTGCTCGGCCAGCCATGGGCCGAACCAGCCCTGGGCGCCGAACAGCAGCACGTAGATCAGGCCGGAAATCACCGGCGACACGGAGAACGGCAGGTCGATCAGCGTGAGCAGCAGGCTCTTGCCGCGGAATTCGAACTTGGCGATCGCCCACGATGCGGCCACGCCGAACACCAGGTTCAGCGGCACCGCGATCGCGGCCGTGATCAGCGTGAGCTTGATGGCGGCGATGGCGTCGTCCTCGCGGATCGATTCCAGGTAGACGTCGAGGCCCTTCTTCAGCGCCTCGGCGAACACGGCGATCAGCGGCACGAACAGGAACAGCGTCAGGAACGCCAGCGCCACGGTGACGAGCACATAGCGCACCCAGCGTGGTTCCAGCACTTCGGATACGGACGGCAGTTCGCCGCGTTGGGAAGTTCCACTCATATTATTTCCCCGACTTTCCGCGGGCCCAGGCCTGCAACAGGTTGATACCCAGCAGCATGATGAACGACACGATCAGCATGACGACGGCAATGGCCGTGGCGCCCGTGTAGTCGTACTGTTCCAGCTTGGTGATGATGAACAGCGGCGTGATCTCGGACACCATCGGCATATTCCCGGCGATGAAGATCACGGAACCGTATTCGCCCGTCGCACGCGCGAAGGCCAGCGCGAAGCCGGTCAGCAGCGACGGAAAGACGGTCGGGAAGATCACGCGGCGGAACGTAGTCCAGGACGAGGCGCCCAGCGAGGCGGCGGCTTCCTCGATTTCGCGCTCCGCGTCTTCCAGCACCGGCTGCACCGTGCGCACGACGAACGGCAGGCCGATGAAGGTCAGCGCCAGCACCACGCCCAGCGGCGTAAATGCCACCTTGATGCCCAGCGTGCCCTCGAGAAACTGGCCGATCCAGCCATTCGACGAATACAGCGCCGTCAGCGTGATGCCCGCGACCGCCGTCGGCAGCGCGAACGGCAGGTCGACCAGCGCATCGATGAAGCGCTTGCCGGGGAAGCGGTAGCGCACCAGTACCCACGCCACGATGCCGCCGAACACGGCGTTGATCGTGGCGCCGATCAGCGATGCGCCAAACGTAAGGCGGTAGGAAGCCATCACGCGCTCGGACGTGACAGCTGCCCAGAAGGCCTCCCACGTCATCGTGAACGTTTTCAGGAACAACGCCGACAGCGGGATCAGCACGATCAGCGTCAGATAGAAGATCGTGAAGCCCAGCGAGAGCTTAAAGCCCGGCATCACCCGGTACGGCGCCCGCTTTCTGGCTTCGAACGGCACCGGTTGCGTTACCGGCAGTACTGCAGACATGGTGGCCTCTTATTACAATTTCGGATAATGAGGCCGAAGTCTCGCATCTGGGCGTTATAAACCAAACTAACCTTTTGTCATTTGCTTAGATGCAGGAACCGATATGGAGCAACCATGCGGGATACCGGGGAGTTCGGGCAACAAAAAACCCGGGCGGACCCGGGTTTGTCGTGGTGCGGTGCCGCTTACTTGTTCGGCTGCGGCGTCAGGCGCAGGTACGGTTTCTGGGCGGTAAAGCCTTTCGGGTACTTTTGCTTGATCACTTCCGGATCCTGCACGGTCAGCGGGATGATGACGTCGTCGCCGTCCTTCCAGTTGCCCGGCGTGGCCACGGTGTGCTTGTCGGTCAGTTGCAGCGCATCGATGACGCGCAGGATTTCGTCGAAATTGCGGCCGGTGCTCATCGGGTAGGTGAGCTGCAGGCGGATCTTTTTCGCCGGGTCGATGAGGAATACCGAGCGCACGGTGGCGGTGGCCGACTGTTCCGGGTGGATCATGTCGTACAGCGTGGCCACTTTCTTGTCGGCGTCGGCGATGATCGGGAAGCCGACGACCGTCTTCTGCGTTTCCTCGATATCCTTGATCCACTCCTTGTGCGAATCGGCCGGGTCGACGGACAGGGCGATCGCCTTCACGTTGCGCTGGTCGAATTCGGGCTTGAGCTTCGCGGTCAGGCCCAGTTCCGTCGTGCAGACGGGCGTGAAGTCGGCCGGGTGCGAGAACAGCACAACCCAGGAATCGCCCGCCCAGTCATGGAACTTGATGCGGCCGATGGAAGAATCCTGCTCGAAGTCAGGGGCGGTATCGCCGAGGCGTAGCGTCATGGAAGTCTCCAGTGATAGACAAAGATCAATATTGTAGTGGTTTCACATTCTGCGCCCGATCCACCAGCAATTGCAACTGCTGCTGGCCGAACAGCCAGTCGCGCAGCCGGGATTCGGCATTGATGTGGCCCAGGGCGCCGGCATTGATGAAGGTGCTGTCCCAGCGCTGCGCCCATTGCTGCGCGCGCTCGAGCGGCATCCATGGGTCGTTCGTGCTGGCGATCATGATGGACGGGATGGGCAGCGGTTCCCGCGGCAGCAGCGTGGCCACGCCGAACTTGTCCGGGTCGGCCGGCCCCACCAGCAGCAGGCCGGCCACATTGGCCGCATCGGCGGCCACGCTGTGCACCGAGGCCAGGCACCCGAAGCTGTGGGCGACGATCAGCGTGGGACGCGCATCGCGCCGGCGCACTTCGTCGACCCGTTCGCTCCACACCGGCAACACCGGATCGCTCCAGTTGTCCTGCACCACCCGCTCGAAGGCGGGATACAGGCGCTGCCAGCGGCTTTGCCAGTGCTCCGGACCACTGTCGTGCAGGCCCGGCGCCACCAGCACGCGGAATCGCGAAAGATTGCCTGTCATGCGCCCTCCTCCCCAGGCCTTGCCGCTTATTTCTGGTAGATCTGGTCGAACACGCCGCCATCGGCAAAGTGGGTTTTCTGCGCCTTGGCCCAGTCACCCGCCACGTCGCCGATCGAGAACAGTTTCACGGCCGGGAACTGTGCAGCGTATTTCTTCGCTTCCTTGTCCACGGTTGGACGGTAGTAGTTCTTGGCGATGATTTCCTGCGCCGCATCGGTGTACAGGAAGTTCAGGTAAGCCTCGGCCACCTTGCGGGTGCCACGCTTGTCGACGACCTTGTCGACGACCGCGACCGGCGGTTCGGCCAGGATCGACACGGACGGCGCCACGATTTCGAACTTGTCCGGGCCCAGTTCCTTGATCGCCAGCAGGGCTTCGTTTTCCCAGGCAAGCAGCACGTCGCCGATGCCGCGCTCGACGAACGTGGTGGTGGCGCCGCGCGCGCCCGAATCGAGCACCGGCACGTTCTTGTACAGTTTTTTCAGGTAGTCGCGCGCGGTGGCATCCGTGCCGCCCGGCAGGCGCAGCGCGTAGCCGTAGGCGGCCAGGTGGTTCCAGCGTGCGCCGCCGGAGGTTTTCGGGTTCGGCGTGATCACCGACACACCCGGCTTGACCAGGTCGCCCCAGTCCTTGATGCCTTTCGGATTGCCCTTGCGGACCAGGAACACGATGGTCGAGCTGTAAGGCGTGGAATTCTTGGCCAGGCGCTTTTGCCAATCCTTGTTGACGATGCCTTTTTCGGCGATCGCGTCGATGTCGTAGGCCAGGGCCAGCGTGACGACGTCCGCCTGCAGGCCGTCGATCACCGAGCGGCCCTGCTTGCCGGAGCCGCCGTGCGATTGCTTGACTTTCACGTCGTCGCCCGTCTTGGCCTTCCATTCCTTGGCGAAGGCGGCGTTGACGTCCTGGTACAGCTCACGCGTCGGATCGTATGAAACGTTGAGCAGCGTGATTTCGGCCGCGTGTGCGGTCAGCGATACGGCGAGGGTCGTAACAACTGCGGCGGCCAGCGTGGAAAGTTTTTTGGACAACATCTGATTCCCCTTTTTGTTGGAGGTTGCAGATTAGCTGCTGAGCTTATGAATGAGAACGAAGTTTTCGTCCATTCCTTATGCATAAAACTTATAACGCCACGGCTTGCGCTACCAGAAGCGGTTGAACAGCACGACGCTCCAGGTGGCCGCGGCCAGCAGGCAGGCCAGCAGCACGGCGGCGCTGCCCAGGTCCTTGGCATTCTTCGACAGCGGATGGCGTTCGAGCGAAATCCGGTCGACCACGGCTTCGATGGCCGAATTGACCAGTTCCACGATCAGCACCAGGATGAGCACGCCGATCAGTGCCAGCTTCTGGAAAGCGGACACCGGCAACAGCAGTGCAATCATGGCGGCAAACGAAAACACGACCAGCTCCTGCCGGAAGGCGAATTCGCAGCGCCAGGCGGTTTTCAGGCCATCGAATGAGTAGGACAGGGCGGACTGGATGCGCTTCAAGCCATTCTTGCTCTTGAATTCGCTGATGGGCTGGACCATGGAGGATCATGTGAAAGTAAGTGCGCCATTATAGCGATTCGACATGGTCAGGATACGCGCGCAATTTCCCATTATTTTCACATCATGGTATAAATAACCGGACACATACTGCACCGCACCAACCACATCATGAAAATCGAATCCGTTCCAGAACAGAAGACGACCATCCAGGTCATCGAACGCATGGTGGGCCTGCTCGACGCCCTGGCGAAGTACCCGGACCCCGTCAGCCTGAAGGAATTATCGAAGGTTTCAGGCCTGCACCCTTCGACGGCGCACCGGATCCTCAACGACCTGGTTCTGACGCGCTTTGTCGACCGTATCGAACCAGGCACGTATCGCCTGGGCATGCGCCTGCTGGAACTGGGCAATGTCGTCAAGAGCCGGCTCTCGGTGCGGGAAGCCGCGCTGGACTTCATGCGTGCACTGCACAAGAAAACCCAGCAGACGATCAACCTGTCGGTGCGCCAGGGTGACGAAATCGTTTATATCGACCGCGCCTTTTCCGAGCGCTCCGGCATGCAGGTGGTGCGTGCGATCGGCGGCCGCGGGCCGCTGCACCTGACATCGACGGGCAAGCTGTTCCTGTCAGTGGATGAACCGAAGGCGATCCGCGCCTACGCCACCCGCACCGGGCTGGCGGGGCACAACAAGAATTCGATCACGGACCTGTCGAAGCTCGAACGCGAGCTGTCGCTGGTGCGTTCGCGCGGCTATGCGCGGGACAACGAGGAACTGGAACTGGGCGTGCGCTGCATGGCCGCCGGCATTCGCGACGACAGCGGCAAGCTGGTAGCCGGCCTGTCGATCTCGGCACCGGCCGACCGCCTGCAGGATGACTGGCTGGAAGACCTGGTCAATACCGCCAACCAGATCTCCGCCACACTGGGTTACATGCCGGCCGCGGAGTGAGTCATTGCGGCGGCGCCGCCACGGAGCGCACTGCCGGTACCCATGGCCGTGCCGATCGTGGTGCCGCTGCCCACGGTTTCGGCAAACGGCGCCGGGCGCAAGGCCGTGAGCCATTTCTTCATGCGCATCGCATCGGCCACGCGCGCCGCGGTGCCCTTTGCATCGAGCAGCACCATGATCACGGCGCGGCCTTCGATCACGGCCTGCATCATCACGCAGCGCCCCGCTTCGTTGATGAAGCCGGTTTTCTGCAAGCCGATCTGCCAGCCGGACGTGGGGACCACGAGGCCATTGGTGGTACCGAACTGCACCGGGCGCCCGTTGCGTTCGATCACGGCCTTGGCATCCGTGGAAAACTCGCGCAGCATCGGATGTTCATAGGCCGCCATCGCCAGCTTCGCCAGGTCGCGCGCGCTGGCCACGTTCTGTTTCGACAGCCCGGTCGAGTCGGCATAGCGCGTCTCGGTCATGCCCAGCGCCCGGGCCTTGGCGTTCATCGCGGCCACGAACGCGGGCAGGCCGCCCGGGTAGTTGCGGCCCAGCGCGGACGCGGCGCGGTTTTCCGAACTCATCAGGGCGATGTGCAGCATGTTACGGCGCGTCAGCCTGTCGCCCACCTTCAGGCGCGAGCTGGAGAACTTGGCGCGGTCCACATCGTCTTCGGTGACCGTCAGCTCTTCATCCATGTTCTGGTTGGCTTCGACGACGACGAGTCCGGTCATCATCTTCGTGATCGAAGCGATCGGCAGCGCCACGCCCGCGTTCTTTTCAAACAGCACTTCGGCATTGGCCTGGTCGACCACGAGTGCCACGTTCGATTTCAGGTCGAGCGGGTCGCGTGTGAGGTTCAGGCCGGCCAGGTCGCCCATCGTGGGGCGGGCGGCAACCACGGCGGGCACCGCGGCGGCAGCCACGAGGGCGCGCTGGTACACCACCCTTTTCTTGCCCCGCACGGTAACGACGCGGCGCACGACCTTGCCGCGTGGCTCGGCGACCGCCTTGCGGCGCACACCGGCTCTCTTGACCACCTTCTTCTTGGCGGAAGCCTTGCTTACCGCCACTTTCTTGGCACCATTCGCTGCCTGCACGGCAGTCACCGGCACCGAGATGCACAAGGCGGAAATCAAGGCGGCTACGATAACTTTGTACATAGGATAACTCCGGTCAGCAACTGTACGTCATTTGTACGATACGTTGCAGTGTAGCAAAACACTGATCGCGCACAATCGAATTTCACATTGTCGAGCACAAAATTCCGCCGAATCGATAGCGCAATCAACAATCCTGACGCAGCGCTGCAACGGAATATTAACGGTCAGCAAACTCGCCGATGAAGGTGGCAAAACCGGCCACGGGCTCGCGTTCCGTGACCAGCGAGTTCTCGATCCGTGACGGATCGGCAACCCCCAGGGCCATCCCGCATACCACCATTTCATTGTCGGGCAATGCCAGCTGTTGCGCAATGATCGAATGGAATTGTGTGAAGGCTGCCTGTGGACACGTATCGAGGCCGCGTGCCCGCGCGGCGATCATCACGTTCTGCAGGAACATGCCATAGTCGAGCCACGAGCCCTGCTCCATGATGCGATCGATCGTGAAGATCATGCCGACCGGGGCGTCGAAGAAATTGAAGTTGCGGGCATGCTGGGCCGCCATGCCCTCCTTGTTGTCGCGCGTGAGTCCCAGCAGCGAATACAGGTCCCACCCCACTTTACGACGGCGGTCGATATAGGGTGATTTCCATTCACGCGGGTAATACGCATATTCTTCCTGGTGGCGGCGATTCAGATCCGGGTCGCGGTAAGCGGCCGTGATGCTGGCGCACAGCGCATCGCGCGCGCTGCCGGTCAGCACATAGGCTTTCCACGGCTGCGTATTGGTGCCGGACGGTGCCCGGCTGGCCACCTCGAGGATCGCGGCAATGTCTTCGCGCGCCACCGGCGTGGGAAGAAAAGCGCGGATCGACCGGCGCGACGTGATGGCGGCATCGACCGCCTGCTGTGCGGGACTGGAAATCATCGGCATTCCTATTTCTTGACCACAAAGAATACGCCGGCCACGGCCAGCGCCATGCCCGCCACGCCGAGCGCGCTGAACGCTTCGCCGAACATCAGCCATGCCATCAGTGCGGTCGTTGGCGGTGTCAGGTAAAGCAGGCTCGTCACGCGGGTTGCGTCGCTGCGGCGGATCAGCGCAAACAGCAGGAAGATGGCACCTATCGACAGCCCGAATACCGACCATGCCAGCGCACCGGCAAAGCGCGGCGTCCATTCGACGGCCGCCAGCGCCGGCGTGAGTCCTTCGAACACGACGGCAAATGGCAGCGTTGCAACGAAGCACGCGGAAAACTGGATCGCCGTGCCGGTGCGCAAATCGAATTGGGGACAATGGCGCTTCTGATACAACGTGCCCGCCGTGATCGACAGCAGCGCCCCCAGGCACAGGGCGATGGCTTGCCAGGACAGGCCCGTCAGCGTGATCTTCGCATAGACAACCAGCGCCACGCCGCCCAGCCCGAAAACCAGTCCCAGCCATTGGCGCGGCGTGACACGCTCGCCGATCAGCGGCGCGGCAAAGGCGGTCAGGATGGGTTGCATGCCAACGATCAGTGCCGACAGCCCGGCAGGCATGCCCAGCTTGATCGCGCACCACACGCCGGCCAGGTAACCACCGTGCAGCAGCAGGCCGGCGATGGCGATATGCCCGGTCTTGCCTTTCGGCCATGGCGCCTTCAGCAACCAGACCAGCGGCGCCAGGACGGCCACCGCGCACGCATAGCGCAGCAGGAGGAACGTGAGTGGCGGCGCATAGGGCAAACCGAATTTGGCCACGATGAATCCCGTGCTCCACAGGAAAACGAAAAACAGCGGAACGGGTGAGACAAGTGAGGTCATCTTTTTAGTCTATCACGGCCGGGTTGACTGGACTGTATTGCCATGAGCGACCGATTCATGCTCTTGTGCAACGCACAAACTTCACGCGACTTCGCTGTCATCGACGTGGGAGATTCGTTCTTCCAGCCAGTGCCAGCTCCCGCTCCAGGCGGGTGTTGTTATCAGCGATCGATTCGTTCTTTTGTGCAACGCACAAATTTCGCTTGACTTAATCTAGCGCAGCCGTAAAATTGAGCATGTTGCGTTGCACAATAGCTGTCATAGACCACAGCAAGCTTTCATCAACGATATTCCATTTCTGGAGAGCCACATGTTTTCGATTCCTGAGCAATTTTCCAATGCGACCAAGGCGAGCTTCGAAAGCCAATTCGCGATTTTCTCCACCCTGACGAACAAGGCGTTCGAAGGCGTTGAAAAGCTCGTCGACCTGAACTTGACCGCTGCCAAAGCTTCGCTGGAAGATACCTCCGCCACCGCGAAGCAGCTGCTGGCCGCCAAGGATCCGCAAGAATTCTTCTCGCTGAGCGCTTCGCGTGCCCAGCCGAATGCCGAGAAAGCCATCGCCTACAGCCGTAACCTGGCATCGATCGCATCGAGCACCGCTGCGGAGTTCTCGAAGGCCGCTGAAGCACAGATCCTGGAAACCAACCGCAAGGTCATCTCGCTGGTTGACGAAGTGAGCAAGAACGCCCCGGCCGGCACCGAAAACGCCGTGGCCCTGTTCAAGTCCGCACTGGGCAGCGCCAACGCTGGCTACGAGCAGATCACCCGCACCGCCAAGCAAGCCGCCGAGACCTACGAAGCGAATGTCAACGCCGCCGTGAACCAGTTCACGTCCGCCGTCAAGTCCGCACCGGCCGCCAACGCCGCTTCGGCAGCCGCGTAATACCTGTGCCGGCCGCGCCGGCACACTGAAAGCATCGCTGTACCAGGTCTCCTCGGCATCCGTGGATCCTCTCAGCGGATGTCCTTCGCCCGCCCCGACTTGATCGGGGCGTTTTTTATTCCCCGACTGGTTTTTATCCCCGACATCCGTGGGCTTTTTCTCGTCTGGATATATACAGTTTTTCCAATTTCAGATAATCTGTTCAGGCCTCAAATTCGAAAGGACCATGATGACCGAATCGATGCTTCCGACTTATAACGACGTGGTGGCCGCCGCAGAGCGGATTGCCGGGCATGCGCACCACACGCCGGTGCTGACGTCGCGCATTGCCAACGAGCAGCTGGGTGCCGAGCTGTATTTCAAGGCGGAGAACTTGCAGAGAATGGGCGCGTTCAAGTTCCGCGGCGGTTTCAATGCGCTGGCCAGGTTCGATGCGGCGCAACGCAAGGCGGGTGTCGTTGCCTTCTCGTCCGGGAACCATGCGCAAGCCATCGCCCTGTCGGCCAGGCTGCTGGGCATTCCCGCCACGATCGTGATGCCGCTCGATGCGCCGGCGGCCAAGGTGGCGGCCACGCGCGGGTATGGCGCGACGGTCGTCACCTATGACCGCTATACCGAGGACCGCGAGCAGATCGGCCGCGACCTGGCGGCGAAGCATGGCCTGACCCTGATCCCGCCCTATGACCATGCGGACGTGATTGCCGGCCAGGGCACGGCGGCAAAGGAACTGTTCGAGGAAGTGGGCGAGCTGGACTACCTGTTCGCACCGCTCGGCGGCGGCGGGCTGCTGTCCGGCACGGCGCTGGTGACGCGGGCGCTGTCGCCCCGCTGCAAGCTGTTCGGCGTGGAGCCGGAAGCCGGCAACGATGGCCAGCAATCGTTCCGCAGCGGCGCCATCGTCCACATCGACACGCCGAAGACCATTGCCGACGGCGCGCAGACCCAGCACCTGGGCAAGCTGACCTTCCCGATCATCCAGCGCCACGTGGACGACATCCTCACGGCAAGCGACGCCCAGCTGATCGACGAGATGCGCTTCGTTGCCAGCCGCATGAAGATGATCGTCGAACCCACGGGCTGCCTCGGCCTGGCCGCCGCCCGCGCAATGCAGGACGAACTGCGCGGCAAGAAGGTGGGCATCATCCTCAGCGGCGGCAACGTGGACCTGCCCCGCTTCGCCGAGTTGCTCAGCTGACAAACTGGGTACGTACCCCTGTTTTCAGGAAACAATCGACTTATCTGAGAGGCTGGCCCGTCTGCAAGTTCAGATATTGCCTCTAAACAGGGGTACGTCCCCAGTTTTCTGTCATGCAAATATTCGCGGGAAAAACAAGGGACGTACCCCTGTTTCCAGGAAACTGTTGGCTTATCGAGATGCCAACCTGTCTGCACGTTCAGAAATTGCCTCTAAACAGGGGTACGTCCCAGTTTTTTTTGGTGCAGCTTACTCGCCCAGGTAAGCGGCTTTTACGCGCGGGTCGTGCAGCATGTCCTGCGCGTCGCCGGTCATCGTGATCGCGCCGGAATCCATCACGTAGCCGCGGTTGGCCGCCTGCAGCGCCAGCTTGGCGTTCTGTTCCACCAGCAGGATCGTGATGCCCTGCTTCGACACGTCGCGGATCACCTCGAAGATCTTGTCGACCATGATCGGCGACAGCCCCATCGACGGCTCGTCCAGCAGCAGCAGGTGCGGGTGGCACATCAGCGCTCGCGCCATCGCCAGCATCTGCTGTTCGCCACCGGACAGCGTGCCGGCCAGTTGCGCCGAGCGCTCCTTCAGCCGGGGGAAGATGTCGAACCACTTGGCGATGTCAGCCTCGATGCCCGCCTTGTCGTTGCGGGTATAGGCGCCCATCATCAGGTTTTCGTGGATCGTCATCCGCGTGAACACGCCCCGCCCTTCCGGCACCATCGCCAGTTTCTTCTCGACGAGATGGAAACTCTGCATGCCCTTCAGCGGTGTGCCCAGGTAGGCGATCGTGCCTTCCACCTTGCAGGCCGGCAGCGTGCCGGTGATCGCCTTCAGGGTCGTGGTCTTGCCGGCGCCATTGGCGCCGATCAGCGTGACCAGCTCACCCTCGTTCACTTCGAGGTCGATGCCCTTGACGGCCTTGATGCCGCCATAGGCGACGTGCAGGCCGGAGATCTTCAGGACATTCTTTGCGCTATCGACCGCCATCAATGCGACCCTCCCAGATAGGCGTCGATGACGGCCTGGTTGCTTTGGATTTCATGCGGCAGGCCTTCGGCGATCAGCTTGCCGTATTCGAGCACGCTGATGCGGTCGCACAGGCCCATCATCAGCTTCACGTCGTGTTCGATCAGCAGCACGGTCTTGCCTTCGGCCTTGATCTTGACGAGCAGCTCGCGCAGCGCCAGCTTTTCGGTGGCGTTCATGCCGGCGGCCGGTTCGTCCAGCGCCAGCAGTTGCGGGTCGGTGGCCAGCGCGCGGGCGATTTCCAGCCGGCGCTGGTCGCCATACGACAGGTATTTCGACGTGCGGCTGGCGAACTGCCCGATGCCGACGAAGTCCAGCAGTTCCTGCGCACGGATACGGATCGCCTTTTCCTCTTCCCGCGCCGCCTTGTGGCGGAACACCGCGCCGAACACGCCCTGGCGCGTGCGCACATGGCGCCCCACCATCACGTTTTCCAGCGCCGTCATCTCGCCGAACAGGCGGATGTTCTGGAACGTGCGGGCGATGCCCGCCTTTGCCACCGCGTGCGGGGCAGAAGGCGAATACGGCTTGCCGGCCAGTTCGAAAGTGCCCGTATCGGGCTGGTACAGGCCCGTGATCACGTTGAAGAACGTGGTCTTGCCGGCCCCGTTCGGGCCGATCAGGCCATAGATCTGGCCCCGCTTGATGTTGATGCGGACGTCCGTCAGCGCCTGCAGCCCGCCGAACCGTTTATTGACGCCCTGGATGTTCAGGATGACTTCTTCGCTCATCTGTTTTCCTTACGCTGCCACGACGCCGGTCGCCTTGCCCTTGGTATCGGAATCGCCATCGGGGCGATCCTCGTGCTTCGGCGAAGGCCACAAGCCCGCCGGGCGCACCAGCATGATCAGCACCAGCGCCAGGCCATACAGCAGTTGGCGCAGCACTTCGGCCTCGATCAGTACCTTGCCGAACAGCTGCATCTGCACCGGTTCGACGACGTGGCGCAGCACTTCCGGCAGCGCCGCCAGCAGCAGCCCGCCCAGCACCACGCCCGGGATGTGGCCGATGCCGCCCAGGACCACCATCGCCAGCACGGCAATCGATTCGGTCAGCGAGAACGATTCGGGCGACACAAAGCCCTGGAACGCGGCGAACATGGCGCCCGCCACGCCGCCGAACGAGGCGCCCATCGAAAAGGCCAGCAGCTTCACGTTGCGGGTATTGATGCCCATGGCCTTCGCGGCGATTTCATCCTCGCGGATGGCCACCCAGGCGCGGCCCAGCCGCGAATGCTGCAGGCGCGCCGTGATGAAGATCGTGGCGATCGTCAGGCCCAGGAACAGGAAGTAGTAGGCGTTGACGGACGGGAGCTGCCAGGCACCGATGGACACCATCGCGCCGGAGCCCTGCTCGCCCGCCAGGTCCACGCCGAACACCCGGATCGGATCGATCAGGTTGATCCCCTGCGGGCCGTTCGTGAAGTTGATCGGATCGTTCAGGTTGTTCATGAAGATCCGGATAATCTCGCCGAAGCCCAGCGTGACGATGGCCAGGTAGTCGCCGCGCAGCTTGAGCGTGGGGGCGCCCAGGATCGCGCCGAACAGGCCGGCCAGCGCCGCCGCGAACGGCACGATGAACCACACGGACAGGTGGATGCCGTTCGTGCGGATGTCCTCGCCGAGAATGACCACCAGCGTTTCCCCGAACGCCGGGTGCAGCATGATGATCGATTCGAGGAGCGTGGCGAATTGTGGCGAGGCCAGCAGGCCTGTCAGGTAGGCGCCCACCGCGTAGAACGCGATATAGCCCAGGTCCAGCAGGCCGGCAAAGCCGACCACCACGTTCAGGCCCAGCGCCAGCATGATGTACAGCAGCGCCAGGTCGGCGATGCGTACCCACGAGTTGCCGAAGTTCTGGGCGATGAACGGGAAGACCAGCATGACCGCCAGCAGCAGCGCCATGCTGGTATAAGCCTTTTTCGGGTCGCGCGAGGTATCGAAATTGAGCAGTGCCATGTTCGTCTCCTCAGGCGCGGTCGGCCACGCGTTCGCCCATGATGCCGGACGGTCGCACCGTCAGCACCAGGATCAGCACGATGAAGGCGAAGATGTCCTGGTAATGGCTGCCGAGGAAGCCCCCGGTCAGGTCACCGATGTAGCCGGCGCCCAGGCTTTCGATGATGCCCAGCACGATCCCGCCGATCATCGCGCCATAGATATTGCCGATACCGCCCAGCACGGCGGCGCAAAACGCCTTCAGGCCGGGAATCGTGCCCATCGCGAACTGGATCGACGCATAATTGGCGCCCCACATCACGCCGGCCACGGCGGCCAGCGCGGCGCCGATCGCGAACGTGTAGACGATCACGCGGTTCGAATCGACGCCCATGAGCCCCGCCACGCGCGGGTTCTCGGCCACGGCGCGCATCGCCCGGCCCATCTTGGTTTTCTCCACGAGCAGCACGAGCGCGCACATGGACAGCGCGGCCAGGGCCAGCAGCAGGATCTGCGTGATGCTGATGACGGCCCCGCCGATGGCGATCGGCTCCGAAGGCAGCAGTTGCGGGAACGGCAGCGGGTTGCGGCCCCAGATCATCATCGCGAACGTCTGCAGCAGGATCGACATGCCGATCGCGGTGATCAGCGGCGCCAGGCGCGGCGCGTTGCGCAGCCGGCGGTAGGCGATGCGTTCGATCAGCACGTTGACGATGATACAGCCGGGAATGGCGCCGAGGATGGCGATGCCCAGCTGCAGCCAGCCATTCATCTCGGGGAAATGCGCGCCGAGGAGGTTGAGGATCGTCAGGCCAATCATGGCGCCGATCATCAGCACGTCGCCATGGGCGAAGTTGATCAGGTTCAACACGCCGTACACCATGGTGTACCCCAGTGCGACCAGCGCATACATGCTGCCCAGCACCAGCCCGTTGATAATTTGTTGGATGAAGGTATCCATCGCTCCCCTTGGTTTGCTCGACCTTTTTTTGCGGAGGCCGGCGTATCGCCCGCCGCCGCGTAACAAAAACGGCACCCGGAGGATAGCCCCGCAGTGCCGCCGCATGGCGCATCCTTCGCGCCGCTGTCCGTTGCCGCCATCGTGCATATCGTGCACACGGCGGGCCTGCATCCTACTACTTCCGCGCGCCTCCCGGAAGCCGGTCAAAAAGAAGTCTGATCGGCAATGAGGAAATCGCCGGCTCGCCATCATAGCGATTCCGGCTGAAAACTTCGCGTGGAAAAACCGCGTGAATGCTGAACAATATTTAGTTTACAGCATGACGGGTCAAACGAGGCCTTTCGGCAACGGGAACGTGACGTTTTCCTCGACGCCTTCCAGCGGGCGAACGCTCTTCGCCCCCAGTTCCTTCAACCGGTCGATGACGGCCTGCACCAGCACCTCGGGTGCCGAGGCACCCGCCGTGACGCCGATGCGCTGGTGGCCTTCGAGCCAGGCCGGATCGATCTGCTCGGCGCGGTCCACCATGTAGGCGGGCGTGCCCATCTTGCGGGCCACTTCGCGCAGGCGGTTCGAATTCGAGCTGTTCGGGCTGCCGACGACAACGACGACTTCGACCTGAGGCGCCATGAATTTCACCGCTTCCTGGCGGTTCGTGGTGGCATAGCAGATGTCGCCCTTCTTCGGCTCCTGGATGGCCGGGAAGCGCGCCTTCAGCGCCTCGATGATCTCGGCGGTATCGTCGACCGACAGCGTGGTCTGCGACACGTAGGCCAGGTTTTCCGGGTTGGCCACCTGCAGTGTTGCCACATCGTCGATGGTTTCCACCAGGTGCATGCCTTCCTCGGCCTGGCCCATCGTGCCTTCCACTTCCGGGTGGCCATCGTGGCCGATCATGATGATCTCGCAGCCGGACTTGCGCATCTTGGCCACTTCCACGTGCACTTTCGTCACCAGCGGGCAGGTGGCATCGAAGATGGCCAGGCCGCGCGCTTCGGCTTCGGCACGCACGGCCTTCGACACGCCATGCGCGGAAAACACCAGCGTGTTCCCGGCCGGCACGTCGTCGAGGTCCTCGATGAAGATGGCACCCTTGGCGCGCAGGTCTTCGACGACATAGGCGTTGTGCACGATTTCGTGGCGCACGTAGATGGGGGCGCCGAACTGCTGCAATGCGCGTTCGACGATCTCGATCGCGCGGTCGACGCCGGCGCAAAAGCCGCGCGGCTGGGCCAGGAGGATTTCTTTATCGGTTTGCATGGCGGTAGTCATGGGCTTGCTTATCCGGTTACAGCACGGAAATCAGGTTCACTTCGAAGCGCACCGGCTGGCCGGCCAGCGGATGGTTGAAGTCGAAGATGGCGGCATCGTCATGCAACTCGCGCAGGATGCCGGAAAAACGGCCGCCGCCCGGCGCCGCGAAGTCGACCAGGTCACCCACGCGGTATTCCGCGCCAGGTACCGAATTCTCGTCCAGCGTGGCACGGGTGACGGGCCGGACCAGGTCGGGATTGCGGGGGCCGAAGGCGACGCCCGGCTCCAGGTCGAATGTCTTGTGCGTGCCTTCCGGCAGGCCGAGCAGCAGCTCTTCCAGCACCGGAGCCAGCTGGCCGGAACCGAGCATCAGCGTGGCCGGGTTGCCGTCGAAGGTGGAGACGATATCGGTACCGTCCAGCTGGGCCAGTCGGTAATGCAGGGTGAGGTACGCGGATGGGGTGACGACGTTCGACATGATGGGGGCAAATGAATGCGTTGGGCGGGCAAACCGGTATTGTAAGCCAGCTTGGCATTGCCTGGCGGATCGCGCAGCGTTCCCGGCAAGTCCGCCGATGTCTTTGCCATATCAGTATGAGCGGGCCCGGCGGCTTTCATAATGGCCTTCCGATCCCGTCACGAAAGGCACCCCATGAGCATCTCGAACTGGCCGGTCCACCAGCGCCCCCGCGAACGCCTGATCCGCGATGGCGCGCAGGCATTGTCGGACGCGGAGCTGCTGGCCGTTTTCCTGCGCGTAGGCGTGCGCGGCAAGAATGCCGTCGAACTGGCGGGCGACATGGTACGGCACTTCGGTTCCCTGCAAGCGTTGCTGCGCGCCAGCCTGAAGGACTTCACCGACGTGCCGGGCCTGGGGCCGGCCAAGTATGCGCAACTGAATGCCGTGATCGAACTGGCGCGGCGGGCGATCAGCGACGAGATGCTGTCCGGCGAATCGATCTGCTCGCCCCAGGCGGCCAAGCAATACCTGCGGCTGGCCATGGCGGGACGGCCCTACGAATCATTCCACGTGTTGTTCCTGGACGTGCGCAACCGCTTGATCGCGGCACGCGAACTGTTCCGCGGCACGCTCACGCACACCAGCGTCTACCCGCGCGAAGTCGTGCGCGAGGCGCTGACCCGCAATGCCGCCAGCGTGATGCTGGCGCATAACCATCCATCGGGCACGCCGGAGCCCAGCGAGGCCGATGTCCTGCTCACGCGCTCGCTGGTGCAGGCACTGGCCCTGGTCGATATCCGCATCCTCGACCATTTCGTTGTGGCGGGGCATCGCGTCCATTCCTTCGCGGAGAATGGCCAGATTTAACGATTCGCGCCCTGCCCCGGCGCTGTTTACCCTTAGATATCAAGGACTTCGGCTTGGAGCAGATGATTGCCTCGTCACACCGCCTTAAAATGTTAAATTTTTCCGATCAAGTATGACACAATTGTTTTTCACAAGTGATTGAAAAAGCTCAGTTTTTTGGATACACTTCTGTTTTTCCGAATTCGGAAGTAATTTTAAGGAGTGCAACATGGCACGTGTTTGCCAAGTCACTGGGAAGAAGCCGATGGTCGGCAACAACGTTTCCCATGCAAACAACAAGACCAAGCGTCGTTTTCTGCCGAACCTGCAGAACCGCCGCATCTTCGTTGAATCTGAAAACCGCTGGGTCTCCCTGCGTCTGTCCAACGCCGGTCTGCGCGTGATCGACAAGGTCGGCATCGACGCCGTCCTGGCCGACATGCGCGCTCGTGGCGAAAAAGTCTAATAGGGAGCTATCATGGCAAAAACTGGCCGCGACAAAATCAAGCTGGAATCGACCGCTGGTACGGGTCACTTCTACACCACGACCAAGAACAAGCGCACGATGCCTGGCAAAATGGAGATCATGAAGTTCGATCCCAAAGCCCGCAAACACGTGACGTACAAGGAAACCAAGATCAAGTAATCGATCTTGTTCCACTGAAAAAGCCGCTCTCGAGCGGCTTTTTTGCATCTGGACTGTTGTAAAAACCTTGGGGACTGTCCCTCCCGGCGGGACTGTCCCCGTCTTAATTTCCCAAAACCGGGGTCAGACCCCGGTTTCGGGCAATATTTCGCCAATGCACTTTGCTCCCCGTGACGCCAGGGTTGACAGCCCGAGATCCTTGCTCTGGTAGTCTCCTATCTGTCGCGCCGCCACCACAGTTAGCCTGCGCATTTGCAGGAAAGAGACAGGGGACTGTCCCCGAATTTTGGCAACAGTGTGAGAGCAGGCAATAAAAAACGGCCCCGCAGGGCCGTTTTGATGACGCTTTGACGAATCAGGCGTAGCTGCGCAGGCGCAGGGAGAACTCTTGCAGTGCCTTGATGCCGGAAGCTTCGGCGCGCTGGCACCAGTCCTGCAGCTTGTGCACCAGCTCTTCGCGGGTGAAGTGCGAACGCTCCCAGATCACGCCCAGTTCCACGCGCATATTGTGCATGGTCTCGAGCGCCTTGCTATGCTGGAACAGCTCGCTCAAGTGTTCTTTCTGCGCCGCTTCCAGCTTGGCCGGCTCGCGCTGCATCAGCTTGCGGGCGGACTTCAGGAAGCTGGATTCCAGCTGGGGCTTGTGCTTCAGGTGTTCCACTTCCTCGTCCCACGCGTGCTTGACGGACTTGGCATATTTGGCCATTACGTCATAGCGGTTGGCGATCACGGCCTGCAGCGTTTCGATATCGGCCTGCAGTTTGGCGGTGGCAAACTTCGGCTTCGGCGGCAGCTTCTTCACCTTTGCCAGGCCCACCATTTCCATCATGCGGATATAAGCCCAGCCGATGTCGAACTCATACCACTTGGACGACAGCTTGGCCGACGTGGCATACGTGTGGTGGTTGTTATGCAACTCCTCGCCGCCAATGATGATGCCCCAAGGAATGATGTTGGTGGCGGCATCCGAACAGTCGAAGTTGCGGTAACCCCAGTAATGGCCGATGCCATTGATGATGCCGGCGGCCGTGATCGGGATCCACAGCATCTGCACGGCCCAGACCGTGAGGCCCTTGGCACCAAACAGCGTGACGTTCAGGATCAGCAGCAGTGCCACGCCCTGCCAGCTGTATTTCGTGTACAGGTTGCGCTCGATCCAGTCGTCCGGCGTGCCGTGGCCGTACTTGTTCAGCGTTTCCTTGTTCTTCGTTTCAGCGCGGTACAGTTCGGCGCCTTCCCAGAACACCTTCTTGATGCCGCGCGTAACGGGGCTGTGCGGATCTTCTTCGGTATCGCATTTGGCATGGTGCTTGCGGTGCACGGCTGCCCATTCCTTCGTGACCTGGCCCGTGGTCAGCCACAGCCAGAAGCGGAAGAAATGACTCGGGATCGCATGCAGCTCCAGCGCGCGGTGCGCCTGGTGCCGGTGCAGGTAGATCGTGACGGCCGCGATCGTGATGTGTGTGACGATCAGCGTATAGATGACGGTTTGCCAGTTAGACAGACCAGTAATGCCATGCGTCAGGAAGTCCAAAACAGCGTTCAAGCTTTATCCATCCAATAAATGATTTCCAGGCGCGCGGAAATCTTGCGCAACGCCAGCAGACGTTACCGTCAATTGTACGCGCATTCGTCCGGGACAGGCACAACGATTCCGTACCGTCACGCCGTTTCCTGTGGTATTCCCAGATCCTGCCCGGAAACCGTTGACGCTCCGATAATGCGCATCTCGCGTGCCGGATACGGCACCAGCACTTCGTGCTCCTTCAGCGCTTTCCAGATCGCCCGGTTGACGTCGGACGTAACGCCGCCGCGCCCCTTTTCCGGGTCGCCGATCCAGAACCCCACCTGCAATTCCAGCCCATCGGCGCCGAAATTGAGCAGCGAGGCGCCCGGCGGTTTCGATTGCAATACGCGTGGCACGGAAGCGGCCGCTTTTTCCAGCAAACCCAGCGCGAAATCGAGGTCGGTATCGTAGGAAACGAACACTTTGGTGCTGAGCCATACTTCCTTGTTCGTCAACGTGGTGTTCTGCACCGGGCTCGACACGAACATTTCGTTCGGCACGATCGATTCCACCCCGTCGAGCCCTTGCAGGATCGTATAGCGTGTGTTGATCCGCGCCACGCGGCCGCTCCATTTGTCCACGGTGATCATGTCGCCGATCTGCAGGCTGCGATCCAGCAGGATGATGAAGCCGGAAATGTAGTTGCTGGCGATCTTCTGCAGCCCAAGACCGAGACCGACACCCAGCGCGCCGCCAAACACGGACAGCACGGTGAGATCGATCCCCACCAGGTTCAGGCTGAACAGCACGGCGAACACGATCAGCAGCGCCCGCCCGATCCGCGCCAGCACCACCCGCACGTTCGAATTGAGCGTTTCCACGCCCATCAGCCGCTCTTCCATCGCGGCACCGGCCCACATCGCCAGCACCAGCGTGACCACCACCGACACGAGCCCCTGCAGGATCTCTGCCGCCGTCACCTTGTTCTTGCCAAGGTGCAGCGTCATATTGTCGAGATAGCGGTAGATGTCGTCCCAATAGCCGGTGATGTACAGCGCGAACGCTATCCAGACCAGCAACTGGAAGATCTTTTCGAACGTCAGCATCGCCGCGCCGATCTCGCCACGGCGCGCAAAGACCCGCCGCAACAAGTAGAACGTGAGGCGGATCACGGCCAGCGAGCCCCAGATGGGCAGCGCGACCTTCAGCAGGTTGACATGATACCAGCGTGACAGCACGATCTGCGACAGCCACAGCAGGCAGACGATCGCCAGCGGCCCGATTACGCGGGCAAAGCCTTCGACGCCGAACCGGGCCATGGTGCCGCGGTCTTCGCGCCGCCCGATCCGGGACAGCGCCATGCGCGACAATGTCCAGCCCAGTGTCACGGACAGGACCAGCGCTCCCAGCTGCCACATCAGGCCCGGATCGCGCAGGTCGCCCAGCAGGTCGTTCCATAATGCCGACAGCGGGATCTGCTTCATCAGTCTTCGGCCTTGGACCCGGCCTCGTCTTCGGAAGGCTCGTCAGCCGGCGCCGCCTTGGCCATCGGCTTGCGCTCGAACACGGCGGCAAAGAAGCCATCGGTCTGGTGCCGGTGCGGCAGCAGCTTCAGGTAGTCGCCCATTTCCAGGTCGATCTTCTGTTCGGCCAGTACCTGGCTCATCGGCACCAGCTGGAAATCCGGATGGTTGGCGATGAACTGTTCCGCCACCGCGTCATTCTCTTCGTTCAGCAGGCTGCACGTGGCGTACACGAGGCGGCCGCCGCTCTTTACCAGGCGGGCGGCGCCGTCCAGGATCGATACCTGCTTGGCGTGCATCTCGGCGATCGCCTCCACCGGCTGGCGCCACTTCACGTCCGGGTTGCGGCGCAGCGTGCCCATGCCGGAGCATGGCGCATCGACCAGCACGCGGTCGATCTTGCCGGTCAGGCGCTTGATCTTGGCATCGCGTTCATGCGCGATGGCCACCGGATGCACGTTCGACAGGCCCGAGCGCGCCAACCGCGGCTTCAGCTTGGCCAGGCGCTTTTCGGAAACGTCGAACGCATAGAGGCGGCCGGTGTTGCGCATCTGCGCGCCCAGTGCCAGCGTCTTGCCGCCGGCACCGGCGCAAAAGTCCACCACCATCTCGCCGCGGCGCGCGCCCAGGATCTGGGCCAGCACCTGGCTGCCTTCGTCCTGCACTTCGATCGCGCCTTCCTTGAACAGCGGCAGATTCTGCAGTTGCGGCTTTTTCAGCACGCGCAGGCCCAGCGGCGCGAATGGCGTGGCCGTGGCGACGATCGGTGCCTGGGCCAGTTGCTCGATGACCTTGTCGCGGTCTGCCTTCAGCGCGTTCACGCGCAGGTCCA
Organism: Pseudoduganella lutea; assembly: GCF_004209755.1. NCBI lineage: Bacteria > Pseudomonadati > Pseudomonadota > Betaproteobacteria > Burkholderiales > Oxalobacteraceae > Pseudoduganella > Pseudoduganella lutea. The sequence continues at coordinate 4,387,091 of NZ_CP035913.1, read as the reverse complement.
GCGGCGCGGGCGCATTCAGCGCATCGGCAAGCTGCAGCGCTTCTTCTTCACCGTATTGCTCGGCAAGCTTTTCCCACAGCCATTTCGGCATATTGGTGCGCAGCGACTTGTGCAGCAGCGAGCGGTCGATGTCCCTCATCCGCGTCAGCCACTCGACCTCTTCCTCCGACAGGCCGGGCAGCGCGTCGATGCCGACGGCATCGGCCAGGCCCAGCAACGTCAGGCGGCGCATGGTCGCGCCGCCGTTCGGCTCGGAAAACTCCGTGAAGAAATTCTTGTTGCGGAGCACCGCATAAATGCATTCGGCGATGGCACCGCGCTCGCGGCCGCCGAGGCGGGGGTGGTCCTTGAAGTAGCGCGACAACGTGGTGTCGGCCGGCGCGGTAAAGCGCAAGATCTCGCGCAGCACTTCTTCGGCGCTGGCGAGTACTGCTGGTGGCAATCTCATGGGAATCCTGGTGATGAATTAGTTCGCGGGGCGCGAATTGTGCGGGGTAATGACCTGGCCGTTCTCGACGGTCAGTTTATCTTCGATGAACCAGCGGATGGCGCGCGGATACAGCACATGTTCCTGCACCAGCAGGCGCGCCGACAGGGTGTCCGGCGTATCGCCCGGCAGGATCGGTACCGCTACCTGATCCACCACCGGGCCATGGTCCAGCTCCGCCGTCACGAAATGCACGGTGGCGCCATGTTCGGCATGGCCGGCGGCCAGCGCCGCCTCGTGCGTGTGCAGGCCGGGGAACAGCGGCAGCAGCGAGGGATGGATGTTCAGCATCCGGCCGCTGTAGTGCTCCACGAAAGCGGGCGTGAGAATGCGCATGAAGCCCGCCAGCACCACGAGATCCGGCGCGAAGCCGTCGATCACGGTCTGCAGCGCGGCATCGAATGCTTCACGGCTCGGGTATTCCTTGTTCGGCACCACGGCAGTCGGGATGCCGCGCGCCGCGGCGAATTCCAGGCCCTTGGCATCGGCACGGTTGCTGATGACGGCGGCGATCCGCGCCGGCCACTGCTCCGCTTCGGCGGCGCGGACCACGGCTTCCATATTGCTGCCGCGGCCCGAAATGAGGATGACGATATTTTTCATGGCCGACATTGTACCCGGTGCCGCCGGGCGGACCAACGGCCGGCAGCCCACGGCATGGCGGCAGGCCTTATTCGAACGAATAAAAGACGCGGAACGGCACTTTCTTTTCAGCCCACCAATCGGAGGAATCGCGGAACACGTCGAGCAGCGTTTCGCGTGCTTCGCGGTCGAATTTCTGGGTATTGGGCAGTTGTTCGAGCACGATCACGAAACCGGGTTGCTCGCCGGCCGCCGCCAGCGTTTCCGTCAGCGTGGTGCGCAACGCATCGAAATTCTTGCCGCAGGGCTTGGGGAACCTGAATGATTCGGCAATGATGCCCAGCACTTGCTGCTTCGTCAGGCCGGCATGGCAATGCGCATACAGAAAATGCTGGCCCAGGCGGCCGGCCTCCTCTTGCAGTTCAGCGATCCGGAATGCCCTGATGGACTGAACGAGGTTGGGCGGCACGGTTAAGAACAAACTCATTTTTCCCTCAAAATCGACCTGTTGTACGGTATGTGTTTTATATTGAAGGCACCTATACAAGGCATGCGGCGCGACTCGATGGGACACTTCATGAGGCACTTTACAACGCGCCTCGGCGGGACCTCAGGTGCTGCCTCAGGTCCTGCCTCAGGTGCGTCCTCGAGTGCGGCCTCAGTGCGGCCTCATGCGATACCCGTCGGTCACCACGGTATGCCGCTGCACCGGCAGCGCTAGTCGCGTTTCTCTCCGTCAATTCGATCCCTAGAGTGTAAGGGTAACGTGTTGTACAGCATGAATCAACTTTAATGTGGCAGCGCGCGCAAGATTTGTTAAAAAGCGGTCATCTTCAGGGCCCTTTAAGATGCTTCGCCGACAATCCTTCACCTTGGCGGATTTGATGTCCTAGCGCGGGCCATCCATTAGCGGGTTACATTTTGTTGCCATAAGCCCAGATTGCAGTCGCGCGCCGGCATTACCATTGAATCGCATAATGCTTATTTCTTGTCTTGTGCTGATAAAGACAATCATCCAATGAGGTACCCCAAATGAAACTGCAAGCCCGGTTGCCATTGAATTTTTTATTGTCGGCCACGCTGCTCGGCTCGCTGCCGGTCGTGCAGGCCGCCGATTTCGAGGATTACGGCCGTGTCGTGCGCGTAACGCCGCAGGTCGAGCGGGTGAACCGCCCGCAACAGGAATGCCGTACTGAATACGTGCAGGTACAGCAGCCGCAACAGCGTGGTGTGGGTGGCTCCATCGTTGGTGGCATTGCCGGCGCCCTGCTGGGCAGCCAGGTGGGCAGCGGCAGCGGCCGCACGGCCGCCGCCGCCGCCGGTGCCATTGCCGGCGCCGTGGTCGGCGACCGCGTCGGCAACCAGAATGCCGCGCCGGCCGGGGTGCAGGAACAGGCGGTGAAACAGTGCCGCACCGTCGACAGCTGGGAATCGCGCACCACCGGGTATGAAGTCGTGTATGACTACCGTGGCCGCAATTACACCAGCTATATGTCGCAGGATCCGGGCGAGCGGGTACGCTTGCGCGTATCGGTCGAACCGGTCCAGTAATCGATTTACGGAACATGCAGCTGCCGGCCCGGGCCGGCAGTTTTTATTCCGACGCCTGCATTGGCGCGCCTGGATCGAAGGGTTGACGCAGGCATGCCATGCAGTGCATGACGGCGGCGCCTGATTTGTGTGCTTGATGACAGTGCTTGATGACAGTGCTTGATTCCAGGCAAAGCGGCGCGGGATAATGAGGCCCCACCTGGATCCCACCATGCTGATCAAACGTAAATCCATCGAAAAAGAAGAATCGTCCCGTCCGGCCCGGTCGGCGACAAAAACCGCCGCGCGCAAGCTGGCTCCCTATAAACCCAAATTCGCCCCCGTTACCCTGTCCGAGCAGGATGGCGTGCGTTACCTGCATTTCGGTACCGAATGGGTGCAGGGTGCGATGCGCATCCGCAAGCCGGACTGGCCGGAGCTGGAATACGCGCAGCAAATGATGGCGTGGATGCTGTGGATCGCGGCGCCGCGGCGGGTTGCGCAACTGGGCCTGGGTACCGCCGCGCTGACGAAGTTCTGCTACCGCACTTTCCCCGAGGCGCAGGTGACAGCGGTGGAACTGAACCCGCACGTGATCACGATCTGCCAGTCGATGTTCAAGCTGCCGCCGGACGATGCGCGGCTGCGCGTGCTGGAAATGGATGCGCTGGATTTCGTCAACGACCTTGGCAACCACAACACGCTCGATGCATTGCAGGTCGACCTGTACGACGCCACCGCGCGCGGACCGGTGCTCGACTCGGCGGAATTCTATGCCGCCTGCGCGGCGTGCCTGACAGATGACGGCATCATGACCGTGAACCTGTTCGGCGACCACCCCAGCTATGCAAAGAACCTGAAGGCGATGAAGGACGCCTTCCCGCAGGTGGTCAGCCTGCCCGAGGTCCATGACGGCAATGTCGTGGCGCTGGCATTCAAGCGCGCACGCCCGCTCGACATCCCGGCCCTGGAAGCGCGCGCAAAGGAAATCCTCGCGCAGACGAAGCTGCCGGCGAAAACCTGGGTCAAGGGCCTCGCCACGACAAAGACCTGACACCATGACCAGGACACTCGACCTGCAGCAGATCTTTACGTGGCTCCTTGCCGACGGCATGGTCGAGAAAGCCGGCGTCAAGGCACTGTACGCGCAGGCGCAGGGCATCCTGCGCAATACCGCGGGCTCGATGCACCCGCTGTGCGCCGTCGCGCATTGCAAGATCCTGTCCGCGCAGCCACCGCACCGGCAATTGACGCTGGACCTGCTGACCGAATGGCTGGCCGGGCGCGCGCGGCTGCCGCTGTACCGCATCGATCCGCTGAAGGTGGATTTCACCCGCGTGGCGGACGTGATGTCGGCCAGCTACGCCGCGCGCTTCAACATCCTGCCCGTCGAGATCTCGGCCGATACCCTGACGGTTGCCACGGCCGACCCGTTCGCGCTTGAGTGGGAGCCGGAAATCGCCAAGATTTCGCGTCGCTCCATCCGCCGCGTGATCGCCAACCCGCTCGATATCGCCCAGTACACGTCGCAATTCTTTTCCCTAGCGAAGTCGATCCGGGATGCCAACAAGTCCACCGGCCAGGACCTGGCGCTGCGCAACAATTTCGAGCAGCTGGTCGAGATGGGCAAGAGCAACCGGCAGGTCGATGCCAACGACCAGCATGTGATCAACATCGTCGACTGGCTGTGGCAATACGCGTTCGAGCAACGTGCCTCGGACATCCACCTGGAACCGAAGCGCGACATCGGCAACATCCGCTTCCGCATCGACGGCGTGCTGCACCAGGTGTACCAGGTGCCGGCCGTGGTGATGATCGCGATGACGGCGCGCATCAAGCTGCTGGGGCGGATGGACGTGATCGAAAAGCGCCGCCCGCAGGATGGCCGCATCAAGACGCGCACTGCTGGCGGCCAGGAAATCGAGCTGCGGCTGTCCACGCTGCCCACGGCGTTCGGCGAGAAGCTCGTGATGCGTATTTTCGACCCGGACGTCGTCGTCAAGACCTTGCCGGAACTGGGCTTTCCTCCCGAAGACGCCGCACGCTGGGATGCGCTGACGAAGCGGCCGCACGGCATCATCCTCGTTACCGGTCCTACCGGCTCGGGCAAGACCACCACGCTGTACACCACGCTGAAGGCGCTGGCCACGTCCGAGGTGAATGTGTGCACGGTGGAAGATCCGATCGAGATGGTGGAAGCGTCGTTCAACCAGATGCAGGTACAGCCCGGCATCGAGCTGTCGTTCGCCGACGGTGTGCGCGCGCTGATGCGGCAGGATCCGGACATCATCATGGTCGGCGAGATCCGCGACCTGGCGACAGCCGAGATGGCGATCCAGGCCGCGCTGACAGGCCACCTGGTGCTGTCGACGCTGCACACGAACGATGCGCCATCGGCCGTGATGCGCCTGCTGGAGCTGGGCGTGCCGTATTACCTGCTGGAGGCAACGATCATCGGCATCATGGCCCAGCGCCTGGTGCGCACGCTGTGCGCCGAATGCAAGACGCCCGACGGCGAACTGGCGGACGATATCTGGGAAGGCATCGGTGGCGCGTGGAACCTGCCGAAACCGCAGCAGGTGTACCGGCCGGCCGGATGCCCGGAATGCCGGCAGACGGGTTTTCGCGGCCGCACGGGCATTTATGAACTGCTGACCGTCAGCGCCGCGTTCAACGATCTGGTGCAGGAAGAAACCGATATCGCCGCACTGCGCCGGCAGGCGGTCGCCGATGGCATGAAGCCGCTGCGCATTGCCGGTGCCTGGAAGATCATTGAAGGCGTAACGACCGCGGAAGAAGTGCTGAAGGCAACGGCATCGCTTTCCTGACCCGGCTCCGTCGAGACAGCCATGACATCGCGCAATTTTATGTTCGATGCACCTTGGCAGAGCGCAACGACGCGTATATAATACGGCCTCTTTCGGGTCGTTAGCTCAGCTGGTAGAGCAGCGGACTTTTAATCCGTTGGTCGCAGGTTCGAATCCCGCACGGCCTACCACGAATAGATCAGAGAAGCCAACCGCTTGCGGTTGGCTTTTTTGTTGGCGCTGTTAGCGTAAAGTGGTCACTGCTTAGAGGCACGAAACTTTTGATGAGTGCCGTTGTCACGGTTGCCGCCATCAGGCAGACGCTACCGCAACACGCAGCCACTGCGCCGGTGCCGGCCACGCCGCCGTATCGAGCATGCGCAGCCAGCCCGTATAGTTGCTCAGGAAGCGGCTGGCCACGCCATTGAACCGACGCAGCCAGGCCTTGAAGCGGCTGTGCCAAGCGTTTACACCCTGAATGTGGATGGCGCCGCGCGTTCGGATGCCCGCCTTGACGTTCACCGCCTCATGCGTAATGCCAGCCTGCCTGGCGAATGTGACATACGCCCTGGCGGCATCGCTGATCAACAGGATGTCCGGTGCCAGTACGGGTTTCAGGTGTTCGGACAGCTGGCTGGCGCTGATCGGGCCGCGACCCGTCACGAATTCCCAGGTTTGCCGATTGCGGTCACGCGCCACCAGGATGCAGTCGAACTCCTTGCTGATCCCGCGCTTTGACGCCTTGCCGCCACGCTTGCGAGGTCGCCGATCCAGGTGGCGCGACCCCTTCTGCGATTCAAGGTGATACGTTTCGTCGGCTTCGACGATGCCCGAGAGCTGTGGCCGGCGCTCGCAGCGCACGGCGGCGATGAAACGATGACGCCAGCGGAAGCTGGTGGACTTCGCCACGTCTACCCGCTCGGCAGCCTTGCGCACCGTGCTCGACTCGATGAGGCATTGGAAGTAAGGCAACCATTTGTCGCGCAGCCGCAGGCGGGCCAGCGGCGTGCCGGTCAGCGCATTGAAGCAGCGCCGGCAGGCCACGCAGCGATAGCGTTGCAGGCCGTTGGCGTGACCGCTGCGGTGGCATCGCGTGCCGCCGCATCCGGGACAAGGCCGCTTGCCGGCAGCCTCCTCGATCAGGCGCAGGCACTGGCCGGGTTGCACGACGTTCGCCAGGAAGCCTTGCAAAAGAGCGATCTCATCGTCGGAAAGCTGGAGCTGCGCCAGCGCCTTGAACACCACGTGGAACTCTGCTGCGCCCATCGTCCCCTCCGCGTATACATGAAGTATCTCAACAGAAGATCAGACTGTGATTCCGCAGGGAAGTTCCCCAGCTTTACGCGCACAGCGCCTTTTTGTTGGCGCTGTCACCCGCGCCTGTGGAGTGAACTGAACCATTCGCCGCACTTGCTGTCTCATCCTGTCGGCCACCGTGATGGCAATTTCCCACCTTGCGCAAGGTCATACATTCATGACAATTTCGCGCAACTATCGCTGAAGACCCCGCTCACCAGTCCAGCTACCATGGCGCTCGTTCATGCCATGGCGAACTCGTGCAGGCGCAAGGAGCATGCGCCGCGATTCTTGAATTGACCACGAACTCTGCACCATTGCCTGACACTCCCTCGTTCGGCCAACCCTCGCGGTTGGCCTTTTTTTCGTGAAACTTTCACGACAAATCCGCGCAACAAACACGCAAGACGCCGCTACCGGCCGGGCTAACATGATGTTCTTTCCATAACACGCCGGAGCCCAAGAACATGAAACTGCCCCTTATCGCTGCCACCTTCGCCCTGTCGCTGCCACTGACCGCCCTTGCCGATGTGTCGTCCTCGGCACACTTCAGCAATTTCCATTACGAAGTCATCGATCTCGACCTGAACGACGGCATTACGGCTGCCCTGACGCTGGACGAACCCGGCAAGGGACTGACTGCCGGCTTCGACCCCGGCAACGGCTTCCCCGCCCCGCTCGAGTATCTGTTCGAAGACGGCACCGTCACCGCCACAGTCGGTGCCGGCAGTGCAACGGCATCGCTGGAGAACGGCTTGGGGCATGCATCGGCATCGTTCAACGGCATTACAGGCGAGCTCTTCAGCACTGTCGCCGTGGGCCATACTTATACGCTGACGGCGAACACGCAAGTCATCCTGTACCTCGATGCCGAGGTCGCCGGGGGCGCCGATGCCGGCAATGTATGGAGCCCGAGCCACACTGGACTGTTCGCCATCAACGACGATCCCGTCACCGGCGTCCCGGTCCAGACCGAAGACTACCTGACGAGCTATCTCGGCAACACGGCCGGGCGCCAGCTTACCGTCACCTTCACGAGCGGCGACACGGAACAGGTCGGCGAACTCGGCTACTTTGCCGGCGCCTACGCCGGCGTCAGCCCGGTGCCGGAACCGTCGCAGCTTGCACTGCTGACCCTTGGCCTGGCGGGGCTTGGCTGGCAGACGCGTCGCGCACGGCGCAAATAACACGGCAGCGTCGCTTCCGCCTCGGCAAAGGCCAACCGCCCCCGGTTGGCCTTTGACGTTGCCAAGGCAAACACCTTGCAATTAGAAATGATTCTCATTTATATTGCTGGCTTTTTGCCCGAAAGTCGCCATGCCAGCCCGCAAGTCCCCATCTTCCGCCACCGGCCTTGCCGCGCTGTGCCTTCTTTCCGCTGCGTTACCCGCCGGCGCCAATACCGATGAGTCCACCGAAACAGCGATGCCGCAGGTGACTGTCGTTGCCGAGCGCGCAGCCGACGGCTACAACGCGCAGCAGTCGCGCGGCGCCACGCGCACCGATACGCCCCTCAGGGAAGTGCCGCAATCGGTGCGCGTGATCGGCCAGCAGCAGCTCGATGACCTGGGCGCGACGCGAATGGCAGACACCGTCGATTTCGTCAGCGGCATCGCGCGGCTGAACGACTTCGGCGGCACGTGGGACAACTTCGCGATACGCGGTTTCAGCAGCACGGACATGGGCTACCTCGTGAACGGCTTCCCCGGGTCGCGCGGCTACAATCCGCCGCGCGATACCGCCACCGTGGAGCGTTTTGAATTCCTGAAGGGGCCGGCCGGTGCCGTCTATGGCAGCAGCGAGCCGGGCGGCACGATCAATATCGTCACCAAGAAACCAAGGTTCGACAATGCGAACGTGGCCGAGGTCAGCGTCGGCAGCACGGGCCTGCGCCGTGCCACGCTGGACAGCACCGGCGCGCTGACGGCGTCGGTGGCTTACCGCCTGAACGTGATGGCCGAGGAAGGCGCCACGCGCTCTTCGCTGCTGCACAACAAGCGCCATCTCGTCGCTCCCGCGCTGACCTGGGTGATCGACAGCCGCACCACGCTCAATGTCGAATCGGAATTCCTGCGTGTGAACACGCCGCTCGACCGCGGCGTGATCAATGTGCGCGGCGTGCTGGGCACGCTGCCGCGCGACCGTGTGCTCAACGAACCCGGCGACGAGAACATGCGCCTGAACAGCGACACGTACCAGGCCACGCTCGAGCACATGCTAGCGGACGGCTGGCGCCTGCGCATCGGCGCCAGCTACAAGGAAAGCGAATTTGACGGCGAGTACACGGAAGCGAATGCGCTGGCGGCGGACAACCGCACGCTGAACCGCCAGGCCACCTGGCGCACGCTGCCCTCGCGCGACACGGCGTTGCAGGCCGAACTCGAAGGCAAGTTCACCACCGGTGACGTCGGGCACACGCTGCTGGTCGGCGCCGAGGCATCGCGCCTGTGGATGAACACGGAAATCCTGCGCTCGTCGAACCGACCGATCGACATCCATGCGCCCGTGTACGGCACGCCTGCCCCGGCGCTGGTGAATCGCACCTCCAGTTCCGACGAGCGCCAGCGCGTCAAGGCCGTGTTCGCGCAAGACCAGGTCAGCCTCACCGACCGCTGGAAACTGCTGGCCGGCCTGCGCTGGGACGAATACAGCCAGTCGCTGGAAAACCGCGTGGCGAAAACGTTCGTGTCGCGCAAGCAGAGCGCCGTCACGCCGCGTGCCGGCATTACGTACCTGCCGAACGACACCAGCTCGCTGTATGTCTCGGCCGGCAAATCGTTCCGCGGCAACAACGGCACCGACATCGCGGGCCAGGCCTTCGACCCGCAGCGTTCGACCGCCTATGAAGCGGGCTGGAAACTGCAATCGCGCGATGGCCGCCTGGGCGCCACGTTCGCCGTCTACGACATCACCAAGACCAATGTGCTGACCGCCAGCGACATTCCCGGCTACTCGGTGGCGGCCGGCGAAATCCGCAGCACCGGGGCGGAGGCCGACGTGAACGGCCAGGTAGGCCGCCATTGGCGCGTGATGGGCAACCTGACGTGGGACGATGCGCGCGTGACGAAGGACAGGACGCTGGCCGCGGGCACGCGCCTGGCCAACGTGCCCGAAGTCAGCGCGGGCCTGCTGGCGATCCGCGAAGACCGCCTGCCCGGCGGCGGCCGCTATGGCATCGGTGCCGGCGTCAACCACGTGGGGGAGCGCTCGGGCAACAGCGCCGACACGTACTCGCTGCCGGCCTATACCACGTTCAAGCTGGTCAGCTACTGGCAGGTCAACGGGCGCACGCGCCTGTCGGTGGACGTGCACAACCTGGCCAACCGCACGTTCTACACGTCATCGTGGGGCAACCTGTACGTCACGCCGGGCGCCGAACGCAGCGTGGTCGCCCGCCTGAAGATCGAGCTGTAGAACGGGGCGTCCACGAACGCCTCAGGAGCGCAGCGCTTTCCCTTCGGACCGCCAGGCCGGGCTGGCCGGGCCGGTGGCGCGCCTCGTCGCGGAATGCACAATGCGGCCCAGCGGCACTTCCACCCAGCGGTGGAACGCGGCACCGGCCACCAGGCTCGCGGCCCACGCGCCCGCCACGCCAAGCAGCTGCCATTGCGGATCGAGCGGCACGAAGCGCGTGAATGCCGCGTTCAGGACCAGGCACACTGGGAAGTGGACGAGGAAGACCGCATACGAGATGCGCCCCAGCCTGCCGATGACGGTGGCCGCCAGGCTGCCCGACGCCGTCCTCGACCGGCCGAACAGGAACAGCACGCCGGCAACGGCCAGCGCCAGCGCGATCCGTTCACGGAATTCAAGCACCAGCGCACCCAGCACCGGCAGCACGGCCAGTGCTACCAGCAGCGCCACGGCACCGCCCTTGCGGCCGCGATCCCCGGCCCACCAGGCCATCGCGCCCAGCCCATAACTGCCGAAGAAATACGGCGCCCAGTCATCCCAGTCCGCATCCAGGTTGAAGTACAGCAGGGACACCGCCATGCCCGCGGCCACGGCGCAGGGCACCAGGTACGGCAGCGCACGCGTGCCGGCCACGCGCCCCGCAAGCCACAGCAGCAGCGCCAGCGCCGCATACAGCTGGAAATCGATGGCGACATACCATGCGCCGGCCGACAGCGATTCATACCCCAGCACCCCATGCAGCAGGACCGCGTGGGCGCACAGCTGCGCGAACGTGGCGGGCGCGGAAATGGAATCGTGTGTCATCCAGGCGGCGGCCACGGCCGTGGCCAGCGCGGCCAGCAGGGTCGCGGCCATGAACGGCGGTACCAGCTTCACATAGCGCCGCCAGATCGCCGCGCGCGGCCTGGCCAGCCCGGCATGCGCCGCAGGGCTCAGCGACTTCGCGGCCAGGAAGCCGCCGATGACGAGGAATACCTGCACGGCGATCCGCGCCGTGTCGCCCAGCCAGTCCATCAGGTCCGGCACCAGGGGCCGTGCCCGGTCGGCCATGGGGCCGTAGAACGCCAGGTGGTGCAGCACGATCAACTGTGCGGCCACGGCCTTCAACAGGTTGATGAGTACAAATTCCGATCTTGCTTGTGCATGGTCTCCAGGGCTTGCCAACTTCATCCGCTTCCTTTTTGCTGCCCGCCACGGCCTTGTGGGCCGTGACGATTTGATAAAGGACGGGAGAATAGCCGAGTTGGCTGATCCGTGGCGCAAAAAAGCGCACGTCTGTTCGCAGAAATGCTGTCGCAGGCTGCTTGCCTGCGTTTGTTTTCGTTTACTTGCCGTTCTTCAGCCGCCACAGCGACGTGGGCAAGGCGATCGGCGCATCGGGCTTGAAGAATGCCGAATCCTGGATGCGCGACGTGGTCACGTACACGGTGCCGTCCGGGCCCTGGCTGAACGTGTCGGGCCAGCGCAGCCGCTGGTCGCGGATCACGAGCCGCGGCTCGCTGCCGGGCAGCTGCAGGTTGCGCACCTTGACCGAGTCGTCCTCGGGCGACGTGATGTACATGTGCTTGCCGCCGCGGTCGATCAGCAACCCGTCCGCCACGCCGTTGCGCCCCACCGTTTCCACCTTGCCGCCGATATCGTCGCCGCGCCAGCCCTCCTCGACCAGCACGCTGGTGGCGATGCGGTACAGCGTATCGCCCTTGATCGCCTGCCAGTACAGGTACTGGCCATCCGGCGACAGCGCGATGCCGTCGGCGGCGAATTCGATGCCCTTGCCGTCCGGCCGGCGCAGCGGCTTGCCGTCGGCCGTCACCACCAGGCCCTTCTTCGGCTGCGTGGACGGGTGGCCGTCCAGCAGCCGCTTTGCTTCGCCCGTGCCCAGGTCCACCAGCACGATGGCGCCGCGCACGCCGGAATCGGTGATGTACGCCCACTTGCCATCCGGCGAGAAGCGCACGTCGTTCAGGTAGGAACCCTGCGTGGCCACGCTTTCGTCGAAGCGGATGTTCTGCAGCACCGCGCTCGACGCCAGGCTCACGCGCACCAGCTTCGGCCCGCCCGGCACGATCGGCCCCTGGGCCGGCGCGGCCGGGTCCAGCACCCACACATTGCCCGCCTTGTCGGCCACCACGCTCTGCACGCACACCCAGTGCTCGCCGGGCGACAGTTCATCCTTGCGCGCGTTGCGCCACGCATTCCACTGCTCGTTGGGGAACGGCACGGTCGCGCCATCGCGCACCTCGGCCACGGAGACAGGCGAATCCTCGGTCCAGCGCGGGAAGTTGACGAAGATGCGGCCATCCTCGGCCACCGTCACGCCGGTGACCTGGTGGCCGAAGTCGGCCACTTTTTCCAGCGTAATACCTTTCTGAAGCGGCGCGGTCTGGGCAACGGCGGACGTGCCGCCGGCCATCAGGGCGGCGGCGACAAGGGAAGCGGACAAGCGGGCAAGCGGCAAGCGGGATGGCATCTGATTTCCTTTCGTGACAGGATCGTTCGGGAAACTGCGGGACCAATTGGGCACTGCGGTGCGCGCGATGATGCCATACGACTTGCATGTTGCGGCAAGGTAGCGGAACAGGCGCATGGGTGCGCATGGGTAGCAATCCGCGGCGGAATGCTAGAGTGAGGTTTTCCCTGCAAGGACCCCGCAATGAACTGGTTGTACCTGGCTATCGCCATCGTGGCTGAAGTGATCGCCACCTCGGCGCTGAAGGTTTCCGAAGGCTTCACGCGCCCGCTGCCTTCCGTGCTCGTGGTGGCCGGCTACGGCATCGCGTTTTACCTGCTGTCGCTGACGCTGCGCACAATCCCCATGGGCGTGGTCTATGCGATCTGGTCCGGAGCCGGCATCGTGCTGATCACGCTGGCCGGCTACTTCCTGTACAAGCAGCGGCTCGACCTGCCGGCACTGGTCGGCATCGGCCTGATCGTCGCCGGCGTGCTCGTCATGCAGCTGTTCTCGAAGACGACATCGCACTGACGGCGGCGCCTGGTTTCAGCCACCTAGTTCAGCCACTTAGTCCAGCCACTCAGTCCAGCCACTCCTGCAGGCTTGCCGTGCGGCGCGTGGTCAGCCGCGCCTTCCATGCGGCAGCCGGCACCGATGGATAACGCGCCTGTGCAAACGCGGTCCACGCATCGCGGTAGGCGATCCAGCTGCGCTGGGTCATGCGGATATCCGGCTTCGTCACGGTGGAATATCCAATGCGCCCCTCGGCGTCGGCCGGCAGCGCCATGACCTTGCGATAGACGTCGTTGAGCGCCTTGTCGGCGGTGGCGAACGCAGCCTCGGTCGCGGAAGGCAGCTTGCCGCTTTCGGCGGCGCGCAGGTCGGCCAGCAATGCATCCTGGACTGCCGACTCTGCGCCGATCACCATCGCGGCACGCGCCGTGCCGGAAAGGTCCGTTTCAAGCCTGCCCACGTTCTCCGCGAACGCATCGGTGGCCTTGCGCAGCGCCGCGAAACGTGCCTGCTGCGCGGCGGTGAACGATGCGCCCAGCCTGGCCAGCGCGGCATGCCGTTCAGCGCTGTCGCCATCCTCTTCGATGCCCGCACAGAAGCCCATCATCATGCCGCTGGTGATGTCGTCGCACAGGTCGAAAGGCTCGTTGTCCTTGCCGGCCTTGATCTGCTGCAGGTGCGCGATGCGGCCTTCCAGTTCGGCCTTCGCGCCGTCGACGCGGCACGCATGCCCGATCGCGCGGTCGACGTCGCGCGGCACGCCATGGCCATTCGCATGCAGCATCATCAGCACCGCATCGTTGCGGTCCTGCACGGCGCAGCGATGCACGGCCTGCCAGTCCGGCCTGGCGCTGCGCAGCGCCCCGTAGTATTTACCGATCGGATTGCAGCCCTCGTGGCCGGCGAAGATGCTGGGCAAGTCGGCATCCGATACATTCGCGGGACAGGCGGCCGGCGCCTCCCAGGCGCGGGCGTGGGCGCCGGCAGCGAGCAGCACCCCCGCAAGCAACAGCGACACGGCGCGCATCACGCCCCCTCCCCGATCAGCCGCGCCCGGCCGGAGACGCGCACCGCACTCCCCCGCCCCGGCAGCGCCTGCGCATGCAGCCGGCACGGCACGCCCATGTCCTCGCCCTGCACGATGTCGATGGCCGGTTCAGGCCAGCCGCTGTCGCGCAGGTAGGCGGCCAGTGCGGCAGCCGCGGCACCGGTTGCGGGATCTTCGTAGACACCGCCGGAAGCAAACGGATTGCGGGCGTGGAAGCGGCGCGGCGTTTCGGCATGCACGAGCGCGATCGTGGCCCAGCCTTCGCGCCGCATCAGTGCACGGCCCGCGGCAAGGTCGTAGCGCATCGCGGCCAATGCAGCGCGCGTTTTCAATGCCAGGATCAGGTGGCCCGCGCCGCCGTTCGCCAGCGCCGGGGCGATGCGTTCATCGAGGTCGGCATCGGTGTAGCCGAACAGCGCCAGCGCTTCGTCGACGATGGCCCGTGGCGCCGGGGTGCCGCTCGCAGGGGGCGAAACGAGGCTGGCGGCAATGGCGCCGCTTTCCACTTTGCTTTCCACGCTGACGCTGGCATGGTTGGTGCGCAGCGCGAACGTGCCCGGGCCGTGTTCCAGCGCCAGCACGGCGCCGAGCGCGATCGTTGCGTGGCCGCAGAACGGCACCTCGGATTCGGGGGAGAAATAGCGCACCCGCCAGCCCGCTGCCGCACCTTCGCCATCGGGGGCGGCGAACACCGTCTCCGAATAGCCGATCGCGGCGGCGACCCGCTGCATGTCCGCTTCGGCGGGCAGCACCGCGCCGGTCCATACGCCGGCGGGATTGCCGCCGTGCTCACCACCGCTGCCGCCGGCGCAGAACGCCGCCACCCGTTTCACTTCATCGATCATTGGCCATCCTCCTGGGCAGCCAGTATACCCGCCGTTTTTGCGTTGCAGGTCAGTTGAACGTGAGCGCTGCGCTTTCGGCGTTGCTGACCTTTTTGCCTTTCAGGTCGATCGTGAAGTGGCCGCTCGGCTTGGCCGAACCGAGGCCCCGGAAGATGCCGAAGACCGCCTTGAACTGGTTCTGGAACGCCACATGCACGGGATTCTGGTCGGACAGCTGGCCACCGCTCATCGCGATCGGCGCCGGCGCGGCCGGGAACGCGCCCATCAGCACCTTGTACTGGCTCACCCGCTCCTGGCCCATGTCGCGCAGCGCCAGCTCCCCGGCATACGCGGTGCGGTGGAAGTCGCCATAAAAGTCGTAGGCGGTGATCCTGGCAAAGCTGGCCAGCGTGAGGCCGGCCGCGCTGGCCAGCCTGTCCGCTTTCGTGGTGGCCGCGGCCCAGTCGGCGGCAAGCTGGCTGGCGGGCACGCCATCGCTGCCGGCGGTGCCCTTCGCGGCGCAGCCCGCGGTCAGGGGCAGCACGCCCGGCACGTCCTTCAGCTGGGCCAGCGTGACCTTCGTCTGCAGTTGCGACAGGATCAGCATCTGGCGACCGTCCAGGCTCATCGCCGCTTCCTTCATTTCGCAGGGCCAGTATTCGTCCATGAAGCGCAGGCGCGACAGCTCGCCGAAATAGTAGCGCGTGAATTCGCCATACGATTGCGTATCGAGCACGGTGCGGTTCCAGCGTTTGGGGCTGCCCTGCAGCTGGTCGTATTCGACCTGGTAGTGCGGGAACAGTTCGTTGAAGCGCGGTACCGCGTTCAGCGGCACGGTCTGCACATCGATCGTGTCCTTGTCCTTGTACGCGACGATCTTGTACGACGCGCCATAGACGGCCAGCGAAGGCGACTGCACGTTGACGAGGAAGTTGCCGTTCGCATCCGTGGTGTCGTTGGTGCCGTTGAAGTGCATGTGGCCGCCCACGTGCAGCGGGATGCCGGTGGCGGCCACCGCGGCCGTGGTCGCCGCTTCGGGCACGCGCGCGGTCTGGAAGGCACCCGGCTTGAACACGGCTTTCATCGCGCCCGTCTGGTTCGCGTAGAAATCCATCGTGGGGTAATGCGAGAACGCCATCAGCTGCTTGCCTTGCGCCCTGGCCCGCTCGTTGACGGACTTGATCCACGCCATCAGGTGCTGCTTGTGCGTGAGTACCTTGTTCCAGCCGGCGTTGCCGGCGCCATCGAAGCCCTTGAAATTCTTCGGGTTGGCCGGGTCGAAGTTCCCGTTCGGGACAAACACGTTGGCGTCGATCGCCAGCAGCCACAGGCCCTTCACGGGTTCCACCAGGTAGCTGGCGTCGACGATGCTGGTGCACTTCGTGTACGAGCGGCCCAGCCTTGTCTCGCCCGCCGCCTTGTACGTGCCGCCGGTGCCTTCGGCGCAGATCTCGAAGTGGCGGTTGGCCAGCGCCGCCTGGGTGCTTGCCTGGTCATAGTTATACGCGCCGCCGTACCTGCTGAACGGCGTTTCCCAGTACACGTCGGCCCGGTTCGGCATGAAGCCATGCTCGCCGAGCTTAACCAGCAGCTTCTCGTAGCCCTGCTCCATCAGCTGGTCGGTGCAGACTACCGTGGGATCCTTGGCCTTGCAGGCTGCGTTGCCGGTGGCGTATACCTTCTGTTCCTTGCCGTCCTTCGTCAGGAAATCGTTCTTGCCCGCCTCGTTGTCGTCATGCGGCTCGTTCGGATCATGGTTGCCCGGCGCCAGGAAGAAGCGCATGCCCTTGCCCTGGTATTCCTTCAGGATCTCCGCGATGCCATCGATGTTGATCGGTTGCGCGTCGTCCGAATAATCGCCCGGCAGCGCCACGTGGCGGATACCCTTTGCATAGGCGTCGTCCAGCGCGGCGCGGAACGCAAAGTAGTTTTCGTTGAACAGCCGGGTCGACGTCAGCTGCGCATACATGGTGCGGATCGTCGCGTTCCTGCCATCCTTCGTGGGAATGCCGGCGAACTGCGTGCTCTTGAAATCGCCATACACGTTCTCGAAGTGCACGTCCGTCATGAATGCCACCGCCGGCGTGGCGACCGGCGCTTCCGGCACGGCCTGCGGCGGGGCGGTACCGGTGCCGCGATCATGATCGTTATCGCTGCCGCAGGCGGACAGCAGGGCCAGCGCCAGGGCGGCGCCGTACGCGCGAGGGTGCATGTAATACTCCGGTCGGATAAAGGCCGCCATGATCCCACCGGAATTTGACCGGATCATGACAGTGGCTTCCATTCAGAAAGTCCCATCGAGGAGGCTCCATGGATTCTTCCACTGAATTTTCATCCCGCGTGGCGCTGGTGACGGGCGCCGCGACAGGTATCGGCGAACAGGTCGCCCGGCGGCTGCATGCCGGCGGCGCGGCGGTTACCGTCGCCGGGCATGACGGCGCGGCGCTGGAACGGTTGCGCCGCGAACTCGACCCGGGCGGCGGGCGCGTACTGGCGATCGAAGCCGACGTGCGCGACGAAGAGGCCGTGCGCGAGGTGGTGCGCCGCACGGTCGACACCTTCGGCGCGCTTCACCTGGCCGTCAACAATGCGGGCTTGACGGGGCCCCATGACACGCCGCTCGAAGCGTTGTCGCTCGATACCTGGAACACGGTCATCGGCACCGACCTGACGGGGATCTTCCTCAGCCTGAAGGCGGAGTTGCCGGCCATTGTCGCAGCGGGCGGCGGCGCGGTCGTCAACCTGTCGTCCGCCAACGGGATCGTCGGCGTGGCCGGCATTGCCGCCTACACGGCCGCGAAACACGGCGTGCTGGGATTGACCCGGGCCGCGGCGCTCGAATACGCGGACAAGAACGTGCGCATCAACGCCATCGGCCCCGGTTACGTGGCCACGCCACGCATGCTGGAATCGCCCGGTGAAGTACTCGATGCCATGGCCGCATCGCATCCACTGCAACGCCTGGCCACCCGCGAGGAAGTCGCCGAGTTCATCGCGTTCCTGCTGTCGGAGCGGGCCTCGTTCTGCACCGGCGGCTTTTATGCGGTCGACGGCGGCTATACCGCGCGCTAGGCGGAGCGGGGGACGGCCAGAAAAGACCGAAAACAGGTCCGAAAAAAAGGCCCGCCTGAGAGGCGGGCCAGACCGGAGATGCTGAAATCAGCTGGTTGACGCTTATTTCTTGACCTGGATCGAGCTCTTCACGTCCGTCACGCCCTGCACGCCCTTGGCCAGTTCGACGGCGCGGTCAGCCTCGGCCTTCGATGGCACGAAGCCACTCAGCATCACGACACCTTTCTGGGTTTCCACGTGCACGTCCATCGCCTTCACGGTCTTGTCGGCGGCCATGTCGGCTTTCACTTTCGCGGTGATCATCGTGTCCGACATCGCAGCCTGTGCGGTGCCGGCGGCGCCGGCGGTCTTCTCTTTCGCAGAATGTGCCATGTCAGCCGTTTTTTCCTTGGCGTTGGCGGCCATGTCGGAAGCTTTGTCACGGGCATTCGCGGTGGCGGCGGCGGTGCGGTCGCCGGCACGGTCCAGGGCGGCCTCGGTACGGTCGCCTGCGCGGTCGGCGGCAGCGGCGGTACGATCGCGCACGTCGGCGGCGGTACCGGCCACGGCGGCGCCCGTGCCGTTATCGACCAGCACGGCGGTGCGGCCATCGCCGGCCATCGTCGATGCCATATTGGCCTTCATCGAGCGGGCCTGGGCCTGGCAGGAATCCTTGGCGTTGCCGCTCAGGTCGTCGCATTTCTCCTGGGCCAGTTCGAACTTGGCCTCGGCCAGCTTGCGATCGGCGCGGGCCAGTTCGTTGCCGGTGTTCTTGTGCTTGGCCACGGCGTCGCGTTCTGCCTGGGCCTGTGCGACCTTGGCTTCTTCTTCGCACACGTCCTGGGCGTTATCCTTCAGCTTCTCGCAGCGGTCCTTGGCGGCCTTGTAGTTGGCTTCAGCCTTGTCGTGCGCTGCCTTGTAGGCCGAGTTGTTCGCGGTCTGGGCGGTGGCGAATGCGCTGACCAGTGCCAGCGTGATGAATGCGGCTTTTTTCATGATAGTCCCCTTAGGATGGTTGGCACGAACGATTAAACGCTACCGCAGCCCATCCTTCTGTGCGCAGCCGAACACAGACTGGAACTTGTTGTCGATTTGTTACTCAGGCACGAGCAAGCCCTTGCTCCACAATGCGGTAGCCTGCTCGAATGGACCGGCAGCCGCGGCAAACACGCCGCCGTGCGGCGCCAGTTGAAGCCAGGCCCGCGTGTCGTGTGAACCATGGCTGGCAGGCTGGTCGTCACGCACCTTGCGCATCCAGCCATATACATGGCCATACTGGGCGGGATGACGCCACTGCGTCCATGCCAGGGCCACCAGGTCGGAAAAGCCTTCTTCGCGGCGCGTTTCCCGCATCTGTTTCGACAGCTCCAGCAACTCCGGCGTGGCGGCGATTTCCTGCCCTGCCTCGGTGAAACCGGCCGGCAGCGCATGCCAGTGTCCTCGCGCGATGCGCCAGCAATGGCCTACCTCGTGCGCCGCCATGGCCTCGATCAAAATATCGCGCTGGTCGTCCACCACGTCGGCCAGGATCGTTTCCGCATTCGGATTGCCCCGCATCGACAGCACCATCTTGCAGCGCCCGTCGGCAAACCCCATCGCCAGCGGCACGTCGTTCGGGCCCGCTTTCGGCTGCACGATGATATCGATGGGCAGGTTCAAGGTCTTCGCATAGGCGAGCACGGGGGCGGCGGCGGCCAGCCAACGGGTTTCCAGCGTGGTGAGCTGGGCGGCAAAGGCGGACGTCGCGGACAGCGAAAGCAGCAGTGCAGTGACGGCGGCGCGGGCAGGGATAAAGGAAAACGTCGGCATGAATTTCTCCATCGGGAAGAATTACTATACATGCCGTACGGAAATTTGTTACCGGGAAATCCGGGCTGTTACAAAATATTTCCTTACTGAAATTTACAAGTTTGCACGAAGCGTAATGGCTCTTGCGGCCCGACATAGTGGTCTTAACATTGGGCAATATGAATGTTGCCATGTGCTGACCAGGTTTGAGATTTCGCAAAGCAATGCGGGAATGCGCAACAGATAGCGCAAGTGACTGGCAGGCCAGTGGCCTGCCATGGGAAGGTTCAGTTCGCCAGCAGTGTCGCGGCCGTCGGGAACGCCGGGCGGATATCGTTCGGGATCGCCTTCATCCGGTCCAGCGCGCGGGCGATTTCAGGCCGGATCACCACGTACCTGGCCATCATGTCCCTGGCGCGGGCGTAGTCGCCAGTGGCTTCGATCGTCAGGAATTCACGGTCGAGATCGGTAATGGCCTGGCGGATCTTCGTGAAATCCACGGAGAACGTGCCATCGGCATGGGCGACGAAGCCGCCCTTGTCCAGCAGGTAGTTGACCTGGATCGCCATGCCGCGTGCATGCGAGCTGGACAGGCCGAAATGCAGCGTGCGGAAAGCTGATGCCAGGAACGTCGTATACAGCTTGCGTTCGGCCGCTTCCCCCTGCCCCAGTATGCTTTTCAGCTGGCCCTTTTCCATCATGGTCGCCAGCGCGTACAGGCCCGTCACGTCGGCCTTGGCTTCCTCGATCGTCGAATACGTGTCCTTCAGGTCCTGGCGCGGTGTCGACTTGCCGCCCTGCGTACTGTGGGGGCCCAGGCCGTGCGTGATCTCATGCGCCAGGATGTGGGTGAAGAAGGAATTGAAATCCAGGTCCTGCTGGTCCTGCGGCCGCAGCACCATCCGCGCGATCGGCGTCAGCGTGGCCTTGAACTTCGCCTCCTGCACGTTTTTCAGCATCACCCGCTTGGAACCGCGCTGGCTGATGATGCGTTCGTCGTTCGGCAGGTTGTAGGCGGCCGTCTGCACGCCCATATTGCCGTCGCCGGCGCCGAACACCTGGTTGACGACGACCATCGGCGCCACCGCCCCCACTTTCGGATTGCGATACTGCGGATCGAGCGGCAGGCTGTCCTCGATTTCCTGCATGTGCCTGGCGAAGAATTCCAGCTTCGCCGTCTCGGCCTCGTCGCGGATGCTGACATACGCTTCGAATGCGGCCTTGTAGCCGAACAGCTCGTCGTTATAGGTCTCGTAGGGGCCGATCGTCACGTCAACCGCCGAATCGAGGTCCATCCACGCGAAGTCGGACGGTAGATAATCGTTCGACAGGAAGGCGTCCGCGCGCAGGGTGAGGAATTTCTTCAGCGATGCGTTATCGGTGGCGGCCGCCGCCTCCCTCAGCAGCGCCGCCAGCTTCGTGAGTTCGGGCCGGTATTCGTCGGCATAGTTCACCGTGCGGAACTTGCCGTCCTTGCCGGCGCGGATCGTCGTGAAGAACCACTGGGCCTGCTGCTTATCCGCTGGCGGCAGGCCGTTCATCCATTGTTCGAGCGATTGCTTCGTGGCGCCGGCCGGGTAGAAATTCGCGCCTTCCGGCTTCTTGGCCGGGATGGCGATGCCACTGATGCGCGCGGGCAGGAACGAGGCGTTGCCGTCCAGGTTCGACCATGGGCCCTTGTTCAGCCAGAAGTAATCGGCGCGCGCCTTGCCAAGCGGCGTCGCGTCCTTTTTCAGCGCGGCCCACAGCGCCTCGTTGTGCACCCAGCGCTGGCGCAGTTGCAGCGTGTCGATGACCTGCGCCGCCTCGATCAGCTTCGCGATCGCCTTGCGGTCGCCGGCCGACAGCTTCGACGTATCGGCCTTCAGCTCGACGGGCGCGAACCGCTGCGTCATCCGGTTCAATTCGGCCACACCGGGCGGCGCCGCCATCGCCGTCGCGGCCGACACGGCCAGTACCATCGGGAGCAGGAGATTCTTCATGCGCGTTTCCTCGGGTAGAAAGAAGCGCCCATTGTAAGCCCGGCATGCCGGCGCCCGGCATCAGTAGACGCGGTACACCTTGCCCGTTTCCGGCCCGTCCACGCTGCGTTCGTATGCGAGCGCGACGCGCTTGCCGTCGGCGGACTCGAAGCCCGGGAACAGGTGTCCGTACAGCGGCACGGATTCCGTCAGCACCGTGGGGGCAACGACATTGATGCGCACGCCACGCGCGAGATCCAGCGCGGCACCGGCGACGAATCCTTCCAGCCCGAGGTTGACGGCCATCGCATTGGCGCCATGGCGGATGGCGTGGTAGGCGTCGATGCCGGACGTCAGCGTGATCGAGCCGCCGTCGTTCAAGGCGTGCTGCGCGGCGAGCGCCACGTGCACCTGCCCCATCAGCTTGCTGTCCAGGCCTGTGCGGAACTGCTCGGGCGTCATGTCCGGGAATGGTCCCAGGTGCAGGCCGCCGGCGGCAACGACCACGCCATCCACGGGGCCGGTGCGCGCGAACAGGGCCTGCACGCTGGCGTAATCCTCGATCGCCACCTGCTGCTGCCCGCTGGAACGCCCGGCGGAAATGATGTCGTGCCGTTGCCCCAGCCGTTCCGCGACGGCCTTGCCGATAGTGCCTGCCGCGCCGATGACGATGATCTTCATGTCTGCTCCTTTTGCTTGAGTGAGCAGCCAGTATCGTCCCTGTCTTCTGAAGAATAAATGCGCTAGTATGACGGATATTACAAACCCAGGGTTCGCAATGGACAAGCTGCGCAGTATGGAAGTGTTCGTCGCCGCTGTCGACGCCGGCAGTTTCACCGCGGCGGCCGAGCGCTGCGCGATGTCGCCCGTGATGGTGGGCAAGCACATCCGCGCACTGGAACAGATGCTGGGCGCGGCACTGCTGGCCCGCACCACGCGGCGCCAGGCGCTGACGGAAATCGGCCGGCGCTACGCCGAGCAGTGCCGCGCGATCCTGGCGCAAATCGGCGAAGCGGAATCGGTGGCCGAGGCGATGCGGGCGGCGCCGCGCGGCCTGGTCAGGGTGACCGCGCCGGTATCGTTCGGCGCCCAGTGGCTCAGCCCGGCAATCACCGGCTACCTGGCACGCTATCCGGACGTGGCGGTGGACTTGAGCCTGAGCGACCGCACCGTGGACCTGGTGGAGGAAGGTTTCGATCTTGCCGTGCGCATCGGGCCTCTGCCCGATTCCACGCTCGTGGCGCGGCCCCTGGCACCCTATGCGATGGCGATCTGCGCCGCCCCTGATTACCTGGCCAGGCACGGCACGCCGTGCACGCCGGCGGACCTGGAACACCACGAGTGCCTCGAATTCACGGGCTGGCTGCCGCAGGCAAGGTGGAAGCTGAAGGGAGAAGTGGATGGCCGCCTGGTGCGGCCGGGACGCTTTCGCGCGAACAGCACGGCCGCATTGCGGATGGCCGCGCTGAACGGCTTCGGCATCGTGATGCAGGCGGAACGCATCCTGGCCGACGACATCGCCGCAGGCCGGCTGGTTCCCCTGTTGCGCGACTGGCTGCCGGCGCCCCGCCCGATGCACCTCGTGTACTCGCGCGACCGGCGCGCCACGCCGAAGCTGACGACGTTCGTCGGCTACCTGCTGGAGCGCTTCGGCCCGTGATCGTGCAGGCCGGCTTCGCCCGGGTGCGGGTGCTGCTTACGCGACTTCGGTAACGAACTGCTCGCGCGGGCGGCGCACTTTCGGCAGGTTGACGAGCCAGTCGCCCTCCTCGGCGCGATAACCGAGCGGCAGCATCGCCACGCTCTTCAGGCCACGGGCATGCAGGCCGAGGATGTCGTCCACGGCGGCCGGGTCGAAGCCTTCCATCGGCACGCTGTCCACTTCCTCGAACGCGGCCGCGATCAGCGCCGCGCCCAGGCCCAGGAAGGCCTGCCGGGCGGTATGGCTGAAGTTCACGTCGGCGCCGCGCTGCGGGTACGTGGCGAGCAGCTGCTGGCGATAGGCTTCCCAGCCTTCGTTGCGGAAACCGCGCACGTCGTTCGTGTAGTCGAACATCTGGTTGATGCGCTCGGGCGTGTAGTCGTCCCATGCGGCGAACACGAGCAGGTGCGAACCGTCGACGACCTGCTGCTGGTTCCACGCCACCTCGGCGATGCGCTTGCGGATGGCCGGGTTCGTCACGAGCAGGATCTCATACGGCTGCAGGCCGCTGGACGTGGGCGCCAGGCGGGCCGCCTCGATGATGCGCTCGACCTTGTCCGCCGGCACCGGGCGGCTCGGGTCCATCTTCTTGGTGGCATAGCGCCACTGCAGTTTTTCCAGTAATGGCATGGTTGATTTTCCTTTGTGGGTGAATGAAGCCATTGTATTTTTCGCCGAAGCGCCGATAAACTGGCTCATCGACAAATCATCTGTTCTTGAAAGGTAAAAATGGCGCGCCGTTTCGATCACCTGGCCGACGTGGAGGCATTGCTGCGCGTCGTCGACGAAGGTTCGCTGACGAATGCCGCCGTTGTGCTCGGCACCACGCCCTCGGTGCTCAGCCGCGCCATCGCCCGCCTGGAAGCGCGGCTTGGCACGCAGCTGTTGCGCCGCACGACGCGCAGCCAGGGGCTGACGGACGCCGGCCGCCTCTACGTGGACGAGGCGCGCCAGGCTTTCGCGCTGGTCGAGAAAGCCGAGCAGGCCATCAGCGGCAGCGCGCCGCACGAGGAACTGGCCGGCCGCGTGCGCCTCAGCGTGCCCACCAGCTATGCCCACTGCCGGCTGGCGCCCATGCTGGCCACGTTCGCCCATCGCCATCCGCGCGTGCACGTGGAACTGAACATCACGAACCGCAACGTGGACCTGGCGGCCGAAGGCTACGACGCGGCGATCCGCTCCGGCCCGCTGCCGGACAGCAGCATGGTCGCCCGCAAGCTCGAGGACGGCGCGATGATCCTCGTGGCCTCGCCCGGCTACGTGCGCACCGCCGGCCCGCTCGAGACGTTCGACGACCTGCGGCGCCAGCGCTGCATCGCCTTCGTGCGCCCCAGCACGGGGCGCGTGATCCCGTGGATGCTGCGTGTCGAAGGCAAGGACGTCGACTGGCCGCCCACGCCGGCCATCACCGTGTCCGACGACGTGATGGGCGTCGTCACGCTGGCCGCGCAGGGCCTCGGCATCACGATCTGCGCGGAGCTGATGGCCACCGAAGCCATTGCCGCGGGCCGGCTCGTGCCGGTGCTGCCCGCGCTGTCCGGGCGCATGCGCGCCTTTTCGCTCATCTATGCGCCGCACCGCGGCCTCTCCCCCGCCGCGCGGGCACTGATCGAGTGGCTGGCCGGGGAAACCGCGCAACGCACGTAGCGCGGCGGTTATGGCCGCGGCGCCTGTGCCAGCTGCGCGAGCCTGCCTTCCGGCTGCCAGCCGGCACCCAGCGCGCGTGCCACCGACACGGCGGCCAGCAGGCGCTGCGTGTCGATCTGCGCGGCGGCCCGGTCGGCGGCCAGGGCGCTGCGCTGCGCATCCGTCACGTCCAGGTAGGTGGACAGGCCGCGCTCGTAGCGGGCGCGCGCCACCTGGTAGGCGCGACCGGCCGCCTCGCGCGATACCGCCTGCGCCTTGCCCTGCCGCTCGCGCTGCTGCACGTCGGACAGCGCATCCTCCACTTCGCGCAATGCGGTCAGCAGGCGGCCCTGGTGGTTCGCCACCGCTTCGTCGTAGCGCGCCTGCGCGGCCGCCAGGTTGGCCTTGTTGCGGCCACCATCGAGCACCGGCAGCGACAGCGCCAGCGGCCCGAAGCTGAACTGGCGCGAGCCGCCCTTGGCGATCTCGGACAGGCTCTCGGAGGCAAAGCCGAAATTGCCGGTCAGGCTCAGCGTGGGGTACAGCGCGCCCTCGGCCACGCCGATGTTCGCATTGGCCGCCTTCAGCGTGGCCACGCTTTGCGCCAGGTCGGGCCGTTGCGCCAGCAGGCTGGCCGGCAGGCCCACGGGGATTGCCGGCGGCCGCGGCAGGCCGGCGTCGCCGGTCGCCGCTGCCAGCACGGTCGACGATGGCGATGCGCCCAGCAGCACGGCCAGGCCATGTTCCAGCGTGTTGCGCTGGCGCTGCGCTTCTTCCAGGTCGGCTTCGGCATTGGCGCGTTCGATCTTCGCGCGCGACGTATCGAGTTCGTTCGACAGGCCGGCATCGAAGCGCGCGTTCGCCAGTTCCTCCGTTTCGCGGCGCGTATCGAGTGCGCCGCGCAGGATGCCGATTTCCGCATCGAGTCCGCGCAGTTCCCAGTAGGTCGTCGCGATCTGCGACGTCAGCAGCAGCATCACGCCATCGCGGTCGGCCTGCGCCGCCAGCGCCTGCGCGTCGGCTGCCTCCACGGCACGGCGTACGCGGCCCAGCAAGTCGAGCTCGTAGGAGAACGACGAGCCGATCGCGTAGTTGTTGCCGGCGACGGCGCGGCGGCCCTGCGCGATGCCCTGCGCCGCATTGGCCGACGTGCGCGTGTTCGAGACACCGGCGCTGACGTTCAACTGCGGCCGTTCGCTGGCGCGGGTGACGCCCAGTTGCGCCTCGGCCTGCAGCAGCCGCTGCGCGGCCGCCTTCACGGTCGGGCTGCCGGCCAATGCCTGCTGCTCCAGCCGGTTCAGCGTTTCGTCGCCGAACACGCTCCACCATTCTTGCGGAAGCCGCGCGGCACTGTCCACGGCTTGCGGTGCATGGCGGAAGCCGGCATCGGCCGCATTGGCCGGCGCCTTGAAGTCGGTACCGACAGTGGCGCAGCCGGACAGGAACAGCACGGCGGAGGCCACCGCCACGGTAATGCTTTGCTTGATGAACATGGTCTTACCTCTTGTATATTGGTCTCAGTGCCCGCCGCCGCCGGCGCCCGATGGCGATTTCACCTTGTCCGACAGCCACAGGATGGCGATGCAGGACAGCAGGATGCCGCCGACGATGAAGAAGCCGTCGTTGTAGGCCATCACGAACGCTTCGCGCCGCACGATGCCGTCGATCGCCTTCAGGGCCTTGTCCGCCGCGTTGACCGGGTCGAAGCCCTGGCCGATGAAGGCCTGCGTCATCTGGTCGAGCCGCTGCTGCGTGGCCAGCGAATAGCTGGTGATCGATTCGCCCAGCCGAGCCGAGTGGAAGTGCTCGCGCGTCGACAGCGCGGTGGCCAGCAGCGCGATGCCGATCGAGCCGCCCAGGTTGCGCGTCATGTTGAACAGGCTCGAAGCCGATGGCATGTCCTTCGGCGCGATGCCGTTCATGGCGAAGTTCGACAGGGTCAGCATCACGAACGGCTGGCCCAGCGCGCGGATGATCTGCGACAGCATCAGCTGGTCGTAGCCCGTGCTCGCATCCATGTAGGCATTCATCAGGCACGAGCCGCCGAACAGCAACAGGCCGAACGAGCACAGGATGCGGTTGTCGATCCTGGCCGACAGCTTGGCCACGAACGGCATGATGAACAGCTGCGGCAGGCCCACCCACATGATCACTTCGCCGATCTGCATCGGTGAATAGCCGGCGATCTGGCCGAGGAACAGCGGCAGCAGGAACGACGAGCCGTACAATCCCATGCCCATCACCGCCGATAGCACGGTGGCGACCAGGAAGTTGCGCTGGCCATACAGGCCGAGGTTGACGAACGGCTGCTCGCGCATTGCGCTGGTGACGACCCAGCCCAGCAGGCCGACCAGCGCCATCGCGGCGAAGGCGATGATGAAGCCGGAATCGAACCAGTCCTTGCTGTTGCCCTCTTCCAGGAAAATGGTCAGGCTCGCCAGGCCCAGCGCCATGAAGCCGATGCCCAGCCAGTCGGCATTCCACAACTGGTCGAGGTGCCACTTTTCCTTGTCCAGGCCATAGGCGATGCCCGCCATCAGCAGCACGCCCGGCACCCAGTTGATGTAGAAGATCGATGGCCAGCCGTACAGTTCGGAGAGATAGCCGCCCAGCGTTGGGCCCATGGCCGGCGCCAGCGTGGCCGTCAGGCCGAACATCGCCATGCCGGCCGCCCGCTTCGACGGCGGCAGCTTGGTCATCACCAGCGTCATCGCCATCGGGATCAGTGCGCCGCCGGTGAAACCCTGCGCCATGCGGAAGGCGATCATGCTTTCCAGGTTCCACGCAAAGCCGCACAGCGTGGAAAACACGAGGAACAATCCGGTGGTGCCCAGCATGTAGCCGCGCAGCGAGAACACGCGCGTCAGCAGGGCCGTCAGCGGAATGACGACGATCTCGGCCACCAGGTAGGCAGTGGAAATCCACGAGCCCTCTTCCTGCGTGGCCGACAGCGAACCCAGGATGTCCTTCAGCGACGAGTTGGTGATCTGGATATCCAGCACCGCCATGAAGGCGCCCAGCATGCCGGCGGCCACCGCGATCCACGTGCGGCCGGATACCGCGCCGCTGGCCTGGCCATAGGCCGGCGCGCCCGGCAGGCCGCCGCCCAGCGCCTGCGTGCTTGTCTGCGTGCTCATTGCAGCTTCCGGTTAGCGGACTTGCGTGCCGGCTGGCGATGCGGCCTGTGCATGCTGCGGCGCTTCGTCGCCGATCGCCACCTCGGCGATCACCGACATGCCCGGCACGAGACGGCCGGCCAGCGCCTTGCGGTCTTTCTCGTCCAGCGTGATCTTCACCGGCACGCGCTGCACGATCTTCGTGAAGTTGCCGGTGGCGTTATCGGCCGGCAGCAGCGCGAACTGGTTGCCGGAGGCGGGCGAGAAGCTGTCCACGCGGCCCGTCAGTTCCCTGCCCGGCAGCGCGTCGACGCTGATGTGCACGGGCTGGCCCACGTGCATGTCGGCCAGTTGCGTTTCCTTGAAGTTCGCGGTAATCCACACATTGTCCTGCACCAGCGCGGTCAGTTGCTGGCCGGGCGACACGCGCTGGCCCACTTCGATGCTGCGCTTGCCGACACGGCCGCTCACCGGTGCGACGATGGTGTTGTAGGCAAGCTGCTGTTCGGCTTCCTTCAACTGCACTTTCAGCACGTCGATCTGCGCCTTCAGCACGTCGCGCGCGGACATCGCGGCGGCGATCTGCGCCTTTGCGGCACTGACACTGCCCTTGCGGGCCGCCAGGTCGGCCACGGCGCTGGCACGACCCGCATTGGCGGCATCGAGTTCCGCCTTCGACACGGCCTTCATCTGGCTCGTGTACAGCTGGCCATAGCGCTCGGCATCCTGGCTGGCGCGCACCAGCAGCGCTTCGGACTGCTTGACCTGGGCGGCGCTGGCACTGGCCTGGGCCTTTACCTGGGCTACCTGGGCATCGGCCTGCAGCACCTGCGTTTCCGCGCTGGCGATCTGGGCGCGGATCTGCTCCACCTTCACGCGCTGGTCGAACGGATCCAGCTCGGCGATCACGGCGCCCGCTTTCACGTACTGGTTATCGTCGATCAGCACTTTCGTGACGGTGCCGGCGATGCGCGACGAGACCGGGTGCACGTGGCCCGCCACGTAGGCGTTTTCCGTTTCCACGAAGTGCGCGCCGCGGTACCACATGCGCCCGCCCCCCGCGATGGCCGCGATGGCGATCAGGCCGGCCACGACCAGCACGCGACGGTTCGGCTTTTTCGCCGGCGCGGCCGCACGGGGAGTTGCCTGCGAGGTGGTGCCCAGCACTTGTTGTTCTGCCTGGTTGGACATGGAAAACGCTCCGAAAATGAAATGAGTTGAGCGCATTATTGGCCAAGGGCATCACGAAGTCAAGAAATGAAACGATTGCATTTCATTTCTGGGTAGAATAAAGTGGCGTCATCTGATAGCCTTCCGCGGCTGCTTGTTCAAGCCACCTTGTTCAAGCCACCCTTGTTCAAGCATCTTTTTCGATCCACTCTTCTTCATCCACCTTTCATCGATCCGCCCACCCTACTGCCTATGTCCGACGAGCACACTCCTGCCGACTCTCCCTGCCCGATCGCCCGCGGCGCCGGACGCCCGCGCGCCTGCGACGCGGAAGCCCGCACCCAGGAACTGATGAGCGCTGCTGCCGAGCTGTTCCTGGAAAAAGGTTATGCAAAGGTCAGCCTGGACATGATTGCCCGCCGTGCCCGCGTGGCCGTGCGCACGATCTACGTGAAATTCGGCGGCAAAAGCGGCCTGTTCCGTGAAATCCTGAAGTCCGGCCGCGACGTCTATTTCGAGTCGATGGAAGACCTGGAAACCACTTCGCGCCCGATCCGCGATGTCCTCGTCGACTTCGGCATGCGGGTGCATGAACTGATGTCGTCCGAGGGCGCCATCAAGCTGCACCGGATGGTGATCGCCGAAGCGCATCACGATCCCGAACTCGCCGAGGTCTTCTTCGAATCGGGTCCGCAGCAGACCCGCCTCGCACTGCAGCGCTATTTCTCGCGGGCGGACGTGCGCGCCCAATTGCGCGACCTCCCCGCGGAACAGCTTGCCGTGCATTTGATGAACTGCCTGATGGGCGACCTGCTGAAGCGCTACCTGTTTGCCTCGCACGCCCCTGTTTCGCACGGCAATGCCTCGCTTGTCGAAGGGCGCGTCGACCTCTTCCTGTACGGCGCCAAGGCTTGACACCCATGTGAAACTCATCTGGCGCTCACTTGACACATATGCGCCAGTAACTCATCCTTGGTGACCGTTGCTTGGTGCGGTACCGTACGGAGGGTATGCTGCCGTGAAGGGATACTAATGTCCTTAAGACTATAATTTGCAGGGAGGCTGTATGAGCAAGATTGACAGGCTGGAATGGACACAGAAAGTGGCTGCGCTGAACGAACGCATCCGTGGTTTCCAGGCAAATCCCAGCGAGGAACAACTCGAGTTGGCCATCAACGAATTGCGTGACTATGCCGCGGCCGCCAGTGCCGGCATGGAAATCCCGCCGCGCTTCATCGCCAGCTAAGCAGACCCAGCCAGCGCACCGAAACCCGGGACAGTCCCTGTTTTTAAGGAAATTTCTTGAAAACAGGGGTCTGTCCCGGGTTTTTTTATTGCTAAAAAACAGTGGGGAGTGCGGATTTTTCGTAATTGACACGGCATCGGCCTTGCGGTCTAATGTCCAGCACTGCATGAAATCGTTTTCATGGATTTTCCCCTACTCTTCCAGCAGACAAGACAATGACCGACACACTGCAATTTCCGCCTTCGTTCACGTGGGGCGTGGCCACCAGCTCGTTCCAGATCGAAGGTGCCGCCGCTACCGATGGCAAGGGCCCTTCCATCTGGGATACGTTCAGCCACACGCCTGGCAAAGTGATCGACGGCAGCAATGGTGACGTGGCCTGCGACCACTATCATCGCTATGCGGAAGATGTCGGCCTGATGGCGGACCTGCACGTGGATGCCTACCGCTTTTCGATGGCCTGGGCACGCGTGCAACCTGCCGGCAAGGGCGCCTGGAACGAAGCCGGCTTTGCCTTCTATGAACGCCTGCTGGACGAGCTGGACAAGAAAAACATCGCCGCCCACGTCACGCTGTACCACTGGGACCTGCCACAAGGCCTGCAGGATGAAGGCGGCTGGCTGAACCGCGATACCGCCTACCACTTCGCCGAGTATGCCGCCGAAGTGGCACGCCGCTTCGGCAATCGCGTGAAAACGATTGCAACGCACAACGAGCCATGGTGTACGGCGAACCTGGGTTATGGCAATGCACAGTTCGCGCCGGGCGTGGCGGATGTGAAGCAGTCGGTACAGGTATCGCACCATCTGCTGCTGTCGCACGGCCTGGCCATGACGGCCATGCGCGCCGTCGGCGGCTCCGCCCAGCTGGGCATCGTGCTGAACCAGTGGACCGCCGACGCGGCCACCGACAGCCAGGCCGACCGTGACCTGGCCCAGTGGGAATACGCCCGCTCGGTGCAATGGTTCATGGACCCGATCTTCAAGGGCCACTATCCGGACTACGCGCTGCGTGGCCACGGCGCCAACGCGCCGGAAGTGCAGGAAGGCGACTTCGACATCATCCGCCAGCCGATCGATTTCCTCGGCGTGAACTATTACTTCCGCTCGTTCTGCAGCGCCGAGACGCCACCGCGCCAGGCGCCGGCCGCGCTGGGTACCACGGACATGGGCTGGGAAATCTATCCGCAGGGCCTGACGGAACTGCTGGTGAAGCTGAAGGGCGAATACGACCTGCCGCCGATCTATATCACCGAGAACGGCATGGCCAATCCGGATCACCAGGTGGTCGAAGGCCGCGTGGCCGACGCCAAGCGCATCGATTACGTGGAGCGCCACCTGGCCGCATTGAAGGAGGCGATGGACGCGGGCGTGGACGTGCAAGGCTATTTCCTGTGGAGCCTGCTGGACAACTTCGAATGGAATTCCGGCTACGCCAAGCGTTTCGGCATCATCCACGTGGATTACGCCACCCAGAAACGCACGCCGAAGGACAGTGCGCTGTGGTACCGCGAATTCATCGACATGCAACGCCGCTGATGGTCGAAGAAGCGCCAACAAGCAGCATTGTTGGCGCTATCATGATGAGCACAGCGTAACGGGCACAGCGGCAACATAGCCCGCGCCTCTCACCAGACGACCAAGACAGGAGACGACATGAACACGAAAGCCGCCACGCCGGGCGCCCTGCCCGGCAATGGCACGACGGGCACCACCGGCGCCGCGCCGCGCGTGAGCCCGCTGCTGTGGGTACCGACCGGCTACTTCACGATGGCGCTCGCCTACGTCATGCTTACCAGCGTGACGGCAATCATGTTCAAGAACCTGGGCATGGACAACGGCAAGGCGGCCGAGTATGCGAGCTATCTGATCCTGGCCTACACGATCAAGCCGCTGTTCGCGCCGTTCGTGGAAATGTACCGCACCAAGAAGTTCTTTGTGCTGTGCGCGCAGCTCACCATCGGTGTCGGCTTCGGCCTGGTGGCGCTGGCGATGTCCCTGCCCGGCTACATGGCGATCATGGTCGGCCTGTTCATCCTGCTGTCGTTCATCGGCGCCACGCAAGACATCGCCTGCGACGGCGTGTATGTGACGGCGCTCGACACGCGCACGCAGTCGCTGTACTGCGGCATCCAGAGCCTGTCGTGGAACGTCGGCCCGATCGTCGCTTCCGGCGGCATGGTCTACCTGTCCGGCTGGCTGCACGTGAATGTGTTCGGCCACGACCCGAAGGTCTTCGGCGAAGCCTGGATCGACAGCTGGCGCATCGTGTTCTTCATCGTGGCTGGCATCACGCTGGTGATGTCCGCATGGCACCTGCGCACGATGCCGGAAGGTTCCAGGGCGGAAAACGCGCCCGCGTCGATCGGGCAGGCCTTGACCATCCTGTGGGACTCGTTCGTCACGTTCTTCCAGAAGCGCGACGTGTGGCTGATGGTGGGCTTTGCCTTCCTGTTCCGCCTCTCCATCGGCCTGCTGGAAAAGATCGGCCCGTTCTTCATGGTCGACCCGGTTGCCAAGGGCGGCCTCGGACTGTCCAACGAACTGCTGGGCATCGTCTACGGCACCTACGGGCTGGTGGCGGTGCTGGTCGGCTCGCTGCTGGGCGGCTTCTTCGTGGCCAAGCGCGGCCTGAAACCCACGCTGTTCCTGCTGTGCTGCGCCGTCAATATCCCGAACGTGACGTTCCTGCTGATGGCGATGTACCAGCCCACGAGCCTGGTCGCGATCAGCGCCGGCGTGGCGATCGAAAAATTCTTCTACGGCTTTGGTTCCGTGGGCTTCATGATCTACCTGATGCAGCAGCTGGCACCGGGCAAGTATTCGACCACGCACTATGCGTTCGGTACCGGCCTGATGGGGCTGTGCATGATGGTGACGGGCGCCGTCTCCGGCCACCTGCAGGAATGGATGGGGTATGTGAATTACTTCTGGTTCGTGATGGCCGCCACGATTCCCTCGTTCCTCGTGACGTGGTTCGCGCCGTTCCATCACAAGGAAGCGTAATGCCCTTCACCTCGCTTTTCCGTCAATTCCTGCGGAAATGCGAGGTCAGCAGCTTGTAGTCTTCCGGCGCTTCGAACAGCGCCGGATCCGGTTCACTCCTGTCGAGCTCCGACAGTTCGATGGTCGACTCGCCGAAGCGCGGGTCGCTGTGCTTGCGGTACAGCGCCAGTTTCAGCTCTTCCGCATACCAGACTTCACTGGTCACCTCGATGTCCTCACCGTCCCGGCCTGCCGGATGGCGCGTGATGCGGCCCGTTGCCGTCACCCCTTCGATGTCGCGCTGGCCCAACTGCTCCACGGCGGCAGCGCGAGCCCGGCCTGCCGGGCTGGCAGGCGCCTGGCCCGCTTCCCTGTCGAGCGCAGGCGCTTGCCGGCCAGCCCCGCCACCGGAAATCAGTTCATTCTTGTGATCGAGGAAGATCGTCGCGCCATCGGCGCCGGTGATGACCGAGTGATCGAGCTCGCCGTCGCCGTCGAGCGTGTCACGACGCGTCCTGCCGGCACTGTCACGGTACAGCCGCGTGACCGTCTGCCGGGTGAATTCATCGCCGTCCGCCAGCAGGCGACGGATCGTCACCGTCTGGATGGCGCTGTACGGCCGCTCGATGACCAGCGAACCGCTGGCCTGCCGGGTATTCTGGACAGCAGGCGCCGCGGCGGTGTCGTTGGCTGCCGACGTCGGGGCCGATACAAAAGCGGCCAGCAGCACCATCAGGAAGCGCTTGTTCATACGTGCCTTGCCTTTCGGTATGAATGACAGCATGCGATGAAGTACGACCTGTCATGCTACACCCGGCACCGTCGATAGCACGCACCAATGGTTTGGCGCTGCGGCGTCTCGCCGGCTACCGCCCTGCCGGT
This sequence comes from Pseudoduganella lutea, assembly GCF_004209755.1. Lineage (NCBI taxonomy): Bacteria > Pseudomonadati > Pseudomonadota > Betaproteobacteria > Burkholderiales > Oxalobacteraceae > Pseudoduganella > Pseudoduganella lutea. Next base: position 4,352,612 of record NZ_CP035913.1, on the reverse strand, counting down.
GGAATATCCCGGATCGCCGCTGCGAACGCGGCATGCGCGGCAGGATCGACAGGCCGGTGCTTCGGCGCCACGCGGGCCGGATCCTTGCCGAGGTAATTGTCGTTCTTCCAGTTGCATGCCGGTCGCATGGGCCGTGGCACGAACCCGCCACCACAGTTCGGGCAGACGTTCTGCAGCAGGCCATCCACACACTCGGCGCAGAACGTGCATTCATAGGAGCAGATACGCGCATCGTCCGCATGCGGCGGCAGCGCCTTGTCGCAGTGTTCGCAAGTGGGTCTTAGTTCAAGCATGGCCGACGCCTTTCAACCAGTAAGCTCATGGAAATATTTCCTGAAATCGGGGACTGTCCCCATTTTCAGGAAATATTTCCAAAAAACGGGGACTGTCCCCGAATTCTGGAAACAGAAATCGTTGTGAAAACGCCACCCGAAGGTGGCGTTGCGGTGCTGCGGAGGGAACGATCAGCGCTTGCGCACCGGCGGCAGGTCGGTGCAGACGCCTTCGTACACTTCGGCGGCCATGCCGATCGACTCGCCCAGCGTGGGGTGCGGGTGGATCGTCTTGCCGATGTCGGTGCCGTCGGCGCCCATTTCGATGGCCAGCGCGATTTCGCCGATCATGTCGCCGGCATGCGTGCCGACGATGGTGCCGCCCACGATGCGGTGCGTTTCAGCGTCGAACAGCACTTTCGTGAAGCCTTCGTCGCGGCCGTTGGCCACGGCGCGGCCCGAGGCGGCCCACGGGAAGTGGCCCTTCTCGACCTTGATGCCCTTGGCCTTCGCTTCGTCTTCCGTCAGGCCCACCCACGCCACTTCCGGATCGGTGTAGGCGACGGACGGGATCACGGTGGCGTCGAAGTGCGACTTCTGGCCCACGGCCGCTTCGGCGGCCACGTGGCCTTCGTGCACGGCCTTGTGCGCCAGCATCGGCTGGCCCACCAGGTCGCCGATGGCGAAGATGTGCGGCACATTGGTGCGCATCTGGCTGTCGACGTTGATGAAGCCGCGGTCGGTCACCTGCACGCCGGCCTTGTCGGCGGCGATCTTCTTGCCGTTCGGGCTGCGGCCCACGGCCACGAGGACCATGTCGTAGATCTGCGGTGCCGGTGCGGTGGCACCGGCTTCGGCTGCCTCGAACGTGACCTTGATACCTTCCGGCAGCGCTTCCACGCCCACGGTCTTCGTCTTGGTCATGATGTTGTCGAAGCGGTGCGCGTTGTACTTCTGCCAGACCTTCACGGCATCGCGGTCGGCGCCCTGCATCAGGCCATCCATCATCTCGACCACGTCGATGCGCGCGCCGAACGTGGAATACACGGTGGCCATTTCCAGGCCGATGATGCCGCCGCCGATCACCAGCATGCGCTTCGGCATGAAGCGCAGTTCCAGCGCGCCGGTCGAATCGACGATGCGCGGATCTTCCGGCACGAACGGCAGCTTGACGACAGCGGAACCGGCCGCGATGATCGCCTGCTTGAACTGCACGACCTTCTTGACGCCGTCGGCGCCGGTGACTTCGATGTGGTTCGGGCTGACGAACTGCCCCACGCCCTGCACCACCTGCACCTTGCGTGCCTTGGCCATGCCGGACAGGCCGCCGGTCATCTTCGAGATCACGCCTTCCTTGTATGCACGCACTTCGTCGATGTCCACTTCGGGCCTGGCGAACTTCACGCCATGCTTGCCCATGTGCGACGTTTCATCGATCACGGAAGCCAGGTGCAGCAGCGCCTTGGACGGAATGCAGCCCACGTTCAGGCACACGCCGCCCAGCGTTGCATAGCGCTCGACGATCACGGTGTTCTGGCCCAGGTCGGCGGCGCGGAACGCGGCCGAGTAACCGCCGGGGCCGCCGCCCAGCACCATCATGTCGCACTGGATGTCGACATTGCCGGTGTACGAACCGGCTGCCGGCGCGGGGCCGGAAGCTGGAGCGGAAGCCGGCGCCGCCACGGCGGGGCCGCCATACACAGGCGCGGCCTGCCCTGGCGCTTCACCCTTTTCCTCGGGCTTGGCAACCGGCGAGGCCGGAACGCCAGCCGGGGCCGGAGCCGGCGCGGCAGCCGAGGCGCCCGCCGATTCTTCCAGCAACAGCAGCAGCGAGCCTTCGGATACCTTGTCGCCCACCTTGATCTTCAGTTCCTTGATCACGCCTGCGTGCGTGGCCGGGATCTCCATGGAAGCCTTGTCCGACTCCACGGTGGCGATCGACTGGTCGACCTTGATCGTATCGCCCACCTTGACGATCAGTTCGATGACTTCGACTTCCTTGAAGTCGCCGATGTTCGGTACTTTTACCTCAACAATACTCATGTGGCGGGCTCCTTACAGCAGCACTTTGCGCATGTCGCCCAGCACTTCTGCCAGGTAGACTGCGAAGCGGGCACCGGAAGCGCCGTCGACCACGCGGTGGTCGTACGACAGCGACAGCGTCATCATCAGGCGCGGCACGAACTGCTTGCCGTCCCACACCGGCTTCATCGAAGCCTTCGACAGGCCGAGGATCGCCACTTCCGGCGCATTCACGATCGGCGTGAAGTGCGAGCCGCCGATGCCGCCCAGCGACGAGATCGTGAACGTGGCACCCTGCATGTCGGCCGGTTTCAGCTTGCCTTCGCGCGCCGCCAGCGACAGTTCCGTCATTTCGCGGGCGATCTGCGACACGCTCTTCTGGTCGGCATTCTTCACCACCGGCACCACCAGGCCTTGCGGCGTATCGGCGGCAAAGCCGATGTTGTAGTACTTCTTCAGAATCAGGTTCTCGCCCTTCGCGTCCAGCGAAGAGTTGAAGGCCGGGTATTTCTTCAGCGCCGCGGCCGATGCCTTGATGACGAAGGCCAGCATCGTCAGCTTGGCGGCATCCTTGTTCTTTGCGTTGGCGTTGTTGGTCTCGACACGGAACGCTTCCAGGTCGGTGATGTCCGCATCCTCGAACTGCGTCACGTGCGGGATCATCACCCAGTTGCGGTGCAGGTTCGGGCCGGAGATCTTCTTGATGCGCGGCAGCGGCTGCAGTTCCGTCTCGCCGAACTTGGAGAAGTCCAGCGACGGCCATGGCAGCAGGTTCATGCCTGCGCCGCCACCCGCAGCGGCTGGCGCGGCGGTCGGAGCGGCCGACGCGCCAGCGATCACACCTTTTACATAGTTCTGCACGTCCTGCTGGGTGATGCGGCCTTTCTGGCCGGTGCCAGGCACCTTCGACACGTCCACGCCCAGTTCGCGGGCGAACTTGCGCACGGATGGCGATGCGTGGGCCAGCTTGCCGGAAACGGCTGGCGCAGCCGGCGCGGCAGCGGCAGGCGCCGGAGCCGGCGACGCGGCAGGTGCCGGTGCCGGTGCGGAAGCCGCGGCTGCAGGAGCAGCAGCAGGCGCCGGAGCAGCGGTAGCAGGGGCAGGAGCGGCAGCGCCACCGCCGGTCGATTCAACGACCAGCACCAGCGAACCTTCGGCCACCTTGTTGCCGACCTTGACCTTGATCTCTTTGACCACGCCGTCGTGCGACGACGGGATTTCCATCGATGCCTTGTCCGACTCGACGGTGATCAGCGACTGATCCTTCTTGATCGTGTCGCCGACCTTGACCATCACTTCGATGACTTCCACTTCCTTGAAGTCGCCGATGTCCGGCACTTTCACGTCCACCGGGCCGGCAGCGGCTGCCGGAGCAGCGGCAGGTGCCGGGGCCGGGGCAGCCGCAGCGGCCGGAGCCGGTGCGGGCGCCGCGGCGGCCGGAGCCGGGGCGGCGGCAGCACCTTCACCTTCGACCAGCAACAGCAGCGAACCCTCGGCGACCTTGTCGCCGACCTTGACCTTGATTTCCTTGATGACCCCGGCCGACGACGATGGAATCTCCATCGACGCCTTGTCCGATTCGACGGTGACCAGCGACTGGTCGACCTTGATCGTGTCGCCGACCTTCACCATCAGCTCGATGATCTCGACTTCTTTGAAATCACCGATATCCGGGACTTTGACTTCCACAATGCTCATAGCGTTTGCTCCGTATTTCGTTATTGGGTCACCGGATTTGGCTTGTTCGGGTTCAGGCCATATTTCACGACAGCCTGTTCCACCACGGAGATGTCGATCTTGCCTTCGTCGGCCAGCGAGCGCAGCGCGGCAACCGTGATGTAGTAACGGTTGACCTCGAAGAACTCACGCAGTTTGGCGCGGCTGTCCGAGCGGCCGAAGCCATCGGTGCCCAGCACGCGGTAGGTGCGGTCCTTCGGCATGAACGCGCGGATCTGCTCGGCGTACAGGCGCATGTAGTCGGTCGTGGCGATGATCGGGCCCTGCGTGTCCTTCAGCAGGCCGGTCACGTACGGCACGCGTTGTTCCTTGGTCGGGTTGACGAGGTTCCAGCGCTCGGCATCCTGGCCATCGCGCGCCACCAGCGTCAGCGACGGTGCGGACCACACGTCGGCGGCAACGCCCCAATCCTTCTCGAGCAGCTCGGCGGCGAAGATCGATTCGCGCAGGATCGTGCCGGAGCCGATCAGTTGCACGCGCTGGCCGGCATTCGCGGCGCCTTCCTGCAGCAGGTACATGCCCTTCAGGATGCCCTCTTCCTGGCCAGCCTTCAGGCCTGGGTGAGCGTAGTTCTCGTTCATGATGGTGATGTAGTAGAACACGTCTTCCTGTTCCGTCACCATGCGGCGCAGGCCGTCATGGACGATCACCGCCAGTTCGTGGCCGAAGGTCGGGTCATACGGCAGGCAGTTCGGGATCGCCGCGGCGAACAGGTGGCTGTGGCCATCCTCGTGCTGCAGGCCTTCGCCGTTCAGCGTGGTACGGCCGGCGGTGCCGCCCATCATGAAGCCGCGGGCGCGCATGTCGCCAGCCGCCCAGGCCAGGTCGCCCACGCGCTGCATGCCGAACATCGAGTAGTACGTGAAGAACGGGATCATCACACGGTTGTTGGTCGAGTACGACGTGGCCGCCGCGATCCACGAGCTCATGCCGCCCGCTTCGTTGATGCCTTCCTGCAGGATCTGGCCGGCCTTGTCTTCGCGGTAATACATCACCTGGTCTTTATCGACCGGCTCGTACAGCTGACCTTGCTGGTTGAAGATGCCGATCTGGCGGAACAGGCCTTCCATGCCGAAGGTGCGGGATTCGTCGACGAGGATCGGCACCACGCGCTGGCCCAGGCTCTGGTCGCGCAGCAGGGCGGTGATGATACGGACGAACGACTGGGTCGTGGAGATCTCGCGGCCTTCCGGCGTGGGATCCAGCACGGCCTTGAAAGCTTCCAGCGGCGGCACGACCAGCGTTTCGTCGGCTTTCATGCGGCGTGCCGGCAGGTAGCCGCCCAGGGCCTTGCGGCGCTCGTGCAGGTACTTCATTTCAGGCGCGTCGTCGGACGGCTTGAAGAACGGGATCTCGGACAGCTTGTCGTCGGGAATAGGAATGTTGAAGCGGTCGCGCATTTCGCGGATGGCTTCGTCATCCAGCTTCTTGGTCTGGTGGGCGGTGTTGCGCGCCTCGCCGGACTTGCCCATGCCGTAGCCCTTGACGGTCTTCACCAGCAGCACGGTCGGCTTGCCTTGCGATTCCTGCGCGACCTTGAACGCAGCGTAGATCTTGTGCGGATCGTGGCCGCCACGGGTCAGGCGCCAGATGTCGTCGTCGCTCATGTTGGCGACCATCTCCAGCAGCTTCGGATGCTTGCCGAAGAAGTGCTTGCGCACGTAGGCGCCATCCTTGGCCTTGTAGTTCTGGTATTCGCCGTCCAGCGTTTCCATCATCACGCGCTGCAGGATGCCTTCCTTGTCCTTGGCCAGCAGCTCGTCCCAGCCCGGGCCCCAGATGACTTTCACCACGTTCCAGCCGGCGCCGCGGAACTCGCCTTCCAGTTCCTGGATGATCTTGCCGTTGCCGCGCACCGGGCCATCCAGGCGCTGCAGGTTGCAGTTGACGACGATGACCAGGTTGTCCAGCTGTTCGCGGGCGGCCATGCCGATCGCGCCCAGCGATTCCGGTTCATCCATCTCGCCGTCGCCGCAGAATGCCCACACCTTGCGGCCGTCGGTATTGGCGATGCCGCGGGCATGCAGGTACTTCAGGAAGCGCGCCTGGTAGATCGCCATCAGCGGGCCCAGGCCCATCGACACGGTCGGGAACTGCCAGAAGTCCGGCATCAGTTTCGGGTGCGGGTAGGACGACAGGCCCTTGCCGTCCACTTCCTTGCGGAAGTTGATCAGCTGTTCTTCGGTCAGGCGGCCTTCCAGGTAGGCACGCGCGTACACGCCGGGCGACGAGTGGCCCTGGATGTACAGCAGGTCGCCGCCGTGTTCTTCGCTCGCGGCTTTCCAGAAGTGGTTGAAGCCGATGCCCAGCATGTTCGCCAGCGAAGCGAACGAGGACAGGTGGCCACCCAGGTCGCCGTCGGCGCGGTTGGCGCGCACTACCATCGCCATCGCGTTCCAGCGCATCCACGAGCGCAGGCGCTCTTCGTATTCCAGGTTGCCCGGGCAGTGGGCGCCAACGTCGGCGGGGATGGTGTTCACGTAAGCGGTGTTGGCCGAGAACGGAATGTCGGCGCCGCGGCGGCGCGCCAGGTCGACCAGGCGCTCCATCAGGTACTGGGCGCGTTCCGGCCCTTCATTCTGCAATACTGCCTCGAGTGCCTCGAGCCATTCCTTGGTTTCCAGTGCGTCCGGATCGTTGGCGGTTTGGGCCGTGACCTGGTCAAGTTGAGCTGACATCTATCTAGTCTCCTGAGTGATTTGGCCCGAACCCGATGCGGAGATCGTGGCGGACGCGAGGGGTGATTATTTACCAAGACTTTTACAAAGTGCGGAGATTCTAACAGTGAATTCGGCCTTTTTCAAAATACGAAAGAGCTTTTTATAATGTGAAATCTCCCTGGGCAAAAATGCTGCAACGCCGCATAAACACGTGATTTCCAATCAGTTTTCGTGAGCAAAAAATCACTTTCCTGATCGTGTTCAAACTGAATTCGATACCACTTCTGGTAACTTCCCGAAAACGGGGGCCGCCGCCCTCTTGGTCGCGCTGGCAGTACCGGGCCACATGAAGCCCCAGCGCCAGCCGACGCGCATTTATAATGTTGGTCTTTCATCCCCACTAGCCAATCACCATGTCTGCCCAACTCATCGACGGAATCGCCCTCTCCCAAAAACTGCGCGCCGAAATCGCATCCCGCGCTGCCGCATTGACCGCCCAGGGCAAGCAGCCCGGCCTGGCCGTGATCCTGGTGGGCGAAGACCCGGCGAGCCAGGTGTATGTGCGCAACAAGGTGAAGGCCTGCGGCGACGTGGGCATCCACTCCGTGCTGGAAAAATACGATGCCGACCTGGCCGAGGCGGCACTGCTCGACCGCATTGCGGCGTTGAATGCCGATCCGGCCATCCACGGCATCCTCGTGCAGATGCCGTTGCCAAAGCACATCAATCCGCACAAGGTCATCGAGGCGATTTCCACGTCGAAGGATGTCGACGGCTACTCGGTGCTGTCCGCCGGCGAGCTGATGACCGGCCTGGAAGGCTTCCGCCCCTGCACGCCGTATGGCTGCATGAAGCTGATCGAATCGACCGGCATCGACCTGCGCGGCAAGCACGCGGTGGTGATCGGCCGCAGCAACACGGTCGGCAAGCCAATGGGCCTGCTGCTCTTGCAGGCCAACGCCACCGTCACCATCTGCCATAGCGCGACGCCGGATCTCTCCGTGTACACGAAGCAGGCGGACGTGGTCGTGGCGGCGGTGGGCCGCCGCAACACGCTGACCGCCGACATGGTGAAACCGGGCGCAATCGTGATCGATGTGGGCATGAACCGCGACGATAATGGCAAGTTGTGCGGGGACGTGGATTTTGCCGCCATCAAGGAAGTGGCCGCGCACATTACGCCGGTACCCGGCGGTGTTGGTCCAATGACGATCACAATGTTGCTGATGAATACGATCGAATCCGCCGAAAGGGGTTAAGCCTTTCGGCCAACCATAGGAATAGACGATGACGACTGACAACCCCCTGCTGGACTTTGGCGGCCTGCCGCGTTTCGACGCGATCCGGCCGGAACACGTGACGCCGGCCATCGACGAGCTGCTGGCGAAGAACCGTGACGTGGTGGCGCAGCTGGAAGCGCCCGCGGACACGGTGACGTGGCAGAACTTCGTGACGCCGCTGGAAAGCGCCACCGAGCTGCTGGGCCGGGCATGGGGCATCGTTGGTCACCTGAACAGCGTGGCCGACACGCCCGAGCTGCGTGCGGCCTATAACGAAAACCAGCCGAAGGTGACCGAGTTCTGGACCGAGCTGGGCCAGAACGAGGCGCTGTTCGCCAAGTACAAGGCACTGCAGGCGTCGCCGGAATTCGCTACGCTGACGCCGGCGCGCAAGCGCATCGTCGAGAACGCGATCCGCGACTTCCGCATGGGCGGCGCCGAGCTGCCCGCCGAGCAGAAGGAACGCTTCGCGCAAATCCAGGAAGAGCATGCCGCCACGTCGACCCGCTTCTCGGAAAACGTGCTGGACGCCACCAACGACTGGAAGCTGCTGATCGAGGACGAGGCCGAGCTGGCCGGCCTGCCGGACGACGTGAAACAGGCGGCGAAAGCCCTTGCCGAGAAAGATGGCAAACAGGGCTGGCAATTCACGCTGCACTTCCCTTCCTATTACCCGGTCCTGCAATTCGCCGACAGCCGCGCGCTGCGCGAGAAGGTGTACCGCGCCAACGCTACGAAGGCTTCCGAGCTGGGCGACGTGTTCAGCGAGCGCGAGAAGTGGGACAACAGCGCCAACATCGTCAAGCTGCTGAAGCTGCGGTCGGAAGAGGCGCAACTGCTGGGCTACAAGAACTTTGCCGAGGTATCGCTGGTGCCGAAGATGGCGCAGAGCCCCGAGCAGGTGATCGGCTTCCTCGAAGACCTGGCGAAGCGGGCCCGCCCCTATGCCGAAAAAGATCTGGAAGAGCTGCGCACGTTCGCAGCCGAATATCTGGGCCTGACCGAACTGAATGCGTGGGACCTGCCCTACGCTTCCGAAAAACTGCAGCAGCACCGCTACGCGTTCTCCGCGCAGGAAGTGAAGCAGTACTTCCCCGAGAATCAGGTGATCGACGGCCTGTTCAAGCTGGTGCAGAACCTGTTCGACGTCTCGATCCTGCCGGACGAAGCGCCGGTGTGGCACAAGGACGTGCGTTTCTATCGCATCGAGCGCGACGGCGAACTGGTGGGCCAGTTCTACCTGGACCTGTACGCGCGCCCCGGCAAGCGACCCGGCGCGTGGATGGACGATGCCCGCAGCCGCCGCGTGGAAGCGGGCCGCTTGCAGACGCCGATCGCCTACCTCACCTGCAACTTCACCGAGCCGGCCGTCATCGACGGCAAGGTGCAGCCTTCGCTGTTCACGCACGATGAAGTGATCACGCTGTTCCATGAATTCGGCCACGGCCTGCACCACATGCTGACGGTGGTCGAGGAGCTGGGCGTCTCCGGCATTGCCGGCGTGGAGTGGGATGCGGTGGAACTGCCGTCGCAGTTCATGGAAAACTTCTGCTGGGAGTGGAACGTGCTGTCGCACATGACGGCGCACGTGAAGACGGGCGAGCCGCTGCCGCGCGCGCTATACGACAAGATGCTGGCCGCGAAGAACTTCCAGTCCGGCCTGCAGACGCTGCGCCAGGTGGAGTTCTCGCTGCTGGACATGCATTTGCACTACGACTACCAGGCCGATTCAGGCAAGTCGGTGCAGGACGTGATCGACGACGTGCGCAAGCGCTTCGCGGTCATCATCCCGCCGGCGTTCAACCGCTTCCAGAACGCGTTCGGCCACATCTTCGCCGGCGGCTACGCGGCCGGCTACTACAGCTACAAGTGGGCCGAGGTGCTGTCCGCCGATGCCTACGCGGCGTTCGAGGAAGCAGCCGGCCTGGAAGGCGCCGACGAGCGCGTGGTCGATACGGGCCGCAAGTTCCTGCACGAGATCCTGTCCGTCGGCGGCTCGCGGCCGGCGCTGGAATCGTTCACGGCCTTCCGTGGCCGCGAGCCGCAGATCGACGCGCTGCTCCGGCACAGCGGCATGGCCGCTTGAATCCCGCGAGAATGTTCCATCAAAACCGGTGACAGACACCGGTTTTTTTGGAATGTTTCCCGTTAATTGGTGCCTGTCACCGTACATGGACGCCCCCGGTATGCCAAGCTTTCTTTTCATGACGGCTTTAGGTAAAGATTGCACCCGTACATTCGGACTTTGATGTGGCCGATGCCACTGTCCCTGATCGGATTTGCTGGTCGACGCCCCGGCGGTTTAACGCACTCGAAGTGCTTGGTGACAGACGGGCTTAGCCAACCACGGTCTTACCTGGTTTGCCATCACTGCTTGATCGCTTGTGCAATCGGTGGAATGTACCGGCACTGCTTCCAAAAACTGTTTGCCTCCCTTCGACAAGGGACCCTTAACCGGGTCGATTACGCGGCAGCGTAATCGGCTCGGAACTCTCTGTCATGTGCTAACAACGCCCACACTGTTCTTGCATTTTTGTTGGCCAAGGCCACGGCAGCGATATTCTTGTGTCGCCGGCTAAGTAGCGAATGAAGCCAGTCTTGCTTGATCTTGTTGGCTGCGTGCCGGATTACTGCTCGGGCGCCATGAATGAGCAACGTGCGCAGATACGTATCGCCTCGTTTGCTGATGCCAAGAAGGTTGGTTCGGCCGCCCGTTGAATGCTGTTTCGGCACCAGGCCAAGCCATGCAGCGAGCTGTCGGCCGTTGGCGAAGTGCTTGGCGTTACCGATCGCTGCCACCAATGCGCTCGCTGTAATCGGACCAATGCCCGGTATCTTCTCTAGTCGCTGAGACATCGAATTCGAGCGATGCCAATTCTGGATCTCCAGCTCGAATTGCTTAACTCGCTTGTCCAATACGTTCAAGTGATCAAGAAGTTCGAGGATGGTCTGGCGGAACGCGCCGGGCAGTTCATCCTTCGCTTCATCGAGCAATGTCGGCACCCGCTCCTTAAGCAGGGCCAGGCCCTTTGGCACGATCAATCCAAACTCCGCCAATAGCCCGCGAATCTGATTAGCCTGCGCCGTGCGCTGCTTGACGAATCCTGCCCGGGCCGTGTGGACAGCAAGGATCGCCTGCTGTTCGATATTCTTGATCGGCACGAAACGCATGCTTGGTCGTTGTACTGCTTCGCAGATCGCTTCTGCATCTGCTGCATCGTGCTTGTTGGTCTTCACGTACGGCTTGACGAACTGCGGAGCTATCAGCTTGACCGTGTGCCCCAGGCTTTGTAACTGCCGCGCCCAGTAATGCGCGCTCCCACATGCCTCCATCCCGATCAGGCACGGTGCCATGTTGGCGAAAAATTCCATTACCTTGCCACGCCTCAGCTGGATACGCTTCTCCACCTTGCCAGCCGCATTCACACCGTGGAATTGGAAAACTTCCTTTGCCAAATCAACACCGCATACCGTAATCTTCATGGTGACGCCCCCCTCTAGTTAAGTGGTTTCTCGACAACTCCACTTTGGCACATTGATGCCGTTTTAGGGTGGGGGCGTCCATCCCATTGGTTTTCGCGCCTGCTTTCACCCCAACGGCACATGCCGGGGTCAGACCTGGGTCTGACCCCAGGTTTTGCTTCTGGGTTTGCATTTCCCGCCGCGCTACAATAGCGCCCATGACCCGCATCGATTTTCACACCAACGTTCCCGACAAGATCGCCTACGCGTGCCGCCTGGTGCGCAAGGCCTACAATGCTGCAAGCACGTCGGGTGCAAAGAACCGCATCGTCGTGATGACGGAAGACAGCGACCAGCTGGCCCGCTTCGATGCGGCGCTGTGGGCCGTGTCGGATGTCGATTTCCTGCCGCACGTGCATGCGAACGACCCGCTGGCGCCGGATACGCCGATCGTGCTGGCCGACAGCGACGACGTGGAGCTGCCGCAGGCCGACCTGCTGATCAACCTGGCGCAGCGCGCGCCGGCGCAGTTCGAGGCCTTTCCCCGCCTGATCGAAGTGGTGTCCACGGAAGAGGCCGATGCAGCCGCGGGCCGCATCCGTTTCGTTGCCTACAAGCGTCAGGATTTCAAGCCGGAGCACCTCAGCGTGGGTAAATCATGAGCACGCATCACAGGCAGGCAGCATGAGCACATCAGCCCCATTCGATGCCGGCATTCCCGTACTCACCGAAGTGCTGCAGGAGGTTGCGTTGCCTGACGCCGTGCCCGCTCCCGCCCCTGCTGCCGCGTCCGCGGTGATGAAGCCGGCCGTCTGGCGCACCGGGACAGCGATAACCGCGCCTGTACCTGTCATCGAGACCGCACCGGCTCCGCACATCGACCTGGTCGTGCCTGCCGAAGCGGACGAACCGGATGAACCGCCGATCACTGTGGCGCCCATCGAACATGTCGAGCCCGTTGAGCCCATTGAGCCCGTCGAACAGGCCGCCCCCGACTTCACAGCACTCGAACACGCGATCACCGAACGCATCCTGGAGCAGCTGATGCCCCGTGTCGACGCGCTGGTGACCGAGCGCGTCGAACAGCTTCTGCGGCACCTGGCCGCCGACCTCAGGGCCGGCCTTGGCGACTCGGTCACGAAAGTGGTCAGTGCCGCCGTGCAGGACGAACTTGCCAGGCGGCGGGCACCGAAAGGGTGAGCAGGGAGTAAAAAGCGCGACCCCGGCCGGTGCATCCGCGCCCCCTGCCGGTGCATGCGGCAACAATCGGCATTTGCGCCTTTGCCAATCGAAAAATTTGTTGTACCTTCACGCAAGATGATGCCCACGAGGCATCCATTACTTTCATTGGAGAGACGAGTATGCAGACGAAATTCATCGCAGTTGCCATTGCCCTCGCCTTCGGCGCTGGCGCCACGGTATCGGCCGGCGCCCAGGAGATCGTCAAGATCGGCCACGTGGGTCCGGTCTCCGGCGCCCAGTCCCACCTGGGCAAGGACAACGAGAATGGCGCCAACATGGCCATCAGCGACCTGAATGCCAAGGGCATCAAGATCGGTGGCAAGCCCGTGAAGTTCGTGCTCGTGCTGGAAGACGACGGCGCCGATCCGAAACAGGGCACCACCGTGGCCCAGAAGCTGGTCGATGCCAAGGTCAACGGCGTGGTCGGCCACCTGAATTCGGGCACCACGGTGCCGGCGTCGCGCATCTATTACAATGCCGGTATCCCGCAGGTTTCGCCGGCCTCCACGAATCCCGTCTATACCAAGCAGAAGTTCAACACCACGTTCCGCGTGGTCGCCAACGACGCCAAGCTGGGCGGCACGCTGGGCAAGTACGCCGTCGACAAGCTGGGCGCGAAGAAGATCGCCGTGATCGATGACCGCACCGCTTACGGCATGGGCGTGGCGACCGAGTTCATCAAGGGTGCCAAGGGCGCGCAGATCGTCGACAAGCAGTTCACGAACGACAAGGCCACCGACTTCAACGCGATCCTCACCAGCATCAAGGCGAAGAATCCGGACCTGGTGTTCTTCGGCGGCATGGATGCGGTGGGCGGCCCGCTGCTGCGCCAGATGAAGGCGCTGGGCATCAAGGCGAAATTCATGGGCGGCGACGGCGTGTGCACGGATGCGCTGCCGCGCCTGGCCGGCACCGCCGCGGCCGATGGCGTGGTGACCTGCGCCGAAGCGGGCGGCGTGCCACCCGAACTGCAGAAGAACATGGACGACTTCCGCGCCCGCTACAAGAAGGCATACAACCAGGAAGTGCAGCTGTATGCGCCGTACGTGTACGATTCGGTGATGACGCTGGCCCAGGCGATGCAGGATGCCGGCTCGAGCGATCCGAAGAAATACCTGCCGTTCCTGAAGAAGGTGAAGTACCAGGGCGTGACGGGACTGATCACGTTCGACCAGTTCGGCGACATCAACGATGGCTCGCTGACGCTGTTCACCTACACGGGCGGCAAGAAGACGCGGATGGAAGTCGTCAGGTAACAAGGACAAAAAACGGGAGACACCCGAGTGGCCGTCCATCATGGGCGGCCTTTTGTTTTTTCAGCGACCCTTATGAGGTGGTCGCATAAGTATTGGAGTAAAACGCATATGCAACAGAAGCTGATTTCCCTCGCCATCGGCGCCACGCTGCTTGCCACCGGCGGCGCGATGGCGCAGGAAGTGGTCAAGATCGGCTACGTGGGCCCGCTGTCGGGCCAGTCCGCGCACCTGGGCACGGATACGTCGAATGGCGCGCGCCTGGCCGTGGAAGACTTGAACGCCAAGGGTTTCAAGATCGACGGCAAGCCCGTCAAGTTCGTGCTGATGGCCGAGGATGATGGCGCCGAACCGAAGCAGGCCACGGCCGCCGCCCAGAAGCTGGCGGACCAGAAGGTCAACGGCGTGATCGGCCACCAGACCTCGGGCACGTCGATCCCCGCCTCGCGCATCTACTACAACGCGGGGATCCCGCAGATTTCCGCCTCGGCCACCAGCCCCGTCTATACGCGCCAGAAGTTCAACACCACCTTCCGTGTCGTTGCCAACGACCTGAAGCTGGGCGGCACGCTGGGCAAGTACGCGGTGCAGAAGCTGGGCGCGAAGCGGATCGCCGTGATCGACGACCGCACCGCCTATGGCATGGGCGTGGCGACCGAGTTCGTCAAGGCCGCGAAAGGCGCGCAGATCGTCGACAAGCAGTTCACCACCGACAAGGCCACCGACTTCAACGCCATCCTCACCAGCATCCGGTCGAAAAACCCGGACCTGGTGTTCTTCGGCGGCATGGACTCGGTGGGCGGCCCGCTGCTGCGCCAGATGAAGGCGCTCGGCATCAGGACGAAGCTGATGGGCGGCGACGGCATCTGCACGGAAGCGATGCCGAAACTGGCCGGCCCCACGGCCGGCGACGATGCGATCGTGTGCGCCGAAGCCGGCGGCGTGACGCCTGTACAGCAAAAGAAGATGGAGGAATTCGCCGGCCGCTACAGGAAACGCTACGGGCAGGAGTTGCAGATCTACGCGCCGTATTCGTATGACGCGGTGATGGCGATGGCAACCGCCATGGCGACGGCCAAATCGGCCGATCCGAAGAAGTACCTGCCGAGCCTGGCGAAAGTCAGCTACCCCGGCATCACCGGCACGATCGCGTTCGATGCTTTTGGCGACATCAAGGATGGCGCGTTGACGCTGTTCACGTTCCGTGGCGGGAAGAAGACGCTGATCGAAGTCGTGAAGTAAACAGCAACGATATGTGGGAATAATGCGCGGCAATAATGCGCGGCAATAAAAAACCGGGCGTTGCCCGGTTTTTCTACATGGCGCGGAAGATTACTTCTGCGCCAGGATCCATTTGACGAGCGTTTTCGCATCCGCTTCGCTCACCTGCGGGTTGGCCGGCATCGGGATCGCGCCCCACGTGCCCACGCCGCCCTTGATTACCTTACCCACCAGCTTGGCTTCGGCATCCTTCTGGCCCGCATATTTGGCGGCCACGTCCTTGTAGGCCGGTCCCACCAGCTTGTTCGCAACAGCGTGGCAAGCCATGCAGTTCTTTGCCTTCGCCAGATCGGCGCTCGCCATTGCTGACTGCGACACGAACGCCGCGCCCACTACCATTGCACCCATCACGAAACGTTTCATCGATTTCTCCAACGATTTCTCTACATTAAACCCGCGGTGATTCTAACGCGTTTCGCATCAGCGAGTACGTATGGCGGGGTACGTATAGCGTCTATCGACACAACGGGGCGCCCGGGCAGTCCGTTGACCTCCAATTGTTGCAATACGTAAATTTTGTAAGTACCATGGACAGCTTACCGGAGCCCGCCATGCCGATCATCCTTGCCATCCTTGCACTTTGCATACTGCGCTTTTTCGAAGTATGGCGCTTTGCCGACCTGTCGTGGTGGTGGATCGCGGGATCGATGGTGGCCGCCTTCGTCTGGTTCGAGTTCGTCGAACCGATGCTGGGGCTGGACAAACGCAAGGCGCACGACGTGGATGCGAAGCGACGCAAGGACCGGGTCACCGATCGCTTCGGCGCATCGAGGAAAAAGTAATCTAGTGCAGTTGAGTTCGTGTCCACCTTGGGGTCAGGCCTTTTTTCGGACACGAGCTCATCCGGATAATTGTCGGGCTCGTGTCCGATTTTGGGGTTGACCCCAAGGTGGACACGAGCCCGGCCGTTGCTGTTACCGCTTCAGCTGCGACAGGTCGCGCACGGCGCCGCGGTCGGCGGAGGTGGTCAGCGCGGCGTAGGCGCGCAGCGCCTGCGAGACAGCGCGCTCGCGGTTGACCGGATGCCATGCGGCGGCGCCCAGGTCTTCCATCTTGGCGCGGCGGTGCGCCAGTTCCTCGGTCGTCACGCGCAGGTTGATCGTGCGGTTCGGGATGTCGATGTCGATCATGTCGCCCTCTTCCACCAGGCCGATCGCGCCGCCTTCGGCCGCTTCCGGCGAAGCATGGCCGATCACGAGGCCGGAGGAACCGCCGGAGAAGCGGCCGTCCGTGAACAGTGCGCACGCCTTGCCGAGGCCCTTCGACTTGATGTACGACGTGGGGTACAGCATTTCCTGCATGCCCGGGCCGCCCTTCGGGCCTTCGTAGCGGATGATGACCACGTCGCCCGCGTGCACGGTATCGCCGAGGATGCCTTCCACCGCCGCGTCCTGGCTTTCGAACACGCGCGCCTTGCCGGAGAATTTCAGGATGCTTTCATCGACGCCGGCCGTCTTCACGATGCAGCCCTTCTCGGCGATATTGCCGTACAGGACGGCCAGGCCGCCATCCTGCGAATAGGCGTGCTCGCGGTCGCGGATGCAGCCGGCCGTGCGATCGAGGTCGTTGGCCTCGAAGCGTTCCGATTGCGAGAACGCCGTCTGCGTGGGCACGCCGCCCGGCGCGGCGCGGAACAATTGATGTACCGCCTGGTCATCGCTGCGCTTGATGTCGTATTTCTCGATCGCCTCGCCCAGCGTTTTCGAGTGCACGGTCGGCAGCGATGTATCGAGCAGGCCGGCACGCGCCAGCTCGCCCAGGATCGCAATGATGCCGCCGGCGCGGTGCACGTCCTCGATGTGGTACTTGTCCGTCATCGGCGCGACCTTGCACAGGCATGGCACGTTGCGCGAGATGCGGTCGATGTCGGCCATCGTGAACGACACTTCCGCTTCGTGCGCGGCGGCCAGCAGGTGCAGCACGGTGTTGGTGGAGCCGCCCATCGACACGTCCAGCGCCATGGCGTTTTCCCATGCGGCCTTGCTGGCGATATTGCGCGGCAGGACCGAGTAGTCGTCCTGCTCGTAGTGGCGCTTGGTGATCTCGACGATCATGCGGCCGGCGCGCAGGAACAGTTCCTTCCGGTCCGAGTGCGTGGCCAGGATGGTGCCGTTACCCGGCAGCGACAGGCCCAGCGCCTCGGTCAGGCAGTTCATCGAGTTCGCCGTGAACATGCCGGAGCAGGAGCCGCAGGTCGGGCAGGCGGAGCGCTCGATTTCCGCCACGTCCGCATCGGACACGGTGGCGTCGCCGGCCTTGATCATCGCATCCACGAGGTCCAGCTTGATGATCTTCCTGTCGTTGTTGACGACCTTGATCACCTTGCCCGCTTCCATCGGCCCGCCGGACACGAAGATGGTCGGGATATTCAGGCGCATCGCGGCCATCAGCATGCCCGGGGTGATCTTGTCGCAGTTCGAGATGCACACCATCGCGTCGGCGCAGTGCGCGTTGACCATGTATTCGACGGAGTCGGCGATCAGGTCGCGCGACGGCAGCGAGTACAGCATGCCGCCATGGCCCATCGCGATGCCGTCGTCGACGGCGATCGTGTTGAATTCCTTGGCCACGCCGCCGGATGCCTCGATTTCGCGGGCCACCATCTGGCCCAGGTCCTTCAGGTGCACGTGGCCCGGCACGAACTGCGTGAACGAGTTGACGACGGCAATGATCGGCTTGGAGAAATCGCCATCCTTCATGCCGGTGGCGCGCCACAGCGCGCGTGCGCCCGCCATGTTGCGGCCCTGGGTGGTGGTATATGAACGGTAGGTTGGCATGACGATGTCTCCTCAGACTTGTTCAGTGATGCGTGGTAACGCGTAAAGGACATCAGCTTGCGCCCGTTGCCATCAGTTGTCAAATATATGATTTAATGCGCTGTGATTCACATGAACTCTCACAGACCCGCCAATGAACGTTGAACTCCGCCAGCTGCGCTACTTCGTCACAGTCGCCGAAGAGCTTCATTTCGGCCGCGCCGCGAAGCGCCTGCACATGACGCAACCGCCGCTGTCGCAAACGATCCTCGCGCTGGAAGACACGCTGGGCGCCCTGCTGTTCGACCGTAACCGCCGCGGCGTGGCACTGACCGCGGCCGGCGAAGCCCTGTTGCCCGAGGCGCGCCGGCTGATCGCGCAGGCCGGCGAGCTGCCGGGTCTCGTGCAGCGGGCCGCATCGGGCGCTACGGGCAAGCTGGTGCTGGCATTCGTGTCGTCGGCCGACTACAGCGTGCTGCCGCCTTCGCTGCGCGCCTACCGTGCCGCCTTTCCGCAGGTGCGGATCACGCTGCAGGAAGCCACCTCCGACCTGCAGCTGGAAGAACTGCTGCATGGCCGCGTCGATGCGGGCTTGCTGATCCCGCCACTGCCGGAAAAAGCAAAGGCCGAACTGGATTACCTGCCGGTGCTGAACGAGCCGCTGATCCTCGCGTCGCCAGCCAACCTGCCGGAGCTGCGCGGCAAGCATGAAGCCAGCCTGCGCACGCTGCCACCCCTGCCTTTGATCATCTTTCCGCGCGCGATATCTCCGAGCCTGTACGACGCGATCCTGGCCGTGTTCCGCGCCGCCGGCATCACACCCGTGATCGGGCAGGAAGCGATCCAGATGCAGACGATCGTGAGCCTGGTGTCGGCCGGCATGGGCATCGCACTTGTGCCACAATCGGTCTCCAACCTGCGCCGCCCGGGGGTAGAATACCGCCCGCTGGCGCAGGCCACGCCGCTCGTGGAAACGGGCCTGGCCTGGCGCCGCGACAATACTTCCCCCGTTCTCAAGGGCTTCCTGGACTTGATGAGAAAGAGACTCTGAATGCTGATTCACCCGATGCCCGATCCCGTCGCCCTGCATGTCGGCCCGGTGGCGATCCACTGGTATGGCCTGATGTACGTGCTGGCGTTCGCGCTGTTCATCGCGCTGGGTCGCGTACGGATCAGGCAGCCGCACATCGCCGCATTAGGCTGGAAGAACCAGGACCTGGACGACATGCTGTTCTATGGCATGCTGGGCGTGGTGCTCGGCGGCCGGCTCGGCGAAGTGATCTTCTATCAGCCGCACTTGTTCGCCACGCCGCTGGAGATCTTCAAGGTCTGGCGTGGCGGCATGAGCTTCCATGGCGGGTTCATCGGCGTGCTGATCGCGATGTGGTTCTGGTCGCGCAAGGCAAAGCGCAACCTGCTGGACGTGTATGACTTCATCGCGCCGATGGTACCGCTCGGGTACGCGGCCGGGCGTCTCGGCAACTTCATCAACGCCGAACTGCCCGGCCGGGTGGTGAGCGATCCTTCGCTGCCGTGGGCCATGCAGTGGCCGGACCTGCATTTCCCGCTGCTGCCGGACCCGGTATTCCTGGAAGGCCTGCGCCATCCGTCGCCGCTCTACCAGATGCTGGTCGACGGCTTGCTGGTCTTTGCGATCCTGTGGCCCTATGCCCGCCATGCCCGCCCGCGCCTCGCGGTGGGTGCCATGTACACGCTGCTGTATGGCTGCGCGCGCTTCTTCACCGAATACTTCCGCACGCCGGACTGGGAAACCACGGTACTGGGCCTGCCCATCACGTCGGGCCAGGTGCTGTCGCTGCCGATGATCATGGCGGCCATCGCGATGCTCGTGTGGTCGTACCGGCGCAAAGTCTACGGCGTGGCACCGACGGCCGCACAGGCAGCCGGATAAGGCGGCTGCGGGAGGCTGGCACGCGCGGGCCAAGCGCCTGCGCGTTCAGCCAGTCCGCCGATCAGCCGATCAGCTTCAGGATGAAGCGCCACTCTTCGGGCTCCACCGGCATCACGGACAGCCTGCTGCCCTTGGCCAGCAGGCGCATGTTTTCCAGCGCCGGGTGGCTGCGCAATTCCTTCAACTCCAGGTAGCGCCCCTTCTTCACGGCCTTCACGTCGATGCCGGTCCAGCGGGGATTTTCCCGCGTGGCCTTGGCGTCGTAATACGGGCTCTCCACGTCGAACTGCGTGGCATCCGGGTACGGCGCGCTGGCGATTTCGGCGATGCCGGCGATACCGGGCACCGCGCAGCTGGAGTGGTAGAACAGCACGCCATCGCCAACCGCCATGCCATCGCGGATGAAGTTGCGGGCCTGGTAGTTGCGCACGCCATACCATGACGTGGTCTGGTCCTTGGCCGACAGCACGTCGTCGAAACTCACATCATCGGGTTCGGACTTCATCAACCAGTACCGTTTTGCCATCGCGCTCCTCCGGACGTAACAATGATGGACATGAAAAACCAGGGCATAAAAAAAGCGGTTGCGCATCTTTCGATGCATGCAACCGCTCTCACTGAATAGGGCCCCGCCTGTGCCGTCATGCCGGCATCCTGAACCTTACGGTTCAAGGCGGTCACAGTCAGTTCAACTTCGGGTTCATCGGACTAGCGACGCTCACACCCGCCAAACAATGTTCCGCGACCTATGCGTGTAAATGGTTCAAGGAATATATGGCACTTCTCGAACACCGCAGGGTGACACGGAGTTTACTCCTCAATCCTGATAAGGGAAAGTCTTATCGTGCGTCAGAAGAGATTTTCTTGCGGGGTCAGCGCACTGTCGAGCACCCGGTGCATCGCGGCGATCTTGTGCTGCACCTCGAGCAGGGAAATCTCGGACAGCGGTCCGGCCGGCGCTTTCGCCGTCAGGAATTCGGCCGCCATCGACAGCGCGGCCATCACGGCGATGCGGTCGTTGCCCTTGACCTTGCCGGTATCGCGGATGGCGGTCATTTTCTTGTCCAGCAATGCCGCGGCTTCGCGCAACGCGCGCTCCTCGCCTTCCTTGCAGACGAGGCGGTACGACGAACCCAGGATGATGACGTCCACATTGCTCATGACGGGATGTCCTCGTTTTCAGGGGTGGCCGTTTCCAGCGGTGGAATATGTTCCAGCAAAGCCGACACCCGCGCATGCGCTTCGGCCAGGCGCTTCTGGTGGCCGAGGTTTTCGGCGACCATGGCGGCATTGGCCTGGCGCAGTTGCGCGTTTTCACGGCGCAATGCCTGCGTCATCTCGGCCAACTGCTCGATCTTGTCGGAAAGTTCTTGGAAGTCTGCAATCATCCCGTCACTATAGGACGGCACGATGACACGGTCAACCGAATCGGCTGACTTATATACTTAATATAATCTTAATGGAATGCGTCTTGATGAGAATGCGTCTTAACAAGATGCATGACGACATGCCGCCACGAGGCGGCATGGAAGACAGCCCAGGGGAAGTTCAGGAAATCGGTGTTCAGGTGATGGCACCCACCGCCAGCAGCAATGCTGCCCCGGCCAGTACACCCAACGCCGCGCCGGCGGCAACATTGAGCGCGACACGCACCCACCCGGGCGCATGCAAGTCTCTTGGGAATTTCGTCTGGAACATCGCAGCCTCCGCTCAACAATGTTGTTGCAGTGTTTGATGATTGCTTCCGAATGCGAATGGACAGTGTGCACCTCCGCCGCGGCTTTGTCAAAACACAAACCGGGCTTCTCCGGCGCGCGCTTGAGCCCTCCGGAGAGGCCTTAGACATTTTTCCAATATGAATCCTCTTGAAATCACCTGTGACCATCCCTATAATCGTTGGCACTCGTTAGTCGAGAGTGCTAACAACGAATCAACCTCACTGTACACATAAGGAGTTTTGTATGAACCTTCGCCCCTTGCACGATCGCGTCATCGTCAAACGCCTGGACCAGGAAACCAAGACCGCATCCGGTCTGATCATCCCTGATGCCGCCGCCGAAAAGCCGGACCAGGGTGAAGTACTGGCAGTGGGCAACGGCAAGGTTGCCGACAATGGCACGCTGCGCGCACTGGAAGTCAAAGTTGGCGATCGCGTTCTGTTCGGCAAATACTCGGGCCAAGCTGTCAAGGTTGACGGCGAAGAGCTGCTGGTGATGCGCGAAGAAGACATCCTGGCCATCGTCAACAAGTAATCGGCCGACCCCTTACCTAGATTCTGGAGAATTCGAACATGGCAGCTAAAGAAGTGATTTTCGGCGACGCAGCGCGCGCCAAAATGGTTGAAGGCATCAACATCCTGGCCAACGCGGTCAAGGTCACCCTGGGCCCGAAAGGCCGAAACGTGGTGCTGGAGCGCTCGTTCGGCGCCCCGACCGTGACCAAGGACGGTGTCTCGGTCGCCAAGGAAATCGAACTGAAGGACAAGCTGCAGAACATGGGCGCGCAGATGGTGAAGGAAGTCGCATCCAAGACTTCCGACAACGCCGGCGACGGCACCACCACCGCGACCGTGCTGGCACAAGCCATCGTGCGCGAAGGCATGAAGTTCGTTGCCGCCGGCATGAACCCGATGGACCTGAAGCGCGGTATCGACAAGGCCGTGGCCGCCACCGTCGAAGAACTGACGAAGATCGCCAAGCCATGCACCACGTCGAAGGAAATCGCCCAGGTTGGCGCGATCTCTGCGAACTCGGACTACTCGATCGGCGAGCGCATCGCTGAAGCGATGGAAAAAGTGGGCAAGGAAGGCGTCATCACCGTGGAAGACGGCAAGTCGCTGAACGACGAGCTGGACATCGTGGAAGGCATGCAGTTCGACCGCGGCTACCTGTCCCCTTACTTCATCAACAACCAGGAAAAGCAGGTCGCTGTCCTGGAAAACCCGTTCGTCCTGCTGTTCGACAAGAAGATCTCGAACATCCGCGACCTGCTGCCGGTACTGGAGCAAGTGGCGAAAGCCGGCCGTCCGCTGCTGATCATCGCCGAAGACATCGAAGGCGAAGCGCTGGCGACCCTGGTGGTCAACAACATCCGCGGCATCCTGAAGACCTGCGCAGTGAAGGCTCCTGGCTTCGGCGACCGCCGCAAGGCCATGCTGGAAGACATCGCCGTGCTGACCGGCGGCCAGGTGGTGGCTGAAGAAGTCGGCCTGACGCTGGAAAAAGTCACGCTGGCAGAACTGGGCCAGGCCAAGCGCATCGAGGTGGGCAAGGAAAACACGATCGTCATCGACGGCGCCGGCGAAGCCGCTGGCATCGAAGGTCGCGTTCGCCAGATCCGCGCACAGATCGAGGAAGCCACCTCGGACTACGACCGTGAAAAACTGCAAGAGCGCGTGGCCAAGCTGGCCGGCGGCGTTGCCGTGATCAAGGTTGGCGCTGCCACCGAAGTCGAAATGAAGGAAAAGAAAGCCCGCGTGGAAGATGCACTGCACGCCACCCGCGCTGCCGTGGAAGAAGGCATCGTTCCTGGCGGCGGCGTGGCCCTGCTGCGTGCCCGCGCTGCGTTGACCGTGAAGGGCGACAACCCTGACCAGGAAGCCGGCATCAAGATCGTGCTGCGCGCGATGGAAGAGCCGCTGCGCATGATCGTGCAGAACGCCGGCGAAGAATCGTCGGTGGTCGTCAACGCCGTCCTGGGCGGTACCGGCAACTACGGCTACAACGCCGCCAACGGCACCTACGGCGACATGGTCGAAATGGGCGTGCTGGATCCGGCCAAGGTGACCCGTTCGGCACTGCAGAACGCCGCATCGATCGCCGGCCTGATGCTGACGACCGACTGCATGGTGGCTGAAGTGGTGGAAGACAAGCCAGCCGGCGGCATGGGTGGCATGGGCGGTATGGGTGGCATGGGCGGCATGGACGGCATGATGTAATCATGCGGTAAAGCCGGCTCCGGCCAGCTGCACCTGGAAAGGCTGCTTCTTCGGAAGCAGCCTTTTTTATTGCCTGGCCAACAAACTGGGGACGTACCCCTGTTTCCAGGCAAGACTGCTGGCGCACCGACTAGGGTAAGCTCGCGGGATGTTTCCTCTAAACAGGGGTACGTCCCCAGTTTTCTTCCCCGGTTTCTCTCGAGATGTTTCCTCTAAACAGGGGTACGTCCCCAGTTTTGGACTGCGGAAACAACAACGGCTGCCGAGGCAGCCGTGATTACTTTGCAAGAGGCCGATCAGGGTCGCCGTCGCGCGAGGCCGGCTCCGACGGCGCTGCCGACGCCGACACCGAGGCCGATGCCCATCGCGAAATTACCCATTGCAACACCGATCGCGCAGCCGATCGCTGCACCCAGGCTGATACCGAAGCCAACATAGCGCCCGGTGCGGTCGTCCGGTTCCATATCCATCTTGCGTCTCCTGTTCCGTGGTTGTTGTGCATTCAATATACACCCGGTTTTTGATCTCTCTGCCGTTTTTTTAAGCGCACCGTCCCACGTGAACAACGTTTTCAGCGCCCCGCCCAACATGCTTTTGCGCCGCATCAAATCACGCATTTCCGTCCTAAAGGAGAGCTCGCAGACAACCCTGGAAGGAGCCAGGATGCTGCACTGCACCGCTTGCGTGCGCCTGCCGTTTGTCGGCCAACCTATCATTTCCGCTTGACTAATCGAGCGAGAGCACCATGGCAGATACGGTAGGCGACTTCTTGCTGCAACGGCTGGGCGAATGGGGCGTGCGCCGCGTGTACGGCTACCCCGGCGATGGCATCAACGGCATCATGGGCGCTTTCGGGCGGCAGGAGCAGATCGAATTCATCCAGGTGCGCCACGAGGAGATGGCCGCCTTCATGGCCACCGCGCACGCGAAATTCACGGGTGAGGTGGGCGTCTGTCTCGCCACCTCCGGCCCTGGCGCGGTGCATCTGCTCAACGGCCTGTATGACGCCAAGCTCGATCACCAGGGCGTGGTGGCGATCGTGGGCCAGCAGAAGCGCATGTCGATGGGCAGCGACTACCAGCAGGAAGTCGACCTGCAGACGCTGTTCAAGGACGTGGCGCACGAATACGTGCACATGGCCACCGATCCGGCCCAGGTGCGCCACCTGATCGACCGCGCCTTCCGCATCGCCAAGGAAGAACGCGCCGTCACGTGCCTCATCTTTCCGAACGACGTGCAGGAACTCGAAGCGGTACCGAAGCCGCCGCGCGAGCATGGCACCGTGGTGTCCGGCATCGGCGCGCTCACGCGCAGCCACGTGCCGCCGCTCGATGCCTTGCAGCAGGCCGCGCGCATCCTCAATGAAGGAAAGAAGGTCGCGATCCTCGCGGGTGCCGGCGCCCTGCACGCGACCGATGAACTGATCGAAGTGGCCGAGATCCTCGGTGCCGGCATCGCCAAGGCGCTGCTGGGCAAGGCGGCGGTGCCGGACGACCTGCCGTTCGTCACCGGCACCATCGGCCTGCTCGGCACCAAGCCCAGCCACGACATGATGAACGACTGCGACACGCTGCTGATGGTGGGCTCGAACTTCCCGTACAGCGAGCACCTGCCGAAGGAAGGCCAGGCACGCGGCGTGCAGATCGACATCGATGCGCGCCGCGCCAGCGTGCGCTACCCGATGGAATTCAACCTGATCGGCGATTCGCGCGAAACCCTGCGCGCACTGATTCCCCTCCTGCAGCGCAAGGCCGACCGGCAATGGCAGGACGATATCCGCGCCAACGTGGAGCGCTGGTGGCGGGTGCTCGAAGGCCGCGCCATGAACGACGCCAACCCGATCAATCCGCAGCGGGTGTTCTGGGAACTGTCACCGCGGCTGCCGGACAACTGCATCGTCGTCGGCGATTCCGGCTCGGCCACCAACTGGTATGCGCGCGACGTCAAGATACGGCGCGGCATGATGACGAGCGTATCGGGCGGCCTGTCCACGATGGGTTGCGCGGTGCCCTATGCGATCGCCGCCAAGTTCGCGCATCCCGATCGCCACGTGATCGCGCTGGTGGGCGATGGCGCGATGCAGATGAACGGCATCAATGGCCTGATCACCATCGCCAAGTACTGGCAGCGCTGGGGCAACGGCAAACTCGTCGTCATGGTACTCAACAACCAGGACCTGAACCTCGTCACCTGGGAAGAGCGCGTGATGGGCGCCAACCCCAAGTTCGAAGCCTCGCAGGTGATGCCGGACTTCCCTTACGCGCAATATGCGGAACTGGTGGGCCTGAAAGGCATCCGGATCGACAGCGCGGACGCGGTGGCCGCCGGCTGGGAAGCGGCGCTGGCGTCGGATCGCCCCTGTGTGCTGGAGATGGTGACGGATCCGAACGTGCCGCCGCTGCCGCCCGACGTGCCGGCCAAGCAGGCCGCCGCCTACTTCAAGGCGCTGCTCAAGGGCGACCCGGACGCGCTGGCCACCGTTCGCGCCAGCATCAAGGAAACCTGGGAATCCTGGTTCCCGCCCAAGAAGGATACGTGACCGGATAAGCGACCGCCACGCACGGGAGCTTTCGATTACCATGTTCGCAACATGAACATGAAAGCACGCCGCATGAGCAAATCCTCCCACCTCCCCGCCGTGGCCGGCACGCTGGCTGGCTTGCTGGCCGCCGTGTTCGGAGCGTGGTACCTGTATCCGCAGCACGTGGGACCGGGCACCGCGCCGGCGAGGCCGGGCACCGCCGCGGGTTCCATCGCCAGTTCTGCCGCGGGTTCCGTCCCCAATGCGGCCACGGTTCCCGCCACCACGGTGGCGCCCGCCGGGCAGCGGCAGGCGCTGGGCCGCGACCAGGCGGTGGCGCGCCTGATGGCGCTCCCCGAACTGCAGGCGTGGGCAAGGCAGATCGAATCCGGCTCGAACGGCACGGTGCGCGGCGCCGTGATCCCGTTCGATCCGGCCTTGCGCACGGTGGATGGCAAGCAGTATCACCAGCTCAGCTTTGTCGAAAACCGGCCGGAAGCCGTCGTCACGTGGGAAAGCTTCCTCGTTGGCGCGGCCGATGGCGACATCCTCGTCGACGACGATGACACCCTGCTGCCGCTCGCCCGCTGGCGCAGCGAAAAGAAGCCAATGGACCGTGCGGGTCCCGACAGCGCTCCCCGTCGGCCCGAGTAAGCGGCAGGATGGGAAATTGCGGGAACAATGGAAAACAAAGGAGAACCCGAGGCGATGTACAAACTGTTCTATTCCCCCGGCGCGGCCAGCCTGGCCGTGCACGCCGCGATCCATGAAAGCGGCGCGGCACACGAGCTCGTCAACGTCGATCTGAACGTGCCGCGTACCGACGACTACCTGCGCCTGAATCCGCAAGGCACCGTTCCCACGCTGGTCATCGATGGCCTGGCGCACCGCGAGTCGGCGGCCCTGCTGATCCTGCTGGCCGAACGCCACCCCGAAGCGAACCTCGCGCCGGCACCGGGAACGCCCGGCCGGGCCGAATGGCTGCAATGGACGGTGGCACTGGCCACGTCGCTGGGCGGCCCGTTCCGGCTATGGTTCTATCCGCGCGACCTGGGCCTGGAAGCGCATGACGAAAACAGCCGCGCGCCGGTCCGCCGCACGCTCGAGGCGGGCTTCGAGCGCATTGCCTCGCACCTGCAGGCGCACGGTCCCTACCTGCTGGGCGAGCGCTTCAGCATCGCCGACTACCAGCTGTGCATGTACATGCGCTGGTCGCGCGCGATGCCCAAACCCGCTACCGAATGGCCGGAACTCGACCGCCTGGCGCGGCTGGTCAGCGCACGGCCGGCCTGGCGCAACGCGGTGGCGATGGAAGGCCTGCGTGGCTGGCATCTCGATAGCGCTGAACCAGTACAATGACGACATGTTCAAGAAACTCATTGCCGCGCTGTCGTCGCGGCGTCACGCATCCCGGCCCGCGGCCGCCGCCCTGCCCTACAAGCAGGAAGAACTGAACCTGATGTACCAGCTGCTGTTCTGCGACGATGCGCAGCTGGTGCAACAGGGGCCCGAGCCTGCGTCACTGTTCGGCGCCGCACCCGATCCGCGCGTGGTGCAGACGATCGGCGAAGATCCCGCCGAGGAAAGCCGCGTGCGGCTGCTGGCATGGCAATGGCTGCGCGTTGCCGGCCAGCCGGTGGCGTCGCGCGAACTGCTGGGCGTGGTCGTGGAAGTGCCGCTCGAGGGCGGGCTCGACGTCCTGGCCGCCTATGCCGATGGCAGCGTGCGCTATATCCACCATACCGGCCGTGTCGCGGTCTTCGAGGGAACGCCCGAGGATATTGCCCAGCAGGGCAAGCTGCTCGTGCATGCCGCGATTCCGCTGGCGGCGAAGGGGCTGGTGAAACACCGCGCCGCGCCACCGGTGCTGGGCAACGTGCGCCTGTCGCTGCTGGCCGCGGACGGGCTGCACGTGCGCGACGGCACGTTCGGCGACATCGACCGCGACAAGATCGCATCGCCCGTGCTGAAGCAGGCGCAACGCCTGCTCGACCTCGTCGTCAGGCAGGGCTCCTGAGCGCCGCGGGTGCCGGCACTTCCTGCACCTTGGCCACCCACCACCACGTGAACAGCGACAGCCCGGCGGCGAGCCAGCCATTCAGGCCGTAGCCGCTGATGTGGCCCGCCGCGTCCGTGCGCAGCCACAGCCCGCCCAGCAATGCCCCGAGGCCGGTGCCGACCTGCTGCACGGCCGCGTTCGCGCTGAGGAAGGCGCCACGCTGCCGCGGATCGGGTACCGTCGTCATCAGGGCCTGCAGCGGCACGTTGCGGCCATTCATCGTCACCATGAAGAACGGAAACAGGCAGACCAGCGCAAGCAGCGGCAGCTGGGGCAGGTGCGTCACCGCCAGGATCGGCACGATGGAGAACAGCACGAACAGGCGGAATACCTTGTGCCGGCCGGCGCGGTCGGACCATGTCCCGACGAAGCGCGAGCTGAAGAACGCCGCAACGCCACCCGCCATGTAGATCCACGTGATGTCGCCGGGACGCACGCCCAGGTTGCCCACCAGGACCGGCGAAATGAAGGGGATCACCAGCATGCCGTTCAACATCGTCACGAACGTCAGCAGGAAGGCCCGCAGGTGTTCCGGCACGCGGAACAGCGCCACCAGGTCGGGCACCGCCCGGGCCAGCGGTGTCTTCCGGTCCAGCTGCGCCGGCAGCGACGGCAACACGAACGCGGCGAGACACCAGATCGCCATCGAGAACACCACCAGCAGGTAGAACGGCGACTGCCAGCCGAAGCGCGCGGCCAGGCCAACGCCCAGCGGCACGCCGAGGATCGCCGCCATCGAGAACGACGTCATCACGATGCCGGTCGCATAGCCACGCCGCTGCGGCGCGATGAGATCGCCAATGATCGCCATGCCGATCGCGCCCAGCACGCCGCCGGTCAAGCCGGCAAATGCGCGCGACAGCACCAGCACGTGGAAGTTCGGCGCCAGCGCGCACGCCAGGTTCGACACGTTGAACAGCAGGAATACCGCGAGCAGCATGCGCTTGCGGTCGAAGCGGTCGATGTACGTGGCGGCCAGCAGGCCGGACAGGCCGGCGCACCATGCATACGTGGACACGGCGCCGGAAAACTGTGCCGGGCTGATCGCGAACGCCGTCATCAGCTGCGGCGCCAGCGGCATCATCACCATGAAATCCATGATCACGGTGAATTGGGTCAGCGCCAGCAGCCACAGCACGAGCCGTTCGCGTGCGGGAGTCAGGGATGTTGTCATGTGCATTTTTCCTGTCGGTCAGCGGGCCCAGCGGGCCCGCCGGTTTCATTACCCGGCACGTTACGCCAGCTGCCGGATCTCTTCCGCGGCGCGGCGCAGGATCGCCGCGATCTGCTCGCCCCTGGCCGACGGTGCGGCGGGATCGCGGCCCTTCTCGATGACGACGTGCTTCAGCTCGTGCATCACCGAACGCAGGTTGTCGCGCCCCCCACTGCCGGGCTCGGACAGCCGCGCCATCAACGCATCGACCATCTGCCGGTTCTCGTCCAGGAACGCCTGCCCTTCCGGCGTGATCGAATGCAGCTTCTTGTTGCCTTCGCTGCTGATCGACACGTGGCCCATGTCGTACAGCATGGCCATCAGTGGATAGATCGCGCCCGGGCTCGGTGCATAGCCGCCACCCACGCGCCCTTCCAGCTCCTTGATGATCTCATAGCCATGGCGCGGCTTTTCCGCGATCAGTTGCAGCACGACATAGCGCATGGCACCCGCATCGAACATGCGCGGCCCCCTCGCCCCCTGCGCGCCAGCCGGGCCGCCGTGGCCGCCGCGGTGATGAGCATGCTCGTGCGAGCGCGGGCCATGGTGTCGGAACTTGTGGAACATGTGAACTCCTTAAGATATATCGCAATAAGATATATCTTAATCCTTTTGCGCCGCAGTGCAAGCACAATTTTTACAGCCGCGCCCGTGTCCACCCTGGGGTCAGGCCCAGAATCGGACACAGGCTCGGCCATAAATCACAACAAAGGGCTTGTCTACGGATGAGCACGTGTCCACAAATGGGGTTGACCCCAAGGTGGACACGGGCTGGGCAGTAGCGGAATCCTTTGCTGCGCTGGCAATTTTTCATTTACGGTATCGTGTACTCATCGCTGCGGCAGGCATTGGGTCGTGCCGTGGTACAACAAACCAAGCTGACAGGAGGATGTATGCGCAAGATGATCATGATGGCGATCGCCGGTTTCATCTGGAAGAAGGTGCAGGCGCGGATGCTGAACCGGGCGCCGGCCCAGACCGTGCGCCGCCGCTATTAACGCGGCGGAAGCAAAAAAAAACGCCGGGGCAACCCGGCGTTTTTCATTGGCGCGTGCAACGTCAGCTGTCCAGGTGCGAGATCTGCAGCCGCTGGCCATTGGCCGCGCCCTTCCCTTCCAGCACGAGCGACTTGTTCTGCTCGTCGAGCGAGATGCCCACGGTGAGGATGTCGATCAGCAGCAGTTGCAGGATGCGCGAGATCATCGACAGGAACGTGGTGCTGTCTTCGCTATGGTCCACGGCCAGGCACACGCTGGCCTTCTTGGCCAATGGCGACTGGCTGGTGGTGATGGCGATGACGTCGGCGCCGGCCGCGCGCGCCGTGTCCACCGCTTCCAGCAGTTCCGGTAGCCGGCCCGAATTCGAGATGGCGATGACCACGTCGCCAGGCTGCAGCAGTTCGGCCGCCAGCGACAGCAGATGCGAGTCGCCATAGGAAGCCGTGGGAATGCGGAAGCGGAAGAACTTGTGCTGCCCGTCCAGCCCCACCACGCGCGAATTGCCCATCGCGTAGAACTCCACCTTCTTTGCCTTGGCCACGAGGGCGATGGCGCGGTCGATGGCGCGCACGTCGAGCTGGTCGCGGAACTTCAGGATCGCCGACACGGTGTTGTCGACCACCTTGGCCGACAGGTCGTGCGTGCTGTCGCTGATGCGCACCTGGCTGTGGCGCACGGGAATGGCACCGGTCAGGCTGCTGGCGAACTTCAGCTTGAAGTCGGCCAGCCCCGTGAAGCCCAGCGAGCGGCAGAAGCGGATCACGGTCGGCTGCGACACTTCGGCCAGCCGCGCGATATCGGCGATCGGCTCGTTCAGCACGAGGCGGGGCTGTTCCAGCACCAGCTGCGCCACGCGCTGCTCGGCCGGCGTGAGTTCGCGCAGCAGGGTCTGCACGCGCTCCATCAGCGTGTTGGCGCCGCTGCGCCCGCGCAGGTGTTCCGAGAGGATCGTGGCCACGCCGTAGAACGCCGGGTTTGGCGTGGTGATCACGTAAGTAGGAATCTCGGCCAGGTAGGACGAAAAGCGGCCCTTGGCTTCGAAGCGGGCACGGAACGGCGACGTGCGGAACCAGTCGCCCATGCGCGGCACGATGCCGCCGCCGATGAAGATGCCGCCGAACGAACCGAGCGTGACGGCCAGGTTCGCGGCCGCGCCACCCAGCATCGCGGAAAAGCACTCGAGCACTTCGATGCACAGCGCGTCCTTGTCCTTCAGCGCGCCGGAGATGATCTGCTGCGATGTGAGGTCGCGCACGTGCAAGCCGTTGCGGCGTGCCAGCGCGCGGTAGATGATTTCCATGCCCGGCCCGGAAATCAGGCGCTCGTTCGACACGTGCGACCACGTTTGCCACGCATATTGCAGGATCGCGTATTCGCGCTCGTCCGCCGGCGCGAAGTTGTTGTGACCACCTTCGGAACCGAGCGTGACGAATCCATCGACGGTGGGGATCACGCCCGAGCAACCCAGGCCCGTGCCGGGGCCGAGCACGCCGATCACGGAGTTCGCCGCCGGGGCACCGCCGCCCACCTGCATCAGGTCCGTCGGCTTCAGGCCCGGAATCGCCATCGCCAGCGCGGTGAAGTCGTTCACCACCAGCAGCGTGTGCAGGCCCAGCTCCCGGCGCACTTCATCCGTCGAGAACTGCCAGTCGCGGTTCGTCATGCGGATGTAGTCGCCGTGCACCGGGTTCGCCAGCGCCAGCGCGCCGTGGTTCAGGTTGATGTCCGGATGGTCTGCGAGATAGCTGCGCAGCAGTGGAACGATGCCGGTATAGTCGTCGCATTGCAGCACGCGCACGGCCTGGTACTCGCCCGGCCCCGTCTGCAGCGCAAAGCGCGCATGCGTGGCGCCGATGTCGGCCAGCAGCCGCGGGCCGTCGGCAAACGCGGCACGTCCCAGTTTCTGTTCCACTTCCACTTGTCTCATCTCGCTCTCTTTTACTTGTTGCTTCGCTCATGCGGGCGAGGTCGCAGCATACCTGAAACGGGCGCGCTGAAAAAGCACGCCCGCCCCACCAAGGCTGGTCGTCAGCCTTCGTACCCGTACCACCCGCCGCAGGCCGGCAGGGTGACGACACCATCGACGACATCGCCTGGCAGGCCGGCTTCGCCGATCTTTTGCGCGCCCCTGGCCTGCGGCAGCGTGAACGTGACGTCTGCGCCGCCCAGGTTGAACACGCACAGCACGGAACGCTCGCCGGCCAGCGTGCGCCGGAATGCCAGCACCGGCTCGGGCACCTCGAGGAATTCGATGTCGCCGCGCGTGAGCTGCGGCATCGTGCGGCGCCACGCAATCAGGCGGCGCGCAAAGTTCAATGGCGATTCCGGATCGGCTTCCTGCACGGAAGCGGCGGCGGCGATGTGTTCCGGCGCCACCGGCAGCCAAGGCTTGCCGGTCGTGAAGCCGCCATTCTCGCCATCGGTCCAGGCGATCGGCGTGCGGCAACCGTCGCGGCCCTTGAACTCGGGCCAGAACGTGATGCCGTACGGGTCCTGGATCAGTTCATAGGGCACGTCGGCCTCCGTGAACGCCAGCTCGTCGCCCTGGTACAGGCACGGCGTGCCCTTCAGCGACAGCTGCATCGCCAGCGCCAGCTTGCCGAACGCCACGGGGTCCTTGCCCTTGCCCCAGCGCGTGGCCACGCGCGGCACGTCGTGGTTGCCCACCGACCAGGAAGCCCAGCCATCCTTCACGCGGCGCTTGAAATCCTCCACTTGCGTGCGGATGTGGCGCGCCGAATGGTCTTCGGTCAGCAGGTTGAAGCTATACGCCATGTGCAGCTTGTCGCCGCCGGCCGTGTATTCGGCCATGAAGGCCAGCGCATCGTCCGCGCCCACTTCGCCGATCGACACGGCGCCGAATTCATCGAGCACCTGGCGCACGCGCCGCAGGAAAGGCACGTTCTCCGGGCGGCACTTGTCGTACACGTGCGCCTGCATGCCGTACGGGTTCACGTCCGTCACGGTCGCCGTGTCGCGCACCGTCGCCGGCGCGTTGCTGCGCAATTCCTTGTCATGGAAGTGGAATGTGACCGCGTCGAGCCGCACGCCGTCCACGCCGCGCTGCAGCCAGAAGCGCAGGCTGTCCAGCATGGCCTGCTGCACTTCCGGATTGTGGAAGTTCAGGTCCGGCTGGCTGGTCAGGAAATTGTGCATGTAGTACTGCTTGCGGCGCGCATCCCATTGCCACGCCGAGCCGCCGAAGATCGACAGCCAGTTGTTCGGCGGATTCCCGTCCGGCAGCGGATCGGACCACACGAACCAGTCGGCCTTCGGGTTGTCGCGGCTCGAACGGCTTTCCACGAACCACGGGTGCTGTTCCGAGCAATGGCTCATCACCTGGTCGATCATGATCTTCACGCCCACGGAATGGGCCTTGGCGATCAGCCGGTCGAAATCGGCCAGCGTGCCGAACATCGGATCGACGTCGCAGTAATCGGCGATGTCGTAGCCGAAGTCCTTCATCGGCGACTTGAAGAAGGGCGAGATCCACACGATGTCCACCCCCAGCTTCGCGATGTAGTCGAGGCGATTGGTAATGCCGTTCAGATCGCCCACGCCGTCACCATTCGTGTCAAGGTAGCTGCGCGGGTACACCTGATAAATGATGGCTTCCTGCCACCAGGTCGAAGACGGGGACACGGTCATGGGCTGGCTCATTGAGAGAGAGAGTGGTAAAGGAGAATGTGGAACAAAATTGATGGTGCTGTAGAGAATATACATCATGCGTATGAATAGTTCAACGGCGCGCTGTAACGACGTAGTCGCACACCATCCTTATAAATCAATGACTTATACATTCATCGATAAAATATTTGTCAGGCCATCCGTAGTCAAACTACATCACCCTCAATAAAGATGGCTCAAGCCGGCGCTGGCGTGCCATTGCCAGCGCAACCGTATTCGGCATAGCATCGCGTCCATCCACAATTCGAGAAGGCTATCCATGGCAAACGCCACCCACGAAGCGGGCTCCGGCCCGCTGCCGCGCCAGATACCGTACATCATCGCCAACGAAGGGGCCGAACGCTTTTCCTTCTATGGCATGCGCAATATCCTGACGCCTTTCCTGATCAGCACCCTGCTGCTGTTCATTCCATTGGAAGACCGCACGGGCGAAGCAAAGCACGTGTTCCACACGTTCGTCATCGGCGTGTATTTCTTCCCGCTGCTGGGCGGCTTCCTGGCCGACCGCTACTTCGGCAAATACAACACGATCTTCTGGCTCAGCCTCGTCTACGTGGCCGGCCACGCCTGCCTGGCGATCTTCGAGGACAACCTCACGGGCTTCTACTTCGGCCTGTTCCTGATCGCGCTGGGCGCGGGCGGCATCAAGCCGCTCGTGTCGGCCTTCGTGGGCGACCAGTTCGACCAGACCAACAAGAAGCGGGCCAAGGTCGTCTACGACGCCTTCTACTGGATCATCAATTTCGGCTCGTTCTTCGCGTCGCTGCTGATGCCCCTGTTCCTGAAGAACTATGGCCCTTCCGTGGCCTTCGGTATTCCCGGCCTGCTGATGGCCCTGGCCACCCTCATCTTCTGGCTGGGGAACAAGAAATACGTGCACGTGCCACCGGCGCCGCCCAGCCCGGATTCGCTGACGCGCGTGGCGCGCACCGCGCTGCTGGCGAAAAAGCCGGGCCAGGGCCGCCCCGGCCTGGTGGTGGCCGCCATGGGCGCCGCCGGGGCAGTGGTGTCGCTGCTCATGTCGTTCTCATGGGGCTTCGTGATCGCGGCCTGCACGGCGCTGGTGCTGCTGCTGGCATTCGGCGGCATCGGCACCGCGATGCAGCTGGAACGGGCGCGCGGCCATCACCCCGATGAAGCGGTGGAAGGCGTGCGCGCGGTGCTGCGCATCCTCGTCGTCTTCGCGCTGGTCACGCCATTCTGGTCGCTGTTCGACCAGAAGGCTTCCACGTGGATCGTGCAGGCCAATGCCATGACGAGCCCCGTGCTGAACCTGCTCGGCTGGGAATTCCAGATCCTGCCGGCGCAGATGCAGGCCGTGAACCCGGCCCTGGTGATGCTCCTGATCCCGTTCAACAACCTGGTGATCTACCCGCTGCTGCGCAAAGGCGGCGTGGAACCGACCGCGCTGCGCCGCATGACGGCCGGCATCGTCTTCTCGGCCGTGTCGTGGCTGGTGATCGGCTGGATCCAGGTATCGATGGATGCCGGCACGCCGATGTCGATCCTGTGGCAGCTGGCACCCTACGCGCTGCTGACGATGGGCGAAGTGCTGGTCTCCGCCACGGGCCTGGAATTCGCCTACAGCCAGGCACCGGCATCGATGAAGGGATCGATCATGAGCTTCTGGACGCTGGCCGTCACGGTGGGCAACCTGTGGGTGCTGATCGTCAACGCCAGCGTGAAGAACGACGCGGTGCTGGGCCATATCGGCGATACGGGGCTGTCCGTGATCGCCTTCCAGATGTTCTTCTTTGCTGCTTTTGCCATGGTGACGGCCCTGCTGTTCGGCCTTTACGCGCGGCGCTACAAGATGGTCGACAACTACCGGGCGCAGCCGGCCGTTGCCTGATTTTCATGTTCGGCTACCGGTACTCGATCCTTTCGATGGAGTACCGGTAGAACATACAAGAATTCCGACGCTTCCTGCGGCGCACACGCAACAAAACAGTGCAAGCAAACTCATTCCATACGGAAATTTCCGTATAATTGCCCGAAGGCACTATGACAGTGCCGACCGGCCCCGCCCAGTCCTCGCGTCGCCGGCCCCATTGACCGCCCCTGCTTTCTCGCGGTCGTCGATACCGAACGGAAAACCATGAACTTCAAGAATATGAAAGTCGGCACCCGGCTGGCGCTGGGCTATGCGATCGTCTTTGTCCTGCTGCTCGTCATCGTGGGCGCTGGCCTGATGAAAATGCGTACGATGCAGGAACGCATCGACGGGATCACCGATTTCAACAACGTCCAGATCTCGAATATCGGCGCCCTGAAGGACAGCCTGATGGAACGCGCGATCATCCTGCGCAATCTGGCGCTGCTGACCGACGTGAACGTGATGCGCCCGGAAGCGGAACGCATGCGCGAACTGGAAAAGATGTATGCGGAACGGATCGTCCTGCTGGAGAAATCCCTGAACGCACCCGACACGGCACCGGAGGAAAAGGTGCTGTTCGCCACGATCCGCGAACAGGAACGCATCGCCATGCCGCTGATGGCCGAAGCTGAAAAGCTGGGCCTGGCCAACGAGGCCGAAGCGGCCACGAAGGTCCTGCTGGAAAAGGTGCGCCCAGTGCAGATCGCATGGCAAACCGCCATGTCCCAGCTCATCCAGCTCGAGAACAAGCTGAACAAGGAAGATGCCGAGGCGGCCAAGGAGGCATACCGGAGCGCCGTGACGCTGATGCTGTCCCTGGCGGCGCTGGCGCTCGTCGTGGGTATCGCGGCCGCCGTGACGATTACGCGTGCCCTGCTCAAGCAGCTGGGCGGCGAACCGAACGACGCGGCTGCGATTGCCGCCCGCATCGCCGATGGCGACCTGACGGTGGACGTACCGGTAAAGGCCGGCGATACCGCCAGCATGATGTTCGCCATGCGTAACATGCGCGACAAGCTGGCCGCCATCGTCACCGAAGTGCGCACTGGCACCGACACGATCGCCACCGCTGCCGCCGAAGTCTCGGCCGGCAACCTGGACCTGTCGTCGCGCACCGAAGAGCAGGCCAGCTCGCTGGAAGAAACCGCATCGTCGATGGAAGAACTGACGTCGACCGTGCGCCAGAACGCCGAGAATGCACAGCAGGCCAGCGCGATGGCCGCATCGGCTTCCACCGTTGCCGCCCAGGGCGGCGCCGTGGTGGCGCAGGTGGTCGACACGATGGGCGCGATCGATGCGTCCGCGAAGAAGATCGTCGACATCATTTCCGTCATCGACGGCATCGCGTTCCAGACCAATATCCTGGCGTTGAATGCGGCCGTCGAAGCGGCGCGTGCCGGCGAACAGGGCCGTGGCTTCGCCGTCGTGGCCAGCGAGGTCCGCAACCTGGCGCACCGTTCCGCCACCGCCGCCAAGGAAATCAAGGTGCTGATCGACGATTCCGTGAACAAGGTCGGCGTCGGCACCCAGCTGGTGGGCCAGGCCGGCGCCACGATGACCGAAGTGGTCGGCAGCGTGCAGCGCGTGACGGACATCATGGCGGAAATCTCGTCGGCCAGCCGCGAGCAGAGCAGCGGCATCGACCAGGTGAACGTGGCGATCACGCAGATGGACGAAGTGACGCAGCAGAACGCCGCGCTCGTGGAACAGGCCAGCGCCGCTTCCGAATCGATGCAGGAACAGGCGCGCCGCCTGGCCGAGCTGGTGGGCACGTTCACGGTGGCACAGGGCAGCGCCCCGGCGCCAGCCACGCGCGCCCATGCCACCAGGCCGGCCGCAAAGCCGGTGGCAAAGCCTGTCGTCCGCGCAGCCCTGCCGGCGGCAAACACCACCCGGCCGGCGGCACCGGCGGCCCGCAAGGCGCCCGTGACCGTGGGTTCCGAGACCGACTGGGAAGAGTTCTGATCCCCCGTGCATGACCGGTGCGACTACAGCATGGCTGTAGTCGCAAGCTTCCTTTACCATACGTCCCCATCGAAACAGGGGGACGCATGGACCATCAATACCGCAGCCGCGCGCTGCGCCTCGCCGTTGCCGCGGCACTCGCCAACGCCATCGCCGCGGCGGGTGCAGCGCACGCCGCCACTTCATCCGCCGCCCTCTGCGATGGCGATGGATTCCAGGTTGTCCTTTCTTCCAATACCGCGACGTTCGACGCGCGTGCCGCATGGCTGGACCGGCGCACGCTGGCGTGGCCGGGTGCCCGTGCCGACAGCCGCGTGAGGCTCTACCACGCGCGCAACGCTTCGGTGACGGCGCCGGCCGGCGGCAA
The DNA here is from genome assembly GCF_004209755.1 of Pseudoduganella lutea. Taxonomy (NCBI): domain Bacteria; kingdom Pseudomonadati; phylum Pseudomonadota; class Betaproteobacteria; order Burkholderiales; family Oxalobacteraceae; genus Pseudoduganella; species Pseudoduganella lutea. The sequence continues at coordinate 4,314,112 of NZ_CP035913.1, read as the reverse complement.
GGTCGGCGGCGCGGACGGGTTCCTAGCCCTCGATGCCACGCCTGCCGCCATGCCGGAACGCCTGCGCTACCTGGGGCAGGCCCCCGTGTTCGCATTGCGCGACGCCGACGTGGCCGATATCGCCCGCCTGCACCGCGGCAAGCTTCTGCTGGTGAGCGAAGCCGCGGACGGCACCGTGCTCGATGCCACGCGGGTACAGGTGGCGGGCGCGCTCGACGACCTGTATGCGGCGGCGGAAGCGGTGCCCGACCTGGGCGCCACGCCGCGCGCGAACGGCACCACGTTCAAGCTGTGGGCGCCGACCGCGCAACGGGTATCCGTGTGCACCTACGACAAGGGCACCAGCCCCTCGCGCGCCGCGACGCCGCTGCGCTTCGACCCGAAGACCGGCGTCTGGTCCGCCACGGTGGGCGGCAACCTGGACGGCAAGTACTACCGGTATGCGGTGGACGTGCCCGTGCCGGGCGCCGGCATCGTGCGCAACCTCGTCACCGACCCGTATTCCGTCAGCCTCACCACCGATTCGCGGCGCAGCTACATCGCCGACCTGTCGTCGCCGCGCCTGAAGCCCGCCGGCTGGGACAAGGATGCACCGCCGGCCAAGGTGCGCGCACAGCCGGACATGTCGATCTACGAATTGCACGTGCGCGATTTCTCGATCGGCGACGCGACCGTGAGCCCGGCGAACCGCGGCAAGTACACGGCCTTCCTCGAACAGGGCTCGGACGGCATGAAGCACCTGCGTGCGCTGTCGCAGGCCGGGCTCACGGATGTGCACCTGCTGCCGGTGTACGACATCGGCAGCATTCCCGAGAAAGGCTGCGTGACGCAAGCCCCGGTGGGCGCGGCGGACAGCGACGCCCAGCAGAAACTCATCGGCGCGAGCAAGCTGGCGGACTGCTACAACTGGGGCTACGACCCCTACCACTACAACGCGCCGGAAGGCAGCTACAGCACCGATCCGGCGGACGGCGGCAAGCGCGTGCTGGAGCTGCGACAGATGGTGATGGCGCTGCACGGCGCCGGCCTGCGCGTGGGCATGGACGTTGTCTACAACCACACCTACACGGCCGGCCAGGATGAAAAATCCGTGCTGGACCGCGTGGTGCCCGGCTACTACCATCGCCTCGATGCGAAAGGTGCGATCGAGCGCTCCACCTGCTGCGAGAACACGGCCACCGAGCACCGCATGATGGGCAAGCTGATGGTCGATTCGAGCGTGCTGTGGACGCAGGCCTACCACATCGATTCATTCCGCTTCGACCTGATGGGCCACCAGCCCCGCGCCGTCATGGAAACGCTGCAGCGCCGCGTGAACGCGGCCGCCGGCCGGCACGTGCACCTGATCGGCGAAGGCTGGAACTTCGGCGAGGTGGCCGATGGCAAGCGCTTCGTGCAGGCTTCACAGCTGTCGCTGAACGGCAGCGGCATCGGCACCTTCAGCGACCGTGGCCGCGATGCCGTGCGCGGTGGCGGCGCCGGCGACGCCGGGCGCGACATGATCACGCGCCAGGGCTATGTCAACGGGCTGGTGTATGACCCCAACGAGGGCGCCTCCCGCAACCCTGCGGACCTGCTGAAGGCGGCGGATCTCGTCAAGGCGGGCCTGGCCGGCACGCTGCGCACCTACCCGCTGCCAACGCACACGGGCGAGATCCGCGAACTGCAGCGCATCGACTACGGCGGCCAGCCGGCCGGTTACGCGAGCGAACCGGGCGAAGTGGTGAACTACGTGGAAAACCACGACAACCAGACGCTGTACGACCTGAACGTGCTGCGCCTGCCCGCTTCGACATCGACGGCCGACCGCGCCCGCGTGCAGGTGCTGGCCGCCGCCATCAACGCGTTCAGCCAGGGCGTGGCCTACTTCCACGCCGGCTTCGACATCCTCCGCTCCAAATCGCTGGACCGCAACAGCTTCGAATCGGGCGACTGGTTCAACCGGCTGGACTGGACCTACCGCGACAACCATTTCGGCACGGGCCTGCCGCCCGCGGCCGACAACGGCAAGGATTACGCGCTGTTCCAGCCGCTGCTGGCCAATCCGGCCTTCAAGCCTTCGCCAGCCGACATCGCGTTCACCCGCGACGCCTTCCGCGACCTGCTGAAGATCCGCGCCGGCAGCACGCTGTTCCGGCTGCGCAGCACCGCCGACGTCGAACAGCGCCTGCGCTTCTACAACACCGGCCCCGCCCAGGTCCCCACCGTGATCGCCGGCCGCCTCGACGGCAACGGCTACGCCGGCGCCGGCTTCAAGGCCGTGCTGTACCTGCTCAACGTCGACAAGACCGCACAATCGATCGTCGTGCCGCAGGAAGCCGGGCGCACCTGGACGCTGCACCCGGTGCAGGCCTCTCCCACCGCCGCTGACACACGCGCCCGCGAAGCCCGCTACGACGCCCCCACCGGCCGCTTCACCATCCCCGCCCGCACCGCCGTCGTGTTTGTGGAATAAACCCGACAAACAGTGTTGTAAAAACCATGGGGACTGTCCCTCCCTGGGGGACTGTCCCCCTTGGAGGGACAGTCCCCGGTTTCAGGGAATTTTTTTAACGGGCAAGTTCGAGGAGGATGGTGCTGAACTTGCCGCTCGTGCGCACGGCGCCATTGGCGACGGTGTAGGTGGCGCCCGCGTAGGCGTCGCGCACCTTGGTGCCGTTGGCGAAGATGCCGCCGACCTTGATCGCGACGGGCTTGCCGACCGGGGCGTCCAGCGCCACCACGACCTTGTCGCTGGCGCCATTGCCGCTGAAGGTGCGCGAGAACGTATACGGCGCATCGGCCAGCTTCGCATGCGTGCCGGCGCCGACCGACAGGTGGGCGCGCCGGAACTGGCCCAGCTTCGCCCAGTGCGCGCGCACATCGGCGACGCGGTAACCGTCGCGTGCGCCGTTCGATGCCAGCTCGTCCCAGTTCATGAACGAGCGCAGCTTCGCATCGCCGACAGCATCGGCGATGTCGAGCCGCCGCGCGGTTTCGTCACCGTAGTAGACCTGCGCGGCGCCCGGTGCCAGCAGCAGCTTGTTCGCGGTCTCGAAAGGCTTGACGCGCGCCGCATCGAAGGCGTTGGCGTCGTCGTGCGAGTCCATGTAGTTCAGTACGGACTTGCCCTTCAGCGGGCCATGCAGCTGCGCCGAGAATTTCGCAAAGATGCTTTCGTAGTCGCCCTTGCCATCGCCGGGCAGGCTGAAGTTGATCAGGCTGTCGAAGCCGTTCGCGTAGAAGTCGGTCTTCACGCCGCCGCCCATGTCGAACTCGCGGCCATGGCCGATGGCATAGTTGTACACCTCGGCCACGGTGAAGAATTTTCCGTCGCCAAGCACCTTGCCCGGGTTGGCCTTCTTCCATTCGGCATGCGCCGCCTCGGTGACGGTGCGCAGTTCCTTCCATACACCCGCCTCGGTGTGCTTGACGGTGTCGGCGCGATAGCCATCGAGGCCGTACTTGCGTACCCAGTCCGCGTGCCATTTCATCAGGTAGTAACGCGGCGCGCGCGGGTAGCCGGTGCGGGCGAAGAAGTCGTCCAGCTCCTTCGCTTCGCGCTCGTAGCGCCCTTCCTTCTTCCATTTTTCAACAAGCGCTGGCGGCAGGGCCACCGGCGTATCGCTTTCCGTGCGCACGTCCGGCAGGTTGTCCACCAGCGTGCAGGAGATCGTCGTCGGCGCATCCTTGTGCGCGCACGTGGGCGACGTGCGCACCCAATCCGCCGGCCACACGGGATCGGCATCCGTTACCGGGCCGGTGTGGTTCATCACCACGTCCAGCAGCACGCGGATGCCGCGCGCATGGGCCGCGTCGACGAAGTCGCGGAAATCCTGCTCGGTGCCCAGGTTGGCATCGACGGCCGTGAAATCGCGTGCCCAGTAACCGTGGAAGCCATACGACTTGCCGGTACCTTCATCGGTACCGGCGTGGATCTGCTCCACGGGTGGCGTGAGCCAGATCGCGTTCACGCCCAGGCTGTCGAAATAGCCTTCCTTGACCTTCGCCGTCAGCCCTTTCAGGTCGCCGCCCAGGTAACCGCGCAACGGCGCCGCGTCGGCTTTCCGGCCATAGGCCAGGTCGTTCGATTTGTCGCCGTTGGCGAAGCGGTCGGTGAGCAGGAAATAAACGGTCGCGTTCTCCCACATGAACGGCATTGGTTTCGGTGTCGCCGCCAGCGCGGACGTGCCGGATGCGGCCAAAAGGATGGACAATGCAATGGATGTGAGCTTCATGCGACCTTTCTAGGTTGGCGAGGTTGGCGAGGTTAATCAAGTGATCACGGTCGGATTGCTCCGCCCCGTGTTGTAGGCGACGCTGGCCACGCTGTCGGCAATGGCGATCAGCGCCGCCAGTGCCTGCTGCGTGGGAATGTGGTGCTGCTCGGGATCGGCTTCGTAGCGCTCCAGGTAGATGCGCAGCGTGGCGCCTTCGGTACCGGTGCCGGACAGCCGGTAGACGATGCGCGAGCCATCCGTCATCACGATGCGGATGCCCTGCTGCGTGGCCTGCGAACCGTCGACCGGATCGGTGTATTCGAAATCGTCGGCGTAATCGACCGTGTAGTGGTTCATCTCCACGCCCTTCAGCGCGGCGAGCTTCACGCGCAGGTCGTCCATCAGCACCTTGGCCGCGTGCGCATCGATGGCTTCATAGTCGTGGCGCGAATAATAGTTGCGGCCGAAGCGCTGCCAGTGTTCCTCGACGATCTGCTGCACCGACTGGCCCTTCACGGCCAGCAGGTTGAGCCAGAACAGCACGGCCCACACGCCATCCTTCTCGCGCACGTGGTTCGAGCCGGTGCCGTAGCTCTCCTCGCCGCACAGCGTGGCCAGGCCGGCATCGAGCAGCGTGCCGAAGTACTTCCACCCGGTCGGCGTTTCGTAGCATGGCACGCCGAGCGCCTCGGCCACGCGGTCGGCCGCGCGCGACGTGGGCATCGATCGGGCGATGCCGGCGATGCCGGCGCGGTAGCCAGGCGCCACTTGCGCATTGGCGGCAAGGATCGCAAGGGAATCGGAAGGCGTGACGTCGAACTTGCGCCCGACGATCATGTTGCGGTCGGCGTCACCGTCCGAGGCGGCGCCGAAATCGGGCGCATCGTCGCGCGCCATCAGTTCGATCAGTTCGGCCGCGTTGACGGGGTTCGGGTCCGGGTGGCCGCCGCCGAAGTCCTCGCTCGGCACGGCGTTGATCACGGTGCCTTCCGGCGCACCCAGGCGGCCTTCGATGATCGCCCTGGCATACGGGCCGGCCACGGCATGCATCGCATCGAAGCGCATGCGGAAGCCGCTGGCGAACAGGTTGCGGATCGCCTCGAAGTCGAACAGCTGTTCCATCAGCTGCGCGTAATCGTCGACCGGGTCGATCACCTCGACCTGCATCTGCTCCAGGTAGGAACGGCCGCCGTGGTCGATGTCGAGGTCGGGCGCATCGCTGATGCGGTAGGTGTTGATGGTGGTGGTGCGCTGGTAGATGCCTTCGGTCACCGCTTCCGGTGCCGGGCCGCCATTGCCGATGTTGTACTTGATGCCGAAGTCGCCGTCCGGACCGCCGGGATTGTGGCTGGCCGACAGGACGATGCCGCCCATCGCCTCATGCTTGCGAATGACGCACGACACCGCCGGCGTGGACAGGATGCCGCCCCTTCCCACCAGCACGCGCGCCAGGCCATTGGCCGCGGCCATTTTGAGGATGGTTTGAATCGCGACGCGGTTGTGGAAGCGGCCGTCGCCGCCGAGCACCAGTGTCTTGCCGGTCAGGTCGCCGAGCGTATCGAAGACGCTCTGCACGAAGTTCTCGAGATAATGCGCTTGCTGGAATACGCCGACCTTCTTGCGCAGGCCGGAAGTGCCCGGCCGCTGGCCGGCGACGGGCGTGGTTTGAATCGTCTGAATTGCCATGTCTGCTCCGCTGTGGTGTTGGCTTAAGATTAACATCCCAGCCTACCGCGATCCAGTGCGCGACGGCGCGCGGCTCGGTGCCGAACGCGCCGTTTCCAGGTCGGCGCTACAGGTTGACGCTCACTTCGGGCGCCGCACGTTGTCCTTCACGAACACCGTCAGCGCGGCGGCCACCAGCAACGAGACGCCGCCCAGCACCAGCGTCTTGGCGGCATGGCCATCGAACGCGTGGCGGATCACGAAGCCCAGCACGACACCGGCGATGATCTGCGGGATCACGACGAAGAAATTGAAGAGGCCCATGTAGTAGCCCATCCGCTTGGCCGGCAGCGAGCCGGCCAGGATCGCGTAGGGCATCGTCAGGATGCTGGCCCAGGCAAGGCCCACGCCGATCATCGGCAGCATCAGCATCTGCTTGTCGTGGATCTGGAACACGCTGGCCAGCGAGACGCCGCCGATGGCAAGGCAGGCCATGTGCACTGTCTTGCGGCTCGTGAGGCGGGCCAGCACGGGCAGGATGAACGCGGCCAGCGCGGAAACGCCCGAGTACACGGCGAACATCATGCCGACCCAGTTGCCGGCAGCCTGGTAGGCGGCCGACGTGGCATCGGTCGTGCCGAACACATTCTCGGCCACGGAAGCGGTGGTGTAGATCCACATCGTGTAGAGACCGACCCAGGTGAAGAACGACACGTAGGCCAGCTGCACCATCGTCTTCGGCATGCGGCCAAAGCCGCCGAGGATCTCCGCCAGCGCATGGCCCAGCCCCTTGGACAGGCTGCGCTCGCGCTGGAACTCTTCCAGGTTCTCGGGCGGCAGTTCGTCGGCGGTGAACACGGTCCACAGCACGGCCAGCAGGTACACCGTGCCACCCGCGTAGAACGCATAGCGGACCGAATCGGGAATGGTACCGGCGGGCGCCACGTTGCTGACGCCGAGGTAGTCGGTGAAGATGGTCGGCAGCAGCGAGGCGATGACGGCGCCGCAGCCGATGAAGAAGGTCTGCATCGCGAAACCGGCCGTCTGCTGCGACTCATCGAGCTTGTCGCCGACGAAGGCACGGAACGGCTCCATCGATACGTTGATCGCGGCATCCATCATCCACAACACGGCGGCCGCCATCCACAGCGACTGCGAATTGGGCATCAGGACCAGCGCCAGCGACGCGAACACGGCACCGAGGAAGAAGAACGGCCTGCGGCGGCCCCATTTCGGGTGCCAGGTATTGTCGGACAGGTAGCCGATGATGGGCTGCACCAGCAGGCCGGTGGCCGGCGCCGCCAGCCATAGCAGCGGCAGTTCATCGGGATTGGCGCCCAGCGTGGAAAAGATGCGGCTGGTATTGGCATTTTGCAGCGCAAAGCCGAACTGGATGCCGAAAAAGCCGAAGCTCATGTTCCACAGCTGCCAGAACGACAGCCGTGGTTTGGTGGAAGAAGAATGCATCCGCGGTCTCCGATGTTATGCGCTACTCTATATGTAGCAAAATAACATGGACGAACCACGCAGTCAACGTCACTTCAGTGGCCAAAACGCCAGATTTCAGTTGTTTTGTAGTCAAACAACAGAAAAACTAGGGACAGACCCGTGTTTCTAGGAAATTTCCTCTAAACAGGGGTCTGTCCCGGGTTTTGTGTGGATCACGAAAACTGCACGGTGACCTTTGCCGCGAGCCGCGCCCGCGCCGGGATGGCCACCCGCGCCACCCGCGTTTTCGCGTCCCACGTGAAAGCCAGCGCGCGGCCATCGAGCAGCACGCGTTTCGGTTTCGCGAGACCATGCACGTGCAGTGTGTAAGCACGCACTACCGGCGCCATCGCGCTGCCCGCCTCGGTGGCGATGCCGATGTCGAGCGCATCCGGCCGCGCGGCCGCGGTGAAGCTGGCAATCTCGTACTTGCCCTTGCCCCACGCATCGGCGGTGGCGCCATCGTCGTCGTACAGCATGCCCTTCGACGCCGTCACGCTGTGGTCATGCCAGTAATGCAGATCGATGTTCCTGCTCGTGTAGTCGCGCGTGGTCTGCACGACCGGCGCCATCGGCACGAACGCGCCGGCGCGCACGTACACCGGGATGCGTTCTTCCACCACGTCGACCGTTTCCAGGATACCCCCGGCGTGCCGCGCGCCGGTATGGAAGTCGAACCATGCGCTGCCCTTGGTCGGGAAATACACTTCCTTGCGCCGCGCGCCCGGCTCGGTCACCGGCGCAACGAGGAAACTGCCGCCCCACAGGTAAGTGGAGGCCAGCAGGCCCGCATCGTTCTTCGTATCCTCGAACAGCACGGGGCGCATCAGCGGCATGCCGGTGGTGCTGTTCTCGAACGCCATCGTGTAGTGATACGGCAGCAGCGCATAGCGCAACCGGATCGCATCGGCGGCCAGGCGTTTCGCGCGCGGCGCGCGGTACACGGGCTCGGAAGCCACCTCTTCCTGCGCATGCGGGCGGAACACCGGCTGGAACACGCCATACTGCAGCCAGCGCACATACAGTTCGTCGTCGAGCGCGGGGCCGGCGAAGCCGCCCAGGTCGGAATGCATGTAGGCCAGGCCCTGCATGCCCATCTGCAGCGCGATCTCCATCTGCGACTGCAGCCCGCCCCAGCTGCGCGACACGTCACCGGACCACGGAATCATGCCGAAGCGCTGCGACCCAGAATAGCCGGCGCGCATCAGGATGAACGGGCGCTCGTCCGGGAAGTCCTTCGCATAGCCCTCGGCGATCAGCCGCGCCCAGTCATGGCCATAGATGTTGTGCACCTGGTCCGCCGAACCGGTGGCGTGCTGCAGCGCCGCCGGATGCAGCTCCGGCTCGCCCAGGTCGCCCCACCACCCGGCCACGCCCTGCTCCTTCAGCCCCTTGTAGATGTTCCAGAACCAGCCCTTGCCCTGCGGGCTGAAGATATCGACCAGACCGGTATTCCCGAAGAAGAAGTCGTACGTATAGGGTGCGCCATCCTTCGTGGTGGCCAGCGCTTTCGCCGCCACCGCTTCCTGCCAGCGGCCCGACGTGGTCAGCACGAACGGTTCGGTGATGACCACCGTGTTCACGCCCTTGCTCTGGAGGTCGCGCAGCATGCGTTGCGGCTCGGGAAACTTGTCCTTGTCCCATGCCAGGTTGCCCATCGTACCCTGCACCTCCTTGCCGAACCAGTACAGGTCGAGCACCACCGCATCGAGCGGGATCTTCTCTTCCCTGAACCTGTCGACGACGGCACGTACTTCCTTTTCGTCGTGGTAGCCGAAGCGGCTGGCGAAATTGCCGAATGCCCAGCGCGGCGGTAGCGGCTGGCGGCCCGTCAGGCTCGTGTAGTTCGCCATCACGTCGGCCCACGCATCGCCGGCGATCACCTGGTAGGTCTTCCTGCCGCCGATCGTTTCGTACGCGAGCGTGCCGTCCTTGCGGCTGTCGAAATCCAGGTAGCCCGTTTGCGGGTTATCGAAGTGCACCGCGTACTTTTTCGACGACAGCGCCACGGGGATCGTGAAGTTCAGCAGCTCCGAGCGGTTGCCGTAGCCGTAGTGCGCCTTGTTGTAGAGCTGGAAGCGGTAGCCGCGGCGGTTCATGCCCACGGCGCGGGCACCTGCGCCGTACAGCGCCTCGTCGGCATCGAGCGCGAACTCCAGCGCCTCCATGCCGTTCCTTCTCGTGTAGCCCAGCTTTTCCGCCAGCAGCGGCTGGCCCTTGTAAGCGTAGCTGATGCGCAGCGGCCGGCGCTCGATCGTGACGGTGATGCCCGGCGTGGCGTACTCGATGCGGCCAGCGGCTTCCTTCACCGTGGCCGGCACGCCCGCTGGCCGCAGCACCACGGCGTGCGACCGCGCATCCTGCTGCTCGCCATTCGGGATGAACGTGGTCTCGACAATCGCCGCGGAGTACGGGCGGATCACGTAGCGGCCGTCGTTGGTAACGATCTGTAGCGCGCCATCCTTTTCAGTCCAGCTTTCCACCTGCCGCGCGCTGTTCTGCGCAACGGCGGTTTGACAGGCGAAGGTCAGCGCGAGCGCCGCGGTCGTGGAGATTTTCATGGTGTGGAAGTGTGATGATGGAGAACCGCGAGCATGACAAAACGGCGCAATGAAAACAAGGGTAAATGCTTTATATTGAAGGCTTCATAAAGGATCGGAGGGGACGATGAAGCTGTCCGCTGTTTCACTCATCACGTTGCTGGCGCTGGGCGCGGGCATGACCCAGGCGCATGCGCAGCCGAAGGCGCCGGCAAAGCCGGGCAAGACGAAGGCGCAGGCCAGGGCACCGGCGAAACCCACGCTCGTCGAAGCCAAGCGTTTCCTGGCCCAGACCGAGGCAGGATTCGACAGGGTCAATGCGGACCAGGCACGCGCCGACTGGGTGGGCGCAAATTTCATCACCGACGATACCGAAGCGATCGCCGCGTATTTCGGCGAACTGCAGCTGGACGCGGCGGGCCAGGCGGCGTTGGCCGCACGCCGCTTCAACAGCCCGGGTTTCGTCCAGTCGCTGAGCCACGCTGATGCGCGCAAGCTGAAGTTGCTGCAGCTGACCCTGATGCTGTCCGACCCGAAGGAACGCGCCGATTACGCTGCCGCACGGGCAGCCCTGGCCGGTGCCTACGGCAAGGCGAAATACTGCCCAGCCGATGGCCGCCCCTGCATGGCCCTGGGCGAGCTGGAAAAGATCCTGGCCACCAGCCGCGATCCGAAGAAGCTGCTCGATGCATGGTCCGGCTGGCATGCGCAGTCGCCAGGCTGGAAGGACCGCTATGCCGGCTTCGTGGCCCTGTCGAACAAGGGCGCCCGCGAGATGGGCTATGCCGATACCGGCGCACTGTGGCGCTCCGGCTACGACATGGCGCCCGACGAATTCGCGTTCGAGATGGAACGCCTGTGGCTGCAGGTGAAGCCGCTGTACGACGCGCTGCACGAATACACGCGCTACAAACTGCGCGCCGCCTACGGCCCGGAAGCGGTGCCGCTGACCGGCCCTGTCCCCGCACACCTGTTCGGCAATATGTGGAGCCAGACATGGGACAACCTCTACCCGCTGGTCAGGCCGAAGTCCGGCGCCAGCGGCTTCGACCTGACGAAGGTGCTGGAACAGCGCAAGACCACGCCCAGGCAGATGACGGAATACGCCGAACGCTTCTACACCTCGCTGGGCATGCCGAAGCTGCCGGCCACCTTCTGGGAACGTTCGCTGCTGGCCAAGCCGCGCGACCGCGAAGTGGTGTGCCATGCGTCGGCGTGGTCGATCGATGCCCGCGACGACGTGCGCATCAAGATGTGCATCAATCCCACGGCCGAGGATTTCACCGTCATCCATCATGAGCTGGGCCACGTCTACTACTTCCTCGCCTACCAGAACCAGCCGGCGCTGTTCCGCAACGGCGCCAACGACGGCTTCCACGAGGCGATCGGCGACACCATCGCCCTGTCGATCACGCCCGCCTACCTGAAGCGCATCGGCCTGATGAAGGAAGACCCGGACCCGAAGGCGGACATGGGCGAACTGCTGCGCCGCGCGCTGTCGAAAGTGGCGGTGCTGCCGTGGGCCTACATGGTCGACCGCTGGCGCTGGGACGTCTACGCGGGCAACACGCAGCCGGCCGACTACGACCGCAGCTGGTGGCAGTTGCGCGAACAGTACATGGGCATCGGCCGCCCGCTGCCCATGGCGGCGAACGGCTTCGACGCCGGCGCCAAGTACCACGTTCCGGCGGACGTGCCTTATGCCCGCTACTTCCTGGCCAACCTGCTGCAGTTCCAGTTCCACCGCGCGCTGTGCCGCGAGGCCGGCCACGAAGGCCCGCTGCACGCGTGCTCGATCCACGGCAACGAAAAGGCGGGGAAGAAGCTGCAGGCCATGCTGGAACTGGGCACCAGCAAGCCGTGGCCCGAGGCGCTGAAGGCGATCAGCGGCGAAGACCGCATCGATGGCGGCGCCCTGCTCGAGTACTTCGCGCCGCTGAAAGGCTGGCTCGATGAGCAGAACCGGGTGCTGGCCGCGCAGCAGAAGTGGTGACCCTTGCGCACGGCGGGCACTCGATGCATCCGGTGCCGCCGTGTTCCACCTTGTCTCGCCTTGTCCCGCCTTGTCCTTCCTGCACGCAAAGGCTATACTTGACGATTCCAGTCAACTATTAGCCAGCCAGCCGACGCCAGCCCGCTTCTGCCACCATCGGGAAGGGTTTCATGGCGCAGTTCTCCAAGCCGGCACAGGCCGGCCTTCTTTCGTTTCTTCCGGTTCACCCGCGTCAAACGCTTCAAGCACGTCAACCGGTCAGGCTTCGTCCGATCGCCTTTGCGCTGCTGTGCGCCTGGGCACCCGTCCACGCGGCTGCCTCCGCGCCCGCCGTCGACGCCCCGGCGGAAGCCGACGCGGCCCCGATCGCCGTCGTGAAGATCGAAGGCAGCAAGGCCGACGACGATTTCGTGGCGCGGCGCAGTGGCTCCGCCACGAAGACCGACACGCCGCTGATCGAAACGCCGCAATCGATCTCCGTGATCCCGGCCGAACGCCTGCAGCTGCAGGGCGCGCAAACATTGCGGCAGACGCTGAACTACACGGCCGGCCTCGTTGCCGTGTCGCTCGACAGCCGCGGTGACAGCGTCACGTCGCGCGGCGGTTCGCCGACATCGCTCGTCGATGGCCTGCAGTACAACTTCGGCTTCTACAACACCACCCGTCCCGATCCGTTCATGCTGGAACGCGTGGAGGTGCTGCGCGGCCCGTCGTCGGTGCTGTATGGCCAGGGCAGCGTGGGCGGCGTGGTCAACTACGTCACCAAGAAACCGGTGGCCGAACGGCGCCGCGAGGTGCAGGTGCAGGTCGGCAGCCATGACCGCAAGCAGGTGGCCGTGGACTTCAACGAGGTGCTCGACGATGCGGGTCACTGGCGCCTGCGCGTGGTGGCGATCGGCCGCGACAGCGGTTCGCAGGTCGGCCACGTGGCCGACGACCGCAAGGTGCTGATGCCGTCGCTGACGTGGGCGCCGGACGCCGACACGTCCCTGACGCTGCATGCACTGCGCCAGCAGGATGAAAGCGGCTCGCTGATCGGCTTCTTCCCGTGGCAGGGCACGCTGCTGCCGTCGCAATATGGCCAGATCCCGACCGACACGTTCACGGGCGAGCCGGGCTGGGATGCCTACAAGACGGACCAGACGTCGTTCGGCTGGCAGTTCAGCCACCACTTCAGCGACAACCTCGCGCTGCGCCAGAACGCCCGCAAGAGCAATTCGGACGTCGACTACCGCAGTGCCTACACGAGCTTCACCGCGATCCCGTTGCGCAGCCGGCCCGGGCGCCCCGTGTTCAACGCGGACAACCGCACGATCGAGCGCGACCTGATCCAGCAGGCGAACGCGCTCGACACGCTGCTCTTCGACACCCAGCTCGAAGCGCAGTTCGCCACCGGCCGCTGGCAGCACACGTTCCTGGCCGGCTTCGACGTGCAGCGCGCCGAGACCCGCCAGGCGACGGGCCGTGGCACCGCCGCCGCGCTGGACGTGTACAACCCCGTGTACGGCAACTTCACGCCGCCCGCATCGCTGGCGCAACAGCCGACCGCCGTGCTGCACCAGAAGGGCTTCTACGTGCAGGAACAGGCCAAGTTCGACGAGCGCTGGGTCGGTGTGCTGGGCTGGCGCCGCGACCACGCGGAGAACGACATCGCGGGCCGTCCCGCATCCCGCACGGACGACAAGGCCAGCACGAAACGCGTGGGCCTGCTGTACCTGGGCGACGGCGGCTTTTCCCCTTACGTCAGCTATGCCGAATCGTTCCTGCCGCTGGGCGGTGTCGATGTCTACAACGAACCGTTCAAGCCGCAGCGCGGCAAGCAGTGGGAGGCGGGCATTAAATGGCAAGCCGCCCCCGCGGTGACGGCGTCGCTGGCGCTGTACCAGTTGCGCGACCAGAACCGCAAGACGGCCGACCCGGCGAACCCGCAAAACAGCGTGCAACTGGGCGAAGTGAAGGTGCGCGGCGCCGAACTGGAAACGGCCGGCGCGGTGCGCGGCTGGGACTGGACCGCCGCCTACACGTACACCGACGCACGCACCTCGCGCAGCAATGGCGCGGACCTGGGCAAGCGCGTGTCCGGCATCCCGAAGCACAACGCGTCGGCCTGGCTGGCGCGCGATTTCGCCGTCGGCGGCGTGACCGGCTTCACGGCGGGCGCCGGCGTGCGTTACATCGGCACATCATGGGACGGCGCCGATTCGCTGGAAACGCCGTCCGCCACGCTGGTCGACGCCCTGCTCGCCTACGAGACCGGCCCGTGGCGCTTCGCGCTGAACGCCGTCAACCTGGCCGACAAGGTGCAGATCACCACCTGCCTCGCCCGCGGCGACTGCTTCTACGGCCAGCGGCGCACGGTGATGCTGACGGCAAGGTATCTCTGGTAAAAGCAAAAAAGCCCCGCCGCTTGCGCGACGGGGCTTCTTGCATGCAGCGAAGCTGGCTTAGAACTTGTAGTTCACACCCAGCAGCACGGTGCGGCCGTACTTCTGGTATTCCAGCTGCTGGTTCTTCGAACCGTTGTAGGTTTCGTAGGCGGCGTTGCGCAGGTTGTTCGCCTGCAGCACGATGCCCATGTCCTTCAGCGGGCCGTTCTGGAACGTGTAGCCGACCTGGAAGTCCAGGATGCTCTCGCCCACCACGTAGCGCAGCGAACGTTCGGCGGCGAAGTTGCCGATCTCGCCCACGAAGTCGGAACGCTTGCGCTGGCTCAGGCGGGTCTCGAAGCCGTTCTTCTCGTAGTACACGGTCAGGTTCGTCACGCGCTTCGACAGGCCCGGCAGCGGGATGTTCTGGCCGATCGAGCCATCCGGTTCCTGGATCGCGATATTGCTGTCCGTGTAGGTACCGGACGCCACGATGCCGAAGCCATCCAGCACCGGGGTCAGCATGTTCAGCGGCAGGGAGCCGGACAGTTCGATGCCGCGCATCGTGCCGCCGTTGCCGTTGTACGGCGCCTTGTAGTCGCCGAACTGCGTGTTGGCCTTCGTGCCCGGGATGAACGCCGAGAAGTCATAGGTCTTGGTCTGCGTGAAGATGTACGTGTCGAGCTTCTTGAAGAAGAATGCCGCGGCCACGTAGGCCTTCTTGCCGAAGTACTTTTCATACGACACGTCGAACGCCTTGGCGCGCCACGGATCGAGCTGCGCATTGCCGCCCGAAGCGCCCGGCTTGAACGTGGTGTCCGACACGCCGAAGTCCAGCGCGGCGCGCAGCTGGTCCACGCGCGGGCGGGCGATCTGCTTGGCCATTGCCACACGCACGGTCTGGTCGTTCGGCAGGCCGAAGTTCAGGTTCATGCTCGGCAGCCAGTCGTTGTAGGACTTGCCGTCGTGGATCGGCTGCACCTGCTGGTCGCCGGCCAGCGCACCGTTGAAGTACTTCGAATCGGACGACTGCTTGGTGTGCTGCACCTGCACGCCCACGTTACCGCGCAGCGAGATGTCGCCGAACTCATGCTCGATGTTCGCCTTGGCGTAGGCCGTGGAAATCTTCTCGCGCACCGACCAGTTCTTGATCAGGATGGCGCCGCTGCCAGCGGTCGGGTTGAACGTCATGTAGCGCGCGACGACGGCCGGCACGTCCCATGCGGGCACGTTGCCGACGCCGGCGAAGCCCAGGTCGACGGAACCGTACAGCAGCGACGGATCGATCGTGGTCGGGTTGCCGGCCAGGTTGATGTTGCCTTCCGGCTGATCCTTGTCCTTCGAACGGTCGCTGTGGTTGACGCCCACGTCGAAGCCCGAGAACCAGTTTTCCAGCGCGGCCGGCGCCTGGAAGTTGGCGGCCAGCTTCACGCTCTTGAGCTCATCTTCCACGTACGGCACCTTGCCATAGCCGGAGCCGTAGATCGTGTTCTTCACGTACAGGTTCGATGCGTCGCTATAGTCGGCGCGGCCCGGCGTCATCGTCGGGAACGTGCCGCTGTTGAAGCCCAGGTTGATCGTATCGAGGTACTGCGCGTTGTTGACGGCACCCAGTTGCAGGTTGTTTTCCAGGCCCAGTTCATCGCGCTTGGCTTTCGACCAGGAGAGGTCGGCCACCAGCTTCACGCCATCGAGGCGCCATTCATTGTTCCAGCCCAGCGCGCGGATGTCGTCGCGGCGGTTGGTGTACATGCCGCGCACCAGCGGGTAGACGTTGTTGGCCACGGCGCTGCCGATCGCGTTGCCGTTCTTCGTCACGTTCGAATAGAACGGCTCCGGCTGCAGGCCGCCATTCCAGCCGGACAGGTTCACTTCGAACTGGTTGGCGGTGTCTTCATGCTTGAACACCGACGCGTAGAAATCCAGCGTGCTGGTGAACGACTTGGTCGGGCGATACTCCACCACGCCCATCAGGCCGTCGCGGCGGTTGTAGCCGGTGCGGGACAGTGCCTTGATGCCATCGGTGGCGGTGGTGCCTGCCGGCAGGCCCGTGCGGGAATCGGTCTTCCACGGTTCGTAGATGCCGGTTTCGTGGGCCAGCACCGGGGACTCCAGGTGCGCGAAGCCGATCGCCACACCGAGCTTGCGGTTCAGGAACTGGTCGATGTAGCTGATGGAGAAGCGGTTGCCCAGCGACTTCGTGTTGGCCACGCTGCCCAGCGAATTGTGCTCGGCGCGGGCGTTCATCGCCACGGTGCGCTTGCCGAAGTTCAGCGGACGCACGGTCTGCAGGTCGATCGTGCCCGACAGGCCCTGGCCGATCAGGCCAGCGTCCGGGGTCTTGTAGATCGTCACGCCGGACAGCAGTTCGGACGGGTACTGGTCGAATTCCACGGAGCGGTTGTCGCCGGTGGAGACCTGTTCGCGGCCGTTCAGCAGCGTGGTGGAAAAGTCCGGGGACAGGCCCCGCACCGAGATCACCTGCGCACGGCCGGCCACGCGCTGGGCGGCCAAGCCCGGCAGGCGGGCGATCGATTCGGCGATGGACACGTCCGGCAGCTTGCCGATGTCTTCCGCGGAGATGGCCTCGACGATCGACGACGAGTCCTTCTTGACGGAGATGGCATCCTCGATGCCGCGGCGGATGCCGGTCACGGTCACCGTGGTGATCGGCGCCTCGGCCGCCGGGGTGGTGGTGGTTTGCGCGGCGGCGGGGTTCGCCAGCGCGGTTACGAAGAGTGCGCAGCCAGCCGCGACCGGGCTCAGTTGCAGGGCCGTGCGCACACGGCGCTCAGGCGCAAAGAATTTCATCGAAGTCCCCTCACTAAAGTACGATTTTTTCCCACGCGCAATAATTAGCTCGACTACATGGGATTCCAAGGATTGCGGCCGCTCTGTCAGACGTCCTGAGGGAATTTTGTATTAAAACTAGATCTAGTGTCAATTAAAGTTCAATCCGACTACGCCTGTTTTGGCGGTTTTGCGCCGTGTTTGCGGCACATGCAACGTTTTCGTTGTATCGCGGCTACAGAAATCATGGCGGCACTCTGTAGTGGAACTACAAAAAACACGGCAAGACAACCGTTTCCACTGTAAAGATGTAACGAAACCGTCTTTCGGCCATGTTGCTGCCGTCCACACCATGTATTAAAACTAGGGGATTGGCTGTCCGGGGCGTTGTAGAGTCCCTGCAATCATAGTATTCTGCTCACGTTTTCCCGTGGCAGCAAGCCGTCCAAGAGCTTGTAGTCCCACTACTTACAGGCTTTTGCGGAGGAGACCATGCACCCTGCCCTGTTGCCGCCGGCGCTCGCCGTGCCCTTGATGCTTGCCATGCTGGTGGCCCCCGCGCCTGCCAAGGGCGGCCCCGCCAGTTACCGCATCGATCACCTGGAACCCGCATCGTGGTGGACCGGCATGCGCCACCCGGCACTGCAGCTGATAGTACATGGCGAGCACATTGCCGACCTGCGGCCGGACATCGGTTACCCGGGCGTGCGCATCGCCGGGACCACGCGCGTGGCCAACCCGAATTACCTGTTCATCGACCTGGAGCTGGCCGCCGGCGTGCGGCCGGGCAGTTTCGACATCGCCTTCCACGCGCCCGGCGCGGCCGGCAAGGCGGCGGTCCTGAAGCACCGCTACCAGTTGCAGCCGCGCGCGCCGGGCTCGCGCGAGCGCCAGGGCTTCACGGGCCGCGATGCCATCTACCAGGTGATGCCGGACCGCTTCGCCAACGGTGATCCGGCGAACGACAGCATCGCGGCCATGCCCGACAAGGCGAACCGCGCAGCCGGCGGCGGCCGGCATGGCGGCGACCTGGCCGGCATGACCGCGCATCTCGATTACATTGCCGCGATGGGCTACACGCAGGTCTGGCCCACGCCACTGCTCGAGAACGACATGCCGGCCTATTCGTATCACGGCTACGCGGCCACCGACCATTACCGTATCGACCGGCGCTATGGCAGCAACGACGATTTCCGTGCCTTCGTGGCCGCCGCGCGCGCCAGGGGCATCGGCGTCATCCAGGACGTGGTGCTCAACCACATCGGCGCCGGTCACTGGTGGATGAAGGATCTGCCCATGCCGGACTGGATCACCCACGAAGGCAAGCCCGTGATGACGCGGCACCACCGCGTGGCGGTGGGCGATCCGTATGGCAGCCGCGCCGACGCGCGCAATTTCACGGAAGGCTGGTTCTCGCGCGGCATGCCGGACCTCAATGGGGCGAATCCCTACGTGGCGAACTACCTGATCCAGAACACGATCTGGTGGATCGAGTATGCGGGCCTGTCCGGCCTGCGGGTCGATACGTGGGGCTACTCGAACAATGCCTTCCTCGCCGAATGGTCGCGCCGCGTGATGGCGGAATATCCGAACCTGAACCTGGTCGGCGAAGAGTGGAGCACGCGCGTGCCCGTCGTGGCGCGATGGCAGGCCGGCAAGGCCAACCACGATGGCTACGTGTCCCATTTGCCGTCGCTGATGGATTTCCCGCTGAACGATGCGCTGCGCCGCGCGCTGACCAGTACCGCGACTGACAGCGACCACGGTACCTTCAGCCTGAACGATCTGTATGAGACGCTGGCCCAGGATCACCTGTACCCGGCGCCGCAAGACCTCGTGCTGTTCGAGGGGAATCACGACCTGCCCCGCACCTGGAGCGTGCTCGGCGAAGACATGGGCCTGTGGAAGATGGCGATGGCCTACGTGCTGACGGCGCCGCGCATCCCCCAGTTCTATTACGGCACCGAAATCCTGATGGGAAGCACCACGCAGGGCCGCGACGACGCGTCGTACCGCCACGATTTTCCGGGCGGCTGGCCGGGCGACAAGGTGAATGCGTTCACTGGCACGGGCCTTACGCCAGCGCAGCGCGAAGCACAGGCTTTTTTGAAAAAACTGCTGAACTGGCGCAAGGGCGCCACCGTGATCCACCGTGGCCGAACGATGCATTTCGGCCCCGAGCAAGACACCTATGTGTTCTTCCGGTATGGCGGCAATGCGCAGGGCGGCGGCAAGGTGATGGTCGCCCTGAACAAGAACCGCACGCCCGTCACGCTCGACACGGCCCGCTTCGGCGAGATGCTCGACGGCGTCCATGCCGGCACCGATGTCCTGACCGGACAAACCTTCCACCTCGAACGCGGCATCACGCTGCCGGCCCGCACGGCCATCATCCTGGAGTTGAAACAATGAAGCGCACCCTCATCGCCACCGCCACCCTGGCCATGCTCGTCGCCGGTTCGCTGCAATGCGCCGAGCAGACGATTCCCTTCGGTTCGTGGGGCAAGCCGGAAGCGGTGCGCATCGCCACGGACGACGAGAAGGCGCCGCTGCGCACCTACACGCATGGCACGACGATGACGCTGCGGGACGGCGATCCGCGGAACGTCACCTATGCCGAGAGCGCGGGCCTGCCACGCGTGCGCAGTGGAAGCGTGGCGTTCGACGCGCTGTTCGCAATGGCGATGGCCGAGATGCGGCAGGATGCCGTGGCCGCGATCCGCGACGACTCCTATAACGGCGGCCAGCCCATTCCCTGCGAATGCTTTGAAACGGGCGAGAAATGGCACTACGTATGGACACGCGACCTGGCTTACGCGGCCGGGCTGGGACTGGGCATGCTGGACCCGCAGCGGGTGCGCAACTCGCTGCAGTTCAAGCTCTCGGGCTACCGGGATGGCGTGAAGAAGCCGGCGCAAGTGCCGGGCACCGAAGACGGCCTGCAGATCGTGCAGGATACCGGCAGCGGCGGCAGCTGGCCCGTCAGCACCGACCGCGTCACGTGGGCGTTCGGCGCCGACGAGGCGCTGAAGGCACTGCCGCCGGCCGAGCGCGCGGCGTTCGTGCCGGTCGCCCTGAAAGCCCTGTCGAACACGATCGAAATCGACCGCGTGGCGGCGTTCGATCCGGCCGCGGGCCTGTACAACGGCGAGGAGTCCTTCCTCGACTGGCGCGAGCAAACGTATGCGGACTGGATTCCCGGCCAGCTGGCGCACATGGCGACGGCGAAGGCGCTGTCGACCAACGTGGCCCACTACAAGGCATTGACGCTGGCGGCGCAACTTGCGGAGGAACAGGGCGATGCCGCCACGGCAAAGCGCTACGGCGACTGGGCCGTGCAGCTGAAGGATGCGATCAACGGCCGGCTGTGGCTGAAGGATGCCGGCATGTACAGCAGCCTCACGGCCGGCCATTTCGACGGCGCGCCGCTGCACAAGTTCGACTGGCTGGGCCAGGCGCTGGCCATCGTCACCGGCGTGGCGGACGCCGAGCAGGCGAACAGCATCGTCGCCCGCTACCCGCATGGGCCGATGGGCGCGCCGGTGATCTGGCCGCAGCAGCCGGGCCGCGCCGTGTACCACAACCGGGCGATCTGGCCTTTCGTCACCGCCTATGGGCTGAAGGCCGCGATCCAGGTGCAGAACGTGGCTGCGGCCGATGCCGCCTACGACACGCTCCTGCGCGGCGCCGCCGTCAATGCGTCCAACATGGAAAACTTCGAATGGCTCACGGGCCTGCCGATGTTCGACCCGAGTGGAGGCCGGCAGACCGACCTGGCGGGCCCCGTCGTCAACTCGCGCCGCCAGCTATGGTCCGTGGGCGGCTTCGCCGGCGCGCTGGTGGGCGGCGTGTTCGGCATCTCGACCGCGCAGGACGGCATCGACGTCAAGCCCTTCGTCACGTCGAAGCTGCGCCACGAAGCGTTCCAGGGCAGCGGCACGGCCCTGCTGGCCGGCCTGAAGCTGCGCAACCACGTGATCGACGTGCAGCTGGTGCTACCGCCGGCGCAGTCCATGGCCGGCTACCACCCCGTGCAGCAGGTGCTGTTGAACGGCAAGCCGGTCGATGGCCGCATCAAGTGGGCGGATCTCGGCGAACACAACACGATCGTCGTGCAGCTGGGCAGCCTGATGCCGGGGCGGCAAACGATCACGCGCGTGGCGGCCGATCCGCTCACGGTCGATCCGGCCGTGTTCTCGCCGGCCGAACCGGCGATCGTGTCGGCCGCGCATGGCAGGCTCGGATTCGCGTCGAAGCCGGCGGCGGGCACCGTCTACAACGTGTATCGCGATGGCCAGCTGGCGGCAGCGGGCGTGAAAGGCGCCAGCTGGTCCGATCCGAAGCCGGCCGCGGCGGCATGCTACGCGGTGGAAGCCATGTTTCCCGACTCCGGCAACCGCAGCCACCACAGCGCGCCGGCCTGCACGGGCCGCGCCATCGAAGTGGCCGCCGGCGATGCGCGCATCGCATCGAGCGTGAAGGCGAAGAACGGCGCGTTCGCCGGCTGGGGCGCGCCCGCCGATACGTTTTCGGCCACGCTTGCCGTGCCGCAGGCAGGCACCTATGCCGTGCAGGTCCGCTACCGCAACAATGCGCACCAGGTCAACCTGGGCATCACGGGCGGCGTCAAGTGGATGAAGGTGCGCGACGCGGCAGGCGGCGTCGTCGCCCAGGGGGTCGTGCAGCTGCCGCACTCCCCTGCCGGCCAGGCCGTGTACTCGACGCCGCTGTCCGCGCAATTGAAGGCGGGCAAACACTCGGTCGAGCTGTCGGACTTCATCAACATGAGCAGCCTGCAATCGAATGCCACGTACGCGGATGCGGGCGGCAAGTCGGGGCCGGCGAACCGGGTCGACATCCATGGCATCCGGCTGCTGGCCACGGGCGCGACAGCACCGGCGCTTGTGGCGAAAGGCCGCCTCGTCATCGTCGATGACTTCGCATCGCCGCAACTGGGCAATACCCGCAAGCTGCGCATCTGGCTGCCGGCAGGCTACGACCGCAATCCCGGCAAGCGCTACCCGGTGCTGTACATGCACGACGGCCAGAACCTGTTCGACCAGAAGACGGCCTACAGCACCGAATGGCACATCGATGAAGTGGTCGACCGGCTGGCCGCGCAGGGCGACATGCGCGAGATCATCGTGGTCGGCGTCGACAACACGCCGGACCGCAACAGCGAGTACACGCCCTGCTGCGATGCGCGCTACGGCGGCGGCAAGCTGGCGGCCTATGGCCGATTCCTCGTCGATACCGTCAAGCCTTACATCGACGGGCAGTACCGCACGCTGCCCGGCCGGGCCGATACCGCCGTCATGGGATCGTCGTTCGGCGGCCTGGCATCGCTGTACCTGGCGCAGCACCATGCGAACGTGTTCGGCCAGGCCGGCATCATGTCCGGTTCGTTCTGGTGGAATGGCGGCGCGCCCGTCACCACTGCGCGCAAGATCGCGGCAACGCCGGTGCGGCTGTACGTGGATGCCGGCACGGGCATGGACGGCGTCGAAGGCACGCGGGCATTCCGCCAGGCCGTGCTGAAGAACGGCTGGCGCGAGGGCGACGACCTGCTGTACGTGGAAGACGAAGGCGGCATGCACAACGAGCAGGCCTGGGCCGGTCGCGTGCACCGCGCGTTGCGGTGGTTCTTCCCGGCCTCCCGGTCGTACAAGGACGCGAACCCGATGCAATAAGTGCCGGCCGCGGCTGGCTAGCTCGGCCGGCCCAACTGGCGGAAGTCGGCGCTGTCGGGCCGGCCCGGCAGGTGGAGCCGGGCCACGGCACGCGGCGATTCGGCCAGGATGCGGCCGCGCCGCATGACCAGCCGGCGCGCCGCGCGCAGCCGGATCGCCTCGATCGGGTCGCCCGCGTCCAGCAGCACCAGGTCGGCGTGGCAGCCGGGCTCCAGGCCATAGCCATCCAGTCCCAGGATCCTTGCCGGGTTTTCGGTGATGGCCGCGAAGCAGGCGCGTATCCCATGCTGGCTGGTCATCTGCGCCACGTGCAGGCCCATGTGCGCCACTTCGAGCATGTCGCCGGACCCCATGCCGTACCACGGGTCCATCACGCAGTCGTGGCCGAACGCCACGGTCACGCCGGCCGCCATCAATTCCGGCACGCGCGTCATGCCGCGCCGTTTCGGGTAGGTGTCGTGCCGGCCTTGCAGCGTGATGTTGATCAGCGGGTTGGCGATCGCCGCGACGCCGGATTCGGCGATCAGCGGCAGCAGCTTGCTCACGTAATAGTTGTCCATCGAGTGCATCGATGTCAGGTGCGAGCCCGCCACGCGGCCGTGCAGGCCGAGGCGGTGGGTCTCGGCGGCCAGCGTTTCGATGTGACGCGACAGCGGATCGTCCGATTCGTCGCAGTGCATGTCCACCATCAACCCTTGCGCCGCGGCGAATTCGCACAGCACGCGCACCGACTCGGCGCCATCGGCCATCGTGCGCTCGAAATGGGGAATGCCGCCGACGACGTCCACGCCCATCGCGATCGCCCGCTTCAGGTTGGCCAGCGCCGTCGGGCTGCGCAGCAGGCCATCCTGCGGGAACGCCACCAGCTGCATGTCGAGGTATGGCGCGACGCGTCGCTTCACCTCCAGCAATGCCTCCACGGCCAGCAGGCGGTCGTCGCACACATCGACGTGGGTGCGGATCGCCAGCAGGCCGCGCGCTACCGCCCAGTCGCAATAGCGCATCGCCCGTTCGACCAGCGCTTCCTGCGTGAGCTGCGGTTTCAGTTCGCCCCACAACGCGATCCCTTCGAGCAGCGTGCCGCTGGCGTTCACGCGCGGCAGGCCGTAGGACAGCGTGGCATCCATGTGGAAGTGCGCATCGACGAACGGCGGCGTGACCAGGTCGCCCTCCGCATCGATCTCGCGCGCGGCGGTCAGGGCGAGGCGCGGCGCGACCGCGGCGATGCGGCCATCCTGCACGGCGATGTCGATGCCGGTGCGCCCGTCGGGCAGCGTGGCGTTGCGAATGACGAATTCCATGGGTGAACTCCAGCAATGGGGATGGCCGATTGTAGGGACAACAAGGCAAACGGCGCAATGGCACTGAAAATTCGGATACCGAAACGTATGTTGCAGTGCGTTAATTTCCGAATAAAGAACGCACAAACCGCTTTCCAATGCCTTGTTTCATCGCTAGAATTCATTTATTGCAACGCACAATTCCTTGTTCCCGGGAGAGCTTATGTCTTCGATTACCGAACAGATTTCCGAACAGATTTCCAGAACGAGCAAAACGCAGCTTGAGAGCCAGCTCAATTTCCTGAACAGCGTACTGAAAAGCACCGTCGACGGTGCCGGCCAGCTCGTGGCACTGAACCTCAGCACGGCACGCAACGCCGCTGAACGCAGCACGGTTGCCGCCCGCAAGCTGATCGAAGCAAAGGATTCCAGCGCGGTCTTCGAACTGGCCCGCCCGCTGTCCGCGATCGAAGGCCTGTTTGCCTACAACCGCGAAGTGTTCTCGATCGCCACCAAGACCCAGCAGGCGCTGCTGCGCACGGCAACGGAGCGCTTCCGCGACGTGCCGGCGAAGACGCTGAGCCTGGCCGCGCCAGCCGTTGCCCAAGTGTCCGAGTCCGCCGCGAACGCCGCGCTGGCAGCCACGAACGCGGCGGCGGAAGCGGCGCAGTCGGCCGCTGCCGGCGCCACCGCCACGGCTTCCCAGGCGGCGCATGCGGCAAGCGACGCCGCGCAAGCGGCCACCAGTAGCACGGTGGAAGCGTCCCGCGCGGTCACGCAAGCGGCCGCCACGGCGGCGCAAGGCACGGCGCAAGCCGCCACGAAGGCAACGCAGGATGCCACCGAGGCGACCTCGAAGGCAACGCAGGATGCGGCCGAGGCAACCTCGAAGGCAACGCAGGAGGCCACCGAGGCAGCCGCGCAAACCACGAGCAATGCGGTCGAAGCCGCCAGCGAGTCGATCGCCAAGGCAGCCGAAGCCGGGTCCGACGCAACGTCGAAGGCAAGCGACGCGGTGAGCGAAGCCGTGGAACGCGTGACCGACGCGGCGGCGCAAGCGACGCCGGTTGCCGCACCGATCGCGGCCGAAGCCGCCGAGGCTTCGGCCACGCTGTTCGAGGCGGAACAGGCGGCGGCGAAAACCGTGCGCGGCAAGCCGGCCACGAAACCCGTTGCCGAAGCACTGGCCGCACTGGCCGACAACAAGCCGGCCCGCTCGGCACCGGGCAAATCCCGCAAGTAATTTCCCCTCCCCACGTCGCCGACCCGCACGGGTCGGCCGACGCGCTCTGCCCGCCTGATGTATCCTAGTCCCCCGAATCGGCCGCTGGCCCCATTCAAGGATATGTCATGAGTTTATCGAGGCTAATCACCGGCTTCGTGCGCACGCATTGGCGCGCGTATGCGGGTGCCGGCGTGATGCTGGTCCTCGTTGCCGTCATCGGCGTCTGGATTCCCCGCAAGATCGGCCAGATGGTCGACGCACTGGCCGCGCAGCGTCTTTCGCACACGGAACTGATCGAGGGCGTGGGCCTGCTGTTGCTGGTCGGCGTGGCCAACTACGGCTTGCGCGTGGCATGGCGGATCCGTCTGTATTCGACCGCCTACCGGCTCGGCGTGGAATTGCGCACGCGCTTCTACAGGCGCCTTACGCTGCAGGGTCCGGCCTTCTACCAGAAGCAGCGCACCGGCGACCTGATGGCGCTGGCCACGAACGACATCGATTCGATCGAGCAGGCGGCCGGCGAAGCCATGCTGGCCGGCTTCGACGGCGCACTGACCCTGGTGCTGGTCATCGGCATCATGACGCTGGGCGTCGACTGGCGCCTCGCGCTCGTCGCCCTGCTGCCGTTCCCGCTGATGGCCTATGCGTTCTGGCGCATCTCCACGCAGATCCACACGGCGGCGGGCGATTCGCTGAAACGGTTCGCCGCGCTGAACGACCATGTGCAGGAAACCCTGACCGGCGTGCGCACACTGCGCACGCTCGGCCTGGAAGCGCGCAGCGCCGCCACGTTTTCCGAACTGGCCGGCAAGGCATCTAACGCGGCGCTCACCGCGCAGCGCTGGGAAGCGGCCTATGAACCGGCCGTGGGACTGACGCTGACGGCCGCCACCGGCCTGACGCTGGGCGTGGGCGGCTACCTCGTGTGGACGGACCAGCTGACGATCGGTGGGTTGACGAGCTTCTCGATGTACCTGGGCCAGTTGATCTGGCCCATGTTCGCCGCCGGCTGGGTGCTGTCCCTGCTGGAACGGGGCCGCGCCGCATGGCAGCGGCTGCAGCCGATGCTCGACGCGCCGCTGACGATCGCCGACCACGGCACGATGGCCGAACTGCAGCCGGGCGAACTGGCGGTCGACCACCTGACCGTGTGCTACCCGGGCCAGGTGGAACCGGCGCTGGCAGACGTCACGCTGCGCCTGCGGCCAGGGCAGACGCTGGGCCTCGTCGGCGCCACCGGTTCGGGCAAGACCACGCTGCTGCGCGTGCTGCTGCGCCAGCTGGCGCCGCAGTCGGGCACCGTGCGCTGGAATGGCCATGCGCTGGAGGAGTACAAGCTCGGGACGCTGCGCGGCGCGATCAGCTGGGTGCCGCAGGAATCGTTCCTGTTCTCGGCATCGATCGCCGAGAACATCGCGCTGGCAAAGCCCGGTGCAACGCGGGCCGAAGTGGAACACGCGGCCGACCTGGCGGCCATCCACGACGATATCCTGCTGTTCCCGCACCGTTACGAGACGGAGGTGGGCGAGCGCGGCATCACGCTGTCCGGCGGCCAGCGCCAGCGCGTGGCGATCGCCCGCGCGCTGCTGTCCGACAACGACCTGCTGCTGCTGGACGATGCACTGTCGGCCGTCGACACGGGCACCGAAACGCGCATCCTCGACCACCTGGAAGACCTGCGCCGTGCGAGGCCGGTGCGCAGCGCAATCATCGCCAGCCACCGGCTCTCGGCCGTGGTAAACGCCGACTGGATCGTCGTGCTGCACCATGGCCGCGTCGTCGAACAGGGCACCCACGACGAATTGCTGGCGCACGATGGCTGGTATGCCCGGCAATGGCGCTATCAACAACTGGAGGCGAGCCTCGATGCAAGCTAGCACGGACGAAAACCCGCAGGAAAAATCACACGCGGAATCGATGCGGCGGGCAACGGGCCTGCTGAAGGATGCCGCCGGGCCGGATGGCCACCACCTGTGGTGGGCCGTGCTGTGGCTCGTCATTGCCGCTGGGCTGGAAGTGGTCGGCCCGCTGCTGGGCAAGCGGCTGATCGACGAACACCTGCTGCCGCGCGTGCTGGACTGGCAGGCGATGGCGCTGCTGCTGGGCGGCGTGGTACTCACCGGTTGCGCCGCTTCCTGGCTGCGCTACCTGCAGCTGGTGCGCCTGTCCGGCCTGGCGATGCGCTCGGTGCAGCGGCTGCGCGAGCGCGTGTACGGCCACGTGCTGCGCCTGCCGATGGCGTTCTTCGACCGTGCCATCACCGGCCAGCTCGTGTCCCGCGTGACCAACGATACCGAGGCGGTGAAGGGCCTGTACATCCAGGTGCTGTTCGTGATCCTGGACAGCACCATCGTGTTGATCGGCACGATCCTGGCGATGGCGTGGCTGGACTGGCGGCTGATGTTGCTGGTGGTGGCGCTCATGCCATGCGTGCTGCTGATCGTGTGGTTGTACCAGCGCCTGTCGGCGCCGGCCGTGGCGAAGGCGCGCCAGCTGCGCAGCGACATCAATGCCCAGGTGGCCGAATCGATCGGCGGCATGAACGTGCTGCAGGCAAACAATGCGCAGGAACGTTTTGCCGAGCGCTTTTTCCGCACCAACGAAGACCAATACACGCAGCGGGTGGCCGAGATCCGCGCCAATGCCTGGCTGCTGCGGCCGGCGCTGGACATGCTGAACATCGTGCTGCTCGCCTCCGTGATCTGGCTGTTCGGCCAGCGTGCCGAAAGCGCGGTGCTCGGCGTGGCGGAAGTGGGCGTGCTGTACGCGTTCATCAGCTATATCGCGCGCGTGATCGAGCCGCTGATCCAGATCACCACGCAATTTTCGCAATTGCAGCAATCGGTGGTGGCCACGGCGCGCGTGGCCACGCTGCTCGATGAAGCGGGTGTGCCCGAATATCGCGACAGCGCGGCGGCCGACGCCGCGAACGAAGCAGCCTCACATGACACGCCGGCCATCGACATCCGCCATTTGGATTTCGCCTATGTCGACAACCAGAAAGTGCTGCACGATCTTTCGCTGCAGATCCCGCAGGGCGCGTTCTACGGCATCGTGGGCCATACCGGCAGCGGCAAGTCCACGCTGATGTCGCTGCTGCTGCGCTACTACCCGGCACCGCGCGGCAGCATCCTGATGAACGGCGTGCCGCTGGACGACATCGGGAACGATGCGTTCCGCGCCCGCGTGGGCCTGGTGCCGCAGGACCCGTTCCTGCTGGCCGCGTCGGCCCGCGAAAACATCGACATGGGCCGCAACCTGCCGCCCGAACGGATCGAGCAGGCGGCGCGCGCGGCGCATGCGCACGACTTCATCATGGCATTGGAAAACGGCTACGACACGCTGCTGGGCGAAGGCGGCTCCCGGCTCTCATCTGGGCAGAAACAGCTGATCGCGATCGCCCGCGCGCTGGCCGGCGAGCCGCGCGTGCTCATGCTCGACGAAGCCACCTCGCGCATCGACAGCTCCACCGAGCAGATCGTGCAGCAGGCGCTCGACGAATTGCGCGGACAGGTGACGATCATCGCGATCGCCCACCGGCTGTCGACGATCCGCGACGCCGACCGCATCGTGGTGCTGAACCACGGCCGTATCGAGGAATCGGGCCCGCATGACGCGCTGATGCGGATCGAGGGCGGCCTGTACCAGCGGCTGTACCTGCTGCAGCAACTGGCCGCGTGAGCCTGAACGCCCGGACTTGTGACTTGGGCAATGACGGCAAGATAACTGTGTTGCAGAAATGCCGTGACGTGCCGCGCGGCCGGGAAAATTCGCGGCTGCGCGTGAAATTCCTTATAGCAACAAGCCTATAATATGTGCACCCGTGCCCCATCCTTGCGCGGCAAGGACCTTCCGTTGGCCGCCCTGCTCTCCGCTTTCCATTCCCGCGCCGTTCGCCGCTTCGCCGCCCTCCTGGTGCTGGCGCCGGCGCTCGCGTTCGGCCAGGCTGCGCTCGACGAGGAGCTGGCCGCCACGCGCGAGATGGTGCGCTTCAACCCGGACGAGGCCGTGGCCCGCCTGGCCCGCCTGGTGCCGCAGGCGCGGACCGCGCCCCTGGCCACCCGTGCCGAGTTGCACTGGCTGTACAGCAGTGCGATCCGGCGCGCCGGCGACCCGAAACGCGCTCTGGCGATGGGCGACGAGCTGGTGGCCTGGGGCCGCGCGGCACGCGACGATGCCGTGTATGCCAAGGGCCAGCTGACCCGCGCCTATGCATTGTTCGATCTGGATGACCTGGGCGGTTCGCACAAGGCGAACTTCGAGGCGGAGCGGGCGGCCAACAACACGGGCGACCTGCCACTGCGCGTACAGGCGACGATCTCGGCCGGCCAGTCGTTCCAGGAACAGGGCAACTATCCGGCCGCGCTGGCCCGGCTGCAGGCGGCCATCGACCTGGCGCGCACGGTAAAGAAGGACAATGCGCCGCTGGCCGGCGCGCTGAACGCGCTGGCATTCCTCTACACGGACATGAAGCAGTTCGACAAGGGCTGGGAGGTGCAGCGCGAATCGCTGGAAGTGGCGCAACGCATGAAATCGCCCGGCCGACTGGCGATCGCGCTGGCCACCGAATACGGCCTGGCGATCGAATCGGGGCAGCATGAACAGGCCCGCCGCGCGCTGCTGGCGGAACTCGATGTCGAGCGCCGCCTGGGCGCGCGGCAAATGATCGCCGACACTCTCGTCAACCTGTCGGACCTGTACCTGAAGAAACGCGACTACCGAAGCACGGTCGGCTTCGCGCAGCAGGCGCTGGCCGCCGGCGAGGACGTGAAAAGTCCCCTCGTGATCGCCACTGCCCGCGTCAACCTGGGCCAGGCTTACCTGGGCATGGGCCGGCTGGCGGAAGGCAGGCGCCAGTTCGAGGCGGGGCTGGACGCCTATGAAAAGAACGGCGTAAAGCCGGAGCTGCAGGCCGTGCTGGTGGAATATGGCGCCGCCCTGGAACAGGCTGGCGACTACAAGGGCGCCATCGACGCGTATCACCGGGAACGCGACATCTCCGAGGAGATGTTCGCCGAGCAGCGCCAGAAAGCCGTACTGGAACTGCAGCAGAAGTACGACACCGAAAAGAAGCAGCGGCAGATCGACGCGCTGCGCCAGGAAAACCGCGTGAAAGGGGTGGAACTGGATAACCGGCGGCTGCAGCAGCGCATCTGGTGGCTGCTGGCGATCGTGTTTGCATTGGCGGCCGTGGTCGTGGGGCTGTTGTACCGCAAGGTGCGCCAGGCGAATGCCCAGCTCGAGGTAAAGAACCGGGAGCTGAAGCAGCAAAGCGCGCGCGATCCGCTGACGGCGCTGTACAACCGCCGGCACTTCCAGGAGTTCATGCGCCACCATGGGCAGGTCGAGCCCGGGCAGGCCGGGCATGGGAAGGCCGAGCGGCGCCAGCAGGATGGCGACCTGATCGGCGCGCTGTTCCTGCTGGACGTCGACCACTTCAAGCACATCAACGACAGCCACGGCCATGCGGCCGGCGATGCGGTGCTGAAGATGATCGCCGCGAGCCTGCGCGAGACGCTGCGCGAAACGGACATGATCGTGCGCTGGGGCGGCGAGGAATTCCTCGCATTCCTGCCGGCCGTGCCGCGTGGCGGCCTCGACGACGTGGCACGCCGCATCCTGCACGGCATCTCATCGCAATCCGTCGAGTACCAGGGCAGGATGCTGGCCGTGAACGCATCGGTGGGATTCGCGCCGTTCCCGCTGGTGGCACTCGACACGCCGATGTCGTGGGAGCGGGCCGTCAACCTCGTCGACATGGCGCTGTACATGGCCAAGTCGCATGGCCGCAACCGCGCCTATGGCGTGCGCGGCTTCCACGACCTGGAGCGGACAACGCTGGAAGCCGTCGAACAGGATCTCGAGAGCGCGTGGCGCAACGGCTTCGTCGACCTGGTTGTCGTGACAGGCGACATGCTGGACGGCGTGCCCGCCGCAGCGGAGACCCTGGAGCGGGCGGACCTGGTGGCCTGAATTGCTGTGGCCCGAGTTGCCGCGTGGTGGTTGCCGCGTGGTAGTCGCCGCGTCGCGGCCGGGCCAGGCGATGCCTTTACTTCGACTTGCCTTTTTCCGCTTCTTCCTGGTCCTCGCGCGCAGCTTCCGCGCTGGCCTGCACTTTTTCGCCGGCCCGTTCGAGCTTTTCGCCGACCACTTCGGCGGCCTTGTTCAGGTTCTCGCCCGCTTTCTCCGCCGCCTGGTCCAGCTCGCGGCCCGTTTCCTTCGCGGCTTCCTGGAAATTTTCGCGTGCTTTTTCCAGGTGCTCGGCCGCTTTCCCGGTAGCCTCGTCGAGCTCGCGGCCAGCGCGCTCGGCCGGACCGTCGACGCGGCGGTCGTCCTCCTTGTGGCAGCCGGCAAGTGCCAGCAGCAGCGCAAGAACGCCTGTGGTCGTGGTGAATCGTGATATGGGTTGCATGATTTCCTCCTTGCCGGCAGCTTAACAAAATTCGCCCTTGCGCCGCCGTTCGCGTGCCGGTCAGCTTACTCGCCTGCGCTCAGTTGTGCTCAGTTGCACGCATTTGCACGCACTTGCGCCCGTTGCGCCACGTTCGCCAACTACTCGCAGCGTTCGCCAACCCATTCGCGGCCGCCCTGCACGCAGGCGTGCATTTCGCGCTCCAGCCGCGCGGCCCTGTCGCGCAGCGCGCCGCAATCGCTGCCGCCCTGTGCGCTGCACTGTCCGGCAAGGCCCATCGCGCTGCGGTAGTTGCCCTGGGCGAGCTCGCGTTCGGCCTCGGCGCGCAGTCGCCGCGCCTCGGCACTGCTGCCAGGCATTTGCACCGCGGCCGTGGCGACGCGTGGCGGCGTCGTCGACAGCGGCGGCGGATAGGCGGCCTGCCCGGCCTGCCCACCTTGGCCCCCCTGTCCGGTACCTTGTCCACTGCCTTGTCCACTGCCCTGGCCTGCCCCTTCCAGCAGCGTCGATTCCAGCATCCGCGACAGCGATTCGCGCAGCGCCTCGATCCGCGGCCGGGTTTCCGGCCGGCGCAGTTTCTCCGCCGCGTCCAGCCGGGCTTCCACGCAGGCGCGATCTTTCCTGGCGAGGCACGCGTTGGCTTCGTCCAGCAGCTTCTCGGCGCGGCGCACGTCGATGCGTTCGCGCATCTCGCGGGTTTCCTCGTCGTCCTTCCAGCGCTTGACGAACGCCGACAGCCGCGCAGACGCCTTGTCGAGCGCATCGCCGGACAATGCCGTTTCCAGTGCGGCACGCGCATCGGACCAGGCCTTGTCACGCTGTTTTTTCTTTTCGCACGCCGGGGCGGCACTGGCGATCGCCTTCTGCAGCCGCGCCAGCTGGACCGTGTCGGCCTTGGCGCTGCGCAGTTCGGCAAGCGCCTCGCGCGCGTCGGCGATCTTGCACTCTTCCGTCAGCACAATGGCTTCATCGACCTTGCCGGCCAGCGCCTTTGCCGGATCGCCCGGCTTGACGAGGAACCAGATCGCTACCAGCAACAGCCCGATGAAGATCCACGTGCCCTTGCCGACCGGCTTGCGCACCGGTGGCAGCGACGGCCCGCCCGGCATGCTGCCCGGTGGCCGCGGCACGCCGGCCGCCGGCTGCGCCTGCTGGTAGCCCGGCGCCTGGGTGGGACCGGGACGCGAAGGTGCCGGCGCCGCCGCCGGCGGCGCGGGCGGACGGACCGGCGGCGGCACGGGGGCCGGTGGCGGTGGCGTCACCGTTGCCGGTGGTGGTGTCACTGTTGCCGGTGAGGGAACCGGCGCCGGCGGTGGTACGGGCGCGGGCGGTGGCACGGCGGCCGGTGGCGTGGCGGTGCGTGGTGCGCCGGCCGCCTGGCCGGTACCGCAATACGGGCAAAACCGCACGGCGCGCGGAAAGCCGCGGCCGCAAGACTGGTTGATGCAACGAAGATCGGACGTCACCGCTTACTCCGGGTCGGGGATGTCATCCACCGGATCGGGGATCGCCTGGGCGAACAGCGGCGCCAGCTCCGCCACGGCGCCGGCAGGCTGCCATTGATCCACGTGCGGCACCCAGCGCATGTTCCAGGTCTTGGTGGCGGCATCCACTTCGCCGCGCGCGATGCGCTCGGCCAGTTCGGCAACCGTGTAAGGCCCCTGCTGCGTCCTGTTGACGAACACCTTGAAAAGCGCGGACGAGGCAGTGGCCGGCATGCCGGACGCCACGGCACCGGCGGGCGCATCCACCGCCTTGGCGATCGACACCCCACCGCCGAGCAGTGCCTTCGCGGCGGCTTCGCCAGCCGAGTATTCGGCGCGCGGCACGCGCTTGTCGACACTGTGCTGCACTTCCCACTGGTAGGCATCGGACGCCGAACCCGGCACCAGTTCGCTCCACTGCGGCAGCAGCTCCAGCACGCGGTCGAACGACCCGGCCAGCGCCGGCTCGGCCGCCAGCGCGCGCCGCAGCCATTCCTCGTGCAGCCGCTTGGCCGTGATGTTCGGCAGCGACGGCGACGGCAGCTCGGCCCCGGTCTCGTCCACTTCCAGGCGCGGCTGGTAGACGCGATGCTGGTAGTGGCGCATCAGCGCCGCCAGCAGCAGGAACTGGTGCGGCCCCATGCGCGCCAGGCGCTGCTGCACGGTCCCCACGATCTGCTCGCGGTAGAACGATGGCAGGCCGTTGGAACGGATCGCGTATTCGTTCCCCACCTGCAGCCATTCGCCGGACCCCTGCTCGACCTCGAACAGGTACTGGCCACGCGGCTGGAACGAGGCCTCGCGGTCGGCCAGGTCGGCCTTGCGTTTCAACACGCCGATGGCCACGGCCTGCAGGAACCATTCGTAATCGTCGGCCAGCCGGTTCAGTTCATCCATGCCGGGTGCGATCGGGTGGCGGAAACGCGTCGCGTCGAAGTGCAGGTGCGTGGGGATCTTCGGGTTCTCGATCTGGTACGACGTGCGCCACGTGGGCAGGCCGCGCAGCACCGTCATCGGATAGCCGGACAGTTCGATGTAGCACACCGCCCTGCCCTTCACGCCCGTGTTGACGATGTTGACCAGCTCGCCGTGGAAATAGCCGGTGGGCGCGGCCGCGCGGATTTCCGCTTCCAGCCGCTTCCACGCATTGACGTCGCCGACGCCGACGAAGCACTTGAACTGGTCGGCACCCGGCGTAAACTCCGCCGAGAACCTGGCGTTCACCCACGGCATCGCGCTCTTGAGCCATTCGGCAAAGACGCGCTGCCGCTCCTGCACGGACATGGCCAGCAGGCGGTCCAGCAGCGGATCGGAGGGTTCCGAATTTATTCCTCCTTCGGCTTCTTCCGTGGAGAGCTGCGTCTGCGCGCGACGGAACAGTTTCAGCAGCAGCGAGGAGCGCAGCTTTTCGTCGCCCAGCTGGGGGAACAGCCGCGCCGAGCCGCCGAATTCCAGCAGCACTTCCTCGCTCCATGCCGACACGTCGCCGGTCAGCTTGACGGGCGGCGGCGCTTCGTCGTTCGCCAGCTTCATGTAGGTGGCATGGTCGTGCTGCGCATCGGCGCGCAACTGCGCCACGCGCTGGTCGACGGCGCCCAGCATGGCTTCCACGTGGCGGCGCCCTTCCTGGAATTCGCCGGCGATGCCGGACCACACGGCCTGGCCCTTCTCGTCGACCGACTGCGGTTCGCCCAGCCAGGAAGAGGTCTGGCGCAGCACCTCGGCCGACTGCCCGGCGGTGACGGCCAGCAGGTGGAAGCGCAGGTAGTCGGCGATGTCGCGTTTCAAGTGCACGATCACCTCGCGCGCCTGCGCGCCCGCGTTGATCCACTTGCTGGCGGCCTGCGCCAGGTTGTTCAGCGATTCCTCGACCTGCCGCGTGCGTAGCGCGTCGCGCATCTCGCGGTAGCGGCGTTCGTTGTGCTCCATGCGCGGAATGTCGCGCTGGGCCACACGGGCCTTGACCTGCTCGAGCAGCGACAGCACGAATTCCAGGCCACCCTGGCGGCGGTCGTCCAGCAGCGCATACAGGCGCTCGCGCACGCGACCTTTCAGCCGCATCACCAGTTCCTGCGTGTGGCGCTTCAGGCGGTCTTCGCTCGTCTCGGCGATAGCGCCGGCTTCGCGGATCGCATCGCGTTCCAGCTGCGGCAGCAGTTCGGCGATCTTGGCGCGCCATTCCTTCAGGTCGTAGCCGCCCGTGATGCGGTCGATCTCGGCCTGTACCTTCGCTTCCACGCGCTCCAGCAGCGAACGCTGGTCCTTGTCCATCAACAGCTGGTCGGTCAGCGCGTATTCCTGGAACGGCGTCACTTCCACCGTGCCCTTCTTGAAATCGGGGAATTCGTCGAACGGGCGCTCGGCCAGCCACATGTGCTCGCGCATGAACACGTCGCGTTCGCCGTCGCCGGCGCGGCGGGCCGGGGCGCCGTCCTTGCCGATGATGCCGAAGAAGGCTTTCACCATCAGCGCGGCCAGCTCATAGGCGCGGATATCCTCGCGCAGGCCCTGCTGCGTGTCGAGCACCGACTGGCCGAAGGCCGAATACACCTTCGAGTACGACAGGCGCATGTCGCCGAAGCGCTGTTCCGGCACCTTCGGATTGAACGGCCCGAGCTTGTGCTGCTGCTGGTTGACGGCCACCGAGCGCTTGCGGTTGGCGAAATCGGCCGAGGCGAAATCTTCGAACAGTGAATCGGCCACCATCTGGTACACGTCCTTGACGTCCTGCGTGGCCTTGTTGGCCAGGTTCGCCGTATCGACGAAGTACACGTCGTCGTACGGCGCGCCGCGGCCGACGAGGCTGTCCGGATCGGCCCAGCGCACCTGCGCGTTCATGTCGCGCATCGCCGTTTCCATTTCCATCAGCGTGGCATAGGCATTGGCTTCCGTGCGCTCCTTGTTGGCGCGCGCATAGCCGG
The DNA here is from genome assembly GCF_004209755.1 of Pseudoduganella lutea. Classification (NCBI taxonomy): domain Bacteria; kingdom Pseudomonadati; phylum Pseudomonadota; class Betaproteobacteria; order Burkholderiales; family Oxalobacteraceae; genus Pseudoduganella; species Pseudoduganella lutea. The sequence goes on along the minus strand of NZ_CP035913.1, from coordinate 4,278,059 downwards.
TGGGCATGAACATCACCAGGTCGACCTGGCTGTCGGCCACTTCCTGCCGGGCGATCGCCTTGGCCAGCCAGCCCAGGTCGAGCGCGGTGCCGGCGCCGGTACCGCCCGCGTTCGACGCGATGACGACGATGCGGAATTTCGACGTATCGACCTGCAGGCCGAGGCGCTGGTAATTGTCCTTGCGCTCGATGCCGGCGTTCGACGCCAGGAAATTGAGCGCACCCTTGATGCGGCCGCGCAGCTTCGGATACTTGTCGAACAGGTACAGCCGTGCCACGGCGCGGATCTGGCCCGCGCCCAGCGACGGGTCGATCCCCAGCGAGCGCAGCTTCTTCGGCCGCAGCGGCATCCAGCTTTCGATGAGCGGGAAGCGCGCCAGGCTGTCGTCGGACTCGTGGTATTGCTGCAGGTCGATCGGCTCGATCAGGCGCTCTTCGTCGCCCAGCTTGACCAGTTCATACCATGGGTCGGTGCGCTGCGATTTTCCCTCGTCGATGACGGCGCCGCTGTCCAGGTCGATGTGCAGGAAACGCGCGACAGGAAATTCGCCGATCGATTCCACGCGCGCCGGATGGTGGCGGTTCCACACGGCCGACAGGATGCGCCGCCGGATCCGCATCATCACTTCCATGCCGGTGCCGCCGGCGCCGATGAACAGCGTCGGGCGCAGGTCGACCTTCAGTTCGGCGCGTTTATCTATTCCTTTACCGATCGGGTCCACGGCTTACCTCCGCCCGGTGAACAGTGCGCCGGCAATGGCTGCGATGCCGAACACCAGCAGCGTGCCGGTAATGGCCAGGCTGAGGAACTTGGTGGAATTGACGAAGCCCAGCACCACCGCGGCGGACAGGAATGCCAGCCCGACGAACAGCAGCCAGCCAGCCGTGTCGGCCGCCGACGGCGCCACGCGGCGCTTCACCAGGTTGTTGACGAAGGCGTTGCGGACAAAGAAGAAGATCACCAGCAGGAACAGGAAGATGCCGCCGCCGATGGCGATGTCGCGCGTGGACGTGTCGGTGGCCGGCACCTGCCCTTCGGGTGCGACTTCGATGCCCGTGGTGCCTGTGCTGCCTGTGCTGCCTGTGCTGCCTGTGCTGCCGGCCGTGCCGGCAGCGGTATCGCCCGGCGGCGTGGTGGACAGCGCGCCGTCGCCGGCGGGTGCCTGGGCGGATTTGTCGTCGGGGATCCGGAAGCCGGGATCGCGCTGGGGTTCGTTGGCTTGCATGGTTTTCCTTTTGTTTATCGGCCGGCTTTATCAGCCAGCTGCACGCTGGCGCCTTCGCGCACGTTCGCCAGCTGGTGTCCGAACAGGGTGGTGTGCAGCTCGGCGACCTGGTCGCCGGCCGCGTTGTACAGAGGCGACTTCGCGCCGGCCTTGGTGCGCAGCGTGCGCCGTTCGCCGTCGACGATGACGACGACCTTGCGGCCGCGCGTGGCCGCCACCGCCAGCGCGCCAGCCGCGGCCAGCAGCGCGAACAGGCCGCCGATCATGGCCAGAAGCGGGCCGGCACCATATTGCAGCCGCACTTCGACAGGCAGCACGGCGCGCGAACCCTGGATTTGCGCGGGCGGCGTGAAGATATCGGGCAGCGGGTCGCCGGGGAACAGTTCCGCCATCCGCTGCCGGAAGGTCTGGGACAGTTCGAGCCGCTGGTTCGCCAGCCGCACCTCGATCCGTCCCGGAATCACCTGGGCGGAACCGGCCGTGGACAATGCCGCCAGCGACCACTTGCCGGGCACGTTCGCCACGGGCAGGCTGAGTGTCGACGCCAGCGGCTGCGGCTTGCCGGGGGCCAGGTTGCGCACGGTATCGGCCTGCAGCGCCACGGGCTTCACTTCGCCGGCCAGCGCCGCTTGTGCGCTGATGTCGGCCGACGTGATCGTGTACGGGTACATCGCATTTTCCAGGCGCCATGTGATGCGCGCGGAAGGCGTGGAAGCCGCGGCCGGCCTGTCGGCATCGAGCTCGGCGCGCAGCCGGCCATCCGGCAATACGGCGTAGCGCACGCCCGGCGTGTTTTCCACGCGGGCCGGCACGAGCCGTACCGTGTCCTGGTCCAGCGGTTTCAGTCGCGCGGGTGTCTCGGTGATGACCTGCTTCAGGCGGCCGCTGGCCAGCAGCGCATCGAGCTCGCGCGCGCCGCCTTCGTGCACGGCGAACACGTAGACCATCAGGCCGCCCGCGCTGTACTGGGCGCCCTGCACGGGCATCTTCAGCGGGAACGCGAGCGCCTTGCGGATCGCCTTGCCCTCGTGGATCAGCTGGTAGAACTCGCGGTTGCGACGTGCCGTGGCCTGGTCGTTGTTCGGACTGTTGCGGTTGTTCGTGAACAGCCACACGAGGCCGGGCTTGCCGCCCAGCGCGCCGTCGATCGCACCGCCGACCGCTTCGCCCAGGTCGGTATCGGCCATGGCCTTGCCGCCGGGCTTGCGGCCCACTTCCAGCGGGCCCAGCACGCCGCGCAGCTTGTTCCGATTGGGCTTGCCCTGCTGCGCCAGCAGCGCGCGCGGCGATGGGGCACCCGGCAAGCCCTGGTTGAACGAGGCCAGCACCAGCGCATCGCCGGGCGCCATCGCGGCCTGCACCACTTCCGTCACCAGCGCCTTGTAGGGCGATGCCGGGTCCGTGTAGAACGGCTCCATCCAGCCCGAGTTCTGGACGAGGAACACGTGCGACGCCGCCTGCGCGGTGACGGCCGGGGATGAAGCAACGGCGGATGCAAGTACCAACGCCGACCAACGCTGCCAGCCCGTCACGCCAGCCCCTCCAGCTTCCAGCCGCGGATCTCGTTCCACGTGGGGTGGTGCAGCCACAGGCTGCCATGCCAGACGAACGCCACGCAGTCGCCCGGATTCTTCAGCCGGGCGATTTCATCGAGGATCACGTTGTGGCGCCCGATCCATTCGACGAAGGTGCGCGGCAGGATGTCGCCGGCCAGCGCGGCCTCGGCCCGGCCCGTGAAGCCGGCAAAGCGCAGCACGAGGCCGGACGGCTGGCCACGCGTGGCCGATACGGCTTCGAGCAGCGGCAGCACGAGCGCATCGCCACGCGCCTGGTCTTCCACATCCTCGACCGACCACGGGTCGTCCTTGACCTGGTGGCCGCGGCGGAACAGCAGCGTGCCGAAGCCCAGCCGCGCGCCATCGATCGGCTCGACCTGCGGCGCGCCGAGGCCGGCGCCATCGTCCAGGGCACGGAACGAATAGCCGGCGCCATCGTTCCCGATCTGCCACAGGCGCCCGTCGCGGCTGCGCGCCGGGCCGCCGAACTGCAGGCGCGGCGTCCAGGGGAACGGCCATGGCAACCAGCGCGGCGCATGGCCGGGGCGCCACAGCAACTGGCCATCCTCGTGCAGCCAGTACAGCCGGCCGTCGTAGCTGAACGGGCGCGACCAGCCGCCTTGCGGCACCGGCACCGTGGGGTCGACGGATTCGATGTCCAGCACTTCCGGATCGGCACCATCGGCGGCCGCGCTCCACACGCGCACGCCGTCGGGCGTGACGAACGGGCACGCGATGCGGCGGCCCACGCCGCCGGGGCTGGCGGCCAGCGGTGCCTGGAACACGGCTTCGGTGCGCCAGCTCTCGGCCAGCGGATTGATCACCAGGCGGAACAGGCCCTGCGCGGTGGGCACGATGCCGAACTCGCCGCGCGAGGTGGCATCGTGCGCATCGGCCGGGGGCAGCCACGCATAGGCCGACGCGGTGAAGTGCAGGTCGGCCGAACCTTCGTCGGCGGTGAAGACATGCCAGCGGGCGCCCGGCGGATCCCAGTACTGCACCACGTTGCGGGTATAAGCGAGCGCGACGAGGCGTTGCGCGGCAAAGCCGAAGTCGGCCGCGGCGAATACGCACACGGCGTTCGGCGGTGCCGGCATGCGCCAGTCGGGCCGGCCGACGAACGGTTCCGGTTCGCGCGCTTCCAGCGCATCGCCGAGCGGCATCGCCGTTTGCGGCAAGCCATGCGGCACGTGGCGCGGCAACGGGGCCGCACCAGGCGCCAGGGAACCGGTTGCCGGCCCCCACCAGGCGGGGTGCCGTGCCGGTGCGGCGCGATGCAGCGCCGCGCCGCATTCCGGGCAAAAGGCAAATTCCTGGGGGAAGATCGCCGCATGCGCGCACGTGGTGGGCAGCGCCGCGCCCACCAGCAGCGCCACGTCCGTCAACCGGCCGCGCGCCAGTTCCCAGTCGATGCGTGGCACGCCCTGCACCGCCTCGAGCACGAAGCGCGTGGACGATGCCGCATCCTCGCGCCACACGCTGTCCCCGGCCCGCCACCATTCATCCATCGATCCCCCATCCACGATTGCAATCTGTTGCGTCAATCATAACGCATTTGACCACTGTGATAGGACATGGAAGGCACACAATGCAAACGCCCCGCTCGATGGCGGGGCGTGATTGGCATGGATTCGAGCTGGCTGGCGGCGGATCGGGGATTTTTGTTACAGCTCGGTGTCGGCCGCCGATTTCTTGGGTGGCGGCGGCAGCGCCCAGGTGACGGTTTCGCTGGCCGGCGCCGTATCCAGCGCATCGGAAAATTCCAGCCAGCGCTTCAGACTGTCCATGCGGCGGATATTGATGCCCTTGCCGCTGATGTAGCCAACCTGTTCGAAGTATTCGAGCTTGGTCGTCATCTTCGACGTGGTCGGCAGGTCGTCCACCAGCCGCGCATAGGCCTTGCGAGCCTTCAGCTCCCATTTGCCCAGCGTCGGTTCGTTGAAACGGTTGCTTTCGTAATAAATCGTCACCGTGCGGTCGTGATTGCCGAAGCCGACCACGGCGGCACCCTTGCGCACCAGCTGCAGCACATCGTCCTTGATGCCCGCCTTCGGCACGAACAGCGCCGCGCGACCGTCCGCGTCGGGGCGCTCCTGCGGCAGATCCTGGCCAAACGTAATGCTCATTTTCGCTCCGTGTTTGCGTCGGCCCAAAGGTGTTGCCGAGTGGATATATTCGCCGATTCTACTTGGGGTTCGGAACAGTCACAAGCAACACGCGACTTATAATGTGCTCGCCGCAACACTTTGCCGTTTTCCTTTTCTGATTTGCAAACATGATGACTTTCCCACCATCCGCCAGGGATCTCGCCACCGGGACGGCCGCCCGCAATGTGGCCGACCTGCTTGCCCATGCACTCGAGCATGGGCCGGCCCATCGTGCGGTGGTGGTGTTCGACCGCCGCAGCGAGCTGAACGCCGTGTTGACGGAAGCCTACCGGCGCGCCCTGCCCGACGGCACGTTCATCGACTTCGACGCGGTCGCTCCCGACGATATACTCGCCGCCTTTGCCGGACTGGCGCCGCGCGACCTGGTGGTGCTGGTGCAGACCACCAGCTTCCGCCTGAACGAATACCGGATCCGGATGGAACTGTTCCAGCGCGGCCTGAAGGTGATCGAGCATCTGCACCTGTCGCGCATGCCGGGCGAACAGGGGCTGGTCTACATTGACGCGCTGGCCTATGACCCGGCCTATTTCCGCGGCACGGGCCACGCGTTGAAGGGGCGGCTGGACCGGGCGCAAGGCGGTGTGGTCGACAGCGGCGACGGGTGCGAACTCGTCTACGCATCGCCGTTCGAGGAAACCAAGCTCAATATCGGCGACTACTCGGCGATGAAGAACGTGGGCGGCCTGTTTCCCATCGGCGAAGTCTTCACGGAAGCGCGCGACCTGGAAGCGGTGAACGGCCGGGTGCGCGTGTTCGTGTTCGGCGACACGTCGTTCCGCGTCAACCGCCCTGTCGAACCGATCACCATGATCGTCGAGCGGGGCCGCGTGACCGGCGCGGAAAACAGCACGCCGGCGTTCGACGAGATGCTGGCCATCATCCGCGCCCACGAAGGCGACGTGTGGGTGCGCGAGCTGGGCTTCGGCATGAACCGCGCGTTTTCCTTTACCCGCACGGTGGACGATATCGGCACCTATGAACGGATGTGCGGCGTGCACCTGTCGCTGGGGGCCAAGCACGGGCAATACCAGAAGCCGCAGTTCAAGCGCAAGGATGCGCGGTATCACGTGGATGTGTTTGCGGTGACGGAGGGGGTGTATCTCGATGGCGAGCGGATCTATGCAGACGGGGCGTGGACGGTTTGAACGCACGCTCCAGCGTCCGCATTTTCAGACTGGTCGGCATCATCCCGACTACGCCGGCTGTCGGCGGCATCCGATTGCTGCATCATCGTACAGGGCCGGGAAAGTACCGCAGGTAACCAGCAATGTCGGGGCCGCTTTTTCCAGCCTTGTCGCTGGGGTGCACTCTTCCCTCGTTCACCGGCACCTCCGTGAAATCAAATGGGCTGATCCCCTCCAGGCAAGCCGCATTGATGCCATATTGATCGGGATTTGACCGGCGCTGGTGGTGCGTGTAGATGCCGCACTTCGCGCAGAAATAATGCTTTGCCTGCAGGGTGTTGAACTGGTAAAGGGTGAGCCATTCCTCGCCTGCCGTGATCTCGATGTCCTGCAGTGCCGCCGACACGGCAATCGCGCCACGCATGCTGCAATAGGAGCAGTTGCAGCGCCGGGCGGTGTTCAACCCGTCGGAAAGCCGGACACGGAATTTGACCGATCCACAGTGACACGAACCATTGACCTGCTTGGGGTTGCTGTTCATATTCGCCTCTTTGCTGTCTGACAGTGGCTGCTCCTGACGGCCGGTATCGCTCAGGCGGATGGTGAAGGAAATCCGCCGACGCTACATCTCCGCGTCGTGAATTTCCCTGCCAAGAGCAATCGATAGTCTGGCACAAAGGACTGTCAACCAGGCTGTCCAGGAATCGGGATCCATTTTGCCTTCGAACCGGACACCCCCGGGCTCTACAGATGCATAAATGAACCTTTCGTCATCCTCGGTCCCATACCACCGCGGCAGGTCGTCGTGTCCCAGCCAACCATCCATGCCACTGTAAATCTCGGCGACCAGTTTCCATTCGCGTTCGGGAATGTCGTATCGAATATTCAGTGTAATGTCCAAATCTTCTCCAGCAATCAATGCTTCCCCAAAGGCTGCTCGGCGGCCGCCGCGCGGGACGCGTCCTGTGCCGGCGCCAGGAACCGGGTCGACGGCCGGCCGTCGGCATTGTGCTGCACGATGCGCACTGGCCGCCCCTGCGCGTCGAGCCACACCTGGCCGACACCGGCGCCGTTCCAGACACGCTCGCCATGCTGGCGCGCGTCGGGCAGGCGCGGCGAGATCGCAAGATCGCGGCGCTGGGTGAACAGGTTCAGCGGCGAGCGCGGCGAGTACAGCCAGCGATTGAGGCGATCGAGCCAGTTGAGCAGGCCGTGCGGGAATTCGTTCTTGATGCCACTGCTGGTGATCTGCCAGATATGCGGCGTGCGATCCGATTCGCGCACCTCGACATCGTAGGCAAAGGAATAATGCACGTCGCCCGACAGCACCACGTAATTGCCCGGCGTGCGCGAATGGCGGAAGATATTGAGCATGCTGCTGGCGGCGCCGCGATGCGCCATCCAGTTCTCGGCGTCGACGATCAGGGCCTGGCCAATAAAGGTGGCGATCCGCTGCACCACCTCGATCAGCTTGACCCCGAACATGGGCGCCGCCGAGACGATGACGGCGGCCGTTTCGTCCAGCAGTTCATGCTGCAGCTCGGTCAGCGCTTCCCAGTCCATCAGGCCCGACGGATGGCCCGGGTTGCGCCGGTTGCGCCAGCGCCGGGTGCGGGTATCGAGCACGATGATCGCAGGCTGGGTCCGTACAACGAAACCCCATTGACGGAACGCCAGCAGGCGCCCGATCAGCGCGTCCTGTACCGGCGCATCCAGGCGGTTATCGGAAGCCGGGGCGGCCGTGTCGGCCAGTGCCGTCATTTCGTCCAGCGCCTCCTGGAACACCTCGGGGCGGTTGCCCCAGCCCTGGCACAGCATGTAGGCGATCAGGGCATTGCCCACGATGCGGCGCGAGAACGGGTGTCCGTAGGCGGCGGTCTCCCACTTGGCCGACAGGTTCCAGTCGTCGGTGACGTCGTGGTCGTCGAAGATCATCAGGGTCTGCACGTGCGCCAGCAGCCGCGCGGCCCGCGGCAGGTCGCGGCAAAAGCCCACCAGCGCCTTCGACTCGCGCCGCCAGCGCTCTTCATGCTTGGGATCGAGCGCGGGCGCGGGCGCATCCGCCACCAGTTGCCATGGCACGGGCGACCAGACCAGCAGGTACATCGCCATCATCTCGGACAGTGTCATCAGGTGGTTTTGCGCACTGGCCGTGGTGAAGATCGGCTTTTTCTTGCCGGTGAAGAAGCGGTTGCGCAGCGCTTCGTTGGCGTTGAACGCAGGCAGCAGTTCTTCGCGCCGGTAGTAGCTGGCCGGATGGCGGTACAGCTCCTCGCTGTCGGCGACCACGGCGCCTTCCAGGCATTCGGCGAACAGGCCCAGGCGCCGGATCAGCGCATGGATCGCCACCAGCATCGGGCCCGCCACATCGTCGGCATACACCTGGTCGCCGCACATGATCAGCATGGCGGGCCGCTCGTCGGCGCGTTCCACATTTTCAGCGATCAGGTCGTCGCCGCGCGCCAGGCCGTCCGGCGCGGGATGATGCGGCTTGCGGCACGAGCCATACAGGATATTGTCGCTGCGGCTGCGCAGCACCATGTTCGGCCGCGCCGCGCCGGCATGCAGCAGGTGCGGCGCCCAGTGCGCAATGCCGGCCTCGCTGCCATCGCCCTGGGCGACGAGCAGGTCGTACTCGATGAGCGTGTCCTGCGGCAGCGGCTCGGGCAGCTCGACATCGATCAGGTGAATGCAGGCGTGGCGGCCGACACGCACCACGCGACAGTGGCTTGCGTCCAGCAGCACGCGCCGGGGTTCGCTTTCCTTGGGCGCCAGCACCAGGGTCAGGCCGAGCGGCGCGCTGCCGACCAGCCATAGCACCAGGCGGCCCGGCTCGAGGCGGCGCAGGATGGGACCGGCCAGCACGGCCGGCAGGGCTTCAGGGGCAGGAATCTGGGTCAATCGGGTGCACTATCCGGGTGAATGAACAGATCAGTGTAGCAGACGCGCCGGAGGGTTTCAGCATGGAAGCGGCTCATTGGCGATCGTTCATGGTATCGGTATCTGCACGCCGATGTTCCCAAACGCACAGCACCTTGCCATGGCCTCGCCAGACTGGCGAAATCCGGTTTCACGCCATGCGTCAGAACCCGGTGAAGGTGTCGGTCTCCCACGCCGTTTCCGCATTCGCATACACGACCACGCCAGCGTTGCCCAGCGCGCCTGTCGCACCGGGCGCCGTGATATCGGCCTTGATGAAGGCGTCGATCAGCCGCACCGTTTCCAGTGGCCGCGCGACCGGAAAGCCGTGGTCGAAGCCCTGATTCGGATTGATCATCACGGCGGTCACATTGGCGCCCGCGCGCTTCAGGTCATATTTCGAAGTCGCCGTGTAGTTGTCGTAGATGACCTGGTCGCCCCGCCAGGCGGCAAAATCGGTGGTGGCCTTCACCAGCATGGCACGCTTGCCGTTGAACAGCGTGCCCAGGCGACCGTCGCCCGCAATGGTGACCACGCTGCCGTCGGCATTCGGTACGGGCTTGACCACGTTGACGGGCGAGACGTTGAATGTATGCGCGTAGTACAGCGATTCGGGCATGTACTGGATCGTGAACCCGTCGAGCAGGGAACCGGTGTAGTTCGGCGAAGCGCGGAACGTGGGATCGGTGACAGCCGCCGGCGTGAATGCCTTGCTGATGTCGTATTTCAGGACATCGTTGTAGACGACCGCGTCCCACGTGGCCTGCACGTTGGCGTAGGTGCGCTGCTCGCCCTGCCACGAACGCTGCTGGAACGCGGTACCGGCAATGCCGGCGGCATCGTTTGCCACGGTGACCCAGTCGCCGTTCGCCCATGCATGGCCGGCCGTATCGGTGCCCGCCTGGCTCGCATTGAAGCCGACACGCACGCCCCGCGTGCCGATCCCCGCCAGGCCGACGATATTGGCATACCGCCCGGGGTTGGCAATGACCATTTCCAGTGCGACGCCGAAGCCCATCGAGTAGCCCACGAGCGTGACGCCGGAGGCCGGGAAGTTGCCGATCTTGTTCATCACCTTGTCGAAATCGGCGGCGAAATCCTTCAGCGACGTGATCTTCTTGTTGTAGCTTGACTTGCCGCTGCCGCGGTAATCAAAGGTGTAGACCGTATAAGCGTCATTGAACGCATCGACAGAACGGAAGAAGCCCATCATGCCGTCGAACGTAGCGCCCGAAGTGTTGTTGCCGGGGATGAGGACGATGGTCCTCGGGCCATGGCCGGCCTTGCGGACATAGATGCTTTCCTTCGGATCGCCGGCGGCAGCGCCATCGATGATGATGGCGCCTTCGCCGATGGTGGCGATGGCGTCCGCATTGGCGCCCGGGGGGCCGGGCAGGCCTTGTGCGCCTGGCTCTCCCTGGTCGCCGCTGCCGCCGCAGCCTGCAAGGCCGATGGCAATACCAGTGATGAGGGTCGACAAACGCAAGGGAATGACGCGCGTGGTCTGCAACATATCGTGCTCCGTCCGAAAGGTTAGCGGGGCGCCGCTCGTGTCGCAGTATGGCGCCCGATAACGATAGCACGACAGGAAGAAAAGAAGAACGATACATGAGCACCATGCGCGCCCGGGTGCCGGCCATGCGCGAATCAGAACCCGATGCGTCGGGCCATCAAGCGAACCCAAGGTGCCGATCGACGAGCGGCGCAATCGTGCTGGCGAACGTGCACCCGACGTCGTGCTCTCCGCCCGGGACGATGTGCAAGTGGGCCTGCGGCAAGAGCGAAGCGAGCCGCTGGCCCACTTGTACGGGGCTGATCGGGTCCGCATCGCCCCACAGGAGCAGTGTGGGAATGCGCAGCGTCGATAACCTGGGCGAGAGGTCTTCCTGATGGCTGGTGAACCAGTCCGGCAACCCCGGATGGTTTGCCCGCAGTCCCGGTCGCCAGTCCTCGGCATCGAAAGGCGTCATATCCATTCCACCCGACGTCACGGACAGCACCAGGTGCGTAAAGAGCTCCGGCTTTTCAAGCGCGGCACGCAAGGCGACGACACCCCCCATCGATTGCGCGATGATGGCACTGGGCTCGGCGACACTCGCCAGTAACCTGGCCACCAGATCGTCGATGCCGCGCACGCCCGCATCCGGCGGAACGCCGCCGAAGCCGGGCCAGCCGACATGGACCCTCGGCCCCGGAAAGGCCAGCAGGTCGGCAAGGGGATGCCAGAATTCCCTGCGGCCCAGGGCGCCGGGGAGAAAGAACAGTCTGGAAGGCTTCCGCATGCTCAGTGTCGGGGATGGTCGAATTTGTCGATGGCGGGAAGCTGTGGCCAGCTTCTAGTGCAGCACCTGGTTGGTCGACACGACGCGTACGTCGTGCATCTGGTCCAGGTAGGCTTCGAGATAGCGCTTGTGCGAGGCGCCGACGATGACCAGCGTGCGGCCGCCCGGCTGGTAGCCAACCGCTTCCCTGATGTTCGCGGCCATGCGCAGGTTGCGTGTTTCCCAGTAGGCGACATAGCTGCGGCCGAATTGTTGTGCCGAGCCTTCCTCGAGCGCCGCACCGAAGTCGCTGTCGTAGTTGAGCCTGGCCACGGACGGATCGTTCAGGTGGCGATACAGCGCCATGACACCCTCCGGTTCACCAAGGCCGGCCGCAAAGCGATCGAACAATTGAATGTACCTGGCGGTCGCGGGATTGCCCCAGGCTTTCGTGAGCGCTTCGTTGTACGCTTTCGGGTCCGATGCGGGGCTGTCCGCCGTATGGTCGTCCATGCTGTGGACACGCTCCAGCCCGAGCGCGGCCGCCAGGGGGGCGGCGATCATCGTGTCTTCGCCGCGCTGCCGGCGCCCGCCACGTTCTGCCCTGAGGGCTGCGACCAGCGTGGCATCGAGCCCGTCGCCTGTGCGCCGTTCCGTCTCCGGCAAGCGGAGCCACTGCACGAGCGCGGACACCGGTTCGCCACCGGCCAGGAACAGGGCGGCAAGGCGGCGCCGCTGGGACGGCGTGGGTGCCGCCGGCCAGTTCGCCAGCAAGCGCTCGATCTCGGCGGTCGCGCCCGCCACATCGAGGCCCGTGGCCACGCGCGCCGGTGCGGGATCCCACGGGCAGTACTGCTCGACGGATTGGCGATAGCGCTGCGGATACTGGCGCAGGAAGGCGCACTGCACGCCCGACACGGCCTCGATGGCGACGATGCGGGGGCTCCAGCCGCGCAGGCGCTCGGCCAGCGTGGCCAGGCCGGATGGCTGGAAGCTTGCCGGCAACTGCGCCAGGTGCGGCGTGCCGAGCACCATCACCTCGTTCGCCACACCTTTCGTCGGCCCCTTGAATTTGCCGGGATCGAAGGTTCCCGCCTGTTCGTGCGCCGTTGCGCCAGCGGTCCAGAACAGGGCGGCGGCCCCCAGGCCGGCCAGTCGATGCAGCATCGGTTTTTTCCTCTCATCGTCAACGAAGCGGGGCCAGCGGATGGTTTCACGTTTCAACTGGTGGGAGCAGCACATTAGCAAATGGTAGCGTGCTGAAAATGCGTGCTTTGTCACACATACAGATCGTCCCAAGCGCACGGACTGCACCATTTTCCGAAATCATTTTAAGGAACGCATGTGGACGTTCTGCTGGGCTGGGTGTGAACGGCGCCTGATCAATACAGACGAAAAAAAACCGGATCACAGCCATCTCGGCTGCAAATCGCGGTTTGGAAAGCTTCAAATTGCCGGCCCCCCGAGGCCAGCACCTTCTGCTGTTATACGGTCAGCCGGACTTCTTGTTGCTTTGCTCATGAGCAGCATTCGTAATTGGCCCCTGGGCACTGCCATGAATGGATGCACCGCCCGCTTGTGCGTCGACTTGCACACTTGCGCCGTTGCCCTTGGATTTATCCCGGGCACCCGCCACGGAATCCGCGCTGTCATTGTCATCCTGCGTCGCGCCAAAGCGGAACGACTGGCCAGCTTTCTCTACCGCTTCGCGTTGCTGCCGGAGATTGTTCTCCGTTTGCTCTGCCGCATTGCGCGCCACCTCTTCCACGAGGTCACGCGCGGTACGTGAAGTGTGCTGTGCGTGCTGCTGCGTCACGCGGGAAAAGTCCACCTGGGCATCGGCCGCAAGGCGCGAAAGGTGCTGCTGGTAGGCGCGATACTTGTTGGATGCCGGCTGCGCAGCGGAAGCCACGACCTGCAAGGCTTCGGCCGTATCCCTGGTGGTCAGCAGACGCCGCCCGACGGTTGCCGATTCTTCCAGCATTGCCTGGCCGAGCTTGAGATTTGCACTATAAATATTCTGGAATGCCGTCGACAAGGAATTTGAAAAATCATTGAAGAATGCTGCTTGCGATTCCAGATGCGATCGAAGCGATGGATTAACTGCCTGGGAATATGGGAACATGGTGGCCTTTATTTATATTCTGGAGAAAGCGATGGAATTGCTCTCGTAAGTATCACGTTGAAACCGTGCGAACAGGGGCACTATGCGCCATTAACCCTGAAAAGACTACAAATAAAATAATTTAGTTCAAATGGTTTAATTCCGAAAAATTAAAATCATCCCGGCAATGAATTGGCCTCGGCAACTAATCTAAGTAGAAAACATTATTAATCACCAACTTAAATCGGAGGATCGTGCTGGGTATTAAGCGGCAAATACACATGATTGCCAGCCCGACCGATAGCGGAAGCCCGTCGCATTTCGGCACGACCCGTCATTGCCACGGTTTCCTGCCAACGATTTACCGCTCATGCTCCAGCACGAGCGCCGCATCCCACGGCGGCACCGGCTGGTATTCGGCCACGAGAAAATCGATCAGCTTGCGCACCTTCGGCGACAGCCGGCTGCTGGCCGGGTACAGCGCCGACAGGTGATTCAGCGGCAGCTGCCAGTCGGGCAGCACGGCCACCAGCGTGCCGGCCTGCAGCTCGCGCCAGGCGAGGAAGGTGGTGCTGTAGACGATGCCGGCATCCTGCAAGGCCGCGTGGTGCAGGACCAGCCCGTTGTTCGACGTGAAGGTGGCGTTTACGTGCACGGTGCGGCGCTCGCCTGCCCGCTCGAAGTGCCACGCGGTGCCGTCGGTCAGGTGCGAGAAATGCAGGCAGCGGTGGACGGCCAGGTCGCCGGGTTCGCGCGGCGTGCCGTGCCGTTGCAGGTATGCCGGCGTGGCGCACAGCACGGCGCGGCACGGGGCCAGCGGGCGGATCGCCAGCGCGCGGCTGTCCGGGATGCCGCCGACGCGGATCGTCAGGTCGAAACCATGCGCGATCGGGTCGAGCAGCGCGTCGTCCACGTGCAGCAGCGGCGTCAGTTGCGGGTGCGGCAGGCTGAAACGGGCCAGCGCATCGGCCAGCCACGTGACGCCGAAGCTCGATGGCGCCTGGATGCGCAGCGGGCCGGCCAGCGTGTCGCCGGCATGCGCCACGATGCGGGCGGCCTCCTGTGCCTGCCGCACGGCGGCTTCGCAGGGCGCCAGGTAAGCCTGGCCGGCGTCGGTCAGGCTCACTTCGCGCGTGGAACGGTGCAGCAGCCGCGCGTTCAGTTTTTCTTCCAGCTGCAGGATGTGCTTCGACACCATCGCGCGCGACAGGCCGAGCCGGCGCGCGGCTTCCGAAAAGCTGCGCTGCCGGGCCACCTCGACGAAGATTTCCATTGCACGCAGCTGGTCCATGGGGTCATTGTCTGCATTCCGGCGACAATGTGTCAACCATTGTCTACCTTTCCGTGAAAGGCAGGGTTCCGTACAATCGCCGGCATCATCCATTGAAAGCCATCGGGAGCATCGCCATGCTGAGCGCAGCGCAACAGGAGCAGTACCAACGCGACGGATTCCTCGTCATTCCGGGTTTCAAGTCGCCGGACGACATCGCCGCGCTGCGCGCCGGTGCCGCGCACATCGTCGATGCGTTCGACCCGGGCGCCGCCAGCGGCATCTTCACCACGAAGGACCAGGAAAGAAAGGCCGACGAATACTTTCTCCGTTCGGACAACACGATCCGCTGCTTCTTCGAGGAAGAAGCGTTCGACCCGGATGGCCAGTTGCGCCAGCCGAAGGAACTGTCGATCAACAAGATCGGCCATGCGATGCACGACCTCGATCCGGCGTTCCGCGCCTTTTCCGCCGACCCGCGGCTGCAGCAGGTCGCCCATGACCTCGGGCTGGCACAGCCGCAGGTATGGCAGTCGATGTACATCTTCAAGCAGCCGGGCATCGGCGGCGAGGTGCGCTGGCACCAGGATGCGACCTATTTCGAGACGGATCCGATCAGCGTGACCACCTTCTGGTTCGCGCTGGAAGACGCCACGCTGGACAACGGCTGCCTGTGGGCCGAACCGGGTGGCCACCGTACGCCGCTGCGCGAACGCTTCGTGCGCCATGGCGACGACATCCGCATGGAAAAGCTCGACGCCACGCCATGGCCGGACGACAGCACCGCCGTGCCGCTCGAGTGCAAGGCCGGCGCGCTGGTATGCTTCCACGGGCTGCTGCCCCATTACAGCGCGCCGAACCGCTCGCCGGTGTCGCGCCATGCGTACACGCTGCACGTAACGGACGGGCGCACCGCCTACTCGCCGCAGAACTGGATCCAGCGCGGCGAATCGTTCCCGGTGCGGGGTTTCCTGTGACCGAAGCGGCCGTGACGAAAATCCGCATCCTCGCTCCGCAGTGGGGCAATAACGAGCTTGCCGCACCGGTGTTCATCGAGCGCGTGGTGGAGGCCGGCTTCGACGGCATTGAGATGTCGTTGCCCGACGATGGCGCCGAGCGGGAAGACTGGCTGCGCCGCATCGGCGATGCCGGGCTCGATCTCGTCGTTTCCCAATGGCAGACCGTGTTCCACACGGAGTTCCATGCCCACCGCACGGCCCTGCAGTCGCTGCTGACGCAGGCGTGCTCGGTGCGGCCGCTGCTGGTGAATTCGCACACCGGCAAGGATTTCTACACGCCCGAACAGAACGAGGAACTGATTGCGCTGGCCGATGCGATCGCCCGCGAATACCGCGTGCCGATCGTCCACGAAATCCACCGCAGCCGCTTTTCCGGCCACCCGGTGCTGCTGCGCCCCTACCTGGAGCGCCTGCCGGGGCTGCGGCTGACGGCCGACCTGTCGCACTGGTGCGCCGCCTGCGAATCGCTGCTGGAAGACCAGCCGGCCATGCTCGATGCCGTGCTGCCGCGCGTGCGGCACATCCACGCGCGCGTGGGCCACGCGCAAGGCCCGCAGGTGCCGGACTTCCGCGCACCCGAGTATGCGGTCGAACTGGCTGCCCACCTGGCATGGTGGGACCGCGTCGTGGCGCTGCGCCGCGCGGACGGGGCACCGGTGCTGACCATCACGCCGGAATTCGGCCCGGCGCCCTACACGTTCCGGCTGCCCTACACGCGGCAGCTCGTGGCCGACGCATGGGAGCTGAACGTGGCGATGGCGGCCCTGCTGCGCGAGCGCTACGGGCGTTGACGCGACGCCCCGCTACAACTCGATGGAGCCGCTGGACTGACTGCAGGCCCGCCGCTTTGTGACCTAGCGCCGCAGCGCCAGGTCCACGACCAGCGCCATCAGCAGCACGAACGACACGCCCTTCCAGAATGCCAGCGGGCTGCGCTCGATCAGCGCCGGCCGCGTGCGATCGAGGAAGGCGCGGTTCGGCCGGTGCAGGTCGAACACGAATTCGTCGACATCCTCGTGGCGCTTGCCGGGGTCGATCGCTACCGCCTTCTCGATCGCCGCGTCGACCCAGGCGGGAATGGCCGGATCGTGCTCGCGCGCGGGGGTGTACACGAGCTTGCGTTGCGCCGCACGGGTTTTCGCCTGCGGGATCTGCACGCCATAGGGCAGTTGCCCGGTCAGCATGTGGTAGGCAAGCACGCCCAAAGAAAAGATGTCGGAACGCACCGTGCCCGGCTCGCCGAGGAAGTATTCGGGCGCGGCGTACAGCGCCGCGCCCGTGAGCGTGAAGCCCTCGTCGCCGGCCGACGGCGCCATCTCGCGCACGCCGGCCACGCTGGCCGAGCCGAAGTCGATGATCTTCGCCGTACCGGTGCGGTCGATCATCACGTTCTCAGGGCGGATATCCTGGTGCAGCATTTCCAGCCGGTGGAACGCGCGCAGTCCTTTCGCCACCTGCCCGACGATATCGCGCGCCGCGTCCAGGTCCGGCCTGCCGCGGTCGCGCAGCCACTGGGCCAGTGTCATGCCTTCGATGTATTCGGTGACCAGGTAGACATAGCTGCGCGGGCGCTCGTGCACGACGGGCTCGCACACGTGCGGGCTGACGATGCGCCGCGCGATCCACTCCTCCATCAGGAACCGTTCGAGATAGGCGGGATCGTCGCGCAGGTCGATCGAGGGCGCCTTGATGGCCACCGGCTCGCCGCTGGCCAGGTCGAGCGCCAGGTAGAGGTGGCTGCGACTGCTGCCGTGCAGCGTGCGCATGATGCGGTAGCCGTCGAATTCACTGCGCGGCTCGAACTGCGGCGGGAACGGCAGTTCGGCCATCTGCTGCAGCAGTTCGCCCGCTTCGTGCGCCTGCAGCGATTCCACCCGCACCAGCTGCACCGTCAGGTTGTCGGCACTGCCGTTGGCCAGCGCGCGCGCAACCAGCAGCCGCGCGGCTTCGTCCAGGTTCGCGCCGGCCGACAGCGCCTCGTGCACCTCGGCGGCGTTCACGTATTCATGCACGCCATCGCTGGCCAGCATGAACAAGTCGCCCGCGTGCAGGGTCACCGTACGGTAATCGATCTCCAGGTGCGCATCCACGCCCAGCGCGCGTGCCAGGTAGCTCTGTCCGGGCGATACCCAGACACGGTGCTCGACCGTCAGTGGTTCCAGCGCGGCCGTGTGGCCGCCGGCATGCACCCGGCAGATGCGCGTATCGCCCACGTGGAACAGGTATGCCGTGTTCGACTTGATCACCATCGCCGACAGCGTGCACACGTAGCCGCGATCCTTGTCGTAGCGCCCCTGCCCCTGCTGGGTCTGCGCGTAGAGCCAGGAGTTGGTGGCGGCCAGCACCCGCTCCACCGACGTCTTCACGGACCACGCGTCCGACGTGCAGTAGTAATCCTCGAGGAAGGCCGCCACCGCCGTTTCGCTGGCGATATGGCTGACGTCGCTGCTGCCGATGCCGTCGGCCACCGCCAGTGCTGCGCCCTTCACCGACAGCAGCGGCTCGCGCGGCACGTGGCTGCCGTGGAAGTCCTGGTTGACCGCCTTGCGACCGGCGTCCGTGTGCTGGCCGATGGACAGTGTCAGTCGGTCAGTCATGGTGGCGGTGGCAACGGGCCGCGCGCGGGGGGTTCAATCTAACTTAGTTGAATTTGCGTTTTGCGCCGGTGCGCACGTGCGTCGAGTACAGCGTGAGGCCGGTAAAGGCCAGGCCGCCCACCAGGTTGCCCAGCACGGTCGGGATCTCGTTCCAGATCAGGTAATCCATGATCGTGAAATTACCGCCCATCATCATGCCGAACGGAAAGAGGAACATGTTCACCACCGAGTGCTCGAACGCCATGAAGAAGAACAGCATGATCGGCATCCACATCGCCAGTACCTTGCCGCCCACGGTGGTCGACACCATGGCGCCCACCACGCCCATCGACACCATCCAGTTGCACAGCATGCCGCGGATGAACAGCGTGAGCATGCCGGCCGCGCCATACTCGGCATAGCCGGTGGTGCGGTTTTCGCCGATGTGCGCCACGGTCTGGGCGATCTTGCCGCCATCGGTGTTGAAACCGTACGTAAACATGTAGGCCATCAGCACGGCCACCGTGAAGGCGCCGAGGAAATTACCGACAAAGACGATGCCCCAGTGCTTCAGGATGCGGGGAATCGTCACGCCGGGACGCCGGTCGATCCAGGCCAGCGGCGTGAGCACGAACACACCGGTCAGCAGGTCGAAGCCCATCAGGTACAGCATGCAGAAGCCAACCGGGAACAGCAGGGCGCCCACCAGTGGAATGCCGGTGGCGACCGTGCAGCTGACCGCGAATACGGCCGCCAGGGCCAGGATCGCGCCCGCCATGTAGGCGCGGATCAGCGCGTCGCGCGTGGCCATGTAGATTTTCGATTCGCCCGCATCCACCATCTTGGTCACGAATTCGGTTGGCACCAGGTACGCCATGTTTTTCCCCTTAAGTTTTGGTCAGTGAGCTGTGCGCTCTTTATTCAAGGGAGAGCAAGAAGCGGGCCTACCGCCAGGGCCGGCTGAAAATTGATGAGCGACGGTCAGCTCATGCTTTCGGCGCACGAAAGTGGCCCGTCGCGCCATACGGTGGTGCGCCGCTGCACCAGCCGGGATCGCCATGCGCGATCGCGGAGCATGGTATCGAACAGAGTGGTTTCGGCGTCCCCCAGCCTTCGGGCCATCTTGGTGCAGCGGCCCGGCTAGGCTGCCGCTGCCCGCGGCACGGTGCGCGGCAGCGTGATCACCACCGTGGTGCCGCTGCCCGGTGTGGATTCCACGCGGATATTCCCCTTCAATACCCCGGTCACGATGTTGTAGACGATGTTCATGCCCAGGCCGGACCCGCCCTGCCCCATCTTGGTGGTAAAGAACGGATCGTAGATCTGGTGCAGCGTGCGCCCGCTCATGCCCACGCCGTCGTCGGTGAAGCGCAGCTCGGCCATGTCGTCGTCCAGCGCGTGGGCGGTGATCGTCACCGTGCCGTGCGGCCGGCCGTCGAAAGCGTGCAGCAGCGCGTTGTTGATCAGGTTGCTGAGTACCTGGCTGACGCTGCCCGGATACGAGTCGCAGTCCAGGCTGTCCGGCACGTCCACCCGCACGGCGCAGCCGGCGCGCCGCAACTGCGCGGCAAACGTGGCCACCGTATCGCGCACCACACCGCCGAGGCCAAAACGGCGCCGCTGGTCCGATGCCTGGTCCACCGCCACCTGCTTGAACGACGTGATCAGGTCGGCCGCCTTGCCCAGCGACCCGGCGATGATGGCGCACGCGGCCTGCGCATCGGCCAGGTGCGTTTCCAGCGCCGAGCGGCGCAGGCCGGGCCCGTCCAGCTGGCACTGCAAGTCCGTTACCCGGTCGGCCAGCGCGGTCGCCGTCAGCAGGCTGTTGCCGATCGGCGTGTTCAGTTCATGCGCGATGCCGGCCACCAGCGCGCCCAGCGACGCCATCTTCTCGGACGTGAGCAGCGTATCCTGCGCCTGGCGCAGCCGGTCCAGCACGTCGGACAGTTCACGGTGCGCCTGTTCCACCTGGGCCTTCTGCTGCGCCAGCTCGGCCAGGCTGTTCTCGAGCGCGGCCTCGGTGCGGCGGCGGTCGCTGATGTCGCACAGCACCCAGACGCTGCCCTTCTCCGGCGCCTGCCGGTCCACCACGCGTCCGTTCACGATGCACCACATGCGGCCGCCATCGCGCCGCGTCAGTTCCAGTTCGCGGTGCGTGCGCTGGCCGGAAGGACCGCACACGAAGGGATCCGGCCCGGCCGGCACCAGCCCGGCCGTCGACTTGCCGGCCAGCGTGCCATGCGGATAGCCCAGCATTTCCTCCATGCCGCGGTTGCAGCGGGCGACGCGGCCATCCGCGAACAGGCCGATGCCGACCACGGCGCTGTCCTGCAGCGCCCCCTGCTCTTCCAGCGCGGCGCGCAAGGTGTGCGCCAGCGCGCGGCGCCGCTGCAGCGTGACGAGCAGTGCGCCGATCAGCGCACTGATCAGGAAACCGCACGCGCCGATCAGCCAGATGGTTTCGCGGTCGCGCCCGTAGCGCGCGCCATCGTAGCCGGCCACCTGCACGAGCCAGCGCCGCTGGCCCACGTTCAGCACCGCCTTCGACTGCAGGCCCGGCACGGTGGTACGCCCTTCCCGCGCGCCACCCTGCTTGCCGGCGCTGTCGAACAGCAGGCCGCCCAGCGCCGGTTCGGGCGGGGTACCTTCGTGCAGGTAGCCGGTGTCGTGGATGACCACCTGCAGGTGGCGCAACATCGGCGGATCGATGACTTCGCGCATCAGGTCGGTGACGCGGAACACGATCGCCACGAAGCCCACCAGGGCCGCGCGGCGCTCTTCCGCCGTGGCGACCGGCACGTTCTTGCGGTAGACCGGCAGGCGGGCAATGAAGCCGGGCTGGCCGCTGGCATCCTGCACCAGCGTGATGCGTTCGGTGGCCACCACCTCGCCCGTGTCGCGCCCGAGTTCGAGCGCGCGCAGGTGGGCGGGCAGCGCGGCCAGGTCGAGCCCGAAGGCGTTCTCGTTGCCCGCCATCGGTTCCGTGTAGACGATCGGATAATGCTCGTCGCGCACGATCGACGGGTGGATGCGATAGCCCGGATACCCGCCCGGCGCGATGCCGGTATCGGCACGCACGGTGGCCACGTGCCCGGCCAGGTCTTCCTCGCGCACGCGCAGCGCCCACTGGATCGCCTGGAAGCCGGGATAACGCTCGGCCAGGTCCAGCTCGGCCACGTAGCGGTGGAAGTCGGCGCGGCTCACATGCTCGTTCACGGCAAACGTGCCGCGGATCGCCAGCAGCGTGTCGAAATAGGTTTTCAGGCGCGCCTCGGTGTCGCGCACCACCTTGTCCGCGTCGTAGCCAAAGCGGTCGGTAATCTGCCGGTCCTGCGTTTGCATGGCGAACAGGCATGCCCAGGCGGTCAGGCAGATCCCGACGGCAAAGGCCAGGTAACCGTGTGCACGCATGTTGTCCCCTGCTTGTGCTTATATTATGCAAGCAACTATAGCATGGGGCCTCGTGCGATCCGGACCGTGCGGCAAGGCCGAGGCCGGTGCGGAACGGCGCCCGGGCGCTACGCGACGGCGCGTGGAATGGTTGTGGAAACGGCTGTGGAACCGCGGGAAAAACCGGAGGAACGCGGCACGAAGCCGCACAACGCGGCGAAAAGCGGGCGGGAGGAAAAAGGCGCCTTGCAGGAAGGCGCCGGGTTTGCTTACTCGATCAGCGCGGGTGTGCCGTCGGAGAGGAAGGCACCGAAGCAGCGCGTGCATTCCAGGCAGAACAGGTGCGGCACCCGCACGCTCTTCTGCCGCAATACCAGCTGCAGGTGCCCCTCGGCACATACAGGGCAGGTTTCACGCATGGTGCCACAGGTACGGATTTCATCCGCGAGGTAGGTATCATCGAAGCGCACGCCATCGACCACCGTCTGGGGATCGAGCTGGACAAGGTACAGGTGCGCCGGGCTGGCCCGCTGTTCGGCCGGTGTCGAATAATGCGGGCTTGTACGCGAGGCTGGTGCGTCTACTCGGTTGCTTGCACGATTCATTCTGAACCTCCATGCCCGCCATGGAAGGACGGGCCTGAACACGATAGCCAAATCGGCTGCCGCATGCAAGCACATTCGTCCCTTCAAAAGTAGGTTGCAATTAGATCGCGCACTATCTATACTGTGGACATGAAAACGCCGCCCTCTCCCTCCCCTTCCTCGCTGGTGCCGCAGCTCGACCAGCAGCTGTGCTTTGCGCTGTATTCCACTTCGCTGGCCATGAACAAGCTGTACCGCAAGCTGCTGCGCAAGCTCGATCTCACGTATTCCCAATACCTGGTGATGATGGTGCTGTGGGAGCGCAACGAGCAGACCGTGAGCGAACTGGGCGACAAGCTGTTCCTGGATTCGGCCACGCTGACGCCGCTGCTGAAGCGGATGGAACAGGCGGAGCTGATCACCCGCACACGGTGCGCGAACGATGAACGCCAGGTCATCATCGCGCTGACCCCGAAGGGCGACGCGCTGCGCGAACAGGCCAAGGCAATTCCACCGTGCGTGCTGGCCGCCAGCCAGTGCAGCCTGGACCAGGTGCAGGACCTGAAGGGGCGGCTCGACACGTTGCGGGCCAGCCTGGCGGACGCCGGCTGACGCTGTCCGTCGCGCTGGCGCGACAGGGTGGCAGCCGGGCCGGACAGCGGACGTCCGGCCCGGCTGCCCCGCGGCCCACCAGCGGTGCGCCCTGCCATGCGCGATTGTCCGGCGCGGACGTCCGCACCCGGCAATGTTTCCGCTTTGTTACAAACAAGCCGCCAGCACAGACTGACGAGCACGCTTAGAATATCCCGGCTGTTTCCACAAAAACACGAAGGCGTATCGCCCGGCCAGACCCGGCACGGCGCGGCACCCTCACTGCCCTGGGGTATCAATGAAGCGCCTGCGCATCGTCACCACTGTATTCACCGCCAGCCTGTCCGCACTGGGCCTGGCCGCCTCCGCCTTTGCCGCCGCACCGCCGGCCGGCACGTTCGACGACAAGTTCCGCCAGCTCGACGAGCTGCTGCCCACCGCCACGCCCTACCGTACCGCCTCGGGCGCGCCCGGCCACCAGTACTGGCAGCAGCGTGCCGACTACACGATCCGCGCCACGCTCGATGAAGCGAACCGCTCGATCTCGGGCACGGAACAGGTCACGTACCACAACAACTCGCCGGACACCCTCACTTACCTGTGGCTCCAGCTGGACCAGAACATCTACAAGTCCGACTCCGATGCGCGCCGCGTGCAGACCGCGCCGTCGCGCGAGGCATGGATGAAGCCGCAGGGCGAGGAAGGCGGCGCCAAGTTCGAAGGCTTGCGCAACGTGCTGACCGGCCGCGAATTCGATGGCGGCTTCAAGCTGTCGAACATCCGCAGCGCCGGTGGCGCCCCGCTGAAGTACGTGGTCAACGGCACCATGATGCGCATCGACCTGCCGTCGCCGCTCAAGCCGGGCGACAAGGTCACGTTCGGCATCGACTGGTCGTACAAGATCAACGAGCAGAAAGTGCTCGGCGGCCGCTCCGGCTACGAATATTTTGAAGACGACAAGAACGCGCTGTTCGAGATCGCCCAGTGGTTCCCGCGCATGGCCGCCTACTACGACGTGGCCGGCTGGCAGCACAAGCAGTTCCTCGGTTCCGGCGAATTCACGCTGGAATTCGGCGACTACGACGTGAAGCTCACCGTGCCCGCGGACCATATCGTGGCCTCCACCGGCGAGCTGCAGAATCCGGGCGACGTGCTGACGGCGGCCCAGCGCGACCGCCTGGCAAAGGCGCGCACCGCGAGCAAGCCCGTGCTGATCGTTACCCAGGCCGAGGCGGAAGCAGCGGAAAAGACGGTCAGCAAGGCCACCAGGACCTGGCACTTCAAGGCGAAGAACGTGCGCGATTTCGCCTTTGCCTCGTCGCGCAAGTTCATCTGGGATGCGCAAGGCTACAAGAAGGATGGCACGAACGTGCTGGCGATGTCGTACTACCCGAAGGAAGGCAACCCGCTGTGGGAGCGCTATTCCACGCCATCGATCATCCACACGATCGAGCAGTACAACAAGTACAGCTTCGACTACCCGTACCCGACCGCCATTTCCGTGAACGGCCCGGTGGGCGGCATGGAGTACCCGATGATCTCCTTCAACGGCCCGCGCCCGACGAAGGACAAGAAGACCGGCGAACTGACGTATTCCCAGCGCACGAAATATGGCCTGATCGCCTTGATCATCCATGAAGTGGGCCACAACTACTTCCCGATGATCGTCAACTCGGACGAGCGCCAGTGGACGTGGATGGATGAGGGCCTGAATTCCTTCGTCGAATACCTGGCCGTGCAGGCATGGGAAAAGGACTTCCCGATCGGCCGCGGCGACCCGCGCGACATCACCGCCTACATGCGCTCGACGAACCAGGTGCCGATCATGACGAACTCCGAATCGGTACTCCAGTTCGGCAACAACGCCTATGCGAAGCCGGCCACCGCGCTGAACATCCTGCGCGAGACGATCCTGGGTCGCGAACTGTTCGACCACGCGTTCCGCGAATATGCGCGCCGCTGGAAGTTCAAGCGCCCCACGCCGGCCGACTTCTTCCGCACGATGGAAGACGCGTCCGGCACGGACCTCGACTGGTTCTGGCGCGGCTGGTTCTACACCACGGATGCCGTGGACATCAGCCTGGACAACATCACGGAATTCAACATCAGCACGCAGGACCCGGAAATCGAAAAGGCATGGGCCCGCGCCCGCAAGGCCGAGGAGCCGGTGTCCATCACGGACCAGCGCAACGAGGGCATGGAGCGCCGCATCGACCGCCATCCAGAGCTGAAGGACTTCTACAACCAGCATGACCAGTTCACCGTCACGAATGCGGACCGCAACAAGTACAAGGAAACACTGGAAGGCCTGGAGCCATGGCAAAAGGATCTGCTCAGGCAGGGCAAGTACATCTACCTGGTCGACTTCACCAACAAGGGCGGTCTCGTGATGCCGCTGATCCTGGAGATCACGCTCAAGTCGGGTAAAAAATACATCGAACGCGTGCCGGCCGAAGTGTGGCGCTACTCGCCGCAGAAGGTGACGAAGCTGCTGGTGACGGACGAACCGATGACGGCGCTGGCGCAGGACCCGTACTGGGAAACGGCCGACATCGACACCAGCAACAATGCGTGGCCGCGCAAGGCCGTGCCGTCGCGCCTGGAGCTGTTCAAGATGGAGCGCAAGCCGAACGACATGATGAAGGACTTCAATGCGCCGCTGAAGGGCGATGAAAAGACAAAAGCGGAGGCAAAGCCGGCCGATACCGCCACGCCGGCCAATGGCGCCGCCGCCAAGCAGCAGGCGGAAACGAACCAGCTGAAGGAGGCCGCGCCTGCGCAGCCGGCCACGCCGCCCGCCACGCAGCAAGCCAATCCATCGCAGCCAACGCCGGAGCCCGCCCGCTGATGCTGCGCTGGTTCAGGAACGCCGCCCTCGCGGCGGCGGTGTTGTCCGGCACCGCCACGGCCCACAACTACCACATGGGCCTGGCGGACATCGGCTACAACGCCGACACCGGCAACACCGAGATCGTGCACACGTACACCGCGCACGACGTGGAAGCGCTGCTGGCAAACCTGTACGGCCGCCAGTTCGACCTCGGCCTCGACGAAGGCCAGGACGCGCTGCGGCGCTACCTGGACAAGCGCTTCGTGCTGGCCGCGGAAGGACGGCGCCTGCCGTTGCAATGGGTGGGCGTCAAGGCCAGCGCCGACACGATCACCGTCTACCAGCAGGTCGACGGCGCCGCGCTACCCGCCGGCACCGTGCTGAAGAATGGCGTGCTGACCGATTTCCTGCCGGGGCAGATCAATACCGTCAACGTGGGTGGCAGCGCGGGGCGGGCTGCCGCCACGCTGACGTTCACGGCGGCGAAGGAAGAGCAGCGGCTGCCCTGAGCGCCATGCGCTTGCGACGGTCGCCGCCCGGCCATTCCTTCCAATGCGTATCGGCTGAATTGCTCCCCTGACGCCCCGCCAGTTGAAGTCGTACAATACGACAATATTTTTCAACCAATGAAGGTGCGCCATGACGCCGCAGTTCACATCCCTCGACCAGGTCACCCAGGCGCTGCGTACGCAAGGCTGGGCCTTGCTGGCACCGGCCGACGTGGCGGCGCTTGCCGGCACACCGCTGGCGCAGCTCGACGCGCTGGCGCCGGGCTGGGATACCCTGGAACTGGACAATTACCTGAAGGACGGCGGCCGCTACCGGCGCCGCCGCCACTCCTGCTTCGTGCAACACGTGCAGGAAGACCAGGCGCTGGCGCAGACCCCGCACCGGGCCCACTGGCAAAGCGTGGAATACAATGCGCTGCACGGCGGCATGCACCGCATGTTCGCACCGGTGCTGCCGGAAACGGTGGAAGCACCGGGCTGGCAGGGTTTGCTGACGGCGCTGGGCCGGCTGTTTTCCAGCGTGCGCGACGAGAAGACGTGGTATGTGGAAGCCCATCAGTTCCGCATCGACACGGCCGACGGCATCGGCCGCCCCACGCCCGAAGGAGCGCACCGCGATGGCGTGGACTACGTGGCGGTGGCCCTCGTCGGCCGCCATGGCATCAAGGGTGGCGAGACACGCATCTTCGAAGCCGATGGCCCGAACGGCAAGCGCTTCACGATGACCGAGCCATGGACGATGCTGCTGCTCGACGATGCGACCGTGATCCACGAATCGACGCCGATCCAGCCGGTGGCCGCGCATGGCCACCGCGATACGCTGGTGGTCACGTACCGTGCGGGCGGTTTCCAGGGCGAGGTGCAGGCGGAGATGCCGGCAGAAGCGCAAGCCGCCGCCCGGGGCGGGGATGCCTGAACACCGTAGTCGCGCGGGCGCCGCCGGCCCCGCATTTCATTTATAGTCGGACACACCAAACCGGATGACAGCACAGGGCAAACGAGTGGACTCCACCTACGAAATCGAACCGGGCGAAATCGAGATCCTGATCGTCGAGGACAGCCCCACGCAGGCCGAGCGGCTGCGCCGCCTGATCCAGTCGGTCAAGTACAAGGCGCGGGTGGCCGGCAACGGCCGGCTGGCGCTGGCGGCGATCGCCGAACGCAAGCCGCACCTGGTGCTGTCGGACATCGTGATGCCGGAAATGGATGGCTACGAATTGTGCCGTGCGATCAAGACCGATCCGGCGATGCGCGACATTCCCGTCATCCTCGTCACGTCGCTGAACGACCCGAAGGACATCATCCGCGGCATCGAATGCGGCGCCGACAATTTTATCCGCAAGCCCTATGCGGAAGACTACCTGCTCAACCGCATCGGCCACATGCTGGTCAACCAGAAGCTGCGCAAGGACCAGAACATGGAAGTGGGCATCGCCCTCTACCTGGGCGAGCAGAAGCACTTCATCAATGCCGAGCGCCAGCAGATCCTCGACCTGCTGATCTCCACTTATGAGCAGGCGGTGCAGGTCAACAGCGAACTGCAGGCGCGCGAGCGCCAGGTGATCGAACTGAACATGCGCCTCGCACACCATGCCGGGCAGCTGGAAACGATCAACCGCGAGATCGCGCTGAAGAACGTGGAACTGGGCGAGGCCAGCCGGACGAAATCGGCCTTCATCGCCAATATGTCGCACGAGTTGCGCACGCCGCTGAACGCCATCATCGGCTTCACGGGCGCTTTGCTGATGAAGCTGCCCGGGCCGCTGACGGACGAGCAGGAAAAGCAGCTGAACACCATTCGCGGTTCGGCGCGCCACCTGCTTTCGCTCATCAACGACATCCTCGACGTGGCCAAGATCGAAGCGGGCAAGGTCACGCTGTCGATCGAGCACGTGCAATGCCAGGACTTGGTGCGCCAGGTGGCTGAAACACTGCGCCCGCTTGCGGCGCAAAAAGGGCTGGCACTGGAAGTGGTGCTGGACGAACAGCCGGTCTCCATCGACACCGACCGCCGTGCGCTCACGCAAATCCTCATCAACCTGGCCAACAACGCCATCAAGTTCACTGAAAAAGGCACCGTGCGCGTGACCCTGGCGCGGCGCACCCTCGATGGGGGCGGCACGGCGGCGGAATTTTCCGTGTCCGACACGGGGGCCGGCATCCGCGACGAGGACCAGGCCAAGCTGTTCCAGGCATTCTCGCAACTCGATTCCACCTCGACTCGCCATGCCGAAGGCGCCGGCCTCGGCCTTTATCTGTGCCAGAACCTTGCCAACGTGCTCGGCGGCTCGCTGTTCTTCAGCAGCGAGTTCGGCAAAGGCAGCACGTTCACGCTGCAACTCAAAGCACAGTAAACGGACAAGACCGCTGCCTGGCCGGGGCGGTCGCTATACCTTCCAATAGTCGCGTATGTTTTACGCAACCGCAAAATATTTTTGCGGAGAGCATTGTCGCGCCGCTTGCATTCCTGTCGCGTCAGCTCAGCTGAAGAACTCTTGGTGATTCCGAATTTACGCTTTGGGATATTTGCCGCAGGCCGCCGACACCAAATTTTGTTGCAGTGCACATAACCGCTGGAAACGCTTCCGATCCAGAGGGGGCGCGCGCACGGTAGTTTTACGGTATTGCAGCGCAACATATACCAAGCTATATTGGAACCGTCTCCTCCAAGCGTTCTCCGAACAATTGGACCTCGCCCGCAGCCCCTGGCTCGCGGGCATTTTTTTGCCCGTATATCCCGCTATATTTCCAGAAACCGGGGTCAGACCCCAAATCCTGGCAATATTTCCCATGATTGGGGTCTGACCCCGGTGCCAGCCCGTCACTTTCCTTTTGCCGCGCGTCCGATGACGCACCGGTACCGTCGCACCATCTTCCATCCCGCAGCGCCGTCCAGTAACGCCGGCCATCCAGCAAGCGCACAGCGTCTTGTTCAAACGAATGACTTACTTATATCAATCGTTTTAAATCTATGATTTAATCGAGGGATGTCAGAAAAACACATACGCAAGATCCGTTCGGATGGCGAACAGTCGCGCGAGCGCCTGCTGGGGGCGGCCATGCGGCTGTTCGCCGCGCAGGGATTCAATGCCACGTCCACCCGGGAGATCGCCCTGGCGGCGGGCGCCAACGTAGCGGCGATCGCCTATTACTTCGGCGACAAGGCGGGCCTGTACCGCGCGGCGCTGACGGACTTCATGCCACCGCCGGAAAAGAACATCGCCCAGTTCGACCAGCCCGGCTTCACGCTGCGCGAGATGCTGCACGGTTACTACACGCAGTTGCTGGCGCCGATGATGGAAGGCGACATCGCCCAGTTGCGCCTGCGCATGTGGCTGCGCGAAGTGCTGGAACCCACCGGCATCTGGCAGAACGAGATCGATAACGGCATCCGCCCCGAGTTCGAGGCGCTGGCCGCCGTGCTCGCGCGCCACCTCGACGTGGCGGTGGACGACGAGGTGCGCCGGCTGGTGCATGGCGTGGCGGCCCTGGGCGCGCACCTGATGATCTCGCAGGACATCGTTGCCGCCGTCACGCCGCAGCTGGTGGCGGCACCGCACGCATTGCAGGAATGGATACCGCGGCTGGTCGACTATGCCGAGGCGATCGTCACCGCCGAACACGAAAAAAGAAGGAAAGGAGCAGCATGAATCCAGCAGCACCGATCATGAAGTCGACGACGAAGCTGGCAATGACGCTGGCGGTCGCGCTGGCGCTGGGCGGCTGCGCGCTGTCCGGTCCGCCGCCGGTCGTCGAGTCGAAGGAACCAGCGCAATGGCATGCGCCCTTGCCCCACGGGGGAACGGTCACCCAATTGTCCGGCTGGTGGCGCGGCCAGGGCGACCCGCTGCTGGCGGAGCTGGTGGAGGCAGCGCAGGTGGCGAGCCCCACGGTGGCCGCGGCACGCAGCCGGCTGGCGCAGGCGCGCGAACAGCGCGTGGCCGCCGGCGCGGCGCTGGCACCGACAGTCGACGCGGCGCTCACGTCCACCCGCGCCAGCCAGCAAAGCGCCGCGATGCCCACCAACACGACGTCGCAGGGCTACCTGCAGGCGTCGTGGGAAATCGACATCTTTGGCGCCAACCGCGCCGTGCGCGATGCGGCGCAGGCCCGCTACGAGGGCGCGCAGGCAGGCTGGCACGATGCACGCGTCTCCGTGGCGGCCGATACCGCGAACACGTATTACCAGCTGCGCGCCTGCGAGCGCTTGCTCGACGTGGCACGCCAGGATGCCGCCTCGCGCGCCGATACCGCGCGGCTGACGGAACTGACGGCGCAGGCGGGCTTCGAGGCGCCCGCCAGCCTGGCGCTGGCCCGCGCCAGCGCGGCCGATGGTGCCAACCGCGAAATCGCACAGCGTGCCCAGTGCGAGGTGGACGTGAAGACGCTGGTCGCGCTGACCGCGGTCCCTGAACCAGAGCTGCGCAGCCGGCTGGCGGCCGGCGCCGCCGACCTGTCGCCGGCGCAGGGCATCGGTATCGACGCCTTGCCGGCCCAGACGCTGGCCCAGCGGCCGGACGTGTTCAATGCCGAGCGCGAAGTGGCCGCGGCCAGCTTCGAAGTGGCCGGCGCCCGCGCCCAGCGCTATCCGCGGCTGGGCATCTCCGGCGCGATCGGTCGCGGCCAGATCCGCGCCGCCGGGGAAAGCGTGACCGCCAATACGTGGACGATCGGCCCGGTGCAGGTGACCCTGCCCATCTTCGATGCCGGCCGGCGCCGCGCCGCCGTCGCGGCGGCGCAGGAGCGCTACGAAGCGGCCGTGACCAGCTACCGCGGCAGCGTGCGGCAGGCCGTCAGCGAAGTCGAACAGGCGCTCGTCAACCTGCAGGGCACCGACCTGCGCGCCGTGCAGGCGCAGGCCGCGCTGGAAGGCTACCGCGCATCGTTCACGGCGGCCGAAGACCTGTACAGGAACGGCATGGGCAGCCTGCTGCAGCTGGAAGACGCGCGCCGCACCCGCCTCGCCGCCGAGAACGCGATGATCGCCGTGCAGCGCGAACGCAGCGCCGCCTGGATCGCGCTGTACCGCGCGGCCGGCGGCGGCTGGAACCGCGACAATTCGAACGCATCCGTGATGACCAACGCGAGCAATCCATGAAAAAGAACATGACCAATCCGAAAACGAAGTCGAGCACAGCGTCGGGTGCAAAGCCGGGCACGCAGTTTGGCACCAACGTGGTCAAGCAGCCGCTCGCGCTGGTACTGCTGGCCGCGCTTGCCGTGGGCACCGCCGGCGTCACGCTGTACAGCCCCTCCTCCACCGCGGCCGATGAAAAGAAACCGGCCGCCACGCCGGCGCTGACCGTGTCCACCACCCGGCCGCAGCAGGCCACGCTGCCACTGCGGCTCACCGCGAACGGCAATGTGGCGGCGTGGCAGGAAGCCTCGCTCGGCAGCGAGTCGAACGGCCTGCGGCTGACCGAGGTGCGCGTCAACGTGGGCGACGTGGTGAAAAAAGGCCAGGTGCTGGCCGTGTTCTCGGCCGATACCGTGAACGCCGACGTGGCGCAGGCGAAAGCCGCGCTGGCCGAGGCACGGGCCAATGCCGCCGAGGCCCAGGCCAATGCGAAGCGGGCACGCGCCGTGCAGGCGTCGGGCGCGCTGTCCGAGCAGCAGGTCTCGCAATACCTGACGGCCGAGCAGACGGCCAACGCACGCATCGAGTCGGCCCGCGCGGCCCTGGCCTCGCAGCAGTTGCGACAGAAATACACGCAGGTGGTGGCGCCGGACAGCGGCGTGATCTCGGCGCGCAGCGCCACGGTGGGCTCGGTGGTGGGCGCCGGCACGGAACTGTTCCGCATGATCCGCCAGGGCCGTCTCGAATGGCGTGCCGAGGTGACGGCGGCGGAGCTGAAGAACATCCGCATCGGTGGCACGGTCACGGTGAAGGCGGCCAACGGCAGCGAGCTGAAAGGCAAGGTGCGGATGATCGCCCCCACCATCGACCCGCAGACGCGTTCCGCGCTGGTCTATGTGGACCTGCCACCGGATACCCGCAGCAATGCACCGTTCAAGGCCGGCATGTATGCCAGCGGCCACTTCGAGCTGGGCACCTCGGGCGCGCTGACCCTGCCGCAGCCGGCCGTGGTGGTACGGGATGGCTTCCCCTACGTGTTCCGGCTCAATGCCGATTCGCGCGTGAGCCAGCTGAAGGTGCAGACGGGACGGCGCATGGGCGACCGGATCGAGATCCTGTCCGGCGTGGGCGACGGCATGCAGGTGGTGCAGAACGGTGCCGGCTTCCTGAACGATGGCGACCTGGTGCGGGTTGCCAATGCAGGGCCGGCGGCTGCGGCCACGTCACCCGCGGCAAACCAGCGCGCCGCGAATTAAGGAGCCGCGATGAACTTTTCCGCCCTGTCGATCCGGAATCCGATTCCGGCGATCATGCTGTTCGTGCTGCTCACGCTGGCCGGCCTGATGGCCTACAAGGCCAACCCGGTGCAGGACTTTCCGGACATCGAACTGCCGATCGTGACGGTCAGCGCCTCGCTGCCGGGCGCCGCCCCGGCGCAGCTGGAAACCGAGGTTGCGCGCAAGATCGAGGATTCGGTCGCCACGCTGCAAGGCGTGAAGAACATCTACACCAAGGTGCTCGACGGCGTGGCCACGATCACCGTGGAGTTCATCCTTGAAAAGAACATCTCGGACGGTGTCAACGAAGTGCGCGACGCCGTGTCGCAGGTGCGCGCCGACATGCCGGCCGAACTGCGCGAACCCGTCGTCAGCAAGGTGTCCACGGCCGGCCGGGTGATCACCACGTACGTTGCCGTGAACAAGCCGGGCTCCACGCCCGTCGACGATGCCGACCTGTCGTGGTTCGTCGATAACACCGTGGCGAAGCGTCTGCTGACGGTGCCCGGCGTGGGTTCCGTCAACCGCGTGGGCGGCGTGGACCGCGAGATCCGCGTGGAACTGGACGACGCCCAGATGGCCGCGCTGCGCGTGTCGGCGCTCGACGTGTCGCGCCAGCTGCGGCTGGTGCAGCGCGAAGCCCCGGGCGGCCGCGGTGACGTGTCCGGCGCGGAGCAGTCGGTGCGCACGATCGGCACCGTGCAGTCGGCCCAGGAACTGGCGCGCATGGACATCCCGCTGGGCGATGGCCGCCACGTGCGCCTCGACCAGGTGGCGAAAGTGACCGACACGATCGCCGAACCGCGCGCGATCGCCACGCAGGACGGCAAGCCGGTGGTGGCATTCGAAGTGTTCCGCACCAAGGGCGCCAGCGAAACGGCGGTGGAGGACGGCGTGCAGGAAGCGGTGGAGGAACTGCGCAAGGCGCATCCGAACCTGGAACTGAAGCAGGTGATCGACAACGCCTTCCCCGTCGAGGAGAACTTCGAGGGCTCGATGGAGCTGCTGTACGAAGGCGCGATCCTGGCCGTGATCGTGGTGTTCTGGTTCCTGCGCGACTGGCGCGCCACGCTGGTGGCATCGGCCGCGCTGCCGTTGTCCGTGCTGCCCGCCTTCCTCGGCATCTACTGGTTCGGCTACACGCTGAACACGGTCACGCTGCTGTCGCTGGCGCTCGTCGTGGGCGTGCTGGTCGACGATGCGATCGTGGAAATCGAGAACATCGAGCGCCACCTGGCCATGGGCAAGACGCCGATGCAGGCGGCGCTGGAAGCTGCCGACGAAATCGGCATGGCGGTCATCGCCACCACGTTCGCGCTGGTGGCCGTGTTCCTGCCGACCGCGTTCATGGGCGGCATTCCCGGCAAGTTCTTCAAGCAGTTCGGCTGGACCGCCGTGCTGGCCGTGCTGGCGTCGCTGGTGGTGGCGCGGCTGCTGACGCCGATGATGGCCGCCTACCTGCTGAAACCGCACAAGCCGAAGCATCCGGGCCACGTGGAAGAAGACGGTCCGATCATGTCGCGCTACATGCGCACCATGAAATGGTGCCTGAAGCACCGCATGTTCACCGCGCTGGCGTCGGCCATCTTCTTTGTCTGCTCGATCATGCTGGTGGGGCTGCTGCCAACCGGCTTCGTGCCGCCGGCCGACCGCGCGCAGACGCAGGTGAACGCCGAACTGCCGCCCGGCTCCACGCTGGCGCAAACGCGTGAAGTGGCCGAGCAGGCACGCCTGGCCGCGATGCGGGTGCCCGGGGTGACCGGTGTGTTCAGTTCGATCGGCGGCGGTTCTTCCGGCGATGCGTTCGCGCCCGGCGCCGCGGCCGAGGCACGCCGCGCGGTGCTGACGATCACCACCGTGCACCGCACCGACCGCGATGAAACGATGGCGGAAATCGATTCGCTGCTGCGCCGCCAGCTGGCCAATATCGCCGGCGCCCGCTTCACGGTGGGCCCGCCCGATACCGGCGTGAAGATGCAGCTCGTGCTGCAGTCGGAAGATCCCGATGCGCTGATCGCGGCCGCGCGCCGTGCCGAGCGCGAGCTGCGCACCTTGTCCGGCATCGGCAACGTGACGTCGTCGGCGTCGCTGGTGCGGCCGGAGATCATCGTGCGCCCCGACTTCGCCCGCGCCGCCGACCTGGGCGTAACGGCCGCGTCGATCGGCGAAACGGTGCGCGTGGCCACGGCCGGCGACTACGACTTCGACCTCACGAAAATGAACCTGCCGGAACGCCAGGTACCGATCCGCGTGAAGCTGCCCGATTACGTGCGCGCCGACCTCGACGCGATCGGCCGCCTGACCGTGCCGGGCCGGAACGGCCCCGTGCTGCTGGCCAACGTGGCCACGATCACGATGGAATCGGGCCCGGCGCAGATCGACCGCCTGAACCGCAGCCGCAACGTGACGCTGGACGTGGAACTGGGCAGCCGCACGCTGGGCGAACTGAACGCCGAGGCGCGCAAGCTGCCTTCGCTGGCCAACCTGCCGCCGAACGTGCGCATCGCCGAACTGGGCGATGCACAGGAAATGGCGTCGCTGTTCGCCAGCTTCGGCATCGCGATGGCGATCGGCGTGCTGTGCATCTATGGCGTGCTGGTACTGCTGTTCAAGGACTTCATGCAGCCGGTGACGATCCTGGCCGCGCTGCCATTGTCCATCGGCGGCGCCATCGTGCTGCTGCTCATCACCGGCAGCGCGCTCTCGATGCCGTCGATGATCGGCCTGATCATGCTGATGGGGATCGTGACGAAGAACTCGATCCTGCTGGTCGACTACGCGATCCTGGCGCGCGACGCCGGCATGACGCGCACCGAGGCGCTGGTGGATGCGTGCCACAAGCGGAGCCGCCCGATCCTGATGACGACGATCGCGATGGGCGCCGGCATGATGCCGCTGGCGCTTGGCCTGGGCGCCGACCCCAGCTTCCGCGCGCCGATGGCGATCACGGTGATCGGCGGCCTGATCACGTCCACCTTGCTGAGCCTTCTGGTAGTGCCGGCCGTGTTCACGTACGTCGACGACATCGAGCACTGGCTCGGGCGCATGGTGCGCAAGCTGCGCCACAAGGACCATCCGCACGCCGACCAGCCGCATGGCGAGGCGGCCAACCTGCCGCAAGCGACCGAGCCCGGCAAGGCCGGCGGCCACTGATACATAACCGCTCGGCAAAACTGGGGACGTACCCCTGTTTAGAGGCAACATCGACACAGTTTCCATTAAACAGGGGTACGTCCCTGGTTTTTCCTCAAAACCAGGGTACGTCCCCGGTTTTGGGGTGTGGCAACGGTGGGGTTACTTCTTGCTTACTTCTTCCGAAGCGATATCGGCAAGGTCGATCAGCGCCTGCAGTTCGGCGCTGCGCAGCTTGCGCGGTTCGCGGTCGATCACGCACAGTGTGCCGAGCGCCTGGCCCTCCGGGTCACGCAGCGGCACGCCCGCATAGAAGCGGATCTTCGGATCGCCCTGCACGAGCGGGTTGTCGCGGAAACGCGGGTCGGCTGCCGCATCTTCCACCACGAACGGTTCGCCGCCCAGGATGGCGTGCGAGCAGAACGCCCACTCGCGCGGCGTTTCCTGCGCGTCCAGCCCCACGCGCGCCTTGAACCACTGCCGGGTCGAAGTGAGCAGCGACACGAGCGCGATCGGCGAGCCGGTCACCTGCGCGGCGAGACGCACGATGCGGTCGAAGCGGGCCTCGGGCGGCGTGTCGACGAGGCCGGAGGCGGACAGCGCCACCAGCCGCGTCGCCTCGTCCCTGCCCGCTGGATAGGCCGGCGCCCGACGCGGCGAAAATTCGGCGGACAAGGGGGATAAGGAAGACAAGGGGGGCGATGCCGGCGACAGCGCCGCCTCGATGGCCTGCCCGACGGTGGCCGAAGGCTGGCCGGGGGAACGCTCCAGCAGACCCTGGATGGCGGAAAGCCGGGTGCGGCGGTGCCCGCCGGGTGTTTTCCAGGAGGCGATCGCGCCGCTTTCCATCCACGTCTGGACAGTACTGGTGGCAACGCCCAGCAGGCGCGCCGCGGCAGTGGTGGTGAGAATCGGGTCGTCGGTAGTGTTCATGGTGCAACCTTGTGAGGCAACAGTATACGGGCTGGCAAGGCAATTTGACGATTTTGATGGGAACGCACAACAAATCCTTAAATTCAGCAATTTGTGTTGATTGATGGAAATTATTGAGGCATGATTTCAATCAAATCCGTCAAATTCAAAGCCCGCCATGCTCACCTACCGTCACGCCAGTATCGCCACCAAGCTCTATTCCGCGTTTGCGCTGGTCATGCTGTTTACCGCCATCCTTGCCCTCGTGGCCATTTCGCGCGTCAACCAGATCGATGCCGCGCTCGACAACGCGAACGATTTGCGGCGCCTGGAGTTCGACCCGCTCGTCAACGCGCGCGAAGCGCTGGCGCAGACCGGCATGGCGGCGCGCAATGCCTACATCTTCCGCGATGACGATGCAGCCATGCGCGAACTCGACATCCTCGACCGCGAGAAGGCGTTGTACCTGGCGGAACTGGGCAGGCTGGAGCCGCTGTTGCGTGACAATCCGAAGTTCACGAAGGTGCGCGATGGCATGCTGCAGATGGCGCGCGAACTCGAACGCCCGCGCAAATACCGCGTGGCCGGCGAGATGGAACAGTACGGCACCTTCCTCATGGAGGAGTGCAGCCCGCTGCGCCGCACCATCGTGGCCGACATC
This sequence comes from Pseudoduganella lutea, assembly GCF_004209755.1. Classification (NCBI taxonomy): domain Bacteria; kingdom Pseudomonadati; phylum Pseudomonadota; class Betaproteobacteria; order Burkholderiales; family Oxalobacteraceae; genus Pseudoduganella; species Pseudoduganella lutea. The sequence goes on along the minus strand of NZ_CP035913.1, from coordinate 4,240,874 downwards.
GATGTGCTGATGAACGAGCTGAAAGAGCGTAACCGCGTGGCGACCGATGCCGCCGCCGAGAAGGCCGATACGGCAGGCTGGTGGATCGGCACGCTGGCCATCGTCAGCGCCCTGCTGTGCGTGCTGGTCGGTACCGCCATCGTGCGCGGCCTGCTGCGCCAACTGGGCGGCGAACCAGGCTATGCGGCCGGTGTGGCGCGCGCCATCGCCCGCGGCGAGCTGCACCGTCCCGTGGAGACGGGCGGCGCCCATCCGAAAAGCCTGCTGCATGCGATGGGCACGATGCGCGATGGCCTGGCCGGCATCGTGACGGATGTGCGCAGCGGTACGGTGGCGATCACCTCGGCTTCGGCCGGCATCGCCGCCGGCAATGCCGACCTGTCGGACCGCACCGAGGCGCAGGCCGGCGCGCTGGCGCGGGTTGCGGCCTCGATGGAGCAACTGGTCGGCTCGGTGCGTGCCAATGCGGGCTATGCGGAGGAAGCCAGCACGCTGTCGCGGCAGGCGTCGGATGTGTCGCGCCAGGGCGGCGAGGCGGTGGACAGCATCGTCGCTACGATGAACCTGATCGGCGCGTCGTCGAAGAAGATCGTCGACATCATCGCCGTCATCGATGGCATCGCGTTCCAGACCAATATCCTGGCGCTGAATGCGGCGGTGGAAGCGGCACGCGCCGGCGAACAGGGGCGTGGCTTCGCGGTCGTCGCCAGCGAAGTGCGCAGCCTGGCGCACCGTTCAGCCGCCGCCGCGAAGGAAGTCAAACAGTTGATCGAGGATTCGGTGGCCAAGGTCGACACCGGCACCGTACTCGTCGGCGCGGCGGGGACCACGATGAAGGAGGTCGTCACCGGCATCGCCCGCGTGTCGGCGATCATGCAGGATATCTCGAGCGTCACGCGGGCCCAGAGCAGCGACATCGAATCGGTGGGCAAAGCCATCGGCCAGCTCGATGAGATGACGGTGCGCAACGCCGCGCTGGTCGAACAGGCCACCGAGGCCGCACAGTCGCTGCGCATGCAGGCCGACCACCTGGCCGGCGTCGTCGACAGGTTCCAGCTCGAGGAGACGGCGGCCGGCGCACCGGCGGCCGGCACGCCCGTGCGCCGGCTCGCCAGGTGACCCGCTGGAACGTGGCGCCGCGACCACCGCTACCACTTGTCGACGTGCTATCGTGACAGGGAAATCATAACGCGGGGAGGGATCTTGGGATCGCTTTCGTGCTTGATCGCCCGGCAGGGAGCGAAGCTGCCGGCCTCGTGGCAGGCGGCAGCCCGGCGCAGGCTGCGCAGGGTGTCGCGCCTGCGCTCGCGCAGCGCCGCCGCCCTGCGCAGCCTGCGCGAGACCTTCACGCTGCCGGCGCCGTTTCCGAGCGACATGGAGCACCGCTTCCTGGTCGATTACGGGCACCGCTTCGCGCCGTTTCGCCGCGCGGCCGCCCTCCTTGCCCTGCTGATCCTGCTGGTATTCGCGGTCTTCGATTATTTCCTTTTCCGTCAGGTCGACGGTTTTCCTCTCGCACAAGTGTGGCTGTGCCGGGCCGTCATCTGCGCCGTGCTGCTCCATTGCGTGCTGAAGTCGCTGACGGCCGCCTTCTGCAACGACCGCACGGCGCATGCCACGTTGCTGTCCGGCGTGGCGGTGGTCGTGGCCGGCGAGTTGCTGATGATCGCGCTCGTTCCGCCCTCCATCGCCTTCAACGGTTATTTCGTCGCGCTGTGCATGGCGACGTTCTACCTGTTCGGCTTCCTGCACTTGCGGGCGCGGCCGGTCATGCTGGCCGGCCTGGCCACGCTTGGCGCCGTCATTGCCACGCATGGCGCCCTGCTCGGTACCGGACGGGGCGGCCTGCTGCCCGAAGTGGGGTATGGCATCCTGTTCCTGGCGAACATGGTGGCGATCGGGCTCGGCATGTCGATCAAGCTGGAACGGAACGCCCGGCGCCAGTTCCAGCAGGAGTGCGAACTGTCGCAGATGAACGCACGGCTCGGCAGGAGAAATGCCCAGCTCGCCGACGAGAAGGAAGAAAACCAGATCAAGGCGCAGGCGCTGATCCGGCTGAAGGATGAGCAGCGCAGCCAGGCCCTGCGGGCGAGCCAGGAAACCGCCCGGTTCCTGGCCGCCGCCGCGCACGACCTGCGCCAGCCGATGTTCGGCCTGGGCCTGGCGCTCGAGGCCATGCAGCGCGCCCTCGACAGCGGCGACACGGGCGAGGCGAAGCGGCTGACGGTGCTGTCGATCCGCTCGGCGCGCACGATGGCGACGACCTTCAATGCGGTCCTCGACCTGTCGCGCCTCGAATCGGGCTTTGTCGCGCCCGACCTTTCCCATTTCGACATCAACGACCTGCTGCGCGAAGCCGTGGCGGAACTCGGCTCGTTCGCGCAGAGCCGCGGCGTGGCGCTGCACGCGCGCATGCCGGTGGCCCCGATCGTCGTGGTCAGCGACCGGCAGATGTTGAGCCGCATCGTGCGCAACCTGGTCAGCAATGGCATCAAGTATGCCCGCCACGATGGAGCCCGCGGCGCCTTCGTCCTGATCGGTGCCGTGCGGCTGCAGACCCGGATTCGCATCGACGTGATGGATAACGGCATCGGCATCCCGGCCCAGCAATGGCACCGCGTGTTCGAACCGTTCGTGCAGCTCGACAATGCGGAGCGCGATCGCGAAAAAGGCCTGGGCCTGGGCCTGTCCATCGTCAGCGCCATGGTCGCGCTGTTGCCGGAACACCGGCTCGAGTTCAAGTCCGCGGTGGGGCTTGGCACCCGTTTTTCGATCGACGTGCCGCGCGGTGTCGGCATGGCGGGCACCGACCCGGCGCCCGCCGGCGATCCGGCGGTGGCCGATCTGCATGGCCTGTATGTGCTGGTCGTCGAGGACGACTGCCTCGTGCGGACCGCCATGGAAGCGCTGCTGGGCCAATGGGGCATGCTCGTGGACACGGCTGCGGGGATCGCCGAGGCGCGCACGCTCGCGGCCGGGCTCGAACGCGTGCCGGACCTGATCATCACGGATTTCCGCCTGCCCGATGGGGCGACAGCCGCCGACGTGCTCGATATCCTGTTGCCGGCCTGCGGCGATGGCGACCGGTGCCCGCCGGTGCTGGCCGTGACCGGCGAAGTCGAGGCCGCGATGGCAAGCCTTGCCGGCCGCACGGTGGCCGTGTTGTCCAAACCTGTGCATCCGGAACGGCTGAAAGCGGCGATTGCCCAGGCGGTCAGCCAGGCCAGCACAAGCCCGGTGGAAGTCAGCCGCTGCGTGGAATGACGATGCCGCGCCGTGCCATTTCCACGATCAGTTCGGTGCGCCGGCGCACGCCGAATTTTTCCAGCAGCCCGCCGCTGTATTCCTTGACCGTGTTTTCCGTCAAGCCCATCTTGCGTGCGATCGACTTGTTCGACAGGCCCTGGCAGATATAGCCGAGCGTTTCAGCCAGCCTGGGGGACAGGGCCAGGCCGTCCAGACTGGCCGCCGGCCGCGCCGCGGGGCTGAATCCGCCTTTGCCCATCGCCGTGTGCGGCAGGTAGATCTGGCCGCGCAGGATGGTGTCGAGCGCCGAGCGGAACACCAGATTGCCTTCGTCGCTGCTCTTGGAAATGAACCCGCTGGCGCCGGCCTTGATGCATTCCATCACCGTGTCGCGGTCATCCTGCCCCGACAGCATGATGGTGTGCAGCGGCAGGTCGTGCTCGGCGACCCAGCGCAGCACTTCCATGCCCGAACGCCCCCTGCCGAGCTGGTAATCGAGGAACATCAGGTCATAGGAACCACGGGCCAGCATGCCGAGGCAGGTGTCCACGTCGCCGGCCTCGTCGACCGACAGCAGCGGATCGCACTGGACCAGCAGGGTCTTCAATGCCTGCCGCGTCAACGCCTGGTCTTCCACCAGCAGGGCATTGCGGAAAAATGCGGGTTCCATGGTGTTCCGGTTCCGGTATGGGAGCGTTCATCGTAGAGCAATTCCCCGAAGGGAGACACCCTGCGAAGTGGGGGCTCCCTTTTCATGGCTTCCTGTGGTGGCCTCCTGCCCTGCCTTTCCCGGGTAACGGAAAGCGCGGCGCATTGTCATAATGATCCGGTTACCAGGCGCTCCGCCGGCGCAGAACGGCGGCCTCGACAGGGGAACCGACATGAACACACGCTGCATGGCCTTGCCCGCTTTCTTCCATCGACCGCCCCGGAGCTCCGCGGCGCAGGCCCGCCGCTGGGTGCTGGCGGCGGGCCTGCTGTCCGGTGCCGGCGCGGCGGCGCATCCCTACGGGCCGTTCGGCCTGCCAATCTTCCTGCCCGCGCCACCGCCGCCGGCTTTCCTGCGGCCGGCCCCGGTCTTCGTGCCAGCGCCGCCGCCCGTGCAGGCTTCGCCGGCGCGCCGGGCACAGCGGCCACAGGCATCGTCGCAGCCAGCGAGCCGGCCGGCGCGGCTGGCCGATGACGGCATGGCACAGTGCCCCTTGAACGGCGGCGCCAGCCAGGGCTGCATCGGCAAGCGACCAGGCGAGGACCGCATCGCATCGGAATTCCGCACGGCCGGCACGCGGCCATGACCGGGTGGCGCTAGCGTTGGCGTCGAGGTGCCAGCTCTTGCCATTCCCGTCGCAGCAGGCCATACATCAGCGAATCGCAGACCTCGCCGCCCACGATCCAGCGCTCGCGCAACAGGCCTTCGCGCTGGAAGCCGAGGCGCTCCAGCGCGCCCGTCGAGGCCGTGTTGCGCGGGTCGATGTCCGCTTCCAGCCGGTGCAGATCGAGTTCGACGAACGCGAATTCCAGCAGCACCGCCAGCGCCTCATTCATGTAGCCCTTGCCCCAGTGCGCGCGATTGAGCGCATAACCGACTTCGCCGCGCCGGTTCGTCCAGTGCAGCCGGCACAGGACGCAATTGCCGATCTGCCGGCCCGTTTCGTTCAGCACGATCGCGAACCGGAAGGCCTCGCGCGCGGCAAAGGCCGCCGCATCCTCGGCGATCTGGCGGGCGGGGCGCTCCGGATCCGTCCACGCCGGCTCGCTGAAGTAGCGCATCACTTCGGGATCGCCGTGGAGGGCGAACAGGTCGTCTTCGTCGCCGGGGCGCGGCGGGCGCAGCGTGAGCCGCGTGGTGGTCAGGGTGATGTGATAGCTCATCGGGCAATCATACCCGGTTGTCGATGGGCGATCATCAATGCGCGATGACCTGACGGCCTATCGCGAGGGCGGCGGCGGGGCTGGCGCCGTCCACCCTCCCCCCATCGCCCGGTACAGATCGACCGACGCCGCCAGCAGGCGCGCCCGCAACTGCAGGCGCGCCACGTCCGCCGCGTACAGGCTGCGCTGCGCATCGAGTTCTTCCAGGTAGGCGGCATAGCCGTTGGCATAGCGGTTGTGGGCGATGCGCAGCGTTTCGGCGGCGGTGGCGCGGCGCGCGTCGTTCTGCACCACTTGTTCGCGCAGCCGCGTGATCGCGTCGAGGCCATTTTCCGTTTCGGCAAAGGCCTGCCGCACGGTGTTTTCATACGCGATCAATGCCTGGTTGCGCTGGGCGGCGGCCGAATCGGTGGCGGCCTGCACGCGGCCGCCATCGAACAGCGGCGCCACCAGCGCGCCGGACAGGCGCCACAGCCGCGTGGGCCCGTGCAGCAGGTCGGACAGTTCGGTGGACTGGATGCCGCCGGCGGCCGTCAGGCGGAACGTGGGCAGCAGCTGGTCGCGCGTGGCGGCCAGCTGCGCGCTGGCGGCCGCGATGGCCTGTTCGGCACGCGCGATGTCCGGGCGGCGGCGCAGCAGGTCGGACGGCAGCCCGGCCGGCACCGGTGGCGGCATCAGCTCGGACAGCGCCTTGCCACGCAGGATGATGCCGGGCGTGCCGGGCGACTCACCGGCCAGCAGCGCCAGGGCGTTTTCCTGCTCGAAGATCTGTCGCTGCAATTGCGGGACCTGCTCGGCCGCCGTGTCGTATTCGGCCTGCGCCTGCAGCCATTCGAGGCGCGAACTGTAGCCCACCTCGAACTGGCGCCGTGCCAGGTCGCGCGAGCGCTCGCGCAGTTGCAGCGTCGCCCGCGCCAGCTCGAGCTGCGCATCGAGCCCGCGCAGGTTCAGGTAGCCGGAAGCGGCATTGGCCGCGACCGACAGGGCCGCCGCATCGAGGCTGGCCTGCTCGCCGCGTAGAGTGGCGGCCGCGGCTTCGGTAGCGTTGGCCAGGCGGCCCCACACGTCAATCTCGTAGGCTGCCTGGAACTCGGCCTGGAAGGCGTTGGCCACGTAAGGCCGGCCGGTCGCGGCGGACAGCGTGCGGGCACGGGTGGGCGACGTGTCGAACGACAGCGTGGGCTGCTGCGCGGCGGCCGCGGCACGCACGCGGGCGCGGTAGTCCTCGATCCGCTCGCGTGCCACGCGCAGGTCGCCATTGTTTGCCAGCGCCCGCGTGACCAGCGCCGTGAGGGCCGGGTCATCGAAGCCCTGCCACCATTGCGCATCGACCGGCAGCCCCGATGAACCTTCCGGCAGCGGCGCGCGCCACTGCGCGGGCACCTGCAACTGCGACGCTGGCGGAGGCGCCACTTTCGCGGCGCAGCCGGCCAGCGCAGCCAGCATTACCAGCGTCGGTACCAGCATCGGCAACGGCTTCAGCACCGCAGCCCTCATTGCCGCGTCTCCGCGTCGTTGAGCTCCGCCGACGTATCGATGCTGACGATAACGGACATGCCGGGCCGCAGCCGGTCGGCGAGCTTCTGGCCGGGATCGATGCGGATCCGCACCGGAATGCGCTGGGCGATCTTCACGTAGTTGCCGGTAGCGTTATCGGCCGGCAGCACGGAGAATTCCGAACCGGTCGCCGGCGAGATGCGCTCGACCTGCCCGGTCAGCACCGTGCCATCGAGCGCATCGACCTTGAACGTGGCGCTCTGGCCGACACGCACGCCATTCATCTGGGTTTCCTTCAGGTTGGCGATGACCCACATCTGGCGTGGCACCAGGGCCATCAGCTGGGCGCCCGAGTTGACGAAGGCGCCGCGCCGCACGCCGACCTGGCCCAGCTGGCCATCGGCCGGCGCGATGATGCGCGTATTGTCCAGGTCCACCTTTGCCGCCTTCAGGGCCGCCTGCGCATTGGCGACTGCCGCTTCCAGCGCGGCGCGATTGACGGTGACCGATTGCGACTGTTGCCGCGAGATCTCGACATTGGCCAGCGCCTGTGCCACGGCCGCCTGGGCCTGCGCATGCGCCGCGCGCTGGGCATCGCGCTCGCGCTGCGACAGCGAACCATCCTGCACCAGCTGCTCGACGCGCTCCAGGTCGGCGCTGGCGCGTTTCGCCTGGGCCCGCGCGTTGGCCAGCGCCGCTTCCTGCAGCGCGATGGTGGCGGCGGCGCTGCGCCGCGACTGGCCCCAGTTCTCCAGCGCCGCCTTCTGCGCAGCCAATTGCGCCTCGGCCTGCTCGTAGCGCTGCTCGTAGACTCGGCGGTCGATCTCCACCAGCAGGTCGCCGCCCTTCACAAACTGGAAATCCTGCACGTGCACCTGCGTGACATAGCCGGACAGCTGGGTGCCGATCACCGTCACCTGGCCCCGCACCAGCGCGTTCTCCGTCGACACGACCGGGCTGGTGAACGGCGGCAGCCGCCATGCGTACAGCACGATGAGCACGCCGATCAGCGCGATCAGCGCAAAGCCGACGGTCGCCAGCCAGCGGTGCGGCCGGTCGGGCTGACCCGACGCCGGTGCGGGTGCTGGTGCCGGTGCCGGTGCGGCCGGCGTGGGCGCGGTTGCTGGAGGTGGGGTGGTGTCGTTTGCGCTCATTTCGATCCGGAGTTGTCGAGGGATACCCTGGCCATGCCCGTCTGGGCGTTCTGCGCCGGCATGGCGGGACGGCACACGGTGCACATCTGCCACAGGTAGTGCAGCAGCATCCACGCCAGCGTGGCGATGGCGACGATGCTGATCAGCAGGAAGACGTCGTTGTAGGCGAGGATGTTGGCTTCGCGCGTGGCGGCCGCGCCAAGCGATGCCACGCCCTGCGCGCTGCGCAGCGCCGGGTCGCCCAGCGTGCCGGCCAGTGCGGCGCCACTGCCCTGCACGCGGCTGGCCACCAGCGGATCGATCAGCGTGAGGTGCTCGACCAGCTGGCTGGAATGGTATTTTTCACGCAGCACCTGCACGGTGCCCACCAGCGCGGAGCCGAGCAGGCCGCCCAGGTTCTGCGTCATCGAGAACATCAGCGAGAAGCTGATCAGGTTGCTTGGCTGGGCGATGATCGCGCCGAAGCCGGAGACAAACACGGGGCCGATGAAGAACACGCCGGCAAAGGCCAGCAGCGCCTGGCTGATGAACATCTGGTCCGGCCGCGTGAGGTTGGTGGCATGCGAATCCATGTAAGCGCCGATCGCCATCAGCAGTAGCGCGAACATCAGCGATCCCTGGATGCGGCTGGGCGCGATCGTCAGCGCGCTGGCCGCCATGCCGGCGATGCTGGCGACCAGCGTGACGAGCCACAGGTCGCGCATCTGGTCATTCTGCAGGCCCAGTGCCTGCAGGAAGCCGACGGTGCCCGTGGCTTCCGACTGCACGATGCGGATCAGCAGCACCGACAGGGCCAGGCGCACCATGTTCGACGTCGTCAGCCAGCGGATGTTCAGCAGGGGCCGGGCGCGATTGTGCTCGATCGCCACCGCCGCCGTGATCAGCACGATGGAACCGGCCAGGCACCAGCCCAGCCATGGCGCCTCGAACCACCACACGGCGCGCCCCAGGCCCAGCACGGCGCACAGCAGCGCCACGCCCGGCGCGAACAGGGCGAAGGTCACGGCGTCGAGCTTTTCAAAGACGCGGATGCGGTCCCCCGGCGGCAGCTTCAGCAACAGCACGCAACCCAGCGATACCAGGCACATGCCCAGCTCGAACCAGTACAGGCCGCGCCATTCGGCGATTTCCAGCAGCTCGGTGGAAAACAGCCGCGCGATCGGCAGCGCCAGCTGCGAAAAGCCGATGCCCAGCACCACGCCCTTCAGCCGGTGCTGGGCCGGAAAGCCCTGCGGCGTGTAATACAGCCCCAGCGTGGTGAGCGCAGCCCCCGAGATGCCACTGGCCGCGCGCACGGCGATCGCCGAACCCAGGCCGTGCACGAACAGGTGGGCCAGCGTGGCCAGCGCATACAGCACGAGGAACAGTTCGGTGAACAGGCGCAGGCCGAACTGCTGGCGAAACTTCACCAGCAGCAGGTTCATCGACACGTTGGCCATCACGTACACCGTGGGTAGCCACTGGATCTCGGCCGAATAGACGCCCAGCGAACCTTGCGCATACACGAGGTTGACGGTGACAAGTGCATTGCCCAGCCCACCCGTGAGGGCCACGATGAAACCCACCAGCAGGTAAGCGAGGCGCCGCGGCGTGGAATGCAGCGGCGACGACGGCGACCCCGGCAGCATCGGCCGCTCATGGGGCTTCCAGGTCTGGGGGGCGTAGACGTCCATGCAATCGTAAAAAGTTGCAGGAAAACCGGTGACAGACACCGGTTTCCAGGAATATTCCAAGAAAACCGGTCGGTCCGCCGCAGCGGTCTGTCACCGGTTTTGAAGAAACTTTGCGGGCTCGACGAATGATAAAGCCCGGCTGCCGCGCGTGGCGCATGCAACCGGGCCGGGCACCACCTATGGCAGAGCTACAGCCCTGCCGGGGTGGTGGATGGGCTTACACCACGGGTGGATCGCTCTCGCGCGCCCACACACGGTGCTGCGCCAGCGCTGCCTTGAACGCGGCCAGCGCGGCGGCGGCGTCGACCGGCTGGGCGCCGATGATGCCCGGGTCCGGCGAACCGTCGCGCAGCGTGGCGGGGATGCCGGCGCTGGCCAGCAGTTGCGCGCCGGCGTCCACCACCATGATCGGCTTGCAGTGGCGGTATTGCAGGCGCACGAAGTCCAGCGCGTTGGCGTCCGCCGCCAGCGTTTGCGCGGATTTTTCGCCGGCCGGCACCACCACGGCGTCATAGATCACCGATGGCCCGGCTTCGAGCGAAATTTCCACGTCCAGCGTATCGCCATCGGCGCCGGTAACCTGGCCCAGGCGCGAGGCGACCACGCGCGGCACCGCGCCATCGGCCAGCAGCGATGCGTAGATCGTGCGCACGCCGGCCGCGTCGACGCCGTCGGCAACGAGGATTGCGACCCGGCGCGTGTGGATGCCCACCTGCCCTGGCCGCGCCAGCAGCGACAGCCCCGGCGACGTGCGGTACGTGGGCAACGGCCGCGTGGTCGCCAGCGGTTGCGGATCCGGCACCGCCATGCCGAGGCCGGAAGCCACGGCGTTGGCCAGCGAGGCATCGACATTGACCAGCATCGACAGCGTGCGCTCGCGGATCGCCGGTACGGTCACGCGCGTCAGCTCGAAGCGGAAGCCGCCGATGATGTGCGCGCGCTCGACCGGCGTCTGGCTCTGCCAGAACAGGCGGGCCTGCGAATAGTGGTCGGCGAACAGCTCGGGCTTGCCGCGCACCTTGTCTTCCACGAAGGTTTGCTGGGGGAAGCTCGTGAAGCCCATGCGGCCGCCCTGGAACGGGCAACCGCCGCCCAGCGAGTTCGGTTCATAGGACACGCGACCGCGGTTGATCGTCTGGCGGTGCATGCCGTCGCGCTGGTTGTTGTGCACCTGCGCGACCGGCGCATTGATCGGGATCTCGTGGAAGTTCGGCCCGCCCAGGCGCGACAGCTGGGTGTCCACATACGAGTGGATGCGCCCGTGCAGCAGCGGGTCGTTCGTGAAGTCGATGCCGGGAATCACGTGGGCCGTGCAGAACGCCACCTGCTCGGTCTCGGCAAAGAAATTGTCCGGATTGCGGTTCAGCACCAGCTTGCCCACCGTGCGCAGCGGCACCAGTTCCTCGGGCACGATCTTGGTGGCATCGAGCACATCGAACTCGAAGCTGTCGGCCTGCTCTTCGGTGAATACCTGCAGGCCCAGTTCCCATTCCGGGAATTCGCCGGCCTCGATGGCTTCCCACAGGTCGCGGCGGTGGAAATCGGGGTCGGCGCCGCTGATCTTCACTGCTTCGTCCCACACCAGCGAGTGCGTGCCCTGCAGCGGCGTCCAGTGGAACTTGACGAACACCGATTCTCCGGCCGCGTTCACCAGGCGGAACGTGTGCACGCCGAAGCCCTGCATCATGCGGTAGCTGCGCGGGATCGCGCGGTCGGACATCGCCCACATCAGCATGTGCATCGATTCCGGCATCAGCGACACGAAATCCCAGAACGTGTCGTGGGCGCTGGCCGCCTGCGGCATCGCGTTGTGCGGTTCGGGTTTCAAGGCATGCACCAGGTCGGGGAACTTCATCGCATCCTGGATGAAGAACACGGGAATGTTGTTGCCCACCAGGTCCCAGTTGCCCTCGTCCGTATAGAACTTGACCGCGAAGCCGCGCACGTCGCGCGCCGTGTCGGTGGAGCCCCGTTCGCCCGCCACGGTGGAGAAGCGCACGAACACCGGCGTCTTCTTGCCGGGTTGTGCGAACGGCGCGGCGCGCGTGATGTCCGACAGGTCCTCGTAGCTTTCGAAATAGCCGTGCGCCGCCGAGCCACGCGCGTGCACGATGCGCTCGGGAATGCGCTCGTGATCGAAGTGCGTGATCTTTTCGCGCAGGATGAAGTCTTCCATCAGCGTGGGCCCGCGCAGGCCCGCCTTCAGCGAATCCTGGTTGTTCGCCACCGGCACGCCCTGGTTCGTGGTCAGCATCTGGCCGTTCGAATCGGCGCGCACGCGGTCCAGTGGCGCATTGGTGTTGTTCACGCCAATGGGCGGCTGGCCGTTGCCCGTCTTTGGCGAAGGGATATTCTCGGCGGCCGTGCTGGCGCTCGCGATGTCGGTCGACGACTTGGCGACCTGCCCCTGCTGCGGCGTGCGCGCCGCGTCGCCGTATTCGCCCGGCTTGTTGGCGTTGTAGGGCGTGCGCGCGGCCAGGTCCATGCCGCCCACCTGTTTTTCAAGGAGCACGTCGCCCTGCGGATTGTTGTTGCCCAGCGATTGGGGCGGGGCTGCGTTGGAAGGACCGGAAACAGTGGAGAGAATGGAACCGGCGCCATCGACGCCGGACGACTGACTGCTAGGTTTGGTGGACATTAGGTTCCTTGAAAATTATGGGAATGCCGCGCCAGCATCCCGTGAACGGCACGGAGCGGGCGCAAAGACGCCCGGACGTGCGGGTGCACGACCGGGCGTTGCCGTCCGCAAGGGGAAGCGGACGGCGGGCCATCAGTGCTGCAAACCCTTGCAGCAGCGATCGATCAATGGCGGCGCGAACCCAGCAGCTTCGACACGGCGTAGCCGGCGGCCAGGGCAACCAGCACGGACGTGCCTGGGCTCTTGCGCACATAGCTGCGACCCGTTTCGGCCAGGCGGCCATAGGCCACGTTCAGGTCGGCGGCTTTCTGGCTCAGCACTTCGGACACGGCGCCGGCCTTGGCCGATACTTTTTCCACGGTGTCGTGGGCCTTGCCCACCAGGCGGTCGGTAGTGGCAGGCACTTTCTCGGCCAGCTTCTCGACGGTGCTGTGCACCTTCTCGGCGGCGGCCGGCACCTTGTCGGCGATCTTGTCGACGGCGCTGTGCGCGGCGCTGGCAGCCTTGTCGGCGGCCGGCTGTACCTTGTCAGCGGCCTTGTCGATCGTGTTAAGGGCGTCGGTGCGGTTGTTATTGCCGATTGGCGTCACGGTGCCCGTCGCATTGATGGTCGATTTTTCGTTGTCCATGATCGGTATCCTCTTGGTTGGTGTGTGCAGGACCAACGATAGGCCGTTCGACACGGTTGCACAGTGCGGTGCATAACAAAGAGCTAACGTCGAGCAGCAAAGAGCTAACGTCGGGCAGCAGGCCGGTGCGCCATCCGCGCGCCCGTTATGGCATGCTGCCCGGATCAAGCATCGGAGGTGCGCCATGTTTCCAATCTCTTCTGTGACTGAACCGTCCGGCATGTCCACCCTGTTCGGCACGGGCGGCGTGGGTGTGGCGCCCGTGGGCCAGGATGTGCCGCCGAGCTCCGACGTGGATGTGTCGTCGCTCGGCCAGTTCATGGGCACGCTCGCGCTGTCGCAGAAACGGCTGGGCGAACTGGCGGCCGCGAGCGGCGCGCGCATCACCGATACGGACCTGGAACAGCTGGGCACCGCCGCTGGCGAACTGGTCGAAGCGTTCAACATCGGCCGCGCCGTCGACACGCTGGCGCCGCCCTCCGGCGAAGCGCTGCCGGCCAGTGCACTGGCCGGGCGCCTGGCGCAAACCTTCGCCGAACAGCGCGCCGGGCTGGCGCAGCTGGGGATCGACCTCGAGCCTTCGCTGCTGGGCGACGACGGCGACATGCTCGCGGTGGACAATCGCCGGCTGCTGGCCGCGTTCGAGGCCGACCGGCAAGGCACGCTGCAGACGCTGGCGCGCGCCGCCGGCAGCTTCGACGAAGTGGCCAGCGCGCTGGCGCACGAGCAGGATGCCATCGGCCCGGACGGCAACACGCTGCAGCCACCACCCACGACCAACCTGCCGCCGAGCGAGATCAGCGACGCGGCGTTCCGCAATGCGCTGCGCGATACGGCCGTGCAGCCGAACCAGCAGAATGCCCCGGCCGGCGATGCCGACGACGCGGCCGACGATGCCAACGCGCCAGCCAGCGGCGCCGGGCGCCAGCCCGAGGCGCCGCAGATCGCCAGCTCCGGAACGCCGGCGGCCATGCTGAACAACCAGGCCGCCGAGCTGACGGCCGCGCAGGCCAACAACAGCGCCAGCGGCGCGCTCGGTCCGGCCAACGCGCCGCAACAGAATGCGCAGTTGACGATCGGTGCGCAGCCAGCGGCCCCTGACCCACTGCCGGCCAATGCCGCGGCACAGGCCCCGGCACAGCAGGCCGCAGCGCAGCAAGTGCCGCAACAGATACCCGCGCAACAGGTACCCGCGCAGCCGGTATCGCAGCAGCCGGTATCGCAGCAGGCGCTGGCGCAGCAAAGCCCGACGCTGCAGGCGCTACCCCAGCAAGTGCCGGCGCAACAGGTGCCGACGCAACAACCACCCGCGCAGCAGGTCCCGGCTCAGCAAGTCCCCACTCAGCAAGTCCCTAATTATGCGCCGCAAGCCCTTGCCAACCCCGTGCCAACGACGGCAGCCGAAACGGCCGACGCCCGGCAGGCCGCGAGCGATGCGGTGCAGCCGCCTCCCACGCGCGTGACAGGCGCCACGGGCGAAGCGCAGGCCAACCCGGTGCAGACCCCGCCTGCCGCTACCACGTCGCCCGACCAGGCCAGGGCCGATGCGCTGGCCCGCCAGCTGGCAGCGGAGCGTTTTGCCGCCGAGCGCGCGGCGGTGGCCGCCAATGCCGAAGCGCGGCGCCAGGAAGTGGCACGCGACGAAGCGGCACGGCTCGACCGCGACCGCGCGGCACTGACGCAGCAGGAACGGGCGGCGGCCGACCGCCTGGCGCTGGCACGGCAGACCGCGAACGAGGCGCTGGCCGAACAGCAGGATGTCGTCACGCAGGACCAGCGGCTGCAGGAACTGCGGGCCGCCGCGACGCGCCAGCTGACCACCACGCGCGAGGAAGACGCGGCCGCGCAGCGGCTGGCCGACCGCCTCGACGAAGCCCGCCAGGACACGGTGGTGCAAACCGACCGCCTGGCACAGGACCGCCTGCTCGAAGCACGCCGCATCGCGACGCAGCAGACGCAGGCGGTACAGGAGGACACCTTGCTGGAACAGCGCCTCGTGCAGGTGCGCGAGGAAGCGACACGGCAGGCCGCGATCCAGCAGTCCAATGACGCCCGCCAGGCGGCCCAGCTGACCGAGGCCGAAAACGCGCGCCGGCGCGATGCGCTGCGGGTGCTGCAGGAACAGGGTGCGGAACGCGCGCAGACGATTCTCGACCAGCAGCGCGTGGCGCTGCGCACGCAACAGGCGGCAGCGGCGGCAGGCCGCGGCACCGCCACCGGTGCGACGGCGCTGGCCGGCATGGCGAACGAGCAGGCCGTGGCAGGCGCCGCGGCCGACGCGCAGATCGCCGCTGCTGCGGCGGCCACCGCCGATGGCGCCGCCATTGCGCAGGCGGCGGCGGATACGGCGGCGGCCGCGCAGGCTTCGCTGAGCACGCCGGCCAATCCGGCAGCGGGTACCACGGCCGGCGGCACCCCATCGGCAACGGGGGCTCCGGCCGGTACGGCGCCGGGCACGCCGGGTACCGATGCAGGTGCAGCAGGCGCGGCAGGTGCGGGGGCTGCCGCGAACAATGCCGCGCGCGCGCCGAACGCGGCCGACCCATCCACGGCCGCGGCCATCGCCGCGCAGTACCTGGCCGGCGGCATTGGCGGCGGCCCGAACGCGGGTTCGGCGCCACCGCCGCGCAACGAGATCAACCCGGCGGTGCGGCCGGTTACCCGGACGGGCACCGTGCCGCCGGTCTGAGCGGAGCCATCGCATCGCTTGCTCCCGCCGCGAGAACGTGGATAATTCACCGGACTCGACTATAACGACGGGAGACGTTCGAATGAAGACCAAAAACCTGGCCGGCGCCCTCGCGCTGGCCACGATGACCGTCGGCGCCGCGGCGCAGGACACCGTGGTGCGCATCGGCCACAGCGGCCCGCTGTCCGGCGCGCAAGCCTTTTCCGGCAAGGACAATGAAAACGGCGTGCGGCTGGCGATCGAGGAGCTGAACGCCAGCCCGATCACCGTCGCCGGCAAGAAGGTGAAGTTCGAACTGGTGTCGGAAGACGACCAGGGCGATCCAAAGGCCGGCGTCAACGTCGCGCAAAAGCTGGCCGACGGTGGCGTGCGCTATGTGGTTGGCCCATACAACTCGGGCGTCGCGATCCCCGCTTCGCGCGTGTATGCCAATGCCGGCGTGGTGGTGGCCAGCGTGGCCTCCAATCCGAAACTCACGCAGCAGGGCTATAAAAACCTGTTCCGCGTCAACGCCAGCGATACGCAGCTCGGTTCGCGGATGGCGGTCTACGCGGCAAAGGAACTGAAGCTGAAGACGGTGGCGGTGATCGACGACCGCACCGCGTTCGGCCAGGGGCTGGCCGAGGAATTCAAGAAAGCCGCACGCGCCGCAGGCATGACGGTGGCCGGCCACGAATACACGACCGACAAGGCGGTCGACTTCACCTCGATCCTCACGAAGCTGCGCCCGAAGAACGTGGAAGCGATCTTCTTCGGTGGCTATGCGCCGCAGGGCGGCCCGATGGCGCGCCAGATCCGCCAGCTGGGCATCAAGGCCAGGCTGCTGGGCGGCGACACGATCTGCACGGCCGAGATGGGCAAGCTGGGCGGCGATGCCGTCGGCGCCAACGTGCTGTGCTCGCAGGGCGGCGCCCTGCTCGACAAGGCCGCCAGCGGCCCGGGCTTCAAGGCCAAGTTCAAGAAGCGCTTCAACGCAGAGCCGGACGTGTATGCCGCGTCGTACTACGACGCCGTCAACCTGTTCGCGCAGGCCATGCAGAAGACGGGCTCCGTCGAACCCGCGAAAGTGGGCGCCGCGATTTCCGCCGGCTCGTACCAGGGCGTGGCCGGCACGTATGCGTTCGATGCCAAGGGCGACATGAAGGCGTCGCCGGTGACGATCTTCACGTTCAAGGGTGGGCAGCCGAGCGCGTTGACGAGTTACTGACCGCCGCGCATTTCCCGACACGAAAACAAGCGCTGCACGGCCGTTTGTTCTTCAGCCGGCCGCGCGGGCCGCCACGTGCAGGCCGGGGCGGCCGTAGAATTCCAGCGCCTTCACGGTGTTGCGGCCGTCGTGCTTGGCCGCGTACAGCAACTGGTCGGCCAGTTCGATCACGGCTTCCTGCGGGAAGCGCGCGACGACGCTGGCGAAGTTGACGGAGGTAACCCCGAAGCTTGCCGTGACGCCCACCGTCTTGCCGGGAGCGATCTCCGTTACCGCGGCCGACAATGCCGCGCGCATGCGCTCGGCCAGGTGCATGGCACCGGCCAGGTCGGTTTCGGGCAGCACCAGCAGGAATTCCTCGCCGCCGAAGCGGATCAGGCTGTCGACGTTTTCGCGGATCATGCCGCGCAGGAGCGCCGCGAATTCCACGAGCACCCGGTCGCCGGCCGCGTGGCCATACGTGTCGTTGACGGACTTGAAGTAATCGATGTCGCAGGCGACCACGGCCAGGCTGAGGCGGAAGCGCCGCGCGCGCGACAGTTCCATGTTCAGCAGTTCCTGCTGCAGGTAGCGCCGGTTGTGGCAACCGGTCAGCGGATCGCGCTCGGAAAGATTCTTCAATACCGACTGCACACGGAATTCCTCGCGCCGGATCAGGCTGTAGCGGCGCGCGGCAATGTAGCCGAAGCAGTTCGCCAGCGACAGCAGCATCACCATCGTCAGCTGTTCCTTGCCGCTCAGTTCCCCGACCAGCAGCGCCATCACGATGAACACGAGCGTGGAGATGACCCCGATGGCCAGCGCGTACACGAGGCGGTTCGGGATGTACAGGTACACCACCAGCACCATCAGCCCCATCGACATCGAATGCCACGGCAATTCGTCGGGCCGGGCCAGCACGATCGGCGCGAACGCGAGCATGCCGACGATCTCGGTGATGCTGGCAGTAAGGTAGACGCGGCCGACGGAATGGGGATGCAGGTGATTCGTGACGCAGCTGGCGAGGGCCACCACGGCCACGGCGATGCGGCAGCCGAACAGTGCCAGCGCCACGGGCGTAAGGCCGAGCGCCAGGATGTCGGTGATCGCGAAGACGAGGTAAACGGCAGCGCAAAACAGCAGCGTGGTACGCAGCTGTATCTTCGTCTGCGGCAGCAGATGATGGCTGAAATGCGCTTCGATCGTCCTGTCGGTGAATTCCGCCGACAAACGGGAGATCGCGAACGCCGCGTCATGGACCGGGGGGGACACGTCTCCTCCTGAAACTGATGAGCCTGCTGCGCAGGCAAACGGGGGCTATTGTAAACGTATCCCTACGGGAATTTCTCACTAATAGTCACTAACTTGGGGGATATTTGTAACGAATTTACAGCACCGCCGTCTTGGCGTGCGCATGACGGAAAGATCCCGCACGAAGATTTGCATTATAGCAAAAACAATGCTTTTGAGAAAATTCTTGATGGGGTCTCTCGGCCACCCTGCCCCTGCGTTCGTGGTTCTCCGTGTCAGCCTGAGCGGCTTGCGGCTGTCACGTATCGACTGCAGCGCTATTTGGAATTTGACACCGCTATATATCGATATATATCACGGTTTCTTTTTTCACAAGACGCCATGAAATTGCTCCCTCTTTCGGCCGGCATTGCCGCCGCCTTCGTCCTTGCCTCCGCCTCGGCGGAAACGCCCCGTGTCTTCATCCTTGGCGAAATCGGCACCGCGACATTGCCGCATGCTCCCAGCCAGGTTGGCGACAGTATTTCCGCCGACGAGATCTGCCGCCATGACCGTGTCAATGCCGGCGAGGCCATCGACCTGCTGTCTGGCGTGAGCCTGTCCAAGCAGGGCCAGCGCAACGAATTGATGCTGTGGGTACGCGGCTTCAACCTGCGCCAGGTGCCGGTGTACGTCGATGGCATTCCCGTGTACGTGCTCTACGATGGCTATGCGGACATGGGCCGCTTCACCACGTTCGACCTGGCCCGCATCGACGTGGCGAAGGGCTACAGCTCCGCCCTGTATGGCGCCAACACCCTGGGCGGCGCCACCAACCTGGTGAGCCGCCGGCCTGTCCTCGCGTTCGAAGACGACGCCGACGCGGGCCTGACGAGGGGCCGTGGTGGCCATGGCAATGGCGAAAGCGCCTATCTGAACGCCGGCAGCAACCAGGGCAGCTGGTACGTGCAGGGTTCGCTGTCCTATACCACCCAGGATTCCTACCGGCTGGGCCGCAGCTTTGTGCCTGCGAAATCGACAGCTGACGAAAAAATATGGTGGTTGTGCGCGATACCGACGTAGCCGGTATCAGTCACTTTCCAGGGAAAATCCCCGTTGACCTTGCTCGTCCCGTTCTCTGTTCCAAGCCAAGCTCCGCCCGGTACACCCAAGCAAGAATCACCACTTGCTCAACCGACAGCGGAGGCAGAAATGGCAAGCGACGCATATCTAAAGATCGAAGGCATCAATGGCGAATCAGAAGACGAACGGCACCTAAACTGGATCGAGGTACAGGGCGTTCTCTACGCAGTCCAGCAGCCAAGAGCCAAGGTGCTATCCACGGCAGGGGGCCATACAACAGGACGGGCGGACCTGTACCCCATCACCTTTACCAAGCTCGCCGACTTGGCTTCCCCTGTTCTCCTGCAAACCTGTGCAGCCGGGAAGACCCTTCCGAAGGCGTATTTTGAGTTCATGCGGGCTGACGGTGACGGCAAGCCAATCCCATATTTCAAGATTGAACTTGAAAACTTGATCATTGCCGGTATTGCCCCTGACAGTGGCGAGGGTGGGATTATCGTCGAACGGATTCAGCTTGCCTACGCGAAGATCAAGTGGCACTACGTAAAACAAAGCATCCGGGGCGGTACGCAGGGCAATACCTCCGGTAGCTGGGATTGTTCAGCCCATAAAGTGTGCTGACCGGAGACGATATGTCTAAACCTTACGAGGGCGCAGCAATGATTGTCTGCCCACTTGAAGTCTCCGACTTCCAGCATGTTTGTGCTGTTATTGTGACAGGTAGCGGGGTGAACGCATGCGGCCATACCCTACTACACATCGGAGGAAGTTGGAGTTGGTATGTCCATATCGCTGCCCATATAAATTGCCTAGATTCATACCTGAGAGTAGCTATATTCGGTACTTGAGAGAAAACGGCAAGCGTGAAATTCGCCGTTGGCTTATCAAGCTGCCTAACCCTGACGGTTCTCATGAAAAGCTGCATGAACTTATGCAAAAGCCGTGGCTATGGGGCGCCGTGGCTCATAACTGCACTTCCTTTGCCGAAGAAGTTGTACGCGCTGGCGGTAGCAGAGCCGGGCAGTATTTCAATTGTCCGCTTGCGGAGCCATTCAAATGAGATCCACATGTATTTCTCTTGGAGTCGCCTTGTCCACAGCTGTACTTGTCTGGGTTTCTATAATCTTTTTCGATCCGGGCATGAATCTGGACAAGGCTTATAACATCATCGTCTTTTCGTTCATCGGTTCGGCAGTCCTCGCAGCACTGGTGTTAAGGCTACGAAAGCGCTGATTCGCCGCTGAACTTAACAGGCGACCTTCAAGCTCAACGCGGCGAGCAAACCAGAGCAGGCCTGAGAAGGGCGATGAAAATAATAGTCGGACTGCATTGTTCACACCGCAATTCGTGACTTCAATGCAAAAAGGGCCACCCAATTTGGGTGGCCCTTCTCACTTTTTGGTGCCGCTGACCGGAATCGAACTGGTGACCTTCGCATTACGAATGCGCTGCTCTACCGACTGAGCTACAGCGGCTAAACCTGTACTGCGGTCTAACCTTGCCTTTCGCACATGATGCGCTGCGAAAGAGGCCACATTATAGCAACAGGTTTTACAGTTGACTAGGGTCTCTTTCCGAAAAACTTACGCGGTACCTTCATGGTGGTAGCCGGTGACCACGGCCACCTCGTCGCGCGAGCCCAGGAACACGGGCACGCGCTGGTGCAGCGTGTGCGGCTGGATGTCGAGGATGCGGTGCTTGCCGTCGGTGGCCATGCCGCCGGCCTGCTCGACGATCATGGCCATCGGGTTCGCTTCATACATCAGACGCAGCTTGCCCGGCTTGCTCGGGTCACGCACGTCCGCCGGGTACATGAAGATGCCGCCGCGGTTCAGGATACGGTGCACGTCCGCCACCATCGAGGCGATCCAGCGCATGTTGAAGTCGGTGCCGCGCGGGCCCGTGCTGCCGGCGAGCAGTTCGCCGATGTAGCGCTGCACCGGCGGCTGCCAGTGGCGCTGGTTCGACATGTTGATCGCGAATTCCTTCGTCGTCGCGGGGATCTGCATGTTGCGCTGCGTGAGCACCCACGAACCCATTTCGCGGTCCAGCGTGAAGCAGTTCACGCCATTTCCGGTGGTCAGCACCAGCATCGTTTGCGGGCCGTAGACCGCGTAGCCGGCGGCGACCTGCTTGCTGCCCGGCTGCAGGAAATCGGTTTCGGTCGGCGTGGCCATGCCTTCCGGCGCCTTGATCACCGAGAAGATGGTGCCGATCGACACGTTGACGTCGATGTTCGACGAGCCGTCCAGCGGATCGAACACGAGCATGTATTCGCCCTTCGGATAGCGGTTCGGGATCAGGTGGATCGTCTCCATTTCCTCGGACGCCATCGCGGCCAGGTGGCCGCCCCATTCGTTGGCTTCCAGCAGGATCTCGTTGGAAATCACGTCGAGCTTCTTCTGCACTTCGCCCTGTACGTTCTCGCTCTCGAGCGCGCCCAGCACGTCGCCGAGGGCGCCCTTGCCCACCGAGTGGGCGATCGTCTTGCAGGCACGCGAGACCACTTCGATCAGCAGGCGCAGTTCGGCCGGGATGTTGTGGTGCTGGCGCTGTTCCTCGACGAGGTGTTGGGTGAGGCTGATACGTTTCATGGATTCCCTTGGTTTCAAATAAATTCTTTAGTTCGCGAGTGCTTTCGACACGACTTCCATCACGTCGTTCGACAGCTTCGGTTCGCCGGCCACCCGCTCCAGCGCGTGGCGCATGTGCGCCTGCAGCTCCGGCGCATAGCGGCGCCAGCGGTCCATGCTGCGCGCGAAGCGGGCCGCCACCTGCGGGTTCAGCGCATCGAGCTTGATGACGTGCTCGGCCCAGAACTCGTAGCCGCTGCCATCCTTCGCATGGAACTGCGCCGGGTTGTTGTTGGCAAAGCTGAACAGCAGGCTGCGCGCGCGGTTCGGCGTGCGCAGCGTGAAGGCCGGATGCCCCATCAGTTCGCGCACGCGGGCCACATTGGTGGTCGGCGCGCTGGCCTGCATCGCGAACCATTTGTCGACCACCAGCGCCTCGCCCTTGAACTGGTCGTAGAACGCCCGCAGCGGCTCATCGGCATCCGCGCCGCTGTGGATCAGCGCCGTCAGGGCCGATGCGCGGTCCGTCATGTTGGTGGCTTCGTCGAACTGGCGGCGCGCCAGGTCGAGTGTGAAGGCATCCGGCGCGGCCAGCAGGTAGGCCAGCGCCAGGTTCTTCAGGCCGCGCTTGCCGGCCGAGACGGCATCGG
This sequence comes from Pseudoduganella lutea, assembly GCF_004209755.1. Classification (NCBI taxonomy): domain Bacteria; kingdom Pseudomonadati; phylum Pseudomonadota; class Betaproteobacteria; order Burkholderiales; family Oxalobacteraceae; genus Pseudoduganella; species Pseudoduganella lutea. Next base: position 4,218,754 of record NZ_CP035913.1, on the reverse strand, counting down.
GGCTGTAGTCGCCCGGCGTCTGGTTGGCGGCGATCGCGTTCAGCAGCTCGCTGCGCAGCATGACGGCGATCGTGCGGCGCATGAACTGGCGCGCGTGGTGGATCGCCTGCGGATCGACCACTTCCATCTGGTCCGCGATCACGGATTCGGATGGCAGGATCAGCGCCTGCTCGCGGAACGCCGCTTCCAGCGTGTTATCGAGCAGCAGCGCGCGCTGTGCGGACACGAACGTGTAGTCCAGGTCGAGCAGTGCGCCCGCCTGCACGGCGGCGGTCAGCTTCAGCAGCCGGTCCATGGCCAGGCGCTGGCCCGCTTCCCAGCGGTTGACCGGGTCGCTGTCGTGGCGGAACAGGTGCAGCAGTTCCTCGTCGGTGTACGGATATTCCAGGATCACCGGCGCGGAGAAATCACGCAGCAGCGACGGGGTCGGTGCCTCGGGAATGCCGTCGAACGCGAATGACTGCTCCGCTTCGGTGAGCTCCAGCACCACGGTGGTGTCGCCGTTCGGATTCAGCGGCAGGTCGCGGCCGCTGCCGGCCAGCAGGCCGACGGCGACCGGGATGTGGAACGGCAGCTTTTCCGGCTGGCCCGGCGTTGGCGGGCAATGCTGCGACAGCGTCAGCACGTAGCGGTGCGCACCGGCATCGTATTCGCCGCGCGCGGTCACGACCGGCGTGCCGGCCTGACTGTACCAGCGCTCGAACTGCGTGAGGTCGCGACCGCTGGCCGAGGCCATGGCGGCGCGGAAGTCGTCGCACGTGACGGCCTGCTCGTCGTGCCGCGCGAAGTACAGGTCCATGCCCTTGCGGAAGCCTTCGCGGCCCAGCAGGGTCTGATACATGCGCACCACCTCGGCACCCTTTTCATACACGGTGACCGTGTAAAAATTATTGATCTCCACGAACGAGTCGGGGCGAACCGGGTGCGCCATCGGACCCGCGTCTTCCGGGTACTGCGCCTGGCGCAGCGTGCGCACCTGGTCGATGCGCGTGACGGCGCGGCCGCTGTCGGTGCCGATCATGTCGGCCGAGAATTCCTGGTCGCGGAACACGGTCAGGCCTTCCTTCAGCGACAGCTGGAACCAGTCGCGGCACGTGACGCGGTTGCCGGTCCAGTTGTGGAAGTATTCATGGCCGACGACGGCTTCGATGCCGGCATAGTCGACGTCCGTGGCGGTGGCGGGGTTGGCCAGCACGAACTTGGTGTTGAAGATGTTCAGGCCCTTGTTTTCCATCGCGCCCATGTTGAAGTCGCCCACGGCGACGATCATGAAGCGGTCCAGGTCCAGTTCCAGGCCCCACCGTTCCTCGTCCCACCGGATCGAGTTCTTCAGCGACTGCATCGCGTAATCTGTCTTGTCGAGATTGCCCTCCTCGACCCACACCTGCAGCAGCGCCTCGCGGCCGTCCGCCAGCTTGAACGTTTCTTCCTGGCAGACCAGCTTTGCCGCGACCAGCGCGAACAGGTAGGAAGGTTTCTTGAACGGGTCTTCCCATTTCGCGTAATGGCGGCCATCGTCGAGATCCCCGGCCTCGACCAGGTTGCCGTTCGACAGCAGCACCGGATACTTTTCCTTGTTGGCGCGCAGCATCACGGTGAAGACGGCCATCACGTCCGGCCGGTCCGGGAAATAGGTAATGCGGCGGAAACCTTCCGCTTCGCACTGCGTGTAGAAACTGCCATTCGATACGTACAGGCCGGAGAGCGTGGTATTTTTTTCCGGCGTGCAGGTGGTCTCGATTTCCAGCACCACGTTCAGCGGTGCCTTCTTGATAGTGAGCGTGGTCGTCCCCAGTATGTACTGACCTGGGTTGAGCTCGGTACCGTTCAGCCTCAGCGCCACCAGTTCGATGTCTTCACCGTGCAGCACGATGTCGCGGCTCTTGCTGTCGGGATTGTGCCGGAGCGTGATCCGGTTCGCGACGATCGTGCGGGCCGGGTCGAGATCGAAACCCAGTTCCACGGTTTCGACGAGGTAGCTGGGCGGCGTGTAGTCCTTGCGGTAAATCGTCTGCGGGCTGTCGGTTCTCATGGGGCCTGTACCTTCGTTGCGGACAAAAGGTTATTTTACCAACAGCGGGGCCCATGGATCGCGATTCATCAGCGGCACCATCGCGGAACGTTGCAGCTTTCCGCGCAGCCGTAAGATTCTGTAATAATTAAGTCGTGCAAGCGGACCGGCCATACACTGTACGTGGGGAAATACCTTTTTCTGGGAGTAGATCATGAAATCCTTCGCCATCCTTGTCGCGGCAGCCAGCCTGCTTCTCGGCGGGTGCGCAACCACCATCCGCAGCGACGTCACGGTATTCCACCAGTGGCCGGCGGAACTGCAGGACAAGTCGTATGTGTTCGGCACGCCCGCGCCAAGCGAGGACACGCTGGAATACCGCAGCTACCAGGGCCTGGTGGCGAACGAATTGTCGAAGTTCGGCTTTACCCAGGCGGGCGCGCCGGAGCAGGCAAAGCTGCGCGTCGACATGGCGTTCTCCACGATCGACCGGCCGACGCGGGTGCTGCAGGCCTACGATCCGTTCTGGGCCGGCGGCGGCCCCTACTGGGGCATGTACGGCGGCGGCTGGCCGCACCGCGGCTTCTACCCTTCGCGGTACCGCTACCGGTACTGGGCGTTCCGTCCCTACTACGACCCGTGGATGTATGGTCCGACCGAATACCGGGAAGTCATCCGGCACAACTACGAGCGCAAGCTGAACGTGTCGATCGCCGACAACACGGGCAAGAAGCTGTATGACGTGACGGTGCAGAACACCAGCCGGCGCCAGTCCACGCCATCGGTCATGCCGTTGCTCGTGCAGAGCGCCTTCACCGGGTTCCCGGGCGAGAACGGCAAGGCGAAGCAGGTGGATCTGGAGTTGCAGTAAGAAGACCAGAGACGGCCCCTTATGCCGCTCAGTTGCTAACATTCGATGCTGCTGTCGGCATTTGCACATTGGTGTCGGACACCCTTTCCCGCAGGGAAACGGTGTCCGACACCGGTTTTCGTATGATGTGCAGATTTTTTGAGTCGAGAACCGGTGTCCGACACATTTTCCGGATGAAACGCCCGGAAAAAATGTCCGGAAGGAGAGAGGGCTTGCAGGCCCTCTCCGTTACGCAGGCAAGGAGCGGTGCTCCTTGAAACCCCTGCTCCACCACCAGGCACTCGAACGCCAACTCAAAAATTCACAACGATTGACTGTACGGCATTACGTAAACATCGCTTCGCTGGCAAAGGTGATCAGCACGACCAGCACTAGTGCCAGCAGCAGCCCCACCAGCAGGCGGCCAAATTTCGGGTTGCCGTCGTCTTCTTCGTTCGGATTGCTCATGTCAGTGCGGAATGAGGATGGAGGAGCCCGTGGTCTTGCGTGACTCCAGGTCGATGTGGGCCTGCGCCACGTCGGGCAGGTGATAGCGCTGGTGGATGGCGATCTTCACCTCGCCGCTGGCCACCACGCCGAACAGCGAGCGGGCCGTGGCTTCCAGGTCCTCGCGCTTGGCCGTGTAGTGCATCATCGTGGGCCGCGTGAGGAACAGCGAGCCGCGCGACTGCAGTTCGCCGGGCGCGAATGCCGGCACCGGGCCGGAGGCGTTGCCGAAGCTGACCATCAGCCCCAGCGGCGCCAGGCAGTCGAGCGAGCCGTAGAAGGTATCCTGCCCGATCGAATCGTAGACCACCGACACGCCCTCGCCGTTCGTCAAATCCCTGACTTTCTCGACGAAGTTGTCGCGCTTGTAGTTGATCACGTGCGCGGCGCCGTGTTCGATGGCCAGCGCCGCCTTTTCATCGGAACCGACGGTACCGATCAGGTTCACGCCCAGCACTTTCGCCCACTGGCACGCGATCAGGCCGACGCCGCCGGCGGCCGCGTGCCATAGGATCGTGTCGCCCGGCTTCAGGTGCGCGGTGCGGTGCAGCAGGTATTGCGCCGTCATCCCCTGCAACATCATGGCCGCCGCCGTATCGAAAGCGATATGGTCGGGCAGCACCACCAGCAGGCTGGCGGGCAGGTTGCGCACCTGCGCATAGGCGCCGGTCGGGCGGCCCGCGTAGGCCACGCGGTCGCCCACCTTCACGTGCGTGACACCCTCGCCCACCGCTTCCACCGTGCCGGCGCCTTCCATGCCCAGGCCATTCGGCAGCGGCTGCGGGTACAGGCCGGTGCGGAAATAGACATCGATGAAATTGACGCCGATCGCCGCGTGCTTCACGGTGGCCTCGCCCGGGCCGGGCGCGCCCACTTCCACGTCCACGTATTCCATGACTTCCGGGCCGCCGGTGCGGCTCATCCTGATTGCCTTGCCTTCGATTGGCTTGCTCATCATGCCTCCTCGTTCGATGCGGCCATTGCCGCCTGCAGTTGCGACAGCACCAGGTGCGCCGTCGCCACGTTGGTGGCGCATGCCACGTCATGCACGTCGCAGGCGCGTACCAGCGCATTGATGTCCGGTTCATGGGGTTGCGGCGTCATTGGGTCGCGCAGGAAGATCACGGCGTCGATCCGGTCTTCCACGAGCATCGCGCCGATCTGCAGGTCGCCGCCCAGCGGGCCGGAATGCTTGCGGTCGACCACCAGCCCCAGTTCGCCGACCAGGCGGCCGCCGGTCGTGCCGGTGGCGGTCAGCGTGCAACGGCGCAGGAAATCCACGTATTCGCCGGCCAGGGCGATCATGTCGTCTTTTTTCTTGTCATGGGCGATCAGTGCAATCCGGGGAGCATTCATCTCAGGTTCCATTCTTGGTTTTTGCCGCATTGGCCATATTGGCCGTATTAGCCTTTTTAGCACTCGACAGCAGGTAGATCCCGGCCAGCACCAGCGCGGTGCCGGCCAGTTGCCAGCTCGTGACGGGTTCGGCAAGGACGACGGCGCCGAGGAACAGCGTGGAGACGGGGCCGATCATGCCGGCCTGCGAAGCGGCGCCGGCGCCGATGCGCTGGACGGCGGTCATCGTCATGAACACGGGTGCCACCGTGCACAGCAGGCCGTTCATCAGCGACAGGCCATAGACGGGCAGCGGCTGGATGAGCCCCGCCGCGGGGCGCAGCAGGAAGTACTGGCCGATGCAGGCGGCGCTGGACACGCACATCGCGTAGGCCACCAGCCGCAGCGCGCCGAGGCGCTTGACCATTTCACCGGACAGCAGCAGGTAAGCCGCATACGCGGCGGCGGACCCCGTCACGAGTGCGGAACCGAGCAGCACGTTTGAGCCGCCTTGCAGGTCGTGCACGAACACCAGCACGATGCCGGCATACGAGACCGCCAGCGCCAGCCATTGCAGCCGGCCGATGTGCTGGCGCAGCCACGTGGCCGAGATCAGCAGCACGAAGGTGGGCGTGAGAAACAGGATCAGGCGCTCCAGGCCGACGGTAATGTATTGCAGGCCGAGGAAATCGAGAAAGCTGGACAGGTAATAGCCGACCAGGCCGAGTCCCACGATACGCCAGCGGTCGCCCGTGGACAGCGGTGCGGCACCCCGCATCTTCCAGAGCGCCACGGCGGCAAAGACGGGGAGCGAAAACAGCATGCGGAACGCGATCAGCGTCACAGCGTCGATGTGATAGCGATACAACAGCTTGGCGATAACGGCCTTTGCCGAGAACAGCACGGCGCCACCAATGGCCAGCGCCAGTCCGCCCAGGTAGGGCGCTGATGGGGTCGTTATGGTTTTGTCCATCGGGGCATTGTACGGGCAAACCGACCTCGTTGCCGGCCCCTGCCCTGGCGCCGTGGACGCCTTCTTGACCGTAACAATCCGCGCACGAATGAAAGCCAGCCATCGACAACTCAGCTTTTTCCTTGTAACCTTGATAAACAAGTAATGTTATATTGACAAGGAAACTATCATGGCAGACTCACCAACCTTCCAGGGCGGCACGGCCGCGAACGACACACTGACCGGCGGCGCAGGCACCGATCACCTCTTTGGCCAGGGCGGCGCGGATGTGCTGATCGGCGGCGGCGGCGACGACAACGTGAACAGCGGCGAATACAGCGATACCAACTCCCCGCTGGGTTTCCGGTTCGACTTCATCGGCGACCGTCTCGATGGCGGCGAAGGTAACGACCTGCTGGTCGGCGGCTCCGGCAGCGACCTGCTGATCGGCGGCGCCGGTACCAACCGCATCGAAGGCGGCGCCGGCAACGACACCGCCATCTATGCAGGAGCCCGGTCCGACTATACGGTGGCCATGCAGAACGGCGTGCCGGCCGGCGTCAGGTCGATCTCCGGCGTGTCGGTGTCGGACACCCTGGCTTCGGTCGAGCGCCTGAGCTTCTCGGACGGGGCGATCGCCTACGACATCAATGGCAGTGCCGGCGACATCTACCGCCTGTACCGCGCCGCGTTCGATCGCGTGCCGGACGAAGGCGGCCTGGGCTTCTGGATTTCCGTGTCGGACCGGAACTACAGCGCTCCGTTCATTGCCGGCGAACTCATGGCCAGCCCCGAGTTCATCGCGAAATACGGCACCAGCTCCACGAACGAGCAGTTCCTGACCAACGTTTATGCGAACATCCTGGACCGTGCATACGACCAGGGTGGCTTCGACTACTGGAAAGGCGTGCTCGAAGGTGGACTGTCGCGCGCGGAAGTGCTGAACCACATTGCCCAGAGCGCCGAGAACCGCGCGACAGTGATCGGCGAGATCCAGACCGGCATCGAGTACACGCTCTACACGGCATAAACCAGGCGCGGGAACGGAGTCCTTCCCCGGCCCGGGCGGCGCGATCGGCAAGGGGCGGTATGCTAGAATACCGCCCTCGATTGCATACCGTCTAAGGAAGACCGAACATGGCTGGACACAGCAAATGGGCCAATATCAAGCACAAAAAGGCTGCAACGGACGCGAAACGCGGCAAGATCTGGACACGTCTCATCAAGGAAATCACCGTTGCCGCCCGCATGGGCGGCGGTGACATCAACTCGAATCCACGCCTGCGCCTTGCGATCGACAAGGCGGCGGACGCCAACATGCCCAAGGATAACGTGCAACGCGCGATCACGCGCGGCACCGGCGGCGAAGATGGCGCAAGCTACGAGGAAGTACGCTACGAAGGCTATGGCATCGGCGGCGCGGCGATCATCGTCGATTGCATGACCGACAACCGCGTGCGCACCGTGGCCGAAGTGCGCCATGCATTTTCCAAATTCGGCGGTAACATGGGCACGGAAAATTCCGTGTCGTTCCTGTTCAAGCACTGCGGCCAGTTCCTGTTCGCCCCGGGCACGGACGAAGCAACGCTGATGGATGCCGCGCTCGAAGCTGGCGCGGAAGACGTGATCACCGATGAGGAAGGCGGCTTCGAAGTGCTGTGCGCGCCGAACGATTTCGCCGCCGTCAAGGAAGCATTGGAAGGCGCCGGCTTCAAGGCCGAGGTGGCCGAGATCGTGATGAAGCCGGCCACCGAGACCGTGTTCACGGGCGACGACGCCGTGAAGATGCAGAAACTGCTGGACGCGCTGGAAAACCTGGACGATACCCAGGAGGTTTATACCAACGCCGTGATCGAGGAATGATCGCGGGCCGGCACGGGCCGGCAGATGACGATGGAGACTTGATGCAGCAGACCTGATGCAGCAGCGGCCCGCGGGCCGCTGTTTCAGTCTGCGAGGTTCTTTCCTCATGCGTGTGTTCGCGCATCTGTTCGTGCTGATGTTCGACCATGCGCGCATGCGGAAACAGCTTCCCAAAAAACCAACCGAAGATCCTTATGAAAATCCTGGTAGTCGGCTCCGGCGGCCGCGAGCACGCGCTGGCTTGGAAATTGGCGCAATCGGAACGGGTGCAGATCGTCTACGTGGCCCCCGGCAACGGCGGCACGGCCCGCGATCCGCGCCTGCAGAATTTGCCGATCACGGACCTGAACACGCTGGCCGAGTTCGTGATCCGCGAACATATCGCGCTGACCGTGGTGGGCCCGGAAACCCCGCTGGCCGGTGGCATCGTCAATCTGTTCCGTGCGCGCGGCCTGAAGGTCTTCGGCCCCACGAAGGAAGCGGCACAGCTGGAGTCGTCGAAGGATTTCGCCAAGGCGTTCATGAAGCGGCACGGCATTCCCACCGCCGAGTACGAAACCTTCAGCGACGCGGCGCAGGCCCATGCCTACATCGACGCCAAGGGCGCACCGATCGTGATCAAGGCCGACGGCCTGGCCGCCGGCAAGGGCGTGGTCGTGGCGATGACGCTCGATGAAGCGCACCAGGCGGTCGAGCACATGCTCTCGGACAACCGCTTCGGCGATGCCGGCGCGCGCATCGTCATCGAGGAATTCCTGGCCGGCGAGGAAGCGTCGTTCATCGTGATGTGCGACGGCAAGAACGTGCTGCCGCTGGCGACGAGCCAGGACCACAAGCGCCTGCTCGACAACGACCAGGGCCCGAACACGGGCGGCATGGGCGCCTACTCGCCCGCGCCGATCGTGACGCCGGCCATGCATGCGCGCGTGATGCGCGAGATCATCAACCCCACGATCGCGGGCATGTCGAAGGATGGCATTCCGTTCTCCGGTTTCCTGTACGCAGGCCTGATGATCGATGCCGCCGGCAACCCGAAGACGCTGGAATTCAACTGCCGCATGGGCGACCCGGAAACGCAGCCGATCATGGCGCGCCTGAAGACCGACCTGGTGTCGGTGATGGAACACGCGGTGAACGGCACGCTGGACACCGTGGGCCTGGAATGGGACCGCCGCACCGCCGTTGGTGTCGTGCTGGCCGCGGCGGGCTATCCGGACGATCCGGTGAAGGGCGACGTCATCGACGGTATTCCGCCGGAAACGCCGGAATCGGTCACGTTCCACGCAGGTACCGCCGAAGTCGATGGCCAGCTGGTCACCTCCGGCGGGCGCGTGCTGTGCGTGGTCGGCCTGGGCGACTCGATCAAGCTGGCGCAGAAGCAGGCCTACGAAACGGTCGGCGAGATCCGCTTCGAGGGCATGCAGTGCCGCCGCGACATCGGCTGGCGCGGCCTGAAGCACTGAGCCCGGGACTCGAGCACAATGACGACACCGAATCCCGAAGCCGTCAAGGCCTGGCTGGTCGATTTGCAGGAGCGCATCGTTGCCGCGCTCGAGGAAGCCGACGGCACACCGTTCCTGCGCGACGCGTGGCAGCGGCCCGAAGGCGGCGGCGGTATCTCGCGCCTCGTCGAGGAAGGCAACGTGCTGGAACGCGGTGGCTGCAATTTCTCGCACGTGATGGGCGCGAAGCTGCCGCCTTCGGCCGCGGCGCACCGCCCCGGCATCGGCGGGCGCGCATGGGAAGCGATGGGCGTTTCGCTGGTGCTGCATCCGCGCAATCCGTACGCGCCCACGGTGCACATGAACGTGCGCTTCTTCTCCACGTCGACCGAGGACGGCACGCCGGTCTGGTGGTTCGGCGGCGGCATGGACCTGACGCCCTACTACGGCAACGAGGCGGACGTACGCCACTTCCACCGCAGCTGCCGCGAGATGGTGGCGCCGTTCGGCGACGAGCTGCACCCGCGCTTCAAGCAGTGGTGCGACGAGTACTTCTACCTGAAGCACCGGCAGGAAGCGCGCGGCGTGGGCGGCATCTTCTTCGACGATTTCAACGAGCGCGATTTCGACACCAGCTTCGCCATGGTGCAAAGCGTGGGCGACGGATTCATCGGCGCCTACCTGCCGATCCTGCAGAACCGCAAGGACACGCCCTACGGCGAGCGCGAACGCGATTTCCAGGCCTACCGGCGCGGCCGTTATGTGGAATTCAACCTCGTGTTCGACCGCGGCACGCTGTTCGGCCTGCAGTCGGGCGGGCGCACCGAGGCGATCCTCATGTCGATGCCGCCGGTCGTCAAATGGCGCTACGACTGGCACCCGGCGGACGGCACGCCGGAAGCGGCGCTGTACACCGATTTCCTGCCGCACCGCGACTGGCTCGCGTGACGGCACCCTTGTCTTCCTGTGTGCTGCTGCTGGGCGGCAGCTTCGATCCGATCCACAACGGCCACGTGGCGCTCGCTGCCACGTTCGTGCGCCTGCTGGGCGCCAGCGAACTGCGCGTGATCCCCACCGTGCCGTGGCAGAAGAGCAGCCTGGTGGCAACGCCGGACCAACGCGCGGACATGGCCGCGCTGGCATTCGCGGACCTGCCCTGCCGCGTGGTGATCGACCGCCAGGAACTCGAACGGGGCCGCCCCACCTACACGGTCGAGACGCTGCGAGCGTTGCGTGCCGAACTGGGGCAGGATGCCGCGCTGTGCTTCCTGATGGGCGCGGACCAGCTGCAGCGGCTGGATACGTGGCACGACTGGCATGACTTATTCGCGCTGGCACATCTGTGCGTGGCGGCGCGCCCCGGCTTCATGCTCGACGGCCCGGATATTCCGGCCGCCGTGGCGGCCGAGTTCCGGAGCCGACTGGTGGCGCCGGAACAGCTTTGCGCCAGACCGGCCGGGCAGACCTGCATCGCCCCGGACCTGGCGGTGGACATCTCATCGACCCGCATCCGGCAGGCGCTGGCGGCGGGCAACTACCAGCACGATAGCGGCTCGCCGATTCCCGCACCGGTGCTAGACTATATTGAACAACATAATCTTTATAAGAAGTAAAACTGAATGGATATCAAAAAACTGCAAGCCCTCGTCGTCGACGCCCTGGAAGACGTCAAGGGCCAGGACATCGTCCTGTTCGACACCACCGGTCTGACGAGCCTGTTCGACCGCATCGCCATCGCCTCGGGTACCTCGAATCGCCAGACGCGCGCATTGGCCGCTTCGGTGCGTGACAAGGTGAAGGAAGCCGGCGGCGACGTCGTCGGCGTCGAAGGCGAAGACACCGGCGAATGGGTGCTGGTCGACCTGGGCGACATGATCGTCCACATCATGCAGGCACCGATCCGCGCCTACTACCGCCTGGAAGAGATCTGGGGCGAAAAGCCCGTGAAACTGGGCGCGGCGAAACGCAAGACCACGGCCGAAGGCAAGGCTGCCGAGGCGCTTGAGGCGGCACCGAAGAAAAAGGCTGGCCACCTGGCGGCCAACAAGGTTGCCAAGGAAGCCGAACCGGTGATCGAGAAAAAGACCCCGGCGGCACGCAAGCCCGGCACGGCAAAAGCCGCCGCCGCCGCGGGTGCCGTGGCCAAGAAGGCCGCCGCGAAGAAAGCGGCACCGGCTGTCACCGCACCGGAAGGCAAGAAGGTGAAAGTGGCGGCACCGAAGACGGCCGTGGCATCGGCCAAGGCGGCGAAGGAAGCCAAGGCCAAGGATCCGAAGACGCCCGCCAAGACCGTCATCAAGCGGATCAAGAAGCCCGCCGCGGAAGAGTAAGGGTAGCGTCGCATGCAGCTGATCATCGCTGCCGTCGGCCACAAGATGCCGGCCTGGATCGAAACCGGTTTTGCCGAGTACGTGAAACGGATGCCGCCCGAGCTGCGCATCGTGCTGAAGGAAATCAAGCCCGTCGAGCGGTCCGGCAGCAAGACCGCCGCCACCGCGATGGCGCTCGAGCGCGAGCGCATCGAGGCCGCGCTGCCGAAATCGGTGCGCATCATCGCGCTCGATGAACGCGGCAAGGATCTCACCAGCGTGGGGCTGTCGCAGCAGCTCGAGCTGTGGCAACAGGATGGCCGCGACACGGCTTTCCTGATCGGTGGCGCCGACGGCCTCGATCCGGGCCTGAAGGCGAAGGCCGAAGGGCTGATCCGTATCTCGAGCATGACGCTGCCGCATGGCGTGGTGCGGTTGATGCTGGCCGAGCAGCTCTACCGTGCGTGGACCATCACGCAGAATCACCCTTATCACAGGGTGTAGCCCCGGCGTCGCCAGGACGCCACATCGAAAACAACAAGATGAAACTGGTCGAACGAAAAATCTACCTGGCCTCGAAAAGCCCGCGGCGCCGCGAACTGCTGCGCCAGATCGGCGTCGATTTCGAATTGATGCTGCTGCGCAGCGACGGGCCGCGCGGTCCGGACGTGACGGAGGAAGTGCTGCCGGACGAGCCGGCCGAGACCTACGTGCGCCGGGTGGCCAATGAAAAGGCCGACGTCGCGTTCGACCTGTGCCGCCGGCGCCACCTGAAACCCCGCCCCGTGCTGACGGCCGACACCACGGTGGCGATCGATGGCACCATCCTGGGCAAGCCGGCCGGCAAGGACGAGGCGGAAGCGATGCTGCGCCAGCTGTCGGGCCGCACGCACCAGGTGCTGACGACCGTGGCGGTGCGCACCCACGATTTCTCCGACAGCTTCACGCAGGTGTCGCAGGTGCGCTTTGCCACGCTGAAGCCCGCCGACATCACCGCCTACTGCGCCACCACCGAGCCTTACGACAAGGCCGGGGGCTACGGCATCCAGGGCCTGGCCGCGATGTTCATCGAACACATCGATGGCAGCCATTCCGGCATCATGGGCCTGCCGCTGTTCGAGACGGCCGACCTGCTGCGCCGTGCCGGCATGAGGCTGCCATGAGCGAAGATATCCTCATCAACATCACGCCGCAGGAAACGCGCGTGGCCCTCGTGCTGCAGGGCGCCGTGCAGGAACTGCACATCGAGCGCACGCTTACGCGCGGCCTGGCCGGCAATGTCTACTCCGGCAAGGTGGTGCGCGTGCTGCCCGGCATGCAGTCGGCCTTCATCGACATCGGCCTGGAACGCGCCGCGTTCCTGCACGTGGCCGATATCTGGGAAGCCCGCCCGCACGACGGCACCAACGCCACGCCCACGCCGATCGAGAAGCTGCTGTTCGACGGCCAGGTACTGACCGTGCAGGTCATCAAGGACCCCATCGGCACGAAGGGTGCGCGCCTGTCGACGCAGATCTCGATCGCCGGCCGCATGCTGGTGTACCTGCCGCAGGATTCGCACATCGGCATCTCGCAAAAGATCGAGAAGGAGTCCGAGCGCGAAGCGCTGCGTACGCGCATGCAGGGCCTGCTGCCGAAAGAGGAAAAAGGCGGCTACATCGTGCGCACGCAGGCCGAGGATGCCGGCGACGGCGACCTGGCCGCCGATATCGAATACCTGCGCAAGACATGGGCCACGATCACGCATGGCGCCCGCACGCGCCCGCCCACTTCGTTGCTGCACCAGGACCTGTCGCTGGCGCAGCGCGTGCTGCGCGACTTCGTGCACGATGAAACAGCCACGATCCAGGTCGACTCGCGCGAAAACTTTGTTGGCCTCACCGAGTTCGGCAAGACCTACACGCCCAGCGTGCTGCCGCGCATGCACCATTACACGGGCGAGCGCCCGCTGTTCGACCTGTATGGCGTGGAAGAGGAAATCCAGCGTGCGCTGGGCCGCCGCGTGGACCTGAAATCGGGCGGCTACCTGATCGTCGACCAGACCGAGGCGATGACGACGATCGACGTCAACACGGGTGGCTTCGTGGGCGGCCGCAATTTCGCCGACACCATCTTCAAGACCAACCTCGAAGCGGCTCACGCGATCGCGCGCCAGCTGCGCCTGCGCAACCTGGGCGGCATCATCATCCTCGATTTCATCGACATGGACAACGCCGAGCACCGCAACAACGTGCTGGCGGAACTGAAGAAAGCCCTGGCACGCGACCGCACCAAGGTGTCCGTCAGCGGCTTCTCGGCACTGGGCCTGGTGGAGATGACGAGGAAGCGCACCCGCGAATCGCTGGCCCACATCCTTTGCGAGCCCTGCCCCGCGTGCAGCGGCAAGGGCCAGGTAAAAACGTCACGCACGATCTGCTACGAGATCCTGCGCGAACTGCTGCGCGAAGCCAAGCAGTTCAACCCGCGCGAATTCCGCATCCTCGCCTCGCAGGAAGTCGTCGACATGTTCCTGGAAGAGGAATCGCAGCATCTGGCCATGCTGGGCGATTTCGTCGGCAAGAAGATTTCGCTGCAGGTGGAGAATTCGTATCACCAGGAGCAGTACGACGTGATCCTGATGTGATCAGTCCAGGCGGATGGGGCACTGTGCAGGGAGCACCATCCGCATGCCATGTTCTCCGGCTGTCTGCGTACGTGTTTCATTGCGGACAACGGCTGAGCAAGCCGCCCCAGCAGCGCGGTTCACTCATGCTGCCACTGCTATCATGTTGATATCGACAACATTACCTGCACGATATGCCATTGGAATTTGAAGCCAACGCTGCCGGAACCGGTGCCTTCGGCTATACGGAAGAGCGATACGGCCCCCTGCTGGGACAGTTCAACGACATTCTCGACCAGCATGAAACCGGCCGCCTGGACGACACGATCTACGTTGCGGCGCTGCAACGCATGCTGGCCGAAGCGCCCGATTTCCTCGATGCCCACACCCAGCTCGCGTTCCATTGGCTCCGCCAGGGCAATCCGGCCAAGGCGCTCGATATCGCTCTGCAAGGCCTCGCCCTGGCCAACCGCGCCATTCCCGCAGGCTACGCCGGGCGGATCGAGTGGGTCGATATCGACAACCGCGCCTACCTGCGGCTGACGCACGCGGCGGTCCTCGGTTACGTGCGTCTGCGCCGGCACAAGGATGCCGCGGCATTGTGCGAGCAGATGCTGCTGCGCAATCCGAACGACAACCAGGGCGTGCGCTACCTTCTGGGTTCGGAGGCGCTGCGCGCCGGCCAGCACGAGCGTGCCATCGAGATTTTCGCGGCGCACGCGGAGGCCTTCCCGCCGTACTGGTATGACCTGGCGCTGGCCCACCTGCAAGGCGGCCGTTTCGTGGCTGCCGCCACGGCGTTGCGCCATGGCTTTGCCAGCAATCCCTACATCGCCGAGATATTGGGCGGCAATCCCGCGCCCGCGCCGTTCGTGCTCTGGCACCCGGACGATACGACGCTGCCCGATGCCGCCCGGGACTACGTGGCGATGTACGGCCCATTGTGGCGTGAGCGCCCCGATGGCACGCCGTTCGTGCGCTGGCTGTTCAACCATCCGGAGGTGATGATCGAACGCGCATCGTTCATGGCATGCCGGGAAGCGCTGCTGTGGGAAAACGACCAGGGCAGGCGCGAAGAGATCCTGGCTCGCCTGGAAGAACTGGCCGACCGCATCGACGACACCCTGTCCGCGGCGATCGTCGTGCAGCGGCAAGCACTGGGCAGGCAGCTTGTCTGGCCGTGGCAGCTACAGCTCGATATCCTGCCCTGATCGCGCGCCGAGACAGGCCGGCGAAGCATGTGGCCGATGAAGCGCCGGCTACGTCTCCCGCAATTCCGCATGGCGCATGACGCGGTTGCGGCCCGTCGCCTTGGCCGCATACAGCGCCCGGTCGGCATGTTCGACCAGCACGGCCGCATGGTCGATGCCGCGGCGCGGCACGATGGCGGCGGCGCCGCCGCTGATCGTCACGATGCCCAGCGGGCTGCCCGCGTGCGGCAGGCGCAGCGCCGCTACGGCTTCGCGCATCCGCTCGGCCACCGCTTCGGTACCGGCGGCATCCGTGTGCGGCAACAGTACCGCCAGTTCTTCGCCGCCGTAGCGCGCGGCCAGGTCGCCGGCCCGCTTCGGTGTCTGCTGGCGGATCGCCCGTGCCACCGCGCGCAGGCAGTCGTCGCCGGCGCTGTGGCCATACCGGTCGTTGTAGGCCTTGAAGTGGTCGACATCGATCATCGCCAGGCCCAGTGGCACGCCCTGCCGCATCGCGCGGCTGGACTCGTTGCCGAGTGAAACGTCGAACTGGCGGCGGTTCGCCAGGCCGGTCAGGCCATCCTGCAACGCCAGCTTTTCCAGTGTGACATTCAGCGACGCCAGCACGTCGCGTGCTTCGCGCAGCTCCTGTTCGGCCCGCAGCCGCTGGCGCATCTGCCGCACCAGCCGCTGCCCGAACAGCGCCAGCAGGCCAGCCAGCAGCAGCACGCCCGCCGTGCGCACCAGCGTGTCGTGCCACCAGTGCGCCAGCACCTCGTCCTTCGACAGCGCGGCGGTGACGAACAGCGGATAGTGTTGCAGCGGGCGGTAGCTGTTCAGTCTTACCTGCCCATCCTGTGTCGAGCGGAACTCGCCGGTACCGGTGCGGGCCACGCGCGTGTAGGCGTCGTACAGCGGCGTACGGACGCTGCTGATGCCAACGCTTTCGGACTTGAACGGGCGGCGCACCAGCAACGTGCCGTCGTCGGAAAGCAGCGCCACGGCGCCGTTGTTGCCGATGTCGAAACCGGCATAGAAACGACTGAAATACTCGATATCGATGGTGGCAAGCACCACGCCGCCGAAACTGCCATCCGGCTTGTCGATGCGGCGCGACAGCGGGATCACCCAACGGCCCGTCGACCGGCTGGCGACGGGCTTGCCGATGCGCGGGCCGGCATCCCTGTGCTCGCGGTGATACCGGAAATATTCGCGGTCGGCGTTGTTGGCTGCGCGGTCCAGCCGGGGCCGGGAATTGACGATCCAGCGCCCCGTTTCATCGTAGAAGAACAGGCCGTTCAACTGCGGCAGCGTGCGCACGTGATCGACCATCAGCCGGTGCAGCCGCTGCAGCTGGGCGGGGCCGGTGCCATCCACCTCGATACGCTCCTCCAGGTCGGTAAGGCAGGTATCGGCGGCGCGCAGCGTGTCGTCGGCATGGCCGCTCATCGCCCGCGCCAGGTTGGTGGCGTTGCGCTCGGTCTGTTCCAGCAAGACCTTGCGGGCCAGCCAGCTGCGATCGAAGTCCAGCGCCACCAGCGCCACGCAGACCAGCGTGACGAACAGCGTGGTCCAGAACGTGACCGGCAGGCGCTTCATCACCACGTCGCTGCGCTGTCAGGCGCCGGCGGCGGCCGGCAGCATCGGTTGCAGGGTGTGCCAGACGGTGCCGGCGTCGAGCTTGCGCATGCAGTCGTGGTGGCCCAGCGGGCATTCGCGCTGCCGGCATGGTGAGCAGTCGAGGCGCAGCGACAGCGCCGCCGCCACGCTCGAGAACGGCGGCGCGTGGTCCGGGTCCGTGGGGCCGTAGATGGCCACCACGGGGCGATCCAGGCTCGAGGCCACGTGCAGCAGCCCCGAATCGTTGCTGACGACGGCGGCGGTATGGCCGATCAGCGCCACCGCTTCGGCCAGGCTGGTCTGGCCGGCGATGTTGCGCACGCAGGCCGCGGCAGGCGTGCCGGCAACGGCCGCCATGATCTCGTCGCACACGGCACGGTCCTTGGGCGAGCCCAGCAATGCAACCTGCGCCGTGGGCCGGCTCGCCACGATGGCTTGCGCCAGCGCGGCAAAATGTTGCGGCGGCCAGCGCTTGGCCGAACCGAATTCGGCGCCCGGCGCGAACACCACCAGCAGGCGCTCCGGGGCCAGGCCGGCCGTGGCGCAGGCGCTGGCCACCTGTTCCGGCGTCACCTGCAGCGCCGGCTTCGGCGCGGGCGCCAGCGGCGCATCCGGCGCATTGGCCAGCGCCGCGTAGAACGGCACCATCGGGCGCGGCGGCACATCGTCGTGGTGCATCACGTTGATCAGGCCATACCGGCTTTCGCCCTTGTAGCCCACGCGGCGGCGAATGCCGGCCAGCCACGGAATCAGCGCATATTTCAACGTGTTCGGCAATACATAGGCTTCGGCATAGCCACGCGCCTTCAGCAGGCGCGCATAGCGCCAGCGTTCGCGCAATTGCAGCGCGCCGTGGCGGAACGGCGTCTGCAGCACTTCATCGACCTCGCGCATCTGGCGCCAGACGGGCGCCACGGCGGGCGGGGCCAGCACGTCGATCGGGTGGCCCGGGTGCAGCGCGCGCAGCCGTTGCAGCAGCGGCTGCGCCATGACGGCATCGCCGATCCAGTTGGGGGAGATCACCAGGATGCGTGGGGAATTCTTGGACATCACGTTCTTTCGCGGGCGTTCAGGCACAGGCCCATGAGCACGAACAGCATCAGCGCATAGAACATCGCGCCGCGCACGGACCAGAAGATCACTTCCGTCAGGCCGAAGCTGAAGTAACTCAGCACGAGCAGCAAGCCGGCCAGTGCCGTGGCAACGAGCCCGTGGGGCGCCGATTCATGGGAATGCAGCATGCGCAGGAAAAACAGGAACGGCAGCAGCAGCGTGCCGAACCAGCATAAAAGGCCCGGCACGCCGCCGAACACGAGCGCCTGCAGGACATCGTTGTGGAAATGCTCGGCTTCCAGCACGAACGGCTGCAGCGTCCCGGCGGCGACCAGTTCCCCGAGCTCGGCCTTGACCTGCTGCTGGCTGCTCGGCATCCATGGATGGCGCGCGGCCAGCAGCACGGCCCCCTTCCACAACTCCAGCCGCACGCCCACGTTCGTGAAGGCACTGCCGCCGGTAAAATAGGTTTCCACGTCGCTCACGCCCTGGTCCAGGCGCTCGCTCATGCCCGTCTGCGGTACGAAATAGGCGCCGATCATCAGCACCGCTATCAGCGCGGCGGCAGCCTTGGCGAACTTGCCGCGCAGGTAATGGCCGTATTTCAAGAACAGCAGTGCCGCGAACACGATTGCCACCCAGCCGCCGCGCGTGCCGGTGGCCAGCATGCCGACGAGGCCGGCAACCACGCCCAGCGCCGGCCAACAACGCTGCCGGCCGCGGAAATCCAGCACGCCGGCCAGGCACATGAGGCCCATGCACAGCACGATGTCGCCGAAGGTGATCGCGTTCATCAGTCCGCCCGGCCGGTCGATATGCAGCACCCAGCGCTGGTAGCCAACCCAGCAGGCGCCGGCGACCGTGCCGCCGATCAGGCCCCACCACAGCGCCATGCGGCTGGGGCGGCAAGCGAGCACGGCAATGAGCGCGGTGGCGGCGAGCAGCATGCGGCTGGGCTTTTCCCAGCTGCGCAGCAAGATATCGGGATGCAGCAGTACCGCGAGCGCGGCAAACAGGCAGGCGGCGCCAAAAGCTGTCAAAACCCCGCGGATATCGTTAAGATGTCGCCGGAACTCCGGCAGGCCTTGCCTGTGGCACCAGATTGCCGCCAACAGGAAGCCAAAGCTGCACAGGCCCACGCCGGCATTGGTGATCAGCGTCAGGAAGGGCAGGAGGAAGACCAGGCAGGCAACGGTAAAAGCGGTGACAGCGGAAACGGTGGAAACAGCGGATACAGGGGCAACGTCGTCGGCTTGCCTGGCAATATTTTTATTCATCAATGTTCTTGTGGGGCGCGCCGACTACATGCAACCAGCGTCAAAAATTTCTGTCATTGTCACGACCTATAACCGCCCGGACGCGCTGGCGGCCGTGATCGAAGCCTGCTTTGCACAGGATGACCCGCATTTCGAAATCATTATCGCTGATGACGGCTCCACGAACAACACACGGGACTGTGTGGAGGCGCTGCGTCCGCGCTCCCCGGTGCCGCTGCGGTACGTGTGGCAGCCGGACGAAGGCTTTCGCGCCGCGCGCGTGCGCAACCTGGGCACGCTGGCCGCCAGCGGCGATTACATCGTGTTCCTGGACGGCGACTGTATTCCCGCAAGCAATTTCGTGACGCAGCACCGCAAGCTGGCGCGGCCCGGCTTCATTGTTTCCGGCAGCCGCGTGCTGCTCTCCGAACAGTACACCCGCACGCTGCTCGAGACGCGCATCAATCTGCACCGGCTTGGCGCGATCGATCGCCTGCGGCTTCGGCTGGCCGGGGATTTCAACAAATTCCTGCAAACGGTGCTGGTACTGCCGGACGTGGGCCGCGAGCGGCGCAAGTTCAGCTGGCGGCGCATCAAGAGCTGCAACCTGGCCGTCTGGCGTGCCGACCTGGATCGCGTCAACGGCTTCGATGAAAGTTTCACCGGCTGGGGCCACGAGGATTCCGACCTCGTGGTGCGGCTGTTCAATGCCGGCGTGCTGCGCAAGGACGGCGCGTTTGCCACCGAGGTCTATCACCTGTGGCACCACGAGAACCAGCGCGACCAGGAAACGTCGAACCGCAAGGTGGTGCTGCAACGTGCCGCCGATGGCACCACGCAGGCCGAGGCGGGCCTGCGCGAACTGGCGGCCCTGGCCTGAAGGAAGAGGCGGGCCTGCGGAACTGGCGGTCTTCCACCCCGGGAGTACAATCAGCCGGGTATTGGCAGCATGTGCGGTACCGAACTGAGCTTGCGTGCGGGTACTGCCAAGCTGGCGACTTGAACAATGCACCAAGCAACCAACGAGGAGGAACCGCGATGCGCCTGGATATTTACCGACGACCCGAACACGATGGCATTTTTTCCTATCTGGCAGTGCCCGAAGGAAAGCCGATTCCCCAGGAAGCGATCAATACCGACTGGGAACCGGAAGCCAAGGCACTGGAAGTCGACGACGACGCCGATACCCTGCCCGAGTTCCACATCGAGCATCTGCCCGAGCAGATCGGCACCAAGGGCTACGCGATCACCGGCCTGAAGGATATGTAAGCCACAGCAAGCCGCACCCGCCCGCCGGATGCGGCCGCGCCCGCTGTGCTGGCGCAACAGGAGGCCTGTCGCCCCGTCCGGGGCGTTCCGCGGTGGTTATAACGGGGTTACAATTGCCAAGTTGGTAACTCCCGTTGTTCAACCCACCGCGACAGGGCCCGCCGTGATCCATTTCTTCCCCACCTACACGAAAGACGGCACGCGTTCGCCGTTTGCGCTCGGCTTGCAGGAACTCGGCGTCGAATACCGGCTGTTCGCGGACGACGTGCGCTTTCGCTACCACTCGCGGCTGAAGCTGCTGCTTGTCGGCTGGCCGAAGCTGGCCTGGTTCGCGCTGCGCGCCGGTATCCGTTCGCTGATCACCAGCCGCACGCACCCCGAGGCCGTGGTGCTGGGCTCGGACATCGAAGTGCTCATCTTCGCCCCGCTGCGCGCCCTCTTCTCGCGCCGCACGCAAATCGTGCTGCTGGGCTTCATCCTCACGCCACGCAAGCACCCGCTGCAAAACAGGTTGCGGCTGCTGTACTTCCGCTTCGTGATGCGCTTCGTCGACAAGGTCATCTGCCATTCGAAGAAGGAACGCGAGCGCTACCGGGAACTGTTCAGCAACGGTCGCACCGAGGTGTTTTATATTCCGCACGGCACCCACATCTACGGCCGCGAGGAATTGCCGGAAGCATCGAACTCGCCCTATATCCTGACGGCGGGCCGCTCCGGCCGCGATTACGGCACGCTGTTCGAGGCGATGGCCGGCCTGCCGGTCGACTTGCACGTGGTCTGCGACAACGACAAGCCCCTGGCCGGGCTTGCCATCCCCCCGAATGTGAAGGTGCTGCGCAACTGCTACGACGGCGATTATGTCGAGCAGCTCAAGAACGCGCGCTTCGTGGTGGTGCCGCTGGGCGTGGCCGACATTTCCGCCGGCCAGATGGTGCTGCTGCAGGCGATGGCCTTCAACAAGGCCACCGTGATCACGCGCACGCTGACGGTGGAGGATTATGTCAGCGACGGCAATGAAGCGCTGCTGGTACCGCAGGGCGATGCCGGGGCGATGCGCAGCGCCATCGCGCGCCTGCTGGACGATGTGCCCTACACGGCACAGATGGCCGACCGGGCGCTCGATGCCTTCGACAGCCGGTTCGACATGAAGGCGTTCGTGCGCAACCTGGTGGCCGCCGTGCGCGCGCCGCGGGCTACCGGCGCCTGATCGCCAGGCGAGCCCTCGCGGCGCGCCCGCGCCAGCCCAGGGTTCCCAGCAGCATCAGGCCGCTGGCCAGCATGGCCCATTGGCCAGGTTCGGGTACCGGCGAAGGCGTCCACGCTTCGGTATGGATCGTCAGCCGCGGGTCGCTGAGGTGCAGGTAGGCCGCGGCGGGAATGAAATACAGCTCGGGGTCGTCATCACCCGGCAGGTAATACGACGATTCGGCACCGTGCGCAATCGCGTACAGCCCCAGATGCCAGTCGAACACAGGCAAATTCAGCGAATTGTCGATATCGGCGACGATCCCCTGCGCGCTTTCGATATCGGTCTCCATCGTCCAGTAGGAACCCGCGCTGTCATTACTGTCCGGCTCGAAGTAGGTGCCGGTCACGAGCATCTGGTTCCTTGGCAGGGGCTGCGACACCATGGTCGCGCCGGCCGGCACCTCCGCGGGCACCAGCTCGCCCGACAGCATGCCCGAAAATTCGATTTTCGTGATGCGATAGCCTTCGGCGACAGCAAACCTGATCCGCGACTGGTCCGACACGATCTGCGAGTAGGAACTCTCCGAAACCACCGTTGCCAGCCGCTCGGCGGTGCCGTCCAGCCGGAGCACGGTTACCTGCTCATCCGTCGATTCCACGCTGATGGCGGCATCCAGGGGCTCGCCGGCCCAGGTCATGCTCTCCACATACTGCAGGGAAAATGTCGGCACGGACAAGGATGGCAGCGTTTGCGCCTGTACCGGCGCAGCAGAGAGGGCGGCGGCAAGCAACGGAAGGACAATTCGCATGGGGGCTCCGTCTATGGAAGGTAGGCGGCCATTCTAGCGAACCGGCCCCGGCCTCGACGGCCACACGCGTAACGAGCGCAACAGTAGCAAGCCGCAAGTAACCTGCGCGAAAAGCAGGGACGTGAAAAACGGTCCGTCCCTATTTTTAATACTCGACTGCCACGTCCTTGGCACCCAGTACCTGTTCCAGCGCCAGCGTCAGTTCGTCCGATGGCGCCACGCGCCAGTCGTCGCCCAGTTGCAGCGTGCAGTCGATGCCCTGCGGCCGGATGCGCATCTGCACCGGCAAGCCATAGTCGTCGCGGTGCGGTGCCAGCACTTCCTGCAGCTTCGCCGGCGGCACGCTCGAGGGCAGCAGCCAGCCCATCTGCCGGCCGAACTGCAGGCGCGCGGAAACGATGTCGTACACCTTCTCGGCCGAGATGCGCAGGCCGCCCGTGAAGCGGTCTTCCGATACCTTGCCGGTCACGGCCAGGAACTCGTCCTCCTTGAACGCTTTCTTGTTGGCCTCGAAGATCTCGTTGTAGACGGTGACTTCCACCACGGCGCTCTTGTCGTCCAGGCTCACGATGAGGATCTTGCCGCGCTGGGTCATCTGCGTGCGGATGCCGGTGATCACGCCGCACATCATGCGCGGTTCCCGCGACGGTTCCAGCTCGGAGAGCTTGGTGCGGGCAAAGCGCCGTGCCTCGGCCGCATACGAATCGAACATGTGGCCCGACAGGTAAAAGCCCAGCGCGATCTTTTCCTCGGCCAGTTTCTGGCGGTCGGTCCATGCAGTGGCCTGCACGTATTCGGGCGGGGCGACCAGGTCGCTGTCGTCGCCGCCGAACAGGCTGACCTGGTTGGCGGCCTTCAGTTCCTGCTCGGCGCATTCCATGGCAAACCCCACCGAGGCAAACAGCACGGAGCGCTCAACCCCCAATGAGTCGAACGCGCCGGAGCGGATCAGTGCCTCGATCGTGCGGCGGTTGATCTGGCGCTTGTCCACGCGCTTGCAGAAGTCGAACAGGCTCTTGAACGGGCCATCGGCTTCGCGCGCGGCGATGATCGCCTCGATGGCGTTCTGGCCGGCGCCCTTGACGCCGCCCAGGCCATAGCGGATGTTCGTCACCTTCTTGCCGGTGACGGAGCGCGGCGCGCCATCGGGCCGGAAGCGGTAGGCCGACAGGTTCACGTCCGGCGGCAGGATCGTCAGGCCGCACACCTCGATCGAATCCTCGACGAGGATCTTGACCTTTTCCGTGTCGTCCATCGTCAGCGACATGTTGGCCGCCATGAACGCGGCCGTGTGGTGCTGCTTCAGGTACGCGGTGTGATACGACAGCAGGGCGTAGGCGGCGGCGTGCGATTTGTTGAAACCGTAGCCCGCGAACTTTTCCATCAGGTCGAAGATCTCGTCGGCCTTCTCGGTGGTGAGCCCGCGCTCGCCAGCACCCTTGCGGAAGATCTCGCGGTGCTCGGCCATCTCCTCGGCCTTCTTCTTGCCCATCGCGCGGCGCAGCATGTCCGCGCCGCCGAGCGAGTAGCCGCCGATGATCTGCGCCATCTGCATCACCTGCTCCTGGTAGACCATGATGCCGTAGGTCTCGGACAGGATGCCTTCCGTGCGCGGGTCCGGATAGTCGAACTTTTCGCCGTGCTTGCGCTTGCAGAAGTCCGGAATCAGGTCCATCGGGCCCGGGCGGTACAGCGCCACCAGCGCGATGATGTCCTCGAAGCGGTCGGGGCGCGCGTCCTTGAGCATGCCCTGCATGCCGCGCGACTCCAGCTGGAACACGGCCACCGTCTTCGCCTTGGTCAGCAGGTCGTAGGAACCGCGGTCGTCCAGCGGCAGCGATTCCAGGTTGAAGTCCTTGTCGGCCGGGTCCAGCTCGCGGATGTAGTTCACCGCGCGGTCGAGGATCGTCAGCGTGGTCAACCCCAGGAAGTCGAACTTCACCAGGCCCACGGCCTCCACGTCATCCTTGTCGTACTGCGACACGACGCCCGTGTCGCCGGACTGCGTGTACAGCGGGCAGAAGTCGGTCAGCTTGCCCGGCGCAATAAGCACGCCGCCGGCGTGCATGCCGATGCCGCGGGTGATGCCTTCCACTTGCTGCGCCAGGTCCAGCAGCTGCTTCACTTCCTCCTCGTTCTCGAGGCGTTCCTTGAGCAGCGGCTCCTCCTCGATCGCCTCGGCGATCGTCACCGGCTTGCCCGGCTTGAACGGAATCAGCTTCGAGATGCCGTCGCAGAAGTTGTAGCCGAAGTCCAGCACGCGGCCCACGTCGCGGATCGCGCCCTTTGCCGCCATGGTGCCGAAGGTGGCGATCTGCGATACGGCATCGCGGCCGTACAGGTCCTTCACGTGCTGGATCACCAGCTCGCGTTTCTCCTGGCAGAAGTCGATGTCGAAGTCGGGCATCGATACCCGTTCCGGGTTCAGGAAACGCTCGAACAGCAGGTTGTACTTCAGCGGATCGAGGTCGGTGATCTTCAGCGCATACGCCACGAGGGAACCCGCGCCCGAGCCGCGGCCGGGGCCGATCGGCACGCCGTTGTTCTTGCCCCACTGGATGAACTCCGCCACGATCAGGAAGTAACCGGGGAACTTCATGTTGATGATCGTGTTGTTCTCGAACGCCAGCCGCTCCTCGTAGCGCGGGCGCATCTTCTCGCGATACACCGGGTCCGGGAACAATTGCACCAGTCGCTCTTCCAGGCCCTTCTTCGTCTCGGCCACGAGGAATTCGTCGATCGTCATGCCCGGCGTGGGGAAGTTCGGCAGCTGCGGCTTGCCCAGCGTGAGCGTGACGTTGCAGCGTTTGGCGATTTCCACGGAGTTTGCCAGCGCGGCCGGCAGATCCTCGAACAGGATCGCCATTTCCTCCTGGGTCATGAAGCGCATCTGCTCGTTGAAGCGCTTCGGCCGTCTCGCGTTGGCGATCATTTCGCCTTCGGCGATACAGATGCGCGCCTCGTGCGCGATGAATTCGTGCTCGGACATGAACTGCACCGGGTGCGTGGCCACCACCGGCAGGCGCAGCCTGGCGGCCAGCGCCACGGACTGGCGCACCTGCGCCTCCTGGTTCGGCTGGCCGGCGCGCTGGATCTCGATATAGAAATGGCCCGGGAAGATGGCCGACCATTTTTGCGCATGCTTTTCGGCCAGCTCCAGGTTGCCGTTGTCGATCGCGCAGCCGATATCGCCGAACTGCGCGCCGGACAGCGCGATCAGGCCGTTGGCGCCGCTTTCCCCGGGCATCACGTCATAGGCCTGGTCCTTCAACGCCTGCAGCCACTCGGTGCGCAGCTCGGCGCGGCCCTTGTACTGGTTCGTCAACCATGCCATCGACAGCAGTTCGCACAGCTGCAGGTAGCCCACGCGGTTCTTCGCCAGCAGCAGCAGGCGGCTCGGTTTTTCGCGGTTGTCGTCATTGGTGATCCACACGTCGCAGCCGATCACGGGCTTGATGCCCTTGCCGCGCGCGCTCTTGTAGAACTTCACCATGCCGAACAGGTTCGACAGGTCGGTGATGGCCAGCGCACCCTGCTTGTCCTTCACGGCGGCCTTGACCAGGTCGTCGATACGCACCAGGCCATCGACGATCGAGTACTCCGAGTGCACCCGCAGGTGAACGAAATCCGGGCCTGGCGGGGCTGCCGGTTCGTCGGGTTGGATGACTTGCTGGTCGAGGATTTCGTTGCTCATGGGGTCGTATCGAAGATCGGATTGCGGACGGCGAAGGTGCTATTTTACCGCCGCCGCCTTGCGCCGTCGCAGGAAACCCCGGCGGAGTTCCCTTTACACATGAGTTTTTGTCGAGAAACTTTACAGTTGACTGCCGAGCCGTTGAGCAGGCTCAGCCATATCATTGATTTTACTCAAGATTATATAGCTGGCATTATGCTTGCTTTAACTCTTGGTAACTAACCAACGGGAGCCGTCGTGCGAACCATCGTCAAGAATATTCTCGTCACCGGCGGCATGCTGATGGGTCTGCATACCGCAGCCCAGGCCGGACCGCTCCTCGTCGTCTCAAACGGCATCCTGATGGGTGCGCAGGGGGTGGAATACGATGGCCACCACTATAACGTGTCGTTCTCCGATATCCGTCCGACGAATACCACGATGGCGTTCAGCAGCTTCAACCAGAGCTGGGGCGCCTCGGAGGCGCTGTACAACGTCTTCCAGGACGTGTACGACACGAACCCGGCCCGCACCAACGGCTGTTCGAATTCGCTCAGCTGCCTGGTGGTGACCGGCTACAGCATCAACTTTCTCGGCGTGACCGGCGTAGGCTACACCAATACGGCCAGCAGCTATATCGATCCGGTCATTCCCTTCCTCGTGGTGGGCAATGCGGCGAACCAGTCGGGTGTCACTTATGCGCACTGGTCGATCCAGCCGGAGCGGCAAGTCGTTCCCGAGCCTTCCACCCTGCTGCTGTCGGGCCTCGGCCTGGCCGCGCTGGCGGTGCGCCGAAAGCGCCTGGCCGGCAAGACCGTTGCATAACAGAACCGGAAACCGCGGCAACGCGGAATTGCCAGCCGATACGCTTATAATGTCGGCTGTTCCGCTTTCCCTCTCTGATCCGTTATGCAAGCTAGCACTCTCGGCGCCCCCATCGAGGCCGGCGCCGCATTGGCACATTCGGCGGCGCCTGCCGCCGACCTGTTCGTCAACATCGCCGCCTACAAGTTCATCACGCTGGACCATCTCGAAGAACTCCGCCCGCGGTACCAGGACATCACGCAGCGCCTCGGCCTGAAGGGCACGATCCTGCTGACGCCCGAAGGCATCAACATGTTCCTGTCCGGCACCCGCGCCAATATCGACGAGTTCATGGTCTGGGTGCGCGCCGATGCGCGCCTGGCGGACCTGGAAGTGAAGGAAAGCCTGTCCGCCGAGCAGTCGCACAAGCGCATGCTCGTGAAGATCAAGGCCGAGATCATCACGATGCGCATGCCGCTGATCAAGCCGGAAGAAGGCCGCGCGCCGTTCGTGGACGCGAAAACCCTCAAGCGCTGGCTGGACCAGGGCCACGACGACAAGGGCAAGCCGGTGGTGATGGTGGACACCCGCAACGACTTCGAAGTGGACGTGGGCACGTTCGACAACACGGTCGACTACCGCATCAGCAAGTTCACCGAGTTCCCGCAGGTGATCGAAGAACACAGGGCCGACTTCGAAGGCAAGACGGTGGTCACCTTCTGCACCGGCGGCATCCGCTGCGAAAAGGCGGCGATCCACATGCAGAACATCGGCTACGACAACGTCTACCAGCTCGAAGGCGGCATCCTGAAGTATTTCGAGGACGTCGGCGGTGCCCACTACACGGGCGACTGCTTCGTGTTCGACTACCGCACCGCGCTCAATCCGCAGTTGCAGCCCACCGAAACGGTGCAGTGCTTCGCCTGCCGCGCCATCGTCACCCCGCGCCAGCAACTCGCACCGGAATACGTGTACGGCGTCTCCTGCCCGCACTGCCACGGCAAGGAACAGGCCTGACCCGATTCCGGGCCCGCCGCAATAAGAAAATGGCCAGGCAAATGCCTGGCCTTTTTTCATGCAACGGCTGCGCGCCGTCGCATCAGTCGAAATACGCCGCCACCATCCGCAAGTCTTCCACGGACAGCACGCCGGCCGCCGCGCGCATGCGCAGCAAGGCCTGCAGGTAGCCGTAGCGGGCCTGCGCCAGGTCGCGTTGCGCCGTATACAGCTGGCGCTTGGCGTTCAGCAGGTCGAGGTTGATGCGCACGCCGCCCTTGATGCTTTGCTCGGTGGCTTTCACGAGGAGATTGGCCGAATCGACAGCCTTCACCAGCGCATCGATGCGCCGCACGCTGCTGGTCAACGTGTTGTAGTCCTTGCGCAGCGCGGTCAAGGTCTTGTCGATCTGCGCCTGCAGGTCTTCCTCGGCCTTGCTCTTGTTGGCCGCGGCCTGCCGCGCCTGCGCGCTGATGGCGCCGCCGTTGTACAGCGGGATATTCAGCTGGAAACCGATCGCATGCGAATCGATGTTCTGGTTGATCGTGTTGACCGAATCGGATTCGCTTTTCTGGTAAGAGCCCACCAGGTCAAGGCGCGGCGTGTGGCCTGCGCGCGCCTTGTTGAATTCCTGCCGCGCGATCTCGATCCCGTACTGCAAGGCCTTGATGTCCGGATTGTTTTCCATCGCGGTGCGCTTCCACTCGTCGAAGCCGAGCGTATCGGCCGGCGCGACGCGGAAGCCAGGGCGCATCGGGTCGAGCGCATCGACGTCGCCACCGATGATGCCGGCCAGCGTGGTCCGCGCATTGAGCACGTTGTCCTGCCCTTCCAGTACCTTTGCCTCGGCCAGGTCGAGGCGCGACTGGGTTTCGATCGCGTCCGTCTTCGTACCCTCGCCTTTCGCGAAGAGCAGGTCGTTGACCTTGCGCTGTTCCACATACATGTCGCGCTCGATCTCGGCCAGTGCCAGCTGGTCCTGCTGGAACAGCACCTCGAAATAAGCGGCGGCCACGCGCACGATCACTTCCTGCTGCTGGCTGTCGAACTGGGCGACGCTGTAGTTCGTTTGCGCCTTGCCCTGCTTGTAGCGGGCCAGCGCATCGAGGCTGATCAGCGGCTGGCGCAGCTGGACCACTTTCGAACGGGCGATATAGTGCTGGTCGCGTTCGGCCAGCGTGCTGCCGGGGAAGGACGTCACCGTGTGCGATTTGCTGCCGCTGACGCTGGCGCTGAGGGTCGGCAGCAGGGCCGAGCGGCCGATCGCCTGGTATTCCCTGCCGGCTTCGGCCGTGTAGAACGCGGCGCGGAACGCGGGGTCGTTCTGCAGCGCCGCCTGGTAGGCCTGCATCAGGCCCAGCGCGGAAGCGGCACCGCCGTGCAGCAGCAGGGCCGTGCCCAGCAGTACCGGAATGCGGCGCAGCACGGCGGCGCCCTGGTGTTTCCTTGTCCTGGTCATGTCCGTCATCAATCCTCCGACAGCGCCGAATGGGCACGGTCGATGACCGGCTTCATCAGGTAGCTCATCATCGTGCGTTCGCCCGTCTTCACGAACAGTTCCACCGGCATGCCCGGCACGATGTCCAGTTTCAGCTGCGCGATCATCTTCGCGCCTTCCGGCGACACTTTCGCCTTGACCTTGTAGAAAGCAAAGCCGGTCTTTTCATCGACGCTGCGGTCGGCCGCGATATGGATCAGCGTGCCGGGGATGTGCGGCGTCTTGTTGGTGTTGAACGCGGAGAAGATCAGTTCGGTCGGCAAGCCCACGTGCACACGGTCCACCATGTTGACCGGCAGGTCGCCTTCGACCACCAGCGCATCTTCGGCCGGCACGATTTCCATCATCTTCTGGCCGGGCGTCACGACGGCGCCACGGCTGAAGATGCTTCTTCCGACGACGATGCCGGCGACCGGCGACCGCACTTCGACGTTCTCCACTTCATAGGCATGCCCCACCAGGCGCGCCTGCAAGCCTTCCGCTTCCTTCTGCACGTCGGAAAGCTGGGTACGCACCTCGCGCTGGTATTCCTGCAGGCGTTGGGCGCCGCGCAGCTTCAGTTCCAGGACCTGGCGCTTCGAGCGCGCGATATTGCCGATGTCTTCCGAGATCGTGCCGCTGATCTGCGCGTGGGTGCGCTCCAGGTCCAGCAGGCGGGAACGCGGAATGTAGCCTTCCTTCGCCAGGTCGCGCGAACTGTCCAGCTGTTCCTTCAGGATGTCGAGCTGCGCCTTCTTGGCGATGCGCGATTCCTCCAGGCCCTTCGCTTGCGCATTCAGGCCTTCGATGTTTTCCTGCAGCGCGCCCAGTTCGTTCTGCAACGCCATCTGGCGCGACATCAGCAGTTGCGCCTGCAGCGACACGGCCTGCTGCACTGCCGGGTCGTTGCGGAATTCTTCCAGCGCAGCCGGGAACGGCACCGTCTTTTCGTTGCTCAGTTCAGCCAGCAGGCGTGCCTCCGCGGCGCGGGCCGTGAAATACTGGGTACGCGTGACGTCGGCGGCGGACTTCACCTGCACGTCGTTCATGCGCACCAGCACCTGGCCGGCCTTGACCACGTCGCCATCGCGCACGAGGATTTCGGACACGGTGCCGCCCGCCTGCAGCTGGATCGCCTTGCGGTTCGTTTCCGGTGCCAGGAATCCGGACAGTGGCACGCCCTTGTCGAGCGGCGCGGTGCACGCCCAGACCAGGAAACCCAGCACGCCGGCCAGCACGATGAACCAGCCCATCCGTGCATACTTGCGGTCATCGGTCTCGACGGTGATGGGGGTGACGTCGTGGCTGACGACGTCGGCTGCGCCCTGCGGCGCCTTGATGATATTGGACATGTTATTTCTGCTCCGTGGTGGCCGCCGCGGGTGCCGGGCTGGCCGGCTGCGCGGGCGCCGGCTGTGGCGCGCCCTGTGGTGCGGCCTGTGCGACCTGCGTTTCCGCCCGTGGTTCGGCCGATGGTTGCGCCGGCGTTGCCGCTGCCGGTTGCTGCGTTGCCGATACTGGTTGCTCCGCTGCCGGAGCCGGCTGCGGCGTTACCGGTGATGCCATGTTGGGCGTTGCTGTCACAGGGACCGCCTGCGGTCCAGTCGCCTGCGCTGCCTGTGGCCCGGCTGCCGGCACGGCCTGCGGGGCCGCCGGTTTCTGCTGTGTCGCAGCTCGCCGCTGTGCGGCTGGTTTCTGCTGTGCCCCCTGCTGTGCCGCCGCCTGCTGCTGGGCAGCTTGCTGGCCCGGCTGGCCCTGCTGAGCCTGCAGGCGCTTGGCCTGCTGTTCCTGCAGCGAGTTCAGCACGTCACGGGTCGGCCCGAACATGGCCGTGCCGCCCTCCTGCAATACCAGCAGCTTGGTGGTGGCGCCGATGGCGCTGGTGCGGTGCGTGATCAGCACGATGGTCTTGCCGCGCTGGCGCAGGTCGGTCACCGCGCGCACCAGGGCCGCTTCGCCCGCATCGTCGAGGTTCGAGTTCGGCTCATCCAGCACGAGCAGCGCCGGATCGCCATACATGGCGCGGGCCAGGCCCAGGCGCTGCTTCTGGCCGCCGGACAGGCCGGCACCGCCGTCGCCCAGCTTCCTGTCGTAACCGTCCGGCATGTGCAGGATCATGTCGTGCACGCCGGCGCGCTTGGCGGCTTCCACCACCTTTTCGGCGTCCACCTCGCCGAATCGCGCGATGTTTTCCGCGATCGTGCCGGAGAACAGTTCGATATCCTGCGGCAGGTAACCCAGGTGCGGACCCAGTTCCGCCTTGTTCCAGTGATAGATGTCGGCGCCATCGAGGCGCACCTTGCCCATCGCCGCCGGCCACACGCCCACCAGCAGGCGTGCCAGCGTCGACTTGCCGCAACCGCTCGGGCCGACGATGCCCAGCACGTCGCCAGGATTGATGCCGAACGACAGGTTGCGGATGACCGGCACGTTGGTGCCGGGCGGCGCGGCAGTCACGCCCTCGACGGACAGCTGGCCGGTCGGCTTCGGCAGTTGCATGCCCGACTCGCGTTTCGGGTTCGCCTGAAGCAGCTCGGTCAGGCGCTCGTAGGCACTGCGCGTGCTGGACCAGGTCTTCCACACGCCGATCAGCTGCTGTACCGGCTGCATCGCGCGACCGACCAGGATCGACGCGGCAATCATCATGCCCGGAGTCATCAGGTTTTCCAGCACCAGCAATGCGCCGAAACCAAGGATCAGCGACTGCAGCGACACTTGCACGAACTTGGTGATGGCGGCGATCTTGCCGGCCTTTTCGCTGGCATCGGCCTGCAGGTGCAGGAACAGTCCATGCGACTTGTACCACCGGCCCATCAGGTTGGGCAGCATGCCCATCGATTCGATGACCTCGGCATTGCGCAGATTGTTCGTGGCCAGCGTGGTCGACGTGATGGCCATGGCGTTCGCTTCGGCCAGCGGCTTGCGGGTGACTTTTTCATTGACGATGGCCAGCGTTACCAGGATGGCGGTGCCGACCAGCGCGAACACACCCAGCTGCCAGTGGAACAGGAAGATCACGATCAGGTAGATCGGGAACCAGGGCGCGTCGAAGAACGCGAACAGTGCGTTGCCGGTCAGGAACTGGCGCAGGTTCGTCAGGTCCGACAGCGACTGGCCAGCCGATGCGCCCGCCCGCTTCAGGTTCTGTTCGAACGCGGCCGTGTAGACGCGCTTGTTCAGGTGCATGTCGAAACGGGCGCCAACGCGGATCAGTACGAAGCTGCGCATCAGTTCCAGCGCCGACATCAGCATGTAAGCTCCCAGCATCAGTACCGTGAGCATCAGCAGCGTATATTCGTTGCGGCTCTGCAGCACACGGTCGTACACCTGCAGCATGTACAGCGACGGCACAAGCATCAGCAGGTTCGTGATGGCGCTGAAAGCGCCGACCGTGTAGAAGGTTTTCTTGAAGCCGAGCAGTGCTTGCTCGATTTCATTACGTACTGTGAGGAGGTTTTTCATTGGTAATGGCAGGTCAACAGTGCCGGCAAAAGCGGCACGTCAAGTCATCCCGTTTTGTTCAGGAAGGCGAGATTATCGCCCAAAACGCCAAAAATATGTGACACCCATCACATATATTTCATAGAAACAACGAGTTTCAAGT
The DNA here is from genome assembly GCF_004209755.1 of Pseudoduganella lutea. NCBI lineage: Bacteria > Pseudomonadati > Pseudomonadota > Betaproteobacteria > Burkholderiales > Oxalobacteraceae > Pseudoduganella > Pseudoduganella lutea. Next base: position 4,185,944 of record NZ_CP035913.1, on the reverse strand, counting down.
GTTCAGCCACTATTTGCCCGATGTGCCCGGTCCGCTTGCCAAGGCCTCCATGTGAGGCGCAGACGTAAAAAAACCCCGCCGTTCTGCAACAGCGGGGTTTTCTGCAAAAGCCGGTCAGGGACCGGCTTCGGACGCGTATTAAGCGTGGGTGATGATGCCGTTTGCGAACTCCAGGTCAGCCGGGGCCACACCGGTCAGGGTGATGGTGATGACTTCCTTGGTTGCGGTGTTCGAACCGAAGGCCGACGTTTCGACGATCACGTTGGTGCTCGTGCCGCTCTTCACGAAGAACACTTCCAGATCGGCGTTCACGCCCTTGGTGATGTCGCCGGTCGTGTTCAGCTTGTAGCCCGAACCGATGTACAGCACGTCGTCGCCAGCGGCGCCGAAGTTGACGATACGAGCAGCTGCCTGGTCTTCGTTGGCCAGGTAGATGTCGCTACCGGACGTTGCCGAAACCGAAGCGGTGGTCAACAGACGTGGCAGGTTGTAATCGTTCAGTTCGAACGATTCTTCCGCGAAGGCGATGTTGTCCTTCAGGCCTTCCAGCTGGGTCATCAGGGCTTGTGCTTCGCCCAGACCTTCAACGGCGTCGTTCAGGTCGTCCAGGGCTTCCTGGGCGGTATCAACAGCGTCAGCCTTGGCAACCACGTCTTCCGACAGGGCCGTCGTGTTGGCGGTCAGGAAGGCGTCGATTGCATCATTGAATGCAGCCAGCGCATCTTCAGCACCTTCTTCTTCCGCTTCAACTGCGGCTTCCAGCGCAGCACGCTCGTCGAGAATCTGTTCGACGGTCGGTGCTTCGTCTTCGTCCACGGTACCGGTCAGTTCGATCAACGCGCCCACTGCCACGAGTTCGTCTTCAGCGTCGTCGGACAGGTCCAGGACCTCGACAGCCAGGGCTGCATCGGCAGCAGCGGTAGCGGCGGCGGTAGCAGCGGTTTCGGCTTCTTCACGAGCGATCACGGCGTTCAGCAGGGCGGTCACGCCCTTGTTGTCGGCTTCGGTGATGTCATCGGCCAGCACCAGCTCGCCGTCGTCGTTCAGCTCGATAACGCCGGTCACGGTGCCGTCGTCTGCAACTTCGGCGTCAGCGTCGGCGTTGAAGCCGTTGTAGGCAGCAACAGCACCCAGCACAACCGCGCCTGCATCGGCAGCGGCTTCGTCAGCTGCTTCCACTGCATCGGCAGCGGTCGTCTGTGCTTCGATCGCGTCGGACAGGCCGGTGACCTTGTCAGCAGCGGCCACGGAGGTAGCGTAGGCCTTCTCGGCGTCAGCCAGTTCCAGCACCAGGGCTTCTTGCGCGTCGGACACCAGGGCAGCTTTCACAGCGGTCGAAGCGTCGACGTAACCTTCCACGCCGGCTTCTTCGATAGCTTCGCCAGCAGCAGTCACTGCAGCTTCGATATCTTCTTCGGTGGTGTCGGTGTCTTCGTCTTCGTCCAGGTCGGTTTCAGCCAGGAAGTCCGACACGGCGTCGTTGGCGGCATCCAGGGCAGCCAGGGCGTCAACCAGCACGAACGGCGTGCCAGCGTGAACCACATCATTGATCACTTCGGCCAGCGCGGCCGGGGTCACGGCAGCGGCGTACGACGCATCGGTCGTGATACCGGCGATGAATTCCTTGGCCAGGGCCAGGGCGTCTTCACCAGCGTAGCCAGCTTTCTCGGCATCGGTGTCCAGGGCGGCCGTGAACGCCAGGGCTGCCTTGGCCTTGTTGGAGAAAGCAACGTCGTCGGCGCCTTGTGCGCCGCCAGCGATGTCACGGACCACCAGGTCAACGGTGATACGGCCTTGGGTCAGCGCGTCGGCATAGAACTTCTTGCCGCCTGCATCGGCAGCGTGGCCGAACAGGTTCATGTACAGCTGGTCAACGATCTGTTCGTTGGTCTTGCCTGCGAACGCGTCCTTGTATTCCGGGGAAGCAGCGAAGGTAGCCGACACAGCCGACAGGTTGCCGTTCGCGGCTTCAACGATGCCTTCCCAGTAGTCCAGACCACCTGGGTCCGCTGGGCGGTTGAAGTATGCGACGTACAGTTCTTGCAGTGCGGCGTGGTAAGTAGTTGCCATCTAAAAGCTCCTGAGGGATCGTGAAAGATCAAAAGTCATCAATATTGCAGCCACAAGACAGTGTTCTGCAGCCCAATACCCGAATCATGACAGAAGGGACAAGTCGAAAATGTGATCACCATCACATTTTCAGCAGTATCTTCATCTTTTTTCAGTATTTTCCTAATACCAGTTGTTGGGCAAACAATTGGCGGCCAATTATCATTCAACTTTTATCAGAGCACAAGCCGGATTCAGATCGTTCTTTTGCCGCTTTGCACTGATGGCGACTCCCAAAATGCATGCTTCTTAAGGGAAAAGTTATGCGGACCAATGGCCTTGCCTTGTGTCCCCTCTTACTCGTGTCAATGAGCAGCCCGAATAAAAAAAGCCCCGCCAATACGCGGGGCTTTTTTATTTCATCTAAAAAACAGCCAAGGCAGCCTAGATTGCGAATCCACGCCGATAACGCTTCCCGCCCACTACTGCTTTTGCCACAGCGTGCCGCCGTTGACAGTGCGGTTCTTATCCAGCCGGGCATCGAAGATGTATCTGGCGCTGCCATTCTGTTCGCTGCCGAGGAGACCCTGCACATTCATCACGCCGGCCTTGCCGTTCGCGGCATCGCCATACAGCCGCCCATCATTACCCAGCACACCTTGTGCCGACAGGCCAAACTTCTCGGTACGCCCTACCAGGACATCGGCGCTGGTGGCAAAGCTCCGGGCCCCGAAATCCACCGTCAGCTTGCCATTACTCATGGTCGCGGGACTTTCAATGCGCTTGCTGCCATAGTCGGTATACATATATACCTCGCTTTGCATCAGCTTGAAACCCATGGTTCCCCGTTCGGGCGCCACATAATCCTTGCCAGGCATGCGATACAACACGAAATTGCCGTTCATGGCAACCATGTCGCCCTTCTTGTTCTGCGTCAGGATATTAATCGGCGCCGGCTTGCCCAGTACTGGCTGCCAACGCCCCCAAATCACCTTGCGTTCCGGTTCCACGGGAATTGGATCGACCGGCACCACGACGACCGGTGGTTTTTCTGGCGGCAGAACCACGTCTGGCAGTTCTTCCGGCGGCAATGACCCGTCCGGTTTGTCCTCGCCCGGCCCGGTTGGCGGCTTATTCAGATTGGTCGTTACCGCACCAAGGTTGCTGGCTTTTTGCGGATCCAGGCTGGGCCCCTGCCCCATTGCCGAATGGCCGGAACCGCGCGCTTCGGGTTCGTCATTGCGCGGTGGCGAGACCTCGTCGGGCGATGCGTCGCCGCCCCGCAGGATTTCAGGCAAGGCCTTGCCGCGTTGCACGCGCAGCAACTGACCTTTCTGTGCCGCAAACAGCTCCCGGCTGGCAGTGCCTTCACAGGGGCCGGCGCCTTCCGGCCGGCAACTGCCGCCAAAGCCGCTCACCACCACGCCCCCGGCCAGCACGGTCACGCTGGTGGTCTGGCTGTCGGTGAACACAGTGAAATCGGTGCCGCGCACACCGATCGCCGCCACCGGGGTATTGAAGCGAAAATTCTGGCGCGCGGCCTTGACCGCGTCGCCGGAACGGGCACGCGCCACGCCCTTGACCAGTTCGAACTTGACTTGCGTATTGCCCGGATTGGCGTGGTCGACCTGGTACGTCACGACCCTTGCCTCGGAATTCGGGCGCAGGATGAACAGCCCGTTATCGACGGTTTTCACATACATGAAGCCATCGCCGCGCGTACGCAGCAACGCACCTTCGGCAACCGTTGCCCCGACCGTCGCGGCTTTGCTATCGAGCTCGCTTGAACCCGAAACGAAAATGATGGTTCCCGCATCGGCGGCCAGCGCGGATGACGCGCACAGCGCAAGAGTAAAGGCGAGGATAGAGGAAGAATGGCGCAGCATGACGTGGAATCCTTATTTCGCCATCGGTCATTGGTAGCAAGTAATAACGTGGGCTTCGGGTACGCGGGAGGCGGGGACACTGTGCATTTTAGCGGAAACTCAATGCACCACCGGGGGCCTTACATTTTGTAGCAAATGACATTGCCCTGAGGACTCGCGATATACTTGTCGTTTCCAATTCTGCCAGCCGCAACGTGCCGCGTCGTTTCCACGACCTTTTTCACTTCTCCAGGCTGCGCCATCCCGCTATCGTGCGGGCTGGCATCGCGATCCTGGCGGTGGCGATCACGCTGGCTGGCGAGCTGTTGTCCCATGGCGTCACCGCGTCCGTGCCCTACACCGGTTCTTATTTCGGTAACGAGTGGTTACGCGACCTGTTCCTGCAAGCCCGGAAAAGTGATGCGCCCGAACAACGGATCCTCGTCGTCGACATCGACGAAAGCAGCACCGGTGCGCTCGGGCCATGGCCATGGCCGCGCAGCCGGATCGCCGACCTCGTCGAGACCCTGCTGAGCCATTATGGCGTGCGTGGTGTCGCGCTCGACATCGTGCTGCCCAACCCCGCCGACGCCGACGGCGATCGCCGCCTGGCCCTGCTGTCGGAACACGGGCCGCTGGTGCTGGCCCAGGCCTTCGATTTCCAGCAGGGCCGGCCGCAGATGCTGCGGGAAGGTCAACCAGGCGGCGCGACGGGGCGATACGGCGCCCGGGGTGTTCCCGCGACCGGTTTCATCGCTTCGCACGCCGCGCTGTCCCGGCATGGCAAGGTCGGCAATATCGGCTTCGTGCCCGATGCCGATGGCGTGCTGCGCCGTGTCCCGCTGCTGACCCGTTTCGAGGGGCTCACCTTCCCCGCCCTCGGCCTGGCACTGGTCGACTGCTGCGGCACCGGCAACCATGCCCCGCTCGCCCTGGGGCGAGCCGACTCGGCGCGCGTACCGTACCGGCGCGACTGGAACGCCTATACCGTGGCCACCGCGGCCGAGATCCTTGCCCAGGCCTATGCGGCCGACGCGTTCCGTGACCGGCTGGTCATCGTCGGCTCCTCGTCGCTGGGGCAAGGCGACCGGGTCGCCACGCCGCTGGGCAGCAGCCGGCCCGGCCTGGGCGTGCAGGCCGAAGTGCTGTCGATGCTGCTCGACATGCAGGCCGGCGAGACCCCGAGGCCCTGGCCAGGCTCACTGATCGCCTGCCTGTTCGCGCTCGCCGCCACGCTGCTGGCGCTGATCGGCCTGCCCCGCCTGTCGGCCCTGGCGAGCGTGGCCCTGCTGGGCGGACTGGGCGTGACGTGGCTTGGCATGGCGTGGGCGCTCAGCCCCCATGACCCCGATTTCGTCACGACCGGCCCCCTCGGCACGCTTCTCGTGCTGCTCGCCCTCGCAGTACCCTACCAGTGGCAACAAAGCCAGTACCGGGCCCGGCACCTGCTCAATACGCTGCGCCAGTACGTGGCGCCCGAAGTGGTGGCGGAACTGCTGCAACGTGACGAGGACGACCCGCTCAAGCCGCAGGCATTCGATGTGACCACGCTGATCGCCGACATGGAAGGTTACACGGGCCACGTGGAATCGCTGCCGGTCGAAGAGGCGGCACGCCTGACCCGGGATTTCCTCGAATGCCTGACCATGCCCGTGATCGGGCACCAGGGCACGCTGGACAAATACACGGGCGATGGCCTGGTGGCGTTCTGGGGCGCCCCCCTGCCGGTCGCCCGCCATGCCGACCTGGCGCTCGACGCCGCCCGCCAGATCGTCGAACGCGTTGGCGAACTGAGCCGCCTGCGCGAGCAGGCCGGCCACGCGCCGCTGCGGGTGCGCATCGGCATCGAGAGCGGCATCGCCGTCGCGGGCGATTTCGGTACGGTCTTCCGCAGCATTTATACTGCTGTCGGCGACAGCGTCAATACCGCTTCACGCCTCGAACAGGCCGCACGCGATTTCCCGCACGATGTGATCGTCGGCGCGGGCACCGTCGAGCGGGCACGGCGCCATCGCTTCATATCATTGGGAGAGCGCATCTTGCGGGGCAAGGAAAAGCCGACCACACTATATTCACTTGCTCCGGAAAACGACATGCCGCTACCCTCCGCCCGAAACGCCACCTCATGATGCTGGCCCGCTTTTCCCTGCGCCTGCTGTGCTGGGTCTTGCTGGCGGCCCTGTGCCGCCCGGCCATGGCCCAGCCAGTGGCCGAAGATACCCAGGAGGACTATCGCAAGGCATTGCAGTCGATCGCGGACGGGCGCAAGGCCGACGCCATCGAATTGCTGGAACGCGTGATCCGCAAGGAGGCCAAGCATGCGGGCGCCTGGCTCGACCTGGCGCTGATCCGCTGTGCGCTGGGCCAGCGCGACGAGGCGGAACGGCTGTTCGTGCATATCGAACAGAATTTCGATCCCCCGCCCGGCATTACCGACCTGATCGCCGAATCGCGGCTGACCGGTTGCCGCCAATGGCAACCGCTGGGCCAGGCATCGTTCAGCGTGGGACGCGGCATGGCGCAGAACGTCAACCAGGGCACGAAGGCCAACGGTACCGACCTGGGGCTGCCCGTGGAACTCCCCGTCCTGGACGAGTTCCGGCCCACGCACGACCAGTTCAACGCGGTGACGCTCGACGTGGCGCGCGAGCTGACAGGCAATGGCATCATGGGCTTTGCGCAAATCCAGGGCCGCCGCTACGATCGCCTGCGCGACTACGACACGGCCTCCCTGTTCGGCGGCCTGGAGCAGGCGTGGCAATGGGGTCGCCAGACCGTGCGCGGCAGCGCGTTGCTCGGGCTCGTGACGCTGGGCGGCCACCTTTACCAGCGCCAGACGCAGTTCCAGTTGCGCACGGCGCTGCCGTGGACCTTGCCCTATGGATTGAAAACGCAGGTATCGGCCAACGTCAACATCCAGAAATACCTGACCCTGCAGAATTTCGATGCCAAGACGGTGGAGTTGCGCAGCCAGCTGTTCTACCGGAATGACAGCTCCTACGCCTCGGCCGGCATCGGCTATGCGCTGGATCGTGCGGATGCCGACCGCCCCGGCGGCGACCGGTCGGGCTGGTATTCCAACCTGCTCGTGCGCCACCAGCTCACGCGCGACCTGACAGGCGAACTCGGCGCCAGCCGCCAGACCTGGAATAACGATACCGAATATTCGCCCGGGCTGATCGATATTGTCCGCAAGCAGCGCACCAGCGCGCTGCGCACCATGCTTAGCTATGCCGTCGGGCGCAACCACTCGCTGGTGCTCGAGGGAAGGTTCATCCGCAATAGCGAGAATATCCCGTTGTTTCAGTACAATGACAGGCAGGTACAGCTTAGCTGGCAATGGCAGAGTCAATAGCAATGGGCAATGAAAGTACAATGAAAGTCAGTAACGACCTGAAGCCGGCGGGCGCGACGGACCCGCTGCATCTGCAGGTCCACTTGCGCAAGATCCCGTTGCTGGCCGAGTTGACACCGGAACAGCTGGCCCAGGTGGCAGCCGAAATCCGCATCCGGCAATACAGCAAACGTGAGATCGTGCTGCACAAGGGCGGCAGCGGCGATGGGCTGCTGTTCCTCCTTGCCGGCCAGTTGCAGGTCATGGACATCACCGAGGAAGGCCGCGCGGTGGGCCTGCGCCTGCTGGCACCCGGCGACTTCTTCGGTGAAATCGCGCTGATCAACAATTCGACACGGTCGGCTTCCGTCGTGGCGATTTCAACCGTCATCGTGGCCTTCCTGCCGGCGCAGGCTGCCCTGCACCTGTTTTCGCACGTTCCCTCGGTCGCCAGGCAGGTATTGCGCCACCTGGCGCAGAAAATCCAGCGGGATTCGGAATTTCGTGCGCTGCTCAGCATCAACAACACGACGCGACGGATCTACGCGTACCTGCTGTTGATGAAGACCAGCACCGCGGACGGTTACGTGGTCGAAAACCTGCCGACGCACCAGGATATCGCCAACATGATCAACACCAGCCGCGAAACCGTGACGCGTGCGCTGCTGACCCTGGTGCAGCAGGGCATCGTTCGTAAGGATAACCAGCGGCTGATGATCGTCGAACCGGAAAAGCTGCACGGCCTGGTACATCGGGAATAAGGCCCAGACAGGTAACAGAAAGCAATTACTCTGTATCAACCTGTTACATCTATGGCAAGCCGAGTGCGCTATAATGCGCCCTCCCGAAATTCCTCCTTGCGCCACACGCGAGCTCAACGTTTCCGATGTCTTCACCTACCTTCCACGCCAGGGGTCCCGCTTGATTTCGCGTGCTTTGCTACGCGGAATCTGGACCTATCGCGGCTTCATTGCCGGCAGTGTGAAACGCGAATTCCAGTCGAAGTACCGCAATACCATGCTGGGGGCGACGTGGGCAGTGTTGAGCCCGCTGGCGATGATACTCGTCTATACGTTGATCTTCTCGCAGGTCATGCACAGCCGCCTGCCCGGTATCGCCTCGCCCTACGCCTACAGCATCTACCTGTGCGCCGGCGTGCTCACGTGGGGGCTGTTCGCCGAGATCACGTCGCGCGGGCAGGTGATGTTCATCGAGAACGGCAACCTGCTGAAAAAGCTCAGTTTCCCCCGCATCTGCCTGCCCATCATCGTGGTGGCGAACGCACTGGTCAACTTCGCAGTCGTGTTCGCGCTGTTCATCGCCTTCCTGCTGGTCACGGGCCAATTCGCCGGCGTGCCGGTCGTGGCGATGGTGCCGGTGCTGCTGCTGCAGGTGCTGCTGGCGATCGGGCTCGCGCTGGTGCTGGGCATCCTGAACGTGTTCTTCCGCGACGTGGGACAGTTCTTCAATGTGGCGATCCAGTTCTGGTTCTGGCTCACGCCCGTGGTCTACCCGTTCTCGATCATTCCCGAGCCCATGCGGCCCTGGATGGCGTGGAACCCCATGGTGCCGGTCATCCAGAGCTACCAGCGCATCTTCGTCGAAGGCCTGTGGCCCCGTTGGGAAACGCTGGCCTGGCCCCTGTTCGTGGCGCTGCTGCTGTGCATCCTGGGCCTGAAGCTGTTCCGCAAACGGTCCAGCGAAATGGTGGATGAACTGTAATGGGCGGCAATCATGGGTAGTATCTCGGTCCGCGGCCTCGGCAAGGCCTACAAACAGTATGGCAAACGCTGGTCGCGCCTGGTCGAATGGGCGCTGCCCATGCTCGGCACCCGGCACACGCTGAAATGGGTGCTGCGCGATATCGACTTCCACATCGAGGCAGGCGAGGCCGTGGGCCTGATCGGCGTGAACGGCGCCGGCAAGAGCACGCTGTTGAAACTGATCACGGGTACCACGCAGCCCACCATCGGCACGGTCACCACGCAGGGCCGCGTGGCGGCGCTGCTGGAACTGGGCATGGGTTTCCATCCCGATTTCACGGGGCGCCAGAACGTGACGATGTCCGGCCAGCTGCTGGGGCTGACGGTTGAAGAGATCGCCGGGCTGATGCCGCAGATCCTCGAGTTCGCGGAAATCGGCGATTACATCGAACAGCCGGTGCGCGTATATTCCAGCGGCATGCAGATGCGGCTCGCGTTCGCCGTGGCCACCTGCGTGCGGCCCGACATCCTGATCGTCGATGAAGCGCTGGCGGTGGGCGATGTCTTCTTCCAGCAAAAGTGTTTTGCCCGCATCGAAAGCTTCACCAAGGCGGGAACCACGCTGCTGTTCGTGTCGCACAGTGCCGGCACGGTGCTCAATATCTGCAACCGTTGCATCTTCCTGCGCGGCGGCCAGGTGGCATTCGACGGCGTGCCGGCCGATGCGCTCGACCTGTATCAGGCTGATCTGCTGAGCCGGCTCGACCAGGCCGCCGACCAGTTGCAGATCCGCGCCGCCACGGCCCCGGTGCCGCCGAAGGAACACCTGGTGGCGTTGACGGGCAAGACAGGCAGCATCACGACGCCGGCCGCCGATTGCGTGCTGGTGCGGCTGCTCGACGCGCACGGCGCGGAACGTACCACGCTGATCGCCGACCAGGCCGTGACATTGCAGATCGAATACCTGCTGCATGAGCACCTGCGCGATCCTCACGTGGGTTTCAAGATCCGCAACCGGTTCGGCGCCGTACTGTTCGAGACGAACAGTTACTGCATGCGCCATGCCGCCGGCCCCGGCCTTCCCGGCAGCGTGCTGACGGCCAGCTTCGCCCTGCCGCTCTCCTTGTTCCCCGACGAGTACACGATCACCGTCGGCCTGGGTGAAGGCGGACACGGCGAAGGTTCGTTCGAACGCGTTCTCAACTACCTGCACGAGGTACACAGCTTCGTCGTCGCGCCCAATCCCGAAGCCATCACATGGAGCGGCCTGGTCAACCTGCAACCGCAACTGCAGTTCAGCACGCGCTGAACCACATTGGAATAGTTATGTCAGAACTTCGTGCAACGTCGCTCGACCGGCGGGAAGCCGCCGCCCTGATTTCCGGCCTGTACCGTGCCCTGCTGGGCCGCGCCGCCGATCCTTCGGGCCTCGCCTACTGGACCGGCCGCCTGATGGACGGCACGCCCGTGGCGGACGTACTGGCCGCCATCACCGCGTCGGAAGAATATGCGCAGGCGCGCACCGTGGCCCACGACAGCGACGCGACAAGGCAGCGCGTGCTGGCCACCGCCGCGCCGCTGCTGCGCCGCGAACTGACCATCGTCGATATCGGTGCGCAGGAACTGGAAGGCGAAAGCCATGTCTATGCCCCCCTGACCGGCGCGGGCCTGCCCTACCGGATCATCGGCTTCGAGCCGCAGGAAGACAAGATCGAAGCCAGCCGCCGCGCCAATCCCGACAGCCGCGTCACGCTGTATCCCACCTTTATCGGCGATGGCGGCCGGCACACCTTCCACATCAATAACGAAGACGCCACTTCATCGCTGCTGCCGCTGAACGACGCGCTCAACAGGGAGCTCGTCGACCTCAGCCATCTCGCCACGGTGCAGCGCCTGGACGTGGCGACCAGCCGGCTGGACGACGTGCTGGCCGGCACCGGCCCGGTCGACTTCCTGAAACTGGACATCCAGGGCTTCGAGCTGCCCGTGCTGCGCCACGCACAGGACGTATTGGGCCGAACCAATGTGATCCACTGCGAAGTTTCGTTCGCGCCGATCTACGAGAACCAGGGCCTGTTCTCCGAAGTCGAACAATTGCTGCGCGCAGCCGGGTTCCACTTCATCGACTTCAGCTCGCAGTGCCACTACGCCAGCCATTGCCCGTCGGGCAACCGGTCGCGCGACCGCCTGGGCTGGGGCGACGCACTGTTCCTGCGCGCCCCCGATGCGCTTGATCCCGATGCCCTGCTGGCCCAGTGCCTGACCCTGCTGCTGGTGTACGACAAGCCGTCGCTGGCCGAATCGCTGGCCCGGCGCTTCGATGCCATTGGCGGAACCGCGCTGGCGGCCGCGTTCGCGCAGGAGCGCGCATGAGCTTTATTTCCTACTCGCAGAACTTCGAGGACGTGCTGTTGTGGCGCGCCCTCGGCCACGTGCAGAACGGCTGCTACATCGACGTGGGCGCCAACGACCCGGTGCTGCACTCGGTAACGAAGGCGTTCTACGACGCCGGCTGGCACGGCATCAACATCGAACCGATGCCGTCCTACCGCCAGCCGTTCGAACAACAGCGCCCGCGCGACATCAACCTGACGTGCGCAGCCGGTGCCGCGCCGGGTGAACTCATCCTGTTCGAAGTGCCCAGCATGAACGGCTGGGCCACGACCGATGCCGGCGTAGCCGCCATGCACCGCGCGCAGGGCTATGAAGTCACGGAAACGCACGTGCCGGTGCACACGCTGGCGGCCATCTGCGAACAGCATGCGCCGCGCGACATCCACTTCCTGAAGATCGACGTCGAAGGCTTCGAGGCCGAGGTGCTGAAGGGCATGGACTTCGAACGTTTCCGGCCATGGATCGTCGTCGTGGAAGCCACGCTGCCGGGCAGCCGCGAAACGAACCACGATACGTGGGAACACCTGGTGACGCCGCACCGCTACCGCTTCGCGTATTTCGATGGCCTGAACCGCTACTACGTGGCCGAGGAACACGCCGGACTGATGGCCGCGCTGACGGTGCAGGCCAACGTGTTCGACGAATTCGTGTCGCATCACCTAGTTGCAGCGCAGGAGGAGAACAGCACGCTGGCAGCCCAGGTGGGCAGTCACTGGCAGCGGGTGGAACAGCAATCGGCATTGCTCGAAGAGCGGGGGCAGCAACTGGACCACGCCGCGCGCGAGCTCGAACGGATCGATGCCGCGTTGCGCGAAGCCGCGCAGGCGATTGCCGCCGGCCACGAGAAGGCCGAGGAACTGAGCGCTGAAATACGCGCCGCGCAAGACCGCGAAAAAGCCCTGCATGCGGACCTGCTGCGCACCGACGAATGGGGCCGCAACCTCGAACAGCGCCTGCTGGCCGTGTATGCGAGCACGTCGTGGCGCATCACCGCGCCGCTGCGCTACATCGCCCGCCGCGGGCCGGACAGCCTGCCGAACATGGCGCGCCGCAAGGCCAAGGGCGCCGCGCGCCGCACCCTGCGCTGGCTGACGGCCCAGGAGTCGCTGCGCCGCACGCTGCTGCCCGTCATCGACCGGTCGCCATGGCTGCAGGCCTGCGTGGCACGCTTCCTCACGGCCGCCAAGAGCGCCACCGCCGATACGCCGGCCGCGACGGCGGCGGTGCCGCACCAGCTGCGCGACCTGCCGCAATCGGCCCGCACCGTGCTGGCCGACCTGCAGCGCACTTACCAGAAACAAGATCAAGCAAAGTCCTGAACCATGCGTCTCGTCATCGATCTCCAGTCCTGCCAGAACGGCGCCGCCCACGATCGCGAAGGCGTGCTGGCACAGGCGCGCGCGCTGGCGCAACAGGCCGGCCAGGCAGGCAAACACACGGTGCTGGTCGCCATGGCGGGCCGGCACGCCGAGCATGTCGATGCGTTGCGCCACGCGTTCGACGGCGTGCTGCCGCCCGAACGGGTGCTCAGCTACGGTACGCCCGCCCCGGGCACGCCGTGGAGCGACCACGCGGCGCGCCAGCTGCGGCTCGGCTTCCTGGCTTCGCTGGACGCCGATGCCGTCTACATGCCCGGCGTGCTCGATCATCCGCAGCCGGGCGCGCTGGCCGATCCAGTGCCGTCGGCGCTGAACGTGGCCGGTATCGGCAACGTCGCCGTCGCACCCGGCCCCCTGCTGGAACAGGCCGCGCTCGTGTTCGTGGGGTCGTCCGCGGAAGAGCGCCGCCTGGGCGCCCTGCTGCCGAAGGCCACCGTTGTCACCGTGCCGCTGCAGCCGGAAGCGGCCGCCACGCGGATCTGGGCGGCCCTCGAGAATGCGGTCAAACCCCGCACCCAGGCGCCGGTGAGCGGAAGGATGAGCGAAAAGCCGCGCCTTGCCTACATCTCGCCGCTGCCCCCGGAAAAATCCGGGATCGCCGACTACAGCGCCGAAGTGATCGCCGAACTGGAAGCGCATTACGCCATCGAACTGGTGCTCACGCCGGGCGCTGTGCCCGATGCTTCTCTGGCGCGCTTCCCCGTGCGCGATGCAGCCTGGTTCATGCAGCACGGCGACCTGTTCGATCGCATCGTCTACCACTTCGGCAATTCGAACTACCACAAGCACATGTTCGCGCTGCTCGAGCGGCACCCGGGCATCGTGGTGCTGCACGACTTTTATCTTTCCGGCGTGCTGGACAACATGGAGCGCGACGGCGACGTGCCGGAAGCGTTCCTGAACGCGCTGTACGCGTCGCACGGCCACACGGGCATGCGCCACCACGCGGAGCACGGGCGCAACCCCACGATCTGGGCTTATCCGTGCAACCTGCCGGTGCTGAAGAACGCGGCCGGCGTGATCGTGCACAGCGATTTCTCGAAGCGGCTGGCCGAGCGCTGGTATGGCCCCGGCAGCGCCGATGGCTGGCGCACGCTGCCGCTGCTGCGCGGCGGCGCGCCCGCCGACCCGGCGGCGTTCCGTGCCGAAGCCCGCCAGGCGCTGGGTGTCGGCAACGACGACTACATCGTCAGCGCCTTCGGCATGCTGGGCGCGACCAAGCTGAACGACCGCCTGCTCGATGCCTTCCTCGCTTCGCCGCTGGCGCAGGATCCGCGCTGCCGCCTCGTGTTCGTGGGTGAGAACGAAAGCGGCCCGTATGGCCGCGAGCTGGCGCGCAGGATCAGCGAACTGGGAGGCAAGGTGCGCATCACCGGTTTCGTCAGCGGCACCGACTATGCGCGCTGGCTGGCCGCCAGCGACACGGCGGTGCAACTGCGTGCGCAGACGCGCGGCGAAACCTCCGCCTCGGTACTCGATTGCCTGCTGTACGGCGTGGCCACCGTGATCAATGCGCACGGCGCGTCGGCCGACCTGCCGGGTGACGTGCTGGTGAAGCTGTCCGACGAATTCGCCACCGAGGACCTGGCGGCCGCGCTGGCCCGGCTGCACGCCGACGCGCCGGCGCGCCTGGCGCTCGGCGAACGGGCGCGCGCCTTCGTGGCAAGCGAACATGGCCCGGCCCAGGTTGGCCGGCTGTACGTGGAAGCGATCGAGCATTTCGCGCGGCATGCCCGCCCCGTGCACTACCGTCGCATGCTGGGCGCGCTGGCCGCGCACGGCACGCCGCGCCCGCCGAACGACGGTGCGCTGGTCGAGCTGGCTGGCCTGATCGCCGGCAATGCGCCACCGGCGGCGCCACGGCAACTGCTGGTCGACATCTCGGCGCTCGTGCAGACCGACCACAAGACCGGCATCCAGCGGGTGGTGCGCAGCGTGCTGCTGGCGATGCTGAAGGATCCGCCGCCCGGCTATCGGGTCGAACCCGTGTACAGCGAAGGCGGCATGCGCAGCTACCGCTACGCGCGCGGCTTCACGTTCCGCATGACGGGTGGCCAGGCGCCGCAGCTGGAAGACGCGCCGGTCGAACTGGCCGCGGGCGACATCTTCCTGGGCCTCGACCTGGCGTCGAACATCACCACGCAGAACGAGGCGCTGCTGCTGCAGATGCGGCGCCGCGGCGTGCGGATGTGGTTCGTCGTCTACGACCTGCTGCCACTGCTGCTGCCGCACGCCTTCCCCTACGGTACCGGCAAGTACTACGGCGACTACGTCAACACGATTACGCTGGCGGCGGACGGCATCGTGGCGATCTCGCGCTCGGTGGCGCAGGAACTCCACGACCTGCTGGCCAGCCGCCCGAACCGCCGCGCCACGCCGTTGAAGCTCGGCTACTTCCACCTGGGCGCCGACATCGACGCCAGCGCGCCGTCTGCCGGCCTGCCGCCGGATGCGGAACAGGTACTGGCCGCCGTGGCGGCGGCGCCCACGCTGCTGATGGTCGGCACGCTGGAACCGCGCAAGGGCCAGGCGCAGGCGCTGGCCGCGTTCGACCTGCTGTGGGAACGCGGCGTGGAAGCCAATCTCGTCATCGTCGGCAAGAACGGCTGGCTGATGGATGCGCTGGCCAAGCGGCTGGAAACGCACCCGCAACGCGGCACCCGTCTGTTCTGGCTGCCGGGCGTGTCCGACGAGATGCTGACCCGGCTGTACGCGAACTGCGCCGCGCTGCTGGCGGCTTCCGAGGGCGAAGGCTTCGGCCTGCCGCTGATCGAGGCGGCGCAGAAATGCCTGCCCGTGATCGCGCGCGACATTCCCGTGTTCCGCGAAGTGGCCGGCGAACACGCCTTCTACTTCGACGGCAAGGAGCCCGCGCAGCTGGCCAGCGCCATCAAAGCCTGGCTGGCGCTGCGCCGCGCCGGCAGCGTGCCGGCCTCGAGCCGGATGCCCTGGCTGACGTGGCAGCAAAGCGCGCAGCAACTGGTGGATGCGGTGGTGCATGGCCGCACGCATGCCAGCGTGGAAGGCGGCGACATCGCGCCGCAACTGCTGGTCGACGTGTCGGCCGTGGCGCGCGACGACCTGAAGACCGGCATCCAGCGCGTGGTGCGCGCGCAGCTGTTCGAACTGCTGCGGCTGCCCACCACGCGCTTCCAGGTGCACCCGGTGTACCTGACCGACGAGGGCGACCGCTGGCACTACCGCTACGCGCGCCGCTACGAGCATGCGCTGCTGGGCACGGACGACCATGGCGTGGTGGACGACGAAGTGCGCGTGGGCCAGGGCGACGTGTTCTACGCACCGGACTTCTTCCCGGGCGCCGTCACCGAGGCGGCGCGCACCGGCCTGTACACGCGCTGGCGCGCGGCCGGCGTGTCCGTCAACTTCCTCATCCACGACCTGCTACCCGTGCTGCGGCCCGAATATTTCCCGCCGCGCACGGATGCCGTGTTCGAGAGCTGGATGAAGGCGGTGGCCGCCAACGGTGACCGGCTGATCTGCATCAGCGGCGCCGTGGCCGATGAAACGCGCGACTGGCTGCAACAGCACATGAGCGACCAGCCGCTGCCGGAGCTGGCGGTGGTGCACCATGGCGCAGACATCGATGCGTCGCGCCCCAGCACCGGCCTGCCCGATGACGCGCCGGCCGTACTGGCCGACATCGCCGGCGCGCCATCGTTCCTGATGGTGGGCACGATCGAGCCGCGCAAGGGCCACATGCAGGCGCTCGACGCGTTCGAGCAGCTGTGGGCCGATGGCGTGGATGTGCGGCTGGTGATCGTCGGCGGCGAAGGCTGGAAGGGCTTGCCGGACAGCCAGCGCCGCACGATCCCGGCGATCATGGCGCGCCTTGCCGCGCACCCAGAGCTGGGCAAGCGGCTGCACTGGCTGCGCGGCATCACCGATGAATACCTGGAAGCCGTCTATCGCGCCAGCGCATGCCTGCTGGTGCCGAGCGAGGGCGAAGGCTTCGGCCTGCCGCTGATCGAGGCCGCGCGCCACGACCTGCCGGTGATCGCGCGCGACATTCCCGTGTTCCGCGAAGTGGCGGGCGACCACGCGCACTATTTCGACGGCACCTCCGGCGGCGCGCTGGCCGCCAGCCTGCGCGAGTGGCTGGCCCTGCACACGTCCGGCAGCGAGATCGCTTCGGCCGGCATGGCATGGCAAACCTGGGCCAGCAATGCCCGCCAGCTGGCCGACCTGCTGTTTGGCCCGCACTCGACGGAAACTCCCGCATGACCGAACAGAACGCCTCCTCCCCATCGCTCGAGCCGACCGCGCATGCGCCTTCGCGTGCCGGTGAACCGCCGCTGGTCGTCGACCTGGACGGCACGCTGATCTACAGCGACATGCTGTGGGAATCGCTGATGCTGTTCCTGCGCCTGCATTTCCTGCAGGCGTGGCGCCTGCCCTTCTGGCTGTTGCGCGGCAAGGCGGGCTTCAAGCACGCGCTGGCCGAGTGGGTGCAGCCCGATCCGGCCACCCTGCCCTACGACCGCGTGCTGGTCCAGGAAATCGCCGCCCAGCGCCGCGCCGGGCGGGTGATCGTGCTTGCCACCGGCAGCCAGCGGCTGCTGGCCGAGCGCATTGCCCTCCACCTGCAGACGATCGACCACGTGTATGCCACCGACAGCGATGTCAATTTCACGTCGGCAAACAAGGCATCCGGGCTGGTACAGCGCTACGGCAACGGCGGCTTCGACTATATCGGCAATGCCCGGGTCGACATCCCCGTATGGCATGTGGCCCGTGGCGCCTATTCCGTGGGCAGCCGCCCCTTCAGGCTGCCGGATGGCCGCGCCACCGAACGGATCGGCGACGAGCGGCGGCCCATGCTGCCGGCGCTCGTCAAGGCGATGCGGCCGCGCCAGTGGCTGAAGAACCTGCTGGTATTCGTGCCGATGCTGGCCGGCCATGCGCTGGACGCCAGCCACCTGCTGCAGTCGCTGCTGGCCTTCCTCGTGTTCTCGATGTGCGCTTCCAGCGCCTACCTGCTCAACGATGCACTCGATGCGCCGGACGACCGCCTGCACCCGACCAAGTGCCGGCGGCCCATCGCCGCCGGGCATCTGCCCCTCTCGCTGGCGCTGTTCGCCAGCCCGTTGCTGGCCTTTGGCGCCCTGGCGCTGTGCCTGGTATTCAATCCGCTGCTGGGGGGCTGCTGGCCATCTATTTCGTCAGCACGCTGGCGTACTCGTTCCGCCTGAAGCGGCTGTTGATGATCGATATCGTCACGCTGGCCCTGCTCTACACCTTGCGCGTGCTCGGCGGCGGTGCCGCGACGGGCATCACGCCGTCGTTCTGGCTGCTGGGCTTCTCGTTCTTCATCTTCCTCAGCCTGGCGCTGCTGAAACGCTACAGCGAGCTCTACAACCTCAATGCACAGGGCAAGGACAAGACCAGCGGGCGTGGCTATACGGTGGACGACCGGACGCCCGTGGCCGCCATGGGCATCAACAGCGGCTTTCTCTCGGTGCTCGTGTTCATTCTCTATTTCAATTCGGACCAGGTGCTGGAACAATACAGCACACCGCAATTCCTGCTGCCCGTGGTGCCGCTGATCGTGTTCTGGCTGGGCCGGCTGTGGATCCTGGCCTACCGCGGCCAGGTCAACGAGGACCCCGTGCTGTATGTCAGCAAGGACAAGGTCAGCCTCATGACGATCGCCGCCTGCGTGGCCCTGGTCGTAACCGCCACTTTCTAGAAGGCCGCCATGAACTCTCCGATCGGATACCTGTGGTGTGCCGGCGCAGCCCTCGCCAGTGCCCTGTCGACCCTGCTGATCAAGTATGCGGCACAGGCCGGCCCTGACTGGAACCTGCCTCGCCTGTGCTGGCTGGGTGCCGCCGTGGGCAGCTATGTGCTGGGCTTCGCCTGCTATTCGCTGGCGCTGCAGAAATTGCAGATCAGCCTCGCCTATCCCGTGATGACGGCCATCACGATGGTCATGGTGACGGCACTGGGCTGCGTCGCCCTGCAGGAACCGCTGGCGCCGGCAAAACTGCTCGGCATCGCCCTCATCATCGCCGGCGCGTTCGTGCTGGCCCGCTAACGACCGCACCATGAACATCAGTACTCATCCGGGCCAGCCCGCACCGCGCATCGCCGTCATCATTCCCAGTTACCGGGTCACCCGCCATATCCTCGGCGTGATCGCCGCGATCGGGCCGCAGGTCCACCGCATCTATGTGGTGGACGATAAATGCCCGGACAATTCCGGCGATTTCGTGGCCAGCCAGTGCACCGACCCGCGCGTGACCGTGGTACGCCACGACGTCAACCAGGGCGTGGGCGGAGCGGTCATGAGCGGCTACCGGGCCGCGATCGACGACGGCATGACCGTCATGGTCAAGATCGACGGCGACGGCCAGATGGACCCGGGGCTGCTGGACAACTTCGTGGCGCCGATCGTCAATGGCGAGGCCGATTACACGAAGGGCAACCGCTTCTTCAACCTGGACCACATCCGCCGCATGCCCGCCATGCGCCTGTTCGGCAATGCCGTGCTGTCCCTGATGACCAAGCTTTCGTCCGGCTACTGGGACCTGTTCGATCCCACGAACGGCTACACGGCGATCCATGCCGACGTCGCCCGCCACCTGCCGTTCGACAAGATCAGCAAGCGCTATTTCTTCGAGACGGACATGCTGTTCCGCCTGAACACGATTTCCGCCGCCGTCATCGACATTCCGATGGATGCGCACTATGGCGACGAGGTCAGCAACCTGAAGATTTCGAAGATCGTCACCGAGTTCCTGTTCAAGCACATGCGCAATTTCGCCAAGCGCATCTTCTATAACTACTACCTGCGCAATATGTCCGTGGCGTCGCTGCAGCTGCCGCTGGGTCTGCTATTGCTGCTGGGCGGGGCCGGCTTCGGCGCGGTGCACTGGATCATGTCCGCGCGGGCAGGCGTGCCCACCACTGCCGGCACCGTGATGGTGGCGGCGCTCCCTGTCATCGTGGGCTTGCAGCTGGTGCTGGCCTTCGCGGCCCATGACATCGCTTCCGTGCCGCGCCGCGCGCTGCACCTGGCGCTGCGGCGGCGCCGGCCGTGATGGCACTGCGCGGTTTCCTCAGCCGCCGCTTTCTCACCTACCTGGCCGGCGGCGTGCTCAGCGCGCTGGCCGACGTGGGCACGATGCAGGCGCTGCTCGTTGCAGGCGTGCCGGCTGTGCCTGCCGCCAGCGCCGGCTTTGCCGTGGGCCTGCTGGTGAACTACAGCTTCCATGCGCGGGTCACGTTCCGCGACCTGGCCGGTGGCGGCAGCGGCACCGTGCTGCGCTACCTGTGCCTGGTGGCGATCAACTACCTGATCACCGTGGCCATGGTGGCGGCCGCCGAACGCCTGCTCGGCATGGCGATGCCGGGCAAGCTGTTGTCGATGCCGGTGGTGGCCGTCAATGGCTTCCTGCTCGGCAAGCACTGGATCTTCCGCCAGCGCGCCGCGCGCGGGCACTGAGCCTGCCGGCCCGGCGCCCGGCCCCTGCCTTCAGCGGCTGCCGATCGCCACGAAATGCAGCGCGATGCCCAGCTGGCGCGTATCGGCGCCCTGGCCGATGGCCGCGGGTGCGGTCGGTTTCGGCACGTCGATCGTTACCTCGGTCACGGTGCCGTCAGTCTCCATGTCGAACACGCGCGACTGTTCGCGCGGTCCCATGCTGAACGCCTGTTGCTGGTCGCCCACGCGCAGCGTGAAATCGTGCTCCTGGTTGGGGCCGAACGCATTGCCGCGGATGACCAGCCGCAATGCGCGCGGCAGCGGCGCGGCGAACGTCAGCCGCACCTGCGGTCCATCGGACCATGCACCCCACGGCTCCGGCGTCGAAAGCCCGGTGACGGACGCCAGCACGCCGCCGGCCTTTGGATCGGCCATCGGCACCCGCGTCAATTCACCCTTGACGGTATTCAGGCGGATCAGCGCGTAGTCCGGCGTGCGGATTTCCGGCACGATGGTGTCGGGCAGCGGGTGCGGCCCCACGACCACCAGCCAGCGCCGGTCCGGCGGCAACTCGTTGGCCCGCAGCGGCGCGCCGGGTACGAGCTCGATGAAATCGGCACCGGCCGTATCGATATGGAACAGCGCCCGCAGCAGGCCGGCACCGTCGCCGGCCACCGTCACGCCGGCCGCCTCTTCCTTGCCCAGGTAGTCCCGCACCATGCTACCCGCCTTGTCATAGGGGTCCGGCACCTGCTGGCTGGCCATCGTCAGGTACGAGGTCTTCTCGCCCAGCACCATCGCCAGCGGCAGCAGCAGGAAGGCGAACAGCAGCCGGCCCGGCCGCTGCCACAGCGCCCACACTGCCAGCGCCACCAGCTGGAAGGCCACCAGCAGCTTCAGGTAATACGGCGTGGCGGCCAGCAGGTTCAGTTCAGGGCTGTCGACGAAGCTGGTCGGATAGACGGCGACCAGCGGCATCGCGGCGGCCAGCACCAGCGGCACCGCCATGAGCGCGGCCACGACGATGCGGCGCCGGCGTTCGCGCGGCTGCGGCGCGGCCAGCGGGGCGGCGGCCAGCAGCACCAGCAGCGGCAGCACGAAATTGTAGTAGCGCATGTGCAGCCGCGTGCCTTCGCCCGGTGCCGCATCGGCGATGGTGGCCGTGAACAGCACCGTGACCGCGACGGCTGCGCCCAGCATCAGCAACACGAACACCTGCGCCCGTGCCAGCGCGGGGTCGCGGTCGCGTTTCGGCGCCGCCAGGTGCGCCAGCAGCGTTGCCAGCGGCAAGGCCGCCAGCGCGGCCAGCGCCAGCACGTGTCCATACAGGCTGGTCAATGCCGGCGCGATCAGCCGGGCAAAGCGCCCGGCACCTTCGTTATTGGTGGCGTGGTTGCCGTAGAAACTGCCCAGCAGCCCCACCCCGGCAGGCCCCGCCACCAGGTAGCCGAGCGCCGCCTTGACCAGCAGGGTCATGGCCAGCGCGGCGCCGGCCATCACCGCGAACCGGCGCAGCCAGCCCTGCCCGCCCGCCACGCACAGGTACAGCATGAATGCCAGCAGCGGCGGCAGCAGGAACAGGCCGTGTACCTTGATGGCGCATGCCGTGCCCAGCACGGCACCCGCCACCAGCCCATAGCGCAATGGCGGCAAGTGGTGCTTCGTCAATGCGGTCCACGCCAGCACGCAGAAGGCCAGGAAATACATTGCCTCGGGCATGAAGTACGCCGTATAGGTGTTCACGGGCATCAGCAGCACGACCACCGTCAGCGCCTGCGCCGCGCCGCGGCCCAGCACCGTGCGGGCAACGCCGTAGACGAACGGCGCGGCAGCGATATACAGCGCGATATTCATGATGCGGGCACACGCCAGGAAGCCGGGACCGCAATGGCTCGTCTGCCCGAACAGCGCCAGGTACAGCCACGACGGCAGGATCGAATCGGCCAGCGGGTACAGGCGGGCCGATTTGCTGTACAGCCATTCGTCGGCGAAGACGGCGGGATACATGCCGGCGCTGCGCAGCACGAGGTACAGCGCCAGCACGCCCAGGGCAAGTGCAAAGCCATGGCGGCGCAGCAGCGCAACGGCGGAATCGCCACGCAGCAGCGTGGCCGGCGCAGGGTCGGGCATCTTGGTCATTTGGTCGTGGTGCGGTGCAGCCTGGCTTCCTGCTCGGCGGCGAATCCGGCGCCGACCCGCAGGTCGCCCTCGTAGCTGAGGTGGTTATTGTCGCGGTACATCAGCGTCCCGCCGGCGGCGACGTGGCAGCGCTGCCTGTCGCACAGGTACTCGGCGGGGCGGAACTGCTGCACCATCGGGAAGTCGGCCAGGATGGCGCGCATCAGGCGCTCATGGTCGGCCGTGCCGCGTTCGAAGTTGGCGCGGGCAATCGAACAGTCGCGGCGCGTCTTGCTGCTGGGGATGCCGGCACGTGGAATACAGGACCGGGGATCGAAATCGAGCGCCGGCACGTCGTGCAGCCAGATCACCTGCTTGCCCGCCTGCGTGTAGCGGCGCAGCGTTTCACGCAGCGCGGCGATATGCACGGTATTGCCATCGCTCAGCTTGGCCGCGGTGGACAGCAGCACCGTGTGGATCGACGGCGTTTCCAGCGCCAGTTCCAGCATGCGCTGCGTTACCGCCTGGTATTCATCGCCGATCGACGGATCGAGGCCCCAGTAGGGAATGCGGGTGCCGAACATCACCATGTTCTCGCCCCGGCTGCCGTACCAGGCCTGCAGGCCGGCATTGACGTGGTAGGCGTGGCTGTCGCCGACCAGCGCCACCGTGGGCGCCCGGTCCGGCCACGTTTGCAGGCAATACTTGTACAGCGTGTCGAAGCCGTAGCGCTGCTTGCAGGCCGCCGCGTTGGCCACGTCTTCCACGAGGACCAGTGCCTTCTGCATCCGTTCACTGGTGGCGATGGCGGCGCGCCGCGGCAGGCCATCCTTCAGGTACAGCAGCGCCCCGCCGGCGGCCAGCGCCAGCATTGCCGCCGACAGCAGCGCCACGCGCGCGCGCGGCGTGCGCCATGTGCGCAACGGGCGTTCCACGAGGCGCCACGTGGCCCAGGCCAGCAGCAGCGCCAGCGCCAGCGCGGCGGCGCGCAGGCCGGCCGAGGGCGTGCCCGATTCCACGATCTGCGCGAACGACAGCAGCGGCCAGTGCCACAGGTACAAGGGGTAACTGACGATCCCGATGGCAACCAGTGGCCGGCTGCCCAGCACGCGATTGACGCAGGCCTGCGGCCCGGCACCGATCAGCAGCACGGCGCCGGCCACGGGCAGCAGCGCCCACCAGCCGGGAAAGGCGCGCTCCTTGCTGGCCAGGCCATAGGCCAGCGCGACCAGCAGCAGGCCCAGCACGGAGGCGGGATGACGATAGCGGTGCAACAGGCGCCCTGCCAGGCCGGCCGTGGCAGCCGGGTGCTGCCCCAGCGCCGCGCAGGCCAGCAGCGCGCCAGCCAGCAGTTCCCAGGCGCGGCTCGCCGGCGAATAGAACGTGGCACTGGGGAACGCATGAAGGCCTCCCACGTTGACGGCGAACGACAACACCGCCAGCACGGCGGCACAGGCGAGCGCCTTGCCACGGCGCGCCGACCACAGCAGTGCCAGCGGCCACAGCACATAAAACTGTTCCTCGATGCCCAGCGACCACAAGTGCAGCAGCGGCTTGGTTTCAGCGGCGGTATCGAAATACCCTACTTCCTGCCACAGGAAGATATTCGACAGGAATGCCGTGCCGCCGAACACGTGCTTGCCCAGCATTTTCAATTCGTCGGGAAACAGCGCCAGCCAGCCGAACGCAATGCAGGCCACCATGACCAGGACCAGCGCCGGGAATATGCGCTGGATGCGGCGCCCGTAAAAAGCGGCGATCGAAAAATGGCCCGCCGCGATTTCACCGGCGACGATGCGGGTGATCAGGAAGCCGGAAATGACAAAGAAAATATCGACACCGGTGAAGCCGCCGCGCAGGGCGCCAGGGAATGCGTGGAAGACCAGCACGCCGATGACGGCCAGTGCGCGCATGCCATCGATGTCAGGCCGATAGAGCAGTTTTTCACTGCCATGCAGTTTTTCACCGCCAGGCAGTTTTTCGCTGGCGTGGGTCGGGTGGCCCAGCCTGTCGTGGCTTTCCAGTTTCATCGCGCTGACTTCATCGACCCAGCTCGGGCGTCACAAAATGGACGATTTTACACGATGTCCCTGGCGCAACCTATCGCTCGTTTACCCCATCCTTACCCCGATTTTCCATGGTGACAGTTCTGCAATATACTGGCCGCCTTATCGAGTCCAGGATGACGTTTTGACCGCCTTATTGACCCCTTCAATCGACACCAGAAAAGCCGGCGCGCGCCGTTTCGTGCTGGGACTGCTGCTCGTGCTACTGGCTTTCGTGAGCCTGGCGCCACCCGATCACAATGGCGATTTTGTCGAATACACGCTGGTCGCCCATGCGATCGCCACGCACGGCACGCCCGACATCCGCCTTGCCGATATCGACACCGTCAAGCACGCGATACCGCAATGGCGGCACGTATACGAATTCCTGGAAAAAGACATGGTGGCCGGCAAGGAAGAGGTCTACGCCGCGTTCGTGCGCGGCCGCGGCGGCGATGTCTACGCCGTGCACTTCTTCGGCTATCCGGCGCTGGCGGCGATTCCTTACAAGCTGTTCCAGCTGACAGGCCTGCCGCCGTTCCGCTGCTTCCTGGTGGTCAATGCCGTGATGATCTTCGTGCTCGGCATGGCCTTGCTGCGCCTGTTCGGTTCGGCCACCCGCGCCGCGGCGGGCCTGGCCTTGTTCATGCTGTGCGGCGGCATGCTGTATGCCCGCTGGTCGAGCCCGGAATGCCTGAGCGCGGCAGCGCTGCTGGCGGCGCTCGCATATTACGGCAGTGGCGCCTTTATTCGGGGTGGCCTGCTGGGCGGACTGGCCACGCTGCAGAATCCCACGATCCTGTTCTTTTTCGGCTTTGCCCCACTGCTGCGCCTGTGCATCGACTACCAGCCGGCCATTGGCCTGGCGGCGAACCTGCGCCGGCAAGTCACCGGGCGCGCCGTGGCCGGCCTGGCACTGGGCCTGGCGTTGTTCGCACTGCCGCCGCTGTTCAACCTGTACCAGTATGGCGTGCCGAACATCATCGTCAAGAAGTTTTCCAATTCCGATTTCGTCAGCACCACGCGCTTCGTGTCGTTCTTCTTCGACCTGAACCAGGGCCTGCTGATCGGCGTGCCCGCCGTGGCGGCAGCCCTGCTGTGGACAGTTTTCGGCAAGCGGCACGCGCGCACGGTGCCGCTGCTGGCACTGGCAATGCTGTTCATGCTGGCACTGGTGGTACCGGCGATGGCGGTGCTGAACTGGAATTCCGGCGCCGTGGGCATCATGCGCTATGCGTTCTGGGCGGCCATGCCGCTGCTGTTCGTGCTGCTGTGGCAGGCCGCGCAATTGCCACGCTGGCCTCGCATGGCCGTGACCGGCATCTTCGCCGTGCAGCTGGTCTGCATGGTGCATGCGCTCAGCTACACCTACGTGCAGTTCAGCCCCCTGGCGCTGGCGGCGCTGCGCTGGCTGCCGGGTCAATATCACCCGGAGCCGGAAATCTTTGCCGAGCGGTCCGCCAACAACGACGACTACATCAACCCGGCCCACGTGTATCACTGGCCGCGCGAAGGCCAGCCCGTGAAATGGCTGTACAACACAGGGCATCCGGGCATCGAGCAGAAACTGTGCGGCACCGGGCAGGCGTTGGCGCCGGCCAATGCGGTGACCGATACCTACCGGGGGTGGCGCTATGTCGACGGTGCGCTGCTGTGCCGGCAGGAAGGCGCCGGTGTCATCCGCCTGACCCTGCCCCAGTTCCAGTACAGCCAGGGCGTGCAGCTGGCGCAGGGCTGGAGCGGCCCGGAAGCGGGCGGCGGCGAATGGGATGGCGTGTGGAGCAATGGCGATGCCTCCACCCTGTCGATCGACCTTCCGGCGGACAAACGCACCAGCACACTGACGTTGCTGGGTCACTATTTCGAGGGCAATCGCCGTACCCGCGTGGCGGTCGACGGGCGCGATGCGGGCTGGGTGGAACTGGACAAGCGCAATACCATCCCGCTCGGTCACATCCAGGGGACGCGCATCACGGTCACGCTGCGGCACGAGGCCCCCGCCCAGCCGAATGGGCAGGACACGCGCAAACTGGCGTTCTTCCTGACCGGCATCGAGGTGAAATAAGGGTGAAGTGAGGGTGAAGCGACGGGGTGAAGCAACCCCGTGGAAACGGAACCGCCGCGACTGGCGCGGCGGTTCCGTGGGACTTATTCCTTGCGCAGGCCGCCGAGCAGCGCGGCCAGCTTTGGCTTGGGCTTCGATGGCGAAGACGAGGATGGCGTCGTCGTGGTCGTGGCCGCGTTGCCGGGGCGGCTAGGCTCGTAGGGCTTGAGGAACCATGGATCGACCTTGTCGCGGCGCGGGCCGGACGGGCGGGGACCGCGGTCGGTGCCGGCGCCGGGGCCAGGGCCCGGGCGGCCGTTGCCGCTGCCGGCATAGCCGCTGCTCCGTGGGCGCTCGCCCTCGGGGCTGCGCGGGTGGCGGCGCTCGCCATGCCGTTCTTCGCTGGCGGGACGGGCACCGGGGCGGAAGCCTTCCAGCTCGCCGCGCTTGATCGTCTGCTTGATCAGCTTTTCGATGTCGACCAGCAGGCGCTCGTCCTTGTCCGAATAGATCGAGATCGCATCGCCGGAGGCGCCGGCGCGGCCCGTGCGGCCGATGCGGTGCACGTAGTCTTCCGCGTTGTACGGCAGGTCATAGTTGATCACGCACGGCAGGTCGGAAATATCCAGGCCGCGCGCCGCCACGTCGGTGGCCACCAGCACGTCCACTTCGCCGCGCTTGAAGGCATCCAGCGCCGCCATGCGTTCCTGCTGCGTCTTGTCGCCATGGATCGCGGAAGCCTTCATGCCTTCCTGTTCCAGGCCGCGCGCCAGGCGCGAGGCGCCGATCTTGGTGTTCGAAAACACGATCACCTGCTTCAGCTCGCGCTGGCGCAGGATGTGGGCCACGGCTTCGCGCTTGTTTTCCTCGGTGACCTTGTACACCACCTGGGTGACCTTGTCGGCCGTGGCATTGCTGCGCGCGACTTCGATCGTGACGGGGTCGGTCAGGAAGGTCGACGCGAGGCGCTTGATCTCGGGCGAGAACGTGGCCGAGAACATCAGGTTCTGGCGCTGTTTCGGCAGCAGGTTGATGATGCGCTGCAGGTCCGGCAGGAAGCCCATGTCGAGCATGCGGTCCGCTTCGTCCATCACCAGCATCTGCACCTGCGACAGCGAGATGTTCTTCTGTTCCACGTGGTCCAGCAGGCGGCCCGGCGTGGCGATGACGATCTCGACGCCGCCGCGCATGATCGCGGCCTGCGGCTTGATGTCGACGCCGCCGTAGACGACGGTCGAGCGCAGCGGCGTGTGCTTGCAATACGCGGCGACATTTTCCGCCACCTGCACGGCCAACTCGCGGGTCGGTGCCAGGATCAGCGCGCGCACCGGGTGGCGCGCCGGGCTCATGCTGGCGTTCGCGTGCGCCAGCAACAGCTGGATGATCGGCAGCGAGAAGCCGGCCGTTTTACCGGTGCCGGTCTGGGCTGCGCCCATGACGTCGCGCCCCTGCAACAGCACGGGAATCGCCTGCGCCTGGATCGGCGTGGGGTGTTCGTACCCCTGGTCGGTCAGGGCGCGCAGGATGTCGGGAGAGAGGCCAAAGTCGGCGAAACGCACCTGGACGGGCGCCACGGGCTGGGCGGTTGTTTCGATGTCAGACATAAATGAGTGGTCGTGCGACCATGCTTTCCGATAAAAAACTACAGCTGTGACCGGGACGGCCAACCTGTCGAGGCTGGAACGGCCAACCCCGAATAATACCTGTTCCAGGCCGGCTACGCACAAAATAGCCGTACAGCGCCGGATTTTATTGCATTAAAGGAAAACGTTTGCTGGCATAATCGCCGGATGCGCGCTCACCTCTACTTCCTCGCAAGGCCGCTGCGGGCGGCCGCCATGGCGGCATTCACCGTGCTCGTGATGCTGGCTTCCATTCCCCCGGCGGCGCTGGCCGAACCCGGGGCACCGCCGACCCTGCGCTTCAAGAAGCTGGGTCCGCTCGGCAACGACGAGCCATCGATGCTGTCGCTGCTGCAGGATCGCCAGGGTTTCATGTGGATCGGTACCCATGTAAATGGCCTGTACCGCTACAACGGCTACCAGGCCGTGCGCTACCAGAGCCGGGCGAACGACCCGAAAAGCCTGCCGCACGACCGCGTTTCCGCGCTGTATGAAGACCGGCAGGGCCGCATCTGGGCCGGCACGCAGGACGGGCTGGCCCTGTACAACCCGGGCAGCAACGATTTCACCGTGTACAAGGCGCCTCAAGGGCCGCAGGGTACGCGGTCCGTCAACCGGGCCATCATCAAGCAGATCATTTCCGACGGCGCGAATGGCATGTGGCTGGCCAGCTGGGGCGGCCTGCAGCATTTCGATCCCGCCACCGGCAAGTTCACCGTGCATGCGCACGATCCGAAGCGGCCGGGCAGCCTGGCCAGCAACGACGTGAACGCCATCGCGCTCGATGCCAAGGGCGGCCTGTGGGCGGCCACCTGGCCCGGCGGACTCGATTACCTGCCGCCGGGCGGCAGCGAATTCGTCCACCACCACGTGGACCCGGCCGGGCAGACCGACCCGCGCACGAACATCGTCCGCGCGCTGCAGTTCGATGCCGACGGCGCGCTGTGGATCGGCACCGAGAGTGGTGTACTGCGCTGGGATGGCAAGAGCGACTGGACGACGCGCCGGCAGATACCGGCCCCGAACAGCCGCGTGACGAGCTTCTACATCGACCGCAGCGGCACGCTGTGGGCCACCACGCTGTCGGCCGGCCTGCTGCGCTGGAATGCGCAGGCGGGCACGTTCACGCAATACCGGCACACGCCGAACGATCCGTATTCGCTGCCGGGCGACAGCACGCGGGCCATGCTGCAGGACCGCAGCGGCATGCTGTGGATCGCCACGTTCACGGACGGAATCGCCCTCGTCAACCTGAACAGCAGCGGCTTCGCCCGCTACGTGCCGCAGCATTTCGGCACCGCCACCACCACTACCGGGAGCACGGCCACTGTTGGAACAAGCGCCGCCGTGCTGGCCGTGGCAAAGGCGCCGGACGGCAAGCTGTGGCTGGGCGGGAACGTCGGTATCAGCCTGTTCGACCCGGCCACTAACGCCGTGGTGCGGCGCTACACGTCCGATCCGCGCCAGCCGGGGTCGCTGTCGCAAAACATCGTCTACAGCCTCTACCAGGGTGCCGACGGCCCGCTGTGGGCCGGCACGTCGAATGGCCTGAACCGACTCGACGATCCGGCCGGGTCATTCAAGACCATCCACTTCGGCAACCCGGCCAGCGACTACATCAATGCGATCGCGCCGGGCCGCGGCGGCATCCTGTGGCTGGCCACGGGCAACAGCCTGATCCGCTACGAACCGGCCACGGGCAAGCACCGCATTTTCCAGAACGATCCCGCCGATCCGGACAGCCGGGCCGTCAACGGCACTTCGTCCGTGCTGGAAGACCGCACCGGCCGCGTGTGGATGGGCTCGGAGTGGAATGGCGGCGGCCTCGACATGCTCGACCCGAAGACCGGCAAGTTCCGCCACTTCACGCACCGCGCGGGCGCCGCCGACAGTCTGGCCGACGACAACGTCTCGTCCGTGCACGAGGATTCGCTGGGCCGCATCTGGATCGGCACGGCGAAAGGCTTGCAGCAGGTGGTGCAGTCGGGCGATGCGATCACGTTCCGCTCGTATGCCGAAGCAACGAAAGGGGCCAAGATCCTGTCGATCCGCAGCGACCTGGACGACCAGCTGTGGGTCAGCACGATCGTGGGCCTGTTCCGCGTCGATCCCGCCACGACGAAGGCCACGCTGTACACGGCGGCCGATGGCATGACGGACGGCTTCACCGTCAACTCGTCGACACCGGGCCCGGACGGCATCCTGTATTTCGGCGGCGTGCACGGCCTGACGGCGGTGTCGCCGCGCGAGGTGCGCAGCCAGTCGGTGCCGCCGCAACTGGCGATCACCGACATCAAGGTCTACAACCGCTCGCTGGCCGAACCGGGCCCGCACGCAGGCGTGACGCTGGAGGGCACGGTGACGGCGCCACGCGCGCTCACGCTCTCCTCCATCACGCCGGCGTTCTCGATCGAGTTCGCGGCGCTGCACTACACGGAGCCGGCGCTGAACCGTTATGCCTACCGGCTCGAGGGCTTCGACCGCGACTGGGTGGAAACGGATGCAACGCGCCGCCACGCCACGTATACGAACCTCGACCCGGGCCGCTACGTGTTTCGCGTAAAGGCGTCGAACCATCGCGGCCAATGGACCGAGCAGCCGGTGACGCTGGCGGTAACGATTACGCCGCCGTTCTGGGAAACGTGGTGGTTCCGCACACTGGCCGCCTTGCTGGCCCTGGCCCTGTTGTGGACCATCTGGCACTGGCGCGTGCGCAGCCTGAAGCGCGACAACCGTTCGCTCGAAGAGCTGGTGCGGGCACGTACGAGCGCGCTGGAAGACACGCACCTGAAGCTGGCGGCGCAATCGACCACGGACGGACTGACGGGCGTAACGAACCGCCGCGCCTTCGATGCGCAGCTCGACGCCGAATGGCGCCGCGCCGCCCGCACGGGCCAGGTGCTGGCGCTGGCGATGGTGGACCTGGACTGGTTCAGGCAGTACAACGAGCGCTATGGCCACGCGGCCGGCGATGCCGCGCTGCGCGCCGTGGCCGAAGTGCTGGGGAGGCATGGCCGGCGCACCACCGACGTGGTGGCCCGCTACGGCGGCGAGGAATTCGCCGTGCTGTGGGCCGCCGGCGATGCGTCCGTTGCCGAGCGTGGCGCCCAGGCGATCGTCGCCGAGGTGGCGGCACTTGAGCTGCCGCACGAGGATTCGCCGCTGGGCAAGCTCACCGTCAGCATCGGCGTGGCGGCGATGCAGCCGCAATCGGAAGCGCCGCAGGAGCTGGTGCGGCGGGCGGACGAGGCCTTGGTGCGCGCGAAGGTGCGCGGGAAGAATGCAGTGGTGGTAGCGATAAATGCAAATAAGGAATGACGCAGGCCGGTAGGTGTCGGGTTCTCGATTCCCGCGTATAAGGTACACAGAGCGGGCCTGTCACGCGCCCGTGCGAGTCGGGTTCGGGCAGCGCATTTCAAATGCGTGGAGAAATTCCGCGAGCACGCTTTCCAGCGTACTGGGAGGGAAGCAAGCATCCGAGACTGGGCCAGAGCCAATTTGCCAGATGCAACGCTCGGCACCGTTTTCGTCTTTTACCAGCAATAACGTCACCGCATCGAACGAGGACATGCCCAGATGGGACAAATGGAAGCGCGCGAACGTGTTTTCATAAGGCTCGACGTGTGCGCCCGAATCGCCGCCACCGGCAAGAACCGAACCCGCAAGCAAGGCATACACGCGTTCGGCAGGCATGGCAAACAAGCCTTCCTCGAACCGGTTCCGGGGCACGGACAGGAAATCACGGACCCACCGGGCAACGCCCAGCATGTCGACCGAGGTGTCTTCCGGATCGCCTACGCAGACGTCCCCGATCAGGAAGGTGAACACCCCAAATACCCATCCGTCCACCGTTGCGGTCAAATCCCATTCAACGGCGAATAACGCCTTGTCATCTACTGTTTTCATTCCTGGAGTCAGCCAGCGACAGGACATACTTGCCGGCGGTCGTCCACGATGTGGTGCCGGTGTTCTTCATTGTCACATTCACCGAGTATGAAACACTCGCGATCATTTGCTTGGGCGCTAAACGCCAAAGTCGCCGCCTCCTTGAGGTGACCCGTGAGGTGGGCTGGCGATGCGCCGATTGCGGCGCTCCTGTGCCTCGAACAAGAACGGGTCTTTGCTGCCTTTGCTTTGGATATGGATACGCCAGCCCCCCCTGAACAGCTGTTCATAAAGCTGTTGAGTTATGTATCTAATAAGCCTCCCACTCATCCTTCCCTGCCGTATGTTGCAGCGCCGGCCGCGCAGCGGCCGCCCGCACCGGCGCAACGGCGGCCTGCGCGGCCAGGCCGGCCATCGCATCGGCATTGACGCGGAACGTCGCGACGAGTTCGGCCAACCGCGCGGCCTGCTGCTGCATTGCCTCGGCCGCCGCCGCTGACTGCTCGACGAGCGCCGCGTTCTGCTGCGTGACCTGGTCCATCTGCGTTACCGCCTCGTTGACCTGCTCGATGCCGGTACTCTGCTCGTTGCTGGCGGCCGTGATTTCGCTGACGATGTCGGACACGCGGGCGATGCTGGCCACGATATCGCGCATCGTGCTGCCCGCTTCGTCGACGAGGCGCGAGCCGGCATCGACCTTTTGCACGGAATCGCCGATCAGCTGCTTGATATCCTTCGCGGCGGCGGCCGAGCGGTGCGCGAGGTTGCGCACTTCGGAGGCCACCACGGCGAACCCCCTGCCCTGCTCGCCGGCACGGGCCGCTTCCACGGCGGCGTTCAGCGCCAGGATGTTGGTCTGGAAGGCAATGCTGTCGATCGTGCCGATGATCTCGACGATCCGCTGCGATGCCGCGTTGATCGATGCCATCGTGCCGACCACTTCGCCCACCACCTCGCCGCCGCGCACGGCGATGCTCGATGCCGATTGCGCCAGCTGGTTCGCCTGCCGCGCATTGTCGGCATTCTGGCGCACGGTCGACGTCAGTTCTTCCATCGACGATGCCGTTTCTTCCAGCGAACTGGCCTGCTGCTCCGTGCGCGACGACAGGTCCTGGTTGCCGGCCGCGATCTGGCTCGACGCGGTGGAAATCGTTTCGGTACCGGTGCGCACCTGTGCGACAAGGCTTTGCAGGTTGGCCGTCATGTCCTTCAGCGCGGCCAGCAGCTCGCCGGTCTCGTCGCGCGAGCGCACGTGGATCGACCGCGTCAGGTCGCCGCCGGCCACGGTGCGAGCGACATCGACCGCTTCGCGCAGTGGTTTCGCGACAATGCCGGCCACCCATAGCGCGAGCGCGATGCCGGCGGTCACGGCGCCGACCAGCAGCCCGATTGTCCAGGCCTTTGTGCTCTGGTACAGCTGCGTGGCGTTCGCGCTGGCCGCGTCGCCGCCCTCGACGTTCATCTGGACCAGCTTGTCCAGCGTGGTGTTCATTTCGCGGAGAAGGCGGGACGCCGAGCCGTTGGCGATTGCCCGGGCTTCATCGTTATTGCCTGCGCGGGACAGCGCCATCAGCTTGCCGTGCTCGGCGAGGAATGCCTGCCAGCTGCCCCCGAAACTGTCGAACAGTGCCCGCTCCGCCGGGCTGGAAATCAGCTTTTCATAACGGGCGGCATTGTCGCGCGAGGCCCCCTGTACCGTGTCCATCTGCTGGGCTATACGGTCTTTTTCCTGCACGGTGCTGGCAAGCAGGAAAGCCAGTTCGAGGCGCCGCAGGTCGTTCACGTCGGCGCGCACTTGCATCACGCCGCGCACGCTGGGCAGCCAGTTCTCCGCCAGGTCGTCGGAGGCGTCGTTGATACGGGACATCGACTGCAGGCAGGCGATGCCGAGCACCAGCATGAGCAACTGCACGACGGCAAACGCAAGCAGCAGCTTGCGGGCGATCTTCAAGTCACGAAACCATTGCATGGTCATCTCCTTGCAGGTGGACGACAGCGGTGGGAAACGGGCGAGCGACCGGCAGGCCAGCATCGCGACATCGCAAGCTTGCCACGATGATTGCGAACAGGGAGCCACGCAGCGCATGCGGATAGTGTTACTGCGCGTTGCAAATCCACTACATTTCCGTTACGAATTCCGGATTTCTTTCTTGAAATTTTGAAACAAGTTGATTACTATCATTAACAGATTTCAACGCTTCGGCAACACCGAAGTGCCGGAATAAAAATCAAGAACACCTCGTTGTACCCTCAAGCCCGCAGCGCAAGCTGCGGGCTTTTTCTTTGGCGCGGCAGTGGCACCATCTTGACGATCGCTTGTGTGTGTGCGCGCACGCAATGACATTTTTGTGCGCGCTAACGTGACGCCTTTCATGAACAAACTGAAAGGGCCACGCCATGGGAGCTCCCGCGCGCTGTCCGCTGACGATCACCGTCAACGGGCAACAGCACACGATGGACATTGAAGCCTGGGTCACCCTGCTCGACCTGCTGCGCGAGCGGATGGGGCTGACCGGCACGAAAAAGGGTTGCGATCACGGCCAGTGCGGCGCCTGCACGGTGCTCGTCGATGGGCGCCGCATCAATTCCTGCCTGACGCTGGCCGTGATGAACGATGGCCGCGAGGTCACCACGATCGAAGGCCTGGCGCAAGGCGATACGCTGCACCCGATGCAGCAGGCGTTCGTCGAACACGATGCCTTCCAGTGCGGTTACTGCACGCCTGGCCAGATCTGTTCGGCGATCGGGCTGGTGAACGAAGGCCGGGCGAAATGTTCGGCCGAAGTACGCGAGCTGATGAGCGGGAACATCTGCCGCTGCGGCGCGTATCCGCAGATCCTGCGCGCGGTCTCCCAGGTCGCCGGCGTGCCGGCGGACAGCGAGAATGCCGAAGGGCCGGTCATCATCGGAACGGTGCCGGCATGAACCCGTTCGCCTACGACCGCCCCACCACCATCGATGCCGCGCTGCAGGGCATTGCCGCCAATGCTACCGCTACCGCGACGACCGCCAATCAACACGAGATCCGTTTCGTGGCAGGCGGCACGAACCTGCTCGACCTGATGAAGGAAGGCGTGACGATCGCGCCGCACCTGGTCGACATCAACCGCCTGCCCCTGGACGGCATCGAGGAAACGCCGGATGGCGGCCTGCTGCTGGGCGCCACCGCCCGCAATGCCGATACCGCCTGGCACCCGCTCGTGGAGCAGCGCTATCCGCTGCTGTCGGCCGCGATCCTGGCCGGTGCTTCGCCGCAGCTGCGCAACATGGCCAGCAATGGCGGCAACCTGCTGCAGCGCACGCGCTGCTGGTATTTCTACGACGTGGCCACGCCGTGCAACAAGCGCACGCCGGGCAGCGGCTGTTCCGCCAACGGCGGCATCACGCGCCAGCACGCGATCCTGGGCACGAGCGAACACTGTATCGCCACCCACCCTTCCGATATGTGCGTGGCGCTGGCCGCGCTCGAGGCGGTGGTGCACGTGCAATCCGTGCGGGGCAAGCGCGAGGTCCCGTTCGCCGAGTTCCACCGGCTGCCGGGCGACCGCCCCGACATCGACACCACGCTGGCGCCCGATGAACTCATTACCGGCATCGCATTGCCGGACGCGGCGCGCTTCGTGCGCCACTCGGCCTACCTGAAGCTGCGCGAGCGGCTGTCGTATGCATTCGCGCTCGTGTCGGTGGCGGCCGCGCTGGACATCGGTCCGGACGGCAGGATCGCCGGCGCGCGCATTGCGCTCGGCGGCGTAGCCCACAAGCCATGGCGCCTGCCGCAAGCAGAGCAATTGCTGGAAGGCGCCATGCCGGACGACGACGCGTTCGGCCGCGTGGCGGACGCGCTGCTGCATGGCGCGATGGGCCGCGGCGCCAACGACTTCAAAATTCCGCTGGCCAGGAACGCCATCGTGCGCGCACTGCGCGTGGCCAGCCAGGGAACGGTAACGAACCAGGGAATCAGCACGGGAGAGCGCGAATGACGGATCTGATCGAAGCATTGCAGGCGCCGACGGCGGACCGCGGCACCGGCCCGGTGCGCACCGGCACGCCGGTCTCGCGGGTGGATGGCCGCGCCAAGGTGACGGGCCAGGCAAAGTACGCGGCCGAACACCCGGCGCCGGACCTGGCCTACGGGGTGGTGGTGAGCTCGCCGGCCGCCAAGGGCACGATCCGGTCGATCGACACGCGCGCCGCGCTGGCCGTCGAAGGCGTGGTCGAGGTGCTGACACACCTGAACCGGCCGAAGATCCGCTCCTTCGACATCGCCTACAAGGACATGACGGCGCCGGCCGGCTCGCCGTTCCGGCCCCTGTACGATGGCCACGTGATGTACAGCGGGCAGCCGCTGGCGCTAGTGGTGGCCGAGACGTTCGAAGCGGCGCGCTACGCGGCATCGCTGGTGACGTTCGACATCGACGTGGAACCGCACGGCACCAAGCTGTCGGCCAACCTGGACCGTGCTTACAAACCCAAGCCGCTGAAGGCCGGCTTCGAGCCGCCGCCGGACGAGAAGGGCAATACCGACGCCGCCTTCGATGCCGCACCCGTCAAGGTCGACGCGGAGTTCTACAGCGGCGTGGAGCACCACAATCCGATGGAGCTGTTCGCGTCCACCGTGATCCGCGGCGACGACGGCCACCTCACCATCTACGACAAGACGCAGAGTTCGCAGAACAGCCGCTGGTACGTGTCGCACGTGTTCGGCCTTTCCAAGAGCAAGGTCACGGTGCGCAATACCTACGTGGGCGGCGCATTCGGCTCCGGCCTGCGCCCGCAGTACCAGCTGACACTGGCCGTGATGGCCGCGCTGCACCTGAAGCGTTCGGTGCGCGTGGTGCTGACGCGCCAGCAGATGTTCACGTTCGGCCACCGGCCCGAGACCGTGCAGCGGGTGAAGCTGGCCGCCGAACGGGATGGCACGCTGCGCGCGATCTGGCACCAGGCTATTGCGGAGACATCGCCGATCGAGGATTACGTGGAAGTGGTCGTCAACTGGTCGGGCCTGCTGTACGCCTGCGACAACATCAAGCTCGACTACAAACTGGTAAAGCTCGACCAGTACACGCCGATCGACATGCGTGCCCCGGGCGCCGCGCACGGCGTGCATGCGCTCGAAGTGGCGATGGACGAACTGGCCTATGAGCTGAAGATGGACCCGCTGGCGCTGCGCCTGAAGAACTACGCGGACCGGGTGCCGATCGAGGACAAGCCCTACTCCAGCAAGGAACTGCGCGCCTGCTACGAGCTGGGCGCGAAGAAGTTCGGCTGGGAAGGCCGGCCGCTGGAGCCTCGCTCGATGCGCGAAGGAACGGAGTTCATCGGCTGGGGCATGGCCACCGGCGTGTGGGATGCGATGCAGATGTTCGCCCGCGCCAGCGCCGTGCTGCATGCGGACGGCAAGCTGGTGGTGTCGAGCGCCGCCACCGACATCGGCACCGGCACCTACACGGTGATGGCGATGATCGCGGCCGAGGCCATGGGCCTGCCGCTGGAAGACGTCACGTTCCAGCTGGGCGACTCGACGCTGCCGGTGGCGCCGATCGAAGGCGGCTCGTCGCACGTGACCACCGTGGGCTCGGCCGTGGCCGGCGTGTGCGAGAAGCTGCAGAAGACCTTGTTCAAGCATGCGCAAAAGCTGCGCGGGTCGCCGCTCGCGGAGGCGAAATTCAAGGACGTGGAATTCGCCGGCGGCACGATCCGGCTGAAACACCGGCAGGAGGCGGCGCTGCCGCTGACGGCGATCCTGAACGACAGCGGTGTCGTGAAGCTGGAAGAAAAATACCTGATGCTGCCGAACATGCTCAAGCAGCGCAAGTTCCGCCGGCTGGTGCATTCCGCCGTGTTCGTGGAAGTGCGCGTGGACGAGCAAACCGGCATGGTGCGCGTAACGCGCGTGACGAGCGCCATCGCCGCCGGCCGCATCATGAACACGAAGACGGCGACAAGCCAGATCACCGGCGGCATCGTGTGGGGCATCAGCCAGGCGCTGCACGAAGAGTCATACGCCGACCACCGGCTGGGCCGCTTCATGAACCACAACTATGCCGAGTACCACGTGCCGGTGAATGCCGACATCCATGCGATGGACGTGATCTTCGTCGAGGAAGACGACCGGATCGTGAGCCGGCTGGGTGCCAAGGGCGTGGGGGAAATCGGCCTCGTCGGCGTGGCCGCCGCGGTCAGCAACGCCATCTGGCACGCCACCGGCAAGCGGCTGCGCAGCACGCCGATGACGCCGGACAAGGTACTCGGCGGCGGGCCATAATCCGCGGCGGGTGAACTACAGGGGTCTGTCCCCGCCAGTCGTTGGCACAGTTGGTAGTCGATAGCTTCGATCAAGGGGACTGACCCCGGTTTTTTGCCGGCGCTTTCGAAGCGCTTGCAAAAACCGGGGTCAGTCCCCTCGATTTATGCTGACGGCCAAGCTCAAGGCCAACGACTGGCGGGGACAGACCCCTGCGGCGCAACTGCTGTCGACGCTTCAGATGTAGTAGATCAGCGCACCCAGCCCGACGATCAGCGCCACCTTGGTGAGCTTGTATGCCGTCTTGTTCCACGCCTTGTAGCGGCGACGGTAGATGCCGGCGTAGTGCGATATGCGGAACAGCTTCGACACCATGCCCACCTGGTCGCCCGTTTCATTCGGCGAGGCGGCGGCCGTCATCATGGTGCGGCCCAGGAAGCGGTTGACGGCCTGCGCCCAGCGGAAGCGCATCGGGCGTTCGATGTCGCAGAACAGGATGATGCGGTCGCTCTCGCTGCCGTTGATGGCCCAGTGGATGTAGGTTTCGTCGAACATCACGCCCTGGCCGTCGCGCCAGCTGTGGCGCACGCCGTCGACGTCGATGAAGCAGCGGTCGTCGTTTGGCGTGGCCAGGCCCAGGTGGTAGCGCAGCGAACCGGCAAACGGGTCGCGGTGCGGGTTCAGCTTGCCGCCCGGCGGCAGTTCGGCGAACATCGCCGCCTTCACGGAAGGGATGCCCTGCAGCAGCGCGTGCGTCCTGGGGCACAGCTCGGCGGCGGACGGGTGGCTGGCGTTGTACCACTTCAGGTAGAAGCGCTTCCAGCCCGCCTTGAAGAACGAGTTGAAGCCGGCGTCGTCGTTCTTTTCCGAAGCCTTGATCTTCTGCAGGCGGATCAGGTTTTCCGCTTCTTCACGGATCACCTGCCAGTTTTCCTGCAGCGGCGCCAGTTCCTTGAAATCG
This sequence comes from Pseudoduganella lutea, assembly GCF_004209755.1. NCBI lineage: Bacteria > Pseudomonadati > Pseudomonadota > Betaproteobacteria > Burkholderiales > Oxalobacteraceae > Pseudoduganella > Pseudoduganella lutea. Next base: position 4,146,857 of record NZ_CP035913.1, on the reverse strand, counting down.
GATACGGGCAGGTAGGGCGTGGACGGCACGCGCGAGAAGAAGTGCATGAAGATATTGATCGGAGCCATGAACGACGAGTGGTCGAACAGCTGGCGGCCGAAGGGCAGCCGCACCTTGCCGCGGAAGTGGATGTGCAGCACGGACAGGATGTAAAAACCGACCAGGGCCCATTTCATTGCGCTTACCTCGAGTATTGCCGAAACCGGCCATTCTAACGCAGCTTGCCGCCACGGGTTCGCCGCCACCCCGTCGTTGTGCCGGCGATATGCGTTTCCTGCAATAGCTTATGCGGCTTTCACCCAAGCGCGCGCTGCTGGCGGTGCATCGATGTTAAAATTTCTCTCAGGAAAACATTGCAGGGTGCAATCATGTCGGCTTCCGAACGTACGTCGCAAGTGCACGCTTGCGTGCTCGATGCCATCGGCAATACCCCGGTCGTGCGCCTGGGGCGCCTGTTCCGAGACCATGATGTGGTGGCCAAGCTCGAGTTCATGAATCCCGGCGGCAGCGTCAAGGACCGGATGGTGCGCTACATGCTGCGCTACCTGCCGGCCGACGTGGAACACGTGGTGGAAAGTTCGTCCGGCAATACCGGCGCGGCGCTGGCAATGGCGGCGGCGGTGCGCGGGCTGCGTTGCGACGTCACGGTGCCGGACCGCACCAGCACGGAAAAGATCCGGCGCATCGAAGCCTATGGCGCCGAAGTGCACATGTGCGCCTCGGATGTCCCCGAGTCGAACGAACGCAGCTATTACAGCATGGCCGAAAGCATCGCCGCCGAACATGGCGCGTTCCACCTCGACCAGTACCGCTCGGCACTGAACCGGCAGGCCCATTACACGGACACGGCGCCCGAGCTGTGGTTCCAGCTCGACGGGCGTATCGACGTGTTCGTGTGCGGCATCGGTTCGGGCGGCACCATTTCCGGCATCGGCCGCTTCCTGAAGGAGCGCGACCGCCGCATCACCGTGATCGGCATCGAACCGCTGCACTCGTCGTACCGGGCGGCGGTCACGGGCGCGGCGGCCGAGGGCGACTTTGGTACCGTGATCGAAGGCGTGGGCAAGCGGGCGCCGTCCGGCACGTTCGACGCGGCCGTGGTGGACGACGTGATCCAGGTGCCGGACGACACGGCCGTCGACTACTGCCACCGCCTGGCGCGCGAGGAAGGCATCCTGGCCGGCGGCTCGTCCGGCTGCGTGGCGGCGGGCATCGCGCAACTGCTGCCGAAACTGTCCGGCCGCATCGTCACGGTATTCCCGGATTCAGGCGTGAATTACCTGTCCAAGTATTTCTAGGCAGTGTTCACGGCGTCGCTTTTGCCCGGTGCCAGCCAGCGCAGGCACAGGACAAGCCCGGCGATGACATAGGCCAGCCCGCCCGGGATCCACATGATCAGGCCACCCAGCTGCTGGTCTTCCAGCGGCATCAGGCCGAACGCCAGCGGGCCGTCGCCATAGGCCGGGTACCACACGGTGCCCGACAGCGCGAACAGCGCGCCGAGCGCGCCCGTGTGCATCATGGTTGTGAACAGGTACAGCATCGCCGCGCCAGGCGCCGGGCCGCGCGCGCCCAGCACGGCCCACCAGAACAGCAGCGCGGGGAACAGGAAGCTGGCGTGCTGCCACGCGTGCACCGTGTCGTCGACGAGCGCCCGCTGGAACAGGGGCGGCGCATGCCATACCCACAGGGCCGCGAAATGGATCAGCCATGCCGACAATGGCCGGGTGATCGCCTGCCACGCCAGCGCCCACGGCCGCCAGTGCACGCCGCGGCCGATGGCGCGGCGCCAGGATGACGGCAACGCCCACAGCCATGGCCCGAACGGCCGGCCCAGCACCAGCAGCGGCGCCGCCACGATCATCAGCAGCTCGTGCTGCACCATGTGGGCCGCGAACAGCATGCCACCTGCCGGATCGAGCGGTGATGCCAGCGCCGCCACCATGGCCAGCCAGCCGGCACCGAACCACGCCGTGCGCACCAGCACCGGCCGCCTTCCGCCCTCCAGCCGCGGCCACAGTTTCGCCACGCCGGCCACGTACAACAGCAGCGATATGGCCAGGCACGCCAGTACCCACCAGTCCGCACCCCAGGTCAGTGGTGTTGGCTGGGTGCTGGACAGGACATGCGCCGGAGTTTCCCTTGCGAACATTGCCAACAGCAAAAACTGGGGACGTACCCCTGTTTTGAGGAAATGTCCCGATACCTTCGCTGTCCTGCCTGGAAACAGGACGGTGCGGCGTCCCGGTACGTGTCCGGTATTTCCTGGAAACCAGGGTACGTCCCCAGTTTTGGTGGTGGGCATCATATCCGGGCGCCGAAGTAGACGGTGGCGTAGATCGGCAGCCAGCTGCCCACGACGAAGTACCAGTAGCCGGCGTTTTCGCTGACGTCGACGAAGCGCTTGCCGTCGATCGGCCCGGTGTGCATCAGCACGGCCAGCACGGCGGAATCCCACGTGTCGGTGATCAGGTGCAGCGTGTGCAGGCCCATCATCATCCAGACGACGGAACCGTAGGCGTCGTCGTCCCATGCGCAATTGAGCGCCGTGAACTCCAGCGCGCGCACGGCGAGGAAGGCGAGCGAGAACGCGAGGCACCAGGCCAGCCCGGTGCGCACGCCGCGCAGGTCCAGCCTCTCGGCGGCACGGCGCGCCATCTCGTTCGGGATCATACTGAGCAGCAGAACGACCGTGTTGACGGTACCCCACAGCAGGTCCGGCGGCAGGCTGCCCGACAGCGGCCATGCATCGGCAAGGCCGCGCAGGTAGAAATACGCGACGATCACCAGGGCGAACACGGTGGCTTCGATCGCCACCAGCCCCAGCGTGCCCCACCACATGGGGCTGCGGTGGCCGAAGGCGAACGTGGGCAGGTGCCCCACGTGCAGCGAACGGCCGTCGTCGTTGCCGGAGGCTTCGTCCTTCATGACCGCACCTCGGGCCGCACTTCTCGTTCGTGCCGTATGCGGCTTTCGCTGTGCCGGGGCCAGAACCAGAACGTGGCCGTGATCGCCACCGGCAGCGAGGCCCAGACCACGGCCCACGGCGTGAAGATCGAGCCGACGAACAGCACGGTGGTGGCCAGCGCCGTGACGAAGGGCCATGGCGACGGCGACGGCATCAGCATCCGGTGATCCGGCTCGGCCGCCGTGACGCTCGTCAGCAGCACTTCGCGCAGTGCCGGGTCGATACCGGCCACGCGGTCCGGCAGCGCGGCCGGCTGCCACAGCGGATAGCGGCCATGCACCACCGGCAGCACGTCGAAGTTGGCGGCCGGGGGCGGCGAGGCGGCGCGCCATTCCAGCGTGCCGCCGCCCCATGGATCGGCGCCGGCAGGCGCGCCGCGGCGCCGGCTGCGCCATGCGTTGACGATGAACAGCAGCACGCTCGCGGCGATCATGAACGCGCCCATGGTGGCAACCAGGTTGATCGCATTCCAGCCCATGCCGTCCGGGTAGGTGTAGACGCGGCGCGGCATGCCTTCCAGCCCCAGGATGTGCATCGGGAAGAACGTGACGTTGAAGCCGATGAAGAACAGCCAGAACTGCCACTTGCCCAGTCGTTCGCTCATCATCCGTCCCGTGAATTTCGGATACCAGTAGTAGAACGCGCCGAACATGGGGAACACGGCCCCGCCCAGCAGCACGTAATGCAGGTGGGCGACGACGAAGTAAGTATCGTGCAGCTGCGTATCGAGCGACACCGAGGCCAGCATCAGCCCGGTGAGGCCGCCGGCCAGCAGGATCACGAAGAACGCCAGGATGAACAGCAGCGGCGTGCGCAGGTGCAGACGGCCCGTCCACAGCGTGGCGATCCAGCAGAAGATCTGCACGGCCGTCGGGATCGCGATCATCAGGCTGGCAGCCGTGAAGAAGGCCTTGCCCAGTTCCGGCAGGTTGGTGGCGAACATGTGGTGCACCCACAGCCCGAACGACAGGAAGCCGGTGGCGATCAGCGCCAGCACCATGGCCCGGTAGCCCACCATGGGCCGCCGCGAAAACGTGGCGATGATGGCCGAGATCACCCCCAGTGGCGGGATGAAGATCAGGTAGACCTCGGGGTGGCCGAAGAACCAGAACAGGTGCTGCCACAGCAGCGCATCGCCGCCCAGTTCCGGATCGTAGAAGTGGGTATCGACCAGCCGGTCGGTGATCAGCGCGGTACTGGCCAGCATCACGGCCGGCATGGCGAACAGCACGATGAACGACGTGACCAGCATGGCCCATGCGAACAGCGGCATGCGGTCCAGCGTCATGCCGGGCGCGCGCATCTTGAAGATCGTGACGATGATGACGATCGCCTCCATCAGCGCCGCGGTCTCGGTGAACGTGATCATCTGCCCCCAGATGTCGATGCGCTTGCCGGGGGAATAATCGGCGTTCGCCAGCGGCACGTAGGCGAACCAGCCGGCATCCGGCCCGGCGCCGATCAGGAAGGCCGCGAACAGCATCACGCCGCCGAACAGGAAGATCCAGAACGCGAACGCGTTCATGCGCGGGAACGCCACGGTGCGCGTGCCCAGCATCAGCGGCAGCAGCCAGATGGCGACGGCCTGCATCACCGGCACGGCGAACAGGAACATCATCGTGGTGCCGTGCATCGTGAACAGCTGGTTGTACAGGTCGGGCCCGATCAGCCGGCTGTCGGGCCGCGCCAGCTGCAGCCGCATCATCAACGCCAGGATGCCGCCAGCCACGAAGAAGCCGAACGTGACGTAGATGAAACGGGCCGCGATCGTCTTGTGGTTGACGGCGCTCAGCCATCCCCACAGCCCGGGCGGGTCGCGCCACGTCTGTTCCAGCACTTCGGCAGGGGTGGCGGAAGCGGCGTCGCTCATTCCAGGCTCTCCAGGTAATCGAGCAGCGCATGCATGTCGCGCGCCGGCAGCGGATTCGGCGGCATGTTCGCGCCCAGCTTGAAGCGGTGCGGATCGACGATCCATGCCTGCAGGTTGGCACGGTCGTTCGGCAGCATGCCGGCGGCCAGCGTGGGGCGGCTGGCCAGGTGCGTCAGGTCCGGCCCCAGCGTGCCGCTGGCCATGGTGCCGGCGATCGTGTGACAGGCGACGCAGGCGGCGCGCACGAACACGTCGCGCCCGTGGCGCCGGCTGTCGGTTGCCGGTTCCGGCGCGGCGGCCTTGCGCGCCCGCGCCCAGTGCTCGTACTGCGCGGGCGCCACGGCCGTCACGGGCAGCGCCATCAGCGCATGCTGCAGGCCGCAGAATTCGGCGCACTGGGCGCGGTACACGCCGGGCCGGTCGGCGCGCAGCGAAATCGTGGCGGTGCGACCGGGGATCATGTCGCGCTTGCCGGCCAGGTTCGGCACCCACAGCGTGTGGATCACGTCGCGGCTTTTCAATGTGACGACGACCGGCCGGCCTACCGGCAGGTGCAGTTCGTTGGCCGTGCTGAATCCTTCATCCGTATAGCGCACCTCCCACCAGTACTGGTGGCCGGTCAGCTCGATCCTCAACGCTTCCTTCATCGGCAGCCGGGCCAGCGCGCGCGCCGTCCACATATCGGCCACGAGCAGCATGAACAGGCCGACCGTGGCGACCACGGTGGCCCACAGTATCGCGCGGTGCACCCGGCGCTCGGGGTGGTGCAACGGCGCCAGATCCGGCGCAAGGGTGGACGAACCAGCAGCGGCCTGCCGTGCCCTGTGTGCGCGCCACAAGGCCACCAGCAGCGCCAACACGATCGCCGCGAAGACGGCCGTGCACAGTGCCAGCGTGACGTTCCACAGGCCGAAGATCGTTTCCGCCTGCACGCCGGCCGGCTGCACGGCACTCTGCTGCACACGGGGCGACACGGCCCCGGCGGCGGTGCAGCACGACAGCAATGTGGCAGGCAATGCGACACGCAATAGGGCAAAAATAGTCAGGCGAAGCATGTTTGCATTTTTATAATCCGGTGCTTCGACTGTGCCCCAATTCCCGACGGCGCGACGCACGTGTGTGGCTGTCCCGCCACAATGATCGCGAGATGCCGGATGCACTTTTGTGTGCGGAATTCTGGCAGTATGGGAGTGTGTCTTTTCGATAACCGACGATGGGGTCGTGATGAAATGCATCGTGTGTGACGGGACCGTGCAGCAGGGGCTCAGGCCCTGGCACGCTCAATGCAACACCTGCCGCTACGAATCGGCGGCCCTGCAGGTTTCAATCAATGAAGCGCAAGCCCATGCGGCGATCGACGAGGCGGCGCGGGAGGCATCGCTGAAGATGCTGCGCATGGAGAATTTCCGCGAGATCGTGCAGCTCGCCCGCACGCATGGCGCGCCCGGTGCGCGCCGCCTGCTCGACGTGGGCAGCGCGCACGGCTGGTTCCTGGAAGCGGCGGCGCCCCATTTCGACGTGCTGGGCATCGAGCCCGATGCGGCGGTGGGCAGCAAGGCGGCCGCCCGCGGCCTGCCCGTGCGGCCCGGCTATTTCCCCGCGGCGCTGGCGCCGGACGAAACGTTCGACGCCATCGTCTTCAATGATGTGATCGAGCACATTCCCGACATCCGCAGTGCCATCGCCGCCTGCCACGCGCGCCTGAACCCGGGCGGCATCCTGGTCCTGAACCTGCCGAACAGCCGCGGCTTCTTTTACCGCCTGTCGAAGTGGCTGACCCGCGCCGGCCTGCCTGGCGCGTTCGAACGCATGTGGCAGAAAAGCCTGCCGTCGCCCCACCTGCATTACTTCGACCCGGCCAACCTCACGTCGCTGCTGCAAGGCGCCGGGTTCACCCACGTGCACAGCGCCGAACTGGCGGCGCTGCGGGCGGACGGTCTGAAGGAAAGGCTGGCCTATGTGGGCAAGCCCAACCCGGTCAAGCTGAACACGCAGTACCTGGCGATCCGCGCCATGATCCCGCTGCTGGGGCTTTTCCCCAGCGACATCATCGTGGGGATCTACCGGCGCGGGTGATTACTGGCGTAGATGCCTTGCCAGGAACGCCTCGACCCGCTTGTAAAAGTCGATGCGGTTTTCGCGGTGGTACAGGCCGTGCCCTTCATCGTCGTAGACGACATACTCGACGGCATTGTTGTGCTTTGCGAGCGCATCTTTCATCCGCCTGGCATGCACGATCGGCACGCGCCGGTCCTTGGCGCCATGGGCGATCAACAGGGGCCGGGTCAGCCGTGCCGCCTGCGCCAGCGGCGACACGCTGGCCAGCGCCGGATCGTCCGGATCGCCCAGCATTGTCTTCGCGCCATATTCCAGCCATTCTTGCGGCAAGTCCGATTCCACGACCGAGAACATCATGCCGATGTCGGACACACCCATCAGGTCGATACCGCAGCGGAAGATGTCCGGATGGCGAATCAACCCCATCAGCGTTGCATAGCCGCCGTAGCTGGCCCCCATGATGGCGATGCGGCCCGGTTCGGCCCAACCCTGTTTCACGGCCCACTGCGCCGCGTCGGCCAGGTCATCCTGCATCGCACGGCCCCACTGTTTCCAGCCGGCCTGGAAATGCTTCACGCCGTAGCCCAGCGTACCGCGAAATTCAGGCTGCAGTACCACGTAGCCGCGCGAGGCGAGAAATTGCGCCTCGCGTTCCCATTCCCATGAAGTGCCGTGCACGTAGGGGCCGCCATGCACCAGTACCACGGTGGGCAGCGGACCTTTCGGTTTTCCGGGCGGCAGGGTGACATACACGGGTACCTGCAGGCCATCGCCCGCGCGGTAACGGTAAAAGTCGCGCTGGCCCATGTCCGCCGGGCGGATGTCCGGCCGTTCACTGCCCAGGCCGACCAGTTTGGAGGTAGCCGGCGTGTAGATGAAATACTGCATCGGTTCGCGGTCCGACGTGGAGCTGACCAGCAACGCCGTTGCATCACGGCAGGACAGCGGGCAGGTGATCCGGTTGGCCAGGCCCGGCAACTGTGCATCGACTTTTTCTTGCACGGCTTTCATGGCCGTGTCGAGCCATGCCGTTGCGCGGGCATCGGTGCGGTAATGCAGGCCCGCCAGCGCGCGGGTCCGGAAATCCGCCTCGGGCGTGCCGTTGTAGTCGAAGCCTTCGAAACTGACCAGCGGTTCGGCGGCCCGCTTCTTTCCTGCCGTATCGTAGGGCATACAGTGCGTCGAAGCCCTTGTGCGCGGTTTGCACATGCAGCGTGCCATTGCCGTCGAAAAATTGCGGATCGATCTGTTCGCTGTCCAGGCAATTCTTGTTGTCCAGTTCGGTCCACGATGCCGCGTCCCTGTCGCGGTACGACACCACGCAACGCCCCTTGGCTGCCGAGACGGCGATGCGCGGCACGGCGTCCATGTCAAGCACCCATTTGATCACCCGCGCAGGCTGGGCGCCGGGCAGCAGGTCGGTCAATGCACGCGTGCGGGTATCGAGCCGGTACAGGCGCGACGTCTCCGGCGTTTTGCCGACCTTGTTCCACTTGTATTTCTGGACAACGATGTCGTCCGAGCCGTCAACGGTGGCGCTGAAGAAGCCGTAATCGGCCGTCAGCAGGCGGCTCTTCATATTGCTGCTGGCCAGGTCGCCCCGTTGGGCCCAGTTGCCCGAGATGAGATGAACCAGGTTCTTGCCGTTGCGGTCGGCGGCATATTCATCGAAGTTGCCCAGGAATTCCAGGCGGCGGTCGCCGATCGTGAATCCCAGTCGGTCGTCGTTCACCCAGTGGATCGCGGCGATGACGGCGTGAGCACTATCGGCCGTGCCGGGAATCGTGACCTTCGAGGGGTCGCGCGTATCGCGCACGGCCACGATCTGCCGGCCGTCAGCGCCGGTCTGCACGTAGGCGACATAGTTGCCCTTCGGAGACAACGTCACGTGGCTGATTTCGGGGTCGTTGAAAAAGGCCTCGACCGGCGGCGGCGCTGCCATCGCGCCTGCCGTGGCGGCGAGCGCGAGCAGCCCGCACACTTGCTGGAGACTAGTCATGGATGAGCTCGGAATGGTGGCAAAGGCCACGATCTTCGGGCTGCGTACCGCATGGGTCAAGGGGCGGGCGACCATATGTCACCCGTCCGCGACACTATCCGGCACTAACCTTTGTTACTTCAGAAAATACCCCGCCATGCGCCACTTGCCGTCAGCTTCCAGCGTGGGTATCACGGTTTCCACGGCATTGGCGCGGTCGGCGAAGCGGGTGGTGTATTCCAGCACCACGTACTGGCCCTGCGGCGCGCCCGGCAAGGTTGTCGTGTAGGTCGACGACGCCAGCGTGCGCCCCTGCAACGCGCCGACCGGCATGCGCGCCGCGCGGCTGCCCTGCTCCCACTGGGTCACGCTGACTGCCTTGCGCAACGGCTCGGCCGCCTGCTCCCACGATGCCTTGTACTGGCCGGCATCGACGAGCGCCAGCCAGGTATCGGCCGCCTTTTTCGCGGCATCGATGGCTTCCTGGTTCGGCGCTCCCTGCGCGTGGGCAAACGTGGTGGCGGATAACAGCAATGCGGCGGCGAACAGCTTCATGAGGATCCTTTCATGGCATGATGAAAGGCGCGGGCACACTGCCCGCGCCATCCACGATCTTGCCATCGAACGGTTAATGCCGCATGAGGATGATAACTACCGGACTGCCAGCGACTATGCCACCTGCGGCAGCTTGTCGATCAGCTTGTCCAGCGTGATCGGGTATTCGCGCACCCGCACGCCGGTGGCGTTGTAGATCGCGTTGGCGATCGCCGCCGCCACGCCGCAGATCCCCAGTTCGCCCACGCCCTTCGCCTTCATCGGCGACGACATCGGATCGGTCTCGTCGAGGAACACCACTTCCTGATGCGGGATGTCGGCATGCACCGGCACCTCGTACGTGGCCAGGTCGTGATTGATGAAGAAGCCGATGCGCTTGTCGACGGCCAGTTCCTCCATCAGCGCGGCGCCGGCGCCCATCGTCATCGCGCCGATCACCTGGCTGCGCGCCGACTTCGGGTTCAGGATGCGGCCGGCCGCGCACACGGCCAGCATGCGCCGGATGCGGACTTCACCGGTGTACGCGTCCACCGCCACCTCGACGAAATGCGCACCGAACGTGGATTGCTGGAACTTCTTGTCCAGGTCGCCGTATTCCATCTTGTCCTCGGCCACCAGTTCGCCACCGGCCGCGGCCTCGCGCAACGGCACGGACTTGCCGGCGGAACGCACGGTGCCATCGGTGAACTCGGCGTTCGCCGCCAGGCCGAGTTTTTTCTCCACGGCCTCGCGCAGCTTCACGCACGCCGCGTACACACCGGCCGTGGAACTGTTGCCGCCCCATTGCCCGCCCGAACCGGCCGAGACGGGAAAATCGGAGTCGCCCAGCTTCACCACCACCTGGTCCAGGGCGACGCCCATCATCTCGGCCGCGGTCTGCGCAATGATCGTGTAGCTGCCGGTACCGATGTCCGTCATGTCCGTTTCGACGGTGACGATGCCCTTGGCATCGAGCCGCACGCGCGCGGCGGACTTTTGCACGAGGTTGTTGCGGAACGCGGACGCGACACCCTGCCCGATCAGCCAGCGCCCTTCCCGCACCTGCGCCGGCTGCGGGTTGCGCTTGTTCCAGCCGAATTTTTCCGCCCCCGTGCGCAGGCATTCGGCGAAGCGCCGCTGCGAGAACTTGCGCGTGCGCTTCTCCGGATCGACGGTGGTGTCGTTGACGATGCGGAACGTGACCGGATCCATCTTCAGTTTCTCGGCCAGTTCATCGACGGCGATTTCCAGTGCCATCATGCCCGGCGCTTCGCCCGGTGCGCGCATCGCATTTCCTTCGGGCAGGTCGAGCACGGCGAGGTTCAGGCGCGTCATCCGGTGCTGGCCCGCGTACAGCAGGCGGGTCTGGTTGACGGCCGTTTCCGGTTTGCCGTCCGGCAGGTCGCCGGACCAGCTTTCATGGGCGATCGCCGTGATGCGCCCTTCGCGGGTGGCGCCGATGCGGATACGCTGGATCGTGGCCGGGCGGTGGGTGGTGTTGTTGATCATCAGCGCCCGCTGCAGCGCCACTTTCACCGGCCGGTCCGCCTGCTTCGCGCCCAGCGCGGCCAGCAGCGCCTCGGCGCGCAGGAACAGCTTGCCGCCGAAGCCGCCGCCGATATACGGCGACACCATCCGCACTTTCTCTTTCGGGATGCCGAGCGTCTTGGCCATGTCGCCCTTGCCCCAGTCGATCATCTGGTTCGACGTCCACACGGTCAGCTTGTCGCCTTCCCACGCGGCGACCGAGGCATGCGGTTCCATCATCGCGTGCGTCTGGTCCGGCGTGGTGTACGTGGCGTCGAATTTCACGGGAGCGCTGTCGAACGCGGACTGGAAATTGCCGGCCTTGGTTTCCGCCGGCTCGTCGCCGCCCTTCGGTACCTTGGCCGAAGCCTTCGCCTTGGCAAGGTCGTATTCGCCCTTGATCTGCGAGTACGAGACCTTGACGAGCGACGCGGCGGCGCGCGCCTGCTCGAACGTTTCGGCAACGACCAGCGCCACGGCCTGGTGGTAATGGTCGACCTGCGGCCCGGCCAGCAACTTGGCCGTGTTGTAGTCGCCTTTTTCCAGCTTGCCCGCGTTGACGTGGGTGACAACGGCGATCACGCCGGGCGCACGCCGCGCGGCGGTAACGTCGAGCGATTTGATGATGCCTTTCGCGACCGTGGCGCCGACCACGTAGCCATAGGCGGCGTTCGGCGCCACGTCGTGCCGCTCGTAGGCATAGCGCGCCGTGCCGGTGGTTTTATAGGGGCCGTCGATGCGGTCGACCGGTTTGCCGACGACCTTCAGCTGGTCGATCGGATTGGTTGTGGCGGGAGTGGTGAACTTCATTGCATCATCCTTTCTTTGCTTCCGCCAGCACCGCGTCGATGGTGCGCTGGACGAGGGGGACCTTGTACGCGTTGTCGTGCATCGGCTTCGCGCCCGCCAGCAACTGCTCGGCCACCGCGCGGCCGCCGCGCGGCAGGTTCTGGTCCGCCGCCGGCACGCGCCAAGGCTTGTGCGCGATGCCGCCGACCGCCACGCGGCCCGTGCCGTCCGGCTGCACGATGGCCGCCACCGACACCAGCGCGAACGCGTACGAGGCGCGGTCGCGCACCTTGTGGTACAGCTGCTTGCCACCCACCGGCTTCGGTAGCGTTACCGCCGTGATCAGCTCGCCGGGCGCCAGCACGTGTTCGATGTGCGGCGTGTTGCCCGGCAGTTTATGGAAATCGGCAATCGGGATCGTGCGCGTGGCGCCGTTCGGCTGCACCGTTTCCACGGTGGCTTCCAGCGCCGCCATGGCCACCGCCATGTCGCTCGGATGCGTGGCGATGCACGCTTCGCTGGTGCCGACGATCGCGTGATGGCGCGAAAAACCGCCGATCGCCGAGCAGCCGCTGCCCGGCTGGCGCTTGTTGCACGGCTGCGCGGTATCGTAGAAATATGGGCAGCGGGTGCGCTGCAGCAGGTTGCCGGCGGTCGTGGCCTTGTTGCGCAACTGGGCCGATGCACCGGCGAGCAGCGCGCGCGACAGCACGCCGTAGTCACGGCGCACGCGCTCGTCCGCCGCGAGATCCGTATTGCGCACCAGCGCGCCCACGCGCAGCCCGCCTTCGCGGGTCGGCTCGATCTTGTCGAGTGCCAGGCCGTTGACGTCCACCAGGTGCGGTGGCGTTTCGATTTCCAGCTTCATCAGGTCCAGCAGGTTCGTGCCGCCGGCGATGAAGCGGGCACCGGGCACGCGCGCGGCGGCGGCCGCCGCCTCGGCGGGCGTGCGCGCCTTTTCATACGTGAAGACCTTCATGCCGGCCTCCCGGAGACTTCGACGATCGCATCGACGATGTTCGAGTAGGCGCCGCAGCGACAGATATTGCCGCTCATGCGCTCGCGGATCTCCAGTTCCGTGAGCGGCGGGCGCTTCGTCAGGTCGGCGGTCACGTGGCTCGGGATGCCCTGTTTGATTTCATCGAGCACCGACACGGCCGAACAGATCTGCCCGGGGGTACAGTAGCCGCACTGGTAGCCATCGTGCTTCACGAACGCCGCCTGCATCGGGTGCATCTTCTCGGGCGTGCCAAGGCCTTCGATCGTGGTGATCTCCGAATTCTCGTGCATCACGGCAAGCGACAGGCAGGAATTGATGCGGCGGCCATCGGCGATGACGGTGCACGCGCCACACTGGCCCTGGTCGCAGCCCTTCTTGGTGCCCGTGAGGTGCAGCTGCTCACGCAGCAGGTCGAGCAAGGTGGTGCGGGTGTCGACGGCGATCGTGTGCTGCTGGCCGTTGACCTTCAGCGTGACCTTCGAAGAAACAGGGGTCTGCGGTACTCCTGTGTTCGGGCTTGCGGCGGTGGCGGGCTGGGCGCCCGCCACCGTGGGCACGGCGGCGGCCGTGGCGGTCAGCGCACCCGCGATCAGCAGGTCGCGCCGGGTGGTGTCGATATCATCCATGTGTCGGTATCCTATGGCGGTTGGGGTATGGCCGGGAAGGTTCGCGGCGGGCCACGCTGGACTCGTGGCCGGGCGGGAACCGACAATGATAGTAATGGCAATACGTGAAATGGCTGCACACGGTTGGGATGCGTGCAGGAGCGCGCCGATCCCGGCAAAATAAAGACCGTTCGCACGTGGGCGGATCGGCATAGGGGCGGTCAGCATTGCTGACCGGTCCCCTGCCACACCACCCGGCATGCGGGTCCGCACCGGGCGGTTCGAGTAGTTGAGGTTAAGTGAGGCGTGGCATGCCGAGGCGATCAAAGTAAGCGATCGTCAGCACGTTATTTAGAGCAAATCGGCTGTTGCGCCACCAGCGGCGACTGTTCTGCGCCACCCGTAACGCCACATTGGGCGTTGCCCCGAGATTGAGCAGCTCACGATATATCGTTTTCGCTCGTTTCCATTGTTTCAGGTGGATCGCCCGCATTCGATGACGCATCCATTCATCCAGTTCACGCCAGATTCCTGGAGTTTGCGACAGTCCAAAATAGGCTTTCCATCCCAGCACGTAGGGGCGGAGTTTGTCGATTATCTCGCTGATGCTGCGGCCACCGGACCGGCGAGTAAGTTGCCTGATCCGTTGCCGAAACGTGTCTTGCGCTTTGTCCGACACAGCCCGTTTGACCGCTCCTTTCTTGGTTGCATAAAGCTCGTACCCCAGAAATTTGCGGCCTAATGCGCTAGCCACTGCACTTTTCGATTCATTGATCTTCAGGTGCAGCTTGTCGTATTGACGCTTGAGCAGGGCCATCACCCGCTCGCCAGCTTTCTCACTGCGCACATACACGTTGCAGTCATCGGCATAGCGGGCAAAGCGGTGGCCCCGGCGTTCCAGTTCGCGATCCACCTCGTCGAGAAGCACGTTGGCCAGCAGTGGAGACAGCGGCCCGCCTTGCGGCGTACCTTCCATTCGCTGGCTTACCATACCGCCATCCATGATTCCCGCGTTCAGGTAGGCGCGCACCAGCCGGATCACTCCGATGTCGTTCACGCGTTTCCGTAGGCGGTCGATCAGGATATCGTGGTTGACCCGGTCAAAGAATTTCGACAGGTCCACATCGACCACGACGCGGTAGCCTTCCTGCACATATTGCTGTGCCCTGAGCACGGCATCATGCGCACGGCGGCCGGGCCGAAACCCATGGCTGTGTTCACTAAAGGTAGGGTCGATCAGCGGTTGCAGCACTTGCAGCAGTGCCTGCTGAATCAGACGGTCGATCACGGTGGGTATCCCCAGCTCACGTTCGCTTCCATCCGGCTTCGGAATGCCCACACGCCGCACCGGCATCGGCCTGTACGTGCCTTCCAGCAGTTGTTTCTTGATGGTCGGCCAAGCGTGTTTCAGATGTTCTTGAGTCTGGCTGATATCCAGCCCATCGACACCTGCGGCTCCCTTGTTCGCCTTCACGCGCTTCCACGCGCGATGCATGTTTTCCCTCGCGAGCGCTTGCGTGAGCAAGTTTCGCCCTGTGTCTTTCGTTTTCTGCCGCGTGAACCGGGTTTCATCACTGGAAGCTTGGGACGAGGCTTCACCCCGCCTTACCGCGACCCGCTCCGCTTCTGCGGACATCTGATGCCTTACCCGATTCATCGACAAGGTGTCGGACACTCCTACTCGTTTGGCCCTTTGCCTCTCAGAAAAAAAAAGAAGCTACTACGGCCTCTGCTGACTTCTCGCTCCGTGCTGCCACGTCGCCCTTTCAGGCATGAGGCGAGATCTCCCCAGGTAAGAACGCACTCCTTCACTGCACAACCGCCAGATCTACGCCACTTCGCCTTGACCACAAGAGCTTCGCGGTTACGTGCCCGCTCGCCCTGCTCGGCAGCGCCTTATATCCGATTCTTGTCCATCGGCTCGCAGTTTCGCTCCACGCTTCCTCCCCACAGTCGGTCACCCTTCCGCAGTTGCGCTTCACTTCGCTTGCTGTGGTCAGCTTGCGGCGGGACTTTCACCCACAAGAGTGCGCCCATGCTGGGCGCACACGAAAAAAAAAGGCGCCAGCAGCGCCTTTTTCGCGATCCCGTGGATCAGAACTTCCAGACCAGGCTTGCCGTGACGCTGGTGATGTCGCTTGCCGGCTTTTGCAGCTCGACGCGGGAGGACAGGTTCGGCACGAACTGGTAGCCCAGGCCGATACCGTAGATCGCGCTGTCGACGTTGCCTTCGCCGCGGTAGCCAGCGCGGTCCGCTTCGATTTCCCCATAGCCGTAGCCCACGCGTGCGAACAGGTCGAGGTTCCGGCTCAGCGCCATCGAACCGACGGCCGAAAACTGCGTTTCCTTCAGCTTGACGTCGGTCCCGAAATAGTTCCACTCGCCATGCTGGCGGTAGCCGAGTTCCAGGGCGATGGCCGGATTGAACCCATAGCCGACGAAGGCGCCGAAGTGGGACTTGTTGCCGTCCAGCTCTTCGAAGCGGGTAGCACCGGCGCTGACGCCGGCATACACGCCTGCTGGCCCGGCGCAGGCGATGGAAGCGGCCAGCGACAGCGCCGCGGCGGCAAGATATTTGGTGAACAAGGCTATTCCTGTGAAAGTGACAATCGGATACTTGGCAAATCTGGGCCGAAATTATACATCTATGTACTTTTTTGCAATGCCGTCACCCAGGTCGTGACGAAAAAAAACCGGCATCGCGATGCCGGCTTTTTTCGAACCTATGGAATCAGAACTGCCAGGCCAGGCCGAGGCTGACGTTGGTGGTGTCGCTGGCCGGCTTCTGCACTTCGACGCGGCCGGACAGGTTTGCCGAGAAACGGTAGGCCAGGCCGATGCCGACCAGCGTGTTGTCGACGCTTTCGTCGTCGCGGTAGCCGTAATACTCGGCTTCCACCTTCGCGTGGGCATAGCCCAGGCGACCGTAGAGGTCGAGGCTGGCGGCCAGCGGCAGCGCGCCCAGCACGGAGATGTCGGTCTGCTTGACCTTGACATCGGAGCCGTACAGCTCCCACGTGCCATGCTGGCGGTAGCCCACTTCGACCGCGATGGCTTCGTTGAAGCCGTAGCCGGCGAACGCGCCGAAGCTGCCCTTGTTGCCATCGAGATCGCTGACGTCCGTGGTGCCTGCGGTCACACCGGCGTAAATGCCGGTCGGCATGGCGAACGAAGCGGAAGCGGCCAGCGACAGCGCGGCGGTGGCGATGAATTTCTTGAACATGAATTTCCTGATGTGGTTGTCGTTGTTATCAGCAATTTAAAATTGCAGGGCGGAAAGTATACGCCTGGATAGCTTTTTCGACAAGCCGCCACCGGTATCGCCGTTCGATACCGCTGGTGAACCTCTGGCAACCGAGTTGGCGGGTGACCCACCGGTGAATGGTACGATGCCGCGATGAATCGACCGATGAAATTCCTGCTGAAGGTAATTGGCGTGATCGCCGTGATCCTGGCCTTGCTGGGCGCCTTCCTGCCGCTGTTGCCGACCACGCCGTTCCTGCTGCTGGCCTCGGCCTGCTTCGCGCGTAGTTCGGTGCGCGCCCACAACTGGCTGCGCACCAATCCCCTGTTCGGCAAATACCTGCGCGATTGGGAAGACGGCCGCGGCCTGCCGCTGCGCGGCAAGATCGTGATCCTGCTGTTCATGTGGGGTTCGATGAGCTATTCGCTGACGCGCGTGGCCCATATTCCCGCGCTGGTGGCGCTGCTCGTGGCCATCGGCCTCGGCGTGACCGTGTTCCTGCTGCGTTTCGTGCCGACCAGGCGCTGAGCCGGCGGGCCAACGTCAGCCGCCGGAAAGTTTCCAGCGGCGCGACAGGTAATCAAGCGTGATGGTCCGGTCGCCCAGCGCGTGCAAGCCCAGAACGCCGATCAGCTTGACGGGCGACTGGAAACCCTGGTCCACGCAGTAGGAGACGCGGGCCTGGTCCAGTGCCAGGCCGGCAACCGCGATGCGGTGCGTGACCGGCGTTTCAAAACACTGCACCTGTTTCCCCCAGCTGTTCAGGCTGAACTGGCGGACCGCGCCGCCTGCCGCCAGCGGCGCGCCGCCGGTCAGCGCCGCCCACTCCCCGGCATTCGTGGCCGCCAGCCCAAAGCGAACTGAACCCGTGTCGAGCAATGCATACCCCGGACTGGAGCCCGGCACTTGCAGCTCGACCAATGGATGCCCGCCCGATGGTGTCCAGCGGGCATAGAACAGCGGATGCGCCGCCGGGTCGGTTGCCAGCAGGGCGTGCTGTGCGTAGGCAAAACGGCCCTTGCCCAGGTCGAGCGTCAACGTGCCCTGCTCGAAAAAGGCGTTGCCGACGGTGGCGACCGGACGCAGCGCGCAAACCTGCGGCGTCACATGCCGCAGATTCGCCGCATCGGCCCAGACCTGCCTGCGGATGCCCGCCAGCTCGACGGTGACGAATTTGCCGGACAACTGCTCGCCCGGTGCCGCCTGGCCGGCCCATACGAGCTCGCCGTTGGCACCGGTATCGAGTTGCACCAGGCATGGCGCCGCATCGATCGTTACAGGAAGGAACAAGGCGAGGCGTTCGGGCGGCGCGCCATGGAAGCTGTCCACGTGCCAGCGGAAGGATTGCCACTGCGGTTCCGCCGCGGCCGCCGCGGCGACGGTGCAGTACATCAGGGCCGCCGCCACCGCCATCGCCGGCATGCGTTCGCGGGGACCGGACCGGCCGCGGGGTGCATCCGGCAGGACAGCGCCGCGCACTATTTGTGCAGCACCGTAATACCGGCCTGGTGCTTGGAGAACAGCACCGTGGCCAGGCCCACGAGCGTGCGCATGCCGGGAATGCGCAGCAGCTTGCCGACCATGCCGCGCTGCTGCTGGCGGTACAGCGAGATATACAGGTAGGAGGCGTGCGGATGCACGCTGAAGCGCCGGAAGCCGACCTGTTTCGCGCCGCGGATGATCTTGGCCGGGTGCATGTCGCGCTCGGTCACGCCGAATTCCTCCATCACGGCACGCGAGCGGCGCTCGTGGCCGCGCCCCGGTTCGGAAGTGATGCAGATGCCGCCCGGCTTCAACGCCCGGTAGGCGCTGCGCAGCGCTCCCACTTCATCCACGGCGTGGTGCAGGCAGTCGAAGAACACCACGACGTCGAACTCTTCCCTGAAAGCCAGCGACTCGTAATCGCCCACGACGAAATCCAGGTTCTGCAAGCCGTTTTCCCGCTTCAACCGGCGGCCGGCGTCGATCGCCTCGGCCACCAGGTCGGTGCCCACGACGTCGTAGCCGCGCTTGGCGAACAGCACGCTGGTCCAGCCGGTGCCGCAGCCCATGTCCAGCAGGCGGCCGCCTTCGGGCATCAGGCCCATCATCGCGCCCAGTTCCATCAGGTACAGGCCGCACTGGCTGTCCGACCAGGGCTTGTGCGTGGCGTGCTGCATGCCGGCTTCGCCGATGTTCTTGAAATAGTCGAATTCGCCTTGTGTCGCCATGGCCGGCCCTGGGAAGTTGCGGGAGGCCGTATTCTAAGGGATAGTTTTCTTCCTTAGAAAAAAAGCATCACGCGCTGCGCCGGGAGCGGGCCGCCAGGCCCAGCAAACCCAGGCCGCCCAGCAGCATGCCATAGGTGGCTGGTTCGGGAACCGCGGCCACCGACAGGTGCAGGTCGTTCACGGTCACGAACGAGTCGGGGATATTGTCTTTCCACACGGTCAGCGACGTCAGGTGCGTGTCGGAGACGAAGCCGACGAACGAATTCACGTCCGGCGAGTCGATTGTCCACGTCAGCGTGGCGCCCGTGCTGTCGGTCACGGTCAACTCGATCGCGTCGATCGACATCGACGTGCCGTTGTACCAGGAGCCGAAGAAGAAGCCGCCGGCGCCCGCGATGTCCGGGCCAAAGCCGTCGAAGGTGAGCGGGTTGTGCGAGTAGCCGGTGGACATCCACCAGTCTTCGCCATCGTCGGTGGCGCCCCAGTATTCCGGCGCGGCGGCACCGGCCGTGACGGTGTAGGCGAATTCCCCGGCCTGGCGCGGCGCGGGGGTCGGGTAATTCCACAACTGCAAATCGTCGAACGTGTCGACGCCGGTCGTGCCGACGGCGGCCAGGTATTCCGCCTGGCTGGTATAGGCGGTGATGCCCGCGTTTGCGGAAGTGGCGAGGATCAGTGAAGCAACAGCAACGGCCTTGTGGGAGAGCGGCATACGCACGATGAGATCCTTGTGGGTGGGTGAGGAAAATGTCGGTGCATGGCTGGTTCAGCGCTGAAGCATGGGACCTGTCAGCACTGTAGCGCTACCACGACCATTCCACACTCCCCCATCAGGGGAGCAGGTGATTCCAAAAGGGAATCGCAAACACCGCCGAACGATCGACGCGGCGGCGCCCGTGCCGGAGGATGAAGCCGTTGAGTTCACGATCGGAAGGAGCACGATGCAGCACATTCCAGGAAGGCCCGTGACCCGGCGGCACATGCTGGCGATGCTGGGCAAGACACTCGGCGGCGCCGCGATGTACCACGGCATGACATCGCTGGGCCTTGCGCAGCCATCCACGTTCAACGGGCCGCTGCGGCTCGATGGCGCGCCCAATGGCATGGGAGGCACCCATGTGCTGGTGCTGGGTGCCGGCATGGCCGGCCTGTCGGCTGCCTACGAGCTGCGCAATGCCGGCTACCGCGTCACGGTGCTCGAGTACAACGGCCGTGCCGGTGGACGCAGCTGGTCGATCCGCGGCGGCGACCGCTACACGGAGCTGGGCGGCGCCGAACAAACATGCCGCTTCGCCAAGGGCGAGTACGTGAATCCGGGGCCATGGCGCCTGCCCTACCACCATCACGGCATGCTCGACTACGCGCGCCGGCTTAACGTGCCACTGGAGCCGTTCATCCAGGTCAACTACAACGCTTACCTGCACAGCACCACCGCGTTTGGCGGCAAGCCGCAGCGCTATCGCACCGTACAGGCCGACTACAACGGCCACGTAGCCGAACTGCTGGCCAAGGCGACGAACGCCGGCCGGCTCGATGGCGACATCACCGGCGAGGAAAAGGAAAAGCTGCTGGAATCGCTGGCATCGTTCGGCGGCCTGGACAAGGACCTGCTGTATGCGAAAGGCTTGCGCTCGAGCGAACGGCGCGGCTTCGACGTGCCACCCGGTGGCGGCCTGATGGCGCGCGCGCAGTATTCGACGCCGGGCGACCGCGCGGAACTGATCCGTTCGGGCCTGTGGGAAAGCCTGGCCA
Organism: Pseudoduganella lutea; assembly: GCF_004209755.1. NCBI lineage: Bacteria > Pseudomonadati > Pseudomonadota > Betaproteobacteria > Burkholderiales > Oxalobacteraceae > Pseudoduganella > Pseudoduganella lutea. Next base: position 4,126,322 of record NZ_CP035913.1, on the reverse strand, counting down.
CGGCGCACAACTACGAATTCCAGACCAGCATTTTCCAGCCGAAGCACGGCATGGACCAGATTGCCCTGGCGCTCTACCGGCAGGTGAAGCAGCACGTGCAGTTCCATGCCCGAGTGACGAAGATCGACCAGGATACGCGCGGCGTGACCGTGACCGTGGACGATGCGCGCGCTCCGGGCCAGGGTATCCGCCAGGTCAAGGCCGACTGGTGCGTGTGCACGATTCCGCTGTCGATCCTGAGCCAGGTCGACGTCACGGCCGGGCCGGCGCTGCTGGCCGCGATCGGCGCGGTGCCGTATGCCGCCGCGTTCAAGGCTGGCCTGCAATTCAGGCGCCGCTTCTGGGAGCAGGATGAAGGCATCTACGGCGGCATCTCGTATACGGACCAGCCGATCAACCGGATCTGCTATCCCGCCGCGAACTTCAACGCCAAGGGGCCGGCCGTCGTGCTGGGCGCCTACATGTTCGGCCCGAACGCGTTCGAGTTTTCCGCGATGAACCCCGAAGACCGGCTCCGCGAGGTGGTGCGCCAGGGCGGCCAGGTCCATGAACAGTATGAAAAGGAATTCGACAACGGCGTCACCGTCGGCTGGCATCGGGTGCCGTGGATTAACGGCTGCATGGGCATGTGGACGGAGCAGGCGCGCGCGCAGCACTACGACAACCTGTGCGCGATCGACAACCGGCTCGTGCTGGCCGGCGAGCACGCATCGTTCATCGGTGGCTGGCAGGAAGGCGCCGTGCTGTCGGCGCACGATGCGATCACGCGCCTGCACGCGAAGATCAGGGCCACCACGCAGGCGGGAGGCGCGGCATGAAACCATGGATAGCGATCGCTGCCCTTGTGGCACCGGCGTTGGCCGGCGCGGCCGACGTGCCGCAGATGTCGAGCGGCTATGTCTTCGCGCAAAAGGACGGCAAGGCGCTGTATGCGGCCAGCTGCCAGGGCTGCCACATGGCGAACGGCGAAGGCGCGCGCGGCGCCGGCTTCTATCCGAGACTGGCCGGCAACCCGCTCGTGCAAAGCCCGGAGTACATCGTCCACCGCGTGGCCAACGGCTACCGGGGCATGCCGGCCTTTGCCGGCATGATGAGCGACGAGCAGATCGCTGCCGTCGTGACCTATGTGCGCCAGTCGTTCGACAAGGCGGACGCGCCCGCCGTGACCGCCGGCGACGTGCGCAAGCTGCGCCAGCCATGAAGGCCCGGCGCGCTCAGGCGAATGCCAGGTCGCGGATGCGCGCCAGCGACTTCGTCATCGACACGAATTCGGCCACGCCGGCATGGGCGTGGCGCGAACCCTTGGTGATGATGGCGACTTCCCGCTCGGCCACCGGTTGCCCGTCGACCGATGTCTTGCGGATGCGCCGCGCCGCGACCGGATGGCTGAAGATGCGCTCGGGCAGCAGGCACAACGTGTCGGTGCCGGACACTTCGTCGATCGCCGCGATCAGCGAACTGGACGAATACACGGTGGCCGGCATCGGCCAGCCCCAGCGCGCGAACACGTCGCGCAGCGCATCCTGCGGCTGCCGTGCATGGTTGGTTTCGCCCAGCACCAGCCAAGGCCGCCCGGCCAGCGTGGCACCGTCCAGCACGACCGGCGCGCCGGCACGGCTGGCGATGAACAGCGCTTCCCGGTAGATCGGTTCAACGCACAGGCTGCCTGTGTTCAGCCCGCCGGGCAGTTCGGACACGACGACGTCCAGCCGGCCTTCCCGCAACATGTCGACCAGGCTGCCGGGCGCGCCATACTGGATATGCACGTTGGCCTGCCGGTTGCGGCGCCGGAAATCCTCGGCCACGCGCGGCACCAGCGTCAGTGCCGGGTCGATGCTGGCGCCCACCACGACCGTCAGGCGTTCGGCCTGCTGCCTTGCGTGCAGCATGGCCATCGCTTCATCCACGTCGTGCAGGATCGCCCGCGCATAGCTGAGCAGCTGGCGGCCCGGCTCGGTCAGCGCCACGCCGGACTGCATGCGCAGCACCAGTTCGACGCCGTGCACGGCCTCGAGCTTCAGCACGCTCTTCGTGAGCGCGGCCTGGGAGACCAGCAGCGCGCGCGCCGCCGCCCGGAAGCCGCCGTGTTCGATGACAGCCACGAAATCGCGTAGTTGCTGCAGTGTCATGCTCATCCCTGAAGACCCATACCGCATATCGTTATGCGATTTTCGTGCCAACGAGTTTGCAGACCATTTCGCCGGTGGCCGCTCCCGACCGCGTCAAAGCGGTGCGGCCGGCATGTCAGGCTGGTGCGCGGGCACCGGTACCGTGCTGTCACATCGTGTTACATCCGGTACTTGCCAGCGATCGAGGCGGCCGCCCAACAGGCGTATATTCGGCTTATGACATGAAAGGACTCGTACAATGAAGAAGCTGATTCGCCTCACGGGCATTGCCGTGCTGCTGCTTGCCGCCTCGGGCGCGGCCAGCGCCGGCGCGAAAGTAAGCTATGTGGACACCGACAAGATGACCGACGTGCCGCGTTTCTCCAGCGACCGGGAATCGATGGAAATCCATTTCCGCGAACATCTGCAGCGGCTGGCCGAAAAGCTGCCGGAAGGCCAGCAGCTGAACGTGGAATTCCTGGACATCGACCTGGCGGGTGACCAGTTCCCCCGCGTGGCGGTGCAGGACGTGCGGGTATTGAAAGGCCGTGCCGACTGGCCCCGCATGCATTTCCGCTATACCATCGAGCAGAATGGCAAGGTCATCAAGAGCGGCGAGCCAAAGCTGGCGGACCCGAATTACCTGATGGGCACGAACCGCTGGGACAACGAGCAGTACAGCCACGAAAAGCAGATGCTGGAAGACTGGTTCCGCAAGGAATTGCTGGGTAGGAAGCGCTGAGCGGCGTCGGGCTCGGCGGTTTTTTGCACGCGAGCGGCCGGCGCGCCGACCAAGCAGATCCGGCAGAGCCTGACCAGCGGGCTTGTGCGATAGCCAATATATCCACATGGATGTATCATGGCGAATCATTCATTGTCCGATTTCCATGCCAGAGTCCATCGCAGCCACAGAAGAAAAGCAGAGCAGCGGCGCGAGCTCGAACGACATTGCCGACGATATCGCCTCAGCCATCGCGGCGCGCAAGCTCCCCCCTGGCACCAAGTTGCGCGAGGAAGCACTGTCGCGCCTCTACCATGTCAGCCGCACTAAGATCCGTGCCGCCCTCCTGATCCTGTCCAAGGACAAGCTGATCCAGATCGTGCCGGACAAGGGCGCGTTCGTCAGCCAGCCCAGCGAAAAGGAGTCGCGCGACATCTTTGCCGCGCGGCGCATCATCGAGGGCGCCCTGGCCCGCGAGTTCGTGGCCAAGGCCACGGCGGCGGACTATGACATCCTGGAACAGCACCTCGAAGCGGAGCGCCGCTCGCTCGAAGGCGACCACAAGGTGCGTTCGCGCCTGCTGGGCGACTTCCACGTGGTACTGGCCGACGTGGTGGGCAACGAGGTGGTGCGCGAGATGCTGCACGAACTCGTGGCGCGCAGTTCGCTGATCACGATGCTGTACCAGTCCGACCGGGACGCGGCCTGTTCGGCCAACGAGCACGCCGACTTCCTCGCCGCGGCCCGCTCCGGCGACGCCGACCTGGCGGCCCAGGTCATGCTTTCGCACTTGACCCACGTGGAAGCGGCGCTGCGTTTCGATAGCGGTACCAATCATGAGAAGGACCTGGTTTCGGCGTTGTTGAAGTAAGCCGGCGCATTCAGGCATGCCCCAAAGTGCAGAATCCGGGGTCAGACCCGCCGGGTCTGACCCCAGCCTTTGCTTTGGGGTGTTCGCATGCTGAACCGACATGCCGGCCGAGCGCTAACTAGACGCATTAGCGCCTGACGCTGCTTTTGCCCGTAACTCCTCAAGCCACCTTGCGGGTACCCGTCGCCAGTGCCAGCTGGCTGGCCAGCGCATTGTGCCGTTCGATCACCACCGGCAGGTCGACCGTTTGCAGCTGGCCGTCGCGCACCACCACCTTGCCGTTGATGATGCTGTGGGTGACGTTCGACGGCGTGCAGAACACCAGTGCCGCGACCGGATCGTGCAGCGCGCCGGCGAAGCCGATCTGGTCGAGCCTGAACGTGACGATGTCGGCCGACATGCCCGGTTTCAGCGCGCCGATGTCGTCGCGGTTCAGCACCTTCGCGCCACCCAGCGTGGCGATTTCCAGTGCCTGGCGCGCCGTCATCGCATCCGGGCCGAAGCCCACGCGCTGCAGCAGCATCGCCTGGCGCGCCTCGCCCAGCATGTGGCCGGCATCGTTCGACGCGCAGCCGTCGACGCCCAGGCCGACCGGCACCCCGGCATCGATCATCTTGCGGATCGGCGCGATGCCGGAAGCAAGGCGCATGTTCGAGCACGGGCAGTGCGCGATGCCCGTGCCGGTGCGGCCGAACATATAGATACCGTCGTCGTCGAGCTGCACGCAGTGCGCATGCCACACGTCGTGGCCGACCCAGCCGCAATCCTCGGCATATTGCGCGGGCGTCATATTGAATTTTTCGCGGCTGTAGGCAATGTCGTTGGCGTTTTCCGCCAGGTGCGTGTGCAGCGACACGCCATAGCTGCGCGCCAGGCCGGCCGCTTCCTTCATCAGGTCGCGGGACACGGAGAACGGCGAACACGGCGCCACCACGATGCGCTGCATCGCATGGCGGTCCGCGTCATGGAAGGTTTCGATCAGCCTCCGGGTATCCTTCAGGATCGCCGCTTCGTCTTCCACCACCGCGTCCGGCGGCAGGCCGCCCTTCGACTGGCCCACGCTCATCGCGCCGCGCGCGGCGTGGAAGCGCATGCCGATTTTCTGCGCGGCCTCGATGCTGTCTTCCAGCCGGCAATCGTTCGGGTAGATGTACAGGTGGTCGCTGCTGGTGGTGCAGCCGGACAGGATCAGTTCCGACATCGCCGTCAGCGTGGACACGTGCACCATCTCGCCGGTGAGATTGGCCCAGATCGGGTACAGGTTCGTCAGCCAGTTGAACAGCTCGCCGTTCTGCGCGGCGGGAATCACGCGCGTCAGGCTCTGGTACATGTGGTGGTGGGTATTGACGAGGCCGGGCATGACGACCTGGCCGGTGGCGTCGATCACCTCGTCCGCCGCCTGCGGCAGGTCGGCGCTGGGGCCGACGGCTTCGATGACGTTGCCGCGCACGAAGATGGCGCCATTGTCGATTTCGCGCCGTTCGTCGTCCATCGTCACCACGACGCGGGCGTTCTTGATCAGCAGGGTTCTTGTCATGTCATTTTCTCCGTAAAGATGATGACACTGCGGAAACAATGCTTAGGCACTGCGGAAACAATGTCGCAAAAAAATACCGCGCGGTACCGATTGGTGCCGCGCGGGCTGAGTGGTGGCGGCTAGCTTACGCCGCCTCGACGTTTTTTACCAGCAGGGGCTGCGGCGCCTCTTCTTCTTCGTCTTCATGCACTTCGTTCTCGCGGCCTGGCAGGATCAGGTTCAGGGCCATTGCCACGATGGCGCCGGTGCTGATCCCGGAACCGAAGATTTCCTTGATGATGGCCGGCATTTTCGCCAGCAGTTCCGGACGGGCGCTGACGGCCAGGCCGCAGCCCAGCGATACGGCGATGATCAGGCCGTTGCGCTTGTTGTGCTCCACGCCGGCCAGCATCTGCACGCCGGCAGCCAGGATCATGGCGAACATCATCAGGCCGGCACCGCCCAGCACAGGCTGGGGAATGGTGACCACGACGGCGCCCAGCACCGGGAACAGGCCTGCCAGCAGCAGGAACGCGCCGGTCAGCGCCACCACGTGGCGGCTGGCCACGCCGGTCAGCGAGATCACGCCCACGTTCTGCGCGAAGGTGGACACCGCCGGGCTGCCCAGTACGGAAACGAAGGCCGAGCCGACGCCATCGCACAGCACGCCGCGGCACAGGTGCTTGCCGCGCACTTTCGTGTTGGTGGCCGTGCCCAGCGCCATGAAGGTGCCGGTGGTTTCCACGATCGTGACAATGTAGGCCAGGCCCATGGCGAGGATGCCGCTGAGCGGGAAGGTCATGCCGTATTGCAGCGGTTGCGGCAGCGCGAACGTGGTGGCCTTGGAAACCGAGCTGAAATCGACCAGGCCGAATGCGAGGCAGACGAGATAGCCGATGGCCATGCCGATCACGACGGCGGCTGCCGAGATGATGCCCTTGCCGAACTGCACCAGGCCGATCACGGTGACCAGCACGAACAGCGCAATGCCCAGGTTGATCGGGTCGGCATAGTTCGGGGAACCCTTGCCGCCGGCAGCCCAGTCGATCGCGACCGGTACCAGCGACAGGCCGATCATCGTGACGACGACGGCGGTGACGGTATGCGGGAACAGCTTGCGGATCTGCGGCATGAAGAAGCTGCCGACGATCATGATCGCCGAGCCGGCCAGCGACGAACCGAGGATGCCGGGCACTCCGTGCTCGAAGCCGATGGTGATGGCGGCGCCGACGAAGGCAAAGCTGGTGCCCATCACGCAGGGCAGGCGGATGCCGATCGGGCCGACGCCCTTGCACTGGATCATGGTGACGATGCCGGAACCCAGCAGCGCGGCATTGACGAGCGCGACGATCTGGTCGGCCGGCAGTTTCAGGACGGCGCCGATGACCAGGGGCACGGCGATGATGCCGCCCAGTGCGGCAAGCATGTGCTGGGCGGCCAGCAGGATGGTGGTAGGCAGCGGTGGACGGTCGTCCACTTGATAGAGCAGGTTGTTCATCTGTGTCTCCAAGATGTTGTATGTGAACTACTAGTTCCGGGTGCTTCAGGCATTCTCGTCACGCAGATCGTCTCGCCTGCTGGTAGTTCGAGGTTGATCCCGTGGGGATGAAACGTCTGCTTCATGCCGGTGCCCGGGTTCAGGCACCTGCTGCAGCGGCGGGGCAAGCCGAGCTTATCGGATTTGCACTGCCTGGACGGCCACTCCAAGGATGCCTTGGCACTGCTCTTTGGCAGCTCTTAATGGGAAGCCATGGTGCCGAGTCGCGAAAAAGTTGTCAACATATTTTGTATACAATTTTACGCGGAATGGATGTGGCGTGGCGCGCTTCGCACTCTCTCCATTGACCTGGTGAAAGCATGGTACTGACTTCACCGCCGGTGCAGGGGCACGCAGGATGGCCACTATGGCTGGGGGCCACGCGCGGCGGCGCGGAGAGGCGGCACGCACGCCTTTGTGAGGCTTGCGCGCCGTGCCCCCCGCGCCGGGCCCTTTTACTGGCGCTTGCCCATGATGTAGGTGCGTTCCACCGTGCGGTCGTCACCCAGCGTTTGCAGCACGAACAGCTTTTCTTCCAGCGTGGTGGCACGCGCCGAGCGGAACTTCAGCAGTTCGGTCGCGTTCGGATTCAGCACGACGAAGTCGGCCTCGTTGCCGACCTTGAAGCTGCCGATCTTGTCATCGAGATCCAGCGCCCGGGCCGCGCCCAGCGTGGACAGGTAGAACGACTTCAGGGCCGTCAGCGGTTTCTTCGTGGACGGGTCGTCCGCGAAGGCCTTGTGCAGCTGGATCACCTTGTAGGCTTCGCCCATCGTGCGCAGCGCCGAGAAGCTGGTGCCGGCGCCCACGTCGGTCCCCATGCCCACCTTCACGCCATGCCTTTCAGCGGCCTGCAGGTCGAACAGACCGCTGCCCAGGAACAGGTTCGAGGTCGGGCAGAACGCGATGGCCGAACCGGTGTGCGCCAGCGACGCCAGTTCATCCTCGCGCAGGTGCACGCCATGGGCATAGACGGAACGTTTGCGCGACAGGCCGAAGCTGTTGTACACGTCCAGGTAGCCGTTCGACGCCGGGAACAGTTCCTGCACCCAGGCGATCTCGCTCTTGTTCTCGGACATGTGCGTGTGCATGTACACGTCCGGGTATTCCTGCAGCAGCTTGCCGGCCATCGTCAGCTGTTCGGGCGTCGATGTCGGCGCGAAGCGCGGCGTGACCGCATACAGCGCGCGACCGCGCTTGTGCCAGCGGTTGATCAGCGTTTTCGAATCGGCATACGACGTTGCCGGCGTGTCGAGCAGGTTATCGGGCGCGTTCCGGTCCATCATGACCTTGCCGGCGATGATGCGCATATTGCGCTTGGCCGCTTCCTCGAACAGCGCATCGACCGATTCCGGATGCACGGTGGCCATCACCAGCGCGGTGGTGGTGCCGTTCTTCACGAGTTCGTTGACGAAGACTTTGGCCACGCCAAGTGCATACGTCTTGTTGCCGAACTGGCTTTCGGTCGGGAACGTGTAGGTGTTCAGCCATTCCAGCAACTGCTCGCCGAACGAACCGATCATTTCCGTTTGCGGGTAGTGCACGTGGCTGTCGATGAAGCCCGGCACGATCAGGCGGCCACGCAGGTCGACGACCGGCACGTACGGGTTGTTCGCGAGGATGGTGGCAGCCGGGCCGGCAGCCTTTACCTTGCCGTCGGCGCCCACCAGCAGCACGCCATCCTCGTAGTACTCGTGGGATTGCTGCGTGGCGGAGGGATCGCCGGTGAAGTGCAGCACGGAAGCGCGATACGCGACGGTGCTGCTCTGTTGCTGCTGGTCTTGCTGGTCTTGTTGTTGTTGCTGGTAGGCGTGCGCAGGGAGCGCGGCCATGAAAATGGCGGCGATCGCGGCGGACAGGCATGACAGACGTGCTTTGCTCAATGTAGTCTCCAATGTTGAGATGGGATACAGCGCTTGGGTAGCGCCTTTTAGTTGTATTGAGTAGATGCCCTCCGGGCCGTTTCGCTAACGCGCTTCACCGATTGCGCGCAGGCGTCCCCGCACGGCTCCTTGTGGGAGCCATGGAGTTCGATCAACGTGGTAGCAGTGTCTGTACTGTTGTTGAACCAGCCTGGTGGCCGGTACGCAGCGCAAGGAAGAGTGTTAAGAATCCGGCAGTTGCGGAGACACAATGTACCGGCAGACGATGGTTATCTTATATGCAATGCCATATCATATTTATGTGTGCTCCCACCTGTCGACACTGGAGAAAGTGCGGCGATTGACGCCCGCGATGCGTCAGTCCTTCGACCCGCGCGCCCAGCGCAGGCCGAAGCCATACTTGCGATCCATTGCCTCGTGGTTGCTCATCTTGCCGTCGGAAACGATGTAGTCCACGAGCTTGGTGACCTGGAGCTGGCCGTTGTGGTTTTCGATGGACGCGATGGCGCACATGCCGCCGGCACCGCCATGGTCGAGGCGGACTTCGACCGGCGCATTGTCCGGTACCTCGATGGTGACGACGGCATCGGTGGCCGCCCAGTTCGGCACGCCCTGGTAGATGAACGTGAAGACGAGGATGCGCCGCACCTGGTCGAACTGGTCGCCGTTGATGAAGATGTTTTCGCCATCGGTGCGCGTGCCGGTGCGGTCGTCGCTGTCGAGCTTGATGAACGGGCGGCTGTCGAAGCTGCCCCACGAATCGCCCAGCGCCTGCACGCCGCCCGGTGTGCCGTCGGCCAGTTCATACAGGCAGCCCAGGTCCAGGTCGATGCCGTTCGATGCTTTGCTGCCGCCGAACATGCCGAACAAGCCGCCCTTCTGTTGCTGCGGCTGCGCGCCGGACGGGTTGCGGTTCCAGTTCAGGTTGACGCGGATGCGCCCGAAGCCGCGCCGCGATGCGCCCTTGGCCAGCGATACCTTGTCGCCGCGCTTTTCCAGCGTGACTTTCGACAGCGAGACCTTGGGGGCTGCCGGTGCCGGTGCTGGTGCTGGAGCAGGTGCCGGCGCAGGTGCAGACGTTGCCCCCGTGGCCGCGGCTTCGGTGCCACCAAAGTGCGCCAGCAGCGCCGACAGGCCGCCATTGAAGCCCTGCCCCACGGCGCCGAAGCGCCACAGGCCCTCCTTGCGATACAGCTCGCCCAGCATGACGGCCTTTTCTTCCTGGAAGTCGGCGCCGGACAGCGCGAACGTTGCCGCGTCGCCCAACGTCAAGGCGCCGCTGCCGATGCCGCGCATGGTGCCGTTGCCGTCGATGGCACCGGTGAACACCAGCTTGTCGATGGAGGCCGGCAGCGCATCGAGGTTCAGCTGGAACTGCGCCCGGGTGCCGGACAGGTTGACGCGGATCGCCCCTTCCGGGCTGGCCAGCTGGTTAAAGAAGATCATGTAGCGGTCATCGGCCAGCTTGCCGGCCGCGTCGAGGCCGAAGCATGACAGGTCGACCGACAGGCCATTGCCCGGCAAGTCGACGGTGACCTGGAATGCGGCGCCAAGGCCGAGGTCGGACAACTTGGCCTTCTGGCCGCGGATGATGGTTTTCATGGGTATCGGTTCCGTTTGGTTGGCATTGGAACCGGTGATGTTAAGGCATGCGGTGGCCAGGCTGCCAGCAAGGCCCTGCTTGCCGGGTCGCGTTCGCGTAAAGCCGGTAACGAAGGCCTGTTACCAACGGTTATCCCGGCCGTAAGCATATGGTAAGCAAGGGTACTTAGGATCAACCACAGCCGCCTTATCTGAATAAGCTGCGCTTACTAAAACAATTGGAGACAAAAATGGAACAAGACATGGTCCGACGGGTCAAGCAAGACCCCAACTACCAGAAGCTGGTGAAGACACGTTCGCGCTACGGCTGGATGCTGACGTGGATGGTGATGATCGCCTACTACGGCTTTACCGCCCTGAACGCCTTCGACAAGGAATTCATGGCGGCCAAGATCGGCGACGGCGTCATGTCGCGCGGCGTGCCGCTCGGCTTGTTCGTGATCCTGTTCACCGTGGCGGTCACGGCCATCTATGTGCGCCGCGCCAACCGGGAATTCGACACGCTGACCGAAGCCATCCACCGCAACGCCGCCGCCCAGCAGGGCCCGGCCGGCGCCGCCAACGCCACCCACGCCGAGGTGCGCGCATGATGGCCCGCCGCCTGACCATCACGGCCGCCACGCTGGCATCGCTGGCCGTGGCCGGCACCGCGCTGGCCGCGCCCGACCTGGGCGAAGCCACCAAGCAGGCCACCAACTGGACCGCGATCAGCATGTTCGCGGCCTTCGTGCTGCTGACGCTGTTCATCACGAAGTGGGCCGCCAAGCGCACCCGTTCGGCATCGGACTTCTACACGGCCGGTGGCGGCATCACGGGCTTCCAGAACGGCCTGGCGATCGCTGGCGACTTCATGTCCGCCGCGTCGTTCCTCGGTATTTCCGCCGCCGTGTTCATCAGCGGCTTCGATGGCCTGATCTACGCGATCGGCTTCCTGGTCGGCTGGCCGGTGCTCACGTTCCTGATGGCCGAGCGCCTGCGCAACCTGGGCCGTTTCACCTTCGCCGACGTGGCCGCCTACCGCTTCGCCCAGAAACCGGTGCGCCTGTTCGCGGCATCCGGCACGCTGGTCGTGGTGCTGTTCTACCTGATCGCCCAGATGGTCGGTGCCGGCCAGCTGATCAAGCTGCTGTTCGGCCTGGATTACTGGATCGCCGTGGTGCTGGTGGGCGTGCTGATGATGGTGTACGTGCTGTTCGGCGGCATGACCGCCACGACGTGGGTGCAGATCATCAAGGCCGTGATGCTGCTGGGCGCGACCAGCTACATGGCGTTCGCCGTGCTGGCCCTGTACGACTTCAGCCCGTCGGCGCTGTTCGCCAAGGCCGTCGAAGTGCATGACAAGGGCGATGCGATCATGGGCCCGGGCGGCTTCATCAAGGATCCGATCTCCGGCATCTCGTTCGGCATGGCGCTGATGTTCGGCACCGCCGGCCTGCCGCACATCCTGATGCGCTTCTTCACCGTGCCGAGCGCCAAGGAAGCGCGCAAGTCGGTGCTGTGGGCCACCACGTGGATCGGCTACTTCTATGTGCTGGTCTTCATCATCGGCTTCGGTGCGATCGTGCTGGTCGGCACCAACCCGGCCTTCAAGGATGCCGCCGGCGCACTGCTGGGCGGTAACAACATGGCCGCCGTGCACCTGGCGAACGCCGTGGGTGGCGACATCTTCCTCGGCTTCATCTCGGCCGTGGCCTTCGCCACCATCCTGGCCGTGGTGGCCGGCCTGACCTTGTCCGGCGCCTCGGCCGTGTCGCACGACCTGTACGCCACCGTGCTCAAGAAGGGCAAGCCGGCACCGGGCAGCGAACTGCGCGTGTCGAAGTTCACGACGATCGTGCTGGGTGTGATCGCCGTGCTGCTGGGCATCGTGTTCGAGAAGCAGAACGTGGCCTTCATGGTGTCGCTGGCCTTCGCCATCGCCGCCTCGGCCAACTTCCCGGTGCTGTTCATGTCGGTCCTGTGGAGCAAGTGCACGACCCGCGGCGCGACCGTCGGCGGCTTCCTCGGCCTGATCACCGCCGTCACGCTGACCGTGCTGTCGAAATCGGTGTGGGTCGACGTGTTCCACAACGCCGAAGCCATCTTCCCGTACACGTCCCCTGCCCTGTTCTCGATGACCGCCGGCTTCGTGGGCATCTGGCTGTTCTCGATCACCGATTCGAGCAAGCGCGCCGCCATCGACAAGGCCGGCTTCGAGGCACAGGAAGTGCGTTCGGAAACCGGTATCGGTGCTTCGGGAGCACACGCGCACTGATGGTTTGAGCTGTATTGGACGGCCCGGGTGTGCAAGCACCCGGGCCGTTTTTCATTCCCGGCCCAGCACTGCCCGTGCGGCCACGCGCGTGGCTTCCATCGCGTGCAGGTAAGGCGCAGGTCCATGGCTGATGCGTGCGACACCCGCTTCGGCAAGGGCGCGGCTGTCTGCCATGCCAGACGTGGCCATCACATTCAATGGCAGCGTGATGGTGGCCGCCAGGTCGGCAATGACCGGCAAGTCGACCAGCCCTGGAACGAAGAAGCCGGAAGCGCCCGCTTTTGCGTAGGCGGCTGCGCGCTTCCGGGCTTCGCCCAGCCCGTCTTGCGGTGACGTTTGTTCGTCGAAGAACAGGTCCGTCCGCGCATTGATGAACAAATCCATGCCACGGGCGCAGGCGAGGTCGCGAATCGCGGCAATGCGTTCGCACTGCGCATCGATCCCGTACAAGCCGGCACCATCGACCACCCGGTCTTCGAAATTGATGCCGACCACGCCGTGCTCGAGCAGTATCGACACGTTGCCGGCGCAGACTTGCGGGTCAGCGCTGTAGCCGCCTTCGATATCGACCGTGACGGGTAACGCGACGGAGCGGACGATCCGGCCAAGGACCTGCTCCACCAGTGGCAGCGGAATCGCCTCGCCATCCTCGTAGCCGTGTGCCGCAGCCACGGCCCAGCTGCTGGTGCCGATGGCCTGCGCACCGGCGGCGGCGATCGCCCTGGCACTGCCGGCGTCCCATGCGTTGTACAACACCAGCGGCGCTCCCTTGCAATGCAGTGAGGCGAAGTGGTGGGCAAATTCGTTTTGCTGGTTCATGTGCGAAGCTCCTTCATGGTGGGTATTGGCCGGTTCGCCAATCATCGCGCCGCGCTCGATAGCGATCAATTACCCGCCATTGCGCACCGCCATGACCTCGCAGGTTATGGTGCGGTGCTGGGCAATTGATTAAGATCGCGGGATGGAAAACGGATCAATCACTTATGCGAACGGTGCCGACGTGGGGGCGATGCTGAGGGAATGGCGCCAGGTCAGGCGCCTGAGCCAGCTGGACCTGGCCTTGCAGGCGGATGTGTCCGCACGGCACCTGAGCTATGTCGAGACCGGCAGGTCGAAGCCGAGCCGGGACATGATCGTGCGGCTTGCGGAATCGCTGGCGGTGCCGCTGCGGGAGCGCAATGCGCTGTTCATTGCCGGCGGTTTCGCACCGAAGTATCCCGAAAGCGGCCTGGATACGCCCCGCCTTGCGCAGATGCGTTATGCGGTCGACGCCATACTTGCCCAGCAGGAGCCTTACCCGGCCTACCTGTGCAACCGCCACTGGGACATCCTGATGGAGAACCACGCCGCCAGGCGGCTCAACCGCCATTTGCTCGACGGTCGCGACAGCAAGCACGTCAACATGCTGCACCAGTTCTTCGATCCCGCCGACCTGCGCGGTGCAGTGGAGAACTGGGAAGAGATCGCCGGTAGCCTGCTGCGTTATCTGCACAACGAAGTGGCCGCATCGCGGGCCGACACCAAGGCGGCCGGCCTGCTCGAAGACATGCTGGCCTATCCCAACGTGCCGGCGCATTGGCGCCATCGCGAGCTCGGCACCGCCCCGGCGCCGGTGCTCACCACGTGCTTCAGGCACCATGGCGCGAGGCTCGCGTTCTTCTCCACCATCACGACTTTCGGCACGCCGCGCGACGTAACGCTGGACGAGGTGTTCATCGAGTCGTGCTTTCCGGCAGATGAAGCAACGGCGGCATTTTGCCGGCAGTTGCAGGCCGAATCGGTTTGACGGACCAACTGCTCTTGTTTTTATTTTGCCGTCGGCAGATAGCGGAAATGGCCGGTTACCGGATAGGCAAACAGGATGTCGTCGAGCTGCGTGCCATCGCCGATATTGTGGATGACAAGCGGGATGCCGGCGGGTGACATCTTGTCGGCCACGATGCCAATGTGGTTCAGGCCACCTTGCAGCCGCCACGTGACGACATCGCCGGGGCGGTAGTCGGCAGCTTGCCGGGTGGGCGGAAGCGACGTTCCATGGCGCCTGAAAAACGCTGCCTGGTTCGGCACGCGGCGGTGGTCGATGTTGCGGTCGGTGGGCTTTTTCTCGGCCCGCATCTGCTCGTGGACCCGCTGTTGCAGGTCGATGCCGATGGCGCGATAGGCGCGGATGACCACATCGGTGCAGACGCCGCGCGCGAGCGGCACGTCGCCGTTCGGATAGGCGATGCGCTCGTAGGCGGGGTCGTAGCTGAGGGTGACGCCGATCTGGGCGCGGGCCGCGGCGACCAGGTCTTCAGCGGGGCCGGCCTGGGCCTGCAACGAGGCGGTGGCCGCGAACAGCAAGGAAATCAGGTGCCGCATCGGGTTTTCACAGGATATCGGTTGATACGATTTCAATAGAGCCATCGTTCGAGGATGGTTCAGCGGCTGCGGGAAAACCCTGGACAACACCGGTGCTGCGCCGCGCCGCATTGCTCAGGCAGGATCGTACCAGACACGGGACCGCACCGCCCGCTCATGCAGGCGTCCGCCTGGCAGAACAACACCATGCGAGAATGCAACCATGGAACCGCTGCCGCGCTGAACGGCAACGGGAACGTGCGCTGCATGTCCATGCCCTGCTGGCCGGTTTTTTTCCGGTTCCCGAACGACTGTCTCCCGCCACGAGCTCACGAAGCCAAGCCCCTAATGCAAGCGCCCGATTTTCGCGCCATCTTCGACGCCACCCCATCACCGTACCTGGTGCTCGATGCAGGGTTCGTGATCGTCTCCGTCAATCAGGCGTATCTGCAGGCGACCAGCACGAGTGCGGGCGATATCGTCGGCCGGCATATCTTCGACGTGTTTCCCGATAATCCCGGAGACCCCGAGGCCAGTGGCGTGCAGAACCTGCGGGCCTCGCTGCAGCGCGTGCTGCAAAACAAATGCGCCGATACGATGGCCATCCAGAAATACGACATCCGGATTGCCGGTCCGGATGGTGTGTATTTCGAAGAACGGCACTGGAGCCCGGTTAACTCCCCCGTATTCGATGCGCAGGGCAATGTCAGCCACATCATCCACCGGGTGGAGGATGTGACCGAGTTTGCCAGGGCCAGGGACCGCAGCGCCCGCATGGCCTCGACCATCGACGACCAGGCGCTCGAGATCGAGATCGCGAATCGCCGCCTGCGCGAGGCCAACGACGAACTCGAGCAACGCGTTGCGGCCCGGACCGAAGCGCAACGCCGGACGGAAGAAAAACTGCGCGCGAGCGAACTGCGCTTTCGTACCATGGCCGACTCCATCCCGCAGATCGTGTGGATCATCGATGCGGCCGGCCGGGGCGTGTATTTCAACAAGCAGTGGGCGACTTATACCGGCGTTGCGCTCGACAGTATGACACCCGAGGAAGTCGCCGGCCAGTTCGTGCACCCGGATGATCACGCGCTCACCATGGACGCATGGGCGCGTGCGCGGCACGGCGGGCACAGCTTCAGCATCGAGCATCGGCTGCGCGCGGCGTCGGGGCAATACCGCTGGTTCCTGGTGCGCGCCGAGCCGTTCCGGAACCCGCAATCCGGCGAGATCGACCTGTGGTTCGGCACCTCCACGGATGTCGACGACCGCAAGCTTGCCGAGGCCGCCCTCAGGAAAAGCGAAACACGCTATCGCTCGCTGTTCGAGTCGATCGACGAAGGATTCTGCATCATCGAGGTGCTGTTCGACGGGGATGGGCGGCCTTATGACTACGTCTTCTGTGAAATCAACCCGAGTTTCCGTACCCAGACCGGCATGACCGATGCGGTCGGCAAGTCGATACGCGAACTGGCACCCGGCCTGGAATCCCACTGGTTCGAGATCTACGGCCGGGTTGCAACGACCGGCGAAACGGTGCGCTTCGAGAACGAGGCCCGGGCACTGAACCGCTGGTTCGATGTGTTCGCGTCGCGTATCGACGAGGAGGATGGCCCCAGGGTAGCAGTCCTCTTCCAGGACATCACCGGACAAAAGCGCATGACCGAAACGTTGCGCCGCAGCGAGCAGGCCGCGATCGAGGCCGCGCAACAGGCGGAATCCGAGCGGCAGAAGCTGAACGCGCTGCTGCAGGCCGCTCCCGTGGGCATCGTGTTGAGCGACACGAATGGCGCGATCCTGCTGGCCAACGCCGCGCACAGGCAGTTGTGGGGTACCGGTCACCCCGGTTCGACGAGCATCGATGAGTTCGCGGTATGGAAAGGCTGGTGGGCGGATCATTCGGAACGGCATGGCCGGCGCCTGGAGCCGCGCGAATGGACCACCGCCCGCATTCTCGCCGGCGAGGAAAACCCGCGCGACATCATTGCCATCGAGTCGTTCGACGTTCCACCGGTGCGCAGGACCGTGCTGATTACCGGTGCACCGGTCAAGGATGCCTCGGGCACGATCGTCGGTTCGGTGGTGGCGCAGATGGATATCAGCGACCGCATCCGGGCCGAGGACGCGCTGCGCCAGGCGGACCGCCGCAAGGACGAGTTCCTGGCCATGCTGGCCCATGAACTGCGCAACCCGCTGGCCCCCATTGCCGCCGCGGCCGACCTGCTCACGCTGGGCCGGGCGGACGGATCGCTGATCCGGAAAACCAGCGGCATCATCACGCGCCAGGTCAGGCACATGACCGGCCTGGTCGACGATTTGCTGGATGTCTCGCGTGTCACGCGCGGCCTGGTCCAGCTCGACAAGACGCTGGTCGATGCGACAAGGATCGTGTCCGATGCCATCGAACAGGTGCGCCCGCTGATCGAGTCGCGCCGCCATCGGCTGGCCGTCCGGATGTCGCGGGAAACGGCATTCGTCAGCGGCGATATCAAACGGCTCGTGCAGGTCATCGCCAACCTCCTCAACAATGCCGCGAAGTACACGCCGGAAGGCGGCGACATCGTGCTCGGCACGGCGGTGGACGGCGGCCAGGTCCGGATTGCCGTTTCCGACAACGGCATCGGCATTGCGCCGGAACTCCAGGCAACGATCTTCGACCTGTTCACGCAGGCGGACCGCATGTCCGACCGCTCGCAAGGCGGCCTGGGGATCGGTCTCGCGCTCGTGAAACGCCTGGTGGAGCTGCATGGCGGGCACATCGCGGTGCACAGCGATGGCATGGGCCGGGGCAGCCGGTTCGTGGTCTGCCTGCCCCGGCGCGATGCGGATGGTACCGCGCCGCACGACGAGCACCGGATGGCGCCGTCCGGGCCCGGCACCACGCTCAAGGTGATGGTGGTCGACGACAATGCCGACGCGGCGCAAATGCTGGGCATGTTCATCGAAGAGCTGGGCCACCAGGTCGCCATCGAATACCACCCGCGAAGCGCGATCGAGCGCGCCCGGGCCGACAGCCCGGACGTGTGCCTGCTCGACATCGGCTTGCCCGACATGGATGGCCACGAGCTGGCGCGCAGGCTTCGGCACCAGCCTGAAACCGCCCGATCGATCCTGATCGCGGTGACTGGATACGGACAGGAACAGGACCGCGCGGCCGCCCTGGAGGCCGGGTTCGACCATTATTTCGCCAAGCCGGTCGACAGCGTGAAGCTTGCCGGCCTGCTGTCCGGCCTGGGCGGGAGAGCGGGCCGGGGCGCCTGAATCGGGATCGGGCAGGTACCCGCACGGGACAGGTTCACGCGAATCGTTCTACCGCGTGGACTCCTGGGTGGCATAGGACGACCAGGTATTGCGCCCGGCTTCCTTGGATTGGTAGAGCGCGATATCGGCGCATTTGTAGAGCTGCTCCGCGCTGTTCTGCTCCTTTGCATAGCCTGCCACGCCAACGCTTGCGCTGATCTGTATGGTGTGCGTGCCATGGATGACCGGCGTGGCCATGGCGGCCACGATCCGCTCGCAGATATCGCGCACGACCCCGGGTTCGTAACCCGGCGCCAGCAGGATCGCGAACTCGTCGCCACCCAGGCGCGCAACGAGGTCGCCTTCCCGCACGACCGATCGGAGGCGCTCCGCGGCGGTGACGAGCAGCGCATCGCCGGCATCGTGCCCCAGCGTGTCGTTGACCGACTTGAAATGATCGAGGTCGACCAGCAGCAGGGCGAACGGCTGGCCGCCCCGTGCCGCCTGCGCGGTCATGCGGCGCAGCGTATCGTTGAACAGGCGCCGGTTCGGCAGGCCCGTCAGCGTGTCGCCATAGGCCATTTCCTCTAGCCGGGCCTGGGTGGCCCGCAACTCGGCCGTACGGCCGGCGATGATGGCTTCCAGTTCGCGTTTTTTCCGGCGCAGCAGCGAGGTACGGGCCTGCGTCAGCAGCACGAGCAGGAGCAGCACACCCAGGCCGCCCAGGACACGCACCCAGTCTTGCTGATACCAGGCGGGCAGCGCGACGACAGGAACGCGCAGCAGGGCCTCCCCACCGCCTTCGGCCGTGCCGCGCAGTTCGAGCGTGTATTTCCCCGGTGGCAGGTTGGTGTAGCTTGCGCGGGGTGGCACCGCATCCGTTTCGATCCAGTCCCGGTCGAAGCCATCGAGCCTGTAGGCATAGTGGCGGTAGCCGGGCGGCGCGAAATCGAGTGCGGAGAACTCCAGCGCGATGCCGCGCTCGCGCTCGTGCGGCGCGATCTGCAGCGGCATGCCGGCGCCGCCGTTCGACGGCACCGAAGTCACGGTCCTTCCGCCCAGCGACACTTGCGTGATGGCCATGGCAGCCCGATAGCCGGGCCGCTTCAGGTGCGCCGGCCGCAGCACGCTCACGCCGGAGACGCCGCCGAACACGACGTCCCCGGCGGGTGTGCGCGTTCCCGCGCCGGTCCAGTACGCCGAGACCTGCAGGCCATCCGCAATGCCGAGTTTTCGTATGGCGAACGTCTCCGCATCGATCCCCGCGAGGCCGTTGTCGGTGCTGATCCAGATCCGGCCGGCGGCATCCTGCACCAGGGCGTTTACGCCGTTGTCGGGAAGACCATCAGCGGTACCGAAGCGGCGGAACCAGCGCCGCCCCTGCGCATCCGTGCGCTCCAGCACGGCGATGCCGGAGGAGAAAGTGGAAACCCAGATGCGCCCTTTGGCGTCCTGGATGATCGACGATACATAGTGGCCCGGCGCGTTCGGCTGATCGGCGCGATCGAGCGGCACCCGCTCCACCACGTTGGTCCTGGTGTCCAGCCGGGCCAGGCCCGCCATGGTACCGGTCCAGATGCTGCCATCGGCCAGTGCCAGGATCGCCGTGACACGGGAGTCGCCCAGCGCACGTTCCTCATGGCGAATGACTTGCGTCGATCCGTCCGGCGTTATCTTCACACCCCATACGCCGTCCAGCCCGCCCAACCACAGCACGCCGTCGTGCCAGGCCAGGCTCCAGGCCGGACTTTCGCCGGGGCGCCCGGCTATTTCGATGCGCCGGATGTCGCGACCGTCTGCCGTGCCGTGAAACACACCGTGCTGGGTGGCGATGAATACCGTGTCGCCGGGCCCGTTGGCCATCGCCAGGATGCGGCTTTTCGGCAACCCCCTGGTGCGCGTGCCGGTCGCCGGCGCCAGTTCCCCGATCACACCAAGGTTCGGGTCGACGATCTCGATCTTTCCCGTCATGACGCCGAACCACACGCTGCCATCCGGCCGGGCCAGCACGCTCGGCACGTCGAGCTTTGCGGGGCTTCCCAGCGAACGGATCGTGATGAGGCCGTTGGTGCGCGGATCGTGCTGGCTGAGGCCATCCATCGTGGCGGCAAATATCTGCCCGCTGTGGTCGCGCAACAACGCACTGACGTCATCATCGATCAGGCTGTCGGCAATTTCCGCAAGGTGCCTGATGCGGCGCGTACGCCCGCGCTCGACGTCGACCTCGACGATGCCACCGCCTTCGGTTCCCAGCCACATCACGCCGGCGGTCTTCTCCACGATGGAGAAAATGCGCTCGTTCTGCAATGTGGATGGTGCCGGCGACTCGCGCAGCCCGACCGGGCCCTGGCGTGCATCGTTGTGCATGAAAGCGCCGTTGGCACGCGTGCCGATCCAGATCCTGCCAACGCTGTCCTGGTAAAGCCTGCTGACTGTCGGCTGGCTGGGGCCTTCGACCTGCAGGTGCACCGGCACCGCCGGCTGGTCATCCGCGTTACGCCGCCACAACCCTTTTTTCGTGCCGATCCACAGCGCTCCACTGCGATCGCGCAGCAGTGATTCGATGCCGCCCTTGGACAAGGCCATGGTGTCGAGCTGTGGAGCACCACTGTGCGCGTCATGCACCACGCCGGCCGCATCGATGCGTTCCAGCCCCGCGCCGGTGCCAACCCACATGCCGCCTTTGCCATCCTCGGCGATCGAGGTCACTTGGACGTGGCTCAGGCCGCCCTTCCCCACACCTACGGTGATGAAGTTGTCCTGCGCGGCATCGTAGCGCGCAATGCCGCCGCTATTGGTGCCGATCCACAGGCGCCCGGTACTGTCGACGTGCAGGCTGAGAATATAACTGTCCGGCAGCGAGCCGGATTTTCCCGGCGCTGCCTGGTAGCGTCGGAACTGAAAGCCATCCCAGCGCATCAGGCCCGTCTGCGTGCCGAGCCAGATGAATCCCTGCCGGTCCTGCGCCAGGGCGGTGCCCACACCCAGCGATGGCGCCTTGTGGTGGATGAACGACGTATGGGCCAGCGTGGACCACGGCGCGGGTGCTGCCGCGTAGACGGTCCGGGGCAGCCAGGGCAGTGCCAGCAGGGCAAGCAGGGTCAGGCAGCTGAAGTATCGTCTCAAACGCATCATACCGGTAATTTTATTTCCACCTGGAATCATATACCTTATTTGTGTCGACATTGCCTGCTGGTTGCGAATGCCATCGCCCGCTTGTGGTGCTTGCACCTCACAGTGGACGGGACGATGGGCCGGCACTCGAACATCCGCCAGCGCGCTGAAGCGCGCAGCGATCGATATGTGCGAGTCTAACGCCAGACTTGCCAAATGACAGCGCCACGCACCGCCGTTGACAGGCGGTTTTCGTCCGGATGGCGGCAGGGGGATATCGATGAGAGAACAGACGCCGTCTTGCGCGATGCAAGAGGCGAGCTGTCAGGCACAGTGGGGAGCAGGTTGGTATGGTCAAGGAGCCCATTCGCAGCAGGCCGGGAACATGATGAAAAGGAGGTCCTTGTCGTCACCACCGATGCGCTCGACCGGTTCAGGCTGGACTATTTGCGGCGCCACCGTCTGGATTGCGATGCCAATATCTCTTTCCGGTATGTCCGACGAGCAGGCGCCGACGCTGCCAATATGCCTCGTAGCGCAGGCGCGAGTGGTGGACCGATGCTGGTTCGCTAGCGACCGGCGGGCGCTGCCTCGGTGGCCGTAGCCGGCGAAACGCGAGGGTTCCCTGCCGTGGCATTGTGCGGCCAAAGAAACCACGCCGCTGTCACGGCAAACACCAGCGCGGCAAACACGGTTTTCGTCATGTTCTACTCCGCGCGCCTTCGACCGGATCAGGGAGTGCCTGCCCGGTCGTGTCCCGGGTCATTGAGCCGTTCCCGCGCGGACTGGAAAGGGCCAGCGCAATGGGGAGCGTTCGATCCAGGAACGGGCATCCGTAAATGCCCTGTCCAGGGCTTCGCTGTCGCTGTTGAAACAGGTGGCCAGCGAGTCATCGCGGTGGCGCAGCTCGCCGGTCGCGCCGACGGTAATGCTGATGAGGTAAGTGATTCGTTCGCCAAGGGACTGGCAAGCCACGTCGATGACGTGGCCCCGATAGGATTGCGTGGGCATGCTGGATTCCTGCTGGCGTGAGGTTGCCCGGCTGCGGGTGCAGCAATTCGGGGAGACTGCCCGGTTTGGGCGAATTCGATAGGACACAGCAAGCGGAGATGGCCAGTGGACAATGCTCAATGACCTGGGCGGCGGGAACTGTGTGGCGCGGAACACGGCGGGGGATAGCAGCCGCTCATTCAGTGTACTCTATTTGCCGCATGGCGCCAGATTTCTTCTCGACGGGACTGTCGGCGCTGGCACGCGGTGGTAAACCGCGGCGCGGCAGGGCGCATGCTTTGCTCGAGGCTATCAAAGCCGCTTGGCCTGATGGACGAATCAGAGGCGACAAGCAGGATTTCGTGGGGCATCCGAACAAAGACCCAATGCATTCCCGCAAAGGCTTGATCCCTGAAGCTGATTGGTAGGCCTCCCGTGAGTCGAACACGGCACCAACGGATTATGAGTCCGCTGCTCTAACCAAGCATGAGCTAGAGGCCCTGAGGTAGTGCGTATGCATCATGCGAATGCGTGATGCGGATGTGCTGGAGCCGATACACCCTGCCCTGGCACGGGTTCGTTGCGCAAAACACTACGAAACGAACACGGCAGAATAGGGCCTGCACCGGCTCCCGTCAAGACTTAAACTGCTCAATTCCCTTCCAGGAAGCTCTTCAGCTTGTCGGACCGAGACGGGTGCCGCAGCTTGCGCAGCGCCTTGGCTTCGATCTGCCGGATGCGCTCGCGGGTCACGTCGAACTGCTTGCCCACTTCTTCGAGTGTATGGTCGGTCGACATTTCGATACCGAAGCGCATGCGCAACACTTTGGCTTCGCGCGGGGTCAGCGAATCGAGCACATCCTTCACCACGCCGCGCATGGAAGCGTGCAGGGCCGCATCCGATGGCGCGAGGGTGTTGTTGTCCTCGATGAAGTCGCCCAGGTGGGAATCGTCGTCGTCGCCGATCGGCGTTTCCATCGAAATCGGTTCCTTGGCGATCTTCATGATCTTGCGGATCTTGTCTTCCGGCATTTCCATCTTGATCGCCAGCGTGGCCGGATCGGGCTCGGCACCGGTTTCCTGCAGGATCTGGCGGCTGATCCGGTTCATCTTGTTGATCGTTTCGATCATGTGCACGGGGATGCGGATCGTGCGAGCCTGGTCGGCGATCGAGCGCGTGATGGCCTGGCGGATCCACCACGTGGCATACGTGGAGAACTTGTAGCCGCGGCGGTACTCGAACTTGTCCACGGCCTTCATCAGGCCGATGTTGCCTTCCTGGATCAGATCCAGGAATTGCAGGCCGCGGTTCGTGTACTTCTTCGCGATCGAGATCACGAGACGCAAGTTCGCTTCCGTCATTTCGCGCTTGGCCTTGCGCGCCTTCATTTCACCGGCCGCCATCTGGCGGTTGATGTTGCGCAGGTCCGGCAGGGGCAGCACGACGCGGGCCTGTAGATCGATCAGGCGTTGCTGCAGTTCCTTGATCGTGGGGATGTTGCGGCCCAGGATCGCGCTGTACGCATGGCCGGCGGCCACTTCGCCGTCGACCCACTCCAGGTTCGTTTCGTTGCCGGGGAAGACCTTGATGAAGTGGGCACGCGGCATGCCGCACTTGTTCACGGCCACGTCGAGGATCTGCTTCTCGATATGGCGCACTTCATCGACCTGGCCGCGCAGCGTGTCGCACAGCTTTTCCACGACCTTGGCCGTGAAGCGGATGCCCAGCAGTTCGTTCGAGATCGCGTCCTGCGCTCTCACGTAGGACTTCGAGCTGTAGCCTTCCTTCTCGAAGGCCTTGCGCATCTTGTCGAACTGGTTGGCGATCTCGTCGAACTTGGCCAGGGCATTGTTCTTCAGGTTCTCGAGCTGTTCGGCCGAGTAGCCCGCCGCCGCACTGGCGGCGCCACCCTCTTCCTCTTCCTCGGCTTCCTCTTCTTCCTCTTCCTCTTCGTCGTCATCCTCGTCGGACGCCGCGGCTGGCGGTGTCGCCGGCGCCGGCGCATCCTCGTTTTCATCGACGAGGCCATCGACGATCTCGTCGATCTTGATCTCGTCGTGGCGGATGCGGTCGGACGTGGCGATGATTTCGGCGATCGTGACCGGGCAGGCGGAGATGGCCTGGATCATGTCCTTCAGGCCATCCTCGATGCGTTTCGCGATCTCGATCTCGCCTTCGCGCGTGAGCAGCTCGACGGAACCCATTTCGCGCATGTACATGCGCACCGGGTCGGTCGTGCGGCCGAAGTCGGAGTCGACGGTGGACAGCGCGGCCTCGGCCGCGGCTTCCGCCTCGTCGTCGCTCGTGACCGTGGCAACGTTATCGGACAGCAGCAGCGTTTCCGCATCGGGCGCGTGTTCGTACACGGCAATGCCCATGTCGTTGAACGTGCCGATGATGCCTTCGATCGCTTCCGGGTCGACGATATTGTCCGGCAGGTGGTCGTTGATCTCGGCATACGTGAGGAAGCCACGCTCCTTGCCGAACTTGATCAGTGTTTTCAGCTTCTGGCGGCGGCGCTCGAGTTCTTCCTCGGTGGCTTCCGTATCCGACGAGAACGCATCCTTGAGCAACGCCTTTTCCTTGGCCTTGCGGTCCTTGGCCTTCGCCTTGTCCACGGCCTTCAGTTCGGCGCGCTCGACGGCGTTCAGCGCGGCGACCTCCTCGTTCTCGGGCTGGAATTCCTTCGGCTTGCGGCCACGCCGGCCCGGCACCTTCACGGACGGGAGCACATAGCCGGACGTGTCGATCGCCGCGAGGGTTGCCGCGTCCGTGGTCTGGCTCACCGCCGGGGGGGCCGCAGCCGTGCGCGGATCCGCACCGGCTTCCGTGCTGATCTCGGACTTGTCGGCCGTCTTGGCTGCCTTGGCGGTCACTTTGCTGGGCTTTGCAGCCGCGTTGGTTTCAGGTTTCTTTGCTGGCACAGGCGCTTTCGATGTCACAACGACTTGCTTTACGGGTTAGGATGATGCCGTAATCCCTGGAATCCCCTGCATGAACTGCGATGAACAGACTGCGGGACTCCTCCATCCGGCACTGCTACAAAACTTTCCTTGCTCATTCCCGGCGACAGTCCTGACGCTGCCGGCAACCGCTCGATGTTAACGAACGGCTATGTTTGCAGAAATTCTACTGTATGACTGCGCGCGGGGGCTAGGGGCACGAATGGTGTGAGGGTGCAGACTGTTCTGCCTGCTCGGCGACAAGAAACTCGCGCCGTCTCAACCAAGTCCGGACCCGGCCTCCGACACACGGCCGCATTCATGATCCGAATGCGGCATTTCATGCCGGTTATGAGCCCAACTTACTGAAAACAAACACAAATTCTGAACTGAAGAACCTTGCCAAGGTATTGAAATACTTAGCGTTTTATTATAGCACGCCATATTTTGATTGCCAGACGCGCGACCTTGGCGCCGCGTGTCCGGCCCGCTTGCGCGGCTTGCAAACGCGATCTGAAAGCGATCTGAAAACGATCTGAAAATTATATCGCGCTGTTTTTCCGATTACCGGGCGGCGAACTCGGACTGCTCTTCGCGGGATAACATTTCCTGCCGTGCCGTCAGTTCCCGATATCGCACGCTCAATTCCTCTGCGGGCAAACCGGCGGAAAACAGCTGGTTCAACTCCGCCTTCAAGACATCCTGCTTCAACTGGCGTACCGTGGCGCGCAGCCACAGGCGCTCCGCGTCGATTTCAGGTTCCGGCGCGGCGGCAATTTCCCCGATGATCGCGTCGTATTCCTCACCCTCTTCCTTCAACTGCTGGGCCAGCCCGGCAAACGTGGCGTTTTCGCCCAGCGACTGCGCTGTCACCACCAGGTGCGCCAGGTGTTCGCACTGTTCCGGCCCGAACTGGCGGAATGCTTCCAGTGCCGACTCGTCCAGTTGCAGCGCGAGGGACGGGTGCGTGACGATGGCGCGAATGATCTTCAGCTCCAGCCCCACTGGCTCCTGCCGCTTGCTCTTCGGCGGTGCGCGGCGGCTTGCGGCCACCGGCTTCGACAGCTCGAACAGCGCTTCGATCTCGCCCGGCGTGCTCTGCGTCATCGACGCCAGGCCGCGCACGATCTGCAGGCGCAATGCCGAGGGCGCCATGGCCTGCAACATCGGCTTTGCGTCGAACTGCACGCGGGCACGGCCTTCCGGTTCACCCAGGTCATGCTCGCCTGCCGCCTCGCGCAACAGGAATTGCGACAGCGGCATGGCTTCCTGCACCTGCTGCTCGAACCCTTCGGCGCCGAACTCGCGGATATAACTGTCCGGATCGTGTTCCGACGGCAGGAACAGGAACTTGATCGTCTTTTCGTCGGCCGCGTACGGCAGGCAGGCTTCCAGCGCGCGCCGCGCCGCCTTGCGGCCAGCACGGTCGCCATCGAAACTGAAGACCACGTTGTCGGTTTGACGCAACAGCTTTTGCACATGAACCGTCGTGCACGCGGTACCCAGCGTGGCCACCGCCTGCGGGAAACCCATCTGGGCCAGCGCCACGACGTCCATATAGCCCTCGGTTACCAGCACATAGCCCGCATCGCGGATCGCCTGGCGCGCCTCGAACAAGCCATACAATTCCGAACCCTTTGAAAATAAAGGCGTTTCCGGAGAATTCAAGTACTTTGGCTCACCCTGTTCCATGATGCGCCCACCAAAGGCGATCACCTGCCCTTTGGTATTGCGGATCGGGAACATCACGCGCTCGCGGAACCGGTCGTAGCGCTTGATGTGGCGGCCTTCGTCGTCGACCTTGTCGATGACGAGGCCGGCTTCGGCCAGCACGGGTGCATCGTATTGGGGAAACACGGCGCGAAGGTTGTCCCAGCCTTCGGGCGCGTAACCGAGCGCAAAGCGGGCCGCGATTTCGCCCGTCAGGCCGCGCCCCTTCAAGTAGGCGATGGCGGCCGGCGCCGTGCGCAACTGGGCCTTGTAGAAATCGGCGGCCAGCGTCATCGCCTCGGACAGCGCCAGGCTTTGCGCCTGCATCTGGGCACGCTGGGCGGGCGGGATCTTGTCATCCGCCTCGGGCACAATCATGCCCACGCTTTGCGCCAGGTCCTTCACGGCATCGACGAAGCCCATGCCGGAATACTCGATCAGGAAGCCGATCGCCGTGCCATGCGCCTGGCAACCGAAGCAGTGATAGAACTGCTTGGTGGGGCTGACGGTAAAGCTGGGGGACTTCTCGTTGTGGAACGGGCACAGGCCCTGGAAATTGGCGCCGCCTTTTTTCAGCTGGACGTAGCGCCCGACCACGTCAACGATGTCGACGCGGTTTAGCAGGTCGGAAATGAAGGATTGTGGAATCACTGTGGCAACCGCGGTTCTTCCATATTGTTGCAGATCAGGCTATACCGTCGCGCGCCGGGCTGGACATTGAGCCAGCCCGGGCGCAAACGTGAATACCCCCAACGGGATCAGGCGCCCGTCAACGCTTTCTTGACGAGGCCGGAGACGGCGGTCATGTCGGCACGGCCGGCCAGCTTCGGCTTCAGGATGGCCATGACCTTGCCCATGTCCTGCGGGCCCGCGGCGCCGGATTCGGCCACGGCCGCTTTCACTTCGGCGGCGATCTCGGCGTCCGACAGGCCGGCGGGCATGTAGGCGGCCAGCACGACCAATTCGGCTTTTTCAATATCGGCCAGGTCGGCACGGCCGCCCGCCTCGAATTGCGTGATCGAATCCTTGCGCTGCTTGATCATCTTTTCAACGACGGCCAGCACCTGGGTATCGTTCAGCTCGATCTGTTCATCGACTTCCTTGCGCTTGATGTCGGCCAGGATCAGGCGGATCGTGGCCAGCTTGCCGGCTTCCTTGGCGCGCATTGCGGCTTTCATGTCATCGGTGATCTGGGCTTTCAGGCTCATGGGGTCCTCAGGCTAGTATTCGGTAAAAATCGGTTCGGTAAAAACGAAAACCCGCTGCGGACAATGCCGGAGCGGGCGATCGCGACACGCGAGCGGACCGGAGGCGAAAAGCGCCGTCGACGGCCCGGTCTGCGAATCCGAGAATTAGTACAGCTTCTTCGGCAGTTGCTGGCTGCGGATGCGCTTGTAGTGACGCTTCACGGCAGCGGCCAGCTTGCGCTTGCGCTCAGCGGTCGGCTTTTCGTAGAACTCGCGTGCGCGCAGTTCGGTCAGCAGACCGGTTTTTTCAATGGTGCGCTTGAAGCGGCGCATGGCAACTTCGAACGGCTCGTTTTCTTTAAGGCGGATAGTGGTCATGTAAAATTCAAACCGTTAGAGGGTTTTTAGGAAGACAGCGATGTTAGCACCATTTGTCCAGATGAACAAGAGGCTTCGTGCCTACCCGCTAATATCCGAACTCATCAGAACCCGCGCCGCTACAGCGTTACCGGGTCCAGCATCATATCAGACCGATAAACCGGCGGCCATCCCCGAGGCCCAGGCCCACTGGAAGTTGTAGCCTCCCAGCCACCCCGTCACGTCGACGGATTCGCCGATGAAATACAGGCCGGGCACCTTGTTGGCCATCATCGTTTGCTGCGACAGCTCTTTCGTATCGACGCCGCCGCGCGTGACCTCGGCCTTGCGGTAGCCTTCGGAACCGTTGGGCGTGATGGTCCAGGCGTTGATGGCCTGGCCGAGGCGGCGCAACTGGGCATCCGGCAAGTCGGCCAGGCGCGCATCGGCATTGAAGCCGTGCGCCTGCAGCAAGCCATCGGCCAGGCGCGCCGGCAGCCATTGCGCCAGCACGTTACCCAGGTGTTTCTTGATGGTGCCCTTCCCTTCGATCAGCGTGGCGGCCACATCGAGTTCCGGCAGCAGGTTGATCGTGATCGGCGTGCCCGGTTGCCAGAAGCTGGAAATCTGCAGGATGGCCGGGCCGGACAGGCCGCGGTGCGTGAACAGCAGGTCTTCGCGGAACCGCGCGCCCGTGGCCTTGCGGCCCTTCAGCGTGCCGGTTTCGACATCGACTTCCAGCGACACGCCGGCCAGCGGCACGAACGGTTGCCATTGCTGGGCATCGAACGTCAGCGGCACGAGTGCCGGGCGGGGCTCGACGATCGCCAGGTCGAACTGCCGGGCGATCCGGTAGCCGAAATCGGTGGCGCCGATCTTCGGGATCGACAGGCCGCCGGTGGCGATCACGACGGATGCCGCGTTGATAAGGCCGGCACTGGTCTGGACGAGGAAGCGCTCGCCTTCCCGCGCCACGCCTTGCACGGTGGCCGGCATGCGCCAGCGCACATTGCCGCTATTGCACTCGGCTTTCAGCATGTCGATGATCTGCTCGGCGGAATCATCGCAGAACAGCTGGCCTCTGTGCTTTTCGTGGTGCGCGATGCGGTATTTCTTCACCAGCGCGAGGAAATCCTGCGGCGTGTAGCGCGACAGCGCGCTCTTGGCGAAATGCGGGTTTTCGGAAAGAAAATTGGCCGGCCCGGCGTTGATATTGGTGAAATTGCAACGACCGCCACCGGAAATACGGATCTTCTCGGCCAGCTTTTCCGCATGGTCGACCAGCACGACGCGCTTGCCGCGCTGCCCCGCCGCCGCTGCGCACATCATTCCGGCCGCGCCCGCGCCGATCACTACCACGTCAAACTGTTCCGCCATCACATCCACCCGCAATCAAACCGGGCATTCTACGCGAATCATTACTGTCCGGCTCGTGTCCACCGTGGGGTCAACCCCATTTTCGGACACGGCCTCAGCTTCAGTTGATGGTAGAGCTCGTGTCCGGTTTCAGGGTTGACCCCAAGGTGGACACGAACTCAGCCGTGGCGGGTGCGCAACTCGCGGGCGACGGTGACGATGTGGGCGACCTGCTGGGCGATCGGGTCCGGCACGGGCGTGTCGCCGCGCAGCACGGACTGGATCCAGGCCGCGGTGGCGGCCGCGCTCTTGTCTTCCGGTAGCACGGGCTCGACTTCGGCGATCATCTGCCGCTCGACCAGCACGGTGCGTTCGCCATCGTGGAACCAGTCGATCTTCTGGGCCTTGGTGGCATTCGCAACGGTCTCGCCTTCGGTGCCGCGCATCAGGAAGGCGTCGCCGCGGGCATGGGGGGCGGCCGTGGTGAAGTATTCGCCCAGCGTTTCCAGGTATTCCGGATGGGTGTACGACACCAGCCGCAGGGCCGGGCCGGCGAACGGTTGCAGGATCTTGACGATCGTGTGGGTGGAATTGCGCACGCCGAGGATGCGCCGCAGTTCCAGCTGACGGGCCAGCCTTGGCGCCAGCGCATCGATCGTGATGAAGCTGACGTGGCCATCGGCCAGTGCACGCTCCGCCTCCGCCACCGTGGCGGCGGCGGCGATGCCCAGCTCGGCCAGCACCTCGGCGGTGGCAATGCGGCCCACGTCGTGCGGCACGCCGTGCACCAGCACCGGCACGCCTTCGCGCGCCAGCAGCAGCGCCAGCAGCGCTGTCAGGTTCGCCATCTTGCGGGCGCCGTTGTAGGTGGGGATCAGGACGGGAGCATACGGGCCGGCGGGTGCCCGCAGCGGCGTGAACGACGCTTCGGCCGCATCGAGGAAGCCGGCCAGCTCATCGACGGATTCGCCCTTGATGCGCATCGCCAGCAGGATGCCGCCCAGCTCCAGATCGGACACACGGCCGTCCAGCATGGCGGTATACAGCATGAAGGCGTCGGTGCGGCTCATGCTGCGCGCGCCTTTGACACCGCGGCCGATTTCCTTGATGAACGGCGCGGCGATGAAAGGTGCCGATGCGGGGGCCAAAGCGGATGGCAAGGTGGAAGAAGATGTGTTTTCGATACTCATGGAAACAGCTTACCGCATTTCGGCTACACTAATCGACTACCCATAAGAAAACCTGAAGCAGACAGAGCCTTGAAGAGATGAAGCCATGATTGCCCTCGACCTCGAAAACATCAATGTTACCTCGTTCGCGTCCATGCCCACGCCGGCCGAACTGCACGCGAAACTGCCCCTGACGGAAAAGGCCTTCGCTACCGTCACCAAAGGCCGCGAAGACTTGCGCAATATCCTCGACCGCAAGGACAAGCGCCTGTTCGTGGTGGTGGGGCCGTGCTCGATCCACGATCCGGTGGCCGGGCTGGACTATGCACGCCGCCTGAAGGCGCTGCAGGAAGAGGTGAAGGAGACGATGCTGCTGGTGATGCGCGTGTACTTCGAGAAGCCGCGCACGACCACCGGCTGGAAGGGCTACATCAACGATCCGTTCATGGACGATTCGTTCCGCGTGGATATCGGCATGGAAAAGGCACGCCAGTTCCTGCTGGATGTGTGCGAGCTGGGCTTGCCGACCGCCACCGAGGCGCTCGACCCCATCTCGCCGCAATACCTGGGCGACCTGATCGCATGGACCGCAATCGGCGCTCGCACCACCGAATCGCAGACGCACCGCGAAATGTCGTCCGGCCTGTCGACGCCGGTCGGCTTCAAGAACGGTACCGACGGCGACATCGGCATCGCGATCAACGCGATCCTGTCCGCCGCCAACCCGCACGCGTTCCTGGGCATTAATGGCGAGGGCAACGTCTCCGTCGTGCGCACGCGCGGCAACGCCTATGGCCACGTGGTGCTGCGCGGCGGCGATGGCCGGCCGAACTACGATTCCGTATCGGTCACCATTGCCGAGCAGGCACTGGCCAAGGCCAAGCTGCCCACCAATATCGTGGTCGACTGCTCGCATGCGAACAGCTACAAGAAGCCGGAACTGCAGCCGCTGGTGATGACGGACGTGACCAACCAGATCGTGCACGGCAACCGGTCGCTGGTGGGCGTGATGATCGAGTCGAACATCTGCGCCGGCAACCAGAAGATTCCAACCGACCTGTCGGAACTGGTCTATGGCTGTTCGGTGACCGATGCCTGCATCGACTGGGATACCACGGTGCAGATGCTCAAGCAGGCGGATGCGGAACTGCGCCGCCGCCCGCAAGCCTGACCGTCGCTAGATGAACGTGCCGGCGAGGGGCGCCACGCCGTAGGTACCGGCCAGCGCCGCCTCGGCACGGCTGGCCGGCGCGTTCAGTTCCAGCAGGTCCAGGTAAATCTTGCCATCCTCCACCTTCACACTGTAGCGCCGCGTGCAGCCTTGCTCGGGCGACACGGCGCAGCCCGTTTCCAGCGCGATATTCCACTGGTGCTGCGGGCACGCCACATGCTCCCCCATCACCATGCCTTGCGACAGCAGGGCGCCCTTGTGCGGGCAGCTGTCCAGCAGCGCATAGATGCGGTCGTCGACCGTGCGGAACACGGCCACGCCGGGCAACTCCTGCCACGCCAGGCCGCGCGGCACGTGGTGCGCGCCGCCCGGCGCAATATCCTTGACCTTGCAAACCATTTTCCAGTGTTCGGGCATTGCTTCTCCTTCCACGGCTCCTGGCCGCAATGCCAGAGTAGTAGCAAGAGCGATGCCATCGCCACGGCGGTAAAGCGCCCCACCCCGGCACGCGACCGCACTGCCTCGGTGCGGCCGTGCCTCGTGCGGTGGCAGTGCGGCGCATCCTCGATGTGCCCGTGCCTGGCGCTGGGACAGGCCCATCCTTCATGTCGCCCCGGCTGAAACGGCCGGTGCTTTCCATTACAATGGCGGATTGCCCCGCATTTTCAGCCCTCACTTTTAGCTCTTACCATGATCGTTCTCGGCGTTGAATCCTCCTGTGACGAAACCGGCCTGGCCCTGTATGACACCGGCCGTGGCCTGCTCTCGCATGCCTTGCACTCGCAGGTGGCGATGCACGAGGAATATGGCGGTGTGGTGCCGGAGCTGGCGTCGCGCGACCATATCCGCCGGGCGATCCCCCTGTTGCAGCAAACGCTGGACGGGGCTGGCATCGCGGCGGCCGATATCGATGCCATCGCCTATACCCAGGGCCCCGGGCTCGCGGGTGCGCTGCTGGTCGGTTCGTCGATCGCGTGCAGCCTGGGCCTCGCGCTGGATAAACCGGTGCTGGGCGTGCATCACCTGGAGGGGCACCTGCTGTCGCCCCTGCTGGCATCGGACCCGCCGGAGTTTCCGTTCGTGGCACTGCTCGTTTCGGGCGGTCACACGCAGCTGATGCGCGTGGATGGCGTGGGCCAGTATGCATTGCTGGGCGAAACGCTGGACGATGCGGCAGGCGAAGCCTTCGACAAGTCGGCCAAGCTGCTGGGCCTGGGCTACCCGGGCGGGCCGGCGATCTCGCGCCTGGCCGAGTTCGGCGACCCCACCGCCTACAAGCTGCCGCGGCCCATGCTGCACTCGAAGGATTTGAACTTCAGCTTTTCCGGCTTGAAAACGGCCGTGCTCACGGTCGTCAAGAAAAGCGGCGTGGCCAATGTGTGCGAACAGGACAAAGCCAACATCGCGCGCGGCTTCGTCGATGCGATCGTCGACGTGCTGGTGGCGAAATGTGTCGCGGCACTAAAGCAGACGGGCCTGAAGCGACTCGTCATTGCTGGCGGCGTGGGCGCGAACAGCCAGCTGCGCGCCGCGTTGAACGCGGCGGCAGCGAAAGGCCCAAACCACAAGCGCTTCCGTGTGTACTACCCCGAGCTGGAGTTCTGCACCGATAACGGCGCGATGATTGCGTTTGCCGGTGCCATGCGCCTGTCGATCAATCCCGATGCGGCCCGCCGTGACTATGCGTTCAATGTGCGCCCACGCTGGCCGCTGGACGAACTGAAAGTCATCTGACGGTAAGCGGGCGCTGCGCTCAGGCGCCCAGAAGCACGGCGGCCAGGCCAACCAGCGCCAGCAAGCCGCCGGCCGCCACGGCACCGGTCTTGACATGTTTCTTGTGCAAGTCTTGCATGCGGTCGGCGCGCAACATTGCCTTGGTGTTGTCGCGTTCGCGTGGCGCCGGCTTGGAGGTGGAAACCGATTCGTTCATGGTGCGCTCCTGATTGGATTTGTCTATACGAGACAATGTAGCAGCAATTGGCGTGCCATGGCCACGAATTTGCAACGACCGTGGCTTGTATGACAATTGCCGGGCGAGCTGGGCAATTTCACCGTCCCGCCTGGTGCTTCCCTCAGGTTTCTTGCGGCAGCCCCTCGCCACAGTTCTTGCAGAAGTGGGCCGCATCCTCGTGGCCGGATGCAAAACAGCGCGTACAAACCCGTCCCGTGGTGGCGCGCACCCCGCGCTGGTGCGAAAGCTCCGAACTGATGATCCCGGTCGGCACGGCCAGGATGCCCCAGCCAAGCAACATCATGAACGAGGCGATGGCACGGCCAATGTCGGTCTTGGGTACCAGGTCGCCGAAGCCGACCGTCGTCACGGTCGAGATAGCCCAGTAGACGGCCGTGGGAATGCTGGTAAAGCCGTGCCGCGGCCCTTCCACCACGTACATCACCGTGCCAAGAAGGAAGACGATCAGGAACACCACGGAAAGGAAGATGAGGATCTTGCGCCGGCTGGCCAGCAGCGCGTCGCCCAGCATGCTGTATTCCTGGATATACAGCGTGAGCTTGAGGATGCGGAAAATGCGCAGCAACCGCAGGATCCGCACATCCAGCAAGACGTGCGAGCCGGGGAAGAACAGCGAGACATAGCTGGGCACCACCGACATCAGGTCGATCACGCCGAAAAAGCTGCGGGCGTAGCGGTCCGGCCGCTTCACGCACAACAGGCGGCCGATGTATTCGACCGTGAACAGCAACGTGAACACCCATTCGGAAACGAAGAGCCAGTGGCCATATTCCTTCGCTACCGGCGCGATCGACGTCAGCACCACGGTGACCACCGACAGCACGATCGCACCGATCAGCACCAGGTCGAAGATCTGGCCCTTGCGGGTGTGCGACTCGAAGATGATCTCATACAGCTCTTCGCGCCAGCCGCCTTCGGGCTTGCCGAAATGCTGGTTTGGATCGGTCGACTGCTCGGGCGGCGCAGGTGCCTTGGTTGGGCGAACGTTCATGGGTCGCTTAGTGTAGTGCAGGGCCCAGCAGATCGGCGCGCGGGTAGCCCCAGCGCGGCACGTTGCCGCATGGCGCACGGCCAGCCTCGGCCACGTCCAGCGTGGTGAAATTGCCGCGCGGCGTGGCCGAAAAGCGCAGGTCGCTGGCGACCTCGGCATCCACCGCCGGCATGCGGGCAAAGCGCAGCCAGGCGTTTACATGGCAATCGTTCTTTGCCAGCGCGCGCAGCGTGGCCAGGCTGCCCTGCCATTCGGAAGCGAGGTGCACGCCGGCCACCGCGGTGGCGGGAGCGGCCGGATCGGCAAAGGCGGCCGGACATTGTGCCAGCACGCCGGGGGCCAGGTTCAGCAAGCCGCGCCGCAGCCGGTAAGTGCCCTGCCCCGCATTTTCCTCGATGGCGACGAACGACCAGCACAGCGGCTGCGCCGGGAACGCCGTCATCGCCACGTCCAGCACGCGCGACGCCGGGTCGATCCCCTGGAGCGCCGCTTCGATCCGGGCGCGCCCCGCCGACGAGGCACCGCCCTGCACGGCGATGAACGCCACGCTCACCAGCGCAGACAGCGCCAGTGCGCGCCGGCTCTGCATGCGCGTGATGCGCAGCGCCGCGATGACACCGCCGACCGCCAGCAGGCCGGCCAGCGAGACGATATCCAGGTAGCCGCGCCACGTGACGAAGGCCAGGAACGCCGCCAGTGCGCCCAGCGCCAGCCAGCGCAGGGGGCGCCGTGGAATCGCCAGCGCCAGCGGCACGCCGAACGCCACCCAGAACACGGGTTCGACAATGAACACCAGGTCGCCATAGAACCAGCGCGGATCGAATGGCGCGAGCGGGTGGATGCCGTAGGAATTCAGGAAGTCCATCGACATGTGCAGCAGGAAGCCGAGCACGATGGCCAGCCCCAGGCCCCGCCGCGCATGGCCGCTGCCTTTCAGCAGGCTGCGGGCATTCGGCCACAGCAGCCACAGCGCGGCAAGCAGCAGCAGCGCCTGCGGCAATGCATACAGCAGCGTATGCGTGTGACCGCGATGATGGAGCAGGTAGCCCAGCGGCGCCGGCAGCAGGTCGGTCAGCACCAGGTCCAGGTCGGGGAAATTGCTGGCCGCCGCGCAGGCTGTCAGCAGCAGCCGGTGGCGCGTGCGCTGGTGCGCCTCATCGGGCTCGGCCGGCAGCGAGCGCTGCACCAGCTCGCCGATGCCGAGGCCGACGAAGGTGTGGGTGACGTTGTCCACTCAGCGGCTGACCTCGACTCCATGCCAGAATGCGATGCGGCCCTCGATGGCCTTGGCCGCATCCTTGGCGGCCGGGTAGAACCACGCCGCGTTGCGGTTCAGTTGCCCGTTTACTTCCACGTCGTAATAGCTGGCAACGCCTTTCCATGGGCACAGCGTGGTGTGGCTGCTGTCCTTCAGGTATTCGCGCTTCACGCGCTCGGCCGGGAAATACACGTTCTGCTCGACGATTTCCACCTCGTCGGCGCTTGCCTCGGCGATGACGGCGCCGTTCCAGATGGCTTTGGGCATGGCTGTTCTCCTGGTAGCTGACTAGCGATGATACGGCGGTTGTCGTGCAGCCGCTTCCCCCATTGCGCACGGGAAGCCGCCACCGTTTGGTGCCGCGCAGTGTAGCGCAAAAGCCGGTGCGTGGTCACTGCAACGGCCATTGGTGGATGGCTTATTTGCCTTCCAGGATCTGCCGCAGCGCGCCCTCGAACACCTCGGGCGGCTGGCCGCCGGAAATCAGATGACGCTGGTTGATGACGATGGCCGGCACCGAGCGCACGCCGGCCTGCTGCCAGTACTGCTCCAGCATGCGTACTTCGTCGGCGAACTGGTCCGACTCCAGCACCTGCCGGGCCGCCTCGCGGTCCAGTCCCACCCGCTCGGCGGCGCGCAGCAGCACGTCGTGCGAGCTCGGGTCTTCGCCGTTCGTGAAATAGGCGTCGAACAGCGCGTGCTTCAGTTCCTTCTGGCGGCCCGCTTCCTCGGCCCAGTGCAGCAGGCGGTGGGCGTCGAACGTGTTGTAGATGCGGCTGCGCTTGTCCATCGCGAACGTGAAGCCGACCGCCGCGCCGCGCTGGCGGATCATCTCGCGCGACTGTTCCTGCTGCTCCGGCGTGCTGCCGTATTTTTCGGCGATGTGTTCGGTGATGTCCTGCCCTTCCTTCGCCATATTCGGGTTCAGTTCGAAGGGCTGGACGTGGAACTCGACGGCGGCTTCGGGAATGCGGGCAAGCGCCGTTTCCAGCGATTTCAGCCCGATGGCGCACCAGGGGCAGGATACGTCGGAGACGAAATCGATGCGCAGTGGGGTCGATGCGTGAGCCGATGCGGGCGTCGCGGCAGGGGGCGTGGCGGAGGAGGTGGACATGGCGGCCTTTCTGGTGCGGGGGCCGCCGGCGGCGGCCGATCGTCGCATGATGAGGGCCGCTGCCGGATTTGCAAGTTACTTCTGGATTACTTCTTCTTGGCCGCGGCGGCGGCGCCTTTGCTCTTGCTGCCGATCCTGCTTTCCTTGCCGGCCATGAGGTTGCCGATGTTCTTCGCATGGCGCCACACCAGCAGGCCGCACATCACCAGCACGGCGAACAGCTGCGGCTCCACGCCAAACAGCAGGCCATAGTAGAACGGGGCGAAGACCGAGGCGATGAGCGCCGCCAGCGACGAATAGCGGAACGCGTAGGCCACGATCAGCCACGTGGCCAGCGTGGCCAGGCCGAGCCAGATATCCAGCGCCAGCAGCACGCCGGCGGCCGTTGCAACGCCCTTGCCGCCCTCGAAGCGGAAGAACACGGGCCACAGGTGGCCGATGAACACGGCCAGCGCCACCACGGCGATGGCCCCGTCACCGACGCCGAGCTGGGCGGCAAAACGGATCGTCAGCCAGACCGCGAGCCAGCCCTTGAAGGCATCGCCGACCAGCGTCCAGATCGCGGCGCCCTTGTTTCCACTGCGCAGCACGTTGGTGGCGCCGGGGTTACCGGAACCATAGGTGCGCGGGTCGGACAGGCCGTAGACCTTGCTCACGACGACAGCAAATGAGATCGAGCCGATCAGGTAGGCGGCAATTGCCAGCAGGATGGTAGTCATTTCCCCGAGAAATCCTATGGTTTGTCTGTGTGTGGTTGGTGGAGCCGGCGTGCCAGCGGGCGGCGACTATACCGCAAGCCGATGCCGCATGGTGAATATCAGTCGGCCAGTGCGCAGGTGACCGGCCTGGCCCCCAGCACCTCGGTCAGCACGCGTGGTGCGATACCCACGAGGAAGCCGCGCCGGCCGCCATTGATATAAATGGTTTCCAGCGCAAGGATCGATTCTTCCACGTACACCGGCATCGCCTTTTTCGTGCCGAATGGCGATGTGCCGCCCACCATGTAGCCGGAATGGCGCTGCGCCACCTCGGGCTTGCACGGCTCGACCGATTTGCAGCCGATATTGCGCGCCAAATTTTTCGTGGAGACCTTGCGATCTCCGTGCATCAGCACAATCAATGGTTTGGCGGCTTCGTCCTGCATCACCAGTGTCTTGACCACATGGTGCTCGTCGACACCGAGTTCGCGCGACGAGACGGATGTGCCGCCATGTTCCTCGTACCCGTACGGATGCTCGCTGAACGGCACCTTGTGCTGCTTGAGCAGCGCGGTCGCCGGGGTCTCTGATATATGCTCTTTCTTGGCCATGCCGTGTTACGATCGTTGTGAAAAGGAGTTTCTCATTATGCAGGAAGAAATTCGCTTTGCCACCTTCAACGTCTGCAACCTCGCCCCGCCCGGCGTGAAATTGTACGACAACCTCGAGCCCCTCACTCTCGATGCGTACGAGGCCAAGGCGAACTGGATCGCACAACAGCTCGATCAGCTCGATGCCGATGTGATCGGTTTCCAGGAAATCTTTTCCCAGGCCGCGTTGCGCGACGTGCTCTCGCGCACGCGCAGGTACCGCGACGCGCTGCACGCCGGCTTCGACCCCGACCCGAATGCGCAGCGGCTGACGCCGAACGTGGCCATCGTGTCGCGCCTGCCGTTTGCCGCCCCGCCCAGCGTGCACGCCAGCTTTCCTGCCGACGTGCCCTGCGATTCCGGCAGCCCCGAATCGGACCGTTTCGCCCGCGCGCCGTTGCATGTGCAGGTGGTGCTGCCCGGCGAGCGCATCGTGGATGTGGTGGTGGTGCACCTGAAATCGCGCCGCCCCGACTACCGCAACGGCGACAGTGGCGAAGACCCGCTGCATTACGCCATGGCCAGCCTGCGCTCGCTGGTGTGGCGCGGCACCGAGGCGGTGGCGCTGCGCGTGCTGCTGTCGAAGATGATGCGCGAAGGGCGCCGGCCCTGCGTGGTGCTCGGCGACTTCAACGATACCGCCGACGCCGTCACCACGACGATCGTGCTGGGAACGGGCGGCACCCGCAACCTGGCGGGAAAGGTAGATTCCCGCGACCTGGCGGGAAAGGTAGATTCCCGCGACCTGGCGGGAAAGGCAGATACCCGCGGACTGGCGGGTAATGACAGCACGCGCGCCATGGCAGGCGATGGCGGCAGTCGCGGCACGGATGGCCAGGGCGGCCACGGCGTGCAGGCCGAAGAGCGCCGCGGCCGGCTGTACGACAGCAACCAGATCCAGCTGCGCCAGGATCACCTGCGCCACGTGGGCTATACCAGCATCCACGAAGGGCACTATTCGACGATCGATCACGTGCTCGTGTCGGAAGAGTTCAACCGGAACTCGCCGCGCGCGATCGGCGAGGTGGTCGACGTCAGCTATTTCAATGACCACCTGCGGCTGGAACGGCCCGAGGCATCGGACCACGGCCAGGTGCTGGTGCGCATGCGCCTGTTCTGAGCCGGTTTTGCAGACTTACTGCAGCACCCCATCCAGCCCGCCATCCCGCATCGCCGCTTCCGCCTGCAGCCCCTGGTACAGGTCGCAGCCTTCGCGGCGCAGCAACGCCAGCTGCCCCGGCGTTTCCACGCCTTCCGCGATCACCGTCATCCGCATGCTGCGCGCCATCGCGATGATGGTGCGGATCGCGGTTTCATCCGCGCCGCCAAGCATGAAGGCCTGGGCGATCTTCAGCTTGTCGATCGGGTAATCCTTCAGTTGCCCCAGCTGCGACCAGCCGGTGCCGAAGTCGTCCAGCGACAGCCGCACGCCGAGGGCGCGCAAGCTTTCCAGCGTGGTCGCGGTGGTGCCACCGCCTTTCATGATGATCGCTTCGGTCAGTTCCAGCTCGAGCCAGTGCGGTTCGAGCCCCGCGTCATCGAGCGCGGCGCGCACGTTGTCGACCAGGTCGCGCTGCACGAACTGCGCCAGTGACAGGTTGACGGCCACCGCCATCGTGTGCCCGCCGTCATGCCATCGGCGCGCCTGGCGGCATGCTTCGCGCAGCACCCAGTTGCCGATCGGGACCATCAGGCCCGCCTCTTCCGCCACGCCGATGAAGCGTTCGGGCAGCAACAGGCCCAGCTCGGGGTGGCGCCACCGGATCAAGGCCTCCGCCGCCACCAGGGCGCCGGTGGCGATGTCCAGTTCCGGCTCGAATACCAGCGCGAATTGCCCTTCGGCCAAGGCACGGCGCAGGCCCTGCTCGACCGACGCGCGTTCCACGATGCGCTCGTTCATCTCGGTGCTGAAGAACTGGAAGTTGTTACGGCCGCCCTGCTTGGCGTGGTACATGGCGATATCGGCGTTCTTGACCAGCGTGTCGATATCGTCGCCATCGCTGGGATAGATGGAGACGCCGATCGACGTGGACACGTGCAGTGCGTGCTCGCCGATCGCATAGGGCTGGCAGATCGCCTGCCGGATCGTGCCCGCCACGTGCGCCGCATGGTCGATGCCGCCAATGTCGGCCAGGATGATGACGAACTCGTCGCCCCCCTGGCGGCTGACGGTATCGACCTTGCGCACGCACTTGAGGAGCCGCGCGGCCACTTCCTTCAGCAGCTGGTCGCCGACCTGGTGGCCCAGCGTGTCGTTGATCTGCTTGAAACGGTCGAGGTCCAGGAACAGGATCGCCAGCATGCTGCCCTTGCGGCGCGCGGTGGACAGGGCCAGCGACAGGCGGTCCAGCAGCAGCACGCGGTTCGGCAAGTCGGTCAGGAAATCGTGCTCGGCCAGGTGGCGCGTCTGCTCTTCCGAACGCTTGCGCTCGGTGATGTCGGAAACGATCGCCATGTAGTTGCTGATCTGGTCGTGGCCATCGCGGATCGCCGTCAGCGCCAGCAAGGCGGGAAACAGCTCGCCACTCTTGCGGCGCGACCAGATTTCCCCTTGCCAGTGATCGGTGGTGTCGATCTGGTGCCATACCTTCCGGAAAAACGCTTCATCCTCGATGCCGGACCGGTAGACCGACAGCGGCTTGCCCAGCATGTCGTCGCTGCTGTACCCGGTGATTTCCGAGTAGGCGCGGTTGATCGAGATGATATGGCGCTCGTGGTCCGTCAGCACGATCGCATCGCGGCTGTTCTCGAACACCTGGGCCGCCAGGTACAGCGTGCGCTCGGCGCTCTTGCGCACTGAAATGTCGCGCACCAGCACGTAAAACAGGTGTTCATGGTTCAGCGTGACGGACGTCATCAGCACTTCGGCCCAGAACGGGGTGCCACTGCAATCGAGGTAGCGCCAGTCATAGCGGCAATTGCCTTGCTGGTGCGCCCGCTCCTCGTGCCGGAGCGCGGCAGCCTCCGACAGCGCGCCCCCCGGCTGCTGCACCGGCGAAAAATCAGCCAGCCGGCGGCCCACGAACACGGCCGGTCCGGGGCACTTGAACAGTTGCATGGCGGCAGGATTCGCTTCCTCGATCAGGCCGTTGCGCACCAATAGGATCGCATCGTCCGACTTCTGGAACAGCTGGCGGAAGTTGACACCGGCCGTGACCAGCGCATCGGCATCCACCTTGCGCGAGGTGACGTCGACATCCATGCAGAACACCTGCGTCAGTTCGCCTTCATGGTACACGGGCACCAGCGTGGAATACAGCCACAGCTCACGGCCGCCGGGTGTGCGCACGTGCCAGTCGCCGATCGGCGAAGGCCGGCCGGTGCGCCATGCTTCGTCCACCAGCGCATCGTGTTCCGCCTCGCGGTCACC
Source organism: Pseudoduganella lutea (assembly GCF_004209755.1). Lineage (NCBI taxonomy): Bacteria > Pseudomonadati > Pseudomonadota > Betaproteobacteria > Burkholderiales > Oxalobacteraceae > Pseudoduganella > Pseudoduganella lutea. Next base: position 4,084,203 of record NZ_CP035913.1, on the reverse strand, counting down.
GCGTGAAAACAGCGCCTTCAACGGCTGGCCGAGTACGGCATCCAGCGCAAGGCCGGACAAGTCGGCACATGCCTGGTTGCAGAAGCGGATGCGGCCTGCCCGGTCGATGCTGCACACCGCCACCAGTGGCGTCAGCTCGAGCGCGGCAACGATGCGCGCGATCAGGTCGAGCGCGGCCAATGCGGGATTCGGCGCCGGGTTCGGGTGGGAATACGCCACCGGAACCTGTGTGAATTCGGGTGTGGAATGGGGGAGATGATCGTGCGGAGTCATCGTACCATTCTTGCCGCCCTGCTCAGCAGTCGCTTGCGCTGGCTCAAGAATGGCTGCGTGAGCAGCACGATTGTTTCTCAAATGAAACGAAGAATACTGATCCGCTGCCGGCAAATGCGTGCCGCAGCGGCGGCAGGGTCCGGTTCAGCGCGGCGCCAGGCCGCCGTGGTCATTCCTGCCTGGCCGCCGTCGTGTCATCCTCGGCGGCCTCGTCACCTGTGTCAGGATCCTGCTCGCCGGCCGGGCGGCTCTTTGCTTCTTCCTTGCGCCGGGCTTTTTCGTCGGCCTTGCGCTTCTTTTCCAACTCGCGTTGGCGCTTCTCGTACTGAAAATTCGTTTTTGCCATGACTACCTCCATTACCCACATTATGCGACAACATCAGCATCGCAGATTTCTCATCCCCGCGGATGATGTAACGCATGCAGCTGTTTCAACCGTTCACGCGCCACATGGGTATAGATCTGTGTGGTCGAGATATCGGCATGGCCCAGCAGCAGTTGCACGACCCGCAAGTCGGCGCCATGGTTCAGCAGATGCGTGGCAAACGCATGGCGCAGCGTGTGAGGCGACAGCGGTGCGGTGATGTCCGCCTTGCGTGCGCATTTCTTGACGACCACCCAGAACATTTGCCGCGTCATCGGCCCGCCACGGGCGGTCACGAACAGGGCATCATCCTGCTGGCCGTTCAGGATGACGCCGCGCGCTTCACGCAGGTAACGTTCGATCCAGTGCCGCGCCGCCTCGCCGAACGGCACCAGGCGCATCTTCGCCCCCTTGCCGGTCACCCGCACCACGCCTTCATTCAAACCAAGTTCAGTGACCTTCAGCGCCACCAGTTCCGAGACGCGCAGCCCGCTCGCGTACATCAGTTCCAGCATCGTGCGGTCGCGGATGCCCAGCGGCTCGCGCACGTCGGGCGCCGCGAGCAGCGCTTCCACGTGACTTTCCGACAGGGTATGGACGAACCGCGCCGGCTGCTTTGCCGATGCCAGTTTCAAACAGGGATCCTCGGCAATGCGCTGTCGCCGCAGCGCCTGCTGGTAGAACCGCTTGAACACGGACAGGCGCCGGTTGGACGAGCTGGCCTTGGTGTCGTCGTGCCGGGCCGCGAAATACCCGGCGATGTCGCCGGCATGCGCGGCCAGCAAGCCGGTGCCCGGGCGCGTCTGCGCCAGCCAGGCCGAAAACAGCTTCAAGTCGCGCCGATAGGCCGCCAGCGTGTTTTTCGACAGGCCGTCTTCCAGCCACAGCGTGTCGCAGAACTCGTCGATCAGAGCAGGGTCGTTTGCTGCCATGCGTACTCGCGATGCCCTTCGTGTGCCAGCAGCCAGCGCTTGACGTCCAGTGTAAAGCCGTTGCGATCGTCGCTGCCGGCAAAGCCGCCCAGGCCCTGCGCGCCCGTCACGCGGTGGCAGGGAATCACCAGGGGAAAATAATTGGCACCGCATGCCTGGCCCACCGCGCGCGGCATCGAGCCGACGAACCGGGCGATCTCGCCATACGTGCGCACCTCGCCGCGCGGAATCGCCTGGATCGCTTCCCACACCTTGCGCTGGAACGGACTGCCCACCTGCGCCAGCGGCAGGTCGAACGTGAAATCGGGGTCCAGGCAATAACGCTCCACCTGCCGTGCGACGCGCTCGGCCAGGCCATCGGTCGGCGCCTTCGCGGCAAAGCTGGCCGGCAGGTAAACCAGTTCGCTGACGATGGCGCCGCCGGTGCGGATGCCGAGCGCCCCGAAGGGCGTGGAAACGATCGCAGCGAACAGCTCGCCAGCTTGTTGTATTTGCGTCACAATTAACTCCTGACTACTGTGGCAAACATGCTACACGAACCAGGCCACCAGGACCAGATGCGGTGCTGGTGGCAGCGCCCATGCACTGTGTTGCGGCACGCTGCCGCGTTCCGGCGACCTGGATTGCACGGGCGAAAAAAAACGCACCAGCCGGTGCGTTTTAAGTATTGCTTTGGCGCGATTCCGGTTGTTTGGTCCCGCCGCGGCTGGCTTTTGGCCGCCTTCAGCAGTGATGCCAACAACATACTGTGAACCGCGTGTCTCCTCGATTTATCGCCGTCTCCGGCATGCTGTTTTTATTACCACTCCCCACTAACTCACGTATTCCTTGCTACCTTGGTGCATATCGTTATGTGCTGCACCAAACAGGAGCGATCATAACTGATCCAAACGCGCATTTCTCCTGTTTTTTTGTGGCAAGAAAATATTTGGTTTGAACATAAATTAACTATGGCAATGTTTCCGGAAGTTTGGTAGGCAGGTCACACTTGCCCATAGACCAGCCGTGGCAGCCATAGCGAAATTTCTGGCACGAATGTCACCAGCATCAGGAAAGCCAGCATGGTGAGCAGCCATGGCATGACGGCCACGGTCAGCTCCGAAATGCCCATCTTCGTGATGCCGGAGGCCACGTACAGGTTCAACCCCACCGGCGGATGGCACATTCCCACTTCCATGTTGACCACGATCAGGATGCCGAAATGGATCGGATTGATACCCAGCGCCACCGCGACCGGGAACAGGATTGGCGCCATGATCAGCACGATCGACGACGGTTCCATGAAGTTGCCCGCCGCCAGCAGGATCAGGTTGACCACTAGCAGGAACGCCACCGGCCCCAATCCCTGTGCCGTCAGCCAGGCCGCCATTTCCTGTGGAATGTTTTCGCTCGTCATCAGGAACGAGAACAGCACGGCATTCGTGATGATGTACAGCAGCATCGCCGACATCGACGCCGAGTCGAGCAGCACCTTGCCGACCTGGCGCAGTTTCAGATCCTTGTAGACGAACACGGCGATGATGAATGCGTACACGGCCGCCATCGCCGCCGCTTCGGTTGGGGTAAAGAGGCCCGTGTAGATGCCGCCCATGACGATCAGGATCAGCAGCAGCCCCCATGCACTCTTGCGAAACGCCGCCAGCCGCTCGCCCCACGTCGCCTTGCGCATGCGCGGATAGCCGCGCTTCCTGGCCAGCACCCACGTCGTCAGCCCCAGCAGGAAGGCCAGCATGATGCCCGGCACCACGCCGGCCATGAACAGCGCACCCACCGATGTGTTCGTCGTGACCGAATACATCACCATCACGATCGATGGCGGGATGAGGATGCCCAGCGCGCCCGAGGTGGTGATCACGCCGGCACCGAAGCGCTTCGGGAAGCCCTGCTTCACCATCGCCGGCAGGATGATCGAACCGATCGCCACCACGGTGGCCGGGCTGGAGCCGGACACGGCCGCGAACAGCGCGCATGCCAGCACGCCGGCCAGCGCCAGCCCGCCGTGCCAGTGCCCGACCATCGACGTGGCGAAGTTGATCATGCGCCGCGCCACACCGCCATGCGTGAGGAAATTGCCGGCCAGGATGAAGAACGGGATCGCCATGATCTCGAACTTTTCGATACCGGTGAACAGTTTCAGCGCCACCGCCTCGATCGGTACTTCCGTCATCGTGAAGAGGAACGTCAGCACTGTCAGGCCCAGCGAGATCGAGATGGGCATGCCTGTCAGCATCAATACCAGCAACAGCGTGAAGATGATCAGCGCGTTCATGCCTTGGCTCCCAGTTCGTCATCGAGGCCTTCGACATGGGCATGGTCGTGTTTCGGCAAGTCGCCCGTGCGCACGAAATGCACCATCACCTGCAGGAAGCGGAAGCACATCAGCCAGGAACCGGCCGGCACCGCCAGGTAGACGAGCCACATCGGCACCTCGAGATCGGGCGACGTCTGGTCGGTGTGGCCGATGTCCCACACGAACGACGCGCCCAGTGCGCCGACGATGCCGGTAAACAGCGCACCGGCCAGCAGGCCGAACACGATGAACTTGTTGCGCCACGGCGCGGACAGGCGGTTGATGACGACGTCGATACCGACGTGGATGCCGGTGCGCACGCCGTACGCCGCGCCGAACTTGGCCATCCACACGAACATGTAGATGCACAGCTCCTGCGCCCAGCTCGTGTTGATCTGGATGAGTTCGTCCTGCAGCCAGGGAATCGGCAAGCCGGAGAGGTAGCGGTGCACCACCGCCACGAAGATGATGAAGGTGGCCGCGCCCATCAGGGACGCAATGAGCCACTCTTCCAGGTGGTCCAGGAATTTCATGGGTGACTTTCGGGAGCCGGCCGGGCGGCCGGTACGTCAGGAACAACGGGGCGGCAGGACGCCGCCCCACGGCGCATTACTTCGCGCTTTCCTTCGCGATCGCGTTGACGAGGTCAGCGCCGATGCGGCTTTGCATCTGCTTGTGCACGGGCAGCAACGCGTTCTTCCACGCGGTCTGCTGTTGCGCGGTGAGGGTGACGAACTGGGTGCGGCCGGATTTCTTCATCGCATCCAGTGCCATGTCGTTGTCGCGCTGGGCAATCGCCTTTTCATATGTGGTGGCCTCGCGCATCGCCCCTTCGAGCGCGGTGCGGATATCGGCCGGCAAACCATCCCAGAACTTCTTGTTGACGATGACGGCATAGCCCAGGTAGCCATGGTTCGACAGCGTGGCGTACTTCTGCACCTCGTGCATTTTCTGCGTGTACATGTTCGACGGCGGATTCTCGGTGCCGTCCACCACGCCTGTCTGCAGCGCCTGGTAAACCTCGGAGAACGCCAGCACCTGCGGATTGGCGCCCAGCGCGCGCATCTGCGCATCGAGTACCTTGGATGACTGGATACGCATCTTCAGGCCGCGGAAATCGGTGGGCGTGTACAGCGGCTTGTTGGCCGACATGATCTTGAAGCCGTTATCCCAGTAGGCCAGGCCGGTGATGCCCTTCGTTTCCAGCTTTTTCAGCAGGCTCTTGCCGATCGGTCCCTCGGTCACGTTGTACAGTGCCTGCTTGTTGGGAAACGCGTACGGCAGATCGAAAACCTCGAATTCCTTCACGCCCAGCGGGCCGAACTTGGCCAGCGACGGCGCCAGCATCTGCACGGCGCCCAGTTGCAGGGCTTCGAGCTCTTCCTTGTCCTTGTACAGCTGGCTGTTCGGATAGACCTCCACCTTCACCCGGCCGTTGGTGGCGCGCTCGGCCAGCTGCTTGAAGCGGGCGGCGGCCTGGCCTTTCGGCGTGTCGGTGGCGACGACATGACTGAATTTGATGACGATCGGCGCCTGGGCGAAGGCGTTGGCGGTGATGCAGGCAGTCGCGGCAAGCGCAACCAGGATAGTCTTGAGTTTCATGCGTGTCCCCATATTTAGAAATTGCATTTATTATTCCTGCTGTTCCATTCTGTAGAGCGCCCCGGCAAGGGGCAACTGTGGAAAACCACAATATCCCGCCGGAGCAGATTGGTTACCCTCGGACAATGACCTCCCTTCGTTCCATGGCGGCGCGCCTGCCGTTTCCCAGCTCCGCGCGCTGGCTGCTCCCTGTTGTGTTAGTTCTGCTGTTCCTGGCCATTCTAATCTGGTTGCCGTGGCAGGCGCGCCAGATGGAAAGCAACGAGCGCCAGGAGCAGTTGATCGCCGACACGCTGTGGGTCGAGCAGACCATCCGCTTCCAGCTCGGCCGCCATGAAGAAGACTTGAAAAGCGTGGCCAACGAAATCCTGGCCGGCGCCTCGGTCAAGCGCCTGCACGAGCGCATGGCCAGCGAGCTGAAGACGGGCCTCGAACTGAAACGCGTGATGTGGGTAACGCCCGAACATGACGTGGCCGCGTCGAGCGACGAGGCGCCGCCAGCGGTGGCCATGCTGTCGGCGCCATCGCGGGAAGCGGCCGAGCGCGCCCGACTCAGCCGCAATGGCGTCTACGCCGATCCGGCTCCCCAGCCGGCCTATCCGTCCGGCACCCCGGGCGCGATGATGATGGATTACCACTACCCCCTGTACCGCGGCGCCACTTACCTGGGCACGCTGGTGGCCACGTACCAGTTGTCCGCGATCCTGGAAGAAATGGTGCCATGGTGGTTCGCGCAGGATAACCAGGTCACGCTGCTGGACCGGGACGACCGCATTCTCGCCCGCCGCGCGGCCGCCGGGCCGGGCCATGGCGTGTACACGCACAAGCGCGCGCTCGACCTGCCCGGCGCCGTCGTCACGCTGATGACGGACAGCGTGAAGACGGCGCCGAAACTGCTGCCGAACCTGCTCGTGGGCTCGGTGATCGTGCTGGCGCTGGCGCTGCTGTGGAGCCTGCTGGCACTGTGGGGCCATATCTCGCGGCGGCTGGAAGCGGAAGAGGCGCTCCGCCAGCAGATGGCGTTTCGTACCGCCATGGAAAACTCGCTGGTCACGGGCCTGCGCGCGCGCGACCTGGAAGGCCGCATCACCTACGTGAACCCGGCGTTCTGCCAGATGGTGGGCTACAGCGAGGAAGACCTGGTGGGCCGCTCGCCGCCGATGCCCTACTGGGCGCCGGAAGTCATGGCCGAATACCAGCATCGGCTGCAAAACGTGCTGCAGGGAACCGTGACACCGGAATTCGAAACAATTTTCCAGCGACCGGACGGCACCCGGATTCCCGTGCTGATCTTCGAGGCGCCGCTGGTGGACAACGACGGCCGCCATACAGGCTGGATGGGGTCCATCCTCGATATCAGCGACCGCAAGCGCATCGAGGAGCTGAACCGCGAACACCAGGAAAAGCTGCAGGCGTCGAGCCGCCTGGCCACGATGGGCGAAATCGCCTCGATGCTGGCGCATGAGCTGAACCAGCCACTGGCCGCGATTTCCAGCTACACCACCGGCGCACTGAACCTGCTGGCGCGGCCAGGCGTGGACCCCGCCACGCTGAAGCCAGCGCTGGAACAGGCCGGCACCCAGGCGCGCCGCGCCGGGCAGATCATCCGCAGCGTGCATGAGTTCGTGCGCAAGCGCGAACCCGCGCGACACGACGAGGACGTTGCGACGATGATCGACAGCATCCGCGCGCTGATCGAGATGCAGGCCCGCCCGCACCAGGCATCCCTGCAGATTGCCCTGCCGGCCGACCTGCCGCGGGTGCGGGCCGACCGGATCATGATCGAGCAGGTGCTGCTGAACCTGGCGCGCAACGGCATCGAGGCCATGGCTGCCGTGCCCCTGGCGCGCCGCGTGCTGCGCATCGAGGCAACGCACGATGCCGCGGCGGGCCAGGTGGCCGTGAATGTGATCGACAACGGGCACGGCATCCCGCAGGACGTGGCCGAACGCCTGTTCTCGCCGTTCTTTTCCACGAAGGCGCAGGGCATGGGCATGGGCCTGAACATCTGCCGCACGGCGATCGAATTCCACGGCGGCACGCTGACGCACCGGGACAACCCGCAAGGCGGTACCATATTCACGTTCACGCTGCCGGCGTCGCAAGTAACCACGGAGAAATAACAAGATGTTGCATATCGTCGATGATGAAGAAGTGGTCCGTGACTCGCTGTCGTGGCTGGCCTCGTCGCGTGCCATTCCCGCCAGCACCTATGATTGCGGCGCCAAGTTCCTGGCCTACGTGGAAGCGGGCCAGTTCGACCCGGCCGGCGACTGCGTGCTGCTCGACGTGCGGATGCCCGACATGAATGGCGTGGCCGTGTTCGACCAGTTGCATGCGCGCGGCCTGGCGCAGCGCCTTCCGGTGATTTTCCTGACTGGCCACGGCGACGTGCCGATGGCGGTCGATACGTTGAAGCGCGGCGCGTTTGATTTCTTTGAAAAACCGTTCAACGACAACGAGCTGATGGACAGGGTGCAGGAAGGCCTGCAACGCTCGCAGCAGGCCAGCGCCCATGCGGCGGTGCATGCGCGCCTGGCCACCCTGTCGTCGCGCGAACGCGAGGTGCTTGACCTGATCCTGGCCGGCAAGATGAACAAGGTCGTGGCGGACGAACTGGGCATCAGCATGCGCACGGTCGAGGTGCACCGCGCGCACATCTTCGACAAGATGCAGGTCAAGACCGCCGTCGAACTGGCCGGCCTGCTGAAATAAGACAGCAAAGTACGATGGCATTGTCCGCCACCTTCGCGATCAGCATGGCGCTGCGGCGCGAGCTGGTGCCGGACTTCGACCACTATCCGTTTTCGCTCCCGGCCGTCAAGCACCTGGACGTGCTGACCTTCCATCCGAACGTGACGTTCATTGTCGGCGAGAACGGCAGCGGCAAGTCGACCTTGCTGGAGGCCATCGCCGTGGCGCTGGGCTACAACGCCGAAGGCGGCGGTCGCAATTTCAACTTCGGCACGCGCGCCTCGCATTCAGCCTTGCACGAATACCTTCTCGTCACCCGGGGTTACCGGCGCCCGCGCGACGGCTACTTCCTGCGCGCCGAAAGTTTCTTCAACGTGGCATCGGAACTCGAGCGCTTGGGCCCGGACGCTTTCATCTCCTATGGCGGGCGCTCCCTGCACGAGCAGTCCCACGGCGAGGCGTTCATGGCCCTGCTGACGCACCGCTTCGGCGGCCAGGGGCTGTACGTGCTGGACGAGCCGGAAGCGGCGCTGTCGCCGCAGCGCCAGCTGGCAGCCCTGCAGCAGATCCATCGCCTCGTGAAGGCCGGGTCGCAATTCATCATCGCCACCCACTCGCCCATCCTGATGGCCTACCCGGACGCGCGCATCTACGCATGCCTGCCCGAGGGCCTGCGCCGCACCGATTACGAGGACACCGAGCATTACCAGGTCACGCTCGATTTCCTGCGCAATCCGCGCCAGACGCTCGATAGATTGCTGGGCGACTAACCACACCCGCGAACGGTTCCATTTCTTTTATTGAAATATATAAGCACTTATGTAAATATGGGGACATGAAACAAGGACTCGGTACCCAATTGCGACACCTGATCGAGCTGCTCGATGGCGCGGTGGCCGCTTCCTACGAGGAAGCGGGCATCGATTACCGTCCGCGCTACACGCCGGTGATGCGGGCACTGGCAGCCGGCACACCGTGCACCGTCGGCCAGATCGCTGCGGCGGCCGGCATCACGCAGCCTGCCGCCACGCAGACCGTGGCGCTGATGCTGAAGGAAGACCTGGTGGCCACCATGCCCTCGCCGGCCGATGCGCGGCAGAAGCTGGTGCGGCTGTCGCACCGCGGTAGCGCGCTGCTGCCACGACTCCAGCAATGCTGGGCCGCCACGAGCGCCGCCGCGGCCAGCCTGGATGCCGACTTGCCTTACCCGTTATCCGACACGCTGGCGCAGGCGATCGCTGCGCTGGAGCAGCAACCATTCGGCGCGCGCATCCGTGCGGCGCGCAACCGGCTTACGTCCACCGGCGCCCTGGACGAACAGAAGGAGAAATCATGAGTACCGCCTCGTTTTCCGCCCCACCCCGCCCATCGCTGGGCAAGCGCCTGCTCGCCAACGGATTCGTGCGGACCGTGCTGGGCATCCTGACGGTGCTGGTGCCGATGAGCGTGGTACTGGCGCTGTCCGAGATCGTGCCGAAGCCATGGCGCACCGGGTGGCCGTTCCTGCTGGCCGCCGCGGCGATCGTTGCCTGCTACCGCTTCTACGTGCGCAAAGTCGAGAAACGCGACGTGGCGGAGCTGACATGGCCCGGCGCCGGCGGGGAACTGGGCGCCGGGATCGGGCTGGGCGCCGCGCTGATGGTGGCCTGCAGCACGCTGCTGCTGGCTGGCGGCGTGTACACGTACACCGGCACCGCGCACTGGAGCGCCCTGCTGGTGCCGCTGCCGGAGCAGGTGTTCGTGGCGTTCATGGAAGAGATCCTGTTCCGCGCCGTGCTGTTCCGGTTGCTGGAGCGATCGTGGGGCACGTCGGTCGCGCTGGCGGTGTCGGGGGCGCTGTTCGTGGCCGCCCACCTTCCGAGCGAGCACATCAGCGTGCTCGGCATGCTGGCCACGGCCGCCGCTTCCACGGCCCTGTCCGCCGGCTATATCGCCACGCGCCGCCTGTGGGTACCGGTCGGCATGCATTTCGCCTGGAATTACCTGTTCGATGCCGTGTTCTCGATTCCCGTCTCCGGCCATGCGGCGCGCGGCTGGATCCAGGTTACCGCCAGCGGCCCGGAATGGCTCAGCGGCGGCGGCTATGGCGTCGAAGGATCGATCGTCGCCGTACTGGCCTGGAGCGCCGCTGCCATCGTGCTGGTGCTTCTCGCCCGCAGGCGCGGCCAGTGGCTGGCCAAGCCTTGACGCTAGCGCCGAGCTCGTGTCCACCATGGGGTCAACCCCGTTTTCGGACACGAGCCCATCTTTAAAAACCGGAAGCAGTGTTCAGCCCGTGTCCACTTTTGAGGCTGACCCCAGGGTGGACACGGCCTCAGCCGTGTTGCGCGAGCGCCCACTGCACGTGCTCGCGCACCAGTTCTGACGGATGGTCGAGCCGGGACCGCAACGTGGCAACGATGGCGGCATCGCCGCGGGCACCGAGCGCGGCGGCGTTGCCGAGGCCCACGGCCAGGTTGCGCAGCCACCGCTCATGGCCGATGCGCCGGATCGGGCTGCCTTCCATGTTCCGGTTGAAGTCGTCCTCGCTCCAGGCGAACAGCGTGACCATGCCTGCGCTGCCCAGGCCATGCCGCTCGTCGAAATCGGGCAGCGTGGCACGCCCGGCGAATTTGTTCCACGGGCAGGCGGTCTGGCAATCGTCGCAGCCATACACGCGGTTTCCCAGCAGCGGCCGCAGTTCTTCGGGGATGCTGCCCTTCAGCTCGATCGTCAGGTAGGAAATGCAGCGCCGGGCATCGAGGCGGCCAGGGCCGAGGATGGCGCCCGTCGGGCACGCCGTGATGCAGGCGCTGCACTGGCCGCAGTGCGCGTCCGTCGGCGCGTCGACCGGCAGCGGCAGGTCGACCAGGATCTCGCCCATGAAGAACATCGAGCCGGCATCGCGGTTGATCAACAGGGTGTGCTTGCCGCGCCAGCCCAGGCCGGATTTTTCCGCCAGCGGCAATTCCATCACCGGGGCGGAGTCGGTAAACACGCGGTAGCCGAATTCGCCCACTTCGCCGCGGATACGGTCGGCCAGTTGCTGCAGCCGGGCGCGCAGCACCTTGTGGTAATCGCGCCCGCGGGCATACACGGAGATCACGGCGGCGTTCGGATCTTCCAGCCGCCCCCGTTCGCGCAGGCGCCAGTCGGCATCGTGCGACGGTGGCAGGTAGTCCATGCGCGCCGTGATCACGCGCACGGTACCCGGCACCAGCTCCGCGGGGCGGGCGCGCTTCATGCCATGGGCCGCCATGTAGTCCATTTCGCCATGCATGCCCGCGTCCAGCCACGCCTGCAGGCCGGCTTCCGCGGTCGCCAGGTCGATGTCGGCGATACGCACCTCGGCAAATCCGAGTTCGTGCCCCCACCGCTTGACGGCGGCGGCGAGAGAGGACAACACTTCGGGTGACAGGGACATCGAACGGTACAATGGCGGCAGCAATCCACCATTTTATGCGAATCATCCATGAAAGCCCACCTGCGTGACGAAAGCCATACGGCCGCCCTCGGCCTCTCGCTGGCCCGTGCCCTGCTGCCCGGCCTGTCGATCCACCTGCATGGCGACCTCGGCGCCGGCAAGACGGCCCTCACGCGCGCGCTGCTGCACGCGGCCGGCCACAAGGGCACTGTGAAAAGCCCGACCTACACGCTGTCCGAGCCCTACGCCGTCACGCTCGACGGCCAGGCCGTCAACGTGATCCACTACGACCTGTACCGCATGGGCAGCCCGGAAGAATTCCTCGACGCGGGCTTTCGCGAAGACTTCGACGGCCACAACATCTGCATCGTCGAGTGGCCGGAAAAAGCCGAGGGCGTGCTGCCACCGCCCGACCTGCGCGTGACGCTCGGCGTTGCGGGTGAGGGACGTGATGTAGAATTGCAGGCGTTTTCTGCATTAGGTATCTCATGCCTGCAACGCCTCCACTTCCCGCAGATCCTCTGATCCCCACGCAGCCGGGTCAAAAGCACCGTACCCGCCGCACCCTCCTGAAGGCCGGCGGCACGCTGCTGCTGTCGGTGCTCACCCCGCTGCCCGCGCGCGCCGCGCAGATCCTTGCCGTGCGCGTATGGCCGGCGGACGAGTACACCCGCGTCACGCTGGAAAACGATTCCGACCTGAAGACATCGCACTTCATCATCAAGAATCCCGAGCGCCTGGTGGTCGACATCGAGGGCCTCGACCTGAACCCCGAGCTGAAGACGCTGGTGGCGAAGATCCAGTCGAACGACCCGTATATCCAGCAGGTGCGCGTGGGCCAGAACCGCCCGGGCGTCGTGCGCCTCGTGTTCGACCTGAAGTCGGAAATCCGCCCGCAGGTGTTCACCCTCGATCCCGTGGGCGAATACAAGCACCGCCTGATCTTCGACCTGTACCCGGTGCGCGAAGTGGACCCGATCGCGGCGATGATCGAAAAGGGCGAATGGTCGAGCGACGGCGTGCCGGTCGGCCAGCCGCAGGTGGCCGAGCAGCACCCTGCTCCGGGGCTGCCGCTGCCGGACAACCGCATCCCGGCGCCAGGCGTGCCCTCCGCGGCGGTGCCGCGGCCGGATATCGCGGCCAAGCCGCCAGCCCGCCCCGAGCCACCGCAGCAGGCCGACAAGCTGGTGCGCATGCTCACCGTGGCGCTGGACCCCGGCCACGGCGGCGAAGACCCCGGCGCGATCGGTTCGCGCGGCAGCCGCGAGAAGGACATCGTGCTGGCCATCGCCAAGCGACTGAAGGCCAAGCTGGAACAGCACCCGAACATGCGCGTGATGCTCACGCGCGACGGCGATTTCTTCGTGCCGCTGAACAAGCGCGTGGAAAAGGCGCGCAAGGTCGATGCCGACCTGTTCGTGTCGATCCATGCCGACGCGTTCATCAAGCCCTCGGCGCGCGGCTCCTCGGTGTTCGTGCTGTCCGAGAAGAGCGCCAGCTCGTCGGCTGCGCGCTGGCTGGCCAACAAGGAAAACCAGGCCGACCTGATCGGCGGCGCCAACAGCAAGGACCATGACCCGCAGCTGGCCAGCGTGCTGTTCGACCTGTCGACGACGGCGCAGATCAACGACAGCCTAAAAGTGGGCAAGGCCGTGCTGCAGCAGATCGGCGGCATCAACAAGCTGCACAACGGCGCCGTGGAGCGGGCCGGGTTCGCCGTGCTGAAGGCGCCGGACATTCCATCGATCCTCATCGAAACCGCGTTCATCTCCAACCCGGAAGAGGAAGCGCGCCTGCTCGACAACAATTACCAGGACCAGATCGCCGATGCGATCGTGAAGGGCATCCGCTCGTATTTCGCCAAGAACCCGCCGCTCGCCAAGAGTCGGCTGACCTGAGGACCATTGCATGCAATCGACGACGTTCGGCCAGCTCCCGGCCGTGACCATCGCCGCGCCCGACGGCGCGCAAGCCACCATCGCACTGTATGGCGCGCACCTGGTGTCGTGGCAGACGCCCGACAAGCGCGAACGCCTGTTCATGAGCGATGCGTCGCCGCGCGACGGCAGTGCCGCCATTCGCGGCGGCGTGCCGGTGATCTTCCCGCAATTCTCCACGCGCGGCACCGGCCAGCGCCACGGCGTGGCCCGGCTGTCGCACTGGCGCCTGGGCGACCATGGCAACGACGCCACGACCGCATGGGCCGAATTCCTGCTGACGCACGAGGACGTGCCGGCCGAACTGGCGCAGGGCTGGCCGCATGCCTTTTCGCTGGCGCTGCGCTTCACGCTGAAGCCGGATGCGCTGGAGATGCGTTATCACGTGCGCAACACGGATACCGAACCGTTCGACTTTGCCTGCGCGCTGCACACGTATTTCCAGGTCGAGGAATTCACCCGCACCGTGCTGGCCGGCCTGCCGGACGGATCGCCGCTGCATTTCGGCCCGCCGCTGGACAACATCTACCCTGCCCCGGCCGAACTGGCGCTGCATCCCGGCAGCGGCGCGCTGCGCCTGCAGCAGGAAGGGTTCACGGAATTCGTTGTCTGGAATCCGGGCGCCGAGGCCGCGGCGAAACTGACGGACCTGCGCGACGACGAATGGCAGCGCTTCGTGTGCATCGAACCGGCCCGGGTCGACAAGCAGCCGCTGGCTGCCGGCGCGGCATGGACCGGCGTGCATACCATCACCGTCCAGCCATGAAAAACGGGCGCATGACGCGCCCGTTTTTCTACCGGGAGAACACGGTGCCCGGCACCGCTGTTCATCCCGCTGTTCATCCTTTACTGTGCGCTTTTACTGTGACTCCTTGATCAGCCGCCCGGCGGCAGCCTGCACCGGTCGCGCATTGAGCGGATACAGCCGCGAGAACAGCGCCATCTGCTCGCCGGAAGCCTGCAGCGGTTCCTTCATCACCAGCCACAGCACGCCTTCGGTGCAAGGCGGCTCGCTGAGCGAACCCATGTAGGTGTAATAGTCGCGCCGCTCGGGCAGCAGGTCGCCCGGATTGAACACGATCGACGGCGCGGACGTTTCCTTCTTTTCCAGTGGCAGGTTGTTCCATACCGTCTGGATCGCCGGCTGCGCGCGGCCCCGCTGCAGCATCAGCGCCAGCACGGCGGTGCGGCCTTCGGTATCCTTGTGCACGAGGTGGATGCCCATCTCGTAGGTCTTGCCATTGACGCGCTCTTCGGCCGGGCGGTGGAAGTGCAACTGCTGCAATTCGTAGCTGCGCCCGCCCACGGACAGATAATTGCCGGCACCCAGCGCGACCTGCACGGTGTGGCCATTGTCGGTGACGGTAAAGCCGGAAGGACGGTATTCGAACGAGATCTGCTCGAGATCGACCTTGATGCCGTCGCGGATATCGATGGGCGACTGGCGCTCGCCGCCATTGCACTTGTTCCAGGCGGCGTTGATCTTGCTCCAGTTGGCCGGGCCGAATTCACCTTCATAGGTCCAGAACGTGCCATTGGCCGGCGCCGGCTGGGGGACAGTGTAGGCGGCCTTTGTGGCCTGTGCAGCCTGCGCGGCCTTGCGCGCCCTGGCGGCGGCCGCATGGCGGGCAGCCTGGTTGGCCTTCATCTGCGCCAGCCGTTCGGCGATCCTGGCCGACAGCGCCGCTTCGGCTTCCTCTTCCTGCTCGCGCTCGGACAGCTTGCGCACGGGCTTGCCCCCCTTTGCCGCTTTTTCCAGCCTGCCTTTCAGGTCGCCAACGCCCATCGCATCTGCGCGCGCGGGCGACGACGGCTGCACGCCGGCGATCTTCGTCGGAGGTTCATTGGCGCCGGCCGCGCCGAAGGCGAGGCAGCACGCGGTAAGGGCAATCAGCTTGCGCATGGGATCCGGGGCAGAAAACAGACTTGCCCCGGTTAACGGATGCCGTACGGAAAAACTTAAGCTTTTTTTTGCTTGAGGGAAATCAACGGCCGAGAATGCGGCGGCCGACCTTCCATAGGCCGCCCAGCGCCATCGGCACGATCGCCACGCTAACGCCGATCAGCACGATCGTCGTCAGGTTGTCGCGCACCAGGGGCATGTTGCCGAAGAAGTAACCCGCCACGCACAGCGATACCACCCACAGTACGGCACCGGTGATGTTATAGAGCTGGAAGCGGGCAAACGTCATGTCCGACACCCCGGCCACGAAGGGGGCGAAGGTGCGCACCACCGGCACGAAGCGCGCCAGGATGATGGTCTTGCCGCCATGGCGCTCGAAGAAGTTGTGCGTGCGCTGCAACGCGTCGCGGTTGATCCAGCGGTAATTGTGCGTGAACATGCGGTTGCCGATCTTCTCGCCGATCCAGTAATTCGTCGTATTACCGATCACCGCGGCGCAAATGAGCAGGAAGATCAGCAAGCCCAGGTGCATGTGGCCGGTGGCGCAGAACGCGCCGGCAATGAACAGCAGCGTATCGCCGGGAAAGAAGAACAGGACCACGAGGCCCGTCTCGCAAAAGATGATGGCAAACAGGATCGCGTAGACCAGCGTGCCGTACTGCGCAATCAGCGTGTCCAGCGCCTTGTCGACGTGAACCAGCATTTCCATCAAATGAACGAAATCCATAGTAGTCCTGTAAGGTTGCGGCGGCGATCATACACCAGCCCACCACCAGCGGTCAGGCCTGTTCATTGCCACGGCAACAAAGTTTTCATTGAGTCAGTTTTACAGATTACAATTTTCCAGCCCCCTCGAGCAAGCAACCAGGAGACCCGATGACCCGCTGGCCCTTCTATTTTCTCGCCTCTCTCGCCGCAATGCCACTGGCGGCAAGGGAATTGCCGCCGAAACCATCGGTGGCGGATGTCATCAAGGCGTCGCAGGCGAGCGAATGGCGCCCGCTCGACCCGGCCAGCACGCTGTACCTGGAACTGCCGGCCGGGCGCGTCGTCATCGAACTGGCGCCGGCATTCGCGCCCAACCATGCCGACAATATCCGCGCCCTGGTGCGCGAAGGCTATTTCGACGGCCTGGCGATCCTGCGCGCGCAGGACAACTTCGTGGTGCAGTGGGGCGACCCGGACGAAGCCAATCCACGCAAGCCGAAAACGGCAAAGGAAAAGCTGGCCGGCGAGTTCACGGTCCCGCTGAAGAACGACCGGGATTTCACGCGCCTGCCGGACCGGGACGGCTATGCGCCGCAGGTGGGCCACTCGAACGGTTTCCCGTCCGCGCGCGATCCCAAGACCGGCCAGGCCTGGCTGGCGCACTGCTACGGCATGGTGGGCGTGGGCCGCGACGTGGACGCGGACAGCGCCAATGGCGGCGCGCTGTACGCCGTGATCGGCCAGGCGCCGCGCCAGCTGGACCGCAATATCACCGTGGTGGGCCGCGTCGTGGACGGCATGCCGCTGCTGTCGGTCATGCCGCGCGGCCCCGGCGCGATGGGGTTTTATGAAGACGCGGTACAACGCGTGACGATCAAGTCGGTGAAGCTGGCGGCCGACGTGCCGGAAGCACAGCGCAGCAAGCTTGAAGTGATGCGCACGGCCTCGGCCAGCTTCAAGGCAGTGGCCGAGGCCTCGCGCAACCGCGGTGGCCCATGGACCAAGGTGGCCGCCGGCCACGTCGACCTGTGCAACGTGCCGATCCCGGTGCGCCAGGGCGGCACCTGACGACCAGTGGTCGGCGGGGCGGCAGCCACCGGCCGGGGTATAATTTCGGCCACCATGAACGCCCCGATTCCTCACCGCCCGATCCAGGCGCTTCCCGACCAGCTCATTTCCCAGATCGCCGCCGGCGAGGTCGTCGAGCGGCCCTCCGCCGTCGTCAAGGAGCTGCTGGAGAACGCGCTGGACGCCGGCGGCAGCCAGATCACGGTCCGGCTCGAGGAAGGCGGCGTCAAGCGTATCTGCATCACCGACAACGGCAAGGGCATTCCGCCCGAGCAGATGCCGCTGGCGCTGGCGCGGCACGCCACGTCAAAGATCGCCTCGCTGGACGACCTGGAAAACGTCAACACGCTGGGCTTTCGCGGCGAGGCGCTGGCCTCGATCGCCTCGGTCGCGGTCGTCAAGCTGACGTCGCGCACGGCCGATGCGGCCCACGCATGGGAACTGGAAGGCTCGCACCTGGGCACGGTGCAGCCGTCGTCCGGCGCCCCCGGCACCACCGTCAACGTGCAGGACCTGTACTACAACACCCCGGCGCGCCGCAAGTTCCTGAAATCGGAGCAGACCGAGTTCGGCCACTGCGCCGAAGTCGTGCGCCGCATCGCGCTGGCGCGGCCGGACGTGACATTCACGCTCACGCACAACGGCCGCACGATCGATCACTGGATCGCCAGCGACATGGCCAAGCGCAGCGCGCAGATCCTTGGCGAAGCGTTTGCCGAAGCGCGCATCGCCATCGACGAAGCTTCCGGCGTGCTGCGGCTGCACGGCTTCGCCGGCTTGCCGACGGCGTCGAAGTCGCGTGCCGATTGCCAGTATTTCTACGTGAACGGGCGTTTCGTGCGCGACAAGGTGCTGGTGCACGCGGTGCGCGCAGCCTATGAAGACGTGCTGCACGGCGACCGCTTCCCTTCCTACGTGCTGGCACTGGAGCTGGACCCGGCGCTGGTGGACGTGAACGTGCACCCGTCGAAGATCGAGGTGCGCTTCCGCGACAGCCGCGCCGTGCACCAGTTCGTGTTCCACGCGGTGCAGCGCGCGCTGGCGCAAACGTCCGCCACGGCCCACGGCGCCATTCCGGCGCCCCTGCCCGCCGCGCAGACGCTGGGCGGCGACGTTCCGCTCAGCGGCCATGCCTGGCGCCCGCAGCAGCAAACGTCGTTCGGCGCGATGATGAACCCCACCTACACGCCCACGTTCTCGCCGTCGCCCTTCGGAGCGCGCGATGGCGGCGGCGTGGCGCAGAGCACGGAACGCTACGGTGCGCTGTTCGCGGATGCGGAACCGCCGCGCGCCGCCGAACAGGGCGCGCCGTACGCGATCCCGCAGCCGGCGTCATACACCGCCACCTCGGCCGCCCTCGCCCACGAGGAATTCCCGCTCGGCTTCGCGCTGGCGCAACTGCACGGCATCTACATCCTGGCGCAGAACAGCAAGGGCCTCGTGCTGGTGGACATGCACGCCGCGCACGAACGCATCCTGTACGAACAGCTCAAGAACGCGCTCGACGCGCAGGTCGCCGGCACCGACATGCAGGTGCAGTCGCTGCTGATCCCCGTCACCTTCTATGCCGATGCGGTGGAAGTGGGCACGGTGCAGGAACATGGCGACACGCTGAAGGCGCTCGGCTTCGACATTGCCGTGCTGTCGCCCACCACGCTGGCGGTGCGCGCCGTGCCGGCCCTGCTGAAGAACGCCGATGCGCAAACGCTGGCGCGCGACGTGCTGCGCGACGTGCGCGAATTCGGCGGCTCGCGCGTGCTGATCGAGCGCCGCAACGAACTGCTCGGCACCCTCGCCTGCCACACGGCCGTGCGCGCCAACCGCATCCTGTCCGCGCCGGAAATGAACGCGCTGCTGCGCCAGATGGAAAGCACGGAACGCGCGGACCAGTGCAACCATGGCCGCCCCACCTGGGTACAGGTCGAAATCTCCGCCCTCGATAAACTCTTCCTCCGCGGGCAGTGAACAACATGAATCAAGAAGCCAGGCGGCCGCTCGCGGTCGCCATCATGGGCCCGACCGCGAGCGGCAAGACCGCCGCCGCGCTGGCCATCGCCGAACGCATTCCGTCCGAAATCATTTCCGTCGATTCGGCGCTGGTCTACCGCGGCATGGATATCGGCACCGCCAAGCCCACGCGCGAAGAACGGGCCGCGGTGCCGCACCACCTGATCGACATCCTCGACCCGCTCGACGCCTATTCGGTGGCCCAGTTCCGCAACGATACGCTGCGCCTCGTGGCCGACATCGCGGCACGCGGCAAGCTGCCGCTGCTGGTCGGCGGCACGATGTTGTACTTCAAGGGCCTGGCCGACGGGCTCGACGACCTGCCCGGCGCCGATCCCGCGGTGCGCGCTGAACTGGAAGAGGAAGCGGCCCGCCTGGGCTGGCCGGCGCTGCATGCGCGGCTGGCCACGCTGGACGCGGAAACGGCGGCGCGGCTCAATCCCAACGACGCGCAGCGCATCGGGCGCGCGCTGGAAATCATCCGCCTGTCGGGCAAGCCCATGTCGGCGCTGCTGGCGCGGCGCGAGAAGGAAACGCTGCCGTTCGAGCTGATGTCGTTCGCGCTGGAACCGAACGACCGCGCCGTGCTGCACGAGCGGATCGCGCGCCGCTTCGACATCATGCTGGAAGACGATGCGCTGATCGACGAAGTGGAAGTGCTGCGCCGCCGCGGCGACCTGCATCCCGGCCTGCCCTCGATGCGCTGCGTGGGCTACCGCCAGGTGTGGGAATACCTCGACGGCCGCATCGGCTACAAGGACATGCGCGAGACCGGCATTATCGCCACGCGCCAGCTCGCCAAGCGCCAGCTGACCTGGCTGCGGGCCATGCCGGACCGGATCGTCATCGACTGCCTGGCGCCCGACGCGACCGGGCAGATCCTCGCGCGCCTGCCGGCATTGCAGGGCTGAGCTGGGCATTGTGGCCACACGCCATTGCGCATTTTCGCTGCACAGGGCGGATTTGCGCTATATTGTCTGATTGGCCATTGACTGCAAAAAAGCCGTGCCGTTCTTGACAGCGCGGGTGGCAGCCGCGATAATGCTTGCCGTTGCGGTGATATAGCTCAGCTGGTTAGAGCACAGCACTCATAATGCTGGGGTCGGTGGTTCAAGTCCACCTATCACCACCACCAGGATTCAAGCAAAACGACCTGACCGGCAACGGCTCAGGTCGTTTTTCTTCAGGAACTTTGCTGTACAGTTTGCGGTGATATAGCTCAGCTGGTTAGAGCACAGCACTCATAATGCTGGGGTCGGTGGTTCAAGTCCACCTATCACCACCAGATGCGAAAAAGCCGCCGGTTGCGAGACCGGCGGCTTTTTGGTACTACTATCGCAGCAGGACACTGTAGCCTGTCAAGGTGTTCTATATGCCATTTGCTTCAGTCCTTCAACTTATTACTTGACCAAGAGCGCCTGTAGTTGGCTGGCAGCTCGCGGCTGGAATTCGGCTGGACAGTTCAAACCAAACCACAGCTCGCGCTTGGTGCTCTCCAGCGCCACCTGTACGGCTTTCAAAGCGCCTCCTGCGAGCTGCTTTGGTGCCTTCGCCATCATCAGATCGAACGCAGCAGGGCGGCACTGCTCGATCGATCTGGCCAGTGCACTGGTTGATTGATCCGGGTACATCAGAAACGGATCAGCGCCCATTCCCAGCAACGTCGACAGCAAATCGTCATCTCGCGGAATCTCGCAACTGCCGCCCCGCGAAAGCCAAACTGGGCAATCCCTGGCAAGTTTGTTAACGTCATAACCACGCTGCTGCAAAGCCGAGAAAAATAACTGTCGGGACTGCTCGTTTGGTTGTACGCGGTCGGTGTTTCCAGGGTCGTCGCAACGTTCAAGGTACCTACCAAGCAAGCCCCCGCTCATTTCATTACTATCGTTCACAGGCGTGCCGTGAGCAAGAAAATAAGTGGCAAGTTCCAGTTTACATGAGTAGATGGCCTGTGACAGGTTACCAAAACCTGCAGCGCCCTTAAACTGACTGCCGAGCGTCGGGTACCTGTTGATTAACCGATCCAGTGTCGCAAGACGCCTTGCGTCATCCTCTTTGCCTTCATCCATGGCGGCTTGAATTACCATCTCTTGTACGAGATCCTCTGTTTTTTCCGGCGGCACGCCATATGCTATCAACCGGTCCAGTACTTTCAAGTATCTGGCTGAGTGTTCAAGATATTCGATCGCCAGAAGCCCTTTCGGATCGAGCTTTCGACTTGCAAGAAATTGCTCAAAAATGGCAGGATTCGTGCCTGACTCATATAAGCCGAATGAATCGCCAAACGGCGTTTGGAACACATACTCATTCACCTCATCCAGTCCGAATGGATCGGCACCTGCACTCATCAACATATCGATGATGGCTGGGTCTGCGGGCGTAGCATCCACCGCAACATTCAGGAGTGTTTTCCTGATACTCGCGTTCTTATCGACTACACCGTGCCTGGCCGCATTGGCGCCGTGCTCTATCAACAGCTTCACGACGGCTCGGCTCTGCGGATTTGCCAATAGCGCCAATGCAAGCGCTGTTTGGCCATTTCCTGTTCGCGCCTCGATATCCGTACCGGCAGAGCGCAAGAGTGCAGCAACTGATTGAACATTTCCATCCAGGATCGCACGATGCAGTGGTGTATAAGTTGCCAGTTCTGCGGCCTGTCTGCGCTGCTCCTTTGCCTTGTCTGTTTCCCCGCTGAACAAACGTCGATATGCCCCTAGCGAGTTCGATGCGCAAGCGAGCATTTTACGACCGACTGAAGCGAGTTCTGGGTCGCTACTTTTACTCAACGCTTTTCCCACATCGTTCTGTGCCACGTAGCTATGGCGCATGGCAGCCATGATATCAAATCCGGTAACCTGAATGCCAGGTGCGTCGCTGTAGTAACCTGAGCCTTTCAGCGTGTCACCAAATGCTGCGTATAACTGTCCAAGACGCTGCTGATACATCCATTCGCCCAGCATTACCGTCCGGTACTGCAACTCTTCCTCACTGTATTGCCTGAGCCAGAAATAGATCAGCGTCCGCGCCAGCCAATTGCCTTGCGCGGCCGCCTTATTCAAGTTGCTCATAACTTCATCGTCATAAAGGCTCTCGGGTGCTCCGTCGATGTAGCGCTCAACTGCGTCCATCATTGGTACTGGCCCAACCTCGGCCGGACTTTTGCAAACGAATTGCTTCACATCCGTGCTTACCGTATCAAACACCTGCTTGCCAAGCCGAACCCAGCGTTTATGCAACGCTTCTGTGGAGATGGTTTTTGGAACAGGTCCAATCCATGCAAATGGATCCTTCGACGCAGCCGGCTTCGGCGCCAGCGGCCGGTGCGCTCCAGCCGTGTGCAAGGCACCGAGGCCCAGCAGTAAAACCAGCAAAACGATCGGTTGGCGTGTCATGTCCATCTCCCTGTCGAGTCGGATCACCCACGCGCCGCCAGCGCGTGCTCGCCCACCATCTGCCGATACGCCGGCAGCGCCCGTGCCGCGCAGTCGAGCATGCGCCGCCCGGTGGCGGCCTGCCGCGCGTCGCCGCTGCGCACCAGGGCCTGTCCCACCTTGTATTGCGACGGATAGTTGTGGTGCATGGCCGCATAGATGTCGAGGCTCGACAGCGCCTTGCCGGACCTGGCGCGCGGCTCGCCGGAAGCATCGACCGCATCGCCGATGGCGGCGTACAACGCGCCGATCCGGTGTTCTTGCATCCACTCGATCAGCGTGATCGTCTGGAAGACCGTGGCGTCGTCCGGAGCGCTGCTCCCGAGCCGCGACAGGTACACCTGCACCTTTGCCAGCCAGTTGCCCTGTTGCGCGGCGCGGTGCAGGCCTTGCAGCAGGTCCGGATCGCGCCGGCTGTCCGGCAGGCCGCGCAGGTAGGCGTCGACGGCGTCCAGTAGCGGCACCGGCCCTACCTCGGCGGGCAGCTTGCAGACGAAGCGGTTGGTGTCCTGGTAGGCGGGCACGTCGCGCACCGCCTTGTCCAGCAATTGTTCGATCCGGTCGTTGAATGCTTCGGCAGCAAAGCGTGGCGCCCCCGAGGCGCCATCCACCGCCCAGGTCACCTGCTTCGACGCTTCCGTGTCGCGCCGCGCGGATTGGCGCGGATCCCGAGGATGCTGCATGGCCGCGTAGATCAGGGCGCCTGCCGAGATCAGCAGCACCGCCAAGGTTCCCTGGTTTTTCATGTTTTCCCCGTTATGAACTATCCGGGATTTACTGTATGTCTGCCAGGCAAGGGCGAGATTGCGCTAACGCAATTCCCATGAGAAATCTTGCCTCAACTCATTACCAGATAACCAGAAGAAAATCAGACTGTGGTTTTTCACACCCGGGAGGGAATATGACTGACCTGATGCAACCGGTTTCGCGCGTGATCGGCGCGCACCGCGATGAGATACTGCAGAAGCTCGATGGCAGGGCTGGCACCTTGACCGTGGCGGCGCTGCAGAACGATGGCGCGATGGATACCGTGATCCGTTGCTGCTACGAGTTGCTGCCCGGCCTGGTGCGGCTGGCCGTGAAGGAACCGGCGTTTCGCACCTTCATGCTGGCCAACCGCGACCGTGTGCTGGCCCAGCTTGCGCCGCCGCCCTGATCGCAAGGCTGGCGGCAAAAAAAAAGCCCGCGGGAGCATGCTTCCCGCGGGCGCCACCGAGGCCGGCCTTATTTTGCGGCGCGCCCCTGGTCCTGCGCGATCAGCCGGGCCAGCTGCGATTCCCCTCCCACCGTTTCGACGGAGACGATCCTGTCCACCGGGATCGTCAGCGACGTGGGGCCGTGCCAGTCATTGCGCTCCCGGCTCACCACGCGGTTGCCCTGCCGGCCATCGGGCTGCGTGAACGGCTGCACATAATAAACATCGCCCAGCTGCAGCTGCCGCGGCCCGGCCTCGCGCAGCACGCCATAGAACATCTGGCCGTTCTGCACCTGTACCGCGTACCACTGGCCAACCGGACCGGGCACGATGGCCGGGCGCGTCGCATGCAGCCACGCGGCCACCGCCAGCGCCGCCAGGGCAGCCGCCGCGATGGCGGCCAGCACCAGCATGGCCGCGCCCCGCCAGGCGCGCGCCACAGCGGGCTGCTGCACCAGCGGTTCGGCGAGCGGAATGTCGAGCCGTGCGCTCACGTTCCGCTCCGGGGTGCCGGGCGGCGCACGAGCAGCACCGTCAGGCCCGCCAGCAGCAGGATCCACGCGCCGGGCTCCGGTACAGCGGACACGCCGATTACATACTGCACGCCGAAGCCGCCGGCGGCATCGAGCGTGTAGCCGGTGGTCAGCAGCAGGTCCTGCTCGCCCGCCGCCAGCGTGCCGAGAAGCAGCGCGTGGTCGTCGAAGAACAGCTGCGCCTCGGCCACGCTGGTGAACGTTTGCGAGAACAGCTCGGCGCCATGGCTGGAGAGCGTCAGCGCCAGTTCCTCGAAGCCGGCACCGTCGGACAGCGAACCGGCCAGGCCCAGTGTCAGCACGCTGTCGGCGGCGGTGCTGAACTGGAAGTTCGCCGCCGTCACGTAGGTGTAGCTGCCGATGGCATCGGCCGCATACGTTCCGGCGCTGGTGCCGATGCCGACCACCTGGCCGCCCGCGAACGCGGCCGCCAGTTCCGGCGTGCCGCCCAGCACACTGTCGACGACACCTTGCGATGGCGCAGCGAGCGCATACGACAGCGCCTGGTAGCCCGAATTCGGCCCCATCAGGCCATAGTTGCTGCCGCCCACGTTGGCGGACGTGCGCACCACGGCGCTGCTGCCGACCGGTGCGCTGGCGCTGGTGGACACCAGCACGCCATCGCTGCCCGTCGACGTGCTGTACGCCGCCGCCGTGCCGCTCTCGCCCGTCGCGTTCGCCTGCGCGTAGTTGCTGGCCGCGCCCTGTGCCCAGGAACGGGCCGTCGCATCGGCCTGTTTGCCGGTCGCGTAGGCATTCGCGGTGGCGCTGCCCGTTCCGCCCTGCGCTTCAGATACCGCCAGCGCATTGCCCAGCTGTCCGCCGCTGCCGCCGCCGGTGGCGTAGGCGTATGACTGCGCGGTGTTGCCCGCCTGGGCCCGCGCGAACGACTCGGCATTGCCTCCCGCGGCAAGATTGCTGTGGGCACTGCCCCCCTGCGCCGTGCTGTTGCTGTAGGCGCGATCGGCTGCCAGCACGGTGCTGCGTGCCAGCGCGGCACCGCCGGCACCATGGCTGCCGGAATCCGCATAGCCACCGCTGCCGCCGGTAGCGTTGACATTGCCACTCACATAGGCTTCGGTCCTGGTGGACGTGAGCGCCAGCACGGCTTCGCCCGCGCCGCCGCCCGCCCCGGCACTGGTGCCACTGCCCTGGCCGCCCGCGCCGCCATAGGCATTCAGGCTGGCGTTGAGGGAACTGGCCGCGCCGTCGCTGAACGTGAGGCGCGTCGCGCTGGCGCCGCCAACTCCCGCGGCACCGCCGGCACTGCCGCCACCCGCGCCGCCATAGGCGGTCTGCGACAGCGACAGCGTACCGCTGGTCGAGCCGCTGACGGCATCGGCCACGCTGGCCACCGCCCCGGCGCCACCGTCGGCACCGTTGCCGCCGTAGCCACCTGCGCCGCCCGTGAGGACCGCCGTGGCGCTGGCCGATTCCGTGGTGCCCTGCGCGCGGGCCGTCACGCTACCCGCCGCGCCCGCGCCCCCCCGGTTGCCGGTACCGTTGCCGTTGCCGCCCGTGCCGCCGCTGGCACTGCTGTAGGCATACACCTGGCCAGCGCCGGTGCCCACCGCCGTGCTGTTCGCCTGCCCCTGGCCGCCAGCCGCGCCACTGCCGGCCGCATGGTTGCCGCCGCGTCCGCCCTGGGCGTCGGCCGTGAGGTAAAGCGGTGCGCTGTCGCTGCCATTGACGCTCACTTTGCCGAGTGCGCCTGCCGCCGCGGTGCCGGTGCCGGCGCTGCCGGTCACGTCGCCGCCCGCGCCACCCGTGGCCGCGCCATTCAGCCGCAGGTAGGAGGCGCCGCTGTCGCTGCGCGCCAGCGTCACGTCGGCAATGCCGCCCGCACCGCCGTTTGCATCGACGGCACTGCCGCCACGGCCGCCATGCCCGCCGAGGCCCAGCGTCAGCTCGCCGCTGGTAGTGCCCGTCAGCACATCGCCGGTCGTCACGCCACGGCCGGCGCCACCCGCGGCGCCTTCGCGACCGGCGCCGCCATCGCCGCCGATGAGGTCCGCTTTCAGCGACACGTTCCCGCCGCTGGACGACCCGGACACGGTGGCCACCGAGCTGCCACCGATGCCGCCGCTGTTGCCGCTGCCGGAGCCCTCGGCGCCGATGCCGCCGCGCACATAGCCCGTCAGCGTCAGGCTGCCGCTGGTGCCGCCCGTTCCCGTGACATCGGCGCCGGCGTTGCCGCCCGCTGCGCCGGAACCGCCGGCAAGGCCGGAGGAACCATTGCCCCCGTAGGCGGTGGCATAGCCATACACGTTCGCCGGGCCGGAAACCGTGAGCAGGGTGGTGGCGTTGCCGCCCGTTGCCGACACGCCGGCAACGGAACCATGGTTGGTGCCCGCGTTCCCGCCGGACGCCGTGGTGCTGCCGGAAACGTAGTTGCCGGTGCCAGCCACCGCCAGTTCGGCACTGGCGTTGCCGCCGACACCGGCGTTGCTGCCGTAGGTATAGCCGCCGCTGCCGCCGGTGGCATTGACGGCAGCGGTGACCTGCGCCGCATCGGATGCCAGGTCCAGCCGCGCCGTGCCCGAGCCGCCCGCCACGCCGGCGCCGGTGTTGGAGTAACCGCCCGTGCCGCCATTGGCGCCCACGGTGACGTTGGCATCGGTGGCGCTGCCGGTACCGGCCAGCGTCAGTTGCGACACCGCCTGCCCCGCAGCGCCGCCCGCGCCCGTTTCACTGCCGCCGCCGGCGCCGCCGTACGCGTACTGGTTCAGCGACAGGCTGCCGGCCGTGGTGCCGGACACGGCATTGGTAACGACCGAGCCGGCGCCGGCACCGCCCGCGGCGCTGTCCGAATAACCGCCCGCGCCGCCGTACTGGTACACCGCGACATGCAGCGGCCCGCTGCCCGACGTGCCCGACGCGCTCGCGGTGGCCTGGCCGCCCGCTCCGCCGGCGCCGTCGCGACCCTGGCCGCCGGTGCCACCGGTGCTGTTCACGTCCACGCGCACGGCACCGGCATCCGTGCCGGTGCCGGTGCCGAACGCCTGCGCGCCACCGCCATCGCCGGCCACCAGGCCAGCACCGCCATTGCCGCCGGTCGCATTGCTGTACACGTTCAGCGTGCCCGCCGCGGTACCCTCGACGTGCGTGCGCCCCTCGGCACCAATGGCGCCGGTACCCGATTGGGTCGTGCCGCCGTTGCCGCCGTTCGCGTAGGCGTTCAGCACCAGCGACGTGGCGGCGGTATCGTCCACCACCAGGCGGCTGCGTGCCTCGCCTGCCGCGCCGCCCAGCGCATCGGCGCTGTACCCGCCATTGCCGCCGACGGCGCGCTGCGACAATGTCAGCGCACCGCTGGTACTGCCGGATACCGCGTTCTCGAGCGCCGAAGCGGCGCCGGTGCCGCCATTTGCGCCGTTGTAGCCATTGCCGCCGGCACCGCCCTGCTGGTGCACGGCCAGGTTGACGGTACCGCTGCCGCTGCTGCCCGTGGCCGTGGCGATGGCGGCCGCGCCCGCGCCGCCGCTGTTGCCGGCGCCGCCCGCATCGCCCCCGTAGCCGCCATCGGCCCGCGAATTGAGCTGCACGGTGCCGTCGCCGCTGGCCGTGCCGCCGGCAGTAGCGCTGGCGGTACCGCCGACGGCGCCATTGGCGGCAAAGCCGCTGTTGCCGCCGCCGTGGCCGCCGCTGGCATTGCTGCTGCCGCTGACACTGGCGCCGGCCAGGGTCAGCGTGCTGCCTGCCGTCCCGCCAATGCCATTGGTGCCGCCGGCGCCGCCGCTGTTGCCGGCGCCGCCCTGCGCGTTCGACGAGCCGTAGACCTGGCCGGCGCCGGTCAGCGTCACGCCACTCAGCGCGGCGCCGCCGTTGCCGCCATTGCCGCCGGAAGCGTTGCCGCCGCTACCGCCATAGGCCTGGCCGTTGCCGCTCAGTTGGCCCGACGCGACTGTGGAAACCAGTTGCAGCGTGTTCGTCGCGGCGCCGCCATTGCCGCCCTGTGTCACGCCATAGCCGCCGCCGCCCCCCTGGGCACGCGAGTCGCCCGTGAAGGAACTTGCAGCGGCATCATTCAGCGTGAGCGACGATTCTGCGGCGCCACCCGCGCCGCCCGCGCCGGCGCCGCTGCCGCCACCGTATCCGCCCGCCACGTACTGCCCCAGCGACAGCGTGCCGGAGGTGCTGCCGCCCACGGCATTGGCAGCGGTGGACGCACTCCCGGCCGCACCGCTGCCATCCGTGGAGTAGCCGCCCCCACCGCCGGACTGGGTGATGGAAACGTTGACCGCCCCGGAATCCGATACGCCGCTGGCGGTGGCACTGGCGCTGCCGCCTAGGCCGGCCGTGGCTCCCGGTCCTGTACCGGCATATCCGCCCGCGCCGCCGGTGGCGCTGGCGATGGCATTCACGCTGCCGGCCCCTTGCGCGCTTCCGGTGGCATTGGCCGTAGCAACTCCGCCGTTGCCCGCGACGGCTCCAGCGCCCTGGTTTGCGCCGCTGCCGCCCGTGCCCGCCCCGCCGCTGCTGCCGCCATTGCCGCCATACGCGGTGGCGGTGGCAATCGCATTGCCTGCCGCCGGATTCGAGCCTGTCGTGGCTTCGGCGGCGCCACCTGCCCCGCCGGCTCCGGCATTGCCGCCGTTTTGCCCGCTGGCGCCGGAGGCACCGGTGCCGCCCGCACCGCCACTGCCGCCAGTCGCGGTGGCGACGTTCGAATTGCTGGCGTTCGGCCCGGATGCGGCGACTGCCGACTGCCCATCACTGCCAGCGCCGCCGGGAGCGCCCGCTACCGCGCCATGGGCACCCGGCGTGCCAGGCGTACCGTTGACGGTCACGTCGGCATACGCCTGGCTGACGGCCAAGGTCAGCAGCAGCGGTACGAGGCGCGCCCTATGGGCACGGCGGAACGATGATGGATTCATGCGCATAACGATTCCTTCTTCATGTTGAGTTACCCCCGGCGTGCCCTTGTCGCCCTCGTGCCACAACTGGCCCGGGCCATGACGATGCCGGCGCTGGACACATTGCGCCGGCATTGCAAATATGATATCAACTGCAAATAACCGCGGCCAGTCGACCGCAAGTCACTCCCTGACAGGAAAAATTATCGGATTGATATGCCTGAAAATCCTTTGGCCGACCTGAATCCCGCCTTAATGCGGCCTGAATGGCCTGCCGCGGGTGCGTTGCTGCACGTGGGGCCCTACGAATTGTGGCCAGCGGCACGGCGACTGCGGCTGCATGGCAAGCCAGTGCCGCTCACGCCACGCGCGCTGGACGTGCTGGTCGCGCTCGTGCGGCACCATCCCGGCATGATGAGCAAGAACGACTTGCTCGCCATGGTATGGCCAGGCCTGGTGGTGGAGGAAAACAACCTGCAGGTGCAGGTTTCGCTGCTGCGCAAGCTGCTGGGCCGGAATGCGATCGCGACCGTTCCCGGGCATGGCTACCGTCTGGCGTTGCCGGTGGGCGTGGGAGAAGCCGCTGCCGCCGCCTTGCCGTCGACTGCGCCCGGCGCGCTGCTGGGCCGCGCCGGCGACCTGGCCGAACTGGGCGACGTGCTGCGTCACCATCGGCTCACCAGCCTGCTCGGCGCGGGCGGTGTCGGCAAGAGCGCACTGGCGCGGCACGCCGCCGCAGCCGCCGGACCGCCCGTGGCCTGGGCCGACATGGCCGAGTGCGCAGGCAGCGGCGACGTGCTGGAGGCCGTGGCCCGCGGCATGGGCGTCGACGGTGGCGCCGTGGACACGCTGGCACGCCATGCAGGGTCGCAGCCCTGCGTGCTGGTGCTCGACAATGTCGACCGCGTGGCGCGAGAGACGGCGGCGCTGGCCCAGGAACTGCTGGCACGGCTGCCCGCGTTGCGGCTGCTCGTGACCACGCAGGTGCGCCTGCACGTGCCGGAAGAACAGGTGTACCGGCTGATGCCGCTGGCCATCCCGCCCGCCGGTTGCGCGCTGGCCGAAGCGCTCGACTACGGCGCCCTGGCCCTGCTGCAGGCGCGCGCCCAGGGCCACGATCACCGCTTCACGCTGACCGAGGCAACGTTACCCGACGCGATCGCCCTCTGCCGCGAACTCGATGGGCTGCCGCTCGCGCTGGAACTGGCCGCGGCACGCATCCCCGCGCTGGGGGTTGCCGGCCTGCTGCGGCGGCTGGGCGATCGCCTGCCGCTGCTGGCGAAAAGCACCGGCACCGGCCCGGCGCGCCAGCGCAGCCTGCACGATACGCTCGAGTGGAGCTACGACTTGCTGGCGCCCGCGGCGCAGGCTCTGTGGTGCGACACGGCAGCCTTGCCCACCTGGTTTTCGCTGGAGGAATTGATGGCCCGGCGCGGTGGCGACGAAGCCGCCACGCTGGACCTGCTCGGCACGCTCGTGGACAGCGCGCTGCTGAGGTTCGACGCCGGCCACGCGCCGGGCTATACGATGGCGCCATCACACCGCGCGTTTGCCTTGCGTAAGCGCGCGGACATTGCTCACACGAGCCCGCCCACCACGTAGCCTCCCGTCATCGCCACCA
This sequence comes from Pseudoduganella lutea, assembly GCF_004209755.1. Classification (NCBI taxonomy): domain Bacteria; kingdom Pseudomonadati; phylum Pseudomonadota; class Betaproteobacteria; order Burkholderiales; family Oxalobacteraceae; genus Pseudoduganella; species Pseudoduganella lutea. Next base: position 4,053,386 of record NZ_CP035913.1, on the reverse strand, counting down.
CCAGCAGCGCGCCGATCGGCGTGGGTGGCGCGGGGGATGGAATATCGCAGGCGCGGCACACGGCGCCGATCACGAGGCCCAGCACGGCACCGGCCAGCAGCGCGCTCATCGGCCACCTCCAGCCTGCTCCGGCGCGGCTTCGATCGCATGGCCGCCGCAATGGCGCTTGTTCTCGGCGGCGCGGCGGGCCACGTAGCGGTCCACCAGCCAGTAGCCGCTGCTCATCATGAACACCAGCAGTGCGCCGGACAGCACGGGCGGCGACGCGGCCGGAATGCCGAACTTGCGGCACGCCAGCCCCACGGCGAACGACAGCACGAGGCCCGCCAGGATCTTCACGTAGTTCATCGCCGCTCCTCAGAACGCAAAACAGCTGCAGCCGAACGCGCCCCAGAAGCCGGCATGGTCCGACACCGGCACGGTGGACTTGCGCGCCACGTCATGCGAATGCTTGTGCACCGCGCAGGCGCCGGCGCACTGGTGCGGTAGTGCGCTCTTTTGCGCGGCGGGGGCCACGGCCCGGTAGTGGCCAGGCACCTTGTTGACCGGCGACCAGTCCGGCAGCACGGGCAATTGCGGTGGCCCCAGCTTGTCGAACTCGGCCTGGGCAAACACGATTTTGCCGCCCACCACGGTCAGCACGGATTCGATCGACTTGATCGCCTCTTCCTCCACGCGGAAAAAGTCGGCCGACAGCACGGCCAGGTCGGCCAGCATGCCTTCCTTGATGCGACCTTTCTTGCCCTGCTCGTTCGAGAACCACGCGCTGCCCGACGTCCACAGTTCGATCGCGGTCTCGCGGTCGAGCCGGGCGCCGGCATCGTACAGGCGCAGGCCGCCCACGGTGCGGCCGGACACCAGCCAGTACAGCGCCGTCCACGGGTTGTAGCTGGCCACGCGCGTCGCATCCGTGCCGGCGCCGACCGGCACGCCGTTCTCCAGCATGCGCTTGATCGGTGGCGTGTGCTTCGCGGCTTCGGCGCCGTAGCGGTCGACGAAGTACTCGCCCTGGAACGCCATGCGGTGCTGGATGGCGATGCCGCCGCCCAGCGCTTTTACCCGCTCGATGTTCCTTGGCGTGATCGTCTCGGCGTGGTCGAACAGCCAGTGCAGGCCGTCGAACGGGATGTCGCGGTTGACCTTCTCGAATACGTCGAGCATGCGGCCGATCGATTCGTCATAAGTGGCATGCAGGCGGAACGGCCAGCGCTGCTCGACGAGGTGGCGCACCACCTGCTCCAGTTGCGCTTCCATCTCGGGCGGCAGATCCGGGCGCGGTTCCAGGAAGTCCTCGAAGTCGGCCGCCGAGAACACCAGCATCTCGCCGGCGCCATTGTGGCGGTACCAGTCGCTGCCATCACCCGGCTTGACGATGTCCGTCCACTGCTTGAAATCCTGCAGCTCCGCGCCCTTGTTCTGCGTGAACAGGTTGTAGGCGATGCGGATCGTCAGCTGGTCCTGCTCCGCCAGCTGCTGCACCACCTGGTAATCCTGCGGGTAGTTCTGGAACCCACCGCCCGCGTCGATCGCGCTGGTCAGCCCAAGGCGATTCAGTTCGCGCATGAACTGGCGCGTGCTGTTCACCTGGTGCTCGAGCGGCAGCGCCGGGCCCTTGGCCAGCGTGGCATACAGGATCATCGCGTTCGGGCGCGCGATCAGCATGCCGGTCGGGTTGCCGTGCGCATCGCGCTGGATCTCGCCGCCCGGCGGCGCCGGCGTGTCCTTGTCGTAGCCCACGGCGCGCAGCGCGGCGCGGTTCAGCAGCGCGCGGTCATACAGGTGCAGCACGAACACGGGCGTATCGGGCGCGGCCGCATTGATCTCGTCCAGCGTGGGCAGGCGCTTTTCGGCGAACTGGAACTCGTTCCAGCCGCCCACCACGCGCACCCACTGCGGGGTCGGCGTGCGCAAGGCCTGTTCCTTCAGCATGCGCAGCGCGTCGGCCAGCGACGGCACGCCTTCCCAGCGCAGCTCCAGGTTGTAGTTGAGACCGCCGCGGATCAGGTGCAGGTGCGAATCGTTCAGACCGGGGATCACGGTACGGCCGTTCAGGTCGATCACCTGGGCGTCCGGCGCGGCCTGGCGCATCACTTCTTCGGTGGTACCGACGGCGAGGAATTTGCCGTCGGCGATGGCGACCGCCGTGGCGACGGGATTCGATTTGTCGGCCGTGTGGAAGCGGCCGTTGGTCAGGATTAGCATGGTGTTTTATTGGTGGACGACGGGTGTGCCCCATCATACGCACCTGCCGTGCCCCGTCATCCCTAGACGGGGCACGCCGTTCCTCTGCCGAAGGAGGTAGCCGCTAAGACTTTTTCGCCAGCACCAGCGCGATCAGGCTGAGCAAAGCAGCGATCGACAGGTAATACCCCACGTACGCCAGGCCATAAGTGGTGGCCAGCTTGGTGGCGATATACGGTGCCAGCGAAGCGCCGATGATGCCGGCCAGGTTGAACGTCAGCGACGCGCCCGTGTAACGCACCTCGGCCGGGAACAGTTCCGACAGGATCGTGCCCAGCGGGCCATACGTCATGCCCATCAGGCCCAGGCCCAGCGCCAGGAACAAGGTCACCTGCACGGCGCTGCGCGAATCGAACAGCGGGCCGAACGCCAGGCCGAACAGCGCGATGGCGGCCGAGACCCAGATCAGCGTGCCGCGCCGGCCATGGCGGTCGGCCAGCAAGGCCGCCACCGGAATCGTCAGGCCGAAGAACACCACGGCGATCAATTGCTGGATTAGCATCTGCTGGCGCGTGAAGCCCAGCCCGGCCACGCCCCAGTTCAGCGTGAACACCGTCATCAGGTAGAACAGCACGAAGGTGGCCATCGCCATCATGGTGCCCAGCACCAGCGCGCGGGTGTGCTGCACCAGCACGGCCTTTACCGGCACCTCGACGCGCTCGCCCTTGTCGAGCACCTTCTGGAAATCCGGCGTTTCGTTGATCTTCAGCCGCACATACAGGCCCACCACCACGAGCAGCGCGCTGGCCAGGAACGGCACACGCCAGCCCCAGCTGAAGAACTGCTCGTCGGTCTGGACTTCCGACAGCAACAGGAAAATGCCGCCGGAGAGGAAGAAGCCGATCGGCGCGCCCAGCTGGGGGAACATGCCATACCAGGCGCGCTTGCCCGGCGGCGCATTCTCGGTGGCCAGCAGCACGGCGCCGCCCCACTCCCCGCCCAGGCCGAGGCCCTGGCCGAAACGGCACAGCGCCAGCAGCGCCGGCGCCCACGCGCCGATCTGCGCATACGTGGGCAACATGCCGATGACCACGGTGGACAGCCCCATCGTCAGCAGCGCGGCCACCAGCGTGGCCTTGCGGCCGACACGGTCGCCGAAATGGCCGAACACGGCCGAGCCGACCGGGCGGGCGAAGAACGCAATGGCGAACGTGGCCAGCGACTGCAGGGTGGCGGCGGTGGGATCGCCGGCCGGGAAGAACAGGTGGGGAAAGACGAGGACGGCGGCCGTTGCGTAGATATAGAAATCGAAGAATTCGATCGTGGTGCCGATCAGGCTGGCAAACAGCACGGTGCCGGGCGAGTTGACTCGACCGGCCGGGTGAGGCTGGGACATGCGTACTCCGACGATGAGGGAAAAACCGATAAGGGTGCCGTCAGCCGGGTTGGGCGATCTGGGCAAACGCGTCGCGGATTTCGCCGGCGTTCTCCGGGCGCACCACGCGCGCCACTTCCTTCCCGTCTTGCAGGAAGATCATGGTGGGCCAGAGTTTGACACGGAAGGAACGGCCCAGCAAGCGGCCGGGCCCGTCCTCCACCTTGAAGTGCCGGATGCCGGGGTAGTCCGCGTAGGCCTCGGCCAGCGGGGCTTGGGCGGCGCGGCAGTAACCGCACCAGTTGGTGCCGAATTCGAGCAGGGCCGGTCCGGTGAGCGCGTCGATGTCGGCCCGCGACGGGGCGGCCTCCTGGTAAGTACGTTCCATGATGTGCTCCACTACGATGATGGCCGCACCTTATCACGGGCGCACGGCCGCAGGCGCATGCATCGCAGGCCGATGTAGAATGGCGCCTGCTCATAAGCGGGGCCCTCGATGCGGCTTGGCATTACCTCCATCCAGCGCAACCGCCAGCCGTGGATCGTGGAGTGGCTCGCCTTCCACATGCTGGCCGGCTTCGATCGCTTCTATGTGTACTGCCACAAATGCGAAGACGGCATGGACGGCACACTGGCCAGGCTGGCGCGGCATTATCCGATCACGGTGTACCGGATCGGCGACTGCGACAAGCCGCAACTGGCCGCCTACCAGCACGCCTGGGACAAGCACCAGCAGGAAGTGGACTGGATGGCCTTCATCGACGGCGACGAGTTCCTGTTCCCCACCCGCGCCGCCAACATGGCCGAAGCGCTGGCGCCCTACCAGGACAAGGCGCTGTCAGCGCTGGCGGTGTACTGGATCTGCTATGGCAGCAACGGGCATGTCGGCGATCCGGGCGGCCTGCTGCTGGAAGACTATCCGCGCCACAGCGAACCGGGCTTCGGCCCGAACCGGCACGTCAAGTCCATCGTCCGCGCCGGGCAGCCGGTGCGCTGCACGGGATCGCACCTGTTTACCACGCCACACGGCACGGTCGACGAGCAACTGCGGCCGCTGACGGCGCCCATGCTGCGGGACCCGACCCTGTCACCCACGTACGAGCATTTCCGCATCAACCACTACGTGACCCAGCACTACGACTACTTCAAGCAGGTCAAGCAGGACATCGGCGCGGCCGACCGCACGCCGCACATCGTGCGGCCCGACCACTGGTTCGTCGGCCATGACCGCAACGAATGCGACGACGGGGTGGCGAGCCGCTTCCTGCCGGCGCTGAAGCGCAAGGTGGCGGAGCTGCAGGCTGTACTGAAAACGGAAAACCGGTAGTGAAGCAGGGACTTTGAGGAACAAGCCCCTCGCCTGAAAACCGGTGACAGACACCAGTTATTTTGCAACGGATGTTCCAAAATAATAGGTGTCTGTCACCGGTTTTGCAGTGCGGTTATGCAGACAGTGTGGTGTTGTACTCCTTGCCGCCTATCTTGACCCGGTTCAGCTTCAGCCCGCGCACGTTGTACAGGAAGAACGGCTGCTCGGTGCTGACGGTGGTGCCGAAGTCGCAGTCGCTGATCGTCACGTTGGTGACTGGCGGCACCTGCGGCATCGGCTGCGGGCCGTTGTAGTTGTTGGAGACCGGGCCGAGGATGACGACAGCCTGGTAGCACGCCGCCTTCTGCCCTTTCTTCGGCCCCTTCTTCACCTCGACATTGCCCACGGTGACATGGGAGATCTGCACGTTGTCCACCACCGGCGGGCGGGTGCGCACGGTGTCGGCGGTGGGCGTGTAGTCGCAGTCGAACGTGACGACGGCACCGGCGGCCACGGCCACGGTCTTCGATTCGATCGGCGAGTTGGGCAGCGACGCGTAGAACGACGGGCTGGTCTGCACGCCGTTCGGGATCTTCACGTTGCGCACGTAGAAGTTCTTCAGGTAGCCGCCGCGATTCATGTTGGTCTTCAGCCGGATCGCCGTGTTCAGCGGATCGGTCGCCCAGTGGATGTTCTCGAACACGAGGTCCTGCGCGTAGACGTTCTGGATGCCGCCGGCCATCTCGCTGCCCAGCGTGACGGCACCGTGGCCGCTCTGCATGACGCACTTCTGCACAACGATGTTCTGCGACGGGCCGTATTGCACGTCCAGGTCCTTGCCGGCCTTGATGGCGATGCAATCGTCGCCCGTGTCGAACGTGCAGCCTTCGATCAGCACCATGTCGCACGACTCGGGATCGAAGCCATCGCTGTTAGGGCCCTTGCTGTTGCAGTGCACGTTGCGGATCACGATGTTGCGGCAGTGGACCGGGTGGTGCTGCCAGAACGGCGTGTCCTTCACTTCATAGCCTTCGAGCAGCACGTTGGTGCAGCCGATAATGTGGATCATCGTTGGGCGCAGGAAGTGGCCCAGGCCGAACACGCGCTGCGCCAGCGGCACGCCCGCCTCGGACAGTGCCGGCAGGTACTGCTCGTCGGCGCGCCAGCGCTCGCCCTCGCCCTGGATGTGCAGGCGCTCCGCTTCCGTCAGGTGCGGCGCCACGTCCTTCAGCGATTTAGGGTTGATCGGGTTCGGCAGGCGCTGCGTCAGCTTGCCTTCCACGTAGCCCGGCGTGTTCGCCTGCGAGGCCGGATTGATCGTGCGGTTCTTGCCCTTCCACGTCCACCAGCAATCGCCATCCTTGCCATTGAACGGCACGCCGCCCTGGCCGTTCAGGATACTGGTCCAGTCTTCGCCGGTCAGCGCGATGTTGTCGGCACCGTAGGCGTAGATCGGCGACGCGAAGTTCAGGCAGTCGTTGCCCTGCCAGCGCGTGATCACCAGCTTGCCGTGCTTGCCGCAGTCGAACTCGCCGTACTTCGCGTAGTCGGCAGGCTGCGTGGAGAACAGCACGTTGGCGCCCTTCTTCAGGTGCACGTGCACGTTCGACAGCAGCACGATGGGGCCGGCCACGAACCAGTTACCGGCCGGGATCACGACGCGCCCGCCGCCCGCCTTGTGGCAGGCCTCGATGGCGGCCTTGATCGCCGGGTAGCAATCGTGCGAGCCGGGTGCCTGGGTTTCGACCGTCGCCTGGTCGTCGTGGGAAATCCACGCCTTGATCTTCACCAGCTTGCACTGGGCAGCGCCGAAATCGGTGATCGGGAAATCCTGGTCGCGGAAGCGGCGCGGCTTGTTCAGGCGGTCGACGATTTCCTTCGCGCGGCCCCATGGGTCGTCCGCGATGGCCGCGTTGGCCGAACCGGTCGCCAGGGCGGCACCGCCGCCGGCGAGTGCCAGGCTGGAAGCCGATACGGCCTTCATCATCGCGCGGCGTTTTTCATTGACGCGCTGGTCTCTCATGCTGTTCATCATGCTGTTCATGCTGTCTCCTACTCGTGGGCATTGTTGAATTCCGCCAGGTATGCATCGCCTGACGAGGGCTGCTTCCGGTAGCCCAGGTGGTTGACGGGGTCGATGCCCGCGTTCTTCAGGTTCTTGTAGAAATCATCCGGTGAAAACTGCGCCGGGCGGTAAGCCAGCGTGCCGGGCGCGTTCCAGTCCGACCATGGCTTGTTGCGGTCGATGTGCACGCCGATGCGCGAATTCATCACCACCATCTTGCCGACGGTTTCCAGCACCGTGGGCGTGATCGTGCCCTTCGGCGCCTTGTAGACGCTCTCGGTCCCCAGCGTGCACGCATAGCCTTCCACAGCCACCGGCGCATAGGGACTGCAGCGCGAATTGTGGAACCACTGGCGTGCGAGGTAGAACTTGCCGGCCAGCGCATTCGGCGAGCCGTCGTTGGTGAAGCGCACCTCGTTGAATACAAAGCCGTATTTCGTGCGCCAGTTGGTGTTCGGGGCACCCACGTAGGACATGGTGCGGTCGCCCAGCGACTTCACTTCGCTCCGGTAGAAGTAGGCGGTGGTGTCCCCGAAGATGAAGTCAACGTCGCCCTCGATATAGGACTTGTGGAAGAAGCTGCGCGCGGTAACGCGGGTTTCGCTCGATTTCAGGTACAGCGTGTCCTGGAAACCGATCAGCCGCACGTTCTCGAACTGCGCCTTGTCCGCACCTTCGACCAGCAGCGCCACGGCCTGGTGGCTGACGCGCGCCTGCGGCTTGTCCGGCGTGCCGCACACGCGCTCGCCGCATTCGTCGCGCGCATTGCCGGTGGCCTTGTTGTAACTGTTCTCGATCGTCAGCTTGCGTGCCTGGAAGCCGTGGTTGCGCGTCCAGACCGTCATCGAACCGCTGGTCGAGATGGTGGGTGCGCGGGCCGCGATCTGCGCGTGCATGGCAACGATCGAAGGATCGAGCCGCTCGAACTGCGGCCCATGGCGCTTGAGGTAGTCGGCCACGGGAATGGCGGCATCGAGCCCGGCCGAGATCACGGTATCGGCGGCATCGCTGCCCTCCCCGTACAGCGTGATCGGCCGCGCCGATGCCGGCACGTAGACCAGCTCGCGGTAGGTTCCCGGCTTGACGAGGATGTACTGGCGCCCGCCCTGTGGCTTCGCGGCGGCATCGATGACCGCGCGGTTGACCGCCTGCTGCACGCTGACGAACGTCGTCACGCCATCGGCCCGGCCGGCGGCATCGACGACGTAGTCGGCCTTGAATGGCGCGCCTTGGGCCAGCGGGTCGGCCAGCGGGTCCCACGGATCGGTTTTCTCGGCGCCTGCGCGGCCCGTTGTCTTCAGCACCTCGGCGATCGTGTAGCGTTTCGCTTCAGCCGCGGTGAGCTGGGGACGGCCGGCGGCACCGGTATCCTGTGCGTGCACGCCACCGGCCATGAACACGGCCGCGGCGATCAGCACGGCGCGCATCATTCGCCCTCCGGCTTGAACTCGGCCGTCACGGCCGGGATGGCCGCCTTCAGTTCGCGCTCGACCATCGCCGCGAAGTATTTCGCGCCCCTGGCGCCGAGGTGCGTGTAGTCGAACGCGCTCTTCGCGGCGCCCTGCGGCTCGACGCCCGCTCCGATGGCGACGGGCGCCGCGGCCGGCTTCGGTGCCACGGCGAACGTATCGGCTTGCGCCTCGCCCATGGCCTGCACGGCCGCGTAGCTGTCGGCATTCAGGTCCAGCAAAGGCACCTGTTTTTCCTTTGCGGTGGCACGGATCGCATCCGCCCACGGCACCAGCGTGTTTTCCAGCACGCCGTCCTTGAACATGCGCCGTGTGAGCGGCGTCACCAGCACCGGCAGGCCGTCCAGGGCCTTTACTTCGTCGACATAGCGGGCCATGTTGACGGGGAATTCTGTCTTCAAATCGGTCGACCGGCCCGGCTTGCCCGGCTGGTCGTTGTGGCCGAACTGGATCAGCACATACGTGGTGCGGTAGGCGGCTGCGCCTTTCAGCAGGCCCTGCACCTCGTCCCAGCGCCCTTCGGCGCGAAAACTCGACGAGCTGCGCCCGCCCTTCGCGAGATTGATGCAGGTGTTGGCGCGATTGACGCGCGCGCAGAACGCATCGCCATAGCCGCTGTTCGACGCCATCGTCGAATCGCCGACGAGGATGAACCGCACCGGCTTGTCGGCGGCCTGGGCGCCGCCCACGCACAACAGCGCCGCGACAGCGCCCGACAGGAAACGTTGCTTCATTCGGACCTCCGTTCCTATAAAGTTGCCCGGAAAATGGGACGTACCGGATCGCCGGACCGCCCATTTTCCGCGCAATAGTTTCTGCCTAAAAACTGCGCTTAGAAGGTGTAGCTCGCGCGCAGGTTATATGAACGGCCGATCGGGCTGGCCGCGCTCGACAGGTAACCGAACGAGTAACCGCTGTGGTTCGTGACCGGCGGTGCCGAGTCGAACACATTGGTGATGCCGAACGTCAGCTGCGTGTTCTTGAAGCCCTTGTAGCCCACCGTCAGGTTCCACGGCTTGTACGAGTTGATGTCGCGCCAGTAGGTTTGCGCCACGAGGTTCTGGTCTTCGTACTTGTCGTTGTAGTTCTGGGTCGCCTGCGCGGTCCAGTCGCCCAGCGCCCACGACATCTTCAGCACGTGCTTCCAGCGGTACGTGATGATCGGGAAGCTCGACGTGGTGCCGTTCGACGCGGCGCCGAAACGGCCCACGTTGTTGACCCACTCCTCGCCCGGGAACAGCTGGTTGTCGAACTGCGTCAGGTACGTGCCGTCCAGTTCCACCCGGAAGTCGCCGTAGGTGCTGCGCGGGAAGCGGTAGCTGGCCGATACGTCGATACCGGCTGCCTTCTGGCCACCCAGGTTCATCGTCGTGTTGACGATATAGGCCAGCGTGCCGTCGGCGTTACGCACGAACATGTCCGCATACTTGGCCGGGTCCTGGAAGTACACCTGCTCCGGCAGGTTGGCCAGCATGTCCTTCATGCGGATGTTCCAGTAGTCGAACGACAGCGTCATTGACTTGGTCGGCTCGAACACCACGCCCAGCGTGAAGCCCTTCGATTTTTCCGGCTTCAGGCCGGAATTGGAGCCCACCTGCTTGTTCAGCTGCACGTTGCAGACTTCGGACGACACATAGCCCGGCAGCGCGGTGCCGGTGCCGGTAATGGCCGGCGTTGCGCTCGGGCACAGCAGCGGATCGTCCCAGCGCGCCGACGTCTTGCCGGTGGCGCCCGGCAGGCGGTAGCCGTAGGCGTCGAACAGCGTCGGCGCGCGGAAGCCCGTGTTGGCCGAACCGCGGAACATCACGTTCTTGGTGGCTTCCCAGCGGAAGCTGGCCTTCGGGTTGATCGTATTGCCGAAGTCGCTGAAGTAGTCGTCGCGCACGGCCAGGTTGACGTTCAGCGTCTTCGTGACCGGCAGGTCCAGTTCGGCGTACAGCGCGTACACGTTGCGCTGGCCTTCGCCATGCGACGACGTGCTGTTCAGGTACTGCACTTCGTTCTGGATCGCCAGTTTGTCGTCGCGCGTGGTCTGGTGGCTCATGTCGGCACCGACCGCGATCGCGGCGTCGCCACCGGCCATCGCGAACAGCGAACGGCTGGCCGAGAAGTCGATGCCCTTGTAGGTGGTCTGCGAATCGCGGTTCTTCATGCCGTCGACCGAGATCGACGCCAGGTAGTCGCGGCCAGCCTGGTCCTGCAGGCCGAACGGGTTCAGCGCGCCGCTCTTCAGGCCATCATGGATGCCCTGGCCCTTGAAGAAGCCATTCTGGTAGAAGTTCTCGCGGTCGGACAGGCCGATCACGAGGCCGGCGCGGTAGTCCCAGCCGGCCAGCACGCCTTCGTCGACGAAGGCCAGGCGCTGGTTCACCTGCTTGTCCTTCTGCGCGGCCAGGCCGTAGTCGGCCACCGACCAGGTCACGTTCAGCGGAGCGCCGTTCAGGCCGGCCATGGCGGGCACGCCGCCACTGTTGCCCGGGTACCACTTCGACGTCGATGGCAACTGTGCCGCCACGCCGCCCACGGCCACCGATTGCGTCGGGTTGCGGGCGGAGATGATGTACGACTGGCCGCGCGTGTATTCGACCGTGAACGTGTGGTCTTCGCTGATCTGCTTGGCGGCACGGGCGTAGAAGCTGATCTGCTCGTTCTCGTACAGCGCGGTGCCGTACTCGTTGCTGTTCAGCGTACAGGTATTCTTGGCGCCGATCGTCGAATACGGCTCGGCGCAGGTGGCCGCGTACGGGTTCTGCGCATTCTTGTTGGTGGCCGTCGTGAAGTTGGCCGGCATGGCATAGCCGCCGCTGCCCAGCGTGCGCGGGCGGCCCAGCGATGCCAGCAGCTCGTCGGAGCTGAATTGCTCACGGTCTTTCGCGGCCAGGCGCGAACGGTCGTGGAAGTCGACGGTGGCATACGCGGACCAGCCGTCGCGGTTCAGGTTGCCCTTGCCGAAGGTCAGCGTAGCGCGGCGTTCGTCGCCGCCACCGCTGCGTTCCGGCGTCACATACTGGCCGGTGACCTGCACGCCTTCGAATTCCTTCTTCGTGATGAAGTTGACCACGCCGCCGATCGCGTCCGAACCGTACAGCGACGATGCGCCATCGCGCAGGATCTCGACGCGCTGCAGCGCGGAGAACGGAATCACGTCCAGGTTGGCATAGCCGGCGGAGATCGCCTCGTTGGCCAGGCGGCGGCCGTTCAGCAGTACCAGCGTGCGGTTCACGCCCAGGCCACGCAGATTGATGTTGGTGCCGGAGCCGGCGTTCGACGGTGCCAGCGATGCCGATTGCGGCAGCGCCATCATCACGTCGGCCAGCGTGGTCATGCCGCGCTGGGTGAATTCTTCCGCCTTGATGCTCGTGACCGGCAGCGCTTCTTCATTGGCCAGTCGCTTGATCGAGGAACCCGTCACTTCGATGCGCTGCATCGCGGCTTCCTGTGCGGCTGCCCCATTGGCCACGGCCATTGCCGCCAGTGCGATCGAGGTCAGTACCAGCCGTTGCTGGAAGCGGGTTTGCATACTTGCGCGCTTGTTCATGCTTGTCTCCTGGGTTTTCCGATGGTGTTCGCGCCTGCCTGCGTCCTTGCATGGTGCGGCGGGCGGCGTTGGTGGAGCACCTCGCGTGCTCCATGCCGCTGCAACGAGGGCCGAGGCCGGGGTTGCAGGCGGTGGATAAACTAGTCTTGTTGAAGATCAGGGGCGCGGTGGCGCTGCGCGTGGCGCGCCGCCGGCAAGCGTGGCGGGTGGTTCCGCTTGTGATATCGAATACATCCTGTCTCCTGTCGCGGTGCCGTTCGATGCGGCGCCACGCTGCTGTCATTTCTTGTCATGCCGTTCCGGTACTGCTTGTTCTTGTATTGCCTGTTCCGGTACTGCGTTTTCTGTGTTGTGCTGCGGTTCCCTGCTGCCGTACTGCTCCGGTCCTGCTCTGGTTCTGCTCAGTTACTGCTCTGGTTCTGCTCTAGTACTGCATCAGCCGCGCGAGAACGTCCGTGTCACGCGCTCCAGATGCGAGCGCATGGCGCGCCGTGCGGCGGCCGGGTCGTGCGCGGCGATCGCTTCGAAGATGCGGCGGTGATCCTTCAGCGTTTCCTGGCGCAGCTCTTCGGTCTGGAAGTGTTCCTTCAGCTTGTGCCACAGCCGGCCGCGCTGGTTCCACAGGTAATCCATCGTGCCCACCAGCGCGCCGTTGCCGGTGGCGCGGGCGATCGCCAGGTGGAAATTCCGGTCGGCCATCTCGTTGGTCGTCTTGTTGGCGTGATGCGCCTCCATCTCTTCGACCGCCTTGAGGATCGCGTCGATCGCATTGTCGGTGGCCACGCGGGCCGCGATGGCCGCCACTTCCGCTTCGATCAGCCGGCGTGCCGACAACACCTCGAACGGACCCGGGCCCGCTTCCGGCACGGTGTTTTCCGGCTCCACCTCGCAGACATACACGCCGGAACCACCGCGCACTTCGATCACGCCGCCCAGTTCCAGGGCAATGAGGGCCTCGCGCAGCGAAGCCCGGCTGACGGCCAGCCTGGTGGCCAGGTCGCGCTCGGACGGCAGGCGTGCACCGGGCTCGATTCCTTCTTCGCGAATCAGCTGCGCGATGCGGTCCGCCACCACGCGGTAAAGCCGCGGCTCATGGTTCTCTTGCGGGACGGGCGGACGTTTCAGCATCATGTTTTCATTGTTGCATTTGGTCAGGCCATTCTAAACCGGTCAGACCAAATGAGCAATGTGGACTAGCCAAAAATTTGGGCATCTGTCATACTGAAGTCATCAGACAACTCGCCGGCACGTCTCGTCGTTGCGCCACAACAACAGCAATGATCGAAGGGCAGCCGGCCCCTCAGGATAGAACCATGACAGCGAGCACTCCGCGCCGTATCCTCATGCACGCCAACGACAATGTCGCGATCGTCGTCAACGATGGCGGCCTGCCGGCGGGCACCGTTTTCGACGATGGCCTCACGCTGGTCGAAACCGTGCCGCAGGGCCACAAAGTGGCGCTGACGGACATTGCGCAGGGCCAGAGTGTGCTGCGCTACAACGTATCGATCGGTCGCGCCGTGCGCGACATTCCAAAGGGCAGCTGGGTTTCCGAGCAATTGCTGGAAATGCCGCCGGCGCGCGAGCTGGACAACCTGCCCATCGCCACCGTGAAGGTGCCGCCGCTCGAGCCGCTGGAGGGTTACACGTTCCAGGGCTACCGCAATGAAGACGGCTCTGTCGGCACCCGCAACCTCCTCGGCATCACGACGACCGTGCAGTGCGTGTCCGGCGTCGTCGAATTCGCCGTGAAGCGCATCAAGGCCGAGCTGCTGCCGAAATACCCGAACGTGGACGACGTGGTCGGCCTCGAACATACCTACGGCTGCGGCGTGGCGATCGATGCGCCCGGCGCGAACATCCCGATCCGCACGATCCACAACATCAGCAAGAACCCGAACTTCGGCGGCCAGGCGATGGTCGTTTCGCTCGGCTGCGAAAAGCTGCAGCCGACCCGCCTGTTCCCGGCCAATTCGATCCAGATCCGCCGCAAGGACGACACCGTGGCCACAGAACCGCCGGTGGTCTGCCTGCAGGACGCCGGCAACGTGGGCTTCATGTCGATGGTCGACTCGATCATGCAGACGGCCGAAGCGCAACTGGAAGTGCTGAACAAACGCCAGCGCGTGACCTGCCCGGCATCCGACCTGGTGGTCGGCGTGCAGTGTGGCGGCAGCGACGCGTTCTCCGGCGTGACCGCCAACCCGGCGGTCGGTTTCGCCACCGACCTGCTGGTGCGCGCCGGCGCCACCGTGATGTTCTCGGAAGTGACGGAAGTGCGCGACGGGATCGACCAGCTGACCTCGCGCGCCGTCAACGCCGAGGTGGCAGAGGAAATGATCCGCGAAATGGCGTGGTACGACGCTTACCTGACCCGCGGCGGGGTCGACCGCAGCGCCAACACCACGCCGGGCAACAAGAAGGGCGGCCTGTCGAACATCGTCGAGAAGGCAATGGGCTCGATCGTCAAATCGGGAAGCGTGCCGATTTCAGGCGTGCTGTCGCCGGGCGAGAAAGCCACGACCAAGGGCGTCAAGGGCCTGCTGTACACGGCCACGCCGGCCTCGGACTTCATCTGCGGCACGCTGCAGCTGGCGGCCGGCATGAACCTGCACGTATTCACCACCGGCCGCGGCACGCCTTACGGCCTGGCCGAATGCCCGGTGATCAAGGTGGCCACGCGCGACGACCTGGCGCGCCGCTGGCACGACCTGATGGACGTGAACGCGGGCCGCATCGCCACCGGCGAGGCGACGATCGAGAGCGTGGGCTGGGAACTGTTCCAGCTGCTGCTCGACGTGGCCAGCGGCAAGAAGACCTGGGCCGAGCACTGGAAACTGCACAATGCGCTGGTCCTGTTCAATCCGGCGCCAGTGACCTGACGCCAGAACGCGCGAATCAAGCTGCCGCGTATTTTTATCCTGGCTCCGCCAGCCCCGGCGGATTCAGTTAGGATGCTTCCTCCCGAACCTTCGTACAAGACTCAAGAGACGACAATGACGACGAAAAAACCTTTCAAGCGCCTGTTGCTGACCGGCGCGGCCGGCGGCCTCGGTAAAGTGCTGCGCGAGCGGATCAAGCCGTGGGCGGACGTGGTGCGCCTGTCCGACATCGGCGACATGGGCGAAGCCGGCGAAGGCGAAGAGATCTTCCAGGCCGACCTGGCCGACAAGGCCGCCGTGCTGAAGATGGTCGAAGGTGTCGACGCCATCCTGCATTTCGGCGGCATCTCGACCGAGAACACGTTCGAGAACATCATGTTCGCCAACATCCAGGGCACGTACAACATCTACGAGGCGGCGCATCGCCACGGCGTGAAGCGCATCGTGTTCGCCTCGTCGAACCATGCGATCGGTTTCTACCCGCAAACCCAGGTGATCGACGCGGACGACCCGCCGCGCCCGGACAGCATGTACGGCATCTCGAAGGTCTTCGGCGAGCAGCTGTCGCGCTACTACTTCGACCGCGCCGGCATCGAGACCGTGTGCCTGCGCATCGGTTCGTCGTTCCCGTCGGTGAACAACCCACGCATGATGTGCACGTACCTGTCCTATGACGACCTGGTGGAAGCACTGCGCGTATCGCTGCTGACCCCGCGCGTGGGCCACACGATCCTGTTCGGCGCGTCGAACAACAAGCGCCAGTGGTGGGACAACCGCAAGGCCGCCCACCTGGGCTTCCAGCCGAAGGATTCGTCCGAGCAGTTCCGCGCCGACGTGCCGGAAACCGGCGAATACCCGCCAGCGGACGACGCCACGTTCAACTACCACGGCGGCAAGTTCATCTTCGACGGACCGATGTACAAGGACTGATAGAAAAGGGGCGGAGCAGGGGTTTCGAGGAGTGCTGCTCCTCGCCTGCGCAGCGGGTGATGACATGCAGGTCAGCACCCTCTCCCATGCGCCCTTTTTTGTTGCCTGAAACCGGGGTCTGACCCCGATCTTTGGAAATATTTCCTGATACCGGGGTCTGACCCCGGTTTTCGGAAACATTATTTCTTGAACTTCGCGCAGGGATCGGCGCGCTTCTGCGCCGGGATGTTCCGCACCTCGTCGAACAACTCCTTCTGGCCACTGCCTTCGACATAGCCGATCGCCTTCACGGTCAGCTTGGCGCCGACGGTGTTCAGCCAGCGCGGCACGCCGATATCCTTGCGCACGTGGCCGTTGCCGGCGATGAGCACGACATCGCGCGGCTGCTGGTCGCGAATCAGCCTGGCCATCCAGATGTCGCGCGCCATCTGGGCGTCGACCATGCCGGGGATCATCATGTCCGGCAGCATATTGCAGTGGCCGGTGCGGATTTCGTTTTCCTGCGCCTTGCGCCAGTCGGCCGAGATCGGTTCATTGAGCCGGTAGTCGGCTATCGTCTTCGCGTCGAAGCTCGATGCCACGCCATCGCGCACCACTTTCGAAGCGTTCGCGCGCGACAGGTTCACGGCCACGATCGGCAGGTGCTTGTCGAGGGCCAGCTGGATCACCGGGTAGTACTGCTGCCAGTCCCAGCCCTTCTTCTTCATCACGCGGATCACGCAACCGGCATCGACGCAGCCCTTTTGCGCCTCGTCCAGCAACGGCTGGTCTTCGTGGTCGAACTGTTCCATCGCGACCACGGGGTGCCAGCCGGCATCGACCCGCTTCTTCAATTCCTCGAAACGCAGCTTGTGGCCCTGGGCATTGTCGTGCACTTCGCCCAGCAGCAGCACCTGGGGATTGGCTGCTTCCTGCATGCCGGTGATGCGACCGGCGGCGCTGTCTTTCTTGACGATGCCGCAGCCGGCCAGCAGGGCGCTGGCCAGCACGGCAACGAACGGGAAATGTTTCATGTGGCTTGTGAGAACGGAAAACGGCCAGTCTACCCGAAGCCGGCACCTACCGGTCCGTGGCGGGCAGCGTGTAGTCGAGGTCGTAGTAATGCTTGCCGTTCTCGATGCGGATACCCAGCGTGCCCGCAATGCCGGACAGCTCGCCGGTCCCGGAATCGGGCGCGATGAGGATGCGCAGGCCTGCATGCGCGCCTCCCATCACGCCGGCATGCTGCAGCATGAAGCTGCCGGGGCGCCCTTCCAGCGTGCCATCAACCTTCTCGAGTGCGATGTAGACAGCCGACGTGGGCACGGGGCTGCGGAAGGACAGGAATTCGCCACGGCCGGTCGCCGTCAGCGCGCCATGGTAATGCTTGTCGAGCGTCATCCGCTCGATGCCCGTCCCCTCGCTGCCTTCGGCCAGGATTTCCGGCACCAGTTTGACATCGAATTCGCCGCTGATCGTCGCCATGCCGTCCCCTGAGTTAAGTTTCCATCGCCAAAGAATGTAGTTTGGTAATGGTACTCCAGTTGCGGGTCGTTACGGCATCGCCCAGCAGGTTGCCCATCGCCGCGGCGGCACGGCTGGCCAGCACGCCATCGCTGCACCATATATAGGCGGCCCATTGCCCCAGCGCGAACGCCTCCGGCTGCCATTGCTGGTGTGCCAGCGCTTCCAGCCTGGTGCGGTCGGCTGGATTGCTGAGCACGGCGACCATCAGCCGGGCGGGGTCCGAGGCAAGATCCAGCAGCGGGTTCGCGGCCACCACCTCGGCCAGTTGGTGCGCATCGAGCACGGTCACGCGTGCGGGCACGCCAAGCTTCAGTACGAGCGCTTCCTCGATGCGCAAGGCGGACTGTGCCGCGTCGGCCGCGGGACAGTCGAACACGGCATTGCCACTGTTGAGCAACGTGCGGACGCCGGAAAAGCCCAGGTCGCCCAATACCTTGCGCAAATCCGCCATGGCGATGCGCTTGGCACGGCCGACATTGACGCCCCGTAGCAGGGCAATCTGCCGCTGTGTGCTCATGACTCCTCCTTTATCGGCAGTATGCGTCAGCCACGTCGAAGCGGGCGCCCGGCTTGCGGTCCCGGCCGGACCGCGCCGCGCCGTGGAACGCTTGGTGTAAGATCGGTTCTCGACGAGGAGGATGCGATGGAGATCGGCAAACTGCCGCTGGCGCAAGCGCGTGCGGGCATGGTGCTGGCGGGCGAACTGCGCGATGCGCAGGGCCAGTTGCTGCTGCCGCATGGCACAACGCTGACCCCGGCCATGCTGGCTTCGCTGGCGCGCCAGGGCGTCGAGGCGCTACCGGTGCGCGTGCCGCCGCGCGAACGCATCGACTACCTGTTCCGCAAGCTCGATCCGGCCAGTGCCGATGCCTGGGCGGGCGCCGAATTGCGCACTTCCCTGCACGCCTGGCGCGCCGGGGCGACTGGATGAAACCCCTGCGCCGCGACCACATCGTCCAGAACCTGGACGACCTGCCCTCGCTGCCGGCGGTCGTGATGGATCTGTTGAACAGCATCGATGCCGAGGAAGTCGACATTGCCGTGCTGGCGAAAAAGGTCGCGCAAGACCAGGCGCTGACGGCGAAGACACTGCGCCTGGCCAACTCGGCGATGTACGGCCTGCAGGTGCGCGTGACAACGATCCAGCAGGCGATCACCTACCTCGGTTTCCAGACCGCGCGCAACGTGATCACCGCGGCGGCGGTGACCGGCTGCTTTCCCGAGAACCGCTGCAACGGCTTTTCGCACCCGGCATTCTGGCGGCACTCGATTGCCACAGCCATCTGTGCCAAGGCGCTGGCACGCCACGTGCGCTTCAACCAGGATTATGCGTTCACGGCAGGGCTGCTGCACGACGTCGGCCGCCTGGTGCTGGTCAGCTGTTTTCCCGATCACTATGCGCGCGTGATCGTCTGGCGGGGTGCGCACGATGCGCAGTGGCTCGACGCCGAGCGCGCCGTGCTTGGCGTCGACCACGTCGATGCCGGCCTCGCGCTCGCCGGCCATTGGAACTTTTCAGAGACGATGCGGCTCGCCATCGGCCACCACCATGCACCGGAGGCGCCGGGCGCCGGCTTCCTGGCCACGATCATCCACGTGGCCGATGCGATCGCGCATGCGCTGGATCTGGCCGGTGTTGCGGATGAGCTCGTGCCGCCGCTGTCGGCCGTGGCGTGGCATGCGCTGGGTCTCGACGAGACAGCGTACCTGCGCGTGTTCGAGCAGACGCAGACGGAGTTCGCGGCAATGGCACCGGTGCTGCTGTCGTGAAGGCTGGTCAAACAGAAAGAGGACGGACGGCGACCATTGCTGGCGCGGGAGCGTGCGGCTTATGAAACGGCGAGCTGGCGGAGCAACGAACTGGGAAGTAGAACTGGAAGTAGAACAGTGAAGCAGCCGCTCGTAAAGCGGCGAACTGGTGAAGCGGCCGGCTGCGAGTGACAGGGCGCATGAAGATCGGCCGGAGCGGAAACTCCGGCCGGCAAGGCTCAGTGGGTGTAATTGCCTTCGGGCTTTTGCTGAGCTTGTTGTGCCGCGGCGGCTGCCTGTTGTGCCGCCTTCTCTTCTGGCTTCGGACGGCCTTGGGCGTCCGACAGGCGGTATTTGGTCCGGCGGTCGCCCATCAGATCGCGCAGGTCGCGAATGCTCATGCCGGTCACTTCATGCATGCGGATCAGCAGCGATGCGCCGACAGGCAGGCGATGGTGACGGATCTTGCTGATGACGGGAGGCGCGACTTCCAGCAGGCGCGACAAGGCAGCATCGTTTTTCAGTTGCATCTTGCCCAGCAGGATATCGAGCAGGTGGTTTGGGTTGTAGCTTTCTTGGGATGAGAGTGCGTGGTGTGCCATGATTGATCCTCGTCAATATAGTTGATAGATGCGGCTCCGTACATTAGGAAAGACTGCAGATTTCTACATTCGTTTTCCAAACCATTTCCGGAACGAATACGCCCGAAGGCGCAAGGGCCGGCGACCATCGGGGTAGAAACTTGCACTTTCTACAAAATTCTATGCCCAAACAAGCACGCTCCAGCCTAGCGATGCCAAGCGAACATTTAATTGATATCAATCTTTCGCTGAAATACTTGACAACAATGCTATTTCAACACACGGATAGGGCAGGCAGCGCACGATAGAACCGGTGGGAAATTGTTACAACAGTCAACTCAACAGTAAAAGAGTTGCCGAGGCGATATTGATGAGCCGGAAAGCCGCATGCCTTTTGGCATCGGAAGTTTTTCCGTATTTCATCAACGCGAATTACGGTAAACTCCCGGCCATGCAGAAAAAAGTATTCATCAAGACCTTCGGCTGCCAGATGAACGAGTACGACTCGGACAAGATGGCGGACCTGCTCGGCGCCACCGATGGCCTCGTGCGCACGGAAACGCCGGAAGACGCCGACGTCATCCTCCTCAACACCTGCTCGGTGCGTGAAAAGGCACAGGAAAAGGTGTTTTCCGACCTGGGCGTGTTTCGCAAGCTGAAGGAAAAAAATCCCGATCTCGTGATCGGTGTGGGTGGCTGCGTGGCGTCGCAGGAAGGCGAAGCGATCGTCAAGCGCGCACCGCAGGTCGATATTGTGTTCGGCCCGCAGACCCTGCACCGGCTGCCGAAGATGATCGAGCTGCGCCGCCACAGCGGCAAGCCGCAGGTGGACATCACGTTCCCCGAAATCGAAAAGTTCGACCACCTGCCGCCGGCGCGCGTCGATGGCGCGTTTGCCTATGTATCGATCATGGAAGGCTGCAGCAAATATTGCAGCTATTGCGTGGTGCCGTACACCCGTGGCGAGGAAGTGTCGCGCCGCTTCGACGACGTGCTCACCGAAGTGGCCGGGCTGGCCGCGCAGGGCGTCAAGGAAGTGATGCTGCTGGGCCAGAACGTGAATGCATTCCGCGGCCAGATGGCCGATGGCCAGCAGGCCGACTTCGCGCTGCTGATCGAATACGTGGCGGAAATTCCCGGCATCGAGCGCATCCGCTTCGTCACCAGCCACCCGAAGGAATTCACGCAACGCCTCGTCGACTGCTACGCGCGCATCCTGCAGCTGGCCGACCACCTGTACCTGCCCGCCCAGCACGGCTCGGACAAGATCCTGGGGGCAATGAAGCGCGGCTACACGGCGCTGGAATACAAGTCGATCATCCGCAAGGTCCGGGCCGTGCGGCCGGATGTGACGATCGCGTCGGACTTCATCGTCGGTTTCCCCGGTGAAACGGAAGAAGACTTCGAGGCGATGATGAAGCTGATCCGGGACGTGGATTTCGACAATTCGTTCAGCTTCATCTTCAGCAAGCGCCCCGGTACGCCTGCCGCCAACCTGGCCGACGACACGCCGCACGAGGTGAAGCTGGCACGGCTGCAGCGCCTGCAGGCCCTGGTCGATGCCAACACGAAGCGGCACAGCGCCGCGATGGTGGGCAAGACGATGCGCGTGCTGGTCGAAGGCCCATCGAAAAACGGTGGCAACGAGCTGGCGGGGCGCGCCGGCAACACGCGCACCGTGCTGTTCGATGGTGGCGACACACCGACCGCACTGCATGGCAAGATGGTGGACGTATTCATTACAGAAAGCCTGTCCTATTCCCTGCGCGGCGAGCTCGTCTGAATACGCATCGGAACACGCATCTGAACATTCACGCACGCCGCGCCACTCTGCCCTGACCAAACATTGAAAACAAAGACTCCCGTTCAACCGCACTACTTCACGCCGGAACCGCTGGACAATACGCGGCTGGCCAATCTGTGCGGCCCCCTCGATGAAAACCTGCGCCAGATTTCTGCGGCGCTCGATGTAACGATCTTCCGGCGCGGCGAGCGGTTCATCGTCAGCGGCACCAATGCCGAGCGCGCCGTGCAGATCCTGGAAAAATTCTATGCGGTGGCCGACAAGGCCGTGCCGATCGAAGAGGTGCAGCTGGGCCTCGTCGAACAGCGCACCAGCCAGGCGGTGCCGGATGGCGACGACGAGGAAGAGCCGCCGTTCAACGATCCCGAAATCGCCAGCCCCGTATTGAAGACACGCCGAAGCGACCTGCGCGGCCGCACGCCGCACCAGATCCGCTACCTGCGCAACATCCTCGAACACGACATCAGCTTTGGCGTGGGCCCGGCCGGCACGGGCAAGACCTATCTTGCCGTGGCCTGCGCCGTCGATGCGCTGGAACGCGATGCCGTCAAGCGCATCATCCTGTGCCGCCCGGCCGTCGAGGCCGGGGAACGGCTGGGCTTCCTGCCGGGCGACATGGCGCAGAAGGTCGACCCTTACCTGCGCCCGCTGTACGACGCGCTGTATGACCTGCTCGGCTTCGACCGCACGCAGAAGATGTTCGAGAAGCAGGTGATCGAGATCGCGCCGCTGGCCTATATGCGGGGCCGCACGCTGAACCACGCCTTTGTGATCCTCGACGAAGCGCAGAACACCACTGTCGAACAGATGAAGATGTTCCTGACGCGTATCGGCTTTGGCAGCAAGGCCGTCGTCACCGGCGACGTCACCCAGGTCGACCTGCAGAAACACCAGAAGAGCGGCCTCGTCGATGCGATCCAGGTACTGCGCGACGTGCGCGGCATCGCGTTCTCGCACTTTTCCAGCGAAGACGTGGTGCGCCACCCGCTCGTGGCCCGCATCGTCGATGCCTACGACAGCGCCCACCAGAGCACCGCCGACATCGCCCCATTGCTGAAACCCGTCAAGACCCCCGCCCGGAATGTCCGAAAAAAATAAGTTGACCTTGTCGGTGCAGTACGCCGATACGCGCCTGCAGGAAACCATCACCCGCCCGCAGATCCGCAAGTGGGTGAAGGCCGCGCTGTTCGCCCCGGCCGAGCTGACGATCCGCTTCGTCGATGCGGCCGAGGGCCAGCAGCTGAACCTGGCCTACCGCGGCAAGGACTATGCCACCAATGTGCTCACGTTCGCCTACAACGAAGGCGAAGAGATTGCCGACGACGAGCCCACGCGCGCCGACATCATCCTGTGCACCGACGTGCTGGAGCGGGAAGCGGCAGAACAAAAGAAGTCGGTCGAGGAACACACGGCCCACCTCATCGTGCACGGCGTGCTGCATGCGCAGGGCTACGACCACGAAGAGGACGACGAGGCCGAGGAAATGGAAAGCCTGGAAACCGAACTGCTCGAAGGCCTTGGCTACGCCGATCCTTACGCCGCCGAGAAGTAAGCTTTACGACCTAACTGTTCAACCCGTGTCCACCATGGGGTCAGGCCTCGAAGTGGACACGGACTCCGCTATAAAGCGCAGCAATTGGCGCGAACCATGGCCGAGCCCGTGTCCGAAAATGGGCCTGACCCCAAGGTGGACACGGGCTCGGCCTTGATGCACCGTCGATCAATCCAGTTCCCGCCGCCGGCGCATGACCACCCACCCGGCAACAATGGTAAATACCGCCACGATTCCGGCAATGATCCAGAAGCCGGAGGCGTCCGTGGCCAGCGGCACGCCGCCCACGTTCATGCCCAGCAGGCCGGCGATGATGTTGATCGGCAGCGCCAGCACGGTGACGATCGTCAATGTGTACAGGCTGCGGTTGTTGCCTTCGTTGACGAGCGCAGCGATCTCTTCCTGCAGCAGCTTGATGCGTTCCTGCAAGGTGGCGATATCGTTCAGCGTGACGGCGAATTCCTCGCTCGCTTCGCGCAATTCCTGCCGGTCCTGCACGGTCACCCACCCGGGTGGCCGCTGCAACAGGCGGAACATGGCGGCCGGCTCCGGCGCCAGCAGCCGCTGCAGCCGCACCAGCACCCGCCGCAGCGCGCCCAGGTCGGCGCGCTTGAACTTGAGCTGACCCGACAGCAGGTTGTCCTCGATATTGTCGACCTTGCCCGTGGCCACGCGCACGATGCGGGTCAGCACGTCCGCCTGGTCGCGCAGCAGGTGGGTCAGCAGCACCACCGAGGAAGCGATCGGTTCGCCGCGGCGCACGGCCTGGCGCAGCCGCTCCACCGCCTGGAGCGGGCTGCGCCGTGCACTGATCACGAGTTGCCGATCCACCGATAAATACAGGCTGGAGATGTCGGACGGCTCGAATGAAAAATCACGCAGCACGTCGTTGACGACGGCCACCAGCGTATCGTCGGCCTGCTCGATGCGGGTCGAGCGCGAACCTTCGTGCAGGCAATCGTAGAATTCGTCGGACAGCCGCGCATGTTCGCGCAGCCATTTTTCGCTGGCCGTGTTGGCCAGGTTGAAGTGCAGCCACAGGAATTCGCCCGGCTGGCCGGCGTTTTCCCGCACCCATGCGGCAGCCTCGGCCGCCCCGATTGGCACGGCCGCCGGGCCGCGCCCGAACAGGTAGCCGCACACCAATCCATTCTGATCCGACCCATATTCCAGCGCCTGCATGCTTCCTCCCGGCGCAAGCCTACCAGATGACGATGACATCGGCACGCTGCCGATGACTTTTTGATAAAAACCGCCCTTCCCTTCCGTTTGGTGTATCCTGTATCCCTTCGAAACAAATGGCTTTATGCCTGCTATGCAAGAGCACTCTACTAGCGTCAGGAATGACGCTAAACCCCACCGCTCACTTCTCGAGCGACTTACCGCCCTGATCTCCCCGAGCCGGAAAACCGCTCCGAGCTCCTCGATGTTCTGCACGAAGCCCACGAACGCAACCTGATCGATGCCGACGCCCTGTCGATGATCGAGGGCGTGTTCCAGGTATCCGACCTGTCCGCGCGCGACATCATGGTGCCCCGCTCGCAGATGGACGTCATCGACATCACCAAGCCCATCGAAGAGTGGATGCCGCTCGTGCTGGAAACGGCGCACTCGCGCTTCCCGGCCATCGAGGGCGAGCGTGACAAGGTTGTCGGCATCCTGCTGGCGAAAGACCTGCTGCGCTACTATGCCGAAGAGTCGTTCGACGTGCGCAGCATGCTGCGCCCGGCAATCTTCATCCCCGAGTCGAAGCGCCTGAATGTGCTGCTGCGCGACTTCCGCGCCAACCACAACCACATGGCGATCGTCGTCGACGAGTATTCCGGCGTGGCCGGCCTGATCACGATCGAGGACGTGCTGGAACAGATCGTCGGCGACATCGAGGATGAATACGATTTCGATGAAGAGGAAGACAACATCCTTTCCATCCGCGAAGGGCAGCTGGGTCCGCGCTGGCGCGTCAAGGCACTGACCGAGATCGGCCAGTTCAACGAGGAACTGGACGCCGACCTGCCAGACGACGACGTCGACACCATCGGCGGCTTCGTTGCCAAGCACCTGGCCCGCATGCCCCACAAGGGAGACGTGTTTGACATCGACAACCTGCGCTTCGAAGTCCTGCGTGCCGATGCCCGCCAGATCCACGTGCTGACGGTCGAGAAACTGCCACCCGCCATCGACGAGCAGGATTGATGCGTTTTCGCCGCGCCGCGCCCGGCGCACCGCCCGCCCCGCCCCGCAGCACCAAGAGCCGCATGCTCATCGCCGCCATTGCCGGCGGCGCGAGCGTGTTGTCGTTCGCGCCGCTCGGCTGGTGGCCGATCCAGCTGCTCACGCTGGCGATCCTGTTCTACCAGGTGCTGCGCGCCGAATCCGTCAAGGCCTCGGCGTTCATCGGCTGGGCATTCGGCTTCGGCTGGTGCCTGGCCGGCGTGCACTGGCTGACGATCGCGATCTCGCGGTTCGGCGGCCTGCCGCTGCCGCTGGCCTGGATTGCCATTGCCCTGCTGGCGGTCTACATGGGCGCGCACTGCGCTGCCGCGATGGGTGCCGCCGCCTGGCTGCGCAAGCGCTGGGGCCTGTCGCTGCCGGCCGCGAACTTGCTTGTGCTGCCGGCGCTGTGGGCCGTTTCCGAATGGACGCGCGGCTGGCTGTTCACGGGCTTCCCGTGGGCGTCCAGCGGCTATGCGCACAATGCCTCCCCCTCGCTGGATATGCCCCCGTTCTGGGCGTGTTCGGTATCGGCTGGATCGTGGCCATCACCGCCGGCGCCCTGCTGCTGCTGATGCACCCGGTGCGCAAGCCAGCGCTGTCGCTGATCGCCGCACTGTGGGTCGGCGGCTGGTCGCTGCAGTGGATCGACTGGACCACGCCGACCGGAAAGCCGCTGACGGTGCGCCTGGTGCAGGCCAACATCCCGCTGCAGACCAAGTTCGACCCGAACCATATCGGCAACACGCTGCGGCGCTACCAGGAAATCGTGCTGGCCGAACCGGCCGACCTGATCGCGATCCCGGAAACAGGCATCCCGCTGTTCCCGCAGCAGCTGCCGGCGGGCTACCTGGACGCCTACGGCAAGTTCGCCCGCAAGACCGGCAGCGCCGTGGTGCTGGGCATGCCGTTCGCCGACAGCCCTACCCGCTATGCGAACAGCGTGATGGGCCTGGGGCCCACACTGGCCAAACCCTACCGCTACGACAAGCATCATCTCGTGCCGTTCGGCGAATTCATCCCCCTCGGCTTCCGCTGGTTCACCGACATGATGCGCATCCCGCTGGGCGACCAGACCCGCGGCGAAACATTGCAGCCGTCGTTTGCCGTGAAGGACCAGCGCGTACTGCCGAACATCTGCTACGAAAACAACTTCGGCGAAGAGATCGCGGCGCAATTGAGTAATGGGAAAATTGCGGGTTCCGGCGCCACCGTGCTGCTGAATGTCTCCGAACTGGCCTGGTACGGCGAATCGGTGGCGATCCCGCAGCACTTGCAGATCTCGCAGATGCGTACCCTGGAAACAGGGCGCCCGATGCTGGCGGCCACGAACAACGGCGCCACTGTCGTCATCGACCACCGCGGCGTGATCCGGGCGAGCCTGCCGTACTACCAGGCCGGCGTGCTGAAGGCCACCGTGCAGGGCATGACGGGCGACACGCCCTACATCGTGCTGCAGAACCGCCTGATCCTCGCGCTGGCCGCGGCAAGCGTGCTGGCCGCCTGGCTGCTCTCCCGCCGCAGGAAGGCAACCCGCTGAACCCTACTGGTCCGTTGCAAAAACCGCTAAAATGAGCCGTTTCAGCGAACCACGCTGCTCTCCTGATCATGCTTGCGCGTCCTGCACGCCCCTAAAAGAACACGATGCTGACATTCCAACAAATCATCCTGACCCTGCAAACCTACTGGGACAAGCAGGGTTGCGCCCTGCTCCAGCCGTACGACATGGAAGTCGGCGCGGGCACGTTCCACACCGGTACCTTCCTGCGCGCAATCGGCCCCGAGCCGTGGCGCGCCGCCTACGTGCAGCCGTCGCGCCGCCCGAAGGATGGCCGCTATGGCGAAAACCCGAACCGCCTGCAGCACTATTACCAGTACCAGGTGGTGCTCAAGCCGGCGCCGGAAAACATCCTCGACCTGTACCTCGGTTCGCTGGAAGCACTGGGCCTGGACCTCAAGCAGAACGACGTGCGCTTCGTCGAGGATGACTGGGAAAGCCCCACGCTGGGCGCCTGGGGCCTGGGCTGGGAAGTCTGGCTGAACGGCATGGAAGTCACGCAGTTCACCTACTTCCAGCAGGTGGGCGGCCTCGATTGCAAGCCCGTGCTGGGCGAGATCACCTATGGCATCGAGC
The DNA here is from genome assembly GCF_004209755.1 of Pseudoduganella lutea. Taxonomy (NCBI): domain Bacteria; kingdom Pseudomonadati; phylum Pseudomonadota; class Betaproteobacteria; order Burkholderiales; family Oxalobacteraceae; genus Pseudoduganella; species Pseudoduganella lutea. The sequence goes on along the minus strand of NZ_CP035913.1, from coordinate 4,026,100 downwards.
GCCTGGCCATGTACCTGCAGGGCGTCGAGAACGTGTATGACCTGGTATGGACGGAGTGGGAAGAAGCGGGCCAGAAAAAGGTGCTGAAATACGGCGACGTGTTCCACCAGAATGAAGTGGAACAGTCCACCTACAACTTCGAGCACGCCAACACCGAGCTGCTGTTCGCCCAGTTCGCGAACCATGAATCGGAAGCCAAGCGCCTGGTCGAGCTGCAGCTCACGCTGCCGGCCTATGAACAGATCATGAAGGCATCGCACAGCTTCAACATGCTGGACGCGCGCGGCGCCATCTCCGTGACGGAACGCGCCGCCTACATCGGCCGCGTGCGCACGCTGTCGCGCCTCGTCGCCCAAGCCTATTACGATTCCCGCGAACGCCTCGGCTTCCCGATGGCCGCCCAAGCACAAGAATAATCGCCATGACTCAAACTCTCCTGATCGAACTGCTGACCGAAGAACTGCCGCCGAAGGCACTGTCGAAACTGGGCGCCGCGTTCGCTGCCGGCATCGTCAACGGCCTGAAGTCGCGCGACTTCCTCGAACAAGACAGCGTCGCCACTTCGTATGCCACGCCGCGCCGCCTGGCCGTTTCCATCACCAGGGTGCGCGACGTGTCGCCGGACAAGTCGATCCGCGAAAAGGTTCTGCCGGTAACAGTGGCACTGAATAGTGAGGGACAAGCAACAGCGCCCCTGGCCAAAAAGCTGGCGGTGCTGGGCTTCCCCGACCTGAAGGTGAGCGACCTGGAACGCGCGCAGGACGGCAAGGCCGAATCGTTCTTTTACACGTACACCGCACCCGGCTCGCAATTGGAAACCGGCCTGCAGGCCGCGCTGGAGGATTCGGTGGCCAAGCTGCCGATCCCGAAGGTGATGAGCTACCAGCGCCCGGACGGCGCCACCGTGCAGTTCGTGCGCCCCGCGCACGGCGTGATCGCGCTGTTCGGCGACAAGGTGCTGCCGCTCACCCTGCTGGGCCTGACCGCGTCGAACGTCACGCAAGGGCACCGCTTCCTCACAGCGCCGGGCCAGCGCGCCGTGACCGTGCCGAACGCCGATGCGTATGCCGACACGCTGGTGGAAAAAGCCAGGGTGATCCCGTCGTTCGAAGCCCGCAAGGAGCAGATCCGCCAGGAACTGCTGGCCAAGGCTGGCGACGACAAGGTGCTGATGCCCGAGGCGCTGCTGGAAGAAGTGGCGTCGCTGGTCGAATGGCCGGTGGTGTACGAATGCCGCTTCGAGGATGAATTCCTGGCCGTGCCGCAGGAATGCCTGATCCTGACGATGCAAACCAACCAGAAATACTTCGCGCTGACGGACGCGAACGGCAAGCTGCGTTCGCGTTTCCTGATTGTCTCGAACATCGCCACCGACACGCCGCAAGCGATCGTGGGCGGCAACGAGCGCGTGGTGCGCCCGCGCCTGTCGGATGCCAAGTTCTTCTTCGAGCAGGACAAGAAAAAGACGCTGGAGTCGCGCCTGCCGCTGCTGAAGAACGTGGTCTACCACAACAAGCTGGGCACGCAGGCCGAGCGCAGCGACCGCGTGACCGCGCTGGCCACGGCCATCGCGAAACGCCTCGGTGCCGATGCTGCGCTGGCCGAACGCGGCGCGCGCCTGTCGAAGGCCGACCTGCTGACGGACATGGTGGGCGAGTTCCCCGAGCTGCAAGGCATCATGGGCACGTACTACGCCCGCCACGACGGCGAGAACGAGGAAGTGGCGCTGGCCGCCTCCGAGCATTACCAGCCGCGCTTTGCCGGCGATGCGCTGCCGTCCACGCAGACCGGCACCGCCGTCGCGCTGGCGGACAAGTTGGAAACCCTGGTGGGCATCTGGGCCATCGGCCTGCAGCCGACCGGCGACAAGGATCCGTTCGCGCTGCGCCGCCATGCACTGGGCGTGCTGCGCATGCTGATCGAGAAGCGCCTGCCGCTGGCGATCTCCGACGTGCTGGCCGATGCGGTGGCGCAGTTCGCCTCCGTGCCAGGCTTCAAGGATCCGACCGCCGACGTGACGGCGTTCTTCATGGACCGCCTGCGCGGCATCCTGCGCGAACGCGGCTTCACACCGAACGAGATCGAAGCCGTCGTTGCCCAGAATCCGGACCGGCTGGACGACATCGTGCAGCGCCTGGAAGCGGTGCAGGCCTTTGCCGCGCTGCCGGAAGCGGCGTCGCTGGCCGGCGCCAACAAGCGCATCACCAATATCCTCAAGAAGAACGAGGAAGCGCTGGCCCAGGCCGGCACGGTGAACCCGGCCCTGCTGCAGGACGAGGCGGAGAAGAACCTGGCCGCCGCCGTGACCCGCGTGCAGCCGGAAGTCGACGCGGCATTTGCTGCCGGCGACTTCACCGGCACCCTGAAGACGCTGGCGCAACTGCGCGATGACGTGGATGCGTTCTTCAACGACGTGATGGTGATGGCCGAGGACATCGCGCTGCGCAACAACCGCCTGGCGTTGCTGTCTTCGCTGCACGGAATGATGAACCGCGTGGCGGACATCTCGAAGCTGGCCGCCTGAGGAAACCCGGATGCCGCAGCCGAAACTGATCATCCTGGACCGGGATGGCGTGATCAACCACGATTCGCCGGACTTCATTAAGTCCCCCGACGAGTGGATCCCCATCCCCGGCTCGCTCGAAGCGATCGCCCGCCTGAACCAGGCCAATTACCGCGTGGTGATCGCCTCGAACCAGTCCGGCATCGCGCGGCAACTGTTCGACATCACCACGCTGAACGCGATCCACGCCAAGATGCACCGCCTCGCCCTGCAGGTGGGCGCGGACATCGAGGCGGTGTTCTTCTGCCCGCACGCGGCGGCCGACAACTGCGACTGCCGCAAGCCGAAACCGGGCATGTTCGCCGAGATCTCGAAGCGCTACCAGGTCAGCCTGAAAGGCGTGCCGACCGTGGGCGATTCCCTGCGCGACCTGCAGTCGGGCTTCATCAGCGGCTGCGTGCCGTACCTGGTGCGCACCGGCAAGGGCGAAAAGACCGAAGTGACCGGCGGCCTGCCGCCCGGCACGCTCACGTTCCCCGACCTGGCGGCCACCGTGCAGCACATCCTGAAATCCACGCCCCAATCTTGAATCTGGAGTACCGCGTTGCGTAAAGCTGTCCTGTTCCTGCGTTCCCTCGTTTTCACCGTGGTGATGGCCATTGCCACGGTAATCTGGTCGTTTGTCTGCATGCTGGCGGCGCCGCTGCCCTACAACAAGCGCTACTACGTCACGTCGCGCTGGAACGTGTTCGTCATCTGGCTGGCGAAGGTCGTCTGCGGCATCCATTACGAATTCAAGGGCTACGAGAATTTTCCCGACAGCCCGGCCATCGTGCTGTCGAAGCACCAGTCGGCATGGGAAACGATCTTCCTGCTGGCGAACCTGCCGCGGCCCCTCGTCTTCGTGTTCAAGAAGGAGATCCTGTACATTCCCTTCTTCGGCTGGGGCATCGCGCTGCTGCGCATGATCCCGATCGACCGCAAGCAGGGCAAGAACGCGTTCCGGATGGTGGTTGCCCATGGAAAGCGTCGCCTGAAAGACGGCCAATGGATTATCATGTTCCCGGAAGGCACGCGCATCCCGGTGGGCCAGGCGGGCAAGTACAAGAGCGGCGGCACGCGTCTCGCAATCGATACCGGCGTTCCGGTCATACCGATCGCCGTCAACTCGGGCGAGTGCTGGCCAAAGAATTCGTTTATCAAGTATCCGGGCAAGATCACGGTTTCTGTGGGCAAGCCGATATCTTCCGAAGGACAAACTCCCGACGGCATGATGGAACAGGTGGAACAGTGGATAGAATCAGAAATGCGCGTCATTTCGCCCCACGCCTACAGCGCTGGCTAGAAAACAGCACCCAGGCCAGTGAAAGGAGCGGCGAAGGCGCCGCTCAAGCCGACCTCCAACTCGATTTATTCGCCGGCGGCGCCGCACCAGCCGAAGCGCCGACGGCACCTCCTTCTCCTCCTTCCCCGTTCCCGGCATCGTCGTTCCCCATCGCGGCGCCGGCCACCGTCAACCTGCTGCGCCCCCCGGTGCCGCTGCGCCGGCCGGATCCATCCCCCGTGTTGCCGCCGGCCGACGGCATGGAACGCCGCCAGGTGCTGGTGGGCAGCTTCATCCTGGAATATGCGCTGCGGCGCTCCACGCGCCGCTCGATCGGCTTCATGGTCGACGACAACGGGCTGCGCGTGACCGCACCGAAGCGCTGCACGCTGGCCGACATCGAGAACGCGATCCGCGCCAAGCAGAGCTGGATCCTGTCGAAGCTGGACGATCGGCGCCAGCGCCGCGCCGCGCGGCTGGACAAGCCGCCGATCGAATGGAAGGATGGCGCGAAACTGCCTTACCTGGGCGGCGAGATCACGCTGCGGCTGCACCATGCGGCGCGTAACCGCACCGCATTCGATCCCCAGGCCGGGGAACTGGCGCTGGGCCTCGTGCAGGGCGCCACCGAGCTGCTGGTCAAGGAACGCGTGAAGAACTGGTACAAGCAGCAGGCTGAAGGCTTGTTCGCCCAGCGGCTCGACCTGTATGCGCCACGCGTGGGCGTGCAGTACGCATCGATGTCGGTCTCCTCGGCCGATGCGCGATGGGGCTCGTGCACGATCGGGCGCGTGATCCGGCTGAACTGGAAGCTGATGTTCTTCTCGCTGCCGCTGATCGATTACGTGGTGGCGCACGAGCTGGCGCACATCCATGAAATGAACCACAGCCCGCGCTTCTGGGCGCACGTGGGGCGTGTCTATCCGCAATACGAGGAAGCGAAACAGCTGCTGCGACGCCGCTCGCAGGAGCTGCCGGTGCTGTTTGGATAAGTCTCGCCGGGGCGGTCACATGCAGGTGACCGCCCGTTCCGCCGGCGCGGAGCATGCTCCGCGAAACCCCGGTGTCACTGGTCCAGCGGCGGCAGCAGGTCGAGTGTGCGGGCGGTAGCGCCGCGGTGCTGGTTGGCGAATGCCAGGCCTGCCTGGCCCATCGCGGCGCGGGCGCTGTCGTCGGACAGCAGCCGGGCAGCCTGCGCCATCAGGTCGGCCGCATCGGCGATGCGCAGGGCGCCGCCGGCAGCCACCGCGTCATCGGTCACCTGGGCGAAGTTGAACGTGTGCTGGCCGATCAGCACGGGCTTGGCCAGCGCCGCCGCCTCGATCAGGTTCTGGCCGCCCAGCGGCGCCAGGCTGCCGCCGATGAAGGCGACGTCGCAGGTGGCGTAGTACGCGAACATCTCTCCCATCGAATCGCCCAGCACGACGCGGGTCGATGCATCGACCCGCGCGCCGGGTTCGGCCAGCGCCGAGCGCCGCTGCACGGCAAGCGAGCGCTCGCGCGCCATCGCCTCGACGGCGTCGAAGCGCTGCGGGTGGCGCGGTACCAGCAGCAGCAGCGTCCCTTGCGGCAACGCGGCCGCCTTGAACGCGTCGAGGATCGCTTCCTCCTCGCCTTCGCGCGTGCTGGCACACAGCAGCACGGGGCGCGCCGCATCGAATCGATGCTTCAGCTGCGCGCCGGTTGCCAGCGCGGCCGGCGGCACCACCACGTCGAACTTGATGCTGCCCGTAACGGCCACGTTGGCAACGCCCAGTGCCCGCACCCTCTCCGCATCGTCCTTCGTCTGGGCGGCCACCAGCGAAATGCCGCGCGCCGCGTCGGCCATCAGGCGGCCCAGCTTGCGCGCCTTGCGCAGCGAACGTTCCGACAGCCGCGCGTTCGCCAGCACCACCGGCACGTCGCGCCGGTTGCAGCCATGGATCAGGTTTGGCCAGACCTCGGTTTCCATCAGGATGCACACGCGCGGCTCGAAATGGGCGATGAAACGCTGCACCAGCGCCGGCAGGTCGTATGGCAGGTAGGATTGCACGACGCGTGCGCCGTGCTTGCCGAACAGGCTCTTGCCGGTGGCGCGGCCGGTCGGCGTCATGTGCGTGAGCACGATGCGCCCGCGCGGATGGCGTTTCAGCAGTGCTTCCACCAGCGGCTCGGCGGCGCGTGTTTCGCCCACCGACACGGCGTGCACCCAGATCGTCAGCGGTTCGTCGTTGGCGGCCCTGCGGCCGTAGATGCCCAGGCGCTCGTTCCAGAACTGGCGGTAGCCCGGTTCCTGGCGGCCGCGCCACCACAGGCGCGCCAGCACCAGCGGCAGCGCCAGTCGCCATGCCAGTGAATACAGGAAGCGGATCAAGCCGGCACCTTCACAGCAGGCTCTTGGCGGCCGCCGCGACTTCGGCAACGGATGGCGGATTGCCCCGGTCGCCCAGGTTGATGATTTTCGGCGACCAGTTGCCTTCCGTCTTCCAGCGCGGCGAGTCGCAATAGATCTCGACCACCGGCCGGCTGAACGCGGCGGCGATGTGCGTGAGCCCCGTGTCGACACCGACCGCGAGCGCGGCGCGGCGCGCCAGCATCACCGCATCGGCCATCGGCAGTTTCGGCAGCACGCGCGCATTCGGGATGGCCGCCGCCAGTGCCTCGGCTTCCGCCTTTTCCTTGGGCGAGCCCCATGGCAGCAGGATCGGCATGGGTGCCAGCTCGCGGCCCAGCGCAATCCAGTTGGCCGGCGCCCATTTCTTCGCGTCGCGCGCGGTGCCGTGGAAATACACCGCATAGTGTCCGGCGGGCAGCCAGTCCGGGCGCGGTTCGTCGGCTGCAACTTCGGGCAGACCGAAATCGGCCGGCGTGTCGACCGCATAGCCAAGTGCAGCGCCGGCGACAAGCCGGCCGCGTGCGACCGCGTGCGTGCGAGGGTCGAGCGGAATGCTGTCGGTGTGGAAGATGCGGGAAATGCCTTCGTAGCCGGAGCCTTCGCTGCCGTTCGCCAGGCCCACCTTCTTGCCGCCCTTGCGGATGCGCGCGGCCCCCATGATGATGCCGGTCTTCAGCAGGCCCTGCGTGTCGAACACGTAGTCGTATTCGACTTCGCGCAGCCGGCGGAAGAATCCCTTGATCTCGGCCCGTACAGCCTTGTCGCCCAGGTTCTTGCGCCATCGGCGCAGCGCGAACGGGATGACGTGCCGCACATCGGGATTGAGGCGAACCAGGCTGACATAGCCCTCTTCCACCACCCAGTCGATGTTCGCGTCGGGGAAGTGGCGGCGGATGTCCGCCACGATGGGCATGTTGTGCAGCACGTCTCCCAGCGAGGAGACGCGCACCAGCAGGATGTTCATCTAACTCAGAACGGCAGCTCGGCGTCCGGCTTCGCAGTCAGGATCACATCGCGGAACTGGCCCTGGATGCGTGCCAGCGCTTGCGGCGTTTCGGCTTCGAAGCGCAGCACGATCACCGGCGTGGTGTTCGACGAGCGCGCCAGGCCGAAGCCGTCGGCGTATTCAACGCGCAGGCCGTCGATCGTGATGATGCGTTCGTTGCCAGGGAAGGTCGCTTGCGCGCGCAGCGTGTCCATCAGCGCAAAGTTCTCCCCTTCCTTCAGGTGAAGGTGCAATTCCGGGGTGCTGTCGGACTGCGGCAGGGAATTGAGCAGCGCGGAAGGATCCGTTTCCTTCGTCAGGATTTCCAGCATGCGCGCGCCGGCATACAGGCCGTCGTCGAAGCCATACCAGCGTTCCTTGAAGAAGATGTGGCCGCTCATCTCGCCGCCCAGCGGCGCGCCGGTTTCCTTCAGCTTGGCCTTGACCAGCGAATGGCCGGTCTTGTACATCAGCGGCTTGCCGCCCGATTTCTCGATATACGGCGCCAGGTGGCGCGTGCACTTCACGTCGTACAGGATCTGTTCGCCCGGCACGCGCGACAGCACGTCGGCCGCGAACAGCATCATCTGGCGGTCCGGGTAGATGATCTGGCCATCCTTCGTGACGAGACCGAGCCGGTCGCCGTCGCCATCGAATGCCAGGCCGATCTCGGCATCGGTCTCCTGCAGGCAGCGGATCAGGTCCTGCAGGTTTTCCGGGTGGGCCGGGTCCGGGTGGTGGTTCGGGAAGTTGCCATCCACTTCGCAGAACAGTTCGATCACTTCGCAGCCCATGCCGCGGTACAGGTCGCCCGCGAACGCGCCGGCCACGCCGTTGCCGCAGTCGACGGCGATCTTGATCGGGCGGGCAATCTTCACGTCGCCGATGATGCGCTCGAGATAGGCGGCGCGAATGTCGTGCGTGCGGTAGTTGCCTGGCTCGGCAGCCACTGGCAGGTCGTCCGCGGCAATGCGCTCGTACAGGCCGGTGATCGCGTCGCCATAGATCGCTTCGCCGGCGAGCACCATCTTGAAGCCGTTGTAGTCGGGCGGATTGTGGCTGCCCGTGACCATGATGCCCGATTTCGTTTCCAGCACATTCGTGCCGAAGTACACCATTGGCGTGGCGACCACGCCCAGGTCGATCACATCCGCGCCCGCCGCTTGCAGGCCTTCCGCCAGCGCGGCAGCCAGTGCCGGCCCGGACAGGCGGCCATCGCGGCCGATCACGACACTGCGCTCGCCTTTCGCCAGCGCGGCGGCGCCGAATGCGTGGCCGATCTGGCGGGCGATGCCTGCGTCAAGGGTTTTATCGATGATGCCGCGGATGTCGTAGGCTTTGAAAATTGATTTGGAGAGGGAGACCATGAATGTCGGGAGCCCAGGCTGATCGGGCAGCCGGCTTTATGAAATGGAAACAACCGGTATAGTAAGTGCGTTGCCCTCCGCAGGCAAGCTCGGCTTGCTGCCACGCACAATCGCTCGCGTGATATGCCCGACTCGCTGTGGCAGTGATCCTGGGGTCTCGCGAAACCATCATGGCGACGCCAGGCCTGCTTGAGAGAACAGGGGTCGTACTGAATGTACGACCGGGTCGCCCGCCGCGGCATACCGCCGGCCAGCGGCTGGCGCCGCGCAACAGGTTTATCGGGGTTTCATCAGATCCGCAGATCGTCGATGGATTTACCCGAATCCACCCAATCCTTGACCCATTTCGGCTGGCGGCCACGGCCGGTCCATTGCTGGCCCGAATCCCCGGGATTGCGGAAACGCGCCGCAACGGTACCGCCTTTACCGCGCGAATTGGATGCGATCAATTCCTTCAGCGGCAAGCCGACGCGCTGTGCAATGGCGAGAATCTCATCCTTTGCTTTTTGCAGGTCCTGCGACTCGCGTTTTTTCAGTTCACGCTTGACCTGTTCCTGCAGATTGCGCAATTCCGAGGCGGACAAATTCGACAGATCCATCGTCTATTCCTTTGTAAAAATGATCGGGGAAACGTGTTTCTGTGCGAAATATACACCAACTTTGTATTCACTGGTTTCTTTTGTGGCGAATCATCCAACGTGGCGCTTTAAATCGGACGATGCGTACATATAACCAGACATAACTGATAACGAACAGCAGGCAAAATAGCATCAGCACGCCGGTATAGCGCCAGAACACGGTGGCCGGTATTACAGCCATCAGTGAGAACATCCACAGATAAGGTGATGTCAGTGAATTGCGGCGCATTAGCGCGCGGGCATCCTTGTGCCCGACCGCCCATTGCACGACGCGCCTGAATATCAGGCTGTGCAGGTGAATGCCGTCCGGCATCGCCGGCGACTTGCCGCGGATGAACATGCGGCGATACACGGAAAACAGCGTTTCAAATGCCGGATAGATCAACAGCAGCGCCGCATACCACGTGGACACCTGGGGATTGCGCATCACGAGCAGCAGGGCCAGCTCGCCCAGCATGAATCCGATGAAGTATGCCCCGCCATCGCCCAGGAATATCAGGCCGACCGGATAATTCCAGATGAGGAATCCGGCCGTGGCGCCGGCCACCATCAGCGCGGCCACCAGCACGAACATATCGTTGACCTGCAATGCCACATAACCGAGGGAAAGCAGCATGCATATCGTTACGACGCTGGCCAGGCCATTGAATCCGTCGATGATATTGACGGCATTGGCAATGCCGGCCACCGATAATACGGTCAGCGGCAGCGTCAGCCAGATATAGGGAAGCGGCCAGACCGCATCGATCCAGTCGATACGATCGATCCTGGCATCGAGCAGGTAATAGCCAAGCAGCGCCGCGACCATCGTCAACAGCAGGCGACGCGCGGCGGATACCCGCCCGGTGTAATCCTCGACAATACCGCCGACAAATGCGCAGGCGCTGCACGCCATGAGCGACAGCATCCAGGTGGTCAATGCCGGTACGCGCCAGACGGAAATGCACGCCGACAGCGCGACGGCCATAAAGATCGACAGCCCGCCGATCCGGGCCACGCTGTGCGAATGCACTTTCTGGACGCCATTGAAATCGGCATCCAGCGCAGGACCGTGCAGCCGCGCCTCCTTGATGACCAGCAGGGTCAGCAAGGCCGAAGCGACAAAGCTTACAAGGAAAGAAAACATGTATCGTAAATCGGTCGTGGTCAGGCGATGCCGCACTGCAGCAACGGGCGTTGTCTGCATGCCAACCAGCGATTGTACCGGATTAATAATTAGAAACTCGGAAAATCAGGCTGGCCCCGGGTAATAGCCAGGGCCTCGGAAAAATGCCGGATTCTACAACCGTCAGGCAAGCTGCCTGAAATCATTTACTATTGGAAACATCTGGCCGATAGCGCGTGGATGAATGGGCGCAGCAAAAGCGATCAACGCAGGCACAGATGTAGCGCCTCGCGCCATTCTGGCAGGCGCACGAAGCGCTCCTGCAGCCGGCTGGAATCGAGTGCCGAATACCGGGGGCGGGCAGCCGGCAATGGATATTGGTCGGTCGTGATCGGCACCAGCTTGCAGTCGATGCCCGCCTCTTCCAGGATCGCGGCAGTAAAGCCGCACCACGTGGTGCGCCCCTGGCTGGACAGGTGATAGATGCCGCCGTTCTCCTCCCACCAGGGCTGGCCGCCGGCACGCGCCTGCGCCAGGATCAGCGCCGTGGTATCGGCAATGGTGCGGCTCCAGGTGGGCGCGCCATGCTGGTCGTCGACGATGCGCAATTCATCGCGCTCCCGTGCCAGGCGCAGCATCGTCAACAGGAAGTTCTTGCCGCGCATGCCGTATACCCAGCTGGTGCGCAGGATCAGGTGCGGTACGCCGGACGCGGCAATCGCCCTTTCACCGGCCAGCTTGCTGGCGCCATAGACGTTCAATGGCCCAACGGCATCGCTTTCCACGCGCGCATCGGCCATGCGTCCGTCGAACACGTAATCGGTCGAGTAATGCACCAGCGCCGCGCCCAGCGCCCTGGCTTCGGCGGCCATGACGGCCGGCGCTTCGGCATTGATCCGGTGCGCCAGGTCCGGTTCGCTTTCCGCCTTGTCCACCGCCGTGTAGGCGGCCGGATTGACGATCAGTTGCGGCCGCACCGCCCGGATCACGTCGCGCACCTGGTCGAGATCGGCCAGATCCATCCGGCCGCGATCGACGGCGATCACCTCGCCCAGGCCTTGCAGGCTGCGTTCCAGTTCATAGCCGACCTGGCCGGTACTGCCGGTGAGCAGGATCTTCATTGAAACACTTCCGCATCGGCCAGCGGCACACCGTTGCGGTCCTTGGCGGACAGCAGTGGCATCCCCTCGACCGGCCACTCGATGCCGACGGCGGGGTCGTTCCACGCGATCGAGCGCTCATGCTCGGGCGCATAGTAATCGGTGGTCTTGTACAGGAACTCGGCAAATTCGCTGGTCACGGCAAAGCCGTGCGCGAAGCCCGGCGGGATCCAGAACTGGCGCTTGTTCTCGGCCGACAGCTCCAGGCCATGCCACTGGCCGAACGTGGGCGAACGCCTGCGCAGGTCGACGGCCACGTCGAACACGCTGCCGGCGGTCACGCGCACCAGTTTGCCTTGCGCCTGCCGGATCTGGTAATGCATGCCGCGCAGCACGCCACGGGCCGAGCGCGAGTGGTTGTCCTGCACGAACGGCAACTGCACGCCGGTCAGCTCGGCAAAGCGCTGTGCATTGAAGCTCTCATAGAAAAAGCCCCGTTCATCGCCGAACACGGTGGGCTCGATGATCAGCAGGCCTTCGATCGGCGTAGTAATAACTTTCATCGTGGAATCACTTTATCCTGCAAGATCTGCATCAGGTATTGGCCGTAACCGTTCTTCTTCAGTGGCTCGGCGAGGCGGCGCAGGTGCTCGGCATCGATATAGCCCTTTCGATAGGCGATTTCTTCCGGGCAGGCCACCTTCAGGCCCTGGCGCTTCTCGATCGTGGCAATGAATTGCGACGCATCGAGCAGCGATTCATGGGTGCCCGTATCGAGCCAGGCCATGCCGCGCCCCATCAGTTCCACGCGCAGGTCGCCCTGCTCCAGGTAGGCCTTGTTCACGTCGGTGATTTCCAGTTCGCCGCGGGCCGACGGCTTGATCGAGGCGGCGATGTCGCAGACCTGCCTGTCGTAGAAATACAGGCCCGTCACCGCGTAGTTCGATTTCGGCAGCGCCGGTTTTTCCTCGATGCTGACCGCGCGCCGGTTGCCGTCGAACTCCACGACGCCATAGCGCTCCGGATCGTGCACGTGGTAGGCGAACACCGTTGCCCCGTCGGGCTGGCTGGCCGCGCTGCGCAACAGCGCATCGAGGTCATTGCCATAGTAGATGTTATCGCCCAGGATCAGCGCGGACGGCGCGTCGCCGACAAAGTCGCGGCCGATGATGAATGCCTGCGCCAGGCCGTCCGGCGAAGGCTGCACGGCATACGAGAGCTGCAGGCCCCATTGGCTGCCATCGCCCAGCAGTTCGCGAAAGCGCGGCGTATCCTGCGGCGTCGAAATGACCAGGATCTCGCGCATGCCGGCCAGCATCAGCGTGGTCAGCGGATGGTAGATCATCGGCTTGTCGTAGATCGGCAGCAGCTGCTTGGAGACACTGGTGGTCACCGGATACAGCCGGGTACCGGAACCGCCGGCCAGGATGATGCCCTTGCGTGCGCTGATCGGATCGATGCTCATGATGCGCTGCTCCCTGTCGCGTCGCGGTTGAAGTAATTGGTCTCGACCCACTTGGCATAGGCGCCGGACTGCACGTCCGCCACCCAGTCCGCGTGGTCGAGATACCATTGCACCGTCTTGCGGATGCCGGTCTCGAACGTTTCGGCCGGCTTCCAGCCCAGCTCGCGCTCGAGCTTGCGCGCGTCGATCGCATAGCGGCGATCGTGGCCCGGACGGTCCTTTACATACGCGATCTGGGTGCGGTAGCTGCTGCCGTCGGCCTTTGGCTTGAGGCTGTCGAGGATGTCGCACAGCGTGTGCACCACATCCAGGTTCGCCATCTCGTTCCAGCCGCCCACGTTGTAGGTTTCGCCCAGCACGCCATCAGCCAGCACGCGGCGGATCGCGGTGCAATGGTCGGATACATACAGCCAGTCGCGGATCTGCTGGCCGTCACCATAGATCGGCAATGGCTTGCCGGCCTGCGCGTTGGCGATCATCAGCGGAATCAGCTTTTCAGGGAAGTGATACGGGCCGTAGTTGTTCGAGCAGTTCGTCGTCAGCGTGGGGAAGCCATAGGTGTGATGGTAGGACCGCACCAGGTGGTCCGATGCCGCCTTCGACGCCGAATAGGGGCTGTTCGGCGCATAGGCCGTGGTTTCGGAAAACGGCGCATCGTCCGGACCCAGCGTGCCATATACCTCGTCGGTGGACACGTGCAGGAAGCGGAAGGCCGCCTTTTCCGCGTCCGGCAAGGTGCTCCAGTAGGCCCGCGCCGCTTCGAGCAGCGCGAACGTGCCGTTGATGTTCGTGTTGATGAATTCTGCCGGGCCATGGATCGACCGGTCGACGTGGCTCTCGGCGGCGAAGTGCACGATGGCGCGCGGCCGGTGTTCCTGCAGCAGGCCGAGCACCTGTTCGCCGTCGCAGATGTCGCCGCGCACGAATATGTGGCGCGCGTCTTCCTTCAGCGCTGCCAGGTTGTTCAGGTTGCCGGCATAGGTCAACTTGTCGAAGTTGAGCACGGGCTCGTCCGATTGCGCGAGCCAGTCCAGCACGAAGTTCGAGCCGATGAACCCGGCCCCGCCAGTCACGAAAATCATTTAGTATCCCTGTCCAGCAAGTAATTTTTGATAACACTGATTGTAATGGCAAAGCGCCCGGCAGCCTACGGTTACGATACGGCGCGGCGCGGCGGCACCACGATGGAGAAGTATGCGGACTTATGCGATTGGCGACCTGCAAGGATGCCATGCCGAAACTGTCGCGCTGGTCGAGCGCATCCTTGAACGCGAGCATGGCAATGCACCGCCGGCCATCCTGTTCTGCGGCGACCTGATCAACCGCGGCCCCGACTCGCTGTCCACGCTGCGCTATGTGCAGGCGCTGGCGCAGGGCAGTGGCGGGCGCATCGATGCCGTGCTGGGCAACCATGACCTGCACTTGCTGGCCGTCGCCAACGGTATCCGGCCGGAATCCGGTTCGGACACCCTCGACACGATCCTAGCCGCACCGGATCGCGACGCGCTGCTGCACTGGCTGCGCGAGCGGCCACTGGCACTTTTCACGAAGGGTCACCTGCTGGTGCATGGCGGCGTGCTGCCGCAATGGAGCGCGGCGCAGGCGGTCGCGCTGGCCGGCGAAGTGGAAACAGCCCTGCGCAGTCCGGACTGGGCGGGCTTCCTGGCTGAAATGTACGGCAACCAGCCGGACCGCTGGGACGACGACCTGCGCGGCGCGGCACGGCTGCGCTGCATCGTCAACGCGCTGACGCGCATGCGCTTTTGCAGCGCCGACGGCGAGATGGATTTCAAGCTGAAGGAAAGTGCCACCGTCGATTCCGCCACCGGGCTGATGCCGTGGTTCGAGGTGCCGGGGCGCCGCACGCAGGATGTGTCCGTGGTCTTTGGCCACTGGTCGGCGCTGGGCTTGCGCATCACGCCGCAATACATCGCGCTCGACAGCGGCTGCGTATGGGGTGGGCAACTGTCGGCCGTCTGCCTGGACGACCGGTCACTGTTGCAGGTGGAGTGCCCGGAGTTTCAGCGGGCCAAGGGCAAGGCTGAACACCGGTAGTGAAGCAGGGCTTTCACTTCTGCCAATCGGAGCCTGTCACCGGTTTTCGTTCGGCCTCTGCGGCATCGTGGCCGGTATCGGGGTCGGCATCCGGGCCGGCATCCGGGCTGGCATCGGGACCAGGTTCGGCGCCTGGCGGCGCGGGAATCTTCAGCGCTTCGCGAATCGCCTGGTAGGAGCGCTCGGCCAGGTCGCGCCGGCCCACGCCTTCGCTCTTCATCGAACGCAGGATCGTCACGCGGGCGTGGATCGCCTTGCCCGACAGGATCGCCAGCACGCTCTGCACGAACGTCATGTCGCCGATGAATTCCACGGCGGGATGCGGCTTGCGCTCATGGTCGATGTAGCGGATCGCATACGGCTGCACGCGCGATTTCGCGTCCACCGCGGCCTCGAACAGGTTGGCGTGGAACGGCAGCAGGGTGCCTTGCGGGGCCGTCGTCCCTTCCGGGAAGAACGCCACACGCTCGCCGGTCTTCAGCGCCGTCACCAGTCCTTCGAACGCGCGGCGCAGGTCGCGCCGGTTGCCGCGCGCGATGAACACGGTGCCGGCCTGCTCGACCAGCCAGCCGGCCAGCGGCCAGGCGCGGATCTCGGCCTTGGCCACGAAGCGGCATGGATACAGCGCGTTGAGCACGAAGATGTCCAGCCAGGAGACATGGTTGGCCACCACCAGCGCCTGGGCGCGCGGTGCCGCGCTGCCGCCGGTGATCTGCACGTGCACATTGCAGATGCCCAGCAGGTGGCGCGACCACCGGCGGATGTGGATTTCCCGTGCCTCGCGATCGATCCACGGGAAGAACAGCGCGCAGATCGCCATGCCGGACAGCAGGTGGAAGACGAGCCGCGCGATGCGCAATGCGAGGATCATCGACTCAGGCGGCTTTCCGTTCGTAGGCGACCCGGCCAGCCACGATCGTGGCCTTGACCTGACCCGGCATTTCGTAGCCGAGGAATGGCGTGTGCTTGCCCTGGCTGGCCAGTGCGCCCGCCTCGACCAGCCAGCGCTCGGCCGGATCGAACAGCACCACGTCGGCGCTCGCACCCACGCGCAGGTGGCCGGCATCGAGGCCAGCCACGCGGGCCGGGTCGGACGTGACGCGCTGCAGCGCCTTGAACAGGTGCTTGTCGCCCGCCGCATGGCCATTGCCCAGCGTTTCGCTCCACTTGATCGCCAGCGACAGCAGCAGTTCAAGGCCCGTGGCGCCCGGCGACGCTTCGGCGAACGGCAGCAGTTTTTCATCGTCGTCGACCGGCGTGTGGTCCGAGCAGATCGCGTCGACCGTGCCGTCGGCCAGCGCGGCGCGGATCGCATCGCGGTCGCGCTGCGAGCGCAATGGCGGCGTCAAGCGCGCATTCGGATCGAAGAAGTTGATGTCGGCATCGGTCAGGTGCACGTGGTGCGCGCCCACGTCGCAGGTGACCGGCAAGCCTTCGGCCTTTGCCGCGCGCACCAGTTCCAGGCCGGCGGCGGAAGACAGCCGGCACAGGTGCACCCGCGCGCCGGTGGAACGCACCAGTTCGAAGATCGTGTGCAGCGCGATGGTTTCGGCCATCACCGGCACGCCGGACAGGCCCATGCGCGAGGCCAGCGGCCCGCTGTGGGCCACGCCGCCCTTGCCGATGTAGGCGTCCTGCGGGCGCAGCCACACGGTGAAGCCGAACGTCTTCGCGTATTGCAGCGCGCGCAGCAGTACGTTGGTGTCCGTCACCGGCATCTCGGCCTGCGCGAAGCCGATGCAGCCCGCTTCGGTCAGTTCGGCCATCTCCGTCAATGCTTCGCCTTTCAGGCCCATCGTCAGCGCCCCCAGCGGATGCACGTGCGCGCCATTGCGGCTGCGCGCCCGGTGCTTCAGCATTTCCACCAGGCCCGGCTCGTCGAGCACGGGATCGGTGTCCGGCGGGCACACGAGGCTCGTCACGCCGCCATGCAGGGCGGCCTGCATTTCCGATTCCAGCGTGGCCTTGTATTCATAGCCCGGCTCGCGCAGGCGCGCCGCCAGGTCCACCAGGCCGGGGGCCACCACCAGGCCGCTCGCATCGATCGTGCGCGCCGCCGTGAAACCTTCGGGGGCCGCGCCCAGCGCGGCCACCTTGCCGTCGACGATATACAGGTCCTGCACGGCGTCGACGCCGTTGGCCGGGTCGATCACGCGGCCGTTCTTGATGTGAAGATTGCTCATCCTGATACTTATCCTTGAGTCCCTGCGACAATGCTCATCACGGCCATGCGCACCGCGATCCCGAATGTGACCTGCGGCAGGATCACGGCCTGCGGACCATCGGCCACCGCCGAGTCGATCTCCACGCCGCGGTTCATCGGGCCCGGGTGCATCACGATGGCATCCGGCTTCGCCAGCGCGAGGCGTTCCGGCGTCAGGCCGTAGCTCTTGAAGTATTCCTGCGCCGAAGGCAGCAGCGCGCCGCTCATCCGTTCGTTCTGCAGGCGCAGCATGATGATCACGTCCACGTCCTTCAAGCCTTCGTCCATGTTGGTGAACGTGCGCACGCCCAGCTGTTCCAGGCCACCCGGCAGCAGCGTGTGCGGGCCGATCGCGCGGATCTCGGGCACGCCCAGCGTGGTCAGCGCGTGGATGTCCGAGCGGGCCACCCGGCTGTGCAGGATGTCGCCGACGATCGCCACGCGCAGGTTCGTGAAATCCTTCTTGTAGTGCCGGATCGTGTACATGTCGAGCAGGCCCTGCGTGGGGTGCGCGTGGCGGCCATCGCCCGCATTCACCACGTGGACGTGGTTCTGCTTCGTGTCCTGCAGGTGCTTGGCGATCAGGTACGGCGCGCCGGATTGTGCGTGGCGCACCACGAACATGTCGGCATGCATGGCGGCCAGGTTGTCGATCGTGTCCAGCAGCGATTCGCCCTTGCTGGCCGACGATGCCGAGATGTTCAGGTTGATCACGTCCGCCGACAGGCGCTTCGACGCGATCTCGAACGTGGTGCGCGTGCGCGTGGAATTTTCAAAGAACAGGTTGAACACGCTCTTGCCGCGCAGCAGCGGCACCTTCTTCACTTCGCGGTCGGAAACGCTGACGAAGGAACTGGCGGTATCGAGGATCTGGTTGATGATGGCCTTGGGCAGGCCTTCGGTGGACAGCAGGTGCTGCAGCTCACCGTGTTTGTTCAATTGCGGATTGAGCATAAAAGTTTACGCGGATTCGTGTTCGATGGTGAGATGGAATCGTCGGTCGTCGGTCTGTTTCAGGCGCAGGGCTTCACCGGGAGCGACGCGCGTGTGCGCGGCCACGAAGTCGGCGGCCACCGGCAGCTGGCGCCCGCCCCGGTCGACCAGCGCGGCCAGCAGGATGCGCGCCGGGCGGCCATAGTCGAACAGTTCGTTGATCGCGGCACGCGTGGTGCGGCCCGTGTACAGCACGTCGTCCACCAGCAGGATCGTGGCACCGGCCACCTCGAAGCCGATATTGGTGGGCTTCACTTCGGCGGGCAAGCCCTTCTTGGCATAGTCGTCGCGGTAGAACGACACGTCGAGCACGCCGCAGCGGTCCTGCATGCCGAGATCGTGCGCGAGGCGTTCGGCGATCCAGGCGCCGCCGGAATGGATGCCGACGATCGCCGGCTCGTGCGCGCCGGCCAGGCCGGCCTTCACCTGGTCAAGCAGCGCGGCGTACAGCGCCTCGGCGTCCAGCAAGGTTGGGTCAGTGTGAGACATGATTAATTTGGATGTTGGTCGAAATACTGTTGCAGGATGACGGCCGCCGCGCGGTCGTCGATCACCTCGCCCCGCTTCTGGGACAGCACGGCGGAAGAATAGCGTTCGTCGACGAGCTCGACAGGAATGTCGAAGCGGCCATGCAGCTGGTTGGCAAAGCGGCGGCAGCGCGCCGTCATCTCGTGCTCGGCGCCGTCCGGATGCAGCGGCAGCCCGACGATGAATCTGGTCGGGCCCCACTTGTCGATCAGGGTCTTGATTTCCGCAAAGCGGGATTGATTGTCGATGGCCTTGATGACGGCCAGCGGGCTGGCCTGGCCGATCATCGTGTTTCCCATCGCTACGCCGATACGTTTGATGCCGAAGTCAAAGCCGAACAAGGTTTCCGGCGCATTTCCCGGACTAAGCATGGCCCGCTTCGGAAGTGAGCATCAATGGATCGATGCCCAGCAGTTTCATCGCGGCCACATAGCGTTCCTCGATCGGCACCTCGAACAGCACGGCCGGATCGGCATTGACGGTCAGCCAGCCGTTGCGGCTGATCTCGTCCTCGAGCTGGCCCGGGCTCCAGCCCGAGTAACCGATCGACACCAGCATGCGCTGCGGGCCGGCGCCCTTGGCGACGGCTTCCAGCACGTCGATCGACGTGGTGAATGCCACTTCGTCGGTCACCGTCAGCGACGACGAATAGCGCGCGCCAGGCGTGTGCAGCACGAAGCCGCGGTCGTCCTGCACAGGCCCGCCGAGCATGATGGGCTTTCTCGTCATCTGGTCGTTCGCGGCCGTGACCTCAAGGTCGATGCGCTCGAACAACACGTCCATCGTCATGTCGGTTGCCTTGTTGATGATGACACCGAGCACGCCGTTTTCATTGTGCTCGCAGACATACACGACAGCGCCGCCAAAGACGGGATCCTGCATCGACGGCATCGCGATCAGGAAGTGATTTGCCAGGTTCAGCGCTGGCGTCGCGGAGGTATCCTTCGATTCCATCTTGTGCAGCGGTGACTCGCTTTCCTGTAACAGCCCGGGCACAGGTAGCGGTTTGCTCACTTTGCTCTTCTTCATAAGCTGCTCTCTTCGCTGGACTGTTGTAGTAGTTAATGACGTGCGGAAACGCACGCCACATCGACAGTTTACTATGAATTGCCGGAACGGCCATCAAACGACGCTGGCGCTCTGTAAACTGATAGTAGGCAATAATCCATCCTCCGACTTGAGCTTGAACATGCCTCAAAGCAATTCCGATCCCCGTGGCGCCCTGGTGTGGTTTCGCCGCGACCTGCGCGCCTTCGACCACGCCGCCCTGCACCACGCCCTGCTGGCTGACACCCCCGTCTACTGTGCCTTTATTTTCGACAGTCCGATCCTGGCGGGATTGCCGCGCGACGACCGCCGCGTCGCCTTCATCCATGCCTCGCTGGCGGAACTGGCGGACGAACTCGAAGCGCTGGGCGGACACCTGCTCGTTCGCCATGGCGACGCCCGCGCCGCGATTCCGGCACTGGCCGCCGAGCTCGGTGTTGCGGCCGTGTACGCGAACGAGGATTACGATCCGGCCGCCATTGCCCGCGACGAAGCGGTGCTTGCCGCACTGGAATCGGACGGCCGGGCGTTGAAACTGTTCAAGGACCACGTGATCTTTGCCAGGAGCGAAGTGCTGTCGCAGGCCGGCAAGCCGCTTGGCGTGTTCACGCCCTACAAGAAGGCATGGATGAAGCGGCTCGAAGCGCAGCCGGACGCCCTGGCACCGTGGCACATCGAGCCGCATGCGGCGGCATTTGCAGCCGGCAAGTCGCGGTTGCTGGCATTGCAGGACATCGGTTTCGATGGCGCCGACCTGGCCGACGTCGGCGTGACACCCGGCATGGCCGGCGGCAGTGCCCTGTTCGACACCTTCCAGCCGCAATTGCCCGACTACGACAACGCGCGCGACTTCCCGGCGCGCGACGGCACGTCGCACCTGTCGCTGCACCTGCGTTTCGGCACCGTGTCGATCCGCCACCTCGTGCGCACCGCCCTGCAACTGTCGGCCCGCGGCCAGGCCGGCGACGGTGGTGCCACCTGGCTCTCGGAACTGGTCTGGCGCGACTTCTACCAGATGATCCTGTTCCACAACCCGCACGTGGTGGGCACGTCGTTCAAGCCCGTGTACGACAAGGTCGACTGGGAAACCGGGCCCGCCGCGGATGAACTGTTCGCCGCCTGGTGCGAAGGCCGCACCGGCTACCCGCTCGTCGATGCCGCGATGGCGCAACTCAACACCACCGGCTTCATGCACAACCGGCTGCGCATGGTGACGGCAAGCTTCCTGTGCAAGGACCTGGGCATCGACTGGCGGCGTGGCGAAGCGTATTTCGCGCTGAAGCTGAACGATTACGAGCTGGCCTCGAACAATGGCGGCTGGCAGTGGGCGGCGTCGAGCGGCTGCGATGCCCAGCCGTTCTTCCGGATCTTCAATCCGGTCACCCAGTCGGAGCGCTTCGACCGGGATGGCGAGTTCATCCGGAAGTTCCTGCCGCGGTTGGCCGACCTGTCCGCCAGGGAAATCCATGCACCATGGCTGCATGGCGGCGTGGCGGGCTACCCGCCGCCGGTCGTCGATCACGCCGAAGCGCGGCAACGCACGCTGGCGCGCTTCGAGGTCGTCAAGGCACGCGGCTGAACGCGCCTGCCCGATCGCCGCCGCTGTCGAGCGGATGGGCATTTATGATAAATATGTCAACCAGTTGACCGTTCCTCTCGTTGAAAGGAAGTGACCGTCGGTCTTGGCGCACGGTTTTTTACCGGAGCCCAAAATGATACGCCAGGATGCTGGACTCGCGGCGCTTGTCGATGCTGCGATTATCCTGAAAGAAGTTTTTCACCTCTCCTATGCGCGAGCGCTGTTGTCATCGGGCGCGGTGCCGCGCGACGTGATCGAAAGAGTGTTGTCGGGCAGTCCTTCGGAACGCAGAGTCATGCATTGGCGGGACAGCCACGGTTCGGATCACACGATGTGACGATCCCGGACCATTACTCGGCGACCAGCGCCGGCGTCGGTCTCCTTTTCGCGGAGCCGAGCACGCGGGCCGTTATCCAGATGGGTATGCCGGAATTGCGCAGGTATTCCGCGGCGGCATCCGTGCCGAGCATCGTCTGGAAGACCAGTGCCACCTCGATGCGCTGGGACGTCAGCTGGTCCGCGCGCTGGTCATCGGACAAGGGATCCAGCTCGGCCCCGGTAATCGACGCGCGGCGGGTGGCATAGCGGCGATCCTTCCGCCGCAGCCTGCCATCCTTGCCCTTGATGATCCGCTCGATGACCTCCGCGGGCACGTTTTCGCGGAGCAGTATCCAGTAGGCGCGGTCCGAGCCCAGCACCTTGTTGATGTGAATGGCCGCCTCGACATAAGCGGCGTGGACATAATTCTTGCGTCGGCACGCTTTGTATTCTTCGTCCATGAGCACCCAGCTTCCTCTCTGACGCAAGTACTCGGCAGCATGAAGGGGCGTTGCGCGCTCCCCTTCATCCACTCCGGCCGGCCGGTTGCATCGCGCAGGCGGCATCCGGGCGAAAGTCGCCTCGCATTATCCCATCGACATCGGGAGGATGGCAATAACATGTCGCAATGACATAAACACGTCACCGCTCGCCCGACTCCCCTTGCGCCGGGAGCAGGCCGGCGATCGCCCCCAGCAGCACCGTCTGCTGGTAAGGCTTGCCGAAATACGCGTTCACGCCCAGTTGCAACGCCAGGTTGCGGTGCTTGTCGGCGCTGCGCGAGGTGATCATGATGATCGGGATTTCGCCGGTGGCGGCATCGGCGCGCACGTGGCGCACCAGGTCGAAGCCATCCATGCGCGGCATTTCGATATCGACCAGCATCAGGTCCGGCCGGTGGACGGCGATCTGTTCGAGCGCGTCGACGCCGTCCTTGGCCAGCAGCACCACATACCCTTCCCGCTCGAGCAGCCGCTGCGTAACCTTGCGCACGGTGAGCGAATCGTCGACGACCATGATGGTACCGCCCGCCACATGCACGGCCGGCGGCGCGTGGAGCCGGGCTTGCCCGGTCTCCTGCTGTGCCATCTGCTGGGCCAGCACGACCGGGTTCAGGATCAGCACGATCTCGCCCGAACCCAGCACGGTGGCGCCGGCAATGCCGGGCACGCGCGCCAGCTGCGGCCCGATGTTCTTGACGACCACCTCGCGGTTGCCGAGCACTTCATCGGCCCGCAGCGCCAGCCGGTCGGTGCCGGCACGCAGCACCAGCACCGGCACGGACCGCTGCGTCAGCGGCTTCGCGCGGGCGTCGCCCAGCAGCGCCGGCAGGTAGTGCAGCGGCAGCGACTGGCCAGCCACGTCCACGCGCCCGGCAGCTTCATCCAGCGCCTCGGCTTTCACCTGCAGCACCTGTTCCACCAGCGCTGCGGGCACCGCATGCGTGCGGCCGCCCGCGGCCAGCAGCACGACCTGGGTGACGGCAAGTGTCAGCGGCAGGTGGATCGTGAATCGCGTGCCCTGCCCCGGCACCGTCTGGGTGTCGATGCGCCCGCCCAGTGCCTGCGTTTCCGAACGCACCACATCCATGCCCACGCCGCGGCCAGCCAGCTCCGTCAAGGCGTTCGCCGTGGAAAAGCCGGGCTCGAAGATCAGGTTCGCCACCAGGGCATCGTCGGCATCGTGTCCGTCCTCCAGCAGCCCCCGTTCGCGCGCCCGGGCCCGAATACGCGCCAGGTCCAGCCCGGCTCCGTCGTCGGAAAATTCCAGCACGATCTCGTTGCCCTGCTGGCTGGCCTGCACCACCACTTCACCGGTTTCCGGCTTGCCGGCGGCGATACGGTCTTCCCGCGCCTCGATGCCATGCACGACCGCGTTGCGCAGCAGGTGTTCGAACGGCGCGGCCATGCGCTCCAGCACGCTGCGGTCCATGTCGACGGAACCGCCGCGGATATCGAGGTTGACGCGCTTGTCCATCTCCTTGGCGCCCTGCCGCGCCACGCGGTACAGGCGCTCGGCGATGCTGGCGAACGGCACCATGCGCACGCGCAGCAGGTCGCGCTGCAATTCGCGGGTCATGCGCGCCTGCTGCACCAGGTCGTCGCTGGCGCTGTCGACCGAACGCCGCAGCCCGGCATGGAACGACGCCACGTCGTCGACACTCTCGGCCATCATCCGCGTCAATTCCTGCAGGCGCGTGTAGCGGTCGAATTCAAGCGGGTCGAATTCCCGTTCGCCCGGCGCCGGCTGCCGCGACGCGCTTTGCGGTGTCAGTTGAGAACTCAGCTGTGATTCGGCCTGCATCTCCACCTCGCGCAATTGCTGGCGCAGCCTGGCGAGGTTGTCCCCGAAGTCGGCCAGCGCGGTGCGCAGCGCCGCCACTTCGTTCTCCAGGCGCGAACGGGTGATTGCCACCTCGCCGGCCTGGTTGACGAGGCGGTCGAGGATGTCGGCGCGCACGCGCACCAGCGGTGCCTGGGCGGCTGCGGCCTCGGTGTCGGCCGGTGCGGCCGCCACCGCGGCATGCTGGTCCGCGGGCGGGTGCTGCAACTGGTCGAACAGCAGCAGCGCGTGATCATAATGGGCCAGCAAGCCCTCGAATGCCGCCGGCTCCGGCATGCCCATGGCCTCGACATGGGTTTCCATCTCGTGCGCATGCTGGCCAAGGCGCATCGCGCCCGCCATTCTTGCGCTGCCCTTCAGCGTGTGCAGCACCCGCTGCAATGTGGCCGGGTGGGTCGTATCGGCCGGCGCATGCTGCCAGGCCCGCAACGTGGCGCCCACCTGCGGCAGCAGGTCCGCGCCTTCTTCCAGGAACACGGGCAGCAAGTCCGGGTCGAGTTCATCGGCCACGGTGGGGATATCCGCCTCCGGCTCGGGGAGCGGCACGGCCTGCACGTCCGGCGCATCGGCTTGGTCATCAACTTGCTCATCGGCTTGCGTATCGGCTTGTTCGGCCTCCGGTGCCGGCGCTGACGCGTCGGGTTCGGGCGGCGGCACGAGTGACAACTGCGGTGCCGGGACCTGCGCCGTCGGCGGTGCCGTGAACGCATCGTCGAACGCGGCGTTGAAGAGGTCGTCGATCGACTCATCCTGCGTTGCCAGTTGCGGGCGCAGCGGCAGCGGCGCGCCCCGCTCAGGCGCCGGCGGCGGATCGGCAAGCAGCGCGTGATAGGTATCCATGAACAGCGTGTCGAGGCGGACCGCGAGCTCGTCGACCGGCTCGTCGAGCAGCTCAGCAAGCGGGTCGATAAGCGGCTCATCAAGCGGCTCATCGGCCACGTCCGGCACCGCCGGCATGCCATCCAGCCGCGCCTGCACATCCGCGCCGGCGGCATGCGCGCGGGCCAGTTCATCGCGCAGCCGTTCCAGCGCCGCGATCAGCTCCGACTGATCGGCCGGCATCTCGCCAGCGGCAAAACTGGCCACCATGTCGCCGGCACGCCCGATGGCCAGCTCGAACAGGTCATGGTGCGCCGGGTCGTGCAGCGTGGCCGGCGCGGCCTGCAGCGTGGTTTCAAGCGCGAAGGCCAGCTCGCGCAGCGCCTTGAAGCCGACCGTGCCCGACGTGCCGGCCAGCGTATGCGCCAGGTGCAGCGCTTCCGGGTCGAGCTCGCCCTGGCGGCGCCACGTGGCGAAGTCGCGCGCCAGCGCCTGGGCAAGCGCGGTGGCTTCGGCCACGTAGATGTCGAACAGCGGAGCCGGCACGGCAAGGCGGCCGACGAAGCGCATGCCTTCGTCGGCCGGCACGGGGGCCGGTTCGAGCGTGGCGGCCCCACCCGGTTCCGCCAGCGACGAATCAGCCATTGGTTCAGCGGCCACTGCTTCCTCGGCCACTGCTTCGTCGGTCACTGCTTCATCGACTACTGCTTCACCGACCGCTGCCTCATCGGTTACTGCTTCCGCCGTCCGGTTTTCGTCGGTCACATACGGTTCAGCTGGCGGTGGTTCGGTCGCTGCCGCCTGCGTGTCCGGTGCGCCGTCCGGCGACTTGTCCGGCGACACGAACGGCTGCCCTTCCAGCACCCGTGCGGCCGCAGCCACCAATGGCGCGGCGCTGCGCGGCGAAATACCTTTTGCCACCAGCTCGCCGACCCAGGCATTGAGTTCCGCCGCGGTCCATTCCAGCAAGCCGCGCAGCGCTTCGTTGGCGGAACGGCCATCGGCCAGCCATGCATTGAGCACTTTTTCGAGCGCGGCCGCGGCATCGGCGAACTGGTTCAGCCCGACCATCCGGCCACTGCCTTTGAGCGTGTGGAACGACCGGCGCAGCAGCGCCAGGCTGTCCGGCTCCCCCGCTTCCCGCGTGGCCAGCTGGCCATCGACGAAGGCCAGCACTTCGCGTGCCTCGCCGATGAAAATTTCCAGCAATTCCTCCTCGATGGCCGCGTCGCTGGCGCCCTGCGCCACCGGGGCGGTGGCGGCAGGAGCCGGTTCGGGCGGCGCCGGCACTTCCTCGTCCAGCACGGGGATCGATTCCGGCCCGGCGATCTTGCGCAGCGGTACCGCGCGGAACGTGCCCTGGCCGGCATCGAAGGCGAAACGCTCGCGTGCACCAGCCGCGTTCTGCGCCAGCATGTCGACAAAGAAGCCCAACGCGCCCACGTTCTGGGCGATGCGATCGAGCTGCGCCGGATCGTCCGCGCCGCTGCCGCCGGCAAGTGCCGCCACCTGCCGGCGCACATGCGCCGCGGCGGCCTGCGCATCCGGCTGGTCGGTGATCGCCAGCGCGCCCTCGAGCTGGTGCAGCACGCGATCCAGGTCCGCCAGCGGCGGCCGGGCCGCCGGATCGGTCGCGAATTCGTCCAGCACGCGCTCCACGTCGCGCAGCGCCACCTTCATTTGCTGCGCCAGCGCCGCCACGGTGTCATCCTGCCGCAGACGCTGCTCCAGGCCCTGCTGCCATTGCGCCGGCTCCGGGGGTTCCTGCCCCGCCGCCAGCGCTTCGAGCCGCGCGCCGATCGTGGCGGCGCTCGCCGCGAAGTCATCCGGCAAGTGGCGGACCTGGTCCAGGCCATGGCCGGCAAACAGCAGCGCGGTGGCCATTTCCAGCCCGAGCGCCTCGTTCCGGCCAGCCTCCGCGACGACGACCAGCTGCCGCATCAGGCCGGCCAGCGGCGTGATGCCCAGCTTGTCGACGGCGGCGGCCACCAGCGCCACCGCCTGGCCGAATGCGGTTTGCGCAGCGGTGTCACCCGCTTCGAGCCGCTGCCACGCGGCACGCGCCTCGGCCAGCCCTTCCTTTGCGCGCGCCAGCGCTTCCGGGTCGATACGGCAGTAGCGTTCGGCCGCGTAATCGGGCGGCACCATGCCATCCAGCGCAAAGCCGGCCCGCAAGTCACGGGCCAGTGGCGCCAGGTGCGCCGGTTCGGCCGCGGCCACGAAGAACAGCGCATCGCGCAGCACCGTGTCCGGGTATTCCGGTGCGCCCTGCGCCAGCCGGCGCATCTGCAGGTTGGCCGCGCCGAACAGCTGCTTGACGTACACACCACCGGGCACGTGCCCCTGCACCACCAGCTCCGCAAAGGCTTGCAGCGCCAGCCAGAACACGTGGCCGCGCGGCGCCGCCTGGGCTGAGGCCACCTCGGCAATCACCTCGGCCAGCGGCGCGGCCTGCGCCGGATCGCCGGATTTCAGGTAAGGCAGCAGCGCCCGTTCGAAACGCTGGCGCAGGGCGCCATAGTCGATGTCGGCGTGCAGTGCAGTGCGCACGTCGGCGTCCGTGTCCTCCCCGCCATCGCCCACCGGCAGCGCCGGTTCGCGGGCCAGGTCCGGGAAGAACAGGTCGGCCGGGTGGATCCGCGCCGCCCCCAGCATCTGCTGCACCGCCGCGTAATACGGGAACAGCCGCACCGGCTGGAACGGCGCCCCTTCCAGCAGCTCTTCCAGGTATTCGACCAGCGCGCCATACAGCCGCCCGATCACCGCCACATGGTCGGCGCTGCATTTCACGCTGCCATCCTTGAAGCGGTCCAGCGCTTCCTCGGCCAGTTGCGTGATCGCGACCACGCCATCGGCGTCCACCATCTGCAGCGCGCCATGTGCCTGGTGCAGGTGCGACTTGGCCAGCCGCAGCGCGGTGGCCTGGTCTTCGGGCTCCAGCCCGCCCGCCTCGAACAATGCCGTGCGCGAGCGGCCGAGCGCTTCGCGGATCTCGCCCATCACCCATGACAGGGGGCCGGGATCGAAGGAGTGGGTCGGGTAATCGGTCTCGCTCATGGTCTCGGTGTTCAGGTTGTTGGGTTGCCGATGCGAAAGCGCGACACGGAATCCTTCAGTTGCTGGGCCAGCACCGACAGCTGGCGCACCGATTGCGCCGTCTGCTGCGTGCCGGCCTGCGCCTCTTCCGTGGCCTGCAGGATATGGCCGATCTGCTGCGCCACGCCACTGGCCGATGCCGCCTGCGTGCCGGTCGCCCGGGACATGCCGGCGATCAGGTCCGCGAGCTGGTGCGACACGCGTTCGATGTCGTCCAGCGCCGTGCCGGCCGCGTCGGACAAACGCGCGCCTTCGACCACGCCGCGCGTGGACCGTTCCATCGCCGCCACCGCGTCGTGCGTGTCGGCCTGGATCGTGCGCACCAGCACGCCGATCTGCTTGGCGCTGTCGGCCGACCGTTCCGCCAGCCGCTGCACTTCCTCGGCCACCACGGAAAAGCCGCGGCCCGCCTCGCCCGCCGAGGCGGCCTGGATCGCCGCGTTCAGCGCCAGTACATTGGTCTGCTCGGTGATGTCGGAGATCAGTTCCGTGATTTCGCCGATCTGCTGCGACGACTCGCCCAGCCGCTTGATACGCTTGCTTGTTTCCTGGATCTGCTCGCGGATCTCGTTCATGCCCACGATCGCATCCTGCACGGCGGCCGCGCCCTGGCGCGCCGCCGCCACGGAGCGGCGGGCCACGTCGGCCGACTCGGCAGCGGAGGTCGACACGTGCGTGATCTCGGAGGCCATGCGCAGCACCGTCGTGCTGGTATCGCGGATTTCGCGGGCCTGCTCCTGCGAGGCAGCCAGCAGCGCCGTGGAAATATCCTGCGCCCGGCTGGACGCGGCCGTCACCTGCTCGGCCGTGGCCGTCACGCGGCCCACCAGGGCGCGCAATTCCTCGACCGTGTAATTCACGGAATCGGCGATGGCGCCGGTGATGTCCTCGGAAACCGTGGCCTGCACCGTCAAGTCGCCATCGGCCACTTCCTGCAGCTCGTTCATCAAGCGCAGGATCGCTGCCTGGTTCTGCGCGTTGGCGGCCTTGGCTTCCTCTTCCTGCCGCTGCGCCTGCTGCCGCAGCTCGTCGGCCTGCTGGCGCCGGCGCTCGGCGCCGCGCGTGCGGTCGTGGGAATCCTGCAGCAGCACGCGCCCGATCGCGGCGCCCGTCAGCAATACCAGCATGCCGCCGGCCACCATCAGCCAGAACGTCCAGTTCAGCGATTCCTGCGCGCTCCGGTAGCCGTCCAGCAGCCGGACGAGGCTCTGGCGCAGGGGTTCGTTCTGGTTGAAGATCAGGCGCTCGGCGTTGCGCGACGCCAGCAGGCGGTCGAGCCGGCCGAGAATCCTGCCGGCCTGCGTCTGGTACTCCTCGAAGCCGGCCAGCAGCGCATCGAGGCGCGCGCGCACGTCCGCATCGCGCACGGCGGCGATGCCGAGCGTGACGCTCCCCTGCCGCAGCGCCTCGACCGTGGTACGGAAGGCGGTGATGTCGCGGCCCAGCTGGAATGCCGTTTCCGAGCGGATGCCGCTCGCGGCGGCAAACTCGGCCGCGCCAAGGCTCATGCGCTGCACGAGGATCGTCAGGCGAGCCAGCGCGGCAGTCTCGCGCGCGCCCGCGCCGCGCTCCAGCCGCAGCGCCGCAATGGCTTCGGCCTGGGCCAGCAGCTGGGGCGCCAGCACATTGAGCGCGCGCAGCGACTTGTCGATATCGGCCAGGTCGCCGCGATGGCGCACGATCGTGTCCGCCGCCTGCGCGGTGGCGGCCCATTTCGCGCGGGCATCCTCGATCGCCGCCTGCCGCGCGCCGGATGCGGCGGCCACGCCGCGCCCCCGGTAGCTGCCGCCATCGTCGAGCAATGCCAGGTCGCCCTCCAGCTCGCGGCGGCTCTCCTCGAGCTGGCGGAACGCATCTTCATTGCCTTGCAAGGCATTCGGTGCCGCCTTGCCGATGCGCTGCGAGTGCATCAGCGCGTCGCCGGCCAGCTGCGTGGCGGCGGCATCGGCCGCGCCACGGCTCGCATACAGGGCCACCAGGCCGGCCGACAGCGCCAGCACGACAGCCAGCGCGGTGACGAGATAGCTGAGCTGCCGCTGCGGTGGCAGGTGGCCGATCAGTGGCAGCCGCAAGGCCACGGGTGGCGGCGCGGCGGTGGCGTTGCCGCGGCGCGGCAGGGCATCGCGCAGGCGCAGCGGCGACTCCGCCTCAGCGCCGCCATGGGCGAACTGCGAATCGACGCCATCGGCGAAGCGGGAATCCGGTGGCGGCGCCTGCCGTTCGCGTGGGGGAAACTTGAATCCCATGCTCGTGCTCCCCGGCTAGGCGCCGGTCCCCCGGCCCACCTGCAGGAAGCCGGCTTCACGGGCCAGCAGTGCCAGGTCCAGGCGGGTCCAGGGCTGGCCCTCGCTGTCGACGTGCCGTTCGGCGCACCAGCCAGGTGCCGCCGCGTCGCTGCCATCGGCGTGCATGTCGGCCAGCCGGCGCAAGCCCAGCACGCGGTGCGCCAGCAGCGCGCAGGGCAGGCCGATGCCGGCGGCGAACGTCAGCAGGCGGGCCTCGGTGCCCACGGCCTGCGCGTTGTCCCCAAAATGATCACCCAGGTAGGCGGCCAGGTCCACCACGCCGACCAGGGTGCCGCGCACATTGGCCAGGCCCAGGTACCACGGCTGCGTGAGCGGCACCGGCGTGGCGGACTGGAACGGCACGATTTCGCCGACCTGGGTCAGGTCCAGCAGGCAGTGGCGCGCGCCGACCAGCACGCCCAGCTCGCGGGCGGCCGCTGTGCCGGCACCCTGCGCGGCCTGCATCCGTTCCAGTAACTGCACCTGGTACTGCCGCAGCCGGCTGCGGCGTTCGCCGGTATCGTGTTCCGTGTCCGCCATCAGCCCAGCGCTTCGATCTTCGACAGCAGCTCGGCTGCGCTGACGGGCTTGACGAGGTAATCCTTGGCGCCCTGGCGCAAGCCCCAGATACGGTCGGTTTCCTGGTTCTTCGACGAGCAGATGATGACCGGCACGTGCTGCAGCGCCGGATCGCGGGCGATCGAACGGGTAACTTGGAAGCCGTTGGCGCCCGGCATCACCACGTCCATCAGGATCAGTTCGGGCTGCTCGGTACGGATGCGCGCCAGTGCCTCTTCGCCGCTCTCGGCGGTCGATACCTCATAGCCGTTGCGGGCCAGGATATCGGACAGGTAATAACGTTCGGTCGGCGAATCGTCGACGATCAGGATGCGGTGGATGGCCATGGCGTGCTCTCGTTATGACGGCCCGGGCCGGTGTGCTCGCGCACCGCGGCCAGCAGGCTGTCCTTGCTGAAGGGTTTGGTAAGGTAGGCGGCCGAGCCGACCATCGCGCCGCGCGCACGGTCGAACAGGCCATCCTTGGACGACAGCATCAGCACGGGCGTGGCATGGAATTTCGCGCTTTTCTTGATCAGCGCGCAGGTCTGGTAACCGTCCAGCCGGGGCATCAGGATGTCACAGAAGATCAGGGCGGGCTGGTGATCGACGATCTTGGCCAGCGCATCGAAGCCATCCTCTGCCAGCACCACGTGATACCCGGCCCCACCCAGGAAGATCTCGGCGGACCGGCGGATCGTACTGCTGTCATCGATCACCATAATGGTCAAACCGGTCGCTTGCGGCGTTGTCGTCATATATTGTATCCACCCATTTCACTTACGATAGCACAGGGAAAATTGATGGGGCGGACGTTAAATCCCTGCGGAAATTGAGGTCGCTTACGAGCGTCTCGGGGCCTCGAGAAACCGTAATGAGCGGTCCGGGATCTGGTTGAGACGCGGAGCCGTACTTTAGTACGGTGAGCATCGCAGACCAGCAGCCCGGGCCGCGCAATAGGTTTATCGAGGTCCTACTACAGGGCGACCATTTCGAAGTCGTCCTTGCGGGCACCGCATTCCGGGCAGGTCCAGTTCATCGGCACATCTTCCCAGCGGGTTCCCGGTGCGATGCCCTCTTCGGGCAGGCCCGCTTCTTCGTCATAGATCCAGCCGCAGATCAGGCACATCCAGCTCTTGAACTCGCCACCGGCATTTTGCCGGGCGCTATTTTCTACATTATTGCTGCTCACGTTCTGCCACCTTCAATCAAGTAAAATGCTGAATCGGGTATCTTAATCTACTGGCCGTGCAAAACCAAACATCACCCCTCATCCTGACTTTCGGCGTGGCCGATCCGATCGGCGCAGTGGGCGTGCATTCCGACATCGGCGTGTTCGCCGCGCTCGGATGCCAGGGCCTGTCCGTCACCACCGCCCTGCTCATCGGCGACAGTGCCCGCGTGGAGGAACAGCAGCATGTGGAACCGGACTGGGTGTCCGACCAGGCCCGCGTGGTGCTGGAAGACGTGCAGGTGGCCGCGTTCAAGATCGGCGCGGTCGACCAGATGGAACACATTTCCTCGATCGCCGAAGTGGTGTCCGATTATCCGGATGCGCCGCTGATCCTCGATCCATTCGGCTCGCAGTTGCCGCCGCTGTCCGAACAGACCGATCCCGAGGAACTGCTCACGGTGCTGCGCCAGCTGCTGGTGCCGCAGGCCACGCTGCTGATGCTGTCGCAGGTGGAACTGGGGCGCATGGCGGAAACCTGGCGCGACCTGTCGAATGGCGAGACGATGGGCGACGATGCCCAGCACCTGATCGACCTGGGCTGCGAGTATGTGCTGGTGACGGGCACGCCCGCCGGCAGCTCGCGCGCCGAAACGGGCCTGCGTGCCAACACGCTGTATGGCGACGGCGGCGTGATCCGCCATGACCGCTGGCAGCACCTGCCCGGCCCGTTCGTTGGCGCCGGTTGCGTGCTGTCGGCCGCGATTGCCGCCTACATGGCGCGCGGCCTGGCACTGCCGCAAGCCGTCGACCTTGCCCAGCAATATACTTTCGGCGCCCTGCGCCATGCCCAGCGCTACGGCATGGGCAGGCTGGTGCCGAACCGCTTCCATGCGGTGGCGGAGAAACCGAAAAAGGATAAGCAATGACGATTTCGCAAAACGATGTACTGTTCGAACGCGCGCAGAAGACCACGCCCGGCGGGGTCAACTCGCCGGTGCGCGCCTTCCGCTCCGTGGGCGGCACCCCGCGCTTCATCACCCGTGCCGAGGGCCCGTATTTCTGGGATGCCGACGGCAAGCGCTATATCGACTACATCGGTTCCTGGGGTCCGGCCATCGTCGGCCACGCCCACCCTCAGGTGGTGCAGGCCGTGCAGGATGCGGCCACCCGCGGCCTGTCCTTCGGCACGCCCACCCAGGGCGAAGTGGAGATGGCGGAGGAAATCGCCCGCATCGTGCCGTCGATCGAGCAGGTGCGCCTGGTCTCGTCCGGCACGGAGGCCACGATGAGCGCGCTGCGCCTGGCGCGCGGTGCCACGGGCCGCGACAAGATCGTCAAGTTCGAGGGCTGCTACCACGGCCACGCCGATTCCCTGCTGGTGAAGGCGGGCAGCGGCCTGCTCACGTTCGGCAATCCCACGTCGGCCGGCGTGCCGGAAGATTTCGTCAAGCACACGCTCGTGCTGGACTATAACGACGTGACCGGGGTCGAGGAAGCGTTCGACGAATTCGGCGACGAGATCGCCTGCGTGATCGTCGAGCCCGTGGCCGGCAACATGAACCTGATCAAGGCGTCGCCGGAATTCCTGCAGGCGCTGCGCGACCTGTGCACGCGCCATGGCGCGCTGCTGATCTTCGACGAAGTGATGTGCGGCTTCCGCGTCGGCCTGGCCGGCGCCCAGGCGCTGTACGGCATCAAGCCCGATCTCACCGCGCTCGGCAAGGTCATCGGCGGCGGCCTGCCCGTGGCGGCCTTCGGCGGCAGCGCCGAATTGATGGGCAATATGTCGCCGGTCGGCGCCGTCTACCAGGCGGGCACGTTGTCCGGCAACCCGATCGCCGTCGCCGCCGGCATGGCCACGCTGAAACTGATCCAGGCACCGGGCTTCTATGACCGCCTGACGGCCACCGCGAAGCGCCTGGCCGAAGGCTTGACCGATGCCGCCTTCCAGGAAGGCGTCACGTTCTGCGCCGATTACGAAGGCGGCATGTTCGGCCTGTACTTCAGCGCCGAACCGCCGCGCAACTATGCCGAGATGATGGCCGGCGACCGCGCGAAGTTCAACGAGTTCTTCCACGCGATGCTGGACGAAGGCGTGTATTTCGCCCCGGCCGCGTTCGAAGCCGGTTTTGTTTCGGCCGCTCATGACGATGCGGTCGTTGACGAAACCATCGAAGCGGCACGGCGGGTGTTTGCGCGGCTGAAGTAAGCACCGCTTCGCTGCAATCAAAAAGGACGGGCAACCGTCCTTTTTTGTTGCCTGAAAAATGGGGTACGTCCCCATTTTTCACGCAATGTTTCAGCAAATCACCCTGCGAATTCGCTCTCGTTCTGAAAACTCCTTACCTGACAATGTTCCGACATTTCGATGACATCCGATCTTTACAATCCGCTGCTTCACCAGATCGGAAGGAGAAATCATCATGCATAGTCATTCGGCTCAACAGGAACAGGCACAGCCCGGCATCGTCTGGATCAAGCTGGCCGTGCTCTATCTGGTGGTCGGTGTGGCCATCGGCATCGGCATGGGCGCCAGCCAGGACTTCACGCTGCGGCCCATTCATGCGCACGTCAACCTGCTGGGCTGGGCGACCTTGGCCATTTCCGGACTCATCTATACGGTCTTCCCGCAGACGGGCACCACCAGGCTGGCGCGCATCCATTTCTGGCTGCTGAACCTGGCATTGCCACTCATGATGGGTTCGCTCGCCTACGTGCTGCTGACGGGGGACGTGCAGATCTTGCCGGCGCTGGTGATCGCAGAGATATCCGCCGCGGTATCGATCCTGGCCATGACGGCCAACATCTTCCTGAACCTGCAGAACAGGAAGGAAACGGCAGCGGCCGGGATGGCGCCGGACGTGTCGCCCCGCGGCGCGTAATGGTATTGGGCACGGCGGTAAAAAAAGCGGCCGCGGCCGCTTTTTCATTGCAGTCTATTTCAACCAGCCCCGGTGCCGGAAATACAGGAAAGGCGCGATGGCGCTCGTGATCATCAGGCCCCATGCCCACGGGTAACCGAACGTCCAGTTCAGTTCCGGCATGAAGTTGAAGTTCATGCCGTACACGCTGGCGATCAGGGTCGGCGGCAGGAAGCCCACGCTGGCCACCGAGAAGATCTTGATGATCTTGTTCTGGTTGATGTTGATGAAGCCGACGGTGGCATCCATCAGGAAGTTGATCTTGTCGAACAGGAAGGATGTGTGGCCATCGAGCGATTCGATGTCGCGCAGGATCTGCCGTGCCTCCTCGAACTGCTCGGAATTGAGCAGGCGGCCGCGCATCAGGAAGCTGACCGCGCGCCGCGTATCCATCATGTTGCGGCGGATGCGCCCGTTCAAGTCTTCCTCGTGGGCGATGGCCGACAGCGCATCGGCCGCGTCCTTGTCGGTGAACTCTTCCTGCAGCACGCGGAACGACACCTCTTCCAGGTTCTGGTAGATGCCTTCGAGCGCATCGGCCGAGTATTCGGCATCGGTGGCATACAGGTCCAGCAGCACGTCCATGTAGTCGACGATGGAACCGGGCCGGGAGCGGGCGCGCATGCGTACCAGGCGGAACACGGGCAAGTCGTCCGTGTGGACGGAGAACAGCATCTTGCGGGCCAGGATGAAGGCCACGGTGACGATGCGCGACGGGCCATCGTCTTCTTCCAGCAGGAAATCCGTGCGCAGGTGCAGGTCGCCGTTCTCGGCTTCGTAGTAGCGGGCCGAGGCTTCGATATCCTTGACTTCGTCCTCGCCCGGCAGGGTCACGCCGTAGATCGCCTTGACCCAGGCACGCTCGTCGTCTTCCGGATCGGTCAGGTCGACCCAGACAGGTGCCACTTGTTCAAGGTCTTCGCGCGTTTCGATGGGAACCTGGTTCAGCCGGCCATTTTGTAGAACGAAGACATTGATCATAGGCACTCTCAGCCGACTGGCATTCTGGATACTTGCAAGAAGCAAAAAATAAAACAGCGCAAGTGTACAGGCAAAGGCCCCGGCGGGACCAGACCGCAGGACCACTTTTTACAGGAGGAACCGGTCGTTGCGGTAATTATGCTGCGAAATTCACGGCAGCTCGGCCGACCCCATGCGCCGCAGGATAATCTGCGTGCGCCGATTCAGGTAACGCGTGTTGCGGTGGGCATCGTAATACCGGGGATTCGGCAGCATCACGGCCAGCCGCGCCGCCTGCGACGCGCCCAGTTTCGACGCGGGCACCTTGTAGTAATGCCGCGCCGCCGCTTCGGCGCCATACACGCCGCGGCCGAATTCGACGACATTCAGGTAGATCTCGAAGATGCGGCGCTTGTCCAGCACCGTTTCCAGCATGTAGGCGATGATCAGCTCCTGGCCCTTGCGCAGGTAACTGCGCGAGCCGGACAGGAACAGGTTCTTCGCCAGCTGCTGCGTGATCGTGGAACCGCCGTGCGTGACCTTCTTGCGCTTTTCATTGCGCTCGTAGGCCTTTTCCAGCGCTTCCCAGTCCACGCCATCATGGTCGGAAAAATTCGCATCCTCGGAAGCGATGATGGCCCGCTTCAGGTTCGTCGAAATGCGCTCGTAAGGCACCCATTTCTGGACGATCTGTGCATCCGGGTTCTTTTCCTGCATGACCGACAGCTGCTGGCGCATGAACGCCGTCATGCCCGGCTCATGGTCGCGCCACCACCAGATCTGCGCGAGGAAGTACAGCTGCACCGCGATGAACAGCACGACGGGAATGATGAATACCCACTTGATCCAGGCATAGCGCCCGGGAGCCCTGGTCACCTTGGTCGCCCTGGTCATCATCGCAGCTTCGCCAGCACCTCCGCCGTGGCCGGGCGCACGCCGCGCCAGCCATGGAACGCCTCGGCGGCCTGTTCCACCAGCATGCCCAGGCCATCGCGCACGATGGCGCCATGGGCCGCGGCGAACTGCATGAACACGGTCGGCTCCTTCCCGTACATCATGTCCAGCGCCAGCGTGCCCTCGCGGAAGACGGAGGCGGGAATGGGCGGCAGGTCGGCCTGCAGGCTGGCCGACGTGGCATTGATGACGATATCGAAGCGGCCGTCGATCCCGGCAAAGCCGCACGCCGACACGACACCTTCGCCGCCCAGCGGCGCAAACTGCTGCACGAGCGCTTCGGCGGTGGCGACGGTGCGGTTGGCAATCACCAGCGCCGCGGGGCGGTGCTCGAGGATCGGCAGCACGGCGCCGCGCGCGGCCCCGCCGGCCCCGAGCAGCAGCACGCGCTTGCCGGCGATCGGCACGCCGGCATTGGCGGTGATGTCCGCCACGAGGCCGGCGCCGTCGGTGTTGTCACCGGTGATGCCATGTTCGTCGAACAGCAGCGTGTTGACGGCGCCGGCGGCCTGCGCGCGCACCGTCAGCGCATTGGCCAGCCGGTAAGCCTCCAGCTTGAACGGCACGGTCACGTTGGCGCCCCTGCCGCCTTCGGCGATGAACGCCTGCACCGCTTGCGCAAAGGCGTCCAGCGGCGCCAGGCGCTTTTCATAAGTCAGCTGCTGGCCCGTGGCGGCCGCGAACGCGGCGTGGATGTCGGGCGATTTGCTGTGGGCGATCGGGTTGCCGAAGACGCAGTATTTGTCCATGTTTTTTATTTTGCTCCGCCAAGGATGGCTTCGAGTTTTTGTTCACGGGTGAACTTGAAGCGGGTGATGATGACCCACAGGTCGTCACGGTCGTTCGACAGCATGTTCGGCGGGAACTTGCCGAACGGCGCCGAACGGCGCACGATCGCGATCGCCGCGTCGTCCAGCGCGCGGTTGCCGGAACTGGTCTGCACCGTGATGCCGCCCTCCTTTGTATACAGCGTACCATCCTGGAAGATCGGAATCGACAGCACCAGCTCGCCATACAGCTTGCGGCCATTCTGTTGCGGGAAGTTCAGCGTGCCCACTTCCTCCACCTTGCGCTGGAACGTCTTGTAGTACATCGCGTAGCCCACCTGCTGCGTGCTGGGCGTGATGTAGGTGCGGCGCGGGCGCTTGTTCTGGTCTTCGATCGTTTGCGCGATCTCGGCCGCCATGCGCGCGATGGCCTTGCTGCTTTCCATCAGCTCCGCGCCCGTGGACGTGGGATCGGGCTTGGCATTCTCGGTAACGGGCGCGGCGCGATAGGGCGTGGTCTTCACCTGCGTCAGCAACTTCTTCTGCATTTCTTCGAGCTGCTGGATGCGGCGGCGCGAAGCCTCGATGCTGTCGCCGTCGGCCACCCGGCGCATGTCCGGCAAGGGCGATTTCGAC
The DNA here is from genome assembly GCF_004209755.1 of Pseudoduganella lutea. NCBI lineage: Bacteria > Pseudomonadati > Pseudomonadota > Betaproteobacteria > Burkholderiales > Oxalobacteraceae > Pseudoduganella > Pseudoduganella lutea. The sequence continues at coordinate 3,988,004 of NZ_CP035913.1, read as the reverse complement.
CGGCCCTGGTCGGCCATGCCGCCGCCATCGAGGTTTGCCTGCGCCAGCGCCTCGGCCTTCAGCGGCCGGTTGGCGTGCTTGGCATTGACGAGGATGACCTCCAGCGCCGGATCGGTGGGCGGCGCCTTGAATTCCAGCGGCGCCACGAAGCGCACCGCCAGCAAGGCCGCATGCGCGAGCACCGACACGGCCAGGGCAATCGCGAGGAACCGGTTTTCTTGTAAATACTTCACGCAAAAAGGGCTGAAAGGCAAGGCGAAATTATTCATTCTACCCCCACGGCAACCCTGGGGTCAGACCCGTTGGGTCTGACCCCGGCTTCTGCCGTTGGGTTGCTCGAATTACACAGCGGCGGGGGGCGCGGCGTCGACGTCGTCGGCAGCCTCGGCCACTTCCACCTTCTCGTCGGCCGGCTGGTCGGGATCGGGTACCAGTTCCGGCACGGTTTCGCCGGCCAGCGTCTTGTCCTCTTCCTCGTCTTCCTCGAAGTCGACGGCAGCGGGAGCCGCTGCCTCGATTTCCAGCAGGCGCGTTTCGATCGACAGGTCGACTTCGTCCCAACGGAGCACGTCGAGCTTGACGGCGGCGCCGCGCGGGGCCGATGGCATGCCGGGCAGCCGGATCACGAGCGGGATGTCGGTCAGGCGCAGCACTTCATCCTTCAGCACCACGGCCTCGACCTGGTGCTTGTCTTCCTGGCCCAGCCAGCGCAGGCACCAGTAGCGTTCCATATTGGCCTGGAAGTCGGCATACGCGGCATATGCGGCGTCGAACGCGGAGACGATCGCGAACAGGTTCGCATCCTTGTGCTTGAACGGCGCAACGAGCGGCGCCATCACGCCCTTCTCGGCCACGGCCAGGATCTGCCACTGGTTGACCAGGTCCGTATAGCGGCGCAGCGGCGACGTGCTCCAGGCATACTGGTCGACACCGAGGCCTTCGTGCGGCGCCGCGTGCGTCAGCATGCGCACCTGCATCTTCGCGTTCCAGCCGCCCACGCCGCGGCCCTGGCTGCGGTAGATGCCCGGCACGCCGTGGTCATGCATCAGCTTGCCCCACGTGCTGTTGGCGAAGATCATCAGCTCGGCCACGATCTTGTCGAGCGGCGCGCCGCGCTTGCGGCGCGTGATCGTGACCACGTCGTCTTCCACGTAGAAGTTGAAGTCGACGCGGTTGTTCTGCTCCGGCCGCAGGCCGAACGCCTCGCGCTTGGCCATCCGCCCCGCTTCCAGGTGCTGCGCCCAGCCCCACAGCAAGGTCAGCTCGGCCTTGCGCGGATAGTCGCCCTCGCCACTGGCGAGGGTTTCTTCATTCACCACGTCATCGAGGTCGTTGTGGCGCAGGTTGTTCGCGATCGGCACCATCTCGGCCCGCGTCTCGGTCGAGACCACGGTCCAGTCGGCCATGTCGAGCGTGGCATACAGCGACAGCGCCGGGCACGTCTTGCCCTCGGCCAGCGTGTATGCGTCGACGACGGCATCCGGCAGCATCGTGATCTTGTCGCCCGGCATATAGACGGTGGACAGCCGCGCGCGCGCGATCTTGTCGATCGCATCGTCCGGGCGGATGGCCAGCCCCGGCGCCGCGATGTGGATGCCGATGCGCACCTTGCCGTCGTCCAGGTGGACGATCGAGATCGCATCGTCGATCTCGGTGGTGGTCACGTCGTCGATCGAGAAGGCTTCCACGTCGGCCACCGGCAGGTTGGCCGGCGGCTGCGGCACCGTCACCTCCGGGAAGCCATGCCCGCGCGGGAACGACTCGAACAGGAACTTCGCCATGTGCAGGTCCTTGGCGGACCCGATGCCGCCCACGGCCAGCATCAGCCGCGCCGGCGTGGTGTGCAATTCATTGCACGCCGCCTCCAGCGCCTTGTATTCGATCGTGTTCTTGTCCGGCTTGAACAGCAGCTGGTGCACGATGCCCGCCATGGAAGGGGGCAGGCGGTCGGCCTTCAGCTCGTCCACGTAGCCCTGCTGGACGATTGCCTGCTGCTTCTTTTTCTCGATGCCGGCCAGCGCCGCTTTCAGGGTCTGCTCGGGCGCGGCCTTGTAGCGCCCGCGGCCCTTCTTGTGGAAGTACACGGGCGCCGTGTGCAGCGCCAGGATCAGGCCGGCCGCCTCGGCCGGCAGCGGCGCATGGCCGAAGTACTCGGCGCCCAGTTCCGCGAAACCGAATTCTTCCTGGCCCGCCACCTCCCACAGGAAATCCAGGTCGACATCGGCCGCCACCGCGCGCGCCTGCTCGAGCAGCTCCTCGGGCGCCGGCTTCTCGTACTGCAGCAGCACGTCCTTGGCCTTTACCTTGCTGCGCTTGCCGCTGGCCATCTCCACCTGGTAAGCCTCGCCGGCGGTGGACAGCACGCTTCCGACCTTGAAATCGCCGGATTCTTCAAAAAAGACATTCATGTTCATCTCGTGTTGGGGGTTTTCGGCACCAGCGCCGCGACCCGTGGCAGGAACACCTCGGTCACCAGCAGCGTGCCCCGGCGCCGCCGGTACAGGCAGCGCCGTGCATACAGTATCTGTTCTTCGGGAATCGCCATTCCCTGGCCCGACAATGCGGCACGGGCGCGCCGCGCCAGCGGATGGCTGGCGCGCAGCCGCGCATATTCGAGCGGCCCGCGCGCCACCATCGGATCGCCGAACAGCGTGGTGCCCAGCGACCGCTCGCCCAGCGCGGAAAACAGCGGCCAGTCGGCCGCGGTCGCGCTCATCGGCACCACGGTGTGCGCGAACACCACCGGCGTATTATCACACCGCAGCAGCACTTCCCGTTCCCAGCAGCGGGCAGGTTTGCGCAGCCCAAATGCCTCCGCCTCGTCCGCCAGGCACGGCGCGGGCCGCTGGCCCAGCACCTGCACGCGGAACGCGTCGGCATGGGCTTTCAGCCGCGCCGTCAGCGAACCGCCGGAGACGAGCCAGCGCGCCAGCGCGGCCGGCGCATTCACGGCCAGCACGTGCCGGTGCCAGTTGGCCCGGCGCAGCGAATGTTCCCTCATCCGGCCCCGATTCCGCAGAAGGCCAGCACTTCATCGACGTAGTGCGCGAATTCGGCGATGCCATGGTCGGAACCGTCGATCACGTGGTGCCGCGCGCCGGGATAATGGGCCACCATGTCGCGCCAGTCCAGTACCTCGTCGCCGGTCGCGGCCATCAGGTAATAGCGTTCCGGCCGCGTGATCGCCGGTACCGCGAGCTCGCCCAGCTCGGCGATGTACTCGCGCTTGAACTCGAACGGCTCGCCGCTGTGGAACATGGTCGTCATGCCCACGTAGCGTTCCAGGCTGGTCAGCGGCGTGACGGCGGGGTTCAGCAGCGCGGCGCGGCAGCCCAGCTGCTCGGCCATCCACGTGGCATAGTAACCGCCCAGCGACGAGCCGATGATCGCCAGCTCGCTGGCCGGCACGCCTTGTACGAGCGCCATCGCCTGTTCCATCGCCAGCTGCGGCGACGGTGGCAACTGCGGCGCCACATAGTCGGCCGTGCGGCCCAGCTGCGCCATCCGCTCGCCCAGCAGCCGGCCCTTCATCGACAGCGGCGACGAGCGGAAGCCGTGCAGATACAGGATCTTAACTGCGGGAATCATGCTCAGACCTTCAGTGCCTGCAAGGCGTCGAGCAGCTTGCCGTGCACGCCGCCAAAGCCGCCATTGCTCATGACGACGACATGGTCACCCGGCCGCGCCTGGCCGACGATGGCCTTCACCATCAGGTCGATGTCTTCATACGCCGAAGCTTTCGACCCCATCGGCGCCAGCGTGGACCCCAGGCTCCAGCCCAGCGCCTTCTCGCTGCCGAAGCCGAACACGGAATCGGCATCCTTCAGGCTGGCGGGCAGCGCATCCTTCATCGCGCCCAGCTTCATCGTATTGGAACGCGGTTCCAGCACGGCAAGGATGCGCGTGTCGGCGCCCAGCTTCTGGCGCAGGCCGCCCACCGTGGTGGCGATCGCAGTCGGGTGATGCGCGAAATCGTCATAAACCGTCACGCCGTTGACCACGCCGCGCACTTCCATGCGCCGCTTCACGCTCTCGAACGCTTCCAGCGACTTCGCGGCCTGGGCGATCGGCACGCCCACGTTGCGCGCGGCGGCGATCGCGGCCAGCGCGTTGTAGCGGTTGTGGCGGCCGGTGAGCTTCCAGTTGATCAGCGCTTCGAACTTGCCGTTGAAGAGCACGTCGAAGCTGCCGTCCGGGTGTTCCTTCAGCGTCCAGTTGGCGTTGCCGTCGTTGCCGAAGCTTTCCTTCTCGCTCCAGCAGCCGCGGCGGATCACGCGCTGCAAGGACTCTTCGTCGCCGTTGACGATCACGCGGCCGATGCCGGGCACCGTGCGCACCAGGTGGTGGAACTGGGTTTCGATCGCGCCGATGTCCGGGAAAATGTCGGCGTGGTCGTATTCCAGGTTGTTCAGGATCGCCGTCTTGGCATGGTAGTGCACGAACTTGCTGCGCTTGTCGAAGAACGCCGTATCGTATTCGTCGGCTTCGATCACGAAGAAATCGGATTCCTTGCCGGGCGCGGACAACCTTGCCGAGATGCCGAAGTTCATCGGCACGCCGCCGATCAGGAAGCCCGGCGCATAGCCGGCGTCTTCGAGGATCCATGCCAGCATCGACGACGTCGTGGTCTTGCCATGCGTGCCGGCCACCGCCAGCACCCATTTGTTACGCAGGATGTGTTCGCCGATCCACTGGGGGCCGGATACATAAGGCAGGCTGCGGTTCAGGATTTCCTCGACCAGCGGGTTGCCCCGGGAGACGACGTTGCCGATCACGTACAGGTCCGGGTTCAGTTTGACCTGTTCCGCGTCGAAGCCCTGGATCAGCTCGATGCCCTGGGCTTCCAGCTGGGTGCTCATCGGCGGGTAGACATTGGCGTCGCAGCCGGTCACCTTGTGGCCGGCTTCCTTGGCGAGCACCGCGAGGCCGCCCATGAAGGTGCCGCAAATGCCGAGGATGTGAATGTGCATGGTCGATTGTGCTCCGTCGTGCTCCGTGGTCGAAGGCGCGATTTTACCCGACGCGCTGGCTTCGGCCGGTTCAGAGTATCATTCCGGCCATGATGTCGAACCATGATGCCAACGACCAGGTAGCGCAGTTGCGCGCCGAAATCGCCGCCGCGGCGGCCCGGATGGTTGCGCAGGACGGCGCCGATTACGGCACCGCCAAGCGCAAGGCGGCCCGTCGCATCCTCGGCGAGGCACAGGCCAACGCCCTGCGCGACGCACTGCCGGACAACGCGCAGATCGAGGAAGAAGTGCGCCAGTATCACGCGGTGTTCAGTGCCGGCACGCAGCCGGCGCGGCTGCACAAGCTGCGCACGATCGCGCTGGAAGTGATGGAGCGGCTGGAAGAATATCACCCGTTCCTCACCGGCGCCGTGCTGAACGGCAGCGCGGGCGAGCATGACGACATCCGCCTGCAACTGTTCGCCGACAGCGCGAAAGAGGTGCAGATCTTCCTGCTGAATAAGAACGTCAATATAGAGATCTCGGAAAGCGAGCATTTCAGGGGGCCGCGCCACGATCCGGTCGAGACCGTCAGCTTCCTGTGGCACGGCGAAGGCGTGCACGTGGAACTCTACGAGCAGCACGACCTGCGCGGGGCAAAGAAACAGAAGGCGGGCGAGCGCCCCGTGCGCGCCGACATCGCCGAACTGCGCGCCCTGATCGCCACCGAACATACCGAACATACCGAACACGGAAACGAATGAAGACATCCCATCTGCTGGCCTGCGGCGCCATCGCCCTCCTCTTCGGCGCCGTTGGCGCCTGGGTCGGCATCAACAGGAAAGAACCCGCTCCACCGATCACCACCACCATCCCGCCCGAACAAGCCGCCGCCGGCAGTGCCGTCGTCAACGACCTGCTGGCCCGCACGATGGCCGACGCGGGGGGCACCCGGCAAGCGCTGGCGCAATGGAAAGGCAAGCCGCTGCTCGTGAACTTCTGGGCCACGTGGTGCGCGCCGTGTGTGAAGGAAATGCCGGAACTGTCCGCGCTGCAGGCCAGCGGCAAGTACAAGGACTTGCAAGTGATCGGCATCGGCATCGACTCGCCCTCGAACATCGCCGAATTCACGAAGAAATTCCAGATCGGCTATCCGCTCTACGTGGATGGCGTGGCCGGCACCGAACTGTCGCGCCAGTTCGGCAATACCCAGGGCGGCCTGCCGTTTACGGTGCTGATCGGCGCCGATGGGCAAGTCAAGAAGACCTACCTGGGCTTGCTGAAGTTCGACCAGCTGCACCAGGACCTGGCCGCGCTCTGAGCACGCCAGCGCATGGCACGCCTTGCCCACCCCCACCCGGGTAACGACTCAGTTTACTGTTTGGCAAGTTCTTTTTTCTTGCCAAATAGTCGCGTCAGGCGGCAAAATGCGGAACTTTCGCTGGACTAAGGTCACGACATGGCAAAACACCTGCTGCTGATGAACGGCCCCAATCTGAACCTGTTGGGCACCCGCGAGCCCGGTATCTATGGGGCGACGACACTGGCACAGGTGGAACAGGCGGCGCGGGACCAGGCCGCGGCGGCCGGAGCGCAACTGGCGGCCTTCCAGAGTAATCATGAAGGCGCGCTGATCGATCGCATCCATGCCGCGCGCGACGAAGGGGTGGACTTCATCGTCATCAATCCCGGCGGCTATACCCACACGAGCGTGGCGCTGCGCGATGCGCTGGCCGGCGTGGCGATACCGTTCGTCGAAGTCCATATATCGAATATTTATCAGCGCGAAAGCTTTCGCCACCACTCATTTCTTAGCGCGATTGCCAAAGGAACGATTTGCGGCCTCGGCACCGAGGGATACCGCTTTGCCATCGACTTTGCATTAAAAAGCAGTTAATCTACGCGATCTCGCGCTATTTACCGCGTTATCGCTTAATATTGACAGCTCGATTGGCAGCCGCGCCAACATTCACAAAACAAGATTAGACGGGAGTCTCAGATGGATCTACGCAAGCTCAAGACATTGATTGACTTGGTTGCCGAATCGGATATTGCAGAACTCGAAGTGACTGAAGGCGAGAGCAAGGTACGCATCGTCAAGTCCTCCGCCATGCCGCAAAACCAGGTCGTGATGATGCCGCAAGCTGGCGCTCCGACCCAGTTCGCACCCGCCGCGCCAGCGCCGGCCGCCGCCGCACCTGCCGTGCCGGCTGCCGCTGCCGAACCGACCGGCCACGTCGTCAAGTCGCCGATGGTCGGCACGTTCTACCGTTCGTCCTCGCCGGGCAGCGCGCCATTCGTCGAAGTGGGCGCGACCGTGAAGGAAGGCGACACGCTGTGCATCATCGAAGCGATGAAGCTGCTGAACGAAATCGATTCCGACAAGTCTGGCACGATTACCCAGGTCCTGGTCGAGAATGGCCAGCCGGTCGAATTCGGCCAGCCGCTGTTCATCATCGGCTGATCATCATTGGCTGAACCTTCATCGGCCGATATTCACCGAATCTCTGCCGGTGCGGCGGCGCCGCCGCCACTAAGCTCCCCTCTTCTACAAGAACACCCGGCAAGTCCGGGTGTTCGCAAACATAGAACTAGCCATGTTTGAAAAAATCCTCATTGCCAACCGTGGTGAAATTGCGCTGCGTATCCAGCGCGCATGCCGCGAGATGGGCATCAAGACGGTCGTCGTGCACTCCGAAGCGGACAAGGACGCGAAATACGTCAAACTGGCCGATGAATCCGTCTGCATCGGCCCGGCGTCGTCGAGCCTGTCCTACCTGAACATGCCGGCCATCATCAGCGCGGCCGAAGTGACCGATGCCGAGGCGATCCACCCGGGCTATGGCTTCCTGTCCGAGAACGCCGACTTCGCCGAACGCGTGGAAAAATCCGGCTTTGTCTTCATCGGCCCCCGTTCCGACTCGATCCGCCTGATGGGCGACAAGGTGTCGGCCAAGCAGGCGATGATCAAGGCCGGCGTGCCGTGCGTGCCCGGTTCGGACGGCGCCTTGCCGGATGATCCGAAGGCGATCGTGCAAATTGCCCGCAAGGTCGGCTATCCGGTCATCATCAAGGCCGCCGGCGGCGGTGGCGGACGCGGCATGCGCGTGGTGCATACCGAAGCGGCGCTGCTCAATGCCGTCACGATGACGAAGAGCGAAGCGGGCGTGGCGTTCGGCAATCCGGAAGTCTATATGGAGAAGTACCTGGAAAATCCGCGCCACGTGGAAATCCAGATCCTGGCCGACGAGCACAAGAACGCCGTGTGGCTGGGCGAGCGCGACTGCTCGATGCAGCGCCGCCACCAGAAGGTGATCGAGGAAGCGCCGGCACCGGGCATTCCGCGCAAGCTGATCGAAAAGATCGGCGACCGCTGTGCCGAGGCGTGCCGCAAGATCGGCTACCGCGGCGCCGGCACGTTTGAATTCCTGTATGAAAACGGCGAGTTCTACTTCATCGAAATGAATACCCGCGTGCAGGTCGAGCACCCGGTCACCGAAATGATCACCGGCATCGACATCGTGCAGGAACAGATTCGCATCGCCTCCGGCGAGCGCCTGCGCTTCCGCCAGCGCGACGTGATGCTGTCCGGCCATGCGGTCGAATGCCGCATCAACGCCGAGGACCCGTTCAAGTTCACGCCTTCGCCGGGCCGCATCACGTCGTGGCACGTGCCGGGCGGCCCTGGCGTGCGCGTCGACTCCCATTCGTATGCGGGTTACTATGTACCGCCGCACTACGATTCGATGATCGGCAAGGTCATCACCTATGGCGCCACGCGCGAGCAGGCGATCCGCCGCATGCAGATCGCGCTGTCGGAAATGGTGGTCGAGGGCATCCTCACCAACATCCCGCTGCACCGCGAGCTGATGGTGGATGCCCGCTTCATCGAGGGCGGCACGAACATCCACTACCTGGAACAGAAACTGGCGGCAATGCCCAAGGCAGGTTCATGAGCTGGAACGAAATCGTCATCGAAGTCGCCCGCGAGCACGCGGAGGCGCTGTCCGATGCCCTGATGGAAGCGGGCGCGCTGTCCGTGTCCGTCGAGGATGCGGACGAAGGCACGGAAGCGGAACAGCCGCTGTTCGGCGAGCCGGGCATGGAACCGAAGGAAGCGGCGTGGGAACACAGCCGCGTCGTCGCCCTGGCCGACGTCGATGCCGATCATTCGTTCATCGTGGCCGCCGCGGCCCAGGCGGTGGGGCTGAAGTCCCTGCCGGCCTACACCACCCGCAGCGTGGCCGATGAAGACTGGGTGCGCCTCACGCAGTCGCAGTTCGAGCCGATCCATATCGGCAAGAACATCTGGGTCGTGCCGAGCTGGCACGAAGCGCCGGATCCATCCGCGCTGATCCTGGAACTCGACCCGGGCCTGGCCTTCGGCACCGGCAGCCACCCGACCACCCGCCTGTGCATGGAATGGCTGGAAGCCCACCCGGCACCGGGCAAGACGGTGCTCGACTACGGTTGCGGCTCCGGCATCCTGGCGATAGTGGCGCGCAAGCTGGGCGCCGCCCCCGTGGCCGGCGTGGACATCGACCCGCAGGCGATCGAGTCGGCACGCGACAATGCCGTGCGCAACAAGGTCGAAGACATCGAATACTTCGTGCCGGACGACTTCGCGCAATCGGCCCATGCCGGTGCGCAGTTCGATATCGTCGTCGCCAACATCCTGTCATCGCCGTTGAAGCTGATGGCGCCGATGCTGTCGGGCCGCGTGGCCGACGGCGGCGCGCTGGTGCTGTCCGGCGTGCTGGCGCGCCAGGCCGATGAAGTGGCGGCCGCGTATGCGCCATTCATCCAGCTGTCCGTGTGGGCCGAACACGAAGGTTGGGTGGCCCTTTACGGCCGCAAGGGCAGCGATAGCGCTCCCGCTCCACGCCAAGGCTAACCGCACCGCATGGCGCTCGCCACGAAATGCCCCCACTGCCATACCGTGTTCAGGGTCGCCCTGGACCAGTTGAAGCTGCGTGGGGGCATTGTGCGCTGCGGCGCCTGCAATGAAATCTTCAACGGCAATGCCGCGCTGGTGGAACCGGCCGCGCCCATCGTGGTCGCGCCGCCCGCTGTGCCGAAGCTCGATCTCGAGCTGGACCTGGATGACGTGGCGGTACAGGCCAGGGACGCATTGCCCTCACCTTCGCCCGAGGTACCGGAACCGGTGTCCGAACGCGAAGATCCGGCCCCTGACCGCTCCCCTGCCAACGGCATCGCTGAAACCGCCGACGCGCGCGCTGGCGATACGGCGCAGGCTGACGAGCCGATACCCGAACCTGAACCCGAGCCGATTCCCGAACCGATACCCGAGCCAGTATCGGAGCGGATATCAGAGCCGATTCCCGAACCGCGGCCTGCCGATCCCCACCGCCGCGAACCCGCGTTCGACATGCCGTCCGAGCACATCGTGGCCGTTGCGCTGGATGACCTGCACCACTTCGACGACGACCCCGAGCCGGTCACGCCTGCTCCGGCACCGAAGGAGACGTCCGACCACGCCGCGAACGAGGCCGCGGAGCGCACGTCCGACGATGCGGCCGCCGCCGACCTGCTGACGGCCGCGCCGGAAGGCGCGCTGCTGGCGGCCGGCACCGGTACCGCCGCGGCCGCAACCGACGATCACGCCGCGCTGGACGATGAACCGGAATTCGTCCGCCAGGCCGAACGCCGCGAACGCACGCGCTCCATCACGCGCCTGGCGATGATCGCCGGCATCCCGCTCCTGGCCTTCGTGCTGCTGGGCCAGACTGTCTTCACGCTGCGCAACGGGCTGGCCGCCGACTACCCGGCCATGAAACCGGCGCTGCAGGCGCTGTGCGCGCCGCTGGGCTGCACGGTCGAGCTGCCGCGCCGGATCGACGCGCTGGCGATCGAGGAAGGCGAGCTGCAAACGCTGGCGCCGGACACGTACAGTTTCATCACCGTGCTGCGCAACCAGTCACGCTCCGTGCAGGCATGGCCGCACATCGAGCTGGTGCTGAACAATGGTGCCGACAAGCCCGTGCTGCGCCGCGTGTTCGCGCCGCGCGATTACCTGGGCAAGGGCGCCCTGGCGCAGGGCTTCCGGCCGCGCAGCGAACAGGCCGTGAAACTGTATTTCAAGCTGGACGGGCTGCGCGCCTCCGGCTACCGCATCGCCATTTTCCATCCCTGACATTTTTCCCGATCTTTACCCGATCTTTACCCGGATTCGACTCCCTACTCCCATGAACCAGACTTCCCTGATCTGCGGCTCGCTCGCCATCGACATCATCATGCAATACGAGGGTCGCTTCGGCGACACGCTGCTGGCCGACCAGCTGCACAAGGTGAACGTGTCGTTCCTGGTGCCGACGATGCGCACCGAATTCGGCGGCTGCTCCGGCAACATCGCCTACAACCTGAAACTGCTCGGCGGCGATCCCCGCATCGTCGGCGTGATGGGCCAGGATTGCGCGGCCTACCTGGAGCGGCTGCAGACGCTGGGCATCAGCACGCAGAACATCCTCATCAAGAAGGATGCGTACAACGCCCAGTGCTTCGTTACGGCCGACTCGGACAACAACCAGATCAACGCCTTCCACCCGGGCGCCATGTCGTTCGCGCACGAAAACGACATCGAAGCTGCCGGCCCCGCCCGCATCGCGATCATCTCGCCGGACGGTCACCTGGGCATGCTGAAGCACGCCGAGGACCTGGCGCGCCTGGGCATCCCGTTCGTGTTCGACCCGGGCCAGCAGCTGCCGATGTTCACGCCCGAGCAGCTGATCAATTTCATCGACCAAGCCACCTACGTGACCTGCAACGACTATGAAATCGAGCTGCTGACGGATCGCACCGGCCTGGCGCTGGAAGACATCGCGGCCCGCGTGCAGGCGCTGATCGTCACGCGCGGCGAAAAGGGTTCCGAGATCTATACCGAAGGCAAGCGGATCGACATCCCGGCCGTGGAAGCGGCCGTGCTGGACCCGACCGGCTGCGGCGACGCCTACCGCGCCGGCCTGCTGTACGGCCTGACGCACGACCTGGGCTGGGAAACCACCGGCCGGCTGGCCAGCCTGCTGGGCGCCATCAAGATCGCCCACAAGGGCGCGCAAAACCACCAGTTCACGCGGGAAGAGATCGCGGACCGGTTCGAGAAGGCGTTCGGGTACCGGTTTTAAGGATTTGATGGCTTGATGTCGCGGTTGGCAGTAGCGTATCAGGGGTCTGTCCCCGCCAGTCGTCAGCTTCGCTCTTTGCCGTTCGCTTGAACCAAGGGGACTGACCCCGGTTTTCTGCTGGCGCTGTCGAAACTCCAGCAAAAACCGGGGTCAGTCCCCTCGATCACGGTCCACAACTCTGCTCCTTGCCAACAACTGGCGGGGACAGGAAGGAGTGAACCCTTGCAAGGGTTCACCGCTACGCAGGCGAGGAGCATGCTCCTCGAAACCCCTGCTACGCCCCCTGCGACGCGGACGCTCTCTCGACATCCCGCATCACCCCCAAAAACAAAAAAGGCGCCGAGGCGCCTTTTTTCATTGGCTCATCAAAGCCTCACCGGAACAGCATGTCCAGCACGAGCTGGGCGATCTGCAGCAGCACCAGCGCCACCAGCAGCGACAGGTCGAGGTTGCCCACCAGGGGCACCACGCGGCGCACGGGCTTCAGGATCGGCTCGTTGAGTGCCCGGACGAACGGCGCCAGCGGCGCATGCGGGTTGACCCAGCTGAAGATCGCCTCGACCACCAGCAGGATCATGAAGCCATAGAGGATCCATTGCAGAAAACGGTGCAGCGCCATCAGCATGATGATGTCGAACGAATAGCCGGCAAACCAGCGCACCGACGTGGCCAGCACCACGATCAGGAACGCGCCGAGCAGGCTGGCCCAGTCGTAGCCACCCACGCCAGGCACGATGCGGCGCATCGGGCGCACCAGCCAGTCGGACAACTGGAAGGTAAATTGCGCCACCGACGACGGCGGCCGCACCCGAGTCGCCTGCATCCAGAACCGCAGCAGCAGCACACCGCCGAGCAGGACAGCAACGGTATCGACGATCAGCATCACAATACTAAGCACGAGCATTCTCCATAAAAAAACCGCCGTGCGATTGTCTCACACGGCGGTATTCGCGCCCATCAGGCCGTCAATGGTATCGACGGCACCGATGGAGATCGACGACCGGGACGGGTGCCGGCACGGTACCGGCCCCGCCCTTCGCCGCTCAGGAAGGACGGGTGCTGGTCGGGAACGGCCATGCGGCCGCCGGTGCCAGCGTCGTCTTTGCCGACGGCACGGTAGCGGCGGACGAAGCCGCTGCCGGTGCTGCAGCCGGCGTTTCCTTTTTCGCTGCGCCATCTTTCTTGGCTGCGCCATCCTGCTTCGCTGCCGCCTTCTTCGGCGCAGCGGCTTTCTTTGCTACTGGTTGTTCCGCGGGCTTGTCGGCCGTAGTCGCTGCCGGGGCGGTAGCCGGCGCGGCCTCAGGCTTTTTTGCTGCGGCCTTTTTGGCGGTTGGTTTAGCGGCTGGCTTGGCAGCGGACTTGCTTGCTGCCGGCTTGGCTGCCGAAGCTGCCGGCTTGGCGGCTGCCGACTTCGTTGCAGCTTTCTTGGCTGCAGGCTTGGCGGTGGCGGACTTGGTCGCGGCCTGCTTGGCGGCGGGCTTGGCGGCGGCGGTCTTGGTCGCGGCCTTCTTGGCTGCAGGCTTGGCGGCGGCGGTCTTGGTCGCTGCTGCTTTCTTGGCTGCAGGCTTGGCGGCGGCGGTCTTGGTCGCGGCTTTCTTGGCTGCAGGCTTGGCGGCGGCGGTCTTGGTCGCGGCCTTCTTGGCTGCAGGCTTGGCGGCGGCGGTCTTGGTCGCGGCCTTCTTGGCTGCAGGCTTGGCGGCGGCGGTCTTGGTCGCGGCCTTCTTGGCTGCAGGCTTGGCGGCGGCGGTCTTGGTTGCCGACTTCTTCGCTGCCGGCTTGGCTGCGGTTGCCGTCGACTTCTTCGCTGCGGTGGACTTGCTTGGCGTTGCCGACTTCTTCGCTGCCGTCGACTTTGCTGCCGTGGACTTGCTTGCCGTCGACTTGCTTGCCGTCGACTTCGCTGCGGTGGACTTGCTTGCGGTCGACTTCGTTGCGGTCGCCGACTTCTTCGCTGCCGGCTTTGCTGCGGCCGTGGTCTTCTTCGCTGCAGCCGGTTTTGCTGCCGCGGTGGACTTCTTCGCTGCCGCCGGCTTCGCAGCCGCCGTGGTCTTCTTCGCTGCAGCAGGTTTCGCCGCGGCCGTGGTCTTCTTCGCCGCAGCAGGCTTGGCAGCCGCGGTGGTTTTCTTCGCAGCCGGCTTGGCGGCGGCGGACTTCTCGGACGACTTCGCAGTCGCGGCTTTCTTGGCAGGAGCAGCAGCGGCCTTGGTGGCGGCTGGCTTCTTCGTATCGGTCTTCTTCGTGGCGGTAGCCATTTTATTTCTCCTTCATCCGGGATGAAATTACGCACATAGTTGAAACCCGTCCGGCATACCCGTCGGTACACAGGGCGAATTATTCATCGGCACAAGCATCGCGGTGTTTGCACTAATGAATTCGGCACCCGGCTGAACTGCTGCAGCTCCTCACGACTGCAGCACTTCAGCCATTCGATCGACGCCACCGCTTTCATTCGTGCTCCTGGCACGGGCGCGCGGCGCCGGTCTGAAAATTCTTGTTCTGTGTCTCCAGGGACGGGCGCGCACTCAGCTCCGAACCCAGCATTTGCTCACATCGTGTTCTGGCGCTCAAAGAAAAAACCGCCCGGCCCGACGATGTTCAGGCGAGGCGGCATACCAGATAACCGTGTGGTCGTCGTGCATATCTGTGCGAACTTTTGTCCTGTTGTTCTTGGGTTTTCGCCGGAGCGGCACACTCGAAAAAGAGTGCTTGCAAATCACGGTCTTTTCAAGCTCGTAAAGTACACGAAAACCTTTATGATGCGCAACCGGCACGCATGCATTTCGCACTCTTTTTTTACCGGGCTGCGCGAGGTAACGCACATAGCCGAGTGCATCGCGCACGCCACGCGCCATCGAACGCATGCACTTCGCGACGATCCCCCACACACCTCGCTTTGCATACCACCTTTAGGTAAGGGCGCTATGCAAAGCAGTCAAACATCGCCGCATGCTTGAGCCGGCATGCAGGAGCGGTGTCGACGCGTCGTCGCGAGGCCACGACATGGATGACGCCGCACTTGAAAAAAATGTGGCGCAACCGTGCGCACGCTTGCCCGAAAGGGCGATGCGACAGGCCGCGCGAGGTGCCGTGCGTGCCGCGGCATGCTCGATGCGGACGTTCTCGCGAACGTACTCGGCGTTGATGTAGCGGCGTTGGTGCGGCCACCGCGAGCCTGCGCGAGCGCGCCGCGCGCGGGCTACACTGCCCGCTTCTCATATCGAAAGACGACCCATGCATATCGACGCCGCACGCCACCTCGTCACCCGTCACCTGCTGCCGCGCTGGCCCGATGCGAAGGTGGCGATCATCGGCGGTTCGATCGCGCGCGGCGAAGCCACGCCGACGTCGGACATCGACCTGCTGCTCGTGTTCGACCGCGTCGACCACGCATGGCGCGACACGTTCAAAGTGGGTGCGCAAACGGTCGAGCTGTTCGGCCATGACCCCGCCACGTTCGACTACTTCTGCCGCACCGTCGACCGGCCCGCCGGGCGCATGCCGCTGGTCGAGATGGTGCTCGATGGCGTGAGCCTGCTGCCCGATACCGGTGCCGCCGCATGGCTGCGAACTCATGCGCGTGAGCTGTTCGATCTCGGCCCGCCGGCACCGACACCGGCGATGCTTGCCGGTCACCGCTACGCGATCACCACGCTGCTCGAAGACCTGATCGATGGCACCGCGCCCGACGAGACGCTGGCCACGGCCGTCAAGCTGTACGACACGCTGGCCCTGTTCGCGCTGCGCGCGGCCGGCGCATGGACCGGCGACGGCAAGCATCTGGCGCGGCGACTGCGCGCCGTGGACCCCGCGCTGGCCACCGACCTCGTGGCCGCGATGGCGGCGCTCGCGGCCGACCCGGCGGCCGGCAAGGCGCTGTTCGACACGGCCGCGCGGCGCACGCTGGCACCGCATGGCGGCCTGCTCCTCGAAGGTTATACGGCACCCGCGCCTGCCGGATGGCGCAGCGAGGGCATCGTTTTCCCCCTGGCGACCTGACTCGGGGATGAACGAACTTCAGCGCCGGGACACCGGGCCGCGGGCATACCGAAGTTCATATGGATGAGCCACAAAAATTCATTGGCGATCGACCGCCGTTGGGGTTATGTTGGGCTCCCCATATCGACCGCGCCCGCCGCCCCCACCATGCCGACTCCCCGCTCCCTGCGCCTCGCCATCGCGCTGGCCCTGTCTTCCACCCTGTCTTCTACTTTGCTCACCGCGCCCGCCATGGCCCAGCACGAAGCGCGCCCGGCGCAAGGCCTGTCGACGAAGACCTGGACGCCGGACAACGGCAACGGCACCTTCACCAACCCGCTGTTCTACGACGAGTTCTCCGACCCGGACATGATCCGCGTGGGCGACTGGTTCTACCTGACCGGCACCACGATGCACGCGATGCCGGGCCTGCCGGTGCTGCGCTCGAAGGACCTGGTGAACTGGGAGTTCCTGAGCTACGCCACGCCGAAGCTCGACTTCGGCCCGGCCTATCGGCTCGAAGACGGCAAGGGGATCTACGGCCGGGGCATCTGGGCGCCCAGCTTCCGCTTCCACGACGGCACCTTCTACATCTTCTCCAACGTCAACGGCCGCGGCACGCAGATCTATACGGCCACCGACCCGAAAGGCCCATGGACCCACCGCGAGATGAAGCGCAGCCTGCATGACCTGTCGGTGCTGTTCGACGACGACGGCAAGGTCTACGTGGTGTGGGACCACCAGGAAATGAAGGTGGCCCAGCTGACCGCCGACCTGACCGACCTGGTGCCCGGCACCGAGAAGGTGGTCTTCACGAAGGACCAGGGCATGGGCGAAGGTGCCCACTTCCTGAAGATCGACGGCAAGTACTACATCCTCAGCGCGAACTACGCCGGCGGCTTCCGCATGCCGGCGGCGCGCGCGGACACCCCGTTTGGTCCTTGGGAAGTAAACCACTCCATCAGCACGAACGAAGGTTTCGGCATGGCCGAGGGCAACCGGCTGAAAAAGAACACGCCCCCCTTCGAGGTGGTCCCCGGCAATCCGAAGCGACACGACTCCACCGCGATCCACCAGGGCGGCATCGTGTTCACGCCGGCCGGCGAATGGTGGGGCTACTCGATGATGGACTACAACTCGGTGGGCCGGCTGCTGTCGCTGTCGCCGGTCACGTGGCAGGATGGCTGGCCGTACTTCGGCCTGCCCGGCAACCTGGGCCGCAACCCGCGCACGTGGGTCAAGCCGAAGACGGCCGAACCGCAGCCGGCGCGCGTTCCCTACGAGCGCAGCGACGACTTTTCAGGCTCGGCGCTGAAACCGGTCTGGCAGTGGAACCATGTGCCGGTGGACGGCAAGTGGTCGCTGGCCGAGCGGCCGGGTTACCTGCGCCTGCATGCGCTGCCGGCGAAGTCGTTCTGGGAAGCGAAGAACAGCCTCACGCAGCGAGCCATCGGACCTCGCTCCTCGCCAACCGTCGTGCTGGATGCCGGCGGCCTGAAAGATGGCGACGTGGCCGGCCTGGCGCTGCTGAACCTGCCGTACGCGACACTGGGCGTGGAAAAGACCGCCAGCGGGCTGTCGATCGCCGTCTTCGACCAGGCGCGCAACACGACGAAGCGGGTCGCGGTGAAGCTCAGTGCCAATGCTCCACGCATCTGGCTGCGCGCCGATGCCGACTTCCTCACGGAAAAGGCGCGCTTCTCGTACTCGTTCGACGGCAAGACCTTCGTGCCGGTCGGCGACGAGTTCACGATGATCTTCCAGCTCGTGACGTTCCAGGGCGTGCGCTATGCCCTGTTCAATTACAACACGGCCGGTGCCGAGGGCGGCGTGGCCGACTTCGACAGCGTCGACGTCTACCAGCCCTATCCGCATGGATTGATGCGGGCGATCCCGTTCGGTAGATCGGTGACGTTGACCTCTTTTGATGCGAAGACCGGGCTGCACGCCGGCGATGGCCGCTTGTCGGCTGGCACGCCGTCCAGGTTCACAGTCGAAGACATGAAGCTGGGCCGCGTCGCGCTGCGGGCCGGTAAACAGTATGTGACGGTCGGCGCCGATGGCGCCCTGTCGCTGGCCGACGGCGCACCGGGCGAGGCGCAGAGCTTCCAGTGGATCGAGACGCCGACCGGGGAGCTGGTGCTGATGGCGCTGGCCAACAACCGCTTTGTGCGGGTGGATCCGGCCAGCGGCAAGGTATCGGTCGACAGCGCGGGGCCGTTGACCGAGAGCGGGGATGGGACGCGGTTTATCTGGAAGTAAGCTGGGAGGGCCAAGCAGGCGAATCATCACGAACAAGGACGCCAAGCCGTCGAGGTTGGCGTTCTCGAGTGAGGATCGCTTCATCGCCTCATCATCAAGGCTTCGTGCCGTCCCCGGCTGATCGCAGGGCGCGACGCAACCGCCAGTTGTCCCCGATTGCGGCGATCAGAGCCACCAGGACAAGCACCTCGAGTGCATTCTGGTCCATGTAATGCCAGAATGCCCAGGCAGCCAACGAGCATCCCAGTGCGGCCAGAATAAGAAGGATCCTGTCCTTCATCGCTGTGTCGCTGCCTGTCGATACATGTTGCGGCCTGGCGCTTCTTGATAGGTGCCTGGCCAGCGTTGAAGCGTGGCACGAAGCCACGGCCTGCCCAGATGTTTCTGGTGGGCCAGCAGCAGCACGTCGGCTAGCGAAGTTCCGTTGCCCAGTACTCGCCCGGCGGCGACTGCAATACTGCCAATAACCGCACCAACGTAGAAGGCGGCTGACAGCGCGCCAATCACGGCAAGTTGTTCCAGCCGGGTGCCCGCGACAATGAGCTCCCTGATCGTAACCTTCCGTCCAAATTTGTCGACTTGGCCGAGCAGAACCGCGGCATTGGCTACGGCCGTTTGGCACGTCCCATACAGGGATTCCGGTGCTGGTAAGCCAAGCCCATCCATGTTCTCCTTGAAATAGCGATAAAAGTCGGACATGTTCCCTCCTGTAGTTAACGTCAGGAAAGCATATCGCTGTCAGTTCGAGGCAGTTTGCGGCCGGGCAGGCTTCCGATATCGCCACAAGTAAAAAGCGGCTTGATAGCGCCCGACGAACCCATAGCTTGTTCTGATAGGAACAACCCCTTACATTGAGGCACTGTAGTCGACCGTTTTCAACTAAGATCGGACCTTGCAAGGGCACCAAAAATGAAAGTCTATCTCGACGATGAAAGAGCTACGCCAGATGGCTGGGTTCGGGTCTATTGGCCTGATGAGGCCGTGACGCTGCTATCGACCGGGAATGTCGTGGAGCTCAGTCTTGATCACGATTTAGGCAATGATGAGCGTGGCACAGGCTACGACGTAGTGCTCTGGATTGAGGAAGCAGTGGCACTGCGAGGTTTCATTCCACCGCTGATTCACGTGCACTCTGCCAATAGCTCAGCGCGGGAAAAGATGGAGGCCGGAATTGCTGCAATACGCCGACTGCAGACTACACGCCGGTAGCGGCTTTCTCCGTCAAAATGATTACTACCGGCTCAATTGCACCCGGCTGTTTTGGGGGGGTGAAAGCTGACGTACACTGTACGGCAGCAAACGGCCAAATGCATCCTTTATATTCTTACAATATTTTTGATCACGATGGCACCGAAAATCCCCGACAAGTATGCTGCTTATGAATGCGAAGATTACTTCCGGGGCAAATGGCCGGAAGACGGGTTCTTCCATGACGATTCACAGATGTTGTTGGTCGTTCCCTTGAGCGAAACCTACGTGCTTAGAAAGAAAGCCTTCTTTGCCGTGGGGCGTTCGGGAACGGACGGCATAGATTTTGGTTACCGGAAACATCACTCGGGACTTTGGGCTTTTTATCCCATTGATGAGGAGTTCAAATTCATGGCCGACAGTATTCAGTCATTGGTTGATGGTTGGTGTTCAGGATACCTTTCAGTGTAGGGACAACAGTCCAAGGTCCGCATTGGGTGAGAGCTGCCGTACACTAGCCGGCAGCAATCGGCCGGAAGCGGGCGGTTATGAGGTTGAATGGTTAAGATCGTTTCCCTCATGCCTAGCGATATCAAGGATTAGAAGAGATGGGATACCAAGACGAATACAAAGCACTTGGCGTCAAAGCCCGATGGCTTACAGAAGAACACGCAAAAAACGCTTACGCTCATGCTCTACAGTTCAGTGACACCAATCGGTACGGGCTGAATGAGAAAACGACTCACAAAATTGAACGACACATAATCGAGAGTCGGAGCGTTGCCGACATATGGTTGAAAACTCGGCTTTGCGCGCAAGGGACGCTGCAAATTATCTATGGTCCGGATCATGTTTGTGTGGTCGATGCCGAAGTTTTCCTCAAACACTGGCAGGACATTTTCGTTCCGGCCAGGGATGACGCAATCATTCTGCACAATATTGATAAGACTGTCTTTTTCTACTGTCACGAAGAAGAACTTGAGGTGGGAATCCGCGGGTTCAGAACTGTTGTGGAGTGAAGACCGTCCACAATGGGGGGCCGGAACGGCCCATGACTGCATGACCGAATTCGGCCAGCCCAAGCCTGGTCGCAGCTTCCGTGATCCGCGCTCTACTCACACGCCTTGTAAATCCAATCTTTTATAACGATCTGATCGCTATTGGGAATGCAGGTGAGTTCACAGGACCTGCCCCATGCGCATGCGACATGGCGGTCTAAAACTATCCAAAATCAGCCAAAACAATCTGTTTCGCTCCAAATAAGGTGATTGACGACTAAATTCGGTCTAAAAAAAGACGCCATCTAGTCTTATTTGATCCATTTCAACTCAACAAAAGTCTCAAACAACCTAATTTCGGCGCCGCGGTCCAATCTTTTAGACGCATATAGAAAGGAGCCGACCATGGATTACGAAGCAACCCAACCGATAAATTTCCCTATCGCTGATTTCCTGGAGCTTGAATTTCATTTAATGGATACACGTCCAGGTGTCAGGCCGGAAGCTTTCGTGGTGGAACTGGTGAAGCGATGGCTGCGTACGGAGAACGAGCGGCTTGCATTGCGGAAGAATGGGCCTGCCTTGCGCGGTTTCCAATGGAAAAACCTGTTTCTCCCCGACGGTACCCACCTGCGTACCCGCCATGGCGACACGGTCGAGTTTGCCAAGGTTTGCGGCGATCGCATCGTGTCGGACGACGGTGCGGTGCTGACTCCATCGCAGTTTGTTAATCGCCACTTGAAGGGGCGTAACGCTTGGCGCTTTGTCTGGCTGCGCTTTCCTGGCAACGAGCACTGGTTGCGTGCCGGCGACTGCCGGGTGGGTATCGATAACCACCGTCTTGGTAGACCCGAACAGACCGATACGGTCTAAGGTGATCCATACGGTCAGTACCAGCGGTGCTGATTTAGACCGGTTTCTGACTTATGCAGGACAATATCGATCCAAATCGCTTTCAAGAGGACGTTTCTAGCCCGATTTAGATCATTCCAGCTTGTTCTAGAGCGAATTAGCCAGCGCCAGGAAAAAAGCCACTTGGTCCGCATCCTGCGCTTTCCAGCCGGACCTCGTGAATATTTGCGGTGTGGAAATAACACTGACACGAAGGGCGAGGAAGAATAGCTTACAAGAACCAGCTGCAGAAAGAAAAAGGCCTGTCTCTCGACAGGCCTTCATGGTACTTGCAACTACACGACCATCAATCCCAGTTCAACGCCCCACCCGTCTGGTACTCGGTCACGCGCGTCTCGAAGAAGTTACGTTCCTTCTTCAGATCGATCATCTCGCTCATCCATGGGAACGGGTTTTCGTCCTGGTCGAACATTGGCTCCAGGCCGATCTGCACGGCGCGGCGGTTGGCGATGAAGCGCAGGTAGCCCTTGAACATGGCCGCGTTCAGGCCCAGCACGCCGCGTGGCATCGTGTCTTCGGCGTAGCGGTATTCCAGTTCCACGGCTTCCTGGAACAGTGCCTTGATTTCGTCGCGGAACTGCGGGGTCCACAGTTGCGGGTTTTCCAGCTTGATCGTGTTGATCAGGTCGATGCCGAAATTGCAGTGCATCGATTCGTCGCGCAGGATGTACTGGTACTGCTCGGCGGCGCCCGTCATCTTGTTCTGGCGGCCCAGCGCCAGGATCTGCGTGAAGCCCACGTAGAAGAACAGGCCTTCCATCAGGCAGGCGAACACGATCAGCGATTTCAGCAGCGTCTGGTCGCTTTCGGTCGTGCCGGTCGTGAAGGCCGGGTCGGTCAGCGTGTCGATGAACGGGATCAGGAACTGGTCCTTGTCGCGAATCGACTTGACTTCGTTATAGGCGTTGAAGATTTCCTGCTCATCCAGGCCGAGCGATTCCACGATGTACTGGTAGGCGTGCGTGTGGATCGCTTCCTCGAATGCCTGGCGCAGCAGGTACTGGCGGCATTCCGGCGCCGTGATGTGGCGGTAGGTGCCCAGCACGATGTTGTTGGCGGCCAGCGAGTCGGCCGTCACGAAGAAGCCCAGGTTGCGCTTGACCAGGCGGCGCTCGTCTTCGGACAGGCCGTTCGGGTTCTTCCACAGCTCGATGTCGCGCTGCATGTTCACTTCCTGCGGCATCCAGTGGTTGGCGCAGCCGGCCAGGTACTTGTCCCATGCCCACTTGTACTTGAACGGTACCAGCTGGTTGACGTCCGTCTTGCCGTTGATGATGCGCTTGTCGTCGGCGTTGACGCGGTGCGAGATCTGCTCGGCGGTGGTTTCCGGCTCGACGGCACTGATTGCCGGAGCGGCGGGCTTCGCCACGTCATCTTCCCAGTTCAACATGTTTTTGTTCCTTTGATCGGTCATGGGAACCGCCGCCATGAGGCGGCTCCCTTTTGGATTACAGATAGATGGCGACTCGGCAGGAGTCGCGCAAGGGTTTTACTGGCAGGCTTCGCACTCTTCGAAGCCCGCGTCGCCCGGGCGCAGGTAGCATGCGGCGCCTTCTTCCACCTGCTGCACCGTGTCCGGCGCGGCGTGCGTCGGCACGGCGGTGCCGGCAGTGGCCGAGGCGGCAGGGGCTGCCGAAGAGCCGATGGCGGCCGGCGACACGGCGTTCAGGGCGCCCGTCTTGGACGTGGATTTCTCCATATGCGAAGCGGCGATCGTGCGCAGGTAATACGTGGTTTTCAGGCCGCGCAGCCATGCCAGCTTGTACGTCTCGTCCAGCTTCTTGCCCGAGGCGCCGGCCATGTAGATGTTCAGCGACTGGGCCTGGTCGATCCACTTCTGGCGGCGCGACGCGGCTTCAACCAGCCAGCTCGGCGATACTTCGAACGCCGTGGCGTAGATGTCGCGCAGGTCTTGCGGCACGCGGTCGATCTTCGTCAGCGAACCGTCGAAGTACTTCAGGTCGGCGATCATCACTTCATCCCACAGGTCGCGTGCCTTCAGGTCGCGCACCAGGTAGCAGTTGATCTCGGTAAATTCGCCGGACAGGTTCGACTTCACGTACAGGTTCTGGAACGTCGGTTCGATGCAGGCCGACACGCCGATGATGTTCGAAATGGTCGCGGTCGGGGCGATCGCCACGCAGTTCGAGTTGCGCATGCCGAACTGCTTGATGCGTTCGCGCAGCGGCGTCCAGTCCATCGACGACGACATGTCCTGTTCCAGGTAGCCGCCACGCTCTTCGGCCAGCAGCTTCACGGAATCCTGCGGCAGGATGCCGCGGTCCCACAGCGAACCCTTGTACGACGCATACTGGCCGCGTTCTTCAGCCAGCTCAGTCGACGCGTAGTAGGCGTAGTAGCACACCGCTTCCATCGACGTGTCGGCGAAGTCCACCGCCGCCTGCGAGGCGTAAGGCACGCGCATCATGTGCAGGCAGTCCTGGAAGCCCATCACGCCCATGCCCACCGGGCGGTGGCGCATGTTGGCGTTGCGCGCCTTGTCGACGGCGTAGTAGTTGATGTCGATGACGTTGTCCAGCATGCGCATCGCGGTGCGGATCGTCTTCTGCAGCTTCACGTGATCGAGCTTGCCCTCTTTCATGTGCGCCGGCAGGTTCACGGAACCCAGGTTGCAGACGGCGATTTCGTCCGGGCCCGTGTTCAGCGTGATCTCGGTGCACAGGTTCGAGCTGTGCACGACGCCCACGTGCTGTTGCGGCGAACGGATGTTGCACGGATCCTTGAACGTGATCCACGGGTGGCCCGTTTCGAACAGCATCGACAGCATCTTGCGCCACAGGTCCAGCGCCTGGATCTTCTTGAACACGCGGATTTCGCCACGGGCGGCCGCGGCTTCATAGCCGAGGTAGGCCTGCTCGAACGCTTTACCGACTTTGTCGTGCAGGTCCGGCGTTTCGGACGGCGAGAACAGCGTCCACTCGCCCTTTTCCATCACGCGCTTCATGAACATGTCGGGAATCCAGTTCGCCGTGTTCATGTCGTGCGTGCGGCGGCGGTCGTCGCCGGTGTTCTTGCGCAGGTCGAGGAATTCCTCGATGTCCATGTGCCACGTTTCCAGGTAGGCGCAGACGGCGCCCTTGCGCTTGCCGCCCTGGTTCACGGCCACGGCCGTGTCGTTGACCACTTTCAGGAACGGCACCACGCCCTGCGATTTGCCGTTGGTGCCCTTGATGTGGGCGCCCAGTGCGCGCACCGGGGTCCAGTCGTTGCCCAGGCCACCGGCGAATTTCGCCAGCAGCGCGTTTTCCTTGATGGCGTCGTAGATGCCTTCCAGGTCGTCGGACACGGTGGTGAGGTAGCACGACGACAGCTGCGAGCGCAGCGTGCCCGAGTTGAACAGCGTCGGCGTCGACGACATGAAGTCGAACGAGGACAGCAGGTTGTAGAACTCGATTGCGCGCGCTTCGCGGTTTTCCTCGTTCAGCGCCAGGCCCATCGCCACGCGCATGTAGAACGCCTGCGGCATTTCGATGCGCACGTCGCGGATGTGCAGGAAGTAGCGGTCATACAGCGTTTGCAGGCCGATGTAGCCGAACTGCAGGTCGCGGTCGGCCACCAGGGCCTTGGCCAGCTTGGCCAGGTCGAACTCGGCCAGTTTCGGGTCCAGCAGCTCGGCGGCGATACCTTTGGCCACGTATTGCGGGAAGTATTCCACGTAGGTCGCGGCGGCCTGCGCTTGCGGGGTTTCCTTGCCGAAGACTTCCCGGCGGATCACGTGCAGCAGGATGCGGGCGGTGACCTGCGAATAGGCCGGGTCCTTTTCCATCAGCGCGCGGGCAGCCAGGATGGCGGACTTGTACAGCTCTTCGACGGGCACGCCGTCATACAGGTTGCGGAACGTTTCGGACAGGATCGCATCCGCGTCCACGTGCTTTTCCAGGCCGGAGCAGGCGGCGTCGATCAGGTCGCGCACTTCCTGCACCACCAGCGGGCGGCGCTGGCCGTTTTCCGTGACATGCAGTTCCGGCTCGGCGACGTCGGCGTTGCCGGCGGCGGCCTTCTTGGCACGGCGCTCTTCCATCTGCTTGGCGCGGTACAGCACGTAGGCCTTGGCCACGTCGTGCTCGCCGGAGCGCATCAGCGCCAGTTCCACCTGGTCCTGCACGTCTTCGATGTGGAACGTGCCGCCGGAAGGCTGGCGGCGCACCAGGGCATTCACCACATTGTTCGTCAGCTGTTCGGCCAGGTCGCGGATGCGCGCCGACGCGGCGCCGGGGCCGCCCTGCACGGCCAGGAAAGCCTTGGTCATGGCGACATTGATCTTCGACGGCTCGAAGGCGACGACGGCGCCGTTGCGGCGGATGATGCGGTAGTCGCCCAGGGCGGCTGCCGTGGTCAGCCCGCTGGCCGGCTGCGCTGCGGCCGCTGGAACCTGCTGGGCCGATGGGGTGGTGATGTCTTGGTTGGATTGCATGTATGTACGCTCCCGATTAAGTGTTCGGAACAAATTCTGTTGCCATGGATGGGATCAAACCCAGGGATCAACCCGGCATGAAACTAATGAAAACTGAGATAAAACTGAGATCAAAACGGCAAAACCGGGCCCTCGAACACATCGTCCGAATGACACGCGGCTGCCGGGTTTCGCCCGGTGGCTGATCAGGTGGTGCAGGTTCAAGCGCCTCGCAGCGGGGCCGGTTACCTGGTGATGACGTGCGCCATGTACCAGGCAGGTCATCAAGAGTTATCAACGGACTTATCAACCGGCTTATCAACCGATTTTGCCGAGTTACCCACCAAGTTATCCACCAAAGCACTAGATTTAGTGCACCACACAATCTATGACACTAATTGTAGTGAGCGCGATAGCTCGCGACAAGGACTATGACCGAAAATTCTTTGCCAGAATGACTAATAATTCAGTTGACTTTTCAGGCCCTCGATAAGACCGGGCTTTCTTGGCAAAGCAAGCGCTAACCTGTCAAATGTGCTAGGGATGCACGATTGCCCAACGGTTGAGCAGCATTGGCAAAGTGTCTGGTGTCTGACACTATTTTCCGGACGCCTCATCGGAAAATAGTGTCAGACACCGGTTCTCCCGTGCGCTGGCAAACACCGGTGTCCGACACCTTTTCCTGCGGAAAAGTGTCCGACACCAGACCCCTCCACCTGCCGCAGGCAGCATCGTCCCACGACGAGGCCGGGCATTATAGCCGAGTTACCTCATCCATTCAGACCGCCCCTGCTCAGCCTTCGGGCTCCTGGATGCCCAGTTTCTGCATCTGGTAGCGCAGCTGCCGGAAACTGATGCCGAGCAGTTGCGCGGCCTGGGTGCGGTTGTACTGGGTCTGGTCGAGGGCGCGCACGATGATCTCGCGCTCGACCCGCTCGAGGTAGGCCGGCAGGTTTGAGGGGAGTACCGATAAATCGGGTAGCGGCGGCATCCGCTCGCCGGCCGGCACGGCGGCAGGCGACAAGGCCACCTCGGCAGCCGTTGCGGGCGGCGCGGGCACCGCTGCGACCGCGGACGCCGCGGGCGCCTCGGCCAGCCTGGCCCCCTTCAGCGCCAGGTCGGCCACCTCGATCACGCCATCGTTGGAAAACGCCAGCGCGCGCTCCAGGATATTTTCCAGCTCGCGTACATTGCCGGGGAAGCTGTAGCCGCGCAGCGCGTCGAGCACGCCCGGCCCCAGCGTGGCCGGCTGGCCGCCCGCGGCGGACAGGCGCGCCAGGATCGCTTCCGTCAGGACCGGCAGGTCGTCGAGCCGCTCGCGCAGCGGCGGCAGCGACAGTTCGATCACGTTCAGCCGGTAGAACAGGTCTTGCCGGAACTTGCCCTGCTCCACGCAGCGCGCCAGGTCCTGGTGCGTGGCGCTGACGATGCGCACGTCCACCGGCTCCTCGGCGGTGGCGCCGATCTTGCGCACGCGCCGCTCCTGGATCGCGCGCAGCAGCTTCACCTGCATCGGCAACGGCAGGTCCGCCACTTCGTCGAGCATCAGCGTGCCGCCGTTGGCGGCCTGGAAGAAGCCGTCGCGTTCGTCCGCCGCGCCCGTGAAGGCGCCCTTGCGGTAGCCGAAGAACTCGGCCTCCATCAGCGCCTCGGGGATCGCGCCGCAATTGACGGCGATGAACGGCTTGTCGGCGCGCGCGCCCTGCGCGTGGATTTCGCGGGCCGCCAGTTCCTTGCCGGAGCCCGATTCGCCGGTGATCGCGATCGGCGCCATCGAGCGGGCCAGCCGGGCGATCTGCGCGCGCAGCGCCTGCATGGCCGCCGATTGCCCCTTCAGGCGGCTGTCCACCGGTTCCGCGCTCGGCACGGCGGGCCCGGATGGCACGTTCAGCTTCAATGCCGACTGCACCATCAGGCGCAGCTGGTCGAGCTGCAGCGGCTTTGTCACGTAATCGAATGCGCCGGCCTTGAGTGCCACCACGGCGTTTTCCGCGCTGCCGAATGCGGTCACCACGGCCACCGGCAGGTTGCGGCCGCTGGCGGCGATTTCGCGCACCAGGTCCAGGCCCAGGCCGTCCGGCAGGCGCATGTCGGTCAGCACGAGGTCATGGTCATGGGCCGCCAGCAGCGCGCGGGCGCTTTTCAGGTCGGCGGCGCCGTCCACGTCCAGCCCCATCTTCAGCAGCGTGATCTCCAGCAGGTCGCGCAGGTCGTCTTCATCGTCGACGACCAGGACACGAGGCGAAACGCGCGGGGCGCCGCGGGGTGAATGGCTCATGCTTTATCTTCCCGTGACAGGTGCGCGAACGTGATGACGAACCGGCCGGACGACACCGGCGCGGCCACCGGGCCGGCATCGAAGCGGTATTCGTAGTCCAGCATCGCATCGTTGTTCAGGCACAGCTCCCGCGCCAGGTACAGGCCCAGGCCGGTGCCTTTCGACGATGTAGTGTAGAACGGTTCGAACAGGTGGGCCCGCACCTCTGTGGAAATGCCGGGACCGTCGTCCTGCACGTGCAGCTCCGGCGGGCGACCCTGTACCCGCACCACGAACAGCCGGATCGACGACGGCCCCTTGCTGGCATAGCGGATCGCATTGCCGAGCAGGTTGAGGAGTACTTCGCGCAGGTGCAGCGGGTCGAAGCGCACCGTCACGTCGCTG
The DNA here is from genome assembly GCF_004209755.1 of Pseudoduganella lutea. Lineage (NCBI taxonomy): Bacteria > Pseudomonadati > Pseudomonadota > Betaproteobacteria > Burkholderiales > Oxalobacteraceae > Pseudoduganella > Pseudoduganella lutea. Next base: position 3,959,502 of record NZ_CP035913.1, on the reverse strand, counting down.
ACCTTGCCGATGTCGAGCATGCGCGGGTCGAGCCCGTGGGTTTCGTCGAACTCCGCCTTCAGCTCGGCCACCAGCGCGGCCAGCGCCAGCGGTTCGCCCTGCACATGCGCCTTGCGCGACAGCTGCAGGATATCTTCGACCATGCGGTTCACGCGGGCCACGTTGTCGCCGATGATCTTCAGCAGCCGGGCATGCACCGGCGCATCCAGGTCTTCGGCCAGCAGCGAATTGGCATGGCCGATCGCGGACAGCGGGTTGCGCACCTCGTGGGCGATGCTGGCGGTGAGCCGGCCCATCGATGCCAGTTTCAGTTGCTGCGCCTGGTTTTCGATGGCCGTCACATCCTGCAGGAAGATCACGTTGCGCTCGGTGCCCAGTTCCATCGTCTCGGCGGCGGCGAAGCGCACCTTCAGGTGTGCCGCCAGGTCGGCGCGCACGCTCCAGGCGGTCGTCAGCTCCTGCAGCGCCGGGTCCGTATAAGGCTTGATCGTCACGTACACGGTATGCCGGGCCGGGTCGGCGCGCCAGTCCTCGTAGGCTTGCGCGATGGGGTGCAGCGACGGCAGCGCGCCCAGCCGCAGGCCCAGCGCGCCGGACAGGCCCAGCATCTGCAGCGAGGCCGGATTGCCCGCCAGCAGTTCGCCGTTCGGGCCCACGACCACGATACCGTCGCCGGCCTGCGACATGACGAGGCGGTTGACGGCCTGCTGCACGCCGATCTCGATGCCGCGCTGGACCGCCAGCGCTTCCTGGTTGATCAGCCGCGCCGCCATCCGGTTGACCACCAGCACGGCGGCAAAGAACGCCGCGCCATACAGGCCGGCCTGCAGCACGGCCATGTCGCCGTTGCCTTCCAGCGCGCGCCAGGTGCTTTCGGCCAGCATGTACAGCGATGCCAGTGCGGCCCAGAACAGGGCCAGCACGAGCGGCGCGAGGATGGCGCAGCCGGCCAGCGGGAACAGGTACAGGATAGCCAGTCCGCTGCGCACGCCGCCGGCCGCTGTAAACAATAGCGAGATGACGACGAGGTCGCAGGTGACCTGGGACAGCAGTTGCACGAGAAAGCGGCGGCGCCACCAGGCGGCCGTCAGCGCGAACACGATCGCCAGGAACAGGTACGCCGCGCACGTTTGCGCATACAGGAAGTCGCCCGTCGAATGCAGGCCGCGGCTGTCGAGGCTCAAGTAAATCAGCAGCACGAGCGCGATGACGACCCGCGTGGCGTTGAGCGTTTGCAGCGAGCGCCAGAACGTGTCGCGGGCCGCGGGGAACAGCGCCGGCACCGGGCGCGCATTGGCTCCCGAATTGGCCTCCGCATCGGCTCCCGCCTTGGCTCCCGCTTCGGCTCCCGTATATGTCACCGCGCCGGCCGCCTTGTTGTGCACATCATCTTGCGCACCGCATTGCGCACATCATTTCAGCGGCGCGTGGGCGGGGCTGCAGTAGTCGCGCCCTTCGATCGGCACGTTTTCGGATGCGGGGAAATACACGCCGCATTGCGCGCAGCGCAGCATTTCCTCGGACGCCACGACCTGGCGCTGCTCGGAAGGCTGCGGCGGTTGCTGCTGTTGCTGCTGCTGGCGCCGTGCCTCCTCCTGCCGGCGCTGCGATTGCTTCAGCTTGGAACGGATGGCGAAATACACCAGCAGCGCGAGTGCCAGCCAGAACAGGATACGTGTCATGCGAAACCTCGGTGTAGCACTACTTCCAGAACAAAACGGCTGCCGACATAGGCCAGCAGCAGCGTGGCGAATCCCGCCAGCGTAAACGACAGCGCCGTCTTGCCGCGCCAGCCGCGGAAGTGGCGGCCGGCCAGCAGCGCCGCGAACAGTATCCACGACAGCATCGTGAACACGGATTTGTGGTCCCACTTCAGTGCCTGGCCGAACAGCTGCTCGGAAAACACGATACCCGACAGCACGGTAAGGCTGAGCAGCGCGAAGCCGAAACCGATCAGGCGGAACAGCAGTTTTTCCATCGTCAGCAGCGCGGGCAGCTGGTCCAGCGCGGCCGACAGGAACGTGACCTGCTCGCTACGGGTATGCAGCCGCGATTCCTGCAATGCCATCAGCACCGCGTGGAACGCGGCGATCGTCAGCGTGCTGTAGGCCAGCGTGGCGATCGCGATATGCCAGCCGAACATCGGCGAGCGCCCTTCCAGCGCGATCAGCGCGCCCGGGAACAATGCCTGCAGCGCGCTGGCGATGGCGGCAACCGGCATGACCATGCGGCGCAGGCCGTCGAGCGCGAAATTGCGGTTCTCGATCCAGTAGGCGCCCACCGAGATCCACAATGCCGACGACAGCATGGCCGCGAAGCCGAGCCGCAGCGACCCGGGCACCACCACGTCCATCCACAGCCCGGCCCCGTGCACCAGCCATGCCAGCGCGGTCACGGCGGCAATCGGCTTCGCCCTGGCGGCGGGCAGTGAAGCGCACACGATATACAGCAGCGCGGCTGCGATCAAAAGAATGGTCTGCATCCGCGCAGTTTACACTAACGCGGCCATGCCGGCGGGTGGGCAAAAGCGCCGAAGTTCGGTGTCTGACACCATTTTCCAAGGGAAAATGGTGTCAGACACCGGTTTTCCTGGCGCCTGCCAATCGCGCCGATCGTGCGAAAACCGGCGTCCGACAATTTTTTCTGGAAACACCATCCAGAAAAAAATGTCCGACACCAGAGCCAACGCTAATCCACCGCGGCAAGCCGCAGCTCGTCGTGATGGTGGCGCTGCTGCTCTTCCATCACGAGCAGTCCCAGCTCGCGCTTGAGGGCGTTGAAGTCGGCGGCGGCCGGGTCGCGCAGGCGGGGCAGGTCGACGAGGATGTCGCGCTTGATCGTGCCCGGCCGGTAGGTCATCACCACGATGCGGTCGGCGAGGTAAATCGCTTCCTCGATCGAGTGCGTGACGAAGATGATCGTCTTCTTCAGCTCGGACCAGATGCGCAGCAGCTCGTCCTGCAGGTTGCGCCGCGTGAGCGCGTCGAGCGCGCCGAACGGTTCATCCATCAGCATGATCGGCGAGTCGAGCGCCAGCACGCGGGCGATCGCCACGCGCTGGCGCATGCCGCCGGAAAGGTCCTTCGGATAGCGCTGGCGAAAGTCGGACAGCGACAGCATCGCCAGCAGCTTGTCGACGGTGGCGCGGATCTGCGCCTTCGGCTGGCCCTTGATTTCCAGGCCGAAGGCCACGTTGTCCTCGACCGTCATCCACGGAAACAGCGCATATTCCTGGAACACCATGCCCCGTTCCGGCCCCGGCGCCGTCACCAGCTGGCCATCGGCCCTGATGCTGCCCGTGGAGGGCAGCGCGAAGCCGGCCACCGCGTTCAGCAGCGTCGACTTGCCGCAGCCGGATGGCCCCAGCAGGCAGACGAACTGGCCACGCGGGATGGCCAGGTCGATGTCCTTCAGGGCCACCACTTCGCGCCCGCCGGTGGCAAACACCTTGCTCACGCCCGCCACGGTGATGTGCGGCGCGCCCTCCTCCGTATTCATGTCGGCACCCATCTCAGTTCTCCAGGCCGCGGTGCCAGCGCAGCAGGTGGTTGTTCAGCCGGTTGACGCCCACGTCGATGGCCAGCCCGAGCAGGCCGATCGTGAACATGCCGGCGATGATCTTGTCGGACCAGAAGTACTCGCGCGCCTCCGTGATGCGGAACCCGAGCCCGTTGCTCACGGCGATCATCTCGGCCACGATGACGACGATGAACGCGGTGCCGATGCCGATCCGCACGCCCGACAATATATAAGGCACGGCCGCCGGCAGGATCACGCGCACGAACAGCGTGCCGCCCGAGGCGCCCAGGTTGCGCGCGGCGCGGATGTAGATGCCATCCACCTGGCGCACGCCGGCGATCGTGTTCATCAGCACGGGAAAGAACGCGCCCAGCGCGATCAGGAACACGGCCGGCGGGTTGCCCAGCCCGAACCACAGGATCGACAACGGAATGTAGGCGATCGGCGGGATCGGCCGCAGCAGTTGCACCAGGGGATTCAACCACGCATACATGCGCGGGCTGGCGCCCATCGACAGCCCGATCGGCAAGGCCAGCCCGGCGCCGATGGCGAAACCGACCACCACTCTATATAGAGAGCCCAGCGAATCGTGGATCAGCTCCCCGGAAAACGCCCACGCCAGCCACGATTGCGTGGCCGGGTCGCGCGGCTGCAGCGGCAGCAGGTATTCGACCCACTTCGTCACCACCGCCCACGGCGATGGCAGCACCTGCGGATTTACCCACCCCAGGCTGGACGCCAGCTGCCATACGGCGACCACGGCCACCGGCACCACGAGGCCGATGCCCGCTTCACGCCAGTCGATGCGCGCCATGCCGCCTCCCTACTTGACGCCGAGGCTCTTGCGCGCCTGCTCCAGCAGGTCGGTCTTCACCCAGTCCTTCGCCACCGGCGGGCGGCTCATGCGGCCGACACCGGTCTTGACCATCACGTCGGTCGTGGTCTGGATGTGTTCGACCGAGATGTCATACACGTACGGCGAATTGCCGATCGCGTCCTCGAAATCGTCCTTGGTGATCTGGCCCTTGAACACCACCTCGCGCACGTATTTTTCCGCGACGGCCTTGTTGTCGATGAAGGTCTTCGTGGCTTCGACGAAGCAGCGCATGAACTTCTCGGCCACCGGCCGGCGCTCCTTGTAGAACTTCTCGGTCATCACCATCGTGCGCACCGGCTCGCCGATCGGCGTGTTGTACGGCTTCATGATCTCGTTGCCGAAACCCTTGTTGATCGCCTGCGACGATTGGGGTTCGGACTGCATCATCGCATCGATGTTCTTGCCCAGCAGCGCCTGGTTCAGGTCGGCGTAGGCCAGGAACACGAGGCGCACGTCCTTGCCCGGCTGGTCCGAGGCCGTAAGCCCGGCCTGCTGCAGTTCGGCCAGCAGCAGCACTTCCTGGATGCCGCCGCGCGTGACGCCCACACGCTTGCCCTTCAAATCCTTGATCGACTTCATGGCCAGGTCGGTGCGGCCCACGAGCCGCGCGCCGCCCTTGGCAAAACCGGCCACCACGTAGATCGGCGCACCGCCGGCGCGGCCGGAGATCGCCGCCTCGGACGCCGTGGCACCCACGTCGAGTTCACCGGCGATGATCGCCTGCATCACGTCCAGCCCCTTGGCGAACACGTGTTCCTCGACCTTGATGCCGCACTTCGGCGCGATCTCCTTGATATAGGAGACCGCCCCGTAATGGGCGAATTTCAGGTTGCCCAGCCTGATCACATCCTGCGCCTGCGCGCCCTGGACCGCGCCGAGCGCCAGCACTGCCGTCACCACCATTGCCACCATCGACTTCCGCTTCATCCGCTTCTCCCCGATTGTTTGAACAGCAGGGCCATCATAGCAAGCCCTGCCATGCAAAGGTGAGGACTTCATGGTGTGTGCCGGTCATGCTGCCGCACGCGCGCCAGCCGGTCGGCCGTGTCCGGGTGGCTGGACAGGTAGGCCGGCACGTGGGGACCTTTGTGCTCCAGCCGCTGGAACGCCTCGAAGACCCGTTCCAGGTACGCCAGCGGCTGGCCGTTCCGCTCCAGCAGCGCCACGGCGTAATCGTCGGCCTCGCGCTCCGCGTCGCGTGAATAATGCAGGTCCAGCGCCAGCGCCGGCAGGCCGGCCACCAGCGAACTGGCGTCACCGGAGATCAGCAGGCCTGCCGCCGCGACGGCGGATCCCTGGATCAGCCGCCGCGTCAGGTGGCGGCCGTGCAGGTGGCCCAGTTCATGGGCCAGCGTGGCCATCACGGCGCCGTCGTCATCCTGCAGTAGCTCCACCATCTCGTCGGTCAGCACGATGTGGCCCGACGGCAGCGCGAACGCGTTCGGGCCGATGCGGCTCTTGCGGAACACCAGGTGCCACTCGGGAGCCGGCCCGTCGACCGTCTCGGGCGGCACCAGCCGCGCAAAGCGCGCCGCCAGTTCGCCGCGCCGCGCCTCGGGCAGGCGGCTGGGCGAGAACACGTGCCGGTCCAGTAGCGCCAGCGTGCCCTGCCCGATCTGGCGTTCGACCGATACGGGGAGATTGTGCGCCACCAGGTCGGCGGCGGCCGGCAGCACGAACAGGTAGCTCACGACCAGCACGCCGGCTGTCACGCAGATCGCGGCGATCGCGCTGCGCCAGCTTTGCTGGGCCCGCACCACGATGCTGTCGCGGTGGCCCGTGGCGTGCAGCAGCGCGTCGAGCGCCGCCTGGTCGTCCGCCTCGAACGTGGCTTCGTCGGGAAACGTCAGCTTGCGCGGTGCGCGGGCGATGCGCTCGGCCACGCGCATTTCCGCCAGCGGCGTGCTGCGCTGCGCGTCGCCCGTCAGGTGCACCGCGCCGTCGTGCACCGCCAGCGTGACGCGGTGCGCGCGCGACGTGACGCCGTCGAAGTAGCTGCCGGACAGTTCCTGGTGCATCATCACAGCGCCAGGTCGAAGCCGCCCAGGTCCGCGGCGCCTTCGCCGATCGCGCCGATCTCGGCTCGCTGGCCGGCGGTAATGTCGTCCAGGCTGCCGTTCACGACCAGCGACGTGCAATCGAGGCGGTATTTCGCCGCGCGCACGACAGCGAACGGAATGAACATGCCCAGCGTGAAGATGATCGCCAGCGTGTTGGTGATGTACAGCGATGCCAGCCCCTTCATCGTCATCGTCGAGCGGAAGCCGTGCTGGCCGAGGTAGGTGTGGTTCCAGATCAGGTTCTGGAGCGCGGCCATGGCCACGAACATCACGCACAGCATGAAGGGATACACCACTGCAAACGGTACCCAAACCGCCCAGCTCTCCTTGTGTACGCCGGAGATAACGACAATGAAGGTGATGATCGCGGATCCGATCATGGCCAGCAGCATCATGCCGACCACGCCAAAATAGACCTTGTAGAAGCCGCGCACTGGCGCATCGAAGGCAAATGGCACGTTACCGTAGCGGCTGTTCGTGTGCTGGAAGCGCTTGATGCGCTGGTGGACGAACGGGTACAGCAGGCCAAGGCTCAGCACGCCCAGAAGCGGCAGCAGGAGGTAGTGGAAATAGGCCGCTTTCGCGCTGCCGCCGAATCCGAACCGGATGCCGCGATAGCTGCTGTTATACAAGGCAAACTGCAGGCTCTTCCAGACCAGCCACGGCATCACGGCCATCACCAATGCCAGCATCGCCATGCCGGCGGTCAGTGAAAATTGCAAGGCGAGGTTATAGCCGCCGAACAGCAAGGCGGCCACGATGCGTCCTTTCAGGATCGCGCCCGGCTTCGCGTGGTATTCGAACCCGCCGCCGGCAAGGCGCGTGTTTGCATAAAAGTACTGATTGGTCCGCACCTTCGCCCAGGCCGAGTAGATGCCCAGCGTGACGATCGTCAGCAGCAGGTTGACGATCCAGATCCGGAAATACTCGCTGCCCGTTGCGGTGAACGCAAAGCCTTCTTCCCGGCTCTGCGGCTCCACCTGCTCTACTGCTGCACTGCCGCTATGATTGCTGCTCATGCTGCTCCCCATGATAGTGATGAAAGTGAACGAGCAACGATGACGGCGCCTTGAAACGTTGTCAATCAGGAATGGCATTCGTCGCCATGAAGTGTGCACGGCTGTGACAATTGGAGAGCATCGCCGTGGCACTGCGCACAGACCCGCGGTCCCTGCACTAATGTAAAATGGCACGGTTTCCGGGCAGTTGCCCGCCTCTCTTACTGATCACCCGACATGCTAGACAATCTGACTCAACGCCTCGCCAAGGTCGTCAAGACCATGCGCGGCGAGGCCCGCCTGACCGAAGCCAACACCGCCGAGATGCTGCGCGAAGTGCGCCTTGCCCTGCTCGAGGCCGACGTGGCGCTGCCCGCGGTGCGCGAATTCATCGGCAAGGTCAAGGAAAAGGCGCTCGGCGAAGAAGTCGTCGGTTCGCTGTCGCCGGGCCAGGCGCTGGTGGGCGTGGTGCAGCGCGAGCTGGGCGCGCTGATGGGCGCCGACCTCGGCCCCGAAGCCACGCAGCTGAGCTTTGCGCAGCAGCCGCCGGCGATCATCCTGATGGCCGGCCTGCAGGGCGTCGGTAAGACCACCACCGTCGGCAAGCTGGCCAAGTACCTGCGCGAGCAGAAGAAGAAAAAAGTGCTGACCGTGTCGGCCGACGTGTACCGCCCCGCCGCTATTGCGCAGCTGCAGTCCGTGACGGGCCAGGCCGGTGCCGACTTCTTCCCGTCCACCGCGCAGGACAAGCCGGTCGACATCGCGCTGGCCGCACTGGACTGGGCGAAGAAGCATTACCACGACGTGCTGATCATCGACACGGCCGGCCGCCTCGGCATCGATGAAGAGATGATGAAGGAGATCACCGCCGTGCACGGCGCGGTCAAGCCCATCGAAACGCTGTTCGTCGTCGACGCGATGCTGGGCCAGGATGCGATCAATACGGCGAAGGCCTTCAACGACGCGCTGCCGCTGACCGGCATCGTGCTGACCAAGCTCGATGGCGATTCGCGCGGCGGTGCCGCCCTGTCCGTGCGCCACATCACCGGCAAGCCGATCAAGTTCGCCGGCGTGTCGGAAAAGCTCGACGGCCTGGAAGCGTTCGATCCCACCCGCATGGCCAACCGCGTGCTCGGCATGGGCGACATCCTCGCGCTCGTCGAGGAAGCGCGCAAGGGCGTCGACGAGAAAGCGGCGGCGGAGCTGGCCGCGAAGGTCAAGGCCGGCGGCAAGTTCGACATGAACGACTTCAAGGCGCAGCTGGGCCAGATGAAGAAAATGGGCGGCATGGCCGGCCTGGTCGACAAACTGCCGGCCCAGTTCCAGCAGGCGGCCGGCAACGCGAACATGGACCAGGCGGAAAAGCAGGTGCGCCGCATGGTCGGCATCATCGATTCGATGACCCCGGCCGAGCGCGCGAAACCCGACCTGATCAAGGCGGCCCGCAAGCGCCGCATCGCGGCCGGCGCCGGCGTGCAGGTGCAGGAAGTAAACCGTATGCTGAACCAGTTCGAACAGATGCAGACGATGATGAAGAAGCTGCAGGGTGGTGGTCTGATGAAGATGATGCGCTCGATGAAAGGCATGATGCCCGGCATGCGCTGACGCCACGGAACACCAGCAACGGCGCGGCTTTCCGTCCCGTGCGCCCTGCCAAAACCGCCCTGCGCGCAAGCCCAGCGGCGGTTTTTTCATTATTAACCTTTCTTTACGTGCCGTTTCCCACAAAAAAGGCGAAAAACGCTTGCATCCTTGTAAAAAGCCCACCAATATTAGCCGTGCGATTGTAATGCGCAATTTTCCATGTGTTCGTTAAGGAGGCTCGAATATGGCAACAGCCAAGAAATCCACGGCAGCACCTGCCAAGAAAGCCGCAACCAAAGCGGCTCCGGCAAAAAAGGCCGCCGCTCCAGCGAAAGCTGCAGCCAAGCCGGCAGCGAAAAAGGCAGAACCCGCAGCACGCAAGCCCAATGCAGCATTCATGAAAGAGATGACTCCGTCTGCCCAGCTGTCCCCGGTAGTAGGCGCCTCCCCGCTGCCACGCACGGAAGTCACGAAGAAAGTCTGGGAATACATCAAGAAGCACAACCTGCAGGATGCCGCCAACCGCCGCATGATCAACGCGGACGACAAGCTGAAAGCTGTCTTCGGCGGCAAGGCCCAGGTTTCCATGTTTGAAATGACGAAGCTGATTTCCGATCATTTGAGCTGATAATGTACCGGCCCGACCGGTACAAAAAAATCCCCGGCACGCGAATGCATCCGGGGATTTTTTATTGCCTGAAACCGGGGTCAGACCCAAATTTCGGGAAACATTTCCAGAAATCGGGGTCTGAAAGGAGCGATGGTTTGCAAACCATCTCCGCTACGCCGGCAAGGAGCAGTACTCCTCGAAACCCCGGCTTCGCCACCGGTTTTACTATTTCCAGTTATTCCACGCCTTCAGCACGGCGTTTGGATACGCCGGCTTGCCGCGGCTGCCGTTGTAGCGCCCGAGCGCGAGAAACAGGTCGCCGCGCTCCATGTCGATGTACATGCGCAGGATCGCGCAGCCGTAGCGCAGGTTGGTCTGCATGTTGAACAGCTTGCGGCGGTCCCGGTCGCCGATCACGTTGGTCCAGAACGGCATCACCTGCATGTAGCCGCGCGCACCGACGATCGATACGGCATATTTGCGGTACGCCGATTCCACCTGGATCAGCCCCAGCACGAGCGACGGCTCGAGGCCGGCGCGGCGCGCCTCGTACCACACGGTTTCCAGGAATTCGCGGCGGTGCTGTTCGTCCGGCAGCTTGCGCGCGAGGCGCCCGGACATGTCGGCCACCCAGGCGTCATAGCGCGCCTGGTCGGCCGGGTTCGTAAACGCGGGCTTCGGCGGCCGGGCATCGAGGATCGCGTTGGACAGCGCGACCCGTACGGAGTCGGCCAGCGATTCCTCTTTCTGGTTGCCGGCAAAGCCGAACGGCGCGCACAGCACGCCGGTGGCGAAGGCCACCGTGTGCCACCAGCGCAAGGGGCGCGCCCACCAGCGGCGCCGTTCCCGTCCGCCCTTCATGTTACTGCTGCACTCGGGCCTTGATGAAGGCCACGATGTCGGCGAGGGGCACGTTCGTCGCTTCGGTGTCGCGGCGGCCCTGGTATTCCAGGTTGCCATCCTTCAGGCCACGGTCGCCGATGACGACACGGTGCGGCACGCCGATCAGCTCCCAGTCCGCGAACATGGCGCCGGGGCGCAGGCCGCGGTCGTCGACGATGACGTCGATGCCGGCCGCCAGCGCCGCCGCGTACAACTTGTCGGTCTCTTCCTTCACCAGTTCGCTGCGGTCGTAGCCCATCGGGCACAGCACCAGCTCGAACGGCGCGATCGACGTCGGCCAGACGATGCCCTTGTCGTCGAAGTTCTGCTCGATCGCCGCGCCCAGGATGCGCGTGACACCGATACCGTAGCACCCCATCTGCAGCGGTGCCGGCTTGCCGTTTTCATCGAGGTAGGTGGCGTTCATGGCTGCCGAGTACGCGGTACCCAGCTGGAACACGTGGCCCACTTCGATACCGCGCTCGATGGCCAGCACGCCCTTGCCGTCCGGCGAAGGATCGCCTTCGACCACGTTGCGCAGGTCGGCCGTCACATGCGGCTCGGCCACGTCGCGGCCCCAGTTCGCGCCCGTGAAGTGGAAATCCTCCTCGTTCGCGCCGGTCACGAAATCGGCCATGTTGGCCACGGTGCGGTCGGCCACGATGGTGACCGGCGCCTTCGTGCCGATCGGCCCCAGGTAGCCCGGCTTGCAGCCGTACACTTCCTCGATTTCCGCTTCGGTGGAGAAGCGGTAGGCGCCCTGCAGGCCCGGCACCTTCGCTGCCTTGATCTCGTTCAGCTCATGGTCGCCGCGCAGCAGCAGCATGAAATACTGTTTATCCAGTTTGCCGTCGGTTTCCGTTTCCGCCGTCAGCGCGATCGTCTTCACCGTCTTCGACAGGTCGATGCCCAGCAGCTTCGCCACGTCCTCGCACTTGGCGGCCTTCGGCGTGGCCGTTTTCACCAGTTCGGCCGACGGGGCCGCGCGGGTGCCGGTCGGCACGGCCTCGGCCGCTTCCATATTGGCCGCGTAGTCGGAGGTGGGGCAATACACGAGCGCATCTTCGCCGGTGCTGGCGATGACGTGGAATTCATGCGAGCCGGTGCCGCCGATGGCGCCATTGTCCGCCGCCACGGCACGGAACTTCAGGCCGAAGCGCGTAAAGATCTTCGTGTAGGCATCGAACATGACCTGGTAGGACTTCTGCATGCCTTCCAGGTCGCGGTCGAACGAATACGCATCCTTCATCGTGAATTCGCGGCCGCGCATCAGGCCGAAGCGGGGGCGGCGCTCGTCGCGGAATTTCGTCTGGATGTGGTAAAAATTCAACGGCAGCTGGCGGTAGGACTTGATCTCGCTGCGCACCACGTCGGTGATGACTTCCTCGGACGTGGGCTGGATCGCGAATTCGCGGCCATGCCGGTCCTTTACGCGCATCAGTTCCGGCCCCATCTTGTCCCAGCGGCCCGTTTCCTGCCACAGCTCGGCCGGCTGCACCAGCGGCATCAGCAGCTCGATGGCGCCGGCGCGGTTCATCTCCTCGCGCACGATCGCCTCGACCTTGCGGATCACCTTCAGGCCCATCGGCATGTACGTGTAGATGCCCGAGCCCAGCCGCTTGATCATGCCGGCCCGCATCATCAGTTTGTGGCTGACGATTTCGGCGTCGGAAGGCGCTTCTTTAAGTGTGGAAATAAAAAACCGTGACGCACGCATATCTGTGAATTCTTTTCAAAAAGAGAGGGTTATAATCAACCTAATTTTAAAGGATTAGCTGGCTGATGCATCCATCATTTATAAATTCGTACAAGTGCAGCATGCAACTGCAGCGTTCACCGCGGCGTCCAACCGCGGCGTTCACTGCGGGCTTGCCGCCACCCTCCGTAACACGGAGGCGCTGCAGGCAAGCGGACTTGTAGGCAAAAATGTAAGAAGATAGATGCTTGAGGGCTGCGTCGGCACGCAGAAAGTTTGAGGTGCACTATGCTCGATCGGGAAGGGTTCCGCCCCAACGTCGGCATCATCCTGCTCAACTCGCATAACGAGGTGTGGTGGGGCAAGCGGGTGCGCGAGCACTCATGGCAATTTCCGCAAGGAGGAATCAAGTACGGCGAAACACCCGAACAGGCCATGTACCGGGAGCTGCAGGAAGAGATCGGGTTGCGTCCGGAGCACGTGAAAATCGTGGGCCGCACGCGCGACTGGCTGCGCTACGAAGTGCCGGATCATTTCATCAAGCGCGAGATCCGCGGGCACTACCGTGGCCAGAAGCAGATCTGGTTCCTGCTGCGCATGTGCGCGCGTGACAATGAAGTGAACCTGCGCCTGACGGACCACCCCGAGTTCGATGCGTGGCGCTGGCATGAATACTGGGTGCCGCTGGACGTGGTCATCGAGTTCAAGCGCGAGGTGTACCAGCGCGCGCTGCAGGAACTGTCGCGGTTCCTGTCATGGCCCGCGCACGGCGAACGCCGGCACTCGTCGCGCTACCTGCGCCAGCCGCATGGCCGCGGCCAGCAGGGTCAACGGCAACAGCAGGCGGTAGCCACGCCACCACAGGAACTGGTCGGCTGCGACGGCGCGGCGCTGGCCACCTCCGGCAAGCGTTAGCGTTTCGCCAACGCTCGATGCATCGGTGTCGGACATCCTGCCCCCAGGCAGGGTGTCCGACCGCTGCGGCGGACCGACCGGTCTTCTCTCGCGCAACCTGCGCCGGCGGGCATTTCTTTGTACAATATCCGCCCCATCTTCCGCAGCCGCCGCCAGCCCCATGTTCACCCCCTCTTCCCACGACGTACGCCGCTTCTTCTGCGAGGTGTTCCGCAAGGACCGCGCCCATGAAATCCTCACGCCGCTCGAAGCGATGGCGCTCGACTGGGTGCGCCTGCACCCCGAATACGACGATGCGCTGACCGACGTGGAAGCGGCCCTGGCGCGCGACTATTCCGTCGAAGGCGGGGAAGCCAACCCCTTCCTGCATCTGGCGATGCACCTGTCGATCTCCGAACAGGTCTCGATCGACTCGCCGCGCGGCATCCGCGCCGCCTATGAGGCGCTGTCGAAAAAACTCGACTCCACGCACGACGCGCAGCACGAAATCATGGAATGCCTGGGGGAGATGATCTGGAAGTCGCAGCGCAACGGGCTGCCACCGGACGGCGACGCGTACATCGACGCCGTGAAGCGCCGCGTGCAGCAATAGCCCTGGGGAAAAACAGGGGACGTACCCCTGTTTAGAGGAAATTTCTTCTAAACAGGGGTACGTCCCCAGTTTTGCTGCCTGGCGATTATCGCTTGACGACCATATTGCCCGGCAGGCTGTGGAAGTAGGCGGCCAGGTCGGCGATGTCCTTGTTCGACAGCGGCTTCACGAGCCCGCCCATGATCGGGTTGTTGCGGCCGTTCGGGCCATCGCCGCGCTTGTAGGCGACCAGCGCGTGGGCCAGGTAATCCTTGTGCTGGCCGGCCAGCTTCGGATAGCTCGGGTCGATCGGCGAGTTGTAGTCCTTGCCATGGCAGGTGGCGCAGGCATATTTTTCGGCCAGCGCCTTGCCGTTGTTGATGTTGCCGCCGACGGCGGAAGCGGTGGCGGACGCGATCAGGCAGGCCACGGCGAGCAGGGTTTTCTTCATCGTGGTCTTCCTCATTTCTGCTTGGCGTAATAGGCGGCGAGGTCGGCGATTTCCTGGTCGGAAAGGCTGACCGCGATGCCCTTCATCGACGGATGCTTGCGATCGCCCTTCTGGTAGGCCTTCAGCGCCGCTTCGATGTACTTGGCGTTCTGGCCGCCGATCTTCGGCACCTGGAACACTTCGGGGAAGGTTGCCTTGTAGCCCGGAATGGCATGGCAGCCGATGCACATTTCAAGCTTGTTCGCGGATACGTTGGCGGGGTTGCCGACGATGTCCGCGGCGAAGGCGGCCGGGGCGGCGTGCATGGCGCCGGCAAGCAGGAACACTGCTGTGAGTCTGGTCATGGGTGGCTAGTCGAGTCCAAAAGAGTAATTGGAGGGGACTCATTCTTCATCGCGGTCTCCGTGTCCCCCTTGCTGCTTGCATAAATACTTGTTTTTCGTGCTACCAGCGGCCGATTCTAGCGCAGGTATTTCCGGTCGTCCACCACGTTTCCAGTACGTACTAACCTGCGTAGAACTACCGTATACTGGCTTTTTTTCCCGCCACCGGAAGTTTGTCCATGACCGTTGACCACAAGAATAAACGTTTTGAAGGCTCCGCCCAATACGTTGCCACCAATGACCTGAAACTGGCCGTCAATGCGGCGCTCACCTTGCAGCGGCCACTGCTCGTGAAGGGCGAACCGGGCACCGGCAAGACGATGCTGGCCGAGGAAGTGGCCGCCGCGCTGGACCGCCCGCTGTTGCAATGGCACATCAAATCCACCACCAAGGCGCAGCAGGGGCTGTATGAATATGACGCCGTGTCGCGCCTGCGCGACTCGCAGCTGGGCGACGAGCGCGTGCGCGACATCCACAACTACATCGTCAAGGGCGTGCTGTGGCAAGCCTTCACGGCGCCGGAACCCGTGGTGCTGCTGATCGACGAGATCGACAAGGCCGACATCGAATTCCCGAACGACCTGCTGCGCGAGCTGGACCGGATGGAATTCTATGTGTATGAAACGCGCGAGATGGTGGTGGCAAAGCACCGCCCGCTCGTCATCATCACGTCGAACAACGAAAAGGAACTGCCGGACGCCTTCCTGCGCCGCTGCTTCTTCCACTACATCGCCTTCCCCGACAAGGATACGATGGAAGCCATCGTGAAGGTGCACTTCCCGCACCTGAAGCAGGAATTGCTGGCACAGGCGCTGCAGACGTTCTATGAAGTGCGCGATGTGTCCGGCCTGAAGAAAAAGCCGTCCACCTCCGAATTCCTCGACTGGATGAAACTGCTGCTGGCCGAGGACATTTCGCCGGAAGCCCTGCGCAGCAAGGACGCCAAGGCCATCGTGCCGCCGCTGCACGGCGCGCTGCTGAAGAACGAGCAGGACGTGCACCTGTTCGAACGCCTCGTGTTCATGTCGAGGACGAACCGATGATCGACGTGCAGCCCGTCACGCTGGCATTGAACGGCGTGCGCCTGGAGCCGCTGGGCTACCAGCACGCCGATGGCCTGCGCGCGGCGGCACGCGACGGCGAACTGTGGAAACTGCGCATCACGTCCGTGCCGGAACCGAAACATGTCGAAGCGTACATCGCCACCGCGCTCGAGATGCGCCCTGCCCGGCTGGCATTCGCGGTGATCGACGCCGCCACCGGGGAAATCGTGGGCACGACCAGCTACCACGACATCATGCCGGCCATCGACCGCGTGGAAATCGGCTACACGTGGTATGCGAAAAGCCGCCAGCGCAGCCACGTCAACACGAGCTGCAAGCGCATGCTGCTGGCGCACGCGTTCGACACGCTGGGCTGCGCCGTCGTCGGCCTGCGCACGGACAATTTCAACCACGCCTCGCAGGCCGCGATCGAACGGCTCGGCGCGAAGAAGGATGGCGTGATCCGCCACTACGGGGTGCGCCGCGACGGCACCGTGCGCGACACCGTCATGTACAGCATCGTGCGTGGCGAGTGGCCGGAAATCCGCGCCCACATCGACTATTTATTGCAGCGTCCACGTCCATGCTGATCGACTTCTTCTTCACGCTGAAGGACGCGAAAATCCCCGTCACCATCAAGGAATTCCTCACCTTGCTGGAGGCGTTGGAGAAAAACGTCGTCACGCAATCGCTCGACGATTTCTACTACCTCGCGCGCATCGTGCTCGTGAAAGATGAAGCCCACTACGACCGCTTCGACCGCGCCTTCGCCCAGTACTTCAAGGGCATCGACGGCGCGTTCGACACGAAGGCGTCGATCCCGCTGGACTGGCTGCTGCAGCGGATGAAGCGCGAGCTGACGGACGAGCAGATCGCCGCGCTGGAAAAATTCGGCTACGACAAGCTGATGGACCGCCTGCAGGAGCTGCTGAAGGAACAGAAGGAACGCCACGAAGGCGGCGGCAAGTGGATAGGCACCGGCGGCACGTCGCCGTTCGGCAATGGCGGCACGAATCCCGAGGGTGTTCGCATCGGTGGCAAAGGCGGCAACCGCACGGCCGTGAAAGTGTGGGACCAGCGCACCTACAAGGATTACGACGCCGACAAGGAGCTGGGCACCCGCAACATCAAGGTGGCCTTGCGCCGCCTGCGCCGCTTCGCCCGCGATGGCGCCCAGGAAGAACTGGCGCTGGACCAGACGATCCGCGCCACCGCCAACAACGCCGGCTGGCTCGATATCCGCATGCAGCCGGAGCGCCGCAACAACGTCATGGTATTGATGCTGTTCGACGTGGGCGGCACGATGGACGACCACGTCGAACGCACTGAGGAACTGTTTTCCGCGGCCAGTTCGGAATTCAAGAACATGGAGTTCTTCTACTTCCACAACTGCGTCTACGATTACCTGTGGAAGAACAACCGCCGCCGCAACGCCGAGCGTTTCCCCACCTGGGACGTGCTGCGCAAGTACACGCCGGACACCAAGCTGATCTTCGTTGGCGACGCCACGATGAGCCCCTATGAAATCCTGCAGGCCGGCGGCTCCGTCGAGTACAACAACCAGGAGGCCGGCGCCGAATGGCTGGCCCGCTTCACGCAGGCATTCCCGAAGTTCGTCTGGCTGAACCCGGAGCCGGAACAGTACTGGCAATACCGGCAATCGATCGCCATCATCCGGCAGATCATGAACAACCGCATGTTCCCCACCACGCTCGAGGGGCTGGAGCGGGCGATGCGGGTGCTGAGCAAATAAGGAAAGCCAACAAAAAACGGAGATCCATACGCTGACTACGTATCAGCCCGCCATCCTATTCAGCTGCGTTTCCTAGCGGCCCAGGCCGATTCTCCAGCCGCGCTCTTGATAATGCCACCGCCTCGTGCAGCTTCTGCTCCAGCAATTGCCGCGAAGGTAAGCCGACGAGATATTCAGCTACATGAATGCCGCTTTGATCAAGTTCGAGCAGTTCGATCTGTTCACGATTTTTGCCAGTGCATAGAATGATTCCCAACGGCGGCGCTTCGCCAGATTCCTGTTCGTGTTTGGCCAGCCAACGCAGGTAGAGCTCCATCTGACCTTTATCGGCAGCCTTGAATTCACCAAGCTTGAGCTCGATTGCGACCAGACGCCGCAAGCGGCGATTATAGAAGAGCAAGTCGATGTAAAAATCGTTGTTATCGATTTGCAGCCGTTTTTGGCGCGCGACAAAGCTGAAGCCGGCTCCCAGCTCAAGCAGGAAATTCTCCAGCTCGCGAAGAATGGCGTCTTCAAGATCCTTTTCAAGATAGCGATCGCGTAATTCCAGGAAGTCTAGTACGTATGGATCCTTCAGAACGAGATTAGGCCCGATTACTCCTTGCGCGCGTAACGTTGTCAGCTCACTTGCCAGCAGTTCGTCAGGCTTGCGCGAGAGCGCAGTTCGCTCGAACAACATGGAATCGAGACGTCCTTGCAAGGTACGAGTGCTCCAGCCCTCGCTGCGGCACATTTGCAGATAAAACTCCCGCTTGAGGGGATCGTCGATATAGATCAGGCTGCGCAAGTGGGTCCAGCTCAATTGTCTACTCAGTGAGTAGACAATCTCCTCCGCCTCGAAAACCTCACCAAAACGCACCATGTGGCGCAAGTTCTTGGCACCAAAACCACGCCCATGATCGGCTTCCAATTGCCGCGCCAGCGAAACAACAATCTGTTCGCCGTATCCAGCCCGTCCTCCTTGGAGTACCTCCACACCTATGCGCCGGCCAATTCGCCAATACAATATGGTCAAGGCCGAGTTAACCGTTGCAGCCAGCCCAGCCCGTGCTTCATCGATAAGCGCGCGGATATCGCCAGCCAGGCTCGTTGTTGCAGTCGTAGTCTCTACATCTTTCGGTTCCACAACTTGCTCCTCGATAGTATCTGTTCAGCATAAACTGCTGCCAATCCAACTAATTATGCAATAAATCCCATGGATGCCATGGCTATACTCCACTCAGGCCACCTGAAACAGGAATAGGAGTGCTGTCAAAATAGCACTTACGCTTTTTACACGGCCGTGACAACAACGGCCGTCTTCTTTACAGCCCTGTTAAGAGTGCGCTGCTATCGTGAATCCAGTCCAACTCCCCAGCGACGGCTGCCATGACCGATACCGTACCCCGCCCGACCCTGCTTCTCCAGATTACCGTCGACGCCGCGTGCATGCTCGACCTGCGTCGCCTCGTTGTGCGCCATTGCGGCAGCATGTTGTCGTTCATGCGCATGCAGCCCATCAAGCATGCGACGAAGATGGTCGTATGGCTGCGCATTACGGAGTCGGCAAAGCGCGCGCTGATGGATGCCGCCGTGATGCGCTCATTACCCTCAGCACAGTTTGGCCGCTTGGTGCAATCATGATCGTGACCGTGGTGAGCGAACGCGCCTGCGAGGCCAAGCTGGTGCTGGCCGCCCGGCGCAGCCAGTCCGGCCGCAAGGTGCTGCTGATGGATGCGGACTCGCAGCCGCATGCCCGCCCGGCTTTGCCGGTGCGCAGCGTCAACGGAAAGGGCGTGGGCGCGGAACTGGAAAACCTGGGCCAGCGCTTCCAGGACATCGTCGTCGATGCCGATGGTCGCGATTCGCAAGGCAGCCGCGCCGCGCTGATCGCCGCCCGCGTGGTCGTGGTGCCGGCCGAAAACCTGGACGGCGACGCCACCCGGGCCGCCCGCCTGGCCGAACGCATCGGCAACGCGCGGCTGTTCAACCCAGGGCTGCGCATCGTCATCGTGCCGGCCGACGGCGACTGCCGCACCGCGGCCCTGCTGCATGCCGGGCTCCCCGGCGCCGAACTGGCCGCCGGCGACGAAACCCTGTATGCCAGCGTGTTCCGCGTCTAGAAGACTTTCGATACCGTCACCAGCACGGCATCCCGGCCGGTGAACTTGCCGTTCACCGGCGAAGAATAAACGGATCGGTTGGCATTCGTGCCGACATAGGCCAGTGCCACGACAATGATGCCCAGGTCCTTCGTCACACCCGCCTTCCAGTCCGTGTAGCTGGCGCTGTCGTGGCTGCGCACTTTCTGCCGGCCGGCGTGCAGGTTGACGGTCCAGCCGCCGCCCAGGTCGTGGTTGACGGAAGCATCCAGGTAGCCGCTGTGCCGGCTGTCGGCAAAGCCGAACAGGTTCGTGGCCGCATGCGAATACTTCAGCGTGGCGGGCCCATAACCCAGCTGGCCATACAGTTCCAGTGTATCGGCATCGGGATGCAGGCTGTTCGACGGGTAGGCGTAGCCCAGCACGCCCACGTCGTACGTGAAGCCTGCGCCGATGTCGCCGCGCTTGCCGGCATAGGCGTCGATCTCCACGCCGCCATCGCCGCCGGCATCCCTCACCCATTTGATCGTTGACGCCCAGGCGCCCACGTAGAAGCCGTCGGCGGTCCAGTCAGCACCGCCCTGCAGCGCCGGTTGAAGCCGCGTCTGCGAAATGCCGCGGTAACGGTAGTCCGATACCACCGCCGCGTTGTACGTGACCTGCGCCGACGCCGTTGCAAAGGCGATGGCCAGGGTAATGCCTGAAATCAGTCGTTTCATGAAGTACTTTCAAATGATGGGGTGAACGGGGCCTTCACCGTCGCGTGTGAACGCGGCGGCGCAGCTGGCCTGGTGCTGTTTAGTAAGAAGTCAGCCGGGCGCCAGCAGCAGCCGGTAGCCAACCGCCGTTTCGGTCAGCAGGTGCGCGGGCTGGGCGGGGTCGCGCTCCAGCTTCTGCCGCAGGTGCCCCATGTAGATACGCAGGTAGTGGCCGTTTTCCGTGTTCGACGGCCCCCATACTTCGCGCAGCAGCTGCGGATTGGTGACGACGCGCCCGGCGTGGTTGACGAGTACCGCCAGCAGCCGGTATTCCGTCGGCGTCAGGTGCACCATCTGGCCGCCGCGGGTGACCATGCGCGCCTGCAGGTCCACCTTCACGTCGCCGAACTGCACCACGCCGCCGGCATCCTGCTCCGGCGTGCGGCGCCGCCGCTGCAGCGCCCGCACCCGCGCCAGCAGCTCGCCCACGCCGAACGGTTTCGTCAGGTAGTCGTCCGCCCCGGCATCGAGGGCGCGGATCTTGTCTTCCTCGCCCACGCGGGCCGACAGCACGATGACCGGCACCGGCGACCATTTGCGCAGGTCCGCGATCAGGTCCACGCCATCGCCGTCGGGCAGGCCCAGGTCGAGGATGACGATGTCCGGGCGGCGCGTGCCGGCATCGATCAGGCCGCGCTGCATCGTCGCCGCCTCCTGCACGTTCCAGCCCTCTTCTTCCAGCGCCAGCCGCACGAAGCGGCGGATCTGCGGTTCATCCTCGACCAGCAGCGCGGTCGGCATCAATTTGTCGGTCATTCGCTTTCCTCCGGCAGCGGGGCGGCTCGCCCAGCGGCAGCGTGAAGACGAGGGCAGCGCCCCCCTCCTCCGCGCGGCGCGCCGCGATGGCGCCACCATGCGCTTCCACGATGGCGCGGCAGATCGCCAGGCCGAGCCCGACACCAGGCTTGGCCGACTCGCGTTCCCCGCGCGTGAACTTCTCGAAGATCGCCTTTTCCTGGCCGGCGGGCAGGCCCGGGCCATTGTCGGCGACCGTCACTTCCAGCATGGCGCCGGCCCGGCGCGCCGACAGCGTGATCGTGCTGCCGGCCGGCGTGTACTTGACGGCATTCTCCAGCAGGTTGGCAAGCACGCGCTCGACGAGCACCGCGTCGTACCGTACCAGCGGCAGATCGGATGGCAGGCGGGTGGCGACGCGGTGCGCGGCCAGCAGCACGCGGCATGCCCGCAGCGCGCTGCCCGCCGTCTCCTCGATCGCCTGCCATTGCAGGTTCAGGCGCACGGCACCGCTTTCGATGCGCGCCATGTCGAGCAGGTTCGTCACGAGGGTGCTCATGCGCACGCTCTCCTCCTGCAGCGCCCGCGCCAGCTCCAGCTGCACGGGGGCCAACGGCGAACGGGCCAGCGATTCCGCCATGCCCACCAGCGACGTCAATGGCGTGCGCAGGTCGTGCGACAGCGCCGCCAGCAGCGAATTGCGCAGCCGCTCCGATTCCATCTGCACCAACGCGCCTTGGGCAACGTCGATGTAATGCACGCGCTCCAGCGTGATCGCCGCCAGTGCCGCGAAGGTGTCGAGCTGGCGGCGTTGCTCGGGAATCAGCAGCCAGCGCGGCTCGGCCGGTGCGATCGCCAGCACGCCGCGCGTGCGCATCGGCGCCTTCAGCGGCAGGTAGAACAGCGGCGATGACGGCAGCGTGCCGGTGCCCATGCCGGCCGCCTCGGCATGGTCGAATGCCCATTGCGCGATCGCCATCTCGGGGGCGGCAATGCCGGGCTTGTCCCCCGCTTCGGCGAGGCGGCCGTCCGCATCGGGCAGCAGCAGCGTCACGTCAGCCCGGAACGCGCCGGCCAGCGTGCGGCGCGTGATGTCCACCACCTGCTCCGTCTGCAGCACGCCGGTCAGGTCGCGCGCATATTCATACAGCGCCTGCGACCGCTCGGCGCGGTGCGACGCCACCCGCGCCTGGAACCGCAGGTGCGACGCGAGGTGGCTGGTGACGAGGCCTACCAGCAGCATCACGGCAAAGGTGACGAGGTACTGGAAATCGCTGACGGCAAACGAGAACGTGGGCTGCACGAACAGGTAATCGAACGCCGCCACGCCGACGACGCTGGACAGCAGCGCCGGCCCCCTGCCCAGCCGGAACGCCACCAGCAGCACCGCCAGCAGGAACAGCATCGCGATGTTGGTGATGTCCAGCACGCCCGCCAGCGGCAGGCCCACGGCGGCCACCACGCCGGTGGCAAGCGCCGCGAGCGCATAGCGCCACCAGCGCAAACCGCCGGGAAATTTGCTCAGAAATTGGGGGACGGAAGGAATGCAGGCTTGCAAGCCTGCATCGCTGCGCCGGCAAGAAGCCAAGCTTCTTGAAACCCCGGCTACGCCCCCATTTTTCGGGCAACTTTTCCCGGTGCTGGCGACTTCGACCAGGTCCAGTGCCGGCGCGCGGGCGGCGAGCCGGCGCAGCAGGGGTTGCCGCCATGACCAATGGCCGGATGGGCGGCCCAGCACGGCCTTCGCGATGTTGCGTTCCAGCGCATGGCGGGCGATGGCGGCGCCGATGTCGTCGCCGGCCAGCACGGCGGTGGTGGCGCCCAGGTCCTGCGCCAGCTTCAGGGTTTGCAGGATGCGTTCGCGGTGATCGGCCGGCAGCCGTTGCAGCACCGGGGTTTCAACGTACACGGCCTGCCAGTCGGCATTGAGCTGTGTTGCCAGGCGGGCCGTGCTGCGCACCACCGCTTCGCCGCCGGCCGGGCCCACGCAGGCCAGCAGCGCAACGCCACTTTTCCACAACGGGCTGATCGACTGCTCGACGCGGTAGTCGCGCACGTCGCCGCCCACGCGGTCGGCCGTGCGCCGCAGTGCCAGTTCGCGCAGCGCGATCAGGTTGCCCTTCCTGAAGAAATGCCGGGCGGCGCGGCCGGCCTGCTCGCCCGCATAGACCTTGCCATCCTTCAGCCGGTCCAGCAACACGTCGGCCGGCACGTCCACCAGCACCACCTCGGCGGCGCGGTCGAACACGGTGTCGGGTACCGTTTCCGCCACGCGGATGCCGGTGATGCCGCCGACGACGTCGTTCAGGCTTTCCAGGTGCTGCACGTTGACGGTGGTGAAGACGTCGATGCCCGCGTCGAGCAGTTCTTCCACGTCCTGCCACCGCTTCGGGTGACGTGCGCCCGGCGCGTTCGAGTGCGCCAGTTCGTCAACGAGGATGAGCGCCGGCCGCCGGGCCAGCGCCGCATCGAGGTCGAACTCGGTCAGCGACTTGCCGCGCCACGCGACCGTCTTCAGCGGCAGCACGTCCAGGCCGTCGAGCAGCGCCGCCGTGTCGGCCCGGCCGTGCGTTTCCACGATGCCGACCAGCGGCCGCTCGCCCTGCGCCTGCAGCTGGCGGGCGGCACCGAGCATCGCGTACGTCTTGCCGGCACCGGCGGAGGCGCCGAAATAGATGCGCAGCCGGCCGCGCGCGGCCTGCCGTTCACCGGCCTGCACCCGCGCCAGCAGGGCGTCGGGATCGGGGCGTTCGCTGTCGATGGGGAGCATGGGGCGCAGTGTAGTCGATTCCAGCAAGGGTCACAGCCAGGTTACAGCGCATCCAGGGCTGAATTCAGCGCCAGCACGTTTACCTTCGGTTCGCCGAGGAAGCCGAACATTGGCCGCTCGGCATGGCGCTCGACCAGTGCCTGCACCGTGGTGGGTGCGATGCCCCGCGCGCGGGCGACACGGCTGGCCTGGTAGCCGGCCGCGGCCAGGCTGATGTCCGGATCGAGCCCGGAAGCGGATGCCGTCACCAGGTCGACCGGCACCGGGGACGTGTTGCCGGGATCGGCGCTCCTGAGGGCGGCGATGCGCGCCTTCACCGCGTCGGCCAGCGCGGGATTCGTCGGGCCCTGGTTCGAGCCGCCGGAGCCGGCACCGTTGTAGGGCGCTGGCGCGGTGGCCGATGGCCGGCCCCAGAAATAGCCGGGCGACGTGAACTGCTGCCCGATAAGCCGTGCGCCGACCACCTTGCCGTCGCGTGAAACGAAGCCGCCGGCAGCCCGGTCGGCATAGGCGACGCGGCCGAAACCCGTGACGACATAGGGATAGACGATGCCGCACACGAGGGTCAGCGCGGTGAAGATCACGGCGGCGGGGCGGAGATGGGAAATCATGGTGAACCTTTCAGATCAGGTGGAGCGCGGCCAGCGCAGTGGGTGACTCACAGCGCGGCCAGCGCAATGTCGATCAGCTTGATGCCGACGAACGGCAGCAAGAGCCCGCCCAGGCCATAGACGAGCAGGTTACGGCGCAGCAGCACGCTCGCGCCCAGCGCCCGGTACTTCACGCCCTTCAATGCCAGCGGAATCAGGAACACGATGATCAGCGCATTGAAGATCACGGCGGACATGATCGCGGAATCGGGGCTCGTCAGCCGCATCACGTCCAGCGCCGCCAGTTGCGGGTAGGTGCCCACGAAAGCCGCGGGAATGATGGCGAAATACTTGGCCACGTCGTTGGCGATCGAGAACGTGGTCAGCGCGCCCCGTGTCATCAGCATCTGCTTGCCGATCTCCACGATTTCCAGCAGCTTGGTCGGGTTCGAATCCAGGTCGACCATGTTGCCCGCTTCCTTTGCCGCCTGGGTGCCCGTGTTCATCGACACGGCTACGTCGGCCTGGGCCAGCGCCGGCGCGTCGTTCGTGCCGTCGCCGGTCATCGCCACCAGCCGGCCCTCGGCCTGCTGGGTGCGGATCAGTTTCAGCTTGTCTTCCGGCGTGGCTTCGGCGAGGAAATCGTCCACGCCCGCCTCGGCGGCGATCGCCGCGGCGGTCAGCCTGTTGTCGCCGGTAATCATCACGGTGCGGATGCCCATCCTGCGCAACTGGGCGAAGCGTTCGCGGATGCCGGCCTTGACGATGTCCTTCAGCTCCACCACGCCCATCACCCGGAAGCCGTCAACGACGACCAGCGGCGTGCTGCCGCGCCGCGCCACGTCGTCCGCCAGCCGGGCCACTTCGGCCGGCCAGCGGCCGCCCTGCACTTCCACGTAGCGACGCACCGTGTCCATGGCACCCTTGCGCAGCTGGCGATCGCCGATGTCGGCGCCGCTCATCCGCGTCTGCGCCGTGAAGGCCACGAACGTGATCTCGTTGCCACCGTCGGCCAGCGCCAGCTCGTGTTCCCTTGCCAGTTCGTGTTCCCTTTCATCGATGGAGAACTTCTGGCGCGCAAGGACTACGATGCTCCGCCCTTCCGGCGTCTCGTCGGCCAGCGATGCCAGCCGCGCCGAGCGGGCCAGTTGCTCCTCCGTGACGCCCGGCGCGGGCAGGAAGGCCGCGGCCTGGCGGTTGCCGTGCGTGATCGTGCCGGTCTTGTCGAGCAGCAGCACGTCGACGTCGCCGGCCGCTTCCACGGCCCGGCCGGACGTGGCGATGACGTTCGCGCCCATCATGCGGCTCATGCCGGCCACGCCGATGGCCGACAGCAGGCCACCGATCGTCGTCGGGATCAGGCACACGAGCAGCGCGATCAGTACCGTCACCGTCACCGGCGTGCCGCTGCCGGCCGCGCCCACGGCGAACAACGAGAACGGCAGCAGGGTCACCGTCACCACGAGGAACACGATCGTCAGCGCCACGAGCAGGATGGTCAGCGCGATCTCGTTCGGCGTCTTCTGCCGCTTCGCGCCCTCCACCATCGAGATCATGCGGTCGATGAAGGCCTCGCCCGGGTTGACGGCGATGCGCACCACGAGCCAGTCCGACAGCACGCGGGTACCGCCGGTGACGGACGAGAAATCGCCGCCCGATTCGCGGATCACCGGTGCCGATTCGCCCGTGATCGCACTTTCGTCGACGGATGCGACGCCTTCGATCACTTCGCCATCTGCCGGGACCACGTCGCCCGCTTCGACCAGCACGACCATGCCCTTGCGCAGGTCGCTCGCCGGCACCGGCAGCCACGCGGTGCCGTGGACTGGCGTGGCCAGCTTCTTCGCCGTGACCGTGGTCTTCAGCGCCCGCAGCGACGCGGCCTGCGCCTTGCTGCGCCCTTCGGCCAGCGCCTCGGCGAAGTTGGCGAACAGCACGGTGAACCACAGCCAGGTGGCGATCGCCGCGGTGAAGCCGGCCTTGCCTTCGCCCCCGGTTGCCGCAGCCACGGCCAGCAGCGTGGTGATGATGCTGCCCACGTAGACGACGAACATGACGGGGCTGCGCAGCTGCACGCGCGGGTGCAGCTTGCGGAAAGCGTCGCCCAGCGCGGGAATGGCCAGCCGCGCATCGAAAAGTGCCAGCGGTGTGCGTGACATGAAAACTCCTAGTTGAAAAGCTGCAGGTGTTCGACGACGGGGCCGAGCGCCAGGGCCGGCACGTAGTTCAGCACCCCGACCAGTACGACGGTGCCGATCAGCAGGAACACGAACAGCGGGCCGTGGGTGGGCATCGTGCCGCCGGTGACAGGCAACCGCGCCTGGGCCGCCAGCGAGCCGGCGATCGCCAGTACCGGCACGATCACGGCGAAGCGGCCGAACCACATGGCGATCGCCAGCATCGTGTTGTAGAACGGCGTGTTCGCGGAAAGCCCGGCAAACGCGCTGCCGTTGTTGTTGGCGGCCGAAGTGAAGGCATACAGGACCTCGGAGAAACCGTGCGCCCCCGGGTTGGCGATGCCCGCCGTGCCGGCACCCGCCACGACGGCGACCGCCGTTCCGCCCAGCACCAGCAGCGGCGTGGCGAGGATCGCCAGCGACGTCATCTTCATCTCGTAGGGGCCGATCTTCTTGCCCAGGTATTCCGGCGTGCGGCCGATCATCAGCCCGGCCACGAACACGGCCAGGATCGCGAACACGAGCATGCCGTACAGCCCCGAGCCCACGCCACCGAAGATCACTTCGCCGAACTGCATCAGCAGCAGCGGCACCGCGCCGCCCAGCGGCATCAGCGAATCGTGCATCGCGTTGACGGCGCCGCACGAGGCGGCCGTGGTCACGGCGGCGAACAGCGCCGATCCCCCGATGCCGAAGCGGGTTTCCTTGCCTTCCATGTTGCCGCCCGATTGCAGCGCGCCCGCCGCCTGGTCCACGCCGAGCGCCTGCAATGCCGGGTGGGCCTGCTGCTCGGCAGCGAAGATGGCGAGCGATGCCAGGCAGAACACGATCGTCATCGCCGCCAGCACGGCCCAGCCCTGGCGGATGTCGCCCACCATGCGGCCGAATGCGAAGCACAGCGCGGCCGGAATCAGGAAGATGGCGATCAGCTGCATGAAATTGGCCAGCGCCGTCGGGTTCTCGAACGGGTGGGCGGAATTGGCGTTGAAGAAGCCGCCGCCGTTCGTGCCCAGCAGCTTGATCGCTTCCTGCGAGGCGACCGGGCCCATGGCGATGGTCTGTACGCCACCCTCCAGCGTGGCGACCTGGCGGTAGGCGTCGAAGTTCTGGATCACGCCTTGCCCCATGAGCAGCACGGCCAGCAGCAGCGACAGCGGCAGCAGCACGTACAGCGTGGCGCGGGTGACATCGACCCAGAAGTTGCCGATCGCGCCCGTCGAGCGGGCGGCAAAGGCGCGCACCAGC
This sequence comes from Pseudoduganella lutea, assembly GCF_004209755.1. NCBI lineage: Bacteria > Pseudomonadati > Pseudomonadota > Betaproteobacteria > Burkholderiales > Oxalobacteraceae > Pseudoduganella > Pseudoduganella lutea. The sequence continues at coordinate 3,931,804 of NZ_CP035913.1, read as the reverse complement.
GCGAACACGACGGCGATGCCCGTGGCGGCCGACAGGAAATTCTGTCCGGCCAGCGCCACCATCTGCGTCAGGTAGCTCATCGTCTGCTCGCCGGCATAGCCCTGCCAGTTCGTGTTGGCGACAAAGCTCACGGCCGTGTTGAACGACGAATCCGGGCCCACGTTCGGCAGGTGCTGCGGGTTCAGCGGCAGCCACGCCTGCAGCCGCTGCACGGCGTAGACGAACAGTGTGCCAAGCGTGTTAAAGACAATCAGCGCGATCGCATAGCTTTTCCAGCCCATGGCGCGGTCTTCCGGCAGGCCGGCGGCGCGGTACAGGAATGCCTCGGGCTTGCGCAGCCAGGCCAGGCCGGGCACGGGCGCATCGTCCGCGACTTTGGCGAGAAAGGCGCCGAGCGGCCAGGCCAGCGCCAGCAGCACGAGCAGGAAGGCGGCCAGCAGGATCAGGGATTGGGCGGTCACAGGTCCTCCGCCTTCAACAGCGCGACGAGCAGGTATGCCAATAACGCGGCCGCGACCAGCGCGCCGCCCAGGTAGACGAGATTGCCGGCGGCGTTCATGGCTTCTTCCCCAGCCGGTCGCACCCGGCCGCCATGCCGCATACGAGCGCCGCGAAGGCGCCGATTGCGGCTAAAAATACGATATCCATCGCTACCTTCTCCAGGTGTTGTGATGGAAAGCAGCTTATCGACGGGGGCCTAAAAACAGGGTAAAGACTGGCTGGTTGGCTGTAAACAAGGTGTAAAAACGGTCGTTTTACTGTATATTTATACAGATGTTTTCGGTGATGCTTGCTTCCTTGCCCGGCGCCTCGGCTAGAATGCCGGACTAACATGCTGGACTAACCCATTCAGCCATTGCGTCAACCGAGCGCACTTACTCAGCAAAACACTCAGCAATATTCACGTATGGCCACCAAAAAACCAGTTTCCGACTACAGCGAATCATCGATCCGCGTGCTGAAAGGCCTCGAGCCCGTCAAGCAACGCCCCGGCATGTATACCCGCACGGAGAATCCGCTGCACATCATCCAGGAGGTGATCGACAACGCGTCGGACGAGGCGCTGGGCGGCCATTGCCGGAACATCGTCGTCATCCAGAACGCCGATGGCAGCATCACCGTCGAGGATGACGGCCGCGGCATCCCCGTCGGCCTGCACCCCGAGGAAAACGTGCCCACGGTGGAAATCGTGTTCACGCGGCTGCACGCGGGCGGCAAGTTCGACAAGGGCTCGGGCGGCGCCTATGCGTTCTCGGGCGGCCTGCACGGCGTGGGCGTGTCCGTCACCAACGCGCTGTCCAAGCGCCTGGAAATCAATGTCTGGCGCAAGGACGACAAGGGCAACGGTTACCACACGCTCGCGTTCGAGAACGGCGACCTGGTGCAGCCCCTCACGTCCGGCCCGGCGCCGAAGGATGGCAAGAAATCCGGTACCCGCGTTACCGCCTGGCCGGACGCGAAGTATTTCGACTCGCCGCTGATCTCGCAGGTCGAGCTGCAGCGCCTGCTGCGCTCGAAGGCCGTGCTGCTGCCGGGCGTGACCGTCACGCTGAAGAACGGCAAGACGGGCGACGTGCAGACGTGGCAATACAACGACGGCCTGCGCGGCTACCTGAAGGAGGCGCTGGCGCAAACGGGCAATGGCGAAACGTTCGTGCCGCTGTTCGAGGGCGAGCAGTTCGCCGGCCCCGATGCGGAAGGCTTCGCGGAAGGCGAAGGCGCCTCGTGGGTGGTGGCGTGGACGGAGGAAGGCGCGATCATGCGCGAATCCTACGTCAACCTGATCCCCACGCCGAATGGCGGCACCCATGAATCGGGCTTGCGCGAAGGCCTGTTCGGGGCGATGAAGAACTTCGTCGAACTGCATTCATTGTTGCCGAAAGGCGTGAAACTGCTGCCGGAAGACGTGTTTGCGCGCGCTTCGTTCGTCTTGTCCGCGAAAGTGCTGGACCCGCAGTTCCAGGGCCAGATCAAGGAGCGCCTGAACTCGCGCGATGCCGTGCGCCTCGTGTCCACGTTCAGCAAGCCGGCGCTGGAACTGTGGCTGAACCAGCACATCGACTGGGGCAAGAAGCTGGCCGAACTGGTCATCAAGCAGGCCCAGTCGCGCCTGCGCTCCGCGCAGAAGGTGGAAAAGAAGAAGTCATCCGGCGTGGCCGTGTTGCCGGGCAAGCTGACCGATTGCGAATCGACCGACGTGACGCGCACGGAACTGTTCCTCGTCGAGGGTGACTCGGCGGGCGGCTCGGCGAAGATGGGCCGCGACAAGGAATTCCAGGCGATCCTGCCGCTGCGCGGCAAGGTGCTCAATTCCTGGGAAACGGATCGCGACCGCCTGTTCGCCAACAACGAGATCCACGACATCGCCGTGGCGATCGGCGTCGACCCGCACGGCTTCGGCGACACGCCCGACCTGTCGAACCTGCGCTACGGGAAAATCTGCATCCTGTCCGATGCGGACGTCGACGGCTCGCACATCCAGGTACTGCTGCTCACGCTGTTCTTCCGCCACTTCCCGGCGCTGATCCAGAACGGCAATATCTGCGTGGCGCGCCCGCCGCTGTACCGCGTGGATGCGCCGGCGCGCGGCAAGAAGCCGATCCAGAAGCTGTATGCGCTGGACGACGGCGAACTGACCGCCATCGAGGACAAGCTGCGCAAGGATGGCCTGAAGGAAGGCAGCTGGAGCATTTCCCGCTTCAAGGGCCTGGGCGAGATGAATGCCGAACAGCTGTGGGAAACCACGATGAACCCGGACACGCGGCGCCTGCTGCCCGTGGCGCTGGGCGACTTCGCCCACACCGAGGCCGCGGCCCGCTTCAACATGCTGATGGGGAAAGGCGAAGCCGCCGCCCGCCGCGCCTGGATCGAGGAGCATGGCAACGAAGTCGAAGCGGATATCTGAGGACGGGCATCGAATGATCATCGGGATCGACCTCGGCACCACCAACAGCCTCGTCGCCGTCTGGCGCGACGGGCAGAGCGTGATCGTGCCCAATGCGCTGGGCGAGCACCTGACGCCATCGTGCGTCAGCCTGGACGAAGACGGCACCATCCTCGTCGGCCGCGCGGCGCGCGAGCGCCTGCACACGCATCCGCACCTGACGGCGGCCACGTTCAAGCGCTACATGGGAACGGACAAGCGCATCCGCCTGGGTGGCAAGGAATTCCGCCCGGAAGAACTGTCGTCGATGGTGCTGCGCGCCCTGAAGGAAGATGCCGAAGCGTTCCTCGGTCACCCGGTCGAGGAAGCGATCGTCACCGTGCCGGCCTATTTCAGCGATGCGCAGCGCAAGGCCACGAAGGCGGCCGGCAAGCTGGCGGGCCTGAAGGTCGAGCGTCTGCTCAACGAACCCACCGCCGCGGCGCTGGCCTATGGCATCCGCGACCGGGAACAGGAAAGCAAGTTCCTCGTGTTCGACCTGGGCGGCGGCACGTTCGACGTGTCGATCCTGGAACTGTTCGAAGGCGTGATGGAAGTGCGCGCGTCGGCCGGCGACAATTTCCTGGGCGGCGAGGATTTTTCAACCATGCTGGTCGACGCGTTCCGCGCCCGCAGCGGCCTGGCCAAGGCCGGCATCGCGGTGGACGTGGCGCTGGACCAGCGGCTGCGCGCCGAAGCAGAGCGCATCAAGCGGGTGCTGACCGACCAGGCATCGGCCACGATGAGCGTGCGCCACGGCGACCAGGAATACCGCTGGGATGTGGACGAGGAAGCCGTCACCCGCCTGTGGGAGCCACTGCTGGCGCGCCTGCGCGCACCGGTGGAACGGGCACTGCGCGACGCCACGATCCGCGCCCCCGAACTCGATACCGTGGTGCTGGCGGGCGGCGCCACGCGCATGCCGGTCGTGCGCAAGCTCGTCTCGCGCATGTTCGGCCGGTTCCCCGCCATTCACCTGGATCCGGACGAGGCGATCGCGCTGGGCGCGGCCGTGCAGGCGGGCCTGAAGATGCGCGACAGCGCCCTGGACGAAGTGGTGATGACGGACGTGGCACCGTACTCGATGGGCGTGGCGGTATCGCGCCAGATGGGGCCGAACCAGATCAGCCACGGCCATTACCAGCCCATCATCGAGCGCAACTCGCCGGTGCCGGTGTCGCGCACCGAGGGGTTCAATACGGTGTCCGACTACCAGAAAACGCTGCTGCTGCAGATCTACCAGGGCGAGGCACGGATGGTGGCGGACAATGTCTACCTGGGCAAGGTCGAGTTCCCGATCCCGGCCCGCAAGGCAGGCGGCGTCGCCATCGACGTGCGGTTCACGTATGACGTCAGCGGCGTGCTGGAAGCGGAAGTCACGGTACTGGAAACGCAGGAAAAACACCGTGTCGTCATTACCGACAACGCCGGCGTGATGAGCGAGCAGGAAGTGGCGCAGCGGCTGGAGGAACTGGCGGCGCTGAAGATCCACCCGCGCGACCAGATCGAGAACCGCACGCTGGCGGCCCGCGCCGACCGCATGTATGAGCAACTGCTGGGCGATGCCCGGCAATACCTGGCAAACCAGATTTCCCTCTTCCATGCGGCGCTGGAAACGCAGGATCCTGTGCGCGTGCGCGAAGCGCGCGCGATCCTCGCGAAAGTACTGAAGCATTTCGAGGACGAGCACTTCCTATGAATGCCGGTCCCTGGGAACTGCTCGGCCTGCGTCCCGATGCGGACGAGCGCAGCGTCAAGCGCGCCTATGCCGCGCTGCTGAAGAAGACGCGGCCGGAAGACGATCCGGAAGGCTACCAGCGGCTGCGCGAAACCTACGATCACGCGCTGGCCCTGGCGCGCCGCCATGCCGCACAGGCGGAACCGGTGGCCGAAGCCGCCGTGGTGGAAGCCGCCGTGGTGGAAGCCCCGGAGGTTGCAGCCGCTGATGTGGAAGCCCGCGAAGCGTCGGTCGCGCCGGCCATGCCGGACGAAATGGCATTGCGCCGGCAAGCGTGGAACGATGCCGCGCCGCTGTGGCAGGATTTCCTGGAACACTGGCGCGTCAGCCCGCGGCTGAAGCTCGACCGTATCGCCGGCGGCGGCTCGCCCCTTTCCCTGCTGGGTCACGAGGCGCTGGAAGTGATGGCAGCGCGCTGCTGCGCAACGGACGATTGCGATCCCGGCCTGCGCGAAACCGTCGTCGAATACTTCGGCTGGCACGAGGATTGCCGCCACCTGGAGCGCATCGATGGCGATACCGTGCATCATGTGCTGGGCCGCTACCGGGCGGACCAGGCACTCCTGAAGCTGTATGCGCACTGCGACGCCCATGTGCTGGGCGCCCTGATCGCGAACGAACCGCCGCGCTTTGCCTGGCGGCTGGCCGACAGCAGCTTCGTCAACGGCATGCGCCAGGCGGTGCAGCTGGTGCGCTGGCAGGCGCCGGAACTGCTGCACTTCCGGCTGGACCCCACCGTGTTCGAATGGTGGGAGCAGCGGGTTCTTGCACCGCGCATCACGCTGCAGCTGATCGTCCTGTGCCTGGTTGCCGGCCTGGTCTTGTTCGGTATCTCCGCCGGATTTACCGCCGAAACACTGGATGAATGGGGCTGGTGGCAGTTCCTGGGCTGCGAAGCGGCCGCGCTGGCGGCCGGTGTCTGGATGACCTTCAAGGCGCGGCCCCTGGCCGGCGCACTGCTGCGCTTCAAGGCTGAACATGCCGACCGGCTCCTGTTCGGGGACCGCCACCTGCTGGGCCGCTATGGCTGGCTGGTGCCGTTCGCCGTCGTGTCGCTGGCGATGTTCGTGCCGGAACCGGGCGCCATCCTGGTCACGGCGACCGCCGTGGGCATGGTGGCCTGCGCCATCGCGGCGCTGTATGGCGCCTCGCCGGCGCTGACAATGCAGGGGTACGCGATGGTGGCGTTCCTTGGCATGCTGCTCAGTGGCTTCATGAATAACATGTTCCCGGGTCACCACGTTGTCGCCACCGTCGGCATGGCCATCTGCCTGCAAACGCTGCTGCAGTCGCGCGGCATGCGGCAGCATGACCTGGGCGTGGCAATGCCCCGGCTGGGCGCCGTGCGCGCCGGCTGGCTGCTGGGCAGTGCCGCGTTGTTCCTGGCACCCTATTTCATGACGCTGCCGGCGGGCGCCGTGCCCTTTCTGTGGCTGTGGGTCCTGGGCGGCGTCGTGATCGGCAGCTTCTCGGCCCGGGCGCTCATCGCCCTGCCGGCCTACGTCGTGCTGTGGGTCCTGGCCAGCGCACGACGGTACTCGATGGCGGTGCCGCCCGAGCCCTCCGTCGTGGCCCTGCAGTCGCTGCTGCTGGCGGCGGCGGTCTACATGGCCCTGTCGCTGTGGCGGGACCGGCGCGCCGACTGATTCCGAATACTTTTCACCGAATACGAAACGATGTCCAATCAAGCAAACCTCTTCGACGAAAACCCCGGCAATAACGGGAACGACGGCAATGGCGGCGACGGCGGCGAATCGCTGACCCTGTCCACCTTTGCCGAACGCGCCTACCTCGACTACGCGATTTCCGTCGTCAAGGGCCGCGCCCTGCCCGACGTGTGCGACGGCCAGAAGCCGGTGCAGCGCCGCATCCTGTATTCGATGAACGAACTGGGGCTGAACGCCACGGCCAAGCCGCGCAAGAGCGCCACCGTGGTCGGCGACGTGCTGGGCAAATTGCACCCGCACGGCGACCAGTCCGTGTACGACGCGCTGGTGCGCATGGCGCAGGACTTCTCGCTGCGCTATCCGCTGATCGACGGCCAGGGCAACTTCGGCTCGCGCGACGGCGACGGCGCCGCGGCGATGCGCTATACCGAAGCGCGCCTGACGCCGATCGCGAAACTGCTGCTCGACGAGATCGGCCACGGTACCGTGGACTTCATCCCGAACTACGACGGCTCGACGGAAGAACCGGCGCTGCTGCCGGCCCGCCTGCCGATGACGCTGCTGAACGGCGCATCCGGCATTGCCGTGGGCATGGCCACCGAGATCCCGTCGCACAACCTGCGCGAAGTGGCCGCCGCCACCGTGGCACTGATCCGCAATCCGAAGATCACGCACGGCGAGCTGATGGAACTGGTGCCGGGCCCGGACTTCCCGGGCGGCGGCCAGTTGATCACGCCGCAGGCGCAGATCGCCGACATGTACGCATCCGGCCGTGGCAGCATGAAGGTGCGGGCACGCTGGAAGATCGAGGAGCTGGCGCGCGGCCAGTGGCAGGCGGTCGTGTATGAACTGCCGCCGGGCACGTCGTCGCAGAAGGTGCTGGAGGAAATCGAGGAACTGACGAATCCGAAGGTCAAGCTGGGCAAGAAGGCGCTGTCGCCGGAACAGCTGGCATTGAAGCAGCAGATCCTCGGCGCGCTGGACACGATCCGCGACGAATCGGGCCGCGCCGCGCCCGTGCGCCTCGTGTTCGAACCGAAATCGAAGAACCAGGACCAGAACGAATTCATGCTGATGCTGCTGGCGCATACATCGCTGGAAACGTCGGCGCCGATGAACCTCGTGATGATCGGCGGCGACGGCCGGCCGCGCCAGAAGGGCCTGGGCGACATCCTCGGCGAGTGGATCGCCTTCCGCTTTGCCACCGTTACCCGCCGCACGCAGCACCGCCTGGCCAAGGTCGACGACCGCATCCATATCCTGGAAGGCCGTGAAACGATCCTGCTGAACATCGACGAGGTGATCCACATCATCCGCAATTCGGACGAGCCGAAGGCGGCACTGATCGCCCGCTTCAACCTCTCCGACCGGCAGGCCGAGGATATCCTCGAGATCCGGCTGCGCCAGCTGGCGCGCCTGGAAGCGATCAAGATCCAGCAGGAACTGGCCGAGCTGCGCAAGGAAAAGGGCACGCTGCAGGACCTGCTCGACAATCCTTCGTCGATGAAGCGCCTGATCATCCGCGAGATCGAGGCCGATGCAAAACAGTATGGCGACGCGCGCCGCACGCTGATCGAGGAAGCACAGCGCGCCACCGTGGAACAGAAGATCGTCGACGAACCGGTGACCGTGATCATTTCGCAGAAAGGCTGGGTGCGCGCACGCACCGGCATCGGCCACGAGCGGAGCCAGTTCACGTTCAAGGCGGGCGACGCGCTGCACGATGCGATCGAATGCCGCACCGTCGATACCCTGCTCGGCTTCGGCGACAACGGCCGCGTGTATTCGGTGCCCGTGGCGGCATTGCCCAACGCCCGCGGCGACGGCGTGCCAATCACCACGCTGGTGGACCTGTCCGGCGGCGCACGCCTGCTGCACTACTTCGCCGGCCCTGCATCGACACAGCTGCTGATGGCCTCCGACGCCGGCTTCGGCTTCATCACGAAGGCGGGCGACATGGTCAGCCGCCAGAAGAGCGGCAAGGCCTTCCTCACGCTGGACGATGGCGCGAAGCCGCTGGCGCCGAGCGTGGTGGTGGCCGATGCCAGCGCGATCGCCGTCATCTCCGAGAAATCGCGCCTGCTCGTGTTCGGCATGGACGAGATGAAGGTGCTGTCGAACGGCGGCCGCGGCGTGATCCTGATGGACCTGGACCCGAAGGAAAAGCTGGTGGCGGCCTGCGCGATCACGCAAAAGGGTGTGACCGTGCAGGGCATCGGCAATGCGCAGAAGGCCAAGGAAGAACGCATGACGCCGAACGCGCTGGCCGAGGGCGAACACTTCGGCAAGCGCGCGAAGAAGGGCAAGCCGATGCCGACGCGCATCAAGCCGACGGGGCTCGTGCCGAACTGATTCACGGTCGCCGCGCTGGCGCTGCCGATGGTCAAAGCCCGGGTCGATGCCCGGGCTTTTTTCATTGCGGCAGCGCCTGCGCGCTGGTGGCCGACATCAAGCAGCCAACCGCGCGCTTGGTGTCGGACATTTTTTCCGGGCTTCATCCGGAAAATATGTCGGACACCGGTTTTTGCTCGGAAATCGGCAACATCATGTAAAAACCGGTGGCCGACATCAAGCAGCCAACCGCAGCAGAATCCGCGCCGGAAACAAAAACGGCCGAGCCCGTGTCCACTTCCGGGGTTGACCCCAGGGTGGACACGGGCTCGGCCGTTGGACGGTTCAGCTGTCCGCTGTCAGCTTAGTGCTTGGCAGCTTCCTTCTTCACGTCGGCATTGGCCTTGGCGATGGCTTCCTGGGTTTTCGCGGCGGCCAGGGCTTTTTCCTTGTCCGCTTCGACCGCTTTCTCGGCTACCTTGGCATCGGCCTTGGCGATGGTTTTCGCGGCCTTGGCATCGGCGCCGGCGATTTTCTTGTCGGCCTTGGCTTCAGCCTTCAGGCGGTCTTCCGGATCGGCGTCAGCCACTTTTTCGCCGGCCTTCAGGTGTTCCTTGTTGGCTTTGTTCTGGGCCTTGGCGACCTTTTCGTTGGCCTTGGATTGCGCTTTTGCGACATCTTCGTTTGCGTTGGCCACTTTCTTCGCTTCTTTTTCCTGCGCCTTGGCGATGTCGTGCTGGGCTTCGGCGCGTGCCTCGGCAACATCGTTGGACTGGGCGTAAGCGGAAGTAGCAAAGACGCCGGCGATCAGGGTTGCGAGCAGTTTGTTCATGATTGACACCTTTCCAGTGGTTTTATTTGAATGCGTTCTGTCTTGTCACGTATCCAGAATAAAGTTTCCTGCCGCTATCCACTGTGCGCCAGCGAACGTAGTAACATTTTGTTATCTTTCTTACGAACCTACCGAGGCGAGCCCGGCCGTGAATACAGGTCGATGGTCTGCTCCACCGCCGCCGCGCACACGGCGCAGAACGCCTCGCTGCGGTCGAACATCAGGCACTGCTGCTGCGAGCGGTAGTAACCTTGCGCCTCGTAGTTCGCGCCTTCGAACGCCCCCACGGTCCTGGCATGCGGGGCCTTCGAGAACAGTCGGCCGGTCCAGGCCAGGTCGTCGGCAAAGAGCTTGCTCATCTCGCTTTCGGGCCGGTTGTCCTTGCGCAGTTGCGCACGCACTTTCTGGTATTCCCGCGAATGCGCCTCGTATTCGGCCTTCGGCCATGGCGTCGGCAGCGGCGTGCGGGCCTTCACGAAATGCTTCCACTTGATGTTGGCCGGGTCGTGCAGCGCCGTCACGTTCGGTTCCCACGGCTCGGGCCGGCCGGGACTGGCCGCATAGGCGACGGGCGAGGTGTAGTACTCGTCCGCCAGCCCGGCGAAGTGGTGGCCGAACTCGTGCACGAACAGGTAATTGGCCCAGTCATTGTTCGCCGCGGCCGTGCTGAACTGGCCGTAGATGCCGCCACCGCCATACGTATCGTTGTTGACGAGGATTTCGATGAACTCGTATGGCGCATGCTGGGCGATGTCGCGCAGTGCGCGGTTATCGGTCGTCAGCACGTAGCGCTCGCTGCCGAAGATATCGTAGCGCGTGTTCAGCGCGGAGGCATGGTGCGTGCCCGTCGACGGCCGGCTCACCCCGAGGCTTCCGTGGGGACCGCCAGGCCCCACACGTTGAAATCCTGCGCCCGTTCCTTGAAAGGCGACACGGTGAACAGGTAATCGGCCAGCTTCTTCGCCGTCCGTTCGAATTTCCCCAGCTCGGCCTGCGTGTAGCCATCGCCGAGGATGAGCAGGTCGACCTTCGCCGGCGATGGGCCGCTGACGCGGATCGGTATCGGTTTCGCCGGCGCCGGCGGCTGCTTGCGCACGACGTCGAGCGCATCGGTGTCGATGTCGGCCGTCCACACGATCGAGAACTGGTTGCGCTCGTCCCGTTTCAGGATGCGCACCCTGACCGGCGCATCGGGCTTCGGGAAGCGCACCGATTCGCCGAACGCGCGCGTGGCCTTCGCCGCTTCTTCCGTGGTCTTCCATTCGCCGAACACGGTCGAGAAGCCGCGCGAGTACAGCAGCCTGCCCGTTTTCGCGTCGACCACTTCGACCTTGTTGATGCCCCGGTCCGTGTCGTCCAGCGTGCGCGTCATGTCGCCCGGCCACGGCAGCGGTTCGATCACCACGCGGTCCAGCGCATACCCTTCCGACAGCGCATTGCCGCTGTGGAGGTAGTCGACGCGCACGGTCGCGGGTTGGGCTGCAGGCTGGGCCAAGGGTTGGGCAAACAACGCGCCCGGGGATGCGAGGCAGGCCAGGGCGGCAAGGGAAAAGAGGCGCATGCAGGCTCCGATCGGAATGAGAGGCGGCCATTGTAAAGCGTGCCAGTGCTTGCCGGGCCGGGCGAACCGCGTTACCCTGAACTTACAAAAATGTTATCACCCTCCATTACCAGCACAAGGCCCCCGTGCCCTACGACGCCCACACCGATCCCGACCAGTTACGCGCACTGCTGCGCGACACCGCCCGCCACGACGCCCACGCGTTCCGTGCACTGTACGATGCCACGTCACCGAAACTGTTCGGCTTCGCGCTGCGCGTATTGCACAAGCACGAGCTGGCCGAAGAGGCGTTGCAGGATGGCTTCGTGGCCATCTGGCACGCAGCCGCCACTTACCAGCCTGGCCTGGCCGCGCCGATGACATGGATGGCAACGATCGTGCGCAACAAGGCGCTCGACGTGCGCCGCCGCCAGGGCGATGAAGGCACGGTGGAAATCGATGCCGCGGCCTTCGACCGCGACGTGGTCGAAGCGCTGGCCGCAACGGCCAACGGGCCGGCCGAGGCGCACCAATGCTCGGTGGACGCGCAGGCACTGGCGCGCTGCATGGACACGCTGGAGCGCCGCCACCGGCAGGCGATCGGCCTGGCGTTCTTCCATGACCTGACCCACGGCGAAGTGGCGCAGCAGCTGGCGCTGCCACTGGGCACCGTCAAGACGTGGATCCGCCGCGGCCTGGACAAGCTCAAGACGTGTCTCACGCGCGGGGAGGTCGCATGAACCACCGCGACCATCCCGACCTGTGCGACCGCCTGGCGGGCGAATACGTGCTCGGCACGCTGCGCGGCGGCGCACGGCGCCGCTTCGAAGGCTGGCTGCACGGGGATGCGGCATTGCGCCGCACCGTGGCCGAGTGGCAGGACAGGCTGATGCCGCTGGCCGAATTCGCCCCATCGCGGCAGCCGCCGGCGCGCGTCTGGCAGGGCATCGCCCGGCGGCTGCGCCTGCAGGATGCGGCGCAGCCGTGGTACCGCGAGCCGCTGCAATGGTGGCGCATGCTGGCGGGTGCCTCGACGGCCGCGGCCTTGGCCCTGGCAGTGGTACTGGCGGTGCAGGAGCCGGCACAGCGCATCGACACCTTTGCCGCGCTGACGGACGACAGCGCGCGGGCCGCGCTGGTCGTGACGGCGGACCGCCGCAACAACGTGATCGCAATCCGCGCCGTCAACGGCACGCCGGTGCCGGACGACCGCACGCTGCAGCTGTGGGCCATCACGCAGGCCGGCACGCCACGCTCGCTGGGCATCCTCGACGAGCGGGGCACCGCCGCGATCGCAATCACCGACCGGGCGCTGGGGCCGGATGTCGCGCTGCTGGCCGTCAGCCTGGAGCCGAAGGGCGGTTCGCCCAATCCGAACGCGCCCACCGGGCCCGTGCTCTACAAGGGGGCCTGGGTACATTTGTGATCGAACGGCGTGATCAGAAGGCGTAGGCCAGGGTCAGCCGCACCGTGCGCGGTTCGACGGGGTGGAAGTGCACGTCATCCTGCGCTTCGCTCCCCGCCCGCGCCTCTTCCGGCAGCCGGGAGGCATAGTAATACTCGATATCGCTGGCACGGCGGTCGAACAGGTTGAACACGTCGAGCGTGAGCTGCGCACCCCCGCCGAAGCGGTAGCCGACCCGTGCGCCGGCCAGCGTGGACGCCCGCGAATGCACGCTGCCGTCTTCCACCAGCGCGCGCGGCCCCAGGTGCCGCAGGTTGACCCCGCCGGACCAGCCCCCGCCCGCCGGCACGTAGCTCACGTCCAGCGCCGCCATCCGGGCCAGCGCGCCGGGCACCCGGTCGCCCTCCTCCGCCGGCTGCGTGTAGCGGGCCCGCGACGCGGCCACGTCCATGTCGGCCCGCCACGGTCCTTTCGCATAGTGCACATTCCATTCGATGCCATGCCGCCGGCTGGCGCGGCTCGGTTCCGTGGTACCGGCGTCGCCCACGTACACCAGTTCCGAGCCGCTCGCCAGGCGCCACGCCGTCAATGACGTTTCCAGTCCCCACGCCAGTTCGCTGCGCACGCCGGCCTCCACGCCGCGCGTGCGCACCAGCGGCGTCACGCCATCGACCACGCCGCGCGCATCGTTGCTGTGGAAGCCGTGACCGGCATTGAAGAACAGTTCCGTGCCCTGCCATGGCCCGGCAACGATGGACAGCTTCGGCGTGACGATCGTGGCCTCCTCGCGGCGCCCGGTGACGCTGAAACGGAAGGCTTCGCCGCGCAGCCCGGCCACCGTGCGCAGCCATGGCGTCCAGTGTGCCGAGGTTTCGGCGAACACGCCCGCGCTGGTTTCGCGCACGCGGTCCTCGCGCACCGTGGCCGTGGTGCGCCGCGCCACCGTCGTGTACAGCCCGACAGGGGACAGCCGGTCGCCGCGTACCTGCACACCGGCGCGGTTGGCCAGGTCCAGTCCGGCCAGCGTGCCGCGCCACGACCATGCCGCGTCCAGCCCCACGGTCGTGCGCCGCTCGCTCTGGCGGAACTGGTCGCCCTCTTCCGGGCGGTCCAGCGCGTAGGTGAAATTGCTGTACAGGTCGAGCGCCGAGCGCACCACGTAGGCGTTCAGTTCGACGCGGCCGCCGCCCCATGGGCCATACCGCCCGGCGGACAGGCTGTAGCGCGACGCGCGCCCGCCATCGCTGGCATCGAGGCTGCCGAAGCGGCCGACCTGCGCCACGGCGCGCAGCGGTATCTGGTCCGTGGCCTGCCAGCGGTTGCGGTAGGCCATCGCCGTCACGTGCCAGCCATCGTCGCCACCGCCGTCGCTCCAGCGCAGCACGCCCGACAGCCGGCGCACATCTTCCGGCACGTTCCATGGTCCGTCCTTGCGCTGCACGTCGAGGCCATACAGCAGGCGACCGGTATTGCTTTCCCTGATCGTGCCGGCCAGCAGCACGCGCCGGTAACCGTGCCGGCCGACGGTGACAGTGGCGGCATCGGGCACCGTGTCGGCCAGCCCGATGCGCGCACTGCCGGCGGAGGCAAAATCGCCGTCGGCCGCCGCATACGGCCCCTTGCGATAGTCGATGCGCCGTACCAGTTCGGGAATCACGAAGTTCAGGTCCGAGTAGCCCTGGCCATGCGCATGGCTGCGCATGTTGACGGGCATGCCGTCGACGAAGGTGGCGAAATCGGTGCCGTGATCGAGGTTGAAGCCACGCAGGAAGTACTGGTTGGCCTTGCCGTCGCCACTGTGCTGGGTCACGGCAAGGCCCGGCACGAATTCCAGCAGTTCGCCGGTACGCAGCAGCGGCCGGGCCGCGATCTCCGCCGCCCCCACGCTGCCGGCGCTGGCGGTGTCGATGCCGCCGATGCGCTGGCCGACGACCTCCACGACGGGGACGAACGCCATGCCGGGTTCGGCGGCCGCGCAGCAGGCCGTCGCGAGCACGCCGCCCGCGGTGACAATGGTTCGCAACATGATCAGACTCCCGGCAATTTCACATCGAAGGCGCGCTCGCCCAGCCAGACCATGGCGACCAGGGCGATCGCCAGCGAACCGGCCGGCAGCAGCACCCGGCGGTAGGCAAACGTGTCGCGCAGCAGCCAGGCTGCCGGCAGCACCGCGGCCACGATGGCCAGCTGGCCCAGTTCCACGCCCAGGTTGAATCCCAGCAGCGAAACGGCCAGCGCACCGCGCGGCAGGCCCAGGTCGGCCAGCACGCCGGCAAAGCCGAAGCCATGCACGAGACCGAAGATCAACGCGGCGGCCCAGCGCGGTCCCGGGACCAGGGGCCAGACATTGTTCAGCGCGGCCACGACCACGGAAGCGGCGATCGCCGACTCGACCCAGCGCGATGGCGGCGCCAGCACGCCCAGCGCGGCAAGCGCCAGCGTTACCGAGTGGGCCACGGTGAACGCGGTGACCGTCTTGAGCACGTCGGTGGCGGCGCCACGGAACGCGGGCACGCGCTGCCAGGCGCCGTCGCGCCGCACCAGCACGGCGGGCAGCAGCAGCGAGACAAGGAACAGCACGTGGTCGTAGCCGATCCAGATATGCCAGGCGCCATGGCGCAGGTAAGCGACAAATTGGGCCAATGCGTGACCGTCCGCGCCGGCCTGCGACAGCGGCACCGTCTGCACCGGCCGTTCGCCACCGAGGATCGCCGTGCGCGGGTTGTCGCCCTCTCCGAGCCGCAGCAGGCCGCGGTGCTGCGCGTCGGTGTCGCCGAACAGCCGGTAGGCGATGGTCAGTTCGCGGGGTATCACGGCACAGGTGCCCCGCAGCGGCAGCACCGTGTAGGCGCCATCCGTGTGGTCGTCGACCTGCTGCGGCCCGGCGACCAGCGTGCATGGCGCGCCGCCGGCGGCAATGCTCAGCCGCGACAGCGCATAGGCGGCGATCGCCCCGTGGCGGTCCTGGATTTCCTGCCATGTCAGTTGGCCGTCGCCATCGGCGTCCAGCCCCAGCGCCACGTCGAGATCGCGCAGCGCGATGTCCCAGCGGCCCTCGATGTGCTTGCCCTCGACGGCCAGTGCCAGGTAGCTGTCGCTGGGCTTGTGCGCGGCCGCCGGCAGTGCCCATAACAGGAGCAGCATGGCCAGCAAGGTTGCAAGGGCCTTCACGATGCGCGCTCCACGAGCCGCGTCACGACGACATCCTGCAGCCCCTGGGCCCGGATCCAGCGCAGCACCGGTTGCAGCGCCGCCCTGTCGCGCGAGGCCAGGCCCGCCTCGAGCAGGATGCGGGTATCGGCCAGTTCCTTCTGCACGCGCCAGTTGCGCTGCGCCAGCGCCAGCGCTGCCCGCGCATCGCCCAGCAGATGCAGCGTGAAGCGGGCCTGCTCGCGCAGGTGCACGGCATCGCCGCGCCGCGCCGCGGCATCGAAGCGCGCCTGCAGTTCCGCCCGTGCCGGCGCCAGTGCCTCGTGCCGGCCCATCGCCCGCAGCGCCAGCGCATGGCGCAGCAGCAGCGCATCGTTGCGGTGGTGCGCGCGCAGCAATGCCGGCACGTCCGCCGCCCTGCCCTGGTCGAGCAGGAAGTCGGCATACGCGCCCAGCAGGTAGCTGTCCGTTGGCGCCACGCGCAGCGCGGTCAGGAAGCGCTGTTGCGCGGCTGCCTTGTCGCCGCGCCGCGCCGCCAGTTCCGCCAGCATCGTCAGTACCCACGTGCGCGTTTCCGGCGCGGTGTCGCCGGCCCGTTCCAGGCCCAGCTCCAGCAACTGTTCACTGCCCCGCATGCGGCCCGTGTTGGCGCCGGCGGCGGCCAGGCAGGCGAACGTTTCCAGCTGCGCCGCCAGCGACGACAGGCGCCCGCAACTGGCGATCGCCCCGGGTACGTCGCCCTGCACCGACTGGATCGTCGCCAGCGTCAGCCACGCCTGGGCATTGCGCGGATCGGTGCCGACGATGTGGCGCAGTTCGGCCTGCGCTTCGTCGAACTGGTGACCGTTCTGCAGCAGCGTCGCGCGCAGCAGCCGCACGTCGTTCGGCGCGTCGGGCCGGCCCCACCACGGCGCCAGCACGGCTTGCGCCTGCCCGTAGTAACGCGGGTCCGCGCTGCCGCGGCCCAGCGCCACGTAGCGCCGGGCCAGCGCCAGCGCCGGCAGCGGGTCGGCCGGCGCGGCGGCCGCGGCCGCCCGCAACGCTCGCAGGCCGTCGTCCTGCCGTGGCAGCGTGGCGATTACCTCGTTGCCGGAAGCCGGCGTGCGTGGCGCCGCCACCGCCTGCATGGAAGGAAGCCATGCCAGCAGCGCCAGCACCACCGCGATCTTGCGTGTCATCGCCGGCTCCCGTCGCTTATCGCCCGGCGACCGATTGCGGCGAACCGGGGATCGGCGTGGCCAGGTACGGGAACGCGGCCGTGAACGGGCTGTCGTCGAGGAAGGCGCCATCGGTGAAGCGGATCGCTCCCGATGGCGCACTGGCCGGTGCGCAGCCCAGGTTCAGCGTGCACAGCTTGCCCATCGCCACGCGCAGTTCGATGTCCACCACGTCGTCGCCGGGCCGGCGGCCGTTCGGGAAGCCGGCGTTGTCGCCATCGATCACGCCGAGGCGTTTCTGCGATCCCTTCGGCACCGGCGCGATGGCCGTGTTCAGCCGCAGCATTTCCGATGGCGTCACCTTCGCCGGCTGGTTCAGGCCCGGCACGCCGGTCAGGAACACGGTCACCAGGTCATTGCGCGGGAAGTTCGTGGGGGCCTTCACGCCGGCGCCGGCGAACAGCGTTTCCACCAGGGCCGGCAAGGTGGGATTGGTGACATACGTGAGGAATTGTGTGTCGTCGCCGGGGCGGCTCTGGTTGAAGCGGTCCTTGTCCTTCAGGCCGATCACCACCTCGTTTACCAGCGGCATGCCCAGGCGCGATACCTGGGTCCACCCGCCGCCCTCGCGTCCCACGCTGCCGTTGCCATTGCCGTTGCCGGCGGATGCCGGACTGTTGCCCCGCGCCTGCGGCACGCTGGCCGTCGTCCAGCCGCCGATGACCGGGTCGGCGCCGCCCGGCGCCACCAGGCAGCTCGCCGCCACTTCCAGCGCGATCATGGTCACGTTCTTGTCGGCCAGGTCGTCGCGCGCGCTGCTTTCGGCATTCGGATCGAATTCCACGGCCGGCGACTTGTAGTTGACGAGGTCGAACGTTTCACCGAGGTTGACGGCGAACGAATCCTTGCGCTGGCCCACGAACACGCGCGCGGGCACGGCGCACCCGGGCAGCATCATGTCGTGGACGTGCCGCCCCGCATAGCCGGCATAGTCGGGAATGGCCTTGTTGCCGATATTGTCGACGGGCTTGTCGAAGCCCGGCGCACCACGGGGCGCGGCAATGCGCTCGCGCGTGCCGGTGCGGCGGTCGCCCCGCACCATCGTCACCGTGTACGTCTCGCGCACGTTCAGGCCAGGTGGATTGACATCGTCGATGGCACCGCCGTTGATAATCAGCGGAATCGGTACTTTCTTTCCTCCAACGACGAACGCGTCGTTCATGTTCGCATTGGCAAAGCGGAACTGGAACGTGATGTCTTCCTTGGCGTCGCCATTGTTGTCGAGGTGGATCTCGTACAGCGCGTGCTGGTCCAGCTGGAAGTAGTTCGGGCCGCCGTAGCCATCCTGCAGCGGCAGGTAGTTCGCCACCAGCGTCACGAATTTTTCGCGGCCGGGCTCGTAACTGCGGAACATGTAGAAGTCCGTCGCATCGGCGCGCGGCATGCCGGCGATGAACGGCGCTTCGCGGTGGCTCGAGGCCACCGCCATGGATGCCGCCAGTGACAAGGCAACGGTCAACACGGCGGGCAATACCGCCGGCAAGACATGTTGAAAGTGAGGCTGAATCAGTTTGACCACGATATCCCCCTGGTTGAAATGGAGTGCAGCGTGGCCTTATACGCACCGGCGCGCCGGGCGGATTCAATTATTTTTAAGTTATCGTGATATGTCTGAAAAGCAACGGCTTTCGCCGTGTGCCCTGGCAGAATCGACCTCAGCGGTAACGGTACAGCGGCCGGGGAATATCGATCGGCCGGATGTCGAGCCGGATGTTGAGCACCGAATACGCTTCCACCGTGTTCGAGAGGTAGCCCACGGTTTCGGGCGTCTTCGTGAAGCGGAATTCGAAGCCCACTTCCGGCGTGGTCGAGCGCGGGTTGCCGCTGGCGATGCCGATCGCCTCCTCCTGGTCGCTGTCGATCAGCCGTTCCATGATATTCACCACGGCGTTATTGCCGAGGATGTCGTTGCTGAACACGGGACCGCGCAGCGCGGTGCGGGCCGGGTCCATGCGCCCGCCCGCCTTGTCCGGCGACGGCGTGAAGCTTTGCGTGATGATGTTGAACTTGTCGCCGCGGTCCAGGTAGCTGATGCGCACGTTGCTGACGTTGAAATCGGGCTTGCTGGTATCGGTGACCGCCAGCGACAGGTCCATCAGCAGCGCACCCGTGTAGCCGATGACTTCCACTTCGCGCTGGGCATTGATGACCATCGCACTGTCCTCGTCCACGCCCAGGCCGAGCTTGTAGTTCTTGGCCAGCATGACCGGGATCATGCGGGCAAAGCGGCCGCGCACCAGCAGGTGCTGGTCGACGAACACGTCGTCGCCGATGAAGCCCAGGCCGGGCGCGATTTCCTGCCCGTCCTTGACGCCGCCGCGCAGCATCGCCAGGATCGCGTCGGGCCGGTAGAACATGGTGCTGCTCATGATGGCCGCGCCGGCGCTGGTGCCGGCCACCACGCCGCCGCGGCGGTACAGGTCCCATATCGCTTCGAGTGCCCGCGTGCGGGTGCCGTTCTCGCGGATCAGCGCCTGCGTGATGCGGGCCTGGTCGCCGCCGGCGAAATACACGCCATCGGCTTTGCGGATCTTTTCCGCCAGCGCCGCATCGTCCGCCGCCTTGCGGTAATCGCTGTTGGCCAGCCGCTGCGCCACCGGCACCGCGAACGGCTCGGCGCCGTATTTCTTCAGGTAGGCGATACTGGTCGCGGCCGCGCGCTCGGGATTGCCCGATGCCGATGGAAACACGGCGATCCGGGCGCCCTTGCCGCCCGCCAGGCTGACGATCTTCTGCCACACGTCGGCGTTGTCGGCCCGCAGGCCGCCGCCGATGATCACCAGCGAACCCTTGGCGACGGGCAGCGGCGCACGCGCCTCCACGGGTTCTTCCGGAACCTTCTCGAGCGTCTGCGCGGTGGCCGCCGGGCCGGTGAAGGCCAGCAGTGTGACGAAACCCATGGCGAAACTCGTGGCGAAAGTCGTGGCGAAGATCGGCTTGAGCATCGGCTTGAACATCGGCCCTCCTATTTGAAAGCGTAATTCACACTGGCATAGAAACGGCGGCCGCGCGGGTCCGTGTAAGTCGGGTCGTAACCCGAAAGGAAGTGGTACGCCTGGTTCGAGTACGGCGGACTGCGGTCGAACATATTCTGCACCCCGGCGCGGATCTTCAGCGCGCGGCTCGCCTGCCATGCGGCGGACATGTCCCACAGCGAGTACGACGTCACGTGATTCGGCGCCACCACGCTGCCATCATCGGTGTTGATGGCCGAATTCTGGTCTTCGTACGACGACGAGAACGTGTTCGACAGGCTGGCCGAGAACGGCCCGCGCTCCCAGTCGAACGTGATCGTGTGGCGCCAGCGCTGCACCACGCCATCGGTGACGAAGCGTCCAAGGTTGCTGATGAAAGGATCGCCTTGCGCCGTCTGGATCTTCGAATCGATCACGTAGGTGCCCGACAGCCGGCCGCCCAGGCGCCCGACCGGGGTGTCGACACCGTGCACGTCGACCACCAGGTCGATGCCGCTGGCCACCTGCGCACCGCGGTTTTCCTTGAACAGGTCGATCCACTCGATTTCATTGTCTTCGTCGCGGTGCACCAGGTCGCCGTACTTGTCCAGGTTGGACAGGATCACGTCATCGCCGATTTCGCTGATCAGGTTCGTGCGTTTGATCTTCCAGTAATCGATGGTGGTGGTGATGTTGCGGGTCGGTTCCAGTACCGCGCCGATCGAATACTGGCGGCTGCGCTCCGGCTTCAGGTTCGCGTTGCTGTAGCGGCGCGTATTCCAGTTCAACGCGCAGTCGGCATAGTTGTACTCCACCTCCGCGCACAGCACGGGATCGGGCAGCGTGGCCGTGGCGCTGTAGATGGTGGGCCGGTGCAGGTCGTTCATCGACGGCGCGCGGAACCCGCGGCCCGCCGAGGCGCGCAGCATCGCCCATTTCACCGGCGTGTAAGACAGTCCCGCCTTCGGGCTGAACGCGCGCCCCACGGCTTCGTAATGGTCAAGGCGCGCCGAGAGCTGCGCCTGCCACGCCTTCGCGAACGGGGCCTGCAGCTCGCCGAACACGGCGGCCACCTTGCGGCTGTCGTGCGTGGCACGGCCGCCTTCCGGCGCGAAATCGTCGTTGATGTTGTCCGACAGGAGCAGCTCGGATGGCGTGAAGTCGGTTTTCTCTCGGCGCCATTCGCCGCCCACCGCCACGGCGAGATCGCCGCCGGGCAGCGCCATCAGCGTGCGCGAGGCCTTGAAGTCGACGGAGTCCATCACGCCTTTGGCATGGCGCACCACGTCGTCGACCTGGATGCTCTCGAGGTAGGCGCGCCCTTCGGCGCTCGATGGGCCGAACGGATTGATCAGGCCCGCCGAGATGCCTTCGATCAGCTCGTTGTACAGCACGTAGCCATGCATGTCCCGGTCTTTCACCGTGTTCACACTGTGGTTGTAGGCCACGTCGTAATCCCATGCCCCGAACACGCCGTTCACGCCCACCACATAACGCTGGCCGATGCTCGTGAGCTCGCTGGTGCGGTTGCCCGCCTCGAACAGGCGCATGCGCACTTCGACCTCGCCGGGCACCGCATCTTCCTCGACCACCGTGTCGAGCCCGGTCCCCGCCAGCGCCGGTACCAGCCTGTAGTCGATATCCCCCCGAACGCGGGTCGACGAGCCCACGTAGCTGGTGCGCGCCCGGCTCAGGACCACTTCGCCATACAGCTGGTGGCCGCCGCCCAGGTCCAGTACGCCACGCGACAGGAAGCTCTGCTTGTTCGATTTCGGATACAGCTCGGTATCGCCCATGTAGTCGTAGGTGCACCCGTCGACGCCGCCGGTGCCTGCCGGCAGGTACAGGTTGGCCGGCGGGTTGCAGCCCGGGATGGACGGGTTGAACGTGCGGTTCGTCAGGGCACGGCCATTCAGCGTCCAGCCGCTGTCGACGAGGTAGTCGCGCTGGGCGCCCGTCAGCCGGACGTTGGCCGGACTCGTGAACCCCGACAGAAGGTGGCCCAGCCGCTCGGGAATGCGCAGCTCGCCGATGAACTTGCGCTGCGAGGAGCGCAGGCCCTGCGTGCCTTGCGCATCGAAGGTGGCGAAGATGTTGTAGCCATCCTGCTGCAGGTTGCCGATGCCGCCGGTGATGGTGGCCTGCCGCTTCGATGCGCCGCCTTCATCGGTGCCCAGGCCATAGGCATTGAGTTCGAGGCCCTGGAAATCCTTGCGCGTGATGAAGTTGATCACGCCGCCGATCGCATCGGTGCCGTACAGCGCCGACGCGCCATCGAGCAGCACTTCCACGCGGGCGATGGCCGCGGCGGGAATGTTGTTCAGGTCCACGCCGGTCTCGTCGCCGGGGGACGCGAAATTGGCCATGCGGCGGCCGTTCAGCAGGACCAGCGTGGACGAGGTGCCGATGCCGCGCAGGTTGGCGCTGTTCATGCCACGCTGGTCGACACCGCCCACGTTGATCGATACGCCGTCCGTCAGCCCGCCCACGTTGGCGGAAATGCGCGTCATCAGCTCGGCCGCCGTGGTCACGCCGGCCTTGTCGATTTCCGCGCGGGTGATCACCTGCACGGGCAGCGGCGTTTCCGATTCGATCTGCCTGATCGCCGAACCGGTGATTTTCACGCGCGGAAGGACTTTCGCGATCGCCGAATCCTGCGCCCAGGCGCCATGCACCGCGAAGGCCAGCACCGCGCCCGCGGCGAGCCGTGGCCCCACGCGATGCAATGCATTGTCCCGATACTGAACTTTATTTTGTGTTTTGTGTTTTTGATGCTTGCCCATGCTTCCCGCGCTCCACTTCATAGCTGATATCCGATGATTATTTGACAAAATTTCATTCGGCCATAATGTACGCAGGTCAGCAGCAAAATTCAAACTAACGCGGGTCGGACGTGGCGCACAAACGTCGTTTATGCCGTCGGTGCTGTTTTCAACGGTGTTCCACCCTCATTTCAGGTAGCGCTGTGGTAGCGGATTGTGGTCCGTTTCCGCCTGCCATACGAGCGACTGCACCCACCAGCGCCTGCCGTCGTTGACCAGCTGGATGCTGTTGATCCCGCGCTGGAATGGCTTTGCCTCTTTCGCGTGACGCGACTCGTAGGTGGAAAACACGTGGGCGATCTGCCCGAACTGCTCGCTCTTGCGTGTCAGTTCCGACTCGAAGAACCCTTTTTTGGCAAACAGTGGCGTAACACCGGCGATGTAATCGTCCACCGACAGCACGCGGGTGCTGAATATGCCTTCCTTGTTGCGGGCATGGACGATCAGCTTGCCATCGGCCCGGAACAGCCCGCGCAGGCGATCCCAGTCGCGCGCCTTGCCGGCCGGGCCGGAAATCGTGTCGTACAGCGCGCCGATCACGGCATCGACGGTGGCGACGTCCGCCGCGGCGGCTGGCTTGACCGCGGCCGGCTTCGCAAACACCCCGCCCGCCATCCCGGCGAGCAGCGCTACCATGGCGATCGATTTGCGCATCCAGGCCTCCTGTCGTCAAAAACACAACAATATCACCGGCATCCGGGAGACCCGGCGGAGGCAGGGATCGCTCTTGCACATACTTACCCGTTTATAATCATTCGATTACCCGCACCCATCTCATCATGACTGAACAACTCTCCAAAAAAGGCGAGGCCTGGTCGGCCCGCTTCTCCGAACCCGTTTCCGATCTCGTCAAGCGCTATACGGCCTCCGTGTTTTTCGACAAACGCATGTGGAAAGCCGACATCGAAGGCTCGCTGGCGCATGCTGAAATGCTGGCCGCGCAAGGCATCATTCCCACCGCCGACCTGGACGCGATCCGCAGCGGCATGGCGCAGATCACCAGCGAAATCGAAGGCGGCCAGTTCGAATGGCTGCTCGACCTGGAAGACGTGCACCTGAACATCGAGAAGCGCCTGACCGAACTGGCGGGCGATGCGGGCAAGCGGCTGCACACGGGCCGTTCGCGCAACGACCAGGTGGCCACCGACATCCGCCTGTACGTGCGCTCGGCCATCGACGACATCACCGGCCTGCTGAACCAGCTGCGCACGGCGCTGGTCGACCTGGCCGAACAGCATGCCGACACGATCCTGCCCGGCTTCACGCACATGCAGGTGGCGCAGCCGATCACGTTCGGCCACCACATGCTGGCGTACGTCGAGATGTTCGGCCGCGATGCCGAGCGCATGGCCGACTGCCGCAAGCGCGTGAACCGCCTGCCGCTGGGTTCGGCCGCGCTGGCCGGCACCACGTTCCCGATCGACCGCCTGCGCGTGGCAAAAACGCTGGGCTTCGACGACGTGTGCCACAACTCGCTGGACGCCGTGTCGGACCGCGACTTCGCGATCGAGTTCACTGCCGCCGCCTCGCTCATCATGACGCACGTGTCGCGCATGTCCGAAGAGCTGGTGATCTGGATGAGCCCGCGTGTTGGCTTCATCGACATCGCCGACCGCTTCTGCACCGGCTCGTCGATCATGCCGCAAAAGAAAAACCCGGACGTGCCGGAACTGGCGCGCGGCAAGACGGGCCGCGTGTATGGTCACCTGCTGGGCCTGCTCACGCTGATGAAGGGCCAGCCGCTGGCCTACAACAAGGACAACCAGGAAGACAAGGAACCGCTGTTCGACACGGTGGACACCGTGGTCGACACCCTGCGCATCTTCGCCGACATGGCCGGCGGCATCACCGTCAAGCCGGAAGCCATGCGCGCCGCGGCGCTGCAAGGCTATGCCACCGCCACCGACCTGGCCGACTACCTCGTGAAAAAAGGCCTGCCGTTCCGCGACGCGCACGAAGCCGTGGCGCATGCCGTGCGCACCTGCGTGGATGCGAACTGCGACCTGGCCGACCTGACGCTGGACCAGCTGCGCGCATTCTCGCCGCTGGTGGGCGACGACGTCTTCGAGGTGCTGACGCTGGAAGGCTCCGTGGCCGCGCGTGACCACGTGGGCGGCACCGCGCCGAATCAGGTGCGCGCCGCGATCGCCCGCGTGCGTGCACAGCTCGGCGGCAACTGAGTCAATCACCAGCGAACGCCCCAAGGAGAAAACCATGTAACCGATCGCCCTCGTCACCGCATCACCTGAGCAATGCGGGCGCCAGTGCAGCGCCCATCTGATAAGCATGGGAGACAACGATGTTGATGGCAATTTCAAGGGCAATCGATGGACTGAACGACCGGATCGCGTCGGTAGTGGCCTGGGGCCTGCTGGCTGCGGTGCTGATCTGCGCGGTCAATGCGCTGATCCGGTATTCGTTCAACCTCAGTTCCAACGCCTGGCTGGAGATCCAGTGGTACCTGTTCGCCGCGGTCTTCATGCTGGCGGCGCCGCACACCCTGCGGCGTGACGAACACGTTCGCATCGACGTGGTCGTCGGCCGCTTTTCCCGCCGTACCCAGGTCTGGATCGACCTCATTTGCTTTTTCCTGTTCCTGCTGCCGGTCTGCTCCGTGATCCTGTATTACGGCATTCCGTTCGGGCTGGAGTCCCTGCGCAGCGCCGAGATGTCCAGCAATGCCGGGGGCCTGATCGTCTGGCCCGCGAAAATCCTCGTGCCGGTCGGCTTCGCGCTGATGATCCTGCAAGGCTTCTCCGAAATCATCAAGCGCATCGAATACCTGCGCGGGCGGTTGCACGAAAGCGCGTTCGTGAAGCAGGCGCACGGGCCGCAGCAGGAGATCGAAGCGATCAAGCAAGCCAACCGGATCGATTGAGGAGACGCGCACATGGAAGCATTCATCATCGCCAACCTCGCGCCGATCATGTTCGGCACCCTCGTGCTGTTCCTGCTGTGCGGCTTCCCGGTGGCGTTCGCGCTGGCGGCCAACGGCCTGTTCTTCGGCCTCGTCGGCATCGAACTGGGCTTGCTCCGGCCTGAACTGCTGCAGGCGCTGCCGAACCGCATCTTCGGCATCATGGCCAACGACACCTTGCTGGCCATCCCGTTCTTCACCCTGATGGGGCTGATTCTCGAACGGTCCGGCATGGCCGAGGACCTGCTCGACACGATCGGCCAGCTGTTCGGCCCGATCCGCGGCGGCGTTGCCTACGCGGTGATCTTCGTGGGCGCGCTGCTGGCCGCCACCACGGGCGTCGTTGCCGCTTCAGTCATTTCGATGGGGCTCATTTCGCTGCCCGTGATGCTGCGCTATGGCTACGACAAGCGGCTCGCCTCCGGCGTGATCGCCGCTTCCGGCACGCTGGCGCAGATCATTCCGCCCTCGCTCGTGCTGATCGTGATGGCCGATCAGCTGGGCCGCTCGGTGGGCGACATGTACAAGGCCGCGTTCGGCCCCGGCCTGCTGCTGACGGCGATGTATGCCGGCTACGTGCTGGCCGTGTCGATCTTCCAGCCGCACAAGGCGCCCGCGCTGCCCCTTGAAGCGCGCAACCTGCGCGAGCCGAACGGTGACTCCGGCGTGCGCTCGCTGCTGGTGCTGGTGGTGGTGACGGTGGCCACTTCATATGCGTTCGCGCACTGGTACGACGCCGCGCATCCGGACGCCCACCGCGATGAAGTGGGCATCTTCTCCGCCGCGCTGGGCATCATCGGCGCCTTCCTGTTTGCGCTGGCCAACCGCCAGATGAAACTGGGGCTGCTGTCGCGCATGGCCGAGAAAGTGGTGTTCGTGCTGATTCCGCCGCTGGCGCTGATCTTCCTCGTGCTGGGCACCATCTTCATCGGCCTGGCCACGCCCACCGAAGGCGGCGGCATGGGCGCCGTGGGCGCGATCGCGCTGGCGCTGATGAACCGGCGCCTCTCGTGGACGCTCCTGAGCCAGGCGATGATGTCGACCACGCGGCTGTCGTGTTTCGTGATCTTCATCCTGATCGGCTCCACCGTGTTCGCGCTCGTGTTCCGCGGCGTGAACGGCGACCTGTGGGTGGAGCATCTGCTGACCAGCCTGCCCGGCGGGTCGACGGGCTTCCTGATCGCCGTGAACATCCTGTTCTTCGTGCTGGCGTTCTTCCTCGACTTCTTCGAGCTGGCCTTTATCCTCGTGCCGCTGGTGGGGCCGGTGGCGGAAAAACTCGGCATCGACCTGATCTGGTTCGGCGTGCTGCTGGGCGTGAACATGCAGACCTCGTTCATGCACCCGCCATTCGGCTTCGCGCTGTTCTACCTGCGCTCGGTGGCGCCGAAGGCCGTGAAGACGTCCGACATCTACTGGGGCGCGATCCCGTTCGTCTGCATCCAGGTGCTGATGGTGACGCTGATCATCGCGTTCCCACAGCTGGTGTCCGTGGAAACGCGCACCGACATGACCGAGAACGTCGAGCTCAAGATCGACGCGCCCGCCGATTACGGCACCCCGGCGGAGGAACCCAAGGAAGGCGAGGCCCCGCAGCTGAACTTCTCGACGGACGAGGCGGAGAAGAAGTAGGCACTACCGGTCAGCCAGCGGCGGTGGTGTACCGGTGTCGGACATTTTTTCCGGGCGCTTCATCCGGAAAAATTGTCGGACACCGGTTTTCCGCGCAGATATCGGCACATCATGCGAAAACCGGTCGGTCCGCCGCGGCATCTCAATGCTGCACCAACCCCGCCAGCACGGCGAACGCCGCGCCCGTGTGCTGCCGGTCGAGCACCAGGGTCAATTCCGTGTGCGTGGAAATGAGATTGACGAGATTGACCTTGTCCCATGCCAGCTTTTTCAGGATCGCATGGTAGATGCCGGGCGTGCGATGCGAGTCGGCCGCCAGTTGCAGCGTGACGGCATTCAGGTTTTCCAGCCGCGCCAGCAGGCATTCGCCTTCGAACACGGCTTCCACTAGCGGGATTAGCGGCCGGCTGCAGATCACCATCGCTTCGTTGACACCGCGTGTGACGGCCAGGAACATGTCGCCGCGGCGGTCGGCTTGCGCCAGCAGTTCGCGGTAGCAGCCGTCCGTGCGGCTTGACTCCCGCCACGTCAGTTCGACGAGATCGGTGCGCGCCGTCAGCTGGCCGTTTTTCTGCGCCAGCGCGATGTCTTGCGCGCTGTCGCTCCCCTGCCCCGGCAGGCGTTCCGCCAGGCGCCGCAGCGCCATCACGACGGCGGCCTGCCCGACGGGCTTCCACAGGTCGCTTTCCAGTTGCGGCTGCAACTGGCGCGCCAGTTCCGAAAGATTGATGAGGCCACGGCGCAGCCCTTCGCTGAGGAAGGGCGAATCCATGACGATATGTTCAACTCTGTTTGCGATGGACAACATGGCTCTTCGCCCGCGAGGGCGCTCCTTGAAATGTCATGCGTCGCACCGCCGACCTGGATGGCGGCTGGGATGGACGCGCGGAAAGGCGAAGAAAGGGGCTGCCTACGTTGGAGGAGGACGGTGCGGAGCGAGGGTGAAGCGGCGGTGTACTTGCTTGGTCATGTTTGCATTCCCGAAGTGTGCGTCAGCGCTTGTCCAAAAATGTCGTACCTGCCCGTGCGCTGTATCGTTGGCCCGGCAGGCATGCGTGGCATGCCGGTGCAGCTCTAGTGTAAGCGCAATTGTTGCGCAGGCGCGAAAAAGCACGCCACAATTCTCGACCGTTGCACGCTGTCGACAAGCCCGCCAATCGTGCGCCATAGCACGGTCGTTCGTGCCTCCAGGAATGTCTTATTTTTAACAAACGGGAGCCTGGCGACTCATTTCGGAAGATTTTTGACAGGCCACATGCCGGTTGCATAGTGTCGCGATTCACCCGCGGTCACAGCGGGCCTGTCACTTCACATTGGAGAAGAAATGAATCTTCGCTTGAGCATCCTGGCGGCCACGATCGCCATTCTTCCGTTTGGCGGCGCCTCGGCGCAATCGCGCGGCATCCTGCCGGACAGCCTGATGGCCGCGCCGGCCCAGGAAATGACGGCCGCCGCCAAAGCCAGCCTTGAAAACCGGCTGGCTTCGCGCCGCGCAGCGGCGGGCCTGGACGAAGACCATGGCTTCAAGGTCGGCCGGCAGCACCCTGGCGCGCACGGCATGCGCATCGTGCGCGCACAGCACACATGGAAAGGCTTGCGGGTGTTCGGCTCCGAATCGGTGGTCGCCACGGACGACGATGGCGAAATCGTCAGCGAATCCGCGTCGAACCGCCGCGATGGACTCGACGGTTCGCGCGCCGGCGCGGCCAGCGCGAAGCCGGCGCCGGACGTGACGCCCACGATCTCGAAGGAAGACGCCGTCGCCAGCGTGGTGCGCCGCGTCGCACCGGTGGGCAAGCACCGCTGGAAGCCGGAAGCGGAGCTGCTGATCTACCCGGTGATGAAGACGGTGCGCGTGGCCGGCGCCGAAAACAAGGCGGAAAGCGCGCTGAACGCGCTGGACGTGGAGGAAGTGGTCGACCGCTATGCGCTGGCTTACCTGGTGCAGACGCGCATGGCCGTCAACAAGAAGCTGGTGTACCGCGACAGCATCGTCGACGCGCACACGGGCGAGCTGATCGCCGAATGGGATGCCTTGCAGACGGTGGCCGGCACCGGCAAGAGCCAGTACAATGGCACGGTACCGATCAATACCACGCTCTCGGGCAGCACGTACCAGATGCTGGACGGTTCGCGCGGAACCGGCGGCCGTTACGGCGGCATGGCGATCACCAATGCGAACCACAGCCCGGAAACCAATCCTAATCCCGGCAGCATCTACACCAACACCACGAATACGTGGGGCGACGGCCTGCAGTACGTCAACGGCGGCAGCACGACGAACGCCAACGGCCAGACCGCGGCCGTGAACGCGCTGTGGGGCCTGATGAACACCTACGATGCGATGAAGAACGTGCTGGGCTGGCAAAGCCTGGACGGCAACAATACGTCCACGTATATCGCCGTCCACGTCGACAACCAGTACGACAACGCGTTCTTTGAACCGGGCTGCAAGTGCATGTACATCGGCGACGGCGGCAGCGCCTTTTACAACCTGGGCTCGATCGACGTGATCGGCCACGAGATGCACCATGGCGTGACGGATGCGACGTCGAACCTGATCTACTCGGGTGAATCGGGCGGCCTGAACGAATCGTCGTCCGACATCGGCGGCGAGATGACGGAGGCCTATGCGCGCGCCGGCGGCACCGGCAGCGCGATCCCCGCCACCGGCAACGACTGGGTGATGGGGCGCGAGATCAGCCGCACCGGCCAGCCGCTGCGCTACATGTACAAGCCGAGCAAGGATGGCAGCAGCCCGAACGCGTGGACGTCGACGCTGAAGAACCTGAACGTGCACTACAGCTCCGGGCCGAACAACCGCATGTTCTACTTCCTGTCGCAGGGCTCGAACGCCACCAGCACCAGCGAGTACTACAGCTCCTACCTCACGCAGCAGCCGCGGGCGATGACCGGCATCGGCAACGACAAGGCTTTCCGCATCTGGTTCAAGGCGAATACGACGAAGCTCACGTCATCGTCCAACTACGCCGATGCCCGCGCCAAGATGATCGCCTCGGCCGAGGAGCTGTATGGTGCCGGCAGCCGCGAAGCCATCGCCGTCAAGCGCGCCTATGCCGCCATCAACGTGGGCACGGACGTGGCGGAAAGCGGCACCGGCGGCAGCGCCCTGGCGATCGCCACGCAGCCGGCGGGCATGACCGTTTCCGCCGGCGGCACCGCGCGCTTCACCGTGGCCGCGACCGGCGGCACGGCGCCCTACAGCTACCGGTGGTACCGCAACAATGCGCTGGTCAGCGGCGCCACGTCGGCCACGTATTCGTTCACCGCGCAGGCGACCGACAATGGTGCCGTCTTCAAGGCCACCGTGACCGACTCGGCTTCCACGCCAGCCACCGTCACGTCGGGCAATGCCACGCTGACCGTCAGCGGCACCGGCGGCGGCACGGGCAGCGAACGCGTCACGAACGGCGGCTTCGAATCGGGCGCCATCGGCTGGGCCGGCAGCACCGGCGCCATCGGCACCTTCTCCGGCCAGACGGCCTACGAAGGCAGCCGTTACGCCTGGCTGGGCGGCAACGGCAAGACGTCGACCGAAACGCTGACGCAGGACGTGTCGATCCCGTCGACGGCCACCACCGCCACGCTGACCTTCGCGCTGCACATCGACACCGCCGAAACCGGCTCCACCGCCTACGACAGGCTGGCCGTCACGGTGAAGAACACGTCCGGCACCACGCTCGGCACGCTCGCCACGTACTCGAACGCCAACGCCGCCGCCGGCTACCAGGTACGCAGCTTCAGCCTCGCCGCCTGGAAGGGGCAGACCGTGCGGCTGTCGTTCGCAATGACCGAAGACTCCTCGCTGCAAACCTCGTTCGTGGTCGACAAGGTGAGTGTCGTGGCGCAGTAGTAATTTGATCGAACAGCCCCAACTGCAATTCCGGGGTCAGACCCGCCGGGTCTGACCCCAGCAGTTGGTTTTGGGGTGAATGTATTTCCAGGAACCGGGGTCTGACCCCGGTTTTAGGAAATGTTTCGGCATAGCACTGATATCATGCCCGCTTCGAATCGGAAGGAGCAAGCATGGGCATCGGCGGAAACACCATCGAACAGGCACTGGCGACGCTGTCGGACATGACGGCGGGCGCGGTGCCGATCGGGCGCGGGGAACACGTGGCGCGCATTGCAAAGGCGCAGGCGTTCATGCGGGCGCAGGGGATTGCGGCGGTGTGGCTGAACGCGGGCACGAACCTGTTGTACTTCACCGGCATGAAGTGGCATGCGAGCGAACGGATGGTCGGGGCGATCCTGCCGGCCGAGGGCGGGCTGGCTTACCTGGCGCCGGCGTTCGAGGAAGCCACGCTGCGTGACTTCATGGTGGTTGATGGCCCGATCCACACGTGGCACGAGCATGAGAACCCGTGCGCCCTGTTCGTCGACACGCTCGAGGCCCTGGGCATCGAAGCAGGTGCGCGCATCGGCATCGACGAGAGCACGCCGTTCTTCACGGCCGACGGCATTCGCCAGCAGGCGGATGGCTACACGCTGGAAAACGCCAAGGCAGTGACGGCGCACTGCCGCACCCGCAAGTCGCCAAACGAGATCGCGCTGATGCAGCGCGCCAAGGACATGACGATGGCCGTGCACGTGGCCACCGCCAGCATCCTGCACGCAGGCATCACCACCAAGGAAGTGGAAGACTTCATCGACCGCGCACATCGCAAGGTGGGCGCACCGGCCGGTTCTTACTTCGTCATCGTGCTGTTCGGCGAGGCGACAGCGTTCCCGCACGGCGTGTCGTACGTGCAGACGCTGAAAGATGGCGACACGGTGCTGATCGACACCGGCTGCAAGCTGCACGACTACATCTCGGACATCACGCGCACCTACGTGTTCGGTACGCCGACCGAGCGCCAGCGGGCGGTGTGGAACGCGGAAAAGGCGGCGCAGCAGGCGGCGTTCGATGCGGCGCAGCTGGGCGTGCCCTGCGAAGAGGTGGATGCCGCGGCGCGGCGCTCGCTGGAGGCGAATGGCTTCGGCCCCGGCTACAAGCTGCCTGGCCTGCCGCACCGCACGGGCCACGGCATCGGCCTGGACATCCACGAATGGCCGTACCTGGTGGGTGGCGACAGGACGCCGCTGGACGTGGGCATGTGCTTCTCGAACGAACCGATGATCTGCGTGCCGGGCGAATTCGGCATCCGCCACGAGGATCATTTCTACATGACGGAAGACGGGCCGCGCTGGTTTACGCAGCCGGCCCGCTCGATCGACGATCCGTTCGGCGGCTAGGCCTTCTTTGAAACCAGGGTCAGGATGTCGTAGCTGGCCACCAGCTCATCATTCTGGTTCGTCACCTGCACGTCCCACGCGACGACACCCTGCCCCACGCCCTTGTCGTCGGTGCGGTTGCGGTCGACCTTGCGCTTGCACGTGAGGCGCGCGCGGATCGTGTCGCCGATGCCCACCGGCGTGATGAAACGCAGGTTGTCCAGCCCGTAGTTGGCCAGCACGGGCCCCGGCGCCGGCGACACGAACAGCCCGGCCGCCGCCGACAGCACGAAGTAGCCGTGGGCGATGCGCTTGCCGAACTGCGTGTCCTTCGCGGCGATGTCGTCGAAGTGCATGTAGAAGTAATCGCCGGAGACGCCGCCGAAGTTCACGATGTCCGCCTCGCTGACGGTGCGCCGGTGCGTCAGCAGCGAGTCGCCCACCTGCAGGTCCTCGAAATGGCGGCGGAACGGGTGCACTTCCGATTCGCGCACGGCGCCACCGCGCACATACTCCCCAGTGATCGCGGACAGCATCGTCGGCGAACCCTGCACGGCCGTGCGCTGCAGGAAATGCTTGACGGCGCGGATGCCGCCCAGCTCCTCACCGCCGCCGGCGCGGCCCGGCCCGCCGTGCTTCAGTTGCGGCAGCGGCGAACCGTGGCCCGTCGAATCGACCGACGCCTCGCGCTCCAGCACCAGCACGCGGCCGTGATGGGATGCCGCTACCGGCACCGCATACGCCGCCGTGCGAGGATCCTTCGTCACCAGCGTGGACACGAGGCTGCCCTTGCCTTTCGCGGCCAGCGCCAGCGCCTCGTCGATCCCGTCGTACGTCATCAGGGTGCTGACCGGGCCGAACGCCTCCACGTCGTGCACGGCATCGTTGTCCATCGCGTTGCGGCACATGACCAGCGTGGGCGCGAAGAACGCGCCTTCGTGCACGCCGTCGCCCACCAGTTTCAGTTCGCCGCCATGCAGCAGTTCGTTCCCGGACAGCAGCCGCTCGACCTGGGCCGCCACGTCGCGCTGCTGGTCCTTGGAGGCCAGTGAACCCATGCGCACACCCTCGACGGACGGATCGCCGATCGTGATTTTCGAGAGCCGGTCGCGCAGCCGTTCCGCCACCGCGTCCGCCTGCGTGCGGGGCACGATGATGCGGCGGATCGCCGTGCATTTCTGGCCCGCCTTGCCCGTCATCTCGCGCGCCACTTCCTTCACGAACAGGTCGAATTCCGGGTCGTCGGGCGTCACGTCCGGCGCCAGGATCGCGCAGTTCAGCGAATCGGCTTCCGCCGTGAACGGCACGGAGTTCGCGATCAGGTTGCGATTGGACCGCAGCTTTTGTGCCGTGTCCGCGGAACCGGTGAACGTGACGGCATCGAAGCCCGTCAGCCGGTCCAGCAGGTCGCCCGTGCTGCCGATCACCAGTTGCAGCGCGCCGTCGGGCAGCAGGCCCGAGTCGTGCATCATGCGCACCAGCGCCTCCGTCAGGTAGCTCGTGGCGGTGGCCGGCTTGCCGATGCACGGCATCGCGGCCAGGAAGCTGGGCGCGAATTTTTCCAGCAAGCCCCAGATGGGGAAGTTGAACGCATTGATGTGCACCGCCACGCCGCCGCGCGGCACGAGGATGTGCGTGCCGGAGAAACCGCCACGCTTGCCCAGCGCCATGGCCGGCCCTTCATGCAGCACGTTCGACGACGGCAGCTCGCGGCTGCCGATGCCGGCATACGCGAACAGCGTGCCGATGCCGCCTTCCACGTCGACCCAGCTGTCCGGCCGCGTGGCCCCCGTGAAGCGCGAGATTTCATACAGCTGCTCCTTGCGCTCCATCAGGTACAGGGCCAGCGCCTTCAGCCGCGCGGCGCGCTGCTGGAAGTCCAGCGCCATCAGTGCCGGGATGCCCGTCTTGCGGCCATAGTCCAGCACTTCGCCGAAATCGATCGATTCGGCGTGCGTGTGATAGATCAGGCTGTTGTTCAATGCGCTGTGCAGCGGCTGGTGCGCTTCCTTGCCGTGCCAGCGGCCGCCGATAAAACTTTGCAACGTTCCCATGTCCGTCTCCGTTCAGGTTGTTTTCTTGTGCACGTGCAGCGGGACCGAACTGTCCCAGGCGATGCGCGGCCGGTCCGGTTCCAATGCCGTGAAAGCGTCGACTTCGCGCATCGTTTCGCGCGAACGCACCGCAAGCTCGTGATACTGCGCGGTACCGACGTTTTTCCACGCGATCTCCGCATCCGTGACGTCGCGCACGACCCGCGCCGGCGTGCCCATCACCATGCTGCGCGGCGGGATCGCCATGTTCGCCTTCACGAAGCTCATCGCCGCCACGATGCTTTCACTGCCCACCACCGCGTTGTCCATCACGACCGCGTTCATGCCGACGAGCGCATTGCGGCCGATGCGGCAACCGTGCAGCACGGCCCCGTGGCCGATATGCCCATCCACTTCGACGACCGTATCCGTGTTCTCGAACCCGTGCATCACGCAGTTGTCCTGCACGTTCGAACCTTCTTCCAGCACGATGCGGCCGAAGTCGCCCCGCAGCGATGCGAGCGGGCCGACATAGCAGCGCGGGCCGACGATCACGTCGCCGATCAGCACCGCGGTCGGGTGCACGTAGGCGGTCGGATGCACGACCGGCCGTACGCCATTGATTTCGAATACCTTGACCATGCGCGTCACACCCGTTCGATGACGAGCGCAATGCCCTGGCCCACGCCGATGCACATCGTGCACAGCGCGTACCGCCCGCCGGCGCGTTCGAGCTGATTGACGGCCGCCGTGACGAGCCGCGCGCCGGAGGCGCCCAGCGGATGGCCGATGGCGATCGCGCCGCCGTTCGGGTTCACGTGCGCTGCATCGTCGGCCAGGCCCAGGTCGCGCATCACGGCCAGGCCCTGCGCCGCGAATGCTTCGTTCAGTTCGATCACATCCATCTGGTCGATCGTCAGCCCCAGTTGCGCCAGCACCTTCTTCGATGCCGGCGACGGCCCGAAGCCCATGATGCGCGGCGCCAGCCCGGCCACTGCCATGCCCAGCACTTTTGCACGCGGCGTCAGGCCATACTGCTCGACCGCCTCACGCGATGCCAGCAGCAGCGCGCACGCGCCATCGTTGACGCCCGATGCATTGCCGGCGGTGACGGTGCCATCCGGCCGCACCACGCCTTTCAGCTTGCCCAGCTGCTCGAGCGTCGTACCCGGGCGCGGATGCTCATCCGTATCGAACACCGTCGATTCGCCCTTCTTCGAATGCAGCGTGACAGGCACGATCTCGTCGTTCAACAGGCCGGCGGCATGGGCCGCGGCCCACCGCTGCTGGCTGCGCAACGCGAACGCATCCTGGTCGGCACGGTTCACGCCGAATTCCTGCGCCACGTTTTCCGCCGTCTCCGGCATGCTGTCGATGCCGTGCAATTCCTTCATCTTCGGGTTCACGAAGCGCCAGCCGATCGTCGTATCCTCGATCTTCGCCGTGCGGGAAAACGCGCTGTCGGCCTTGCCCATCACGAATGGCGCGCGCGTCATGCTCTCGACGCCGCCGGCGATGACGAGGTGCGCTTCGCCGGCCCGGATCGCCCGCGCCGCGGTGCCGATGGCATCGAGGCTGGAGCCGCACAGGCGGTTGATCGTGTTGCCCGGCACCTCCGGCGGCAGGCCGGCCAGCAGCGCGGCCATGCGGCCCACGTTGCGGTTGTCCTCACCGGCCTGGTTGGCGCAGCCGTACAGCACGTCGTCGACCCTGCGCCAGTCCACGCCGGGATTGCGCTCGACCAGCGCGCGGATCGGGATCGCCGCCAGGTCGTCCGCGCGCACGGCGGACAATGCCCCGCCGAAGCGGCCGAACGGCGTACGGATGGCATCGATGATGTAAGCCTCGTTCATGTTCATTTCCTGTTCGATTCCTGTTCAGTTCCTCGGTCGTTTGTCCACCACGCGGCGGGCCTTGCCCGTCAGCGTGCGTTCGATACCGTTGGGGGCCACCACGCTGACGCGGGTGGAAACGCCCACATGGGTCTTGATGCAGTGTTCCAGCTCGCGCGCCAGGGCGAGGCTTTCCGTTTCGCGCACGTCCGGGCGCAGCTCGGCGATCACCTCCAGCTTGTCCAGGTGCCCGTCGCGGGTAACCACCAGCTGGTACTGCGACGCCAGGTCCGGCATCTTCAGGATCAGTTCCTCGATCTGCGTGGGGAACACGTTCACGCCGCGGATGATCAGCATGTCGTCCGACCGGCCCGTGATCTTGCCGATGCGGCGCATGGCGCGCGACGTGGGCGGCAGCAGGCGCGTGAGGTCTTTCGTCCGATAGCGGATCACCGGCATCGCCTCCTTCGTCAGCGACGTGAATACCAGCTCGCCCTCCGAACCGTCCGGCAGTACTTCGCCCGTTTCCGGGTCGATGATCTCCGGGTAGAAATGGTCTTCCCAGATCACCGGGCCATCCTTGCTTTCGATGCATTCGCTGGCCACGCCGGGGCCCATCACTTCGGACAGACCGTAGATATCGACCGCATCGATGCCGGCGCGCTGTTCGATCTCGCCGCGCATCGCGTCCGTCCATGGTTCGGCACCGAAGATGCCCACCTTCAGCGACGATTCGGCGGGGTCGATGCCCTGCTTCTGGAATTCCTCGATGATGTTGAGCATGTACGACGGCGTGACCATGATGATCGACGGTGCGAAATCGCGGATCAGCTGCACCTGCTTTTCCGTCTGCCCGCCGGACATGGGGATCACCGTGCAGCCGAGCCGTTCGGCGCCGTAGTGCGCCCCGAGGCCGCCCGTGAACAGGCCATAGCCATACGAGATGTGCACCATGTCGCCGGCGCGGCCGCCGGCGGCGCGGATCGAGCGGGCAACGACATTGGCCCACGTGTCGATATCGTTCTGCGTGTAGCCGACAACGGTCGCCTTGCCGGTGGTGCCGCTCGAGGCGTGGATGCGCACCACCTGTTCGCGCGGCACGGCGAACAGGCCGAACGGGTAGTTGTCGCGCAGCGTCTTCTTGTCCGTGAACGGGAATTTCGCCAGGTCGGCCAGCGTGCGCAGGTCTTCCGGGTGCACGCCTTTCGCATGGAAGGCGGCGCGGTAGTGCGGCACGTTCTCGTAGGCGTGCCGCAGCGTTTTCTTCAGGCGTTCCAGTTGCAGGGCCTGCAGCTCGTCGCGGCTGGCGCGCTCGATCGGCTCCAGGTCCCCGGGAGCCGGATTACGTTGAACCATGTTGTCTTCTCCAGTTTCAGGCTGCGGATTCAGTGATCGTCAGGCTGTCATCGTCAGACGACCGTGCCCGCCACGCGGTGCGACCTGCCCCGGAACGTGGCGACCAGCAGGCCATCCTGGTTGACGACGTCGACGTCGTAGATGCCGGTCCTGCCGGCGAGCGCCCGCTCGACCGCCGTGGCGGTGAGCAGGTCATCCTGGCGCCCCGGCGCCAGGTAATCGATGGTGCAGCCCGCGCCCACGGTGTTGTGGTTATGGCTGTTGCAGGCAAAGGCGAATGCGCTGTCCGCCAGGGCGAAGATGAAGCCGCCGTGGCAGGTGCGGTGGCCGTTGAGCATGTCGCAGCGTACCTGCATCGACATGCGGGCATAACCGGGGCGGATCTCGTCCAAGGTCATGCCCAGGCCCTGGCTGGCGGGATCGCGGCCGAACATCGCCGCGCCGGCCGCCTCGGCGAGGACCTGTGCGCTCATCTGCATTGCGGAATCATTCGGCATGGAGCGCCTTTCGACCGGCCTGCCGGCGGCGCAGCAGCGGTGATACGCGGTAGCGGCCATCGCCATAGGTGGCCGCCAGGTTGTCGAGCACCTTGACGACGTGATCGGTGCCGACCGCCTCGGCCCATGCGAGTGGGCCTTTCGGATAATTGACGCCTTTCTGCATCGCCATGTCCACGGCCTGCGCGCTGCACACGCCGTGGTACACCGTGTCCGCCGCCTCGTTGGCGAGCATCGCCACGGTGCGCATCACGGCCAGGCCAGGCACGTCGTCCAGCCGCGTCACCGTGAAGCCGGCGGCCTGGAACAGCGCCACCGCGGCCTGGTAGGCGGCTTCGCCGCACTGGTCCGCACGGGCGATGGCGATGCGGGTCGCATGGGCGGCGTCCAGCACGAGATCGAACACCACGGTGTCGTCATGCCGGTTGGCGCGGGCGCGCGCCGTGGCGGTGCGGCCATCCGTCAGGTAAATGGCGGCGCCGTTGCAGTGGAAGGCCGGCGCTTCGCCGTGCTGGTGCCCTTCCGCGGACGTGCGCCGCGTGACGTGCAGGCCGTGCGCTTCTAAACGGGCCAGCATCGGCGCCGTCAATGCGCCGCTGGCACCCGCTTCCAGGCTGTAGCCCACGTATTCCGGCCGCGGGCAGTTCGGTTCGGATTTCGCCGGTTGCGGCACCGCGTTCTCGGCATAACGGTAAAAGCCGCGGCCCGACTTGCGGCCCAGGAAACCGGCATCGACCATTTCACGCTGCAGCACCGAAGGCGTGAAGCGCGGGTCGCCGTAATAGGCGTCGAACACGGATTTCGTGACGGCGTAGTTCACGTCGTGGCCGATCAGGTCCATCAGCTCGAAAGGCCCCATGCGGAAACCGCCCGCTTCGCGCATGAGGGCGTCGAGCGTGGCCGTGTCCCCGGCGCCTTCGCCCAGCAGCCGCCACGCTTCGGCATAGTAGGGCCGCGCAACGCGGTTGACGATGAAGCCCGGCGTGGACTTCGTGTGCACCGGATTCTTGCCCCAGGCCGCCGCCGTGTCGTGCACGGTTTGCGCGGCGGCATGGCCGGTGGCCAGGCCGCTGACGATTTCCACCAGCGCCATCAGCGGCACCGGATTGAAGAAATGCATGCCCACCAGCCGTTCCGGGCGGCGCAGCGGCGCGGCGATCGCCGTGACCGAGATCGACGACGTGTTGGTGGCGAGGATCGCATCGTCGGCGATGATGCCTTCCAGTTCCGCGAACAGGGCACGCTTGGCACCCAGGTCTTCGACGATCGCTTCGATAACGAGCGCCGCGTCGCCCAGCTCCGCCATGGTTGCCACGGCGTGCAGCCGGCCGCGCGCGGCTTCGGCATCGGCCACGCTCATCTTTCCTTTCGCGGACAGCTTGCCGAACGTGCCGGCGATGTCGTCGATCGCCTTGTTCAGGGCATCGGGGCGGGCATCGTACAGTTTCACGACGTGGCCGGCGGCGGCCGCCACCTGGGCGATGCCGGCGCCCATGGCGCCACAGCCGACGACGGCGATGATGGAATCACGGGTCAGTGCGGCCATCATTCCCCTTGAAGTGCGGCGTACGTTTCGAGACAAAGGCATCGACACCTTCGCGGTAGTCGTGGCTGTTGCCCAGTTCGCGCATCATGTCGGTCTCCAGCTTCAGCTGGGCGTGCAGGCCATTGCAGGCACTGAGCTGCATGGCCCGCTTGGTGTAGGCCAGACCTTTCGTGGGTGCGCACGCGAAGTGTTCGGCCATGGCCATGGCCTCCGTCATCAGCGCATCGTCCGGCAGCGCCTTCCAGATCAGCCCCCATTCTTCCGCACGGTCGGCGGACAGTTTGTCGCCCAGCATGGCCAGGCCCCTCGCCCGCGCCGGGCCGACCAGCCGCGGCAGGTGCCACGTGCCGCCCGTGTCGGGGATCAGGCCCAGCTTGCAGAACGACTGGATGAACGATGCCGATTTCGCCGCCAGCACGATGTCGCACGCCAGCGCCAGGTTAGCGCCGGCACCGGCCGCCACGCCGTTGACGGCGCAGATCACCGGCATCGGCAGCTCCTGGATCGCCATGACCAGCGGCGCATAGTATTTTTCCACGGAGTCGCCCAGGTCCACGGGCTGGTCGCCGGCGGATACCGCGCGGTCCGACAGGTCCTGGCCCGCGCAGAAGCCGCGGCCTGCACCGGTCAGCACCAGCACGCGCACGCTCTTGTCCGCGCGCATCTGGTCGAAGGCTTCGCGCACTTCCAAATGCATCGCCTGCGTGAAGCTGTTCAGTTTATCGGGGCGGTTCAGCGTCAGCGTGGCGATGCCGGCCTCGATGTGGAACAGGATGTTCTGGTAGGTCATTCGCTGGCTCCTTGTTAAATTCAGGGTACGAAAGGGTCAAGGAGTACTGGCCTGCAGGCCAGTACCGCTTCGCCGGCAAGGAGCAATGCTCCTTGAAACCCCGGCTACGCCCCGCCGGGTCTGACCCCGGCCTTTGTCTTGGGTTGTAATTGCGTTGCAGGCTCTTTATTCCGCCTGATCAAAATCGATAATCACCCGGTCCGTGGCGGGAAAACTCTGGCAGCTCAGCACGAAGCCGCGGGCGATCTCGTAGTCTTCCAGCGCATAGTTGACGTCCATGTCCACCTTGCCGTCGACCACCTTGCAGCGGCATGTGGAGCACACGCCGCCCTTGCACGAATAGCGCATTTCCAGGCCGGCGCGCAGGCCAGCATCGAGGATCGATTCCTTGTCCTTTTCCATCGTGAACGTGGCCGCGTTGCCATCCTGGATCACGGTGACTTCGGTGAGGTGTTGCGCCGCCTGCGCGTCGAACTGCGCGCGCGGCTTGTGCTGGTGCTTCGGGATCGATGCGGCGAACAGCTCGACCTTGATGGCCGCTTTCGGCATGCCCGCCTCCTGCAGCGCTTCGGAAACGCCGAGCATCATGTCTTCGGGCCCGCAGATGAAGGCGGTGTCGTAGTCGGCGATGTCGATCCACTGTTGCAGGAAGGCCGCGGTCTTTTCCTTTGTGATGCGGCCGTTGAAGAGTTCGATGTCCTGCTGTTCGCGGCTCATCACGTAGACGAGGTTGAGGCGCCCCAGGTACAGGTCCTTCAGTTCCATCAGTTCGTTGCGGAACATCATCGACGACGACGAGCGGTTGCCGTAGACCAGCGTGAACCGGCTGCGCGGCTCCGTCATCAGCGTGGTCTTCACGATCGACAGGATCGGCGTGATGCCGCTGCCGGCCGCAAAGGCCAGGTAGTTCCGCTCATTGTCCGCGGCCAGCGGCACGTTGAAGTGGCCCATCGGCGGCATCACGTCGATGACGGCGCCCTGCTTCAGCGATTCGTTGGCCCAGCACGAAAACATGCCGCCCGGCGTGCGCTTGATGGCCACCCGCAGGGCGCCATCCTGCACGGCGGAACAGATGGAATACGAGCGGCGCACGTCTTCGTCGCCGATCTTCGCCCGCAGGGTCAGGTGCTGGCCCTGCTGGTATTGAAAACTGTCGCGCAGCTCGGGCGGCACGGCGAACGTGACGGCGATGCAGTCGCGCGTTTCGTTGTGCACGCGGGCGACGGTCAATGAATGGAATTTGCTCATCTCAGTTACTCTTTCCTTGCCCTGGATGGAACTTGCTCATCTGCGTTACTCATTTCCTTACCGGGTCAGTGGCACTTGAAGTAATCGAACGGTTCCCGGCAATCGCGGCACCGGTACAGCGCCTTGCACGGGGTGGAACCAAACTGGCTCGTGAGCTCCGTGTGCGTGGAGCCGCAGTGGGGGCAGGCGATCGCGGGTGCGATGCTGGCTCGACGCAGGTTGGAACGAGATACCGCCGCAGCCAGCCCACCGCGCAGGCCGGAGATATCGATCACCTGCTGCGCGGGCGGGGCGATGCCGTAGCCTTGCAGCTTGCGTTTTCCTTCCGCGCTGAGCCAGTCCGTGGTCCACGCCGGCGACAGTTGCGTGACGATGCGCACGTCTTCCACGCCATGCGCCTGCAATGCCTCGCGCACGGCCGCTTCGATCACGTGCGTGGCCGGGCAGCCGGAGTACGTGGGCGTGAGCGTGACGGTGACGGCGGCGTCGTCCACATCGACGGCGCGTACGATGCCGAGGTCGACGACCGAGATCACGGGAATCTCGGGGTCGGCCACGTCCGCGAGCCACGTCCACACAATGGCTTCATCCAGTGCGGTGGTCATCATGGCCGTCACCAGCTTGCGTTCGGGTAGGCGCGCTGCAGGAACTGCATTTCCGCCAGCAGGTAGCCCAGGTGCTCGCTGTGCCGGCCCTGCTTGCCGCCCTTCTGCATCCACGCATCCGGCGACGGCATCGCCAGCGTGGCCTCGGCGAAGATGTCGCCCACGTGGGCCAGCCATTGCGCGCGCAGTTCGGCGGCCGGCGGCGCGATGCCGGCGGCGACCATTGCTTCATCCACCGTGTCGTAGTTGAACACCTCGCCCGTGTACATCCACAGCTCGTCGGCGGCGGTCTGCGTGTAGTCGTGGCTGAGCGCCGTGCCGTCGCCGAGGCGCACGACCAGGTCGCCGCTGCGGCGCAGGTGGTACGTGACTTCCTTCAGCGACTTTTCGGCGATTTCCGCGATGCGCGGATCGGCCGATTTCACCAGCGCGCCGATCAGGAAGTAGTGCCACGTATCGAAGTAGAACTGGCGAACGAGCGTGTGCGCGTAATTGCCGTTCGGCTGTTCGACCAGCAGCACGTTGTGGAAATCCTGCGTGTCGCGCCGGTAGGCCAGCGCATCCTCGTCGCGCCCCTGCCCTTCCAGCTCGCCGGCATAGGTGAGCCACAGGCGCGCCTGGCCCAGCAGGTCGAGCGCGACGTTCGTCAGCGCCATGTCTTCTTCCAGCGCAGGGCCCTTGCCGCACAATTCGGACAGGCGCTGGCTCAGCACGAGGGCGTTGTCGCCCAGGCGCAGCAGATACGGGATTCTCGCGTCCATTGTCCGGCCTTACAGGTTTTTCACTTCTTCCGGCATCGGGAAGAAGGTGGGATGGCGGTAC
The DNA here is from genome assembly GCF_004209755.1 of Pseudoduganella lutea. Classification (NCBI taxonomy): domain Bacteria; kingdom Pseudomonadati; phylum Pseudomonadota; class Betaproteobacteria; order Burkholderiales; family Oxalobacteraceae; genus Pseudoduganella; species Pseudoduganella lutea. The sequence continues at coordinate 3,888,712 of NZ_CP035913.1, read as the reverse complement.
ACCTTGCTGTTGGCGGGCTCGAACAGCGCGCCCTTGTCGAACGGGCTGCTGGCGACGATGTCCGCCGCGCGCACGACCCAGATCGACACGCCCTCGTTGCGCCGCGTATAGACGTCGCGCGCGTTATTGATCGCCATTTCCGCATCCGGCGCATGCAGGCTGCCCACATGCTTGTGGGCCAGGCCATGCTGGCTGCGGATGAACACTTCCCACAGGGGCCATTCCTTGCTCATTGCTGTCTCCTCACGCTGCTTCTTGTGTTTTGGCTGCCGCTTTGTCCGCATGCGCCACCAGCGCTTCGCGGAACCACGCGCCATCGTCCCAGGCCTTGACGCGCGTGCGCAGGCGCTCGCGGTTGCACGGGCCGTTGCCCTTTAAAACGTCGTGGAATTCCTGCCAGTCGATCTCGCCGAAATCGTAATGACCGCGCTCCTCGTTCCACTTCAGGTCGGGGTCGGGAATCGTCAGGCCCAGGAATTCGGCCTGCGGCACGGTCTGGTCGACCATGCGCTGGCGCAGCTCGTCGTTGGAAAACAGCTTGATGCGCCATTGCGACGATTGCGCGCTGTTGACGGAGTGCGCGTCCGACGGGCCGAACATCATCAGCGACGGCCACCACCAGCGGTTCAGCGCATCCTGCGCCATCGCCTTCTGTTCCGGGGTGCCGTTGCACAGGGCCAGCATGATGTCGTAGCCCTGCCGGGCGTGGAACGATTCTTCCTTGCAGACGCGGATCATCGCCCGCGCATACGGGCCATACGAGCAGCGGCACAGCGGGATCTGGTTGATGATCGCGGAACCGTCGACAAGCCAACCGATGGCGCCCATGTCAGCCCACGACAGCGTGGGGTAGTTGAAGATGCTCGAATACTTGGCCTTGCCGGAATGCAGGGCCTGCAGCAGCTCGTCGCGCGACACGCCCAGCGTTTCGGCCGCGCTGTACAGGTACAGGCCATGGCCCGCTTCATCCTGGATCTTTGCCAGCAGGATCGACTTGCGCTTGAGCGTGGGGGCGCGCGTGACCCAGTTCCCCTCCGGCAGCTGCCCCACGATTTCCGAGTGGGCATGCTGGGAAATCTGGCGGATCAGCGTCTTGCGATACGCCTCCGGCATCCAGTCCTTCGGCTCGATCCTGATGCCGTCGTCGATGCGCGCCTGGAAGGCGCGCTCCTGCTCGCTCATCGATTCGGCCGTCTGCACGTTCTTCAGCCCCGTCTCCACCATCTGCGCATACATGGTCTGTCTCCTCTGTTTGCTCCCGTTCCAGCCATAATACGATACACAATTTTATTTGCAAGCTGTTTTTCTGTGTCATATCCAAGTTCCGTATCTTGTTCGGCTGAGTACAATGGCGGCATGAACAATGATTTGACCAATGCAAGCTTGAACAAGTGGATCGACCGTTTCCTGGCCGACGAACCGCCCCGCTCGAAATCGCTGGTGATGACGGTCTTCGGCGACGCGATCGTGCCGCACGGCGGCCTGGCCTGGCTGGGCAGCCTGATCGACCTGCTGGCGCCGTTCGGCGTGAACGACCGGCTGCTGCGCACGTCCGTGTTCCGGCTGGCGCAGGAAGGCTGGCTCGTATCGCAGCGCGATGGCCGGCGCAGCCACTACACGATCACGCCCGAGGCGGCGCAACGCTTCGCCCGCGCGTTCCGGCGTGTGTACGCGGCGCCTCACGTGCACTGGCAAGGCAGCTGGACATTCGTGCTGGGCACGAACGGCATCACACCGGCCGAGCGTGCGGCGCTGCGCAAGGAATTGCTGTGGGAAGGCTACAGCGTGGTGGCGCAGGGCATCGCCGGGCACCCCGCCGGCGATGCCGAGGCGCTGGACGACTTACTGGGCCGGCTGGGCATGCGCGGCAAGGTCTACGTGGTGCAGGCGGCGCAGTTGCCAGGCGTGCAGGGCAAGCCGCTGGCGGACCTGGTGGCCGAAGGATGGGACTTGCGGGAAGTGGCGGCCGGCTACGAGCGTTTCATCGGCACGTTCGCGCCGCTGCGCGCCCTGCTGGCCGACGGCGTGACGCCAGAGCGGGCCTTTGTCGTGCGCACGCTGCTGATCCACGCCTACCGGCGCGTGCAGCTGCACGATCCCCAGTTGCCCGTGGAGCTGCTGCCCGAGCCGTGGCCCGGGGCCGCTGCCTACGAGCTGGCGCGCGCGCTGTATCTGCTCACGTTTGCGCCGGCCGAGGAGCATGTGCTGGAGGCATTGCGGCGGGAGCAGGCGGACGTACCCGATGCGGAACCGGCATTCTTTGAACGGTTTGGCGGGTTGCGGTAGACGCCGGGGGGCCGCTTCGGCATCCAGCATGGACGCTGGCCGGGAACGTCAGCTCAAGTGGATCCACGCAAGAACTTGCCGGCTTTGATCTCGAGGATCGCGACAAGTTCGGGCTGCATGTAGTCATAGTCGTCCGGTATATCCAGGCAAATGACACGTTTCCCATTCAGATACCGTTTGAATCGGGATGAGAGCCGGGTCCGGTGGGCTTTTTCCATCACGAAGATGATGTCGGCCCATGCAATCTGTTCCGACGACAGCGGTACCGTCGCGTCTCCGCCCAGCCCTGCGGAATCCGTTTCGACACCTGGCCAGCTTGCAAACACTTGCTCGGCGGTAGGGCTTCGCAACCGGTTCTGGCTGCAGATGAAGAGTGCGTTTTTCATTCTTGGTCGTTATTCCACCGACGGCAGCGGCACAGCCGGCGATCGGCGCCTTACTTTCTCTTGCGCAACCAAGCGTTCAGCAGTGATCCGCGAGATGCCGACGTCGAGAAGGGCTTGCAGACAGCGGGACGGCTCGAAGCCTGGCTGGCCATTGAGCACGGCGTCAATGTAGCGCGCGGTAAGTATGTCTCGACGTTTTTCCATCGCTCCAGTATGGCTCAACCGGGCCGTTTTGTCCGGCACGCACGACGGAATTTTCATGGGAGTTACGGAGAGCCGGCTAGCGACATCATTCTGCATTTACCCGGCGCCAGTCACCTCGCCCCCGATGATTCGTTGAATTCTTTCAGGCGGGGAAATCTTCCTGCTGCACTCAGCCTTTCCGCCCAATGTACGGCCGCATTGCAAGAACTCCCGCATGAAGCACAGTGTTTCCCGGACAGTCAAACCACGGCAGCGCTGAACGGCTCGGGCCGCCGTGCAAGCAGATCCGACAGCCGTTGAAGACCCGCCTGCAAGCGTCCACGGTCCTGGATACTGCCCAGGGAGATCCGCACCGCATTCACGGTCGTGCTGCCGGTTGCAAAGGCCTCCGCCGGCGTGACCGCGATGCCCTCACTGCCAGCAGCACGGGCAAACTGTGAAGTGTTCCAGTAAGCCGGCAACTCGAGCCATGCGTGCAGGCCGTCTCCGACGCCGCTGTACCGCCCCGCCAGGATATGCCGGGCCATCCGGTGGCGCAGGCGCGCTTCGGTGCGCACGCCTTCCATCAATCGGTCAGCCGAACCGTCGACGATCCACTGGGTGGCCAATGCGGCCGTCAGCGGCGCGGCCATCAGCGCGAACGATCTGAGCGCAACCAGGAACCGTTCCCGTTCGTGCGGGTTGCGGATGACGACGAAGGCGACACGCAAGCCGGGCGTCAGGCATTTCGACAGGGTCGAGATGTAGACCACCTGTTCCGGGGCAAACGTGGCGATGGGCGGTGGCGGGGCATCGGCAAGGAGCCAGTAGGGATCGTCTTCGACGATGCGTAGATTGCAGCGCTTCGCGATGCCGGCGAGCTCCTTGCGCCGGCGTTCCGGCATGGTGGCGGCGGTCGGATTCTGTAATGTCGGATTGAGGTAGACCAGCCCGGGCTTGTGCTGGTGGCACGCCTGCTCGAGCATCCCGGGCACCATTCCGTGCTTGTCCGCTTCCACCGCCACGATGTGCCGGCCGAACTGGGTCGCCGCGGCACGCAAGCCGGGATACGTCGTTGGCTCGGCCAGGATAACGTCGCCCGGCTCCGTCAGCGCCAGGATCAATGCGGCAATCGCCGCTTGCGCCCCCGGACAGACAAGGAGCTGCCCGGCATCGAACTGGCCAAACATCGGTTCGAGCCATCTGGCACCCGCCTTGCGATCGGCGTCGCTTCCCCCGCCCAGGTGGTAAGTCATCAGCGGTCCATTGTCTGCCCGCATCAGTACCTGGGACAAACCCTGTTTCAGCATGTCGTCGAAGTCCACGCCATCCGGCGGTGGCGGGGTATTCATGCTCAGGTCGAGGATCGCGGTCAATTCGACCTTCGGCGCCGCGACATAAGTGCCGCGGGCGCCGCGGCCTTCCAGCAAATTGCGCCGTCTCGCTTCATCATAGGCGCGCGTGATCGTCGTCAGGTCGACGCCCAGCTGTGCTGCCAGGTGGCGCTGCGGAGGCAGGCGATCACCGGGGCTCAGCGATCCATCCGCCACCGCCGCCTGCAACGCATCCGCGATCTGCAGGAACCGTGGCCCGCCGTGCATGGCCAAACGCGGTAGCCAGATTGGCAAATGCTCATCTTGTATGGTTCTCAACTGCGACATTTTGCCTCAATGTATGGAAAATGCTTTCGAGTAGTATGCCTTACAGCGATTTCAACGATGGTTGAACAAGAAATGAAGCTGCTGAAGCAGTGTGTGGACGCCCTGCTCAGCACGATGATAGTGTCAAGTAATAGCCTGGAAAGGCGCAAAGATGGATTGGATCCCGATAGTCTTCGTTACCTTCAAGGTTCTCGTGCTGGGCACAGGCATGTTCTTCGCGATCAAGTGGCATTACGACCGGGGGAAGAAGGCGCAGGCCGATCGGCAGGACTGGGAAAAGGAGAGGCGCGCGGTGCTGCGCGCGGCCGCCAAGGTGACCGCGGTCTTCATGCTGGCGCTGCTGGCTCTGGGGCTCCTAACCCACTTCCTGATGAAGTGGATCGGCCTGGACCTGGCCTTTCCGTGATGGCAAAGAGCGTGGGCTGCCCTGCCGTGATGGCAGTGTTTCCCCGATGCGGCGATCGGGCGGCGCTGGCCGAAATCGGACATCCTGAATGCCCGGGACACCGTGTCGTCAGTGAACCGGGTGTAGCGCCATCAGCAAGGTTCAGCTGGCCGCGCCGACCGGGATGACAAACGCCCTGAGCTCGGCCAGCTTGCCATCGCGCAGGCGCCACACGTCGCTGTAGGCGTTTCGCACCGGCTTGCCCGCATCGTCCCGGCTTTCGATGTCGCCGAGCGCCACCACGTAATCGCCTTCGGCCACCAGTTCGCGCATGGTGAACGTGGGTGGCTGCACGTATTCCTTCGCCATCAGGGCGCGCACGGCCTCCTTACCATGCAGGGTTTCACCCCCACGGTGGACCAGACGATATCGTCCGTGCAGAACGACAGGAAGCCTTCATTGTCGCCGGCGGACACCGCCGCATTCGCCTGTTGCAGGACACGCTTGTTCGCATCGGACATCGCATTCTCCTCGTGGCAGCTCATGCCCGGCATGGGCATGCAGCATGGAGGCCAAGGATATCAGGGGAACACGAACTGGAGCGGCCACATGCCGTGGCCGGATGTCCCACAACTACGCAGGATTGAAAGGTCAGGTGCGCACCGCGCGGCGCGCCGTGCCGTGCAGCCAGATAAAGAGGGCCGTCGCGGCGCCGGCGCCGGCCAGTTGCGCCAGCACGAAGGCCGGGGCATCGGCCAGGCGCAGCGCGCCGGCCTGGCCGATCGCCTTGGCCAGGGTCAGTGCCGGGTTCATGAACGCCGAGGAAGAACTGAACCAGCAGGCCACCATCACATAGGCCGACACGGCGAACGGCGCCACCACGGGCCGGGCCCGGCCGCAGCCGATGAACACGCACAGCATGCCGAAGGTGGCAACGAACTCGCCCAGCCACAGGCCGGTGCCGGTGCGGACATGCGGCGTGGCCATCATCAGGTCCAGCCCATACATGGCGTGCACGGCCGCGACGCCGGCCACGGCACCCAGCGATTGCACCGCGATATACGGCGCCACATAGTCGGCACGCAGGTTGCCGCGCCATGCCTCGGACAGCGTGAGCACCGGGTTGAACAGGCCGCCGGAGATATTGCCGAACGTGAGGATCAGCACGGCCAGCCCGGTCGCGCCGACCGCCGCGCTGACCAGCAGCGCCATCGCGGCATCGCCTCCGGCAAGGCGCTGCGCGGCAATGCCCGCGCCACTGCCGATTGCCAGCAGCAGGGCCGTGCCGATGAATTCAGCCGCCAGACGTTTTGCAATCGCCATCGCACATCTTCCCGGAATACACGTTGAAAATGCGTACTCTAGGGCAACGTGCGATGCGCGGCTATCGGCGCCAGCCTATATTCTGTATGTAGCCGCGATGGTGTACGGCCAGGGTATTCAGGTGCCCACCGCCGGGAGCGTCTGCGCAAACTGCGATACGCCATCGAGGTTGAACAGTTCGACCGTCATCGCTTTTGTGCGCGGGTCGATGTTCACTTCCCCGAAGAACTGGTAGCCGGCGAACGGCGACGACGCCTGGATCGGCGGCGCCTTCGAGAAGACCACGCTCGGGCCGAAGGTCCGGTCGAGCACCCCAGGGCCGAAGCTGCCGGCATTCATCGGGCCGGCAACGAATTCCCAGAACGGCGAGAAGTTCGTGAACAGGGCCTTGGCGGGGTCATAATAGTGGGCGGCGCAGTAGTGCACGTCGGTAGTGATCCAGACCACATTGGGCACGGCCTTGATACTGCTGAGCAGGCGGGCCATTTCGATTTCACGGCCGAGCGGCACGCCGTCGTTGCCGTTCGCAACCGCTTCCCACAGTGCGTTGCCCTGGCCATCCTTGCCGTCGCCCACGTTCAGGCCGATGGGCATGTCGGCGGAGATGACTTTCCAGGTCGCGGTCGAAGCCTTCAGCCCGGCGATCAGCCATTCGACCTGCTCGAGACCCAGGAAGGACGAGCTGGCGTCTTCGGCGGTTTGCAGGTTGGTGCTGTTCGGGCCGCGGTAGCTGCGCATGTCCACCACGAACACGTCGAGTAGCGGGCCGTGCGAGATGGTGCGGTAGATGCGCTGCGGCTCGCTTTGCTTGTAGTAGCGCATCGGCGCATATTCGAGGAAGGCCTGGCGGCCGCGGGCCGTGAGCGTGGCGATGCTTTTTTCCGTGTAGCGCGCGTCGCCCGACAGGTTCTTGGCGTCGCTGTAGTTGTTCGTCACTTCGTGATCGTCCCACTGCCATACCTGCGGCACCTGGGCGGCGAACCTGCGGTAGTTTTCGTCCATCAGGTTGTACGCATGGCGGCCGCGGAATTCCTTCAGCGTTTCCGCGACCTTGCTGACTTCTTCCGTGACGACGTTGCGCCAGACCTGGCCGTTTTCCGCCTTCACTTCGGCCAGGATCGGGCCGTCGGCATAGACCGTGTCGCCGTTGTGGACAAAGAAATCCGGGTCGCGCTTGCGCATCGCCTCGTAGATCTTCATGCCGCCGAAAGCGGTGTTGATGCCCCAGCCCTGGCCGCACTGGTCGCCGCTCCAGTGGAAGCGCACGGCCCTGCTGCCATCGGCGGGCGTGGTCCTGAATTGCCCCGACAGGGTTTCGCTTTCGATCCTTGCATTGTCGGGATCCACGTAGCGCACGCGCACGAACACCGTTTGCCCGGCCGGCAAGCCGCTCAGGTCGACACGGGTGGTGAAATCGGTGGCCGCGCTGGCATACGGGCCGACGATGCGGCTGGCATTGGCAAAGCGCTCGCTCGTATCGTATTCGACGATCATTTGCGCATTGCGGTCGCTGCGGCCCCAGATGATCGCCTTGTTGTCCGTGATGTCGCCGAACTGTATGCCCGACGGCATTTTCGGCCGCTCGTTTTCGCTGACGCCCACAGACGTGCTGCTGCCCCCGCAACCTTGCAGCAGCAGGGAACCGCCCAGTGCCGAACTGCCCGCCAGGACGCCGCTTTGGGAAAGGAAACGGCGGCGCGAAATGGATGATGTCATGCTTGCTCCGGTGATCTGAAAGCAGGCAAGTGTAGGTTGCCGATATGACATGGCGATGAAACGATAGCAGGCGGCAAGCAAGCCATTGCCATAGCAGACGCCTCCCTGGCCAGCGCTGTCGAGGAAGCAAAAGTTGCTTCAAAAATGGGGACGTACCCCATTTTCCGGGCAATATTCCCAAGATCCAATTTCTAAATGAATAAAAAAACTTGTAGACGACTGGTCTACTTGATGTTATCTTGAACTCCATCGATGCAGAAGCCACTACCCACTGTACCGAGAAGCCAGTCGCATACGCCAGATCTCAAGACGACCGGTCTAATTGACTACTTACTTATTGGAGAAACAGCATGAAAAAAGTATTGATGGTTCTGACCTCGCACGACCAACTCGGCAACACCGGCCGCAAGACCGGCTTCTGGCTCGAAGAGCTGGCGGCGCCCTACTACGCTTTCAAGGATGCCGGCGCCGAAGTCGTGCTCGCCTCGCCCCTGGGCGGCCAACCGCCGCTGGATCCGAAAAGCAATGAGCCGTCGTTCCAGACCGACCTGACGCGCCGCTTCGAAGCCGATGCCGCCGCCAATGCGCAGCTGGCCACGACCCTGCGCCTGGACAGTATCGACCAGGCCGGCTTCGATACCGTGTTCTACCCGGGCGGCCATGGTCCGCTGTGGGACCTGGCCGAAGACAGGCATTCGATCGCGCTGATCGAATCGTTCCTGGCGGCGAACAAGCCGGTGGCGCTCGTCTGCCACGCGCCGGGCGTGCTGCGCCACGTGAAGACGCCGGCCGGCCGGCCACTGGTCGAGGGCAGGAACGTTACCGGATTCACCAACACCGAGGAAGAAGGCGTCGGCCTGACCGAGGTGGTGCCCTTCCTCGTCGAGGATGAGCTCAAGGCCAAGGGTGGCGTGTACTCCAGCGGCCCGGACTGGGGTTCTTACGTGGTGCGCGATGGCCTGCTGATCACCGGCCAGAATCCGGCCTCGTCGGCCGAAGCCGCCACACTGCTGCTCCAGCAACTGGCGTGACGCACCGATGCGGCGCCCGGCAGCCTGGCCGGCGGGCGTCGCCATTCCTCGCGCAGCCGCCGGCCACGCAAGCGTCTTGAAGCAAACCCATATCCCCTACAGGAGCGCATCATGAGAAAACTGAACCGCATCGTCTCGGCCCTCGCCTTGTCTTTCGCCGCCATGGCCGCCCAGGCCGCCATCCCGGTCGCCACCCAGGCCCCCGTCAAGAACGTCGTCCTCGTCCACGGCTTCTTCGCCGACGGTTCCGGCTGGCGGGGCGTGGCGGACATCCTGGCCCGCGACGGCTTCAACGTCACCGTCGTGCAGCAGCCGGAAACCTCGCTCGACGACGATGTGAAGGCGACCACCCGGGCGGTGAACGCCCAGGAAGGACGCAGCATCCTGGTCGGTCACAGCTATGGCGGCATGGTGATCACCCAGGCCGGCAACGATCGCAAGGTGGCTGGCCTCGTGTATGTCGCGGCATTCCAGCCCGACGCCGGTGAAAGCCTGAAGGATCTCGCCGACAGCATGGCGCCGGCCACGAAAGGCATCAAGGCCACGGCCGATGGCCACCTGTATTTCGACCCGGCGCTGTTCCACGCCGATTTCGCGGCGGACCTGCCGGCGGCGGATGCCCGCTTCATGGCGCTGTCCCAGGTGATGCCCGCCGTGCAGGCGGCAACGGCGGCCGTGTCGCAGGCGGCGTGGAAGAGCAAGCCAAGCTGGGCGATCGTCTCGACGGCCGACCGCACTGTCCATCCCGACCTGCAGCGCTTCATGGCGAAACGCGCCGGCAGTACGGCGATCGAGATCGATGGCAGCCATGCCGCGTTCATTGCGCATCCCGCCCGGGTGGCGAAGGTGATCGAAGAGGCTGCCGTCGCAGCGGGAGCACGGTGAAGTGCGGGAAAATTTCGCCCCGAATCTAGACGACTGGTCTAATGAGACGTATAGTGCAGCCATGGCCAAAGCACACACCAACGATTCCTCCGACGTCCGCGACAATATCCTTGCGGTGGGACAGCGCATCATGTCCGGCAAGGGCTTTTCGGCTGTCGGACTGAATGAAATACTGACGGAAGCCAAGGTGCCGAAAGGCTCCTTCTATCACTACTTCGCATCGAAGGATGCGTTCGGCGAGGCTCTGCTGTCGAGCTACTTCGACGACTACCTGGCGGAGATCGATGCCGTGATGGCCCAGCCGGGACTGACGATGGCGCAGCGGCTGCTGCAATACTTCGACATGTGGCGCGCCAACCAGTCGTTCCTGGATTGCCAGGGCAAATGCCTGGCCGTCAAGCTTGCCGCGGAAGTGGCCGACCTGTCCGAAGCGATGCGCGCGGTGCTGAACCAGGGCACCTCGGCGATCATCGCCAGGCTGGCCACGGCGCTCGAGCAAGGCGTCGACGAGGGTTCGCTGACGATCGGCGACAGCCCCCGGCAGGTGGCCGAAAGCCTGTACCAGCTGTGGCTGGGCGCCAGCGTCATGGTCAAGATCGTGCGCGGCACCGCGCCATTCGACTCGGCGATGGCCGTTACGCGCCAGATGCTGCATCTGCCTCACTGACCGGGCAGTGCGAACACTTTTACTGAAGTGTTTTTTTTTCGATCGATAAGTAGACGACCGGTCTATTTCATAGTCATCCATCAAGGAATATCATGTCCAACGCAATCGCCACGCAACCACGCACGCCGTTCGACGGCGCCTACCACTTGAGCATCGGCGGCAAGCTGGTGTCATCGGAAAACACATTCGACGTCATCAATCCAGCCACGGGCGCGCCGGTGGCCCGCGCACCTGCCGCGAGCATCGGCCAGCTCGACGACGCGATCGCCGCCGCCCGGACCGCGTTCAAGTCCTGGTCCGCGCTCGGTCATGACGAACGCCAGCGCTATCTCGACGCCTATGCCGACGCTCTCGCCATGCACCGCGACGAACTGGCGCGCCTGCTCGTGCTGGAACAGGGCAAGCCGCTCAAGTCGATGGCCGAGCCGGAAGTCGACCAGGCGATTGCCTGGATCCGCCAGATCGCCGCGCGTCGCATTCCGGTGGAGATCGTCGAGGAGACGGACCACCATGTCGTCGAACTGCACCATACGCCGCTGGGTGTCATCGGCGCGATCACGCCGTGGAACTTCCCCGTGTTGCTCGCCTTGTGGAAGGTCGCTCCAGCGCTCATCACCGGCAACACCATGGTCATCAAGCCTTCCCCTTTCACCCCGTTGACGTCGCTGCGATTCGGCGAGATCGCGCAGTCGGTGCTGCCGCCGGGAGTGCTGTCGGTCGTCTCGGGCAATGACGAACTGGGGCCGCACATGACGGCGCATCCGGACATCGCCAAGATCAGCTTTACCGGGTCGACGGCGACCGGCAAGCATGTGATCCGTTCGGCGGCCGGCACGATGAAGCGCGTGACGCTGGAGCTGGGCGGCAACGATGCCGCCATCGTGATGCCGGATGCAGATTGGGAAGCGATCGTTCCCCAGCTGTTCTGGGGTGCGGTCGGCAACTCGGGGCAGTGGTGCGTGGGCATCAAACGGCTTTACGTGCACCGTTCCTTCCATGCGCGATTCGTCGACGCCTTCGTTGCCTATGCGCGCCGGCAGAAGCTCGGCAACGGACTGGACCCGGACGTGACGGTGGGACCGGTGCAGAACCGCATGCAGTTCGAGAAGGTCAAGGCCATCCTCGACGATATCAGGGCCAGGGGCTACAAGGTCGTGCTGGGCGGTGAAGTCGACATCGACCGCCCCGGCTACTTCATTCCCGTGACCGTGGTCGACAACCCGCCGGAAGACTCGCTGATCGTGCGGGAAGAATAGTTCGCGCCGATCGTGCCGATCATCGCCTATGATGATGTCGACGACGTGGTCGAGCGCGCCAACGACAGCCCGTTCGGCCTCGGCGGCTCGGTCTGGGGCCGCGACACGAAAGCCGCCGTCGCCATCGCGAACCGGCTGGAAACCGGCATGGTCTGGGTCAACGAGATCCACACCCAGGGCGTCGACATCCCGTTCGGCGGCCACAAGCAGTCGGGCCTTGGTACCGAGCACGGCAACGAAGGCCGGCAGCTCTTCACCAATCCGAAGACCATCCTCATCCATAAATAAAACATGCCCGGGCACCGCCCGGGCCAGCAAGGAGAACGTCCCCATGTCTTGCCCAACGCCTCCCCCCGTCCATGCGCCCCTGCCGATGGCCGGTGCCGCTGGCACGGCTTCGACCGCCGGCATGCCGCACCAACCCGCCGCGGCGCCCGCCGGCGGTTCCCTGTCGATGGTGGCCGCGATCGTCTGCCTCGTGCTCGTGGCAATGGAGCTGCGGCCTGCCATCGTGTCCACGGGCCCCCTGCTGCCATCGATCATCCGGGAATTCGGCCTGTCCCACACGCAGGCGGCATTGCTGACGGCGATTCCGACATTGCTGATGGGGCTGCTCGCAGCGCCGGTGCCCTGGCTGACGCGGCGTTATGGCCGCGACCGTGTCATGTTCGCGGCCCTGGCGCTGCTCACCGTGTCGAGCCTGGTACGCGCGCTTGCCGGCTCAGTGGCGATGCTGTTCGCCACCACCGTCGGCATCGGTGCCGGCATCGCCATCGCAGGAGTCCTGATCGCGGGCTTCGTGAAGGCGGGCTTTCCACGGCAGGTAGCGATCTTCATGAGCGTGTATGCCACCGCACTGGCCCTGGGCAGCACGCTGTCTGCCGCCGCCACGGGAACGATTGCCGCATACACCGGCGGGTGGCGCTGGGCCTCGGGCGTGTGGGCCTTGCCTGGCGTGTTCGCCCTGCTGGCCTGGCTGTTCGTCGCGAAACGCAGTCCGGCGCCTGCCGGTGCCGGCGCGGCCACGCAACGCCATGGCATGCCCCTTCGCAACCGGACGGCATGGCTGATCGCCCTGTTCTTCGCCTGCAATAACTTCCTGTTCTATTCCTGCATCTCCTGGCTGGCGCCGATGTACGTGGAAGCCGGCTGGACACCCGCGCATGCCGGGCTGCTGCTGGCGACGTTCACCCTGGCATTCATGGTGGCCAATCCGGTGTTCGGCTTCCTGAGCCGCGACGAAGACCGTCGCCTGCCCCTCGCGCTCGGCGCCGCTACCGCCCTGGCGGGCATGCTGGCGATCGCGCTCGCACCGACGGTGTCGCCCTTCGTGGCGGTGGCGGTTCTCGCATTCGGCACCGGGGGCTCGTTCACCTTGTCGATGACGCTCCCCCTCGACAATACGCGGGGGCCGGAGGAAGCGGGCGCCTGGAATGCGTTCGTGATGCTGGTCAGCTACACGGTCGCTGCCACCGGTCCGCTGGCGATGGGCCAGTTGCGCGATGCCAGCGGCGACTTCGCTTCCTCGCTGTGGCTGCTCGTGGCCGTCATCGGCATCATGGTGGCAACGACCCCGTTCCTGCAACCGCATCACCGCAAGCGCGGCGTCGCGGCGGTGGCATGAAATCCGTGCGCTGGCGCCTGTGTCAGCCTGGCTCCGCCGGAGCTAGGGAACCTTGCGCCCCACCCACTTGCGGTGGTCGATCAGGTCCAGCATGCCGCGGCAGTGATCGGCATGGCTCATCGCCAGCAACTCGAATTTCTCACCCGTCCACAGCCACCTGGTGGCATGGCCGCAATCGGCCAGGGTGCGCCCGCTGTAGGAAGCCAGCACCTGGCCATCGAAATCGGCGTTGACGAGGACATCGGCCGGCAAGCCGTTGGTGGGAAGTTCGAGCCGGCGCGGCCGGTACGGAGGCCGCCCGTTGGCGAGCCAGGCTTCGTAGAAACTCGCCGTCGGGCCGCGGCTCGATTCGAACAGGAACAGCAGCCGGCCATTCGAGAGGCGATACAGGTCATGGCGGTCGATCCATTCTTCCTGCGGCGGGCCGATCTCCGCGAGCAATGCCGCCTCGATGACGCGATCGTTGATCCGCTTCGCGGGCTGCACCGCGCGCAGCACCGGCATGGCCGGCGCTGGCGGAACGGAAGATTCCGCACGGCTGCCGCGCCGTACCAGTGCGCCGGGAGTGCCGATCCGCCCTTGCAGGACATCCATCCGCAACAGCGCCGCCTTCATACCCGCGAGCGGCAGGGGCCATTGCTGCTGGCCGTCGCTGGCCTGTCCTTCCCTGCCGTCGATCATCCTGTCCAGCAGCACCTGTGCCGCTGCCCGCGGCAGCGGCTGGTTTGCGCGAAACGTGGCTGGCGGGTGCCTGTCCAACGTCAGGGTGAGGTCGACGGGCTTTGCAGGCCCGTCTTCGGCGAGGACGATCCTGGCCCGCACCGCTGTCCCCGGCCCCGCATCGCGCACCAGTTGCACGGCAAGCCATCGCGCGGTCTCGCGATCCGGTCCGTAACCGACCGCCTCGCAGTGGTTGACGTTATCGCACTGCACGGTCCAGTCTTCGTATTCCTGCGCGGCGCAGAGGAGTGGTGCCGACAGGGCTGCGGCGAGGGAGGCATATCGAAGCAGGGCAGGCATCGTCATCGGGTCACTTGGTTCACGGTTGATCGGTGACAGTTGATTGGTAATTCGATGTGGCTCGCACTATAGCGCAGCCGCCGGCTCGGCATGCTTGAAGCCACTTCTTGCGCTGCGGCGAGCGCAGGATTTTGTTATCGTCACGGCATGAAGATCCTTGTCACCGCGCTGCTCGGCGCCTGCGCCCTCGCCGCCTTTGCCGGTGCGCCGGCCGGCTTCCATTTCGCCCATCACGATTGGGAAATTGCCTGCGACAACACGCGCACCTGCCGCGCCGCCGGCTACCATCATCGTGGCGAGGATGACGATACGCCGGAGGTTTCCGTGGTGCTGGAACGCGCGGCCGGGCCGGGCCAGCCCGTGAAGGCAACGCTGAGGCTCGGCATCCGCGATGAAAAGGAATGGGTGCCGAAAACGGGCGTGACGATGCATGTCGACGGCCGCGCGCTGGGCCACGTAGCGATCGGCAGCGAATACCTGACAGGCGAGCTCTCCCCCGCGCAGATACAGGCCCTGGTGGCGACGGTTGCCGGCACCGGGGCCGTGCAATGGCGTGATGGCGCGCGTGCATGGGCGCTGTCCGGCGCCGGTGCGGCCGCCGTGCTGCTGAAGATGGATGAATTCCAGGGCCGCCTCGGCACCCCGGGCGCGTTGCTGCGCAAGGGCGCCCGGGCCGAGAACAGCGTGCCGGCAGCACCGCCGATGCCCGAGGTACTGGCGGCACCGGCCGGGAATGCCGAGGTGAACCTGCCGCCGGCTGCCCGAGCCGCGCTGTTGCGCGAGCTGCGCGGCACGCTTGGCGAAGGCGACTGCGAAGCCCTGGTGCCGGACGACCTGTCGATACGGCGGCTCACGACCGCCAGGCTGCTGGTCTACGGCCAATGCTGGGCCGGCGCCGCAGGCACAGGCACTGCCTACTGGGTCGCCAATAACACTGCGCCGTTCAAGCCGGTGCTGGTGACGACCGACGGCAGCGATCATGAAGCCGGCAAGATCTCCGCCGGCCACGGCATGGGCAGTTGCCGGGAAACCAGGGAGTGGGTGTGGGATGGCAACCGTTTCGTGCCGACGCTCGTCTCCGACACGGGCATATGCCAGCCGGTGGGACTCGACGGCACATGGGACCTGCCGACCCATGTCGCGAAGGTGATGCGCCGCCCGCGCTGATCACCAAGCACCGCTCAGCGCCGCCCTGCCGCGATCAGGTAATTCTGCATGGCCGCCTCGGCCACCGAAGCCCACTGGTTCTGGTCATGCCGGAACCGCTTCCAGGGCTCGTAGATCTTCCTGAACTTCGCGTTCTTCGCCGCTTCCTCTTCCATCACGGCCGTGGATTGCCTGTAGGCGGCATCCATCACGTCCTTGCTGAAATTGTGCAGCTTGGCGCCGTTCTTCAGCAGCCGGGCCAGCGCGCCGGGGTTCTTCGCATCGTAGTCGGCCTGCATGCGCACGTGGCATTCGTACGTTGCCGCCTCGAGCGCGGCCTGGTACTGCTTCGGCAGCTTGTCCCAGTGCTTGCTGTTCACGTAAAACGACAGCTGCGGGCCCGTTTCCCACCAGCCCGGCGAATAGTAATGGGGCGCCACGCGCACGAGGCCCAGCTTTTCATCGTCGTAGGGCCCCACCCATTCGGCCGCGTCGATCGTGCCCTTTTCCAGCGCGGCATACACGTCGCCGGCGGGGATCTGCTGCGGCACCACGCCCATGCGCTCCATCACGCGGCCCGCGAAGCCGGCCACGCGCATCTTGAGGCCCTTCAGGTCGGCCACCGAGCGGATCTCCTTGCGGTACCAGCCGCCCATCTGCACGCCGGTATTCCCGCCCATGAAGTTGACGATGCCATAGCCGCGGTAGAACTCGCGCAGCAGTTCGCGGCCGCCGCCCTGGTCGAACCAGGCTGTCTGCTGGCGCGACGTGAGGCCGAACGGCACCGCGCAGTCGAAGGCGAACGTGGGGTCCTTGCCGAAATAGTAGTAGGCCGGCGTGTGGCCGATCTCCACGGTGCCGGCCTGCACGGCGTCCATCACCTGCAGGCCGGGCACGATTTCGCCGGCGGCGAACTGGCGGATCTGGAACTTGTCGTTGGTGAGCTGGGCCACCCGTTTCACGAAACCGTCGGCCGAGCCGTAGATCGTGTCGAGCGTCTTGGGAAAACTCGAGGCCAGCCGCCAGCTGACGGCTGGCTGGGCCTGCGCGAAGGCCGGCGCGGCCACGGTGGCGGTGCCCGCCGCGGCGGCGGAGCGGGTGAGGAAGGAACGGCGCTGCATCGTCGGTCTCCTAGGAATGGATGAGGCATTGTAGCCGTTCGGTGACGAGCCCCGGGCAAAGCCGTTATCATGGCGACCTCGCGCCACGGCGCTCCAATCCATAACAGGGACACACAATGTCTATCAAGATCAGCAGCCAGTTCGACGCTGGCGCCATCGATTTCGTCAGCGCCACCAGCGTTGGCGATATCGACCTGAACATCCGCAAGGATTCCCATGCCGACATCACCCAGTGGTTTTATTTCCGCGTGCAGGGCGCAAGCGGCATGCCGCTCACGATCCGCTTCCTGAACGCCGGCAAGGCCGCCTACCCCGATGGCTGGAAGGATTACCAGGCCGTGGCCAGCTACGATCGCGATACATGGTTCCGCGTGCCCACCAGCTTCGATGGCGAAGTGATGACGATCGAGCACGCGCCGGAGTACGACAGCGTGTATTACGCCTACTTCGAGCCGTATTCGTGGGAACGCCACCTGTCGCTGCTGGACAATGCCCAGCTGTCGCCGCTGGCCGAGCTGGTCGACCTGGGTTCCACCGTGGATGGCCGCGACCTGAACATGCTGGTCATCGGCGACCCGGATGCGCCGAAGAAGGTGTGGGTCATCGCGCGCCAGCACCCGGGCGAAACGATGGCCGAGTGGTTCGTCGAAGGCATGGTCGAGGCGCTGCTCGACCCGGCCGATCCGTTCGCCAGCCAGTGCCTGAAGGAAGCCGTGTTCTACGTGGTGCCGAACATGAACCCGGACGGCTCCGTGCGCGGCAACCTGCGCACGAACGCGGCCGGCGCGAACCTGAACCGCGAATGGAACACGCCGACGATGGAGCGCAGCCCCGAGGTCTACCTCGTGAAGGAAGCGATGCAGGAAACGGGCTGCGACCTGTTCCTGGACGTGCATGGCGACGAAGGTCTGCCTTACGTGTTCGTGGCCGGCAGCGATTCGCTGGAAAACTTCACGCCCGAACAGAAGGCCGCGCAGGATGCCTTCATCGCCGACTTCAAGGTCGCCAGCCCCGACTTCCAGAGCGAGTTCGGCTACGCGGACGCGCCATTCACGCCGGAAGTGCTGACGATGGGTTCACCCCATATCACCCACCTGTTCGGCTGCCTGTCGCTGACGCTGGAACTACCGTTCAAGGACAACGCCAACGATCCGGACCCGGTCAACGGCTGGAACGGCGCCCGCTCGATGAAGCTCGGCGCCGCGGTGCTGCAGCCGGTGCTGCAGGCGCTGCGCCGGTAAGAGTGCTGGAAAATTCGCCGGCAGTTTCCACGACAGATTCCCTGCCCCGCTGGAGCGCGGCGAAGGCTTCCGGCATCCACGGCCGCGCGGCCAGCAGGAACGTGACCGACTGCCGCTCCGCATAGGGCAGCCGGGCATCGGCCTGGTGCTGCTGCGAAAAGTCGTCCGCCACCTGGCGCAGCCGCGCCAGCAGTGCGCCGGTGGATGCCGGCGACAGCATCACGCTCACCAGCCGCAACGCCTCGCCTTCGCCATCGAAGCGCGCATCGAGGTAATCGCCGGCCGCCTCGCGCCGGAACCAGGTCTGGATCGGGCCGTTCGGGATCCAGTCGAACGTGCGCGCCACCAGCAGCTTGACCCGGTTGTTCGGCTTGAGTACCAGGAAACCGATCCTGTCGAGCCGCAGCAGGTACTTCACCGTTTGCGCCTCCGTCAGCGTGAACGTGGCCACGATTTCGTCGACCGGCAAGCCATTGAGCGCGGCCACGGCGACCAGCAGCAGCTTCGGGTCGCCGATCAGTTCCTCTTCCTGCGCGTGGGTCAGCTGGGCCACCAGCTTCGGCGCGTCCAGCGCCGAGCGCGTGAGGTCGAGCAGGTCGATGCCGGCGGCAGCCAGGATCTCGTCCAGCCGCTGCAAGGTCAGGCTGCGCTGCGCGAACATGCGCTTCACGCTGGCCTCGGACATGCCGATGCGCCGCGCCAGCTCCGCGTAGGTCACGCCGCGCGCCTTCAGTTCGCGTTTCAGGCCGTTGACCAGCATCACGCTGCTTGTCATGAGTTTCCCTTGAAAAGTATCGTTTTCCGATACTTTACCAGCGCGGCCGTGCAACTGCCCGGATACCGGTTGCCCGCCGGCCCAGGTCGATGGATGATGCGTGCACCTTCACATTCACTTATACGGAACGAATCATGAAACGCCTGCTGCTCACCACCCTGCTGTCGTTTGCCTGCGCCACCGCCCACGTGCCGGCGCTTGCCACCGATGCCTCCAGCCCGTCCCGGGCCAGTGGCGACGTGTCGGTCATCGTCGTCGCCGGTTCGCTGGCACCGCTGGTCATCGGCGGCAGCATCGTTGTCGTTGCCGTGGAAAAGGCTGGCGAAGGCATCGACCTGCTGCTGGAAAGCGCGGCCGATGGCAGCCGGGCCACGGTGCGCCTGGCGGGCAAGGCGGCCGAGGGCCTGTCGGTGGCTGCCGGTACGGCGGTGAACGTGTCGGCGACGGCCACCGGCCACGTGCTCGTCGCATCCGGCAAGGTCATCGCCTTCATCCCGAACGAGGCGGGCAAGGCGCTGCTGCGCAGTGCCAAGGCTTCCTGACTTACTACTCTGTAGTCATTCCAACGTTTGCATGCAGTCCCCCGGGTCGGCCATCATGGCTACCCGGCCACCACCATGGAGTCGTTACGATGAAACCCCTGTTGTCCCTCGCGCTGGTCGCGTCGCTGCTGGGCACGACGCCCGTCATTCACGCCGCACCTTCCGAAGCCTCGTACGGCAGCGCCCTGCTGTCCGGCTACGTCGTGCTGGGCTCCGTCTTCGTGGCAGGGGCGTCAGGCGCCACCATCGTCGAGAGCGTGCAGAAGGTCGGCGATGGCGTGGAGCTGGTGCTGACGAACACGTCCAACGCGAGCAAGGCCACGGTGCGCCTGTCCGGCAAGGCCGCGCAGCAGCTGTCGGTGGCGGCCGGCACGACGCTCGACGTGGTGGCCACGTCGACGGGCCACATGCTCGTCCTGTCCGGCAAGGTGCTGGCGTTCATTCCGAACGAATTGGGCAAGGCGCTGCTGCATCACGAGAAGGTGACGTAATGGCAGCGAAGACGATACGGCGGCTGGCGCTGGCCGCCTGCCTGGTACTGGCCGCCCCCGCATGGGCCGGCCGGTCGTGCGAGGAAGCGCCGATGGCGGTGGACGATACGGTGAAATCGCTGGACCTCGCGCAACGCACGTTCGAGGCGCTCGACGCCAGCGGCAGCCAGGTCGCGCTCATCTCGCGTGCCGGGCAGGATCTGAGCAAGTACGGGCTGCGCTACTCCCACATGGGCATCGTGGTGCGCGACCACCCGTCCGGGCGCTGGACCGTCGTGCACGAGCTGAACGAATGCGGCACGGCTTCGTCGGCGCTGTACAACGAAGGCCTGGGCAACTTCTTCCTGTCCGGCCTGTTCCGCTACGAGGCGCAGGTGCTCATTCCCGGCCCCGAAGCGCAGGCGCGGCTGGCCCAGCTCGTGACGACGCGCACCGCGCGCCGCCTGCACGACGCGGACTACAACATGCTGTCCTACGCTTTTTCGACGCGCTACCAGAACTCGAACCAGTGGGTGCTTGAAACCTATGCGGCGGCCAGCGCGCCGGCCGGCCAGGTGGAAACGCGCGAGGAAGCGCAGGCCTGGCTGAAGCAGACGGGCTTCGCGCCGATCACCGTCTACGTGCCCAGCGTGAAGCGGCTGGGCGGACGCATGTTCCGCGCCAACGTGGCGTTCGACGACCACCCGTTCGACCGGCGCATGCTCGGGCAGATCGACACCATCACCACCGAGGCGATCGTGCGCTTCGTGCAGAACACGGATCCGGCGGCCAAGGTGATCAGGGTCGAATAAGTGCGCATGGCCCGGCCTGATGCGGCAAGGCTGACAGATCGAAAAAAACCGGTGTCTGTCACCGGTTTTCCTGGGACGTTTCCTCGATCAATTGCGCAGGTTGATGCCGAACATCAGCTTGCGGCCCGCGTACGCGTAGTCGAGCAGGCTCGGCGTGCCGTCGGCAAAGGTTGAATAGGCGCCCTGGCTGTTCGACGTGGTTTCCTTACCCAGGTTGCGGGCTTCGGCGAACACTTCAATGTTGTCGTTGAAGCGATACGCGACCTTGGCGTCGATGAAGCGCGAAGCATCCTTGAAGTTCGGCGAGCCGGGGTTGTATGGCAGTACCGTGGTGCGGCCACCGGCGGCGTTGGGGAAGTTGTTCACCCCCGTGTCACCACATGCGGCGATGCAGGTGAAGTAGCCGGTATCGGCCTGCACCGCCACGCGCGCCGACAGCTTGCCATCGTCGTACCACAGCGACCAGTTGTACGAATACTTCGATTCGCGCGCCGGCGGCAGCGGATCGCCGGTGATCAGGTCCACCACGTTGACCGCCGACATGGCCGAACGCACCCGCGTGTAGTTGACGTCCAGGCCCAGGTAGCGCAGGCGCCATGGCAGGAACGTGAACGCCGTCTTGGACGAGAATTCAAAGCCCTTGCGCGTGGTGGCGGCACCGTTCTCGTACGTGTTGTAGCTGAAGTCCACGTCATCGAGCGGCGTGCCGGTTTGCGGGTCGACCAGGTTGGAACCCTGGAACACCTTGACGCCGCTGACGCCCGTGGTGCGCGACGGGCCGATCTTGCCGCGCTGGCGGAACGTGGCCAGCGAGAATTGCGAGTCGGCGTTCGGATACCATTCCAGCGTCACGTTCTGGTTGACATTCGACTGTGGCCGCAGGGCCGGATTGCCCACCGTGCCGGAGCAGCGCATGTCGGCATCGTCGCCGTTGGAGCTCAGCTGGGTAGCGTCGAACGTGCAGGTGCCGGACGGCACCAGCTGGTTAATGCCCGGCCGGGCCACCGACTTGCCCTGGTTGTAGCGAACCACCCATTCGTTCGGCACCATCCACAGCGCCAGGTTCCAGATCGGCAGGTAGTCCGTTTCGCTCGACTCCAGCGTAGTCAGCTTCGATACGGTGGCCGTGACCGTGCCACCGGGGGCATTCGGCCGCAGCGGGTCGAAGTTCGCCGTGGGGATGATCGACGTGAAGTTCATGCGCCCCGTCGCTTCGACCCGGGTGTTGACGATGCGCACGCCGGCATTGCCTTCCAGTTCCATGCCAAACGGCAGCGGACGATTGGAGAATGGCACATGGTCCAGCGCGAAGTCGGTCATCAGGTAGCCGGACTTCGTGCGCTCGCGGAACGTGTTCACCGGCTGCTGGTAGACCTGGCCATCGGTGCCCGTGCATTCCTTCACGCAGTCGAAGTTCACGTTCGGCGCACCCACCATGCCGAACACTTTCTCCACGTCGATCTCGGTCCATCCGTTGATCAGCTCGGCCGGACGGTCCTTGGCACCGTTGAAGAAATTCGTGGTGGCCGTGTGCATCGACTGGGCGATGATGTCCTGGAACTGCGCCTGCGTAAACGTGGTCTGGCCGGACTGGATCGAGGCGGCCGCATGCGAATTGCTCGGCACGTAGCCATACTGGCACGGCTTGCCGCCGGCGCCCAGCGAGCCCGGCGTATCCTGGCAGCCGACGAATGTGCTGCGCACATTGGCCGAGGGCACCAGCACGGAGCGCTCGTAACCGGGCTTGCCGTATTCGCCCACCATCGACCTGGCTTCGAAGCCGCCGGCGCCCCAGCTGTTACCACGCGTATCCCGGAGATTGAAGCCGGACTTGAAACGGGTCAGGAACGGGATCGATTCGGGTAGTGCATACGTCAAGTCCAGCTTTGCGGTGCGTTCGCCGGTTTCGTTGATCTTTGGCGTCCAGACGATCTGTGGCGCCAATGTCGTCAGCGGCTGCTGTGCGATCGAATAGGCCGGCACCCCGACATACGCATTGTTGGCAGCCTTCACTTCGGTCAGCGGCGCCGATGCGGGGCGCAACGTCGCATACTGCGCCGGCGTCACGGCCGACGGGCCACCGCCCTGCGGGAACGCGTACGTCCACAGGCCGTTCGGCAGCACGGACATGGTGGCCGGGCCGTAGTTGTAGTTCCAGCTGGTACGCTTGTCGCCGCGCGTGAAGTCCGATTTCGCGTCGCCCGCCATGAATTCGGCGAACAGGCCACCCTTGCGATAACTGCCGCCCAGCTGCAGGTAACGGGCCGAGGTTTCCATCACGTTGTGGATCTGGTCCGTGCCCACGTTGCCATCGGAGATCGTGAACTTGGTCACGTGGTGGTTCTCGTCGACCACGACCGAGGCGGGATCGACGTTCACCACCGAGTTCGACCATGGTGCGTTTTCCCGGCGCCACGAGGGCGTGGCGTAGCTGTGGTAGCCGGAACCGGCTACCGGCACGAGGCGATTGTTTGGAACGTCTTCGGTGAATGCCGCGCCGGCATAGGTGGGGCCGGCGGTCGATGCCGGGTTGACGGCCATGCCGCCCAGGTTATAGGTGAGGAAGTTGTCATCCACGCGGCGGCGCTGGTAACTGCCCTTGCCGTAGACGGTCAGTTCATTGTTCACCTTGAAATCGAGCCGCAGGTCGAGCGAGCGGCGCTTGTCGATTTGCCGTTTCTGCACATAGCGCACCAGCGACGGTGTGTAGTCGTTCCACTGGTTCAGGCAGCTGAGCCGTTCGTTGCCGCGGTGGTTGATCGCACCGGTGCGCGTATTGCCTTCCTTGATCGCATTGATTTCCGCCTGCGTCAGGTCGGGGAACGCTGCATCGCAGTCGGCCTTGGTCTGCGCCGCGGCGGAACGCGTCACCACGTCCAGTGGCGAGGAAGCGTCAAAGAAGCCGCCATTGGTCAGCGCGCTACGCAGCGCCGGCTCCGTGGCGGTCGCATCGGTCGTGGACACGGTGGCGGGATTGAAGGCAAACGTCTTCTCGGGCGAGTTGTCGAAGTCGATCGCGCGGGCGTAGCCTTGCCGGGCACCGGTGGCCACCTGGGCGGAGTGACCCTCGTTGCGCACTTGCGAAGCGGAGCCGTTCACCACCATGCCCAGGCGGCCGTCCATGAACTGCCGGGCGATCACCAGGTTGCCGTCCGGTGTCCAGTCCTTGTTCAGCGAGTTTTGCGCGCCGGACAGGCGCAGCGAATAGAACGGCTTCTTGAAGTCGAGGCCGGTGCGGGTCTTGATGATGATGCTGCCACCCAGCCCGCCTTCGGTCTGATCGGCGGTGGCCCCCTTGACGATGTCCACGCTCTTGATCAGGTCGGCCGAAATCTCGCGCAGCTCCACGCCGCGGCCGCTGCCGCCACCATTCAGGTCGGTGCCGCCGCCAGCCTGCACGCCCTGGCCGTCGATTTCCACACGGGTCAGGTCCGGCGCATTGCCACGCACGGTCACATTGACGCCTTCGCCGAAATCGCCGCGGTCCACAGCAACGCCGGCGATGCGCGAAATGGCCTCGGCCACGTTACGGTCGGGGAACGCCCCCACGTCCTCGGCCACGATCGAGTCCATCGCCGTGGCGGCGTTCTTCTTGCGCTCGATGCCCGATTGCTGGGATGCGCGCGTGGCGATCACTTGCACCTTCTGGATCGGTTCGGCGGATTCGGCGGCTGCCTGCTGCGCCACGGCCGGCGTGCTGCCCGCCATCGAGGCCAGCGCCAGCGACACGGCGGCGCTCAGCGTGCTGAGCCGCATGGGCTTTGTAAAACTGTGCATTCTCTCTCCACTTTTAATCGAATTCTTGCTTTTGACAACGTGGGTATATTTAACCGGCATATGTAGAGAATTAATTCCAAGACATGCCATTGCTCAGCAAGTTGATCGAATGCCATCCATCGCATGCGCAGCATCGGCGGCCGCAACCGCTTCCGGCGCGTGAGCGAATGAGCAAAGTGGAATCGTTATGCAGCGCGCGAATGCGCATTAACGTGAGCGATCGCTCAGGAATTTGATTGAAACGCGGTTATTTTGCAGTGCAGCATCCATCCGCATGGCCGCAATGATGCGTGTTGTATTAAACCAAAGCCGTCCATGCATATGATTTCTTTGTACCGTGCCAGCTATTCCAGAATGATTATTTGCTATATCGATCCGATATACGTCGGCGATAAAAAAAGCCGGCAAGTTTTATCTTGCCGGCCTGTCGCATTCAATCCTGATTCACGGCTCACTTGCGGCTTATTTGCCCCGCCCCGCGTTGATCAGGTAATTCTGGATCGGCGCCTCGGCCACCGACGCCCACTGGTTCTGGTCTTGCCGGAACCTTTTCCACGGGTCATATATCTTGCGGAACTTGGCGTTCTTCGACGCTTCTTCTTCCATCACGGCAGTGGCGGTCTTGTAGCAGGCGTCCATCGCATCGCGCGGATAGGTGCGCAGCTTCACACCATTCTTCAGCAGCCGGGCCAGCGCGGTGGGATTCTTCACGTCGTATTCGGCCTGCATGGCGACGTGCGCTTCGTAGGTTGCGACCTCGAACGCGGCCTGGTAATCCTTGGGCAGTTTTTCCCAATCCTTGACGTTCACGTAGAACGAGAACGAGGCGGACGGCTCCCACCAGCCGGGCGCGTAGTAGAACGGCGCCACCTTGAAGAAGCCGAGCTTTTCATCGTCGTACGGGCCCACCCATTCGGCCGCGTCGATCGTGCCCTTCTCCAGTGCCGGATAGATGTCGCCGCCGGCCAGCTGCTGCGGCACCACGCCCAGGCGCTCGAGCACCTTGCCGGCGAAACCGGCCACGCGCATCTTGGTGCCTTTCAGGTCGGCCACCGTCTTGATCTCCTTGCGGAACCAGCCGCCCATCTGCGTGCCGGAATTCCCGCCGAGGAAATTGACGATGTTGTAGTCCTTGAAGAACGCGCGCATCAGTTCGCGGCCGCCGCCCTGGTCATACCAGGCCGTGTGCTGACGCGACGTGAGGCCGAACGGCACGGCGCAGTCGAACGAGAACGTGGCATCCTTGCCGAAGTAATAGTACGAGGCACTGTGGCCGCACTCGACGGTGCCGGCCTGCACGGCATCGAGCACCTGCAGGCCGGGCACGATCTCGCCGGCCGCGAACGAGCGGATGGTGAACTTGTTGTTGGTGAGCTGGGCGATGCGGCGCGTGAGGGTATCCGAGGCACCGAAGATCGTGTCCAGCGACTTGGGAAAGCTGGAGGCGAGGCGCCAGGTGATGGTGGGCTGGGACTGCGCCAGGGCCGGTGCGGCAATGATGCCCGCGCCCGCGCCCGCCGCGGCCTTTGCGATGAAGCGTCGACGTTCCATACGGTCTCCTGAGGTTTTTATAGCGTAGGGAAAAACGGCTACTGCTCAGGACAGTGTAGGGAAACGCCGGTGGCGTGGCAACGGTTCAGTTACCGGCGACCACCATCTTTTCGATCAGGATGGAACCCGTCTGTTTCGTACCACGGATCAGCACGTCGTTGCCGATGCCGACGATCTGGCGGAACATTTCCTTCATGTTGCCGGCGATCGTGATTTCCTCGACCGGGTACTGGATGACGCCGTTCTCGACCCAGAAGCCGGAGGCGCCGCGCGAGTAATCCCCGGTCACGTAGTTCGTGCCCTGGCCCATCAGTTCCGTGACCAGCAGGCCCGTGCCCATCTTCTTGAGCATGCCGGCGAAGTCGTCTTCCGGCCGCGTGAGCGTGGACGTGAGCGACAGGTTGTGCGAGCCGCCGGCATTGCCGGTGGTCTGCATGCCCAGCTTGCGGGCCGTGTAGGTGGACAGGAAATAGCCTTGCAGGATGCCGTCCTTGACCACGTCGCGGTACTGGGTGCGCACGCCTTCCTCGTCGAACGGCGCCGAACCGATGCCGCCCACCACGTGCGGGTCTTCGCTGACCTGCACGTGCTCCGGGAAGACCTGCTTGCCCAGCGTATCGAGCAGGAACGTGGACTTGCGGTACAGCGCGCCGCCGGACGTGGCCTGCACGAACGCGCCCAGCAGCCCGGCGGCCAGCGGCGCCTCGAACAGCACGGGGCAGGTGCGCGTGGTGATCTGGCGCGCATGCAGGCGGGCCAGCGCGCGCTCCGCGGCATAGCGGCCGATCGCTTCGGGCGTGGCCAGCCTCTTTGGATCGCGCACCGAGCTGTACCAGTCGTCGCGCTGCATGTGGGCACCCTTGCCGGCGATCGGCGTGGCCGAGATCGTGTGGCGCGAATACGGATAGCCGCCGATGAAGCCGCGCGAATTGGCCGACACGAAATGCGACTGCTGCACGTGCACGCCGGCGCCTTCGCTATTGGTCACGCGGGGATCGACCTGGAACGCGGCCGCTTCGGCGCGCTGCGCCAGGACCACCGCTTCCTCGGTGCTGATCGGCCACGGATAGAACAGTTGCAGGTCGCGGGGATCGCGCTCGAGCAGATGTTCCTCGGCCAGCCCGGCCGCTTCGTCGTCCGCCGTGAAGCGGGCGATGTTGAAGGCTGCTTCCACCGTGGCGCGCAGCGACTCGGCCGAAAAATCGGACGTCGATGCATTGCCGCGCTTCTTGCCGACGAAGACCGTGACGCCGAGCCCCTTGTCCTTGTTCTGTTCGATCGTTTCGATCTTGCCCTTGCGAACCGACACCGACAGCCCGCTGCCTTCGCTGATCTCGACGGCCGCATCGGTGCCGCCGGTCTCGCGCGCAAAGCCCAGTACATCTCGCGCGATCTGTTTCAACTGGTCCTGGCTGTGGGTGAAATGCGATTCGCTCATAGGGTGTTTTGGTCGGCTGGACTTTAAAACAGTTATCATAGCAGCCGTTTACCGTTTTTACAGGCGCGCCTGAAGTGGCGCGTTCTTCATCATGCCAAATGCAAACCGCGGGGCCGTCGGCTTCGATTCCTCCGAATTCCAGGAAAAATACGAGCGGCCTTCCAAGACCGAAATGAAGCGCCAGGCCGACGCACTGCAGGCGCTGGGGCAGGAACTGATCGACCAGCCGCGCGACCGCGTAAAGCGCGTACCGATGCCGGAAGACGTGCGGGATGCCATCCTGGAATGCCAGAACATCAAGAACCACGAAGGCCGCCGCCGCCAGCTGCAGTTCGTCGGCAAGAAGATGCGCACGCTGTCGGAAGAGGAAGTGACCATCATCCAGCGCACGATCGAAGGCTGGAAAGGCGCGTCGAAGGCCGATACGGCCGCGCTGCACGCGCTGGAGCGCCGCCGCGACAAGCTGCTGGCCGACGACCAGGCACTGACCGTGCTGCTGGCCGAGCACCAGGAACTGGACGGCCAGCACCTGCGCACGCTGATCCGCAATGCGCGCAAGGAACAGGCCGAGAGCAAGCCGCCGAAGGCTTACCGCGAAATCTTCCAGATCCTGAAGGACCTGGACGCGAAGGCGCGCGCTGCGGCCAAGGCGTCCACGGATGCCGACGCCGAGGAAGGTGACGATGACGATGAAGACCGCGACGAATAACAATGCCACCCCGGAGCCCGCTGAGCTGGTGATCGGCCTGGTGTCGGTCTCCGACCGTGCCAGCGGCGGCGTCTACCAGGACCAGGGCATTCCCGCGCTGGAAGAATGGCTCGGCAGCGCGATCTCCACGCCATTCCGCGTGGAGACGCGCCTGATTCCGGACGACCGCGCAACGATCGAGGCAACGCTGGTCGAGCTGGTCGACACCGTGAAATGCCACCTGGTGCTGACCACCGGCGGCACCGGCCCCGCCCGGCGCGACGTGACGCCCGAAGCCACGCTGGCCATCGGCACGAAGGAAATGCCGGGCTTCGGCGAGCAGATGCGACAGATCAGCCTGCACTTCGTGCCCACCGCGATCCTGTCGCGCCAGGTGGCCGTGATCCGCGAGACGCCGGACGCTTCGCCAGCCCATGCGGCGCTGGTGATGAACCTGCCCGGCCAGCCGAAGTCCATCAGGGAAACGCTGGAAGGCCTGAAGGACGATGCGGGCAATGTGGTCGCCGCCGGCATCTTTGCCGCTGTGCCCTACTGCATCGACCTGATCGGCGGCCCCTACATCGAAACCGACGGTGCCGTGTGCAAGGCGTTCCGGCCGAAATCGGCGGTCCGCAGTTCACCCGACAACAAGGCGGCGGCCACCCCACTGCAATGACGAGGAATCCATGATCGACGTCTTACCGAACATCGAAGTTTCCACCAACGACAATCCGCAGGTCGCGATCATCTGGATGCACGGCCTGGGCGCGGACGGTAACGACTTCGTGCCGTTCGTGAACGAGCTGAACCTGTCCGGCCTGCCGGGCATCCGCTTCATCTTCCCGCATGCGAACACGATGCCGGTGACGATCAATGGCGGCTACACGATGCGCGCCTGGTACGACATCGTTCACACCGACCTGGGCCGGCAGGAAGACGAAAAAGGCTTGCGTGCCTCGCAGCTGCAGGTGGAAGCGCTGATCGAGCGCGAAAAATCCCGCGGCATCCCGGCCAGCCGGATCATCCTGGGCGGCTTCTCGCAAGGCTGCGCGATGACGTTGCAGACGGGCCTGCGCTACAAGGAAAAGCTGGGCGGGCTGCTGTGCCTGTCCGGCTACGTGCCGCTGGCCGACAAGGTGGCCGCCGAGCGCAACCCCGCCAACCAGGACACGCCGATCTTCCTCGTCCACGGCCGGCTCGACCAGGTGATCCCCATCGCCCGCGCCACCGCATCGCGCGACCTGCTGCAGAACCTGGGCTACCAGGTCGAGTGGCACGACTACTACATGCAGCACTCCGTCTGCCCGGAAGAAGTCAACGACATCTCCGGCTGGCTGCACAAGGTGCTCAAGTAAAACGGGTGACAGACACCCAAAGGCAGATTCCGGGGTCAGACCCGCCGGGTCTGACCCCAGCCATTGCTTTTGGGTGCACGCATGCAAGTTCAAAACCAATGGGATGGACGCCCCCACCCTAAAACGGCATCAATGTGCCAAAGTGGAGTTGTCGAGAAACCACTTAACTAGAGGGGGGCGTCACCATGAAGATTACGGTATGCGGTGTTGATTTGGCAAAGGAAGTTTTCCAATTCCACGGTGTGAATGCGGCTGGCAAGGTGGAGAAGCGTATCCAGCTGAGGCGTGGCAAGGTAATGGAATTTTTCGCCAACATGGCACCGTGCCTGATCGGGATGGAGGCATGTGGGAGCGCGCATTACTGGGCGCGGCAGTTACAAAGCCTGGGGCACACGGTCAAGCTGATAGCTCCGCAGTTCGTCAAGCCGTACGTGAAGACCAACAAGCACGATGCAGCAGATGCAGAAGCGATCTGCGAAGCAGTACAACGACCAAGCATGCGTTTCGTGCCGATCAAGAATATCGAACAGCAGGCGATCCTTGCTGTCCACACGGCCCGGGCAGGATTCGTCAAGCAGCGCACGGCGCAGGCTAATCAGATTCGCGGGCTATTGGCGGAGTTTGGATTGATCGTGCCAAAGGGCCTGGCCCTGCTTAAGGAGCGGGTGCCGACATTGCTCGATGAAGCGAAGGATGAACTGCCCGGCGCGTTCCGCCAGACCATCCTCGAACTTCTTGATCACTTGAACGTATTGGACAAGCGAGTTAAGCAATTCGAGCTGGAGATCCAGAATTGGCATCGCTCGAATTCGATGTCTCAGCGACTAGAGAAGATACCGGGCATTGGTCCGATTACAGCGAGCGCATTGGTGGCAGCGATCGGTAACGCCAAGCACTTCGCCAACGGCCGACAGCTCGCTGCATGGCTTGGCCTGGTGCCGAAACAGCATTCAACGGGCGGCCGAACCAACCTTCTTGGCATCAGCAAACGAGGCGATACGTATCTGCGGACGTTGCTCATTCATGGCGCCCGAGCAGTAATCCGGCACGCAGCCAACAAGATCAAGCAAGACTGGCTTCATTCGCTACTTAGCCGGCGACACAAGAATATCGCTGCCGTGGCCTTGGCCAACAAAAATGCAAGAACAGTGTGGGCGTTGTTAGCACATGACAGAGAGTTCCGGGTCGATTACGCTGCCGCGTAATCGACCCGGTTAAGGGTCCCTTGTCGAAGGGAGGCAAACAGTTTTTGGAAGCAGTGCCGGTACATTCCACCGATTGCACAAGCGATCAAGCAGTGATGGCAAACCAGGTAAGACCGTGGTTGGCTAAGCCCGTCTGTCACCAAGCACTTCGAGTGCGTTAAACCGCCGGGGCGTCGACCAGCAAATCCCATCAGGGACAGTGGCATCGGCCACATCAAAGTCCGAATGTACGGGTGCAATCTTTACCTAAAGCCGTCATGAAAAGAAAGCTTGGCATACCGGGGGCGTCCATGTACGGTGACAGACACCCTTTTTCCTGGAACGACTATTCCGGAATTACTGGTGTCTGTCACCGGTTTTTCTATTTCTGCAGAGCTCAGGCCAATGCGCGGGACCTGTTGTTCCGGCGTCATATGCCTGCGCGGGTAAGCAGCATGCGCTCTGGTATTTGAGAAAAACTCACCAGGGGCAAGATAAAAATCAACGTCTTCGTGTTTCCTGCGGGCTACTGTCGACCCGACAAGCAACCACAACGAGGACATCATGAGCCAACTGATCCACCGGAACCTGCGCCAGACGCCGCCAACCGCCGTGTGCGCGTTCGGCATGTACCTGCGCGACAGCAATGGCAACACCTACCTGGATGCGAGCGGCGGCGCCGCCGTGTCGTCGCTCGGTCACAGCCACCCGGACGTGCTGTCCGCCATGGGTGCGCAAATGAAGACGACGGCCTATGCCCATTCGGGCTTTTTCACCACCGACGTGGCCGAGGAACTGGCGCAGCGCCTGGCCACCGATGCGCCGGGCGACCTGAACAATGTGTACCTCGTGTCCGGCGGGTCGGAGGCGGTGGAATCGGCGCTGAAGATGGCGCGCCAGTACTTCGTGGAAAACGGCGAACCCGAGCGGCGCGTGTTCATCGCCCGCCAGCAGAGCTACCACGGCAATACCCTGGGCGCGCTGGCCCTGGGCGGCAACGAGGCGCGCCGCAAGCAGTTCGAGCCATTGCTGATGGACGTGGCGCGCGTGTCGCCATGCTATGAATATCGGCATCGCCTGGCCGGCCAGGACGTGAACGACTACACCGCCAGCCTGATCGCCGAGCTGGAACAGAAGATCCTGGACGTGGGCCCGCAGAACATCATCGGCTTTTGCGCCGAGCCCGTTGTGGGCGCCACGCTGGGCGCCGTGCCGCCCACGCCCGGCTACTTCAAGGGTGTGCGCGCACTGTGCGACAAGTACGGCATCCTGTTCATCGCCGACGAAGTCATGTGCGGCATGGGCCGCACGGGCACGCTGTATGCGATCGAGCAGGATGGCGTGGTGCCGGATCTTGTAGCGCTGGGCAAGGGCCTGGCGGCCGGCTACCAGCCGATCGGCGCCGTGCTGGCGCGCGACCACGTGGTGGAGCGCCTGAGAAACGGCAGCGGCACCTTCCAGCATGGGCACACCTACAACGCGCATCCCGTGGCGGCGGCGGCAGCGCTCGCGGTGCAGAAAGTGATCAAGCGCGACTGCCTGCTGGGCGCGGCCACGGTGCGCGGCACCACGCTGCGCCGCATGCTGCGCGATGCGCTGGGGGCCCACCCGCATGTGGGGGACATCCGCGGCCGTGGCCTGATGGTGGGGCTGGAACTGGTGCAGGACCGCGACACCAGGCGCCCGTTCGATCCGGACCTGAAGCTGTTCGCGGCGGTCCGGGAAAAGGCGATGGGCTGCGGCCTGATGGTGTATCCGATGGGAGGCACGGCCGATGGCAAGCGCGGCGACCATATCCTGCTGGCGCCGCCGTTCATCGCCAGCGAGGCCGATCTTGCGCAGATCGTCATGCGCCTGTCGGATGCGCTGGGGCAGGCGTTGACGGCGATCCGGCCGGGTTGAGCAAGTCGTTGGCGCATGAAAAAACCGGTGTCTGACACCATTTCTGGAAGATTCACCCAGAAATGGTGTCAGACACCGGTGTTCCGCTGCCAGCAGCTATCGGTCGAAGCAATCGATACGCATGCAATCGTCAGCAAGCGACTCGAATCAAAACTCCTGGAACCCGATCACATCCTGCTGCTGCTCGCCCAGCCCGGCGATGCCGAGGCGCAGGAAATCGCCCTTCTTGAGGAAGCGCTTGCGTGCCATGCCCACGCCGGGCGGCGTGCCGGTGGCGATGATGTCGCCCGGTTCCAGCGTCATGAACTGCGACAGGTAGGAAACGATCTGCGGCACCTTGAAGATCATCGTCGCCGTGTTCCCGGTCTGCATGCGCTTGCCGTTCAGTTCCAGGTACAGGTCGAGGTCATCGACGTTCCACACTTCGTCGCGCGTGACGAGCCAGGGGCCGACGGGGCCGAAGGTATCGCAGCCCTTGCCCTTGTCCCACTGGCCGCCGCGCTCGAGCTGGTACTCGCGTTCGGAGATGTCGTTCACCACGCAGTAGCCGGCCACGTATTTCTCGGCATCGGCTTCGCTGACATAGCGGGCGCGCGTGCCGATGACGACACCGAGTTCCACTTCCCAGTCCGTCTTCTTCGAGCCTTTCGGCAGCATCACCGGATCGTCCGCGCCCGACAGGCTCGTGACGGCCTTCATGAACACGATCGGCTCGGTGGGCACCGGCAGGTTCGATTCGGCCGCATGGTCGGCGTAATTGAGGCCGATGCCGATGAACTTGCCCACCTTCCCCACCGGCACGCCGAAGCGCGGATTGCCGCGCACCAGCGGCAGCGTGTCGTAAGGGATCTTCGCGACCTTCTTCAATACCTTGTCCGACAGGTTGGCGCCGGCGAGGTCGCCGATCACGCCGGACAGGTCGCGCAGCCTGCCCTCTTCATCGATCAGGCCAGGCTTTTCCTTGCCGATGCGGCCATAACGAACCAGTTTCATTTTCTCTCCTGCTGATGATGCGGCGGAAGCCGGAGCTTCCAGTCAAAGAACGGATTCTACAGGGTTCGCGCAAGGCAGCCTGCGCCGGCGCCACGCGAACCACGCGATGCCGGGCATCTGCAGCAGCAAGAGCACGAAGAACGCGGCCTGGTAAGCCGCGGCGGGATAGCGCTGCGCGGCATCCGGCTGCCACAGTCCGATGAGGAGGCCGAAACCCGCCTGCACGATGAACGCGCCGGTAAAGATCAGCAGGTTCAGGCACGTGGAAGCGCGTCCCGTCAGCGCTGGCGGCAGCGCCTGTGCCACGATCGTGTATTCGATGCCGGTGATCGTGCCCACCAGCGTGAACAGCACGGCCAGCATCGGAAAGCCGGGCTGCCAGCCCAGCGCGAAACCGCACTGCACGAGGATGAACAGCGATACGCCCACTGCAGCCACGGTGATCGCGTCGACGCCGCGCCTTGCCGCCCATTCCGTCACCTTGCCCACGGCGATGGCGCCGGCGATCACGGCCGCCATGCCGATGGCCAGCAGCCATGCCACGTCCTGCTCCGGAAAGCGGCCTGCGTCCGTCAGCCAGCGCCCGATCCACAGGCCTTGCAGGCCGAAGAACACCGTGTGGGGTACCAGCACCACCGCGGCCGTTTCGCGAAAAGCCGCGTGGCGGAACACCTCGGCGTAGACCGCCATGCGGACCGGCGGCTTCGGCTCGTTCATCCCGTCCGGCCCTTCGGGCGTGGCCGGCGTGGGCGCCAGCAGCAGCACCAGCAGCGCCGCGACCACGCAGGCCAGCGCCAGCGCGATGAACAGCGAGCGCCATTGAGCATGGTGCAGGAACACACGCACCGGCAGCGTGGACGACGCGGCGCCCAGCCCGCCGACGGCGATCAGGTAACCCTGCACCGACGGCAGCCTGGCGGCCGGCATCCACGTGGAAAGCGCCTTCACGGCCGCCATGAAGCAGCCGCCCAGGCCCAGCCCCATCACCGTGCGCGCGGCCAGCATCTGGGCGAAGTCGCTGCTGAACGCAAAGGCCATCGTGCCCACGGCCGCCAGCAGCAGCATGGGGAACTGCACCAGGCGCGGGCCGAAACGGTCCAGCGCGATGCCGACCGGCAGCTGGGCCACCGCGAAGGCCAGGAAGTAGGCGCTGGTGAGCACGCCCAGGTCGCCCGGCGTCAGCGCCGCCGCTTCGACCAGCTGCGGCGCCAGCACCGCGTTCACCGTGCGCAGCAGGCATGACAGGTAATGCCCCAGCGCGAATGGCAGGAACACAAGGCACAGCAAGGCCGGTCCGGACAACCGGCCCGGCACGCGCAACCCGCCGCCCGACAGCAGGGATGGCGCGGCGACAGGCGCGGATCCAGGCGCGGGCGCGGGCGGCTTCATCGTCAGGCGGCGTTGCCGCGCGATGCGTAATCGCGCGCGCTGGCGATCGGGATCACCTTGCGTTCCTTCGGTGCGTGGCTGTCCTCATCGGTCTCGAAGAAGAATTTTTCCTTGCCGAAGGCGGGCTTCAGGTGATCAAGCCACGTGGCTTTCTCATCGTACTTTGCAAAGAACGGCTTCCTTACCCAGTCCGGATTGCGGGCCTGCAGGAACTGCAGCGCGAACAGCTTCTCGCCGTTGATCGTGACCACGCCATCGATGGCGACCTTGCCGGGGAATGCGCTCATCGACGGGCCGCGCACCGTGCGCGCCAGGCCGGACACCATCTGGTAAGCCTGCTGGAAGATCTCGTGCGCGCGCGCCAGCGGCAGCTGGAAGTATTCGCTCGGGCCCGTGTCACGCTCGACGAACATGTAGTACGGGATCGCGCCCAGGCGCACGCCGGTGCGCCACAGTTCGGCCCAGCTGTGCGGGTCCTCGTTGATGTGGCGGATCAGCGGCCCTTGCATGCGCAGGGTGGCGCCCGTGCCGACGATGCGCTTGACGGCCTTCTGCGCGATGTCCTGGCGCAGTTCGACCGCGTGGTTGTAGTGGCCCATGATCGCCAGGTTCTTGCCGCTTGCGACCACCTTCTCGAACAGCCGCAGCAGGTCGTCCGCATCCTTGTCGGTCACGAAGCGCTGTGGCCAGTAGGCGACGGACTTCGTGCCGATGCGGATGTTCTGGATATGGGCCATGTCGGGGCCCAGCAACGGTTCGATGAATTCTGCCAGCGAGCGGGTATTCATGACCATCGGGTCGCCGCCGGTGATCAGCACGTCCGTCACTTCCTCGTGCGATTTCAGGTACGACACGAGCTCCGTGGTTTCGCGGGCATCGAACTTCATGTCATCCATGCCCACGAACTGCGGCCAGCGGAAGCAGAACGTGCAATAGGCGTGGCACGTCTGGCCGGCGCTGGGGAAGAACAGCACCGTTTCCTTGTACTTGTGCTGCAGGCCCTTGAGCACGTGGTCGTTCACGCGCGGCACGTTGTGCGTCATCTGGCCGGCCGGGTGCGGGTTCATGCGCATGCGGATCTTGTGCACGAGGGCGGCAATGGCCGCGTCGTCGTGTTTCACCATCACCAGGTCGCGCAACTGGCGGTACTCGTCGACCGGCAGCATGTCGCGGTGCGGGAACACCAGGCGGTAGATGGGATCGTCCGGCACGTTACGCCAGTCGATCAGGTTCTCGAGCACGTATTCATTGGTGCGGAACGGCAGTACGTGGGAGACCACCTGCACGGCTTCCTGCTGGTCCGGCGGCAGCCATTGCCACTGGCGCGCCTGGCGAATGCTCTGGCGGGTGTAGGGCTTGAATTTTTGCGGGGCGAGGTCGTTGGTCATTTGGTTGCTCCTGATCAAAGGAAACGAAGGGGTCAGCACATCGTAGACATGCGCCAACAGGGCGTGTTGCCATATCTCAATATCCCTGTGGAAATTTTTCGTCGTGATTCTTGACACCTTGCGCTAGCGCAATTTCTTCCAGGCAGCGTCGGCACACAATGGTTTGACCTTGACCAACCATTGGAGTCCACCATGAAACAAATATTGATTCGAAGCATGGCATGCCTTGCCTTTGCCACGGTCGGTGCGGCCGCGTTCGCCAATCCGGAACCGACCGAGAAAGACGCAATCGCCATGGCCGAGCGGGGTGCCGCCTTCATGAAGGCGAACGGCAAGGAAGCGCTGATGAAGAAGCTGGCCGCGAAGGATCCGGAATTCGTGCAAGGCGAGCTGTATGTGGACATGCGCGACATCAAGACAGGCATCGTGCTCGCCCACCCGATCAATCCGTCGATCGTGGGCAAGAACCTGACGGACGTGCCCGATGCCGGCGGCAAGGTGTACCGGCGCGAGATCATCGAACTGGCCGCCAGGCAGGGCAAGGGCTGGGTCGACTACATGTACAAGAACCCGGTCAGCGGCAAGATCGAGCCGAAGACCACCTACATCCTGCGCGTCGGCGACGTCGTGCTGGAAGCCGGCATCTACAAGAATTAACAGCGCGAACCAGGCGCTTGAACCAGCGGCACGCCGCCGCGCGTCGCCCACCATCCAGTCGTACAAACCATTCATTTATCCCTGGCGGGAGTTGTCATGCTGAACAAATTACGTATCGGTCCCAAACTGTTGCTGGCACCCAGCATCGTGTTGATCCTGCTGGTGGCCATCACCGCCTGCGCGTGGGTCGGCATGGTGCGGCAGAACGCATCGATGGAAAACCTCGTGCAGGTGCGCGCCGCCCGGCTGAAGGCCGCGGCCGACATTGCCGGCGAGGCCAAGTACGCCCATGCCAACATCTACCAGCTGCTGGCATGGGTCAACGGCAGCTTTGCGCGCAACCGGCTCGATGAGCTGACCGACCGCATCCACGCGCGCCACCGCGGCATCGAACAGCAACTGGTGCAACTGGCGCGCGTGTCGGATCCGGAAGAACGCCAGCTGGTCGACGCGTCCAGCCAGGCGCTGATCGCCTACCGCAAGGGCGTGCTGGAAACCATCGAGATGGCGCAGATGGACCAGTCGATCGCCACCAATGCGATGCAGCAGGCCGAGCGCCAGTTCGTGCAGCTGGAAGGCGAATTGCAGCGGCTGGCCGCACTGGAAAAATCACTGTCGGAAACGGCCCACGCCGCGGCCAAGGCCGAGTTCCGCCAGCTGGGGATCGCGATGGCGGCCCTGTGCGTGCTGTCGGTGGCGCTGTCGCTGCTGGTATCGATGCTGGTGCGCGCGGCGCTGCTGCGCGACATCCGCTCGATCGCCGACGTGGTGCGCAGCCTGGCCGCCGGCCGGCTGACGTCGGCCAGGCCGAACGCCGGCCGCGAGGAGATCGCGGAAACGGCCCGTGTGCTGGACCAGAGCATCGCCAACCTGAACCAGACGCTGCGCACGATCCGCGGCGCGGTGCAGTCGATCGACACGGCATCGCATGAAATCGCCGTCGGCAACTTCGACCTGTCCAGCCGTACCGAGCTCCAGGCCGGCTCGCTGGAAGAAACGGCCAGCGCCATGGCCACCCTCACCAAGGCCGTGCGGCACAACGCCGACAGCGCCCGCGAAGCGTGCCAGCTTGCGGCCACCGCCACCGCGATGGCGGAAAAAGGCGGCGCCGCCGTCGCCCAGGCGGTGACGACGATGGAATCGATCCGTGCCAGTTCGCGCAAGATCGTGGAAATCACCGGCGTGATCGACAGCATCTCGTTCCAGACTAATATCCTCGCGCTGAACGCGGCCGTCGAAGCGGCGCGCGCCGGCGAACAGGGCCGCGGCTTCGCCGTGGTGGCCGGCGAGGTGCGCGTGCTGGCGGCGCGCTCGGCCGCCGCCGCGAAGGAAATCAAGGAACTGATCGCCGCATCCGTCTCCACGATCGACAATGGCGCGGCATCGGTCAGCCTGGCCGGCAGCAGCATGGGCGACATCGTCTCCTCGGTGCAGCAGGTCAACCACATCATCGGCCGCATCAGTGCCGCCAGTGCCGAACAGGCGCAAGGCATCTCGGAAGTGAACCAGGCGGTGGGCCAGATCGACGACGTCACACAGCAGAATGCCGCCCTCGTCGAAGAGGCCGCGGCGGCGGCGGAAAGCCTGCAGGAGCAAGCCGTGAACCTGTCGCGCGCGGTCGCCGTGTTCGAACTGGATGCAGCCATCGACGGGTCGGCCCACCTGGGCCGGGCGGCCGAGGAACTGGCGCTGGCCGAGCGCCGCGCGCAGGGCAGCCCGATGCGCGGGTTGCGGCTGGAACCGCCGGCACCCGGCGGCACCCGCCGCGAACGCCGTGGCTGACCGGCGACGGCGCCCCGGGCACGAACGCCGCCCGGTCGAGGCCGCGCTCAGCGGAACGGCTTGCTCAGGTAAGGCGACCGGGCCACGCCGAAACGCCATGGCGTGTCCATGGCCTTCGAGATGCCGATGCGGGGGCCGGCCACCACCGGCAATTCCATTGCCACGGCGTCGCGCGGCAACAGGTGGAACGGTGGCAGCGCCAGCGGCTTGCCGTTGTGCTCGCGCGTGATGCCCAGCGCCTGGCACACGCGGCCCGGGCCGGACGCCAGCAGCCGCGGGTCCTGGAGCCCGCGGCGCACGGCCATCCGCTCCAGGCCGTGCAATGGTTCGATCGCGCGGATCAGCACACCGGCACCGTGGCCTTCTTCGCGGCACACGAAGTTCAGGCACCAGTGGATGCCATACGAGCGGTACACATAGGCATGCGCGGGCGGGCCGAACATGGCGGCGTTGCGCTCGGTGGGACCGTTATAGGTATGCGAAGCGGGGTCTTCGCGGTCGTAGGCTTCGGTTTCGACGATGCGACCACCCACGCCATCGACCAGCACCGTCACCCCGATCAGCAGCCGTGCCACTTCGTGCGACGGCGCATTGAAATCGATTCCTGCAAGATAAGTCGTCATGCGCAAATTGTAGCGCCGGCGCACGCGAGTCAGCGCCGGGGTCGCCAGACTTGCCAATCCGCCAACGGCAATCTGGCCATTTCGCTATCGAAGCGGCGCGCATCGGCAACAGCGGCACCCTTCCTGAACAAAAAAACGGCGCATGATGATATTGCTCCACAGAAACGAGCGATAATGCCACGTCGCTGTTTCCGCTTTTGTATACAACCATGACCACCGCCACCGCTCACGCCAAGGAAGCCACCGTAGAAGATGCCCTGCTGCGGTCGATCCGCATCCCGCCGCGCCCGAGCCTGCTGGTGGACCTGCAGGCCGAGCTGGCCGAGGACGATCCTTCGCCGCGCCGCATCGCCCGCATCATCGGCAACGACGTGGGCATGTCGGGCGCGCTGCTGAAGCTGGCCAACTCGCCATTCTTCGGTGCCGCCCGCAAGGCTAAGTCGGTCGAGCAGGCGATCAATTTTCTGGGCCTGAACCAGTGCGCCGCCCTGCTCACGGGCCTGCTGGCGCGGCAGGCCATCGACGGTGGCGGCGGCGATCTCAACCAGTTCTGGGACACGAGCGCGCGGCGCGCCGAATCGCTGGTGTTCATCGCCCGCCGGCTGCGCATCGCGCCGTCCGACATCGCCCACACGTTCGGCCTGTTCTGCGACATCGGCGTGCCCTTGCTGATGGACCGCTTCGCCGACTATGGCGACACCCTCGCGCTCGCCGGCAGCGACATGGGGCGCAGCTTCACGGAAGTGGAAGATGCGCGCCACAGCACCAACCACACCGCCATCGGCTGCCTGCTGGCACGCAACTGGGGCCTGTCGCCGGATGTTTCGTGGGCGATCCTGCACCACCACGACTACGCGGTGCTGGACGACGACGCCACCGATGACGCGATCCGCTCGCTGGTGGCGGCGTCGGTGCTGGCCGAACGGGGCATTGCGCGCTACCATGGCAACCGCGATTCGCTGGAGTGGGAAAAAGGCGGCGAGCCGGCCTGCCGCCACCTGGGCCTGGATGCCGGGGAAGCCGAAGACCTGCTCGAGGAATTGCACGACACCTTCCACATCGATCACTGACGATGCCCTTTCCGGGCATTGGAAAATATGCCCAAGAATAAAAAGCCTGTCCCCCGCAAGTCCGCCCTCCCCGCCGAAGAAAAGGAGGAAGTGCAGATCGCCGCCCTGTGCGCGCTCGCGCTCGAACTGGCCGAGCAGGAAGACAGCGACACGCTGGGCGACGCGCTGCGCCAGAAGGAAGCCGATTTCAACCGCCTGGTGCGGCGCTACCTGAACGGCAACCACGACGACATGCTGTACGGCGCCATCGACCAGGCCAGCCACGAGGACATCGGCGCCTGGCGCCTGCTGCGCGGCGCCGTCGAGGAAGCGGCGGCCAGCCTGCAGATCCGCCGCGAGAATGCGCCCACGCTGGAAATCGACGCCTTTGCCATTCCCGTCTTTGTCGGCAGCACCGGCGGCCTCGTGGAAGCCGAGGGATTCCAGGACGATGCCGCCTATGACGCCCTGCTCGACAGCATGAAGGCCGCCGGCCTGGAAAGCCCGCACGCGAAGCTGGTCCTGGTGCGCCACGCATACGATGCCGCCGAAGCCAGCCGCATCACCTATACCCAGCTGCATGCGATGGCGCGCGAAGCATCCGCCATGCTCGGCAACAAGAAGGTGGCCGAGGCGCCAGCCCTGGAACGCAGCATCGCCGGCTGGACCGGCGCCACGTTCGGCCCCGACGATACGGCCGTGGAACTGCGCTTCCTCGTCGGCTTCTCGCAAAAGCGCGCCGAGGATCCGTTCTATGCCGTGCCGGAGGGCGAGAAGGCGGCCGAAGACTGGTTCGAGGCGCGGATGGAACGCTACCGCCGCTGGACCGAGGAGGCCGCGCCGCTGGTGAAGCGCCTGTTCGCGCCAGCCGGCCGCGACCTGCAACTGAACTTCCTGTACCAGGACCTGTTCTTCGGCGCCCGCGAGCAGGGCCTGGCCGAACAGGCGATGCTCGCGCTGATGGCCACGCTGGGCGCGGCGCTCGACGGCCACGACGGCCCGGTCCGCGCCGTGGTCGGCCCGGCGGACGTGAAAGGCGACATGGTGCTGCGCGTGCAGCTGTACGCCGGCGCGCAATCGGACGCCCCCCTGCTCGGCACTGGCGAGCGGCCGCTGGAACTGGGCAGCGACCTCGCCGTGGAAGTGGACGACGTGCGCGATGCGCTGGCCACGCTGGGCGTCGATGACGTGGCCGTGGCCGCGCGCTTCGATGCGCAGGGCAAGCCCGTCGATCCGCGCGCGCTGGACGACTAGGACACATCGGGCACTCCGGCCATTCCGGAGGCTCTTCGCGCACGGGACACGCTGGCGCTTCGGCTACACTTGCATGCTCAAGTGTTAACCGATCGAAGGAAACGATGTCCCGCCCCCTACCCCGGCCAATCAGCGCCCTTGCCCTATCCCTCCTCCTTGCATGCGGCGGCACCCATGCCGCCGGCCTGGCCGTCCACGATGACGAACCGGCAGCCGAGGAAGCCGAAAGCGACCTGCGCGAGCGCTACACGAAATACGAATTCCAGGTGCCGATGCGCGATGGCGTGAAGCTGTTCACGGTCGTCTATGTGCCGAAGGATACGAGCCGCAATTACCCGTTCCTGATGCAGCGCACGCCTTACAGCGCCGGCGTGTATGCGGATGAGCAATTGCGCTATGGCGTGAACTTCATGCCGAAGCAGATCGGCCCGTCGAAGCAATTCGAGGACAGCGGCTACATCTTCGTCAAGCAGGATGTACGGGGCCGTTTCATGTCCGAAGGAAAGTGGCAGGAAATGACGCCGCACGTGAAGGCACAGCGGTTGGCGGGCGAAGGCAACGAATCGCAGGACATGCACGACACCGTCGACTGGCTGCTGAAGAACGTGCCGAACAATAACGGCAAGGTGGGCATCCTCGGCATCAGCTACCCCGGCTTCTACACGTCGGCAAGCATCATCGATTCGCACCCGGCCATCAAGGCCGCGTCGCCGCAGGCGCCGGTGACCGACCTGTACATGGGCGACGACGCCTACCATGGCGGCGCCTTCATGCTGGCGGCCAACTTCGACTTCTATGCCGCATTCACGGAGGAACCGAACCCGACGCCGCTGCCGAAGACGTGGAGCGAGTTCGATTACGGCATGGCGGACGGCTACGATTACTTCCTGCAGCGGCTCACGCTGGAGAACATCGCCTCGAGCCTGTCGGACAAGCAGCGCACGCTGTTCATGCCGATGATCGAGCACACGAGCTACGACGACTTCTGGAAGAGCCGCAACATCGCGCCGCACCTGAAGAACGTGAAGGCCGCCGTGCTGACGGTGGGCGGCTGGTATGACGCGGAAGACCTGCAGGGCCCGTTCACCACCTACCATGCGATCAGGAAGTACAACCCCAACACCTTCAATGGCCTCGTGGTGGGCCCGTGGGTGCATGGCGGCTGGGCCGGCGGCGATGGCAAGAGCCTGGGCCGCGTGCAGTTCGATGCCAGCACGAGCGATTATTTCCGCCAGCAGATCCAGTTCCCGTTCTTCGAGCAGCACCTGAAGGGCGTCAAGCCGGCCAGGCCGATCGCCGAGGTGACGGCATTCGAAACGGGCACGAACGTGTGGCGCCAGTACACCGCCTGGCCACCGCAGGGCGCCAAGCCGCGCACCCTGTACTTCGGCGCGAACGGCGGCCTGGGCTGGCAGAAGCCGGCCACCGAGGCCGACCGCGACAGCGGCTACGACGAGTACGTGAGCGATCCGAAGAAACCGGTGCCGTTCGTCGGCTACCCGGCCACGGGCGTGCCGAAGGAATACATGGTGTCCGACCAGCGCTTCGCCGCCACCCGGCCGGACGTGCTCGTGTACCAGACCGCACCGCTGGAGCAGGATGTCACGATTGCCGGCCCGGTCACGCCGAAGCTGTTTGTTTCCACCAGCGGCACGGATGCGGA
Organism: Pseudoduganella lutea; assembly: GCF_004209755.1. Taxonomy (NCBI): domain Bacteria; kingdom Pseudomonadati; phylum Pseudomonadota; class Betaproteobacteria; order Burkholderiales; family Oxalobacteraceae; genus Pseudoduganella; species Pseudoduganella lutea. Next base: position 3,845,489 of record NZ_CP035913.1, on the reverse strand, counting down.
CTGGGTGGTCAAGCTGATCGACGTGTATCCGAATGAATTCCCGGAGGGCGACCCACAGCGCCAGCGCGGCAAGGACGTGCCCGCGCCGAAACTGACGATGGCGGGCTACCAGCAGCTGGTGCGCGGCAATCCGCTGCGCGGCAAGTTCCGCAACAGCTTCGAACGGGCCGAAGCCTTCGTGCCGGGCAAGATCGAAGCGGTGAATTTTCACCTGGGCGACGTGCATCACACGTTCCGCCGCGGCCACCGCATCATGGTGCAGGTGCAAAGTTCCTGGTTCCCGCTGATCGACCTGAATCCGCAGACGTTCACCGATATTGCCAAGGCAAAACCGGAGGATTTCAGGAAGGCGACACAGCGTGTCTACCACGCGCCGGCAACGCCATCGGGCCTGGAACTGCTCGTGCTGCCGTCCCGCTGAACGGGCTTTGACAAGCGAAACGGCGGGGAGGATACTGGCCTGATCGGAGGGCCGCCATGCTCACTTTTCCGCGCCTGCATCTGCAACCTGGCCTGCACGCTGGCCTGCACCGTTGTGTGCAGGCCTTCCCGCCCGCTGGCTTGTCCACTGATCAATCCGCTGCCCGGTTCCGGGCGGCTCTGCTGGCGGTGGCCCTGCTGCTGTCGATTTTCCTGTCGGGCTGTGCAACGGCGCCCGCCCCCGAGGCGCCGCCCAGTGACCTGTTCGCCGACCACCTGTTTGGCCCCTCCACCGCCACGATGACCGAAGCGGAAATCTTCGGGCTCACGCCGGCGATGAAAGCCTATGTCACCGAAGTGCAGCGGCACCGCCGCGGCCGCGAAATCCGCCGCGCGCTGTTCGAGGCGCTGTACCAGCGCGACGGCCTGCAGCTCGAATACGATTCCGCGCTGACGCGCACGGCGGCCCAGGCTTTCGAGGCGCGCCAGGGCAATTGCCTGTCGCTCGTCATCATGACGGCGGCGCTGGCCAACGAGCTGAACATTCCCGTCGTGTTCCAGGACATGCCCGTCGACGATGCGTGGAGCCGCAGCGGCGACCTGTATTTCAACAGTGGCCACGTGAACCTGAAACTGGGCCGCGCCCTGCGCGAAAGCGTGTCGTCCTACGACAGCGCCACGTATATGGTGGTCGACTTCCAGCCGCCACCCGCTGGCCGGTCGATGGATGGCAATACGATCGGCCGCCACACCGTGGTGGCGATGTTCATGAACAACCGCGCCGCCGAGGCGCTGGCGCGCGACCGCTTCGACGAAGCTTACTGGTGGGCACGCCAGGCGGTGAGCGCCGATCCATCGCTGCTGTATGCCTACAACACGCTCGCCATCGTCTACCGCCGGCACGGCGATGCGGCGATGGCCGAGCGCACGCTGCGCTGGGCGCTGGACCGCGAGCCGAAGAGCACGATGGTGCTGAACAACCTGGCGCAATTGCTCGATGCGGAAGGCCGCAAGGCGGAAGCCGGCGTGCTGCGCGAAAAGCTGGCGCGCCTGCAGGCGGTCGCACCGTTCTATTACTTCAACCTGGGCCGCACGGCGATGGCCATGGGCGACTGGCAGCGCGCCCGCATCCTGTTCGAGCGCGAGTTGCAGCGCGATCCGGACTACCATGAATTCCATGCCTGGCTGGCGGCGGCACTGCGGCAACTGGGCGATCACCGGGCCGCCAACCGGCACATTGAAAAGGCGATGGCCGCAAGCACCACGCGTGCCGATCATGAGCTGTATTCAGCCAAGCTGGCTCGCCTGCGCGCCCATGCGGCGCCAACGCCGCGACACTGATTTTCTGACGATGCCAGGCAACACTTCATAAGATATCGCAACAGCGTGCGCGACGTGCGGTCGCGTTTGGCGGTAGACTGGACTCATGAGTACATCGAGAAAAGTCGCCGCCGCCGTGGGTGTGGTCGGTTTCCTGTGGGCCGGCATGGTCTCCGCGATCGCGGCCGGCCAGCGCAAGCTGCTGTTCAATCCCACGCTCGTGCGCGAAGTGCAAAGCCCGCGCAGCAGCGCGCACCGCACGCGCGCCGTGGTGCTGCGCGCGCACGACGGGACCCGCCTGGCGGGCTGGCTGATGACGCCGCATACGCCCGGTCCCCATCCGGCCGTGGTGTACTTCGGCGGCCGCTCCGAAGAAGTGTCGTGGGTGGCGCGCGATGCGGGCAACCTGTTCCCCGGCATGACCGTGCTGGTGATGAATTACCGGGGCTATGGCGATTCGCGCGGCGAACCCGGCGAAGAACACATGGTCGAGGATGGCTGCATGCTGTTCGACTGGCTGTGCAGCCGCCGCAACGTGGACAAGGGGCGCGTGGCCGTCGTCGGCCGCAGCCTCGGCTCCGGCGTGGCCGTGCAGGTGGCGAAGGAACGGCCGGCGCACTCGGTGGTGCTGATCACGCCCTACGATTCGATCCTCGCGCTGGCACAGCGGCGCTTCCGCGGCGTGCCCGTCAGCTACCTGCTGCGGCACCGTTTCGAGTCGATCAAGTATGCCTCGCTGCTGTCCGCCCCCACCTACGTGCTGCGCGCGGCCAGCGACGACGTGGTGCCGCACATGCATACCGACGTGCTGGTGGCCAAACTGTTGCGCGTGCACATGGACGAGACGATCCCCGACTCGGACCACATGAACATCCCCTACCTGCCGGCCACGCAGCAAAAGATCGCGCAGTTCCTCAGCACCCAGTTCATGCTCACACCACCGCTGCAGCCGCTGCCGGAAGAGGCGCCAACCGCGGCGTAGGCTTACTTCGCCGGAAAATCGATAAACCGCACCGGTACCGCCGCCGTCAGCCACACGCCATTGTCGGCCTGGTGGAATAGCTGGCCCTGGCCATGCAGTTCCGTGGCGCGGATTTCCAGCACGACCGGCACGCCGTAGCGCGACCCCACCTTGAGCGCCGTGTCCCGGTCCGTGGACAGGTGCACGTGCTGCCGCGATCCCGGCCGCAGGCCCGACTGGCGGATCGACGTGATGAAGCGGCTGGCCGTGCCGTGATACAGCACAGGCGGCGGCACCGCCGGCGCCAGCGCCAGGTCGACGGATTTCAGCGAATGCCCCTGGCTTGCCCGAATCCGCGTGCCGTCCTCGCTGAAGGCAAAGCGTTGCTTGTCGTTGCCGGCAACGACGTCGCGCAGCGTGTCGAGGGTGAGCGGCGTGCCGTGGCGCGTTGCCTTGTCCAGCAGGTCGGCCACATCGGCCCAGCCGTTAGGGTCCAGCGCCAGGCCGATTTTATCGGGGGCGTGGCGCAGGATCAGGGACAGGAAACGGCTGGTGCGTTCGTGGGCGTTTCGAGCGGGCATCGGCGGCAATCAAAAGACAATGCCCGCGATGATAGCGGAGCCTAGGGTGCCGCGCAGCCGTTGGGTGCCGGCTTGCCGGCAAAGCGGTCGGCGAACCAGTCCGGCAGCCGCGACGCCGCCTCGGGTACCACGGCCGAGTGGTCCAGCCCTTCGAACGCGTGGTAGTCGACCGCATTGCCGGCGCTGCACAGCGCGGTGCGTTCGCGCAGCGTGAGGCCGGGTGGCGTGGTGGTGTCGGCCGAGCCCTGGAAAATGGCGAACGGCATCGTGCCCTGTGGGCGGAAGTCGTCCACGGCGGTCATCGCATCCCACCATGGCGAGCCCGGCACCAGCGCATCGGGCTGGTAGGCATCCTGCACGCCGGCAGCCGCGCCCCACACGTCGAAGCAGCCATTGGCCAGAACCGGCAATTGCTCCATCGCTTCCGGGGTAAGGAAATCGCGGTACTGCAGGTCCGGAAACGCCGCCTGGATACCGGGCAGCGTGGAAATCACGTAGCCGGCATTCTCAGCCGACGTCATGGAGTTCAGCGTCAGGTCGCGGATGCGCACCGCCGGGGCGACCAGCGCGGCGCCGAGGCCGGTGAATCCGGGCGCATAGGCGCCGGCGATGCTTTCCGCCCACATCGTGGTCTGGCCGCCCTGCGACCAGCCATACATCACGTAGCGGTTCGACGCCTGCGCACCGGGGAAGTTGCGGGCCACGCGCAGCATGTCGAGCGATGCCCGCGCATTGGGCTGACCCGCCATGTAGAACGCCGGGCCGGGCAGGCCCAGGCCGGGATAGTCGCTTGCCACGACCACGTAGCCGCGCGCCAGCAGTGCGGCCAGTGCCGGCACGCGCTCGTGGCCCCCCTCCTTCGTGCTGCGGCGCGACGGCGCGCAGGCATCCGCCAGCCCGGCCGTTTCGTGGTTCCACAGCACGATGTCGCGCTTCGCTGCACCAACTCCGGCACCGCCGCCGCCGGCCGGCAGGTAGATTTCGCCGGACACATATGCCTGCCGCCCAGGTGCGATTTCGGAAACGTAGACGACATTCCAGCCCGTCGCCCCTCGTGGCGCATCCGTGCGCTTCTGCGCATGGAGGATGTCGCCGGCCTGCGCGCCCGCCGGCGGTGCCCCGTAGACGTTCCAGAAATCCGTGCCGGCTATGGCCGGCAGGCGCGCGGTGGGGCCTGCTGCGCCTGCCGCGCTGGCCGCGCCGGCTGTCAGCGCCAGGGACAGCAGCAGGCGCACGCTTCCCCGCATCGCGCCGGTGATGGCGATCGTAATGGTCATTCCAGTCTCCTGTAGTTGGTATGTGGTATCGTTGAATATCAGGCAGTCTGATATTCATCCATCTTACGGCGTGCCATGCATGCCGTAACCTCCGCAGATGCGGAGGGAAGCGCCAGAAAGCGGGAACCTATGGAACAGGGATGGACAACCGGCCTGCATGCCGGCGGCAGCCTGCCGCTGGCGCTGCATGCGTCATTCAGCGGCTGCCTGCTGGAACTGCACATGCTGGCACGGCACGCCCGGGAAGACGTGCTGGCGCGCGACGCCTTGCTGGCGTGGCGCCGGCTGGTGCCGTTCGATGCCGGCTGGTGGGGCGAAGTGACGAACGATCCGCCGCGCAACGTCGTGCACGGCAGTATCGGCCTGGCCGACTCGTTTGCCAGCGAGTGGAACGACGTGATTGCCGCATCCGATACGTTCGCACAGGGCTCCATGGCGCAGCCCGGCACGGTATTCCGCGCCAGCGGCGGCTACCGCGGGCCACCAGGCCCGATTGCGGACTTCATCGACCGCCACGGCCTGCAGGCGATCATGGCGATCACGGTGGACTTGCCCGGCAGTGGCGTGCAGTTCTTCATTGCGCTGTACCGCCGCGATCCGCACGATGGCTTTGCCGACATGGAAGGCGCATTGTTCGCCGAGTTCACCCGGCACCTCGTGCAATCGTGGCAATACCGGCTGGCGGACCTGCGCGTGGCGGGGCCGCTGGATACCCTGGCGCTGAGCGATGGGAGCGGCCGCCTGTGCCACGTGGGGCGGCAGATTGCCGACCTGCTGCGCCGGCATTGCGGGGCGTGGTGCGGCACGATGCTGCCGCCCGAGTTGATGGCGGCGCTGGATGGCGCGCCGCGCTGTATTCGTTTTGCCGGTGCGAGGTTATCGGTCGGACCGGCAGGCGATCTGGTCGCCATCAGGATGCTTTGCGGGCCGGGGCTGACGCCGCGCGAACTGAGTGCCGCACTGCTGTTTGCACAAGGCCTGTCTTATAAGGAAGTGGCACGCGCGCTGGGATTGTCGCCGGCGACGGTGCGTACGTACCTGAAGTCCGCTTACGCGGGCCTGCAGGTGACGAACAAGATAGAGCTGGTTACTGCGCTCAGGTTACATACCTGAGCATCCGCGCCGTAAGCGCGCCGTGAAGCGATCAGCGGCGACGTGCGTGGTGCGTTGGCGCTGGGCCACGCTTTTCAATATGACGGAACGTGATGCGACCTTTGTTCAGGTCATAAGGCGACATTTCCAGCGTCACGCGGTCACCTGCGATGATGCGGATATGGTTTTTCTTCATTTTGCCGGAGGTATAAGCGATCAACTTGTGACCGTTATCGAGATCGACGCGGAAGCGCATTTCCGGCAGGATTTCCGTGACGAGACCATTCATTTCGATCAGTTCTTCTTTAGCCATATTCCCTTTCGATTGGTGTCCGCAAAGGCGCGGACGGGTACTGCGGTCGGCTCGACGATCAACGAGCGATGGATGAAGGCGCCTGTGGAAGCGCAGGTTACCTAGATGAGGGCATCTCGAAGAAAAAAAAGCCCGCTTGCTGCGGGCTTCGTTTCAATGTGCTACCAATGCTTCCATCGCTGCTTCAGCCCATGCTATCTGCGTGGTGCGAAACTCCGGGGCGCCCGCGCTATCTGCACGGTGCGGCCGGCGTGTAATCCGACAAAGTGTGGAACGACAACCTGCAGGCGGCTTTTTTGGCCCGTCGCGTCACAGCTTTACACTTGCCTGTTCGCGTCGCCTGCTTCGGCCGGTTCGAATAAACTCACCGACAAACAAAGTATAGCATAAGTCTTTTGGTGCGGCGCACAAAATTATGCGAAGAAATTTGCTGCGGGCTTGGAGTGTTGCTTTTCCGCCTCGCCGCCGAGACGCGACGAGTGCTCCGGCACCGCATTCGTAATGGCACGCCGGCTGGCAGACAAGGCTAAACGCTGCCAGACCGGCTGGCGGCCGTGCGGCACCGATCGATTGTTTGAAGGACAATGTCTGTGCACGTGTCCAGTGCCTGAGTCCTGCCCTGCATGACACCGATTCCCTTCACCCGGAGAATACCGTGCCGATCAAGGTCATCGATGGTTACGAGGTCACATTTTCCGGCAAGGCGCTGGCGGGTACCAAGCAATGGGGCGCCTATGTGGCGATCGCCGTGCCCTCCGCCAACCCGATGCACATGACCCCCGTCTACAAGAAGCGGCGCGTTTCGGCGGACCTTGCCTTGATGGACCAGCAAGCCGCGGAGGCCGAAGCGGAACGCGTGGCCATGACGGTCCTCGATGACTTACGGTCCAGCCAGTAGCTGGCGCCACACGTCCAGCTTCTGCTCGAACGTCATCGCCATGTGTGCCGGCGAGCTCGACGGCAGCACGACGGTGCGGTAGCCGCGCGCGGCGAACTGCGGCGCGAACTTGCCGGAGGCCTGCCCATTGAACCCCACCGTTTCCAGCGCTGGGCACAGCTGGTGCAGCCGCTCGAAATCGTTGGCGGCGGGCTTGCGGATCGCCGAATCCAGGCTCCCTTCCCGCTCGCAGGCACCGAGGACGTCCCACAGGCCGATCCGGTGCGCCAGCAGCCGGGGCAAGCGCTCCGCATAGGGCAGCGAGTACAGGTCCTCGCCCACGAGCGCGCCGACCAGCCGCCAGAACTGGTTGCGCGGATGGGCGTAATACTGCTGCTGGGCCAGCGACACGGCGCCGGGGAAGCTGCCGAGGATCAGGATGCGGACCTGCGGATCGATCACCGGCGCCAGGCCGGTCAGGAGAGGTGGGGAAGCCATGCGCCGGATTGTAACGCCGCCTGCCAAATGCGCTCGACAAGAGGAACGCATGAAGCGTTATTCGACGGCCTGGTTTTCTGCTGGTGGGGCGACTTTGCGTGCCGGGCTTCGTGTCCCGGCGGTTCGGCATCACTTAGTGATGGCAGCGGCGATCATTACAATGGCGATGCCAGCCGCAGGATAGCCACGTGCTTCAGCGCACTGTCGCCACAGGCGATCAGGAAGCCCGTCAGCAGGGCGATATAACACAGCAGCGCGAGGACTTTCAAAGGCAATATCCAGTTCATGATGGCGTTTCCCGGCGTGGTGAGATCTGCCATCGTAATTGCGATTCTTGCAGCTTGGTTGCCGTCTGCATCCCGCTTGCGTCGACTCAAGTGGCGCGGGTGTCACAGCAACAGCCAACACTTGAAATTGCTCTAGGGCAAGGACAATCAAACGCCCTATACTGCCGGGATGCCTTCTCCCATCCTGTTCATCATCGCCTGCCTGATCTGGGGTTCCACGTTCTGGGCCATTACCCTGCAGCTGGGCGACGTGCCGCCGGCTGTCTCGGTGGTCTACCGTTTCGCGCTGGCGTCGGCCGTGCTGTTCGCCTGGTGCAAACTGCGCGGCGACAGCCTGCGCCTGTCCTGGCGCGCACAACGCTGGACCATCGTGCAAGGCTGCGCCACATTCGGCCTCAGCTACATCTGCACTTACACGTCCGAGCAATACCTCGTCTCGGCGCTGGTGGCCGTGCTGTTCGCGCTGATGGTGTTCTGGAATCCGATCCTGAACCGCATGATCCTCGGCACGCCGCTGTCATCGCGGACATGGGCGGCGGGCACCGTTTCCGTGCTGGGCGTGATCCTGTTGTTCTGGCAATCGATCGGCGGTGCCATGCGCGAGATCGTCGGGGGCGGCAATGGCCACTTCCTGCTGGGACTGATCCTGGCCCTGGTGGCCACGATCGCCAGCTCCATCGGCAACGTGCTGGTGGTGAAGGTGCGCGAACACGACAGCAACGTGCTGCTGACGATGGCCTGGGGCATGCTGTGGGGCACGCTGCTGGTGGCCGGCTGGGCGGTGGCAAACGGCCAGCCGTTCGTGCTGCCATCGTCCGCACGCTACTGGGGCGGCTTGCTGTACCTGTCGCTGTTCGGTTCCGTGATCGCGTTTGCCTGCTACTTCACGCTGATCCACCGGCTCGGCTCGGGGAAAGCCGTCTACATCGGTGTCGTCACGCCCGTGATCTCGGTGCTGCTGTCGATCCGCCTTGAAGATTTCCGCCCCGGCGTCGTCGAATGCCTGGGCATGCTGGTGTGCCTGGCCAGCGTGGCATGGGCGCTGAAAGGCCCCGCGCGCGCTTTGGCTCCGGCTTCGGCTCCCGCTATCATGGAGCCCGAACCCATCCTGCTGAAGAAAGCCTCATGACCGCACTGCACATCCGCCCTGCCGGCCCCGACGACGTGGCCCCGATTCTCGCGATGATCCGCGAACTGGCCGTCTTTGAAAAACTGGAACACATGGTCATTGCCGACGAGGCGATGCTGCACGATGCGCTGTTCGGCGCCCGGCCGCCATGCGAGGCGATCGTGGGCGAAGAAGGCAAGGGTGAGGAAGGGAGCGAAGTAGTGACGTTCGCGCTGTTCTTCCACAATTTCTCCACCTTCCTCGGCCGCAAGGGCCTCTACCTGGAAGACCTGTACGTGAAACAGAGCTGCCGTGGCCAGGGCCATGGCAAGCGCATGCTGTCGGCACTGGCCGCGCTGGCCGTCGAGCGCCAGTGCGGGCGCTTCGAATGGTCGGTGCTGGACTGGAATGCCAACGCCATCGCGTTCTATGAAAAGATGGGTGCCGACGTGCTGCCCGACTGGCGCATCTGCCGCGTTACGGGCGACGCGCTCACGGCGCTGGCCTTGAATCGGTAAGCGCTGAGCAAAAAAAACGCCACGCGGCACTTGGCGGCGTGGCAGGAACCCAGTTGTCAGTCGGGAGGGGAGATGAATCAACGGGTTCAATATAGTCCCGCGCTCCCGGCCGCGGCCCGGGCTTTTACAAATGCTTACGCCCCGTAGCAGAACACTTACTTCTTTCGCGCAACGACCAGGCGACGCTCGAGCAATTCGAACAAGCCCTGCGTCAGCAGCGCCAGCGCCGCGGCGGGCAAGGCGCCGGCCAGCAGCATCGTGTTGTCGTTCAGCGCCAGCCCGGTGGTGATCCGCTCGCCATAGCCGCCGGCGCCGATGAAGGCCGCGATGGTGGCGGTGCCCACGCTCATCACGGCCGCCGTTTTCACCCCTGCCAGGATCACCCGCAACGCCAGCGGCAGGTCGACGTGCCACAGGCGCTGGCGCGGCGTGAGTCCCAGGGCGAGCGCGGCCTGCCGCAGGCCGGGGGCGATGCCGAGGATGCCGGTGCACGTGTTGCGCACGATGGGCAGCAGCGCATAGACGAACAGCGCCACGAGTGCCGGCACGATGCCGATCGTGCCCAGCAGCGGGATCAGCATCGCCAGCAGGGCCAGCGACGGCACCGTCTGCAGCACGCCCGTCAGCGCCAGCACCGGTTGCCGCAGCCGCGGGCGCAGCGCGGCCAGCACGCCGAGGGGCACGCCGGCGATGCACGCCAGCAGCACGGACAGCGCCACGAGCATCACGTGCTGCCCCGTGAGCCGGGCGAGATCGGGGCCGAACAGCACGCCTGCCAGGGAGCGCGGGGTGGCGGCCGGCTGCGCCGCGTTGCCGCCCTGCCGCGCCAGCCAGCGCCGTGCCACGTCCGCAAACGACTGCCCTTCGAGTTCGGCGGCGGCGTTCATGCCGATCATGTCGCGCTCGCTGATCTTGCCTTCCAGTCCCCCGATGGCCCGCCATGCCTGCGGAAAGCGTGCCGCGGTATCGAGGCGGTACAGCAGCACCGCGTCATAACGGGGGAAGTAGGCGCGGTCGTCGCGCAGCACGGTCAGGCCGTAGCGGGCGATCTTGGCGTCGGTCGAGTAAATGTCGATGACGTCGACCTGCCGCGCCGCCAAGGCCTCGTAGGCGATGCCGTGGTCGAGGCCGCGCGGCTGCTGCGGCAGGCCATAGCGGCCTGCCAGGCCGGGCCAGCCATCCGTGCGGCCGATGAATTCGTGCGACAGCCCGAAACGCAATTCGGGATGGCGCGCCAGTTCGGACACCGTGCCAAGGCCCGCATCGCCGCGCACGGCCAGCGCATAGGTATTGTTGAAGCCCAGCGGCACGGCGATGCCGAACCCCATCTTCGCCAGTTCGCCACGTATCTGTTCCAGGCTCGATGGCTGCGCATGTTTCAGGATCTCCTGGTCGATCGTGCCGACATATTCCGGATACAGGTCGATGCTGCCATTCTTGAGCGCCGCCAGCACGATGGCCGTGTTGCCGAGCCCCTGCCGGTGTTCGACCTTGACGTGCGGCGCGGCGGTCTGCGCCACCACTTCGGCCAGGATGTAGGATTCCGTAAAGCGCTTCGAGCCGATGCGCAGCGTGCCGTCGTCTGCACGGGCGAACGAAGAGCACACCAGCAGCGCGGCTGCCAGCGCGGCAAGGAACGCCGCCCTCACCCGCGCCCTCACCCGTCTATCTGCGGCACGCGCCACACCCCATTATTGACGACCGCCGCGCAGGGATTGAAGCCGATCGCATAGCACAGGTCCGCCGGCCGGGCGATGCGCCACAGCGCGAAGTCGGCGCGTTTGCCCACTTCGAGTGTGCCGACCTCGCCATGCAGCCCCAGCGCGCGGGCGGCGCAGGCGGTGGCGCCCAGCAGCGCCTCGCGCGGCGTGAGCCGCCACAACGTGCAAGCCATGTTCAGCGCCAGCAGCAGCGACGTCATCGGTGACGTGCCGGGATTGCAGTCGGTGGCGACCGCCATCGGCACGCCGGCGGCGCGCAGCGCGGCCACCGGCGGTGGCGTGGTATCGCGCAGGAAGTAATAAGCACCCGGCAGCAGCACGGCAACGGTGCCGCTGGCCGCCATCGCGGCGATGCCGGCATCGGTCAGGTGCTCCAGGTGGTCGGCGGACAAGCCGCCGAAGCGCGCCACCAGCGCGGCGCCGCCCTGGTCCGACAATTGTTCGGCATGCAGTTTGACAGGCAGGCCGGCACGGCGGGATGCTTCGAACACGCGCTCCGTCTGCGCCGCCGTGAAGCCGATGCGCTCGCAGAACGCGTCCACCGCATCGACAAGCCCTGCGCCGGCCAGTTCGGGAATCATCGCGCACACGGCATCGATATAAGCGTCGGCACGCCCCGCATGGTCCGGCGGCAACGCATGCGCGCCCAGGAACGTGGTGGCAACGCGCACCGGCAGCACACCGGCAACGCGCCGCGCCACGCGCAGCATCTTCGCTTCGGTTGCCAGGTCGAGGCCATAGCCGGACTTGATTTCCAGCGTCGTCACGCCCTCGGCGAGCAGGCTGCGGATGCGCGGCAGGCTTTGCGCCAGCAGTTCATCCTCGCTGGCGGCGCGGGTGGCGCGCACGGTGGACATGATGCCGCCGCCCGCGCGGGCGATCTCCTCGTAGGTGGCGCCGTTCAGGCGCACTTCGAATTCATCGCTGCGGTTGCCGGCATGGACGATGTGCGTGTGGCAGTCGACCAGGCCCGGCGTGAGCCAGCAACCATGGCCATCGCGCTCCTCGGCGGCGCTGCCATGCGCCGCCGCTTCGGTTTCCGGTCCAAGCCAGGCGATGCGGCCATCGCGGACGGCGATCGCGCCGTCGTGAACGGCGCCATAGTCATTCGCATATCCTTCACCACCGGCCAGCGTGGCCAGGTGGACGTTCTTGATCAGCAGGTCCCATCCACTCATCGATCGCTCATTCCTCGTCGTCCTCGTCTTCCGGAATGATATCAACGATGTAGACCGTGGCCTGCGGCGCTTCCAGCACCCAGTTCTGTTCGCGGTCGAGCACGACCGCATCGTAGCGCACCATCGACATGCGTTCGCGCTCGCTGTGCACGGTCAGCGTGTCGCCCTCGGCGAAGAACAGCACTGTCAATGCGCTGCGCCGCTCCAGCTCCGCGTAGTCGCGGAACACGCGGCGCTCCACCTGGTGCGAGCAGCGGCCCCTTCGGGTCATCACATTGAAATCGACGGTGGGGTTGCCATCCACGGTGGCGGACACCGGCACTTCTCCGGGGAAAGCCACCACCGGTTCGCGGTCGGACAGCGCCACCTTGCGCTCGTTGCCCACGTCCAGCACCACGTTGCCGCCATCGACCAGCGACAGCGTGCGATCGACGCCGGGAAAAACCGAGAACGGGCCGCTCTGCGCGATCGTCGCCAGGCTGATGCGGAAGTCGAAGTCATCCAGCGTGGCGCCCGGTGGCGATGCGAGGATTTCGGTCGTGCACCCGCCGCCGTTCTTCCAGGGGGTCGGATGCAGGCTTGCATACTGTATCAGTGTCGTCATGATGGCAGCTCGCGCAGGTTGGCCAACGTTTCCTTGAAGCGCGCGGCGATTGCCGCCTGCGCCACGTGCTCCCGGCCGCGGACGACCCACTGCCCGCCGGCCAGCACATCCTTCACCAGGTTGTCGTTGCCGCTGAAGATGAAGCCGTTCAGCAGCTCGGGCGGCGCGGACACGTTCGGGTGCGCCTCGTCCAGTACCAGCAGGTCGGCCGCATGGGCCGGCGCCAGCGCGCCGACCTGCCTTCCCGCCGCCTGCGCGCCCCCTGCCAGGGCGGCGCGCCATAGATGGTCGCCAACGCGGCGCTCATCCGTTGTCACGGCGACGTTGCGCCGCTGTCCCGCCAGCCGCTGGCCATATTCGAGCCAGCGCAGTTCTTCCACCGGGCTGGTGGACACGTGGCTGTCGCTGCCGATGCCGAACCGGCCGCCCCGCGCCAGGAACGAGGCCAGCGGGAACAGCCCGTCACCCAGGTTCGCTTCCGTGGTGGGGCACAGCCCGGCAACGGCGCCACTGGTGGCAATGGCGCCCACTTCGCTATCGTCCACATGCGTGGCGTGAACGAGGCACCACTGCTCATCGACCGGCAGATTATCGTACAGGAACTGCACGGGGCGGCGCCCGTTTTGATCGATGCATTGCCGCACTTCGGCCTCCTGCTCGGCTATATGGAGGTGCACGGGCCGCCCCCGTGGCAATGCGCCCAGTACTTCACGGATCTGCGCTACAGACGCCGCCCGCAGCGAATGGGGTGCCATCCCCACTTCGACCATCGTGCCGCGCAACGGTTCCAGCGCATCGACGATCGCCAGCACATCGGCCGGCCCCGTGCGGAAACGCCGCTGCTCGTCGCGCAGCGGCGCCTCCCCGAAGCCGGCGAAACTGTAGAGCACCGGCAGCATCGTGATGCCGATGCCCGCGTAACGCGCGCCGGCGATCACGCGGCGGGCGGTCTCGGCCACGTCCGGATACCACGCGCCATCGGGCGCCCGGTGCACATAATGGAATTCGCAGACCGACGTGTAGCCATGCCGCAGGCACTCGGCGAACAGCTGCGCGGCGATGGCTTCCATCTGTTCCGGCGTGATGCCGAGGGCGAAGCGGTACATCAGGTCGCGCCACGTCCAGAAACTGTCGGGGCTGCCGCCCACCGCGCCGGCGATTTCCGTCAGGCCGGACAGCGCCCGCTGGAAACTGTGCGAATGCAGGTTGACCATGCCGGGCAGGACGTACGCCGCCTCCTCGACACCAGGCGGCCCGGCGGCATCCGGCGTCACGGCCGTGAGGCGGCCATCGGCGCCCCATTCCAATAGCACGTCGCGCCGCCACCCTTCCGGCAACAGCGCGTGGCGTGCGAACAGGGCATTCACGCCGTGCCCCCCTTACCTGCCCAGCCGGCCGCCGCGGCCAGCATGCGCCGCAGCAGCGGCTGCACCTGCCCCGCCAGGTCCGGGCGATAGCCGAACGGCGCCGGGTCATCCGCGCTTTCATTCATATAGGTGCTCTGGCACATTTCCAGCTGCAAGGCGTGCACGCCCGCGTCCGGCCGGCCGTACGTGCGCGTGATGTGGCCGCCCTTGAAGCGGCCGTTGATGGCGATCGTGTAATGGCCGTCCTCCTGCGCGATGCCGGTGACGCGCTCCGTGAGCGCCGGATCGCAGCTGGCGCCATCGGCGCTGCCGAAATTCAGGTCCGGCAGCTTGCCTTCGAAAAAGCGCAGCACGACCGATGCGATCGAATGCGCTTCCCACAGCACGACCCTGCCGTGCACGTGCAACAGCCGGTCCAGTTCGGCGCGCAACTGGTCATGGTACGGCTGCCAGTACAGCGCCAGGCGGCGCCGCACTTCCCCTTCATCCGGTGCGCGCCCCGGCTGGTACAGCGGTTCGCGGGCAAAGGTGTCGAGCGGGCACAGGCCGGTGGTGTCCTGCCCGGGATACAGGTTGGCGTTGTCCGCCGGGCGGTTCAGGTCGATCACGTAGCGCGACCAGTGCGCCGCCAGGGTGGAGGCGCCCAGTTCGCGGGCGAAGCCGTACAGCTCGCGCAGGTGCCAGTCCGTGTCGGCCTTGCGCAGCGCCGCCGGTGTCATCGTGGCGGCGATATCGGCCGGAATGCCGGTGCCCGCGTGTGGCATCGAGATCAGCAGCGGGAGCGTGCCGGCTTCAAAAGCAAAGTCCATCTGGCCTCCTCAGGGGTGCAGCGGCTTGAACAGCTGGCGGCAGTCGGCGGACAGGTCGCCGTCCAGCACCATCCGCTTGGCCGCCTCGATATCGGGCGCGAAGTAACGGTCGGCATCGAAGAACGGCACGCGCCGGCGCAACTGCGCGTGCACGTGCTCCAGGTGCGGCGACGTCTTCAGGGGCCGGTGGAAGTCGATGCCCTGCGCCGCCGCGAGCAGCTCGATGCCGACGATCGCCGCGGTATTGTGCGCCATCTCGTCGAGCCGGCGCGCCGCGAAGGTGGCCATGCTCACATGGTCTTCCTGGTTGGCGGACGTGGGCAGGCTGTCCACGCTGGCCGGATGCGCCAGCGACTTGTTTTCGGAAGCCAGCGCCGCCGCCGTCACGTGCGCGATCATGAAGCCGGAATTGACGCCCGGTTCGCGCACCAGGAACGGCGGCAGGCCGGACAGGGTCGCGTCGATCAGCAGCGCGATGCGGCGTTCGGCGATGCTGCCGATTTCCGCGATGGCCAGCGCCAGCGTGTCGGCCGCGAAGGCTACCGGCTCGGCATGGAAATTACCGCCCGAAACGATGGTCACGTCGTCTCCCTCCCTGAACAGCAGCGGGTTGTCGGTGACGGCGTTCGCCTCGATCAGCAGCGTGCGGGTGGCGTTCGCGATCAGGTCCATGCAGGCGCCCATCACCTGCGGCTGGCAGCGCAGGCAGTAAGGGTCCTGCACGCGTTCGTCGCCCAGCAGGTGCGAGGCGCGGATCGCGCTGCCCGTCACCAGCTGCCGGTAGATGGCCGCGGCGGCGATCTGGCCCGGCTGGCCGCGCACTTCGTGCACGCGGGCGTCGAACGGCGCGTCGCTGCCCTTGGCGGCGTCCAGCGACAGCGATCCGGTGACCATGCCCGCCTCCAGCAGCCGCTCGGCCATGAACAGGCCGTGCAGCGCCAGCGCCGTGGAGGCCTGGGTGCCGTTGATCAGCGCCAGTCCTTCCTTCGGCGCCAGCACCACGGGCGCGATACCGGCCGCGGCCAGCGCGTCGAGCGCTTCCATCAGCTCGCCCTTCACGCGCACCTGGCCCACGCCCAGCAGCGCCAGCGTCATGTGCGCCAGCGGTGCCAGGTCGCCCGAGGCGCCCACCGAGCCCTTGACCGGGATGGCCGGCACGATGCCGGCGTTGTACAGGGCGATCAGCGTATCGATGACGACGGCGCGGATACCGGAAAAGCCGCGCGCCAGGCTGCCGATTTTCGTCAGCATCAGCAGGCGCACCACATGGTCCGCCATCAGCTCGCCGGTACCGACGGAGTGCGACAGGATCAGGTTGCGCTGGAGCTGCTCGAGCTGGCCGTCCGGAATGCGGGTCTTTGCCAGCAGGCCGAAGCCGGTATTGATGCCATAGGCCGCTTCGCCTTTTTGCACGATCGCCTGCACGGCGCGGGCGGACGCATCGATGTCCGCATACGCTTCGGGCGCCAGGGCGATGGGGCCGTGCGCCGCCCAGGCGGCACGCAGGTCGGACAAGGACAATTTTCCGGGATGGAGGGTCAGGGTCATCTGCATTTCCTTTACTTCACCATCGGCAGGTTCAGGCCGTTGCGCTGCGCGCAGGCAATCGCGGTTTCATACCCGGCATCGGCATGGCGCATCACGCCCGAGCCGCTGTCGTTGACGAGCACCCGTGCGAGCCGCTGTGCCGCCGCCTCGGTGCCATCGGCCACGATGACGACGCCGGCATGCTGCGAGTATCCCATGCCCACGCCGCCGCCATGGTGCAGCGATACCCACGTGGCGCCGCCGGCCGTGTTCAGCAACGCGTTCAGCAACGGCCAGTCGGACACGGCATCGCTGCCATCCTTCATGCTTTCCGTTTCGCGATTCGGGCTGGCGACGGAGCCCGTGTCGAGGTGGTCGCGGCCGATGACGATGGGCGCCTTCAGTTCGCCGTTCTTCACCATATCGTTGAAGGCCAGGCCGGCGATGTGGCGCTCGCCCAGGCCCAGCCAGCAGATCCGCGCGGGCAGGCCCTGGAAGGCGATGCGTTCGCGCGCCATGTCGAGCCAGCGGTGCACGTTGGCGTGGTGCGGGAACAGTTCCTTGATCTTGGCATCGGTTTTATAAATGTCTTCCGGGTCGCCGGACAGGGCCACCCACCGGAACGGCCCGCGGCCCTCGCAGAACTGCGGCCGGATATAGGCCGGCACGAAGCCGGGGAAGTCGAACGCGTTTTTTATCCCCTCGTCGAGCGCCACCTGGCGGATGTTGTTGCCGTAGTCGACCACCTGGGCGCCCAGCGCCTGGAAGTCCAGCATCGCCGCCACGTGCACGGCGCATGACGCGGCGGCGGCGGCTTTCAGTTCGCCTTGGCGCGCCGGTTCGGCGCGCGCCGCCTGCCAGTCGGCCACGCTCCAGCCCTGCGGCAGGTAGCCGTTGATCAGGTCATGCGCGGACGTCTGGTCGGTGACGAGGTCGGGCACCATGCCGCCGTCGCGGGCGCGCCGCACCAGTTCGGGCAGCACGTCGGCGGCATTGCCGAGCAGGCCGATCGAGATCGCCTCGCCCTTTTCCTTGTGCTGGCGCACCATCGCCAGCGCTTCGTCGATGGAGGCGGCCTGCTTGTCCAGGTAGCGGGTGCGCAGGCGGAAATCGATGCTGGCCTGCTGGCACTCGACGGTGAGCGACACGGCACCGGCCATCGTGGCGGCCAGCGGCTGCGCGCCGCCCATGCCGCCGAGGCCGGCGGTCAGGATCCACCGGCCGGCCATGGTGCCGCCGAAATGCTGGCGGCCCGCTTCGGCGAACGTTTCATAGGTGCCCTGCACGATGCCCTGCGTGCCGATATAGATCCAGCTGCCGGCCGTCATCTGGCCATACATGAACAGGCCCTGGCGATCGAGTTCGTTGAAGTGCTCCCAGTTGGCCCATTTCGGCACGAGGTTCGAATTGGCGATCAGCACGCGCGGCGCATCGGCATGGGTGCGGAACACGCCGACGGGCTTGCCGGACTGGACCAGCAGCGTTTCTTCCTCGCCCAGGTTCCTCAGCGCTGCCAGGATCGCATCGAAGCATTCCCAGTTGCGCGCGGCGCGGCCGATGCCGCCGTAGACGACCAGCGCCTGCGGATTCTCGGCCACTTCCTTGTCGAGGTTATTCTGGATCATCCGGTACGCCGCCTCGGCGCCCCAGGTCTTGCAGGTCTTGTCCGGGCCGCGCGGGGCGCGGATGTCGCGGGTGGGATCGAAGCGCGGGTCGCTCATGGCGTCTCCTGTGAGGATGGCTGATCCTCACAGCATAGGTTGTCTATACAACCTGGTCAAATTGTTTTTATCGCTATTCCGGCGTGGCGCGGATGAAATCGATGAATGCCTGCAGCGGCGCGGGCACGAGGCGCCGGCCGGGGTAATACAGGAACGGCCCGGAAAACCCGGGCCACCACGGCTCCAGCACGGGCACCAGTTCGCCACGCGCAAAGTACGGTGCCAGCCAGTCCTCGAACAGGTAGACGATGCCGGCGCCGGCCACGGCCGATGCGACGGCGAGGTCCGCCCCCGCCCCCAGTCGCACGCGCAGTGGCCCTTGCGGGTCGACGCGCACCGTTTCGCCGTCGCGGGCGAATTCCCACTGCACGCTGGCGCCGGCAGCGAAATACCCGGCCAGGCATGCGTGCCGCAGCAGTTCGCCGGGGTGGCCGGGCTGGCCATGGCGCTCCAGATAGGCCGGCGACGCGGCGGCGGCGAAGCGCTGCAGGCGCGGGCCGATGGGCACCGCGATCATGTCCTGCTCGAGCCGCTCCTCGTAGCGGATACCGGCGTCGAAGCCGGCGGCCAGCATGTCGACGAAGCTGTCCTCGACGGCGACATCGACCACGATGTCCGGATAAGCGGCCAGGAAGCGCGGCACGATGGCCGGCAGCACCAGCCGCGCCGCGGCCTGCGGCACGTTCAGGCGCAGCGTGCCCGTGGGCCGGTCGCGGAAGGCGTTGACCACGTCGAGCGCGGACTGCACTTCGTTCAGCGCAGGGGCCAGCCGGTCGAGCAGGCTGCGGCCCGCTTCCGTGGGTACCACGCTGCGCGTGGTACGGTTCAGCAGGCGTACCCCGAGCCGCGCTTCCAGGCGCCGCACCGCCTCGCTCAAGCCGGATGCACTGAGGCCCGCCACTCGCGCGGCGTCGCGGAACCCACCGACCCGCGCCACCGTGACAAAGGCATTCAAATCACCGAGATCCACCTTCATCATCGCCTCATTGTTCGTTTTTTCGTACAACCCATGCACACTTTACCGGATTGTCGCGCGGTCGAAGCGCTCCTATCCTTGCTGCATCACCAAACAAGGAGAGCAAGATGTCGACAACCACGAACAACACGCACACCACCTGGCAACTCGGCGACCGCACGGTCAGGCGGCTCGGCTACGG
The DNA here is from genome assembly GCF_004209755.1 of Pseudoduganella lutea. Classification (NCBI taxonomy): domain Bacteria; kingdom Pseudomonadati; phylum Pseudomonadota; class Betaproteobacteria; order Burkholderiales; family Oxalobacteraceae; genus Pseudoduganella; species Pseudoduganella lutea. The sequence continues at coordinate 3,826,153 of NZ_CP035913.1, read as the reverse complement.
CGCCATGCAACTGGCCGGGCCGGGCGTGTTCGGCCCGCCAAAGGACCCCGAGGCGGCCCGCGCCGTGCTGCGCGCCGCGGTGGCGGGCGGTGTCGACCACATCGACACGTCGGATTTCTATGGGCCGCACGTCACCAACCAGCTGATTCGCGAGGCCTTGCACCCCTATCAGGACAACCTCACCATCGTGACGAAGATCGGCGCGCGCCGCGACGGCCAGGGCAACTGGCTGCCGGCATTGTCGCGGGAAGAGCTGACGGCGGCCGTGCACGACAACCTGCGCAACCTGGGCCTGGCATCGCTGGACGTGGTGAACCTGCGGGCCATGTTCAGCGTGCACGGCCCGGCCGAAGGGTCGCTGGAAGAACCGCTGGCCGTGCTGGCCGGCCTGCGCGAGCAGGGCCTGGTGCGCCATATCGGCCTGAGCAACGTGACGGCTGCCCAGGTGCGCGAGGCGCGCCGCATGGTGCCGATCGCCTGTGTGCAGAACCACTACAACCTCGTGCACCGTGGCGACGATGCGCTGATCGACACGCTGGCGGCCGACGGCATCGCCTACGTGCCCTTCTTCCCGCTCGGCGGTTTCTCGCCACTGCAATCAGACACGCTGTCGCAGGTAGCGGCGCGCCTCGAGTCGACCCCGATGGCGGTGGCGATCGCGTGGCTGCTGCAACGGTCGCCGAACATCCTCGTGATTCCCGGCACGTCGTCCGTGGCCCACCTGCGACAGAACCTCGCCGCCGCATCGCTGGTGCTCCCGGCGGACGCGGTGGCGGAACTGGACGGCATCGCCGCTATCGCTTGAACACCTGCCTGCCGCCCACCCACGTTTCCAGCACGCCGATCCGGCCGATCTCCGCCGGCGGCACCGCGAACAGGTCGCGGTCCGTGACGATGAAATCGGCCCACTTGCCCGGCTCCAGCGAGCCGAGCACGTCTTCCTGCCGTGCCGCGTAGGCCGCGTCCAGCGTGAAGCAGCGCAGCGCCTCCTTCACCGTCATGGCCTGTTCCCGGTACCAGCCTTGCGCGGGCCGGCCCTGCATGTCCTGCCGCGTGACGGCGGCATGCATGCCCTGGAACGGGTTCGGCGACTCGATCGGGAAATCGGAACCGCAGGCGATGCGCGACCCCTGCTTCAGGAACGTGCGCCACGCATAGGCACCGGCGATGCGCGCCTTGCCCACGCGCTGCTCGGCCATGTTGTGGTCGGACGTGGCGTGCGTGGGCTGCATCGACGGAATGATGTCCAGTTGCGCGAAGCGCGGGATGTCGGCCGGCGCCACCACCTGCGCGTGCTCGATGCGGTGGCGCAGCCCCGCAGCGGGATACTGCTTCAGCAGCGCCGCGTAGCCGTCGAGGATTTGGCGGTTGCCGGCGTCGCCGATCGCATGCACGTTGACCTGGTAGCCGGCCTTCATCGCCTTTGCCATCCTGGCGCGCATCGCCGCGTCGTCATAGAACAGCAGGCCATGCGTGTGCGGCGCGTCGCTGTAGGGCTGGATCAGGGCCGCGCCCCGGCTGCCCAGCGCGCCGTCGGCGAACAGCTTCACGGACGACAGCGCGTACAGGTCGTTCGCATAGCTTTTGAGCGGGCCTTTCACTGCCAGCTGGTCGAAATCTGCCGCGGTATCGCCGATCATCGCGTAGACGCGGGTGGTCAGCTTGCCCGCGTCCGCATAGGCGCGATACAGCCTGTCCGCGCCGACCCCGATACCGGCATCGTGCACGCTCGTCAGCCCCATGCCCTTGAGCATCGCCAGTGCGCCATCGAGGGCGGCGCGCGATTCGGCCTCGGTCGGCCGCGGCAGCACCCGGTTCACGAGATCCATCGCCGCGTCGACGAGGATGCCGGTCGCATTGCCCTGCGCATCGCGCTCGATCTTGCCGCCTGCCGGATCTCGTGTTTCCTTCGTGATACCGGCCAGCGCCAGCGCACGGCTGTTGACCCACGCGGCATGGCCGTCGACGCGGCGCATCAGCGCGGGGCGGTCCGCCACAGCCGCATCGAGTTCTTTCGCAGTGGGAAAGCGGCCCAGTTTCCATGTCTCCTGGTTCCAGCCGTTGCCGACCACCCAGCCGCGCTGCGGATTGGCGCCCGCGAATCCGGCAACCGCCTTCACGGCGCCATCGAGGCTGGTGGCGCTGTACAGCTCCACGCCCGTGGCGATCTCGCCCAGGCCGAACACGTGGCCATGGGCATCGACCAGGCCGGGCAGCACCGTCTTGCCCCCGACGTCGACGTGGGTGAAGCCGGGTGCCTTCGCCGCCACCTCGCGCGCCGTGCCGACGGCGACAATGCGGCCGTTTGCATCGAAGGCGAGCGACGCGAAGCGCACCAGCCGGTCGCCGGCCACCAGCGTGTAGCCGTTGGCGTTGTCGATCACGGTGCCGGGGGCGGCGTGGGCCTGGGCAGCCAGGACAAGAGAGGTGGAGACAAGCGCAGTCGAGACAAGTGCGGAAAGGGGGAGCAGGCGCATGGAGATCCTTTCGGGTACGAAAGGCATCGAGTGTAGCGAAACGGCTACGCTGCGTCGTGGAAAATGATGCCGAGCGTGTGCCGCTGCCCGCTGCGCAGCCGCGATACCCCGTGCCGCATGTTGACGCGATAGATGCCGCGCGTGCCGTTCACGGGCCGGTGATGTACGGGAAAGATCACGCCGTCGCCCTGCGCCAGGGGCACGACCTCGGCGCGCGACTGAATGCGCGGCCGCTGTTCCGTCAGCACGAACTCGCCGCCCGTGAAATCGGCGCCGGGCCGCGACAGCAGCACCGCGGCCTGCAGCGGGAACACGTGCGCGCCATACAGGTCCTGGTGCAGGCAGTTGTAGTCGCCCTCGCCGTAGCGCAGCAGCAGCGGCGTGGGCCGTTCCTGGCCGGCCGCATGGCAGCGCGCCAGATAGTCGGCATGCCGCGGCGGATAGCGCTCGTCGATGCCGAGCGCCGCATGCCAGCGGTCCGCGATCGCGGCCAGCGGGCCGTACAGCGATTCCCGCACCTGGTGCACGAGGTCCGGCAGCGGGTAGCGGAAATACTGGTACTCGCCGCGGCCGAAGCCGTGGCGCGCCATCACGATGCGGCTGCGGAACAGGCCGGCGTCATCGTAGGCGTTCGCCAGTTGCGCGCACTGCGCGGGTGCCAGCAGGCCGGGTACGCGGGCGCAGCCGAAGGCATTCAGCTCTTCCTCGACGCGCTGCCAGTCGACGTTCACTTGCCCCCCTCGCGCGCGGTCTCCCTTTGCAGCAGCGCTTCCTTGCGCTCGACGCCCCAGCGGTAGCCGGAAATCGTGCCATCGTTGCGTACCACGCGGTGGCAGGGAATCGCCACGGCGATCGCATTGGCGGCACAGGCGCCGGCCACGGCGCGGACACTTTTCGGTGCCCCGACCATCGCCGCCAGTTCCGTGTAGCTCACCTTGCGCCCGGCGGGAATCGTGCGCAGGGCCTGCCACACGCGCTGCTGGAATGCCGTGCCGCGCACGTCCAGCGGCAGGTCGAGCCCCGTTTCCGGCGCCTCGACCAGGCCGATCACCTGCGCCACCACGGCTTCGTAGTCGGGCTCGGCGCCCACCAGTTCCGCATTCGGAAAGCGGTCCTGCAGGTCGCGCGCCAGCGCGCCGGGATCGTCGCCCATCAGGATCGCGCAAATGCCCACATCGGTGCTGGCCACGAGGATCGCACCCAGCGAGCACTGGGCGATGGCAAAGCGGATCGTGGCGCCGCTGCCGCCGCGGCGAAACGCGGTCGGCGTCATGCCCAGCGATGCGCGCGACGTGGCATAGAAGCGGCCGCTCGAGTTGTAGCCGGCGGCGTAGACCGCTTCCGTGACCGACGGCTGCTGCGCGAGGCCGGCCAGGTTGTCGTGCACGCGCTGCTTGCGCCGCGCCGCCGCATAGGCCTTCGGCGTGATCCCCGTCTGTGCCTTGAAGATACGATGCAGGTGGAAGCGGCTGATGCCGCTCGCCGCGGCCAGCGTGGCCAGGTCGGGCTCCTCCTCCGCCGCATCGATCTGCCGGCACACTTCGGCCACGAGCGCGGCGTGGCGTTCGGCCAGCGGCGGCCCGTCGGGCTTGCAACGAAGGCAAGGCCGGAAGCCGGCGCGCTCGGCTTCGAGGGTGCTGGTATGGAAGGCGACATTGGCCCGCAGCGCCGGCCGGGCGCCGCACGACGGCCGGCAATAGACGCCGGTGGTGCGCACCGAATAGAAGAACCGGCCGTCGGCGGTCGGGTCGCGCCGCTGCACGGCGGCCCAGCGCGCATCGTCGCTGCCGTACGCCGTTTCCTCGGCGCGCTGGCCGCCATTCTTGAAGGTGGGGTCGAAAGTGGTGTCCATGGCCTGCTCCAGTGTGCATTGTATGCCGTCATGGTAGGCACTGCCCGTTCCGCCGGCACCCCGGCGCTTGCTTTCGAATTCCTTGCCTTGGGCTTCATTCAGGGCCTAGAATGCCGCGACCCATGGCGCAGCAGAGGAGCAGGAAATTTGGAAGCACCGCACGATGCAGCAGGCACGCCCATTTTCCAGCGCATCAAGGATTTCCTGGTGGCGCAGATCGCCGCCGGGCACTGGAAGGAAGGCGACGTGATTCCTTCCGAACAGGCACTGGTGAAACAGTTCGGCGTGTCGCGCATGACCGTCAACCGCGCCGTACGCGAGCTGACGGCCGAAGCCGTGCTGACGCGCCGCCAGGGCTCGGGCACCTTCGTGGCGCCGCAGAAGGTACAGGCCACGCTGCTGGAAATCCGCAGCATCGCCGACGAGATCCGTGCGCGCGGCCACACGCACCGCAGCACCTTGCAGCGGCTCGACCAGATGCCCGCCCACGAACTGCTGGCCAAGGGGTTCGAAGTGACTGCCGGGCATATCCTGTTCCATTCGATCATCGTCCATTACGAGAACGGCGTGCCGATCCAGGTCGAGGACCGCTGGGTCAACCCGCAGGTGGTGCCCGATTACCTGGCGCAGGATTTCACCCGCGTCACGCCCAGCGAATACCTGCTGGCGACGGCGCCCCTGCAGGCCGCGACGTACAGCCTGGAAGCGCTGGCCGCGCCGCGCGACATTGCCGACATGCTGGCCATGGATGCGCGCCAGCCCTGCCTCGTGCTGCGGCGGCGCACGCGCTCGGCGGGCAAGGTGGCATCGCTCGTGACGATGTGGCACCCCGGCCACCGCTACCAGTTCGCGGGCAGCGTGACGACCGGCGCGCACGCCTGAGCACGCTGGCCGTTGTATAGTCTGGTCTTCGCCTGTCTTCACCACGTACACCGCTCCTGCCGCCTGAGCCAGCTTGTAGAAAGGAAGCCGTTGCTGTTGCCGTTTACTCCCGCCCGCTCCGCACGTCGCCGCCGCCTGCTGCAGGTGGCCTTGCTGATGTGCGCCTGTGCACCGGCATTCGGGCTGGAAAAGGTGGCCGTGCAGCTGAAGTGGCGCCACCAGTTCCAGTTCGCCGGCTATTACGCTGCCCAGGACAAGGGCTATTACCGCGACGAGGGGCTGGAAGTGACGCTGCTCGACGCGCTGCCGGACGGCGATCCCGTGCGCAGCGTGCTGTCCGGCCGGGCCCAGTACGGCACGGGCAACAGCAGCCTGCTGGTGTACCGCGCCAGGGGTGAACCGGTCGTGGTGCTGGCGACGATCTTCCAGCATTCGGCGGCGGCGCTGTTCGTTCGCCGCACGCCGGATGGCAAGGCGCTACCGTTACGCAATGCGCGCATGATGCTCGCGTCCGGCGACGACGAACTGCAAGCCTACCTTTTGCGCCAGGGCGTGAAGCCGGCCGACCTGAAATTGCTGCCGCATAGCCGGCGGGTCGATGACCTGGTCGAAGGCAAGGTCGATGCGATGTCGGGCTACATCACGGAAGTGCCTTACCTGCTGGAGCGCGCGGGTGCGCGCTACGACGTGCTGTCGCCGCGCGCGGCCGGCATCGATTTCTACGGCGACAACCTGTTCACCACCGAATACGAACTGCGCGAACATCCCGAGCGCGCGCGTGCGATGCGGGCGGCCACGCTGCGCGGCTGGCGCTACGCGATGGAACACCCCGAGGAAATCGTGGACCTGATCCGCGCCCGCTACCCACAGGGCGCCTCGCGCGAGCACCTGATGTACGAAGCGCGCCAGACCGCGAAGCTGATGGAGCAGCCACTGGTCGAACCCGGCTACAGCAACCCGGCGCGCTGGCAGGCGATCGCCAATACCTACATCACGCTGGGCATGCTGCCGCGCAGCGTGCCACTGGAGCAATTCCTGTACCGCGAGCAGGTGCCGGACTCGCGCTGGCCACTGGTCGCGGCGGGCATGCTCGCGGCATTGCTGGGGGCCGCCGCCATCTGGCGGGTGCGCAGCGCGCGGCCAGGGCCGCTGCCGGCGGCTGTGGCACCGCCGGCGCCAGCGGCACCGGTGGCCGAACGCGCCCTCGATGCGGCCTGCGAGGGCGTGTGGGAATGGCATCCGCAAAGCGACGAGGTACGCCTGTCGCCGCGCGTCGGCGAATTGCTCGGCTATGGCGCGGGCGGGTTCGCGCCGGCGGATCGCGACGCCTGGCTGCAGCACGTGCACCCGGACGACCGGATGCACCTCGTGCACGAGATGTCGCGCATCGGCTCCGATCCCGTCGACGACACACTGCTGGTGCACGAATGCCGGATGCGCTGCCGCGACGGCGGTTTCCGCTGGACCGTGCTGCGCGGACGCGTGACGGAACGCAGCGGCGCGCTTCCCCTGCTGGCGAGCGGCACGATCGGGCCGGTGAGCGACCGCGCGGTGGCCGAGCGGGAACGGCTGTCCGGCGTGCTCGAAGCGATGCCCGGCGGCATCCTGATCGCCGACCGCGCCGGCCGCGTGAAGCAGGTGAACCGGGCCGCCGCCGCCTGCTTCGGTTACCAGCCCGGCGACATGGCCGGCTTGTCGATGGAATTGCTGGTGCCGGAAGTGATGCGCAGCGCCCCGGGCCTGCCGCGCGAACTGTTCTCGCGCCCGAACCTGCCGGGCCGCGTGCTGACGGCGCGGCGTGCCGACGGTGCCCACTTCCCTGCGATGGTGCACCTGGCACCGATCGAGATGGCGGGCCAGGGCCTGTCGGTGGTGTCGGTGCGCGACATGACCCAGCGCCAGCGCACCGAACAGGCGCTGCACGTCAGCTCGGAACGCTACCGGCTGATCGTGCAGACCGCGACCGAAGGCATCTGGATGCTCGAGGCGGGCGACCGCACGTCGTTCGTCAACCCGACGATGGCGCGCATGCTGGGCTACGAACCGGACGAGATGCTGGGCCGCCCCATGAGCGACTTCCTGGACGAGGACAGCGTGGCACAGCTGACGCGGCAGAACCAGCGCCGCCGCCCCGGCGAGGCGGAACAGGGCGATGCGCGCTTCTACCGCAAGGATGGCTCATCGATGTGGGGCTGGTGTCGACGACGCAGATCCACGCCGACGACGGCGCGTACACGGGCACGCTGGCGATGATCAGCGACATCACGGACCGGCGCCTGGCCGAGGTGGCGTTGCGCAATTCGAGCCAGCGCATGGCTTCCGTGTTCAATGCCGTCACCAATGGATTGATCGTGCTGAACAGCGAGGGCGTAATCCTCGAATGCAATGCGGCCACGGCCCGCATGCTCGGCCCCGCCGCCGCCAGCGGTGCACGGCTGTGGCCGGGCATGCACGAGGATGGCCGCCCGTTCGCCTCCGCCGAACACCCGGTGCAGCGGGCACTGGCCAGCGGCCGCTCGGTGCGCGACGTGGTGATGGGCGTGACGGGGGACAATGGCGCCATCTGCTGGCTGTCCGTCAACGCCGAACCGATGCGCGACGAGCTGGGCGCCGCCACGATGGCCGTGGCCAGCCTGACCGACATCACCGAGCGCAAGAACAGTGTCGACGCGCTACGGCAGGGCGAGCAGCGGCTGCAGGAAATCATCAGCATGATGCCGATCGGCCTGTTCCTGAAGGGCCCGGACCTGCGGCTGCTGTTGATGAATCCCGCCTGCGAACACCAGTTCGGCTACACGATGGCCGACCTGCACAACGGCAGCTACGCGCATTTGCACTCGCCGAAAGAGCTGGCCGAGTTTGCCCGGCGCGACCGCGAGACATTCGCGCGCGGCGAGCAGATCGACTACGAGGAAACGCTGTTCAATCCCGCGCTGCGCCAGCAGCTGACGCTGCGCACGTTCAAGAAACCCGTGTTCAACGAGCATGGCGAACCGGCATACCTGATCTGCATGTCGATCGACGTCACCGAGGCCAAGCGGCAGGAACAGGCGCTGCGCGAGCTGAACGAGCACCTCGAGGAACGCGTGGCGCAACGCACCGAGCAGCTCGACCAGGCCAAGAAGATCGCCGAGGAAGCCAGCCAGGCCAAGGGCCAGTTCCTGGCCAATATGAGCCATGAGATCCGTACGCCGATGAATGGCGTGATCGGCATGGCGCACCTGGCGCTGAAGACCGAGCTCGATCCGCGGCAGCGCGACTACCTGGAAAAGATCCGCTTCGCCGGCGAGCATCTGCTGGGCATCATCGACGACATCCTGGACATCTCGAAGATCGAAGCCGGCAAGCTCGATATCGAGCAGGTGGAGTTCCCGCTCGACCAGGTGATCGAAACGCTGACGACGGTGGTGGCGCCGAAGGCGGCCGGCAAGGAGCTGCACCTCGACATCGCCATCGATCCCGATGTGCCCCGAACGCTGCGCGGCGACCCGCTGCGGCTGGGCCAGGTGCTGATCAACTACGCCAACAACGCGATCAAGTTCAGCGAGCAGGGTACGATCGGCCTGCGCGTGCGGCGCGTGGCGGGCGACGATACCGGCTGCGTGCTGCGCTTCGAGGTCAGCGACGAAGGCATCGGCATGACGCAACAGCAGATGGGCAAGCTGTTCCAGTCGTTCGAGCAGGCCGACACGTCGACCACCCGGGCCTATGGCGGCACCGGCCTTGGCCTGGCCATCTGCAAGGAGCTGGCGCAGCTGATGGGCGGCGAAGTGGGCGTGTCGAGCGTGCCGGGCGACGGCAGCACGTTCTGGTTCACGGCCCGTCTCGGCATCGGCGGCACCGCCGCCCCTGCCGCCGCGCCGCCGCCGGCATCCGCGGCCGAACCGGCTTCGTTGAACGGTGCCCATATCCTGCTGGTGGAAGACAATGCCTTCAACCAGCAGATCGGCCTGGAAATGCTGGAAGAAGCCGGCGCCGTGGTGCGGCTGGCCGGCAATGGCGCGGAAGCGCTGGAGCAGCTGGCGGACGCCCGCTTCGACTGCGTGCTGATGGATGTGCAGATGCCGGTGATGGACGGGCTGGAGGCAACGCGCCGGATCCGCGCCGATGCGCGCCTGGCCGGCCTGCGCGTGCTGGCGATGACGGCCACCGCCACCAGCGATGAGCGCGAGCGCTGCCTGGCGGCCGGCATGGACGACTTCATCGCCAAGCCGATCCAGCCCGCGCTGCTGGTGCGCACGGTCGCGGCATGGTTGCCGGCGCGCCGCGCGAACAATGGCGGCGAGGGCGGTGATAATGGCGGTGACAATGGTGGTGACAACGGCGCCGGCGGTGCCGCCTTGCGCCGCCCGCCTGTGGCGCTGGCGGGCGACCCGGCAGTCATCGACCTTTCCGTGCTGGCCCAGGTGCTGGGCTACCAGCCGGACAAGATCCGCAATTTCGCGCTGAAGTTCCTGCAATCGGCCGAGGCCGGGATGGCGGAACTGGACGAAGCCCTGGCCGATGGCGACGTGACGCGCATCCGCGAACTGGGCCATCGCCTGAAGGCGGCGGCCCGCACCGTGGGCGCGATCGGCATGGGCGAGCTGTGCGAACGCATGGAAGCGCTGCCGCAGGCCGGCCCCGCGGCCGAACGGGGCGCCTGGGCGCTGGTCGGGCAATTCCGCCCGCTGCTGGGCCAGATCAGGGAGCACATCATTAACCACACAACCATTGGTGACAAGTGACATGAACCACGCCCTGCGCATCCTGCTGCTGGACGACGATGCCTTCATGCTGGAGATGCTGAAGGACATGTTGGGCGGCCTGGGTTATTCCAACGTGCATGCCGAAACCGATGCCCGCCGCGCGCTCAAGGCGCTGCCGGCGTTCCGGCCCGACGTGCTGGTGTGCGACCTGTCATTGCCTGAAATGGATGGCATCGAGTTCCTGCGCACCGTGGCCGATGGCGGTTTCGATGGCAGCGTGATCCTGCTGTCGGGCATGGACAGCGGCATCCTGCGCGCAGCCGAAACGCTGGCGATGGCGCAGGGATTGACGATCCTGGGTGCCTGCAGCAAGCCGCTGTCGAGCACCGCGCTGGGCGACCTTCTCGAGGTGGCCAGGAGCAGGCCCGCGCAGCTACACGGTGACAAAAAATAGGTTATTATTTGGTCCATCCCCGCCTGATTCCCTATTGCAAGCCTCGTTATCCGGCTCTTGATCGATCTGTCTTCAATCGTGATCGGTCATTGGGCTTTCCATCGGGGCTTTACATTGAGGCTTTCCATCGCGAGCTGTCATCGATGGACAGACATTGAATTGCTGTGCGACGGCTCCATTTGCCCTGCAACGGGCTGGTGGTCCCGAGGCAACGGCACCGGGCGCCAGGCGAACTTAATCTGATCCCGAAAGGGGAAAACAACATGAGCGAAAATATCAAACACATTACCGACGCGTCGTTCGAAGCCGATGTGCTGAAATCCGACCGCCCCGTGCTGGTGGACTTCTGGGCCGAGTGGTGCGGCCCGTGCAAGAGCATCGCCCCGATCCTGGAAGAAGTCGCCAAGGAATATGACGGCAAGCTGACGATCGCCAAGCTGGACGTCGATGCGAACCAGACCGTGCCGGGCAAGTTCGGCATCCGCGGCATCCCCACGCTGATCCTGTTCAAGAACGGCGTGCCGGCTGCCCAGAAAGTAGGCGCCATGGCAAAAGGCCAACTGACCTCTTTCATCGACAGCAATATTTGAGTAATATAGGTGGTGCTGCGCCCGCAGCACCACCTGCATGGCCGGGATCGCGGCATCAGCCCCCCGAATTTATTAGTCCACGCAGTTCCCTCCCCTACCCTACTTTCCCGTCACGGGACACTCAAACATCTATGCATCTATCTGAATTAAAGGCCTTGCACGTTTCGGCGTTGCTGGAAATGGCCATCAGTCTGGATATCGACAATGCGGCCCGCCTGCGCAAGCAGGAGCTCATGTTCGCGATCCTGAAGAAGCGCGCCAAGTCTGGCGAGCAGATCTTCGGCGATGGCGCCCTGGAAGTGCTGCCGGACGGCTTCGGCTTCCTGCGCTCGCCGGACGCCAGCTACATGGCGTCGACCGACGACATCTATATCTCCCCGTCGCAGATCCGGCGCTTCAACCTGCATACCGGTGACTCGATCGAAGGTGAAGTGCGCACGCCGAAGGATGGCGAACGCTACTTCGCGCTGGTCAAGGTGGACAAGGTCAACGGCGAATCGCCGGAAGCCTCGAAGCACCGCATCCTGTTTGAGAACCTGACGCCGCTGCACCCGAACGAGCCGCTGCGCCTCGAGCGCGAGATGAACGGCGCCGAGAACATCACCGGCCGTATCGTCGACCTGATCGCGCCAATCGGCAAGGGCCAGCGCGGCCTGCTGGTGGCGTCGCCGAAATCCGGCAAGTCCGTGATGCTGCAGCACATCGCGCACGCCATCACGGCGAACCACCCGGACGTGACGCTGATCGTGCTGCTGATCGACGAACGCCCGGAAGAAGTGACGGAAATGCAGCGCTCGGTGCGCGGCGAAGTCGTCGCCTCCACGTTCGACGAACCGGCCACCCGCCACGTGCAGGTTGCCGAGATGGTCATGGAGAAAGCCAAGCGCCTCGTCGAGATGAAGAAGGACGTGGTCATCCTGCTGGACTCGATCACCCGCCTGGCCCGCGCCTACAACACCGTGATCCCGGCATCGGGCAAGGTGCTGACCGGCGGTGTGGACGCCAACGCGCTGCAGCGCCCGAAGCGCTTCTTCGGCGCCGCCCGCAACATCGAGGAAGGCGGCTCGCTGACGATCATCGCCACCGCCCTGATCGAAACCGGCTCGCGCATGGATGACGTGATCTACGAGGAATTCAAGGGCACCGGCAACATGGAAGTGCACCTGGAGCGCCGCCTGGCCGAGAAGCGCGTCTACCCGGCGATCAACCTGAACAAGTCCGGCACGCGCCGTGAGGAACTGCTGATCAAGCCGAACGAGCTGCAAAAGATCTGGATCCTGCGCAAGCTGCTGTACTCGATGGACGAGATCGAAGCGATGGAGTTCATCCTCGACAAGATGCGCGCCACGAAGACGAACACCGAGTTCTTCGACATGATGCGCCGCGGCGGCTGAAGCCGCGAGAAGTGAGGCGCAAGGAGATTGGCCTTGCAGGGCCAATCCGTTTCGCAGGCGCATGGCAGTGCCATACGAAACCCCTGCTTCACCGCCGCGGCGGCTAAGCCTCCTTATCAGGCTCCGCAACGGCGGCCAGACTCAACCAGCAGCCGCCGAGCAACCGGTGTCTGACACCATTTATCCTCAGGGATAAATGGTGTCAGACACCGGTTTTTCTTTGCGCCGCCCCGTTTTCCGGTATAATCCCCGGCTGTTTTTAACCCCGGCAAGTGGGCGGCAATCGGGTCAAGAAGCTGTTCGACCGACGAAGTGCTGTTTGGCTACCAACTTTTGAGAGTAAAGCACCATGAAAAACGAAATTCATCCGGATTACCGCGAAGTTGTCTTCCACGACCTGTCCTGCGACTTCAAGTTCGTGACCCGTTCCACGATCAACACCCGCGACAAGATCACCCTCGACGGTAAAGAATACCCGCTGGTCAAGATCGAAGTCTCGTCGGAATCGCACCCGTTCTTCACGGGCCAGCACAAGATCGTCGACACCGCCGGTCGCGTGGAAAAGTTCCGCCAGAAGTTCGGCAAGGTCGGTTCCAAGACCGCTGTCTCGCAGGGCTAATCCCCCCGGGCATGAAAAAAGGCAGCTGCGGCTGCCTTTTTTTATTGTTATCACCGATACTCCTGTTTCCGAGTTCCGACCGCATTGATTGATGAAGCCAGTCCGCCTTCCCGCCTCCGCCGTGCTTGCCCTGCCCCGCTGGGGCCTGTTTGCCCTGGCCATGCTGTATATCCTGCCGGGCGTGATCGGCCGCGATCCGTGGAAGAACGACGATGCCGCCAGCTTCGGCATCATGTGGACGATGGCGCATGGCGCCTGGCAGGACTGGCTGTGGCCGAACATCGCCGGCATGTCGATGCCGGAAGAAGGCCCGCTGATGTTCTGGCTGGGCGCGCTGTGCATCAAGCTGTTCGGTGGCCTCTTTGGCGACGTGCTGGCGGCGCGCATCGCCACCATCGGCGTATTCCTGCTGGGCGTGCTGTCCCTGTGGTACACCACGTTCAACCTGGGCCGGCGACCCGAAGCGCAGCCATTGCGGCTGGCGTTCGGCGGCCAGCCCGAGCCGGATGATTTCGGCCGCACGCTGGCCGATGCGGCACTGCTGATCTACCTGGGCTGCCTGGGCTTCCTGCAGCACAGCCATGAAACCACGTCCGAACCGCTGCTGACGGCGCTGCTGGCCCTGACCTTGTACCGCTCGGTGCGCTATATGGAAAAGCCCTGCTGGCGCAATGCCGCGCTGATCGGCATGGCGCTGGGCCTGATGACGCTGGCGCGCGGCTGGGTGCCACCCGCCTTCTTGCTGGTCGCACTGTTCATCTGCACGCGCTTCCTGGCGATCCCGGCCGGCAAGGCGCTGCCCCACCTGCTGGCCTCGCTCGGCGTGGCGGTTGCCGTCACGCTGCCCTGGCTGGTGGCGGCAACGATCGCGCAGCCGTATGGCCAGTCGCCGCAGGCATCGTGGAATACGTGGAACATGGCCCAGCTGGCGTTGCCGAGCCTGCGCCCGCTGCAGATCCTCCTGCGCGACGGCGTGTGGTTCTTCTGGCCCGCCTGGCCGTTCGCGCTGTGGGCGGGCTACGCATGGCGCCGGCAAAACAACCTGCTGCACATCGTGGTGCCGACCACGTTCGTGCTGATCGCCACCATCATGCTGCTGATGCACCCGGCGCCGGAGCATGCCCAGCTGCTGATGCTGGTGCCGCCGCTGGCAATCATGGCCGCGTTCGGCCTGCTGACGGTGCAGCGTGGCGCCATCAATGCGATCGACTGGTTCTCGGTCATGGTGCTGACCCTGGGTGCGGCCTTGCTGTGGCTATTCTGGTATGCCCAGCTGACGGGCTGGCCGCCGAAGCCGGCCCATAACGTGCTGCGGCTGGTGCCCGGCTACGTGCCGGAAGTGAACTGGCTGGCGCTCGTCGTGGCCGGTGCCGCCACGCTGGGCTGGTTCCTGCTCGTGCACTGGCGCGTCTCGCGCCGGCCATCGGTGCTGTGGCGCGCCGTGGTGCTGTCCTCGGGCGGGGTGATCCTGATCTGGATCCTGTGGATGACACTGTTCCTGCCGCTCACCAACTACAACAAGAGCTACGCCACGGTAGCGCGACAGGCCGCGGCCGTGCTGCCGGCCGATACCGATTGTGTGACCAGCAATGCCGGGCCTGCCCAGCGCGCGTCGTTTGCCTACTTCGGCAAGCTGCCCTTCAACAGCGTGGACCAGCCGCAGTGCCGCCTGCTGCTGTGGCAAGACTATTCGCGCGGTGTGCGACGTGATCCGCCCGGCGACTGGACGCTGCTGTGGGAAGGCCGCCGCGTCAGCGACCGCAGCGAACGCTTCCGGCTGTTCCGCCGGACAGTGCCTTGACTTCGTTGCGCAGCAGCGCGTGCATGAGCGCACCAGGCGACGGGCACCGGGTGGCCGGTGTACCGGATATATATATGCTGTTCCATGTGACGCGGCGCAATGGTTTGCCGGGCTCCAACGGCCGCCGCCGATGGGGCGTTAAAACACGCAAAGCCACCTTGTAAATCTGGCTAGACAGACCGTAATTAACAGTTGCAAAACCTGTTGTGCATCAAGATTTTTTCTTCAGGAAACTAAAGACAAAGCTTGTGTGGCCCGGTATAGTCCACATATACGCTACGTTGCCGCCCGGCATTAAAGACCGCTTACAGGTCAACAGATATAAGCTGCCGCCCAGGCAGCGCCCGTGCCTCGCCAACGACACTCCGGCAGTGCCCCACCCCGCGTGCCGGATTAACCAGTTGGTGCTGAAGCGCCCCGCAACCGCGCTTCAGTGTCTTGCTAACGACAATACTTGTCTTGTTGAGTCTGCCACATGTTCAATTTCTATAAACTTCAGCTTGCGCTCAAGAACACCTGGGTGCGCCTTGCCCTCATCGTGTTGGCGGTCGCGGCCGTGGTTTTCGCTGTCATCCGCACCGAAGTGACGCAGGACACCAGCCCGGTCGTCCGCTCGCAAAACATCTCGGAAATCACGGCACTCGTTGGCCAGCGCGCCCGGCTCGATTACCTGCTGATCGCCCGCCCGCTGTCGGATTCGCCCCGCTATATCTACAAGTTCAAGGATTCGGCCCAGCTGCACGTGGTGAAGGTGCCGAGCACCTCGCACCTGAGCCTGGAGCGTGAAGTCCTGCTGCGCAACGGCCTGCCGTACGCGATCGCGAAAGAGGACTATCTGGCCCAGCACAAGGCCGTGCTGCTGGACGACGGCGGCCAGATGGCCAGCGTGACCGCCTTCCTGCAACGCCACGCATTCGACATCTTCCTCGTCGTGCTGCTGCTGTTCGTGCTCAAGTTCGGCATTCCCGGCATGGGCGGCGCTTCCGCATCCGTGATCTCGCCGGACAAGCTGAAGGGTTCGATGGACGACCTGATCGGCATGGAAGACATCAAGCAGGAAGTGCTGCACCTGGAAGACATGATCCGCAACCGCGAAGTCTACAAGCAGCACAATATCGACAAGCCGTTCAACGTGATGCTGACGGGCCCTGCCGGCACGGGTAAAACGAAGCTGGCCGGCTACCTGGCCAAGCGCCTGGGCTACCCGCTGATCTCGGCCTCCGGTTCGGCGCTGGAATCGGGCTACATCGGCGGCGGTTCGAAATCGCTGAACGCGCTGTACCGCAAGGCAGCCGCACGCGGCAACTGCATCATCTTCCTCGACGAAGCCCAGGCGCTGTTCATGCCCCGCGGCCGCGGCGAGAAGAAATGGGAAGACGACACCGCGAACACCCTGCTCGGCCTGCTGGACGGCGTGAAGAGCGACGAAGGCAAGGGCGTGATCTGGGTCGTGGCGTCGAACTTCGACGACAACAATTCGCAGATGGATGAAGCGATGCTGCGCCGCTTCTCGGTGAAGATCAACTTCCGCCTGCCGAACAAGCAGGAACGCAAAGAACTGCTGAGCTCGTTCCTGAAGCGCAAGGAAGACGGCCTGGTGGACTGGAGCGACATGAACCTGGACCAGATTGCCGAGATCACCCAGAACCTGTCGCCGGCCCTGCTGGAAACCGTGGTCGACCGCGCTTCGCTGCTGTCGATCCAGGACAAGACGGTGATCAACACCAGCCTGATGTTCCGTGCCTTCGAGCGCGCCACGATCGGCCTGACCGACCGCGCCACCACGGCCGAGAAGACCCGCCAGCGCGAGCGCATCGCCCTGCACGAACTGGGCCACTTCTTCATGCAGATCGACCCGTTCCTGCGTGCCGGCATGACGCTGGACGAAGTGAAGGAAAAGTCGCACCTGCTGAAGATCAGCACGGAATCGGTCTCGAAGCTGAACGCGCTGGGCTACGTGCTCTCCGCCGGTGACGACATGTCGCTGCGCACGCTGGAAGAACTGGAACGCGACGTGATGCAGCTGTACGGTGGCGTGGCGGCGGAAGAACTGTTCTACGGTGCCCGTGGCATCTCGGTGGGCAGCCAGAACGACATCCAGAAAGCGACCTCGATGCTGCACACGATGGTCAACAGCCTGTCGATGTATTCCCGTTCCAAGCTGGACTACAGCCAGTTCAAGAACGAGATGAGCGGCGAGCACACGCTGGTGCAAGTGGAAGCCAAGGCGGACGAACTGTACAGCGAGACGCTGAAGTCGATCGGCGACTATCGCGACGTGATGGAATCGCTGAAGGACGTGCTGATGGAACAGTATGTGCTGACGAAGGACGACGTGTTCAAGCTGCTGCACGAACGCCTCGACCCGGCACCGCTGCGCCTGGCAGCATAAGGCGCCCCGCTCCAGATACGACAAGGCCCGCTGATGCGGGCCTTTTGCCGTTGGTGCGCATCGCTTTACATCAGCGGCGCGCGATCATCTGCACGTTCACGTCGTTGGCTGCCACGCGCGATTGCGGCAGCCGCTCGAACCCGCTGATCCGCACTTCGTCGCCATGGTCGCGGAATGTGAGCTCGGCACCGCTGTCGGTCACGAAAGTGCCGGGGCCAATCGGGCGCAGCCGGGTGGAGACGATTGTCCGGACGCTGCTGTCGGCACGCTGCATCTCGCGCAGCGTGTCTTTCAGCTGGACATAGTAGTGATTGCCGCGCTGGACGAACCGGGCGACCTGGCCGTTGCTCAGCGAATAGGAGTTGGCGAATTCCGAGAATTCGTTGACGCCCAGCGTGTAGGACTGGCGCGGTGCGGTAACGGACACGCTCGCCTGGTCCTGTGCCTGCGATGCTGGTGCCTGTGCTGCTGCGAATGGCGACAGGATGGCCAGGATGACTGCTGCTGCGCCGATGATCGATTTGTTCATGTGATTCTCCGAAGTGGTTGCCAGGTGGTCACCGCCTCTTATGTAATGTGCGGCGACGTATGTAAGGTAACAAAGACAACTTCGGGAAGGCAGCGGGAAGCGATGAAGCGCAGAAAACGGGGGATGGAATGCATGGCGCCCTGCATGGAACGACTTACGGCCGGGAGTCATGGATGGGTGGGATCGCCTGGCTCGCCGGCTGCCGGTCGCGCGGGACCAGAAGGCCGCGCCTTCGCCACACTGCACGTGCGCGCCGAGGGCGCGGACATGCACGACATTAGCGACAGGCGAAGCTGGCGCATGCCGTTTCCACGCTACATCCGCTCAAGAACCGGTCCTAGTCGTTGACATGCCGTGCCATGGCCGGCGACAGGTTGACGTCGATGGGCGGGATGCCTGCTCCCCTGGCATAGTGGGTGTGGAGCGCGTGCAGATTGTCCGCCGTGATGACGCGGCCGGCGTCGCCCGGATTGTGCGACTGCAGGCACTCCGAGATCATTTCCTTGAGCAACAGGCCACGCAGATCCCGCTCCGCCGTCCCACGGGATGCGATCACCATCACCTTGACATTCGATATGTTGATGGGAAACACGATCGCCGCGCTGCCCTTTTGGGCGATATCCATTTCCTTGAAAAGATCCTCGATGTCCATGACGTTGCCGTCGCCAAAATCGACGCCGGCAAGGGCATCTTCCAGTCGGCGGATCTGATGCGCCATGTCTGTTATCCGGGCGCGCACCACGCCTCTCACCGTGGCCTGGCTGAACGTTCGACCCAGTAACCGTGTGTAATGTGCCGCGTTGCTACCCAAGGGTACAGCATCGGTTCCGGTAAGCTCGATGACCATGCGATCACCGGCGATCTTGGCATGCATGCAGATCGTTCGCAGGTCGACGAAAACCGCGCCAAGCCTGGAGGCGACCGCGCTACCACCGCTGGCGCCACCGTGGACCTGCAGTTCATTGTCCCAGGTAGCTCCGCTCAACCTGCCGCAGAAAATCTCCACGCACTGCGCATAATGGTCCGCGTTGATCAGCCGCTGCTGGCACGTCGACTGGTAGAACTTGCCGGGGTTCATCTTGCGATAGCCAAAAGCGTCCTGGATTTCACTTGAAACGCCATGCGCACTCTCGTGTATCAAGGTTCTCGAGAGGTTATCGACACCCTCCTTGGTAACGCGGGGGAGCTTGATCGGTGCGGCAGTCCAGTTCCGGAAAAAACCTGTGCCGTGGACGCTCGTGCCTGCGCCCCAGCCGAGGAAGGCGTTGGTATCGCTGATGGACAGGCCCTCCTCCGGTTTCTGGGCCCAACGCTTCAGGATCCAGGCCATGTCCTTCAGTGTCTCGGCCGCCTTGCCGGCGTGGGTGGCGCCGAAAACCTTCTGGATGGCCGTTTCCGCATTCACCTGTGCGTCCGAGCCCCGGCTTTCGCCGAGCGCCGTGACAAGCGACGTGACCTCGGCGCAAGCCTTGGTCGCGGCCTTGGCAAACCGTCGCTTTTCCTTGTCGTTCGGCGCGCGTTCAAGCGACGTTGGCAGCGCAGTGTCCGGGATCGCTGGCGGCAGCTTCATGCGGTAGTCGGAGCTGCTCCGCCGCAAGCGGGCATGGTTGGCACAGTAAAACGAGCCCAGCACCGTTACGTTGCTGCAGTGCCTGCCAAGAGATGCATCGAAGAATATACAAGACATTTTCCGGCCCTCCGAAACAACGGACTCCACGCTGGAAATGATACGCCGTTCGGCACTCCGGGGAAATTTGAAAGATCGTGGTGGCCCGGAAAGCGGGGATCGGTGCCAATTCGCCACACCTTGTTGGCAGGATGACTTTCTGCGCCCATTGCAATCTGCGCTGCCGGCTAGCGAAGCCTGGTGTCGGAACTGGCAAGGCGATGGCGCCGATCGCCCCTGCTATCCATTACGATACTGGCAATACTTTATTGGTCGCATGCAGGGTTGCTCCTGCTGGGCAAATCAGTGATAATGCACGGCGCGTCGCCGGGATGGCGGAATAGGTAGACGCACGGGACTCAAAATCCCGCGCCGCAAGGCGTACCGGTTCGATTCCGGTTCCCGGCACCACGAACACGTATCACGTAGTCCAGCAGCGATCAACGACCCGCATGCCTCTCAGGCATAGCGGGTTTTTTGTTTGCCAGCAGTATCCGATGCCGCTCTTCCATCAGAAAGGACCGAAGGATGAACCTGCGTGACAATGCATCAGATTCAAGGGATCTTGAGCGGGCAGTCGAGCTGCTCTGCGCCACACCGGTGCTTATCCGGTTTTCCAATGCGGTCGGCTCATCGATCGAAGCAGGGATCAAGAAGCTGCCTGCGAAGGTCAAAGACGGCATTCAGGCAGCTACCGAGAAAGGCCTGACGCAATCGATCGCATTGGCGGAGCGGACACTGGGCAGTGAAAAGCAGGAAGCCTGGACGGCATCGCATACGCTGGTTGCGGCTGCAAGCGGAGCGATCGGTGGATTCTTCGGCTTCACCGGGTTGCTGGTAGAAATTCCGGTAACCACCACCGTCATAATGCGGTCGATTCTCGACATCGCCCGGAGCGAAGGACACCGGATCGCCGACCGGCAGATCCAGCTTGAATGCCTGAGCGTGTTCAGTCATGGTTCCAAGCAGCAGGAAGACGATGACGATACCGAGATCGCCTATTACGTCGGCAGAGCTGCAATGGCGGAGCTCATTTCGGAAACAGCCAAGGCGCTTGGCAAGGTCGCTGCCGACAATATCGCCAAGGGAGTATCGGCAAGCTCGGCGGGTAAATGGCTCGCCCAGCTGATCCATGCCATTGCTGTGCGGTATGGCATTGTCGTCACCGAGAAGGCTGTATTACAGGCAGCGCCTGTGATCGGGGCCGTCACAGGCGCCACCATCAATGGACTGTTCATGGATTTTTACCAGGACGTGGCACGCGGCCATTTCATCGTGCTACGGCTCGAGACGATCTATGGAGAAGACATCGTTCGGCAGGAGTTCGAACGCATCCGCAAAGTACAGCGTTCACTGGCCACCTGAGTGTCGAGTTTCATGTGATAGGTGCTTGTCGCAGGCGGACCTCGTTCCATGCAAAGGCCGGTTTCGATGGCCTGGCATCGCCTGCGTTGGAAAACAGCATATACGCTCGGAAGATTTCGGCGGACTCGTGGATGCGGACCACGCATGAGGGCCGCAAGAATCATCCGGTAATCAATCCTCCTGCGGCGCTGTCCACACCAGGTTCCACAAATGCCCATCGATATCCTCGAACCCCTGGTCGTACATGAAGCCGTGGTCCTCGGGCGGATGCGGCGTGCGGCCACCGGCGGCGACGGCCCTGGCGATCAGGCTGTCCACTTCTTCCCTGCTCTCGCAACTCAGGCAGATGATGACCTCGTTGGCCTCCCTCGCCGACACGACGGGCTTGTCGATCAATGACTTGAAGAAGGATTCCGTCATCAGCATCGCGTGGATGCTGCCATCCACGATGTTCATGAAAGCGGCGTTTTCACCGGAATACTGCGGATTGAAGCTGAAGCCGAGTGCGGAAAAGAATGCCCTGGATTTGTCCAGGTCCCTGACCGGCAGGTTGAAGATGACTTGCTTGTTCATGATGCCCCCTTATAAAAAGTGGGGCGGATGACGGGCCGCCCCTCCTGACGACGAACGGCGGTGCATGGAATCGACAAGGCACGCAAAAAAATCCGCCTCGCCCGCGTTCACATCCGCATTTACAGCATAAATACAGCCCATTTCCGCATCCGTGTCGCAAAATTCACGCCGCTGCCTTACATTGGCATCGCCACGAACACCGGGAACCGCCATGAAACTCCACACCTACTTCCGCAGCTCTGCCGCCTACCGCGTGCGCATTGCGCTGAACCTGAAGGGCATCGAAGCCGAGCTGTTGCCCGTACATCTGCTGAAGGACGGCGGCCAGCAATTCGGTACCGCGTATGACGCGCTCAATCCGCAGCACCTGGTGCCGCTGCTGGAGGACGATGGCCTGGTGCTGCCGCAGTCGCTGGCGATCATCGAATACCTGGACGAGACCCATCCGCAGCTGCCACTGCTGCCGCCCGATGCGCGTGGCCGGGCGCGCGTGCGTGCGCTGTCGCAGGCGATCGCTTGCGATATCCACCCGATCGACAACCTGCGCGTACTGAAATACCTGAGTGACACGCTGGGCGTTACGCCCGAGCAGAAAAGCGCGTGGTATCGCCATTGGGTGGCGCTGGGGCTGGAAGCGCTGGAGCGCCAGGTCGCGGGTGCCGGCGATACCGGCCTGTTCTGCCATGGCGACACGCCGACGATGGCCGATTGCTGCCTGGTGCCCCAACTGTACAACGCGCGCCGCTTCGACTGCGACCTGGATCCCTATCCCACGCTGACCGCGATTGCCCGGCGCTGCGAAGCGCTGCCGGCGTTTATCGCCGCCAGCCCCGAAAACCAGGCGGACGCTGCCTGAAATCGCTGCGGGAATGGCATGGCAGCGTGATGATGCCATAACGACAAGACCCCGATTCTCGCCGTTGCACGATCGATAGGCATTGCCGGGACGGCGGTTCGAATGTATCCGCAAGTATCCGCAGGCGGCCTGGACAATTTCGGCCGTTTTTTCGATACACCTCGACATGGCCCATATACGTGGCGGTGGCCTACTGTGAACATCCACTCACCGAAAGGAAACGCCATGAAAAACCCTGCCTCCCGCTTCGCCAGCACGCTCCTCGCCCTGTCCCTGTCCCTGGCGGCGGCGCTGCCCATGAGTGCCCATGCCCAGGTGGCCGGTCTCGGCCGCGTCGACCTGCTGAAGGAAAACCTCACCGTGCCCGGCAAGGAACTGGTGCAGGTGCGGGTAGATTTCGCGCCCGGTGTCAAGGCGCCCCGCCACTCGCACCCTGGCGAAGAAGTCGCCTTCGTGCTGGAAGGCACGCTGGAGTACCAGATCGATGGCCAGCCCCCCGTTACGCTGACGGCCGGCCAAACGTTGTTCATCCCGGCCGGCGCCGTGCACTCGGCGCACAACGTGGGCAGCGGCGAATCCAGGGAACTGGCCACGTATATCGTGGAGAAGGACAAGCCGCTCGTGAAGCTGGCGAAATGACGGCGCGGCATGCCGGCTTGCCGTCGCCTGCTTAAGAACGTATGCTTCACGCCGGCGTTCCAGCCGGTAAGCCCACTGCCCGACCCTGTGTTGCTGCCTGCCGCAGCCCGCCGTTCCGGCGCAGGACTGTCTTGCCGCACAGGCTGAAAAGTCCGCGCGCTGTGGCATCACCCATCCGTGGCGCCGCGATCAGCGGCTTCTTGCTACTAATGCCCGATGGCCTGCCGCCCGGCGGGCGCGACCGGCCGCTTGCCGGGCAGCACAGGAGGAAACGCATGAGCTTTAACCGGTCCGCCGCCAACGGCCGGTCCCGCACCGACTTCGACCTGAAGGATGCCCTCATGGTCGGTGTGATCGTCTATGCCTGTTCCATCGTCGGCATCTATACCGCGGTCCCCGGCGTGCTCGCGGCATTCTGGCCACCCAATGCGGTACTGGTCGGCCTGCTGCTCAGGCGTGCCCATCCGCCTGGCGTGGCGCACTGGATCGCGGCGGTCGCCGGCTATGTGCTGGCCGACCTGACGATGGCACACAGCTGGCCGAAGACCATCATGCTCGTCTCCACGAATTTCGCCGGCATCTCGGTCTGCTATCTGCTGTTCAAGCGCATGAGCGCCGACTACCTGGGCTTGCGCCATCCGCGCTCGATGCTGGTGTTCGTGCTGGTGGTCACGGCCGGTGCGGCGGCGGCCGGCGTGAGCGGCATCTTCATCCACCCCGTGCTGTTCGGCGGCACGCCACTGAACGGCTTTGCCTTCTGGTTCACCACGGAACTGGTCAACTACATTGCCATGTTGCCCGTGATGCTGACCATGCCCAGGCTGTCGCACCCGTTTTCCTGGCGCATGCGCAGCAGCGACTGGCCAGGCTGGCGCGTCGAGCAACTGGCCCCGCTCGGCGCCTTCGCCGGCAGCCTTTGGCTGGGAACCGTGCTGGGCGGTCCGGGAGTGGTGCCCTATCCCGTTCCGGCGCTGCTGTGGTGCGCGTTGACCTACAGCCTGTTTGCCACGGCCGGCATCACGTTTGTTTTTTCCGTGTGGACCCTGCTGGCCATTTCCAGCGGCGCGCTGGTGATCGGCGTCAGCGTCGACAGCCCGCAGGCGATCATGTCGCTGCGCGTCGGCGTGATCCTGACGGCGCTGGCGCCGCTGACGGTCGCCAGCGTGATGATGGCACGCAATGAGTTGCTGGCCAGGCTGAAGCATGCGGCTTCGCACGATCCACTGACGCATGTGCTCAACCGGGGTGGCTTCCTGGCTGCCGCGCAGGCTTTGCTGGCTGTTCCGGCGCGGCTGAAAACGCCGTCGGCGATCGTGCTGATGATGGATATCGATTTCTTCAAGAAGGTCAACGACACGCACGGCCACGCGGCCGGCGACGAGGTGCTGACCGGTTTTGCGCGCCTGGTCGAGGGCTGCCTGCGCAAGGGCGATTTGCTGGGCCGGCTTGGTGGCGAAGAGTTTGCCGTGCTGTTGCCGGAATGCGGCCTGCACGATGGCCTCGCCATTGCGCAACGCGTTTGCGACACCTTCGCCGCCCAGCCGACCAGGCTGGCGGACGGCACGCAACTGCACGCCACCGTCAGCATTGGCGTGGCGCACTGGAACGAGCCGGGAACGCCGGTCGAAACGATCCTCACGGCGGCGGACGCGGCACTCTACGATGCCAAGCGCGCGGGCCGCAACAGGGTCGTCGCCAGTGCAGCGCTCGCGATGGGCAAGATCTCGGGCTGATCGTGTCCGCGCGTAACGGCAGGCTCATGCCTGTTCGCGGCGCTCCCTGATCAGCGCATAGCCGGTCTCCCTGTCCGGCAGCACGCCGGCCTGTACGAGCCGCGACACGATACTGCCATCGGTGCGGCCCAGCTGCGCGGCGATTTCGCCGATCGGCCTGCCGGCCTCGAATTGCTGGAGCAAGGTATCGGCATCGTCGCCGGACCACTTCTTGCCCGCATTGGCCAGCACCACGCCGTTGCGCACCACGGGCGCGCGGCGCCTTGGCCTTGCAGGCTCGACTACCAGCATGCCCTGCAAGGCATTGCGTGCGATGAACAATGCGCGGATGACTTCGGGCATCGTGCACGCGTCGCCTTCGCGCAGCGGCTCGCCGATGCGCGGGTCGGTGCCCAGCGCCAGCTGTTCGAGGAGGATGGCTGCCTGTTCCGGGGTCATGATGGGCCTTTCACTCAGCGGTTGACGCCCCATCGTAGACCCCGCAATCATGGCTGGGGGCGCTTCGGCGATCGCCGCTGGTGCGCCTCAACGGCAAACGACATCAGCGGAACCGGCATTTCAAGCGGTCTGGTCAGTGAAGCAGACAGGACATGGCGTGGGCATGAGTGCAGCCATGAGTACTACAGGCCGAAGTCTCAGCGGTCTTTATAAGGTGCGGCGCGCAAGGTATCGGGGGCGGGATCGGGCGGGCTGGTGTCGATCTCGCACAGCCAGGACTGCGCGTATTCGACCGTTTCGCCGTGGCGGTTGCGGATGCGCTCAAAACCCGTGAGCGTGAAACGGTTATCGCCGCACCACAGGATGCGGGGATCGATCAGGGTCTCGCGGATGACTTGCGAATCGTGTTCCATCAACCGGGCCAGCTTGACGGGGCGGCGCAGGCCCTGGTCGTCGGTGTCGAGGATGCGCAAGTCGCCGAAACGCGGCGCGGCCCGGTCGCCCAGCACGCGGCTGGGGAGCGAGACGCCCCCCATGCGCAATTTGACCATTTTGATTCTCATGCTTGCCCACCAGAAAATATACTGTGTTTTTATACAGTATATCAGCAGCGGGAAGGCATGCCGTTATTTTGGCAACGCTGGCTAATGCGGCATCACCGTTCCGCCACCGAGCCGCTGCACTTCCTCGACGGCTTTCTGCGCGTTCTCTTTCGACAGGATCACGCGTTTGCCGTCGCGGTCGGCGTTCTTGCGAGGGATGAGGCTGCCGGTCGGCGTGTAGGCATCCTCGAACACGGGCTCCTCGCCGGCCGGCCCGCGCGCGGCGCAAGCGGACAACAGGAGAGCAGCCGCAAGGCAGGCGGTTTTCACCGGTTACTGCCCATCGCATTGTTCATCGACTGGGCATCGTGGAGCATCTTGCCGGCATCGTCGCGCGACAGGACGAGGGTCTTGCCGTCCTTGTCCACCTTCTTGCGCGGAATATTGCTGCCAGTGGGCACGTAGCTGTCGTCTTCGCTGAACGTGTTGACCTGGTCGCCGGGAGCGGGAGCGGCACATGCAGTCAACAGCACGGCAGCGGACAAGATGGCATATCTCATGGAATCCTCCGGATAGTCGAGTATTCCAGCGTATCACCGCTTTTTGCGCATGTGCCCGCTTGCCGTATCTAAAAGACAATTTCGCGACAATTGGCGATAAGTTGTAAAGTCATCATACAACCGGATGGGCGTGGGTGGCGTGCTGGTATAATCGGCACTTCTCGAGGATACCCATGCGCATGACCGCTACCACCACCACTCCCGCCGCGCCGAAAAAGCGCCACCGCAACCTTGCCCAGGGCGTGGTGGAAAGCATTGGTGCGAGCATCCGGGAAGGCGTGTTGAAGCCGGGCGAAAAATTGCCGACCGAATCGGTGATCATGGAACTGCACGGCGTGAGCCGCACGGTGGTGCGCGAGGCGATCTCGCACCTGCAGGCCGCCGGCCTGGTGGAAACGCGGCATGGCATCGGCACCTTCGTGCTGGAACCGCCGGCGCCGGCGCTGCTGATTTCGCCGGATACGATCCGCACGATCGAAGACGTGCTGGCGATCCTCGAATTGCGGATCAGCCTGGAAACGGAATCCGCATGGCTGGCTGCGGCGCGCCGCACCGACCAGCAGGTGCAGGACATGGGCGAAGCGCTGCAGCGCATCCTGCAGGGCGGCTCGATCGAGGCGGACATGCAGTTCCACATGCTGATCGCGCAAGCCACCGGCAACCGCTATTTCGTCGATATCCTCACGCACCTGGGCACCACGATCATCCCGCGCGCGCGCCTCAATTCCGCACAGCTGTCGCATGACGAACCATCGGCCTACCTGCAGCGCGTGAACCGCGAACACGAAGACATCTTCCACGCCATCGAACGCCGCGACCCGGAAGGCGCCCGTGCCGCGATGCGCACCCACCTCTCCAACAGCCGCGAACGGCTGCGCAAGGCGCAGGAAGAAAGCGCTGGCAGCTGAAGTTGCCGGGAAAATGGGGTACGTCCCCATTTTTCAGGAAACATTGCTTGGAAAATAGGGTACGGAAGGAATGTTGGCTTGCAAGCCAGCATCGCTACGCCGGCAAGGAGCGATGCTCCTTGAAATCCCGGCTATGCCCCCATTTTTGGAGCAACAATCGACGCACCAAAACGCTTGCCCTGCTTCCGATATAGTTGTACGATGTCATACAACGATGGCGAGCCATCACAACCCTTTATCCGTTGTTCATTTCTTGAGAAGCGAGACACACATGCAACCGTTAGAACTCCAAAAAATCCTGAACCATGGCCTGCTGTCGTTCCCGGTAACCGACTTCGACCAGGAAGGCAACTTCCGCGCCGACACGTACGCGAAGCGCCTGGAATGGCTGGCGCCGTACGGCGCCTCGGCCCTGTTCGCGGCTGGCGGCACGGGTGAGTTCTTCTCGCTGACTCCCAACGAATACGGCGACGTGATCAAGACCGCCGTCGACACCTGCCGCGGCGTGGTGCCGATCCTGGCCGGCGCCGGCGGCCCGACCCGTCAAGCCATCGCTTACGCCCAGGAAGCGGAAAAGATCGGCGCGCAAGGCATCCTGCTGCTGCCGCACTACCTGACCGAAGCGAGCCAGGATGGCCTGGTGCGCCACGTGGAAGAAGTCTGCAAATCCGTCGATTTCGGCGTGGTCGTGTACAACCGTGGCGCCTGCCGCCTGACGGCCGACTCGCTGGAAAAGCTGGCCGACCGCAACCCCAACCTGATCGGCTTCAAGGACGGCATCGGCGACATCGAACTGATGATGTCGATCTGGCGCCGCCTGGGCGACCGCTTCAGCTACCTGGGCGGCCTGCCGACGGCGGAGATTTATGCCGCCGCGTACAAAGCCCTCGGAGTCCCTGTATACTCGTCGGCTGTCTTCAACTTCATGCCGAAGCTGGCGATGGACTTCTATCACGCTGTCGCCAACGACGACCGCGAGACCCAGAACCGTCTGATCGACGAATTCTTCCTGCCGTACCTGGCCATCCGCAACCGCAAGGCCGGTTACGCCGTGTCGATCGTCAAGGCCGGCGCGAAGATTGCAGGCTACGACGCTGGTCCGGTGCGCGCACCGCTGACCGACCTGAACGAAGAAGAATTCGCGATGCTGGAAAAACTGATGCGAGCACAAGGCCCGCAGTAAAAGGAGAACACATGCAGCAGATTAAAGGTGAAATGATCATTGGCCGTTCCGTCGTGAGCGGCAAGGAAGGCTCCGTCAAGGCCATCGATCCGTCTCGCAACGAGCAGATCGAACCGGCTTTCGGCCTGGCTTCCCAGGCCGAGCTGGACCTGGCCTGCAAGCTGGCGGACGAGGCGTTCGATCGCTACCGCGAAACGACGCCGGAACAGCGTGCCAAGTTCCTGGAAACGATCGCCGACCGCATCATGGACCTGGGCTCGACCCTGGTCGAACGTGCGATGCAGGAAACGGGTCTGCCGCAGGCCCGCCTGGAAGGCGAGCGTGGCCGCACCTGCAATCAGCTGCGCCTGTTCGCCAAGGTCGTGCGTGACGGCCGCTACCTGACCGCCACGCTGGACTCCGCGCTGCCGGACCGTGCACCGGCACCGCGCCCGGACATCCGCCTGCGCAAGATCGGCCTGGGCCCGGTTGCCGTGTTCGGCGCCAGCAACTTCCCGCTGGCCTTCTCCGTGGCCGGTGGCGACACCGCTTCGGCGCTGGCGGCGGGTTGCCCGGTCATCGTGAAAGCCCACTCGGCCCACCTCGGCACCTCCGAGCTGGTCGGCAAGGCTGTACAGCAGGCGGCGATCGAGTGCGACATGCCGGAAGGCGTGTTCTCGATGTTGATCGGTTCCGGCCAGACCATCGGCCAGAATCTGGTAGCGCACCCAGCCATCAAGGCCGTGGGCTTCACCGGTTCCCGCGCAGGTGGCGTGTCGCTGATGAAGACGGCCGCTGCCCGTGAAGAGCCGATCCCCGTGTATGCGGAAATGAGCTCGATCAACCCGGTGTTCATCCTGCCGGGCGCACTGGCTGCCAACGAAAAGCTGCCGCAGCAATTCGCCGATTCGCTGACGCTGGGCGCCGGCCAGTTCTGCACGAACCCGGGCCTGCTGATCGCGCTCGATTCGCCGGCACTGGACAAGTTCCTGGAAGGCGTGAAAGTCGCGCTGGCAGCAAAAGGCGCCGCCACGATGCTGACCCCGGGCATCCACTCCGCCTATAACAAGGGCGTGGCGCAACTGGCCGGTATCGAAGGCGTGAGCCTGGTTGGCCAGGGCAAGACGAGCGAAGTGCCGTGCGGCGCAGTGGCTGCACTGTACGAAACCTCGGGCGAGCATTTCCTGGCCAAGCCGGAACTGGAAGGCGAGATCTTTGGCCCGACGTCGCTGCTGATCCGCGCCAAGGACGAAGCTGAACTGGTAGCGGTAGCAGAACACGTCGAAGGTCAGCTGACCGCCGCCGTGCACGCGACTGGCGACGACATCGCTGTCGCCCGCAAGCTGCTGCCGACGCTGGAACGCAAGGCCGGCCGCATCCTGTTCAACGGCTTTGGCACCGGCGTGGAAGTGTCGCACGCCATGGTGCACGGCGGCCCGTTCCCGTCCACGTCGGACAGCCGCTCCACCTCGGTGGGCGCTTCGGCGATCGACCGCTTCCTGCGCCCGGTCTCGTACCAGGACGTGCCGGCCGAGCTGCTGCCGGCCGCGCTGGACAGCGCCAATTCGCTGGGCATCCCGCGCGTCGTCGACGGCGAGCTGGTGCTGAAGTAATGGCGAACCCGTCGATCGAACGTATCGACGGCGTGCATTGCGCGACGGGCGAAAGCCCGGCGTGGGATGCCGCTGCCCGGGCGTGGTACTGGGTCGACATTCCCGCGAAGCGCGTCTGGCGGCTCGCTGCCGCCGGCAAGGCGCGCTCGTGGGACCTGCCCGAGATGGCCGGCTGCGTGGCACCCCGTGCCCGTGGCGGCCTGATCGCGGGCATGGAAACGGGCATTTACGACGTGGACCTGTTCGACAACGGCACCGTGGCCACCACCTTGCTGGGCAAGCCCGCCGACCTCGGTGCCGGCATGCGCTTCAACGATGGCCGCACCGACCGCCAGGGCCGCTTCTGGAGCGGCACCATGTTCATGGACATGGCTGCCGCAAAGGACATCGGGCAGCTGTACCGCTACGATGGCAACGGCCTGTCGCAACCCGTGGTGTCCGGCCTGCTGACGCAGAACGGCCTGTCGTGGTCGCCCGACGGCAAGACGATGTACCTGTCCGATTCGCACCCGAAGAGCCGCCTGATCTGGGCCTTCGATTACGACATCGCAACGGGCACGCCGTCGAACCGCCGCGTGTTCGCGAACCTTGCCGACCACGTGGGCCGTCCCGATGGCGCCGTGGTCGATGCCGATGGCTGCTACTGGATCTGCGCCAACGACGCCGGCGCCCTGCTCCGCTTCACGCCTTCGGGCAAATTGGACCGCCGCATCGACGTGCCGTTCGCGAAACCGTCCATGTGCACGTTCGGCGGCGCTGATTTACGGACAATGATCGTGACTTCGATCGTTTCCGGCAAACCGGAAGATGCCGAATGGGGCGGCAGTGTCATCCTGCTGAACCCGGGTGTGCAAGGGTTGGCGGACGCTACGTGCGCGTTCTGATGTAAATCGTCATACCGGAATCACGGCTGAGCCCGTGTCCACCTTGGGGTCAACCCTCAAAGTGGACACGGGCTCAGCTTTTTTACGGACGAGTTCGTGTCCGAAATCGGGGTTGACCCCATGGTAGACACGGGCTCGAGTGTAGTGGCGAGGCGGGCGCTAGGCCGACGCCCATTTGCCTTCGTAGACAGGCCGCCCTTCGTCGAACTGCAAGGTGGCGCGGATCGAGCGCAGTGCGGTGACGGGCGCCAGTGTGCAGTCGAGCTGGGCCAGCAGCGCCTTGCCGACCGCGTCCAGCAATGCTGGCGGCCGGCCGGGGGCAATGCGCAGCAGCAGGTAGACAAAGGCGCGGTCCGCGGCGCCGTCGGCCACCGCGGCATAGGGCGCCGGGTAGGCCAGCACGCGCGTGCCGGTCAGCGGGAAGACGGAGTTGCCCGTGTCGTCCTGGAACTGCGTCAGGGTACGGCATAGCACGTTGCACAGCGCCTGCATGTCGACGTGGCCGTCGAGGTTGCCGGTGTATTCAATTCTCAGGTGGGGCATGTCGCGGGTTTTCTGGTCAGGTATGCCATCGTAATCGGTTCTCCGCCGGGGTACATCAGCCCGGCGATATACCGTAGAAAACGCTTACTTTAACCCGAACGGCGCAATGCGGCAGGCGCCGCCGCGCTCAGTTGCGATTCGCGGTGGAACCGCGCAGGATCAGTTGCGGCTCGATCAGCGTGAATGGTTCCGTGGGCCGGCCGGCAATCGTGTCGAGCAGCTTCTCCATTGCCGCCACGCCCATCCGCTCGCTGTGCAGGTCGACCGTCGTCAGCGGCGGCGAAGTATAGTTGCCGTACACGATGTTGTCGACGCCGGCCACCGAGATGTCGGCAGGAATCCGGAAGCCCAGCGACTGCGCAGCCTTCATGAAGCCGAGCGCCATCAGGTCGTTGTAGCACACCAGCGCATCCGGATGCCCGGCACCCAGCATCATCTCGGAACACAGGCGCTCGCCTTCCTGCGCCGACGGGGCCGCGGCGTCGTACACCGTTAGTTCCAGCCCATGCGCGGCCAGGCATTCCTTCACGCCCCCCATGCGCTCCTCGTCGCGCCGCGACTTGGAAAACCCCATGTAGGCAAAGCGCTTGTGGCCCAGCGTAACGAGGTGGCGCGTCATCATGTAGGCGCCGCGGTGATCGTCGCTGGCCACCGTGGGCAGCGTCATGCGCGGCAGGCGGCCGAAGAACACGAGCGGCTTGTCGAGGCCGGCGAGCCATTCCAGCTCTGAATCCGGCATGCGCGAAAAGATGATCAGGCCATCCACGCGGCGTGACAGCGCCTCGAGCAGCGCCTGCTCCCGGCCGGGGTTTTCTTCCGTATCGACCAGCAGCACCGTGTAGCCATGCGCCTGCGCCACCCGGTTCGCGCCCTTGACGATGCTGGTGAAATGGGGATTGGTCACGTCCAGCACGGACAGCCCGACGGTTTTTGTCTTCCCCGTGATCATCGATTGCGCCAAGGGGTTCGAACGGTAGCCCATCTGGCCGATCACTTCGGCGATGCGCGCTTCCACGGCCGGCGAGAAACGCTGCGTGCCATTGATGAACTTGGAGATGGTGGCGGTCGAGACGCCAGCGGCGGCCGCCACGTCGCGGATGGTCGGGATGTTTTTCTTCATGATCGGATCGGCCAGGGGTGCCGGCGATCTTAACCCGGCCGCCGACAGGAAGGCAATCGCCGGGGCTGGTTTTGTAAAACGTTTAACCGAATTTACATAGCAGGCAGTGTGCAGAGGAAAACCGGTATCTGACACCATTTTCTGGAAGATCACCCAGAAAATGATGTCAGACACCGCTGCTTCACGGACTGGTGGCTGGCATGCAGGTAGCGGGCGCGGCGCCGGGTGGCACCGCAGAGAAACGGAACGTCGTCACCGCCTTGAATTGCTGGCCCGGATACAGCGCCGTGGTCGGGAACGACGGCTGGTTCGGGCTGTCCGGCAGGTGCTGCGTCTCGAACGCGAAGCCATCGTGCTGCTGGTAGGGGCGGCCGCTGCTGCCGCGCTCCGTGCCATTGAAGCCATTGCCCGTGTAGAACTGCGCCGACGGTTCGCTGGTAAAGACTTCCATGCGCCGGCCGCTGGCCGTGTCGTCGATGACCGCCACGCGGGCAATCTGGCCGGCCGGCTGGCCGAACACGTAGCTGTGGTCGAAGCCACGGGGCGGTGCCAGCGTGCCGGCCGGCTTGGCCAGCAACGGCGTGATATCCGTGGGGCGGCGCAGGTCCAGCGGCGTGTCGGCCACCGGTGCCAGTTCGCCGGTGGGCAGGCGATTGTCGTCCGTGACCGCGTAGCGTTCGGCGGCGATGCAGAACCGGTGCGTCTGCAGCCCGCCGCTGCCGGCGCCGGCCAGGTTGAAGTAGCCGTGGTTGGTGAGATTGAGGACCGTGGGCTTGTCGGTGCGCGCCGCGTACTCGATCAAGAATTCGTCGCTCGCCCGCTGCAGCCGGTATGTGACGTCGATCGTCAGCGTGCCGGGAAAGCGCTGGTCGCCATCCGGACTGACCAGTGTGTAGACGGAACCGATCGATGCCTGGTCGGCGAAATCGCGGCGCTTCCACACCCGTTTTTCATAGCCGTCCGGGCCGCCGTGGATGGTCATGCCGCGTGCGTTCGGAATCAGTTCGACCGTCTTGCCGTCGAGCGTGTAGCGCGCGTTGGCGATACGGCCGGCATAGCGGCCGATGACGGCGGCATGCTTGGTTTTCGAGCGCTCGTAGGTGGCCAGGTCGGGCTGGTCGAGGATCACGTTGGCACGCCGGCCGGCGCGGTCCGCCACGGTGGCGCCGGTGATCGTCGCCCCATAGTCGATGTAGGACAGCGTCATGCCGCGCTCGTTCGTCAGCGTGACCTGTTCGATGGCCTGGCCGGAGGCCAGGGCGCCGAAGGGCCGCACGAGGATACCCTGGTGGGTCCCGGTGCGGCCCTCGGCGGCCGCGGCGCCGGTCAATACCAGCGCCAGCGCGGCCGTTGTGATGGATGAGCGAATCATGTTCCGATATTACAGGTCCGTGATTTCCTTGTGGTGCGGCACCAGGGCCTTCATCAGGAACCAGGCCAGCAGGTAAGCCACGGCGCACAGCGTGAACATGATCATGTAGCCGGTGGACAGGCTGCCCTGCGCACCGTAGTAGTCGAACAGCCAGCCGCCCAGCTTCGACACGGCCACGCCGCCCAGGCCGCCGGCCATGCCGCCGATGCCGACCACGGAAGCTACGGTGCGCTGCGGGAACATGTCGGACACGGTGGTGAACAGGTTGGCCGACCATGCCTGGTGGGCCGAGGCGCCGATGCCGATCAGGATCACGGGCACCCAGAAGCTGATCGAGCCCAGCGGCTGCGCGGCCAGCACCACGAGCGGGAACAGCGCAATCACCAGCATCGCCTTCATGCGGCCGTCATACGGCGAGTAACCGCGATTCATGAAGTAGGCCGGGAAGTAGCCGCCGCCGATACTGCCGAACATCGTCATGCTGTACAGCACGGCGAGGGGAATCACGATGTCCGCCGGGCCCATCTGGTATTCGGATGCCAGGTATTTTGGCAGCCAGAACAGGAAGAACCACCAGATGCCATCGGTCAGGAATTTGCCGCCGGCAAAGGCCCACGTCTGGCGGTAGGTCAGCAGTTTCGTCCATGGCACCTTCTTGGCGCCCACGGGCGCCGCCGCGGTGGCACCCGTGCCGGAATCGCTGCGCACATAGGCCAGTTCAGCCGCCGACAGTTTCTTCTCCGGCGAGTCGAACATCAGGTGCCAGAAGATCATCCAGATGAAACCGATCGCGCCGATCGCGATGAACGCGGCCTGCCAGCCCCAGTGGATGGCGATGACCGGCACGGTCAGCGGGGCCAGGATGGCGCCCACGTTGGCACCGGAGTTGAAGATGCCGGTGGCAAAGGCGCGCTCCTTCTTCGGGAAGAATTCCGCGGTGGCCTTGATCGCGGCCGGGAAGTTGCCGGCCTCGCCCACCGCCAGCACGGCACGCGAAATGATGAAACCGACGATGGAAGCTGGTGCCGCTACCATACCCAGTGCGCCCATTGCGCTGCCGACCGCATTGCCCATCGGTACCGAGTAGGCATGCAGGATGGCGCCGCCGGACCAGATGGCAATCGCCCACAGGTAGGCTTTCTTGGTGCCGAGCTTGTCGACGATCGGGCCGGCGAACACCATCGACAGCGCATACACGAACTGGAACGCGGCGGTGATGTTGGCGTAGTCCGAGTTGGACCAGTTGAATTCCTTCGAGAGCTGCGGCGCCAGCAAGGACAGCACCTGGCGGTCGAGATAGTTGACGGTCGTGGCAAAGAACAGCAGCGCGCAGATGGTCCACCGGTACTTACCGGCGGGTGCTACGGCGCGCTGGCCAGCGCCTTGCTGGCTTACGGGCTCGTTCAGCTTCATAGGGATCACTTGTATAGGTTATCGTTTGATCTCTCTCGGTCTCCAGCGAGATCAGCAGCAGCACCAGGCCGGGGGCCTTAGTTGTATGTCATCGTACAACCTAACAGGGCGTTAAGCAAGCAAAAAACCCGGCCTTTCGATCATTGGCCTGACCAGATCCCGGGCTCGAAAACCCGCCGGCCAGGTGCCCGGTTCATGCCACGATCTGCAGCAATTCGATCGATTGCAACGCTTCACGTAACGCGGTCCCGACCAGGAATCCTTGCCGGAAATAAGGGCAAGCCGCCCTTCCCGGTCCCAGCCGCCGACCACTGAC
This sequence comes from Pseudoduganella lutea, assembly GCF_004209755.1. Classification (NCBI taxonomy): domain Bacteria; kingdom Pseudomonadati; phylum Pseudomonadota; class Betaproteobacteria; order Burkholderiales; family Oxalobacteraceae; genus Pseudoduganella; species Pseudoduganella lutea. The sequence continues at coordinate 3,790,772 of NZ_CP035913.1, read as the reverse complement.
CCGAAAAGCAATCGCGGTGAATCGGCAGACTGCCGTACTACCGGCGGCTGCCAAGCCTTTTGGCGAACCGGTAACAATAAGTTATCCATACCGATAAAAGCCAGGCAAGCGTGTCGCGGGACCGCAACGCCAGGCCGGCTTGTGTCCCGGTGAAAAGGTACGTCCATCACGCAAGTCCTTAATTTCCAAGGAGAAATGTGCTACCGTAAAGCAACTATTTGTTTTCCCGCCGCCATGAACCTGTCTGCACTGATCACCCTGTTTTCGCCACCGGACGACCCGTCGCTGCTGCAATACGGGATCTATGACCTCCGGCTGGTGGCGCTGTCCGCGCTGATTGCGATCTTTGCATCGGGCATGGGCCTGTACATCGCCGGCCAGCAGAGCGCCGCGCAGACCCGTGGCTTGCGCGCGGCCGCACTGCTGTCCGGCAGCCTGGCGCTGGGCGCGGGCATCTGGGCCATGCATTTCATCGGCATGCTGGCGTTCGACGTCTGCATCGGCACACAATACGAACCGGTGCTCACCGCCCTGTCGCTGCTGCCGGGCATTGCCGCGTCGGCCGTGGCGCTGTCGATCACGCGGCGCGAGCGGCTTACGCGTGGCACGTTGCTGCTGGGTGGCGTGCTGGTGGGCGCCGGCATCGGCGCCATGCACTACAGCGGCATGGCCGCCATGCAGACGGCGCTGGAACTGCGTTACGATCCGCTGATGTTCGCACTGTCGATCGTGGTGGCCGTGGTGCTGTCCACGGTCGCACTGGGCGTGCGCTTCGGCCTGCGTGAACGCGCACGGCACTTGTCGGGGCGCCAGCGCCTCGGCATCAGCGCCATCGTGATGGGCTGCGCGATCACCGGCATGCACTACACCGGCATGGCGGCGGCGCGTTTCGTCGGCATGCCGCCCGACATCGCCTTGCCGGATGACACGGACGAAATGGCGCTCTCCGTTTCCGCGATCACGATCTTGTTCACGCTGGCGGTCATGGCCGTGCAGGGCCTGCTGCGCTACCGCGAGATATACCGCAGCCTGCTGCAGAGCGAAAGGTCGATGCATGCGCTGACGACGACGACCGTCGACGGTGTCGTCACGATCGACGAGCAGGGCATCATCCGGGACTTCAATGCGTCGGCCGAGCGCATCTTCGGCTGGCGGCACGACGAGATCGTCGGCCAGCCCGCCAAGCTGCTGATGGCCGACCCGGAAGCGTCGGAACGGCATGGCCTGTTGCGCTGCATCCGCACCGGCGACATGCACCTGGCACGCGCCGGCGAGGAAGTGATGGGCCGCCGCAAGGACGGTTCCGAGGTACCGATCCGCAAGGCGCTCGGCCATGCAAAGCTCATCGACAGCAATGTATACGTGCTGTTCATCACCGACATCAGCGAGCGGCGCAAGATCACCACGGCCCTGCGCGACAGTGAACTGCAATTCCGCTCGCTGATCGGCAGCATTCCCGGCATTGCATTCCGCTGCCGCGCCGAAAACGACTATCCGCTCGAATTCATCAGCGATGGCGTCGAATGGGTCACCGGCCACCCGGTATCGGACTTCGTCGGCACCGCCAGTTTCCGCAGCCTGAACGACTTGATACTGCCGGTCGACATGCCGCGCGTGATGGCCGTCTGCAAGCTGTGCGCCGAGAACGGCCTGCCGTACACGGTCGAGTATCGCATCCGCCATGCGGACGGCAGCTCGCGCTGGGTCTGGGAACACGGCACGATGGTCCGGGGCGACGACGGCAAGCCGCGCTGGTTCGACGGCGTGATCCTCGACACCACCGAGCGGCGCCAGATGGAAGAAGACCTGCGCGATGCCAAGGAAAAGGCGGAACAGGCATCGGCGGCGCGTGCCAGTTTCGTGGCCAACATGAGCCACGAAATCCGCACGCCGATGAATTCGATCCTCGGCTTCACCGACGTGCTGCTCGATACCGAACTGAAGCCCGACCAGCGCGCCCACCTGGACACGGTGCGCCATGCCGGCCGGTCCCTGCTGCGCCTGCTGAACGAGATCCTCGATACCGCCAAGCTGGAAAAAGGCGCGGTGGAGCTGGAGCTGGACGACTACAGCCTGCTGGCGCTGATCGACGAGCTGTCGTCGACGTATAACACGACGGCGCGTGCCAAGGGGCTGGCGCTGAACATCGCGTTCGCGCCGGACCTCTCGCCCTGGCTGCACGGCGATGAACTGCGCATGCGCCAGGTACTGACCAACCTCGTGGACAACGCGATCAAGTTCACGGCCGTCGGCAGCGTCACGCTGTCCGTTTCCCGGGTGGGTGAGGAACTGGCGATCGCCGTGCGCGATACCGGTATCGGCATTGCGCCGGACCGGCTGGCCGCGATCTTCGATCCATTCACGCAGGCCGACGCGTCGATGACGCGGCGCTTCGGCGGCACGGGCCTGGGCACCACGATCAGCAAGCAGCTGGTGGAACTGATGGGCGGCCGCATCTGGGCCGAAAGCACGCCGGGCGAAGGCACCACCTTCCACGTGGTGCTGCCGCTGGTGCCGGCCCTCGCGCCGGAGCAGGCGCTCATGCCGCGCCAGCGCCAGGGCGCGGCCTACGAACTGCCGCCGCTGCGCGTGCTGGCCGCGGACGACGTGGCGCAGAATCTTGAGCTGCTGGGGCTGTTGATGGGCAAGCGCGGCCACACGCTGACACCGGCCCACGACGGTGCCCGCGCGGCCGAACTCGCGGCGCAGCACGACTTCGACGTGATCCTGATGGACGTGCAGATGCCGATCGTCGACGGCCTGTCGGCCACCCGGATGATCCGCGAGGAAGCCGCCCGCAATGGCCGCCCGCGCGTGCCGGTGCTGGCGATGACGGCCAGCGTGCTGGAAGCGCACCGCAAGGCCAGCACCGCGGCAGGCATGGACGGCTTTGCGTCCAAGCCGGTGGACTGGTATGCGCTGTCGCATGAAATCGCCCGCGTGCTCGGCTTGCATGCGGTCTGCGCGGTCGCTCCCGCCGGCCAGCCGGGCAAGGCGCAGGTGCTGAACCGCGCCGCCGGCGCACTGCGCTGGGGCGGCGGCACGGAACACCAGCAGGCGCTGTGCCGCTTCGATGCGGACCATGGAGCCAGCGCGCGCCAACTGGCGGCGCTGCATGAAACCGGTGACGGCGTCGGGCTGCAGGCCCAGGCGCACCGGGTGCGCGGGGTGGCCGCCAACCTGGGCTTCGAACAGCTGGCCGAAACGCTGGCGGGGATCGAGAAGGCGGCCACGAACGACCGTAACGCATTACCCGCGCTGCTGGCACGCCATGCCGGCGAGCTCGATGCGGCGCTGGCGGCGGTGCGCGCGCAGCCGTGCCTGGAACCGGTGGCGGAACCCGGCGGCGCCGGGCAGCCCGTGCCGGCGGCGCTGCTCGACACCGCCGCCGTGCGCGCGGCTGCCGAGGCGCTGCAGCACTCCCTGGCCCGGGGCGCGCTCGACGATGCCGCCCTGGCCAGCCTGTCGCAGGCGCTGCACGGCCACGTGCCGCCGGCCACGCTGGCGCCATTGCAGATGGCGATCGACGACTTCGACTTTACATTGGCCGAGACCAGGCTGGCGACGATGCTGCAGACGGTCCTTGGCACCGAGATGGAACCCTCCCCATGAAACAGAATTCCCCCCTGCCGCTGGTGCTCGTCGTGGATGACGAGGCCAGCAACCTGCAGCTGCTGCGCCAGATCCTGCAGGACCACTACCGGCTGCTGTTCGCAAAGGATGGCGCACGGGCGCTGGACCTGGCGCGCCAGGAGCACCCTTCGCTGATCCTGCTCGACGTCATGATGCCCGGCATGACGGGCCACGAGGTATGCCGCACGCTGAAGGCCGATCCCGCCACGGCGTCGATCCCGGTGATCTTCGTGACCGCGCTGACCGATCCGGAAGACGAGGTGCGCGGCTTCGATGCCGGCGCCGTGGACTACATCACGAAGCCGGTCAGCGCGCCGATCGTGCGCGCCCGCGTGCGCACCCACCTGTCGCTGGTGCGGATGGACGAGCTGAAGGACAGCCGGCTGGAAATCGTGCAGCGCCTGGGCCTGGCGTCGGAATACAAGGACAACGAAACCGGCATGCACGTGATCCGCATGAGCCATTACGCACGCCTGCTGGGCGTGGCCGCGGGCATGAACGAGGCCGAGGCGGACGACCTGCTGCATGCGGCGCCGATGCACGACGTGGGCAAGATCGGCATTCCCGACCGTATCCTGCAGAAACCCGGCCCGCTGGACCCGGACGAGTGGGCCGTCATGAAAACCCATGCCACGATCGGCGCCGACATCATCGGCGAACACGCGCACGGCATGCTGAAGCTGGCGCGCAACATCGCGCTGACGCACCACGAGAAATGGGACGGCAGCGGCTATCCGAACGGCCTGGCCGGCGAGGCGATCCCGCTCGAAGGCCGCATTTGCGCGATCGCCGACGTGTTCGACGCGCTGACATCGGAACGCCCGTACAAGAAGGCGTGGCCGGTGCAGGAAGCGGTGGACTTGCTGCAGAAGCAGCGCGGCGTGCAATTCGATCCGCAACTGGTGGACCTGTTCGTGGGCCTGTTGCCGGCGATTTGCGCCATCAAGGAAAAATGGGCGGAAACCCCGCTGGCAACCGCGGCCTGATCCCCCCCCTCATCGCCCGCCACCTTCGGGTCAGGCGCCCCACGGCAGGTACGCAATGCCGGCGCCGATCGCTTCGGCCACCTGGCCCACGTTTTCGGGGCTTTCACTGAACCGGGCCAGGATGCCGGCGCGGGTGGCCAGCGTATCGTTGCCGTTACCGTTGCCGATGAGCGCGGACAGCCAGAAATCGTAGCCGGTGCTGTCCGGCGCGCGATGCAGCACGTTGTCGTACAGCTGGGTGATGTATGCGCCGGCTGCCAGATCCGCGCCGTACAGGTCGCGGAACTCGGTGCTCAGGATGAAGTTCGTCGCCAGCTCGTCCAATGTCGCGCCATGGTCCATCCGGTCGATCCAGTAACCGAGGCCGGCGTGATCCGGCGCGCGGTCGAAGGCAGCCTGGTAGATGCGGTACGCCATGCCGGCAGTGCCCGCGGTGTCGAAGGCCCGGGCGCTGTCGTCGAACTGGATGCGTTCGATACCGGCCAGGAGGTCGCGGCCTTCCGCGCCGGCCTTGTCGATAACCGTGGTGACGCCACTGTGCTGCCGCACGTCGAACCCGGCGGCGGCGCCCGCATACAGCGCCGTGTCCAGGCCCGTTCCGCCGTCCAGGGTATCGTTGCCCGCGCCACCTTCCAGCAGGTCGTTGCCCGTGCCGCCACGCAGCTCGTTGGCCTGGTAGTCGCCGTACAGCAGATCGTCCCCCGCGGTGCCGGCAAGGCGTGGCGCCTTGTCGTCCAGGTCGGCATAGGGCAGGCCGTCCGGCGGCAGCTGGACGTCGAACCCGAGATCCTGCAGGACCGCCAGTTCGATCCGCCCGATATCCCAGCGGTTCTGGTCGTAATTGCCCCAATCGCTGTTCACCCCGCTGACGCCGTAGTGCGGCGTGCGCGAGCTGATGATGTGGCCGCTGGCATCGAACGGGAGCGGTCCGCCCAGCAGCGCGACGGTGGCCTCGCCGCTGAACCAGTAGGCGCCATCGAGGAACGTGACCTTGCTGCCGAGCGTGCCGGTGGCAAAGTCCGCCTGGTCGAATGCCAGCGTATGCAGCATTTCATGCAGGGCGATGGACACGAGGTCGTGTCCTCCCGCCGGTACGGACGGCCCGGCGTGGAAGGCCGGGTCGGGATCGAGCCAGACCGGCGTGCCGTAACTGCGCATCGTGCCGTCCTTGCCGAGATAGATCGTGAAACCGGCATCGGGAGCAGTGCCGTTCGGGTCGGCGCCACCGGCCATCTCGACCAGGTTGCTCTTGAATAACTTGCCATCGCGCGCATACCACCCCATTTCCGTGGCAGCAAAGATACCGTCGATATCCCATCCCAATTCACTCTTCAGATCGGCATAAGTCTTGATGTTGACTTGCACGTCGAGTGTGCCCTGCCAGTCGAGGAACCGGTCGAGGTAGCCAAGGACGAATGCAACGTCGGTATCGATGAGGGAAACGGTGGCCGCATCCAGCAGCTTGCGTGGATCGGCGATGGTGAGAGTCCAGGAACTCATGCTGCTCCAATGGTTGGAAAGCCGCACCCCGAACGGGGCGCTGGCAAATCCTTTCATTGTAGTCACCCGATATAATTCTCACAACAAACTTGCTGTTTGCTATCGAATGCCTGGGCATGTCGAAACTGGTGGACTCTCACCGTCGCCCCGTTGTTGCGCTGCACGTTCGGGAATTTGCAGACCGTGACGACGGCAGGGAGTCCGGTATCCATCTTAGCGACGCATCAGGTCGGTGCCTTGATATAAGTCAAGACATGCAAGCTTACGCGGAACTCTTTGCAACTTCACAATACAACGCCGCGTAATCCGCCGCCATCTTTTCCGAGGTGAACAGGGCACGGTAACGCTCGCCGGCCCGCTGCCCCATTGCCTGGGCGAGGGCCGGGTCTTCCCACAGCGTGCGCATCGCGTTGCCGAATGCCGCCGGGTCGCTGGGCGGCACCACGATGCCCGTATCGCCATCGATATTGATGTAGCTGGTGCCGGTGCCGATCTCGCTCGAGATCATCGGCTTGCCATACATCGCCCCTTCCAGCAGCGAAATGCCGAATGCCTCGGAGCGCAGGTGGGACGGGAATGCCATCGCATAGCACAGCGTCAGCAGCGCCACCTTGTCGTGTTCGTCGACGGCGCCGACGAAGCGGACATGCTTCAACCCCAGACGGCGGGCATGCTCCTTCAGCTCGTTCTCGATCGGCCCGGCGCCAACGATCACCACCGGGTATTCGCAACGTGCCAGCGCATCGAGCAGGATGTGCAAGCCCTTGTAGTAGCGCAGCACGCCGACGAACAGGAAGAAGCGCTCGCCCGCCTCGGCGCGCCAGTGCGCCAGCCGCTCCGGCGTCGGCTGCGGATACGTGTTCCGGTCCAGCCCGAACGGGATCGCGCGCACCTTCTCGCCGTAGCGCCGCAGCACGTCGGACGATGCAAAGTAGTTCGGCGACGTGGCAACGATGCCGTCCACGTTGGCGAGGAAACGATGCATCAGCGGCGAATACAGCTTGAGCAGCGCCTTCTGCCGCACGATGTCCGAGTGATAGGTGACGACCGATGGTTTCTTCACGCGGGCGAGAAAATGCGCCAGGTCGCCGAACGGCCAGGGGAAGTGGTAATGCACCACGTCCGCCGAGCGGGCCAGCCGCGCCAGCGCGCGGATCGACGCGAACGACATCGCGTTCGATGCGATCTCGATATCCAGCGGCACGCGGTGCACCACGTGGCCGTCGATCTCCATGCGCGCCGGGCCGCCATTGCGGGTCAGCGTCAACACTTCGTTGGTGATGCCCAGGCGTGCGGTGCCCATGCAGATCTGGCGGATCGCCTGTTCCACGCCGCCCCATGAGTCGGGGTAATACGTCTTGTAGAAATGAAGGACGCGCATTCTGTTCAGTTTTTCAGCACGGCTTCATAGACAGCCGCGGTCTTGCGCGCGGTATCGCGCCATGTCAGTCCCGCCGCGCGCGCCTTGCCGGCGGCGATGCAGCGATCGCGCAGCGCCTCGTCGCGCGCCAGTTCCAGCATGGCCGCGCCGATGGCGGCGCTCGACATCGGGTCGACTTCGATCGCCGCGCCGCCCGATACTTCCGGCACCGAGGTGGCGTTCGACGCCACCACCGGCACGCCGGAGGCAAAGGCCTCCACCACCGGGATGCCGAAGCCTTCATACAGCGTGGGGAACACGAACACGCCGGCGCCCGCGTACACGTGGCGCAGCGCCTCGCTGCTGGTCAGGCGGCTGAGCCACACCACGTTCTCGCCGTTCTGCTGCGCGGCCTTGATGCGCGCCACGAGTTCTTCGCTGCGCGCACCGGCCGCGCCCACGATCACGAGCTGGCGCTGCGCGCGCACGCTGGCCGGCAGGCCGAGATAGGCCTGCAGCAGCGCGCCGATGTTCTTGCGCGGCTGCAGCGTGCCGACGGTAAGGAAATAACCAGGCCGCAGGCCGTGCTGCGCCAGCGTGGCGCCGACCTGCGCGGCGTCGGGCGCATCGAGCCATTCCTCGTCCACGCCGCACGGCACCACGCTGATGCGGCGCTCGTCGACACCGAAGCACTGCACCAGTTCGGCGATGGTGAAGCGGGTATGGGCGATCACGTGATCGGCCTTGCGCGCGGCCCGGGCCTGCAGCCAGTTCTTCAGCCCGCGCAGCCTGGGGTTGCACCACTCGGGATGGGCGATGGGCAGCGCGTCGTGCAGCGTGGCCACGATGGGCCGGTCCATCCTGACGATGCGGTAATCGGTGGCGTGGAACAGGTCCACGTCCAGGTGTTCCCGGGCACCGGGCAACGCGCCGGGCAACACGAGGTCGCGCATCGTCGCCAGCGGGAACGAACGCGGCATCGGGCGGCCAACGGTGAGTTGCGCGGCGGGGCCGAACGAGCGGGCGTCGACGGTAACGCCCTCCCGCGGCAGTTCGCGCAGCAGCGCGCGGCTGTACACGCCGATCCCGTCGAGATGGCCGCCGGTGAGGCCGGGTTCAGTCGTGGTGGCGGAGACGCCGACTTTCAGTGTCACGCCTCGTACATCCAGCGCAAGGTCTGCTCCAGCGGCGGCGGGGCCAGCGTGCCGACGGCGGCTTGCAGGCGCGTGTTGTCGCCGGTCAGGCGCACCACTTCGTTGGCGCGCACGAAGGCGGGGTTGACATGCACATCGATCCGGTAGCCCGCGATCGTGCCCATCATGTCGAGCGCCTCGCCCAGTGAATAGGCCTTGCCGGAGCAGACGTTGAACGTCTTGCCGATGGCGGCGGGGCCGGCAGCGACCAGGTGGCGGTAGCTGGCGGCCACCACGCGCACGTCGGAAAAATCACGCCACACGTGCAGGTTGCCCAGTTCGATGCGCGCCTCGCGCCGCCTGAAGTGCGCCACGATCTTCGGCAGCAGGAAGTTCTCGGCCTGGCCCACGCCGGTGTAGTTGAACGGCCGCACGATGATCAGGGGCAGCCGGTCCGTCCACAGCCGCGCCATGTATTCCATGGCCAGCTTGCTGACGGCGTAGTCGTTGGCGGGAGCGGCCGGCACGTCTTCGCCGATCGTGCCGGCATCGGTGTTGCCATAGATGTTGGCGGACGATGCGAGGAGCACGGCCGACGGTTTCTTCGGCGATGTCGCCAGGGCTTCGAGCAGGTTGCGGGTGCCGGTCACGTTGACGCGATAGATCTGTTCGACGTCGCTGTGGGCAACGAACGCGATCGCCGCCAGGTGGATCACCACGTCCGGTTGCAGTGCATGCACCGCGGCGGTCAGCGCGGCGCGATCGGTCAGGTCGACCGCCACCGTTTCGGGGCCGCAATCGCTCCCCGGGGTGGCCAGGCCGGATACTTCGTAGCCGGCGGCGCGCAGCTCCTGCGCAACGTAGCGCCCCGTGAAACCGGCGATGCCGGTTACCAGCGCGCGCTTGCCGGCGCCTTCGCGTGCCGGCGACAACAGCTGCAAGGCCGCGGCCATGTCAGAAGGAGAAGCCGGCGGTGTTGCGGCGCAGGTCGGCCTCGACCATCATCTGGCACAGCTCTTCCAGCGTGGTCTTCGGCTCCCAGCCCAGCTGCGTTCTTGCCTTGGTGGCGTCGCCGATCAGCAGGTCCACTTCGGCCGGCCGGTAGAATTTCGGGCTGATGCGCACCAGCGTCTTGCCGGTCTGCGCGTCGTGACCCGTTTCGGTTTCGCCGCTGCCCTGCCATTCGATCGCGATATCGACGGCCTTGAACGCCATCGTCACGAAATCGCGCACGGTCTCGGTGCGGTTCGTCGCCAGCACGTAGGTATCCGGCTGGTCGGCCTGCAGGATGCGCCACATGCCTTCCACGTATTCCTTGGCGAAGCCCCAGTCGCGCTTGGCGTCCAGGTTGCCCAGCTCGAGCACTTCCAGCTTGCCCAGCTTGATCTTGGCGACCGAGTCGGTGATCTTGCGTGTCACGAATTCGCGGCCGCGCAGCGGCGACTCGTGGTTGAACAGGATGCCGGACGAACCAAAGATGCCATACGACTCGCGGTAGTTCACGGTCATCCAGTGCGCATACAGCTTGGCCACGCCATACGGGCTGCGCGGATAGAACGGTGTGTCTTCCTTTTGCGGGATTGCCTGCACCTTGCCGAACATTTCCGACGTGGACGCCTGGTAGAAGCGGATCTTCGGGTCGACGATGCGGATCGCCTCGAGCAGGTTGACGGCGCCGATGCCGGTGATCTCGGCCGTCGTCACCGGCTGTTCGAACGACACGCCCACGAAGCTTTGCGCCGCCAGGTTGTAGATCTCGTGGAACTGGCCCTTCTGCAGCAGGCGGATCGACGACGACAGGTCGGTCAGGTCGTGTTCGACCAGGTTCAGGTTCGGGTGATCCTGGATGCCCAGTTCCTCGATGCGCCAGAAATTGACGGAACTGGTGCGACGGAACGTGCCGGTGACTTCGTAACCCTTCTCGAGCAGCAACTGCGCCAGATAGGCGCCATCCTGACCGGAAATGCCCGTGACCAGGGCGCGTTTCGTGTTTTGCATAGTGATCGGGTCTCTAGAAGGGTTGACGAAAAAGCCCGATATTGTAACAGAGGCATGACATTGAGCCGCCTCCAGGGTGAGCAGGACTTACATCAATTACATCTTGTTACAGCGAAACTTTTGGAGATGCAGTGTTGCTTGAAAAATGGGGACGGACCCTATTTTCCAGGCAACTTTCAGCCAAGACCGATACCGCGCGCCATCGCCGCAGCGGCGACCGGGATCAGCGTGAAGACGTGGATTTCGGCCAGTTTGCGCCGGCGCACACCTTTCAATTCCTCGGCGGATGGCGTAAACCCCGCATCGGTCTTCAGCGATTTTTGCCAGGCGACGATCTGCATCGTCGGCTTGATCGACAGGATGCCGACGATGCCGAACGCACCGACCTTGGCCCAGAAGACAGGATTGTCCAGGTAAAAGTCCGCGCCCTTCGCCCCATGGAATACGCGGCCGAAGCCGACGACCAGGATCGCCAGCGCCAGCACACCGTAGAACGCATCGAACCTTCCCAGCAATTTCACCGTGTGCGGCGACATCGACGTGGGCCGCAGCAGCGCCAGTTCCGCCGCCAGCACGGCGGCAATGCCGAACACGATCAGGTGGTGGACGATGGCAAGGATGAGGTCGGTCATGGTCTGGAATATTCCACGAAAACCGGTGTCTGTCACCGGTTTTCAGGAAATATCGGACGAAAAAAAGCCGCCTTGCGGCGGCTTTCATGGAGCGGTGCGGCGATCAGTTGTTGCGCTGGGCGACCACGTCGACGACGCACAGCGCCGTCATGTTGACGATGCGGCGCACGGTGGCCGATGGGGTGAGGATGTGCACCGGCGCGGCGCAGCCCAGCAGGATCGGGCCGATCGCGATGCCGTTGCCGGCGGCCGTTTTCACCAGGTTGTAGGCGATGTTGGCGGATTCGATGTTCGGCGCCACCAGCAGGTTCGCATCGCGCTGCAGGGTGGAATCCGGCATCAGCTTCTTGCGCAGCTTCGAATCGAGCGCGGTGTCGCCGTGCATTTCGCCATCGACTTCCAGGTCCGGCGCGCGCTCGCGGATCAGCGCCAGCGCGGCGCGCATCTTCTGCGCGGATTCGTTGTTGGACGAGCCGAAGTTCGAATGCGACAGCAGCGCGGCCGACGGCTGCAGGCCGAAGCGGCGCATCTCTTCGGCGGCCATGATCGTGATCTCGGCCAGCTGCTCGGCGGTCGGGTTTTCGTTGACGTGGGTATCCACCATCACCAGTTGCCGCTCCGGCAGCACCAGCACGTTCATCGCCGCGTACACATTGGCGCCCGGGCGCTTGCCCAGCACCTGGTCGATGTAGTGCAGGTGCAGCTGGGTCGTGCCGAAGGTGCCGCAGATCATGCCGTCCGCATCGCCCTTCTTGATCATCATCGCGCCGATCAGGCTGTGGCGGCGACGCATTTCCAGCTTGGCGTATTCCTCGGTCACGCCCTTGCGCTTGGCAAGGTTGTAGTACGACGTCCAGTAATCGCGGTAGCGGTCGTCGTAATCCGGGTTGATCACGTCGAAGTCCACGCCCTGCTTCAGGCGCAGGCCGAACTTCTGGATGCGCGATTCCAGCACGGCCGGGCGGCCGACCAGGATCGGACGCGCCAGGCGTTCGTCGACCACCACCTGCACGGCACGCAGCACGCGTTCTTCTTCGCCCTCGGCGTAGACGATGCGCTTGGTGTCCGGGCTCGTGATCTTGGCCTGCGCGAACAGCGGCTTCATGAACGTGCCGCTGCGGTAGACGAACTGCTGCAAGCTGTCGGCATACGCTTCCAGGTCCTTGATCGGACGCGTGGCGACACCGGAGTCCTCGGCCGCCTTGGCCACGGCAGGCGCGATCTTGATCAGCAGGCGCGGATCGAACGGCATCGGGATCAGGTACTCGGGCCCGAACGAGAGGTTCGTGAAACCGTAGGTGGTGGCCACCACGTCGGACTGCTCGGCATGCGCCAGGTCGGCGATCGCGTGCACGACGGCGATTTCCATCTCACGCGTGATCGTGCTGGCGCCGCAATCGAGCGCGCCGCGGAAGATGTACGGGAAGCACAGCACGTTGTTGACCTGGTTCGGGTAATCCGAACGGCCGGTACAGATGACGGCGTCGTCGCGCACGGCCTTCACGTCTTCCGGCAGGATTTCCGGGTTCGGGTTGGCCAGCGCCAGGATGATCGGGCGCGCCGCCATCTGCTGCACCATGTGCTGTTTGAGCACGCCGCCGGCGGACAGGCCCAGGAAGATGTCCGCGCCGGCGATCACTTCACCCAGCGTGCGCGCCGTGGTGTCGCGGGCGAAGCGCTCCTTGTCCGGATCCATCAGTTCGGTGCGGCCCTGGTAGACCACGCCGGCCAGGTCGGTGACGAAGATGTTTTCGATCGGGAAGCCGAGGTCGACGATCAGGTCCAGGCAGGCCAGCGCGGCCGCGCCGGCGCCGGAAACGACCAGCTTGCATTCCTTGATGTTCTTGCCGACCAGCGAAATACCGTTCAGGATTGCGGCGCCCACGATGATCGCGGTGCCGTGCTGATCGTCGTGGAAGACAGGGATCTTCATGCGCTTGCGCAGCTCGCGCTCGATGTAGAAGCACTCGGGCGCCTTGATGTCTTCCAGGTTCACGCCGCCGAACGTGGGTTCCAGCGCCGCAATGATGTCGATCAGCTTGTCCGGATCCTGTTCGTTGATTTCGATGTCGAACACATCGATGCCGGCGAACTTCTTGAACAGCACGCCCTTGCCTTCCATCACAGGCTTCGATGCCAGGGCGCCGATATTGCCCAGGCCCAGCACGGCGGTGCCGTTCGAGATCACGGCCACCAGGTTGCCGCGCGCCGTATATTTATAGGCGGCCGACGGGTCGACGACGATTTCCTCGCAGGGCGCGGCCACGCCCGGCGAATACGCCAGGGCCAGGTCGCGCTGGTTCGTCAGTGTCTTGGTCGGGGTTACGCTGATCTTGCCCGGCCGCGGAAACTCGTGATACTCGAGCGCCGCCAGACGCAGTTGTTGCCGCAATTCCTCTTTCTTGTCAGATGACGAATCCATGCCTGCTGCCTTCCTGTGCTGTCTGAAATCCTTTGATTCTAGCAGACCGCATTCCAGGCCAAAGTAGGTATTTTTACCAACGCTTCCGTCAAGACCGAATTTTGTATGGCGCCTATATGCGAAATAACCTTTCCTATTGGTATGCCCGTGCTAACGACGCCGTGGCAGCTTCGGATTTACACGAAGTACGCTCAGTAAATACCTGTAGTTCAGACGGTACTCCCTGCCGATCTTTGCCGGCGAGTCGCAAACTATCAACTCGTAATTAACAATTATTTAACAAAAATCTTTACTTAAGGAAAATGTTCTTCTAGACTGGCGGCATTTCAATACCTGGAAAGGGTCAGGCATGCGGGCCATCTTCTGGCGTACGTGCTCCCGCGTGACGGGCGTGGTATTTCCGGTCACCACGGTAGCCCTGTTTTTCACCCCGCACAAAGCGGAATGGGAATTGGCCCTGTCGGCCACCGCCGTCACCGCGGGCTGCGCGTGGATTTATGCGCGCGATCGGCCGCGCCGCATCATGGCGCGGGCCATGCGCCGCCGCTGAGGCGTTGGTGCGTTGAGCTGCCTGGCCGCCCGGCGGCCCGGCGATGGCCTTACAATGAAGGCATGCTCTCCGAATTCGACCTGATCAAACAGTATTTCGTTCGCCCGGCACATGCCTCGAAGGCACAACTGGGCATTGGCGACGATTGCGCCCTGCTGGGCGTTGCGCCCGGCCGGTCGCTGGCGATTTCTTCCGACATGCTGGTCGAAGGCCGCCATTTCTTTGCCGGCGAAGACCCGCGCCGCCTCGGCCATAAAAGCCTGGCCGTGAACCTGTCCGACCTGGCGGCGATGGGTGCGCGCCCGGCCGGCTTCACACTGGCGCTGGCACTGCCCGCCGCCGACCGCGACTGGCTGGCCGGCTTTTCCACCGGACTGTTCGCGCTGGCCGATGCGCATGACTGCGAACTGATCGGCGGCGACACGACGAAGGGGCCCCTCAACATCTGCATCACCGTGTTCGGCGAAGTGGTATCGGGCCAGGCACTGCGGCGCGACGCGGCACAGCCGGGCGACGATATCTGGATTTCCGGCACGCTGGGCGATGCGCGGCTGGCGCTGGCCGGCATCCGCGGCGAAGTCGTCGTGGCGGGCGATGCGCAGCGACAGGCCGAACAGCGCCTGCACCTGCCCACGCCGCGCGTTGCCCTGGGCCTGCTGCTGGCCGAACGCGGACTGGCACGCGCCGCGATCGACATTTCCGACGGCCTGGTGGGCGATCTCGAACACATTCTCGAGCGCTCCCGCGTCGGCGCCACGCTCGACGTGGACGCGCTGCCCGCCGGCCCCGTGCTGGCCGGGTACGACCCCGAATTGCGCCGCGCGTTCACGGCGGCCGGCGGCGACGACTACGAGCTGTGCTTCACCGCGGCGCCCGCGCAGCGTGCGGCGATCCTGGCCGCGGGCGACGCCTGCGGCACCCCGGTCACGCGCGTGGGCCGCATCGATGCGGCACCGGGCCTGCAATTGACGGATGGGCAGGGTTCGCCGCTGGAGTTGCGGCTGGCCGGCTTCGACCACTTCGGCAACGGAACGCCCTGATCGTCGCGCCGGGTCAGCGCCCCGGCAGCGCCGTATGGTCCTCGCCCGGCTGGCCGGCCTGCTTGCCGCTGCCGTGCATCAGCCAGTAGTGGTGGAATGCCAGTCGGATATTGTCGCGCAGTTGCACGTCGTCCCACGGCTTTGTGTAGAAGCGGTAGATCGCACCGCGGTTGATCGAATCGAGCATCGCCTCCAGCCCCGTGTAGCCGGACAGGATGATGCGGATCGTATCCGGGTACATGTCCTTCACCTTGCTGAGGAATTCCGTGCCGCTCATCACCGGCATGCGCTGGTCGCACACGATCACCTGCACGGGGTGCAGCGCCAGCAGGTCGAAGCCTTCGGTCGGCGACGATGCCGTGAGGATCCGGTAGCCGTCGCGCCGGAACAGCCGGTGCAGCGACGACAGCACGTTGACGTCGTCGTCCACGATCAGCAGCGTCTGTGGCGGTTCGGTCGCCAGGTTCGGGTCCGGCGGCAGCGCCTTGCCGCTGGCCGCCAGTTGCCCGAAGGCCTCCGCGTTCAACGGCCGGCTGAAGAAGAAGCCCTGCACTTCGTCGCAGCGGTTGCGGCGCAGGAATTCAAGCTGCGGCCGCGTTTCCACGCCCTCGGCCACCACGCGCAGTTTCAGGCTGTGCGCCATGCTGATGATGGCCAGCGCGATCGCCGCGTCGTTCGGGTTGGTGACGATGTTGCGCACGAAGGCGATGTCGATCTTGAGCTTGTCGATCGGGAAGCGCTGCAGGTAGGCCAGCGATGAATAGCCGGTGCCGAAATCGTCGATCGCCACCTTCACGCCCAGCAGCCGCAGCTTGGTCAGCACGTCGATCGTGCGCTCGGCATTCGACATCAGCGCCGTTTCCGTCAGTTCCAGCTCGAGCAGGTCGGGCGGCACGTTGTGGCGTTCGAGCGCCTGCTTCACTTCCGCTTCCAGGTCGCCCTCGATGAACTGGCGCGACGCGACGTTGACGGCCACGTGCACCGGCCCCACCGGCGAGGCCATCCACGCGGCGATCTGGCGGCATGCCGCATCGACGATCCAGTTGCCCGTGCGGACGATCAGCCCCGTATCTTCGAGCACGCCGACGAATTCGGCCGGGTACACGGTGCCATGCCCGGGGCGGTTCCAGCGCAGCAGCGCCTCGGCGCCGGACACCCGTCCCGTCAGCAGGTTCACTTTCGGCTGGTAATGCAGCTCCAGCTCATCCTGGTCGAGCGCGCGGCGCAGCGCCATTTCCAGGTCGAGCCGCGCCAGCACCTGCACGTTCATCCCCGCCGTGAAGAAGCGGTAGGCATCGCTGCCCGCTTCCTTGGCCTGGCTCATCGCCGTGTTGGCGTACTTGACGAGGGTTTCGGGATCGGCCGCGTCGTCCGGGTAGACGGCGATACCGATCGACGCCGTCATCATGGCCTGCTGCCCGCCGAGCTCGAACGGCGTGCGCAGCGCTTCGCGCACTTCATTCGCCACCAGCACCGCATCCTGCTGGTCGCGCGTCATCGTCAGGATCAGCCCGAATTCGTCGCCGCCCAGCCGCCCCACCGTGTCGCGGATGCGGGCCGACTGCACGAGCCGGCCGGAGAATTCGCGCAGCAGCTCGTCGCCCATCGCGGCGCCCAGCGAATCGTTGATGTTCTTGAAGCGGTCCAGGCCGATGAACAGCACGACGATGCGCCACTCCTTGTCGCGCGCCAGGTCGATCGCATCGCCCAGCGTGCGGTAGAACAGCGTGCGGTTGGGCAGGCCGGTGAGGCTGTCGTATGACGCCATGTGCCGCAGCCGCTC
The DNA here is from genome assembly GCF_004209755.1 of Pseudoduganella lutea. NCBI lineage: Bacteria > Pseudomonadati > Pseudomonadota > Betaproteobacteria > Burkholderiales > Oxalobacteraceae > Pseudoduganella > Pseudoduganella lutea. The sequence goes on along the minus strand of NZ_CP035913.1, from coordinate 3,773,735 downwards.
CTCGGCCTGGCGGCGCTCGGAAATGTCGCGCGCCACGCAGATCAGCGTGCGCTGCGCATCGGCGGATTGCGCGGGCGGCTGCGCGCCCTCCTGCGGCAGCTGCGTGCCATGCTGCAGCTGCCAGTAGACTTCCACGGGCACGGTGGCATGGTCGTGCCGCAGCAATTCGGTTTCGGCCAGCACGGGCGCGCGCGCATCCGCGTCCGCGGCATGGGCCGCCTCGGCGTGGTGCCGCAGCGATTCCTGGCTGCCCAGGCCGATGCGCGCCGGCTCCTGCGTCAGCAACTGCATGCGCGAGTAGCCCAGCATGCGGGCCGCGCCGTCGTTGACGTCGACGAAGCGCATCGTTTGCGGGTCGATCAGGAAGATCGCATCGGCCGTCGCATCCATTGCCGTGCGGAAGCGCTGCAGGTCGGCGGTGCGCTCGCGCACCGTGCGTTCCAGGACGATATTGTGGAACTTCGCTTCGCGCTGCATCAGCCGCACCTCGATCAGGTTGCGGATCCGGGTCAGCACCTCGACCGGATCGAATGGCTTGCTCACGAAATCGCGCGCACCGGCGTCCAGCGCCGCCTGTTTCTTGTCCGGCTCGGCGGTGACCACCAGCACCGGCAGGTACCCGTCCGGCTCGAGGGGGCGCAGGGCCTGCATCACTGCGAAGCCATCCATGCCGGGCATCTGCAGGTCGAGGATGATGATGTCGTAGTTGTATTGCTCATGCCAGGCCGCCACCACGCGCGGGTCGGTGGTGGAACTCACATGCGTGTAGCCTGTCGATTGCAACAGGTATTCCAGCAATTGCACGTTGACGGGCTGGTCGTCGACGATCAGGATGCTCGCGCCCTGGATATCGGCCCGGCTGATCATGACTCCTCCTTCTTCTCCGCAAGCAGCTGGGCCTGCCGCTTGCCGGTGGTATCGCCATGGTCGCTTTCCCCGCCCGCGCCGTCACGGTCATCGCTGCCGGGGTTGCCAGGACTGCCGATCATGTCGATTGTACTGTTGATCGCTTCCGTGAACTCGTCGATATTGATCGGCTTGATCAGGTAACGGAAGAATCCTGCCGCAATTCCCCGTTCCACGTCGCGCGGCATTGCGTTGGCCGTCAGCGCGATGGCCGGGATGCCGGCGGTGCGCGGCTCGGCGCGCAACTGGCGCAGCACATCGAAGCCGCTCATGCCCGGCAGGTTAATGTCGAGCAGGACCACGTCCGGCAGGTGGGCCCGCGCCAGTTCCAGCCCCAGCTGGCCATCCGGTGCCGACAGCAGGCGCAGCTCGGGCCGGAAGCGGATGATTTCCTGCACCAGCTTCAGGTTGGCCGGGTTGTCTTCCACGTACAGCAGCGTGATGCTGTCGCGCGCGGGCGCCGACACGCCTGGCGCCGGGGGCGTCATGGCCTGCACCGGCGGCACCGGCACCGGTTCGGTTGTCTTCAGCTCGATCCAGAACATGCTGCCCACGCCGGGGCTGCTGGTCACGCCGATCGTGCCACCCATCAGTTCGACGAGGCGCTTGGTGACGACGAGGCCGATGCCGGTGCCCTCTTCCACGCCCGCCTCCTGGCCCAGCCGGTTGAACGGCTGGAACAGCATGCGCACCTGCTCGGGCCGCAGGCCCATGCCGGTATCCTGTACCGACACGCGCATCAATCCGGCGCCGGACGGTGTGCAATCGATCACCACCGCACCGCCCTCGCGGTTGTACTTGATCGCGTTCGACAGCAGGTTCAGCAACACCTGCTTGAGCCGCGTGCGATCGGCCGTCACGTTCGTCGTGCAACGCTCCGGGAACAGCAGCCGGATGCCGCGCGCGGTGGCCAGCGGCGCCATCATCGCCTCGCATTCCTGCAGCATGTCCGGCAGCGCCACCGGTTCCATCGACAGCGCCACCGCGCCGGATTCGATCTTGGCCAGGTCGAGGATCTCGTTGATCAGCGTGAGCAGGTGCCGGCCCGATTTCAGGATGTGCTGGGCGAATTCCTTCTTTTGCGCCAGCGTCGACGGCAGCTTGTCGGACGTGAGGATCTGCGCGAAGCCCAGGATCGCATTGAGCGGCGTGCGCAATTCGTGGCTCATCGACGACAGGAACGCCGACTTGGCCTGGTTGGCGCTCTTCGCCTCTTCCATCGCCATCGCCAGTTCGCGGTTCGCCATTTCCAGCTGCAGCGTGCGTTCGTGCACGCGCTGTTCCAGTTCCTGGTTCAGCCGCATCACTTCCTGCTGCGCCTCGCGCCGACGCTCCGATTCGCGGGCGATTTCGCGGTTCGACGTTTCCAGCTCGCGCTTGCGGATCTCGATATCGGCCAGCATCTTGTTGAACGAGCCGGCCAGCTCGGCCACTTCGTCCTCGCCCAGCCGCTCGGCGCGGCGCGACACGTCGCCGGTGGCGATCACATCGCGCGCCACGTGCGCGATGGACAGGATCGGCCGCGTGATCACGTCGTTCAGCCGCCGGGTGACGAGCCACGCGCACAGCAGCGCCAGCAGCGCGGCCACGATGCCGATCACGACATAGTCCAGGAAGCGGGCCAGCACTTCATAGTCGGCGCGCAGGTAGACGGTACCCAGCACCTCGTTATTGTCGACGATGGGCCTGAACAGGTACAGCTTGCCATCCTCGATGTGGAAACCTTGCGGCCCCGGCGCGGGCGGCACACCGCCCTGTTCGCCCTGTTCGCCCTGTGCCGCATACCGGGCCACCAGCCGGCCGCGCGCATTGTAGATGGCGCCGGCCTCCACCTTCGGCCGCAGCCGCAGCAGCGCCAGGTTTTCATGGGCCAGCCGGTCGTCGTCGAACGACAGCGCCGGCGCGCTCATGTGGCCGACCAGCTCGGCCTGGGTGGTCATGTCGTCGGTGATCGTCTGTTCATAGATGTGCAGGTCGTAGACGACGATGGTGCCGATCGAGACCAGCACGGCCGGCAGCATCACGAGCGCGATCACGCCGAGCAGCTTGTGACGCAGCGAGCGCAGCCTGATCATGGCGCCGCTCCGGCACCTGCGAACGCACGCGCCGGCACCCTGGCACGGGCAGGAGCCGGCCATTGCCTTGGGGTGAGCTTTGCAGATTCCACGTTGCCGGGCTCGCGTTGACTGAATGACTTATTCTATCGTTCAGTGCAAGTGCGCGCCGCAATATTGCGGCGCGCGCGCGGACCCGACAATTTTTTCCCGCGTGCGTGGCCTGTGTCCGGTGTCGCGCGCTAGAATGGAACCGGACATTCTTTGCCGAAGGAGACACAAGTGAGTACGGACATCAACGAACTGGCCGCCCAGGCGGGCCGCGCCTTGCAGGACAAGGAATTGCTACTGGTTACTGCCGAATCCTGTACCGGGGGCGGCGTATCGCAGGCGATCACGGAGATCGCCGGCTCGACCGGCTGGTTCGATTGCGGTTTCGTCTGTTATTCGAATGCATCGAAGACGGAGTTGCTGGAAGTGCCGGCCGCGCTGATTGCCCAGTTCGGCAGCGTCAGCGAGGAAGTGGCCGCGGCGATGGCGCAGGGCGCGCTGGCCAACAGCAATGCGCACATCGCGGTGTCCACCACCGGCATCGCCGGCCCCACCGGCGCGGTGCCCGGCAAGCCGGTCGGCACGGTCTGTTTCGGCTGGGCCAATGGCGACACGGTGCATACCGAGCGCCTGGTGTTTTCCGGCGACCGCCGCGCGGTGCGCGAACAGACCGTGATCCATGCGCTGCAGGGGCTGATGCGCTTCATCAACTGAAGCCGGTGCCCGGCGCTAGCGCGTAAAGCCGATCTCCACGCTGGCGGCATCGGCCACGCCGGTCAGCTGCGCGATCTGCGTCAGCTCGCCGGCGGAAACGATCGCATCCGCCTGCGCGGATACAAAGCGGTACAGCACCGTCGACGTGCCGTTATCGATCGCGAACAGCGCGCTGTCCCCCTTCGCGTAGGCGGCATCGGCCGAGCCGATCAGGGCTGCGCCCCTGGCGGTCGTCAGCGTGCCGGCGCCGCCGGTCACGATGACGAGTTCCGCATCCGTGCCGAATCCGCCAGGCGCCATGATGGTCACGGCACCGTTGACAACCGCATCGCCATTGCCGATACCGCGCACCGACACATCGACCAGGACATGATCGATGCCGGTGACGAAATCGGCCACCGTGTCGCTCCCCGCATCGAAGCGCAGCACGAACGCATCGCTGCCGGTGCCACCGGTCAGCAGATCGTTGCCCGCGCCGCCGGCCAGCGTATCGTCGCCATCGCCGCCCAGCAGCCGGTCGGCACCGCCGCCGCCACCGATCCGGTTATCCAGCGCGTTGCCAGTACCGGTGAATCCGCTCTTGCCGGTGTATTCGAGGCGTTCCACTTCCGCCGCCATCGTCCAGCGCGCCAGCGCCGTGCGCACCGTGTCGACACCGCCATCGGCGGCCTCCACCACCTTGTCGCCGGCGGCATCGACGATATGGACGTCGTCGCCATCGCCGCCTTCCAGTGTGTCGCTGCCGGTGCCGCCGGCCAGCGTATCGTCGCCCTCCCCGCCCAGCAACCAGTCGTTGCCGGCGCCGCCTTCGAGGCTGTCATTGCCCGCCGCGCCGGCCAGCGTGTTCGCGGCGGCGTTGCCGGTCAACGCATTGTCCGCCGCGTTGCCGGTGACGCTGCCGGCCACCCTCGACACGATCGTTGCGTTCTCCACGTTTTCGGCCAGCGCATGGGTGAACCCGGTGCCGGCAATGGCGATCCTCGCCATGTCGATGCCGCCACCGGTCTCCTCGACGATCGCATCGCCCGCCGCGCCGATCACATAGGTATCGTTGCCGGCCAGCCCCGTCATCGTGTCGTTGCCGGCCAGGCCGTCGATCGTGTCGGCACCCGTGGTGCCCGTCAGCATGTCGTCGCCGGTGCTGACAAGGCCAAGCCGCAAGTCGTCCAGTGAATACGACATGCCGGCAAACACAAGAGTTTCCGTGTTGCGCACCACGATGACTTCTTTCGATACCGTGTCCACCAGCTTCAGGTCGCCGGCCGTGGGCCGCGAGCGGGTGTAGCTGGCCAGCGCCTGCGCGAATACCGCGGTGTCATTGCCGGCGCCGCCATCGAGCGTGTCGTTACCGGTGCCGCCTTCGAGATGGTCGTCGCCATCGCCGCCGGCCAGGCTGTCCCTGCCGGCGGCGCCGCGCAAGGTATCGTTGCCGGCACCGCCGGAAAGCACGTCGTTGCCGCTATTGCCGTGGATGGCATTGTCCAGCGCATTGCCGGTGAAGCGGTAGGCGCGCCCGGCCTGCGTGCCGGCCAGGTCTTCCACACCCTGCGCCAGGGTCCAGGTGGCCAGCGTCGTCCGGGCGGCGTCGTGGCCGCCCATTGCTTCTTCAAGCAGCGTGGCCGTGGCGGTGCCGATCACATAGAGGTCGTCGCCAGCGCCGCCGGCAAGCGTGTCGCGGCCGGTGGCGGCCACCAGCGTATCGTTGCCCTCGCCGCCGGCGAGGCTGTCGTTGCCGGTGCCGCCATCGAGGCTGTCGTCGCCGCCCAGCGCGGCAAGCGTGTCGTTGCCCGCCAGCCCTGCCAGGATGTCGGCTGCGCCGGTACCGGTCAGCAGGTCCGCCATGCGCGTGCCCGTCGGGCTCCAAGAGCCCACCGTCTCGTCCAACGCCATGGTCACGCCGTCGAACACGATCGTTTCGATGCCGCGCAACGTGACGGTGATGCCGGTGGCATTGTCCGTCACCTGCAGATCGGTGGCATTGAGCCACACGCGCGTGGTGTCTTCGAAGCGGTATGCCAGCACGGCCGTATCGGTGCCGCTGCCGCCATCGATGGTGTCGTTGCCGGCGCCGCCGTCGAGCCGGTCGTTGCCGACCCCGCCCTGCAGGCTGTCGTTGCCGCCATCGCCACGCAGCGTATCGTCGCCGGCGCCGCCCGTGATGCTGTCGTGTCCGGCGCCGCCGAAAACGTCGTCGATGCCGGCCCCGCCGGTGATTGTATTGCCCAGGTCATTGGCGACGATCGTTGAGCCGCCATTGCCGGCCAACGCGCGCCGCACCTCCACGCCATAGGCGATGGACACGTTGCGCAACTTGCTGGCCGTCTCGCTGAACGCACCTTCGTTCAGGTTGATCAGCGTGGTGCCCACGCAGGCGGAAAAGTCGAACGTGTTGATGCCTCCCGCATCCCAGATGCACGATGGCGCAGCGGCGTTGCCGAAGGCGTAGACGTCGTCGCCGGTGCGGTACTGCAGGTTGGCACCGTACAGATACTGGATCGCCAGCACGTCGTACACCATCGGCGACACCGGATACTTGCCGTTGATCGCTTCACTGCGGCCGCCGTAGTACGACATCAGCGTGTAGTCGGCATTGTCCGTATCGACGGGCAAAAAGGGCCCTGGCGCGCCGCCGCCGGTCGCGTTGTAGTTGCCCGGGTGCTTCAACCCCAGCGTGTGGCCCAGTTCATGGATCAGTACGTGCGCCCCGAAGCTGCCCGGCGTGAAGACCGTGTTGTAGCCCTCGTCGTTCAGGTACAGGGCCGACGAGCCGGCAGGGTTCGGATAGTAGGCATACGCGCCACTCTTGCTGCCCTGGTCGTTCACGCCCATCAGCAGTTGGCCGCCGCCGGCCACTTCGGTAAACGTGATGTTCGCCGCCGCGGACCAGGTGGCCATCGCCACGCGCGCGGCGCCCTGCTGCGCGGCGCTCATCGGTACAAAGCCGAATATATCCATCGCGCTGGCGTTGGCCGGCGGCGTCGCCAGGAAGGAATAGGTCAGCGTCAGCGCCATCCCCGGCCCGGCATTCCAGCTCCTGTAGGCGAGCGCGTCGATGGCATTGTTTCCGCTGGACTGCATAGGCTTTTCGATCAGGTGATTCGAGGGATCGCCGATCATAACACTTTTGCGCTACGGAAACACTTTGGCGGCTTGCGCCGTTGTGCGCATGCGACTAATATATGAACATCTATTCAAATGTTATCCATGAGATGAACCTCGCCTCCGTGCACGAAGAGTCGGTAGCCCAGCTGGCCGACCTGTTCCACCTGCTGGGCGATCCCACCCGCCTGCGCATCGTGCTTGCGTGCGTGGCCGCGCCGATCGCCGTCAGCGACATCGCCGCCACGCTCGAGCTTTCCAGTTCACTGGTCAGCCACCACCTGCGCCTGCTGCGCGCGGCCCGCATCGTGAAAGCCGAGCGGCAAGGCAAGCAAGTGTTTTATTCGACCGCCGATGCCCACATCAGCGGTGTCCTGCGCGACATGCTCGAGCATATCGCCGAACCCTCCCTTGGAGTCGAAGTATGAGCGGCCACCATCACCACCATGACCACGGGCATGGGCATGGGCATCATCATCATCATGGCGACCCGGCCGACCATGGCCGCGCGTTCGCGATCGCGATCACGCTGAACGCGATCTTCGTCGCCGTCGAGTTCGGATATGGCTTCCTTGCCAACTCCACGGCACTGATGGCCGACGCGGGGCACAACCTTTCCGACGTGCTGGGCCTGATGCTGGCATGGGGCGCGGCGATCCTGGCCAAGCGGCAACCGTCGCGCCGCTATACTTACGGCCTGCGCAGCAGCTCGATGCTGGCCGCGCTGTTCAACGGCATGCTGCTGATGGTGGCCTGCGGCGCCATCGCCTGGGAAGCGGTGCTGCAGCTGATCGATCCCGTGCCGGTGCACGGTCCGACCGTGTCGGTGGTGGCCGGCATCGGCATCCTCGTCAACGGCATCTCGGCATGGCTGTTCATGAAAGGCAGCAAGGACGACCTGAACATCCGCGGCGCCTACCTGCACCTGGCGGCCGATGCCGCGATTTCGCTGGGCGTGTTGATTTCCGGCCTTGCCGTGATGTTCACCGGCTGGATCCGCCTCGACCCGCTCGTGAGCCTGGGCATCGTGGTGATGATCGTGGCGGGCACCTGGTCGCTGCTGAAGGAATCGCTGCGCATGATGATGGCGGCCGTGCCGGACAACGTGGATTCACGCAACGTGGAGCAGTTCCTGCGCGCACGCCCAGGCGTGACGGACGTGCACGACCTGCACATCTGGTCGATGAGCACGACGGAAACGGCGCTGACGGCCCATCTGGTCATGCCGGGCGGTTACCCGGGCGATGTCGCGATGGACGACATCGCGCGCGGCTTGCGCGAAGAATTCTCGATCCACCACAGCACCCTGCAGACGGAGCTGGGGACGACGGAGCATGCGTGCTGCCTGGGAGGGGATGGGCAAGGGAACGAACAAGAGCGCGGCCAGGCGCATGGGCACGATGCTCATGACCACGACCACGACCACGACCATAAGCATGACCATGGCCATCATGGCCATGCGCACCCTCACTGACGTCAGCGACAGTCATGTGCAACTGCAACGATGTTCCGATGGCAATCGCCGATCTCGGCTATCTGGACCGCGGCTTCGACTTCAGGGGCGCTGGGGAATTCTCCAGCTATTTCGTGGACCTCGATACCGACGATTTTTCGCCGGCACTTCGTTACGGCCTTGCAAACTACCAGTGCGGTACCTGCCTGCAGAAATGGTATGTGGAATGCGCAGCGGAAGAAACGACCTATGCGGTATTCGCGGTAAAGGAATGCGTCAGGCACGATGACCCGGCAATCTCCTGAAGTGAAAGCGCAATGGATGTTCCTGACAGTGCTTGCCCACCGCGGCTTCACGGGAGAAAAATGCTTGTACCAGAACTGCACGGCGCTTGCCTTGAATGGACGCTGGGTTTGCTACGCCCACCTCCAGTAACGGCAACCGGCGACATGGCGGGAGACGACGCCGCGTGAAGCGGGCGTGCGATCGCCATGCCTGCCATCACTGATCGGCCAGCCCCGCGAACAGCTGCGTGCTCAGGTAGCGTTCGCCGAACGAGGGGATGATCGTCACGATCAGCTTGCCCTCGTTTTCCGGCCGGCGCGCCACCTGCACGGCCGCCCACAAGGCGGCGCCGGCCGAGATCCCGACCAGCAGCCCTTCCTCGCGCGCGGCCCGGCGCGCATAGTCGAACGCATCGTCGTTCTTCACGGCGACCACTTCGTTGTAGACATGCGTGTTCAGCACGGCCGGCACGAAGCCGGCGCCGATGCCCTGCAGCGGGTGCGGCCCCTTCGTGCCTTTCGACAGGATCGGCGACGCTTCCGGTTCCACGGCGATGCACTGGAACGAAGGCTTGCGCTCGCGGAGCACCTCGCCCACGCCGGTGATCGTGCCGCCGGTGCCCACGCCGGCCACGAGGATATCGGCCCGGCCGTCCGTATCGCGCCAAATTTCCTCGGCGGTGGTGCGGCGGTGGATCTCGGGATTGGCGGGGTTGTTGAACTGCTGCGGCATCAGGTAGCGGCTGTCGGATTGCGCCATTTCCTCGGCGCGGCGGATGGCGCCCACCATGCCTTCGCTGCCGGGCGTGAGCACCAGGTCGGCGCCATAGGCGCGCAGCAGCGTGCGCCGTTCGCGGCTCATCGTCTCGGGCATCACCAGCGTGCACTTGTAGCCGCGCGCCGCGCACACCATCGCGAGCGCGATGCCGGTATTGCCGCTGGTGGGTTCGAGGATGATCGTGTCGGGCTTGATCAGGCCGGCCTGTTCGGCCGCCATGATCATCGACAGCCCGATGCGGTCCTTCACGCTGTGGGCCGGATTGTAGAACTCCAGCTTGGCCAGGATCTGCGCGGGAGCGGGCCCACCCTGGGTCAATCCGCCTTGAGTCAATCGATTTATGCGCACCAGCGGCGTATTGCCGATCAGCGCCGTCACATCGTTCGCTACGTTCATCTGGGTCTCCGCAGGATGAATGGGAGCCCAGTGTAACGCCGCCGCTTACTTCACGTCGAGCAGTTCGACGTCGAAGATCAGTGCCGAGTTGGCCGGGATGCCTGGCATGGCGCGCGAGCCGTAAGCGAGATTCGACGGTATGATCAGCGTGCGCTTGCCGCCGATCTTCATGCCGGCCACGCCCTGCTCCCAGCCCTTGATGACCTGGCCGGCGCCGAGGCGGAATTCGAGCGGTTCGCCGCGGTCGCGCGACGAGTCGAACTTGCGGCCCTTGTGGCCCTTCGCCATCGGGCGGTACAGCCAGCCCGTGTAATGCACGGACACCGTGCCGCCGGTCACGGCTTCGCGGCCGGTGCCGGCCTTGGTGTCGTTGACGATCAGCTGCTCGGCGGCGGGGCCGATCGTGGCCGAGCCGGGCACCACGGGTGCGGCCGGCGCTTCCTGGGCGGCGGGCGCTTCCTGCGTGGCGGCTGGCTGGGCCGGCTGGGCGGGCTGGGCCGATGCTTCCTGGCCGGCGGCCGGGGTCTGGGCGTGCGCGAACGCGGTGGCGCACAGCAGGAGGGACAGCACTGGAGCGGACAGACGGGTCATCATGGTTTCTTTCTGTACTGGTTTTGAGGCGGCAACATGATAGCAAATGAACCTGAAGGACAGCCAAATGACGGGCCAGGCACCCAGCCGCAGCGCAAGCTTTTCTTTGCGCTGTGGCCGGACGATGCCACGCGCGCCGCGCTGGCCGCCCTGCAGGCGCCCGTCGCCGGGCGGCTCACGGCGCCCGCCAAGCTGCACCTGACACTGGCCTTCCTCGGGCACGTGCCGGCCGATGCCGTGCCGGCCCTGCTGGATATCCGCGACCGGCTCGCCGTGCCGCCACTGCGGCTCGCCATCGACTGCTACGGCTATTTCACGCGGCCGCGCATCGCGTGGGCCGGCATGACGCACGTGCCCGCCGAACTGGTGGCGCTGCATGAAGACCTTGTACGGCAGCTTGCCGCGGCGGGCTTTTCTGCCGCCACGCATGGTTCCTTCAAGCCGCACGTCACGCTGGCGCGGGAAGCGAAACAGGCGCCGCCCGCGGCCCCGGCGGTCTCCGTGATGTGGGACGTGGACGAGACCGTGCTGGTGGAGTCGCTACCGGACGGCAGATATGTGCCGGTCGAGCGCAATGCACAGCCTGCGTGAACCCAAGGCGCAACCCTGGGGTCAGACCCGTCGGGTCTGACCCCGGCATCTGCCTTCGGGTTTCGCTCGCCTGCACGGAATTCGTGTCCGACGACAGCTCTCCACCGTTATTGCGGCGCGACTTCCTCCGCCAGCTTCATCAGCACATGCCCCGCGGCCACCATGCCGAACGTGGCCGTCACCACCACCGCCGAGCCGAAGCCCGCGCAGTTGATGCCGGTAAGGCCGGCCTTCGCGGGCGGCGCGTCGTCAGGATCGACCTCGCACACGTCGCCCGTTTCCGGGTATTTCAACGGCTCCATCGAGAACACGGCATCCACCCCCAGCTTGTTCTTGCCGTTCGGCGGGTAGTTGAACTCGCTGCGCAGGCGCCGGCGCACCTTCTTCAGCAGCGGTTCCTGCTCGGTCCTGGCCAGGTCGCGCACCTCGATCTTCGTGGGGTCCGTCTTGCCGCCGGCGCTGCCGATCATGATCAGGCGGATACCGCGCGTGCGGCAGTAGTGCACCAGTGCCGTCTTGGCGCGCGCGCTGTCCATCGCATCGATCACGTAGTCGTAGTCGTGGCCGCCGATCATCTCGTCGAGATTGTCCGGCGTGACGAAATCCTCGATCTCGGTCACCTGGCAATACGGGTTGATCTGGGCGATGCGCTGGCGCAGCGCCGTCACCTTGGCCATGCCCACCGTATCGGTCAGCGCCTGGATCTGCCGGTTGATGTTCGATTCGGCCACGTTGTCCAGATCGATCAGCATGAGGCGGCCGACCGCGCTGCGCGCCAGCGCCTCGACGATCCAGGAGCCGACGCCGCCGACACCGATCACGCAGACGTGCGCGGTGCGATAGCGTTCCAGCGCCGCGGCACCGTATAGCCGGGCGATGCCGCCGAAGCGGCGGTCGAAGTCGACGTCGTGTTCGTCGACCTTGTGTTCGCCGGCGCCTTGCAGGGATGGGGTAATCTCGTTCATCCGGCCATTTTAACGGACACGGCCCGAAGGATTATTCTACAATCCGTCGAACAAGATTCCAGGATGCCGCCATGACAGATTCCCTCCTCGCCCCCGCCCCCGGCTTCGACCAGCCGATTGCCATGCTCAAGCATTGCCACGACAAGATCCGCAAGCAGCTGACCACGCTGCAAAAGCTGCTGGAACACTTGCCGCAACACGGGGCGGACGCGGCGGCGCAACAGGCGGCGCAGGCGGTGCAGAAATATTTCAACACGGCCGCCCACCTGCACCATGCCGACGAGGAAGTGGACCTGCTGCCGATGCTGGACGCGACGGCCACCGGCGCCGACCTGGAAACGGTGCGCCGCCTGCGCCCGGAAATCCTTGCGCAGCACAAGCAGATGGACGACGCGTGGCACATCATCGATGGACAGCTCGACAAGGTTGCCAACGGCTCCGCCAGCGACCTGTCGACCGAGGCGGTGAACACCTTCGTGCAGATGTACACGGCGCACATGGAGATGGAAGAAGGCCATATCGCGCCGATGGCAAAGCGCCTGTTCAACCCGGCCCAGATGTCGCTGCTGGGCGAGGCGATGGGGCGACGGCGCGGTATCGCGCCGGAAGCGGCTGCCGGCGATGCCAGCGCTGGCGCTGGCACCACGGTGGGCGGCATCGCCCTCGCCGACCTGCGCCTGGATTACGGGCGCGCCAGCCTGTCCGAGGAAGACACGCTGGCCAGCCCGGTGGCCCAGTTCACGAAGTGGTTCGACGAGGCGATGAAGGCGCAGGTCAACGAGCCGAACGCGATGAGCGTGGCCACGGTGGGCGGCGATGGCAGGCCGTCGTCCCGCATCGTCCTGGTCAAGCAGTTCGATGCGCGCGGTTTTACCTGGTACACGAACTACGGCAGCCAGAAAGGCCGCCAGCTCGCGCAAAACCCGCATGCCGCCCTGCTGTTCTTCTGGCCCGAACTGGAGCGGCAGGTGCGCATCGAAGGGCGCGTGGAACAAACGTCGGCCGCGGAAAGCGATGCCTATTTCTACAGCCGCCCCTTGAAGAGCCAACTGGGCGCGATCGCTTCGGCCCAGAGCGCGCCGATCGGCGGCCGGGCCGAAATGGAAGCCAATTATGCGGCCGTGGAAGAACGCCATGGCCCGGCGGCCGGCGGCAAGCCGCTGCGGCCCGAACACTGGGGCGGCTACCGCCTGGTGCCCGACCGTGTCGAGTTCTGGCAGGGGCGCGCCTCGCGCTTCCACGACCGGATCGTGTATGTGCTGCAGGCGGACGGCAGCTGGACGAAGGAACGTCTCCAGCCTTGATGTCCACGGCGCGGCCGTATCGCCGGCGGCCGGCCCGGGCCGCGCAATGAACCTGATTACTTCAGGCGCGCGCTGTACATCTTGCGGAACTTGCTGACCTTCGGGGCCACGATGAACGCGCAATAGCTCTGCAGCGGATGCTGGGCAAAGTAATTCTGGTGATAGTCCTCGGCCTTGTAGTAAGGCTGTGCCGGCGAGATTTCCGTCACGATCGGCGCATCCCACACGTGCGCCATTTCCGCCATTACCTTGCGCGCGGTGGCTTCCTGCTCCGGCGACTGGTAATAGATCACCGAGCGGTACTGCGTGCCCTCGTCGTTGCCCTGGCGGTTCAGCGTGGTGGGATCGTGGATCGTGAAAAAGATTTCCAGGATATCGCGGTAGCTGATCACATCGGGATCGAATTCCAGGCGCACCACTTCCGCGTGACCGGTCGTGCCGGTACAGATCTGCTCATAGGTCGGATCCGGCTGCTGGCCGCCCGTGTAGCCCGACTCCACCCTGGTGACACCCTTCACTTCGAGGTACACGGCTTCCGTGCACCAGAAACACCCGCCGCCCAGCACGGCGATCTCGGTCTGCGCCATACGATCCTCACTGTCATTCATTGGACCTACTGTAACGCAATCAAGAAAACGGTGTCGTCCAGCGGAAATATTTCCGGTCGGGTCCTGTTTTTCCGGTGCCGCGCTCGGCTCGTGCAAACTTTGGCATAATGCCCGCATGAATACCAGTTCCCCCCGCGCCGCCACGCCCGCTTTCGACAGCGGGCATTTCCGGCAGGCGCTGTCGCAATTCGCCACCGGCGTCACCGTCATCACCACCCGGCTGGCGGACGGCACCTATCGCGGCCTCACCGCGAGCTCGTTCAACTCGGTGTCGCTCGATCCGCCGCTGGTGCTGTGGAGCCTGAAGTCGCAGGCGTCCAGCATGCCTGTCTTTTCGGGCAATTCGCATTACGTGATCAATATCCTGGCGGCCGACCAGGCGCATCTGGCCAGGCTGTTTTCCACGCGTACCGAGGATCCGTTCGGCCAGGTCGAGTTCGAGCTGTCGCGCACCGGCCATCCGGTACTGAAGGGTTGCACGGCCTGGTTCGAGTGCCACAACCGCAGCCGCTACCCGGAAGGCGACCACGTGATCTTCGTCGGTGAAGTGGAGCATTGCGAAGTCCATCCGCGCGAGCCGCTCGTGTTCCACGGCGGTAAGCTCGGCGGCCTGCACATGCCCGGCTGACCTGTTTTTGCCTGAACCCACTAGTGCGCGGACAGCCGCGCCAGGATCCCGTACAGCGCCTTGGGGTTCACCGGCTTGACGAGGTGCTCGTCGAAGCCCGCTTCCAGCGCACGCTCCCGGTCTTGCGGCGTGCCGTATCCGGTGATGGCCACGATGCGGGCCCCGGCCGTTTCAGGCAGTTGCCGCAGGCGGCGCACCAGTGCATAGCCATCCATGCCCGGCAAGCCGATATCGACGAACAGCAGCGCCGGCGGGCTGGCCACCACGGCGCGCAGCGCCTGCGCCGCATCGCCGCACACGGCCACCGAGTGCCCGGCCGTTTCCAGCAGCAGCGCGAGCATCTGGGCCGCATCGGCATTGTCGTCCACCACCATCAGGTGGCGCCGCCTGGCGCCGCGCGCTTCCTCGCCCTCACCGCTGCCTGACGCAAGCGCTATCGGCTGCGTCACGCGCGGCAGGCAGATCGTGAAACAGCTGCCCTGCCCCGCGCCCGTGCTGTGCGCGCGCACGGTGCCGCCCTGCAGTTCGATGAGCGTCTTGACCAGCGCCAGCCCCAGGCCCAGGCCACCCTGCGACCGGTCCGGCGAGCGTTCGGCCTGCGTGAACAGGTCGAACACGTGCGGCAGCAGGCCGGGCAGCATGCCGATGCCGTTGTCCTCGACGGTGGCGTGCACATTGCGCTCGTCCGCCGTTACCCGCACGGTCACGCTGCCGCCATCGGGCGTGTAGCGCGCCGCGTTGTTGAGCAGGTTCGACACCACCTGGATCAGGCGCGTGCGGTCGCCGTTGACCCACAGGCGCTCGTCCGGCAGCTCGACGGTTACCCGGTGCCGCTTGGCGTGCATCAGCGCGGCGGCCTGTTCGACGGCCTCGCCGACCACGCCGTTGAAGTCGAGCGTTTCGCGCCGCAGCGTGACCAGGCCGCGCGTCACGCGCGACACGTCCAGCAAGTCATCGACCAGCTTCGTCATGTGCTCGACCTGCCGCGTGATGACAGCACTGGTCTTCTGGATCCGTGCCGCATCCGGGGTGCCCAGCCGCAGCAGTTCGGCCGCGGCGGCAATCGGGGCCAGCGGATTGCGCAGTTCGTGCGCCAGCATCGCCAGGAATTCATCCTTGCGTGCATTGGCTTCCTGCAGCGCACGCATGGCCAGCACGGCCTCGGTCACGTCGCTGCCTTCGACGAAGATGCCGTACACGGCGCCGCGATGGTCGCGGATCGGCTGGTAGATGAAATTGACGAAGCGCTCCTCCAGCTCGGACTCCGGACCGCGGCGCAGCAATACCGGCATCTCGTGGCCGACATGGGGCTCGCCGGTGCGGTACACCTCGTCCAGCAGCGCGATGAATCCCTGGTCGCGCACTTCCGGCAGCACCTCGGCCACCGCCCTGCCGACGATGTCATCGCGCCCGACCAGGCGCAGGTAGGCATCGTTGGCGATCTCGAACACATGCTCCGGACTGAGCACCACCGCGAGAATGCCGGGCGCCTGCTGGAACAGCAGCCGCATGCGCCCGATTTCCTCGGCGCGGTGGCGCTCTGCCAGGACCTGCTCGGTGGTCTCCGTGCAGGCGCAGAACACGCCGGCCACGTCGCCGGCCTCGTCGCGCATCGGCGAGTATGAAAACGTGAACCAGGTTTCCTCGTCGTAGCCGTTGCGGTGCATCGTCAGCGGCAGGTTTTCGTGGTATGACGCCCTGCCCGCCATCGCCTTGTCGACGATCGGCGAGATATCGTGCCAGATATCGGCCCACACTTCGCGGAACGGCTTGCCCAGCGCATGCGGATGCTTGCGGCCGAGGACGTCCACGTAGGCGTCGTTGTACAGGAATGCCAGTTCCGGGCCCCACGCGGCAAACATGGGGAACGCCGAGTTGAGCATCAGCCCGACCACGGTGCGCAGCGCCGGCGGCCAGCGCTCCGGTGGCCCCAGTGGTGATGTCGCCCAGTCATGCCCGCGCATCAATGCGCCCACGGCACCGCCCTCGGTCAGAAATGCTGCGCGGTGTCGGGGCATGCCGGGTGATCTCCTGTTCGTTCGGTCATGCCGAGTATAGCGAAAGGCATTGCCACGCGGCGCCGCCGTTCTGGAATGCAAAAAGCCGGCACGCGGCCGGCTTTTCAGGGGCATGGCCGGGTCAGAACTTGAACGTGACACCCAGGTTGACGGCCACCGGGTCCAGCTTCATCGCCTGCGTCTGGCCCGTCGAATAGGAGGCCGTGGTGCGCAGGCGTGTCTTGATCACGCCGCCGTCGATCGACCACCGCTCGTTCAGGCGGACGCTGGCGCCGAGCTGGGCGCTGGCGGCCCATTTTGCTTCCAGCGAGAACGTCGAGGCCGGGCCGCCCGTGTTTAGGATCGCCGTCAGCTGCGCGGAGCCCCGCTCGCGGCGGAAATACGCATACGTGACACCCAGGCCCACATAGGGGCGGAACACGGCATCCGGCCCGAAGAACCGGTATTGCGCGAACAGCGTGGGCGGCAGCACATCCGCCGTGCCCAGTTCGCCCGTGCCGGCGATCGCATCGGCGCCGAACAGCTTGTGGCGGTACGGCGCGCCCAGGTCCAGCTCGGCCACGATATTGTCGGTGACGAAGTAGGCGAGGTTCAGGATCGGCTTCGTATCCGGGCCCACGTCAGCCTTGGTGTTCGGCAGCGCCGGCGCGGACACGTTGCCGCTTTCCACTTTCGGCGTGATCTTGTTGACGCCGACCTTCACGGTCCAGTCACCCTTTGCCTGCGCCGCGGCGCCCGTCGCGGTACCGAGGATGGCGACCACGGCGAGCACTTTCACGATCGAAGTGTTTTTCATGTGATTTCCTTTTCCTTGTGTGCTCACAGCCAGCCCTTGGTTACCAGCGCCTTCGACACGAAGCGTGCCAGCAGCAGGTTGTTGAACGGCGTGGGGTGGACTTCATCGGCATACGAGTAATGACTGACGTCGCCCGCCTTCAGGCTTGCCGCCGTGCAGCCCAGCGCGCTGGCCAGCGGGTTCTTCGGCGAAGCCAGGTCGCATGCCGGCTCGGAGACGTTGGTCAGGCCATACGGGCCGGGATTGGTGGCCTGGTCATGGCTGACCGCATACACGTCGACGATCACCACCTTGCTCTCCGATGCCAGCGCGGAGTTCAGCTGGGCATTGAACGCCTGCACCATCTTGTCGATCAGCGCCCGGGTATTCGCGTCGCGCGAAAGGCCGGCCGGCGTGCTGGCCACATCCGGCAGGTTATTGACGACGACATAGTTGGCGCCGTTGCCGATGAGCTGCGACTTGACCAGCGCGGCCAGTTCGGCACCCGCGGTGGCCAGCGCAGCGACCAGGCCCGGGGCTTGCGCGGTTACGTAGTCGGCGCCCGCCTTGGCGGCCTGCTCCTTGGCTTCGAATGTGGCATTGCGAAGGATCGTGTCGAAATAGAACGTGTACAACGAGTTGCCCGCATTCCACGCTGCACCGGCGGCGGCACGCGTGATCGACTCCTGCGTGCTGCCAGGCCTAGCGCTTTCGGCCGCGATGGCCGCCCGGATCGCCACCAGCGCCGCCGCCGGATCGCGGGCCTCGGCCGCCAGTTGCCGGGCCAGGCTGTCCGCGTAGGCTGCCTGGCCCGCGGCCGTGCCAGCCGCCGTGGCGCCCGCCTGCAACTGCGCGAGGTTTACCAGCACGTCGTTCCCGCCGGCCATCACGAAGACCACTTCGTCGCCCTTGAACTTGCCACCGGTTCTCGCCAGGTGGTTCTTCACCTGCGTGACGACGGGTACGGTCAGCGCGCCCACCGGGCTGCCGGTCAGCTTGTGGCCGGCGCCGATCGGGTTCGTGACGCGCGCCCCGCCCTGCGCATAGCTGAGGCAGCCGGCATGGTCGGTGACGGGTACCGAGAAGCCGAGCTTGGCATCGCCGTCGAGGCCGGTCTGAGCCGGGCACGGTGCCGGCAGGGCGAATTGCGCCGCCATCAGTTCGGTCCAGTTCGTGCCGGTCAGGGCCGGATTGACCGCCGCGTTATTGCCATTGATCGTAAACTTGCCGCCGCCGAGCGCCTTCACGGTGCCCACGTTGTAGGTGCCGAGGTCGGACAGGCTGTCGCCGAAGCTCACCTGCGATGCGAACTTGACCTTGTTGACCTGTGCGCCGGGCTGCGGATCGCCGCTGTTGCCCCCGCAAGCGGCGAGGATGGCCCCGGCCATCACGGCAAGAGCGAGTTTGGTGTAACGCATGGTGTCTCCTGGGTAGATGTTATTGTTTTAATAGCACGTGTGTACTAATTACAACCCAGCTAATATGCCAGCCTTGCCGGTCGCTGCACAAGGGAAAATCGCCGAATACAACACTGTTGCCCTGCAATGCAGGGCGGGCCGCCAGCCCCCAGTGTGACGACGATATGGCAGGTAGCCGGCGAGTGGCTTGCGGTGGCGGATCAGTTGGCCAGGAAGCGGTCGATGATGCCGGCCGAGCCGAAGGCGGCGCGACGCAGGCGGTCGTTGATGCCGAGCCAGGTATCGTGTTGCGGCGGTGTTTCGACGAGGATCAGTTCCACGTCGGCGCGGTCCATCGTGCGCAGCGCGGCATACAGGCCGAAGGCATAGCCGGCGGGGTCGTTCGGCAGCAGTTCCTGCGCGCTGGCCTGTACCAGCATCGGCGAATAGCGGATGACGGCCACGCGGCGACCGCGGCCGGCCAGCGTCGTCAGCAGGCCCGGCAGGCGGGCGGTATCGGCCAGCGCCACGGGCGCCTTCGGCGCATAGTGCGATTCCAGCGTGCCCGATGCGCGGGGCGCGGCGGCATCCGGCGCAGCGGGCATGGCGCCGATGACGGCGGCGATCTCGGCGGCACCGATATGGCCGGGCCGCAGCAGCACGGGGCCATGCGTGGCCAGCCGCGACAGGTCGACGATCGTCGATTCGATGCCGACCTGGCTCGAACCGCCATCGAGTACCGTGATGTCCCCGGCGCCGAATTCCTCATCGAACTCGTCCTGCACGTGCTGCGCGGTGGTGGGGCTGACATTGCCGAACTTGTTGGCCGATGGCGCGGCCACGCCCCCCTTGCCGCCCTTGAAGGCGGCCAGCAGCGCCATCGCCACCGGGTGCGACGGGCAGCGGATGCCCACCGTATCCTGCCCGCCGGACACGGCATCGGGAATGTGCGCATGGCGTTTGACGATCATCGTCAGCGGCCCGGGCCAGAAGGCCTGCGCCAGCTTGCGCGCTTCGTCCGGCACATCCGCCGCCCAGTAATCGAGGTCGGCGCCGGGCGCCACGTGCACGATCACCGGGTGATCCTGCGGCCGGCCCTTGGCCGCGTAGATGGCGGCGACGGCGGCCGGGTTTTCCGCATCCGCGCCGAGGCCGTAGACGGTCTCGGTGGGAAAGGCCACCAGCGCGCCCGCTTCCAGCCGGGCGGCGGCGTCGAGGATCGCCTGTTCCGTCACGGCGCGATACCCAGGATGGCGCAGGCGGCAGCCAGGTGCTGCTGCGCTTCGGCCAGCGTGGGCGCGACGAACGTGACGTGGCCCATCTTGCGGCCCGGGCGCGGATCGTCCTTGCCGTACAGGTGCAGGCAGGCACCCGGCAGCGCGACAACCCGGTCCCACGGCGGTTCGCTCATGGACTCGCCATCGAACCACACGTCGCCGAGGATGTTCAGCATCACGGCCGGCGAATGCTGGCGCACATCGCCCAGCGGCAGTTTCGCCATCGCCCGCACCTGCTGCGCGAACTGGCTGGTGACGCACGCATCGATCGTGTAGTGACCGCTGTTGTGCGGCCGTGGCGCCATTTCGTTGACGACGAGGGTGCCATCCGTGAGCACGAAGAACTCGATGCACAGCACGCCCACGTAGCCCAGTTCGGCCACGATCGCGCGCGCCGCGTCCTGCGCCTTGCGAGCGCTATCGGCGGACACATTCGGCCCCGGCACGGTTGTCGTGAACAGGATGCCGTCGCGGTGCACGTTTTCGGCGATCGGGTAGACCACGGACTGCCCGTCCGCGCCGCGCGCCGTGAGCACCGAGACTTCATACGCGAGCGGCAGCATCTTCTCGAGCAGGCAGGTGACTTCACCCATGCCCTCGAAGGCCACGCGGACTTCTTCCCGCGTCTTCACGCGTACCTGGCCCTTGCCGTCGTAGCCCATGCGCACGGTTTTCAGGATGCCCGGCAGCAGGTCGTCGCCGATCGCATCGACGTCGTCGAAGGAAGCGATCACCTTGTGCGGCGCCGGCATGACGCCGGACTTCGGCGCGCACGCGACAAAAAACGCTTTTTCGGCCACGCGGTCCTGAGCAACGGAAACGCCATGGGCGTTCGGTGCCACGAACACGGCTTGCGCCAGGCGCGACAGGCTGTCGGCCGGCACGTTCTCGAACTCGGTGGTGACGGCCACGCATTGCGCGGCCAGCGCATCGAGGCCGGCGGCATCCTCGTACGGCGCATTGACCAGCCGCTGGGCAACCTGCCCGGCGGGGCAGTCATCGGACGGCTCCAGCACCGCCACCTGGTAGCCCATGCTCTGGGCCGCCTGGGCAAACATGCGGCCGAGCTGGCCGCCGCCCATCACGCCCAGCCAGGACTGCGGGTCCGCGCCGGGAAGGAAAGGACTATTCAAGGACTTCACATTACTCATTGATGGGCAGGATCATGGCTTTCGCGGCGGCCGTCTGCTGGGTGCGGAACGCTTCCAGCTGGGCGGCCAGGGCATCGTCGACCGTGGCGATGATGGCGATGGCGGTCAGGGCGGCATTGGCGGCACCCGCCTCGCCGATGGCAAACGTCGACACGGGCACGCCTTTCGGCATCTGCACGATCGACAGCAGCGAATCCTCGCCGCGCAGGTACTTCGACGGCACGGGCACGCCCAGCACCGGCACCACGGTTTTCGCGGCCACCATGCCCGGCAGGTGCGCGGCGCCACCGGCACCGGCGATGATCGCGCGCAGGCCGCGCGAGCGTGCCGTTTCGGCATACGTGAACATCTCGTCCGGCATGCGGTGCGCGGAAATCACCTGCGCTTCGAACGGAATATTGAATTGCTTGAGCATCGACACGGCATGCTGCATCACGTCCCAGTCGGACGACGAGCCCATGATGACGCCGACGAGTGGCTTAGAGTCCGGCTGTTGATTCGGGTCAGTCATGTTCAGGCCTTCAGCTTCTCGCCCGTCAGGCGTTCGATCGCTTCGAAATATTTCGCTTGCGTCTTCTCGATCACGTCGGCCGGCAGCGCGGGCGCCGGCGGGGTTTTCTTCCACTCCGTCAGCGTTTCCAGGTAATCGCGCACGAACTGCTTGTCGTACGATGGCGGCGACATGCCCGGCGCATACGAATCGGCCGGCCAGAAGCGCGACGAATCGGCCGTCAGCACTTCATCCATCAGGTGCAGCACGCCGTTGTCGTCCAGGCCGAACTCGAACTTGGTGTCGGCGATGATGATGCCGCGCGTTGCCGCGTAATCGGCAGCCGTCTTGTACAGTTCGATGGAGATGTCGCGCATTTTCGCGGCCAGTTCGGCGCCGATGCGCTCTTCCATCTCGGCAAAGCTGATGTTTTCATCGTGCTCGCCCAGGTCCGCCTTGGCGGCCGGCGTGAACAGCGGCTCGGCCAGCTTGTCCGCCTGGCGCAGGCCGGCCGGCAGTTCGATGCCGCAAACGCTGCCGGTGGCCTGGTAATCCTTCCAGCCCGATCCGATGATGTAGCCGCGCACCACGGCTTCCACCAGGATCGGCTTCAGGCGCTTGGCCACGACGGCACGGCCTTTCACCTGCTCCACTTCCTCCGGGACCACCACCGATTCCGGCGCCACGCCGGTCAGGTGGTTCGGCACGATGTGGCCGAGTTTCTCGAACCAGAAATCGCTCATCTGGTTCAATACCATGCCCTTGCCGGGGATCGGCTCGTTCATCACGACGTCGAAGGCGGACAGGCGGTCGGTGGTGACGATCAGGATCTTGTCGTCGCCGACGGCATAGTTATCGCGGACCTTGCCGTGGCCGAGCAATGGCAGGGAGGAAATGGAGGTCTGGTAAAGGCTTTTCATAGGGGCGATCTTGAATAATTGCCAAGTAACCGGCAATCAATAAGCTATAAAGCGAAACCGGCGGGGAGGAGAAATCTCCCGCCCGCCGATCGAGAGTCTTCGAAGCGAATGCTTCGAAGGACAGGATTTTACTTCACTATTTGCGCGAGTTCACCGGCCTTGTAGCGTTCCGCCATCTTTTCCAGCGGGATTGGCTTGATTTGCGAGGCGCGGCCTTCGCAGCCGAACGACAGGAAACGGGCCTTCACGACTTCTTCCGCCGCCAGGCGTGCCGGCTTCAGGTAGTCACGCGGATCGAACTTGGACGGGTTCTGGAACATGAACTTGCGGATCGCCGCCGTCATGGCCAGGCGGATGTCCGTGTCGATGTTGATCTTGCGAACACCGTGGCGGATGCCTTCCTGGATTTCCTCGACGGGCACGCCGTAAGTTTCCTTCATGTCGCCGCCGAATTCGCGGATGATCGCCAGCAGTTCCTGCGGCACCGACGACGAACCGTGCATCACCAGGTGCGTATTCGGAATGCGCGCGTGGATTTCCTTGATGCGGTCGATCGCCAGGATGTCGCCGGTGGGCTTGCGGGTGAACTTGTAGGCGCCGTGCGAGGTGCCGATGGCGATGGCCAGCGCGTCGCACTGGGTGCGCTCCACGAAGTCGGCGGCTTGCGCCACGTCCGTCAGCAGCTGTTCGCGGGTCATCGTGCCATCCGCGCCGTGGCCGTCTTCCTTGTCGCCTTTCATGGTTTCAAGGGAGCCCAGCACGCCCAGCTCCGCTTCGACGGTCACGCCGATCGAGTGGGCGAACTTGACGACTTCACGGGACACATCCACGTTGTATTCGTAGGATGCGACCGATTTGCCGTCGGCTTCCAGCGAACCGTCCATCATCACGGACGAGAAGCCGGAACGGATCGCGGCCATGCACACGGCCGGCGACTGGCCGTGATCCTGGTGCATCACCACCGGGATGTGCGGATAGGCTTCGATCGCCGCATCGATCAGGTGGCGCAGGAACGCTTCGCCGGCATATTTACGGGCGCCGGCCGAAGCCTGCATGATCACCGGGCTGTTGACGGCGTCGGCGGCAACCATGATGGCCTGCACCTGTTCCAGGTTGTTGACGTTGAATGCCGGCAGGCCATAGCCGTTTTCGGCGGCATGGTCCAGCAGCTGACGCATGGATACGAGAGACATGGTAATACTCCAAACAAATAAAAACCTGTGCGGAGAGACGGGACGACAAGCCTCGCTATATGCTCGAGCTCATATGCTGGGGCTGCGGCCTGGCATCTCTCCTGAATTCTTTTAGGAGAATTCTCCTACTTTAACGATCTTCAGTGCATTCGTGCCGCCCACCTGCCCCATCGGCTCGCCCCACGTGACGACGATCATGTCGCCCTTCTTGGCGATGCCGTGTGCGACCAGCAGGTCTTCGGCCTGCTTCAGCACATCGCGGCTGGTGCCCTGCTGCAGCAGGTAGTGGGCGCTCACGTTGCGGTAGATCGACACCTTGCGCTGCGTGAGAACGCTCGGCGTCAGGGCGAAGATCGGCGTGTCGATGTTGTGGCGGCTCATCCACAGTGCGGTGGAGCCCGACTCGGTCAGCGCCACGATGGCCTTCACGTGCAGGTGGTGCGCCGTGAACAGCGCGCCATAGGCGATCGACTGGTCGATGCGGGTGAAGCGCGCGTTCAGGAAATCGGCATCGAGCTTGTTGTACTCGGACTGCTCGGCTTCCACGCAGACGGCGGCCATCATCTCGACGGTCTCGATCGGGTAGCGGCCCGAGGCGGTTTCGGCGGACGTCATCACGGCATCGGTGCCATCCAGCACGGCGTTGGCCACGTCGGACACTTCGGCGCGGGTCGGCACGGCATTGAAGATCATCGATTCCATCATCTGCGTGGCGGTGATGGCGAACTTGTTCGATTCGCGCGCCATGCGGATCATGCGCTTCTGCAGCGCCGGCACGGCGGCATTGCCCACTTCCACGGCCAGGTCGCCGCGGGCGACCATGATGCCGTCGGAGGCATTGAGGATTTCCTGCAGCGCGGGAATCGCTTCCGCGCGTTCGATCTTGGCGATCATCTGCGGCTTGTGGCCATACGGCTCGCCGGCGATATTGGCCAGCTGGCGCGCCATGGCCATGTCGGTGGCGCTTTTCGGGAACGAGATCGCCAGGTAGTCGGCCTGGAAGCTCATCGCCGTCTTGATGTCTTCCATGTCCTTCGCCGTCAGCGCCGGCGCCGTCAGGCCGCCACCCTGGCGGTTGATGCCCTTGTTGTTGGACAGTTCGCCGCCGATCTTCACCGTGGTGTGGATTTCGTGGCCGCTGATGCGGTCCACGACCAGCACGATCAGGCCATCGTTCAGCAGCAGCACGTCGTTGCCGCGCAGGTCGTTCGGCAGCGCCTTGTAGTCCAGGCCCACGCGTTCCTGGTTGCCCAGCTCGCCGTTTTCACCCCACTTCGCATCGAGGATGAACTTGTCGCCCTTGACCAGGTCGACTTTGCCGCTTTCGAACTTGCCGACGCGGATCTTCGGACCCTGCATGTCGGCCATGATCGCCACTTCCCGCCCGCACTCCGCCGCCGCCTGCCGCACGAGGTTGGCGCGATCGATGTGGTCCTGCGCCTTGCCGTGCGAGAAATTCAGCCGCACCACGTCCACGCCTGCCCGGATCATCCGGATCAGCACGTTCAGGTCGGTGGAAGCGGGGCCAATGGTTGCGACGATTTTGGTGCCACGGGACATTGAGGGTTCCTCGAAGTTTGGGTGGTTCAAGTTTAGATCGTTCAAAGAGAAAAGCGCAGCGACTGTGCGCTGCGCTTTTTCGGTCAGGTAGCGCTACGCTCCGTTGAGCGCGACTCCAGCACTTCCACCGCCGGGAGGGTTTTGCCTTCGAGGAACTCCAGGAAGGCGCCACCGCCGGTGGAGATATAACCGATTTTATCGGTTATGGCGTATTTTGCAATCGCCGCCAAAGTATCGCCACCCCCAGCAATAGAGAATGCACTGGAGCCGGCAATGGCCAGCGCCAGCGTTTTCGTGCCTTCGCCGAACTGGTCGAATTCAAACACGCCGACCGGGCCGTTCCACACGATGGTGCCGGCCGCGGCGATCTGCTGCGCCAGCATCTGGGCCGTTTTCGGGCCGATATCGAGGATCATGTCGTCGTCGGCCACGTCCGCCACATCCTTGACGGTGGCGGCGGCGGTCGGCGAGAACTCCTTGGCGCAGACCACGTCCACGGGGATCGGCACCTGGGCGCCGCGCTGGGACATCATGTCGATGATGGCCTTGGCTTCTTCCACCAGGTCGGGTTCGGCCAGCGACTTGCCGATCTTCAGGCCAGCGGCCAGCATGAACGTGTTGGCGATACCGCCGCCCACGACCAGGTTGTCCACCTTGTCTGCCAGCGATTTCAGGATCGACAGCTTGGACGACACCTTCGAGCCGGCGACGATCGCCAGCAGCGGACGGGCCGGCGCACCCAGCGCCTTGCCCAGCGCGTCGAGCTCGGCGGCCAGCAACGGACCGGCGGCGGCCACCGGGGCGAACTTGGCGATGCCGTGCGTGGAGGCTTCGGCGCGGTGGGCGGTGCCGAACGCGTCGTTGACGTACACATCGCACAGTTTGGCCATCTTCTGCGCCAGTTCGTCGGCGTTCTTCTTTTCGCCCTTGTTGACGCGCACGTTTTCCAGCAGCACGACCTGGCCATCCTGCAGGTTGTCCAGGCCGGCACCGTCGACCCACCCCTGTTTCAGTTCGACCGGCTGGCCCAGCAGTTCGGCCAGGCGCGCGGCGACGGGCGCCAGGCTGTCTTCCTGCTTGAACTCGCCTTCGGTCGGGCGACCGAGGTGGGACGTGACCATGACCTTCGCGCCCGCCTTGACGGCGGCCTGGATCGCCGGGACGGAAGCGCGGATGCGCGTATCTTCGGTGATATTGCCGGCATCATCCTGCGGCACGTTGAGGTCGGCGCGGATGAACACCCGCTTGCCTTGCAGCGCGTTTTGCGCGATCAGATCCTGGAGACGAATGAAGGACATGGGTTTGAAAGGGACAAGTGGTAGAAAGATCACTATTTTACCGCATGCCCGCGGCGCTCCGGCCTTTTACCCTTATTGGTATAAATGCAACAACCGTAAAGCGGTGAAGATCAGCATGCCGAAGATGATCGTCTCCAGCATGCGGCGGCGCCAGGCGAACCAGGCAACCGATGCAATGCCCGCGATCAGCCGGGCATTGCCCAGGTCGAGATGGACGGTGCCCGCGCCATCGAGCAGCAGGTCGGGGGCGATGATCGCCGCCAGCGCGCACGAAGGCGCATAACGCAGCATTTCCTGCACGCGCGGCGGAATCGTGACCTTGTGGCCCACCAGCCAGAAGCTGCTGCGCGTGAGCGCGGTGGCGATCGCCAGCGCAATGATGACGATCCAGATTTCCAGGTCAGACATGGGTCGCCTTACTGTCTTGTTCCCGTCTCGCGCGCCACTTGTCGCCGGTTTCCTCGACGATCATCGCCGTGACCATCCCGACCACTACGGCAGCCAGCAAGCCCAGCTTGTAAGGCAGATCGGCCGCCAGCACGGACACGACGGCGGCCACCAGCACGCCGCACAGCGCCGGCTTGCTGGCCACCATCGGCACCAGGATGCAGACGATGGCCAGCGTGCCGGCAAAGCCCAGCCCCCAGTCGGTGGGCACGGCATTGCCAAGGAAAATGCCGATGATCGAGCCGATCTGCCATGCTGCGCAATTGGGGTACAGCAGGCCCTTCAGGAACGAGACCTTGCCGGGCGCCGGCGCCGGATCGGGATAGCGCTGCAGGTACAGCGCCACGGAAATATCCCCCGACACGAAGCCGAGGCCCAGGCGCTTGTGCCACGGCAGCGAGGCGAAATGGGGGGCGAGCAGCACCGAGAAGATGACAAAGCGCAGGTTGATGACGAGCGCGGTGACGAAGATCACCCAGACCGGCGCGTTGGCGGCAATGAGCGGCAGCGCGGCCAACTGGGCGGAGCCGGCAAACACCAGCAGGGTCATGCCCAGCGCCTGCGGCACCGTCAGCCCCGACTTGATCATCGCCACGCCCACCACCACGCCCCAGGCGCCGATGCCGAACAGCGTGGGCAGGCCGGTGCGGAAACCGTCGCGCCAGGCTGCGGGATCGTGGGTGGCAAGGTCTTGGTTGCTCATGTGGTGTGGTTGCCACACATCGCAAACTTGCTGGCGGCCGGGCGTTGGTGGAGTCGGTGGATGAGCGCGACATTGTACTGGCGATTCTTCCACGATGCCCGAATCCGTTAAAATCGTGCTTTTTGAACCCGGAGCACCAGAAGATGACCCAAGCCACCACGCCAGTCGAACTCGAAGGGAAGGACCTGCCGGCCTACTGCCCGAACCCGGCCATGCCGCTGTGGTCCTCGCACCCGCGCGTGTTCCTGGATTTCGCCAAGAACCAGGAAGCGAAATGCCCGTACTGCGGTACCACCTACCGCCTGAAGCCGGGCACCGTGGTCGGCCACCATTGATCCAGAAAGGGAATCGGCCCGATACTGCAGTACAGTGCATTGAATGTTCGAACCGATGATGTTCGAACCGATGATGTTCGGGCCGATGATGTACGGGCCGATTCCCACTATGTGTTCCACCCTGGCGGAGGCGTCATGAAGAAGAAGCAGCATAACGGCAGCCCCGCCGAAGTCGAAGCGGCCTTTTACGACGCATTGAACCGTGCCGACGTGGACGCATTGATGGCGCTGTGGGCGGACGACGAGGAAATCGTCTGCGTCCACCCGAACGGCACCCGGCTGATCGGCCACCGCGCGATCCGCGGCTCCTGGGAAGTGTTGCTGGAACATGGCGGCCTGCACATCATGCCCTCGCAACTGCATGAAATGCACAACCTGATGAGCTCCGTGCACACCGTGGTCGAAGGCACCACCGCCGCCTCCGGCGAGCCGCAGCACCTGGTGGCCACCAACGTCTACCTGAAAACACCGAAGGGCTGGCGCATCGCCGTCCACCACGTGTCGATTGCTCCAGGCCCCGTGCCGGCCGACTCCCCCAGCCAGGTATTGCACTAAAAATAGGGACAGACCCTGTTTTCCAGGAATTTTTCCAAAGAATAAACTGGGGACGTACCCCTGTTTAGAGGAAATTTCCTTCAAACAGGGGTACGTCCCCAGTTTTGAAGAAATGACATACTCCGCGCCCCTCTGGCTCCCCAACGGCCATTTCCAGACGATCTATCCGGCCACGTGCCTTCCCAAGCCGGCGGTGCCCTTTCGCCGCGAGCGCTGGAATACGCCCGATGGCGATTTCATCGACGTCGATTTCGTCGATGGCGAACCGGGCAAGCCGTTCGTCGTGCTGTTCCATGGCCTGGAGGGTTCGTCGGACAGCCATTACTGCCGCGCGCTCGGCAAGGGGCTGGCGGACCGCGGCTGGTCCGGCGCCATCCCGCACTTTCGCGGCTGCTCGGGCGAAGCGAACCTGGCCCCCCGCTTCTACCATTCCGGCGACGCGGCCGAAGTGGACTGGGTGCTGCGCCGCCTGCATCCGCGCGCGACCGGCAAGTTCTACGCCTGTGGCGTGTCGCTGGGCGGCAATGCCTTGCTGCGCTGGCTGGGCGAATCGCAGCACGCGGCCGAATTCGTGGAGGCCGCCGTGGCCGTGTCCGCGCCGCTCGACCTGGCCCGCGGCGGCGAAGCGCTGGGGCGCGGCTTCAACCGCCTGTACCAGCGCATGTTCCTGCAGACGCTGAAACCGAAATGCGCCGCCAAGCTGGCGCAGTTCCCCGGCCTGTTCGACCAGGCGGCGATGCACGCTGCGAACGACCTCTACACGTTCGACAACGTGGTGACCGCCCCGCTGCACGGCTACCGCGACACGGACGATTACTGGAACCGCGCCAGCGCAAAGCACGTATTGGGCGACATCACCGTGCCCACCCTCGTGCTGAACGCCTTGAACGATCCTTTCCTGCCCGGCGTCCACTTGCCGCGCCATGCGTCGCCCCACGTGGTGCTGGATTACCCGGACGAAGGCGGGCATGTGGGCTTTGCCACGGGCCGCCTGCCAGGCACGCTGATGTGGCTGCCGCGCCGGATGCTGGCCTTCCTCGAAGGCGCCCATCACATCGGCGCGCCGCAAACGACGCCGTTATGCGAAGCTTGATCCATGGATGACATCGTCAAACAGGCCATGGCCAAGTGGCCGAACGTGCCTTACTGCTACGGCTGGCTCGCCCTCGATGCGCGTGGCAACTGGCGCATGCGCGACGACAACGCGCAGCGCCTCGGCCTGCCGGGCGACAAGCTGACCAATGCCGCGCTGGTCGGATTCATCGCGCGCAATTACGGGCGCGACGAGCGCGGCTGCTGGTATTTCCAGAACGGCCCGCAGCGCGTGTACGTGACGCTGGAAGCCACGCCGTTCATCGCCCGCACGGATCCCGCGCACGGCTTCGTGCTGCACACGGGCGCGCCGCTGGCGCACATCGACGCCGCGTTCATCACCGAGACTGGCGAACTGATCCTGCAAGCCGGCGATATCGTCGCCCAGCTGGACGACCGCGACGTGGCCCAGGTTCTGGGTGCAGTCGAAATGAATGGAGAATCGGCCAGCGACGAAGCGCTGCTGGCCTGGCTCGAAGGTGGCGGCGCTCCGGCCGCCCCCATGCTGAAGTTCAGCGGCAGTGTGCTGCCGTTGCAGCGGACAGGTCGCGGCGACGCAGAGGATCGCTTCGGCTTCCGGAAGGTTCCCACGCCGGCCGGGTAACGTCGGCACAGTCCTTGTCCGCTTGGTGCAGGCGACCGAAAGGATCGTCCTTGGCGGCGCTTGTTCCATTACCTGTGCCGGCGCTGACGCTGAACGACGCGCCGCTGTAGTCCTTGTCCTTGGCCTTCTCGCCCATCGCCTCGCGCCGCTTGGCCTGCCATTCTCGTTCACGCGCATCGATCACGGCATGCTCGTAGAACGATGCGTCGGACGATTTGCGCGCCAGCTGCAACTGGTCGAGCGCCGCCATCGTGCCGCCCAGCAGCGCATACGATTCGGCCAGCGCGATGTGCTGCAGCGAAATCTTGCCCATCTTCGAATACGCCTGCGCCAGCAGATCCTGCAATTCCGCTTCGCTGCGGTATTGCTGGATCTGGTCGCGCAGGAAGCGCTCGGCCTGCTCCGGCTTGCCGCCCTTGATCAGCGCATCGGCATATTGCCAGGCGATGCCGCGCGACAGCGGGAATTTCGCATGCGCTTCCTGCCCTTCGGCGATGGCCTGGGCCAGCACCTCGGGGTTCTTTTCCTGGTCGACCTTGATCTCCAGCGACGTGTACGCGAGGATGCTTTCCGAGACGCCCTTCGGCAGCGGCGAGCTGAACGCGCCGGCCGCGGGCGGGCGTTCGACCGTGGCACGAGCCTTGTCGAGCCAGCTTTGCGCGCCCTTGTAGTCGCTGCGCTTCAAGGCCAGGAAGGCCATGCCGTACTGGCCGGCCGCGATGTCGTGGCGGCTTTGCTGCGCCATCTGGTTGCGGAAGAACTCCTCCGACTGCGCATAGCCCTTCGTGGACGGGTCCTGCAGCACGCGGGCACGCGAGCGCACGAGGAAGAAGTCCAGCGCATCGACCCGCTGCCGGTAAGGCGCTTCGCGGATGCGAGCCTGGATGTCGGCGATGCGCTCCGTGGTCAGCGGGTGGCTCATCAGCCAGGGCATCGACGTGTCATACATCTTGGTGGCATTCTGCATGCGCTGGAAGAAGGCCACCATCCCCGTGGTTTCGTAGCCGGCCGCGCCCATGATCTGGAAGCCCACGCGGTCCGCCTCGCGCTCTGCGTCGCGGCCGAAATTGAGCTGGCGCTGGATCGCCACGCCCTGCCCGCCCATCATCACGCCCATCGCCGCATCGGGGCTGTCCTTGGCGACGAGGGCCGCCAGGATCATCGCCGCCAGCGGGATCAGCGCATCGGTCTTTTGCTCGCCCAGTTGCCGGGCGATGTGGCGCTGCGCCACGTGCCCGATCTCGTGCGACAGCACGGATGCCAGCTCGGATTCCGACTGCGCGGCCAGCAGCAGCGCCGAATGCACGCCGATAAAACCGCCCGGCAACGCGAACGCGTTCAGCATCGGGTCGCGGACGGCAAAGAACGCGTAATCGTAGTTCGCCTCGCCGCGCGCTCCGGGGCGCGCCGCGACCAGCGTGTTGCCCAGGTTGTTCAGGTAATCGCTGATGGGCGGATCGTCGAGATAATCGCGGTTGAAGCGGATATCGCGCATGATCTCCTCGCCCAGCTTGCGCTCGATGACGGGCGACAGCGCCTCGCGCGACGTGTCGCCCAGGCTGGGCAGGCTCGGCACGTTCGTCGGCGATTGCGCATGGGCCTGCTGCACGGGGAGCGAAACGGCAAGGGAAATGGCGAAGGACAGCAGCGCGCGGCGGGGAAATCGGATGGCGTTCACGGTGCTATGATACCTTTTCATTCAGTAACTTAGTTTTTTCCACATGTCCGAACTCACCCATTTCGATACCACCGGCCAGGCCCACATGGTCGACGTCGGCGCCAAGGCCGAAACCCACCGCATCGCCGTTGCCACCGGCACTATCCGGATGAAACCGGAAACGCTGGCCATCATTCTATCGGGAACTGCCAAGAAGGGTGACGTACTCGGCATCGCCCGCATCGCCGCCATCATGGGCGCCAAGCGCACGAGCGACCTGGTGCCGCTGTGCCACCCGCTGGCACTGACCCGCGTGACCGTGGATTTCGAGACGGACGAAGAGGCTTCCTCCGTTCATTGCCGGGCGCAGGTGGAGACTTATGGCAAGACAGGAGTCGAGATGGAGGCGCTGACGGCCGTGCAGGTGGGGCTGCTGACCATTTACGACATGTGCAAGGCCGTGGACCGGGGAATGGTGATGAGCGAGATCCGCGTGCGCGAGAAGCATGGCGGCAAGTCGGGGGACTGGTCGGCGACGGTTTGATAACTAGTTGATTCGTATAAGTAAATCCTCTTATCCTCGCAGTCATCATCCAACTCCGCCTTGTTGGCTTCTAACGCCAGCATCCATCCGGCGAAGCGAAGAAAATTGATTCTTGTCCCACGCTTGTCCCAATAGGAAGGCGTATGGCATCAATCCGACAACGATCAGGTACATGGCAAGCCCGTGTACGACGCAAAGGCTACCCAGACGAGGTAGCCTCCTTCAAAACGAAAACTGAAGCCCAGACATGGGCTCGATCCATTGAATCCGCTATGGAACATGGATCGCATCAGAGCATCCAAGCTGCAAAAGATGTTTTGCTTTCCGACATACTTCAGCGGTACAGGAACGAGGTGACGCCCTCTAAGCGTGGAGCACAACGCGAAGCCGAAGGCATCCAGTTCATGCTTCGTCAGAAGATCGCCAGCTACAGCATGTTGAATCTTACGCCTGGCGTCGTAGCCGCATATCGAGATGAACGGCTGAGAACAGTCGGTGCAGGAACCATTATCCGCGAGCTAAGCATCCTGTCAGGCATCATCAGTCATGCCCGGAAGGAGTGGGGCCTACCGACTGCAAATCCGTGTGCCCTTGTACGCAAGCCACAAACGCCACCGGGGCGTACCAGACTGCTCACCTCAGAAGAAGAGGCTCGACTGCTAGCTGAACTCCGGCCCATCCGCCGTAGAAGCTCGTGGATGGTTCCTTTGGTCACGTTGGCATTGGAGTCCGCAATGCGTAGGGGTGAGTTACTGTCGCTTCGGTGGGAGCACATCAACCTCACGGCCCAGACAGCGTACCTTCCCCTTACAAAGAACGGCACAGCGCGTACGGTTCCGCTCTCAAGAAAAGCAGTCGCAATATTGAAGGAACTGCCGAGCTACAGCGAAAGTGGCGTCGTTTTCCCTACCTCTCATATGACTATGCACAACTGTTTTGTTGCAGCATGCAAGAGGGCTGGGATAGCAAATCTTCGGTTCCATGACCTCCGACATACAGCCACGAGTCGGCTAGCAGAGAAACTTCCAAACGTAATCGAGCTTGCTGCGGTCACAGGCCACCAAACAATCCAGATGTTGAAAAGATACTATCACCCGAAGGCAGAGGCGATGGCACAGAAGCTTGGCTAGCGAGGGGCTACCCTTCTTCGGGTAGATGGGAAGATGCATGGGTGCCCTCTTGGCTTCCTTAGCAGCATGCTTTACTGGATTGTCGGCTCTGTTTCGACACTGAAATAAACCGACTTTGCTTAGCTATGTGCGCGAATCAGCCTGGAATTCCCCCGGTTCTTCATGTGGTAGACATCGCCGGAACGCTGTCCCGTATAAATCTGTAACGAACCCTTCAGCTTTATATGCACACCCCAAACGAGAAGTCAAGAATTATTTGACTCGTCAGTAAGGCCGTGTCATCATTTCATTGTGAACGCAAATCCGGGCGGCAGAACAGCTAACGCGGATGACCGGCCACTTATATATCTATCAACTATCAACGGACCTTGCCATGCATAGGAAATTCAGCGCCTTCGTAGGCCCTTCTCGAAAGGATACACATGACCCAAATCGCCGCCCTCACAGCAAACAATAGCAGCGCCAGCTCTTTTACATCCTATAGTTTTATGGCGGCACTTCAGCCCGCCCCGCACCACCCTTCTTACGTCAAGGAATACACAGCTCCTACACTAGACGAGCACGCTCCAAGTGACAGCAAGCGGAAGGGAAGGCCTGCTAAGATTCAACTTAACCGAATTAAACCGTATCTGTCGTGCTTCAGCGCTCCAGGTTACGCCCTGCACAGCCTCCCGCAATTGGATGCTATCGTGACCGGTGCTGTGAATCTTGATCACGGCGGCAATACCAGACCGTTTAGCAAGAAGCTCGTACTTTCAATGCTCCGGAGCCTTGATACCATCTCCACCGCAAATGTGGAAGCATACATGGAGTCCACCCTCCAGGAATGCAGTAATCGACACGCCAAGAGGATTGCGCTCTGTCTCCGAGTTATCGAAAACGCCGCCACGAAACTGTCTAACACTGTTTGGCCCGCTCTTGATTCATTACAAGAGCTAGAGGGTAGTAGTCTAGCAATTGGCATTACTCCGTGCGGCAATCCATTATGCTCGGTATGCTCGAACTGGCAACTCGGCAAGTACGCAAGTGTGTTCGATCAGTCTCCCGCCTTGACAGATGATTGCCCAGCCATTCCTTTAGCAAATGGCCCCCTAGCGATGCACTTTGGCGACGATGTGCTAGCCTTCTAGTTTCGATTAAAGGACACCTATAAGAAGCCTTGCGACAGCGAGGCTAGGCGTACTGAACGGGGATCGATTAAAGGACACCTATAAATAGCCGTGCGGAAGCGAGGCTAGCGTACAGGAGTAGTCAGGCGGGGATAGTGATTACCTCATCACCAAGCCGTGCGTTAGCGAGGCGAACTTACAGGAAGTAGCGATATAACATGGCTGAGCCATGCTTTATCACATGACTTCGCCATAATATAGACATAAGTACATCTTGCTCCTCTCCCCTTAAAGGAGAGAACCTAGCAGGTATATACCAAATAATATACTGTAGCGCTATAACATGGCTGGCGCCATAGTCTGTACACGAAGCCGAGAGTACCGAAAGAGTCGGGAGACGATGGAATCGTCAGGCGGAGCCCTGCCAAAGTACATTGAATTCTCTGGTTCAGTGAACAGCTCCGTGATATCACATGGCTAGCGCCATATCGGTACAACATAACTCCGCCATATAGGCTTCTGGCGGCTGTGAAGGTCAATCTCGTCCAGCCGAGCTGTCCCGACCGTGCACCTACCTGGCTTCGATCCAAGCACGGGCAGCAGCAATGGGGTCATCGAAGTTGGGAATGGCTGCTACGGGCTTCGCCAGCAGCTTCTCTTCGGCGGCTACCCAGGCATCGAACACCTTGGCCTGGAGTTCGTAGCTGTACGACATAGCCATCAGGCAGGCTTCCCGCTTAGGGAAGTTGTAGCATGGTTTGTCCCGGTTATATGCATCTTTATACATGCCCTGAAATTTTAGGGCATCTCCTACGCCCAGTACGGACGATACCTTTGCCATAAAGTTATCGTGGCGAAGCTCGGCCTTGCCGGGTTCACGGGTAGCGTTGATGTACGCCACCATTTCCAGCGAAGACATGGTAGGTGATGCATATCTGATCTTATTACTGCTGTACCGGGAGGAAGCGCTACAACTTTCTTGCCGTTGGTGCAGATGGTGACGATCCTAGTACATAATGCTGGATCAACTACGGAGTATCAGATGAGCAAGTTTAGCTTCACTGTCGGTCAGAAGTACAAGCGAGAACAGGTTAGCCAAATAGCTGGTGACGGCGGTGATATCGGCGGCAACTGGGCAACAGGGTATCCATCGAAAGACGGAGTAACGTTCATTTTTGCTAATGTTGGCAATCCCGGCCAAACGGGACACGATTACGATAATTTCTTCGATGGTCCTGACCTGGTTTGGCGTGGTAGGAATGGTAGCACTCGCCACCACGCGTCTATCGTACGTATGACCAGACCTGGTGCAGTAGTTCATGTCTTTTGGCGTGCTGGTGGTCGTGACCTGTTCACTTACGCCGGGCTAGGTGCAGCAGTAGAGACCACCGATGAGATTCCAGTTCGAGTCCGATGGAAGCTTAACGCTCACAATTCGATTGAAACCGGGCTAGAAGCAATTCGTCGCCTGCCAGTAGAGGAACTCAGCAAGGTACGCCCAGAACACGTTTGGGAGGCCGTAGAGGCATTGCTAGGCGGGTTCAAAAACCACCCGTTCTACCCATCTACTGATTACGATGTAGTGACGGAAGACGGCAAGCGATTGCCACCTAAGGCCGTGTTCGGAATAGCAGCTACAAATGCGCTCGGCTTTAGTGTCGGCCCTTACCATTTCACTGCTGGAGTCTCGTCACCATGCTTCCGCATTATTGAGAATGCCGGGTACAAAATAGTGTCGAAGGACGAGCCGGCACTGTCAATTTCATTGGCTGACCTGGATGAGCAATTCTGGTCAGAAGGCCGTACAAAGCTTGTTACACATAGGAAGCGGGAGCGCTCGCCCGCTGCTACGAAAGCGAAGAAGAGCCAGTTCAAGCAGAAGCACGGAAAGCTGTTCTGTGAGAAATGTGGGCTATGTCCGGTTGAGCATTATGGTACAGAGCATGCCGAGTCAGTAATTGAGGTTCATCACCGAACAGTACAAGTTCAAGCAATGACGCCAGAGCATCGAACCACTCTTGACATGCTGCAATGCTTATGTGCAAACTGCCATCGCTTAGAGCACAGGCTGCTGACGCAGCTAACGGACCTTGGTACGGATCTGTCGCCCCCCGCCAAAGATGACAACTTGAGTTACTAAAGACTGGTGTCGGGAAACGCAGTAAGTGAAACTGTGTTAAGTCAGTGAAAACGTTTGTGTACTTTTTATGACGCTATGTGAAGAAACCTTAAAGTTGCTATTTTCCGTCACGACCAGACGTGCCTACACTAAAGTCCATATTATATATCACAGTAGCCAGAGGCGAATTACATGCGAATATCAGAAATTAATTGGGGTGACGATAGTGCTGAGCGTGACCCATGCCTTCTAGATTATTTCATAACTTCCGACGCATTTAATCGCCTGAACAGCAAGTCAAAAAGCATTGTTGTCGGAAGAAAAGGTTCTGGCAAAAGTGCGCTTCGAAAAAAACTTGAGCAAGCATTCGCTCAGGATAATAATAATTATGTTATAAATCTTTCGCCATCTTTTAATTCTATTCGGAATATTCTTAACGATAAAGATATAACTGAGGGCGGGTTCGGGCAAGAAATTTTCTTTCAACACACATGGCTTCGTCAGGTTTATTTGGACTGCTTGTGCCAAGTTGGGAACGACGCAAAAGGCCAGTATGTAACCGAAAGCCTTGAATTTGCGCGAAAAGTGGCGGTAGAACTTAATAGGACATCAAAAGATTTCGTCGAGAATGTAGCAGATATCCTATCGAAATTAAAGGTTAAGGCTGGCTCCCTCGGCGAGTATGGGCTTACCCTGGAGAAGGAATTGCGAAACGTCGCACAGGTAGACTCGCTACAACACCACGTTGCATCTATTGCCAACAGCGGAGCCAAATTCGTCATATTGGTTGATGATCTTGATCTCGGATGGGACAACTCTCCAGTTGCTAATAACCTTTTACTTGGTCTGCTGAGTGCTACCAGCGCGCTCACCGCACTATCGAGAAACATTTATGTTTGCGTATTTTTGCGAGAGGATGTGTACTCAATACTAATTACTAAAACACAGCACTCAGATAAGTATCGAAATATCGAGGCACTGCGTTGGACGCATGATAATCTTCTAAAGATTCTTAATAAACGAATAAATTTTAACCGGAAAAATTTTCTGCTTGATAATATTCCTGACCCGTTTCCGACAGTTTTCCCTAATACCATTGGCACGAGCAATACAGATAACTGGATGATCGAGCGCACTTTAGGTCGGCCGCGTGAATTAATTCAGTTGGCAAGGTACTACAGTGAGTCGGTAGAAGATAAATCGCCTGACGCAGAGAAATTAAAAGCTTGTGAGCAAGCTTATTCATCATGGAAACTAGATGACCTTTGCACGGAGTACTCCAATCAATATCCGGGCCTAATCTCTATTTTCTCTTTCTGGAAAACAAAGTTCTTTCGGCAAAAGTACCATCTTAAAAGAACTGAGATCGAAGAAATGCTTCTGCGAATTGCTGCTGAGGTTGAGTTGAATGCAGAATGGTTTAATAAGATCGTAGACGAACTCGATATAACCCTGTTTTTACGGGTGCTTTACGAAATTGGTTTTATTGGCGATTTTGTCCAAGGTGGGCAAGGCGGTAGCAAGACGTGTTATGCTTATTCAGATCGACATGAACCATTATTCGAAGAAGTTCAAATTCATCCTTGTTTTCGTAAAGCTGTAAACACGGTCGAGAGAATTAGAACGGACCGAACAGCCGCATCCGTATCGCCTTGACTCAATGGACTGGATACATGATGTCAATTGCCTCCAGGCGATAAAATTCCAGTTCTTGCAAGATTGAATTCATTTCTGCAATCTCTGCGTCAAGCTTTACCGGAAGGATGTCTTCACCGTCTTGCTCTCTAATACCCTCGCTTGGCTTTAGTCGTGTGGGAGTCCGCTCCAAAGCCGCTTCACCGTCGATTGTAGTCAAGAGCTTGTAGAACGAATGCACCAAATCGTTGCGGCGCGTTGCAAGCTTTTGAATTCTTGCCATCAATTTGTGAAAATCCGGATGCGGCGCCTTGCTCGACAGACCATGAATTTGGGCATGGCGTGTATAGATAACATCAAGCGCCCGTGCTTTCGCATTGAAATCCAACTCCGTCGTTAGCGTTGCCACGTACTCTGGGTCACCGTCCACAATTTTGACAGTTAGTTCGACCATGGCAGCCTCTACAGCCTGGAACGTCAGTACAAAGCGCCCGAGCAGGGCATGAATAGCATCGTGGTTCATGATCATTCCCAACAAGAAATCTCAAATTAAAAACTTAGAAGTTGAAGCCTCGCTTATAGCCGGGAAGCGGATTCTGTAGCCACATTTCCAGCATGCCGCACAGTATGCGGCATAAGATGCCTAACCGTCTGTATTCGTATCGATAGTGCGATACGTTGTCGTGCGTTCCTTGCTCGAAGAGGTAGCGTGTAAGAACAAATCCACCACGATTCCGCTCAAGAAACGCCT
This sequence comes from Pseudoduganella lutea, assembly GCF_004209755.1. Taxonomy (NCBI): domain Bacteria; kingdom Pseudomonadati; phylum Pseudomonadota; class Betaproteobacteria; order Burkholderiales; family Oxalobacteraceae; genus Pseudoduganella; species Pseudoduganella lutea. Next base: position 3,734,553 of record NZ_CP035913.1, on the reverse strand, counting down.
TCAATGCACCATCAGACGGATTGGTCTTTGGCACGATCATTTTCTTAGGCGCCTTCCCTAGTTGGAAGTACAGAGCTACCTCCCACGGCAGATTCGGGTCAGCATCTGCACACACGTTCGCATAGTTTTGCTCAATTGGCTCACGTATATCAGGAGGCAGTGTATCGAACAACGTCACAAGGTCATGTGTAAGAGGAACTGGCAGCTCCGCACCCACAAACAACGCCTTGAAATACAACTCCACGGCCAAGACGCGATTCGTAGCTGACGCAGCGGCATCGCCTAAATCCGGCTTGATGCTCTCAGCCATTGCCATTGTATCCGCCAGCTCGCTCGTAAGAACGTTAGAAAGTGCGTAGTAGGCGTTCGCCGCTTCCAATAGCTGCCACGGACTGTACTTTGACCCGTCGACTGTTTTCGTCTGCTTTGCCATTGTTCTCTCCTATTGAGTGAGTTTAAGGATACGTCGGTGCACGCCTAGTCAAGAAAATGAGGAGCGATCTATTTTAACTATGCCTCAGATAGACCGCCAGCGATCAGGTAGCTCAAGGGCAGCCAAGTCAAATGCACCACTTAAAATAGACCATAATTAATAGACTGCGTATAATAGACCATCGACACAACAGACTGAAAGGAACAACAAATGTTTGTACGCGCTTACCTTCGGGCTTCCACGAAAGAACAAGACGCCACCCGTGCCAAGTCCCAACTCGAAGCGTTTGCTGCTGAGAAGAGCTTGAAGATTGCTGCGTTCTACATCGAGAACGAATCTGGTGCTTCACTGAAGCGGCCTAAGCTATTTGAACTCATCGAGGACGCTACCCAAGGCGATATTCTGCTAATTGAACAGGTAGATCGCCTGTCACGGTTGGATGAAGCTGACTGGAAGGCTCTGAAGCTTGCACTGGATACGAAGCACATCAAGGTAGTAGCCTTGGACCTGCCGACAAGTTGGATAATGACCACCGTGACAACTGACGAAACCATGAACCGCATGTTTCGCTCGTTCAATGACATGATGCTTGACATGCTTGCCGCCGTGGCACGCAAAGATTACGTGACACGTCGAGAACGTGCGGCACAAGGGGTAGAGAAGGCCAAGGCAGCAGGTAAGTACAAGGGCCGCAAGGAAGATACCGAGCGCAACGCGCTGATACAACGCCACTTGAAAGCTGGTCAGTCTAGCTGGAAGGAAATCATGGAACTTGTAGGGTGCAGCCGTGGCACAGTGGCTAAGCAGGCAGAACTGCTGAAGGCTCAGCAAGCCGCTTAAACCGGCCTATGTGATTCAATGCAATAAATTTACGCATCAGCGTAGCACTGGATATGCAACCAGTGGTAGAATAGGCATATCCACCTGGAATCACAAGATGCCAAGTGGAACAGCCCCCGGCATTAGCGTGCTGGGAACTTTGTAGCATACCCGTTTGAAGCATGCTGTCAGAAGCCCGCTATTATGGCTCTTCGGAAACCAATTCCGCAAGGTCTGTTACATATCGGAAGCGGCAAACGGGTTACTTGTCCAAGAAAGGACACATCATGGCAACCAGCAAGACCCCAACCCGCGTGGCCCACCGTAGCGCTGTTGACGGCCAGTTCATCACTAAGAAGCAAGCGGACCGCAATCCCCGCGAATCGGTGAAAGAGCGTATTCCTGTCCCAAAACCACCGAAGCGGTAAGTAGCATGAGCCATCTTCGGGTGGCTCTTTTTGACACAGTGTAGTAGCTCGGACCAAGCTAGAATTTTATCTGACCATCTTCATCAAGCTCGAAGTCATCATCGCCGCTCTTCGGGGAGAAGCCGCCAGCGCCAGTTGCTCTCTGGGCACCTGATGGGGCTCTAGATTCGCCGTAAGATTGACCGACAGTAAGCGAAAGCTGAAGCTCAAATTTATCGGTGCCGCTGAACAGCGACATATCAAGCCCTAGTTCTCTCCAACCGGAAATGGCCGCTTTTACGTCCGTGCCTGTGATTGAAGCGACAGCGGATGCAATAGCAGCTTCTAGTTCCTGCGGACTAATTGACTTGAACGAACGGGTTGCCATAGCTTCTCCAGTAACGATGCCCTAGCATATGTCATCGCCCGACAGGCTGTCTAGTTGCTCCTAACGCTGTCCACCAGCAACGGTCCCACGCGACGCGGCGCTCTCCGTCTCTCCCGCCAACCAACGCCCCATCGATATTTTCGCAGCAAGATAACCCACGTTGCCACGGCTAGGAAACCCTATTCAACTACGCAATCGTTATTGCGAATCCCTACAGAGCCTCCAAATGGCCTTTGGAGGCTCTATAGCAGATTCTTGCTAACTCCCCATTAACTCATCAATAAAACGCTTGCAGGGGTATTTCACCAACTCCCAGGGCTATTCGCGATAGCCAGGAAACCCTATTCGATAACGCAACCGTTATTGCGGCTATTCCGTCGATAAATTTCTGATAGGCAAAGACAATGGCATCAACTAGACACGAGGCCGGATTTTTTTTGTAGGTTTTCGGGGCAGAGACCAATCCGACATTGCCGTCGACCAAGTTCCGATGAACGGGTGCAAACGTACGCCAGTTTCTAGTCGAAATCGCTAAGCTGTCGAATTTGTTAGCAACGAGGCAACACCATGAATTCTCGAACTGACGAACTCACGGCCCAATATATCCAGGTTGGGATGGTCTACAAGCAGATGCTCGGAGTTAAAGAGGCTGAGGCGTACCTCCGCTCTGCCGGAATAGCTCCACATCTCATATATCGCGTGCTACACACGGACGAGTACCGGCATTTCCCGCTCGACCGTACCGTCAGTCGCGGACAAGGAAAGGGAAGCCGGTAGCGAATTTGTCTTGGGTACCGTGATCGGCGGTTATGGACTCTCCGACTCGGGCAAGCACATCCTGTATGGGCTTCCCATACTCAGCGATGAAACAATGTGTGAATGGGGCCGTATGCGCTCGGTCTAGCTCGACAACTAGAGCAAAGAACGCGTGCTCCATCGCTGCTGCCTTCAGCCGTTCGATATCGTCCAGGTCCCCTCCTGTCATCATCATCATAGGACGGGGATTCGGGACAGATTTGCGATACCTCAAGTGGCGTTTAGGTTATATTTTGAAAGGATCAAGAGCCCCGGTTAGTTACCGTCGGACGGCGACCCGAGGAAGGCAAGTGCGAGAATCATTTATGTAATTTGAACCTTCTTGCTATTTCGCAGCCGATCCCGGCTCAGGCTGGTCTACACTCTACCGTTTGACGGTAGCTTCACCCTTCATAAAATGAGGTATTAGAAGCGAATGCCAGCAGGGTCTCCGGCTTTGGGCTCTCTTCTCATCCCAGCTTGGGATGCATGTGCCTTTAGAGCAGAGGGCACTAAAGATATAAATCAAGTGGTTAAGTTACTGATGGTCTTATCCCTCACATAGAGGATTCTTCCGCAATTGGCAAAAGCGGTTCGTATTTTTGCGGGAGAAGTGCATACTCACCCCATTTAGGTCTATTTATACACAGTCCTATCCCGCTAGCCGTGACAGCGCCCCAAATGAGAACATAGCGATGACGTACCTCATCGTCAATACCTTTTTCTCGTTGCTCAGCAATCGTTGCTTTCAAACAGAAATCTTTTACTTTCGGATTGCACTTGAAGTAAGTCATCCTCAAATGAACAACATCATTCGCCCCCATTCTATCGGAATGCAAAATCTTAGCGAAATACAATCTGGGATTCGGGTCCTCTTCAGTTATAGTTGCAAGGTCTAGCAATTCTTCTGTCAAGGGTAGTGCAACAGCTCGACCCGGCAATAGATAGTACTTATTTAGATTTAAGTCAAACCTTCGACATATACTTGATACGGCCGATATTTTTGTTGGGAGCCTAAAACTTTCTCCCTTGTGCCGTGATATTGGATAAGAGCCAACGGGCCCATCAGCATCCTGGTAATAACCCACACCACCGGCACCAACTTGTTGTGCATCTACATCTGGCGCTGCCGTTTGAAAAGAATGTACTACAGCAAGCTCACCATTTTCTACTGCCTGTCGCGCAAGCTCTTCCGAGTCGTATTTTAACGCAATTGCCTTGGGAGCCCGAAGTGGACAAGGCACATGCAAGAAGGATTCGTAATGATTATATCGAGCATTGCGTCTGTTCGAGAAAAAGGGCTTATCAGATGGAGAGCGGAAAAGTGGAGTATAGCAAGTTGGACAGAATATACCATCTTTCATTTCCTGCAAGTAATCTCCAGGTGCAATGGCCTCTGCTGTTTCTTCTAAAGTAGCAATATCCTTTTTCTTGAAGTCCCAGTCCTTCAAGTACAAAGCGTGTGAAATCCGGTTTTTACGTGCCACGATCTTCCTCGTACAACATGTTCCGATCCCTAATGTAAGGGCCCATAAATATTCTACTGCTTGTTGAGCAGCAAAGACACTACGAGATGAACGGGTATAAAAGCCGGTAACGTCATCAGCACAACCACGTAGCCAAGTGCTACACTTATACCAGGGACTCTGTCCCATTTTTGTCCCATTTGTGGGCCAAGAATCGTTTCTAAGCATGGCCGCTTCCTCGGTGCACTGCCGGGCGCAGGTCGAGACTTACGGGAAAACGGGGGTCGAGATGGAGGCGCTGACGGCCGTACAGGTGGGGCTGCTGACCATTTACGACATGTGCAAGGCCGTGGACCGGGGAATGGTGATGAGCGAGATCCGCGTGCGCGAGAAGCACGGCGGCAAGTCGGGGGACTGGTCGGCGACGGTTTGAGCTGATTCCCCGGCCCATCAGGCTGGCGGCACCCGGGCCATGCCGAAACTTTTCCCGGTCGTTTCGATACTGCCGACGTGTCTCTCCATTGTTGCGTTATCGGCTGCCGCGCAACTGTTCATGAAGCCGAAGACAGGTATCCCGGCCACGTCGTTGACGCATTTGGCATAGTGATTTGCCGAGTTGCAGCCCAGGAGGAGAATTCTCCGGGTGTTCGGCGCCCATCCCACGGTCTTCCAGAACAGCGCGCCGCCATCCCACAGCGTCGTCCCCGTGGTGTCGGTATGCCACGGTTGCATCTCCTTGAACGAGCTGAATTCGTCGGAAAGAATGGGACCGTCGAGTGCACCGTTGTGTGCGATGCAGATGAAAGTTTTGGCTTCCGCCAGGTACTCGTAGAAGTCGGTGCTGGTGCGCCCTTTGGGCGGGCTGGTGATGGGCAGGAATCCAACGAATGCACTCGGTGGAGAGGTCGGGCTTGGCACCACGACCGTCTTGAATACCATCGCATCGCCGGCATAAATGCTGCCCCGCAGATGAATGCCGACCCGCTGGAGGTTTTTTGCATCCGGTCCCGTCCCTGCCGCAATCAATAGCGCACGCATGGCAACCCTTTCAAGGATGGCTGGGTTCGGTGAGCCCCGCCATGGCTGCCAGCGGGCACCTTTCGCTTGTACTGCCGGGTTTGGTATCGATCGCCGCAATATGCAAGACAAAGACAGATTAACCTGTTTTTTGACAGGCTGGTCGTACTTTCTTCGGGCATCGACAAGGCGTGCAAGCGCTGACTGCCAAGCGAATGACGAGGTTGTCAGACATAAAAAAACCGGGCTGTTGCCCGGTTTTGGTTTGCTGCTGGTTTGATTAGTTCGCCGGCGGGGTCACGCTGTTCTTCGTGATGGCTGCGGCTGCCGCGGTGTTCGTCACCGTGGTAGTGATCGCCCAGGTCATGGCCGAACCGTTTGCCGCCAGTGCCGGCGTGAACGTGATCAATCGACCATCGACGTTGGTGCCCAGGCCGGTAGCAGCCAGGGTCAGCGCGACGGCGCCGTTGGTCACGGTAGCGGAAGCAACTTCCTTGGTGGCGGTGAAGGCGTTGGCTGCCGGGATGCCGCCGCTGCCGTTATCGCAATCATCGAGGGAACCGCCGGCTTCCTGGGCGCACACGGCAACGGCGGTCTTCAGCGAGTCGGCTGCGGACACGGCGTTGGCCATCTTGGCCTTCACGGTGTAGTCGCTGTAGGCAGGAATCGCCACGGCAGCCAGGATACCGATAATGGCCACGACGATCATCAGTTCGATCAGGGTGAAACCGGCTTGGGCTTTCTGGTTCATGGATTTCATGGTGTTGCTCCTTCAGGTAAAAAACGAAACGGGTTGGGATGATTGAAGTAGAGCAATCACCGTGCCAGCCCGGCTTGATCTATTTCCATGCCGAAAAAGGCCACTTATGATAGTTCTCGCTGGAAATAGTGACAAATTCCGTCACTTTCATGTCCGTAGATTGTCAGGCTCCCGCGCCGTCACCTGACGAATTTTGTCAGCCCAGCCGGAATGCCATGCGCGTACCGGAAAGATCGAGCACGTCGCCGTCCACAAGGGGATGCGGCAGCTTACCGAGTGGCGCGTCGTTCAGCAGCGGAATCCGATCGCCTTCGGCATGGACAGCGGCGAAGCCGGCTTCGGTGCGCGTGATGACGACCACCTGCACGCCTGCGCGGCCGAGGGTGGTTTGGGGCTTGTTCAATTCCAGCGTGCGGCCGGCATTGCTGCCGTTCAACACTTCGATGCGGGCCGGCGGCAATACCAGGGGCATGGCGGGAATGCCGCTGATCGGGCGGATGCCATCCGCCACGAAGTCGATGCTGTATTTGGCCAGCTTGAGCGTGTCGCCATGCTGCAGGTGATGCTTGCCGACGCGGTGGCCGTTGACGAACGTGCCGTTCGTCGAATACAGGTCTTCCAGGAAGGAATCGTCGAGGATCGTCGTGATCGCCGCATGTTCGCCACTCACGGTCTGGTGTTCGAGCACGATGTCGTTGTGAGGGTGGCGGCCGATCGTCATGCGCTCTTTCGTCAGCTGCACGGTTTTTTCCAGCACGCCATCGCGGGAAATCAAAATCTTCGCCAACGCATCGCCTCCACAGACTGTTGTAAAAATTCGGGGACTGTCCCCGACGTTGTTAAGCAACCAGCCCAGCTGTAGGAGCATGGTTGGTGTCGGTTCACCAAAACAAACGGGGGCCGAAGCCCCCGTCATTATTCCGCAAAAGCGGAGCACATTGCCGTTATTACAGCATTGCCTTCAGCAGCTTGGCCATCTCGGACGGGTTCTTCGTCACGGTGATGCCGCACTCTTCCATGATTGCCAGCTTGGCTTCGGCGGTATCGGCACCGCCGGAGATCAGCGCGCCGGCGTGGCCCATGCGCTTGCCCGGAGGCGCGGTGACGCCAGCGATGAAGCCGACGACCGGCTTCTTCATGTTGTCCTTGATCCAACGCGCTGCGTTGGCTTCGTCAGGACCGCCGATTTCGCCGATCATGATGACCGCGTCGGTGTCCGGATCGTCGTTGAACATGCGCATCACGTCGATGTGCTTCAGGCCGTTGATCGGGTCACCGCCGATGCCCACGGCCGACGACTGGCCCAGGCCCAGTGCGGTCAGCTGGCCAACGGCTTCGTACGTCAGCGTGCCCGAACGGGACACGACGCCGATGCGGCCTTTCTTGTGAATGTGGCCCGGCATGATGCCGATCTTGATTTCGTCCGGCGTGATCAGGCCTGGGCAGTTCGGGCCCAGCAGCAGGGTCTTCGAACCGGCCTTGGCCATGCGATCCTTGATTTCCATCATGTCGCGGACAGGAATGCCTTCGGTGATGCAAATCGCCAGTTCCAGCTCGGCTTCCACGGCTTCCCAGATCGCGGCGGCGGCGCCTGCCGGCGGCACGTAGATCACGGAAACGGTTGCACCGGTTTCCGAAGCCGCTTCCTTCACGGAACCAAAGATAGGAATGCCTTCGAAGTCTTCGCCGGCCTTCTTCGGGTTCACGCCTGCCACGAAGGCGTTCTTGCCGTTCGCGTACTCGCGGCACATGCGGGTGTGGAACTGGCCGGTCTTGCCGGTGATGCCCTGGGTGATGACTTTGGTGTCTTTATTGATCAGAATAGACATGTTGGTTCCTTAATTAAGCTTGACCGGCAGCAGCGGCAACAACGCTCTTCGCTGCGTCTTCCATGGTGTCGGCGGCGATGATCGGCAGGCCGGAATCGGCCAGCATCTTCTTGCCCAAGTCTTCGTTGGTGCCCTTCATGCGGACAACCAGCGGCACCTGCAGCTGCACGGCCTTCGATGCGGTGATCACGCCTTCGGCGATCACGTCGCAGCGCATGATGCCGCCGAAGATGTTCACCAGGATCGCCTTCAGGCCCGGGTTCTTCAGCATGATCTTGAATGCTTCGGTCACTTTCTCGGCCGTTGCACCACCGCCCACGTCCAGGAAGTTGGCCGGCTCGCCGCCGAACAGCTTGATCGTGTCCATCGTGGCCATGGCCAGACCGGCGCCGTTCACCAGGCAGCCGATGTTGCCGTCCAGGGAGATGTAAGCCAGGTCGAACTTCGACGCTTCGACTTCAGCCGGATCTTCTTCGTCCAGGTCGCGGTAGGCGACGATTTCCGGGTGGCGGAACAGCGCGTTGGAGTCGAAGTTGAACTTCGCGTCCAGGGCGATGACTTTGCCTTCGCCGGTCAGGATCAGCGGGTTGATTTCAGCCAGCGATGCATCGGTATCCCAGTAGGCTTTGTACAGGCCTTGCAGGTTGGCGCGGGCATCGGCGATCGAGCCTTCCGGCACGCCGATCTTGCGGGCGACATCGTCGGCATCCGCATCGGTCAGGCCCACGGCCGGGTCGATGATCACGTTGTGGATCTTTTCCGGATGCGATTCGGCCACTTCTTCAATGTCCATGCCGCCTTCGGAGGAAGCCATCAGCACCACGCGCTGCGAAACGCGGTCGGTCACCAGCGAAACGTACAGTTCCTTCTTGATGTCGGCGCCTTCTTCGATCATCAGGCGACGGACTTTCTGGCCTTCCGGGCCAGTCTGGTGGGTCACCAGCTGCATGCCCATGATCTGCTCGGAGTATTCCTTGACCTGCTCCAGCGACTTGGCGACTTTCACGCCGCCGCCTTTGCCACGGCCACCGGCGTGGATCTGCGCCTTGACCACCCAAACCGGGCCGCCCAGCGTTTCGGCAGCTTTCACTGCTTCTTCCACGGACATGCACGGAATGCCGCGCGGAACCGTCACTCCGAACTTCCGGAGGATTTCTTTGCCTTGATACTCATGGATTTTCATGCTGGCTTCCCTTCTGATGCTGAATATGAAATGGGGTTTAAAAGTTGCTGCTACTTCAGTCGTGCGGCACCTGGGCTGTGGTGGCGGAACGAACCGCCCAGCGTGGGTCGAGACCGGCCAATTGGCGCGTCATCCGGGGGGGACAGCGTGACAGTTGTCGGGTTGGTACGGTTTCTGTGCGGGTGCGCGGCGCTGGCGGCAACCGATATCGTGGAAGCCAGCAGGATGTCATTGACTTTGATGTCGGCAGGATGCGTGTACAAATTCCGTGGTGCGTCGCCAGGCATGGACGCCTGGATATTCATGGCGCGCATGGGGGAAAGCGCACACTCCAAAGGATTTGACAGAGACATAACACCGATGCCGCTTGCGCGGCCTAATTAGTAAGCAGCCTTGTACTGATTCGTACGTTGCCGCAGCTTCTACGGACAACCACCGCACCCGCGGTGCTGCATAAAACCACAAAAGTGTAGCACACCGATCAGGCACTGGATAGCAACGTGATCGTACAACTTCGAGCCGTCGGGGGGCGCCACGCCGGAGCATTGGAGGTGGGAACCGGTGACAGGCAACAAAAAAGCAGCCCGAAGGCTGATCTAAACCGCGTGAATATCAGATATTTCCAAACTCGTCATCCGGGTCGTAGCCCTTCATCGCCGCGCGCACGGCTTTCTGGGAAAAACCCCGGCCGATCAGGAAGCGCATCTGCTTGGCGCGCCCTTCGGCGTCCTCGGCCACCTTGCCATGGTATTTGCGCCGCCAGACGTCGCAGCAGCGGGCCACTTCGTCTTCGACGAGGCCGGCCTTCAGTTCCTGCAGCGCTTCGCCCTTCACGCCATGGCTTTGCAGCTCGGCCAGGATGCGGCTGTTGCCATAGCGCGCGGAGCGGCGGTGGATCAGCGATTCGGAAAAACGCTCTTCCGACAGCCATTTGTTCTTTTCCAGCCAGTCCAGGAGCGCATTGATGTCATCGCCCTCTTCCGCGTGGCGCCCCAGCTTGCGAGCCAGCTCGAGGCGGCTGTGCTCGCGGGTGGACAGCAGACGCAGGGCACGGGCTTTCAGGCTGGGCGGGGGAGCTCGCATCGGGCGTGATCGATCAGTGGAAACAGGAAAGTGGACAGTATAAAAAAACATCGCCACCGCCGCAAAGCGGCCGGTGGCGATGAAGAGCTTTTACAAAGCCCAGGATCATTGAGTGGACTGCAAGGAGTGGACTGTAAGGGCCGAACCGGAGACTGTAGTCTCCAGCCGGCCACCATCAGCCGACCGTCTGCAATCAGTCGACAGCCTTCAGTTTCGGTGCCGGTGCATCGCCTTCGGCCGGTGGCAGTTCGCGCACGCCCAGCGAAGTGCGGACCTTGTTCTCGATCTCGCGGGCCAGTGCTGGACGTTCGCGCAGGAACGTACGGGCATTGTCCTTGCCCTGGCCGATGCGCTCGCCGCCATAGCTGTACCACGAGCCGGACTTCTCGACGATCTTCGCTTCCACGCCCAGGTCGATGATCTCGCCTTCGCGGGAAGTGCCTTCGCCATACAGGATGTCGAAGTGGGCTTCCTTGAACGGCGGCGCGATCTTGTTCTTGACGACCTTGACCTTCGTTTCGTTACCGATCACCTCGTCGCCGGACTTGATCGAGCCGGTGCGGCGGATATCCAGGCGCACGGAGGCGTAGAACTTCAGCGCGTTACCGCCCGTGGTGGTTTCCGGCGAACCGAACATCACACCGATCTTCATGCGGATCTGGTTGATGAAGATGACCAGCGTGTTGGTGCGGTTGATCGTGCCGGTCAGCTTGCGCAGCGCCTGGGACATCAGGCGGGCCTGCAGGCCAGGCAGCGAGTCGCCCATATCGCCTTCGATCTCGGCGCGTGGCGTCAGTGCCGCCACCGAGTCGATGACGATCATGTCGACGGAACCGGAGCGCACCAGCGCATCGCAGATTTCCAGCGCCTGTTCGCCCGTGTCCGGCTGCGAAATCAGCAGTTCGTGCAGGTTCACGCCCAGCTTTTGCGCATAGGTCACGTCGAGCGCGTGTTCCGCGTCGATGAAGGCGCAGGTGCCGCCGATCTTTTGCATTTCGGCGATCGTCTGCAGCGTCAGCGTGGTTTTACCCGACGATTCCGGACCGTAGATCTCGACCACTCGGCCGCGTGGCAGGCCGCCGACGCCGAGCGCGATATCCAGGCCCAGCGAGCCGGTGGAGACGGTCTGGACTTCTTCCAGCGGGGCGCTTGCGTCCATCCGCATGACGGAACCCTTGCCGAACTGCTTTTCAATCTGAGCCAGCGCCGCGGCAAGCGCTTTGGCTTTTTCGGAGGCAGGTACTGCCGCTTTCTTGTCGTCCATGATCTCTCTTAACCTTTAACTGTTTAGTGATTCCGAATATTCCTTGTGTACCGATCCGGCACAAGTAGTACTGTATATGTATCCAGTGGTTTTTGCAAGCGCAATCCAGTGTTTTTACAGCGCTTTTCCAAGGCGCGTCGCACATTGAGTACAATGAAATTGCCTCAATGCCGGAATGCCAACATGCGTATTTTACTAGCCGAAGATGACAGTGTCCTGGCGGACGGACTCACGCGCTCGCTGCGCCAGTCCGGCTATGCCATCGACTGCGTGAAGAACGGGCAGGAAGCCGACACGGCCCTGTCCACGCAGGAATTCGACCTGCTGATCCTGGATCTCGGCCTGCCGAAGCTGCCCGGGCTCGAAGTGCTGCGCCGGCTGCGTTCGCGCGGCTCGCTGCTGCCGGTGCTGATCCTCACGGCGGCCGATTCGGTCGAGCAGCGCGTGACCGGCCTCGACCTGGGTGCCGACGACTACATGGCCAAGCCGTTCGCGCTGTCCGAGCTGGAAGCGCGCGTGCGGGCGCTCACGCGCCGCGGCCAGGGCGGCGGCTCCACCATCGTCAAGCACGGCCCGCTCACCTATGACCAGGTGGGCCGCAGCGCCTACATCAACGACCAGATGCTCGACCTGTCGGCGCGCGAGCTGGGCCTGCTGGAAGTGCTGCTGGCCCGCACCGGCCGCCTCGTGTCGAAGGAACAGCTGGTCGACCACCTGTGTGAATGGGGCGAGGAAGTCAGCAACAACGCCATCGAAGTCTATGTGCACCGCCTGCGCAAGAAGATCGAGGTCGGCGGCGTGCGCATCGCCACCGTGCGCGGCCTCGGCTACTGTCTCGAGAAATTCTCCAGCGCCGCCGCGGCCGAGACCAAGTGAATTCGCCGGCGGACCGGTCCGACGCGGCGTGGAGCCCCGCCCTCGAGGAAGAAGAAGAAATCCAGCATTCGCTGTTCGGGGAGATCCTCGACTGGATGCTGGCCCCGCTGCTGCTGCTGTGGCCGATGAGTATCGCCATCACTTACCTGGTGGCCAAGTCGATCGCCAACCAGCCGTTCGACCACGCGCTGGAAGACGCCGTCACCGTGCTGACGCAACAGGTGCGCGATGTGAACGGCACCGCGGAACATCGCCTGCCCGGTGCGGCGCGCGACATCCTGCGCGCCGATGACGTCGACAGCGTCTACTTCCAGATCCTCGGTCCGCAGGGCCGCCATCTCGACGGCGACCGCGACCTGCCCCGCCCCGATCTGCAGCCCGAGGACGACATCGTGCGCCCGGGCGCCGTCAGTTTCCGCAACGTCAACCTGCACGGCACGCCCATCCGCGTGGCCTACGCCTATGTCAACCTGGAAGAGCACGGCGAACGGCCGCCCCGCCTGGCGCTGGTGCAGGTGGCGGAAACGCTGGAAAAGCGCGCACGGCTCGCCAATGAAATCATCAAGGGCGTGATCCTGCCCCAGTTCATCATCCTGCCGGTGGTGCTGGCGCTCGTGTGGTTCGCCCTGTCGCGGGGGCTGCTGCCGCTGGCCGAACTGCAGGAGCGCATCCGCGCCCGCCCGATCGACGACCTGTCGCCCATCGCGCCGAACCAGGTGCCGGAAGAGATCACGCCGCTGGTCCGCTCGCTGAACGAGATGCTGGCGCGGCTGTCGCAATCGATCGACATGCAGAAGCGCTTCATCGCCGACGCGGCGCACCAGATGAAGACGCCGCTGGCGGGCATGCGCATGCAGTCGGAGCTGGCGCTGCGCCAGACGGACCAGCATGAGATCCACCGCTCGCTCGAGCAGCTGGCGAAGAGTTCCGAGGCCGCCACCCGCCTCGTCAACCAGCTGCTGGCCCTGGCGCGGGCGGAAAACCAGCCGCAGTCCGGCAACGCCTTTGTAACGCTCGACCTGGCCGAAGTGGCCCGCAACGCCGTACGCGACTGGGTGCCGGCCTCGTTCAACTACCGCATCGATCTCGGCTACGAAGGGCCGGATGCGCCGGTGCTCGTCGACGGCAACGCCGTGATGCTGCGCGAACTGCTGTCGAACCTCGTCGACAATGCGCTGCGCTACACGCCGCAGGGTGGCAGCGTGACGGTGCGCCTGCGCGCCGGCGAATCGCCGGCACTCGAAGTGGAGGATACCGGCCCGGGCATCCCGCCGGCCGAGCGGCTGCACGTGTTCGAGCGCTTCTACCGGATCCTGGGCAGCAGCGCCGAGGGCAGCGGCCTGGGGCTGGCCATCGTGCGCGAGATCGCCCAGCAGCACGGCGCCGAGGTCGACATCTTCAGCAACCCGCATGCCACGAACCCGAAATATCCCGGCAGCCTGTTCCGGCTGACCTTCCCCGCGCGGCCCCCGGCCGCGGCCGACGAACAGGACCCGCCGCACTATGGCTGACCATGAAGGCTACTGGCGCAGCACGCGCCGCCTGACCGCGATCCTGCTGCTGGCCTGGATCGCCACCGGCTTTCTCGCCGTGTTCTTCGCCCGCGAACTGGCCAACCTGACGATCTTCGGCTGGCCGCTGTCGTTCTACTTGGCGGCGCAGGGCGCATCGCTGGCCTATCTCGCCATCATCGGTATCCATGCCTGGCGCATGCGCCGGCTCGACCGCCAATACCAGGAGCGGGATTGAAACGCACCTACAAGCAGCGCCTGGCGCGCTACTACCTCGTCTTCACGTCATGCTTTGCCGCGTTCCTGCTGTCGCTGGCGGTGCTGGAAAGCGAAGGCATGCCGCGCGTGTGGATCGGCTACATGTTCCTGTTCGCCACCATCGTGCTGTATGCGTCGATCGGGCTGGCGTCGCGCACGTCGAACGTGGCGGAATACTACGTGGCCGGGCGCCGCGTGCCGGCCGTGTTCAACGGCATGGCCACGGCGGCGGACTGGATCTCGGCCGCCAGCTTCATCAGCCTCGCGGGCACGCTCTACCTGAACGGTTTCGACGGGCTGGCCTTCGTGATGGGCTGGACCGGCGGCTACTGCCTCGTGGCGCTGCTGATCGCGCCCTACCTGCGCCGGTTCGGCCAGTACACGATTCCCGACTTCCTCGCCGAGCGCTATGGCGGCCCGGCCAACGGCCGCGCCGTGCGGCTGTGCGCGGTGGCCGCCACGATCCTCGTGTCGTTTACCTACGTGGTGGCGCAGATCTACGCGGTGGGGCTGATCGCCTCGCGCTTCACGGGCGTCGATTTCTCGGTCGGCATCTTCCTCGGCCTCGCCAGCATCCTCGTCAGCTCGTTCCTGGGTGGCATGCGCGCGATCACGTGGACGCAGGTGGCGCAGTACATCATCGTCGTCGTGGCGTTCCTGATCCCGGCCATGTGGCTGTCCGCGAAGCACAGCGGCAACCCGATCCCGCAGGTGGCCTATGGCAAGCTGCTGCCGCAACTGTCGGCCCGTGAAGCGGCGCTGGCGGACGATCCCAGGGAAACGGCCGTGCGCGACGTGTTCCGCGCACGCGCCGCGCAATACCAGCAGCGACTGGACGGCCTGCCCACGTCGTGGGAAACCGGCCGCGCCGAGCTCCAGCACTACCTGGACAACGTCCGGCGGCGCAATGCCTCGCTGCTGGAAATCCGCGCCGCCGAACGCGCATTGATCGCCTATCCGAAAAACGCGGAGGATGCCGTGGCCACGTGGCGCGCCGCGCGCGACGACAACCTGCGGCGCGCGCGGCCCATCACGCCGCACGCGGTGCCCTTCCCCGGCGCCACCGAGGAGCAGTCGGACATCAAGCGCCGCAACTTCATTGCGCTGGCGTTCTGCCTGATGCTGGGCACCGCCGCGCTGCCGCACATCCTGATGCGTTCCTACACCACGCCATCGGTCGACGAAACCCGCGTTTCCGTATTCTGGACGCTGTTCTTCATCCTGCTGATCTACCTGACGATTCCCGCGCTGGCGGTGCTCGTCAAATACGACATCTACAGCGCGCTGGCCGGCAGCCATTTCTCCGAGCTGCCCACGTGGGTGTCCTACTGGGCCAGCGTGGACCGGGCCAATCCGCTGATCAGCATCACCGACATCAACGGCGACGGCATCGTGCAGCTGGCCGAGATCGCGATCGATGGCGACGTGCTGGTGCTGGCCACGCCGGAAATCGCCGGCCTGCCCTACGTGATCTCCGGCCTGGTGGCGGCCGGGGGCTGGCGGCTGCGCTGTCCACGGCGGACGGCCTGCTGCTGGCTATCTCGAATGCGCTGTCGCACGACGTGTACTACAAGATCGTCGACCCGAAGGCTTCCACGCAAAAGCGCGTGACGATCTCGAAGCTGATCCTGCTCGGCGTGGCGTTCGTGGCCGCGTACTCGGCATCGTCGAAGCCGGGCGACATCCTTTCCCTGGTCGGTGCCGCGTTCTCGCTGGCCGCGTCCACGCTGTTCCCCGTGCTGGTGATGGGCGTGTTCTGGCGCCGCGCCAATCATTGGGGGGCGCTTGCCGGCATGGCCACCGGCTTTCTCGTCTGCCAGTTCTACATGGTGCGCACCAATCCCACGCTGGGCGGCAGCTCCGCCGCGCAATGGTTCGACATCGCGCCCATTTCCGCCGCCGTGTTCGGCGTGCCGGCCGGACTGGCCGCCCTGGTCCTAGTCAGCCTGATGACGCCCCCGCCGGGGCCCCGCCAGGCGGCCCTGATGCGCCATATCCGCTCGCCAGAAATTAACGAAATTAAATAAACATTGATCTTGTGACATTTGGTGAGAAAGCTGGGGCGCGACGCGTGATAAGTTCGCGCCCTTGCCGATTTCCATCACTGCCATGCCGATCTCCACTTTCCTGACCGCTGCCCTGCTGGCCGCGACCCTGCTGCTGCCGGGCCGTGCCGATACTGCCCCGCCGCCCGTGCAGGATTTCTTCGACAATGCCGAATTCGGCGGCGCGATACTGTCCCCCAGCGGGCGCTACCTGGCGGCCAAGGTCACCGGGGCGCAGGGTGGACGCGACCGGCTGGCCGTGCTCGAACTGGCCACGCTGGACGCGAAAGTGGTGGCGGCGTTCGCGGATGGCGACATCGGCCATTTCCAGTGGGTCAGCGACAACCGCCTGCTGTTCGACAGCACCGACAAGGACCTGGCGCCGGGCGAGGTGAACGCCGCGCCCGGCCTGTACGCCGTGGACCGCGACGGCAAGAACTTCCGGGCACTGGCGGAACGGCGTGGCCGCTTCGTGCGCAACGGCGATTCGGCAAACCTGCTGCCGTGGCATACCTACATGCTGCCGCAGCCCGGTGCCCAGGATTCCGACAGCGCCTATGTGCGCAGCGTGCATTTCGAAACGGGTGGCGCCGTGCTGGCGATCGAACTGCTGCGCCTCGACACGCGCACCGGCCGCACCACCCAGGTATCGGAGCCGGGCCACGTGCTGCATTGGGTACTCGATGCGCGCGGCGAACCGCGCATGGCGATCACGCTGGAAAATGGCAAGCACACCATCTGGCTGCTCGAGAATGACAAATGGCGCGCCGTCACCACGTTCGACGGCTATGTCGATTCGGCGAACGGCTTCGAGCCGCTGGAATTCGCCGCCGATGGCCGGCTGTACGTGGCGGCCCAGCGCAAAGGCGACCTGCGTTCCGTCCACGTCTTCGACCCGGCCACGGGCAAGGTCGGCGACACGCCGGTGTTCTCGCTGCAGCGCCATGATTTTTCCGGCCACCTGATCCAGCTGCGCGGCAAGCTGGCCGGTATCCGCTACAAGGGAGACTCGGAAGATACGGTGTGGCTCGATCCCGACATGAAGGCGCTGCAGGCGGCCATCGACGAGAAGCTGCCCGGCAACGTCAACCTCATCGAAGTGCCGCGCCGGCCGGAAACGCCGTTCGTGCTCGTGACCACCTACTCGGACCGGCAACCGAAGGTCTTCATGCTGTACAACCGCGACACAGGCAAGTTCAGCCAGGTTGGCAAGTCCCATCCCCGCATCCTGGCACGGCAGATGGGCACGCAGGAAAACGTGGTGTACACGGCACGCGACGGGCTGCCGGTTCCCGCACTGCTGACGCTGCCCGCCGGCGCGAGCCGCACCGGCAAGCTGCCCATGGTCGTGCTGGTGCACGGCGGGCCATGGGTGCGCGGCACCGCGTGGGGCTGGTCGGCGGATTCGCAGTTCCTTGCCTCGCGCGGCTACGCGGTGCTGGAGCCGGAGTTTCGCGGCAGCACCGGCTACGGCGCGCGCCACTTCGGCGCGGGCCTGAAACAGTGGGGCCTGGCGATGCAGGACGACGTGGCCGACGGCACGCGCTGGGCGATCGCGCAGGGCATCGCCGACCCGGAGCGCATCTGCATCGCCGGCGCCAGCTATGGCGGCTACGCCACGCTGATGGGCCTGATCCGCGATCCGGAGCTGTACCGCTGTGGCGTGGCATGGGCCGGCGTGGCCGACCTGCGGCTGATGTATGGCAGCTGGCTGCATGGCTCCGATTTTCCCAAGCAGTACATGCGCTACGGGATGCCGCAACTGATCGGCGACCTGGAAAAGGATGCCGCGCAATTGACGGCCACGTCGCCCGTCGAACAGGCGGCCAGGCTGCGCCAGCCGCTGCTGCTGGCCCACGGCAGCGCGGACCGGCGTGTGCCCCGCGCCCACGGCGTGCGCTTCCGCGACGCGGTCGGCGCCACCAACAAGCAGGTCGAGTGGGTGGAATACGAAGACGAGGGTCATGGCTGGACGCTGCCGAAGAACCGATTCGATTTCTGGACGCGGGTCGAAAAATTCCTCGACCGGCACATCGGCACAGGCGCCGTGAAATGATCCGCCGGTGACATTCCGAGAGAAAGTGACACGGGCCGCCATGCTAAGTTGATGGTCTTGTCCACTTCCCCACGCATCATGTTCCTGCGCACCCGCCTTGCCCCGCTGTTTTCCCTGCTCATGCTGGCCGCCGGCATGCTGGGCGCCGCCCACGCAGCGCCACCGCCGGTGGCCGATTTCTTCGGCCCCTCCTCGTTCGGCGGCGCGCAGCTGTCGCCGAATGGCCAGTACGTGGCGGCCAAGGTGCCTGGCCAGAGCGGGCGCGACCGGCTCGTCGTGGTGGAGCTGGCCACGTCGAAGGCCCAGGCGGTGGCCGAATTCTCGGATGCCGACATTGGCGACTTCCAGTGGGTCAATGACGGGAGGCTGCTGTTCGACAGCACCGACAAGGACGTGGGCGTGGGCGACATCAATGCCGCGCCGGGCCTGTTCGCGGTGGACCGCGACGGCAAGAACTTCCGCCAGCTCGCGCAGCGGCGTTCCAATTTCATCACCACGCCGGCCGTGGCACGCCTGCTGCCCTGGCATACCTACATGCTCGGGCAGCGGGGCGCGCAGGATTCGGATGCCGTCTACGTGCGCAGCCTGAGCTTCGAGCCGCGCGGCAGCGTGCGTTCGGAGCAGTTGTTGCGGCTCGACACGCGCACGGGCCGCAGCACGGGCGTGCCGATGCCGGGCAACGTGCGACGCTGGGTGCTCGATGCGCGCGGCGAACCGCGCATGGCCACCACGCTGGAAGACGGCAAGAGCACGATCTGGCTTCGCGAGAATGACAAGTGGCGCGCCATCACCACGTTCGATGCGTGGATATCCAGCACGGACGATTTTTCGCCGCTGGACTTCGACGCCGACGGCCGCCTCTACGTGATGGCACGCCACGGCAGCGACAAGACCGCCATCCACACGTTCGACCTGGTTGCCGGCAAGGTCGATCCCGTGCCCCGCTTTTCCATCCAGCGCTACGATTTCTCGGGCCGCCTGATCCGCAGCGGCGACCGGCTGGTGGGCGTGCGCTACCTGGGCGACACCTACGCCACCGAATGGCTCGATCCGGACATGAAGGCGCTGCAGGAAAAAGTGGACGCGCAGCTGCCCGGCCTGGTGAACCTGATCTCGCTGCCGCGCCGGCCCGAATCGCCGTTCGTGCTGGTGACCACGTACTCGGACATGCAGCCGCGCACCTACTTCGTCTACAACCGCGACACCGGCAACCTGAACCTGCTCGGCCAGTCGCAGCCGAAGCTCGATGCCACGAAGATGGGCCGGCAGCAGCTCGTTACCTACCCGGCGCGCGATGGCATGCCGATCCCTGCCCTCCTGACGCTGCCGCATGGCGCGAAAGCCACCGACAAGCTGCCGATGGTGGTGCTGGTGCACGGCGGGCCGTGGGTGCGCGGCGCCGTCTGGGAATGGTCGGCCGATACGCAGTTCCTGGCCTCGCGCGGCTATGCGGTGCTGGAACCGGATTTCCGCGGCAGCACCGGCCACGGTGCGAAACACCTGACCGCCGGCTTCAGGCAATGGGGGCGCGCCATGCAGGACGACGTGACCGACGGCACGCGCTGGGCGATCGAACAGGGCGTGGCCGATCCGAAGCGCATCTGCATTGCCGGCGCCAGCTACGGCGGCTATGCCACGCTGATGGGGTTGATCCGGGAACCGGAGCTGTACCGCTGCGGCGTCAACTGGGTGGGCGTCACCGACATCAAGCTGATGTACGGCGGCAGCTGGTTCCACACATCCGACCTGCCGGCGCAGTACATCCGCTACGGCATGCCGCGGCTGATCGGCGACCTGGAGACCGAAGCGGAGCAATTGATGGCCGTATCGCCCGTCGAGCAGGCCGCCCGCCTGCGCCAGCCGCTGCTGATGGCCTACGGCGGCGCGGACCGCCGCGTGCCGCGCGCGCACGGCACGCGTTTCCGCGATGCGGTCAGCGCCACCAACAGGAACGTCGAGTGGATCGAGTATCCGGAAGAAGGCCATGGCTGGCGGCTGCCGAAGAACCGCATCGATTTCTGGACGCGGGTGGAGAAATTCCTGGACCGGCATATCGGTCCTGACGCGGTCGTGCAAGAACAGGCGAATCAATAGCGGCGATCAATATAGTGGCGGCACGGGGTTGCCGCCGCCTGGCATAAAAAGGAGCGTTGAATGAAACTGATGACAATCATGCTGGCCTCATGCCTCATTGCCGGATGCGGGGACAATAACGAAGACTTCGGCAAGAAAGTACAGCGGCACATGGCCGAAAATGCCAAGGACGAGCAGGCACGCCAGGAGGCAGTAAATCTGTGCCGCCCGCTTTCCGAAGAACGCAGGAGCGAGGAACCACGTTGCGTAGCCTTGCAACAAGAGGCCCGAGGAAACATGTATAAGGTTCCTCCGCCCAGTGATCGCTCAAAGGACAAGGGCTGGTGAGCACGAAGTAGCCCCGAAAGGAAACAGGAGGAGTAAGCTGGCACGCATCCGCTCAACGTCCGACAGGAGGTTTCGTATGGGTTCCGGCAAGATTCTGGTGGCACAGGGAGGCGGCCCGACCGCCGTCATCAACCAGTCGCTGGTGGGCGTGGCGCTCGAGGCGCGGCGCTTTCGCGACGTGACGCGGGTGTATGGCGCGCTGCACGGCGTGCGCGGCATCGTGAACGAGGAATTCATCGACCTCACGCAGGAAACCAGCCATAACCTGGAGCTGGTGGCGGCCACGCCGTCCTCGGCGCTCGGCTCCACGCGCGACAAGCCGGACGAAAAATACTGCGCCGAGATCTTCAACGTGCTGCGCGCCCACGAGATCGAACATTTCTTCTACATCGGCGGCAACGATTCCTCGGACACGGTGCGCATCGTCAGCGAACAGGCCCGCGCGGCCGGCTATCCGCTGCGCGCGATCCATATCCCGAAAACCATCGACAACGACCTGGTGGGCAGCGACCACACGCCCGGTTTTCCCTCGGCCGCACGCTTCGTGGCGCAGGCGTTCGCCGGTGCGAACCTCGATAACGCCTCGCTGCCCGGCGTGTACGTGGGCGTGGTGATGGGCCGCCACGCGGGCTTCCTCACCGCCGCATCGGCGCTGGGCAAGAAGTTTCCGGACGACGGCCCGCACCTGATCTACCTGCCCGAGCGCACCTTCTCGATCGAATCCTTCCTGGCGGACGTGAAGGCCACGTACGAGCGGCATGGCCGCTGCGTGATCGCCGTCTCGGAGGGCATCCACGACGCGAGCGGCGAGCCGATCGCCACGCTATTGGCCAAGGAAGCGACACGGGAGATAGAGCGGGATGCGCACGGCAACGTGCAGCTGTCCGGCACCGGCGCGCTGGCCGACCTGCTGTGCGACGAGATCCGCGCGAAGCTCGGCATCAAGCGCGTGCGCGGCGACACGTTCGGCTACCTGCAACGCTCGTTCATCGGCTGCGTGTCCGACGTGGACCAGCGTGAGGCGCGCGAGGTGGGCGAAAAGGCAGTGCAGTATGCATTCTGGGGCGATCGCGACGGCTCCGTGGCGATCCGCCGCACCGGCTTCTATTCGGCCGACTATGCGCTGCTGCCCCTTTCCGACGTGGCCGGTAAAACGCGCACGATGGAGGATGAATTCATCGCCCCTTCCGGCACCGATGTCACCGATGCGTTCCGGCTTTACCTGCGGCCCTTGCTGGGCTCCGGCATGCCGGATGCGTTCCGGCTGCGCTGTGCGCGCGTGGCCAAGATCCTGAAACCCGAGAACCGGTGACAGACACCGATTATTCCGGAACACCTGTTGCAAAAAAACCGGTGACTGTCACCGGCTTTCAATATGACAAAGCCGGTCACAGGTACCGGCTTTGCTTATTGCTCAGAAGCCGCCTGCTGCGGCGCGCGGCAGGCCGTCAGGCTTAAACGACGATGGTCTGGTGCTCGCCTTCCGCGCGGGCGCGGATCGTGCCGATGCGCGAGACGGTCTCGCCGGCAGCGGTCAGCTGGGCGATCGCCGCATCCGCGTTCTCGGCGGAAACGATTACGGTCATGCCGATGCCGCAGTTGAACACGCGGTGCATTTCCGCGTCGGCCACGCCGCCGTGCTGCTGCAGCCACTGGAACAGCGGCGGCATCGTCCACGATTTGCCATCCAGCTCGGCCGTCAGGTGATCCTGCAGCACGCGCGGGATGTTTTCCACGAGGCCGCCACCGGTGATGTGCACCAGGCCCTTCACTTCCATCGATTCCATCAGCGCCAGCAGCGGCTTGACGTAGATGCGGGTTGGCGCCATCAGCACGTCGGCCAGCTTGCGGCCGTGGAAGTCGGCTTCCAGGTCCGGCTTGGCCACTTCGATGATCTTGCGCACCAGCGAATAACCGTTCGAGTGCGCGCCCGACGAGGCCAGGCCCAGCACCACGTCACCCGGGGCGATCTTCGTGCCGTCGATCAGCTTCGACTTTTCCACGGCGCCCACGGCGAAGCCGGCCAGGTCGTATTCGCCGGCCGGGTACATGCTCGGCATTTCGGCCGTTTCACCGCCGATCAGCGCGCAGCCGGCCTGTTCGCAGCCCTGGGCGATGCCCTTGATGACGTCGGTCGCGGTCGGCACGTCCAGCTTGCCGCAGGCGAAATAGTCGAGGAAGAACAGCGGCTCGGCGCCCTGCACGAGGATATCGTTGACGCTCATGGCCACCAGGTCGATGCCCACCGTGTCGTGGCGGTTCAGCTCGAACGCCAGCTTCAGCTTCGTGCCCACGCCATCGGTGCCGGACACCAGCACCGGTTCCTTGTACTTCTTGCTGATCTCGAACAGCGCGCCGAAACCGCCGATGCCGCCCATCACGCCTTCACGCAGGGTGCGCTTGGCGAACGGCTTGATGGCTTCGACTAAGGCATCGCCTGCGTCGATGTCGACGCCGGCGTCACGATAGGACAGGGAAACGTTGGAAGGTTGGCTCATGGTGTATTTCGCGGCGGAGGCGGTAGAATAGAAGAGGATTGCTGCATTTTTGCCAGCAAGTCCGCTATTTTAGCAAAACAGCCCCGCCAAATCCCCAAATTTCGCCTCCATGTTCCCTCCCCTGACCGCACGACGAGCACAAACGGTATCCAGGGCGGCAGCATGGCCGGAACCATTGACCGCAATGCACTTTTATATAATGCGCATTGTGATGAGCGAAAACGATATCGAAATGACCAGCAATGCGGGGCGGCAGCCATGAAACAGCTGGTGCTGGACCTCGGGGCCGAGCCGGTCCACACGCTCGAATCGTTCGAGGTGGGCCGCAATGCCGAGGTGGCGGCGCTGATGCGCCAGTTCGCCGGCCGCAGCTCGCGCGAACACTTCGCCTACCTGTGGGGCGAGATGGGCGCCGGCAAGACCCACCTGCTGAAAGCCCTGGCATGCACGGACCGGGCGCGCTACATCTCGCCGTTCTCGATCGAATCCGAATTCGTGTACTCCCCCGACGTGGACCTGTACCTGCTCGACGATTGCGAAAAGCTCTCGCCGGTGGCACAGATCGATGCGTTCGCGCTGTTCAATGAAATCCGCGCCAGCGGCGCCTGGATGGTGTGCAGCGGCGCCGTGGCGCCGGCCGTGCTGCCGGTGCGCGAGGACTTGCGCACGCGCATGGGCTGGGGCCTGATCTACCAGTTGCACGGCCTGTCGGACGACGAGAAAGTGGCGGCGCTGTCCCAGGCTGCCGCGAGCCGCGGTTTGACCTTGTCGCCCGGCGTGTTACCCTATTTATTGTCCCATTTCAGGCGCGACATGCGCTCGCTGTCCTCGATGCTGGACTCGCTCGACCAATATTCCCTGGAAACCCAACGCCCGATCACCCTGCCGCTGCTGCGCGAGTGGCTTCAGGCGGCAAAAGATTAGAAGCGAATTGAAAACCCCATGAACCTGGCCCTGTTCGACCTCGACCACACCCTGCTGCCCATCGATTCCGACTATGAGTGGGGGCAGTTCCTGTGCCGCCAGGGTGCCGTCGATGCCGCCGCCTTCGCGCGCCGCAACGACCAGTTCTTTGCCCAGTACCAGGCCGGCACGCTGGACCCGGTGGAATACCTGGAATTCGCGCTCGGCACGCTGGCCACCTTCGAGCCCGAACACCTGGCCGCGCTGCAGCAGCAGTTCATGGCCGAGGTGATCGAACCGAATATCAAGCCCGTGGCGCGCGCCCTGCTGCAACGGCACCTGGACGCCGGCGACATGGTGGCCATCGTGACCGCGACGAACCACTTCGTCACCGCGCCGATCGCGAAAGCATTCGGCGTGGACCACCTGATCGCGGCGATGCCGGAAATCGTGGATGGCCGCATCACCGGGCGGCTGGGCGGCAAGCCCACGCAGGGCGAAGGCAAGATCCTGCATACGAAGGCCTGGCTGGAACAGATGGGGAAAACGCTCGAGCACTTCGACAACGTGTACTTCTACAGCGACTCGCACAACGACCTGCCGCTGCTGTCGATCGTCTCGCATCCCGTCGCCACCAACCCGAATGCCGTCCTGACCCGCCATGCCAACGAGCGCGGCTGGGCTTTACTCCAACTATTCAATGATTAAGAAATTCATTCGCAAGATCCTGGGCGTCAAGGACGCCCCCACCAGCAACGAACCCGAAATCCTGGGCCCGGAGCAGCATGGCATCGACCCGAAACTGGTGTCGTCGAACGCAATCCGCGTGACCTCCTCCCTGCAGGAAGCAGGCTTCGAAGCCTTCGTGGTGGGTGGCGCGGTGCGCGACCTGCTGCTGGGCGTGAAGCCGAAGGATTTCGACATCGCCACCAATGCCACGCCCGAGCAGGTGAAGAAGCTGTTCCGCCGCGCGTTCATCATCGGCCGCCGCTTCCAGATCGTGCACGTGATGTTCGGCCAGGACCTGCTCGAAGTCACCACGTTCCGTGGCACGGCCACCGACAACGCGCCCAAGGATGAACACGGCCGCGTGCTGCGCGATAACACGTTCGGCAGCCAGGCCGAGGACGCGGAACGCCGCGACTTCACCATCAACGCCATGTACTACAACCCGGCGAACCAGCAGGTGCTCGATTACCACGGCGGCATGCGCGACATGCGCGCGAAGCTGCTGCGCATCATCGGCCAGCCGGAAACGCGCTACCGGGAAGATCCGGTGCGCATGCTGCGCGTGGTGCGCTTTGCCGCCAAGCTGAAGTTCGAGATCGAGCCCACCACGGCCGCGCCGATTGCCGTGATGGCGCCGCTGATCAACAACGTGCCGGCCGCCCGCGTGTTCGACGAGATGCTCAAGCTGCTGATGAGCGGCAGCGCCCTCGCCTGCCTGCTGCAACTGCGCAAGGCCGGCCTGCACCATGGCCTGCTGCCGCTGCTGGACGTGGTGCTCGAGCAGCCGCTGGGCTTCAAGTTCGTGACGCTGGCGCTGGAGGCCACCGACAAGCGCATCGCTTCGGGCAAGACCGTATCGCCGGGCTTCCTGTTCGCCTCGCTGCTGTGGCACCAGGTGCTGGAAAAGTGGAATGCCTACCAGGCGTCCGGCGAATTCCCGATCCCGGCACTGCACCTGGCGGCGGACGAGGTGCTGGAATCGCAGACCGAAAAGCTGGCGCTGCAGCGCAAGATCGGTTCGGACATGCGCGACATCTGGGCCATGCAGCCGCGCTTCGAGCGCCGCAACGGCAAGAACCCGTACAAGCTGCTGGAGCACGTGCGCTTCCGCGCCGGCTACGATTTCCTGCTGTTGCGCTGTGCTTCCGGCGAGACCGAGCAGGAACTGGGCGATTGGTGGAGCGCGTTCTACGAAGCCGACGAAACGGTCCGCGCCGAGATGGTGACGGCCATTTCCAGCGGCGGTGCCGCGGGCAAGCGCAAGCGCCCGCCTCGCCGCGGTACGCGCCATGACGAAACCGGTGAATCCTCAAGCGAATTCCCAGGCGAATCCGCGGCCGACGACGAGTTCGACGGCGAGGAAATGCATGCGGACGGCGACGACGCGGCAATGCCGGAGCCACCGAAACGCCGGCGCCGCGGCCCGCGCCGCAAGCGCAGCGACGAAGGCGGCACGCCGGACAGCGCCCCGACCACGCCGACCGTCGACTGATGGAAGCGTTCGTCGCCATTGGCGCCAATCTCGGCGACGCACGCGCCAATGCGCTCGATGCCGTGGTGCGCCTGCGGCGCGTGCCCGGCATCGCGGTGACCGGCGTTTCAAGCCTGTACCGCACGGCGCCGATCGATTCATCCGGCGACGACTACATCAATGCCGTCGCCCGCATCGACACCACGCTCGATGCGCAGGCGCTGCTGCAGGCCTTGTTCGCGATCGAGCAGGAGCACGGCCGTGAACGCCCGTATCGCAACGCGCCACGCACGCTCGATCTCGACCTGCTGCTGTATGGCGCGGACATCATCGCCACGCCCACGCTGACGGTGCCGCATCCGCGCATGACGCAGCGCGCGTTCGTGCTGGCGCCGCTGCTGGAGATCGCGCCGGCCATCACCGTGCCGGGCCTCGGCGCCGCTGCATCGTTCGCGCCGGGCGTGGCCGACCAGCGCATCGAACGCATCGAATCCATCGGATAAGGCATGCAGATCCCTGTCATCGTGCAGACCGTTGGGCTTCTCACCCTGTCCAATGTGTTCATGACCGTGGCCTGGTATGGCCACCTGAAGAATTTCTCCACCAAGGCGTGGTATGTGGCGGCATTCGCCAGCTGGGGCATCGCGCTGTTCGAATACCTGCTGCAGGTGCCGGCCAACCGGATCGGCTACACGCAATACAGCCTGGCGCAGCTGAAGATCATGCAGGAAGTGATCACGCTTGTCGTCTTCGTGCCGTTCGCGATGATCTACATGAACCAGCCGTTCAAGACCGATTTCATCTGGGCGGGGCTGTGCCTCGTCGGGGCGGTGTACTTCATCTTCCGTTCCTGAAGCGCCGGCTGGCCACCGACATTTCTGCACGGTCGTGCGGCGGGGTTTAGAATACGCGCCGTAACGATTTTATTAGAGGACTTCCATGTCTGGTTATCTGCAGGGTAGTGATATGTCCGGCGCCACACAGGGCGTTGCAAAAGCGACGAGCGGCACGCCGGCACCGGCAAAAGCGGTGGCGAGCAAGGCCGTCACGATTCCTTCGCTGAGCGCGCTGCGCGCGGCCGGCGAAAAGATCTCCATGCTGACGTGCTACGACGCCAGCTTTGCCGCGCTGATGGACAAGAGCGGCGTTGAAATCCTGCTGATCGGCGATTCGCTGGGCATGGTGTGCAATGGCCATTCGTCCACGCTGCCCGTCACCGTGCAGGAAGTGGCCTACCACACGGCCGCCGTGGCGCGCGGCGCCAAGTCCGCGATGATCATGGCCGACCTGCCGTTCGGCAGCTACGGCACGCCGGAACAGGCGCTGGCCAGCTGCGTGCAGCTGATGCAGGCCGGCGCCCACATCGTCAAGATCGAAGGCGCCGGCTGGCTGGCGGACACGGTGCGCTTCCTCGTCGAGCGCGGCGTGCCCGTGTGCGCCCACATCGGCCTGACGCCGCAGTTCGTCCACCAGCTGGGCGGCTACAAGGTGCAGGGCAAGACCGTGGAAAGCGCCGACGCCTTGAAGGCCGATGCGCTCAAGCTGCAAGCCGCCGGCGCGTCGATCGTGCTGCTCGAAGCGGTACCCTCGACCGTCGGCAAGGCCGTCACCGAAGCGCTGGCCATCCCCACCATCGGCATCGGCGCCGGCCCCGACTGCTCCGGCCAGGTGCTCGTCATGCACGACCTGCTGGGCGTCTTCCCCGGCCGCAAGGCGCGCTTCGTGCGGAACTTCATGGATGGCCAGCCCACCATCGAGGCAGCCTTTACCGCCTACGTCGCCGCCGTCAAGGACGGCAGCTTCCCCGCCATCGAGCACTGCTTCTAAAAAAAGTTGCTTGAAAAATGGGGTACGTCCCCATTTTTCGAGAAATATTGCTTCAATATCGGGTACCCCTATGCGCCGGACCGCACTGTTTCCAGGAAATTTCCTGGAAAACAGGCGGTCCGGCGTTCCGGTCTGTCCCCAGTTTTTTCCCCTCACACCTGGATCCAGGTCGTCTTCAGTTCCGTGTACTTGTCGAACGCGTGCAGCGACTTGTCGCGGCCGTTGCCGGATTGCTTGTAGCCGCCGAATGGCACCGTGATGTCGTCGTTGTCGTACTGGTTCACGTGCACGGTACCGGCGCGCAGCGCGCGGGATGTGCGGATGGCTTTCGACAGGTCGGCCGTCCACACGGCCGCGTGCAGGCCATACGGCGTGGCGTTGGCCTGGCGCACCGCTTCGTCGAGCGACGTGAAACTCAGCACCGACAGCACGGGCCCGAAGATTTCCTCGCGGGCGATCGACATGCCGGCATCGACGCCATCGAAGATCGTCGGCGCCACGTAGTAGCCACCGGTGTCGAGCCGCACGCGTTCGCCGCCGGCCAGCAGCCGCGCGCCCGCGGCCTTGCCTTCGCCGATGTACTTCATCACCGTGGCCAGCTGGATGTCGTCGACGATCGCGCCCATCACCGTGCCCGCATCGAGCGGATCGCCCGGCGCGAAAGCGGGCACCATGGCCAGCGCTTTCTCGATGAATCGTTCGCGGATCAATTCTTCCACGAACAGGCGTGATGGCGCATTGCAGCTCTCGCCCTGGTTGAAGAAGATCGAGCCGATCGATGCCGCCACCGCCGCATCGAGGTCGGGGCAATCGGCGCACACGATGTTGGCCGACTTGCCGCCCAGTTCCGTCCACGCCCGCTTCAGATTCGACTGCCCCGCCATCTGCACGATCTGCTTGCCCACGCGCGTGGACCCCGTGAACGCGATGCAGTCGACATCCATGTGCAGCGCCAGCGCGCTGCCCGCTTCGTTGCCGTAGCCGGGCAGCACGTTGAACACGCCGGGCGGAATGCCCGCCTCCAGCGCCAGGTCGGCCAGCCGCAGCGCGCTCAATGGCGATTTTTCCGAAGGCTTGAGTACCACGCTGTTGCCCGCCGCGAGCGCGGGGCCGATCTTCCACGACGCCATCAGCATCGGGTAATTCCACGGCACGATGGCGCCGACGACGCCCACCGCCTCGCGCGTGATCAATGCCAGGCTGTCGGCGGGCGTGGGCGCGATTTCGCCATACACCTTGTCGATCGCCTCGCCATACCAGCGGATGCAGTTCGCCGCGCCGGCCACGTCCACGGCCAGGCTGTACTTGATTGGCTTGCCCATGTCGAGCGTTTCAAGCAGCGCCAGTTCATCGCGGTGCTGCTCCATCAGGTCGGCGAATTTTATGAGGATGCGCTTGCGCTTCGCCGGCGCCAGGCTGGCCCAGCGGCCATCGTCGAACGCGGCGCGGGCATTGGCGACGGCCACCTCCACGTCTTCCGGGCCGCAGCGCGCGACGGGGCCGAGCTCCCGGCCATCGACCGGTGAGCGGTTGTCGAATTGCTGCCCCGTGCGGGACGGCACGCGCTTGCCGTCGATGACGGCGCGGCCGTCGATGGACAACGCGCGGGCGCGCTCATGCCAGCTGGCGAAATCGTTCATGGCTGTCTCCGGATGGTTTCAGCCGATTCTACCGCCGGCTTGTCGATTAGGAATCACCTATCGAAACGATAGTTACAATGAATTTCCATAATAGCAGCGCGATCGATAGCATAAGCCTTTCTTAAACACTTAACTTGATAGGTAGAGTATATGGAGTTTATGGCTTCGAAGCCGGGCCGCGCGCTGTTGTGCGCAATGGCCATCGTATCCGCGCTGACGTCGATGTCGACCGGCGCCTATGCCCAGACCCTGACCAAGGATAACGGCGCCCCTGTTGGCGACAACCAGAACAGCCAGACCGCCGGCCCCGGCGGCCCGACACTGCTGCAGGACGTGCACCTGGTGCAGAAGCTGCAGCGCTTCGACCGCGAGCGCATTCCCGAGCGCGTGGTGCATGCGACCGGCACCGGCGCGCACGGCACGTTCACCACGACCGACGACCTGTCCGACCTGACGAAGGCAAAGCTGTTCGCCAAGGGCACCGTCACGCCGGTCTTCGTGCGCTTCTCCACCGTGATCCCGAGCCGCTCCGGCGCGGAAACCACGCGCGATCCGCGCGGCTTCGCCACCAAGTTCTATACGCAGGAAGGCAACTGGGACCTGGTCGGCAACAACCTGCCGATCTTCTTCATCCGCGATGCGATCAAGTTCCCCGACATGATCCACGCGCTCAAGCCGGACCCGGTGACCAATGTGCAGGAACCGGAGCGCGTGTTCGACTTCTTCTCCCACGTGCCGGAAGCCACGGCGATGCTGACCCGCGTGTATTCGAACTGGGGCACGCCGGCCAACTATCGCCAGATGAACGGCAGCAGCGTGCACGCGCTGAAGCTGGTCAACGCCAAGGGCGAGTATGTGTACGCGAAGTTCGCGTGGAAATCGCGCCAGGGCGAACGCAACCTGCGCCCGCAGGAAATCCCGGTCATCCAGGGCAAGAGCACCAGCCACGCCACGGTGGACCTGTATGAATCGATCAATGCCGGCAAGTTCCCGACCTGGGACCTGACGGTGCAGATCCTGAAACCGCAAGAGCTCGACAAGTTCGCCTTCGACCCGCTGGACGCCACCAAGATCTGGCCGGATGTCCCCGAGCGCAAGGTGGGAACGATGGTGCTGAACAAGGTGCCGGAGAACTTCTTCGAAGCGACCGAGCAGGTTGCGATGGCACCGGGCAACCTCGTGCCGGGCATCGAAGCGTCGGAAGACCGCATGCTGCAGGGCCGCCTGTTCTCCTATGTGGACACGCAGTTCCACCGCCTGGGTGCCAATTTCCAGTCGCTGCCGATCAACAAGCCCGTGGTCCCCGTGCGCAACCACCAGCAGGATGGCGCGATGAACATCGATGGCCGCAAGGGTCACGTGAACTACCAGCCGAGCCGCATCGCGAACCTGGCCGAGGATCCGAACGCCCGTAGCAGCAACCTGCCGCTGGCCGGTACCACGCAGCAGCAGCGCATCGCCAGGACGCTGAATTTCCAGCAGGCCGGCGACTACTACCGCGCCCTGTCGGCGCAGGACAAGGATGACCTGATCGCCAACCTGTCCGGTGACCTGAAGCGCGTGAAGAACCAGGTCAGCCTGTACACGATGCTGTCGCACTTCTACCGGGCCGATGCCGACTACGGCAAGCGCCTCGTCAAGGCAGTGGGTGCCGATGGTGCAAAGGTGGCCGACCTGGCCGCCGCGCTGAAGGAGTAAGCGCAAGGCACCACATGCCGGGCCGGGCTTGCCTGGCACGGCTTGACTCGCTCGGCGCCGCCCACGTCGAGGCATCACGACGTGGGTCGCCTCTTTCCGAGCACGGCCATCGCCGCGAGCCCGGCAACCGCCAGCAATGGCAGGCTGCCGGGCTCCGGCACTTCCAGGTCGTAATGCTGCGAAAACACGATCAGCGCGGCCGTATCGCCCCGGTCGGCCGCCCACACCAGCAAGTCGCTGGCGACCCACAGCTCGGGCTGCGACAGGAAGCCGGCCATGCCGGGGCCACCGCGCACATGATGCGCAATGGTGACGCCATGGTCCTGCTGCCGCATGTCGATCCCGTTGCTGGTCATCGTCAGCGCCACCCCCGACGCGGGCGATGCCGGATCGAGCGCCGCCACGCGAAAACCCATCCGCAGGTCGATGAAGGCATGGGCGCCCGCGCCCTGCACCGTCAGTTCGCCTTCCCTCACCATGAATCGCAGTCCCGCGCCAAACGGCGACCCGTCGGGAATGGCGGTCACGTCGATATTCCCGGCATTGAAAACCCGCAACGGGTCCGACGTGGCGTAGCTGGCGCTGAAGTGGGTGAACGCGAGGCCGCCTGCGCCCAGAGTGCCGCCGGCGAGCAGCGTGGACAGCGGTAACGCCTGCGCGCTGGCCACCACGGCAAACGACAGGATCGTTGCCCTGATCAACTGCGAGAATCGTTCCATGACGGGCTCCTTGGGAAATGACTGGACGGCCAGCGGGCCGCTGGCGCAACCGCGCTGATTTCTACAGGTTGATCTCGCATAACCCATGCCACGCCCACGACGCCCCGCATGGCACTGGCATCTTGCATGGCACGTCAAGTTTCCCGACGGCCGGCCGCCGACCATGGGCCGTCCCGGCATGCAACATCCGGCGACAAATCGCCGGCAAGTTGCGCCCGGGGCCGCATCCAGCCTTTATAATCCGGAATTTTCCGCCCGCTCATTTCCGCTCCCGAAAGCTTGCATGAACAACACCCTGATCATTTTCGTCGCGCTCTATCTTCTGGGAACGCTGGGCCTCGGCATGTGGGCGGGCACGCGGGTCAAGAACACCAGCGACTTCGCCGTTGCGGGCCGGAGCCTGCCGCTGATCATGGTCATCACGACAACGTTTGCCACCTGGTTCGGCGCCGAAACCGTGATGGGGGTACCCGCGAGATTCGTGCAGGGCGGCCTGAATGCCGTGATCGAAGACCCGTTCGGCGCCGGCACCTGCCTGATCCTCGTTGGCCTGTTCTTCGCGACGAAACTGTATAAATTGAACCTGCTGACGATCGGCGACTACTACCGCCAGCGCTACGGCAAGGGCATCGAAGTGTTTTGCTCGGTGGCGATCATCCTCAGCTACCTGGGCTGGGTGGCCGCGCAGATCACCGCGCTGGGGCTGGTCTTCGCGGTGCTGACGAATGGCGCGCTGGCACCGGCCGCGGGCATGGTGATCGGCACGCTCGCCGTGCTGATCTACGTGGTGGTGGGCGGGTTCCTGGCCGTGGCGATCACCGACTTCATCCAGATGATCGTGCTGGTGGTGGGCATGACGGTCATCGCATTCTTCGCGGCCGACCTGGCGGGCGGCGCCGGCAACGTGCTGGACATGGCGCAGCGTGCCGACCTGTGGCGCCTGTGGCCCGAACCCACGTTCACCGACATCATGTTCTTCTTTGCCGCCGCCATCACGATGATGTTCGGCAGCATTCCGCAGCAGGACGTGTTCCAGCGCGTGATGTCCGCCAAGGATGCGCCCACGGCCCGCACCGGCGCCGTGATCGGCGGCGCCAGCTACATCATCTTCGGCTTCGTGCCGATGTTCATCGTGGCCGCCGCGGTCGTCGTGATGGGCGACAGCGCGATGGAACTGGCCAAGAACGATTACCAGCGCCTGCTGCCCACGTTCGTGATGACGAAGATGCCCCTCGTCATGCAGATCCTGTTCTTCGGCGCGCTGCTCTCGGCCATCAAGAGCACGTCGTCGGCCACCCTGCTGGCGCCATCGACGAGCTTTGTCGAGAACATCCTGAAGAACATGCGCCCGGGCATGACGGACCGCCAGCAACTGCTGGCGATGCGCGTGACGATCGTGATCTTCGCCGCGCTGGTGCTGGTGTATGCGATCGTGATGCAGGGCACGTCGATCTATGAACTGGTGTCGTCCGCCTACCAGGTAACGCTCGTGGGGGCGTTCATCCCCCTGGTGATGGGCCTGTACTGGCGGCGCGCCACCACGCAGGGCGCGGTGCTGTCGATCGGCGCCGGCATTCTCGTGTGGGTGCTGTTCTTCCCGCAGATCAGCGACCTGGGCGAAGCGTTCCCGGGCCAGCTGGCCGGCCTGCTGGCCGCGCTGGCCGGCATGATCGTCGGTTCGCTGGCACCGCAGGTGCTGAAGAACCGGCAGGAGCAGCCGGCGCACGTCGCGGGCGCCAAGGCATAAAACAAGAAGAGAAGCGGAAAGCAAGGCGCCCGGGACCGGGCGGCAGGCGCCTGGTCAGCCGAGCCAGCCCCGTGCCGTGACATCGGCCAGCGTCAGGTCGAGGCACAGGCGGATCTTCTGGATCATCTCGTCGACCTGGTCGCGCGTCGTCACCAGCGGCGGCGCGATGATCATCCTGTCGCCCACCGCGCGCATGATGATGCCGTTCTCGAACATGTGCGCGCGGCACACCATGCCCACGCCCAGCGCCGGGTCGAAGCGCACCTGGTAATGCACGTTGGCGGCCTTGCGCCGCACCAGCGACAGCCCGGCCACGAAGCCGAAGCTGTCGGCCGTGCCGACCAGCGGGTGGGCGGACAGGCTGGCAAAGCGCTGTTTCAGGTAGGGCCCGGTATCGTGCGCCACCTGTTCCACCACGCCCTCTTCCTCGAGGATGCGGATGTTTTCCAGCGCCGCGGCGCAGGCCACCGGGTGCCCGGAATACGTGAAGCCGTGATTGAAGTCGCCGCCCCGGACCAGCACATCGGCCACGCGCTCTCCCACCAGCACGCCGCCCAGCGGCACGTAGCCCGAGGTGACGCCTTTCGCGAACGTGATCAGGTCAGGCCGCATGCCATAGAGTTCCGATGCGAACCAGGTGCCCAGCCGGCCGAAGCCGGTGATCACTTCATCCGCGATCAGCAGCACGTCGTACTTGTCGCAGATGCGGCGGATTTCCGGCCAGTAGGTGGCCGGTGGAATGATCACGCCGCCGGCGCCCTGGATGGGCTCGCCAATGAACGCGGCCACCTTGCCCGGCCCCAGTTCCTTGATCCGCTCTTCCAGCCAGCCGGCCGCGTGGATGCCGAATTCGTCCGGCGTCATGCCCACGCCGTGGTCGGCATAGTGCGGCTGGCCGATGTGGACGATGCCGGGAATCGGCAGGCCGCCCTGCACGTGCATGCCGCTCATGCCGCCGAGCGACGCCCCGGCCATGGTGCTGCCGTGGTAGGCGTTATGGCGGCTGATGATGACCGTGCGCTCGGGCTGGCCGGCCAGGTCCCAGTAGCGGCGCACCATGCGCACGTTGGTATCGTTTGCTTCCGAACCGGAACCGGTGAAGAACACGTGGTTGAAGCCGGCGGGCGCGATCTTCGCCAGCTTCGCGGCGAGCTGCACGGCGGGAATCGTGGTGGTATTGAAGAAGCTGTTGTAGAACGGCAGCGTATCCATCTGCCGCGCCACCGCCTCGGTAATGCTGCGCCGGCCATAACCCACGTTCACGCACCACAGGCCCGACATCGCATCGAGCACCTTTCGCCCGTCCGAATCCCACAGGTAGATGCCGTCGCCGCGCACCATCACGCGCGCGCCCTGTCGCGCCAGCGCCGCGTGGTCCGTGAACGGGTGCAGGTAGTGCGCGGCATCGAGCCGCTGCAAGCCCTTGGTGTCCGGCAGTTCCGGCACGATCGGGGTGGTGGTCATGGTTGCCTCCTGGTGAAGGCGCGGTCACGCGGGCCACGCGACAGCCGGCCACCGGCCGGCAAAGGGTTCAGCTCATAGAATCAGTATAAACCGTTTATACGTGCAATTATACGTGCAATAACAGGTGCTCGCGTTCCCAGGGGCTGATGACGGTCATGAATTCCTGGTGTTCGAGGTCCTTGATGGCAGCATACACGTCGATGAAGCGCTCGCCCAGCACCCCGCGCAGCTTTTCTTCGCGGCGCAGCAGGCCCAATGCTTCCGGCAGCCCTTGCGGCAGCTCGTACTTCATTTCGTAGGCGCTGCCGTGCGTGATTTCGGTGGGTTCGAGATGTTCGGTCATGCCCAGGTAGCCGCACGCCAGCGTGACGGCCAGTGCCAGGTAGGGGTTGGCATCCGAGCCGATGATGCGGTTTTCCACGCGGCGGTCCTGGATGCCCGATTCCGGCACGCGGAAGCCCACGGTGCGGTTGTCCACGCCCCACTGGATATTGATCGGTGCCGCGGTGTGGCGCACCAGGCGGCGATACGAATTCACGTATGGCGCCACGATCGCCAGCGCGCAGGGCATGTAGCGCTGCAGGCCGCCGATGTAGTGCTTGAACAGCTGCGACGGCGAGCCGTCCTCGTTCGAGAAGATGTTCCAGCCCGTTTTCGAATCGACGATGCTCTGGTGGATGTGCATTGCCGAGCCGGGCTCGCCGGCCATCGGCTTGGCCATGAAGGTGGCGTACATATTGTGTTTCAGCGCCGCCTCGCGCAAGGTGCGCTTGAAGAAGAACACCTTGTCGGCCAGGCCGAGCGGCTCGCCGTGCAGGAAGTTGATTTCCATCTGGCCGGCGCCGATCTCGTGGATCAGCGTGTCCACGTCCAGCCCCATCAGGTCGCAATAGTCGTAGATGTCTTCGAACAGCGGATCAAACTCGTTGACGGCATCGATGCTGTACACCTGGCGCGACGTTTCGGCACGGCCGCTGCGGCCCACCGGCGCCTTCAGCGGCAGGTCGGGATCGGAGATCTTGGCGGTGAGATAAAACTCCAGCTCGGGTGCCACCACCGGTTTCCAGCCCTTGTCCTCGTACAGCTTCAGCACGCGGCGCAGCACGGAACGCGGCGCGAAGTCCACCAGCCGCCCGTCGGCGAAATAGCAGTCGTGGATGACTTGCGCGGTGGGGTCGGTGGCCCATGGCACCATCGTGATCGTGCCGGGGTCCGCCTTCAGGATCATGTCACGGTCGGTCTGCGAGATTGCGCGGTCGTAGGCCGGGTCGTCGGTGGGGGAATTGCCGGTCACGGTCATGCCCAGCACTGCCTCGGGGATGCGCATGCCGCGCTCCTGCGTGAACTTCCCGCGGGGCAGGATCTTGCCACGGGCGACGCCGGTCAGGTCGGGCACCAGGCATTCGATTTCAGTGACCCGTTTTTCATTGAGCCACTCGTCCATGTCGGTGTAGGTGAAATTTTCGCGGATTGCCATGCTTTGCTCCAAGTAAGTCAATGTGCGCAGCCGGGTGCGGGCCGCGTCCCTCGAACTTCACATGGAAGAACAGCTATGGGATTCCGCCCGACCAGGCCTCGTAGGTAGTCATCAACCCCGCTCCTGTCGGCGCGCCTGGTATTCGCGGCAGGCATTGCCGAAGGCCAGGAACATCTTCATGGAGTCGGGGTTTTCCGTGATGCGCCACTCGGGGTGCCACTGCACCGCCAGCGTGAAACCGTGCGCGGCATCCACGGTATAAGCTTCCACCAGCCCGTCGTGCGCCACCGCTTCCACGGTGAGGCCGGGAGCCAGCACGTCGATCCCCTGGCCGTGCAGGGAATTGACGGTAATTTCCTCCGGGTTGCCCAGCATTTCCGCGAACTTGCCCCCTTTCGTGAGGTAGATCGGGTGGGCCGGGCCGTACTGCACTTCGAGCGAATCGTCTTCACGGTCGCGGTGGTCCATCATGCCCGGCAGTTCCTGCACGGCCTGGTGCAGCGTGCCGCCGAGCGCCACGTTGATTTCCTGGAAGCCGCGGCAGATGCCCAGGATCGGAATGCCCCGCTTCACGGCCGCGCGGATCAGCGGCAACGTGGTGGCATCGCGCGCCGCATCCAGCGGCAGTGAAGGATTACGGATCGGCTGGCCATACAGGTCGGAATGCACGTTCGATGCCGACCCGGTCAGCATGATCCCGTCCGCCACGTGCAGCACCGCTTCCATGTCCGTCAGTTCGGCCAGCGCGGGCAATACCAGGGGCATGCAGCGCGCGCCGAGAACGACGGCGTTCACATACTTGTTCTGGGCGGCATGATTCGGGAAATGCCCGATCTGCCGGGTGCACGCTGGTACGAGGACGATAGGACGGCGCATAAGGCGGCTCCATGAACGTTGGTGACCGATGTTTTTAATGTAACACAAAGCGAAATATTCGACTGTTCGGTCGCGTACATAACTGCGGCGAACTCAGCCGTTGACGCGGCTTACGCGTTTTCGTCCAGCCGCAATTCCGCCAGCAGATCCGGATGCCGGTCGAGCAGCCTGAGCAGCTTCACAGTGGATGGATGCGGTTGCACCCTGCCCGCTTCATAGCAGGCGAATTCATTGCCGCCGCTGCCGATCAGCTCATCGGCCTCGCGCGGGTCCAGCCGCAGTTTCTTGCGCACGGCCCGGATGTATGCGGGCTCGACAAGCTCGTGATCGACGCGGCGATGGAACTGGCTCACCAGCTCGTCATAGCGGTCGATGGCGGCACGGTCCAGCGCGACGCCGCCGCACTGCGCGCAGTGATAACCGGAAACGGCCGGGATCGTGGTGTGGCGGTGCTTGTAGGTGTACGACACGCCATGCGTGTCATGCACCAGGTCCGATGCGCCGCATTCTGGGCAGTTCTCCATGATCGCGATTCCTCGATTGCATTTCGATGCCGACAATTCTAGCCGTGCAAGTGAAGATGCTGCGACACGGGAGGATCGCGATGCCGGCCCGGAACGCTTGGTAAAGGCCAGTGCTTGCCATCGGGACAACTGGCCTCGTACACTGCGCTGGCTGATGCCCGCAATCGGGCTGGCAGCGGAAGGACCTGAAACAACCCGCCTGCATGCATGAGGAAGGCCACGGCCCCCCTGCACACAGCGTTTGAACACCGCCACTTCACTGAACGGAGCACAGATGAAGCCAGACCTTGCCAACGCATGCTTCCAGGTCGAATTACGCCGCCCCGCCGACATGCAGGGCGAGGAGCCCTGGGCCTTCGCCATCCTGCCAAAGTCGGAAAGCGACAAGCTGCCGAGGCGGGGCAGGACGAGTGTGGAAGGCACGATCAACGGTCATCCATTCCAGGCCGTGCTCGAGCCCGACGGGCAGTTAAGCCATTGGCTCAAGATTCCCCGCGCCCTGCTGGAAAGTTCAGGCGCCGAGGCAGGAAGCCCTGTTGCACTCGAGGTCCAGCCGCTGGCGAACGAACTGGAACCGCAACTGCCACCGGACTTCCGCGCAGCGCTTGCAGCTTCGCCGGAAGCGAGGGCGACCTGGGCTGCCACCACGACCATCGCCCGCATCGACTGGATCCACTGGATCGTGTCGGCCAAGCAGGAAAAAACCCGCCTGAGCCGCATCGCCGGTGCGTGCGACATGCTTGCTGCCGGCAAGAAGCGGGTTTGCTGTTTCGACCCGTCCGGTTATTACAGCAAAGGGTTCAAACCGCCTGACGAGGCAGCGTAACGTTGCGGAACCCGCTCTGACGTTTTCACAGTCGTCTGCCCCTGAACATTCAACGGAGGCGCTCGTCGTCGCTTGGCCCGCAGGCGCCAGCGAAAGTTCACCATCTTTCTATCGGAGACAAAAACTTTGCCAGCAATTTTGGGGTATTCCGCGGGAGGACGTCCCCGCCATGGGTAAGACGACGGACCTGCGCAGGGAATTGAAGAAGCGCTTCTATCCGTTTGTCGTCCTGCAAGGATTTCAGATCGACACGGCGCATAGCCCGTTCAGCGTCGACTTCCGCCGCATCACGGCCGACGGTATCGATGTCTTCGACCTGCAGTGGGAAAAACACGGCACACCGCGCTTTGTGGTGAACTTCGGGCATTGTTCAGCAAGCGGTGTGATTCACTACGGTGAACGGGTTCCGCCCGACAAGGTGCTTTCCTATATGGGATCTTCTTCTGGCCGCTTGCAACCGAGAAAAGGCTCTGGAACGCATTGCTGGTTTTCCCAGGACCACTCCTTTTTTCGTCGCGTCGTGCTTCGACAGAAGCCGCGTTCGGCGGCCTGCGTCGTGGATGAACTGCTGGGCCTCTTTCCAGAACTGCAGGAGTGGTTTCGGCATCGACGCACGGGGCCGCATATGGTGGTCCGGAACCATCCACGCCAGCAGCAATCCGCGGCACCGGGCTAGGCGTCGGCGCCAGCCAGCTCGATGCTGGTGTCGTTGATTGCGGATTCCCGGCAAAGACCGGTGCCGATCACAGTCGGGTCGGCGGCCAGTCCGCTAACCTTGCCAGCGCCTTACGCCGGCACCCGCACCTCGGCCAGCAACTGCCGGATCTCCGGCACGCACGAGCCGCAATTGCCGCCCGCCTTCACGCAGGCGGTGACCTCGGCGGTCGTCTTGAGGTCCTTGTCGCGGATCGCGTTGCAGATCGTGTTGCGGCCCACGCCGAAGCACGAGCACACGGTCGGCCCGGTATCGGCGCCCTGCGCCAGCGGGCGGCCGGCCAGCACGCCGGCGCGCTCGGCATCGGCCAGTGCCGCGTTCGAGAACAGGCCGGCCAGCCAGGCCCGCTCGGGCAGGTCGGGCCGTGGCGACACGAAGATACACTTCGCAATGCGGTCGTCGACGATGTGCACGGCGCGGTACACGCCGGCGCTGCGGTCGGCGTATTCGAGCCAGTCGGCATCGTCGTCGTCGACGCCCAGCAGTTCGCGTGCCCAGGTGCCGAAATCGGCAATGCGGTTGCGGCCCGCCATTTCATAGCGGGTAAAACCGGCGCCCTGGGCGCGGGTCCAGTACGCCACCTTGTCCAGGTCGAGCGCTGTACGCGACAGCACGAAGCCGTGCCACTGCACGGGGAAGCGGTCGACCACCACCGGCGTGTGCTTGAATTCCGGCTCGCCCGACACGGGATCGACGACCGGGTTCACGACGGCGCCCACGCGCGCGTCCGACGCCGTCTGCCCGTTCCAGTGGATCGGCACGAACACGCTGCCGCGGGCAATGCCGCCGCCATGGCGCACGCGCGCCACCATGCTGCCCCACTGCGACGAGATGCGCGCCAGCTCGCCGTCGCGCACGCCGCACAGCAGCGCATCCTGCGGGTGCAGGTCGACGAACGATTCCGGTGTGTGCTCGGCCAGCTTGGGCGCGCGGCCAGTACGCGTCATGGTGTGCCACTGGTCGCGCACGCGGCCCGTGTTCAGCACCAGCGGATATTCGCCGCCGGCCGTATTGACGGGCAGGCGCGGCACCGTGGGCACGAAGCGGGCGCGCCCGTCCGGGAACGAGAAGCGGTGGTCGGCGAAGACGCGGCGGCCCAGCGGCCACTGCACCGGCTGCAGGCTGTCGTAGCCGGCACGGTCGAGCGTGGCCAGCGCGCCGATGTCGAACAGGCGCGGCAGCTCTTCCTGCGTATTGCGCCATGCCGACAGCCGCGCATGTTCCGCAAAGATCTCGGACTGGTGTTTGAAATCGAAGCCGGCGTAGCCGAGGCGCTGCGCAAACTCGCACAGGATCTGCCAGTCGCCCTTCGCCTCGCCCGGCGCCGGCAGGAAGGCGCGCTGGCGCGAGATGCGGCGCTCGGAATTGGTGACCGTGCCATCCTTTTCGGCCCAGGCCAACGCCGGCAGCAGCACGTGGGCGAAGGCGTTCGTGTCGGTCTCCTGCACCACGTCGCTGGCGATCACCAGCTCGGCTTTGGACAGCGCGCGGCGTACCTGGTCGGCATCCGGCAGGCTGACCATCGGATTGGTGGCGATCACCCACACCGCTTTGACTTTACCGGATTCGATAGCCTGGAACAGGTCCACGGCCTTCAGGCCCGGCTTGTCGGCGATGCGCGGCGAATCCCAGAACTCGCGCACGGCGGTGCGGTGTTCGGGTTTGTCCAGGTCCAGGTGGGCCGCCAGCATATTGGCAAGCCCCCCGACCTCGCGGCCGCCCATCGCGTTCGGCTGGCCCGTGATCGAGAACGGCCCCATGCCCGGCTTGCCGATCCGGCCCGTGACGAGGTGGCAGTTGATGATCGCGTTGACCTTGTCGGTACCGGCGGACGACTGGTTCACGCCCATTGAAAAGCCGGTGATCGCTTTCGGCGTGGCGGCGAACGATTCATAGAACGCCAGCACGTCTTCCAGCGGCAGCCGGCACGCCTTGGCCACCGCTTCGGGCGTGAGGTCGGCCGCTTCCAGGGCTTCGTTCAGGCCGCGCGTGTGGTTGGCGATGAATGCCGCATCGACCGCATCGCCGCGCGACAGGTAGGCCAGCAAGCCATTGAACAGCCAGACGTCAGTGCCCGGCTTCACCGGCAGGTGCTGGTCGGCCAGTTCGCACGTGGCGGTGCGGCGCGGATCGATGACGACCAGCTTCATCTCCGGCCGGGCTTCCTTCGCGCGCGTGATGCGCTGGAACAGGATCGGGTGGCACCATGCGAGGTTCGAGCCGACCAGCACGATCATGTCGGCGCTTTCCAGGTCGTCGTAGTTCACCGGCACCATGTCTTCGCCGAATGCCCGCTTGTGCCCCGCCACGGCGGACGACATGCACAGCCGCGAGTTGGTGTCGATGTTGGCGCTGCCGACATAGCCCTTCATCAGCTTGTTGGCGACGTAATAATCTTCCGTCAGCAACTGGCCGGACACATACAGCGCCACCGCGTCGGGCCCGTGCTCGTCGACGATCGCGCGCCATTGGCCGGCGGCCCGGTCCAGCGCTTCGTCCCACGACACCTGCCGCAGTTGGCCATCTTCACGGACCTGTGGATGCAGCAGCCGCCCATCGAGGCCCAGCGTTTCGCCGAGCGCCGATCCCTTCACGCACAGCCGGCCGAAGTTCGCCGGGTGGTCGGGATCGCCGGACACGGTGGCCGCCTGCGGCCCCTGCGGCACGGCCTTGACGCCGCAGCCGACGCCGCAATAGGGACAGGTGGTGGCGATGGACAGATGTTGCTGGGACAGGTTCACGATGGTTCCAATACTTGAGATTTTATGCGGCGAGCGCGGGGCCGAACAGCAGCTGGTGGCGCATCGCGCTGATGTCGGCGCCGCGCTGGATCAGGTCGAAATACCACGGCCCGTCCTGCACGTCGCCATACAGCACGGCGCCCACCAGGCACGGACCATCCAGCACCAGCCGTTTATAGACGCCGCGGCGGGCGTCGCGCAGCACCAGGTCTTCGCTGCCTTCGGCGCCGATGAAGTCGCCCACCGAATACAGCTCGATGCCGGTCACTTTCAGCCGCGTGGGCGACGCCTGCTGCACATAGCGGCGGTGGCCGGCGCCGGCCAGGTGGGCGGCGCAGACCTTGGCCTGCTCCCAG
Organism: Pseudoduganella lutea; assembly: GCF_004209755.1. NCBI lineage: Bacteria > Pseudomonadati > Pseudomonadota > Betaproteobacteria > Burkholderiales > Oxalobacteraceae > Pseudoduganella > Pseudoduganella lutea. The sequence continues at coordinate 3,691,731 of NZ_CP035913.1, read as the reverse complement.
ATCGGCGCGACGAGGCCGAACGTGGCACGGCGGTGCTGCACGCACTCGCCCACCGCGTACACGCGCGGATCGTACGATTGCAGCGTGTCGTCGACCACGATGGCCCGCTCGCAATGCAGGCCGGCCGATTTCGCCAGCTCGATGTTCGGGCGTACGCCGGCCGTCATCACCACCAGGTCCGCCGGGATTTCGGTGCCATCCTTGAAGCGCACGGCTGTGACGCGGTCGGGGCCGACGATCTCGGCGGTCTGCGCTTCCAGCATGAATGTGAGGCCGCGTGCCTCGAGCGCGCGCTGCAGCAGTTGCGCGGCCGGCTTGTCGAGCTGCTGGTTCATCAGCGCATCAGTCACGTGCACCACCGTGACCGCCATGCCCTGCTTCAGCAGGCCGTTGGCGGCCTCCAGCCCCAGCAGGCCACCGCCGATGACGACGGCGTGCTTGTGGTCGCGCGCGGCGGCCATCATGCCCTCGACGTCGGCGATATCGCGAAACGCCAGCACGCCGGGCAGCTCGTGGCCCGGCACGGGAATGATGAACGGCTTCGACCCGGTCGCAATCAGCAGCCGGTCATAGCGCACTTCATGGCCGGACTGCGCACGCACGATGCGGCGGCGGCGGTCGATGTGCACCACCGGGTCGCCGGCGTGCAGCGTGATGCCGTTCGCGTCATACCATTCGCGCGTGTTGAGCATGATGTCGTCGACCGACTTTTCGCCGGCCAGCACGGGTGACAGCAGGATTCGGTTGTAGTTGCCGTGCGGTTCGGCGCCGAACACGGTGATCTCGTACAGGTCGGGGGCCAGCGCGAGCAGCTCCTCGACCGTGCGCATGCCGGCCATGCCGTTGCCGATGACGACCAGGGCGGGTTTCATGATGTCTGCCTCAGGCCCCGACCCATACCTTGCCGGCTTCGATCCGTGCCGGCCAGGTGGGTACCGAGTTTTCCGGCGCTTCCAGGCATTCGCCCGTCTGCAGGTCAAAATGGTGCTTGTAGATCGGCGAAGCCACGACGAGGCGCTCGCCCAGGCTGCCCACCAGGCCGCGCGACAGCACGGACGCTTCCGAGTTCGGATCGTAGTTCCCGATGGCGAACACACGCGTGTCGGTGCCGTCATGCAGGCGGAACACGGCCACCTGCTCGTTGTTCAGCAGGGCGCACACGCCGGTGTTCGGCACGATGTCTTCCACGCCGCAGATCGCGGTCCAGTTGGCGGCTTCGTTTTCACGTTTCATGATGGCTCCTAGTCAGCTGTTCAGGTTTGATTTCGACAACTCGATCAAGCGGCTTTGATGGGAATGACGCGCTTCTTTTCCTGCACGGTGGCGGGCCGGATCTGGCCACGCTCCTCGATGAACACCACGTTCTCGTCCTTCTTCTCGCTGTTGACGAAGTGACGGAAGCGGGCGCGCGTTTCCGGATTGTTCACGGCTTCCTTCCACTCGCAGAGGTAGGTATCGACCACGCGCTGCATGTCCGCTTCCAGTTCGGCAGCCAGTTCGAGCTTGTCGTTGATGACCACGTCCTGCAGGTATTCCAGGCCGCCTTCCAGGTTGTCGCGCCACGTGCTGGTGCGCTGCAGGCGGTCGGCCGTGCGGCTGTAGAACATCAGGAAGCGGTCGACGTACTTGATCAGCGTTTCCTTGTCCAGGTCGGAGGCGAACAGTTCGGCGTGGCGCGGCTTCATGCCGCCGTTGCCGCACACGTACAGGTTCCAGCCCTTTTCGGTGGCGATGATGCCCACGTCCTTGCCTTGCGCCTCGGCGCACTCGCGGGTGCAACCCGATACGCCGAACTTGATCTTGTGCGGCGTGCGCAGGCCCTTGTAGCGGTTCTCCAGTTCGATCGCCAGGCCCACGCTGTCGTCCACGCCATAGCGGCACCAGGTGGAACCCACGCACGACTTCACGGTGCGCAGCGACTTGCCGTAGGCGTGACCGGTCTCGAAGCCGGCGGCGATCAGCTCTTCCCAGATCGATGGCAGTTCATCGACGCGGGCACCGAACAGGTCGACGCGCTGGCCGCCCGTGATCTTGGTGTACAGGCCATATTTCTTGGCCACCTGGCCCACGGCGATCAGGCCGTCGGGCGTCACTTCGCCACCCGGCATGCGCGGCACCACCGAGTACGTGCCATCCTTCTGGATGTTGCCCAGGTAGTAGTCGTTCGTGTCCTGCAGGCTGGCGTGTTCCTTCTTCAGCACGAAATCGTTCCAGCACGTGGCCAGGATCGAGCCGGCCAGCGGCTTGCAAACGTCGCAACCGAGGCCCTTGCCATGCTGGGCCAGCAGTTCGTCGAAGGTCTTGATATTGCCGGCGCGGATGATGTGGAACAGTTCCTGGCGCGAGTGCGGGAAGTGTTCGCAGACATGGTTGTTGACATCCATGCCCTGCTTCTTCATCTCGGCCTTCATGACCTGCGTGACCAGCGGCACGCAGCCGCCGCACGAGGTGCCGGCGTTGGTGCAGCTCTTCAGCGCACCGATCGACGTGGCGCCGTCTGCCACCGCGGCGCAGATCGCGCCCTTGGTCACGTTGTTGCACGAGCAGATCTGCGCGGCGTCCGGCAGCGAATCCACGCCCAGGCCCGGTTTCGCCTTGCCATCGGATTGCGGCAGGATCAGGAATTCGGGCGACTCGGGCAGCTCGATCCGGTTCAGCATCATCTGCAGCAGCGTGCCGTATTCGCCGGCGTCGCCGACCATCACGCCGCCCAGCAGGTACTTGCCGCAATCGGACACGACGATCTTCTTGTAGACCTGCTTGCGCTCGTCGGTGAACTGGTAGCTGCGCGCGCCTTCCACCTTGCCGTGCGGGTCGCCGATCGAGGCCACGTCCACGCCCATCAGCTTCAGCTTCGTGCTCATGTCGGCGCCGGCGAATTCGGCGGCCTGGCCAGACAGCTGCTTCGCCACCACGCGGGCCATGTCGTAGCCCGGCGCGACGAGGCCGTAGATCATGCCGTTCCACAGCGCGCATTCGCCGATCGCGTACACATCCGGATCGGAGGTGCGGCACTGGTTGTCGATCGTGATGCCGCCGCGCGGGCCCACGGCCAGGCCGGCTTCCTTGGCCAGCTGGTCGCGCGGGCGAATGCCGGCGGAGAACACGATCATGTCCACGTCCAGGTGCGTGCCGTCGGCGAACTGCATGCGGTGGGCGCCCTCTTCGCCATCGACGATGGCGGTGGTGTTCTTGCCCGTGTGGACGGTTACGCCCAGTTCGGCGATCTTGTTGCGCAGGATGCGGCCACCGCCATCGTCGACCTGCACGGCCATCAGGCGCGGCGCGAATTCGACCACGTGCGTGATCAGGCCCAGGTCGCGCAGCGCTTTCGCGCATTCCAGGCCCAGCAGGCCACCGCCGATGACGACACCCGTCTTCAGGCGCGCGCCCGCTTCGGCCATGCCTTCCAGGTCTTCGATGGTGCGGTAGACGAAGCAGTCCTTGCGGTCGCGGCCTTCGATCGGCGGCACGAACGGGAAGGACCCGGTGGCCATGACGAGCTTGTCGTAAGGGAGCACTTCGCCGGTGCTGGCGGTCACCGTCTTGCCTTGCAGGTCGATCGACTCGGCGCGCGCATTCAGGCGCAGCACCATGTCGGAACGATCGAAGAAGCCCGGCTTCACCAGCGACAGGTCGTCCGCGCTCTTGCCGCTGAAGAATTCCGACAGGTGCACGCGGTCGTAGGCCGGCCGTGGTTCTTCGCACAGCACCGTGACATGCATGTCGGCGACGGGATTGTCCGCCAGGCTTTCGAGGAATTTGTGGCCAACCATGCCATGACCGATGACGACGATTTTCATTTTGTGCTCCGGGACTCAGTAATCAGTATTCAATGTTCAAATCAGGCGGCGGCGCGGGCCAGCGCATGTTCTTCGTTGGTGGCGGCCGAGAACCGCAGCGCGATGGCGCAGGCGGCCGAGATCAGCACCAGGAAGCCCAGGATCGACAGCGTCTGCTGCGTGCTGCCCACGCCCTTCATCAGGAAGCCGGCGGCGACGGCACCCACATTGCCGCCCGCGCCGATGATGCCGGTGACACCACCCAGCGCCCGCTTGTCGATGAACGGCACCAGCGCGTAGGTGGCGCCGCAGGCCATGTGCACGCACATGCCGAAGGACAGCATGGCGAAGATGGCGACCGTGGCGGTATCGGCCTTGGCGAACCAGATCAGGCCAGCGCCTTCGCCCAGCATCAGGATGAACAGCAGCGTGACGCGGGCATTCAGGCTGCCGCGCAGGGCCATCTTGTCGGACACGATGCCGCCCAGGGCACGGGCAAACAGTGCCAGCAGGCCGAAGCTGCCGGCGGCCAGGCCGGCCTGTTTCAGCGACATGTCGAACTGGTCGACGTAGTAGGTGGCGGCCACGTTGTGGATGAACAGTTCCACGCCGAAGCAGGCGCCATACGTGATGAACAGCAGCCAGACGCGATAGTTCGCGGCGGCCAGCTTGAAGCTTTCCCAGCCGCCCTTCTTGCCGCCTTCAAGTTCGATGCCCGCCTTGCGCAGCTCGGCGTAGTTACCTTGCGGGCAATCCTGCGTGAACTTCCAGTACAGCGCGCCCACGACGATCATCAGCACGCCCGGCACGATCAGCGCGAGGCGCCAGCCCATCGTTTCCGACACGCCCAGCATCAGGATCGCGGCCAGGATCAGCGGCATGGTGGCTTGCGTGACACCGCCGCCCGCATTGCCCCAGCCCGCGGTGGCCGCGTTGGCGGTACCCACCACGCGCGGGCCGAACATCACCGACGTGTGGTACTGGGTGATGACGAAGCTGGCGCCGATCGCACCGATCAGCATGCGGAAGAACAGGAAGCTCTCGTAGCTTTGCGATGCGGCCACGCCAAACACGGGGATCGAGCCGAAGATCAGCAGCGCGGTGTGGGCCTTGCGTGGGCCGTAACGGTCGCACATCGGACCGATGATCATGCGCACCACGATCGTGATCGCCACTGCGGCGATGTTGATGTTGGCGATTTGTGCGGCCGTCAGGCCGAATTCGCCTTTGATCACCGGCATCAGCGGGGCGCAGGCGAACCAGGCGAAGAAGCAGGCGAAGAACGCCAGCCACGCCAGGTGGAATGCACGCATCTGCGGCGTGGCAAGCGAGAAGAGCTTGATGCTGTCAGCTTTGCGGGTCAGGTCGCTGGTCATTTTGTGATCCCTGTTGTTGTAGGCTACAAAGCAAAAAAAAAGGCGCCCGGGCAGTCCCGCGAAAACATGTTTCGTGAGTACTGCTCGGACGCCGTTGTCCTGATGCCGCCCCGCCATTGGGACGGCCATGCAATGTTCGGGAGATCGTCATTGACCTCTTGCCCTGTACTTTGCAAGAGGCGTGCCAGCTGTCTTATCAGCTCGTTACAGAGGGAGCGACGCAGCGACGCGGGGGATTGGGGAGGCAAATGGGGAGCGGCGTGCAAGTTTGCGGTGCAGCGCCGCCCGCTTATGGTGCAATGCAGCGTTCAGCGCTGGTGGATGGCAAAGGAGGCCGCGTAGCGGGCCGGGTCCGTGCCATCCCAGGTGTGGCCATCGACCAGCGTCGAGCTGCGCAGCACGCCGGCCGGCACTGCCACGCCGGCCAATTCGGCCGCCTCGCGGTACAGCCGCAGCTGGGTGACGGACTGCGCCACCGCCTGGTAATCCGGGTCGGTTTTCAGCAGCCCCCAGCGGCGGAACTGGGTCATGAACCACATGCCGTCCGACAGCCACGGGTAGTTCGCCTGGCCATCCTGGTGGAAGCACATGGGGTGCTCGTCTTGCCACTCGCGGCCGATGCCATTGTCGTAGCGGCCCAGCATGCGGGGCAGGATCGCCGCCTTGTCGGTGTTCACGAACGGCACGGCGGCGATGATTTCGGCCGTGGCGCGGCGGTTTTCATCGCTCGCGTCGATCCACCGGCTGGCCTCCAGCACGGCGGCGATCAGCGCGCGGCACGTGTTCGGGTGCGCCTGGACGAAGTCGAGGGAGGCACCCAGCACTTTCTCGGGGTGGTCGGGCCAGATCTCCTGGCTGGCCGCGGCGGTGACGCCGACGCCGTCGATGACGGCCTGGTGGCCCCAGGGATCGCCGGCGCAGAAGCCGTCCATATGGCCCTCGGCCAGGTTGTAGACCATCTGCGATGGCGGCACGGTGATCGCCCGCACGTCCTGCATGGGATGGATGCCATGGGCGGCGAGCCAGTAATACAGCCACATCGCATGCGTGCCGGTCGGGAAAGTCTGGGCAAAGACATACTTGCGCCGGGGCTCGCCAACGTCCCTGGCCATCAACGTGGCCAGCGACGCGCCATCGGTGGCGCCCTGCTCCGCCAGGCGGCGCGACAGCGTGATGGCCTGCCCGTTGCGGTTCAGGTTCATCAGCACGGCCATGTCGCGCGGCTGCGCGCCGATGCCCAGCTGGGTGCCGTAGACAAGGCCATACAGGGCGTGCGCGGCATCGAGTTCGCCGGTCATCAGCTTGTCGCGCACGCCGGCCCACGACGTTTCGCGGGACAGCACGATGCGGATGCCGTGCTTCTCGTCGAAGCCCAGCATCGATGCCATGACGACCGAGGCGCAGTCGGTCAGCGGGTTGAAGCCTATGTTGACGGTTGTTTTTTCGATTTGCATGACTGCTCCGGCCAGGTGCGCATTGACAGCGCGTCAACCCAGCAAGTCCTCCACATCCAGTATCCGCTGGGCGATCTCGGCCAGCTTCAGGTTCTTGTTCATCGCCATCGTCCGCAGGCGCTGGTAGGCCTGCTCCTCCGTCATGCCGTGGCGGCTCATCAGGAGGCCCTTGGCACGGTCGACGACCTTGCGCTCGGCCAGCTTGAGTTTCGTGTCCTGCAGCTCGTCCAGCAGCTTCTGCTCCTTGCGAAAGCGCGCCAGCGCCACGCTGAGCACCGGCTTGATGCGCTCCGGCTTCAGGCCGGCGACGATGTAGGCCGAGACGCCCGCCTCCATCGCCGCGTCCATCGACGACTGCTTGTCGTCCTCTGTGAACATGACGATGGGGCGGCGCTCGTCGCGGGTGGCCACGACGATGTGTTCCAGCACGTCGCGCGCATCGGACTCGGCATCGACGATGATCATGTCCGGCTGCAGGCGGGCGATCTCCTCGGGCAGATGAAAATCGGCCGGCAGCGATGCCACCAGCTCGTATCCGGCCTCGTGAAGGCCTTCGTGCAGCGCGGCGGCACGCAGCGACGCATCACTTTCGTGAGGAGGGTGAACTACGACGATGCGGAGATGACGGCTCATGCCCTATTGCAGAGCAATAAATGTGCCAGAGTGGTGAGCAAAACCCGGGACAGTTCCTAATGCCGTTCAGTTAAAGCGACGTGACCATTTGGGTTGGCACTAGCATGCTTGGTGTCGGACATTTTTTCCGGGCGCTTTATCCGGAAAATGTGTCGGACACCGGTTTTCCGTTCAGGAAATCGGCGACATCATGCGAAAACCGGTCGGTCCGCCGCAGCGGTCCGACACCATAAACCGGTGTCCGGGAGGAGTGATGGCATGCATGCCATCACCGCTTCCCAGGCGTGGAGCAGGCTCCACGAAACCCCTGTGAAGCCACCAATACGCTAGCGTCGCGAGCTAGGTCGAATTCCGCTAACCGAACGGCATTAGGAACAGACCCTCAACTATTTGAACGCATGCCCCACTTCTGCACGGTAGTGCGCTCGAGCGCGGCGAACAGCAGGTGTTCGACGGCGAGCCCGATCAGGATCACGGCCGCCAGGCCGGCAAAGACCTTGTCCGTATACAGCTCGTTGCGGTTCTGGAAGATGTACCAGCCCAGGCCACCCTTGCCGGACGAGGCGCCGAACACAAGTTCCGCGGCGATCAGCGTGCGCCAAGCAAAGGCCCAGCCGATCTTCAGTCCGGACACGATCGCCGGCAGCGCAGCGGGCACCAGGATCTGGATGACGAACGGCAGCCCGCCGAGCCCATAATTGCGGCCCGCCATGCGCAGCGTGGCCGGCACGGACTGGAAGCCGGCGTAGGTGCCCAGCGCGAGCGGCCAGAGCACCGCATGCACGATGACGAACACGAGGCTGGCGTTGCCGAGGCCCAGCCACAACATGGCCAGTGGCAGCAGCGCGATGGCCGGCAGCGGATTGAACATGGCGACGAGCGTTTCCAGCAGGTCGCGACCCAGGCGCGTGGAGACGGCCAGCGCGGTCAGCACGAACGCCAGGGCGATGCCGGCCACGTAGCCCTGCACCAGCACGGTCAGCGAAACGTGGATTTTCTCGACCAGCTCGCCGTTGGCGAGGCCTTCGAAGAAAGCGCGCGCCGTCTGCACGAACGTGGGCAACAGCAGGTCGTTGTCCTGCCAGCGCGCGGCCAGTTCCCACAGCAGCGCCAGCACCGCGAGCACCACGGTCTTGCGCAGCCAGCCCTGCTGCCACAGGCGCTGCACCAGCGGGAGCCGCCGCTGCAGCGATGCCGGCGCGGCGGGCGCCAGGTCATATTGAAACTCTTGCCGGATCGGTGGGGCCAGATTGCTCACAGGGCGATCCTTTCATCGTCATGGGCGGGCTGCGCCGCCGGGGATTGGCCGAACAGCAGCTGGTGGATGCGCTGCGCGGCCTGCTGGAATTCGGCGCCGCCACCGCTGTGCAAGCCGAACTGGTGGCTGTTCAGCTCCGCGCGCACGCGGCCCGGATGCGGCGACAGCAGCAGGATGCGGTTGCCGACCACCAGCGCTTCCTCGATCGAGTGGGTGACGAACAGCAGCGTGAACGGCGATTCCTCCCACAGTTTCGTCAGCTCTTCCTGCATCGTGCGACGCGTGAGGGCGTCGAGCGCGGCGAAGGGCTCGTCCATCAGCAGCACGGCCGGTTGCATCGCCAGCGCGCGGGCAATGGCCACGCGCTGCTTCATGCCGCCGGACAGCGTGTGCGGGTACGCGTTCTCGAAACGGTCCAGTCCCACGCGGGCGATCCAGTGGCGCGCGCGTTCCCGGGCTTCGGCGCGGCCGCAGCTTTTCGACGCCAGCAGCGGGAACATCACGTTTTCCAGCACCGTCTTCCATGGCGGCAGCTGGTCGAATTCCTGGAAGACGCAGATGCGGTCCGGCCCCGGCTTCGTGATGGCCTGGCCGTTCAGCGTGATCGTGCCCGCGGCGGGTTCGATGAAGCCGCCGACGGCCTTGAGCAGCGACGACTTGCCGCAGCCGGAAGGCCCCAGCAGCACGAAGCGGTCACCGGCGAACACGTCGAAGTCGACGCCTTGCGTGGCACGCACGGCATTGCCGCCGCTGCGGTATTCGAGGGTGACGCCGCGGGCGCTCAGCAGCGCGCCCGGGGGCGAGGAAGGGCGAACGACCTGCAGCGGTGCCATGTCAGCTCCCCTTCGCCACCAGCGGCTCTTCAAAGAAGTAATCGCGCCACGTGGCCGGCTTGTTCTTCACGGCGCCCACGCGGTGCATGAACTGCGCGATCTTCAGCGTGTTCTGTGGCGCGATGTTGAACTGCACTTCGGGGTTCCTGAAGATCTTCACGAGCAGGGCGCGATCGATACTGCTCTTGTTCGCCTTCAGGTAGATGTCGGCCGCGCCTTCCGGGTTCTTTGCCGCGTAGTCGGCCGCCTCGGCCAGTGCCTGCACGAAGGAGCGCAGCGTCTTCGGGTTCTGCTTGCGGTATTTCTCGGTGGCGTACAGCAGCGTGGCCGATGACGGACCGCCCAGCACTTCATACGATTTCAGGATCACGCGGGCATTCGGGTTCTGGGCCAGTTCCTGCTCCTGGAACGGTGGCGTGGCGAAGTGGGTCGTGATCTCGGTGCCATTTGAAATGATGGCCGCGGCGGCATCGGGGTGCGGCAGCGTCTGCGTGAACTTGTCCAGCCGGGCGAATTCCTTGTCGCCCCATTTCTGCGCCGCCGCCAGTTGCAGGATGCGCGATTGCACGGAGACCGTGACGGCAGGCAGTGCGATGCGGTCCTTCTCGGTGAAGTCCGCGATCGATTTTACTTTCGGGTTGTTGGTGACCAGGTAGTACGGGAAGCTGCCCAGCGATGCCACGCCCTTCACGTTCTGGCGCCCCTTCGTACGGTCCCAGACGGTGATCAGCGGACCGACGCCGGCGCCGGCGATGTCGACGCTGCCTGCCAGCAGCGCATCGTTGATGGCCGCGCCGCCCGAGAGCTGCGTCCATTCGACCTTCACGTCCACGCCGTTCTGCTTGGCGTATTTTTCGATGAGCTTCTGCTCCTGGGCGATGTTCAGTATCAGGAACGGAATGCCGAATTGCTGGGCGATGCGGATGGTGCCTTCGGCATGGGCGCCCGTGGCGAGGACGAGCGCAAGCGCGCCTGCGGCGATCTTCAGTGGTTTCATTGTCTCTGTTCTGGTAGGTGTCAGTAAGGCACGTCGCCTTCGATGGTGGTGCGATACAGCTTGCGGCGCTGGTCGGCCGGGCAGCCGGCGGCCAGGTGCATCAGCGAGCGGTTATCCCAGAACACCATGTCGTGCGGCTGCCACTGGTGGCGGTACACATGCTCGGGCCGCACGCTGTGCGCGAACAGCTCCTTGAGCAGCGAGGCGCTTTCATCTTCGGGAATGCCGACGATCCGCGTGGTGAAATGCTCGCTGACGAACAGCGCCTGGCGCCCCGTTTCAGGGTGCGTGCGCACCACCGGATGCACGACCGGTTTCACTTCATCGATCTGCGCCTGCGTGAGGTTCGGGCGCCAGGGGCTGCGGCGCTGGAGTTCGGAATACTGCTTCAGGTAGCTGTGTTCCGCCCTGGCGTAGCGGACCTGGCTTTTTACCGCCTCGGGCAGCGTGTCCCAGGCCAGGTGCATGTTGGCGAACAGCGTGTCGCCGCCTTGCGCCGGCAATTCCTGCGCGTGCAGCATCGAGCCCAGGCTGGGCTTTTCCTTGTACGACAGGTCGGAGTGCCAGAAATGGCCGGCGTCGCCGAGACCGATCGGCTTGCCGTCTTCAACGACGTTCGACACGACGAGGACTTCCGGGTGCCCCGCCAGCTGGAAATTTCTCAGCACATGAATTTGCAAGGGACCGAACAGGCGGGAAAAATTCACCTGCTGTTGCGGCGTGATGCGCTGGTCCCGGAACACCAGTACATGGTGTTCGAGGTGGGCGGCATGCAGTTGCAACAGGGCTTTGCGGGAGAGCGGCTGTGCCAGGCCGAGGCCAATCACTTCAGCGCCAACGGGGCCTTCGAACGGGCGAATGCGCAGGGTGCCATCCGGGGAAACTGCATTCTCTACAACAGCACTCAATACTGCGGACATGTGATGCGCTCCAGCTGACGGGGTCGGAAGCTCGCCCGGCACCGCGCTTTCCACGGCCACGGTATCGAACGAGTGAAGCCAGTCTAGGCCTCGCGCATCATGATGAAAACGAATGCTTTTTGATATCGATATGCGGTTTTTACAAGCCTGGCGCGGTGCCGCCGCTGGCCAGTTGCTGCGCCGTTTTCAATGCCTCGACGATCGCCGCGAACGCCGCCTGGCGCGACTCGCGGTCGGGCACCCGCAGCGCGTAGGCGGGGTGATACGTGACCACGACCCAGCGCCCTTCATGCTCGAACGGCGCGCCCATGTAGTCCTTCATCGTCACGCTGCCGGTCTGCAGGATCGATTTCAGCGCCGTGCTCCCGAGTGCCACGAGAACATCGGGCGCCACGGTTTCCAGTTCCGTTTCGAGCCAGTAGCGGCAGGCCATCACTTCCTTTTGCGCGGGCGTCTTGTGCAGGCGGCGCTTGCCGCGCGGTTCCCATTTGAAGTGCTTGACGGCGTTGGTCACATACACCGTGCGGCGGTCGAGTGCCGCTTCATCCATCGCCTTGTCGAGCAGGTCGCCGGCCGGGCCCACGAATGGTTTGCCGGCCAGGTCTTCCTGGTCGCCCGGCTGTTCGCCCACCAGCATGATCTTCGCGCGGCGGGCGCCCTGCCCCGCCACGGCCTGCGTGGCGTTCTGCCACAGGTCGCAGCGGCGGCACTCGTCGAGCGAACTCGGTTGCTGGCGCTCGGGCGCCGCCTTTTCGGAAGAAATTGGAATGGTGGTGCCGCCACGCTTGCCGACGGTATCGAGCTGCCCCACCTTGCGCGCGCCGGCCGCGGCCTGCGTGACCATGTGCGGCACCACCGCCGCTTCGGGCAGGTTCTTCCAGAACCGCTGGCGGATATGGCCGTGCATGATGTCCGCATTCAGGCGAGCGGGATTGAAGATGCTGCGATAGTAGGTGAGCCACAACGATTCGCCGGCATCGTCGAAGTCCGCCGCGCTGCGCGCCAGCGCTTCGCCGGTATGCAGCCTGGCGCCGTCCCACAGCACGGTGGCTTCGGGCGTGGCGATCATCCAGCTTGTCTTGCCCATGCGTTTTGCGAAATGCTGGGCAACCTGCGGCAGCACATCATGCGCAGGTTCAAACCAGGCAACGAAACGGGGCGCGCCCGCTTCCTCGGGGCGCTCGCGAAAGCGCAGGTAGGCATGCATGTCGTGTTCCTCGTGCCGCGCCGCGCGAACCATGTGGTGCAGGCGGGTGCCATCGACGTCGGCCATCGAGATGACGTCGTGTTCGCCACTGTGCCAGCGCCACAGCACGCGGTACAGAAAGGCCCAGCGGTCGTGGGCGCGATAGCAGGCGGCGCCTTGCAGCATCTCCATCAGCTTGCGGGAGATACGCGGCTGCGCGCCTGGCTGGAAATTCGAGGGCGGCGGGTCCGATCGCTCATCGGGGTTATGAGTTTCCTCACTGGCCAACTTACTTGCTGTTTCACTTGCTGACTCGGTTACTGCCTTGCTTCCTGCTTCACTTGCTACTTCAACTGCACTTGCTGCTTCAACTTCAACTTCAACTTCAACTTCAACTTCAACTGCACTTGCTACTTCAACTGCACTTGCTACTTCAACTTCCTTTACTACCTTGCTTCCCGAGTCATTCACCAGCTCACCTACAGCCGTTGGAGGCATTGCACTCAGCAGGTCTCCGCCGCCATCCTGCATGACCCATTGTACGTATTCGGGCGGGATGCGGCGCACGATCAGATCCCGCGCGGCGGCCCGCCACTCGCCGAACGACGTGACCACCACGGGCTGGCCGGACAGTACCTGCGCCCCCACGTCCCGCTGGTTCGTCATGCCGCCTGCAGCTCGGGGAACAGCGCCATCTGCTGCGGCACGTCGGCCATGGCTTTGCGCAGTGTGTCCGATGGCGTGGTGTCCTGCGCCGGGCGGTAGTCGGCGGTGACGATGAACGGCGCCACCTTCTTCATGCTGCAACGCAGGCGCGCGAGATCGGCCCACCGCACCTGCCGCATGCGGCGCAACTCGACGATGCGCTGCGCGTTGCGGATGCCGATGCCCGGAATGCGCGCGATCATCTGGGGCTCGGCGCGGTTCAGGTCCATCGGAAAATGCTCGCGATGGGTCAGTGCCCAGGCCAGCTTCGGGTCGATGTCGAGTGGCAGGTTGCCGGAATCCGGCAACAGTTCCTTCGCCTGGAAGCCATAGCTGCGCAACAGGAAGTCGGCCTGGTACAGCCGATGCTCGCGCAGCAGCGGCGGCGGTGCCAGCGGCACGCTCTTCGGGCTTTCGGGAATCGGACTGAACGCGCTGTAGTAGACGCGCTTGAGCTTGTAGCTGCCGTACAGCGTTTCGGCCGTGGTGAGGATGCGCGCATCGTCGCTGGCATCGGCGCCCACGATCATCTGCGTGCTCTGGCCGGCCGGCGCGAACTTCGGTGCCTTCGGCTCGTTTTCCTTCTCGTCCAGCTTCAGGCGGATATTGCCCATCGCCAGCTTGATCGTGTGGACGTTCTTTTCCGGCGCCAGCCTTTGCACGCTGTCCTGCGTGGGCAATTCGATGTTGACGGAAAGGCGGTCGGCATAGCGGCCGGCCGCTTCGATCAGGGCCGGGTCGGCATCGGGAATCGTTTTTAAATGGATGTAGCCGCGGAACTGGTGCACCTCGCGCAATTCGCGCGCCACGGCGACCAGCTGCTCCATCGTGTAGTCGGCGGACTGGATGATGCCCGAACTGAGGAACAGGCCATCGATGTAGTTACGCAGGTAAAAATCGACGGTGAGCTTCACCACTTCCTGCACGGTGAAACGGGCCCGCGGCACGTTCGACGTGCGGCGGTTGACGCAATACTGGCAATCGTAGACGCAGAAATTCGTCAGCAGGATCTTCAGCAGCGAGACGCAACGGCCATCCGGCGTATAGCTGTGGCAGATGCCCATGCCATTGGTGGCGCCCAGCCCATCCTTGCCCTCGGACGAACGCTTCGGCGCACCGCTGCTGGCGCAGGAGGCATCGTATTTCGCCGCATCGGCGAGGATTTCCAGCTTGTCGTTCAGCTCCATCATTGGCACCCAACTGTACAGATATACAGTATAACGGAAGCCTGTTCAGGACACGGTACAAGCAGCGGTGATTAGCGGGTCAGCCGCGGTTCAGGCAAAAGTTGCCCGGAAAATGGGGTACGTCTCCATTTTCCGGGCAATATTGCCGAGCACATAGCGTGTGCGGGCTCACAAATACAAAAATAGGGACGGACCCTGTTTTCCAAGAAATTTCCTGGAAAACAGGGTCCGTCCCCAATTTTTGACGCTGGCTTTTCTTCAGGCGGCGCTGTAGCGGTTGGCCAGCCGGTCTTTCAGCCTGGTTTGCAGCTGGGGCAGTTCGCTGATCGTCATTTCCAGGTCGAGCAGGTGGCCGTCATTGATGCCGTAGACCCAGCCATGCACGGACAATTGCTGGCCGCGGTCCCAGGCGTCCTGCACGATGGTCGTCGAGCACACGTTGACGACCTGCTCCACCACGTTCAGCTCCACGAGCTTTTCGCTGCGCACGCGCTCGTCGAGCACGCTGCCCAGGTAGCGCTCGTGCTTCTGGCTCACGTCCTGCACGTGGCGCAGCCAGTTGTCGACGAGGCCCACGCGGGCGCCGGTCAGCGCGGCATGCACGCCCTTGCAGCCATAGTGGCCCACGATGATCACGTGTTTCACCTTTAGCACTTCGATCGCGAACTGCAGCACGGAGAGGCAGTTCAGGTCGGAGTGGACAACGACGTTGGCGATGTTACGGTGCACGAACACATCGCCCGGCAGCAGGCCGAGCAGTTCGTTTGCGGGGACGCGGCTGTCCGAACAGCCGATCCACAGGTATTCCGGCGACGCCTGGTTGGCGAGGCGGTGGAAAAACTCGGGGTCGCGCTGGACCATCGAGTCGGCCCAGCGGCGGTTGTTGTTGAGGAGTTCCCGCAGGTCGGAGGGCTTGGTATCGTTCATGATGCTCCTTTCAGACGTAACAAGGCCGCCGGTTGCTGCCTTGCAACGCGGCGGCCGTAGAATCAGCTGCCAGTTTACCCGATCCGGGTGCTGTCGGCCGAACGTACTTTTTTGGTAGCGGTCTCTTGGCGCAGGCTTTCGCCCGCTCCCAAAAGCTTATTCAAAAAAATCCTTCACCTTGTCCATCCAGCCCTTCGATTGCGGACTGTGCTTGGACCCACCTTCGACCGTGGCACGTTCGAATTCACGCAGCAGTTCCTTCTGCTTGTCGGTCAGCTTGACCGGCGTTTCAACGGCCACGTGGCAGAACAGGTCGCCCGGGTAGCCGGAGCGCACGCCTTTCACGCCCTTGCCCTTCAGGCGGAACGTCTTGCCGGACTGCGTTCCTTCGGGCACGGTGAACGACACCTTGCCGGACAGCGTGGGCACTTCGATTTCACCGCCCAGTGCCGCTTTCGCGAACGAGATCGGCATTTCGCAGTGCAGGTCGTCGCCTTCGCGCTGGAACACCGGGTGCGCCTTGATGTGGATTTCCACATACAGGTCGCCCGGCGGCCCGCCATTCGTTCCCGGCTCGCCGTTGCCGGACGAGCGGATGCGCATGCCGTTGTCGATGCCCGCCGGGATCTTCACTTCCAGCGTCTTGTTGCGCTTGATGCGGCCAGCGCCCGAGCACGCAGGGCACGGTTCCGGAATGATCTTGCCGGTGCCGTGGCACTTCGGGCAGGTTTGCTGGATGCTGAAGAAGCCCTGCTGCATGCGCACCTGGCCATGGCCGCCGCAAGTCGAGCAGGTGACCGGCGACGTGCCCGGCTTGGCGCCCGAGCCGTGGCACGAATCGCACTTGTCCCAGGCCGGCACGCGGATCGTCGTGTCGAAGCCGTGCGCGGCCTGCTCCAGCGTGATCTCGAGGTTGTAGCGCAGGTCGGCGCCGCGGTACACCTGCGGGCCACCGCCGCGCCGGCCACCGCCACCGCCGAAGATATCGCCGAAGATGTCGCCGAAGGCATCGCCAAAGCCACCGGCGCCGCCAAAGCCGCCGCCGCCCATGTTCGGATCCACGCCGGCGTGACCATAGCGGTCATACGCCTCGCGCTTTTCCGGATTGGTCAGCATCTCGTAGGCTTCCTTGACTTCCTTGAACTTCTCTTCCGCCTCTTTGTTGTCCGGGTTGCGATCCGGGTGGTACTTCATCGCAAGCTTGCGATAAGCCTTCTTGATCTCGTCTTCCGAGGCATTTTTTGCCAGGCCGAGAATCTCGTAAAAATCACGCTTTGCCATATGCAGGCACCTAACTGAACTGTATAGAAGGGAGACTGTAGCAGGACGACGGGGTTGTCGCTACCTGCGGCCGCCACTGCCGCCACCGCCCGACGATCCGGGCAACATTGGCGTTGTGAAACAACCTCAAAACCCTGCCGATTATGCAAAAACGCCGAGCGGGCACCGTGCTACGGCCGCTCCGCTCGGCGGGACCGGGAGCGCCCGGCGCTTGGATGCGCCGGATGCTCCTGGCCGGTCTTGACGGCACGCGCCGGATTACTTGTTGTCTTTGACTTCCTTGAAGTCGGCATCGACAACATCGTCCTGCTGCGCGCGGTTGTCCGCGCCGCCAGCCTGCTGGCCAGCACCCGCATCCGCGCCGCCGCCGGCCGCAGCCTGCTGCGCCTGCATGTCGGCGTACATCTTCTCGCCCAGCTTCTGCGCGGCTTCGGTCAGCGCGGCAACCTTGGAGTCGATCGTGGCCTTGTCGCCGGACTTGATCTCGCCTTCCAGGTCGGTGATCGCGGCTTCGATCTTGGCCTTCTCGTCGGCACCCAGCTTGTCGCCATACTCGGTCAGCGACTTCTTGGTGGAGTGCACCAGCGCGTCGGCCTGGTTGCGGGACTCGGCCAGCTCCTTCACCTTCTTGTCTTCTTCGGCATTCAGTTCGGCATCCTTCACCATCTTCTGGATTTCCTCTTCCGACAGACCGGAGTTGGCCTTGATGGTGATCTTGTTTTCCTTGCCGGTGGCCTTGTCTTTCGCGCCCACGTGCAGGATGCCGTTGGCGTCGATGTCGAAGGTCACTTCGATCTGCGGCGTACCGCGCGATGCCGGCGGGATGCCTTCCAGGTTGAACTCGCCCAGCGCCTTGTTGCCGGCGGCGATCTCACGCTCGCCCTGGTAGACCTTGATGGTCACCGCGGGCTGGTTGTCGTCGGCCGTCGAGAACACTTGCGCGAACTTGGTCGGGATCGTGGTGTTCTTGTGGATCATCTTCGTCATCACGCCGCCCAGGGTTTCGATACCCAGGGACAGCGGGGTCACGTCCAGCAGCAGCAGGTCCTTGCGCTCGCCCGACAGCACGGAGCCCTGGATCGCGGCGCCCACGGCCACGGCTTCATCCGGGTTGACGTCCTTGCGCGGATCCTTGCCGAAGAACTCCTTCACCTTTTCCTGCACCTTCGGCATGCGGGTCATGCCGCCGACCAGGATGATGTCGTCGATGTCGGAGACCTTCACGCCCGCATCCTTGATGGCGATGCGGCACGGTTCGATCGTCTTGGCGACCAGTTCCTCGACCAGCGATTCCAGCTTGGCGCGGGTGATCTTCAGGTTCAGGTGGACCGGCGCGCCGTTCGCCATGGCGATGTACGGCTCGTTGATCTCGGTCTGCTGCGCCGACGACAGTTCGATCTTCGCGCGCTCGGCCGAAGCCTTGATGCGCTGCAGGGCGATCGGGTCCTTCTTCAGGTCCAGGCCGTTGATCTTCTTGAACTCTTCGATGATGTAGTCGATCACGCGCTGGTCGAAGTCTTCGCCGCCCAGGAACGTGTCGCCGTTGGTCGACAGCACTTCGAACTGCTTTTCGCCATCCACGTCGGCGATCTCGATGATCGACACGTCGAACGTGCCGCCACCCAGGTCATACACGGCGATCTTGCGATCGCCCTTTTCGGTCTTGTCCAGGCCGAACGCCAGCGCGGCCGCGGTCGGCTCGTTGATGATGCGCTTCACGTCCAGGCCGGCGATACGGCCGGCGTCCTTGGTGGCCTGGCGCTGCGAGTCGTTGAAGTAGGCCGGCACGGTGATCACGGCTTCCGTGACTTCCTCGCCCAGGTAGTCCTCGGCGGTCTTCTTCATCTTGCGCAGCACTTCGGCGGAGATCTGCGGCGGCGCCAGTTTCTTGTCGCGCACGCTGATCCAGGCATCGCCGTTGTCAGCCTTGTTGATCGTGTAAGGCATCAGCGCGATGTCCTTCTGCACTTCTTTCTCTTCGTACTTGCGGCCGATCAGGCGCTTCACGGCGAACAGCGTGTTCTTCGGGTTGGTGACTGCCTGGCGCTTGGCCGGCGCACCGACCAGGATCTCGCCGTCTTCCTGGTAAGCGATGATGGAAGGCGTGGTGCGCGCGCCTTCGGCGTTTTCAATGACCTTCGGCTGGCCATTTTCCATGATGGCGACGCAGGAGTTGGTGGTGCCCAGGTCGATACCGATCATTTTGCCCATGGTTTGTTCTTCCTCGTAACGGATTAGTTTCTGAATAAGTCTTATATGCGGAAAAGCTCTTGCTTTTCAAGTGCTTGCGATCACTTCGGCTGGGCAGCCGTGACGATGGCGGGGCGCAACAGGCGGTCCGCGATCGTGTAACCCTTTTGCAGTACGGCAACGACGGTATTGGCTTCCTGCTCGGCCGGCACCATGGCCACGGCCTGGTGACGGTTCGGGTCCAGCTTGTCGCCGGCGGCAGGCACCACTTCGAGCAGCTTGTTGCGTTCAAACGCGGAGGTCAGCTGCTTGAGCGTCATTTCCACGCCTTCCTTCAGCGACTCGATGGATGGCGCTTCCACCTTCAGTGCCATTTCCAGGCTGTCCTTCACCGGCAGCAGCGCCTCGGCGAAGCTCTCGACGGCGAACTTGTGGGCCTTGGCCACGTCATCCTGGGCACGGCGGCGGATATTGTCGCCCTCGGCCTTGGCGCGCATGAAGGCGTCATGCATTTCAGCCAGCTTGGCTTCCGCGGCGGACAGTTGCTCTTCCAGGCTCGGATTGGCTGCGGACTCGAAAGGAGCCTGCTGCGAAGGCTGCTGCTGCGACGCCTGTTGCTGCGCTTGGGCATCCTGTTGCAATTCCTCGGGATTCTGGCTGGCCTGGTTTTCCTGGTCTTGCATCGTTTGACTCCTGAAAATCGTGTTTGTTTGACATTGCCCTTGCTGCACTGGCCGAATCTGGGGCTATCCCCTACTATTTCAAGGGATTTATGGCGTTGAAACAAACCCTTTGTTCGGACAGCGCTTGACAAACGGCTGGCAAATCATGGCCGGGCGTGGCCCGACAACCTGTTATTTTAACAGGCTAGCACTCACCGACGGCAAGTGCTAACAACGTATCAGGATGCTTATGTTGCGAACTCGCCGCGACCGGGCTCAGTCGGCTGCGCCAAGCGCGATCGCGCGCTCGCGGCCGCGGGCGGCGTCGTGCTGGCGCATGGCGCGCTGTGATGGCGACACCATCGCCGGCCAGCCGATCATGTGCTGCTCGGCAATTTCCGCCAGCGCGGCAATCCATGCCGGGCTCTCGTTCAGGCAGGGGATGTAGTGGAATTCCTTGCCGCCAGCCGTGAGGAAATCGTGGCGCACTTCCATGGCGATTTCCTCCAGCGTTTCCAGGCAGTCGCTGGTAAAGCCCGGGCAGATCACGTCGATGCTGCGCACGCCCTCCTGCGCCAGCTTCTGCACGGTGGGGGCCGTGTAGGGCTGCAGCCATTCGGCCTTGCCGAAGCGGGACTGGAACGTGACGATGTAATCTTCGTCGCGCAGCTTCAGCGCGGCGGCCAGCAGGCGCGCCGTCTTGTGGCACTCGCAGTGGTACGGGTCGCCCAGCAGCAGCGTGCGCTTCGGCACGCCGTGGAAACTCATCACGAGCTTTTTCGCGCGGCCATGTTGTTCCCAATGTGCCAGCACGTTCTGGCGCAGCGCCTCGATATAGGCTTCGTGGTCGTGGTAGTTCTTGACCAGCCGCAGTTCAGGAATATTGCGGATTTTCCGGTAATGCTTGAACACGGCATCCCAGATCGAACCGGTGGTGGTGCCGGAATATTGCGGATAGGCCGGCAGCACGACGATACGGTCGCAGCCGTCGGCCTTCAGGCGGGCCAGCACGTCCGGCAGCGCCGGCGTGCCGTAGCGCATGGCCATCGCCACCGTCACATCCTGGTGGCCACGCGCCTGCAGCGCCTCGTGCAGCAGCATTGCCTGGTTCTGCGTGTGGACGCGCAGCGGCGAGCCGTCTTCCGTCCAGATCGACGCATATTTCTTCGCCGACTGGCCGGAACGGAACGGCAGGATCACGCCGTGCAGGATGAACCACCACACCGCTCGCGGGATCTCGACCACGCGCGGGTCGGACAGGAACTGCTTCAGATAGCGGCGCACGGCGCCACGCGTGGGCGCATCGGGCGTGCCGAGATTGACCAGCACGATCGCGCTGCCGCTGACGGTGCCGTGCTGGTGAGGAGGTTCTTTCGCGAAAGCCATGGAATCTTTGTCATCATTGGAGGTAGACGTAGATTATATGCGGCTCGCCGCCGTGCCGCTGCGGCTCCCGTGCCGCTACTGCCGAGTTCGTGTCCACCGTGGGGTCAGGCCTGAAATCGGACACGGCCTCTACTGTGCGATGGCTTCGTGTGCTTGTGCCTGGTATCAGGGTTCCATCAGCGTTAAAGGCCGTGCTCGTGTCCAATTCTGGGGTTGACCCCAAGGTGGACACGAGCTGTACCGTGACGGGATGACTGTGGGGATCAGGAAGCCAGCAATTCGCGGGCGTGCTTGCGGGTGGTGGCGGTGATCTCGAGGCCGCCCAGCATGCGGGCCACTTCCTCGACGCGGGCCTTGGCATCGAGGACTTCGATGCGCGAAGCGGTCTTGCCGTTAGCCAGCGTGCTTTTCGCCACCTGGAAGTGGCTGTTGCCCTGGCTGGCCACCTGCGGCAGGTGGGTCACGCACAGCACCTGGCGCTCCTGGCCCAGGCGCTTGAGCAGCCGCCCCACCACTTCGGCGACGCCGCCGCCGATGCCGCTGTCGACCTCGTCGAAGATCAGCGTGGGCACGGTGGTGGCGTTCGACGTGATGACGGAAATGGCCAGCGAGATGCGCGCCAGTTCACCACCGGAAGCCACCTTGGCCAGCGGCCGCGGCGCCACGCCGGCGTGGCCGGCCACCAGGAATTCCACCTGTTCGAGCCCCTTGGCGGAAGGCTCGCATGGATGCAGCGCCACCTCGAAGCGGCCGCCCGTCATGTTCAGGTCCTGCATCGCCTTCGTGACGGCGTCGCTCAACGCGCGCGCCGCCGTGGCGCGCGTGGCGGACAGCTTGCGCGCCACCGCCAGGTAATCATCCTTCAGTTTTGCTTCCTGCTTGCGCAAGCCTTCGATATCCGTGGCATCGGCCAGCTGGGCCAGTTGCGCGACCAGCCGTGCATGTTCGGCCGGCAGGTCGTCGGGGTCGACGCGGTATTTGCGCGCCGATGAATGCAGCGCTTCCATGCGCGCATCGACTACGCGCAGGCGTTCCGGGTCGAGCTCCACGCGATCCAGGTAGGTGTTCAGCGCATACGCCGATTCCTGCAGCTGGATGCGCGCCGATTCGATCAGGTCGACGACCGGCTGCAATTCCGTATCCACCGACACGAGCTTGGCGAGCTTCTGGTTCAGCGACGACAGCTGCGACACGATCGGCTGCTCGTCCGATTCGGAAATCACGGACAGCGCCTCCTGCGCGCCTTCGAGCAGGCTGGCCGCATGCGACAGCCGGCTGTGCTCGTTGCCGATCTCGGCCCACTCGCCCGGCTTCGGCGCCAGCTTGTCGAGCTCGCTCACCTGCCACTCCAGGCGCTCGCGTTCGAGCAGCACGTTGGCGGCATTGGTTTCGAATTCCTCCAGCTGCTTGGCCAGCGCGCGCCAGGCCTTGTAGGCGACCGTCACTTCCTTGCCGTTCGCGCCGGCCTGGCTGTCGAGCAGTTCGCGCTGCGCATCCGCCTTCAGCAGCGACTGATGGGCGTGCTGGCCATGGATGTCCACCAGCAGGTCGCCCAGTTCGCGCAGCTGGGCGGCGGTGGCGGCGATACCGTTGATGTAGGCCTTGGAGCGGCCGGCGTTGTCGATCACGCGGCGCAGCAGCGCACCGCCATCCTCGGAGGCGCACTCGTTCGCCTCGAGCCATTGGCGCGCCGCTTCAGTGATCGCGAAATCGGCCGTGATGTCGGCCTTGGCCGCGCCTTCGCGCACCACGCTCGCATCGCCCCGCCCGCCCAGCGCCAGTGTCAGGGCATCGATCAGGATCGACTTGCCGGCGCCCGTTTCGCCTGTGAACACCGTGAAGCCGGCGGAAAACTCCAGTTCGATGGAATCGACAATGACGAAATCGCGGATGGACAATGTACGCAGCATAGGTCTCGCTTGAAGGCCTTCTTGTTAGATTCTTCCGTCCGTGGACGGATACTCGTTCCAGTGCAGTTTCTCGCGCAGCGTGTTGTAGTAGCTCCAGCCTTCCGGATGCAGGAAGGTCATCGCGTGCGGTGAACGGCGGATGTGGATGCGGTCTTGCGGCATCAGGCTGGCGAACGTCTGCATGTCGAAGTTCACCGTGATGTCGCGCCCGCGGTTGATCTCGATGACGATCTCGCTCGAATCGGGCAGCACGATCGGGCGGTTCGACAGCGCGTGCGGCGCGATCGGCACCATCACGATGCCGCCCAGCGTGGGGTGCAGCAGCGGACCGCCGGCCGACAGCGCATAGGCCGTGGAGCCGGTGGGCGTGGAAACGATCAGGCCATCGGAACGCTGGTTGTACATGAAGTGATCGTCGACATCGACGCGCAGTTCCACCATGCCGGAACCGGCGCCGCGCGCCACGACCACGTCGTTGACGGCCAGGCCGACGTGGATCGCCTTGCCTTCACGCAGCACACGCCCTTCGAGCAGGGTGCGGCGCTCGGCCTTGTGCGTGCCGGCCAGGATGCGCGCCAGCACGGGCAGCATGCCGTCGCGCGGGATATCGGTCATGAAGCCCAGCCGGCCCTGGTTGATGCCGATCAGCGGCACCTCGAACGGCGCCAGCTGGCGGGCGATGCCCAGCATCGTGCCATCGCCCCCCATCACGATCGCGCAGTCGCATTTCTCGCCGATGCCCTGCGCGCTCATGGCGGGAATCTCGGGCATGTTCAGGTGATCCGCCGTGTCGGTATCGAACACAACGCTGTAACCACCCTCGTGCAGGAAGGCGAGCACGTCGCGCACGGAATCTTCGATGCCGGCCGTATTGGGCCGGACGACCAGCGCGATCGTGTTGTACATGGCAGGAGTGGCAGGCATAGGGAGCTCTTTGACGGGCAAACGGGACCGGTTCATGCACGCTGGTCGTTCATCTGCGTGGTTCATTGGTTGCTTATCGGTTTACTTCAGCTGCGTGCACGGCGAAGGGTAACCCATTTCGATGCCGTTTCGCCATGCACCCGCTGTTTCATGCAAGCAGCCTGCCGCTCCTTTGCCAACAAAGTACGCTCACGATTACTGTATATTTAAACAGTATAAGCGGCGATGAACGGTTGTGCAAGATCAGTGCGCCAGTGCGACGCCGAGGAACGCCGCGCCAAGGATCGCAAGCGCCATCGACATCAGATGCAGCGCCATCAGCACCGCCCAGCGCCAGGCGGTGCCGAACAGGCCCTTGCGGTACACGCGCTGCATGGCCCACGGCAGGTAGCCGATCAGCCAGCAGAACAGCACGAACTTGAAGAATCCATCCGGCACCAGCAGGAAGGCGGAAAACATCGCAAAGGCAAACGCATTGCTGTGCAGCGCGAACAGCAGGTGCTCGCCATAGCGCCGGCCGGTGCCGGCGTACAAGCCTTTCAGGTACAGCGCAAACACCGGCATCAGGCAGAACATCGCGTAGGGCGCGTAACGGAAGAAGCCATCCTTCAGCACCCTCCCCTTGGCTTCGCTGTCGAGGGCGTCGAACCGGTCGGCCGCCGCCCGCACGCCGGGCGCCCAGCGTGACACGTCCGGCGCCAGCGCGGCGCCGAGTCGCACGCGGTTTTCGCTTGCCACCGTGTGCGCCGCCGTGCCATGTGCCGCGCTGCCGGCAACGGCAGCATCGTTTTCGCGGTAAATGTCGACGCCTGAAAACTTGACCAGCGCAAAGAACAGGATCGACAGCGTCAGGTACACACGCAGCGGTTCCACGTAGCGCCGGCGCCGGCCCGCCAGGTATTCGTTCGTCAGCGCGCCAGGCCGGAACAGCAGCCGGGCGAAGGTGCCCCACAGTTTGCCTTCCAGCGCCACGTAGTGGGTGATGAATTCATGGGCGAACTCGGTGAAACTGGGCATGTGCAGCCGTGTTTCCTGGCCGCATTGCGCGCAGTAGTTTCCGCTGGCGGCGCTGCCGCAGTTTCGGCAATTCGCCGGCATGGCGTGGTGGTCGGGTGCATGGTTGAGGACGGGTTTCACGCAATGCCTCTCGGTGGCGGCTCCAGCCATCCATGCTACCGATTCCTTGCCAAAAATGCACAAGAATAATAGCAATTTGCAACACGATGGCGGGCGATCCAAGCGGGCGACTGTGATTGAAAGTAGCCGATATGATGAGATTCAGTTAAGTATTGGAGAAAAGCATCATGAACGAATCACGGGAACCGAACTCGAAGGACCGCCAGGTCAACACCAACGTGCACATCGACGACACGGCCGGCAAGCGCCTGCCGCACGAGCGCGACCAGTCGCCCGAGGGCGCGGAGCACCAGAAGGAGCGCACGCGCATCGAGCAGGCCGGGCGCGACATCGAACAGGGCCTCGTCGACACGGACAATTACGGGCGCGATGCCGGCATCCAGAAACCCGTGCCGGCCGGCGAAACGGCGGAAGCGGACCCGCTGCCGGTGATCAAGCGGGACTGATCCAGCGGGCCTGATCACGCAGCATCGATCAGGCAGGATCGCTTCTGCACGTCTGAACAAGCACGTCTGAACAAGCGCGGCCGGACAGGCGCGACCGATTTCCTCTCAACGTCGACCAGAAAATCATGAAACCGATCCTCGTCCTTGGCGCCCTGCTGGCTGGTGGTGCCGCGCTGGCCCAGAATGCGCAGTATCCGGTGGGCTGGGGCCCGAATCCCCAGTTGCCGGCACCGGAAAAATCGCTGATCCCCACCGTGAACGTGGCCTCCACCGACGTGTGGAAAGGCGACGAAAAACCGGTGGCCGCGGCCGGCTTCACGGTCACGGCCTATGCGCGCAATCTCGACCATCCGCGCTGGCTCCACGTGCTGCCGAATGGCGATGTGCTGGTGGCCGAAACGAACGCGCCGCCCAAGCCCGAAGACAGCAAGGGTGTCAAGGGCGCCATCATGAAGCACATGCAGAAGAAGGCGGGCGCCGTGACGCCGTCGGCAAACCGCATCACGCTGCTGCGCGGCGTGGATGCGAACGGCGCGGCGCAGCAGCGCCACGTCTTCCTGAAGAACCTCAGTTCGCCGTTCGGCATGGTCCTGGTCGACAAGGACTTCTATGTGGCGAACTCCGATGCCGTGGTGCGCTTCCCCTACGAGGAAGGCAAGACTTCGATCGCCGCCACGGGCGTAAAAGTGATGAGCCTGCCGGCCGGCCCGCTGAACCATCACTGGACCAAGAACATCACCGCCAGCCCGGACGGCAAGTTCCTGTACATGACGGTCGGCTCGAACTCGAACGTGGCGGAAAACGGCATCGACAAGGAAGAAGGCCGCGCCGCGATCTGGGAGCTGGAACGCGCCACCGGCAAGTCGCGGCTGTTCGCCACGGGCCTGCGCAACCCGAACGGCATGGCGTGGGAACCCAGGACAAAAACGCTGTGGACCGTCGTCAACGAGCGCGATGAACTGGGCAATGACCTGGTGCCGGATTACCTCACGTCCGTGAAGGATGGCGGCTTCTACGGCTGGCCCTACAGCTGGTTCGGCCAGCATGTCGATACCCGCGTCAAGGAACAGCGGCCCGACCTGGTGGCAAAGGCCATTGTGCCGGACTACGCGCTCGGCGCGCACACGGCCTCCCTGGGCCTGGAGTTCTACCAGGGCAAACTGTTCCCTGCCAGCTACCAGGGTGGCGCGTTCATCGGCCAGCACGGTTCATGGAACCGCAAGCCTCACAGCGGCTACAAGGTGGTGTTCGTGCCGTTCGCCGACGGCAAGCCCTCCGGCCCGCCGCAGGATATCCTCACCGGCTTCCTCAGCAAGGAAGAACGTGCCAAGGGCCGCCCGGTCGGCGTGGCGGTTGCGAAGGATGGCGCCCTGCTGGTGGCCGATGACGTGGGCAACACGATCTGGCGCGTGGTGCCGGCAGCCAGATAAATCAGGTGCAGCCCTGCCGAGCCGCGGTGCCCGGCCAACGGTATATGGGCTATATTCCTGCTTTTTTATAAAGCAGGAACCATGAACAAGTCTGCACTGTGCGGCGCACTGCTGGTGCTTGCCACCGGCCTGGCCAGCTGCTCGCGGGACGATGCCCAGGTGCCCGAGGCAGCAACGCCGGCGCAGCCGAAAGCCGAGGCGCCCGCCGCCAGCAAGGATCCGCATGCGCCCCTGATGCGCGCCATCTTCGGCGACGACTACCTGCCCGCGAAAGGCTATGCGATCGAAGGTGGTGCTGCGGCCGAGGCGCCGGTCGACGGACTGCCGCTGATCCTGACCGCCGCCACGAGCATGGTGCTGCCCTCCGGCGACACGGCGCTCGTGGTCGAAGGCAGCTTCCGGCGCCCTGCGGACGACGCGATGCTCGGGGAAGTCCAGGGCGCGCCCATTCACCTGTACCTGCTACGCCGGCAGGGCGGTACATGGCATGTCACGCGCAGGCACGAGAACTTCGCGGAACAAAACCGCCTTCCAACCGAGATGCGCTGGATCTCGCTGGGCCACGGCAAGCCGGGGCTGGCCGTGCTGACCAACTATATGGGCCGGGGTTACATGGGCACGTGGCTGGCCCTGTTCGACCCGGCCAGCGAGAAGATGACCGACCTGGCCGACGATGGCGACAGCCTGTTGATCAAGTCGACCAACGACGGCGATTGCGAGGAACATTGCTGGTCGGCTGAAGCGAAGTGGCGCATCGACCCTGGATCGGGCAACGCCCGTAACGCGGCCTACGACGATCTCGTGCTGGAGATCAGCGGCGAGGAATCGCGACGTTCGAATGGCGAGGCGGAAGATGCGGAAGATGCAGAAGATGCGGAAGATGCGGAAGATGCGACGCCGGATCAGACAGGGCCTGCGACTGCGGTCGAAAAACGCTCGCTCGCCGGCACTGCGCGCTATGTCTTCGGCAATGGCAGGTACCGGCTGCACGAAGGCACGAATACGGTCCCGCCGTTATGACCCCATGCGCGTGCGTGTCCAGCGAACCTGGCCGAAAACGCCTACAATCGCGCTTTTCGCACACGATACGAGAGATTTACCATGCGCATCCTGCACACCATGCTGCGGGTCGGTGACCTGCAGCGCTCCATCGACTTCTACACCAAGGTGCTCGGCATGAAACTGCTGCGCACCAGCGACAATCCGGAGTACAAGTACACGCTGGCCTTCGTCGGCTACGGCAACAACCCGGACCACGCGGAACTGGAGCTGACGTACAACTACGGCGTCGACAGCTATGACCTGGGCAATGCCTACGGCCACATCGCGATCTCGACCGAGAACATCGTCGAGGCCTGCAATGCCGCGAAGGACAGTGGCGGCAACGTGACCCGCGAACCGGGCCCGGTGAAGGGCGGCACCACGGTGATCGCGTTCATCACGGATCCGGATGGCTACAAGGTCGAACTGATCGAGCGCTCGTTCGATGCCGAAGGCGGCGGCCTGCGGTAATCCCACGGGGCCCAATGAAAAACGCCGGCCGTGCAATGCACGGGCCGGCGTTTTTTTCAAGCCCCCGTCAATTCGTCAGCAACGCATTGATCGGCACGAGATCGTCTTCCTTCAGCGTGCCGGCCGCAGCCTTCAGTCGCAGGCCATTCATGATCGTGTCGTAGCGCGCCTTTGAAAGGTCGCGCTGCGTGGAGTACAGCTGGCGCTGCGCGTTCAGCACGTCGATGTTGATCCGCACGCCCACCTGGTACCCCAGCTTGTTCGATTCCAGCGCGGACTGGCTCGATACTTCCGCCGCTTCCAGCGCCTTCACCTGGGCCAGGCCGCTGTTCACGCCCAGGTAAGCCTGGCGGGCGCTTTGCGAGGCGGCGCGCCGGTTCGCCTCCAGGTCGTTACGGGCCTTCTCTTCCAGCGCAATCGTTTCACGCACCTTGCTGGTGACGGCGAAGCCGTTGAAGATCGGTACCGTCCACGTCACGCCCACCGTCGTGCCGCGGGCAATGCCCACGGCCGGCTGGCTGTTGCGGGTCGAATTGGCCGTGAAGTCCACGGTCGGCAGGTGGCCGGCGCGGTTGCGGGCGATTTCCCGCTTGGCGATTTCCACGTTCAGCCGCTGCAGCGCCACGTTGAAGTTGTCGGCTTCGGCGGCCGAGATCCATGGCTCGATATTGGCCGGCTGCGGCGGCGCGATCGTCACGCCGGCGCGCAGCGTTGACAACGTTGCCGGGGCCGTGCCGATGATCTGCTGGAGCGCGGTGCGGGCCACCTCCAGTGCATTGATGGCGGCGAATTCCTGCGCCACCACCAGGTCATAGGCGGCCTGCGCCTCGTGCGTGTCCGTGATCGTCTGCGTGCCCACCTCGAAATTGCGCTTGGCCGATGCCAGCTGCTCGGTGGTGGCCGACTTCTGGGCCTGGATCGAGGACAGGTTGTCCTGCGCCGTCAGTACGTCGAAATAGGCTTGCGCCACGCGCAAGAGGACGTCCTGCTGCGCCTGCGCGAACTGTACTTCGGCCTGCGCCTGCGACAGCTTGCTCTGCTGGTAGGACTGCCAGGCGGCATAATCGAACAGCGGCTGCGACAGCGCCAGCGTATAGACGTTCTGGTGGGTGTCGTTATCGACCTTCACGCCAACCGGCGGCGTGCTCGAACCATAGAAGCGCGAATGGCTGCCCTGCAGCGAAATACCCGGCAGCAACTGAGAACGCCCCTGGGTGCTCCGCTCCTGCCCCGCCGTCAGCGCATTGCGTGCGCTGGCGTACGTGGCATCGTTCGCCAGCGCCTGCTGGTAAACCTGGATCAGATCGGCCGCCTGTGCCGCGGGTGCGGCCATCGAGATCGCGCTGGCGATCAACACGGCGATAAGGGGTCTCTGCATTGCGTTCTCCGTTGGACTCGTAAAGTTTGGACAGTTGTTTTCTTGTTTTCCCGGCCGCGCCTGCCGAAGCCTCACTAGTACTTCGGCATCGATTCGTCCACCTGCAGTGCCCAGGCATGCACGCCGCCCGTCAGGTTGGTGACCTTGCCGAAGCCATGCCGCTCCAGGAACGCCGCCACCTGCAGGCTGCGCGCACCGTGGTGGCAGATGCAGACGATTTCCGCTTCTTCGTCGAGGTCGTCGATGCGGGCCGGGATGGTCTGCATCGGCATCAGGGTGGCACCTTCGATATGGCAGGTGTCGTATTCCCAGTTCTCGCGCACGTCCAGCAGGAACGGGCGCGTGCGTTTTTCATCGGCCAGCCAGGCGGCCAGCTCCGGAGCGGTAATCTGCTGCATCGCCGGCCTCAGAACGTGAAGTGCGACGGCGTGACGGCGGCCTGCAGCGGCTGCACGTCGGTTTCAAACAGCTTCTTTGTAGCGTAGCCGCTGTCGCCGGTGCGGGTGATCAGGTGCGCGGACATGACGGGCGATTCGCCGATGATCGCCAGGATGCGGCCGGCCGGCTTCACTTGCTGCAGCACCGTTTCCGGCAGCACAGGCAGCGCGCCGGCAAACACGATCACGTCGAACGGCGCGCCGTTGGCCCAGCCCTGTGCGCCGTTGCCCAGTTCCACGGTGACGTTGGTGACGCCGTTGGCGGCCAGGTTCTTCTGCGCCATTTCCTTCAGCGTTGGGTCGATCTCGACCACGGTGACATGGCGGGCCAGGTGCGCCAGCAGTGCGGCCACGTAGCCGCTGCCGGCACCGACCAGCAGCACGTTCTCATGCTTCTTCACGTGCACGTCCTGCACGATGCGCGCTTCGATCTTCGGGTTCAGCATCGATGCGCCGCCCGGCAGCGGAATCGACGTGTCGACAAAAGCCAGCTTCCGGTAGGCTTCCGGCACGAAATTCTCGCGTTTGACGACCATCAACAGATCGAGGATATCGGTGTCCAGCACGTCCCAGGGACGAATCTGCTGTTCGATCATGTTGAATCGGGCTTGTTCGATATTCATCTTTTAGACTTTAGTGAAGGAATAAGAATCCGTCATTTTATCGTTGAACTGGTCTGGAAGGGATATTAACGATAACGACGGTATAAGGCGGAAAATTGCGACAGCCTGCAGTTTCACGGGGTTGAACCCGCGAAATCGTTGTGTTTCAGACAGGACGTGCCATGCCGCGTTCGACGAGGCCCAGCCAGGTATCCAGGAAGGCTTCGGCGTCCACCGGCCCGCAGCAGGGGTCGAAGCTGTGCGCCCACAACATCAGCATCGTGACCGGGGCGGTCAGCACGCGTGTCATCATCTCGGGATCGACAGGCATGAATTCGCCCCGCTCCACGCCGCGCCGCACGATCGAGCCGATCAGCGCATGGCCGCGCGAGATGACTTCCTCGTTATAGAAGCGGGCGATTTCAGGAAAGTTCCCCGCTTCGGCCACCATCAGCTTGGCCAGGCCGGAAGCGCGCGTGGAGGCGACGTCCGCCCACCACCGGCGCAGCATCGCGCGCAGCAATTCATTACACGACGTGCTGTCGGCGGCGGCGACATCGATTTCCGCCCGGCCGATCACGGCCACGATGTTGTCGCGGACAACAGCCTTGAACAGCTCTTCCTTGTTTTCGAAATACAGGTATAGCGTGCCTTTCGACACGCCGGCGCGGCGGGCCACGTCTTCCAGGCGGGTGGCGGCATAGCCGCGGTCCACGAACAGGTCCAGCGCGGCGGCCAGCAGTTCCTGCGGCCGGGCGTCTTTGCGGCGCTCCCAGCGCGGTTTCGTGTCGGATTGCATATGAGGGTTGTGACGTAGTGCGTATGACGCGTTGCGTGTTACTTGCTTGCCTACTTGCTTACCTGCTTACTTACTCGCGGGTCAGCAAATAATAGACCTGCCCTATAGCAACGTCAAGGCGCGCACGCCCTCCCTCATGGGCGATGGGTGACCCGGCTGCGCTCCGGCGTGGCCGAATACTCGGCGCCGCGGTGCACGGTTTCCAGTTGCCCGGAGGGGAACGCCTGTTCGTGTTCGCCATCGTCATCGTTCCAGCGGCAGCGGATATCGTCGCCGCGCGTGCCGATGACGATCATCTGCTGGTGCCAGCCGATCGGCCGCACCACGTCGCCCGCTTTCGGTCGTTCGCGATCCATGCTCATCTCCTCCGTTCGTGGCATTTCGCCTGGGTGCCTCATGCTAATCCAGCCGCCCGCATCGTGACGTACCGAACGGTATTGCCGGGCGCCACCGACGTATCATCGGGCTAGTCTTTACCGGGAGAATCGCTTTGCCGTCCAGGGATCCGCTCGTGCGGCTGCGCCGCATCCGCCGCATCGCCACCAGCCTGTTGGCCGCGATGGCCGCCGTGTTCGTTGCCGCGAGGCTGCTGCAGCCGGATTACCCGTGGCTGGGCTTCGTGGCCGCGTTCGCCGAAGCGGCCATGGTGGGCGGCCTGGCCGACTGGTTCGCCGTCACCGCCCTGTTCCGCCACCCGCTCGGCCTGCCGATCCCCCATACGGCGATCATCCCCCGCAACAAGGATCGTATCGGCGCCAACATCGCCGAATTCCTCGAACATAACTTCATCACCCCCGACGTGGTGCGTAATGAACTGAAGGATGTGGACCTGGCCGGCATCGGCGCGCGCTGGCTGGCGGACGACGCCAACAACCGCGCCGTGGCCGAACGCATCGTCGGCACCATCCCCGCCGTGCTGAACATGATCGAAGACCGCGATGCCGCCGCTTTTTTCGGCGGCACGCTGGCGTCGGGCATGAAGGACGTGAAGCTGGCGCCGTTGACGGGGCAAGTGCTGTCGGTACTGGTGGCGAATGGCCAGCACATCCGGCTGCTGCAGAAGGTGCTGGGACTCGTGGGCAGCGCGCTGGAAGAAAACCGCGGCTACATCCGGCAAAAGGTGCATGACCACAGCCCGAAATGGATGCCGAAGATGGTCGATGAAAAATTCTATGAACGGCTGATGGATGGCATCCAGAGCATTCTCGACGACATGGCCGACGAAAACGGCGCATGGCGCGAGCGTTTCCACACGGCGATCATGGAGCTGATCGAAAAGCTGGAGGAATCGCCCGAGTACGAGGCCCGGCTGCGCGGCTTGCTGGCCCGGGGCATCACGCACCCGCTGTTCCGAGAGTATGTGGCCGGCGTGTGGGCGGACATCCGTGGCCGGCTCCTGGCCGCCAGCGAATCGCCCGAATCGCGCCTGCTGCTGCGCACGCAGGGCGCGCTGCGCATCTTCAGCACGGCGCTTGAAAAGAACGACACGGTAAGGACGAAACTGAACGAGTGGCTGAAAAGTTTCGCCACCGAGGCGATTGTTGAACGGCGCAGCCTGATCGTGGCCGTGGTGCGGAAGGTGATCGACAAGTGGGATGCGGAGACGATCTCGGCAAAGCTGGAAACACAGGTGGGCAGTGATTTGCAGTTCATCCGCATCAACGGCACGCTGGTCGGCGGTGTGGTGGGCGTGCTGCTGTATGCCATCTCACTGGTGCTGGGCGGGCATTGAGCGGGGTACAATAGCCGGCTTTCCCCCGCACTGTTGCCCGCCCATGAACTGCCGCGACCATTGCGGTGCCTGCTGCACCGCCCCTTCGATCACCAGCCCGATTCCCGGCATGCCGAATGGCAAACCGGCCGGCGTGCGCTGCGTGCAGCTCGACGACGACAACCGCTGCCGCGTGTTCGGCAAACCGGAGCGGCCGGCGTTTTGCGGCGGCTTGCAGCCTTCGGCCGAGATGTG
This sequence comes from Pseudoduganella lutea, assembly GCF_004209755.1. Classification (NCBI taxonomy): domain Bacteria; kingdom Pseudomonadati; phylum Pseudomonadota; class Betaproteobacteria; order Burkholderiales; family Oxalobacteraceae; genus Pseudoduganella; species Pseudoduganella lutea. The sequence goes on along the minus strand of NZ_CP035913.1, from coordinate 3,658,413 downwards.
CGGCGAAACCCGCGAGCAGGCGATGGTGTGGCTGGCGGAGCTGGAGCGGCTGACCGCCCCGGCTTGAACCTGATCACGTCGTCGCCCGCTCCACGATCGTAAACCCCACGTCGCACACCGGTTCGGCCACCGTCAGCCCGTCGGCCCGCTGCATGATGTACTGCGCGGCCGTATGGCCGATCAGCGTGCCGTCGACGCGCACGGACGTGAGCGCGGGGTGCAGTTCGCGCGACATGGCCAGGTCGCCCAGGCCGATGATGGCCAATTGCTCGGGCACCCTGATGCCCTGCGCCTGCGCTTCCGTCAGCACGCCGAGTGCCACCATGTCGGAGCTGCAGAAGATCGCGTCGAGCGACGGATCTTTCGCGAGCAGCGCCCGCAGGCCTTCGCGGCCGCTGGCGACGGAACTCGGCGCGGGCACCATGTGGGTCGGCACCACGTTCGCGCCCAGCGCCTGGGCGGCGTTGGCGAAGGCGTTGTTGCGCCGGATGGCGCGTTCGTCGTCGGCGCTGATGCAGGCCATGCGGCGCCGGCCGCGCGCATGCAGGAATTGCGCGACCGCCGTGCCCACCTTGTCGTGCGAGAAGCCGACCAGCATGTCGACCGGCGTGGGCGTCAGGTCCCATGTCTCCACGACGGGAATGCCGCTGGCGATCAGGCGGCGCCGGGCCAGCGTGGAGTGCATGATGCCGGTGAGGATCACGCCATCCGGGCGGCGGCCGATGATCGTTTCCAGCAGCGCATCCTCGCGCGAGCCGTAGTAGCCGGACTGGCCCAGCATCATCTGGTAGCCGTTGGCGGCCAGCGTTTCCGTCAATGCCTGCACCGTTTCCAGGAACACGGAACCGGTAATCGTCGGCACCACGGCGGCCACCAGCCGGGAGCGGCGCGATGCGAGGCCGCCGGCCAGCAGGTTCGGCACGTAGCCGGTGCGTTCGACGGCATCCTTCACGCGTTGCAGGATTTCGTCGGACACCGCATCGGGTGTGTTCAGCGCGCGCGATGCGGTGATCGGCGCAACGTTGGCCAGGCGCGCCACGTCGCGCAGCGTGAGCCCCAGGCCCTTGCGGCGCCGGCGCTTGCCGGCCGCGTTATCGGCGTTGTCGTCCGCCATCAGCGCACCAGGCACGGGCGTTTGCTGTCGAACTGCCAGCCGGGGATCAGGAACTGCATCGCGGCCGCGTCGTTGCGCGCGCCCAGGCCCATGCCCAGGTAGCGCTGGTGCGCGGCATCCACTTCATCCATGTCCAGCTCCACGCCCAGGCCGGGCTTCTTCGGCACGTCGACGAGGCCGCCGACGATTTGCAGCGGCTGTTTCGTGAGGCGCTGGCCATCCTGCCAGATCCAGTGCGTGTCGATCGCGGTGATGTTGCCCGGTGCCGCCGCAGCGACGTGCGTGAACATCGCCAGCGACACGTCGAAGTGGTTGTTCGAGTGCGATCCCCACGTGAGGCCGAACGCCTGGCACAACTGGGCCACGCGCACGGAACCCTGCATCGTCCAGAAGTGCGGGTCGGCCAGCGGGATCGTCACCGATTGGAGCGCGATGGCATGGCTCATCTCGCGCCAGTCCGTGGCGATCATGTTCGTGGCCGTCGGCAGGCCGGTGGCACGGCGGAACTCGGCCATCACCTCGCGGCCCGAGTAGCCGTTTTCCGGGCCGCACGGGTCTTCCGCGTAGGCCAGCACGTCGCCCTTGTCGCGGCACAGGCGGATCGCATCGTCCAGCAGCCAGCCGCCATTCGGGTCCAGCGTGATGCGCGCTTCGGGGAAGCGCTCGGCCAGCGCCGTCACCGCCTCGATCTCCTCTTCGCCGCGCAGCACGCCGCCCTTCAGCTTGAAGTCGCGGAAGCCGTAGCGCTCATAGGCCGCTTCGGCCAGCGCGACCACCGCTTCCGGGCTCAAGGCTTCCTCGTGGCGCAGCCGGCTCCATGCATCCGGCGCATCCGGTTCGCTGGCATACGGCAGGTCGGTTTTGCCTTTGTCGCCGATGTAGAACAGGTAACCGAGGATCGGTACCTGGTCGCGCTGCTGGCCTTCGCCCAGCAGCGCTGCCACGGGCACGCCAAGGAACTGGCCCAGCAAATCGAGCATCGCGCATTCGATTGCCGTCACCGCGTGGATCGCCACGCGCAGGTCGAATGTCTGCACGCCGCGCCCGCCCGCATCGCGGTTGGCGAACGCGGTGCGGGCCGAGTTCAGCACGGCGTTGTAGTCGCCGATCGCGCGGCCGGCGATCAGGCCTTCCGCATCCTGCAGCGTCTTGCGGATCGCTTCGCCGCCCGGCACTTCGCCCACGCCCTGCCGCCCCGAGCTGTCCGTGAGGATCAGCAGGTTGCGGGTGAAGAATGGCGCGTGGGCGCCGGAGAGGTTCAGCAGCATGCTGTCGCGCCCCGCCACAGGAACGACGCGGACGGAGGTGATGACTGGGGTATCGCTCATGTTCTCTTTCATTGCAGATGCAGGGTGGTTTCCGCTCGGATGTCGTCGGAGGCGCTGCCGACCATCAGCTTGAATTCGCCCGGCTCGGCGCCCCATTTCAGGTCGCTGTTGAAGAACGCCAGCGTGTCGCGGTCGATCGTGAAGGTGACGCGGCGGCGCTCGCCCGGCTGCAGGTGGACTTTCGTAAAACCTTTCAGTTCCTTCACGGGGCGGACGACCGATGCGACCATATCGCGGATGTACAACTGCGCGATTTCGGTGCCGGCGACCTTGCCCTTGTTTTCCAGGTCGAACGACAGCGTGGCCGATTGCCCCGGCCGCAGGATCGTGCGGTCCAGCTGCACGCCCGAATAGCCGAATGTCGTATAGCTCTTGCCGTGGCCGAACGCATAGCGCGGCGTGTTCGGCGAATCGATGTAGGCCGAGCGGTAGACAATGTCCTTCTCGTCCGTGACGGGGCGGCCCGTGTTGTATTGCGCGTACGAGATCGGGATCTGGCCCAGGTTGCGGGGGAACGTGGCCGGCAGCTTGCCCGACGGGTTGTAGTCGCCGAACAGCACGTCGGCCACCGCGTTGCCGCCTTCGGAGCCGGGGAACCATGCGTACAGGATGGCATCGGCGTTGTCGGCGATTTCGTTGAAGATCATCGGCCGGCCGGCGAACAGCACGGCGACGACGGGCTTGCCCGTGGCCTTCAGGCGCTGGCACAGTTCCGTTTGCCGGCCCGGCAGGCCGATATCGGTGCGCGACTTCGCTTCGCCGCTCATGTCCCACGTTTCGCCGATGGCCAGCACGATCACGTCGGCCTTGCTGGCGGCGGCAATGGCCGCATCGAATCCGTCGGCAGTGGCGCAGCCCGGCGTGCAGGCCGCCGCATGGCTGATCTGCGCGCCCTGCGCATGATTGCGGATGCCGTCGACGATGCTGACCACTTCGCCGCGTACGTCGGACACCACCCAGCCGCCTTCCATATCGCGGCGCGAATCGGCCAGCGGGCCGATGACGGCGATGCTCTTCGCGTTTTTCGCCAGCGGCAGGATATTGCGGTTGTTCTTCAGCAGCACCAGCGATTTTCGGGCCACGTCGCGCGCGATGGCGCGGTGCTGCGGATCGGCCAGCACCGCCTGCTCGCGCTGCGCATCGGAGAAGCGATACGGATCGTCGAACAGCCCCATCTCGAATTTCTTGCGCAGGATGCGGCGCACGGCGTCATCGACGTTCTTTTGCGGCACCTTGCCATCCTTGACGGCCTGCGCCAGGTGGGCGATGAACGCCTCCCCTTCCATATCCATGTCGCTGCCGGCATTGATCGCCTTCACGGCCGCGTCGGACAGGTCCTTCGCGTAGCCATGCACGACCATTTCCTTGACCGACGCCCAGTCGGAAACGACGAAGCCCTTGTATTTCCACGCGCCCTTCAAGATGTCGCGCTGCAGGAAGGCGCTGCCGGTGGCCGGTACGCCGTTCAGCGTGTTGAACGAATTCATGAACGTGGCGACGCCCGCATCGACCGATGCCTTGAACGGCGGCAGGTACACCTCATGCAGCTGCTGCAGGCTCATGTCCACCGCGTTGTAGTCACGCCCGGCGACGGCGGCGCCGTAGGCCGCGAAGTGCTTGGCGGTGGCCATCACGCGGTCGGTGGCGCCCAGCTTCGCACCCTGGAAACCGCGCACGCGGGCGGCGGCGATCTTCGAGCCGAGATACGTGTCCTCGCCGGCGCCCTCCATCACCCTGCCCCAGCGCGGATCGCGGCCGATGTCGACCATCGGCGCGAACGTCCAGTGGATGCCGGCCGATGCGGCTTCGCGCGCGGCCACCTGCGCCGATTGCTCGATCGCTTCGAGGTCCCACGATGCGGCTTCGCCGATCGGCACCGGGAACACGGTCTTGTAGCCATGGATCACGTCCAGCCCGAACAGCAGCGGAATCTTCAGCCGCGACTGCAGCGCCAGCGCCTGGGCTTCGCGCGTTTCCTTCGCGCCCTTGATGTTGAGCACCGAGCCCACGTTGCCGGCCTTGATTTCCGACATCTGGCTGGCGCGCTTGGCCGCCTGCGGCCCGGTCGCCTCGGCGCCGGCCAGCTGGTGCAACTGGCCCACCTTCTCCTGCAGGGTCATCTGCTTGAGCAGGGCATCGACCTTGCGGTCGATCGCATCCTGGGCGAGTGCGAATGCCGGCAGCGCGATCAGCGATGCGGCCAGCGCGATGGGTCGTAACGTCATCGACGTGTCTCCTTATTTGTATTGTTGCTGCTTCTTGTCGTAGTACGCCTTCAGCGTGTGGAACGCCTGCTTGCGTTTGCCGCTTTGCGAGATCAGGCCCTTGCGGTTCCAGAAATCCTGGTAATACGGGTGTGGTCGGCGCGGCGAGCGGAAGTCCACCAGCACCCACGGCGTGATGCCGCGCAGCCCGGGAATCGCTTCGAGCATCCTGAACTGGTTCTTGTAGAGCTGGTCCTGGTATTCCTCGGTCCAGCGCGTGTCGGCATCGCCATGGAAGCCGCCCAGCGCATCAGCGCCGAACTCGGTGATCATCACCGGTTTGTCGTACGGGATATTGAAGTGGAAGTCCAGCATGTCCTTGTTGCTGGCCCAGTACCAGCCGGCATATTCGTTGAAGCTGGCGAGATCGAGTTTTTCGGCCAGCGGATCTTCCACCGTGACTTCCTTGCCGTTGCGGTGCACTTCCAGCGCGGCGCCAACGAGGCGCGTGTCGTCCAGCGCGCGCACCGTGTCGGCCAGCTTGAACATGAAGGCGTTGCGCGGTGGGCTGACGGGCGTCTCGTTCCCGATCGACCAGACGACGACGCTGGCGCGGTTCTTGTCGCGCACAATCAGGTCCGTCAGCTGCGCCTGCGCGTTCTGCAGGGTTGCCGGGTTTTCCCACGAGATCGTCCAGTAGACCGGCACTTCGGCCCAGACCATCAGCCCCATCTCGTCCGCCAGCCGTATCATTTCCTCGCTGTGCGGGTAATGCGCCAGCCGCACGTAGTTGCAGTTCATGTCCTTGGCCCACTGCAGCAGCATGCGCATGTCGCCGGCACCGCGCAGGCGCCCCGGGATCAGCGGGTTTTCATCGTGGATCGAGACGCCGCGCCAGAACGTGGATTTGCCATTCAGGAGGATGTCCTTGCCTCTGGTTTCGATGGTGCGGAAGCCGATGCGGTCGCTGACCTTGTCGCTGCCGGCGGCGATCGTCACGCCGTACAGCTTGGGGTCTTCCGGCGACCAGTACTTCAATTTGCTGACCGGGATGCGGATGGCGGCGCGACCGTTCGCATCGGTGCGCACCTTTGTCGACAGGTTCGCCTCGGGAATCGCGACGGTGATTTCCTGGTCCTTTTGCGTGCCATCGAGCTGCACGTAGCCCTCGATGCGGCGCGCATCGCCTTTCGCCAGCTGCACCTTGTAGTCGGCGATATAGGTGGCGGGCACTTCGGCCAGCAGCACGTCGCGCGTGATACCGCCGTAGTTCCACCAGTCGGTGGAGACCGTCGGGATCGCGTCCTGGTGGCGCTTGTTGTCGGCCTTGACGACCACGGTGTTCGACCCGGCGGCCAGCTTGCCGGTCACTTCGAACTGGAACGGCGTGAAACCGCCCTTGTGGCTGCCCAGCTTTTTCCCGTTCAGGTAGACGTGCGCCTCATAGTTGACGGCGCCGAAGTAGAGGACATAGCGCTTGCCGTCCTTCGGCGCGGCATTGAATTTCTGCCGCATCCAGACGGTGCCTTCGTAGAATTCCAGCTTGGCATCCTGCGAATTCCAGTCGCCGGGAATGGCCAGCGTGGGCGAACCGTCGAAGCTGTATTCGACCACGTCGCCCTTGTCCTTCGGCTGGCGGTCGTCGTAATAACCGCCGGTCCCTTTGTCGGATTGGTCGTAGGGCTTGCGGCGGTAATCGTAATAGCCCGTTTCATACGGGTCGACGATGTAGTGCCAGCGGCCGTCGAGGTTCTGGTGCGTGCGTCCCTGGATATTTTGCAGCGCGGGGTCGGCGAGCGCCGCGCAATGCCATGCCAGCGCGGCCACAGCCATGGCTTCAGCGGAAAAGCGGTTCAGCATCTTGTCTCCGTTATTGTATTTTTACGCTTTTTTGGCACGGAACGCGCTGCTGGTACCGCTACCAATTTTTGTGAAAATAGTAAGCGGGACAGTGCTGAAAGTCAAAGCAAAAAATACACACGATCGCGCGCCAACGCGACCGTGTGCCATATCCCGTCATTTGGCGGTTGCCGGGATACCGTGCAAGGCGCGAAATGCGTCACGATCGTTCCATTCCAGCCAACAATATGAAATCAGCTGGATCGCCACCAGCGTGCCGAGCGGCACGGCCAGCAATGCCGGCAGCGCCAGCGCCAGGGTCAGGATCCGGGCCCAGTTCTTCGCCAGCGATGCGCCCCACCCCAACAAGCCATGCGCTGCCGACAGCGCGGCAACGCCGGCAGGCAGTTGCCAGGCAATTTCCTTGCCGAGCAGCGATCCGGCGGTGAGCAAGGCGAGGCATGGCAGCGCATAGGCTGTGGCGAAAATGAAATGGGCACGCGCGGTCTTGGTGTAATTTTTCATCATTACCTCCTGGAGATGGAAGGTAATTTTTGTCCAAAAGGAAACTTTATTGATTGATTTTTAGCACTTCCACGGTTGACCGAATGCGCGGGAACAGCAACGGGTCATGTTGCCCGCTTCTACCGACGGCTCGGCGCAAGGCCATTTCCGCGTTCTTTCCACTTTCCTGTGCGCCGGGTTGCTGCTGCGTTATATCAGCACGCATGACTTCACCATCGTCGCGTGGTACCGTATAGTGTTCGGCACCGTGGTTTCGCCACGGCCTGCACCGGCGCGGTTGCCTGGGTCGACTCGATCCTGGCGCAGCAAACCCGGGCCGAACCTCATCCCCGGGTTTTAAAGCATATCAATGGATCAACTGGACATCTCCCAACGCGCCCTGCACCTGCTCGAATCGGTCTTCGGTTACTCGGCCTTCCGTGGCCAGCAGGCAGAAATCGTCGAACAGGTCGCCAATGGCGGCGATGCGCTGGTGCTGATGCCCACGGGCGGCGGCAAATCGCTGTGCTACCAGATTCCGGCACTGCTGCGCGATGGCGTGGGCGTCGTGATTTCGCCGCTGATCGCCCTGATGCAGGACCAGGTCGATGCGCTCGCCGAAGTGGGCGTGCGCGCCGCTTTCCTCAATTCCACGCAAACGTGGGAAGAAACTGCCCGCATCGAGCGCATGGTGCGCACGGGCCAGCTCGACCTGGTGTACGTGGCGCCCGAGCGGCTGATGACGCAGCGCTGCTTCGACCTGCTGCAGGATTCGCAGATCGCGCTGTTCGCGATCGACGAGGCACACTGCGTCTCGCAATGGGGCCACGACTTCCGGCCTGAATACATCAAGCTGTCGGTGCTGCACGAGCAGTTCCCGGGCGTGCCGCGCATCGCGCTCACGGCCACGGCGGACCAGCAGACCCGTGCCGAGATCGCGCACCGCCTCGATCTCACGAACGCCGCGCAGTTCGTTTCATCGTTCGACCGCCCGAACATCCGCTATTCCATTGTCGAAAAGACCAACGGCCGCAAGCAGCTGCTGGACTTCATCAGCGGCGAACATGCCGGTGATTCGGGCATCGTGTACTGCCTGTCGCGCAAGAAGGTCGAGGAAACGGCCGAGATGCTCAACGAGAATGGCATTCGCGCGCTGCCCTACCATGCCGGCATGGACCACGCGAAACGCGCGGCCAACCAGGCCCGCTTCCTGCGCGAGGAAAACATCGTGATGGTGGCCACGATCGCCTTCGGCATGGGCATCGACAAGCCCGATGTTCGCTTCGTGGCCCACCTTGACCTGCCAAAAAGCATCGAGGGCTACTACCAGGAGACGGGCCGTGGCGGCCGCGACGGCATGCCGGCCAGTGCCTGGATGGCCTATGGCCTGCAGGACGTGGTGCTGCAACGCCGGATGATCGACGAATCCGAGGCCGACGAAGACTTCAAGCGCGTGCTTGGATCGAAGCTCGATGCGATGCTGGGCCTGTGCGAAACGCTGTCGTGCCGGCGCGTGCGGCTGCTCGATTATTTCGGCGAGGCGTCTTCCCCGTGCGGCAACTGCGATACGTGCCTGTTCCCGCCGGTGTCGTTCGACGGCACGGTGCCGGTGCAGAAGCTGCTGTCGACCATCTACCGCGTCGACCAGCGCTTTGCCGCCACCCACGTGATCGAAGTGCTGCGCGGCCAGGAGACCGAGCGCATCAAGACGTGGCGCCACGACGCGCTATCGGTCTTTGGCGTGGGGGCCGACCGCAGCGAACAGGAATGGCGCGCGATACTGCGCCAGGTGATCGCGCTGGGCCTCGTCACGGTCGACCACGACCAGTACATGTCGCTGAAACTGACCGATGCCGCGCGCCCCGTGCTCAAGGGCGGCCAGAAGGTGCAGCTGCGCCAGTACCAGAAACCGGTCAAGGTCAAGCGCGGCTCCACGCCGAAGGGCTATGTGGAAACCGACCTCGCTCCGGAAGAACAGTCGATCTTCGAGCGCCTGCGCACCTGGCGGATGGGTGCCGCGCGCGAGCACAACGTGCCGGCCTACGTGATCTTCGTCGACGCCACGCTGCGCGAGATCGCCAAGGCCAAGCCCACGTCGCTGGACCAGTTGCGCGGCGTTTCCGGCGTGGGCGAGAAGAAGCTGGCGTCCTACGGCGACGACATCGTGCGCCTGATCCGCGACCTCACCTGATCGCTCCGGCTTTCATCCCCTGATCGCCGTTCGCCACTGCCCCGGCGGCACGCCCGTCGCCGCGCGGAAGCGGTGGCTGAAGTGGGACAGGTCCGCATAGCCGCACGCGTCGGCCACCTGCTGCAAGGGCAGCGCGCCAGTCTTCAGCAGCGCCCGGGCGCGGTCGATGCGCCGCGCCGCGATCCATGCCGACGGCGGCATGCCGAACGACGTGCGGAACATGCGCGCCAGGTGGAATTCCGACAGGCAGGCCACCTCGGCCAGCCTGCCCAGCGTGATGGCCTCGTGCAGGTGCGCCTCGATCCACTCGGCCAGCCTCCGGCGCAGGTAGGGCGCCAATCCGCCTTTCAGCCGCAAGTCCGGGCGCAGCGCCGCCTGGTCGTGCAACAGGTGCGACAGCGCCTCGTGCGTGATCTCGTTGGCGCGCAACAGGCCGTCGGTACCGAGCCAGGGCACCTGCAGCAGCGACTGGCACATCGCGGCCAGTTGCGGATTGTCGAAATAGGTGCGGTCCTGCAGCATCAGCTCGCGCGGCTCGCGGTCCAGTTCCACCACGGCGCGGCGCGTGAAGTGTTCGGGCATGAAATAGATGTGCATCAGCCGCAGCGAATCGCGCACCATCCAGCGCGACTCGTGCCAGTCCGGCAATGAGCACAGGCGGTGCGGGCCGCCGAACTGCCCCGGCGAGCCATTGCGCTCCACGCGATAGCCGCCCCCCAGGTAGCACGACAGCGTGTGGTGGCCGGGCTGGCTGTAGATGGTTTCCTGCTCGTCCGTATGGCGCTCCCACACGGCCGCCGCCAGGCCATCGCCCAACCATGCAAAGCGCTCCAGCGTGGCCTCGGTGCCGCTCATCGTGCGAAACACCGCGTGGCCCATCGCATCGGCCGGCGCCGCCGCCAGTGCCGCACGGGCCGCCGGGGTCATGCGCTCGTCGGGAATCGGGTTGGAAGGAGAGTTGGTGTTCATGGCGAAAAGTCTAGCACCCTCCACCGCTCCGCCAACGGCCCCGCCCGCGAAATGCGCAAGACCAGACAACCAGGCAATGTTCCCACCGCACAAAATCTCCAAAAACGGACATCCGAGTTTTGGTGGTTTTACAACATGGGGACAGTCCCGCCCGGAGGGACAGTCCCCGAACTTTTTACAACAGCTTGCGATCGGGAATGAAATGAATGCTCTTCTCTATGCGATTACCGTGCTGATCTGGGGCACGACGTGGATCGCCATCAAGCTCCAGCTGGGCGACGTGCCGGCGCCGGTGTCGATCGCGTGGCGGTTCTGGCTGGCGGCGGCGGTGCTGCTGGCGATCCTGGTGGTGACGAAAAAGCCCGTGTGGCCGCCGCGCCGGGCATGGCGCTATCTGGTGGCGCAGGGCACGGCGCTGTTCTGTTGCAATTTCCTGTGCTTTTACTATGCCAGCGCGCATGTGCCGAGCGGCCTCGTGGCCGTGGTGTTTTCCACGGCGCCGGTGTGGAATGCGATCAACGGCCGGCTGTTCATGGGCCGGCCGATCCGGGGATCGGTGATGGGGGGCGCGGCGCTCGGCCTGGCCGGCATCGGCCTGCTGTTCCTGCCGCAGATGCAGGGCCACTGGACTGACGCGAACCTGCTTGTCGGCCTGGCGCTGGCACTGCTGGGCACGCTGTGCTTCTCGGCGGGGAACCTGCTGTCGTCGCGCATGCAGGCGCTGGGACTGACACCGTGGCTGACGAACACGTGGGCCATGTTCATCGGCGCCGCCATCCTGACGCTTGGCGCGCTGGCGCTCGGCATGCCGTTCCGCATCGAGCCGACCACGCAATACGTGGGTTCGCTGCTGTACCTGGCGATCCCCGGGTCGGTGATCGGCTTCACGGCCTACCTGCTGCTGGTCGGGCGGATGGGGCCGGACCGCGCGGCCTATTGCACGGTGCTGTTCCCGGTGGTGGCGCTGACGGTATCGTCGGTCTACGAGGATTACCACTGGAGCGCCGCCGCGTTCGGCGGGCTGGCGCTCGTCATCGCCGGCAACCTGCTGGCCTTCCTGCCCGTGAAAGCAAAAGCGCCGGCGGCCGCGGTGGCGGCGCCGGCGCGTTCATGACGGCGATGAAGACTACTTCTTCGTGAACACCAGGTCCCACACACCGTGGCCCAGCTTCAGGCCGCGGTTCTCGAACTTGGTCAGCGGGCGGTAGGCCGGCTGCGGCGCATAGCCTTGCGCCGTGTTTTGCAGCCCTTCTTCGGCGGACAGCACTTCCAGCATCTGTACCGCGTAGTCTTCCCAGTCGGTGGCCAGGTGCAGGTAGCCGCCCGTTGCCAGCCGGTCGACCAGCAGCTTCACGAACGGCGCCTGGATCAGGCGGCGCTTGTTGTGGCGAGCCTTGTGCCATGGATCCGGGAAGAACACGTGCACGCCGGCCAGGGTGCCGGCCGGGATCATGTTGTTCAGCACCTCGACCGCATCGTGCTGGATCACGCGCAGGTTCGTCAGCCCTTCTTCGCCGATCAGTTTCAGCAGGCTGCCCACGCCCGGCGTGTGCACTTCGACGCCGATGAAATCCTTCTCCGGCATGTGCTTGGCGATGTGGGCCGTGGTCTGGCCCATGCCGAAGCCGATCTCCAGGACGACCGGCGCGGTGCGGCCGAACGCCGCCGCCGTGTCCAGCGGCGCCTTGGCGTACTCGATCATGTATTGCGGCCCCAGGTCGTTCAGCGCCCGCTCCTGCGCGGTGGACAGGCGGCCGGCGCGGGTGACGAAGCTCTTGATGCGGCGTTCGGTCGGGTCGTACAGCATGGACCGCGCGGGGCCCTTCGGTGGAGTTTCGGAAGACATGGAACTTTGCTGAAAAAAACGGCGATTATAGCAGTTGCCCCAGCGCCAGCAGCGCCTTCCGGTCTGCTACACTTGCCTCATCCCACCATCCTGGAACCGAACATGACGCAAGCCTGGCCACATCCCGTGCAGGCAGTACAGGCCCTTCCATGCGTACCGGACATCCTTTCCGTGATGGCCGAGATGACGGGCTTGCGCTTCGTCTGCGTGGCCCACGTGACCCCCACCAGCTGGACCACCTGCGCCGTGCTGGACCAGATCGGCTTCGGCCTGCAGCCGGGCGACCCGCTCGACGTGCGCACCACGCTGTGCAACAGCGTGCGCCAGATCGACGCGCCAATCGTGATCGACCATGTGAGCCAGGACGACCTGTTCAACAACCACCCCTGCCCGCGCCAGTACGGTTTCGAAAGCTATATCTCGATTCCCATCTATGACAGCCAGGGCAGCTTCTTCGGCACGCTGTGCGGGCTGGACCCACGGCCGATCACGCTGTCGGGATCGAAGACGGTGAAATCGCTGGAACTGTTCGCGCAACTCATTTCCAAGCAGCTCGAGGCGGAAAAGCGCCATGCCGACCATGTGTCCGAGCTGAGCAACGAACGCGTCACGTCGCAATTGCGCGAACAGTTCATCGCGGTGCTGGGGCACGATATCCGCACGCCGCTGTCGTCGATCCTGCACGGCGCCCAGCTCCTGCAGCGGCGCGGCGTCGACGAGACCACGCTGACGATCGCCCGCACGATCCAGCGCAGCAGCCAGCGCATCGCCCGCATGATCGACGACGTGCTCGATTTCGCCCGCGGCCGGCTGGGCGGCGGCATCGCCACGGAGCTGGAAGCGGTGGACGACCTGGCCGAAGCGCTGGCGCAGGTGGTCGTCGAGTGCAAGAGCGAGCATTCACAACGCGCGATCGTCAGCGATATTGCCATTCCCGGCACCGTGTGGTGCAACCGCGACCGCGTGACGCAACTGCTGTCGAACCTGCTGGCAAATGCGCTGCGCTATGGCGAAGCCGGCACGCCCGTCCACGTGAGCGCCAAAGTGGAGGACGGCACGTTCAAGCTCTGCGTGGCCAACGAGGGCGAAACGATCGCGCCGGAAAAACTCGGCAAGCTGTTCCAGCCCTACTGGCGCGACGATGACGGCCAGCCGCGGCGCGGCCTTGGCCTGGGCCTGTACATCGCATCCGAAATCGCCCATGCCCACGGCGGCACGCTGAGCGCGGTATCGCAGCATCGCCACACCGAATTCACGTATTCGGCGCCGGCCGGGCTGCGATAATAGCAGCCCCGCCATTCCCGGATCGACTCGTGCAACTTGTTCTCATCGCAATCATCATCGTGGCGCTGCTGGCGCTGTATTTCCTGCTGAAGGGCCGGCCGAAGCCCGCGCCATGGCAGGGCCACCCTGCCGGCGGTTCCTACACGCCGGCGCCGGACGGCGAACCGGTCCGGCACTGGTCCGACGGCGGCCGCTTCGAGCTCGAGGTGGTGGGTGAATCGCGCTACCGCGACACGATCCAGGCACTGGCAGGTGACCACGGCGAAGGCAAGGCGGACGCCCGCCACCCCGCCCTGCTGCTGCCGGACGATGCCAATCCCTACGAGGACAAGGCCGTGGCCGTATTCCTGTCCGGCCGCATGGTGGGCTACCTGGCGCCAAAGGATGCGCTGGCGTTCCGCCAGATGCTGGCGCGCCACGAGATCGACGGCAAGCCGACGTCGACGGACGCCGCGGTGCGCGGCGGCGGCACGTGGGAAGGCAAGCGCCTTGCTTATTCGGTGTGGCTGGATGTATCGCTGACCGGCTGAGCTGCCGGCAATGCTGACTCGTGCCGAATGGCGAGAATGCGTTCTTCGAGCTGCCCGCCATCGATCAGTTCGCGCGCCAGCGCACGCGCCTCGATCTCGGCCGCATGCTCGCGCTTGAACAATGCCGGCGTTTCGATCACGATGGGCGGCTCGAACGCACGGCCCGTATAGCGGTGTGCCTTGATGTGAATGCAGCCCCGATAGCGCCCGGATTCCTCCGCCACCTCGACGCTGTAGACGTAACCCTTTACCCAGATATCTTCGGTCATGCTACTTCGGCAATGTGAAAGCGCGGATGCTAGCACGCGCGACCGGGGCCGCGCGCACGCTTGCCGCCCTGGCGGTAAGCCGTTCCTACAGGAACATCAATGGGCCTTGCCAAGATGTTCGCGCACGGCTTTCGCACTGGTTCCCGCTTCCTGCACGGCCTTGCGCAATTCGTCCGGCGACAGGCCCAGCTCCTTGGTCCAGTAACGCAGTTCCCACTCTTCGTTGACATTGATTCGGCTGCGATCCTGCGGGCCGCGTTCTTGCAGATTGTCCGACATGATGTTCTCCTTGATCGATAATCCGAGGCAAAAGACTCGACACGACAAACGTCGTTCATGAAAGGATCGCGCCCGGTGCATTGCCGGTCGGTTAGCTGACGCACCTTGCGGCAAGATCGGTCGCGTATCTCAGTCGTCGAGCGGGCGGATATGCAGCCGGAATTCCTGCTGGTCCGGATAAGCACGCAGCAACTCCAGCGGCGCGCGCCGGCGGCTCGCCCATTCACGCACGAGCTCTTCGGCCTCCTACGATGCGTTCGCGCCCAGCACGATGCCCGTCAGCGCTTCCGGCTCGAACGCCACCGGGCCCGGCCCCTCGTAGCGGATGGCCCGCCATTCGCCTTCATACAACCAGTGCCGGCTCTTCATCAGGAAGGTCTTGGCCGCCATGTCCTCGTCGCCGTCGCGGAACGGGTTGACCAGTTCGCGCCGCGACTCATAGCCGATCGGCCGCGCATCGCGCAGGAATGCCGCGCGCGGATCGAAGCGCAGGCAAACGCCCTTGTGGCAATCGGCATAGTGCGACCACATCAAGATATGGTCGCGCTCCGAGGACAGGCACAGCACGCCCACTTCCTCGGCCAGGATCCGCGAATGCAGCTGCTGGATCTTTTGCTGCCCCTGCGGCGTGCGAAGGTCGGTGGCGGGATCGGCCAGGATCTTTTCCAGCTCTTCCTCGCATGCCCGCTCGGTGAGCTCCGGCATCTGCTTGCTGCACATCCGGCGGTAGTAAGCCTTCATCTCGTCGAACGGCGCATCGAAGGAAAACGCGGGCCGCGAATCGAACGGATCGTTGAACGTGCACGGCGGCGCAAAGTAGATCGTGTTGTCGCACACGATCTGCCGCGTGAACTCGATATCGCACTCGCTGGTGAATGGCCGGTATTTGTAGAGATATGCCGGGTCCACGATTGATCCTCCCGCCTCGATGCCGAACGCTGTGATGACGAACGCTTTAATGACGAATAATCTTAGCGAAACGGGCAGGATGGCGCGCACGGCCGCCGTGGCGGCCGTGTTGTGACGAACAGAAATGCGCAGCCGGTAACCGAGTGTCGGGAAGCGTCAGAACTTCGCACGGATGCCGAACACGATGCCGCGCCCGGCCAGCGGCGCGATATCCTTCAGCACCGACGTCGACGTGCGGATCTCGTCATCGAGCAGGTTTTTCGCCAGCAGGAAGTACGTGAGGTCGTAGGCCCCCGCCTTCTGCGTGTACGAGAGATTCGCATTGAGCTGGTTGTAGCTGTCCGTGGGCGTGCTCTCGAACGATGCAAGCCGGTCCTGCCCGCGCGCATGCACGAGCGACAGCCCGGCGCGCAGCGCATCCATCTTGTAGGCAAGCGAAGCGCCGATGCGATCCGCCGGTTGCAGCGGCAGGCTGCCGCCGGCATCGGGCTTGCCGCGCGAGGTATCGGCAAAGACGCGGCCCGACCAGCCCGCGCCATGCTCGTTGACCGTCAGCTCGGCCTCGGCGCCGCGGATCGTGGCATTGCCCTGCTCGAAGATGCGCTCGCGCAGTTCCTCGCCGGGGTTGCCCTCTTCATCCACGAGCGCGCCGGTCACATTGCCATAGATAAAATCATCAACCTTGTTGCGGTAAAGGTTCGCCTTCCACCGCACCAGGCCACTCGTCTTTTGCACCGACAGCTCGACGTTGCGCGACACTTCCTTGGCGAAGTCCGGATTGCCGATGTCGAACGTGACGGTGGCATCGTGCGGGCCATGCGAATACAGCTCTTCGGTGGCCGGTGCGCGCTGCGCATACGAGAACGTGAGACCGGCGGCATAACCCTGCATGAACGGCCACTGCGCACCCACGGAGCCCGATTTCAGGTTAAACGAACGGTCAACGCCCGCAGTTATTCCCGTCTTGGGCTGGCGCTTCACGTGCTCGAGCCGTCCGCCGACCGACAGGCGCACCGGCCCAAGGTCTTTTTCCTCGACGAGGAAGCCGGCTTGCGACGTCGACCGCGTGACCGGCACCGTATCCGGCCCGCCTTCGGCCGACAGCGCGGAGAAGTGCGTGTTCTCCGTCTGGATGCCGAACGTGCCGCGCCAGCCGGCCACTGGAAGGTGCGACAGCTCCAGGCGCGTTTCGGTCGAGCGGTTGTCGAAGACGACTTCGGGCGCGTCGTCTTCGCCCAGCTCCGCATGGTTGTAGCTGGTGTGGCCGGCCTTGAACTTCAGGTTCTCGAAGCCGGCGAACGGCGCACGGATCAAGCCTTCGATGTCGTAGCGCGTCTGTTCCTGGTCGATGCGCGAGCCTTCGGCGCTGGGGATGCCGTACAGGTTCGTCAGGTGCGACACCGACGCGCCGACATGGCCCCAATCGTCGACATACGAACTGCCGATGCCAACGTTGCGCTCGCGTGTAAAGGAGTTCGCAAGCCGGCCGGAACCGGATGCCGGATCGCCGATGATGCGCGTGCCGGGAATCCTGTAGTCGTCCGCGTTGCGCCAGTTACCGTCCGCATGCAGTGCGAACTTGCCAATGGCACCATCGATCGTGCCGGAGGCGTTCTTGCCGGTATCCACGGTGCTGTAGCGCGCCTCCGCCTGGCCGGTCAGCTTCGGCTCCAGCGTTGTCGGGATGCGTTCGTTGACGACGTTGACGAGGCCACCGATCGCGCCCGAACCATAGAGCAGCGCAGCCGGGCCGCGCAGGATCTCGATCTGGCGCGCGACGGCGCCTTCGGCCGCCACCGCGTGATCGTTCGACAGGCCGGAGACGTCGGACACGGCCATGCCGTTTTCCAGCATTTTTACACGCGGGCCTTCCATGCCGCGGATGATGGGCCGCGACGCGCCGGCGCCGAACGCGGAGGCGGACACGCCCAGCTCCTGCGACAGCGTTTCGCCCAGCGAGCTGCCGGCCTTGTCGCGCAGCTCGTCGCCCTGCAGCACCTTGGCCGGCGTGAGGATCTGGTCGCCCTCCCCGCTGCGGAATGGATTGGCGGTGACGATGACTTGCTGGACCTGGCCGGCGCCCTGCGGGTCGGCACCCTGCATATCGGCGCTGGCGCTCGCGGTCTCGGCGAATGCGGTGGACGATGCGATGGAAGACAGGGCGGCCAGGATGGCGCTGGCCAGCAGTGTTTTTTGCGTGTTCATGTGTTGCGTACCTCGAATAGGGAATGACGAGCCGCCGCCGCGCAATGCCTGCGCGGCGGCTCAAGTTGCGACTTGCTTGTGCTGGTCAGGCCCTGGGCGGGGCACGCGGCTGGAACGCGCGGACGGCCTTGCTGCCGGCCACTTGCGCGGAAAATTCCTTGATCGGCAGATAGCCATTGCCGGCGATCTTGAAGTGATACGACGGGACGCCGAGTGCGTACGCAAATTGGTCGGCGGAGAGGCATTGGGCGCACAGGTGGTCCGCGGCCGTCAGCGGCGCGCCGCCATCCCTGTCGCGCAACTGCTCCGTGACCGTGCGCTGGACGTGCGTATAGCCGTGCGCCAGTGCCAGTTGCTGGGAGACCAGCAACAGCAGGGAGAGCAGCAGTTGGACAAATACGCGGGGGGACATGCGGCTGTGCGGGAGAGGCTTTGGATGGCTGGCCCGTGACGGGACTGGCTGCGAATTGGCTGCGGATTGGCTGCAAACCTGCTGCGAATTTTCTGCGTACCGACTACAACCGGGAATCTGGAGCGGGTGAAGGGGATCGAACCCTC
Organism: Pseudoduganella lutea; assembly: GCF_004209755.1. Taxonomy (NCBI): domain Bacteria; kingdom Pseudomonadati; phylum Pseudomonadota; class Betaproteobacteria; order Burkholderiales; family Oxalobacteraceae; genus Pseudoduganella; species Pseudoduganella lutea. The sequence goes on along the minus strand of NZ_CP035913.1, from coordinate 3,640,384 downwards.
GTCTTAAGCTTGGGAAGCTCCTGCTCTACCATTGAGCTACACCCGCGTGCCTCGCATTCTACGCGCGATTGATGGGCGCTGACAATATTGCAGGCTTAACGCAAGCCGCTGCTCGGGTGCGCCCCTCTTAGCATACACCCGCCATCTTGTACCTTTACTCCGGCTGCTCCACCGCATATCCCTTGATCTGCAGCTCCGCCAGCAAGGGCTGCTTGCCAAGAATGAGCTTGATCGGCAGCACGGCGAACGTGACCTTGTTCGCCACCAGCGCCTTCTCGGCGGCGCCAAGCCAGGCGGCGCGCATCTTCGTGTCGATGTTGCCGAAGCCCTGTTCCTGCATGATCTTGTTGTTCTGTACCGCGTCCAGGCAAGCCGCTTCCTGCTCCGAGAAATCGAGCGCGTTGATCGCTTCGATATCGCCCTTCGCCCAGGCATTGGCGCGGACGCGCAGTGCGTCCACATCGGTATTCAGGCGGTCGATCGTTTTCGTGAAGCAGGCCACGTCCTGCAGCGGCGTCTTCTTGAATTCGCGCACGGCCTTGACCGGGCTGTCCACGCGCATGTCGACATGGGTGGACGTGATCTTGACCTTGTTCTGCTTGGCGATCTGCGTCAGCTTGTCGCTCAGGTCCTTCTTCCTCGACAGCCCCGCCGCGTCGGTCGCCTTGGCCGACAGTGCCTGGGCCGCGAACAGCGGGCGCTTGCGCTCGAAGCCGTCGTCATCCTCCAGGTATTTCTTGCGCAGTGCCAGCCAGCGCTCGTGCGTTTCCGGCGGTACGAGGTCGCTCAGCACCTTGTCCTCCGGGTTATTTTCCATGCCGATCATGAACGGCAGTACGGTCAGGCCGCGCAGCCAGCCCACGCCCAGTTGCGCAGAGGGCTCAGCGATGAATTCCTCCGACTGGGCGATGATCGATTCCACGCGCTGCGAGCGCCATTCCATGCCTTTCGGCAGGGGGCCATAGGTACCGAATACCCACAGCACATGGTCGCCCCTGGACACCTTCCACAGACCGGGGCCGGGCCGTTGCCCCACCACGAGGATCTGCTCCGGCGCAGCTTCGGTGGCGACCTCGCTAGTGGCTTCGATGGCGGCGGCCGGCTGCGGCGGCTCGGTCTGCGCCCAGGCGGAAGACGCCAGCAACGACAGACACAGTACGGGAACGGCGGTGGATACGAAACGGCGGGACATCGAGGACTCCTTGGTCTTTTATTGGCTACCCGGGCGCTTTCGTCACAAGGCGAAAGCTGGGCCATCGTATTGCAATTTCGCAAAGGAATCCAGTATTCGACGCTGTATCGACATGTCCCTTGATGGCGCACCGGGAACGCCGAATTACCTGCACTTTGCAAGTCACCAGGCTGATGCGACCTTCATTCCTGGTCGGGCTCGTGTCCACCATGGGGTCAAGCCCGTTTTCGGACACGAGCTCGGCATTAACGGACAGCACTACAGCTCAGTTCGTGTCCGTTTCGAGGGTTGACCCCAAGGTGCCCCAAGGTGGACACGGGCTCGACACTCATCAACAGCGCTGCAGCGACCGACACTGCCGAGCATGTAGCCGAAGTACATTCGACGTCGCATTACTGTAGTGTAGATACAACCATCTGGCGATTTCGTGCTAAATCTTCTGGCCTTGCTCTATGCAGGCAATGTATTTTTGCTAAAGTTCTTCGAAATTGATATCTAGTTTTAATACAAAAAGGCCAAAACGTCGATGAGCGTGGCCAAGCCAGCACTTTCGCAAACCATGGAGACAACAATGCACGTCCAGGCATTTCCACGCAGTTCGCAGTCATCCTTCCCGTTGCATCCCATCGCTACCGCCTGCGCGGTGTTGCTGTCGGTACTGGGCGCCCCGGCAATGGCCCAGAGCACGGCCGATGCGCCGAATCCTGCCGCCAGCACCACGAGTACGGCGCAAGGCGGCATCGCCCAGGTGACGGTATCCGGCATCCGCCGTGGCATCGAAGACGCCATCTCCGTGAAGAAGGACGCCACGTCGATCGTGGAATCGATTTCCGCCGAAGACATCGGCAAGCTGCCCGACACGAGCATCGCGGAATCCATCGCGCGGCTGCCCGGCCTGGCCGCCCAACGCGTGGCCGGGCGGGCACAAGTGATCAGCGTGCGCGGGTTGTCGCCCGACTTCGCCACCACGCTGCTGAACGGCCGCGAGCAGGTGAGCACGGGCGACAACCGCAGCGTGGAATTCGACCAGTACCCCTCCGAGCTGCTGAGCGCGGTCACCGTGCACAAGACACCGGATGCGGGCCTCGTGGGCCAGGGCCTGTCCGGCACCATCGACATGCAGACCGTGCGGCCCCTGTCGTTCCCCGGGCGCACCATCTCGTTCAACGTGCGGGGCGAGAAGAACTCGCTGGGCAAGATCGCCAATGCCAAGGACCACGGCCACCGCGTGAGCGCCAGCTACATCGACCAGTTCGCCAACCGCACCATCGGCATGGCACTGGGCGTGGCGAACATGGAATCGCCGATCCTGGACAATGAAACCGGCACCTACGAACCGTTCGACCAGACCCGCATTTCCGGCGTGCCGGCCGGAACCTATGTGACGGCCGGGGTGAAGGCACTGGCGAAGAGCGGCCGGCTGACCCGCACCGGCGTGATCGGCGTGCTGGAATATCGCCCGAGCCGCATGTGGACCAGTACCCTCGATGTCTTCGCGTCGAACTTCAAGCAGGTCGACACGAACAACCAGTTCGAAGTCAACCTGGGCGGCTACAACGGCAGCAACAACCCGCTCGGCTTCAACTACAGCTCGACCAATATCGTCGACGGCACGCTGATCGGCGGTACCGCCACGGGCGCGTATCCGCTGGTGCGCGGCCAGCACAACCACCGTGAAGACCAGATCCGCACCGCCGGCTGGGCGAACCGGTTCAATTTCGGCGACTGGTCGCTGGTCGTGGATGCCAACTATTCGCAGGCCAAGCGCGACGAGACCTACCTGGAGAACAACCTGCAATTGCAGACCGCCAGCGGTGGCGCATTCAACGACCCGCTAATGACGGTTGGCTGGCAGACCGGCCACTTCGCACACCTGTCCGGCCAGCTCGACTACAGCAATCCGGCCACCCTGCATACGGGCAATTCGATCTATGGCTATGGCAAGACCTACTCGCCGCACTTGAAAGACAGGCTGGCGAGCCTGAAGGTGGCGGCAAACCTGCCGGCGCCGGCGGCCATCGAAAACTACCTCGCCGGCTTCGACGTCGGCGTCAACCACAGCGACCGCACCAAGACCAAGCGCCAGCCCGAAGGCCAGCTGTTCGCGAAAGGCACGCCGACGATTTCCAGCGACCTGCTGTATGCACCGGTCGACCTGGGATTTGCCGGCGCCGGCATCGTGCCATCCTGGAACGTGCCGGCGGTGATCGCCAGGTACTTCGACCCGATCAACTACAGCCTGGCAAACAATGCCGGCACGATCAGCCGCGCGTGGGACGTCACGGAAAAAATCACGACAGCCTTCGCCCGCGCCAATATCGACAGCGAGATCGGCGGCTATTCTGTGCGCGGCAATATCGGCGCGCAGATCATCCGCACCGACCAGTCGTCGGAATCGCTGTACGCCGATGCGGCTGGCGTGGCCCACCCGATCGAGAGTGGCAAGAAGTACACCGACGTGCTGCCGAGCATGAACCTGGCCATCGGCCTGGACGACAGCCAGACCTTGCGCTTCTCGCTGGCGAAGCAGATCGCCCGCCCCCGCGTGGACCAGCTCAACGCGGGCTTCAATTTCAGCGTTGCCAGCGGTACCCGGTTGCCGAACGGCAGCGGCGGCAACAGCAAGCTCGATCCATGGCGCGCCAAGGCATTCGACGTTTCATATGAAAAGTACTTTGGCAAGAAGGGCTACATCGCGTTGGCCGGTTTCTACAAGAAGCTGGACACGTATATCTACACCTTCTCGGAAACACGCGACTTCTCGCAATTCACGCCCGGCACGAATGCGATTTCCAACTTCGGGCAATACACCACGTCGTACAACGGCGATGGCGGCATCCTGAAGGGTGCCGAACTGACGGTATCGGTTCCGCTGGAGCTGCTGGCACCGGCGCTGGAGGGCTTTGGCGCGCTGGCCAGCACCTCGTACACGGAAAGCGGCATCGACATCAAGGAAGTCAATTCCGCGATCGGCAAGATCCAGCTGCCGGGCCTGTCCCGCAATGTCTCGAACATCACGCTCTACTATGAAAAGGCGGGCTTCTCGACGCGTGTCAGCGGCCGCCGCCGCTCCGACTACGTGGGCGAGATCGGCAACTTCGCCGGCGACCGCCAGCTGCGCTTCGTGCACGATGCGCCAACGGTCGATGCGCAGGTGGGCTACACGTTCGATGACGGCCGCTACAAGGGCCTGGGCGTGCTGCTGCAGGTGAACAACCTGAACAATGCCGCGTATGAGACCTATGCGAACCGCAAGGATCGCCAGCTGGAATATGCCAAATATGGCCGCACCGTGCTGTTCGGTGTGAACTACAAGTTCTGACCTTGTTTCCAAGGACGCCGGCGGAATAGTGCCGGTTTTGGCCCTGCAGGCTCATGGTCTGCAGGGTCTTTTTGCATCGGCGCCAGAAACGGTACGGATGGATATCCGGCCTCCATGCCGCGCCATTCAATCAGCGTCTTGCACCATCGCGAAGGAATCCATCACCCGATACATGGCAAAATCGGGGCACAACATGGAGACCGCATGACCAATCGCCGCCGCACCGCCCCTTTCGCCCCCTTTGCCGCCCTGGCTGCCGCCCTGCTGTTCCCGCTGACCGCCCACTCGCAGGATTACGAAGCCCCTGGCACTGAACACAACATGCCGATCTTCGCGCCCGCGCTGAAGGCGAAGATGACCTATCCGATGGCCTGGTCGCCGGAAGTAAAAGACTTGAAGGCGTGGCGTGAGAAGGGCCGCGCCAAGGTGTGGGAAGCCACGCTGCAGCAGCCCGACAACACGCCGTTCAAGGCGGAGGTGATCGCCGAGGAAGACCGCGGCAGCTATGTGGCGCGGCAGGTGGTGTTCAACCTGACCGGCATGAGCCGCGTGCGCGCGCTGCTGCTGGTGCCCAAGTCTCCCGGCAAGCATCCGGCCACGCTGATGCTGCACGACCATGGCGGCAAATTCGACATCGGCAAGGAAAAGATGATCGAGCCTTTTGGTATGGACAATGCGGCCGACGCGGCGAAGCACGCTTCGGCGAAGGCCTGGGCCGACAAGCATTTTTCCGGCCGCTGGCCCGGCGATGCGCTGGCCGCGCGCGGCTATGTCGTGCTGTGCGCGGATGCCGTGGGCTGGGGCGACCGTGGCCCGCTGACGGGTGAACAGCAGCAGGCGCTGGCCTCGAACTTCTTCAACCTGGGCAGCTCGATGGCCGGCAATATGGCGCTCGAGGATGCGCGCGCGGCGCAGTTCCTTGCATCGCTGCCGGAAGTGGACACGAAACGGGTGGCGGCGCTGGGCTTCTCGATGGGCGCCTTCCGCGCCTGGCAGGTGGGTGCGCTGTCCGATTCGGTCACGGCCGTCATCGCATCGAACTGGATGGCCACGACGGAAGGGCTGATGGTCCCGGGCAGCAACCAGCTGCGCGGCTCGTCGTCGTTCCAGATGATGCACCCCGGCTTACTGCGCTACCTCGATCATCCGGACGTGGCCAGCCTGGCCGCGCCGAAGCCCACGCTGTTCTTCGCGGGTGAAACGGACAAGCTGTTCCCCGTCGCCTCGGTGCGGGCGGCCTACGCGAAGATGGCGAAGGTATGGCAGGCCCATGGCGCCGCAGACCGGTTCGAGGCGATCGTGCGGCCGGGTGGCCACGAATTTCCAAAGGAAGCGCAGGATTATGCGTATGACTGGCTGGACCGGCAGTTCGGCAAGCCCTAGGCCTGGCCCGTTTCACGCTTTCCTCTTCAGCGCAGCAGCTGCAGGATCATCTTCGGCATCGAGTTCGCCTGGGCCAGCATCGCGAAGCCGGCCTGCTGCAGGATCTGGGCGCGCGTCAGCTTCGAGGCCTCGGCGGCGTAATCGGTATCCATGATGCGCGAGCGGGCGGCGGCCAGGTTTTCGGACGCCATCATCGCGTTGCCGTACGCGTAGGTGAAGCGGTTCTGCATGGCGCCCAGGCTGGCGCGCTGCGTGTTGAGGAATTCGAGTTTTTTATCGAGGAACTTCAGGGCTTCGGTGGCGCCGGCATGGCTGCTCATGTCGATGTCGGCATCCTCGCGGGTGGCCATGGCCCCGATCGCGAAGTCGATCGTGTCGCCCGCGCGGTCGCTGGCCTGCACCGCCCCGGAAAACGAGCCATCCAGCAGTGCGATGCCATTGAAACGCGTGTCGGCCACGATGCGCCGGTTTTCCAGGATCAGCGCGTTGACCTCGATCTGGATCGCCTGGCGGTCGCTGGCGTTGTTGGTGTCGTTAGCCGCCTGCACGGCCAGTTCGCGGATGCGCTGGTAATTGTTGCCGAGCTCGCCAACCGCCCCCTCGGCGGTCTGTGCCACCGAGATACCGTCGTTGAGGTTGCGGCCTGCCTGGCTGAGCCCGCGCAGTGATGCCGACATGCGGTCGGCGATGGCCAGGCCGGCCGAATCGTCCTTTGCCGAATTGATCCGCAGCCCGCTGGACAGGCGCTGCAGCGCCGTGTTCATGTCGGCCGTCGAGCGCGCGAGCGCCCGCTGGACGAACAGCGAATCCACGTTGGTGTTCAAGATCATTGCCATGCCGGCATTCTTTATTCATGAGAAAGGGAAATTTCCTCTACTCATCAATTACGGCATGGAAATGGAAAACTTCATCACCAATTGTCACGGAGCATCACATTTATTGCCGGGCTCGTGTCACGGTGCCTGGCATGCACACAGGCAGTTCATGGCCAAGTTTCTGTCCCCGAACCTGGCGCCAAAGATACGAGCTCGGTAGCCGGGGAGTTTGACGCGTGCAGACGCAAGGTGGCTTCGCGGGCATAGCGTGCGGCGCCGGGTTCGCCATTGCGTTCGGCGAGCTCGAACCATTGCAGCGCCTGGGCCATGTCGGCGCCGGTGCCCTGGCCGGAAAAGTACATCAGGCCCACGTTCAACTGGGCGCGCGCATGGCCCTGCAAGGCGGCCTGGCGATACCAGCCGAAAGCAAGCGTGAAGTCGCGCGGCACGCCCTGGCCATTGTCGTGGCGCAGCGCCAGTGCGAACTGGGCCTGCACGTGGCCCTGCTCGGCGGCCTTGCCATACCAGTCGCCGGCCCGCAGCACGTCCGGCGCGGGGCCGTCGTCGCGGTCGTGCAGCAGGGCCAGGTGGTACTGGGCGGCCGCGTATTCCTGTTCGGCCGCGCGGCTGTACCAGTGCATCGCCTCGGCCAGGTCCCGCGGCACATCCTGTCCCGTCTCATGGCGCAGGCCAAGGTCGAACTGGGCACGCACGTGGCCCTGGTGGGCGGCCTTGCGGTACCAGTCGATCGCCGCGCCGGCGTCGCGCGGCATGCCGCCGCCATTGTCGTAGAGCTGGCCGAGGTGGTACTGCGCCGCCGGGAATCCCTGCTCCGCCGCCTTGCGGTACCAGTGCGCAGCCTCGGCCAGGTCGCGCGACACGCCCTGCCCGGCCTCGTAGCGCTGGCCCAGGTTGTCCTGCGCGGCGGCATGGCCCAGCGCCGCGGCACGCCGGTACCAGTCCAATGCCTGCCGTTCGTCGCGCGGCACACCCAGGCCGCTGTCGTGGAGGAGGGCCAGGTTGAACTGTGCACTGACATGGTCCTGCTCCGCCGCCGCGCGGTACCAGCGCACAGCCGCGCCGCTGTCCTGTGGAACGCCGTCGCCTTTCTCATGGCGCAGCGCGAGGTTGAACTGTGCCGGCGCGTGGCCCTGTTCGGCCGCCTTGCGGTACCAGGCGACCGCTTCCCGCACGTCGCGCGCCACGCCCTGCCCGCTCTCGTAGCGCTGGCCCAGGTTGAACTGCGCGCGGGCATGGCCCTGGCCGGCGGCCTTGCGGTACCAGGCGATCGCCTGGGCATGATCCTGCGGCACGCCCTTGCCCGTGTCGTACATCATGCCCAGGTTGTTCTGCGCGCCGGCATCGCCCTGCTCGGCCGCCTTGCCGAACCAGTGGCGCGCCTCGTCGGCATTCATGGCCACGCCGTGGCCCTTGGCATACAGCCACCCCAGGTTGTATTGCGCGGGCGGGTAGCCCTGTTCTGCCGCGAGCCGGTACCAGTGCGCGGCTTCCGCCAGGTCGGTCCCGATGCCCTGGCCTTTCTGGTACATCACGCCCAGGTTGTATTGGGCTTGCGCGAGCCCGCCGTTGGCGGCTTGCCGGTACCAGGCCAGCGCCATCTCGAAGCTTTGCGGCACGCCATCGCCGTTGAAGTACCGGAAGCCCAGCGCGTGCTGCGCATGCGTCGCACCGTTCTCGGCCAGCGCGCGGATGCGCGCCACGTCGGCATGCGGTTCCCGGTCGGCCATCCGCGGTCAGGCCCGGAAGGCGAGTGGCAGTGCGTCGTCGTACGCCAGGCGCTGCTGCGCCGCGAGCACGTCGAGGAACGAATCCAGCGACACCGGCCGGTAATACAGGTAGCCCTGCATCGTGGCGCAGCCGTTGGCCTGCAGGTAGCGCGCCTGCACGTCGGTTTCCACGCCTTCGGCCACCAGGTGCAGGCCGAGGCCGCGCGCGATCGAAATGATCGCCAGGATCACCGGGTAATGCCCTGCCTCGTCGTGGATCTCCTTGACGAAGCTCTGGTCGATCTTGATCGTGTGGATCGGGAACCGGTGCAGGTAGGCGAGCGACGAGTAGCCGGTGCCGAAATCGTCGATCGCCACCGACACGCCCAGCTGGCACAGCTTGTTGAGCTGCTCGATCGCGTACTGCGGATTGCGGATGCAGATGTTCTCGGTGATTTCCACTTCGATCTGCGCCGGCGAGATGCCATAGCGCGTCAGCGCGCCGCGCATCTTTTCAAAGAAGTCGCCGCGGTCCAGGTATTGCGGCGACAGGTTCAGCGACAGCCGCAGCGCGTCGCCGCCGGCCATGTTCCATGCCAGCAGGTCGCGGCACAGCGCGTCCAGCATCCAGTCCGACAGCGGCAGCATCAGGCCGTTTTCTTCCGCGAACGGCAGGAACTCGCCGGCCGACAGCAGGCCGCGCTCGGGGTGGTTCCACCGCATCAGCCCTTCGGCGCCGACGATGCGGCCGGTGGTCACGTCCACCTGCGGCTGGTAATACATCTCCAGCTCGCCGTTCTCGAGCGCACGGCGCAGCGCCCGCTCCAGCGCGATCTTCTGGCGCGACATGTCCAGCATCGACGGGTCATAGAAACTGTGGCCGTTCTTGCCCAGCGCCTTCACCTGGTACATCGCGATATCGGCATGGCGCAGCAGCTCGTCGATCGTTTCGCCATCGTTCGGATAGATCGCGATGCCGATGGACGCCGAGATATGCACCACGTGGCCATCGAGGTCGAACGGCTTTTGCAGCGCATCGAGGAATTTTTCCGCGACCGCCTTGGCGTCGGTGCGGTCGCGCAGCTCGGGCAGCACGATCGTGAATTCGTCGCCGCCCTGGCGCGCCAGCGTGTCGCCGCGGCGCAGGCAGCCTTTCAGCCGCTTCGCGGCCTGCTGCAGCAGCTCGTCGCCCTTCACGTGGCCCAGCGTGTCGTTGACCAGCTTGAAGCGGTCCAGGTCGATGAACATCACGGCCAGTTCCGTCAGCTTGCGCCTGGCCTGGATCACGGCCAGGCCGAGGCGGTCCTTGAACAGCATGCGGTTCGGCAGGTCGGTAAGGATGTCGTGGTAGGCCTGGTACGAGATCATTTCCTCGGCGCGCTTGCGGTCCGTGATGTCGCGCGCCACGCCATAGGTGCCGAAGAACTCGCGCCCGTGGCGGATGCCGGCGCCGCCATCGGGTACATGCATGCCGATCGCATTCAGCGAGATCGTCATCAGGGTGTTGTTGAACGTGCGCTCGCCGTTGGCGGCGCCGTGCGCCGTATTGCACTTCAGGCGCAACTCCACGTTGCGCGACGCGCGCTCGTCCACGCGGCGCTCGTTGAACACGTAGCGGGCGCGGTCGAGGTCTTCATCATGCACCACGAACGAGTAATGCCGGCCGATCAGTTCCTCGCGGGTAAAGCCCAGCAGCTGGAAGGCGCGGTCGTTGACGAACGTGAAGCGGCCCTGGTGGTCGAGCGTGTAGATGATGTCCGGCGAACTGTCCACCAGGTAGCGGTACATCTTCTCGGAAGTGGCCAGCTTGCCTGCAATGCGCTGGTTGTCGACGGCGAGCCGGCGCTTCTGCAGCGCATTGTCCACCGTCTTCAGCAGTTCCTCGCGGCTGTACGGCTTGCGCAGGTAGTCATAGGCACCGCGCTTGAGCGCGCCGATCGCGGCATCGATGCCCACTTCGCCGCTCATCACGATCACGTCGCAGTCGTAGCCGCGGGCCTTGATCATGTCCATGATGTCGTGGCCGCCGATATCGGGCAGCCGCAGGTCCAGCAGCACCAGGTCGAAGCGCATGGCGTCCAGGTGTGCCAGCGCCTCGCGGCCGCTGGTGGCGGTCAGCAGGCGATAGCCGCGATCGCGCAGCAGGTCATGGAGGGAGGACAGCAGGCGCGGCTCGTCGTCGACGAGCAGCAGGCGCGGCAGGCAGGCGGGGGCGTCGGCCGGGCCCAGGTCGTCGTTCAGGTTCATCCTTGCGTTGCGTCCGTATTGGCGTTCATTGAGCCTGCGGGCAGTGCCGCCGGCCGGGTGTTGCTGCCGCGCGCCGGCAGCAGGATTTCAAAGCTGGTGCCATCCCTGCTGCTGCGGCAGGCGATCAGGCCGTCCAGTTTCTGCACGAGGCCATGCACGATCGACAGGCCCAGCCCATGGTTCGGGCCCTGCTTGGCACTCTTCACCTCCGCGAACAGGTTGGCCAGCACTTCGGGCGCGAGGCCCGGTCCGGTGTCGGCCACCACAAGCTCCACGTACAGCGTGCGCTCGCGCACCACGTGGCCGCGGTTGACGATCTCGATCCGCCCGCCGCCCGGCATGGCCTCGACGGCATTCTTGACGAGGTTGATGAGGATCTGCCTGAGGGCATCCGCATCGCCATCGATCTCGTCCGGATCGTCGCGCATGCGCACCAGGACCTGCACCGCGGCGGGAATGAAGCCGGTGGCGCGGAAAACCCGCAGCACGTCATCCACCACGCGCGCGATGCTCGTCACGCCGTTGCCGGTGGCGGGCTGCACTTCCGTCAGGCCGCTGACCAATTGCCCCACCCGGTCGATCTCCTCGTTGAGCACCGACAGCTCGGCCACCACGGGTTCGCGGCGCGCCAGCTTGTCATCGAGCACGGACAGGTAATTCTTGATGATCGACAGCGGGTTGTTCACTTCGTGCACGACCCGCCGCGACGCCTCGTGGTATTGCTGCGTGACGTGCGCGACCTGGCGTTGCGCCTCGCCCTGTTCCATGCCGGCCGCCTCCAGCGCCGTCGCGGCCTGGCCACCGAACGCCAACAGGAAGCGCTCGCGTTTCTGCACGAATGGCAACTGCCACGCGGCCACGCCCCCCAGCAGCACGCCGGCGCAGCGCTGGCCGGTCACCAGCGGCACGCAAACCATCGCTTCGCTGCCGAGGATGCGGAACAGCTGCTCTTCGGCGATGCCCAGCGCGGGCGCGCCACGCGCCAGCAATGCCACCTGGCGGGCCGCGGCGGCGCCGGCGATCGCGCCGCCCCGCCCCAGCGGAATGGAAAAGCCCGCGAGGCGCCCCTGCTGCTCGCCCGCTGCCACGCCCACCAGTGCCTCGCCTGCGGGATCCTGCAGCAGCACGACGGTCGTGCCCAGGTCGAACAGGATGCGCGCCGAGCGCGTGACCGATTCCAGCAATGCCGCCTGCCCCTGCTGCCGCGAGAACGCCTGGCCCATCTCGGCGGCCAGCATCATGTTGCGCATTTCTTCCTGCAGGCGCGCCTGCACCGGGTCCAGCGACGCGGGGGGCGTGGCCGGCATCGCCGCCGGCAGCGCGGCCACGTCGTCCGCACCGGCCAGGTCGATGCCCAGGTAGTCGGCCGCCTTCTGCACCTGGCGCGCCGCCCCGCCCAGGATCGCTTCCAGGTCGCGCGCGGCGATGCCGCAGTAACCGGCCATGGCGGCGATTGCATCGGCCGCGTCGGGCTGGTGGACGAGCAGGTGCGCCAGCCGCACGATACGGATCAGCGGATGCGCCGGTGCCAGCCGCGCGACCGGTTCGTGGTGATACAGCACGCTGTCGGCCAGGAACGAATCCAGGTTCCACCGCTCGATCAGCCACGCACCCGCTTCGGTGTGCGTGATCTGCAGCGTGCGCTGTTCGACGGCGCACAGGTCGTCGTCGTCACGCGCCATGAAATTCACGCCGTATTCGCGCGGTGCGGCCGCCAGCAGCGCCAGCCGGCCCACGTTGTGCAGCAGGCCGGCCAGGTAGGCTTCTTCCACCTGCGGATAGGCGGTGGCGCGGGCAATGTCGCGCGCGACCACGGCGGCACCCAGCGCATGCTTCCAGAACGCACGCAGGTCCGTGCTGCCGGAATGGGGGAAGCTGTTGAATGTCTGGAACACGGATTCGCTGATCACGAGGGTCTTGATCATGTCCGTGCCGAGCGCCATGAGGGCCGGCTCCAGCGCAGGCGTGCGGCTGGCGCGATGGTAGGCGGAACTGTTCGCGACCGCGAGGATCTTGCCCGTCATGCCGGCATCCTTGGCGATGAGCGCGGCCAGCTCGGGCATGCCGGCGTCGTCCGCCTGCAGCAGCTCGATCAGCTTGAGCAGGATCTGCGGCATGGCCGGCAGCCGCGCCATCAGCAGGCGGTTGCGTATGTCGTGGTCTGGTTGATGCATCGTGCAGTGCCGCAGTGAACTTCTTCCCGGGAAAGGCGGTCTTGCCCGGAAACGGCATGCCACCCTGTAGTTTTATGTTGTTGTCAATTACGTTATAAAATATTTACCAAATGCAACATCGGTTAATCGTAGCATACATTACCACTGACTTGCATGAAAACAACTACCAAACGACCGTTCGCTTCCCTTTTTGCCCCGTTACTGTTGCTCAACAGCAGCGGGGACGAGCGTCCGACGGACTACCCGCGCCACCAGCCACAACGCCAGCGCCGATCCGGTGAACGCCAGCTGGCCGATGGCCAGCCACAGTACCGAGCCGGCCAGCGCCGGTGCCACGACGCCGGCCACGATCGCGCCGGCCAGCGTGGTTTCAAACGACTGGCAGGAAGCCACGGTGCCGCGGATGTGCGGGAACAGGTCCAGCGCCATCAGCGTGGCGGCCGGCCCCACCACCGACATGCCGAACGTGTAGAAGAACAGCGGCAGCACGCTCCACGGCACCGATGGCGGCATGAACATGTGATACAGCACGTTGACGCCGGCAGCCGCGATCAGGAACGTGAAGCCGATGGCGATCTGGCGTTCGAACGTGATCTTGCCGGCCAGCCGGTTGGCGAACAGCGCACCGGTAAAAATGCCGGACACGGAAGGAATGAACAGCCACCCGAACTGGTCCGGACCCAGGTGCAGCTGCTTCGGCAGGAATTCCGGCGCGGCCGTGATGAACACGAACAGGCCGGCGAAGTTCAGTGCCACGATCAGGGACTTCAGGTGGAACAGCGGGGACCCGAGGATCTGCTTGTAGCTGCCCCACAGGAAGCGCGGGTTGAACGGCTGGCGCTTGTGCAGCGGCAGCGTTTCCGGCAGGCGGCGCCAGCACACGATGAACAGCCCGATCGAAAACACGAACAGCACCAGGAAGATCGCGCGCCAGTCGAAGTACTTGACGATGAAGCCCCCCATGATCGGCGCCAGCGCGGGCGCGATGGCAAAAATCATCGTGACCAGCGACAGCAGCCGGGCCGCCTCGGCATCGTGGTACAGGTCGCGGATGATCGCCCGCCCGACCACGACGCCGGCGCCGGCCGATACACCCTGCAATATGCGGAAGAACCACAGGTATTGCACGCTGTGGACGGCGGCGCAGCCGACCGTGCCGATCGCGAACAGGATCAGCGATACGAGCACCACGTTGCGGCGCCCGAAGGCATCGGACAGCGCGCCGTGCCACAGCACCATGCCCGCGAAGGCCAGCATGTAGGCGGTAAGGCTTTGCTGCACCTCGATGGAGGTGGCGCCCAGCGACTGCCCGATCTCGGGGAAGGCGGGCAAGTAGGCATCGATGCAGAACGGCCCCAGCATCGACAGCGCAGCCAGCACCATGGCCAGGCCGGCATGGCTCAGCGGGCGGGTGTGCGGCTTCTTGCGCGGCGGTGCGGGCGGGACCGGGTCGGGTGGGAGGTTGGCGGGGGTGTCGGGCAGCATGTCGGTCGTTGTGTTGTTCTCGAATGCGGTCCGGCACCATCGCCGCCCGTCATTCTGCGCTTTTCGGTTCGTCGGGTTTTACGACTTTACCGGGAATCGCTTCTTCGCGCCGGTTGAAGCCGGCCACCATGTCGAAGCGGAACAGCCGGCATTCGAGCGCGCCGTTGAAGAATGGCGTCTTGCGCGATTCCTTCAGGCGCAGCAGCTTCGGCAGGTTCAGGTCGGCCGTGAACAGGTAAGCCGTCCAGCCGGCAAAGCGCTGCTTCAGCGTCTTCGACAGGTCGGCATAGAACGATTTCGCCAGTTCATCTTCGGGCATCGTGCTGTCGCCCCGCACGCCGATCCGCTCGCCATACGGTGGATTCGTTAGCAGGATGGCCGGGCTGCCGGCTTCGATGGCCACGGGCGCCTGCACCTGCTGCGCCTCGATCTGCTTCAGCGGTACTTCGAACAGGATACCGGCACTCTTCAGGTTGTGTCGCGTCATTGCCACCATGTCGCCGGAAATGTCGGAGCCGAAGATCGTCGGCTCCGTGGGCAACGGGTTCGGCTTGATGGCCGCCTTCATCTCCTGCCACGGCGCCGGATCGAAATCGTGGAAGTTTTCAAAGGCAAAGCGGCGGCGCGCGCCGGGCGGCACGCCCTGCACCATCTGCGCCGCTTCGCACAGGATCGTGCCCGAGCCGCACATCGGGTCGAACAGCGGCATGCCCGGCTTCCAGCCGGACACGCGCAGCAGGCCCGCCGCCAGGTTCTCGCGCAGCGGCGCATCGCCCGTCTCGGTGCGCCAGCCGCGCTTGAACAGCGCCTCGCCGGACGTATCGAGATAGATGGTGAACTGGCGCTGGTCGAGGAAGCCGGCAATGCGCATGTCCGGCTCGCGCGTGTTGACCGAAGGGCGCTTGTTGTACATGTCGCGGAAGCGGTCGCACACGGCATCCTTGATCTTCAGCGTGGTGAACTCGATGCTTTTCAGCGGCGACTTGATCGCGGTGACGTCCACGCGGATCGTGTGCTCCACGCCGAACCATTCTTCCCACGGCTGCGCGAGCACGAGGTCGTAGATGTCGTTTTCGTTCTGGTAATGGCATACGCCCATGCGCATCAGCACGCGCGAGGCGATGCGCGAATGCAGGTTGATGCGGTAGGCGTCATACAGGTCGCCCGAGCAGTGCACGCCACCGGGCACCTGGTTGTGCACCTTCAGCGTGGGGCTTTTCGTGGTTTGCGCGATCTCGAGGAGTTCCTCGGCCAGCGCCGCTTCCATGCCGCGCGGGCATGGGCAGAAATAAGAAGTGGTCATCGGTGTACCTTTGTCCGTTGGGGTTGCTTGGTGTCTGACATTTTTTCCGGATGACTTACCCGGAAAAGGTGTCTGACACCGGTTTTTTACTGACCGGCTTCGTCAAAGAAAACCGGTGTCAGATACTATTTTCCTGCGGAAAATAGTGTCTGACACCAGATGCTTCACATGCCGGCGATGTCGATTTTAAAACGGCTTCACGACCACCAGGATCACGATGGCCAGCAGCAGCAGCACGGGCACTTCGTTGAACCAGCGGTAGAACACGTGGCCGCGCTTGTTCACGCCGCGCTCGAATTTCTTCAGCAGCGAGCCGCAGGCGTGGTGGTAGCCCAGCGCCAGCACGACGAAGGTCAGCTTCGCGTGCAGCCAGCCGGGCAGCTTCATGCCTTCCGGCGAGTGGTACTGCAGCCACGTGAGGACCAGGCCGAACACGATGGCCGGCACGGCCAGCATCGTCATGAACCGGTACAGCTTGCGGGCCATCAGCAGCAGGCGCTCGGTCGTCGGGCCCGGCGTTTCCTGCGCCAGGTTGACGAAGATGCGCGGCAGGTAGAACAGCCCGGCGAACCAGGACGTGATGAAGACGATGTGCAGCGCTTTAACCCACAGCATGGCAGTCCTTGAGTTTGAGGTTACTTGCGAATTTCGCCGTGGCCAAAGACCACGTACTTCAGCGACGTCAACCCTTCGAGCCCCACCGGGCCGCGCGCGTGCAACTTGTCGTTCGAGATGCCGATCTCGGCACCCAGCCCGTACTCGAAGCCGTCCGCGAAGCGGGTCGACGCGTTGACCATCACCGATGCGCTGTCCACTTCGCGCAGGAACCGCATCGCGGCGCTGTAGTCCTCGGTGACGATCGCCTCGGTATGCTTGGACGACCAGGTGTTGATGTGGTCCATCGCCGCATCGATGCCGTCGACGACGCGCACGGCCAGGATCGGCGCCAGGTATTCGGTGGCCCAGTCCTGTTCCGTGGCTCGCGCCAGGTGCGGATACTGTGCAGCCGACAAGATCGCGAACGCTTCGTCATCGGCGCGCAGTTCGACGTTTTCGGCCAGGTAGCGCTGCGCCAGTTCCGGCAGCACGGCCGGAGCGATGGAGCGCTCGACCAGCAGCGTTTCCATCGTGTTGCAGGTGCCGTAGCGGTGGCACTTGGCGTTGAAGCCGATGTCCAGCGCCTTCCGCAGGTCGGCCTTGGCGTCGATGTACACGTGGCAGATACCGTCCAGGTGCTTGATCATCGGTACGGTGGCTTCTTCCATCAGGCGGGCGATCAGGCCCTTGCCGCCGCGCGGCACGATCACGTCCACGTACTGCGGCATCGTGATCAGCGCGCCCACGGCGGCGCGGTCGGTGGTATCCACCACCTGAACGCCGTCTTCCGGCAGGCCGGCGTCGATCAGGCCCTGCTTCACGATCTTCGCCAGCGCGCGGTTGCAGTGGATCGCCTCGGAGCCGCCGCGCAGGATCGTGGCGTTGCCGCTCTTGATGCACAGGCCGGCCGCATCCACGGTCACGTTCGGGCGCGCCTCATAGATGATGCCGATGACGCCCAGCGGCACGCGCATCTGCCCCACCTGGATGCCGGTCGGGCGCGTTTTCATGTTCGAGATCTCGCCCACCGGATCCGGCAGCGCGACGATCTGGCGCAGGCCCTCGACCATCGTGCCGATTGCCTTGTCCGACAGCGTGAGGCGGTCGACCATCGCCGGCGCCAGGCCGTTGGCGCGGGCCGCTTCCAGGTCTTGCTGGTTGGCGGCGCGCAGCGCTTCGGCTTCGCGTTCGATCGCATCGGCGATCAGCGACAGCGCCTTGTTGCGGGTGGCGCTGTCGGCACGCGCCATCGCGCGCGAGGCGGCGCGGGCACGCTGGCCCAGCGCTTCCATGTATTCTTTGACGTCGGTGCTCATGTGCTTATCCTCGTACTATCCTCGTGCTACCTTCAGCGCCAGTTGCAGCATGGCGTCCCACTGGTCACCGGCATACGCCTTGGCGCGCAAGCCCTTGACCATCCTGTCGACCTGGGCGGCCTGCCGCAGCGCATCTTCCAGCGTTGCCATCGAAACGCGGCGCAATGCCGGTTCCATCATCCGCTCGCGCGGCCCCCAGATACGGTATTCCTTCAGCAGTGCCGACAGCGGCCGGCCCTGCGCCATCCCTGCCTTCAATTTTAGCAGCGTACGGATTTCTTCCGAGACGGCCCACAGCACCAGCGGCAGCGCCTCGCCCTCGCCTTTCAGGCCCTCCAGCATGCGCGCCAGCCGGGCCGCGTCGCCGCCCAGCATGGCCTCCGACAGCTTGAACACGTCGTAGCGCGCCACGTTCAGCACGGCGTCGTGCACCTGCTCGAACGTCAGCTTGCCCGGCTCGTGCAGCAAGCCGAGTTTCTGGATTTCCTGGTGCGCCGCCAGCAGGTTGCCCTCGACGCGGTCGGCGATGAAATCCAGGCTTTGCCGGTCCGCGCTTTGCCCTTGCATGGACAGGCGCAGCGAAATCCAGTTCGGCAGCTGGGCGCGCTCCACGTTAGGGATTTCGATGTACATGGCCGCCGACTGCAGCGCCGTCACCCATGCCGCCTTCGCGGTCTGCCAGTCGAGCTTGGGCAGCGTGATCATGGTGAGATTGTCCGGCGACAAGTTCTTCACGTAAGCCTGCAGCGCGGCGCCGCCATCCTTGCCCGGCTTGCCGGTGGGGATGCGCAGCTCGATCAGTTTCTTGTCGCCGAACAGCGAGAGTTCCTGGTTGGCCGCCAGCAGCTCGCCCCACTTGAAGCTGCGTTCCACCGTGAGCACGTCGCGCTCGGTGAACCCCTGCGCGCGCGCGGTGCGGCGGATCTTGTCCGCCGCTTCGAGCGCCAGCAGGTGCTCGTCGCTCGTGATCACGTACAACGGCGCCAGGGACTTGGCCAGGTGGCCGTCCAGCGCGTCAGCCCGCAGTTGCATGCTATTCCTGGCGCGTCGGCAGTGCCGGCTCGGTGACGGGTTCCGTCGCCTTCTCCGCCGGCGCAGACGATGGCTGTACTGTCGTCGGTGCCGTGGACGTGGTGCCCGGCATGGCCACCGATCCCGGCGACACCACACCCGGCAAGGTCAGCGGGCTGACGGTGCTCGTTGGCGTGGCATTCGGGCTCGACGGCTTGATCGCCGCCATGCGGCGCATCATCTGCTGCACCAGGTCTTTCTGCATGTCGCGGTACAGCTGCGCTTCTTCCTGCTCCTTCGCCAGCAGCTGCGTTTCGCTGAACGTGATCGGGCGGGTCAGCGTGATCTGCGTGGGGCCCAGCAGTTCGCGGCCAGCCTTGTCCTTCACGCGGAACACGATGTTATAGGCCAGCAGGTATTCGCTGACGCGGCCGGCGCTGTTCAGCGACAGGATCGACTTGCTGCGCGTCTTTTCCGGGTCGGTGATCACCTCGATGGTCGCGTCGGCCGTTTGCGGATCGCTGGACACCACGGTATTGCCGTTGACGCGGATATTGCGCTTCAGGTCGATGGCCAGCGGCGACGACTCCGGCAGGCCCACATACATCGACGCGAACGGCAGCGTGTAGTTGCCGCCCGAGCCGCGCAGGTGGAAGCCGCAGCCGCTCATTGACAACCCTGTGCCGGCCAGCGCGGCGACCAGCACGGTATTACGGATAAGACCTTTCAGAGTCGTCATATGCTTTACACCACGATGTTGACCAGCTTGCCCGGCACCACGATGACCTTCTTCGGCGTGCCTTCGATGAACTTCTGCACGCTTTCCTCGGCCAGCGCGGCGGCTTCGATGGCGGCCTTGTCGGCGCCCTTCGGCACCTTCACGGACCCGCGCAGCTTGCCGTTCACCTGGATCATCATCTCGATCTCGGACTGTTCCAGCGCGGCCGGGTCGACCTGCGGCCAGGCCGCGTCGAGGATGTCCTTGCCGGCGGCCGCATAGCCCAGTTCCGCCCACAGCGCGTGCGTGATGTGCGGCGCCACGGGGTTCAGCAGGCGCAGGAAGATCGACAGGCCTTCCGAGATCACGGCCGACGATTCAGCGGAATCGTCCAGCTTCGCGGATTCCAGCGTGTTCAGCATCTTCATGCAGGCCGACACCACGGTGTTGTACTGGATGCGCTTCAGGTCGTAGTCGGCCTGCTGCAGCACCTTGTGCAGTTCGCGGCGCAGCGTCTTGCCGGCGTCCGTCGTGGCCGTTGCGGTCAGCACGGCATTGGCGGCGGCCACGCGATCCTTCTGCGCGTACGCATACGCCCAGACGCGGCGCAGGAAGCGGTTCGCGCCTTCCACGCCGCTACCCGACCATTCCAGCGTCTGTTCCGGCGGCGAGGCGAACATCGTGAACAGGCGGGCCGTGTCGGCGCCGTACTGCTCGATCTGCGCCTGCGGGTCGATGCCGTTGTTCTTCGACTTCGACATCTTTTCCGTGCCGCCGATCGACACCGGCTGGCCGTCCGCCTTCAGCAGCGCGGAAAGCGGGCGGCCCTTGTCGTCGGTGGTCAGTTCCACGTCGGCCGGGTTGAACCACGTCTTCTTGCCGTTTTCTTCTTCACGGTAGTAGGTTTCGTTCAGCACCATGCCTTGGGTCAGCAGGTTGACGAACGGCTCGTCGAATTTCACGAGGCCCAGGTCGCGCATGACTTTCGTCCAGAAGCGCGCGTACAGCAGGTGCAGCACGGCGTGCTCGATGCCGCCGATGTACTGGTCCATCGGCATCCAGTAGTCGTTGCGCGCATCGACCATCGACTCCGAACCCGGCGACGTATATTTCATGTAGTACCAGCTCGAATCGACGAACGTGTCCATCGTGTCCGTCTCGCGGCGCGCCGGCTTGCCGCACTGCGGGCAGTCGCACTTGAGGAAGGCTTCGTGCTTGTTCAGCGGGTTGCCCGTGCCGTCCGGCACGCAGTCTTCGGGCAGCACGACCGGCAGGTCCTTTTCCGGCACCGGCACCGCGCCGCAATCGGCGCAGTTGATCATCGGGATCGGCGTGCCCCAGTAGCGCTGGCGCGAAATGCCCCAGTCGCGCAGGCGGAACGTGACTTTCTTTTCGCCCAGGCCCAGCGCGGCCAGGTCGGCGGCCACGGCATCGACGGCTTCGGCGTATTTCAGACCGTCGTACTTGCCGGAGTTGGTGACGATGGAGATGGCCTTGTCGCCATACCATTCCTGCCATTCGGCGGTCGAGTACTCGTGATTGTCCGCGGTCGTAATGACCTGCTTGATGGGCAGGCTGTACTTGTTGGCGAACGCGAAATCGCGCTCGTCGTGCGCCGGCACGCCCATCACGGCGCCGTCGCCGTAGGTGATCAGCACGTAGTTGCCGACCCAGACTTCGATCTGCTCGTTGGTGATCGGGTGCGTGACGAACAGACCCGTGGGCATGCCCTTCTTTTCCATCGTGGCCATGTCGGCCTCGATCACGGAACCCATCTTGCACTCCGCTATAAAGGCCTGGAGTTCGCTGTTGCTTTTTGCTGCATGACTGGCCAGCGGGTGTTCGGCAGCGACCGCGCAGAAGGTGACGCCAATGATTGTGTCCGGGCGCGTGGTGAACACGTACATCTTGCCGTCGCCGATCAGCTGGCCGTCGTCACCCGCGATCGTGTGCGGGAACGCGAAACGCACGCCGGTGGACTTGCCGATCCAGTTCGACTGCATGATGCGCACGCGCTCGGGCCAGCCCGCCAGCTTGTTGTCGACGTGGTCGAGCAGCTCCTCGGCGTAGTCGGTGATGCGCGCGTAGTACATCGGGATCTCGCGCTTTTCGATCAGCGCGCCGGAACGCCAGCCGCGGCCATCGACCACCTGCTCGTTGGCCAGCACGGTCTGGTCGACCGGGTCCCAGTTCACGGTGCCGGTCTTCTTGTAGATGATGCCCTTCTCGAGCATCTTCAGGAACATCCACTGGTTCCACTTGTAGTATTCGGGCTTGCAGGCCGTCATTTCACGCGACCAGTCGATGGCCAGGCCCATCATTTCCATCTGCGAGCGCATGTGGGCGATGTTCGAATATGTCCATTGCGCCGGCGGCACGTTGTTCGCCATGGCCGCGTTTTCGGCCGGCATGCCGAACGCATCCCAGCCCATCGGCATGAGCACGTTGTAGCCGTTCATCCGCAGGTAGCGGTACATCACATCGTTGATCGTATAGTTGCGCACGTGGCCCATGTGCAGCTTGCCGGACGGGTAAGGCAGCATCGAGCAGGCGTAGTACTTGCCTTTCGGGAAACGCGGGTCGTTTTCGACGGCTTTATAGGCGTCGATGGCTTTCCAGTGCGCTTGCGCGGCTTTTTCAACGTCGGCGGGACTATATTTGTCTTGCATGATGGATGCAGAATGAGGAGAGCGGTGAATGGATATGAACCGGACATTATACAAGGCCAGTGTGCATAAGTTCACGATCGCCGTGTTCGCGGCCCGCGCAACCCCATGATCTACCGCGAGTATCCGCCGCATCCGGCCTTGCGGGCACACGTGGCATGCCTGTGGACGGCGCGCGTGACGGCACCGGTATCCGCCGCGGCGCCGCACCTGCACCGCGTGCTGCCGGACAATTGCATCGATATCCTGTGGCAGGACGATGGGCGGGCCGAATTACCCGACATGTGGGGCCTTTCGGTGGCGAACCGGCTCGACGACGCCTTGTGGGCAAAGGAACTGACCAATCGGCAGCGGATCGCGCTGGTCGAGCGGGAATTGCTGCGGCGCCTGGCAATGGCACAGGATGCGCGATCCGGGGCGCTGGGCGTTCGCGCCGTGGCGACGATCGAGGCGGCGCACGGCGCCGTATCGGTTGAAACGCTGGCGGATACGCTGCATGTCTCGCGCCAGCACCTGGCCCTGCGGTTTCGCCAGCAGGTGGGAATCACGCCGAAACTGTTCGCCCGCATCTGCCGCTTTCGCCGGGCGCTCGCGCTGCTGCGCGACCGTTCCCGCGATGGCGACCTGGCCGGGCTGGCCGCCGAGTGCGGCTATTTCGACCAGTCGCACCTGATCCGCGATTTCCGCGACTTCGCCGACATGGCGCCAGGCAAAGCGTTGCTGAAAAGTTGAAAAGTTAAATATTTAGCCACATAAATTTTGTGAGAGCATCAACCTGCGCTATCGTTCAGTTCTTTTCAAATTACAACTATGCATTAATGAAAGAAACCTTGCGTGCCCTGGCAATAGCCGGCAGCCTGCTCCTGCCGGCCATCGCAGTGGCAGACGACACCACCGCCCCCATCCCGGCCTCGAGCTTCTTCCAGCGGCCAGACACCACTGGCGCGCAGTTGTCGCCGAATGGACGATTCGTTGCCATCAGAACGCTGTCGCCGCAAGGCCGCACCATGCTGATCGTGTACGACATCAACGAGCAGAAATCGACGGCGGTCGCCAATTTCAGCAATGCCGATGTCGACCTGGTTCGCTGGCTCAGCGACCAGCGGCTGACGTTCACCGTCATTAACGTCGATCACGGCAAGGACATCGGCAAGCCCGGACTGTACGCCATCGACCGCGACGGCAAGCGCCAGACCGCGGTGTCGCAAACCCTGGTCGGCAAGCGTTCCTTCGCGGAAGGAGATGGGGGCGCTGCCCGGGTGTCGCAGGCAACCGTCCATGGCTTCCCCTTCACGAAAGAGGAAACCATGCAGGTGATCGAAGTCACCGACGGCGCCGAGGCGCTGGTGAACCTCAACACCCGGTCCCGCTTGCGCCGCAAGGTCAACGCGCCATTCGGCACCTATGGCTGGCTGGTCGATGCCGACGGCAAGACCCGCATTGCCACCGCCCGGCGCGGTGGCCGCAGCGTGACGTTCTTCTCTGACAAAGACAACTGGCGCCAGATCGACAGCCGCGACGAACGCGATGCCTCGAGCTTCGAACCGCTGCTGTACGTGGACGGCACACTCTATGTCAGCGCGCGGAACGGCACCGACGAAGCAGGCATCTACCGCTTCGACCTGGCAAAAAACACCCTGGAAGCAACGCCGCTGGTCAGCGCTCCCGGCTTCGACACCGTTGCTGATGCCATCGTCAGCGACACGAAACTGCTGGGATTCCGGTTCGCGACCGATGCGGATGCCACCGTGTGGTACGACGAACGAATGAAAGCGATCCAGCAGGAAGTTGACGCGCTGCTGCCTGGCACGGTGAACAATATCTCGCGTGGCCGCGCCAGCGAGACGCCTTATGTGGTGGTCGACAGTTATTCCGATATCCGCAACCACACCTATACGCTCTACGACACCGATACAAAGAAGCAGGTTTTGCTGGGCGGTGCCACGCCGAAAATCGACCCGGCAAGAATGGCCGACATGACGCTCGATCGCTACAAGGCCCGCGACGGCAGGCAGATCCCTGTCTTCATGACACTGCCGAAAGGCGCAGTGCAGAAGCGGCTGCCGACCGTGGTGCTGGTGGGCGCCGAGCCGCGGCGGCGCAGCGCCAAATGGCTGTGGGATGCCGAAGTGCAGTTCCTCGCTTCGCGCGGCTATGCCGTGCTGCAGCCCGAGCCGCGCGGCGTGAAGGGGTTTGGGCGCGCACATGCCGAAGCAGGCATCGGTCAATGGGGCCGCGCCGTCCAGGATGACATTGCCGACGCAGTCAAATGGGCAGTGGCGAACGGCTATACGGACCCGGCGCGGGTATGCATCGCCGGAACGGGCTATGGCGGCTACGCAGCCATGATGGCCCTGCTCAGGGATGCGGACACCTTCCGGTGCGGCATCAGCTGGTCCGGCATGACGAGCTTTGAAAAGAATCCGGAAGATGCAAAGCTGAAGAACATCACGCGTCCTGTACTGCTGGCCTACGGCACCGGCGACGAAGCCGTGGGTTACAAGGAAGGGCTGCGCTTCTACAAGGAGCCCAGGGCCGGGAATGCGCAGGCGGAGTGGCTCGAATATACCTCGACGGTCGATGACTGGAAGACCCGGAAAAATCGCATCGACCTGTGGCAGCGCATCGAAGACTTCCTTGCAAGGCACATCGGCACCAGATGAACGCAGGGCGCGGCGCCGGCGGTTCCGCCGGCCACCGGTTCGTCGCCGGGGCGAGGGTTCCGATCGCCGCCATGTGGGGTATCGCGGCATCGTGATCACCTTCCATTTTTCCAATCCGGCACCCCGCCCGAATGGCATGATGCTCCCATCACAACGACAGGAGGACATCATGATCAAGGGCTTGCGCACCGCCATCTACCCCGTGAAGGACCTGCCCGCGGCGAAGGCGTGGTACACCGACGTGTTCGGCACTGCGCCCTATTTCGACCAGCCGTTCCACGTGGGCTTCAATATCGGCGGCTTCGAACTGGGCCTGCAGCCGGACGGCCAACCCGGCAAGACGGGCACGCTGGTCTACTGGGGCGTGGACGATATCGAAGCCGAGGTAGGCCGAATCACCGCGCTGGGCGCGGAAATCCACTCGGCCATCCAGGACGTGGGCGACGGCATCAAGGTGGCCGAGCTGGCGGACCCGTTCGGCAATGTGCTGGGCCTCATCCATAACCCGCATTTCGATGCCGCGGCCGTGCGCTGACCTGGGCAATACGTTCGATATACGAAACGTATAATCGCCGCCTCCGCCCATGCTAATATACGATCCGTATATGGATCGTATATCAAGGAAATCATGGGCATCGTAAACATCAAGACCGCGGAACAGATCGAACTATCGCGTACCGCCGGCCAGTTGGCGGCGGACGTGCTGACGATGATCGGCCCGCATGTCAGGCCCGGGGTCAGCACCGCATACCTGGATGAGCTGTGCCACCGGTACATCGTCGACGTTCTGAAGGTTATTCCGGCCAACGTGGGCTATCACGGCTATACAAAGACCATCCTCACCTCTGTCAACGACGTCGTCTGCCATGGCATCCCGTCGCCGAAGACGATCCTGAAGGATGGCGACATCGTCAACATCGACGTGGCCGTCATCAAGGATGGCTGGTTCGGCGACACGAGCCGCATGGTCCACGTGGGCAAGCCCAGCCGGGCAGCACGCCGGCTGTGCGAAGTGACGTATGAGGCCATGTGGGCCGGCATCCGCGCCGTGCGGCCGGGTGCCACGCTGGGTGACGTGGGCCACGCGATCCAGTCACTGGCCGAGAACGCCGGTTACTCCGTCGTGCGCAACTTCTGCGGCCATGGCATCGGCACCGAGTACCACGAAGATCTGCAGGTGCGCCACTTTGGCCGCCCCGGCACAGGATTGACGCTGCAGCCCGGCATGATCTTCACGATCGAACCGATGGTCAATGCCGGCCACTACCCCACGCGCACGCTGGCCGATGGCTGGACCGTGGTGACGGAAGACCGCTCGCTGTCAGCCCAGTGGGAACACATGGTTGCGGTGACGCCGAGCGGATTCGACGTGCTCACCCTGGCACCGGGCGAGCACGCAGCCTGAGGGGGAGCGCGGCGGGATGCCTTGTGCTAATATACGGTTCATATACAAACCGTTTATCTGTACTAGTGAGACCATCATGGGCATCGTAAAAATCTCCGACCAGATGCATGAAAACCTGCGCATCGCGAGCGGCGCACTGAGCCGCTCGATCAATGCGCAGGCCGAGCACTGGCTGCGCATCGGCCTGCTGGCCGAAACCAATCCCGACCTGAACTACAGCGAACTGTGCCAGCTGCTGCTGCGCGGCGAGACGGGCCAGGGGCCACTGCGGCTGACGCCCGTGAAGGGGGAGGCGCTGCACGATGCGTAAGAAGAACAGCAACGCCATCCTCGTCAAGTCGCCCGAACAGGTCGAATTGTCGCGCATCGCCGGCCAGCTGGCGTCGGACGTGCTGACCATGATCGGCCCGCACGTGCAACCCGGCGTCACCACCGAGTATCTCGACAAGCTGTGCAACGAGTACATCGTCAATGTGCTGCAGGTCATTCCCGCCAACGTGGGCTATGCCGGCTTCACGAAGACGGTGTGCACGTCCGTCAACGAAGTGGTGTGCCACGGCATTCCCTCGCCGAAGAAGGTGCTGAAGGATGGCGACATCATCAACATCGACGTGGCCGTCATCAAGGATGGCTGGTTCGGCGACACGAGCCGCATGTACTACGTGGGCAACGTGGGCAAGGCCGCGCGCAAGCTTTGCGAAGTGACGTATGACGCCATGTGGGCCGGTATCCGCGCCGTAAGACCGGGTGCCACGCTGGGCGACGTCGGCCATGCGATCCAGTCGCTGGCCGAGAATGCCGGCTTCTCCGTCGTGCGCGACTACTGCGGCCACGGCATCGGCATGGTGTACCACGAAGACCCGCAGGTGCTGCATTATGGCCGCCCCGGCCTCGGTCTCACGCTGGAGCCGGGCATGATCTTCACGATCGAGCCGATGATCAACGCCGGCAAGCACCAGACGCGCTCGCTGCCGGATGGCTGGACCGTGGTGACGGCGGACAGGTCGCTGTCCGCGCAGTGGGAGCACATGGTGGCCGTGACGGCGACCGGGTTCGATGTGCTGACGCTGGCGCCGGGGGAAAAGGCGCAATAACTGTGCTTCTGGGGAGAACCGGTGTCAGACACCTTTTCGCAAGCGAAAAGGTGTCTGACACCAGGCCCTGTGCAAGCCATCACTCCTCCCTGACACCAGGCCCTGGACCGGCCTGCACCTCTATTTCAATACGAGCTTCAGTGCCGGCTTCTCGCCGTAATCCTCGTAGCGCTCGTTGATGCCGCCGATGCAGAAGGCGATTTCTTCCAGCAGGTCGGGCACCGCGGCCTTCATGGCGGCGGCGTTCGTGACCACGATTTCCAGTACCTCGTTCGGCTTGAGCCGGAACTTCGTCATGCCCTCGTCGTCGCGCAGGTAGGAAAGCGCATCGATCCACGAATCCATCGTGGGTGCCACGTGGTCGTTGAAACCGAATGCCGCGCGGCTGGCGGCATGAAAAGCCGCTTCGTCGCGGATCGCCGCGCCATCCAGGGTGATGGTTGTCATTGTTTCTTTTCCTTCGGGTCGGTGACGAAGACCAGCTTCGTCAAGCCTTCCTGCTGCGCCGCCGCCATCAGTTGCGCCACCGCTTCGTAGCGGGTGGCGCGGTCGGCGCGCAATTGCAGTTCGGGTTGCGGTTCGCGCCGCGCGGCCGAGGCCAGGCGCGGCTGCAGTTCGGCGGGCTTTACCACCTCATCGTTCCAGTACACGGTGCCTTCGGCATCGATCGAGATCTTCACCGCATCGGCAGGCTGCGGCGCGTTCGCAGCCTGCGCTTTCGGCAGGTCGAGCTTCACGGCATGCGTGAACATCGGCGCGGACAGGATGAAGATCACCAGCAGCACCAGCATCACGTCCACCATCGGCGTCACGTTGATGTCGGCCATCGCTTCCTTTTGCCGGTGATGGTTGAACGCGCCAAATGCCATGGTCGCTCAATCCTTCGTCAGGTAGGCGTGCAGGTCGTGGGCGAACGCGTCGAGCTCGGACAGCGTGAGCCGGTTGATGCGATTGAAACCGTTATAGGCCAGCACGGCGGGAATCGCCACCATCAGGCCCACGCCGGTCATGATCAGCGCTTCGCCAACGGGGCCGGCCACCTTGTCGATCTCCACGGTGCCGGACGACGACACGGCGGCCAGCGCATGGTAGATGCCCCACACGGTACCCAGCAGGCCCACGAATGGCGCGGTGGAAGCGATCGACGCCAGCAGCGTGAGGCCCGATTCGAGCCGCACGGTGGAAC
This sequence comes from Pseudoduganella lutea, assembly GCF_004209755.1. NCBI lineage: Bacteria > Pseudomonadati > Pseudomonadota > Betaproteobacteria > Burkholderiales > Oxalobacteraceae > Pseudoduganella > Pseudoduganella lutea. Next base: position 3,612,080 of record NZ_CP035913.1, on the reverse strand, counting down.
GGTGGATCGCATCGCGCAGCAGCCGCGTGACCTGTTCGGAGCGGCCCACCGAGGTGCCGAGCGAATGGCCCTTGCCCGCGGGGGCCGCCACGGTGCCCTGCTCGGCGAGCGCGAGATAGATGCCTTCGGGATCGCCCGCCGACACGACGGCCACGCCATCGGCCAGCGTGGGCGCATCCCAGAAGCGCTGCACCACGCGCGCGCTGCGGCGCACGCGCCATGCCATCAGCCCTTTCGACAGGATGAAGAACCAGCTCGCCAGCGACATGGCCAGCAGGAAGTACGCGACAGCATGGCTGATCGCGTCGCCCCGCTCCCAGTAGCCGGCGAACGTAAAGTGCTCCATGTCTTACTGGTTCAGGCCCAGCACGTCGTACATGTCGAACAGGCCGGTGCTCTTGTCGGCCAGGAAGCGCGATGCCCGCAGGGAGCCTTGCGCATAGCCGGCGCGGCTGCTGGACTTGTGGCTGATCTCGATGCGCTCGCCGGTGCCGGCGAACAGCACTGTGTGGTCGCCGATGATGTCGCCGCCGCGGATCGTGGCAAAGCCGATCGTCGACGGATCGCGCTCGCCCGTCACGCCTTCGCGGCCGTACACGGCGCATTCCTTCAGGTCGCGGCCCAGCGCGTCGGCGATCACTTCGCCCATCTTCAGCGCGGTACCGGACGGCGCATCGACCTTGTGGCGGTGGTGCGCTTCGATGATCTCGATGTCGTAGCCGGTGGACAGGCTTTTCGCGGCCAGCTCCAGCAGCTTGAGCGTGACGTTCACACCCACGCTCATGTTCGGCGCGAACACGATGGCCGTTTTTTCGGCGGCGGCCTTCAGCGCGGCCTTGCCCGCATCGTCGAAACCGGTGGTGCCGATCACCAGCTTGATGCCGTGCGCGGCGCAGTATTCGGCGTGCTGCAGCGTGCCTTCGGGGCGGGTGAAGTCGATCAGCACGTCGGCACCCTTCAGGCCTTCGGCCAGGTCGGACGTGACGATCGCACCGGATGCCTTGCCGAGAAACGCGCCGGCATCCTGGCCGAGGCCGTCGCTGCCGGCGATGCCGAGGGCGCCGGACAGGCGCAGGTCATCCGCGTTCAGTACGGCTTCCACCAGCATGCGGCCCATGCGGCCGCCGGCGCCGGCGATGGCGATGTTCAGAGTGCTCATGTGTAGTTCCTGATGTTGTTCTTGTGATGTAATCGACTGCTTGTTGGCGCTAATTGGCGCTTATTGGTGCTTACTGCCCGCCTGGCGACGTGGTGACCTCGACCGGATTGCGGTTGCCGGCATCCTGCCCGCTCGGCAGTGGCGCGCGCTGCGCGGCCGGCTGGTTTTCGCTGTTGCGCTTTTCGTCCTTCTTGAACTGGCGGATCGGGCCGGCGATGCGGGCAATGTATTCACGCTCGGTGGGCAGTTCGCCGCCTTCGAAGCGCTCGACCTTGCCTTCCTTGTCGAAGTACACGACGACGCTGCTCGTGGTCAGCTCGCCGTCGCCGCGCGCGAAGCGGAACGGGTAGTCCCAGCGGTTCTCGTGGAAGATATCGTTCAGCAGCGGCGAACCCATGATGAAGCGCACCTGGTCGCGCGTCATGCCGGTTTTCAGTTGAGCGAGCATTTCCTTCGATACGAAGTTGCCTTGCTGAATATCCGGGCGATATGGCGAGAAGAACCACATGAAGCGCTGGATCTGCGATGCCTTCGTGGTGACGGCGCCCTGCGCCGGGTCGACGACCGGGTTGGCCTGCTGCGCCACCTGCGCGCCTTCCTTCGGCCCCAGCACGGTCTTGCCGGCGCAGCCACCCAGTGCGACTGCCACGCAGGCCGCCGCCGCAAGCAGGGGCAGGCGGGATGTCCGCGGTTTCATTACTGGCAAGACCGCGAACGGGGCAGCAGGCAGGACGGACGACGGTGACGCTTGGGTGACGCGCATAAGTGACCTCAAATCGATTGAGCGGAAGTGCCGAAACGCTATATCATAAAGCACTCCAGCAAAAACCGACTACCGAACATGAGTAACAGCCCAACCGACCTGAAGGCCAGCGGCCTGAAGGCCACCCTGCCGCGCCTGAAGATTCTCGACATCTTCCAGAACAGTTCCGTGCGTCACCTGACGGCCGAAGATGTCTACAAGATCCTCCTGGCCGACAATATGGACGTCGGTCTCGCCACCGTTTACCGCGTGCTGACGCAGTTCGAACAGGCTGGCCTGTTGAACCGCAATCACTTCGAAAGCGGCAAGGCGATCTTCGAACTGAACCAGGGTTCCCACCACGACCACCTCGTGTGCCTCGATTGCGGCCGCGTGGAGGAATTCGTCGACGAGGAAATCGAAGCCCGCCAGCAGCGCATCGCCGTCGAACGCGGCTTCAAGATCGCCGAGCATGCGCTGGCGATCTATGGCAGTTGCATCAAGGACAACTGCCCGCACCGGCATTGAACGCTTGAATACAAGTAAAAACGGCCTTCACAGGCCGTTTTTTATTTGCAATGTTGCTTGAAAAATGGGCGGTCCGCCGAAGCGGTACGTCCCCACTTTCCGGAAATGTTGCTCGTAAAATGGGGACGTACCCCATTTTACGAGCAACATTCAGCCGTGGCTGAGCGCGTTCGATAGCAGGCGCGACGTGATGTCCACGATCGGGATCACGCGCTCGTAGGCCATGCGCGTGGGGCCGATCACGCCGAGCGTGCCGACGATCCTGCCGTTCACCTCGTAGGGCGCGGTGACGACGCTCATGTCGTCCAGCGGCACGAGGTTCGATTCGCCGCCGATGAAGATCTGCACGCCGGACGCCTTCGACGACACGTCGAGCAATTGCATCAGCCCCGTTTTCTGCTCGAACATGTCGAACATCTGGCGCAGCGACGTCATGTTCGAGGACAGGTCGCTCACCGACAGCAGGTTGCGCTCGCCGGAAATCACCATGTCATCGCCCGTATCGGCCATTGCCTCGGTGCCCGCCTCCACGGCGGCCTGCATCAGGCGGCCCATGTCGTCGCGCAGCTGGCGCAGTTCACCCTGCATGCGGGTGCGCACTTCGTCGAACGCCAGGCCGCTGTAGTGCTGGTTGATGAAGTTGGCCGATTGCTGCAACTGGGACGGGGTGTAATCGACGTCCGTCAGCAGCAGGCGGTTCTGCACGTCGCCACCGGGGGCAACGATCACCAGCAGGATCCGCTTTTCGCCCAGGCGCAGGAATTCGATCTGCCGGAACGCCGATTCGCGGCGCGGGCTCATGACCACGCCGGCGAACTGCGACAGCGACGACAGCATCTGCGCCGCGTTGGCGATCAGCTTTTGCGGCGGATGCGCCTGCGGGCGCAGCCGCGATTCGACGGCACTTTCATCCATTGGCTGCACGGTCAGCAGCGTGTCGACGAAAATGCGGTAGCCACGCGGCGTGGGCACGCGGCCGGCCGACGTGTGGGGGCTCGAGACATAACCGAGTTCTTCGAGATCGGCCATGATGTTGCGGATCGTGGCCGGCGACAGGTCAAGGCCGGAAATCTTCGACAGCGCGCGCGAGCCGACGGGCTGGCCGTCGGCAATATAGCGCTCTACGAGGGCTTTGAGCAGGGTTTGGGCACGGGTATCGAGTTGCATGATCGGTTCACAGGCTAAGCAGTCATTATGCACCGCCGGGAGCGCACCAGGAATTCAATCGGCTAACTGTTGTTCCAGCCACGCAATCAGCTCGCCCACGTCGCGGCAAATCGCGTCGGGCACGATGCCCGCTTCCAGGTGGGCCGTGCTGCCGGTGCGGTTCATCCACACGGCTTTCAGGCCCGCCTTTTGCGCCCCTTCCACGTCCAGGCGCAGGTCGTCGCCCACGTACACGGTTTCATGCGGCGCCACGCCGAGCGCTTCACATGCCGCCAGGAAGATTTCTGGATCGGGTTTCGCCTTGCCGAACCGGCTGGCCGCCAGCGATACCTTGAAATGGTGGGCGAGGCCGATGACTTCAAGGTCGGCATTGCCGTTGGAGATCGAGCCCAGCGTGACTTTTTCCGCCAGGCGCTGCAGCCCGGGCAGCACGTCGTGGTAAAGCTCGACGGTGTTGCGCGCGGCCGCGAACAGCTTGATGGCTTCGTCGAGCCGGGCCAGGTCTTCGCCCACGTGCTGGAACGCCGCTTCCAGCCCCGCGCGGCGCAGGCCGATCAGGTCGAGGTGGTGTTCCGGCTTTTCGGCCAGCAGCGCCATGCGGCGTGCCCGCAATTCTTCGATCGTGAAGGTTTGCGCCACTTTCGGCGCGTGTTCGGCCAGCCACGCATGCAGCGCGCGTTCCGCTTCGGCGATCACGGGGCCGATCGGCCACAGCGTATCGTCCAGGTCGAACAGAATGGCTTTGGGTCGGGCAATGTCGTTCATGCTGCCATTGTCGCATGGCCCGGCCCGGAAGACGCAAGCGCTGCTGGCTGCCGGGGCGGCAGTCGCCCTGCACCATCGGGCGCGTGCCGTGAAACCTTGGAAAGACACATGTCGTTACAAGCATTTAGCGAACCAGGCCTTGCCAAATGCACTAAAATAAGGCCCGTTTCCGGCTCAGCCGCCGCTTACGGACGGCAACGCACCGCTTCCGGCCCAGCGCCGTCCGGCATTCGCCCCGATCAATTTGGAGATTGTTATTGTTATGAAGAGTATGTATGCGTGCGCAACCGCCGGCGCGTTGTGCGCTGCGCTGCTGGCCGGCTGCGGCGGCAGCGACAACGGCAACCTGACCCTGAGGGTGGGCGTCCAAGGCCTGCTCAAGCCGGGCCTGGTCCTGAAGAACGGCGACCAGACCGTGTCCGTGCCCGCCGGGGCGAACGAGGTGTATTTCCCGAACCTGATCGCGGAAGATTCCACGATCAATATCGAGATCGTGACGGACGCTACCGCCACGGTGTGCTCGGTGGACAAGGCGACCTCCACCAACATCAAGGCCAACTACTACACTGCGCTGCGCACGTCCGTCACGTGCGTGACCAACAGCTACAAGCTGGGCGGCACCGTGACCGGCCTGACGCAGGACCAGCTGGTGCTGACCTTGGGCAGCAATACCGTGACGATCCGCCCGGAAACCGGCTCGAGCTTCGAGTTCCCCGGCTCGGTGTACGACGGCTTCGCCTATGGCGTGACCGTGCTGCAGCAGCCCGAAGGCCTGACCTGCACCGTGGAGAACCCCACCGGCACCATGCCGTCGGGCGACCGGCTGAACCTCGCGGTTTCGTGCGTTCCGCGCGCGTCCTGAACACCGCCTTCCTGGAGAATGTAATGAAAGCAAATACTATCGGCATGGCGGTGCTGGCACTGGCGCTGGCCGCATGCGGCGGCAAGTCGGAATTCACGATCAACGGTGGTTTCTATGACGCGAACGGCAACCTCGAGCCGTTGAGCAACCCGGGCCTGGTATTGGCCAACGGCGACGACGAGATCGCCGTCCCCGTCGGCACCACCCGGTTCAGCTTCCCGAAAACGATCGAATACGGCAATGCCTTCAATGTCGTGGTCAAGACCCAGCCGCAGCACATGACGTGCGATCCAACGAGCACGCCAGGCACCGCCGGCCGCAACGAGTCGATCAACATCGCCCTGCGCTGCCAGCAGAACAAGTACGCGGTCGGGGTCACGGTCAAGGGTCTCACGGAGGCGGCTGCCACCGACGCCCGGCTACAGCTGATCAATGGCTCCAGTGTGGTTGAAGTGACGGCCGCCTCACCCGTGGCAAGCTTCGGGAGCATCCCGGTCGGCACGGCCTACGGCATCACGATCTTCCAGCAGCCGCTCAACCAGACCTGCACGATCACGAACGGCTCCGGCATCATGGGCGACGCCGATCGCGCCGATGCGGTCGTCAACTGCGTCAAGAATCCGTGATATTCACAAGTGGAATGATGGGAATCATGAAGATAAATTGGATCAATATGCGGCAGCGCATCATAATCACTCCCGTCTCCTCCACTTCTTTCTGAGAAATGGATTCAGCCGGCTCCCAGAGCCGGCTTTTTTTTGCTCGCAATATTTCCTGAAACCGGGGTCAGACCCCGGTTTCAGGAAATACCACGATACCGGTGTCTGTCACCGGTTTTTTTGCAATCCTCGTGGTCGTTAAAAAGCCGCCGGGGCCTTGCGGCGCCGGCGGCTTTCGCGGTCAGCTAGCGATCAGAACTTGTACGCCAGCCCGATGTTGTAGCGGCGGCCGTATTCCATCACGTTCTGGATGTACGGGTTGCCGGCCTGCTTGTGGATCACCCGCTGGTTCGTGATGTTGTCCAGGCCCACGTGCAGCTGCAGCTGCGGCGTGAGGTATTTCGAGATGTTGGCCGAGACGTACGTTTCCTCGTCGTTTTCCACCAGGTAGCCGGCCGTCCAGCGTGGCATGCGCACGAACGGGCTGTGGTAGTTCGCCTGCAACCGCGCCTCGAAGCCGTTTTTCTCGTACCACAGCGTGACCCCGCCATTACGCCGCATCAGGCCCACCATCGGTAAGTCGCCGGTGAATTCCCGGATGCTGCTTTCGTTGTACGAGAAGTTCGCCGCCATGCCCAGGCCGTCGAACGGCGCGGGCAGCATCGTGAACGCCTGCTGGTAGGCGAACTCCAGGCCGCGCACATAGCCGCCCTCACCGTTGATCGAGCGTGTGAGCGTGGCCGGCCGGCCGTCGATCGTCGTGGTATCGCTGGTGATGCCGATGTAGCTGCCCACCTTCTTGTAGAACATGCCGGCCGACAGCAGCCCGCCCTGGTCGAAATACCACTGGTACGACAGGTCGGCCTGGTTCGCCATCATTGGCAGCAAGGCCGGGTTGCCGGCGCTGCCCGTGGCGGGCTGGCTCGATCCCGTATCGATGGCCAGCTGGCGCGATGCGCGCATTTCATCCATCGGCGCGCGCGACATGGCGCGGGCCAGCGAGAAGCGCAGCTGGTGTTCCTGCGCCTCATCCAGGTTCAGGATCAGGTTGGCGCTCGGCAGCGCCTTCGTGTACGACGCGCCCCCTTCCGTCGCCGTCGGTGCGGCGCCATTGCGCGACTCCATGCCGTAGCCGGTCTGCTTCGTGTGCACCACGCGCAAGCCCACGTTGCCGCGGTATTTCAGGCCGAGCATCTCGCCTTCCAGGTCGCCCTGCGCATACACGGCGCTCGTGCGCTCCTTCACGCGCCAGCCAGCCAGCAGGTCGGTGGTCGTCTGCGTGCGGCCATCCGGCGACAGCGCGCCGGCACCGAACAGCGAACCCACGGTGCCGTTGAAGTCGTTCAGCATCAGCGCCGGGAAATAACCGTCCGAGCGGATCGTCTCGAACGCCGATGCAGGCAGCGACGTGGCCGTTGTGGCCAGGTTCCACGTGGTCTGGTGGAACGATTTGTCGCGGTCGGAGAACCGCGCGCCGAACTTGATGCGGCTGACCGGGCCCAGTTCGACCGGGCGCCAGGCCGACAGCTGGGCCGAGTTCAGCTTGTCGTCGACGTGGCCATCGGCATCGATGTACAGTGCCGGCGCACCGAAAATCGCCGGATTGCCGGTATCCTGCGTGAACGAGTAAGACTGGTGATCATTGCCGGTGAACGCCCAGCTCAGCGTGCCGGGCGCGCTGGTCTGGCGCACGTCGGCCCACTGGCTGTCGCGATCGGCGCGGGAGGTGGCCACGTCGGCATCGATCTTCCACTCGCCCACGTTGAACTTGCCGTTCAGGCCACCGGCGAAGTTGCTCATGTTCTGGAACCAGCGCGTGCTGTGCGTCGACACCGTCACGTCGCGCACGGTGGCACCCACCACGTAGCCGTCGCGGATGTCGAGGTTCGAGAAGTTCGGCGTCTGCCAGCCATCCCAGTTGCCGATGTCGCCCGTCCAGTGCTGCACGCTCGGTTCGTAAATCTTGTTTTTCGCGTAATACAAGTCCGCCGTGATCTGCGCATCCGGGCTCAGTTTCCATTCAACCTTGCCCAGCACGCTGGCGCGCTCGTTGGTGCCGCGCTTGACCTCGTCCTCGAAGCCCCACGGGGTCTTGTCGACGCGGCCGTCGCCGGTCATGTCCACCGAATTGTTTTCGTTGAAGCCCCAGTGGTTCTTGCGCTTCTCGATCGATGGCTGCTTCTGGTAGCTGGCCGCCAGCGCCACGCCGACGCTGCCGCCGGCCAGCTGGTCGATGTAGATGCCGCCCAGGCGCGGCCGCCACGCCTTCGCGTCGACGTCGTTGGCCAGCGGGTAGTACAGCGCATCGGCCTTGACGGAAATCTGGCGGCCCTTGTACTTCAGCGGCTGCACCGTCTGCAGGTCGATCGACGTGGCGACGCCACCTTCGACCAGGTCGGCGTTCTGCGTCTTGTAGACCACTGCGCCGGACAGCGACTCGGACGGGAACTGCTCGAACCGCACCGCGCGGTTCGGCTCGGACGACGCCAGTTCGCGCCCGTTCAGCGTGGCCCCGATGAAGCGCTCGCCCATGCCCCGCGCCACGATCTGGCTGGCGTTGCCGCGGTCCAGGCCTGCGGCCAGGCCCGGCAGCCGGGCCAGCGATTCGGCGATCGTCGTATCGGGCAGCTTGCCGATGTCTTCCGACGACACGACTTCGACGATGCTGTTCGAGTTTTCCTTGACGGACAGCGCGCTGCGCACCGAGGCGCGGATACCGGTCACCGTTACCTGCTGCACGGCGGTATCGCCGGCCACAGGGGCTTCCGGTTGCTGGGCGGCTTGCTGGGCAAGCGCTGCGGCGGGAAAGAGCGCAGGAACGAAAAACAGCGCGCGTACCAGTGCGCTGATGGGGGTGGGCTTCATGGGGTCTCCGTGTGATTTTTATCCAAAGTGGCCGTCGGCATGCGCGGTGTATGCCAATCGATCAACTTCTTGATAAAAATTTTATGCGGCTGAAATGCTTGTCAGCCAATGAAACATTACGGATGACTTATATGAAAACGATATACGTCGCGGAGGATTGCAGCTAAGGCCTTGTATCGACAAGAAAATAGCATGACGCAACGTTATCTTGGCAGGTGGATTATGGCAGGTGATGCGTTGCGCCGTTGTAACGAAAACGCAACGCAGCTTGTCTTCCGGTTACTGGCCCGCGGTTTTCAGGCTGTTCGCCAATGCCACGTAGGCTTCCATCGCCACCGTTTCCGGACGCATGCTTGGGTCGATGCCGGCGTCGATGATCTGCTGTTCCGTGAACATGCCGGCCAGGCAGTTGCGGATCACCTTGCGGCGCTGCGAGAACGCCTTGGCCACCACCGCCTCCAGCGTGGCGGCATCGCAGGGCAGCGGGTCGGCGATGGGGATCATCCGCACGATCGCCGAATCCACCTTCGGCGGCGGATCGAACGCTTCGGGCGGCACGACGAACATCAGCGCCATCCGGTAGCGCCACTGCAGCATCACCGACAGGCGTCCGAAGGCCTTGGTGCCCGGCTCGGCCACCATGCGCTCGACCACCTCCTTCTGCAGCATGAAGTGCTGGTCCTCGATCTGCGGCGCGAACTCGGCGAGGTGGAACAGCAGCGGGCTGGAGATGTTGTACGGCAGGTTGCCGACGACGCGCAGCTTGCGGCCTTCCGGCACGGGAATGGCGCCAAAGTCGAACTTGAGCGCATCGCCGGAATGGATCGTCAGCTTCTCGCGTGGGAAGCGCTTTTCCAGGCGTGCTACCAGGTCGCGATCGAGCTCCACCACGTGCATGTGCGGCAGCGATTTCAGCAGCAGGTCCGTCATCGCCGCCAGGCCAGGGCCGATCTCCACCATCGTATCGCCGGGAGCCGGCGCGATGGCCGTGATGATGTCGCCGAGGACACTGTCATCGTGCAAAAAGTTCTGGCCGAAGCGCTTGCGGGCTATGTGTTTCATGTAATCGAGAAATAGTTGCCAAAAACCGGGGTCTGACCCCGAATTTTGGAAATAGTTGCCAAAAACCGGGGTCTGACCCCGGTTTTTGGAAATTAGTTGCTCTGGCGGCTGGCGTTGGCCATGCCGAGGGCGGCGGAGATCGCTTGTTCCATGCTGCCGCAGTCGGCGTGGCCGGGGCCGCGGGCGGCCAGGTCCAGCGCGGTGCCGTGGTCGACCGAGGTGCGGATCAGCGGCAGGCCCAGCGTGACGTTGATGCCGCGGCCGAACGTGGCGAATTTCAGCACCGGCAAGCCCTGGTCGTGGTACATGGCCAGCACGCAGTCGGCATCGCGCAGGTATTTCGGCTGGAACAGCGTGTCGGCCGGATACGGGCCGCGCGCGTCGATGCCGCGGGCCCGCGCGGCTTCCAGCGCGGGCGTGATGACGTCGATCTCTTCGCGCCCCAGGTAGCCATTCTCGCCCGCATGCGGGTTCAGGCCGGTGACGAGGATGCGCGGGGCGGCGATGCCGAATTTCGTTTGCAGGTCGCGGTGGATGATGTCCAGCGTCGTGCCCAGGCCATCGACCGTCAGCGCCGCAGGCACGTCCTTCAGCGGCAGGTGCGTGGTTGCCAGGGCCACGCGCAATTGCGGCACGCCTTCCACACCCGCATCGACATTATTCAGTTCACCGGCCAGCATCATCACCACCTGCGCGGTGCCGGTACGGTCGGCGAAGTACTCGGTATGGCCGGAAAACGCCACGCCAGCATCGTTGATCGTGCTTTTCTGCAGCGGCGCCGTGGCCACCGCCTCGAACCAGCCGGCCCGGATGCCTTCGATCGACGCATCGAGCGTGGCCAGTACGGCGCGGCCATTCTCGCTGTCGAGCTGGCCCGGCACCACGTGCGCGGCCAGCGGGATATCGATCACGGACAGCCGGTCCGGCCCGAAGTGCGGCAGGCCGCCGTTGCGCACGGCCATCAGCGACAGCGCGCTGACACGGATGGCCGGATCGATCGCCTGCGCCGTCATCGCCAGGAAGGCGGCGTCGCCCAGCAGCACGCAGTTAACGCGCTCGCGCATCGCCCATGCGGCGCGCAGCGAAATCTCGGGGCCGATACCGGCCGGTTCGCCCGTGGTGATGGCGATCGCCGGGCGAACGCCCGGGCGGCGTGCAGGCGGGGACGTGCTCACGGGGTAACACTCACGGGGTTGACGCTCACAGGGTTACGCTCGTTCATGGGCCTTACTTGACCGCGTCGGGACGCAGCTCTTCGCTGCGGAATTCCACGTAGGCGCGGTCACGCACCTCGCGCTGGAAGTCTTCCGCCGCTTCCACCATCTTGCGCTCGCGCAGCGCCATCCGCGCTTCGTTGCGCTTCTTTTCCTTCGACATGTCTTCCGACTTGCGCTCCACCACCTGGATCAGGTGGTAGCCGAACGCCGTCTCGATCGGGCCGCTCGTTTCGCCCGGCTTCAGCTCGTTCATCGCCTTTTCGAATTCCGGCAGCGTGTCGCCCGGGTACAGCCAGCCCAGGTCGCCGCCCTTCTTGCCCGATTCGTCGTTCGAGTACAGCCGCGCCAGTTCCTCGAACGAGGAAGTCTTGCTGTCCAGCTTAGCCTTCATGTCGGCCAGCTTGCGCTTGGCATCCGCGGCGCTCGTCGACGGCGTCACCTTCAGCAGGATGTGGCGCGCGTGCGTCTGCTCCACGGCCGCCTCGGCCTGCGCCTGGGCCAGCGAGCGCTTGTCCACCAGTTTCAGGATGTGGAAGCCCGTCACGCTCTTGATGATCGGCGTGACCTGGCCCGGCTGGATCTTGTTCAGCGCTTCGGCGAAGACCGGCGGAATGCGGTCGCTCGGGCGCCAGCCCACGGCGCCGCCCTGCAGCGCATCGGCCGCGTCGGAATACGTGGCCGCCACCTTGGCGAAGTCGCCACCGGTGCGCAGCTGGCGCATCACGTCCTCGGCGCGCTGCTGGCGCTGGGCGATCACGTCCGGCGTGGCATTCTCGGGAATGCGCACGAGGATCTGCGAAATGTTCACTTCCTGCTGCTCGGCGGCCGCCGCTTCCTGCGCGGCCAGGAAGCTGTCCACTTCCGCTTCCGAAATCTGGATCTTGGCATCGACTTCGTGCTCGCGCAGGCGCGTGGTGATGATCTCCTCGCGGATCTCCTCGCGGAAGCTGGCGAACGACGTGCCATCCTTCTCGATCTGGTCGCGCAGCTGCTGCACCGACAGCTTCTGCTGTTCGGCGATACGGGCAATCGCGCGGTCGAGCATCGTGTCGTCCACGCGCACGCCCATTTCCTTGGCCATCTGCAGCTGGGCGCGTTCGACGATCATGCGCTCCAGGATCTGGCGCTGCAGCGCGGCGGCATCCGGCAACTGCACGTTCTGCTGCTTCATCCGCTGCATGATGACGGCGACGCGCTCGGTCAGTTCGCGGCGCGTGATCACGTCGTCGTTGACGACGACGGCGATCGAATCGATTTCGGGATTCTTGGACTGACCCGGCGGCGTGAAGCCCTTCGGCTGCGCCGGCGCGGCGGCCGGTGCAGTGGCGGAAGCAGCGGGCTTGGCGTCCTGCGCCACGGCCACGCCGCCGGCAGTCATGGCGCACAGCAGCAGGGCTGCGAGGGTGATCGGATGCTTACTGAACATATTGCAAACGCTTTTCAGGTCAGGTGGAAAATGATGAAGGATAGCAGGTGCGCGGCGCGGAAAGTGTAACAGCAAGTGACGACGGTCCACAGGTTGCCGTCAGCGGCCCCTAGGCCGCCGGCAGTGACGCTCGCGTCGCCGCCGGCGGCACCAGCCCTCAGCGGCGATATCCCGCGTTGAGCTGCTGGTAACCCGGAATGCTGTTCTTCAGCACTTCCAGCGGGTTGCCGATGCCGAACTTGGACAGGCCGTTCAGCTCGAGCTGGAAGAACACCTGTGTCGACGTTTTATTGGTGGTCGTCACGAAGCGCTGCGCGCCCATGCGGAACACCCAGCAGTCGCAGTTGTACTCGAGGCCGATCAGGCTTTCCAGGATGCGGTGGTCCTGCAGCGAGTAGCTCATGCGCCCCACGCCGAACCAGCGGTCCGAGATCGGCCACTGCGTGGAAAAGTCCACGTTCTTGAAGCTGTCGCGCAGGAAGCGGTAGCCGGCGTTGAACACCTTGCGCTGGCCCGGCTGGAACTGCACGTTCAGGTTCGAGCTGACCACGCGCTTGTCGCCCTGGTTGTACTGCACCGCGCTGTCCACGCCCCACGACTCGGAAATGCGGCCGGTGGCCGCCAGCAGCAGGTCGGAGCGGCCGGTGCTGACCGGTTCCGAGTTCGTCAGTTGCACGCGCTGGTCGTTGAAGTAGAAGCGCTGGCCGAATGCCAGGCGCAGGCGTTCGGCGCCGGATTCCTCGAGGAAGCGCGACACGATCGCCGCCGTCACCTGGTTCGCATCGCCCACGCGGTCCGAACCCACGAAGCGGTTCTCGGAGAACAGCTGGGTGAAGTTGAACGTGGCATCGGCCGTGTCGAACACGGGAATGTCGGTCTGGTCGCGGTAAGGCGTGTACACGTAGAACAGGCGCGGTTCCAGCGTCTGCGTGACGGCACGGCCGAACAGCTTGGTGCTACGCTCGAATTCCAGGCCCGAATCCAGCGAGAACGTGGGAATCGCCTTCGTGACCGAACGGCTTTCCTCGGTGCCGAACCTGTCGAGCTGGTAGGCGCTCGCATTGAGCATCAGCTTCGGCGTGATGAAGTAGCTCGGACTGATGATCGGGTAGCTGATCTGCGGCTGCACCACGATCCGGTCGCCGTTGATCCTGGCGTCGTTGACGCAGGCGGTGCCGCCGATGTTGGCACCGGGGCAGATCGTCTCGGTCGCGTAGTGGAAACGGGTCGCCTCGGCGTCCACCGACCAGTCGAAGCCGCCGATGTCATATTGGCCGGCGTGGAAGTTCACGGCCGGCAGGCGGTCGTACGGGCGCGGCGTGACCGTCGTCGTATCCGGATCCTGCAGCACCTGGTACTTCTGCACGCGCGCCGTCAGGCTCCAGATCTCGCCACGGTAGTCGGTGCGCGCTTCCTTCAGCAGCTGGCGCTCGGCGCTGCCGGCCACCGTTTTCGAGAAATCGGTCGGATAATCCTCGTCCGACGCGGCGCGCACGTTCCAGCCATACGACCAGTCCTTGGCCAGCGCCTGCGAGTGCGAGGACTGGATCTGCCAGCGGTCGATGCCCTTTTCCTTGTCGTTGTGCAGGTACTCGATCCACGTGCGGCCTTCATAGCTGCCGGCCGCCGTCTCGCCGATGTAGCGCCCCACTGCCCCCATCTGCAGGCCGCGCCGGCTGATGTAGTGCGGCGAGACGGTCAGGTCCCGGTTAGGTGCGATATTGAAGTAATACGGCACCGTCAGTTCGGCACCGCCGCGCGACGAGAAGCCCGGCACCGCCGGCAGCCAGCCGGAGCGGCGCGCGCCGGACAGCGAGAAGGAAATGCCCGGCGTGCCGATCAGCGGCACGTCCTTGAAATAGACGACGGTACCGCCGGCCACGCCCACGTCGCGGCCCTGGTCCAGGGTCAGCGTGCTCGATCGCACGTACCAGTCCGGGTTCGGCCCTTCGCAGGTGCTGTAGGTGCCGTTGACAACCTTGGCCCGGTCTTCGGAAAGAAAGTCGATGCGCTGCGCCTTGCCCTGCGCATTGTTCAATTCCAGCTTGTAGGTGGGCTGCAGCATGTAGCCCACGCCGGTCTCGGTGTTGATCTTGAACTCGTCGGCCGTGTAGTAATCGCCGAAGCGCCACAGGCGCACGTTGCTCTGTGCTTCCAGCTCGGATTCCACCTGGCGGTAACAGGCGGCATCGGCCGTCACGCGCATCTTGTCCTGCACCACTTCCACGTCGCGGGTGAGGATCAGTTCCCGCTCGGGCCGCCCGCTGATTTCCTCCGCGCGGATCGTGACCGGCGCATCCGGATCGTCGGCACGGGGCGCACCCGCGCCGGTACCGTTCTGGGTCTGGGCATGGGTCGGTGCCGCGCAGGCGGCGATCAGGGCGGAGATGGCATACGCCCAACGTTTCTTGAAGGGTGGGGCCAGGCTCATGGAAGGGAGGATACGCGAAGCACTATAAAGAACACCATGCAGGCGATTTTTTGATTTGAATCCCTTATTATATGGGATTCCTTTGTCAACATCCGGTTTGCTCGGGCTGTCCCTCATGTCTTTATTGCACACTTTATCTTCCGACGGCGACGCGCGCCTGCTTCAATTGAAAACCTGGCTGCAGGGCCTGGGCATCGTGGACGCCGCCTCGGCGCGCCCCGCGTCGGCCGACGCCAGCTTCCGCCGCTACTTCCGGGTCGACGTATTGCCGGCCGCCCAGGCACAATACGGTGCCACCCTGGTGGCCATGGACGCGCCACCGGAGCGCGAGAATACCGCAGCGTTCGTGAAGGTGGACGCACTGCTGGCCGAAGCCGGCGTTTCCGTTCCCGCGATCCATGCGCAGGACCTGGAACAGGGCTTCCTGCTGCTGTCCGACCTGGGCACCACCACCTACCTGCAGGCACTGAACCACGACAATGCCGCCACGCTGTATGCCGAGGCCCTGTCCGCGCTCGTCAACATCCAGCTGCGCAGCCAGCCCGGCGTGCTGCCCGAGTTCGACCGCGCCTTCATGCAGCGCGAACTCGACATCTTCCCCGAGTGGTACATCGGCAAGCATCTCGCCACCACGCTCACCGATGCCCAGTCGGCCGAACTGCAAAAGGTGTTCGACCACATCATCGCCACGTGCATGGCGCAGCCGCAGGTGTTCATGCACCGCGACTTCCATTCGCGCAACCTGATGTGGATGGACGAGAAGAATCCCGGCATCCTCGATTTCCAGGATGCCGTCTACGGCCCCATCACCTACGATGCGGCCTCGCTGCTGCGCGATGCCTACGTGTCGTGGGACGAGGAACTGGTGCTGGACTGGATCATCCGCTACTGGCAGCACGCGAAAGCCGCCGGCCTGCCCGTCAACAAGGATTTCGACGCGTTCTACAAGGATTTCGAGTACATGGCCCTGCAGCGCCACCTGAAGATCCTCGGCCTGTTCTGCCGCCTGAACTATCGCGACGGCAAGCCGCTGTACCTGGGCGACCTGCCCACGGTGATGGAGTACGTGCGCCGCACGGCCAACCGCTACCGCGAGCTCAAGCCCCTGGTCAAGTTGCTCGATGCGCTGGAAAACCGCCAGCCCGCCGTCGGCTACACGTTCTGAGGTCGCCATGAAAGCCATGATCTTCGCCGCCGGCCGCGGCGAGCGTATGCGCCCGCTGACGGACACCTGCCCCAAGCCGCTGCTGAAGGTGCGCGGCCGGCCGCTGATCGAGTGGCACGTGCTGAACCTGGTGCGCGCGGGCATCACGGAGATCGTCATCAACCATGCGCACCTCGGCCACATGATCGAGGTGCACCTGGGCGATGGCGGCCGCTTCGGCGCCACGATCCGCTACTCGGCCGAGAAAGAGGCGCTGGAAACGGCGGGCGGCATCGCCAACGCCCGGCACCTGCTGGGCGAGGAACCGTTCCTGGCGATCTCCGGCGACATCTATTGCCCGCACTTCGATTTCAGCGAAGTAAAGGATGTCCTGCACGACAAGGACCTGTGGGGCAATGCCCACCCGGTCGAGCAGCGCGACATCGCCTGGATCTGGCTCGTGAAAAACCCGTCGTTCCACCCGAAGGGCGACTTCGGCCTGAACCTGTACACCGTGTCCAATACCGGCGACCCGATGTGGACGTTCGCGAACATCGGCGTCTATCGTGCCGAAATGTTCGACGGCATCCAGCCTGGCGAGCGCGCCGCCCTGGGACCGCTGCTGCGTGAATTTGCCGCCAAGGGCCAGCTGGGCGGCGAAGTCTACGAAGGCGACTGGGACAACGTGGGCACGCCCGCGCAGCTCGAGCAACTGAACGCGCCCTTTGGAGCGAAGCTGTCATGAACGCCGCTGTCACGTCATTCTCCGCACGCCGTACCGCCCTACTTGCGCGCATGGAGCCGGGCAGCGTGGCGTTCCTGGCGACGGCGCCGGAAAGCGTGCGCAATGGCGACAGCGAATATCCGTACCGCCACGACAGCAGCTTTTATTACCTGACGGGTTTCCCGGAACCGGAAAGCGCGCTTGTGCTGGTGGCCGCGAACGGCGAGCAGCCGGCGCGCGCCATCCTGTTCTGCCGCGAGAAGAACGCGGAACGCGAAATCTGGGATGGCCTGCGCCACGGTCCGGAAGCGGCGCAGGCCGGATTCGGCGTCGATGCCGCATATCCGGTCGGCCTGCTCGATGAAAAGATGGCGGAGCTGCTGGCCGGCGCCCCCGTCCTGTACTGCCGCCTGGCTCGCGACGAGGAACTGGACCAGCAGTTGCGCCGCTGGTTCAACGCCGTGCGGGCCAAGGGCCGCACCGGCATCACGGCGCCACCGGCGCTGCGCGACCTCATGCCGCTGGTCGAGGAAATGCGCGTCGTCAAGGATGCCGGCGAACAGGCCACCATGCTGCGCGCCGGGCAGATCTCGGCGGCGGCGCACCGTCGCGCGATGCGGGCCGCGCGGGCCGGCATGTTCGAATACGAGCTGGAAGCGGAACTGCTGTACGAGTTTCGCAAGAGCGGCGCGCAATTCCCGGCCTACACGCCGATCGTCGCTTCCGGCGCGAACAGCTGCATCCTGCACTACAACACCAATGCCCGGCAAACGCACGACGGCGACCTGGTGCTGATCGATGCCGGCTGCGAACTCGATGGCTACGCATCCGACATCACGCGCACCTTCCCCGTCAACGGCCGCTTCACGGCGCCGCAGCGGGAACTGTACGAGATCGTGCTGGCCGCGCAGGCGGCCGCGTTCGAGGCGATCCGGCCGGGGAACACGTTCCATGCGGCACACGACGCCGCCGTGCGCGTGCTGGCGCAAGGCATGCTCGATACGGGCCTGCTGAACCGCGATACGGCGGGCAGCCTGGACGATGTGATCGCCAATAAAGCCTACACGGCGTTCTACATGCACGGCACCAGCCACTGGCTGGGCATGGACGTGCACGACACGGGCGCCTACCGCATCACCGAACACCCGGACAAGCCATCGCGCCCGTTGGCCGAAGGCATGGTGCTGACGGTGGAACCGGGCATCTACGTGCGCCCTGGCGCCGGCGCGCCGGAGCAGTACTGGAACATCGGCATCCGCATCGAGGATGACGTGGTCGTTGCCGGCGGCGCACCGCGCGTGCTGACGGACGACGTGCCGAGTACCGTGGACGACATCGAACGGCTGATGGCGGAGGAACGATGAACGACAACATCGAAACTGACTACAGCGTCGCCATTTGCGGCGCCGGCCCGGCCGGCATGGCGCTGGCCGCCCTGCTCGTGCAACGCGGCATGGCACCCGCACGCATCGCGCTGATCGACGCAAAGCCGCTGGACGCCGCGCGCGACGACCCGCGCACGCTGGCGCTCTCGTGGGGCAGCCGCCAGATCCTCGACCAGGTCGGCGCCTGGCCGGTGCCCGCCACCGACATCCATGAAATCCACGTATCGCGCAAGGGCGCGTTCGGCCGCAGCATGATCACGCGCGACGAGCACCGCGTGCCGGCGCTGGGCTACGTGACACGCTACGGCGATCTCGTGACCGTGCTGGCCGGCGTGACCGAACGCCTCGGCATCGCCTCGCTGCGACCCGCGCGCGTCACCGGGCTGGAGGAAACCGCCAGCGCCGTGCGGCTCACGCTGGACGATGGCCGGACATTGTCGGCCGCGATCGCCGTGCAGGCCGAGGGCGGCCTGTTCGGCGCGCAAACGGACAAGCACACCACGCGCGACTACGGCCAGACGGCGATCATCGCCCAGGTGGAAGCCAGCGCCCCGATCGCGCACCGTGCCTATGAACGCTTCACGGACGAAGGCCCGCTGGCGATGCTGCCGCAGGGCGATGGCTATTCGATGGTCTGGTGCGTGCGGCCGGAAACCGCGCAGGAACTGCTGTCGCTGGCCGATGCCGCCTTCCTGGCGCGGCTGAACGCCACGTTCGGCGAACGGCTGGGCCGCTTCACGCACGCCACGCGCCGCCTCGCGTTCCCGCTCGGCCTGAACGCCGGCGTGGCCGGCACGGCGCGCACCACCGCGATCGGCAACGCGGCGCAAACGCTGCACCCCGTGGCGGGCCAGGGCCTGAACCTTGGCCTGCGCGACGCCACCGTGCTGGCCCGGCTGCTGGCGCGCGACGCCACGACCGACACCCTCGCCGAATTCGCCACGCTGCGCCGGCAGGACCGCGACGTTACCGTGCGGCTGACGGACACGATGGCCCGCATCTTCGCCAACACGTCGCCACTGCAGCCGGCGCTCGGCCTGTCGCTGGCCGCCATCGACCTGCTCAGCCCCGCGCGCTCCGTGCTGGCCCAGCTGATGATGTACGGCCGCCGCTGACAGAATCAACCCCAACGGCAGATGCCGGGGTCAGACCCGCCGGGTCTGACCCCAGTGTTACGCTTCCGGGTTACCTTATTGACGGTGCAGGTTCGCGTACTTCATGCCGAAGTACAGGATGAACGCATAGCAGGCCGCCGGCACCACGAACGACAGCTGTACGCCCATCGCATCGGCCAGTGCGCCCTGTGCGAAGGGCACGAGCGCGCCGCCGACGATCGCCATGCACAGCAGGCCGGAGGCCTGGCCGGTCTGCTTGCCCAACCCGTGCAGCGCCATGCTGAAGATCGTCGGGAACATGATCGAGTTGCACAGCCCCACGGCGAGGATGGCATACATCGCGACCTTGCCGCCGCCGAGCACGGCGATGGCGATCAGCGCGATGCTGGCGGCGGCGTTGAACGCCAGCGCCTTGCCGGGGCTGACCTTGCGCATCACGGCGAAGCCGATGAAGCGGCCCACCATGGCGCCGCCCCAGTACAGGCTCACGTAGTGCGCCGCCTGCGCGGCCGTCATGCCGCCGATCTTCGGGTCTTCCAGGAAGTTGATCAGGAAGCTGCCGATCGACACCTCGCCACCCACGTACAGGAAGATGCCGAGTGTGCCGAGCATCAGGTGCCTGTGCGCGAACAGGTCGCGGAAGCGGCCGTGCTGCGTGTCGCCGGCAGCCGCATCGGCCGAAGTGTCGACGATCTTCGGCAGCCGCGCCATGGCGAATAGCACTGCCAGCAGCAGCAGCGCGCCAGCCAGCACGAGATACGGCCCTTGCACGCTGGCCGCTTCCTGGGCGCGGTACGCCAGCTGTTCGGCAGCCGGCAGCGCCGCGAGCTGCTCCGCGCCCAGCATGCCGCCGGACAGGATCAGCATGCCGCCCAGCAGCGGCGCCACCGTGGTTCCCAGCGAGTTGAACGCCTGCGTCAGCGTCAGGCGGCTGGACGCCGTGCGCGGGTCGCCCAGCACCGTCACGTAGGGATTCGCGGCCACCTGCAGCACCGTGATACCGCCGGCCAGGATGAAGAACGCGAACAGGAACACGCCATAGCCGGACGTTGCGGCCGGATAGAACAGCGCGCAGCCGATGGCCGCCACGACGAGGCCTGCCACGGCGCCACGCTGGTAGCCGAGCCGGCGGATCAGCATCCCGGCCGGCACGGAAACGAGCAGGTAGGCGCCGAAGAAGCAGAACTGCACCAGCATCGCCTGCACATAGGTCAGTGTGTAGACCGCCTTCAGGTGGGGGATCAGCACGTCGTTCATCGACGTCAGCAGGCCCCACATGAAGAACAGGATCGTGACGATGACCAGCGGCCCCGTATTGTTGCCGGCGGCGTTCGCGCCGCCGGTGTCGGGCGCGAGCGCCGCCTGGGAATGATGTTGCATGTCAGCTCCTTCGGGTGTTCCCTTTGAAAAGGGCGTCTATTTTACGCAAGCCACGGCATCCGCGTCGGCACCCGCGCCGCCGATGACCTGGATGTTGGTGAACGCCGCAACCAGCCCGCCCTGCGCCGTCACCCGGAACGGCGTGTCCACCTTCGCCAGGTCGGCCCCCTTGAAGCACGCCAGCGGGATCTTGACGGTCTTCTTGCCCTGCCCCGCCAGCCGCGTGAACTCGGCGCCGAGATTGACCGACGCGGTGCCGACCGCCACCTGCACCGGCCCCTGCGGCGCGGCCGTGACGATTGTGTCGAACACCAGCGCGCCATCCTTCGTCGCGTAGGCCGGCAGCGCGCGGGGCGCGGCGGCGCGGGCTTCGAGGGTGCCCGGCCCGGTCCACGTCACTTTCCTGGCATCCTGCTGCGTGTTCACCTGGGCGACTTCCACCTTCAGCGTCGGCAGCGTGTGCGTCATGTTCAGGTCCGCGCCCAATGCCTTGCGTTCGCCGCCGCCTTGCACGTAAAGGGGGAACGTGGCGCGGTCGGACTGGTTGAAGACGGGGAACGCATTGGTCTTGCCGCACGGCGCCGTGCTGGCGTCGACCGGCAGCCGGCCCACCTTCTTCGCCTTGCCGTATTCGAGGCCGTAGCCGTAGGCGAACAGCGGCGCATAGTTCCTGTCGCCCACGTTCAGCGGCGCCTGGCACGGGCTCTTCGGCCACGAGAACGACAGCTTGCCGGAGAATGGCGCGTTGACCTTGCCGTCGGCGCCGCGCAGCAGCACGTCCGCCACGCCCTTGCCCTCGGAGCCCGGCAGCCACGCGGCCACGAAGCTGTCCGACAAATTGAGCAGGTCGTTCGCATACAGCGGCCGGCCGGTGACGAACACGGTCACCACCGGCTTGCCCTTGCCGGCCACCGCCTTGAGCACGGCCAAGTCTTCCGGGTAGCGGCCACTGTGGCGCAGGTTGCCGGCCGGGCCGATGTCGCCATCGCCTTCCGCATAAGGCCCTTCGCCGATCACGGCCACCACCACGTCGTAGTCGGCCACGTTCACGCCGGCCGCGTCGGCGCTGAACGTGACGTTCGGCGCCGCTTCCTTCAGGCCGGCCAGGATCGTGTCGCCGTTCGGGAAATCGCTGTTTTTGTTGTCCGTGCCCTGCCACGTCAGCGTCCAGCCCCCGCTCTGGTTGGCCATGTTGTCGGCGCTCTTGCCCACCACGAGGATCTTCCTGTCGCGGGCCAGCGGCAGCACGTTGCCATCGTTCTTCAGCAGCACCAGCGATTCCTGCACCAGCTTGCGGGCCAGCTCGCGCGCCTGCATCGATTCCATCTTGCCGGCATGGCTTGAGGCGGAAGGCTTTTGCAGGTTGGCGCGCAGTTTTACTCGCAGGATGCGGGTCACCGCGTCATCGATGCGCGCCATCGGGATCGTGCCATCTTTCACCTGCTGCACGGTATTGGCGATGAAGCTCTTCCAGTCGTCCGGCACCATCACCATGTCGATGCCGGCATTGATCGCCTGCGGGCAGCTGTCGTTGCGGCAGCCCGGCACTTCGGCGATGCCGTTCCAGTCGGTGACGACAAAGCCGTCGAAGCCCATCCTGGTCTTCAGCACATCCGTCAGCAGCTCCTTGTTGCCGTGCATCTTGCCGTAGGTTTTCCCGGCCGCGACATCGGTCCAGCTGTTGTAGGAGGCCATCACCGTTTGCGCGCCGGCTTCCAGCGCCGGGTAGTAACCGGCCATGTGGATGTTCATCATCTCGGACTTCGTCGACTGGTTGACGCCGCGGTCCTTGCCCTGGTCGGTACCGCCATCGCCCACGTAGTGCTTGGCGGTGGCGACGACATCGGCGTCATCCTTCAGCGAGCCTTGCAAGCCCTTCACATACTCGCCGGCATAGTCGGCGACGATCTTCGGATCTTCCGAGAAGCTTTCGTAGGTGCGGCCCCACCGGTCATCGCGCACGACCGCCAGCGTGGGTGCGAACACCCAGTTGATGCCCGTGGCACGCACGGCCTTGCCGACCGCCGCGGCCATCTCGCCCACGCGCTTCGCATCGCGCGCGGCGCCCAGGCCGATGTTATGGGGGAACAGCGTGGCGCCCAGCACGTTGCTGTTGCCGTGCATCGCATCGATGCCCCAGATGACGGGAACCTTGTGCTTCATGTCGGTCGACATCGACGCGTCGTAGAACGCATCGGCCAGTTTCACCCAGTCGGCCGGCGTGGCGTACTTGCTGCCCTTCGGCCAGCTGCCGCCACCGTTCAGCACGGACCCGAGGTAGTACTTGCGCACGTCCTCCGGTTTCGTGGTCTTGATCTCGGATTGCGTCATCTGGCCGACCTTCTGTTCCAGCGTCATGCCGGCCACGATTTCCTTTACCCGCGCTTCCAGCTGCGCGTCGGGCGCCACGGCGCTTTTCAGCTGCGGCCAGTCGGTCAGTTGGGCGGCCATGGCATTGAAGGCCAGCAGCTGCGCCGCGGCAGCCAGCAAGGTCAAACGTCGTTTCATCGGATCTCCGTATCGTTCTTCAAAAAATCAAAGCTTGTAGTTCAGGCCAAGCAGCATCTGCCGGCCATACGTGGTGTAGCGTTCCGGCGCATAGGCGCCGCTGGCGAACGGGTCGCCCTGGCGGGTCTGGTAGGGTTCGTTGTTCAGGTTATTCACCTGAAGCAGGAAGGACAGGCCCTTGTAGGGGCCCTGCTCGATTGCGTAGCCGAGCTGGAAGTCGATCTGCTTTTCGGCCAGGATCTCACTGAACGACCGTTGCGCGAACAAGCCGGTGACTTCGCCGCGGTAGGCGGAACGGTAGCGCTGGCTCACGCGCGTCGAGAAACCGTGCTTTTCGTAGTACAGCGTGATGTTGCGCACCACGCCGGACAGGCCGGGCAGCTTTTCCTTCGTACCCGGGCCGTTCGGGTGGATCGAGCTTTCCGTGCCCGACACGCTGGCGATCAGCCCGATGCCATCGAGCGGGTCCCAGAACATGCCGCCTTCCAGCGAACCGGAAAGTTCCACGCCGCGCACCATGCCGCCGTTGCCGTTGGCCGGCCGGTTCAGCGTGCCGATGTTCGTGATCGGTTCCACGGTGGACGGGTTCGGGAAGCCCGTGAAATCATGCGCCGTCTGCTGGTTGTAGATATACGTCTTCAGTTTCTTGTAGAAGTAGGCGCCGGCAATGTAGCTGCGCTTGCCGAAGTATTTTTCCATCGACAGGTCGTAGGAATTGGCGCGCCACGGTTCCAGTTGCGGATTGCCGCCGCTGCCGCTCCACTCGAACGTGGTCTGGCTGACGCCGCCGGCCACGCCGGCGCGCATGTCCGACATCTGCGGCCGCGCCAGTGTCTTCGCGGCGCCGAAGCGCACGGTCCACGCATCGCTCCAGCGGCCCAGGTCGAAGATCAGGTTCATGCTGGGCAGGTAGTCCGTGTAGCTGGCGCCGCCGCTGATCTCCTTGAGCTGCCCGCCCACGACGGCAACGCCGCGCGATTCCTGGTTCACGTGCACGGCCTGCACGCCGACATTGCCGCGCAGCGGCACCGGCCCCAGGTCCGTATCGATGCCGACCCTGGCAAAGCCGGTCGACGTTTTCTCGGTCACGCCCCAGTCCTGCAGGGCCTGGTCGTCCGGCCGTGCCGGCTGCTGGTCGTAGTACTTCGCCAGCACGCCCATCACGTCGTAGCTGATCACGGCGGGAATGCCGCCGAACGCCAGCGACGTCGACGGCCGCAGCAGCTCTTGCGACACGAAGGCCGGCGCACGGCCATTCTTCAGGAAGTAGTAGTGGTTCGTGTCGCCGTGTTCCTTTTCCCGCTTGCTGAAGTAAAGGCCGCCTTCCACATAGCGCAGCAAGCCTTCCAGGTCGCGCTTCGCGCCCAGTTTCAGTGCGCCCAGCTTGTCCTCCACGCGCGGCTGGTGCAGGTCCGCATCCTTGCCCCAGCCGCCCACGTCCGCCAGCCGCATCAGGTTCGCGTTCGTGAAGTCGACGGATGGCGTGAACACGGGCAGCCCCGCGCCGACGGGGATGCTGAACCCGAAATTGTTGTCGGTGATGCCCGAGTTGGCCGGACCAAGGCCCGCGTACGTTTCCAGCACCTGCTCGCGGCGCTTCGCGTGCGAGTACGACAGATCGCCCTCGAACGACCACTGGTCCAGCTTGTACTTGTTGTTCCAGCCGAAGGCGGCCAGCTTGTCCTTGCGTTCGTTGTAGTCGTTGCGCAGGATCGGTTCCAGGTTCACCAGCGTGCCGCCGGTCAGCAGCCGCGTACCGCCGATGGTGTCGATGACGGGATCGCGGTAGGCGATATTGCTCCACTGGTGCGAGTTCCACATGGCGCCGCGCATCGTGGTCTTCTGGTCGAACTGCGAGTAGTACAGGTCCAGCGCGGAACGGAAGTTCCGGTCCGGCCTGTATTCCAGCACGGCCATCAGGCCATCGCGCACCATCTCGCGCGACGTGGCCGTGACCTCGGCGCCTTTCAGCGCGATCACGTCCTGGTTGGCCGGCCCCAGGTTGTTCTCGGCGCCCCACCACCACGACTTGTACTCCTTCTGCTGGCCCGGCGCATCGAGGTGCGCGAAGCCGACGGCCACGCCCACCGTATTGCCGAGGAACTGGTCGACGTAGGAAATCGACAGGCGCCCGCCGCGGTCCGATACGCCTTCGTTGAGCTTGCCGTTCGAGTTCTTTTCGGCGCGCACGTTGATGGCGATCGTGCGGCCCGGCATGTCCAGCGGGCGCACCGTCTGCAGGTCCACCGTGCCGGACAGGCCCTGCCCCATCAGCGACACGTCCGGCGTCTTGTACACGGTGACGCCGTTGATCAGCTCCGACGGATACTGGTCATACTCGGCGCCGCGGTTGTTGCTGGTGGAGACCTGCTCGCGGCCATTGAGCAGCGTGCCGGAAAAGTCCGGCGCCAGGCCGCGGATCGAGATCACCTGCGCACGGCCTTCCACACGCTGGGCGGTGAGGCCGGCCAGCCGGGCGATCGACTCGGCAATCGACATGTCCGGCAGCTTGCCGATGTCTTCCGCCGTCACGGCTTCGACGATCGAATCGGCATCGCGCTTGATGGCGATCGAGTTCTCGATGCTGCGGCGCATGCCGGTCACGATCACTGACGGCACCACGGCCTCCGCCGCAGTGTCGGCTGCTGCGGTGGATTCGGCCTGCTGGGCCCCTGCGCCGGTGGCGAACAGCAGTGCCGCTGCCGCGGCGATCGGTGTCAGGCAGAGCGCCTGCCGTTGCGGGAAGTGTGTCATCTCATCGTCTCCATTGTGTTATCGGCCGGTCGGCCGTGCGGCCTTCGGAATTGGTTTATATCGTTTTTAAACCGCATGTCGCTGCGCGATTGGAAACGTTACCAATTTGTGCCGCAATTATGGCAACTGGCTGATTTTTTTGTCAACGGGACTTCACACCTGTGGGAATTTCGACACGCCCGCCGGGCCGCCGAGGAAGGCCTGGTACCACTTGCCGCTGTCCTTGAGGATGCGCTCCTGCGTGGAGAAATCGACGTGCGTGAGGCCGAAGCGGCGCGTGTAGCCTTCGGCCCACTCGAAGTTGTCCAGCAGGCTCCACGCGAAATAGCCGGCCACCGGCACGCCCCGTTCGATGGTGTCCCGCAGGGCCGCGAGATGGCGCACGAGGTAGGACGTGCGCTGCGCATCGTGCACCCGGCCGTCCTGCACGACATCGTCGTAGCACGAGCCGTTCTCGGTCACATAGATGGCCGGCGGCCCGTATTGCGCATGGATGCGCTCGAGCAGCTGCGCCATGCCTTCCGGGGCCACTTCCCAGCCGAACGCCGTGCGTTCCACGCCTTCGCGATGCACCACGCGCGCATGCAGCGGCCCCTCGCCCGGCGCGGCCGCGATCACTTCGGGGAAGTAGTAGTTGAGGCCCGTGAAGTCGGTTCGCACGGCGATCGCCTCGAGGTCGCCCGCTTCGATACGCGGCGCGGCATCGCGCACCGCGTCCAGCACGTCGACCGGGTAACCCTTGCCGAACAGCGGGTCGAGGAACCAGCGGTTGCGCAGCCCGTCATGCCGGTGCGCGGCGGCGGTATCGGCCGGGCTGTCGGAGGCGGGACGGATCGGATGCAGGCTGAGCGCCGCGCCGACGCGCGCGCCCGGCACATTGGCGCGGATGACCGGCACGGCGAGACCGTGCGACAGCAGCACGTGGTGGCTGGCCTGCAGCGCCGACGCCACATCGCGGATGCCCGGCGCGTGCATGCCATCCATGTGGCCGTGCATCGCCGTGCACCACGGTTCATTGTGCGTGATCCAT
Source organism: Pseudoduganella lutea (assembly GCF_004209755.1). Lineage (NCBI taxonomy): Bacteria > Pseudomonadati > Pseudomonadota > Betaproteobacteria > Burkholderiales > Oxalobacteraceae > Pseudoduganella > Pseudoduganella lutea. Next base: position 3,585,157 of record NZ_CP035913.1, on the reverse strand, counting down.
TGCGCCACGCGGTCGCCCAGCCGGCGCGTGACGGCATCCACGTAGTCGGTGAAGCGGTGGACGATATCGCGCGCCATCCAGCCGCCGCGGTCCTGCAGCGCCTGCGGCAGGTCCCAGTGGTACAGCGTGGGCCAGGGCTGCAGGTCGCGCTCCAGCATGCCGTCGACCAGCCGTTCATAGAAGTCGAGGCCCTTCGCGTTCGCCGTCACGCCGTCGCCGAAGATGCGCGGCCAGGCGATCGAAAAGCGGTAGGCGTTGGTGCCGAGCGCGCGGGCGATGTCCAGGTCGCCAGGCCAGCGGTGGTAGTGGTCGCAGGCGATGGCGCCGCTCGAACCGTCGCGGATGCGGCCGGGCCTTGCGCTGAACGTGTCCCAGATCGAATCGACGCGGCCATCCTCGTGGCGGGCGCCTTCGATCTGGTACGACGACGTGGAGGTGCCCCAGGTGAAGCCGGCGGGGAAGCCATCGCGCGACAGCGCGGTATCGGGTGCGTTATTGGTCATGGATCTCTCGGATGTTGCGGATGTCGACGGGATGGCGGGTAGTGAGCCAGCGCAGCAGCGGCTCGTGCAAGGCGTAGGGCTGCGTGCCGAACGACCGGAACAGGGCCTCGATGTCGGCCTTCGGCGCGGTGGCGAAATCGATGGACGGCACCTTGCCTGTCGGAGCCAGGTTTTCAGCATTCGTGACCATGCCCCATTTCCCGGTGCCCTGGCCGCCCTGCCGCGTGACGACCTTCCACGACCAGGCGGTGGCGGCCCAGCCGTACCGCGCATAGGTATCGAACGACGCGCGTGCGACCTGCCCGCCCAGCTCCAGGCCCATCATCGCCCAGGGCTGCATTTCGCCGACGAAGAAGGCGGTATCGAGCCGGCGCAGGCGTTCGTCCCATTTGCATACCGTGTCACCCTCAGTCTTTTCCCCTTCAGGTGCACAAGCGAGCCAGTCCCTGTGCACCTTCAGCCCGGGCTTGCCCCAGCCGAAGTGGCCGGGATACGGGTGCATCTCGAATGCCACGTTCGTCATGCCGTGGTCCGCCGGCCTGCCATAGGCATCGATGCCGTTTTTGCTGTGGCCGGGCAGGATGATCACGTGGTTCGCATCGACGGCGCGGATGGCCTGGTACAGCTTGCGCACATTGGCGGCCATCGTGTCCGGATCGGTGCCCCATGGTTCGTTCAGCACGCTGTAGCCGGCCACGGCGCCGCGATCCTTGTAGCGCGAAGCGACCTGCCGCCATAACCACTCGGTGCGTGCCTGGTTGTCCGGCTCGGACCAGTAGGCGTTGCGGTTGGCACAGCCGCTGTGGTGTTCGACACCCTGGCTGCCGGCGGCGCCATGCAGGTCGAGCACCACATACATGCCACGCTTCTCGGCTTGGTCGATGGCGTCGTCGAGGTAGCGCCACGCATCGGCGCGCAGCGTGCGCGGCTTCTTCTCGTCCTCGATGACGGTGTGGATGAACGGCAGCCGCACCACGTTCAATCCATGCCGCCGCATCAGGTCCCAGTCGCGCGTGGTGATCCAGTTGTCACGAAATACCTTGAACAGCCGCTCCCGTTCCGCGTGACCGAAGCGCCGGTCGAGCAATGCCTCGAGCTGGCACTGGTCCTCCACCCCGCTGACCTTGTCGAGCTCCATCATCCAGAATTCGTTGATCAGCCAGTTTCCCAGGTTGGTGCCGCGCAGGATCGCCTGCCGGCCACCGGCGTCCACCCACCGCGTGCCTTCCGTATGCAGCATGGGCAGCGGTGCCTGCGCCAGGGCACCAGGCGTGGCCTGCATCAGCGTGGCCGTGGCGATCAATGCCGCCATCATTCGTTTCCGCATCCGTCTCCTCCGTTTCTCAACGCACTGGAAAGCTTTCCATTATGCCACGAAAAAATGGCGCGCCCGCAGGCACGCCGCTGCACTGCTACTTGCCGCGCTTGCGGGCCTTCGCCACCGATACGGGGCCCAGTGACGCCCGGTGCGTGACGCTGAGCGGATAGCGCCGCGCCACGGCCCGTTCGCCGCCATAGCAGCGGTTCAGCAGCGCGTTCAGGCCAGCCTTGACCACGTCGCGCCAGGGAATGTGCACGGACGTGAGGCGCGGTGCCGAGAACTCGGCGCTGGGCGTGTCGTCGTAGCCGAGCACCGACACGTCGCGCGGCACGGCAATGCCGGCCTCCTGGAAATGCGACAGCGCGCCGACGGCCATTTCGTCATTGGCGCAGAACAGCGCGGTGAATCCGTAATTCGAGGCCAGCAATTCCTTCGCGCACGCGAAGCCGCCTTCCGGCGAAAAGTCGCTCTCGGCGATCCACAGGCTGGCGGTATCGATGCCGCCCTTCTTTAATGCCTTGAGGAAGCCGTCGACCCGCTCCACGTTGTCCGGCGCATCGGACGGGCCGGCGATCACGGCAATCTGGCGGTGGCCCTGCTCCAGCAGCGTGTCCGCCGCCAGCGCGCCACCCTTGCGGTGATCGACCTGGAAGGCCTGCTCGCCAAGGCCGCTGGTGGCATTGTTGACGACCACGATGTTGGCGCCGCGCGCGCCCAGCGCGGCGATATCCTCGTCGCCGAGGATGTTACTCATCGAGATGATGCCGTCGCAGCCGCGCTCCATCAGGAATTCGATGCCTTCGACGGCCTGGCGCAGCGCATCGCCCCGGCCCACGCCGAACGCCACCACCATGTGCAGGCCGTTGGCGCGCAGCTCGAGGTCGATCATCTGCAGGATCGGCGTATAGAACGTGCCCTTCAGGATCGGGATGTACACGCCGATCATCTTCGAATAGCCGGACAGCAGGGCCCGCGCCGCATGCGATGGCCGGAACCCCAGCTCGTCGATCGCCGCGCGCACCTTGGCCTGCGTGGCCGGCGACACCGCGCCCTTGCCGCTGACCACGCGCGATGCGGTGCCGAGTCCCACGCCCGCCAGCCGGGCCACGTCCTTGATGGTTGCCACTACGTTTTCCTATCGTGCTGTAATGACGCAAGCATACTGTATCGGCCGCCCCTGCTCACAGTGCTCACTTCCAGGCGAAGGTTGCCACGCTCTTCGGCGGCAGCGCGTAGGTAAAGGCACGCCCGCCCAGGCGCACGGCGAAACGGCGCGGCGCATCGGCCGCATTGGTGACGAGCAGCGCCAGCGTGCCGTCGGTATTGCGGAAAGCCACCGTGTCCAGGTCCGCATAGCCGCTGCTGGACCAGACACGGTGCGCGCCGGGCCGCACGAAACGGCTGGCATGGGCCAGTGCGTAGTATTCGACGTTGCGCGTGACCTCGCCGGTGCGCGAGTCGATGGTGACGACGCCCCGGCAGTTGTCGCAGCCGCCCAGGTGCGGGCCGCCGTTTTCGTCCAGTGCCAGGTTCCACAGCAGCACGCCCTTCGCCCAGCCGCGCGTGGTGCCGATCACCAGCGTGCGCGTGAAATACAGCAGGTTGTTTGCCCAGCCCGGCGCCCAGCCGCCACCGGAGCATTCGGTGAACCACGTCTCCTTGTCCGGCCAGGTATCGTGCAGCGCGGCCTGCACACGCACGTCGCCGCCGTAGCAGTGCCAGGCCACGCCGGCCACGTAGCGGTTCGCGGCGGGATCGCGCAGCACGGCCGCCGGCGAACCCGGTTCGTCCCAGTTGTGGTCCCAGTCCAGGATGCGCACGCCGGGATGTTCCTTCGCCAGCAGCGGCCCGAGGTGGCCGCCGATGAAGGCCGCGCGCTTGCCCGGATCGACACGCATGCCGGGATAGTTCTTCGGCTCGAAGTGGGGCTCGTTCTGCAGCGTGAGCGCGAAGATCGGCACGCCCTCGGCCTTGTAGGCGGCGACGTATTTCGACAGGTAGGCGGCGAACGGCGCGAACGCTTCCGGCTTCAGCGTGCCCTGGATGAGGCTGTCGGTGCTTTTCATCCAGCCAGGTGCGCTCCAGGGCGAGGCCATCACCTTCAGTTGCGGGTTGATCGCCAGCGCCGCTTTCGTCACAGGCAGCACGTCCGCGCGGTTCGGCTCGATCGAGAAGTGTGCGAGGTCCGGATCGGTCGCGCCGGGCGGCATGTCGTCGAAGCTGTAGTGCGTGCGCGAAAAATCGGAGGCGCCGATGGTCAGGCGCGTGAACGACAGGCCCAGACCGGCGGGCGGCGCGCCGAACAGCTCGTTGAGCAAGGCTTCACGCTGCGAATCCGTCATCCTGTGCTGGATCAGCCAGGCGGAGGCATCGGTGATCGAGGCGCCGAAGCCCGTCATCTGCTGGTAGCGGCGGGTTGGGTCGACGTCGATGATGGTGGGCTCGCTGCCGGCGGCCCCGAACCGCGCATCGTCGCCCCGCTGCATCAGCCGCGACTGGTCGCCGCTGGTGACCCACGCCTGCACCGTCTGCGCCACTGCGCCACCGGTGCCCAGCGCCAGCAACGGCGCCAGCAGTGACACCACCAGCCAGCGCCCCGAACCTGAACCTGCCATGCCTGTCTCCTGACTTGTTCCCGCCCGGCGGCATGCCGATGGAAACGTTACCATTTTCGGGAAATGATACAGGAATTCGACAACTGGCACGAAAAATTTTGGCGCAGAAAAATGACGACGGCCCAGCTTGTGTCCACCTTGGGGTCAGGCCTCAAAGTGGACACAAGCTGGGCCGTATTGGCCGCTTCTAATGCCGGGATGGCTAGTCGACCGCCTTGACCATCTCTTCGATGATCTTCTTGGCGTCGCCGAACACCATCATCGTCTTGTCCATGTAGAACAGCTCGTTGTCCAGGCCCGCGTAGCCGGATGCCATCGAGCGCTTGTTGACGATGACCGTCTTGGCCTTGTAGGCCTCCAGGATCGGCATGCCGGCGATCGGCGATTTCGGGTCCTTGGCGGCGGGGTTGACCACGTCGTTTGCGCCCAGGATCAGCGCCACGTCGGCTTGCGCGAACTCGCCGTTGACGTCTTCCATCTCGAACACCTGGTCATAGGGCACTTCCGCTTCGGCCAGCAGCACGTTCATGTGGCCCGGCATGCGGCCCGCCACCGGGTGGATCGCATACTTGACGGTGACGCCGTGCTCCGTGAGTTTTTCCACGAGTTCCTTCAGCGCGTGCTGGGCGCGTGCCACGGCCAGGCCGTAGCCGGGCACGATGATCACGGTTTCGGCATTACTCATCAGGAACGCCGCATCGTCGGCCGAGCCGGATTTCACCGGCCGCGCGACCTGGGCGCCGCCGGTGGCCGCCGCTGCCGCGTCGCCGCCAAAGCCGCCCAGGATCACGTTGAAGAACGAGCGGTTCATCGCCTTGCACATGATGTACGACAGGATCGCGCCCGACGACCCCACGAGCGAACCGGCGATGATCAGCATGGAGTTGTTCAGCGAGAAGCCGATACCGGCGGCCGCCCAGCCGGAGTAGCTGTTCAGCATGGAGACCACCACCGGCATGTCCGCGCCGCCGATCGGAATGATGATCAGCACGCCCAGCACGAAGGCGATCGCGGTCATGACGACGAAGGGCGTCCAGGCCGGTGCCACCCCGTCGGCGAACACGAATACCAGCCCCAGCGCGATCATCACCAGCGCCAGCACGAGGTTCAGCACGTGCTGGCCGGCGAATACCACGGGCGCGCCCTGGAACAGCCGGAATTTGTACTTGCCGGCCAGCTTGCCGAACGCGATGACGGAACCGGAGAACGTGATCGCGCCGACGAACGTGCCGATGAACAGCTCGATGCGGTTCCCCAGCGGCAGCGGCTCGCCCGGCGCGGCGATGCCGAACGCCTGCGGTTCCGATACCGCGGCCACGGCGATGCAGACGGCGGCAAGGCCGATCAGCGAGTGCATGGCCGCCACCAGCTCGGGCATCTTCGTCATCTCGACGGTCTTCGCGAGATAGGCGCCGATGGCGCCGCCGACGATCACGCCGAATGCAACGAGACCGAAGCCCATGCCGTGGCCGCTGGCGCCGGTACTGGCACTGTCGGCCTGCAATTTCGCGATCAGCGCGATCGTCGTCACCACCGCGATCGCCATGCCGGCCATGCCGAAGGCGTTGCCGCGCCTCGCGCTGGCCGGCGACGACAGGCCCTTCAGCGCCTGGATGAAGCATACGGAGGCAACGAGATACAGCATCGTCACCAGGTTCATCGAGATGAAGGCCATCACTTGCCTCCCTCTTTCTTTTCCTTCTTCCTGAACATTTCCAGCATGCGGCGCGTGACGAGGAAGCCGCCGAACACGTTGACGGCAGCCAGCGCCACCGCCACGGTACCGGCGACCTGGCCGATGAGGCCTTCGGTCAGGCCGGCGGCCAGCATGGCACCGACGATGACGATGGCGGAAATGGCGTTGGTGACGGCCATCAGCGGCGTGTGCAGCGCCGGCGTCACGTTCCAGACCACGTGATAGCCCACATAGATGGCCAGCACGAAGATGATGAGATTGATGATGGTGTGACTCACTTCCACAACGCTCTCCTTGTTTCGATGATGGTCTGGCTCACTTTCATGAAGCTCTCCTTGTTTTCCGGCTTACTTTCTTAATGCGTCTCCGCCGTGCGCCACCAGTGTGGCCTTGATGATCTCGTCCTCGCGGTCGATGACCAGCTTGTCTTCCTTGTCGAGGATCAGCTTGAGGAAATCGAGCACATTGCGGGCATACAGCGCCGAGGCATCGGCCGCCACGTGGCAAGCGAGGTTCGGCTCGCCGACGATGTGGACGCCGTGCTTCACCACCGTGCGGCCAAGCTCGGAAAGCGGGCAGTTGCCGCCCTGCTCCACTGCCAGGTCGACGATCACGGACCCCGGCTTCATGGCCCGCACGGTGTCTTCCGAGATCAGCACCGGTGCCTTCCGGCCCGGTATCAGCGCGGTGGTGATGACGATGTCGGCCTGTTTCGCCCGCTCGTGCACCAGCTCCGCCTGGCGGCGCATCCAGTCCGCGGGCATCGGCCGCGCATAACCGCCCGTGCCCTGGGCGATTTCCTTTTCTTCGTCGGTGAGGAACGGCACGTCGATGAACTTGGCGCCCAGCGACTCGACCTGCTCCTTCACGGGCGGTCGCACGTCGGACGCCTCGATCACGGCGCCGAGCCGCTTGGCGGTGGCGATCGCCTGCAGGCCAGCCACGCCGACACCCATGATCAGCACGCGCGCCGCCTTCACGGTGCCGGCGGCCGTCATCAGCATGGGCATGAAGCGCTGGTAAGTATTGGCGGCCACCATCACGGCCTTGTAGCCGGCGATATTGGCCTGGGACGACAGCACGTCCATCGATTGCGCCCGCGTGATGCGGGGCACGGCTTCCAGCGCAAAGGCGGACAGCCCGGCCGTGGCCATCGCGGCAATGTTGTCGTTATCGAACGGGTTGAGCATCCCGATCAGCACCGTGCCCGCCTTCATCTGTGCGCGCTCCCCGGCATCCGGCGCGCGCACCTTCAGCACGATGTCGCTGCCATAGGCTTCTGCCGCGCCGGCGATCGTGGCGCCGGCGGCGGCATAGGCATCGTCGGGAATGGAGGCGGCCATGCCGGCCCCGGATTGCACAATCAGCTGGTGCTTGCCCGCGAGTTTCTTGACTGTTTCGGGCGTTGCGGCGACGCGTGTTTCGCCCGGCCGCGTTTCGACCGGTATTCCTATCCTCATGAAACGCCTCCGATGTTATTGATCGAGTGAGAGTGCGAAACCGACTGCAGGGTTGAATTGAGACTGACTCAACACTAGCACGGAAATCTTGTCGAATAATCTTTTTCATAAGTCAACGTCGACTTGCTGACAACAAGTGATGTGTGGTGTCACGCGGCAGTCACATGTGTCCGGGCGGAACAGGCTAAAATACCGGCTCTTTCAAGGATGACCTTCATGCCGCGTACCTGGAAACCCAATGTGACCGTTGCCGCCGTCATCGAGCGCGACGGCAAGTTCCTGCTGATCGAAGAAGAAACCAGCGATGGCATCCGCCTGAACCAGCCGGCCGGCCACCTCGACCCACTCGAATCGCTCGAAGAAGCCGTGGTGCGCGAAACGCTGGAGGAAACCGGCTACGACTTCACGCCGACGGCGCTGGTGGGCATGTACATGTCGCGCTACCGCTCGGCGCGCACCGGCGAACTGGTGACTTACCTGCGCTTTGCCTTCTGCGGCGTGCCGGGAGAATTTCACCCGGAGCGCCCGCTGGACGACGGCATCCTGCGCACGATGTGGCTGACGCGCGACGAAATCGCCGCGTGCCGCGAGCGTCACCGCAGCCCGCTGCTGATGACGTGCGTCGACGAATACCTGGCAGGCAAGCGCGCGCCGCTTGAACTGCTGCATACGCACGTCTCGGTCTACGAGGAAGTGTGAACAACACGGATTGATGAAATGAGCAAGAAAAAAGTCGTGATCGGCATGTCCGGCGGCGTGGACTCTTCGGTGTCGGCATGGCTGCTGAAGGAACAGGGCTATGAAGTGGTTGGCCTGTTCATGAAGAACTGGGAAGACGACGACGATTCCGAATACTGTTCCACGCGCCAGGACTGGATCGACGCGGCCAGCGTGGCCGACGTGGTGGGCGTGGATATCGAAGCGGTGAACTTCGCCGCCGAATACAAGGACCGCGTATTCGCCGAATTCCTGCGCGAATACCAGGCCGGCCGCACGCCGAACCCGGACGTGCTGTGCAACGCCGAGATCAAGTTCAAGGCCTTCCTCGACCATGCGATGGTGCTGGGCGCCGACCTGATCGCCACCGGCCATTATGCGCGCGTGCGCCACAATGCCGTGACCGGCACGCACGAACTGCTCAAGGCCGTCGACCACACGAAGGACCAGAGCTATTTCCTGCACCGCCTGAACCAGGCGCAGTTGTCCAAGACGCTGTTCCCGCTGGGCGAGATCCCGAAGACGGAAGTGCGCAAGATCGCCGAGAAGCTCAAGCTGCCGAATGCCGCGAAAAAGGATTCGACGGGCATCTGCTTCATCGGCGAGCGGCCGTTCCGCGAATTCCTGAACCGCTACCTGTCGTACAAGCCGGGGCCGATGAAGACGCCGGACGGGAAAACCGTCGGCGAACACGTGGGGCTGTCGTTCTACACGCTGGGCCAGCGCAAGGGCATCGGCATCGGCGGCGTGAAGAGCTACCAGAAGGAAGACGGCAGCAGCGACGCGTGGTACGTGGCGCGCAAGGACGTGGCCACGAACACGCTGTGGGTGGTGCAGGGCCACGACCACCCATGGCTGCTGTCGCCGGACCTGGCCGCCGACCAGGCCAGCTGGATCGCCGGCGTGCCGCCCGAAGCGGGCCGCATCGCCGCCAAGACGCGCTACCGCCAGGCCGACGTGGCCTGCGACGTGGCGCCCGCCGGCACCAGCGAATTCGCGCTGTCGTTCATGGACCCGCAGTGGGCCGTGACGCCGGGGCAGTCGGCCGTGCTGTACGACGGCGACGTGTGCCTGGGCGGCGGCATCATCGCCGGGCCACGCTCCGCGGGTTAAGCTCTAAGCGGGTGTAGCCGAGACCGCATGCTTGGTGTCAGACACCTTTTTCCGGGCGCTTCTTCCGGAAAAAGGTGTCTGACACCGGTTTTAGCCACCGGTTTTCCCGATTTTCCGACCGGGCTCGCGGAAAACCGGTGTCGTACACCTTTTCGAGCAGGGCTCGAAAAAGTGTACGACACCAGCGGCGCCTACTTTTTCATTCTTCCCCCGCCGGCGCCTGGCCGCCCGCATCCTCCAGCGCCTTCTGTTGCCGCTTCACCATCGCGATCACGGTATTGCGGATCGTCTTCAGCACGGTGCCCGCGTTGAATGGCTTGACGATGTAGCCGTTGATGCCCATCGCGTGGCCCTTTTGCACGGTGGCGGCGTCGAATTCGCTGGAAACCATGAAGATCAGCGCCTTCGGCCATTGCCGGCGCATCGCCTCGACGCCGGGGATGTCCTGCTCCAGCTGGTCGCGGTTGATGCAGACGATCTGCGGGTTGAACTTGATCAGCAGCGCCGTGCCGGCCGCGCAGGTGTGCGCCTGGCCGACGACGTCGTAGCCGCCATCCATCAGCACCGTATTGAGCAGGCCGCGCGCCACTGCGCTGCCGTCGATGATCACTGCCTTCAGCATCGTTGTTCTTTCCTCATTGCCGCGCCCACAGCGTCTCCTTCAACGCTCCCAGGCCAGCATGTTCCAGCTCACGCCCACCGTGACGTCCGTCTTCAGTTCCACCAGCTGACGGGAAAGATACAGCATCTCCCGCTCTTTTCGTAGTGCCTCGCCAACCGTGTCCTTCAGGATGCCGGCGCCGGCCATGATCGCGTCCAGCGAGCCGTAGGTGCGCAGCAGCTTTGCCGCCGTCTTCAGGCCCACCTTGGAAACGCCGGGGATGCTGTCGGTGGCGTCGCCCATCAGCGCCAGCAGGTCGGGCAGCTGGGCGGCCGGCACGCCCCACTTGTTCTCGACCCATGCCTGGTCATGCCATTCGCTCTTGAAGTGGTCCCACACGCGGGCGCCATGGGCGATCAGGCAATGCAGGTCCTTGTCCGTGGTGGCCACGACGGCTTCGCCCCGTTCCTGTTTCAGCCAGCGCATGACGACGGTGCCGATCACGTCGTCCGCTTCCACCCCGGGCAGCGAAACGGGGCGCAGGCCGAACGTTTCCAGCTTTGCGTAGAAGCCCGGCAATGCCGCGCGCAACGGTGCCGGCATGGGCGCGCGCGATTCGCGATAGCCACCGTACAGCGCGTGGCGCCACGTCGTGCCGCCATAGTCGAAGGCGGGCAGCACGTGCGTGGGTTCATGGCCGTTGATCAGCGTGCGGAAGGAGTTGAGCGCATGGCGCAGTGCGATCTCGGCCTTCAGGTCCGAGTCAGGCTCGGGGCTCGCTTCATACACGCGCCGCACGATGTTCAGGCCGTCGATGGCTAGCAGGCGTCCCATGGCAAAAATGCCGATTCTACCGCACGCCCGGGCACCTAGCGCAGCAGTTCGTAAGGCCCGCCCTGTTCCAGCGCGCGCGCATAGGCCGGCCGCGCATGGATGCGTTCCAGGAAGGCCGCCAGCTTCGGATGACTGGCCGCATCGAGGCCGCCGCGCGACGCGGCCGCTTCCAGCGGAAAGCTCATCTGGATATCGGCCGCGCTGAACGCGTCGCCGGCGAACCATGCGTGCCGGCCCAGTTCTCCTTCCAGGTAATCGAGGTGCTGGCGGATCTGCGGCAGGATGTAATTGGCCTTCACCTTCTGCGCGATGCCGCGCGCGATCGGCTTCACGAAGAAAGGCGCCGGCGCCGTTTCCACGCGGTCGAAGATCAGCTTCATCAGCAGCGGCGGCATCATCGATCCTTCCGCGTAATGCAGGAAATACGTCCAGCGGCGTTTTTCCGGCGTGCGCACGGGCGGCCGCAATCCGATCTGGTCATAGTGATCCAGCAGGTATTCGATGATCGCACCGGATTCGGCCACGGTGCAGTCGCCATCCACGATGACCGGCGATTTGCCCAGCGGGTGCACGGCCTTCAGCTCGGGCGGCGCCAGCATCGTGCGCTTGTCGCGCTCGTAGCGCACGACCTGGTAGGGCAGGCCCAATTCTTCCAGCAGCCACAGCACGCGCTGCGAACGGGAATTGTTCAAGTGATGGACGGTGATCATGTGGTGCCTGGTTACCCGCAAGTTGGTGAAAACCGCAGCTTAGCACTTCCCTATCGTGACACGACTACCACAGATGGCGATGAATAGCGCTACCAAGAATGCGAATGATAACAATTCTCGTTTACATACTTTGCCACAATTGCTACAGTGGCTGTCTTTACACAAACTTACACGGAAGTTGTTAAGAAATGACCCAGATTAAGAGTCGTAAGCACCCTACCCGTTTGCAGATGAGCACCGTGCTGGCCACGCTGCTGTTGCCGGCCGCCGCCGTGCACGCAGCCGAGCCGCAGGAAAAGCAGATGTCCGAAGTCGTTGCCGAGGCAACGAAGGAAAATGAATTCAAGGCGGAACGCGCATCGTCGCCGAAGTACACGGAAAAGCTGGTGAACACGGCCCAGACGATCACCGTGATCAAGAAGGAACTGTTCGAGCAGCAGAACGCCACCACGCTGACCGAGGCGCTGCGCAATTCGCCGGGCGTGGGCACGTTCTTCCTGGGTGAAAACGGCAACACCAATACGGGTGACGCGATCTTCCTGCGCGGCTTCGACACGTCCGGCAGCATTCACGTGGATGGCGTGCGCGACATCGGCTCGATCTCGCGCGACGTGTTCAACATTGAACAGATCGACGTGCTGAAAGGCCCGGCCGGCACCGATACGGGGCGCGGCGCACCAACCGGCTCGGTCAACCTGCAATCGAAGCAGGCCAACCTGGAAAACGCGATCTCGGGTTCGATCACCGGTGGCAGCGGCAGCCAGAAGCGCGCCACCGCCGACATCAATCGCGTGCTGAACGCCGAGAGCGGCATTGCCTTCCGCCTGAACGTGATGGCACAGGATTCGGAAAGCGCATCGCGTGACGTGGTGAAGAACAAGCGCTGGGGCGTGGCGCCGACGATCGCCTTCGGCCTGGGCGGCAAGACCCGTGCGCACCTGTCCTACCTGCACATCAAGCAGGACAACATCCCCGACGGCGGCGTGCCGACCATCGGCCTGCCCGGCTACACGAGCCCGGACAGCCGCAATCCGAACCCTGCCCTGCGCCGCGAATTCCTGAACAACGCACCGATGGTCGACCCGCGAGGCTTCTATGGCCACGTGAGCGATCACGACGACGTGAAGGCCGACATGGCCACCGTCCGCATCGACCATGATTTCTCGCCGAACCTGCGCCTGCAGAACACCTCGCGCTATGGCAAGACCAGCCAGCAATACCTGCTGACCGCGTTCATGATGGGCCCTACCAGCACGAATGCCACTACGGGCGTGGTCACGCCCTCCACCCTGATCACGCCGAACCCGGCCGATCCATCGACGTGGATGCTGCGCCGTGCCACCCGCACGCTGAAGGATCAGGAAAACCGCATCGTCGCCAACCAGACCGCGGTGACGTGGGATGTGACGACTGGCACGCTGCAGCACACCGTCGTGGGCGGCCTGGAATTCATCAGCGAAAAACAGAACACGTATGCCCGTACGGGCGCCGGCACGCTGACCGAAACGCTGCTGTATACGCCGAAGGCCAACATCACGCTTACTGGCCTGAACAACGTGCGCACCGGCGCCGGAGCCCAGGGCAGCACCGATACGCAGGCGCTGTACCTGTTCGATACCGTGAAGATCGGCGACAAGTGGATCGTCAACGGCGGCGTGCGCGTCGATCACTATGACCTCGACTACTTCGCCACCGCGCTGACCAACAACGTGTTCGTGCCGACCGTGCTGTCCGACAGCGACACGCTGACCACCGGCAAGCTGTCGGTGCTGTACAAGCCGACCGCCAACAGCAGCGTCTACGCCACCATCGCCAACTCGAAGCAGCCGCCGGGCGGCGCGTCGTTCAGCCTGTCCACGTCGGCCAGCAGTGCGGCCAATGCGGCGTTCGATCCGCAGGAAACGCTGACCAAGGAAATCGGCACCAAGTGGGACCTGGTGGACCAGAAACTGGCCGTCACCGCCGCCTACTACATCACCGACGTGAAAAACGAAGTCGAGGCCGATCCGACCGACGCCACGCGTTACTACCAGACCGGCAAGAAACGTGTCGAAGGCATCGAGCTGGGCGTGCAGGGCCAGATCACGCCGAACTGGATGATCAGTGCTGGCTACACGCACATGAAGACCAGCGTGGAAGCGGGTCGCCTGGTGACCGCCAACGCCGAGAATGCCCTGACGTACACGCCGAAGGATGCGTTCACCAGCTGGACCACGTACAGCTTCCCGTTCGGCCTGACGGTCGGGGGCGGCGTGCGCTACAACGGCAAGCTGCTGCGCGGCACCGATGGCGCCGTGGGCACCCCGGCTTACGCGAAGAGCTACTGGGTGGCCGACGCAATGGCTTCGTATGCCCTCACGAAAAACGTCGACCTGCGCCTGAACGTGTACAACCTGGCGGATGAGGAATACGTTGCCGCGATCAACAAGAGCGGCTACCGCTACACGCCGGGCACCCCGCGCTCGGCCAGCCTGACGGCGAACTTCCGCTTCTAAGGCTTGTAAAGAGTTTCATCGCTTTATCCTTCAGACTTCGCGCCACCTTCGGGTGGCGTTTTTTTTTGGCGCTGTGGACATTGGCGAGATTTCATGGCCGTTCCCGCTTCTACAATGCTGCTTTCTCGACGGGAGACCCATGCGCCTGCTGCTGCCACTTGTGCTGCTGTCCACCACCGCCAATGCGGCCGACGTGGCCTTGCCGGCCTTGCGCGCCGACCTGCTGCGCTGGCAGGAAATCGACCAGGCAGTACTGAAGGGCGACGCATCGCCGGGCATGGTGGCGGTCGTGCAGCGGCGTCACACGGCGGAACTGAAATCGGTGTTCGCCCGGCATGGCTGGCCGACGATCGCGATGGTGGGCAAGGATGCCAGCCAGGCGGCATGGCTGCTGGTGCAGCATGCTGACGAGGATCGCGCCTGGCAGCGCACCGTCCTGCGGGCGATGGAGCCGCTCGTGGCGGCAAACGAAGTGGTGCCGCAAAGCTTTGCGTATCTGTCCGACCGTGTGGCGGTGGGCGCCGGGGAAGCGCAGCTCTACGGCACGCAGGGGCGCTGCGTGGCACGGCTTCGATGGGAGCCGCATCCGCTGCGCGTGCCTGAGGAAGTCGATGCGCGGCGGGCCGGCATGCAGTTGCCGCCGCTGGCCGATTACCGGGCCATGGCGTCCGAACGCATCTGCGCCGGGTTCGGCGAACCGGGGCTGGAATGAAAGACCAATCCACCACGAAGGCGCCGCCGATGAAAACGTCCCGCAAGCGTGCCCTGTTTTACCTGGCCGAAGCAGCCCTGATCGCCGCGCTGCTCTTCCTGCCGGTGGACAGCGACCTGCGGGCGCTGACGGCCGGTGGCCTGTTCATGCACCTCACCAACAGCCTTGCCGGCCTGCTGTTCGAGTGGCGCATCGCCGCCATGGAGCCCGGTTCGGACAGCATTTTCGGCATCTCGAACGACACGATAATCAAGTGCGTGATGGCCGCCAGCATCGCGGCGATGGCTTCCTGGCCGCTGCTGCGAACGAATGGAGCCTGGATAGGCGGCGTTCTCATGCTCGCGTGGGGTGTCGAATCGCTACTGGTGCACCCAAAACAAAACCCGGGGCAAGCCCGGGTTCGTTGACCGCTTCTTCGCCAACCAGAGCGTTGGTGGCACTACGGTGTTGGGCTGGTGTCGCCTCACACGAATCGCAGGAACCGCCACCGCTGCAAAAATAGGGACGGACCCTAATGCCGTTCAGTTAACGGAATTCGATGCACTCCGCGACGCTAGCGTATTGGTGTCGGACACCGGCATCTTGGTGTCGGACACCGGTTTTCGCGTATGTCGCCGACTTTCGGAGCGGAAAACCGGTGTCCGACACATTTTCCGGATAAAGCGCCCGGAAAAAATGTCCGACACCAAGCACGCTAGCGGCACCTTGAATGGCCACGTCGGCTTAACTGAACGGCATTAGGGACGGACCCTGTTTTTCAAGAAATTTCCTGAAAAACAGGGTCCGTCCCTATTATTTTGACGATGGTGCGGTCAGCGCTGCACGTTCAGCATGATCACGCGCCGTTTGGTGCCGCTGTCTTCCGCGGTATCGATGGGTGCCGGCGTCGTGTCGCACGAGCCGCAGGAACCGCAGCCGCTGCCGCAGTCGGACTGCACCTTGAACAGCTTCGCCAGCTTGTCCTGGTCGAAGCCTTTTTTCGACAGCGCGTAGACCATCCGCTGCCGCAGCGTGGCGGGCAGGAATTTCCGGCACGCCTGCGCGAGGGCGGCGATGACGATGAGCGCTACGATCAGTTCCTGCCACATGGCGAACTCCTCAAGCCCCCAGCAGGCGGGCGGTCTGGTAAACGATGAACGAGGCGGCGTAGGCCAGGCCGAACATGTAGCCGGCCATCATCAGCGCATAGCGGGTGTGGCCCGTTTCGCGCTTGACCACCGACAGCGTGGCCAGGCATTGCGGCGCATACACGTACCACGTGAGCAGCGACAGCGCCGTGGCCATCGACCACGTGCTGGCCAGCAGCGGCGCCAGCGCGGTGGCCACTTCGTCGCCGGTCTGCGACAGCGCGTACACGGTGCCCAGGGCGCCCACGGCCACTTCGCGCGCGGCCATGCCCGGTACCAGCGCGATGCAGATCTGCCAGTTGAAGCCGATCGGCGCGAACACGAATTCCAGCGCGCGGCCGATAATGCCCGCCACGCTGTAGTAGATCGGCGGATGGATAGCGCCTTCCGGCGCGCCGGGGAAGCTCGACAGCGCCCACAGCAGGATCGTCAGCGTGAGGATCAGCGTGCCGACGCGCAGCAGGAAGATCTTGGCGCGCTCCCACAGGCCGATGGCCAGGTTGCGCAGGTTCGGCACGTGGTAGTTCGGCAGTTCCAGCATCAGCGCATGGCGGCGCTTCGCGCCCATCGTGCGCTTCATGACCCAGGCCACGATCATCGCCGAGATGATGCCGGCGAAGTACAGCACGAACAGCACCAGGCCTTGCAGGTTGAAGATGCCGCCGACTTCGCGGTCCGGGATGAACGCGGCGATCAGCAGCGCATACACGGGCAGGCGCGCCGAGCATGTCATCAGCGGCGCGATCATGATCGTCACCAGGCGGTCGCGCGGGTTCTGGATCGTGCGCGCGGCCATCACGCCGGGAATCGCGCAGGCGAACGACGACAGCAGCGGAATGAACGCGCGGCCCGACAGGCCCACGCCGCCCATCAGGCGGTCGAGCAGGAAGGCGGCGCGCGGCAGGTAGCCGCAATCCTCGAGCACGAGGATGAAGAAGAACAGGATCAGGATCTGCGGCAGGAACACGATCACACCACCAACGCCGGCGATCACGCCATCGACCAGCAGGCTGCGCAGCACGCCTTCGGCCATCACGCCCTGCACGGCTTCGCCGATCGCGCCGAACGTGCCCTCGATCAGTTCCATCGGTGCTTCGGCCCAGCTGAACACGGCCTGGAAGATCAGGAACATCAGCACCGCCAGGATCACCGGGCCGACGACGGGGTGCAGCACCACGTTGTCGATCTTGTCGGTGCCCGTTTCGCTGCCCTGGATATTGTTGGTCGCCACGGAGAGGATGCGGCGCACCTCGCGCTGCGTGTCCTCGACCGAAACGGTGTCGATGGCAGCCAGTGGCCGCGCCTTCACGGGCGCCAGCGGGCCCAGTTCGTCCAGCGCGCGCAGCAGCGATTTTTCGCCGCCGCTTTGCACCGCCACCGTCTCCACCACGGTCATGCCCAGTTCGCGGGCCAGCCTGTCGGCGTCGATCTCGATGCCGCGCTTGCGGGCCACGTCCACCATGTTCAGGCACAGGATCATCGGCAGGCCGAGGCGCTGCACTTCCAGCGCGAGGCGCAGGTTCAGGCGCAGGTTGGTGGCATCGACCACGCACACCACCAGGTCGGGCGCGGTTTCGCCCGCGCGCAGGCCGGCCACCACGTCGCGCGTGATCTCTTCATCCGGCGTGTGCGCCTTCAGGCTGTAGGCGCCCGGCAGGTCCAGCACCTTGAACGCATGCCCTGCGGGCGACGTGAAATGGCCTTCCTTGCGGTCGATCGTCACGCCCGCGTAATTGGCCACTTTCTGGCGCGCGCCCGTCAGGCGGTTGAACAGCGCCGTCTTGCCGCAGTTCGGATTGCCCAGCAAAGCAATCATCGGCGCACGGCTCACGGCCTGCGCCACTTTCTCGGTAACACCCATGCTATGTAAGACCTCGTTTTATTCAGGCTGGATCGCGACCAGGGCCGCTTCGAAACGGCGCAATGCAAAGGTCGAGTTGCCGACCCGGATCGCCAGCGGCTCGCCGCCGGGCATGCCGCGCTTGAGCATGCGGATTTTTTCGCCGGGCACGAAACCCAGCTCCATCAGGCGGCGCGCGAGGTCGGCGCCATCTTCCGTATCGGGGGAATTGCCGGGCGCCACGCGCACCACCGTGCCGCTTTTGCCGACTGCAAGCGCGTCAAGGCTGATGGAGGAGGGAGCAACGGTCATGGCAATTCTCTCGCGGAAATCAATCTGGTCATTATAGAGGCAAATGCGAATGGTTTGTATTTGCAGGTATCGCTTGCATTGTACGCGGTGTTGCGGCAGAATAGGAAACGTAATGATAATGATTCTCATTAAGAAAGTCGTAAGGTTGGCAGCTTTGCCATAAGTTTTTCGGGACTGTCCCGAAGCGAATGCAGGCTCCCGGCAACTTTCTCGTAATGAGTCCGCCCTGTGCGGTTTTCCTGTCTTATTAGCCAGAAGGTGTTTCAATGATCGTTTGCGTTTGCAACAACATCTCCGATCGAGAAATCCGTCAAGCCATCGACCTTGGTATCAGCACCATGGACGGGCTGCGCGAAGCACTGGGTGTTTCCACCTGCTGCGGCAATTGCCTGGACTATGCCGTTGATGTGCTGAACGAACACGTGGCCGCGCCGATCCAGGAAACGGTTCTGAAGCGCCCCACCCTCACTACCTGAGAAAAATTCCATGCAAACGCTGCCCGGCCTTCCCCGGCCAGGCGTGTCGCGGCTCGGGCTGAATTCTCTGAGCCTGCCCCGATCCACGTCCAAACCTTCCGCCGCACCTGTTGAGGCGGCCAATTCAGCGCCCCCCGATTTCACCCTCGGCAGTGGCCGCAACAAGTCCGGCAAGATCGCCGCCATCGTTGCCCTCCACCTGGTGGGTTTCTGGGCCATGCAGAACAGCATGGTGGTCGATGCCGTGAAAAAGCTGCCGCAGGTCGTCGACGTGACGTTCGTGGCACCGCCCGCGCCGCCGGCACCGCCTGCGCCGCCCAAGGTGGTCGAAGTGGCCATCAAGCCGCCGCCCGTCTTCACGCCGGTGATCCCGCAACTGCCGATCGTCATCGAAAACACGATCACCGTGCCGCCGGCACCGGTCAAGCCGGCCGAGCCTGCGCCCATGGTGGCCGCCGCGCCGGCGCCACCGGCCCCGCCAGTCGCCGCCCCGCCGGCGCCCGCTTCGCCGAAACTGGTCACGGGCGTCGAATACGTGCGGCAGCCGCAGCCGGTCTACCCGTCGATTTCGCGGCGGCTGGGCGAAACGGGTGTCGTCACCCTGCGCGTGCTGATCAGCGAGAAAGGCACGCCGGAACAGGCGACGGTGCAAAAGACGTCCGGTTCCCAGAACCTGGACGAAGCCGGCCGCCAGGCCGCGCTGCGCAGCCTGTTCAAGCCTTATATGGAAGATGGCAAGCCGGTGCCGGTGTACGTGCTGGTGCCGATCAACTTCAAGCTGTCGTAACGGGCCGGCAGACGAAAAAAAAGACAGGCTTTGGCCTGTCTTTTTTTATTCCGTAACGCCTGCACGCCTGGTGTCGGACATATTTTCTGGGCTGTTCAGAAAATGTGTCGGACACCGGTGTTCGGCCGCTGCATTGTTGCAGCACGAGAAAACCGGTGTCTGACACTTTTTCTGGATGATGCGCCCAGAAAAAATGTCAGACACCAGACCCCTCATGTCTCCGCCCACATCCGCAGCAGGTTGTGATAGTGACCGGTCAGCCCGACGGTGGCCGGGCTGTCGCCGTGGGCGGCGCGCACGGACTGGATGTTCTGGTCCAGCTCGAACAGCATCGTGCGTTGCCAGTCGTCGCGGACCATGCTTTGCGTCCACAGGAACGAGGCGAGGCGTTCGCCGCGCGTGACCGGTTCTACCCGGTGTACCGTTGTCGACGGATACAGGATCGCGTCGCCAGCCGGCAGTTTCACTTCGTGCGTACCGTAGGCATCGGTGACGATCAGCTCGCCGCCGTCGTACTCGTCCGGCTCGGACAGGAAGACCGTGGTGGACACGTCGGCGCGCAGCGGTGCCGCGCCGGGCGACGCCACGCGGATGGCGCCGTCGATGTGGTCACCATACGTTTCGCCGCCGGCATAACCGTTGAAGTACGGCGGCAGGATCCGCAGCGGCAGCGCCGCCGCGAAGAACAGCGGGTTGGCCGTCAGGGCGCGGGCAACGATGCCGCCCAGCTCGACGGCCAGCGGCGAACCTTCCGCCAGTTGGCGATTGCGCTTGACTGCCGCCCCCTGCGAGCCGACGCTGGCGCGCCCGTCGATCCAGTCCGCCTGCGCGAGGCGTTCACGGAACTGCCGGATCTGCTCGGGCGTCAGCACGCCGGGGATGTGCAGGATCACGCCGGGTTCCTCAGTACTTGAAGCTGGCGGTCAGCGATGCGCTGCGGCCGGCCGCCACACCCGCGTAGTGCGGCGAGGAGACCTTGTCGTAATACAGCTTGTCCGACAGGTTCTGCACGTTCAGCTGCAAGCTGATGTTGGGATTGACGATGTAGTTCGCCATCGCATCGAAACGGGTGTAGCCCGGCGCCCACTTGTTGTTGTTGACGTTGGCGTACACCTTCGACATCGAGTTCAGGCCACCGCCCACCGTCAGGTTCGGCAGCACCTTGTACGTGGTCCACAGCGAAGCGCTGTGCTTTGGCGTGGTCGGGAACACGTTGCCGTTGAACGGCGAAGCCGACCAGACCGGCGCGGCGGCGGTGCCCGTGTTGACGAAGCCATTGTCGTCGACCTTGCCGTCGAGCCACGTGTAGCCGCCGAACACCTGCCAGGCGGTGGTGATGCTGCCCGAGGCGCCCAGCTCGAAGCCGCGCACGCTCTTCTTGCCCACGTTCTGCGTGGTGCCGTCCGGCGCCGTCACGCGGGCGTTGTTCATGTCGCTCTTGAAGATCGCGGCGGACAGCGACAGGCGGCGTGCCAGCACTTCCCACTTGGTGCCCAGCTCGAAGTTGCGGCTTTCCTGCGGCTTCAGGTACTGGATGGCGGCGGTCAGGCCGTCCAGGCCATCGCCGGCATCATTGCCCGGTGGCGTGGACGACGTGCCGTACGACAGGTACACGCTGCTGTTCGCGGCAGGCTTGTACACCACGCCGGCCTGGTAGTTGGTGAACGTGGCATTCGCCTCGGCATGCGTGGCGGCGGTCGTGGTGCCGTTCAGCGTGTATTGCGGCGTATCGAGCACGGAGCGGTAATCGTCCCAGCGCACGCCCACGTTCAGCAGCCACTGCGGCGTGAACTCGATCGTGTCGATCGCGTACGCGGCGCGGGTGTTGGTGCGCACGGCCGTTTTTGCCGGCGACAGCGCGCGGTTGTAGGCCCATGGGTCGTCCGGGTTGGCGCCGACCAGCGGGGCGCAGTTGTACAGCGTCTCGGCGCCCGAGGTCGGGCACGTGAACGTCCTCGTCAGCGGGTTGTTAGTGCCCGGCGTGAAGAGGTAGGTGCCGCGGTCGGTCTGCTCGCGCGAGAACTCGATGCCGGTGCTGAAGTTGTGCTTCAGGGTGCCGGTGCGCACTTCGCCGGACAGCGCGGTGTTGTTGGCCAGCGTTTCCGTTTCCGTCACGCGCGTGTTGGCGCGGCGCCACACGGTGCCGTACAGGACCACGTTGCCTTTCGAATCGTCCGGCTGCGTCCACACGTAATCCTGGCTCGTCTTGCCGTAGCGCGTCACGTTGCGCAGCGTCAGGCCGTTGCCGAAGTCGTGCTTGACGTCGACGGTGGCGATATCGGTTTCGGTGTCGCGGAAATCGCGGTTCGTCAAACCCCAGAAGCTGTCGCGCGGCACGGACAGCGGCGTGCCGTTGCCGTTCTTCGCCACGTTGGGACCAGTGCTGAACGGGTTGTTGAACGGGATGCCGGTATCGGGCAGCTCGCTCGACTCCATGTGGTAGTACGACAGGTTAACCTGGGTCGGACCCGACAGGCCAAAGCCGATCGTCGGCGCGATGCCCCAGCGGTCGCCGCCCACGGGGCCGCGGCCCGCCACGTCGTTCTCATGGCCCATCACGGCAATGCGGAACGCGGAATCGGTGCCGATCTGGCGGTTGACGTCGGCCGTCACGCGCTTGTAGTTGTCGGTGCCGAAGCCCACGGAGCCGTTGTAGAAGTTGTCCAGCTTGGCCGTCTTGCTGACGATGTTGACGCCGCCGCCGGCCGAGGAACGACCGCCGTAGGCGGAGTTCGGGCCCTTGACGACTTCGACCTGCTCGATCGCGAACACTTCGCGCGATTGCGAACCACTGTCGCGGATGCCGTCGATATAGGTGTCGGTCTGGGCGTTGTAGCCGCGGATGAACAGGTTGTCGCCCACCGGATTGCCGCCTTCGGCCGCGCCCATCGTGATGCCGGGCACCGTGCGCAGCGCGTCGACCAGCGACGTGGCGCCGGTCTGTGCGATCACTTCGCTTGGCACGACGGTCACCGATTTCGGGGTGTCGAGCAGCGGCGCCGTGAACTTGTCGGACGCGGAACGCTGCGGAATCTGGAATTCGTTGTTGACGGCGCGGCCGGTGACGGTCACTTCCGGCATCTTGTTGTCACCCTGCTGGGCAACGGGATCGGTACGGGTTTCAGCGTGCAAGGCGAGCGGCATCGCCAGGGTGGCGAGTGCGGCGAGCGTGGCTGGCGAATGCTTGCGGCTCTTGATGAACGACATGTTTTCCTTGTTGTAGCGTTGGCATAAAACGTGAATGATAATAGTTTTCATTTGCTTTCGCAACGCCATTACACCATTTTGACCACGGATGCAAGGGGTTTGGCTTGGGGATGTTGTCTTTGTGTGAGAAAATGCCACGATCGACAAACATCAAGAAAAGGCTTTCCCATGAAGGGCGATAAAGACGTCATCCGTTTGCTGAACGCACAGCTGACGAACGAACTCACCGCGATCAACCAGTACTTCCTGCACGCACGGATGTACAAGCACTGGGGCCTGGCCAAGCTGGCGAAAAAGGAATACGAGGAATCGATCGGCGAAATGAAGCACGCCGACAAGCTGATCGACCGCATCCTGATGCTGGACGGCCTGCCGAACCTGCAGGCGCTGCACAAGCTGCTGATCGGTGAAAACACCCAGGAAATGCTGGAAGCCGACCTGAAACTGGAGCGCGGCGCCCACGTGACCGTGGTGGAAGGCATCGCCCAGGCGGAAAAAGTGGGCGACTACGTGTCGCGCGACCTGCTGTTGACGATCCTGGAAGACACCGAGGAACACATCGACTTCCTGGAAACGCAGCTGGACCTGATCGGCAAGGTCGGCATCCAGAACTACCTGCAGACGCAGATGGCGCCTGCGGACGAAGCGCACTGATCGCGCATGGCCCGGGCGGCGCCTGGGCCGGTCTTCAAGTCCCCTCGGGCTCGCCCGCCCACTGTTCCAGCCAGCGGGCGTAGCTCGACAGCTCCTGCGGCACCGCGCCCGCATGGCCGCAGGAAGCCGCCGCGAACGCATTCGCGCGTGCCAGTGTCCGTTCCATCGTCCAGCCGCGCAGCCGGCCCAGCAGGAACACCGCGTTGAACGCATCCCCCGCCCCCACCGAATCGACGAAGCATGCGCTGCTGCCCGTGCCGTGATCGGCCAGGTGCGCGCCATCGGCCGACAGGTACAGCGCGCCGCGCGCCCCCATCGTGACCAGCAGCGCGGACAGCGAAAAATTGTGCATCATCGCGCGGCATTCCGTATCGACCGAGATGCATTCCATGTTCACCGTGTCCGGGCAGGTGTGGCAGTACCACTTGAACAGCTGCTGCAATTCCTCTTCGTTGACTTTCACTATGTCGGCCTGCTGCAGCGAATCGAACACGATGGCTTCGTCCACGTGGCCGGGGCGCAGGTTCAGGTCGAGGAAGCGCACCGCTTCCGTCTGCTCGAGCAGGCCGTGCAGGGCGGCCCGCGAAACCGGATCGCGCTGGGCCAGCGTGCCGAAACAGAAGATGCCGGGGCGGGCGGCCTGCACGGCGGCCAGCGCGGCGGTGCCGTCGATATGGTCGTAGGCCTGGTCGGGCACGATGGTGAAGCGGTGGCTGCCGTCGGAGCCCACTTCCACGTGCACGCTGCCGGTGGCCTCGCCGGCGCCCGTTTGCAGGCCCGTATCGGACAGGCCGAAGCGCGTGAATTCGTTGCGGACCAGCGCGCCGTTATCGTCGGCGCCGATGCGGGTGACCATCGTGACGGGCAGGCCGAAACCGGCGAGGTGCCGGGCCAGGTTGAACGGCGCGCCGCCAACCACCCGCTGGGTGCTGAAATCGTCCACCAGTGCTTCGCCGAAAATCGCTACAGGTTGATCCATGGCCGCCCCGCTCTATCGTGACGCCACAGTGTAGCGCAATGCATTGGGGGCCGACGCGCGCGCATGGCGCATGGAGGATGAGCGCTGCCCTCAGGCCTGGGGTTGCGTGTCCCGGAACGATGGCCGTTCGTGGAGCTTGCTGGCCAGCCGGCCCAGGTTCGGATGCGTGCCGCGCCAGTCGATCTCGGGGAAGCGGAAACTCAGCCAGCCCAGCGTACAGCCCACGGCCACGTCCGCCAGCGAATAGTGGTTGCCGGTGCACCAGGGCGCGTCGGCCAGGCGCTCCGACAGCGATGCCAGGCCGCGCGTGAGCTTCGACATCTGGCGCTCGATCGCCGCCTCGCTTTGCAGTTCGGCCGGGCGCTGCGTGCGCTCGGCACGCACGGCCGCGCCGGCATCGGTCACGCCATCGGCCAGCGCTTCCCAGTTCTTCACGTCTGCCCGCTCGCGGCCGTTCGGCGGCAGCAGCTTGCAGACCGGCGTGAGCGTATCGAGGTATTCGACGATGACGCGCGAGTCGTACATCACATAGCCGTCTTCCATGACCAGGCACGGCACCTTGCCGAGCGGGTTGACGAGATGGATGTCGGTGTCCGCAGCCCACACGTTCTCGAGCTGCATCTGGTAATCGAGCTTTTTTTCCGCAAGCACGACGCGCACCTTGCGCACATAGGGACTGGCGAGAGAACCGATCAGTTTCATGGCAGGCACCGGGTGGGAGTGTGGCCCAGTATAGCATCGGGTCCCGCGGCCCTGTGGCCCTGTGGCCCTGTGGCCCTGTGGTCCTGTGGTCCTTCTGCGCCGCCCGGCGGCAGGCACCCGGGCAAGCCGGTGGTCAAAAAAAGGGCACGACGATGGTAAAATCGCTCTTTTTCCTGCCTCCCTCTTCACCATGACCACTCCATATTCCACGTTGTCGGCCCTTTCCCCGCTCGATGGCCGCTACGCGTCCAAGACCGACAAGCTGCGCCCGATCCTGTCCGAAGCCGGCTTCATGCACCACCGCGTGAAGGTCGAGATCGCGTGGCTGCAGGCGCTGTCGCAGGCCGGCTTTGCCGAGATCAAGCCATTCCCGGCCAGCGCCACGGCGCTGCTCGACAAGCTGGCCGCCGACTTCTCGGAAGCCGATGCCGCGCGCATCAAGGAAATCGAAGCCGTCACGAACCATGACGTGAAGGCCGTCGAATACTGGCTGAAGGAACAGGTGAAGGATGTGCCGGAACTGGTGGCCGCGTCCGAATTCATCCACTTCGCCTGCACGTCCGAAGACATCAACAACACGTCGCACGGCATGATGCTCAAGGCCGCGCGCGATGGCGTGATGGTGCCGGCCCTGAACGGCCTGGTGGCGAAGCTGAAGGACATCGCCCACGCCAACGCCGAGCTGCCGATGCTGTCGCGCACGCACGGCCAGACCGCCAGCCCGACCACGCTGGGCAAGGAATTCGCCAACGTGATCGCGCGCCTGGAACGTGCCATGGTGCGCATCGCCAATGTGGAAATCCTGGGCAAGATGAACGGCGCCGTGGGCAACTACAACGCGCATCTGTCGGCCTACCCGTCGTTCGACTGGCCGGCGTTCTCGAAGAACGTGATCGAGCAGCGCCTGGGCCTGACGTTCAACCCGTACACGATCCAGATCGAGCCGCACGACTACATGGCCGAGCTGTTCGACGCCTTCGCGCGCGCCAATACGATCCTGCTGGACCTGAACCGCGATATCTGGACCTACGTATCGCTGGGCTACTTCAAGCAGAAGCTGAAGGCCGGCGAGATCGGTTCGTCGACGATGCCGCACAAGGTCAACCCGATCGACTTCGAGAACTCGGAAGGCAACCTGGGCCTGGCCAATGCCGTGCTGAAGCACCTGTCCGAAAAGCTGCCGGTCTCGCGCATGCAGCGCGACCTGACCGATTCCACCGTGCTGCGCAATATCGGCGTGGGCCTGGGCTACACGCTGCTGGCCTACGACAGCTGCCTGCGTGGCCTGAACAAGCTGGAAGTGAACCCGGCCCGCCTGGCCGCCGACCTGGACGCGAGCTGGGAAGTGCTGGCCGAGCCGGTGCAGACGGTGATGCGCCGCTACGGCATCGAGAACCCGTATGAACAGCTGAAGGAACTCACGCGCGGCAAGGGCATCACGAAGGAAGCGCTGCAGGAATTCATCGGCAAGCTGGCCATCCCGCAGGAAGCGAAAGACCTGCTGCTGGCGATGACCCCGGCGAACTACACGGGCGTCGCGGCGCAACTGGCCAAGGCGATCTAAGCTTTTAAGTATCCTCTCATCATCGGCCTCTATGACGGCAGCTCCTTATCCTGTAGGGTAAGGGCTGCCGTTCTTGCATCTGCCAGCGGCGTCTTCGTTTCTTTGCTACAGTGACGAGTTGTTAGTCCTAATACGTACTAAATAACAGGGGTGCCCAGGATGGAACGCTACACAAGAACCGCGATGGTGCTGCACTGGCTGATCGCGCTGCTGATCATCGCGGCCTTCACGATGGGCCTGGTGATGGTCGATATTCCCGGCTTTACGCCGACCAAGCTGAAGTACTTTTCATGGCACAAGTGGCTGGGCGTGACCGTGCTGGCGCTGGCCGCGCTGCGCCTGCTGTGGCGCCACCGGAACCGGCCGCCCGCCCCCGTCGCCGGCATCGCGCCATGGCAGTCCAGGGCCGCGGACGTGACGCACGTGCTGCTGTACATCCTGATGTTCGCCGTGCCGCTGTCCGGCTACCTGTACACGACTGCGGCCGGCGTGCCTGTCGTCTACCTGGGGCTGTGGCAGATTCCCGCCGCGTTCGAGGCCGACACGGCGCTGAAAGCCACGCTGAAGCCCGTGCACTACTGGCTGACCATGGCGCTCGCCGCCCTCGTGGTCATGCACGTGGCCGCCGCACTGAAACACCATTTCGTCGATCGGGACGATATCCTGAAACGCATGCTTCCCTAACTGACCGAGAGACCTCGTCCATGAAAACAAATATGAAACACCTTCTGATTGCATCCCTCGTCGGCCTGTCGCTGACGGCTGGCGCTGCCGTGCTGAAGACCGATCCCGCCAAGACTTCCGTATCGGCCACGTTCAAGCAAATGAACGTGCCGGTCGAATCGAAGTTCAAGAAGCACAGCGTGGTGATCGACTACGACGCCGCGAAGCCCGATGCCTCGAAAGCCACGGTGGAAGTGGAAACGGCCAGCCTGGACATGGGCGACCCGGAATACAACAAGGAAGTGGCCAAGAAGGAATGGTTCAATTCCGCCCAGTTCCCGAAAGCCACCTTTGTCTCCACCGCCATCAAGAGCGCCGGCGCCGGCAAGCTCAATGTCACCGGCAAGCTGACCATCAAGGGCAAGGCCACCGACGTCACCTTCCCCGTCACCGTGAAGACGGAAGGCGGCAAGCAGGTGTTCGACGGCGCGGTGCCGATCAAGCGCCTCGCCTACAACATCGGCGAAGGCGAGTGGAAGGACACGAGCATGGTGGCCGATGAAGTGACGATCAAGTTCCACGTCGTATCCCAATGACCTTTGCCGCATTTTTCCACCTGACGGAGACCGCATGAAATCCACGCTGTTCGCTGCACTGCTCGCCATGGCTGGCCTGGCCAACGCCGCCACCTACAACATCGACCCGAGCCACACCTATCCGAGCTTCGAGGCCGACCACAAGGGCCTGTCGCTGTGGCGCGGCAAGTTCAACAACACGAAAGGCACGATCACGATGGACCGCGCCGCCAAGACCGGCAGCATGGACATCACGATCGACACGACGTCGATCGACTTCGGCCACGAGAAGATGAATACGCACGCGAAGGCGCCAGACATCTTCAACGTCGAAAAATTCCCGACCGCCACGTACAAGGGCAAGTCGTTCAAGTTCAACGGCGACCAGCTGGCCAGCGTGGACGGTGAACTGACGCTGAACGGCGTGACGAAACCGGTGGAACTGAAGGTGGACCGCTTCAAGTGCGTGCAGGATGCGCGGCTGAAGCGCGAAGTGTGCGGCGCCAACGCCACCGCCGAGTTCAAGCGCACCGACTTCGGCATCAACTTCGGCATCCCGAACTTTGCCCCCGAAGTGAAGCTGGCGATCCAGGTCGAGGCGATCGCGGCCGAGTAATCCCCTGCACCTCCCCTCACCAGCCCCGCCGCGCGCGGGGCTTTTTGTTGCCTGAAACCGGGGTCTGACCCCGAATCGAGGAAATATTTCCTAAAATCGGGGTCAGACCCCGGTTTTTGGAAACATCACGCCTGTCGTCATCTTTTGTTGACGATATCGACGTCGTCAACTAATATTGACGCATGATCGATATGAACTCCCTCCCCCGTCCCGACGATCCCGCCGAAGCGCTGGCGGCGGTCGTTGCACTGCGCCTGGCCGCAGACAAGTTAGAACGCACGGCCGTGGCGGCCGCCATTGCCCAGGGCTGGTCCTGGAGCCAGGTGGCCGATGCGCTGGGCGTGTCGAAACAGGCGGCGCACAAGCGCCTGGCCCCATTGATCCAATCCTAGAAAGGAACATCATGCTGCAGCGACTGAAACAGCGCATCGCCGACATGCGCACCATCAAGGCCCTTTGCGAGGGCGCCGAGCGGCACGCGAACACGATGGGCGAAACGGAGCCGGGCCCGGAACACTTCCTGCTGGCGGCACTCGACCTGCCGGACGGCCTGGCGCGACGCGCCTTTGCCACGGCCGGGGCCGATCCATCCCGGTTGCGGGCCGGTATCACCTCCGCCCATGGCGCCGCGCTCGCGGCGGTTGGTGCCGATCCCGGCCTTGTGGCCGGGGAGGCGCCGGTATCTCCCAAAAAAGGCGTCTACGGGTCGAAGGGCTCGATGGAAGCCGTGATGCGGGCGCTGGCGGATTGGCCGCGCGAGGCAGGCGAAGCATTGACGGGCGCGCACGTGGCGGCGGTCGTCGCTTCGGGGCCGCAGGGCACGGCGGCACGCGCGTTGAAGGCGATCGGTACCGATGCCGCGGTGCTGGCCGCCGCCGCCCGTGCCGAAATTGCCTCGGCGTCGCGCCACGCTGCCTAGAGAGACCTTTTACCCGGCCATTTACAACGCCATCAGCGCAGGCCGCCGGAAAAAATTGCCGGAAAATCGGTAAAACCGGTGACAGACACCGATTTCGATGGAACGTGTATTACGAAAAAACCGGTGTTTGTCACCGGTTTTGTCACTGTTTGTTGTTTCATGTTGCAATCCCCGCTGCCCAGCCTTGCCTGGCAACCGCTACCGTCGTACATTTGGTTATAAAAATGGCATATAAATTCCATAACTAAAATTTACGAGGGATTCATGGGGATGGCCCGGCATCAAAACAATTTCAACCTGCTGCGCCTGCTGCTTGCACTGCTTGTGCTGCTGTCGCACGCACCCGAGCTGCAGGATGGCGACCGCCACCGCGAGTTGCTGACACAGCTGTTCCACACGCTGTCGTTCGGCGAACTCGCGGTGGATGGCTTTTTCCTGCTGAGTGGCTACCTGATCGTGCAAAGCTGGGATCTCGATCCCGTGCCGGCGCAATTCCTGCGCAAGCGCGTGCTGCGCATCTATCCTGGTTTCATCGTTGCCAGTCTCGTCTGTGTCTACATCGTCGCGCCGCTCGGTGCGGATGCCACGCGCTACTTCAGGGAACTGTCCACGACCACGGTGGCCCTGTGCCTCGCCGTGCTGCACGGCCCCATCACGCCGCCCGTGTTCGAGGGCCTGCCCGAACCGCAGGTGAACGGCTCGATGTGGACGATCATGCGGGAATTCGCCTGCTACCTGGCGGTACTGTTGCTAGGCGTGTCCGGGGGCGTCCGGCATCGCGGCGTGTGGCTGGCGCTGACGGTGGCGGGTTTCGCCGCCTACCTGTATGCCTCCTTTGGCCTGCCGCTGCCGTGGGCGCCGCTGGGCCTGCTGTTGAACGACCCCATCGTGCGGCTCGGTTCACTGTTCTTTGCCGGCGGCTGCTTTTACCTGTACCGCGACTGCTACCGCTTCACGCGCCGCGGCGCACTGGTCGCAGCCGTGGTGGTGCTGGCATTGATGTTTTCACGCCGTTACGTCGAACTGGGGCTTGCCACGTTCGGCGGCTACCTGCTGTTCTATTTTGCGTTCCGCCCGATGTGGCTGACGGAATCGTTCAACAAGCTGCCGGACATTTCCTATGGCGTCTACCTGTACGGCTGGCCGGTGCAGACGCTGCTGGTCGCGTACCTGCCGCCGGTGTCGCCGTGGCTGAAATTGGGCCTTGCATGCGCGATCGTGCTGCCCATCAGTGTGCTGAGCTGCTATCTCGTGGAGCAGCCGATGCTGCGATGGAAGAATGCGCGGCGCAGGGTGGCAGCCGCCAGCGTGGGCACATGAAAAGGCCGGGAAACCCGGCCTTTTTATCGAGATCGCGCGATGGCGATCTTGTTTACTTCACTTATTTGCCGTCTTTATCCCAGTCGCCCGGCAGCTTACGCTCGACACGGTCCCAGGCGGAGCGGGTGGCGCTCTTCGCTTCGTTCCACGACAGGCGGGAATTGCCCTTCGTGCGTTCCCAGTCGGTTTGCAGGCTCGACTCGTTGGTGTTCCAGTCGCCGCGGTAGTTGGCACGGCCGTTGTAGCCCAGCGAGTAAGCGGGATCGTAGTCGTCGTACTGGTAAGCGGGGTTGTAGTACGACTCGTTGCGGTGCTGCTGTTCCCAATAGGTTTTTTCCTCGGCCGGGTTGACCAGGCCGCCGACACCCTTGCCCGTCATGCCGCCAGCCAGTGCGCCGATCGCACCACCGGCCGCCATGCCGACCGGACCGGCAGCAGCACCCAGCGCCATGCCGGCCATTGCGCCGCCACCGGCTCCCACGCCCGTTGCCAGGTGGTGGTCGCTCAGGTCGTCGCCCGATTTCGGGTTCACCACTTCGGCCGCGCCCTTGCCTGCCAGGCCACCGGCGATGCCGCCGACAACAGCTCCAGCCGCCATGCCGATCGGGCCGCCCGGCGTACCGGCTGCCAGACCTGCCGCCGCGCCACCCGCCGC
Source organism: Pseudoduganella lutea (assembly GCF_004209755.1). Classification (NCBI taxonomy): domain Bacteria; kingdom Pseudomonadati; phylum Pseudomonadota; class Betaproteobacteria; order Burkholderiales; family Oxalobacteraceae; genus Pseudoduganella; species Pseudoduganella lutea. The sequence continues at coordinate 3,553,984 of NZ_CP035913.1, read as the reverse complement.
GCCCAAGCCCGTGCCGATCACGTGCTGGCCAGCACTATCTTTCCAGCTCGATTCGATATGCGCCGCATCTTCATCGGAGCGTGCATTGACGCCCATCACGATGCCGCCGCCCTTCAGGCCTTCTTCATAGTGCTGCACGCGCTCTTCCGGGATACCGGCACCGATCAGCGCGCCCAGCAGGCCGCCCGTCAGGCCGCCCGCGCCGGCGCCGGCCAGCGCAGCTGCCAGCGGGCCGGCGATGACGACGCCCAGGCCCGGCAGCACGAGCGTGGTGCCCACGGCCGCCACGGCCGCCAGTGCAGCGCCGATTGCGCCGCCCACGCCGGCACCGATGCCCGCGCCTTCGGCAGCCTTGCTGCCCAGTTCGGTTTCAATCTGATCGCCGCTGAAATAGCGTTTGCGGGTTTCATCGGACATCAACACATTGATGTCATCCTTGCCGTAGCCGCGCGAAGTCGCATGCTGATAGGCGCGCTCGGCGCTGTCGCGATCGTTGAACAGGCCGGTGACAAGGCGGGAATTCTGATTCGATTGGCTCATGTGGGTCTCCTTTTGATATGAGTCGATGTACCGCTCCACAATATGCTCCCCGCTCCCACCTCTCTGTACGTTTCCGCACCAAGACGGTGTTTGCGCACCGACCTCGCGGGAACGTACGCTGGCGCACGGACCGCGCAGCTTCCGCCCTCTTACACTTTTGATCACGGCAGGGCTGAAACGGCCCGGTCTCTTTTCTCAACGATATATAGGGGAACGAGCATGAACTTCATCATCTGGATCGTTATCGGCGGCATCATTGGCTGGCTCGCCAGCCTCGTCATGAAAACGGACGCCCAACAAGGGATGTTCCTCAACGTTGTGGTCGGTATCATCGGGGCATTGCTCGGTGGCTGGCTGCTCTCGCCGCTGTTCGGCACTGGTACCATCAATTCCGACGACTTCAGCCCACTTTCGCTGCTGGTCTCGTTCCTGGGCGCCGTGATCCTGCTGGCCATCGTCAACCTGGTCTTCCGCGGCCGAGCACGCTAACCGCGCATCTGGCACGTCATGTAGCACATGGCATAGCAATGAAAGCCGGCCCAAGGGTCGGCTTTTTTCATGCCCGGATTCATTCCCCAAAACCAAATTTCATGCGGTTTTGGCATTGAAATTCCTGATTGACGAATCGCAATGCGATGCGGATACTTGCACGCGCCACGTAACCCGCGGCAAAGATCGGGACGCCTACAACTACTCCTATACCATCGCATGAAAAAATCACTTCTCGCGCTCGCCATCATGAGCATCACATCCGCCCATGCCGATGAAGGCATGTGGATGCCGCAACAGCTGCCGCAGATCGCCAAGCAACTGAAAGCCGCCGGCCTGAAACTCGATCCGAACAGCCTGACGCGGCTGACCGAATTCCCGGCCGGCGCCATCGTCAGCCTGGGCGGCTGCTCGGCGTCGTTCGTATCGCCACAGGGCCTCGTCGTCACCAACCACCACTGCATCTACAACAGCGTGGCGCAGGCTTCCACGCCGGAACGCGACCTGCTGGCCAACGGCTTCGTGGCCCGCTCGCTGGGCGAGGAATTGCCGGCCGCACCGGGCACGCGCGTGTTCGTGACGAAGGAAGTGCTGAACGTGACCGACAAGGTCGTCACGCCGGAAGTGGCCAAGCTGTCCGGCAAGGCACGCAGCGATGCGATCGAGAAGAACCAGAAGGCACTGGTGGCGGCCTGCGAGCAGGATGCCGGCCACCGCTGCTCCGTGCCGTCGTTCTACGGCAGCCTGGAGTTCTACCAGATCAAGCAGCTGGAAATCCGCGACGTGCGCCTGGTGCACGCGCCGCCGGCCGGCGTGGGCAAGTTCGGCGGCGATACCGACAACTGGATGTGGCCGCGCCACACGGGCGACTATGGTTTCTACCGCGCCTACGTGAGCAAGGACGGCAAGGCCGCCGACTACAGCAAGGACAACGTGCCGTATGTGCCGAACCATGTCCTGAAGCTGGCCAAGGAAGGCGTCAAGGAAGGCGACTTCGTGATGGCCATGGGCTACCCGGGCCGTACCAACCGCCACCGCCTGCCATCCGAAGTACAGTTCACGTTCGACCATTCGTACCCGGCCTTCGTCAAGGCATCCGGCGAAACGCTGGCGATTATCGACCGCGAGACCAAGGGCAACAAGGACCTGACGCTGAAATACGCGGGCCAGGTCGCCAGCATCAACAACTACTACAAGAACCGCCAGGGCATGATCGACTCGTATGCCGGAAGCGATTTCCTGCAGCGCAAGACGGCCGAGCACGAGCAGCTGAAGAAGTGGATCGATGCCGATGCCAAGCGCAAGGCCGAATACGCCAACGACATCACGAAGGTCGAGCACCTGATCGCCGAGCGCGACGCGGAAGCCAAGCGCGATTTCAACTACAGCTATGCCCAGCCGCGCCTGCTGACGACGGCACGCATGCTGTACCGCCTGGCGAATGAAACGCAAAAGCCGGATGCCGACCGCAAGTCCGGCTACCAGGTGCGCGACCTGCCGCGCATCAAGTCCGGCGTGGCATCGCTGGTGCGCACGTTCGATCCGAAGGTAGACAAGGCGATCGCCATGCACCACCTGAAGAACTACCTGGCGCAACCAGCCGCCGAGCAGAAAACGGCGTTCAATGCGGCACTGGGCATTCGCGCCGGCATGAGCGATGCGGAATTGTCCGCGGCACTGGACAAGCTGTACGCCGGCACGAAGCTGACCGACGCCGCGGCGCGCGACGCCTGGCTGGACAAGAAGCCAGCCGACTTCAAGGCCAGCGACGATGCCTTCGTCAAGGCCGCCGTCGCCCTCTACGAAGCCGACATGAAGGCCGAGGCGGAAGAAGAAGAACTGGCCGGCAAGCTCCAGCAGGCCTACGGCAGCTACATGAAGGCCAAGATCGCCTACATGAAGTCGAAGGGCCAGGCCGTGTACCCGGACGCGAACAGCACGCTGCGCGTCACATACGGCAACATCGCCGGCCGCGCCCATGGTGCCGACGGCACCACCTGGACCGCGTTCACCACCGTCAAGGGCGTGCAGGCCAAGCACACCGGCACGGGTGAATTCGATGCGCCGAAAGCGCAGCTGGACGCGATCAAGGCCAAGGACTTCGGCAAGTACGTCGATCCGAAGCTGAAATCGGTACCGGTGAACTTCCTGGCCACGCTGGACATCACCGGCGGCAACTCGGGTTCGGCCGCGCTGAACGCGAAGGGCGAACTGGTGGGCCTGGCGTTCGACGGCACGCTCGATTCGATCATTTCGGACTGGGACTTCAACAAGGCCAACACCCGCGACATCCAGGTCGATTTGCGCTACATGCTGTGGAACATGAAGCATGTGGACAAGGCGGATAACCTGCTGAAGGAGATGGGCGCCGAGTAAGCGTTACGCTTCCATCGAAAAGCCACGTTCCGTGAGGGGCGTGGCTTTTTTTATTTCTGAGTTTTAGCGTTGAGCATGGCACTGGGGCGTGCAATGGAAAAGGGGGACCGGATTTACGAGGGTTGCTTTTTTACCGTAGGGCCAAGAGCGCTGACAAAACCGGTCGCTTATACTGAGAGCAACAAGAGCGTACACGAGCTAATATGGCCGTCTGCTTTTGGAAGCAGACAACCATTCAGACCCGGAACGAAGAAAACCGATGTTGATCAGTACATGCGCTTACGGCGCAGCCTCATCCCTACCAAAGCGAGGCCCGCACCAAGCATTCCATATGTTGCAGGCTCAGGCACTGGTGAGACAGACAGGTCTCTGAAGAGGAACGCTCCATGCATTGGGTCGCCTTCCGAATCTCTTTGGCTACCAGACATTTGAAAATGGTAAGAGCCCATAGCGCGGGTGTAACCCCATTGCTCTCCCGCTATGTGATGTACGCCCGAGAATTCGGCCACGTCAGAGGTAATTCCCGCAACTAATGTCGAGTACCAATCATGGCAAGTCCAGTCTCGGCAACCATCGCTGTAGCCGCCCATGCCGCTGCTGTACCAGACGTTAGCACCAACATTATTGAAGAGTTGGCGAACCTGGGCAGTACTCGCAAGCGTAAAGCCACTGAAAATTCCGCCTGTCTGGGTAGCTGCGAATACTGATTCGTAACTCATTCCCAGCGTGCCGTTGAGACTAAGCCATTGGTAATTTGTATCTGTATCGGTCGCGTAGGCAACTTCGGCTCCGTTAGCAACTATTTTTCCGGACGATACCAACGCTGCCTGAGATTGCAAACATACAAGCCCAAGCGAAATCATAAGTGCTATTTTTTTCATGGCTACTCTAGTTATAAGAAGAGCCACATGTTACATATTTGCAACTTAAAATGCAACCTACCACCATGCGTTTCACATAAACATAAGCAATAACAGAAGCAACCTACCCATTTTTGCTGGTGATAAGCTAGCGCGAACAATTCAAACGTATTGATTTGGGCGGAGTGCCAACGGTCCTGGTAGTTGCCTCCTGGACTTCACCGGATAAACCTAAGCCGATGTTGGGTTTTGAAAAATTATATTCATTCGTTCTTTACCTTGAATCTTCGCCGTTCTTCAAGCTGAGATAAGCACATGGCGCTCATGAGTTGGTGGGCGAGGATAGTCAAATTGAAACGCCAGCACAACGCTTTTTCGATTATGTTGCGTCGACCGGTTGAATCCACAGGCGAAAGCGGTCATACGCAGCAACGGTTCGCCCCCAGTATGACCGCCATATTCGCTGACAGATGATTTCCAATCCTTCTCGTATCCCAACCGATAGCGAAGATGCCACCAAGGCCGACTGCGGCACGCGTTCCTGCTTCTACCTTCTGGCGGAAGCATCCCAAAGCCTCTCGGGGCAGGCAAATTCAAGATCTTCGCTCTCTCCCCTGCCGTGAATCACAATGGCGCCAGGACCTGCGCCGCCTTGCGCAATGTGCGTCGCGAAGCTTGTTCGTACCGAACGGGGAAGTTCCCTGCACATCTCGCCCGCATACGGTACATTGTCTTTTTCACACGCAACAACCCGCAAACCTCAGGAGAAAAAGCATGGCAAAGAAAGTCGCTGTCCTCGTCGGCAGCCTGCGCAAGGAATCGATCACCCGCAAATATGCCCAGGCGATCGCAAAAATGCTGCCGCCGTCGCTCGAGGCGGAACTCGTCGAGCTGGACATGCCGCTGTATAACCAGGACCTGGACGATGCCAATACCCCGGCCGAGGCGTGGACCGCGTTCCGCAACAAGCTGAAGGCCGCCGACGCCGTGCTGTTCCTGACGCCCGAGTACAACCGCACGATTTCCGGTGCGCTGAAGAACGCAATCGACGTGGGTTCGCGGCCGTGGGGCCAGAGCGTATGGGATGGCAAGCCGGCCGCCGTCGTGTCGCAGTCGCCGGGCGCGCAGGGCGGCTTCGGCGCCAACCACAACACCCGGCAAGCCGTGGTGTTCCTGAACGTGCCAGTCATGCCGGCGCCGGAACTGTACATCGGCGGCTCGCCCAACTACCTGGGCGAGGACGGCGACATCAACAACGAGCAGACGAAGGAATTGATCGGCAAGTTCGTTGCCGCGTTCGAGAAGTGGGTCGAGGCCAACGCGAAGAAATAAGCGCTGGCAAACGAGCCTATTGGCAGGTCGGTGAGCCAAAGCGGTAGGGCTCGCCACGCGCGACCGGATGTTCCGGCACCGGCTCGCGGCCATTCTTTTCCATTGCCAGCAGCAGCGGCGTGCCGGCTTGCCGCAGCAATGCCAGCCGGGCCCCGGGAAATCGCTGCGGGATCAGGCCGATCTCGAAGGCCGACAGGTCGCCGTGATTGACCAGCACGCGGCACGATGGCCCGAAATCGAGCATGGCCGCCATCATGGCCGGCCGCGTGCCGCCGGGATCGGGCATCGACGTCACCCGCAGCCGCGTGTCCCCCTTGCGAACGGTCATGCCTTCCCATGTGTCGAGCGGATACACGCTGTGGATGCCGTGGCTGCGCAGACGCTCCGCGGTACCCGTCATCGCCACAACGGGGCGAGCGCTCCATGCCGCGGCACCCACGCCATGCCAGTCGGGGTTCGACAGCAGCACCAGGTCGGCACCGGCCATGTCGGGCGGCAGCGTGCCACCATCGGTGCCGGGGTCGATCAGCACCGACAATCCCCGCACGCGCAGCAGCGCGGTGGCGGTACCGAAGAATTGCACCATGCCGCCGGGATCCTGGCGCGCCGCGCCCGAGGGAATCGTGAGCCGGTAGCGGGGCACGTCGGCGGCATGGGCCAACGTGGCGGACAACAGCAAAGGCAACAGCGGCGAACATAGCGTGAGCGGCGTCTTCATGGGGCCTCCGTGGAAACCCTACAGTTACCATGCCGCGCCGGAGTCAAAGATGAACTGACGCAAAGGCCCATGCCGACAAGTATCGCCGGCGGTCAGTGCATCGTCCTTGCCTGCTTACTTTTTCGGCTCGTAGCGGTACGTTTCGCCATGCTTCAGGTAACTGACCTTCTCCGCGAGGCCCGCCTCCTGCACGGCCTTCTGGAAGTCCGACAGTGGCGACTTGAACACGGTGTAGTCGTTGTAGTGGATGGGGATCGCACGGTGCGGTGCGATGAGCTTGAGCATCTTGACGCCCTCCTTGGCATCCATCGTCACCGTCACGATGCCCAGGATGCGCGTGCCGCCCAGGTGCAGCAGCGCCAGGTCCACGCCCGGGAAGCGCTTCGGGATTTCCTCGATGTCGCGGTACACCATCGTATCGCCCGATATATACATGCGATAGCGGCCGGCGGCGGACGAGAAGTCCAGCATCGATCCCATCACGGCCGGCAGCAGCGCGGCGGCCGCCACGGGGCCGTGGCGCCCCGGCATCGCCGTCAGGCGCAGCGTCGTGTCGCCTTTCGTCACCTGCACGTCCTGCCAGGTGCCCAGGCCAATCACGGACGTGAAGCCCAGCTTGCGCAAGTCGTCAGAAGCCGACGCGGTGGTGACGATCGGCGTGGAGCGCTTCAGCTTTTCGCGCACCAGCTTGTCGAAATGGTCGTCGTGCAAATGGGACAGCAGCACGAAGTCGATTGGCGGCAAGGCATCGAATTCGATGGCCGGATTCGTCTGCCGCTCGGATGTGAGGCCATAGCCCAGGTGCACGTGGTCGCCCTTGTGGAGGAAGTTCGGGTCCGTCAGGATCGTCATGCCGCCGAAACGGATCATCACCGTGGCGGTGCCGATGAACTGCACCGAGTGTTCGGCCTCGCCCGACGTGGCGGCGGCGGGAATATTCAAGGTGAAGCGTGGCGCCGTGGTTGCCTGCTGCGCGGTGGCGACGCCGCCCAGCGCCAGGGTCAAGATGCACAGCAATTTCATGCCAAAAGCCATCATCCGGTTCATCGCTGCCCCCTCCAGAAAAGGGCGTTGATAGCATGGTTTTCGCTGTCACGTTCGCACGTTTCCGCGCCGCTGCGGCGCCCTTGCCACAGGGATTGCGATGCTACAATCGCGGCGCGGCCGCCTACCCGGCGCCACCGTTCCCGTCACTGCTCCTGAGATCCAGACCATGCACCCCGAATCGCTCACGCCCATGCCCACGCCTTATGAAAAAGGCAACCAGAACCAGACCACGCTGTGGACCGACTGCATCGCGTTCTATGAAGAACTCGCGCGTCGCTTTCCCCAGGTATTGCGCTTCGGGCAGGCAGGGGTTTCCGATGGCGGCATCCCGCTGCACGTGGGTGTTGTGAGCGCGGACGGCGTGTTCGACCGCGAGGCGATCAAGGCCGCGGGCCGCCCGGTTTTCTTCAACAACAACGGCATCCACCCGGGCGAACCGGAAGGCATCGATGCCTGCATGGCCATCGTGCGCGACTTCTGCTTCGACCCCGCGAAACTGGCCACGCTGGGCGACACCGTGCTGCTGTTCGTGCCGGTCTATAACGTGGACGGTGCCCTGAACCGCACGAACACGTCGCGCCCGAACCAGGAAGGCCCGGAGCTGTTCGGCTTTCGCGGCAACAGCCGCCACCTGGACCTGAACCGCGACTTCATCAAGTGCGACACGCTGAACGCGCGCTTCTTCAACGAACTGGTCACCGCATGGGACCCGGACGTGATGGTGGACACCCACACGTCGAACGGCGCCGACTACACGTACACGATGACGCTGATCCATACCCAGGCCGACAAGCTGGGTTCCGGCCTCGGCCCCTTCCTGCGCGACACGATGCTGCCGCATCTCTACGCGGAGATGGAAACTCGCGGCTGGCCCACGTGCCCGTACGTGAACCCGGTGCAGGACACCCCGGACGACGGCATCGCCGAATTCCTCGAAGTGCCCCGCTTCTCCACCGGTTTCACGGCGCTGCACAACATCATCGGCTTCATGCCGGAGACGCACATGCTCAAGCCGTTCAAGGACCGCTACGAATCGATGCGCACCCTGCTGGACGTGACACGTGAATTCACCGTGCGCCATGCCGGCGAGATCCAGCGCCTGCGCCGCGAAGCGAAAGCAGCCCAGCGCGAACAGCAGGAATGGACCGTCACGTGGAAGATGTCGGACACGCCCTCCACCTTCCGCTTCAAGGGCTATGAAGCGCGCCGCCATCCGAGCGTGCTGGGCAACTACATGCGCCTGTCGTACGACCGCAGCAAGCCCTACGAGAAGGATATCCCGTACTTCAACAGCTTCCTGCCCGATACCGTGGTGCGGGTGCCGAAGGCGTATGCCATCCCGCAGGCGTGGCGTGAAGTTGTCGAGCGCCTGCAATGGAACGGCGTTCGGATGACGCGCGTCGACGCGCCGATGCAGGTCGAGGCGCGTTACTACCAGATCGGTGAACTGTCGACCCGCGCCACCGCCTACGAAGGCCACATGTTCCACGACGTGGTCGACGTCGAGGCACGCACCGGCACGTTCACGCTGAACCCGGGCGACTGGATCGTTTCGCTGGACCAGGACAACGCCCGCTACGCCGTCGAAACGCTGGAACCGCAGGCACACGACAGCTTCTTCCGCTGGGGCTTCTTCAATTCCGTGCTGGAGAAAAAGGAAGCCATCTCCGACTATGTGTTCGAGGACCTGGCCGTGCAGCTGCTCGAAGAGGAACCGGCGCTGCGCGAGAAATTCGACGCGTGGAAGGCGGCCAATCCCGCCTTGCTGGCGAACCAGGAAGCGGTGCTGGACTTCATCCTGCACAACTGCGCGCGGCATGCGGAGCCGGAATGGCGCCGCTATCCGGTACTGGGCCTGCTGTAACGGGGGCGGGTCCGATGTCCCAGTCCCCTTTGTTACATTATGCACTGAGCCCGCGCACCTTCTTCCACAGCCACTACTTCCACCTCGGACTGCGCTTCGGCGCGGGCCTGATCGGCATCACGTGGGCCACGCTGGCGTTCGCCGACATGGCGACGGCCATGTCCGTCGGCATCGGCGCGCTGTGCACGGCGCTGATGGACATGCCCAGCCCGTTGCGCCACAAGTTCAACGAGATGCTGGCGTCGGTCCTGCTGTGCAGCCTGGTGACGCTGCTGGTGAGCCTGTGCGCGCCGCATTTCTGGCTGCTGATCGCGGTGCTGATACTGCTGTCGTTCTTCGCCAGCATGATGATCGTGTACGGCAAGAAGTCGATGCCGCTGCAGCTGGCCACGCTGTTCATCATGACGATGTCGATGGAGCACCTGCTGACGCCGATGCAGGCGCTGGTCCACGCCGGCCTGTTCACGCTGGGCGGCATCGCCTACCTCGGCTACGCGATGGGTATCGCCTGGCTGCTGCGCCACCGCATCAAGCAGCAGGTGCTGGCCGAGGCGCTGTTCGAGCTGGCCGCCTACATCGACATCAAGGCCGACTTCTACGACACGCGCTACAACCTGACCGAGCAGTTCAACCGCCTGGTGCGCCACCAGGCGCTGCTGGCCGACAAGCAGCAGGCTTCGCGCGACCTGATCCTGCGTTCGCACCAGAACCGCAAGGATGCGATCGTGGTGCAGATCCACGTGTGCATGCTGGACTTGTACGAGCAGATCCTGTCCACGCATACCGACTACGCGCAGCTGCGCGTGCACTTGGCCGATTCGCCGGCGCTGGAAGCGTTGCGTGGCCTGGCCTACAAGTGCGCGCGGGACATCGAATCGGTGGCCTACGCCGTCACGCGCAAGAAGGCATCGTTCCAGACCATCAGCTACGAGCCGGAGCTGGCCGCCATCGAGGCGGAGCTGGCCGAGCTGCAGCGCCGCGTGGCGGCGGGCAAGCCGGCGCAGGAAGCGCTGGCCGTGCTGCGCGCGCAGCGCAACAAGGTGCGCGCCATCATCAACATGGTGGGCGAGCTGCATGGCGCCAGCCAGAAGGCCTACGACAGCACGCCGTTCTGGCAGGATGCCGACATGCAGCCCTTCCTGTCGCAGCAGAAGTACGAGGTGGGCGTGCTGCTGTCGCACCTGCGCATGGATTCGCCGATCTTCCGCTTTTCGCTGCGGGTGGCGATGGCGATTTCCGTGGGCCTGGCCATCGGCACGCTGCTGCCCTATTCGGCGCACAGCTACTGGATCATCCTGACCATCGTGATCATCCTGCGGCCCAGCTTCTCGATGACGAAGCAGCGCCGCGGCGACCGCATCGTGGGCACCGTGATCGGCTGCGTGATCACGGCCGTGATCCTGCTGTTCTTCAACCACCCGGCCGTGATCCTGGCCGCGCTGGTGCTGGCCACGATCGCCACGCCCACGTTCGTCTACCTGCGCTACCGCTACACGGCGATCGCGGTGTCGATCATGATCCTGCTGCAGATGAACCTGGCCGCGGGCGGCAGCATCCACGTGATCACGGAACGGCTGGTGGACACGTTCATCGGCGCCGCGGTGGCCACCGTGTTCAGCTTCGTGCTGGCGAGCTGGGAATACCAGAGCCTGCCCAAGCTGGTCCAGCAGGTGCTGGCCGCCAACGTGCGCTACATGGAAGCGGCGTTCGAGCTGTTGCAGGGCAAGTCCCGCAACGACTTCCCCTACCGCATCGAGCGCAAGGGGCTGATGGACGCGCTGGCGATGCTGTCGGCCGCGATGGTGCGCATGCTCGACGAGCCGGCCAGCAAGCGCCGCGCGGCCGAAGACATCAACCTGTTCATCGTGCAGAACTACCTGCTGGTGGCGCACGTGGCGGCATTGCGCGCGATCCTGCGGCGCCACGTGAAGGACATCCCGGCGCGCGAAGCGAACCGGATGCTGGCGGCCAGCCACGCGCAGGTGGGCCGCACGCTGGCCGATGCGCTGGCCAGGCACGGCGTGAAGGCGCCGGTGCCGAGCCTGGAAGACGACCTGGCGTGGTCGGAAACGATCGCGCCGGCGGGGTCCGTGGACTGGCCGGGCTGGCCCGTGGTGCAGCGCCGGGTGCGCCTGCTGCAGGCCGATGCGGAAAAGATCCTCGTGCACAGCGAGGCGATCGAACGGAACGTGGTACGGGTGTAGATGGCGGCGGACGGCCATGGCTGGACCGTGGCCGTTTTGCTATCATTCCAGGCCCGGCCACCATCCGGCCGGTCAACCAACCCGTGAGCGATGTCCGAATCCACTTCCGACGTGTGCCAGGACTGCGGTGCCTGCTGCGCACACTACCGCGTGTCCTTCTACTGGGGTGAAAGCGATGCCCATCCCGGCGGCACGGTGCCGCGCCACCTGACCATCCCCATCACGCCGCACCGCATCGCCATGCGCGGCACGGAGCAATCGCCGGTGCGCTGCGTGGCGCTCGAAGGCAGCGTCGGCGGCAAGGTCGGGTGCACCATTTATCCGCAGCGCTCGGCCACGTGCCGCGAATTCACCGCGTATACACCGGAGTGCGCCAAGGCACGCGGCGCCCACGGGCTGGCGCCGCTGGCCGAGCCGGCGCTGGCGAGTTAGAACGCCGACGAATCAGAAAGTCATCCGCGCTTGCGCGTACACGGTGCGCGGCGCGCCCACCATGCGGCCCAGGTTGCCGTCCACGTTGCGCGTGTAGTAGCGCTTGTCGGCCAGGTTGTTCACGCCGGCCAGCAGCTGCACGCCGGGCTTGCCCGCCAGCTTCCAGCCCAGCTGGCCGTTGACGGTGCCGAAGCCGGGAATGCTCCCCACGCCGCCGTTGGCGCTTTCGGCCATGGTGTTTTCCGCGTCGGAGAACTGCCGGCTCTGCGCCGTGGCGGACAGGCCCGCGGAGAACGCGCCGATCTCGTAGCGTGCGCCGATCGTGCCGGTGCGGCGCGCATAGAACGGCACGTCCAGCCCGGCCGTGGCGCCCGATTCCTGGATCGCTTTCGTGTAGTTCCAGTTGGCATAGGCGCTCAAGCCTTCCAGCGCCCCGGCGAAGCGGTAGTCGACGGCGGATTCGACGCCTTCGTGCCGCGTGGCGCCGATGTTGCGGAACGTGGCCGGCGTGGTGCCCGGCACCTGCAGGATCTGGTTGTCGAAGCGCAGGCGGTACAGCGTGGCTTCGGCCGACAGGCCGCGCGCCTTCCAGCGCGCGCCCAGCTCCACGGTCTTCGCCAGTTCCGGCTTCAACGGATTGGCCGCCGTCTGCGAATTGAGCTGGGTGTTCTGCACGGGGCCGAACGAGGTGCCGTAGTTGGCGAATACCGTGAGCGCCGGATCGACCAGGTAGGCCGCGTTCAGCGACGGCAGCGCCTTGTCGTTCGACGTGTCGAACGCGCGGCTGCCGGCGCGGTCGGTGCGCCGCGAATCGATCTTCTCGAACCGCACGCCGGGCGTGATGCGCCAGGCGCCAACGGCGATGCGGTCGTCCACGTAGAAGGCGTGCGCATCGGTCTCGTTGTCGAACGTGGCGGTGGCCCCCTGCACGCCGGTGGCGACCGTTACCGTGTAGTTGTTGTCGTCGCCGCGCTCGCGCAGGTAGCGGTAGCCGGCCGTCACGTCATGCGTGGTGGCCCCCCATTTCACGCGCTGGGTGTAGCGCGGCTCCACGCCCAGTACCTCGTAGTTGCGCGGCTGGTACGTGATCGCAGTACGGCCGGCATTGATCAATGCGCTGCTGCGCGAACTCTCGTTGTAATACACCTTTACTTCCGCTTCCTGCGTGGCGGAAATCGTGTTCAGGTAACCGAGGTCGATGCCCTTGCGCTCGCCGTCCCAGTAATCGGTGGGCCGCGTGTTCTGGAACGGGTCGGCGTTGTACTGTGCCACGGTGAGCCCGCCGGGCGTCATCGACTTCACGTCGTAGTACGACAGCTTGCCGTAGACCTGGGCACCGGCGCCCAGCAGGTAACGGAACTTCAGCGCGAAGTCGTTGACCTTTTCGTCGCTGCCGTCGCGCCAGCCCGTGCCATCCATGCCCGAATACAGCAGGGCGACGCCGAGGCCGTTCTCGAGCTGGCTGCCCAGGAAGGCGCTGTACTGCGTGCTGTGGCCACCTTCGCCGAAATGGTTGTAGCGGATCGACGCGTCGCCGGCAACGCCGGGCGCATCGGGCATGGCGCGGGTGGTGAAATTGATGATGCCCCCCACGTTCTGCGGACCATAGCGCACCGCGCCGCCGCCGCGCACCACGTCGATCGCTTCGATGTTGTTCAGGCTGACCGGCGCAAACGACAGCTGCGGCTGGCCATACGGCGCCACGGCCAGCGGCACGCCATCGAGCAGCACCGTGGAGCGTGGGGAATAGCGGCCCGACAGGCCCCGCACGCCGATGTTCAGTGAAATGGCACTGCCGGCGGTGCCGGAATTGTCCGTGCTCTGCACGCCGGGAATGCGGCGCAGCACGTCGCCGATATTCGCCGCGCCGGTACCGTCGATGTCTGCCTTCTGCACGACGGTGCGCGCGCCGGCGAAATTCTTCACGCTGTTCTGCAAGCCCGAGCCGAGCCAGTTGCCGGTGACCGTGACCGTTTCCAGCGGTTCGCCCACCTCCTGCGCCAGCACGGGCGTAACGACAAAGGCGGCGCCGAGGGCGGCGGCGCAGCGGGACAGGCGGAAGGTGTGGAAAGACATGGGCGGCTCGGAAAGTTTGCAAACCGTAAATGATAACACTTCTCATTTGCGATTGAACCGCCACATCCCTACTCCCCTTGCCGCAACGCGACCGCCGGCATCACCCGCATCGCGGCGATCGCGTGGCGCAGCGTGGCGCAGCAAGCCGTCAGCACGCCAATGAGCAGCGCTGCCGGCAACGCCCACCAGACGTAGGTCGTCGTCACCGCGAAGCCGGCCAGATAGTGGGCGATGACGAAGCCGGCCGGCGGCAATGCCATCACCGCCGCCGCGAGCAGCAGCAGGGCGAACTCGGTGCCGACCAGCAGCCCGATGGCCCGGCGGCCCGCGCCGTGCAGCTTGCGCAACGCGATTTCCCGGCCGCGCCGCTGCACGCTGCCGGCGGCCAGCACATAGATGCCGAACGCGGCGATGCCGGTGGCGACCACGGTCCCCAGGGTCAGCAGGCGCGCGATGCGCCAGTCGTCGGCGCTGCCCTCCTCGAATACCCCGCGCGCCGGCTGCACCCTGGTCGGCAGCCCCGGGAAATAACGCGAGAGCAGCGGCGCCAGGGTTTGTTCCAGCGACGCGGCATCCAGCGTGGTGCGCACCATGATCACGTTCGCCCTGGCCTGCTCCACCATGTACACCATGGCCGTGGACGGGTAGCGCAAGCCCCGGTGCCGCAGCGGTGGCGCGATACCGACCACGCGCAGCGACATGTCGCCCATGGTGACCACCTGGCCCACGGCGGCGCCTTCGGAAGCGAAGCCGAGGGCCCGCGCGGCGGCCCCGTTCAGCATGATGTCGTTCTTCTGCGGCGCGGACGGGCGCGTGCCTTCGACGCCCGCATTGAAGCTCGCATTGAAGCCCGAGTTAAAGCCCGAGTTAAAGCCGACTCCCGCCACCGGCGCGATGCCCGTCACCGCGAAAAAGCCGGGGTCGACCAGGGTCATTTCAAAACGCCGCTCCACGCCGGACGGTCCGCGGAACGCGGTACTGTTGCGCACCATGGGATGCCCGAACGGCAGGTCGATCGCGGTGGCGCCGACGACACCGGGCACGCGCGCCAGCGCCGCATGGAACGCCTGCCGTGTCTCGGCCTTGGCCTCCTGGCGCAGGTGCAGCAGCACGAATTCGTCCACGGCGAAACCGGGATCGGCCTGTGCCGCGAAGCGGGCCTGCCAGCCGACCGCCAGCGCCAGTGCGCACAGGCTGATCGCGGCGGCGAACTGGAATACGGTCAAGGCACGGCGCAGCCATGCGCCGCCGGCCGGTTCGCTGCCGGCCCGGCCGGCCAGCGCCCGCGCCGGCAGCACGCGTAGCGCGATCCGGGCCGGCCAGATGCCGCATACCAGGCCTGTTCCGATGCCGATCGCCAGCGCCGCCAGCAGCGATGCCGGCGACAGGAAGTGCGCCAGCGGCCGGTCCATCAGCGACGAGAATACTGGCAGCAGCAGCCAGGCCAGCAACAGTCCAAGACTGGCGGCCGCCAGCGCGACGGCAACCGATTCGGCCACGAACTGCGCCGCCAGCCGGCCGGCACCGGCGCCCAGCGTCTTGCGCACCGCGATCTCCCGGCCGCGCGCCAGCACGCGCACCGTGGCCAGGTTCACGTAATTGGTGGCGGCAAGCGCGAGGATCAGCAATGCCAGCGCGGCCAGCGCCAGCACGAGCGCCTTCGACGCACGCGGGCCGCCGAGGAAGACCGCGACGTCGGTATCGAAATAGGCGTCGGCCAGTGGCGTGACGGCCACTTCGACCATCGTGCCGCCGACACGGCGCATCTCGTTCGCGCCCAGCATTGCCGCCACCACGCGATTCGCCTCCAGTTGCACCGGCGCGGCCATCGCCTGTGCCTGCACGCCTGGCGCCCTGGCGTAGAGCTTGCCCGCCAGGCCCGTCCAGTTGTGGCGCTGCTGTTCGCGCTCGCCCGGCTTCCACAACACCGTGCCCTCGCCGACCAGGGCGGTATAGGGCAGCGTGGTATTGGGCTGCGGCTCGGGCAGCAGCGCCAGCACGCGCAGCACGCGGCCGTCGACGTCAAGCGTGCGCCCCAGCGCCGCCATGGTGCCGAACAGCTCGAGCGCACCACGCGGTGTCAGCGCCAGTCCGTCCGGCCGGGCCAATGTCGCGACCAGGTCGCCCGCCACGGCGCGCACGCCGAACATGGCGGGGAACGTGTCGCTGACCTCGTTGAACACCACTTCATGCAGCCGGCCATCCACCTTGACCGTCCTCGCATGCGGATTCACGGTGCACAGCGTCAGCGGCAGCCCGCTGTTGGCCAGCACGTCGCGGGCGGGCAATGGCATCTGCTCGATCCACAGCGGCTCGGCCAGCAGCTTGAGCTTGTGCTTGAAGACGTAGACGTTGCGGTTGTCCGGCACGGCACTGTCGTAGCTGAACGAGTAATGCACGAGTGCCAGCAGCAGGAAGGCGGCGGCCAGTCCGACCGCCAGGCCGAGCAGCATGGCCGCCGTGTGCAGGGGCTGCCTGGCCAGCATTCGCCAGCCGATGCGGAAATCACGCAGGTGCATAAGGGCCTCCATATTTTGGTGCTGTCACTACTGCAAGCATTGTGCCAATACGCGCCGCGGGCAGGGGTCAGCGAACCGTCCGAAGACGAACATTTTTACTGTCCGGAAACGAACAGGTTCTATTTTCACTTAAGCAACTATATGTTTTGCGAATGGATGACATCACAAACTAAAAGTTTATTTATGATGCGGACGTCCCTATACTGCACTGCAACAACCCTCATTTCAGGAGCTAACATGTCTACCGCCCTCATCACTACTCCGGCCACCCGCGGCTATCTGGACAGCGTGGGCCGTGTCGCCATGGCCTTCTTTGGCAAAATGCTTGCCTTCGCACCGTTCGCCGCCGGCGCATCGCATGGCAGTGCTTCGCAAGTGTCGACACTGCGCGAGCGCCGCGCCATCCTGCGCCTCGCCAAGGATTTCGACATCACGTCGCCGAACCAGGCCGCGGAACTGCGCAACCTGGTCGGCCGTGACTGATCCGGTTCCCGCACACGCATGAAAAAGCCGGCATTGCCGGCTTTTTTATTTTCACGACACGTTTTCCGGCTTATATCATCCACTGGCACCGGTCATTTTCCAGGATGATGAAATACCTTTATTTTCCGTAAATTTCTGTGAATTTCCTTATAAATCATTCACTTGGCGAATGAATCACATCACGAATGAAAAGTTCGTTTATTTCTCCGGCATGCCTACACTACATGCAACAACGTTAATTCAGGAGACAGCCTGGGCAGCGTGCCAAGGCTAACTGTCATTAACTTTCAGGGGAAATACCATGTCCATCAATACCTCCGCAAAAAATCGTTGCTTCGGCCTGCTGGCCGCCCTGCTCGTCTCGGGAGCCGCATCCGCGATCGAAGTGCCCGCCACACCGGACGCCCGCAACTGCAAGGCGGATTATCCGCGCGCCGCCATCGCCAACGAGGAACAAGGCACTGTGTCGATGTCAGTACTCGTGTCGTCCGGCGGCGTGGTGAAGGATTCGCGCATCAACAAGTCGAGCGGCTACCGGGTGCTGGACAATGCCGCGCTGCGCAAGCTCGCCGCCTGCAAGTTCGCGCCGGGCACGAAAGACGGCGCGCCGGCGGATACGTGGACCCGCGTGGACTATGCCTGGAAACTGGACTGATTGCATGGCCGTCCGCCATGTTCGAGACAAGCCGGCACTGCCGGCTTTTTTATGGCCGGCCCGACCATTATGCGTTTCAGTGATGGACCGATATTGTTCCAGGTTATAGATAGTTGTAGCAAGGAAACCAACAATATACGTTTCACGCATGGCCCACATCACAAATGAAAATTTTTTTTATTTCTGTGCGCGCCCTATACTGCACTGCATCAACGATCAATTCACAGGAGTTCACCATGTCGACCGCCATCTTCCCTACTACCGCCAACGCAGGTTCCCTGGACAGCACCGGCCGTACCGTGATCGGCTGGCTGCACTCCATGCTGCGCACCACGCCACCGGCACTGGCCGAAGTCCAGGGCAGCAAGTCCCAGCCGGAAGAAGTGCCGTCGTATTACAAGGTCGGCGTGCGCATGTCCCTGCTGCGCTGGGCCGACGAACTCGAAGCGGATGCACCGCACGAAGCGGCCAACCTGCGTGCACGTGCCGCCGCAATCTGAGCCTGACGATACGTTGTGAAAAAAAGCCGGCATCGCCGGCTTTTTTGTTTTGACAGCATCCTGTCACAGGTACTTGTCGAACCAGTCGACGATACGCTTCGTCAGGTCCTGCTGGTGTTCCGGCTTGCGGATCGCATGCCCTTCCCCTTCATACACCACGAACGTGGTCGGCACATCCAGCGCTTTCAGCGCGTGCCAGAATTCCATCGATTGCGCGGCCGGGGTTTCCACGTCGCGCTCGCCCACATAGATCAGCGTCGGCGTTTTTGCCGCCTTCACGTATTCGATCGGCGACAGCTTGCGGTAGATGTCCGGGTCGTCGTACATCGTGGCGCCGAAGAATGGCACCATCCACTGGTCGATGCCGTTCTGCCCATAGTAGCTGACCCAGTTGGCCACGCCGGCGCCCGCCACCGCCGCCTTGAAGCGGTCGCTGTGCGTCACGCCCCACATCGTCATGAAGCCGCCGTACGAACGACCCATCAGACCCAGGCGCCGCAGGTCGATCGGCATGACCCTTGCCGCGACGTCGATGCCGGCGAGAATGTCGCGCAGGTCGCCGCCGCCGAAATCGCGCCGGTTGGCACGGACGAATTCCTGGCCCTGGCCGAAGCTGCCGCGGGGATTCGGCATCATGACCAAGTAGCCGGCCTTCACCAGCGCCAGTATTTCCGGGCTGCTCGTCCCTGAAACGAAGCGCGGCGTGGCCGCCGACGCCGGGCCGCCATGCACCTGGACGATGGTCGGATATTTCTTGCCGGGGTCGATGGCCGGCGGCCCGACGATCCAGCCCTGCATCGTTCGCCCTTCGCTTGCCCACGACACGCTCGCCATCGAAACCTGGGCGCCAATGTGCTCGTTGTCGTGGGTGACCTGCGCCGGCTGCGCCAGCGGGCCGGCCACCAGGCGCGGCGCACTGGTGAAGTCCTCGATCGCGCCGCTCACCTTCGCGCCATCGGCGCTGAACGACAGCCGGCCATCCGTGCCGCCGGCCGCCGTCACCGGGGCCGACCACTGCTTCTTCGCCTGGCCGGTCGCCGCATCGACGGTGAGCACCGCCAGCAGGTCGCCCATCAATGCCGAACCGACCAGGCCATTCTTCTTCCAGGCGAGGCTGTTGAACGTGCCCCGGAACCCGGGTGTGATGTTCCTCGGTTCGCCGCCGGCCAGCGGCACGGTCCAGACATCGCCGCCGATCGAGCCGAAGTCGCTCATCAGGCCGCCCACGTAGGCCACCGTTGTTCCGTCCGGCGACACGCGCGGCAGGTTCAATTGGGTGGAGGGCGATGCGATCACGCGAAGCGCGCCGCTGGCCGCGTCCACGTAGGCCAGCCTGGCCACCCACCAGTTGTTGTCGCCGTCGCCCTTCGCGCCCGTGGCCACGAAGCCCTTGCCATCCGGCGTCCAGTCGTATTCGTAGATGTAGGTATCGCCGGGCGACAGCAGTTTCAGGACGCCGCCGGAAACCGGCACAGTGGCGATGCGCTGCGCATCGTGGTTGCCGCCGATCTCGCCCACGAGGCGGGCACCGGCCGCGGTGGCACCGGTTTCCTTGCGCGCGCCGACCGTGGCCAGCAGCGCCAGCGATCGGCCATCGGGGGAAAACCGCGCGGAATGGGCATTGCCGTCCACACTGGCCAGGGTGCGCGTGCCAACGTACAAGGTGGCCTTGCCGCCCGTGCTGCCGATGAAGGCAACGCTCTTGCCATCCGGCGACCAGCTCGGGCGGTCGTAAGCGCAGGCCTTGCACGGGTCGAACTCATCGACGATCTTGCCGGTGGCGGCATCGCGCACGACGACGATGGCGTGCGGCCGCCTGCCCGGCACGCCGGTATCGACCGATTCCAGCGCGGCGATCCGCTCGCCGGCGGGCGACAGCGCCACGGCCTTGTAGTCGCGCATGGCAGCGGCATCGGCGGCCAGGGCAACCGCCCCGGACATGGTGGCCGCGGCCACGAAGCTTGCGAGGGCGATTGCTTTCAGTTGCATGTCAGATCTTGTTGAGGCGGGAGTTGCGGATGCCGTAGGCGAAATAGGTGACGACGGCAGCCGCCATCCAGATCGAGAAGATCACGCGTGTGGTGTGCGACAGGCCCACCATCAGGTACAGGCATGCCGCGACCGACAGGCCGGGCACGAGGTAAGGGCCGAGCGGCACGCGGAAGCCACCCTTCGTATAGGTGCCGGCGCGGCGCTCCTTGCGGCGCATGACCGGGACCGCGATGGATACCAGGATGAACGCCGTCAGCGTGCCCATGCTGACCATGTCCCACAGGAAGGTGGCGTCGACGAAGCCGGCCACGAAAGCCACCACGACGCTGACGATGATCGTGTTGAGCACCGGCGTGGCGGTGCGCTGGTTCACCTTGTGGAAACCCTTCGAGATCAGGCCGTCGCGCGAGATCGCGTACAGGATGCGGGTCTGGCCGTAGATCGTCACCAGCGTCACGGAAAACACGGAAATCACCGCGCCGGCCGACAGGACCAGGGCCGGCCACGCCTTCCCGGTCACGTTCTGCAGGATCACGGCCAGGCCCGCTTCCTGTCCTTCGAACATGTGCGCCGGCTGTGCGCCCATCGCGGCCGTTGCCACCAGCAGGTAGAACACGGTGACGATGCCCAGCGCGGCAAGGATGCCCAGCGGGACGTTGCGCTTCGGGTTGTGCACTTCCTCGCCCGCCGTGGCCACGGTGTCCAGTCCGATGAACGAGAAGAACACGGTGCCGGCGGCGGCGGTCACGCCGGCCATGCCCAGCAGGCCCTTCTCGCCTTCCCCCTTGAAGAACGGCGTGAAGTTGGCGGCATCGAAGCCGGAGAAGGCGATGGCCACGAAGAACAGCAGGATCGCCAGCTTGATGATGACCATGACGGCATTGGTGCGCGCCGATTCCTTGGCGCCGCGCGAAAGCAGGAAGCAGCACAGCGCCACCAGGATGATCGGCGGCAGGTTGACGTGGCCCCAGTTGAACACCACGCCTTCCGGTGTCGACACGATCATCGGCGTGCGCAGCAGCGTGGGTATGTGCCAGTTGAAGGCATTGCCCAGGAAATTATTCAGGTAATCGGACCAGCCGATCGCCGTGGCGCTGGCGGCCAGCCCGTATTCGAGCAGCAGGCAGGCGGCCATGATGAAGGCGAGGAATTCGCCGACCGTGGCATAGGCGAACGAGTAAGAGGAACCGGAGGCGGGGATGCGGAACGCCAGTTCGGCGTAGCACAGCGCCGTCAGG
Organism: Pseudoduganella lutea; assembly: GCF_004209755.1. Taxonomy (NCBI): domain Bacteria; kingdom Pseudomonadati; phylum Pseudomonadota; class Betaproteobacteria; order Burkholderiales; family Oxalobacteraceae; genus Pseudoduganella; species Pseudoduganella lutea. The sequence continues at coordinate 3,532,659 of NZ_CP035913.1, read as the reverse complement.
CCGGCCGTCAGCGCGGCCAGCAGGAACGACAGGATCACGGCGGGGCCGGCCTTCGGCACCGCCTCGACCATCGTGAAGAAGATGCCGGTACCGATGGTGGCGCCAACGCCGATCATGGTCAGCGAGAACAGGCCCATCGAGCGGGCCAGGCCGCCGGGAGCATGTGGCGTTTCCATGCCGATGCCAGGGGCTGTTTCCGGATTCGTGTCGGCAGTGGCGGCGACCGGTTTGGTACGGGTCATTTTCTGGACCAGCGTCTGGCTCACAGGGGATTCCTTGTCAGGGTGTTCAAGGCCGTGGCGCTCGTGACGCCGGGCAAAGTCGCGATTATAGGGCCAAGTTTCGCGACTTCCCTAAGAGAATTTTGTGTGCAAAAAACAAGTGGTAATAAAGATACTTCAACTTGCGGAGGGCGATTTCTCGCCGCATGCGAGCTGCGCCGCCATGTCGGCCACGCTGCCGAACATCAGCTTCGGCGCGCGCGCACGCAGCGCTTCGGGCTTGGCGTAGCCCCAGGCTACCGCGCCGAAATCCAGGCCTTCGGCATGCGCGGCATCGATGTCGCGCACTTCATCGCCCACGCACAGCACGCGCTCGCTGGCCAGCCCGCTGCCCTGCACCACGCGGCGCAGGCGGCGGCGCTTGCCGAACAACGCCGCGCCGCATTCGAAATGGCAGAACAGGCGCGCATGCTCGCCCAGCACGGCACGCACGTTGGCTTCGGAATTGGAGCTGACGATGGCCAGCAGCACGCCATCGGCCGCCGCATTGCGCAGCATGCCGGGCACGCCGTCGAACAGGCGGATGCGGCCGATGCTTTGCGCCATCAGCGTGCGGAAGTGCATCGCCACGGGCAGCAGCTTCCAGCGCGGCATGCCCAGCTGCCGCATGATCTGCGGCAGGTCGGCGCCACGCAGTTCGTCCAGGCGGGAAGGGTCCAGGCGCCGGAAGCTGTGCGCTTCCGCCACGGTATCGAACACTTCAAGGAAGAAGGGAAAGCTGTCGGCCAGCGTGCCGTCGAAATCAAAGATCAGCAGGTCGTAATGGCGCATCGTTCCCCTTTGTTCGGTTATCAGCGCTGCCCCAGCCGAGAGGTAACGGGAGGCGCGCCGAACAGCTGTTTCTGGTCGTGCGGCTGGCAGCGCCAGTATTGCGGCGGCGCGTCGACCTGCGCGCCCAGTTGCGCGGCCGCATGCCATGGCCAGCGCGGATCGTACAGGATGCCCCGGGCCAGTGCCACCATGTCGGCCTGGCCTTGCGCCACGATGGCTTCGGCCTGCGCCGCCTCGGTGATCAGGCCCACGCCGATGGTCGGCAACCCCGTCTCGCGACGGATGCGCTCGGCAAAACCGACCTGGTAGCCCGGGCCGACGGGAATCTTCTGCTTTGGCGACAAGCCGCCGCTGGACACGTGCATGAAGTCGGTGCCGAGCTTTTTCAGTTCGTTGGCGAAGACCACGCTCTGTTCCACATCCCAGCCGCCTTCGACCCAGTCCGATGCCGAGATCCGCATGCCCACCGCGACGCTGCGGGGTACCGCGGCACGCACTTCTTTAAAGACTTCAAGCGGGAAACGCATCCGGTTTTCCAGCGAGCCGCCATAGCGGTCCGTTCGCTGGTTGGACAACGGCGAGAGGAATTGGTGCAGCAGGTAGCCGTGCGCGCCATGCAGTTCGATCGCCTCGATGCCGAGGTCATGCACGCGGCGTGCGGCGTCGACGAAATCCTGTTTTACCTTTGCAAGGCCCGCGTCATCGAGCGCCACGGGCACCGTTTCATCTTCGGCATGCGGCACCGCCGAGGGCGCCACGGTCTGCCAGCCGCCGTCTTCCACAAGGATATTGCCGCCGCCTTCCCAGGGCACGGCGGACGATGCCTTGCGGCCGGCATGGGCAAGCTGCACGGCCAGCACGATGGGCGAATGCCGGCGGATGGCCGCCACGATCGGTTGCAGCGCCCGGCGGTGCTCGTCCGACCACAGGCCCAGGTCCTGCGCCGAAATGCGGCCTTCGGGCGACACGGCCGTCGCTTCCAGGATCAGCAGCGCGGCGCCGGACAGGGCCAGGCTGCCGAGGTGGATCATGTGCCAGTCGGCAGGCAGGCCGTCGGTGGCGGAATACTGGCACATCGGCGCGATCGCGATGCGGTTCTTCAAGGGCGTCTGGCCAAGCGTGTACGGTGAAAAAAGCTGACTCATGAAATTCCTTTCAACGATGTACGGACGAGTGTAGCCAAGATCGCCTGATCCTGCTTTTATCGAGCGTCGTTACATGTGCTTACTTTTGATACAGGGAAAGGGTAGATCGCCTATTGGTATAAGGCTAATCTTGTCCCATACCAATAGCACCGAGACAGGAGGAAGAGATGACGATGTACCAGAAGATCCCGACCACTTCTTCGCGCATCGATCCGTTGATGCTGGTGGCCGCCGCCGGCATCGTGCTGCTCTCCGTCGTGGCGACCGCGGCGATTGTCCGCTGGCTGCCGGACGACAGCCGCGCCGGTGAACCTTCCGTTACACCGCCAGGCCCGGCCACCGCGCGGGCATCGTCAGCCTCCTCGGCCACCCTGCCGGATGCTCCGGCAACGCGCAAGGTGCGAGAACAGAAATCCCAGGCGCGGGCCACGCAGTTCGCCTCCGCCTGAACCAGCTCCCTCCTCACAAGCCACCCTCGCGGTGGCTTTTTTTACGTCCCCACAGCCGCGCCCGTGTCCACCCTGGGGCCAGGCCCGGAAACGGACACGAGCTCGACCATTCAACAGCCGAGGCTGTGTCCACTTTTGTGCCTGACCCCAAGGTGGACACGGGGTGAGCTGTAGTGCCATATGTGGTCAGTCGAGACGGACGACCATCATGCCGGCGCGCAGGCCGATGCGGACGTCGGGATTCGGGAACACGACGAATTCCTCGGGGTGCTGCACCGTGTAGACCGTGTCGCCGTCGCGGGCGATCTCGTCGCCCTGCTTCAGTCGCGTGAAGTTCTGCGTTTCCTTGCCGAAGGCCATGGTGAAGCCGTCGGACAGCTTCAGGATGTTTTGCGCGACACGGAACAAATGCGGTTGCTGCCCGGCGGGCAGCGATGGCTGGCCGCGCAGCAGCCGGTCCAGCGCGGCGGAGGCGGCGGCGAATTGCGCCAGGTCGTTGCGGCCCAGCGTGCCGATGCGGCCCAGCTCCACCGTGCTGCCGGCGGCGCCGTGGTGCTCGGCCGTGTGGAAGCTGTACGTGCCGGCCGTTTCCCGGTTCAGGATGACGGCACCGATGCCCGCTTCGCCCAGCCAGCCGATCAGGCGCTCGCGCGCCGGCGTGGCGATCAGTTCCGGCACGATCGCGAACGTGGGGTAATGCGACGCGCGGATGGCCGTGTGCAGGTCGAGATGCCAGCGCTCCGGGCCGGCATCGGCAAAGAAGGCGGCGGTGGCGGCGATCATCTCGTCCGCCCGCGCCGCTTCGGCGGTGCCGGCCAGGCTGCCCCGCTCGGCGCGGAACATGCGATTCAGGTCGGCGTCGATGAAGCGCCTGCCGGCCCGGATCGCGCCGATGCTGCCCACGCAGACCATCAGATCCACCGCCAGCGCCTGCGGTTCGCGCGCCAGCGCATCGAGCAGGTAAGCCGTCAGCTCGATCGGGCCCGTTTCATCGCCATGCACGCCGACCGACAGCAGCACCGCCGGCAGGACCGTGCCGGGCCGGCGGATCGTCACGATGCCGTCCGCCGGCTCCGCCACCGCGAAGCCGGCCGCACCGAATGCCTGCGCGACGGCCGAGAAATCCGCCTCGGCCAGGGCCCGCACCGGCGCCGGCAGGCCGTCTTGCAACGCTTGCGTCATCTCAGGCCGCCTTCTGCATGCCGTAGCCGCCGGTGTTCACGGCTTCGGACAGGGTCCAGACATCCAGCATCGCCTGCTCCAGGTCCGCCGGTGCGCTGAACGCTGGCAGGTTCAGCGCCGCGATCACGGTATCCACGGCACCGGCGCCATGGCCGGCGGCGCGGGCCAGCACCTGCGCCAGCAGGCGCTGCTGCGTACGCCGCAATGCCTGCTGCGCATAGCTGCGCAACTGTTCCTGCGATTTGCTGGTGGCCGGCAGGTTCAGGCCACGCTCTAGCGCGGCGATACCGGCCCTGGCGCGCAACGTGGTGCCCAGTGCCAGGAACGCAGGCAGGTCCATGCCTTCCGGCCGCTGCACCGACAGTGCGGCGAACAGGAACGCCGACACGCCTTCGATGCCTTCCAGTGCCTTCCACGCCGCGGCGAATTCCGGCTTCGTGTCGGGCACTGCGTCGGCTTCGAACGTGGTGCCGTCCGGTGCGAGGCGGCCAGCCATGTCCGGCTCGTCGAACAGGCGGGCCAGTTCGGCGATGCCGCCGCTGCCGCGCAACTGTTCCTTCGGCACCGCCAGGACGCCTTCCAGCACGGCCCGCAGCGCGGAGCGGCTGCGCGCATCGACGGCCATCGACACCTCGCGCGGCACGGCCAGCGCATCGGCATCGAGCGTGTTGAAGACCGGGTCCAGGTTCAGCGCCGACCATGCCTGGCCCCACGCCAGGATCACGTCGGTCTCCGCCACGCCGTGTTCCTGCGCCAGGTTGCGCAGCATCAGCGGGCCGCAGCGGTTCACCGCTTCGTTGGCCAGCACGGTGGCCAGGATCGCGTTGGCCAGCGGGTGCGCCAGCGGTGAACGGGTGGCCACCAGCAGTTCGGGGAAGTAAGGCCGCAGCACGGCTTCGGCCCAGCTTTCCTCGGTCAGCGGCAACACGCCCAGCAGGCGCTTGTAGCGGTTCTTCACGTTGGCGATGACGACAGCCAGTTCGGGCGTCGTCAGCCCGCGGTTGTCGCCCTTGCGCCTTGCCAGTTCGGCCACGGAAGGCAGCATCTCCAGCTCGCGCGACAGCGCGCCTTCTTCTTCCAGGCTGGCGATCAGCGCTGCATAGCCCTTCTGCACCGTGATGTCCGATTGCGCCTGCAGCTCGCGCACCAGGAGGCGCGTCTGCTGCGTGTTGTCGCGCAGGACGAGGCGCACGATATCATCCGTCATGTCGTTCAGCGTGCGGTTGCGCTGCTCTTCCGTCAGCAGGCCCGCGTTGACTTCCACGTCGAGCCAGATCTTGGCATTCACTTCGTGGTCGGAGCAATCCACGCCGGCCGAATTGTCGATCGCATCGGTGAAGATGCGCCCGCCGGCCAGCGCGAACTCGATACGGCCGGCCTGCGTGGCACCCAGGTTGCCGCCCTCGCCCACGACCTTGCAGCGCAGTTCGCTGCCGTTGACGCGGATCTGGTCGTTGGCGCGGTCCTTCACCTGCGCATTGGTTTCCGTGGAGGCCTTGATATAGGTACCGATGCCGCCGTTGTAGAACAGGTCCACCGGCGCCAGCAGGATGCGGTGCATCAGTTCCTCGGGCGACAGCGCGGTTTCGGCTATGTCGAGCGCCGCGCGGATCTGCGGCGACAGCTCGATGGTGCGCAGCGAGCGCGGATACACGCCGCCGCCTTCCGAGATCAGCCCCTTGTCGTAGTCTTCCCACGACGAGCGGGGCAGCGCAAACAGCCGCTGGCGCTCGGCGAACGACCGGTCGGTGTCGGGGTTCGGGTCGAGGAAGATGTGGCGGTGGTCGAACGCGGCCAGCAGCCGGATCTTGTCGGACAACAGCATGCCGTTGCCGAACACGTCGCCCGACATGTCACCCACGCCGACCACGGTAAATGGCGTGCTGGCCATGTCGTGGCCCATCTCGTAGAAGTGGCGCTTGACGGCTTCGAACGCGCCCTTGGCGGTGATGCCCAGCTTCTTGTGGTCGTAGCCGTTCGAACCGCCGGAGGCGAACGCGTCGCCCAGCCAGAAGCCACGCTGCACGGCGATGCTGTTGGCGATATCGGAGAACGAGGCCGTGCCCTTGTCGGCCGCCACCACCAGGTAGGGGTCGTCGTCATCGTAGCGCACGGTATCCTGCGGCGGCACGATCTTGCCCAGCACGCGATTGTCCGTCACTTCCAGCAGGCTGGCGATGAACATGCGGTACACGGCTTCGCCCTCGGCCGCCACCACTTCACGCGGCGCGCCGGCAGGCATCTGCTTGCAGACGAAACCGCCCTTGGCGCCGGCCGGCACGATGACCGCGTTCTTCACCATCTGCGCCTTCACGAGGCCCAGCACCTCGGTGCGGTAGTCCTCCATGCGGTCCGACCAGCGCAGGCCACCCCGCGCCACCGGGCCACCGCGCAGGTGCACGCCTTCGAAGCGGCGCGAGAACACGTAGATCTCGCGGTAAGGTTTCGGCTCCGGCAGGAACGCCAGCCTGCCGGTGTCGAACTTGAAGATGATCTTGTCGCGCGCATCGAGCACGCCGGCATTCTGCAGCTCCGGGCTGGGCTGGAAATAATTGGTGCGCACGGTGGCCAGGATCAGGTCAAGCAGCGCGGCCAGGATCACTTCCAGGTCGGCGTGATTCACCTGCGGCACGCGCGCCTTCAGCGCCACCAGCTGCTCGCGGGCCGCGGCACGGTCTTCCTCGCTGCGCCGCGGATCGAAGCGGTGCTCGAACGCGTCGACGATTTCCTTCACCAGCGCCGGCTGGCGGCGCAGGCTTTCGGCAATATAGCGCACCGAGAACTGCGTGCCGGTCTGGCGCCAGTAGCTCATGTAGGCACGCACCAGTTGCACCTGCCGCGGATTCAGGCCGCCTTCGACCACCAGGCCGTTCAGGCGGCCATCCTCGATATCGTCGTTGAACAGCGCGGCAAACAGGTCTTCGGCCACGGCGGCCACGCCGGGCCGCGCCAGCTTCTCGGCCGACGTGGCATCCACGGCCAGGCTCGTCACGTAGTGGCGCTGGCCGTCGGCCGTGCGGATCGTGTGCGCGCGTTCGCGGTCGATCAGCACGCCGGCATTGTGCAGCGCGGGCAGGATCGACGACAGCGTGGGCGTCTTGTCCAGCGTATAGATGCGGATCGTGGCGGGATTGGCCTCCGAAGCCAGCTCGATGCGCACGGTAGCGCGGTGCGGCGTACCGTTGCGCAGGATCGTGTCCAGGTCATGGAACGCCACGGCCGGCGACGTGGCGGCAACGTAGTCGACCGGCAGCGTGGCGCACAGGCGGCGCAGGTCGTTACGCCGGTGTTCGTCCGGCACCGCGTCGGCCAGCTCGGAAAAGCCTTCGTGCCAGCCATCGAGGATCGACAGCAGCGGACGCTGCACGTCGCTTTCCAGGTCCAGCGGGTAGCGTGCGGCGTGCGCGATCAGGTACAGGCGCGCCAGCGGGCCATCGGCCACCAGCGTCTGCGAACTCACGTGCGTGGCACCGGAGCTGTCCTGCAGGGCGCGCGCCAGCGCCTGCGCAGCGCTGGCGCTGTAGCGTTCGCGCGGCAGGTAGACCAGCACGTTCAGGTGGCGCGCATACACGTCGCGCCGCGCGAACACCTTGGTGCGCGGCTGCTTGTACAGGGAAACGACGGCGTTGCAGACTTCGGCCAGCCATTCGGGGTCCGCTTCCAGCGCCTCGGTGCGCGGCAGCGATTCCAGGATCTCGATGAATTTCTCGGCGCGGAAGCCTTCCTGGCGCAGGTTGGCGATCTTCAGGACCTGGGCGATGCGGCCGCGCGCGAACGGCAGGCGGGCCAGCGGCGTGAGCATCGCGGCGCGCGTGAACAGGCCGATGAAGCAGTGCTCGCCCAGCACGTTGCCGCTCGCGTCGGCGGCCCGCACGCCGATGAAATCGAGCTGCTGGTCGCGGTGCAGCGTGCCGCTCACGTCCGCCTTGACGATCGAGAGGATGTGCCCGCGCCGGTTCAGCGTATCGAGGTCGCCCGGGATGTTCGCCAGGCAGGTGCCGTAGACAGGATGCGCGGTATCCTGCAGCACGCCGATGCGGCTGGGGAGGTCGCGTTCCAGTTCGTGCGTGCCCGGCTTCACGTGGTAGTACGCATAGCCGTGCACTTCAAAGCCTTCGTCGCGCGCCCATTGCAGGAAGGCGGCTGCCTCGGCGCCCTCTTCGCCCTGGCCCTGCACGGAATCGGCCACGGTGGTGAAGCGGTTCTTCATCGTCGGCAGGTCGCGCCGGACGACGGCGGCATCGCGCGCCACCGTTTCGATGCCTTCTTGCAGCTCGCGCAGCGAGGCGTCGTCGAGCTCCTCGGCCAGCAGGCAAAGCACGTAGGATTCCAGTTTCGCACCCGGTTCGCCGGCCGCCGTCACGGCGCCGTTCGTGTCGCGCGTCACCGGCAGCACGGCATTGAGCACGCCGTTCACCTGTACCTTGCGGCGCCGCAGCACCATCACGATGGAGTCGACCAGGTAGGGCATGTCGTCGTTCAGGATCAGCAGCGCCGTGGCATTGCCGCCGCGGCCATCCGCATAGCGCAGCGTGGCGATCTGCGCGCCCGGCACCGTGCGGCGGGCCGCGGCGGTGAAGCCTTCCACCAGCACCGGCGCGAGGCTGGCGGGCAGCGTGTCGGCCAGGTCTTCATCGTCGAGGGACTTCAGCCAGAGCGCGATCAGCGCGCCCACGGGCGTGCCGTCGGCGCCATGGCCGGCAACGCCGCCATTGACGAGTTCCAGGGTTTCACTACGCAGTTGCTGCGGCATCTTTGTCATCTGCTTCTCCAGTTATTCCAGTGTGCGTGATGGGTACTGCGCGCCGGCTCGTGGCTGGCGCAATGTGCAATGGGGCCGAGGATCGCCCAGCCCCACTCATTGTTCAATCTGCCAAACGTGAGAACGCTCTACGTTCTAGCCCAGATCATACAGCCCGGGCAGCCCGAGAAGCCGCTCGAGTTCCTCCAGTGCGGCGGCGATCTCGATCGCCAGCGCGGGGTCGGCCAGGTCCTGCGGCGCGAGCTGGTCGCGGTAGTGCCTGTCCACCCAGGCCACGAGGGTGTGGTACAGCGCTTCGGTCATGATCACGCCCTGGTGCATCGCCGCCGCTTCCTGGTCCGTCAGCGCCACGCGCAGGCGCAGGCAGGCGGGGCCGCCGCCATTGCGCATGCTCTGGCGCAGGTCGAAGTGCACCAGCTCGTCGACCGGGCCGCCGCTGGCGACCAGGCCTTGCAGGTACTTGGCCACGGCGGCGTTTTCCTCGCATTCGCGCGGGATCACGAGCGCCATCTTGCCGTCCGGCTTCGACAGCAGCTGGCTGTTGAACAGGTAGCTCTGCACCGCGTCGGCCACCGCCACCTGGCCGGTCGCCACGCGGATCGGCGCCAGCTCCGCCCCGACGCCATCGAGGGCCTGGCGCAGCTTCAGCAAGGTGCCCTGCTCGTCGGCGAAGGCCTGCTCGTGGTAGAACAGAACGTTGGCATTGCCGACGGCGATCACGTCGTTGTGGAACACGCCCTGGTCGATCACGGCGGGATTCTGCTGCACGTACACGGTGCGCGCTTCCTGCAGGCCATGCAACCGGGCCACCGCTTCCGACGCTTCCAGCGTTTGCCGTGCCGGATAGCGCACCGGCGCCGGCGCGGCCGGATCGAATTCGACACGACCGTAGACGAACAGCTCGACGGCGTCCGCCCCGTGGTCGCGGCACAGGCGCGTATGGTTGGCGGCGCCCTCGTCGCCGAAGGCCGGCGTGGAGGGCAGCGCCTCGTGCACGGCGAAGTGGCGCTCGTCATGGAAGATGGCGCGCAGCGCACGGCCCGACTGCACGTGCTCATGCGAGCGGTGCAGCTTGTTGTTCAGGTTGGCCGGCGTGAAGTGCACCTTGCCGTCCGCCGTGTCGCGCGACGGGCTCACGGTGGCCGCGTTGGCGGTCCACATCGACGACGCGGAGTAAGCGCTGGCCAGCAGCACCGGCGACTCCTTGTATGCCCGCGCCAGCACCTCGGCATCGCTGCCCGTAAAGCCCAGGCTGCGCAGCAGCCGGAAGTTCGGCCGTGCCTGCGGGGGCAGCATCCCTTGGGCGAAGCCGCGCGCGGCCAGCGCGCGCATCTTGGCCAGGCCCTGCAAGGCGGCCTGCTTCGGGTTCGACGCGCTCTTGACGTTGTTGAACGAAGCCACGTTGCCGAACGACAGGCCGGCGTAGTTGTGCGATGGCCCCACCAGGCCGTCGAAGTTAAATTCACGCGTACTCATGGATCATCCTCAGAACGTCAGGCCGGGCGACAGCTTGGCGGGCATTTCCAGCGCATCGTTCTCGATCGATGCGACTGGATACGCGCAGTAGTCGGCCGCGTAGTAGGCGCTGGGCCGGTGGTTGCCGGACTTGCCCACGCCGCCGAACGGCGCCGTGCTGGCGGCGCCCGTCGTGGGACGGTTCCAGTTGACGATGCCGGCGCGGGCGCGCAGCTGGAATTTCTTCCACAGGCCTTCCTCGTTCGACAGCAGGGCCGCGGCCAGGCCGAACTCGGTGTTGTTGGCGATGCGCAGCGCCGTGTCGAAATCGTCCGTGCGGTAGACCTGCAAGAGGGGCCCGAACCATTCCTCGTCGGGGATGCCCTGCGCATCGGTCACGTCGACGATGCCGGCCGAGACAAAGCCCGTTTCCGGCTGCAGCTGCTGCATTTCCAGCAGCAGCTTGCCGCCCTTGGCGACCATGGCGGCCTGCGCCTGCAAGAGCTTCTCGGCGACGGCGGCGGAGACCACCGGGCCCATGAATGGCTGCGGCTCCGCATGCGACTCGCCCACCTGGATCTTCGCGGCCACGTCGACCAGGCGGCGCAAAAAGGCATCGCCCTTCTCGCCCTTTTGCACGACGAGCCGGCGCGCGCACGTGCAGCGCTGGCCAGCCGAGATGAAGGCCGACTGGATCGCCATGAACACGGCGGCGTCGATGTCCTGCACGTCCCACACGACGAGCGGGTTGTTGCCGCCCATTTCCAGCGCCAGCAGCTTGCCCGGCTGGCCGCCGAACTGGCGGTGCAGGGCGGCGCCCGTCTGGCTGCTGCCGGTGAACAGCACGCCATCGATGTCGGCATTCTGGCCGAGCGCCACGCCCGTGTCGCGGCCGCCGTTGACCAGGTTGATCACGCCGGCCGGCACGCCGGCCTGTTCCCACAGTTCCACGGTCTTGATCGCCGTGCGCGGCGCGTATTCGCTGGGCTTGAACACGACGGTGTTCCCCGCGATCAGGGCCGGCACGATATGGCCGTTCGGCAGGTGGCCAGGGAAGTTGTAGGGGCCGAACACGCCGAACACGCCGTGCGGGCGGTGGCGCAGCACGGCGGCGCCATCGGCCACCTTGTTGTGCACTTCGCCGGTGCGCGCGTTGTACGACTGCACCGAGATGTCGACCTTGTTCGCCATCGTCGTGACTTCGGTGCGCGCTTCCCACATGGGTTTGCCCACTTCCTGCGCGATCAGCTCCGCCAGCGCCTCGTTGTTTTCCTTCAGCAGGTCGCGGAAGCGGCTGGCGATGGCGATGCGCTCTTCCAGCGGCCGCTCGGCCCAGGGCTCGAACGCGGCACGCGCGGCACTGCAGGCGGCCGCCACATCCTCCGGCGCGGCGGCCTTGCCGCGCCACGTTTCCTTGCCGGTGGCCGGGTCGACGGTGATCAGTTCGGCGCCGCTGCCGGTTTGCCAGCGGCCTGCGATGAAGTTGGACAGTACGGAGTCGGGCATGTTGTTCCTCACAGGTTTTTCTTGACGTTCAGCGGCAGCGTGCGCACCGTGGCGCCGGTGCCGCAATGCAGCAGCCGCTGCTCGGCGGACGACAGGTCGATGCTGCCGTTCACGCTGACCGCATCGCTGACGATCATGCGGAAGTCGCGCAGCGTGGTGTTCGAGACGAGCGTGGGTTCGGTGGTGGCGGGCGCGCACGCATGCACGATGTCTTCATCGGGCGCGATGGTGGCCAGCTCGCTGTCGCGCAGCGCACGCAGTTCCGATACGCGGGCCTGCAGCACGGGGCCGGCGTCGAAAATGTCCACGTAGCCTTCGTAGTGCATGCCTTCCTGCTCCAGCAGGCGGCGTGCCGGTGCCGTGGACTTGTGCACGGCGCCGACGACATCCTGCGCGTCCTGCGGCAGGTAGGCGATATACAGCGGCTGGCGCGGCATCAGCTCGGCGATGAACGATTTCTTGCCCAGCGCCGTCAGGTCGTCGACGTGGTGGAAATCCATCTTGAAGAAATGCCGGCCCAGGCCTTCGTAGAACGGCGAGCTGCCATCCTCTGCCTGGTAGCCGCGCATCTCGGCGATGATCTTTTCCGTGAACAGGTGCGGGAACTGGGCGATGAACAGGAAACGGCTCTTCGACAGCAGCTTGCCGTTGTGGCCGACCCGGTAATCCGGATGCAGGAACAGCGAACACAGTTCCGAGGAACCCGTCAGGTCGTTCGACAGGTACAGGGTTTCCATTTTCGTGAACACGTTCAGCTCGCGGCTCGAATGCACCAGCGTGCCGATCCGGTAGTTGTAGAACGGTTCCGTGAGGCCGACGGCGCCCTTGATCGCGCAGACGCCGGCCAGCCGGTGGTTGGCCGTGTCTTCCATGACGAACAGGTAATCGCGCTCTTCCGGCGGGATGGTTTCGGCGAACGAGGCGCAGGCGGTGGCCAGGCGGTCGCCCAGCATCTTCATGTCCGGCTTCAGCGTGGTCATGCCGGTGCCGACCTGGCTAGCCAGGTCGAACAGGCCGCCGAGATCGCCCTCGTTGATGGCGCGTACAACAAGCATGGGCTTCTCCTAGATGCGTACGCAGGTCACGCTGTCGCCTTCGGCGACGCGCAGGATATCCTGGATTTCGGGCGGCAGCGCCACCGCGTCGCAGCCCTCCAGGTCCGGGCAGGGAATCGTCACGGCGCGGAAAGCCGTGCTGTCGCCGTTGGCGACCGCGTAGTTGAACAGCGGGCCTTCCCTGGTGCGGGCAACGCCGGTGCGCACGCGCAGCTTCTGCGAGCTGTTGAACGTGCGCAGCGCATGCTTGTGCGCCTGCAGGATCGGGCCACCATCGAAGATGTCGATGTATTCATCGGCCTCGAAGCCTTCGGCCGTGAGCAGGTTGAAGGCCAGCTCGCCGGACGGATGGATCTGGCCCATCGCCGCCTGGGCATCGCCCGGCAGCAGCGGCACGTAGACCGGGTAGTGCGGCATCAGCTCGACGATCAGCGTGCGGTTGCGCGCACCGCCGATGGTGCGCTCGGCATCGAGGAAATCCATCTTGAAGAACTTGCGGCCCACGGCATTCCAGAACGGCGACTGGCCATCGTCGTCGGTGACGCCGGCCAGCGGCACGAAGAAGCGGTCGCCGAAGCGCCGCGGGTGCTGTGCCGCATACATCAGGCGCGAACGGGACAGCAATGCCGCCTCCGGGCCCTGCTGCACTTCCGGCGCGATGTAGAACGACGACAGCTGCGAGTAGGCGGTGAGCTCCGAGCACAGCGTGAGCGCATGCACGCTATGGCAGATGTTCAGGTCGCGCGAGACCTGCTGGATCACGTCGTTACGGAACGAGAAATAGGTGCCGTTGGAACCGGCGGATGCAAAGATCGCGGCGGTGCCGCAGATGCGGCGCTCTTCCACCGATTCCAGCACGAACAGGTACGATTCCTCGCTGGGGATATCGACCTGGGCCGCCAGCGACGCCAGCGAGCGCTCGACGGCCATGACGATCTTGTCGCGGCTGCGCGGCAGCGTGTGCAACCCGGGGATCGTCACCGCGGCCAGCGATTCGAGCGCGGGAATATCCGCGGTTTCCACCGGACGGACGACGTACATAGGCACTCCTGGTTTGAATGGAAACCGCCGGCACGATGGGTGTGTCGCGCCGGCGGCATAGACGACGCCGGTGAAGCCTGGTGAAACGTGCTTACCGGGCGGCCAGCAGCTTGTCGAGGCCCTTGCGCATCAGCGCCATGGCTTCGTCGATCTGCGCGTCGGTGACGATCAGCGCCGGTGCCAGGCGCACGACGTCCGGGCCGGCGATGAGCACCATCAGGCCTTCCGCCTCGACGGCGCGCTGGATATCCTTCGAGCGGCCCTTGAACTCGTCGGTGACGACGATACCCAGCAGCAGGCCGGCGCCGCGCACGATGCCGAACACCTGCGGGTAATCGCGCACCAGTTCTTCCAGCTTGCCGATCAGGTACAGGCTCGCTTCCTTCACACGCGCCAGGAAGGCCGGCTGGTTGATCGTTTCCAGCACGGTCAGCGCCACGGTGGCGGCCAGCGGGTTGCCGCCGTACGTGGTGCCGTGCGTGCCGACCGCCAGGCTCTTCGCCAGCTCTTCCGTCGTCAGCATCGCGGCGACCGGGTAGCCGTTGCCCAGCGCCTTGGCCGACGTCAGCACGTCCGGCGTCACGCCATAGCCCATGTAGGCGAACAGCGAGCCGGTACGGCCCATGCCGCACTGCACTTCGTCGAAGATGAGCAGGGCGCCGGTCTTGTCGCACAGCGCGCGCAGCTCCTGCAGGTATTCCGGGTTACCCGGCATCACGCCGCCCTCGCCCTGCACCGGCTCGACGATCACCGCGCACACGTCGTCGCCGATCGCGGCACGCGCCGCTTCGATGTCGTTGTAGGGGATGTGGTCGATCGACGGCGGCAGCGGCTCGAAGCCTTCGGTGTACTTCGGCTGGCCGCCGACGGACACGGTGAACAGCGTGCGGCCGTGGAACGAATTCAGGCACGACACGATGCGCGACTTGTGCTCGCCGTACTTGGCATGCGCATGCTTGCGCGCCAGCTTCAGCGCGGCCTCGTTGGCTTCGGCGCCCGAGTTGCAGAAGAACGCGCGGTCGGCGAACGTGGCTTCCGTGATCGCCAGGCCCAGGCGCAGCACCGGCTCGTTCGTGTAGCCATTGCCCAGGTGCCAGACCGTATTGGCCTGGCGCACCAGCGCTTCCACTACGATGGGGTTGCAATGGCCCAGCGCCGCCACGGCGATGCCGGACGTGAAGTCGAGGTAGCGCTTGCCTTCCTGGTCCCACAGGTCCAGGCCCGCTGCTCGCACCGGTACCATCTGCGCCGGTGCGTAGGTTGGCACCAGTACTTCGTCGTAAGTCTGCCTGGTGACAGGGCGAGTGGTAACAGTCGAATCAAGCTTGGCGTTCATTGGCATTCCCCAGGAAAAGAAGAGGTACGGCCGCGGCAAGTCCACGGTGAGTACGGATTGTAAAAGCGGGCATGCTAAAACTCTTTTGAAGAAGCGACAAGAATTTTCCAAAATTAGGGACGGACCCTGTTTTCTGGGAAATTTCCTCTAAAACAGGGTCCGTCCCTAATTTTTCAGGCGGCGGCGAGTTTGCGTTGCCGCTCTTCGCGGGGCGTGTTCCCGAACAGGGCGCCGAAGGCGGTGGAAAAGTGCGAGCCGGAGGAGAAGCCGCACATCAGGCCCACTTGCACGATCGAATGGTTGGTTTCCAGCAGCAGTTGGCGGGCGCGCTGCAGCCGCAGTTCGAGGTAGTAGCGCGATGGCAGGCTGCCCAGGTATTGCTTGAACAGGCGCTCGAGCTGGCGGCGCGACAGGCCCACGAGCTGGGCGACGTCGTCGGTGGTCAGCGGTTCCTCTATGTTCGCCTCCATCAATGTCACCGCTTCGGACAGCTTCGGCTGCAGCACACCGAAGCGCGCCTGCAGCGCCACCCGCTGCCGTTCATCCGCACCGCGCACGCGGTCGATGCACAGCGCTTCCTTGACGGCGGCGCCGATGCCGCTGCCGAACAGGTGTTCGACCAAGGTCAGCGCGAAGTCGATGCTGGCCGCCCCGCCGCAGCAGGTCAGGTGCCGGCCGTCGCATTCGAACAGGTGGGGCGTGAGGATCGCCTGCTCGGCGATTTCGCCCGTGTCGCCATACAGCGCCCAGGGCAGCGCGATGCGCACGCCGGCGGCGTGGCCCGCGGCGGCCAGCCACAGCACGGCCGCGCCGACGCCGCCCCAGCACGCGGCGCCGCGGCAGCGATCCAGCACCGTGTGCAGCAGTTGGGAAGGCAGCGCGGCTTGCTGCTCGTCCGCGACCAGCAGCGCCACGTGCCAGTCTCCTGCGCCACCAGCCGCCACCGTGGCTGGCGTGCCGATGTCGAGCACGAAGGCATCGCCCAGCAGGCGCTGCGCCAGCCGCAATGGCTGGGCCAGACCGGACCAGGTCAGGCTCTCGGCATCGCCGGCATTCACGAGCAGCATGCGCAGTGGCTGCTCGCGGCCGAGCCGTGCGAGGTTAGCGAAGGACATCGGACATGGACGGTGGCATGTGCAGCAGGACAAATGGAACCCGCTATGGTAACAGCTGCGCGGACACGCTACGCGGCAGGCGCCCGCTATAATCCGCCCATGGGTGAACGTTATCTGAAAAGTATCCGGTTGCTGGCGGAATGCATGCAGGCCTTCGAGCGTCTGTCCGGCCGCCACGTGCGCGAGAGCGGCCTGACGCATGCCCAGTTCGACATCATCGCCACTTTGGGCAATACGCCTGGCATGCCGTACAAGGAGCTGGGCGAGCGGACGCTGATCACGAAGGGCACGCTGACGGGCGTGATCGAACGCCTGGAGCAAAAGGGCCTGGTGATGCGCGAACGCAGCACGCTCGATGCGCGCAGCTGGTTCATCCGGCTCACGCCCCGCGGCGAACAGGCGTTTCGCGACGTGTTCCCACGCGTGATCTCGCGCGGCGGCGCCGTGTTCGCCCATTACACGGAGGCCGATTACGCGGAACTGGAACGGGTGCTTGCGCGCCTGAAGTCCGTGATCGATGCCTCTCCCGAATCAACCCCATCCTGAATGAAGACATGCTGAAAACTACCCTGATCGATGGCTTTACCCCGGCCAAGTTTGACAACCAGATCTCCGGCAACCTGCTGCTGGAAACCGCCCCCGAGGACGACGTGCGCGCACAGAAATTCCTGATCGGCGTGCGCAACGAGGATGGCGACATCTACCGCCTGATCGGCGCCACGAAGCACAACAGCTTCACCAACGCCGTCGAGGAGCTGGAAGACCTGGAGCTGACGGACGAACTGGCGGACATGGAAGGCACCACCCACGAAGGCTGCGACGCCATCTTCCGGCAGGAGTGAGCCGCATCGCGGCGAACGAACCGGACCGCAGCAGTCGCGCAAGGTCCGGGCGCCATCGCCGCACGCCACCTGTGCACGGCGCCATCGATTTTAATTTCCACTCGGCAATATTGTGGGTATAATTTTTCGATGGACAGATTCGAAGCCTTCAACATGATCGCGGCCCAGGCCGGCCGCGGCGAGCTTGCTTTTCCCGCCAGCGTGGAGGCTTCCGTCAGGCTCCAGCAGGCACTCGTCGATCCCGACTGCCACGTCGACCTGGCCGCCCGGCTGGTCGGCGCCGATCCGCTGCTGGCCGCGCGCACCGTGGCCATCGCCAACTCCGTGGCCTTCAACCGTTCCGGCACGCCGATTTCCAGCGTGCGGGGGGCCGTGCACCGGCTCGGCGTACGCACGCTGCAATCGCTGGTGGCCGCATTGATCGTGCGCCAGCTCGGTGGCACGCTGGGCGACCCGGGCCTGCGCGCAAGGGCGGCACGGCTGTGGGAGCACACGGCGCACACCGCCGCGCTGGCCCAGGTGATTTCCCGCCGCGTGAGCCACGTGGATCCCGACACGGCGCTGTTTGCCGGCATCGTGCATGAAGTGGGCGCGTTCTATGCGCTGTCGCGCGCGGGCGAATTTCCCGGCTTGCTCGATGGCGAGCCGGATGACTGGCTGGCGCATGGGGAAATCACGCTGGGCCGCAGCGTGCTTGGCGCCCTGATGGTGCCCGGGCACGTGGTGCGCGCCGTCGAAGCGATGTGGACCGGCATGCGCGCGCTGCCGCCGGAAACGCTGGGCGACACGTTGCTGCTGGCCGACGACCTGGCGCCCGTTGCCTCCCCGATGCATGCGCGGCCCGGCGCCACGACGCCGCAAGCTGCCCGGACGATCGATTTCGCGGTCGGCGACGGCACGCTGCAGGCGATCCTCGACGAATCCCGCGCGGAGGTGGAAGCGCTGCGTACCGCGCTCATGCTGTGCTGACACTGCGCCGATGCCGGCCCCCGGATCGGCCATTTCGGCGATAATCGGATTTTTTTGCTTCGCCGACAACATGAAGAACCATCTCCGCGTCCTTGCCGCCGCGTGCTGCTTCGTGGCCGGCGGCGCGCTGGCCCAGGGTGCCTCGATCGCGCTCGAGGGTGCGCCGTACGTGCTGGACGGAACCGAGGTGCGCACCGTGCGTGCCCGGGAATTGCAGCGCGATTACCAGATCTACGTGAGCCTGCCGCCCTCGTATGCGCGCTCGGGGCGCAGCTATCCGGTGGTGTTCGTTACCGACGCGACTTACGCATTTCCCCTGACCCGCGCGATCGCCGGCCGCGTCGGCCGCAAGGGCCGCGCCATCGAGGAATTCATCCTGGTAGGCCTGTCGTACGCCAACGGCGACACGCCGGAATACAGCCGCCGCCGCGATTACACGCCGGGCCCGCCCGACGATGCCGACATCCGCTCCGACATGCCGGGCCGCGAACCGAAGTTCGGCGAAGCCGCGGCGTTCGCCCGCTTCATCGCCAGCGACGTGTTCCCGTTCGTGACCAAGCACTATCGCGCCGACATGCACCGCAAGACCTTCATCGGCCATTCGTATGGGTCGCTGCTGGGCCTGGAAATGCTGTTCGGCGAGCGGCCGATGTTCGAGCATTATGTGCTGGGCAGCCCGCCGCTGTGGTTCGGCCGGCGCATGATGTTCGAGCGCGAGAAGGCCATCGCGGCCAGCCGCAAGGATCTGCGCGCCAACGTGCTGCTGGCCGTGGGTGAATACGAGGCGATCAAGCCGGGCCCCCGCTTCAACAAGCGCGACGACGCGGTGCGCGAAGTGCGCGCGTTCAAGGCGGCGCTGAAGTCGCGCAATTACCCCGGCCTGAAGATCGTTGCCGACGTGATTCCCGAGGAAGACCACCTGAGCGTGGGGCCGGCCGTCATCACGCGCGGCCTGCGCTGGGCGCTGCCGGGCAGCGAGCCGTAGGCCCGGCTTCGGCGGCCGGTTCGTCCCGCGCCGACAGCCGCAGCCGCCGGTAGCGGTTGAACAGGCGGTCCGGACCGGCGCCATCGGCCGCATCCCAGCCGAAGGGCTGGCCTAGTGTGGCATGGGCATCGGCCTGCTGCGGGGGCCACGGGCAGCCAAGCAGCATCTCGTACAGGTTGTCCATCTCCATCAAGGCTCCATTGGGCGGAGCGCAGTGCACGCAGGGGATGGACAAAAAAAATGCCCGCTCGAAAGCGGGCCAAGTCCAAAACTAGGGATGTCCTGAAAGAGACAGTTCCATAGTACTAGTCGGCCCTGCTGCGTTCTGTGCGCTGGTTCACATAACATGCAAAATTGCATGGAGAGCATGTTATTGGCCGGCGTTGACAGTTCCTGTCAGGAGTCGTCGCGGATCCCGTGCTCGGCGCGCCAGTCGCGGATCAGCTCATGCCGCGGCGTGGGATAGCGCTCGGCAAGCGTGCTGGCGGCGCGAATGCGGTCGATACGAAAATGGCGCTGGGCGGCGCGCAGCTCGCACCATGCGGCAAGCAGGCGGCAGCCATCGAGGAAGGCCAGGGCGAATGGCCACACGGTGCGCTCGGACGGGCGGCCCTGCTCGTCGCTGTAGCTGATCCGCAGCTTGTGCTGGCGCCGGATGGCTTCGCGGGCCGGGCGCACGAACAGGTCGTCTTCCGGCCGTGGCGGCGCGATCGGTACCCACAGGCTGGTCTCGGCCATTTCATCGCGCAGGTCTTTTGGCGTGGCCGTGGCGATCTTGGCCAGCGCATTGGCGGCCGCGGCGGCCAGCGCCGTGTCGCCCTGGCGCCGCACCCAGCGCGCGCCCAGCACCAGGGCCTCCAGCTCGTCGGCAGAGAACATCAGCGGCGGCAGGAAAAAACCGGCCTTGAGCATGTAGCCCACGCCGGCCGAGCCCTGCACCGGGGCGCCCAGCTCCGCCAGTGCCGCGATGTCGCGGTAGATCGTGCGCTCGGATACGCCCAGCCTTTCGGCCAGCGCGGACGCCGTGACGGGATGGCGGTTGCCACGCAACGCATCCATGAGCTGGAACATGCGGCCGGTGCGGCTCATGCGGTCTCCGATGCCAAAGCGGCAAGCTTAGCATGGGCGGCGACCCGCGGCCGGGGCTTTTCGGTCATGCCACCCAGGTATCGACTGCGCAGCTTCGATTGACATCGATCCCCGAACTATGGATAAATCCAGCCCAACAACACATAAACAAAGTAGGATTCCCGGGGTCCCCAAAAACCCCTCCAGATATGAGCAAATCCCCCTCTTCCCGCAGCCGCGCCAGCGGCCGCGTCACGCTGAGCGACGTGGCGGCCCGTGCCGGCGTGGCGCCCATGACCGCTTCGCGCGCCATCAACCAGCCCGACCTCGTGTCGTCGCTGCTGCGCCAGCGCGTCGAGCAGGCGGTGCAGGAACTCGGCTACGTGCCGAACCGTGCCGCCCGCGCCCTCGCCTCGGCGCAATCGAACGTCATCGTGGTGCTCGTGCCCTCGCTGTCCAATACCGTGTTCACCGCCGTCCTGCAGGGGATCCAGGACGCACTCGACGACGACAATTACCAGCTCCTGATCGGCAATACCCGCTACTCCGACGCCGAGGAGGAAAAGCTGCTGAACGTGTACATGCAGTCGAACCCGGACGGTATCCTGCTGTCCGGCCTGACACACAGTCCTCGCGTGCAGCAGATGCTCGAGACGTCGCGCGTGCCCGTGGTGTCGATGATGGACCTGTCGTCCGATCCGGACCTGCTGTGCGTGGGCTTTTCCCAGGTGGAGGCCGGCCAGGCGATGACGCGCTACCTGATCGGCAAGGGCAAGAAGCGCATTGGCTTCATCGGTGCCCAGCTCGACGAACGCACACTGCGCCGTGCCGAAGGCTACCGCAAGGCCATGGCCGATGCCGGCCTGGCCGATACGCGTCTCGAGATCATGGTGCCGGATCCCTCGACGATCGCGCTGGGCGCCGAACTGCTGGGCCGCATGCTTGCCCAGGTGCCCGATTGCGACGCGATCTTCTGCTGCAACGACGATCTGGCGCACGGCGCCATCTACCAGTGCCAGCGGCGCGGCATCTCGGTGCCCGAGCAGCTGGCCATCTGCGGCTTCAACGACCTGCCGGCTTCGGCGTGGATGAAGCCGGCATTGACGACGGTCGGCACGCCCCGCTACAAGATCGGCTTCGAGGCCGCCACGATGCTGCGCGCCACGATCCGCGGCGAACGCCCGGCCCATGCCCACCTCGACCTGGGCTTTACGCTGATGGCCCGCGAAAGCGCATAGTGGCGCGAACGCCGGCAGCATGACGCGGCATGAACTCGCCGTTAGCGGTGAAGAACCGGTGTCTGACACCATTTTCCCTGGAAAATGGTCGGTCCGCCGCAGCGGTCAGACACCGGTGTTCGCCGGCCAGCCATTACTGTGACGCCATCCGGTCTCATGCAGGAGAACTTGAACTACGCTCACACGTGCATTACAATGAAAAATTATGTTAGCGCTATCAGAGGGCGAGATGAATAATATGGATGCCCCGCGCTGGGTGGTGATGGGTGTGGCCGGTTGCGGCAAGAGTTCGGTGGGAGCGGCGCTGGCGGAACGGCTCGGCGTGCGCTACGTGGAAGGCGACCGCTATCACTCGCCGGAAAACGTGGCGAAGATGAGCGCCGGCGTGCCGCTGACGGATGGCGACCGCCTGCACTGGCTGGCCAGCCTGCAGGGCGAGATCCGCGATGCGATGGCGCGCGGCGAAGGCATCGTGGTGGCATGCTCGGCGCTGAAGCGCCGCTATCGCGACCTGCTGCGCGAAGGCGTGCCCGGCTTGCGTTTCGCGCACCTGGCCGGCACCCGTGAACTGATCGAGGCCCGCATGTCCGCGCGCGTTGGCCACTACATGCCACTGTCGCTGCTGGACAGCCAGTTCGCCGCGCTGGAACCGCTGCAGCCGGACGAGGCGGGCATCGTGCTCGACATCGCCGAGGGCGTGACGCAACTGGTGGACCGCATCACGCACGCCGCCTGAGGCGGCGGCGCGTATTCCCTGCGGCGTGAGGTCACGCCGCAGGCACCGTCACGCCGCGGGTACGGTCACTTCCAGCCGATAGGTGCGGCCTGCTTCGATGCCGGTAACGCGCGCCGCTGGCAGCAGCGTGCCGTCGCAGCGCACCTGCACGCCGCGCACGTCGCCACGCTGGATCGATACCTCGAACGTCGCGCCACGGAACGTGCGCACGGCCCGCATGCCGTTCCACGCGGCTGGCAGCTGGGGCGCGATGCGCAATCCTTCCGCATCGCCCACCAGGCCGCACAGGCCCTCGATCACGCAGCGGTAGATCCACGACACGGTGCCCGTGTTGAACAGGTGGCTCGAACGGCCCGCCGTGCGCGGATATTCGCGCCATGCACCCCGATAGTAGTTCGGGATGAACACGGGCAGCTGGCCGCGCCGCAGGTAGTCGGTTTCGTCCGGGCCGGGAATCATCTTGCGCATCAGGTCCCATGCCCGTTCGCCATCGGCGCCGTCGTACAGGCTGTAGATGTAGAACGCGGCCGCGTGGTTGTAGACGGCGCCGTTCTCGGCCGAGCCGGGGTGCTTCTGCGTGACGCGGCCCACGTCGTCGCGCATCTTCGAGAAGGGCGGTGCGAACATCTGCACGCCATAAGGCGTGTGCAGCTGCTGCGCCACTTCCTCGACCATCGATGCGCGCTGCGCCGCGCTGGCCGCACCGGACAGCATCGACCATGCCTGCGGATTGAGCCAGATGCGCCCCTCCTTGTCGTCGGCCACGCCGAACACCACGCCATCGTCCGTGATGCCGCGGGCGAACCAGCGGCCATCCCACAGGTGCTCGTTGGCCGCATCGTTCATCGCCTGGGCGCCCGCGCGGAAGTGCCGGGCGCCTTCCTCGTCCTTGTGCTGCGCGCACATGTCCGCCCAAAGGTTCAGCGCATAGGCGGCGGCCACGGTCAGCCAGCCGGACACGCCCTTGCCCTTGTAGCCGACCATGTTCATCGGGTCGCACCAGTCGCCCTGGGCGATGTATGACAGGCCGCGTTCGTCGCGCTCGGCCAGCAGCCAGTCCATCGCGCGGCCAATGCGCTGCGCCACCGTCTGGCCATGCCCTTCGCGGTCGGTCACCACCTCGTCGAGCAGCGCCCAGTCGGCCGTCTCGTCCAGGTAAGCCTTCAGGCACACGGGCAGCCACACGCAGTGGTCGGTGTGCGGCACCTGGTTGATGTATTTCAGTTCCGCGCCTTCGACAAGCAGGATCCCGTCCGGCATCGCGCCGCTGGGCTCCTGCTGCGACAGCGCATGCACGAACGCGCCGCGCGCAACAGGCGGATGCACGAAGCTCATGCCCATGTTGTCCTGCAGGTAGTTGCGCGTCTGCGGATCGGTCGTCAGGCGGTTCGAACCGCCGTGGTAATACACCTGGCGCGGCAGCCAGTGGTTGACGAAGTTGTCGAACTCCGGGTCCGGCGTCGATACCGTCACGCAGCCGGCGCCGGCGGCGATGTAGGCCGCATACTCGCCGCGCGCCCTGGCGAAGCCGGCAGCGGACAGGTAGCGCTCGCGCAACGCGGCGATTTCCGCATCGTCGAACGCGGGACCGAACAGGAAACGGTATTCCTCGCTGGCATCGGCCGCCAGCGCCAGCCGGTACTGCACGGCGGCCACCGGCGTTTCGTAGCGCGCATCGCCGCCGGCCAGCAGTTCACCTTGCAGGGCGGACGGCGCATGCAGCCCGCCCTCCCCTTCGAAGGCTTCCTGCGCCACTTCCCACGCATCGGGCGCCCGCTCGCACAGGAAGCACGTGCGGTCCTTGAAGTCCTTCTGCTTGAAGTAGTCGGCCACCTTCTGGTAGGGCGTGACGCACGACGCCACCACGCCGCCCAGGTCGGCGCGATACTCGGCCGACTGGTTCATCCAGCTCATGTAGCCGATCGTGAAGTACGGGTAGACGGACAGCCGGCGCGGCCGGCCGGACAGGTTCGTGACCTTCAGCGACCACAGTTCGGCCACGTCGTCGACCGGCAGGCCCATGGCGAGTTCGATGCGGATGCCGAGGGCGTCGACCGTCCACGCCATGTCGCTCTTCCCGGCCGAGAATTCGAAACGGTCCGGCGCGGCCCGCACCGGTTCGTGGGGCGCGGAAAACAGCTCGCCCGTTTCCTCGTCCTTCACGTAGAAGAAGCGGCCCGGGTGGTGCGCGTAATAGCCCTGCTCCGGCTGCATGAACGTTTTCGCTTCCAGGTTCGGCGCATACGAGTACTTGGCCGGTTCCGGCTGCATGAACTGGGCCACGGCATAGCCGCGGCAGTTCACCTGGATCATCATCTTGCGGTTCCACAGGAAGCCCGCCGCGCGCGGCATCGCCGTCGGCGACAGCAGTTCGTAGCGCTGGCCGTCAGCGGACGGGCGAAGGAGTGGGGAATGCATCGGGTTCTTCTCCGGAATCTGGACTATCGGATGCCGGCTTGCGCGCGGCGAGATCAAGCTGGATGGTGCGCAGCGTGGCCGCGTCGAGGTGGTAGCAGCACATTACGCCCACGGCCAGCAGCGCGAAGGCGGCGGGAATCAGCGACATCAGCCACACGATGCCGGCCGTGGAATCGGGGCTTTGCGTGGCGTTCGGCACATAGCCCAGCGTGGTGAACAGCGCGCCGATCACGGCCACGGCCAGCGCCGTGCCCAGCTTTTGCGAGAACGTGGCGGCGGCGAACGTCATCGCCGTGGCCCGGCGGCCGGTGCGCCATTCGTTGTAGTCGGCCGTGTCGGCATACATCGAGAAGGCCAGCGGCGATTTCGGCCCCAGCACGAGGCCCATGCATGCCTGCAGCACGAACATCAGCCACACCTGGTCCGGCGGGATGAAGAAGTAGGCGGCGGACAGCACGGCCGTGGTGCTCATCAGGATGATCATCAGCTTCTTCTTGTCGATGAAGCGTGTCATCAGCGGCGACGCGGCGGCACCTACAGCGGCGGCAAACATGTAGACGGAAACGAACGTGCCCATCTGCTCCGGCTGGCCCACGACATACTTGAAGTAATAGGCGGCGGTGGTGGTGCGCAGCGTGATCGTGACCATGATGATCAGCGCCAGGAAGAACAGCACCACCCAGGGTCCGTTGCGGGACAGGTCGCGCACATCCTGCATCACGTTGGTCTTTTGCTGCGGCGGCGGCGCGATGCGTTCGCGCGTGTTGAAGAACGCGATCAGGAACATCACGCACGCTGCCACCGCCCAGGCGGCCATCGTCAGCTGCCAGCCCCGCTCGTCGTTACCCTTGCCGAACGCCTCCACCATCCACGGGGTAGCGGCCGTGACCAGCATGCTGCCGCCGAACGCGCAGATGAAGCGCAGGCCGTTGATGGTGGAGCGCTCCTGCGGATCGGCCGACATGACGCCGGACAGCGCGTTGTACGGAATGTTGATCGCCGTGTAGCAGACCATCATCAGCAGATACGTTCCGTAGGCCCAATACAGGCGGCCGTTGCCTTCCAGGTCGGGCGTGGTATAGGTGAGCACGGCGGCACAGCCCAGCGGCACGGCCATCCACACCAGGTAAGGCCGGAACTTGCCGAAGCGGGTCGTGGTGCGGTCGGCCAGGGCACCGATCATCGGATCGGTGAAGGCGTTGATCAGCTTGATCGAGAACATCATCGACGCCGCGGCCGCCGCCGAGATGCCGAAGACCTCGGTATAGAAAAACAGCAGGAACGTGGCGATATTGGTCCAATAGAAATTGAACCCCATGTCGGCGATGCCGTAGCTGATCTTTTCGCGCCAGGGCAGGCGCTTGTTGACGTGATTGTTCAAGGGGTTCTCACTCGGAAGGCCTGCACGAAAAAAAACTGCGCGGGCGGACCATTTGTCCACCCGCACAGAAAAAACAGACCGGGAAAGTGTAACCCGGTCCGCCCATCGGACCTTCCGTCATGCTGCCCCGGCGTGATGCACCAGCAGGCGCGGCATGCGTGCCGCAGCGGTGGTGGCGGGTGGCTTGGTGTGCAGCATTGTCGTCTCCTCCTGCATCGTGCCGTCGTCCGTCTTCGCGGACATGCTGGCAGCGCTAACAGTTATCTTGTCCTCGTCAGCGCGACCGGGTTTCCCGTGATTTTCAACCTGGCTCTGATAGCGCTAACAGATGCAAATAGTGTAATCACGCCTTTTTGCGAAGTCAACAAAAAATCGGCCGCATTCGAGGGATTGCCAAATGCCGCCGAGCCGTTCCAGGCACGTTTCCCATGCCACGGCACGGACTGCACCGCAGTCGCTGCCCTGCCGGCTGCCACACTTTGACAAACTTTTAAGGAACTAAATGAGTATCATTCTCAGTTGCGCGCGATCGGGATGTTGCCGATAGCCATGTTCGGAGGCAGGCAGCGATCGCGGAACCGTTACAACACAGGACCAGGAAATGACTCACACTCTGCAACCCACCCCGCTCGCCACTGCTCTCCGCGTGGCGTTTTTAACATGCGCGTGGGCGACCAGCACGGCCCCGGCCCAGGTTGCTCCCGAACAGCAACTGGCCGAAGTGCAGGTGACCGCCACCGCCGAGGAGGAACTGAAGCAGGCGCCAGGCGTATCGACGATCACCGCCGCCGATATCGAAGCGCGCCCGCCGGCCAACGACCTTTCCGAGATCATCCGCACGATGCCCGGGGTGAATCTCACCGGCAACAGCTCGACGGGCCAGTACGGCAACAACCGCCAGATCGACCTGCGCGGCATGGGCCCGGAAAACACGCTGATCCTCGTCGACGGCAAGCCGGTCACGTCGCGCAACTCGGTGCGGATGGGTCGCAGCGGCGAGCGCAATTCGCGCGGCGACACGAACTGGGTGCCGGCCGAACTGGTGGAGCGCATCGAAGTGCTGCGCGGCCCGGCCGCCGCGCGCTACGGTTCGGGCGCCGCCGGCGGCGTGGTCAACATCATCACGAAGGCGCCGGGCGACAAGCTGTCCGGCTCCGTCACCGCGTACGCGCTGGCCCCGGAACACGGCGAGGAAAGCTCGACGAAGCGCCTGGGCTTCAACCTTTCCGGTCCGCTGGCCGGCAAGTTCTCGTTCCGGGTGTTCGGTAACGTGAACAAGACCGATGCGGACGATCTGTCGATCAATGCCACGCCGGAAAACACGGCCGATGGCGCGATCCCGCCGGCCGGCCGCGAAGGCGTGCGCAACCGCGACGTGGGCGGCCTGCTGCGCTGGGACCTGGCGCCGGGGCAGGTGCTGGAACTGGAATCGGGCTTTTCCCGCCAGGGCAATATCTACGCGGGCGACCGCGCGGTCAATGCCACGGGCACGCCGCTGCTGGGCGAACTGGCCAATGCCGGCGCCGAGACGAACGTGATGATCCGCCGTACCGCCGCGCTGACGCACCGCGGCAAGTGGGATTTCGGCACGTCGAAGCTGTCGGTGCAGTGGGAAAATACCGATAACACGCGCCTGAACGAAGGCCTGGCCGGCGGCCCGGAAGGCAGTATTTCAAATGCCACGTCGTGGTCCACGTCCGAACTGGAAAACACTATCCTGAACGGTGAACTGAACATCCCGGGCAAGCTGTTCGGCCTGTCGCAGATGATGACGGTGGGCTTCGACGTGCGCCAGGAAAAGCTGGACGACCCGTATTCGATGACACAGACGGCCACCGCGATCCCCGGCCTCGCCGCGACGAACCGCGACGGCAAGGCCGATGCCGAAACCTATGCCGTGTACGTGGAAGACAATATCGGCGTGACCAATGACCTGATGCTGACGCCCGGCCTGCGCTTCGACAAGCACAGCCAGTTCGGCACCAACTGGAGCCCCAGCCTGAACGCCTCGTACTCGCTGACGCCGACCATCACGATCAAGGGCGGCATCGCGCGGGCGTTCAAGGCGCCCAACCTGTACCAGTCGAATCCGAACTACCTGTACTACACGCGCGGCAACGGCTGCCCGGTCAACAACCCGAATTTGGGCGGCGGCTGCTACCTGCGCGGCAACGACAACCTCGAAGCGGAAACATCGGTCAACAAGGAAATCGGCATCGGCTGGAGCGACGCCGGCCACAGTGCCAGCGTGACTTATTTCCACAACGATTACCGCAACAAGATCGTGGGCGGCATGGACAGCCTGCTCGGCAACACGTCGGCCAATGGCCGCCTGTTCCAGTGGGAGAACGCGCCGAAGGCCGTCGTGCAGGGTGTCGAGGGCAACGTGACGATCCCGTTCGGCCGCGGCGTGAAGTTCATCAACAACCTCACGTACATGATTGAGAACGAGAACAAGACCACGGGCGAGCCGCTGTCGGTGATCCCCGAGTTCACATTGAATACATCGCTCGACTGGCAGGTCAACGACAAGGTGTCGCTGCTGTTCACCGGCACCTGGTACGGCAAGCAGGAACCGCGCAAGCTGACCACGCAAGGCGCCGCGGCCACCGGCGACGCCCTCAACACGCTGGACCCGTACAGCGTGTGGGGCGTGAGCGCCGGTTACGCGTTCACGAAGAACCTGCGCCTGCGCGCCGGCATCAACAACCTGTTCGACGAGCGCCTGTTCCGCGAAAGCACCAATGGCACGTCCGGCGCAGCCTCGTACAACGAAGCGGGCCGCTCGCTGTTCGTGAGCCTGACTTCGTCGTTCTGATGCCACATCGACCCTGCCTCGCCCTGAAAGAACTATCGTGAGCAAGAACACTCCCCTGCCCGCCTCCTACCGGTGGCGGGTCGCGTCGCGCAGCGTGGCGGCCATCTTCGGCGGCTATGCGCTGGCGGCCGCCTGGGCCGCGTCCATGAGCCTGTGGCTGCAACAGACCGGCATGTCCCGCGTGGACGCCGTCACCACCGCCACCATGTCGTCGTTCGTGGTGCACCTGTGCGCCGCCCTCTGGGTATTCGCGGTGGCGAGCACGCGCCGTGCGTGGCTCGGCATCGTGTTGTCCACGGCGTTGCTGGCGGCATTGACGTGGCTGGCGCGGGCCGGCGCAGGGGGTGCGGCATGAGGCCCGACGGCAAACCGGAAGGCATCCGCCAGTCGATGTCGTGGCTGCACACATGGACCGGCATCGTGCTGGGCTGGCTGCTGTACGCGGTGTTCTTCACGGGCACGCTCAGCTACTTCCTCGACGAAGTGAACCTGTGGATGAAGCCGGAGCTGCACGCCTCCGTGCCCGGCGCGGATGCCGCGCAGACGGCGGCGGTGGCGCTCGCGGGCATGCAGAAGCTGGCGCCGGCCGCGAATACGTGGACACTGGAGATGCCGAACGAGCGGCAGACCACCGTGTCGGCCAGCTGGCGCGACAGGAATGCCGCGGCCGGCCGCGCCGGCACGAAGCGCGCCGAGCTCGATGCCGCCACCGGCGAAAAGATCGAGGCGCGTGAAACACGCGGCGGCAATTTCCTCTACCGCTTCCACTTCGAGCTGCACGCCATGGACCGCGCGACGGGCCGCTGGATCGTGGGCATCGCCACCATGTTCATGTTCGTGGCGATCATCAGCGGCGTCATCACGCACAAGAAGATCTTTACCGATTTCTTCACGTTCCGGCCGAAGAAGGGCCAGCGCTCGTGGCTGGACGCGCACAATGCGACGGCCGTGCTGGCGCTGCCGTTCCACATCATGATCACCTTCTCCGGCCTGCTGCTGCTCATGGCGATGCTGATGCCCTGGGGCGCGGAAATCGCCTATGACGGCGACCGGCAAGCCTACAACATGGAGCGGCGCGGGATGGTGGCGGGTGCGCAGCAGCAGCGCGAGGGCGAGGGCAAGGAGGGGCGTGAAGGCCGCGGTGGCCGGTCGCGCGGCGGTGCCGCCGATGCCGCGCCTGTCGACCTGGCGGCGGCCATCGGCCCGATGATGGCGCAGGCACGCAACGCGTGGCCGGAGCATGCAGTGGGCCGCATCACGGTCAACCGCCCCAACAAGCCGGGTGCGACGGTGGAGCTGCGCGCGCATGGCAGCGACAGCCTGACGACGCGCGGCGCCTCCGAACGGCTCGTCTTCGACGCCGCCACCGGCAAGATCAAGGAACGCCCGCCGCTGCCGACGCCATCGGCCGCAAGCGCGGTCGGCAACGTGTTCGCCAGTGCCCACATGGGCCGCTTCGCCGGACCCGCCGTGCGCTGGCTGCTGTTCCTGTCCGGCGTGGTCGGTACCGCGATGGTGGCCACGGGCCTCGTGCTGTGGGTCGTCAAGCGGGCGCCGGAGCGCAGGAAACTGGGCCGCACGCCGTTCGGCCACCGCGTAGTGGAAGTCACGAACATCGGCGTCATCACCGGCCTGGCGCTGGCGACCGGCGCCTACTTCTGGCTCAACCGCCTGCTGCCGGTGGAGATGGCGGAACGGGCCGCGTGGGAAATCAACGGCTTCTTCCTCGCATGGCTGGCTGCGCTCGTGCATGCGGCGCTGCGGCCGGCAAGGTCGGCGTGGAAAGAGCAATGCATCGCGATCGTCGTGCTGTTCGTGCTGCTGCCGATCGTCAATCCGGTCACAGGCGGGCATGGCCTGTTCACCAGCATTCCGCTCGGCCAGGCCGGCATCGTGGGCTTCGATTTCGCGATGCTGGCGATCGCCGCGCTGTTCGGCTGGATCGCCCGGCACCTGGTCCGCAAGGACCGGCCGGTTGCGCAGGTCGTACCGGCCCCGTTGAAGGAGGTGACGCCATGAAAGCGCTGATCGTACTCGCACTCAGCTATGCGGCAATGGCCGCCGTGTCGCTGTCGATGGCGCGGCACCAGGAGCAGGTGTACGGCAAGGCATTTCCCGCGATGGCGCTGCGGCTCGGCGGCTGGGCGCTGCTGGCCGTCGCCCTGGTGCCGGCGATCGCGGCGTGGGGCACGTCCGTCGGCATCCTGGCCTGGCTGGGGTTCCTGACCTTCGCTGCGCTGGCCATCGGATTGCAGATGACCTATGCGCCGCAGCCAGTGCGGTGGACGGCGCCGGCCGTGGCGCTGCTGGGCGCAGTGGGGTGGGTGCTGGCGTAAGGTCTCGCCGGCCATGGCACGGGGCCGGCGGCGCTGCTACAATCACGCCCTGTAAATGAGAATCATCCGCATTGACGGAGCAGCCCGATGACAGCAGCCGACCATATCCTCGTCGTCGACGACCACCCCGACATCCGCAGTTCCCTTGCCGCCTACCTGCGCCGGCAAGGGCTGGCGGTCAGCACCGCCGCCGATGCCGCCCAGGCCGGCGCGCTGCTGCTGAAGGAACGCTTCGACCTGATCGTGCTGGACGTGATGATGCCCGGCGAGGATGGCCTGTCGCTGTGCCGGCGCATCAGCGGCACGCTCGACACGCCGGTGATCCTGCTGACGGCCATGCACACGTCCGCCGACAAGGTGGCCGGCCTGGACAGCGGGGCCGACGATTACGTGGTCAAGCCATTCGACCCGCCGGAACTGGTGGCGCGCATCCGCACGGTGCTGCGCCGCTGGCGCCGCCCCGCCGCCCCTGCCGCGTTCGCCGTCACAACGGCCGACGGTTATGCGTTCAACGGCTGGTTCCTCGACACGGGCAAGCACGAACTGTTCGATCCGGAGGGCCAGCCGGCGGCACTGTCGAGCGCCGAGTACCGCCTGCTGCGCGTGCTCGTCGAGCATCCCGGCACGGTGCTTTCGCGCGACCGGCTGATGGACCTGACCGGCAGCGGCGACGCGCTGGCGTTCGACCGCAGCATCGACAGCCAGGTGAGCCGCCTGCGCAAGAAGCTGGAACCCGATCCGCGCCGCCCCGGGTTGCTCAAGACGGTATGGGGCAACGGTTACCTGTTTGCCGCCACCGTGACGGCCTCCCCCGCGACGCAGTTCGCCGTTTCGTGAAAGCTTTCCTGGCGCGGCTGCTGCCACAGACGATGGCGGGCCAGCTGGTCGGCCTGCTGATCTGCGGCCTGCTGGCGGCGCACCTGATCGCGCTGCTGGCTACGGCCAGTAACAGCGGCAGCGGCACGCTGCACCGGATGTCGCGCCGCTACGTGATGGAAAACGTCACGTCGGCCTACCGGCTGGCGCTGGTGCAGCGCGATGCCGCGTCCGGCAATGCGATGCTGGCCGCGCTGGACACCGGCACGTCGCGCCACCGCATCGGCGCGCGCAGCGCAATAACCGACCTCGTACTGGATGACGAAGAGCGGTCGCTGCAGGCGGTATTGCAGCGCGAGCTGAAGCTGCCGGCCAACGCGGTGCACGTGTCCCTGGCACTGCGCGCCGGGGTTGACGAGGACCCCGATCTCGCCATCGCGTTGCGCCTGCCGGGTGGTGGCTGGTTCAACAGCGCCCAGCGGCCGCTTGCCGACGACCAGTGGTGGTGGAAGCGGGTGCGCTTCTCGATCCCCGTCAGCACGCTGCCGGTGCTGGTGATCGGCATCGTGTTCGTGCGGCGCATCGTGCGGCCGATCAAGGCGCTGTCGGAAGGGGCCGAACGGGTGAGCCGCGGGGAATACGAACCGCTGGCGCTGACCGGGCCGCGCGAGGCACGCGAGGTGACGGCATCGTTCAACATCATGCAGGCGCGGCTGACGCGCTACCTGGAAGACCACAAGCGCATGCTCGCCTCGATCAGCCACGACCTGCGCTCCATGGTCACGTCGCTGCGGCTGCGCGCCGAACTCGTCGACGACGACGAAGTGCGCACCGGCATGCAGCGCACGTTGCGCGACATGGCGTCGATGATCGAGGAAACGCTGCGCTTCTCGAAGGACGATGCCTACGACGAGCCGACGATCGGCATCGACGTCGGCGCGCTGGTGGCCGAGATCGCGGCCGACCAGGCGGCGCAGGGGCGCGACGTGGCACTGGCTTGCGCCGCCGGCCTTGCCCCCCTGCCCTGCCGCTGCCGCCCGCTGGCGATCCGCCGCGCGCTGACGAACCTCGTCGACAACGCCGTGCGCTACGGCCGCTGCGCACGGCTCGACGTGGCGCCCGCGCAGATCGACGGCGGGCGCGACGCCATCCGCATCACGATCGACGACGAAGGCCCCGGCATCCCGCCCGCCCGGCTGGACGACGTGTTCAAGCCGTTCTACCGGCTCGACGCCTCGCGGCAGCCGGAGCTGGGCGGCGCGGGCCTCGGCCTCGCCATCGCCCGCTCCTGCATCGACGCACACGGCGGCAAGGTCACGCTGTCGAACCGCCCCACCGGCGGCCTGCGCGCCACCATCCTGCTGCCCGTCTGACGCAGAAAAGTTGCCGAAAACCGGGGTCTGACCCCGATTCTAAGAAATCTTTCCTGAAACCGGGGTCAGACCCCAATGCCGTTCAGTTAAGGCGACGTGGCCATTCGAGTTGGCGCTTGCGTGCCTGGTGTCGGACATTTTTTCCGGGCGCTTCATCCGGAAAATGTGTCGGACACTGGTTTTCCTCTCAGGAAATCGGCAAGTTCACGCGAACACCGGTGTCCGACACCGAAAAGCCGGTGTCCGACACCAGTACGCTGGCGTCGCGGACTGCATCGAATTCCGTTAACTGAACGGATTAGGGTTAGGCCCCGAATTTAGGAAATATTGTAGAGGCGAAAAAAATGCCGCCCGGAGGCGGCATTGGGGGAGCAGTGCCGTATTAAACGACGGCGCCGTCCGTTTCGTCCTTTTCCTTGACCGGCTTGATCAGGTCTTCGCGCTTGACGCCCAGCTTCATGGCGACGGCGGCCGCGACGAACACGGAGGAGTAGATGCCGAACAGGATGCCGATCGTCAGCGCAACGGCGAAGTAGTGCAGCGTGGGCCCGCCGAAGAACAGCATCGACAACACCATCATCTCCGTGCAGCCGTGGGTGATGATCGTGCGCGACATCGTGCTGGTGATGGCGTTGTCGATCACTTCCTGCACGCTCATCTTGCGCTGCTTGCGGAAGTTTTCGCGGATCCGGTCGAAGATCACGACCGATTCGTTGACCGAGTAGCCCAGCACCGCCAGGATCGCCGCCAGCACCGTCAGCGAGAACTCCCACTGGAAGAACGCGAAGAAGCCCATGATGATGATCACGTCGTGCAGGTTGGCGATGATCGCCGCCACGGCATACTTCCACTCGAAGCGGATGGCCAGGTAGATCATCACGCCGATGACCACCATGATCAGCGCGTTGATGCCGTTCTGCGCCAGTTCCTCGCCGACCATCGGGCCGACGAATTCCACGCGCTGCAGCGACACGAGCTCCTTGCCGGCCGCGTCGACGCAGGAGGTGCGGGCGTGGTGATCGCCCTGCGGCGATATCTCGTCGAACTGCTTGACCGTGCCCTTCTCGGCGCGGCACAGGCCTTCGAAGGCACGTACCGACGTGGTGTCGGAGCCGGTGCCGGCCGTGATCGGCAGACGGATCAGCACGTCGCTGGCGGTGCCGAACGTGCTGGCTTCCGGATGCTCGAAGCCCGCGCCGCGCAGCGATTCACGCATGCGTTCCAGGTTGGCGGCCTGCGGATACTTCACTTCCACCAGCGTGCCGCCCTTGAATTCGATCGACAGGTGCAGGCCCTTGGTGGCCAGGAAGAACACGGCCGCCACGAACGTCAGCGCCGACACGACGTTGAAGATCGTCGCGTAGCGCATGAACGGGATGTCTCTATGAATGCGGAAAAATTCCATGAAATCCTCTTATTGACCGATGGCCGTTACTTCGCTTCTTTCGGTACCCAGACGGTACCGATCGACAGCGACTGCAGTTTCTTCTTGCGGCCATACCACAGGTTGACCACGCCGCGCGACACGAAGACGGCGGAGAACATCGAGGTCAGGATGCCCAGGCCGTGGACGATCGCGAAGCCGCGGATGGCGCCCGAACCGAACACCAGCAGCGCCAGCGCCACGATGAGGGTCGTCACGTTCGAGTCGAAGATGGTTGCCCAGGCGCGGTCGAAACCGGCCGAGATCGCGGCCTGCGGCGAAGCGCCGGCGCGCAGCTCCTCGCGCACCCGCTCGTTGATCAGCACGTTCGCATCGATCGCCATGCCCAGCGCCAGCGCGATAGCGGCAATGCCCGGCAAGGTCAGCGTGATGCCCATCAGCGACAGGATGGCCACCAGCAGCAGCAGGTTGACGGCCAGCGCCAGCACGGAGAAGACACCGAACATCATGTAGTAGATGACCATGAACACGGCGATCGCGAGGAAACCGTACATCGTGGCATTGAAGCCTTTCGCGATGTTCTCGGCGCCCAGTTGCGGGCCGACCAGGCGTTCCTCGATGACTTCCATCGGTGCATACAGCGCGCCGGACTTCAGCAGCAGCGCCAGTTCGGTGGAATTCTCGATGCTGCCCATGCCGGTGATGCGGAAGCGGCTGCCCAGTTCATCCTGGATCGTGGCGACCGACAGCACTTCCGGCTTTTTCTTCTCGAACAGCACGATGGCCATGCCCTTGCCCACGTTGTCGCGGGTGGCTTCGCGCATGCGGCGGCCGCCATCGCCGTTCAGGTCGAGCGACACGGCCGGCTGCTGGTTCTCGTCGAACGTGGCGGTAGCGGACGAGATGAAGTCGCCGGTGATGATCACATCCTTCTTCAGGACGACCGGGACGTTCTTGCCGGCGGTGAACAGCTCCGACTCAAACGGGATCGCGGCCGTCAGCTCGGTGCCGCGCGGCACGGTCTGGTCGACCAGGCGCACTTCCAGCGTGGCGGTACGGCCGATGATCGACTTGGCGCGTGCCACGTCCTGCACGCCCGGCAGCTGGACGACGATGCGGTCCGCGCCCTGCTGCTGGATGATCGGTTCGGAGACACCCAGTTCATTGACGCGCTTGGACAGGGTGGCGATGTTCTGCTTCACGCCGTTGTCCACCGCGGCTTTCAGCGCGGCCGGTTTCATCGACGCGGTCAGCGTCAGGTCGGCGCCGCTGGTGCCGTCGGCGAACTGCAGTTCGTTCATCTCGCCCAGCGCCTTGCGGGCAGCCTGGCGGGTGGCGTCGTCGCGGAATTTCACGATGATCGCATCGCCCGAGCGTTCGATGCCGGCGTGGCGCACGTTCTTGTCGCGCAGTTCGCTGCGGATCGCGGCCTGGAAACCCTGGATACGCTTGTCCAGCGCGGCCTTGACATCCACCTGCATCAGGAAGTGGACGCCACCGCGCAGGTCGAGGCCCAGGTACATCGGGTGGGCGCCGAGTTTCTGCATCCATGCCGGCGTATTGGCCATCAGGTTGTTGGTGACGATATAGGCGGGATCTTCCGGATCGGTATTGAGCCCGCGTTCCAGGGCCAGCTTGGCCTTGAACTGCGTGTCGATATCGGTGAAGCGGGCGCGCACGGAAGGGCTGCTCGAGCCCGCGTCGAACGTGATGCCGGACGTGGGCAGCTTCGCCTCGGCCAGCAATTGCTCGACGCGGGTGACGATATCGCTACCCACCTTCACCGTGGATTTACCGCTGGTGATCTGCAGCGCGGGCGACTCGCCCATGTAGTTGGGTGCCGTGTACAGTGCCCCCAGCAGCACGACGATGGCAATGAGGATGTATTTCCAGATGGGATAACGATTCATGATCTTCAGCGAGGTTGGCCGATAACAAAAGCGGGCGGTGGTGCCGCCCGCTTCCTGTGTGAGGTCTTACAGCCCCTTCAGCGTGCCCTTCGGCAGCAGCGTGGTGACCGCGGATTTCTGCACCACGATTTCCGTGTTCGGTGCCACTTCCACCGTCACGAAGGCATCGGTCACGCGGGACACCCGGCCCAGGATACCGCCGACCGTCACGACTTCATCGCCCTTGGCGAGCGCGTCCATCATGGCTTTCTGTTCCTTGGCGCGCTTCTGCTGCGGGCGGATCATCAGGAAATACATGACCACGAACATCAGGATCAGTGGCACGAAGGTCGACAGGTTGCCCATCATCGACGCATCGGCGGCGCCGGCGGTTTGAGCATAAGCGTTGGAAATGAACACGGGTGACTCCAATGTAATTAAAAAAAACAGCGCTGTATTCTAGCACTGGCCAAAGCCGCAGAGATTGGGGACTTTTACACTATTGCAAGAAGTTCCTGCAGGTTTTTACTCAGTTAAATTCCGCGGGCACGGTCGGCGTGGAACTGCTTCACCCACGCGGGGAAGCGATCTTCATCCAGCGCATCGCGCATCTGCTGCATGATGTCCAGGTAATAGTGCAGGTTGTGG
This sequence comes from Pseudoduganella lutea, assembly GCF_004209755.1. Classification (NCBI taxonomy): domain Bacteria; kingdom Pseudomonadati; phylum Pseudomonadota; class Betaproteobacteria; order Burkholderiales; family Oxalobacteraceae; genus Pseudoduganella; species Pseudoduganella lutea. The sequence goes on along the minus strand of NZ_CP035913.1, from coordinate 3,495,660 downwards.
ATCGTGTTCAGCCGGGCACCCAGGATTTCCTGCGCGCGGTGCAGGTGGTGCAGGTAGGCGCGGCTGAAGTTGCGGCAGGCGTAGCACGAGCAGGTCGAGTCGAACGGCTCGGTGTCTTCCTTGTAGCGCGCGTTCTTGATCTTGATGTCGCCGAAGCGGGTGAAGATCCAGCCATTGCGGGCATTTCGGGTGGGCATCACGCAGTCGAACATGTCCACGCCGTTGCTCACGCCGGCCACCAGGTCTTCCGGTGTGCCTACGCCCATCAGGTAGTGCGGCTTGTTGGCCGGCAGGCGCGGGCCGATGTGCTCGAGCACGCGCATCATGTCTTCCTTCGGCTCGCCGACGGACAGGCCGCCGATCGCCAGGCCCGGGAAATCGATCTCTTCCAGGCCGGCCAGCGATTCGTCGCGCAGCGATTCGAACATGCCACCCTGGACGATGCCGAACAGCGCATTCGGGTTCTCGCCCCCCTTGAATTCGTTCATCGAGCGCTGCGCCCAGCGCAGCGACATGCGCATCGACTTCGCCGCCTCTTCCAGCGTGGCCGGGCGGCCGTTGATTTCATACGGCGTGCACTCGTCGAACTGCATCACGATGTCGGAGTTCAGCACGCGCTGGATCTGCATCGAGATCTCGGGCGACAGGAACAGCTTGTCGCCGTTGATGGGCGAGTTGAAATGCACGCCATCTTCCGTGATCTTGCGCATCTCGCCCAGCGAGAATACCTGGAAACCGCCGGAATCCGTGAGGATGGGTTTATCCCAGCCCATGAACTTGTGCAGGCCGCCGAACTTGGCCATCACGGTATTGCCGGGGCGCAGCCACAGGTGGAAGGTATTGCCCAGGATGATCTGGGCGCCGATTTCCTTCAGTTCGATCGGCGACATGGCCTTCACGGAACCATAGGTACCGACAGGCATGAAGATCGGCGTCTGCACCACGCCATGGTTCAGTTTCAGCGTGCCGCGGCGCGCTTTCGTCAGACCGGTCGTATCGGTCTTGATGAGTTTAAATTCCAGCATTGTCAGTTATCCGTTATGCCCGGTTGGGCGTAGTCAGCAGCATGGCATCGCCATAGCTGAAGAAGCGGTATTCGTTGGCGATCGCGTGCGCATAGGCGGCGCGGATCTCGTCGAAACCGGCAAAGGCCGAGACCAGCATCAGCAGCGTGGACTTCGGCAGGTGGAAGTTGGTGATCAGCCGGGTGACGGACTTGAAGGCATAGCCCGGCGTGATGAACAGCGCCGTGTCGGCGCTGCCCGCCTCGATCGTGCCCGACTGGGACGCCGATTCGAGCGCGCGCAGGCTGGTGGTGCCGACGGCGATCACATCGCGGCCGGCGGCGCGCGTGGCCTTCACCGCATCCACGGTCGCTTGTGGCATCGTGTACCACTCGGTGTGCATCTTGTGCTCGGCCAGGTTCTCGGTGCGCACCGGCTGGAACGTGCCGGCGCCCACGTGCAGCGTGACATAGGCGAAGTTCACGCCCTTGTCGCGCAGCTTTTGCAGCAGCGCTTCATCGAAGTGCAGGCCGGCGGTGGGGGCCGCCACGGCGCCCGGCACCTTGTTGAACACGGTCTGGTAGCGTGTCTCGTCCACCTCGCCGGGCGCGTGCTCGATATACGGCGGCAGCGGCAGGCGGCCGTACTGTTCGATCAGGTCGAACACGTCGGCATCGAATTTCAGGGTGAAGAATTCGCCGGCGCGCTCGCCCACCGTGACGTCGAAAGCGTCGGCCAGGCGGATCTTCACGCCGGGTCCCGGCGACTTCGAGGCACGGACCTGGGCCAGCACGGTGCGCGTGTCGAGCACGCGCTCGACCAGTACCTCGACCTTGCCGCCGCTGTCCTTGATGCCGAAGAAGCGCGCCTTCAGCACGCGGGTGTCGTTCATCACCAGCAGGTCGCCCGGCTGCAGCAGGTCGAGGATATCGGTGAATTTTCGGTCGACTAGGCGGCTGCCGTCCACGTGCAACAGGCGGGACGCGCTGCGGTCCGGCAGCGGAAACTGAGCAATGCGCTCGGGCGGCAAGTTAAAATCGAAATCGGAGAGCGAATACATAGTGTGTCTGGCGGTGGCGCGCATGGATGACGACGTGCGCGCAATTCCGCTGAAAAAGCATTGGGCAACCTTCTATTGTACGCTAGTGGGTCGCTCGGCAACGGCGTGGCGGTAAAAGCGATGGATTTGCGTGTCAGGCTAGGCGTAAATGCCCCGGGATAGCCACCTATCCCGGGGCATTTGCAACGACGCATGGCGCGGAAATACACGCTTTTAACCCACGATCAGTTGCCGAGCGACCCACAAGAGCTCGCAATCGAGTAAAAAAAGCATCACCTGACCATGGCCGAAACGAAGCAAAGCAAGCCCCCCGTGAAGAAAGCGGCCCCCTCGATCGAAAGCAGGCTGGCCCGGCTCGGGCTGCGCACCGACATGGACCTGGTGCTGCACCTGCCGATGCGCTATGAGGACGAGACCGAGGTCACCGACATCCGCGCGGCCTGCCTGCGCGGCGGGCAGACATCGCAGGTCGAAGGCATCGTCACGAAGAACGAGATCACCTACAAGCCGCGCAAGCAGATGATCGTGCACATCGCCGACGATACGGGCGAACTGATGCTGCGCTTCATGAATTTCTACGGCAGCCAGACCAGGCAGCTGGCCGAAGGCACGCGGGTGCGCGCCCGCGGCGAGCTGAAACACGGCTTCTTCGGCGCCGAGATGGTGCATCCCACTTACAAGGTGGTCAACGAAGGCGCACCGCTGCCCACGTCCCTCACTCCGGTCTACCCTTCCGGCGAAGGCCTGTCGCAGCACGTGCTGCGCCGCGCGATCATGGAGGCGATGCGCCGCGTGGACTGGACCGACACGTTGCCACCGAGGCTTGTCGAAAAGATGCAGCTGCATGGCTTCGAGCCGGCCGTGAAGCTGCTGCACCATCCGCCGCAACAGGTGGACGAGCATGCGCTGGCGGAGCGCTCGCATCCGGCGTGGATCCGCATGAAGTTCGACGAGCTGCTGGCCCAGCAGCTGTCGCTGAAGCGCGCGCAGGACGCGCGCCGGCAAAAAGGCGCGGCGCCGCTCGAGGCGGTGGGCACGCTGACCGCGGCATTCCAGGCTGCGTTGCCGTTCAGGCTCACGAATGCGCAGGCGCGCGTGCTCGAGGAAGTGCGCGCCGACCTGCGCCAGCCTTACCCGATGCAGCGGCTGCTGCAGGGCGACGTGGGCAGCGGCAAGACGGTGGTGGCCGCGCTGGCCGCCACGCAGGCCATCGACAGCGGCTTCCAGGCCGCGCTGATGGCGCCCACCGAAATCCTGGCCGAGCAGCATTTCAGGAAGATCGCCGCGTGGATGGAACCGCTGGGCGTGAAGGTGGCGTGGCTGACGGGCAGCTTGAAGAAGAAGGAAAAGATGGCCGCTTCGGCCATGGCCGAATCGGGCGAGGCGCAACTGGTGATCGGCACGCATGCGCTGATCCAGGACACCGTGCAGTTCGCCAGGCTGGGCCTCGTCATCGTCGACGAGCAGCACCGCTTCGGTGTCGGCCAGCGCCTCACCCTGCGCGGCAAGGGCGCGGACGGACTGGTGCCGCACCAGCTGATGATGTCCGCCACGCCGATCCCCCGCACGCTGGCGATGACGTATTACGCCGACCTGGAAGTGTCGGTGATCGACGAGCTGCCGCCGGGCCGCACGCCCATCGTCACGCGCGTGATCGACCAGAACCGGCGCGACGAAGTGATCGAGCGGGTGCACGCGGCCGCGCTGGATGGCCGCCAGGTGTACTGGGTCTGCCCGCTGATCGAGGAATCGGAAGCGCTGCAATTGCAGACCGCCACGGAAACCTACGAAACACTGGCCGCGGCGTTGCCCGACCTGCAGGTGGGCCTCGTGCATGGCCGCATGAAGCCGGCGGAGAAGCAGGAAGTGATGGATGCCTTCACCGCCGCCCGGGTGCACGTGCTGGTGGCCACCACGGTGATCGAGGTGGGCGTGGACGTGCCCAATGCGTCGCTGATGGTGATCGAGCATGCCGAACGCTTCGGCCTGTCGCAGCTGCACCAGCTGCGCGGGCGCGTGGGGCGCGGCTCGGCGGCCAGCGTGTGCCTGCTGCTGTATCAGAGCCCGCTGGGCCACGTGGCCAAGCAGCGCCTGGCCACGATGCGCGAGACCACCGATGGTTTCGAGATCGCCCGGCGCGACCTGGAAATCCGCGGTCCCGGTGAATTTCTTGGTGCCCGGCAATCCGGCCAGGCGATGCTGCGCTTTGCCGACCTGGAAACGGATGGCTGGCTGGTCGACCAGGCGCGCGACGTGGCGCACGCGCTGCTGCACGACCCGGCCAGCGAACGGGTGGTCGAAGCGCACCTGGAACGGTGGCTGGGCGGGCGCGAAGAGTTCCTGAAGGTCTAGCAGGCCCGGTCAGAAGCACATGACGATCCGCGTCGCCATGTCGAACATGAAATCCGGCCGCAGGTAGGCGGCGAAGCAAGCCGCCAGCACGAGGGCGGCGAGACACCACAGCAGCAACCGGCGCCAGCGCATGTTTCGCATTTCCGCCTCCTTACGCCACCTTCAGGTGCGGGCGCACCAGCGCCCGCTCGTCGATCGGCAGGTTGGCCAGGCCGGCCATGATCCCCAGGCCGATGGCGATGGCCCACACGAGGTCATAACTGCCCTGCAGGTCGAACAGGTAGCCAGCCAGCCAGACGCCGAGGAAGCTGCCGACCTGGTGCGAAAAGAACACCACGCCGGCCAGCATCGACATGTGCGACAGCCCGAACACGCCGGCAATGATGCCGTTCGTCAGCGGCACCGTGGACAGCCACAGCACGCCCATGGCCGCCGCGAACAGGTACACCGACAGTGGCGACAGCGGTACCGCGAGGAACAGGGCGATCACGGCCGCGCGGGAAAAGTAGATGACCGACAGCAGGTAGCGCTTCGGCAGCCTGCCGCCCAGCTTGCCCGCCCAGTAGGAGCCGAAGATGTTGAACAGGCCGATCAGCGCCAGTGCGATGACGGCCACCTTGGGATCGGCCAGCCCCTGGTCCCTCAGGTAAGCCGGCATGTGCACGCCGATGAACACGAGCTGGAAGCCGCACACGAAGTAGCCCGCCACCAGCAGCAGGAACGAGCGGTTGCCGAGCGCCTCGCCCAGCGCTTCGCGGATGCCCTGCCGCGGGCCGGCGGCCACCTGGGCCACCGGTTCACGCAACCGGAATGCCATCGGCACCATCAGGAACACGACGATCGCGGCCAGCAGGTACAGCGCGTTCTGCCACCCCGCCTGGGAAATCATCGTCTGCTCGATCGGCATCAGCAGGAACTGGCCAAACGAGCTGGCGGCGCCGGAAATGCCGAACGCCCAGGAGCGCTTTTCTGGCGGTGCAGCACGGCCGATGATGCCGCTGACGGCGCCGAACCCCGTGCAGGCCAGACCCAGCCCGATCAGGATGCCGGAACCGGCGATGAACAGCGTGGCGTCCGTGACGGTGGCCATCCATGCCAGCCCGGCCATGTAGGCGAACGCACCGACCAGCACCACGCGCATGGTGCCCCAGCGGTCCGCCACCATGCCGGCGAACGGCCCGAAGGCGCCCCACAACAGGTTTTGCAGCGCCATCGCCAGCGAATACGTTTCGCGGCTCCAGCCGTTGGCCTGCGAAATGGGCTGCATCCAGAAACCGAAACCGTGCCGCACGCCCATCGCCAGCGTCAGGACGACACCGGTGGCAAGCAGGATCGTTTTCAGGTCGAGGGTACGCGCCGGGTTGGACATGGCAGGCCTTTCTGGATGATGGAACAGTGTAACGCAGGTGCGATGTGCTGCATTGCAGCAACATGTATAAGCTTCAATGAATAAAGTCGTTGTATTGAATCGTTAGCAACATTAGAATGCCAAACAATCTGGACTTTTCTGCAAATACATGATCAATATCAAAAAATATTTCGTAATCGCATCTCTTGCATTTGGTGTAAACGCGACGGCTTCCGCCGCGGTGGAAGTTGCCGGTTCATTGGCTCAAACCAGTGTCCTGGCACCGGGCGCCACATCGACCGAGGCCTCCGTTGGCCAAGGCGTTGCCGCCCCGGCCGCGAAGACCGCCGACAAGGCCGAACCAGTGCTCACGGAAACGTCGAGCTGGTCGATGCTGCTGGTCGGCGCCGGCGTCCTGCTGCTGCCCCGCAAGCGCCGCGTCGACAACCTCGTTCGCTGATCAACGGTCGGCGTCGTAGGCGACGCCGATCTGCCGCCGGATCTCGTCCAGCACCCCCATCAGCGCCAGCGTTTCATCCAGCGGCATCACCGGGCTTTCCGTCAGCCCTGCCCGCAGGCAGCGATTCACTTCGATGATTTCATGCGCATAGCCATTGCCGATGCGCGGCTTGCGCACCGTGCGGCGATTGCCATCATCGAGTTCCACCGTCACTTCTTCCGTGTTGTGGAAGCGGCCGTGCAGGCGCACGAAGCCCTTGCTGCCGCTGATCGTGAATTCGCCCGGGGTGCGCGCCGCCAAACTGGCAGTGCAGGCCGCCAGGCCACCGTTCTCGTGCTGCAGCGCGAACGTGCATTGCAGATCCACGCCCGTGGGCGCAAGCTGGCCGACAGCCTGTACCGACTTCACGGGGCCGAGGAAGTAAGCGGCGATCGACAGCGGATAGATACCCAGGTCCAGCAGCGAACCGCCGCCCAGCGCGGGATTGAACAGGCGGTGCTCGGGATCGACAGGCGCGTCGAAACCGAAATCGCCCTGCACGGTGGCCACGGTGCCGATCTCGCCACTGGCCACGATGCGCTTTGCTTCCAGCACGGCAGGCTGGAAGCGGGTCCACATCGCTTCCATCGCGAACAGTTTTTTCTCACGCGCCAGCGCCACGATGTCTTGCGCTTCGCGCCGGTTCACGGTGAAGGCCTTTTCGACCAGCACGTGCTTGCCCGCGTTCAGGCACATCAGCGCGTTCTCGCGGTGCATCGGGTGCGGTGTGGCGATGTAGATCGCATCGACATCCGGATCGTCGGCCAGCGCCTGGTAGCTGCCGTGGCTCTTCGTCAATTCGTGCGAGCCATGTTCGCCGACAAACGCGGTAGCGCTATCAACACTGCGCGACGCAACGGCCGCGAGCACGGCATCCGGCGTTTCCTTCAGCGCGGTGGCGAAGGCCTTGGCGATCTTGCCCGTGCCGAGGATACCCCAGCGAATCGTTCGTACTGTCATGGTTTCTCCAGAGTGGATGCGTTCCGCCTGGGACGGAACACGGTGGTGTCGTCATAAAAAGCGTCGTCCTGCGCCGCCCACCAGCCGGGAATGCCCAGTACCGGTAGCGGCGTGAAATCGGCCTTGCGCAACCCTGCCCCGCGCAGCCGCTCAGCAACATGGGCATCGATCCATGCCTGCTGCTCTCCGCGCGGCAGTGCGAAATACGCTGCCGGCGCGGCCACGACCAGGGTGTGCGCGGTGATGGCCTTGTAGGGCGCTATCAGCTTTTCCATCAGCGCGTGGCCGAACAGCCAGACCTGCGCCTGCGCCCCGAACATGGCGGCGCGCTCGACGAACGCCTCGCGCCAGCGGTGGTTGCGCAGCGCGTCGGCCAGCGCCGCGCCTTCCGCATTGTCCCGTACCACGAGCAGCGCGGCGTTCTCGTCGAACAGCGTGGCCGCATCGCGCGCGGGGCCCCGTTCGGCGCGGATGCCGTCGCGGGCGATCTGCGCCGCCTGCAGGGCATTCAGTTCGCGCTTTACCAGCGGAAAACTCAGCCACACGAGGCCATTGAAGAAATCGTGCAGGTTGTCGCGCGTGGGGACGCAGCCGGTGGCACCGATGTGCTCTTCATAGGCCGCGCCCTCGGGGAGCGCGGCCTGCGGCACGAACCGGATCGGCAGGCCGGCGTGGTTGACGAGGCCCAGCACCGCGGCGCGGGCGCTGAAGGTACCGATGACATCGGCGTCCGCATGGGTGGCACCGGCGGACTGCGCCGCCGGGCGCACCGCGTCATACCACGGACACGACCAGTCGACCGGAGGCAGCACCGATTACGCCATGCGCCAGTTGATGGTTTCGCCGGCATTCAGCGGCACGACCTCCTGCTCGCCGAGCGGCAGGGTTTGCGGGAGCGTCCATTGCTCGCGGTTCAACGTGATCGTGCCTTCGTTCGGCGGCAGGCCGTAGAACGCCGGGCCGTTCAGGCTGGCGAATGCTTCGAGCTTGTCGAGCGCGCCCGCGCGTTCGAATGCTTCCGTGTACAGCTCCATCGCATGCAGCGCGGTGTAGCAGCCGGCGCAGCCGCAGGCGGCTTCCTTGGCGCCTTGCGCATGCGGCGCCGAATCGGTGCCGAGGAAGAAGCGCTCGTCGCCGCTGGTGGCGGCCGTCACCAGCGCCAGGCGGTGTTCCTCGCGCTTGAGCACGGGCAGGCAGTAGTAATGGGGGCGGATGCCGCCCTTGAAGATCTCGTTGCGGTTGTACAGCAAGTGGTGCGCCGTGATCGTGGCGGCGATCGGGCCTTCGGCCTCGGCCACGTACTGCGCGGCGTCCTTGGTGGTGATGTGCTCGAACACCACGTTCAGCGCCGGGAAATTCTTGCGCAGCGGGCGCATCACGCGCTCGATGAACACGGCTTCGCGGTCGAACAGGTCGATGTCGCCATCGGTGACTTCGCCGTGCACGAGGAACGGCAAGCCGGTTTCCTGCATCACTTCGAGCACCTTGTAGCAATTGGCCAGGTCGGTGACGCCGGCGTCGGAATTGGTGGTCGCGCCGGCCGGGTACAGCTTCACGGCATGCACGAAATCGGACTCGGCGGCGCGGCGGATCTCGTCCGGCGACGTGTTGTTGGTGAGATAAAGCGTCATCAGCGGTTCGAACGACAGCCCGGCCGGCAGTGCGGCCAGGATGCGGTCGCGGTAGGCGGCGGCCTGGGCGACCGTGGTCACGGGCGGCTTCAGGTTCGGCATCACGATGGCGCGGCCGAACTGGCGCGCGCTGTGCGGCAGCACGCTGGCCATGGTGGCGCCGTCGCGCAGGTGCAGGTGCCAGTCGTCCGGGCGGATGATGGTCAGGGAAGAAGGGGCGTCGAAGGTGGACATTGGCAAGTCTCGAAAAACGGATGCGATATTCTACCCCCTTGCAAGCCGCATCCGGCGGGAGCTCGCCGGCACCGGGTTGCCGCCTCGTCCGTCAGTGGATGATCCTGGCCAGGAATTCGCGTGCGCGGTCCGACCGGGGCGCGCCAAAGAACGCATCCTTGCCGCAATCCTCGACGATGCGGCCCGCATCCATGAACACCACGCGGTTGGCCACGCGGCGCGCAAAACCCATCTCGTGGGTGACGACCATCATCGTCATGCCATCCTGCGCCAGCCCCACCATCACGTCCAGCACTTCGTTGATCATTTCCGGATCGAGCGCCGAAGTGGGTTCATCGAACAACATCGCCACCGGGTCCATCGCCAGTGCGCGGGCGATCGCCACGCGCTGCTGCTGCCCGCCCGAGAGCTGGTTCGGGTATTTGTCCTGCTGCTCGAGAAGGCCGACGCGATCGAGGTACTGCAGGCCGCGTTCATTGGCCTCGTCGCGCGCGCGCTTGAGCACCTTCACCTGGCCGAGCGCCAGGTTTTGCAGCACCGACAAGTGGGGAAACAACTCGAAATTCTGGAACACCATGCCGATGCGGGCGCGCAGGCGCGGCAGGTCGGTGCCGGGCGCATGGACCGCGGTGCCATCGACGACGATCTCGCCGCGCTGGACCGGTTCGAGCCCGTTGACGGTCTTGATCAGCGTGGATTTGCCGGAGCCGGACGGGCCGCAGATCACCATCACGTCGCCCTTTGCCACCTGCGTGGTGCAATCGGCGAGCACCTGGAACTGCCCGTACCACTTGCTGATGTTTTGTATGTCGATCATCGCCATTCGTGCGCCCAAAGCCTGCTTGACAGTGTTGAATGCCCCAAGGATACTGCGCGAAACTTTTCTAACAAATGCCTGATAATTAATCATTTTACGGCAAACCCCGGCACCGGCGCGCAACCCGCCGCCGCGCGCCCAGCATGGAGAGACACCGCTCATGGAGAAAAAGAATCGCCTGACCACCTGGATCCTGGTGGCACTGGCACTGGGGATCGTGGTTGGCTATATCCTGAACACCACGATGGAGACGCCGACATCGTACTCGGAAGCGATGTCGCTGATCACGACCATGTTCCTCCGGCTGATCAAGATGATCATCGCGCCACTGGTGTTCTCCACGCTGGTGGTGGGCATCGCGCGCATGGGTGATGCCAGTGAAGTTGGCCGCATAGGTATCAAGTCGCTTGCCTGGTTCTTTGGCGCCTCGGTGATGTCGCTGGCGCTGGGCCTCGTGCTCGTGAATATCTTCCGCCCCGGCGACGCGCTGAAAGGCACGCTGGACACTGCGGCCCACGTGACCAACCTGGCCACCAGCAGCCTGACGCTGAAGGACTTCATCACCCACCTGATCCCCTCCTCGATCGTGGATGGCATGGCGAAGAACGAGATCCTGCAGATCGTGGTGTTCTCGCTGTTCTTCGGCCTGGGCGCCGCCGCCGTAGGCAAGAAGGCCGAACCGATGGTGGACGCGATCGACGGCGTGGCCCACGTGATGCTGAAGGTCACGGGCTACGTGATGCAGTTCGCGCCGATCGCCGTGTTCGCCGCCGTTTCCGGCATCATCGCCAAGGAAGGCCTGATCGTTCTGAAGACCTACGGTGTCTTCATGGCCGAGTTCTACTTCGGCATCGCCGTGCTGTGGGGCCTGCTGATCCTTGCTGGCTTCGTCTTCCTGGGCAAGCGCATCTTCGAGCTGCTGACCGAAGTGCGTGGCCCGACGATCCTCGCGTTTTCCACCGCGTCGTCCGAGGCGGCATTCCCGAAAACGCTGGAAGGCCTGGAGCGCTTCGGCGTGCGCAACCGGATCGCCGCGTTCGTGCTGCCGATCGGCTACTCGTTCAATCTCGATGGCTCGATGATGTACTGCACGTTTGCCGCCGTGTTCATCGCCCAGGCCTACGGCATCGAGCTCTCGCTGGGCACGCAGATGACGATGATGGCCGTGCTGATGCTGACGTCGAAAGGCATGGCCGGTGTGCCGCGCGCCTCGCTGGTGGTGATTGCCGCCACGCTGTCGCAGTTCAATATCCCGGAGGCGGGATTGGTGCTGCTGCTGTCGATCGACCACTTCCTGGACATGGCCCGTTCCGCCACGAACGTGATCGGCAACAGCATCGCGACCGCCGTGGTGGCCAAGTGGGAAGGCGAATTGACCCATCCTTCGAAGGATAAGGATCCCGCCCTCGAGCCACTGGCCTGATGGTGCGGACCTTGATGGCGCCGACCTGAACCGCGACGCAATCCTGTAACGGGGCCGGGCATGACAGCCCGGCCTTTTTATTTGCGGCCCGGTTCGGATGCGCCCCGATAGGGCGTGGGCACGTAGCAGGCGTCGACGTCGGCGGTGAGCACGGGGCCGATCGCATCGAGGCCGTGGTTCCAGCTCGATATGGCCGCCGCCGAAGCCTGCGACGACGTGTGCGGGCTGTTGAGACGAAAGCCCGACAGTTCATGCCCGGGCATGACGTGGTGCGGATAGGGAAGCAGGTAGTCGGCGGCGCGCCAGAAGACATAGCTGATGCCATCCGTTTCGCCGCGCCACCCGGGTGGCGTGCCCGTGATCATCACCGGCGCGGAAATCATCAGCGCCAGCGACGCGATGTACAGGCCGGAATCCGGCGCCTCGTCGTTGTGCAGCGTGTAGCGCCACGTATTTTGCGCCAGCACGGTGGTGACGCGGGCATGCAGCGGCGCGGCCATGCGCGGGGTCGGTGCCGGTATCCGCACATAGCGGTTCAACTGCAAGCCGTGCACCACGCCGCCGACCGCGTACCTGACCGCCAGCGTGAGCAGGTAGCGCCGGCCCGGCGCCAGTCCGCCGGCGGCGAAGCACACGGTAAAGCTCGCCGCGCTGCACCGTTCCAGCATGCCCAGCACGACAGGAAATGCGACCGGCCCGAGGCGCACCGCACCACCCAGCTTGACCCCATGCACCTCGAGTGCGGACAGGGCCGTGTCGCCCACATTCACCACGGGCACCAGCAGGTGGACCTGCCCATCCACGTTGTCGACGCCAGGTGCGCCAAGTGCCGCGCGCGCGGCGGTTGTCAAACCGCTCATGGAAACCTCCGTTGCAGCAATGAATCGGTATCGCCCAGGCGCGACCAGCGCGAGGCCCAGGCGCCAGGGACCATCAGCAACAAACCGCATGCCAGCATCAGCACCGATACCGGTTCCGGCACCGGCATGGGCTCGGCAACCGTGGCGGTGGCGGCCTGCGCTCCGGCAATCAGGGCCAGCTCGGTCAGCGCGGCGGCCGATGGCACGTCGCCCCGTTCATCGCCGGGCGTGTGGACGGGTGGATGCGGGGCCGGGAATGGTAGGGGATAAGAAGGGAAATACGGCGAGAAATCAGCGGGAAAATAATAGGAAAAATAACCGGGGAAATAGCTGGTGAATGGCGCGGGGAAATAGCCGGGTGCTAGCACCATGGGCGCTGGCGCGAATGATTCGGCGGGAAAACCGATGGGCAGGATCGGCAGATAAGCCGGCAATCGGGCATGGGAGCCGATGTCGATGACGTCAACCGCACGCGCCGGCAGGCAGGCCAGCAGTGCTGCAAGCGCAACAACCGGTGTTGATCGCACGGTACCTCCCTCGACCAGGCCGCATGCATTGCGGCCCCGTCCTGATGGAGGCAAATTGCGGGCCAGGGAGTGAAACCGTTTTGTATCAGGTGCTTACTGCGCAGTCATCAGTATTCACAGGAATACTGTCAATAATGCCGACGCTTATGCGGCGGCTTCATCCGGTGCATTGGCCCGGGCTTGCTGCCGCGCCCACATCTGCGCATACAGGCCGTCCGCCGCCAGCAGCGCCGCATGGCTGCCGCGCTCGACGATGCGGCCATGGTCGAGCACCAGGATCTGGTGGGCGTCGGCCACGGTGGACAAGCGGTGGGCGATCACCATCGTCGTGCGGTTCCTGGCGATTTCCTTCAACTGTGCCTGGATCGCCTGCTCGGATTTCGAATCGAGCGCCGAGGTGGCCTCGTCGAACACGAGGATGGCCGGGTTCTTCAGCAGGGTGCGCGCAATGGCCACGCGCTGCTTCTCGCCGCCGGACAGTTTCAGCCCGCGCTCTCCCACCATCGTGCGGTAGCCGTCCGGCAGGCTGTCGATGAATTCGTGGATCGATGCCGCCTTCGCCACGGCCACGATCTCGTCATGCGTGGCCCCCGGCTTGCCGTAGGCGATGTTGTACTCGATCGTGTCGTTGAACAGCACCGTATCCTGCGGCACGATGCCGATCGCGTGGCGCAGCGAGTCCTGCGTGACGGCGCGCAGGTCCTGGCCGTCGATCGTGATCGCGCCACTGTCGACTTCATAGAAGCGGAACAGCAGTCGCGACAGCGTGGACTTGCCCGAACCGCTGTGGCCGACGATGGCCGTGGTGGTACCGGCGGCGATCGTGAAGTCCACATCGAACAGGATCTGCCGCTTCGGCTCGTAGCTGAACTCCACGTGGGAGAACCTGACCTGGGCGCCTTGCGTGACCAGCGGCTGCGCATCGGGCGCATCGGCCACCTCGCGGTTTTCATCGAGCAGCGAGAACAGGCGTTCCATGTCGGCCAGGCTCTGCTTGATTTCGCGGTAGATCACGCCCAGGAAGTTGAGCGGGATATACAGCTGGATCATGAAGGAGTTCACCAGCACGAGGTCGCCCAGCGTCATGGTGCCGTCGACCACGCCGACCGTGGCGCGCCACATGATCAGCGTGACCGCGGTGGCGATGATGGCCGACTGGCCCGTGTTCAGCAGGGACAGCGATGTTTGCGAACGCACCGCCGCCGACTCGTAGTGCTTCAGGCCTTCGTCGTAGCGTTTCGCTTCATATTCCTCGTTGCCGAAATACTTGACCGTCTCATAGTTCAGCAAGGAGTCGATCGCCTTGGTGTTGGCCTTCGAGTCAAGGTCGTTCATCGTGCGCCGGAAATGCGTGCGCCAGTTCGTGACGGTCACGGTAAAGACGATATAAAGCACCAGCGCGCTGAACGTGATCACCGAGAACCAGATGTCGTAGTGGGTGACGAGATAGGCCAGCACCAGCGTGATCTCGACCAGCGTTGGCAGGATGTTGAACAGCGTGTAGGAAATCAGCGAGCCGACGCCGCGCGTGCCCCGCTCGATGTCGCGCGTCATGCCGCCGGTCTGCCGGTTCAGGTGGAAGCGCAGCGACAGCGCATGCAGGTGCCGGAATACCTGCAGCGCGATGGTGCGCACGGCGCGCTGCGTGACACGGGCAAACAGGAACTCGCGCAGCTCGGTAAACAGCGTGGTGGACAGCCTCAGTATGCCGTACACGACCAGCAAGCCGACCGGCAGCACCAGCAGCGCGCGCGGATCGCCCGGCTTGAGCGTCATCGCATCGACTAGGTGCTTCATCACGATCGGCACGCCCACGTTGGCCAGCTTGGCGCCGACCAGCGCCAGCAGGGCAAGGCCGACCCGCCACTTGTACACCCATAAATAAGGGAGCAACGTTTTCAGGGTGGCAAGATCGCTGCGGCCAGGGCGGCCGGGCGGGGGCGGTTCGGAAGAATAGGCGGAACGACGCATGACGGGCTGGCTGGCGTTAGAATCTGGGACCCAATTGTAGCCTTCAACGAGATTTCACGATGACCACGCCCACCGTTACGCCCGATGTAACGCCCACCCTCGCCCCAAATCGCTTGCCTGTGGGCAAAATGCCGGAGCTGCGCGTGATGCCCGCCCCGGCCGATGCCAACGTGTATGGCGACGTGTTCGGCGGCTGGATCATGGCCCAGGTCGACATTGCCGGCTCGCTGCCGGCCACCCGCCGGGCCAATGGGCGCGTGGCCACGATCGCCGTCAATTCCTTTGTCTTCAAGAACCCGGTGTTCGTCGGCGACCTGCTGTCGTTCTATGCCGATATCGTCCGGGTGGGCACCACGTCGATCACCGTCAACGTCGAGGTCTATGCGGAACGCAACCGCCTGCAGGCGGACATCGTCAAGGTCACGGAAGCCACGCTGACCTACGTGGCCACCGGGTCGGACCGCAAGCCGCGGCCGGTACCGCCGATCGAATCGCTGATGCACAAGTAAGCGGATGGAGCACGGCCGCCGGCTGTTGCTGCTGACGGGTGCCAGGGTTGCAGGCCTGGCGGCGCTCGGCCCGGTGCTGCCGTGCGCGGCCGCGCCGCGCAACACGCCCTATCCCTTCACGCTGGGCGTGGCCTCCGGCGCGCCGCTGCCCGACAGCGTGGTGCTGTGGACGCGCATCCTGTTCGATCCGCTCGATGCCCGCACCACGCCGCCAGTGGCGTTCACGGTGCGCTGGGAAGTCGCCGAAGACGAGGCATTCCGCACCATTGCCGCCCGCGGCACGGCCACCGCCATGCCGGCCCTGGCGCACAGCGTGCACGTCGACGTGAAAGGCTTGCGGCCGGACCGCTGGTACTGGTACCGCTTCATGCTGGGCAATGCAGTGAGCCCCGTGGCACGCACCCGCACGGCGCCCGCGCCCGGCACCCTGCCCCGCGCGCTGAAGCTGGCCGTGGCGTCGTGCCAGCACTGGGAGTTCGGCCATTACGCCGCCCAGCGCCACCTCGCGCAAGCCGCACCCGATCTGGTTGCCTTCCTGGGAGACTACATCTACGAGTGGGGCCGATACAGCCTGGACCATCCGCAGCGGGCCGTGCGCCGCGACGAAAGCTTCACGCTGGACCAGTACCGCGCCCGTTACGCGCAGTACAAGAGCGACCGTGACCTGCAGGCCGCGCACCACGCGGCGCCGTGGATCATGACGTGGGACGACCATGAGGTGGCGAACGACTACAGCGGCATGCGGGACGAATTGCTGACGCCCGACTTTGCCGCACGTCGCGCCGCCGCCTACCAGGCCTATTGCGAGCACCAGCCGCTGCGCTTCACGGCTGGAGGAGGCCGGAGCAGATTCGAGGATGTGCGCATGTACGGACGTTACGACTGGGGCGCGCTGGCGAGATTCCACGTGCTCGACAACCGCCAGTACCGTTCGCCGCAGGCCTGTGCGCGGCCGGACCGCGGCGGCTCCAATTCCGTCTACCGCAATGCCTGCGCGATGCTGGCCGACGGCCGGCGCACGATGCTCGGTTCCACGCAGGAGACCTGGTTGCGCGAAGGACTGAAGAGCTCGAAGGCGCGCTGGAACGTGCTGGCCCAGCAAACACTGATGGCGCAGTCGTCGCAGGTGGCGATCCGCCGCGCCAGCGATGGCCGCTTCTGGACCGATGGCTGGGACGGCTACCCGGCCGCCCGCCAGCGCCTGCTCGACGCGGTACGCACGAGTGGCGCCGCCAATCCGCTGGTGCTGTCCGGCGACGTGCACACGTTCTATGCGGCCGAGCTGCGGCGCGACCCGACGCGGCCGCGCGCGGCCGGCAACCCGGTCGTGGCCACGGAGTTCTGCGGCACCTCGATCACGTCGAGCTCACGGCCGCAGGAACGCACCGCGCAGTACGTGGAGATGAACCCGCACATCAGGTATGGGCGCAGCGACCGGCGTGGCTACATGCTGATGGAGATCACGCCGGAGCGGACTTCGGTGCTGTTCCAGGGATTGGACGATGTGCGGGACAAGGCCAGCGGGATTCGGACGCTGGCGAGGTTCGCGGTGGAGGATGGGAAGGCGGGAGTGATTGCCGCCTGAGATACGTTCCAGGCTTTACCCCAGAGGCGTAACCCTGGGGTCAGACCACGGTCTGACCCCGGCAGTTGCCTGTGGGGTTAACAAGTTTGCCAACACTCAAGCCGCGCGCTTCTCGTCCCGCAACTGCCGCCGCAGGATCTTGCCCACGTTCGTTTTCGGCAGGTCGTCGCGGAACTCGATGTACTTCGGTTTCTTGTATGCAGTCAGCTCGTGCTTGCAGAATTCCATCAGCGATTCCGCGGTCAGGTTCGGGTCCTTGCGCACCACGAACAGTTTCACGGCTTCGCCGGAATTCTTGTCCGGCACGCCGATGCACGCGCACTCGAGCACGCCCGGGTGCGCGGCCACCACGCCTTCGACTTCGTTCGGGTACACGTTGAAGCCGGAAACGATGATCATGTCCTTCTTGCGGTCGACGATCTTCGTGTAGCCCCGCTCGTCCATGATGCCCACGTCGCCGGTCTTGAAGAAACCGTCGGCCGTCATCGAGCGGGCCGTTTCATCGGGCCGCTGCCAGTAGCCGGCCATGACCTGCGGACCGCGGATGGCGATTTCGCCGGCGGTGCCCAGCGGCACCGGGTTGCCGTCGTCATCGAGGATCGTCACTTCGGTGGACGGGATCGGCAGGCCGATCGTGCCCGTGAATTCCTTGATGTCCACGCGGTTGGCGGTGGCAACCGGCGACGTTTCGGACAGGCCGTAGCCCTCGATGATCGGCGTGCCGGTGAGCTTGAGCCACTTGTCGGCCACGGCTTGCTGCACGGCCATGCCGCCGCCGTTGCACACCTTGTAGCTGGAGAAGTCGAGCTTTGCAAAATCGGGATTGTTCAGCAGCGCGTTGTACAGCGTGTTCACGGCCGGCAGCACGGTCACGCGGTATTTCGCCAGCTCCTTGACGAAGCCCGGGATGTCGCGCGGGTTCGGGATCAGCACGTTCAGGCCGCCCAGGCGCATGCCCATGAAGGCGCTGATCGTGAGCGAATAGATGTGGTACAGCGGCAGCGCGCACACGAACACCACCTGCTCCTGCTGCGGCCCCATGTGCAGCCATGCCTCGTTCTGCAGCACGTTGGCGACCACGTTCCGGTGCAGCAGCACGGCGCCCTTCGAAACGCCGGTGGTGCCGCCCGTGTATTGCAGGAAGGCGATATCGTCGTGACCGATCTTCACCGGGTGCAGCGTCATGCGGCCGCCCTCGGCCAGCACCTGCTTGAACGGCACGGCGCGCGGCAGCGAGAACGCCGGCACCATCTTCTTCACGTGACGCACGACGAGGTTGACGATCGTGCCCTTCACGGCGCCCAGCAGGTCGCCCATCGTGGCCACGATCACGTGCTCGACCGGCGTTTCATGCAGCACCTGCTGCACGGTGTTGGCAAAGTTTTCCAGCACGATGATCGCCTGGGCACCGGAATCCTTCAGCTGGTGCGCCAGTTCGCGCGGCGTGTACAGCGGATTGACGTTGACCACGGTGAAGCCGGCGCGCAGGATGCCGGCCATCGCCACCGGATACTGCAGCACGTTCGGCAGCATGATCGCCACGCGGGCGCCCTTCTGCAGCCCCTTGCCCTGCAGCCAGGCGCCGAACTTGCGGGACATCTGGTCGACCTGCGCATAGGTGAGGAACTTGTCCATGCAGACGTAGGCCTTGTCGTCGGCGTATTTGCGGAACGAATCCTCCAGCAGATGCGTCACCGAGGTGTACTGCGAGACGTCGATCTCGGCGGGTACGCCTTCGGGATAGGATTTCAACCAGATTTTTTCCATGCGGTGCCTCTTCTTTCGCTTGTCTTTGTTATGCGGGAATGCCTTGCGGGGGCATCGTCATGCCACTTCCCGGGTGCCGGCCGTGGCCTCGTCGCGCAACACGCGCCGCAGGATCTTGCCGACATTCGTTTTCGGGAGTTCGTCGCGGAACTCGATGTATTTCGGCTTCTTGTAGCCGGTCAGGTTTTCCTTGCAATAAGCCATCAGCGCTTCGACGGTCAGTTGCGGATCCTTGCGCACGACATACAGCTTGACCGCCTCGCCGGAGTGCGCGTCCGGCACGCCGACGCAGGCCACCTCGAGGACGCCAGGGTGCGCGGCCACCACGGCTTCGAGCTCGTTCGGATAGACATTGAAGCCCGAGACCAGGATCATATCCTTCTTGCGGTCGACGATCTTCACATATCCGCGTTCGTCCATCACGCCCACGTCGCCGGATTTGAAGTAGCCGTCGGCCGTCATCACCTTGGCCGTTTCCTCCGGCCGGTTCCAGTAGCCGACCATGACCTGCGGGCCGCGGATGGCGATTTCGCCCGGCTGGCCCAGCGCCACTTCGTTGCCGTCGTCATCGAGGATCGTTACGTCGGTCGACGGAATCGGCAAGCCGATCGTGCCGGAAAACGCGGTGCTGTCGGAACGGTTGCAGGTGGCCACGGGCGCCGTTTCCGACAGGCCGTAGCCCTCGATGATCGCCACGCCGGTCGCCTTCAGCCACTTGTCGTTGACGGCCTGCTGCACGGCCATGCCACCGCCGTTGGCGATCTTGAGGCCCGAGAAATCGAGATGATGGAAATCGGGATGGTTCACCAGCGCGTTGTACAGCGTGTTCACGGCCGGCAGCATGTTGAACTTGTACTTGGCCAGTTCCTTGATGAAACCGCCGATGTCGCGCGGGTTCGGGATCAGGATGTTCAGCGCGCCCATGCGCATGCCCCACATGGCGCACGCCGTCAGCGCGAAGATGTGGTACAGCGGCAGCGCGCACACGATCGAGAGTTCCGCGACGCGGGGCTCCTTCGCCAGGCCGGGTTGCGACCACGCCTCCACCTGCAGCACGTTGGCGATCACGTTCCGGTGCGTCAGCGTGGCGCCTTTCGAGACACCGGTGGTGCCGCCGGTGTACTGCAGGAAGGCCACGTCGTCATGCGTGATTTCCACCGGCGTCAGCTTCATGCCCGATGCGTGCGACAGTGCTTCCTTGAAGCGCACGGCGTTCGGCAGTGAATACGCTGGCACCAGCTTTTTCACGTTGCGCACGACGAAATCGACCACCAGGCCCTTGGCCATGCCCAGCATCTCGCCCATGCTGGCCACGATGATGTGCTTGACGGCCGTGCGGCCCACCACCTGCTCGAGCGTGTGGGCAAAGTTTTCCAGGATGACGATGGCTTCCGCACCCGAGTCGGCCAACTGGTGTTCCAGCTCGCGCGGCGTGTACAGCGGATTGACGTTGACCACCGTATAGCCGGCACGCAGCACGGCCGCCAGCGCGACCGGGTATTGCAGCACGTTCGGCATCATCAGCGCCACGCGCGCGCCCGGCTTCATACCGCGGCTCTGCAGCCAGGCGCCGATGCGCTTCGAGTGCGTATCGAGCTCGCCGAAGGTGATGTGCTTGTCCATGCACACGAACGCCTTGCGGTCCGCATACTTCTGGAACGATTCCTCCAGCAGGTGTACCAGCGAGCGGTACTGGTTCGGATCGATCTCGGCAGGAACGCCGGATGGGTACGACTTCAACCAGATCTTGTCCATGCTGTGCCTCTTGTCTCCGTTTTATTGCAGGGCTATCGTGGCTCGCCCCGCTGTCATGGGCCGCCGGCTGCACAGGGCTGGCGGGCTGTCGCGGTGTCGACTTCCAAAAAACGAACGCTCGTACTATCTGCGCGCTAAGATGCTATCGGCAGGCAGGGCCGTATGCAAGCGCTTTTTGCGGCTTTCCATGGCCGCGGAAAGCCGCGCACGGGTGAAGCAGCCTGCGGCGGCGCAGCATCGTGCGCCGGATTACAGCGGATACGGGCGTCAGTGGCCGCCGGCGGTTTCCGCCTGCTTTTCTGCCACGACCGTCACGGCCGGAGTGGGCGCCGCCGCACGCGCAAGCTCGGCCAGCCGTTCGCTGCGCTCCACGGATGGCAGGTTGCTCATGCGCTGCACCGCAGCATAAAAGCGCGGGAACGTTTTTTCCTGGGCCAGCAACGCCTTGAACCCGGGCAGAAGATCATTATAGGTGGCCACGGCGGCCAGGTGGGCATTCGTCAGCTTCTCGGCAAAGAACCGGTCGTAGCCGGCATAGCCGCCCCAGTTCGCCTTGAGCACGCCATATTCCCTGTGCAGGGAGGCAAAGATGCGCGCTTTTTCCTCGCGCTTCTTTTTGGTGCTGGCCTTGCTGGCATACAGCTCGGAGAGCATCTGGCGGTGCTTGACCAGCAGCGCCAGGAATTCCTTGCGGCGCATGCTGTAGCGGACATACGCTTCGCGCATCGCCTCGTTGCCGTACAGCTCGAGCCAGCGGTCGACGCCCGCTTCCTCGACGGCCGATGCAAACGCTTCATTGAAGCGGGAATCGCCCGGAACGTACACGACCTGGTGGGCCAGTTCGTGGAACACCATGCGGGCCAGTTCGGCGTCGGAATAATTGATGAAGGTGGACAGCAGCGGATCGCTGAACCAGCCCAGCGTGGAATAGGCGGGAACGCCGCCGACCTGCACGTCGTCGCCTTCCTTGCGCAGTTCTTCGGCATACGCCATCGCATCTTCCTTGCTGTAGTAGCCGCGATAGGCCACGCAGCCGGCGATCGGGAAGCACCACTGGATGGGACGCAGGGAAAGCTCGGGCGTGGCAACCACGTTCCACAGCACGAAGGGGCGGTTCAGGGCAGCGTATTGCTTGTAGCTGGCGTTATCCGGCAAGCCCAGTTCGCGCACGGCGAACTTGCGGATCGTGACCGCCTTTTCCAGGCGGGCACGCAGTTTCGGTTCGGTATTGGGATCGCCCAGCCAGTCATCGACTGAGCGCGAATCGGACCAGAGCGAATACTGGCCCTGCGCCGCCTGGAAGTAGTACTTGACCTGGGCGCAACCGGCCAGCACGGCCGCACACGAAAGCCCTGCCAGGAGGTACTTGGCACGTATTTTTAAACGGGCAATCTTGCGCATACTTCCTACTCATGAGACACGTTCGACTTGAACCAGTGTATCGTAAAAAGTCGGCGCGCGGCCCATGTCGGTCAGGCGCTGGCTGGTCACTTCATTGGCATTCTTGCCATCGCGCGCAAGCTTTTTCCACCAGATCGACAGGCCCACCACGAGGCCTTTCCGCGCCTTTTCCGTGACCCGGGCCTTGCATACGAACGAGCCACGATCGTTGAAGATGCGCACCATATCGCCGTGATTGATGGCACGTGTTGTTGCATCGTCAGGATGGATGTCGAGCTGCGGTTCCCCCTCCGTCGCGCGCAGGCTTTGCACATTGACAAAGGTGGAGTTCAGGAAGTTGCGCGCCGGTGGAGATATCATCGCCAGCGGGTATTTTGCCGCCAGATCAGGGGTAGATGACGCGGATTCGTAGTTTTCGATATAGGCTGGCAGAGGGTCCAGGCCATCTGCCTGCATGGCTGCGGAAAAGAACTCACATTTCCCTGAAGGTGTGGGGAATTTACCATAGGCAAATGGTGCAGCGGGCATGTTCAGCTTTTCCCAGCCCTTCTTCTTCAACGACTCCCAATCGAAGTGAATGGATCTTGCGTCATCTTTCCGGAACGCCTTGGATGCCAATTCATCATCGGTCTCGGCAAAGCAGGGGTCCGTGAACCCCATGCGGGCGGCCAGCAAGCGGAAGATTTCCGTGTTCGGCTTTGCCTCGCCCAGCGGCGCGATGGCCGGATTGTTGGCCATCATGTACAGGTGGCCATAGGCCAGGTGGGCGTCCGCGTGCTCCAGTTGCGTGGTGGCGGGCAGCACGATGTCCGCGTAGTCCACGGTATCGGTCTGGAACTGTTCCAGCACCACCGTGAACAGGTCTTCACGCGCGAAACCCGCCTGGACTTTCGATGAATCCGGCGCCACCGCCACGGGATTCGAGTTGTAGACGATGACGGCATCCACCCGCGGGCCGAACGCCGGCGACGCGGGGCGCAGCAGGTCGTCGCCGATCGTCGTCATGTTGATCGTGCGGACCAGTTTCTTCAGCAGGTCCGGGCGCTGGAGCGCCGGCTTGTTGGTGGGGAAGGAGCCCGACGTGGACAACTGGATGCCGCCGGCCGCGTGCCGCCATGCGCCAACGAGCGCCGGCAGGCAGGCGATATTGCGCACCGCCATGCCGCCGCCGCGCACCCGCTGCACGCCGTAGTTGACGCGGATCGCCACCGGTTCCCCTGCCCGCGCTGTCTGGCCGTACAGGCGCGCCAGTTCCAGCACCTGCTCTTCCGGAATACCACAGGTGGCCGCCGTGCGCGCGGGTGTCCACTCGGCTGCGCGCTCCTTCAACTGTTCGTAGCCCAGCGTGTATTGCGCGATGTAGTCATCGTCGACCAGGTTCTCGGCAATCAGCACGTGCATCATGCCCAGCGCCAGCGCGGCATCGGTGCCGGGCATCGGCGCGATGTGCAGATGGCATTTCTCGGCCGTCAGCGAGCGGTAGGGATCGATCGCCACCAGTTTCGCGCCGCGCCGCTTTGCTTCCTGTGCGCGCATCCAGAAATGCAGGTTCGATGCGATCGGGTTGCCACCCCAGATCAGGATCACTTTCGCATCCTGGAACTGTTCGAGATCGGTGCCGATCGAGCCGCCGATCGTGTACTTGTAACCGGTGAAACCGGCCATCGCGCAGATCGTGCGGTCCAGCAGCGAGGCGCCCAGCTGGTGGAAGAAGCGCGACGACATCGACTCGCCCTGCAGCAGGCCCATCGTGCCGCAATAGCTATAGGGCAGGATGGCTTCCGGCGCGCTCTCCGCCAGTGGCTTCAGCCGCGCGGCGATCTCGTCCAGGGCGTCATTCCAGCTGATGCGCTCGAATTTTCCTTCCCCCTTCTTGCCAACCCGGCGCAGCGGATACAGCAGGCGGTCCGGCGAATAGGTGCGTTCGGCATAGCGCGACACCTTGGTGCACAGCACACCGGCCGTGGTGGGGTGATCGGGATCGCCCTTGATCTCGGTGGCGACGCCGTTTTCAACGGTGACGAGAATGGCGCAGGTATCGGGGCAGTCGTGCGGACAGGCGGCACGCACTTGGGTGGCGGTCATGGGAGGGAGGCAAGACAATGAAGAACAATCCGCTATCGTAAACCATCTGCCGGGCCTTTGCGGCGGCCCCGCACGGGTGGCCGCGGGACCGTTACAAAGGCTACAATGTTCCTTTGCTCATTGGCTTGTTACTGGCGTGTTTCGACGTACACGCCCCGACCCGGGGCCGCAAAGAATAACTGGAGAGCCGAATGAAACTTGTAGAACCGATCATTGCGTTTCAATCCGCGCTGCAGGAAATCCGCCGCGACCTGCACGCCCATCCCGAACTCTCCTACGAGGAAGTGCGCACCGCCGACGCGGTGGCCGCCAGACTCGCCGAATGGGGCATCCCCGTGGTGCGGGGCCTTGGCGTGACGGGCCTCGTGGGCATCATCAGGAACGGCACCTCGGACCGCGCGATCGGCCTGCGTGCCGACATGGATGCGCTGCCGATGCAGGAAGTGAACACCTTCCCGCACGCCTCGCGCCACCCCGGCAAGATGCACGCGTGCGGCCACGACGGCCACACGGCAATGCTGCTGGGCGCGGCCTGGCACCTGGCGCGGCAGCGCAATTTCGACGGCACGGTCTACCTCGTGTTCCAGCCCGCCGAGGAAGGTGGTGCCGGTGCGCGCGCGATGATCGAGGACGGCCTGTTCGAACGCTTTCCGATGGAAGCCATCTACGGCATGCACAACTGGCCCGGCTATGCGGCCGGCACGATGAATGTGTGCACGGGGCCAATGATGGCGTCGTCGAATGAATTCCACGTGACGGTGCGCGGCAAGGGCGCGCATGCGGCCCAGCCGCACAAGGGCATCGATCCCGTGATGATCGCGGTACAGATCGCCCAGGCGTGGCAGACGATCATCACGCGCAACAAGAGCCCGCTGGACACGGCCGTGCTGTCGATCACGCAGATCCACGCCGGCAGCGCCACCAACGTGATCCCCGACACGGCGCAGCTGGTGGGCACCGTGCGCACGTTCACCACGCCGGTGCTGGACCTGGTCGAGCAGCGCATGCGGACGCTGGCCGAGGGCATTGCCGCCGCGTTCGAGGCCGAAGTGGATTTCCACTTCAAGCGCAACTATCCGCCGCTCGTCAACCACGAGAAGGAAACCGCGTTTGCCGTCGACGTGATGAAGGCCGTGGTGGGCGAGCAGAACGTGGATGCCAACGCCGAGCCGACGATGGGCGCCGAGGATTTCGCCTTCTTCCTGCAGGAAAAGCCCGGCTGTTACATCTTCATCGGCAACGGCGATGGCGACCACCGCGCGGGCGGCCATGGCCTGGGGCCATGCGTGCTGCACAATGGCAGCTACGATTTCAACGACAACCTTCTTCCAGTCGGTGCCAGCTTCTGGGTGCGGCTGGTGGAAACGGCGTTACCTTTGCGTTAAATTCACGGTAACTGGTCCGGAGCGTCGCCCACGCGCTGGCCGTCGTTCAGGCGCTCCAGCGCCAGCAGCGCGGCCGAGTGATCGGCTTGCGGATACACGTCCCGGATGGATTCATAGCGTTCCGTCACCAGGCTGGTGACGGGCAGCGCGATGCCTGCCGCCGCCGCCGCGGCAAGGATGTTGTGCTGGTCTTTCAACTGCGTCGTCACCTGCCCGCCCGGCAGGAAATTCCGGTCGAGCATGCGCTGGCCATGCACCTCGAGGATGCGGCTCTCGGCAAAACCGCCTCGGATTGCCGCCCGCACCGCGGTGGGGTCGGCACCCGCGGCCTGCGCCAGCAGCAGCGCCTCCGCCACGATATTGATCGTGCCGCCGACGATCAGCTGGTTGCACAGCTTCGATACCTGGCCCGCGCCGGCCGGGCCCACGCGGGTGACACGGCCCATCGCTTCGAACACGGGCCGGGCATACTCGATATCGGCCTCGGTGCCGCCGGCCATGATCGCCAGCGTTCCCGCCTGTGCGCCACCAACGCCGCCGGAGACGGGCGCGTCGACGAAGCGGCAGCCGGCCGCCTGCAGGCGGGCATGGAATTCCTGGGCTTCCGACTGGCGCGTGGAACTCATGTCGATCCACAGCGTGCCTTGCCGGAGCGCCGGCAGTGCGTCATCGATGACCGCGCCGACCACCGGGCCGGCTTCCAGCATCGAGATGACGATATCGGCGTCGCGCACCGCGTCTTCCAGGTTCGGCACGGCAATGGCGCCATCCGATGCAAGCCGCTCGGCCTTGCTGAAGGTACGATTCCAGGCGCTGACCGGGAGCCCTGCCGCGAGCAGGCGCCGCACCATGGGCTCTCCCATCAAGCCGATACCGAGAAAAGCGATTTTCGTGAAGAATTCCATGTTTATTGTTGCTCCGTAGTTTGCATTTTTATAACGATCCGACATCGATTTTCCGTTTGGATGCCCTTCAGCTTAAATCTGCCGAGCCCGCTACAATAGCCGGATTGCCGTATCGATTATGTATACAGCATGTCACTTGAGAGAACAGGAACATGAAAAAAATGATCGCGGCCGTGGCCGCACTGATGGCGGCGCAAGCCGCATTCGCGGCCGATGGCCAACTGATCGATGGCGTGTATGGCGAAGCCGCCACCGCCTCGAAAATCCGCATGGCGCGCGTGGGCGTGACCAAGGACTGGAACCCGAACTGGAGCTGGTTCGATTCCGGCAACACGCACCTGACCGGATATTGGGACGCGAGCGCCGGCTATTGGCAGGGCCGCCAGTACAAGAACGTGCCGGGCGACAAGCAGCACATCGTGGACATCGGCTTCACCCCGGTCTTCCGTTTTGAAAACAAGAACAAGCTGGGTTTCTATGCCGAGATCGGCATTGGCGCGCACTTGATGTCCGAAACCTATAACAACAACGATGACCGCCTGTCGACGGCATTCCAGTTCGGCGACCACATCGGCGTGGGCTATGTCTTCAACAAGAACTGGGAAGTGGCGGTGAAGATGCAGCACTTCTCGAATGGCAGCATCAAGAAGCCGAACAGCGGCGTCGATTATGGCGTGGTGAAACTGGCCTACCGGTTCTGATCCGTTACCGGCGTAGCCGAAGCCCGCCTTGCGCGGGCTTTTATTTTTTGCGCAGGCTTTGCAATGGCCGCGGCAGCCAGTTGAACAGCCGGATCAGCATATGCAGTTGCCACGGGAAGACGCAGCGCGCATCGCGCCGGGCGATGGCGGCGGCGATGTGACGCACTGCCTGCGCTTCCGTTTGCAGGAATGGCTTGCGGCGCGCATCGCCGCCATTCAGTTCGCGCAGGCGGGCCGTGTCGACATAACCGGGCACGATGACCGTGACGGCAATGCCGAACGGTGCCAGCGCCTTGCGGAACGTGTCGCAGATGGCGATGGCGGCGCGCTTGCTGGCGCTGTACAGCGAGGCGCCGGGATAGTCCTTCAGCAGCCCGGCGATGGAAGCGATGGCAACCAGGTGCCCCTGCCCCTGCCGGCGCATGTGGCGGCCGCCGATGTCGAACGCGTCGTACAGGCCGCCGACGTTCGTGCCCAGCACCGGCAGCGTCGCTTCCGGGTCGGCGGCGATGGCCGCCGCATCCGTGTAGTGGCCGGCGGTGACGATCAGCAGGTCGATCGGACCGAAGTCACGCATGACGCGTTCGAGTGCCGCCCTGTCGGTGATGTCGACTTCCTCGATGCGCACCCGCGCGTGGCCGGCAAGCGGATGGCCGGCCATGCGCGACGCATCGCGGCCGCACAGTGCCAGTGTGGCGCCCTGCCCGGCATAGTGTTCGGCCAGCGCGAGGCCGATGCCGCGGGTGCCGCCGATGATCATGATTCGTTTCATGCGCGCTGCCCTTGTGTGAAGGCGGCAAGGCCTTTCGTATAGCCATACCGCCACTGCGCGTCGACCTGGGCGCGGTAGTTGTCGTAGCTGGAAGGAGCGACCAGCCACAGGCGGTTTTCCTGCCAGCGGATTGCCTTCTTCAGGCCCTGCCCGCGCAGTGCCTGTGCCATGTCCGAGGTATCGATCCACACATCGGCGCGCTGCTCGTGCACCGCGCGCAACCGGGCAGCGCCATCGATACCCAGCACCGCGCGCCATGCCGGCGCGACCAGCCATGGATCGGGATGCCCCTTGCGTTCCATTGCCACGCTGGCGGCCAGGCGCCGCGCCAGTTCGATCGGAAACAGGTCGATCACGCCCCCCGTGTAATGGCTTCCCGCATGCTGATGGCAGCGGAAATAAAACATGTCCGACAGCGAAGTGCGCACCGCGTCTTCCAGCGGCATCGCACTGTCGACCTGCAGCAGCGGAGCGATCGCCCCATCGCTCCAGCGCGGATCGGCGGCCGGCGCGGCGGCACCGTCGAGCAGGCTGGCCACGCGGGCGCCGCCGAACACGGTTTCCGCGAACAGCATGCGCGCGCCACGCGCCTGGCCCACGTCTTCGGGGCCGAACAGCATCTTGCCGCCGACGATCGCCACGGCCGGTTCCAGGCGGCCCGATGCGGGCGGCAATGGCGCGCGGGCAGGCAGGTCGAACAGGTAATCGTCGAACAGGTCGGGAATGGCGGGAACCGGTGCGCGGTGCAACCAGCGCCGCACCGCGCGGCCCAGCATCGGCAACGGCGCCGCCCGCGCGGTGGATTGCAGGCCGGCGAGGAACGCGTGGACTTCGCGCGACGCCAGCCATGCCTTGCGCGCTGGGGCATCCGGCAGGCGTGCGATCGCGGCGGCCGCCACGGCGCCGCCGCAACTGGCCAGCAGCAGGTCCGGCGCATGGCCTGTCTCTTCGGCTGCCGCATGGATCCCGAGGTAATAGCCGAAGCGGAATCCGCCGCCGGCCATGACCAGGCAACGCTCGTATTGATGCGTGTTCTCCATGCCCTGCATAATGCCCAAATGCGATTTCCACGACAAGCCACAGCCCCATCGATCGGGGCCCGTGCCGGCCGCCTGCTGCTCAACTGGCTGGTGTTCGGCCTGTGCTACCCACTCAGCCACGTGATCGCCGCGCGCCTGCCGGCGCAGCACAGCGTGGCATTGCCATTCGATGCCGCCGTGCCCTTCTGGCCCTGGATGATCGTTCCCTATGCCACCTCGACGGTTTTTTTCGTGCTGGTCTTCATGCTGGCGCCAGGCGCCGAACAATTGCGCGTGACGAGCCGGCGCATGATGCTGGCGACGGTGACGGCGGCATTGATCTTCGCAATCTATCCAGCCCGGTTCACGCTGGCGCGCCCGGCCCTCGATGATCCGTTGCTGGCGGCGGCGTATGGCTTCCTCGACATCGTGGACCAGCCCTATAACCAGCTGCCGTCGCTGCACGTGGCCTACTGCCTGCTGTTCTGGCTGGCCTTGCGCGCGCAACTGGCCGGCTGGCGGCGCATCCTGGTGGCGGGCTGGCTGGTGCTCGTGGCGGCAAGCACGCTGCTCACCTGGCAGCACCATGCGGCCGACGTGGCGGCGGGCCTGCTGCTCGGTGCCGCCGTGGCGTGGCTCGTACAACCCGGTGAAACCCGGCGCTGGACGGTCGCCTTTTATTACATGATCGCCGCCGGCGTTACGCTGCACGTGGGCTGGTTCGTGCTGGGCAGCTGGATCGCCCTGTATGCCGTGGCATGCCTGCTGCTGGTGGCGCTGGCCTACGCGCGGCGCGATACCCGGTTCCTGGGCAAGCGCGACGGCCGCCATTCGATCATGGCATGGCTGCTGTACTGGCCTTATCTCGCGGGCTATTGGCTGACATGGCTGCTGGTGCGCGTGCGCGAACGGGGCCGCGACGCGTTCGTCCAGCATTCGCCGGGATTGTTCGTGGGCCGTCGCCTGTCCGCCCTGGAAGCCCGGCGCCTGCCTGCCGATTGCTGCGTGATCGACCTGTCGCCGGAATTGCCCGAAGCCGCTGCCCTGCGAGGCATGCGCTATCACCATGCGCCGTTACTCGACCTGCACGCGCCGCGGCCATCGCAGATACGGCCCATCCTGGCACTGGTGGCGGCGCAACGCCAACAGGGCCGTGCCGTTTTCATCCACTGCGCGATGGGTTACAGTCGCAGCCGTTTCATCGCTCGCCTCCATGCAAGGAATTACCAACGATGGCTTTCTCGATCTACGAATTGAAACCCCGCTTCCAGCAACTGCTGCGGCCTTTGCTGTCTTCGCTCGCCCGCGCGGGCATCACGCCGAACCAGGTGACGCTGGCGGCGATGTTCCTTTCCTGCGCTTATGGCGCGGCGCTCGCACTCGACCCAGGCAACGCGGCCCTGTGGTACGGCTTGCCGGCATTCCTGCTGCTGCGGATGGCGTTGAACGCCATCGACGGCATGCTGGCGACCGCCACCGGCAACAAGACCAGCCTGGGCGCCGTGCTCAACGAGATGTGCGACCAGGTCTCCGATGCGGTGCTTTACCTGCCGTTCGCGCTGGCGGCCGGTATCTCCGCACCGCTGGTCGGCATTGTCGTAGTGCTGGCGCTGCTTGCGGAATTCGCCGGCGTGCTTGCCCAGGGCATTGGCGTGGCGCGCCGTTTCGACGGACCGATGGGCAAGAGCGACCGCGCCTTTGCGTTTGGCGTGATCGCCTTGCTGATCGGTTCCGGCACCGCGCCGGCATGGAGCAATGGCCTGCTGTGGGCGATTCTGCTGCTGTGCGTGCTGACGGTGTTCAACCGGCTGCGCCAGGCACTGCGGCTTTCCGCGCCACCGACACGGTGAAGATGCCGTCGACACCGATCAGCGTCGCGCTCTTTTCCGCGCCGGCCACGCGCACCAGCGCATCCATTTCGGCCTGCGGCCGCGGGCGCATGCGCCACTGTTCGCCGCGGTGGTTCGTCAGCGTGCCGGCGATCATCTCCACCTGGGGATGCCAGGGCTGTGCCGTGTAGATGAGATACCCGCCCGGTCGCAGGCTGGCAACGACGCCTTCCAGCGAGCGCAGCACCATGGCGTTTTCGCTGAACAGCTCATACAGGCCGGAAACGATGGCGATATCGTACTTGCCTTCCTCGCCCGCATAGCTGGCGCCATCGAAGGCATCGCGCCGGCGGCAATCCACTTTCGCCCGCAGTTGCAGGTGCGCCGCGAGGTCGCGCGCCCGGTCGACGTTGTGCTGCTCATAGTCGCAGAGCGTGACTTCGACGTCCCGGTCCTGGAAGCGCTTGACCGTTTCAAGCACATAGCGCGCGGAGCCGGCGGCGATATCGAGGATGCGCAGCGGCTCATGTACCGGATGTGCCGCGATGCGCTCGGCCAGTAACTGCTGCAGCTGCACCTTGCGCACGCGGATGCCGCGCCAGCCGACGGCATCGAGGTAGCCGCGATCCATCACTGCGCCGAACACCATCTTGCCGCCGGCCTGGTTGCGATAGACGTAGTCGAGCGATGCCCCCGAATCGAAGCCGTGTTTCAGGCCCACGCGCATGCCGTCGCTGAGTGGCCCGAACACCTTGAGCATGCGGCGCTGCAGCGCATGGGATGCGCGCGTGACGGCGCTGCCGTATTCGTCGCGCTGCAATGCCGTGTAGGCGCGGGCACTGGCGCTGTTGCTGTCTGCCGCCACGTAATACGCTGGCGACCGAGGTGCCTCGGCAAAGCATGCGGCAATGAAGTCGCGGCTCGCCTCCAGCGCGACGGAGATATCGCGCTCATAGAACACGGCGTGATAGCAGTCGGTCAGCCTGACGTACCGTTTCAGCGGCGACGACAGCCGCTCGAAGAAGGTTTTTTGCGGGCCTTCGTGGACGACGTAATCCTTGTCCGCCGCCAGCATCAGCACGGGCACGTCGATCGCGGCGGCATCGGCCACGATGCGCTCCGCGGTATCGGCAAGTTCGAGCAGGATCTGCGCCGAGATGGCCTTTGCAATCAGCGAGTCAGCCGCGTAGGCATCGGCTTCCTGCCGCGAATGCGTGAGCATGCCCGGTCGGATATAGCTCGTGACGAACAGGTCGGGCTTGAAGCGGCGTGCGAAACGCAGGGCCGGTTTCGCCAGCGGCACGTAGAGCTTGATCGCAAATGCGGCAGCCGCCATGACGAGCCCCCGGATGCGCGGCGCGTAATCATGCACCCACGTGGCAGCCACCACGGCGCCGACGCTGTTCGCGACCACCACTATGTTCTGGGGCTCGATGCCATGCCGGTGCGCGACATGGGCGACGAAGGCATCCAGGTCGTCGACCAGCGTGGCGAAGCCGGGTGCGGCGCCGCGTTCCCCCGGCGAATGCCCATGGCCGCGCGAGTCATAGGCAAACGCCCAGTCGTGCTGGCTGCCGAAGCGCTCGACCAGCGACGCGATCCTGCCCGAATGTTCGTGGCCACGGTGCAGGAACACGAGTGCACGCTGCGGTCCATCAGTGCGCGACACCTTTGGTTGCCATGCGCGATAGAACAGCCGGGTGCCATCGTTGGCGTTGAAACCAGCTTCCGAAGTGGTCCATGATGCCGGGTGTTCGCTTTTCATGAGGTGATGCCTTCCGTGGTGAGGAGCAGGATGTACAGCAGCGGTGCGGTGACGACCAGGCTGTCGATACGGTCAAGAATACCGCCGTGGCCGGGGATCAGCTGGGAAAAATCCTTGATGCCGAGGTAGCGTTTTGCCGCCGAAAACAGGAGGTCGCCGAAGAAGCCGCCCAGCGACAGCAGCACGGCATATCCGGCCATGGTGCCGGGCGATCCAAGCTGGAGGTAGCTGGCCAGTACCAGGGTAACCAGTTGCGAGACGATCACGCCACCGGCAAGGCCCTGCCATGTCTTGTTCGGGCTGATCGTCGGTGCGATCTTGCGATTGCCGAACAGTTTGCCACCGACAAACTGCCCGATATCGTTGAGAGCAGTAACGATGAAGAGGTAGAACAGCCATGCAAGGCTGGTGGCGGGGCCGGGAGGAATATCGATGAATTGCACGATCACCCAGGCCGCCGCAATCGTCAACCACGTGAGCAAATAAACGAGCGATGATTTACGGCGCCCGACTCGAAAGACGATGAATTGCACAACGATGAGTGCGGGAATCAGCACTGGCAGCGGTGTCGGCACGAGCCATTCCATGATTGCGACAGCAGCGATGGCCAGCATCGCGTTACGGCGGTAGACGGCTGGCCGCTCGTCAACATAGGGTGCCAGTTCACGGACTGCGAGCAGGCAGATCAGACCGGCAAGAAGCCAAGGGCCGGCCGGATACAACAGCAGTGCGATCGTGACGATCGGGAAGATACGCCACCATGCATTGACCTGGTTGCGCAGCGTTCCCGTGGGCGCCGCCAGGCGCTGCACAAGCAGGGAGATAATGCCGAGCAGGCCATACAGCGCCGTCATGGCGATGCTGATCTGGGAACCGGATGTCAGGAAGGGGAGCATGATCGCTCAGAATGGATGGCAAGCCTTATTATAATAAAGACATGCACTGGCTTGTATGCCATCGTTAGAGGCGATGGACTAATTGCCAAGCATGAAGCCCCATGCAAAAAACCGTACCAGCACACGCCAGCGTTTTTTACCTATAGAGCCTCAAAACCGGTGACAGACACCAATTACTTTGAAATATTTCAAAAAAACCGGTGTCTGTCACCGGTTTTCACCGGTTTTCGAGCAACAAAAGCAAAAAACCCCGCCAGCACACGCTAGCGGGGTTTTTCTATATAACAGCCTGACGATAACCTACTTTCACACTGGTTGCAGCACTATCATCGGCGCAAAGTCGTTTCACGGTCCTGTTCGGGATGGGAAGGGGTGGGACCGACTTGCTATGGTCATCAGGCATGACTTGTACGCAGTGCCGTTCCCTATGGGGCAACGCCACTGCTCAATCCGGAAGAAGTAAAGTTGGGTTGTAGTGTTTAACTACGTCTCATCAAAGAGTAAATGCAAGGAACCATTATTGGTTCATAACCGTCAAGGTTATAGGGACAAGCCGTACGGGCAATTAGTATCAGTTAGCTTAATGCATTACTGCACTTCCACACCTGACCTATCAACGTCCTGGTCTCGAACGACCCTTCAAGGAGCTCAAGGCTCCGGGAAATCTCATCTTAAGGCAAGTTTCCCGCTTAGATGCTTTCAGCGGTTATCTCTTCCGAACTTAGCTACCCGGCAATGCCACTGGCGTGACAACCGGTACACCAGAGGTTCGTCCACTCCGGTCCTCTCGTACTAGGAGCAGCCCCCTTCAAATTTCCAACGCCCACGGCAGATAGGGACCAAACTGTCTCACGACGTTTTAAACCCAGCTCACGTACCACTTTAAATGGCGAACAGCCATACCCTTGGGACCGGCTACAGCCCCAGGATGTGATGAGCCGACATCGAGGTGCCAAACTCCCCCGTCGATATGAACTCTTGGGAGGAATCAGCCTGTTATCCCCAGAGTACCTTTTATCCGTTGAGCGATGGCCCTTCCATACAGAACCACCGGATCACTATGTCCTACTTTCGTACCTGCTCGACTTGTCGGTCTCGCAGTTAAGCACGCTTATGCCATTGCACTATTAGCACGATGTCCGACCGTACCTAGCGTACCTTCGAACTCCTCCGTTACACTTTAGGAGGAGACCGCCCCAGTCAAACTGCCTACCATGCACTGTCCCCGATCCGGATAACGGACCAAGGTTAGAACCTCAAACAAACCAGGGTGGTATTTCAAGGTTGGCTCCACGAGAACTGGCGTCCCCGCTTCAAAGCCTCCCACCTATCCTACACAGATTGGTTCAAAGTCCAATGCAAAGCTACAGTAAAGGTTCATGGGGTCTTTCCGTCTAGCCGCGGGTAGATTGCATCATCACAAACACTTCAACTTCGCTGAGTCTCGGGAGGAGACAGTGTGGCCATCGTTACGCCATTCGTGCAGGTCGGAACTTACCCGACAAGGAATTTCGCTACCTTAGGACCGTTATAGTTACGGCCGCCGTTTACTGGGACTTCAATCAAGAGCTTGCACCCCATCATTTAATCTTCCAGCACCGGGCAGGCGTCACACCCTATACGTCCACTTTCGTGTTTGCAGAGTGCTGTGTTTTTATTAAACAGTCGCAGCCACCATTTTATTGCAACCCTGTCACCCTTCC
The DNA here is from genome assembly GCF_004209755.1 of Pseudoduganella lutea. Lineage (NCBI taxonomy): Bacteria > Pseudomonadati > Pseudomonadota > Betaproteobacteria > Burkholderiales > Oxalobacteraceae > Pseudoduganella > Pseudoduganella lutea. Next base: position 3,460,897 of record NZ_CP035913.1, on the reverse strand, counting down.
ACAGTAAAGTGGTCAAGCTACTGGGGCGTACCTTTTCCCGAAGTTACGGTACCAATTTGCCGAGTTCCTTCTCCCGAGTTCTCTCAAGCGCCTTAGAATACTCATCTCGCCCACCTGTGTCGGTTTGCGGTACGGTCTCGTATGACTGAAGCTTAGAGGCTTTTCTTGGAACCACTTCCGATTGCTACAGGATCAATGATCCTTCGTCCCAGCCCCTTGAATTATGTGCCCGGATTTGCCTAAGCACTTTCTATGAACCAGAAACTGACTATTCCAACAGTCAGACAACCTTCCGCGATCCGTCCCCCCATCGCATCATACGACGGTGCAGGAATATTAACCTGCTTCCCATCAGCTACGCATCTCTGCCTCGCCTTAGGGGCCGACTCACCCTGCTCCGATGAACGTTGAACAGGAAACCTTGGGCTTACGGCGTGCGGGCTTTTCACCCGCATTATCGCTACTCATGTCAGCATTCGCACTTCTGATACCTCCAGCATCCTTTACAAGACACCTTCGCAGGCTTACAGAACGCTCTCCTACCATATGCATAAATGCATATCCGCAGCTTCGGTGACTGGCTTAGCCCCGTTACATCTTCCGCGCAGGACGACTCGATCAGTGAGCTATTACGCTTTCTTTAAATGATGGCTGCTTCTAAGCCAACATCCTGACTGTTTTAGCCTTCCCACTTCGTTTTCCACTTAGCCAATCTTTGGGACCTTAGCTGGCGGTCTGGGTTGTTTCCCTCTTGACACCGGACGTTAGCACCCGATGTCTGTCTCCCAAGCTCGCACTCATCGGTATTCGGAGTTTGCAATGGTTTGGTAAGTCGCGATGACCCCCTAGCCATAACAGTGCTCTACCCCCGATGGTGATACTTGAGGCACTACCTAAATAGTTTTCGGAGAGAACCAGCTATTTCCAAGTTTGTTTAGCCTTTCACCCCTATCCACAGCTCATCCCCTAATTTTTCAACATTAGTGGGTTCGGTCCTCCAGTGCGTGTTACCGCACCTTCAACCTGGCCATGGATAGATCACTTGGTTTCGGGTCTACACCCAGCAACTAGCGCCCTGTTCGGACTCGATTTCTCTGCGGCTCCCCTATATGGTTAACCTCGCTACTGAATGTAAGTCGCTGACCCATTATACAAAAGGTACGCCGTCACGGAACAAGTCCGCTCCGACTGTTTGTATGCACACGGTTTCAGGATCTATTTCACTCCCCTCCCGGGGTTCTTTTCGCCTTTCCCTCACGGTACTGGTTCACTATCGGTCGATTACGAGTATTTAGCCTTGGAGGATGGTCCCCCCATATTCAGACAGGATTTCTCGTGTCCCGCCCTACTTGTCGCATGCTTAGTACCACCGGTCTGATTTCGCGTACGGGGCTATCACCCGCTATGGCCGCAGTTTCCAATGCGTTCCACTACCAGTCCGACTATCACATGCAGGCTCTTCCCATTTCGCTCGCCACTACTTTGGGAATCTCGGTTGATTTCTTTTCCTGCAGCTACTTAGATGTTTCAGTTCGCCGCGTTCGCTTCACACACCTATGTATTCAGTGAGTGATGACCTATAAGGCCGGGTTTCCCCATTCGGAAATCTTCGGATCAATGCTCGTTTGTCAGCTCCCCGAAGCTTATCGCAGACTTCTACGTCCTTCATCGCCTGTAATCGCCAAGGCATCCACCATGTGCACTTATTCACTTGTCCCTATAACCTTGACGGCTATAGCTACAAGCATTTACTACTGTGTTTGATGAGTTTTTGTATGCGTCCTTTCGGACACTACCCTAAGTGTGCGATGTCTCGCACGCTTAATAAAACTTTACTTCTTCCAGATTGTTAAAGAACGAAACAGCAGTAGTCTCTAAAAGACTAAACATAAAAGTGAACTCGTCACGCTTACGTTTAAACTTTATGGTGGAGGATGACGGGATCGAACCGACGACCCCCTGCTTGCAAAGCAGGTGCTCTCCCAGCTGAGCTAATCCCCCATGGGATACAACTTTGTGCTTGATACGTGGTGGGTCTGGTTGGGCTCGAACCAACGACCCCCGCGTTATCAACACGGTGCTCTAACCAGCTGAGCTACAGACCCGCATTGTTACCTAGCGGTGCTACTGTTTCTTCTTCATTCGACAGTCGATAAGTGTGAGCGTTTGATGCACGATCTTGCGATCCGTGCCGACTCTAGAAAGGAGGTGATCCAGCCGCACCTTCCGATACGGCTACCTTGTTACGACTTCACCCCAGTCACGAATCCTACCGTGGTAAGCGCCCTCCTTGCGGTTAAGCTACCTACTTCTGGTAAAACCCGCTCCCATGGTGTGACGGGCGGTGTGTACAAGACCCGGGAACGTATTCACCGCGACATGCTGATCCGCGATTACTAGCGATTCCAACTTCATGCAGTCGAGTTGCAGACTACAATCCGGACTACGATACACTTTCTGGGATTAGCTCCCCCTCGCGGGTTGGCGGCCCTCTGTATGTACCATTGTATGACGTGTGAAGCCCTACCCATAAGGGCCATGAGGACTTGACGTCATCCCCACCTTCCTCCGGTTTGTCACCGGCAGTCTCATTAGAGTGCTCTTTCGTAGCAACTAATGACAAGGGTTGCGCTCGTTGCGGGACTTAACCCAACATCTCACGACACGAGCTGACGACAGCCATGCAGCACCTGTGTTCAGGTTCCCTTTCGGGCACTCCCAGATCTCTCCGGGATTCCTGACATGTCAAGGGTAGGTAAGGTTTTTCGCGTTGCATCGAATTAATCCACATCATCCACCGCTTGTGCGGGTCCCCGTCAATTCCTTTGAGTTTTAATCTTGCGACCGTACTCCCCAGGCGGTCTACTTCACGCGTTAGCTGCGTTACTAAGTCAATTAAGACCCAACAACTAGTAGACATCGTTTAGGGCGTGGACTACCAGGGTATCTAATCCTGTTTGCTCCCCACGCTTTCGTGCATGAGCGTCAGTCTTGACCCAGGGGGCTGCCTTCGCCATCGGTGTTCCTCCACATCTCTACGCATTTCACTGCTACACGTGGAATTCTACCCCCCTCTGCCAAACTCTAGCCTTGCAGTCTCCATTGCCATTCCCAGGTTAAGCCCGGGGATTTCACAACAGACTTACAAAACCGCCTGCGCACGCTTTACGCCCAGTAATTCCGATTAACGCTTGCACCCTACGTATTACCGCGGCTGCTGGCACGTAGTTAGCCGGTGCTTATTCTTCAGGTACCGTCATGAGGCACGGATATTAGCCGTACCCTTTTCTTCCCTGACAAAAGAGCTTTACAACCCGAAGGCCTTCTTCACTCACGCGGCATTGCTGGATCAGGGTTGCCCCCATTGTCCAAAATTCCCCACTGCTGCCTCCCGTAGGAGTCTGGACCGTGTCTCAGTTCCAGTGTGGCTGGTCGTCCTCTCAGACCAGCTACTGATCGTCGCCTTGGTGAGCCTTTACCTCACCAACTAGCTAATCAGATATCGGCCGCTCCAGGAGCACAAGGCCTTGCGGTCCCCTGCTTTCATCCTTAGATCGTATGCGGTATTAGCGTAACTTTCGCTACGTTATCCCCCACTCTTGGGCACGTTCCGATATATTACTCACCCGTTCGCCACTCGCCACCAGGCCGAAGCCCGTGCTGCCGTTCGACTTGCATGTGTAAAGCATGCCGCCAGCGTTCAATCTGAGCCAGGATCAAACTCTTCAGTTTAATCTCTGTTTACCGACCAATTGGTCGGAGCCTTGAATTCCTCCCACTGGGAGAAATTCACTCACTCAAGATACTGACGAATCATCCGAAGATGATTACGTTTACTTCTTGTGTAAGCGTTTGTTGCTATATTTTGAGCATTCCGGACCGAAGTCCGGGAGGCACATCACATCAAACGCCCACACTTATCGACTGTTGATTGTTAAAGAATTCTTCGCTTTTCAGCGGTTCTGCATTTCGGGATCAACCCGTAGACAAATCGTTGTGTTTGTCAGCAGCAGAGAGGCAAGATTATCGAGTGTTTCGTGCGATTCGTCAAGCTTCTTTTTTGCCCCGCTTCAACTTGCTTGCTTCACTTTCGTGTCAGCGCGTTGCTGCGAGGGACAGAACTATAGCAAAGCTCCGCGAGCTCTGCAAGAACTTCCCGGTCGATTATTTTACGTTCATCGATGGGAATGATTTTCTAACAATAAAACTGCGGGTATTCTTCAACGACATTTTGCTGAGCAACTCAACGATTCCGCTTGCGCGAAGAACAGTGCAGCCATTTCACGCTGAAATCCAAACAGATCCTGGCACTTTCTTCCGGCGCCGCGTCTGTCAAAGCAGGGACGCAACTTGCGGCCGGCAAAATGGATGTGGCCGGCCTGAACGGCAACGCCTGGGGGGTGAATGCCGAGACGGCGGCAAGCTGCCCTGCCGGAGCAGATCGACATTGGTAACCCTGCCTTCGAGTGCTCCTGCCCAAACCATGAGTTCCCTGCAAACATGGCTTGGGGTTCTATCTGGTGCGCGCAGCCCAGCCCTCGCTCCTCAATGACGAGGCGCTGCGATGGGTGGCAGAAGCGATCGTTCACCGGAAGCCGCGCTGCCATTGTCGGGCAGACACGCAAGCGCGAGGAGAAGGATGGCGAGAACATTGCGGCCGGCTTGACAGACCTGCAAACCTGGCTCGAGGAGCTGGCCTGCGGCGGTATCGCGACTGCGCGGGATCGCGGGCCTGATTCCAGTAAGGCATGGCTGCGCGCAGGTCGAGGTTCACGCCGCGCCATCGGGACGGGCTGCGCCGCGTGGCGGGCTTAAGTTTTCAGCCAGCGATGCCGAGTGAGCTTGCCAGTTATGTGCGGAGTTTCCCGCCGCGTACATGCTGTGCGAAGCATCTAACCCGGCAGGACACACTGCCAGCCGTCTCGTGCGGATGTGCACGCTCTTGTCGGCTGGACCACGCCCCAGGAAACCGCGCTGGCCAATCCCACCGATCGGAAACATTCACTCGTCAATGCTTCCGATGTTCTTCACAGGAAGTTATTGCACCAGTTCTTCCGGTGCCGGGACAGCCTTTTTGCGGGCGGCTTTCAACGTTGCCCTGCGCCGCCACAGGAGGAGTGTTCCGAGTACGCCGAAAGCGCCAATGGCAGCGATGGGCAACGGGATTGGTGACGGTTCCGGCTCTGCCACGGTGGAGGGGTCGCGCAGCGCGTCAGGGAATGGGCGGGGTGCGACTGGCACGATTTTCCAGTCGGCCTGGTTTTCCGGAACGCGCGACTGGAACTCGTCAAACGAGAATACCGGCGCTGAACCGGTGACACGGCTCGATGGCGTTTGCGGAATCCGCACCAGGAAGATGGCGTCGATATCGCTCCGAAGTTGCTGCTCGTATGCGGTCAAGGTCCGCTGTGTACCTTTGGCGCCAACGATCTCCAGCAGATCCAGCCCTGCGGCCTCGAACGCGACCGCCGGCAAGAGCCGGGTTTGCTCCTCATTCAAATAGTCGTAAATTTTACGGCCACTCTGCAAGCTGCCATCCTTGGCCGCGATATAGGCATAGGCCGCAAGCGATTTCAGTGGTGCCGTTGGGCCGCGCTTTGGGATTTTCCAGCCGAGCGAATCAAATACGTCGACACTGATACCGGCACAGTTCGCACTGGCATGCCGGTATAGGAAATCGTGGCGGTAGAGCTGGTTGAAAACGCGCTGGACGCCGCCCTGGAAGGCCGCCGCGGTACGCTGGTTGTTCAGGACCGCAACCAGCATCCAGGATGGACGATAGTATTTCTGGCCACTGTTCAGGTCCATCAGGTAATTGTCCATCGGGAGCGTTGCCGCCACGATGCCTTTTTCGCTGACCGAATCCAGGTTATAGAAATTGTTGACGGCCCAGTCCGACCATTCGCCGCGGTCACCGACACGGCCGGTAGCAACAGCAAAATGCCCGCCCAGCGATTCATCGTCATCGCCCTGGGCACCATTCAGGACGAAGCCCAGCACGGGCTTCTGTTTCCAATCGCGAGCCTGGCCGGGATGCCGTTCCCATAACAGGCGCGTTTCGATCCCGCGTGTCTCCTTGATCGGTTCACGCACGAACGCAGCCAGCTCCGATGGCTCTCGGAGTGGCTTGCTTTGCAGTTTGGCTGGTTCGAAAGCGAAATCGCTTGGCCAGATCGTACGGGCAACGAAGACCTCTTTTTCGCCCGCCCTCTCGATTGCACCGCGCATGCGCACCTCGCGCCCTGCAAAATAGTCGGCAGTAGCACCGTTGGCGTAGGAAAGGTTCGTGGAAATCTTCGGCACCAGCTTGATGTCGAGTTCAATGCCGGCATTGGTACGAACACGCCCCGCGCCAGGCAGCATCACCGCCCCCTCGAGGATACTTGGCGCACCGATCCAGACCAATGATGGATAGGCCAGCTTTTCCACCCCCGGCCCGGCAGCCCAATTGCCGACATCGCTCTTCCTGTCCACCCCACGGCTAAAGCCCGACACTGCCGCGCCCTTGCCCGGTACGGCAATCAGATCGTTTTCGAAATACCACAGCCCCTGCTTCGGCACCGTGCAGGCACCGCATTTTCCGGTACGCAGAAGCATACTCTCGGCAGACAACAGCCCGATGGATTCAGCCTCCAGAGCACCTTTCACTCCTGCGCTCGATGCATTCATTGTGGACTCTGCAGCGCAGGCAAACGATGTAACCACAGCGGCGGCTGCGGCAAGGAGTTTTCGGGCCATGCTGATTCCTCAGTTTGGGAAAAAGCAGAGCTTACCGTAAATAAGATCAGTGAAATTGATCTTATACATCATCTGCGGAAAAGTAAGGTTCGGCGGCAAAAATACGACAACAGATCGGTAATGTGTTTTCGAGCAGCCAAAGCAAAAAACCCCGCCAGCACACGCTAGCGGGGTTTTTCTATGTAACAGCCTGATTAAACCAACTTTCACACTGGATGCAGTAGCGACGTCCAGCAGTGCTGGGCGGAGCAATCGGCGCTACCTTTGGCAGTGCCCGGCGCAGGACTAAAACCAGGGCGCCGGAGCCAAGTCTGCGGCGTACTGCAAAGCATGAGCGCAAATGAAAAAAGCCCACTGCGTTCACGCAATGGGCTTCTCTCGGAATAACAGCCTGACGATAACCTACTTTCACACTGGTTGCAGCACTATCATCGGCGCAAAGTCGTTTCACGGTCCTGTTCGGGATGGGAAGGGGTGGGACCGACTTGCTATGGTCATCAGGCATGACTTGTACGCAGTGCCGTTCCCTATGGGGCAACGCCACTGCTCAATCCGGAAGAAGTAAAGTTGGGTTGTAGTGTTTAACTACATCTCATCAAAGAGTAAATGCAAGGAATCATCATTGATTCATAACCGTCAAGGTTATAGGGACAAGCCGTACGGGCAATTAGTATCAGTTAGCTTAATGCATTACTGCACTTCCACACCTGACCTATCAACGTCCTGGTCTCGAACGACCCTTCAAGGAGCTCAAGGCTCCGGGAAATCTCATCTTAAGGCAAGTTTCCCGCTTAGATGCTTTCAGCGGTTATCTCTTCCGAACTTAGCTACCCGGCAATGCCACTGGCGTGACAACCGGTACACCAGAGGTTCGTCCACTCCGGTCCTCTCGTACTAGGAGCAGCCCCCTTCAAATTTCCAACGCCCACGGCAGATAGGGACCAAACTGTCTCACGACGTTTTAAACCCAGCTCACGTACCACTTTAAATGGCGAACAGCCATACCCTTGGGACCGGCTACAGCCCCAGGATGTGATGAGCCGACATCGAGGTGCCAAACTCCCCCGTCGATATGAACTCTTGGGAGGAATCAGCCTGTTATCCCCAGAGTACCTTTTATCCGTTGAGCGATGGCCCTTCCATACAGAACCACCGGATCACTATGTCCTACTTTCGTACCTGCTCGACTTGTCGGTCTCGCAGTTAAGCACGCTTATGCCATTGCACTATTAGCACGATGTCCGACCGTACCTAGCGTACCTTCGAACTCCTCCGTTACACTTTAGGAGGAGACCGCCCCAGTCAAACTGCCTACCATGCACTGTCCCCGATCCGGATAACGGACCAAGGTTAGAACCTCAAACAAACCAGGGTGGTATTTCAAGGTTGGCTCCACGAGAACTGGCGTCCCCGCTTCAAAGCCTCCCACCTATCCTACACAGATTGGTTCAAAGTCCAATGCAAAGCTACAGTAAAGGTTCATGGGGTCTTTCCGTCTAGCCGCGGGTAGATTGCATCATCACAAACACTTCAACTTCGCTGAGTCTCGGGAGGAGACAGTGTGGCCATCGTTACGCCATTCGTGCAGGTCGGAACTTACCCGACAAGGAATTTCGCTACCTTAGGACCGTTATAGTTACGGCCGCCGTTTACTGGGACTTCAATCAAGAGCTTGCACCCCATCATTTAATCTTCCAGCACCGGGCAGGCGTCACACCCTATACGTCCACTTTCGTGTTTGCAGAGTGCTGTGTTTTTATTAAACAGTCGCAGCCACCATTTTATTGCAACCCTGTCACCCTTCTGCAGTAAAGCAGTCAAGCTACTGGGGCGTACCTTTTCCCGAAGTTACGGTACCAATTTGCCGAGTTCCTTCTCCCGAGTTCTCTCAAGCGCCTTAGAATACTCATCTCGCCCACCTGTGTCGGTTTGCGGTACGGTCTCGTATGACTGAAGCTTAGAGGCTTTTCTTGGAACCACTTCCGATTGCTACAGGATCAATGATCCTTCGTCCCAGTCCCTTGAATTATGTGCCCGGATTTGCCTAAGCACCTTCTATGAACCAGAAACTGACTATTCCAACAGTCAGACAACCTTCCGCGATCCGTCCCCCCATCGCATCATACGACGGTGCAGGAATATTAACCTGCTTCCCATCAGCTACGCATCTCTGCCTCGCCTTAGGGGCCGACTCACCCTGCTCCGATGAACGTTGAACAGGAAACCTTGGGCTTACGGCGTGCGGGCTTTTCACCCGCATTATCGCTACTCATGTCAGCATTCGCACTTCTGATACCTCCAGCATCCTTTACAAGACACCTTCGCAGGCTTACAGAACGCTCTCCTACCATATAGATCAAGTAATAAATTACGAGAAATATATCCGCAGCTTCGGTGACTGGCTTAGCCCCGTTACATCTTCCGCGCAGGACGACTCGATCAGTGAGCTATTACGCTTTCTTTAAATGATGGCTGCTTCTAAGCCAACATCCTGACTGTTTTAGCCTTCCCACTTCGTTTTCCACTTAGCCAATCTTTGGGACCTTAGCTGGCGGTCTGGGTTGTTTCCCTCTTGACACCGGACGTTAGCACCCGATGTCTGTCTCCCAAGCTCGCACTCATCGGTATTCGGAGTTTGCAATGGTTTGGTAAGTCGCGATGACCCCCTAGCCATAACAGTGCTCTACCCCCGATGGTGATACTTGAGGCACTACCTAAATAGTTTTCGGAGAGAACCAGCTATTTCCAAGTTTGTTTAGCCTTTCACCCCTATCCACAGCTCATCCCCTAATTTTTCAACATTAGTGGGTTCGGTCCTCCAGTGCGTGTTACCGCACCTTCAACCTGGCCATGGATAGATCACTTGGTTTCGGGTCTACACCCAGCAACTAACGCCCTGTTCGGACTCGATTTCTCTGCGGCTCCCCTATTCGGTTAACCTCGCTACTGAATGTAAGTCGCTGACCCATTATACAAAAGGTACGCCGTCACGGAACAAGTCCGCTCCGACTGTTTGTATGCACACGGTTTCAGGATCTATTTCACTCCCCTCCCGGGGTTCTTTTCGCCTTTCCCTCACGGTACTGGTTCACTATCGGTCGATTACGAGTATTTAGCCTTGGAGGATGGTCCCCCCATATTCAGACAGGATTTCTCGTGTCCCGCCCTACTTGTCGCATGCTTAGTACCACCGGTCTGATTTCGCGTACGGGGCTATCACCCGCTATGGCCGCAGTTTCCAATGCGTTCCACTACCAGTCCGACTATCACATGCAGGCTCTTCCCATTTCGCTCGCCACTACTTTGGGAATCTCGGTTGATTTCTTTTCCTGCAGCTACTTAGATGTTTCAGTTCGCCGCGTTCGCTTCACACACCTATGTATTCAGTGAGTGATGACCTATAAGGCCGGGTTTCCCCATTCGGAAATCTTCGGATCAATGCTCGTTTGTCAGCTCCCCGAAGCTTATCGCAGACTTCTACGTCCTTCATCGCCTGTAATCGCCAAGGCATCCACCATGTGCACTTATTCACTTGTCCCTATAACCTTGACGGCTATAGCTACAAGCATTTACTACTGTGTTTGATGAGTTTTTGTATGCGTCCTTTCGGACACTACCCTAAGTGTGCGATGTCTCGCACGCTTAATAAAACTTTACTTCTTCCAGATTGTTAAAGAACGAAACAGCAGTAGTCTCTAAAAGACTAAACATAAAAGTGAACTCGTCACGCTTACGTTTAAGCTTTTGGTGGAGGATGACGGGATCGAACCGACGACCCCCTGCTTGCAAAGCAGGTGCTCTCCCAGCTGAGCTAATCCCCCTGGGCTTGATACTTGGTGGGTCTGGTTGGGCTCGAACCAACGACCCCCGCGTTATCAACACGGTGCTCTAACCAGCTGAGCTACAGACCCGCATTATTGATACTTGCGTATCTAGCGGTGCTACTGTTTCTTCTTCATTCGACAGTCGATAAGTGTGAGCGTTTGATGCACGATCTTGCGATCCGTGCCGACTCTAGAAAGGAGGTGATCCAGCCGCACCTTCCGATACGGCTACCTTGTTACGACTTCACCCCAGTCACGAATCCTACCGTGGTAAGCGCCCTCCTTGCGGTTAAGCTACCTACTTCTGGTAAAACCCGCTCCCATGGTGTGACGGGCGGTGTGTACAAGACCCGGGAACGTATTCACCGCGACATGCTGATCCGCGATTACTAGCGATTCCAACTTCATGCAGTCGAGTTGCAGACTACAATCCGGACTACGATACACTTTCTGGGATTAGCTCCCCCTCGCGGGTTGGCGGCCCTCTGTATGTACCATTGTATGACGTGTGAAGCCCTACCCATAAGGGCCATGAGGACTTGACGTCATCCCCACCTTCCTCCGGTTTGTCACCGGCAGTCTCATTAGAGTGCTCTTTCGTAGCAACTAATGACAAGGGTTGCGCTCGTTGCGGGACTTAACCCAACATCTCACGACACGAGCTGACGACAGCCATGCAGCACCTGTGTTCAGGTTCCCTTTCGGGCACTCCCGGATCTCTCCAGGATTCCTGACATGTCAAGGGTAGGTAAGGTTTTTCGCGTTGCATCGAATTAATCCACATCATCCACCGCTTGTGCGGGTCCCCGTCAATTCCTTTGAGTTTTAATCTTGCGACCGTACTCCCCAGGCGGTCTACTTCACGCGTTAGCTGCGTTACTAAGTCAATTAAGACCCAACAACTAGTAGACATCGTTTAGGGCGTGGACTACCAGGGTATCTAATCCTGTTTGCTCCCCACGCTTTCGTGCATGAGCGTCAGTCTTGACCCAGGGGGCTGCCTTCGCCATCGGTGTTCCTCCACATCTCTACGCATTTCACTGCTACACGTGGAATTCTACCCCCCTCTGCCAAACTCTAGCCTTGCAGTCTCCATTGCCATTCCCAGGTTAAGCCCGGGGATTTCACAACAGACTTACAAAACCGCCTGCGCACGCTTTACGCCCAGTAATTCCGATTAACGCTTGCACCCTACGTATTACCGCGGCTGCTGGCACGTAGTTAGCCGGTGCTTATTCTTCAGGTACCGTCATGAGGCACGGATATTAGCCGTACCCTTTTCTTCCCTGACAAAAGAGCTTTACAACCCGAAGGCCTTCTTCACTCACGCGGCATTGCTGGATCAGGGTTGCCCCCATTGTCCAAAATTCCCCACTGCTGCCTCCCGTAGGAGTCTGGACCGTGTCTCAGTTCCAGTGTGGCTGGTCGTCCTCTCAGACCAGCTACTGATCGTCGCCTTGGTGAGCCTTTACCTCACCAACTAGCTAATCAGATATCGGCCGCTCCAGGAGCATGAGGTCTTGCGATCCCCCACTTTCATCCATAGATCGTATGCGGTATTAGCGTAACTTTCGCTACGTTATCCCCCACTCTTGGGCACGTTCCGATATATTACTCACCCGTTCGCCACTCGCCACCAGGCCGAAGCCCGTGCTGCCGTTCGACTTGCATGTGTAAAGCATGCCGCCAGCGTTCAATCTGAGCCAGGATCAAACTCTTCAGTTTAATCTCTGTTTTATGTCGTTTCCGACATGGTCACTCACTCAAATAACTGACGAATCATCCGAAGATGATTACGTTTATTACTTGTGTAAGCGTTTGTTGCTATATTTTGAGCATTCCGGACCGAAATCCGGAGGCACATCGCATCAAACGCCCACACTTATCGACTGTTGATTGTTAAAGAATTCTGCCCAAGTATTTCAACTTCGGGCTTGCTGCGGACCCGGTGAACTTTCGTTCGACCCGGCGACAAATCGTTGTGTTTGTCAGCAGCAGAGAGATGAGATTATGCGGTGTTTCGTGCAGCTCGTCAACCCCTCGGTTTGTTTCGCAATGTTTCGCTAGCGATTCAAACCACCTTTCGCATCGTTTCGTTTTCACTCTACGTTGCGGCAGGGACAGAACTATAGCAAACGGCGAATCGCCCGGCAAGCCCAGCGACGCTTTTTTTCTCCGCACGGTATAGTGCTGACAACTATTGCGAGCTCATCCATGCGAAAACCTTCCTTATTGAAGATCACCGCCACCTTGTGTGCGGCCTATTCCGCCTGCGCTACCGCGGCCGAACCGCTGGCCGACGTGGTCGTCATTACCGCCAGCCGCATTGAACATGCCAGTTTCGAACTTCCTGCCGCGATCGACGTCATCGACGCCGCCCGGATCCGCGATGCCCAATTGCGTGTCAACGCTTCCGAATCGCTGGTAGCGATACCGGGACTGGTGGTCCAGAACCGTCAGAATTATGCGCAGGATTTGCAGATTTCTTCGCGCGGCTTTGGTGCCCGTTCCGCATTTGGCGTGCGTGGGGTGCGCCTGATTGCTGACGGCATTCCAGCAACCATGCCGGATGGCCAGGGTCAGGCAGCCACCTTCAACCTGGATCGGGCCCAGCGTATCGAAGTACTACGCGGCCCGTTCTCTGCACTGTATGGAAATCACTCGGGTGGCGTCATCCAGCTGTTCACCGAAGAAGGCCGCGATCCCGCATCCGTCGAGATGTCGATGATGGCCGGCAGCGATGGCCAGCGCAAGATCGATCTCAGCACCCAGGGGCGCGCGGGCCAGATCGGCTATGTCGTCGATGTTTCCCGGTTCGATACCGACGGCTATCGCGACCATAGTGCCGCGCGCCGCGACCAGCAATTCGCCAAGCTGACCGTTGCGCCGGATTCCCGCAGCAAGCTGACACTGGTCGCCAGCAGCCTGCGCCAGAAGGATACGGAAGATCCGCTCGGCGTGCAGTGGGCTACCTACGAGCGCGACCCGCGCGCCGGCGAGATCGACCCGACCGATACCGCATCTCCGAAGCGCACCTATGCGGAGCGCTACGACACCCGCAAAAGCATCGACCACAACCAGGCCGGCGCCAGTTACGACGTGTACTTCGGCGAGAACCGCCTGCATCTGATGGCATATGGGGGCAATCGCGAAGTGGTGCAATACCAATCCTTCTCGCGCGGTTTCCAGGCGCCCGCCACGCACTCCGGCGGCGTCATCGACTTCGACCGCGATTTCTACGGCGCGGCCATCAACTGGACCGATGTGCGGCGTTTCGACCAGGGCGTGCTGCGCACCACCATTGGCCTCGATTACGACCGCTCGACGGATGACCGTAAAGGCTATGAGAACTTTGCGGGCGCCCAGTTCGGCGTCAAGGGCGCCCTGCGGCGCGAAGAAGAGGACGTGGTCTCCAACGTCGATCCATACGTGCAGACCGAATGGCAGAGCGGCCCATGGCGGCTGACGGCGGGCGTGCGGCACAGCCAGATAAAAGTGGAGGTGGACGACCGCTACCTTTCGAACGGCAATGACAGCGGCGACCTCACGTTCACGCGCACCACACCTGTGCTGGGCGCGCTGTACAAGGTAACGCCCGACCTCAACGTGTATGTCAGCGCCGCGCGCGGTTTTGAAACGCCAACGCTGAATGAATTGTTCTACTCCGGCACAGCCGACGGCTTCAACTACAACCTGCGCCCCGCGCGCAGCACGCACGTGGAAGCCGGCACGAAAATCCGGCTGGCCGAAAACGCACGCGTGGATGTAGCACTGTTCGAAGTCCGCACGCGCGACGAGGTGGTGGTGGATGCTTCCAGCGGCGGCCGGACGAGCTACCGCAACGCCAGCAAGACACTGCGCCAGGGGATCGAAGTATCGGTCGATGCATCCTGGGCCGGCGGGTTCGCGGCCCGTGCCGCACTCACCAACTTGCGCGCGGTCTACGACCAGGCGTTCGGCAGTGTCGCCGAAGGCAGCCGCCTGCCGGGCGTCGCACGCACCACGGCTTATGGCGAGCTGGCCTGGAAGGATGACGGCGGCCGCTATGGCGCGGCGCTCGAAGCACTCGCCAATGGCAAGGTCTATGCCGAAGACACGAACCGGGAAAAAGCGGCACCGGGCTATGGCTTGCTCAACCTGCGCTTCACGGCCATGCAACCGATCGGCGGCTGGCGTTTGAAGGAGTTCATCCGCCTGAACAACCTGCTCGACAAGGGCTATGTCGGTTCAGTGATCGTCGGGGACACGAACAAGCGCTATTACGAGGCGGCGCCTGGTCGCAATTGGCAGGCCGGCTTCAGCGCCCAGTATTTGTTCTAAGCCATCCACGCATCTTGGGCGCCGTTTGGCCGGCTGCGCAAGCTATAGTGCGGGCCCGGGGACAGGCCTGGAAGACATCCGGCGCAGGCCATGAGCCTGGCAAAGCGCGGTCAGCGTGGTTTCCGGGCAGCGATCGTGCACAGGCTGTAGCCTTCCGCCGCTTCGAACGTCACGTGCACAGGCAGGAATTGCGCAATGACTTCCGCGTTGGTGATCGCATGCTGCGACACATGATCGACCGTATAACTGCCGCCACCGGCCAGTGCGAGCGGCAGCATCAGCTGGTCGCCCAGGTGCTCCCCCACAGCTGCACCGGACACCAGGTAACGCTTGGCCTCCAGCGCCGCGTCGCCAGCCACATCCTCGGCACGGCGGCGCTTCTCGCCCACCGATGAAAACACTTCCGTCACGTGCTCGCTTTCCAGGATGATCAATACGGCGTTGCCCGGCCCCTGATCGTTGGCCAGCGGATGCGAGAACAACTGGTCGTCGCGCCAGTGCAGCGCCTTGCCGATGCTTTCGAGTTCGCGCTGCGCAACCGATAGCGGGAGCGCGGCAACGTAGGCTTCGGCCCGCCCCTCGCGCAATGTGCCGCGCTCGGGCAAATGCAATTGACGCAATTGCGTGCAGGGCCAGATGGCCGCACACACTTCCCCGCCACCATTCGGATAGAAGCCGAAGCGCTTCAATTCGAAGTCGACCTGGGCGCCCATTTCCCGCAACATGCGCGCATAGGCATGTTCGATAAAGTGCGCGGGCGGCGCTTTTGGATTGTGGGTGCCGCCGCTGACCTTGACCACCGATGGCACGTCCGCATGCAGCAGCGCCGGGATCAGCGTCTGCAATACCAGCGTCGCACTGCCCGCGGTGCCGATGGCGAATTCATAGACGCCTCCCTTGATGCAGCGAGGCGTGAACGCCAGCTCGGTGGAGCCGACTTCAGCGTGGGTGACTTCCGCATCGCATATCGTGGCGGCGGAGCGCACCGCCATCAGGTGCTGCCGCATCAATCCGGGCTTTGGCCGGTTCGCGCGGATATTGCGGATCCTGAACGGCTGCCCGGTGATCATCGACAGCGTCAGCGACGACCGCAGGATCTGGCCTCCGCCTTCCCCCGCCCCTCCATCGAGCTCGATCATCGTGGCACCTCAGCCTTTTACACAGACAACCTGCTTCAACGTATGCACCACCTCGACCAGGTCGCGCTGCGCGTGCATCACGGCGTCGATATCCTTGTAGGCCATCGGGATCTCATCCACCACGCCTTCATCCTTGCGGCACTCGACACCCTGTGTGGCGCGCGCCTGGTCTTCGCGCGTGAAACGCCGCTTTGCCTCGCTGCGGCTCATCGTACGGCCAGCCCCGTGGCTGCAACTGGTAAAGCTTTCTTCGTTGCCCTTGCCGCGCACGATGTAGCTGCGCGCCCCCATCGACCCGGGGATGATTCCCAGTTCGCCGGCCCTGGCCGATACCGCGCCCTTGCGCGTCACCAGCACGTCCTGGCCGAAGTGCCGTTCCTTCTGCACATAGTTGTGATGGCAATTGACGGCTTCCACGTGCGTCTCGAACGGCTTTTTGATCACAGTGCGAACAGCCTTGACCAGGTTCTGCATCATCACCTCGCGGTTCATGCGGGCAAACTTCTGCGCCCACCCCACGGCTTCCACGTAGTCGTCGTAATGCTGCGTGCCTTCCTTCAGATAGGCCAGGTCGCGATCGGGCAGGTTGGCCAGGTGGGTGCGCATATCCTGCTGCGCCAGTTCGATGAAATGCGTGCCGATCGCATTGCCTACGCCGCGCGAACCGGAGTGCAGCATCAGCCAGACGGCGCCCTCCTCGTCGAGGCAGACCTCAATGAAGTGGTTACCGGTACCGAGCGTGCCCAGGTGCTTGTAGTTGTTGGTGTGCCGCAGCTTGGGCGTCTTGGCGCAGATAACGTCGAACTCATCCTTCAACTGCATCCATGCTGCATCCACCGCGGAGGGCGGGTCCTGCCACGAGCCCTGGTCGCGGCCCTTGAAGCCGCGCGTCTTCGGCGACAAGCCGTGGGGAATCGCCTTTTCGATCGCACTGCGCAGCGGGCCCAGGTTGTCCGGCAGGTCACTGGCGGCCAGCGTGGTCTTGGCAGCCATCATGCCGCAGCCGATGTCGACGCCCACGGCGGCGGGAATGACCGCGCCCAGCGTGGGGATGACGCTGCCGATCGTCGAGCCCTTGCCCAGGTGGACATCGGGCATGACGGCGATGTGCTTGTAAATAAAGGGCATCTTCGCCGTGTTCGCCAGCTGCTCCTTTGCCTCTGGCTCCACCGGCACGCCGTGCGTCCACATCTTGACGGGGCGGCCGCCCTTCACGTCCATGGTGTCGTAGTCCGAGTCGATCATGGTTTTTCTCCTGCCGCATTATCGGCGATCCCGCAGGACGGGCGCACACGATCAGTTCACACGCGGTTCAATGCAGGCAGCCCATGCGCTTGCAATGGCGAAGAAGTTCTGAAAAGAGACAATAATTTTCCTTAAATAACATTATTTATTGGCAATAACTTAAAATATGACATTACAAAATCACAACTAGGTCCATGAGAAAAAACCTGATTCGACTTCCCGTCCTTGCTGCCTTGATATCCCTGGTGGCAGCATGTGGCGGCGGCGGGGGCGGTGACACTGCATCTGGCACGCCTGCCGTTATCCCGCCTTTGGCGCCCATCATCGATACCGACAAGGATGGCGTGGCGGACGCAAACGATGTGGCACCGGCGGATGCCGCATGCGCGAGTGCATCGGATGCCAGCGGAGGCGTCTGCTACGTGAGAACACTGGTCAAATCTCGCCTGCGGATCGTCGGCAATGCGGAAGGCAAGATATTCTTCAGCGCCGAGGAAGACGCTCTACGGCTCTACAGCTACGACTTGAAAACCCGCCATTTCCTCGGCCGTGTCGATATGGCAGGATTTACCCCCGCCGCGTATGCCTACGTTCCCGCGCACGGCAAGCTGTATGTGGGCGACGACGCAGGAAAGATCCGCGCGTACAGCGAGTCACTGCAGCAGGACAATGCCATCTTCGCCACCGTCAAGGAATCGATCGGTGGAATGGCCGCCGCCGGCCAGTTCCTGATCGTGCAGGACAGCAGCGGGGCCTGGGCGACCCACTCCAGCTTCGACAAGCGTGGCACCCTGGCCGACAGCAAGGACTGGAATTATTACTCCCGCCATTACGAGTGGGCACCTGGCCAGGCGCGGCTGTATTTCTTCCGGGATCACACGCCGAATGACCTGATGTTCGAAGTGATCGATCAGGCAACGGGGAAAATCACGTCCTCTGGCGAGACGCCGTATCACGGGTCATACGATATCGCGGGCCCCATCCGCGCCAACGAGGCGGGATCGAAAATCATTCTCGGTACCGGAGACATCTACGACGCGCCATCGCTTACCTGGAGTGCCAACATCGGCAAGACTTTCGCCGATGCCGCCTGGATCGGGAATAACGAACTGCTGGTGCTGACGGCGGACCGGCGGCTGCGCCGCTATGACAGCGCGCTGGCCCAGCTTGAGGAGCTGCCCGTCAACGGCGAAGTACTGGCGCTTGCCGCCAGCGCCGGCACGACTTACCTCGTCACCCGGCTGGCAGACCAGCTTGCGTTCGTCGCCTACAAGCCAAGCAACGACAGCGATGGCGACGGCTATGCGAATACGGCCGATAAATTCCCTTTGGATAAGACGGCGGCCGTCGACAGCGACAACGATGGGTTCCCCGATGCCTTCCTGAATGGCTATGGTGCGACGGACAGCACGACGGGCTTGACCGTGGACGCCTATCCGCATGACGCGGCGTGCCATGCCGCGGCAGAAGGTAACGGCACGGCTTGCAATTACACGGCAGTGATTCCCTCCTATATGCCGGACCGGGTTCTTGCGGACAACGGCGACACGGTCTACCTGCTGAGCGTCGCCAACAAGCGGGTTTACCGGTGGTCGAAGTCGCGCCAGGCCTATATCGCGCCGCTCGTGGTGGGGCAGCAGGAAACCCCGACCTTGATGGCTTATTCAGCCGATCACAATCGTCTCTACTTTGGCCACGACTCCGGCAGCATCACCTATGTCGACCTGGCGGGAGATCCCGTGGAAAGAAAACTGGCTTCCACGGCGGGCGCAGTGCGTGGCCTGGCGGCAGCCGGTAAATACCTGCTGGCGCAAGATCCAACCGGCGCATGGGCAACGCATTACGTGTTCGACAAGGCCGGCACGCTGGCGTCGTCGAAAGACTGGAACTACTACTCGGGGCATTACGAGTGGAACGCCAACCAGTCCCGGATGTACTTCTTCCGCGACGACACGTCGCCGAATGACTTGATGTACGAAACCATCGACCAGGCGACCGGCCAGATCTCCGGCGCCGGCGACTCTCCGTATCACGGCGAGTTGCGGACGAGCGGGCCAATCAGGGTATCCGGAGGCGGCGGGCGCATCGTCATCGGCAGCGGCGTCGTCCTCAGCCCTGTCGACCTGATGATCGTGAAAAACCTCGGGAAGACATTCATGGATGCACAGTGGCGTGCCGATGGTTCGCTGGTGACGCTGGCTGCCACGGGCGCCCGCAGCAATGTCACCTGGTATGACACCAACTTGAACCTGGTGCGAGAGCAGAGCTTCGAAGGTACGCCAATGGCGTTGGTGAGAGCGGGCGACACTACCGTGGTTGTCACGCAGCTGGGCAACGCGCCGAGCCTGAGCGTGCTTCCCTGACGCGTCAGCGGCCGGGTCGCAACGGCCCGGGGTGACACACCGGGCCGTATCCTGCGAGCTTAATAGGTGCTGAGCGGCTTGCCGAATTTCAGGAGCCACAGGCGGCTCGGCCGTTCCGCATCGGTGCCGCGTGCCACCCGGATCGCATTGGCGGCATTGCAGCCAGGTGCGCTGCCGGTGACGATCGTGCCGACAGCATCGACGTTGCACTTGGTGACATCGGCATCCGCGATGGCTTCGCCGGATGGGGAAAAGATCCGGGTTCTCAGGCCGAAGTCGTTGTCGTTGGCGATCGCCAGCGTGTTGCCGTCGACAATCGCAAGACCTTCGGCCTTCTCGGCCAGCCAGCCGATCGCATTCAGGTCGAGCAACGGCGTTTTTTTCAGTGGCACCACCTTCGACCAGTCCGCGCCGTTGACCGGGGCACCGGACATCGAGCTCTTTTCGAGATCGGACGTGTCGGCGTTGAACGCGGCGGTGGCGATGTCGGTCGCTGTACCGATTTCAACCAGCATCAGTTTGTTGAAGACCTTGCCCGCATGGTCGGCCCCCTGCTCGATGACGATGAACTTGCCATTGCCCAGCGCGACCACATCGCCCAGTTTCGCATTGCCGGTACGGCCATCCTGGTAGTCGGAGGCAGCGAGCGGGTAGGCATACATCTTCGTTGTCGCGCCCGTTTTCGGGTCGAACTCCACCCAGCGGTTGAAGCGCGCAAAGCGCTCGACCTGCTCGCTCTTGCCTGTGATGGAATAGGTGGCGCTGCCATCGGTCAGCGGACTTTGCAGGAAACCATGCAGCTTGTCCGTGGCGGTATCCAGCGTCAAGCCCTCCATTCCCCGATTGGCACGGCGCTTGGCGAAGATCTTCGGCAAGCCGGTGCCAGGGGCATACTTGTTCAGGATGACGCCGGAGGCCGCATCGACCTTGACGATGAAGGGGCCGTACTCGTCCGAAATCCACAGTGCATTGCGGGCCTTGTCGAACACCACGGCTTCGCTGTCGATGCCGTTCGTATCGAATCTGGCCTTGTCGAAGGCATCGAACTTCATCGCGTCCATCACCGGGGTTTCGGCTGAATTGCCGAGCGAGCCTACCGGAATCGGCAGGCCAGTGGCATTGACTGCGGCGGAAACCTTGAGCGGCATGGCCGAGTTCAGCACCGCGCCTGACTTGCCCACGGTGATCAGCCCGATCGAGGGGGCGAACGACGGCGACGGGAAAATCTTGCTGACTGACGCTCCTGAACCGCTGGGCGATGGCACGTTCGGTCCATCGCCGTTCGGGCCGCGATCGGTCAGGCCATAGAATTCCAGGTCTCCGTTGGCGTTGATACCCTTGAAGGCCAGCGACGAGCCATATGACGGCAGGAAGCCGAGCGGGAAGTCTCCCTTCACCTTGCCGTTGCTGCCTTCATATGGGATGTAGAACTTGCTGTCTGCCTGGATCTGGTAGCGGGTGACGCTGACTTCGACGGGGCCCTGGGCGAATTTTTCGACGGCCGGAGCATCGAGTTTCGATGCCAGCGTGTCTTCGAAGTGCTCGCGTACCAGCATGCGGCGGGTTTCGTCGATCGTGCGGACGGCGTATTCCTTGCCCGCTGCAGCCAGCAACGTTGCCAGCGACTTGTCGAAGGTCGCCGTGGTGGCATTGAAGTCAAGGCTCTTGCCTGCCAGCGCAGTTCGGGTGGTGGCCGTGATCCTTATGCCATTCGCAGGATCGCCATCTTCGTCCAGCAACTGCAGCGCGAGCAGGCGGTTGATGACCTTGATGTCCTTGATGTCATTGGTACCGGCCAGTTGCAGCGGCGTGATCATCGCGGCGCACGCCGCAGTGCCAAGCGACATACCGCCAAGGGTGAAGTTGACAGCATCCCCCTGGGCGCAAGTAAATTCCCCCTTGCTGCCCGTGTTCGCCCGCGCAGACGTTCCAGCCACGTACTCCGCGCCCTCGACTGCCCCATCGAGCAATACTCCGCTCACCTGCGGCTTCGCGGGAACGGTGGCTGCGGGGGGATCGTTGCTACCACCACAGGCTGCCAGCATGACAGCCAGCGAAAACAGGGAAAGACGCGGGAGCTTCATGAGGGCCTCTTCGAATGAAAAAAGAGGCAGTCTATGGCCGTGGCGTGACAAGGCGATGACGCTGCTACCTCAAAACTGGTGACAGGCACCAATTTTCAGGCAATATTTCCTGGAAATCAGGGATAGGCACCAGTTTTTGAGAAATGTTCCCAAAAAACCGGTGTCTGTCACCGGTTTTATGGCAACAAAAGCAAAAAAACCCGCCAGCACACGCTAGCGGGGTTTTTCTATATAACAGCCTGACGATAACCTACTTTCACACTGGTTGCAGCACTATCATCGGCGCAAAGTCGTTTCACGGTCCTGTTCGTGGAGCGAGGTCGGGCAGTGCCCGGCCGAGCAAAAAAACCCGGGACTTGGAGCGAAGTCTGCGGCGTATTGCAATGCATGAGTGCAAATGAAAAAAGCCCACTGCGTTCACGCAATGGGCTTCTCTCGGAATAACAGCCTGACGATAACCTACTTTCACACTGGTTGCAGCACTATCATCGGCGCAAAGTCGTTTCACGGTCCTGTTCGGGATGGGAAGGGGTGGGACCGACTTGCTATGGTCATCAGGCATGACTTGTACGATCGATTGCTCTCAATGGAGCAGCAATCGATCTCAATCCGGAAGAAGTAAAGTTGGGTTGTAGTGTTCAACTACATCTCATCAAAGAGTAAATGCAAGGAACCATTATTGGTTCATAACCGTCAAGGTTATAGGGACAAGCCGTACGGGCAATTAGTATCAGTTAGCTTAATGCATTACTGCACTTCCACACCTGACCTATCAACGTCCTGGTCTCGAACGACCCTTCAAGGAGCTCAAGGCTCCGGGAAATCTCATCTTAAGGCAAGTTTCCCGCTTAGATGCTTTCAGCGGTTATCTCTTCCGAACTTAGCTACCCGGCAATGCCACTGGCGTGACAACCGGTACACCAGAGGTTCGTCCACTCCGGTCCTCTCGTACTAGGAGCAGCCCCCTTCAAATTTCCAACGCCCACGGCAGATAGGGACCAAACTGTCTCACGACGTTTTAAACCCAGCTCACGTACCACTTTAAATGGCGAACAGCCATACCCTTGGGACCGGCTACAGCCCCAGGATGTGATGAGCCGACATCGAGGTGCCAAACTCCCCCGTCGATATGAACTCTTGGGAGGAATCAGCCTGTTATCCCCAGAGTACCTTTTATCCGTTGAGCGATGGCCCTTCCATACAGAACCACCGGATCACTATGTCCTACTTTCGTACCTGCTCGACTTGTCGGTCTCGCAGTTAAGCACGCTTATGCCATTGCACTATTAGCACGATGTCCGACCGTACCTAGCGTACCTTCGAACTCCTCCGTTACACTTTAGGAGGAGACCGCCCCAGTCAAACTGCCTACCATGCACTGTCCCCGATCCGGATAACGGACCAAGGTTAGAACCTCAAACAAACCAGGGTGGTATTTCAAGGTTGGCTCCACGAGAACTGGCGTCCCCGCTTCAAAGCCTCCCACCTATCCTACACAGATTGGTTCAAAGTCCAATGCAAAGCTACAGTAAAGGTTCATGGGGTCTTTCCGTCTAGCCGCGGGTAGATTGCATCATCACAAACACTTCAACTTCGCTGAGTCTCGGGAGGAGACAGTGTGGCCATCGTTACGCCATTCGTGCAGGTCGGAACTTACCCGACAAGGAATTTCGCTACCTTAGGACCGTTATAGTTACGGCCGCCGTTTACTGGGACTTCAATCAAGAGCTTGCACCCCATCATTTAATCTTCCAGCACCGGGCAGGCGTCACACCCTATACGTCCACTTTCGTGTTTGCAGAGTGCTGTGTTTTTATTAAACAGTCGCAGCCACCATTTTATTGCAACCCTGTCACCCTTCCACAGTAAAGTGGTCAAGCTACTGGGGCGTACCTTTTCCCGAAGTTACGGTACCAATTTGCCGAGTTCCTTCTCCCGAGTTCTCTCAAGCGCCTTAGAATACTCATCTCGCCCACCTGTGTCGGTTTGCGGTACGGTCTCGTATGACTGAAGCTTAGAGGCTTTTCTTGGAACCACTTCCGATTGCTACAGGATCAATGATCCTTCGTCCCAGCCCCTTGAATTATGTGCCCGGATTTGCCTAAGCACTTTCTATGAACCAGAAACTGACTATTCCAACAGTCAGACAACCTTCCGCGATCCGTCCCCCCATCGCATCATACGACGGTGCAGGAATATTAACCTGCTTCCCATCAGCTACGCATCTCTGCCTCGCCTTAGGGGCCGACTCACCCTGCTCCGATGAACGTTGAACAGGAAACCTTGGGCTTACGGCGTGCGGGCTTTTCACCCGCATTATCGCTACTCATGTCAGCATTCGCACTTCTGATACCTCCAGCATCCTTTACAAGACACCTTCGCAGGCTTACAGAACGCTCTCCTACCATATGCATAAATGCATATCCGCAGCTTCGGTGACTGGCTTAGCCCCGTTACATCTTCCGCGCAGGACGACTCGATCAGTGAGCTATTACGCTTTCTTTAAATGATGGCTGCTTCTAAGCCAACATCCTGACTGTTTTAGCCTTCCCACTTCGTTTTCCACTTAGCCAATCTTTGGGACCTTAGCTGGCGGTCTGGGTTGTTTCCCTCTTGACACCGGACGTTAGCACCCGATGTCTGTCTCCCAAGCTCGCACTCATCGGTATTCGGAGTTTGCAATGGTTTGGTAAGTCGCGATGACCCCCTAGCCATAACAGTGCTCTACCCCCGATGGTGATACTTGAGGCACTACCTAAATAGTTTTCGGAGAGAACCAGCTATTTCCAAGTTTGTTTAGCCTTTCACCCCTATCCACAGCTCATCCCCTAATTTTTCAACATTAGTGGGTTCGGTCCTCCAGTGCGTGTTACCGCACCTTCAACCTGGCCATGGATAGATCACTTGGTTTCGGGTCTACACCCAGCAACTAGCGCCCTGTTCGGACTCGATTTCTCTGCGGCTCCCCTATATGGTTAACCTCGCTACTGAATGTAAGTCGCTGACCCATTATACAAAAGGTACGCCGTCACGGAACAAGTCCGCTCCGACTGTTTGTATGCACACGGTTTCAGGATCTATTTCACTCCCCTCCCGGGGTTCTTTTCGCCTTTCCCTCACGGTACTGGTTCACTATCGGTCGATTACGAGTATTTAGCCTTGGAGGATGGTCCCCCCATATTCAGACAGGATTTCTCGTGTCCCGCCCTACTTGTCGCATGCTTAGTACCACCGGTCTGGTTTCGCGTACGGGGCTATCACCCGCTATGGCCGCAGTTTCCAATGCGTTCCACTACCAGTCCGACTATCACATGCAGGCTCTTCCCATTTCGCTCGCCACTACTTTGGGAATCTCGGTTGATTTCTTTTCCTGCAGCTACTTAGATGTTTCAGTTCGCCGCGTTCGCTTCACACACCTATGTATTCAGTGAGTGATGACCTATAAGGCCGGGTTTCCCCATTCGGAAATCTTCGGATCAATGCTCGTTTGTCAGCTCCCCGAAGCTTATCGCAGACTTCTACGTCCTTCATCGCCTGTAATCGCCAAGGCATCCACCATGTGCACTTATTCACTTGTCCCTATAACCTTGACGGCTATAGCTACAAGCATTTACTACTGTGTTTGATGAGTTTTTTGTATGCGTCCTTTCGGACACTACCCTAAGTGTGCGATGTCTCGCACGCTTAATAAAACTTTACTTCTTCCAGATTGTTAAAGAACGAAACAGCAGTAGTCTCTAAAAGACTAAACATAAAAGTGAACTCGTCACGCTTACGTTTAAGCTTTTGGTGGAGGATGACGGGATCGAACCGACGACCCCCTGCTTGCAAAGCAGGTGCTCTCCCAGCTGAGCTAATCCCCCATGGGATACAACTTTGTGCTTGATACGTGGTGGGTCTGGTTGGGCTCGAACCAACGACCCCCGCGTTATCAACACGGTGCTCTAACCAGCTGAGCTACAGACCCGCGTAGTTGATACCTGCGTACCCAGCGGTGCTACTGTTTCTTCTTCATTCGACAGTCGATAAGTGTGAGCGTTTGATGCACGATCTTGCGATCCGTGCCGACTCTAGAAAGGAGGTGATCCAGCCGCACCTTCCGATACGGCTACCTTGTTACGACTTCACCCCAGTCACGAATCCTACCGTGGTAAGCGCCCTCCTTACGGTTAAGCTACCTACTTCTGGTAAAACCCGCTCCCATGGTGTGACGGGCGGTGTGTACAAGACCCGGGAACGTATTCACCGCGACATGCTGATCCGCGATTACTAGCGATTCCAACTTCATGCAGTCGAGTTGCAGACTACAATCCGGACTACGATACACTTTCTGGGATTAGCTCCCCCTCGCGGGTTGGCGGCCCTCTGTATGTACCATTGTATGACGTGTGAAGCCCTACCCATAAGGGCCATGAGGACTTGACGTCATCCCCACCTTCCTCCGGTTTGTCACCGGCAGTCTCATTAGAGTGCTCTTTCGTAGCAACTAATGACAAGGGTTGCGCTCGTTGCGGGACTTAACCCAACATCTCACGACACGAGCTGACGACAGCCATGCAGCACCTGTGTTCAGGTTCCCTTTCGGGCACTCCCGGATCTCTCCGGGATTCCTGACATGTCAAGGGTAGGTAAGGTTTTTCGCGTTGCATCGAATTAATCCACATCATCCACCGCTTGTGCGGGTCCCCGTCAATTCCTTTGAGTTTTAATCTTGCGACCGTACTCCCCAGGCGGTCTACTTCACGCGTTAGCTGCGTTACTAAGTCAATTAAGACCCAACAACTAGTAGACATCGTTTAGGGCGTGGACTACCAGGGTATCTAATCCTGTTTGCTCCCCACGCTTTCGTGCATGAGCGTCAGTCTTGACCCAGGGGGCTGCCTTCGCCATCGGTGTTCCTCCACATCTCTACGCATTTCACTGCTACACGTGGAATTCTACCCCC
Source organism: Pseudoduganella lutea (assembly GCF_004209755.1). Classification (NCBI taxonomy): domain Bacteria; kingdom Pseudomonadati; phylum Pseudomonadota; class Betaproteobacteria; order Burkholderiales; family Oxalobacteraceae; genus Pseudoduganella; species Pseudoduganella lutea. The sequence continues at coordinate 3,434,239 of NZ_CP035913.1, read as the reverse complement.
CTCTGCCAAACTCTAGCCTTGCAGTCTCCATTGCCATTCCCAGGTTAAGCCCGGGGATTTCACAACAGACTTACAAAACCGCCTGCGCACGCTTTACGCCCAGTAATTCCGATTAACGCTTGCACCCTACGTATTACCGCGGCTGCTGGCACGTAGTTAGCCGGTGCTTATTCTTCAGGTACCGTCATGAGGCACGGATATTAGCCGTACCCTTTTCTTCCCTGACAAAAGAGCTTTACAACCCGAAGGCCTTCTTCACTCACGCGGCATTGCTGGATCAGGGTTGCCCCCATTGTCCAAAATTCCCCACTGCTGCCTCCCGTAGGAGTCTGGACCGTGTCTCAGTTCCAGTGTGGCTGGTCGTCCTCTCAGACCAGCTACTGATCGTCGCCTTGGTGAGCCTTTACCTCACCAACTAGCTAATCAGATATCGGCCGCTCCAGGAGCACAAGGCCTTGCGGTCCCCTGCTTTCATCCATAGATCGTATGCGGTATTAGCGTAACTTTCGCTACGTTATCCCCCACTCTTGGGCACGTTCCGATATATTACTCACCCGTTCGCCACTCGCCGCCAGGCCGAAGCCCGCGCTGCCGTTCGACTTGCATGTGTAAAGCATGCCGCCAGCGTTCAATCTGAGCCAGGATCAAACTCTTCAGTTTAATCTCTGTTTTATGTCGTTTCCGACATGGTCACTCACTCAAATAACTGACGAATCATCCGAAGATGATTACGTTTATTACTTGTGTAAGCGTTTGTTGCTATATTTTGAGCATTCCGGACCGAAGTCCGGAGGCACATCGCATCAAACGCCCACACTTATCGACTGTTGATTGTTAAAGAATTCTGCCCCTGAAGGCTTGCTGCGGATCTTGCAGACCCGGCGACAAATCGTTGTGTTTGTCAGCAGCAGAGAGATGAGATTATGCGGTGTTTCGTGCAGCTCGTCAACCCCTCCAAGTTGTCAGCTTCGGTGTGCAACACCTCCGCTTTCAACATCTCGCTGCGTCGTTGTTCGCTGCGAGGGACAGAACTATAACGAAACGCCCGCCGTCGCGCAAGGGTAAAATGCGCGATCCTAGCGATTGCCCCGAGAAGTTCATGTCCATCCTGCTTTCCACCCTCAATGCCCGCTATACCCACGCATCGCTGGGCCTGCGTTACCTGCTCGCCAATATGGGCGAGCTCAAGCATGAAACACGCATCCAGGAATTCGTTATCGGTGCGAAGACAACCGAGCTGGTGGAGCGCATTCTGGCCCACGCCCCGAAAATCGTCGGCTTTGGCGTCTATATATGGAACGTGGAAGAAACCACGAAACTGGTCGCCACATTGAAACGGGTGGCGCCGCATATCGTGATCGTGCTGGGCGGCCCGGAAGTGTCGCATGAAACGAACGAACAACAGATCGTGCAACTGGCGGATTACGTCGTCACCGGTTGGGGCGACGTCACTTTCCCCAAGCTGTGCGGCGAGATCCTTCGCGGCCCGAAGCCGCTGATGAAAGTACATGCCGGCGTGCAGCCACCCATGGCGGAAATCGACCTGCCCTATTCCTTGTATAGCGACGACGACATCGCCCACCGCACACTCTATGTAGAGGCTTCGCGCGGCTGTCCGTTCAAGTGCGAGTTCTGCCTGTCAGCGTTGGACAAGACAGCCTGGCCATTCAACATCGACACCTTCCTCGCCGAGATGGAAGGGCTGCATGCGCGTGGCGCTCGCGTTTTCAAGTTCGTCGACCGCACGTTCAACCTGAACATCAAGACCAGCCTGAAGATCATGCAGTTCTTCCTCGACAAGCTGGCGGCGAATCCGGACGACCCGGTCTACGCCCATTTCGAACTGGTTCCCGACCACCTGCCCGACGCACTGAAGGAAGGTATCGCCAAATTCCCGCCCGGCGCGTTGCAGTTCGAAATCGGCATCCAGAGCTTCAACCCTGTAGTACAGGCCAACATCTCGCGCAAGCAGGATAACGAGAAGGCCGCCGCCAACATCCGCTGGCTGTGCGAACATTCGCACGTGCACATGCACGTGGACCTGATCGCCGGCCTGCCTGGCGAAACGGTGGAGAGCTTTGCCGAGGGCTTCGACAAGCTGTGGGCCCTGGGCCCGCACGAAATCCAGTTCGGCATCCTGAAACGCCTGCGCGGCACACCGATCATCCGCCACACGGAAGCCTTTGGCCTCGTGTTCGACCCGCATCCGCCCTACACCATCCTGGCGAACAGGGACATCGATTTTCCCACGATGCAGCGGCTGGTGCGCTTTGCCCGCTACTGGGACCTCGTCGCCAATTCGGGCCGCTTCACGCACGTGACACCGGTACTCCTGGGCACCCGGCCGTTCGCGAATTTCATGGCCTTCTCCGACTGGCTGTATGCGAACACGGATGCCACCCACCGTATCGCGCTGGACCGCCTGGCCGCGCTGGCTGGCAAATACCTGCGTCAGCAAGGTATCGAAGGCGTGGACCAATTGCTGGCGCGTGACGGCCATGGGGTAAAGCAGAAGACGGCATCGGCACCAGCGGTGGCGGCGCCGCAGCGCCAGGCCCGGCACCTTGCGGCATAAGGTGGCGTAAGCGGCCTCCGACACACGGTAGAGCCGGGGGCTGTGGCGAACGAAACGAATCTCACTTACACTGGCGACATGCCCATTGCACAAGAGCCAACCTTGAGTTTTGACCCCGGCGGCACGTCGGGCGCGACGGTGACCGCCGATGGCACATGGCAGGTTCACGCACTGGCGCAGCGCAAGACCATCAAGGCCATCTCCACGCAATTGGATCGCGCCAGTCCCGATGCGCAATGGGATCTTTCCGCCATCGACAGCATGGATCACATCGGCGCGCAGCTTTTCTGGCAAGCCTGGGGCTACAAGCGCCCTGCTACCCTGAAGCTCGCGCCCGGCCAGGAAGAATTCTTCAAGCGGCTGGAAACCACGGGCAAGCTGGAGCTGCCTCGCCACCGTGGCCACCACATGAACTGGATTACCACGCTCGGTGGCGGCGTACTGCATTTCGTCGAACACCTGCAAGGTTTCGTGCGCCTGATCGGGCAAGTGGTGCAGGACCTGTGGCGCTTCATCGCCGCACCGCAGCGCGGTCCCTGGAAAGAAATCTCCGCCAATATCTTCCACGCCGGGTTCCAGGCCCTGGGCATCACTGCGCTGGTGGGTTTCCTGATCGGCGTGGTGCTGTCCTTCCTGTCGGCGCAGCAGCTGCGCAACTTCGGCGGCGACATCTATCTGGTCAACCTGCTCGGCATGAGCATCATCCGCGAACTCGGCCCGCTGCTGGCGGCGATCCTGGTCGCGGGCCGCTCGGGCTCGTCGATCACTGCGCAGCTGGGCGTGATGCGGGTGACCGAGGAACTCGATGCGATGCTTGTAATGGGTATCTCGCACGGCTTCCGCCTCGTGATGCCAAAAGTGGTAGCGCTCGCGATTTCAATGCCGTTGCTGGTGATATGGACGGACACGATGGCCCTGATCGGCGGCATGGTATCGGCCAAGCTGGAATTGAACCTTTCGGCTCGCTACTTCATCCAGAAGCTGCCGGACGCGGTGCCGCTGGCGAACTACATGATCGGTCTGGGCAAGGGTGCCGTGTTCGGCATCCTCATCGCACTCGTATCGTGCCACTTCGGCCTGCGCATCCAGCCGAATACGGAAAGCCTGGGCCGCGGCACCACCACTTCCGTCGTTACCGCCATCACCGTCGTGATCCTGGCCGATGCCGTGTTCGCGATCGTCTTCAATGGAGTAGGGTTCTGATGGCGGACGAGGATATCGACCGCAGTTGCCCCGGCGGGCCAAGCGAACTGACGCTGGACGGCAGCGTGCCCGTCGTCGAGATCTCGAACCTGCAGACGAAGTTCGGCAAGACCGTCATCCACAATGACCTGAACCTGACGATCGAGGACGGCGAGATCATGTCCATCGTCGGCGGGTCCGGCACCGGCAAGACGGTGCTGCTGCGCCAGATGCTGGGCCTGGAGCGGCCGTCGCAAGGCTGCGTGCGCATATTTGGCGAGGACATCACGCAGGCCAAGCCTGGCCAGCTGCAACTGCTGCGCAACCACTGGGGCATGCTGTTCCAGGAAGGCGCACTGTATTCGGCGCTGACCGTGTTCGAGAACATTGCCCAGCCGATGCGGGAACTGCGCGTACTGCCCGATACATTGGTGCGCGATGCCGTGCTGCTGAAGATGAACATGGTGGGCCTGGGGCCGGAGCATGCGAACAAGATGCCATCCGATCTGTCCGGCGGCATGGTCAAGCGCGTTGCCCTTGCCCGAGCCCTGGCGCTCGAACCAAAGCTGTTGTTCCTGGACGAGCCCACGGCCGGCCTGGATCCGGACCGCTCGGAGAGCTTCGTTTCGCTGATCAAGTCGCTGCACCGCGAGCTTGGCCTCACGGTGGTGATGGTCACGCACGACCTCGATACGTTGTTCGCGCTGTCCACCCGTATCGCCGTGCTGGCGGAAAAACACGTGATCGCGGTGGGGCCGACGAAGGAAGTCATCAACGTCGACCACCCGTTCATCAAGGAATTCTTCCTGGGCGACCGCGGCAAGCGGGCACTCGAGGCGCTTCAATAGCGGCCCGGGAACAACAAGGAGCACACATGGAAAACCGATCGCACGCCTTCATGACCGGCATCTTCACGCTGGCCCTGCTCACGGCCGCTGTCCTGTTCGGCATCTGGTTCAATCGCGACCGCGTGGAATACGATCCCTACCTGCTGGCCACCACGCTCGCCGTGCCGGGCCTGAACCCGCAGGCGGCAGTGCGCTACCGCGGCCTCGAGGTGGGCAAGGTGGACGCCATCGACTTCGATCCGAAGATGGCCGGCCAGATCCTGATCCACCTGGCGATCGACCCCGCCACGCCCATTACGAAAACCACGTATGCCACGCTGGGTTACCAGGGGGTGACCGGCATCGCTTACATCCAGCTGGACGATGCCTCGGTGGGCTCGCAGCGCCTGACGACCAATGCCGATGATCCTGCGCGCATTCCGTTGCGCCCCGGCCTGCTCGACCAGCTGGAAAAGCGCGGCACCGCGATCCTGTCGCAGGCGGAAGAGGTAACGGAAAAACTCAATGACCTGCTCAACGACGAGAACCGCAAGACGATCCTGGCGGCATTCTCGGACGTGAGCGAGACCGTCAACCGTTACAAGGCACTGCCGGACCAGCTGGGCCCCACGATCGAGAAGCTGCCGGCGCTCGCTGCGAAGGCGGAAACGGCAATCGATTCCGTCAACACGCTCGCGCAGGACGTGACGGCGCTGTCGCAAAGCCTGCACGGCCCGGAGGGCACGCTGACCCGCATCGGCGACTCGGTCGACCGGGCGGTAACCGGCGTGGAAGCGGTAACGACCGGCGCCCAACTTGAAACGCTGCCGAGCATCACGGCGCTGACCGACGAAACACGCTCGTCGATGCGCTCCGTGCGCCGCACGATGAACACCCTGAACGACCGCCCGCAAAGCATCCTGTTCGGCGCACCGGATGCGGCGCCCGGCCCCGGCGAACCTGGCTTCGCGGCGCCGGCCAAATGACGCCCGAGTGACAATCACCCGATGAACGAGCACACGATGAACCACAACCGCCTCCGCTCCTGCGCCGCCATCGTCGCGGCCTGCACCGCCCTGCTGGCCGGCTGCGCCTCGACGAAGGCTCCCGCCCCCACCAGCTTCGATTTCGGCCCGGTGGCCGCGCCCGTGACGCCAACACCGGCGGCGGCTGCCATTCCCGCGCTGATCGTGGCCGACGTGAACGGACCGGCCACGCTCGATACGGACCGCATGTTCTACCGCCTCACCTATGCGAATGCACAGCAGGCGTTGCCCTATGCGTACAACCGCTGGGCCGCCACGCCGCTGCAACTGCTGTCCCAGCGGATGAAGGCGCGTATCGCGCAGGGTGGCGTGAAGGTGCTGTCGACCCTCGATGCCACCGGCGGCGTGCCGGTGCTGCGGCTGGAAATGGACGAGTTCTCGCAAAACTTTGCCAGCGCCACGCAAAGTACCGCCAACATCTCGCTGCGCGCCTCGCTGTTCCGCGGCCACCAGCTCGTGGACCAGCGCACATTTACCCGCTCGACGGAAGCACCCAGTGCCGACGCGGCCGGTGGTGCCAGTGCGCTGGCCGCCACGTCGGACGCGATCGCAGCCGATCTCCTCACCTGGCTGGCCACGCTGCCGCCGCGCTGAACATGAGCGGGGACGAACGCGCCGGTTCAGCAGCGGGCACGCCGCCTGCTCCGCCACCCATGCCGGCGCCGGCATCGGCCAAGGGCGGGCCGGCACCCGAGGCACGGCCGCAGCGCGGCTCGCCAGTGTCCCGGGCCAGCCTGCTGGCCTACCTGCTGCTGATCATCTATGCCAGCTGGTACCCGTTCTCCGGCTGGCACAACCAGGGGCTGTCGCCGTTCATCTTCCTCGAGCATACGGCGATGCCGCGCTACTGGACGAAGTTCGACGCCATCATCAACGTGATCGGCTACGTACCGTTCGGCATGCTGATCGCCTATGCGCTGCACCCGGCATTGCGCGGCATCCTGGCGTTCATCGCGACAGCCTTCCTTGGCGCGTTCGTGTCCGGCCTGATGGAAGCCGTGCAGACCTTCCTGCCCAGCCGCGTTTCGTCGAACCTCGATTTCTATACCAACACGGCCGGCTGCGCACTGGGCGGCCTGATCGGCGTGATCACGGCGCGCAAGCTGCTCGACACCAGTCACCTGTACCGGTTGCGGCAGCGCTGGTTCGCCCTGCATGCGAGCCAGGGCCTGGTGCTGGTGGCACTGTGGCCACTGGCACAGATCTACCCGACGTCGTTCCTGTTCGGCCAGGGCCAGGTGCTGCCCACGATCTCGGGCTGGCTGAGCGACCTGCTGGAAATGGACATCGACCTGCTGGCCTACGTGCGCCCCGATCCGGAACTGACGGTGGAGCAGTACTGGCTCTCCGAAACGATGATTACCGCATGCGGCATGGTCGGCGGCGCACTGACGCTGCTGTGCCTCATGCGCCGCCCGGCACCTCGCCTGCTCCTGGCAGCGGTCTTGCTGGCCGCCGCCGTGCTGACGAAAACACTGGCCACGGCCCTGCTGTTCACGCCCGATAACGCGTTCGCCTGGGTCACGCCGGGTGCGCAAGGCGGTTTCCTCATCGGCGGCATCATGATGGCAGGCCTGGCCTTTGCACCGCCGGTGGCGCAGCGCCGCCTGGCGATCGCCACCATCCTGCTCGGCATCCTGGTGGTCAACAGCACGCCGGTCAATCCCTACTTCAGCGCCACAATGCAGACGTGGGTGCAAGGAAAATTCCTGAACTTCAACGGCGCCGCCCAGTTCCTGTCGCTGCTGTGGCCCTTCTTCGCATTGTGGTTCCTGTGGCTGCCTTCCCATAAACTCAACAAACCCTGATCGCGGGTATCATTACGGCTTGGCTTCAACCGAAGCATTGGCAAGGCAACAGCGAGGCAGGCATGAGCGAAACTCCCTACTTTAAGCACCACGTGTTCTTCTGCATGAACGCGCGCGAAGACGGCCGCGAAAGCTGCGGCCCGCGCGGCGCCGAGCAGGCGCAGAAGCACGCGAAGAAGCGCTGCAAGCAACTGGACATCAATGGCGCGGGCGGCGTGCGCATCAACCAGGCCGGCTGCCTGGACCGCTGCGAGCACGGTCCCGTGCTGGTCGTTTACCCCGAAGGCACGTGGTACACCTACGTGGACACTTCCGACATCGACGAAATCATCGATAGCCACCTGGTCGGTGGCCAACCGGTAGAAAGGCTCAAGATCAAGTAATGATGAACAAGAACACCAAGCACTTCACCATGCAGGGCAATGCCGGCCTGATGGAAGGCCTGATCGACCTGCCGCTGGATGGCAAAAAGCCGCGCGGCATCGCGCTGGTGGCGCACCCGCACCCGCTGTACGGCGGCACGATGGAAAACAAGGTCACGCAAACGCTGGCACGCGCCTTCGTGGCGCTCGACTATGCGGTGGCTCGCATCAACTTCCGCGGCGTAGGCCAGTCGGAAGGTGAACATGACCGCGGCCACGGCGAGACGGACGACATGGAACTGCTGTACCGCCACATGGTCGAGAAATTCCCCGACCTGCCCGTGGCGCTGGCCGGCTTCTCGTTCGGCACCTACGTTCAGTCGCAGCTCGCCCAGCGCCTCGCCGCCGCCGGCACACCCGTTGAGGGCCTGGTACTGGTGGGCGCCGCGGCCGGCAAGTGGCAGATGGCGGACATCGCGCCGAACACGATCCTGATCCACGGCGAGAACGACGACACGATCCCCGTGCAGGCCGTGTTCGACTGGGCCCGGCCGCAGGACGTGCCGGTGCTGGTGATCCCGGGAGCGGACCACTTCTTCCATCGCAAACTCAATCACATCAAGAGCTGGGTGATCGCATTGTGGCTGGGCCGGGCGCAAGAGGCGCAGCAAAGGGACGACACCGAGGACGCGTGAGCGCCTATAATGTCCGGGCCATTTTTTTGCTGAACAAAATGGTCCACAGCTTCACGCTTTCTTAGGCGCCTCACATAGAGATTCCAGATCCATGAAAAAACTGCTCGCGGCACTGGCTTCCAGTGTCCTGATACTTTCTTCCGCCGTCGCCCAGACCATTCCCGCACCGACCATCGCCGCCAAGTCCTGGCTGCTGCTCGATGCCACCAGTGGCCAGCTGATCGCCGCGCAAGACCCGAACATGCGCGTCGAGCCGGCTTCGCTGACCAAGATCATGACCGCGTACCTCACCTTCGAGGCACTGCGCGACAAGAAGCTCGACATCAACCAGAAGGTCAACGTTTCCGTGCGCGCGTGGAAGGTCGATTCCTCCAGCTCGAAGATGTTCATCGATCCGGCCGTGCCGGTGTCGATCGACGACCTGCTGCACGGCCTGATGGTCCAGTCGGGCAACGACGCCGCCGTGGCGCTGGCCGAAGCGGTGGCCGGCGACGAAGCCACCTTCGTCACGCTGATGAACCGCGAGGCGAAACGCCTTGGCATGACCAACACCCGCTTCGCCAATCCGCACGGCCTGCCCAGCCCGGACAACTTCACCACCGCGCGCGACCTGTCGATCCTGGCCAAGCACGTGATCCAGGAGTTCCCCCAGTACTACAAGATCGACTCCGTCAAGAGCTTCACCTACAACAAGATCACGCAGCAGAACCGCAACCGCCTGCTGTGGCTCGACCCGACCGTGGACGGCATGAAGACCGGCCACACGGAATCGGCCGGTTACTGCATGGTGGCATCGGCCAAGCGGCCGAGCGGCAACGTGGAACGCCGCCTGATCTCGGTGGTGATGGGCACGAACTCGGATGCCACGCGAACGGCCGAAAGCCAGAAGCTGCTGAACTGGGGCTTCCAGAATTTCGATACCGTGAAGCTGTATGCCAAAGGCCAGGCCGTCGACACGCTGCAGGTCTGGAAGGGTGCGCAGAACACGATGAAGATCGGCTTCCGCCAGGATGTGCTGGTGACCGTGCCGAAGGGTGTGGCTGCCAAGATGAAGCCGGTGCTGGAACGGAAGGATCCTATCGTGGCGCCAGTGCCTGCGGGCGCCAACGTGGGCAAGCTGAAGATGATGGTGGACGGCAAACCGCTGCTGGAACTGCCGGTCGTTGCGCTGGAAACGGTGGAACAGGCGTCGATCTTCGGCCGCGCATGGGATTCGATGCGCCTGTGGCTGAAATAAGCCATTCGCCGGCTTCCTGACCTTTGAAAAGCCCGCCGCCCGGCGGGCTTTTTTCATCCGCACGGCTCTATAATCGTTGTTCCATTCAAATTGAAAGAAGGCCGCCATGACTTCCTGCCCCGCCGTCCGTACTGCCGAAAATGGTCCCGCGCTCTCCCGCATCGTTGCCGGCATGTGGCGCATGGCGGAGTGGAAGATGGCGCCACGGGAGCGACTGGCGCTGATCGAACGCTGCATCGAACTGGGCGTGACGAGCTTCGACCATGCCGACATCTACGGGCATTACAGCGTGGAAGAGCTGTTCGGCGAAGCACTCGCGCTGCGGCCGGCGGTGCGCGAGCAGATCCAGCTCATCAGCAAGTGCGGCATCCAGCTGGTATCGCCGGCACGCCCGGCGCACACGATCAAGCAGTACGACACGTCGGCGGCGCACATCACGGCTTCCGTCGACAACTCGCTCAAGGCGCTGCACACCGATTTCCTTGATCTGCTGCTGATCCATCGCCCCGATCCTCTGATGGACTTCGACGAGATCGCCGAAACCTTCGAGGGCTTGCGCGCGGCGGGCAAGGTGAAGCATTTCGGCGTCTCGAATTTCAGCCGGCACCAGTTCGAATGCCTGCATCGGCGCATTCCGCTGGTCACCAACCAGGTGGAGTTTTCGCCACTGCACACGGCACCGCTGTACGATGAAACGTTCGACGGCCTGCAGGACTTGCGCGTGGCGCCGATGATCTGGTCGCCGCTGGCCGGCGGCCGCCTGTTCCGCGACGATCCAGCCACCGAAGCGCTGCGCGCCACGATCGCGCGCATCGCCGCGGAACTCGAACAGCCGTTTGGCAGCGTGGTCTTTGCCTGGATCATGCAGCTGCCTTCGGCACCGATCCCGCTGACGGGCAGCGGCCGCATCGAGGCGATCGAAGAGGCGGTGCGCGCCACGCGGTTCAAGCTGTCGCGCTCCCAATGGTTCGAGATCCTGGTCGCGGCACAGGGCCACGAGGTGCCGTGATCGCGGTTACGGGATTGTTCTCGCGGCCTGGTCCCGCGTTTCACTCATCCTCATAGACGAGCGGCGGGGCAATGCCCTTCCAGCCGCTCTTCCAGGCGAGATTAAGTGCCAGCGTGCCGGCGATGTACACCACGAAGAACAGCACGAAATAATAGAAGCGCAGCCAGACGAGCAAGCCCACGTTCACCAGCAGCAGCACCAGCGCGGCCATGCTTTTCTTTTGCTTGGAGCTGGGGAAGCGGATGGTGGACACCATCAGGCTGCCCACGACGAACAGCAACCCCACCACCAGCCAGCCGTGCAGGCTCGTCTCCGGCGGGAACGGCCACGCCACCACCACCGATGCCACACAGGCGGCGCCCGCCGTGATCGGCATGCCCACGAAATATTTCGGATCGGTGCGGCCCACGCTCACGTTGAAGCGGGCCAGGCGCAGCGCGCCGCAGGCCACGAAGATGAATGCCGCCAGGCCGCCCACGCGGAGCAGCGTGGGATCGGCCGGCCCGATCTGCACGAACGCATAGCAATACAGCAGTATCGCCGGCCCGATGCCGAAGTTCATCACATCGGCGATCGAATCGAGCTGCACGCCGAATTCCGAACTGGTGCCAGTGGCGCGTGCAACGAATCCATCGAGCGCATCGAAGATGCCAGCCAGGACCAGCAACGCCGCAGCCAGGCGGTAATCCTGCGGAAAGCCGATGTGCGCATTGTCCACGGAAATCACGATGCTGCCGAAACCGCAGCCGATCGACAGCAGCGTCACGAAACTGGGCAGGGCAAATTTGGCGCGTTGCATGCGCCGGGTGCGCGTGTTTTTCAATTGGGCTGGCCTGTGGTGGGGAGACCTTATTGTAACGCCGGCATCGGGCATATCGCGTTCCCGCGCGAATGGTAACAGGCGTAACAAGGCCTTTCGTGGCACCCGATTTCGCATAAAATCCCCCAATGGCCGGGCTAGCCGGTAACGAAATGGAGGCTGACATGCGTGCGCGAATGATGGCGGCGGCGCGTGCCGACTGTGGTGGCGTGGCGGCGGTAATACGCAACTGGCCATTCGCCATGCAATGATGGGCATGCGGCTGGAATGAATATTCCCGTACTCGATGTGGAGGCAGGCATCGCGCGATTGCTGGGCAACAGCACGATCTATTTCAGCGCCCTGAAGCGCTTCACCGTGCATCTCGGTGCCGCACGCGCTGTCACGGCGCAGATCGCGGCCGGCGACCATGCCGGTGCCTGCCGCACCGTCCACACATTGCGGGGGGCGGCCGGGCTGCTGGGCGCCGGCGAAGTGCAAGCCATCGCGATGGAAGTCGAGAAGGCGCTGGCAAGCGGCAGCACCGTGCATGCACTGCTGGGCGATCTTGAAGCGGCGTTGCAGCGTGTGCAGGCGTGCATCGATGTCACCGTGCCGAAGGAAGTCGCCACACCCATCAAACCGGTGCAGGCGAACGCGATGCGCGACGTGCAGGAATTGCTCGACCACCTTGGCGCGCTGCTCGACGAGGGCAACGGCATGGCGATCGACATCATGGACAAGTATGAAATCGTGCTGGAAAAGGCGCTGGGGGCGGCTGCCTGGCACACCATCCTGGCAGCGGGGCGGGATTACGACTTCGACCGCGCTCTCGTGGCACTGCAGGGCGCACGTTCAACCGCCAGGCGGTGAATGCCCGGGCACAGCCGGTTACGGCAAGCTGTCCGGCCAAAACAGGTGCATCAACGGGTGTATTCGGCTTCTTCGTCGAACGATGACGCGCAATCCTTGCCGCAGAAGCGCTTCACGCTGTCGAGCGGTTTTTCGCAATACCAGCAGGAACCCTTCGGCGGCAGGGTTCGCCGCAGCTGCGCAGAGGCAGCCATGGCGGGCATCATCGTTGGCAAGATCGACGCCGGGCCATCCGGTGCCACCTGTTCCTGGGTCGTTTCCATGCTCTTCCCCTCTTCAGACACATCAACTGCTAGCAAGATTACGTCAGTGGAAGTGAGCGGACGTGACCAACATCAATACCTTAAGGCTTGTCGCTCGCCGCGCCGGACTATGTTGCTCAAATCAATCATAGCAGCATTAAAACAGGCCAACAGGCGCGTTTACGTGCGGCAGCGCACGCAACGAGGTCAATCGCGGCGTGGTTGCTATAAAGCGAAGAGGGACTAAAAATTTTTCTATGGAAATGAACGAGGCGATAGGACGACGCCATGCAATGCCATCAAAGCGGTGACATGTACCGCCTGTTACCAGCAATCCATGCGGTCCTTTACTTGCCGCTTAGTTCCCGCTTACTTCCCGCTTACTTGCCAATACAGAACCGGCTGAAGATCACGCCCAGCAAATCGTCCGATGAGAACGCCCCGGTGATCGTGGAAAGCTGCACCTGCGCCAGCCGCAGTTCCTCGGCAAACAGGTCGAGCGACTGGTCGGTCTGCGCGGCATGCTCTTCGGCGCGATCCAGGTGGCGGGCCGTGGACTTCAATGCGATCAGGTGCCGCTCGCGAGCCAGGTACAGCGATTCGCCTGTCTGCTGCCAGCCAGCGATGCGCAGCAGTTCCTTGCGCAGCAGGTCGATGCCGGTGTGATCGTGTGCCGACAGATAGATGTGCGTGGCATCGTCGCTCGCATCGATCGAGGGCTTGTGGCCGGAAAGGTCGATCTTGTTCCAGATGCGCAGCACCGGCACGCCGGCCGGAAAGGCTGCCAGGATCGATTCGTCGGCGCGGGTGGGGCCGTGGTTCGCATCGAGCATGTGCAGGATCACGTCCGCCTTGCCTACTTCGCCCCACGTGCGCTCGATGCCGATGCGCTCGACGATATCGACGGCTTCGTCATGGCTGCGGATGCCGGCCGTGTCGATGATATTGAGCGGAATGCCTTCGATCTGGATCGTTTCGCTGACCTTGTCGCGCGTGGTGCCGGCGATCGGCGTGACGATGGCGACGTCCGCCCCTGCCAGCGCATTGAGAAGCGACGACTTGCCCACGTTCGGCTGCCCCACCAGCACCACGTTCAGCCCTTCGCGCAGCAGCGCACCCTGGGACGCTTGCCGGAACACGTGATCGACCGACTCGACGATGCCACGCAGCTGGCCGCGGGCATCGGACTTTTCCAGGAAATCGATCTCCTCTTCCGGAAAGTCCAGCGTGGCTTCGACCAGCATCCGCAAGTGCGTGACGCGTTCGACCAGCGCGTGGATCGCTTGCGAGAATGCGCCGGACAGTGATTGCGAAGCGGACTTCGCCGCCGCCTCGGTGGACGCGTCGATCAGGTCGGCCACTGCTTCGGCCTGGGCCAGGTCGAGCTTGTCGTTCATGTAGGCGCGACGCGTGAACTCGCCCGGCTCGGCCAGGCGCAAGCCGACATCATGGCCGGCCTCGAGCACCCGCTGCAGCAGCATCTGCAGCACCACGGGGCCGCCATGGCCCTGCAATTCCAGGACATCCTCACCCGTGTACGAATGGGGTCCCTTGAAGTAGATCGCGATGCCCTGGTCGATCAGCGTGCCATCGGCCTGCTTGAATGGGATATAGGTGGCATGGCGCGGTTTCAGCTCCACGCCATTGAACAACGCCTGCGCCAGCGGTTTCAGGTTCTTGCCGGAGGCGCGCACGACGCCGATGCCGCCGCGGCCCGGGGCGGTGGCGATCGCGGCAATGGGGAGGGTATCGAGATTCATGGATCGATTTTAATGGAACGAAAAAAAACCCGTGTCGCGCACGGGTTTCGTTTTTTTACTGCCGGGTTCGTGTCCACCTTGGGGTCAACCCCGAAATCGGACACAAGCTCGACTGTAAAAAGCGCTAGCACTGCCGAGCTCGTGTCCGAACATGGGGTTGACCCCAGGGTGGACACGGGCTCTGCCGTTAGCACTTATTTTGCGTCGGGCATCATCTTCTTCGTGATCACCCACTGCTGGGCAATCGAGAACAGGTTGTTGACGACCCAGTACAGCACGAGGCCGGACGGGAAGAACAGGAACATCACCGAGAACGCCAGCGGCATGAACAGCATCATCTTCGCCTGCATCGGATCGGCCGGCTGCGGATTGAGCTTCATCGTCACGTACATCGAGATCGCATACAGCACCGGCAGGATGAAGAACGGATCCGGCTTGGTCAGGTCGGTGATCCAGCCCAGCCACGGCGCACCGCGCATTTCGACGGACGAGTTCAGCACCCAGTACAGCGCGATGAAGACCGGCATCTGCACCACGATCGGCAGGCAGCCGCCCAGCGGGTTGATCTTTTCCGTCTTGTACAGCTCCATCATGGCCTGGTTCATCTTCGTCGGATCGCCTTTGAAGCGTTCGCGGATCGACGTCATCTTCGGCGTGACCAGCTTCATCTTCGCCATGCTGCGATAGCTGGCCGCGGACAGCGGGAAGAAGATCAGCTTGATCAGGATCGTGAAGGCGATGATCGTCCAGCCCCAGTTGCCCAGCGCGGCGTGGATATGCTCCATCACCCACCACATCGGCTTGGCGACGATCGTCAGCATGCCGTAGTCCTTCACGCGCTCCAGGCCCGGCGACAGCTTTTCCAGCACGGTTTCTTCCTGCGGGCCGGAATACAGCTTGGCGCTGTTCGACACGGTGGCGCCCGGCGCCAGTGCGCCCAGCGGCTGCACTACGCCGATCGAGTAGGTGTTATGACCAACCTTGCGCGTGAAGATGTCGTGCATCCGCTTCTGTTCCGGCACCAGTGCCGAAACAAAGAAGTGCTGCGAGATCGCCACCCAGCCATTGTCGGCCTTGGTCGGATGATCCGGCACGAAGTTTGCGTTCTCGCGCTTGGAAACGTCTTCCTTCTCGACCTTCTCGAACGACAGCTTCTGGTAGTGGTCCGCTTCCGTGTACAGCGTCGGGCCCGTGAAGCTCGGGTTGAACCACGAGGAGCCTTCCGGCTTGTTGCCGTCGTGGACCAGCTGCAGGTACAGCTCCGGTGTCACCGGCGCGGTGCCGGTATTGGTCACGTCGTGGCGAACGTCGATCGTGTAGTCGCCGCGCTTGAAGGTGAACGTCTTGGTCAGGCGCACGCCGCCCTGCTCCGCATCCATCACCAGTTGTACCTGGTTGCCGCTATCGAGCACACGCGGGCCCGGGCGAACCGTAAAGCCGGTGTTGTGGTTCGGCAGGTTGGCCGCGCCCACCAGGCCGGTCTGCGCCAGGTACACGCGATCGCCCACCTGCTGGAACAACTGCTGGTTCTTCGTCGGGTCGAAGCCGTCTTTGAACTTGAGCAGTTCAAGGCGCTTGATCTGGCCACCCAGCGTGTCGATGTCCACCTTGAACACATCGGTGGTGATGGTCACGATCTGGCTCTGGAATGGCGCCGCGGTACCCGGCACGGCGGCAGCGCCGGCGGTGGTACCGACAGCGGCGGGAACGCCAGCCGGGGTGGTCTTGGCATCGGCCTGCGCGGTCTTCGGCGGCGGTGCCGCGAACATGGACGGCCGGCCGGTGTAAATCATCCACTCGTTCCACAGGGCGACCAGCGAAACGGCGAAGACGATCCACAGGATTGTGCGTTTATTGAGATCCATTGGGTCAAGTCAGGAATGGTTGCAACCGCAAGCGGTCGATGAGGAATGCTTTGGCGGAACGGGATCGAATCCGCCGGCATTCCACGGGTGGCAGCGGCAAAGGCGGCGCACCGCCAGCCAGCCGCCCTTCGCCGGTCCATGCTCGCGCAGCGCTTCGAGCGCGTAATTCGAGCAGCTTGGGAAGAAGCGGCAGCTGGGCGGCATCAGCGGGCTGATGACGATCTGGTAGCCACGCAGCAGGAGCATGACGAGCTTCAGGAGCGCCGGTTTCATCGGCGCTCTTTCGACTGTGCCGCGAACAGGCGCGTCAGCTCGACGCGCAGCTCGGCCTTCAGCTTTGCAGTCGTGGCCGGGCCGGCCTTGGTGTTGACCGCCTTCGACAGGCGCACGACACAATCGATGGCCGGCAAGCCCGTGGTGCGGAACAGTTCGCGCGTCACGCGCTTGATGGTATTGCGCGTGACCGCGCGAGGTGCGAGGCGTTTGGCAACGACAACGCCCAGCCGCGCATGAGGCAGCTGATTCGGGCGGGTATAAAGCACGAAGTGCGCGCTTTTCTGGGCCGGGCGCAAACGAAAAACGGATGAAAATTCATCCGTTTTAACGATGCGCCGAGCGCGCGCGAAGTCGTGGGAACCTTCGCCTGTCGAGCCGTTGGAACTGCTTTCCACGCTCAGCGAACGAGCGACGGCTTATACAGCCAGACGCTTGCGGCCCTTGGCACGGCGTGCGTTCAGAACTTGACGGCCACCACGGGTAGCCATACGTGCACGGAAACCGTGGGTGCGCTTGCGACGCACGACGGAAGGTTGGTAAGTACGTTTCATGTTGGTCTCGCTAAAGAAGCAAAAAAGTGCAAAATCGGGATGCCGCACCGCTGACAAGTCAGACCGGGCGTCAGTTCGTCCCTTCAGTTATTGGTGCCAATGACATTTCGCGCACTTATGCCAACACGTCCGGCACAAGCTGGCCAATCTCATCGCCCGCAAGGATCCGCGCTGATCGTAAACTGAAAAAACACGGAGTACGGGCGGGGAACCCTGAATTATCAGCATTCAGGCATGCCTTGTCAACAGCGGAACCGACTTGCAAAGCCGCTTTCCGGCCGTTTTTTCGGCGATTTACGGCACAACCCTGTGGATAACTTGTGGGATTCGGAGTTAGAATAGCGTGTTACGTGTGGCGCATATGCGTCAGTTGCCATGCCGTTCCCACTGGAACCGGTTCCCAATGAACCGCATGGCCGACACATGCTGCCCTCCCAAAGCTTTTGCAGATAGACGATTCATGGAAAATTTCTGGCAGACCTGTTCCGCCCAACTGGAACTGGAGCTGACGCCGCAACAATTCAGCGCGTGGATCAAACCACTGGTGCCGCTCGATTACGAGAATGGCAAGCTGCGCATCGCGGCGCCCAACCGCTTCAAGCTCGACTGGGTGAAATCCCAGTTTGCCAGCCGCATCACCGCCCTGGCATCGCAATACTGGGAAGCGCCGACCGAGGTGCAGTTCGTGCTGAACCCCGTGCTGAACCCGCCGCGTGCCAAGCCGACCGAGAACACCAGCACCGTTCCCAGTGTGCCGAACGGCGGCGGCGCACCCGCCATGCATCCGGCGGACGTGCGCACCGGCGACCCGGTCACGCCACCCGCGGGCAATGAATATGCGAACCAGCGCGGGCGCGAGCAAAGCCGCATCAACACCGACCTCACGTTCGAAAGCTTCGTGACCGGTAAGGCCAACCAGCTGGCGCGCGCCGCCGCGATCCAGGTCGCCAACAATCCGGGCGTGTCGTACAACCCGCTGTTCTTCTACGGCGGCGTGGGCCTTGGTAAAACCCACCTGATCCATGCGATCGGCAACCAGGTGATGGCCGATCAACCGGGAGCGCGCATTCGCTACATCCACGCCGAGCAATACGTGCGCGACGTGGTGACCGCCTATCAGCGCAAGGGCTTCGACGATTTCAAGCATTACTACCACTCGCTGGACATGCTGCTGATCGACGATATTCAATTCTTCGGCGGCAAGAGCCGCACGCAGGAAGAATTCTTCTATGCGTTCGAGGCGCTGATCGCCGCGAAGAAGCAGATCATCATCACGTCGGACACGTATCCGAAAGAGATCACGGGCATGGACGACCGCCTGATCTCCCGCTTCGATTCCGGCCTGACGGTGGCGATCGAGCCGCCGGAACTGGAAATGCGCGTGGCGATCCTGCTGAAGAAGGCGAAGTCGGAAGGCGTCACGCTGTCCGACGACGTGGCCTTCTTCGTGGCCAAGCACCTGCGCTCGAACGTGCGCGAGCTGGAAGGCGCGCTGCGCAAGATCCTGGCTTACTCGCGCTTCCACGGCAAGGACATCTCGATCGACATCGTGAAGGAAGCGCTGAAGGACCTGCTCTCCGTGCAGAACCGCCAGATCAGCGTGGAAAACATCCAGAAAACGGTGGCGGACTTCTTCAACATCAAGGTCGCCGACATGTATTCGAAGCGCCGCCCGGCCAACATCGCGCGGCCGCGCCAGATCGCGATGTACCTGGCGAAGGAGCTCACGCAGAAAAGCCTGCCGGAGATCGGCGAGCTGTTCGGCGGCCGCGATCACACCACGGTGCTGCACGCCGTGCGCAAGATCGCGCAGGACCGCACCAAGAACCCGGAGTGCAACCATGAGTTGCACGTGCTGGAGCAAACGCTCAAAGGCTGAAGAACCAGTATTGGCATGCGGCGCGCGCCCCTGGTTGCAATACGAACCACCCGGCCTGCGGCGCCGCTTTGCCTTCTGGCTCGGCAACCTTTAGCATTACAAACTAGTTATTAATCTTTTATCGAGGATATCCATGCAACTGGTCAAAACCACCCGAGATACGTTACTCCGGCCACTGCAGATCGTGAGCGGTATTGTCGAGCGTCGGCATACGATGCCGATTCTGGCCAATATCCTCATCCGCAAGGAAGGCGAAGCCGTTTCGTTCCTGTCCACCGATACGGAAGTGCAGATCACCACGAACGCCAACATCGGCTCCGGCGCCGAAGTCAGCGGCACCACCGTGGCCGCGCGCAAGCTGCTTGACATCCTGCGCGCGCTGCCGGAATCGGGCGACGTGTCGCTCACGCTGGTCAACAAGCGCCTGACGGTGCAGAGCGGCAAATCGCGCTTTGCACTGCAAACGCTGGCCGCCGAGGAATTCCCCACCGTGCAGCAAGCGGAAACGTTCAACGCCTCGTTCACGCTGCCGCAAAAAACGCTGAAGCACCTGTTCAACATGGTGCACTTCTCAATGGCCCAGCAGGACATCCGCTACTACCTGAACGGCCTGCTGCTGGTGCTGGACGGCGAGAACGTGATCGCCGTGGCCACCGACGGCCACCGCCTCGCCTTCTGCCAGGTGAAAACGGAACAGGCGTTCGAGCGCCAGGAAGTGATCATCCCGCGCAAGACCATCATCGAGCTGCAGCGCCTGCTGGAAGAAAACGATGAACCGGTGCAGCTGGACATCGCCGCCAACCAGGTCAAACTGGGCTTCACCGACATCGAGCTGATCTCCAAGCTGGTCGAGGGCAAGTTCCCCGACTACACGCGCGTGATCCCGAAGGGCTACAAGAACGACTTCACGATCGGCCGCGACGAGCTGCTGCGCTCCCTGCAGCGCGCCGCCATCATGACCAGCGACAAGTTCAAGGGCGTGCGCTGCATCATCAGCCCGGGTTCGCTGAAGATCTCGTCCACCAACGCCGACCAGGAAGAAGCGGTCGAGGAACTGGAAATCGACTACGGCGGCGACAGCCTCGACATCGGCTTCAACGTTACCTACCTGCTGGACGTGCTGAACAACCTGAAATGCGAACAGGTCAACGTGGCGCTGGGCGATTCGAATTCGTCCGCCCTGATCTCGATTCCAGACAATCCCGACTTCAAGTATGTCGTGATGCCGATGCGGATCTGATCCCGCCCGATCGCACGCAGTGAGAAATCGACAGTAATACGTTTTTTGAGAAAGTAGTCCATGTCCGAACGCCAAAACCTAGTACCAGTGCAGGTCAACTCCGAGGATTACGGCGCCTCCTCGATCCAGATCCTGGAAGGCCTGGAAGCAGTCCGCAAGCGCCCCGGCATGTATATCGGTGACACCTCGGACGGCACCGGCCTGCATCACCTGGTATTCGAAGTGCTGGACAACTCGATCGACGAATCGCTGGCCGGCTACTGCACCGAAATCCACGTGACGATCCACTCGGACAATTCGATCTCGATCACCGACAACGGCCGCGGCATCCCGGTCGGCCTGAAGATGGACGACAAGCACGAACCGAAGCGCTCCGCCGCCGAGATCGTGCTGACCGAACTGCACGCGGGCGGCAAGTTCGACCAGAACTCGTACAAGGTGTCCGGCGGCCTGCACGGCGTGGGTGTGTCGTGCGTGAACGCGCTGTCGAAACTGCTGCGCGTGACGGTGCGCCGCGACGGCAAGGTGCACCAGATGGAATTCGTGCGCGGTGTGCCGCAGAATCGCGAAATCGAGATCCGCGACGGCATCGCCGTGTCCCCGATCAAGGTCATCGGCGAAACCGACAAGCGCGGCACCGACGTGCACTTCTGGGCCGACGAAGAGATCTTCAGCCACGTGGAATTCCACTACGAGATCCTGGCCAAGCGCATTCGCGAACTTTCGTTCCTGAACAACGGCGTGAACATCAAGCTGTCCGACCAGCGCACCGGCAAGGATGAGATTTTCGCGTTCGAAGGCGGCACGCGCGGCTTCGTGGAATACATCAACAAGGCCAAGACGGTGCTGCACCCGACCGTGTTCCAGGCCACCGGCGACCGCATGTCCGACCAGAACACGAATATCTCCGTGGACGTGTCGATGCAGTGGAACGATGCCTTCAATGAACAGGTACTCTGCTTCACGAACAACATTCCGCAGCGCGACGGCGGCACCCACCTGACCGGCCTGCGCGCGGCAATGACGCGCGTGATCAACAAGTACATCGACGAACACGATTTCGCCAAGAAGGCCAAGGTGGAAATCTCCGGCGACGACATGCGCGAAGGCCTGACCTGCGTGCTGTCGGTGAAAGTGCCGGAACCGAAGTTCTCGTCGCAGACGAAGGACAAGCTGGTGTCCTCCGAAGTGCGCGGCCCCGTCGAGGAAATCGTGGCGAAGACGCTGACGGACTTCCTGGCGGAAAAGCCGAACGACGCCAAGATCATCTGCGGCAAGATCGTGGAAGCGGCACGCGCCCGCGAAGCGGCCCGCAAGGCCCGCGACCTGACGCGCCGCAAGGGCGTGATGGATGGCCTGGGCCTGTCGTCGAAACTGGCCGACTGCCAGGAACGCGACCCGGCGCTGGCCGAACTGTACATCGTCGAGGGTGACTCCGCAGGCGGCTCCGCCAAGCAGGGCCGCGACCGCAAGTTCCAGGCGATCCTGCCGCTGCGCGGCAAGGTGCTGAACGTGGAAAAGGCGCGCTTCGAGAAAATGCTGTCCTCCGAGCAGATCACCACGCTGATCGCCACGCTGGGCACGTCGATCGGCCCGGATGAATTCAACGTCGAGAAGCTGCGCTATCACCGCATCATCATCATGACCGACGCGGACGTCGACGGCGCCCACATCCGCACCCTGCTGCTCACGCTGTTCTACCGCCAGATGCCGCAACTGGTGGAACGCGGCCACATCTACATCGCCCAGCCGCCGCTGTACAAGGTGAAGTCGGGCCGCGACGAGCGCTACCTGAAGGACGACACGGAAGAAGCCAGCTACATGATGACGGTGGCGCTGAACACCGCCGTGCTCACGCCGCGCGAAGGCGCCGACCCGATCACCGGCGAGCCGCTGACCGAACTGGCCCGCCAGTACAACCTGGCCAACGCCGTGATGCTGCGCCTGACCCGCGTGATCGACCGCGCCGCGCTGACCGCCATCATGACCGGCGTGCAGCTCGACCTGTCCACGATGGACGCCGCCCGCGCTTCCGCGCAGGCGCTGGCCGACAACGTCAACGATCCGGCAGTCACCGTCTCGGTGCGCTCGGACGACCTGTCGGACAAGCACCTGCTGTGGATCGAGCGCCTCCATCACGGCAATGTGCGCGTATCGACGATCGACGCGGACTTCGTCAGTGGCGCCGATTACGGCGTTTTGTCCACCGCCGCTGCGACCTTCACCGGTTTGATCGGTGAGGGTGCCATTATTCGCCGTGGCGAAGGCGAGCGCACCAAGGAATTCGCCGTGCGGGACTTCCACGAAGCGATGC
The DNA here is from genome assembly GCF_004209755.1 of Pseudoduganella lutea. Lineage (NCBI taxonomy): Bacteria > Pseudomonadati > Pseudomonadota > Betaproteobacteria > Burkholderiales > Oxalobacteraceae > Pseudoduganella > Pseudoduganella lutea. The sequence continues at coordinate 3,411,699 of NZ_CP035913.1, read as the reverse complement.
AATGGCTGCGCGACGAAGCCGAGCGCACCGTGTCGAAGCAGCGCTACAAAGGGCTGGGCGAGATGAATCCGGAGCAGCTGTGGGAAACCACGATGGACCCGACCGTTCGCCGCCTGCTGAAGGTGCAGATCGAGGATGCCATCGCGGCAGACCAGATCTTCACCACGCTGATGGGTGACGATGTGGAACCGCGTCGTAACTTCATCGAGATGAATGCGCTGCGGGCGGGGAATATCGACGTTTGATGTTCTTGCGCTGGTAATGCGAAAGGGGCCTTGCGGCCCCTTTTTTATTGCTCCCCCTGGCCTTCAGGCTTGCGACGGCGCGCCACGGCACTCAATGCCCCGAATCCCAGCAGCATCATTGCGTACGTGGACGGCTCCGGCACGGCGGCAACCGAATAGCCGAACGTGAACGTGGCCGAATTCCAGACAGCATCGGCGCCCGGCAGGCTGTCGATGTTCTCCGCGAACTCGAGGCGCAGGATGCCGTCCGGCCCGACGCTGAAGCTGTAGTCCCCTTGCTCCGCATCCGTATCCAGGCCACGGAAGTCCACGCTGCCCGAGTAATGCTCGGTCCCCGCATGGTAGCCCCCGTTCGGATCGGCCAGGAAGCTGGGCAGGAAGTAGAGCTGGCTCCACTGCTTGCTGTCGCTGAGCTGCATGTATGCCTCGTTGAGCATGCTGCCCTGGTTGGCCGTGAGCGTTACATCCCAGGCCATCGTGTTCAGGTGCGCCCTGGCACCGAGGTCGATCTCCACGATCGTATTGCCTTCCCAGCTGAGATACGTGTTGCTCGCCACGTCGGACAGCGTGACCGTCTTGACCAAATCCGCCGCGTTGGCGGTTCCACTCAGGGCGCATGCCGCGATGGCGGCGAACATCACACTGCGTACCGGTTTCAGGTTTTTCACTCGTTGCCCTTTCAGGTTGGGTGCTTCGCTTGGTATGGAAAAAATAGCACCAGCTGGACAGTTTGACTGTCCCCCGAAAGGGTATTGAGATGGAAGTGGGCTGAAATACAACTATCCGGCACGCCGTACCAGCATCTCCCGATATCAGGTGGGAGTCGCCGCCTTTTGCCGCACCATCCGCGCAATGGTCACCAGATTGACCACGGCGATCACCACTTCCAGCGCCGTGCCACCGATCGAACCGGAGATCACGTTGTTGGCGATCCAGAAGATGGTCCCGACCAGCATCACGAGCCGCATGGGAATGCCCTGCAACAGGAACAGCGCCAGCGTGCCGAGGCACGATGCGCCGAGCGGCAGCCAGTCGCTGGGCTGCTTGGCGAAATACAGCCCGAGGCAGATATTGATTGCCACCACGGCCAGCGCCACCCACACGGAGCGGGTGCGCAGCGCGAGCAGGGAGCGCAGCAGGGACATGGTGGAACTCGCCACCGCCGTCGGGTTGCCGAGCAGCGTGAAGTGCACCACGTAGGCCAGGCATTCGCCGGCCATGAACAATTTGAAGCGGCGGTCGTCGGTCTGCAGGAAGGAGCCGACGCCCAGCACGAACGCAACGTAGCCGACGCATTGCGCCGGCGAGAACCAGTCGATGGACATGAAAAGTGGGAAAGAAAAACGGCCGGCGATTATACCCAGGCAAGCGGCAAGTATGCCCAGGCCGCGATGATGAAAGCCGTCACCCCAGCGTATCGGCCCAGATGGTCGCCGCCCAGCTCAGCGCATACGCCCCCTCCAGCGCATTCGCCTCCTTCGACAGTCCGCCGGAGCCCGGCACCACGAGCAGTGTCTTCTTCGCGGCATCCCACGCGTGCACCGATGCGACATGGATCACGTCCCGGTCCGACACGAAGCTGTAGCACGTGTTGGTCAGCATCGGCGCGGCGTTCGGTGCGCGGTTCGCGAGCAGGTCGACGACCGCCGCGGCGCACACCTTGGCGTGCTGGTTCGCCATGTGGGCTGACTTGGGCATCAGCGGCGCGGTCTGGATCGCGTCGCCGATCACGTGCACATGGGGTGCCTGCTTCGATTCGAACGTGATGAAATCGACCTCGCACCAGCGCGCGTTGACGTTGGCCAGGCCGGCACTCGTGGCGATCGCGCCGGCACGATGGGGCGGGATCACGTTCAGCACATCGGCCTTTACCTTCTCGCCCAGTTCCGACACCGCAGTGCGCCCGGCTGTATCGATTTCCACCGCGCGAAAGCCGGGCCGGTACTCGACGATGCCGTCATAACGCTCCTTCCAGATCCGCTTGAACAGCGGCCCCTTCGATACCACGTCCTCGTTGGCATCGAGCAGCAGCACCTTCGAGCGCGGCTTGTGGCGGCTGAAGTAGTGCGCCACCTGGCATGCGCGCTCGTAGGGGCCGGGCGGGCAGCGGTATGGCGCGGGCGGCACCGTCAATGCATACACGCCGCCATCCGGCATCGCCTCGAGCTGCGCGCGCAGCGCGACCGTTTGCGCGCCGGCTTTCCACGCATGCAGGATCGGCCCGTCGGCAGTCATGCCCGGCAACTCGCCGAACAGGAACTCGATGCCGGGCGAGACGATCAGGCGGTCATAGGCCAGCCGGTCACCGCCTGCCAGCACCACCGTACGCTTGTCGGTATCGATGGCGGTAGCGCTGTCCCGCACGATGCGGATGCCATGCCGGGTACCCAGCGCATCGTAGCCGTGCGTCAGGTCGCCGATGCGGCGCGAGCCGCCCAGCACCAGGTTCGACAGCGGGCACGAGATGAAGGCCGGATTCGGCTCTACCAGTGTCACGTCCACTTCACCCGCACTCCACAGCCGCACGTAGCGTGCCGCGGCGGCGCCACCGTAGCCGCCACCAATGACGACCACGTGCGGCTTCGCGCGCGGTGCCACCGCGGCGCAGCCGGCCAGCACCATTGCCGCGCCGGCCGCTTGCAGCAGGTCGCGGCGCTTCATGGCTTTTCTCCCTTTTCTCCGCGTTGCGCGGCGAACCAGGCGGCGATCTGGGCAAGCTGCTCGTCCGTGTAACCCTTGGCCAGCTGGGTCATGATGGTGGCGGGACGGCTGCCCTCCTTGAACGCCTTCAGGTTCGCCAGCAGCGTTTCCTTTGACTGGCCGGCCAGCGGCGGCAGCGCCGTGCCGGCGGTATTGCCACGCGTGCCGTGGCAGGCGGTGCACGTGGCGGCCAGGCGCTCGCCGGCACTGACCGGTTCGGCGGCAAAAGCCGGAGTGCACACCAGCGCAAGCACCGGTACCAGCGCCAGCGTCGACAACGTCATGCGTTTCATGGACGAACTCCCGGAGATTCCATTGTCATGCCTTCGGCCCGCAATGCCAGCCATGCTTCGAGATCGATCAGGTCTTGCGCATCTGGCGGCGGCACCGCCGCGCGCACGCCCGTCATGCAATTGCGCAGCCGCCGCTGCAGGCTGCCCATGCCTTGCCATTCGAGCCGGTAGATCGGGTAGGCATTGGCGTGGCCCTGCGGGATCGTGGCGCCGGCCAGCTTGCGGCCCCAGTTGGCGTCATGGCACTGCGCGCACGACAGGTTCAATTGCCCGATGCGCTGGGCGAACAGCGCCCTGCCCCGTTCAGCCGCTGCACTGGTCGGGGCATCGCGCGGCGGTGCAACGGGCATGCCGCGCGATTGCAGCGCGATATAGGACTGCAGCGCCAGCAATTCATCGGCTTCCGGCTTCGATGGCGGCATGCCCTGCTTGCCGACGCGGCACTGTTCGATGCGCTGGCCGAGCGTGATTACCTTGCCGGCGCTCTTGTCGAATGCCGGAAAGCGCGCCGCCACGCCGCGCATGCTCTTCGTTGCATCGCCGTGGCACGCGGTGCAGCTTTTTTTCGCCCCCGTATGCCAGGCAGCCTCCCCGTTCGCTACCCATAGCATTGCAGGATTTTGCGTATCGTCGCGCTGCATCGCCCGCGTGGATTCGCCCATGAACGCCGAACCGGACTTGCGCATGTCTTGTGCTGATGATTGTGCCGGTGCCGGTGCCTGCGCCGATGCGGCGAGCGCCACAACCACCAGCCCGGCAAGTGCCGCTTTCATGGCAGGATGGTGAGCGCCATGCGCTCGGTCTGCGTAAAACCGTTATCGCCGGCCCACGTGAATTCCAGCGTGCCGGTTTTTACTGCCACGGTGAAAAACGCGATGTACGGGTTGGCGGAAATCGCCGGATGCAGCTCGGCGGCAAACACCTGTTCGCCATCGTAGCTGCACGTGAACTGGCGGATAATGTCCTGCGGTACTGTCTTGCCATCGGCACCGGGGCGGTAACCCGACTCCATCGGGTGGGCGATCAGGGCGCGGATCTCGATCACCTCGCCCGCCTTTGCCGTTTTCGGCATGTGAACCAGGGCGCGCGCCATTACACCTCTCCCTCGATGCAGGCGGCCAGCGTGACGATCACGTCGACCGTCTGCTGCCAGCAGCTGCCATCGCTCATTTTCGCCACCGCCACCAGCTTTTGCGACGTGGCGAGGCGGATGCGGGTCGATACCTCCGCCTTGCCCGCGCGCGGGCCCAGCGTGAAGCGCACCACATCGGTTTCCGGATTCTTCTCGTTGAAGATGGCGATACCGGTCACGTGATCTTCGGCGGTCAAGGGACTCTCGACGCGGATCGTCACGGGCACGGCATTGCCGTTGTCGATCAGTTGGGCGATCTCGAATTTGACGCGGCCCGTTTGCGGCAGCCGGTTGCCGGTGTAGGCCGAGATCGCGGACGCCATCTGCTGCGGCGTGGCCGCCACCGGGCGCACCAGCGCCAGCAGTGTGCCGGCAGCGAGCAGTTGGCGGCAGTGGTGGTTCAGGGGCTGGTTCGGCGAACTCATGGCGTGTCCTTCAACGTGGCAAGGTAGGCTACGACATCCTCGATCTGCTGGGCGCTCAGGATCGTCTTGCCCGCATGGGCTGGCGCCACGCGCGTCAACCCTTCGGTGCGGTAGTACGACGGCATGATTGTGGCCGGATTCAGGCGGGAGGAGTCGGCGATGCGCAGGCGCAGTTGAGGGATCGTCCAGCGACTGCCGGCGCCGGCCAGGCTTGGCGCCAGGTCGCCCTGGAAGCGCTCCTCGGTGATCGGGGCCGAGTGGCACAGCAGGCACAGGCCCACGTGGCGGTCGGCCACGATGGCACGGCCGCGCTGGGGGTCGCCGGCGGTGGCGCCGGGGAGCGGGTTGGGGATGCCGTCGAACGCATGGGCATGGGATGCCAGTGCCAGCATCACCGGGGACAGACCCCTGGCCACCGTTACCAGCCACGGGGAAGCGGTAACAGTAGCGGGGTCAGTCCCCTCGGCCATCGTTATGCTGCCGCCCTCGCAGCCGGCCATGGTTGCTCAAGCCTTTTTCAGGCTGTGGTTCTTCAGCGGCAGGTCGCGTATCCGCTTGCCGGTGGCGGCGAAGATCGCATTGAGCACGGCCGGTGCCGCGACGGCGATCGTCGGCTCGCCCACGCCGCCCCAGAAGCCGCCGGATGGAATGATGATCGTCTCCACGGCCGGCATCTCGTCCAGCTTCATGACCTGGTAAGTGTCGAAGTTCGATTGCTCCATCTGCCCGTCCTTGACCGTGCATTCGCCGTACAGCGCCGCGGACAGACCGTAGACGAAAGAGCCTTCCACCTGCGCCTCGATCTGCTGCGGGTTCACGGCGTGGCCCGGGTCGGTGGCGGCCACGATGCGGTGGATCTTGAGCTTGCCTTCCTTGTCCACGGAGACTTCGGCACACGCGGCCACGTAGCTGCCGAAGCCATGCGTTTGCGCCAGGCCTCGGAAGACGCCCTTCTTCGGCTTCTTGTTCCAGCCGATCCGCGCCGCCACCGCGTCCAGCACCGCCAGGTGCTTCGGGCTGTCCTTCATCAGCTTGCGGCGCAGGGCCAGCGGGTCCTGCTTCGTGGCGTGCGCGATCTCGTCGATGAAGCATTCCAGGTAGATGGCATTCTGGTTCAGGTTCACGCCGCGCCAGAAGCCCGGCGGCACGGGCGGGTTGCGCATCGCATGGTCCACCAGCAGGTTCGGCACCGTATAGCCGATCGACGCATCCGTGCCCGGCGCGTTCAGGCCCTGGAACACGGCACCATCCTTGCCGTTCTTGATATTGCCGGGGAAGAGCGATGCCACGATCGACTGGCCAGAAATGCGCATGTGCAGCGCCGTCACATTGCCTGCCTTGTCCAGCCCTGCTGTCAATTTGCACTGCGTGACCGGGTGATAGCGGCCGTGCAACATGTCTTCCTCGCGGGTCCAGATCAGTTTTACCGGGGTGCCCGGCATTTCCTTGGCGATCTGCACCGTCTGGCGCACCCAGTCGTGCACGGCGCCGCGCCGGCCGAAGCCGCCGCCCAGGTGGATCTTGTACACGTCGCATTTATCCTGCGGCAGGCCGGCCGCTTCCGACGCGGCGGCCAGCGCCGCCTCGCCGTTCTGCGTGGGCGTCCAGACCTCGCAGCGCTCCGGTGTCCAGCGCGCGGTGGCGTTCATCGTTTCCATCGTCGCGTGGTTCTGGTGCGGATACGAATATACGGCCTCGATGCGGCGCGCAGCACCGGCCAGCGCGGCCTTCACATCGCCGTTCTCGTTACCGACCGCCGCTTCCGGCGCATCGAGCCCCGCCTTGAGCGTTGCCGCCACGTCCTTGCTGGACAGGTTCGCGTTCGGCCCCTTGTCCCATTCGATCGGCAGCGCATCGAGCGCGGTCTTGGCGCGCCACCACGTATCGGCCACCACGGCCACGGCGGAATCGCCGACCTGCAGCACCTTCTTCACGCCCGGCTTGCCCTTGATCGCGTCGGCGTTGAAGCTTTTCACCTTGCCGCCGAACACCGGGCAATCCTTGATCGCCGCGTTCAGCATGCCGGGCATGGCAAGGTCCATGCCGTAGACCTGCTTGCCAGTCGTCTTGTCGACGGTATCGAGGCGCGCGAGGCGCTTGCCGGCGATCTTCCATTCCTTCGGATCCTTTACCACGATTTCCTGCGGCGCCTCCAGCTTGCCGGCCGCATCGGCCACCTTGCCATACGTGACGGTGCGACCGCTCGGCACGTGCGTGATCACGCTGTTCGCGGCGCGGCATTCCGTTGCCGGCACGCCCCACTGCGTCGCCGCGGCCTGCACCAGCATCATCCGCGCGGCTGCGCCGCCCTTGCGCACGTACTCATGCGAGCCGCGCACGCCGTTGCTGCCGCCGGTGGAAAAACTGCCCCATACGCGCTTGCGGGCCAGGTTCGTGCCCGGAGTCGGATACTCGGTGGTGACCTTGCTCCAGTCCGCGTCCAGCTCTTCCGCCACCAGCTGCGCCAGGCCCGTCAAGGTTCCCTGCCCCATCTCGGAGCGCGCGATGCGGATGACGATGGTATCGTCCGGTTTCACGACGACCCATGCGTTGACTTCGGGGCTTGGTGCCGCCTGCGCCTGCGCGGCGAACGGAATGTGGAACGCGACGACGAGGCCGGCGGACTGGCCCAGGAAACGGCGGCGCGCCGGGCTGGTGACGTTACTCATGCCTTGCTCCCTTCGCGGTGTTCGATGGCCAGACCTGCGCTCTTCGCATCGCCGCCGCGCGCCACCACGTGGATCGCCTTGCGCACACGGTTATAGGTGCCGCAGCGGCAGATGTTCGTCATCGCCATGTCGATGTCGGCATCGGTGGGTTTTGGTTTTTCCTTCAGCAGCGCGGTGGCGGCCATGATCATGCCGCTCTGGCAGAAGCCGCATTGCGGCACGTCCAGCGCCGCCCACGCTTTCTGCACGGGGTGCGAACCATCCGGCGACAGGCCCTCGATCGTCACGATCTTCATCTGTTCGGTCACCGTGGAAACCGGCCGCACGCAGCTGCGCATCGCCTCGCCATCGATGTGCACGGTGCAGGCGCCGCACTGGGCGATGCCGCAGCCGTACTTGGTGCCGGTCAAGCCCAGCTGTTCGCGCAGAACCCACAGCAGCGGGGTATCGTCTTCCGCGTCGAATTCGCGGACCTGTCCGTTCACGTTCAGCTTCATGCCTGGTCTCCTGAAGAGTTTGGGTGCGCAGCGCAAATATATTACTTGTTTTATACCTTTCTATATTCGTCCCGGCAACTTTGGACATGTATCAATTTTTTTACAGAAGGTTTTGCCGTACAGGTAGGGCTCCAATCACGACTGTAGACAAATGCGCCAAAGAAAAACTGGGGACGTACCCTGGTTCTCAGGCAAGATTTCCTGGAAACCAGGGTACGTCCCCAGTTTTGCCGGCAGTTATTGGGCGAGTTCCTTGCGCAGCTCACGCGCCAGCGCGCGGCGGGGCTCTTCGGGCAGCCAGGTGCCGACGTCGACGGTGATGCCGCGCGCGATGAGCAGGATCGGGTCGCGGCGCCGTTGCGGGGCCACGATGCGCAGCCAGGTGGGGTCGAGCGAGATGGTGGAGGTGTGGCCGCCGCGCACCTTTTGCACGTACAAGACATGGTCCTCGTACACGATGCGGTCGCTATCGGTGGCATGCCGGCTGTAGACGATGAAGGCGGCCGTCACGGCAGTCATTTCCACTGCGGAAAATACCAGCACGTACCAGGCGCCCTGCCAGGTGAAGAACAGCCCGATGGCCAGCGACAGGCAGAGCAACGCCGCCCATGCGACCGTGGTTTGCCGTGGTGTCAGCGAACAGTTGCGCCGCACCAGCCATTCCCGCCTGCCATCGATGGGCCAATCGCGCTTCACGGCATGCCCTCCTTCAGTGCATTGTACGAAACGCAGGAAAACGGGCAAGCATGGCACGAAAACCGGCCGGCGGATCAGGCGGCTGGCTTTTCCTGGCGGGGCAGCGCCAGCGTAAACACGGAACCCTCGCCTGGCCGGCTGGCCACCGTCAGCGTGCCCCGGTGCGCCTCGGCCAGTTGCCGCGAAATGTACAAGCCCAGGCCCAGCCCGGAAGGCACGCCGTTGCCGGCCACCCGCTCATAGGGCAGGAAGATGCGCGCCTGCATGGCTTCATCGATCCCGGGGCCCTGGTCGATCACGTCCACCCGCGCCTCCGTGTCGCTGGTCGTCAGGCGGATGCGCACCGGCTTGCCGCCGCCATAGCGCAGCGCATTGGTCAGCAGGTTGACGATCACCTGCTCGATGCGGAACTCGTCCCACCAGCCGCTCACGGTCTCGGGCGCCTCGAGCTCGAAGGTGGTGCCGGCATCCTGCGCCTGGCGCGACAGGTCGTCCGTCAGGCGGCGCAGCATGGCTTGCAATTCGGTCCAGGCGGGTCGGATCGACAGCACGCCGCTGCGGATGCGCGACACGTCCATCATGTCGTCGATCAGCCGGATCATGGCCTGGATCTGGCGGCCATCGCCTTCCACCATCTTTTCCAGCGCCGGCTTGCCGAACGCTTCGAGGTTGCCGCGCTCGAGCTGCATCTTGCGCATCTGCGTGCCCAGGAACAGCGTATTCAGCGGCGTGCGCAGCTCGTGCGCCACCATCGACATGAACTCGTCGCGCACGCGCAGCGCATAGCGCAGTTCTTCCTGGGCCGCACGCAGCTCGTTCATCATGGTGTGCTGCTCTTCGACCCGGCGGCGGATCTCCATGCGCTGGCAATGCAGGTCGACGAACACGTTGACCTTGCTGCGCACCGCGTCGGGATCGAGCGGCTTGTAGAGGAAGTCGACGGCCCCCGTTTCATAGCCCTTGAACGCGTAATTCAGTTCCTTGCCGGCCGCGCTCACGAACACGATCGGGATATGGCGCGTCTTGTCCGTGCCGCGCATCAGTTCGGCCAGCTCGAAACCGTCCATGCCCGGCATCTGCACGTCCAGGATGGCCAGCGCGAAATCGTGTTCGAGCAGCAGCGCCAGCGCTTCCTCGCCGGACGACGCCTGGTACACGGCGCGGTTGTCCGCCCGGATGATGGCGTTCAGCGCGCGCAGGTTTTCCGGCAGGTCGTCGACAATCAACAGCTTCGTCACGTTGCCGACGGGGTGTCCAGGTGCGCCGCTCGTCAACCCCAGGCTGCATTCCTTGTTGGGCACATTATTCATTGCAAATTCTCCATCGACAGTTGCAGCAGCCTGCGGATATCCCGCAGTGGCAGCACCAGGTCCGGCGCGCGCAGCCGGATCGCTTCATTCGGCATCACGCTCACTTGCGCTTCCGCCGGGTCCTGCACCACCGTCAGGCCGCCAGCCCTGCCGATCGCGGCCAGCCCCGCCGCGCCATCGTGGTTGGCGCCGGTGAGCAGGATGCCTACCAGTTCGGGGCCGTACACGTCGGCCGCCGTTTCCATCGTGATGTCGATCGCCGGCCGGGCAAAATGCACGGGCGGTTCGAGGCTCAGCGAAAACACGCGATCGGCCTCGATCGACAGGTGGTAATCGGCCGGCGCGAAGTACAGCGTGCCTGCCACCGGCTCCCCTTTGTCCACCGCTTCTTCCACGCGCAAGGCGAGGCGCTGGCTGAACACTTCCACCAGCTGGTTCTGGCGCGCGCGCATCACGTGCAGCACCGTCAGCACCGGGTACGGGAACGCGCGCGGCAAGCCGGGCAGGATCTCGATCAGCGCATTCACGCCACCGGCGGAAGCACCGATGACAATCGCGGAGATGCGGCGCTTCGCCAGGGCCAGCGCCAGGGTGGCATCATCCATTACAGTTTCCTGAACAGCCGCTCGCGCTTGACGATCGGCTCGAACAACGGGCCATAGGGTGAGAAGTCGATACTCTCCTTGCTGCCCAGGCCCAGGAAACCGCGATGGCACAGCGACTCGTGGAACAAGCCCAGCGCGCGCTCCTGCAGCCTCTTTTTAAAATAGATCATCACGTTGCGGCAGCTGATGAACTGCGTTTCCGCGAACACCGCATCGGTGGCCAGGCTATGGTCCGCGAACGTCACGTTCTCGGCCAGCGAACGGTCGAACAAAGCGGCATTGTACGCTGCCGTGTAGTAGTCCGAGAAGGCGCGCCGCCCGCCCGCGGCCTGGTAGTTTTCCGTGTAGGCCCGCATGTTCTCCAGCGGGAACAGCCCCTTTTTTGCCTTTTCCAGCGACTGCGGATTGATGTCCGTGGCGTAGATGATACTGCGCTCGAGCAGCCCTTCCTCCTTCAGCAGGATGGCCAGCGAATACACTTCCTCGCCGGTGCTGCAGCCGGCCACCCAGATCTTCAGCGACGGGTAGGTGGACAGGACGGGCATCACGTGCTCGCGCAGCGCGGCAAAGTAGGTCGGATCGCGGAACATCTCGGTGACGGGAATCGTCAGGTATTGCAGCAGCTCGGAAAACGCAGCCGGTTCATGCAGCACGCGCGATTGCAGCTGCGAGATCGTCTCGCAGCGCATCTCCTTCATCGCGTGCACCACGCGGCGCTTCTGCGAAGCGCCGGTGTAGTCGCGGAAGTCGTAGCTGTATTTCAGGTAGATCGCCTCCATCAGCATTTTCAGCTCGATGTCGGTATCGCTGTGCTGGGCACGGATCGGCTGCATCGTCGTCATCTCAGATACGGTCCAGGGCCGGCATCCATACCCGCAGCAGCGAGTACAGGCGCGACAGGTCGATCGGCTTGGCCAGGTAATCGTTGGCGCCGGCGGCCAGGCACTGCTCCTGGTCATCCTTCATCGCCTTGGCGGTGATGGCGATGATCGGCAGCCGGTTCCAGCGCCCGTCGGCACGGATGCGGCGGGTGGCCTCCAGGCCGTCCATGCCCGGCATCATCACGTCCATCAGCACCAGGTCGATCTCCTGCACCTGTTCCAGCTTCTCCAGCGCCTCGAAGCCGTTGCGGCCGATCTCCACGATGGCGCCCTTCTGCTCCAGCGCCGAAGTGAGGGCGAAGATGTTGCGCACGTCGTCGTCCACCAGCAGGATGCGGCGGCCTTCGAACACGCGGTCGCGCGAGCGCACCGTCTTGAGCATCGTCTGCCGCTCGGACGACAGCTCGGATTCCACCTTGTGCAGGAACAGCGTCACCTCGTCGAGCAGCCGCTCCGGCGAGCGGGCACCCTTGATGATGATCGAGCGCGAATACTTGTGCAGGTCCGCTTCCTCGGCGCGCGTGAGGTTGCGACCCGTGTACACGATGACCGGCGGGAACGAGGCGATCTCCTCGTGCGACATGCGCTGCAGCAGTTCGTTGCCCTGCATGTCCGGCAGCTTCAGGTCGATGATCATGCAGTCGAAGACATTGGTGCGCAGCAGGGCCAGCGCTTCCTCGCCCGAAGCCACCGCCTCGATCTCGATATCCTCGTCCGAAATGAGTTGCACCACGCTGTCGCGCTGGCGCGCGTCGTCCTCGACCAGCAGGATGCGCTTGATCTTCTGCGTGAACTTCTGCTCCAGGCGGGCGAACACTTCCTGCAGGTCCTCGCGCGAAGCGGGTTTCAGCGCGAAGCCCACCGCGCCCATGTGCAGCGCCGCCTCGCCCGCGTCCGACGCCGACACCACGTGGACAGGAATGTGGCGGGTGCGCGGATTATCCTTCAGCAGCTGCAACACCGACAGGCCGGAGCGGTCGGGCAGGCGGATGTCCAGCAGGATCGCCGTCGGCTGGTACTGCTCGGCCATCTGCAGGCCTTCGTCCGCCGCGAACGCGACCAGGCAGCGGTAATCCATCTCGTGCGCCAGGTCATACAGGATGCGCGCGAACGCCGGCTCGTCCTCGATCACGAGCACGGTGCGCTCGGGCGGTGCCGGCTGGTCGCGGTCGTCCTCGAATGCACGCTGCACGGGCGCAGGTGCCGGTGCGCCCGCAGGTGCTGCGCTGAACGAGGCCATGGCAGGGGTGGCTGGTACGGGCACCGGTGCCGGCGCGGGCGCCGGTGCCAGCGACGATTCCACGCGGTGCGGCGCCGCCGACCACTGCACCGGCAAGGTCAGCGTGAAGGTGCTGCCCTGGCCCACGGTGCTGTGCAGCGTGATCGTACCGCCCAGCAGCATGGCCAGGTCGCGCGAGATCGACAGGCCCAGGCCCGTGCCGCCGTACTTGCGGCTGGTGGTGCCATCGGCTTGCTGGAAGGCGCCGAAGATCGCCTCGTGCTGGTCGGCGCGGATGCCGATGCCGGTGTCCGTCACCGCGAAACACACCTGGCCGTTCGATCCCGGTTCCACGCGCAGCGTTACCGCTCCCTCGTCGGTGAACTTCAGGGCGTTGGACAGCAGGTTCTTCAGGATCTGTTCCAGGCGCTGGCAATCCGTATAAACGGTGTCCGGCAGGCCCGGCGCCAGCACCAGCGCGAAGTCCAGCCCCTTCTGGCGGGCCAGCGGTTCGAACGTGCGGCGCAAGCCTTCCATCACCTGCTGCAGGCGCAGCTCTTCCGGATTGAGCTCCAGCTTGCCGGCTTCCACTTTCGAGATGTCAAGGATGTCGTTGATCAGGTTCAGCAGGTCGTTGCCGGCCGAGTAGATCGTTTGCGCGAAACGCACCTGTTCCTCGTTCAGGTTGCCCTGCGTATTGTCGGACAGCAGCTTGGCCAGGATCAGCGAGCTGTTCAGCGGCGTGCGCAGCTCGTGCGACATATTGGCCAGGAACTGCGATTTGTACTGGCTGGCGCGTTCCAGGTCGCGCGCCCGTTCTTCCAGCTGGGACTGGGCATCGTTCAGCGCCGTGTTTTTCTGGTCCAGTGCCACGGCCTGCTCGGCCAGCTGCTCGTTGGTCTGTTCCAGTTCCGCCTTCTGGTTTTCCAGGCTGGCCTGTGATTCCTCCAGCACGCGCGACTGCTCTTCCAGTTCCTCGTTCGCCGTGCGCAGCTCTTCCTGCTGCACCTGCAGTTCCTCGTTCAGCTGCTGGGTTTCCACCAGCAGCTCCTGCATGCGCTGGCGCGCCAGCGTGGCTTCGATCGCGGTACCGATATTGTCCGCCACCAGGTTCAGGAATTCCGTTTCCTTTTCCCCCACCGGGTGCAGGAAGCCCAGCTCGATCACGCCATTGACGCGCCCATCGCTGGCCACCGGCAGCACCAGCACCTGCGTGGGCGTGGCGCTGCCCAGCGCGGAAGACAGCTTCAGGTAATCCGGCGGCAGGTTTTCCAGGTGGATCAGGCGGCGCATCTGCGCAGCCTGGCCCACCACGCCTTCGTCGGGTGCCAGCAGGCGCCCGCGTTCTTCATCCTCGGCCGAGAAACCGAAGGCGGCGGTGCGACGCATCAGGCCATCCGGCTCGCGCACGTACATCGCGCCGACCACGACATCGAGATAACGGGCCAGGAAATGCAGCAGCGTCGTCGACAGGGCCTGGGTCGAGAGCTGGCCGATGCCCTGCTCGGCCATCTGGCTCTGGCCGGAACGCATCCACGATTGCCGCTGCACGCGTTCGGCATGCTTGCCCTGCTCGGACAAGGCCTCGTTATAGGCTTCGGAAAGGCGCATCAGCTCCTTGCGGCCGAACCAGGCGAGAAAACCGCTGAGCACCAGGCTGACGGTGAGGAAGCCCACCACCGTGACGTAGGTAACGGTCTTCGCATCGCGGTTGCGGTCCATCCGCAGACGCTCTTCGGTGGAGATGAACGCAATGAACAACGAGCGCAATTCATCGAATTCGATCTTGCCGCGCTGTGCCCGCACCGTCGACAGATAGTCGCCGCCGGTTTTCCGCAGGTTCATCATTTCCTCCGCGGCCCGCTCCCATTGCTTCTGCTGGGCGCGGATATTGCGCAGCCGGTCGACCTGGGCGGGGTTGTCCTCCACCAGCTCGGTCAGCGTGTTCAGGGCCGTATCGATCTTTGGCCGGGCCAGCTTATAAGGGGCCAGGAACGATTCCTCGCCGGTCAACAGGTAGCCGCGCATGCCGGTTTCCATGTCCACGGCCAGCTTGCGCAATTCCTGGGCATTGCCGATCACCCGCTCGGAATGCTCGACCAGGGTCAGCGCATTGAGCAGGTAGGCGAATACGGCAATGAAAACGGCGGCGCTGACGATCCCCGCGGCCAGCGGCAGCGTGATGTTGCGGAACAGGATGCGGCGGAAACTCTGGTCGTCGATGCGGGTGTGAGGCATATGCGCGAGCTGGACGGGAAAAGGACAAGTTTATCCTAAATGCAACGAGTGGTGCCCGGCAGGGCAATCGTGCGTGGTTCGTTATAATCGACCAGACGACCACCGCCAGGACTCCACGATGCGCAAGCTGATTCTGCTGACCCCACTTTTGCTGGCCGGCTGCTACAACGATTCCGCCACCTACTATGCGGACAGTACCCAGGAACACACGCTGACCGTGCGGCGCCAGCAAGACCATTTCTGGAGCGAGGAAGGCCGCTTCGTGCTGATGGCTACGCGCCTGCCGGAGTGCCAGCGGCGCATCGACCTGGCCGAACTGCCATTGGAAGACACGACCGTGGAACTGTTCAGCGAGGGCGACAACCAGTGGGCGCTGCGCGCCGGCAGCCAGGTATGGCACGTGGAGACACAGACATGCTCGCTCGTGTCCACGGAAGGACCGGCAACGGGAACGAAGGTAGGCGATTTCCGGGCGGAAATCGATCAGATCATCTTCAATGAAGCAAACGAGAAATAGTTGCCGGGAAAATGGGGCGGTACGGCGCTCCGGCGTACCCCATTTTCCCGGCAATATTTCTTAAAATACCGGATCCTGGCTCAGTCCCGGGCCAGCGCCAGGAACTCGGTGCGCAGGGCCAGGTTCGGCTGCAGCTCGCCGAGCATGGCCGACGTGATCGTTTCCTCGCCCGGCGTGCGGATGCCGCGGCTTTCCATGCACATGTGGCGGCACTTGACGACGACGCCCACGGCCTTCGGTTCCAGCACTTCCATCAGCGTATTGGCGATCTGCACCGTCATGCGCTCCTGCACCTGCAGCCGCTTGGAGAAGCAGTCGACCAGGCGGGTCAGCTTCGACAGGCCGACGATCTTGCCATTCGGCACATAACCAACGGTGGCCTTGCCGAAGAACGGCGCCAGGTGGTGTTCGCAATGGCTGTAGACGGGGATGTTGCGCACGACGATCAGCTCGTTGTATTCCTCCGCGCCATCCTCGAACGCCTTCAGCAGTTCGACCGGATCCTGGTCATAGCCGGACGTCCAGTGCTTCCAGGCCTTGGCCACGCGGTGCGGGGTTTCCGCCAGGCCCGGGCGATCCGGGTCCTCGCCCAGCGAGGTCAGGAAACGGCGCCAGTCGTGATCGGAAAATGCGTCTTTAGACATGATGAATGCTGCTCAAATGAAAGGGTATCCGCCAGTATACATAAAATAGTGACCTTTCACCGACCATGGCGCCCCGGACGATGCGCCGCCATCAGCGCACTGGCGATCGACACGGCGTGCGGCGACTCCGGCCATTCGTCATCCGGCCCGAACCAGCGGGCGTCCTCGATCTCGGCCGGATCGACGCGGATCTCGCCATCGAGGTACTCGGCGGTGAAGGCGATCATCAGCGAATTCGGGAAGGGCCATGACTGGCTCTTGAAGTACTGCAGGTTATGCACGCGCAGTCCCACTTCCTCGTACACCTCGCGGTGGATCGCTTCCTCGATCGATTCGCCCGCCTCCAGGAAGCCGGCCAGCGCCGTGTAGCGCCGCACCGGCGTATTGGTATGCAGCGCCAGCAGCACCTGGTCGCCCTTGCGGATCAACACCATCATGGCCGGGCAGATCTGCGGATAGGCGGTCAATCCGCACGCCGCGCATTTGTAGGCGCGTTCACCGGCGGCGCGCGCCATGGGCGTCGCGCACACGCCGCAATAGCGGTGCGTGCGCGCCCATTCGGCGATCTGGCTGGCCCGGCCGGCAAGGCCGAGAAAGCCATCGTCGGCAATGCCGAACAGCGCGCGCAGGTTGTACCATGCATGGTCCCCATCGGGCAGCGCGTCATCGTCGGCCCACGTGGCCTGGCAATAGCGGCCGTGCCAGGTGCCGACCGGGTGCAGCCGTTCCGGCGGGATCTCCAGCCCGGCAAGGCTGGCGGGCAGCGCCGGTTCCGCGCCATCCAGGCCCGTACTGCGCAACAGGAGCTTGCCGCGATGGAAGATGAACGTCAGCGGCGGTGCGGCAGACTTCGCGTCGTCGCGCGGGGTATCGATCAATGGCGTGAATGCGGAGGGTGTCTGGAGCATGGCGGTATCGGTGCGCTTCGGGTGCCTCATCTTACCGAGTTCCGCCGGCATGCGTTGAATAGGCGACACAGTTGCTCAAAGGCTACAAAATCCACGCTGGCGCCACTGTCTACAGAGTATGATTACGCTTCACTTACATCTTCGAGAGACTCCACCACCGATGAGCGTACCCGCGATCCCCGATGCATTGTTCCGCCAGGCCGAACGCGGCGTGCTGCCCCTCGGGGAACTGTTCCAGGGGGCGCAAACGCTGATCGACGAAGGTGCGCCACATGCGGCGATCCGGCTCTATGAAACCTGGCTGGAGCACACCCGCTCGCCGCTGGCCTATGCGGTGTGGTTCAACCTGGCGATCGCCTACAGCGGCACGGGCAACGACACCAGCGCCGAACGCGGCTACATCAAGGCCATTTCCGAGAATCCCCGCTTCATCGAGGCGCGCCTGAACCTGGGCACGCTGTACGAACGCCTGGGGCGGCCGGACGATGCGCTGGCCACGTGGAACGCGGTGCTGGCCGAAGTGCCGGACCTCGCGGACCAGCACAAGCTGCACGTGCAAACGCTGAACAACCTCGGCCGCCTGCTGGAGATCCGCAAGCGCCTGCCGGAAGCCGAGGAGATCCTGGCGCGCAGCCTGGAACTGAATCCGGACCAGCCGAACGTGCTCACGCACTGGGTGCACCTGCGCCAGAAGCTGTGCCGCTGGCCCGTCTACCAGCCGTTCGCCGGCATCACGGTGGAGACGATGCGGCGCCACACTTCCGCGCTGGCGATGCTGGGCGCGTCGCCCGATCCGGCCGAACAGCTGGCCGCGTCGCGCCACTTCATCGCCGAGAAGGTGGCCGATGCCGGCCCTGCGCTGGCGCCGCCGGAAGGCTACCCGCACAAGCGCATGCGCATCGGCTACCTGTCATCGGACCTGTGCTCGCACGCCGTATCGATCCTCACCGCCGAGCTGTATGAGTTGCACGACCGCTCGCGCGTGGAAGTCTATGCCTTCTCGTGGAGCCGCGAAGACAATTCGCCGCTGCGCGCCCGCGTGGTCGGCGCGATGGACCACTACATCCGTATCGACCGCATGACGGACGAGGAAGCGGCGCGCTGCATCCGCTCGCACGAGATCGACGTGCTGGTCGACCTGCACGGCCTCACGCTGGGCGCCCGCCCAGGGATCCTCGGCTGGCGGCCGGCGCCCGTGCAGCTCACGTGGCTGGGCTTCCCGGGGCCAACGGCGATCCCCGGCGTCGACTACGTGGTGGCGGATGCGTTCGTGCTGCCGCCCGAGCTCGAGCCGCACTTCACCGAAAAGCCGCTGCGCATGCCGCACACGTTCCAGATCAACGACCGCCAGCGCGCCATCGGTGCCACGCCGGAACGCGCGGCCAGCGGCCTGCCGGAAGGCGCGCAAGGCGCATTCGTGTTCTGCTCGTTCAACAGCAACTTCAAGTTCACACCAAGCGTGTTCGACGCGTGGATGCGCATCCTGCAGCGGGTGCCTGGCAGCGTGCTGTGGATCGTGGCCGACGCGGAACCCACGCGGGACAACCTGGTGCGCGAAGCCGAAGCCCGCGGTGTCGATGGCAGCCGCCTGCTGTTCGCCGGCCGCGTGCCGCCAGCCGAATACCTGGCCCGCTTCCGCCTGGCGGACCTGTTCCTCGACACCAATCCGTTCAATGCCGGCACCACGGCCAGCGATGCCCTGTGGGCCGGCCTGCCGGTGCTCACGTGGGCCGGCCAGACCTTCTGCTCGCGCATGGCGGGCAGCCTGCTGCATGCGGTAGGGCTGCCGGAACTGGTCACGCATTCGCTGGCGGACTACGAGGAAACCGCCGTGGCGCTGGCCACCGATCCGGCACGGATGGCGCAACTGCGCGCCCGCCTGGCCGCGAACCGCGATGCCAGCCCATTGTTCGACACGCCGCGCTTCGTGCGCGACTATGAAGACCTGCTGGCCTCGGTGGTGAAGCGCCCGGCCGGCCTGCCGCTGTCGGACGAACCGGATCCGATCCGTACCCACGCGGTGCCGGATCCTTCGCCGGGGCAGCTCAGCGTGCAGCAGAACAGCATGCTGGCCCTCATGCGCGCGGGCATGCACAGCGTCGTCGAAGTGGGCGGCGCCACGCTGGGCCAGGCCTGGCGCGCGCGTGAAGCGAAATCGCACTTCACCGCCATCACGACGGACCCTGAAGCCGGCGGCTGGAGCACGAACGTGATCCGCGCCGAGCCGGAAACGATGGATGACGCGCAATGGCAGCAAGCCGCGCCAGCCCAGTGCTGGCTCTTCCCGGAAACGCTCGAGCGGCTGCGCGACCCATGGGCCTTCCTGCACCGGCTGCGCCGCGAGGCGCTGGGCCGGGTGGAAGTGATCGCGTGCGTGAACAATGCCCAGAACTGGCTGGTGCAGTCGCTGCTCGCCTCCGGCAATTTCCATTACCAGGCCGGCGGCATGCCGGACCGCCGCAGCCTGCACCTGTTTACGCGCGCCTCGGTGGCCACGCTGCTGCAGGATTGCGGGTTCGCCGTCGTCGAAATGACGGCCGTGCATGCGCACCAGCCACCGCCCGCGGTCCTTGCGGCGATTCGCCAGCTCGCCGAAGCCGCCGGCACCGATCCGGTGCTGGCCGAACAGGATGCGCTGCCCTATCAATACCTGGTGCGCGCGATCGCCGCGTAAAAATAAGAGGCACATCATGCAAACCAACGCCATCCCAGTCCAGGACATTCCGGTCGTGACCGTGTCGTACAACTCGCCGGACCTGATCGAGGCGCTGCTGCGCACGTTTCGCCAGTTCTACCCGAACAAGGTGTACGTGATCGATGGCTCGCGGCCGGAGATCGCGGCGCAGATCGGCCCCATCACCCAGCGCTTCGAGAACGTGGAATTCATCCCGTTCGGCTACAACATCCACCACGGTCCGGGCATGACGTGGGCGATCGAGAACCTGGGTCTGGAAGGCCAGGTCCTGTTCCTCGATTCCGACGTGGAAATCAAGCGTGCAGGCTTCCTGGAATCGCTGCAGTCCCACCTGCAACCCGGCATGTGGGGCGTGGGCGGCATCCAGCTCGTCAACGAACAGGGTTACGACCGGCCGGACGACGGCCCCGTGGCCTACCTGCACCCGGCCTGCATGCTGGTCAACATGGACGTGGTGCGCCAATGGCCACTGCCGATCAAGCACGGCGCGCCGCTGATCACCACGATGCTGGCGCTGCACCAGAGCGGCAACCGGGACCTGATCGGCCACGTGGACTGGGTGAAAGACGACTTCCATTCGCCCGAAGCGATCCATTACATCAAGCACCCATGGCAGGGAACCGTGCTGCGCACCGGCGGCTACCACTACGACCTGCCCTCCACCGGCAGCGAGGTGAATGCCCATTTGCTGCACTTCATGCCGCAGGATGCGCAGCGCATCGTCGATATCGGCTGCGGCGACGGCACGTTCGCGAAAGCCTACCGTGCCCGCTTCCCGATCTGCCGCTATACCGGCATCGAAAAGGATGGCGCGAAGGCCGACCTGGCGCGACCGCACTGTGACTACGTGTTCGACGCCGACATGGAACTGGCCGACGAACGGCTGCTGACCCATGCGGCCGGTGCCGATTGCTGGGTGCTTGGCGAAGTGCTGGGCGAATTCCGCGACCCGGCCGCCGTGCTGGCGACGATACGCCGCCTGATCGCCCCCGGTGGCAAGCTGGTGCTGTCGATCCGCAACGCCCAGCACTGGAGCGTGCAGGCTGGCCTGGCGATCGGCGACCTGCGCTATCGCGAAGGCGGAATCGTGACGCCCGGCGACTTGCACCTGTACACCCGGGGCACCGTGCTCGACGCGCTGCGCCAGGCCGGCTTCGAGTTCGCGGCCGGCTCGCCGGTGATCCGCGACGAGCCGGGGCGCGATGCCTTCCTGCCCGCGATCCGCGCGCTGGCCCAGGCCAGCGGCAACGACGGCGAACAGGCAGCGCAGGATGCCCTGGCCTGGCAATACGTGATCGTGGCCCATCTCGTCTGAGGACAACGCATGCCATTCCCGAAAGTCTCCATCGTCATCCCGTCGTACAAGGCCGAGCACTTCGAACAGTGCCTGCGCTCCGCGATCGGGCAGACTTACCTGAACACGGAGATCCTCGTCAGCGACAATTGCCCGACCGAGGCGATCCGCGACATCTGCGCCCGTTTTCCCGGCGTGATCTACCAGCGCAACAGCGTGATCCGCGAGGAAAACGTGCTGTCGGCCTTCTTCAGCGCCAAGGGCGAACTGGTCAAGCCGTTGTTCGACGACGATATCCTGCACCCGTTCTGTATCGAGCGCATGGTGGCCGCGCTGCAGGACCGGCCCGACGTGCAACTGGTGTTTTCCGCCAGCCAGGTGATCGATGCGCGCAACGGGCGTACCGAAACGCGCCGCCCGTTCGAGGCCAGCGGCAGCATGACCGGACTGGAGCTGCAGCGCAGCTCCACGCTGGGCATGCGCAACTTCGTCGGCGAGTTCTCGACGATCCTGTTCCGCCGCAGCAAGTTGTGGGAGATCGGCCCCCGCAAACTGTTTGTCGTCGGCCCGCACGACTGCACGCACGGCCTGGCCGACCTGGCCGCCTATTTCAACCTGGCCGCCGGCGGCACCGCGTTCTATATCGACGAGGAACTGAGTTATTTCCGCCGCGACCCGGTGCTGCAATCCAATTCGAACATCAACGCCAACCCCAACTTCGGCTACTGCTTTTCCGATTACTTCGACCTGCTGCTGGCCTCTCACGCGACGGGTGTGATCTCGAACGACGAGCTGCTGGCCACGCAGGAGCAGGTGCGCGGCGCCTGGGAATCGCTGCGCGGCGTGTTCACCCAGATCGGCGACTCGTACGAGCGCTACCAGACTTATCTCCAACCGTTGAAGGATTGACACCATGGGCATGATGGAGCACTGCCGCATCATCGACCTGCCGAAGCACGCCGACCCGCGCGGCAACCTGTCGGTCATCGAAGGCGGCGTCCAGGTGCCGTTCGACATCGAACGCGTGTATTACCTGTATGACGTGCCGGGCGGCTCGTCGCGCGCCGGCCACGGCCACGTCGAGCTGCAGCAGCTGATGATCGCGATGTCCGGCAGCTTCGACGTGATCGTCGACGATGGCTACGAACGCAAGAAGTTCCACCTGAACCGGTCCTATTACGGCCTCTACATTCCGAAGATGATGTGGCGCGAAGTGGAAAACTTTTCGTCCGGAGGCGTGTGCCTGGTGCTGGCGTCGACCAAGTTCGACAAGGCCGATTACCACTACGACTACGACGATTTTGCGGCGATGGTGCGCCGTCGCGACGCAGCGGAAAGCAAGCCATGAGCGTTCCATTCCTCGACCTGAAGGCCCTCAACCATGCGCATGCCGATCAGTTGCAGGCGGCATTCCGGCGCGTGCTCGATTCCGGCTGGTACATCCTCGGCAAGGAAGTCGAGCAATTCGAACAATCGTTCGCCGCATACTGCGAGGCGCGGCACGGCATCGGCGTGGCCAACGGCCTCGACGCGATCATGCTGGTGCTGAAGGGTTACGGCATCGGCCCCGGCGACGAGGTGATCGTGCCGTCGAATACCTTCATCGCCACCTGGCTGGCGGTCAGCCAGGTCGGCGCCGTGCCGATTCCCGTCGAACCCGTGGAAGCCACGTACAACCTCGATCCGGCACTGGTCGAAGCGGCCATCACGCCGCGCACGCGGGCAATCATCGCAGTGCACCTGTATGGCCAGCCGGCGGACATGGACCCGCTGTGCGCACTGGCCGACCGGCATGGCCTGAAGCTGATCGAGGATGCCGCGCAGGCGCACGGTGCGCGCTACCGCGGCCGCCGCACGGGCAGCCTGGGCCACGCGGGCGCATTCAGCTTCTATCCGGGCAAGAACCTGGGCGCGCTGGGTGATGGGGGTGGCATCGTCACCGACGATACGGCACTGAACGATATCGTGCGCACTTATCGCAACTACGGCTCGCAAAAGAAATACCAAAACCTCGTGCAGGGCTTCAACTCGCGGCTGGACGAGCTGCAGGCGGCCTTCCTGTCCGTCAAGCTGGCAACGCTGGACGCCGACAACGCCGCGCGCCGCGCCGTCGCCGCACGCTACGACGAACTGCTGGCCGGTATCGACGGGCTGGCGCTGCCGTTCGTGCCCGAATGGGCCGAGCCGGTGTGGCACCTGTACGTGGTGCGGCACGCGCGGCGCGATGCGCTGGCGGCGAAGCTGGCCGAAGCGGGTATCGGCACGATCGTCCATTACCCGATCGCGCCGCACATGCAGCAGGCATATGCCGAACTGGGCTACCAGGAGGGCGCCTTCCCGATCGCCGAGGCGATCCACCGCGAAGTGCTGAGCCTGCCGATCGCGCCCGGCATGACACCGGCCCAGGTGGACGAGGTGGCCGCGGCCGTACGTGCCGCCGTGGCGGCGCTGTAGGAAACGCCATGGCGAAAATCCATCCACTGGCCGACGTGCACAGCACGCAGATCGGTCCTTCGACCACCGTCTGGCAATTCTGCGTGGTGCTGCAGGGTGCCGTGATCGGCGACCACTGCAACATCAACGCCCATTGCCTCGTCGAGAACGATGTGATCGTCGGCGACAGCGTCACCGTCAAGTGCGGCGTCTACCTGTGGGATGGATTGCGGGTAGGCGACCATGTGTTCATCGGCCCGAACGCCACGTTCACCAACGACCGCTATCCGCGCTCGAAGCAGTATCCCGACGCCTTCCCGCAAACGGTGGTCGAACATCACGCGTCGATCGGCGCCGGCGCCGTGATCCTGCCGGGCGTGACGATCGGCCACCATGCGATGGTGGGTGCGGGCGCCGTGGTGACCCGCGACGTGCCGCCGCATGCGCTGGTCACCGGCAACCCCGCACGCCTGGTCCGCTACCTGGATCCGGCCGAGGCGCCGCCACCAACGTCGCCCCACGAGGACTGACATGATTTACGTGATGGGCATGAGCCATACCGTCTGCCTGCTGCGCGCCGTCGCCGCGGGCCGGGCACCTGAGCTGGATGAATGGATCACCAGCAAGGCCACCGATTTCACGCCGGTGGCCACGAAACCGGGAATGCTGCCAGGCGACATGCTGAACAGCCTGATCATTTCGGACCAGGGCTGGGGCGATATCGTCCAGATGCAGCCGGCCGGCGATGGCAGCCGCATGCTGCAGGGCCATCCGGGCTTTATCGAACTGCTGTCGCAATTGCAGCCGCGGCAGCACGACGCGATGCTGGTCTCGATCCTGCATGGCAGCGCGCATTCGGCGCTGTCGCTGGTGCGCCACCCGCAGCCATTCGACTTTGTCCTGCCGGGCCACGAGGACCTGCCTTTCATCGAGGGTGCGCAGCCGGTGGCCGAAGCGGTGATCCGCAGCCAGCTCGCCCCCTACCAGCAATCGACGGTCGCCGCGCTGGCACTGGCCCGCGTGGCGCTGCCGGAGATCCGCCTGGTGCACGTGTTCGCGCCACCGCCGACGGAATCGGAAGACGAGATCCGCCGCGTGCCGGAAGGTTTCCGCCAGTACCTCGACCACTACGGTATCGCGCCTTTGTCGCTGCGGCTGAAGTACTACCACTTGTCGAACCGGATCATCCGCGAAGGCCTGCAGGCGATGGGCGTGTCGGTGCACTTCGTGGAAACGCCGGGCCAGGCGCTGGCGCCCAGCGGCGGACTGAAGGCGGAATATGCGTTCGGCGCGACGCACGGCAACGACGCATACGGTGCGTTGCTGGCCGCCGAGCTGAAACGGCTTTACGACGACGGGGGGCCATGATGCATCCGTATTCCAACCTGCCCGACAGGAACTTCTGGAACCGCTTCGTGGCGAAAACGCCATGGCGCGACCTGCAATTGTGCGGCACGCCGAAATTCATGATACGGCGCAGCGACCGCATCGCCACCGCCGGCAGCTGCTTCGCGCAGCACATCGCGCGCTACCTGAACCATGCCGGCTGCGGCCGCTACCTCGCCGAACAGCCGCATCCGCTGGCCGTGGCGCACGGCGGCGAAACGGCTAGCTACGAACTGTTCACCGCCCGTTACGGCAACATCTACACGGCGCGCCAGGCGCTCGAACTGTTTCGCCAGGCATTCGGACAGATGCCCGTGATCGACGACTACGCGGAGCACGACGGCCGCTGGTACGACCTGATGCGACCGAATGCCGTGCCGGACGGCTTCGCCACACGGGACGAAGCGCGGCACGACCGGCGCTTTCACCTGGCCTGCGTGCGCACGATGTTCACGACGGCCGAAGTGTTCGTCTTTACGCTGGGACTGACCGAAAGCTGGTACCACGCGGCGGGTGGCCACACCTATCCGGCCTGCCCGGGCACCGCGAAAGGCGTGTTCGACCCGGCCATCCACCTGTTCCGCAACCTGACCTGTGCCGAGGTCGAGAGCGATCTCGATGCCCTGGTGCAGGCGGTGCGCGGCGTGAACCTGGCCGTGAAGATCATCCTGACCGTATCGCCGGTGCCGCTGGTGGCGACGTACACGAACGACAATGTGCTGGTCGCGTCGAGCTATTCGAAATCGGTGCTGCGCGCCGCCGTCGGCGCCGTCGAGCCGCGCTACGATTATGTGCAATATTTCCCTTCGTACGAGATCATCAGCCACGCCGCTTCGTTCGGCCAATATCTGGCGTCCGACCTGCGCGACGTGGCACAGCGTGGCGTCGAACACGTGATGGGCAGCCTGATCGCCACGCTGCTGTCGCCCGACGACGGCACGGCCGTCGCGGCAGCCCCGGCCCAGCCGGCATTCGACCCGGCTGCGGACACGGCCCGCTTCATCCAGGCCGAATGCGAGGAAATCTACAACGAGGCGCCGCGCTGACGGCGCGGCAAGCAGACAGGAAGTCACCATGACCACCGCCCCACCGTTCTATTGCATCAGCCACAAGGATCCCGGCTGGCCGCTGCCGCCGTTCATGACCGTCGTCGGTACCGGCGGCTACGTGCCGGAACACGGCATCGGCATGAGCGTCCATTGCCCCCAGTTCGCCTTCAAGAACAATCAGCTGGGAGAGTATGCGGCGCTGTTCATGATTCGCCGTGTGCTGGAGGAGGCGCACGCCACCGGATTCGTCGGCATCTGCCATTACCGCCGCTACGCGCTGACGGTGGAAATCGGCGAGGCACGCGGATTCAATTTCCATGCGCACCCCGACCAGCTGCGGCAACTGGCGCCGGAAGCCTTCTATGCCGACGGCGCCACCCCGATCATCTCGGTCCCGGTCGGCTTCGCCGGCACGGTGCTGCAGCAGTATGCCGCCAACGCGGTCGGCCGCGACCTGCTGATGTTCTTCGGCGATGCGATCGACAGCGGCGTGGTCACCAACGACGAAGCGGCCCAGTTCCTGAGCGGGAATTCGTTCATCACGGCCGGCAACGTGGGGGTGATCCCGGTCGACTGGTTTGTCGACATCCTGGGCGACATCGAGAAGGTGGTTGCACGCTTCTCGCACAACCATTACATCCGCCGCGAAGGCTATGACGAACGCAGCATGGGCCTGTGCTGTGAACGGCTGCATTCGCTGCTGCTGACACGCAAGGTGCTGGCATATGGCCCGGAGCGGGTGATCGCGCGCCCACTGACCGTGCTGACTGAAACTGGCCGCCTTTAAGGAAAGAACCATGAAAGCTGTGATCCTCGCGGGTGGCCTCGGCACCCGCATCAGCGAAGAAACCTCGCTGAAACCCAAGCCAATGGTGGAAATCGGCGGCAAGCCGATCCTGTGGCACATCCTGAAGGGGTATTCCGCGCACGGCGTCAACGACTTCGTGATCTGCTGCGGCTACAAGGGCTACGTCATCAAGGAGTACTTCGCCAACTATTTCCTGCACACGTCCGACGTGACGTTCGACATGCAGAACAACCGCATGGAAGTGCATACGCGCAGCGCCGAGCCATGGAAAGTCACGCTGGTCGACACCGGCGACGAAACGCTGACCGGCGGGCGCCTGAAGCGCGTGCGCGAATACGTCAAGGATGAGGAAGCTTTCTGTTTCACGTATGGCGACGGCGTATCGAACGTCAACATCACCGACCTGATCGCCTTCCACCGCGCGCATGGCAAGCTGGCCACGCTGACGGCGATCCAGCCACCCGGACGCTTCGGCGCGCTGAACCTGGAAGGCGAGCGCATCACCAGCGTCCAGGAAAAACCGCAAGGCGACGGCGCCTGGATCAATGGCGGCTTCTTCGTGCTGTCGCCTCAGGCGATCGACTATGTCGAGGGCGACGCCACCACGTGGGAAAAGCAGCCCATGGAACGGCTGGCGCTTGACGGGCAGATGCAGGCATTTTTCCACCACGATTTCTGGCAGCCGATGGATACACTGCGCGACAAGATGCATCTGGAGGATTTGTGGAAAAGCGGCCGTGCGCCATGGAAAACCTGGGAGTGACGATGTTCGGCGATATCTACCGCGGCAAGAAGGTGCTGGTCACCGGCCATACGGGGTTCAAGGGTACGTGGCTGGCGATGTGGCTGCTCAGACTGGGCGCGCGCGTGGCAGGCTTGTCCGACTGCATTCCCACGCAACCTTCGATCTTCGAGGAGACCGGTCTCGAAGGCCGCATCGAGCACCATTTCGGCGACGTGCGCGATCTCGACACCGTCAAGAATGCGATCGCGTCGTTCCAGCCCGACTTCGTGTTCCACCTGGCGGCGCAGCCGATCGTCTCCGTCTCGTACGCCGAGCCGGTGGACACGATCACGACGAACGTGATCGGCACCACCAACGTGCTCGAGGCGCTGCGCCTGCTGGACCACGAATGCGTGGCGGTGATGATCACGTCCGACAAGTGCTATGAAAACGTCGAATGGCTGTGGGGCTACCGCGAAACGGACCACATCGGCGGCCGCGACGTGTACAGCGGCTCGAAGGGCGCGGCCGAGGTCATCATCCATGCGTATTACTGGTCGTTCTTCCGTGCGCCGGACTGCAAGGTGCGCCTGGCCAGCGGGCGCGCCGGCAACGTCATCGGCGGTGGCGACTGGGCGAAGGATCGCATCGTGGTGGACTGCATGCGCAACTGGTCGGAGGGAAAGAAGGTCGAGATCCGCAGCCCGCAGGCCACGCGGCCCTGGCAGCACGTGCTCGAGCCGCTGTCCGGCTACCTGACGCTGGGCGCGGCCCTGTCCCGCAATCCCGCCTTGTCCGGCGAGGCGTTCAACTTCGGCCCGCGTGCGGAGCAGAGCCGCACCGTGCTCGAGCTGCTGGGCGACCTGTCGCGCCACTGGCACTTCGCCAGCCCCGACCAGGCCTACGAGGTGACCGGGAACATCCCGTTCCATGAAGCGGGCCTGCTGAAGCTGAACTGCGACAAGGCACTGTTCCACCTGCGCTGGGAAGCGAACCTGGACTATGCGAACTGTGTGCGCCTCGTCAGCGAATGGTACTACCGCTATTACCGCGAACAGGCCGACATGCATGCGCTCACGATGGCACAGATCGGCGAGTACGAGGAACAGGCGGCGGCA
This sequence comes from Pseudoduganella lutea, assembly GCF_004209755.1. Lineage (NCBI taxonomy): Bacteria > Pseudomonadati > Pseudomonadota > Betaproteobacteria > Burkholderiales > Oxalobacteraceae > Pseudoduganella > Pseudoduganella lutea. The sequence goes on along the minus strand of NZ_CP035913.1, from coordinate 3,383,213 downwards.
CGCGGACTGGCATGGACCCGCTGACGCCCTGCACGCTGACACCGCTGGCACGCATCGCCCATCCGAAGGGCGACGTCTACCATGCGCTGAAGGCCACGGATGAAGGTTATGCGGGCTTCGGCGAAGCCTATTTCACGACCGTGCTCCATGGTGTGACGAAGGGATGGAAGCAGCACACGCGGATGGTGATGAACCTGGTCGTGGTCGCCGGTGAAGTCACGTTCCACCTTCACGATGCGGGCACCGGCCGCACCGCCAGCCACACGCTGGGCGAAGGCAACTATGCGCGCCTGACGGTGCCGCCAGGCTGGTGGATGGCGTTTACCGGCACCGGCGCGGGCACCAACCTGGTGTGCAACCTGGCCAGCATCGCACACGATCCGGCCGAGGCCCGCAACGTGGACCTGTCCACCTTTCCGCTCCCATGAAGATCCTGCTCACCGGTGCCGGCGGTTTGCTGGGCTCCGCCATCAATGCCGCCGCCACCGCGCGCGGATGGACATGCCGGCCGATGCCCCGCCCGCCGCTGCCCGAGCTGCCGGCATTGCTGGACGCCCTGCTCGACGGCGAATGCGATCTCGTCATCCACGCTGCCGCCAATACCAATGTCGAGGCATGCGAGGCCGACCCACCGGCATGCTACCGCGACAACCTGCTGTTGACGGAACTGATCGCCACGGGCGCCGTGCGTGCGAACGCCAGGATGCTGTTCGTTTCGAGCACCGGCGTCTATGGTGCGCACGGCAGCGAGCCTTACTGCGAGTACGATGCCGTGCAGCCAACCACCCACCACCACCGCAGCAAGGCGTTGGCGGAGGAACGCGTGCTTACCGCCAGCCCGCGCAACCTCGTGGTGCGCACGGGCTGGCTGTTCGGGGGACCGCCTGCGAATCCCAAGAATTTCGTGGCGCGCCGTATCGACGAAGCGCGTGCCGCGCTGGCCGCCGGCACGGCCATGGGCTCGAACACGCAGCAGCGCGGCATACCATGCTGGAGCGACGACGTGGCGGCGCGGATGCTCGACCTGGCCGCCTCCGGCCTGGCGGGCACGTTCAACTGTGTCAATAACGGTACCGCTTCGCGCCATGAATACGTGAGCGAGATCGTGCGCCTCGCCGGTCTGCCGCTGGACGTGCAGCCCACCAGCGCCGCCGCGTTCAACCGCAAGGCACGTGTCTCGGACAACGAAATGGCGGCGAACTGGAAATTCGACACGCTGGGCTGGCCGCCCATGCCGGACTGGCGCGACAGTCTCGCCACCTACCTGGCGACGGGACTCGCCGTTCATGTCAATGGAGAATCGGCGGGAAAATGAGCATGGAATACATCGACATCGTCATCCTCGGTGGCGGCATCGCCGGCCTGGGCGCGGCCCTGAAGGCCCGTGAGCTGGGCCGGCAGGCCGTGATCTTCGAGGCGCGCGACAGCGCCGGCGGCCTGCTGGACAACTTCACCGTGGATGGGTTCCGCTTCGACCATGCGGTGCACCTGTCGTTCGCCAGCGAGCCCGAAGTGCGGGCGATCTTCGACAGTACGCCCTACCTGACGCACCCGGCCGACTCCTACTGCTGGGACAACGGTTACTGGCTGAAGCACCCGGTGCAGAACAACCTGTTCCCGCTGCCGCCCGAAGAGCGGGTGGCGCTGATCAAGTCGTTCCTGGCGCGCCCGAACGTGCTGGCCGGCGACGATTACGACAGCTGGCTGCGGCACCAGTATGGCGACGCGATCGCCGAACGTTATCCGTTGCGCTACACCGTCAAGTACTGGGCCGTGCCGGCCTCCCACCTGTCGACCGAATGGGTTGGCAACCGGATGCGCCGCGCCGAGCTGGACGAAATCCTGTTCGGCGCGCTGACCGGCGACACGCCGAACACGTACTACACGAAGGAGATGCGCTACCCGCGCGAAGGCGGCTACAAGGCCTTCATCGAACCGCTGATCGCGCAGTCCGACATCCGCACAGGCCACAGGGTGACCTCGATCGATACCACCTCCCGCACGGTACATTTCGCGAACGGCCGGCAGGTGGCGTATGGCACGCTGGTCAGCACGCTGCCGCTGCCCGTGCTCGTGCAACTGGTGGCGGATGCGCCCGGCGAAGTGCGCGAAGCCGGCACGCGGCTGCACGCCACGTCGATCGACCTTGTCTCGGTGGGCTTCGACAAGCCGATCGTGAAGGACCTGTGGTTCTACATCTACGACGAAGACATCCTCGCCGCCCGCGCCTACTCGCCCTCCGTGAAATCGCCCGACAATGCGCCACCCGGCTGCAGCTCGCTGCAGTTCGAGATCTACAACTACGGCACCGGTACCGCACATGATGCGGAAAAGCTGAAGGACAACACGGTGTACGCACTGGGCAAGATGGGCATCGCGCAGCCTGGCGACATCGTCGTGCTCGACCACCGCCGTCTCCCGTACGGCAACGTGATCTTCGAACGGGGCATGGAAGCGCACCGCGCCACCGTGCGCGACTGGGCCGCGGGCGCCGGCATCGCAACCTGCGGCCGCTTTGGCGAATGGGATTATTTATGGAGCAACCAGTCACTGCTCAGCGGATACCGCGCCATCGCATGACGCTTCTCATTGCGACCCGGACCACAATATCGCTTGCAGAACCGGTCACAGATATGGGTTTGCCAGCACCATCCGTTGCAAATGAACAGGTGCCTGTCATCGGTCCCGGTACCGGCCGCCGGTTTCACGGCTCGCGGATCGATTCGTCCATTGCCTTCGTCAGCGGCCACAGCAGATAAGACATGATCGTGCGCTCGCCGGTAACGATTTCCGCCGTCACCGTCATCCCCGGCAGCAGGCGCGTGCCTGCCTCCATCCGGCGCAGGCCGGCATTGCCGTAGTCGACGCGCGCCAGGTAGTACGCATCCGTGCCCTGCCCCGGCGTTACCTGCTCGCGCTTGAACGAATCGGAGCTGACGGTGCGCAGCTTGCCGTCCAGGGCGCCGTGCTTCTGGAACGGGAACGCATCGAGCTTCAGGTGCACGGGCGCATTCGCCTTGATGTAGCCGATGTCGGCCGAATCGATTTCCACTTCCGCTTCCAGCTCCGCGCCCAGCGGTACCAGTGTGAACATCGCTTCCGCCTCGCGCACGATCGAGCCTTGCGAGAGCTTGCCCATTTCCAGCACCACCGCGTCGACCGGCGCCGCCACGCGCACCATCTGGCGCCGCTTGTCGGCCTTGGCCAGTTGCTCGTTGATGCTGTCGCGCTCGCGCGTCACGTTCAGCAGGTCTTCCAGTGTCTTTTGCCGCCAGCCGCGGTTCAGCGCGGCACGCTCGGCTTCGGCGGCGGCCAGTTCCTTGGCCAGTTCCAGGTCGCGGCTGCGGCCGTTGATCAGGCTGCGCTCCACTTCGAGGCGACGGTCGCGTGCTTCCAGCAACTGCATCTTGGCGCCGAAGTTTTCCGCGACCAGTTGCTCCTGCATCGACTCGATCTGCTGCAGCGACTTCAGGCGCTCGGCAAGCACGGTCTGGTCGCGCCGGTTGGTTTCGATGGTGGCGCGCAGGCGCTGCACGTTTTCTTCCAGCCGGCGTTTCTGCGCATCGAGATTGGCCTGGCGTTCGCCGGACAGCTGCGCCTGCAGCGCGTTGTCGGCACCGCCGCCGGCACCGGACGGCGGGCGCGTACCGGCCAGCTCGGCCTGCAGGCTCGCCACCTGCGTATCCAGGCTGGACAGGCGATTGCGCAGCTGCTGTTCGTCGGCCTGCGTGAACGTGGGGTCCAGCTCGGCGAGTACATCGCCCTGCTTCACCACCTGGCCCGCGCGCACGTGGACACGCTGGATGATCGAAGTTTCCAGCGGCTGCACGACGATGTTCGCCGTGGGATTCACGAGCCGGCCATGGGCGGTGACGACCGTTTCCATCTTCGAGAAGCTGGCCCACAGGATGAATAGCAGGAGGGCCAGTACAAGCAGGTGCAGCGTCAGCCGGATGTAGCGCGGCAGCGGCATGCGTTCGATCGCGTCCGCGTCGGGCAGGAACTCGACCTCGGTCTCCTCGCCCATGCGGCGGGCGGCCGAGCGGCGTTCGCCCATCACAGGTGGCTTGTTTGCTGGTTCCATAGGTGCTGGTAGGTATCGCTGCGCGTGAGCAGTTCTTCGTGGCGGCCGGCGTCGACCAGGCGGCCCCGCTGCATGACGAGGATCGCATCCGCGTTGACGAGGGTGGACAGGCGGTGCGAGATCATCACGACCGTGCGGCCGACGGCGATCTTCGACAGGTTGCGGATGAAGATCGCCTCGCTTTCAGGGTCGAGCGCGGAAGCGGCTTCGTCGAGGATCAGGATGCGCGGCTTGGCCAGCAGCGAACGGGCGATCGACAGCCGCTGCTTCTGGCCGCCGGAGAGATTCGAGGCGTTCTCTTCCAGCATCGTGTCATAGCCCATCGGCATGCGCTCGATGAATTCGTCGGCGCCAGCGGCGGCGGCCGCTTCGTTGATTTCCTCGAACGTGGCGTCGGGCTTGGTGATCAGCAGGTTTTCGCGGATCGTGCCGCGGAACAGGAAGTTCTCCTGCAGGACCACGCCGATCTGGCGGCGCAGGTGCGCCAGTTCGATCTCGCGCGCATCGAAGCCGTCGAAGCGCACGATCCCTTCCTGCACCGCATACAGGCCCTGGATCACTTTTGTCAGCGTGGTCTTGCCCGAGCCGCTGCGACCGACGATGCCGACCACGGTGCCGGGCGTGATCGTGAAGCTGGTGCGGTCGAGCGCATTGGTCTGGCTGCCCGGGTAGCGGAACGTGACATCCTCGAACTTGATTTCTCCCTCCAGGATGGGGCGCAGGCCGCCCGCGCCCGCGCGGCCTTCCGGCGCGCGGTTCATCACCTCGCCCATCATTTTCACGGATAGCGCCGTTTCCTGGTATTCGTTGACCAGGCCCACGATCGAGATGAGTGGCGAGGTCACACGCTGCGACAGCATCTGGAACGCGATCAGCGCGCCGATCGTCAGCGTGCCGTCGAACACGCCCTGCGCGCCCAGCACGATCAGCACCACCGGCAGCAGCTTGCCCAGGAAATCCGTGACGGCGTTACCGGTGATGGAGATCTGGCCCACCCGGAAATGCATCGTGATCGCCTCGGCCGAGCGCTGGTCCCAGTCGCGGCGCTGCGAAGGTTCGATCGCCAGCGCCTTCACGGTGCGCATGCCGTGGATGGTCTCCACCAGCATTGCCTGGCGCATGCCTTCGGCCGTGTAGAGCGCCTTGAGCCGGCGCTGGAACGTGGGGATCATCGCCATCACCACCCCGGCGATCAGCGCCGCGAACAGCAGCACGACCATCGTCAGCTTGAACGAATAAGAGAACAGGATCGGCAGGAAGACCAGCAGCGACAGCAGGTCCAGACCGGTGAAGAACAGCCGGCCGGTAAGGAAGTTGCGGATCTTTTCCAGCTGCTGCATGTGCTGCGTGATGATGCCGGCCGTGGTGGTCTCGAAATAATCGATCGGCAGCGACAGCAGGTGCGAGAACACGCGGCGCGTGAGCCGCATGTCGATCTTGTTGGTGGCCGCCAGGATCAGCACCTGGCGCAGGTAGCCGAACAGCGCGTCGAACACGAGGGCCAGCACGATGCCGGCAGTCAGCACCCACAGCGTGCTATAGCTCTGGTGCGTCAGCACCTTGTCGATCACGAGCTGGAAGAAGATCGGCGACGCCAATGCAAGCACCTGCATCACGATGGCGGCGATCAGGATGTCGCGGAATGCCGTCTTCTGCTTCAGCAGTTCGGGTATGAACCACTTCAGGCCGAACGGCTGCGCCGGGTCCGTCATCTTGTGCTGGCGCTTGACGAACAGCACCTGGCCCGACCAGTGGCGCATGAAATCGTCATGCCCCACCAGCACGACCTGGCCATTGTTGGCGGCCGGGTTCAGCACGGCCACCTTGCCATCTGCACCTTCGCCTTCGCTGCCGACGATGATGACCATATTGCCTTCATCGAGGCGCGCCAGCAGCGGATACACGCCCTGCTGGTGCAGCAGGCGCTGCCACGTGAGCTTGTCCGCCTTTGCTTTCAGGCCGATGTCGCCGGCAATGCGCAGCAACGCCCCGTCATTCGGCTCCTCCGCGCCCAGCGCATACTCGTCGATCAAACGCTCGGGGTTGATCTGCAGCCCGTGGTGTTGAGCGACGGCGGTCAGGCACTGGATGGCGGTATGGGCAAATTTTTCGGGCATTGTGCTTTGACGCAATGTTTTCGCCAAAGGATTCTACCCCAGGCATGGCGGTTCAGGCGCCACTCAAAACCTCGAACAGCGGGGTGAAAGTCGGGATGGAGAACAATAAAAAAAAACGGCAAGACGCATGTCTTGCCGTTTCGCTCACTTCGGCCGGGATCGCCGGCCGTCGGAGGTGCCCGATTACTTGTTCGGGCTGGCCAGGAAGCCGTGTGCGCTGGCGCCCTGCAGGGCCTTCAGGCGCAGCGTGTCGTCGGTCGAGGCCATCGATTCGGCGCCGGTGCGCAGCTTCGTGGCGTCATCGAACGATTTCAGCGATGCCGCCATGCTGGCCACGCTGGCCGACAGGTTGGTTGCCGCCGACACGTCCAGCTTCGTCGCGCCGCTGGCCGGGACCGGCGACGTGCTGCCGTAGGAAGCGATGGCCGCCGACAGGCTGGTGTTGCCGGTCGTGGACTTGCTTGCCGCAAACCACACGTCGGCCGCTGCGTGCGTCTGGCCATCGGCCGTCTCGTAGCTCGACGTCAGGCCAACGATGTTGCCGTTGTTGATCGTCGCGGTGGCCTGCGTCTCCAGGCTCAGCTTCGTGATGTTCAGCTCGGCCAGCGATTTCAGTTCGCCCGCATCGCTGACACCGTCGGCATTGCCATCCACCCACACCTTCAGCTTGCTGAACGCGGAGTCGCCGGCCGTCAGGGCACCGTCGCCATCCGTATCCAGTTCGGCCATCGCCTGGTAGCCGTCGCTGGCCTTCTGGCCGTTGGACAGCGTGGTGCCTTCGCCGAACAGCTCGGAGCCGTCGTTGATGGCGCCATCGCCGTTACGGTCCAGGACCAGCAGGCCATCGCCGCCACCCACCCAGCCGGTGTCCAGCGTCTCGCCGTTGCCCAGCAGGTCGAACTGCACGCCTGCGGACTGGGACAGCGTTTCGATGCCGTTGCCGTTCAGGTCCAGGATCACCGGGCTGTAGAAGCCCGGGTTGCCCATCGCACCGATCTGCGAGGAAGTCAGTGCCTGCACCTGCGTCGAGGTCAAGGCGCAGATCTGCGCGCTGGTCAGTGCCTTGACCTGGTTCGTCGTCAGTGCCGCCACCTGCGTGGTGGTCAGGCCCTTGATCGCGCCGGTCTTCAGCGCGGCCAGGTCGGACGTTTCGATCGACGTCAGCTGCGCCGTCGACAGCGCCGCCACCTGCTCGCTCTTCAGGGCAGAGATCGTCGAGGTCTTCAACGCCACGATGCCGTTGGTGGTCAGTGCAACGATCTGGCTGGTCGTCAACGCTCCAACCTGCGCCGAGGTCAGCGCGTTGGCCTGGGTGGTCGTCAGCGATGCCACCTGGGCGGTCGTCAGGCCGTTTGCCACGTTGGCCGTGCTCAGGGCGGCGATCTGCCCCGTGCCCAGCGCAGCGAGCTGGCCGGTCGTCAGCGCGGCGACATGCGTCGTCTTCAATGCCGCGATGACACTGGTCTTCAGGCCGCCGATGTCGGCCGTTTCGATCGCTGCGACACCGCTGGTCGACAGTGCACCGAACTGCGCGGTGGACAGTGCGCCCAGCTGGTTCGACGACAGGGCCACGATCTGGTTCGTGGTGATGCCGTTGGCCAGGTTGTTCGTCGTCAGCGCGGCGATCTGCGTGGTCGCCATGTTGCCGATCTGGTTCGTCGTCAGCGCAGCCATCTGCATGGTGCTCAGGCCGGCGATGCTCGACGTCTTCAATGCGGTCAGGTCAGCCGTTTCCATGGCGGCGATGCCGCTGGTGGACAGGCCGGCGATCTGGGCCGAGCTCAGCGCGTTGGCTTGCGTGGTGGTCAGCGCGACGACCTGGTTGGTGGTCAACGCGGCCAGCTGTGCCGACTTCAGGCCAGCGATGCTCGACGTCTTCAGCGCGGCCAGGTCGGCCGTTTCCATTGCGGCAAGCGAGGCGGTCGCCAGGCTCGACACTTGTGCCGAAGTCAGCACGGATGCCTGGTTGCTCGACAGGGCGACAACCTGGCTCGTGGTCAGGCCTTGCAGCGCGGCAGTGCTCAGGGCGGCTACCTGGTTCGTGCCCAGGGCACCGATCTGGTTCGTCGTCAGTGCGCCAACCTGGGTCGACTTCAGCGAAGCGATCACGCTGGTTTTCAGGCCGACGATATCGGCCGTTTCGATGGCGGCGACACCGCTGGTCGACAGTGCACCGAACTGCGCGGTGGACAGTGCGCCCAGCTGGTTCGACGACAGGGCCACGATCTGGTTCGTGGTGATGCCGTTGGCCAGGTTGTTCGTCGTCAACGCGGCGATCTGCGTGGTCGCCATGTTGCCGACCTGGTTCGTCGTCAGCGCAGCCATTTGCATGGTGCTCAGGCCGGCGATGCTCGACGTCTTCAGTGCGGCCAGGTCAGCCGTTTCCATGGCGGCGATGCCGCTGGTGGACAGGCCGGCGATCTGGGCCGAGCTCAGCGCATTGGCTTGCGCAGTGGTCAGGGCGACGACCTGGTTGGTGGTCAGCGCGGCCAGCTGTGCCGACTTCAGGCCGCCAATCGTTGCCGTCTTCAGCGCGGCCAGGTCGGCCGTTTCCATCGCGGCAAGCGAGGCGGTCGCCAGGCTCGACACTTGTGCCGAGCTCAGCACGGATGCCTGGTTGCTCGACAGGGCGACGACCTGGCTCGTGGTCAGGCCTTGCAGGGCCGCCGTGGTCAGCGCGCCGACCTGGTTCGTGCCCAGGGCGCCGATCTGGTTCGTCGTCAGTGCGCCAACCTGGGTCGACTTCAGCGAAGCGATCACGTTGGTCTTCAGGCCGACGATATCGGCCGTTTCGATGGCGGCGACGGCATTGGTCGACAGTGCACCGAATTGCGCGGTGGACAGTGCGCCCAGCTGGTTCGACGACAGGGCCACGATCTGGTTCGTGGTGATGCCGTTGGCCAGGTTGTTCGTCGTCAGCGCGGCGATCTGCGCGGTCGCCATGTTACCGACCTGGTTCGTCGTCAGCGCAGCCATCTGCATGGTGCTCAGGCCGGCGATGCTCGACGTCTTCAGTGCGGCCAGGTCAGCCGTTTCCATGGCGGCGATGCCGTTGGTGGACAAGCCGGCGATCTGGACCGAGCTCAGGGCATTGGCTTGCGCGGTCGACAGCGCCACGACCTGGTTCGTCGTCAGGGCGGCCAGTTGGGAGGACTTCAGGCCGGCGATCGTTGCCGTCTTCAGTGCGGCCAGGTCAGCCGTTTCGATGGCAGCGACCGCTTCGGTCGACAGGCTCGACACTTGTGCCGAGCTCAGCACGGACGCCTGGTTGCTCGACAGGGCGGCGACCTGGCTCGTGGTCAGGCCTTGCAGGCCCGCCGTGGTCAGCGCGCCGACCTGGTTCGTGCCGAGGGCGCCGACCTGGTTCGTCGTCAGTGCGCCGACTTGCGAGGACTTCAGCGACGCGATGACGCTGGTCTTCAGGCCAACGATGTCGGCCGTTTCAATGGCGGCGACACCGCTGGTCGACAGTGCACCGAACTGCACGGTGGACAGCGCGCCCAGCTGGTTCGACGACAGGGCCACGATCTGGTTCGTGGTGATGCCGTAGGCCAGGTTGCTCGTCGTCAGCGCGGCGATCTGCGCAGTGGCCATGTTACCGACCTGGTTCGTCGTCAGCGCCGCCATCTGCATGGTGCTCAGGCCGGCGATGCTCGACGTCTTCAGGGCGGCCAGGTCAGCCGTTTCCATGGCGGCGATGCCGCTGGTGGACAGGCCGGCGATCTGGGCCGAGTTCAGGGCGTTGGCTTGCGCGGTGGTCAGGGCGACAACCTGGTTGGTAGTCAGCGCGGCCAGCTGTGCCGACTTCAGGCCGCCGATCGTTGCCGTCTTCAGGGCGGCCAGGTCAGCCGTTTCGATCGCTGCGACAGCGGCGGTCGACAGGCTCGACACTTGTGCCGAGCTCAGCACGGATGCCTGGTTGCTCGACAGGGCGACGACTTGGCTCGTGGTCAGGCCTTGCAGGGCTGCCGTGGTCAGCGCGCCGACCTGGTTCGTGCCCAGTGCGCCGATCTGGTTCGTGGTCAATGCGCCAACCTGGGTCGACTTCAGCGAAGCGATCACGTTGGTTTTCAGGCCGACGATGTCCGCCGTTTCGATGGCGGCGACACCGCTGGTCGACAGTGCACCGAACTGCGCGGTAGACAGCGCGCCCAGCTGGTTCGACGACAGGGCCACGATCTGGTTCGTGGTGATGCCGTTGGCCAGGTTGTTCGTCGTCAGCGCGGCGATCTGCGCGGTCGCCATGTTGCCGACCTGGTTCGTCGTCAGCGCGGCCATCTGCATGGTGCTCAGGCCGGCGATGCTCGACGTCTTCAGTGCAGCCAGGTCAGCCGTTTCCATGGCGGCGATGCCGCTGGTGGACAGGCCGGCGATCTGGGCCGAGTTCAGGGCGTTGGCTTGCGCGGTGGTCAGGGCGACGACCTGGTTGGTGGTCAGCGCCGCCAGCTGCGCCGACTTCAGGCCGCCGATCGTTGCCGTCTTCAGCGCGGCCAGGTCGGCCGTTTCGATCGCTGCAACGGCGGCGGTCGACAGGCTCGACACTTGTGCCGAGCTCAGCACGGATGCCTGGTTGCTCGACAGGGCGACGACCTGGCTCGTGGTCAGGCCTTGCAGTGCGGCGGTGCTCAGGGCGACGACCTGGTTCGTGCCCAGGGCACCGATCTGGTTCGTCGTCAGTGCGCCAACCTGGGTCGACTTCAGCGAAGCGATCACGTTGGTCTTCAGGCCAACGATATCGGCCGTTTCGATGGCGGCGATGGCATTGCTCGACAGTGCGCCGAACTGCGTGGTGGACAGGGCACCGAGCTGGTTCGACGACATGGCCACGATCTGGTTCGTGGTGATGCCGTTGGCCAGGTTGTTCGTCGACAGCGCGGCGATCTGCGCGGTGGCCAGGTTGCCGACCTGGTTCGTCGTCAGCGCGGCCATTTGCATGGTGCTCAGGCCGGCGATGCTCGACGTCTTCAGTGCAGCCAGGTCAGCCGTTTCCATGACGGCGATGCCGCTGGTGGACAGGCCGGCGATCTGCACGGTGGTCAGCGCATTGGCCTGGGTGGTGGTCAGCGCCACGATCTGGTTCGTGGTCAGCGCGCCGACCTGGGTCGACTTCAGCGCTGCGATGACGTTCGTCTTCAGGCCGACGATATCGGCCGTTTCGATGGCGGCAACGGAGGTGGTCGACAGTGCGCCGAATTGCGCGGTCGACAGCGCGCCCAGCTGGTTCGACGACAGGGCCACGATCTGGTTCGTGGTCAGGCCGTTGGCGATCTGGTTCGTGGTCAGTGCCGCGATCTGGGTGGTGGCAATGCTGCTGGCCTGGTTGGTGGTCAGTGCGGCCACTTGCGTGGTGCTCAGGCCGGCGATGGTCGAGGTCTTCAGCGCAGCCAGGTCAGCCGTTTCCATGGCGGCAACGCCACTGGTGGACAGGCCGGCGATCTGGGCCGAGCTCAGCGCGTTGGCTTGCGCGGTCGACAGTGCCACGACCTGGTTGGTGGTCAGGGCGGCCAGCTGTGCCGACTTCAGGCCAGCGATGCTCGACGTCTTCAGTGCGGCCAGGTCGGCCGTTTCCATTGCGGCAAGCGAAGCGGTCGACAGGCTCGACACTTGTGCCGAGGTCAGCACGGATGCCTGGTTGCTCGACAGGGCGACGACCTGGTTCGTGGTCAGGCCTTGCAGGGCGGCGGTGCTCAGCACGGCTACCTGGTTCGTGCCCAGGGCACCGACCTGGTTGGTCGTCAATGCGCCAACCTGCGTGGATTTCAGTGCAGCGATGGTACTGGTCTTCAGGCCGCCGATGTCAGCCGTTTCGATGGCGGCGATGCTGTTGGTCGACAGGGCATTGAACTGGTTGGTGGACAGCGCGCCCAGCTGGTTCGACGTCAGTGCCACCACCTGGTTCGTGGTCAGGCCATTGGCCATCTGGTTGGTGGTCAGCGCGGCGATCTGCGTCGTGGCCAGGTTGCCGACCTGGTTGGTGGTCATTGCGGCGACTTGCGTGGTCGACAGGCCGGCGATGGTGGACGTCTTCAACGCGGCCATGTCGGCCGTTTCCATGGCGGCGACGCCATTGGTCGTCAGGCCGGCAATCTGTGCGGAGCTCAGCGCATTGGCTTGCGCGGTCGACAGCGCCACGACCTGGTTGGTCGTCAGCGCAGCCACCTGCGCCGATTTCAGGCCGGCGACAGTGGCCGTCTTCAGTGCGGCCATGTCGGCCGTTTCAATGGCGGCGATCGAGGTGGTGGACAGGGTACCGACCTGGCTGGAGCTCAGCACGGATGCCTGGTTGCTCGTCAGCGCAACGATCTGGTTCGTCGTCAGGCCTTGCAGGCCGGCAGTGCTCAGCGCGACTACCTGGGTCGTGCCCAGGGCAGCGATCTGGTTCGTGGTCAGGGCGCCGACTTGCGTGGACTTCAGCGACGCGATCACGTTCGTCTTCAGGCCGCCGAGGTCGGCCGTTTCGATCGCTGCCACGCTGTTGGTGGACAGTGCACCGAATTGCGCGGTCGTGAATGCGCCGAGCTGATCCGACTTCAGCGCCACGACCTGGTTGGTCGTCAGCGCGTTGGCGAGGTTGTTCGTGGAGAGTGCGGCTACCTGCTGCGTGCCGAGCGCGCCGACCTGGTTCGTCGTCAGCGCGGCGACCTGCTGGGTGCGCAGCGCGGCGATGCTGGAAGTGCGCAGGGCGGCGAGATCCGCCGTTTCCAGGGCGGCGATCGCGCTGGTGGACAGATTGGCGGCCTGGTTCGTCGTCAGCGCGCCAGCCTGGGTCGACGTCAGCGCAACGACCTGGTTGGTCGTGATGTAGCTCGCCACCTGGGCCGTCGTGAATGCCGGCACCTGCGCGGTCGTGAAGGCCCCGATCTGCGTGGTGGTCAGCGCCTGGAACTGATCTGAGTTGAGTCCGGCAATATCTGCCGTGGCCAACGCTGCGATTTGCGCAGTGGTCAGACCAGCGATCTGCGCGGTTGTCATACTGGTGACGATACTCATTTATTTCTCCTAGGGGCACTGCCCACACTGACGGAACACTGGAGCCTGGCTCCAACTCTCTACCCTGGCAAGACGCCGTATTTCTCTGTTTTCCGCTTTTTGTGCGGACTGATATCATGCTTAACGACAACAAAACTGGTTTACTTAGGGAAACTTCGACAGACCCCGAGAAAAATTCAGACGTTGTGCCAGCGAATTTTTTGCAACCTGAACCGCATGTCATCTGTTCTTGACGGCCAAGTCGCCCTTTCCTACAGGCAAGGCGACTAGTCGGGCACGCTGCTTAAGTAAACTTTTTCGGCTCGCGAAATCGATACTAAGCAGCCAACAAAATGGTGCCGTGAGGCAACTTGACCGCCAGTATATCTGAGTTTTTGCCGTGGGGAACTGTTTTCGATGCCTCTGTGTTGTGCCGGCAACTCGATGTTTTGGCAATATTCCAGAACAGCACGGATGTGCTGAAAGCCAGTAATGGCGCGGGTTTCAAGGGGAAAGTAAAAAATTTCAGGGAGTTGCACCGAAATAAACATTGTTGTCAATAATGACAACAAGACTGAGCCCAGCAGGCTGGCATGGACGCTTGAGGAATACGCTCTGTGCACAGTCGAAAATGCGGCTATGGCACAGCAGCTGAATGGGGGCCCAGCGAACGACGGTGGTTCGGAGACTGTCAGGAAATGGCTGGCATCAGCACGATGCGGCCTGTGGCCGATGGTTGACTTACGGCGAATGGCGGCCTGCACAGCGAATGGCCCTCTCCTGCTCGATGGTGTGCCTGGTACCACCAGTAGAGCAGTCGGGTATCGGTGCCGGCCGAAACATTGCCCATGCCACCAGGCCCGCCGCGAGCAGCCCAACGATCCTGAAGATCCACTTGCGCCGCTGCCGCGCAGGTTGACCCAGGACCCATTCCAGGTTGTCCAGCATGCGAGCCTTCTTCAGATCGCCGGCGGGATTGCCCGCGGCCCGGATCGCTGTCAGGCGGTCCGGGCCGATGATGCCTTGACCAGCCATCCATGCGAGCATTCCACCTGGCCCTGTCACACTGGATTCCCCGAGCCCGATCGCCGCCAGCGCACGGTCGCACTCATCCCGGGTAATCCAATCCGCCTTCAGCAGCTGGCGAAGGCAGACCTTGTGCAGTTCATCGATTTCCAGCACCAGGCCGAGCGCTCCCTCGATCGCCGCCAGGTAGCGCGCCCGCTCATCGCCCGTGAAGGTGGCTGCCACGTGCGCTTCGGCTTGTTCCAGCACGTCTTCATCGATGATGTTGTCGATTCGCATCCACAGCAGGTGGTCGGTCAGGCTCGGGTTTCGCGAGAATTCGCCAAAAGTGGGATGGGCCAGGGCTTGCCTGTGATGCTCGGCGGTGATGATGCCCGCGGCGTGCAGGACATCGAGCGGCGAGGAAGAAGATGCGTTGGTCGTCATCAGAAGATGCTGAAAGATCCATGTCGATAACAAAAAGCCCGCTGTTCTTTCGAACAGCGGGCTGCGATCAGTACAAGACTCCCGGTACGATCAGAATGGAATATCGTCATCCATGTCCGAGAAGTTCGGCGCCGGCTTCGGTGCCGGGCGCGGTGCCGGCGCGGCAGCCTGCGGGCGCGGTGCCGGGCGGCTTGGCGGAGCATCGTAGCCGCCGCCCATGTCATCGCCACCCATCGCATCGCCACCCATGCCCTGGCGGCCGCCGAGCATCTGCATTTCCTGCGCGATGATGTCGGTCGCGTATTTTTCAACGCCATCCTTGTCCGTGTACTTGCGGGTTTGCAGGCGGCCTTCGACGTAGACCGACGAACCCTTCTTCAGGTACTGGCCCACGATTTCCGCCAGGCGGCCGAAGAACGAGATGCGGTGCCACTCGGTGATTTCCTTTTGCTCGCCCGTGTTGCGGTCCTTCGACTTGAACGACGTGGCGACGGCAATGTTGGCGATGGCATCGCCGCTCGGCATGTAGCGGATCTCCGGATCGCGGCCCAGGTTGCCGACGATGATGACTTTGTTGACAGATGCCATGTAGTACTCCTGCGTGAATTTTTACCAAACGAACATTATAAGACAGCGCCTGTGGACGACATACCACGCGATTGACGAATTTTTGATGCCAATTCCTGAGGCTTTCCGCGTGACGTGCGCAGCGGAATTTGAATACTGGTATTATATACAGTATTCACTGACCAGGGTTTGTTCCTGTCTGATCCGTATCAAAATCGTCCGCAGACCTTGAAATCGAATCGAACGCCAGCATAGTGGCTAGGTTTGGTCTCCGGACGCCGCATTTTATTGCACATTTTTATTGTCAGTCATCAGCGGGCAATCGTTCCAGGTGGGCCGTCTCCTGTCGTTTCCTCGCTTACTCAAGGCACATACATACATGGAAGAAATCCGCATTCGCGGCGCGCGTACCCATAACCTGAAGAACATCAACCTCGACCTGCCCCGCAACAAGCTGATCGTGATCACCGGGCTGTCCGGTTCCGGCAAGTCGTCGCTGGCGTTCGACACGCTGTACGCCGAAGGCCAGCGCCGCTACGTCGAATCGCTGTCGGCGTATGCGCGCCAGTTCCTGCAGCTGATGGAAAAGCCGGACGTGGACATGATCGAGGGCCTGTCGCCGGCCATCTCGATCGAGCAGAAGGCCACGTCGCACAACCCGCGCTCGACGGTTGGCACGGTGACGGAAATCCACGATTACCTGCGCCTGCTGTATGCCCGCGTTGGCACGCCGTATTGCATCAACCACCCGGACCATGCGCTGTCGGCGCAATCGGTGTCGCAGATGGTCGATGCCGTACTGGCCATGCCGGAAGGTACCAAGCTGATGATCATGGCGCCCGTGGTGGCGAACCGCAAGGGCGAACACGTGGACCTGTTCGGGCAGATGCAGGCCCAGGGTTTCGTGCGCTTCCGCGTGCAGAGCGGCACGCACGAGGCGAAGATCTACGAAGTGGACGACCTGCCGAAGCTGAAGAAAACGGAAAAGCACACGATCGACGTCGTCATCGACCGCATCAAGGTGAATCCGGACATCAAGCAGCGCCTGGCCGAAAGCTTCGAGACGGCGCTGCGCCTGGCCGATGGCCGCGCGGTCGCCTATGACATGGATGCGGGCACCGAGCATGTGTATTCGAACAAGTTCGCCTGCACCAGCTGCGGCTATTCGCTGCAGGAACTAGAGCCGCGCCTGTTCTCGTTCAATAACCCGATGGGGGCCTGCCCCGAGTGCGATGGCCTGGGCCACATCGAGTTCTTCGATCCGAAACGCATCGTGGCCTTCCCGAACCTGTCGCTGGCCTCGGGTGCCGTGAAGGGCTGGGACCGCCGCAATCAATTCTATTTCTCGATGCTGCAAAGCCTGGCGAACCATTATGGTTTCGACCTCGATGCGCCGTTCGAGAAACTGAACGCCACCGCGCAGAATGCCGTGCTGCACGGCTCGGGCAAGACCGAGATCGCCTTCTCCTATGTCAACGAACGTGGCCGCGCCGTGGTCAAGGAGCACACGTTCGAAGGCGTGGTGAACAACCTGGCGCGCCGCTACCGCGAAACGGATTCGATGGCCGTCAAGGAAGAGCTGGCCAAGTTCATCAACGAGAAGAAGTGCCCCACGTGCGAAGGTGCGCGCCTGCGCGTGGAAGCGCGCCACGTGAAAGTGGGCACCGGCAAGCAGGAAAAGGCGATCTACGAGATCGCCGAGAAGCCGCTGCGCGACACGCTGTCGTTCTTCGAACAGCTGAAGCTGAAGGGTGCCAAGCGCGATATCGCCGACCGCATCGTCAAAGAAATCGTGTCGCGCCTCTCGTTCCTGAACAACGTGGGCCTCGATTACCTGTCGCTGGACCGTTCCGCCGACACGCTGTCCGGCGGTGAAGCCCAGCGCATCCGCCTGGCGTCGCAGATCGGTTCCGGCCTGACGGGCGTGATGTACGTGCTCGACGAGCCGTCGATCGGCCTGCACCAGCGCGACAACGACCGCCTGATCGACACGCTGAAGCACCTGCGCGACATCGGCAACAGCGTGCTGGTGGTGGAGCACGACGAGGATGCGATCCGCACCGCCGACTACATCGTCGACATGGGCAAGGGCGCCGGCGTGCATGGCGGCGACGTGATCGCGGCCGGCTCGCTGAAGGATATCCTGAAGAACAAGGAATCGCTGACGGCGCAGTATCTGAACGGGACGAAGAAAATCGCCGTGCCGGCGAAACGCCATCCGGCAGACCCGAACCGCCAGCTGGTGATCACGGGCGCCAAGGGCAACAACCTGAAGAACCAGACCCTGTCCGTGCCGGTGGGCCTGCTGACCTGCGTGACGGGTGTTTCCGGTTCGGGCAAATCGACGCTGGTCAACGACACGCTGTACCCTGCCCTGTCGCGCCACCTGTATGGTTCGCAGAGCGAGCCGGCGGAGCACGAATCGATCAGCGGCCTGGAACATTTCGACAAGGTCATCTCTGTCGACCAGGCGCCGATCGGCCGCACGCCGCGTTCGAATCCGGCAACCTACACGGGCGTGTTCACGCCGATCCGCGACCTGTTCTCCACGGTGCCCACGGCAAAGGAACGCGGCTACACCGCGGGCCGTTTCTCGTTCAACGTGAAGGGCGGCCGCTGCGAAGCATGCCAGGGCGACGGCGTGCTGAAAGTCGAAATGCACTTCCTGCCGGACGTGTACGTGCCATGCGACGTGTGCCATGGCAAGCGCTACAACCGCGAAACGCTGGAAGTGCATTACAAGGGCAAGAGCATCACCGAAGTGCTGGACATGACGGTGGAAGATGCGCACGAGTTCTTCAAGCCCGTGCCGACGATCGCCCGCAAGCTGCACACGCTGCTCGACGTAGGTCTCGGCTACATCAAGCTGGGGCAGAGCGCCACCACGCTGTCCGGTGGCGAGGCGCAGCGCGTGAAGCTGTCGCTGGAACTGTCCAAGCGCGACACGGGCCGCACGCTGTACATCCTCGATGAACCGACGACAGGCCTGCACTTCCACGACATCGACCTGCTGCTGAAGGTGATCCACCGACTGCGCGACCAGGGCAATACGCTCGTCATCATCGAGCACAACCTGGACGTGATCAAGACCGCCGACTGGCTCGTCGACCTGGGTCCCGAAGGCGGCGCGGGTGGCGGGCGCATCATCGCCACCGGCACGCCGGAAGATGTGGCGAAGAACCCGGAAAGCGTGACCGGTAAATACCTGGTGCCGCTGCTGAAGAAGTAATCCTCCGCACTGCCCCACGAGCCGGCTTCCAGCGAGCCGGCTTTTTTTCGCCCCCTATTGCCAGGCAAACAAACTGGGGACGTACCCCTGTTTAGGAGAAATACCGGCACTGAAAGCGCCTGCAAGACACCGGCTGGGCATGTTTCCGATTTCGCGGCGCTGGACGTTTCCTGGAAACAGGGGTCCGTCCCCAGTTTTTCTCAGTAGAACGTGAAGTCCTCGTTGCACCGGGGGATTCCGCGCAGGGCATCGACCACGACATACCACGCCAGCCCGGCGACGGGCAGCACCAGCAACCATAAAGCGGCCATGACAGCCTCCTCGATCGGTTAATTTCGCACAGGTGTGCGAAATATGAATGAAAAAGGGCGGGCATGGCCCGTCCGCCAGGCAGCTATTCCACTTCGTTGAAACTCTTGTAGGTCGAGATCAGGCGGTTGAAGGCCCGCGCCATCCGCTTCGGCGCCGTGTCGTCGCGCAGGAAGCGCACGTCGTGCATCACGCCGATGACCAGGCTGTAGATTTCGAAGACGAGCTGTTCGGGATCGGTATCCGGGCGCAAGTGGCCCGCCTCCATCGCCTGCAATACCGTCTTGCGCAACGACGCCCGCCAGCGCGCCACGCCCTGTTCGATCCGGTCGCGCAGCGGACCGGCCAGGTCGTCGAATTCAAAAGCGCCCGCCGTGTAAAGGCATGCGCCGCGGGTCGCCTCGCTGCTGATCTTCTTCAGCCACAGGTTCACCTGCATCACGAGCCGCGGCAAGCCTTTCGCCGCCGCCATCGACGGCATGAATACCTCGTCGGCGAAGCGGCGGTCGTACTCGTCCAGCACCGCGCCCTGCAAGGCCTCGAGCGACCCGACCCGCGAAAACACGCCGCTCTTGCTGATGCCCGTGCGTTTGGCGAGCTCGCCCAGCGACAGCTTGCCAATGCCTTCGGCCGCCGCCATGTCCATAGCCGCGGCGATGATCGTGGCATAGGTGGTTTCGCTTTTCGCAGTGGTATTCATGCACGAACTTTAGCACACGTGTGCGAAACAGCAAGCGATTTCGCGCGGGGCCGCGAACCCGTTCTTTCTGGCGGACGCCACTTGCGGCTGAATGGCTGGACAATTGCGCCATGCCGCGTGGCGCAAGGGAGGAATATGGGAGGAATTGCATTGTGGGCCCAGGCCGGCTTCTGGGGTGTCGTGGCGGGTTCGGCCCTGCTGCTGGGCGCGGCCGTGGGCTACTGGATGCCGGTGCCGCAGCGCGTGATCGCCGCCATCATGGCGTTCGGCAGCGGCGTGCTGATCTCGGCACTGTCGTTCGACCTGATGGACGAAGCGTTCCGCCAGGGCGGGTTCAATGCCACCGCGATCGGCTTCCTCGGCGGGGCGATCCTCTTCACGGCGGCCAACCGGATATTGGCGTCATTCGGTGCAAAGCACCGCAAGCGCTCCAGCGGGCGGCAGGTCGATGAAGGCAATGGCACCGCGCTTGCGATCGGCGCGTTGATGGACGGGATACCGGAATCGATCGTCATCGGCCTGTCGCTGCTGAAAGGCGGTGCCGTCAGCACGGTGACCGTGGCGGCGATCTTCCTGTCGAATATTCCAGAAGGGCTTTCCAGCGCCGCCGGCATGAAACGGGCGGGCCGTTCGGTGCGGTATATCTTCGGCATCTGGGGCGGCATCGCGCTGGCATCGGGCGCTGCGGCGCTGGTCGGTTATTCGTTGTTCCAGCGCTTTTCACCAGCCGTGATCGCGGCCACCACCGCCGTGGCGGCCGGCGCGATCCTGGCGATGCTGGTCGACACGATGATCCCCGAAGCGTTCGAGGAAGCGCATGACTATGCCGGCCTGATCACCGTGGCAGGCTTCCTGTCCGCGTTCGCGCTGTCGAAGCTGGGCGGGGCCTGACTGTCCTGACAGGGGTGGAACCCAGACTTCCGGCCATCAGCGCGGCGGCAGCGATTCCAGCAGCGCCGCGGTATCGGCAGCGCCCATCCTGCGCGCAGCCTCCAGGATCGACACCCCGGCGGCATCGACGGCGAAGGGGTCGGCGCCCCGCGCGATCAGCAGGCGCGCGATGTCGACGCGGTTGAACATGGCGGCGAACATCAGCGGCGTCTTGCCGTCGCGGCCCGGGCCGTCGGCCTGGGCGCCATGGTCGAGCAGCAGCGTGGCGATCGCCAGGTCGCCCTTGAACGCGGCGCCCATCAGCGGGCTCTGGCCGGCGTCGTTCTGCAGTTCCGGGTCGGCGCCGCGCTCGAGCAGCACCCTGGTCGTGTCAGGGTGCCCGTTGTAACTGGCCAGCATCAGCAAACTGTCGCCCCGTTCGTTGCGCAGGTTGGCCGGCATGCCCTGCGCCAGCAGCGTGGCCAGCGCGTCCGTTTCGCCGCCGCGCGCCATCTGGAAGACCTTGCGGGCGAATGCGAGGGTGTCGTCGTCGAGCTGGCTGGGATCGGGATGGTTCATGCAATGCTCCTGTGGTTCGGCAGGCCACAGCATACCGTGCCGGCGGCAGTTGCGCCGGACGTAAAAAAAGCGCGCACCTTGCGGTGCGCGCCTGCTGTCTATCACCCGAAGCCGGATCAGCCCAGGCGCTGCTCCAGCTTGGCCTTGTTGGCCAGCAGTTCCTGCGGCAGGCGGTAGGCCAGTTTGTCGAACAGTTCGGCGTGCAGCTTCAGCTCTTCACGCCAGGCATCCTTGTCGATCGACGTGATCGTCTCGAATTCTTCCGGCGAGAACGGGATGCCGTCCCAATGCAGGTCGCCGTAGCGCGGCGTGGTGCCGAACAGCGTTTCGATACCGCCGGCGGTCCCTTCGATGCGTTCCAGCATCCACTTCAGCACGCGCATATTGTCGCCGAAGCCAGGCCATACAAAGTGGCCGTGCTCGTCGGTGCGGAACCAGTTGACGCAGAAGATCTTCGGCAGCGCGGCCGGGTT
This sequence comes from Pseudoduganella lutea, assembly GCF_004209755.1. Taxonomy (NCBI): domain Bacteria; kingdom Pseudomonadati; phylum Pseudomonadota; class Betaproteobacteria; order Burkholderiales; family Oxalobacteraceae; genus Pseudoduganella; species Pseudoduganella lutea. The sequence goes on along the minus strand of NZ_CP035913.1, from coordinate 3,361,864 downwards.
GGCGGCCTGCACTTTCTTGCCCAAGTCCAGCCAGTGCTGGAAGTACTCGCTCATGTTGTAGCCGATGAACGGCAGCATCGCGAACGGATCACGGCGCACCACACCCATCTGGCCTGCGGCGGCAGCGGTGGTTTCCGAACCCATCGTGGCGGCCATGTACACGCCTTCGACCCAGTCGCGCGCCTCGGTTGCCAGCGGCACCGTGGTGGAGCGGCGGCCGCCGAAGATGAAGGCCGAGATCGGCACGCCGGCCGGATCGTCCCAGGCCGGGTCGATCACCGGGTTCTGCACGGCGGACACGGTGAAGCGTGCGTTCGGATGCGCGGCCTTGGTGCCGGACGTCGGCGTCCAGTCCTTGCCTTGCCAGTCGATCAGGTGCGCCGGCGCTTCCTTCGTCATGCCTTCCCACCACACGTCGCCGTCGTCGGTCAGCGCCACGTTCGTGAAGATGACGTTTTCCTTCAGCGAAGCCATGCAGTTGGAATTGGTTTTTTCGTTCGTGCCCGGGGCTACGCCGAAGTAGCCCGCTTCCGGGTTGATCGCATACAGGCGGCCATCGGCACCCGGCTTGATCCAGGCGATGTCGTCGCCGATCGTGGTGATCTTCCAGCCCTTGAACGATGCGGGCGGGATCAGCATGGCGAAGTTGGTCTTGCCGCAGGCGGACGGGAAGGCCGCTGCCACGTAGTGCTTCTTGCCTTCCGGCGATTCCACGCCCAGGATCAGCATGTGCTCGGCCAGCCAGCCGGCGCCGCCCTGCTGCGCTTCCTGGTAACCCATGTTCGACGCAATGCGCAGCGCAAAGCACTTCTTGCCCAGCAGCGCATTGCCGCCGTAGCCGGAACCGTAGGACCAGATTTCACGGGTTTCCGGGAAATGCACGATGTACTTGGTCTTGTTGCAAGGCCATGGCACGTCGTTCTGGCCGGCGGCCAGCGGTGCGCCCACGGTATGCACGCAGGGCACGAAGTCGCCGTTCTCGCCCAGCACGTCGTACACGGCCTTGCCCATGCGCGTCATCATGCGCATGTTGACGGCCACGTACGGCGAGTCGGACAGTTCCACGCCGATGTGCGCGATCGGCGAACCCAGCGGGCCCATCGAGAACGGCACCACGTACAGCGTGCGGCCGACCATGGCGCCGTCGAACAGGCCGTTCAACGTGCCGCGCATCTCGGTGGGGTCGATCCAGTTGTTGGTGGGGCCGGCTTCTTCCTTCTTTGCCGAGCAGATGAACGTGCGGTCTTCCACGCGCGCCACATCGGTGGGGTCGGAGCAGGCCAGGTAGGAATTCGGGCGCTTTTCCGCGTTCAGCTTCTTCATCGTGCCGGCTGCCACCATCTCGGCGCACAGGCGGTCATACTCTTCCTGCGAGCCATCGCACCAGTAGATGCGATCAGGCTTGGTCAACGCGGCCACCTCGGCCACCCAATTGATCAGCTTTTGATGTTTGATGTAAGCTGGCGCGTTCATCGCGGCAACGCCCTCCATCATGGGTTGGTTCATGGTACTACCTCCAATGCAATAAAGAATCCTGTCTCGTTCCGCGCTGTCTTCACGTGCATTGCCCCGTGTGTCGTTCGGGTGGCAGGATCGTCGTCAGCTTTTGGCTTGCGCGCGGAAGTGCATGGAAAATGCATCGGCGATACGGCGGTCTGTCGGTGCGCCCGATAGCAAGATCAAGGGCGCGCTCCCGGCGCTATTGTGAGCGCTACAACAGGAGTTGGAACGAGTAGTTGGAACGAGTAATTGCTGGAGCGCACTGCAGCGCTCAACGGCTTGACCGATTGTACACCTGCCCCAAAAGCTTTCCGACAAAAATGTAGGAAAAATGGTTGACTAAAGTAGTAAGCTATTTGAGATATTCACAATCTCGTTAACTAGCTACCAATTAAGAAGGAATTTCATCTAACTCCCATGAAAATTGCCATACTCGACGATTACCAGGATGCGGTACGTGAACTGGACTGCTTTTCACTTATCGACAGTCATGACGTAAAAGTATTCAATCACTCGACCCGGGGGCTCGGCCAGCTGGCGGCCCGGCTGGCGCCATTCGATGCGCTGGTGCTGATCCGCGAACGCACGTCGCTGAACCGGGCCTTGCTGGCCAGGTTGCCGAACCTGAAATTGATATCGCAAACAGGCAAGGTGAGCGGGCATATCGACGTGGCCTCCGCCACGGACCTGGGCATCGCGATCGCGGAAGGCGTGGGGTCACCGGTCGCGCCGGCCGAGCTGACCTGGGCGCTGATCATGGCCGCCCAGCGCAAGATCGTGCCCTATGCCGCCAACCTCAAGGAAGGCACATGGCAGACTGTGTCGACCAGCCAGCCATTCAATACGATCGGCACGGTACTGCGGGGCCGCACGCTGGCCATCTGGGGCTACGGCAAGATCGGCAAGCTTGTTGCCGGCTATGGCAAGGCGTTCGGCATGGAAGTCATGGTGTGGGGCAGCGATGCCAGCCGCGCGGCCGCCGTGGCCGACGGCCACACGGCGGCACCGTCACGCGAAGCCTTCTTCGAGCAGGCGGACGTGCTGACCCTGCACCTGCGACTGGCGGACGCAACGCGCGGCATCGTTGGCGCGGAAGACCTGGCGCGGATGCAGCCAACGGCGTTGTTCGTGAACACCAGCCGTGCCGAACTGGTGGCCGAGGGGGCGCTGGAGGCAGCACTCCGGGCTGGACGCCCCGGCGCCGCGGCATTGGACGTGTTTGAAAACGAACCTCTCCCGGCCGACTCCGTCCTGCTGCGCATGCCGCACGTGCTGGCCACGCCGCACCTGGGCTACGTGGAGAAGGACAGCTACGAGCTGTACTTCCGCCACGCGTTCCAGAACCTCGTCGATTTCTTCGATGGGCAGTGCAAGACGATCCTCAACCCCGACTACCGGAATCACTTGCGCAATTACGGTTGAACCCTACGGTCGAACCTTGGAGAAATCAGGCTTCCGGAATGCCGGTGAGGTTGATGCGCGGTGCCGACATCGCGTGTACCTTCGACCACAGCCCGGCCCAGCCGGGCGGCCAGCCGATGGCGGGGCCGCTGTAAGGCGCGAGCCCGGCACGCACGGGGACGACGGGCACTGGCGGCATGTCCGTCAGCGGCGCGCCGGCCGGGCGCTGCATGTCCAGGCTGTACATATAGCCGGGCAACAGCGCATCGCACACGCCGGCGAACCAGGCCGTGTGGTCTTCATCCTTGCCCAGCGCCTGCGCCAGGCCCTGCGGATCGAATTTCGCCAGCGCGTGGATCAGTTCCTCGGTCGTGGCACCGGGAGAATCGCCCCACCCCATCACGGGATTGACATTGTAGTCGGCCCCCGAGCCATACCACCCCTCGCGCCAGGAACGCTGCATCCAGTCGCGCTGGCCGGTGAACAGGTGCCAGCGCCAGTGCAGGCCGGAAGGCTTTGGCCATGCATACAGGTAGAGCTTCTGGTAGCCGGCCAGGTGCAAGGCGCGCACCATTGCCATCAGCCGCGCATGCGGCATGCGGTCCGGTGGCGCGCGGCGGAACAGGATCGCTTCACCGTCGGCGTATTGCACTTCGTCGGTGGAAAGGTTCAGGTCGAGCGTGCGCGACTCGCTGCCGAAACGGGCGGAGATCCAGCCGGTCAGCAGGTTGACAGCCGTGATCACCCCATAGCCGCGATGGCGATGGAAGATGACGGTTCCCGGAGCGGGCGTTTTCGCGGTCATGGCGTAAAGGGCAGAAAACCTGGCGAAGCGCTGATTTGGTGGATGAGATCGGTCACGACAAATGGTCAGCAAGGCGGCAGTCGCCGCCATACCGGGCATGACGGCCATTTGCAACGCAGCTAAGCGCTTTTTCTCGTGGCCAAGATCGCCACCACGAAGACATCAGCGCTTCGCTAGTGTACTCAACGACGTGACAACATGCCAGACGAGTGCAAACAAAGTTTTTTGTTGACGGCGCAATGCCGGCGCGGGCTATCATTGAAGATTCCTGCAACCTTTTCTGAAACACCATGACCTTGCGCATCATCGCCACGGGCGGCACCTTCGACAAGCATTACAACGAACTGAACGGCACATTGGGGTTTGCCGAAAGTCACCTGCCCGAGGCCATCGCCCGCGCCCGCATGACCGCGCCCGTTGAACTCGAATTGCTGCCGCTGCTCGACTCGCTGGACATGCAGGATGCCGACCGGGCACGCGTGCTGGCTTCGTGCCAGGCGGCACCGGAGCGCGCCATCGTCATCGTGCATGGCACCGACACGATGAAGGAAACGGCCGCCGTGCTGGGTCCCGCCGCGCTGGACAAGACCATCGTGTTCACCGGCGCAATGATTCCCTATCAAATCGCCGGTTCCGATGCCTTCTTCAACCTGGGCTTTGCCTGCGGCGTCGCACAGGCGCTGCCGGTGGGCGTGTATGTGGCGATGAACGGCCAGATTTTCGCATGGGACAACGTGCAGAAGAATCGTGCGGCCGGGGTCTTCCAACCGATGTAACACCAACGAAAGGAACGTCAATGCCCGAATGGTCTGCCGGCTATGTCGCCGACATCGGATATACCTACGGAACCTACCCCGAACTGAATCCCCACCGGCTGCGTCTGGCCTTCCTGTCGGCGCGGCTGACACCGCCGGCGGTGACCACCGCATGCGAGCTGGGCTTTGGCCAGGGCCTTTCCGTCAACATCCACGCAGCCGCCTCGAACGTGGCGTGGCATGGCACGGATTTCAACCCGGCCCAGGCGGGATTCGCCCAGGAACTGGCCGCCGCTTCCGGTGCCGATGTGGCCCTGCATGACGAAGCCTTCGCGCAATTCTGCTCGCGCACCGACCTGCCCGAGTTCGACTTCATCGGGCTACACGGCATCTTCAGCTGGATCTCGGACGAAAACCGCCGCGTCGTCGTCGACTTCATCCGGCGCAAACTGAAGGTCGGCGGCGTGCTCTACATCAGCTACAACACCCAGCCCGGGTGGGCTGCGATGGCACCGGTGCGCGACCTGCTCAACGAGTACGCCACCACCATGACGCCGGCCGGCGCCGGTTCCGCCGGGAGGGTAGGCCAGAGCATCGCATTCGCCGAGCGCCTGTTCGCCACCGCCCCCACGTTCCTCACGGCGAACCCGCGCGTTGCCTCCCGCTTCGCCAAGCTCAAGGACCAGAACCACGCTTACCTGGCCCATGAATACTTCAACCGCGACTGGATGCCCTACTCGTTTTCGCAGATGGCCGGCTGGCTGGAACCGGCCAAGCTCGACTACGCGTGTTCCGCCCATTACCTGGACAACATCGACCCCATCAACCTGACTGCGGAGCAGCGCCAGTTGCTGGGCGAGATCGCCGATCCCGTGTTTGCCCAGACGGTACGCGACTACATGGTGAACCAGTCGTTCCGGCGCGATTATTGGGTGAAGGGTGCGCGCCGGCTGGGAGCCATCGAGCGCGATGAACAGCTGCTGCGCACGCGTATCGTCCTGACGACGCCGCGCGCCGACGTACCGATGAAGGCTGCAGGCAGGGCCGGCGAAGTGCGGCTGCAGGCGAAAGTGTATGAACCGCTGCTCGATTTCCTGGCGGACCAGGAAGCGCACACGATCGGTGCGTTCCTCGAAGTTGCCCGCGAGCGCCATGGCCTGACGTCACCGCAGGTGGTCCAGGCGGTCACGATGCTGGTGGGGATGGGCCACGTGGCGACGCTGCAGGAAGAGGCCGTGATCGCCCACGCGGGCCCCCAAGCGCGCAGGCTGAACCAGCGCCTATGCGAGCTGGCCATGTCGAATACGGAGCTGCAATGGCTGGCACTGCCAGGCACCGGCGGTGCATTCCCCGCCGACCGGTTCCACCTGCTGTTCCTGCTTGCGCGAATGCGGGGAGCGAGGGAGCCGGAAGCATGGGCCAGCTTCGCGCACCAGGTCCTGGTACGCCAGGGCCAGCGCCTGATGATCGACGGCAAACCGGCGGAAACGGACGGGCACCAGCTGGACAGGCTGGTAAGCCGGGCCCTGGAGTTCCGCGACAAGACATTGCCGCTGCTGGCACGGCTGGGCGCCGTCGGTTAGTCACTGCGCGGCGGAACGGGGCCGCACATACTGGCGCCCCTCCGCCGCCGGCGATCCGTGAGGATCAGGCGGTGGCTTCGCCGCCCAGGGCTTCGACGATGTCCCGCAGCAGCAGCGACAGCTCGCCCGTCATCAGCATGAAGTCGCCGTCGAAACGTTCGTCGTCGTTACGGGTGACGGCATCGTTTTCCTTCAGCACGTCGAGCGGCTTCACACTCTTGATCGCCAGCGATTCGGTCAGCACGAACGAGATCTTGCTTTCCCACGTCATCGCCAGGCGCGTGCACTGCTTGCCGGCGGCAATGTGGCGGCGCACTTCCTCGGGTTCCAGCGTGTGGCGCACATAGCGCACGGCCGCCTTGCTTTCGCCGGTGGCGCGCAGTTCGGTATCCATGTCGACGGTGAAGCCGGCCGGTGCTTCATCTTCCTGCAGCCAGGCCGTCATCACGCCCACCGGCGAGCGCTGCACGCGCAAGCTTTCCAGCGGCATGCGGTCGACCGCCTTCAGCAGCAGCTTGATCACGTCGTCCGCCTTGGCCGGGCTGGCCGCGTCGACGACCAGCCAGCCGTTGACGGGGTCGATCCACGTCCACACATTGCTGCGGATCGTGAACGCGCGTGGCAGCAGTTCGTCGTGCACGCGCTCCTTCAATTCCTTCATCGCCTTCTTGCCCGGAGCGAAACCTTGCTGTTCTTCCATCTCGGCGGCACGGGCCTTGGCCACCTGGTTGACCACCGTCGACGGCAGCAGTTTCTTCTCGGTGCCGAGCAGCAGCAGCATCTGCCCGTTCACCACGTGCACGAGCGATTCGTTACCGCGCGGCGAGTCCCAGCCCTGGCGCAGCATCTCGTTGCTGCTGGCCGGCGTGAACGCCGCGGGGCGCAGGGCTTCATCGAGTTTTTCGGGAGCAAATGCCCATGGCGCGGGCAGTCGGTAGATCTGTAGATTCTTGAACCACATGCTGGAAGACCCTTGTTCTTACGCGTTGCAAAGCCCATCATTCTACACCCGGCTCAGCAGCCGGGCCACCGCGATCTTGTTGAAACGGCGCCTGCCGGGGAGCGTGTTTTTGTGCGCGGCAGTGCCCCCCTGCGGCGTGCAACACCACAGCCCGGTGGCGCAAGCCGGCGCATCCGCCGCCGGCTCACCCCGGGAACAATTCCCCCTGCTCCCCCGCCCTGTACCGCTCGGCCTCGTCAAGCGGCACCAGCGCGCTGACCCGCACGCCCAGCAGGCGCAAGCGCTGCTCCAGCGGCACGCGCCGCAGGCATTCACCGGCGGCGCGCCGGATCATGGCGGCATCGGCCGTGGGCGACGGCAGCGTGACGTCGCGCGTCACGGTACGGAAGTCGGCATAGCGCAGCTTGATACCCACGGTGCGGCCGGCATAGCGCTTGCGGTGCAGGTCTTCCGACAGCCGCGTGCACAGCCGCGTGAAGATTTCGGACAGCGTGTCGCGGTCATGCTTCGCGTGCAGGTCGCGCTCGAACGTGGTTTCGCGGCTCACGCCTTTCGGATCGGAACGCGTGACGACTTCGCGCTCGTCATGCCCGTGCGCCACGCGGTGCAGCCACTCGGCGGAATTGAGGCCGAAGTGTTCCTGCAGCAGCTTCGGGTCCGCCTGCGCGAGCTGGCCCACCGTTTCGATGCCGAGCGACGTGAGCTTCGCATAGGCTTTCGGGCCGATTCCGTTGATCTTCTTTGCCGACAGCGGCCAGATACGCGCCGGCACGTCCTCCAGCGACACGATGGTGAGGCCATCGGGCTTGTCCAGGTCCGAGCTGATCTTCGCCAGCAGCTTGTTGGGCGCGATGCCGATCGAGCACGTCAGCCCGGTCGCCGCCTTCACGGCCTCCTTCAGCCGCATGCCGAGGGCCCGCGTTTCTTCCGGGTGGTCCGTGAGGTCGAGGTAGATCTCGTCGATGCCGCGGTCTTCGATGTCGGGCACGATCTCCGCCACGGCCGCCTTGAACAGGCGTGAATAACGCTTGTAGGACTCGAAATCGGTCGGCAGCAGGATCGCCTCGGGAGCCAGCGCCGCCGCCTTCATCGTGCCCATCGCCGAAAACACGCCGAGTGCGCGCGCTTCGTAGGTGGACGTGGTGACCACGCCGCGGCCCGCGTAGTCGCGCAGTTTCGAGAAACGGCGCGTGCCGTCCGGCTGCAGCACCGGCTGGTGCCGCGAGCCGCCGCCGACCACCACGGGCAGGCCACGCAGCTCGGGATAGCGCAGCAATTCCACCGATGCGAAAAACGCATCCATGTCGAGGTGGGCAATGCGGCGCGGCGGAACCATGGCTTGTCGGCAGGCTTGTATTCAAAATGAAAAAATGCGGGCACTGTGATTATATCCAGTGTGCAGCAGGCTCCGCCAGCGCCCGGCGCGTTGCATTAATTGTTTTATTTTTCAATTACTTAGTGCTTTTTTATCCATCGTTTTTACGCAACAGTAGCAGCGCACAAGTATCGTGCGCGAGAGAAAGGCGCGTACCATCGGATCTTTCAACCACTTGCGCGAACATGGCAGCCAAACTCCGTTTTTATTGCTGGGTTCCACTTCTTGCCTGCGCCCTGCCCGCCGCGGCGCAAACGTCGGTCACGCTCACGGGCGGTGTCGATGCCTTCGTGGGCTCGATGACAAACAGCGGCGATATCACGCCGACGACGCTGCATGGCGACTGCATCACCACGCTGCCGTCCGCCATGAGCCATGGCCTCGGCGTGCGCCACTCATTCTGACCGAAGGAAATCGATCGTGAACCTCTCCAATATGCGCATCGGCGCCCGTCTCGCCCTCGGTTTCGCGGTGACCATCGTCATCATGTTCATCATGTCGCTCGTCGGCATCAGCCGCATCCAGGAAGTGGCCGCGCGTACCGACCAGCTCGTCAATGACCGGTACGTCAAGGTCACGCTCCTCAACGACATGCGCAGCCAGGTCAACCGCGGCGCGCAGGCGGTGCGCAACGCGATGCTGACGCCGGACCCGGCGCAGACGCAGGAATTCCTGCGCCAGATGGCCGCGGCTGACGAAGCCGGCGGCGTATCGGCCGCAAAAATGCATAAATCGGACCTGACGCCCGACGTGCGCGCCGTGTTCGACCAGCAGAACACCGCGTACTACGCCTACAAGGAACTGCTCGACAAGGCGATCGCGCAATACCGTGGCGGCGACCGCGAAGGTGCCGTACAAGCCTTGTTCGGCCAGGTCATCCCGGCGCAGACGGTGTATTTCCGCCATCTCGACGAGCTGTTGAAGAAACAGCGCGAACTGATGGCGAACGATGCCGAAAACGCGACCGCGGCGGCGAAATCGGCGACCACGCTGATGATCGTGCTGCTGGTGGTGGCGACGATCGTGTCTGCCGTGATCGGGTGGCTGATCACGCGCTCCGTTACCGGCCCTGTCAGCGAAGCCGTGCAGATCGCCGAAACGGTGGCGGCGGGCGACCTGACGGCGCAGATCGTTACCACGCGCAAGGATGAGATGGGCCGCCTGCTGGGCGCCCTGCGCGACATGACGACGGCGCTGACCGGCACCGTGCGCACCGTGCGCGACAGTACGGACACGATCAACACGGCGGCGGCCGAGATTGCCGCCGGCAACATGGACCTGTCCAACCGCACCGAGCAGCAAGCGGCCAGCCTCGAGGAAACCGCATCGTCGATGGAGGAACTCACGTCCACCGTGCAGGCGAACGCGGAAAACGCGCGCCAGGCGAACCAGCTGGTGGTCTCGGCCGCCAGCCATGCGAACGAAGGCGGCCAGGTCGTCAGCCAGGTCGTCGAGACGATGGGCTCGATCAAGGAAAGCTCGTCGAAGATCGTCGACATCATCGGTGTCATCGACGGCATTGCGTTCCAGACCAATATCCTGGCACTGAACGCCGCGGTGGAAGCGGCACGCGCCGGCGAGCAGGGCCGCGGTTTCGCGGTGGTGGCATCGGAGGTGCGCAACCTGGCGCAACGCTCGGCCAGCGCCGCGCGGGAGATCAAGGAACTGATCAACAATTCGGTCGACAAGGTCGATGCGGGCAGCCGCCTGGTGGACCAGGCCGGCACCACGATGGACCGCATCGTGACGTCGGTGCAGCAGGTGGCGGACATCATGAACGAGATCGCGTCCGCCAGCCAGGAACAGAGTTCCGGCATCGCCCAGGTGAACACCACGATCACCACGATGGATACCGCCACGCAGCAGAATGCCGCGCTGGTCGAGGAAGCGGCCGCTGCGGCGGCCAGCATGCGCGAGCAGGCGCAGCGCCTGGTCGCCGCGATCTCCACATTCCGCATCGACGACCGGGCCATCGCGCCGGCCTTCCCCGTGCCCGCCGTTTCCCCACCGGTGCGGCCGACGGTCCCGCCGGCTTCCGCCGTGGCGCACCCGCCTTATCCCAAGCTGGCCAGCAAGCCACCGGTGCAGGCGCGGGCAGCCGCTGGCAAGAGCACGTCCAAGACGCCGCCTGCCAAGAAGGCGCCCGAAGGCGACGACTGGGAAGAGTTTTAAGCCAGGTGCTGCGCTACGCGGGTAATCGCCCGCGTGCCAGCACGAGCAGGCCGCCCAGCACCAGGCTGGCCGCAAGCAGCGAGATGCCGATGGCCGTGCTGCCGGTGGCATCGCGGATCGCGCCCACGAGATAAGGGCTCGCGAAGCCGGCCAGGTTGCCGACCGAGTTGATCAGCGCAATGCCCGCCGCCGCTGCGGAGCCGCCCAGCAGCGCCGTCGGCAGGCTCCAGAAGATGGGAAACGTGGTCAGGATGCCGGCCGTGGCGAGGGACAGCGCGGCCAGGGCCAGCACGGTATCGTCCGCCCATACGGTGGCCGCCACGAGGCCGGCGGCGCCGGCGAAACCGGCAATGGCCGCATGCCAGCGCCGCTCGCCGGTGCGGTCCGAATGGCGCGCCGCCAGCACCATGACGACGGCGGCCACGCCATACGGGATCGCCGTCAGCAGGCCGATATGGAACACGTCCTGCACGCCGCTGTTCTTCACCAGTTGCGGCAGCCAGAAGCTCACGCCATACAGGCCCATCACGAACAGGAAGTATACGAGAGCCAGCAGCCATACGGTGCCGCTGGCGAACACCTGCCGCAGCGGCAGGTGACGCTTCGACGCCGCTTCCGCGGCCAGCTCGCGTTCCAGCACCGCCTTGTCGGCGTCCCCCAGCCACCGCGCGGCGCGGATGCCGTCGTCCAGGTAGAACAATGTCCAGATGCCGAGCGCGACGGATGGAATGCCTTCCAGCAGGAACAGCCACTGCCAGCCATGCAGCCCCGCCTGGCCGGCGAACGCCGCCATGATCGCGCCCGACAGCGGCCCGCCCAGCACGCCCGCCACGGCAACGCCGCTCATGAACAGCGCCACGATGCGAGCGCGCCGATGCGCCGGATACCAGTAGGTGAGGTACAGCACCACGCCCGGAAAGAAGCCTGCCTCGGCCACCCCGAGCAGGAAGCGCAGCACGTAGAAGCTGACAGGGCCGGTGGCGAACATGGTGGCCGCCGAGACCAGCCCCCAGCTGATCATGATGCGCGCGATCCAGCGCCGCGCGCCCACCCGTTCCATCAGCAGGTTCGACGGCACCTCGAACAGGAAATAACCGACGAAGAAGATACCGGCACCGATGCCATAGACCGTGTCGGACAGTGCCAGGTCGGCCTGCATCTGCAGCTTGGCGAAGCCGACGTTGACGCGGTCCAGGTAGGCGGCCACGTAGCACAGGAACAGGAACGGCAGCAGGCGGCGGCTGACGCGCCCATACAGTGCATCGAGCGCAGTGGCGCTGGCGTTCATCGGCTCTCCCCGGCTGGAAAAACCGCAGCGTAGCATCGCCGGTGCCCACGAGACGAGGCCGGCTGGAAATATTTTCGCGAAAGTCCTTGCGAAATCTCAAAACTGCGCAGTAGAATACGGCCTCTTCTGAACGTTGTGACAAACGTTCGAAGCATCGAAGGTGATGATGAGGGCGCTTAGCTCAGTTGGTAGAGCGGATCCCTTACAAGGATTAGGTCGGGAGTTCGAGCCTCTCAGCGCCCACCACGCAGTCGATGTTGAAGACCTGGAGCGGTAGTTCAGTTGGTTAGAATACCGGCCTGTCACGCCGGGGGTCGCGGGTTCGAGCCCCGTCCGCTCCGCCAGGATTCTGAAGAGAGCCCGACATACCGGGCTTTTTTCTTGTCGCAGCAGCGACGCAGTTTTTTTCAGTACTTGCTTACGCAAGCGCTGATTGGAGCGGTAGTTCAGTTGGTTAGAATACCGGCCTGTCACGCCGGGGGTCGCGGGTTCGAGCCCCGTCCGCTCCGCCAGCATCAGTAAAAAAGCCCGGCTTGCCGGGCTTTTTTGCGTCTGATGCTGGCGCAGCGGAGTGCTTCCCCTGCGGGAAGCACGGCGGGGATCGAAGGGAATCGCCTACCAGCGATTCCGCGGCCGGCAGGATGTCGGCGAGCCCGTCCGCTCCGAAGCTGCCAGTGAAAATCGGCCCGGCTCGCCGGGCTTTTCACTGCCAGCTCATTATTCCGCCGTGCCTTGCAAAGGCACGGCACGCGCGAAGCGCTGCTTCGCTTGAAATCCCCGCAGCCCTTCTACTCCGCCCCCCGCTTCGCCGAAATCCCCCCTCCACGCGCAACTCTCCCCCATCTGCACAGGCAGCATCCCAAAAAACACGCTCCGCCGCGCTTTTCCGCTTTCTCTCCGCTGTGTGCGTCCCACAACACCACCGCCCCCACAAAACCGGCGACAATGACAGCGCAACCACCCCTTCCCTGGAGCCCTACGTGATTTTCGGTTTTCTGAAGCCGCCCGCCCTCTCGCCACGCCTGGCCAGGCTGCGCGAAACCGTCCTCCTCAATTCGCTGACGCCGCTGGAACTGAAGATCGTGGACGGCCTGATGCATGAACGGCGCTACCTGGCGGGCGAGATCATTTTCGACGAAGGCGAGGAAGGCCAGGCGCTCTACCTGATCACATCGGGCCACGTGCAAATCAACCGTAACATCAACGGCATGCCCGAGATCATTACCGAGCTGTCCCCCGGCGCATTCTTCGGCGACCTGGCGCTGCTGGACAACTCGCCCCGCACCGCGCAGGCCCGGGCCTGGGACGACTGCGAACTGGCGGTGTTCTTCCGCGCCGATTTCATGAGCCTGATGGAAACGGATGCCGTCATCGGCTACAAGATCTCGCTGGCGCTGGCGCGCCATATCGGCGCCCGGCTGCGCGAGCGGATGTCGATCGATTCGCCGCACGTCGAGGTACTGTGATGGCCGACCGGCAGCAGTCCGGGCCCATCGTCTGGTGCGGCATCATCGCCGCGACCTGCGTGCTGTTGTACCTGTTGCAGCGCGTGCTGTGGCTGTCGATTCCCTTCCTGCTCGCGATCATCCTGTATTACGTGCTGCTGTCGCCGTTCCAGCGCCTGCTGCGCATGGGCTTCACGCGCAACACGGCAGCCATGCTGGTCGGCGCCGCGTTCGTGCTGAGCATGCTGCTTGCCTTCCTGGTGGCCTTCGTGTGGATACCCGCGCCGGCCACCGACTGGCAGGACATGCCGGCCCGCTACCTCGACGCGGGCATACGCTTCCTGCGCAACATGCTGAGTGCGCTGGAACGGCAATTCCCGTTCCTGCGGCCGGCCCGCCTGGGCGATTCGGTGAACCTGAACCTGGCCGAGTACTCGCGCGAATTCTTCCAGCGCCACCTGGGCGGCGTGCTGGTCACGACTGCCGCCTGGGTACCGTCGCTGCTGCTGGCGCCGTTCCTGGCCTTCTTCTTCCTGCGCGACGGCCGCCGCTTCAAGCGCTTCCTGGCCCGCGCCGTGCCGAACGCGTTCTTTGAAAAAACGCTGTTCCTGCTGCATGAAGTCGACCAGACCGCGCGCCGCTACTTCCACGGCATGCTCAAGCTCACCGCCATCGATACCGTCGTGCTGGCATTCGGCCTGTGGGCGATCGGCCTGCCATCGCCGCTGCTGCTCGGCTTCATCGCCGCCATGCTGGCGTGGGTGCCTTACGTGGGCTCGATCGCCGGCTGCCTGCTGGTGGTGCTGGTAGCCTCGGCCGATGCGCCGGACAACAACGCCGCGGCCTACAGCGCCATGTTCGTGTTCATCATCGCCCGCCTGCTGGACGACTTCATCTTCATGCCGATGACACTGGGCCGCAGCCTGCGCATGCACCCGCTGGTCACGGTGGTGATGCTGTTCGTGGGCGGCGCGCTGGCCGGCGTGACCGGCCTGATGCTCGTGCTGCCGCTGCTGGGCGTGGTGATGGTGGTCGGCGAAACCATCGGCGTGCTGATCACCGACGCCCGTCTGCAAGCCCGGCACCGCTACGCCCGCTCCCTGCGGGTCAAACAGGCCAGCATCGATTTGAAATAAATAGGGACGAAATAAATAGGGACGGACCCTGTTTTCAAAGAAATTTCCTCAAAAACAGGGTCCGTCCCGGATTTTTCTGGAAACAAAAAAGGGAGCCGAAGCTCCCTTTCTTGTTGGCTGATGCGATGCCTTATGCGACAGCGGCGATGGCGGCCTGCTCGGCTTCCACCTCATCGTCGCCCGAGCGGATCAGGTGGTCGAAGGCGGACAGCGCGGCCGTTGCGCCGGCACCCACGGCGATCACGATCTGCTTGTACGGCACGGTGGTCACGTCGCCGGCGGCGAACACGCCCGGCACCGACGTCTGGCCCTTCGCATCGATCTCGATCTCGCCATGCTTCGACAGTGCCACGGTGCCCTTCAGCCACTCCGTGTTCGGCACCAGGCCGATCTGCACGAACACGCCTTCCAGGTCCACGCGGTGCAGCTCGTTCGTGTTGCGGTCCTTGTACGACAGACCGTTCACCTTCTTGCCGTCGCCATGGATCTCGGTCGTCTGCGCCGACAGGATGATCTTCACGTTCGGCAGCGAGCGCAGCTTGCGCTGCAGGACCGCGTCCGCACGCAGTTCATTGCCGAATTCGATCAGCGTGACGTGCTGCACGATGCCGGCCAGGTCGATCGCCGCTTCCACGCCGGAGTTGCCGCCACCGATCACCGACACGCGCTTGCCCTTGAACAGCGGGCCATCGCAGTGCGGGCAGTACGCCACGCCGTGGTTCCGGTATTCCTTCTCGCCCGGCACGTTGATCTCGCGCCAGCGGGCACCCGTCGACAGGATCACGGTCTTGGCCTTCAGCACCGCGCCGGTGGCGGTATGCACTTCGGTCAGCTTGCCCGGCACCAGTTTCACGGCGCGCTGGGTGTTCATGATGTCGACTTCGTATTCCTTGACGTGCTGCTCCAGCGCCACGGCGAATTTCGGGCCGTCGGTTTCCTTGATCGAGATGAAGTTCTCGATCGACAGCGTATCGAGCACCTGGCCACCGAAACGCTCGGCCAGCACGCCGGTCTGGATACCCTTGCGGGCCGCGTAGATCGCCGACGCCGCACCGGCGGGGCCACCACCGACGACGAGCACGTCGAACACGTCTTTCTTGTTCAGTTCAGCCGCCTGGCGGGCACCGGCATTGGTGTCCAGCTTGGCGAGGATTTCTTCCACGTTCGTGCGGCCCTGGCCGAAGTGCTGGCCGTTCAGGAACATCATCGGTACCGCCATGATCTGGCGCTCTTCGACTTCTTTCTGGAACACGCCGCCATCGATCGTGGTGACCTTGATGCGCGGGTTGATGACCGCCATCGCGTTCAGTGCCTGCACCACTTCCGGGCAGTTATGGCACGACAGCGAGATGAAGGTCTCGAATTCGAAATCGCCTTCCAGGTTGCGGATCTGTTCGATCACGGCTTCGTCGAGCTTGATCGTGTGGCCGCCCACCTGCAGCAGGGCCAGCACCAGCGAGGTGAATTCATGGCCCATCGGGATGCCGGCGAAACGCACGCCAATGTCGGTGCCGGCACGGTTGATCGAGAACGACGGCTTGCGCACGTTGGCGGCGTTGTCCTCGACCAGGGTAATCTTGTCGCTCAAGCCATCGATATCGGCGAGCAGTTCCTTCATTTCCCGCGCTTTCGCGGAGTCATCCAGCGATGCGACGATCTCAATCGGCTGCACCACTTTTTCCAGATAGGCTTTCAGTTGGGTTTTGAGATTTGCATCCAGCATGACGTTTTCCTTTCTTGTTCGCTGCCGGGCACATGCCCGGCAGCGGTACTGCTCAATGACTGCTTACTGCTTAGATTTTGCCGACCAGGTCCAGCGACGGGGTCAGGGTTGCGGCGCCTTCGGACCACTTGGCCGGGCACACTTCGCCCGGGTGGGAAGCAACGTACTGGGCAGCCTTCACTTTGCGCAGCAGTTCCGATGCGTCGCGGCCGATGCCGTTGTCATGGACTTCCAGCACCTTGATGAAGCCTTCCGGATTGATCACGAAGGTGCCGCGCAGTGCCAGGCCTTCTTCTTCGATCATGACCTGGAAGTTACGGGACAGCAGGCCGGTCGGGTCGCCGATCAGCGGGTAGTTCACTTTCTTGATGGCGTCCGACGTGTCGTGCCATGCCTTGTGCGCGAAGTGGGTGTCGGTGGAGATACCGTACACTTCCACGCCCAGCTTCGAGAATTCTGCGTAGTTGTCAGCCAGGTCTTCCAGTTCGGTCGGGCAGACGAAGGTGAAGTCGGCCGGGTAGAACACGAATACCGACCACTTGCCCTTCAGGGATTCTTCGGTCAGATCAACGAACTTGCCATTGTGGTAAGCAGTTGCCTTGAACGGTTTGACTTGGGTGTTGATCAGAGACATTTGCGTTTTCCTCGTGAGGGTTGTGAATCAATGAGATGCTAGTTTAGCGAGATCTCGTCTATATGAAAAATTGATTGTGCCAATACTTTCGATTGAATCTAGCTATCGGTACAGCGTGACGAGACCCGGTATTATCGTCGTTCCTGCCAAATCGTGAAGATTGACTAGACCGCAATGGCGCGGTGCAGACCAAGGTAGAGGAGGATCGATCGGGTTCCATGGGTGTTCGAGCCCGTCAGCCACCAGAGGACAGGGAGCACCGCTGCATCGGATGTTATCGCTTGCTGCGCCGCTTCGCCCGGCGGTGGGCAGCCTTGATACGATCGACACCGGCATCATCCATGAGACCGATCCGGCAGCCGTGCGAACGCTCCAGCTGGCGGACCTTGAAGGCAAGCAGCAGCGAAGCGAAACTGGACTGGACGAGATAGGTAATACAAGTCAGCGTCACGATCCCCCCGGCCAGCAAGGCAAACTCGAAAAAGATGCCATACAGGATGAAGGCCAGAATCATTGCGGCAATCAGCAAAACCGACATCCCCGCCACCGCACGTTCGTGCCAGTACGGAAAAAATAACGACTCGTGCACGTCAAGGTCGCGCGCTAATGTCGTTACTGCCAGCATTGACCTGTCCGGGTCGAAGCATCGTGCCAGGAGTGCATCCTGGCGGCTGCTCCACTGGGCATTAAAAAAGCGCCAGGTGTTCCACATCTGGTAACCCAAGGCCACGATGAAATATTCCAGCAGTATCCATCCAATGATGGAACCGCTGCTCGGCCACAGGAAGAGAGGGCCCAGCAAGGAGAGCGGGACCGTGACGATGAGGAGGCACCAGACGAGGGCCGTATGCAGTGGATAGACGAATGCCCGCCGCCGTGCCCAGCTTTGCAGGATCCCCATACCGATGACACCGGCAGCCAGCGAGGCTGCGCCAGCATAAAAGGACATCCATGCTACCTCTTCCCCCATCGACTCGAGCCCGATGACCGCGCCGCTGCACACCGTGATTGCGCCTAATCCAATGGCTCCCCAGATCTGGTTCGGTCCGAAATGATGGTTGAAAGTGGAATGGGTCATGTATGCGCTTTGTTACCGGCGTGGGATGGCTTGAGTGATCCTGCCTTCATGCCTGCTGCACGTGCTGAAAACCCGATTGCGTCGGCCAGGTGCGCGCGCCTACTGCACCGCCAGCACGGCCGACCGGGCGTGCAGCAGCGCATCGAATTCCTCGGCCGGCAGCGGCTTGTCGAACAGGTAGCCCTGGCCGTAATCGCAGCCGGCGGCAGCCAGCAGGTCGCGCTGCTGCGCCGTTTCCACGCCTTCGGCGATCACGTGCAGGCCCAGCTTGTGGGCCATCACGATGATGGCTTCGGACAGCGCCATGTCGCTTGAATCCGGCGCCAGGTTGCGCACGAAGCTGCGGTCGATCTTCAGGTAATCGATGTCGAACTTGTTCAGGTACGACAGCGACGAATAGCCGGTGCCGAAATCGTCCAGCGCCACCTGGATGCCCGCGTCGCGCAGCTGCAGCAGCTTGTCGGTGACCATCGTGCTGGCATCGAGCAGCAGGCCTTCGGTGATCTCGACCACGATGGCCTGGCCCGGCACGTCCAGCTGGCGCAGTGCGCGCAGCCACACGTCGTAGCTGCCGCCCTCGCGCTGGAATTCGACCGGCGACTGGTTCAGGCTCACCTGGAATTCAGGATGCACGCCGCGGCGCCAGCGCTGCACCCAGCGGATCGATTCATTGAACACCCACTGGCCGATGTCGACGATCAGGCCCGAGCTTTCCGCCAGTGGAATGAATTCCAGCGGGCTGACGAGGCCGCGCTGCGGGTGCTGCCAGCGCAGCAGCGCCTCGGCCTTGACGATGCGGCCCGTCTTCAGGTGCACGATCGGCTGGAAATACAGCTTCAGCTGGTCGCCCTTGATGGCGCTGCGCAGGTCGTTCGTCAGGCGCATGCGGTTCAGCGCCGCCACCTGCAGCGCCGGCGTGAAGTAGCTGAAGCGGTTGCGGCCGGCGCCCTTCGCCGCGTACATCGCCTGGTCGGCGTGCTTGAGCAGGTCTTCCACGCTGGCCGCGTCGTCCGGGTACAGCGTGATGCCGATGCTGGCGGAAATGAATGCCTGTTCCTGGCCCAGCGGGAATGGCGCCAGCAGGCTGTCGATGATGTTCTGCGCGATCGCATCGACCCGGTCGGTCAGTTGCAGCTCGGTCAGGATCACCGTGAATTCGTCGCCGCCCAGGCGTGCCACCGTGTCGGATTCGCGCACGCAGCCGATGATGCGGCGCGCCGCCTCCACGAGCAGCACATCGCCCTGGTCGTGGCCCAGCGTGTCGTTGACTTCCTTGAAGTGGTCGAGGTCGATGAACAGGATCGCGATGCGGCTGCCGTCGCGCCGGCTCTTGACCACGTCGTGGCGCAGCCGGTCGAGGAACATGCGGCGGTTCGGCAACTGCGTGAGCGGATCGAAATTGGCCTGCTGCCAGATCAGCGCCTCGCTCTTCTTCTTGTCGGTGACATCCTCGATCATGCACAGCTTCAGGTGCGCGCCGGCCTGCAAGGGCACCACGGACGCCTCCACCCACACGACCGAGCCGTCCGAACGCACCAGGCGCAGCGTGGTGCTCAGTTCCGGTACTTCACCGGCCGCCAGGCGCGCCATTTGCAGCGTCCACCCGGCCACGTCGTCGGGGTGCACGAAATCGAGCCAGCTGTGCGAGGCGAACGCATCTTCCGAGCGGCCGGCGATTTCACGATAGCGCGGATTGACGTCGGAAAAGGCGCCGCTGACCCCATCGATCAGCGCAATGCCCATCGGCGAGGCTTCGAACATCGTGCGGAAGCGTTCCTCGCCGGCACGGATCGCATCGGCGGAGCGGCGCCGTTCGCGCGCCAGCAGCGCGAAGTGGATCGCGGCGCCCAGCAGCAGCAGGGCCGCCGCGGCACCGCCGATGCGGTACAACCATGCCAGGTTGGTGCCCGGCTCGGCGTTGTACAGGAAACCATGGAACGTGACGCCCTTCGGCAGCAAGCCGAGGTCGGTATAGACATCGGCAATGTGCTGCCAGCGCTCCGGGTTCATGTAGCCGATCTCGACCAGCACCGGCTGCACGAGCGGCACCATCTGGCGCGCTTCGTAGAGCAGGTGCTGGCGGTCGTGCCGGCGTGAATACTTTGCCAGGATCAGGTCGGCGATCTCTTCCTGGTGGCTCATCGCGTATTGCCAGCCGCGCAGGCTGGCGGCGCGGAACGCTTTTACACGCTCCGGATTGCCGTTGAGCTCGTGCTCGCTGGTGAACAGGTTGTCGCCATAGAAATCCACACCGGCGGCGCGCGGGTTGTGGATGTCGTACGGGAAGCCGGCGCGGTCGAGGTAATCCGTTTCATTCGTCGTGTGGATCGACATGGCCTCGACGCGGCCGTTGATCAGGTCACCCGGATCATAGGTATGCTCCACGCGTTGCAGCTGGTCCGGCAACACCCCTTCACGCTTCAGGTAGGCGGACAGTTCATCGGCATGGTTCAGCGGTGCCGAGAGCGGCCCCAGCATCACACGCTTGCCGGCCAGGCGGCGGATATCGGGTGTGGCGCCCTGCTGCCGCATCGCCAGCGCATACGGCGAATGCTGGAAGATCACGCCGAGCACGACCACGGGTTTGCCGGACAGCCGCGCCAGCAGCAGGGAACTGCTGCCGGTGCCGTACTGGGCGCGGCCGGCCAGCACTTCGCGCAGCGGCGCTTCGCCATCGCTGCCTTCGACGATCTGCACGTCGAGCCCCGCATCGCGGTAATAGCCTTTTTCCACCGCCGCGTAATAGCCGGCAAACTGGAACTGGTGGGTATGCTTCAGCTGGAGCACCACCCGGTCCTCGGCCTGCACGAAGGGCGTGACGAGACCCAGCGTGACGGCACCCAGCGCCAGCAGAAGGCTGGCACAGGCGCGACGGGCAGGAAGGAACAGGATGAGGGCGGAGAACACGGGCGGTCGCAGTACAGTCGCACTACATTCAAGGGGCGGCCCGTGGCCGCTGGACTGCCCGATTGTAACGCCGTTGACCGCGCACTCCATGGCTGAGCAAGCGCGCGATGGCACAGGTGTGGTATCCGCGCCGCAATTGCGCCGGCCGGCTGATCGAGCCGACAACAAGTTGTCGGAACTGCCAGCCGGCCGGGCGAGAGGCTACACCAGGACTACCCGGCGACGACTTGATGGCTGCCTATCGGCGGCCCTTGGGTGCCGGCTTCGCGGCGGCCTTCGGCTTGACCTTGATGGTGTCGAGGATCGACGGCCGCGCCTTTGTTTCGACGGTTTCGCGCGCCGTCATCGAACCGGTGAGCGCATTCGGGCGGCCGCCACGCGGGGCGGCGGAACGGCCGGCGCCCGGCTGACCCGGCCGTGCGCCACGCTGCGCACCGGGCGCCAGCGTGGGCATTGCGCGCTTGCCTTCCGGTGCCGCCGTCATGTTTTCCTCGCCCGGCGTCCATGCCGGGATCAGGTGCTTTTCGCCATTGCCGATCAGGTCGCCGCGGCCCATCGCCTTCAGCGTTTCGCGCAGGATCGGCCAGTTGGCGGGGTCGTAATACCGCAGGAACGCCTTGTGCGCCTTGCGCACCTTGGCCGTGCGCGGCGTTTCCACCACTTCCGACGTGTCGGTGACTTTCTTCAGCGGATTGCGGCGGCTGTGGTACATGGTGGTGGCCATCGCCATCGGCGTGGGCATGAACGTCTGCACCTGGTCGAGGCGGAAGTTGTTCTTCTTCAGCCACAGCGCCAGGTTCAGCATGTCCTCGTCCGACGTGCCGGGGTGGGCAGCGATGAAATACGGGATCAGGTACTGCTTCTTGCCCGCTTCGAGCGAGAACTTCTCGAACATCGCCTTGAATTCGTCGTAGGCGCCGATGCCCGGCTTCATCATCTTCGACAGCACGTTCGTTTCCGTGTGCTCCGGCGCGATCTTCAGCAGGCCGCCGACGTGGTGCGTGACGAGCTCTTTCACGTATTCGGGCGAGCGCACGGCCAGGTCATAGCGCAGGCCGGACCCGATCAGGATCTTCTTCACGCCGGGAATCGCGCGCGCCTTGCGGTACAGCTGGATCAGCTTGCTGTGGTCGGTGCCCAGGTTGGAACAGATCGACGGATACACGCACGACAGGCGGCGGCACGATTCCTCGATCGTCTTTTCCTTGCAGGCGAGCCGGTACATGTTCGCCGTGGGGCCGCCCAGGTCGGAAATGGTGCCCGTGAAGCCCTTGGTCTTGTCGCGGATGTGCTCGATCTCGCGCAGGATCGACGGTTCCGAACGGCTCTGGATGATGCGGCCTTC
Source organism: Pseudoduganella lutea (assembly GCF_004209755.1). Taxonomy (NCBI): domain Bacteria; kingdom Pseudomonadati; phylum Pseudomonadota; class Betaproteobacteria; order Burkholderiales; family Oxalobacteraceae; genus Pseudoduganella; species Pseudoduganella lutea. The sequence continues at coordinate 3,339,756 of NZ_CP035913.1, read as the reverse complement.
GTGTTCCGTGATCGAGCAGAACGTGCACCCGCCGAAGCAGCCGCGCATGATGTTCACGGAGAAGCGGATCATTTCCCAGGCGGGGATGCGGGCATTGCCGTAGGCCGGGTGCGGCGCACGGGCGTAGTTCATGTCGTACACGCCGTCCATTTCGTCCATCGCCAGCGGCAGCGGCGGCGGGTTGATCCACACATCCCGGTCGCCGTGCTGCTGGACCAGCGCGCGGGCGTTGCCGGGATTCGACTCCAGGTGGAACACGCGCGACGCGTGCGCGTACATCACCGGATCGGTGCTCACGGTGTCGTACGACGGCAGCCGCACCACGGTGCGGTTGTGCTTTTCCTTCGCCATGGCCTGGCGCTCTTCGCGGCTCATGATGCGGATCGGCTTGACGGTGGGTTCGGGCGCCGCGTTCTCGGTGGCGCACGCTTCCTTGTCTTCCTTGGCCATCGCATACGGATCGGGATGCGCATCGATCCGGCCGGGCACGTCCACGCGGGTCGAGTTGTGCACGCCCCAGTCCTCCGACGGCAGCCAGCCCTGCGGCACCAGGAACGCGGTGCCGCGCAGGTCCTTGATCGACTTGATGTCCTCGCCCGCCGCCATGCGGTGCGTGAGGTCCACCAGCGCGCGCTCGGCGTTACCGAAGATCAGCAGGTCGGCCTTCGAATCGATCAGCACCGACTTGCGCACCTTGTCCGACCAGTAGTCGTAGTGGGCGATGCGGCGCAGCGAAGCCTCGATGCTGCCGATGATCACCGGCGTGCCGGGGAACGCTTCGCGGGCGCGGTGCGCATACACGCTCACCGCACGGTCCGGGCGCTTGTTCGGCTCGCCATTCGGCGTGTACGCGTCGTCCGAACGGATCTTGCGGTCGGACGTGTAGCGGTTGACCATCGAATCCATGTTGCCGGCCGTGATGCCGAAATACAGGCGTGGCTTGCCCAGCGCGCGGAACGCATCGGCCGATTGCCAGTCCGGCTGGCTGATGATGCCTACCCGGAATCCCTGGGCTTCCAGCAGCCGGCCAACCAGGGCCATGCCGAAGCTGGGGTGGTCGATATAGGCGTCGCCCGTGACGAGGATGACGTCGCACTCGTCCCAGCCCAGCTTGTCCATTTCGGCGCGGGTCATGGGCAGGAAAGGCGCGACAGGGGCGCGGGCAGACCGCTTGGGCACGGTCGCGAAGAGGTTCATGGGGGCGTTCATAAGGCGGGATTGTACCAAAAAGCGTGCCGCAGCGCGCACCACGCCATTATTTCAAACTGAAAAAGCTTTTATTATTCAATAACTTGTGTTGTAAGAGAGGGAATTATCGGGAAAGTATCCGGTGTGCCATTGCAATGCGTCCGCAGCGGCCTATAACGAAAGGAGCAGTGAGGAGGAGGAAAAATATGCGAAGACGTCTCTACTACATGCTGCCCGACATGCCATCCGCACGTGCGATGCTCGATGAACTCCTGCTGGCACGCATCGAGGAGCGGCACATCCGTTTCCTGGCCCGCGAGGGCGCCTTGCCGGACGATATGCCCGGCTGCAATTTCATGTTGAAAACCGATCTGGTCCACGGTGCGCAGGTGGGCACGCTGATCGGCGGCATCGTCGGCCTCGTGGCCGGCATCATCCTCGTGCTGATGCCCCCGGAAGGATTGTCGATGCGAACGGCCACGATCCTGCTGATGGCACTGGGCGGCGCGCTGTTCGGCGCCTGGGCTTCCGGCATGAATGGTTGCGCGATCCCGAACAAGCGCCTGGAACAGTTCACGGACCGCGTGCAGCAGGGGCAGGTGCTCATGATCGTCGACGTGCCCGTGCGGCGCGTGCGCGAAGTCGAAGCGATGATCGCCGACCGGCACCCCGACTTCAATTTTGGCGGCGAAGAGCCGCCCATGGTGGCGTTTCCGTAACGTTGCCTGCCCGGGCCCACTAGTGGGCCCGGGTTTCATCCCCCGTCGATCCGTCAGATCCCCATATTGCCCAGGATACGGCCGAGCTCGCGCAATGTCGGCTCGAGCGCCGGGTGTCGTGCCGCGAACTTCGCCGAAATTTCCTGCGTGCGCTCGGCCAGGCCGTAGGTGGTAGTGCCTTCGTCGCTGACGGCGCCGTCCGCCGCGCGCTGTTCCAGCACGCGCTCGATATCGCCGTCGAGCTGGCGCAGCAAGTCCTGCAACTCCTCGTCCACCGGTGCCCCGCTTGCCAGGGCCGCATGCACTTCGCGCAGCGATGCTTTCAGGTTGTTGTCCATGCCTCTCTCCTCGAATGACGCTGATGCGAACTTATACACTGTTTCGCTCTTCCGCCGCTACACCGTCCGCTCAGCCGTACGCACCGCCATGCACATCGCATGTCATGAGAGGGTAATGTTGTCAAATTAAGATGCGCCGTCTTTCACTTTCGGCAATGGCCATCCATGACCCAATCGAATGCACGTCGCAAGTTCATCCGCAATTTCTCCATTGCCCTGTCCGCCATCCCGCTGAGCGCCTGTGGCGGCGACGACGATCCGTCCCATGAGGGCATTACCTATGCGCATGGCGTGGCCAGCGGCGATCCGCTGACCGACCGCGTGATCCTGTGGACGCGTATCTCGGCGCCTGCCGGCGCGGACGACCTGGACGTGGGCTGGACCGTGGCGGAAGACAGCGACTTCGCGAAGGTCGTGGCGTCCGGCACCGCGCGCACTGGCGCGGCGCGCGACTTCACGGTGAAAGTGGACGCGACAGGCCTGTCCGCCAACCGCCGCTATTACTATCGCTTCCGCTGCCAGGGCATCGATTCGCCGGTGGGCCGCACGAAGACGCTGCCGACCGGTTCCGTCACGCAGGCGCGATTCGCCGTGTTCAGCTGCTCGAACTACCCGGCCGGCTATTTCAACGTCTACGGCGACGCGGCGAAGTTCGACGACATCGACGTGGGGCTGCACCTGGGCGACTACATCTACGAATACGCGGCCGGCGGTTATGCGTCGCAGAACGCCGCCGCGATGGGCCGCGTGTCGCAGCCGGCCACCGAGATCATCACCCTCACCGATTACCGCCGCCGCTACCAGCAATACCGCACCGATCCGGACCTGCAGGCCGTGCACGCGCAGATGCCCTTCATCACCGTGTGGGACGACCATGAGCTGACCAACGACACGTGGCGCGACGGTGCGGAAAACCACGATCCGGCCACCGAGGGCCTGTGGGCCGCGCGGCGCCAGATGGCGATCCAGGCTTACCACGAGTGGATGCCGATCCGCCAGCCGGACGCGGCACGGCCCGAGCGCATCTACCGCTCGTTCGACTTCGGCAACCTGCTGTCGCTGCACATGCTCGACACGCGCGTGATCGGCCGCGACAAGCAGCTGGCCTATGCCGGCTACGTGGGCACCGACCGCAGCTTCAACAGTGCCGCGTTCACGGCGGACGTGACGAATCCGGCGCGCCAGCTGATGGGCACCGAGCAGACCGCGTGGCTGCAGGGCCAGCTGTCGAAATCGACGGCGACCTGGCAAATCCTCGGCCAGCAGGTGCTGATGGCGCGGATGATGCTGCCGGCCCCGATGGTGCTGGGCACCGTGGGCTACGCCGCCTACTTCGCCATCGCAGCCAAGGTGCAGGCCGGCGTGGCGCTCTCCGAAACGGAACAGCAGCAGCTCGCCGCCGCGCCGGTACCCTACAACCTCGACGCGTGGGACGGCTACGCTGCCGCGCGCGAAACCGTATTGAACATGGCGCGGTCGCTGAACAAGAACCTTGTCGTGCTGGCTGGCGACACGCACAACGCCTGGGCCAGCGACCTGGCCGATGCAACCGGCCAGGCGGTCGGCGTGGAATTCGGCGTGCCATCCGTCACGTCGCCGGGCTTCGAGGGCTACTTCCCCACCGCCGCCCCGGCCATGGTGGCCGCCGGCATGGAACAGCTGATCGGCCCATTGCAATACGCCGAAACGGCCTCGCGCGGCTTCGTGGTACTGACGGTCACGCCCACCGAAACCCGCGCCGAATACCGCTACGTCGACACCATCAAGTCGAAGACATATTCGGCATCGGTCGGCAAGGTCCTGCGCATGCTGCCGGGCGCCGCGAACCGGAAGATCGTGGCCGGCTGACACCGGCCCATAAGTGTTGCCGAAGTTCGGTGTTGCCAAAATTCGGGGACTGTCCCCGTTTTTTGGCAACACTTCCCGAAAATGAGATGGTCTGGTGCTGCGATAAGGCACGCGGCATTGAGCGCCTCTCGTTTCCGGGAAAAGTTGCCCAAAAAAGGGGACAGTCCCTGGGTTGACAGGTGTTGTAAAGCGACCAGCTCAGCAGTTGCAGAGGACGTAAAAAACCGCGCTGGAGAGGCGCGGTTTTCGTTGGGGATTAGTCGTTCAGGCCGCGCCGTTCGAGCAGCGGCTCGACTTTCGCGTCGCGGCCGCGGAATTCGCGGAACATCTGCATCGCGTCCATGGTGCCGCCTTTCGACAGCAGCTTCTGGCGGAACCAGTCGCCGTTCTTGCGCGACAGGCCGCCGTTTTCCTTGAACCAGTTCACGGTGTCGGCGTCGAGCTTTTCGGCCCACAGGTAGCCGTAGTAGCCGGCCGAATAGCCGCCCGAGAACACGTGCGAGAAGTACGTGGTACGGTAGCGCGGCGGCACCGGGGCGAAGTCGACGCCGGCATCCTTGAGCGCCTGGGCTTCGAACGCCAGCACGTCGGCGGGCACCTGGCCGGCTTGCAGCTGGTGCCATTTCTGGTCGAGGATCGCAGCCGCCAGGTACTCGGTGGTGCGGTGGCCTTCGTTGAACTTCTGCGCCGCCAGCACCTTGTCCAGCAATTCCTTCGGCATCGGCGCGCCGCTCTGGTAGTGCCGCGCGTAGTTGTTCAGGATGTCCGGCCAGGTGGCCCACATCTCGTTGACCTGCGACGGGAATTCCACGAAGTCGCGCGGCACGCGGGTGCCCGAGAAGCGCGGGTATTTCACGTTCGAGAACATGCCATGCAGCGCGTGGCCGAATTCATGGAACGCCGTGCGCACCTCGTCGTACGTGAGCAGCGTGGGTTCGCCATTGGCCGGCTTGGGAATGTTCAGGTGGTTGGCCACGACCGGCTGCGTGCCGAGCAGCTTGTTCTGGCCCACATAGGCATTCATCCATGCGCCGCCGCGTTTGTTGCCGCGGGCATAGAAGTCGCCGATGAAGATGGCGAGCTGCTTGCCGTCGGCATCGAACACGTCCCACACGCGCACGTCCGCCTGGTACACGGGCAGGTCCTTGCGTTCCTTGAACGTCAGCCCGAACACCTTGTTGGCGGCAAAGAACACGCCGTTTTCCAGCACGCTGTTCAACTCGAAATACGGTTTCAGCTCGTTCTGGTCGAAGGCATAGCGCTCCTTGCTGACCTTGTCCGCGTAGAACTGCCAGTCGTGCGCGGCCAGCTGGAACCCGCCTCCGTCCTTATCTTTCTGCTCAGCGTCGATCACCTTCTGGATGTCGGCCGCTTCGCGGCGCGCGTTGCGCACCGCCGGCTGCGCGAACTCGGCCAGCAGCGCATTCACGGCCGTGGTGTCCTTGGCCGTCTGGTCTTCCAGGTGGTAGGCGGCATGGCTGGCGTAGCCCAGCAGCGCGGCCCGTTCGGCGCGCAGTTTCGCCAGTTGCAGCACCAGGTCGCGGTTGTCGAAATCGCCGCCGCGGCTGCCGCGCGCCATCGACGCGGCCAGCAGGCGCTCGCGCGTGGTGCGGTTCTTCAGCACCGACAGCGGCGCCTGGCCGGTGGTGTTCACGACCGGGATCGCGTACTTGCCTTCCAGTCCGCGCGCCTTCGCGTCATTGGCCGCCTTGACGATGGCCGCGTCGGACATGCCGTCCAGCTCTTCCTTCGTGTCGACGACGAGCGCGGAAGCGTTCATTTCCTTCAGCACGTTCTGGGCAAACGCCGTCTGCAGTCCGGCCAGCTTCGCGTTGTACGCCTTGAGCTTTTCCTTGTCCGCCGCCGACAGTTTCGCGCCGGCGCGCACATAGTCGGTGTGGTAACGCTCGAGCAGGTACTTCGATTCCGGGTCGAGTTTCAGCTTGTCGCGCTTGTCGTACAGCGCCTTGATGCGCGCGTACATTCTCGCGTTCAACAGCATTGCGTCGCTGTGGGCGGCAAGCTTCGGTGCCAGCGTACGGTCCAGTGCCTGCAGCGTGTCGTTCGTGTTCGCGCCGTTCAGGCTGTAGAACACGGTCGACACGCGATTGAGCAGGCGGCCGGTGCGCTCCATCGCCACGATCGTGTTCTCGAACGTGGGCGCGGCCTTGTTGCTGGCGATCCTTTCGATCTCGGCGGCCTGCTCCTTCATGCCCTCGTCGAACGCCGGCGCGTAGTCGGCGTCGCCGATCCTGTCGAATGGCGGGTAATGCAGCGGCAGCGGGCTCGGTGCGGCGAACGGGTTCGTGGCAGGCAGCGCGGCCTGTGCCAGGCCGGCGACCGCGAGGCTCGCAGCCAAGATCATCATTTTCGGATAGTTCAACATCATTCCTTGGTTGGCTGGACATTCAGGCCGCGGCGTTCCAGCAGCGGGCCGATGGCGGCATCGCGGCCGCGGAAGTTACGGAACAGTTCCATCGCATCGGCGGTACCGCCGCGCGACAGCAGCGTCTTGCGGAACCAGTCGCCGTTCTTGCGCAGCAGGCCACCGTTTTCCTTGAACCACAACACGCTTTCGGCATCGAGCTTTTCGGCCCAAAGGTAGGCGTAGTAGCCGGCCGAATAACCGCCGGAGAAGCTGTGCGAGAAGTAGGTGGTGCGGTAGCGCGGCGGGACCAGGGCGTAATCGACGCCGGCTTCCTTCAGCGCGGCCGCTTCGAACGCAAGCACGTCGTCCGGCACCTGGTCGGGCTGCAACTGGTGCCATTTCTGGTCCAGCAGCGAAGCGGCCAGGTATTCGGTGGTGGCAAAGCCCTTGTTGAACTTGCGCGACGCGGTGATCTTGTCCAGCAATTGCTTCGGCATCGCCGCGCCGGTCTCGTGGTGCTTCGCGTAGTTGGCCAGGATTTCCGGCCACACGGCCCACATCTCGTTGACCTGCGACGGGTATTCGACGAAGTCGCGCGGCACGCTGGTGCCCGAGAAGCGCGGGTATTTCACGTTCGAGAACATGCCGTGCAGCGCATGGCCGAATTCGTGGAACAGCGTCGTTACTTCGTCGAACGTCAGCAGCGTCGGTTCGCCGGCCGGCGGCTTGGGAATGCTCTGGTGGTTGCCCACCACCGGCTTTTCGCCCAGCAGCGACGATTGCGACACGTATTCGTTCATCCAAGCGCCACCCTGCTTGTTGGGGCGGGCATACAGGTCGGCCAGGAAGATCGCCAGCGGCTTGCCGTCGGCATCGATCACGTCGAACACGCGCACGTCCGGGTCATATACGGGCAGGTCCTTGCGTTCCTTGAACGTGATGCCATACAGCTTCGTGGCCGCATGGAACACGCCGTTGACCAGCACGCTGTTCAGCTCGAAATAGGGCTTGAGCTGTTTTTCGTCGAAGGCAAAGCGCTGGGCGCGCACTTTATCGGTATAGAAATCCCAGTCGGCGGCAGTGACGGACGTGCCGGCGATCGCCGCCAGGTCGGCGCCTTCGCGGCGCGCGTTGTCGACGGCCGGTTTCGCCAGCTCGGCCAGCAGCTTGTTGACGTTGGCCGTGTTCTTGGCCGTCTGGTTCGCCAGCGAATAGGCGGCAAAGTTCTCATAGCCCAGCAGGCGGGCCTGTTCGGCGCGCAGGCGGGCCAGTTTCTTGACGACTTCGCGGTTGTCGAACTCGCCGCCGCGGCTGCCGCGCGCCAGCGATGCCGCCATCAGGCGTGCGCGCACTTGCGGATTCGTCAGCTCGGCCAGTTGCGCCTGGCCGGTGGTGTTCTGCAGCGCCAGCAGGAATTTGCCCTTGTGGCCCTTCTCTTCAGCGGCCTTGGCGGCGGCATTGATGGCCGCTTCCGACATGCCCGCCAGTTCCTCGCGCGTATCGACCACCAGTGCGGAAGCGTTGATTTCCTTCAGCACGTTCTGCGTGAACGTTGTCTGCAACGAGGCGATCTCGCCATTCAGGCGTTTCAGTTTTTCCTTGTCCTGCGCCGACAGCTTCGCGCCGGCCAGCACGAAGTCCTCGTGATAGCGCTCGACCAGGTAGGTCGATTCGGCGTCCAGGCCCAGCTTGCCGCGCTGCGCGTACAGGGTGTCGACACGCTTGAACAGTTGCGGGTTCAGGTGGATCGCATCGCTGTGCGCGGCCAGTTTCGGTGACATTTCGCGGTCGACGGCATCGAGCGTGTCGTTCGTGTTCGCACCCACCAGGTTCGAGAACGTGCTGTGCACGCGGTGCAGCAGCTGGCCGCTCTTTTCCATCGCCACGATCGTGTTCTCGAACGTGGGGGCCGCCTTGTTGCCGGCGATGCGGTCGATTTCCTTCAACTGTTCGGCCATGCCGGCCTGGAACGCGGGCAGGAAATGCTCGTTGCGGATCTGGTCGAACCGTGGATAGTGCAGCGGCAGCGTGCTGGCTTTGAGCAGGGGATTCATCGTGGTCACCTCGGGAGCGGCGGCTTGCGCGGCCGGCGCGGCGTGCACTGCGGGGATGAGGGCCAGCGCAAGGCTGGCCGCGAGAACGAGCATTCGTGGTGGGGTCATATCCTCTTTCGAATAACCGGTCGCCGCCGGCGAGATCGTCGCCGGCTTCGTTGCGGGAACGCCGGTCGGATGGCGGGCGGGAACGCGGATATTAGCAGGCGCCCGAGCCCGCGTCACCCACCGGGCCGTTTGCCCCGGACGGGCGCTGGAGGCTCCAGGAACACGTAGGCGGGTGATGCGACGCCGGCAGGGAATGGCGGCGTATCGTGGATCGCCTGTTCGGCGGCGTGGTCGAATCCGGGATCGCCCGATGCCTGGATGATGCTGATCCTGCGCACCCGGCCCAAGCCATCGAGGTGGACGTCGAAGGACACCGGCACCGTACCGGGCCGCACGTGGTAATCGATGCGCTGGCGGATCCGCTCCCTGAAATCGTCGTCCAGCCGGGTGTCCGACCGGGTGCCCGACGCGGCGAACGGCGGCGCGGCGAACGGTGCCTCGTATCTCTCCGGCGCCAGCATCCCCATGAATATCTTGATCAGTACCGGCACCAGCAGCAGCCACAGCCAGCTGAAACTGCTCTTCTTGACGCCATCGATACGCGGTTCGATGGCGAACGAGCTGCCAGGCTCCCTGCCCAGGCTGTCGTAACACTGACGCCAGCGCGGCACGCTGTCGCGCGGTGCCACGATATGCAGCCACGCTGGCAGATAGAACGACAGGCGCTCGAAGCTGGCGAAGAAATGCAGCATATCGGTCTTGTCCGGCAACCCAGGCTCGCGCATGCGCGCGATGAGCTGGCGCTGGGTGCGAATGGCCACCGTATCCTGTGTGTCGAACGCCATGCGCTGTTCGATGGCCTGATCCAGGAAACGTCCCTCGTTTCCGAACTGGCGCAGCCGGCCGGGATCGCCGGACCAGCCGAACACCGTGCACGCGGCGGGGAACAACACTTCATGGCCGGACTGCCAGCCTGCCGCCAGCCGGCGCACCATGTGCCCTTCGAAGCGATCGCGCGCCGCCAGGCTTTCAAGCGCCTCGTCCGCGAGGCTGCCGCGCAACAGGTCGACGACGGCCTCGAGCACCGGCATGCCGGCCGCGCACAGGCGGTCGAAAGCGGTATCGAAGCATGACAGCGCAGCCGGTACCTCATCCGGCGCGGCGGACTGCGGCATGCGCTGGACGACGGCGACCGGCACCGGCCCGTAACTGGGCCGGACAGACGGGTCTGGTGCTTCGGGCGCGGTATGTGGCTGCCGGATCCAATCCAGCGCGGCCTCGTAGGATTCGCGTAATTGCTGGAATCCTTCGATATCGCGTTCCTGGTCGATCTGCTTCAGTGCGCGTGCATAGGCACGGCGAATGGCACGCTCGTCGGTCGTGGCGTCCACGCCGAGCCGCTGCAGAAACGGAAGGGTCTGGTTCATGATGGGGCTGCTCCTGTCAGGCGCCATCATATACCAACAGGAAATTTAAATTGCCGTTGTGGTAATAGCCACCATTATCAGCGGGTGCTACCATGACGGTCCTTTTCCCGGACCCCTCCATGCCTCCCACCATACCTGCAAGCTGTGATGCAATCGTCGTCGGCAGCGGCCCCGGCGGCGCCAGCACGGCGCGCACGCTCGCCGCGGCCGGGGCGCGCGTGCTGATTCTGGAACGGGGTGGCGCCGCGCCCGTCGCCGGCACGCTCACGCAGATGGCGGCGATGGCGGCCGTTCCCGGCAAGGGCGCGTTCTTCCATCGCGACGCATCGCTGCTGGTGCGCGGCATCACGGCGGGCGGCAGTTCCACGATCAACTTCGCCACCGCCGCGTCGCCGCCCCCATCGATCGCCCAGCTCGGCATCGACCTGGCCGACGATGAACGGGCACTGCGCGCCGAGTTGCCGCTCGGCCCCCTGCCCGACGAGCTCATCGGGCCGATGGCGCAGCGCATCATGGCGGCCGCGCTGGGCGCCGGCCTGGGCTGGCACAAGCTGGACAAGATGATCCGGCCGGCCATCTGCCGCACCGGTTGCTGGCGTTGCGTGTATGGCTGCCCGTTCGGCGCCAAGTGGACCGCGCGCGACTTCCTGGACGAAGCCTGCCGGCACGGTGCGCACATGGTGGCGGACGCCCGCGTGGAACGGGTACTCGTGGAACAGGGCAGCGCCGCCGGCGTGGAAGTCACGGTGGATGGCGTGGCGCACACGGTGCGCGCGCCGGTCGTGGTGCTGGCCGCGGGTGGCATCGGCAGTCCGCGCCTGCTGCACAACTCGGGGCTGGCGCCGCAAACGATGCCGTTCTTCAGCGATCCGGTGGTGGCCGTGATGGGCAGCGTGGGCGATCTCGATGGTGGCGCCGAAGTGCCGATGGCCGCCGGGATGGCCCTGCCAGGCGAAGGCATCGCGTTCGCCGACCTCACGCTGCCGCGGCCCATGTACAGCGCCTTTGCCGCGCAGGTCGGCCGTATCGACCGGCTGCACGCCCACGCGCGCACGCTGTCGATCATGGTCAAGATCGCCGACGATGCCGGCGGTGCCGTGGGCCCGCGCTGGGTGGACAAGACGCTGACGGCGGCCGACAAGGCAAAGCTGCGCCGCGGCGTGGACATCGCGCGCGACGTCCTGCGGCATGCCGGTGCGAAGCACGTGTTCAGCAGCCATCACTTCGCCGCGCACCCGGGCGGCACCGCGCCGATCGGCACCGTGGTCGACACCGGCCTGCAAACCCGCACGCCGGGCCTGTATGTGTGCGACGCCGCCGTGCTGCCGGCGCCCTGGGGCTTGCCGCCCACGCTCACGCTGCTGTGCCTGGGCCGGCGGCTGGGACGGCAACTGGCCGCCGCGGAGCGGTCAGCCGCCTGAGCCGCTTGATCCACGCGTGCCCACGCCCGCGACGGAAGCGGGATGCTGGCCGATGATCATTGTTTGCGGAACGCCTGCCGCAGGCAGATCGTGGCCGGGCATCGATGCATCATGGCGAAGCATGTTTTGCTTCGCCCGCTACGGACGCGCACTACAATGCGCTTTCCCATTGCCATTGCGACAATGCGCACATACTTCACGGGGCTGAACGCCCGCCAGTTGCCGGCATCGCTGCGCAAGTGTAGGAAATGGCACTGGCGCCGGGTTTCGAAGCGTTACCGCGACGGCAGCAGTTCGATGTCGGGCAGGTTGGCCGCCACGTCCGCCACGGTGGCATGGCCGGTCAGCGCAGCCACGATCACATCGAGCGGTTCGGCCCAGATCTCGGGCAGGTCGCGCTCCTCGCGCGCCAGGATGGGAAACGCCAGCCGCTCGACCGGCGGGGAGAAGCGGGCATCGACGCCTTGCTTGTTGCCGCGCGCATCGATGCGGTACCACCCATGCTCGGGCAGCCAGACCGCATTCAGGCCATGCAGGCAGAATGGCGGCCCTTCGGTGCCGACCGCGAGGCGCTGGTAGCACAGCCCCGCCGGGATGCCGTTCGCGCGCAGCAGCGCGGCCAGCAGGTGGCTCTTGGCGTAGCAGTAGCCGGTGCCGTGCGCCAGCACGTCCGAGGCGCGGCAGGTAACCGGGTTTTGTTTGTAGTCCCAGCTGTGGCGGATCTCGTCGCGCACGAACTCGAAGCAGCGGCGCACCGTGTCTTCGATGCCGGTACTCCCGTGCGCCAGCGCGTCGGCCCGGGCCTTGACCAGCGGGTGGTCGACATCGATCCACGCCGAGGAAGCGAGATAGCGCTCCATCGAGACGGACTCCATCAGTAATGCGGTGGCCGTTCGTTGACCGGAGCCTGCGTCGTATCGCGCGTGCGCATGTGTTCGATCAGCCGGGCAACCATCGCCTCGAGCTGGTCGATCTGCTTTTGCTGCTCGTAGATGCGCGCGTTCAGCGATTCGACGAGGTCTTCCTGGTGGGCCAGCTTGATTTCGATGTCGACGAAACGCGCGTCGATCTGTTCTTCGGTGTTCACGTGATTTCCTTTGTTTTCGGGGTGGCCAGCAATTCCTTCATGCGGGCCAGGCGTTCGCGCGGCGAGATCACTTCGCTTTCCTTTGGTGGCGCATCGCCCACGTCGAGCTGCATCTCGGCGATGAAGCGGGAAACGTCGCAATGCACCTGCTCGCCGGCGCGCTTTCTTTTCTTGCACCATGTGAGCTGCAGCGTGCGCTGCGCCCGCGTGATGCCCACATACATCAACCGCCGTTCTTCCTCGATGCGCTGGGCCAGGGTTTCCACGGGCGCGTCCGGGTCGCCCTTGTGCGGCAGGATGCCTTCTTCCACCCCGACCAGGAACACGTGCGGATACTCCAGGCCTTTCGACGCGTGCAGCGTGGACATGCGGATCGAATCCAGGTCTTCGTCCTTCCCCTCCAGCATCGACATCAGCGCCACCATCTGCGTCAGCTCGAGCACGTTCTTTTCCTCGCCATCGCGGTCCTTGCCGCCGCGGCCACGGTCCTTCAGCCAACCCATGAAATCGAGCACGTTCTGCCACCGGCTCTGCGCTGCCCGTTCCTCGAGCGTGTCGTACAGGTAGTGCTCGTAGTGGATCGCCTCCATCATGTCGTCCAGCACCTGGGCGGCATTGTCGCCGCTACCGGCCTGGCCCGGGCGGCTTGCGCGCGATTCCAGGTCGTTGATGAAGTTGCAGAAGTCGCGCAGCGGCTGCAACTGGCGGTCCGTCAGCTTTGCCTCGATACCGCCCTTGAACACGGCTTCGAACAGCGAGCATTGCCACTGGCCGGAGAACGCGCCCAGCACTTCCAGCGTGGACTGGCCGATGCCGCGGCGCGGCGTGGTCACGGCGCGGATGAAGGCGGGGTCGTCATCCTGGTTCGCCAGCAGGCGCAGGTAGGCGATGATGTCCTTGATCTCGGCCTTGTCGAAGAAGCTCTGGCCTCCCGAGATCGTGTACGGAATGCGCTGGTTGCGCAGCGCCTGCTCGATGATGCGGGCCTGGTGGTTGCCGCGGTACAGGATCGCGTAATCGGACCACTTGTTGCGGCGCTCGAAATGGTCGGCCGAGATCATGATCGCCACCTGGTCGGCTTCCTGCTCGTCGTTGGCCATCGCGTGCACCTTGATCGGCTCGCCCAGGCCGTGCTCGGACCACAGCGCCTTTTCAAACAGCTTCGGGTTGTTCGCGATGACGGCATTGGCCGCCTGCAGGATGCGCGTGGTGGAGCGGTAATTCTGCTCCAGCTTGATCAGGCGGAGATCGGGGAAATCGACCTGCAGGTTGGCGAGGTTTTCCACCGAGGCGCCGCGCCACGCGTAGATCGCCTGGTCATCGTCGCCCACCGCGGTAAACATGGGTTTCTTGCCGATCCCGGTGACCATCAGTTTCAGCAGCTCGTACTGGCAGGTGTTGGTGTCCTGGTATTCGTCGACCAGCAGGTAGCGCAGCCGGCGCTGCCACTTGTCGCGCACCTGGTCATTGTCGCGGAACAGTTCCACCGGCAGTCGGATCAGGTCGTCGAAATCGACCGCCTGGTAGGCCGACAGCGTGCTCACATAGCTGGCGTAGATGCGCGCCGACTGCGCCTCGTCTTCATCCTTGGCGTTGCGGATCGCCAGTTCCGGCGTCACCAGGCCGTTCTTCCACAGCGAGATGTCGTTCTGGATGCGGCGGATCAATCCCTTGTCGGTGGTAAGCGCCATGTCCTGCACCAGCGAATAGCAATCGTCGCTGTCCATGATGGAAAAGCGGTCCTTCAGGCCCAGGTGGTTCGCTTCCTGGCGCAGGATCTTCACGCCCAGCGAGTGGAAGGTGGACACGGTGAGCTGCTTGGCCTGCTTGGGCTGCTTGAGCAGCTTGGCAACGCGCTCCTGCATCTCGAGCGCGGCCTTGTTGGTGAACGTGAGGGCGGCGATGGTGCGGGGATCGTAGCCCCGTTCCTCGATCATGTACGTGATCTTTTGCGTGATCACGCGTGTCTTGCCCGAACCGGCGCCGGCCAGCACGAGGGCAGGACCGTCGAGATACAGCACGGCTTCGCTTTGCGGCCCGTTCAGGCCGAATCTGGGTGCATTGGACATGGTGAAGAGAGGATTGAAAGCAGGTGTGAAAGTGCGGATGGGGCAGGCACAGCCGACCATTGTACCGCCTCGGCATTGATATTTCCCGCTTTGGAGGAATATAGTGGCATCCGGCTCACGACATTTTTGCGCACCTATGAAATTCGAACATCTGATAGAAATCAACGATCCGCTGAACCCGCTGATCGACTCCCTCACCCACGAGCAGCTCTGGCGTGGCCTGGTGCTGCGCGCCGAGTCGCCGAAGCTGTTCGTGCCGCATCTCGACGAAGTGCGCATCGGTGAACGCAGCGACAAGGGCTTCAAGCGTACCCAGCGCTATGGGGACCTGGTGATCGAGGATACCGTGGTGCTGGAATACCCGAACCGCATCCGCTACGAAGTGGCCGCGCAGGGCGAAATCAGCAAGTCGAGCCTGACGATGACGATCGAATCGCATGGGCAGGACCACCTGTTCGTGCGCTTCGAATACGAGGATGCGCACAATGCGCGCGAAGACGAGGAAAACGCCATGTTCGACGAGTTCCGCCGCTCCGCCTACCAGGAATCGGATATCGACACGATCCGCGTGCTGCGCGAGCTGGCCGAGGAAGGCCGGCTCGATGCCACGTTGAACTGACGCATCAGGAGTCTACGGCAGCGCCGCCCTGCCCCATACCTGGTCCATGCGGATCGTGGTATCGACCTGGTCGGCGCTGAGCACGTCGCGGATGGCGGACAGGTCGGCGCGCGTGTCACGCTGCAGGAACACGTCGAGCGGAGCGCCGCGCGGGCCGATGAAGGTCTGCACATAGGGCGTGGTCGAATTCAGGCCACGGCGCGAGACCACGCCGACTTCGCCGTTCAGCAAGCGCACGAAGGTGCCGACAGGATAAATGCCCAGTTCGCGGATCAGCACGGCGCCCAGCTGGGCATCGAGCGCATGCCGGGCATCGAGCAGGATGTCGCGCAGCGCCGCGTTCGGCAGCATCGGCTTGCGGAATGGCCGGTCCGACACGCGGGCGCAGAACCGGTCGGCCAGCGCGAGCAGCTTGGCGGGCACCGCGATCGCATCGCCCACCAGCGCGCACGGATAACCGCTGCCATTCTCGTTTTCATGGTGCGACAGCACGCAATCGAGCCATAAAGGATCACCGATGCCGGCCTGGCGCAGCAGCGCCACGCCCCGTTCCGGGTGACTGCGCACGAGCGCCTTTTCCTCGTCGGAGAGAGTGCCGCGCTCGTCCTGCAGGCGCAGCAGCGCCACGTTCATCGTCAGCGCGGCCAGCGTCATCGACAGCATTTCGGCGGCCGGCCGCTTGACCGCACGGGCCAGGATCTGCGCCACCACGGCCGTGTCGATGCAATGCCGCACCGCATACGACGCTGCGCGCTGGTTATGCAGGATGCAGGCGGCAGCCACTTCGGGACTGAGTTCCACGGCTTGCGCGACGAGCAGCGCAACCTGTTCCAGCTCGGCCTGCACGCCGCCCCCGCCGGCGGCGATCCGGTGCAGCAGCGGTTCCAGTTCGGCGACCGCGTGATTGAGCAGGCGCAGCACCGACGGCGGCGGGGCGGCCGCATCCGTGCCGTGCAGCGCCGCGCCGTCGACGAAGCCGCGCTCGGCGAGGCTGTCCACCTGTGTTTGCGACACGGGCACGTAACCCTTGCGCACCAGCAGCGCGCCATTTTCGCCGAACACATCCCAGGCGAGCGCTTCGCCAGCGTGGAGATCGCTCCTGGTCAGTCGCCGAATCGTCATATGTCCCCCAATATTGCCTGCGCGTATGAATTTAGACGCCATACGCCCGTCTGCTTTTGCTTTATATCAATAGTTTATAGCAAGACGGCAAGGCAACGGCAATTGCTTTTGGGGAAAATCAAACCATGTTGTTTTTAAATCCAGTCCATCAGGTGCCCGGCGTGCAGTCGGGGCATGGCTGTGCCGGCTCGGGCGGCGGGTGTTTCAATGCCTCGGCCAGATCGCGCAGCGCGGTGCGCACGCCTTCTTCGACCACCGGGTGGTAGAACGGCATGTCGAGCATGGCGGACACCGTCAGCCCGGCCTGCACGGCCCACGCCAGCAGGTGGCCGATGTGCTCGGCACGTGGGCCGATCATCTCGGCACCCAGGAAGCGGCCACTGCCGTATTCGCCGTACACGCGCAGCATGCCCTGGTTCTGCAACATGACCCGGCTGCGGCCCTGGTTACCGAACGATACCTCGCCGACCGCGAAGCGGCCTTCGTGGCTGTGGGCCAATGCGCGCCAGCCGGCCCCCGGCGTGGCGATCTGCGGTTCGGTGAACGCGATCGCCAGCGGGGTGCGACGCAGGCCGGGCTGCACGTCGGGGTACAGCGCGGCATTGTGACCGGCGATCTTGCCCTGGTCGGCCGCTTCCGGCAGCAGCGGCAGTTCATCGTTGGCATCGCCGGCGATGAAGATCGGGCTGGTGCCGCACTGCATCGTGGTGCGGTCGTACAGCGGCACGCCGCGGCGGTCGCGCTCGATGCCGGCCAGGTCCAGCTTCAACGCCTGCACGTTCGGCACGCGGCCGATCGCCACCAGCACGTAATCGTAGTGCTCCTGCTGCTCGTTCCCGGCGCCATCGCGGGTGGTCAGC
Source organism: Pseudoduganella lutea (assembly GCF_004209755.1). Lineage (NCBI taxonomy): Bacteria > Pseudomonadati > Pseudomonadota > Betaproteobacteria > Burkholderiales > Oxalobacteraceae > Pseudoduganella > Pseudoduganella lutea. The sequence goes on along the minus strand of NZ_CP035913.1, from coordinate 3,322,588 downwards.
GCCAGTTGCTCGCCATCCGGCCGCACCGACACGACCTGCGACTGGAAGCGGATGTCGAGCTCCCGCTTCAGCACACTGCTTGCCTCGGCCAGCACGGCCGGGTCGCTCAGTTGCGCCACGCTGTTGCCGCGCGCGTACAACGCCACGCGCACGCCGAGCCGGTGCAGCGCCTGGCCCAGTTCCAGGCCAATCACGCCGGTACCGATGACGGCCACCGATGCCGGCAGGTCGGTCCATTCGAACACGGCATCGCTGTGGATCACGCGCGGCCCGGCCAGCGCCCATTCCTCGGGCACGATCGGCGTCGACCCGGTGGCGATGACGATGCGTTCGGCATGCACCTCGGTATGGTCGTCCACCAGCAGGCGGTCCGGCGCGGCGAAGCGCGCGTAGCCGCGGATCTTGTCCGCCGCCGGCAAGCCTTCGACATTCTCGACGACGAAACCGGCGAAGCGGTCGCGCTCGCGGCGCACGCGGTCCATCACGGCCGGGCCGTCGATGCGCACAGCGCCGGGATGCACGCCAAAACCTGGCGCCGCATGCAGCGCGTGCGCGGCCTCGGCCGCGGAGATCAGCAGCTTGCTGGGCATGCAGCCCACCCTTGCACAGGTGGTGCCATACGGCCCGCCTTCGATCAGCACCGCGTGCTTGCCGGCCGCGCGGGCGGCGCGGTAGGCGGACAGGCCGGCCGTGCCCGCGCCGATGACGGCCACGTCGCAACGAATCGTGTTCATGATGTTCTCCAGGAAATCTGACGGCATCGTACACCACAAGCCGCCCCGGTGAAGAAGGTCAGATATCGACCGGATCCACTTCCAGCGACCATTTGACACGCGACTTCATGTCGCGCAACCGGGCCATCCACTCCTTCAGGAACGCCTGCAAGGCAGGCCGCGAGGGCGATTCCACCAGCAATTGCGCGCGGTCCACGTTGTAGACCCGTGTCATGCTCATCGGGATCGGTTCATTGATCGTGATGCCTTCCGCAATGGTGTCCGCCTGCATGCAGTCGCGCGCCGCCTGCAGGAAGCCGATCGCCTTCGCCAGTTCCGGTGCCTCGGCGCGCAGCATCGCCTGGTACAGGTAAGGCGGCAGGCCGGCCTGCCCGCGCTCGGCCAGCAATGCGCCGGCGAAGCGGTCGTAATCGTGCCTGACCAGCGCGCCGTACAGCGGGTGCTCCGGATAACGCGTTTGCACCAGCACCTCGCTGGCGCTGCCGCCTTCGGCCTGCGCGGTGCGGCCGGCACGGCCCGCCACCTGCATCAGTTGCGCGAACAGCCGCTCGCTGGCGCGGTAATCCTGCGAGAACAACGCCGTATCCGGGTTCAGGATGCCGACCAGGGTGAGCTTCTTGAAGTCATGCCCCTTGGCGACCATTTGCGTGCCGATCAGGATGTCGACGTCGCCGCGGTGCACGGTGTCGAATGCTTCCTGGGCACTGCCCTTGCGGCGGGTGGAGTCGGCATCGATGCGCAGGATGCGCGCCGCGGGGAACCACTCGCGCAGGTTTTCCTCGATGCGCTGGGTGCCGCGGCCCAGCGGTTGCAGGTCGACGTTGCCGCACGTGGGGCAATGGCGCGGGATGCGCATCTCCAGGCTGCAATGGTGGCAACGCAGCTTGAACTCGCCCTTGTGCAGCACCATGAATGCCGTGCAGCGCTGGCAATCGCTGACCCAGCCGCAGGCCTCGCAGCAGATCACCGGGGCATAGCCGCGCCGGTTCAGGAACAGCAGCGATTGCTCGCCCCGTTCGAGCCGCTGGCGCAGTGCGGCCTTCAACTGCATCGTCACGCCGCCATCGGGCTTGTCATGTTCCATGTTGACGAGCTTGACGGCCGGCAGCACGGCCTGCTTCACGGCCCGTTCCCGCAGTTCCAGCTTGCGGTAGCGGCCCGATTGCGCGTGGTGCCAGCTTTCCAGCGATGGCGTGGCCGAGCCCAGCACGACAGGAATCTTCAATTGCCAGGCACGCCACACAGCCAGGTCGCGCGCCGAATAGCGCAGGCCTTCCTGCTGCTTGTACGATGGGTCGTGCTCCTCGTCGATGACGATCAGCTTCAATTGCGGCAGCGAGGCGAGGATCGCCAGCCGCGTGCCGAGCACGATGCGGGCCTGGCCCTGGTGGGCGGCCAGCCAGTGCAGCATGCGCTCGCCTTCGGCAAGGCTGCTGTGCAGGGTGGCCAGCATGACGCCGGGGAAACGGGCACGAATGTTTCCTTCCAGCTGAGGCGTCAGGTTAATTTCAGGCACGAGCACGAGGATCTGACCGTCCGGCTCGCGCGCCAGTACCTGGGCGCACGCTTGCAGGTAGACCTCCGTCTTGCCGCTGCCCGTCACGCCATACAGCAGCATCGGCGCGAACCCTTCGGCGCCGCCGATCGCATCGGCCGCCTGTTGCTGTTCAGCATTCAGGACCGGCATGCCGACGGGTACCGGGTCATGCCCGATGGTTGTCTTTGCCAGCTTCTTGATCGCCCGGTCCAGCGCCACGGTGGTGGACAGCCGCAGATTCTTGGGGACGCCCGGCAGCGCCACTTCGCCCAGCGGGCGCTGGTAATACTCGGCCGCAAAGCCGGCCAGTGCCAGCCATTGCGCCGGCAGCGGTGCCAGTTGCGTGCGCACCGCCAGCGCATCCTTGAGTTTTTCCTCGGCGACTTCGGACGCTTCGCTGATGGCCACGATGATGCCCACCACTTCGCGCGTGCCGAACGGCACCAGGGCCAGGTGACCCACCTGCGGCCGTTCCGCTTCCGCGCCAGACCAGCGGTAATCGAACACGGCATGCAGTGGCGTGTCGAGGGCGATACGAAGTATGCAATGAGGCATCAAATTACCCGCGAACTATCCACAAATTCTGGGGATAACTTTGTGGACATTGGACCCGTAATTGCCGGAAACTCGCATTCCGAACCCAATAATGAGGCATGGAAACGCCAAATTTCACAATTTTTTCTTTTTAAAATCAATGACTTGAAAATAGCTTCCGAGAGCGGCGAAATCGCGCGAGTTTGGAATCTTGCTGTGCATAAGTCGCCTTCGCTCATCTGCCTGATCGGCCCAGAAAGGGATCGCCGGGGCACGCGGAACCGGTTATTTTACCAAGCAGACTCGGCTGTAGTAAAACTTATTGCCTGCCTAAAATTCGTGCAATGCAGCAGAACAAAAGGTAAGTCGCGGTTTACTAAGCGCTTTTGCCTTTTTTCCACAGTTTTTGTGGATAACTTTGTGGAGAATGATGTCGCAACCTCGGCCAGAGCGGGGGATAAGGTTTACTTATCGCAAAGCATCCTAACTTTCAGGATGGATTTTACCCAATCAAATCAAGCACTTGGATTTTTTTCCACTACCACGCTTTCCTGATTGCCTTTTGCTTTGGCAATCAGAAAAATTGTGCATAAGTCGGGTTTGCCTGTGCAGGCCATGGCGGGTCAGGCGCCTGATAGCCCTTTGCCGCGGCGGAAGTGAACCGTTTCCACACCATGGCCGCAGGATTTGCGGGCGTCAGCCGCCGATACGCAGCTTGCGGCTGTGCGAATGCACCGTATCGACCATCACGGCCACCGATTCGGGCGGCGTGAACTGGGAAATTCCGTGGCCCAGGTTGAAGACATGGCCGGTCGTATGGGGGCCATAGGCATCGAGCACGCGGCGCACTTCGGCCTGGATCTGCTCGGCGCCGGCAAACAGGATGGCCGGGTCGAGATTGCCTTGCAGCGCGACCTTGTCGCCCACCGCGGCACGTACCTTGCCGATATCGGCCGTCCAGTCCAGCCCGATCGCATCGGCACCGATGGCGGCGATTTCTTCCGCCCAGTGCGCGCCGCCTTTCGTGAAGACGATCGCCGGGATCCGCGCGCCGTCATGCTCGCGCTTGAGCTGCGCGACCACCCGCTGCATGTAGTGCAGCGAAAACTGTTGATAGGCCCCGTCGGCCAGCGCGCCGCCCCACGAATCGAAGATCATCACCGCCTGGGCGCCGGCGTCGATCTGCGCATTCAGGTATTCGGCCACCGCGCGCGCGTTCACATCGAGGATGTGGTGCATCAGGTCTGGCCGGCTGTAGAGCATTTTCTTGATCGTGTGGAACTCGCGCGAGCCCTGCCCTTCCACCATGTAGCACGCCAGCGTCCAGGGACTGCCGGAAAAGCCGATCAGCGGCACGCGGCCGTTCAGCGTGGTGCGGATCTGTGTCACGGCCTTGAAGACGTAGTCGAGCGAGCCGGGCTCGGGCAGGCGCAATGCCTGCACGTCGGCTTCGGTGCGCAAGGGGCGTTCGAATTTCGGTCCTTCGCCCTCGACGAAATACAGGCCCAGGCCCATGGCGTCGGGCACCGTCAGGATGTCGGAAAACAGGATTGCCGCATCCAGCGGGTAGCGGTCGATCGGCTGCAGCGTGACTTCCGTGGCGAGATCGGGATTCGTGGCAAGGCCCATGAACGAGCCGGCTTTTGCCCGCGTGGCCTTGTATTCCGGCAAGTAACGGCCCGCCTGGCGCATCAGCCACACGGGGGTGTAATCGGTCGGCTGGCGCAGGAGCGCACGCAGGAAGGTGTCGTTCTGGAGCGGGGCGAATTGTGGCATGGCTGGCAATGAAATGCGGGACGAAAGCGGGTATTATCGCATCCCCCCGTTCTTTTCACTCGCCCCCGAAATGACCGCTCAAACCTCCTTGCAAACCGCTTCCCACGGTACCTGGCCTTCGCCGGTCAGCGCCTCGATGGTGGCCGCCGGCGCCACCCCGCTTTCATCGCTGGCGATCGCCGGCACGGATATCCTGTGGCTGGCCGGCCGGGCCAGCGAAGCAGGCCGCACCACCTTGCAGCGGCTGCGAACCGAACGGGTGGACGAACTGACGCCCCTGCCGCTGAACGTGCGCACGCGCGTGCATGAATACGGTGGTGGCGCCTACGCCGTGGAGGGCGATACGGTGTTCTTTTCCCATGCGGGCGACAACCGGCTGTACCGGAAGGATGGCGACGCGCCGCCCGTGGCGTTCACGGCCGAGGGCAGGCAGCGTTTTGCCGATTTCATCGTCGACCGCGCCCGCAACCGGCTGGTCGCCGTGCGCGAGCGGCATCCGGACGATCCCGCCTCCCACGCCCAGCCGGAAAACACCCTGTGCGCGATCGGCTTCGATGGCAGCGAAACCGTGCTCGCGCAGGGCCACGACTTTTACTCGTCGCCACGGCTGTCGCCGGATGGCCGGCAACTGGCCTGGCTGACGTGGGACCACCCGCGCATGCCATGGCAGGGCACCGAACTGTGGCTGGCCGCCATCGGCGACGACGGCAGCCTCGCCGCGCCCGCCCTGGTGGCGGGCGGGCCGGAAGAATCGATCTGCCAGCCCGAATGGTCGCCGGACGGCCGGCTGTATTTCGTTTCCGACCGCAGCGGCTGGTGGAACCTGTACCGCCACGGCGACGTGAGCCAGGCGATCTGCCCGCTGGAAGCGGAATTCGCCGGCCCCCACTGGACCTTCGGCAATTCGATGTACGGCTTCCTGTCCGCCAACGAAATCGCCTGCACGTATATCGACAAGGGCGTCAGCAAGCTGGCCCGGCTGGTGATCGGCAGCGCCAGGCTCGAGGCGATCCCGAATCCCTATGACGAGATCCGCGAGCTGCGCACGGGCGACGGCTTCATTGCGCTGCTGGGCGGCAGCCCCACGATCCCGGCGGAAATCGCCCGCATCGACCTGGCCAACGGCGAACTGCAGGTACTGGTCCGCTCGATCACGACACTGCCGGACGATGGCTATCTGTCCACCCCCGAAAGCATCAGCTACCCCAGTGCCAACGGCCGCACCGCGCATGCGTTCTTCTACCCGCCGTGCAACCGTGACGTGACCGCGCCGGCCGATGAAAAGCCGCCGGTGATCGTGATCGGCCATGGCGGCCCGACCGGCATGGCCGCCAGCACGCTGAAGCTGGCCACGCAGTTCTGGACCAGCCGCGGTTTCGGCGTGCTGGACGTGAACTACGGCGGCAGCACCGGCTTCGGCCGCGCCTACCGCGACGCGCTGAAAGGGCAATGGGGCGTGGTCGACGTGGAGGATTGCGTGGCCGGCGCGCGCTGGCTCGTCGAGCAGGGCCGTGCCGACGGCGAGCGCCTGATCATCCGCGGCAGCAGCGCCGGCGGTTACACCACGCTGTGCGCGCTGGCGTTCCATGACGTGTTCAAGCTGGGCGCCAGCTACTACGGCGTGTCCGACCTGCAGGGCCTGGACGACGATTCGCACAAGTTCGAATCGCACTACAACGAATACCTGATCGCGCCGCAGCCGCAGGCGCGACAGGTGTACCTGGAACGCTCGCCCAGCCACCACGTGGACAAGCTGGCCTGCCCGATGATCTTCTTCCAGGGCCTGGACGACAAGGTGGTGCCGCCGCAGCAGTCGGAAACGATGGTGACGGCACTGCGCCAGCGTGGCGTGCCGGTCGCCTACGTGGAACTCGAAGGTGAAGGCCATGGCTTCAGGAAGGGCGAATCGATCGTGCGCACGCTGGAAGCGGAGCTGTATTTCTACCAGCGCATGTTCGGCCTGCACGATGCTGCCGCTCCCGCACCGGTAGCCATCCATAATCTGGACGACGCCGCGTGAACGACCGGGCATTGCAGGACCAGTCATTGCAGGATCAGTTCGACGCGCTGCATCCGAACGAAAAGACCGTGCTGGCGCTCCTCGCCCTGGTGGGCGAGCCGATGGGCAAGTCGGCGGTGCACGACCACGTGGTCAATCTCGGGCTGCGCGACGACGAGGGCCGCGCCTACGACAGCGTGCGCAGCAACGAGCTGCTGGCCCGCCTGGAGCGCCTGGCATTCACGAGCCTTGTCGTTGGCCGCGGGTTCGTCTGCAATGCGAAACTGCGCTGGCCGGCGATCCGCGCCGCGATCGGCGCGCACATGCTGGACGATATCTACACGGCTTACGACACGCTCACGCCAATGCGCCGCAGCTGGGATGGCACGCCGGAACCGCGCAGCTACCGGCACGGCGTGGCGCGGTTGCGCATGGCACTGCTGCGCGGCCAGCCGCCGCAGGACGTGGCGCCGCTGCTGGCCGCCTGCCTGCGCTCGTATGAAGCGGCGCAACTGCACCCGATCGTCGACATCTTCGCGCGGCCGTTCGAGGCCGGCATGCTGCTGCTCGTGCACCCGTCGATGCAGGACGACATCCTGATGATGCTGCTCCAGCATGCGCAGCGCGAACCGGCGCTGGCACCGCACGTGCGCGGCGCCGCGGAGCGGCACTTCGAACGGCGCCGGCAGGACGTATCGGACGGATTACGGCTGGTGATGGGCGAGGATGCGATCCTGTGCGGCAACCTGCTCCAGGCCGTCGCCTACCTGGAAGTGGTAAAGAGCCCGTGGGCGCTGTTCTACGCCAGCACGCTGATGCTGCTGCGCGGCCATGTCACCGATGCGGTATCCGGCTTCGAAGGGGCATTGAAATCGATCCGCCGCGAGACCGGCAAGCGCAAGCAGGTATTCGCCGGTTTCGGCGGCTACCTGTACGTGCTGGCGCTGTTGCGCGCCGGCGATGCGAAAGCACTGAAGACGGCCGAGAGCTATCTCGATGTCGCCGTGCATGCGCAGCAGAACCCGGACAGCGGCACCTACACCATGCTGTCGATGCTGCGCCAGGTGCGCGCCGGCACCCTGCAGGCGGAAGTGGTGGCAGCCCGTGCCTGGGATACGCCGTTGCAGGCGCAGCTGTTCCAGGCACTCGTGTACTGGTGGCTCGGCCTGCCGCAGCTGGAACAGCGCCGCGCCGAGTTGCAGGACCTGGCGCAGGACGCCGGTGCCGCCGGCTACATCCTGCTCGCCGCGCAGGCGGAAAGCCTGCTCGGGCACCTTGGCGACGAAAGGGCCGAAGCGCGCGCCAACGACATGCTGGGAACGCTCGGCCTGCCGGACATGGCAACGTGGTTCGAACGGCAGGAAGGCTGGCAGCGCCAGCTCGATGCGCTGATCAACCTGCACCAGCAGGCACCGGCCGCGGCGGGCGAGACGCGCCTGGTGTGGATGATCACCTGGAGCGACCGGTCGGGCATCAACGAACTCGAACCGCGCGAACAGAAGCGCAGCGCCAAGGGCCAGTGGAGCAATGGCCGCCCCATCGCATTGAAGCGGCTCTCCGAGGATGCGGCGGAACTGGATTTCCTGACGCCGCAGGATATTCGCCTGAGCACGCACATCGCGCCGTCGCGGCAGGCTTATTCGTCCGGCCTGCGCTACGACATCGATCCGACCGACGCCCTGCCGGCGCTCGTCGGCCACCCGCTGGTGTTCTGGATGGATGCGCCGGACACGCGCGTGGAAATCACGGGCGGCGAGCCCGAACTGCTGGTACAGGAACGCAAGGGCAAGCTGCACCTGTCGCTGCACCCGAATCTTTCGACCGCCGACCGGACGGTCGCGCTGCGCGAGGCGCCGAACCGCATCCGCGTGGTGGCCGTCAACGACGAGCACCGGCGCATCGCCGCCATCGTCGGCGATGGCCTCACGGTGCCGCTGCATGCGAAGGAACAGGTACTGAAAGCGATCGGCACGGTGGCCACCAGCGTCACCGTGCAGTCGGACATCGGCGGCGGTACGGCCGCCGCCGGCGCCGTCGATCCCGATATCCGCCTGCACGTGCACCTGCTGCCCTACCAGCAAGGCTTGCGGATGCAAGTGCAGGTGCGCCCCTTGCCCGACGCGGGCCCCTACTATGCGCCCGGCGCGGGGGCCGAAACCGTCATCACGGATGTCGGCGGCAAGCCGGTGCAGGTGCGCCGCAACCTGGCCGGCGAGCGTGACGCGGAGCGCCAGCTGGTATTGAAATGCACGGCGCTCGAAGGAGCCGAGCAGGAACATGGCGAATGGCTGCTCGGCCAGCCCGCGCTGTGCCTGCAGCTGCTGGCCGAATTGCAGGAGCTGGGACCGGAACGCGTGGTGGTCGGCTGGCCGGACGGCGAAAAGTTCCGGATCACGCCGCCCATCCACACGAAGCAGCTGAAACTGTCGATCAAGAGCAAGAAGGACTGGTTCGCCGTCAGCGGCCAGTTGCAGGTGGACGAGGACCGCGTGATGGACCTGCGCTCGCTGCTCGACCTGATCCGCGCCGGCAAGAGCCGCTTCATCGAATTGAAGGACAAGCAGTTCCTGGCGCTGTCCGAAGAACTGTACCGGCGCCTGTCGGAACTCGATGCCTATGGCGAGGATGACGATGCCGGCGCAAGGGTCCACCAGCTGGCGGCCTTCGTGCTGGAGGAGCTGGCCGGCGAAGTGGGCGGCCTCGAAGCGGACCGGCTGTGGCGCGAGCATATCGCCCGCATCGCCGCGCAGGCCGAGTACCAGCCGCAGCTTCCCTCCACCCTGCAGGCCGAGCTGCGCGACTACCAGCGCGAAGGCTTTGAATGGCTGGCGCGGCTCGCGCACTGGGGCGTGGGCGCCTGCCTGGCGGACGACATGGGCCTGGGCAAGACCGTGCAGGCGCTGGCCCTGCTGCTGCTGCGCGCCCCGCAAGGCCCGGCGCTCGTCGTTGCGCCCACTTCCGTGTGCCTGAACTGGGCCAGCGAAGCGGCCCGTTTCGCGCCCACGCTGAACGTGAAGCTGTTCGGCGCCGGCGATCGCGCCGAAATGATCGACAGCGCCGGGCCGTTCGACCTGGTCATCGCCAGCTATGGGCTGCTGCAGCTGGAATCGGAACGTTTTACCAAACAGCGCTGGCATACCATCGTGCTCGACGAGGCGCAGGCCATCAAGAACGCGGCCACCAAACGCTCGCAGGCCGTGATGGCGCTGTCGGGCGACTTCCGCATGGCGTGCACGGGCACGCCATTGGAAAACCACTTGGGCGAATTGTGGAACCTGTTCCGCTTCATCAATCCGGGCCTGCTCGGATCGCTCGACCAGTTCAACCTGCGCTTTGCCGGCCCGATCGAGCGCCAGCAGGACCGCAAGGCCGAAGTGGGTGCGCGCAACCGGCTGCGCCGCCTGATCGGGCCCTTCATCCTGCGCCGCACGAAGGCACAGGTGCTGGCCGAGCTGCCGGCGCGCACGGAAATCGTGCTGGAGGTGGACCTGTCGAAGGAAGAGACGGCGCTGTACGAATCGCTGCGCCGGGAAGCGCTGGACAAGCTGGCATCCATCGATGCGCCGGCCGACAAGAAGTCGATCCAGATCCTGGCCGAGATCATGAAGCTGCGGCGCGCCTGCTGCAACCCGAACCTGGTGGCACCGGAACTGAAACTCGACAGCAGCAAGCTTGCCGCCTTCGCCGATCTGCTGGCGAGCCTGCTGGAAAACCGGCACAAGGTGCTGGTGTTCAGCCAGTTCGTCGACCACCTGGGCCTGATCCGCAAACACCTCGACCGCCAAGGCATTGCCTACCAGTACCTGGATGGGGCCACGCCACCGGCTGCCCGCAAGGCACGGGTCGATGCCTTCCAGGCCGGCGAGGGCGACGTGTTCCTGATCAGCCTGAAGGCCGGTGGCGTGGGCATCAACCTGACGGCCGCCGACTACGTGATCCACATGGACCCGTGGTGGAACCCGGCCGTGGAAGACCAGGCATCGGACCGTGCGCACCGGATGGGCCAGCAGCGCCCCGTGACGATCTACCGCCTCGTGGCGCGCCACACGATCGAGGAAGGCATCGTCGAGCTGCACGGGCACAAGCGCGAACTGGCCGATAGCCTGCTCGACGGCAGCGAGATGGCGGCGCGGATGAATGCCGCGGACATGCTGGCCATGCTGGAGGAAGGCCTCAGGCGCTGAAAGCCCCGGCAGGATTTTTCCTGAGGCTAACGGGACGCTGCCGCCGGCACGCCTTCGCTATGATGGTTGCATTCATCCATACCCATCAGGAGTACATCATGGCCGACACCCTCCTCCGCGTATTCGACAGCGTGGAAGTGGCGCAGCAGGCGCGCGAGGCGCTGATCGCGTCCGGCATCGCCGCATCCGCCATTTCCATGAACGTCCACGAAGATGAAGCAGGCCCCGTCGAGGGCAACTTCGTGGTCGACCTGACCGAGAAACCCACCCCATCGTTCGACAACCCGAACCGCCAGTCCGCCAACGGCGAAGTGCGCACCCCGGTCCAGCGCAGCAATTGCCTGCTGCAGGTCGAAGTGGACAACGATCGCGACGGCACGCGCGCCGCCGGCATCCTCGACCGTTTCGCGGGCCGCGACCATGCCGAGCGGATGGACAGCCGCCAGGGGCCGGTCTAAGCCTGATGCCATTCAGATAAGCCCACCCCAAAGGCAAAAGCCGGGGTCAGACCCGGCGGGTCTGACCCCAGACGTTCGCTTTTTGGTTATGGATGCGATTTCACTTGCCGGCCAAGCGCTGACTTGACGACATCAGGTTTGGGCCCAACCCGGGCCGCTCCCCTTTCCCGGAACGGCCATTCCATGCAATCATCCGGGCATGGAACGACTCAAGGAAAGTGACCTCACCGCCGCCACGCACGGCATCCCCCTGTGCCGCAAGGCCTGGACCGCCTATATCGGCTGCCTGCTGGTGGCCGTGGTGATGACATTCGTGCTGCGGCTTGCCTTCAACCACTCGCAACTGGCCGCCGCCGGCGTGCTGGCCGCCTCCACGCTGCTGATCGGCTACCGCGTGCTGCTGATCCGCAGCGTGCAACTGTATTACGACGATGCCGGCGTCTGGCTGTATTCGGGCGTGCTGCCCTGGCAACGCGGCATCCGCGGCATCAAGTGGCGCGATCTCGACCAGGCGTCCTACGCGCAGTCGTTCGGCAGCTGGCTGCTGCGGTCGTGGTCGATCCGCGTGGCGCACCGGTTCACGCCGGCCAGCGAGATCAGGCTGACCCACATGGCGCGCGGGCGCGAAGCGGTGGCGCTCATCAACGAACGTCACCAGCAGGCATTGCGGGACGACCGGCTGGCTTGAGGAGGCGGCTTTGTAGCGTCGTGTAACATGCCGGGTTCCGGCGAGTTGATTAATGATAATCTCGCCCCTGTTCGACCCCGGTAAGAGAAAGTTACACGATGATCAAGACAAAACTCGCGCTGGCCGCCATGATGCTGGCGCTGGCCTTTACGCCTGCCGAGGCGGCAAGAAAGCCGTCGAAGGCAAAATCCAGCAAGACCGTCCCCGCCAAGAAATCCTCCAAATCGAAGTCCACTGCCAAGAAGGCCGGCGCAGCAGCCGCCGTCGCCACCGGTGCGGCCGCAGCTTCAGCCGCTTCGGCATCGTCCGAAAGCCGCGCCGACCGCACGTTCAATTCGCAATCGAACCAGTTCCTCAATGCGCTGTGGCGCATGGATCCGGAAACCGCGATCACGGTTGGCAAGTACGATACGGCCGCCACGCTCACGGTGCCCGACCTGGCCACGCGCCAGCTGCAGATCGCCTTCATCGACAGCTGGCTGGCCCGCTTCGGCAAGATCGACGCGCGCCAGCTGTCGGCACGCCAGCGTACCGATATGGCGCTGCTCGTCAACAAGCTCAAGTCGGATCGCTGGTACCTGACGACATTCCGTGAATTCGAATGGAACCCGGCGCTGTACAACATCGCCGGCCCGATCGACTACATCCTGCACACCGAGTACGCGGCCAAGTCGCAGCGGCTGCGCACGCTGCTGCGGCGCATCGCCAACGTGCCGGCCTACTATGAAGCGGCGCGCAACAACATCACGACGCCCACGCGCGAACACACGCAGCTCGCGATCGCGCAGGCGCCCGGCGTGATCGCGCTGCTGGACGAGCTGGACAAGGAAGCGCAGGCGTCGTCGCTGGCCGCCAACGAGAAGGGCCTGTTCGGGCAGCGCATCGCCGCCGCGAAAACGGCCGTGCAGGCCTATGCGGCCTGGCTTGGCGAGACGGACAAGATGCTGGCCGTGCAGGGTGCGCGCTCGTTCCGCATCGGCCGCGAGCTGTACGAACAGAAGTTCGCGTTCGACATCCAGTCCGCCAGCACGGGCGAGCAGACTTACCAGAAGGCGCTGACGGCGCGCGACGAGCTGCTGGCGAACATGGACCGCATCAGCGACGAACTGTGGCCGAAGTACCTGGCCGACGTGCGCAAACCGGCCGACCGCTATGCCAAGATCGGCATGATGATCGACAAGCTCTCGGCCAACCACGTGGCGCCCGAGCGCTTCGTCGACGAGATCAAGGCGCAGATCCCGAAGCTGCAGGAGTGGGTGACGAAGAACGACCTGCTCACGCTCGACGCGGACAAGCCCCTGGTCGTGCGTGAAACCCCGGCCTACCAGCGCGGCGTGGCCGGCGCCAGCATCGAGGCGCCCGGCCCCTACCGCCCGCAGGACCGTACCTACTACAACGTGACACCGCTGACCGGCGCCACCCCGGAACAGGCAGAAAGCAGCCTGCGCGAATACAACCACTGGATCCTGCAGATCCTGAACATGCACGAGGCCATCCCCGGCCACTATGCGCAGCTGGTCTATGCGAACAAGTCGCCTTCCCTGGTGAAGTCGATCTTCGGCAATGGCGCCATGGTCGAAGGCTGGGCCGTGTTCAGCGAGCGCATGATGCTCGAATCGGGCTATGACAACTCGCCCGAAATGTGGCTGATGTATTCGAAGTGGAACCTGCGCAGCGTGACGAACACGATCCTCGACTACAGCGTGCACGTGCTCGACATGAAGCAGGAGCAGGCGCTCGACCTGCTGACCCGGCAGGCGTTCCAGACGCAGCAGGAAGCGGCCGAGAAATGGCGCCGCGTCACGCTCACCTCCGTGCAGCTGACATCCTACTTCAGCGGCTACAGCGAAATCATGGAATTGCGCGAACAGCGCCGCACTGCGCTGGGCAGCAAGTTCACGCAAAAGGCGTTCAACGAGGAGTTCCTCGGCTACGGCAGCGCGCCGGTGAAGGTGATCCGCGAACTGATGCAGTAAACAAAGATTTCCCGAAAAATGGGGTACGTCCCCATTTTTCTGGCAACATTGCGCAGCCCAAACGAATAAAAAAGGAGCCGAGGCTCCTTTTTTTTGCTGACTGTATTTACGTCTGGCGCTTAAGTCTGATTCTCCGGCGCCTGCGTCATCTTGACGAACATCGGCGAGACCAGCAGCCCCAGCTCGAACAGCATCCACATCGGGATGGCCAGGGCGAACTGGCTGACCACGTCCGGCGGCGTGACGATGGCGGCGATGACGAAGGCGCCCACGATCACATAGGGCCGCCACTCCCGCAGCTTGGCCAGCGTGACGAGGTTCATCCGCACCAGGATCACCACCACGATCGGCACTTCGAACGCGGCGCCGAATGCCAGGCACATCGACATCACGAAATCGAGGTAATTCTCGATGTCGGGGGTGACGGCGATCGACGATGGCGCGAACGTGGCGATGAAGTGGAAGACCCGCCCGAACACGAAGAAGTAGCAGAACGCCACCCCGGCCACGAACAGCAGCGAGGAGGAAATCACCAGCGGCGCCACCAGGCGCTTTTCGTGCGTGTACAGGCCCGGTGCGACGAACGCCCACGCCTGGTACAGCACCCACGGCAACGCCAGGATGATGCCCAGCATCAGCGTGACCTTCATCGGCACGAGAAACGGCGCGGTCACGCCGGTGGCGATGATCTTCGCGCCGACAGGCAGCGCATCGATCATCGGCTGGGCCAGGAAGTCGTACAGCATGGTGGGCCCTGGCCACGCCATCAGCAGGGCCGTGACGATCAGGACGCCGATGGAAGCTTTCAGCAGCCGGTCACGCAGTTCTACGAGATGGCTGATGAAGGTTTCTTCGGCCGGTTGTTCAGTGCTCATCAATAAAAGGAGGCGGGAGGTTGACCGTTGCGCGGACGGAAGCGCGCCACGCGCGCCGCGCCGGACACCACGTGCATGCGGCCGCCGGTGCGCTGCTTGTACCACTGCGGCACGGCGGAGGTGCGCACGAGGCGCTTGCGGCGGAATTCCTTGGCCTTGCGCGACTGGTCTTCCAGCGTGGCCGAATGGAAGTCGGGCGCGGGGCTGGCATAGGTGTCGGCGGTGTCTTCTATCTTGAAGACATCCTCCACCTCGGCCATGTTCTTCTGGATCGAATTCTCGACATCGGCCTTGATGTTCTGCGCCTGTTCCTGCACGTTCTTTTGCAGGTTGCGCAGTTCTTCCAGCTCGATTTCGCGACTGACTTCGCTCTTCACGTCGTGCAGGTAGCGCTGGGCGCGGCCATACAGCGTGCCGGCCATGCGCGCCACCTTCGGCAGTTTTTCGGGACCGATGACGATCAGCGCAACGACGCCGATGATGGCCAGTTTGGAAAGACCGAGATCGATCATGTATCAGCTTGCGGTATCAGCATGCGCTCAATGCTTGGTCTTTTCCTTGGCGTCGACCTCGATCGTGCCCTTGTCGGTCACGTGCGCGGGCGGCGGCGCAGGCTGTTCGGCCGCATCTTTCTCGTCGGTCTTCACGCCATCCTTGAAACCCTTGACGGCCTTGCCCAGGTCGGAGCCGATATTGCCCAGCTTCTTGGTGCCGAAAACCAGCATGACGACGACCAGGACGATCACCCAATGCCAGATGCTCATGGAACCCATACTATTCTCCTTGCAGGGCGGTAATGCCCGAATTCGGTAAGAACAAACAGTTTACACGACTCTTGTGATGTCATGTGCCTGTCACAGTAACGGCCGGAAATAACTCTTCCGCCTGCTTAATCGGGGTATCCGGTGCCGCCCGGATCAGTGCATGCCGCGCCACGGCCGCGGGCCGCCGTACAGGTGCATGTGCAGGTGATAAATCACCTGCCCGCCGTCCGGGCCGCTGTTGATCAGCGTCTTGTAGCCACGCGTGGGGCTGCCATCCTCGCCGTAAACCACCGACACGCCATGTTCCTCGGCCAGCTTCGGTGCCAGGGCCAGTATCTTGCCCAGCAAGAGTGTGTCTTCCGGCTGCGCTTCGGTCAGCGTGGAAATATGCTTTTTCGGGATCACCAGCAGGTGCACCGGCGCGGCCGGGTTGATGTCCTTGAATGCCAGCAGCTCGTCGTCTTCGTAGACGACGCTTGCAGGCACTTGTTTGGCGGCGATCTTGCAGAACAGGCAGTTATCCACGGGTCAGTCCTTTTTCAGTTATTCCGGGCGCGCGGCTTTTTCGGCAATGCCGGACATGCCTTCGCGGCGCGCCAGCTCGTCGAGCACCTGCTGTGGCGACAGGTCGAACTGGGCCAGCAACACGAGCGAATGGAACCACAGATCGGCCACTTCGTACAGCACCTTCGCGCCATCGCCCGTCACGCGGGCATCCTTGGCGGCCATCACGGTCTCGGTGGCTTCCTCGCCGATCTTTTTCAGGATCGCGTCATCGCCTTTCGAGAACAGCTTGGCCACGTACGACGTGGCGGGATCGGCGCCCTTGCGCGACTCGATCGTGGCGGCCACGCGGTCCAGGATCGTGCCGGCGGCCTCGTTTGCTTCGATGCTCATTTCTTCTTGTCCGTATAAATGGTTTCCGGATCCTTCAGCACCGGTTCCACGTCCCGCCAGTCGCCATCCTTCGGGTCGCCGTCGAACTGCTGGAAGAAGCAGGAATGGCGCCCCGTGTGGCAGGCGATGCCGCCGGCCTGCTCCACCTTCAGCAGCACCACATCCTCGTCGCAGTCGAGACGGATGTCGAGCACCTTCTGCACATGCCCGGATTCCTCGCCCTTGTGCCACAGCTTCTTGCGCGAACGGCTCCAGTACACGGCTTCGCGCAGTTCCACCGTCTTGAACAGTGCATCGCGGTTCATCCAGGCGAACATCAGTACGTCGTTGCTGCCGCTTTCCTGCACGATCACGGGCACCAGGCCGTGTTCGTCCCAGTGCACGCGGTTCAGCCATTTTGCCTTGGCTACGCTAGGCGTTGTCGTTGGAATACTCATGCTGTTCTCTCAGGCCTCGCGCACCGGAATGCCCTGCTGCGCCATGAAGCGCTTGGCTTCCTGCACCGTGTGCTGCCCATAGTGGAAGATACTGGCGGCCAGAACGGCGTCGGCGTGGCCTTTCGTCACGCCATCGGCCAGGTCCTGCAAGCCGCCCACGCCGCCCGAGGCGATCACCGGAATGCCCACGGCATCGGACACGGCGCGCGTCAGCGCCAGGTCGAAGCCGCTCTTGGTACCGTCGCGGTCCATGCTGGTCAGCAGCAGTTCGCCGGCGCCCAGCGAGGCCATTTTCTGCGCCCATTCGACGGCATCGAGCCCGGTGGCGTTGCGGCCGCCATGCGTGAATACCTGCCACTTGCCTGGGGAGACCTGCTTGGCGTCGATGGCCACCACGATGCATTGGGAACCGTGCTTCTGCGAGGCGTCGAAGACCAGCTGCGGGTTGCTGACGGCCGAGGTATTCAGGCTGATCTTGTCCGCGCCCGCATTCAGCAGGCGCTGCACGTCTTCCACCTTGCGCACGCCGCCGCCGACCGTCAGCGGAATGAAGACCTGCGCGGCGACCCGTTCGATGATGTCCAGGATCAGGCCGCGATTGTCGGACGAGGCGGTGATGTCGAGGAACGTCAGCTCGTCGGCGCCCTGCTCGTCGTAGCGGCGGGCGATCTCGACCGGATCGCCGGCATCGCGCAGTTCGGTGAAATTGACGCCCTTGACGACGCGGCCGTCGGTCACGTCCAGGCAAGGGATGATGCGTTTGGCCAGCATATTATTTTTCCGTGGTGGACGGTTCGTCCGTGGCTTCGCCGGCGAATTCGCCGGGGAGGTCGCCACTGAGTTCATCGGCGCGCAGTTGCGCCTCGTTCAGGTTGATCGTGCCTTCGTAGATCGAACGGCCGCAGATCACGCCTTCGATGCCTTCATCCTGCACCGCGCACAGCGCTTCCACGTCGGCCAGGTTGTGCAGGCCGCCCGAGGCGATGATCGGAATGCGCACGGCCTGCGCCAGGCGCACCGTGGCTTCGATGTTCACGCCGCCCATCATGCCGTCGCGGCCGATGTCGGTGTAGACGATCGATTCCACGCCGTACTGCTCGAACTTCTGCGCCAGGTCGATCACTTCGTGGCCGGACATCTTGCTCCAGCCATCGGTGGCCACCTTGCCGTCCTTGGCGTCCAGGCCCACGATGATGTGGCCGGGGAAAGCGCCGCACGCATCGTGCAGGAAGCCGGGGCTCTTCACCGCGGCGGTGCCGATGATGATGTAGCTGATACCGTCGTCGAGGTAGCGTTCGATCGTGTCCAGGTCGCGGATGCCGCCGCCCAGTTGCACGGGGATCTCGTCGATATCGTGTTCCAGGGCGAACTCCTGCACCGTTTTCAGGATCGCCTTCACGGCGCCTTCGTTCTTCGGCTTGCCGGCGAAGGCACCATTCAGGTCCACCAGGTGCAGGCGGCGCGCGCCCTGCTCCAGCCAGTGGCGCGCCATGGCACCAGGGTCGTCGGAAAACACGGTGGACTGTTCCATGTCGCCTTGTTTCAGGCGAACGCAGTGACCGTCTTTGAGGTCGATGGCGGGAATGAGCAGCATGGTGTGATAAGGGTTCGAGTAAGTGGGTGGGTGGACGCTGTCAGTGGGACGCGGCGGAGCTCAGGGATTCCAGTGGACGAAATTCTTGTACAGCTGCAGGCCCGTGGCCGCGCTTTTCTCCGGGTGGAACTGGGTGGCGAAAATGTTGTCGCGCGCGATCACGCAGCAGAACGGTGCGCCATACACGGTTTCGCCCACGCTGTGCGCCGGGTTTTCCGGCCGCGCGTAATAGCTGTGCACGAAATAGAAATACGCATCGTCGGGAATGCCTTCCCACATCGCATGCGGCGCGGTCTGCTTCACCTTGTTCCAGCCGATCTGCGGCACCTTGAAGCGGGAACCGTCTTCCTGCAATTGCCCGTCGAGCTGGAAGCGCACCACCGAGCCCGGGAACAGACCCAGGCCTTGGGCATCGCGTTCCTCGCTGCGCTCGAGCAGCATCTGTTCGCCGACGCAAACGCCCATCAGCGGCTTCGTTGCGGCGGCGCGCATCAGCGCATCGTGCACGCCCGACTCGCGCAGGTGCGTCATGCAGTCGAGCATGGAGCCCTGGCCGGGTAGGACGATGCGGTCGGCCGCGTCGATCTCGGCGGGAATGCCGGAAATGGACACGTCGGCTTCCGGCGCGACGGCACGCAGGGCCTGCGCAACGGAGCGCACGTTACCCATGCCGTAGTCAACTACTACAATTTTTTTCATGATGTGAAAGCCGGCCTTTGTTTACAGGCTTCCTTTGGTGGAGGGAATCGTGCCGGCGGCGCGCTCGTCGAACTCGGCGGCCATGCGCAGCGCACGGCCGAACGCCTTGAACACCGTCTCGCACTGGTGGTGGGCGTTGGTGCCGCGCAGGTTGTCGATGTGCAGCGAGATGCCGGCGTGGTTGACGAAGCCGCGGAAGAATTCCAGCGTCAGGTCGACGTCGAACGTGCCGATCATCGCGCGGGTAAACGGGATGTGGTATTCGATGCCCGGGCGGCCCGAGAAATCGATGACGACGCGCGACAGCGCCTCGTCCAGCGGCACATAGGCGTGGCCATAGCGGCGGATGCCCTTGCGGTCGCCGATGGCCTTGGCCACCGCCATGCCCAGCGTGATGCCCACGTCCTCGACGGTGTGGTGGTTGTCGATGTGCGTGTCGCCGGTGGCCTTGATGTCCAGGTCGATCAGGCCGTGACGCGCGATCTGGTCCAGCATGTGGTCCAGGAAGGGCACGCCGGTATCGAGCTTTTGCACGCCGGTGCCGTCCAGGTTCAGGGCGACGCGGATCTGCGTCTCGTTGGTGTTGCGGATGACTTCTGCAATGCGCGGGGCTGGTGAATTCATGGGAAGCTCTGGGGTATTAGGATCGGTCCGCCAACGAGGCGCGCAGCGCATCGAGGAAAGCGGCGTTCTCGTCCGGCGTGCTGACGGTCACACGCAGGCAGTTCGTCAGCACACTGTGCATTTTACTCAAATTTTTAATCAGGATTTTACGACTTACCAGTTTGGCATGGACGCTGTCGGCATCCGGCACACGGATCGTGATGAAATTGGCCGCCGACGGGAACACCTGCACGCCCGGCACGCCGGCCAGCGCGGCAGCCAGCGCGGTGCGCTGCTCCCGCAGCAGCCGGGCCTGCTCGTTGAGCACGTCGACATGGTCGAGCGCGAATTCGGCCGCCGCCTGCGTCATCACGTTGATGTTGTAGGGCGGCCGCACTTTCTCGAACTGCTCGAGCAGCGAGGGCGCCGCCGACATGTAGCCGAGGCGGATGCCGGCCAGGCCCAGCTTGGACAGCGTGCGCATCACGATCAGGTTGCCGAATTCCGGCAGGCGCGGCATGAAGCTCTGCTGTGCGAACGGCTCGTAGGCTTCGTCGACCACGACCAGGCCCCGGTCGCCCTGCGCGCGCAGGATGGCTTCGATGTCGGCCGTGTCGAACAGGTTGCCGGTCGGATTGTTCGGGTACGCCAGGAAGATCAGCGCGGGCCGGTGCTGCTCGATCGCCGCCAGC
Source organism: Pseudoduganella lutea (assembly GCF_004209755.1). Lineage (NCBI taxonomy): Bacteria > Pseudomonadati > Pseudomonadota > Betaproteobacteria > Burkholderiales > Oxalobacteraceae > Pseudoduganella > Pseudoduganella lutea. Next base: position 3,302,141 of record NZ_CP035913.1, on the reverse strand, counting down.
ATGGCCGGCAGGTCGAGCGTCAGGTCCGCCTTCAGCGGCACACCGACGAAATCCATGCCGGCCACCTGGGCCGAGCGCTGGAACATCACGAACGCGGGCACCGGCGCCAGCATCACGGCACGGCGGTCCTGCCACGCGCAGGTGGCGGCCATGATGGCGATCAGCTCATCGGAGCCATTGCCCAGCAGTACGTCGTAGCCGGCCGGGATGCCGAGCTTCGCGCGGATGCGTTCCTTCAGCGGGCCGTAGGCGGCCGCCGGGTAGCGGTTCAGCGCCACCTCGGCCAGCCGGTTGCCCAGCTCGCGCCGCAGGTCTTCCGGCAACTGGTACGGGTTTTCCATCGCGTCCAACTTCACGAAGCCGCTGGCATCCGGCACGTGGTAGCTCTTGTCGCTGCGCACGTCGGGGCGAATGGTGTTGGCGATCAGGCTGTCGAGGGACATGCTATTCAATACTCCAATTCGTTATTCGGGGCTGTCGACGCTTGTTGGCGCGGCGACAACCTTGGACTTCGGTTTCCTCGTTGCCCGCTTCCTGGCCGGGGCCGCAGGCGGCGTCACCAGAAAACCGGGGTCGGACCCCGGATCGGCGGCGCGGACCCGGCCTTTGGCGCGGGCCTTGGGGTCAGACCCCTGCTGCCCGGCGGCCGGTGGTGATGCCGGGCGTTTCGGACGGACCTTGGGGTCAGGCTCCTGTGGCTCGACGGCCAGTTGATCCAGGCGTTCGGCGAGGATCCTGCAATAGTCGGGATTGAGTTCAAAGCCGGTGAAGTGGCGGCCCGTGTTGCGCGCCGCGACGGCCGTGGTGCCGCTGCCCATGAACAGGTCGAGCACCACGCCGCCCGGGGGGCACGATGCCTTCACCATCCGTTCGATGATCTCGAGCGGCTTTTGCGTGGGGTGATCGACCCGCTCCGCATGTTGCCTGTGCAAGCGCGATACGCTCCACAGGTCTTTCGGGTTGTAGCCCTGTTCCAGCCATTTCGCGCCCACGAAGATCGAGCGCGACCTGGCCTTCTTGGTTTCGGCGTCGTACGGGATGCGCACGGCGTCGAGGTTGAAATAATAATCCTTGCGGCGCACGAAAAAGCCGATCGTGTCGTGCACCGACGTAAAACTGCGCACGGTGCCGCCCATCGACGGCACCCGGCGGTCCCAGATGATCTCGTTGATCATCGTCATCCGCCGTTTCAGCATCACGAAGATTTCCGGCGCCGAGCGCCACGTCGTGAACACATACAGGCTGCCGTTTTCCTTCAGCTTCGGCAGCGCGGCATCGACCCATTGCTCGGTCCAGGCCAGGAAATCGTCCACCGGCTGCTGGTCGGAGGCATTGCCGTAATCCTTGCCCAGGTTGTACGGCGGGTCTGTGAGGATCAGGTCGATCGAGCCATCCGGGATGCGATGCAAACCTGCCAGCGCATCCTCGCAGAACACCTGATCGAGCCAGGTACTCATGGTTTCAACCGCAGCTCCGCGCTGCGCGCGTGCGCCTGCAAGCCCTCGCCGTATGCCAGCTCGGCGGCGATTTTACCCAATGTCTGGGCACCGGCTTCGCTGACCTGGATCACCGACGAGCGCTTCTGGAAATCGTACACGCCCAGCGGCGACGAGAAGCGCGCCGTGCGCGACGTGGGCAGCACGTGGTTCGGGCCGCAGCAATAGTCGCCCAGCGATTCGGACGAGAAGCGGCCCAGGAACATGGCGCCCGCGTGGCGGATCCTGTCGGCCCACTGCTGCGGCTCCTCGGCGGAAATTTCCAGGTGCTCGGCGGCGATGGCGTTGGCGATCTCGCATGCCTCTTCCATGCTGCGCACCTTGACCAGCGCGCCGCGGTCGGTCAGCGAGGTGCGGATCGTTTCCTGGCGCGGCATCGTCGGCAGCAGTTTTTGAATGGACGCCTCGACCTGCGCGATGTAGTCCGCGTCCGGGCACAGCAGGATCGCCTGCGCGAGCTCGTCGTGCTCGGCCTGCGAGAACAGGTCCATCGCCACCCAGTCAGGGTCCGTGGTGCCGTCGCAGACTACCAGGATTTCCGACGGGCCGGCGATCATGTCGATGCCCACGGCGCCGAACACGCGGCGCTTGGCCGCCGCCACGTAGGCGTTGCCGGGGCCGACGATCTTGTCGACCGGCTTGATCGACTCGGTGCCATAGGCCAGTGCGGCCACGGCCTGCGCACCGCCGATGCCGATCACGCGGTCGACGCCGGCGATCGCGGCGGCGGCCAGCACCATCTGGTTCTTGATGCCATCCGGTGTCGGCACGACCATCACGATCTCGCCGACGCCGGCCACCTTGGCGGGAATCGCGTTCATCAGCACGGACGACGGGTAGGCGGCTTTCCCGCCCGGCACGTAGATGCCCACGCGGTCCAGCGGCGTGATGCGCTGGCCGAGGATCGTGCCATCCGCTTCGGTATAGGTGAAACCCTGCAGCTCCTGCTTCTGGCGCTCGTGGAACACACGGATGCGTTCGGCGGCCGTCTGCAACGCGGCGCGCTGCGTGTCCGGCAGCGCCGCCAGCGCGGCATCCAGTTCGGCCTGGCCGATCTCGAAAGCCTGCAGGTCGGCGGCGCCACCGTTCGGGATGCGGTCGAACTTGTTCGTGTACTCGACCACGGCTTCGTCGCCGCGCGCGCGCACCTGCGCGATGATCCCGGTAACGGCCTGTTCGATGGCGAAATCGGTTTCCGCTTCGAACGCGAGCAGCGCGTCGAGCGTTTCCTGGAAGTCGATGGCGGTGGAGTCGAGCTTGCGGATCTGGATCATGGTGGCGGCTTTGCTGTTCTACGGTTTTACAGTGTTACTGGTTTTCTTGCGAGGCTTTCTCGAACGCTTCGAGAATCGGCTGCAGGCGGGCGCGCTTCAGTTTCAGCGCGGCCTGGTTGACGACCAGGCGGGACGAGATGTCGCAGATCTCTTCCACTTCCACCAGGTTGTTGGCGCGCAGCGTGCTGCCGGTGCTGACCAGGTCGACGATGGCATCGGACAGGCCCACCAGCGGCGCCAGCTCCATCGAGCCGTACAGCTTGATCAGGTCGACGTGCACGCCCTTCTTGGCGAAGTGCTGGCGCGCCATTTCCGTGAATTTCGTCGCCACCCGCAGGCGCGCGCCCTGGCGCACCGCGGTCTCGTAGTCGAAGCCGGCCTTCACGGCGACGGACATGCGGCAACGCGCGATGTTCAGGTCGATCGGCTGGTACAGGCCTTCGCCGCCATGCTCGAACAGCACGTCCTTGCCGGCCACGCCGAAGTCGGCGGCGCCATGCTGCACGTACGTGGGCACGTCGGTTGCGCGCACGATCAGCACGCGCACGTTCGGGTCGTTGGTCGGCAGGATCAGCTTGCGCGAGGTTTCCGGGTTTTCCGTGACGGTGATGCCGGCGGCGGCCAGCAACGGCAGCGTGTCCTCGAAGATGCGGCCCTTCGACAGGGCAAGGATCAGTTGCGAGCGGTCGGTCGCCTGGGCAGGAAGTGTGCTCATGGTTTATTTGATACGGGTGATGTTGGCGCCGACGGCGGAAAGCTTCACTTCCATGCGGTCGTAGCCACGGTCCAGGTGATAGATCCGGTCGACCAGCGTTTCGCCCTTCGCGGCCAGGCCGGCGATGACGAGCGACGCCGAAGCGCGCAGGTCGGTGGCCATCACCGGGGCGCCGATGAGTTGCTGCCTGCCGTCGATGAAGGAGGTGTTGCCGTCGATCCGGATACGCGCGCCCAGGCGGTTCATTTCCTGCACGTGCATGAAGCGGTTTTCAAAGATCGTTTCGGTGACGGTGCTCTGGCCGTCGGCGATCGTGTTGACGGCCATGAACTGGGCCTGCATGTCGGTCGGGAAGCCCGGGTATTCGGTCGTGCGGAACGATACCGGCGTGGGCCGCGCATCCATCTGGGCGCGGATCCACGTATCGCCCACGGTCAGGCGCACGCCCATCTCGCGCAGCTTTTCCAGCGCGGCATCGAGGATATCGGTGCGCGTGTTGCGGATCGTGATGTCGCCGCCGGCGGCTGCCACGGCGCACAGGAACGTGGCCGCTTCGATGCGGTCCGAGATCACCGCGTGCGATGCGCCGTGCAGCGCAGGCACGCCCTGGATCACCAGGCGGCTGGTGCCGATGCCGTCGATCTTCGCGCCCATGGCCACCAGCAGGTTGGCGAGATCCGTCACTTCCGGCTCGCAGGCGGCGTTGTCCAGCACCGTTTCGCCTTCGGCCAGCGTGGCCGCCATCAGGAGGTTCTCCGTGCCGGTCACCGTGATCATGTCGGTGACGACGCGGGTGCCTTTCAGTTTTTTCGCCTTGGCATAGATGTAGCCGGCATCGATCGAGATGTCCGCGCCCAGTGCCTGCAGGCCCTTGATGTGCTGGTCCACGGGGCGCGAACCGATCGCGCAACCGCCCGGCAGCGATACCTTGGCTTCGCCGAAGCGCGCCAGCAGCGGGCCGAGCACGAGGATCGACGCGCGCATCGTCTTCACCAGCTCATACGGCGCTTCCAGCTTGTTGATGCCCGCGCCGTTCAGCGTGACCTTGTCGCCGTCCTGCGCCACCGTCAGGCCGGTCTGGCGCAGCAGCTTGAGCATGGTCGACACATCGTGCAGGTTCGGCACGTTCGCCAGTTGCAGGTCGCCTGCCGTCAGCAGGCCCGCGCACAGGATCGGCAGGGCCGCGTTCTTGGCGCCGGAGATCTGGATGTCGCCGACCAGGCGCTTGCCGCCGGTGATGAGCAGTTTGTCCATGCTTTTCCTTGTTATCCTGAATTTCCTGTTATGCCTTGGCCGCGAATTCTTCGGGGGTCAGCGTCTTCATCGACAGCGCATGGATTTCCTCGCGCATGCGGTCGCCCAGCGCCGCGTACACGATCTGGTGGCGCTGGATCGGGCGCTTGCCGGCGAATGCCGGCGAAACGATGATGGCCGTGAAGTGCTGGCCGTCGCCCTCCACTTCGAGGTGGGTGCAGTCGAGGCCGGCGGCAATGTAGCCGTGGATTGCTTCGGGAGTCGTGGTCATGATGGGTACCTCTTCAATGTCTTTGAATGTCTGCTCAGTGTCTGAGCCTGTAGCCGCTCTTGAGCAGGCGGATGGCCAGCAGCGCAAGCACCACCAGGAAGGCGGACACGATGGCCAGGCTGGTCCAGGGATTGATGTCGGACTGGCCGAAGAAGCCGTAGCGGAAGCCGTCGATCATGTAGAAGAACGGGTTCAGGTGCGATACGGTCAGCCAGAACGGCGGCAGCGAGTGGATCGAGTAGAACACGCCGGACAGGAAAGTGAGCGGCATGATCAGGAAGTTCTGGAACGCGGCCAGCTGGTCGAATTTCTCGGCCCAGACGCCGGCGATCAGGCCCATCGTGCCGAGGATCGCGGCGCCCAGCAGCGCGAACACGACGATCCACAGCGGCCAGGCAAACGACATGTGCGCGAACCAGGCGGTGGCGATGAACACGCCCAGGCCGACGACGAGGCCGCGCACCATCGCGGCGATCGTGTAGGCCGAGAAGATTTCCCAGTGCGACAAGGGCGTGAGCAGCACGAACACCAGGTTGCCGGTGATCTTCGACTGGATCAGCGACGACGAGGAATTGGCGAACGAGTTCTGCAGCACGCTCATCATCACCAGGCCGGGAACCAGGAACGACGTGTACGACACGCCTTCATAGACCTGCACGCGGCCTTCGAGCACGTGGCCGAAGATCAGCAGGTACAGCATGGCGGTGAGGATCGGCGCGGCGATCGTCTGCGTGGCCACCTTGTAGAAACGCAGCGTTTCCTTGTACACCAGGGTGCGGAAGCCCGTCGACATCATTGCGGGGCTCCTGTGCCGGTGATCTCCAGGAAGATATCCTCGAGGTCGGCCTGCTGCAGCTGCATCTCGTCGATGACGGCGCCGCTCTCGCGCAGCCGCGCCAGGATGGTTTCCACTTCCATGTATTCGTTGACCTTCAGGCTGTACTTGCGGCCAAGGGTGGACAACTGCGAGCCGGTTTCGGCGTGCAGTACCAGATGCTGCAGGTCCGGCGGCAGGTCGCCCGCCTTCAGGTGCACGATCAGCTGCGAGCCGGAGATGCGGCGGATCAGCGACGACATCGTATCGAGCGCCACCACCTTGCCCAGCTTCATCATGGCCACGCGCTTGCACATCGCCTGCGCTTCTTCCAGGTAGTGGGTCGTCAGCACGATGGTGTGGCCCTCGCGGTTCAGGCGCGAGATGAACTTCCACAGCGTCTGGCGCAGTTCGACGTCGACACCGGCCGTGGGCTCATCGAGCACGATCACGGGCGGCTTGTGCACCAGCGCCTGCGCCACCAGCACGCGGCGCTTCATGCCGCCGGACAGCGCGCGCATATTGGTATCGGCCTTGTTGGTCAGGTCGAGGTTTTCCATCACCTCGTCGATCCACTTGTCGTTGTTCGGCAGGCCGAAATAGCCGGACTGCAGCCGCAGCGTTTCGCGCACCGTGAAGAACGGGTCGAACACCAGCTCCTGCGGCACCACGCCAAGCTTCCTGCGGGCTGCGCGGAAATCGGTCACCACGTCATGGCCGTGGATGGAAACGCTGCCGGCGTCGGCGCGGATCAGGCCCGCGATGATCGAGATCAGCGTGGTCTTGCCGGCGCCGTTCGGCCCGAGCAGCCCGAAAAATTCGCCTTCCTCGATCGAGAGCGACACGCCGCCCAGCGCCTGCAGCGATTGGTAGCGCTTCTGGACATTGCTGATGTGGATTGCTGTCATGCCTTGTTTGTATTCTGTGCAACGTCGACCGTTGCGCTGGCAGCCCGCGCCATGCCGGACGTGCGGACCGCGTGAAACCCCTTGGACGGGGGCGCTCGCGCCATTCTGGCAAGAGCAACGGTCAATTATATTGGAATTTCGACCCGATCACGCCCGGGCCGGCGGAAATACAGCGGAGAGGGGGGAAGGCAGGGTCAATGGTGATGCAGTTCGGCAGCCGTGCAGGCCTCCGGCGATACCAGGGAACAGACACCATACAGCTTGGTCAGGCTTTGCAGCATCGGCGGCAGGTTCACGAGGCGCAGCGTGACGCCGGCCGCGTGCGCGGCGCGCTGCCACGCCAGCATCACGGAAACGGCGGCCGAATCGACGGCCACCACGTTGCGCATATCGAATTCGCCCTGGCCGGCCTGCAGTGCCGCGAGGCCGTGTTCCAGCGCCGCCGTGGCGTTATCGACGGTCAGCGCGGTCAGGGACAGCATGTTGTTGGAAGAATCCGGCATGATTTTCAAATAGTGAAGGGCCGGCGTTGCCGCCGGCCCGAGAGGTATTACTTCTTGGCGGTTGCCAGCGGCTTGTTTGCCAGCTGCTTGTTCTTCGCGGCCAGCGTCTTGATCAGGCCATCGATGCCACCCTTGCTGATCTCGCTGTTGAAGGTGCCCTTGTAGGTTTCCACCAGCCAGGCGCCCAGCACGTTGATGTCGTAGATCTTCCAGCCAGCCGGGGTCTTGGCCACGCGGTAGTTCAGCAGCACCGGTTCGCCGCGGGTCATGTTGACCTGGGAACGCACTTCCACTTCGGTGTCGGTGGCGTCAGCGCGCAGCGGCTTGAATTCAACCGTTTCGTTACGCACCTGCGACAGGGCGCCGGAGTACGTGTAGATCAGCAGGGTGCGGAACTCGGTGGACAGGGCCCGCTTCTGTTCCGGCGTGGCTTCGCGCCAGTAGCGGCCGGCGGCCAGCGCGGTCATGCGCTCGAAATCCACGTAGGGCAGGATCTTGGTTTCCACCAGGTCGATCACCTTGCGGGTGTTGCCGGCCTGGATTTCCTTGTCGGCCTTGGCGGTGTTCAGCACCTCGGAGCTGATGCGCTTGACCAGCTGGTCGGGTGCCTCGTTCGCGCTCTGGGCCGCGGCGAAGCCGGTGGTGGCGAACGCGATCGTGGCGACGGCGAGCAGTTGCTTGATCAGTTTCATGTGGTTTTACCTATATTGGTTGTACCGGGTTGCTTGTACCCACGGTGGTTGTACGGCGGTAACAGGCCGGTTCACTGTCCGGCCGGTGCGCCATTATAGCGGCCGGTGGCCGGGCCAATGCCGGCCGTTACCGCCGCTTACTGTCTCTTACGATCCGTTACGTGGCCGGCTGCGCCGTGCCTTCGCCCGTCGGATTCACCGAAGGCTGTTCCGGCACGTTTTCTTCCGCCTTGGTTTCCGGCACGTCGCCGTCGTACACCTGGCTCTGGCGACGCTGCAGGAAACCGTCGCGGACGAACTCGTAGCGGTCCAGCGCGGCATCTTCGAGCAGGCTCGATGCATCGAGCAGCGACGCGCGCTGGTCGACAACGCGGATCACGCCACCGATGGTGCGCACATTCGTGGGATCCTTGTACGACCAGGGATCGGCCACGAAGTCCAGCGGCAGGCCGACGGTATCGCGCAAGGTCGATGGGCCCAGCAGCGGCAGCATCACGTAGGGGCCGGATTGCACGCCCCAGCGGCCCAGTGTCTGGCCGAAATCTTCCTTGTGCTTGCGCAGGCCGGCTTCGGAAGCGATGTCGAACAGACCCAGCACGCCGAACGTGGAATTGAGCGCGAAGCGGCCGAAGTCGGACACGGCGTCACCGCCCTTGCCTTGCAGCAGATTATTACCGCCGGTCCACAGATCCTGCAGGTTGCCGAAGAAGTTGTTGACGCCGGTCTGCACGAACGTCGGCGTGACGTTCTTGTAGCCGGTAGCGACCGGCTTCAGCGCATAGGTATCGACCTTGTCGTTGAAATTGAAAACCGCGCGGTTCCAGTTTTCCATCGGATCGCGCTTGTCGGGCCCAACGGCGCAGCCCGACAGGGTTGCCGCGGCGGCCAGTGCCAGTAGAACAGGGGTCGTAGTGCGGCGCATCAGTTTCAGTCCTTTCCTTCAGCGGCTTTGCTGTAGATGAATTGGTTGATCAGGTCTTCCAGCACCGCGGCGGACTGCGTACGGGCGATCTTGTCGCCTTCGGCCAGGTTGTTTTCATCGCCACCGGCCTCGATCCCCACATACTGCTCGCCCAACAGCCCGGCTGTCAGGATCTTGGCCGAGCTGTCTTTCGGGAACTTGTACGTCGAATCCATCTCCAATGTGACGGCTGCCTTGTACGACTTGTCGTCGAACGCGATGCGCGCCACGCGCCCCACCACCACGCCCGAGGCCTTCACGGCCGCCTGTGGGCGCAGGCTGCCGATATTGTCGAACTTGGCGGTGATTTCGTAGGTGTTCGCGAGCGAGAACGTGCTGTTGTTGCCGGCCTTCAGGGCCAGGAACATCAGCGCGGCCACGCCGATCACGACGAACAGGCCGACCCACACATCCAGAGATTTGCGTTGCATTTTTACTTATCCTATCTGTTTTTCTGTAACCGCGCCGGGCATTTCCACGATGCAATTATTTACGCATTATTTGCTGAACATTACTTGCTGACTATTACTTGGTGACTATTACTTGCTGAACATCAGCGCTGTCAGCATGAAGTCGAGCCACCAGATCATCAGCGACGACACGACCACGGTACGGGTGGTGGCGCCGGCGACGTCTTCCGGCGTGGGGCGCGTCTCGTAACCCTGATACAGGGCGATGAAGGTGATGGCAATGCCGAACACCACGCTCTTGACGAAGCCGTTGCCCACGTCCTTCCACAGGTCGATGCCGCCCTGCATCTGCGACCAGAAGGCACCGGCATCGACGCCGATCAGGCCCACGCCGACCAGGTAGCCCCCCAGGATGCCGACGGCGGAAAAGATCGACGCCAGCAGCGGCACGGCAATGACGCCGGCCCAGAACCGCGGTGCCAGCACGCGCTGGATCGGGTTCACGGCCATCATTTCCATGGCGGACAGTTGTTCTCCCGCCTTCATCAGGCCGATTTCAGCCGTCAGCGACGTGCCGGCGCGGCCCGCGAACAGCAAGCCGGTGATGACGGGCCCCAGTTCGCGCGTCAAGCCCAGCGCCACGAGCAGGCCCAGCGACTCGGAAGCGCCGTACTTGTTCAGCGTGTAATACCCCTGCAGGCCAAGCACCATGCCGACGAACAGGCCGGACAGCGTGATGATCAGCAGCGAATAATTGCCGATGAAGTGCAACTGCTCGATGACGAGGTGGGGCCGGCGCATCATGCCCGGCGACAGGCCCAGCATCGTGAAGAACGTGCGCGTGGCATAGCCGACGCTTTCCACGTAATCGCGAACGGTGTTGCCGACACCGGCAAGGACGCGGCGGCCGATCATTTGCGCGCTCCCAGGCCCAGATCCTCGGCCAGCGACTTGCCGGGGTAGTGGAACGGCACCGGACCATCCGCTTCCGCATGGACGAATTGTTTGACGTACGGGTCGGTCGATACCATCATTTCAGCAGGCGTGCCGTGGGCAACGATCTTGCCCTGCGACAGAAAATAGACATAGTCCGCGATCGTGAACGATTCCTTCACGTCGTGCGACACGAGGATGGTGGTCGAACCCAACGCATCGTTCAGGTTGCGGACCAGGTTCGCGGTGACGCCCATTGAAATCGGGTCGAGGCCGGCGAACGGTTCGTCATACATGATCAGTTGCGGGTCGAGGGCGATCGAACGGGCCAGCGCCACCCGGCGCGCCATGCCGCCGGAAATCTCGCCCGGTTTCAATGGCGCCGCGTTGCGCAGGCCGACCGCATTGAGCTTCATCAGCACCAGGTCGCGGATCAGTTCTTCCGGCAGGTCGGTATGCTCGCGCAGCGGAAACGCCACGTTTTCAAACACGGTGAGGTCGGTAAACAGCGCGCCATGCTGGAACAACATGCCCATCTTGCGGCGCAACAAATACAGCTCTTTCGTCTTCAGCTTGTGGACGACCTGGCCATCCACGCTGACCTGGCCCTTGCTGGGCCGGATCTGGCCGCCGATCAGGCGCAGCACCGTTGTCTTGCCGCTGCCCGAGCCTCCCATGACCGCAATCACCTTCCCTTTTGGGAAGTCCATGTTGAGCCCGGCCAGGATGGGGCGCTTCCCATACGAGAAGTGCAAGTCACGGATTTCAACAAGGTTTGCCACGGCGGAGGGTCTTTATTTTTAATGCCATATTGTAGTGCAGAAAGCCCATTCTCTGCTGCGGAGGGCTTGTGAATGGCTTATATGACAAGGATAAGTGATGAATAATACAACACCACTGACCGCCGGGTTAGTAATTTACACTTGGCAAATGGTGTTAATTTGTGCAAAGCAGCATTGATGCTTCTTCGCATGTGATAACGCGCGATAGGTTGCTTGTCGCAGCTGTGCTCAGCTCGCAGCAACTTTTATTCGCAGAAATGTCCCATGCAGGACGCATGACAAACGCCAGCATCTTGCTGGCGTTTCCCGGTACGGCTGGCGTGATTATTTCTTCTTCGTGGATTTCTTCGCCTGGGCAGGTGCCGGGGCCGGCGCCGTCGCCAATGCCGGCGCGGCCGGTGGGGTGATGCCGCCCTGGACGCCCAGCGCGCCGCCGGTACCCAGGCCGCCCGCCACTTCCTGCGCCTTGTAGTTGCGCACTGCCTGCACCAGCTGGTTGTACGAATCCATGAAGGCGGCGATCAGGATCTTGCCTTCAGGCGTATTCGAATAGGCGCCGCCGGTACCGAAGGCGCCGCCGCCGAACATGCCGCCGAACATATTGAAGTCGAAGTTCTTGGCGCTGCCCTCGGCGGCCGCCAGCTGCACGCCGGAGCGGTTGTCCACCATCAGCAGCGTGGTCGATGCTTCATTGGCCTTGATGCCGCCGGCCACCATGCCGGCAACGCTGCCGATCAGGCCGAAGCCGCCCAGCGCGCCGCCGATGCCCTGGGTGCCCTTCTGGCTGAAGTTGATGGTCGGGCTCATCGTGTAGTCCGCCGCCACCATCTGGCCCTTGCCGAAATTACTGCCGGCGCGCATTTCGCCGGAGGCGGCCAGGTCGCGCTCGGCCATCACATTGTTCATCGCGGCGCCCCGCTCGACAACGACGAAGCAGTTCGACTGCTGGATCAGCTTGCGCAGTACCGGCACGGTCGAACCCAGCTTGTATTGCGACAGCTGCATGTACCACGACGAAGCCTGATCTTCGACGACGCTCAAGGTGCCCAGCGAACGGTCGCATTTTTCCAGCGCCGTGTTGGCGTTGTTCGCGGTGGCACCGCCAGCCGAACCGGTGGCCACGGTGGGCGCGCCGCCCAGCTGGGGAGCCGTGCCGGCGCAGCCGGCCAGGGTGAGCAGTGCACCAAGTGCCAGCACTTGGCCGGCGATCTTCGACGTGTTCGGGAAGGAGAATGGGGTTTTCATGGATTTGGATGCCGGCGCTGGCTTGTCAAGACGAAGCAACTATCTTAATACGGAGACAACGCCTGAATTCTCACGAATTGTCGCAATTACAATTTCCCACAAATTCTCCGACAAAAAAATGCGCCACCAAGACGTGTTGTAGAAAATCGGGGACTGTCCCCGATGTGGATTTACAACAAAATTATTCGGGGACTGTCCCTCCCGGAGGGACAGTCCCCGAATTTTTTACAACAAAAAGCCCGCCGCGGCGGAACCGGGCGGGCTTTCGTGGAGCAAGGTGGATCAGCGTGGCAGGACGGAGTGGCCCATCAGGTACTCGTCCACCGCGCGGGCGCACTGGCGGCCTTCGCGGATGGCCCACACGACCAGCGACTGGCCGCGGCGGATGTCGCCGGCGGCGAAGATGCCGGGCTTGCTGGTGACGTAGGCATTGCTGCCTTCGGTGGCGGCGCGGGCATTGCCGCGGCCGTCTTTATCGATGCCGAAGGCTTCCAGCACCTGTTGCACCGGCGAGACGAAGCCCATCGCCAGCAATACCAGGTCGGCTTTCATTTCAAATTCCGAATCAGGCACTTCGACCATCTTGCCGTCCTTCCACTCGACGCGGCAGGCGATCAGCTTCTCGACCTTGCCGTTCTTGCCTTCCAGGCGCTTGGTGGCCACCGCCCAGTCGCGCTCGCAGCCTTCCTCGTGCGACGAGGACGTGCGCAGCTTCGTCGGCCAGTACGGCCACACCAGCGGCTTGTTTTCCTGCTCCGGCGGCATCGGCATCAGTTCGAACTGCGTGATGGCCGTGGCGCCGTGGCGGTTCGACGTGCCCACGCAGTCGGAACCCGTGTCGCCGCCGCCGATCACGACCACGTGCTTGCCCGTGGCCTTGATCTGGTCCTTGACCTTGTCGCCGGCATTGATCTTGTTCTGCTGCGGCAGGAAGTCCATCGCGAAGTGAACGCCCTTCAGCTCACGGCCCGGCACCGGCAGGTCGCGCGGCTGTTCCGCGCCACCGGCGATGACGACGGCATCGAATTCCTTTTCCAGGTCTTCGGGGAAGATGGTTTCCTTGGCCCAGTTGTTCACGTTGGCCGGGAAATCCTTGCCCACCAGCGTGTTCATGCGGAACTTCACGCCTTCCGCTTCCATCTGTTCGACGCGGCGGTCGATGTGGAACTTTTCCAGCTTGAAGTCGGGGATACCGTAGCGCAGCAGGCCGCCGGCACGGTCCGATTTCTCGAACACGGTCACGTCGTGGCCGGCGCGGGCCAGCTGCTGGGCGGCCGCCAGGCCGGCGGGACCGGAACCGATGATGGCCACTTTCTTGCCCGTCTTGTGGTCGGCCGGCTGCGGCTTGACCCAGCCGTTTTCCCAGCCTTCGTCGATGATCTTGTGCTCGATCGACTTGATGCCCACCGGGTCGTTGTTGATGCCCAGCGTGCAGGCGCTTTCGCACGGTGCCGGGCAGATGCGGCCGGTGAACTCGGGGAAGTTGTTCGTCGAGTGCAGCACGTCCAGCGCCTGGCGGTAGTGGTGGCGGTACACCAGGTCGTTCCAGTCCGGGATGATGTTGTTGACCGGGCAGCCCGTGTTACAGAACGGAATGCCGCAATCCATGCAGCGTGCGCCCTGCACCTTGGCCTGCTCGTCCGTGAGCTTCAGCACGAACTCTTTGTAGTTTTTCAGGCGCGATTCCGGGGCCAGGTAGCTTTCGTCCTGGCGCTGGAATTCCATGAAACCGGTGATTTTTCCCATTTTATTAATTCCTTACCTGACTTAAGCGGCGATGGCCTGGGTTTCAGCTTCGATCGCGGCGTTATCGGCCAGCTCGATCAGAGCGCGCTTGTATTCGTTCGGGAACACCTTCACGAACTTGCCGCGGCTTTCCGCCCAGTTGTCCAGCAACAGGCGGGCGCGGGTGCTGCCCGTGTGCTTGAAGTGACGTTCGATCAGGCGCTTCAGGATCGTTTCGTCCGCTTCCGGCGTGCCGTTGCGGTGCTGTGCGTGCCACGTGGACTTGTCGACGTGCTGTTCCGATGCCGGCAGCACCGTTTCCAGGCTGACCATCGACAGGTTGCAGCGCTTTTCGAAGTCGCCGTCCGGGTCGTACACGTAGGCGATACCGCCCGACATGCCCGCCGCGAAGTTGCGGCCGGTGTTGCCCAGCACGACCACCGTGCCGCCGGTCATGTATTCGCAACCGTGGTCGCCGGTGCCTTCGACCACTGCCGTGGCACCGGAGTTACGCACCGCGAAACGCTCGCCTGCGACACCGTTGAAGAACGCTTCGCCGGCAATCGCGCCATACAGCACCGTGTTGCCGATGATGATGTTGTTGACGGCCCAGCCGCGGAACTCGGTGTTCGGACGCACGATGATGCGGCCGCCCGACAAGCCCTTGCCCACGTAGTCGTTGCCCTCGCCCACCAGGTCGATCGTGATGCCGTGTGCCAGGAACGCGCAGGCGGACTGGCCGGCGGTACCTTGCAGCTGGATGTGGATCGTGTCGTCCGGCAGGCCGGCGTGACCGTAGCGCGCCGCCACTTCGCCCGACAGCATCGTGCCCACGGTACGGTTGCGGTTCTTCACCGGCGAGATGAACGAGACGCGCTCGCCCTTCTCCAGCGCGGCCTTGGCTTGCGCGATCAGCTTGTGATCGAGCGCGTTCTCGAGGCCGTGTTCCTGCTCCTCGTTGTGGTACATGCACAGGCCTTCGTTGACGCGCGGCTGGTAGAAGATGGCCGAGAAGTCCAGGCCCTGCGCCTTCCAGTGCGTGATCGCCTTCGACTTGTCGAGCAGGTCGGCACGGCCGATCAGTTCGTCATAAGTACGAATACCCAGCTGCGCCATCAGTTGACGCGCTTCTTCGGCCACGAAGAAGAAGTAGTTCACCACGTGTTCCGGCTTGCCCTGGAACTTGGCGCGCAGCACCGGGTCCTGGGTGGCAACGCCCACCGGGCACGTGTTCAGGTGGCACTTGCGCATCATGATGCAGCCTTCCACCACCAGCGGTGCCGTGGCGAAGCCGATTTCGTCGGCGCCCAGCAGCGCGGCGATGACCACGTCGCGGCCGGTGCGCATCTGGCCGTCGGCCTGCACGCGGATCCGGTTACGCAGGCCGTTCAGCACCAGCGTCTGCTGCGTTTCGGCCAGGCCCAGCTCCCACGGCGTGCCGGCGTGCTTCACCGACGACAGCGGGGAGGCACCGGTACCGCCGTCATGGCCGGCCACCACCACGTGGTCGGCCTTGGCTTTCGAGACGCCGGCGGCCACGGTGCCGATACCCACTTCCGACACCAGCTTCACCGAGATCGATGCGCGCGGGTTGACGTTCTTCAGGTCGTGGATCAGCTGTGCCAGATCTTCGATCGAGTAGATGTCGTGGTGCGGCGGCGGCGAGATCAGGCCCACGCCCGGCACAGCGAAACGCAGCGTGGCGATGTAGCCGGAGACCTTGTGGCCCGGCAGCTGGCCGCCTTCGCCCGGCTTGGCGCCCTGCGCCATCTTGATCTGGATCTGGTCCGCGGAGTTCAGGTATTCCGCCGTCACGCCGAAGCGGCCGGATGCGACCTGCTTGATGCGCGAACGCAGCGAGTCGCCATCCTGCAGCGGGATGTCGACGACGACCTGGTCCTTGCCGATGATGTCCGCCATCGTCGAGCCGGACTTGATCGGAATGCCCTTCAGTTCCATGTTGAAGCGCGCCGGATCCTCGCCGCCTTCGCCGGTGTTCGACTTGCCGCCGATGCGGTTCATCGCGATCGCCAGCGTGGCGTGCGCCTCGGTGGAGATCGAGCCCATCGACATGGCGCCGGTGGCGAAACGCTTGACGATTTCTTTTGCGGGTTCCACTTCTTCCAGCGGGATTGCTTTCGACGGATCGATCTTGAATTCGAACAGGCCACGCAGCGTCAGGTGACGGCGGCTCTGGTCGTTGATGATCTGCGCGTACTCTTTATACGTGTTGAAGTTGTTCGCGCGGGTCGAGTGCTGCAGCTTGGCGATCGCATCCGGCGTCCACAGGTGGTCTTCGCCGCGCACGCGGTAGGCGTATTCGCCGCCCGCGTCGAGCTGCTCGGCCAGCACCGGGTCGTTGCCGAAGGCCAGGTTATGCAGGCGCAGCGCTTCGTCGGCGATCTCGAACAGGCCGATACCTTCGACGTTCGACGCGGTGCCCTTGAAGTACTTGTTCACCACCGCCTTGTTCAGGCCCACCGCTTCGAAGATCTGCGCGCCGCAGTAGGACATGTAGGTGGAGATGCCCATCTTGGACATCACCTTCATCAGGCCCTTGCCGACGGCCTTCGTGTAGTTGTACAGCGCCTGCTCCGGCGTCAGGTCGCCCGGCATCGCGTGCGCGTGCTCGGCCAGCGTTTCCATGGCCAGGTACGGGTGCACGGCTTCGGCGCCATAGCCCGCCAGCAGGGCGAAGTGGTGCGTTTCGCGTGCCGAACCCGTCTCGACGACGAGGCCGGTCGAGGCGCGCAGGCCCTTGCTCACCAGGTGCTGGTGGATCGCGGACGTTGCCAGCAGTGCCGGGATCGCCACGCGGTCGGCGCACACGGCGCGGTCCGAGACGATCAGGATATTGTGGCCCGACTTGATCGCATCGACGGCTTCCGCGCACAGCGAGGCCAGCGACGCTTCCACGCCTTCCTTGCCCCATGCCAGCGGGTAGCAGATCGACAGCTCATACGACTTGAACTTGCCGCCGGTATGGGCGCTGATGTGGCGCAGGCGGGCCATGTCGTCGAACGACAGCACCGGCTGCGACACTTCGAGGCGCATCGGCGGGTTGACGTTGTTCGTGTCCAGCAGGTTCGGCTTCGGGCCGATGAACGACACCAGCGACATCACCATCGCTTCGCGGATCGGGTCGATCGGCGGGTTCGTCACCTGGGCGAACAGCTGCTTGAAGTAGTTATAGAGCGGCTTGAGCTTGTTGGACATGACGGCCAGCGGCGAGTCGTTGCCCATCGAGCCGGTGGCTTCCTCGCCGGCGACCGCCATCGGTGCCAGCAGGAAGCGCAGGTCTTCCTGGGTGTAGCCGAAGGCCTGCTGGCGGTCCAGCAGCGATGCCGGCAGCTTTTCACCCTGTGCCGCGTACTTGCCGGCGTTCTGGTGCAGCTGGCTTTCCGCCAGTTTCAGGCTGTTCAGCTTGATGCGGACAGCGTTGATCCACGCCTTGTACGGCTTGGCGTTGGCGTACGTATCCTTCAGTTCCTTGTCATCGATGATGCGGCCCGCTTCCAGGTCGATCAGGAACATCTTGCCCGGCTGCAGGCGCCATTTCTGGATGATCTTCGATTCCGGAATCGGCAGCACGCCGGATTCCGATGCCATCACGACCAGGTCGTCGTCCGTGACGATGTAGCGGGCAGGACGCAGGCCATTGCGATCCAGCGTACCGCCGATGTAGCGGCCATCGGTGAACGCCATGGCGGCGGGGCCGTCCCATGGTTCCATCATCGCGGCGTGGTATTCGTAGAAGGCCTTGCGGTTGTCGTCCATCAGCGTGTGGTTTTCCCACGCTTCCGGGATCATCATCATCATGGCCTGCGCCAGCGGGTAGCCCGCCATCAGCAGCAGTTCCAGCGCGTTGTCGAAGCAGGCGGTGTCCGACTGGCCTTCATAGATCAGCGGGAACAGCTTCTGCAGGTCGTCGCCCAGCACGGCGGACTTCATCACGCCTTCGCGGGCGCGCATCCAGTTGAAGTTGCCCTTGACCGTGTTGATTTCGCCGTTGTGGGCGATCAGGCGGTACGGGTGGGCCAGCGGCCATTCCGGGAAGGTGTTCGTGGAGAAGCGCTGGTGCACCAGTGCCAGTGCGGAAATGCAGCGCGGATCCTGCAGGTCGCGGTAGTACACGCCCACCTGGTCGGCCAGCAGCAGGCCCTTGTAGACAACGGTACGGGCCGACATCGACGGCACGAAGAATTCGTTACCGTGTTGCAGCTTCAGTGCCTGGATCGCGTGGCCGGACGACTTGCGGATCACATAGAGTTTGCGCTCGAGTGCGTCGGTGACCATGATGTCGGCGCCGCGGCCGATGAAGATCTGGCGGATTACCGGCTCTTTCGCGCGCACCAGCGGCGACATCGGCATTTCCGTATCGACCGGCACATTGCGCCAGCCCAGCACGACCTGGCCTTCGATGCGCACGGCGCGCTCGATTTCCTGTTCGCAGGCGATGCGCGATGCGCTTTCCTTCGGCAGGAACACCATGCCCACGCCGTATTCACCCGGCGGCGGCAGCTCCACACCCTGCTTGCCCATCTCGTCGCGGTAGAACTGGTCCGGAACCTGGATCAGGATGCCGGCACCGTCACCCATCAGCTTGTCGGCACCCACGGCGCCGCGATGGTCGATGTTCTTCAGGATCTGCAGACCCTGTTCGATGATGGAATGGCTTTTCTGGCCTTTGATATGGGCCACGAAGCCGACACCGCAGGCATCGTGTTCGTTGGCTGGGTCGTACAAACCTTGCGCGTTCATGGGCACTTTCTCCGAAGCAAAGAGCCCTGAACACCTACCGTGGCGGGTACGCATGGCTCCGGTTTTGCAAATTGAAAACTGAGAATAGTGCATCGAACAAGTAAACTCAACTTAATTAATTAGGGTCGGAGTCAAATTAATTGCACCATTTTTGCGCAAAATTTTAAATAGGGACAGAGCCGAAGACATGAACAAAGATTGCTCACATACGGAAATTTCGCTGTCCTAATAGCAAAAGTTGCTAAAAATTGGGGACTGTCCCCGAATTTTGGCAACATTAATGGAATCAAATATTTAGATGGAGCGCCCTGCTGTCGAGCTGGTTGTTTAACGACAGTATTGATGGGCTTAGGTCAGTTTCGTCTGCTTGAAGGGGCGGCCGCGCTTGGCCGGAAGGACTTGGCGCTTGGCCTTCTGCTCGAGGTCCTTCTTGTATTTTTCGGTTCCCAGCGGCCACCCTTTCAATACGGAAGCCTCTACCGTGGCGGTGAGCGAAGCCGTCAAGCCTTGGCCGGTCAGCTCAATGTAGGCCGCTTCGCGCTGAAATGGCGTATTGCCGAGCGACCAGTAAGCCGGATGGTCGGTGACGAGGCCGTCCGGGCGGATGCCGGCATGGTGTGAGTAGCTGGACCACGGATATTCTTCGGCCGCCGGCACCAGGCCGGCCCGCACCGGTGCGGCCTCCATGTAGCGACAGCAGGCGAGCAGGAAGTTTTCGCCGTCGACGACCGAAGTCTTGTAGCGTCCGTGCCACAACGTGCCGGCGCGGCCGTATTTCTGGTTGTAGTACGGCACATAGCAGCGCCCCAGCCATTGCATCATCTGGCCAAGCCCGTCTTCGTCCGACGGTGTCACCAACAAGTGCAGCTGGTCCGGCAGCAGCGCGTAGGCGTGGATCGCCACCTTGTAGGTGCGGGCCGCCGTGCGCAGCCAGGCAAGGAAAGCTGTGTAGTCATCCGTGTCCTGAAAGACAGGTTGACCGTTCAGGCCACGCTGGATCACATAATGGGGCTGGGAAGGAACGATGAGGCGGGGCAGGCGGGCCATGGAACAGGGATCGGTTGAAACAGCCATGATACCGCCGCTTTCCCACCCTGTCCCTATTTGTTTCGGAAAATTGAAATTTCCCGCTGACCTTGTCCCTGATTAATGTGCCGCTATGACAGATTGAAGCTGGTGGACAGGCTGTACCCTTCGCCATAGGCGCTGCGCAGCGGCAAATCCTGGCCCAGTCCGGAGCGCGCCTTCTTGCGCAGCCGATAGACCAGCATGTCGACCCGGCGCCCGGCATCGGGATCGTCGCCGCCGATGCCGGCCACGATTACCTGCCGCGGCACGGGCCGCGTGTTGATCGTCAGCAGATGCAGGAAATTGCATTCCTTTTCCGTCAGTGTGATTGCCTGGCCCTGCAGTTCGAGCTGGCGTGCCGCCAGCCGCAATGTCCACTTGCTGGGTGCCGGCGCGGCCTCCTGCGGGCCGACGCGGCGGTCCAGCGCCTCGATGTGGGCAGCCAGTTCGGGGAACTTGATGGGCTTCGTCAGGTAGTGGTCGGCGCCCAGGCGCAGGCCGAGAATGCGGCTATCGAAATTCACGCGCCCCGTCAGCACGAGCAAGCCGATCTGCGGGTACAATTGGCGCATCCTCGGTATCACATTGATACCGTCCTCGTCGGGGAGACCAAGGTCCAGCACGACAACGCCGACATTACCCTGGCTCAACGCGGACCACATTTCGCCCGCGTTGCTGGTAATGCTGACACCGTGTCCCAATTCCCCCAGATAGTCCGCCATTTCTTCGGCGTACTCCAGGTTGTCTTCCACGATCAATATCTGCGTCATCGATGGCCATTTTATGTTGTTTCGTTACTCAAAGAATTATCACGGGAGTAACGGGTAAGGCGCAAGGTTTATACGGCGACTGGAAGCCAAATCCGGAACTTCTTGCCGCTTTCAGGCAAGTTTTGCACGCTGAGAGTGCCGCCGTGCACCTCAATCACTGCTTTCGCCATGTACAGTCCGATTCCCGAGCCCGCGATCCCGGCGGCGGCGCTGCCACGGAAACCCTTGTCGAACAGGCGGCCGGTTTCGTTTTCCGGGATCGCCGGGCCGCTGTCGGCGACCGTGAATTCCACGCCACCTTCGGCGGCCTTGCCCGCCCATAGCACGATCGGCGAACCGGCCGGCGTGTACTTGACCGCATTGTCGAGCAGTACATCGAGGCACATCCGCATGCCTTCCGGGTCGGCGCGCACCCAGGCGGGCGCATCGCCGGCCTCCACGACGATCGCGGAACGACGTGCCCGCGCCTGTGCCGCGGCCGCTTCCATCAGCGCGGCTGGTGCGATGCCATTCTCGCGCTGACGCCGCCCGATCGATGCCAGCCGGTCCGGCGACAGGTATTCCTCGACCATGGCCAGCAAGCGGTCCACCGCGCCCTGGATCTTGTGATAGCGCTTCGTGGTGCCCTCGTCGGCCGCCTTGTCCGTCATGACGAGGCGCTGGATGGCACCATCGATCGTGGCCAGCGGCGAACGGAATTCATGCGACAGCATGGAAGCGAATTTTTTCTGCTGGCGCTCGAACTCGCGGCGCGTTGTAATGTCGCGCACCACGCCAACCAGCCGCGTGGCGTCGACGAGCGTGGATTCGATCTCGACGGCAACACCTTCCAGTTCCGCCTCGCGCACCAGCGTGCGGCGGCTGTTGTCACCTTGCCGGAAACGCTCCAGCCGTTCCGGCAGCTCCTGCAACAATGGTCCGGCCAGGGCCTGGGCACGCTCCAGGACTTCTTCCGGCGGCCAGTCGAAGCGCCGTTCGGCGACCGGGCTGACATACAGCAGTTGCCCCGTGGCACAGTCGAGCATCCAGTGGACGTCGGTGCCGTGCTCGAGCATCATGCGGTAGCCAGCTTCGTCCATGAGTCGCGTCCTCAGTCGATCAGCGGTGCAAAGATCTGCTGCAGGTCTTCCTGCGTCAGTGCCATTTTCTGCGATTCACCCTCGGCCAGCACGGATTGCGCCAGGTCGGCCTTCTTCTGCTGCAATACCTGGATTTTTTCTTCCAGCGTGCCCTTGGCGATCAGTTTATAGACAAACACCGGCTTGTCCTGCCCGATGCGCCACGCGCGGTCGGTGGCTTGCTGCTCGGCGGCCGGGTTCCACCATGGATCGTAGTGGATGACGGTATCGGCCGCGGTCAGGTTCAGGCCCACGCCCCCCGCTTTCAGGCTGATCAGGAAGATCGGCACGGCGCCCTGCTGGAACGCCGCCACCTGGGCGCCGCGGTCGCGGGTTTCGCCGGTCAGCAGCGCATACGGAATGTCGCGCGAGTCGAGCTCTTCCTGGATCAGTTCCAGCATCGACGTGAATTGCGAGAACACGAGGATCTTGCGCTTCTCCTCCAGCAAGTCTTCCAGCATCTGCATCAGGTCGGCCAGCTTGGCCGATCCGGCCGCCTGCTGCTTGCGGGTGGACAGCGATTTCACCAGCCGTGGATCGCAGCAGACCTGCCGCAGCTTGAGCAACGCCTCCAGGATCACGATCTGGCTGCGCGCCACGCCCTTGCGGTCGATTTCCTCCCGCACCTTCTGGTCCATCGCCAGGCGCACGGTTTCATACAGATCCCGCTGCGCGCCCGTGAGCTCGACCTTGCGCACCATTTCCGTCTTCGGTGGCAATTCCTTGGCCACGCTGTCCTTCGTGCGGCGCAGCAGGAACGGCTTGATCCGGCGATTGAGCAACATCCTGCGCTGCGGATCGTCCTGCCGCTCGATCGGGTGGCGGAATTGCGAGTTGAACGATTTTTCATCGCCCAGCAGGCCCGGCAGCAGGAAGTGGAATTGCGACCACAGTTCACCCAGGTGGTTTTCCAGCGGCGTGCCGGACAGGCACAGCCGGTGTTTCGTACGCAGCAGGCCCGCGCTCTGCGCCGCCTTCGACCGGGTGTTCTTGATGTAATGCGATTCGTCCAGGATCACCATGTGGAAGTCGTGCTCGCGCAGCTTTTCCTCGTCGCGCGGCAACAATGCATAGGTGGTCAGCACCAGGTCGGCTTCTGGAACCTTGTCGAACAGCTCGGCGCGGTCCTTGCCTTGCAGCAGCAGGGTTTTCAGGCTGGGGGCAAAGCGGGCGGCTTCATCCTGCCAGTTGCCCATCAGCGAAGTCGGCGCGATGACAAGCGTTGGATGCGTCATCCGGCCCGATTCCTTTTCAACGAGGATATGCGCCAGCGTCTGCACCGTCTTGCCCAGGCCCATATCGTCGGCCAGGATGCCGGCCAGGCCGTATTCGCGCAGGAATTGCATCCATGCCAGACCTTCGCTCTGGTAATCACGCAGCGTGGCCTGCAAACTGGCCGGCGTGGCCACGCGCTTCACGGCCGAGAACTGGTTCAGCCGGCGGCCCATGTCGCGCAATTCCTCGCCGCCCGTCCAGTGGAAATCGCCCGTGCGGGCCAGTTCGTCCAGCCGCGCCGCATCCAGCGTGCTCATGCGCACGGCGTGGCGGATCTTGTCATTGAAGTACAGCTCGCCCAGCGTGCCGAGGATCGGCTTGAGGCGTGCCCAGGGCAGCGCCACGCGGGTTCCGCCGGGCAGCGTGGCCAGCATCTGGTCCGTTTCGCCATGCGCCGACAATGCCTTGGTACTGAAATCATTGGGCATGTTGCGGATCATCTGCACCAGCACCGGCAACAGCGGCACGCGCTCTTCGCCCACCGTGATACCCAGCTCCAGCTCGAACCAGGCGTTGCCCGTTTCCGCGCCCTCTTCCTCGATCTCGGCATACCACTCTTCGACCGGCGCCACGTCGTAGCGGTATTTCGACGTCTTTTCCACTTGCCAGCCGTCGGCCTGCAACGCTTCGATGCCGAACTCGGCAAAACGAATCCAGTCAGCCTGGCCAGCCAGCAGCAGGCCGCCGCGCACGGACGACAGCGGCAGCGCCGTCGGCTTGCGGAAGCCCAGGTGCGTCAGCGTCTCCAGCGCCGCCGTTTCCAGCCCCTCGTTGCGCACGATGATCTCGGTGACCTCGCCGCGCTGGCGCACCACGCGCTGCGACGGGTCGAACGACACGCGCTCGCCATCGTAGTCGTACGACAGCACCGCATAGTCGTGCCACTTCTGCACCGAACCATCGGACAGCTGGGCCGCATCGAGCACGAGGATCGGGCGCGGCTTGACGTCTTCGCGCAGGCGCTGCGGCAATGGCTGCGGCAGCGGCATCAATTGCTGCAAGCCGTGCGCCAGCAGCAGCTGCGACACGCGCATCTTATCGTTCGGCATCAATAATGGCGCCTGGGCAACCAATGCCTGCAACTCGGCCAGCGGAATGTCGGCGCCGCCCTGGTTCAGGTGCAGCACGCCGCACGACAGGTTGTCGATATACCACGGTGGTTCCGTCGGCAGCATGTAGTCGATCTGGTCGGCACCGGCATGGCGGGCGTTGGCCGGCACGTTGGCCGGTTCTTCCACTTTCCAGCCCAGCCGCAAACCCTTGCCTTCTTCACGCCAGGCCAGGTTGGCGGTGCGCCCCTGGCCGGCCTTCATCGGATAGACGAGGCCGTTACCGACGTCCGCCCACGAATTTGCCCACAGCAGCTTTTCCTGTTCGGACAGCATTTGCAGCAGTGCCGCGCCGATCTTGCCGCGCGGTTCGGTCGCGCTGCCGGTCGGCGAATTCGGCCCGGTGCGCATTGCCACGAAGAAACGCACCAGGTCTTCGTCGCCCGGCTCCAGGAAGGGTGGCGGGGCCGACAGCAGCGAAAACACTTCGTTGACGGGGCTGGCGGCGGCCACGTCGCCATTCGGGCGCAGCCGCGCCTTGTACAGTGCCAGCGCCACGTGCCGGCCACCGGACGTGGGCGCCAGCACGTAGATCAGCTTGTAGCTGGTTTGCTTCGGATCGGGATCGACCGGGGTCAGTTTCGCCTTCGGGTGCGCAGCGGCATCTACCCGCTGCAGCCAGATGGCGACCGCATAGGGCAACTGGGTTGCCGGCGGACTGGCGGGAGCGGGGGCGGGTGCAGCGGGAGTTGCAGGGGCTTCGTCGCGGGTCAAATCCATTGGTCGCATCGGTGTATTCAAGACGGTTCAAAAACAGCAACATGCAATATTATCCGCCAACAGCCTTCCTGTGTTCGTATATGTTCTAACTTATCGGGCTTCCCCACTGGCGCGGTGCCGTCATGTATTATTAAAAGCTTGTCTGTTCAGAATAGAAACACATGCTGCCTTCCATCGAACAACGCCTGGCCGTCGAGCTGGCCGCCAAGCCGGCCCAGGTGGCCGCCGCGATCGCCCTGCTGGACGAGGGTGCCACCGTCCCCTTCATCGCCCGCTACCGCAAGGAAGCCACCGGCGGCCTCGACGATATCCAGCTGCGCCTGCTTGAAGAGCGCCTGCGCTACCTGCGCGAGCTGGAAGACCGCCGCGCCAGCATCGTGGCGTCGATCACCGAACAGAACAAGATGACGCCGGAGCTGCTGGACGCCGTCCTGCACGCCGAAGACAAGACCCGGCTGGAAGACCTGTACCTGCCCTACAAGCAAAAGCGCCGCACGAAGGCGCAGATCGCCATCGAAGCCGGGCTGGCGCCCTTGGCGGACAGCCTGCTGGCCGATCCCGCGCTGACCCCGGAAGCGGAAGCCACGAAGTTCCTGCGCGAAGCCTTTACGACGACCGACGGCAACAACGCCGGCGTGGCCGACACGAAGGCGGCGCTGGACGGCGCCCGCCAGATCCTCATGGAGCGCTTTGCCGAAGATGCCAACCTGGTCCAGTCCCTGCGCGAATACGTGCAAGACCATGGCGTAGTGGAATCGAAAGTTATCGAAGGCAAACAGGAAGCAGGCGAAAAATTCGCCGATTACTTCGATTATGCGGAGCCGCTGTCCACCGTGCCGTCGCACCGTGCCCTGGCACTGATGCGCGGCCGCCGTGAAGGCGTGCTGGACGTGACGCTGCGCCTCGACACCGAAGCGGAAAAACCGAAATGGGATGCGCCCCATAATCCCTGCGAAAGCCGCATCGCCGCCCGTTTCGGCATCCGCAGCGCCGGCCGCCCGGCCGACAAGTGGCTGGCCGACACGGTGCGCTGGACCTGGCGCGTGAAAAGCTTCATGTACCTGGAAACCGAACTGATGGGCGCGTTGCGCGAGAAGGCCGAGCTCGATGCCATCGGCGTGTTCGCCACCAATTTGAAGGCGCTGCTGCTGGCGGCACCCGCGGGCCCGCGCGCGACGATGGGCCTGGACCCGGGGCTGCGCACCGGCGTGAAAGTGGCCGTTGTCGATGCCACCGGCAAGGTCGTGGATACCGCCACCGTGTATCCGCACCAGCCGCGCAATGACTGGGAAGGCACACTGCACGTGCTGGGCCAGCTGGCCGCGAAACACGATGTATCGCTGATCTCGATCGGCAACGGCACCGCATCGCGGGAAACGGACAAGCTGGCGCAAGACCTCATCAAACGTCATCAAGAGCTCAAGCTCCAGAAGATCGTCGTCTCCGAAGCGGGCGCATCGGTGTATTCGGCCTCCGAATTCGCCTCGCGTGAATTGCCGGACATGGATGTGTCGCTGCGCGGCGCCGTCTCGATCGCGCGCCGGCTGCAGGATCCGCTGGCCGAACTGGTCAAGATCGATCCCAAGTCGATCGGCGTGGGCCAGTACCAGCACGACGTAAGCCAGACCCAGCTGGCGCGCACGCTCGACGCCGTGGTCGAGGATTGCGTGAACGCCGTGGGCGTGGATGTGAATACCGCGTCGGCGCCGCTGCTGGCGCGGGTGTCGGGCCTGTCCGCCAGCGTGGCGCAGAGCATCGTCAGCTACCGCGACCAGAAAGGCGCGTTCACATCGCGCGCGGCGCTGAAGAAAGTGCCGCGGCTGGGCGACAAGACGTTCGAACAGGCCGCCGGCTTCCTGCGCGTGATGAACGGCGACAATCCGCTCGATGCCTCGGCGGTGCACCCGGAATCGTATCCGGTCGTCGAAAAGATCCTGGCCGATATTAAAAAGGACATCAAGTCGGTGATCGGCGCGGCTGCCGTGCTGAAGACGCTGTCGCCGGCAAAGTATGCCGATGACAAGTTCGGCGTGCCCACGGTGACCGATATCCTGAAGGAGCTGGAAAAGCCGGGCCGCGACCCGCGCCCCGAATTCACCACGGCCACCTTCAAGGACGGCGTGGAAGAGATCGCCGACCTGCGGCCGGACATGATCCTGGAAGGCGTGGTCACCAACGTGGCGGCCTTTGGCGCCTTCGTCGACATCGGCGTGCACCAGGATGGCCTGGTCCATATCTCGGCGCTGTCGAATACCTTCGTGAAGGATCCCCATACGGTGGTGAAAGCCGGCCAGGTGGTCAAGGTGAAGGTGCTGGAAGTGGACGTGAAGCGCAAGCGCATCGCCCTCACGATGCGCCTGTCGGACAGCGCACCGGTGGCAGGCGCGCGGCCGGAACAAAAGGGCGACCGCAACGACCGCCGCGCCATGGGCCAGCAGCAGAAGAACACGGCGCGCGAGCCGGCGATGGGCGGGTCGATGGCGGCCGCGTTCGCCAAGCTGCGCGGCTGACGGAACCCGGCGCGAAAAACCGCCGGCGCTCAGGAGTCCTTGACGCTGAGCAGCCGGCCCGTCACGCGGGCCAGCGCATACAATGCCAGCGACATCACGGCCGAAGACAGGATCAGCACACTGGCCCAGGCCAGTTCGTCGTGCCGGCGCAGCGCCATCGTGCCGCTGATCAATGGTGGCACCTGGATGCCGGCAATGATCAGCATCGCCACGGCCTGGCGCCGGTAAGTGGACACGCGGGCCGGCGCATGGGTAAAGATGTCGCGTGCTTCCCCTTTCGGCGCCCGCCACAGCATCCAGCTCATCGAGTGGCCGGCCAGCTTCCAGCCGGCGGCGGTGGGCGCCTCGGCATAGTGCGGGTCTTCGATTTCCCTCGTGGATGCAAAGTCGATCCGGTAGTCGTGGGGCTCGGGCAGGTCGGCCAGGAAGGTGTAGATGCCGAAGGGTGCCACCGATTCCAGGTGCAGGCCCTGGGCCGACTGGCTTTCCAGCCAGCGTTCGATGCGCTCGGGATGCCAGGCGGCTCCCAGCTTGATCTTCCTGATCCGCCTGTTGCCCCGGTCTCCATCCATCCCGCGATCCTCCAGTCCAGTTTCAGAGAGCGCTACCAAGGGATTATGGTAGCACGGAGGCAACTGTGTGCCGCAGGACGACTGCTACCGTGCGATGGCATTGCCCGCGGGGCGGGGTAGCGCGTGCCCGCGACGCGGCCGCTTCTGCAGCGGGGCCGGGAATCCCTGTAAAATGCCGGTGTTCCGATATTTTCGATATTTTTCTTATTGAGGCAGCTATGAGCGACGTACAACAGTGGATCAAGGAAACCGTGACGGGCACCCCGGTGGTGCTGTTCATGAAAGGCACGGCGCAATTCCCGCAGTGCGGTTTTTCCGGCCGCGCGATCCAGATCCTGAAGGCTTGCGGCGTCGAGAACATCGCCACCGTCAACGTGCTGGAAGACCCTGAAGTGCGCCAGGGCATCAAGGAATATTCGAACTGGCCGACGATCCCGCAGCTGTACGTGCGCGGCGAATTCATCGGCGGTTCGGACATCATGAACGAGATGTACGAGTCGGGCGAGCTGAAGTCCCTGCTGGACAACCAGGGCTAAGCAGGCATGGCCCAGCGCCCGCGGCGCATCGTCGTCGCCATCACGGGCGCCACCGGCGCCGTGTATGGCGTGCGGCTGCTGCAAACGCTGCGGGCGCTCAATGCGCCCGTCACGCCTTCGGTGCCCGGCGTTGCGCCTCTCCAGGTCGAGACGCACCTGGTGATTTCCGACGCCGCGGTGCTTACTTTGCACGAGGAAACGGGCCTGGCCCGGCGCGAAGTGGAAGCACTCGCGCACGTCGTGCACAAGGCGCATAACGTGGGCGCATCGATCGCCAGCGGGTCATTCCTGACCGATGCGATGGTGATCGCGCCCTGCTCGATGAAAACGCTGGCCGCCGTGGCCCACGGCCTGGCCGACAACCTGGTCGCACGTGCTGCCGACGTGATGCTCAAGGAGCGCCGCCGGCTGGTGCTGATGGTGCGCGAAACGCCGTTCAACCTGGCGCACCTGCGCAATATGACGGCTGTCACGGAAATGGGGGGAATCGTCTTCCCGCCGCTGCCGGCGTTTTATCACCGGCCGCAAACGATCGACGACATCGTGGATCACACGGTGGCCAGGGTACTCGACCTGGTTGGCCTGGAAGTGGCTGCCGGTGCAACGCCACGCTGGAACGGCCTGGCCGGGTAAATCCCGGCGTGCGCCATTATTTCTGGTAGTTGACCCGCACCAGCATGCGGATGAATTCGCGTGCAATCTGCCGGTGATGCTCATCGAGCCGCTGCAAGTCCGCGATCAGCTTCACATCGGCCGATTCAAACCGCGACAGGCCATTCGCGCCCTCGCTGGCCGGCGCCGCCGTTTCCGGCCCACCAAACCGCAACCACTCCGCCGGCACGCCCAGCCACTGCGCAATCATCCGCAATTTTTCCTGGGTGGGAATCGCCTCGCCAACGAGCCACTTGCGTGCCGCGTGCACAGTGATCGGCCGCCCTTCGAACCGGATGTTGAATTCCCGTGCCAGCCGCGTGGGACTGTCAGGGGAATAGTGAGCATTTTTCAGAGCCTGCTGGAGTCGCTGGCTAAAGCTTTCGCGTTCATTCGAAGAATTCATAGTTGCACTATTTCATGTCACGACCTGAATGTCAGTCTCAAGCGTGCTCAGACCAATTGTGACAAAATCGGGGTGGATACAATTAACATTGTAACCTCCAATCAATCACCTATTCCAGCCCTAAAGCAACTTTTTCGCGCAACCTGTTGCGTGATGCATGCAATTTGCTGGCGCCCTTGTCTGTCTTTCTAGACACAAAATTTGAATTTATGCAACTATGTGGATGCCATGAACCGGAGGAGTGGCTAGGCTCACTCCCTATTGATCTGCTTGTGTCATGCACCCCTGCGTAAAGGATTTACACGTATGGCTACTTTATTAGTAGTTGGTACGAAATCGTATGATGCCGCCACTATCCGTTTCACGGCGCACGATACCGTCTCGCCACAATTTGTGAAGGTGGGCGAGCGCTTCGCCGAGTGCAAAGCTGAGCATATGGGCGTCCAATGGACGGCGGAACATCAGTGGGACGATTTCGGCGGCCGAACGCGGCTCCGCGCAGGCCGCGACCACTTCTTCCAGCCGGGCGGCATGGTGGTCGCGCAGCTGGGCGATGCGCGTATGCAGGCCGCGGAACGGTTTGCCGTGCGCGGGGAGCACCAGCACATCGTCCGGCAGGGCGGCAAAGCGTTCCAGCGAATCCAGGTATTGTTGCAGCGGATTGCCTTCCGGCTCGATCGCAAACACGGACACATTGGTGGAAATGCGCGGCAGCACCATGTCGCCGGAGACCAGCACGTTCAGCGCCTCGCAATACAGCGAAGCATGCTCGGGCGAGTGGCCAAAGCCCGTGATCACGCGCCAGGCATGGCCGCCGATGTCGACCTGCTGGCCATGCTCCAGGCGGAAATAGGACGTCGGCACGGACGGCACGAGCGACGGATAGTAATTTTTCCGGCTCTGCATTTTTTCCAGCATGTCCGCGTCGACCAGCCCATGCCGCCGGAAATGCTCGACGGCGCCCGTGCCATCGACGCCGGGCAGCGCCGCCGCCATCATGCGCGCAAAACCGTATTCGCCGGCCGTCATCGCCAACGGTGCATCCCAGCGGGTGCACAGCCAGTCCGCCAGCCCCACGTGGTCGGGGTGGCAATGCGTGACAAGCACGCGGCCCAGCGGCTTGCCGCCGAAATGGCCAGCCATCACCTGTTCCCAGCCGGTGCGGCTGTCCTCAGTCGCGGCGCCGCAGTCGATGACGGTGAGCGTGCCTTCCGCATCGTCGAGCAGCCACAGGTTGATGTGGTCCAGCGCGAACGGCAGCGGCAGGCGCAGCCAGCGGATGCCGGGCCCGATATCGATGGCGTCGCCGGGCGCGGGCACGATGTCGCCGAATGGATAATGAAGCTGGGCTTCGAGCGGGTTCATCGATTCTCCTGGATGGCGGTGCGCTACAATGCTTGGACGTTACGCATTGACGTAACGTAAACGGAAACACTTATTGTAAGCCATGTCCACCTACACCATTACCGAGCTGGCCCGCGAGTTCGACATCACGCCCCGTGCCATCCGCTTCTATGAAGACCAGGGCATCCTGTCGCCATCGCGCGAAGGTGCCGGCGGCCGCAACCGCGTATACACGCCGCGCGACCGCACCCGCCTGAAACTCACGCTGCGCGGCAAGCGCCTCGGCTTGTCGCTCTCCGAGATCAAGAGCCTGGTCGACATGTATGAATCGCCGAAGGATACGGCGGCGCAGATGCACCGCTTCCTCAACGTGCTGGCGCAACACCGCGAAACGCTGGAACAGCAGCGCGAGGATATCGAAATGTCGCTGGCCGAGATCGCCGCGCACGAGGACGAGTGCCGGCGCTTGCTCGCCGCCCAGGAAAATGGCGAACAGCTGGGTGGCGAACGGCTGGGGACCAACGGCTGAGCTCATGGGCCCACAAGGCCCTTGCCTGCGCAGCGCTTTACGTTTACGTTAACGTAATAGCGAATAATTCGTTAATTCCAATTAGAGACGAGGACGACATGCTGCATCTCCCAGGCCTGACCTTTGACCATGGCGAAGACATCGCCGCGCTGCGCGAAGCCGTGCAGCAGTTCGCCGCAGCGGAAATCGCCCCCCGCGCGGCGGACATCGACCGCACCGACCAGTTCCCGATGGACCTGTGGCGCAAGCTGGGCGAACTGGGCCTGCTCGGCATTACCGTGGGCGAGGAATACGGCGGCTCGGGCATGGGTTACCTGGCCCACATCGTGGCGATGGAAGAGATTTCGCGCGCGTCGGCCTCGGTGGGGCTGTCGTATGGCGCCCACTCGAACCTGTGCGTCAACCAGATCAAGCGCAACGGCAACGAAGAACAAAAGCGCAAGTACCTGCCCAAGCTGATTTCTGGCGAACACATCGGCGCGCTGGCGATGTCCGAGCCGAATGCGGGGTCCGACGTCGTCAGCATGAAGCTGCGTGCCGACCGCAAAGGCGACCATTACGTGCTGAACGGCACCAAGATGTGGATCACCAACGGGCCGGATGCGGACACGCTCGTCGTCTATGCGAAAACCGACCTGGCGGCCGGCCCGCGCGGCATGACCGCCTTCCTGATCGAAAAGGGATTCAAGGGCTTTTCGATCGCGCAAAAGCTCGACAAGCTGGGCATGCGCGGCTCGCACACGGGCGAACTGGTGTTCGAGGATTGCGAGGTGCCCGTCGAGAACGTGCTCGGCGGCGAAGGCAAGGGCGTGAACGTGCTGATGTCCGGCCTCGACTTCGAGCGCACCGTGCTGTCCGGCGGGCCGCTGGGCATCATGCAGGCGTGCATGGATGTCGTCGTCCCCTACGTGCACGACCGCAAGCAGTTCGGCCAGGCGATCGGCGAATTCCAGCTGATGCAGGGGAAACTGGCGGACATGTATTCCACCATGATGGCATGCAAGGCCTATGTGTATGCCGTCGGCCAGGCCTGCGACCGCGCCACGTCGCCCGAGCAGGTGCGCGCGCTGCGCAAGGACGCCGCCGGCGCGATCCTCTACAGCGCCGAAAAGGCCACGTGGATGGCCGGCGAGGCGATCCAGGCGCTGGGCGGCAACGGCTACATCAACGAGTATCCCGTGGGACGGTTGTGGCGCGACGCGAAGCTCTACGAAATCGGCGCGGGCACCAGCGAAATCCGCCGCATGCTGATCGGCCGCGAACTGTTCGCGGAAACCATGTAATCGCAAGCACCAACAGCCGAGCCCGTGTCCACCTTGGAGCCAGGCCTGAAATCGGACACGAGCTTGGCAATGCCACAGTAGAGCCCGTGTCCACTTTCGAGCCTGACTCTAAGGTGGACACGAACCGAGCCGTTGACGACGACGATGACCCAGCCCGCCTTTCCCAAACTGCTGTCTTCGCAGATCGCGTTCGATATCGCCCGCGCGATCCTCGATGGTTTCGACAAGCACTATCGCCTGTTCCGCCAGGCCAGCCGGGAGGCGCGTGGCCATTTCGAGCGGGGGGAATGGGCGGTGGCGCAGGAAGCGGCCCGCGAGCGGATCGGGTACTACGACCGCCGCGTGCAGGAGTGCGTGCACTTGCTGGAAGACGACTACGCACCGGAAGACCTGACCGACGACGTGTGGCGCGAGCTGAAGCTGCATTACATTGGCTTGCTGACGCGCCACAAGCGCCCCGAACTGGCGGAAACGTTCTTCAATTCCGTGTGCTGCAATATCCTGCACCGCCGCTACTTCAACAACGAGTTCATCTTCGTGCGCCCGGTCGTCTCCACCGAGTACATCGATGCGGAGGAACCGGCGCCGACCTACCGCGTGTATTACCCGGGCGCGGAAGGCATGCGCTTCACGCTGAGCCGTATCGTCACCGATTTCCAGTTCGCCACCGCGTTCGCCGACCTGCCGCGCGACATCGCCCGGGTCGAGGAACGGCTCGCCCCGTTCTTTGCCGAGATGGCACCGAATGCGCAATGCCAGGTACTGTCCAGCCCATTCTTCCGCAACAAGGCCGCCTATCTCGTCGGCAAGGCCATCAACGGTGACCGCGAGCTGCCCTTCGCCATGCCGATCCTGCACGACCATGCCGGTCAGCTGCTGATCGACACGGTGCTGATGGAGCAGGAACAGATCGAGACCCTGTTTTCGTTTACGCGCGCCTACTTCATGGTGGACATGGAAGTGCCGTCCGCCTGCGTGCAATTCCTGCGCACCCTGCTGCCGCGCAAGCCGCGCAGCGAACTCTATACCGTGCTGGGGCTGCAAAAGCAGGGCAAGACGGCGTTCTACCGCGACTTCCTGCAGCACCTGAAGCATTCGTCGGACCTGTTCGAGACCGCGCCCGGCATCCGCGGCCTCGTGATGCTGGTGTTCACGCTGCCATCGTTCCCTTATGTCTTCAAGGTGATCAAGGATTTCTATCCACCACCGAAGGACACCACCCGTGCCCAGGTCAAGGAAAAATACCTGCTCGTGAAGAACCACGACCGGGTTGGCCGCATGGCGGACACGCTGGAGTATTCGAATGTGGCCTTTCCCCGCGCCCGCTTCGCCGAAGCGCTGCTGGCCGAACTGAAACACCACGCGCCATCGCTGGTCGAGGAAGAAGGCGACCAGCTGGTGATCCGGCACCTGTACATCGAGCGCCGGATGACGCCGCTGAACATCTGGCTCACGCAGGCCGAGCAAGCCGGCAACGCGGCCGCGCTGGAGCATGGCGTCGTGGAATACGGCAACGCGATCCGCGACCTGGTGGCGGCCAACATCTTCCCCGGCGACATGCTGTACAAGAACTTCGGCGTGACCCGCCACCGCCGCGTGGTGTTCTACGACTATGACGAGATCGAGTACATCACCGACTGCAATTTCCGCGCGATCCCGGCCGCGCGCAACGAGGAAGAGGAAATGGCCTCCGAACCGTGGTACCCGGTCGCGAAGCACGACGTGTTCCCCGAACAGTTCGGCCAGTTCCTGCTGGGTAACCCGAACATCCGCCGCAGCTTCCTGCGGCACCATGCCGAACTGCTGACACCCCAATGGTGGCAAGCCCGCAAGGAGCGCATCCTCGATGGCATCGTCGAGGACGTGTTCCCCTACCCGCAAGCCATCCGATTTTGCAATATCCCGGCATCGACAACGATGCCTTCACCGGAGACCATGAAATGAATGATCCTGTCGTTATCGTCGGCGCTGCCCGCACCCCGATGGGCGCCTTCCAGGGCGATTTTTCCAGCCTGTCCGCAAATGACCTCGGCGCCGTTGCGATCCAGGCTGCCGTCGAACGGGCCGGCATCGCGCCCGAACTCGTCGAGCACGTGTATTTCGGCAATTGCCTGATGGCGGGCCAGGGCCAGGCGCCGGCGCGTCAGGCGCTGCTGAAGGCGGGCCTGCCCACGTCCACCGGTGCCGTCACGCTGTCGAAAATGTGCGGCTCGGCCATGCAGGCCGCGATCTTCGCGCACGACCAGCTGGTGGCCGGCAGCGCGGACGTCGTCATCGCCGGCGGCATGGAATCGATGACCAATGCACCCTACCTGGTGCCGAAAGGCCGCGGCGGCTACCGCATCGGCCACGGCATGCTGTTCGACCACATGATGCTCGACGGCCTGGAAGACGCGTACAGCAAGGATGAAAAAACCGGCGGCGGCCGCTCGATGGGCACGTTTGCCGAGGAATGCGCGACGAAGTTCAGCTTTACGCGCGAGCAGCAGGACGCGTTTGCGATCGAATCCGTGAAGCGCGCGCAGGCGGCGTCGGCCGGCGGCAAGTTCGCGTGGGAAATCGCACCGGTGACCGTCTCCGGCCGCGGCGGCGACACCGTGATCGACAAGGATGAAGGCCCGGCCAAGGCCAAGCTGGAAAAGATCCCCACGTTGAAACCGGCATTCAAGAAGGATGGCACGATCACGGCCGCGTCCTCGTCGTCGATCAACGACGGCGCCGCCGCGCTGGTGCTGATGCGCGAATCCACCGCGAAGAAGCTCGGTGCGAACGTCATAGCCAAACTGGTCGGCCATGCAACGAATGCGCTGGCGCCGAACGAATTCACCACGGCCCCCGTGGGCGCGATCAGGAAGCTGCTGGACAAGAACGGCTGGAAGGTGTCGGACGTGGACCTGTTCGAGATCAACGAGGCGTTCGCGGCGGTGCCGATGGCGGCCATGCACGAGCTCGACATCCCACATGCAAAGGTCAACGTGCATGGCGGCGCCTGCGCGCTGGGCCACCCGATCGGCGCTTCCGGCGCCCGCATCATCGTCACGCTGCTGGGGGCATTGAAAGACCGCGGCGGCAAGCGCGGCGTGGCATCGCTGTGCATCGGCGGCGGCGAAGCCACGGCGGTCGGCGTGGAGCTTGTCTGATGGCGGTGGCATTGATCATCGGTGCTTCGCGCGGCATCGGCCTTGAACTGGCACGCCAGTACGTGGCAGCCGGCTGGCGCGTGATCGCCACGGCCCGTAAGGCGGACGACTGCGCGGCGCTGGCCGCGCTGGGCGCGGAAACGCACGTGCTGGACGTCAACAACGTCGAAGCGGTGGCGGGCCTGGGCTGGAAGCTCGATGGCGAGCACGTCGACGTGGCGATCCTCAACGCCGGCGTGTACGGCCCGCGGCACGATGGCTTCCCCGTCCAGGCCGACTTCGACAACGTGATGCACACCAACGTGCTGGCCGCGATGCGTCTGTTGCCGATCGTTGCGCCGATGGTGGCCGCGGCGGGCGGCAAGCTGGCTGTCATGTCGTCGCGAATGGGCTCGATCAGCGAGCGGCACAGTGCAAATGGCTCGCTGTACCGCGCTAGCAAGGCGGCGCTGAACTCGGTGCTCGTCGACACCGCGCTGACATTCGGCGAACAGGGCGCCACCTGCGTGGCCCTGCACCCCGGCTGGGTGCGCACCGACATGGGCGGGGCCGAAGCCGACCTCGACCCGGCGGACAGCGCCAGCGGCATCCGCGCCACCCTGGCCGCCCTGGCCGCTTCGGCAAGACCGGTGTTCGTCACCTACGACGGGCAACCGATCGGCTGGTGATCGAACAAGACAATAAAGAGAATGGACGAGACATGGTACTGAGCGAAGAACACCAAATGATCCGCGACGCGCTGCGCGACTATGCGCGCGAGCGCCTGGCGCCGCAGGCGGCACGCTGGGACAAGGAACACCACTTTCCGCAGGCGGAACTGAAGGAACTGGCGGCGCTGGGTGCGTTCGGCGTGGCGGTGCCGGAGGAACTCGGCGGCGCCGGCCTCGACTACGTGTCGCTGGCGCTGGTGCTGGAAGAAATCGCGGCCGGCGATGGCGGCACGTCGACGATCATTTCCGTCAACAATTGCCCCGTGTGCAGCATTGCGATGATGTATGCGAACGCGGCGCAGAAAGAGCAATGGCTGCGCCCGCTTGCAGCCGGCGCGATGCTGGGCGCGTTTTGCCTGACCGAGCCGCATACCGGCAGCGACGCGGCCGCCCTGCGCACCACGGCCACGCGCGACGGCAACGATTACGTCATCAACGGCACCAAGCAATTCATCACGTCCGGCAAATACGCGGACGTGGCCATCGTGCTGGCGGTGACCGACAAGGCGGCCGGCAAGAAAGGCATCAGCGCCTTCTGGGTGCCGACCTCGGCCCCGGGCTACATCGTTGCCGGCCTCGAGCAGAAGATGGGCCAGCATTCGTCTGACACGGCGCAGATCGTGTTCGACAATTGCCGCATTCCCGCAGCCAACCTGATCGGCGAGGAAGGCATGGGCTACAAGATCGCCCTGTCCGGCCTGGAAGGCGGCCGCATCGGCATTGCGTCGCAGGCGGTGGGCATGGCCCGCGCAGCCTTCGAAGCCGCGCTTGCCTATGCGAAGGAACGTGAGACATTTGGGCAACCAATCTTCCAGCACCAGTCGGTACAATTCAAACTCTCCGAGATGGCAACGCAGATCGAGGCCGCGCGCCAGTTGATCCTGCATGCGGCGTCGATGAAGGATGCCGGACTGCCCTGCCTCAAGGAAGCGGCGATGGCCAAGCTGTTCGCGTCCGAAATGGCGGAACGGGTGTGCTCGGATGCGATCCAGGTGCATGGCGGTTATGGTTACGTGTCCGACTTCCCTGTGGAACGGATCTACCGCGACGTGCGCGTCTGCCAGATCTACGAGGGCACGTCCGACATCCAGAAACTGCTGATCGCCCGGGCGCTGTGAGTTGTCGCGAAACTGTATGGTTTTGTACTCCCGGCGTGCCAGATGATCTTTTTTTGCCATTGCTCTTATACAATAGACAAATAGGAGATTTGCTATGTATCGAGTGATGCTGGTGGAAGACGATGCCCGCCTGGCCGACCTGGTCACGGAATATCTTGCGGGCTATGAATTCAAGGTGGACGTGGTGAGCCGCGGCGACGAAGCGTTGGCACGCTTCAAGGCCAGCCCGCCCGACATCGTGGTGCTGGACCTGATGCTGCCCGGCCTGGACGGCATGCTCGTGTGCCGCCAGTTGCGCGACATCACGAAGGTGCCGATCCTGATCATGACGGCGCGCGAGGATTCGTACGACGAGGTATCGCTGCTCGAACAGGGCGCGGACGACTTCATCAACAAGCCCGTGCAGCCGCGCGTGCTGCTGGCCCGCCTGCGTGCGCTGCTGCGCCGCGCCCAGGGCAAGAGCGCCGGCGATGCGCTCACGTTCGGCGCGCTGTCGATCGCCACCAGCGACCGCACGGTCACCTGGCGCGGCGAACCCTGCGTGCTGAGCAATACCGAATACAAGCTGCTGCTCGTGCTGGCCGAATCGGCCGGCACCGTGCTGTCGCGCGATGCCTTGCTGAAGAAAATGCGCGGCATCGAGTTCGACGGCCTCGACCGCAGCATCGACAACAGCATCTCGAAACTGCGCCGCAAGTTCGACGATACGGATTCGGAAAAGATCAAGACCGTGTGGGGCGAAGGCTACTTGTTCTCCCCTTCCGCGTGGTCGCAGTAAGCCTCCACGGAACTTTAGTTTCAGCGGAAAAAGCTCTGCCTGGGGCTAATGCCGTTCAGTTAGCGTTCGGGCCATGTCGAATCCGCATGCATACACCCCAAAAGCGAAGGTCTGGGGTCAGACCCGCGGGGTCTGACCCCGGCATCTGCCGTTGGGGTTGGCTTATCTGAACGGCATTACCGCCCGACGCGGACTGAAACCGGCCGGGCTGATTGGGCGCCTGCCGTGCCCAGGCTGGCGATTGAACCGTCTTCGGCGCAACTGTACCGGATCAGGTACAGTCCCCCTCCAGCCATGCATGGCATGCAATTAGCTTCAGGATAAGACTCAGCGATATTGCCACCCGCGAGTCCTATCTTGAAACGTTCGAAAGCCGGCCGGCCAGCCCGGCACACTGCCTGTTTACTTGCCGTCGGCGCCGTGCTGCTTGCTCCCGCCGCGATGTCCGGCACGCCGGACTTCCCCCTGGGTCCGCTGCCGATCGTGGAAATCGTCGGCATCGCACCGCAATCGGCCGCCGCCATCGAGCGCGACCGCCTGCCCTATGCGGTGCAGCGCGCCACCGACTGGGACGTTTCGCAGGCACGCGCCGATACCCTGGCCGACTACCTGTCGCGCCATGCGGCCGGCATCCACGTCAACGACATTTCCGGCAGCCCGTTCCAGACCGACGTCACGTTCCGCGGCTACCGGGCGTCGCCCGTGCTGGGCTCGGGCCAGGGCCTGTCCGTGTACCTCGACGGCGTGCGCGTCAACGAGCCGTTCGGCGACGTGGTCAACTGGGACATGGTGCCGGAAGCGGCGCTGGGCGCGATCCTGCTGGTGCCCGGCTCGAACCCGCTGTATGGCCTGAATACGCTGGGTGGCGCGCTGGCGCTGACGACCAAGTCGGGCCGCAGCCATCCCGGCCTGATGGTGGAAGCCACGCTGGGCAGCGGTGCGCGCCGCCGGCTTGACCTGTCCTACGGCGCCGAGGCGGCTGGATGGCATACGCTGCTGGCGGCAACGTCCTTCGACGAGGACGGCTGGCGCGACCACTCGGCGGGCCGGCTCGGCAACGTGTTCCTCAAAGTGGGCCGTACCGCGGGTGCATCCGACTGGAGCGTGTCGCTGCTGGGCGGGCGCAGCAGGCTGCTCGGCAACGGGCTGCTACCGGCGGGCACGGCGGACGCGCCCGGCCTGTACGACCTGGACCGTCGCGCCGTCTATACCCACCCCGACCGCACGCGTAACCGGCTCGGCCAGCTGGCCGTCAACCTGGAGCAGCAGCTGGACAGCGGCGCCGCGCTGACGGCGTCCGCCTATGTGCGCCACAGCCGGCGCGACACCGTCAATGGCGATGTGAACGACGACGCCGGCGAGGACGCCTGCGCCGAAGAGCCGGACGATGCGGACTGCGACGCGGGCGCCCATCCACCAGCCCATCCGGCGGTACTGAACACCACGGCTTCGCGACAGCGCGGCGAAGGCGCCAGCGTCCAGCTGGCCGTCACGCGCGGCGATCACCAGCTGAGCGCGGGCCTGTCGTTCGACCGCAACCGCGTCCGCTTTGCCCAGTTCGAGCAGGAAGGCTTCTTCAGCGCCTCGCGCGAAGTGCTGGCCGATCCGGAGGAGGAACGTGAACCGTCCTCGTCAGTCACCGGCCGTGCCCGCATGGCGGGCCTCTACGCGAGCGACACGTGGCGGCTGGCGCCCGGCTCCTATGCCACGCTGTCGGCGCGGTTCAACCATGCCCGGGTGGCGAATACGCTGACGAACGACGATGGCGTGCAGCCGCGCGAGGCCTTCACCTACCGCAAGCTCAACCCGTCGCTCGGCATTGCCCGGCAGGTCGATGCCGCGCTGACGCTGTTTGCCAACGTGGCGCAAAGCAACCGCGTGCCCACCGTGATCGAGCTGGGGTGTGCCGATCCGGAACAGCCTTGCCGCCTGCCGGTGGGTCTGCAGGCGGACCCCTACCTGAGCCAGGTGGTGTCGCGCACCGTTGAAATGGGCGCGCGCTGGCGCACGGCCAACGTTGACGCGGCACTGTCGCTGTACCGCACCGTGAACCGCGACGACATCCTGTTCCATAGTGCCGGCACCAGCCAGCAGGGCTACTTCGCCAATTTCCCACGCACGCGCCACGCGGGCGTCGATGCCAGCGGCACGGCGCGGCTGGGCGACGTCACGCTGCGGGCCAGCTACAGTTACCTGGCCGCCGTGTATGCCGCCGATGGCGT
This sequence comes from Pseudoduganella lutea, assembly GCF_004209755.1. NCBI lineage: Bacteria > Pseudomonadati > Pseudomonadota > Betaproteobacteria > Burkholderiales > Oxalobacteraceae > Pseudoduganella > Pseudoduganella lutea. The sequence goes on along the minus strand of NZ_CP035913.1, from coordinate 3,261,538 downwards.
GCTGTTCACAGGCGCCCGCAATGTGCGCGCAACTTCGGGAACGCGGCTGGCGGGCCTGCCGCGGCACACGCTGAAGCTGGGCGCCGACTGGGCCCCCGCGCCCGGCTGGACCGTGGGCGTGGACGTGCTGGCGGTCTCGAACCTGCTCACGCAGGGCAACGAGGACGGCCTGACGGAGGATGCCGAGGACGGCGAGCCGCCGCAGCGGGCCGACTGGCGCATCCGCGGCCATGCCCTGCTGCACCTGCGCGCCGGCTGGCAGCCGGCACCCGGCTGGGAAGTGTTTGTGCGTGTCAACAATGTGTTCGACCGGCGCTTTGAAACCTACGGCACCGTGGCGGACGATGTCTTCCCCGGTGGCCGGCCGTTGGCGCCCGGCGCCGATGCGGCACCGGCACGCTTTGTCGCGCCCGGTGCGCCGCGCACGGTGCTGGCCGGCCTGCGCTACCGTTTCTGACACGACCCGGAAACGGAACAGCCGCGCCGCCAGGTGATCCGATCCTGCACAACCGTCCCGCGCGATACCGCGTTCAAGGCACGCTCCCTGCACGATCCCCCGTATTTGTCCTGCCAGGATCATTGGCACGCAATTTGCCATTACCTTCTTGCGGCCGCCGTGCGCCGCGCCATGGCACCGGAACGGTCCGGCGCCCCAGGAGAGACGATGAAGACAAAAGCTGCCATTGCCTGGCAGGCGGGCGCCCCGCTGACGATCGAGACCGTGGACCTTGCACCGCCGCAGGCCGGCGAGGTACTGGTGGAAATCAAGGCCACCGGCATCTGCCATACCGACTACTACACCTTGTCGGGCGCCGATCCCGAAGGCCTGTTCCCGGCGATCCTGGGCCATGAAGGCGCCGGCGTCGTGCTAGAAACGGGGGCGGGCGTGACGTCGGTGCGGGCCGGCGACCATGTGATCCCGCTGTATACGCCGGAGTGCCGGCAGTGCAAGTTCTGCCTGTCCCGCAAGACCAACCTGTGCCAGTCGATCCGGGCGACGCAGGGGCGCGGCCTGATGCCGGACGGTACCAGCCGCTTCACCCTCGACGGCAAGCCCATCCTGCACTACATGGGCACGTCGACCTTCTCGAACTACATCGTGGTGCCCGAGATCGCGCTGGCGAAGATCCGCCCGGATGCGCCGTTCGACAAGGCGTGCTACATCGGCTGCGGCGTGACCACGGGCGTCGGCGCCGTCGTGTTCTCGGCGAAGGTGGAAGCAGGCGCCAACGTGGCCGTGTTCGGGCTGGGCGGGATCGGGCTGAACGTCATCCAGGGCGCCAAGATGGTCGGCGCGGACCGCATCATCGGCATCGACATCAATCCGGGCCGGGTCGACATCGCGCGCCGCTTCGGCATGACGGACTTCGTCAATCCGCGCGACGTGGAAAACGTCGTCGACCACATCGTGCAGTTGACGGGGGGCGGCGCCGATTACTCGTTCGAGTGCGTCGGCAATACGGCGCTGATGCGCCAGGCGCTCGAGTGCACGCACAAGGGCTGGGGCCAGTCGTTCATCATCGGCGTGGCGGCCGCCGGCGAGGAAATCGCCACGCGGCCATTCCAGCTCGTCACGGGCCGCCAATGGAAAGGTTCCGCCTTCGGCGGCGCGCGCGGCCGCACCGACGTGCCGAAGATCGTCGACTGGTACATGGACGGCAAGCTCAACATCGACGACCTGATCACCCACACCCTGCCACTCGAGCGCATCAACGAAGGCTTCGACCTGATGAAGCGGGGCGAATCGATCCGTTCCGTTGTCCTGTACTGACCCGTCCCGCATCAGGCGTAACGAATCACGAATCACAACGAGGAGACACAGCATGGCCATCCATATCCATCCCGCCATCGATGCGGGCATCGCCCCGGAAACGCCGGGCTTCCAGGGCGGCACGCTGACGTGCCGCTGCGCCACCGATCCCGTCACCGTGCGCATCGGCAGCCAGGTGGCGCACAACCACGCCTGCGGCTGCACCAAATGCTGGAAGCCTGACGGCGCGCTGTTTTCGCAAGTCGCCGTGGTCGGCCGCGACAAGGTCGAAGTCACCGCCAACGGCCACAAGCTGCAGGTGGTGGACCCGGCCGCCACGATCCGCCGCCATGCCTGCACCGGCTGCGGCGTGCACCTGTATGGGCGCATCGACAACGACCAGCACGCGTTCTACGGCCTGGACTTCGTGCACACGGAACTGTCGCGCGAAGCGGGCTGGGCGCCGCCCACGTTCGCCGCGTTCGTCTCGTCCGTCATCGAGTCGGGTGCCGATCCGGAACAGATGGGGGCGATCCGCGCACGCCTGGGTGAGCTCGGGCTGCCCTACTACGATTGCCTGTCGCCGCCGCTGATGGATGCGCTGGCCACCAATGCCGCGAAACGGGCGGGCACGCTGCACCAGGCCGGCTGAGGAGGCGCGCATGAGGCCGATCCTTGCCGCGGCGCTGCTGCTCCCCTCGCTTGCCGGAGCAACACCTGCCGCGCCCGCGAACGATTTCCCCACCGTGGCACGGGTCGAGTACGTGCTCGAGTGCATGAACAACCATGGCGGCAAGCAGGAAACCCTGTACCAGTGCGCCTGCGTGATCGACCGGGTCGGCGCGCAACTGGCGTACGACGACTATGTGACGATGTCCGCCGCGCTGCGCTACCAGACGCTGGAAGGGCCGCGCGGCGCCGAGTTCCGCGACCCGCCAGGCGTCAAGGCCATGGCCGCGAAGTACAAGACGATCCAGGCCGATGCGGCCAAGGCCTGCATGCTGCGCCAGCGCGGTTAATTTTGACAGGAAGCCGATGTGAGCAAACTATCATTTCACCATCACGTACGTTGGGTCCGTTGCGCGGTGCATGGCATGGCGCTGGCCATGTGCGTGGCCGCGCCGGCGGCGCTGGCCGACGCCACGCCCTACCAGGTCGTGGACGGCAACAAGGTCGATGCACGGACGATGAGCGGCTGGCGCACCTGGCGCGCGCTGGCGTGCGAGCGGTGCCACGGCGCGCAGCAGGAAGGCGCCGTCGGCCCCGCGCTGACCGCAAGCATGAAGGGGCTGTCAAAGGAAGACTTCAAGAAGACGGTGCTGCAAGGCCGGATCGACAAGGGCATGCCCAACTTCGACGGCAGCCAGCAGGTGGTCGACAATATCGACAACCTGTACGCCTACCTGAAGGGCCGCTCGGATGGCGCCATCGCACCCGGCAAGCTGCAGGAGGCCGGCAAATGACGCCCCGGATCGCGGCGCTGCTCGGGGCTGCCGTGCTGTACCTGGCGATGCCTGTGCCGGCGGCATCGCAGCCTGCCGGGCAGGCCGTGCCCAAGGTGGAGGCCAAGGTGGAGGCTGATAAGCGCCCCGTGCTACGGGTCTGCCAGGACCCGAACAATCTGCCGTTCTCGCGCCGCGACCTGGCCGGCTTCGAGAATCGCATCGCCGCGCTGTTCGCGCAGGAGCTGGGCTGGGACATTGCCTACACCTGGTTCCCGCAACGCATGGGCTTCATCCGTAACACGCTGCGCGCGAAGGAGCCGGGCACGGACCGCTTCAAGTGCGACCTGGTCACCGGCGTGGCGACCGGGTTCGACCTGGGCGCCGTGACGCGGCCTTATTACCGCTCCACTTATGCAATGGCCTATGTGGGCGGCAACGGGCTCGATGGCGTGCGCACGCTGGACGACCTGCTCGCGCTGCCGCCGGAACGGCGCGCGCGGCTCAAGCTGGGCGTCTTCGGCGGCTCGCCGGTGGCGGACTGGCTGCTGGCGCACGGCATGATGGGGCAAGTCGTGTCGTACCAGCCGCAATCCGGCGATGCCGAGCAATATCCCGGCCAGATCGTCGAACACGACCTGGCCGAGGGCAAGGTCGATATCGCCTTCGTGTGGGGGCCGATCGCCGGCTATTTCGCGGGACGGTCGCCGCAGCACCGCATCGTGGCCGTGCCGCTTGCATCGCCACCGGGCAGCCGCTTCGACTTCGAGATCGCCATGGCGGTGCGCTTCGCCGACAAGGAACTGCAACAGCGCATCGACGGCCTGATCGACCGTAACCGGGAACGCATCGGCGCCATCCTGGCCGAATACGGGGTGCCGCTGCTGGATGAACAGGGGCGACTGATCGAAACGGACCTGGCGCGCTGACCCATAGGGCCGGCACATGCCATGGCGGAGGCCGCAGGTGGCAACCTTGAAAGTCTTCGCATTCGATCATGCCTGCGCCGGCGCGGCGGGCGCGACGCGGCCGTCGGCGGCGCAACGCTTCGACGGCGAGCTGATGCTGCGCGCGCTGTGCGCCGACTTGCGGCGTTTGCCCGGTGTCGAACTGGTGACGCTCGACGCCGCGGCCACGCGCCCTGCTGGCGGCGCCTTCGACCGAGTCTTCACCGACTGCGTGCTGGCGGCCGATGCCGTGTGGCCGCTGGCGTCCGTGAGCAGCGGCGTGCTGGAACGGTTATCGCGGGACGTGCTGCAACACGGGCGGATCCTGCTCGGCAGCACGCCGGCCGCGGTGCGGCTCGCCGGCAGCAAGCGGGCAGCCTGCCAGGCGTTGCTGGGCGCGGGGATTCCCACCGTGGCCACGTTCGGCCCCGGCGACACGCTGCCGGCGGCGCCCGGCGCCTGGGTCGTGAAGCCGGACGACGGCGCCGGCTGCATCGATACCCGGCTGTTCCACGACCGCAGCGCGGCGCAACTGGCGGCGGCCGCACATGTCGGGCGGGAACTCGTGCTGCAGCCCTTCGTCGCCGGCCGCGTGGGCAGCCTGTCGCTGCTGTGCCGTGACGGAATGGCCAGCGTATTGGGCTGCAACGAGCAACGCATGGCCGTGCATGACAACCATTTCCGCTTCCTCGGCGTCACGGTCAACGGCCTGGCCAGCATGGCGCCCCAGCTCGAGGCGCTGGGAATGGCCGTCGCCGCCGCGCTGCCGGGCCTGTGGGGCTACGCGGGTGTCGATTTCATCCTGGCCGATAGCGGGCCGCTGGTGCTGGACGTGAATCCGCGGCTGACGATTTCCTATGCCGGCCTGCACGCCTCGACCGGCATCAACCCGGCCGGGGCGGTGCTGGCGCTGCTGCAGCCGGGAATGCCTTTGGCGCTGCCCGGCCGCATGCCGGCCTGCATCGTGGACGTACCGGCGTTTGCGCCGGGTTAGGTGCAGCCATTGTAGGTGCTCTTCTTAGGTAAGTACTTGCCGGTGTCGCTACATGGATCATAGACTTGGCTTCTCGGAGGTCTGCAATACGGCCGGAAGTGGACATTTGAACCGAAGAGAAAGCGCGACAAAAATTATGTTTTACAAGTTGACCTACAGTCTTTTATACATCATTATGCAATGACCATCCCTAGGGGAGGAACGGAGTCACTCTCATACACGGTTACGTGCCGTGGCATTGGGGATGCAGAGTCAACTCTGCGTCAACCTGAAAACTTACTTTTACTAGGTTGATTCCGTGGAAAGCCCAAGGCCCAGCCTTGGGCTTTTTGTCATTTTGGAGCCTTAATGAATTTAGAAAAACAGGTCGAGAAATATATTCGTGAAGAAGCGGAGAAGTTAATCGAGCGACACCACACTTACCACAATAGCCTTCACCGTGAACATGACCGTTTGCAAAAGAGGCTGGTAAATCCTCCCAAAAAAATGATTATGGTCCCAGAGTATTGGAATCTGGACCCGAAATTCAATCCATTTTACGTCCGCCGAAAAGCAAAAAGCATTGCTAGATCTATAAGTAAAAGAATAAAAGATGGGTCATATGTCCCGAATGATCCTCATTTAAAAGAGATCGATAAGGCTGGCGGCGGGAAACGCAGTTTAACGATCTATCAAATACCTGATGCGGCAGTATAGCAGCTTTTCTACACACGACTATTAGCAAAGAATAAACATCGCTTTAGCTCGTTTTCGTATGCTTATCGAAACGATCGAAACGTCCACTTCGCCATACAAGACATATCAGTTGATATAGCGCAAGATGCTCGTACCTTTATAGCAGAGTTCGATTTCACTGACTTTTTTGGATCAATAGAGCATGAATCGCTTTTTGAACAATTCTCAAGAAATGGTTTTTTTATAAGTGAAGAGGAAATTTCGGTAATTAAAGCTTTTCTATCAAAGCGGCCTCGCGGAATTCCGCAAGGCACTTCGATTTCACTATTTCTAGCGAACTTGGTGTGCTGGAGTTTAGATAATAGGCTTGAGAAAGCCGGGTTAAAGTTCGCGCGCTATGCCGATGATACGGTGATTTGGAGCCCGGATTATGCATCGATTTGCCAAGCCCTAGAGATAATAAACTCATTTTCTGTGCAAGCTGGTGTTGAAATAAATTCCAGAAAGTCTGATGGCATTAGTCTCTTAGCGAAAGACGGGAATCGCGCGGAAATGGCATCTAAGTCAAATTTTAATTTCCTTGGCTACGCGATTAGTCCAGACAAGGTTTCTATAAAAAAGAAGTCGATCCAACGTATAAAGAAGCAGATTTCGTATTTACTATACAAAAACTTAATTAAGCCTTTAGAGTTATCGCCATTAAAAGCTTTGATTATTCCAAGCAATAACCGTGATCCTGCATTGTTGAGCGCAATGTTACAGATAAGACGATATCTTTACGGAGGATTGCTCCATAAGGAAATTGTCGAATATCTTCAAGGCCGAAGACAGGTAATATTATTTAAAGGAGCAATGAGCTTTTATCCATTATTAAACGATGAGAAGCAATTACGAGAACTAGACGGTTGGTTGCTTTCCGTCGTTCATAGAGCACTCAGAAAGCGGAGTGAGTTACTCTTATCCCACAAATTTGATGTGCGCGAAAACTTCCCATTCTCCGTTCCGCGCGAAAGACTTGTAGTGGCCTGTCGAAGAAAGCTGGTAGATGGAAAACCGCTTATGGAAATACCGAGCTTTACACTTATTTTCAAGGCATTGAAAAAAGGACTAAACGAGTATGGCATTGAACGCGTAATGAATCCGAAATCTTTGTACTACGATTACTGAAAAATAATAGGCATTATCTATTTAAGACCTTATATTGGATTGGAGTCTATTGCATAGGTTTAGAGCAGTTCCGCACAGTAGGAAGTTTTTGCAGAAGCAAGCAAGAGTTGGCATACACCACTTCAAAAACTTGCAAAAAATTCGACACTTCGACGTGACATAAAATGATCCATTCCAAATATAAAGTATGCACCATAGCAGTATTTCTCAGCATTTTATCGGTAAATGCAAAAGCGAAATGCGACCCAGAAAGCATAACAGATTCGCGTCTGTTCCAATTTTCAAGGGACTTATCTAGTTCAGCTACAGCAATAATTCAGGCCTCACTGTCTAGCCCAGCAGACGTTGATACAGTTTCCGAATTAGGAAGAATTTCAAGGATGTTACGCCGTGAGATTTCTGCTTCTCAACATGCTTGGCGTCTGCATCAGCGCATGGTGCATCCGACAGATCGCGACTTGCTGAGAGAATCTTTCATTTATCATGTAGGCAACCTTAAAATTGAAGTAGATGATTCATTGAGTACGCTTAACACTTCCATAGGTGCGATACGTTCTGCTGGGATAGCAGCACTAGCTGTAAGGATGTCTGATCAAGTAAAAGAGTTAAAAAAGTATGTCAAAGACTGCGGCCCATGAGGTTAACTCATAAGTCTATATTTCCGCTTTGGGGCAAATCTACCGGTTGTGACATCCCGCTCCTAGCCGAACAGCTACGAGAGCCTGCCAAATCGTCCAGGACTAATGACCATCGATATTGATTTACATGACGCGACCCTGCTCGCCGTCCACATTAGCTGGGAAAACGGAACATGCACGGTTGAGTTACGACATGGCACCTTGGGGCACTGCGTGTTGACGTTCTCAGCGGTTTCGTACCTGGCTCTGCCACGCAAACAGGCTTGCGGGCCTTCAGTGTCGATCAATTCGTTCTCCCGGGTCGGCAGCGGGCGGTACGAAATCTGGATGCAGTCCGGCGATCTCATCGAGATCGAGGCCGCGAATGTCGTCCTTACTCAGTCGAATCACGGGTAACTGAGCGATCGCCTATGGAAGAAAGCAGCCGAACGCAACGGTCTGCACCTGGCGGACAGATTCCGCCAATGTGCCCCAAGCCGGGCCGCATCGCCTTCACCGCACCACTACACCCCACGGCAGCTTGCCCACCGCAATATCACGCAGCTTCTCATTGCGCGCCGTATCGATCACCGACACGCTCCCCGAGCGCCCATTCGCCACGTACAGCTTGGCACCATCGGGTGTCAGCGCCATGTTCCATGGCCGTTGGCCGACGCCGACGGTGGCCACCACCAGGTTGGTCTTCGTGTCGATGACGGACACGCTGGCGGCACCGCCGTTGGACACGTAGACCCGGCTGCCGTCCGGGTGCACGGCCACGCCATTGGCGCGCAGGCCCGCCGGGATGCGGGCGACGACGGCGTGGGTAGCGGCGTCGATCACGTACACCTCGTTGGCGTTCTCGGCCGCCACGTAGGCGCGGCTGCCGTCTGGCAGGAAGCCGATGCCGCGCGGCCGTGCGCCCACGGCGACCTGGGCCACCTGCTTGCGCGCCGCCATGTCGATGATGTCGACGGCATCGCCGTTCTCGGCGCTGACGAACAGCTGTTTGCCGTCCGGGCTGAACACGGCGTGTTCGGGATTGCGGCCCTTCACGGGAATGGCGAACGCGCGTGTGTTCGTACGGGTGTCGGTGACGACGATCTCGTGCTTTTCCTCGACGGCGGCCACGACCCAGCGGCCATCCGGCGACAGCGCCACGCCCTCGGGCGACTCGCCCAGGTCCACGGTGCCTTCCGGCGCGCGACGCTCCAGGCTGACGATCTGCAGCCGGTTTTTCGGCTGGTCGCTGACGTAGAGCCAGCGGGCATCGCGGCTCACCGCGAGACCCCGCGGCTTGCTGCCGCCGGGTATTTCCGCCACGACCTCGTCGGTGGCCGTATCGATCACGGAGATCGTGCCGGAACCTTCATTCGGCACATAGGCGAACGGCGCGGCGAACAGGGCGGGGACACAGGCCAGCAGGGCGGCAGGAAGCAGGAGGCGGCGAAGCGGCGGCATGGGCGTTCCTTTCAGGGCAAATGTGGCGGTGCCGATAGCGCTCCCACCACCGTGATCGTCAGGTCAGCACGGCCTTGCCGGGATGACGGATATGCAGCCGCTGCACCTTGCGATACAGCGTGTTGCGGCTGATATGGAGCTGCCGCGCCACCGTGGAAATGTTCCAGCCGTGCCGCTGCAACTCGCGCAGCAAGGCATCGCGTTCGGCGTGCTCCAGCGGATTCAAGGCATGCGGATTGTCGTCATGGGGGTCGGTGGCAAGCGGATCGGGGACAAGCGAATCGCCCGCAGGCTCGCCGGCGCCGTACACGCCGGTATCGGACGTGTACGGCGCGGCCTCCTCACTGTCCCGCATGGGCATGTCCGGCGCCACGATGCCAGTGCGGTACTCCGGCGGCAGGTCGTGCACCGTCAGGTGATCCGATTCGCGCAGCGCGATCATCGCGCGCAGCAGGTGCCGCAACTGGCGCAGGTTGCCCGGCCAGCGCTGCCGCTCCAGTGCGGCCAGCAGCGTTTCGTCGAGCGACAGCGGCGCGCCGTCATCGCTTTCCTCGCTGACGATCAGGCTGACGAGGGCGCGTATGTCGGTGCGTTCGCGCAGCGGTGGCAGCCGCAGCGTGATCCCCTGCAGGCGGTAGAACAGGTCTTCGCGGAACGTGCCGTCGGCGATCATCTGCTGCAGGTCGCAGTGCGTGGCGCTGGTCACCTGGATATCCAGTGGCAAGGGCGCACCGCCGCCGAGCGGCACGATGGTGCGCTCTTCGAGCACCCGCAGCAGCCGGGCCTGCAAGGGATAGGGCATGTCGCCGATTTCGTCGAGGAACAGCGTGCCGCCATTGGCCTGGTACAGCTTGCCGTGCTGGCCTTCCTTGCTGGCGCCCGTAAAAGCGCCGGCCCGGTATCCGAACAGTTCGCTCTCGATCAGCGTTTCCGGAATGGCTGCGCAATTGATCGCCACGAACGGCTTGCCGGCGCGCGGGCCGGACCGGTGCAGCGCCTGGGCAAAGACTTCCTTGCCCGTGCCGGTTTCCCCGACCACCATGATCGCCACGTTGCGCTCGCACACGCGGGTGGCGATGCGCACGTTGGCGGCCATGGCCGCGTCGCCGAAATGCACGCCCTCCAGCGGTGAAGGCACTTGCGTTGCCGGCACAGCCGCTTGCCGCCCGGCGGACGACGTCACGCGCACCGGCGGCAGCATCACGCTGTAGAAACGGGCGCCATTGCGCAGGCCGAAGATCGGCACCGCGTGGAACGCCTTGCGCACCGTACTGTCGACCAGGCCGGGGAAGGAGCTGTTGAACAGTTCCGTGATGTCGCGGCCGACGATGTCCACCGGCGCCGTAAAGCCCAGCTGGAACAGCGCGCAGCGGGTGGCGGCCAGCACCTTGCCGGCGGGGTCCAGCGCGATCGCTCCTTCGCTCAGCGTGCCGATGAATTCGGGCCGGTTATGGAAGCGCAGGATGTAGTCATGCCGGAAGCGGTCGAGGAAGACGCGGTTCTCGATCATCTGCACGGACATCGTGACGAGCGCCAGCGTGTGCTGCTGCGCCAGCCGCGATTCGCCGGATGCATCGAGCGCCGCGACGATTTCGCCTTCATGGTCGAAGATCGGGGCGCCGGCACAGCTGAGGCCAATGTGGCGGACCAGGTAATGTTCGTCCTGGTGCACGGTGACGGGGCGGCGCTCGACCAGGCAGGTGCCCATGCCGTTGGTGCCCTGCGCCCGTTCGCTCCACACCGCGCCGGGCATCAGGCCCGACCGGGATGCCGCGTGGGTAAAGCCAGGGTCGCCGAAGTAATTGAGCAGCACCCCGGCGGCATCGGTCAGCACGATCGCGTAACCCGAGCCGGCCAGCTGCTGGTACAGGTTGGCCATCTCGACCTTGGCGACGGCCTGCACGCCCGCCAGCCGCTCGCGCCGCTCGGCCAGTTCGGCCGCGTCCACCACGTCCGGCTCTTCGCGCCGGCCGGGGTCGAGCTGGTAATCGTGCAGGCAACGGATCCACGAACGCGTAATGGCATTGCACGGGCCGGTCGAATCCGAGCCGTCGCGGCCCTGGACGATCGAACGCACCCGCCGGACATGGGCCAGGGCACCATCGGACATGCTGTCTCCTTCACCGCTGGCGGTGCCGGCATCGGCATCCTGCCGCGGCTGTTGTCGTGCATTGCACGTGTTGTTCAGGATAGTACGCTGCCGTACCAGAATAAATAAAGAAATTACAAAAAAGCGGACAGCCGTGCGACACCTGCACGGCACCGTTGCCACGGATGCGGCACAGTGAAGCACCTTGGCTGGTCTGATTTTGAACATTTTGCGCGGCGCATGCCCTGCATGCCGCTGGCACGTTCCATGCGCGTATTCCTGGGACAGTGCTCGTCCACCACCGTGCCGGGCCACAAAACCAAGGAGACTCCCATGTTCCTGCTGAACCGTGTCACCCGTGCCACGCGGCCCGGCCGCTGGTGGCCATGCCTCGCGCTGGCCATCCTGCCCGCATTCGCGATGGCCGAGTCGGATGTCGAGAAACTGACGAAGGACCCGAAGAACTGGGCGATGCAGGCCGGCGACATGGCCAACCAGCGCTACAGCGAGCTGAAACAGATCAACGCCGGCAATGCCGGCCAGTTGACCGTGGCATGGACGTTTTCCACCGGCGTGCTGCGCGGGCACGAGGGTGGCCCGCTGGTCATCGGCGACATGATGTACGTGCACAGCCCGTTCCCGAACAAGGTCTTCGCGATCGCGCTGGAAGACCAGAGCATCAAGTGGAAATATGAGCCGAAGCAGGACCCGGCCGTGATTCCCGTGATGTGCTGCGACGTCGTCAACCGCGGTGTCGCCTATGCGAACGGCAAGATCTTCCTGCAGCAGGCCGACACGACCCTCGTGGCGCTCGATGCGAAGACGGGCCAGGAAATCTGGAAGGTCAAGACGGGCGACCCGAAGAAGGGCGAAACGACGACCAACACGCCGCACATCTTCAAGGACAAGGTGCTGACCGGCGTGAGCGGCGGCGAATTCGGCGTGCGCGGCCGCCTCACGGCCTACGACATGAATACGGGCAAGCTGGTGTGGCAGGCCCACAGCACCGGGCCGGACAAGGACATGCTGATCGACCCGGCGAAGACGATGACCTGGACCAACGGCAAGATGGCGCCCGTCGGCAAGGATTCGTCGTTGAAGAGCTGGAAGGGCGACCAGTGGAAGCTGGGCGGCGGCACCACGTGGGGCTGGTACAGCTACGATCCGGAACTGAACACGGTGTACTACGGCACGGGCAACCCCAGCACGTGGAATCCGCGCCAGCGCCCGGGCGACAACAAATGGTCGATGACGATCTTCGCGCGCGACCTCGACACGGGCATGGCGAAATGGGCATTCCAGATGACGCCGCACGACGAATGGGATTACGACGGCGTCAATGAAATGATCCTGGCCGACCTGAAGGTGAAGGGCAAGATGCGCAAGGCGCTCGTGCACCTGGATCGCAATGGCTTCGGCTACACGATGGACCGCGTCAGCGGCGAGCTGCTGATTGCCGAGAAATTCGACCCGACCGTCAACTGGGCCACCCACATCGACATGAAGACGGGCCGGCCGCAGGTGGTGGCCAAGTACAGCACCGACCAGAATGGCGAGGAAGTCAATTCGAAGGGCGTGTGCCCCGCGGCGCTGGGCTCGAAGGACCAGCAGCCGGCCACTTATTCGCGCAAGACCGGGCTGTTCTATGTGCCCACCAACCACGTGTGCATGGATTACGAGCCGTTCAAGGTGGAGTACGTGGCAGGTCAACCGTACGTGGGCGCGACGCTGGAAATGTACCCGGCACCGAACAGCCACGGCGGCCTGGGCAATTTCATCGCCTGGGATGCCGGTACCGGCAAGATCGTCTGGTCGAAGCCGGAGAAATTCTCCGTGTGGAGCGGCGCGCTGTCCACCGCCGGCGACGTGGTGTTCTACGGCACCTTGGAAGGCTACCTGAAAGCCGTCGACCACAACGGCAAGGAACTCTGGAAATTCAAGACGCCATCCGGCATCATCGGCAACATCAACACGTGGGAATACAAGGGCAAGCAGTACGTGGGCGTGTTGTCCGGCATTGGCGGCTGGGCCGGCATCGGGCTCGCGGCCGGCCTGACGAAGAGCACGGATGGACTAGGCGCGGCCGGCGGCTATAAGGACCTGGCGAAATACACCGAGCTCGGTGGCGTGCTGACCGTGTTCGCGCTGCCGGACGCCGTGGTGCCCGCCGGCGAAAGGACGGCGGCGCAGGACCGGTAAGCGACACAGAACTGGTCAACGCCACACTTCCCGTCACGGGTGCGCCAGGCGCGGCGCCTGGTGGTGCTCCGGCATCGCCAGGCGCCGCAAGGACGCCAAAGCTTTCAAGGGCGCCCTGCCCGCCTTACTCGATCACCGGTGCAATCGCCACCGGTGCATTCTGGCTGATCACCTGCACCTTTTCCGGCCACTCGGCAAACCGGTACACCATCACCCGGAAGTTCGTGTTCGCATCGCCATCGAACGCGGCCCCCTGCCCGGCCGGCAGCGTCGATTCGCGCAGCGGATCGCGCACCCGCACCGCCGCATCGCTCTTCGGCAGGAACGCAAAGCGCACGCCGGCGCAGTGGCGGTTGGCGTAGCTGGCGTCCGTGTGGCGCATGTATTGCAGCGCCTGGTCGCAGGCGGCGCGCAGGTCGGCGCTTTCATAGACGCCGTCCACCCGCGCAACGATCGAGATGCGCGGCCCGAACGTGTACTGGCTGATTGTGCGGTTCAGTACCAGCATCGCATTTTCGTCGTAGGCCGCCTTCAGCAGCGGGAACGTGGTGCGGCCGGTGGCATCCAGGGGCAGGTTCAGCTGCGTGGTGCGGCCGGACAGCGTCAGGCGCAAGCCGTCGACGGGCTGGCTGCCATCCTTGGGCGCCACCTGGTAATGGTTCTGCAGGAAATTCTTGGCCTTGCCATATTTGGCGAATGTCACCATCGCCCGGTAGGCATCCCGGTAGCTGACCCAGCCCGCTTCTTTTTCCTGTGCCTGCTCCTGTATCCGCTCCTGTGCCTGCGCCGCGCCGCCGCCCGCACCGAGGCAGAGCAGGACCAGCAACGGAACACGCAGGGCAAGGAATCGGGTCAGGGTCATCATCAGAACCGGTAGACCAGCGCCGTCGATACCGAAACATTGGTCGGCCGCTCGACGAGCGGGCTCTTCCTGGCGTCGCCCACCAGGCGGCTGGCCTGCAGGCCCGTCGTTACCATCCAGGCCGGCGACACCGCCCAGTTCCAGCGCGCCCCCACCCGCACATCCTCGATGCCGCCATCAGGATGATATTCGGGGTTGATCCCGTAATGATCGGCTTCTTCGGTGGTGACGCCGAAATACGCCATGTTGTAGGCACGGTTGACGAGCGTGATGCCGGCCGACAGCGCCAGCGTGTGGTGCGGGGCCAGTTCCTGCTGCAGGTGCTGCAACGCCACGTGCATGCGCAAGCCGTTGCGGTCGTTGCCGGCGCCGTACAGCGCATTGGCGGTCAGCCGCAATTGCCGCGTCAGGTAGAAATTGGCAAAGCCGCCATACAGCACGCGGCGTTTCAAGGCATGCACGCCGTCCAGCAGGTTGACGGTGTTGTCGGCCGTGATGCCGTCACCGCCCTCTTCCGCCACCATCATGTCTTCCTTCACGCCTTCCTCCGTCCCGGACGGTGGCGGCAAGCCATCGTCGATCGGCGGCGGCAGCCACGTGGACGGGCCGCCCGGATTGCCGGCATTGTCGCCGACGGTGCCCAGCCGGAACATCTTCGTGCCGGACGCATCGCGCCCCGGCGCCAGCGCCGCCAGTGGGCCGTACTCGACGGCAGGAGAATTTGACAGGTGCATGCCCATGCTCATCCCCGACAGGAACACCCCGTTGCTCCACTGCACCTGCAGCATCGGCAGCGCGGTCGTACGGCGGTCTTTCGCCCCCTCGTAGCGTGGGGCGTAGTGGGCGCCGAGGCCCACATACATATCGCGGCTACCGTCGGGCATGGGATTGATGGCAGGGGTTTGTGCGTGCGCGACGCCGCACGCACCTACCAAGGCAAGTGCGAAAAGCTTGACCATGTGTGCATTCTGAAAGAGCAATGCCTCCCATTTTATATGCCTTGCGGTGCAACGTTGAACACCGTCAAGTAAAAGTGTGTGACGACACTACGGCTGCCCGGCCGCCGAGGATGGCAGCTTGCCGTCCTTGTCGAACGGCACCGGCTCGATCTTGTACGCGCCGCCCAGCCCGAGGTCGGGCTTCGCCAGGTTGGCGACGACGGTCTCGACCAAGGCGCGGTAGCGCTCGTCCGTGCACGTGGTGCGGGGCCCGGCGATCGTGTCGCCAGCCGTGCACAGCATGGTTCCCGGCGTGGTGCGATACAGGGTCACGTTCCATGACATGTCCGGGCAGTTGCCGGCGCGGTCCCACAGCACCAGGTCCTTGTCGATGACAAACAGCCGGTTGCGGTTTTCCGCGCAATCGGCCCCCCGTGCCTGGGCAATGAAGAGATCGAGCGCCGGCGCGCCGGGGGCCGGTTCGCCCACGGCAATGCCCTGGCCGCCGGATGCCGGCGACGGCGTGGGTGACGTGGAAGATGAGGAACCGCCACCGCAGGCGGCGAGCGCGCATGCGGTCAGCAGTAACGCGGTGACCTGGATGGCGGTCGGGTATGGGCGCATCGCTAGCTCCTGGAAAACAAGTCTTGTCATCCTATCCAGCGCAGCGCACGGTGTCCGCACGCACATGTCGGCTTTTTGTCATAAATTTGTCGGCCGGGGTTTTCATTGCATTGATTCTTATACAATTGCAACATGAACCGCCTGTTCTTACGCTTCTTCATCCTCGTGATGCTGTCGATCAGCGTAGCGGCCTTCATCGTGTATTTCACCATCGACCGGCTGTTCGGCGATCCGCTGGAAAACATCGCCCGCAACCAGGCGGCGGCGCAGATTTTCCTCCTCGAGCAATACGTGGACCAGGCGCCGGCAGATGGCTGGCTCGACCGCCTGAACAAGGTGCGCGAAGTGTCCGAAGTGCGCTTCGACCTGGTGCCGCTCGCCGCCGTGCGCGAGCACCTCTCCACCGCCGATCGCGTGGCGTTCGACCGCGGCGAAGTGGTGATTGACCTGGCCGACCGGTCGCTGTACCGCCGTGTCGACCTCGCGGGCGACCGCTACATCGGCAGCGACGAGGAAGCGATCCACGCGCAAAACCTGCCGATCGACATCAAGGTGGCCTTGCAGATGGAAGCGGTGCGCTACCTGATCGTGGCACTCGCGCTGCTGGTGCCGATCGGCTTCTGGTCGCATTCGCACTGGCGCGGCCTGCTGCAGCTGATGCACGTGGCGGACGAGTTCGGCGCCGGCCACCTGAAGGCCCGCGCGGAAATGAAACCGGGCGACAGCATCTATCCGCTGGCCGAACGGATCAACCACATGGCGGGCCGCATCGAAACGCTGCTCGATTCGCAACGCGGCCTGCTGCATTCGGTATCGCACGAAATCCGCACGCCGATCGCCCGGCTGGAATTCGCGTTCGAGCTGCTGCACGACACGGCCGACGACGTGCTGCTGCAAAAGCGCATCGGCAGCATGCAGGGCGACCTGACGGAACTGAAATCGCTCGTCAACGAACTGCTGGGCATGGCCCGGCTCGACAGCGACCAGCCGCTGCGCTATGAAACCTTCGACCTGACCGAGGCGCTGCGCAGTTGCGCGAACTCGCTGCCGCCCGCCACGGTCTCGCTCGATGTGTCCGTACCGGATGGCATGGGCACCTACTACGGCGACTGCCGCCTGCTGATGCGCGCCACCGGCAACCTGCTGCGCAATGCGCAGAAATACGCGAACGGCAAGGTCGCCCTCTCCGCGCTGCGCAAGCTGGGCGGCGTGACGATCACCGTCGACGACGACGGTCCCGGCATTCCGGAAGAGGAACGGGACAAAGTGTTCGAACCGTTCTACCGGCTCGACCGTTCGCGCGACCGCAACACGGGCGGGTTCGGCCTGGGCCTTTCCATTGCGGGCAAGGCTGTTTCGCTGCATGGCGGTTCGCTGAAGATCGAGACGTCGCCGCTGGGTGGGGCGCGGTTCACGATCAATTTGCCGCCGGCTTAGGCAGGGTAATTGAGTCTTGTATGCCCGGGAGTAGCAGTACAAATATAAGGTCCATTTCGACCGTTTGTATCCCAAGCGCGGACCTAGCACACATCAGACCACCCTATGATCCAGTCAATCACGTTGAATTTACCTTGTGACCTCTCTAAAGCCGAG
Source organism: Pseudoduganella lutea (assembly GCF_004209755.1). NCBI lineage: Bacteria > Pseudomonadati > Pseudomonadota > Betaproteobacteria > Burkholderiales > Oxalobacteraceae > Pseudoduganella > Pseudoduganella lutea. The sequence continues at coordinate 3,244,180 of NZ_CP035913.1, read as the reverse complement.
TGGGACAAGGTCACCGCCGTCTATGGATCGATGGATGGGTGGCTAGAAGAGCATTCATCTTGGTTCGGCCCATGGGACAGCGAGCGTTTCATCTCGGCTTCCGTCGAGCCAAGCGGCTTACTGGTCGAAGGAAATATCGATCCTCTGTTTTTCAGGGGATGGGTGACTAAACTGTGTGCCAAGCTCACGGAAGCACTTGGGAGAGAGGTCTACGACGCTGAAGTTTGAGCGTGCGCAATGGTCACAGCAGACGAAGGCAATCAGCACAACCGTCCCGGTTCGACAGAGCAGTAATATCTGCAACTGAGACGTTTAGCGAGGATTGCCAAATGAAAATCAACCAATTAGCAAGCGGTTTCGCGATTTGGATGCTGATCGCCGGTGCGCCGTACGTAGTCTTTATTGCGACGTTCGGCCAGATCATAGCCTCATATAAACCAGGAACGCCTGCAGTTGGTAGCGCGCTCGGTGGAGTGATGGTAATTTTCCTGTGCACATATGGCATAGCACTGCTCAGTTGTGTCACGGGGCTCATCTACGTGGCTTACGCCGCAGTCAGGCACAAGGTCTTTCCAAGAACTTCGCACCGGCTGATCATTGCCTATTCAATTGCCTTGGCGATTAGCCCGGTTTTCTATTTCATTTCTCAATAGTTTTTCGACCAAGACCCCGCCACCATCAGCCTGCCTCATGCGTGGGCGCCGTCAGCGGCGTCACCACATCCGGCGCACCACTTATCACCTTCTCGTATTCGGCGATCACCTGCGCACCGAACAGCAGCAAGGTGGCGCCGATTTCCAGGCTGAACATCACCACGATCGCCGTCGTCATCGACCCGTACACAACGTTCACCTGCGACAGCGTGGAGAAATACCACACCAGCACGTGCCGCGCGATTTCCCACAGCACGGTAGCCGTGACGCCGCCGATCAGCGCATGCTGCCAGCTCAGCCGGCCCACCGGCATCACCATGTAGATCGACGACAGCAGCAGCACTTCGCCGCCCAGCCCCAGCAGGTACAGCAGCGCGCCGGACAAGCCTTCCAGCGACCATTCGACACCGAACAGCCGCACGCTCTCGGCGCCGATCACCTGCAGGCTGCCCGCCACCAGCGTGACGATCAGCGCACCGACACCCAGGCACAGGATGTAGCAATACGGCAGGATGGCGGAGGTGAGGTAATGCCGTCGCCGCGATGCCACGCGGTGGATGAAAATCACCTTCATGGCGTTTTCCAGCACCGTGAATGCCAGCGAGCTGAAGAAGAGCATCGTCAGCACGAGAAGCCAGCCGACCAGGTCGCGATGTTCGAGGAAATGCGCCACTTCGGCCACGATCGCGCCGGACTGGCCCGGCACGAGCCATTCCAGGTAGTGCCCGATCGTCTCCAGCAGGTCGGCCGGGTCGATCACGTGCGACAGCGCCACCACCACCAGCATCAGCAGCGGCACGATCGACAGCAGCGAGTAATAGGCCACCGCGCCGGCAAGCAGCAGGCCCTGGTTGGCGCGGAAACCCTTCAGGCAGCGCACTGTAAATCGCAGCGGATGGCCGAGCACGATGGCGACGGCCTGGCGGTTGAGGATAGGCATGATGCCGATTCTATCGAGGCTGTTGCCGATACGCCGCCCCGCTGAGTGCTCCATGCCAGTTACCTAACAGCGTGTACGCCAATTCCCACGAGCAGGCGGCTTGCATGCCGGCATCCAGGCAGACAGCGAGACGTTAGTATCGTGTCAGATACCTGTGCGCGGTTCGCGCCACTACCATGAATATTCCTACCCGAAGAGCCATCGATACGATCGGTGACGATACCGAGCAGTCAAGGGCCAACCGTCTTTGCGCCGAGCAGGTGGAGGTTGCGCTGGTCATGCAGGAAATGCTGGGAACGGCCGCTGCCGCGCACTACCTCCACGAGAAAAGCATATCGGTCGACATCGCGGTGCGCGTGCTGACGCGGGAAGGGCAGCGCAGATGGCGCTCGCCCGTCAACGTGGCCGCTTTCGAAGCCGCGCCTGCGATGGTCTAGTTACTGGCTTACCGCACCGCCGGCTCCAGCAACGTCAGCGTCTGCCGCTGCGTATCGAGCCGCGCCCGAATCCCCATCGGCAACGTGAACTGGTGGCGGATGTGCCCGAACGACCATCCTGTCACGGCGGGAATCGCCAATGGCCGCAGGTGCTGGTCGGTGGTTTCGTCCAGCGTCAGCGACGGGCCGTCGTCGGCCGGGCCGCAACCCTCGAAGATGCCCAGCATGATGCCGGCGGCGGTGCGCAACGGCTGGTTCAGGTTCAGCTGCATCATCATGCGGTCCACGCGGTATGGTTCTTCGTTGACTTCCTCGAGGAACAGCAGCGCATCGCGGATATCGGCCGCGTACGGCGTGCCGGCCAGCGCGCTGACCAGTGCCAGGTTGCCACCCATCAGCCGCCCCGTGCCGGCGCCGGGAACAACGGTGCGCAGCGCGTAATGCGCATTGTCCGGCTCCTCGTAGGCCTTGCGGCTGTTCTGCAGCGCCATCGGGATCACGTACTCCTCTTCCGGCCGCATCAGCACGTTCAGCAGGTGCTCGGTCGAGTAGGCGGACAGCGTGGACATGCCCACGGGGCCATGGAACGTGACCAGCCCCGCATGACGGTGGATGGCCAGGTGCAGTGCCGTGATGTCGGAATAGCCGACGAAGATTTTCGGGTGCCGCCGCATCAGCCCGTAATCGAGGTGGGGAAGCAGTTGCATGGCGCCCGAGCCGCCGCGGATCGCCCAGATCGCCTTCACGTCCGGATCGCCGAACATGGCGTGCAAGTCGTCCACCCGGTGCTGCCAGGGGCCGGCATAGTTGCCGTTCACTTCGTCCAGGTAGCGGCCCAGCTTCACCGTGAAGCCAAGCGCTTCGGTGTTGGCGATGGCCTTGTCGATCGCCGCGCGCGACACTTGCCCGGCGGGCGTGACCAGGCCGATAGTATCGCCGGGCAGCAGCCGCGGCGGCTTGATGAGTTGCATGGTTCTCTTTGGCGAAGACGAGCGGGTGGCCGCCGCTACCGGGAAAGCAGCGGCCACCGAAGTCGCCAGCATCATGCGGCCGAAGCCGCGCCGGTCGACCACCCGCTCAGAAGAACTTGTACTTCAGGTTGAACGACAGCGCGCGGCCACGCGGATCGGCCACGCGCGGATCCCAGCCGGCACCCACCACTTCGTCCACGTTGTGCGCGGTGAAGGGCGGCTCTTCGTCGAACAGGTTCTGGATACCCACCGTGAGCGTCGTGTTCTTGAACCCGGTGTACGTCGCCGACACATCGTATTTCGTGTAGTGGTGCACGCGCGGATCGAAGCCGGCCGGGAAGCCGCTCTTGCCGCCGTTCGGCACCTGGTCGTTGTAGCCCGATGCATAGCGCTGCAGCAGCAGCGCGCTCCAGTTGCCTTTCGAGACCGTCACGCTGGCGCTGTGCTTCCAGCGCAGGTACACGTCGCGCGTGTTGAACTGGCTGACCTGCTCCTTGTAGTCCTGGCCTTCGAATTCAGCGAACTTGAAGCTGTCCATGTAGGTACCGTCCAGCACCGCCGCATACTTGTAGCCGCTATAGGTCCCATCGTAGCGCAGGCCCACGTCCACGCCGCGCGTCTTCAGGCCGGCGGCGTTGATCCAGCCCGCCTCCACGTGGTCGATCACACCGGTAGCCTGGTCGCGCACGATGTACTGCTGCAGGTACTGCCAGTTCTGCAGCACGACTTGCGGCGTGCGGTTCAGGATGCGGTCCCTGATGTTGATCGCCCACCAGTCCAGCGACATCGAGAAATTCCGGAACGGCTCCGCCACGATGCCCAGCGTGCCCTGCTTGGACGTTTCCGGCCGCAGGCCCGGATTGCCGCCCGTGTTGTAATCGAGGCGGGGAATGGCGCAGAAGTCCGGGTTGCCCGGATTGCGCGCGCAGCCTTCCTGGTCGATCACGCCGTTCGGCAATTCCTGCGACAGCCGGCCCGCGTACAGCTGCGTGAAGCTGGGCGCCAGGAAGCCCTTGCTGGCCGAACCGCGGAACAGCAGCCGCTCGGTGGGCTGGTAGCGGAAGGCCACTTTCGGGTTCGTGGTGGCGCCGATCAGGCTGTAGTTGTCCTTGCGGATCGCCAGCTGCACTTCCAGGTCTTTTATCACGGGCACGAGCGCCTCGGCATACACGGCGCGGATGTAGCGCGTGGCCTGGTCCAGGTTCGCATTGCCCGGCGCCAGCAGGATCTTCGTGGCATCCACGACCTGGGCAAACGAATAGGTTTCCTTGCGCAGGTCGAAGCCGGCCGCCATCGACACGGCGCCGGCCGGCAGGTCGAAAACTTCGCCGGAAATGGCGCCATCGAGCTGCGTCATCGTGGTGCGGCCATGCTGCAGGCGGCCGCGGAACTTGGTCGACTCGATCAGGTCCATGGCCTGCTGCGTCTGCGACTGGCCGGCACCCACCCACGGGTTGATGATGCCGGTGCCCAGCGCGGCATACAGCTTGTCCGTCCACGCATAGCCGTCGACGAGATCGACCTGCGCCTTGCTGCCGGACTTCGACAGGCCAAGCTTGTAGTCGTACTTGCCGCCCAGCGTGCCTTCCAGCGCCACCAGCGCACGGTAGTTATCCAGCGTCACATCCTGCGTGCGGTTGCCGATGGGCGTGGCGCGCCACTTGTAGAGAATCGGTTTCGTCGCATCGAAGCTTGGAATATACGATGACAGGTTCTGGTAATGCGGGCCGCCCACGGGGTAGGCATTGCCGGCGGCCAGCGTGGTGGAGATCTGCAGCGGCGTCAGTTGCGCCGTGGTTTCCGTGCGCGAGCCGAGCAGCTCCACGAACACGCGGTGATCCGCGTTGAGCTTGAAGGTACCGCGCGACACGCCGGTGGTGCGCTCGACCGGGAAGGTCATCACGTAGTCGCCGCCGTAGTCATACGCGCACGAGAACTTCGTGCGCGTGATGGGTGTGACATTGGTCCACAGCTCGCTCGCGTATTGCGACATGCCGGGCACGGAGTCGCAATTGCCTTGAAGGCTCAGCAGGTTGGCCTGCAGGTAGGTGGTGGCGTCGCCCGGCATGCGGAAGCCGGTACCCAGCGCGCTGCCGGCACCGGTCAGCAGGTTGGCGTACGGCGTGCCGGTGGTGTCCGGCGACAGGCCGCGCCAGGGCTGGTAGCCGTTGGCGAAATCGCGCTGGTTTGACGACAGCTGGTCGTTTACGTCGCGCGTCACGCTGGCCATCACGTTCCAGCCATCCGATTCCAGGTCGCCCACGCCGCCCAGCAGCGAGTAGCGGCGTTCCATGCCGCCGCCGGCCTCGGTGCCGTTCAATGTGGTGGAGGCTTCCAGGCCCCGGTAATCCGTCTTCAGGATGAAGTTGACCACGCCGCCGATCGCATCGGTACCGTAGATCGCCGAGGCGCCGTCCTTGAGGATTTCCACACGCGCGATCGCCGCCAGCGGAATCGAGTTCAGGTCGACGGCCTTGCCGCTGCCGCCGTTGTTGCCCATGCGGCGGCCATTGAGCAGCACCAGCGTGGCGTTCGGGCCCAGGCCGCGCAGCGAGGCGAACGAGGCGCCGCCGGACGTGCGGTCGGCATCCGCGCCGAACACGTTGTTCCCCGATGTCATGTTGTCGGCACCCGTGCCGTTCGCCGACACGAGCCGCATCAATTGTTCGGCGTTCGTCACGCCGGCCTTCTGGATCGTGTCCAGCGTGATCGTCTGCACTGGCAGCGCGCCTTCCTTCGCCACGCGCTTGATGCTCGAACCAGTGATTTCCACGCGCTGCATCGGCTGCGCCGCCTGCTGCGCGATGGCCGGACCCACGACACCCATCAGCGCAATCATGTGCGCCAGTTTTTTAACCTTCACGACCTTCTCCCGATGTGCAATGGTGTTCGCCGGCTGGCCTGGCGGGCGGCGTTGTCGTGGCAACGTCCTGTCCCGCGGGTCGAGGTTAGCGCGTTGAAAAACGCGCCAGCCAATGAATATTGCTGACCCGGCCATAACTTTTTGGAATGCATGATGAAAAGCTATTCCTTCGAGGACATTCTAGCGGTGCCGTCCGTGCGGGACGAACGCTGCCGTGGCTCCAGGTCCAGATATCGCCAGTTCGTGAATTCCACCGGGTGACGCTTGTAGTTTTTTAACCACGGTTGCCGGATGTCGGCCGAGATCGGGTGCGTCAACAGCACCCACGGGTTATACGCGTGCAGCAGGTCGGCCATCTCGTTGTACAGCTTCGTGCGCGCCGGGCTGTCGGCCATGCGCTGCGCCTGCTCGTAGCGCACGTTGTAGGCCGGCAGGTCGAAGCGGGCATAGTTGGCGCGGCCCACGTTGCCGCCGTACAGCAGCTGCCAGAAATTGTCGCCATCGGGGAAATCGGCCACCCAGTTTGTTTCGAACATCATCACCTTGCCCAGCCGCGATGCCTTGATGATCTCCGTTTTCTTGTCCGTCACGAACGCCACGCGCAGCTGGAGCGATTCGAACGTCTTGCGCCACAACTCGTCGCGCAGGCGGCCGACCATCGTCGGTTCGCTGTGCATCGACAGCAGCAGCGGCCGCCCATCGGGCAGCGTGCGGTAGCCATCGCCGCCGCGACGGTAGCCGTGGCGGTCCAGCAGCGCCCGCGCCAGCGGCAGATTGTGCACGACGGGGCTGCGATAGGCCGGGCCGTAGCCGAGCACGTTTGGCGGCAGCGGCGACTGCGCCGGGATCGCCAGGCCCTTCTTCAGCAGCGCTACATCCTGCGCGCCGTCGTAGGCCAGCGCGATCGCGCGGCGCAGCGCCACCTTGTCCGCCGTATAGCCGCCGATGACCGGGTGCGCCATGTTCATCCACAGGTAATACGTCTGCAGCACGGGAAAGGGTTCGAGCACCATGCCGCGGCGTGCCAGTTCCGGTTTCAGCACCGGCGATTGCGAAGCCGGGTCGAGCACCAGGTCGCGCATCGATTCGGGGACCTGCTCGATATAGTCGAATTCGCCGTTCAGGTAGCCGAGCACGCGCGACTGGTATTCTTCCATGATCTTCACGTCCACGCGGTCCACCAGCGGCAGCTTTTTGCCCTGCCAGCGCCCGTGGTAGGCGGGATTGGCCAGCAGCGTGATCCGGTCGCTGCGCTTCCACGTACCGATGCGGAACGGCCCGCTGCCGACCGGATGGTTGCCCAGCTGGCTGCCGTATTTTTCCGCCACTTCGCGTGCCACGGCGCCGGTGGCCGGCAGCGCGAGATAGAACGGCAGCCCCGGGTCGGGCGCGCGCAGGCGCAGCTGCAGGGTGTAGCGGTCGAGGGCCTTCAGGCCGGGAATCCCGGTGACATGGTTGAAATTCGTCTTCAACGCTTCGTCGCCCAGCAGCTTGCCTTCGAACAGGAACAGCCAGGGCGATTTGACCGCCGGGTCGTACAGGCGCTCGATCGCGTACACGTAGTCGGCGGCTGTCACCTCGCGGGGCGTGCCGTTGAACGCGGGATCGGGCGTGAAATACATGCCCGGCTTGAGCTTCAGGGTCCAGGTGGTGCCGGCCGCATCGACCGACGGCATCGCCACCAGCGTATTGGGCACCAGCTTCACGGGGCGCGCCAGGTAGTCGTAGCGCAACATCGGGTCGAACAGGTTTTCCAGCAGCGACAGGCTGGCCAGGTCCGACGCGACGGCCGGATCGAGCCCCGTCTCGCCGGTGGACAGCAGCGTGCGCAGCACTTTCGGTTCCGGGCTGGCGGCAGTGGCGATCGCCGTGGAGGCGGCCGCCAGCAGGACGATGGCGGCGAGTTGTCGGAAGCGGATCATGGTCGCAGCATAGAACAGCGGCTCCGCACGCACCAGCCCAACCCATCACGCCAACAGTGCTCCTTATAACTTTTTCGCATGCCCGACCGGCATTCTTTCATCGCGCACTCTATACTTTGCCTGCAGAATCGCGTTTCAACCATTTTCATTGCCTATGACTCTCAACTATATCTGGGCCGGTTTCTTCCTCGTCGGCTTCGCGGCCGCGCTGGCCCAGTGGATCTTCCTCGGCGACACGGAGATCTTCAAGAAAATCATCGACGGCACGTTCGACTCCGCGCGCAGCGCCGTGATGGACATCGCGCTGCCGCTGGCCGGCGTGATGACGCTGTGGCTCGGCATCATGAACATCGGCGAAAAGGCCGGCGCCATCGCCTGGTTCGCGAAAGTGATCTCGCCGTTCTTCTCGCGCATCTTCCCCGAAGTGCCGAAGGACCACCCGGCCACCGGCCACATGGTGATGAACTTCTCGGCCAACCTGCTGGGCCTGGACAATGCGGCCACGCCGTTCGGCCTGAAGGCGATGGAAAGCCTGCAATCGCTGAATCCGGACAAGGATACGGCCAGCAACGCCCAGATCATGTTCCTGGTGCTGCACACGTCCGGCCTCACGCTGATCCCGCTGGCGATCATGGCGCAGCGCGCGATCCTCGGCGCGGCTGACCCGTCGGACATCTTCATCCCCTGCATGATCGCCACCTACGTGGCCACCGTGGCCGGCATCATCGCCGTGTCGATCCGCCAGAAGATCAACCTGTTCGATTCCGTGCTGCTGTCGTGGATGGGCGGCATCACGGTGGCGATCCTGGCGATGATCTGGTACTTCACGAATTTCCTCACCAAGACGGAAATCGAGGTGGTGTCGAAGGTGGTCAGCAACCTGATCCTGATGGGCGTGATCACCGTGTTCCTCGTCGGCGCCATGCGCAAGAAGGTCAACGTCTACGAGGCGTTCATCGAAGGCGCGAAGGGCGGCATCCAGACGTCGATCACCGTGATTCCCTACCTGGTGGGCATGCTGGTGGCGATCGGCGTGTTCCGCAACGCGGGCGTGTTCGGCTTCATCGTCGCCGGCTTCGAATGGCTGTTCTCCGGCCTGGGCATGAATACCGACTTCGTGCCGGCGCTGCCGACCGCGCTGATGAAGCCCCTGTCGGGCAGCGGCTCGAAAGCGATGATGATCGACGCGATGCAGACCTACGGCCCCGATTCCTTCGTCGGCCGCCTGGCGTGCATCTTCCAGGGCTCGGCCGATACCACGTTCTACATCGTGGCGCTGTATTTCGGCTCGGTGGGCATCCGCAAGACGCGCTACGCGATTTCGTGCGGCCTGATCGCCGACCTGGCCGGCGTGATCACGGCGATCTGCGTCGCCTATGTGTTCTTTGGTTAAGGGGTAGACAATGCGAGTGACGATGCGGCTGCGCCACCTTGCCCTGCTTGGCCTGTTCGTATTCGGCGCCGCGCGCGCGGAACTGCCGGAACCCGTGGCCCGGCTGGCCCACGCGGCCGGTATTCCCGAGGCATCGATCGGCGCGATCGTGCTGCGCGGCGACACGATCCTCGTTTCGCACGAAGCCGACAAGCCGATGCTGCCCGCGTCGACGATGAAGGTGATCACGTCGGTCGTCGCGCTGGAAGAACTGGGGCCGGCCTTCCGTGGCCGCACCGAGTTGCGCAGCAAGGGCGACATCGTGGACGGCGTGCTGAAAGGCGACCTGCTCGTGCGCGGCGGCGCCGATCTCGACCTGGACGGGGACGCGCTGCGGTATTTGCTGGAACGCCTGCGGGCCCAGGGCGTGCGCAGGATCGCCGGCGACCTGGTGCTGGACCGCCAGCTGTTCCAGCCGCCCCGCGCGGACGTGGGCAAGCCGCGCTTCGACGAAGCGCCGGAAGCGTATTACAACGTGGTCCCCGATGCGCTGCTGATCAACATGAACCTGCTGCACGTGGACATGGATTCCACCGGCAAGACCGCCCGCGTGAAGGCGGCGGCGCTGCCGGAGCTGGACCGCGTGACGGTGCGTTCCGAGCAGGCACTGGTCGACGGCGACTGCGCGAAATGGGAAGACGGCTGGAAGCCGCCGACGGTCGCCAGGGAGGGCGAGCGGCTGGCCGTCGTCCTGCATGGCACGTTCCCGCGCAATTGCCGGCAGTCCTACCGCATCAACGTGCTCGATCGCGACGACTACGCTGACCGCCTGGTGCGCGCCACGTGGAAGCGGCTGGGCGGCACCATCTCCGGCAAGACACGCACGGTGGACCTGGCGGCGCACACGTCGACGCTGGCTGCCACCGCCGCGGCGCAGGGCGCGATCGGCAATGCGGACGACACCGGTGCCCCGGCCGCGGCTACCGTGGAGCATGGCGTGGACGTGGATGGCACGCGCCTGCTCGCGTCGCACGTCTCCCGCGCGCTGCCGGAACTGGTGCGCGACATGATGAAGGTGTCGGACAACGCGTGGGCCCGCACGCTGTTCTTGTCGCTGGGCAGCCTGCAAGGCGATGAAACGCTGGGCAGCCGCCCGCTGCCCGCTGGCCAGCGCCTGGCGATGCTGATGGCGGCGAACACCGGCGACACGTCGATGCCGGCCACCACGCAGGCCCGTGCCGAGGCGGTGGTCCGCGGCTGGTTCAAGCGCCACAACATCGACGACGGCGGCATGGTGGTGGAAAATGGCTCGGGCCTGTCGCGCATCGAGCGCCTGCGGCCCGTGCAGCTGGCCGCCGTGCTGGCCGCCGCCGCGGAGTCGCCGTGGGCCCCGAATTCCAGGCCAGCCTGCCGATCGTGGCCGTGGACGGCACGATGAAGCGGCGGCTGAAAACCAGCCCCGCCGCCTCGCGCGCCCGCATCAAGACCGGCACCCTGAACCACGGCGTGGCCGTCGCCGGCTACGTGCCGGATGCGAACGGCGAGCAATGCATCGTCGTCGCCATCATCAACCACGACAACGTGGACCATGCCGCCGGGCGGGGCATCGTCGACGCGCTCATCGACTGGACCGCCAACAGCAGCGCCGCCTCACCGATGTAGCCTGGAAAAACTGGGGACGTACCCCTGTTTCCAGGCAATTTTATTGGAACAGGTGCGCGGTCTCACACGTACCAAGTTTTAATTTCCTCAAAACCAGGGTACGTCCCCAGTTTTGTCGCCTGGAAAAACTGGGGACGTATCCCTGTTTTCAGGCAAGAGTATCGGAATGCCCAAGGCGCCGGGCAGCCCTCGTGCAGGAAAATTTCCTCAAAACCAGGGTACGTCCCCAGTTTTGGCTTTTTACAAGACGCGGGTATAGGTGGCGCGCACGGCGTCGCGGTCGCCGCAGTCGAAATGCCACCACTCGGTGTTGATGCCGACGAATCCCGCGCCGAACATGGCTTCGCGCAGCAGTTGCCGGTTGGCGGCCTGCTGCGCGGTGAGCCGGCCCGTGGCCAGCATCTCGGGTTCCAGCGCGGGATGCGACAGCGCCGTCATGTCGTCGAAACCGGTACCCATGTCGAGTTCCCGGCCCTGCTCGTCGACGATCGTCACGTCCACCGCCATGCCGAACGAATGGATCGAGCCGCGCGCCGGGTCGGCCAGGTACATGCGCAGGTCGGTGCCGGCCAGTGCTTCCCATAGCTGTTCCTGCACGCGGTGCGGCCGCAGCGCGTCGAGGACCAGCAGCGTGCAGCCGGGCCGGCGGGCCGCCAGCCACGCCGCGGCGCGTTCGATCGCTTCGGCCGCTTCGCGGTGCAGCCACGCGCAATCGAGGGGCGAGTACAGGTCGCAGCCCACGAAGTTGTCGCGCGTGGCGTAACGCAGGTCGACGCGGATACCGGGGATCGATGACAGGTGGCGGTAGTCCGGATGGCCGGGGTCGCCAGTCAGCTGCTCGCTGGTGATGGTGGGCTTCATGCCGGGCTTCATGGCTTGCCGAGGCAGGCGCGGGCCGCCTGCGCGATGCAATCGGCGAGCTGACGCGCGCCATGCGACAGCGGTGCGTGGCCCGCCGTCAGCAGGTAGAGGGCGATGCCGATCGAAGGCTCCAGCGGCCGGCGCTGGATGCGCGTGGACGGCGCCGCAGTGAACGGATCGACGACCGCCATGCCGCCGCCCGCCTCGACCAGCGAGCGGGCGATCTGGTACGTCTGCACGACGGTGCGGAAGGTGGGGTGGAACCCCTGCGCTTCGCATGCGGCCATCACCAGTTCGCCGAGCGGATCGTCGTCGGCATAGCCGATCAGCTCCTCCTGCAGGCGACACGGCGACAGTGGCTGCGCCAGCTCATCCTCGCGCCACGTGCCGGGCGGCGCGATCGCCGTCATCACGCCATGCGCGATCGGTTCGGCAATGATGCCAGGGTGGCGCGGGTCCTGCAGCGACAGGCCGAAATCGGCCTCGCCGAGGCGCAGCATGTTGACGATCTCGCTCGTGTGGTGAGTGGCCAGCTCGCAGCGCGTGGTGGGAAAGTCGCGCCGCCATTGGCTCATCGCATCGGGCAGCACGGAAACGGCCAGCGTCGGCGTCGACACCAGCCGGATCGTTTCCACCGCTTGCCCCTTCAGGCTGGCCGCCAGACGGCGGATGCCCTGCAGGTCGCGGTGCAGCTTTTCCGTTTCGGCGAATAGCCGGTGCGCCTCCGGCTTTGGATACAGCTTGCCGCGCACCCGCTCGAACAGCGGCATGCCGAGCTGCAGCTCGCAATGCTGCAGCACCTTCGTGACGGCCGGCTGGGAGATGTGCAGCACCTGGGCGGCGCCGCTGATCGTGCCGACCTGCATGATCGCGTGGAAGACTTCGATGTGGCGCAGGCGCATGGGGCTTCCTTCTGTCGAGTGCTCAGGATGGGAGAAACGCCACCACGGCGCAACGCTTCAGGGCTTGGCCGTGACCGGCGCCGGCTGCTGGGCGGGCGGGGCCGGCGGTTTCGGTGCCGTCAGCACTTCCAGGATCGCCGCGCTTTCCGCATCGGGCCAGCCATCCCAGTTGGCCTGCCGGTACTTGGTCTGGAACGCCACCAGCACGTTGTGCGTGGCTTCGTCCAGCACACCCGTATTCGGCACCGTGTAGCCATGCTGCGCCAGCTTTTGCTGGAACCAGGCGATATCCGGCATCGCCGCTTCGAAGCGCGCCTTGTTCTGCGCCACCGCGTTCGCGTCCGGCCACAGGATCAGGCCGGCGTCCGCCAGCTGCTTCCACGGGAACAGCGGGCCCGGGTCCTGCTTGCGCTGCGGTGCGATGTCGGAGTGGGCCAGGATATTTTCCGGCGCCACGCCATGGCGCTTGACCAGGTCCTTCAGCAGCGGGATCAGCTGGTCGATCTGCGCCTGGGGGAACGGATAGTACTGGCGGCGGCCATCGGGCGTGAGCGTGAAGCCGGGATTGACGATCTCGATGCCGATCGAGCTGTTGTTCAGGTTCGTGAAGGTCTTCCAGCTCGACGTGCCGGCATGCCAGGCCGCGTTCTTTTCGTCCACCAGCGCGTAGAACTTCGGCTGCGGCGTGTCGGTCAGCAGGTAGTGGGCGCTGACTTCCTTTTCCGTCAGCAGCATGATTGAGCGCTGCAGGTCGGAGACCGTGTAGTGCAGCACGATGAAACGCACGCGGCTGCTCTGCCCCTTCGCTGTCAGCGAATGATCGAGCTGGTACGGCGGCGCCGGCGGCGTGGTGGCGCAGCCGGCCAGCGCGGCGGCGAACAGGGTGGCAAGCAGGATCTTTTTCATCGTGTCAGGTCTTCGTTGGGTCGGGCCGGATGGCCAGGCGCGCGGCTGCCGCGTGCGGCCGCGCTGTTCTTTGTTCGAGGTCCAGGTCGGGCGGCAGCGCCTCCCGCATCGCCCGCGCGATCAGCGGATGCAGCTCGGCCGCCCGGCCCGACAACACGATCGGCCGCGGGCCGAAGCGTGCCACCAGTGCCTGCGCCAGGCGGGCCAGTTCTGCACCGGCCTGGCGCAGGATCTCGCGCGCTTCCGGATCATCCGCCGCGCTGCGCGCCACGGCCAGCGCCAGCTGACCGATCTCGCCCCGCTGGCGGGTGTAGATGAACTGCCGCGAGAACGCCCAGTCGCTGCCGCCCACGTCATCGAACACCGCGCGGGCCAGCGGCGATGCCTGCCATGCGCCCGGCTGCTCGTCTTCGCGGCGCCAGATGCGGCGCATCGCCTCGCGGGCGATCCAGAAACCACCACCGCCATCGTCCAGCACCACGCCGCGGCCGCCGGCGCGGTGGACCGTGCCGTCCGCATCGATGAACGCCGCGATGGAACCGGTACCGGCATAGACTAGATAGCCGTTTCCGGGTGCGAACGCGTCGAGATAGGCGATTTCGATATCGTTGCACAGGTTGATGTCCTGCGGCGCCACGCCGAGCAGTTCGGCCAGCCAGTCCGTGAGCAGCCGGAAATCGCCGCCAAAACCCGTCAGGCCGGCGCTGACGCGGCATGGCCGGCCATGCGCCAGCACGTCGCGGGCCAGCGCTTCGAACGTGGCGCGCAGGCGCGCCCGCCCTTCCGGGCTGGCCATCTGCAACGCCGACGAACCGGCCACGTGGCCCTCGGCCACGATGGTGCCGAAGGCATCGGCAAGGGCCCAGCGGGTCTGCGTGCCCCCGGCATCGATGCCCAGGCCAACGTCATGCGCTTCCATCATGCGCCTTCATCACACTTTTGCGCTGGCGCGCGCGCTCTCGTTGCCGACACGGTCGACCGCCGTGACGACCACGGCGCGCGCCGGCACGCCGGCCAGGTCGCGCAGCACGACCTCGTTCTTGCCGGCCGGCGCCGTCGTGAAGCGCCACTCGTCGCCATAGCGCGCCCAGATCGCGTAGGTCACGGCGTTCTTCGCCGTACCGATCGCCACCGCCAGGCCGCCATCGCCCCGCTTCACCGCCACGGTAGGCGCCTCGGGCGCCCGGTCGCCCAGCCATGGCGAGGCCGGCACCAGCGCCGCGCTCTGGTAGCTCTGGGTCTTCAGCCGGTCGTACAGGCCGCCGCGGTTCTGCATCAGCGGCGCGATCGAGAAATGCACGTGGCCCCGCGCGGCCGGGCGGCTGCGCGTGACGTCGATCTGCTGCACGATCTCGTCCGGACCGAACGGCTTCGCGGAACCGTCGGCCGTGCGGCTGGTGAACAGGCCAGGCCACACGTGGCGGCCGCGCGTGTTCTGCGCCAGCCAGTAGTCGAGCAGCACCGGGTAGGCCTGCGGCGCCTGGGCGATGGGCCAGTACAGTTGCGGCGCCAGGTAATCGAGCCAGCCCTTCTGCAGCCACAGCTCGGCATCGGCGTACAGCTTGTCGTATTGCGAGAAACCGGCAATGCCGCGCGGGCGGCGGTCCGGGCGGCCGATGCCGAACGGGCTGATGCCGAACTTCACCCACGCCTTTTCGCGGCGGATGCCCAGGTAGATCCGCTCGATCAGCTTGTCCACGTTCTGGCGCCGCCAGCCGGCGCGGTCGAGCGTGCCGCCGCCGCGCACGTAGCGCTGCCACGATGGCTCGTCCGGAAATGGCAGTTCCGGCTTTTGCCACGAAGGCGCGTCCAGCGCCACCGCTTCGCCACCGGCCGAAGCGGGTGCCTCGATCGGGTAGGGATAGAAATAATCGTCGATGTGCACGCCGTCGATGTCGTAGCGGCGCACCACGTCGAGGATCACGTCCAGGGTCCGCTGCGATGCGGCTTCCTCGCCCGGGTCCATCCACAGCAGCTTGCCGTAGGTCTTCACGGCCTGCGGGTTGGTGTTCGCGAAATGCTCTTTCGCCAGCGGCGTGCGGGCCGCGGCATGGCGCGCGCGGTAGGGATTGAACCACGCATGCAGCTCGAGGCCGCGCGCATGCGCCTGGTCCACCCAGAACTGCAGCGGGTCCCACATCGGCGACGGCTCCTTGCCGGAGCGGCCGGTCATGAACTCCGACCACGGTTCCAGTTTCGAGGGATAGATCGCATCGGCGCTGGGGCGCACCTGCAGCACGATCGCATTCAGGTTCAGCGCCTTGGCCCGGTCCAGGATCGCGACCGCCTCGGATTGCTGTTTGGCGGGCGGCGCGTTGCTGCGGCTGGGCCAGTCGATGTTGGCGACGGTGGATACCCAGGCGGCGCGAAATTCGCGCGGCGCCGCGGGCGGCTCGTTGCCCGTATAGCGCGGCGGCTCGGGATGCGGGACGGGGACGGTCGCGCCGGCGCCGGCGACAGGCACCTCGGGACGTTTCGGGGATGTCGAGCATGCGCTCATCAGCGCCGCCAGGACGCCGGCGCTGCCTGCGGACAGCAAAAGCCGCTTGTTACGATCGAAAGCCAAGACCACTCCTGTGAAATAAGCGGCAATATTGTAATCCCAGCCGCCCGCCGGTCCCCGTCCTGGTCAGTTTCGGCCAAACCCGGGGTCGATCTTCACCAGTGCCGTCATCGCGAACGCGGGAATCGTGGCCAGGCATGCCCAGATGAAGAAATTGCGGTAGCCCATGAGCTCCTGCAGGTAGCCGCTGGCCATCTGCGGCACCATCATGCCCAGCGCCATGAAGCCCGTGCAGATCGCGTAATGCGCCGTCTTGTGCTCACCCTCGCACACCATGATCATGTACATCAGGTAGGAGGCAAAGCCGAAGCCGTAGCCGAACTGCTCGACCGCCATCGCCACCGTGATCAGGCCGATACTGTCGGGCTGCGTCTGCGACAGGTAGATGAACACGAGGCCCGGCAGGTGCAGGATGAACGCCATCGGCCACAGGCAGCGCTTCAGGCCGAAGCGGGCGATGGCCACGCCGCCCAGCAGGCCGCCGACCGTCAGCGCGATGATGCCGACGGTGCCGTAGACGAAGCCCACCTGCGTGTTGTCCAGCCCCAGCCCGCCCTCGGCGACCGGGTCGAGCAGGAACGGCACGGCCATTTTCAGCAGCTGCGATTCGCCAAGGCGGAACAGCAGCAGGAAGCCGAGGATCACGAGGATGCCCTTCTTCTGGAAGAACGCGGCGAACGTGAGGAAGAATTCGGCGAACGGGTTGCCTTTTACACGCGCCGGCATGTCCGCGGCGGGGCGCGGCAGCATGAAGAAGTGCCAGGCGCACAGCACTGCGAACACCACGCCCAGCAAGCCGAACACGATGGACCACGCGGTGCGGGGATCGCCCGTGCGGGTGATCAGGATGCCGGCCAGCGCCACCAGCGCGCCCTGGCCCGTGATATTGGCCAGCCGGTAGAAGGTGCTGCGCACGCCCACGTAGGCCGCCTGCTCCTTTTGCGGCAGGGCCAGCATGTAGTAGCCATCGGCCGCGATATCGTGCGTGGCGGACGAGAAGGCCATCAGCCACAGCACGGCAAGGCTCGCCTGGAAGAAGGTCGGGAGGTGCGTGGTGAAGGCCACCAGCGCCAGCGCCACGCCGGTCAGCCCCTGCAGCGCCACGGTCCACTGGCGCTTGGTGCCGAACATTTCCACGACCGGCGCCCACAGCGGCTTGATCACCCACGGCAGGTACAGCCACGACGTGTAGAGGGCGATTTCCGTGTTGGAGAAGCCGGTGTTCTTGTACATCACCAGCGAAAGGGACATGACGGCGAAATAGGGAATGCCCTGGCCGAAGTAGAGGGTGGGCACCCACCACCAGGGACTGCGCTGCGCTGCTTTCATTACAACCTTTGATCGACGACTAGGACAAGGATGCAGGCGGCGCTTCGGCATTCAGGGCCCCGCGCACGCTGCCTCCGGCTCGTGCCAGCAGGCTCTCGGCCTGCGGCACCGGCACCTTCTTCAGCAGTGCGACGATGGCCACCTTGACGTGGAAGCCGCATGCCTCCAGCGCGGCCCGCGCGGCGGCTTCGTCGGCCCCGGTGGCATGCACCGTCAGGCGCACCGTGCGCGCGAACAGCTTGGCGTTGGTGGGTTTCAAGTCTACCATCAAGTTCCGGTACACCTTGTGCAGCCGCACCATGATGGCGCTGGAGATCGTGTTCAGCACGATCTTCTGCGACGTGCCGGCCTTCAGCCGCGTGCTGCCCGAGATGACTTCGGTACCGGTATCGAGCGTGATGCCCACGTGCGCCCCGGTGACGACCGGCGCGCCGGCATTGTTGGCGATGCCGATCGTCAGCGCACCGGCTTCGCGCGCGGCGTGCAGCGCGCCCAGCACATACGGCGTGGCGCCGGACGCGGCCAGCAGCAGCACCACGTCGCTGGCGCCGGGGCCGATCGAGCGCAGGTCGCGCGCGCCCTGCTCGCGGTCATCTTCCGCCCCCTCGACGGCCTTGAACATCGCGCCCTCGCCGCCGGCCAGCAGCGCCACCGCGCGCTCGGGCGGCCAGGAGAACGTGGGGTACAGCTCCACGCTGTCGAGCACCCCGAGGCGGCCGGACGTGCCGGCGCCCACGTAGACCAGCCGCCCGCCGGCCTCGATGCGGGGCACCGCCGCTTCGATTGCCTCGGCAATCCGTGGTGCCGCCGCGCGCACCGCCTGCACCGCGTTGAACTGGTCGTCGACGAACGCCGCCACCAGATCGGGAACCGGATACTGGTCCAGCTGCGCGTGCTCGCTGCTCGGGGTTTCGGTTTTCAGCATGGCACCAGTGTAATGCCAAAGCCCTCAACCGCGTCGCATCTCGGCCACGAAGTCGTAGTGGTCGCTGCGGCAGTAGGAATGGGTCAGCTCCACCGCCTCGCCGTTCTCGAGGTAGGCGATGCGGGTGATGAACAGCACGGCCTGGCCTTCGGGCACGTCCAGCTGGCGCGCCAGCTCGGCCGGAGCGTTCATTGCGCGGATGTGCTGCAGCGCGCGCACCGGCGGCTTGCCGATCCGTTCAAGGTATTGGTACAGGGAATCGCCGATCGCCAGCGGATCGGGCACCACGGTGGCCGGCAGCACGCTTACTTCATAGGCCATCGCCACGTCGTCGGCAAAGCGCAGCCGTTCCAGCCGGGCGACCCTGGTGTTCGGCGACAGGGCAAGGCTCATCTGTTCGTCCGCGCCGGCGATGACGATCTCGCGCCGCAGCCAGCGCGAGGCCGGCTTGTAGCCGCGCTGCTGCAGCTGCTCGGAAAAGCTCGACAGGTTCGACAGCGGCTGCTCGATGCGCGGCGCGATGTAGTTGCCGGAACCGCGCTTGCGCACGACGAGCCCCTGCTCCACCAGCTGGTCGATGGCCTTGCGGGCCGTGACGCGCGACACGTTCAGCTGCTCGGACAGCGTGCGCTCGGAGGGCAGCGCCTGGTCCACCTGGTAGCGGCCCGCGCGCACGTCGTCCGTCAGCTTGCGCGCGATCTGCATGTACAGCGGTGATGTGTCCAACTTCGACCCGTCCAGTTTCGAACCTTCCGGCTTGGAACCATCGCGTGGCTGGGCGGCGGCTTCCTTGGCTTGCTGCAAAATCATGACAATTCTCCTATACCTCGTAGTGTAACGGCGATGGACAATGGCCGCCCATATCACCGCCACGTACCGGACCACCGGGAGCACGATGAAACCGATCCATACCCTTGCCGCCATGCTGATGGCCTCCGCCCTTTGCTGCGCCACGCCCGCCTTTGCCGCGGCCAGTCCCGACCACTACCTGTTGACGCAGGGCGTGCTGGCGAAAATGAAGGCCGCCGAGGCCGACCTGGAAAAATCCGGTTACGACGCGAAGGACGATGGCGGCAAGGACAACCCCACCGTGGAAGACCTGATGCGCCAGATCGATGCCGACAGGACCATCAAGGCCGCGCTGGCGAAACAGGGCCTGAGCAGCAGGGATTTCGCCCTGACGTCGTTCGCCCTGCTGCACGCGGGCTTCTTCGTGATGATGGAGAGCGCGATGGACAAGAAAAAGGCGGGCGAGCTGATGGCCACGTATACGAAGGAACAGCGCGCCAACATCGCCTTTGTGCGGGCGATGAACCTGCAAAAGACCAAATAATCGGTACTGGAGGGGCATCACCCGCGGTTATGGCCCGCGCATCAGCTTTCATTGGCCGGGCGGCCGGGCCCGCGCGTAAGCTCCTTCCACATATCGGATCGGGGGCAAGGGCGGCATGCAGCACAAGGAACACCAGGTGGTCGTCATCGGCGGCGGCGTCGTCGGCCTCACGTCGGCCTGGTGGCTGCTCGAAGCCGGCTTTCGCGTCGTGCTGCTCGAGCGGGCACCCGATGTGGGCAACGGCGCCAGCTACCGCAATGGCGGCCAGCTGAGCTACCGCTACGTGGCGCCACTGGCCGATGCCGGCGTGCCGTGGAAGGCGCTGCGGTGGATGTTCCAGGAGGCGGGCCCGCTGCGTTTCAGGCCGGAGGCCGACGTGCGCCAGTGGCGCTGGCTCGCGCAGTTCCTCGCCAACTGCAACACGGCGAGCAACCGGCGCACCACCGTCAAGCTGCTGGAACTCGGCGAGCACAGCCGCGGGATGATGGCGCAACTGGCCTCCACGGTGCCGCTGGCCGAATTCGGCTGGCGCGATGCGGGAAAGCTGGTCGTCTACCGGAGCCGGGCCCTGTTCGATGCCGCCATCGCCAGGCCCGATCCGGACAACAGCCGGCGCGTGCTGACCGGCGCCGAAGCGGCCTCGCTGGAGCCCGCGCTGGCATCCCTGGCCCCACGGCTGGCCGGCGGCATCTTCAACAGCGGCGAGGCGGTGGCCGACTGCCACGCCTTCTGCATGGCGCTGGAACGGCGGCTGCAAGCGCATCCGCGCTTTGACGGCATCCTCCATGCCACCGCCACCTGCCTGTTCGCGGAAAACGGCAGGATCTCCGCCGTGGAAACGGATCGCGGGTGGGTGACGGGCGAGCACTTCGTGCTGGCCGCCGGCATCGCGAGCCGCAACCTTGCCGCCACGGCCGGCGTCCGGCTGCCGCTGTATCCGCTGAAAGGCTACAGCCTGACCGCGCCGATCGGCCCGCAACACGCGGCGCCCGCCATCAGCGTGACCGACTTCGAACGCAAGACACTCTACGCCCGCATCGGCGACCAGTTGCGCGTGGCGGCGATGGTGGACATGGTGGGCGAAGACACGTCGCTGGACCCGCGCCGCATGGCCGGCCTCGCGCGACTGGCACGCGACACGATGCCCACGGCCGCCGACTATTCGCGCATCGAACCCTGGGCCGGCCTGCGCCCCGCCACCCCGAACAGCGCGCCGCTCCTCGGCCCCACGCGGCACGGCAACCTGTGGCTGAACGTGGGCCACGGCCCGCTCGGCTTCACCTTCGCCTGCGGCACCGCCGCCCTCCTCGCCGACCTCATGACCGGCCGCCCCACCCCGTTCGCCCTCGGCTTTCTGGCCTGGCGCCCGTAAAAACTAGGGGCGAAAAACTAGGGACGTACCCCTGTTTCCAGGCAATAAACCGCCAGGCCGGCAGTGGGCAACGTAAGAATTTCCTCAAAACAGGGGTACGTCCCCAGTTTTTCCTGGCGGCACCTTATGGCAACTTTTCGTGGGGCGAGCGGCCGCGGCGCGATATGGCGGATAATGTCGCCTTTTCATTGTCCGACTTGCCATGTCCAAGACGAAGACCCCGGCCGGGTGCCCTTGCGGCGGTGGACCGTCGCTGGCGGCCTGCTGCGGGCCGTACATTGACGGTACGCTGTTGCCGGCCACGGCCGAGCTGCTGATGCGGTCCCGCTACACGGCCTACACGCTGAAGAACGAGCCCTACCTGCTGGCCACCTGGCATGCCAGCACCCGCCCGACCGAGCGGATCATCGATCCGGATGAGCCGTTGCAATGGCTGGGACTTGAGGTAAAATCGACTTTACGTTTACGTCAACGTAAAGCAGATTTCGGCGGCCAGGGCCATCCGGACCAGGACTACGTGGAATTCGTGGCCCGCTTCCGCCAGCACGGCAAGGGCCAGCGGCTGCACGAGATCAGCCGCTTCCTGCGCGAGCCCGACCCGGCCCTTGGCGGCACGCCGCGCTGGTTCTACGTCGACGGAGATTTTCCGACCAAAGAATAAAGGGGACACCGCATGCCGCACATCGACAGCAAACTCAATCCGCGCAGCGAAGACTTCCGCGCCAACGCCGCCGCCATGGGGGCGCTGGTGGATGACCTGCGCGCCCGCGTTGCCAAGGTGGCCGAAGGCGGCGGCGCGGCGGCCAGCGCGAAGCACACGGGGCGCGGCAAGCTGCTGCCCCGCGAGCGCGTGCGCATGCTGCTCGATCCCGGCACGCCGTTCCTCGAATTCTCGCAACTGGCCGCCTTCGACATGTATGACGACGCGGCGCCATCGGCCGGCATCATCACCGGCATCGGCCGGGTGTCGGGCCAGGAATGCGTCATCGTCTGCAACGACGCCACCGTCAAGGGCGGCACGTACTACCCGGTGACGGTGAAAAAGCACCTGCGCGCACAGGAAATCGCCGAGCAGAACAGGCTGCCCTGCATCTACCTGGTGGACTCCGGCGGCGCCAACCTGCCGAACCAGGATGAAGTCTTCCCCGACCGCGACCACTTCGGCCGCATCTTCTACAACCAGGCCAACCTGTCCGCCCAGGGCATTCCGCAGATCGCCGTCGTCATGGGTTCGTGCACGGCGGGCGGCGCCTACGTGCCGGCGATGAGCGACGAATCGATCATCGTCAAGGAACAGGGCACGATCTTCCTGGGCGGCCCGCCGCTGGTCAAAGCGGCCACCGGTGAAGTCGTGACGGCCGAAGACCTGGGCGGCGGCGACGTGCACACCCGCCTTTCCGGCGTGGCCGACCACCTGGCGCAGAACGATACCCACGCGCTGGCACTGGCACGGAACATCGTCTCGCACCTGAACCGGCAAAAGCCCGCTTTCGCCGTTCGTGAAGTCGTGGAACCAAAGTACGCGCCCGAGGAACTGTATGGCGTGATCCCCGTCGACACGCGCAAGCCGTTCGACATCCGTGAAGTCATCGCACGGATCGTGGACGGCAGCGAATTCGACGAGTTCAAGGCCCGCTATGGCACCACGCTGGTATGCGGCTTCGCCCACATCCACGGCATGCAGGTGGGGATCATCGCCAACAACGGCATCCTGTTCTCCGAATCGGCGCTGAAGGGCACGCACTTCATCGAACTGTGCTGCCAGAGGAAGATCCCGCTGGTCTTCCTGCAGAACATCACCGGCTTCATGGTGGGCCGCAAGTACGAGAACGAAGGCATCGCCCGCAACGGCGCCAAGATGGTGACGGCCGTGGCCACCGCCGCGGTGCCGAAATTCACCGTCATCATCGGCGGCAGCTTCGGCGCCGGCAACTACGGCATGTGCGGCCGCGCCTACTCGCCGCGTTTCCTGTGGATGTGGCCCAATGCGCGCATCTCGGTGATGGGCGGCGAACAGGCCGCCTCCGTGCTGGCCACCGTAAAACGCGACGGCATCGAAGCAAAGGGCGGCACGTGGTCGCAGGACGAGGAAGCCGCGTTCAAGCAGCCGATCAAGGAACAGTACGAACACCAGGGCCACCCCTACTATGCCAGCGCGCGGTTGTGGGACGATGGCATCATCGACCCGGCCGACACGCGCATGGTGCTGGGCCTGGGCCTGTCGGCGGCATTGAATGCGCCGATCCCGGACACGAAATTCGGCGTCTTCCGCATGTAACCGCGCAACCCAGGAAAAGCACATGAACTACGACACCCTCACCCTTGACACGGCCGGCGCGATCGCCACGGTCACCCTGAACCGCCCGGACGTGCGCAACGCGTTCAACGAACAGTCGATCGCCGAGCTGACGGCCGCCTTCACGGCGCTGGGCCAGGTCGACGGCATCCGCGCCATCGTGCTGGCCGCGAACGGCTCGGCCTATTGCGCCGGCGCCGACCTGAACTGGATGAAGAAAATGGCCGGCTACTCGGAAGACGAGAACCGCGCCGACGCGATGGGGCTGGCGAACATGCTGCGTACCATCTACGCATGCCCGAAGCCGGTGGTGGCAAAGGTGCACGGCGACTGCTACGGCGGCGGCGTGGGCCTGGTGGCCGCCTGCGATATCGCGGTCACCGCCGAGGATGTGCATTTCTGCCTCAGCGAGGTGAAGCTGGGCCTGCTTCCGGCCACCATCTCGCCGTATGTCATCAAGGCGATGGGGGAAAACGCCGCACGGCGCTACTTCCTCACCGCCGAACGTTTCAATGCCAGGGAAGCGCTGCGCATCGGCTTCGTGCACGAAGTGGTCACCGCATCGTCGCTCGACGGCCAGGTGACCGCCATCGCCAACGCGCTGGCGTCCAACAGCCCGAATGCGGTACGGGAAGCGAAAGCGCTGGTGCGCGAGATCGCCAGCCAGCCCGTCACGGATGTGCTGGTGGCCGATACCGCCCACCGCATCGCCAACATCCGCGCGTCGGCCGAAGGGCGCGAGGGCGTGGCCGCGTTCCTCGAGAAGCGCAAGCCTTCCTGGCTCGGTTAAAAATATGGAGTAACGAGTTTTGACGAACAACACCAGCGATTGGGTGGCCCGCAGCCTGAAGAGCGTGTGGCACCCCTGCACCCAGATGCAGCACCATGAGACTGTTCCGCTGATCCCCGTCAGCCACGGCCGCGGCGCGTGGCTGTACGACCATGACGGCCGGCGTTACCTCGACGCGATCAGCTCATGGTGGGTCAACCTGTTCGGCCACGCGAACCCGCGCATCAACGCGGCATTGCGCGACCAGCTGGACATGCTGGAGCATGCGATGCTGGCCGGCTTCACGCACGAGCCGGTGATCCGCCTGTCCGAGCGGCTGTCGGCGCTGACGGGCGGTGTGCTCGGCCACGCGTTCTACGCGTCGGACGGCGCCTCGGCGGTCGAGATCGCGCTGAAGATGAGTTTCCACGCCTGGCGCAACGCGGGCCGCGGCGAAAAGCAGGAATTCGTCTGCCTGCAGGGCAGCTACCACGGCGAAACGATCGGCGCGCTGGCCGTTACCGACGTGGCGCTGTTCAAGGACGCCTACGGCCCGCTGCTGCGCGCGACGCAAACGGTGATGTCGCCCGACGCGCGCCAGGCCCGCGATGGCGAAACGGCGCAGGACGTGGCACGCCGCGCCGCGGCCGATGTGCAGCGGCTGTTCGAGGCGAAGGCGGACAAGATCGCCGCCATCATCATCGAGCCCCTGGTCCAATGCGCCGCCGGCATGGCGATGCACGATCCGCTGTACCTGCAACTGGTGCGCGAGCTGTGCGACAAGCACGCGGTGCACCTGATTTTCGACGAGATCGCCGTCGGCTGCGGCCGCACCGGCACGTTCTTCGCCTGCGAACAGGCCGGCATCTGGCCGGACTTCGTCACGCTGTCGAAGGGCATCAGCGGCGGTTACCTGCCGCTGTCGCTGGTGCTGACACGGGACGAGATCTACCAGGCGTTCTACAGCGCCGATATCACGCGCGGCTTCCTGCATTCGCACTCCTACACCGGCAACCCGCTCGCCTGCCGCGCCGCACTCGCCACGCTCGATATTTTCGAGGAAGACGGCGTGCTGGAAGCGAACCGCGGTCGGGCCGGCAAGCTGGCCGCCGCGATGGCGCCGCTGGCCGATCATCCACGTGCAAGCAATATGCGCCAGCGCGGCATGATCCTGGCCTTCGATGCCGTTGGCGTGGACAAGGCTTTCTCGCGCCGCTTCTTTGCCAACGCCACGCGCAACGAGCTGCTGCTGCGCCCCATCGGCGCGACCGTGTACCTGATGCCGCCGTATATCCTGGACGACGAGGAAATCGCCGGCCTTGCGGCGCGCACGCAGGCCGTGTTCGAACAGACGCTGGCGGAGGCATGATGGAATTGCTGGACCGATTGGCATCGAACCTGGAGGGGTTGCGAGAGCAAAGCCTGATCCGCACGCGCCGCACCGTCGAGACACCCTGCGGCCCACGCGTGACTGTCGATGGCCGCGAGCTGCTGGCCTTCTGCAGCAACGATTACCTGGGCCTGGCCGCGCATCCCGCCATCACGGCCGCCCTGCGCGAGGGTACCGAACTGTATGGCGCCGGCAGCGGCGCATCGCACCTGATCAGTGGCCACAGCCGCGCCCATGCGGCGCTGGAGGAAAGGCTGGCCGATTTCGTCGGGCCGCACCTCGTCGATGCCCGCGCGCTGTACTTCTGCACCGGCTACATGGCCAACCTGGCCGTGCTGACGGCGCTGGCCGCCGGCGACAGGAACACCGAAATTTTCAGCGAGGCGTTGAACCATGCCTCGCTGATCGACGGTGCCCGCCTGGCCCGCACGCCCGTCAAGGTGTACCCGCATGCGGGCGTGGAAGCGCTCGACGAACTGCTGGGCACGAGCCATGCGAGCAACAAGATCGTCGTCACCGACTCCGTGTTTTCGATGGATGGCAACCTGGCCCCGCTCCCCGAGCTGCTGGCACTGTGCGAAAAGCATGGCGCCTGGCTCGTGGTCGACGATGCGCACGGCTTCGGCACGCTGGGCGAGAACGGCCGCGGCGCCCTCGAACATTTCGACCTGCACTCGCCCTACCTCGTCTATATGGGCACGTTGGGCAAGGCCGCCGGTGTCGGCGGGGCATTCGTGGCCGCCCATGCCACCGTGATCGAAACGCTGGTCCAGCGCGCCCGCCCCTACATCTTCACGACGGCGGCGCCGCCTGCGCTGGCGCATGCGCTGCTGACGAGCCTGGACATCATCGGCGGCGGCGAGGGGCGCGAGCGCCGGACGCACCTGGCCGGTTTGGTGGCACAATGGCACGATGGCCTGCGACTGCAGGGCTGGACGGCACTGCCTTCGCAAACCGCGATCCAGCCGGTCGTCATCGGCGCCAACGAAGCGACGATGGACGCCGCCGCGGCCCTGTACGAACGTGGTATCTGGGTCGGCGGTATCCGCCCGCCCACCGTGCCGGCCGATTCGGCACGGCTGCGCGTTACCCTGTCCGCCGGCCACACCGCGGCCGAAGTGGCCCGGCTGGTCGACAGCATCAATGAAGTCAATGCCCACATGGAAAGGAGCCGAGATGGCACTTGAAGACCCGGTGATCGTTCCTGTAGTGGAAGCACCCGCGGCAATCACGGAAGAGCCGGAAGACCTGGAACCGGCGCCCACGGCGGCACCCGTCCCGGGCGGCATGCGGCCCCGCTTCTCCTGCTTTGTCACCGGCACGGACACGGAAATCGGCAAGACGCTGATCTCCTCGGCCATGCTGCATGCGCTGGTGTGCCAGGGCGTGAAGGCCTGCGGCATGAAGCCGGTGGCCGCCGGCGCCGTGCTGCGCGACGGCACGCTGCACAACGACGACTGCGACCAGCTCGAGGCCGCGGGCAACGTGCACCTGCTGCAGTCGATCACCACGCCGTTCCTGCTGAAGGAGCCGGCGGCCCCGCACATCGCGGCCGCGCTGGAAGGCATCGTCATCGACCCGGTGCCGATCCTGGCCGCCTACGTGGAAATCGCCGCCGCCAGCGATGCGAGCGTCGTCGAAGGTGTCGGCGGCTTCCGCGTGCCGCTGACCGATACCTACGATACCGCCGACCTGGCGCAGCAGCTCGGCTTGCCCGTGGTGCTCGTCGTGGGCATGCGGCTGGGCTGCATCAACCACGCGCTGTTGACCGTGGAAGCGATCGCCGCGCGCGGCCTGAAGCTGGTCGGCTGGGTAGCCAATGCGCTGGAACCGGAAATGGCGTTCGCCGACGAGAACATCGAGGCGCTGGCCGACCGCATTCCGGCGCCGCTGCTGGGCCGCGTGCCGCGCCTGGCGGACGCCAGCGCCGCCGCCGCGGCCGAGTACCTGGATTTCACGGGCCTGCCGAACTGGCCGGCTCGCCGCAATACAAAGTAAAACGTTAAAGGAAGAACCAGATGTCCCTGCATGAACCGAAAACCGTCGCCCTGCACCGCCCGACCGCGGCCATCAAGCTGCCCGAGGGCCCGTGGCCGCGCGAAGAGGTGCTGGCCCTGTTCGAACTGCCGTTCAACGACCTGATGTTCCGTGCGCAGCAGGCGCACCGCGCCAATTTCCCGGATGGCGACGTGGAACTGGCCACGCTGCTGTCGATCAAGACGGGCGGCTGCGAAGAAGATTGCGGCTACTGCCCGCAGGCCGCGCGCTACGACACCGGCGTGGAAGCAAAGAAGATCCTCGATACCGAAACGGTGCTGGAAGCGGCGAAGCAGGCCAAGGAAAACGGCGCCACGCGTTTCTGCATGGGCGCCGCCTGGCGTAGCCCGAAGGACCGCGACATGGAAAAGGTCGAGACCATGGTGCGCGAAGTGAAGGCGCTGGGCCTGGAAACCTGCGCCACGCTGGGCATGCTGGAAGCGGACCAGGCCGAGCGCCTGAAGGCCGCCGGCCTCGATTACTACAACCACAACCTGGACACGGCGCCCGAGTTCTACGACAACGTGATTTCCACCCGCCAGTACCAGGACCGTTTGGACACGCTGGGCCACGTGCGCAACGCCGGCCTGAAAGTATGCTGCGGCGGCATCGTGGGCATGGGCGAGACGCGCGACCAGCGCGCAGGCCTGATCGCACAGCTGGCGAACCTGAACCCGTATCCGGAATCGGTGCCGATCAACCACCTCGTGCAGGTGGAAGGCACGCCGCTGCATGGCGTCGACCGCCTCGACCCGCTGGAATTCGTGCGCACGATCGCCGTGGCGCGCATCACGATGCCCAAGGCGCGCGTGCGCCTGTCCGCCGGCCGCCGCGAACTGGGCGAAGCCGTGCAGGCCATGTGCTTCATGGCCGGCGCCAACTCGATCTTCTACGGCGACAAGCTGCTCACCACCGACAACCCGGAAGCGAACGACGACCGGGCGCTGCTGGCCAAGCTGGGCCTGTCGACGCGTGCCGCCATGCTGGAATCGGTACAGAAGGAAGCCTGCGGCTGCTGAAGTAAAACGCCAGCGCCCCGGCAGAGGGCGCGGCACCTGCATTGCAATCAACCGGTACGGGCCACAAGCCCTTTGCCAATTGCTACCTGCACCACAAGAGCATGCAGCACCCAAATGCAAAAGCCGGGGTCAGACCCGGCGGTCTGACCCCAGGGTTTGCCGTGGGGTTTGACTCTCAAATAACGGAGACACCCATGTTCAAGAAAATCCTGATCGCCAACCGTGGTGAGATCGCCTGCCGCGTGGCCGCCACGGCCCGCAAGATGGGTATCCGCACCGTGGCTGTGTATTCGGAAGCCGATGCCAACGCAAAGCACGTGGCCGTCTGCGACGAGGCCGTGCTGCTGGGCCCCGCCCCGGCCAAGGAAAGCTACCTGTGCGGCGACAAGATCATCGCCATCGCGCTGGCCACCGGCGCGCAGGCGATCCACCCCGGCTACGGCTTCCTGTCCGAGAACGCCGAATTCGCGGAAGCCTGCGCCGAAGCGGGCCTTGTCTTCATCGGCCCGCCCGCGGCGGCAATGCGCGCGATGGGCTCGAAGTCGGCGGCGAAATCGCTGATGGAAAAGGCCGGCGTGCCGCTGGTGCCGGGTTACCACGGCGATGAACAGGATGCCGCGTTCCTGCAGCGCGAGGCGGACCGCATCGGCTACCCGGTGCTGCTGAAGGCTTCCGCCGGCGGCGGCGGCAAGGGCATGCGCGTGGTCGACAACGCCGAAGCCTTCCGGGAAGCGCTGGCCTCCTGCAAGCGCGAGGCGATCAGCTCCTTCGGCGACGACAAGGTGCTGGCCGAGAAATACCTGCAGCGCCCGCGCCACATCGAGATCCAGGTATTCGCCGACACGCAGGGCAACTGCATCTATTTGTTCGAACGGGATTGCTCGGTACAGCGCCGCCACCAGAAGGTGCTGGAAGAAGCCCCCGCACCCGGCATGACCGATGAACGCCGCGCCGCGATGGGCGACGCGGCCTTGGCGGCGGCGAAAGCCGTGGGCTATGTGGGCGCCGGCACCGTGGAATTCATCGCAAACCAGGATGGCAGTTTCTACTTCATGGAAATGAACACGCGGCTGCAGGTCGAGCATCCGGTAACGGAGATGATCACCGGCACGGACCTCGTGGAATGGCAGTTGCGCGTGGCGGCCGGCGAACCGCTGCCGAAAACGCAGGACGAGCTGAGGATCCGCGGCCACGCGCTGGAAGCGCGGATCTACGCCGAGAATCCCGACAAGGGCTTCCTGCCGTCGATCGGCACGCTGCGCCACCTGGACACGCCTGAGGCGGTGCAGTTCGAAGTGGGCGGCACGGGTGGTAGCGGCGGCCAGCCGGCCGCCGTGCGCGTCGATTCCGGCGTGCGCGAAGGCGATGCGATCTCGCCGTTCTACGACCCGATGATCGCCAAGCTGATCGTCTGGGGCGCCGACCGCAAGCAGGCCCTGGCGCGCATGGCGCAGGCGCTGTCGCAGTACCAGATCGTGGGACTGACGGGCAACGTGGCCTTCCTCAAGCGGCTGGTCGAAAGCGAAGCATTTGCCAATGCGGACCTCGATACGGGCCTCATCGAACGCAACGCCGAAACGTTGTTCCCCCCGGCGCGTTCGCTGCCGGTGGCCGCGCTAGCCCTGGCCGCCGTGGCGCTGATCGAGCATGAGAAAACCCGGGCGTGCGGCACCGGTGCCGGCGACCCGTGGAGCCAGGCACTGGGCTGGCGCCTCAATTCCCGCCTGGCCCGCACGCTGGCGTTCCGCGACGAGAACGGCAAGGATTACGATCCGGTGTTCACGTACCTGCCGCATGGCTGGGAATTGTCGATCAAGGGCCTGTCGGTCGACGTGGCGCTGCTGGCACGCGATGGCGTCGACCTGTCGGTGCGGCTGGGCGATGCGTCGGTGCACGGCACCGTGCGCCGCGATGGCGACACGTTCCACGTCTTCACCAGCGGCGGCCACCACGTGCTGCACTACCAGGACCCGCTGGCCCATGCCGGCGAGACCGAAGCGGAAGGTGGCCGCCTGACGGCGCCGATGCCGGGCAAGGTCGTCGCCGTGCTGGCCACGCAGGGGCAGGCAGTCAGGAAGGGCGAGCCGCTCGTCATCATGGAAGCGATGAAGATGGAACACACGATCGCCGCGCCGCACGACGGCACGGTGGATGACATTTTGTATGCCGTGGGCGACCAGGTTGCGGACGGCGCGCCGCTGCTGGCCTTCCGCGCCGTGGCTTGAGGAGAAAACATTGCGTATCCTGCTGTACCGCCCGGATGGCGATACCGGCCCCTGGGCGGACGAATTCGCACGCCACCTGCCACAGGCCCAGTGCGTGACGTGGCGCGAAGGCGACAAGCTTGCGCCCTGCGATTACGCCGTCATCTGGGCACCGCCGGAAGCGATGCTGCGCGAGCTGGCCGAAGTGAAAGCCGTCTTCCTGATGGGCGCCGGCGCCGATGCGATCCTGAAGCATGCCAGCGCCCTGCCCGCCCACGTGCCGATCGTGCGCCTGGGCGACGCGGGCATGGGCGTGCAGATGGGCGACTATGTGACGCACGCCGTGCTGCGCTACTTCCGCCGCTTCGACCGCTATGAAGACCAGGCCGCGGTGGGCGAGTGGCGGCCGCTGCCCACGCACGAGCGCGCATCGTTTACGGTAGGTGTAATGGGTGCCGGCGCGCTGGGCCGGCGCGTGCTCGATTGCCTGCGCCCGTTCGGGTTTCCATTGCAAACATGGTCGCGCAGCCCGAAGGCGATCGACGGGGTGCGCAGTTTCGCCGGCGACGACGGGCTCGATGCCTTCCTGCGCGGCACGCGCGTGCTGGTCTGCATGCTGCCCCTGACGGATGCCACGGCGAATATCCTGGACCGCGCCAACCTGGGCAAGCTGCCGAAAGGCGCCTACGTGATCAACGTGGCGCGGGGCGCGCACCTGTCGGAGCCGGACCTGCTGGCTTACATACAATCCGGCCACATCGCCGGCGCCACGCTCGACGTGTTCCGCAACGAACCGCTGCCGCGGCAGCATCCGTTCTGGGACGAGCCGCGCATCACGATCACGCCGCACATTTCCGCGCTCACCCTGCGCGACGAGAGCGTGCGGCAGATCGCCGGCAAGATCGGCCAGCTGGCACGGGGTGAGCCCGTTGCCGACGTCATCAACAGAGAACTGGGGTACTGACATGGACCTGCCGAAAAAAGTAAAGATCGTGGAAGTGGGCCCGCGCGACGGGCTGCAGAACGAAAAGGAAAACGTGCCGGCCGAGGTGAAGATCGAGCTGGTGAATCGCCTGTCCGCCGCGGGCTTCGTCAACGTGGAAGCGGCGGCGTTCGTGTCGCCGAAATGGGTGCCGCAGATGGCCACCAGCCGCGAAGTCATGGACGGCATCGCGCGCAAGCCGGGCGTGATCTATTCCGCGCTGACACCGAACATGCAGGGCTTCGAAGCCGCGCTGGCGGCGAAGGCGGATGAAGTGGTGATCTTCGGCTCGGCGTCGGAAGCCTTTTCGCAGCGCAACATCAACTGCTCGATCGCCGAATCCATCGCCCGCTTCGAGCCGGTGGCGAAGGCCGCGAAGGATAACGGCGTGCGGCTGCGCGGCAGCATCAGCACCGCGTTCGGCTGCCCCTACCAGGGCGATGTGCCCCTCGATGCCGTGGCCGACGTGGTGGCCCGGATGCGCGACCTGGGTTGCGATGAAATCGACATCGCCGACACGATCGGCGTGGCCACGCCGCGCCACACGCAGGCGGTGATGGAAACGGCGATCCGCGCCTTCCGCATCGATGCGCTGTCCGGCCACTTCCACGATACCTACGGCCAGGCGCTGGCGAACATCTATGCTTCGCTGGAACTGGGCATCTCGATCTTCCACTCGTCCGTGGCGGGTCTGGGCGGCTGCCCGTATGCGAAAGGCGCCACCGGAAACATCGCCACCGAAGACGTGCTGTACATGATGAACGGACTGGGCATCGAAACCGGGGTGGACCTGGACGCCGTGGCCGAGGCTGGCCACTACATCTCGCAATTCCTCGGCCGCAAGAGTTCCAGCCGCGCCGGGAATGCCCTGCTGGCCAAGCGCAACGGCTGAAGTATTGAGCGACTGAAGTATCGTCGGGCCCGTGTTGCCGGGCCCGGCAATGCGGGCCCAGCCTTGGGTCATGACAAACCGCCGGCACAAACAAAAACCCCCACAAGCCTGAGCTTGCGGGGGTTTCTGATGAATCTTGGTCGGAGTACAAGGATTCGAACCTTGGACCCTCTGGTCCCAAACCAGATGCGCTACCGGGCTGCGCTACACTCCGAAGAAGCAAGATAATACCGCTCGAAACCGATCGCGTCAAGGCCCTCTTAAAAAATTCGTTTCGATGTCCACATAGCAAATAAACAATATGCGAATATAAGCATCCCTGTTCCAGGACTTGGAGCCATGCAACAGACCCTGACTTATCCCGACCGGCCGCGCCGCGGCGGGCTGGTGGCCGGTATTGCCGTTTCGATCCTGCTGCACGCGCTGCTGCTGTCGATGCTGCGCGCGCCATCGGCGCCACCCGCCCAGCCGGACGAACGCCGCTGGGCCCAGCCGCTGACGATCCGCCTCGTGCCGCCGACACGGCCGCCACCGCCGCCTGAACCCGTCCGCCGGGCGGAACCGCCGGCAAGGCAGGCAAGAGCGAAAGAGCCCGCTTCCCGTCCAGCGCCGATCCGCGCCACGCCGGAGCGCGGCGCACCCGACACCGAAGCGCCGCCAGTGATGACGGTCGTGCCAGCCGAGCCCACCGAAGCCGCACCGGCGGACAATGCCCCCCGCTTCGACCCGGACGCGGCACGCAGCGCCGCCCGGGCAATGGCGAACGACCTGAACCCACCAGCGACGAACTGGGCAGCGGAAAAGCTCAACCGGGGCAAGGAATGGCAGGAAACCAAGGAACAACGGCTGGGCCGGCATATCGAGAACTCGGCCCGCCCGGATTGCAAGACGGCCTATTCCGGGGCCGGCTTGCTGGCACCACTCATCATGTTGATGGACAAGAAGGACAGCGGCTGCAAATTCTGACGAAAGGTTATCGATGCTGACAATATTGGGGAAATTACCGTCGATCAATGTGCGCAAGGTGCTGTGGACTTGCCGCCTGCTCGAATTGCCATATGAACTCGAGCCGTGGGGCAAGGGCGAGCGCGACCCGAACGTGCCCGAATTCCTCGCCTTGAACCCGAACGCCCAGGTGCCGGTGCTGCGCGATGGCCACACGGTGCTGTGGGAATCGAACACGATCTGCCGCTACCTCGCGCACGACAGCTTCCTGCTGCCGGCCGACCGCCTGCAGCGCGCCCGCATCGAGCAGTGGATGGACTGGCAGGCCACGGAGCTGAATGCATCGTGGCGGGCGCCCTTCATGACCCTGCTGCGTGGCAGCACGCAATTCAGCCCCGAAGCGGTGGCCGCCGGCGTGCGCGACTGGAATACAAAAATGGCGCTGCTGGACCGCCACCTGGCCCGGACCGGCGCCTTCGTGGCCGGCGACACCGTCTCGCTGGCCGACGTGGTCATCGGCGTTTCCACCCACCGCTGGCGTGCGACACCGATCGACCGCATCGAGCTGCCAGCCGTGGCCGCCTACATGGAACGCCTGTCGCACGTGCCCGGCTTCGCCGAAAACTGCGGTCCCGGCACCCCTTAAAAACCAGGGACAGACCCCTGTTTAGAGGCAATTCTTTCCTCGAAACAGGGGTACGTCCCCAGTTTTACGCCGGGTCGCCGTATCGCCCCAGTTTTGCCGTTACGTATTTTCCTTCAGCGCCAGCGCCCGGTCGTAGAGCGCATTCTTCTTGGCGCCCGTGATCTGCGCGGCGAGGCTGGCGGCCTGCTTGAGCGGCAGTTCGGCCAGCAGGATCTTCAGCACCCGTTCGGCTTCGGCGTCCTGCGCATCGGATTGCGCGGCGGCGCCTTCCAGCAGCACGACGAACTCGCCCTTTTCCCGGTGCGCATCGCCGGCCAGCCAGGCCATGGCATCGGACAGCGGGCAGCGGTGGATTTCCTCGAACAACTTGGTCAGTTCGCGCGCGAACACGACTTGCCGCGTGGGCTCGAACACGGCCACCAGCGCTTGCGTGAATTCGGCGATGCGGTGCGGCGCCTCGTAGAACACCATCGTGGCGGTCACGTTGCGCAAGGCGGCCAGCGCCGTCTCGCGCTGCTTTGCCTTGGCGGGCAGGAAGCCGACGAAATGAAACTGGTCGTTGATCAGGCCACTGGCCGACAGGGCCGTGACGGCGGCCGACGCGCCGGGCAGCGGCACCACGCGCAAGCCGGCGGCACGGACCGCGTCGACGATCTTCGCGCCCGGGTCGGAGACGGCGGGCGTGCCCGCATCGGACACCAGCGCGATGCGCTCGCCCGCCTGCAGCCGCCGCACGATCGTCTCGCCCGCCTCCCTTTCGTTGTGCATGTGCGCGGCCAGCAAAGGCTTGCTGATGCCGAAGCGCTGCATCAGGTGCGAGGTATTGCGGGTATCTTCGCAAGCGACCGCGTCGACCAGCCCGAGAACGTGCAGCGCCCGCAGGCCAATGTCGGTTACATTGCCGATAGGAGTGGCCACTACGTACAATGTTGCCGTAGGGTACGTTTGAAGCGCGGTCTCGCCGAGCACCGGCAGGGCGGCGATCGGGCTGGATTCGTGAACTGTCATTGGGGGTAGGATGCTGGCGAATAAAATCAAAACACTGCTGTTGTGCGTGGCGGCCGCGCTGTCGGTATCGGCGTGCAGCACGCCTTGCGGCAGCCCGGGGGCATTGTGCGCGCCAATCGAGACCGTGACAAGCCCGGCGCCGCGCGTGACCGCGCCGCCCGAGCGCCCTCCCGCGCCCACACCCGAGGAAGAAGCCCAGGTGCAGACGTTCGCCGTGGCCATGCCCGGCACGCCGGCCGAAGGCCAGGCCGCCGCCACGGTGCCGGGCCAGGCGGTGCGCATCGGCGTCGTGCTGCCGCTGCGTTCCGAAACGCTGGGCCGCGCCGCCGATGCCGTGCGCGCCGGTTTCATGGCAGCCTGGGAACGCGAGCGCGCCGGCTTCGAGGTCACCATCATCGAAACGGGCGATGCCGCGGACGACATCCTCTCCACCTACGAGGCCGCGCTGGCGCAGCAGGACATCATCGTGGGCCCGCTGGCCCGCTCCGCCGTCACGGCCGTCGCCGCCAGCCCGCTGGTGACGAAGCCCACCATCGCGCTGAACCATCCGGAAGACCGCGAAGGCACCACGCTGCCGCCCAAGATGCTGTCGATCGGCCTGTCGATCGAGGAAGAGGCGCGCCAGGTGGCCGAATGGGCCGCGCGCGAGTACCCGGGCGCGAACGTGATGATCCTGTCCGGCAGCACCGCCTGGCAGCGCCGCATCGCCAGCGCGTTCGCCGGGCACGCGCCGCAAGTGGGCATGGCCACGAAGACGCTGGAGCTGACGGCGCTGAACGGTTACCTGAGCGACGGCGAAATGGTGGCACTGCGTGCCCGCCTCGTCGAGCAGCCGGTGGACCTGCTGTTCGCCGCGCTCGATGCCGACCAGGCGCGCCAGCTGCGCGTGGCGCTGTCCGCGCCGCCGCTGAGCGAGATTCCGCTGTTTGGCACGTCGTCGCTGAATCCGGGCCGCGTGTCGCTGTACCAGGGGGCCGAGCTCGATGGCGTGAAGCTGCTGGACCTGCCATGGCAGATCCAGCGCGACAACCCCACGGTGGCAAGTTACCCGCAGCCGGTCCCGCGCGACGACGAGCGCCTCACCGCCGACATGGAACGTCTTTACGCACTGGGCATCGATGCCTTCCGCGTGGCGCGCGAGATCGCGCTGCGCCCCGGCCAGCCGATCTCGCTCGATGGCGTGACGGGCCAGCTGTCGATCGACTTCGGCAACGGCCCGGCGCGCGTGAAGCGCGTGGAGCCAGCCGCCATCTACCGCAACGGCGTGCCGGTGCCCGTCACCACGCCATGATGGCGCCATGGCCCAGACCGACCTGCAGCGCAAGGGCCAGCTGGGCGAGGATGCCGCCCTCGATCACCTGCGGCTGCATGGCCTGGCGCTCGTCGAACGCAACTTCCGCTGCAAGGGCGGTGAGCTCGACCTGATCATGCGCGACGGCACGCACCTCGTCTTCGTCGAGGTGCGCCGGCGCCGCAGCCGCGCCTTCGGCGGTGCCGCCGCCAGCATCACGCCCGCCAAGCAGCGGCGCATGAAGATCGCCGCGCAAGTATTCCTGCTGCGCTACCCGAAATTGCCGCCGTGCCGGTTCGACGTGGTGGCGATCGACGGCGATGCCATCGGCTGGCTGAAGAACGTGCTGGACTGAGCGCCTGCCCCGGCCGGCCCGCAAGCCCGTACCGAAGTGATAACCGAAGTGATAACATGATCGGCTGAGCAATCACCCGCGAGTCCCGCGCGACGCTGCCCCGTCGCCCCATCGATGAAGACACGCACCTACCTACTGCTGATGCTGGTGGCAATCATCGTGCCGGTGGCATGCCTGGCGACGTTCGGGCTGGCGATGCTGTTGCAGTCCGAACGTGAGTCGCGCATCCGCGGCATCGAGGAAATGGCCAATTCCACGTCGCTGCA
The DNA here is from genome assembly GCF_004209755.1 of Pseudoduganella lutea. Classification (NCBI taxonomy): domain Bacteria; kingdom Pseudomonadati; phylum Pseudomonadota; class Betaproteobacteria; order Burkholderiales; family Oxalobacteraceae; genus Pseudoduganella; species Pseudoduganella lutea. Next base: position 3,207,069 of record NZ_CP035913.1, on the reverse strand, counting down.
AATCGACAGCGAAATCGCCAGGGCCGAAGCGGCGAACCGCATCGTGGCCAATTCCCGCGAAATCAGGACCGATGACATCGAAGGCCTGTACCAGCTGCTGTCGGCAACGCGCACCTCGCCCCTGAGCTGGACGATGATCGCGGATTATTCGGGCAGCGGCGTGATCAACACCCTGGTGCCCTATGGCACACCGCTGGCGAAAAACACCGGAAAATGGGCTGCCGACATCTACGACGCGCAACGCACCCGGGTCGGCGGCTACTTCATCGGCGCCAAGTCGAAGCGCGGCGTGGTGTCCGTGAACGTGCCGGTTCCCAAGGCGGTCGGCAGGCAGTATGTCGTCGTGCAGATCTTCGATCCGAATTACTTCAACAAGGTCTTCCAGCGCCATACGCTGGGCCCCGGCTGGATCATCGGTGTGTTCGATGCCAACGGCATCTCGATCGCACGCAACAGGGCCGCCGCGCAATTCGTCGGCAAGCCCGTGCGCCCGGCCCTGTACGAAGCCTCGCGCCGGCAAGCCAACGGCATGGTCGACAACGTCACGCGCGAAGGTGTGCGGGTGTACACCGTCTTCGTCCGCTCCAGCCTCACCAACTGGACCGTGGCCATCGGTGTTCCCGTCGATGAAATCGAATCGGCCGCCCGCTTGACCACCTGGTATGCAGCCGCGGCCTTGCTGGCGATCCTGGGTGTCGCAGTCAGCATCGCCGTCTTTTTCGCACGCCGCATCGACCGGGCGCTCAAGGGGGCGACGTCGGCCGCGCAGGCGCTGGCCGAGGGAACGGTGGTCAGCGTGGCGCCTTCCGGCCTGCAGGAGGCGGACGGACTGTCGCACGTGCTGCACCGCACCGGCCTGGCCCTGGCGCATGAAAGCGCCGCGCGCGCCGCGCTGGAAGACGAGCGCGAACGGCTCCTGGCGATGGAACGGTCGGCGCGGCTGCGCGCCGAAGCCCAGGACGAAGCAAAGGACAACTTCATTTCGATGCTGAGCCACGAGCTGCGCAACCCGCTGGCCGCCCTCACCAATGCCGTCGCCGCCGTCCGCATGCCCGGGATGCCCGCGCCGAACCGGGACCGCGCGTGGGATATCGTCAACCGCCAGCTCGCGCACCTCACCCACATGGTGGGCGACCTGCTCGACGTGCGAAGGGTTTTGTCCGGCAAGGTGACGTTGCGGACCGCCCGCGTCAACGTGGGCGAACTCGTGAAATTCTGCTGCGATGCGAAGATGGTCGCCAATACCAAGGACCATGAATGGATGGTCTGGGTGGAGGATGCCTACGCGACCGGCGATACGAACCGGCTCACGCAGGTCGTCGACAATCTCCTGGCCAACGCCATCAAGTACACGCCGGCAGGCGGGAGCATCTCGGTGCGCACGAGCTGCACCGATGGCATGGTCGTCATCGATGTCAGCGACACCGGGGTCGGGATCGCGCCCGACGTGCTGCCGACCATCTTCGATTCGCTCGTGCAGGGCCCGACGACCATCGACCGCTCGCAGGGCGGCCTCGGGCTCGGCCTGTCCATCGCCCGCGGCCTCGTGCACATGCATGGCGGATCGATCACGGCCGACAGCGATGGCCCCGGTGAAGGCAGCAGGTTCACCGTCCGCCTGCCGCAGGCTGCGGGAGACGCTCCGCCCGCATGATGTTCGACCGATGATCGTCCGCGCACTCAAGGCCTTGCTGTTCCTGCTGGTGGTGGCGGCGCATGCCCTTGCCGGCGCCGAGCCGCCGGCATCACCGCCGGCATCACCGCCGATATCGCGCCCATTGCTGGCCGACTTCACCCATACCGCCTGGACGGCGCTCGATGGCGCGCCGGTGGGCGTCACGAAATTCGCACAGGGGCCGGACGGCTGGCTGTGGATCGCCACGCCGACGGGCCTGTACCGCTACGACGGCGTGCGCTTCGACCGCACCGACAAGGTCCATGGCCACCCGCTCCAATCCAGCAACATCATGGCGCTGACGACCACGCCGGACGGCGCCATGTGGGTCGGCTACCGCGTCGGCGGCATTGCCGTGTTCAGGAAGGATGGCTCGCGCACGTACATGGAAGGCGACGGCGTGCAGCCGGTCGGCGTGATGCACCTGGAAGCCGCGCCGGATGGCGCGATCTGGGCGGCGATGCGCGATGGCGTGGCGGTGCTCGCCCCCGGCGCCAGGCGCTTCGCTTACCTGCGGGAAGAGGCGGGATTGCCGACCCGTGGCGTGTTCCAGGTACTGTTCGCGCGCGACGGCACCACCTGGGTCGGCACCAACTCGGGCGCCTATTTCCGTCGCCCGGGCGAAACCCGGTTTACGCACGCATGGCCGCGCAAGGCGCTGGTGTGGCTATGCGAAGGGCCGGACGGCACGATCTGGGGCAACGATTTCGAACGCGGCTATCACCGCGTGCGCACCGCGCCGCCGCCCGCCGGCCAGCCGGCCGCGCCGGCATTCGCCGGTATCGGCATGCTTTTCGACCGGCGGGGAACGATGTGGGTCACCCATGCCGACAGCCTGGAACGCAAGGTGTCTCCGAATGCCGCCGGCCGGCCCGACCAGTTCCTGTCGCCGCTGAACGGCATCACCGGCCCCATCCTGGGCGCGATCTTCCAGGACCGCGAAGGCAACCTGTGGATCGGCACGTCGGGCGGGATCGACCGGCTGCGGCCGAACCGGCTGCATACGGTGCCCGTCGCCACGCCGCTGGAATATCCGGTGCTGGTGGCCGGGCCCGCCGGCGACATGTGGGTGGGCGATTATGCCCGCGACCTGTGGCGCTACGGTCCCGACGGACGCATCGCCCGGGAAGTGCCGGGCGCCATCACGGCCAGCTACACGGCACCGGACGGCACGCTGTGGCTGGGCGGGATGGAAGGCGTGCTGCGGCGCGATCCGGACGGCACGCTGGCAGCGATCCCGTTTCCGGGCGGCGTCAAGACCTACCGCGTCCATGCCATGCAGCAGGATCGCGAGGGCGCGCTGTGGGCCTCCTTCAATCTCGGTACCGGCGTGCACAAGCTCGTCGGCGGCCAATGGGTCAAGTCGGGCGGCCTGCGCGACATTCCCGAGCTGCTCACCACCGCCATGGCCCGCGATGGCGCAGGCGCGCTGTGGATGGCGCATGTGCGCAGCCAGGTCACCGTCGTCGACGGCGCCAATGTGCGCAGGCTCGGCCCAGCCCAGGGCCTGGACCTGGGGACGGTGCTGACCCTGCACTTCGACAGCAAGGCCGGTTCCGGCGCGATGTGGGCCGGCGGGGAAAACGGCGTGGCGTTGTATCGCAACGGCCGCTTCACGGCCCTGCACGGCGAACGCCAGGAACGGTTCCGCGGCGTGTCGGGCATCGTCCGCATGCCCGATGGCGACCTGTGGCTGCACGGTGCCGACGGCCTGTATCGCGTGCCCGCCGCCAGGCTGGATGGATGGCTCAACAACGGCGCGGCCGTGGACTTCGAGCGTTTCGATGCGCGGGACGGCATGCAGGGCCACGCGACGCAGTTGCGGCCGGTGCCCTCGCTGCGGCGCTCGCGCGACGGCCTGCTGTGGTATGCAACAACAGGCTCGGTCGGTACCATCGATCCGGCCGCCATCCCGCGCAATCCATTGGCGCCGCCGGTCGACATCACCGGCATCGTCGCCGACGGCCAGCCTCATGCCATTGCCAGTCACGCCATCGCCGGCCATGCCATCGCCACGCGGGCGCTCGACCTGCCGCGGGGAACGCGCAACCTGCAGGTCGACTTCACCGCCCTTTCCCTGTCGATCCCCGAACGGGTGCGCCTGCGCTACCGGCTGGTCGGCCTGGATCGCGGCTGGCAGGATGCCGCCGGGCGCAGGCAGGCCAATTACACCAACCTGGCGCCGGGCAGCTACCGCTTCGAGGTCATCGCGTCGAACGAGGACAATCTCTGGAACATGGAAGGCGCCGCGCTGGAGATCGGCATTCCGCCCACGTTCGTGCAAAGCATCTGGTTCAAGTTGCTGCTGGTGGCCGCCACCTTGCTATTGCTGTATGTGGCTTATGCGGTGCGGATCCGCTACCTCACGCGGCTCATGCAGGAGCGCCTGCACGAACGCCTGACCGAACGCACGCGCATCGCGCGCACGCTGCACGACACCCTGCTGCAAAGCATGCAGTCGCTGCTGCTCTCGTTCGACGCGCACAGCCGCTACCTGCCGGAAGGCACAGTGGAACGCACGCGCCTGGACCAGACGCTCGATCTGGCCGAACGCCTGCTCATGGAAGGCAGGGACCAGATCATGGTGCTGCGCGAGTCGGCCGCGCCGGAAATACTGGAGCTGACGCTCGGGCAGTATGGCAAGGGCCTCGCCAGCCACGCTCCGCACGCGTTCGACATGAAGGTGACCGGCACGCCGCGGCCATTGCGCCCCGACGTGCATGAAGAGCTCTATGCCATCGCGCGTGAGGCGCTGTTCAATGCCTCGCGCTATGCGCACGCCACCCGGATCGAACTGGACCTGGGATATGGCGCCACGGCGTTCGTCATGCGCATCCGCGACAATGGCCAGGGCCTGGAGGAACCCGTCGCCATGGCCGGGCACCGCCCCGGCCACTGGGGGCTGGTGGGCATGCGCGAGCGCGCCGGCGTCATCGGTGCCACGCTGGAGATCGACAGCAAGCCCGGTGCGGGAACGGCAATCACGGTATCGGTGCCCGCCAGGAAAGCGTATTGAAAGGCTGTGGCAACATGCCTGAACGCCACCTTTAACCTTTTCATAAGCCTCTTTTGTAAGCATTATTAACAGGCATTGCCGGCCGTGAAGGACCGCAGCACTATATAATTTCAAGACTATGACGAACCAACGCATCCTCTCGCACTTCCACGAAAGTGCCGAAACCAAGATCCAGTCCGCCACCGTGCTCGCGCAACCCATCGCGCAGGCTATCGAACTGATGTTCTCAGCCCTTTCCAACGGCAACAAGATTCTCGCCTGCGGCAATGGCGGCTCGGCAGCCGACTCCCAGCATTTCGCTGCGGAACTCGTCGGCCGCTTCGAGCGCGAGCGCTTCCCGCTGCCCGCGCTGGCACTGACCACCGACACGTCGCTGCTGACGGCGGTGGCGAACGATTACAGCTACCGCGAAATCTTCAGCAAGCAGGTCCAGGCGTTCGGCCAGGCCGGCGACATCCTGCTGGCCATTTCCACGTCCGGCAATTCGGCCAACGTGATGGCTGCGATCGAAGCGGCGCTGGAGCGCGAAATGCGCGTGGTGGCACTGACCGGCAAGGGCGGCGGCGCCATCGGCAAGATGCTGACCGACGCCGACGTGCATATCTGCGTGCCGGCCGAGCGCACGGCGCGTATCCAGGAAGTCCACCTGACGTGTATCCATTGCATTTGCGATGGCATCGACGTCGCCCTGTTTGGAGGAGATGTGCATGAGTAAATCCCTGATGGCCCGCTGGCAGCGCCCCGTCGCGATCGCCCTGCTGGGTGGCGCGTTGATGAGCAGCCTGTCGGGCTGCGTCGGCCTCGTGGTCGGCGGCGCCGTCGCCGGCACCATGGCGGCATCGGACCGCCGCACGTTCGGCGCGCAGACCGAGGACAAGACGATCGCCGTCAAGGCGGATGTGCGCCTGCGTAACGTGCTCGACGATACCGGCCACGTGAACGTGAATGCGTTCAACCGCAAGGTCCTGATCACCGGCGAAGTGCCGAACCAGGCCAAGAAGGAAGCCGTCGAGCGCGAAGTGAAGGCGATCGAAGGCGTGCAATCGGTGACCAACGAGCTGGCGATCGCCGGCCCGGCCAGCTACACGTCACGCTCGAACGACACGCTGCTGACCACGAAAGTGAAAGCCAGCCTGGTCGACGCAAAGGATATTTCCGCCAATTCGTTCAAGGTGGTGACCGAGCGCGGCGAAGTCTACCTGATGGGCCGCGTGACGCAGTTCGAAGCCAACCGCGCGACCGAGATCGCGCGCGGCGTGAGCGGTGTGACGAAGGTGGTGCGCGTGTTCGAGTACATCTCGGAAGAGGAGTACAAGCAGTACCAGAACACACCGGCCCCGGCGCAAGCGTCGAACTGACTGCGCGACTGACGGCCGATCATGAGCACCTCCTCGAAAGCATGGATCAAGCCGGCGCTCGCGGCCGCCGTGATCGCGGGCGCGGGCTTCGCCGCGTGGATGTCGCTGAACAGCGCGCCCGCCGCGCCGCAGGTCACGTTCACCGGCATCAAGGGCGAACGCATCACCCCGACCGACTTGCAGGGCAAGGTGGTGATCGTGAACTTCTGGGCCACGTCGTGCGCCACCTGCGTGGCCGAGATGCCGGAAATGGCCGACACGTACAACCGGTTCAAGGGCCGGGGCCTGGAACTCATCGCCGTGGCCATGAAATACGACCCGCCCAACTACGTGGTGAACTTCACCGAAACACGGCAGCTGCCGTTCAAGGTGGCGCTCGACATCACCGGCGAAGCCGCGAAGGCGTACGGCGACGTGACGATGACGCCGACCACCTTCGTCATCGACAAGAATGGCAAGATCGTCAAGCGCTACGTGGGCAAGCCGGAATTCGCGGCGCTGCACCAGTTGCTGGAAAAGGCGCTGAAGGGATAAGCAAAAAAAGACGCCGCGGCGTCTTTTTTTTCGGCCTTGCCGTCCTGGCTCAGCGCACCCGGCGCACGGACGAGGCCTGGTTGTTCAAGCCTTCCATGGCCGGATAGCGGCCCGGCCCGAAGACCCTGCAACGACCGCGGTAGTCGTCGTGCTCGCAGACTTCCCACTCGCCTTCGCGCACGATCAACGAGCCCGCGCGGTCGTTGAAATCCTTCGAGCGCAGCGAATGCAGGTCGCCCCCGAGCGCGACGCGGTCGCCGCTGAAATTGCGGGCGCCATACAGCTCGACCGGCGGGCCGCGGCGGTCATCGCCCCGGCGGTCGCGCCAGTCATCCCGGCGGTCGTTGCGGTCGCCATGCTCATTGCGGCCATCGCCCCGGTAGCCATCGCGGTCGCGCCGGCGGTCCACCTCGCGCGCCGACGAGGCCACGTCGTTGAAGCCGTTCAGCATCGGGTACTCGCCCCGCTCCAGCACGATGCAGCGGCCACCGAAATCCTTGTGCTCGCACAGTTCCCAGGTACCCGACCGCACGACGACCGAAGACACGCGATCGTTGAAAGCCATGTGCTCGAAATTGGTGGTGGTGCCGCGCACGGTCACCTGGGGCCCGCGGAACTCGGCGTGGGTGTACAGCGCGATCTCGCCGGCGGCAGCGTGGCCGATGGGGATCAGGGTTGCCAGCAGGGCTACGGTGGCGAACAGGCGTTTCATGTTTTTTCTCCATCTCGATGCGTTGACCGGGCGCGACGCGCGCGCGGCTCGTAAAGGCATAACGCGGCGGCGGTGCGGACGGTGCACGCGACAGCTGTAACAAATTCCTACGGCCGGCCTGCACTTCTTCCGCCCCTCGGCTCGCCCCATGCCCGCCGGGCTTTGTCACAGAAGCCAGTGTGCCGGCCGCGGCGCGTTCGATACTCGAGCCTCCAGTGACACGCGGCGCCCCGCCGCACCGATACCGTGCCCATCAGACCAGGAACGACACTTGCCGCAATGCTGGCCGCGCTGGCCGCGTTGTCAAACGCCACGCATGCCCAAGAACCGGCCATCGCGACCGTGACCGTCACGGCGAAAAAAGCGCCCGTCACCAGAAAGCTCGACAGGACAGTCCATGACGTTTCCAGCTCGGCCAAGGCGGCAAACGGCACCGCCCAGGACGTGCTGCAGTCGATACCCGAGCTCTCCGTCACGGCCGACGGGCAGCTCGCGGTCAAGGGTAATTCCCAGGTCACGGTGCTGGTCGACGGCAAGCCGACGGCGATGCTGTCGGGCGACGAGCGGGCGGTGGCGCTGCAGACCATGGCCGGGGCCGACATTGCCAGCGTCGAGGTCATCACCAATCCGTCGGCCGCCACCGGCGCCAGCGGGGGCGCGGTCGTCAACATCGTGTTGAAGCGCAACCGCAAGCCCGGCACCCATGCGCAGGTTCGCGGCAGCGCCGCGGACCAGGGCTTGTGGAACCTGGGCATGTCGGGCGACGCGACAGGGAAGGATGTCAGCGTGCATGGCAACGTGGCCTATCGCCACGACGGCACGCGGAAATTGCGGTCGTCGGCGGTCGGCTGGCACGATCCGCTCACTGGCCAGGCCGGGCAAACGGCGCAGGCATCGAGCGTGTTCGTGCGGCGCATCGTCCACAGCGCGGCACTGGGCATCGATTACACCTTGAGCGCCACCGATAGCGTCAGCCTGTCGGCGCGGCATAACGGGCGCCGTTCGCGCCCCTTGCTCGACACGCTCAACACGACCCGCACCGACGCTGGTGAGTCCCTCTTCCACCGTATTTCGTACGGCCCCAACGAGCAGTCCGACGACAGCGCGAGCCTGGCCTGGAGCCACCAGGGACCGGGCCAGGCGCTCAAGGCGATGGTCCAGCGCAGCAGGACCGTCGCCCTGGTCGACAAATCCTACCGGGACGTGTTCGTCGAACCCGTGCAGGCCACCCGCTACAGCCGCGGCGCCACCCGGTCGGCACGCCGCCTCGACCAGGCCACATTCGACTGGAGCCAGGCATCGCGGCACGGCCAGTGGAGCATGGGCACGGATTTTCGGGACGACATGGACGATCTCGCCAACTACCAGGCCGCCGTCGACCCTGCGACGGGCGGGGAGACGCCCGACCCCGGCACGACCAATGGCTACGCCGTGCAAACCACGGTGAGCGCCGCCTACGTGACCGACAGGATCCGGCACGGCAAATGGGAAGTGCTGCTGGGCGGACGCTTCGAGCGCACGGCGCTGCGGATCACGCCGGCCCAGGGCACTGTGCAGGCGAGGCACTGGCACGCCATGAACCCCAGCCTTCATGTGCGATATGCCGCCACCGACAAGGCGGAGCTGACGCTGGCCTATCGCCGCGGGCTCCAGCGGCCCGATCCCCGTGACCTCAATCCCTTCACCACCTATGTCGACGCGCAAAACCTGAACCGCGGCAATCCCGGCCTCGGGCCGCAGCGCCTGGCCTCATGGGAAATCGGCGCCAACGCGGCGGGCAAGCATTTCAGCGGCAGCCTCGGTGCCTTTCATCGCACCAGCCGCGATACGGTGGTGGAGGCGCGCAGTGTCGCCGGCAACGTGCTCGTCACGTCGAAGCAGAACGGCGGGATCGCCCGCTCGGCCGGCATGACCGGTTTGCTGGACTGGACGCCCGATGCGACGCTGCGCCTGGGCATGGACGGCGGTGCCTGGCGCGTCGCGCTCCGGACGCCCGACCTCCCTGGCCTCGTGCGCCAGCACGGCATCGCGGGCTACGTGAATTTAAAGATGGGCTACAGCACCGGACAGGACGACCTGTCGCTCGATGCGCACATCCAGTCGTCCAGCATCACGCCCCTCGGCCGCCAAGGCTCGACCAGCAGCGTCAATGCGACCTGGAAGCGCGCCCTCACCGGCACATGGAGCCTGACGGTCAATGCAAACGATGTGTTCGACGGCAGCAGGCGCACGTACCGGACCGATGCGAGCACGTTCCGCCAGGCCGGTTTCGACCATTTCGTCGCGCGGCGGGTCTACGTGGGATTCGTCAGGAAAATAGAGTGAAGTCAGCTCGCCGCCCGGACAGCCGCGATGGCCTCGATCTCGATCATCGCCGCCGGATCGTAGAGCGCCTTGATTTCGGCAATCGTATCGGCCGGATACGGCGCGCTGAAGAACTTGCGGCGCAGTTCCACCACGTCCTGGAAGTGGCCCATGTCGGTCACGAAGATAGTGACCTTGACGACGTCGCCCAGGCTGGAGCCCCCTGCTTCCAGCACGCGCCGCAGGTTGGCGAACGCCTGCTCGCCCTGGGCGCGGAAACCGCCCTCGACGATCCTGCCGTCGTCGACGGCACCGGCCTGGCCCGAAACAAAGAGCAGGTTGCCGAACCGGATCCCCTGCGAAAGCAGGAACGGCTCGTAGTTGTCCGGTTGGGTGATGACACGTTCGAGCATGGTAAAGTCCTTTCGATGTGGATGGATGGCGTACCGGGAAGATAGGCGCGTCCGGCCTCCGTGACAAACTCGAAATCCTCAGCCATCAGGTGACCTGGTTTCATCCATAGCGCATGCGAAGACTCCCTCCCCTTTCGGCACTGCGCGCCTTCGAAGCGGCGGCACGGCATGGCAGCTTCAAGGAAGCCGCCAGCGAACTGGCCGTCACGCCCACCGCGGTCAGTCACCAGGTTCGTGCCCTCGAGGAGTACAGCGGGATGGCACTGTTCGATCGCCAGGTGCGCAGGGTGGTGCTGACCGACGCCGGCAAGGCGCTGTATCCCGTGCTGCGCGATGGCTTCAACAGCTTCGAGATGGCACTGCAGCGCCTGTCGAAGCCACAGGCGCGGGAGCGTGTCACGATATCGACCACGAGCGCTTTCATGGCTTACTGGCTGGCTCCGCGGGTTGCCGCCTTTCGCGCGCTGCATCCGAAGATCGACCTGGAACTTCACGCATCCGACCGCGCCGTCTCCCTGGGTGGCGATGGCGCCGACCTGGCGATCCGTTATGGGCAGGGGCCATATCCCGGGATGGTGGCCGAACCGCTGTTCGCCGACCGGTTCGCGCCGGTGGCCAGCCCTGATTTCGCCGGGGCTTCGGTCGATGACCTGGGCCACCTGCCGCTGATCGATTTCCAATGGCGACGCCAGCATCCACGCAATCCCACGTGGGAGCGCTGGTTCGCGGCAGCAGAGCTGGCACCGGATGGGCAGCGCGCCCAGTTGTGCTTTTCGGACGAGGCACATGCGATCGGCGCGGTGCTGGCCGGCCAGGGCATCGCCCTGCTGAGCCTTGAACTGGTCGCGGCGGAACTCGCCAATGGCCGGCTGGTCCAGCCGTTCACGCCGGCGATTCCCGGCCATACCTATCACCTCGTATGGAGCGCCGGGCACCTTCCCGCAGCGCCCGTGATGGCGGCGCTCGATTGGCTCAGGGAACAGGCTGGAACACTCGTGAAGACAACCAGCTGAGCGGCATTGACCGCTTTCCTACCACCACATCGCCAGTGCCGAGTACACCGTCAACGCCACCATCACGGCGCAGAACACCTTGCGCCACAACGGCTGCGACAGGTAACGCCGCAGCAGCGCCCCGGCCCCGGTCCACACGGAGATGCAGGGCAGGTTGACGGCGCAGAAGATCAGGCAGTACAGCGTGATCGCGAGCGGCACCGGCATGCCCTGCGGCAGGAATGCCGAGCTGCCCGTGATCGCCATGACCCAGGCCTTGGGATTGCAGAACTGGAACGCGGCCGCCGCCATGAAACCCATGGGCTGGCGCGCTTCTTCGGCCTGGCCGTCGAACGTCATGTCGCGCAGTTGCCAGGCGAGATACAGCAGGTAGCCGGAACCCGCGACCCTGAGCGCGAACTGTGCCGCCGGCACCGCCATGACGAGCGCGCCGATACCGGCCGCGCAGATGGCCAGCAGCACGCCGAAGCCGATCGTAATGCCGAGCATGTGCGGGATCGAGCGGCGAAAGCCGAACCAGATGCCCGACGAGGTCAGCATGATGTTGTTCGGTCCGGGCGTGATCGAGGACACGAAGGCGAACATCTTGACGTCCTCTCCTTCCTGGAGGAAAGAGATTCCTACGGTGCTACGCGGAAAATTGCGCAGTCGCTTCGGCGGGTTCCTGCTTCACGGAGAGGCCTGACTGCGCCCACTCTCCACAGGCTAACAAGCGGCATCCCCGCTCTAAAATATTGATCGCGCCGACCGCATCGGCATGATTTTCATAGCCACATTCGACACACCGAAATACCGCCTGAGTCTGCCGATTCTCTTTCGAAACATGCCCACAGGTCGGGCACCTCTGGCTGGTGTGGTGCGGGAGTACCGCGACCAGCATGCCGCCGCTCCACGCCATCTTGTATTGCAGTTGCCGCCTGAATTCGCCCCAGCCTTGGTCCAGGATGCCGCGGTTCAGTCCGCACTTCTGCCTCACCCTCTTGCCTGGCTGTTTGTTGGTGCCCCTGGCCGAGCTGGACATATTCCGTACCTGCAAATCCTCGATGCAGACGAGCGCGTGGTTTTTGCTGATCGTTGTCGTGGCTTTGTGCAGGAAGTCTTTCCGGGCATTCGCAATGCTGGCGTGAATCTTCTGGACACGGGCTTTCGCCTTCTTCCAGTTGTTGCTGAACTTGACCTTGCGGCTCATGCGACGCTGGTAGCGCGCAAGCCGCTGTTGATGCTTCGTGAAACTGTTCAACGGCTCGATGCACGTCTCATCACTCATCGTAGCGAAGCGCGCGATGCCGACATCAATGCCGATGGCTGTTGTCGCCGTGCGTAGTGGCTGCTCAAGCTCGCGTTGTGTTTGAATCGACACGAACCATTTGCCGCCTGACCAGCTTACGGTGACATTGCGCACGTCGCCCAGCACATCACGGCTTTTACGGTAACGCAGCCAGCCGAGTTTCGGCAGGAAAATGCGCAGATTGGCCTCATCGAGCTTGATCTGTTTCGTGTCGGGATAGTGGAAGCTGTCGCCGTTTCCTTTCCGTTTGAAACGAGGAAATCCGGCCCGCTTGGCGAAAAAGTTCTTGTACGCTCTGTCCAGGTCTTTCAAGGCATGCTGCAATGGATGACAGGGCGCCTCCTTCAGCCATGGCGTTTCCGGGCCATTGCGCCAGTCTGTCAGACGTCTGGCCATGGCCACATAACCGATGAATCTGTGACCTGCGTCGTGGTTCTCTTTTTGTAAAGCTAATGCCTTGTTGTAGACGAACCGGCATGCTCCGCCGAAGCTGCGCATATCGCGCACTTGCGCGCCGTTAGGCATCAGCTCGAACTTGAAGGCTTGTAGACGTTGCATGCTTCATGATAGGTCGTGCATGAGCAAAGACAACCATATTCGACACGCGCCTATTGACGTTACTGGCCAGTGCATCGAACAACAGGCGACTCCGGATTAGCTAAGGCCGGCTGTGCCGTCCACGCTCTTGACCTTGCCCTGAAGGACGAGGTTTGCCGCGCAACTGATCAATGGAAGGTAGGAGATCAGGTAGTGCATGGGCTCTTCGCGGTGAGATTCCATGCTAATCGAAGTGGCAGGTACAGTACGGTACACTTTCCGGAGAGCGCTATCCGTAGTGGCGGTATTTGTACCAGTACGCTTTGCAGGTCAGCTCTAATGCCTGTCGCCGTGGTCGCCTTGGCGTTCCCGCTCTTTCCTGTTCCTGTGCCTGGCCCACTCGCGCAGGATCGGCGAGATCGCCGCCACGATGCCCGCGCAGATGATCGCTATCCCCGCGTACAGCATGTCATTTCGGGTACAGCACCATCTGCGTGCAGCGGAACAGCGCGATCGTCTTGCCGTTCGCCTTGTTGGTCACGGTGGCGTCCCACACCTGCGTGGTCTTGCCCATATGGGCGGCCTTCGCCGTGACGGCGATCGTGCCTTCGCGCACCGTGCCGAGATGGTTCGACTTCAGCTCGATGGTGGTGAAATTCTCGGCGCCTTCGGGCAGGCTCACGAAGCAGCCGTAGCCGCAGGCGGTGTCGGCCAGCGTGACGACGGTGCCCGCGTGCAGGAAACCGTTCGGCGCCAGGTGGTGCTTCTGGATCTCGATCTCGGCCGAGAGTTCGCCGTGCGACGCCGCCGTGAAGCGGATGTTCATGTGGTCCGGCAGCGTGCCGTTGGCGCGGCTGTTGAAGCGTTCGAGTTTTTGCTGGATATCGTCCATGGCGTGTCCCCGGGTTGAATCTTGCATGATAAACCCTGGCACACACCATGCGGGACGAACAAGTCTTCTAAACCACAGTCCTCAATCGGCCTTGAAGTTCTGGCCCAGCGACATCGGCTTGTTCAGCAGGATCGTCTTCGGGTCGCGGCAGATGATCACCAGGATCACGATCGTGGCCAGATACGGCAGCATCGACAGGAACTGCGAGGGCACTGCGATTCCCAGGCCCTGGCCGTGGAACTGCAGCACGGTCACGCCGCCGAACAGGTAGGCGCCGAGCACCACGTTGCGCGGCTTCCACGTGGCGAACACCACCTGCGCCAGCGCGATCCAGCCCCGGCCCGCCACCATGCCTTCCACCCACATCGGCGTGAGCGCGAGCGACATGTACGCGCCGCCCACGCCCGCCATCGCGCCGCCGAACAACACGGCCGCATAACGCAGGCCGATGACCGGCATGCCGATCGCGTGGGCGCTGTGCGGCGCCTCGCCCACGGCCCGGATCTGCAGGCCGGTGCGCGTGTGCGCCAGCATCCAGCCCACCGCCACGACGAGCAGCAGCGACAGGTAGACGACGGGATCGAAGCGGAACAGCAGCGGCCCGATGAACGGTATGTCCGACAGCACGGGGAACGACAGCGGCGCGATCGGTGCCACCGTCTGGCCCACCAGGTCGCGGCCGAGGAAGGCGGAAAGGCCGATGCCGAACAGCGTCAGCGCCAGGCCGGTCGCCACCTGGTTCGTCTGCAGCGTCAGGACGAGGAAGCCGAACAGCAGGGACATCGCCATGCCCGCCAGCAGCGCGGCCAGCAGGCCCAGGGTCAGCGAACCGGTGCTCACCGTGGTCATGAAGCCCGTCACGGCGCCGACGAGCATGATGCCTTCGAGCCCCAGGTTCAGCACGCCGGAGCGTTCGGCCACCAGCTCGCCGGACGATGCCAGCACGAGGGGCGTGGCGGCACCGGCGGTGCTGGCCAGGAATGCGATCACGTATTCGGTATTCATGCGGCGATCTCCGGCGTTGCGACAGGCGCCACGCGGGTGCGCGGCTTGAAGCGGTAATGGATGAACAGGTCGGCCGCCAGCAGGTAGAACAGCAGCAGGCCCTGGAACAGGCCGGTGATGGCCGATGGCAGTTGCAGCTCGATCTGCGCGGCCTCGCCGCCGATGTACAGCAGCGACATCAGCAGCGCGGCCAGCAGCACGCCCACCGGATGCAGCCGGCCGACGTAGGCGACGATGATCGCCGCGAAGCCATAGCCGGGCGAGACGGACGGCTGCAGCTGGCCGATCGGGCCGGCCACTTCGCCCACGCCCGCCAGGCCCGCCATCGCGCCACTGACGAGGAATGCCAGCCACACGTTGCGCGGTGCCGAAAAGCCCGCATACAGCGCGGCGGCCGGCGACATGCCGCTGACCTGCATGCGGTAGCCGGCGAAGGTGTGGCGGCAGAAGAACCACGCGCCGGCCACGCTCACCAGCGACAGGACGAACGCACCGTTGACGCGCAAGCCTTCGACGAGCAGCGGCAGCGTGGCCGCATCGCCGAACATCTTCGACTGCGGGAAATTGAACCCGTCCGGATCGCGCAGCGGGCCGTGCACCAGGTAGCTCAGCAGAAGGTAGGCCACGTACACGAGCATGAGGCTGACGAGGATCTCGCTGGTGTTGAAGCGCGTGCGCAGCAGCGCGGGAATCGCCGCCCACGCCATGCCACCGAGCGCGCCGGCAACGAGCATCAGCGGCAACACCCACGGCGCTTCCACGCCGTCGAAATACAAGGCCACGCAGCCGGCGGCGATCGCGCCCACCGTGAGCTGGCCATCGGCGCCGATGTTGTGCACGTCCGCGCGGAAGCCGATGGCCAGGCCCACGCCGCACAGGATCAGCGGCGTGGCCTTCAGCAGCAGTTCACCCACGCCATACAGCGTGGTGGCGGGCTTGATGAAGTACACGTAGAACGCGTGCAGCGGTTCCTGGCCCATGGCCATGAACAGGATCGAACCGCTGACGAGCATCGCCAGGGCGGCGATCAGCGGCGACGCGAGCATCATCGCGCGCGAGGGGGCGGGGCGGGCTTCAAGCCGGGACATGGCGGCGTCCTTCCTGTTTTGCATTGACGGTGGGGGCTGTGGAAAAGTCACCGCTCATCCACACCCCGACCTGGTTGACGGTGGCCTGGGCGGCGGGCACCGCCGGCGACAGCCGGCCCTTGGCCAGCACGGCAATGCGATCGCACATCATGAACAGCTCGTCGAGTTCCTCGGAGATGACGAGCACCGCCACGCCCTGGTCGCGCAAGTCGATGATCGCCTGCCGGATCAGCATCGCCGCGCCGATGTCGACGCCCCACGTGGGCTGTGCCAGCACCATCACCTTCGGCGCCAGCGCGATCTCGCGCCCGACGATGAATTTTTGCAGGTTGCCGCCGGAAAGGCTGGACGCGGCAGCCCCGGCGCCGCCGCACTTCACCTTGAAGCGCTCGATCACGCGCCCGGCAAAGGCGGCGATCGCGCCACGGCGTATCAGGCCATGGCGCAGCATGCCCGCACCGTCGGCAAGGTAACCCGTCAGCAGCGCGTTGTCGGCCAGCGACATGGCCGGCACGGCGCCGCGCCCCAGCCGTTCTTCCGGCACGAAGCCGAGGCCCAGCCGGCGCCGCGCGGCTGCGTTCATGCGGCCGGCATCGATGCCGAGCAGGCGGATGCCTTGCGGATGGCGCAGCGGCACTTCGCCGGAAATCGCCTTCATCAATTCCTGCTGGCCGTTGCCGGACACGCCGGCCAGCCCGACGATCTCGCCGGCATGGAGGTCCAGCGTGATGTCATGCAGGTCGGTGCCGAACGGATCGGGACTGGGCAGCGACAGCCTGTCCAGCGCCAGCCGCACTTCGCCCGGATCGCGGGGTGCCAGCGTGCATGTCGGCAGGTCGCCGCCGATCATCATTTCGGCCAGTTCGTGCGCCGTCTGCGTGCGCGGCGTGGCCGTGCCGGACACGCGCCCGGCACGCAGCACGGTGGCCTTGTCGCACAACGCCTGGATCTCGTCGAGCTTGTGGCTGATGTAGAGGATGCTGACGCCTTCGGCCGCCAGCTGGCGCAGCGAGATGAACAGCTTCTGCACCGCGTCCGGCGTGAGCACCGACGTGGGTTCATCCATGATCAGCAGGCGCGGCGACTGCAGCAGGCAGCGCACGATCTCCACGCGCTGGCGCTCGCCGACGGACATGCTGTGCACGCGGCGCTCCGGATCGAGCGGCAGGCCATAGCGTGCGGAGACCTGGCGGATGCGCGGCGCCAGCTTTGCCGGCGTGATCTTCTCGTCCAGCGCCAACGCGATGTTCTCGGCCACGGTCAGCGTCTCGAACAGCGCGAAATGCTGGAACACCATGCCCACGCCAAGGCGGCGCGCGGCGGCCGGCGAAGGGATCGTCACCTGCCTGCCCTCCCACAGGATCTCGCCGGCATCGGGCCGCGTCACGCCGTAGATCATCTTCATCAGCGTGCTCTTGCCCGCGCCATTCTCGCCCAGCACGGCGTGGATCTCGCCGGGCATGACGACCAGGTCGACACGATCGTTGGCAACGACGGACGGGTAGATCTTCGAGATGCCGAGAAGCCGCAGCCTCGGCTCGACGCGCGGCTCTTCGCGCTGTTCGATGCCAGGCCGCCCGGGAGGCGGTTCGAAGGGTGTGGTCATCTGCGGCTCCATCGTGGGGTAACGGGAAAGCTTCTGCAAGTCCCATGCCACCACTGCATGTCTTCACCTGTCGGGCTGACACAACAATGTATGCGCCATTTTGTATACAAAACGCACCACAATATGTGCACTATCTCCCCATTGAAGTGCATCCGGCATGACGTTTCCCCATTCACTGCCGAGCACGATTCCTGCTTTCCCACCACGATCGTGCGCGGAGAGATTCCGCCCGAATCCAGCCAGAAGCGGAGACTGTCGATGACGAAGCACACCCAGGCGGAGGGCCCACCAGGCCGCCGCATGCCCGCGGCCGAACCGGCGGCGGCAAGCAAGCGCGTAAACAAAGCAGCAGGCAAGACAAAGAGTAAGCCGGCAAACAAGCCCGTCAGCACGAAGCACGGCGAGGCCGCCATCGATGTGCGAATTTATAACGCCGTCGTGAACGCCGTGATGAGCCACAAGCTGCCACCCGGTACACGGCTGGGCGAAGCGGAATTCTGCGAGCTGTATGGCGTCAGCCGCACCACGGTGCGCAAGGCGTTGCAGCGGCTGGCGCACGACCACATTGTGGACCTGCGGCCGAACCGTGGTGCCGTGGTGGCATCGCCATCGCCGCAGGAAGCACGCGACGTTTTCGCCGTGCGCCGCGCGCTGGAGCGCGAGATCGTGCCCCTCGTGATCCGGCACATCACGCCCGCCTCGATTGCCCGCATCCGCGCCGCGCTGGATGCGGAAGAACAGGCGCGCCGCAGTGGCGACCGCGCGGCCTGGATCCGCCTGGGCGGCGAATTCCACCTTCTGCTGGCGGAACTGGCCAACAACGCCGTGCTGCAGCGCTTCATGGTGGAACTGGTATCGCGCTCGTCGCTGATCATCGCCGTCTATGAAAACCCGGGCGCACCGATGTGCGGCAACCACGAGCACCACGACCTGATGGCCCTGATCCAGAAAGGCGATGTGGCGGGCGCCACCGCGCTGATCGAACATCACCTCGAAGAAATCGAGGCACGGCTGCATTTGGACACGCCGGAACGCAAATTGAGTCTCGCCGAAGCACTATTCGGTCGCTAGAAAATTGTATACAAAACGCCCCAAAGTTGTGTGCATAATGCACCGGCAATGCACATCGGCACCGTTGGGACGTTCCGTCCTGGTGCGGAGTTTCAAAGCGGAGGGCACGCCGTCATAGGAGACAGCGGGGTGGCCCGGTACTTGCTAAGGGTACTGTCGACGTTGCATGCAATCTTTCGGCACATTGGATGCAATCCGTTACACAACACTTACAAGGACTTCGCATGAACACCATTCGTCTTGCTGCTTCATTCGCTCTCGCCGCCACCTTCGCCAGCGCCGCCCACGCGGCCGACTGGAGCGATACTTCGCTGAGCTACCGCTACGGTACGAAATTCTCGGAGCCGTACAACGGCGCCGACATCACCAAGCACGTGGTGAACTTCAGCCACGCCAGCGGCTACAAGTACGGCAGCAATTTCTTCAGTGTCGATTACCTGCTGTCGGACGAGAACGATCCGTCCGCCGTGGGCTCCCGCTCGGGTGCGCACGAAGCCTATGCGCTGTACCGCCATACCCTCGACCTGGGCAAGGTCACCGGCAAGAACCTCTCTTACGGTGTGATCCGCGGGTTCGGCATCACGGGTGGTTTCGACATCAACAGCAAGACCGATGCCGGCTACAACTCGAAGAAGCGCATGCTGGTCCTCGGCCCCACGATCATGTTCGACGTGCCCGGTTTCCTGAACGTGAGCCTGGTGGCGTTGCATGAATCCAACGCTCCCTACAACGGCTTCACGCAAAAAGCGACCGACCGCTACCGCTACGACACGCACGCCGCGCTGTTCAGTTCCTGGAGCATTCCAATCCCGAACGTGCCGCTGGAATTCGAAGGCTATGCGAACTACATCGGTACCAAGGGCCTGAACGAATACGGCGCTCCGACGGCCGTGGAAATCAACGTCGACATGAAGCTGATGTACGACGTGAGCTCGCTGCTCGGCGCGAACAAGAACACCTTCAAGCTCGGCGTGGGCTACCAGTACTGGAAGAACAAGTTCGGCAACCCGTCGAAGACCGTTCCAGGCGCCACCGCACGAACCCCGATGGTGCGTGCCGAATACCATTTCTGACCAACCTGTAGAGGAACATCATGAATCGTCGCAAGCTGCTCGCCTTGGCCACCCTGTCCGCCGCGCTGGGCGCGGCCGCCACCGCCGCTCCGGCGCTGGCACAGGAGCCCTTGAAGGTGGGTTTCGTCTATATCGGCCCGGTCGGCGACGCAGGCTGGACTTACGCCCACGAACAGGGCCGTCTCGAGATGGAGAAGGCACTGGGCGGCAAGGTGAAGTCCACCTATGTCGAGAACGTGCCGGAAGGCGCGGACTCCGAACGCGTGATCCGCAAGCTTGCGGCGGATGGCAACAAGCTCATTTTCACCACCTCGTTCGGCTACATGAACGCGACGGAGAAAGTGGCAAGGGGATTCCCGAACGTGGTGTTCCAGCACGCCACCGGATTCAAGACCAACAAGAACATGGGCGCCTATGAGGCACGCTTGTTCGAAGGCTCCTACCTGCAGGGCATTATCGCCGGCAAGATGACGAAGACGAATACCCTCGGCTTCGTGGGCTCGTTCCCCGTGCCGGAAGTGATCCGCAACATCAACGCCTTCACGCTGGGCGCACAGAGCGTGAACCCGAAGATCAAGACGAAGATCATCTGGGTGAACAGCTGGTACGACCCGGCCAAGGAGCGCCAGGCGGCGGAAACGCTGATCGCCCAGGGCGCGGACGTGCTGACGCAGAACACGGACTCCCCGGCCACGCTGCAGGCGGCCCAGGAAAAGGGCAAGTATGCATTCGGCTGGGATTCCGACATGCAGCGCTTTGCACCGAAGGCCCACCTCACCGCGAGCACCAACCAGTGGGGTGGCTACTACACCGAAGTGGCCAAGGCCGTGCTGGCGGGCACCTGGAAGACAGGGCACGTGCACGGCGGCCTGAAGGAAGGCATGGTCAAGATGTCGCCGCTGAACCCGGCGGTGCCTGCCGACGCGGCCAAGCTCTTCGAAGCGAAGAAGGCTGCTTTCGCGGCCGGCACCGCGGTACCGTTCACCGGGCCGATCAAGGACCAGTCGGGCGCCGTCAAGGTGGCCGCCGGCGTGCAGATGCCGATGAAGGAACTGATGTCGATGAACTTCTACGTGCAGGGCGTGGAAGGCACGATTCCGAAGTAATCACGCCTATCGAAAAACCGATTGACCCGAGTTGCGGGACGGGCCCCCACCCGTCCCGTTTTTTTATCTGAAAGACCATATGACCGAACCGACAGCGCGCGACCACCAGTTCCTGACGGACGTGCTCGCGCTGGCCCAGCGCTCGCGCGACGAGGGCCACCACCCGTTCGCCGCCATCATCGCCGATGCCGAAGGCAACGTGATCGCGCAGGCGATGAACGCATCGAGCAGCGACCGCACCGCGCATGCGGAAATGAATGCGCTGCGCATCGCCTCGTCGCAGTATTCGCCCGACCGGCTTGCGGGCGCCACGATGTACACGAACGCCGAACCCTGCGCCATGTGCGCAGGCGGCACCTACTGGAGCGGCGTGGGAAGAGTGGTGTATGCGATGTCCGAAGCGACGCTGCTGTCGCTGACCGGCAGCGATCCGGAAAACCCCACGCTGTCGCTGCCGTGCCGGCAAGTGTTCGCCGCCGGGCAGCGGCCGACCGAGGTGATCGGGCCATGGCGCGAGGACGAAGCGAAAGTCGCGCACGCGGGCTTCTGGCACAAGGATCAGTAAAGCCAAGGGGCCAGGTGTCTGACACTATTTCCTGGGTGCCTTATCCAGGAAATAGTGTCAGACACCGGTTTTCGCATGCAGTATCAGGCGCCGGCCCCTGCCTGCGCAGGCCGCAGCCGCATCCGCAACGCCGTCGGCCCCATCACGAACCCCTGCACTTCCGCCGGCTCCGTGCGATCCCCCGCCCGCACGCCGACGATGTCGAAGCGCCCCAGCAGCACGGCCATCGCCACCTTCATTTCCATCAGCGACAGGTAGCGCCCCGGGCACATGCGCGGCCCGGCGCCGAACGGCAGCGCCACGCCCTTGTCCGCCTTGCCGGCCAGCCAGCGCTCCGGATCGAAGCGTTGCGCATCCGGGAATGCCTTGTCGTCCACGCTGTCGTGGCGCAGCACGCACCACAGCAGCGTATCCTTCGGCAGCGCAACGCCCATCACCGTGGTGTCGCGCAACGCCTGCAACGGCAGGAACGGCGCGGGCGGTTTCAGGCGCATCGCCTCGAGCGCGCAGGCATCGAGGTAGTCGAGCGTGCCGATGCTTTCCGGCGTCAGTGACGAAACGTTCCGGCGTACTTCATCCTGCACGCGTGCCAGAACTGCCGGGTTCTGCCACAACAGCCAGATCAGCCATGCCAGCGCGCTGGACGTCGTATCCTCGCCCGCCAGCAGCATCGTCGTGACGTTGCCGGCCACGCCGCAGTCATCCACGCCGCTATCCGGCTGGTCGGCCGCGGCCAGCATCGCCTGCAGCATATTCGCCGGCTGCTCGCGCAGCGCTGGATCGGCGGCCATCGCGGCCCGTGCATCGGCGATGAAGCCATCCGTGGCTTCGCGCACGGCGCGCACGCTGCGCTCCAGCCGGCGGTCCGCCGGCAGCCTGAACCAGCGCCAGTAGCGGAATGGCAGCAGCGAGCGGCGCGCCACACCGGCCAGCACGGTTTCCACGTGTTCCTGGATCGCGTTGCCGCCGCTCTCGATCGTGTTGACGTCCGCGCCGAACGCAAGACCGGCGATCACATCCACCGCATAGCGCTTCAGGTCGGCGTTCAGGTCGATCTCGTGTTCCCCGGCCGCATGCCAGCGCGCTTCCAGCCGCTGCGCCACCTGCACCATGCGGTCGAAATAGGCCCTGATCGCCGTGGGCGAAAAGGCATGCATCACCATGCGGCGCTGGTTGCGCCACACGTCGCCTTCGGCCAGGAACAGGCCGACATTGCCGCCCAGTTCCGCCGACACCTCGGCCGTGATGGACGGGCGCCGGAAGCCATCGGGCCGGTCGCGCAGCACGGCCGTGATGGCGGCGCTGTCGGACAGCACGACCACTTCGCGCGGCCCGATCCGCGCGCGGAACATCGGGCCATATTCGCGGCTCCACCGTTCCATCGCCAGGTGGATCGTCGCCGGTTGCAGTTGCAGCGCATTGCCCAGCAATGGCAGGCCGCGCGGCGCGGGCAGGTCGGCAATCGCTTGCGGGCGGGTCGGGTCGGGCATCTCGGCGGCCGTGGTACTCATGCGCTCTCCTTGCAGGTCAATGGTGCCCAGTGTGCCTGGCGCCGCGCCGGCCGTCTTGAACGTTTGCGACATGGGAATGCCGGGCATGCGGCACAGTGGGATACCATCGTGCCATGACGGCCACCCTGCCCCCCACCATTGCCCGCCTGGCCGCGCCCCGCGTGCCGCTTGCCTCGTGCATCCGGGGCTACATGGTGCGCAGCACGCTCGGTGTGCCACTGGCGCCGGCGCAGCGTGTCAACCGCTTCCCCGCCACGCCGTTCTGCTCGATCACGTGGATGATCGCGGGCAGCGGTGAGCTCGTCGAACCCGCCACGCCGGGCGCGGTGGCATTGCCGGGCTCCGTGATCTTCTCGGGCCCACGCACGCAACCTTTCGCGACCGCGAATCCCGGCCCGGTCCACACATTGACGGCGCTGTTCTTCGCCGATGCGCTGCACGCGCTGACGGGCCTCGACATGGCGGTGCAGCTCGACGCCATGACACTGGCGGACGATGTGCTTGGCGAAGCATGGCGGGAGGTCTGTGCCGCCGTGCTGGCCGCGCCCGATGACGACGCGCGGATCCGCATCTTCGAAGACTGGCTGGAACCGCGCTGGCACGCCGTGCGTGGCGATGCCGTGGGCACGGGCTCCTGGTCGCAGGCGCAGGACTGGGTGCAGTCGCTGGCCATGCGCGCGGCCCTTTCCGGCGCCGGGCGCAGCGCCCGCATGGCCGAGCGCCGCGTGCGGGCGTGGGCCGGCCATCCGCTGCGCACCTTGCGCCGCCTGGCGCGCGTGGAGGAATCGCTGCTCGCCGCGCGCGACGAGCACCAGGCCGGGCACGTGTCGCTGTCCGACGTGGCGCTGCGCTCGGGGTATTCGGACCAGGCGCACCTGTCGCGCGAGGCGCGCGAACTTGTCGGCAGCAGCCCGCGGGAGATCATCCGGCTGGCGCAGACGGATGAGAGTTACTGGCCGTACCGGATCTGGTGGTAGGAGCGGATTCCGGCGCGACCAGTCATGCCCGCGGCGCCATTCGCTGCAACCGGCCTTTTGCTATGTCGCCATTTCCTCGCGCGGCACATAGGTTTTCTGCGGCCCGAACAGGAAATCCAGGTTCCTGATGTCAGCCGGATCGACCTTCAGTTCCGGCCTCAGGCGTTCGACCATGCCGAGAAAGTCCTTGATGGATTTTTCGTTTCCAAGGCGGTAATGAATCGCTGCCAGGAGCAGGTTCGAGGCAATCGATCGCCAATCGAGACTACGCGCCTTCTCGGCCTCCGCAAGCGCCTGCTCGTTCTCGCCCTTGATGAAATGGATTTCGGCCCTGGTTCGATGCGCAACCAGAGACTTGCTCTCTTCCGAAACTGCGTCCACTTGTGCTTCCGCCTCGCCGATCCTGCCCAGTCGCAGCAGGCAGTGGCCAAGGTAGGCTTTCGCGTCATTGAAAGTCGAGTGCCACCCCGAAGCCGATGCCGCGTCGGCGATTTCGAGGTATGGCATGGCGCCCTGGTAATCGCCACTTCCGGCCAGGTTCGTGCCCAGATGGTACGAAGGCAGATAGAACCTGGGATAGGTTTCGCACAGGTTCTTCAGTAACGGATAAGCCGCATCGAAGCCCGAGGCAAGATGAGCTTTATAGGCTTGACCATAGGCCGCGAGCATAACCTTGGCATCCTGGAAAGCGAAGGGGGGTTGCCCAGCCTTCAAGATTTTCAACGTTGCTTCCTCATCGATCCCGTAAGCATCGTCGGAAAGCCAGGATACGTGACTGTAGCCGACTTGCTCGGCAAGGATGAACGGCCCCCACGATCCTCGCATCCACAGGATATCCGTCCGGCTGGTTTCATTGCCGTCGTAATCGTGCGCGCTTTTTACGTCCCAGACGACAGGGACGTTGTCCGACCTGAGTGTCTTCAAATCCACGAAATAGCAGAACAGGAAGGGGGCCGATGACCTGTAATTGGGCGGCAGTTCAAAGAGTGCTTCATCGTCCGGGTGCCGCAGTACTTCGAGATATCTGATCCGGGACTCGCCGCCGACATATTGCAGATCGTCAGGTTCAAACTCCCTTGATTCGGCGACGAGATTGCCGGTCACGATGAACGATCCTTCGATACCCCCCTGGACTTCGAGGTCGCCCTTGACGATCAATATGAAGTTCCTGTCGTAATGATCTATATCGATGTTTTTCGAAATGAGCAGGTCGCCGTCATGAAAAAGGAGCTGATGGCGGCCGAAGTACTCGTCTTCCTCTTCGTCATGGTCAGGATTCACAGTGAAGTATTCGCTGAGGTCCAGTTTTTCGGCAAGTTCTTCATAGGTAATCTCTGCAAGTCCTGGCAGATCGAGGTTCATGTTCATCCTGTTCTGGAGTTGTCTGTTTTCGTATCCGATTCTTGCCTGAGCGCTGGTATCGAGCGCATCTCATGCCCAGGCGATCGGCTCTTTCCCGCTATCGCGCAGGTAGTCGTTTGCCCTTGAAAACGGCCTGCTGCCGAAAAACCCCTTGTGGGCCGCGAACGGCGAGGGGTGCGGCGAGGTGATGACGAGGTGCTTCGTCGTATCGATCAGCGCCTTCTTGGCGATCGCATAGCTGCCCCACAGGATGAACACGATGTGCTCGCGCTCCTGCGACAGCGTGCGGATCGCGGTATCCGTAAACGTCTCCCAGCCCTTGCCCGCATGCGAACCGGCGACGCGGGCGCGCACGGTCAGCACGGCATTCAGCAGGAACACGCCCTGCTCCGCCCAGTCGGACAGGTCGGTGCGCGTGCGCT
The DNA here is from genome assembly GCF_004209755.1 of Pseudoduganella lutea. Taxonomy (NCBI): domain Bacteria; kingdom Pseudomonadati; phylum Pseudomonadota; class Betaproteobacteria; order Burkholderiales; family Oxalobacteraceae; genus Pseudoduganella; species Pseudoduganella lutea. Next base: position 3,181,541 of record NZ_CP035913.1, on the reverse strand, counting down.
GCACACCGAGGTCGCTTTCCAGTTCCTTGAAGATGTTTTGCAGGCTCGGTTGCGGCCGGTTGCCGTCGGGGACGGAAAAGCAGAAACCCATCGCGGCGCCCGGCGTGTGGTACGGGTCCTGGCCGAGGATCACCACTTTTACGTTGTCGAATGGCGTGAGGTCGAAGGCGCGGAAAATGTCCCTGGCCGGCGGGCAGCATTGGGTCGTCTGGTATTCGGTGCGGACGAACTCGGTGAGCTCGGTCCAGTAGGGCTTGTCGAACTCGGCTTGCAGGTGCTGCTTCCAGGAGGGTTCGATGCGTACGGTCATGGGCGTTTTTGGATATGAAAACGGCGGCTTACGAGCCGCCGGTCGGGTAATGGTCTTGCGCCACGCGTCAGCCAGCCGCATTTTGTGCACGATCGGCGACGGTAACGAATATCATGGCGATCCATGTCAAATATACATCACAGTTACATTATATGGCGTGCGGTTTGATGACCTGTGCGCCGTGCGCTTCCATACTAGTGCAAGAGCGTTGCCCGCACTGGATCTGACAGTAGTTAGTAGAAAAGACGTCCGTGCCGATATCGATCATGCATGTCTTTCCGAAATCAATTTTTTTCGACTTCAAACCATCAACATTGCTCCATAGCAAAACACTATACCGAAGTCTCTTTACCATATATCGAGCTAGACAAACTATAGAGGAGCTCAAAATGGCAACTCAAGTAAAAGAGAAGGGACGTTTCGAAATGTGGAAGGATGGCCTGAACAAAGGATCCCGCCAGGCCAAGTGGCATTCATATGACTGTGAAATTAAATCTGCAATCAACGAGTTCGACCGTCATTTAACAGGCACGGCAGGATATACAAAACTGGACTGGCGGCTTGTCAAAGCAATGTTATGGGTAGAGACAGGCGCAGGTAATGCGGAATGGAGAATAAAGCCAATGCAGATTGGTGTGGTGGGAGATCCAGGTTTATCTGCTTTGTTATCAGGTAACGAAGGCGGCGATATAATAATGCCTCCAGATCTTAAAGAAAACCTGAATTTCAATAACGCAAGAGCAATACCTGCTTACAACATAAGGGCAGGGATCGCATACTTGCTGATGCGAATGGCTAAGTTCAAGCATCAAAGTGTCATGACATCCGATCTAAAAACGTATGAAGCTCCCATAAATCGTGGTGATAATATGACGAGAATCGCTGTAACTTACGGAACGACTACCGAAATCCTTCGCAAGTTGAATCCTCAGGCTGCAATCTTAAGGCCGGGACAAGTATTGCTTTATCGGAAAGGGACAGTAAAACGGGTCATAGTTGGATGGCACACCATCACCGTTCCTGAAGTTGCCAAACTCTACAATGGCGGCGGCGACGCAAGATATGCACAGAAGCTCAGCTTCGCTCTTGAACTGATCAAATGTGGTGTGGAGGCAACATGCGATTGAAACATTTTTTTATAGCCGCAACTGCAGTCATTCTCTCGAATGCATACGGGGCGAATCAGAATCATCCTGATCCGGTCGAGGATGTACTGGAAAAATGCGCATATGAATCTCAAGCTGGAATGCGTGATTGCCTTTCCAGGAGCGTCAGCGAAAGCTCAAAAGTCCTTATCTCGGCCGAAAAAAAATTGGTCTCGGCACTCAAGCAATGGGATGAGCAGCCAAAGTTCGTTTCAAAAGCCAGAGATCAGCTCATAAGATCCGATGACGCTTATCTGAAGTACCGCGATGCTCAGTGCGCGTTTGCCTCGGCACTTGGTGGCGGTGCAATAGGAAATGCATTGGAGCTGCGGCGTCTGGCCTGTATCTTCGGGTTGAACATGGAACGAGCAGCGCACTTGACGCGCCTTGCTTCCTCGCTGTCTCGTAAATAAGTTGGACAGCGCCTCCAGCTTCAGGAGGCGCCAGCTCACGTGCCCTTGATCAACGCGCTCTTGATATTTACGTCGCGGCCTGCAACAGTACACAGCCGACACCTCCCCTCAAATAAGCATATTCACAGTCGGTATTTGCCCGCGCTGTCCTTCGACCCGTAAGATTGACATCCGGTCAAGCTTACGCAAGGAATCCGCAATGCCGCGCACTACCCTTTCAATCCCGCCGCTGCGCCGCAGTGCCATCGCCTGCGCCGTGCTGCTGGCGGCGCTGCCTGCAGCCCAGGCGCAAACCCAGAACCCGGCGGTTGCCGACGATCCGGCAGCCAGCACGGCCGCCATCGACCAGGTCACCATCGTCGGCTCGCGGGCGCGCAACCGCACCGTGTTCGACAGCGCCGTGCCAATCGACCGCTTCGGCGCACGCGAAGTGGACAACGCACTGGCCAGCGGCGACCTCGGCGCGGCCTTGCAGGAGCTGTCGCCGTCGATCAATTTCCCGCGCATCGAATCGAGCGGCGCCGCCGACTCCGTGCGCGGCATCCAGTTGCGCGGCCTCGCGCCCGACCAGGTGCTCGTGCTGGTGAACGGCAAGCGCCGGCATGCCAGCGCGGTGCTCGATACCGAAAGCAGTTTTGCCGGCATCGTGCCGGTGGACGTCAACGCCATTCCGCCGGGCGCCATCGACCATATCGAGATCCTGCGCGACGGTGCCGGCGCCCAGTACGGCAGCGATGCCGTGGCCGGCGTGATCAACATCGTGCTGAAGAAGGCGCGCACGGGCGGCTCGGCCTCGGTCAGCTTCGGCGCCAACCATACCGACTTCGAACCCACGAACGACACGAAGACCGACGGCCAGACCACCATCGTGAGCGCCGACTATGGCCTGCCGGTGGGCGACGCCGGCTACTTCCGCTTCGGCCTGGAAAACCGCCTGCGCAATCCCACCAACCGCGCCGGCGCCAGCGATGCCGGCTGGACGTCGTGGAATGCCACGCCAGCCGACATGGCGCTCGACGGTCAGGTGGTCTTCAAGTCGGGCGACTCGGAGCAGCGCAACACCTACGCTTTCTACAACGCGCTGGTACCGGTGTCGGAAGGCGTGGACGCCTACTCCTTCGCCACCGTCAACAAGCGCAAGTCCGACGGCAGCGCCTACTTCCGCTACCCCGGCGATCCTTCGAACGTGCCGGAGATCTACCCCAACGGCTACCGCCCGAGCACGAAGGGTGACATGACGGACGTGAGCGTCGTGGCCGGCCTGCGCCTCGCACGCGGCGGCTGGAACTGGGACCTGAGCGCGCGGCACGGTGGCAACAAGTTCGAGTACGACCTCGCCAACTCTGTCAACGCTTCGCTGGGCACGGCGAGCCCCACCCGCTTCCACCTGGCCACGTTCGACTTCGACCAGGATGCCGTCAACGCCGATCTCACGCGCGAGCTGGACCTGGGCATCGGCGCGCCGGTCAACCTGGCCATCGGCGCCGAGTACATGCACGAGACCTATACGAGTACACCGGGCGATGCCGCCTCCTATGCCGCGGGCACCGTGGCCGGTGCGCCCCCAGGCGCGCAGGCCGGGCCGGGCCTGCGCCCGCAGGACGCCTTCGACGGCAGCCGCTCGGTGCGCTCGATCTATGCCGACATCGAGAGCGACATTACCCCGCGCCTGCTGGTGGGCGCCGCGGCCCGCTATTCCGACTACAGCGACTTCGGCAACGCGCGCACCGGCAAGCTGTCGGCACGCTACAAGGTGAGCGACACGTTCCTGCTGCGCGGCTCGCTGTCGAACAGCTTCCGCGCGCCGGCACTGGTGCAGACGGGCTTCCGCTTCTCCACGCTCAATTTCAACAGCGACGGTACCGCCCTGCAGACCGCCTCGCTGCTGCCGGCCAGCGATGCGCTGGCGCGTGCGTTCGGCGCCGAAAACCTGACGCCGGAAAAGTCGACGAACCTGTCGCTGGGCGCCGCGTGGCGCCCGCAGCGCAACACCAGCGTGACGGTGGACGCGTACCGCATCAGGCTGCGTGACCGCATCACCCGCACCAGCGACCTGCAGAGCGATGCCGCCACCGCGTATCTCGCCGCGATCGGCCGCACCGACATCCAGTCGGTGGCCTATCTCGCCAACCTGCTCGACACCACCACGACGGGCCTCGATGTGGTGGTCAACCACGACCTGCCGTTCGCCGGCGGCAAGCTGGACCTGAACGCCGCGCTGAACCTGAACAGGACACGCATCGACAACGTACACCAGAGCCCGGCCGCGCTGGCGCGCATCGATCCCGACCTGACGCTGCTGACGGAAAACAGCCTGTTCCGCATCCGAAACGCATCGCCCGAATCCAAGCTGGTGCTGGGCGCGGACTGGCAAGGCGCGCGCTGGGGCGTGCAGGCCCGCGCCACGCGCTTTGGTTCGCTGGAGGATTTCTCGTACGACGACGAAGCGGGAGTGATCGACGGCGTGCATGCCCAGCGCTTCGGCGCCGTGTGGACGCTGGACGTTGAAGCGCAGTACAAACTGACGAAGCAACTGACGCTGTTCGTTGGCGCCGACAATGTCTTCGACCGCTATCCACAGCGCGTGCGCGAGACGAACAACGCGACCTATGGCGGCGCACTCCCGTACAACTTCATCAACCCGATCGGCTTGAACGGCGCGTATTTCTACGGCCGCCTGCGCTACACCTTTTAATCCATCCTGAACCAACATGAAAATCACTAAACTGTTTTCCGCTATCGGCTTTTCCGTGCTGATGGCCGCCCAGGCGCAGGCCTTCGACAGGAATGCCCTGGTGCTGATGACCGACTTCGGCACGTCGGACGGCGCCGTCTCCGCGATGCGCGGCGTGGCGTTCGGCGTCGACCCGGCGCTGCAGGTGTCGGACCTGACGCACAACATTCCCGACTACGACATCTGGCTGGGCGCCTATCGCCTGTACCAGACAGCGAACTACTGGCCCAAGGGCAGCGTGTTCGTCAACGTGGTCGATCTGGGCGTGGGCACGGAGCGCAAATCGGTGGTGCTGAAGACCCGCGAAGGCCGCTACTTCGTGGGCCCGGACAATGGCCTGTTCACGCTGATCGCCGAGCGCGACGGCGTGGCGGAACTGCGCGAGATCGACGAAAAGGTCAACCGCCTGGCCGGCTCCGCCGAGTCCTATACCTTCCATGGCCGCGACGTGTATGCCTACGTCGGCGCGCGGCTGGCGTCCGGCGCGATCACCTTCGAGCAGGTGGGGCCGGTACTGCCGAGCGAATCGGTGGTGAAGATCGCTTACCAGAAGGCCGTGCGCAATGGCGAGACCATCCGCGGCATCGTTCCCGTGCTGGACATCAAGTACGGCAATGTGTGGACGAATATTCCCAAGGCGCTCTTCGAGGAACTGAAGATCGGTGTGGGCGACCCTGTGCAGGTGCGCTTCCTGCACAAGGGCAAGCAGGTTGCCAGGGTGGTGGCACCGTTCCAGCATACCTTCGGCGGCGTGGCCAAGGGCAAGCCGCTGGTCTACCTGAACAGCCTGCTGGACGTGGCCGTGGCGACCAGCTGGGGGAACTTCGCGCAGAAGCACAAGATCGAATCGGGCGTGGACTGGGAAGTGGAGATCAAAAAGGCTGCGACGAAGTAAGGTAAAACAAGGCGAGTAAGCAAAGTCAGGGAAGCAAGGCGTGAAAGGTTGCGTGGTCTGGTCTCGCTGATGCCGCGTTGTCTGCGTGGCATCCAGACCACAATATCGGGCCCGATATACACGATATGGAAGCAGTACTATATCCAGGGTGTTAAGTTGTTTATAATAAACACCTGTTGTATTCCAGATATATGCTCCCAGCCATTGCGGAAATCTCGCCAATGCTGCCGGCCCGATCAACTCAAGAGTAGTACAAGCCAATCCCATGATGATTTCCACGTTCGCCAAGCGGCTGTTGCCAGCACTGATGGCCACCGCCCTTACCTGTTCGGCACAAGCCGCCATCACCACCATCGATCTGGGCGCGGCCGCTGGCTACAGCGCCTTCTTCTATGGCAACGTCAGCCAGGTGGTGGACGTGGAAGGCCGCCTGGCGGTCGGCGGCTCGCTCGATACCAGTGGTCTCTCCGTCGGCTATCGCAGCGCCTATGGCGTCACGGGCCCGAGCCTGGTCGTGGCCAACGATGTGAAACTGATCAACGGCGATATCTTCACCGGCCCGAAGACCAATGTCGATACGAACGCGACGACCGGCCCGATCACCGAATACACCAAACAGACCGGCTATGGCGTCTACGGCGGCAACAATAGCTCGTCTGCCTATCACGTGCTCAACAAGCAAGCCAATGTCATCGACTTTGGCGCGGCCAAGACCCAGTTGAGCAAGCTGTCGAGCGACCTGAGCCAGGAAGCAGGCAACGGTACCGTGGAAGCCAAGTGGGGTGGCCTGTACCTGACGGGCGATAACAGCTCGGATCTGCAAATTTTCAACATCCATTCCAGCGAGCTGAACAATTTGTTCCTGCAAGACATCAAGGCTGGCGCGAACGTCGTCATCAACGTGACGGGCGGCGGCACGGTCACCTTCAGCGGTGGCCAGGATGGTCAACTGCAAGCCCTGCGCGACCGCGTGCTGTGGAACCTGATCGATGCGACGACCGTCAATATGGCGACGTTCGCCTACGGCACGGTGCTGGCGAACAAGGCCACGCTGGTCGGCACCGGCCACCTGGAAGGCAATATCATCGCCAACGCCATGGATGCGCGCGTGGAAATCGGCTACGAGCCATTCCAGCCCTTCGGTCCCTCGCCGGTGCCCGAGCCGGCAACCTATGGCATGCTGCTGGGCGGCCTGGGATTGATTGGCATGCTGGCCCGCCGCCGCAAGGCAGCCAGCGCGGCGTAATAGGTAGCAAACACGGTAGCAAACACGGTAGCAAAACACAGTAGCGAAACAAGGCAGCGAAACAAAGCGTCGCGCGACCACGCATGGCCGCGCGACGGAACCCCCATCCCAAGCCGCATTGCCGGCACCACACATACACCAAGGTTGACATCCGGCTCGTTTGGTCTTAAATTTCTGTAACGACAGAAATTAGAGAAAATCATGAGCCTGAGTCCGACCGAACAGAAATACATCCTGCACTGGGGCGAGATGGGTACCCGCTGGGGCGTCAACCGCACCGTGGCGCAGATCCACGCGCTGCTGTTCCTGGCCAATGCGCCCCTCAACGCCGAGCAGATCGTCGAGCGCCTGGGCGTGGCCCGTTCGAATGTCAGCAACAGCCTGAAAGAGCTGCAAAGCTGGGGCCTGGTCAAGGTCACGCATGTGCTGGGCGACCGGCGCGACCATTTCGTTGCGCTGCAGGATGTGTGGGAAATCTTCCGCACCATCGTCGAGGAGCGCAAGCGCCGCGAAATCGATCCAACGCTCACCGTGCTGCGCCAGTGCGCCATCGAAGCCGAAGACGACAGGGCGATGGAAGACGCGACCCGTGCGCGGATGGCGCAGGTGCTGGAATTCCTGGAAATGCTGACCGACAGCTACGACGACTACAAGCACCTGGAGCCGGCCACGCTGAAGCGTTTCATCAACATGGGCGGCAAGGTCGCCAAGCTGCTGGGCTGAGGAGGCATCATGCGCACACCCGAACTGACCATCTACGTCGACGGCACCTGCGGTTTTTGCGTGGCCGAGGTCAATATGCTGAAACGCCACGACCGCCACGGCGCCCTCGCCTTCGTCGACCTGGCGACACCGGGCTTCGCCGACTTCCCGCCGGGCACGGACCTGGCGACCCTGAACGCCAGGCTGCATTCGGTGACGGCCGATGGGCGCGTGCTCACTGGCCTGGACAGCATGCAGGCCATCTATCGCCTGGTAGGCCTGGGCTGGGTGGTCTGGCCGCTGCGCATCCGCCCCCTGCGCCCGCTGATGGCCTGGTGCTACGAGCAGTTCGCGCGCCACCGCTATCGCGTCTCGAGCTTCTTCGGCATGCGGATCACATCGACCGCGCCGCATTGCGACGGCAATGTCTGCCACCCCGGCAGCCCGTTCACGAAAGGCCTGCGCGATGACTGAGCACACCAAGGGCACGCCGGCTCTGACCCTGTACTACGACGGCGCCTGCGCCTTCTGCACCGATGCCATGCTGACCCTGCGCCGCCACGACCGGCGCGGCGTGCTGGCCTTCGTCGATATCGCCGCGCCCGGCTTTGCCGATTTCCCCCCGGGGACGGACATGGCGGCGCTGAACGCCCGGCTGCATGTCGTCACGGCCGACGGCCGCGTGCTGTCCGGCCTGGACAGCATGCAGGCCGCGTATTCGCTGGTGGGCATGGGCTGGGCCGTGCTGCCGCTGCGTATCCGCCTCCTGCGCCCCGCACTGGCCTGGGCCTATGACCATTTCGCGCGCAACCGCTACCGGGTTTCGCGACTGCTCGGCATGCGCCTGCCGGCCCCGCATTGCGACGGCGATGTGTGCTACCGCGGCAGTCCGTTCACGAAAGGCCTGCGCAACGAACGCGATTGATCCCGCCTGGAAGGGCCGGGTCGTGCAATCGAGCATTGTTTGCAGCTGCCGGATTTGCCGTATAAACCGCTGGACTGTGTCATTTTCTTCCACGATTCACAGCAACGGGCCGTCTCCCTCCCCCCGTAGCCATCGCGTCAGGTCGTGGAAGCCGCCCACGGCCTGGCCGGCAGTCTGTCCACTACCGAATCGCAGGGCTTGCAGGCCTGCTCCTTCGGCAGCGTCGACATTGGCCTGGCGGTCATCGACGAAGAGGATATGCGCGGCGTCGATACCCAGCGCATTGATGGCGGCCGCATAGATCCTGCTGTCCGGCTTGCGCCATCCGAGCTCGCCACTGATGAACCAGCGCTCGAAACGATCCTCGATGCCGAATTTCCGGCGCAATTTGACGGACCAACGCGCAACGTCGTTCGACAAGCATGCAACGCGGACCTGCTGCGCTTCCAGGTAGTCCAGGAACGCCGGCAAGCCCGCCTGCAGCTTGTGGCCTTCCAGATATTCGTCTTCCATCGATTCCGGCAAGCCGACCTGCGCCCAGAATCCGGCCGCGTCGTATTCGCCAATGCTGGCGCGGCGGTAGGCGTCTTGAATGGCACCAACCGACGTGGCGGGTGACCGGGCCATGACAAACGGTACAAGCAGTTCCGCGACGTCGTCGGCGCTCTCGTAAAGCACGCCCATCGCATCGAGCAGGACGACTGAGGGAAAGGACATTGGTTTACGCATGGTTGTGCTGGTGACGAGCGGATGTGAAAACGGCGGCCAACAGGCCGCCGTCAGAAAAGGCAAACGCGCGAGATCAGCCCGCAGCTTCCAACAGGTTATGCGCCTGCACATCCGCGTGATACGAGCTGCGCACCATCGCGCCCACAGCGGCGTGGCCGAAGCCCATCTTGTACGCCTCTTCCTCGAACATTTTGAACACGTCCGGGTGCACGTAGCGGCGCACCGGCAGGTGGCTGTTCGACGGGGCCAGGTACTGGCCGATCGTCAGCATGTCGATGTCGTGCTCGCGCATGTCGCGCATCACCTGCAGGATTTCCTCGTCCGTTTCGCCCAGGCCGACCATCAGGCCCGACTTGGTCTTCACGTTCGGGTACATGGCCTTGAAGTCCTTCAACAGCTTCAGCGAGTGCAGGTAGTCGGCGCCCGGGCGGGCTTCCTTGTACAGGCGCGGCACCGTTTCCAGGTTGTGGTTCATCACGTCCGGCAGGCCGTCGGCGAAGATGTTCAGCGCCTTGTCCAGGCGGCCGCGGAAGTCCGGCACCAGCACTTCGATCTGGGTCTTCGGCGACAGCGCCTTGGTCTTGGTGATGCACTCGACGAAGTGGCCGGCACCGCCGTCGCGCAGGTCGTCGCGGTCCACCGACGTGATCACCACGTAGGACAGGCGCAGCTTGGCGATCGTATTGGCCAGATTGCCCGGCTCGTCCACGTCCAGCGGGTCGGGGCGGCCGTGGCCCACGTCGCAGAACGGGCAGCGGCGCGTGCACTTGTCGCCCATGATCATGAACGTGGCCGTGCCCTTGCCGAAGCATTCGCCGATGTTCGGGCAGGACGCTTCCTCGCACACCGTGACGAGCTTGTTCTCGCGCAGGATGTCCTTGATCTCGTAGAAACGGCTGGACGCCGATGCCGCCTTCACGCGGATCCACTCCGGCTTCTTCAGGCGCTCGACCTGCTCGATCGGCACGATCTTGATCGGGATGCGCGAAGTCTTGCTGGCGCCTTTCTGCTTTTCGCTCGGGTTGTAAGCGGGGGCGGCGGTCGTGGTGTCGGTGGTCATAGGGTTCTCTGGTTGATTCGTTCAGGCGGCGGCGGAGAGATCGGTCGGTGCGGCGGCTTGGGCAATGGATTGGGCAGTGGATCCGGCAACGTCGAGCTGGCGCACCAGCTCGTTGGCCAGCGCCAGCTGCACGTCGGCCAGCGGCACGTCGACGCCCATCGACCGCATGTCGATGGTTTCCAGGCCGGCATAGCCACAGGGGTTAATCCAGGTAAACGGCGCCAGGTCCATCGCCACGTTCAGCGACACGCCGTGATAGGTGCAGCCGTTACCACGCACTTTCAATCCGAGCGCGGCGATTTTCGCCCCCCGCTTCGGGCCTTCGGCGATATAGATGCCGGGCGCGCCTTCGATGCGCTCGCCCGCCAGGCGATACGTGGCCAGCACGTCGATGATCGCCTGTTCGATCTTGTGCACGAACTGGCGGGCATACAGCTTGCCGCCCGGTTTGTTGCGGCGCAGGTCCATCAGCAGGTAGATGACGACCTGGCCAGGGCCGTGGAACGTCACTTCGCCGCCGCGGTCCGTCTGCACCACCGGGATGTGCGCGGCGCCGCCCAGCAGGTGGCCGCGGTCCGCGCCGAGGCCCAGCGTGTAGACGGCCGGGTGCTCGACGATCCACAGCTCGTCGGGCGTATCCGGGGTGCGCGCGTCCGTGAACGCGCGCATCGCGGCGAACGTGGGTTCGTAATCGGCTTGGCCGAGGTGGCGGATCACCGCCGATTCGGCTCGCGTCGTGGACGTGGATGTCATGGACATGGCTGGGCTTGCATTGATCAAAGCCCGGCCATTATACGCCTGGTACCTTGCTCTTGCTCAAAGACCGGGCAGTTGCTTACAGAACAACTTTGACCATCGGGTGGCCGGACAGCTCGGCATACAGTGCATCGAGCTGTTCGCGGCTGGTGGCGCGCACGGTCACGGTCAGGCCCGTGTACTTGCCGCCGGATGACGGACGGATTTCGAGTTTTCCTTCATGGAAAGTCGGATCGTGCTTCATGACGACTTCGATGACGGTCACGGTGAAGGCATCGTGCGTGGGGCCCATCACCTTGATCGGGAAGTCGCTCGGGTATTCAATGAGGGACTCTGTCGGAGGGATCGCAGCCATGTCTGTTCCAATCGATAAACGGATGAGTGAACGGCGCCGGCGTGGACAATACCGCGCGCCAATCCGCTATTTTAGCGAAAGGACCGGGGCCACGGGGCGGTACAAAAAAAGGCCAGCCCTGAAGGCTGGCCGAAAACTATTCTGGGTGAGGAAATACCACGCACGGAATAGTTGGGACACTGGAACAGTTACGGGAATCGGCTTGCTGCGGCTGCTTGGAAACTGTCAGCCTGTCGTGCGTGCTTTCCCGGCATGAGAACTGTAGCCAGTGTACAAACGGCCCGCTACGACTTTGTGACAGGCTGCGCGAAACCGCGCATGAATGAACAAAATCCCCGGCTGGGCCGCAAAACAAAAACCGGGGACAGACCCCTGTTTCCAGGAAAGATTGCCTGGAAACAGGGCGGTCCGGCGCACCGGTACGTCCCCAGTTTTGCTGTGGGGTATGCCACGGTCAGCGCTCGCGCACGCCATCCCCACGGTCGGAGCGGTTACCGCGCGGTTGCACGCTGGGTGCAGGCGCCGGTGCGGGTGCCGGCTGCGCCACGGGCGCCGGGCGGGGCTGCATGACCGGGGCGGGAGCCGGCATCGGTGCCGGTGCCGGCCGCGGCTGAGGCGCCGGTGCCTGTTGCTGGATCGACATGCGCTGGACAGCCTCGGCTTGGCGGCGGTTGTCCATCTCGCGGCGCGCTTCCATCATTTCCCGGCGCTGTTCCAGCCGCTCGTTGGCGATGAACGACCGGGATGGCGCCGGCTCCGCCTGTGGCCGCGGCACCGGGGGCGCCGCCACCGGGGCGGGCGCGCTGAACGCCGGCTGGGCGATGGGGCGTTCCACCTGCGGGCGTTCCACCTGCGGCCGTTCCACGCGCGGCCGTTCGGTCACGATCGCATTATTCCCCCGGAACGGCGCTTCGTTGCGCTCCCGTTGCATCCGCTCCGCCACGCTGTCGACATTGCGGTCTCCCTGGAAGCGGTCGGCCTGGATGCGATTCGTCGTGATGACTTCGCGCCCACGATCGCCCTGCAGCCGGTCCGGCGTACCGTCGCGGTTGCGGTCGGCCTGCACGCGCTCGGCGATGCTTTCACGCTCGCGGCCTACTTGCCCGCGGTCCGGCATGCCATCGTTATCGCGGTCCGTCTGCAAGCGGTTGATCTGCGGCCGGTCGATCTGCGGCCGGTCGATCTGCGGACGGCCGACCTGCGATCCACTGCCTTGCGACCGGTCGGCGATACCGTCGCGGTTACGGTCCGGTGCGCGGGCAAAGCCCGGCACCACCACGGGGGCGGAAGCCACCGGGAGCCTTGCCGGGTTCAATCCCGCGCTGGCACGCGGCAGGGTGTTCACCTGCACGCTGCGGCGCCCCTCGAAGCCTTCGCGCGGCACGATCGTCACGCCCTCGCGGCGGGTCGGCGTCTCTTTCCACCGTTCGTTATTGCCGCGGTATTGCCAGCCGAGGCGCCGCTCATGGTCCGGCGTCACACGGTAATGGGGCACGTAGCGGTCGCGCGGCGTCAGTGGATACCAGCCCAGCCCGGGGCGGTTGCGGCGGTCGTTGAACGCCACCGACCAGCCGTCGCCACCCACCCAGCCCACCAGCGCCGGCGCCCACACGGGGCGGCCGACGATGCGGCCGGGCGCCCAGTACCAGCGGTTGCGCACGGTGACCCAGCGGCCATAGTGGAAGGGCGCGTAGCCCCATGGGGCGTTGTCGACCCATGTCCAGCCCCAGGGTGCCACCCAGGCCCAGCGGCCATCGCTATAGGGCGACCAGCCGCTGGCGATGGTGCGGGGCGTCCACAGCGGGCCGTAGTCGTCGTTGACCGTCCAGCTGCCGTAATGGTCCAGCTCTTCGTAGCCGGTCACGTAATTCGGGATGTAGCGGGAGGCGATCGCGGCCTCGTCGCGGCGGTCGCGCGCAAAGGCCCAAGCGTCGAACGCGTCCTGCAATGCCTGGCCGGTGCGGACATCGTCGCCACGGATCTCGGCGCGCTTGCCGGTGCGCAGCGTCAGCGCGGTGCCGGCCGCTTCCAGCCGGGCGATGCCCATCAGCACGGAAACCGTCGTGGTATCGGGCTCGCGGTCGGTATCGACGCGCACGGTGCCCGGTTCCGTCAGCAGCACGCGCCCATGCGGCGTGGCCAGCTCGAAGCCGGACAGTGCCTGCGGATCGCGCACCCGCACGCTGGCCGAGCCGTAGTTCAGGCGCAGGCGCATCACGTCTTCATCCAGTTCCTCGACGTCGAGCGCGCTGTCGCCGTCCAGGCGAACGGCCACCGGGCCGACACGAAACTCGGTGCGCGCACCCCGGGCGGTGGCGATGCGGTCGCCACCCTTGACGGGCCAGTTCAGCAGCGAACCGGTTTCATCGCCGTCATCGGTGCGCACCGTGACCTGGCCCTCGGCGGCGGAGATGCGGCCCACCAGCGTCGGCGGCTCGGCAGCCAACGCCAATGAAGAGGCCGCCACTAGGGCGGCCAGCAATACAAAATGCAGGAATTTGCGGGACATCTCGTTCTCCGGATCGTTATGTGGTTCAGCTTACTCGCTCAACTACTTCATATAACGCCAGAATAAGTTCCGGGAAGACGTCCGTTACAAATAATTTCGAATCGGGGATCAGGCGTTACGTTTGACGAAGAACAGCGCCGTGCCCACCGCCATCAACAAGCCCCCGAACACGCGGTTTTGCCACCGCATGGCCCGCGCATCGCGGAAATAGCCTTGCATGGTGGAAGCAAGATAGGCATAACCGTGCATGACGGTCATGTCGATCGCCACCATCGTGGCGGCCAGGATCAGCAGCTGGGGCAGCACCGGTTGGCCCTGCGTGATGAACTGCGGCAGCACCGCCACCATGAAAATGATGCCTTTCGGGTTCGTGGCATTGGTCAGGAAGCCCGTCAGCAGGCGGCGCTTCACCGAAGGCGCCACCGCGCGGGCGGCAACTTCGACTTCCGTGCCCTCCTTTACCTTCGCGCGCCATTGCGCCAGGCCCAGGTAGATCAGGTACAGCGCCCCCACCGTCTTGACGATATTGAATGCCACTTCGGAAGCCAGCAGCAGCGAACCCACGCCGGCGCCGGCAATGAACAGCACCAGCAGCAGGCCCAGCTGCAGCCCCATCACCGTGACGCTGGCTTTCTTCACGCCATACGACAGGCCGTGGGACATCGACAGCACGGCGCCCGAGCCGGGCGACAGTGCGATGATGATGGCGGAAATGGCGAAACCCAGCCAGGTTGCAAAGCTCATAAGGACAGTCCTGCTTCAAAGACCCATAAAGAGGGCGATTGTAGCGCGGCGGTCCCATCAGGCGAGTAAGGTAAGATTGCCATATTTATTACTATTGAGAGATTTACCGATGGCCGGAACCAGCCTGCTTGCCCTGATCGACGATATTGCCACCATCCTTGACGACGTTGCCGCCATGAGCAAGGTCGCCGCCAAGAAAACGGCCGGCGTGCTGGGCGACGACCTGGCGCTGAACGCCCAGCAGGTGTCCGGCGTGAAAGCGGACCGTGAATTGCCCGTAGTTTGGGCGGTGGCCGTGGGCTCCATGAAGAACAAGGCGATCCTGGTGCCCGCCGCGCTGGCGATCAGCGCGTTCGCACCCTGGGCCGTCACCCCGCTGCTGATGATCGGCGGCGCCTACCTGTGCTTCGAGGGCTTCGAGAAACTGGCCCACAAGTTCCTGCACAGCAAAGAGGATGACGAGGCGCATCGCGCCGAACTGGCGGCCGCCGTCGCCAACCCGCAAATCGACCTGGTCGCGCTGGAAAAGGAAAAGATCAAGGGCGCCGTGCGCACGGACTTCATCCTGTCCGCCGAGATCATCGTGATCGCGCTGGGCACCGTGGCCGGCGTGCCGTTCAGCCAGCAGGTGGCGGTGCTGGTCGCCATTGCGCTGGCCATGACGGTCGGTGTCTATGGCCTGGTGGCCGCGATCGTCAAGATGGACGATGCGGGCCTGTACCTCACCCAGCGCACCGGCGCCAGCATGGCCGTGCCGCGCCTGGTCGGCCGTGGCCTGCTGGCCACCGCGCCGCGTTTGATGAAGCTGCTGTCGGTGCTCGGCACCGTGGCCATGTTCATGGTCGGCGGCAGCATCATCGTCCACGGCGCACCGTTCCTGCATCATGCGGTGGAAAACGCCGCAGCATCGGCTGGCCCGGTGGTGGCCGCGATTACGCCGCACGTAGCGGACATCGTTGTGGGCGTGATCACCGGCGCCATCGTGCTGGCGGTCGTGACCGTCGTCGCCAAGATGCTGCGCGGCATCAAACGCAAGGCCTGACCGTTCTGGTCTGATCCGTGGGCGCGCGGGGCAATCACCGTCACGCGCCCCCGCTGCCCACATCGACATCATTCACAGAGGAGTATTCATGGCAATCACTCAACGTCCCACCAGCGCCTTCATCGGCGCTTCCTGGCTCGCGCTGCTGGTCGGCGTCATCACTTACCTCATGGGCCTGTGGAACGCCACGATGCAGCTGAACGAAAAGGGCTATTACCTGACGCTGCTGCTGTATGGCCTGTTCGCTGCCGTCTCGCTGCAAAAATCCGTGCGCGACCGGCTGGAAGGCATCCGCGTCACGGCGCTGTATTTCGGCCTGTGCTGGATCTCCCTGCTGGCCGCGCTGGCACTGCTGGGCGTGGGCTTGTGGAACGCCACGCTGGCGCCGAGCGAAAAAGGGTTTTATGCGATGTCGTTCGCGCTGAGCCTGTTCGCCGCCGTGGCCGTGCAGAAGAACGTGCGCGACAGCGCCGATCCGGTGGAGCCCGTGCAGGAAAAAACCTGACGACTGCTTGATCACGCTTCCTGGAACAGCCATCTGTTGCTTGGCAAGGGGTGGCTGTTTTATTTTGCGTGGCTGTTCTATTTTTGACCTATATCAAAGTTTTGAAGTGTTGCTCTAACTAAACTGGGACCCGTGGCGCCTTGCCATAAAGAAATACCCCAGGAGCAACCATGTCCCACACGTTTCCCGCCGCCGTGCCGGCCATCGAGTTCGATGCCGACATCGTCGGCAAGCTGTCGATGTCCGGTCCGCGCTACACGTCGTACCCGACCGCCGACCGCTTCACGCCGGAGTTCGGCTACGGCCACTACCTCGAAGCACTGGCCGGGCTCACGTACCGCGGCGGGCGGCGACCGCTGTCGCTGTACCTGCACGTGCCGTTCTGCGACCGGCTGTGCTGGTACTGCGCCTGCAACAAGATCGTAACGAAGGACCGCTCGAAGGCGGCCACCTACCTGGGCTACCTGAAGCAGGAAACGGCCATGCAGGGCAAGCTGTTCGCCGGCATGAACCGCGTGGAACAGCTGCACTTCGGCGGCGGCACGCCCACCTATTTCTCCGACCGGCAGATGGCGGAACTGATGGCGCACCTGCGTCGCCACTTCGACTTCGCGCCCGACCAGGAAGGCGAATACTCGATCGAGATCGACCCGCGCACCGTCGACCCGCGGCGTATCCACTCGCTGCGCACGCAGGGCTTCAATCGCGTCAGCCTGGGCGTGCAGGACTTCGACCCGGTCGTGCAGAAGGCCGTCAACCGCATCCAGCCCTACGCGGAAACGATGGCGATCATGCATGCCGCGCGCGACGCCGGATTCCGCTCGGTCAGCGTGGACCTGATCTACGGCTTGCCGCTGCAGACGACGGCCACGATGGAAGCCACCCTGTCGAAGATCATCGTGGCGAATCCGGATCGCATCGCGCTGTACAACTACGCGCACATGCCGCACCTGTTCAAGCCGCAGCGGCGCATCAGCGACGCCGACCTGCCCTCGCCCGCCGACAAGCTCGACATGCTCGCGCTGTGCATCAGCCGCCTCGGCGCGGCCGGCTACGTCTACATCGGCATGGACCATTTCGCCAAGCCGCAGGACGACCTGGCGGTGGCGCAGCGCCAGGGCCGGCTGCACCGCAACTTCCAGGGTTACTCCACGCATGCCGAGATGGACCTGGTGGCCTGCGGCGTGTCCGCCATCAGCGCCGTCAACGGCACCTACAGCCAGAACGAGAAAACACTGGACGCCTACTATGCCGGGCTCGATGCCGGCAGGCTGCCCATCGCGCGCGGCCACCGGCTCGATGCCGACGACCTGCTGCGCCGCCTGGTGATCCAGCGGCTGATGTGCAATTTCGAGCTGTCGGTGGCATCCATCGCACAGGGCATGGTCGAGCCGTTCCGCGAGTACTTCGCCCCTGAGCTGCGGGAACTGCAGGCGTTCGTGGCGGACGGGCTGGTGACGTTCGAGGATGACTGGATCTCCGTCACGCCGAAAGGCCGGCTGCTGATCCGGAACATCTGCATGGTGTTCGACCGGCACCTGCGCCAGGCACGCCTGTTCGCGGCCGCAGCACCGGCCGCCCCGCAGCCGCTGCGCTACTCGCGCACCATCTGACCGGCGGCGAGAGGCAGGCATGAGCGCGCTGAATCTGCTCCCCGTGTTCGCCGTCGGCCTGGCCGGCAGCGTGCACTGCGTCGGCATGTGCGGCGGCATCGTGGGCGCGCTGAGCGGGGCATTAAAACCATCCGTACCGCGGCGCACGATCCGGATCGTACCGGACACCTCCACCTTTCCGGCGATCGATCTCGACGGCGCCGCGCGCGTGCTGACCTATAACGCGGGGCGCATCGCCAGCTACATGCTGGCCGGCGCCCTGGCCGGCGCGCTGGTGAACGGCGCGGGCACACTGGCCTTTGCGGCGCGCTGGCAGGCAATCGCCTACCTGCTGGCCAATGCCATGCTCATGGCGCTCGGGCTTTACCTGATGAATGCCTGGCACGGACTGGCGCGTGTGGAAGCGGCCGGCAACGTGCTGTGGCGCCGGCTGCTGCCGGCGATGCGCTACCTGCTGCCGGCCGATACGCTGCCGAAGGCATTTGCGCTGGGCGCGCTGTGGGGCTGGGTACCGTGCGGCATGGTGTACAGCGTGCTGCTGACGGCGCTACTGGCCGGTTCCGCCACGGGCGGCGCCACCGTGATGCTGGCGTTCGGCCTGGGCACGGTGCCGATGCTGCTGGCACTCGGCCTGGCCGGCGCATGGCTGCGCCAGGCGATGCAGCGGCCCGCCGTGCGTGCCGCCTGCGGCGTGCTGGTGCTGGGCTTCGGCGTGCTGGGCCTGGTGCGCCATGCCGCGGGGCTGCCGCACGGCTGGCTCGATGCCTTGTGCCTGGTGGCGCCGGCATGAACGCCGTGCCGAAACCGCAATGCTTCCACTGCGGCTTGCCGGTACCTGCGGGTTCGGACTGGCACGTGCAGATCGATGGCGCGCCGCGCGACATGTGCTGCCCCGGCTGCGCGGCGGTCGCTCAAACGATTGTCGACATCGGCCAGGCAGGCTACTACAGCGACCGCACGGGCTTTGCCGCCACGGCCGATGGCGCCGATGCCGTTTGTGTCCCCCCCGAGCTGCGCCTGTATGACGGCGACAGCCGTTTCGTCGCGGAAGACGGCGGCATGGAAGCCGTGCTGCTGGTCGAAGGCATCCGCTGCGCGGCCTGCGTGTGGCTCGTCGAAGGACGGCTGCTGGCGCTGCCCGGCGTGACGCTGGCCAGCCTGAACGTGGCAACCGAACGGCTGACCGTGCGCTGGCATCCCGGCCGGGTGGAACTTTCCGCCCTCCTGCATGCGCTGCGCACGATCGGCTATGCCGCGTGGCCGTACGATACCGCGCGCCATGAAGAACAGCTGCGCAAGGCGGCACGCACGCTGGGCCGGCAGTTGTTCGTGGCCGGCCTGTCCATGATGCAGGTGATGATGTATGTGGCGCCCGCCTACCTTGCCGGCGATGGCATGCTCGATGCTGACATGGCCGCCCTGATGCGCTGGGCCAGCCTGCTGCTGACGATCCCCGCCGTCGTCTATTCGGCGCAGCCTTTCTTCCTGGGTGCTTTGGCCAGCCTGCGTGCCCGCGCAGTGGGGATGGATGTGCCGGTGGCGCTGGGCATCGCCGCGGCATTCGGCGGCAGCGTGGCGGCCACCGTGCGGGGTACGGGCGACACGTATTTCGATTCCGTCACCATGTTCGTGTTCCTGCTGCTGGCCAGCCGCTGGCTGGAACTGCATGCGCGGCGCAAGGCGGCGGGAACCCTCGAGCGCATGCGCCATGGCCTGCCCGCCGCGGCCACGCGCTTTGCCAGCTGGCCGGGATCGGGCAAGACCAGCGTCGTCGCCGCGGCCACGCTGGTGGCGGGCGACCATGTGTTCGTGCGCACCGGCGAGGCGTTCGCGGCGGACGGCATCATCGCCGAAGGCCGCACGTGCGTCGACCTGGCGCTGCTCACCGGCGAATCGGCACCGCAGCCGCGGGCCCCGGGCGAGCACGTGCCCGGAGGCGCCATCAACGCCAGTGGCGCAGTGGTGCTGCGCGTGACGAAGCCGGTGGCGGAGAGCACGCTGTCCGGGCTGCTGAACCTGGTCGAACGGGCCGGCGGCGCCAAGCCGCGCATTGCGCAATGGGCCGACCAGGTTGCGTCGCGCTTCACTGCGGCCCTGCTGCTGCTGGCGTTGCTGGCAGGCGTGGCGTGGCACTTCGTCGACCCGGCGCGCGCATGGCCGGTGGCGATCGCCGTGCTGGTCGTGTCGTGCCCGTGCGCGCTGTCGCTGGCCACGCCTTCCGCGCTGGCCGCCGCCACCGACGCCTTGCTGGGCAAGGGCGTGCTGGTGATGCAGCCGCACGTGCTGGAAACGCTGCACCGTGCCACGCATGTCGTGTTCGACAAGACGGGCACGCTGACCGCCGGCTGCCCAGCGGTGCAGTCGGTACAGGCACATGGCGATATCGACCGCGATGCCTGCATCGCCATCGCCACCGCATTGGAAAAAGCCAGCCTGCATCCGGTGGGGCGGGCCATCGTGGCGCTGGGCGAAAAACTTGCCTGGCATGGCTGGCCCGCCACCGGGTTGTCGGAAACGCCCGGCATGGGCATGGAAGGCACGGTGCGGGGCCGGCGCTACCGGCTCGGCAATGGCAACTTCGTCGCCGCCATGGCCGGCGGCACGCCACCACCGGCGGAGCCCGACACCACGGCTGTCTATCTCGGCACCGACGGCCAGTGGCTGGCCTGCTTCGCGATCACCGATCCCTTGCGGCCGGATGCACAAGCCACCATTGCGCACTTCCGCGCGCAGGGCAAGCAGGTGATCCTGCTGTCCGGCGACCGGCAGGTGGTGGCCGATGCGGTGGCGGCACGGCTGGGGATCGGCACGGCAATCGGCGACTGCCTGCCCGCGCGCAAGCTCGATTACGTGCAGCGGTTGCAGCGCGAGGGCGCCATCGTCGCCATGGTGGGCGATGGCATCAACGATGCCGCCGTGCTTTCCGCCGCCGACGTGTCGTTCGCGATGGGCGGCGGCGCCGAGCTGGCGCAGGTGCATGCCGACGCCGTGCTGCTGCACGGCCGGCTCGGCCTCGTCGCCGATGCTGCGGCCACCGCCGGTGCGGCGATGCGCGTGATCCGCCAGAACCTTGCCTGGGCCTGCGTGTACAACGCCGTCGCCATCCCCGCCGCCGCGATCGGGCTGCTCGGGCCGTGGCTGTCCGGCGTCGGCATGGCCGCCAGCTCCGCGCTGGTGATCCTCAACGCGCTGCGGCTGCGCTACCGGTAACGAAAGGCCTCGATGGAATCGCTGTATCTGCTCGTCCCCCTGTCCATCGCGCTCGTCTTCGGCGCCCTGTGGCTCTTCTTCAAGGCTTCCGACGCCGGCCAGTTCGACGACCTCGAAGGCCCCGCCCTGCGCATCCTGCAAGACGACGACCACTGATCATCCACAACGGCCGAGCTGGTCACAAAACAACAGCAGGGACAGTCCCTACCTCCGGGACAGTCCCCTCTGGAGGGGCAGTCCCCGTGGGAGGGACAGTCCCCAAGATTTTTACAACACTGGTGATGCACTTGGTCAATTTTGACTTAGGTCAAAGTTTTTAGGTACCCCACTGCGTAACCTCCGAGGCATATCAAGACAGATAACCCGGGGGTGTTCAATTGGAACAGAACTACAACTACAAGGTCGTGAAGCAGTTCGCGATCGCGACGGTGCTGTGGGGCGTCGTCGGCATGCTGGTCGGCGTGGTCATCGCCGCACAGCTGGCCTGGCCCGCGCTCAATTTCGACGTGCCGTGGCTCAGCTACGGCCGTCTGCGCCCGCTGCACACGAACGGCGTCATCTTCGCCTTCGGCATCTCCGGCCTGTTCGCCACGTCGTACTACGTGGTGCAGCGCACGTGCCAGGTGCGGTTGTTCTCGGACCGCCTGGCCGCCTTCACGTTCTGGGGCTGGCAGGCGGTGATCGTGTCGGCCGTGGTCACGCTGCCGATGGGCCTCACGCGCGGCAAGGAATACGCCGAGCTGGAATGGCCGATCGCGATCCTGATCGCCGTGGTGTGGATCGCCTATGCCGTGGTGTTCTTCGGCACCATCGTCAGGCGCAAGGTGCAGCACATCTACGTGGCCAACTGGTTCTTCGGCGGCTACATCCTCGCCGTCACGCTGCTGCACGTCGTGAACGGCATGGTGATGCCCGCCACGCTGACGAAATCGTATTCGATGTACTCGGGCGTGCAGGACGCGATGATCCAGTGGTGGTATGGCCACAACGCCGTGGGCTTCATCCTCACGGCCGGCTACCTGGGCATGGTGTACTACTTCATCCCGAAACAGGCCGGGCGCCCCGTGTACTCGTACCGCCTGTCGATCGTGCACTTCTGGGCGCTGATCTTCACCTACATGTGGGCCGGCCCGCACCACCTGCACTACACCGCCCTGCCCGACTGGACGCAGTCGCTCGGCATGGTGTTCTCGCTGATCCTGCTGGCGCCATCGTGGGGCGGCATGATCAACGGGATCATGACGCTGTCCGGCGCATGGCACAAGCTGCGCACGGACCCGATCCTGAAGTTCATGATCGTGTCGCTGTCGTTCTATGGCATGGCCACGTTCGAAGGCCCGATGATGTCCATCAAGGCCATCAACGCGCTGTCCCACTACACCGACTGGGGCATCGCCCACGTGCACGGCGGTGCGCTCGGCTGGGTGGGCTTCATCACGATGGGGTCCATCTACTACCTGCTGCCGCGCCTTGCCGGCCGCACGAACATGTACAGCACGCAGCTGGTGGACCTGCACTTCTGGGTCGCCACCATCGGCGTCGTGCTGTACATCGCCGCGATGTGGATCGCCGGCGTGATGCAGGGCCTGATGTGGCGCGCCGTAAACCCCGACGGCACGCTCACCTACACCTTCGTCGAGAGCGTGAAGGCCACCTACCCGTATTACGTGGTGCGCTTCGCCGGCGGCACGCTGTACCTGGCCGGCATGGCGATCATGGCCTACAACACCTGGATGACCCTGCGCGGCCGCGACGTGCCGGCGGCCACCATCCCGCAACTGAAAGCCGCGTGAGGACACCATGAAACTGTTCCGCAATTTTTCGCACGAATGGATCGAGAAGAACCCCTGGCTGCTGATCGCGCTGGTCACGCTGGTGGTATCCGTGGGCGGCGCCGTGGAGATCGTGCCGCTGTTCTTCCAGCGCTCGACGACGGAACCGGTGGCCGGCCTGGAACGCTACTCGCCACTGCGCCTGGCGGGCCGCGACATCTACGTGCGCGAAGGCTGCTACGCCTGCCATTCGCAGATGGTGCGCCCCTTCCGGGCCGAGACCGAGCGCTATGGCCACTACTCGGTAGCCGGCGAGTTCGTGTTCGACCGCCCCTTCCAGTGGGGCTCGAAGCGCACCGGCCCGGACCTGGCGCGCGTTGGCGCCCGCTACAGCGACGAATGGCACCGCACGCACCTGCGCAACCCGCGCGACATGGTGCCCGAATCGAACATGCCCGGCTATCCGTGGCTGGCGCAGACGAAGCTGGCGCCGCAGGACATCGTGCCACGGCTGCGCGCATTGCAGCGCCTCGGCGACGGCTATACCGACGCCGAGATCGCCGCCGCCCCGGCCGCGCTGGCGGAAAAGACGGAAGAAGACGCACTGGTCGCCTACCTGCAGGGGCTTGGGACCCTCATCAAGTCGAGGAACTGAACCATGAACATCGAACACATTTTCGACGGGGCGAGCAGCGTGATGACGGTGGTCTCGTTCGTCACCTTCGCCGGCATCTGCACGTGGGCCTGGTCCGCGCGCAAGCAGCGCGACTTCGCGCAGGCGGCGCAACTACCCTTTGCGGACGAGGAGAAGCACGATGGCTGATTTCACCAGCGATTTCTGGGACCTGTACATCGTCGTGCTGACGGTGCTGGGCATCCTGGGCTGCGGCGTGCTGCTGTACACCCAATCCACGTTCAAGGCACCCGCCGGCAAAGTGGAAACCACCGGTCACGTGTGGGACGACGACCTGACGGAGCTGAACACGCCGATGCCCCGCTGGTGGATGTGGCTGTTCTACATCACGATCGTGTTCGCCGCCGCCTACCTGTTCCTGTACCCGGGCCTGGGCACCTATGCCGGCAAGCTGGGATGGCAATCGTCCGGCCAGTACAAGGCCGAGCTGGCAAAGGCGAAGGATGCCTACGGCCCGCTGTTCGACAAATACCGCCGGCAGGACGTGAAGGCGGTGGCTGCCGATCCGCAGGCGCGCGCGATGGGCGAGCGGCTGTTCCTCACCTATTGCGCCCAGTGCCACGGCTCGGATGCGCGCGGCAACAAGGGCTATCCGAACCTGACGGACAGGGACTGGCTGCACGGCGGCACGCCGGAGGCGATCAGGCAGACAATCATGAACGGCCGCCACGGCGTGATGCCCCCGATGGGCGCGGCGCTGGGATCGGACAAGGACATCGAGAACGTGGCCCACTATGTACTGAGCCTTTCCGGCAGCCGCGCGGCCGATCCGATCAAGAGCGTGTTCGGCAAGGGCAAGTTCGCCGCCTGCATGGCCTGCCATGGCGCCGGCGGCACCGGCAACCCCGCGCTCGGCGCGCCGAACCTGGCGGACAAGACCTGGCTGTACGGCGGCAGCGCCGAGACGATCATGGACACCATCCGCAAGGGCCGCGACAACACGATGCCGGCCTTCGGCGACTTCCTCGGCGAAGGCAAGGCGCACGTGCTGGCCGCCTACGTGTGGGGCCTGTCCAACCCGACGGAGTAAGCCATGAATGCTCCGGCCCCCGAACAGGTCATCCGCATGTACGAGAAGCGCCAGCCGATCCATCCGCGCGAAACGGATGGCCGCTTCGCGCGCCTGCGCTGGCTGTGCCTGTGGCTCACGCAGCTGGCCTACTACGCCACGCCATGGCTCACGTGGAACGGCCGCCAGGCCGTGCTGTTCGACCTGGGTACACGCAAGTTCTACCTGTTCGGCCTGGTGCTGTGGCCGCAGGATTTCATCTACCTGGCGGCGCTGCTGGTCATCTGCGCATGGGGGCTGTTCCTCGTGACGGCCGTGGCGGGCCGCGTGTGGTGCGGCTTCGCCTGCCCGCAAACGGTGTACACGTCGATCTTCCTGTGGATCGAGCGCAGGATCGAGGGATCGCGCGCGGCGCGCATCGCGCTGGACCGGCAAGGCCCGTCGCTGCGCAAGTCCGGCAAGCGCACCGCCAAGCATCTCGCCTGGGGTGCCGTGGCGCTGTGGACGGGTTTCACCTTTGTCGGCTACTTCACGCCGGTGCGCGAACTGGGTACCGGCGTGGCCACGCTGTCGCTGGGGCCGTGGGAATGGTTCTGGGTGCTGTTCTACGGCTTCGCCACATACGGCAACGCCGGCTGGCTGCGCGAACAGGTGTGCAAGTACATGTGCCCCTACGCCCGTTTCCAGAGCGCGATGTTCGATCGCGATACCTTGATCATCACCTATGACATGCGGCGCGGCGAACCGCGTGGAAAAAAATCCACGAACGGGGCCTGCATCGACTGCACGATGTGCGTGCAGGTGTGCCCGACCGGCATCGACATCCGCGACGGGCTGCAATACGAATGCATCGGCTGCGCAGCCTGTGTGGATGCCTGCGACGGCGTGATGGACAGGACGGGCCAGCCGCGCGGCCTGATTCGCTACAGCACGGACCGCGCCATGGCGTCGAACCTGCCGGCGGCGCAGCTGCGGCAACGCGCATTGCGCCCGCGCGTGCTGGTCTATTGCGCCGCGCTGCTGGTGGCGTGCTTCGCCACCGGCTTCGCACTGTCCACGCGCATCCCCCTCAAGGTGGACGTGATCCGCGACCGTGGCTCGATGGGCCGCGAAGTCGACGGCGGCGCGATCGAGAACGTGTACCGGCTGCAGGTGATGAACACGGCCGAACAGCCGCGCCGCTACCGTATCGCGGTCGCCGGCCTGCCCGGCCTGGCGCTGGCCAGCGGCGGCGTCGTCGCGCTGGCTGCCACCGAAACACGTGCCATTCCGGTGCGGGTGCAGGCACCCCATGGCGCGGGCCATGCCGGTTCCAACGACATCGCATTCACGGTGACGGCGCTGGGCGACGCGCACCTCGCCGTGACAGAGCGCGCGGTGTTCATCGTGCCGCGCTGAAGGAGACAGGCATGCAGACGATTTCCGCCACGCCGTGGTACCGCGAACGGTGGCCCTGGCTGCTGATGGCCGGCCCGGCCATCGTGCTGGTCGCCGGCTTCGGCACGGCCTGGCTGGCCTTCGCGCAGCCGGATGCGCTGGTGGTCGGCGACTACTACAAGCGCGGCAAGGCGATCAACCAGGACTTGCGGCGCGACCGCGCCGCCGCCACGCTGGGTGCCGCCGTCACGCTGCGCTACGATGCCGCGCACGGCGTGCTGCAGGGCCGACTGTCGGCCGCCGTGCCCTTGCACGGTGCTCTGCAGGTGCACCTGGCCCACGCCACGCAGCCGGAAAAGGACTTGCGGCTGCTGGTGCGCCCCGACGACAAGGGCGACTTCGCCGTGTCCCTGCCGCTGCTCGAGCGCAGCCGCTGGACCGTGCTGGTGGAAGATGACAAGCGGACGTGGCGCCTGGAGGGCCAATGGCTATGGCCAGCGCAGCGGACAGCCTCGCTGGCGTCAGGGCAAAACCGGTGACAGACACCGGTATTTTTGAAATATTTCCTGAAAACCGGTGTCTGTCACCGGTTTTTCTGGAACATTTCCTGGAAGCGCTGGCAGGCCGCTGGCAGTCAGGCGCAGGTTTCGGTGCCCGCCGTGATGGCTTTCAGCCGCGGCAGGTCGAGCACCTCGATCTCGCGGTTCGCCACCTTCAGCAAGCCCTGCTTCTTGAACTTGTTCAGCAGGCGGCTGATGCTCTCGATCGTGAGGCCCAGGTAGTTGCCGATATCCTCGCGCGACATGCGCAGGTGGAACGCGGTGCCCGAGTACCCGCGCGCTTCGTAACGCGAAGCCAGGTTGACGAGGAAGGCGGCAAAGCGCTGCGTGGCCTGCATATTGCCCAGCAATAGCATCACGCTTTGCTCGCGCGTGATTTCCTGGCTCATCATGCGATGGAAGTGGCGCAGCAGGGTCGGCATGTCGACCAGCAGCTGTTCCAGGCTGGCGAACGGGATTTCGCACACTTCGCTGTCTTCCAGCGCCTGCGCGCTGCAGTAGTGGCGGTCGGTACTGATCGCGTCCATGCCCAGCAGTTCACCGCCCATCTGGAAACCCGTCACCTGTTCCTCGCCATGGGCATTGATCTGGTAGGTCTTGAAATGGCCGAGCCGGATCGCGTACAGGCGCGTAAACGGGTCGCCGATGCGGAACAGGTTCTCGCCCTTCTGCAGCCTGCGACGCCGGCCGATGATCTCGTCGAGCTTGTCCATGTCACCCACTTCCAGCCCCATCGGCAGGCATAGCTGGTGCATGCTGCAGGTGGCGCAGCGCGCCTTCAGGATGTCGATCGTTGCGCCGGGCAGGGTCAGGGAGGGAAGCTCGTGCATCATGGTCATGGTCCGGTTACGGTGCCTCACAGTGTACTTGATAGCACTTGCCAACACGACGCCGGGAAACTTGCCTGCAGCGTGCCCTTCCGCACAGTGTGCAAGTGACCCGGCGGCGCATAGTGGCCCGACAACATCGTGGCGGGAGGAGACATGCGACCGCTTGGTATCAAGGCGAAAGTCGCGCTGGCGACGACCATCACGTCGATCGTGATGATCGCGCTGGTCACCGTGCTGCAGGCCCAGCGCATGCAGAAGGATTTCTCGCGCGTGCTGTTTGCCCAGCAGGACGCGCTGATCGCCCGTACCGCACTGGAACTCGATGAACGCATGGCGCTGCTGCGCGACATCGTTGCCGAATCGGCCCGCTGGCAGCCGCGCGAGATCTGCAATGACCCGCCGGCCCTGCGCGCCCACTACGACTACCGCGCCGTGCTTCGCCTGTTCGACGACATCCTCGTCGTCAGTCCCGCCGGCACCATCGTGGCGGACGTGCCGGCGCTGCCGGGCCGCCCCGGCGTCAGCGTGGTGGAGCGCGCCTACTTCCAGCGCGTGATGCGGGAAAAGGCGCCGCTGATTGCCGAACCGGTGATCGGCAAGGCGAACAGGCAGCCCGTCGTGCAGATCGTCGCGCCCGTGCTCAGCGAGGAAGGCGACGTGGCCTGCGTGCTGATCGGCGTGCTGCGGCTGTACAAGGACAACCTGCTGGGCCACCTGCGCACGGCCAAGGTGGGCCGCACCGGCTATTACTACATCGTCACCGGCTACGAACCGTCGGTCTACGTGGTGCACCCCGATCCGGCCCGCCTGCTGCAGCCACGCGATCCGGGCGGTTTTTCCGCCACCCTGCTGGCCCTGCGCGAAGGCTTCGAGGGCACCACGGTCAGTGCCGACGGCAGCGGCGTGCGCTCGCTGCTCAGCTACAAGCGGCTGAAGACGGTGCCGTGGATCCTGGTCGCCAACCTGCCCGCCGAGGAAGCCTTCGAACCGTTCAAAGACTTGCTGACACGGCTGGCGTTATGGGGCTCGCTGGCCTCGCTCGTCACCGCCGCCGTCATCACCTGGGTCATGTTGCGGCTGATGTCGCCGCTGATGCGCCTGCGTGACGCGATCGGCGCCCTGCGGGGCGACCCGCGGCACTTCACGCCGCTGCCGGTCACGTCGCGCGACGAGGTCGGCGAGCTGACCGGTGCATTCAACGCCCTGATGCGCGAGCGCGAGGCGGCCGACGACCATGCGCGCGAGCTGATGGAGGAGCTGGAAATGCGCGCCGCCGAGCTGGAACGGGCGCGCGACCGGGCCGAGGCGGCGAACCGCGCCAAGAGCGACTTCGTGGCCAACATGAGCCATGAAATCCGCACGCCGATGAATGCCGTGCTGGGCATGGCGCAACTGCTGCAGAACACCGACCTCGCGCCGCAGCAGCGCAAGTACCTGCACATGATCCGCACCGCCGGCGATTCGCTGCTGGGCATCCTGAACGACGTGCTGGATTTCTCCAAGATCGAGGCGCAGCGCATGGAACTGTCGCCCGTCGAGTTCGACCTGGACGAATCGATGAGCACCCTGGCCACGACCATGACGATGAATGCGGGCGACAAGGAACTGGAACTGGCCATCGTCGTCGATGCCGAGGTACCCCGGCTGCTGCATGGCGACGCGCTGCGGTTGCAGCAGGTGCTGGTGAACCTGGCCGGCAACGCGATCAAGTTCACCGCCCAGGGCGAGGTCGTGGTCGAGGTCAAGGTCGAAGAGCAGGACGCCGCCACCGCGCGGCTGCGTTTCGAGGTACGCGATACCGGCATGGGCATGAACCCGGAACAGCTGTCGCACCTGTTCCAGGCCTTCACGCAGGCCGATGAAAGCATCACGCGCCGCTTCGGCGGCACCGGCCTGGGGCTGGCGATCACGCGCCGGCTGATCGAACTGATGGGTGGCGAGATCCAGGTCGAAAGCGAACCGGGCAAGGGCAGCCGCTTCTGGTTCACGCTGCCGTTCGGCGTGCTGCCCCGGCTGGAAGCGCCACGCAAGCCCGCGGCCGGCCACCTGGCCGTGCTGGTGGCGGACGACAATGCCACCAGCCGCGACCTGATCGGCCGGCTGATCCGCGCCTGGGGCTGGGAAGCGGAGCTCGTCGATTCCGGCAGCGCCGCGCTGGCGATGTTCTCGTTCCGCCTCCGCAGCGGCCGGCCGTACGACGTGGTGCTGGCCGACTGGCACATGGCTGGCCCGGACGGCCACGCGCCGGCCGCGGCGATCCGCCGCGAGGCGGTCGGCCAGCGGCAACCGATCGTGGTGATGCTCAATGCGTTCGCGCGCGAGCGGCTCGAGGAAATCTCCCGAAGCGCCGAAGCCGATGCCGTGCTGGTCAAGCCGATCACCAGTTCCACGCTGTTCGACGCGCTGCACCAGGCACTGGTGGTGAAGGTCGGCGGCAGCGAACTGGTGCCCGCCACCGGCAGCCATACGGGCCGACTGCAAGGCGTGCATTTCCTGCTGGTCGAGGACAATCCGCTGAACCAGGCGGTGGCGCGCGGCATCCTCGAGCATGCCGGTGCCACGCTCGACGTGGCGGGCGACGGCCAGCAGGCGCTCGACGTGCTGCGGGTCGATGCGCAGCGCTACGACATCGTGCTGATGGACATGCAGATGCCCGTGCTGGACGGCTTCTCGGCGACCGCGGCCATTCGCACCGAGCTGCAACTGACATTGCCCGTCATCGCGATGACGGCCGGCGTGCTGTCCTCCGAGCGGGACCGCTGCATGGCGGCCGGCATCACCGACTTCATCGCCAAGCCGGTCGTTGTCGAAGAGATGATGACGGTGATCGAGCGCTACGTGCCGGCGCGGCGCAGGTCGACGGATGCGTCCGGGCAGGTACTGCCTGCGGCGCAGGGCGATGAACCCGTGTTCAGCATGGACAGCCTGGCGCGCGTGATGGGCCGCGATCCGAAAGGCCGGGCGTTGATGCGCAAGATGGTGGAAAGTGCCCTCGAAGGCGGCATGGCCCCGGCCGATGAAGCGGACCAGGCGCTGGCAGCCGGCGATGTGCAAGCCGCCGCGCGCACTTTCCACACGCTGCGCGGCGCCATCGGCGTGCTCGGCGCGAAACGGCTGATCAAGGCCACGATGGATGCCGAGATGGCGATCGCGGAACTGCCCGCCAACGAGCTGGCGCCCTCCTTCGCCGCGGTGCGCCACGAACTGGCGCTGGTGCTGGAGGCGGGCCGCGCCTGGCTTGTGCAGGCGGGCGGCGAACCGTGAGGCCGCCCCCTGCCGCTCAGGAAGACTTGCCCTGGCGGTGGTTGAACAAGGCGCCCGCCGCCAGCCCGATGGCAAAGGCGCCATACACGAGCGCCAGCGAACGTTTCGACAGGCGCACGTCGAAGCCCGGCTGCAGGCGCTCCGGCGTCAGCTTGTAGTCGACGAAGCAGGCCACGGCCGATGCCGCGGCCGCCGATGCCAGCTTGGAAGCCACGCCCGGCTTGTCGAACACCTTGCCCGCGGCCTGCTCGAAGATGCTGGCCCAGAAATGCGAGCTGGCGTGGTGGATCGCATAGCCCGTCAATGTGTACTTCCAGGTGGGTTCGTCGTTCACGAATGCTCTGTCGCCCCATACCACGTGGCTGATGGCGTTCGCGCCCGCATAGGGGCTGCCCGTTTCCTGCTTCGAGCGCAGTGCCAGCGCACCTGTCGATGCCAGGCTCGCCAGCGCGCCCGGCATCATGCCCTTGATAATGACCTGCTTCCAGTTATCCATACCGTTCTCCGAATGTTCTTGTTTCTTCCTATACTTGACCCTCCGTAACGAAGAGGGCTTGCGATGGTGATTCTGCTGACCGGTTCAACCGGCTTTCTCGGTTCCCGCTTGTTGCCGTTGCTGCGCGCAAGAGGCCACCGCGTGCTGTGCGCGGGGCGCCGCCGGCAGCCGGGATGCGACTTCATCGAGGCCGATTTCGCCCACGATAGCGAAAAATCGGCCTGGGTGGCGCGCCTGTCCGGCGTGGACGCCGTGATCAACTGCGTCGGCATCATCCAGGAGACGCCGGGGCAGACGTTCACGCGACTGCATGCCGAAACGCCGCGTGCGCTGTTCGCCGCCTGCGTGGACGCGCGCGTGCGGCTCGTGATCCAGGTCTCCGCGCTGGGTGCCGACGAAGAAGCCACCACGCCCTATCACCTGAGCAAGAAGGCCGCCGACGATTTCCTGGCCGCGCTGCCCGTGCGTTCCCGCATCGTGCAACCGTCGCTGGTGTATGGCCCCGAGGGCGCCAGTTCGCGCCTGTTCCGCATGCTGGCCACGATGCCGTTCGCGGTGCGCTTCGGCACGGCGCCGCAGCCGGTGCAGCCGGTGCACGTGGACGAAGTGTGCCAGGCGATCCTCGCGCTATTGGACGAAACCGGCGGGCCGCGCAGCGCCCGGGTGCCCCTCGTGGGGCCCGCGCCCCTGCCGTTCATCGGCTACCTGGGCGCGCTGCGGCGCTCCCTCGGCCTGGGCCGCCTGCGCGTGCTGCGCCTGCCGTACACGCTTGCCCGGGGCATGGCGTGGCTGGGCGGCTTCGTGCCGGGCAGTCCGCTGACACCGGACACGCTGAGCATGCTCGCCCGCGGCAACACCGCCGATCCCGCGGCGACGACGCGGCTGCTGGGCCGCCCGCCGCGCCCTGTGGACAAGTTCATCACTCATCCACAGGCGGAACGCCGCGAAGCGCAGCTGGACTGGCTGCTGCCCATGCTGCGCACCAGCCTGGCGGCCGTGTGGATCTGGACCGCCTATGTGTCCGCATTCGCCTGGCCCGTGGACGACAGCTACCGGCTGCTCGAGCGCACCGGCATCCCTGCCCTGCTGACGCCGCTGATGCTGTATGGCGCCAGCGCCCTCGATCTCGCATTCGGCATCGGCACGCTGGCCCTGCCACGGCGCTGGCGCCGCCCGCTGTGGCTGGCGCAGCTGGGCCTGATCGGCTTCTATACCGTGGTGATCGCGCTGCGCCTGCCGGAATTCGTCTGGCACCCTTACGGCCCGCTCAGCAAGAACCTGCCGATGCTGGCCGCGATCTGGCTGCTGTACGAGCTGGAAAAAAAGGATTAGCGCAATGGAATACCTCGTCGTGAAGTGGCTGCACATCCTCAGTGCCACGTTCCTGTTCGGGACCGGCATCGGGTCGGCCTGGTACCTGCTGTTCACCGTCATCAGCCGCAATGTGGCCGCCATCGCCGTGGTGTCGCGCATCGTCGTCATGGCCGACTGGCTCTTCACGGCCACGACGATGGTCGTCCAGCCCCTGACCGGCTTTTATCTCGTCCACATCGCCGGTTATCCGCTGCATGCCAGGTGGATCGTGTGGTCGGTGGCGCTGTTCGCCATCGCCGGACTGTGCTGGCTGCCGGTCGTGTGGCTGCAGATGCGGCTGCGCGATTTGTCCGCCGCGGCCGTGGCGGCGAACACGCCGCTGCCGCCACGGTTCTGGCGCTATTTCCGGATCTGGGTGGCGCTGGGCATTCCCGCGTTTTTCGCCTTCCTCGCCGTGTTCTGGCTGATGGTGGCCAAGCCGATATAGCCCGTTTCAGGGCGTTCGATTTTTTCGATCATAGAAAGGTAATCTTTCCGTTTTTGTTTTCTTCCAGGGTTGTTCATACTTCATTCCATCGACGCAGCGCACACACAACAACGCGGCGCCAGACTTTCGAAGATATCGACAATTTAATCAAAACTCCAGGAGAAAACATCATGCCGATCGCCAAAGCCCAACCCGGTAAAACCCTGCTGAACGGTGCCGACCACACGCTGATCCTGATCGATCACCAGTCGCAGATGTCGTTTGCCACGAAATCGATCGACGCCACCGTGCTGCGCAATAACACCGCGCTGGTGTCGAAGGCGGCCGCCGAATTCAAGGTGCCGACCATCCTGACCACGGTGGCGGCCGAGTCGTTCTCCGGCCCGATCTACGACGAGATCCAGTCCGTGTTCCCGGACCAGAAGCCGATCGACCGCACCACGATGAACACGTGGGAAGACCAGCGCATCGCCGACCGCGTGAATGCCATCGGCAAGGGCCGCATCGTGATGGCCGGGCTGTGGACGTCCGTGTGCATCGTCGGGCCTGCGCTGTCCGCGCTGGACCAGGGCTTCGAGGTGTACGTGATCACCGATGCTTCCGGCGACATCACCGCCGAAGCGCACGACATGGCCGTGCAGCGCATGGTGCAGGCCGGCGCCCGCCCGATCACGTCGCTGCAATACCTGCTCGAACTGCAGCGCGACTGGGCCCGCGGCGAGACGTACGACCAGACCGTCAAGACCGCGGTGGCCAATGGCGGCGCCTATGGCCTGGGCCTGGTTTATGCGAAGTCGATGTTCAACGCCTCGGAAGGGCATTGATGGCGGGCGCGCCCGGAGCGTGAGGGCCTCCAGGCGCCGCTTTTGCTGCGATCACACCGCCTGGTGGTGCAGCAGCGCGGCCAGGCGATCCAGGTTCTGCTCGTTGGCACCGGCAACGAAGCGCGCCACCTTCGCGCACTCGGCCGGATCGCCGAAGTGCATCGTCCAGCGCAGTCGCGTTCCCTTGCCTTCGTCCGCGAACTCGAACGTGGCACGGAAGGTGTGGCCGGAAACATGGTCGAACACGATCCGCTCCTGCGGCACGATCTCCACGAAGTGCGATTCGTTCGGGTAGGTCGTGCCGTCCGGCCCGTGCATCACGAATGTCCACGCGCCACCGGGTGTGAAGTCGAATCCCTGGAAGGTGCTCGAGAAGCCTTCCGGGCCCCACCATTGCGCCAGCTGTTCCGGGTCGCTGAAGGCGGCGAATACCCGTTCGCGCGGCGCGTCCAGCACACGGGTACTCACGATGTTGCAATCGTCCAGGCTGCGTTGTTCCAGGCTGCGGTCTTGCATGTCTTTCTCCATCAGTCGGGCCAATCGGTCGGTTATTTTAATGCGATATGATCGGCGTTCGATTCCGGGAGGACCCATGCCTCATCCGCTGCTGAACCTGCCGCCACTGGATGCGCTGCGCGGTTTCGTGGCCGCCGCGCGCCGCCTTTCCATCACCGCCGCGTCGCATGACCTGTGCCTGACGCAATCGGCCGTCAGCCGCCAGATCCAGGCGCTGGAGGAGCGCCTCGGCACGCCGCTCTTCGTGCGCGGCAACCGCACGATCGCGCTGACACCGGCCGGCCAGCAGTTGTTCGATCTCGCTTCGCCGTGGCTCGACCAGCTGTCCGGCCTGGCCGATACGCTGAAACGGGAACTCCCCCAGCCGGTCACGATCTCGGCCAGCATTGGCGTGGCTGCCCTGTGGATCCTGCCGCGCCTGGGCGTATTCCAGGCGGCGCATGCGGACGTGGACATTCGCATGGCCACCAGCAACCGCCTGATGGACCTGCGCCGCGAAGGCGTCGACCTGGCGATCCGCTATGCGCCGCCTGACGCCGTGCCAGCCGATGCGCTACGGTTGTTCGACGAGGACGTGGCGCCCGTGGCCAGCCCGACGATCGCCGCCACCGCCTTTGCCGCCCCGGAAGCGCTCGCGCGGGAGGTACTGCTGGACCTGGACGATGCCGGCCGCCCCTTCCTGCACTGGACGCCGTGGCTGCAACGTCACGGCCTGCCGCACCGGCCCCGGGCCACGCTGCACTTCAACCATTACGACCAGGTGATCGCGGCAGCAGTCGAAGGCAATGGCGTGGCCCTGGGCCGGCTGGCCCTCGTGCTGCCGATGCTGAAGGATGGGCGGCTGGTGGCGCAGATGGGCCGGCGCATGCGCACCGGGCATGCCTACTGGCTGCTGCAGGCCACGCAGCAACCGCGGCGCGAAGTCGCGCTCGTGCACGACTGGCTGCGTGGGCAGGTGGCGCTCACGTCACGCGAACTGGCGCAGCTGGCCGAGGCGGGCGGCAACGGCACGGCGCAACCGGCCTGACGGCACCGGTTCCCATCGGCCGCATGCGCCCGACGCATGGATCGCATGTCCATTTGTCACTGGTGCCATGGGCAGGCGCGACGCTATGCTGGGGATTCCAAAGGAGGAAGCATGGATATCCGGACGACCATGAAGGCGCTGCGCTCCCCGCTGGCCGCCGTGCTGTGTGGTGGCGTCATCGTCGGCCTGGCGCTGGGCGTGCGCCACGTGCAGGGCCTGTTCATGCTGCCGATGACCGGCACGCGCGGCTGGGGCCGCGAAGCGTTCGCGCTGGCGATCGCGCTGCAAAACCTGGTGTGGGGCCTGGCGCAGCCGTTCACCGGCATGATCGCCGACCGCTGGGGCGCGCGCCGGGTACTGGCCGGCGGCTGCCTGCTGTATGCGCTCGGCCTGTACCTGATGGCGCATGCCGCCACCGGCGTGCAGCTCGCGCTGTCGGCCGGGCTGCTGGTCGGCGTGGCACTGTCCGGCACCACGTTCAGCGTCGTGTACGGCGCCATCAGCCGCATCGTGCCGCCGCAGCGGCGCGGCTGGGCGCTGGGCATGGCCGGCGCCGTCGGTGGCGTGGGGCAGTTCGCGATGGTGCCCGCCACGCAGCAGCTGATCGGCGGCCTGGGCTGGATCGCCGCACTGTCGGTCTTTGCCCTGGTGCTGGCATTCGCCCTACCGCTCGCATGGCCACTGGACGACCGGCAGGACCGGGTGCCGGAACGGCAGCCGCAGTCGATGACCGGCGCGATCCGCGAAGCCTTGTCGCACAAGGGGTTCTGGCTGCTGAACGCGGGCTTTCTCGCCTGCGGCTTCCAGCTGGCATTCATCGCCGGCCACTTTCCCGCCTTCCTGGTGGACCAGGGCTTCGGCCCGCACACGGGCGTGGCGGCACTGGCGATCATTGCGCTGGCCAACGTGGCGGGTACCTACCTGTGCGGCCAGCTCGGCGGCCTGTACCGGCGCAAGTACGTGCTGGCCGGGCTGTACCTCGTGCGCTCCGGCGCGCTGCTCGCGTTCGCGCTGCTGCCCGCCAGCACGGCCAGTGTCTACGTATTCGCGTTCGTGATGGGCTTGACGTGGCTCGGCACGGTGCCCCTGACGAATGGCCTCGTGTCGCAGGTGTTCGGCGTGCAGTACCTCGCCACGCTGTTCGGCTTCGTGTTCGTCGGCCATCAGCTGGGCGGCTTCCTCGGCATGTGGCTGGGCGGCGCCGTGTTCGATGCCACCGGCTCGTACGACGCCATGTGGCTGCTGTCGGCCCTGGTCGGGCTGGCCGCGGCCGCCCTGCACTGGCCGATCGACGACCGCGCCGTGGCGCGATTGCGGATGGCCTGATGAAACGGCGCGAACCCCTGGCCTTTGCCGCAGCCGTAATCGTGCTGTGTGCTGTCTGCGCGTGGGCCACCCATGCCCTGCTGGCACCTGCCAGCGTGCTCGCCATCGGGGCGCTCTTCACCTTGTGCTGACAGGAATTTTCAGCGGACCGCTTTCGCGGCCGTGCGCGCGATCTCGGCAAATGCCTGCACCGCCGGCGCGGCGCGCGACAGGTTGCGCAGGATCAGGCCCACGCGCCGCCGCACCATCGGCCGCAGCGGCCGGGCAACGACACGCGGGTGCGTTTCGGCCATCGCGTGCGGCAGCGCCAGCTCGGGCATCACGGTCACGCCATCGCAATTGTCGACCAGGCCCAGTACCGTGACCATCTGCGACATCCGGTAGCGCACGTGCGGTGCCAGGCCGGCGTTAGCGAACAGCGGCTCGACCAGTGCCGAGCACCCCTGCTCGGGCATGATGAACGGCAGTCCCACCAGCTCCTCCAGCGTGATGGCGCGCTTCGCCGCCAGTGGATGGTCGCGCTGCACCAGCGCCACCAGCTGGTCTTCGACCAGCGGCACGGTGTCGAAACGGTCGTCCGGCAGCACGGCAAAGCCCACGTCGACGCGGCGGTCCGCCACCCAGCCGATGACGGCCGCATCCGGCCCCTCGTCGATCTGCACCTCGATGCCGGGATAGCGGGCACGGAACGCCTTCAGGATCGCCGGCAGCAGTTTCAGCGACGACGTGGGGCCGAACGAGCCGATGCGGATCAACCCCTGGTTCAGTCCGCGCGCCACGGCCGCATCCTGGCGCATCGCTTCCTGCAACCCGAGGATTTCGCGGGCACGCAGCAGCAGGCGCCCACCCAGCTCCGTCACCTCGACGGCGGCCTGCTGGCGCTCGACCAGTTGCACGTCCAGCTCCTGTTCGAGGACACGGATCGCATGCGATACGGCCGACTGGCTGATGCCGAGGCGCAGCGCGGCCGCAGTGAAGCCGCGCATCTCGGCCACCATCACGAAGATTTCCAGCTGGGTGAATGTCATGGTTGCCCTGGAAGAGTCATGGAAAATACCTGGAGAATCAACACTGCCCATGAGCTTTTGCTCATTTGCCTATGAGTTTGGATAAGTAATACTGTATGGCTTCCCGAACCTCCGATGCAAGCACAACATGACCGACTCCCTCGTAAAAAACAACCTCGTGTACGGCAAGCTCGTACTCGTCACCCTGTTCTGGGGCGGCACGTTCATCGCCGGGCGCATCGTCGCGCATGCGCTGCCGGCGATGACGGCCGCCGCGCTGCGCTTTGCCGTGGCGGTGGTACTGCTGCTGCTCGTCGCCTGGAAGAAGGAAGGCGGCCTGCCACGCCTGACCGGCAAGCAGGTGGCGGCCACGGCGGCGCTGGGCCTGACCGGCATCTTCCTGTACAACCTGTGCTTCTTCGGCGCACTGGGCACCATGCCGGCCGGGCGCGCGGCGCTGTTCATCGCGCTGAACCCGATCGTGACCGCGCTGGCCGCGGCCGTGCTGCTGCGCGAACGCCTGCATGCCGTGAAGTGGGCCGGCATCGCACTGGCGTTCGCGGGCGCGGCCATCGTCATCACGCGCGGCGATCCCGTGGCGGCGCTGCACGACATCGGCCAGTCGCTGGGCAAGGGCGAGCTGCTGATGCTATGCGCGATCAGCAGCTGGGCCGCCTACACGCTGGTGGGCCGCGCCGCGCTGAAGGGATTGACGCCGGTGGCCGCCACCACGTATGCGGCGCTGTGGGGCCTGCTGTTCCTGCTGGTGGGCGCGGGGCGCGACCTGGTGGCGCTGCAGTGGAGCGGCATCGGCTGGCAGGTGTGGGCCAGCCTCGGCTACCTGGGCGCGTTCGGCACGGTGCTGGGCTTTGTCTGGTACTACGAAGGCGTGAAGGCGATCGGTGCTTCGCGCACCGCCGTGTTCAACAACCTCGTGCCCGTGTTCGGCATCGGCCTGGCGGCGCTGCTGCTGGGCGAGCAGGTGCTGGCCTCGATGGTGGCCGGTGGCGTGCTGGTGGCGGCAGGGGTGACGCTGACGAACCGCTGAGCCGGATTGTTCCGGTTGGTATCGTGCGTCGGCATGGCCTCCGATCTTCCTATCATGGCGCCTTCCAGGAGGAAGGACCATGCGCTACCTGATGCTGTTGATGTTTGCCATTCAGCTGGCCGGCTGCGGCACCGTGCTATCCGCCGATGAACGGGATTCGGTGGCGGGCAAGACCTATGTGATCACCGGCGCCTCCAGCGGTTTCGGCAAGGGCGTCGCGCTGGAGCTGGCCGCCATGCGGGCCAACGTGGTGCTGGCCGCGCGCCGCACCGAGGCCTTGCAGGCCGTGGCGGCCGAAGCTTCCGCGCGCGGCGGCACGCCGCTGGTGGTGACGACGGACGTCAGCCGCCAGGAAGACGTGCAACGCCGTGCACCAGCCGATGCCGGGCTCCACTGGCGTGGAGGGCGGTCATCGCGCGCGCATTGAACGGAAAATGCAAGAGAAAACGCGCGGAAGGACGTGCAGAAGGATGAGCAATAAGCGCGCGGGACGCCGCCACGGGGGCGGCGACTGGGTTATTCCGCGCTGGCCTGTACCGTCTTGAGGTACTGCTCGTAGACGTCGTACATGCCGCCGAAGCCCTGCTGCATCGAGGCATGCGCGGCAAAGAAGGTGGCGCATTCGGCGTCGCTGGCGTTCGCCGGCGCCGAATGCAGCGTGAGGGTCGTCTTGCCGTTGTCTTCTTCGAGCGTGGCGGTATTGCGCACTTCCAGCGGCCACATGGGCAGCAGCGGGTAGCGGATGCGGTTGCCGGCTTCGTCGGCAAAGCCGTTGACGAACACAAAGCGGTGCGGCTGCTCGATTTCATGGAAATCGAAACGGCCCCACACGTCCATGCCGGCCATCCCATCGCGCGGGTGCATGCAGTAGTGGAAGACGCCGCCGGGGCGCACGTCGGCGCGCTCCACCGTGATCGTGCATTCCTTCGGACCCCACCAGTGCCGCAGGTGTTCCGGGTCCGTCATCGTGGTGAACACCAGCTCGCGCGGCGCGTCGAATGCGCGGCGGATGGTCAGTGCGACTTGCTCGGCGTTTGCCATGCTCGTTCTCCTTGGTTTGCAGCCCAGTGAGGTGGTTGCCCTGGCGGCCAGGGCGCTTTCGCTGCGGACGACGATACCGGGCGGTCCGTGCATCCCTGAAAATCAATTGCTCATTGGCTTTTTGACAATGTAGCAGATCACCGGTAAGTTTTCAGCTGTTGATTTTCCAGGTTGAATTCCATGGCAAACGGGAATTCCTGAACGCAGGGCTTGCCGTCGCACACGGCCGGCTTGTATTTTTCCAGCATCAGCACACTGGCCATGGCCGTGGTGGTCCTCGCATCGGGCGAGCGGTACACCTTCACTTCGTTGGCGCGGCCGTCCGTGCCCACGATGACGCCCATCTCGATCACGCCCTCGACCTGCAGCGCGCCGCCGGCAGTGGAGATCGAGCGCAGCAGCTTGCCATAGCCGCGCAATGGATAGGGCGGTTCGTCGTTCGGGCCCATCGCCTCGTACATGGCGCGCATCCGGGCCTTGTCCGCTTCCGGCAACTCCGCATAGGTCTTGTCCGGCGGGAAATGCAGGCGCGTCGTATTGCGCTTCAAGTGCGAGCCAGTCTGCGCCTCCTCCGCTTTCATGGTGTATTCCTGCCCATGGGCAAGGCCGGTCGACAGCGCCAGCAAGGCGCCAAGTACAAGGGTGATTCGCAAGATGAACTCCAGAATGACAATGCCGTGTTTATAACGCATCGCCGCTGACCGAAAACTCACACTTTGTCACGAAGCAATGAATATTCGGAATTACTATTGTCGAGCTGGTTACAAAACAACACCGGGGACAGTCCCCTTTGGAGGGACTGTCCCTGTTGTTGTTTTACCACCCTGTGCCGGAACAGTATTGCTCGACGTATTTCTGGTGCGAGGGCAGTTGGGCGACGGTGCGGTCGATGGTGCCGCTGATGTTGCCGAGGAAGTGGGCCAGTTCCTTGTCGCCCATCAGGTCGGCCGTCTGGTGGTGCGAGGCGGGCAGGATGCCCTGGCCCAGCATCACCTGGATCCACGAGTTTTCGGCGAACAGCTCGTTCGGCACGCGGAACACGCGGCCCGTATCGCGGAACAGGTCGATGCGGTGCTGCAGCGATGGCGGCAGCTTCATCGTGGCGGCGTCGCGCCAGTACGGGGTGTCGCGGCGGTTCGTCACCGTGTAGTGCAGGATGATGAAATCGCGGATGTGCTTGATCTCGTAGTCGGCCTGCTGGTTGTATTCGTCGATGTCGGCCTGGCTGATGCCATCCTGCGGGAACATCTGCATCAGCCGGATGATGCCGCGCTGGATCAGGTGGATGCTGGTCGATTCGATCGGTTCCAGGAAGCCGCTGGCCAGGCCGATGGCCACGCAGTTGCCCTTCCACGTCTGCTTGCGCTGGCCCGGCGTGAAGCGGATCACGCGCGGCGTGGTCAAGGCTTCGCCGTCGACGGCCGCCTGCAGCGTGCGCAGCGCCGATTCGTCGTCCGTGTAGCGGCTCGAGTACACCATGCCATTGCCCACGCGGTGCTGCAGCGGGATCTGCCACTGCCAGCCGGCGTCGCGCGCGATCGAGCGCGTGTACGGCACGGCGTCGCGCACGGATTTCGTCTGCAGCGCCACCGCGCTGTCGTTGAACAGCCAGTGCGACCAGTCGTCGTAGTCCACGCCCATCGTCTGCCCGATCAGTAGCGCGCGGAAGCCCGTGCAGTCGATGAACAGGTCACCTTCCAGCTCCGCGCCCGAGTCGAGGCGCAGGGCGATGATGTCGCCGCTGACCAGGTTCTTGCGCACCTCGGCGATCTTGCCTTCCACGCGCTGCACGCCGAAGCGCTCGGAAAACCGGCGCAGGAATTTCGCATAGCGGCCCGCATCCATGTGGTAAGCGTAGTTCATGCCGTTGTTCGGCAGGTGCGCGAAACGGTTCTGCAGCCCCGCCTTCAGCTCCAGGCAGTAGTCGCCATAGTCGCCGGCGATGCCGCGCTCGCGGCCCTTGTGCCAGAAGTGCTGGAAGCCGGCCGTCCAGTGGTCCGTACCGGTGGTGCCGAACGAGTGGATGTAATCCTCGTTCACGTCGCGCCAGTTCTCGAAGCTGATGCCCAGCTTGAACGTGGCCATCGTCTCGGCCATGAATTCCTGCTCGTTGATTTCCAGCAGGTGGTGGAAATTCATCAGCGTGGGGATCGTGGCTTCGCCAACGCCGACCGTGCCGATCTCGTCGGACTCGATCAGCTTGATGTCGAGCAGCCGGCCCAGCGATTTCGACAGCCCCGCGGCCACCATCCACCCGGCCGTGCCGCCGCCGGCGATCACCACGCGGCGCACCGGCTTCGTCAAGCGTTGTTGTTCCATGTCCGTCTCCTTCTTGTCTTGTAATGCGCTCAGCGGTTCATGCGCTTCAGCAGCTGGGCGCGCAGCGCGCGCGCCATGTCCTCGGTCATCGGCGCCAGCATGCGCTGCGCGGCCGGCGGGATGTGGGCGGCGGTGTCGTCATCCTGTTCGAACACGTAGTGGCGGAACAGGCCTTCCCACGCCTTGCGCTGCTCGGGTGGCAGGTCGCGGATCGTCATGATCGCGTACATCAGGGCATTGGTCGGCGTGTCCATGTAGTGGGGCGACTGGCGCCACCAGTAGTTCACCAGCACGTTGAAGGCTTCCAGTGCCTCGACGTGGTGCCACCACATGCTGGGAATGAACAGCGCATCGCCCGGCTCCATCTCCGCCACCTGTGCATGCTCGAGCGCCTCGGCAAAGCGCGGGAAGCGCTCGA
Source organism: Pseudoduganella lutea (assembly GCF_004209755.1). Classification (NCBI taxonomy): domain Bacteria; kingdom Pseudomonadati; phylum Pseudomonadota; class Betaproteobacteria; order Burkholderiales; family Oxalobacteraceae; genus Pseudoduganella; species Pseudoduganella lutea. The sequence goes on along the minus strand of NZ_CP035913.1, from coordinate 3,139,319 downwards.
AGTCCGGCGCATGCAGGTCGACGAGGCTGATCGCCTGGCCGGCCGGGGTGAAGTCCAGCGGCCCCACGTACAGGTTCGGCAGCTGGTCGGGCGGGAACAGCGTAAAGCGGCGCCGGCCCGCCGTCACGCAGGCCAGGTTGTCCGGCGCGTCGTAGTGCGCAGCGATGCGCGTGCGGTTGCCGATCCAGATCGATGCCAGCGGATCGCGGTCCTTCCCCAGGTCGACGTCGTTCTCGCTGCGGAAACCCGGCAGGCACGCATCGATCGTGGTGGAGCCCACATAGATCGCCGGCGGCTGCTCGTCGTTGCGGTGCGCTTCCAGTTCGTCCAGCACGCCATTCAGGGGCGCGTGCACGGGGCGAAAGTTGAAGCCGGAAATGTCGTCGTTGTAGAAAAACCGTCCGCCGATATCGGGCAGGCCGAGCATGGCCACGACGGGACCGCCGGCATAGAAGCGCTTCAGGTACGCGGAGGCCGCTTCCTGCGATTCCAGCGCCGCGCGCACCATCGGCCACTGCGCCACGAGGCCGCGCAGCAGCAGCGGCTGCGTCGACGTCAGGATGCGGTCGTTCAGGTCGCGCGGCGTGAGGCCGCGCAGTTCAGCGACCGGCAGCATGCTGCCGGTTCTCCCGGTTCTTGCGATCGATCAGCGCACGGAATTGCGACAGCGAAGCCAGCACCATGTGGATCGGCTGCAGGTAGCCGGCCCGGTGCAGGGCACCGATCGCTTCGGTATCCAGGGCATGCAGGCGCTCTTCGTGGATCGTGTAGAAGCCGGCGAGGCGGTTCTGCGAACCGTCATCGAGTTCGATGTCGAACACGAACGATTCGAGCAGCTCGTGCTTCAGCAGCGCCTCGACGAAGCCCACGTTGCTTTGCAAGCCTTCGTGGATCGTGAACAGCATCGAGTTGACGCGTTCGAGGTATTCGGTGATGCCGCCGTGCGGCAGGAAGGCCGGCTCGCCTTCGGTACGGGAGACACGCGGGCTGTCCAGGTCCACGTGCACCAGCATTTCGTCGCCGTTGCGGCCGATCAGGAACGGCTGGCGCTCGATCATCAGCGGGATTTCCGGCGCGTCCCAGCCATCGGCCTTCAGGAACAGGTTTTCGCCGGCCTGGAAACCGAACAGCGCGATCGGCTCGAACGTGCGGCCGTCTTCGGCCTTGCGGAACACGATCGGGTAGTGCGCCTGCAGCGTGCGGAATTCGGCGGGGAAGGTGGCGGCGTACATCTGCTCGTCGCCCAGGCCGGGGCCGTGGCGGGTGATGACCTTCAGGTCCTTGTGCTGGACGTTGTTCAGTAAAACGTGGTTCGTCATGCGTGTCTCGTCTGTTCTAGATTTTCTGCAGCCCGTGAAGGCGGATGTGGTCGATCAATTCGCGGTTCGACGGCAGCGCGCGCAGCATCTTGCGCGTGAGCTCGGCGGCTTCGCGGAAGTAGCCGTCGGCATTGCCCGTCGAGCCGCGCCGCGTGATGCGTTCGCGGTCCGGCCGGAAGCCCATCCCGTACAGCACGTACTGCCAGCTGGCCGATGGAAAGACTTCCTCGATGCGGTTGAAGTCCAGGCGCGACGGCGGCCGGTGGCGCCACAGCACCAGCAGTTCCTGCAATCGCGCTGGGATGGTCTCGGCGCGGCGGTTGTCGTGCCAGTAGCTGGAGTCGTTACGCCCGCTCAGCACATAGTGCAGCTTCAGGAATTCGATGACGCGCTCCCAGCGATACGTGAACGCATCGTTGAAGCGGCGCGCCACGATGTCCATCGCGTCGCGCGTGGCCGGCAGGTCGTCGCTGACCATTGCCGCAGACATCTCGACGAGTGCCAGCGCGGAAGCTTCCAGCGGTTCGATGAAGCCGGCGGACAGGCCGATGGCGACCACGTTGCGGTGCCAGAACTGCTCGCGGTAGCCGGGCTGGAACGTGAGCTTGCGGGGCGCGGGCATGTCCGTGCCCACATAGGCACGCAAGTCCGCTTCCGCCTGCTCGTCGCTCGTGTGCGCACTTGAATACACGTGGCCGATGCCGCGCCGCGTGGGCAGGCCGATATCCCAGATCCACCCGGCGCGCTGCGCGGTGGATGTCGTTTGCGAGGCGATCGGGCTGTCCTCGCGCTCGTACGGCACCTGCACGGCCAGCGCACAGTCGTTGAACAGCACGTCCTTGCGGTGCAGCAGCGGCACGCCGTAATGGCGGCCCAGCAGCAGCGACTGCATGCCGGTGCAATCGATGAACAGGTCGCCGTCGAGGGCACCGTGTTCCTTTGTTTGCAGCGAGGCGATGTCGCCGTTCCCATGGCTGTTGATGGCCATGACATGGTCGGGCACGTAGCGCACGCCCAGCTTTTCCAGGCAGTGCTTGCGCAGGAAGACGCCGAACTTGCCGGCATCGAGGTGGTAGCCATAATTGGCCACGGCGGCGAATTCCGGCGTGGCCGGCTGCTTCGGCGCCCGGCCGTTCGTGCACAGGTGCGGCTGGAAGCTCGCCAGGTCGGCAAAGGGTACATCCGGAAAATCGCGCTGCCAGCTTGCCACCAGGTCGGCCTCGCCGAAGCCCTGCGGCAGCACGAACGGGTGGAAATAATAATCGTCGGCGCCGCCGCCATGGCGCCAGCCGTTGAAGCGGGAGCCCTGCTTGAACGCGGCATCGCATTCGCGGAAGAACGCCGATTCGGAAACGCCGATGCGGTGCAGCGTGTCGCGCATCGACGGCCACGTGCCCTCGCCTACCCCGATCGGCGCCACGTCGGGCGACTCGACCAGCGTCACGCGCAATGCAGGATGGTCGGCCGCGAGGACGCCGGCGGTCAGCCAGCCGGCGGAACCGCCGCCGACGACGACCACGTGATTGATCAGGCTGGACATGAGGAACCCGGATACAAGTCAAACAACGAGAGTGGCAATTAGTCTAACCGAAAAACTAACCGTGAAAACAAAAATCGGAGGTGCTCCGCCGCCCACGGAGCCCCTCCCCTCTCATAGTATGAAAACGATCGTCAGAACTTGTAGCGCAGACCCAACATATAGCGCGCGCCGGCCTGCGTGGCATTGACCAGCATCCGCTCGTTACGGCCGTGCTGGCGCGTCGTTTCATTCGTCAGGTTGATGCCCTCGAACTGCATCGACAGCTGCGGCGTGATCGCAAAGCCCACCGACAGGTCGAACTGGCCATAGGCTTCCGTGTAGACCGGGTTCGGGCCCGCGCCATCGAACGTCGACGCCAGGAACTTGTCGCGCCAGTTGTAGGCGGCGCGCACATTCCACTTGTCGTTCTCGTAGATGCCGACCAGGTTGGCCGAATCGGACAGGCCGACCAGCGCGAACTGTTCGCCGGCGCTGGCGTTGTTGAAGCCCAGGCCGGAATCGACATATGTGTAGTTGGCCGATACCCCGAAGCCGCTGTCGCCGAACATGTGCTGCACGTTCACCTCGAAGCCTTTCAGGCTAGCCTTCTTCTGGTTCGAGAACGACGTGATGCGGAAGTTCGCGACCGGATCGCCCGGCTGGCCGACGATGGTGCCGGTGGCGTTGCCGGAGGCATCGTCATTGCCGCGCGTGACACCCGCTGCCGTCGGATGGTTGCGGAAGATGTAGTTGCGGATGCACGTGGTGTCGGCGGTGGCGCAGCCATTGGTCAGCGCCAGGTTCCACAATGCCCCGCCCACCGGGGTGTGCAGGTTGAACGGCGTGGCATTCACCTGCGACACGCCGGCGTAGTTATCGAGGTTCTTTTTGAAGAAGCCGAGCGCGAAGAAGTTCTGCTTGCCGTAATACCATTCGTACGACAGGTCCAGGTTCTTCGATTCGACCGGCTTCAGGCCCGGGTTGCCCGATGTGCCGGTGCCGCCATCCACGCGCGCCAGCGCGGTCAGCACCGTGCCGCCCTGGATCTGGTCATAGCGGGGCCGACCGATGGTTTCGCCATACGACAGGCGCAGCTTCATGTCCTGGCGCAGTTCGATATCGGTATCGATGCTGGGCAGCAGGTTGTTGTACTTGCCGGTCAGCGTCGTGAAGTCCGGGGCGCCGAACTGCACCGGGAATTCGTTCTGCGATACCCAGGAAATGCCGGTCGCGGTCTGCACCAGCGCGGAAGACACCACGTCCGTCTTCTCGTAGCGCAGGCCGATGGCCGTGTGGATCGGCAGTGCCGTATCCCAGTCGGTATTGAACTGGAGGTACAGCGCCTTGGACTTTTCCTCGGTCCGCTGGTCGGTATCCCAGCGGTCCTTGATCGAATACAGGTCTGGCCGGCCGGACGCCTTGATCGCCAGGTCGCGCACCTGGCCGAAATCGAACGTGTAGAAGTTGTTGAACAGGGCCGGATTGCCGGAGCCGTCGATCTTGTCGAAGTAGCCGCGCACGGTCGCCGGGTGCCACACGCTGCTCGGATAGTCGGCCGGGCTGCTGGCGCCGCCCCACGTGTCGCGCTGCATCGTCGAGAATGCGGAGCGGTTATCGACCTTGGTGGCGGACAGGCCGAAGTTCAGCTGCGACGATTCCATCACCTTCAGGCGGCCCTTGAACTGGGCCTGGCTGATTTCGCCTTTCATGTAGCCGTTGCGGAACGCCGAACCGGTGACCTGCTGCGGCGCGCGCGCAAAATCGGCGCCGGCGATCGACAGCACGGGGAAGTCCTGGCTGAAGTCGGCCGTGGTGTCGCCGCGGCTGAACGAGGCGGTGCCGATCACGTTGTCCGAACCGAACGGGCTGTCGGCCTGCGATTCGGCGGTGGAGCGGTGCACGTCCAGTTCAAGGCGCAGCGCGGAGTTGACCTTCCACAGCGTATTGAAGCCGACCGACTTATTTTCGCTGACGGTGGCAAAGTCCGCACCGCCCATGGCGATATCGCTGCTCCCGGCAGGAAGGAACTCGGTGTACACCAGCGGGCCGGCGGCCGGGCCATCGGTCCAGCTGGAGGCGGAAGGGCCGAAGTTGAACCATGCCGACAGGTCCTGGCGGCGCGTGTGGATCTTGTTTTGCGAATAGGTGTAGTCGAGCGTGGTGGTCAGGTCCTTGCGCGGCGCGAACTGGAACGTCAGCTGGCCATTGGTGCGCTCGCGCTGCACGCCGTTGAAGGCATAGTTCAGGTTTTGCGGCAGCGAATACACATCGGTGGCGCCGGGCCGGTTGGTGATGTTTTCCGAGCCGGGCGCGCCGGGCTGGGGAATCGTGCCGCCGCCGGTGGCGCTGCCCAGGTACGGCCCCTTCCAGCCATTGCCCACGGATGCCGTGCTGTAGCCCAGGTTGCGTTCCTGGTAGCTGGCGCTGACGGACACGCCGAACATGTTGTCGTTCCAGGTATTGCTGTAGATGCCCGAGATCTCCGGCGTCACCCGCTTGCCATCCTTGACGTCGCCCGGCAGGTTCGATGCCGACTTGTCGTAGACGCCTTTTACGCCAACGGAGGCCAGCATGCCGGGGCGGTCCAGCGGGCGCGCCGTCATCACGTTCAGCGTGGCGCCGATGCCGCCGGCGGGGGTTTCGGCACGGCTCGTTTTGTACACCTGGATCTGCGACACCGCTTCCGAGGCGAGGTTGGCGAAGTCGAACGCGCGGCCATTCAGGTCGCCCAGGTTCGACGTGGGCATCTGGCGGCCGTTCAGCAGCACCATGTTGAAGTCGGGCCCCACGCCGCGCACGGTGACCTTCGAACCTTCGCCGATCGAGCGGTCGATCGACACGCCGGAGATGCGCTGCAGCGATTCGGCCAGGTTCGTGTCCGGGAACTTGCCGATGTCCTCGGCCACGATGCCGTCGACGATGCCGTCGGAATTGCGCTTCAGGTTCAGCGACGACTGCATCGACGCGCGGATGCCGGTCACCACCACCGACTGCACCGGCTGCGACGACGACAGGTCGGCGCCCTGTGCCTGTGCCACGTCCTGCGCCCACGCCGGCAGCGCGGTGGCGGCGCAGGCGCTGGACACGGCCAGGGCGATCAGTTTCTGCTTTGTTTTCGGATATTGCATGTGGTCTCCTGTGTTCTTATGGTTTTCTACCCAGCTGCCGCGACGATTATGGAAACGTTTCCATATTTGATCGCTCAATGGTAGGTTCGCAACTCTGCATTGTCAATCGGAACAGATTTGTTATTGGCCGCTACTGTTGTAAAAACTCATACGGCAACCGCGCGCAGCACGGACACGCATGACGCTTGATGCTCACGGCTGGAACACCCGCACGTACTCCACTTCCATGCGCCACGGCAGGCTGTCATCGCGCACGGCACCGCCCAGGTCGCCGCCCACCGCAAGGTTCAGCAGCAGGTACTGCGGCCGGTCGAATGGCCACTTGTCGTAGTCGCCATCGCCGGGGTTGACGAGTTCGGCGTAGTTGCGGCCATCCACCCCCACGAGGATCCGGTCTTTCGTCCACGTGAGCTGGTAGTCGTGGAACGCCTCGCAGGCATCGGGCACCATCGTCCTGCTGGTCTTGCCCGTGCCACGCGGCCAGTTCTGCGCGTTCGTGTAGATGCTGCCGAGGATTTCGCCGGGCTTGTGGCCCACGTGCTCCATGATGTCGATCTCGCCATCGGCCGGCCATTTGCCGCCGGTGCCCAGCATCCAGATCGCCGGCCAGCTGCCCGGCGCGCACGGCAGCCTGGCACGCACTTCGATGAAGCCCTGCGTCCAGCTGGCCTTGCCGCGCGTGACCAGCCGTGCCGACGTGTAGGCCTGGCCACCGTAATCGGGCATCGACGCCAGCGCTTCCTTGCGGGCGGTGATCACCAGGCGGCCGTTCTTCACTTCGGCATTCTCGCGCCGCGCGCTGGCGTAGTACTGCAGTTCCTTGTTGTACCAGCCGGTGCGGTTGGCCTTGGTGTCGTAGGCCCACTTCGCCGGATCGGGCAAGCCGTCCACGTCGAATTCATCGGCCCACGCGAGCCGCCAGCCGGCGGGCTTGCCGCCCGTCGTTTCCGCGGCCTGGGCAATGCCGGCGGCGGCCAGCAATGCAAAGGAAGCAAGGGAGGCGACAATGGTGGAGCAGCGGTGCAGAGCAGCCATGGGGTCCCCGGATTGACGGCGCGACGGGCGCATGCAAAGATGAATGTCGTTGTATGGTAACGTTTCCACTCCTTTCCTGCAACGCGCGCCACGATCCCTATCGCAGCATGCGTTGCGTTCCTGTCACATAACCGGGTACGAAATGATGAAAACCTGCTGGACCCTGCTGGCCCTCGCCGCCGTATCGACCGGCGCCGCCGCCGCCGAAACGTTCCACTGGCCGAACGGCGCCAAGGCCGCCGTCAGCCTGGCCTATGACGATGCCGCCGATTCGCAGCTCGATCATGCGATCCCCACGTTGAACAAATACGGTGTGAAGGGCACGTTCTACCTGACGCTCTCCAGTCCCACCATCGACAAGCGCCTGCCCGAATGGCGCGCCGCCGCGCAGGCGGGCCACGAGCTGGCCAACCACACGCTGTTCCACCAGTGCCGCCGTTCGCAGCCGGAGCGCAGCTGGGTGGAACCGCACCGCGACCTGGACACGACGAGCGTGGCGCAATTGAAGGACCAGGTCACCCTCGCCAACACGATGCTGCATGCGATCGACGGGCGGCGCGAGCGCACGTTCACCGCGCCGTGCGGCGACCTGCTGGCGAGCGGGCAGAATTACCTGCCGGCCGTCCAGAACGAATTCGTCGCGATCAAGGCCAGCATCGGCCGGGGCGCGGTGCCATCGATGGCGGCACTCGACCCTTACCTCGTGCCGGTCGTGATTCCCGTGGGGCTCACCGGGCAGCAGCTGATCGCGATGGTCAAGGAGGCGGCCGACAAGGGCACGATGATCTCGTTCACGTTCCATGGCATCGGCGGCGACCATCTCGCCAACTCGAGCGCCGCGCACGAAGAGCTGGTGAAGTACCTGGCCGAGAACCGCAAGGTGTACTGGACCGATACGTTCCTGAACATCATGAAGTATGCAAAGAGCCGTTAGGAAGCCCTGGCGGTTGGCGCACGGGGTGACTTCCAGTATGCTCGTGGGCGTTCTGTCAGCCGAAAATAGGAATTCCAGTGGCAACCATCAAAGACGTCGCCCGCCTGGCGGGCGTGGGCCTCGGTACGGCGTCGCGCGCGATCAATGGCAGCGGACCGGTATCGCCGGCCACGCTGGAACGCGTGCAGAAAGCGATCGAAGAGCTGGGCTTCCGGCCATCGCATGCGGCACGGGCACTGCTGTCCGGTTCGTCGAAAATGATCGGCGTGTACATCCCTGCCCTGTCCGGCACGTTCTTTACCCCGATCCTGCAGATCATCGACACCGAATTGCGCGCCGCCGGCCTGCACATGGTCGTGGCGTTCGGCGTGGGCCTGGGCGACGCGCGGCGCCAGGCGATCGAAGGCATCGAGTTCCTCATCGAACGCGGTTGCGATGGCCTGGTCGTGATGACCAGCGCGCTGGATGAAGACGATCTCGCCGTGGCCGGCAGCCGGCTGTCGCGCCTGGTGGCGCTGAACCATAACTTCGCCACGATCCCGGACCAGTGCTTCACCGTCGACCACGTGCTGGGTGGCCGCCTGGCCGCGCGCACGCTGCTGGACAACGGGCACCGCGACATCGCCCTGCTGACCGGCCCGATGCAGCTCGAGGACAGCGTTGCCCGCATCGACGGCTTCCTCGCGGAGCTGGCCGCCGCAAGCATCGACACCGCCGCGATGTGGCGCCGCGAAGGCGACTTCTCGCCGGCCAGCGGCTGGGCCGCGGCGCAGGCGCTGGTGGCCTCCGGCCGCAAGCCCACCGCGCTGTTCTGCGCCAACGATGAAATGGCCGTGGGCGCGCTGTCGCACTTCCAGGAAGCGGGCATCCGCGTGCCGCAGGACCTGTCCGTGCTGGCCTATGACGACACGCCGAGCGCCGAGTATGCGGCGCCGCGCCTGACGTCGGTGCGCATGCCGTGGCGGCAGATGACGCTGAACGGCATCAATGCCCTGCTCAAGCTGTGCTATGGCCTGGAACGCCCGGTCGAGCGCGATTTTCCCGTGACGGTGACGATGCGGGCTTCGGTGGCGAACTTGCGGAGCTAAAATGGGGTTCCAAGCCCATCACGCACGGCCGGCTCACGAGGCTGGCCAGACCGGAGCCCCCATGATCTTCCGCCAGCTGTTCGACCCCACTTCCTCGACCTATACCTACCTGCTTGCCGATGGCGGCGAGGCGCTGCTGATCGACCCCGTCTACGAGCAGGTGCCGCGCGACCTGGCGCTGCTGCAGGAACTCGGCCTGGAACTGCTGGCCACACTCGACACGCACGTACATGCCGACCACGTGACCGGCGCATGGCGCCTGCGCCAGCGCTGCGGCAGCCGTATCGCACTGGCGCAGGCGGCAGGCGCGGAACTGGTGGACCGCCCGCTGCGGCACGGCGACCGCATCGCATTCGGCGCGCGCCACCTGGACGTGCGGGCCACGCCGGGCCACACGAGCGGCTGCCTCACCTATGTGCTCGATGACGCGAGCATGGCCTTCACGGGCGACAGCCTGCTGATCCGCGGTTGCGGCCGTACCGACTTCCAGGGCGGCAGCCCGCAGGCGCTGTTCGCGTCCGTGCGCGGGCAGATCCTGTCGCTGCCCGACGATTGCCTGCTGTACCCGGCGCACGACTACCGCGGCATCACGGTGACCAGCGTGGCCGAGGAGCGCCGCTTCAATCCGCGGCTGGGCGGCGAAGTGGACGTGGGCGATTTCACGGGCCACATGAACAACCTGAACCTGCCGCACCCGAAGATGATCGCGGTCGCCGTTCCTGCCAACCTGCGCTGCGGCCAGCCCGAAGGCGGCGCGCTGCCCGCCGAAGCGCCGGACTGGGCGCCGCTGACGCTGCGCTTTTCCGGCGTGTGGGAAATCGAGCCGATGGCATTGCTCGAACACGGGCACAAGACGCAGATCCTGGACGTGCGCGAGGAAACGGAATTCATCGACAAGCTGGGCCACCTGCCGGGCGCGCGGCTGGTACCGCTGTCGCAATTGACCGAACACCTCGATACGCTGGACAAGGCGCGGCCCGTGGTGGCCGTCTGCCGCTCCGGCGTGCGCTCGGCCCAGGCCTGCGTGCTGCTGGCCAAGGCGGGCTTCGGGCAAGTAGCCAACCTGGCGGGCGGCATGCTGCGGTGGAAGATCGAGGGCATGCCGGTGGCGGCGGAGGCGAATGGCGCGCCGCGCCAATCGTGAAACACCCTGCCGGACGGCTCAGGTATAATCGAACGTTGCCATACCAACAATAAAGTCCATCATGTCCGTAAAGTCCCGAAACAATGTCCATGTCGCGGGTAACGGGTCGGCCACCATGGTGTTCGCGCACGGCTTCGGCTGCGACCAGACCATGTGGCGTTTCCTCGCGCCCGCTTTTGCCGAACGCTTCCGCACCATTTCGTTCGATCTCGTCGGCAGCGGCCGCTCCGACCTGTCGGCCTACGATCGCGACAAATACGGCACGCTGCACGGCTATGCGGACGACCTGGTGGAAATCCTCGACGAATTCGCCACCGGGCCGGTGGTGTTCGTGGGCCATTCGGTCAGCACGATGATCGGCCTGCTCGCCACGATCAAGGCACCGGAACGGTTCGTGGCCCAGGTCATGGTCGGACCGTCGCCCTGCTATATCAATGACGATCGCGACGATGGCGACTATGTCGGCGGTTTCAGCCGGGAAGACATCGACGAGCTGCTGGAAACGATGGATGCCAACTACCTGGGCTGGTCGAGCAGCCTGGCGCCGGCCATCATGGGCGCACCGGGGCGCCCGGAGCTGCGCGCCGAACTCACCGACAGCTTCTGCCGCAACGATCCCGAGATCGCCCGGCATTTTGCCCGCGTGACGTTCCTCTCCGACCACCGGGCCGACGTGCCCCGTTCCACCGTGCCGGCACTGATCCTGCAATGCAGCGACGACCTGGTGGCACCGCTGGAAGTGGGCAACTACCTGCACCGCCACCTGCCCAGGAGCACCCTGCACGTGATCGACAACGTTGGCCACTGCCCGCACATGAGCGCGCCGACGGAAAGCTCGCGCGTCATCGAGGGGTTTCTTGCGCAGACCCTGCGCTGATTCGCGTAACCCTTACTGCGTAACCCTTCCCACGTGGCCCACGTTCCGCCAGGCGATACCCTGTTCGACCACGCCGCCTGCGCGCTGGTGGTCACCGGCACGGACGGCCTGATCGCGAAGGTAAATGCCACCGCCTGCGCGTGGCTGGGCTATGCGGAGGAAGAACTGGTCGGCCAGCGGCGCATGCGCGACCTGCTGCCGGTGGGCGCCCGCCTGTTCTACCACACGCATTGCCAGCCGATCCTCGAAGCACAGGGATCGGTGGCGGAAATCCAGGTCGCGCTGGTCAACCGCCGCAAGGAGCGCTTGCCCGTGCTGATCAACATCGCGCGCCGCAGCGATGGCGATGGCGTCTTCGATCACTGGGCCCTGTTCAAGGTTGCCGACCGCCATGCCTACGAGCGCGAATTGCTGGCTGCCCGAAAGGCGGCCGAGGCGGCGCTGGAAGCACGCCGCGAGGCCGAAGCCCGGCTGCAGGCGGCCAACGAACAACTGTCGGCGGCCGACCGGCGCAAGGATGAATTCCTGGCCACGCTGTCGCACGAGCTGCGCAATCCGCTGGCACCGATGCGCAGCGCGCTGGACGTGCTGAAGTTCAAGCTGGGCGCCGATGCCGACCCGCGCCTACTGGGGGCATTCGACCGGCAGCTGCGCCACCTCACCCGGCTGGTCGACGACCTGATGGAAGTGTCGCGCATCACGCAGGGCCGCATGCAGTTGAGCCGCGCACCGGTCGAACTGGCCGCGCTGGTGCGTGGCGCCGCGCAGGACCTGGTCCCGCTGATGACGGCGGCGCGGCACACGCTGCAAGTCTTTGCCGCCGAGCCGCCGGTGCTGGTGAACGGTGACGCGACGCGCCTGGCCCAGGTGGTCATCAACCTGCTCACCAACGCGGCCAAATACACGCCCGACGGCGGCGCCATCGAACTGCACCTCGCCTGCCTGCCCGGCATCGCCGAGATCCGCGTGCGCGACAACGGTATCGGCATTCCCGCCGCCGCGCTGCCCACGGTGTTCGACATGTTCTCGCAGCTCGAACCGGCGCTGGAACGGTCGAAAGGTGGCCTCGGCATCGGCCTCGCGCTGGTGCGCGGCATCGTCGCGCTGCACGGCGGCACGGTGGACGCGGCCAGCGCCGGGGCCAGCCAGGGCAGCGAATTCACGGTGCGCCTGCCGCTGGCCGCCGGCGCGGCCTGTCCCGCGGCCGAACCGGCCACCCGCCAGGCTCGCTCTGCGGCAACGGACGCGGTGCGCGTGCTGATCGTGGACGACAACCGCGATGCGGCGGAAACGCTGGCGATGGCACTGCAGGTATCGGGCTATGAAACGCGCACCGTGCACACGGCCGGCGCGGCCCTCGAGATCGCTGCCGCATTCCGGCCCGAGGCGGCGCTGCTCGACATCGGCCTGCCCGACATGAACGGCTACGAACTGGCACGCCTGCTGCGCCAGCTGCCCGGCGGCACCGCGATGAAGCTGGTCGCCACCACCGGCTGGGGCCAGCAGAAAGACCGCGAGCGGGCGCTGGAAGCGGGCTTCGACCACCACATGACCAAGCCCGTCGAGCTGGCCATCCTGCGCGACATCCTGCCCGGAACCGCGGCGGACCGCTGAGCGGCAGGCCAGGGCCGCGCCGGCTCAGCGGATGGCGATCAGCGCGAACATCCTGTGCAGCTCGCGCACCACGGTGCGCTTCGGTTCGGCGGCCGGCGAATCAGGTTCCGGAACGTCTGCCAAAGGCTTGTCGCGCAGGGCGGTGCTGCTTGCTTCCCACGTCGGTGCAACGGCTTCCTCAGCACTTTCCTGCTGCGTAAGGGCGTTATTCTTCATCTTGTCCTCCCTGTGATGTTCGCGAACTTGACTGTTCGCTAACTGTCTAATCCAGTATACCGGACGAGATAATCTTGTATACTGGATTTTCGCGCGCTGTTGTATTCCTACCCAAGGAGCCTGTCTTGCCCTACCCAAGCCCACTGCCGGTCGCGCCGGATGACGAACACTACTGGGACACCGTCCGGCACCAGTACGCACCGTCGCCCGATTTCATCAATCTGGAGAACGGCTATTTCGGCATGCCGGCCATTCCCGTGCGGGAGGCGCTGCGCCGCCACCAGGAACAGGTGGACCGGGAAAATTCGTACTTCCTTCGCGTGCGATTTCCCGAGCGGCTGGAACGGGTGATGGCGGCGCTGGCCGCTTTTACGGGTGCCGGCCGCGACGAACTGCTCCTCACCCGCAATGCGATGGAATCGCTGAACATCCTGATCCAGGGCTACCCGTTCGTCGCGGGTGACGGGGTGCTGCTGGCGCGGCACGATTACGACAGCGCCATCGATACCTTCGGCATGGTGGCCGCGCGCGAGGCACTGGCGCTGGTAACGGTGGACGTGCCGCTCGATCCGGGCAGCGACGAGGAAATCGTGGCGCTGTACGAGGCCGCGATCACGGCGCGCACGCGGCTCCTGCACGTCACGCATGTCGTGCACCGCACCGGGCAGGTCATGCCGGTGGCGAAGATCGCGGCGATGGCACGCCGGCGCGGCATCGACGTCATCGTCGACGGGGCGCATTCGCTGGCCCATATCGACTACATGGTGCCCGCGCTGGGTGCGCAGTTTGCCGCGTTCAACCTGCACAAATGGGTGGGTGCGCCACTCGGCACGGGCCTGCTGTACATCGCCCGGGAGCGCATTGCCGATATCGCGCCGCTGTTCGGCGACGTGGGGCATGCGCCCGGCGACATCGTGAAACTTGGACACTTCAGCGCGGTACCGCCCGCGCCGATCCTGGCAATCGAGGACGCGTTACATTTCCACGCATCGATCGGCACGCGCAACAAGGAAGCGCGGCTGCGTTACCTCGCCGGCTACTGGATGGCGCGGGTGCGCGGCGTGCTCGGCGTGCGGCTGTTCACGCCGACCGACCCGCGCCGCCACGGCGCGCTGGCGTCATTCGGCATCGGCGGCATGGCCGCGCGCACCGTGGCAGAACGGCTGATGGAAGAACACCGCATCTTCACCGTGGTGCGCGGCATTGGTGACGAGGAATGCGTGCGGGTCACGCCGCACCTCTACACGTCGCTCGCGGATCTCGATGCGCTGGTGGCGGCGATCCGCGCACTGGCAGGTTAACGCTCGACGACGGTCCGGGGCACGATGGGCGCCTGCATGACCTGGGCGATCAGGTAGCGCGCGGGAACCGTGCCGGGGTTGTGGTAGGTGCTCGGCTCGTCGAGGCGCATGACGAGGCAGTCGCCCGCGACCAGTTCCCAGCGGCTGTCGCCGACAGTGATCTCCATCTGCCCTTCGATCATCCACAGCTGGCGGTCGATGTCCTGCGACGAGGTTTCATAGGCCACGCGGGCACCCGCCGGGAACGTGATCTCGACCAGCTGCATCAGCGAAGGCACCGTGGGCGACAGCGTGCGGCGCACATAGCCCGAACCAGGATCGGTCCACACGGGTTGCTCGCCGGCGCGCGCGATCGGTGACGTGGCGTCGACGGGCTTTTCGAACAGCGACGCCACCGGCACGCCGAGCGCCGCGGCCAGCTTGTCGAGCACCGTCGCGGTGGCACTGCTTTCACCGCGCTCGATCAGCGAGATGTTCGACTTGCTCACGCCGCTGTGTTCGGCCAGCACCGCGAGGGTCATGCCGCGGGCGTTACGCAGTTCGCGCAGGCGATGGGCGATGATTTGATTGATGTCCATGGGGCGCGAGTATACAGCCGTGCCGCCGCCTTGCCGTTCCTGCCGCTAAAATGGGGCCATGCCCCGCAAAACCCCGATCTTCCCCGGCCCGCGCACTGCCCGTGGCGCCGTCCTTGCCGTGCTGCTGTCGAACACCGACCAGGCGGGCGCCGAGCCGCTGCGCGGCCGCGTCACGCTTGCCGCCATCGTCCGCGCGCTGAAACGCAAGTACCACTGGCCGATCGAAACGACGAGTTTCCCGTCCAACGCCGCCGATGGCCGCGCCACCTGGGCCACCGTGTACAGCCTGCCGCCCGAGGTCATCGATGCGGCGCTGGACGAAAAGGGGCGGGACTGGCTGAGGGCGGCGTCGTGACGGGCGCAGGCCCTGTGCTACGTCGGCCGGCTGCCAGTTCCTTTTCGCTGAACACCTTTCACGCCCGGCATGGCGTGTGTGACGACTTGTCACAGGCCTTGTATTTAAAACAAGTCCGTGCCAGCATTGCCGCCTGACGATCACCACGACACGGAGGCACGATGAAATCGCATTGGCTGGTTCATGCAGCAGCAATCCTCTTCGCGGGTTCCGCGCACGCCCAGCTCATGGAGCCGCTTTCGCCGGAACAGGCGAACCTGTATGCCACGCAGCGATCGGCCATGCAGGAATCGTTCGACAAGGCTTACCAGCCCTACCCCCGCGCCTACGGGCGGGACGAAGGGGCCATGTCCAACGACAAGGCGTTCAAGGGGCTATTCAAGCGCAATCCGAGGCTCGTTGGCGGCTACCAGCTGACGCCGAACTTCGCCATCGAGGCGGGTTACGTCTACCTGATGGACCGCGGCTTTCGCCGCATCGATCCGTGGGAGCCGGAAAATCCGCTGGGCAGCCTGAACATCAACAACTTCAGCAGCCACCTGGCCGCGAAATACTCGCTGCCGCTGACCGACAAGCTGGTTGCCTTCGGCAAGGTGGGCAAGGCCCACAGCGTGATGACGGTACCGACAAGCGTGGCGCGGCGCATCGCGCGCGAAACGGGCAAGCCGGTTCGCGAAAAGGAAATGGATACGGGTCTCTACGTCGGCGCGGGCGCGCAATACCAGCTCGACGAAAAAACGACGATCGACGCGCAGTACGGCCGCCATGGCGACTCGGCGAAAAAATGGGGCAAGGACAGCAACTCCACCGGCGTGCGCGCCAACCTCAAGATGGGTTTTTGAGCGCCAGCGATGGTCCTCGCAGCACGGGCAAGTCAGTCTTCCGAGCGGCCGCTGTCATCGCGGTCGCGAACGTAGTGCCGCGCCATACGAAACGGCGGCAGCCAGGGCTCGCGGCGGATCGTCCACAGTTCGTAGGTCGGCTCGAACTGGCCGGGCGCATCCAGCGCGCCGAGGTGCACTTCGATTTCATCGGCACTGCGCGAAAAGACGGATGACCCGCAACGCGGGCAGAAGAACCTGCCCGCGTAGTCCCCGGTCTCGCCCTCGATCGTCACCGCCGCCTCGGAAAAGATCGCCGAGGCATGGAACAGCGCGCCATGGTGCTTGCGGCAGTCGAGGCAGTGGCAGACGCCCACGCGACGGGGCGCGCCTGCCGCCACGATGCGCACATTGCCGCACAGGCAGCCACCGGTGACCTGATCCATGTCGCGCGATTCCGGGCTCAGGAGCGGCGGCTCACCAGCCGCGCGCCGATCGCCAGGCCGACCACCGCGGCGCCCACCACCAGTGCCGTATTGCGCTGCCCGTCGGGCCGGCGCTGGCCGCCATCGATGCCGCTGGCGCCGGCCGGCGGCGCGTACATCGTGCCGGTGGTGTCGCGCACCGGTTCCGCGCGTTTCGACCACTTGTCCATGAAGCGGTTCATCAGCATCGCGGCGAGCGGATTGGCGAACTCGCCGAGCTTCAGCAGGGGTCCGGGCATGCCGATCACCGTGCTGGGGCGTGGGTGGCGTGCCAGTTTCACCACGGCGTCCGCCACCTTCTCGGGTGCCAGCGCACCGGGTGGATACGTCAGCTTCGCTCCCGTGTAATTCCCGGCATGGTAGACCGCCGGGGTATCGACAAAGGTGGGATAGACGTCGCAGATGTGGATCTGTGGATGGTCGTGCATCTCGCCGCGCAGTGCCGCGCTGAAGCCGCGCAGCCCGAACTTGCTGGCGGAATAGGCTGCCGCATAGGGCGACGTGATATAGCCGCCCAGCGAGATCATGTTGACCCAGATGCCGTGGCCCTGCGCCACGAATACCGGCAGCACGGCGTGCGCCTCGTTCATGTGGCTGACGAGGTTCGTGTCGACCACCTGCCGGTGATCGGCCATCGGCACATCAAGATACTTGCCGACCACGCCGATGCCGACATCGCTGAACCACAGATCGATGCCGCCCAGCGCGGCCCGCGCATCGGCCGCGAAGGCCGTCACCGCGGCCGTATCGGTCACGTCGACGACCTGCACTGTTGCCTGCCCGCCCGCCTCGTGGCACCGGCTGGCGATATCCTCCAGCCCCTCCCTGCCGCGCGCACCCAGTACCAGGTGCGCGCCCTGCCTGGCGAAAGCGACTGCCGTCGCGGCACCGATGCCGCTCGATGCGCCCGTGATGACGACGCGTAAAGTGCCCTGCTTCATGCTTGACCACCTTTCAACGATTGCGGGAGTCGTGCAAGTTACCCGATACGCATTCGGCGTGGCGCAGCGGTTGAATCCGTGTTCGCCCGGCATCAGTCCAACGGCCATGCAGGAGTCAACCTGCAACACCGCACACGTTCGTGATGGCTAGCCGCAACGCAATCCCCGGAAAGGGCCATCGACAAACTGGCAAATTGTAAGCTATTATTGAGAGTGATTCTCATTTAGATTCTCATTCTCTTTTATCAGCCAGGAGTAGTCCATGTTTTCCGATCGCGCAGCCAGTCCCGCCCCGCACCATATCTCCCAGCAGTCCGGGAGGCGCGGCACCCGGCTGACCATGCTGTGCGCGAGCCTGTCGCTGGCTTATCCGCTGGCCCTGCACGCGGCCGAAGACGTGGCGGCAAACGCGGCGGATGCGGTGGATGCGGCCACCACGATGCAGACGGTGACCGTCACCGGCACTACCGACAACAACACGGAAAACACCGGCTCGCTGGCCACGCGCAAGGCCAGCGTGATGAAGGGCTTCGAAGACGTTCGCGACATTCCGCAGCCGGTCACCGTGATCACGCGCCAGCTGCTGGACGACCGCAACTTCCTCGACCTGCACGAGGTGCTGCAGAACACGCCGGGCGTGTCGGTCGACTACACCGACAGCGAGCGCGTGTCGTACCACTCGCGCGGCTACCAGATCGATGCGCTGCAGGTCGATGGCATCACCATCAACCAGAGCGGCTCCCACTTCGTGCAACCGGATACGGCCGTGCTGGACCGCGTGGAAGTGCTGCGCGGCGCGTCGGGCATGCTGCGGGGCTCGGGCAACCCGTCGGCCACCGTGAACATGGTGCGCAAGCGCCCGACACGGGAGTTCCAGCTGTCCGGCGCGGCCACCATCGGCCGCTGGGATCGCCATCGCGTGGAAGGCGACATTTCCGGTGCGTTGAACGCCTCCGGCACCCTGCGCGCCCGCGCGGTGGTGGTGGCGGACGAGAAGGAGTTCTTCCAGAAAGCCAAGCAGGAAAAACGCGAAGTGCTGTACGGCGTGGTCGAATACGACCTGGCGCCGACCACCACGGTCACCGCCAGCCTGCAGCACACGGACCTGGACGCTACCGGCGCCTGGGGCGGCATGCCGGGCAACCTCGACGGTTCGCCGCTGTACCTGCCGCGCGATACCTACCTGGGCGTGGACTGGAACCGCTGGAACCGCTACAACGACATCGCCCAGGCCGAGATCGAGCACCGCTTCGCCAATGGCTGGACCGCGAAAGCCAGCGTGGCCTGGGTGCACCTGGCGCTGAAGGACGCCGGCTTCAAGCAGTCGTATTTCACGCGCGTTCCCGGCACGAACCCTTACCTGTTCAGCGTGGCCTCGGCGCAGTACACGGGTGCCGAAAGCACGCAGAAGGTATTGAACCTGGTGGCCAACGGGCCGTTCACGCTGTTCGGCCGCAAGCATGAGCTGATCGTCGGCGGCGAAGCGCTGCGCACCGAGGCGGTCGACAGCTGGGGCCAGGGCAACCTGTACCCGCAGGTCGTGGATATCCGCACCTTCGACCCGTACACCACGTATGCCGAGCGCGACGTGGCCACGCCCGGCGGCGGCAACCCGAACTTCACGCGCCAGAAGGGCGTGTTCGGCACGGCCCGGCTGTCCGTCACCGATCCGCTGACGCTGCTCGTCGGCGGCCGCCTGTCGTGGTGGGAATACGCGGTGCCGCGCACCCCGGCAAGCAACTACAAGATCGACCGCGAAGCCACGCCGTTCGCCGGCCTGGTGTACGACTTCAACAAGAATGTCAACGCCTACCTGAGCTATACGGAAATCTTCACGCCGCAGAACGTCAAGGATGTCAACGGCAATATCCTGCAGCCGGTGCGCGGTGAGGATTACGAAGCGGGCGTGAAGGGCGATTTCTTCGGCGGCAAGCTGACGGCATCGGCCGGCATCTTCCACATCACCAACGAAGGCAAGGCGGTCGAGGATCCCACGTCGATCAACCCCTGCACGCCGTACTACATCACCGGCTTCTGCCGCGTGGCTGGCGGCAAGACGCAAAGCAAGGGCTGGGAACTGGAAGTGGCCGGCGAAATCCTGCCGGGCTGGCAGGTGCAGGCGGGCTACACGAACACCCGCACCAAGTACATCACCGACACCAGCAGCGCCAACACCGGCCTGCCGCTGCGCAGCATCGACCCGCGCCACAAGCTGAACCTGTTCACGAACTACCGCTTTGGTGGCGCGCTGGCCGGCCTGACGGTGGGCGGCGGCGTGCGCACGCAGGACGGTTCCTACGTGACCGCCGGCGGCCTGACGACGCGCCAGGGCGGCTACTCGATCTTCAATGCGATGGCGGGCTACAAGTTCAATGAGCGGTACTCGGTGCAGCTGAACGTGGACAACCTGTTCGACAAGACGTACTACAAGAAGTTCGCGCCCACCGGCATCAGCTACTACTACGGCGATCCACGCTACGTCTCGCTGTCGCTGCGCGCCAGCCTGTAAGCACAGGTATCCGACGCGCCGTCATCCCGCCCGGCTGGTTGACGGCGCGGCGGCAGGGGCTCAACGCACTGGTTCCGCATCGACGATCGCAAGGATCGCGTCCTGGAATTTTTCCGGCTCGTCCTTGTGTATCTGGTGACCCGAATGATCGAACAGGACCAGTGCCTTCTTCGGCGCCTCCAGTTGCTGGAAGTATTGCGTGGCGATGCCCGCGGATGTCTGGATATCGTTTTTACCGACGAAGAAATACACCGGGCAATCGGCCTTCGGCAACTCCCCCGGCAAATCGATTTGCATCACCTCCCGCCACACGGGCGACCAGGCCTTCGACCACTGGAGAAAGCCGGTCTTGAACGGCTCCGTGGTCGCGGCACGCATGCCGTCCTTGTAGAACAGCCATTTCCTCAGGAAGAACAGATCGCTGTCGTTCTCAAGGGGAAGCTTCACGCCAGCCAGCTCGCTGGTCGCCACGGGATCGTCCTTGAAGTGATGTTTCAGCGCCGCCAGCAGTTCCTTCTCGCTCGCCAGCTGGCTGACGACCGGATTCACGGCGAAATAGGCGTGGAGCAGTTCAGGATGATGCCGGACGATGTGAAAGCCCAGCACGTTCCCCCACGAACTGCCCAGCAGGTAGATCTTTTCCTTCTTCAGCTTTTCCCGCAGGAAGTCGATGACCTGCCGTGTATCGCTGCCCATTTGCCCCACCGTGGGCTGGCCGGGCGAAGCATTCAGTTTCAGTGTCCTGCCCGCGCCCCGCTGGTCCCAGTGAACGATCGTGAATTTCTTCTTCAGCACGGTCGAGAAGGCATCCGAACCATTCATCATCGAGCTTCCCGGTCCGCCGGACAGGAACAGCAGCACAGGCTTGCCTGCATCGTCGGTCTTGATCTCGATGGCCTGCCGGATGCCACCGATGTCCGGCGTGAACAGGGCGTCGATGCGCACCGCGGCATGAGCTGTCGCATCGGCGGGTTCCGCGCTCCGGCATGCGGGTGCCGCAAGCGCGAGTGCGAACAACAAGGCGGGCAGGGCTGGTTTTATCATGGTTCCGGTCGGAGAGCGGTCGATGCCGCGTTGCATGGGACGGCGCCGGAATGCGCCAGCGCCAGCGTCGCGGAGCGCTATCGCAAATCCGGTACCCCTGCACGACGGATGGACGATCGGCTTGTGCCAGCAGCCAGCCGCCTTACGATACCGTCGTGCTACAGCGATCTTCCCACGGCACGGGTACTGCCGTGCGGCCAGGCATGCATTTATTTGCGGGCAGGGGGGTAAGCAAAACCCCGGGCACGGCGCCGCAGGCCTGTTTTTACAACGCCTGACCGCCCGACACCTCGATCCGCTGGCCCGTCACCCAGCGGTTGTCGGCGGACAGCAAGCTGGCGATCATCGGTCCGATGTCGTCGGCCACGCCCACCCGGCCCAGTGCCGTCATCTGCGCCAGCATGTGGTTCAGGTCGGGGTTGTCGCGCACCGCGCCGCCACCGAAATCCGTCTCGATCGCGCCCGGCGCCACCGTGTTGACGGCGATGTTGCGGCTGCCGAATTCCTTCGCCATGTAGCGCGTCATCACTTCCACCGCCCCCTTCATCGCCGCATAGGCGGCATAGCCGGGGATGGTGGTGCGCGTCAGCCCGGACGACAGGTTGACGATCCGGCCGCCATCGGCCAGCAGCGGCTCCAGTGCCGCCGTCAGGAAGAACACACCCTTGAAATGCACGTTGACCAGGCGGTCGAACTGCGCCGCGGTGGTCTCGCCCAGCGCCGCGTGTTCACCGTGCCCGGCATTGTTGACGAGGTGGTCGAACGTGGTGCGTTCCCAGCGCGTGCGCAGCGCGTCGCGCAGTGTTTCCGTGAAAGCGGGGAACGATGCGATGTCGCCGCTGTCGAGCTGGAACGCCACCGCCTTGCGGCCCAGTGACTCGATCTCGGCCACGACAGCCTGCGCCTCCTCGGCGCGGCGCTGGTAAGTGAGGATGACATCGCCGCCACGGCGGGCGATGCTGAGGGCGGTGTTGCGGCCGAGGCCGCGGCTGGCGCCGGTAACGAGGGAAATCGTGGTCATGCTGGGCTCCTTGCATAAAAGCGTGGTGGGGAGCCGTCATGATGCGGGCGCGCCCCCGGCCGGAATTTCCCGAATGCCCGGCGTTCTTGCCTGATTCTCCAAATGGCCGGATCATGTGCGATTTTCAGTTACATTCGCACAATGACACCCCTGCTCGACGCCGTTCGCCGTTACGCGGACCACCACACCAATGCCGATGGTTTCGGCACCTGCGCCATCCCCGGCCTGTTGTCCGTGCGCGCGTTCGCGCCCAGCGGCCTGCAGCACGCGATCGCCAAACCGATCGTCTGCCTCGTGGTCCAGGGCAGCAAGAACGTGACGATGGGCGCGACGTCGGTGGACTTCCGTGCCGGTGAATCCTTGCTGATCACGGCGGACGTGCCGATCGCCAGCCAGATCACGGGCGCCAGCCTGGCCGCGCCTTACCTGTCGCTCGTGATGGAACTGGACCAGGCCGTGATTGCCGAACTGGCCGTGCAGATGGGACAGGCGCCGGAAGGCGAGCACGTGCCGGTGCGCGTCGACACCACCGATGCCGAGGTGGCCGACGTGGCGCTGCGGCTGCTGCGCCTGCTCGACCGTCCCGCCGCCGTGCCCGTGCTCCATGCCCAGCTGGTGCGTGAACTGCATTACTGGCTGCTGGCCGGCCGCCATGGCCCCGCGCTGCGCCGCCTCGGGTGGCCGAACGGCCCGGCGCAGCGCGTGGCGCGCGCGGTGGCCTTGCTGCGCACGGATTTCGCCCGCACGCTGCCGGTCGAGCGCCTGGCGGAGGTGGCGGGCATGAGCCTGTCGTCGTTCCACCAGCACTTCCGCGCCGTGACATCGCTGTCGCCGCTGCAATTCCAGAAGGGATTGCGGCTGATCGAGGCGCGCCGGCTGATGGTGGCCGAAGGCGCTTCCGCCAGCAGCGCCGCCTTTGCCGTCGGCTATGAAAGCGTGCCCCAGTTTACGCGCGAATATGGCCGACTCTTCGGCATTCCCCCTGTGCGCGACGTGAAAAACGCCCGCGAGCGCCTGGCACCGGCGTAAACGGCCGCAGTCGTGCGCCGGGAGCACGATTGGCGCGGCAATTGGTATTGCAGCCGGATTCGACATAGTATGGTTACTGCCGTGTCCACACTCACGGTGCCCATTCACCGTAGTCATCCACCATCTTCATCCACCCTCTTCATCCACCGTATTCATCTACCGTATTCATCCACCATTCCCGGGCCGCCGATCATGACGAGCGAACACCAGCCACCGCCAGCCGCCGAGCCGGGCAAGCCGGAGCTCTCGTTCGGCCAGCTCCTTTACCGCTTCCTGTTCTTCGACTGGCTGTTTCGCGACGTAAACGCGGCGCGCGACCTGTACGAACGCCATGCCGCGCGCCAGCACAACCAGCGCATGAGCCGTTATCTGCCTGTCTACCTGCGCCGCTGGTCCGTGCTCGCCGCGTTCGATTTCTGCCTGGGCATGCTATTCGAGAAAGTGGTGCAGGCCACCTTGCTGTCGGCATGGTTCTTCACGTGGTCCTGCGTGACCGTGACGGGCATGGTCGTCATCACCGTGGCCTGGCTGTTCCTGGCCTTTGCCCGCATGCCTTGACAGGGCTTACGCCGGGAACGAGAACCCTGGCGGATAGGCGTGGAAACCGTCGAAATCGGCTTTTCCCACGGGCACGCCGGCCTGCCGCGCAATGGCGTACACCATGCTGTAGTGGAAAAAGAAGTTGGGCAAGCCATACAGCATGAAGTAATCCGGCCCGGCGAAATGCAGGTCGGCGAAACCGGCCACCGTGTCCACCTGCCGCGCGGCGAGATCGTCGAATGCCTCGGCGGGCAGGGCGGCCAGGTAGGCGGCCGCCTGCGCCAGCTCGCGCCGCACGCCCGCCAACGTGAAATCCTCCCCTTCGAACGACACGATCGCGCGGCCCGCGAGCGGGCAGCTGACCCGCAAGGTAAAGCCAATGGCGGTGCGTGCCTGCTGCAGCAGCGGCGCCATGCCGGGATGCAGGCGCCCGTTGGCCACGGCCGGGTCGGTGTCGGCCACGCGTTGCAGCAGGCAATCGAGGCGATCGAGGTAATGCAGGAAAACACGTGGTGGTGCAATCATGGGCGGCTCCTGTTTGCTGGCGGGATGATGACGGGTATCATAGAGGATACTTTTCACCAGGCCTTCGTTGCCGAGCCGCCATGCGCCGCTGGATCCTCATCATGCTGCTGCTGATCTACCCGTTCCAGGTCGCCCTGGCGATGGCGGACCGCTGCTGCCTGACGACGCCGCAGGGCGTGACCCACCACGCGCAGGCGGCACAGCCCGTGGCGGCGCAACTCGTGGCCGACAGTGGTGACGACCACGGCGGCGCCAGCGACCCGCATTGCGCCGCCTGCGTGTTTGTCCACACGATCAGTTTTCCACCCGCCATCGCCGCGATCCCGGCCCTGCACGACACCGCGGCCGCGTTCGCCGTTCTGGTTTCCGCGTTGCCTTCGCATAGCCCCGGCCGTCCCGAACGGCCGCAGTGGCCGCCCGCCGCCGCCCAGGCATAGCGCGCAGGCTTCCTGCGCCTGATCCGATCCTTTCGATCCCGATCCTTTCGATCCATTATCAGGAGCATCCATGTTCATCCAGCCCGGACGACGATTCGTCCCGGCCGTGGTGCTGGCCTTCGCCTGCGGCATTGCCGCGGCGATGGAGCCGGCCACGACCATTCCGCTCGACTTGCCGGCCGCCATCGCGCTGGCCGCCGAGCGCCATCCCACCCTGCAGGCCGCCGCGTACGAGGAACAGGCCAGTGCGGCGGCCGTCGAGCAGGCCGGCCGCCTGCCGAACCCCGAACTGGCGTACCTGCGCGAAGGCCATCGCGCCGGCAGCCGCACCACGACCGTGCAGGTCAACCAGCCGCTCGAACTGGGCGGCAAGAGAAAGGCCCGCATCGCCGTCGCGCAGGGCGCGTTCGACCTCGCCGGCAGTGACCTTGCGCTGCGGCGGCAGGCCTTGCGGGCCGACGTCATCGCCGCGTTCTACACGGCCCTCGTTGCGCAGGAGCGCCTGCAGCTCGCGCAGGCCATGCTGGACGTGGCTGGCAAGAGCCTGGCCGCTGTCGACGGCCGGGTCGCCGCCGGCAAGGTGTCACCCGTGGAAGCAAGCAAGGCGAGGGTGGCGCAGGCCGACGCCCGCGTCGAACACGAACGCGCCACGGCGGAGCTGGCAATCGCCCGCAATGCGCTTGCCGCGCTGGTCGGCGAACCGCTCGATGCGCGCCCGCTGGCCGGTGGCGCCGTCGACATGCTGCCGCCCGTCGAACCGCTGCCGGCGCTGCTGCAGCGGTCGGCCGGCGCACTGTCGGTACGCCGGGCGCGGCAGCAGTTGGCCTACCGGACTGCGCAGGCCGATGCCGAGCGCGCCGCCCGGGTGCCGGACGTGACACTGACCATCGGCAGCCAGCGCGACGACCAGCTGGCGCACCGCCAGGCCGTGGTCGGCGTGGCGATCCCGTTGCCGCTGTTCGACCGCAATGCCGGCAACCTGGCCGCGGCCACGGCCCGCGCCGAGGGCGCACGGGCCGAGCTGCAAGCCGCCGAGCGCGCGGCCCATGCCGACCTGACGACCGCCCACCTGCGCTATGGCCAGGCGCGCGGCGAAGCCCTGCTGCTGGAGCACGACGTGGTACCGGAAGCCCGTTCCGTGCACGAACTGACACTGAAAGGTTTCGAGTACGGGAAATTCACCTTCCTCGACGTGCTCGACGCGCAGCGCACATGGTTCCAGGCCCGCGCCCGCCAATGGCAGGCCATGCTCGATGCGTGGCGTGCCCATGCCGAGATCGAACGCCTGGCCGGTGCCGCACACACCGACACACACTGACAAGCAAGAGACTGACATGACGAGAAAACAGAAACTGGCGATTGCACTGATGTGCGTGGTCGCCGCCGTGCTGGCCGCGCTGATGCTGTGGCGCCAACCGGCCAAGGACGCCCACGACGATCACGGTGGCCACGAGGAACACGCGAAAGACGGCAAGCACGAAAAAGATGAACAACACGGCGCAAGCGCGGACCATGCAGACCACGAGGATTCGCACGGCCACGACGACCGCCATGCGGAAGACGCTCCTGCCGCTGCCGCCTCCGATGCGATCGCGATGACCGATGCACAGATCAAGGCCAACGGCATCGCCATCGATACCGCGCAGCCGGCGGCCCTGCGCGAAACGCTGCACTTGCCGGCGCAGGTACGGGCCGACGCGGAACGCACCGTCGCCATCGCGGCACCGGCGCGCGGCATGGTGCAGTCGGTGCTCGTGTCGCCCGGCGGCGCCGTGCGCAAGGGGCAAGGGCTGGTAACGCTGCAAAGCCCGGAAGTGGCGCAGTGGCGCGCCGATGCCGCCGCCGCGGCGCAGCGGCTGCAACTGGCCCGCACCGTTGTCGAGCGCGAGCGCAAACTGTGGGACGAGCGCATCTCGGCGCGGCAGGATCTCGACATCGCGCAGGCCGCGTTCAATGAAGCGCAGGTGCAGGCCGATGCGGCGCGCCAGCGCCTGTCCGCCCTCGGCATTGCCGCGTCGGGCGGTGCCACCGTCACCCTCCACGCGCCGCTGGCCGGCGTGGTCACCGACCGGCCCGCGGTGGCCGGCATGGCCGCCGACGTGACGCAGCCGCTGCTGACCATCGCCGACCTGGGCCGGGTATGGATCGAAGCGGCCGTGCCATCGGGCAGCCTGGCGCAGGTGGAACCGGGCATGCCGGCCACCGTGACGTCGAGCACGCTGGCCGACCCCGTGCAGGGCACCGTGTCCTTCGTCGGCCCCGTGCTGGGCGAAACCACGCGCATGGCGACCGCCCGCATCACGCTGCCGAATCCCAACCTGCGGCTGCGTCCCGGCATGCTGGCCACCGTCGACCTGCTCGGACCGAAGGGCGATGCCGCGGTGACCGTAACTGCCGACGCAGTGCAGACGATCCACGAACGCAGCGTGATCTTCGTGCGCACGCCGGGCGGCTTCGAGGCGCGCACCGTGACCCTCGGCCGCTCGGATGGCCGCCGCACGGAAATCGTCAAGGGACTCGCCGCGGGCACGCGTCATGCGGGAGCCGGCAGCTACCTGCTGAAGGCCGATCTCGGCAAGGCCGAAGCCGAGCACGATCACTAAGGGGCCGCCATGTACCAACAACTGATTGCCGCCGTCATCGCACGGCGCTGGCTCGTCGTGTTCGCCGTGCTGGGCCTGGCCGCGCTGGGCCTGTACAGCTACCAGAAGCTGCCGATCGACGCGGTACCCGACATCACCAATGTGCAGGTGCAGATCAACGCGCCGGCGCATGGCTATTCGCCGCTCGAGGTCGAGCAGCGCATCACGTTCCCGATCGAGACCGTGATGAACGGCCTGCCGGGACTGGAGCAGACACGGTCGCTGTCGAAATACGGCCTGTCGCAGGTGACGGTGGTGTTCCGCGACGGTACCGACATCTATTTCGCGCGCCAGCTCGTGAACGAACGCCTGCAGCAGGCCCGTTCCCAATTGCCGCCCGGTGTCGAACCGTCGCTGGGGCCGATCGCCACGGGGCTCGGCGAAATTTTCTACTGGACCGTGGAGGCGAAGGAGGGCGCCCGCAAGCCGGACGGCACGCCGTACACGCCGACCGACCTGCGCGAAATCCAGGACTGGGTGGTGGCGCCGCAATTGCGCGGCGTGCCCGGCGTTACGGAAGTCAACACGATCGGCGGCTACGAGAAGGAATTCCAGGTGGCGCCCGACATGGACCGCCTGGCCGCGCATGGCCTGAGCCTGACGCAACTGGTGACGGCGCTCGACCGCAACAACGGTAATGCGGGCGCCGGCTACATCGAGCGGGGCGGCGAACAGTTCGTGGTGCGCACGCCGGGCCAGCTGCGCACGCTGGAAGAAATCCGCAACATCGTGCTCGACGTGGTGCAGGGCGCGCCGATCCGCGTGCGCGACGTGGCCGACGTGGAACTGGGCCGCGAACTGCGCACGGGAGCTGCCACGGAAAATGGCCGCGAAGTGGTGCTGGGCGCCGTGTTCATGCTGATCGGCGAGAACAGCCGCAGCGTGGCCGATGCGGCGCGCCACCGGCTGGAAGACATCAACCGCTCGCTGCCGGCGGGCGTGCAGGCGCTGCCCGTGTACGACCGCTCGGTACTCGTCAACAAGGCCATCGGCACAGTGCGCAACAACCTGGCCGAAGGCGCGCTGCTGGTGATCGCGATCCTGTTCGTCTTCCTCGGCAACCTGCGCGCGGCGCTGATCACGGCCATGGTGATCCCGTTGACGATGCTGATGGTCTTCACGGGCATGGTGCAGGCGGGCGTCAGCGCCAACCTGATGAGCCTTGGCGCCCTCGACTTCGGCATCATCATCGATGGCGCGGTGGTGATCGTGGAGAACTGCATCCGGCGGCTCGCCCATGCGCAGGCCGCGGCGGGCAGGGCGCTCACGCGCGACGAACGCTTCGCCGAAGTGGCGGCCGCCGCCACCGAGGCGCGCCGCCCGCTGCTGTTCGGCCAGCTGATCATCATGACGGTGTACCTGCCGATCTTCGCGCTGTCCGGCATTGAGGGGCGCATGTTCCATCCGATGGCGGTAACGGTGGTGATGGCGCTGGTGGCGGCGATGGTGCTGTCGGTCACGTTCGTGCCGGCCGCCGTGGCACTGTTCGTGACCAAACCCGTGGCGGAGCGCGACAGCCGCGTCATGGTCAAGGCGCGCGACTGGTATGCGCCGGTGCTCGACTGGGTGCTGCGCAACCGCCCGGTGGCATTGACGTTCGCCGTGCTGGCCGTGCTGCTGTCGGGCTTGCTGGCCACGCGCCTCGGCACGGAATTCGCGCCGAACCTGGACGAGGGCGACCTCGCCGTGCTGACGATGCGCATTCCCGGCACCAGCCTGCAGCAGTCGGTGCTGATGCAGCAGCGGCTGGAAAAGGCGCTGTTGCAGCAGTTTCCCGAGATCGAACGCATGTTCGCCCGCATCGGCACGTCGGAAGTGGCCACCGACCCGATGCCGCCCAATGCGGCCGACAGCTACATCATGCTGCGCCCCGAGAAGGAATGGCCGAAGCCCCGCAAGTCGCACGCGGAACTGGTGGCCGCCATCACGGCAGCGGCCAACTGCATCCCCGGCAACAACTATGAATTCTCGCAGCCGATTCAGCTGCGCTTCAACGAACTCATTTCCGGCGTGCGCAGCGACGTGGCCGTGAAGGTGTTCGGCGACGATCCCGAGGCGATGCAGGCCGCGGCCCGGCAGGTGGCCCAGCGCCTGCAAAAACTGCCGGGCGCGGCCGAGGTGAGGGTGGAGCAGACCGAAGGCTTGCCGGCGCTGACCTTGCAGGTCGACCGCATCAAGGCGGCGCGCTATGGCCTGAACGTGGCGGACGTGCAGGAAGCGTTCGGCACGCTGGTGGGCGGGCGCGACGTGGGCCTCGTGTTCGAAGGCGACCGGCGCTTCGCCATCACGGTGCGCCTGCCGGAAGGCCTGCGCAACGACGTGGACACGCTGCGCCAGTTGCCGATCGCGCTGCCGGGCGCTTCTTCCACGAACAATGGCCGCTCGGCCAGCATCCCGCTGTCGGAGATCGCCACGCTGGCGTTCGTGCCCGAGGCGAACCAGGTCAGCCGCGAGAACGGCAAGCGCCGCGTGGTCGTCACGGCCAACGTGCGCGGGCGCGACCTCGGCTCCTTCGTCGCCGACCTGAAGGGTGAACTGAAGAGCGTGAAACTGCCGGCCGGCACCTGGCTGACCTTGGGCGGGCAATTCGAGAACCTGGAAAAGGCGGCGCAGCGGCTGGCCATCGTGGTGCCGCTGGCGCTGGCCATCGTGTTCACGTTGCTCTACCTGATGTTCAACAGCCTGCGCGACGGCCTGCTCGTCTTTACCGGCATCCCGTTCGCGATGACGGGCGGCGTGCTGGCGCTGTGGCTGCGCGGCATGCCGCTGTCGATCTCGGCGGCGATCGGCTTCATCGCGCTGTCGGGCGTGGCGGTGCTGAACGGGCTCGTGATGCTGTCGTTCGTGCGCACGCTGCGTGAAGGCGGGCTTTCCCGGGAAGAGGCGATGCGCGAGGGCGCGCAGGGGCGGCTGCGGGCGGTGCTGATGACGGCCCTGGTGGCGTCGCTGGGCTTCCTGCCGATGGCGCTGGCCACGAGCACGGGGGCCGAGGTGCAGCGGCCGCTGGCCACGGTGGTGATCGGCGGCATCCTGTCATCCACGGCGCTGACCTTGCTGATCCTGCCGGCGCTGTATACGTGGCGAATTCGGTGGCGAATTACGTGGCGCCGAAAGGAGGAACCCGCGTCCCGCTGATCCAGCCAGCGCAGGTACTTGCGCCGTGCCTTGCACTGGCCAGGCCGGATGCCGTGCAGGTGTCAGTGCGCGCTGGCTCCTTCTGCGCCGATACCGGTTTCCGAACGCACTTCCTGCGCTTCGAAGCCGGCCTTGTCGATGGCGGCACGCTTGCTCGAATCGGTGATCGAGAACAGCCAGATGCCCACGAAGCCGGCGGTCATCGAGAACAGGGCCGGCGAGGTGTACGGGAAGATCGCCTCGGCGTTGTGGAAGACGTCGACCCACACCGATTTCGACAGTACGGTCAGGGCGACGGCGGTGAACAGACCGAGGAAGCCGCCGACGGTGGCGCCGCGGGTGGTGCACTTGCTCCACAGGACCGACATGAACAGTACCGGGAAGTTGGCCGACGCGGCAATGGCGAAGGCCAGCGAGACCATGAAGGCCACGTTCTGCTTCTCGAACACGATCCCCAGCAGCACGGCGATAACGCCGAGCACAACCGTAGTGAATTTCGACACGCGCAGTTCGCTGCCCGGTGCCGGCTTGCCCTTCTTGATCACCGTGGCGTACAGGTCATGCGAGACGGCCGAAGCACCGGACAAGGTCAGGCCGGCCACCACGGCCAGGATGGTGGCGAAGGCCACGGCCGAGATGAAGCCGAGGAAGAGGTCGCCACCGACGGCTTTTGACAGGTGCACGGCGGCCATGTTGTTACCGCCCAGCAGCGCGCCGGTGGCATCCTTGAAGGCAGGGTTGGTGCCGACCAGCACGATCGCACCGAAGCCGATGATGAACACCAGCACATAGAAGTAGCCGATCCAGGTGGTGGCCCACAGCACCGACTTGCGCGCTTCCTTGGCGCTCGGTACCGTGAAGAAGCGCATCAGGATGTGCGGCAGGCCGGCCGTGCCGAACATCAGCGCCATGCCGAACGAGATGCCGGAAATCGGATCCTTGATGAAGCCGCCAGGGCCCATGATCGCATCGCCCTTGGCATGCACTTCCACGGCCTTGCCGAACAGCGCCGACGGGCTGAAGTCATACAGGGCCAGCACGGCGAACGCCATGTAGCTGGTAGCGGCCAGCAGCAGCACGGCCTTGATGATCTGCACCCACGTCGTGGCGGTCATGCCGCCGAACAGCACATACACCATCATCAGCACGCCGACCAGGACCACGGCGATCCAGTAATCCAGGCCGAACAGCAGCTTGATCAGCTGGCCGGCACCGACCATCTGGGCGATCAGGTAGAACAGCACCACGACCAGCGTGCCGGATGCCGCGAACAGGCGCACCGGTGTCTGGGCGAAGCGGTAGGCGGCCACGTCGGCGAACGTGAAGCGGCCCAGGTTGCGCAGGCGCTCGGCCATCAGGAAGGTGAGCACCGGCCAGCCGACGAGGAAGCCGATCGCATAGATCAGGCCATCGAAGCCGCTGGCGAACACCGCGGCGGAAATGCCGAGGAAGGAGGCTGCCGACATGAAGTCGCCAGCGATCGCCAGGCCGTTCTGGAAGCCGGTGATGCCGCCACCGGCCGTGTAGAAGTCCGATGCCGAGCGGGTGCGCTTGGCGGCCCACTTGGTGATGAACAGCGTCGACAGCACGAATCCTGCGAACATGCTGATCGCTGTCCAGTTGGTGGGTTGCCTGGTCGCCTGGCCCAGGTCTGGCGCAGCCAGCGCGATGCCGGCCACGGCAAGCAATACCAGCCCGGCGGCAGCATGGGAAACGAAACTGGAACACTGGCGGGCGCTCATTGACCTACCTCCGCGGCATGGCCCGCTTTGGCGCCGGTCCCGGTATGCTGGCCGACACTCCTGTGGATGGCATCGGTCAGCATGTCGAATTCGCGGTTGGCGCGGCGCACGTAGATGGCCGTCACCGCGACGGTAAACAAGATCACGAACAAGCCAAGTGGCACGCCCCGTGACATGACGCCGTCACCGATCTTTGCCGCCATGAATTCCTTGTCGAACGCGTTCAGGGCGGTAAAGCCGTAATACATGATCATCACGGCCCAGGTCAGCATCCAGCCGTAACGGGAGCGTGTCTTGACCAGCTTGCGGTAATTGGGATCATTCTTGACCTGTTGAACGACGGATGGTTCCATGTCTGTCTCCATAGGGTTTACCGTGCAGAATTCAGGAACCGGCGGACCCGGTGGCCCGGGCTCGGCAGGCCCTGCCGGCTGCGAACGTTACTGCCGGCCGCCGTCCTGACTGCAAAAATCGGGCCGAGCCGCATCCCGTAGGATGGTGGGGAGCCCTCGTCGAATGCCGGCCCGGGTTGATGGAAATGGGGTGCCGGGATCGATGGGCGGGGGACGGGGCACAGCGTTGGGATGCGGCAAAATGTGATGTCGCGTCATCGCTCGAACACAAACACTATGCGCCTTATAAAGGCATCGTGCGGAAAATCCGGATATTTCTTTCATGAGGTCTGGTGTGCTCATCAGGATGCGACTGCATCCATTCGTGCTGCCGGCGCCAGAGGGTTACACCGTTACCGCATCCACCGTGGCCTGCATTGCCACGCGATACCCAAATGGATATCGGCGCCTAGAAAATAATCATTGGTATGCTTATAACGATCTGGGTACGATGTTTTCAACAGGCGCCGCAGCAGCGGCAGCCAACACAATAAAACACCGGAGACCTCCATGCACCGCATCCTAGCTTGCGCGCCGCCGCGCTTCGTCTCGTCGCCCTAGTTTTCCAACTGCATTGATTGAATACCGCTGCCCCATCCCGGGCACGGATTCGCACACGCATCGCCGGCCGCTGCCGTCAGCGGCGCCGACTGCGTTCGCACGTCCGTCGCATGTCCGCCATACGGCCAAGGAGGCTGCCGTGCCGCCGGACCCGATCTGATTCACATGAACAATGACTGCAATAACAACACGGAGATGACAATGCTGAAAAAACTGGTGGCGGGTGTAATGCTGGCATGCGGTGCCGCGTCGAGCGGCGCGATCGACCTGGCCGGGCTGCAGAATGCGCACGATCCGGGCACGATCACCAAGGATGGCGACACGTACTTCAACTTCACGACCGGCACCGGCATCTGGTACTCCACGTCGACCGACCTGAAGACCTGGCAGGGCGGCCCGGCCCCCGTGTTCGCCACGAACCCGGCATGGGTCGAGCAGAAGATCCCGAACTTCAAGGCCACTGGTTCGTCGTACTGGGCACCGGACGTGATCCAGATGAACGGCGCGTACTACATCTATTATTCGGTGTCGCAGTGGGGCACCACGAATTCGGCCATCGGCGTGGCACGCAGCCCGTCGCTGAAGAATCCCGTGTGGACGGACCTGGGCATCGTGGTGCAGTCGTTCAACAAGGGCAACGCCGAAATCAACGCGATCGATCCGGCCCTGTTCCGCGACCATGACGGCCGCGTCTTCATGAGCTTTGGCTCCTTCTTCGGCGGCATCGGCGTGGCCGAGATCAACCAGGCCACGGGCAAGCTGGCCAACTACGTGACGAAGATCGCCGGCGGCACGAATGCGCGCCGCGACATCGAAGCGCCGTACATCACCCGCAACGGGGATTACTACTACCTGTTCACGAACCGCGGCGCCTGCTGCAAGGGCAGCGACAGCACCTACTACGTGGAAGTGCAGCGCGCCACCAGCGTCGACGGCCCTTACTCCGAGCCGCGCACCATCCTGCAGAACATCGACGGCCGCCACAAGGGCCCGGGCCACGTGGGCGTGCTGAAGCAGGGTGGCTGCAACTTCGTCTCCACGCATTACTACGACACGGCCGACAACGGCTTTGCCAAGCTGCAGATCATGAAGATGGAGTACGCCACGCGCGGCACCGACATCGACTGGCCCGTGCTGACGCGCGATTTCGACAGCTTCACGGACGACTGCAACGGCGTCAGCGATGGCCGCTACGCGATCATGAACGGTGCGAGCGGCAAGGCGCTGACGGTGGCCGACACGGCCATGCTGCGCGCCACCCAGCCGGGCGCGATGGTGCAGCAGAAAACGTTCGGCAACCTGAAGAACCAGTTCTGGTACGTGGTCGGCCACGGCAACGGCGACTACAGCATGATCAACGAAAACAGCCTGCTGGCCATGGACGACTGGGAAGTGTCGATGTCGCCGGGCGCGAAGGTGGCCCAGTGGTCGTACTGGGGCGGCGATGGCCAGAAATGGCAGCTCCAGGGTTCGGACGCCGGCCCTGTCGCGATCAGGAACAAGATCAATGGCCTGTTCGCCGAGGTGAGCGGCGGCAGCACCGCGAACAACGCACCGGTCCTCCAGTATCCGCAGCACGGCGGCGCCAGCCAGCAATGGTCGCTGGTCCGCAAATAACCACAAAGACTCCACTCCATGAAAACCAGACTCGTTCAACTTGCCGCGGCCATGGTGCTGGCCGCGACCGCCACGGCGGCATCCGCCGATGTCGTCCTCGTCACCGACCGGGCCGCGCTCAATGCGCTCGGCACGATCGCCCACAACAGCAACTTCGACGATTTCGGCGCCGGCTTCAACGTGCCGGGCGACCCGTTCACGCGCGGCGACGTCACCTATGCGTCCGACATGAACATCACCGTGGGCGCGGGGACCGAATTCGGCATCGGCTCCTTGCGCACGCTGATCTCGAACAATTACTTCACGGGCCTGGCGGGCACGATCGCGGCCGGCTACAGCCTGTTCGGTTTCGACGCGGCGGTGAACGAGGGGCCGGTCGACATCACGATCATCACGAACCAGGCCACGTACACGTTCAACGGCGTGGCGCTGGCGGACGGCGTGACCGGCCTGACGTTCCAGGGCTTCCAGTCGACCGGTGCCGGCGAATACTTCACGGGGTTCCGCATCGATACGCAGGGCGACGGTTTCCTGCCGGGCATGACCGATGTCGCCGTCGGCGTGTCGCCAGTACCCGAGCCGGCGACGGGCATGCTGCTGCTGGGCGGCCTGGGCGTGCTGGGCCTGGCGCGGTGGCGCAAGGCGCTGAGCTGAGCGCGGAATGCAAAAAAAGGCCGGTTGCTTGCGCAACCGGCCTTTTTCTTTGAAGCGACGTGCTATCAGGCGTTCAGTGCTTCCAGCGCCTGGTTGAACGTGGCGCTCGGGCGCATCACGGCTTTCACCTTCGCGCTGTCCGGCTGGTAGTAGCCGCCGATATCGGCCGGCTTGCCCTGCACTTCCAGCAGTTCGGCGACGATCTTCTGCTCGTTCTCGGCCAGCGACTTGGCCAGTGGTGCGAACTTGGCGGCCAGTTCGGCGTCTTCCGTTTGCGCAGCCAGTTCCTGGGCCCAGTACAGGGACAGGTAGAACTGCGAGCCGCGGTTGTCCAGCTCACCGGTCTTCGGCGACGGCGACTTGCGGTTGTCCAGCAGCTTGCCGGTGGCCGCGTCCAGCGTCTTGGCCAGCAGTTTCGCCTTGGCGCTGCCGGTCTTGATGCCCAGGTCTTCCAGGCTCACGGCCAGGGCCAGGAACTCGCCCAGCGAATCCCAGCGCAGGTGGTTTTCCTCGGTCAGCTGCTGCACGTGCTTCGGTGCCGAACCGCCGGCGCCCGTTTCGTACATGCCGCCGCCGGCCATCAGCGGGACGATCGAGAGCATCTTCGCCGACGTGCCCAGTTCCATGATCGGGAACAGGTCGGTCAGGTAGTCGCGCAGAATGTTGCCGGTGACGGAGATCGTATCCAGGCCGCGGATCACGCGTTCCAGCGTGTAGCGCATCGCACGTACCTGCGACATGATCTCGATGTGCAGGCCGGTGGTGTCGTGATCCTTCAGGTACGTGTTGACCTTCTTGATCAGTTCATTTTCATGCGGACGGTACGGGTCCAGCCAGAACACGGCAGGCATGCCGGAGTTGCGCGCGCGGGTGACGGCCAGCTTGACCCAGTCGCGGATCGGCGCATCCTTCACCTGGCACATGCGCCAGATGTCGCCCTGCTCGACGTTCTGCGACAGCAGCACTTCGCCGGTGGCCAGGTCGGTAATGTTCGCCACGCCGTCTTCCGGCACTTCGAACGTCTTGTCGTGCGAACCGTATTCCTCGGCCTGCTGTGCCATCAGGCCGACGTTGGGCACCGTGCCCATCGTGCGCGGATCGAAGGCGCCGTGCCATTTGCAGAAGTTGATGATCTCCTGGTAGATGCGGGCGAAGGTCGATTCCGGGATCACGGCCTTCACTTCCTTCAGGCGGCCATCGGCGCCATACATCTTGCCGCCGGCGCGGATCATTGCCGGCATCGACGCATCGACGATCACGTCGTTCGGCGAATGGAAGTTGGTGATGCCCTTGGCCGAGTCGACCATCGCCAGCGGCGGACGGTTTTCCTGGCAGGCGTGCAGGTCGCGCTCGACTTCTTCGCGCTGCGAGGCCGGCAGCGTGGCGATCTTGTTGTACAGGTCGGCCATGCCGTTGTTGACGTTGATGCCCAGGCTGTCGAACAGCGCGCCGTGCTTCTCGAACGCTTCCTTGTAGAACATGCGCACGCAGTGGCCGAACACGATCGGGTGCGACACCTTCATCATCGTGGCCTTCACGTGCAGCGAGAACATCACGCCCGTGTTCTTCGCGTCTTCGATCTGCGCCGCGTAGAAGTCCAGGAGGGCCTTGCGGCTCATGAACATGGAGTCGATGATCTCGCCTTCCTGCAGCGCGACCTTCGGCTTCAGCACGATGGTCTGGCCGGACTTCGTGATCAGTTCCATCTTGACTTCGCGGGCGCGGTCCAGCGTCATCGACTTTTCGCCGTGGTAGAAGTCGCCGTGCGTCATGTGCGACACGTGGGTGCGCGATGCCTGCGACCACTCGGCCATCGAGTGCGGATTCTTGCGTGCGTATTCCTTCACGGCGCGCGGTGCGCGGCGGTCGGAGTTACCTTCGCGCAGCACCGGGTTCACGGCGGAGCCGATGCACTTGCCGTAGCGGGCCTTGATGGATTTTTCCTCGTCGGTCTTCGGATCGGACGGGTAGTCGGGGATGTTGTAGCCCTTGCCCTGCAGTTCCTTGATCGCGGACTGCAGCTGCGCCACGGAGGCGCTGATGTTCGGCAGCTTGATGATGTTCGCGTCCGGCTCCAGCGTTTTCTTGCCCAGCTCGGACAGCACGTCGGGCACGCGCTGCTCCGGCGTCAGGTTTTCCGGGAAGTTCGCGAGGATACGCGCGGCGACCGAAATATCGGCCTCGTCGACGCGGATGCCTGCGGGCTTGGTGAAAGTCCTGACGACCGGCAGGAATGCGTGCGTCGCCAGCAGCGGCGCCTCGTCGGTCAACGTGTAGATAATGGTCGGATCATTGCTCATGCGCTCGTTCCTCGGAATTCGTGGGGTTCCTGATACTGAAAAATCGCCTGCCTGGTCGCGCGTCAACGCAATATCCTTCATCACCGAGACGCTCCGGCGGCGCCAGGAGCCTGCGCGGTAGAACTTCTTTCTGCCGCGCAGGCTCCCAGGGACAGCGTCAAATCATAACCCACTCGCCCAGGGGCAGGGGTTCGGAATGATGCTGTTTCGCTATGCCAGAGGTCGGGGTGCGGTAGCCGGGCAGGCCTGCCTTGCCGATCAAGTCTTATATAAGATATAGGACACGGGCGATATTATGCACGAGCTTGGGGTGGGATGCCAGTTTTTGGCGCTGCGGCAATGCCTGATCCGTGTCCCGGTGCCAGGCACGGGGACATGCCGCGCGATGGCTGAGCCCGTGTTGCCGGACCATAATCCGGCTGCCGGGCACGGGGACACAGACTCAGCGGCAGCTCAGCTGGCGTACTTGACGGAGCAGCCGTAAGGCTGCGTGACGGGCTTGCTGACGGCCTTGCCAGCCTTGGCCTCGTCGATCGCCTGGATCACGTAGTTGGTGGAGCTGGCGATGTCGCTGGCGTTCGAGCTGGGCTTGCTGTCGATCGCCCCGGCGTAGACGATCTTGCCGGCCGGGTCGATCAGGTACATGTGCGGCGTGGTCTTGGCACCATAGGCGCGGCCGATCTTGCCGTCGTCGAGCACGAGCGCGGTCGGGGTGGCGCTCTTTTCCTTTGTCCAGCTGTTCAGCGAGGTGGCCACTTTTGGATTTTTCGTGGCGTCACCGCTCGTGCTCACGGACAGCCACACCACGTCCTTCGCGGCCGCGTGCTTTTGCGTGGCCGGCATGTTGCCGCTGTCATAGTGTTTTTTCACGAATGGGCAATCGGGATTCACCCATTCCAGCACCACGTACTTGCCCTTGTAGCTGTCGAGCGAAACCTGCTTGCCGGCCGTGTCCACGGCGGTGAAGGCGGGTGCCGGCTGGCCCACGGTGGCCTGTGCCGCGGCGAAGCCGGCCGTCAGGAGCCCGGCCGCCAGGATTGCTGCTGTCGTCATCTTCTTCATCGGAATATCCTCTTCAGGTTGACTACATCGATGCAGGTCGGATCTTGCCCAGTGCCGTCCGCACCTGCTCCACGGTCAGCACTTCGGACAGCACTTGCGGCGGCTGGCTGTCGGTTGGTCCAAACAACACATACACGGGCACGCCGCTGCGGCCCAGCTGCGCCAGCTGCTCGGTGATGGCCGGATCGCGGCGCGTCCAGTCGGCACGCAGCAGCACGACGTCCTTCGCGCCAAAGTCCTTCAGCAACTGCGCATCGCTCAGCACCGTGCGCTTGTTGAACTGGCACGTGATGCACCAGGCGGCCGTGAAATCGATGAACACGGGCTTGCCGGCGGCACGGGCCTGGCTGACCGCCTCGGTCGACCACGGTGCCCAGTGACCGGCCGACTGTGCCGACGACGCTGCCGATGCCTGGGCCGGCACGGCGTTCAGCAGCGGCCACACGAGATTCACCGAGACAGCCAGCACCGCCAGCCCAGCCGCCGCGAACGCGGCGCGCGTGCGGCGCGACTTCACCGGCGTGCCGATCGTCCAGCACGCGAACGCCAGCGCGACGAGCACCCCGGCCACACCGGCCATGGCGTCGATGCTGGTCTGCTGGCCCAGCACCCACAGCAGCCACACGACGGTGGCGAACATGGGGAAGGCCATCAGCACCTTGAAGCGCACCATCCATGCGCCGGGGCGGGGCAGCAGCCGGCCCAGCGCGGGCACGAGGGCCACCGCCAGATATGGCGCGGCCATGCCGAGGCCCAGCACGGCGAAGATGGCCAGTGCCCGCGGCGCCGGCTCCGTGAGCGCCACGCCCAGCGCGGCGCCCATGAAGGGCGCGGTGCAGGGCGAGGCGACGGCCACGGCCAGCACGCCGCTGAGGGCATCGTCGACCACGGGATGTTTCGCACGGTAGCCGCCCACCGCGCCGGGCAGCACGCCGCCGAATTCGAACACGCCGGCCAGGTTCAGGCCGATCAGGGTGAACAGGGCGGCCAGGCCGGTGACGAACAGCGGCGACTGCAGCTGGAATCCCCAACCGAGCCCGGCCCCGCCGGCGCGCAATGCCAGCAGCAGGCCGGCCAGCGCCACGAACGACAGCACCACGCCGGTCGTGTAGGCCACGCCGCCGGCCACCGCCTTGCGGCGCTCTTCGCGGTGCTGCACGAGGCTGAAGACTTTCAGCGACAGCACGGGGAACACGCACGGCATCAGGTTCAGCAGCGCGCCGCCGAGAAAGGCGAACAGCAGGGACAGCAGGAAGGAGGTATCGGCCGCCGGCGCGGTGGCTGGCGCCGCCGGCAGCGAAGCAGGTGCGGGCGCCGCGGCTGGTGCCGGGCTGGCGCCACCGAGGGCGGGCCAGGCGCCTTCGACCGGGATCGACAGCGTCCACCCGGCCGGCTGGCCCGGTGCCACCAGCACGGCATTGAGCACCGCCGGGCTTTCGCTGCGCTGCGGCGACAGCGGCACGCGCAGGCGCAGCGTGCCGTCCCGCCATTGCTGGCCGGTCTTCGCGGCGTAATCGATGACGCCAATGTCGGCGGCAAAGAACTGCACGTCGCCCTGCGGTGGCGCGGGCAAGCCGTGCACGTCGATGGCCAGCGCATTGCCTTCCACCTTCGCCGTGGCGCTGGCGCCTTCCAGCGCCACTGGCGTGGCGGCCCGGGTGGCGTCGAACAGCGGGCCATGGGCGGCGATGGCGGCGTTGGCGGGAATGGTGACGTCGAAATCGCCCGATTCGGGCAAGCAGATCTCCTTGCAGACCAGCCATTCGGCATGCAGGGCGACCTTCAGCTCGGTGCCACTGAAACCGGCCGGCACCTGCACCGGTACCGGCAGCAGCACCTTGTTTTCATAACCGTAGTTGGTCAGCGGGCCGAGCGGCAGTTTCTTCGGCGTGGGCCAGGCGATCTCGCCGGGGGTGAAACCGGCCGGCAGCTTCCAGGCCAGCGTGGTGGCCAGCCCGGAATCGCCGGGATTCTTCCAGTACGTGTGCCAGTGCGGCTGGTGCTCGATCGCCAGGCCCAGCCATAGCGTCTTGCCGGGCCGGATGCCATCGGGCGCATGCGCCAGCACTTCGGCGCGCACGTGATCGGTGACCACGACGGGCCCCGCGGCGTGCGCCTGCGGCAGGCCGGCGAACTGCAGGGAAAACAGCAGGCTGGCCGCCGCGAATTTGTACAGTGACGTCACGTCCCATCATCCTTGCTGATATCGATACAGCAATGATAAGGCTTAACAGGGCGTGGATTGTGTCGGCAAACTTAAGGAAGCCGCTGCCCAGGTCGACCGAACCCGTTATCGATGAGCCCGTGTCCGAAAATGGGCCTGACCCCATGGTGGACACGAGCCCAGCTGTTTATCCATTTCAAGGTTGAGCCCGTGTCCGAAAACGGGGTTGACCCCAAGGTGGACACGGACTGGGCCGCAATCGATGCTGCCGGTGCGGTCAGTGCGACAGCGAGCGCTCCAGCTCGGCCATGCCGGCCGGCAGGTCGAGTTTTGCTCCGGAGGCCTGCATGCTCGATCCCAGCGCATGCAGCGTGCGGAACAGGTTGTGCGCACGGCTTTGCTCGCCCATCTGGCCGATGCGCACGATATTCAGGCCGAACGCGCCGGAAATCTCCACGCGGTGCACGCGCGACAGGTCCGCCAGCACGTCGGCAGCCACCACGCCATCCGGCACCACGATGCCCACCACCGAATTGAGCCGGTGCTCCTTCGCCACGAGCAGTTGCAACCCCATACCTTCGATGCCGGCCTGCAGTGCCTCGGAACAGTTCAGGTGACGCTCGAAACGCTTCGGCAGCGTTTCGCCGCACACCAGCCGCAGCGCCTCGTGCAGCGCCAGGATGCCGGATACCGGGGCGGTGTAATGGTAGGACTTCTGGTTCCAGAATTTGTCTGCCAGGTTCGCATCGAGCACCCAGTGGAACGGCAGGTCGCTGCGCGTGGCGATCTTCTTCGCCCAGGCCCGTTCGGAAAACGCCAGCAGCGACACGCCCGGGATCGACGACAGGCCTTTCTGCCCGCCGGTGATCACCGCGTCGATCTGCCAGTTGTCCATCTCCAGCGGCATCGTGCTGAGCGTGCAGACCGCGTCGACGATGACCAGCGCGCCATGTTCGCGCGCCAGTTGCGCGATGCCGGCCAGGTTGCCGTTGCAGACCGTGTTCGACGTTTCGCCCTGCACCAGCGTGACGGCGTCATAGCGCTTGCTGCGCAATGCCTGTTCCACGGCTTCGAGGCTGGCGCCTTGGTTGACGCCCGCTTCCAGGATGGTGGCTTCGCCGCGCACGCGGTTGACCATCTCGGCCATGCGGCGGCTGAAGTAGCCATTGCAGATGCACAGCACCTTGTCGCCGGGGTGCACCAGGTTGGCGATCGCCATTTCCATCGCGGCGGAGCCCGGGCCACCCACGCCAAGCACATAGCGCGAGTTGGTCTGGAACACATAGCGGCCCATGTCCTTGACCTGGGCAATGACGCGGTTCATCGTTTCACCGAGGTGGTTGATGACGATCGAATTCGCCATTGCCACGCTTTGCGGGATCGGCACGGGGCCGGCGCCCATCATCAGCAGGGGTTCGTCGGGAAGGATGTCGCTCAGGGGAACGATATGGGGAACGCTAATGGCGCTGGTCATGGCGGGCTCCGGGCAATGGGGGGTCTTTCAGCATATCAGCCGCTTGCCTGCCCATCAACGCTGTATTGGTATTTACACCAGAACACCCGGCACCGGCTCGTTGCCCGCATTGCCGGCGTACAAGCCGGCAATGCCACCATCAATCAAGCGAAATGCGCAGCACCTGCCCGCCATCGGGAAACGCCCCCGGGATCGGCCCCGGCACGATGCTGTTGTTCGTCACATATGCCGCGCCATCCGGCCCGATCGCCAGGCCGCCCGGGTAATACAGGTTTTCGTAGACGATGGTGCGGCTGCCGTCCGCCTCCACGCGGATCAGCCGGCCCGGCGCCAGCAGCGGCGGCCCGCCGGGGCCGGCAAAGCCATTGCCGATCTGGAGCACGAGCAGGCGACCTGTCGCATCGAACGCCACGCCTATGACGTTGGTGAAGCCGCTGGCAAAGACTACCGGCTCGCCGCCTTCGGCCGGCACGCGGTAAATGTTGGCGGCACCGGCCGGGAACGGGAAGCCGGTCAGCTGGCCCACGTACAGCGCGCCATCCGGCCCGGCGGCCACCGAGGTCGGCACGGCCTGCATGGGCATCGTGGCCCCGGGTGGCAAGCCGAGGAACGGCGGCGCCGGCACGTCGCGCGAGCCGAACGTGGCGAGGGTGGAAATCTGCAGGTCGCGGCCGAGGCGCAGCAGGGAATTGCCGCCGGCGTCCACGGCCAGGAAATCCTCGCCCTGTCCCAGCAGGCCGACGGGATTGCTGTCGACACCGTCGCCGGCCGGATCGTTGGCGGCGTCATAGGCGGCCAGGTCGAACAGCGCCTTCTCGCTTGCCTTGCCATCCTCGCTCGATGCGGCCGCCGCGCCGGCAGCCGCCACCGTCTTGTCCCGGCTGACGGGCACCGCCATGCCGCGCCGTGCCGGCACGGCAAGCACCCGCGCGAACAGGTAAGCATAGCGGCCCAAGCCTTCGCGGGTTTCCGGGCGGGAGCCCAGCCCCATCGCCACCACGCCCTTGCCCGCAGCATTGAACGCCACGGCTTGCGGTCCGGTCGCGCCGAATCCCCCTTCCGGCGCCAGCGACGGCAGCCGGGCCAGCACGTGTGCCGGCTCCTTCCTGCCCGAGAGGTCGATGCGCAGCACGGCACCCGTTTCGCCATAGCACGCCGTTTGCCCGTCGCCCAGCACCGCGCAGGCACCGTTGCCGCCCTTGCCCGCTTCCGCCACATACAGCGCGCCGTCGGCCGCGAACGCGAGGCCGCGCGGATTGCTCAGCCCGTTGGCGATCACGTCCACTTGCGGGGCCGCGGTCGCGGCCATCGATACCAGCAATGCAAATCCAGGCAGGCAACGCAAACCATTCATGGTGAGCTCCTTGAGGACGACACGGGGGATGAACATGGCGGCGGACGCACATTCATCTCACGTTAGCACGACGGTATTCGATTGCAAGGCGTGTAAAAAAATAATCTTTTATAACCAGAAGTTAGTGGCTGGATTGACACATTTAGAAAGAAATATGTATGGATATCCCGCATTGAATGTTGTTAACTACAATTGCCGCGGGCCGCCCGGCACCGGTTTTGCCGGGACGTAACTGCTTGTCGTCGGCAGCTTGCCCGCCGGGTTGGCCGCCCAATAATTTTCCAGTTTCAGCTCCTTCAATGCCGCATCCAGGAAGCTGCGGTCGATCCACGTATCGACGGGGAATTTCCTGCGGATCAGCCGGAACTCGTAGGCATGCTCGACCGCATCCTTGTAGCGCTCGGTCAGGAAGGGATCGAAAAGGGGGCTGAGCCGGGTGCGCAGCGGCTGGCCTTCGTAGTCTTCCTTCCAGTGTTCGAGCTTGGCCGTACCGGTGCGGGCCCACATGCGGAACACTTCTTCGCGGTTCGCGTCATCGGAACTCCAGCGCGCCGCCTTCACCACGGCCTTCACGAAGCGCCGCGTCTGCTCCGGGTATTTTTGCGCGAACTCGTCGGTCACCAGCATGTGGCTCTGCCGCGTGAACACGGGTGAATCGCCCTTGCTGGTGTAGACGATGCGGGCCACGCCCTTGTCGCGCAGCTTGATCAGGTCGTAACCGCCGAACACGGCATCGATATCCTTCGTGGTCAGCGCGGCCTGCGACGTGGCCGTGTCCAGGTTCACCACACGCAGGTCCTTTTCCGTCAGGCCGTGCGCGGCCAGCAACCGGTCGATCGGCAACTGCCCGTTCGTGCCCTTGAAGAAGGCCACCCGCTTGCCCTTCAGGTCCTTCACGGAGCGGATCGTCGATTCGGGCGGCACCGCCAGGTAGATGTGGGCGCGGATGCCGGTGGCGAGGATCAGCCGGGTCTTCAGGCCGGCCGCCTTGCCGATGATCGACGGCAGGTCGCCCTGGAAGGCGAAATCGAGCTGGCGGTTGCTGAGCGCCTCATTGACGGCCGGCCCGGCGCCCTTGAAGAAATACCATTCGATCTTGACGTTGTCCGGCTTGAATTCCTGCTCGATCGCGCCGGTGGCATGGGCGACGGCGATCGACGAGCCCGAGATGCCTGGCGGGCTGCCATGCGCCGGCGATGCGACGCCCACGCGGATCACGGCCGGTGCGGCGGCGACCGCGTGGGCCGCGGTCACGGCCAGCGCGATGCCCGCGGCGAACTGCAACGTACTTGCGAAAAAACTGCGC
Source organism: Pseudoduganella lutea (assembly GCF_004209755.1). NCBI lineage: Bacteria > Pseudomonadati > Pseudomonadota > Betaproteobacteria > Burkholderiales > Oxalobacteraceae > Pseudoduganella > Pseudoduganella lutea. Next base: position 3,094,456 of record NZ_CP035913.1, on the reverse strand, counting down.
CTTGCCTGTTTCATTGGATGCCCTCGCTGGTGTTGGTCATCCCTTCGTTGCATGTTCCATGCCATCGCGATTACGGTGCTTTTGCGTGGTACCAGGCCCGGTGCTGCTGCGCGCGCAACAGCCATCACCACGCGCGCTGTTGGCGGGGTGATGGCAATCAGACAGTCAGGGGCCGGTTGCCACCTTTTTTTCGACGTTCTGGTCGGCGCTGGCACCGGCACCGGCACCGGCCTCGGGCGCGCGCCGCACCGGCAGCCACGTGCGCGCCAGCTGCACGAAGAACAGCAGCGCCAGCACATGGAAGCCCGCCAGCATGCCGAAGTACTGGTTGAGTATACCGCCCAGCACGGCGCCCACCAGCGCGCCGCTGGGTCCGGCCAGCGAAAACATGCCGCCCGTGCGCCCGCGCCCCAGTTCCTGCGCGAGCCGGGCGAATTGCGCCACGCACGTCAATTGCTGGATGCCCAGGCCCAGGCCCAGCAGCAGGGCGCCGGCCCACAGCGCGCCCTGGTGCAGCGGATTGGCCAGCAGCAGTTCGGCGCACAGCAGGATGGCGAAGGCGGTGCGGTAGCGCGTGCGCTCGCGCCAGGCCATCACGACGGCGCCGGCCGCCAGCAACGTCAGCACGAAGGCTGCGCCCTGCAGCGTCACCAGGCCGGCGGCCTGCTGGGTGGGCATGCCGAAGCGGCGTATCGCCACCAGGATGACGAACACGGTGAAGTACGACATGGCCACCTGCCCGACGAATTCGACGAGCATCGTGCGCCGCAGGTCGACGCGGCTGCCGATGAGGCGGAACTGGTCGAGTACGCGGCCCACCAGCGGCGTGGCGTCGGCGCCCTGGCCCGCCGGTGCCGACGACAGCACGCGTTCGCCGATCAGCAGCGTGACGAACAGGCCCGCCGCCACCACGCGGAACGTTTCCGGGTAGCCGACCAGGCCCACCAGCCACGCTCCAAGCAGCGGCCCGAGGAAAAACATGCCGGCGCTGTGCGCCGCGCGCTGCCAGCCCGCCCTGGCCGCGCCGATGCGCGGCAGCAGGTGCAGGAATTCCGTTTGCGTGGTCACCATGCGGAACGGGTTGACGAAGCCGAACAACACCACGCAGGCGATCAGCTGCCATGGCGTGGTGGCGAAACTGAAGCCGACGAGGAACAGTGCGATGCCGCCGAGGCAGCCGAAGCGGAACAGCGGCCGGCTGCCATGCCGGTCGATCAGGGCACCGAGCGGCAGCGACAGCAGCAGCATGCCGGCGAACTGCAGGCCGCCGACCAGCCCGATCTGCCAGGGTGCGGCATGCATGGCGGCCGCATACAGCGGAAAGACCACCTTGGCCACGCCGTTCGACGTGCCGGCCAGGATACCCAGCAGCATGAACCCGGTGAGAAAGTGGCGTGGGGGAGCGTCTCCGGTCAGTGTGGACGATGTCATCACGGCCTAGCGCAGCGGGAAGCCCAGGCCCGCCAGGGCTTCCTTCAGCCGGTGCCGCCCTTTCAGTTCCTCCGCGCTTTTCAGGCGCGCCAGCGAATGCTCGCTCCACGTGGTGACGGGCAAGCCCTGGGAAGCGTAGAACGCGCGCATGGCCTCGTCGTAGCCGCCCACTTCCTGCTCCACGGGTTTCGGTGTGTAGCGCTCGCGGTACAGCACCGACGATTGGGGCAGGCGCGGTTTCACGGCCGCCGGGCGATCCGGGTCCGGGTGGCCGATGACGAGGCCGAATACGGGATAGACACCGTCGCCTGCCTCGATGCCCAGTTCGGCCGCCACGGCTTCCGGCTGGTTGCGCAGCGCGCCGATGTAGACGGTGCCCAGGCCCAGCGATTCGGCCGCGGTGACGGCGTTCTGCGCGGCCAGTGCCGCATCGATCACGCCCATCAGGAACGTGTCCAGGTACTCGGCGCCATCGAGCTGGCGACCGCGTTCCTGCGCCAATCGCTGCAAGCGCGACAGGTCGACCAGCCAGGCCAGGAACAGCGGCGCGTCACGCACGTGCTGCTGGTTGCCGACCAGGCGGGCCACGCGGTCGCGGCGCGCCGCATCTTCCACGGCGATGGCGCTCCACACCTGCAGGTTCGACGAGCTGGGTGCCGATTGCGCGGCCGCCACCAGCACGTCGAGCGTGCCGGCGGGCAGCGGATCGGGCCGGAACGCGCGCACCGAGCGGTGCGAGAACAGCGTTTCCAGCACGGGGTTCAGGGTGTCGACGGCGGGCGCCTGCTGGCCGTTGCCATAACGGGCTTTCAACAATTCAAACGGATCGGACATGGGTTGTCTTTCTTGTGCGGGTTACCAGGAGAACTGCCATTCGGCGACGGAACTGCGCTCGGGCACCGCCAGCAGCTCGGGCCGCGGCTTGTCGGAGAACTCGGCCAGCACGTCATCCTTGATGGCGGCGAACGCATAGCTGCCGCGGTCGCGCGGACGGGGCAGCGGCACGTCGACGATGCGCTTGATGCGGCCGGGCCGCGGTTCCATCACCACGATGCGGTCGCCCAGGTACACGGCTTCATCGACATCGTGCGTGACGAGGATGGCGGTGATGCCTTCCGCTTCCCAGATGCGCTGCAGTTCCTGCTGCAGGTGGGCACGCGTGAGCGCATCGAGGGCGCCAAACGGTTCGTCGAGCAGCAGTACCTCGGGGCGGTTGACGAGTGCCCGGGCGATCGCCACCCGCTGCGACATGCCGCCGGAAAGCTGGTACGGGTGCGCCGTCTCGAAGCCTTTCAGGCCCACGAGCTCAATGTGCTCCTGTACCGAGCGGCGTTTTTCCGCCTCGGGCAGGTCGGCGTTCAGCAGGCCCAGGGCCACGTTCTGTTCCACCGTCAGCCACGGGAACAGCCGGTGTTCCTGGAACACGATGCCCCGTTCCAGGCTGGTGCCGACGACGCGCTTGCCGTCCAGGACGATCTCGCCCTGGTAATCGTTCTCCAGGCCGATCACGAGCCGCAGCAGCGTGGACTTGCCGCAGCCGCTGGAGCCGACGATGCTGATGAATTCCCCGGGGCGGATCGACAGCGAGATATTGTCGAGGACCGGGAGGCTTTGCCCCTTGACCTGGTATTGCTTGCTCAGATTGCTGATTTCCAGCGTGCCTGCGTGTGCCATGGATTCTCCTGTTGTTCCTGTTTCTGCTGATGGGTCAGTACTGTCCGGTCGACGTGCCGCGCCACCGCAGCAGCCGCCCTTCGATATGATTGGCAATGAAATTGAGTACGAAGCCGACGGCGCCGACGATGACGATGCCGAGCAGCACCTGGTCCATCCACAGGTGCTCGCGGCCATCGGTGAGCAGGTTGCCGATGCCGATGCCCGACGTGAGCAGGTATTCGGCGCCCAGCGTGGCCAGCCACGCGTAGATCAGCGCCAGGTGCACGCCATTGAAAATCGACGGCAGGGCGGCTGGCAATACCACGCGGCGCAGCATCTGCACGGGCGACAGCGCGAACACGCGGCCCACCTCGATCAGCTCGCGCGGCACACTGCGGATGCCTTCGAACGTGTTCAGCACCACGGGAAAAAAGGCGGCCAGCGACAGGAACACCACCTTGGCCGTGTCGCCCAGGCCGAACCACACGGAGATCAGCGGGATCCACGCGAACAGCGAGATCTGCTTGATCGTGTGCAGCGTGGGGCCGACCAGGTTTTCCAGCAGCCGGGACAAGCCCAGCGCGATGCCGACGGCGAAGCCGACCGTGCTACCCAGCGTGAAGCCGGCCAGGTCGCGCGCCAGCGAGGCCCCCAGCGAAGTCCAGAGGTAGCCGTTGCCGGACAGCCGCACGGCCGTCTCCCACACTTTTTCGATGGGCACGAACATCACGGTGTCGGTCCAGCCGAAGCGGAACACGGCCCACCAGATCGCGAACAGCAGGGCCGGCAGGGCGGCGCCGCGCAACAATTGGCGCACGCGGCGCAGGTCGGCGTTAGTGGTCAAGGTCGTCATGGCGTTTTCCCGTTCAGAAGCCGTCGCGCCGCCAGCGCAGCAGGCGTTGTTCGATCAATGCCAGGATCTTGTCGAGCGCGAAACCGATCGCACCCACCACGACCACGGCGGCCAGCACCACGTCGAGCTGGTACAGCTGGCGGCCATACACGATCATGAAACCCAGCCCCTCGGACGATGCCAGCAGCTCCACGGCCACCAGCGCCAGCCACGCATGCGTGAGGCCGTAGCGGATGCCGTTCCATATCTGCGGCAGCGCCGCCGGGAACACCACCTTGGTGAGCAGCTGCCAGCGCGTGAAGCGGTACACGCGGGCCACTTCGATGAAGCGGTTCGATACCCCTTGCAGGCCCTTGCAGGTATTGAGCGCAATGGGCACGAAGGCGGCCTTCGAGATCAGGATGATCTTCAATGCTTCGCCGATCCCCACCAGCATCATCAGCAGCGGCAGCCAGCCGAGCGACGGCACCTGCGCGACCAGGCGGAACGTGGGGTACAGGTAGTCGCGTGCCGTGGGCGACAGGCCCATGGCGACGCCGAGCGCGATCCCGGCCAGGCCGCCGGCCAGGAAGCCGCCCAGCACGCGCCACAGGCTGATCCACAGGTTGTCCGGCAGCTCGCCGGAGCGCACCAGGTCGACGAAGGTGGCGGCTACCATGCCGGGCGGCGGCAGGATCTGCGGGGGCAGCCATTCGAATTCGGCGGCCAGGTACCACAGCAGCAGCACGGCAAGAGGGAAAGGCCAGGACAATGCGAAGCGCGTCAGGCTGTCGTTCCAGCGCAGCAGCCGGCCGGGCTGCTGCGGCGCTGCGGAAGGCAGGGCAATCGTGAGTGTCGACATGAAGGTTCCGCGAATGAATTAGTGGACCGGGCCGCGCCAGTGCAGCACGCGCGATTCGACCAGCGTGGCCAGGCGGTTCAGCACCATGCCGACCAGGCCGATCAGCAGCATGCCGACGATGATCAGCTCGACGTGGAACGTGGCCTTGCCGCGGATGACCACGCTGCCGATGCCCTGCGCGGAAGAACCCAGAAGGTATTCGGCACCGATCGTGGCCAGCCATGCGTACAGCAGCGCCAGGTGCAGGCCGGTGGCGATCTGCGGCGCGGCGGCCGGCAGGATCAGGCGCCACGCCAGCTGCCAGCGATCGAAGCCCAGCACACGCGCCACTTCGACCTGCGCCCGTGTCACGCTGCGCACGCCCTCGAACGTGTTCAGCGCCACCGGATAGAAGGCGGACAGCGCGATGAACAGGATCTTCGCCGCCTCGCCGGTACCCAGCCACGTGGACAGCAGCGGCAGCCACGCGAACAGCGAGATCTGCTTCAGCGTGTGGAAGGTGGGGCCGACGAGGCGCTCCGCCCAGCGCGACACGCCCAGCACGAGGCCGAACAGGATGCCGGCCGTGCTGCCGGCAGCGAAGCCGGCGATATCGCGCGTGAGGCTCGCGCGCAGTCCGGTCAGCAGCTGCCCGCTGGTGATCACCTGCCACGCGCTGTCGACGACGGCGCCGGGTGGCACGATCAGTTTTGTATTCACCAGCTGCATGGCCGTGACCACGTACCACAGCAGCAGGAAGGCCAGCGGCAGCATGACGCCGCGCAAATCCGTTTCACGTAACGTTTTCATCAGGGTTCCTCAGTAAGCGCGGCGTTGCCAGCCTTGCAGCCGCGCCTCGCCCCAGGCCAGCAGGCGATCGAGCACGATGCCCACGGCGCCGATGACGATCATGCCCACCACCACGATATCGAGCTGCAGCAGCTGTCGGCCCCACACCATCAGGTAGCCGATGCCTTCGCTCGACGCCAGCAGCTCCACGAACACGAGCGACAGCCACGCCTGCATGACGCCCTGGCGCAGGCCGTTGAAGATGCCGCCGGCCGCCGCCGGCAGCACCAGGCGCCGCACCTTCTGCCAGAACGTGAAGCGGTAGACGGCCGCCACTTCCAGCAAGGCACGCGGGATGTTGCGGATGCCCTTGAACGTGTTGACGGCCACCGGCACCACGACGGCGATCGAGATCGCGGCGATCTTCAGCGCCTCGCCGATGCCGGCGAAGATGATCAGCAGCGGCACCCAGCCAATCACGGGGAATTGCGACACGAGCTGGAAGCCCGGATACACATAGGCTTTTATCGTGGGCGAGATGCCCATCGCGATGCCGAGCAGGAAGCCGGCGCCGCCGCCGATGGCGAGGCTCCAGCCCAGCCGCGACAGGCTGATGGCGAGGTTGGCCGTGAGGTCGCCGTTGTCCCACAGTTCGACCAGCGACTGCCAGACCAGCGCGGGTGCCGGCAGGATCTGTTCGGCCAGCCAGTGCTGGTCCACGGCGTATTGCCACAGGCCGAGCAGCAGCAGCGGCAGGATCAGCCCCGCGGCGATATTGACGGCACGCGTGCCGAGTTGCGTGGCCAGCCCCTGCCAGCGCCGGGGGGCGTTTGGCGCAGCGCTGGATGCCACGTGTGATGCCGTGCTTGCCGCGTTGCGGGGCGCTGCGTGCGGCAAGGGCGCAGCAGTAGAGGAAACGGTGTTCATCGCGGTTTTTATCGTGGTTTTGATCGATCAGGCGGTGAAGGGCGAGGTCAGTTCTGCGCCACCTGCGTGGTCTTCGGCTTGCCGGCGGCGTTGAATTCCGGCCAGTAACCTTCCAGCTTCAGCTCCTTCAACGCCGTGTTCAGGTACTTCGGCGCCAGCCAGCCCTCCAGGCTCACGTCGCGGCGGATCAGCCGGAACTCCTTGGCCTGCACGACGGACTTTTTCAGGTTCTCCACGAAATATTCGTCCAGCAGCGGCGACAGGCGCCATTTCAGCGGCACGTCGGCGAACGTCTTCTGGTATTCGTAGTAGCTGGTGCCGGAGTTCGACCACAGCTTGTACTGCGCTTCGCGGTTTTTCTCTTCCGAACTCCAGGCCGTGACCTTGACGAGCGCCGTCACCACGCGCTGCACGATGTCCGGGTACTTCTTCTCGAAGTCCTCGGAGACCCAGAACACGCCCTGCGACGTCAGTTCCGGATCGGGGCCCGTCGAATAGATCACCTTGCCGACGCCGCGCGCCTCCAGGTCGAACGGGGCGATGAAGCCGCCATCGACATCCTTGGTGGCGATCGCCGCGCGCAGCGTGTCGCCATCCATGCTGACCGTCTTGAAGTCACGCTCGGTCAGGCCGTGCTTTTTCAGGATGCGGCCCAGCGCCAGCTGGCTGGCCGTGCCCTTGAACACGGCGAGGCGCTTGCCCTTCAGATCTTCCAGCGATTTCGCCGGCGAGTCGATCGGACCCGTGATGTAGGCCGGGCCGAAGCGCGTGTACGACAGCAGGATCTTCGTCTTCAGGCCCGTGGAGCGGCCGATGATGATCGGCAGGTCGCCATGGTGGGCAAAGTCGGCCAGGCCGTTGGCCAGCTGTTCGTTGGTGGCCGGGCCGGCACCGGGGTTGAAGGTCCACTGGATCTTGATGCCATCCTTGGCGAATTCCTTTTCCAGCACACCCTGCTGGTGCGCGGTGGCGATCGACGTGCCGCCGGTGAGCGGGCGGCCGCCGGTGCCGGAACTCGAATACGAGATGCGGATGACCTTTGGCTTGTCCTGCGCGAAGGCGACCGGCGCGGCGAGGGAGAGCGTGCTGGCGGCGATGGCGGCCAGCAGGGCGGTGATGGTGTGGCGGCGTAACGATTTCATGGCGATATCCTGTGATGGTCAGAAGCCGAACTGGAACTGGGCCAGCAACTCGTTCGAGCTGCGTTGCGCCGGGTTCTGGTAGTCGTAGTGGTTCAGGTTGAGCTGGAACTTGGTGGTCTCGGCGAAGAACAGGTTGAAGCCGAGGATGGCGGCCTTGGTCTTGTCGTTGACGAGCGCCGTGTTCGGATCGAACGCGTCGTAGCGCGCGAACAGCTGGTAGGACTTCGGCCAGAAGTCGTCATACTTGGCCTGGGCGCGCGAGCTGGCAATCCACTGCTCGCCCCACGTGTAGAAGGCGGTCAGGTACTGGCCGCGCGATTTGGTGACCGGGCCGTTGCTGGCGGTGGCGTCGCGGCCTTCCACGTATTCGTAGGTGACGCCGAACGGTGCGTGGTTGTAGTAGATGTCGAAGCCGTAGCGGTCGCGCTTGCCCTGGCCGACGACGGTGGCGCCTGTCCCTGTCCCTGTGCCGGCGGTCAGGTTCCGCTTGCCCTTGTAGGCCGAGGCACCGAACTTCAGCTCGCGGAACACGCTGTAGTAATCGACCGGCAGCGTGAACGCGACACGGGCGATGTAGTCCTTGTGGTTGTTGTCGTCCGACTTGTTCGGGCCGCTGCCGTTGACGACGCCGAACGCATACTCGAGCAACGGTGCGCGGTAGTTGAAGCCATAGTCGACATACGGGTCGTAGTCGCCGCGCACGATCAGGCCGATCTGGCGCGTGCCCACACCGAGGCCGCCGAGGAATTGCGCGTTGTTGATCACGGGGCGCAGCTCCTCGCCGATCTGCGCTTCCAGGCCGAACGGGATCTGCTGCTGGCCCAGCGTGATGGTCAGCCGCGGGTCTTCCAGGCCGGTCAGCGTGGGTAAGGGGCTGTAGCGGATGTAGGCGTCGGTGGCATTGAGCTGGCTGCCGTCGGTGCCCGGGCTGTTCTTTGCGTACGCGAACGCCAGGCGATAGTCGAGGTTGCGCCCTTCCGAGTAGTCGCGGTACAGGCTGCCCGCGAAGTTCAGCGTGGCCTGCGGGATGTCGAAGCTCGACGAACGGTCCGCCGCCGAGGCCGTGCTGCCGGTGCGCACGGCCGGGTCCTGCGACGTGTAGCGCGCCTGCACGCTGCCGCCGATCGTGGTGCCGCGCGTGGTGAGCGCTGTCTTGGTTTCGCGGTTGCGTTTCTGCTCGTACTTGTAGTTTTCCAGGTCGGTGCGCAGGCCGTCGATGTCGGCCTTGGTGGCGACCTGCGGGGCGTCCGCACCCTGCGTGTCCGTGCCGGGATTGGCGTCGACGTTGGCGGCGATGTCGACACCTGGCGCGCCAGGGTCGGCCTTGTCGGCCGCCGCCGGGCCGATGGTGGTTTTCTCGGCCGTGGCGCCAGCCTTAGCTGCCGTTTCGGAGGTTGCCGACGAGGTCACCGACGCGGTGGCCAACGAGGTTCGCGCGACCGGTGCCGACTGGGCCTGGACCTGCTGCTGCAGGCTCTTGACGACGGCCTTCAGTTCTTCGATCTGGCGCTGCAGATCCTCGTTGCTTTGCCCTGCCGCCTGGGCCGCGCCGGCGATCGTCAAGAAGCCGGCGACACTGCATAGTCTTCGATGTAGGTACTTCAAACAATGCTCCTGATGGGTTGACGGTTCACCTGCTGTTTTCCTTTACTACGCAGGTTCCGTGCCATCTGTTTCAGGGCATTTTCGGGGTGTTTCACGGGGTTTTCTGTCGATTCGCCAGCACATTGCCAGCAACCGGCGGCGCCGCTGCTGCGAAGCCAACAGCTCGTTGGCACCGAGCCTGGCTTCGCAACGGGGGCAAGGGTCAGGCGGCTTTCGCGGCCTTGATGGCGAAGCGGTTCTGCGGCTTGTCCAGCCCCAGGTTTTCACGCAGCGTGGTGCCTTCGTATTCGGTGCGGAACAGGCCGCGCTGCTGCAGCTCGGGAATCACCAGGTCGACGAATTCCTCCAGCGATTGCGGCAGCACCGGCGGCATCACGTTGAAGCCGTCGGCCGCGCCGTTCTCGAACCACTTCTGCATCTCGTCCGCGATCTTCTGCGGCGTGCCCACCACGACCCAGTGGCCGCGTGCGCCGGCCAGGTATTCGTACAGCTGGCGCACGGTGAACTGTTCGCGGCGCGCCAGCTCGATCACCACGTGGTGGCGGCTGTTCTTGCCGGCCGGCGGCGTGGGGTAGTAGGGCGGCGGCGCATCGAGATCCCACTTCGTCAAATCCTCGCCCGGCCAGAAGCGCGCGATCGTGTCGAGGCCCACGGAAGGGTGGATGAGCTTTTGCAGCTCGGCCCATTTCGCCTCCGCTTCTTCCTGCGTGCGGCCGATGACGGGCGAAATGCCGGGCAGGATCAGCAGCTGGTCCGGGCGGCGGCCATACTTCGCCAGGCGGCCCTTCACGTCGCTGTAGAACGCCTGCGCCTCTTCGAGGCTGGTCCACGCCGTGAAGATCGCTTCGGCCGTGGCCGCGGCCAGCTCGCGGCCCGGTTCCGACGACCCGGCCTGCACGATCACCGGCTGTCCCTGCGGCGAGCGCTCCAGGTTCAGCGGCCCGGCCACCTTCAGGTACTTGCCGTGGTGGTTCAGCGCATGCAGCTTGTCCGGGTCGAAGTACACGCCGCTTTCCGGGTCGCGCGAGAACGCGTCGTCCTCGTAGCTGTCCCACAGGCCTTTCACGACGTCGAGGAATTCGTGGGCTTTCTCGTAGCGCACTTCCGGGTCCGGGTGCGCCTCCAGGCCGAAATTGCCGTACACGGAATCGGCCCCGGTGGTGACGACATTCCATGCCGCGCGGCCCTTGCTGATGTGATCGAGCGAGGCGAACTTGCGGGCCAGCAGGAACGGGTCTTCATACGTGGTCGATGCCGTGGCGACGAAGCCAATGTGCTTCGTGACCACCGACAGCGCCGACCACAGCGTGACCGGCTCGAAGTACGACACGCGGCCCTGGCGGCTGAACGCCTCGTTATCCTGGCCGCGGTACGCCACGCCGGGGCTGTCCGCCACGAACACCTGGTCGAACTTGCCGCGCTCGGCGGTCTGCGCGACCTTGATGTAATGGTCGATATTGACGCCCGAATCCGGTTGCGAACCGGGATGACGCCAGGCGGCGATGTGGTGGCCGGTGGCCATGATGAAGGCGCCGAGACGCATCTTGCGCTGAGACATGAATTTTCTCCGTAATGAGGTGATAGGTACTGCAAGCGGGCCGGTACAGCAGGCATTGAACCCAGCGGCAAGGGCTGGGGTCAGACCCGCCGGGTCTGACCCCGGCATTTGCACTGGGGTTCGAACAGCTGTTGTCAGCGGGGGCTGTTGGCTTTCAGCTTGGCTTCCACCGCGGTGCCCTTGAAGAAGTCGGGGTTGGCTTCGGTGTACAGCTTGTACGGGTTCGTGAACACGTAGGCCTTGAAGTCCGCTTCGCTGATGACACCCTGCTCGACGAGGCCATAGGCTTCGGCCAGCGCGTCGGTGAGGTCGGGCACGTCCCAGTGGCCTACGTCGGACGAGTAGATCGCGTTGATCTTCGTTCCGAGCGGGTTGGACTTGTCGTTGAACGCGGTGGCGATCGTGCGGTCGTCGGATTCGGAGCCGAAGAAGAAGTTGTCGACCCACTGTGCCTTGATGTCTTCCACCTTCTCGATGCCGGCCTTGGCGAAGTCCTCCAGCTCCAGGCCCTGCGGCTGGCGCGAGCCGTGCGTGTAGTGGGCGCCGAGCGTGTCGCGGATCAGGTCTTCGCCTTCGATCGAGCGGCCTTTCGTCAGGTCGGCGCCATAGCGGGCGAACAGGTCGGTCAGCAGCGCACGGTCGGTGGCGGCCGGGTCGTAGTTCTTGAGGCCTTCGAGGCTGCGCTTTTCCCAGCGGTCGACGAGGTGCGTGAACACGCGCGCGCCCCAGTCCGCGCCGCCTTCGAGCAGGCCCACGCGCAGTTGCGGGAAGCGTTTCGTGACGCCGCCGAAGAACAGCGCCTTGGCGAACGCTTCGGAGCCGTCGGCGAAGTGGCCGATGTGGTTGTTCATGTAGTTGCTGATCGAGCTGCGGCCCGTCCAGCCCTGGCTGCCGTAGTGCGTGAGGATCGGCACGCCCAGCTCGATGGCCTTGGCCCAGAACGGGTCGTAGTCGTATTCGCTGTCGATGCCGTAGAAGTCCTGGTACGAGATGTACTTCTGCAGTTCCGGATGGTCGGCGGCCGGGTACTTGTCGGCCAGTGCGCGGATCGGACGGCGCACGCTGCCGGCGATGTTGACGGCCTTCAGGCCCAGTGTCTTGATCGCGAACTCCAGCTCGGCGATGCCTTCTTCCGGCGTGTGCAGGCCGATCCCGGCGACCGGCGTGAGGCGGTCGCTGTACTTGCGGTACAGGTCGGCGTGGTAGTGGTTGACGGCACGCTGCAGCGCCGTGCGGTCATCCTTGTCGCGCACGCCCAGCGGTGCCAGCACGTTGTTCGGGAACAGGATCGAATAATCGGAGCCTTGCTCTTCCTGGCGCTCGTACAGCAGTTCGGGCAGGTGGTAGGTGGCCACGTCCAGCGTGTTCTTCGTGACGCGCGCCCACCATGGCGCGCGGATGGTGCGGTAGTACTGGCGCTCTTCCGGCGTCTGCTCGTACCAGTTCTTGCCGTTGCCGATGAAGCCACGGCCGATGCGCGAAGCCGATGCGTTGCGCAATGCGTCGACCAGCTTCACGCCGCCGTAATTGGCCACGTAGTCCTCGAGGTCGGGCGTGTAGTCGTTGGTATGGACATCGGTATCGATGACGGGAAAGTCGAGCTTCTGCTTGACGGCGACGGAAGGGGAAGCGCTGAGGCGGTCGAGGCGGTCGTTCACGGTGGTTCTCCAATGGATGTTGAGGTCGGGGCGGAGCTACCATGTCCATTGCAGCATTCGTGCCATGCAAAAACGGGGGTAAAACGGCCTGTGGCGCGGCCAGGCTGCTGCTTGCTGCGCAGGGCGTGCTGGCTGGCGCACAGTGGCGCAACAGCGGGAGGAAGGCAGGAGAAACGAAGGAGAAACGGCGGGGAAGAAAAGTTTCCGGCGCGGCTGCGCCGGAACACTACAGCGTGGCGGACAGGCGGTGGAAAGGCCGGGTATCGTGCAGCCCACCGGCGGGCTCGCTGCCGATCAGGCCAAAGCGCTTCAGGTGTGTGCGCAGCACATTGCGGCTGATGCCCAGCGCCTTCGCCGTCTGCACCTGGTTCTGCTCGCAGGCGGAAAACGCAGTGCGGATCAGGCGTTCTTCGACGGTATCGAATAGCGCCGGCTCGCCTGCTTCGACCAGGTCGTTCAGCAGCGCGTCGAGCCGGTCGAGGCCCGAGCCCGCTGCGGGCGTGACGGCGTGATTTACCGCCGCGGGCTGGGAGATGGACGCGGTGGGCGCGATGGGGCCAGCGCCGCGGCTGCCGGGCACGCGCCCGCCGATGCGCAGATCCTCCGCACTGATACGCCCCTGGCGGCACACGATCAGCGCGTAATGGACGACGTTTTCCAGTTCGCGGATATTGCCGGGCCAGTCGTAGGCCAGCAAGGCGCTCGCCGCGTCGTCGCCCAGTTCGACATCGTCCAGCTTCATCTTCGCGCCATACAGGCCGATGAAGTGACGCGCCAGCGGCAGGATGTCGCCGGGCCGCTCGTACAGGGGCGGCAGGTTCACCGTGGCGACGCTGAGCCGGTAATACAGGTCGGAGCGGAAGCGCTCGGCGGCGATCGCCTTGTGCAGGTCGACGTTGGTGGCGGCGACGAGGCGCACGTCTAGCGGAATCGGCCGGCGCGAGCCGAGGCGCACCACTTGCCGCTCCTGCAGCACACGCAGCAGCTTGACCTGCAGCGCCATCGACAGGTCGCCGATCTCGTCGAGGAACAGCGTGCCGCCGTTGGCCGCCTCGAACCAGCCGGCGCGGGCCTGCGTGGCGCCGGTGAAGGCACCCGTTTCATGCCCGAACAATTCCGCATCGATCAGCGATTCGCTGAAGGCGCCGCAATTGACGGCGATGAAGGGGCCGGTCCGTTCGCTCTGCGCATGGATGTGGCGGGCGACGAGTTCCTTGCCGGTGCCGGTCTCGCCGATGACGAGCACGGTGGCATCGCTGCGCGCCACCCGTTCGACCTGCTCGAGCAATGCAAGGGAACGGGGATCGTGGAATAACAGTGCCTTGGCGCGGATCGACAGCGCCATCCCGAACGAATCGGGAAAAGTCAGTACCTTGTTCACAGTGCCTCGCAAATGGTATTGAAGGTGCGGATGCGGGTGCCGCGGCGCGGCACCGGTAGTTACAGCTTGGCGATCGACACCTCGGTGGCCTTGACCAGCGCCACCACCTCCACGCCGGGTGCCAGGCCGAGATCGCGCACGGAACGGGTGGTGATGACCGACGTGACGATGCCGGCCGGCGTTTCGATGTCGACTTCCGAAACGACCGGGCCATCGATGATTTCCTTTACTTTGCCGCGGAACTGGTTGCGGACGTTGATGGCCTTGATGCTCATGGATTCTCCTTGTGGTGAGCTGAAAAAAAATGTGGACAGGGATGCCTGGCAGGTACCGGCGGGGCGTGCCTGGCAGCCCGGTGCCCTGGTGCGGGCAAGAGCCGTCCGGCCATCGGGTGGATGGCGTTCTTTCGCCACGACTTCGGTGGCGAGGCACGGTAACGGTGAAAGAAAGGCGTCAGGCCCGGGCGCTACAGCACGCCCGCATCCTGCACGCGCGAATCGCCCGGTGGCCCGGTTTTGGCATGGAATGGACGGCTGTCGTTTGCATGGGTCCTGGCCCCTGACGATTTCAGTAGAGCCTCAGGTTAAAGAAATGCCTGAAAAATAAGAACTAATCGTTTTGCCGATGTTTATACGCGGAACGAATAACGAGCGGCACGTGGCGAATTGCTGGCGCACGGTGCAGTAGCGTACGGACGGCGTGGCGTCGGCACGGCATGATGAAGCCATATCGATACCTCATCTGAAAGGAAATCATCATGGGTAAATATCTGCTCGCCTGGCTGCTGGGTGTTCCGGCCGTTGTCCTGGTCCTGATCTATCTGATCTTCTGATGCGGCGCCTGTGCCCTTCATGAAAAACGCCACCTGCCGTGGCGTTTTTTGTTTCCAGGGCCATTTTTAACGCGCAATGGTCGGCACAATGTGGTCAGGCCACATGGTGTTCGGCTAAGCTGGTGGCTGGACCAACTTCATTGACCGCCCGCCATGCCCGAACTGAAGCGCCGCACCTTTCTGCAACATTCACTACTGGCCGCTACCGGCGCGCTGGGCCTTGAAACCCCTGCCCGTGCCGCCGCCAGCGAATCGCCCGTCGCCACCACTGGCCACGGCCAGGTGCGTGGCTACCGCGACAACGGCGTGAACGTGTTCAAGGGCATCCGGTATGGCGCGGATACGGCGCCGCGGCGGTTCATGGCGCCGCTGCCGCCGGAGCGCTGGAGCGGCGTGCGCGATGCGCTCGAACATGGGGCCGCGTCGCCCCAGTCCAGCAAGGAAGACGCGACGAGCGAGGACTGCCTGTTCCTCAACGTGTACACCCCGGGCCTGCGCGACGGGGTAAAGCGCCCGGTGATGTTCTACATCCACGGCGGCGCGTACAACAACGGTTCCGGTTCAAGCCCGCTGTACGACGGCGTGCGCCTGTGCCGCCGCGGCGACGTGGTGGTGGTGACCGTCAACCATCGCCTCAACGCGTTCGGCTACCTGTACCTGGCGCGTCACGGTGACACGCACTTCGCCGATTCCGGCAATGCCGGCCAGCTCGACCTGATCCTGGCGCTGCAATGGGTGCGCGACAATATCCGTGAATTCGGCGGCGATCCGGGCAACGTTACCGTATTCGGCCAGTCCGGCGGGGGCGCCAAGATCGCCACGCTGATGGCGATGCCCGCAGCGGCCGGCCTGTTCCACCGGGCGGCCACGATGAGCGGCCAGCAGGTGACGGCTAGCGGCCCGCTCAATGCCACGCTGCGCGCGCAGGCAGTGCTCGACGCGTTGAAATTGCCGGCGGACCGGATCGACGCCATCCGCACGATACCGTATCAACGTATCGTCGATGTGCTGGGCACGCGCGATCCGGTACTGCCTTACGGCGGTGTATCGTTCGCGCCGGTGCTGGACGAACGCAACCTGCTGCGCCACCCGTTCTATCCGGACGCGCCGGCGCAATCGGCCCGTATCCCGATGATGATCGGGAATACGCACGATGAAACGCGCGCCTTCCTGGGCGGCGATCCGGCCAATTTCAACCTGGCGTGGGACCAGCTGCCCGCGAAGCTGGTGCCGAACATGCGTGTCGATATCCAGCCGGAAGCGGTGATCGCCGCGTATCGCCAGCTGTACCCGAAGCTGTCCGCCAGCGACCTGCTGTTCAAGATCACCACCGCCTCGCGTTCCTGGCGCGGCGCGATCATCGAAGCGGAAGAACGCGCGAAATCCGGCAGCCCGGCCTTTGTCTACCAGCTCGATTGGGCGACGCCGAAGCATGGCGGCAAGTTCGGCGCGCCGCACGCTGCCGACATCCAGCTCGTGTTCGACAACATCGCCAAGCCGGGCGCCACGGCGATCGGCCCGCAGGCGCAGGCAATGGCGGACATGATGAGCGAGGCGTTCATTGCGTTCGCGCGCAGCGGTGATCCAAATCATCCGCTCATGCCGCGCTGGGAACCTTATGGCATGGCACGCCGTCAGACCATGATCTTCGACGTGCCGCCACGATTGGAGGACGATCCGCGTGGCGCCGAGCGGCGACTCTTTGCCAAGGTGCCTTACGTGCAGCCGGGTACGTGAAACGAGATTACTGAGGGGCGGTACTGAGCGGCGGTACTTAGCTGAAGTGGCGGCCGGGACTCGCCACCGATCGGGGATAATGCCGCACTCATTGCAATGACATCTCCCATGCATTTTTCCATCGACGACATTCGGCACCAGTTCGATTCCGGCACCTTTGCACGCGGCGAGGATTACGCGCGCCGGAGCAAGGTCGCCAGCGTGCTGTGGGACGACGATGTTCTCCTTGGCGAAGTCGAAGGTAGCGGGCGCCAGGTCTATGAGCAAACCATCTACCTGAAGCCAGGCCGGCGTGGCGTACTCGTGGACGGCGACTGCACATGCCCCATGGACCACAACTGCAAGCACGTGGTGGCGGTGCTGCTGGCCAGCATGAAAGACAGCAAGGAAATTCCTGACGTAGCGCCATCGGCCCTGCCGCCCAAGGCCGAGTTGTGGCTGGGCAGGGTTGCACAAACCTTTGCGCAAACCCTTGCGCAGCCTGCTCCCGCACCGGCGCGCGGCCCGGAGTACCGGCTGGTCTACGTGCTGATGCCGGATGGCGATGATGGCCTGCTGCGCCTGAACCTGTGCAAGGCACGCCTGCGCAAGAACGGTAGCATCGTCGCCGCCACCCTGCACAATGATTTGTACAGCCTGCTTTCCATGCGGCCGAACTACCTGCGGCGGGAGGACGAAGAGCCGGTGCGCCTGCTGTCCGCGCTGCGCACCGGCAGCATGTATGCCGGCGATATCCGGCCCGCCGGCACGATCGGCGCCCGCCTGCTGGCCCAGCTGTGCGCGGAGAACCGCCTGCTGTTCGCCCGCTCGGCTGCCGAACTGAAGAACGGTAACGTGGTGCCCGTTCGCCTGGGGCCGCCAAGGCGCGCCGCGCTCGGCTGGCATGGCGACGGAACGGGCAGCGAACAGGTGCGGCTGGGCTGGCACTTCGACGACGGCATGCCGGCCGGCCATGTCCTGGCCACCGAGCCTGCGCACTACCTGGATGGCGACATGCTGGGCGAACTGGCACTGCCGCAGGAACTGGCCGCGGTGCCGCTCGACGCGTTGCTGGGCCTGGTCGCTGCTGCCCCGCCATTGGCGCCGCAGCAGCGTGCCGGCATGGCGGCACGCCTGGCCGGACAAGGCCTGGACCGGCTGCTGCCTTCGCCGGTGGAACTGGAAAGCCGCCAGCGCCGCGATATCGTGCCGGTACCGCGCCTGGTGCTCGACAGCCTGCCTGCCGACTTTCGTGGCGAGACATGGTGGGACGATCATGCAGTGCTGTCCTTCGATTACGACGGCATGCCGGTCACCGGCGCGGCCCCCGCGGTCTTGCGCCGGATGACGGGCGATGCGGTCGAACTGGTCGAACGCGACGCGGATGCCGAACGTTCGGCATGCGCCATGCTCGCCAGTCTTGGATTCCTCGGCGAAGCGGACGAATCGCCATCGCACAGTTGGCTTGGCGCCTGGCGCCTGCCCGATCCGGCCAACTGGTTCGACTTCGTGCGCCATGGCGTGCCGCGCCTGCGCGCCGCCGGCTGGCAGGTCGAGATGGAAAGCGATTTCCGCTATGACTTCCATGAGCCGCAGGAGTGGTATGCCGAACTGGACGAGGAAGGCGAAGGATTCAACGCCTGGTTCGCCCTCGAACTCGGGTTCTTCATCGACGGCAAGCGCCACGCGTTGCTGCCGCTGCTGCTGCAACTGATCCGCGCGGCACCCTACGATTTTGACGCAGCGGCGCTGGCCGCGCGGACGGACGACAGCGAGATCCTCGTCGACCTGCCCGGGGGCGGGCGCGTCGCCCTGCCGTGGAGTCGCATCAAGCCGATCCTGGCCACGCTGGGTGAGCTGTATTTCACCGAGCGGCTGGGCAGCAAGCTGCGCCTGCCCGTGATGGATGCGGCCCGGCTGGCCGAACTGGAAAGGGCCGCGCAGCTGCGCTGGGTCGGCGGCGAACGCCTGCGCGAACTGGCCAGGAAGCTCGACGGCTTTGCCGGCATCGTCCCGGCCGCCGCGCCGGCCGGCCTGCGGGCCACGCTGCGCACCTACCAGCAGGAGGGCCTGGCCTGGATGCAGTTCCTGCGCGAGCATGACTTCGCCGGCATCCTGGCCGACGACATGGGGCTCGGCAAGACGATCCAGGCGCTGGCCCACATCCTGGCCGAAAAGGAAGCGGGCCGGCTCGATGCGCCGGCGCTGGTGGTGGCGCCGACGAGCCTGATGGGCAACTGGCAGGCCGAGGCCGCGCGCTTCGCACCAGGGCTACGCGTGCTGCTCCTGCATGGCAAGGACCGGGCGGCGCTGTTCGACGCCATCGGCCAGGCCGACCTGGTGCTGACAACGTATCCGCTGTTGTCCCGCGACGAAGCCGCGTTGCGCCAGCAGCGCTACCACCTGCTGATCCTGGACGAAGCGCAATACATCAAGAACAGCCGTTCCCGCGCCGCCCAGACGGCCCGCCTGCTCGACGCGCGGCACCGCCTGTGCCTGACCGGCACGCCGGTGCAGAACCACCTGGGTGAGCTGTGGTCGCAATTCCATTTCCTGATGCCGGGGTTGCTGGGCGATGAACGAGGCTTCAATGCCGTGTTCCGCAAGCCGATCGAGCACGGCGGGGACACCTTGCGCAAGGACCTGCTGGCGCGCCGCATCAAGCCGTTCATGCTGCGCCGCACGAAGGACAAGGTGGCGACCGAACTGCCGCCCAAGACGGAAATCGTGCTGCCCGTCGACCTGGGCGGCGCCCAGCGCGACCTGTATGAAACGGTGCGCGTGGCCATGGACCGCAAGGTGCGCGACGAGATCGACCGCAAGGGCCTGGCGCGCAGCCAGATCGTGATTCTCGATGCGCTGCTCAAGCTGCGCCAGGTGTGCTGCGATCCGCGCCTGCTCAAGAATCATGAAGCCGCTGCCGCCGCCAGCGGTTCGGCCAAGCTCGACACGCTGATGGAACTGCTGGATACGCTGTTGAGCGAAGGCCGCAAGGTACTCGTGTTCTCGCAGTTCACCAGCATGCTGGCGCTGATCGCGGAAGTCCTGCAGGCCCGTGCGGTGGAATTCGCGCTGCTGACGGGCGATACCGTCGACCGCGCCGCGCCGATTGCCGCCTTCCAGCAGGGCACGGCCGGGGTATTCCTGATCAGCCTGAAGGCGGGCGGCGTTGGGCTGAACCTGACCGCAGCCGACACGGTCATCCACTACGATCCGTGGTGGAACCCCGCCAGCGAAAACCAGGCCACCGACCGCGCCTGGCGCATCGGCCAGGAACAGCCGGTATTCGTCTACAAGCTCATCGCGCGCGGCACGCTGGAAGAAAAGATCCAGGAGATGCAGCGCCGCAAGGGCGAACTGGCGCATGCCGTGGTCGATGCCGAGGGCGGCCTGGGGCCGGGGTTCGGGGCAGAGGAGCTGCAGGCGATTCTTGGATGAGCGCCGGGCTGTCGTGGCGCCGGATCAAAGCCGTGCAATCTGCCGGTCGATCGCCTTCAGCGCCCGTTCGCTGCGCTCGCTGTACCGGTCCGTCAGGTAATCGGTACGGCCGCGCATCAGCAGCGTGATTTTATACAGTTCTTCCATCACGTCGACGACGCGGTCGTAATACGCGGAAGGGCGCATGCGGCCCGCGTCGTCGAATTCCTTGTATGCCATCGGCACCGACGACTGGTTCGGGATCGTGAACATGCGCATCCAGCGGCCCAGCAGACGCAGCGTGTTGACGACGTTGAACGATTGCGAGCCGCCGCACACCTGCATGACCGCGAGCGTGCGGCCCTGGCTCGGCCGCAGTGCGCCCTGTTCCAGCGGAATCCAGTCGATCTGGTTCTTCATCACGGCCGTGATGGCGCCGTGCCGCTCCGGGCTGCACCACACATGCCCTTCGGACCACAGGCACAGCTCGCGCAGCTCCACCACTTTCGGGTGGTCTTCCGGCACGCTGCCCACCATCGGCAGTTCGGCCGGGTCGAAGATTTTCACTTCACCGCCGAAGTGCTCCTGGATGCGCGCCGCCTCTTCGATGAGCAAGCGGCTGAACGAGCGCTCGCGCAGCGAGCCATACAGCAGCAGGAAGCGCGGCGGGTGGTCCAGGGCGCCAACCGGCGCGAGTTTTTGCAGGGTCGGCATGTCCAGCTGGCCGGGCTGGATATTGGGCAGGTTCGCGATCTTATCCATGGTCGACGCGCTGCCCCTGTTCGTCGATGACGGGTTCGCCGTCTTCCTTCGTGAACGCGCCCCGTTGCGGTTCGGCGAGAATGTCGAGCACCAGTTCCGATGGGCGGCACAGCCGCACGCCAACCGGCGTGACGACGAACGGCCGGTTGATCAGGATCGGATGGGCCAGCATGGCATCGAGCAACTGGTCGTCCGTCACGGCCGGGTCGTCCAGGCCGAGTTCCACATAGGGCGTGCCTTTCTGGCGCATCGCCTCGCGCACGGTGAGCCCGGCGCTGGCAACCAGGGCGGCCAGCGTGGCGCGGTCCGGTGGATTGGAGAGATAGTCGATGACGACCGGCTCGATGCCGGCGTTGCGGATCAGGCCCAGCGTGTTGCGCGACGTGCCGCAGGCGGGGTTGTGGTAGATGGTGACGCTCATGATGTCTCCTCAGCGAATCTTCAGGTCAAACGGATGGCCAGTGCGGCCAGGGTCAGCAGCAGCACGGGCAAGGTGAGCACGATGCCGGTGCGGAAGTAATAACGCCACGAGATGTGGATGCCTTTGCTGTCCAGCACGTGCAACCACAACAGGGTGGCGAGGCTGCCGATCGGCGTGATCTTCGGCCCCAGGTCGCTGCCGATCACGTTCGCGTAGATCATCGCTTCGCGCACGACGCCCTGCGTGCTCGTGGCGTCGATCGACAGCGCGCCAATCAGCACGGTGGGCATATTGTTCATGATCGACGACAGGAGGGCGGTGATGACCCCCGTGCCGAGGGCAGCGCCCCACACGCCATATGTAGCGCAGCGCTCCAGCAAGGCCGTCAGGTAATCGGTGAGGCCGGCATTGCGCAGGCCATACACGACGAGGTACATGCCGAGCGAGAAAATGACGACCTGCCACGGCGCGCCGCGCAGGACCTCGCGCGTGGCAATGCGGTGCCCGCGCGCCGCCACGGCCAGCAGCAGCACGGCGCCCGCCGCCGCGACGGCGCTGATCGGCACGCCCAGCGACTCGAGCCAGAAGAAGCCGACCAGCAGCAGCGCGAGCACCCACCAGCCGGTGACGAACGTGGCCCGGTCGTGGATGGCGTCTTCCGGCCGCTTCAACTGCGCCATGTCGTAGCTGGCCGGAATGTCCTTGCGGAAGAACAGCAGCAGGCCGCCCAGCGTGGCGGCGACCGACACGGCATTCACGGGCACCATGACGGCAGCGTAGCGCGCGAAGCCGATATCGAAGTAATCGGCCGACACGATGTTCACCAGGTTCGACACGACCAGCGGCAGGCTGGCCGTATCGGCAATGAAGCCGGCCGCCATCACGAACGCCAGCGTGGCGCGGGCATTGAAGCGCAGTGCGCGCAGCATGGCGATGACGATCGGCGTGAGGATCAGGGCCGCGCCATCGTTGGCGAATACGGCGGCCACGGCTGCACCGAGCAGCACGAGCAGTGCGAACAGGCGCCTGCCGTTCCCTTTGCCCCAGCGCGCCACGTGCAGCGCCGCCCATTCGAAGAAGCCGGCCTTGTCCAGCAGCAGGCTGATGATGATGACCGCAACGAAGGCACCGGTGGCGTTCCACACGATGTGCCAGACGACGGGGATGTCGCCCACGTGGATCACGCCGGCCAGCAGCGCCACCAGCGCGCCGATCGCGGCGCTCCAGCCGATGCCCAGGCCGCGCGGTTGCCAGATGACCAGGACCAGCGTGGCAACGAAGATGAGGAACGCCGTCAGCACGTTTTCCCGCCCACGCCGCACGGCACGCCGCCGCAGCAGTTCTCGGTAAGGAAACCGATGAGGGCATTCATGGCGCCGATATCGGCCGCATAGATGACGAAGCGGCCTTCCTGCCGCGATACCAGCAATTTGGCATGCGTGAGTTCCTTCAGGTGGAACGACAGCGAGGAGGGGGCGATGCCGAGCGCTTCGGCGATCCTGCTGGCCGCCAGGCCATCCGGACCCGCCTGCACCAGGAGCCGGAAGATGGCCAGGCGGCTTTCCTGGGCGAGGGCGGCCAGGGCCGCCAGTACATCACTGGTTTGCATAATTATTCATTTCGATACTTCAACGATTATCGAAATATATTACGGAATATGGACGTTCATGGCAACAGGAACAGCACCACTGTCTCACGCGTTCCTCGCTGGCAAAACTAGGGACGTACCCCTGTTTCGAGGAAAGTTTTCTCAACATAACTGGAGATGTACTAGATCACCGGATCGCCCTGCTTAGAGGAAAGTTTCACAGCCGATTACGTTTGCTAGGCCGTTACGCATTGAATACTCCAGCAATATTTCCTAGAAACAGGGGTCCGTCCCCAGTTTTGCGGCATGGCAACGGGAATCGCATTTTCTCGGTACAGGCCGGAGCGGTGGTGACTATCGAAAAGTAACAAAGGCAGCGTTACGTCATCAACATGTCATTTAACGCAACTAAGATCTTGTCGTTTTGCAACCCACCAGGCATAGGACCCAACAATGAACAAGCCGAACGACTTGAAGCTGATGCCCACCGAGGCGGACGCCATCGACACCAGCGATTCGAATCATTTCAATGCCGTGCTTTCCGCACGCCTGAGCCGCCGCAACATGCTGCGCGGCGGGTTTGCCACGGCGGCGACCGCGGTGCTGGGCGGCCTGGGCCTGGCCGGTTGCGGTGGTTCGGACGACGATCCCGTCACGACCGTGCCACCTGGCACCACCACGCCACCCGCGTCGGCGGAAAAACTGCTGGCCTTCACGGCCGTGCCGAAGAGCCTGGCGGACTCCGTGCTCGTGCCGGCCGGTTACACCGCGACCGTGCTGTATGCGCTGGGCGATCCGCTGCGCGCGGGTACGCCTGCCTACAAGAACGACGGCACCGACACCGATTTCGAGAACCGCGCCGGCGACCACCACGACGGCATGGAGTTCTTCGCGCTGTCAGCCACCGGCACGCCATCGACCACCGCGTCGGACCGCGGCCTGCTCGCCATGAACCACGAAGCGACCACCGATGAAAAGCTGTCGTCGCACTTCCTGCACGCCAACGGCGGCACCACCAGCCTGCCGCGCCCGGCCGCCGAAGTGGACAAGGAAGTCGCCGTCCACGGCATCAGCGTGGTCGAAGTGAAGAAGACCGGCACCACGTGGGCCTCGGTCAACGATTCCACGTTCAACTACCGCATCACGCCGCTGACCGATGTGGAAATCGGCGGCCCGGCACGCGGCAACTCGCTGCTGTTCACCAAGCATTCGCCGAACGGCACCCGCACGCGCGGCACCCTGAACAACTGCGGCAATGGCCGCACGCCGTGGGGCACCTACCTGTCGGGCGAAGAAAACTGGTCCGGCTACTTCGCGCGCTCGGCCACCGACGATGCCGCACGCGGCAACGACAAGAGCGTGACGTCGCTGCGCCGCTATGGCCGCAACCAGGGCGCCACGTCGCGCCACGGCTGGGAAACGGGTGGCAAGGACGACAAGTACGTGCGCTGGGACATCAGCAAGAAGGGCGCGTCGGCGGACGGCACCGACGACTATCGCAACGAGATGAATGGCCAGGGCTACATCATCGAAGTGGACGCCTACGACAAGACGAAGCTGGCCAAGAAGCGCAGCGCCCTGGGCCGCTTCGCCCATGAGAGCGCCGCCTTCGGGATCGCCACCGCGGGCCAGCCGCTGGCCGTGTACATGGGCGACGATTCGCGCAACGAATACATCTACAAGTTCGTGTCCGCCGCTGCCTGGAATGCCGCCGACGCCACCCCGGCCGACCGCATGGCCATTGGCGACAAGTACCTCGATTCGGGCAAGCTGTATGTCGCCAAGCTGGCTTCGGACGGCACCGGCCAGTGGATCGAACTGTCGATGAACAATCCGCAGATCGCCGCCTATGCTGCCTACAAGTTCGCCGACCTGGCGGACGTGGTGGTCAACGCGCGCCTGGCCGCCGATGCCGTGGGCGCGACGAAGATGGACCGCCCGGAATGGTGCTCGGTGAACCCGGCCAACGGCGAGATCTACTACACGCTGACGAACAATTCGAACCGCACCGTCAACCCGAGCAGCTCGTCGCAGCTGGCGCCGGATGCGGCCAACCCGCGCGCCTACACCGACATGAAGGGCACGAGCGCGCAGAACGGCAACCCGAACGGCCACATCATCCGCTTCAAGGAAGGTTCGGGCGCGGGCGCGGCAACGAGCTTCACGTGGGACGTGTACCTGTTCGGCGCCGAGAGCGGCGCGGATGCCACGAAGATCAACCTGTCCGCGCTGACCGCCGACCAGGACTTCTCCAGCCCCGACGGTCTGGCCTTCCTGAAAAGCACCGGCATCTGCTGGATCCAGACGGACGATGGCGCGTACACCGACGTGACGAACTGCATGATGCTGGCCGCCCTGCCGGGCCAGGTGGGCGACGGTGCCAAGACCACGCTCACGTACGACAAGGCCGACGGCAGCAAGCTGGCCGTGGACACCTTCGTGGGCAAGAAGGCCAGCGCCGACACGCTGAAGCGCTTCCTCGTCGGCCCCGTGGGCTCGGAAATCACGGGCATCACGGAAACGCCGGACGGCAAGGCGCTGTTCGTCAACATCCAGCACCCGGGCGAAAGCACGTCGCTGGCCAATATCGCCGACCCGACGAAGTACACGAGCCAATGGCCGAGCAACGCCGGCTACGGCCCGGGCAAGCGCCCGCGTTCGGCGACCATCGTCATCACGAAGAACGACGGCGGGCGGATCGGTACCTGATCGCCTTCGGGCGTAGTTCGTTGAAAGCCGGCGCATGCCGGCTTTTTTCATGGAGCTTCGTTAACCGCGGCGAAAACGGCGGTGGGCCGGGACGACGCGGTCCCGGCCTCTTACGCTCAACTGTCGTTGGTACGGAAGAGGGCGGAGATGCCGCGCCAGACCGAACCCAGTGCCTGGCCACTCGGCGCGGCCGGATGCAGCTGCGCCAGCGCCGCCTGCAGTGCGCGGTCGCTGGCCGAGCCGAATACCTTGCTGTCTTCGGCGACGGGGCGCTCCGATGCCCTGGTCTCCGCGTCCG
Organism: Pseudoduganella lutea; assembly: GCF_004209755.1. NCBI lineage: Bacteria > Pseudomonadati > Pseudomonadota > Betaproteobacteria > Burkholderiales > Oxalobacteraceae > Pseudoduganella > Pseudoduganella lutea. The sequence goes on along the minus strand of NZ_CP035913.1, from coordinate 3,068,893 downwards.
CTGAGACCGAGCTGGCGGGCAGGTGGTTCGCCATGTCAGCTTCGCGGAACAGCAGGTTGTCGTCGCCGTCCTTGTGCTCTGCCTGGGCGACTTCCACGTCCGGCTCGATGCCTTGCGCCTGCACCTCGCGCCCGTTCGGCGTGAAGTAGCGCGCGATGGTCAGCTTGATGGCCGATTCGTCGGACAGGGGGAACACCGCCTGGATGGAGCCCTTGCCATAGGTACGCGCGCCAACGATCTTGCCGCGACCATGATCCTGGATGGCCCCGGCCAGCAATTCCGCCGCCGATGCCGACGAGCCGTTGACCAGCACGGCCAGCGGGACCGTCTGGGCAAACGCCGGCAACTGGTCATACGCCACCTTGGTATCCGGGGTGCCGAAGAACCTGGGCGACACGGTAACCTTGCTGTTGCTCTCCGGCAGACGGCCCGTCGATGAAAACACGACGGCACCTTGCGGCAGGAAAGCACCGGCTACCGCGACGGCCGCTGGCAGCAGCCCACCCGGGTTATTGCGCAGGTCCAGCACGATGCCTTCCACGCGACGCGGCCCGTCCAGCTGACGCAGTGCCGCCACCAGTTCGGCCGCCGTGCCGCCACCGAACTCGGTGATGCGGATGCGCGCGATATTGCCTTCCAGGCGCTGCACGGTGACGGTGTTTTCATGCATCGTGATGCGAGGGATGCTGAGGGTCCTGAGCGGCGTGTTGCCACGCTTGGCCAGCGTGACCTCCACGCTCGTTCCCGGCTCGCCATGCATGCGGCGGGCGATCTGGTTGTCGCGCAGCCCGAACAGCGGCGCGCCATCGATCGCCACGATCGAGTCGCCGGCCCGGATGCCCGCCTTGTCCGCCGGGCCGTTTTCAGCGACGTCACGGACCAGCACCTGGCCATTGAGCATTTCCACGCCAACGCCGATGCCGACATACGCGCCCGAATGGATACGCTCCAGGTCTTCCAGGTCATCCTTGTCGAGGTAGCGCGAATGCGGATCCAGCGACGACAGCATGCCGCGAATCGCCTCGGTCAGCAGTTTCTTGCTGTCGGCCGTGCCGACGTAATCCTTCAACACGAGCTGGTAGCTGCCCAGCATCTGCTCGAATTCTTCCTTGGGCAGTGTCAGCGATTCGTCGGCGTGGCAGGGCAGGGTTGCCGCGCACGCGCTCAGTACTGCACTCGATATCCAGCGCTTCATGGTTTGCTCCTTCTTGATGCACCGATTCTGCGGCGGGGGCGTGGCAAGTGCCGTCAAGGGAGGTAAGTTGGCGTAAAGGAGTGGTACGGGGTGTTACGGCATGAGCAGGTTTGGAGATGCTCGATTTGTGAGAGGGAGCCATGACCAGACTAAATACAATCAGGCAATTTTTTATCTGTTTTTTTTGTGAGACACTCTTTTTTATCTAAAAAATCGGCAGTTTATTCAAAAAATGACGGATTACATCGGTTTTAAGTGGGTAGCCGAACACCTTGGCATAAAGCCCGTGCAGCCGTTTGCTGTCGAAAGCAAAGTCGGCACATCGCGCCGAACGGTGATCAAACCGACTCGGGAGGAGACTTACAGTGCCTCTGCGAGGCCTGAAGCTGGCGCTACCCCGACCTGACAAACCAGACCGAATACATTGGCGATGTCGTGCGACTCACCATCGAAGTGGAGATGAGCAAAGAGGCGGGCTATCTGCGCGACATGGAGCGGGCCAGGGAAGGCGTCAAGAACAGCCTGGAAGGCCCCAATGCCGACATCGACCAAATCATACGGTCAATCCGCGAGAACGGCTGGAAGGTGTCCAACAAGCTCGTGAAGGCGTACCCTCCCTTGGCGGATGGCACATTGGCCGAAGCCGTGGTGGCCGCCGTGCGGGACGTATTCGAAACGGTTACTGAGACAGGTCTGGATAAGGATCGCTAACACGAGGCGCCACGGCAGTAGTGCTTGTACTGCTGGTGGCAAAGCTGGGGCCGGATGGGCGGTGAGGGTTACAGGTCGCGAGAGGAGAGCGCCGGCCATGACTGTTCACTCGGACGGGAACGGCGCGTGCCGTGACAGGCGATAATGGCGTGTCTTGTTTCGAGAACGCAAAGGATCGCCATGCCCCATATCTCCGGTATCGACCATGTCCAGGTCGCCATCCCGCCCGGTGCGGACGACACGGCGCGCGCCTTCTATGGCGGCGTGCTGGGCTTGGTGGAGACGCCCAAACCGGCACCGCTCAACGCCTCCGGCGGCATGTGGTTCGTGACTGGCGCCGGCCAGTTGCACATCGGGTCGCAGGTGGATTTCGTGGCAGCGAAGAAGGCGCATCCGGCCTTCATCGTCGAGGACTTCGAAGCCTATTGCGCGCTGCTGCGCGAACGCGGCGTGGACGTGCGGCCGGAAGAAGGCGCCTATGGCCGGCGCCGCGCGGGCATCGAAGACCCGTTTGGCAACCGCGTTGAATTGATCGAGGCAGCGCGCGGCTGAGCGCGCGCGACATGACCATCATGCACACTATCAAGATCCTGTTCGCCACCTTGTCCGCGGTGATGTTCGCAGGCCAAGCTGGCGCTGCCGCACCCTTGCAGCACAAGTCAGCACGACTGGTTTGCCACGACCGCACGGTGGTGCTGGAAGCCGATTGCTTCCCGGCTATGGGCCGCATGCTTGCCTGCAGCGCCCAAAGCCTGAGTTTTTTCAGCAAGAGCGACGGCAAGAAGCTCAATGCCCGGGTCTTTACGCCAAATACTGCCAACCCGGCATTCGACTATCCGGCAGTCGAAGAAAAATTTGGCAATCTGATGTGCGTGGACACGGCAGCGAAGCAGCAGTTCGTAGTGGCGCGCATGGTCAACGGTGGTAATTGCCCGAGCTGTGAGTGGTTCGATGTTTACACCCCGGATGGCGCACTGGTCGGCTCGAACCGCAATCGCAAGAACGTCAGTAAAACCGTGCAGTCCGCGGTCGATGCGACGCTTGATGACAAGGTCGAACGCGTGGTTGGCGAACAGACTCTGGAAGGCTTCTACTTCAGGAGTGCGAAACCGTGATGGCTTCGAACTCACTGGAATCTGATTTAAGAGTAATCAATGAACACATTGCCAATCGCCTTGTTTACCCTGATGTTCACGAGCGCGAGCCTCTCGCAAGCGCATACCGGCGAGGCAACCGTCCTCACTTGCGACGCTACTCCAGCAGGGCTATCCAACGCCAATGCGAAGGCAATCGACCGCGCGTTGGAAAACCGTCTGGCGGCTGCATTGGGACCGAAATGGATCGATGTCGACACCCGTTCCGGCAAGATAACAGTGGAACCGAAAGCCATGGCCAACCTTGCCGAGATTGCAAGTTGCGCCGCGGTGGTGGACGTTGAGTCGTCCTGTTCGATGTACTTCGATCCGGAATTCAGCACGACACTGGGTGTCTTCACTTCCTTACCGAAGAAGGCGCCGCTGCGACGGCAGTTCGATGACGCTCTGAAAGCGCTGCCGGATGGGAAAAAGAAGGCCGCGGCGCTGTCGTGCATGAAGTTGGTCGCAGCGAAATGAGCTGTGCGAAGCTCGCGAAAGGATACCGATAATGGACAGGCCTCTAATCCGCCTCGGCGACGCCACCTCGCACGGCGGGACAGGCAAAGACAGCCAGAATTTCATTGTCTGACTTGCTGCCTGAGCTGATTTGCATCAGTTGAAAAACAAAGGGCGGCCTGAGCCGCCCTTTGTTTGTTGCCAGTTTTCGACCTTGCTACGATCTCTCTGGCTGGCCGCACGAATACGGCCGACCACTTACTCCACCGTCACCGACTTCGCCAGATTTCGCGGCTTGTCCACGTCCGTACCGCGTGCCAGCGCCGTGTGATACGCCAGCAGCTGCAGCGACACCACGTGCAGGATCGGCGACAGGCAGCCATAGTGTTCCGGCATGCGGATCACGTGCACGCCTTCGCCGGAGGTGATGCGCGAGTCGACGTCGGCAAACACGTACAGCTGGCCGCCGCGGGCGCGCACTTCCTGCATGTTCGATTTCAGCTTTTCGATCAGCGCATCGTTCGGGGCGATCGTGACGACCGGCATTTCTTCCGTCACCAGCGCCAGCGGGCCGTGCTTCAGTTCACCGGCCGGGTAGGCTTCGGCGTGGATGTACGAGATTTCCTTTAGCTTCAGCGCGCCTTCCAGGGCGATCGGGTAGTGCATGCCGCGGCCCAGGAACAGCGCGTTTTCCTTGCGGGCGAAGTCTTCGGCCCAGGCGATGATCTGCGGCTCCAGTGCCAGCACGGCGGAGATGGCCGATGGCAGGTGGCGCATGTCCTTCAGGTGCTGCGCTTCTTCTTCGTCCGTCAGGCGGCCGTTGACCTGGGCCAGCGCCAGCGTCAGCAGGAACAGGGCGGACAGCTGCGTGGTGAAGGCTTTCGTCGATGCGACGCCCACTTCCACGCCGGCGCGGGTGATGTAGGCCAGCTTGCATTCGCGGACCATGGCGCTGGTGGCCACGTTGCAGATCGTCAGCGTGTTTTCCATGCCCAGCGAGCGGGCGTGCTTCAGCGCCGCGATCGTGTCGGCCGTTTCGCCGGACTGGGAGATCGTCACCACCAGCGTGGACGGGTTCGGCACGCTGTCGCGGTAGCGGTATTCGCTGGCGATTTCCACGCTGACCGGCACCTTGGCGATGGATTCGATCCAGTACTTGGCGGTCATGCCCGAGTAGTAGCTGGTGCCGCAGGCCAGGATCAGCACGCGGTCGATTTCCTTGAACACCTTGAAGGCTTCATCGCCGAACAGCTCGGGCGTGATGCCGATCACGCCTTCCAGCGTGTCGCCAACGACGCGCGGCTGCTCGAAGATTTCCTTCTGCATGTAGTGGCGGTATGGGCCCAGCTCGGCGGCACCGGTGTGCGCGTGCACGGTTTTCACTTCGCGCTCGACCTGCTTGCCGTCGACGTCGACGATCCAGGCGCGGCCCAGTTGCAGGTCGACCACGTCGCCTTCTTCCAGGTAGATGATCTGGTCGGTCGTGCCGGCCAGTGCCATCGCATCGGACGCAACAAAGTTTTCACCATTGCCCAGGCCGACGATCAGCGGCGAGCCCTGGCGTGCGGCCACCACGCGGTGCGGTTCTTCACGGGAGAACACGGCGATCGCGTAGGCGCCATGCAGGCGCTTGACGGCTTGCTGGACGGTCTCGAACAGGTCGCCCGTGTACAGGTGGTCGACCAGGTGGGCGATCACTTCGGTATCGGTCTGGCTCTGGAACACGTAGCCCAGCTTGGTCAGTTCATCGCGCAGCTCGTCGTGGTTTTCGATGATGCCGTTGTGGACCAGGGCGATGCGGGCATTGTCGGAATTGGGCGAGAAGTGCGGGTGCGCATTGTGCGAAGCCGGCGCGCCGTGCGTGGCCCAGCGGGTGTGGGCAATGCCGGTGAAGCCTTGCAGACCCACTTCCTGCATCTGCTTTTCCAGTTCCGCTACGCGCGACGTGCTGCGCGAACGCTGCAGGCTGCCATTCGTGTGCAGTGCCACGCCGCACGAATCGTAACCGCGGTATTCCAGGCGCTTCAGGCCTTCGATCAGGATCGGGGTGATGTTACGTTGCGCTACCGCGCCGACGATGCCGCACATGGTGACCTCTACAGTTAGTGTTAATAGACGGACATCGTAGATCAGAGCTATGGAAATATGCTTACTTAATTACACTGAATGTGAAACAATATTTCATGGATTCATCGTTAAGAAATTTTATAACGAATATCTTGCGTATTTCTTATAAAATTTCATCCACTCTTGCGTGATATCAAGTTGATCAGATCATCCGGGACGCTCAAGGTAATAAATAAGGAACACAACATGGACATCGCACTGGACGAGCTGGACCGCCGGATTCTCACCGTGCTGCAGGAAGACGCGGCCATCACCAATGCCGAACTGGCGCAGCAGGTGCATGTGTCCGCCCCCACGTGCCTGCGGCGCGTCAAGGCCTTGCGTGATGCCGGCGTTATCGAGCGGCAGGTGGCGATCGTGGCGCCGGACAAGGTAGGAGCACGGCTTACCGCCATCGTCGAGATCACCCTCGACGTGCAGGCGGCGGACAGGATGGCGCAATTCGAATCGCTGGTGGCCCAGGAAGGTACCGTATTGCAGTGCTACCGCGTTTCGCCGGGGCCGGACTTCGTGCTGGTGGTGCTGGTCGAGGACATGCCGGCTTACCACGCACTGGCGCACCGCCTGTTCACGAGCCATGCGAATGTGCGCAACGTGAAGGCGTATTTCTCCACGTTCCGCAGCAAGTTCGAGACGCGCATCGCCGTCTGAATTGTCGGGTTATCCACACCAATCCACAGGCTATGCACTGGCTTTACGTGTAGTTATCCCAACAGTTTTCCACCGACAAAAGCCGGCTTATCTCCAGCTTATCCGTGCCTTATACCGGATTGGCCACATGCTTTTCCACAAAGTTGCCCACAGCAGCACGATGGTGAAGGACAGCGGCCAGCCGCAGCGCAAGAAGATGCCTGTATACCGCGCACGGCGGATGAGCATTTGGCCATGCGCCAATTCGCCCTGTGTGTAAATGGGGTAGTTATTCACTGGCGCTTCGTCGGTTGCCGCAGGCAGCCGCACACCCCGCCGCAGGTGAATAGCACGGCAAACGGGAAGCAAACCGCCACACTGCCGAAAAGGCAGGCGAAGCGGGAACGAAACATGCCGCGGCACTGACTATCAACATGTTGTACCGCCGCTTTTCCACAAAGTTATCCAACGCAATATCGCCGCCGAAAAGTGGCATTTTTACGCCATACAGGGCTATGCACGGCTTATCCCGGCGTTCTGCACGCGCTTTCCCACAACGTTATCCCCAATCGGCCATCGGTACTGCATTGCAGGACGATTCCAGCCCATGCCTGGCATTACGCACCGGCTGCCCACCGGTTATGCCGGGGCTTGTGCACACGCTTGTCCACAGCAGGCCTTTCGGACGCTGGGTAGAATGGCGCATGAATTACCTGGCCCACGTGTACCTGGCCCGGCACGACGACGCGGCGATGGTCGGCGCGATGCTGGGCGACTTCGTCAAGGCGAACGATATCGCCGGCTATCCGGCCGTTATCGCGCGCGACATCCTGCTTCACCGCCATGTCGACAGCTATACGGACAGCCATCCGGCCGTGCTGGCATCGAAGGAATTGTTTGGCGAAGGGCGGCGCCGTTACGCCGGCATCGTGCTGGATGTGTTCTACGACCACGAATTGAGCCGCCACTGGCAGCGCTGGTGCGACGAGCCGCGCGAAGCCCTGATTGCCCGCTTCTACCGCGCGCTGGCGGCGCACGAGCCGATGCTGCCGCCGCGGCTGCGCGAGATGCTGCCCTACCTGGTACGCCAGGACTGGCTGGGGGGCTATGCGACGTTCGAGGGGGTGGAAGAGACGATCGCGCGGGTATCGCGCCGCCTGAGCCGCAACGGGGAGTTGCTGCGCGATGGCGTGCAGGACCTGGTGCGGCACCGCGACGCCATCGCCGAAGGGTTCGAGCGCTTCTTCCCCGACCTGGTGCGGTTCGCGGAAGAGCGCAGGGCGCAGCTGCTTACTTCTTCGTCTTGACGGGGCGCTGCCAGCCGTCGATCGTCAGCTGCTTCGGACGCGAAATCGTCAGCTTGCCGGCCGGTGCGTTTTTCGTCAGCGTGGTGCCGGCGCCGATCGTGGCGCCCGCGCCCACCGTCACCGGTGCCACCAGCTGGCTGTCGCTGCCGATGAACGCGTCATCCTCGATCGTGGTGCGGAACTTGTTGGCGCCATCGTAGTTGCAGGTGATGACACCGGCGCCGATGTTCACGCGCGAGCCCACGTCCGTATCGCCCACGTAGGCCAGGTGGTTGGCCTTGCTGTGCGCGGCCACCTGGCTGTTCTTGATCTCGACGAAGTTGCCCACGTGGACATCCTCGCCCAGCGTGGTGCCCGGGCGCAGCCGCGCATAAGGGCCGATGACCGATTTCGGGCCGACGGTGGCTTCCTCGATGTGGCAGAACGGCTTGATCTGCGCGCCCGCTTCGATCGCCGCGTTGACGATCACGCTGTGGGCGCCGACCGTCACGCCATCGGCCAGCGTGACCTTGCCTTCGAAGACGCAACCGACGTCGATCGTCACGTCGCGGCCGCACACCAGTTCACCGCGGATGTCGATGCGGGCCGGGTCCATCACCGTCACGCCCCGTTCCAGCAGCGCCTGGGCCAGGTTGTTCTGGTGGATGCGTTCGAGCTGCGCCAGTTGCACCTTGCTGTTCACGCCCAGCACTTCCCATTCGGCCGCGGGGTGCGCGGACACCACATCCACGCCGTCGGCCACGGCGCGGGCCACGATGTCCGTCAGGTAGTACTCGCCTTGCGCGTTCTTGTTTTCCAGCGACGCGAGCCATTTCTTCAGGTGGCCGGTGGGGATGCACATGATGCCGGAGTTGATTTCCTTGATCGCGCGTTCTTCCGCCGTTGCATCCTTTTCTTCGACGATGCGCACGATGCGGTCGTTCTCGCGAACGATGCGGCCCAGGCCGAACGGATCGTCCTGCACCACGGTGAGGATGCCCAGCTTGTCCTGGCCCGCCGCGTCGACGAGGCGCTGCAGCGAGGCGGCACTGGTCAGTGGCACGTCGCCATACAGCACCAGCGTGGGTGCCGATTCGTCCAGCACGGGCAGCGCCTGCATCACGGCGTGGCCGGTGCCCAGTTGCGGTTCCTGCAGCGCCGCGGAGATTTCCACGCCGCCGCGCGCCTTCTGCGCTTCGAGAGCGGACAGCACCGTGGCGCCTCCATGCCCGTAAATCACACATAATTTGGCCGGAGCAAGGGTGCGCGCCGTATCGATCACGTGCGACAACAATGCCTTGCCTGCCAGCGGATGCAGCACTTTGGGCAAGACGGATTGCATGCGTTTGCCCATGCCGGCAGCGAGGATGACAACGTTCATAAGGCGAATTCGTCTAGTTAATAATATGCAAAAGTTTAACATGCAGACATCATCTTTCCGTACCTGGTTCCTGGTTGCCTTGCTGGCGCTGGTCACGGCATGCAGCTCATTGAAGCTGGCCTATAACAATGGCGACACGCTGCTGTACTGGTGGCTGGACAACTATGTCGACTTCGACGACGAACAGAGCGGCGAGGTCAAGAAGGATATCGACAAGCTGTTCCGCTGGCACCGCAAGACCCAGTTGCAGGATTACGTCCACGTGCTGCAGCGCGCGCAGCAGCAGCTGCGCGGCAATCCCACGCCGGCCGACCTGCGCGCCGATTACGACGATATCCGTGCCCGCACCCAGGCGCTGCTGCTGAAAGCGGCACCGGACATCGCCGATATCGCGCTGTCGCTGAAGCCCGAGCAGCTCACGCAGATGGAAAAGAAGTTCGCCAAGAATAACGACAAGTTCCGCCGCGAGAACATGAAGGGCGACCGCGAGGACCAGAACGAATTCCGCTACAAGAAATCGATGGAGCAGTTCGACCTGTGGTTCGGCGGTTTTTCGCGCGAACAGAAAGAGATCATCCGCAAGGCATCGGATGCGCGGCCACTCGATAACGCGATCTGGCTCGATGAACGGATGCGCCGCCAGCGCAACGTACTGGCATTGGCGCGGCGGATCATGCAGGAAAAGCCAAGCCGCGAGCAGGCCACGGCGCAGATCCAGGCCCTGATCCGGGAAAGCTTTGCCCGTCTCGATAATTCCGAGCGCAAGGCATTCTACGAAGCGAACACCAATGCCTCGATCGGCCTGGTGCACACCGTGATCGGCATCGCCACGCCGGAACAGAAGGCCCACGCGCACAAGCGCATGCAGGGCTGGATCAACGACTTCAATACGCTGGCGGCGGAAACGAAATAAGCCGTCCTGTCCATCCCGGCGACTTACTCGATGGCCCGCTTGGCCATCGCACCTTGCCGCAAGCGTTGGCATCGGAGATGGTAGGCTTGCCTTTTCATCTTATCGGACCCGCCATGAACGCCAACGCCTTGTCACCTGCCATTGCCGGCGCCCCCGATCACCCGTCGACCGATGCTGGCCGCATGTGGATGGGGATCGCGCAGCGCCTGCAGGCGTTGGCGCAAGCCGGCCTTGCCTACGACCCGCACGTGTTCGACGCCGAGCGCTATCAGGAAGTGCTGGCGCTGAGCCAGCAGATGCTGAGCCACCTGACCGGCCAGCCGGTGCCGCAGTTGCAGGATGCGGTCGCGCTCGAGCGTGGCTACCCAACGCCGAAGGTCGACATCCGCGCCGTGCTGTTCGACGGCACCGACAAGGTGCTGATGGCGCGTGAAAAGCACGATGGCGGGCGCTGGTCGCTGCCGGGCGGCTGGGCGGACGTCGGCTGCACGCCGTTTGAAGTGGCGGTGAAGGAAGTGCGCGAGGAAACGGGGCTGGACACCGAAGCGGTGCGGCTGCTGGCGCTGTGGGACAAGCGCGTCCACCCGCATCCACCGCAAGCATGGTACGTGTACAAGGCATTCGTGCTGTGCCGCCCGACCGGCGGCGCGCTGCTGGCGGACACGGCCGAGACGTCCGAAGTGCGATGGGTGTCGCGCCACGAGCTAGCCACGCTGGATCTCTCCACCGACCGCGTCACGCTGTCGCAGCTGGAAACCTTGTTCGGCTTCGCGGACAACCCCGATCTCCCCACACTGTGCGATTAAAGACGCAATCGAGATGTCAACTGTTACCAAAATTCGGGGACAGTCCCCGTTTTTTGGCAACATTTAACACTTAGCCTACTGTGAGAGTAGCCACGTATTCTTAGATCGCTTGAGAGACAGGTGATTGGTTAACAATCCGTTGTATTACAACACTGCCACTTATTAAACGTTGGGTAAACGGAACACAAACTGTTGCTTAAATTTGGGGACTGTCCCCGAATTTGAGCAACATTTCCTGGAAACAGGGGTCCGTCCCGGGTTTTGGCGGCGTGATATAGTGCCCGCCTCATTTCCGCGCCACATCGCCATGCAAAAGAAAAAGCCCGCCGCCAAAGTTCCCGTTCACGGTCCGCAGCACGCCAAGCAGGTGCGCATCATTGGCGGGGACTGGAAGCGCACGCCGTTGCCGGTACTCGAGGCGCTGGGGTTGCGGCCCACGCCGGACCGGGTGCGCGAGACGGTGTTCAACTGGCTCAACCACCTGAAGGGCGACTGGGGCAACGTGCGTGTGTTGGACCTGTTCGCCGGCAGCGGGGCGCTGGGCTTCGAGGCGGCCAGCCGCGGGGCACAGCAGGTGACGATGGTGGACGCGAACGCGGCCATCGTGCGCCAGTTGCAGGCGATCCAGGAAAAGCTGAACGCCACCAATGTCGTCGTGCAGCGTGCCGATGCGCTGGCGCTGGCGCAATCGCTGGCGCAGCGGGGGCAGCGCTTCGACGTGATCTTCCTCGACCCGCCGTACCAGGAGGATTTCCTGTCCCGCGCGTTGCCGCTGTGCGACAAGCTCGTGGCCGATGGCGGGCTGGTCTATGCCGAATCCGGCTTGCCCCTGGTGTCCGAGGACGGCGATGCTCCGGATTGGCTGGAACACTGGGAAGTGGTGCGCCAGGACAAGGCCGGCATGGTCCACTTCCACCTGTTGCAGCGCCGGGCCGGGTAAGTCCACGGCGGCCGCGGCGGCCCCCGGCGGTGAAGGCCGCCCGCGTTTCAGGCATAATGCGCGTCTGATTCGTGCAAAAAACGAGGAACGCAATGGTTGTAGCCGTTTATCCCGGGACGTTCGATCCGCTGACCCGTGGTCACGAAGACCTGGTGCGCCGTGCATCGGGCCTGTTCGACACGCTCGTGGTCGGCGTGGCCGACAGCAAGAACAAGCACCCGTTCTTTACCGTCGAAGAGCGCCTGGAAATCGCCAACGAAGTGCTGGGCCATTACCCGAATGTGAAGGTCGAGAGCTTTTCCGGCCTGCTGAAGGATTTCGTGCGCCAGCACGATGCCCGCGTGATCGTGCGCGGCCTGCGCGCGGTGTCCGACTTCGAATACGAATTCCAGATGGCGGGCATGAACCGCTACCTGCTGCCCGATGTCGAGACGCTGTTCCTCACGCCATCGGACCAGTATCAATTCATCTCGGGCACCATCGTGCGCGAGATTGCCCAGCTGGGCGGCGACGTGTCGAAGTTCGTGTTCCCGTCCGTCGACCGCTGGCTGCGCAAGAAAATCGCGGCGAACGAGGCCGCATAGAGGTTTTATCATGGCTTTGATGATCACTGACGACTGCATCAATTGCGACGTTTGCGAGCCCGAGTGCCCGAACGAAGCGATCTACATGGGTCCGGAAATTTACGAAATCGATCCCGACAAGTGCACCGAATGCGTGGGCCACTTTTCGGAACCGCAGTGCCAGCAGGTGTGCCCGGTGGCGTGCATTCCCTTCAACCCGGAATGGCGCGAGTCGGAAGACCAGCTGCGCGCGAAATACGAGCGCCTGGAAGCGGCCAAGGCCGCCTGAACGGCCGGGGTTCACGTCACCTGTAACAAAAAAGCATGATCGTGCGTGAGCCGGGCGGGGCGGTGGTATAGTGCTTCGGCACTTCCCCATACCCATTCGGAGACACCATGAATCGTTCCCGCAGATTAGTCATCCACGGCACCTGCGCGCTGCTGCTTGCCGCCGCATTGCCCGCGCTGTCGTTCGCCGCCACCGAAGTGGCCGGCGTGAAGTTCGACGATACGGCCACCGTCCAGGGCCAGGCATTGAAGCTCAATGGCGCCGGCCTGCGCACGAAGGTCATCTTCAAGGTGTATGCGCTGGGCCTGTACCTGCCGGAAAAGAAAACGTCGGTGCCCGACATCCTGGCCGCGCAGGGTGCGCGCCGCATCCAGATCGTCAGCCTGCGCGACCTGACGTCGCAAGACTTCGGCGATGCCTTCATGAAGGGCCTGAACGCGAACACAGACGCCGCCGAACGCGCGCGCCTGCTGTCGCAGACCAAGACGTTCGGTGAAATGTTCGCTGCCATCCCCGGCCTGAAGAAGGGCGACGTATTGCTGGTGGACTGGGTTCCCGGCACCGGCACCGTGTGCACGCTCAATGGCAGGAAGATCGGCGAAACAGTGCCGGACCTGGCGTTCTACAACGCGATCCTTCGCATCTGGATCGGTAACGATCCTGCCGACAAGGATCTGAAAACGAAACTGCTGGGTGGATGAGGCTTGAACGGGTGCTGTAAAACAAAAACCCGGGACTGTCCCGGGTTTTCAGCAATATTCTTGAAATAGGGTTTGCCCTGTTTCGACGACAACATTTCCCGAAAAATGGGGTACGTCCCCATTTTTCCGGCAACATTATGCTCGCGATGCCAGCGCCTGCAATTCCGCCGCCTCGCTGGGCGACGCTTTCCCCGAGTTCATCATGCGCTTGAGCATGGCGGTATCGCGCATCTGGCGGCGTTGCAGGCGTTGTTCCTTCGTCAGTTTCGGTTTCACCACCAGCACGGCAGCCAGCGCCAGGCCGCGCAGCATCGGCTTGAACAGCACCAGGAACCCCACGACCAGCGCGCAGGCCAGCAGCACTTGCAGCGCGTCACTTACACTCAGCGGCAAGAATTGGGTTGCGGAAACGAAATTGAACATATTTTTCTCGGTTTACGTATAGAATCTACCGTAACTATAGTGCAGCGCAACATATCATTCCAATTTCGTTTCCCAATATAAATCATCACTCTTCTGAATGACTGAATCATGAGCTTCCTGACACTCGATTTGAACCTGCTGCGTGTTTTCGATGCCGTGATGACGGAGCAAAACCTTACCCGCGCCGCCGGCCACCTGGCGATGACGCAACCGGCCGTTTCGAACGCCATCAAGCGCCTGCGCGAAAGCCTGGGAGACGAACTGCTGATCCGCACGGCCTATGGCGTGAAGCCGACACCCCGTGCGGAGGCGCTGTGGCCATCGGTGCGCAGTGCGCTCGCCTCGCTGGAAGCGGCGGTGGCGCCGGGCTCGTTCGACGTGTCGAAAGCCCATGCGACGTTCCGCCTGGCGATGGCCGATGCGACCGCCGCCTTCTTCCTGCCTTCGCTGATGCGCTCGATCGAGGCGGAGGCACCCGGCATCAACGTGCGCATGGTGCCGCTGACGACCCGCGAACCACGGCCGATGCTGCTGCGTGGCGACATCGACCTGGCGGTCGGTTTCTTCCCGGGCGTGGCGGCGCAGCTGTCCTATGAAACGGCATCGCCGATCCGCCACGAGCGGCTGTATTCGGGCATCTATGTGTGCGTAATGCGGCGTAACCACCCGCTGGCGAAAGAAGAGCTGACGCTGGACAACTATTGCGAGGCGAACCACTTGCTGGTGAGTTTCTCCGGCCGGGCGCATGGCCTGGTCGACGAAGCGCTGGCCCAGCTGCAGCGCGAGCGCCGCATCCTGCTGACGGTGAACCAGTTCTTCACGGCGGGTCGCGTGGTGGCGAACTCGGACCTGATCACCGTGCTGCCGAAGCACCTGATCGCCTCGACCGGCATGACCGACGCGCTGGTGTACAAGGAATTGCCGTTTACCTTGCCCGCCGTCCACCTGGACATGCTGTGGCACGAACGCGATGCCCGCAGCCCCGCCCACAAATGGCTGCGCGCGCAACTGGAAAGCATGCAGCAGGTGGCACAGCGCCTTGCGCCGGGCACGCTGCCCAAAGCCGATACGCACTGATCTTTCCTCAAAACAGGGGTACGTCCCCTGTTTCCAGGCAACGTCGGTGCCCCGCCGCCGATCACCCTGCCGATTTGTAGCCGATCCGGAACCCGCCCCAGTGCTTGCCATGCACATAGATCGGGGCGGACAGGTCATGCATCACTTCTCCCGTGTCACGCTTGTACGTCTGCAGCAGGAACGGCCGCGTATTGCTGCCGCAGCGCTTGCCGGTGCGGTCCGTGAAAATCCGTTTGGTCCGGTTGTTGACGATGTCGACATCGTAATCGCCCGTCAGCGGCTGCGAATATTTCTTGTTGTGTGTCGGGAAATAGCCGCCATCGTCGACGGCGCCGGCATATGCCAGCTGCGGCATGGCCGCCAGCAGGCCTTCCTGCAGCGGTGGCAGCACGCGGTCCGTGAAGGCATCAAAACGCGTGGTGTACTTGGGTGGGTTGGTGCCGGGGATCGGCTGGTAGCGGCGGTCGAACAGGGCTTCGCGCGTGATCTGGCCACCGGCGATCGCCGCCTCGAACAGGCGGCCCACTTCGCTGGCGGCATGCTGGGCGGCGGCGCGCACGGCGTCGTGCGACGTGGGGACGTCCGCGTCCGCCAGTGCGCCGGCGATGATTTCGGCGCGGTCTGCCAGCGCCAGCGCGGACGCGGCCACCCGCGGCAGGTCGCGATCGGTGGACAGCATGCTGTCGCGGATCCGCGCGATCGCATCGGCGATCACTTGCGCCGTGGCCACCTGTTCGCGCGAGGCGCGGGCGATTGCATCGATTTCCTGTTCCGCGGTACCGGACGATTGCTCGATATTGGCCAGCAGGCCGTGCACGGTGCGCACATTGCTGGCGGCACGGGTGACGGCATCGGCCAGCGATGTCATGCCGCTGCTGGCTTTTTCCGCCTCGTCGTTGATTTCGCGGACCATCTGGCTGATCTCGTCGGTGGCGCTTTTCGTGCGCTGGGCCAGCTGGCGCACCTCGCCGGCCACGACGGCAAAGCCGCGGCCCTGTTCGCCGGCACGCGCCGCTTCGATCGCGGCGTTCAGCGCCAGCAGGTTCGTGCGCGACGAGATTTCGGAAATCGCGTCCGTGAATCCGGCAATGCGGCTGGCCTTGCCGCGCAGCGCGACCATCGTATCCGCCGCTGTCCGCGCCGCCGTGCTGGCGCCGGCAATGCGCGACAGGCCGTCGTCCGCCTCCGCGCGGCCGGCCTGTGTTTCTTCGCGCACGCGGTGCGCCACCAGGGCGGCCCGTTCCGCGTTGGCGGCGATCTGCCCGGTGGTCGTGGTGTTCTGCTGGGTGGCGGTGGCGATGCTGCCGGACGTTTCCACGTCGTCGCCGATTTTCTTCTTGATGGAATCGACGAAATACGACGTTTCGGCAGCGCCGATCATGATGGCGTCGATCTCGTTGCCGACCGTGGCGGCGAAGCGGCGCGGACCGTCATCGCCGCTTCGCCCGGTGAAGCGTGCCAGCAAGGGAACGAGGGCGGCGATCAGCGAAGCCAGCAGGGCGGGCCACAGGGCCGCGTTACCGAATGCGAGCCATGCCGGCAGCGTTCCCGCCGCCACGGCGCCCGCCGTCCATGCCGCCTGTCGTAGTGCTGTACGCTGCATTCCGTCTCCTCCGGCACAGTGCCGGAAGACGGACCGTGCTCATTTGATGGGCAACTTGCTGGTGTTCTTGACTTCTTCCATTACCGCATAAGTATGGGTTTCACGCACACCTTTTTGCAACAATGTTTTCCCAAGGAATTCCCGATAGGCTGCCATGTCCTTCACGCGCGCCTTCACCAGGTAATCGAAGCCGCCGGCCACCATATGGCACTCGAGCACCTCGGGAATCAGTTGTACACTATGCTTGAACGCATCGAAGACTTCCGGGGTCGTGCGGTCCAGCACCACTTCGATGAAGACCAGCAGGGAAACGTCCAGCAATTGCGGATTCAGCTGGGCGGTGTAGCCCAGGATATAGCCTGAATCGTGCAGCTTGCGCACCCGCTCCAGGCATGCCGCGGGCGACAGGTTGACCCGTGCCGCCAGCTCCACGTTGCTGATGCGGCCATCGCTTTGCAGCTCCATCAGGATTTTTTTACTGATCTTGTCCAGCATCGGGCATCTCCACCTTAAATTTTATTTGGTTAAATTCTCTCACCAAAAATGTTGTATGGCTAGCCCCCAGCATTACCAGAATTAATCCAGAAGAATCCCGCATACAATCGAATCATTGGCAACAGCCACCCAGCCCGGCCCCAGCGCCGCCCGAACACGCTCCGCAGACCTCGTTTGCCGGGCGTGTTTTGCTAGGTCGGCCGCTTAACAATTTTCGATAGAGATGCTTCCATGAATGCCCCAGTTCCTTTCAGCGCCCTGCAGGCGGAAATCCTGCGCGATCCATCTCCGTTACGGGCGGCGATCACCGCCGCGTACCGGCGCGACGAACGCACTGCCGTGCACTGGCTGCTGGCGCACATCCGCGACCGCGGCGCCGACGTGACCCGGGAGGCGCAGGCACTGGCACGCCGCCTGGTGACGGCGGTGCGCGAAAAACGCACCCGTGCCTCGGGCGTGGATGCGCTGATGCACCAGTTCTCGCTGTCGTCCGACGAGGGCGTGGCGCTGATGTGCCTGGCCGAAGCGCTACTGCGCATTCCCGACCAGGCCACGGCCGACCGCCTGATCGCCGACAAGATCAGCAAGGGCGACTGGCGGCGCCACCTGGGCGAATCGCCGTCGCTGTTCGTCAACGCGGCCACGTGGGGCTTGCTGGTCACGGGCAAGCTGGTCAGTTCTTCCAGCGAGGAAAAGCTGGGCTCGGCGATCACCAAGCTGATCGCCAAGGGCGGCGAACCGCTGATCCGCAAGGGCGTGGACCTGGCGATGCGCATGCTGGGCAACCAGTTCGTGACGGGCCAGACGATCGACGAGGCGATCCGCAATGGCCGCGACAACGAAGCGCGCGGCTACCGCTACTCCTACGACATGCTGGGCGAAGCGGCATTGACGGAAGAGGACGCCGCGAAATACTACGCCAGCTATGAAACGGCGATCCATGCGATCGGCCGCGCGTCGGCCGGCCGCGGCATCCGCAACGGCCCGGGCATTTCCGTCAAGCTGTCGGCGCTGCATCCACGCTACAGCCGCGCGCAGCGCGACCGCGTGATGGCGGAACTGCTGCCGCGCCTGCGCGCCCTGGTGCTCCTCGCCAAGGGCTATGACATCGGCCTGAACATCGATGCGGAAGAAGCCGACCGGCTGGAGCTGTCCCTGGACCTGATGGAAGCACTGGCGCACGATCCGGCACTGACCGGCTTTGCCGGCATCGGCTTCGTCGTGCAGGCGTACCAGAAGCGCTGCCCGTTCGTCATCGACTACCTGGCCGACCTGGCGCGCCGCAGCGGCCGCCAGTTCATGGTGCGGCTCGTGAAAGGCGCCTACTGGGATGCCGAAGTCAAGCGCGCCCAGGTGGACGGCATGCCGGGTTATCCGGTCTATACGCGCAAGGTGTACACCGACGTGTCCTACCTGGCCTGCGCGCAGCGGCTGCTCGTCGCCAGCGACGTGCTCTATCCGCAGTTCGCCACGCACAATGCGCAAACGCTGTCGACGATCTACACGTGGGCGAAGCGGGACGGCATCGAAAACTACGAATTCCAGTGCCTGCATGGCATGGGCGAAACGCTGTACGACCAGGTGGTGGGCAAGGACAAGCTGGACAAGGCCTGCCGCATCTATGCGCCCGTGGGTACGCATGAAACCCTGCTGGCCTACCTGGTGCGCCGGCTGCTGGAAAACGGCGCCAACTCGTCGTTCGTCAGCCAGATCGTCGATGAAAGCATTCCCGTCGATGCGCTGATCCAGGATCCACTCGACATCGCGCGCCAGCAGGGCGGGGCGCCGCATCCTGCCATTCCGCTGCCGCAAGACCTGTTCGGCGGCGAGCGCAGGAACTCGGCGGGGATCGACCTGTCGAACGAGGACGTGCTGCGCGACGTGGCGCATGCGCTGGTGCAGCCGCGCACGTGGACGGCGGCCCCCTTGCTGGCCGTGCCCGCGGCAGCCGAACAGCCCGCCCAGCCGCTGATCAATCCGGCGCTGCGGCACGACGTGGTCGGCCACGTCACGGAAGCCACCGCCAGCGACGTGGAGCGGGCGCTGGCCAGCGCCAGCAGCGCGGCGATGGACTGGCAGACAGTGGAACCCTCGGTGCGTGCTGACGCGCTGATGCGCGCGGCCGACCTGTACGAAGCCCACCAGCTCGAACTGATGGCGCTGGCGATCCGCGAGGCGGGCAAGTCGCTGCCCAATGCCATTGCCGAAGTGCGCGAGGCCGTCGATTTCCTGCGCTATTACGCCCAGCAGGTGCGCCAGGCCCCCAATGCGCTGGCGCTGGGGCCGGTCACGTGCATCAGCCCGTGGAATTTTCCATTGGCCATCTTCACGGGGCAGGTGGCCGCGGCACTGGCGGCGGGCAACGTGGTGCTGGCCAAGCCGGCCGAGCAGACGCCGTTGATCGCCCAGCGTGCCGTCGAGCTGCTGCACGAGGGTGGGATTCCCCGAGCGGCATTGCAATTCCTGCCGGGCCGCGGCGACGTCGTTGGCGCCGGCCTGTGCAACGATCCGCGCGTCAAGGGCGTGATTTTTACCGGGTCGACCGAAGTGGCGCAGCTGATCAACCGCGTGCTGGCCAAGCGTGCCGCGGCGGAACGCTGCGACATCCCATTGATTGCCGAAACCGGTGGGCAGAATGCGATGATCGTCGATTCGTCGTCGCTGCCGGAACAGGTGGTGCAGGACGCGATCTCGTCCGCTTTCGACAGTGCCGGCCAGCGCTGTTCAGCACTGCGCGTGCTGTTCCTGCAGGACGATATCGCCGACAGGACGATCGCGATGCTGAAGGGTGCGATGGGCGAGCTCAACATCGGCAGCCCGGACCGGCTGGTGACCGATATCGGCCCCGTCATCGATGCCGAGGCCCAGCAGAACCTGATGGCGCACATCGAGCGCACGAAGCGCACGTGCGTTGCGCATTTCTCGCTCGGCCTGCCGGGCGACGCGGCCGGCACGTTCGTGCCACCGACGGTGCTGGAAATCCGTTCCCTCGCTGAACTGACCAGGGAAGTGTTCGGCCCGGTCATGCACGTGATCCGCTATGCCCGTGCCGACCTGCCGAAGGTGGTGGACCAGATCAACGCCAGCGGTTTCGGCCTGACGCTGGGCGTGCATTCGCGGATCGATGAAACGGTGGATTACATCACGTCGCGTGCCCACGTCGGCAACATG
Source organism: Pseudoduganella lutea (assembly GCF_004209755.1). Lineage (NCBI taxonomy): Bacteria > Pseudomonadati > Pseudomonadota > Betaproteobacteria > Burkholderiales > Oxalobacteraceae > Pseudoduganella > Pseudoduganella lutea. Next base: position 3,048,990 of record NZ_CP035913.1, on the reverse strand, counting down.
TATGTGAACCGCAACATCGTCGGCGCCGTCGTCGGCGTGCAACCGTTCGGCGGCGAAGGGAAATCGGGCACGGGGCCGAAGGCCGGCGGGCCGCTTTACCTGAAGCGGCTGCAGCGGGCCGCGGCACCGGTCGAGACCCATGCGCGGCAATCAACGCCCGGCGTGGATGCCCTCGTAGTCTGGGCGAAAGGCAAGGGCAAGGACAAGCTGGCGGCCCTGGTGGAACAATATGTGCGATCGACACCATTGGGCACGGAACTCGTATTGCCGGGTCCGACCGGCGAACGCAACACGCTGCGCTATGTAGCGCGGGGAACGGTGGCCTGCTTTGCCGAAACGCAGGATGCACTGCTGAACCAGCTGGCCGCGGTGCTGGCAACGGGCAACCGCGCCGCGATCGTGGCCCATGCCACGTCGCTGGTGCCCACCGACTTGCCGGCCGCCGTGCAAGACCGGCTGGAAGTCGTGGGCGACATGGCCGCCCTGAAGGAAGGCTTCCAGATCGCGCTGGTGGAGTCCATGCTGACGTCCCAGGTGCGGGTGCCACTGGCCGAACGCGATGGCGCGCTGGTCAGCGTCATCGACACCACGGCGGAAGCGCCGATCCCATTGTGGCGGCTGATTGCCGAGCGAGCCCTGTGCGTCAACACGACGGCCGCCGGTGGCAACGCCAGCCTGATGACGCTGGGGGCATAGATCGGCTCCCGGGCTAACCGATGATGCCGGCCCGTGGCAGGTCCGGCTTGCAGGTCGGTCGTACACGCAATAAAAATGGCGCTTTTGGCGCCATTTTTTTGTCCTGCACGTTCATTGCGACCCCGGAATAGCTCCAGGAAGCGTTTTAAGGGCCCTTGGCGGGACTTTCAAGGCCCAGCTCTCGCCGGGCACGGTGCAGCAGGCAGAAACGCCACCAGGGGCGCCTGGAAGCCTGTCACGCTTGCCGGCAAAACCGCTCGATGATGCCGAATGCGTAACGCGAGGCCACGGTTTTCACGAAATGCATGAAATCCGTGGCGGCACTTTCGTTGGCATTGTCCGAGATCGTCCGGATCACCGCGAAGGGAATGCCCAGCTCGAAACACACCTGCGCCACCGCAGCCCCTTCCATCTCCACAGCCAGCAAGCCCGGCAAGGCGCTTTTCAGGGCCGCCAGGCGCACGCCGTCGTGGATGAACTGATCCCCACTACCGATGAGCCCGCGATGCAGCGTGGCACCGTTCTCGCCTTCCAGGAAGGTGGTGGCGGCGTGGGCGAGCCGGGAACCGAGTTCCAGGTCGCTGGGCAGATGCGACAGGCCCGTCAGTGGCACTTCGAAACGGGGGAACAGCGGCGAGGCATCCATGTCGTGCTGAACCAGCGATTCGGCGATGACCACGTCGCCCACTTGCACAGCGCGGTCGGCACTGCCGGCAACACCAGTAAAAACGATGTGGGTAACTCCGAACTTTTCCACAAGCGTTACCGCAGTCATGGCAGCAGCCACTTTGCCGATCCGCGACAGCACGGCCACGGTGTCCATGTTCCACAGCTTTCCCGCTGTGTAGTCGCGCATGCCATGGGTGTGCCGTACGGCATCGGTCATGGCGTGGATCAAGCCTTCCTGCTCTTCCGCCAGGGCGGAAATGATGCCAAGGCGTGTTTTTTTCTCTGTCAGCATGTATTTCCAGGATACTGGACAGCGGATTTGCCGCTGCTTTTTGCCGTTGGTTTACAAGAATAAAAATAAATATAAAGCTGGTAGTAGATAGTAAACCGGGAAGCGGCTGTGGATAAAGCTGTTAACATCCACAAAATCAGCGGTTTACGCCATCCCAAACCAGTGGAACAAGGATTGTATCCGAGCCGCACGAGTTCTGAACAAAAATTCCCCTCACGTGACCTTTCCTAGTTTACGCACATCGGATCCTGTGGATATGCAGCACCTTATCCACAGAATCATCAAAAAATTCCCTTTTCGCCAGAAAAAGCGTCTTCAGTGAAGCAGCTTTGGGGTCATCGACGACTGCCAGACCGTCTGGCCAGGTCGACGATCGAACGCTGCATGGCAAGCACAAATACAAATCGCGCTCAGGTCAGCCAGTTCACCGTTCTCTTGCCTGGCCGCGTTGTCGTTTTTTTTTGCTGACGGTTTTTTTAAAGCCGGGCCAGATTCGCGAAGCGGTCGTCAGGTTTACAACAATAAGTCTGTATACAAGCTAGTAATGGTTGTTAACAGATCAGGCTTTCTGTGGATAAGTAAAGTGTTATCAACACAATCAACGGTTTACGGGCTGCACAACCACACGCGTAAACCTTGTATGGCCGAGGAACGATTTTTGGACAAAAATGGGAGACCACACACCAACGCGGTTTACGCACAAACGATACCTGTGGATATCCCAATGCTTATCCACAGGTGATTGAGGAGACATCATGGCGCTGCAGTCGCTGTTCCCCCATCCCATCATCCAGGGCCCGATGGCCGGCGGTTGCACGACGCCGGCGCTCGTGGCCGCCGTATCGAATGCCGGCGCACTGGGTTCGCTGGCTTGTTCGCTGTTATCCCCAGATGCCATCCGCCGCCAGGTGGCCGAGATCCGCCAGCTGACGGCGCGGCCTTTCATGCTCAATTTCTTTGTGCAGGACCAGCCAAAGCCGAGCGGGGAAGAAGTAGCGCGGGCCGTCGAGCTGCTGAAACCGGTCTGGTCATCGCTGGGCTGGTCCGAGCTGGCCCTGCCTTTCAAATGGTGCGAAGACTTTTCCGCCCAGTTCGCAGTGCTGCTGGAACTGAAACCCGCCGTGGCCAGTTTTACGTTCGACATCCTGTCTGCGCAGCAAGTGCGCCAGTTGCACGATGCGGGCATCGTCGTGATCGGCACCGCCACGCGGGTCGATGAAGCCATCGCCTGGCAAGAGGCAGGCGCGGACGCGGTCATTGCCTCCGGCACCGAGGCGGGCGGACATCGCGGCACCTTCATCGGCGACCAGCGCGACGCCACGCTCGACGCCATCGCCTTGTTGCAGGCCACGGTTGCCGAGGTAACGATTCCCGTGATCTCGGCCGGCAATATCATGACGGGGGCGGACGTGCGCGAACGCCTGGCCCTGGGCGCAGCCGCCGTCCAGATGGGAACGGCGTTCCTCGTGACGGACGAATCAGGCATTCATCCGGCCTACAAACACCGCTTGCAAATCGCCGGCTCGTCGCCGACCCGGCTGACCCGCGCGTTTTCCGGCCGCTATGCGCGCGGCCTCGTCAACCGCTTCATGGAGCAGATGGCCACGGTCGAGGATCAGGTGCCGCCTTACCCGATCCAGAATGCATTGACCGGGCCGATCCGGTTCGAAGCGGGCAAGCGGGGCGATACCGAATTGATGTCGCTGTGGTGCGGCACCGGGGTCAGGCGGATACGCCGGATGGGTGCAGCGAAGCTGGTGGAAACCCTGGTAACGGAAATGGGCGAAAAATAATTTTTTTACAATTTCCCATCGTCCGGAGAAAGACTGGTGCAGTGCACCATATTGTGCTGTTCAGCGTGATGAATATCTGATAAATAGCTGACGTAGCAGTATTGATGAGGCATGCAACATGCAATTGACCGAATTTAGTATTGTTGCGCAAAGCACAAATCTACTTCGGTCCAGTAGCAATTCAACAAAAGTTTATGGTAGTTATACGGTATTGTTTGGCAAATTTGTTCTGGGTATGATCGACGAAAATTTTAGCAGTCTGTAAAGAATCCTCAGGGAGACGCGATGTCAAACTTCATCTTGGAAACAAGGAATTTGACCAAGGAATTCAAGGGTTTTACTGCTGTCAACGACGTGAATCTGCGCGTCCAGCGCGGCCATATTCACGCATTGATCGGCCCGAACGGTGCCGGCAAGACGACCTGCTTCAATTTGCTGACGAAGTTCCTGGTGCCGACGTCCGGTCAGATCTTCTTCAACGGCAAGGACATCACCGCGGCCAAGCCGGCCGGTATCGCCCGGATGGGCGTCATTCGCTCTTTCCAGATTTCCGCCGTGTTTCCCCACCTGACGGTGCTGCAGAACGTGCGCATCGGCTTGCAGCGCCAGTTGGGCACCACATTCCACTTCTGGCGCAGCGAACGTTCGCTCGACCAGCTGAATGCCCGCGCAATGGACCTGCTCGCCGAGGTCGATCTCGTGCAGTTCGCGGACACGATCACGGCGGACATGCCCTATGGCCGCAAGCGCGCGCTGGAGATCGCCACCACACTGGCGATGGAACCGGAATTGATGCTGCTCGACGAACCCACGCAGGGCATGGGGCATGAAGACGTCCACCGTGTTACCGAGCTGATCAAGAAAGTGTCCAGCGGTCGCACGATCCTCATGGTGGAACACAATATGAGCGTGGTGTCCGGCATCTGCGACCGTATCTCCGTGCTGCAGCGTGGCGCGATGCTGGCCGAAGGCAGTTATGCCGAAGTCTCGAAGGATCCCCAGGTGATGGAGGCGTACATGGGCACCGAAGCAACCGAACTGGTGGGAGCGCACTGATGAACGCCCCGGCCACCTCGAATGTCCACATGCCGGCCAGCCAGCCGGCGCGCACGGCGCTGGAAATCGCCGACCTGCAAGCCTGGTATGGCGAATCGCACATCCTGCACAACGTGAACATCACCGTGCAGCAGGGCGAAGTCGTCACGCTGCTGGGCCGCAACGGCGCCGGGCGCACGACAACGCTGCGCGCGATCATGGGCCTGACGGGTACCCGCAAGGGCTCGATCCGCATCAATGGCAAGGAAGCGATCACGCTGCCGACGCACCGGATCGCCCACCTTGGCGTGGGGTATTGCCCGGAAGAGCGGGGCATTTTCGCGTCGCTGTCGACCGAGGAAAACCTGTTGCTGCCGCCGGCGCTCAAGACCGAAGAAAAGGGCATGTCGATCGAGGAAATCTACGACATGTTCCCGAACCTGAAGGAGCGCCGCAACAGCCAGGGCACGCGGCTTTCCGGTGGCGAGCAGCAGATGCTGGCCGTGGCCCGCATCCTGCGCACCGGCGCGCGCCTGCTGCTGCTCGATGAAATTTCCGAAGGGCTGGCGCCCGTCATCGTCCAGGGCCTGGCGCGCATGATCCGCATGCTGAAAGCCAAGGGCTACACGATCGTCATGGTGGAGCAGAATTTCCGCTTCGCGGCACCGCTGGCCGACCGCTTCTACGTGATGGAACACGGCCAGATCGTTGAAACCTTCGCTGCAACCGAATTGAACGCCAAGATGCCGGTGCTGACCGAGCTCCTCGGCGTGTAGCAATAGCAAAGCAGGCAGGGAAGACCGCCGCCGCGCTCGCGGCGGCTTCATAACACCCACTGAATGGAGACGACAAATGAAACGTAAAGCTATTGCCATGGCCGCCACCGCAATCTGCGCCATCGGCCTGTCCGGCGCCGCATTCGCCCAGGTGTCGGGCGAGACGATCAAGATCGGTTTCATCACCGACATGTCCGGCCTGTACACCGACATCGACGGCGCCGGCGGCGCCGAGGCCATCAAGATGGCGATCGCCGATGCCGGCACCGTCCTCGCGGGCAAGAAAGTCGAATTCATTTCGGCCGACCACCAGAACAAGGCTGACATCGCCGCCTCGAAAGCGCGCGAATGGTTCGACCAGCAAGGCGTGGACATGCTGATCGGCGGCACCAATTCCGGCGCCAACCTGGCAATGGCGAAAGTGGCGGCCGAGAAGAAAAAGATCTTCATCTCGATCGGCGCCGGTTCGTCGCGCCTGACGAACGAGGAGTGCACGCCGTACACCGTGCATTACGCCTACGACACCGTCGCGCTGGCGCGCGGTACCGGCGGCGCGATCGTCAAGCAGGGCGGCAAGGACTGGTATTTCATGACGGCGGATTATGCGTTCGGCCAGTCGCTTGAAGCGGACACGGCCGCCGTCGTCAAGACGGGCGGCGGGCGCGTGCTGGGTTCTGTGAAGCATCCGCTGTCGGCATCGGACTTCTCGTCCTTCCTGTTGCAGGCACAAGCGTCGAAGGCCCAGATCCTGGGGCTGGCGAATGCCGGCGGCGACGCGATCAACTCGATCAAGGCCGCCAACGAGTTCGGCATCTCGAAGAAAATGAAACTGGCCGGCCTCTTAATCTTCATCAACGACATCCACTCGCTGGGCCTGAACACCACGCAGGGCATGTACCTGACGGATGGCTGGTACTGGGACCTGAACGCCGATACGCGCGCATGGTCGAAGCGCTACTTTGCCAAGATGAAGAAGGAACCGTCGATGCTGCAGGCAGCCGATTACTCCGCCGCGTCGAACTACCTGAAGGCGGTGAAAGCGCTCGGTACCGACGATTCGGACAAGGTCATGGCCCACCTGAAGAAAACCCCGATCAACGACATGTTTACGAAGAATGGCGTGATCCGTCCGGACGGCCGCATGGTGCACGACATGTACCTGATGGAAGTGAAGAAGCCGGCCGAGTCGAAATACCCCTGGGATTACTACAAGGTCGTGGCCACGATTCCGGGCGAGCAGGCCTACATGAAGAAGGCTGAAACCAAGTGCTCGCTGTGGAAATAAGCCGGCGGTAGACCCGTTGTCGGGCGTGGCTGGCGGCTTGCTTCGCCGGCCACCGGGTCACTGGCGTCATCCGCGACGTGATCCGTTCGCCGCGGCCGGTGGAAGAGGGCGTGGCCGTGGACGCCGCGTTCGCCGTCCCGCGTTCGCCACGGCCGGCCGATGCCGGCACGAGCGTTCGTGCGCGCGGCGTACGGTACACGTTCGCCATGCGCCTCGCCGCCGCCGCGCATTACTGTTGCTCGTTGCGGTCACCCGTTGCTGCCGTCCGCGGTTGTCACCCGCTGTTGCCACCCTGCTGCCGTCTGCACGATTTACTTACCTGTCACAACTCTTCGAGGAGAAGAAGGCCATGGAAATTTTCGGCGTTCCCCTGCCAGCCATGATGAGCCAGCTGCTGCTGGGACTCGTCAACGGTTCGTTCTACGCGATGCTGTCGCTCGGCCTGGCCATCATCTTCGGCCTTTTGAACGTCATTAATTTCTCGCACGGTGCGATGTACATGATGGGCGCGTTCCTGGCCTGGATGGGCATGTCGTACCTGGGCATGAGTTACTGGATGATGCTGATCGCCGCACCGGTCGTGGTCGGCATCCTCGGCGTCGTCATCGAAAAAACGATGCTGCGCTGGTTGTACAAGCTGGACCACCTGTACGGGCTGCTGCTCACATTCGGGATCACGCTGGTGGTGGAAGGGATCTTCCGCTCGTTCTATGGCGTGTCCGGCCAGCCGTTCGACACGCCCGAACAGCTGCAGGGCGCGACCGACCTGGGGTTCATGATCCTGCCGAACTATCGCGCCTGGGTCGTGGTGGCCTCGCTGGTCGTCTGCTTCGCCACCTGGTTCGTCATCGAGAAAACCCGGCTCGGCGCCTACCTGCGCGCCGGCACGGAAAACCCGAAGCTGGTGGAAGCCTTCGGCATCAACGTGCCGCTGATGGTCACGCTGACCTATGGCTTCGGCGTCGCGCTGGCCGGCTTCGCCGGCGTGCTGGCGGCACCGATCATCCAGGTGTCTCCGCTGATGGGTTCGAACCTGATCATCGTCGTGTTTGCCGTGGTCGTGATCGGCGGCATGGGCTCGATCCTGGGCTCGATCGTCACCGGGCTGGGCCTGGGCGTCATCGAAGGATTGACGCGGGTGTTCTATCCGGAATTCTCGTCGACGGTCGTGTTCCTCGTGATGGTCATCGTGTTGCTGTTGCGCCCCGCCGGCCTGTTCGGCAAAGAAAAGTGAAAGGACACCACCCATGAACAAGCAAATCGGCTATGGACTCCTGCTGCTGGCGGCGCTGGCGGCACCCTTCATCGGCTACCCGGTGTTCCTGATGAAGTTGCTGTGCTTTGCGCTGTTCGCCAGCGCCTTCAACCTGCTGATCGGCTATACCGGCTTGCTGTCGTTCGGCCATGCGGCCTTCTTCGGCACGGCCGGCTATGTGGCCGGCAACGCGCTGAAGAACTGGGGCATGCCGGTCGAGCTGGGCATCCTGGCCGGCGTGGTGGCCGCGGCGCTGGTGGGCTTCGTCATCGGCGGGCTGGCGATCCGCCGCGCCGGGATCTATTTCTCGATGATCACGCTGGCGCTGGCACAGATGGTGTACTTCTTTGCCTTGCGCTACACCGGCTTCACCGGGGGCGAGGACGGGTTGCAGGGCGTGCCGCGCGGCCGGCTGCTGGGCATGATCGACCTGTCGAACGACACGACACTGTACTTCGTGGTGCTGGCATTCTGCGTGCTGGCGTTCGCCCTGATCGTGCGCACCGTGCACTCGCCGTTCGGCCAGGTGCTGAAGGCGATCAAGGAGAACGAACCACGCGCGATCTCGCTCGGTTACGACGTGGACAAGTACAAGCTGATGGCGTTCGTGTTGTCCGCCGCGCTGGCCGGCCTGGCCGGGGCGCTGAAAACCGTGGTGCTCGGGTTCGAGACGCTGACGGATGTGCACTGGACCATGTCCGGCCTCGTCATCCTGATGACACTGGTCGGCGGCATGGGCACGCTGGCCGGGCCGCTGCTGGGCGCCGTCATCATCATCGCGCTGGAAAACAAGCTGGGCGATTTTGGGACGACGGTGGCCAGCGCCACCGGCATCGAGTGGTTCAACACGCTGGGCGAAGCCGTCAGCCTGGTGACCGGCCTGATCTTTGTTGCCTGCGTGTTGCTGTTCCGTCGCGGCATCATCGGCGAAATCGTGGCGGCGCTGGGCCGACGAACACCAGCGTGATGCACCCATGACGACGCCGGAGTGATCCGGCGTTGTTGTTTCCGCAGCAGGTTTTACGCAGCAAGCAGCTCCGCAGCAAGCGTTTTGCAGCAAGCGTTCCGCAGCAAGAGTTCACTGATTCCAGACCGATTCCAGAAAGAGGACACCATGCAGATGACGACTTCGAAAACCGCGATTGCCCTGGCCGTGGCACTGTCGCTCGGCGCTTGTGGCAGCGATGACGACGACGACGAACCGGAAGTACTGAACCAGAAACCGGCCTGGCTCGGCACGGTCTCGACCGCCAGCTACGATGGCACGAGCGACGACCTGCTGACGGCGGGCCTGGGCGCGACCGGCCTGGCAGCCGCCGCCGCACCGGCCTACAACGATCCGGCCAATCCCTCGGCGCGGGAATTGCGCCGCAACGCCATCTTCGCCAATTACCGCGCCGTGCTCGACATCGCTACCAACAGCGGCTATGGCACGATGTACGGCCCCAACGTCAACGCGGCCGGCGTGGCGACGAACGGCAATGGCATGGTGGCCGGCACGGAATACCTGGCGTACACGGACGACGGTACGGGCCGGCAAAACGTGACCTTGATGGTGCAGGTACCGAACGGGTTCGACCCCGTCAATCCATGCATCGTGACCGGCACCTCGAGCGGTTCGCGCGGCATCTATGGCGCGATCGGCAGTGCGGGGGAGTGGGGCCTGAAGAACAACTGCGCGGTGGCGTACGCGGACAAGGGCAGTGGCACCGGCCTGTACGCGTTCGAGGACGACACCGTGAACGGCCAGAATGGCGTGCGGGCGACGCGTACGGCGGCCGCCAAGAATGCCTTGTTCGCCCCCGAACTCAGCGATGCGCAGCGCACCGCGTTTGCCCAGCAATTCCCCGGACGCGTCGCGTTCAAGCATGCGCACTCGCAGCTGAATCCGGAAAAGGACTGGGGCAAGGTCACGCTGCAGGCCGTTGAATTCGCGCTCTACGTGCTCAACGAAAAGTACGGGGTCGTCGCCCGCGACAATACCAGCCACATCGTCCGCTTCACGCCGGCGAACACGCTGACGATCGCGTCGTCGATTTCCAATGGGGCCGGTTCGGCATTGCTGGCTGCCGAGCAGGACACGGCCGGGCTGATCGATGCGGTGGCGGCCACCGAGCCGCAGATCCAGCCGAACCGCACGTCCGGGTACACGGTGCGGCAAGCCGGCGCGAACGTTACGGCGCAGGGCAAGCCGCTGCTCGATTATGCGAGCTACGCCGCGCTGTACCAGCCATGCATCGCCGGCGGGGCAGGGCGCTGCGCTTCGCTGGTGCAGAAGGGGCTGCTGGTCGGGAACGACCTGGCATCGCGCCAGGCGGATGCGCGGGCCAGGATGAAGGCGTACGGCTGGACGGCGGACGCGGAACCGCTGCAGGCCGCGCATGCGTTGACGAACGTCCTCGTCGCTGTCACGTATGTGAACGCCTACGGCAAGTTTTCCGTAACCGACAATGTCTGCGGCTTCAGCTGGGGCGCGGCCGACGCCACCGGCTCGCCAGTGCCTTTCACGGGCGCCGCCCGCGCCGCCAGCTTTGCCACGATGAACGGCATCATCGGCACGCCGATCTACGAGGATTCCGTAGGGGGCGCCAAGCTGTACAACCTGGGCGTGTCGAAGTCGACCGGCATCGAAGACCAGGCGCTGGACGGTTTCCTGTGCCTGCGCTCGCTCGCCACCGGCGTCGATGCAGTCACGGGTGCTGCCCTGACGGGCGACCTGGCGGCGCAAAGTGCTCGCGTGCGTGCCGGCATGGCCGAGGTGCAGGCCACGGGCAACCTGCGCGGCAAGCCGGCGCTGATCGTCTCCGGTCGGGCCGATGCGCTGATCCCGGTCAACCATGCCTCGCGCGCCTATGTCGGCTTGAACGCCGCGGTGGAAGGCAGCAGCAGCAAGCTGCGCTACATCGAGGTGACCAATGCCAACCACTTCGACAGCTTCTCGAATGCCTTGCCGAACGTGGTCGTGCCGCTGCACGTCTACCTGTTCCGCGCGCTCGACGCGGTGTATGCCAACCTGAAGAACAGCGCGACGCCGCTGCCACCGTCGCAGGTGGTGCACACGGTGACACGGGCCAGCAATGCGGTACCGATCACCGTGGCCAATGTGCCGTTGATCGCGGCAGCGCCGGGCAACAACGCGATCACCGTCAGCGGTACCACGGTGAACGTGCCGGACTGATTTCGGCTGATTCAAAAAAGGCGGGCCCGCGTGTGAACCGAACCCCAAAAGTTGGACACCAACTTTTGGGGTTTTTTCATGACGAAGTACGATGGCCTGCCTTTTTACGCCTGCGCCGGATCGTTACAATGCCGCAGCATAGATGGCACGCGCGTCAGTGCGCGTGATTTCCCGGGGATTATTCCCCAGCAGCCGGGTCTGCAACATGGCGGCATCGGCCAGGCGGTCCAGGTCGGTTTCGACAATGCCCACGTCGCACAACCTGCTGTCGATTTTTGTGCTGCCTGCCAACTGTTCCATCGCCCGTACGAACGCTTCCGCCCGCGCTTCGACGGTGCCCTGCGCATGCGGGGCCACGATGGCCGCCAGTTCCGCATAGTGCGCGGCGGCTGCCGGCATATTGAAGCGCAGCACATGCGGCAGGACGAGCGCATTGGACAGGCCATGCGGCACGTGGAAAATGCCGCCGATCGGGTACGCCAGCGCATGCACGGCGGCGACGGGCGCGTTGGCGAATGCCTGGCCCGCCAGCAGCGCACCCAGCAGCATGGCTTGTCGCGCAGTGAGATTCGCAGCCCGGTCGGCACCGCCCTCGCAGGCGGGCAGCAGGTTGGCCGACAGCAGCCGCAGTGCCTCGCGTGCCAGCATGTCGGACAGAGGGTTCTTCTTTTGCCGGCTCGTGTAGGCCTCGATCGCATGCACCATCGCGTCGATCCCGGTCGCCGCCGTGACATGCGGCGGCAATCCCAGGGTCAATGCCGCATCGAGGATGGCGACGTCCGCATACAGTTGTGGCGCCACGACGCCCGTTTTCGTGGTGGCGCCCGTCGTCACGATGGCAATGTTGGTGACTTCGGAACCGGTGCCGGCCGTCGTCGGCACCTGCACGAGCGGCAGGCGCCGGCCCCGAACATTGCCGATGCCATAGGCCTCGGCCAGCGGCTGGTCGCTGCCGGCCAGGACGGCGATCAGCTTGGCCACATCCATCGAACTGCCGCCGCCCAATCCGATGACGAGATCGGTACCGTGGTCGCGAGCGATCTGGACGGCGTTGAGAACGATGTGTTCCGGCGGGTCCGCGATGACGTCGCTGTACGTTTTCACGTGAAAACCGCACGCTTCGAGGTTGGCGATCGGCGCACCGGCCAGGCCCGTGGCAAGAAATCCGGCGTCGGTCACGAGCAGGGCACGGTGTGCGTCAGGGAAGCGTTCGCGGCTATGTTCGCCGAGGTAGCCAGCAGCGCCGGCGGCGGACACGATGTGGGGCACGGTGCTGAAGGAAAAATCGTTCATGCGATCTCCGTGGGTGTCGGTGTTGCTCCAGCATAGCGCATTGCCTGCCGCAGCCGGATGCAAATATCGCCCGTACAATGTCGGGTTCGATAACCATGAACAGGCGGGGGCAGGGTGGTGGATCTGACGATTTTGGCAGTGGCGGCGTTTTCAGCCGGGTTGGTCGATGCCGTCGTGGGTGGGGGCGGGTTGATCCAGATTCCTGTGCTGTTTTCGACGTTCGGAAACACGGCGCCCGCCACCTTGCTGGGCACCAGCAAGCTGGCCGGGATTTTCGGCACGGCTGCCGCGGCCGTTAATTATGCGCGCCGCGTGTCGATCGCATGGACCACCGCGGCACCAGCAGCATTTGCCGCTTTCCTGTTTGCGTTCGTTGGCGCCTACACGGTCACGAAGATCCCCGCCGATTTCATGCGCACCTTGCTGCCCTTCGTACTGATTGCCGTGGCGATCTACACCTTTCGCCGCAAGGACCTGGGCAGTATCCATGCGCCGCTGCACAGCGGTCTGCGCGAGCGGCTCCTGGCGGTCGGCATTGGGGCGTGCATCGGATTCTACGATGGCTTCTTTGGCCCGGGCACGGGCAGCTTCCTCGTGTTCCTGTTTGTCCGCCTTTTTGGCTTTGATTTTCTTGGCGCGTCCGCCGTGGCCAAGGTCGTCAATGTCGCCTGCAATCTGTCGGCCTTGCTGTGGTTTGGCTACAGCGGCCATTTGCTCTGGCAGCTCGGTTTGATGATGGCGGTCTGCCAGGTGGCTGGATCGCTGATCGGCACGAAGCTAGCGATGCGCCACGGCAGTGGTTTTGTCCGGCGCGTGTTCCTGGTCGTGGTGACCATCCTGATCGTCAAGACGTCGTGGGATGCCTGGCAGCGTTGGTGATTGTTTCACGTGAAACAGCGTAACGGTCGTTCGTAAAACCCGGCGATGCCGGGTTTTTTGTTCCACGTGAAACATGCGCTCGACCGTGTAACTGCTTTGACTATGCCCAGGAAACCCTTCGCTGTGCACTGTTCCACGTGAAACATCGCTGGAATATTTCTGCCTAAAAAAGTCGCAGCCGCCAAAAAACTCTATAATCTCTCTTCATCCCCTCTGCTTTTCTTTTCCACCATGCTATTTCCTACTGAATTCGACGTCATCGTCGTCGGCGGCGGCCATGCCGGTACCGAAGCTGCACTGGCGTCGGCCCGCATGGGTCAGAAGACCTTGTTGCTGACCCATAACATCGAAACCCTCGGCCAGATGTCCTGCAATCCGTCGATTGGCGGTATCGGCAAAGGCCACCTCGTCAAGGAAGTCGATGCGCTGGGCGGTGCCATGGCGATCGCCACCGACGAAGCCGGCATCCAGTTCCGCATCCTGAATTCGTCAAAGGGCCCGGCCGTTAGGGCGACGCGCGCGCAGGCGGACCGTATCCTGTACAAGGCCGCCATTCGTTCGCGCCTGGAAAACCAGCCGAACCTGTGGCTGTTCCAGCAGGCCGTCGATGACCTGATGGTGGAGGGCGACCGTGTCGTGGGTGCCGTCACCCAGATCGGCTTGCAGTTCCGTGCCCGGGCCGTGGTGCTCACGGCCGGCACTTTCCTCGACGGTAAGATCCACGTTGGCCTGCAAAGTTATTCGGCAGGCCGTGCTGGCGATCCGCCGGCCTTGTCGCTGTCGGCACGGCTGAAGGAATTGAAGCTGCCGCAAGGGCGCCTGAAAACGGGCACGCCACCGCGCATCGATGGCCGCAGCATTGATTTTTCGCAGATGACGGAACAGCCGGGCGACCTCGATCCGGTGCCGGTGTTTTCGTTCATGGGCAACACGGCCATGCATCCGAAGCAGTTGCCATGCTGGGTGACGCACACGAACCAGCAAACGCACGACATCATCCGCGGCGGGCTGGACCGCAGCCCGATGTATACCGGCGTCATCGAAGGTGTCGGCCCACGCTACTGCCCGTCGATCGAAGACAAGATCCACCGCTTCTCGTCCAAGGAATCGCACCAGATTTTCCTGGAGCCCGAAGGCCTGACGACGCACGAGTTTTACCCGAACGGCATTTCCACGAGCTTGCCGTTCGACGTGCAGATCGACCTGGTGAGATCGATGAAGGGCCTCGAAAACGCGCACATCCTGCGCCCGGGCTATGCGATCGAATATGACTACTTTGATCCGCGCGGCCTGAAGGCATCGCTGGAAACCAAGTTGATTTCCGGCCTGTATTTCGCCGGCCAGATCAATGGCACCACCGGCTATGAAGAAGCCGCTGCGCAAGGTCTGCTGGCTGGCTTGAACGCCGCGCTGCAAACCCAGGGCAAGGAAGCCTGGACGCCGGCGCGCTCGGAAGCGTACCTGGGCGTGCTGGTGGATGACCTGGTCACGCAAGGCGTGCAGGAACCGTATCGCATGTTTACCAGCCGTGCCGAATATCGCCTGTCGCTGCGTGAAGATAACGCGGACATGCGCCTGACCGAAATTGGCCGCAAGCTGGGCATCGTCGGCGATGCCCAATGGGAAGCGTTTGAACGCAAGCGCGATGCCGTCGCCGTCGAGCTGGAACGTTTGAAATCGACGTGGGTGAATCCGCGCATTCTGGCGGCTGCGGAGTCCGAACGGGTGATCGGCCAAGCCATCGAACGCGAATATTCGCTGGCGGATTTGCTGCGCCGCCCGAACGTCAATTACGACACATTGGTGACGCTGACAGGCGAGGACGGCCGTAATCTCGGCGGTCCGGGCGTGGCGGACGCGGCCGTCCAGGAACAGGTGGAGATCCAGCTGAAGTATTCCGGCTATATCGATCGCCAGTTGAAGGAAGTGGAGCGGCATGAGCATTACGAAAACCTGAAGCTGCCGGAAGGGTTCAATTACCTGGACATTGCCGCGCTGTCGGTCGAGGTGCGGCAAAAGCTGAACAAGCACCGCCCGGAAACGCTGGGCCAGGCGTCGCGCATTTCCGGCGTGACGCCGGCCGCGATCTCGCTGCTGCTGGTCCACCTCAAAAAGGCCGGCTTTGGCGGGTTCGTGACCCTGAAAGACGAGGCTGCCTGATGGCCGGCGTCGATCGTGCCGCGCTGGCCCAGGTACTGTCGCGCGGCGTTGCCGAACTGGACCTGGACGTATCGGGTGCGCAACAGGAGCAATTGCTCGACTACCTGGCGCTGCTGAACAAATGGAACCATGTGTACAACCTCACGTCGGTGCGGGACCCGATGCAGATGATGACGCTGCACCTGCTTGATTCGCTGGCCGCGGTGCCGGCGTTTGCCGGCGCGCGCAATGTGCTCGACGTGGGGGCAGGGGGCGGGTTGCCGGGCATCGTGCTGGCGATTGCCCGGCCGGACATGAAGGTGTCGATGATCGACACGGTGCACAAGAAAACCGCCTTCCTCACGCAGGTGAAGGCCGAACTGGGCCTGGCCAACGTGACCGTGTACACGAAAAAGGTGCAGGAGCTGGCCGTGAAGGAACCGTTCGATGTCATCACGTCGCGCGCGTTTGCCGACCTGTCCGACTTTGTCGAGTGGTCGCATCACCTGCTGGCCGATAACGGCCGCTTTATCGCCCTGAAGGGCACGGCGCCGCAGGATGAACGCGAGCGGCTGCCGGGCGACTGGAAAGTGCGCGATTTACAGCCGCTCCGGGTGCCGGGGCTGGACGCGGAACGGCACCTGGTCTTCGTCGAACGCGGCGAAACGGTATAAATAGAATAAACTGTATAAATCGTTTATACAGTTTATATCATATAAACTGTATAAATAATATAAACGGTATAAATTGAATAAATAGTTTATACCGTTAAAGAACCAGAACTGGAAAGAACAACAAAAACCAATGGCAAAGATATTCTGCGTAGCGAACCAGAAGGGCGGGGTGGGCAAGACCACCACCACGGTCAACCTCTCCGCCGGCCTTGCCAAACTGAACCAGCGCGTATTGCTGGTCGACCTGGACCCGCAAGGCAATGCAACGATGGGCGCCGGCATCAACAAGGCCGGGTTGCCCGCTTCCACCTATGAAGTCATGCTGGGCAGTGCCGACGTCGCGACCGCGCGCCAGCGCTCGGAATCCGGCCGCTTCGACGTGCTGCCCGCCAACCGCGAGCTGGCCGGTGCGGAAGTAGAGATGGTGGAACTGGCGCAGCGGGAAAAACGCCTGAAGAATGCCCTGGCCCTGGTCGACAAGGATTACGACTTCATCCTGATCGATTGCCCGCCGGCGTTGTCGATGCTCACGCTGAACGGCCTGTGCGCCGCGCACGGCGTGATCATTCCCATGCAGTGCGAGTATTACGCGCTCGAAGGGCTGTCCGACCTGGTCAACACGATCAAGAAGGTGCATGCCAACCTGAACCAGGACCTGAAGATCATCGGCCTGTTGCGCGTGATGTTCGACCCGCGCATGACACTGTCGCAGCAGGTATCGGCCCAGCTCGAGCAGCACTTCGGCGACAAGGTGTTCAAGACGATCATTCCCCGCAACGTGCGGCTGGCCGAAGCGCCGTCGTATGGCATGCCCGGGGTATCGTTCGACCCGTCGTCGAAGGGCGCGCAGGCTTATATCGCCTTTGGCGCGGAGATGGTCGAGCGCATCAAGACAATGTAACTTCCGATTCGCACAAAAAACGGTGACAGGCACCATCTTTCGCAGGATGGTGCCTGTCACCACGCACACGGCACACGAACAGGGTGTCCGCACCCGAACTAGACTATGGCAACCAAAAAACTCAAGGGCCTCGGTCGCGGCCTCGACGCGCTGCTGGGCGGCGACAGCGATCAACCTGCCGCGGCGGAGCAGGGCAATCCGTCCGAACTGCCGCTCGCGCAACTGCAGCCGGGCAAGTACCAGCCCCGCACGCGGATGGACGAGGGCAGCCTGAACGAGCTGGCCGCGTCGATCAGGGCCCAGGGCATCATGCAGCCGATCCTCGTGCGCCCGCTCGGCACCGAACCGGGCGGCAACGAGGCAGGCAACAATGACGGGGGCAAGCCCCGGTACGAAATCATCGCCGGCGAACGACGCTTCCGCGCCGCACAGATCGCCGGCCTCGACACCGTTCCCGTGCTGGTGCGCGAGGTGGACGACACCTCCGCCGCGGCGATGGCGCTGATCGAGAACATCCAGCGCGAAGACCTGAATCCGCTCGAGGAGGCGCAGGGTATCCACCGGCTGATCACGGACTTCGCGTTTACGCATGAACAGGCGGCCACGGCCGTGGGGCGCTCGCGTTCCGCCGTGTCGAACCTGCTCCGGCTGCTGAACCTCGCCGCACCCGTGCAGACGATGCTGATGGCGGGCGATATCGACATGGGCCATGCCCGCGCGCTGCTGGCCGTCGACGCGGCCACGCAGATCACGCTGGCCAATGTGGTCGTGGCCAAGCGCCTGTCGGTGCGGGAAACGGAAAAACTCGTCACCCGCACGCAGGAAGAGCAGGATGCACCACCGGAAGCCCGGGTGCGGGAGAAGTCCGGCGACATCAAGCGCCTGGAAGAAGAACTGTCCGACCGGCTGGCCACACCGGTCACGTTCCGCATCGGCGCGAAAGGCAAGGGCCAGATGATCATCGACTTCGCCGACCTGGACATCCTGGAAGGCGTGCTCACCCGGTTGCGTGAATCGGCGAGCGAGTAAGCAGTTCCTTGGCCCTGCCGGCATACAGCCGCGCGGGGCCGCCACGGGAAATGGCAAGCGTGGCGCATTACCGGCCACGGATTAATTCAGCGGCGCGGATATATTCACCGAATTTGAATGGCGATTGCGATAAAGCCGAGTTATTCACAATCGATATTCAGATTGTTCAATTAGAAACCTAATCTGTGATAACCCGTGCGGCAAAATGCGCGCCGCTCGGGCCGCCGCCGGCGGCGACCAGCCAATCGCCGCTGAAGAGATCCTCTAAAAATCTTCGTTTGACCGTAACGTATTGATATTGTGTGCCTTCTCGCCGTCCCGATATGAGGCAACGAAGGTGAATGCCGCTTGTTGGAAGGGCATGGATGTTGCGTTAAAGATACGGTTTCGGTGCGAAAAGGTGCTTAAGGCCCGGTTAAGCCGGCCATGCACTGTCGAGCCGCACCAGGACGGTGCACAGGACTGACATATTCGTCACAATGTTGCTTCATTTGCTCTCGAGAGGTGCAACTTGTTTGACGCCGCTCACGTAACAGTCCTATAATCCCGTGTCTTTGGGTCTTAAAGCTACGTTTAGAAGGTTGGCAAGTGAGTGATTCTGCTGCAAGCATCGCCCGGCCGGTCTATCGAATCGTCGCCCTGCAATTAACCATCGCCGTCCTCTTTTCAGCCCTCGTTGCGCTCTTCGCCGGGGTGGGAAAAGGCTGGCCTGCCGCCATGGGCGGCGCGATCGCGGTGCTGGGCAGCCTGGCCTACGCGTTGATCGTCACGCGGGCCAACGGCGACCCGAAAGCAATCTTCCGGCGGCATTTCCGCGCCGAGATGGTGAAATTATTCATTACAGCAGTGCTGTTCATCGCAGTACTGGTGCTGTTTCCATCGGCCGCGTCGGTTTGGCTGATCTTGGGTTTCGCGGTGACGACCTTGGCTTACTGGTTCTCATTGCTCGCAGTTTAAATGCCGTTTGATGCCCTTCGAGAATCGAAGGATGCGGACAAAGTTTCTAAATTCAATACCAACTTTACTATGACGACTGAACACGCGGGGGCCACGCAGGCCCGGCAAACGCCACCGAGTACATCCAGCACCACCTGACTCACCTTCAGAACACCGACGGCACGTACAACCTGGACACGTTCTGGATCTCCGCGATCCTGGGCGCCCTGTTCCTGTTCGTCTTCTGGCTGGCGTCCAAGCGCGCCACGGCCGGCGTGCCGGGCAAGCTGCAGAATTTCGTTGAATTCGTGATGGAAATCGTCAACGACACCGTCAACGGCGCCTTCCATGCCAAGAGCAAGGTCATCGCCCCGCTGGCGATCACGATCTTCGTCTGGGTCTGGCTGCTGAACGCGATGGACTTCCTGCCGGTGGACCTGCTGCCACAACTGCTGTCGCTGGTCGGCATCAATTACCTGCGCGTCGTGCCGACCGCCGACGTGAACCACACGCTGGGCATGTCGATCGGCGTGCTGATCTGCATCATCGGCTTCTCGATCAAGGCCAAGGGCGCCGGCGGCTGGGTCAAGGAACTGTTCACGGCCCCGTTCCATGCGAGCGGCCCGGTCGGCATGATCCTGCTGGCTCCCGCGAATTTCCTGCTGCAGATGGTCGAATTGCTGGCCAAGCCGATCTCGCTGTCGCTGCGACTGTTCGGCAACATGTATGCCGGCGAACTGATTTTCATCCTGATCGCGCTGCTGCCATGGTGGGCACAGTGGGCACTGGGTGGTCCATGGGCAATCTTCCACATCCTGATTGTGACGCTGCAGGCCTTCGTCTTCATGGCCCTGACAGTTGTGTACCTCAGCCTCGCGGTCGAGAAACACTAATAAGGCACCTCGCCGGTCCGGACACGGTTCCGGCGGGACGCCAAGCGGTTCGTTGTAAAAAAGAGTTTTTTAAATCTGTATCGTCGTTTTTTTTAAATCTTAGGAGAAATCTAAATGCAAGCTCTGATCGCACAAGTACAAAGCATGACCGTTCTGTCCGTGGCTATCATCATCGGCCTGGCCGCAATCGGTACCGCTCTGGGCTTCGCTATTCTGGGTGGCAAGTTCCTGGAAGCTTCGGCACGTCAGCCTGAACTGATGCCGCAACTGCAAACCAAGCTGTTCGTTATCGCTGGTCTGCTGGACGCGATCTCGATGATCGGCGTTGGTGTTGCTCTGCTGTTCACGTTCGCTAACCCGTTCCTGACCCCGCTGACCGCCGCTATCGCAGGCCAGTAATTTACCGCTCCAACCAGGGGAAACTTTTTAGGAGCAAGGTATGAACATCAATATGTCTCTCATCGGTCAGATGATCACCTTCGCGGTGCTCGTCTGGTTCTCGATGAAATTCGTATTCCCGGCGCTGAATGCTGCGCTGGATGAGCGTGCCAAGCGTATCGCGGACGGTCTGGCTGCTGCAGAGCAGGGCCAGGCTTCGATGGCGGCAGCTGAAAAGCGCGCCACGGAAGCCCTGACCTCCGCGCGCGACGAAGCTGCGTCGCGCGTCGCGGACGCTGAAAAGCGCGCTCAGCTGATCGCTGAAGAAATCAAGGCCAATGCCAAAGCCGAGGCGGACCGCATCATTGCGCAAGCCCGTGCCGAAGCCGACCAGCAAGTGACCCAGGCACGCGAGCAACTGCGTGCCCAGGTCGCCGACCTGGCAGTCAAGGGCGCCGAGCAAATCCTGAAGCGCGAAGTCAACGCGTCGGCCCACGCCGACCTGCTGAATCGCCTTGCGACCGAGCTGTAATCATGGCTGAACTCGCAACCGTCGCTCGTCCTTACGCGGAAGCCCTCTTCCGCGTAGCCCAGGCTGGCAACCTCGCGCAGTGGTCCGATCTGGTGTCCGAACTGGCCCAGATCGGTTCGCACGAAGAGGTGCTGGCATATGCCCGCAACCCGAAAGTGACGGACAGCGATGTGCTCGCCACCGTCACTTCCCTGCTGAAGTCGCCGCTGACCGCGGAAGCGAACAATTTTCTCTCGACGCTGATCGAAAACGGCCGCATCGCATTGCTGCCGGAAATCGGTGCCCAATTCCATGACCTGAAAAATGGCACGGAAGGTGCGGCGGATGCCGAAATCACGAGCGCATTCGATCTCGATGGCGCGCAAACCGCCGCCCTGGTCGCCACGCTGGAAAAGAAATTCGGCCGCAAGCTGAACCCGCAAGTCACGGTCGATCCATCGCTGATCGGCGGCGTGCGCGTGGTGGTCGGTGACGAAGTGCTGGACACTTCGGTACGCGCCCGGCTGGAACAGATGCGCGTCGCGCTGACGTCGTAAGCCGGCAGTACTGCGTGCACCTGCGGCAGACCCTTATACCCTCGCGCAAGCTGAGAGAACACAATTAGGAGTTACCATGCAACTCAACCCATCTGAAATCAGCGAGCTGATCAAGAGCCGGATCCAAGGCATTGACAGTGGCGCTGAAGTGCGCAATCAAGGCACCGTCATCTCGGTTGCCGACGGTATCTGCCGCATCCACGGTCTGTCCGAAGTGATGCAAGGCGAGATGCTCGAATTCCCGGGCAATACCTTTGGCCTGGCCATGAACCTGGAACGCGACTCCGTCGGCGCCGTGATCCTGGGTGCCTACGAGCACATCTCCGAAGGCGACACGGTGAAAACCACCGGCCGCATCCTGGAAGTGCCGGTCGGTCCGGAACTGCGCGGCCGCGTGGTCAACGCGCTGGGCCAGCCGATCGACGGCAAAGGTCCGGTCGATGCCAAGCTGACCTCGCCGATCGAAAAGATCGCACCGGGCGTGATCGCCCGTGAGTCCGTGTCGCAGCCAATGCAGACCGGCCTGAAGTCGATCGACGCGATGGTGCCGATCGGCCGTGGCCAGCGCGAGCTGATCATCGGCGACCGCCAGACCGGTAAATCGGCTGTCGCAGTCGACGCGATCATCAACCAGAAGGGCCAGGGCATGACGTGTATCTACGTCGCCATCGGCCAGAAGGCTTCGACGATCAAGAACATCGTGCGCTCGCTGGAACAGCACGGCGCGATGGAATACACGATCGTTGTCGCCGCCACGGCGTCCGAATCGGCCGCCATGCAGTACATCTCGGCCTACTCCGGCTGCACGATGGGCGAATACTTCCGCGACCGCGGCGAAGACGCGCTGATCGTGTATGACGATCTGTCGAAGCAAGCTGTTGCGTACCGCCAGATTTCGCTGCTGCTGCGCCGTCCGCCGGGCCGTGAAGCGTATCCAGGCGACGTGTTCTACCTGCACAGCCGCCTGCTGGAACGCGCTGCCCGCGTGAACGCCGACTACGTGTCCGCCTTCACCAACGGCGCCGTGACCGGCAAGACCGGTTCGCTGACCGCACTGCCGATCATTGAAACGCAAGCTGGCGACGTGTCCGCCTTCGTGCCGACCAACGTGATCTCGATCACCGACGGCCAGATCTTCCTGGAAACGTCGCTGTTCAACGCCGGCGTGCGCCCTGCGATCAACGCCGGTATCTCGGTGTCCCGCGTCGGTGGTGCAGCGCAGACGAAAGTCATCAAGGGCCTGTCCGGCGGTATCCGTACCGACCTGGCGCAGTACCGTGAACTGGCTGCGTTCGCGCAGTTCGCTTCCGACCTGGACGAATCGACCCGCAAGCAGCTGGACCGCGGTGCCCGCGTGACGGAACTGCTGAAGCAGCAGCAATACTCGCCGCTGTCGACCTCGTTGATGGCCGCATCGCTGTTCGCCGTGAACAAGGGCTTCCTGGACGATATCAGCGTCAAGCAAGTGCTGCCGTTCGAAGCGGGCCTGCATTCGTACCTGAAGACGAAGCAAGCTGCCCTGCTGTCGAAGATCGAAGAAAGCAAGCAACTGGACAAGGATAGCGAAGCAACGCTGTCCGCGGCCATCGCTGATTTCAAGAAATCCGGCGCATTTTAAGCGGCACGGCGGTTCACCCAGTGAACCGCCATTCGCGCAGAAGGAGTAAGGACTCATGGCAGTAGGCAAAGAGATACGTGGCAAGATCAAGAGCGTAGAAAATACGAAGAAGATCACGAAGGCGATGGAAATGGTCGCCGCATCGAAAATGCGCAAGGCGCAGGATCGCATGCGCGCCGCCCGTCCCTACGCGGACAAGATTCGTAACATCGCCGCGAACCTGGCTGGCGCCAATCCCGAGTACACGCACCCGTTCCTGGCAGATGACCAGGGCACGCAGGCAAAAGCCGTTGGCTTCATCATCATCACGACCGACAAGGGTCTGTGCGGTGGCATGAACACCAACGTGCTGCGCGCGGTGACGAACAAGACGAAGGAACTGGAAGCCGCCGGCAATAAAGTTGAAGCGGTCGCGATCGGCAACAAAGGTCTTGGTTTCCTGAACCGCATCGGCGTGCCCGTGGTGGCGCAGGCGACGCAGATCGGCGATACCCCGCACCTGGAAAAGCTGATCGGCCCCGTGAAAGTCATGCTGGAGAAGTTCCAGGAAGGCAAGCTGGACGCGGTCTACCTGTGCTACACCAAGTTCATCAACACGATGAAGCAGGAACCGATGGTCGAGCAGCTGCTGCCGCTGACCGCTGAAAAGCGCGCGGCAGACAAGGGTGGCATCACCTGGGATTACATCTACGAACCGGATGCAGGCACCGTCATCGACGAACTGCTGGAACGTTACGTGGAAGCCCTGGTGTACCAGTCCGTGGCGGAAAACCTCGCGTCCGAGCAGTCGGCGCGGATGGTGGCAATGAAGGCCGCCAGCGACAACGCCGGCAGTGTGATCGGCGAACTGAAGCTGGTGTACAACAAGACCCGTCAGGCAGCCATTACCAAAGAACTCTCTGAAATCGTCGCCGGTGCGGCAGCGGTTTAAAAACGAATTTAACTATATTTGAAGGAACGAAAATGGCTGATGGCAAAATCGTTCAGTGTATCGGCGCCGTGGTGGACGTGGAGTTCCCGCGCAACGCGATGCCTAAGGTTTTTGACGCGCTGAAAATGGCTGGCTCCGAGCTGACCCTGGAAGTTCAACAGCAGCTGGGTGACGGCGTTGTCCGTACCATTGCTCTGGGTTCTTCCGACGGCCTGCGTCGCGGCATGACCATCCAGAACACCGGCAAGCCGATCATGGTACCGGTCGGTCCGGCAACGCTGGGCCGCATCATGGACGTGCTGGGCAACCCGATCGATGAACGCGGCCCTGTGTCGCAAGAGTCGGTCGCGTCGATCCACCGCACCCCGCCGGCCTACGACGAGCTGTCGCCGTCGCAAGACCTGCTGGAAACCGGCATCAAGGTGATCGACCTGGTGTGCCCGTTCGCCAAGGGCGGTAAAGTCGGCCTGTTCGGCGGCGCCGGCGTGGGCAAGACCGTCAACATGATGGAACTGATCAACAACATCGCCAAGGCACACTCGGGTCTGTCCGTGTTTGCCGGCGTGGGCGAGCGTACCCGCGAAGGTAACGACTTCTACCACGAAATGGCCGATGCCAAGGTCGTCGACCTGGACAACCTGGGCAACTCCAAAGTGGCCATGGTGTACGGCCAGATGAACGAACCGCCGGGCAACCGCCTGCGCGTGGCACTGACCGGCCTGACCATCGCGGAATCGTTCCGTGACCAGGGCAAGGACGTGCTGTTCTTCGTCGACAACATCTACCGCTTCACGCTGGCCGGTACCGAAGTGTCCGCACTGCTGGGCCGTATGCCTTCCGCCGTGGGTTACCAGCCGACGCTGGCCGAAGAAATGGGCCGCCTGCAGGAACGCATCACGTCGACGAAAACCGGCTCGATCACGTCGATCCAGGCCGTCTACGTTCCTGCGGATGACTTGACCGACCCGTCGCCAGCGACGACCTTCGGTCACCTGGATTCCACCGTCGTTCTGTCGCGTGACATCGCCTCGCTGGGTATCTACCCGGCCGTGGACCCGCTGGATTCGACCTCCCGCCAGCTGGACCCGCTGGTCGTCGGCCAGGACCACTACGACACGGCCCGCGCCGTGCAAGGCACGCTGCAGCGCTACAAGGAACTGCGTGACATCATCGCGATTCTGGGCATGGACGAACTGGCACCGGAAGACAAGCTGCTGGTGGCCCGCGCCCGTAAGATGCAGCGTTTCCTGTCGCAGCCGTTCCACGTCGCCGAAGTCTTTACCGGCGCACCGGGCAAGTACGTTTCGCTGAAGGACACGATCAAGGGCTTCAAGATGATCGCTTCGGGCGAACTGGATCACCTGCCGGAGCAGGCGTTCTACATGGTCGGCACGATCGAAGAAGCCATCGAAAAAGCCAAGAAGCTGGGCTGATTTGATGCGGCGCTCCGCCCCTGAACGGGGGCGGGGCCGTTCAAACCGATAGGATAATTATGGCAAACACAATTCACGTCGATGTGGTGTCCGCGGAAGAGCTGATCTTCTCCGGCGAAGCCACGTTCGTCGCGTTGCCGGGCGAGCAGGGCGAGCTGGGTATCTACCCGAAGCACACGCCTTTGATCACCCGTATCCGTCCGGGCGCGGTGCGCATCCAGGTTGCAGGCAAGTCGGAAGAGGAGTTCGTCTTCGTCGCCGGCGGCCTGCTGGAAGTGCAGCCGAACGCCGTGACGGTCCTGGCCGACACCGCAATCCGTGGCGGCGACCTGGACGAAGCCAAGGCCCAGGAGGCCAAGAAGCTGGCGGAAGAAAGCCTCGCCAACAACAAGACCGGCATCGACTACGCGAAAGCGCAGGCCGAACTGGCAGCGGCCATCGGCCAGCTGGCAGCCCTGCAAAAACTGCGCGCGCGCGGCGGCAAATAAGCTTTGCCCCGCCCATGAAAAAGCAGCCTTCGGGCTGCTTTTTTTATTTCCCTGCACTGTTGTAAAAATTCGGGGACAGTCCCCGAATTTTTACAACACCGTGCGTGCTGTCCGACCGCGATGGCTCAGCGGCACAGTCCGTAGGCTTTCCGTTCCGGGAACCAGCGATAGGTGAAGGTGCGCACGGGATGGCGCTCGTCGTCGATGATGACGTCAGAAAGCACGAGGTCGAAGCGCGCGGGCAATTTTTGGTCGACGCCCAGCCGGATGCGCCATTGCGTGACCTCCGCCGTGGCCACCGGCAGCAGCAGCGCCGGGATATTCGTGATGACTTCCACCATTTCCGCGCGGTTGTTGGTGCCGCGCTGGTAGTAGCTGAGCACCTTGGCCTTGGCGATCGTTGCCCCTTTCGGTTGCGTGATGTTGAAGGCGCGCGTGACGAACTGCACCCTGCCGCCGCGCGGCACCAGGTAGACGACGCCGAATTCGGCGCTGCCTTCCTTCACCGTGACGGGGGTGGTGGCCGACACGCTGACGCCCTCGGGCAGCCTGAACGTGGACCCGTCGACCCATTCCCGGCAATCGGGAGTGGTGGCCAGGTAGAGCTGTTCGGGCTGGTAATCGTCGCCGCAGCCCGTGACGGCCAGCAGCAGGGGAAAGGCAAGAAGCGCGACTCGACGCATGATCGGTTTCGATGGTGAAAGCAGCCGACAGTGTACCCGAGCGCGGTCGCTTGCCACAACGTCATCACGGCATCGATATTTGTCGTACGGCAACCACAATCCGGCACATTCCTGCCATGTTGCGAGCGAGTCCATATCCCGCGCGGTGTGCTTTTTAGTATGCTTGAGTCCGCGGCCAGGCCCTCGCCGCACCCATCCATCTGTGCCCCGTCCCCGCCTGAAATCCACCGTCCATCCGGCCGGCCATCGATCCATTTCAGGAAGACACCATGCCCATCACCACCGTATCCGTTTCGTTCGCCAACGGTTTCGCCGGCGACGCCGTCCGGAACAACGAAGCCGGAAACGCTTTTCTCGCATCGACGCTCGGCTGGTCGAAGCTGCAATTCGAACAGGCGACGGACAATGGACAGTTCGGCGGCGCCCAGGGCAATGACCTGACGGGCACGATCCTGGTCACGGATGCGCTGGGCGTACAGCACCGCATCGATGGCGTCATCAACTGGCGCGCGCCCAGCGGTACCGTCAGCACGATGGTGTTCTATGCCACGGGCAGCGGCCACACGCTGGCCACGGCTGGCGGCGGCACGTACTTCATCGACCCCTGGACGGAGGCCAATGGCGATCCGCGCAGCTTTATCGGCCTGACCTTCAATGGCCAGGCACTGGCGATCCCGAACGGCTCGGTCAGCGGCAACGCGGCAACCCAGGGCCTGCTCGGCACATTGAACGCCTACCTGGCAAACCAGCCCAAGCTGACCGTCGGCGACACGACTGTCGATGAGGGGGCCGGCACGGCCACCGTCACCGTTTCGCTCAGCCGTGCAAGCACCGATACGGTGACGGTGCGCTACACGTCCGTCGATGGTACCGCCACTGCCGGTACCGACTATGGGGCGGTCACCGGCACGCTGACCTTCGCACCGGGCCAGACGACAAAGACGGTCACGGTACCGGTCACGAATACCACCGCAGTCGATGGCGCGCGCACGGTCTCCATCCTGCTCAGCGACAGTTCATTCGCGGCGATCACGGACAACACGGGCGTGCTGACGATCACCGACAACGACGCCAACGTGCCTGCCCCTGCCACGGTGGCCAGCGTGGTGGCCGAAGATGGCGCGCACCTGGGTGCGATGCCTGTCGACAGCACCGTTGGCGAAGGCGGCACGCTCGTCTATACGGTGATCCTCAGCGGTACCGGCGGCGAGCATGCGCTGGTCCGCGGCGGCACCGCTGCGGCGGGCGACCTGGGCGCACTGTCGTTCAGCGACGGCGTGACCTGGAAGAACGGCAACCCGGCGACGGGCATCGTCGTCGTGCCGAATGGCGTGGGCAGCTTCAAGGTCACGCTGCCGACGACCGACGACACCGCAATCGAAGCGGCGGAAACGGCCGTGCTGACGGTGGGTGGCGTGGCTGCCACCGGCACGATCACGGACAACGACAGCCAGGCCGTGTCGGCCGTTACGGCCGAAGATGCCGCGCACACGGGCATGTTGCCGGTGGACGATAGCGTTGCTGAAGGCGCATCGCTGCTGTACACGGTGACGCTGAGCGGCGCCAGCCCGGTCGCGACCGAATACGCATTGGCGCTGTCCGGCACGGCCGGCGCGGGTGATGTGGCGTCCCTGGCGTTCACCGCCGGCGTGGCCTGGAAGAACGGCAATGCCGGCAGCGGTATCGTCGTCGTGCCGGCCGGCGTCACGACGTTCGGTGTGATGGTCGCCACGGTCGACGACGCCGTCATCGAAGCGGCGGAAACGGCCGTGCTGACGGTGGGCAGCGTGTCCGCCACCGGCACGATCACGGACAACGACAGCCAGGCTGTCGCAAGTGTCATCGCCGAAGACGCCGCGCATACGGGCGCCACCCCGGTCGACAACGCCGTGACCGAAGGTGCCACGCTGGTGTACACGGTGGCGCTGAACGGCGCCAGCCCGTCAGCCGTCGAGTACACGCTCGGCGTGGCCGGCACGGCGGCCCCGCAAGACCTGGGTACCCTGTCGTTCAGCGATGGCGTGGCGTGGAAAAACGGCAGCGCGGCAAGCGGCATCGTCGTCGTCCCCGCCGGCGTGGCGGCCTTCACGGTCACGCTGCCCACTGTCGACGATGCGGTGGTGGAAAACGCCGAAAGCGCCGTGTTGACGGTGGGCGGCGTGTCCGCCACCGGCACCATCGTCGACAACGACAGCCGCAGCATCACGGCCGTCGTGGCCGAGGATGCCGCGAACGTGGGCGCGAACCCGGTCGACAACGCCGTGGTCGAAGGGCATACGCTGCGCTATACCGCCACCGTCAGCGCGGCCGGCGTGACCGATGGCGAATACACCCTCGCGTTCACCGGCAGCGCCGCCACGGCGGACCGGGGCGCGGTCACGTTCTCCCATGGCGTCACATGGAAGAACGGCGACCCGGCCACAGGCATCGTCGTGGTGCCGGCGGCCGTCACCAGCTTCACGATCGATGTCGCGACGATCGACGATACCCTCGTCGAATCCGCGGAAACCGTCGTGATCACGCTGGGCGGCATCGTGGCTGCCGGCACCGTGACCGACAACGACGCGCCGGCTATTGCGACCGTGACCGCGGTCGATCCGGTGCAACCGTCCAGCGGCGCGACCAGCGTCACCGAAGGGGCGGCGCTGGCGTATGCGGTGGCGCTGAACACGGCCGGCGCGGGGCCGGTCGAATTCACCCTGGCCCTGGCCGGCACGGCCGCCGCGCAGGACGTGGGTACCCTGTCGTTCAGCGATGGCGTGGCATGGAAGAACGGCGTTGCGGGCAGCGGCATCGTCGTCGTTCCCGCCGGCGTGGCGGCCTTCACGGTCACGCTGCCGACGATCGACGATGCGGTGGTGGAAAACGCCGAAAGCGCGGTGCTGACGGTGGGCGGCGTGTCCGCCACCGGCACCATCGTGGACAACGACAGCCGCAGCATCACGGCCGTCGTGGCCGAGGATGCCGCGAACGTGGGCGCGAATCCGGTCGACAACGCCGTGGTCGAAGGGCAGACGCTGCGCTACACCGCCACCGTCAGCGCGGCCGGCGTGACCGATGGCGAATACACCCTCGCGTTCACCGGCAGTGCTGCCACGGCGGACCGGGGCGCGGTCACGTTCTCCGATGGCGTCACGTGGAAGAACGGCGACCCGGCCACGGGCATCGTCGTGGTGCCGGCGGCAGTCACCAGCTTCACGATCGATGTCGCGACGATCGACGATACCCTCGTCGAATCCGCGGAAACCGTCGTGATCACGCTGGGCGGCATCGTGGCTGCCGGCACCGTGACGGACAACGACGCGCCGGCCATCGCGACCGTAACCGCCTTCGATGCGGCGCAACCGTCCAGCGGCGCGACCAACGTCACGGAAGGGGCGGCACTGGCCTACGCGGTGGCGCTGAACACGGCCGGCGCGGGGCCGGTCGAATTCACCCTGGCCCTGGCCGGCACGGCCGCTCCGCAAGATCTGGGTACCCTGTCGTTCAGCGACGGCGTGGCCTGGAAAAATGGCAGCGCAACAAGCGGCATCGTTGTCGTCCCTGCCGGCGTGGCGGCCTTCACCGTCACGCTGCCGACGATCGACGATGCGGTGGTGGAAAATGCCGAAAGCGCGGTGCTGACGGTGGGCGGCGTATCCGCCACCGGCACCATCGTGGACAACGACGTCGTGGTCACCCCACCCGTGACGCCGACGACGCCGACGACCCCTGAGACACCGACGACGCCCGAAACGCCGACGACGCCCGAGACGCCGACGACGCCCGAGACGCCAACGACACCCGAAACGCCAACGACACCCGAAACGCCGACGACGCCCGGCCTCCAGACCGGCCTCGACCCGGCATCGGACGATGGCTCGAGCCAGAGCGATACGGTGACCAGCGTTGTCACGCCCGACTTCACGATCAGCGGCGGTGCGCTGCTGGCCACCGGTGGCAGCGTCCGGCTGCTGAGCGCGGCCGGCGAAGTGGTGGGCAGCAATGCCATCACGGCCGAGGATATCGCGGCCGGCAAGGTCAATGTGAACGCAGGCTTGCTCGACGATGGCGTCTACACGTTCAATGCCCAGATCCTCGATGCCGCCGGGAACGTGGTGGCGCAGGCCCCCGTTGCCGTCACGATCGTCACGGACGTGGACGGCGTGGCGCCATCGATCGAACTGGCCGCCAACGGCGGCGACTTCAACCACGATGGCGTGCTCGACTGGCAGCAGCACGCGGTGGCGCAAATGCCGATGCGCTCGCTGGCCGACTTCGCGCTGGGCAAGAGCGCCTCGGCGGCATCGTTCGGTGCCGTACTCGCCGGTTCGGTGACGAATGCCGGCGAAGCCGTGCAGCTGACCAATGGCGCCCAGTTGAAGGACCTGAGCCTGACCGACCTGCCCGCGGCGCTGCCGGAGCAATTCCGTGCCACGTCGCCCGTGTTCAATTTCACGGTCACGGCGGAAGATGGCGTGGCCAGCCTGCCGGACCTCGATACCGGCCGCGACGGCTTGCAGACGCGGGTCGTCATCGACCTGGCGGCCGGCGGTTCGCTGGCAACCGATTTCCTGAAGTTCGACGGCGCCACGCAAAGCTATTACAGCTTTCTCGACGACGGGCGGCTGGACACGATGGACAACGGCGCCACGCTGGTCGACCTGAATGCGGATGGCCGCGTCGATCGTATCGTGCTCACCTTGACGGATGGTGGCTGGGGCGACGAAGATGGGCTCGTCAATGGCACGATCGTCGACCCGGGCATGCTGGCATTCGATACGCCGGACCACCAGGTCTACAGCATCCTGCTGGCGACCGGCGACCGGTATTACACGGCCAGTGCCGCGGAGGCGGCACAGCAGGCGGCCGTGGCCGGCAACACGTTCGAAGGCGTGGCGTTCGACGCACAGCCGGGCGGGCAGAAGATGACGGCGTATTACCAGCCATTTACACGGGACTGGACGTTCGCGGCTGCCGGCCAGGCTTTGCCTTACGCGTGCTACGGCGCCGTGGACGGCGCCGGCGGCTTCACGGCGGCGGCAGCGGGAAGCGGCACGGGAACGGATTTCCACCTGTTCCAGGATGCACGCGGCGCCACGCAGCTGGTCACGGCGGCCGATGCGGCAAGCCTCGGCCTGGCGGCCCAGGGCTATACCGACCGCGGCGCGGCGTTTTCGGCAACGACAAGCAAGGCGTTTGATTTCGACGCGGAAGGGTACCTGGTGGCAAACCAGGATAACGCGTCGGTGCAGGCGCTGGTGCAGCAACTGGCGGCAAGCTACCAGTCGAGCAGCGCGGCGGGCTTCGTCGATGCCGTCGAACAGAATTACCTGGCGCAGGTCACGATCGTCGGTGTCGCGCACGGTGCGGCCGCCACGGCGGCCGAGCTGAATGCGGCATTCGGCACAGGGTTCGCGAACTGAGGCACGGCCAAGTCATCAACGTGGGAGACACATGAAACACATCTTGCATGCGGCCGTACTTGCGGTCTTGTTCGCGGCCGGATCATCGGGCGCCGCCACGGCCACCGAACCGTATCGCTACTGGAGCGCCCACCTGGGCGCCAATACGCTCGACCATTGGGATGCCCGTGTCGATTTCGGCGCCGGCGTCGCGTTCGACGGCCGCGCCGAGTTGCAGCGCGGCCTGCACGGCGGCGTCCAGGTCGGACACGCCACCGAGCATGCGCGCTACGAGCTGGAATACGAGCGGGGTGCGCTGCGCGTGGAGCGGCTGGCGCTTGGCCCCGTGACCGAGGCGGCCGACGGCCGCGGTCACTACGATGCCGTCTTCGCCAATGCCTATCGCACCGACCGGCTGTCGGAATCGCTTGGCACCTTCGTGGGCGGCGGTATCGGCTGGGGCCGTGTCGAGTTGCCGGAACTGCGGCTGGGCAGTACCGATTGCCGGTGCTTCGGGCCCGCGTCGAAGAGTGGCTTCGCATGGCAGTTGCGCGCAGGGCTCGAGTACCGGCTTTCGCCCGTGCAGGCCGTGTCGCTGCAATATACGTGGCTGGCGCTGCCCGCGCCCGAGCGCGATGACGGGGCGGCGGCCGATTACGAGCGCCGCCGATTCGGTGCGCTGTCGCTCGCCTACACGCGCCGCTTCTAGACCGTTCCTGCCGGCTCCCTGGGGGTCGCGCGCGCCAGAGCGCGTTCAACAATGTTAGGCTGGTCTCTCTGACTTCAGGAGCAGCGCATGTTTCATCATCTCGGTATTGTCGTGACGGACTTCACACGCAGCGCGGCGCTCTACGACGCCTGTCTTGCGCCGCTGGGAATCCGTCGCACCGAAACCGACATGGATTGGGCCATCTACGCGGCCGAGGGAGGCCAGCCGTTCATCTGGCTGGGCTCCGAAATTCCCACTTACTGGCGGGCTGACCACCAGGCCGGCAACGCGCCGCTGCATATTGCCTTTGCCGCAGCCGATCGCGAAGCCGTCGACAAGTTCTACGCCGCGGCGATGGAACACGGCGCCGAGGATCACGGGCCGCCCGGCCTGCGCGTCGGCTCGGGGCATTATTACAGCGCCTACATCCTCGACTTCGACGGCAACAACATCGAGGCCACGCTGCGCGAGAAGTAGCAGCACCAGGCGCGGCTCTGCCGCCTGGTGCTTGCCGTTCACTGTTTGCCGCTCATTGCTGCGCTTACTGCTGCTCTCGTTGCCTGCGTGCGGCTTACGGCTTGCCTTTCTCCCGCATGTGCCGGTGTGCGGCCTTGCTGATCACTTTCCATTTCGCGCGCGCGGCGATCCGGTCCAGCGGTGTCTGCTCGCCGCGCCGGGCATCGCGCAACAGCTTGTGGTAATTGGCCAGCCGGTCCGGATCGGTGCCCGCGCGCACGGCACAATCCGGTTCCAGTTCGTGGCGGCAATCGCGGAACTGGCAGTGCAGGGCCAGCGCCGCGATATCGTCGAACGTGGCCGACAGCGTCGTTTCATCCGCGTCCGGCCGCCAGGTGCGCAATCCCGGCGTGTCGATGATGCAGGCACCATTGGCGCAGCGGTGCAGGGAGCGCGCCGTGGTCGTGTGCATGCCGCGGCCGTCACCCTTGCGCGTGCCACCCGTTTTTACTGCCGATTCCTGGCCGGCGGCGGCCAGCGTGTTGGTCAGCGTCGATTTGCCCGTGCCCGAAGCACCCAGCAGGCAGAGCGTCTGGCCCGTTCCCAGCCACGGTTGCAGCAGCGCGGCGGCTTCGCCGCTCAAGGCATTCAGGGCGATGACGGGCATGCCGCCCGGGAGCCGGCGCTCCACGGCGGCGACCCGTTCGCCGGCATCCTCGGCCAGATCCGCCTTGGTCAGCACGATTACCGGCGCGATACCGGCGCTTTGCACGATGGCGATATACCGTTCCAGCCGGCGCAGGTTGAAATCGAGGTCCAGGCCCATGACCAGCAGGGCCGTATCGATATTGCTGGCCAATACCTGGCGGCGGCCATCGTTGGCGCGGCGGGCAAGCTGCGTCAGCGGCTCGGCCCGTGCGGCGATCCAGTGCTCGCCGGCCAGGTCGTCGACGACGATCCAGTCGCCGACCGCCAGCGTGTCGTGGTCACTGGCCAGGCTGGCCAGCAGGCGGGGCAGGGCGCGGGCCTGGTGGCCGGCGTCGCCGTCGTGCACCGTGATCCATTCGCCGTGGATGGCGGCGATGCGCATCGGGCGCATCGTGTCCGTGGCAGGCAGTACCGCCAGGCGGGCGGCGTTAAGGTTGTTCAGTCCGATGCGGCGTAAAGCGTCGGATGCGAAATCGAGCATGATGGTGTTCCCATGGGTTCATCGCCCGCGGCGCGCGCGGGCACAGGCCGGCCCGAAGCACTTCGGGCGGCAACGTTGAAACGGGAGGGCCGGCGCGTCAGGCGCCGAGGAACACCGGGAGTTTGTAAGAGGTAACCCTGGCGTCAGGCGGCCGGCAGGAAGGCAATATCCGTGGCTTTCATGGGGTGTCTCCTGGCAGGGTTAGTGGGAAAGCAAGTTTGTCATCCGCTGACTGTTTCGTCAACGGGGCTGCGCTGCGCGGTGCGCACGCGGCAGTGCGCCGGGGCCAGCGCGGTGCGCAGTACTTCCAGTGCGCGCTGCGGCGCGGCGGCGCCGCACATGAAGATGTCGACGGCCGCGAATGCCTGTTCCGGCCACGTGTGGATCGAGATATGGGATTCGGCCAGCAGCACCACGCCGGTCACGCCGAGGCCGGGCCCGAAGCCGTGGAAATGGCTGTGCAGGATGTGCGCGCCGGCCGCTTCCGCCGCGGCGCGCAGCAATGCCTCGATGCGCGCGCAGCTCGTGAGCAGGGCGGGCGCCACGCCGGACAAGTCCGCCAGCAGATGGGTTCCCTCGGCCTTGTAGTGGCTTGCCCCGGCGCTCACTTGTGGCCTCCGCCACCACCCCAGCTGCCGCTGCCCGTACTCGACGACCATGACGAGCCGCCGCTGCGATAGCCACTGCTGCCGCCGCTGCTCTGGCCCATATTGCTCCAGCTAAGCACGGTCGAAACGAAAACCACCGCGATCCCGTAGATCCAGAACTTTTTCATGCCTTATCGTTATCGTCGAGGAAAACGGCCGGCAGGTACAGCGCCAGCGCACCCAGCACCGGGTAGGCGAACGTGCCGCCGAAATTGGCGATCAGCGGGATCGCGTTGACCACGCCCGTGATGATGATCAGCATGCGGGCCGCGTCGCGGTACCGGGTGCCGCTCGTCAGCTTGCCCGGCGGGCGCAGTGGCTGCTTCGGCTTGCCCTTGAAGACCGTGGGGAACCACATGTGCAACTGGTCGAATGCCACAGGGGAGGAACGCGACCAGGTGATCTCGTTCTCCGTGCGTTCGACCGCCAGCATCGATTGTCCGCTGCGCAGTTCCTCGACCTGGGCCACGTCGCCCACCGCCACGCGCCAGTTGAAGGCGCCGGCGGCGAACGTCACCCGCGCCGGGTACTGGTACAGCCGCCGGTAGGTCGTCTTCTTCAGCACGGCCGAGCCGTCGCGCCAGTCCGGCCAGCTGTCGAGCACTTCCGAGCGTTGCCAGCCCTCGTCCGTCTCCACCAGCCACGTGAAGCCGGCGCGGCCGCCGTACAGCAGGTATTCGGTCCACGCGGTGCCTTCGTCATCCTCGCGGCGCATCACGCCGATCACGGTGAGCTTCTGGTTGCCCAGCGTGCCCTCGGTGCCCAGCGGCAGCGTGACGGGCACGGCATCGAGCCGTTCGCCGGCGCGCAGCACCGCGACCTTCGGGCTGGCCGCGTCGAGCTGCGCGCTGCATGCCGGGCACACGAGGTTCGCCGTCATGCCCGGCAAGTACTGGATGCCGCTGCCGCACGCCGGGCAATCGAGCGCCGCGACCTTGCCGCGGAAGCGGCCGGCGGTGCGCCGGATGTCGATGTCGTCGCGCAGCAGTTGCGGGTGCAGGTTGTCCAGCTTGACGGCCCCGCCGGCGTAGACCACCGGCTGTTCGCCATCGGAATAGTCGAGCGTCATGAAGGCGCTGCCGGCGCGCAGGTCGGCCACCTTCGCCTGCCAGCCTTCGCCCACGCGGAACGGCAGTTCGCCCTGGCCGCCGGTGCAGCGGGCCGTGCGCACATCGGCCACCGTCCAGCGCTGGGTCGCCAGCGTCACGTGCTCGCCCGGTCGCAGGTCGGTGAATGCGGGCAGGGGGCCGCCGGCCTCCCGGGCGGCGGTCATCGTGAACTGGCCGGATGCCTCGCCCAGCCAGCCGGTCGCGCCATCGTCGAACAGCAGGTACCACTCGTTCCAGAAGCCGTCGTCATAGCGCAGCTGCAGCCGGCCCACCACGGTGAACGGGCGGCTGGACCACGTGCCGGACGTGCCGAGCTGGATCGGCGAATAGTCTTCCAGCACTTCGGCGATCTTGCCCAGGTCGCCCACGCTGCCGGGGTCCTTCAGCACGCCGGTGCGGCAGTACTCGCACACGGCCATCACGGCCGCATGCGAGCGGAAGCGCACCTCGGCGCCGCAGCTGGGGCAAGAGAGGGTCAGCAACGCTTAGCCGATCAGTTTCTTCAGCAGCTCGGCCTTCGTGCTGTCGTAGTCGGCGGCGGAAATCAGGCCCTTGTCCAGCAAGCCCTTGAGCTTTTGCAGGCGCGTCTCGATCGAATCCTCGGCGGGCGCTGCCGGTGCGGCCGCTGCGGGCGGCAGTGGCGTCGCGGCCGCTTGCGGAGAGGCCGGCGCCAGCGAAGCACCCACTGCCTGGCCCATGGCCTGGCCGATCGTCACGCCGGCGCCCAGCCCGGCGCCGATGCCGGCGATGCCGCCTTCGTTCTGTGCCGCCAGCGGGATCGCGGTGGCGGTCTGGTAGCGCGTGAAGCCGGCCATCTTGTCGGCGGAGAGGCCGCCCTTCATGCCGGCCGAGATACGGTCGTCCAGCGCTTTCTGCAATTCCTCGGGCAGGCTCACGGAAGCGACATTGAATTCATCGAGGCCGATGCCGTAGCGCGCGAACGCGTCGGCAAGGTCACCCTTGATCTCCTGCGCCATCAGCGCCTGGTTGGCCGCCATGTCGAGGAAGGCCACGTTCGAGCCGCCGATCGAGCTGGCCATGGTGGCCAGCAGGATGCCGCGCAACTGGTCTTCCACTTCGTCGCGCGTGTACGCTTCGCGGGTACCGCTGATCTCGGTGAAGAACTTGCGGGCATCCGTCACGCGATACGAATACATGCCGAAGGCGCGCACGCGGATCATGTCGAAATCCTTGTCGCGGATCGTCACCGGCTGCGTGGTGCCCCATTTGCGGCCCGTCTGCACGCGCGTGCTGAAGAAATACACGTCCGACTTGAACGGCGCGTCGAACAGCTTGTCCCAGTTCTTCAGGTTGGTGAGCACGGGCAGTGTCTGCGTGGTGAGCTTGTGCGTGCCGGGGCCGAACACGTCGGCGATCTGGCCCTCGTTGACGAATACCGCCACCTGCGATTCGCGCACCACCAGCACGCCGCCGTTCTGGATCTCGAAATCCTGCATCGGGTAGCGCCAGGCCAGCACGCCCTCCTGGTCTTCGTTCCACTGCAGGACGTCGATGAACTGCTTCTTGATAAAGCTGCCGATACCCATCATGGCTCCTTCAGGAAATGCAGGCGGCATTGATGCCGCCGATGGAAAGGGAAATGGTGCCGAGCAGCGCGCCGAACGCGCTGTTGCCGGATTCGATCTGGTCCCGGGCCATCTTCAAGGCGCGCGTGGTCACCGCATAGGCCAGCGCCTGCACGATCATTGCACCGAATGCCCAGGCAAAGAATTCCTCGTAATTGCGGGTGTGCAGCAGGCCCGAGGCGATCGTCAGGGAAAAGCCGAGCAGCGCACCGCCCAGCGACAATGCCGCCGCGTGGTTGCCCTCCCGGATCAGGTGGACTTCGTCGTAAGGCGTCATCCAGGTATAGGCCTTGAAGAAGACCGCGAGCAGCGCGGCCGCGATGCACAGGTGGATCAGGTAGTTGGCAACTGCGAACATGGCTTATAGTACCGGACTTGTAGACAGAGAAACATGATAATCCAGCCGCGGACCAATGACCAAAAAGATTCTGATCCTGTCCGTGTTCGTCGTTGCCTCGTGTGGCCTGGCCTATGAACTGATCGCCGGCGCGCTGTCCAGCTACCTGCTGGGCGATTCGGTGATGCAGTTTTCCACCATCATCGGCTGCTACCTGTTCGCCATGGGCGTCGGCGCCCACCTGTCGAAATACGTGAAGGACGAGCACGTGCTGGCGCGCTTCGTCGACATCGAGCTGGCGATCGGCCTGATCGGCGGTGTCTCCGCCGCCCTGCTGTTCCTCACGTTCTCGTGGGCGGCCGCACCATTCCGGCTGCTGCTCTACGTGCTGGTATTCATGATCGGCGCGATGGTCGGCATGGAAGTGCCGCTGGTGATGCGCGCGCTCAATGCGCGCGAGACCGCGTTCGCCGATATCGTCAGCCGGGTGCTCACGTTCGATTACCTGGGGGCGCTGGCCGTGTCGCTGCTGTTCCCGCTGGTGCTGGCGCCCTATCTCGGCCTGGTACGTACCGGCTACCTGTTCGGCATGCTCAACATCGGCGTGGCGCTGTGGACGATCTACGTGTTCCGCGCCGAACTGACGAACCTGGCCGGCCGCACCTTGCGCGCCTGCGCCGTGCTGGTCGCGCTGTCGTTCGGCTTTGCCAGCGCCGACCGGCTTACCCACTTCGGCGAGCATGCGCTGTTCGGCGACGAGATCGTGTATGCCACGAGCACGCCCTACCAGCGGCTCGTGATCACCCGCTGGAAGGACGACACGCGCCTGTACATCAACGGCAACCTGCAGTTTTCGTCGCGCGACGAATACCGGTACCACGAGGCGCTCGTGCACCCCGCGCTGGAACGGCTGCCCTGGGCAAAACGGGTACTGGTGCTGGGCGGCGGCGATGGCCTGGCGGCGCGCGAGGTGCTGCGCTACAAGCATATCGAGCACGTCACGCTGGTCGACCTGGATCCGGCCATGACCGCCGCATTCAAGACGCGCGCCGAACTGGCGGCCCTGAACCACGGCGCGCTGTCGGACCCGCGCGTCAAGGTCATCAATGCCGATGCGGCCGTGTGGCTGCGTGGTACCGATGAGATGTTCGATGCCGTGATCGTCGACTTCCCCGATCCGTCCAGCTTCGCACTGGGCAAGCTGTATTCGGTGCCGTTCTACAGCATGCTCAAGCACCACCTGGCGGCCAATGGCCTGGTGGTGGTGCAATCGACGTCGCCGTTCTTCGCGCCGCATGCCTACTGGACCATCGATGCGACACTGCGCGAAGTGGGCCTGCGCACGTATCCTTACCACGCCTACGTGCCGTCGTTCGGCGAGTGGGGCTTCATCCTCGCGTCGCCACAGGGCGCCTTCACGCCGCCCGATGCCTACCGCCTGCCGATGCGCTTCCTGAACGGCGCCACCACGGCCGCCATGTTCGCCTTTCCGCCCGACATGAAGCCGCTGAAGATGGCGCCGAATCGCCTGAACACCCAATCGCTGGTGCACGAGTTCGAACAGGACTGGCGCAACACCATACGCTGAGGGTACGCTGAGAGTATGCCGAGAATACGCTGAGGACACGATGGAACGCCGCTCATTCCTGCGCTGGACCGCCGCTCTGGGCGCCGGCGGCGGCGCCGCTGCCGCCGGCATCGCCGCCTGGGCGCGCTGGCACGAAATCAAGCCCGGGTTGCATCACCCCGGCCGCGCCGAGGGCCATTATTTGCGCGACCGCCAGGCCTTGCCCCCACCTTCGAGCATCGTCGAAGCCGACGTCGCCATCCTCGGTTCCGGCATCGCCGGGCTGACGGCGGCATGGAAGCTGCACCGCGAAGGCGTCAAGGACGTGCTGATGGTCGACGGCCCCGAACCGTTCGGCAACGCCGCCGGCGGCGCGTATGGCCCGCTGGCGTATCCGACCGGCGCGCACTACCTGCCGATCCCGCCGCAGGAATGCCTGCACGTGCGCCACCTGCTGTACGACCTGGGCATCATCACGCGCGATCCCTACGGCCCCAAGCCGTACTACGATGAAAAGCTGATCCTGCACGCACCCCACGAACGGCTGCTGTACGGGGGCAAGTGGCACGAAGGCGTCATGCCGCGCGCCGGCGTGCCGCCGGCGGAGCTGGCCGAGCATGCGCGTTTCTCCGCCGAGATGGAAAAGCTGCATGCGATGCGCGGCGCCGACCGCCGCAAGGTGTTCACGCTGCCGGCCGCGCAGGCCTCCACCGACCCGGCCTGGCGGCGGCTCGACACGATCACTTTCAAAACCTGGCTGGCGCAGAACAACTACCGGGCCCCCACCTTGCTGTGGTACCTCGACTACTGCTGCCGCGACGATTACGGCACCGACATCGACCGCGTTTCCGCCTGGGCCGGCCTGCATTATTTTTGCGCGCGCGGCGGCGAAGCCTCCAATGCGGAAGGGGGCGCGTGGCTGACATGGCCCGGCGGCCTGCAGCCGCTGGCCGAGAAGCTGGCCGCCCGGACCGGCGCGCGGCGCATGGCCGGCACGGTCGCCACCGTGAAGCAGGTCGACGGGCGTGCCGAAGCGCTGTGTTTCGTGCTGGAGAATGGCAAGCCGCGCACGTATCTGGTTCGCGCCCGCAAGGTGATCTGCGCGATGCCACTGTTCGTGACCAGCCGCGTGGTCGAGGACATCGCGCAGTACGGCTTCGATCCGGCGCGGCACATGCCGGCATATTCGCCGTGGCTCGTGGCGAATTTCCTGCTGGACCGCTTTCCGGAAGAGCTGCCCGAGGCGCCGCTGTCGTGGGACAACGTGGTGCACGGCACGCAGGGGCTGGGCTATGTGGTGTCCACGCACCAGGACATCCGCCAGCAGCCGCCGGCGCAAAGCGTGTTCACCAGCTACGTGGCGCTGTCCGACCGCGATCCGGTGGCGGCGCGCACGTGGATGCAGTCCGCGTCGCCCGAGGAGTTGCTGGCGCTGGCCACCGTCGACCTGCGTGCCGCCTACGGCAACGCGTTCGATGCCTGCGTGCAGCGCGCCGACATCACGCTGCGCGCCCATGCGATGGCGGCCCCGCTGCCGGGTTTTCTCTCCAATCCCGGCGTGCAGGCGCTGCGCGATGCTGCCGGGCCGGTGCTGTTCGCGCACGCCGACCTGTCGGGTTTTTCCGTGTTCGAGGAAGCGTCGTGGTGGGGATGGCAGGCGGCGCAGAAAGCGCTGGCCTGACGTGGATGCGTTGGCCCTTCCCACGGTAGTGCCCGTGCTGCACGGCGGGCGCGTGACATTGCGGCCGATGGGCGAGGACGATGCGGCGGCACTGTTCGCCCTCTACGGCGATCCGCTCGTCATGCGCTACACGGACGAAGACCCTTTTCCCGACCTGTCCACGGTGGGGCGGATGCTGGCCAGCGTGCGGCGGCTGCTGGCCGCCGGCCAGTCGCTGGAATGGGCGGTCGTGCCGGCCGATGGCGGCGCGCCGATCGGCACTTGCGGGCTGCACGGCTTCGACCCGGCATCCCGCACCGCGCAGGTCGGATGCCTGCTGCGGCGTTCAGCATGGGGGCAGGGGTTCATGCCGGAAGCGCTCGGCGTGCTGGCGGACTACGCCGCCGGGGTGCTCCACTTGAACGGCTTGATGGCCGATGTCGCGCCGGAGAATGCGCGGGCGCGGCGGATGTTCGAACGGCTCGGGTATCGGGAGGATGGCAGCGGCATGCTGAGGATCGGGCTGCGGTCAGCACCGCTGGCATAGCCAACGGGTATTCGGCCCGTCAGGGCGCTTCAATCCGCATTCAGCTTCATCGCCGCATCGAGGTCCAGCATCGCCTGCACGGCGGCATCGATCGGCGGCGATTGCGTGCCCGTCACGCCGACGCTGCGGAAGATCGTATCGACCGGCACGAAGCCACGCGCCTTGCGGTCGTACAGCCCGGCCAGCACCAGCGCCCGCGTCGCCACCACGTCGCCGTCGGCGAGGATACGCTGTTCGAACACGACGCGGTTTTCCGTCCACGCCGCGATCCGCGTCTCCAGCACGAAGGACTGGAACAGCCGCAGCTCGCGGCGGAAGCGGATCGCGCCGCCACCCACGATCGGTGTCCACTTGTTCTTCAACACGGCGCCCAATAACCCCATGCGCAGCATGATGTCGGTGCGGCCCAGGTCGAACAGCGTCCAGTAGCGGCCGTTGTTGACGTGGCCGTTCGTGTCCAGGTCGTTGAACCACACGCGGAAGGCCAGGCGCGAGACACCATGCGGCGCGGCCAGCTTGGGGCGGAAGGGGGTGCTGATCAGCAGGAAGAGCAGGCGAAACCACAGGTTCATCGGAAGCTCCGTGAAAAAACGGCATGCTGGCCCATGCGGCGTGGTTTGGCAAGGAGGGTTCCCTCTACCAGCCATCACTGGAATAGCCGATATCGGACGGCCGCGCGCCAAGTCTCTTGGCCGATCAATGCAAAGACGGGCACCTCATCGAGATGCCCGTCGCTGCCTTCGCACCGCAAGGCGCGGAGTTTTAACGCTCCCGTTACTTCAACCGCTTCTTCAACTCATTGGCCGCCTGGTCCATCGCATCGCGCACCGCCGGCACGTCGGCCAGCACGTTGAGCAGGCCGAAGTCGTGGATCATGCCGTTGTAGCGCACCGAGGTCACGGTCACGCCGGCGGCATCGAGCCTGCGGCCATACGCTTCGCCCTCATCGCGCAGCACGTCGAATTCGGCGGTCTGGATCAGCGCGGGCGGCAGGCCTTTCAGCTGCTCGAGGCTGGCCTGCAGCGGTGCAGCGTAGGTTTCCTTGCGGGCCGCCGCATCGCGGGTGTAGTTGTCCCAGAACCAGGTCATCATGTTTTTCGTCAGGAAGTGGCCTTCCGCATACTGCTGGTAGGACGGCGTGTCGAAGTTCGCATCCGTCACGGGCCACAGCAGCACCTGGGCGCGCAGCGCGGGGCCGCCCTTGTCCCTGACCATCAGGCTGACGACGGCCGCCATGTTGCCGCCCACGCTGTTGCCGGCCACCGCCAGGCGCTTGCCGTCCACGCCGATCTCGCTGCCATGGGCGGCCACCCAGCGGGTTGCCGCATAGGCTTCGTTGACCGCCACGCCGTAGCCGGCTTCCGGCGAGGGCGTGTAGTTGACGAACACCGCTACCGCTCCGGAACCCGCCACCAGGTCGCGCACCAGCCGCTCGTGCGTCGGGTAGTCGCCCAGCACCCAGCCACCGCCGTGGAAGAACATGAACGCGGGAAGCGTGCCCTTCGCGCCGGCCGGGCGCACGATCGTCAGCTTGACCGGCTTGCCGTCCAGCGTCACGGTTTTTTCGCTGACGTCCGCCGCGGGCAGTGTCACTTTCGCGCCGGCCTGGGCACCCACCAGCACGGCGCGGGCTTCCTGCGGCGTCATCCGCTCGATCGGCTTGCCCCCTTCGATCGCCTGGAGGAAGGCGGCGGTCTGGCGTTCCACGCCGGGGAGGGCGGCGGCCGTGGCCGCGGTGGTTGCAGTGCCTGCGGTGATGGCGAGCAGGGCGGTGGCGAGGAGCGATTTGGCGGCGTTCATGTTGTTTCCTTCAGTTTCTTTTAGTTAGCGATTTTATTGTGTGCGATTTAAATCAGTTGGCTTGGGCGGCGGTCTCGATCAGCTTGGCCACTGCCGCCGGGTGCGACGTCATCACCACATGCGAGGCGCCGGGGATGGCGACGGTCTGGCGCGATTGCGCACGGTCGGCCATGAATTTCAACGCCGCGGCCGGGATGTTCTTGTCGGCGGTGCCGTAGACGAAGTACGAAGGCACGTTCTTCCAGGCGGGCACGCCGGCCGCTTCGGTCAATGCCGCTTCGGCGATCGGGCGCTGCGTCACCGCCATCAGTGCCGCCTGGGCTTTCGGCACGTCGGCAGCGAACTGCTGGTGGAACTTGTCCTGCTGGATGTAGAAATCCTTGCCGCCATCGGGCAGGGCCACCGGTTCGGCCAGTGCGCCACCCAGCGTGCCGCCCGGGAAGCGGCCCGACAGTTCGAGCGCCGTCTCGCCCTGCTCCGGTGCGAAGGCGGCCACATACACCAGGCTCTTCACATTGGACTGGCCGTAGGCCGCGGCCGAGATCACGGCACCGCCATACGAGTGGCCCACCAGCACCACGGGGCCCTTGACGCTTTTCACCACGGTGGCCACCGATGCCGCGTCGCCTTTCACGCTGCGCAGCGGGTTGGCCGCGCCGATGACGGTGTAGCCATCGGCACGCAGTTTCGCGGCCACGCCGTTCCAGCTGCTCGAATCGGCGAAGGCGCCGTGGACCAGGATGACGGTGGGTTTCAGTTCCGCGGCCGGGCGGCGATGGCGGATGCGCTACCGATGATCGACAGGGCGAGGGCGATGGTTTTGATGGCGTTCATGGTGATCTCCAGTTAAATAGTTTGCGCTTAAATAGTGTGCTAC
The DNA here is from genome assembly GCF_004209755.1 of Pseudoduganella lutea. Lineage (NCBI taxonomy): Bacteria > Pseudomonadati > Pseudomonadota > Betaproteobacteria > Burkholderiales > Oxalobacteraceae > Pseudoduganella > Pseudoduganella lutea. Next base: position 3,004,800 of record NZ_CP035913.1, on the reverse strand, counting down.
TTATTGAGTTCGATGACATCGCGGGAAAGCTTCGTACTTGGTTCGCTGCTTTCGTTGCGTTGTCTTCAGTGCATGGAAAGAAGTATAGATAGCGCGCTATGTAATAGCAAGCGATATTTTTACTTTTTTTCACGGCATTGCGCCGGGCGCCGTACACGGCAGATATGCGAAATTGATATATGTTCCGATCAATAAACAATATTTCATCTCTAACAGGGCGCGCTACACTGGCCTGACCACATTCACGCAGGCCGCCATGAAGATCACCAAGCTCACGTTGTACCGCGTACCGCCCCGCTGGATGTTCCTGAAGATCGAGACCGATGAAGGCATCACCGGCTGGGGCGAACCGGTGATCGAGGGCCGCGCGCGCACCGTGGAGGCGGCCGTCAACGAGCTGGCCGAGTACCTGGTGGGGCAGGACCCCACGCGCATCAACGACCTGTGGCAGGTGATGTACCGCGGCGGCTTCTACCGGGGCGGTGCGATCCTGATGAGCGCCATCGCCGGCATCGACCAGGCGCTGTGGGACATCAAGGGCAAGGCCCTGGGCGTGCCCGTCTACGAGCTGCTGGGGGGCCGCGTGCGCGACAAGATGAAGATGTACAGCTGGGTCGGCGGCGACCGCCCGGCGGACGTCATCGAAGGCATCCTCACGCTGCGCGACATCGGCATCCACACGTTCAAGCTGAACGGCACCGAGGAGCTGGGCATCGTCGACACGGCCACTGCCGTCGACGCGGCCATCGCGCGCATCGCGCAGATCCGCGAAGCATTCGGCAACACCATCGAATTCGGCATCGATTTCCATGGCCGCGTGGCCGCGCCGATGGCCAAGGTGCTGCTGCGCGAGCTGGAGCCGTTCCGCCCGCTGTTCGTCGAGGAACCGGTGCTGGCCGAGCAGGCCGAATACTACCCGCGCCTGGCCGAGCACACGTCGATCCCGCTGGCGGCAGGGGAGCGCATGTATTCGCGCTTCGAGTTCAAGCATGTGTTCGCGCGCGGCGGCATCGCCATCGTGCAGCCCGACCTCTCGCATGCCGGCGGTATCACCGAATGCGTGAAGATCGCCGCGATGGCCGAAGCCTACGACGTGGCGTTCGCGCCCCATTGCCCGCTCGGCCCCGTGGCGCTGGCCGCCTGCCTGCAGGTGGACTTCGTGTCGCACAACGCCGTGCTGCAGGAACAGAGCATGGGCATCCATTACAACAAGGGCGCCGAGCTGTTCGACTACGTGATCAACCGCGAGGACTTCCAGATCAAGGACGGCTACTTCCCGCCGCTGCCCAAGCCGGGCCTGGGCGTGATCGTCGACGAAGAGCGCGTCATCGCGGCCAGCCAGAACCCGCCGGACTGGCGCAACCCCGTGTGGCGCCACCCGGACGGCAGCGTGGCCGAATGGTGACCGCCGTGGCAGCGGTGCCTTCCCTGATCGGCCTGGACTGGGGCAGCACCAGCCTGCGCGCCTGGCTGGTCGGGCCCGACGGCACGGTGCTCGAGGAACGCAAGGCCGACAAGGGCGCTTCCACGCTGTCCGGCCACGCCGCCTTTGTGGAAGCGTTCGATGACGTGTCCGGCGGCTGGCGCACCGCGCATCCCGGGCTGCCCGTGCTGGCTTGTGGCATGGTCGGCAGTGCACACGGCTGGCTGGACGTGCCGTATGCGCGCTGCCCTGCCGGTGCCGCCGTGCTGGCGGCCGGCCTGCGCCGCCCCGATGGTGGACCTTTCATCGTTCCCGGCGTGCTGTTCGACGACACGAGCCTGCCGCCGGACGTGATGCGCGGCGAGGAAACGCAGGTCGTCGGCACGCTGCACCTGCACGACACGCTGCGCGCCTCGAGCTGCGTGGTGCTGCCCGGCACCCATTCGAAATGGACGCAGATCTGCGCGGAGCGCATCGTGCGCTTTGCCACGCACATGACGGGCGAGCTGTACGCGGTGCTGCGCCAGCATTCCGTGCTGGGCCGGCTGATGCCCGACGATGCGCCGGTCGATCCCGATGCCTTCGTGCAGGGCGTCGACGCGGCGCGCGACCATGGCGAACTGGGGCTGGCGCACCAGATCTTCGCCGTGCGCAGCCTGGGCGTGACCGGGCGCCTGCCCAACGACATGCTGGCCGATTACCTGTCCGGCCTGCTGATCGGCCATGAATTGCGCGCCGGCCTGCAATGGCGCGCGATGGCCGGCCTCGGCCCGCAGCCGCTGGCGCTGGTGGGCGCGCCGAACCTGTGCGCACGCTACCAGGTGGCGCTGCACCGTTTCGACCGGCCCGCCGACCTCGTTCTCGATAACACGGCGCCCGCGGGCCTGCTGGCGCTCGCGCGCGCCGCAGGGCTTTTGCCACTGGCGCCACTGGAGAGTCAATGACCATTTTCACGACCGCTTTTGAACGATTGCCGCTCGTCGCGATCCTGCGCGGCCTGCAACCCGCCGAAGCGGAAGCGATTGGCGCCGCGCTGTACGGCGCCGGCTTCCGCCTGATCGAAGTGCCCCTCAATTCGCCCGACCCATTTGCATCGATCGCGCGCCTGGCGCACAGCCTGCCGGCCGACGCCGTGGTGGGTGCCGGCACCGTGCTCGATACCGAAGCGGTAGCGCGCGTGCGCGATGCAGGCGGCACGCTCGTCGTGATGCCCCATGCGGACGTGGACGTGATCCGCGCGGCCAAGGCCGCCGGCATGTGGTGCGTGCCCGGCGTGGCCACACCCACCGAAGCCTTTGCGGCGCTGAAGGCGGGGGCCGATGCCCTGAAGCTGTTCCCGGCCGAGCTGATCTCGCCGGCCGTCGTGCGGGCGATGCGCGCGGTATTGCCAAAAGATATAAAAATGTTGCCCGTGGGTGGTATAACGCCCGAAAATATGGCAGACTTCCGCGCCGCCGGCGTGGCCGGCTTCGGCCTCGGGTCCGCCCTGTACAAGCCCGGCATGGATGCCGCAACGGTTGCCACCAATGCCAAGGCCTTCGTCGACGCCTGGCAGTAACAAGGAAGAAGCAAGAACAAGCAAGCGCAAGCAAGCGCCGGCACCCCGCTGGCGGTAACAGCCCGCAGTGAACCACTGGAGACGCAATGAACAAGGGATCGAAGCGCCCCGCGATGGCGCTGGCGGCAGCATTCGCCATAATGCAATTGCAAGCCATGACCATGCAGGCCATGGCGGCGCAAGTCATCGGCGTGGACGCGTCCGCGCCAGCCGCAAACCCCGTTACCGGCCACTTGCAACTGGGTGCCGCGACGACGCCGCGCGGCAGCGTGCTGGGCGCGAACAACCGCTATCTCACGCTCGACGGCCAGCCGTGGATGCCCGTGATGGGCGAATTCCATTATTCGCGCAGCCCCGCGGCCACGTGGGAAGCGGAACTGGCGAAGATGAAGGCGGCCGGCATCACCGTCGTCGCCAGCTACGTGATCTGGAACCACCACGAACCGAAGGATGGCGCGTTCGACTGGCAAGGTGACCGCGACCTGCGCCGCTTCGTGCAACTGTGCGGCAAGCTGGGGCTGAAGGCGATCGTGCGCGTGGGGCCATGGGTGCATGGCGAAGTGCGCTATGGCGGCATTCCCGACTGGGTCGTCGATGGCATGCGCACGCGCGGCGACGATCCGCAATACCTGCGCCACGTGGCGCGGCTGTACCGGGAGATCGGCGCGCAGCTGAAGGGCAGCCTGTGGAAGGATGGCGGCCCCGTCATCGGCCTGCAGCTGGAAAACGAATACAACCTGAATGGCCCGGGCGAGGGCGCCGGCCACATCGCCACGCTGAAGAAGCTGGCGTTGCGGGCGGGGATGGATGTGCCGTTCTATACCGTCACCGGCTGGGATGGCGCGCAGTATCCGTCCGGCCAGGTCACGCCCGTGTTCGGCGGCTATGTCGACGAGCCCTGGGCCGTGTCCACCACTGAACTGCCGCCGAAGGAAACCTACGCGTTCCGCTTCGACAGCCGCGTGTCCGGCGACCTCGGCGCGCAAACCAAGTCGCACGGCCCGGGCACCGCCGAGTCGGACATCGACAAGACGCCGTTCCTGGGCGCCGAGTACGGCGCCGGGCTGCCGTTCATGTACCGCCGCCGCCCCGTGGTGTCGCCGGACGATATCGCATCGATGCTGCCGGTGCAGCTGGGGTCCGGCGTGAACCTGATGGGCTACTACATGTTCCACGGCGGGCGCAATCCGGTCGGCGCCACCACGCTGGAAGAAAGCAGCATCAGCGGCGGCTACAACGACACGCCGGCGATCAACTACGACTTCCAGGCCCCGCTGGGCCCGGACGGCCAGCAGCGCCCCGTGCTCGGCTACCTGCGCCCGTTCCACTACTTCATCGCCGGCTTCGGCAACCGCCTGGCACCGATGACCGTGCGCAAGCCGGACGTGACACCGTCCGGCCCGGCGGACCTGCGCACGCCCCGCGTGGCCGTGCGCAGCAATGGCGACAGCGCCTTCGTGTTCGTCAACAACCATGTGCGCCAGTACCCGATGCCGGCGCAGTCGCTGCAGTTCGACGTGAAGCTGGTGGGCGGCACGGTGCGCTTCCCGCGCCGCGCGGTCGACGTGCCGGACGGCGCCTATGCGATCTGGCCGGTGAACTTCGACCTCGATGGCACGCGGCTGCGCCATGCGACGGCGCAGCCGGTGGCGCGCCTCGATGCCGGCACCGATGGCATCACCTACGTGTTTGCCGCCACGGAAGGCATTCCGGTCGAATTGGCGCTGGAGGCTGATAGCGCTACGATCGACACGCCCGCCCCCCGGTCCATGCAGGACGGCGCCACCATCGCCGACGTCACGCCAGGCACGTCGCGTGCACTGACGATCCGCCGCGCCGGCGCAACACCCGTGCACCTGCTGGTGCTGCCGGCGGCACAGGCGCGCCAGCTGGTCATCGGCGAGGTCGCCGGCCAGCGCTACCTCGTACTGAGCGGCCAGCAGGCATGGTTCGAAGGCGGCAAGCTGCACCTGCGCTCCGTTGGCGATGCCGCGATGCGCTTTGCCGTGTATCCGGCATTGAGCCGCGCGCCGAAAGCGGACCATGCGCTGCGGGCCCGAGGCGCTGACGGCGTATTCCAGGCGTACGAAGCCACGCTGCCCGCGGTGCGATTGACCGCCACGGCCACGCCGCTGCGCGAAGCGCGGCCGGCGCCGGCCGTGATGAAGGGCGGCCTCGCGAAGGCCGCCATCCAGCCGATCCCGGAAGCATGGCGCACCGCCGCCACGTGGCGCATCGACGTGCAGCGCGATGCATTGAAACATGTCGACGATGCGCTGCTGCAGGTCGATTTCACCGGCGACATCGGCCGGCTGTTCGACGGCACGCGGCTGGCGGACGACTGGTACTACAGCGGCTACGGCTGGCAGGCCGGCCTGAAGGCGCTGGCACTAAAACACGAACTGTCGCTGGCGGTACTGCCGCTGCGCGCGGATGCGCCGGTGTACATCGCCAAGGAAGCAAGACCGGATTTCGGCGCGCAAACGCAGATTGCGCGCGTCAACAAAGTGAGCCTGACCCCCGTCTACAAGCTCACCATCACACCATAAGAATTCACACCCCATCGGAGAAAGCATGAACTTCAACAACCAACCCGGTCGCCGCCACGCGATCGCCATCGCCGCGGCCCTCTGCGCCATGCCGGCGCTGGCCCAGACCACCGACACCGCTGCCGCACCCGCGGCTGAAACGCAGCAGGTCGTCGTGACCGGCATGCGCGCCAGCCTGCAAAAGGCGCAGGACCTCAAGAAGAACGCCGACCAGGTCGTCGACTCGATCGTGGCCGACGATATCGGCAAGCTGCCCGATTCGAACGTGGCCGAAGCGCTGCAGCGCATCACCGGCGTGCAGATCTCGCGCAGCCGCGGCGAAGGCGACAAGGTGCAGATCCGCGGCCTGTCGCAGACCCAGACGCTGGTCAACGGCCGCTCGATCTTCACGGCCGGCAAGGAACGCGGCCTGTCGTTCCAGGACGTGCCGTCCGAACTACTGGCCGGCGCCGACGTCTACAAGAGCCCCACGGCCGAACAGGTCGAAGGCGGCATCGGCGGCGTGATCGACCTGCGCATGCGCCGGCCGTTCGACTTCGCCGGCCTGAAGGTGGCCGGCACCGTCAAGATGACCGACGCCGACTACGCCGACAAGCGTAACGGCGAAGGCTCGATCCTCGTTTCCAACCGCTGGAAACTGAACGGCCAGGATTTCGGCGCGCTGCTGTCGGTGGCGCACCAGCGCCGCAACTACCGCTCGGACACGCAGGAAATCGGCGCCCCGGCCCAGCTGGCCGACGGTTCAGGCATCTACGCACCGATCGGCACCTGGCAGGCGTACGAGTTCGGCGAGCGCGAACGCACCGGCATCAACGCGTCGCTGCAATGGCGCCCGGTGCGCGGTGTGGAGCTGTACCTTGACGCCAACCACACCAAGCTGGAAACCGCCACCGACACGTATGGCTTCTACGCTTCGCCGTACTGGCCGAACTGGTCGGCCGCCACCAATGCCGGCGCCATGTGGCCGCGCGGTACCGTCGAGAGCGAGAACGGCAATATCACCAAGGGCACGTTCTATGGCGCGGACATGAGCACGTCCGGCTATATCGGCGACAACGACACGAAGACGCGCCAGCTGGCCATTGGCGGTTCCTGGCGCGCCAACGGCTGGACCGTGAAGTCCGAGCTGGGCTACACCAAGAGCAATTTCGACCGCCTGTACCAGGAAGTGCGCCTGGGCGTGGGCACCACCGCCCCGGCCTTCACGTATGACCTGACGACGGCGATTCCTTCGGCCTACCCGGAACTGGCGAACCCGAACGACCTGGTGACGCCGTCGCAATACTGGGCCAGCAAGGCGCTGTACTTCCGCCAGAAGAACGAAGGCCGCGAAACGGTGTGGCGCGGCGACGTGGAGCGCAGCCTGGACAGCGAGCTGATCCCCCGCATCAAGGCCGGCGTGCGCATTTCCGACCGCAAGGCGCAAAGTTCCGAGATCAACACGATCAACGACATCTGGAGCGCCGGCGGTACCGGCCCGGTGGGCGGCGCGCTGCCGGGCCTGGCCAGCCAGATCGGCACCATCCCCTACAGCGACCTGCTGCACCGCGAAGGCGCCGGCACGTTCCCGAAACAGTGGCTGTCCATCGCCAACCTGGACTGGCTGCGCGACCCGCAGGCCGTGCGCGGCGCGCTGGGCCTGACAGTGCCGGGCTTCGACGCGGCGCAAACCTTCGACTTCGCCGAGAAGACGCAGGCGCTGTACGGCATGGCCGACTTCGAGTCCACGCTGGCCGGCAAGACCCTCACCGGTAACTTCGGCGTGCGCTACGTGCGCACGAAAACGGAGCGCACCTGGCAGGAATCGCAGAACGGCAGCTACGTGGCGCGCCAGGCCGACACCACGGATGACGACTTCCTGCCGAGCGTGAACGCGCGCCTGGAACTGACGGACAAGCTGATCGCCCGCGTGGCCGCCTCGAAAGTGGTGACGCGCCCGAACTTCGACCAGCTGACCCCGAGCCTGTCGCTGAACGCCAACGACCGCACCGGCTACCTGGGCAACCCGGACCTGCAGCCGCTGAAGGCGCGCCAGTTCGACACCACGCTCGAGTACTACCTGAGCCAGAGCGATTACGTGTTCGCCGCCGCGTTCTACAAGAAGGTCGACGGCTTCATCCAGACCACGACGAGCGACATCACGTACGGCCCCACGATCTATTCGGTGCGCACGCCGGCGAACGGCAACGATGGCACGATCAAGGGCCTGGAGATCGGCTACCAGGGCTTCTTCACGAACCTGCCGGGCTACTGGAAGGGCCTGGGCCTGCAAGCCAACTTCACCTACGTGAACAGCAAGGCACCGGGCCCGCTGCAAGGCCAGGAAACCCAGCTGGAAGGCTTGTCGAAGCAGAGCGCGAACATCATCGGCATGTATGACTGGAACGACTTCGGCTTCCGCCTGGCCTACAACTACCGCGGCAAGTACCTGTCCGGCACGCAGAACTACTACGTGAACAACGGCGCCACGATGTCGCAGACGCCCACGTACATGAACGGCTATGGCCTGGTCGACGCCTACGCGAGCTACCAGCTGACGAAGAACCTGAAGGTGGCGTTCGAAGTCAGCAACCTGACCCGCAAGTCGCGCAGCAGCTACTACGGCGTGACCGGCACGCAGTTCGGCCGCTACGCGGACGACCGCCGCTTCGGCCTCAGCCTGCAAGCCAACCTGTAATGGCGGGCGGCGTACGGCTGGCACTGGCACACCGCGCGCTGCTGGCCGATGGCCTGCTGTGGCAACACGGCGCCGACCGCTGGTGGTGGACGGACGTGCCGGCCGCCACGCTGTATGCCTGGCAGGATGGCCAGCGCGCGCCGGCCGCCTGCCGTTTGCCGGACCGTGCTGGCACGTTTGCCTTTTGCCGTTCCGGCCGGCTGCTGGTGGGCCTGGCCAAGTGGCTGTGCTTTGCCGGGCCGCCGGCACCGGGCGGCAGGGCGGCGCGGCAGCTGGCCTTGCAGCCGGCCGTCGTCGTCGATCCCGCCGAGCCGCGCACCCGCGTGGCCGATGGCCGCACCGACCGGCGCGGCCATTTCGTGTTCGGCACCCGCATCGAGGCCGGCGAACCGCGCGCGATCGGCAGTTTTTACCAGTATTCCCAGGCCCATGGCCTGCGCCGGCTGGCGTTGCCGGCGGCGGCCGTCGCCGGCAGCATCTGCTTTTCGCCGGATGGGGCCACGATGTATTTCAGCGACGCCGGCGAACGGCGCATCCTGTGCTGCGACTATGACGCCGATGGCGCGCAGGTGGCGAACGTGCGGCCTTTCGCCGAACTGGCGGATGCCATGCCGCACGGCGCCGTGGTGGACAGCGAAGGGTGCGTGTGGAACGCCGAGCGCGGCAGCGGCTGGCTGGTCCGCTATTCGCCCGAAGGTGAACGGATCGGCACGTGGCGCCTGCCGGTCGCCGACCCGACCCGGCCCGCCTTCGGTGGCGCCGCGCTTGACCGCCTGCTCGTCGCCAGCGCCGGTGGCCAGCTGTTCCACATCACCGCGCCCGGTGTGCGCGGCATTCCCGACACGCCGTTCGACGACAACGCATCCATTCGATAATCCCGATCGATCTTCCAGGAGACTCTCCATGATGAAATCCCTGTTCCGCCCGTTCATGCTGGCGGCACTGCTGTGCGCCGCGCCATGGTCGGTGCTGGCCAACGAACCGCTGCTGGCCGGCGGCGACTATTCGGTGCTGCCGCTGATGGAAAAGCATGGCGCCGTGTTCAGCGACCGCCAGGGCAAGCCCGGCGACGCGCTGAAGATCCTGCGCGAATCGGGCCACAACATCGCCCGCCTGCGCCTGTACGAAGGTGCGGGCCCCGGCACCGGCAACGAAGGCTGGCACTGGCCGGCCGGCTCGATGGACCTGCCGGACCTGCTGAAGATGGCCCGCCGCAGCGCGGACCTGGGCATGCAGATCGAGCTGACGTTCCACTACAGCGATTTCTGGACCAACAGCAAGACGCAGATCGTGCCGGCCCGGTGGCGCGCCGAACTGGACAAGCTGCCGGACGACCAGGCCCGCTTCGAGCGCCTGCGCAAGCTCGTGTTCGAGCGCACGCGCGAAGTGATGGCCGCGCTGAAGGCGCAGGGCACCACGCCGCAGTATGTCTCGGTCGGCAACGAGACCGAAGGCGGCATGCTGTACCCGTACGGGAAACTGGGCGGCAAGACGCTCGACGAGAACTGGCCGCGCCTGGGCGCGCTGTTCCAGGCCGGCTATGACGGCGTGAAGGCCGTGTCGCCCGCCAGCCAGGTGATCATCCACCTGGACGACGGCGGCAATGTGGCCAAGTACCGCCACTATTTCGATCACCTGCAGAAGCTGGGCGTGAAGTGGGACGTGATCGGCGCATCGTACTATCCGTTCTGGACCAAGCGGAACGTGGCCCAGTTCACCGCCTTTGCGCGGGAGATCACGAAGCACTACGACCGCGACCTGTTCGTGATGGAGACGGGCTTCAACTGGTCGCCGGTACTGCCGAACGGCCACGCCGGCCAGCTCGCGGACAACGGCCCATACCCCGCATCGATGAGTTCACCGGAAGGCCAGGCCGCGTTCATCGACGAGTTGCTGGGCGCCCTGCGCCGCACCGACCGCGTGCTGGGCGTGCTGTACTGGGACCCGGTGATGATCCAGGTGCCGGGTACCGGCTGGGCGGTGCGCGACGCGGACGGCAAGCCGGGCGAGAACGTGGTGTCGAATACCACGCTGTTCGACTTCAAGGGCCGCGCGCTGCCGGTGCTCGATGCGTGGCGCAAGCATACGCCGGCGGTCCGCAAGCAGTAAAAACGGGGGAACGCTTTGATTGACGGGGGCAGGGCAGCGGCCTATCATGGCTGACGCACCGGGGATTTGCACCCGGTTTTGCCCCCGATCGCGTCACCCGCATGCACGACCTCCATTCCGACCGATTCGTCCGCTCCCACCTGAAGATGCGCCAGCTCGTGCTGCTGGTGGAACTTGGCCGCCATGGCTCGATCCTGCACGCGGCCCAGGCGGCGAACCTCACGCAGCCGGCGGCATCGAAGCTGCTGGCCGAACTGGAACACGCGCTGAACGTGCAGCTGTTCGAGCGGTTGCCGCGCGGCGTGCTGCCGACCTGGTATGGCGAAGTGCTGATCCGCCGCGCGGGTGCCGCGCTGGCCGAGATGGATGCGGCGCACCAGGAAGTGATGGAGCTGCTGGCCGGCCTGTCGGGCAAGGTCAATGTCGGCGCGGTACTGACGCCTTCGGCCAGCCTGCTGCCCGATGCGATCAAGCTGCTCAAGACACGCCACGCCCGGGTGCGCGTGTCCGTCACCGTCGATACGAGCAAGCTGCTGACCGATAAACTGCGTGCCGGAGAACTGGACATCGTCATCGGCCGCGTGCAGGATTCGCACGCCGCCGGCGAACTGCATTTCGAGCCGATCACCGACGAGCCGCACAGCCTCATCGCCGGCGCTGGCCACCCGCTGGCATCGCGCACGGACCTGACACCGGCCGACCTGGCCTGCGAACCTTGGATCGTGCCGCCGGCCGGCTCGGTGCTGCGCGACCGGCTGACGGCGCTGTTCCTGTCGCACGGCCTGGAGCCGCCATCGGACACCGTGGAAGCGATGGCGCTGCCCGTCATCGTCAACCTGCTGGCGGGCAGCCGCATGGTGTGCGCGCTGCCGGCCGAACTGGTGCGCCCTTACCTGGACATGGGGCTGATCACCGTTCTCCCGTACGACCTGGGCCTGACGATGGACCTGTATGGTATCGTCACCCGCAAGCAGCATCGGCTGTCGCCAGGGGCGGAAGCGATGCTGGCCACGCTGCGCGAAGTGGCCGCGCAGCGCTACCCTCGGCTCGGGAGCATGGATGAAGGCGTGTAATCTGTTTGGCGTGAATGGCCGCCTCGTACTGGCGGACAAGGATGCGGCGGCAACGCCGCTGTGCACTGGCGACGAGCGCGAAGACCGGAACTTCGTCAAGGGGCTGCACAAGGAAATCGCGCTGCTGCAGGAAATGCTGTACGCGGAACGCCAGCGCAAGGTGCTGCTGGTGCTGCAGGGTGTCGATTGCGCCGGCAAGGACGGCACCGTGCACCAGTTGTTCGGCCGGATCAATCCGATGGGCCTGCGCCCCGTGCGTTTCGACGTGCCGACATCGGCCGAAACCGCGCGCGACTTCCTGTGGCGCGTGCACCTGCAGGTACCGCGCAAGGGCGAGATCGCCGTGTTCAACCGCAGCCATTACGAAGACGTGCTGCACCCGGTCGTGTATGGCCAGATCAGCGACATCGAGGCGGGCCGTCGCCTTGCGCAGATCCAGGAATTCGAACGCATGCTGGCCGAATCCGGCACCACGATCGTCAAGGTGTTCCTGCACATCTCGAAAGACGAACAGCGCCGGCGGCTGCAGGACCGCATCGACAATCCGGAAAAGCACTGGAAGTTCGATCCGGAAGACCTGAAGCACCGCGAGAAATGGTCCGAGTACCACGCGGCCTATGACAAGGCGATCGCCGGCACGGATGCGCCCCATGCGCCCTGGTACATCGTGCCGGCCGATTCGAAGCCGCACCGGGATACCGCCGTGGCGGCGCTGCTCGCGGAAACGATGCGGGCGATGAACCTCGCGTATCCGGCAGGAGATCCCAAGATCGCCAAACTGCGGGTGAAGTAGCGGGGGGCTGCCGGCGCGCCTTTCGGCTCGCCATATCGGCCCGCCGGCATGGCATTCGCTGGTCGCCGATTGTTCATGTGATATTGCCAGGCAAACAAGGTTACACTGGCGCATCGCCTTGCAATCGTGAATATGCCGCCTTCCCACGCCCGCCTCGGGCTGCTCCTCGTCGTCCTGCTGCATCCCCTGATGGCCTGGGCCAGCTCGCACCTTCTGACCGAGTATGCACACACCGCGTGGCATGGCCAGCGCGGCGCACCCGCCGACGTCGTGCAGTTCGCCCAGACACCGGACGGCTGGTTGTGGGTCAGTTCGCCCCATGGCCTGTTCCGCTTCGACGGCCTGGACTTCGAGCGCATGGACAGCGTGCAGGGCCATCGCCTGCACTCGACCAACACGCTGGGATTGCTGGTCACGCGCGACGGCCGGCTATGGGTCGGTGACCGTTTCGGTGGCATCAGCGTGTTTTCCGCGGGGCGCATGCGCGTGTTCAGGGAGGCTGACGGGCTGCCCCCCGGCGCCGTGATGACGATGGCGGAAGCGCCCGACGGCGGCGTATGGGCCGCCACCAGTACCGGCCTGGGGTACCTGGCGGCGGGTGCATCGCGCTTTCGCCGTGTCGGCACCGCCGAGGGCCTGCCGGTGACGCGCACGCGCCAGGTGCTGTATGGCCGCGATGGCCGCCAGTGGGTGTCTGTCGAAGGTGGGATCTACTTCCGGGATCCCGGCGCCGCGCGCTACCGGCGGGCGTGGCCCTACCTCGACATGATGGCGATCGCCGAGGCGCCGGACGGCACGATCTGGGGATCGGACGGCATCGACAAGCACTATCGCGTGCTGACGGCCCCGCCGCCCGGCAATCCGCCGCCGCGCGCCGAGCTGGGTGGCAACGGTGCCCTGTTCGACCGCGATGGCAATATGTGGATACTGAAGGTCGATGCTCTGGAGCGCCGCAGGGCGCCCTATGTCGGCCCCGCGGCGCGGCCGCAGCAGCTGACGCGCACGAATGGCCTGAGCGGCCCGCTGATCCAATCGATCTTCGAAGACCGCGAAGGCAATATCTGGGTGGGGACCTCGGCTGGCCTGGACCGCTTGCGGCGTACCCGCCTGCGCACGGTACCCGTCGATACGGCATTCGACCGACCCGGGGTGATCGCCGATGACCGGGGCGGTGTCATTATCGGCGACAGCCGCAAGCCGCTGCGCCGCCATGACGCGGACGGCGCCGGCGAAACACTGGGCCCCATGGAACTGAGCGCCGCATACCGCGCGCCCGACGGCACGCTGTGGTTCGCGAATCACCAGGCACGGTGGCGCCGGACCGCGTCGGGTACGCTGCTACGGCTGCCGCATCCCGCGCAGGTGACCGGTCACGACACCCAGGCCATGGTGACCGATCGGCAGGGGCGGATGTGGATGTCGATGGCGCGCGTGGGGCTGTTCCAGATCCGGGATGGCGAGTGGCACAGGAACGGCGGCCTGCCGGGATTGCCGGATGGGCTGGCGCTGGCACTGGCATGCGATGGCGCCGGCCGCGTCTGGGCGGCCTATCTGCGCAACAGGATCGCCATGATCGATGGCGACAGCGTACGGGTGTTCGACCGGGCCGCTGGCCTGGACCTGGGCAACGTGCAGGCGCTGCTGGTGGACGGCACCCGGATCTGGGCGGGCGGGCAGAACGGATTGGCCTGGTATGACGGGCAGCGCTGGCACGGCGTCACCCCGGCCGGGCAGCAGCCGTTGCGGGGCATCTCCGGCCTCGTCCGCACGCCCGATGGCGACCTGTGGCTGCACGGTTCCGACGGGATCAGCCGCATCGCCGCCACCGATGTCGCGCGCTTGTGGCGTGCGCCGGCGCGGCCGTTGCCGTACGAACGTTTCGACGCGCTCGACGGCCTGGTGGGCAGTGCCGAACAGTTGCGCCCGCTGCCATCGATGGCACGCAGTACCGATGGCCGGCTGTGGTTCGCCACCGCCAGCGAAGTCGCCACCCTCGATCCCGCCCGCATTCCACGCAATGCCCTGGCCCCGCCGGTGCAACTGCTGTCGGTGCGTTCCGGCGACGTCGCGTATCCAGCCAGGGATGGCTTGCGCCTGCCGGCGGGCAGCCGGGATCTGCAGATACGGTACACGGCGCTCAGCCTGGCCGTTCCCGAGCGGGCACGCTTTCGCTACCGGCTCGACGGGGTCGACGAGCGCTGGCAGGAAGCAGGTTCGCGCCGGGAAGCGATCTATACGAACCTGCGTCCCGGCCGTTACCGGTTCCGGGTCATGGCCGCCAACGAAGACGGCGTATGGAACGAGAGCGGCGCCACGCTGCACCTGGTTTTCCTGCCACGCTTCGTGGAAACCACGTTGTTCGCTGTCCTGATGGTGCTGCTGGCGGTGGCGCTGCTGGGCGGGTTATACCTGTTGCGTGTGCGCCGCCTGACCGTGCGGATGGTGGACCTGATGCACGAGCGGCTGGCCGAGCGCGAGCGGATCGCCCGGGGCCTGCACGATACCTTGCTGCAAAGCGTGCAGGGCTTGATCATGCTGTTCGACCAGCAGGTACGCAAGCTGCCCGTCGGTTCCACCGAGCGCGACAAGCTCGAGCAGACACTGGACCTGGCCGACGCGCTGATGATCGAGGGGCGCGACTGCATCACGGACCTGCGCGCGGCCAGCGAGCCGGCCGAACTGGGCCAGGCGCTGACGCAGTACGGCCATGTGCTGCTGCAGGAACGCTTTGCCGCGAGCATCCATGGCAAGCCACGGACCGTGTGCCCGAAAGTGCGCGCGGAAGTGCACGCGATCGCCCGCGAAGCCCTGTTCAACGCCTCGCGCCATGCCCGCGCGAACCTGGTGGAACTCATCATGGACTACCGTGCGGACCGGCTGGTGGTGCTGGTGCGCGACGATGGCTGCGGCATGGCGCCGGCGATGGTGGCGGGCGCCGGCCAGCCCCGGCACTTCGGCATCGTCGGCATGCACGAGCGGGCGGCGGCGATCGGTGCCGTGTGCAGACTGGACTCGGCCCCGGGCAAGGGCACGTCCGTGTACCTGGAGATCGCGGCCGAAGCGGCATATCCCGGGCGCCGTTCCGCAGCCCTGTTCAACCGGCTGCGCCCGCGCAGCCGGACACCCGCTCAGGTGGCGTAGGCACCGACCGCTCGAAAGAGCTAGTGATGGCGCGCTCTTCATGACGAATACAAGTGTGCAGTCCGACGGTAAGCTGTGCAGGCATGAAAACGATGTCAGCCACTAACCGACGAGAGACCCGAATGACCAACCATACCAACCCGAACCCGCTGCGCCGCAACGTCCTGATGAGCGCCGCCACGGCCGCGGCCGGCGCCGCGGCGGCCGGTGTCGCCCTGAATGCTTCCGCCGCGCCGGCGGCCGCGCCGGTCCGTGGTGGCGGCCAGCTCACGACGCGCGATGGGGTGTCGCTGTACTACAAGGATTGGGGCCCGAAAAATGGCCAGCCCGTCGTGTTTTCCCATGGCTGGCCACTGAACTCGGACAGCTGGGAATCGCAGATGTTCTTCCTGGCGAACCACGGCTACCGCTGCATCGCCCACGATCGTCGTGGGCACGGCCGCTCCAGCCAGCCATGGGACGGCAACGACATGGACCACTACGCCGACGACCTGGCCCACCTGATCGAAACGCTCGACCTGAAGAACGCCGTGCTGGTGGGCTTTTCCACGGGTGGCGGTGAAGTGGCGCGGTATGTCGGCCGCCATGGCACGAAGCGCACGGCCGGCCTGGTCCTGGTATCGGCCGTGCCGCCGCTGATGCTGAAAACCGCCGACAACCCGGGCGGCCTGCCGCGCGAAGTCTTCGACGGCATTCGCGCCGGATCGGTCGCCAACCGTTCCCAGCTCTACAAGGACATCGCCGCCGGTCCGTTCTTCGGCTTCAACCGGGCCGGCGCGAAGGTCTCGCAGGCCCTGGTCGACAGCTGGTGGATGCAGGGCATGATGGCCGGGCACAAGAACACCTATGACTCGATCAAGGCGTTTTCCGAAACGGATTTCCGTGCCGACCTGCGCAAGTTCGACAAGCCCACGCTGATCATCCATGGCGACGATGACCAGATCGTGCCGATCGATTCCTCCGGCCGCGCGGCCGCCGCGATCGTCAAGCACGCCAGGCTGCTGGTTTATCCGGGCGCGCCGCATGGCTTGACGGACACCCACAAGGACCAGGTCAACACTGACCTGCTGGCCTTCCTCAAGGGCTGAAGCGGAAATTGCAGCAGGCGTTGAAGTAGCAGTTGAGGCAGGCGTTGAAGCAGATGCGCGGCTAGAGGGAAAGAATGCCGCGCTTGATGGCGATGGCGACCGCATGGGTGCGGTCGCTGGCGCCCAGTTTCGCCAGGATGGTGCGCATATGGGTCTTGACGGTATCTTCCGCGATGCCGAGTTTCACGCCGATCTGCTTGTTCGCATTGCCGCCCGCGGCGCTGCGCAGCACCGCCACTTCACGCTCGCTCAGGTGCGGCTGGCCCAGGTGCTCGACCAGCGTGCAGGCCACGTCGGGCGGTATCCAGCGATTCCCCGCGTGCACGGCGCGTATGGCCGCGAGCAAGTCCTGGCGCACGCTGCTCTTCATCAGGATGCCGCACGCACCCAGTTCCATTGCGCGACGCAGCTGGTGATCGCCGCCCAGGGTCGTCAGCATGAGGACCCGGGCGTTGCCATGCTGCCGGCGCAACGCTTCCAGCGCCTGGATGCCATCCATGTCGGGCATTGCGATGTCCATGATGGTGACATGCGGCCGCAAGGCCTCGTAGGAGGCCAGCACATGGGTGCCATCCTCCAGCTCGCCGACCACGGTGAGGTCCGGCTGGCTGCAAATCGTGTCGACCAGCCCGGCGCGGACGATCGGATGATCGTCGACGACGAGGACGCGGATGGGCGCCGCTTGGCACGGTTCGGTAGTTCGCAAGGCGGATGCTCCATGGGCAGGGCGAGGAGGCCGCCAGTGTAATACAGCTCCAGGCCATCGGGCTGCCAGCCCGCATTCCCGCATGCAGGTTTTTACTTCCCCCACTCAGAAAGAGGCAACCATGAAATTTTCGAAGAACCATGCCAAGGCCGCCATGACGATGGCACTGTTCGCCGTGCAGGCGATGTCCACGGCGTTTGCACAGGCACCGGCAGCCGCTGCGCCGAAGTTCGATGCCAAGGGCATCGCCCGGACCGAGACGGTGCGGCGCGATTTCGACGGCAACCGCGAGGCGATACAGGTGCGTGTCGACTTTGCCCCGGGCGCATCGTTTCCGAAGCATTCCCACCCGGGCGTGGAAATCGCCTATGTCCTGAGCGGTACGATCCAGTATGAACTGGACGGAAAAACGATCACGCTGCAGGCCGGAGAGTCGCTGTACATTCCGGCCGGCGCCGTGCACTCCGCGAAGAACGTGGGGCCGGACATCACGGCGGAACTGGCCACCTACCTGGTGGAGAAGAACAAGCCGATCGTCATCCTGGACAAATGACGCGGGGCCGGCCGCCATCGCTGGACTCCTGCTCAGTTTTCGTAATGGACATCGGGATTGGCCAGGCGATAGGCGGCCAGCTCGGCCTGCACTTCGGCGCGGGTCTTGCCCTGGCCGGGCGCATCGTCCATCACGAACGGATAGTGCTCGCCAACGGCCAGCTCGCCACGCTGCTGGGCAACCCGCAATTCGGCACGCACCTGGTCGCGTGTCCTGGTCGAGACGGTCTCGAAGTGGGTGCCCGAGTACAGTTCGCCGGAGGCGAAGAGGTTGCCTGTGGCGACGGCCGCGGTGTGTTCCGCGGTCACCTGGATACGCGGCATGTCGCTGGATTGCTGAGCCGATACATGGGCGGAAGCGAGCAGGGCGCTGGTGGCAAGTGCGAGGGCAATGGTTTTCATGGCGGTATTCCTCAAGATAGGATTTTGTAAGCGATTAAATAGCGTGCTACTTATTGGCTGCAATCTGACGTTACAGCCGGCCCTCGAGCGCCATTTCCGGGTTCGTGTGACGATCGGCAGCCAGCTCTGCCGCGACTTCGGCGCGTGTCTTGCCGGTGCCGGATACATCGGATGAAACGAATGGATACTGCTCGCCCACCGTCAGTTCGCCGCGTTGCTGGGCAATGCGCAGTTCGGCGCGCACTTCGTCCCGCGTCCTGGTCGACAAGCCATCCGCGAAGGTGCCGGCATACGAACCGTCGTGGACCAGGTGATGACCGGAAGCGATAGCAGCGCTGTATTCCGCAACCCCCTGGGCGCGGGTCAACTGGGCCGTGGCCGATGCATGGGCCGAAGCGAACAGGGCGGCGGCGGAGAGGGCGATAGCGATCGTTTTCATGTTGTGGCTCCTTGGCAGGTGAAATATCGTATAGCTGGATAGGTTGCTATTTAATCGTGTACTACTTATCCAGGTTTCCGTTGCGGGTTGTTTTGTTGCGATGGAGTGATAATAAATCGTGTGCTATGCAATAGCAAGCGATTTTTTAAGAAAGTTAGCGGTCGAGGAAAGTGGGCGCGAATGCCGTCCGCCTGGTCGATGCGATCGCCAGCGACCGCTCGATGGCGTGGGCGCCGCAACCCGACGAAAACCGCCGGTGACGGACGCGCCGTCAATCACGGCCGTTATTGCGCCCTGGCCCACCGCCCATCAACCGCTCGGTCATCCGCTTCACCGCCCGCATCTGCCGCCCGGACTGCACCGCGAAATCCGGATCGTCGTAATTGAACCAGTCCCAGCACGAATTCGGGTTCCTGAACCGGAGCGGCGCGGCCTGCGGATACAGCACCACGATGCGGTTCGCGTCGGCCCAGCCGTTGTAGCCGGCGTGCCGGACCCAGGCTTCCTTCACGAGTGTCGACGTCTGCCTGCAGCCGTGGAACGCCACGTGCAGCCTGCAGCCGGCGCCGCCGCGTTTGCAGCCGCGCGGTACGTACAGCCAGCCGGTGGCCGCCATGCCGTGTTCTTGCGGGCGGGGCAGGAATTCGGCCTGGTTGAATTCCACGAAGCGGCCGGTGGCGGCGCCATTCGATTTCGGGTGCAACGGGCCGTAGATCCATTGCAGCAGCTCGCCGGCGCCGTCGATATCGCAGTCGCTGATGTAGGGCGCGCCGAGCTGGTCGCAGCGGTTGCCGAAGCTTTCCGTGGGCATCGCGTGTTCGGCCTTCACGTCCTTGCGGTAGCGGATGTTCTCCGGCGGGATGTAATGCTCGTAGTAGGCGTGCAGGTCGTCCATGACGGCCATCGGCACCACGCTGTCGGCCAGGCCGGAAAACAGCCATACCCGGTGCCGGGCCAGGTGACGCGTGGGATCGATCCGGCCGCGTTCGGCATACCGGGCGGTGATGCGGACCAGTTCGGGCACGTTGGTGCCGCCGGGCGACACGGCGCACCACGGCAGGCCGCTGGTGCAGCTGCATAGCGTCGTCGCCACGGTCAGGTTGCCGCGCGAGCACGAGTAAGGGCCCGCGGCGATGACGCCGGCGCCCGTGACGGTGGCCGAATACGCCACGCTGAACTGCACCGCCATGTAGCCGCCGGAGGACAGGCCGGAGACCGACAGCTGGCCGGTCTTCATGGCCGGCAGCGGCGCGGCCGGCGTCGCCGCCAGCGTGGCCGACACGGATAGCAGCATTGCGACTGGCAGGGATAGCGCCCACGCGTGGCGGAAGAACAAAATACGCTTCATTGGCTGCTCCAGACCGGTAGTGTTGCGGGATGCAAGCGCAAAGCCGGGACAGCGCCGTCCGGCCGGCATACAATGGTCTTTTACCATTACATTGCCGATTTCGACATGACTATCCTGTTCAAGTTCACGGCCGTCTCCGCATTTGGCCTGCTGGCTGCGGCAAGCGCCTTCGCGCAGCAGCCCGCTGTATCCACCTCCGCCGCGCCGGCCGCTCCAGCAGCGGCAACGCGCCCGGCCAATTGCCCGGCCATCCTGCACCGCTCGTTCAAGCGCTTGCAGGACGAAGCTCCGCAAGACCTGTGCCAGTATGCCGGCAAGGTGGTCCTCGTCGTCAACACGGCCAGCTATTGCGGCTACACGAAACAGTATGAAGGGCTCGAGGCGCTGCATGCGAAATACGCCGACAAGGGCCTGGTGGTGCTGGGCTTCCCGTCGAACGACTTCGGCAAGCAGGAACCGGGTACGGCAAAGGAAATCGCCGATCTCTGCTTCAACACCTACGGCGTGAAGTTCCCGATGTTCGCCAAGACGGTGGTGTCCGGCAGCGCGGCGAACCCGCTGTACGCAGACCTGATCAAGGCCACCGGCAAGACGCCCGGCTGGAACTTCCACAAGTACCTGATCGGGCGCGACGGCAAGGTCATCGAAAACTTCCCCAGCAAGGTCACGCCGCAGGACAAGGCGGTGGTCGGGGCGATCGAGAAGGCGCTGGCCTCCTGACCAGGTCGTGATCAGTCGCGGGCGAGTTCGAACCCCTCGTCCAGCCATCCGGTGATCCCGCCCGGCATGACCTTCACGGGCCGCCCCAGCTGGGCAATGCGGATGGCGGCCCGGGCGGCGCCATTGCAGTGCGGGCCGGCGCAATAGGTCACGAACAGCGTGTCGGCCGGGTATTCGGCCAGCTTCGACCCGATGATCTTGCGCTGCGCCAGGTCGACGGCGCCCGGCACGTGGCCTTGCGCGTACTTTTCCGTGCCGCGCACGTCCAGCAGCACGAAATCCTGCTGCGGCGTGCCGAGCACGCTGTGCACGTCCCAGCAATCCGTCTCGAACCGCAGTGAATCTTCGAAATGGGCCAGCGCCGCATCGGCGGGGGCGGCGGGAACTTCGGTCACGATCGACATCATCGACTCCTTGATTGGTTGAACGAGGCTTCATTGTCGGCCTGCCCGGCATGCCGGGGCAGTGGCGCAAATGCCAACCTGCGTTAAGATTGCGCCATGCCCCCTGCTCACATTCCGCGACGCCACCTCGTCGTCGCTCTCGCCTACGACGGCCTGTGCACCTTTGAATTCGGCTGCACGGTCGAGCTGTTCGCGCTCGACCGTCCGGAACTGGGCGTGGACTGGTACGACTTCCAGGTGTGCGCCGTGGAGCGGGGCCCGATCCGCGCCGCCGGCGGCATCACGATCCAGGCCCGCTACGCGCCGGGCTTGCTGAAGAAGGCGGACACCATCGTCATTCCCGGCTGGCGCGACGCCGACGAACCGCCACCGCCCGCACTGCTTGCAGCCCTGCGCGCCGCGCACGCCCGCGGCACGCGCCTGTGCTCGATCTGTTCCGGCGTGTTCGTGCTGGCCGCGGCAGGTGTGCTCGATGGCCAGCGTGCCACCACCCACTGGCGCTACGCTGGCCGGCTGGCGCAGCGCCACCCGGCGATCACCGTCGAACCGGATGCGCTGTACATCGACAACGGGCAGGTGATCACCTCGGCCGGTTCTGCCGCGGGGCTGGACATGCTGCTGCACCTGGTGCGCCGCGACTATGGCGCGCGGGTCGGCAACATGGTGGCGCAACGGCTCGTGGTGGCGCCGCACCGCGAGGGCGGGCAGGCCCAGTTCCTGCCACGCCCGATGCCCGCCGACGAAGCGGGGCGGCTGGCAAAACTGATGGACTGGCTGCGGCGGCATCCCGCGCAGGCGCATACCGTGGCCACGATGGCCGAACGGGCGGCAATGAGTGGGCGCACGCTGCAACGGCAATTTCGCGATGCCACCGGCATGGGACCGGTCGAATGGCTGACGCGCGAGCGGATTGCATTCGCCAAGGAGCTGCTGGAATCGCCGCTGCCGCTGGCGCAGGTGGCGGAACGGGCCGGCTTCGGCTCGGAGGAATCGTTGCGGCATCACTTCAGGCGGCTGGCCGCCACGACACCGGGCGCTTACCGGAAAGCATTCCTTGTTGCGGGCACATCCGTGGACTAAGCTGCATGGGCGCGGCCGCCCGGCCGCCCGCGAGCTTTCAAAACAAGGAGGAGTCCACCATGCCCTATGTCGATGGTTTCGTAGTCCCCGTCCCGAAAGACAAGATCGAAGCGTATCGCGCGATGGCCGAGACGGCCGGCGCCGTGTGGCGCGAACACGGCGCACTGGAATTCCACGAGTGCATCGCGGACGATATAAAGCCGGGGGAAGTCACGTCCTTTCCACAAGCCGTGCAGCTCAAGGAGGACGAAACCGTGTTCTTTTCCTGGATCGTCTACAACTCGCGCGAGGAACGCGATGTGATCAATGAAAAGGTGATGAACGATCCGCGCCTGAAGGATTCGATGACGCCGGAATCGATGCCGTTCGACGGCAAGCGCATGTTCTGGGGCGGCTTCAGGACGTTCGTCAGCCTGTAGGCTCCCGGTGCCAACTAGGTCACCAATTCAGCGCGCAGCGCGCCCCGCAGCGCGTTGCAGACGACGATTTCCTCGGCCCCCGCCAGCATGTCGCGCGTGATGGGCGTTTCCGTGGCGCCCCACGCTTCCAGTATCACGGCGCGCATCACGCCCGGCAGCAGGCCGCACGACAGCGGTGGCGTGAGCCAGCGGCCGTCGATGCGCACGAACACGTTGCTGCGGCCGCCCTCGGTCAGTTCGCCCCGTTCATTGAAGTGCAGCTGGTCGAACGCGCCCTGCGCTTCGGCCGCCTTCCAGGCCGCGTCATACCCCGCGCGCAGCGTGCTCTTGTGGCGCAGGAACAGGTCGTTCGACGCGGTGGATGATTCCGCCAGCAGCACGCGCACCGGCTGCTGCAGCGGCGCCAGCACGCCGGTTTGCACCGCGAAACCGCCGGCCCCGTTCATTGCGAGGCGCAACCGGTGTTCCACTCCAGCCTGCAGGGCGTTGCAGGCAACGGCGATATAGGCCCTGGCGGCCGCTTCGTCCCAGGCGAAGCCGAAGTAGCGAGCCGACCGCGCCAGACGCGCCAGGTGCCGTTCCACGTGCCGCGCTCCGCCCTCCCGCGTGGCATGCATCGTTTCGAACAGTTCGAAATCGTTCGACAGGCCGGTCAGGAACCGCGCCTTCAGCCGGCATTCGGCGTATTCGTCCTGCGCCACGCTGTCGTACACGATGCCCGCGCCCACGCCCATCTCGCCGCGCCGCACGCCATCGGCTTCCGGCCGCAGGGCCAGGGTGCGGATCGGCACGTTCAGGCAAAAATCGCCCGGCGCGCCGGGGCGCGGCGGATCGAACCAGCCGATCGCGCCCGTGTACAGGCCGCGCGGGTCCGCTTCCAGTTCGGCGATGATTTCCATCGTGCGCCGTTTCGGCGCACCGGTGATTGAGCCGCAGGGGTACAGCGCGGCGAACAGGTCGGCCAGGCTGGCATCCGGCCGGACCTGCGCCTGCACGGTGGAAGTCATCTGCAGGACGCCGCTGTAGCGCCGCACGTCGAACAGTGCCGGCACCTGCACCGAGCCGGTCACGGCCACGCGGCCGATGTCGTTGCGCAGCAGGTCGACGATCATCAGGTTTTCCGCGCGGTTCTTCGGGTCGGCCGCCAGCACGGCGGCGCGACGTGCATTCTCCGCCTCGATATCGTCAGCCTCGCCCGGCAGCGCCGCGGGCGCGGTGCCTTTCATCGGCTGGGCGGTCAGCATGTTGCCCGTGCGCCGCACGAACAGCTCCGGCGACAGCGACAGCACCGCCGTGCCGTCGTCGGTCATCACCAGCGCGCCATAGGGCACCGGCTGGCGCGCACGCAAGCGCTGGTACAGCGCGCACGGCGAGCCGAAGGCATCGAAGCGCAGGCGGTACGTGTAGTTGACCTGGTAGGTGTCGCCCGCCGCGATGTAGTCGCGAATGCGCGCGATCGCCGCCGTGAACTGCGTTTCGGTGACGCTGGCCGCGATGCCGGCCACGCCGGCGACGCCATGTCCGGTACCGCCGGCAGCGCGCATTTGCTCACATTCCCGCTCGCGTTCCAGCAGCCAGCGTGCCACCGCTTCGCCGTCCAGGTGATCGCACTGCCGGAACAGCAGTACCTGCGCCAGCGGCACGCCGGCATCGCGCGGCGCGATGCCCACGATGTGATGGCCCAGTTCGTAGCTGCACAGCGTGACGGCAAACAGCCCCTGCGCCAGCGCCGCGTCCATGTCCCGCAGCAGGGCCGGCCAGGCATCGAACGAGGTACAGCGCAGCGTGCGCACGTGGCCGGTCAGCAGGCGCGATCGGCCACCGGCGGCGGCATCATCGAGCAGGGCGAAGCATTCGGTATTCATTCGGCATTCATCGCGGTCAGCGCAGCAGCAGCGCGATCTGCGCGTTCGCGTCCTGCGCCGGGGAGAGGGTGAAGCCGCTCTTTGCATAGCGGTGCCAGCGGCCCACCACGAACGCCACCATCAGGCTGGCGCGCAGCGCCACGTCGCGTTCCTGGTCGCCCGCCGCCGCGTCGGCGACGGCCTGCCGCAAGGCGCCCTTCAGGGCCAGTTCCACGCGGTCGTAGAAGCCGTTCATGCGCTGCTGCAGCCGCTCGTCTTCGCCCACCAGCGCATCGCCGATCAGCACGCGCGTCATGCCCGGGTTGTTGGTGGCGAAGTGCAGCAGCATCGCGAGGATGTCGCATGCCTGCGCCAGGCCATCCTGCTGGCGCTCGGTGATCTGGTTGATCAGGCCGAAGACCGAGGTTTCGATGAACTCGATCAAGCCCTCGAACATTTGCGCCTTGCTGGCGAAATGGCGGTACAGCGCCGCCTCGGAGACGTCGAGCCGGCGCGCCAGCGCGGCCGTGGTGATCTTCTCGCCCTTCGGATGCTCGAGCATCGCGGCCAGGGCCTGGAGGATTTGCAGCTTGCGCTGGCCGGACGGTTGGGTTGCCATTATTCGATCACGGTATTGCGGCGCAGGTGCGACAGCCGCGCCGGCAGGTGTTTGACGGATTTTACTTTGACGTCGACCCAGCCGGGGCGGACCAGGCGCTTGGGCGGGTGCGCCGCGCCGATCGGATCCCCCACTTTCAGGTATTGCGTGACCCACGCCGTGCGCATGCCCAGCGCATGCGCGGTGCGCAGGTTGGCCAGGGTGTCCTCGACAAGGATGCAGCGCCGCGCCGCCACCTGCTGGCGGCGCATCACCTTGCGCAGCAACAGCTTCGAGGGCTTCGGCCGCAGCTGGCCATGCACGCGCATCGATTCGATGGCGATGTGGTGCGAGAAGTGGCGCTGTATGCCGAGGTGGCGCAGCACCATCGTCGAATAGCGGTGCGGCGCGTTCGTCAGCAGCACCTTGCGGCCCGGCAGGCGCTTCAGCAGCTGGCCGAGGCCTTTTTCATGCCGGATCATCGACAGCAGGTCCTCCATGCCATGCGTCTCGGCGAGGAAATGGTCGGCTTTTACGCCATGGTGCTTCACCAGTCCCAGCAGGGTTGCGCCATAGCGCTTCCAGTACAGCGTGCGCGCGGCATTCACCGCGTCGATGTGGGCCGGTGTGGTGCCATCGCCCAGCACGCGTGCGATGTACGTGTTCATGTTCGCCATGATCGCGGGGAAAATGGCGTGCGATGCGTTGTGCAGCGTGTTGTCGAGGTCGAACAGCCAGACCGGGGCCAAAGGTTTAATATTCACGTCTCTCGGAACTGCAAAGGTAGCCATGCGACGCCAGATTATAGTGATGTTTTGTTGCCTGTTCGTGTTTACCGCGGGGCTGGCGCCGCAAGCGACGGCGGCGGACGGCATCCCGAACCGCGGCGCGCTGTTCCGCATCGAGCAGGCGGATGGCAAGGCAGGCAACGTGACATGGCTGTTCGGCACGATCCACGTCGGCGCAAAGAGCTTCTATCCCCTCGAACCCGTGATCACGGCCGCGCTGGAAAACGCGTCGGTGCTGGCGCTGGAAGTCGACCCGCTGGGCAGCCAGGATGACATTGCCGGCGCCGTGCGCGAATTTGGCATGTACCCGGCCGGCCGCGGCCCCGCGTCCGCCGAGCTGGCGGCCGCATACCGGCCGCGCCTCGAGCGGCTGCTGCGCCAGTACGACGTGCCACCCGCCTCGGTGGCGCCGATGAAGCCCTGGATGCTGGCGAGCCTGCTGACGGTGCGCGAATTCGAACGGCAGGGTTACCAGACCGCGCTGGCCGTGGAGGTGTGGCTGTCGCAGGGGGCGCGGGCGCGCAAGCAGAAGATCGTCGAGCTCGAATCCGTGCAGGCGCAGATGGCGCTGTTCGGGCGCATGGCCACATCCGACCAGGCGCTGTTCCTGCAGGAGACGATCGAGGCGATCGATGGCCGCGAACAGGCCAGCGATGCGCGCGCGATCGCTTCGGCATGGGCCACGGCCGACCGTGCCGCACTGGACCGCATCGCCGACAAGACGGCTGCCGACGACACGTTTTCGGGAAGGTTCGTGAGCCGTGTGCTGCTGGGCGAGCGCAATCCGCTGCTGGCGGAACGCATCGCGACACTGCTGGCGCGCGAAAAGCAGAGCGTGGCCGCGATCGGGGTCTTGCACCTGGTGGGGAAGGACAGCGTGCCGGAACTGCTGCGGCGGCAAGGATTGCGGGTGGAACGGGTGTACTGAGGATGAGGCGGAGGCAAAGCGGGGAGGGTGGTGCCCTTTACGTGGATTGAACACGTGGCCTCTCCCTTACCAAGGGAGTGCTCTACCACTGAGCTAAAAGGGCATCTGCGCTGCACGCTTTGAAAAAACGGGCGGTGTGCACCGCCCGTTTTTTCAGTGAGACCGGATCATAGTGCCAAACGCCTGTTCGGTCAACACTTCGAGCAGCAGGCTGTGCTCGATGCGGCCGTCGATGATGTGCACCGTGTTGACGCCGGACTTGGCCGCGTCGAGGGCGGAGGAAATCTTCGGCAGCATGCCGCCGGAGATCGTGCCGTCGGCAAACATCTCGTCGATTTCACGGGCGGAAAGGTCGGTGACCAGGTTGCCGGTCTTGTCCTGCACGCCGGCGATATTGGTCATCATGATGAGCTTTTCCGCCTTCAGGATCTCGGCGATCTTGCCGGCCACCACGTCGGCGTTGATGTTGTAGGCCTGGCCATCCTGGCCGAAACCGATCGGCGAAATGATCGGAATGAACGCGTCGTCCTGCAGCGCCTTCACGACGGCCGGGTTGATCGCATCGATTTCGCCGACGAAGCCGATGTCCAGGTACTGGCCCGGGTTTTCCTTGTCCGGCATCGCCATCTTGCGCGCGCGGATCAGGCCGCCGTCCTTTCCCGTCAGGCCCACGGCCTGGCCGCCGTAGTGGTTGATCAGCATGACGATGTCCTGCTGGACTTCGCCGCCGAGCACCCATTCCACGACTTCCATGGTTTCCTCGTCGGTGATGCGCATGCCCTGCACGAACGTGCCCTGCTTGCCGATCTTCTTCAGCGCATTGTCGATCTGGGGACCGCCGCCGTGGACCACGACCGGATTCATGCCGACCAGCTTCAGCAGGATGACATCGCGCGCGAAGCCGTGCTTCAGGCGCTCATCGGTCATCGCGTTGCCACCGTATTTGATGACGATGGTCTTGCCATGAAAATTGCGGATGTACGGCAGGGCTTCCGCAAGGATCTGTGCCTTGATCGCCGGGGAAACGGCGGCGAGGTCATCGGCTGGCACATCCAGGTTCAAATTCGACAGTTGGCTCATGGCGGGTCCGGTAAAGAGTATGGGGCGATTTTACAGCGAAGCGGCAGGCTAGGCCGCTTCCGCCGGCCAGTGACGGCCGGCAATGGTGGTTTTGACGCGCATTATAAAACCAAATCCGCCGCAAATTAGTTGTCATTTCACGAACGATCGATTAGCCTCGGCACGATGAGCACCTGCGAGCGCTGCGGCGCCACCTTTCACTGCGCGATGGCCGACGGGAAGCCCGGCAACATGGGCAATGATGCCGTCGAACCGCCGTGCTGGTGCACGTTGCTGCCGCCTGCCGTCCCGGTACCCCGGCAGGAAGGGGCGGGCGACGGCATGGGCGAAGGTACGGCGGAAGGTCGGGCCACGGCGGCAGCCGTCGGCTGCTGGTGCCCGGACTGCCTGAAGGCGCATATCGCGGCGCTAGCGCGGCCGCACCCTCAATAACGCGGCCACGCCCTCAACCGCCGCGCACCGTCGCGAAGAAGCGCATCATTTCACGGCTCGCGTCCGGCCCCTTGTCGTCCGTGTAGCTGCCGGCGGGGCTGCCGCCGGACCAGGCATGGCCGGCGCCGTGGACCACCCAATGCTCGGCCAGCGGCGAGCCATCGTGCAGCCAGTGCTTCGTGCGGGTGTAGGCATGGCCGTCCGGCACGCGCCCGGCCAGCCGCGAAGGCAGGGCCTTCGGCCCCAGCGGGTGGCTGCGCAAGCCCTGCTCCATCAATTCCTCGCCATTGACGGGGTGGACGGTCGTATCCTGGTCGCCGTGGAACACGATGATCGGCAGGCCGGCGCTTTTCACCGTCCGCGCGCTGCCGGCGCCGCGCTTCATGGCCGCCAGGGCCGACGACAGGTCGCGTGCCGCGGCGAACGGCAACCCCGAATGCACGCCCACGGCGGCAAACAGTTCCGGGTACAAGGTGCCGACGATGACGGCCATCGCGCCGCCGGCCGACATGCCGGCGATGTACACCTGGCCGGTGGCGACCGGGTAGGTATCCATGATGTCGCGCGTGATGCCGGCGATGAGCGAGGGTTCGCCCTGGCCATGGTTGTTGTCGAGCGCATTGAACCAGTTCCAGCAGCGCGAATTGTTCGCATCCGGCGATTGGGCGGGATACACGACAAAGCAGCGCCGTTCCTCGGCCACCGCGTTCATTTGCGTGCCGGCGGCGAAATCGTCGGGATCCTGCGCACAGCCGTGCAGCATCACCACGAGCGGCAACGCCTGGCCTTTCCAGCTGGAGGGAACGTACAGCTTGTAGGAGCGGCTGCCGGCGTCGTTCGCGTACACGCCGCTCATGAAATGGGCGCCCGGCGGTATCCGGACAGGCGATGCGGGCGTGTCGAACACGGATGCCGGCAAGTCAAAATGTGCGTGCGTGTGCGGGGACGAATTCGACGGGACGCCTGGGTACGGGCCAGGACGCGCACCTGGTTGTGCGCTTTGTTGTGAGCCTTGTTGTGCGCCTTGCTGTCCATGCAACTGAGGCAGCGTGAACGCTGATTCGGGTAGATCGGGCAGGTCGCTGCCGAACAGCAGCTTGACCGTCTTTCGCATTTGCGTGAACCAGTGATGACCTTCATTCATGGTGTTCCCCGGAGGCTGGTGGATGGTCAGTGAGCACTTGTAAACCGGTTGAAGAACTGCGGGAAAAACCAACCAGGTTCAGCGTGCCGTGCTGCGTCTCCTCTGCGCTCCGTGCGATCCACGGGCCTTTTTTGGCCCAGTATAGCCAAATTCGCCAAACGGGGGTGTCGCACTGTATCGGCTAGAATACAGCTTCGCCAGAACGCTACCGCATCATGAAAACTGCATTGCCGGAACATGCCACGCCCGTCCCATCGCCCTGCGTCAGCCTGTGCAAGATGAACCGGGACACCGGCTTTTGCGAGGGCTGCCTGCGTACGATCGAAGAGATCGTCGCGTGGGGCAAGGCCGACGATGACTACAAGCGCGCCGTGTGGGCGCAGTTGCGTTTGCGCGAGCAGACGATCGCGTTCGATTGAGCCCGCGCCCGCTGCCCTGAAAATATGATGACCTTACCCGACTCCATCCGCGTGTTCGAACGTGGCTGGCTCTCCGCCAACAATGTGCTGCTGGTCGGTCGCCACGACACGGCGCTGATCGACAGCGGCTATGTCACGCACGCGCCGCAGACACTCGAGTTGGTACGGCACGCGCTGCCGGGCCGCCGCCTGGACCGCCTGTTCACCACGCACCTGCATTCCGACCATTGCGGCGGCAATGCGCTGCTGCAGGCGCACTTCGGCTGCGACACATTCGTGCCGGCCGCCGAGGAAACCAAGGTGCGGCACTGGGACGAAGATGCGCTGACGTTCCGCGCCACGGGCCAGCAATGCCCGCGCTTCACCATCGACGGTGTCGTCACGCCGGGCGACGTGGTGATGGCGGGCGACCTCGCGTGGCACGTGCTGGGCGCGCCCGGCCACCATGCGCACTCACTGATCTGGTATTGCCCCGAGCACCGGATTCTCGTCTCCGCCGATGCGCTGTGGCAGAACGGCTTCGGCGTGATCTTTCCGGAACTGGAAGGCGAGGAAGGCTTCGCCGAAGCGGGCGCCACGCTGGACCTGATCGCCTCGCTCGACGTGCGCCTCGTGATTCCTGGCCACGGCGCCATGTTCGATGACGTGGAAGCGTCGCTGGCGCGGGCGCGCCGGCGGCTCGATTTCCTGTCCTCGAAACCCTCCAACAACGCCGAGTACGCGGTCAAAGTGCTGCTGAAGTTCCTGCTGCTGGAGCGCCAGCGCATTCCCGTCGCCGGCGTGCAGGCGCTGCTGGCGTCGATCCCGCTCGTCGTCGAGACCAACCGCCGGCACCTGCACAAGTCCGAGGAAGAGCTCGCCGCCTGGGCCGTCAAGCAGCTCGTGCGGGGCCTGGCCGCCAAGGTCGAGGGCGACGACCTGGTGAACGTTTGACTGCTCAGCATTGGTAGAGCGTTCCATCTAGAATTCGCACGATCGTACTTTTATAAGTCTATAATCGCTTGTCCGAATAACCCATCCACTTCAACAGCGAGTCGACCATGGCCTTGCCTTCCGTGCTGCAAAACCTGTCCCTTCCCGTGATTGCATCGCCGATGTTCATCGCCAGCGGCCCCGCCCTGGTGGCGGCGCAGTGCAAGGCCGGCATCGTCGGTTCGTTCCCGGCGCTCAATGCGCGCCCGGCCGAGCTGCTCGATACGTGGCTGACCGACCTGCAGAAGGAGCTGGCGGAATTTCAGGCGGCCAACCCGGGCGCAAAAGTGGGGCCGATCGCCGTCAACCAGATCGTGCACCAGTCGAACGACCGCCTCGCGCACGACGTTGAAGTCTGCGTGAAACACCAAGTGCCGATCATCATCTCGTCGCTGCGCGCGCCGCCGAAGGAGATGCTCGACGCGATCCACAGCTACGGCGGCATCGTGCTGCACGACGTGGTCTCGATCCGCCACGCGCAAAAGGCGCTGGAAGCGGGTGTCGATGGCCTGATCCTGGTCGCGGCGGGCGCCGGCGGCCATGCGGGCACGCTGTCGCCGTTCGCGCTGGTCGGCGAAGTGCGCAAGTTCTTCGATGGTCCGCTGGCCTTGTCGGGCTCGATCGCCACGGGCGATGCGATCCTGGCCGCGCAGGCGATGGGTGCCGACTTCGCGTACATCGGCTCGCGCTGGCTGGCCACGAAGGAATCGAACGTGACGGAGGATTACCGCAACGCGATCGTGGAATCTTCGGCAGCCGACGTCATCTACACGAACCTGTTCACGGGCGTGCACGGCAATTACCTGAAGAAATCGATCGTGGCCGCGGGCCTCGATCCGGAGGCACTGCCGGAATCGGACAAGACCAAGATGAGCTTTGGCTCCGGCAGCGCGAAGGCGTGGCGCGACATCTGGGGCGCCGGCCAGGGCGTGGGCCTGATGGACGACGTGCCCACGACCGCGGAAATGGTCGAGCGGCTGAAGGCGGAGTACGAGGCGGCACGTAAACGTTTAGGGCTTTGATCTCTCGAAAGCTGATACATCCGCTTACCCCAGTGTTTGCCTTCGGGTTGGAGGCACCTTGCCGGTGCGCCGACGAGGATGAAAGAAGGGGGCCGCGGCCCCCTTTGCTGTTACTTCGCCGCCACCGGCGCCAGCGTTTCGTGCTGGGAGGTGGTGCGCTGCGGTGCCTTGTGCACCATCGTGTAGGCGTAGTCCACGCCCATGCCGTACGCGCCCGAGTGTTCCTTGACGACCTTCATCACGGCGTCGTACGAATCGCGGTGCGCCCAGTCGCGCTGCCATTCCAGCAGCACCTGCTGCCACGTCACGGGCACCACGCCGGCCTGGATCATGCGCAGCATGGCCATGTCGTGCGCTTCCTTCGACGTGCCACCCGAAGCATCGGCCACCATGTAGATCTCGTAGTCGCCTTCCAGCATCGCGCACAGCGCGAACGTGGTGTTGCACACTTCCGTCCACAGGCCGGCCACGATCACTTTCTTGCGGCCGTTCTTGGCCAGCGCGTCGCGCACTTTCTGGTCGTCCCACGAGTTCATCGAAGTACGTTCCAGGATGTCCTGGCCAGGGAACACGTCCAGCAGTTCCGGGTAGGTGTGGCCCGAGAAGCTCTCCGTTTCCACGGTGGTGATCGTGGTCGGGATGTTGAACACCTTCGCGGCTTTCGCCAGGCCGACGGTGTTGTTCTTCAGCACCTGGCGGTCGATCGACTGCACGCCGAAGGCCATCTGCGGCTGGTGGTCGATGAAGATCAGCTGGCTGTTTTGCGGGGTCAGGACTTCCAGTTTTGGGTTGCTCATGTGAGGCGCTCCGAAGGGTTAATTGTGCGGAAAATGGTAGTCCAGACAACCCCCGGTGCCCATTGGCCTTAGGTGGGAGACATTGCCGCCCCGATCAAGGGTGTCGTTGCCGGTACGTCCAGCCCGCATTGCCGCACCACCTGCGGCCGCACCGCATACAGTTTCCCGCCATCCTCGATGCTCAGCAGCACATCGATGCGCCCGTAGCGCAGCACCGCCACTCCCCAGCCGCCATTGACGCATTGCAGCCGTGCCGTCGTGCCGCGGGCCGTCAATGCGCGCGGCGCCACGTGATCGGCAAGGCCGACGATGTCCACGCCGCGCACCAGCCGCACCACCGCCTCTTCGTCATGGCGCCGGATCGCATCGACGAACGCATGCGCCAGGTGGGCGCTGTCGGCGCTGGCGCCGCGCCGGACCGGTCCCGCCTGCACGCGGGCCCTTGCGCGGCGCACGAGCTGGCGCGAATGTTCCGTCTTGAGCCCGAGGATGCGGCCGACTTCCTGATGCGGCACGTCGAACACCTCGTGGAGCAGCAACGCGGCGCGCTCGTCGGGCGAAAGGCGCTGCAGCATCAGCAACACGCCATACGACAGGTCGCACAGCCGTTCGACATCGTCCGCCGCTGAAGGCAGCCCTTCTTCCAGCCAGGGGTCCGGCAATGCCGTTTCACGCTTGCTGCGGCGCAGGCGGTCGATCGCCAGCCGCGTCGCCACCGTTGTCAGCCAGGCGACCGGTGCTTGCAGGTCGGCCGCCCCGGCGGCATGCCAGCGCAGCCACGTGTCCTGCACCACGTCCTCCGCCTCGGCCAGGCTGCCCAGCATCCGGTAGGCGATCGACAGCAGGCGCCGGCGCGACGCCTCGAATACGGCAATGGAATCGTTCATCTCATCCTCCTTTGCGCCGTTGACGCGCGAACCCGGCGAAACGTGACAACCCTGGTGAAAAATAAATCCGTCACGCCGCCAGGGCGTGCAGCGTCAAGCCGGCACGGACAGCCAATTCAGTCATACAAAGGAGCCGCCATGCACATGATCCCCACCGTCATCGAAAACACCGGCCGCGTCGAGCGTGCCTACGACATTTACTCGCGCCTGCTGCGTGAACGCATCGTTTTCATCGTCGGCCCCGTGACGGACGAATCGGCCAATCTCGTCGTCGCGCAATTGCTGTTCCTGGAATCGGAAGACCCGGGCAAGGATATTTCACTCTACATCAACTCGCCCGGCGGGTCCGTCTACGCGGGCCTGGCGATTTACGACACGATGCAGTTCATCCGGCCGGCGGTGGCGACCATCTGCACGGGCTTCGCGGCCAGCATGGGCGCGTTCCTGCTGGCGGCGGGAGAGAAAGGCAAGCGCTTTGCGCTGCCCAATGCGCGCATCATGATCCACCAGCCCAGCGGCGGGTCGCAGGGCACGGCGGCGGATGTGGAAATTCAGGCAAGGGAGGTGCTGCACCTGCGCGAACGGCTGAACCACATCTTTGCCGAACGCACGGGACAGGATATCGCGCGGGTCGCGCGCGATTCGGATCGCGACAACTTCATGTCCGCCACGCAGGCCGTCGAGTACGGCCTGGTGGACGAGGTGCTATGGGAACGAGGAAATGCGGACCGCTCAGCTTGACAGATCGGTGTTGTTGATTGCCCACAGGCCGGGCAGGTTGCGCCAGTAATTGTAGGCATCCATGCCATAACCGACGACGAAGCGGTTCGGAATGACGAGACCCACCAGATCCGGCTTCACCGGCTTGGTCTTGCCGATCGCCTTGTCCGCGAAGACAACAATGACAACTTCCTTGGCGCCCATGTCGAGCAGGCGCTGCTTCACGTGGGCCAGCGTTTCGCCTTCGTCGAGGATGTCGTCGACGACGATCACGGTGCGGCCTTCGACATTCGAGCGGGGCACCACCTTCCAGACGACTTCGCCGCCGCGGTCTTCGTCGCCATAGCGGCTCACGTGGATATAGTCGAATTCGAGGGGGAACGTCAGCTGCGGCAGCAGGTTGCCGGTGAAGACGACGGCGCCGCCCATCACGCCAAGCACGAGCGGGAATTCCTCGAGTGCGTTGAAGCGCGTGTTCAGCTCGCCGGCCACCTGGCGCACGGCGTCGGACACCTGCTGGGCGGTAAAGATTTCCTCGGCGTTGTCCAGCAGCGCACGGGCCCGTTGATGATGAAATTCTTGCATGGGGTAAAAAATGACGTGGAAAGTACAGTTGAAAAGTGCGCCAATTATCCGCGATAACGATGCGGTTGTCCGGCCCTGTTTCAACGGTACTGGCTGAGTGTCTCTTCTGTATCGGTGGCGCCTTCAGTCATAACGGCGGCGATCGTCGATCACCTTGCCGTCGTTGGGCAGGCTGCCGCGTTGTACAAAAAACACTTCGCCGCGCAACTTCGTCACGTTGCGCAAGGTGGCCACGATTGCCGCGCCGTTATCGGCCGCGATGCTGGCGGCGGGATCGTCCACCTCGCACTGCAGCGTCATCGTTTCATCGGCGATCGTGCCGGACACCACGAGCCGCGCCTTGCCGATGCCGTGGCGGTGCGCGATCTCGTGCACTTGCGACGGATGCACGAACATCGCCCGCACTTTCGTCGTCTGGTCCGCGCGCCCCAGCCAGCCGCGCAGGCGCGCATTGGTGTGGGCGCCGGCGGCCGGCGTCGCGCCGACCAGCAGCGCGGACAGGTCGCCGGTGGCAAAGCGGATCAGCGGATAGTCGGGATGGAACACGGTGAGCACCACTTCGCCCACTTCACCCGGCGCGACCGGTTCGCCCGTGCCGGGCTTGACGATCTCGAGGATCACTTCCTCGTCCAGCACCATGCCGGGATCGAGCACGCCGTCGGTGCGCGTCTCGTAGGCGATGCTGCCGGCATCGGCCGATGCATACGCCTGGCACACGTGCGGCACGCCGCGCTCGATGAACCACGCGCGCAGCGATTCGGGCAGCGCCTCGGCCGACAGCAGCGCATGCCGCACGCTCGAAACGTCCGCCCCGGTTTCCGCGGCTTTTTCCAGGATGAGCTTGAGGAACGACGGCGTGCCCACATAGGTATCCGGCCGCAAGGTGGACATGGCCTGCACCTGCAATTCCGTCTGGCCGCTGCCGGCCGGGATCACCGTGCAGCCGATGCGCGCGGCGCCGCCTTCGACCATGAAGGCGGCCGGCGTGAAGTGATACGAAAAGCAGTTCTGCAGCAGGCCGCCGGCGCGCACGCCCGCCGCGTACATGGGCCGCGCGAAACGCCACGGATCGCTCGAGCGGCCTTCGGGATCGAAGATCGGCCCGGGCGACATGCAGATGCGCGACAGCGCGCGGGGCGCGGTGCTCGTCAGCCCGCCAAATGGCGCATCCTGCTGCTGGAGTTCCTTCAGCTGCGACTTGCGCGTGACGGGCAGTTGCGCCAGTGCGGCACGGTGATCGATGGCCGATGCTTGCACCCCATGCAGGATGCGCGCCCATCCAGCCGCCGACTGCGCCTGCGCCACCAGCGCCGGCAGGCGCCGCATCAGGTCGCGCTCGCGGTCATGCGGATCGCGCGTTTCGAGATCGTCCAGCGTCGATTGGGAAAAATGCGTGTTCATGTGTCGCCGCCTTCCGCGATTTGCTTCTGCAGCTTCTTCGTCAGCTTGCCGAAGATGATTTCATGGGCGCGTTTCAGCAGCGTGGCCGCTTCCTCGTCCGATACCGCCTTGGGGTCGTCGATCCGCACCCATTTCATTCGCGCCAGGTACGGCGCCGGGATGATGCCGGGGCGGTCGGTGAGTCCCAGGAAGGCATCGTCATCGACCTTGATGCTGAAGCGGCTTGCCTTCGGATCGCTGTCGGTGATGGCGAACATCTTGCCGCCCACCGAATACACGAGGCACGATGTCCATTTGATGTCCTGCGTGGCGCCGGGCAGCCCGGCGCACAGTTTCTTTGCCTTGTCGATATTCATGACAGCCACCGTTTGCGCCGCTTGTAGAATTTCTGGTCGCGGAAGTTCTTGCGGCCCGCACCGGAAACGCCCAGGTAGAACTCCTTCACATCCTCGTTCGCCGCCAGCTCCGCCGCATCGCCTTCCA
This sequence comes from Pseudoduganella lutea, assembly GCF_004209755.1. Lineage (NCBI taxonomy): Bacteria > Pseudomonadati > Pseudomonadota > Betaproteobacteria > Burkholderiales > Oxalobacteraceae > Pseudoduganella > Pseudoduganella lutea. The sequence continues at coordinate 2,968,219 of NZ_CP035913.1, read as the reverse complement.
TCACCACGCGGCCGTTCTCGAGGATGTAGCCGAAGTCCGCGTAGCGCAGCGCCACCATCGTGTTCTGCTCGGCCAGCAGGAACGACACGCCCTCGTTGCCGTTCAGGTCCTTGACGATACCGAAGATCTCCTCGACGATCTGCGGCGCGATGCCCATCGATGGTTCGTCCAGCAGGATCATCGACGGCTTGGCCATCAGCGCGCGGCCGATCGCGCACATCTGCTGTTCGCCGCCGGACGTGTAGCCGGCCTGGCTGGCACGCCGCTCCTTCAAGCGGGGAAAATAGTGGTAGACACGCTCCAGTTCCTCGCGCAGTCCGGCACGCGACAGCTTGCGCGTGTAGGCACCGGTCAGCAGGTTTTCCTCGATCGTCAGGTGGCCGAAGCAGTGGCGGCCCTCCATCACCTGGGCCAGGCCGCGCGTCACGAGCGCGTTTGGCGTGAGCTGGTCGACCCGCTCGCCGTTGAAACGCACTTCGCCCTTCGTCACGTCGCCCCGTTCGCCGCGCAGCAAGGTGGAGATCGTCTTCAGCGTGGTGGACTTGCCGGCACCGTTCGCCCCCAGCAGCGCCACGATGGACCCCTGCGGCACCTCGAGCGACACGCCTTTCAGCACGAGGATCACGTGGTCGTAGATCACCTCGATGTTGTTGACGGACAGCGCGCTCATGGCATGCACGCAGGCTTGATGTTTTTCTCGGCCGCGTACTTGTTCGACGATTCGTCGATGAGTTTTTTCACCAGCGCGCGGTCGCCCACGATCCAGTTCGGCGTGATGGCGACCCACTTCTTGCCATCCCACTGCTGTACCTTCACGGCGCCGGAGCCTTCATGGTCTTCGCAGCTCGTCTTCACGGTCGGGAACATGTTCGCGGCGCCCACCGCTTTCTGGCGCGCCAGGTCGATATTCAGGTGTTCCAGGCCCCAGCGCATCTGCTCGCCCGTGACGGGCTTGCCCTTGCCGAATTTTTCCTGCGCGGTGCGCATCGCTTCCACAAACAGGATGCCGGCCGTCACGCCGCGCATGTGGTACACCGAGCCGATGCGGGCCTGGTCGGCCAGGTTGCCCTTGCCGGTCTTGTACAGCTTCGTGCGGATCTCGTCGAGCACCGGGTAATTACCGGGAGTGTTGAACGACATCGCCGTATAGCCCTTGGCGGCGTCGCCGGACGGCACGGTGTCTTCCTCGGAGCCGGCCCACCACACGCCGAGGATCTTCTCGCGCGGGAAGCCGTTGCGCTGCGCCGTCTTGATCGCCACCGAATTCATCACGCCCCAGCCCCACAGGATCACGTGATCGGGCCGCGCCTGGCGGATCTGCAGCCACTGCGCCTGCTGCTCGCTGCCCGGCGGCGCCACGGGAACCTTGACCAGTTCAAAACCCTGCTGCTTCGCCAGCGCTTCCAGCACGGGCAATGGTTCCTTGCCGAACGCGGAGTCGTGGTACAGGTGCACGATCTTCTTGCCCTTCAGCGAGCCGCCGTTCTTGTCGGCCAGGTATTTCACCATGGCTGCGGCCTGGCTCCAGTAGCTGGAAATCAGCGGGAACACATAGGGGAACACCTTGCCGTTGGCGGCATCCGAGCGGCCGTAGCCCAGCATCGTCATCGGGATCTTGTCCTGCGGGATGCGGTCGAGGATGCCGTAGGCGATGCTGGTCGACAGCGGCTCGACAAGGGTGGCGCCGCCCTGCTGGGTCTTCAGCCGCTCGTAGCATTCCACGCCGCGCGACGGGTTGTATTCCGTCTCGCATTCCTGCCAGGCGATCTTCACGCCGTTGACGCCACCGGCTGCGTTGACGAGCGCAAAATAGTCGATGATGCCGCCATAGAAGCCGGAGCCTCCCGAGGCATAAGGGCCCACGCGGTACGAGGGCAGGGCAACGAACTGTTCCTGCGCGAAGGCGGGAGCAATGGCGCCGGCGAGCAGGGTGCCGAGTACGATGGAAGGCAACAGCTTCATGATGGTCTCCTTAGGATCTTGTTTTAGTGAGGGAATGGCCACAGGCGCAGCTTCTCTTTACCGATCTGCCACAGGCGCGCCAGGCCGTGCGGTTCCACGATCAGGAAGAAGATGATGAGGGCGCCGAACACCATCAGTTCCAGGTTCGACGCCACGCTGGTGGGCAGCGCGAGCCCGTGCGCGGCGATGTTCAGGAACACGGGCAGCAGCACGATGAACGCGGCGCCGAGGAAGGACCCGAGGATCGAGCCCACGCCGCCGATGATGATCATGAACAGGATGCGGAACGACAGGTCCAGGCTGTAGGCTTCCGGTTCCACCGTGCCCAGGTAGGCGAACGCGTACAGCGCGCCGGCCACGCCGCAGTAGAACGAGCTCACGGCGAAGGCCAGCAGCTTCGTGCGCATCGGGCGGATGCCGATGACTTCGGCCGCCATGTCCATGTCGCGCACCGCCATCCACGAACGGCCCACGTTCGAGCGCACCAGGTTCTTCGCCAGCAGCGCCAGCAGCGCCACCACGAGCAGCACGAGGACATATTTGCGCTGCGGCGTATCGAAGGCGTAGCCCATGATCTCGATGCGCTGGGCGGTGATCACGCCGGACGGGCTGTAGTTCGTCAGCCACGAGATCTTGGTCAGGCACCAGATCACGAAGAACTGCGTGGCCAGCGTGGCCGCGGCGAGATAGAACCCGCGGATGCGCAGCGATGGCAAGCCGAACGCGATGCCCACGAGCGCGGCGCACAGCCCGCCCAGCACGAAGGCCAGCAGCATGGGCATGCCGGGAATGCGCGCCACGAAATTCCAGGAGGCGAACGCACCCACGGCCATGAACGCGGCCGTGCCGAGCGACAGCTGGCCCGCATAGCCGGTGAGGATGTTCAAGCCCAGCGCGGCCAGCGAAAAGATCAGGAACGGGATCAGGATCGCCGACAGCAGGTAGGGCGATGCGATGAACGGCACCGCCACCACGGCGATGGCCAGCGTGGCCAGCAACACGATGCGGTCTTGCCGGATCGGCAGGATCTGGCCATCGGCCTCGTAGGTGGTGCGGAATTGCCCCGCTTCGCGATAGAACATGTCAGATCCTCCGGATGATCTTTTCGCCGAACAGCCCTTCCGGCCGCACCAGCAGGAACAGCAGCGCCAGCACGTAGGGGAACCAGCCCTCGATGCCGCCGCCCACGAGCGGCCCGATGTACACCTCGGCCAGCTTTTCCGAGGCGCCGATGATCAGGCCGCCCACGATGGCGCCGGGCACGGAGGTGAAGCCGCCAAGGATCAGTACCGGCAGGGCTTTCAGCGCGATGAACGTGAGGGCGAACTGCACGCCATTGCGCGCGCCCCACAGCAGGCCCGCCACGAGAGCCACGACACCCGCCACCGCCCACAGGATGGCCCAGATGCGCTGCAGCGGAATGCCAACGGCCAGCGCGGCCTGGTGGTCGTCCGCCACGGCGCGCAGCGCGCGGCCGACTTTGGTTTTCGCGAACAGCAGCGCCAGCGCCGCAACGAGTACGCCGCAGATGAGGGCGGCGATCACGTCGAACTGCGACACGACGATGTTGAAGCGGTCGAGCAGCGACTGCATCGGCACATCTTCGATCGGCAGCGGCAGCTGGTGGACCTGCGAGCCCCACAGCAGCTGCGCCAGGCCTTCGAGGAAGAACGCCAGGCCGATGGTGGCCATGAACAGCGTGATCTCCGGCTGGTTCACGAGCGGGCGCAGCACCACGCGCTCGATGGCGAAGCCGAGAACGATCATCGCAACCATGGTGCAGGGAATGGCCAGCCACAGCGACATGCCGAACTTGTCCATCAGGCCCACGCACGTGAGCGCGGCAAAGAACACCATCGCGCCCTGGGCAAAGTTGAACACCCCGGACGCCTTGTAGATCAGCACGAAACCGATGGCCACCAGCGCATACATCACGCCCGACAGCAGCCCGCCGATCAGGACTTCAAAGAAGAAGTTAATGTCCATCGGCTGTCCCCAGGTATGCTTTGATGACGTCCGGGTTCGCGCGCACCTCTTCCGGCGTGCCGTCGCCGATCTTGCGGCCGTAGTCGAGCACCACGACCCGGTCCGAGATATCCATGACGACTCCCATGTCGTGCTCGATCAGCACGATCGTCGTGCCGAACTCGTCGTTCACGTCGAGGATGAAGCGGCACATGTCCTGCTTTTCTTCCACGTTCATGCCGGCCATCGGCTCGTCGAGCAGCAGGACTTCCGGTTCCGCGGCCAGCGCGCGGGCCAGTTCCACGCGCTTCTGCAGGCCATAGGGCAGGCGGCCCACGGGCGTCTTGCGGATGTGCTGGATCTCGAGGAAATCGATGATCTCCTCGGCCTTGCGGCGGTGGGCGATTTCCTCGCGCCGCGCCGGGCCCCAATACAGCGCCTGCAGCAGGAAGTTCGACGTCATCTTGAGGTTACGGCCCGTCATCACGTTGTCGAGTACCGTCATGCCCTTGAACAGCGCGATATTCTGGAAGGTGCGGGCGATGCCGGATTTCGCGGCAGCGTAGCAATCCATGTTGCGCCGGTGCTGGCCGCGAAACACGATCTCGCCGCCTTGCGGGCGGTAGACACCATTGATCACGTTCAGCATCGAACTCTTGCCGGCGCCGTTCGGGCCGATGATGGCGCGGATCTCGTGTTCGCGCACGTCGAACGAAATGTCGGTCAGTGCTTTTACGCCGCCGAACGACAGCGAGATATTGCGCAGGTCGAGGATCACCGGGCCGGTTTTCCTTTGGCCCTGGAACAGCGTATCGGGTTCGTTCATCAGCATCGTGGTTTCTCCCATCATGCCGCGCGCCGCACGTGCGGTGGCACGACGTGGCTGTCGGCAATGCGCAGGTCGGCCGCCACGATGCCCGTGCGGCCATCCTCGAATTTCACCTGCGTTTCGATGTACTGCGACGTGCGGCCCGCATACAGCGCATCGATCAGCACGCGGTATTTCTCGGCGATGAACTTGCGGCGCACCTTGCGCGTGCGTGTCAGTTCATCGTCGTCCGGATCAAGCTCCTTGTGCAGCACGAGGAAGCGGTGCACCTGCGTGTCGCTCATCGCCGCATCGGCGGCCAGGTCGGCGTTGACCTTTTCCACGCAGTCGGCCATCAGCGCATACACGTCCGGGTGGCTGGCCAGGTCGGTGTAGCCGGCATAGGCGATATTGCGCCGTTCGGCCCAGTTGCCGACCGCTTCCATGTCGATGTTCAGGAAGGCGCATACGGTATCGTGGCCGTTGCCGAACGCAACGGCCTCCTTGATGAAGGGGAAGAATTTCAGCTTGTTCTCGATGTAGTTCGGGGCGAAGATCGCGCCGCCGTTCAGGCGCCCCACATCCGCCGCGCGATCGATGATCTTGAGGTGGCCTTCGGCATCGAAGATGCCGGCATCGCCCGTGTGGAACCACCCTTGCGGATCGATCGCCTCCACGGTGGCCTCCGGGCGCTTGTAGTAGCCGCTCATCAGCGTGGGCGACTTGACCAGCACTTCGCCGTTCTCGGCCAGCTTCACGTCCACGCCCGGCGCGGCCATGCCGACGCTGTCGAACTTGATCTGGCCATTCGGCTGCAGGCAGATATAGGCGCAGGTTTCGGTGGAACCGTAGAACTGCTTCAGGTTGATGCCGATCGAGCGGTAGAAGCGGAACAGGTCGGGCCCGATCGCGGCGCCGGCCGTGTAGGCGACGCGCACCCGCGACAGGCCCAGCACGTTCTTCAGGGGCCCGTACACGAGCAGGTCGCCGAGCGCGTAGCGCAGCCGGTCCACGGCCGGCACCGGGCGGCCGTCGAGGATATCGGCACCCACGCGGCGCGCCACCGCCATGAAGTGATCGAACATGCGGCGCTTGATCGCGCCCGCGTCCTCCATGCGGATCATCACCTGGGTCAGCATGCCTTCGAAGATGCGTGGCGGCGCGAAGTAGTACGACGGACCGATCTCGCGCAGGTCGATCGTGACCGTTTCCGCCGATTCCGGGCAATTCACGGTGAAGCCCGCCACGAGTGCCTGGGCAAACGAGAACAGGCAGTCGCCGACCCACGCCATGGGCAGGTAGGACAGCACGTTCTCCACATCCGTCAGATGCTCGAAGCCGGTACCGCCGGTGCCGGCCGCGATCAGCGCCGCATGGGTCTGGCACACGCCTTTCGGCTTGCCGGTGGTGCCCGAGGTGTACAGGATGATCGCGTTGTCCGCACCGCCGCCCGCCGCCAGCGCCGCTTCGTAGAAACCGGGGTTGTCCCGGTCCCAGGCACGACCCGTTTCCTGCAGGCGCGCATACGAGACCAGTTCGCCCTGGCGGTAATGGCGCATGCCGCGCTCGTCGTCGTAGACGATGTGTTCGATGCCGGGATAGTCCGCCTGCAGTTCGAGCAGCTTGTCGACCTGCTCCTGGTCTTCGACGATCGCGTAGCGGATCTCGGCGTTCTCCAGCACGTAGGCCATGTCCGCCGCGGGGGCGTCCTGGTACAGCGGCACGGGCACGCCGCCCAGGCACTGCGCGGCCAGCATCGCCCAGTACAGGCGCGGCCGGTTGTCGCCGATGATGGCCAGGTTCATGCCGCGTGTAAAACCCAGCGCGGCCAGGCCGCAGGCCAGTGCCCGCACTTCATCGTTGACCTGGGCCCAGGTCCAGGCTTGCCAGATGCCCAGGTACTTCTCCCGGTACGCGCACTTGTGCGGCCGGACCCGTCCATGCTCGAGGAGCAGGCGGGGGAATGTCTCCGGTATTGCGTCCATGTATCTCCCGTGGTGATAGGGTGAGGCGCACTTTTTATGCAATGATATTAACTGCCCTTCTTCCCGGCGGTTGTCATTTCAAAGACAATTGCTCCACTTTCGATGGTGCAATGCAAAATGAACGACAGCGTGAATGACAAGGTTCCCAGCCTGAAAGAAGCATTGCGCGGTGCGCTATGGGCCCAGGCATTGACCGCCGAGCAGATGGCGCGCGTGGAGGCGACCACGTTCGAAGTGTTCGTGCCGAAGGGCGGCTATGTGTGCCGCAAGGGCGAGATCGTCGACAACTGGGTCGGCATCATTGCCGGCATGGTCAAAATGAACAACTTCTCGCCGTCCGGCAAGAGCGTGACCTTCACGGGCGTGCCGCCCGGCGGCTGGTTCGGCGAAGGCTCGTTGCTGAAGGACGAGTGCCGCAAATACGATGCGATGGCGCTGCGCGACAGCCGCATCGCCCGCATGCCGGCCACCACGTTCCACTGGCTGCTGGAAAACAGCCTGCCCTTCACCCGCTTCCTGCTGATGCAACTGAACGAACGGCTGGGCCAGTTCATCGGCATGGTCGAGCACGAACGGCTGCTCGATCCCGATACCCGCGTGGCCCGCTGCCTGGCGTCGCTGTTCAATACGCACCTGTATCCGGGCAGCGAGCGCCTCGTGCAGATCTCGCAGGAAGAGGTGGGATTGTTGTCCGGCGCGTCGCGCCAGCGTGCCAACCAGGCGCTGCAGGTGCTGGAGCGCGAAGGGCTGTTGCGTGTGGATTACGGTGGTATCCGCATCCTCGACCTCGACGGGCTGCGCAAGTTCGAAGCACACGTTTGAGCGTTGTCACGAGGCTGTCCCAGTCGTGTGGTAAACGATTCGCGTTCTGTGTTAGTGCCTTAACAAATGCCATCCGGCTCCTGCATTAGCCTGTCTCGGACACGGTGAACCAGGAGCTTTTCATGTTACAGCTGAGCAGAAAACAAACGGCGTGGGCCGCGGCCGCGGGTGCGCTGGCCGCCGCCTACATGGTAGTGCGCAGCAAGACCAAGCAGGCCGAGGCGGAGCATCCGCCTGCGGGGGAATTCGTGACCGTCGATGGGGTCAAGCTGCATTACCTGCGGCGCGGTGCCGGCCCTGTCGTCGTGCTGTTGCACGGCAATGGCGCGACGTCGCTGGATTTTGAACTGTCCGGCCTGGTCGACATGCTGGCGCGCGATCATACGGTGATCGCCTTCGACCGCCCCGGCTTTGGCTACAGTGACCGGCCGCGCAGCACGGTATGGACGCCACCCGAGCAAGCCGCATTGCTGGGCAAGGCGCTGGCGGCGCTGCATGTCGACCAGGCCCTCGTGGTGGGCCATTCGTGGGGCACGCTGGTGGCACTGGCGATGGCGATGGACCAGCCGCGTCTCGTCAACGGCCTGGTGCTGATGGCCGGCTATTACTACCCGACGCCGCGTGCCGACGTGGTGCTGATGTCCGGCCCCGCGATCCCGGTGGTGGGCGACGTGATGCGTTTTACCGTCTCGCCGCTCGTCTCGCGCCTGCTCTGGTCGGGCCTGGTCAAGAAAGTGTTCAGTCCGCGGCCGGTTGCCGAGAGTTTCAAGCGCTGGCCCAAGTGGCTGTCGCTGCGGCCATCGCAACTGCGTGCCTCCAGCGCCGAATCGGTGCTGATGATCCCGGCCGCCGCGAACCTGCGGCACCGTTATGCCGAGATCACGATGCCGGTCACCATCTTCACCGGCACCGGCGACAAGATCGTCGACCCCGGCGACAATGCCGAGCGGCTGCACCGCGAACTGCTGCAAAGCCAGCTGCACACGGTGCAGGATGCCGGCCACATGGTGCATTACGTGGCGCAGGATGAGATCGTGCGCGCCGTGTGCGATATCGCCGGCAACCGGCCACGGATGGATTTCCAGTACACCACGCACCAGGGCGAGGTGGACACGGACCAGCCGCGGGTACTGCATTGAGGCTTTCCGGCATGGGGTACCGTGCGCCGCGCGGCAGGGAACGGCATGCCCTGCCGCGCGGAGACGCCAAGCTGTTCCAGGCGCGGCATGGCGTGCCCCGGTTCCAGCCGGGGACACGATCGTACGGTGGGCACTGACGAGTGGCAATCGCGGTATCATTGCGCGACCGCCGCTGCCGATGGCGGCAAGAGATACCACCATGACCGATACCATTCCCGATCGCCTGGCCGCCCTGCGCCAGGCCATGCACCACCATGGCGTCGACGCCGTCATCGTGCCATCGTCCGACCCGCACCTGTCCGAGTACCTGCCGCCGCGCTGGAAGGGGCGCGAATGGCTGTCCGGCTTCACCGGTTCGGTCGGCACGTTCATCGCCACGCAGGACTTCGCCGGCGTGTGGACCGACGGGCGCTACTGGACGCAGGCCGAAAGCGAACTGGCCGGCACCGGCATCGCGCTGATGAAGATCGCGTCCGGCGCCAGCACGGATTACGTGGCCTGGCTGGCCGACACGCTGCAGGCGGGACAGACGGTCGCCGTCGATGGCGCCGTGCTGGGCCTGGCCATCGCCCGGCTGCTGCAGGGCGCGCTCGATGCAAAGGGAATTGTGCTGCGCACGGATGCCGACCTGCTCGACGCCGTGTGGCGCGGCCGCGCCGGCCTGCCGCCCGAGCCCGTCGTCGAGCACATGCCGCCGTATGCCACCATGGCGCGCGCGGACAAGCTGGCGGCGCTGCACGCGGCCATGCGCGAGCAGGGCGCCGACCGTCACGTGATCTCCACGCTGGACGATATCGCCTGGCTGTTCAACCTGCGCGGGTCGGACGTCAGCTTCAACCCGATCTTTGTGTCGCATGCGCTGGTCGCCCTCGATCACGCCACGCTGTTCGTGGCCGATGGCAAGGTGAAGCCGGCACTGGCTGCCAGGCTGGCCGCGGACGGCGTCACCGTCGCGCCTTATGAGCGCGCCGCCGCCGCGCTGGCCGAGCTGCCGCCCGGCACGGTGCTGCTGCTGGACCCGCGCCGCATCACGCATGGCACGCGGCAGGCCGTGCCCGGCCACGTCAAAGTGGTAGAAGCAATCAATCCCACCACGTTCGCCAAGTCGCGCAAGAGCGAGGCCGAGGCGGTCCACGTGCGCGCCACGATGGAACAGGATGGTGCTGCGCTGTGCGAGTTCTTCAGCTGGCTGGAAGGCGCGCTGGCGCGCCGCCATGAGGCACCGCTGGACGAGGTGGACATCGATCGCCATATCACGGCCGCCCGGGCGCGCCGGCCGGGCTTCGTCAGCCCCAGCTTCGGCACGATTGCCGGCTTCCAGTCGAACGGCGCGATCATGCATTACCGCGCCATCGAAGGGCAATGTGCCGTCATCGACGGGGATGGCCTGCTGCTGATCGATTCCGGCGGCCAATACATCGGCGGCACCACTGACATCACGCGCGTGGTGCCGGTCGGCGCCATCACGGCCGAGCACCGGCGCGACTTCACGCTCGTGCTGAAGGGGATGATGGCACTGTCCGCCACCCGCTTCCCGCGCGGTACGAAGGCGCCGCTGCTCGATGCGATCGCGCGCGCGCCGATCTGGGCGGCCGGCATCGATTTCGGCCATGGCACGGGCCATGGCGTGGGCTTCTTCCTGAACGTGCACGAAGGGCCGCACGCGATCACGCCATCGATGATGCCGGAGCCGCACACGGCGATGGAGCCGGGCATGATCACGTCGATCGAGCCGGGCATCTACCGGCCCGGCAAGTGGGGCATCCGCATCGAGAACCTCGTGATGAACCGCGCCGACGGCACCACGGAATTCGGCGAGTTCCTGCGTTTCGAAACGCTGACACTGTGCCCGATCGACACGCGCTGCATCGACCGCACGCTGCTGCGCGATGACGAGATCGCGTGGCTGAACGATTACCATGCCACCGTGCGCGAGCGCCTGGCCCCCTGGGTGGACGGCGCCGCGCTGGCGTGGCTCAACGAAAGGACCCAACCATTATGACCCGATCCACCAGGGCGTCGAACGCGATCGACCGGCTGAAGCAACGCAGCGGCAATCCGGGCTGGTCGATGTCGATCACCGGCAGCGGCCATTTCTTCCTGACCGAGGGGCCCGGCAAGCCGCCGCTGTGCCCGCCGATGGAGCTCGACGAATTCGTGGCCTTCGTCAATGCCCAGGGGCCGCAGATAGCCAAGCGCATCAGCAAGAACGATATCGAATTCGAGAAGCAGTTGACCAAGAAGCCGCCGAAGGCCTGACATGACGCGCGACCTGCTGGGTGCCTACTGGTCGTCCGCGGAACTGGTGACGAATGGCGTCATCTTCCTGAACCTGCTGGGCGCGCTGCTGCTCGGCATGCTGGTCGGTTACGAGCGCTCGTACCACGGCCGCGCCGCCGGCATGCGCACGTATGGCCTCGTGTGCATGGCATCGGCGGCGCTGACCGTGATCGGCGGCTACCCGGAATTCTGGTTCGGCGGCCAGATGACGGCGCTGGTGGGCACCGATCCCACGCGCGTCGTGCAGGGCATCGTCACCGGCATCGGCTTCCTCGGCGCCGGCGTCATCATGCGCGAGGGCTTCAACATCAGCGGGCTGACGACGGCGGCATCGATCTGGGCGTCGTCCGTGATCGGCATCCTCGTCGGCGTGGGCTTCTATGCCGCGGCGATGGGCCTGGCCTTGATGTGTGCCGTGGTGATGATCTACCTGTCGCGCATCGAGGCCTGGCTGCCGTCGCGCCACGCGATCGCCATCACGCTGCGCTTCAAGCCGGGCTATGAACCGTCGGAAGACAAGCTGCGCGCGATGGCGAGCGAGCGCGGCTATGAGATCGCCGGCGGTTCGCTGATGATCGCGCTCGAAGGCGGCCGCATGGAATGGCGCTTCGTCGCGCTGGCCCACAGCAAGCACAGCGGTGCCCCGCTCGGCAAGCTGGCCGCCGAGATGGCGCACTACGAAGGGGTGGACGGCTTCCAGCTCACCCACGCCCGCAACTGAACCATCGCCTGGACCCGGTGAAAAAAACCGGTGACAGACACCGGTTTTTGCGGAACATATGTTGCAAAAAAACTGGTGTCTGTCACCGGTTTTCCTGAAACTTTCTGTTTGGCCGGCGCCTGGCGCCCTGACTCGAGGACAAGCATGCTCGTCACATCGCAAGACGTACTGGATTTCTGGTTCCTGCCGATCGGCGTGAAGGGCCACAACATGCAGCGGCCGGAATGGTTCCGCAAGGACGACGCGTTCGATCGCCGCGTGTTCGCAGAGTTCGGCGATGCGGTCGAGGATGCGCTGGCGGGTGGGCTGCGGCAGTGGGACGACGAAGGCACGCAGGGCGCGCTGGCGCGCATCCTCGTGCTGGACCAGTTTACGCGCAACATCTACCGCGGCACGCCGAAGGCGTTCGCCGGCGATACGCTGGCGCTCGAAGCGGCGCTGGCAATCGACAATTCCGGCGCCAACCAGACGCTGCCCGCAGTACAGCGGGCGTTTTCATACATGCCGTTCGAGCATGCGGAAAACCTGTCGATGCAGGACCGCTCGGTGATCCTGTTCGACAAGCTGGCGGCCTCGTCCACCGGCTTTGAAAGCATGCTTGATTATGCAAAGCGCCACCGCGACGTGATCCGCAAGTTCGGCCGCTTCCCGCACCGGAACGCCATCCTGGGCCGCGCGTCCACGCCGGAAGAACTGGCGTTCCTGGAAACGCCGGGGTCCGGGTTCTGATGCCGACGCTGGCCATCATCGGCGCCGGTCACGTGGGCCGCACCTTCGGGCGCCTGTGGCACGCGGCGGGCACGTTCGACGTCGTTGGCGTGCTGGCCCGGTCGGCCGCCTCGGCGCAGGAGGGCGTGGCGTTCATTGGCGCCGGGTTTCCCGCCGCGGAGGTCGCCGCCTTGCCGGTGGCTGACGTCTACTTGCTGGCGGTGACGGACGACCAGATCGTTCCCGCCTGCGCGGCGCTCGCGGCCAGCCGCCCATTGCAGGGCGCCACTGTGTTCCACTGCAGCGGCGCGCTGGCATCCGGCACGCTGGAGGCGGCGCGGCAGGGCGGGGCACGGCTCGCCAGCGTGCATCCGATCCGCAGCTTCGCCGACCCGGCAGCCGTGGTGGCCGCGTTTGCCGGCACCTTTTGCGGCATCGAGGGCGACGAGGCAGCGCTGGCGCTGCTCGTGCCGGCGCTGGAAGCGATTGGCGCCCGGCCTGTGGCGATCGACCCGGCAGCCAAGACCGTGTACCACGCCGCGGCCGTGTTTGCGAGCAACTACCTCGTCACGGTGCTCGATGCCGCGTTGCGTGCCTACCAGGCAGCCGGCATTCCCGAAGACGTGGCGCGCGAGCTGGCGCGCCCGCTGGCGCAGGAATCGCTGTCGAACGTGTTCCGGATGGGGCCGGCGCAAGCCTTGTCCGGCCCGGTCGCGCGGGGCGATTACGCGACCGTGCAGCGGCAGCAGGCGGCCGTGTCAGCCTGGGATGCCGATACGGGCACGCTGTATGGCGCGCTGGTGCCGCCAACGGCAACACTGGCTGCGCGCAAGGTGCCAAAAACCGCCTCGGCGTGAGCGCCTTGAGCGGCTTGCAATCTTGTCGCCTTGTCGTCAAACTGTTGCGCGGGAGCAAAAAATTCTGTCGCAATGATCGACAAAATTTTCCGAAAGCAATAAGCTAGGTCCTCTTTATTACTTCCAATCAACCGGCGCCGCGCCGGACAGGGGATCTGTATGTTATTTCTGAAATCCACGACCGTCACCAAGGCGCCCGGCATCTACGAAGTCGATATCGCTGCGAAACCGCCGGGCAAGACCTATGGTGTCTACCTGGCGACCGACCCGGACAATCCGCCCGTCGCCGTGATCGAAGCGCTGGCCGCCGCCGGTTTCCAGCAAACCCACAGCTCCGGCTACACGCACAAGGACCGCGGCAAGGTACTCGACCTGCACTTCCAGAAAGACGGCACCGACCTGTTCAAGGGCTGGAAGCTGGAAGAGTGCGAGACCAATATGGCACAGATCACGAAGATCTTCGGCGACGTGGGCATCACCTACACGCCGCGCGTCATGTCGCTGGCTGAAGCCTACGCATAAGTAAAACTGGGGACGTACCCTGGTTTTCAGGAAATTTCCTGAAAACCAGGGTACGTCCCCAGTTTGTTCGTCAGGCAATATCGATGTGGTACAGGGCCCAGGGGCACGAGCCGAAGCGCTCGGCCACGGGCCTTTTTGCCATGTCGGGTACCCGGTCCGCATCGTAAACGGCCCACAGCGGGCCAAGGCCGCCCAGCGCCATCGGTGCGCCATCGAGCTGTGTCGCCACGATGAACCGATGCTGGCGTGCCTGCGCGCCGGTGACCACCGCCGCGTAGCCATCGACGGCGCGCAGCGTGATGCGGGTGCCGTCGGTGACGGTAACACCGGCAGATTTCAGTACATCGGTCAGCAGCGGGCCGGACAGCGTATGCACCTTGCTGTCGTATTCCAGCGTGGGTTGGATCGACAGCGCGGGCAGGGCAGCCAGCGCCGCGTAGTCGAACGCCCATGCCTTGTCGAACGACAGCTTCTGCTTGAACATCATCTGGTCCGCCACCGGGTCGAACTTGCCGCGGTTGGCTTTCGGGATCGCGCCGGTGACCGTCAGCAGCGTCGGGCCGCGTTGCGCATTCTTCGGTGCGGCCAGTACTGGTGCCGCGCCGCTGGCCGCCAGTGCTGCCAGGAACGTGCGTTTCTCCATCAGGATTCCTCGTTGTTATCGTTGCGCCGTTCGCTATGTCCAAGCGTCCACTTGTTCGAGCGTCCACTTGTTCGAGCGTCCACCTGTTCAAGCGTCCACTTGTTCAAGCGTCCACCTGTTCAAGCGTCCACTTGTTCAAGCGTCCCCTTGTTCAAGCGTCCCTTATCATAGCCGGATGGACCTGTTTTCCGCCGAAGCGACCCTGCAGCCGATCCCCATCGACGATGGCGAACTGTCCTTCCTGTCGCAATTGCCACTCGCCCAGCCCAACGACGTGCTGCTGCATCGCCTGCTCGACGAGATCACGTGGCGCGAAGAAACCATTTATTTGTTCGGCAAGGCGCAGAAGCAGCCACGGCTGTCAGCATGGTACGGCGAGGCCAGCTACACGTATTCCGGCCGCACGTTCCACCCGCTGCCCTTCACGCCACTGCTGCTGGAGATCCGGCGCGCCGTCGAGGACGCCACCGGCAAGCGCTACAACAGCGTGCTGCTGAACTGCTATCGCAACGAACGCGACAGCATGGGATTCCACAGCGACGACGAACCGGAACTGGGCGCCGAACCCGCCATCGCATCGGTGACGTTCGGCGCCACCCGCACCTTCATCCTGAAGCACAGGAAGCTGGCGAAAACCGTGAAACTCGACCTGACGGACGGCAGCCTGCTGCTGATGGCCGGCACGTTGCAACGGCACTGGCGCCACGGCATCAACAAGGAAACAAAGCCGCGCGGTATGCGCATCAACCTCACCTTCCGGCTGATTCGGTAAGTCGTTTCCGCGACTAAGCTTTATTAGGGTTTCTTAAGGAAACGCCGCCAGTTTGGGCGCGTTTTCGCCCTTTCAATAGCCATTACATCTGCTAACAATTATTACGGAAATGGACCTTTTATAAATGAGATGCGGTGTTATCTTGGTCTCGTCGCGGTTCCACACATGCTGAACAGCGATCCCGCAGCACTGTGAACAACAACCAATTTTTGCTGAGAGATCAATCATGAAAAACACCATTCTTGCCCTTGTCGCATCCGCTGCCGCCTTTGGTGCAGTGTCCGCCCATGCCGCGGAAGGCCAGCCTTATGTCGGTATCGGTGGCGTCGTTTCCGAGCATCGCTATGAGGCGCGCAACGACACGTCCGGCGTCGACAACGCCAAGCACGAATACGGTGGCAAGTTCTTCGCCGGCTATCAGATCAATCCGATGTTTGCCGTGGAAGCCGGTTACACCGACTTCGGCAAGTCTGATTACGCCTACACGGTCAACGGCGCCAATGGCCGTGCCGAAGCGGATTCGAAGTCGTACTATTTGGCGGGCAAGGCCAGCTACCCGGTGGCTGAGAAGGTCAACGTGTTCGGCAAGCTGGGCGTGGCCCACAACAAGAATGAAGTCAGCGCCACCGGCCTGGCCGCCGCCTATAACGGCGACAGCAGCCGTAATTCGGTGTACGCGTCGCTGGGTGCCGAATACGCCGTGAACGAAAAAGTCGCCCTGTCGCTGGAATACGAGCACTACGGCAAGAACGACATCGACGTGGGCCGCAGCAAGGGCGCCGTGTCGCTGAACGCGCGCTACAGCTTCTAAGCGCACCGATCGAGGCCGGGCGCGACAACGGTGGTTCGAAAGGGAGCCGCCAATGTCCTTGTGCCCGCCTCACCGGAACAGGTTTCTTCGTGAGAGAAGAGAGCAAAAAAACGGACTCCCGAGGGAGTCCGTTTTCGTTGATGCTTCCGAGGATCAGTTCGTGAGCGGCTTGTAGCGGATGCGCTTCGGCTTGGCACCTTCCTCGCCCAGGCGCTTCTTCTTGTCCGCTTCGTATTCCTGGTAGTTACCGTCGAAGAACGTGACTTGCGAATTGCCTTCGAAGGCCAGGATGTGCGTGGCGATGCGGTCCAGGAACCAGCGATCGTGGGAGATCACCATGACCGAGCCGGCGAACTCGAGCAGCGCGTCTTCCAGCGCGCGCAGCGTTTCCACGTCCAGGTCGTTCGACGGTTCGTCCAGCAGCAGCACGTTGCCGCCCTTGAGCAGCGTCTTGGCCAGGTGCAGGCGGCCGCGTTCGCCGCCGGACAGGTTGCCGACGAGCTTTTGCTGGTCGCCACCCTTGAAGTTGAAGCGGCCCAGGTAGGCGCGCGACGGCATCTCGAAGCGGCCCACGGAGAGCATGTCGGCGCCGCCGGACACGTCCTCGAACACGGTCTTGTTGTTGCCCAGTTCATCGCGGTTCTGGTCGACCAGCGAAACCTTCGCGGTCTTGCCGATGACGACTTCACCGCTGTCCGGCGTGTCGATGCCGGCGATCATCTTGAACAGCGTGGATTTACCGGCACCGTTCGGGCCGATGATGCCCACGATCGCACCCGGCGGCACGATGAACGACAGGTTATCGATCAGCAGGCGGTCGCCGAATGCTTTGGAGACGTTCTTGAACTCGATGACGTCGTTGCCCAGGCGTTCCGCGACGGGGATGAAGATCTCCTGCGTCTCGTTGCGCTTCTGGTATTCGTATTCGGACAGTTCGTTGAAACGGGCCAGGCGGGCCTTCGACTTGGCCTGGCGCGCCTTCGGGTTCTGGCGCGACCATTCCAGTTCCGTCTTCAGTGCCTTCTGGCGTGCCGATTCGGTGGCTTCTTCCTGCTGCAGGCGGGCCCCCTTCTGGTCCAGCCAGGAGCTGTAGTTGCCTTTCCAGGGAATGCCGTGGCCGCGGTCCAGTTCCAGGATCCATTCGGCGGCGTTGTCGAGGAAGTAGCGGTCGTGGGTGATGCCCACCACGGTGCCCGGGAAGCGCAGCAGGAACTGCTCCAGCCATTCGACGGATTCGGCATCCAGGTGGTTGGTCGGTTCGTCGAGCAGCAGCATGTCGGGCTTGGACAGCAGCAGCTTGCACAGCGCCACGCGGCGCTTTTCACCACCGGACAGCACGCCGATCTTCGCCTCCCACGGCGGCAGGCGCAGCGCGTCGGCGGCCATTTCCAGTTGCAGGTTCAGGTTGCCGCCATCGGCGGCGGCAATGATCGATTCCAGGCGCTGCTGCTCGGCGGCCAGTGCGTCGAAGTCGGCGTCTTCCTCGGCATAGGCGGCGTACACGGCGTCGAGCTTGGCTTGCGCCTCGAAGGCTTCGCCCAGACCCGATTCCACTTCCTGGCGCACGGTTTTTTCCGGGTCCAGCTGCGGTTCCTGCGGCAGGTAGCCGATCGACAGGCCCGGCATCGGGCGCGCTTCGCCCTGGATGTCGGTATCGATGCCGGCCATGATCTTCAGCAAGGTCGACTTACCGGAGCCGTTCAGGCCCAGCACGCCGATCTTCGCGCCCGGGAAGAACGAGAGCGAAATGTCTTTCAGGATCTGGCGCTTGGGCGGGACGATTTTGCCCACGCGGTTCATGGTATAGACGTAATTTGCCATTGAGAAATTCTCGAATTGAGTGATGTGACTGTAAAGAAGGTCAACAAGGATACGCCAAACGGTGCGGGAGGGCCAGTGACCCGCCAGTCAGGCTGGCGTCCGGCGGGACGCGATGAACCCTTCCGCCATATAAAGCGCCAGCGCGCTCCAGATCACGATGAAGCCGGCCAGGCGCGCTCTGGTAAACGTTTCGTGAAACACGATGAGGCCGAGGATCATCTGGATCGTCGGCGCGATGTATTGCAGCATGCCCAGCACCGACAGCGGGATCTTGCGCGCGCCGGCGGCGAACAGCAGCAGCGGGATCGCGGTGATCGGGCCGGCGGCAACGAGCAGCGCGCGTGTCCAGTCGCTGGGCGTGTTGACGAAGGTATTGGCGCCGTGCACCGTCAGCCAGATCACGTAGCCGCCCGCCAGCGGGAACAGCAGCAGCGTCTCGAACGACAGGCCTTCCAGCGCCGCCAGCGCGGCGGTCTTGCGCAGCAGGCCGTAGGCGCCGAACGTGGCCGCCAGCACCAGCGCGATCCACGGCAGCGCGCCGGCCTGCCACGTGAGCCAGGCCACGCCGGCGGCGGCCACGCCGATCGCGAGCCACTGGCCGCGGCGCAGCCGCTCCTTCAGCACGAACAGCCCGAGCAGCACATTGAGCAGCGGCGTAATGAAATAACCGAGGCTGGCATCGATCACGTGACCGTTGTTCACGGCCCAGATATAGATGAACCAGTTGGCCGACAGCAGCAGCGCGCTGGCCGCGAACGTTCCCACGATCTTCGGCTGCTTCAAGACTTCCGGCAGCCATTTCCACTGCTGCCGCACCGTCAGCACGATGCACAGGAAGAGCAGCGACCACACCATGCGGTGGGCCAGGATTTCCATTGGCGGCACCCCGCCGATCGCGTGGAAGTACAGCGGGAACAGGCCCCACAGCAGGAACGCCATGGTGGCGTTCAGCACACCCGCGCCATGGCCTTCGTCGTTGTGGCCTTCTTGTTTCATGGCAGCTCCAGGTGCAGGATCGGATAGGGATGGCCAAACGGGTCGTGCTCCGAGCGGCCTGCCTGGCGAAAGCCCAGGCGCGCATAAAAGCCGACGGCCTGGCCATTCTGCTCGTTGACATCCACACTGCGGGCACCGAGGGTGCCGATCGCAAACGCCGTCAACGCACGGCCGGCGCCGTTGCCACGGTGGTCGGGATGCACGAACAGCATCTCGATCTTGCCGTCGGCCACGCCCATGAACGCATAGGGCGCGCCGGAACTGTCGCGCAGGCAGTACAGTGGCGCAAACGTGGCAACCATGTCGCGCACGAGCGGCACCAGCGTGGCGATCGCTTCTTCGTCAAGGAAATCATGGGTGGCGCGCACGGAAGCTTCCCATACCTCGAACAGGCGGGGCGCATCGGCGCCGGTCGCCTGGCCGATGTTTGCGGTATGCGCGATGGTTTTTTCAATGGTCATCTGTCATCCTTCGGGGCGCGACCTTAACACAACCGCGCAGCATGCGTTCGCCAGCGGCGGCTTGCTTTTAGAGCACGATTGGCCTATTGTGCAGTGCGCAAAAAAATAATTCGGGTGCAATTTTGACAGACAAGAAAAGCAGCCTCGCTACATTGACGCTGGCGGCCGTGGGCATTGTCTACGGCGACATCGGTACCAGCCCTCTCTATACCCTCAAGACCATCTTCGACCCCGACCACGGCCTGGCGCTCGACGAAGCCAACCTGCTGGGCGTCGTTTCCCTGATCTTCTGGGGGCTGACGATCGTGGTCTCGTTGAAGTACGTGACGCTGGTGCTGCGCGCCGATAACCGCGGCGAGGGCGGCATCATGGCCCTGATGGCGCTGGCACTCAATTCCGTCAGCAAGCGCTCCGGCTGGCATTTCCCGCTGCTCGTGCTGGGCGTGCTGGGCGCCACCATGTTCTATGGCGACAGCGTGGTGACGCCGGCGATTTCCGTGCTGAGCGCGATGGAGGGCCTCGAGGTGGCCACGCCCGCGCTGTCGCACTATGTGGTGCCGCTGACCATCGTGGTGCTGGTCACGCTGTATTCGGTGCAGCGCCACGGCACGGCCGGCATCGGCCGCTTCTTCGGGCCCATCATGGTGCTGTGGTTCGTGGCACTGGCGATCATGGGCATCGTCAACATCGTCGAGCGGCCGGACATCCTGCGCGCACTGAACCCGCTGCACGCGGTGCACTTCATGATCGACAACGGCTTCGTGGCATTCGTGGGCCTGGGCGCCGTGGTGCTGGCGTTTACCGGTGCCGAGGCGCTGTACGCGGACATGGGCCACTTCGGCAAGAAGCCGATCCGCATGGCCTGGTTCGCGGTGGCATTCCCTGCGCTGGCGCTGAACTACTTCGGCCAGGGCGCGCTGCTGCTGCACGCGCCGGAAGCGATCTCGAACCCGTTCTTCCAGCAGCTGGGCAGCTGGAGCATCTACCCGCTGGTGGTGCTGGCCACGATGGCCACCGTGATCGCATCGCAGGCCACGATCTCGGGCACGTTCTCGATGACCAAGCAGGCCATCGCGCTCGGCCTGTTGCCGCGGATGCGCGTGATGCACACGTCCGAACACCAGATCGGCCAGATCTACATCCCGGCCGTGAACTGGCTGCAGCTGATCGTCGTGCTGATCGCCGTGATCGGATTCGGTTCGTCCGATGCCCTGGCCGGCGCCTATGGCATCGCCGTCTCGGCCACCATGCTGGCAACCACGATCCTGACGTTCTTCGTGATCCGCTACCGCTGGCACCTGCCGCTGCCGGTCTGCATCCTCGCCACCGGCTTCTTCCTCGTGATCGACGTGCTGCTGTTCTCGGCCTGCACGCTGAAGCTGTTCCACGGCGGCTGGATGCCCCTGCTGCTGGGCACCGCGCTGTTCACGATCATGCTCACGTGGCGCACCGGCCGCCACCTCGTGTTCAAGAACCTGGAAAAGCACGCGATCCCGCTGGACGCCTTCCTCGACTCGCTGTTCGTGGCACCGCCGGTGCGGGTGCCCGGCACCGCCGTATTCCTGCGCGGCGAAAGCGACGGCGTGCCGCACGCCATGCTGCACAACCTGTCGCACAACAAGGTGCTGCACGAGCGCGTGGTCTTCCTCACCGTGCATATCCTGGAAGAGCCCTACGTGGCGCCGGAAGACCAGGTGCGGATCACCGACCTGGGGCATCAGTGCTGGCAGGTCAACGTGAACTACGGCTTCAAGGACGAGGCGGACATTCCGGACATCCTCGACCGGTGCGCCGAACACGGCCTCGCGTTCGAAATGATGGAAACGTCGTTCTTCATCGCCCGCCAGACCGTGATCTCGGCGCCGCAACAGGGCATGGCGCCGTGGCGCGAACACCTGTTCGTGGCCATGTCGCGCAATGCCCGGGCGGCGGCCGACTATTACCAGATCCCGCCGAACCGCGTGATCGAGCTGGGAACACAGGTGGAGATCTAGCAAAGAAATTTTGTAAAGAAATGTTGTGGTGGAGGAGCGGCAGTGGCAGTCTGTTAAACTTTCGCTCCACCGGCAACCGCCACCAATCCCAGCAACCGTTCCATAACGTTTTTTCCTATCCAGGTAAGAGTGACCACATGAAATCGATTTTCCAAATTATCGCGACGCTGTCCTGCGCGCTGTTCCTGACTGCCTGTGGCGGCAATGACGACGATGCGCCGGTGGTGACCCCGCCCGGCGCCGTGACCAAGCTCGACCTGGCGGTGGGCACGGGTATCGAAGCCGTGGCCGGCGATTCCGTCACCATGGCCTACACGGGCTGGCTGTACGACGAAACAAAGGCCGAGAACAAGGGCACCCAGTTCGACCAGCGCACCGCGGCGAACCCGTTGACGTTCCAGCTCGGCAAAGGCACCGTGATCCCTGGCTGGGACCAGGGCGTGGTGGGCATGCGCGTGGGCGGCAAGCGCCGCCTGGTGATCCCGCCAGCCCTGGGCTACGGCGCGGTGGCGAATGGCCCGATCCCGGCCAATTCGACGCTGGTGTTCGACGTCGAGATGCTGGCCATCAAGCGCTGATCATCCAGATAAACATCGCGATGAAAAAAACGGCAGCCTGCGGGCTGCCGTTTTTTTTGCGCCGGCGTTGCGCCGGTGGTCAGTCGCGCAATGCGGCGGCCGGTGGCAGCCGCAGTGCAACCAGCGCGTGGCGTGCCGTCGCCAGCAGCACCACCAGTCCCGCCAGCAGCGTCGCCCCGGCCAGCGGCCACTGGCCCAGTGGCGCGCGTTCGACGAAGCCGGCCAGGTAGCGCTCGATTCCCAGCCATGCCAGCGGCAGGCCCAGCAGCGCACCGGCTGCCAGCAGAACCGCGAACTCGCGGGCCAGCAGCCGGGCGATCGCCCCCTTGCCGGCGCCATACAGCTTGCGCAGCACGATCTGGCGGCGGTTGCGCTGCACGCTGTAGGCTGCCAGCACATAGATGCCGAAGGCGGCCAGGCACACCGCCAGGATGCTGGCAGTGCCCAGCATCCTCGCCAGCCGCGCATCTTCGCGGTAGCTTTGCGCGAACAGGCCGGCCGCCGGCTGCACGACCATGATCCGGTCCGGGAAATAGCGCTGCCACAGCGGCGCCAGGGCGCGTTCCACTGCCTCCATGCCCGCCGTGGTGCGCAGGGTGAGCACGCCGTAGTCGGGGC
This sequence comes from Pseudoduganella lutea, assembly GCF_004209755.1. Lineage (NCBI taxonomy): Bacteria > Pseudomonadati > Pseudomonadota > Betaproteobacteria > Burkholderiales > Oxalobacteraceae > Pseudoduganella > Pseudoduganella lutea. The sequence continues at coordinate 2,945,756 of NZ_CP035913.1, read as the reverse complement.
GCAGCAGGTACACGATGGGCTCCGTTGGCTGGCGCAGGTCATTGTGGCGGATGCCGGGGGCGATACCAATCACCGCGCCACCTTCCGTGAACGGCACCTGGCCGACCGCGGCTTGCGGGGTGGCGTAGCCCAGCGCGGCGGCGGCGGCCGCATTCAGCACCAGTGCATCGCCGCCCGCCCGGTCGGTACCGGTGCGATAGAGCCGGCCAAACTGCGGGCGGATGCCGTATACCTCGAAGAATTCCGGCGACACCGGCTTGACCTCCAGCCGCAGGTCGCGACCATCGCGGGTGCGGAAGCCCTGCACGATCTTGAACCCGTCGCGGCCGATGGCCTCGGAAGAGAGCGTCACGCCGTCCGCCTGCGGCAAGCCGCGCACCGCATCGACAAAGCCCTGCACGAGTGCCGGCGTGGCGCCCTCCGGCAGGTCGACTGTCACCAGGTGTGCCGGATCGAAGCCGGGATCGGCATGGCTGGCGTACCGGGTTTGCCAGGCTACGGCGATGGCCATGCCGCCGAGTGCGATCGCGGTGGCGAACTGCAGCACCGTCAAGGCACGGCGCAGCCATAATCCGCCCACCGTTTCGCTGTTGTCGCGCCCCGCGAGGGCCGCTGCCGGCCGCACGCGCAGCGCCACCAGGGCCGGCCAGCTTCCTGCGAGGGTGCCGGCCAGCAGTGCCGCCAGCAGGGCAAGTGCGATGCGTGCCGGCGCAAAGAAGCCTTCCAGCGTGCGGTCGACCAGGCCCGCGAACGTGGGCAGCAGCAGCCAGGCCAGCATCATGCCCAGCACGGCGGCCAGCATGGCGACGAGCACCGATTCGGCGATGAACTGCGCCGCCATGCGCGGCGCGCTGGCGCCCAGCAGCTTGCGCAGGCCCGACTCGCGCTGGCGCTGCTGTGCACGCACGGTGGCCAGGTTGACATAGTTCGTCAAGGCCAGCAGCAGCACCAGCAACGCGATACCGGCCAGCCCCAGCACCGTGGAGCGCTTGCCGTAGCTGTCGCCGCTGCGGCTGCTGGCCATGTCGGGATCGAAATAGGCGTCCGGCAGGGCCACCAGCCGGATTTCCGTGCCGGGGCCTTGCATCGTCTTACCGATCGGGCGGGAACGCATGCGCTGTTCCATCGGCGAGGCGTCCATGGCTTTCTGCAGCAGGGCCTGGAGCTGGCCGGCATCGGCGGTCGCCTTCAATTTCAGGAAGATGCCGCCGCGCGTCCATTCCGGGACCAGTGTCCGTTCCGCCACCGGGCGCGCCCGGCTCAGCGGCCCGGTGAGCGCGTCCCAGCGCGTCGTGGCATTGGCGGGAAGGTCGGGCAGCAGGGCCGCCACGCGCAGCGTTTCGCCGTTGACCTGGACGGTACGGTCCAGCACGCCCGTGTCCGTGCCGAACAGCCGGCGGGCCGTTTCCCGGGTCACGGCCAGGGCATCGGGCCGTGTCAGTGCGGCGCCGAGATCGCCGGCCAGGGGAACGATGCCGAAGATGCCGCCAAACGCGGGATCGACGGCCAGCAATGCCACCTCGTGCAGGTGCTCGCCGGCGCGCAGCGGCTCGCGCAGCCGCACGGCGATGCTGGCCTGCTCCACCAGGCCGCTGTCCTGCGCCACCTGGCGCAGCGGCAGCATCGAGCGGGCATCCCAGTCGGGTCGCGGAAACCAGTTGATGCGCTGCTTCATCTGCAGCACACGGGCCGCGTCGGGCACATGGCTGTCGTAGCTGAAGCTGTAGCGCACGTAGCCGAGCAGCAGGAAGCAGGTGGTGAACGCCAGCGCCAGCCCCACCAGGGTCACCAGCGAAAAGCCGGGCTCGCGCAGCAACAGGCGCCAGCCGATACGGAAGTCACGCAATGTCATGGTCGTCCTCCTGTGCTCATGTCTTGAGGACCGCGGCGGGCGTGGCGCGCAGCGCGGCGATGGTATGGCGTGCCGTGGCCGCCAGTGCCACCAGCACGGCGATGGCGGCGGCGCCCAGCAGCGTCCAGCCGGCGACCGGTGCGTGGTCCGTGAAGCTGGCCAGATAGGCGCGGATCGCCAGCGCGGCCGGTGGCAGTCCGATCACGGCGCCCAATACCAGCAGCACGGCGAATTCGCGGCCCAGCAACCTGGCGATGGCGGCGCGGCCTGCACCGTACAGCTTGCGCAGCACGATCTCGCGGGCGCGCCGCTGCACGTTGTAGGCCGACAGCACGTAGATCCCAAAGGCCGACAGCAGGATGGCGACCAGGCTGGCGGCACCCAGCAGGGAAGCCAGCCGCATGTCCTGCGCATAGTGGTCAGTCAGGTAGCTGGCGGCCGGGCGCATCCGGGGAACATCGTCGGGGAAGAATTTGCCGAACAGCTCTGCCGCCTGGCGTTCCAGTTCGCGCATGTCGCCATCGGTGCGGATCGTCAGCACCGAGGCACCCAGCGCATTCCGGTAGAACATCGGCTGCGGTGTTTCGCGCAGCGATTCATGGCGCAGGTCGGGCGCGATGCCGATCACGCGTGCCGTCAGCTGCTTGCCACCGTGCTCGAACGACACCAGCCCGCCCACGGCCGCTTGCGCGGAAGGGAAGCCGAGCGCCAGGGCGCCGGCCCGGTTCAGCATCACGGTCGTCGGCACGTCGTCGCGCTCGATTTTTGGATCGAAGGTGCGGCCCGCCAGCGCCTCGACGCCGTACAGCTGGAAGAAATCGGCCGATACATTGCGCGACACCAGCACGGTTTCAGGCCCGCCCAGCCGGCGGATCGGGCCATTCTGGCCGGCGAACCGCTGGCCGACGGCATTTTCGCAGAACGCCACACCCCGCACGTGCGGCAGGCGGCGCAGCGCGTCGCGGAACTGCCTGCCCTGCGGTCCCAGCCAGAGCTCGCGTGGCAGTTCGACCGTGAGCAGTGGCGCGACATCGAAGCCCGGATCGGCCGAGCTGGCAAAGCGGGCTTGCCACGCGATGGCGAGCGTGGCGGCCGTCAGGCCCATGGCCACGGTCAGCTGCAGCACGGTCAGCGCACGCCGCAGCCACAGGCCGCCGCGCGGTTCCAGGTCGCGGCGCATGGCCAGCACGGTGGCCGGACGCATGTCCAGCGCGATCCACAGCGGGTACAGCCCGGCCAGCAGGCCCGTGACGATGCCGACGGCCAGCGCCGCCAGGATCGCGGCAGGCGGCATCGCCTGGTCGAGCGGGCGGTCCAGCATGCCGGACAGGGCGGGCAGCATCAGCCAGACCAGCAGCAGGCCCAGTGTCGTGGCCACCATGGCAACCAGCAGCGCCTCGGCCAGTAACTGGCCGGCAAGGCGGAATGCACTGGCGCCCAGCACCTTGCGCAGCACGATTTCCGGCTGCCGGCGGGTGGTGCGCACGGCGGCCAGGTTCACGTAGTTGGCTACCGCCAGTGCCAGCACGAGCACGCCGACCAGACCCAGACCGATGACGACGGCCCGGTCGCCATGCGGCGAGCTGCCGGGGCGGCCTTCCAGGCTGGCGTCGAAATACAGGTCGGTCAACGGCGTCAGTGCCAGGTCGGCCATCTTGCGCGAGCCCAGCTTCTGCACCAGGTCGGGCGGCAGTTCCTGGCGCAATGGCGAATGGTCGAATGTGCGCTGCAGGTGAGCGGTGAAGTCCACCGGCGCAATACCGGGTGCCAGGCGCACGTACAGGTAGCCGGCGATCATGCCCCAGGAGTCTTCCATGTGCGCGCGGTATTCTTGTGGCATCAGCACGGAATCGAGGCTGTTGACGAGCTCATATTGCAAGGCGGACGCCGCGGGTGGATCGGCCAGCAGCGCCATCACGGTCAGGGTCTTGCCGTCGATGTGCAGCACCTTGCCGAGTGCCGCGCGGGTACCCAGCGCCTTCAATGCCGCGCGGTAGGTCAGCGCAACGCCATCCGGCCGTGCCAGAGCACGTGCCAGGTCGCCCTCGGCGGCGGCGACACCGAATACCTGCGGGAAGCCCGGGGATACCGTCAACATCTTCACCTGCAGCACGCCGGACGGTGTGCGCACGCTCGCGTTGGCGGGTATGGCCAGCACGGCTGCCTGCGTCATGCCGCTTTGCTCGGCCACGCGCAGCAACGGCATCGGCACGACTTCGAACCAGCCGGGCTTGCCGGTCAGGTTCATGTGCTGCTTGACCGCGTACACTTCGTGCGCGGCCGGCACGTGGCGGTTGTAGCTGAACGACAGGGTCACGTAGGCCAGCAGCGCGAAGCAGGTGGCGAAGCCGGCGGCCAGGCCAAGGATCGTGACGGCGGAATAACCCGGCTCCGTGACCAGCTGGCGCCAGGCGAGGCGCAGATGCCTCATGCGGCACGCAGCGCGTCGACGATGATGCGCCCGTCGAGCAGGTTCAGCGTGCGCGATGCCTGCGCGGCGTGGGCCGGCGAGTGGGTGACCATGACCACGGTGGTGCCTTCGGCGTTGATCGTGCGAAGCAGGCGCATCACGTCGTCGCCATGCGCCGTGTCCAGATTGCCGGTCGGTTCGTCGGCCAGCAGGATCGCGGGGCCGGCCACCAGCGCGCGGGCGATCGCCACGCGCTGCTGCTGGCCGCCGGACAGTTGCGAGGGCCGGTGCTTCGCGCGGTGGGCCACGCCCAGCTTGTCCAGCATGGCGGCCACCTTGACCTTGCGTTCGCGTGCCGGCATGCCGGTGTATTCGAGGGCCAGTTCCACGTTCTCGAACACGGACAGTTCCTCGATCAGGTTGAAGCTCTGGAAGATGAAGCCGATGCGGCCACGTCGCAGTTCGTTCAGCCGCGATTCGCTCCAGCCGGACACGTTGCGCCCTTCGAACCAGTAGTCGCCGCTGGTGGGCACGTCGAGCAGGCCCAGGACCGACAGCAGTGTGGACTTGCCGCAGCCGGACGGGCCCGTGATGGCCACGTATTCGCCGGCGTCGATATCGAGGTCGATGCGGTCGAGGGCGGTGGTCTGCACTTCGCCGGCCACGTGGATCTTGCTGACGCCTGACAGTTTGAGCATGGGATTTCCTTTGTTGGGTAGGAGAAGATTACTGCAAATGGATTACCGGTCGAGCTGCAGCCGAACCGCGTTGCCGAACGCCGCATAACCGGAGACGATCACGCGCTCGCCCGGGGCAAGGCCGGAGAGCACTTCGATCTGCGCATTGTTGCGCCGGCCCGCGCGGATCTCGCGGCGCTGCGCATGGGTGGCATCGGTGAACACATAGACCCACGCCGCGCCCGAGTCGGCCACGAAGGCGCCGTTTGGCAGCAGCAGCGCCGGTGCCGGCTCGCCCAGCGTGATCTGCGCATCGAGGCTCTGGCCAGGGCTCAGCACCGGCTGGTCCTGCGTGAACAGCAGCTCGGCGGTGAAACGGCCTTCCTTGATCTGCGGGTAGACGGTGCCCACTTTCACCGGGTAGCGGCGGCCATCCTGTGTCACCACGCCAAGGCGGCCGACGGAAACGCGGTTCAGGTAGTACTCGTCGACCAGCGCGGAGAGCTTGAAGCGCTGCGGATCGTCGATGCGGCCCACGCGCTTGCCGGTGACGATCGATTCGCCCACCTGCAGCCGGAAGTCGGTGAGCCGGCCCGCGATGGGGGCGCGTACGGCCAGCGCGTCGACGGTCTGCTCGACGAGGCGCAGGCCGGCGGCCAGGCCCAGGATGGTTTCCTCGAGGCGCCCCAGCGCATTGCCGCGCACCTTGTCCTCGGCCGCATTGCTTTCCTGTTCCAGCGCCAGCGCGCGCTGCGCCTTGTCGCGCCGGTCCTGTACTTCCTCGAGCGCCACGGCCGAGACAAACCCCTGGCCGGCCAGCCGCTCCGTCCGCGTCAAGGCCTTTTGCGCCTGCTCCAGCGCGAACGACAGGTCGTCCAGCCGGCGCTGGCGCTCGGTGCGGTTGCTCTGCTCGGCCACCCGCAAGGTGGACATGTTCGAGATCTGCTGCGCGTATTCGGATTGGCGCGCCAGCAGTTCCAGGTTGCGCTGCGGGTTCGAGATGCGGAACAGCAGCTGGCCCTTGTCGACCAGGTCGCCATCACGCGCGTGCACTTCCTCGATGCGGCCGGACTCCACCGAGTCGAGCATCACGGCCGTCAATGGTTCGGCATTGGCGCGCACGGCGATATCGTCGCGGAAGATGCCCCGTTCGACGGTGGCGATACGCAGGTCGGCGGCCGCCACCTGCAGGCCGCGCGGCATCCAGTGCCAGATTGCGGCACCGGCGGCCAGCAGCACCAGCAGGGCGGCCACGGCCAGCACGATGGCGCGGCCGCGGCTGCGCGGCACGATGGTGTCCATGGCCGCACCGCTGGCTGGCTTGTTGTTGGGGAGATTCGTGATGGGCATGTCCGTTCCACTGCAAGGCATGTGCCAGGGCGGTTTCAACGCAGTTCCGGCCCGATGCGCGGGGGGCTGGCCGGAAGCGGACAGGGTGGGGTGTCCGCTTCCGGACAGGTCGCGAAACCCCTGTCCGCGGAGCGAATGCTGCTGCTAGAATGCCCCGATCCCAACCGTGCCCGAGTCCTCTCGCAGTGCCCGATTCCATACCCGATCCCGTGCCCACCCCCATGCCAGATACCACCGCCCGCATCCTGATCCTCGACGACGATGCCGACGTGGCCTATGCGGCGCGCATGCTGCTGCGGCGCCGCCATGGCGACGTGGCGGTGCTGCACGACCCGGCGCAGCTCGAAGGGGAGCTGGCCCGTGGTGTTCCCGATGTCGTGCTGCTGGACTTCAATTTCACGCCGGGCCGCACCGATGGCGCCGAAGGCCTGGCGGCGCTGGACATGCTGCGCCGCCAGCCGCAGCCGCCAGCGATCATCGCGCTTACCGCCTATGCCGACGTGCCGCTGGCGGTGGAGGCACTGAAGCGCGGCGCGGCCGATTTCATCACCAAGCCGTGGGACAACGCGCGGCTCGTCTCCGCTGTCGATGCCGCGCTGGCGCGGCGCCGGCCGGCGGCCGAGGCGATGCTGCGCGGCGCATCCGCGCTGATGGGCGATTCCGCGCCGATGCAGGCCGTGCGCGCGATGATCGCCGGCGTGGCGCCGACACAGGCCAATGTGATGGTGCTGGGCGAAAACGGCGTAGGCAAGGAACTGGTGGCGCGGGCCCTGCACGCGCAGTCGCGCCGCGCCGCCGGCACCTTCCTTTCCGTGGACATGGGCGCGCTGCCTGAATCCACGTTTGAAAGTGAATTGTTCGGCCATCGCAAGGGGTCGTTCACCGATGCGAAGGCCGACCGCGCGGGGCGCTTCCAGGCGGCGCGCGGCGGCACGCTGTTCCTCGACGAGGTTGGCAACATGCCACTGGCCGCGCAGGCCAAGCTGTTGACGGTGCTCGAGCGGCGCGAGGTGACGCCGGTCGGCGCCGACCGGCCCGAAAGCGTGGACGTGCGCATCGTCAGCGCCACGAACCTCGACGAGGCGCGGCTGTTCGATCCGTCGGTGTTCCGTGCCGACCTGCTGTTCCGCCTGAACACGATCGTGGTGCGCGTGCCGCCGCTGCGCGAGCGCCGCGACGACGTGCCGCAGCTGGCGCGGCATTACCTCGCCATGTACGAGGCGCAGTACGGCCGGCCGGGGCGCGCCATCGCACCGGCCGCGCTGGATGCGCTGTGCATGCATCCGTGGCCGGGCAATGTGCGGGCGCTGCGGCATGCCTGCGAACGGGCTGTGATCCTCGGCGCGCATGCCGATTACCGGTTCGAGGATTTCGGCCTGGCTGCGGGTGCCGCGGTAGCCGCGCTGGCGCCGATGGCGGCGCCCGGCATGGCGGCCCATGCGCTGCGCGAGGAAGCCACGCTGTCGTCGCTGGAGCGGGAGGCGATCGCCGCCGCGCTGGCCCAGGCGCAGGGCAATATCAGCCACGCCGCGCGCATGCTGGGCGTGTCGCGCGCGGCGCTGTACCGCAAGCTGGACAAGCATGGCATCTGAGCGGGGCCTGCGGGCAGGTGTCATCGTCGCCGCCGCCGGGCTGGCCGCGCTCGGGGCCTGTGCCGTGTCGGTGACGGAGTCGCCGCGCCTGCTGGTGGTGTGCGGGCTGGGCACCGTGGCGGCCGGAGCGCTGCTGTGGGGCTGCCTGGGCAAGCTGCGGCTGCCGGTGGCGCGGCCTGAAATGCCGGTGGCATCGACCGGCTGGCCGGCAACGGCATCGGTGCTGGCGCTGGAGGCACGGCTCGAACATGCGCCGATCGCGCTGTTTCGCGTCGACGGCTTGTCCGGCCCGGGGGCCGTGGCACCGGTCAACGCCAATGCCCGCCGGCTCGTGGCGCCCGGACGGGCCAGCGAACCGGCGGCACTGTATGCGCTGCTTGCCGCGCAGCCTGCGGACGAGCGCACGCTGGTCAGCTTCGACACGGAGCGGGGACTGGAGCGGGCAATGGTGGCCGTCTCCACGCTCACGGTGCAGGGAGAAGGGGGCCGGCTGGCGGCGCTGATGCCGGTCGAGAGCCAGCTGGAGGCCGAAGCGCTGAACGCCTGGCGCCAGCTGGTGCACGTGCTGACGCACGAGATCATGAATTCGCTGACGCCGGTCGCTTCGCTGTCGCGCACCGCGCACGACCTGCTGGGCGAGCTGTCCGCGGACATGCCGGCGGATGCCGCCGAAGACCTGTCCACCGCGCTCGACGCGATCGCCCGGCGGGCCGCCAGCCTTGTCGACTTCGTGTCGAGCTACCGCAGCCTGTCCACGCTGCCGCAGGCGCAGCCCGAACGGGTACATCTCGGGCGGCTGTTCGCGCGGCTGGCGGCGCTCGTGGGGCCGCAATGGCAGGCCCGGGGCGGCAGCGCCGAATTCTCCGTCGAACCGGCTTCCCTGGAAGTGATGGTCGACCCGGGCCAGCTGGAACAGGCGCTGATCAACCTGCTGAAGAATGCCGCCGAGGCGACGGCGCAGGTGGCCTCGCCGCGCGCCGCCATCACCGCGCGGCTGGGGCGGGGCGGCCGGCTGCGCATTGAAGTCGCCGACAATGGCGCCGGCGTGCCCGTCGACCTCGCCCCGCACATCTTCACACCCTTCTTCTCCACGAAAAAGCAGGGCCGCGGCATCGGCCTCGCGATGGTGCGGCAACTCGTGCACGGCAACGGCGGCACCGTCCGCTACGCCCGCTCGGTCAGCAGCGGCGCCCGCTTCATCGTCAGCTTTTGACAACAAAAAGTGTTGTAAAAAACTTGGGGACTGTCCCGCCCGGAGGGACTGTCCCTTTTGTGAGCCCGTGAAACCGGGGTCTGACCCCGAATTTCGGCAATATTTCCTGGAATTGGGGTCTGACCCCGGTTTTGGGAAATGTTTTAGCGGAGCATGTCGATGTGCGGGATGCCGTCTTCGTCGTATGGGGCGCTGATGGTGGTGAAGCCGAAGCCCTGGTAGAACTGTTCCAGGCGCTGCTGGGCGCCGATGCGGATGCGGTGGCCGGGATGCTGCTGTTCGGCGCGGCGGATGCCTTCGGCGACGAGCTGCCGGCCGATGCCGGTGCCGCGAGCGATGGCGGGGGTGAGGATGCGGCCCAGGGACATTTCGGTGTACTTGGCGCCGGGGGCGAGGCAGCGCAGGTAGGCGACCAGGCGGCGCGTGCCGTCGATCGTTTGCCAGGCCATCAGGTGGTGGGCGGCTTCGTCGTGGCCGTCCAGGTCGGGATACAGGCAGGTCTGCTCCAGCACGAACACTTCCTGGCGCTGGCGCAGCACTTCGTACAGGTCACTGCGGGGAATACTTTCAAACTCCAGCCACTGCCATTCAATCATTTCAATGCCCCGCTTTGATGTTGCGTAAAAGAGGGCATTGTAGGACAGCGGCCGGAGCGGCCCAACTATTTAGACGATCGTCAGGGTGACGTCGATGTTGCCGCGGGTGGCGTTCGAGTACGGGCAGACGATGTGCGCGGCCTGCACCAGTTTGTCGGCCGTTTCGCGGTCCAGGCCTGGCAGCGAGATCTTCAGTTCCACTTCGATGCCGAAGCCGGTCGGGATCGGGCCGATGCCGACGCTGGCGTCGATCGACGTGTCCGCCGGCACGGCGATCTTGTCGCGGCCGCCAACGAATTTCATCGCGCCGAGGAAGCACGCCGAGTAGCCGGCAGCGAACAGCTGTTCCGGGTTCGTGCCTTCCGCGCCATTGCCGCCCAGTTCTTTCGGCGTGGTCAGTTTGACGTCCAGCACGCCATCGCTGGAAACGGAACGGCCTTCACGGCCACCGGTGGATTTGGCATTCGCGCGGTACAGGACTTTTTCGATCGACATGATGCAGTTCCTTTCAGTTGGGTAATTTTCGATTCAATAGCGCACTATTTTTATGGCACGCCATGAGTGTTTAGGTGCTGCCTGGGACGCTGTTCGCGTCATCCATGTGCCTACTATACATAGCGTGCGATTCAATTGCAAGCGATATTTTAACGATGCCGGTCATGACTGCCGATACTTCACAGGGCCGTCTCGAACCCCTCGAGCACGTTGACGACATTGACCCCCAGCTCGCGCAGCGGGCTGCCGCCTTCGAACACGAAGCAGGTCGGCAGGTTCAGCCATGCCAGCCGTTCGCCCAGGCGCAGGTAGTCGCCGCCCACCAGGCCGAAGCCGCCATGGGGCTCGCCACCGAACGTATTGCCGCCGAGCGCGATGACGAGCGCTTCGGGCCGGTACATCGACAGGCGCACGCAGGCCGTTTCCAGCGCAGTAAACCACGCCTGCGACGTGGTACCGACCGGCAGCGGCAGATTGACGTTGTAGCCGAGGCCGGGGCCGTTGCCCGTTTCATCGGCATGCCCGCTGTAGAACGGGTAGGCATGGCGCGGCTCGGCATGGATTGACAGGCATAGCACGTCCGCCCGGTCATAGAAGATGCCCTGGGTGCCGCTGCCATGGTGGTAATCGACATCGAGCACGGCCACGCGCTGCATGCCATCGTCGAGCAGGTGCCGCGCCGCCAGTGCGGCATTGTTCAGGTAGCAGCCACCGCCCAGGAAATCGGCGCCGGCATGGTGGCCGGGTGGCCGCGTCAGCGCGAAGCTGCCGCGCTCGCCCACGCGCAGCGCATGGGCCGCGTTGACGGCGCAATCCGCACCCGTCTTCGCGGCCACCCACGTGCCGGCGGTAATCGGCGTGGTGGTATCGATCGAGTACAGGCCGAGGCGGGCGCCGAAATCGTCGGGCTCGATGTCGGCGCGCAAGGTGCGCACTGGCCACTGCGACGCAAAGGCATCCCGGCCGGCATGCGCGGGGGACTGGGCACTCCACTCGCTCCAGGCGGTGCGCAGGAAATGCAGGTAGCGGGGCGTGTGCACGCGTTCGAGCGACATCAGCGGCACACCGTGCGGGGTGACGATGCGACCGAGGCCGCGTCTTCCCAGTTCGGCGAGGATGCCGTCGATGCGGTCAAGCGTATCGCGCCCGGGAATGGGGTGCCCCTGCACGAGTTCGTGCCGGGGCCGCAACTGGCCGTGCTGTTCGTTAAAGAAGGTCAGCACGCCAGTGAAGGAGGAGGGACTGCGGCGTCATGCGTGGTTCGGGCACAGGTTGCTGGCGCGGTAGGCTTTCACGTAGTCGTCGAAGCTGCCGGTCTGCGTGCGCTCCAGTTCCGCCTGCTCGGCCACGGACGTTCGCGCCAGCGCGCTGAAGTGCGCTTCCTGCTCCGCCGTGGGCGGTTGGGCGCGGAAATAGGCTGCGTGCTTTTCGCTCTGCGCGAGGCCGAACGCGGCAAATGAATTGCCGTGCCGGGCCAGTTCGCGCAGCACGGCGGCCGATGGCGTGCGGTCCGGATCGGCCAGCTTGGGGGCCTGCTGCGCCAGCGCATCCACGTGCTGGGTATCGCCGCGCAGCGCGTCGAGCAGTTCGGCCGCGGGACGAATCCGTTCGATCAGGTCCTCGCCCCAGGCTCGCAGCGCGATTTCCTGGCCGTCGCGCGTCAGCGTCAGTCCCGGGCGGCGGCCTTCCTTCACCGTGCGCGCGAAGTTGCGCGCCAGGATATCGCCCTGTTCTTCCGAGATCGGCGGGCTTTCCTCGAGTGCGCAATACAGCAGGAACGCATCGAGGAAGCGGCCGGTGGTCAGGCTCACGCCAACCGGCTCGAATGGATCCACGTCCAGGCAACGCACTTCGATGTACTGCACGCCCCGGTTGCACAGGGCCTGGATCGGCCGCTCGCCGGTGCGGATCACGCGCTTTGGCCGGATCGTGGAGTAGTACTCGTTCTCGATCTGGATGACGTTGGTGGACAGTTGCTGCCACTCGCCGTTCGCATCGCGGGTGCCGATCTTCTGGTAGGGCTCATAGGGCTGGTTGACCGCGCGGGTCAGCGTGGCCACGTAGCTGTCCAGGCTGTTTTCGTGCGGGCTCAGTCCCGATTGCGCATCGTTCTGGTAGCCCAGGTCGCTCATGCGCAGGCTGGTGGCGTGGGGCAGGTACAGCGTGTCCGCCGACAGCGTTTCCAGCTTGTGCGGACGGCCGCGCAGGAAGCTGCTGTTCAGCGCGGGCGACGTGCCGAACAGGTACATCAGCAGCCAGCTGTTGCGGCGGAAATTGCGGATCAGCGACAGGTAGGCTTCCGACTGGTAGGCCACCGGTGTCAGCGGCTTGCCGGCAGGCTCGTTCTCCGCGAGGAGCCGCCACAGGCGTTCATCGAGCGAATAGTTGTAGTGGATGCCGGCGATGCATTGCATGGCCTTGCCGTAGCGCAGCGCCAGGCCGCGGCGGTACACGTGCTTGAGCATGCCCAGATTCGATTTGCCATACCAGGCGATCTGGATATCCTGTTCGGGCGGCAGCTGGCAGGGCATCGATTCGCTCCACAGCAACTCGTCGCCAAGCTTGCTGTAGGCGAAGCGGTGGATGCCGTCCAGCTTTTCCAGCGTGGTGGCGATGTCGTTTTCGGCCGGCGTGATGAACTCGGCCAGCGTTTCCGCGTAATCCGTGGTGATCTCGGGATGCGTCAGGGCCGAACCCCAACCGGCCGGGTGCGGCGTGCGCGCCAGGTGGCCGTCCGGCTGCACCCGCAGCGTTTCCCGTTCGATGCCTCGCAAGCCGCCCCGCAGCACGTCGCGGTGCCGATCCTCGGCGAGCAGGGCCAGGCGGCGCGTCAGTAGATTGGACAATTGGCTTTCCTTTCTGTGCATCAGACCAAAATTGCTGCGAGAGTAACCGAAATTGCAAAAACGCGTACGCTGGCGCTTGAAAGTGCCCGATCGGCGAAGAACGGGCCTGATCGGGGATTCTAGCAAAGCGATCCGGGCGGTTCGGGGCGCTGGCTAACCTTGACTCTCGCGGCGGCCGCCCGTGACGCGGGCGATGCCGGCCAGGTCGTGCCAGCTTTGCACGGCGGTGTAACTTCGGGCGGCCAGCAAGGCTTGCACGGCGGCGGACTGGTCGTAGCCATGCTCCATCAGCAGCCAGCCCTGTGGCGCCAGGTGTGACGGCGCGCCGGCGACGATGGCGCGCAACGCGGACAAGCCATCGGCATGGTCGGTCAGGGCGCCGGCGGGTTCGAAGCGCAGGTCCCCCTCGGACAAGTGGCGGTCGCCTGCCGCGATGTAGGGGGGATTGGAGACGATCAGGTCAAACGTTTCGCCGGCGATGGCGGTAAACCAGTCGCTGTGCAGGCAGCGCACCGTGACGCTGTTCAACTCCGCATTGCGGCGCGCAATGGCGAGCGCATCATGGCTGACGTCGAGCGCCGTCACGTGCGCATCGGGCCGCGCATGGGCGATGGCGACGGCGATCGCGCAGCTGCCGGTTCCCATGTCCAGCACGCGGCCACGTGGCGGCAGGCGCTCCAGTGCAAGTTCCACCAGCAGTTCCGTTTCGGGGCGCGGGATCAGCACACCGGGGCCCACCACGAAGTCGAGCCCGTAGAACTCGCGCTTGCCGACGAGGTAGGCGACCGGTTCGCCGTCGAGCCGGCGCTGCAGCAGGGCGGAGATGCGGGCCGCTTCGTCCTCGGTGAGGGCGCGGTCGGACTGCGTGATCAGTGCCGTGCGGGAGATGCCCAGCGCGTGGCACACGAGGATGCGCTGGTCGACCGGGTCGAGCAGCGGCATGCGCTGCAGCGCGGCCAGCGTGGTGCCGGGGGCGACGGGCATGCTCATGCCGTGCGGCGCACGAGCACCCAGATCATCGTCGCCGTCAGGATCGCAAACCAGACGGCGGACCACTGCGGCACCGACAGGCCGAGGAACATTTCGGCCTTCGTGCACAGGCCATCCGCCTCGAACAGCCATGGCAGGTAGGTGGCGGTGGGAATCTTGTTGAGCATGGTCGTCATCGGGTCGATGCCGCACGAAAAGCCGGGGTTGGCCAGCACATACAGGTGCTTGCCGACGACACCCAGCCCGCCGATCGCCGCAGCCAGCCCGAGCGCCGCCCCGATCTTCGGCTTGCGCCCGAAGGCGCCGATCAGGCAGCCGATGGCCACGGCCAGGAACAGGTAGCGCTGGATCACGCACATGGGGCAGGGCAGCATGTCCTGCACGTGCTGCAGGTACAGCGCCACGGCGACCAGCAACAGGCACACGGCGGCAGTGGACAGGAGGATGGTGCGTGATTTCGGCGAATTCATTGTCGATAACGTTGCTCGAATGTGAAGGCGCCAATTCTCGCATAAAGCGGAGAAGGGGTTTCGCGAAGCATGCTTCGCGCCTGCGTAGCGGACATGGCATGCAGGCCATGTCCACCGGAAAGCCGGCCGATCGCAACCGCGGCAATGGCAGAGGTCGTGTCCACCTTGGGGTCAACCCCATTTTCGGACACGGGCTCAGCTGGCTAAACAGTCGAGCTCGTGTCCGATTTCGGGGTTGACCCCATGGTGGACACGAGCTGGGCTGTAGGGCGGAACTCAGTCGCCGAGGGCGGCCAGCTGCTCGGCCTGGTGCTCGGCGGACAGCGCGGTGGTCAGTTCCGTCAGGTCGCCATCCATGATCATGTCGAGCTTGTACAGCGTGAGGTTGATGCGGTGGTCCGTCATGCGGCCCTGCGGGAAGTTGTAGGTGCGGATGCGCTCGCTGCGGTCGCCGCTGCCGATCAGGCTTTTCCGGGTGGCCGCCTCCTTCGACTGCTGTTCGCGCAGCTGCACGTCCTTGATGCGCGCGGCCAGCACCTTCATCGCCGAAGCCTTGTTCTTGTGCTGCGAGCGGTCGTCCTGGCATTCGACGACGATGCCGCTCGGCAGGTGCGTAATGCGCACGGCCGAATCGGTCTTGTTGATGTGCTGGCCGCCGGCGCCGGAAGCGCGGTACGTGTCGATGCGCAGGTCGGCCGGGTTGATGTGAACGTCTTCCACTTCGTCCGCTTCCGGCATCACGGCCACCGTGCAGGCGGACGTGTGGATGCGGCCCTGCGTTTCGGTGGCCGGCACGCGCTGCACGCGGTGGCCGCCGGATTCGAACTTGAGCTTGGAATAGGCACCGTTGCCGACGATGCGGGCGATCACTTCGCGATAGCCGCCCAGATCGCTTTCCGACGCGGACACGATTTCGACCTGCCAGCGGCTGCGCTCGGCGAAGCGGGTGTACATGCGCAGCAGGTCGCCGGCGAACAGCGCCGATTCGTCGCCGCCGGTGCCGGCGCGGATTTCCAGGAAGATGTTGCGCTCGTCGTTCGCATCCTTCGGCAGCAGCATCTTTTGCAGGTCCAGCTCCAGGTCGGCCAGCCGGGCCTTGCCCGCTTCGATTTCTTCCTGGGCAAATTCCTTCATGTCCGGATCGCCCAGCATCTGCTGCGCTTCCTCGATGTCGCCCTGCACGCCAAGGTAATCCTTGTACAGCGCCACGAGCGGGCCCAGTTCCGCGTGCTCGCGGGTCATCTTGCGGTAGCTGTCCATATTGGACGTGGCACCTTCGGACATCAGCAGTTCGTCCAGCTCCACGAGGCGGTTGGCGAGTTGGTCCAGCTTGGCCAGCATTGATGGTTTCATGGTCTCGTTCTTGTATGGGTGGTCATCGCACCGGAGAGGGTGCGGCGGAAATGCAGGATGGGGCCGCTAACGGCGGCCGCGGAACAGCTGGGGGAGCAGCTCGGCCAGCTGGGCGCGCTCGGCGCCCTGGGCACGGTGCAGCGCCTGCTGCGGACCGTGCATGAACTTGGCCGTGAGGCCTTTCGACAGCGCTTCGAGCACCGCCTCGACATCCTCGCCCTTGGCCAGCAGCTTGCGGGCGCGTTCGAGCTCGGCCAGGCGGATCGCCTCGCCATTTTCATGCAGGCCCTGGATGACGGGCACCACGGCGCGGTCGTCGACCCAGTGCATGAACGATTGCACGCGTGTCTCGATGATGGCCTCGGCCTGCGCAACGGCGGCCTGCCGGTTCTCGATACCGGCCTGCACGACCTTGCCCAGGTCGTCCACGGTGTACAGGAACACGTCGTTCAGCCGGCCCACTTCCGGTTCGATGTCGCGCGGCACGGCCAGGTCGACCATGAACATCGGCTTGTGGCGCCGCGCCTTGATCGCCCGCTCCACCATGCCGAGGCCGATCAGCGGCAGCGACGAGGCGGTGGAAGAAATGAGGATGTCGTACTGGTGCAGCTGCGTCTGCAGGTCGGCCAGCCGGACCGCCTTGCCGTTGAACCGGTGCGCCAGCAGTTCGCCACGCTCGAGCGTGCGGTTGGCCACCGTGATCGATTTCGGGTTCTGCGCCGCGAAGTGCGTGGCGCACAGGTCGATCATTTCGCCGGCGCCGATGAACAGCACGTTCTGTTCGGATAGCTTGTCGAAGATGCGCTGCGACAGGCGCACGGACGCTGCCGCCATCGACACGCTGTGCGCGCCGATTTCGGTGGTGCTGCGCACTTCCTTCGCGACCGAGAAGCTGCGCTGGAACAGCTGGTGCAGGTACGTTCCCAGGCCGCCCGCTTCGTCGGCGGTGCGGATCGCATCCTTGATCTGGCCGAGGATCTGCGTTTCACCGAGCACCATCGAATCGAGGCCGGACGCGACACGGAACGTATGGCGCACCGCTTCATGTTGCGGCAGCATGTACAGGTGCGGCCGCAGCTCGGCGTAGTTCAGCTGGTGGAAATCGGCGAGGAAATGCGCACCGGCGTCGAGCGGGTTGGCGGCGCAGCTCGCAGCATAGAGTTCGGTGCGGTTGCAGGTGGACAGGATGGCTGCCTCTTCACTGCCCTGGCCGCCCGTGCGCTGGAACCAGTTGCGCGCCGCGCGCACGGCCGACCCCAGCTGGTCAGGCGCGAACGCCAGCCGTTCGCGCAGGGCGACGGGAGCTGTAGTGTGGTTGAGGCCGACGGCAAGGAGTTGCATTTCCAGAAAAATCAACGACGTAGGCTTTGATTATAGCCTGATGTGCGGCACTCGGCTGCGCCGGGCCCGGGCGGCCAGAATGGGACAAATCGTCCCAGCGGACATCTGTTACGGGATTCTATTGATCAATTACCCAGTTTTTCAAGACGATAGCCGTAGCTGTAGACTGGTACCAAGCGGAAACCATTTTCCGGTTTCAGCTGGAGTTTATTGCGTACACGCGACACATGGGTATCCATCGTGCGGGAGGGAACGTCGGTTTCCCGTATCCATACCGCTTCGTGAATATAGGCACGCGACAATGGCCGGCCGATGTTGCGGAAAAACAGCAGAGCCAGGTAAAACTCCTTGTGCGTTACATCCAGCACATGGCCATCCATTAACAGCCGGCCCGGGCGGGTTTCAAAAACATACTGGCCGAACGTCAGTTGCTCGGCACCGTTTTGCGCGGGGAACGCACGGCGCAGCAGTGCCTGCACGCGGGCGACCATTTCGCTGCGGCGCAGTGGCTTGATCATGTAATCGTCGGCGCCCGCATCGAGGCCGGAAACGATGTCATCCTCGCCGGAGCTGGTGGTCATGAACATCACGGGCGCATTGTCGTTGAGTTTCTCGCGCGCCTTGCGCATCAGCTCCGCGCCCCCCATATCCACTACCTGCCAGTCGAAAATGAGCATGTCGTAGCTGTCCTTGCGCAACTGGCCAAGCAGTTCCTTGCCCGTCTGGAAGGCATGGCAAACATGGCCGGCGGAAGTCAGCACCTGCGAAATCAGCTCGGCCTGGCTTCGGTCATTATCGAGGACTACGATTCTCATCTTATCTGTGGGTTAAAGCACGGCGGTAAGGCTTGGTCACTGCGAATATAACAGGATTCGCTATAAGAGTTACTAAATTGACCAAATATTGCACTATGTAAATTTTATTTGTGCGATTAATACGTTCGTAAACGGTACACTGGTTAACCGCCATTTTCAATGAACTTTTATCTTTAGCAACTTTTTAGGAGACACATTGTGGAGAGCGGCTGGGAATTGTTGCCTTCTTCAAGCAGCGATATCGCCGAGGTCAGGGAACGCTGCCGGCGGCTCGTGCGGCGCCGTGCCGCGCTGGCGGCTGGCGTGTCGGCGGTGCCCATCCCGGGTGTCGACATCGTGTCGGACATCAAATTGTTCACGCAGCTGATCGACGAGGTCAATACCGCATTTGGACTGACGGCCGAGCAAGTCGAGAAATTGCAGCCGAAGTACCGGATGATCGCTTACGAGGCGTCGGTCAGTGTCGGCGGCATGCTGGTGGGCAAATTGATCACGCGCGACCTGGTGTTCAAGCTGCTGGCGAAGAGCGGGAAAAAGCTGGTGCCGAAACAGGCATCGAAGATCGTGCCGCTGGCGGGGCAAGTGGCGTCGGCCGCGATCGGTTTTTTCGCGTTCCGGCAGATCGGCTACCTGCACGTGGATGCATGCGTGAAGGTGGCGGAGGAACTGTTGGCGGCAAAGAAAATATAGCGGCCGCAGAGGTGGAAGGTGCAGCCCGGCAGGGCCGCACCCGGGAGGACGCGTGCGGATTACATGTCCATTACGCGTCCATCAGGCGTGCTTTACGCGTCCGGCAGCACGACGTTGACGTCGAGAACTTCCAAGTTGCCCTGGCGGTCCAGCGAAATCTTGATGTCGTCGGCATTCACTTTCGTGTACTTCGAGATCACTTCGATCAGTTCCTTGTGCAGCGCCGGCAGGAAGTCGGGGCCGCTGCGGCCATTGCGCTCGCGCGCGATGATGATCTGCAGCCGCTCCTTGGCGGCGGTGGCCGTTTTCGGCTTGCTGGGGAACAGGAAAGATAGCAGTGCCATTTACTTTCCTCCAAAGATACGCTTGAACAGGCCCGGCTTTTCATAATCCGTGAAGCGCAGGGGCCGGGTTTCGCCGAGGAAGCGGGCGATGACGTCTTCGTAGGCTTCCGCCACGTCCGTGCCTTTGAAGTGGATCGCTGGATTGCCCTGGTTCGAGGCATGCAGCACTTGCTCCGATTCGGGAATGATGCCGAGCAGGGGAATGCGCAGGATTTCCTGCACGTCCGTATAGCTCAGCATTTCGCCGGCTTCCACGCGCTTTGGCGAATAGCGTGTGATCAGCAGGTGTTCCTTGACGGGTTCGCCGCCCGACTGCGCGCGGCGCGACTTGGCCTGCAGGATGCCCAGGATGCGGTCGGAATCGCGCACCGACGACACTTCCGGATTGGTCACCACGATCGCCTCGTCGGCGAACGTCAGCGCCATCAGCGCGCCGTGCTCGATGCCGGCCGGCGAATCGCAGATGATGTATTCGAAGCCCATGTCGATGATCTCGGCCAGCACGCGCTCCACGCCGTCTTCGGACAGCGCATCCTTGTCGCGCGTTTGCGAAGCCGGCAGGATAAACAGGTTATCGCAGTGCTTGTCCTTGATCAGTGCCTGCGGCAGCGAGGCTTCCTTGTTGATCACATTGATCAGGTCATAGACGACGCGGCGCTCGCAACCCATGATCAGGTCGAGGTTGCGCAGGCCCACGTCGAAGTCGATCACGGCGGTCTTGTGCCCGCGCATGGCGAGACCCGTGGAAAAGCTGGCGCTGGAAGTCGTCTTGCCGACACCGCCCTTGCCGGACGTTACAACAATAATTCTTGCCACGAATAATCCTTTTAGTGTGAAAGCTCAGGCGCGGGGCGCGTACGCGCGGCCTGTTGAATTGCCTTAATTGACAGATTGTATATCCAGTTTATCGCCGCTGAGCCTGATTTGTGCCGGTTGCTTGGCCTGCTCGGCGGGGAAACCATCTTCGAACGTGCGATAAACACCGGCGATCGATACCAGTTCCGGCGACATCGACAAGGCGAAGATCCGCGCGCTCGCATCGCCGGAAGCGCCCGCCAGCGCGCGGCCGTTCAGGGTGTTGTAGACGTGGATGCTGCCGTCGGCAATGATCTCGGCGCCGTTGTTGACGACGGCCATCACGATCAGGTCGCCGCCGCGCGCATAGATGCGCTGGCCGGCACGCACCGGCGTATCGACGATGAGCGTGCCCGTGTTGGCGGGCGCGGCGGCACCGGGTATCAGCGCCGGTGCCGGGCCTGGCGCCGGCGCGGCAGTCGCGGCAGGAGCAGCAGGAGCAGGAGCAGCAGCAGGAGCAGCATCATCGCTGCGGCCGGTATCGATCGACAGGCCAAGGGCCTGGATTTCTTCCACCATGTCCGGCCGGGCATTGCGCACCGCTACCGGGTTCAGGCGGTATTTCTTCAGCAGTGCGATCGTGCCGGCCCAGTCGATCCGTTCCGAGCCCGGCGCCAGGTCGCCGACGTCGATGACGGCCAGGTCGCCTTCGAAGAAATCGGGCACACCGCCCGTCATGCCGCGCAGGGCGGCGTCGAGCGCAATGCAGTCGGAAGTATGCAGGATCGCGGAAACGGCAACGACGGTGGAAATCTTGATTTCGATGGGCTTTTGAAACGGGCTTTTGGACATGACGACAGTAAAAAATTCGGGCTGGCCCGGGCCCGAGCATTTTACTGTCAAAAAACAATTATCGGTGAGGCATTTTCATGTAGCGAACAGCCTTCCGGCCTGCATTCATGCGGTTTCCCGCCGATTGCCGGCAGCCTCTTCCGCGCGCATTTGCCGCGCCGCGTCGACCATGTTGCGCAGCGCCGCTTCCGTCTCTTCCCAGCTCCGCGTTTTCAGCCCGCAATCCGGGTTGACCCACAGTTGCGCGGCCGGGATGACCGCTTGGGCACGGCGCAGCAATGCCAGCATTTCCTCGCGGTCCGGCACGCGCGGCGAGTGGATGTCGTAGACACCCGGGCCGATGTCGTTCGGGTAACGGAAATCGCCGAAGGCATCGAGCAGTGCCATCGCCGAACGGGACGTCTCGATCGTGATCACGTCGGCATCGAGCGCGGCGATCTGCGCCAGGATGTCGTTGAACTCGGCATAGCACATATGCGTGTGGATCTGCGTGCCGTCGCGTGCCACCGCGGCGGTCAGGCGAAAGGCCCGCACGGCGCGGTCCAGGTAGCCGGCGCGTGGGCCGCGGCGCAGCGGCAGGCCTTCGCGCAGCGCCGGTTCGTCGATCTGCACGATGGCGATGCCCGCCTGCTGCAGGTCGTCCACCTCGTCGCGCATCGCCAGCGCGATCTGGTCGGCCGTGTCGGCGCGCGGCTGGTCGTCGCGCACGAAGGACCACTGCAGGATCGTCACGGGGCCTGTCAGCATGCCTTTCACCGGCAGCGGCGTGAGGCTTTGCGCATGGCGCGCCCACGCGACGGTGATCGGCGCCGGACGCGATACGTCGCCCCAGATAATGGGCGGTTTCACGCAGCGCGAGCCATAGGACTGCACCCAGCCGTTCTGCGTGAACGCGAAGCCGGCAAGATGTTCGCCGAAGTATTCGACCATGTCGTTGCGCTCGGCTTCGCCGTGCACCAGCACGTCCAGCCCCAGCGCTTCCTGGCGGCGGATCGCGTCTTCGATCTCGGCGCGCATGGCTGCCTCGTAGGAAGCGGTCGCCAGTTCGCCCCGCTTGAATGCGGCGCGCGCCGCGCGGATGGCCGGCGTTTGCGGGAACGAACCGATCGTGGTGGTGGGGAAGGGCGGCAGGTTCAGCCTGGCCCCTTGCAGCAGGCGACGTTCGGCAAAGGGCGACTTGCGCCGGGCTGCGCCGGCGGGCAGCGCAGCGAGCCGGGCCCGCACCGCCGCATCGTGCACCCGCGGGCTGGCGCGCCGCGCCGCGATGGCCGCGCGCGAGGTGGCCAGCGCTTCGGCCGCCGCGGCAGGTTGTTCGATCGCCGCTTTCAGCACCGCCAGTTCAGCGAGCTTTTCATGCGCGAACGTCAGCCAGGATCTGACTTCCGGGTCCAGCCCCACTTCTGGCCCAACTTCCGGCCCAACTTCCAGCGCCAGGCTGTACGGCACGTGCAACAGCGAGCACGACGTCGACAGCCACAACTGGCCGTTGCGTTTTTCCAGCACGGGCGCCAGCGTGGCCAGTGCAGCGTCGAGGTCGGTACGCCAGATATTGCGGCCGTCGACGATGCCGACCGACAGCACCTTGTGCACCGGCAGCCAGTCGGCCACGCTGACCAGTTCGTGGGCAGCGCGCACGCCATCGACGTGCAGGCCGGCAACGGGCAGGCGGCAAGCCAGCGACAGGTTTTCTTCCAGCGGCGAGAAGCAGGTGGCCAGCAGCAGCGGCGCGCCGGCCTGGTTCAGCTGCCAGTACGCGGTGTCGAACGCACTGCGCCATGCCTGCGGCAGGTCGAGGCCCAGGATCGGTTCCTCGACCTGCACCCAGGCCACGCCTTGCTCCTTCAACCGCGCCAGCACCTGCCCATAGACAGGCAACAGCCGCTCCAGCAGGTCGAGCCGCGGGGAGCCATCCGTGGATTTGGCCAGCCACAGGAAGGTGAGCGGGCCGATCAGCGTGGCCTTCACGGCGTGGCCCAGCGCCTGTGCCTCGGCCACTTCGTCGAACAACCGGGTGGATGACAGCGCAAACCGCGTGCCGGCGTGCAGTTCGGGGACCAGGTAGTGGTAATTGGTGTCGAACCACTTTGTCATGGCCAGCGCGGCGCTGCCGCTGTGGCTGTCGTGGCTGTCCTGGCCACAGCCGCAGTGCGCCGTGCCCGAGCGGCCGCGTGCCAGCGTGAAGTAGCGTTCCAGCGCAGATTCGTCCTGGAACCCGAAGCGCTCGGGTTCGCAGCCGAACAGCTGGATGTGGTTGGCCACCTGGTCATAGAACGCGAAGTCCCCCACGGTCACGAAATCGAGGCCGGCGTCGTGTTGTTGTGCCCAATGGCGCGCCCGCAGCGCGCGACCGGTGGCTTCCAGTTCGGTCACCGGCAGTTCGCCGCGCCAATGGCGTTCCAGGGCGGTTTTCAGTTCACGGCGCTCCCCGATGCGAGGGTAGCCAGGGATGTGCGTGCAAATGTTTTTCATGTCATGTCAATTAAATATTAGTGAAGTAGAGTGTGCGACAATGAAGTTCATAAGCCAAACGAAACCTTTTGCGGTTTAACTTGAAAAATATTCATTGACCATGCTGGAGATCCGTCACCTGCGCACGCTTGCCGCACTGCGCTCCGCCGGCAGCCTCGTGCGCGCCGCCCAACTGCTGAACCTGACGCAATCGGCGCTGTCCCACCAGATCAAGTTGCTGGAAGACCGCTACGGCGGCCCGCTCTTCGAACGCAAGTCGGTGCCGATCGGCTTTACCGCCATCGGGGCGCGGCTGCTGCGGCTGGCCGACATGCTGCTGCCGGAAATCGAACAGGCCGAGCGCGACGTGACGCGGCTGATGCAGGGCGACCAGGGCCAGTTGCGCGTGGCACTCGAGTGCCACACCTGTTTCGACTGGCTGATGCCGGTCATGGATGAGTTCCGCAAGCGCTGGCCCGAGGTGGAAATCGACCTGGTGTCGGGCTTCCATAGCGAACCGGTCGACCTGCTGCGCGCCGGGAATGCCGACCTCGTCATTGGTTCCGACTACAGCGCGCAGTACGCGACATTCCCGCTGTTCCGCTTTGAAATCCTGACCGTGATGGCGCAAAAGCACCGGCTGGCCGGCCAGCGCCGCCTGACGGCCGCCGATTTCGAAGGCGAAACGCTGATCACCTATCCGGTGCCGGAAGAGCGTATCGACCTGATCCGCGAAGTGCTGGGCCCCACCGGCGTGCAGTTCACCCGCCGCCAGGCCGAGCTCACGGTGGCGATCCTGCAACTGGTGGCGAGCCGCCGGGGCATTGCCGCGTTGCCGAACTGGGCGATCAAGAACTATGTCGACTATGACTACGTGATCGCGCGGCCGGTCGGCGAGGGCGGGCTATGGAGTGACCTGTATGTGTCGGTACCGGAAGCATTGCGGCAAAAAGCCTACGTGGCGGACTTCGTGAAGGTAATCCGCGAACAATGCGCCGCCACACTCGATGGAATTAAATTGCTCTCATGACGCAGAGTTTGATATTTATCAAATAACTGGCCAGCTCTGCCAATTAGCATGAAAGCCTTTGCGGAATCTCAGCTGTTTTCGCTCTGCTGTGTCCGTTCAGCCATGTTCGTTCAGCCATTCGTTCAGCCATAGTCGTTCAGCATGTTCGTTGCATATCCGCATGTTCGCTTAGCTGAGTTCGCTTAGCCGTTTTCCGAAAGGACTCCCATGTTCACCCTTCCCACGAAGTTTTTCAGCGAGTGGCCCACCACGCTGCCAGTTGACCTGCCCGCTGCCCTGCCAGCCGAACTGGTCAATGCTGGCCGCGCCTTCGCCGAATCGCAGCTGGCCGGTTGCAACGCGTTGATGCGGGCAGCCTTCGAGAGCGGCGCCAGCCTGGTCGAGCTGAACGTGCATGCCACGCGGGAAAGCATCGCGGCGGCCAATGCCGTGTCGAACGGGCTGCTGTTCGTGCGCGAGCCGCGCGACCTAGTCTGCCTGACAGCCTCGCAATCCCAGCAGGCATTGGAACGTGCTCAGCGGTATGGCCGGCAAGTGGCGGGCGTGGCCAACGCGGCCCAGCACAGGATGGGGGAACTCGGCAAGGAATTCACATAGGCAAGCTCAGCAATGGCATCGCATGGGCGGGCTCGGCAGAGACTCCGCACAGGCGAGCTCAGCCGCGACTTCGCTGGTAGCTTGCCCCGCAACCCGATAGAATGAAAAGTAGTAGCGCTTCGACAACCCTGCTGGCCGGTCTGGTCAGTGAACTGGAGAAAGTAAATGGATGATGTAGTCATCGTTGCCGCGGCCCGTACCGCGGTCGGCAAATTCGGCGGCAGCCTGGCCAAGATCCCCGCAGCCGACCTGGGCGCGCACGTGATCAAGGGCTTGCTGGCGCAGACCGGCATCGACCCGAACCTGGTCAGCGAAGTGATCCTGGGCCAGGTGCTGACGGCCGGCGTGGGCCAGAACCCGGGCCGCCAGGCGGTGATCAAGTCCGGCTTGCCGAACGCGATTCCCGGCTACACGATCAACAAGGTGTGCGGCAGCGGCCTGAAGGCCACGTTCCTGGCGGCGCAAGCCATCAAGGCCGGCGATTCGGACATCATCATTGCCGGCGGCCAGGAAAACATGAGCGCCTCGCCGCACGTGCTGAACGGTTCGCGCGACGGCTTCCGCATGGGCGACGTGAAGATGACGGACACGATGATCGTCGACGGCCTGTGGGACGTGTACAACCAGTACCACATGGGCATCACCGCCGAGAACGTGGCGAAGAAATATGAAATCTCGCGCACCCAGCAGGATGAGTTCGCACTGCAGTCGCAGCTGAAGGCCGAAGCGGCACAGAAGGAAGGCAAGTTCAAGGACGAGATCCTGCCGCTGGAAATCGCGCAGAAGAAGGGCACGATCGTGTTCGACAGCGACGAATACGTCAAAGCCGGTTCCACCATCGAAGGCCTGCAAGGCTTGCGCCCGGCTTTCAACAAGGAGGGTAGCGTTACCGCCGGTAACGCCTCCGGCATCAACGACGGCGCGGCCGCCGTGATGATGATGTCGGCCTCGAAGGCGAAGGAACTGGGCCTGAAGCCGCTGGCACGCGTCAAGGCCTATGCCTCGTCCGGCCTGGATCCGGCCTACATGGGCATGGGCCCGGTACCGGCCAGCAAGCTGGCACTGAAGAAGGCCGGCTGGTCGCCGCAAGACCTGGACCTGCTGGAAATCAACGAAGCCTTTGCCGCCCAGGCGTGCGCCGTGAACCAGGAAATGGGCTGGGACACCAGCAAGATCAACGTAAACGGTGGCGCAATCGCCATCGGCCACCCGATCGGCGCATCCGGCGCCCGTATCCTGGTGACGCTGCTGCACGAAATGGTGCGCCGTGATGCGAAGAAAGGCCTGGCCTCGCTGTGCATCGGCGGCGGCATGGGCGTGGCGCTGGCCGTCGAACGCGAGTAACAACGGTAGTGAGGGGGCCACATACGCAGTGGCCCTTTGTTTTTATGTGCGGAGCACGCTAATTAGAGGGGATGACATATGGCACGAGTTGCATTGGTAACGGGCGGCATGGGTGGTCTGGGCGAAGCGATCTGCATCAAGCTGGTCGCGCTGGGCTACAAGGTGGTAACCACGTATTCCCCGAACAACACGAAGTACCAGGGCTGGCTGGATGAAATGAAGGAAAAGGGTTACAACTTCTCCGCCTATCCGGCCGACGTGGCCGACTACGACTCGGCCCAGGAATGCGTTGCCGCGATCACCCGTGACATCGGCCCGATCGACGTGCTGGTCAATAACGCGGGCATCACCCGCGACACGACGTTCAAGAAGATGGACAAGGTGAACTGGGATGCGGTGCTGCGCACCAACCTCGATTCCGTTTTCAACATGACGAAACCGGTGACTGACGGCATGATCGAGCGCGGCTGGGGTCGCATCATCAATATTTCGTCCGTGAATGGCCAGAAAGGCGCGTTCGGCCAGACCAACTATTCGGCGGCCAAGGCCGGCGTGCACGGCTTCACGAAGGCGCTGGCGCTGGAAGTGGCGCGCAAGGGCGTGACCGTAAACACGATCTCGCCGGGCTACATCGGCACCAAGATGGTCACCGAAATCCCGCAGGAAGTGCTCGACACGAAAATCCTGCCGCAGATCCCGATGGGCCGCCTGGGCAAGCCGGACGAAGTGGCGGGCCTCGTTGCCTACCTGTCGTCGGATGAAGCCGCGTTCGTCACGGGCGCCAATATCGCCATCAATGGCGGCCAGCACATGTCGTAAGCCATTGCTGCCACAAGCTGCCGGTATCCGGTAGCTCGATCGGGCAGGCACCTGGTGCCGGGCGATGAGCCCGCACCAGGTGCCTGCCCTGTTTTTTTTCAAGCCTCTTTTGGATCGCGAATGACCATCCTGCCCGACGGCGGCCTGCGACTGGCCGAACTGGAAGAACAATCCCTGCAGCCCGGTACCAAGGGCCTGCCGATCACGCAACCGCTGCGCCAGCACATGGTTGGTTTGCAGCGCTGGAACGTGCTTGCGGCCGATACCGGCTTTCCCGTGGCCGTGCTGAAGATTTCCAGCCTGCTGCACAACCTCGACTGGATGCGTGCTTTTTGCGCCCGCCACGATGCGGTGCTCGCGCCCCACGGCAAGACCACGATGAGTCCGCAACTGTTTGGCGCCCAGCTGGCCAATGGCGCCTGGGGCATGACGCTGGCAACGGCGCCGCAAGTGCTGGCCGCTGCGCGCTTCGGCGTGCGGCGCGTGCTGCTCGCCAATGAACTGGTCGCACCGGCCGACATTCGCGCGCTGCTGGCGCTGTTGCGCGACGATCCCGGCTTCGAACTGTTCGTGCTGGCCGATTCGGCGGACGGCGTACGGCGCCTGTCCGAAGCCGCGGTGGCCGCCGGCATCGGGCGGCCCTTGCAGCTCCTGGTGGAACTGGGCATCGCCGGCAAGCGCACCGGTTGCCGCACACCGGAAGATGCACTCGCGCTGGCGCGCATCGTCGCCGCGGCGAGCGGCCTGCAACTGGCCGGCATCGAAGGCTACGAAGGCTTGCTGGTCAGCGATGATCGTGGCGCCGACATCGAACGGGTCGACGCCTTCCTGGTCCGGATGGCGGACCTGGCGCGGCAGTGCGACGCGGAAGGATTGTTCGTCGGGCCGCGGATACTGCTGTCGGCTGGTGGTTCCTCGTATTTCGACCTGGTGGCGCGCGCGTTCCATGCCGTCGATGGCCTGTCGCGGCCCGTGCTGCCGGTGCTGCGCAGCGGCTGCTACCTGACCAGCGATCATGGCCACTACCTGGAATTGACCGCCGAACTGGATGCGCGCGATAACATCGCCGAAGGTTTGCGGCCCGCGCTCGAAGTATGGAGCATCGTGCTGTCGCGGCCGGAGCCGGGCCTGGCGATCCTGTCGATGGGCAAGCGCGACGCGTCGCATGACTTGGGCTTGCCGGTGGCGCTGCGTGCGCACCGGCCGGGAGAAGGCCCGGTCACGCTGCCTGCGGGCGCATGCATCGACAAGATGAACGACCAGCATGCCTATCTGCGTTTGCCCGAGGAGGGCGACATGCGCGTGGGCGACCTGCGCGTGGGCGACCTGGTCGGCTGCGGCATCTCGCACCCGTGCACCACGTTCGACAAGTGGTCCGTGCTCTTGCTCGTCGACGACGATTACAATGTGCAGCGTGCCATCAACACGCTCTTCTGACGCTTTTGCTGAAAGTCCGCCACATGCCCGATCCATCACCCTACCTGTTTCCGCCCATTACCCCGCTGCGCACCGGCATGCTGCAGGTCGACGCGCTGCACACGATCTACTGGGAAGAGGTGGGCAACCCGCAGGGCATTCCCGTGATCTTCCTGCATGGCGGGCCGGGAGCCGGCTTGTCGCCGCAGCACCGGCGCTTCTTCGATCCGCGCCACTACCGCGTGATCCTGTTCGACCAGCGCGGTGCCGGCCAGTCGACGCCGCTGGGCGAAACGCGCGACAACACGACCGGGCTGCTGGTGTCGGACATGGAGCAGCTGCGCCAGCTGATGGGCATCGACCAGTGGCTGGTGTTTGGCGGCTCGTGGGGCTCGACGCTGGCGCTGGCGTATGGCGAAGCCCATCCCGAGCGCTGCCTCGGCTTCGTGCTGCGCGGGGTCTTCCTGTGCACGACGCTGGAGATCGACTGGTTCATCGACGGCGCCCAGTGGTTCCACCCGGAGATCCACGAGGAATTCGCCGCGGCGATTCCGGAGCCGGAGCGGGGCGACCTGCTGCAGGCCTATTACCGGCGCATCATGGACCCGGACCCGGACGTATACTGGCCCGCCGTGCGGGGGTGGAGCCGGTTCGAAGGGCGGCGCGTGTTCCTGATGCCGCAGCCGGAAGAGCCGCCGTGCGACACGCTGGATCTTGGCCTGGGCCGGCTGGAAGCGCACTACATGGCCAACCTGGGCTTCTTCGAGGAGGAGCAGTTGCTGAAGAATGTATCGCGCATCGCGCACCTGCCGGCCGTGATCGTGCAGGGGCGCTACGACGTGATCTGCCCGCCGTTTACCGCCTGGCGGCTGCACAAGCAGTGGCCAGGCTCGGTGGTGAAGATGGTGCCGGATGCCGGCCATGGGGCCATGGAGCTGGGCATCAGCCGCGAGCTGGTGGCGGCCACCGAGGCATTCCGCCGCTTCGGACGGTTCTAGGCGGCCGGCCATTTTCCCGGCATGCTCCCGGGTTTTTTTGCCGTGGCGGGTTGGCCGGCACCGCCGCCATGCGGCGGCCTGCTACACTTGCGCCTGGAGCGGGCGCGTCGTCCCGCAGCGTACACAACATAATATGGCAATGAACATCCAGCTGGGCGACATCGGCCACATCATTCAATTGGCGATCGCACCGGTATTCCTGCTGAACGGCGTGTGCACCGCCCTGATGGTGCTGATCAACCGCCTGGCCCGCATCATCGACCGCTCGCGCGTGCTCGAGGATCGCCTCGACATCGCCTACAACGACCATTACATCACCGAGCTGGACGTGCTGTACCGCCGCTCGCACTACATCAACATGGCGATCACGCTGTCCACGCTGTGCGGCCTGTTCGTCGGCATCGTGATCGCCCTGCTGTTCGTGGGCGATACCACCGACGTCACGCTCGACAAGTACATTGCCGGCCTGTTCGCGGCGGCGGTGGGCAGCCTGATCGCCAGCTTTGGCGCGCTGCTGCGCGAGATCTTCATTGCCTCGTCCGCCATGCGTGCCATGCGCCACGTGCGCCGCGCACCCAGAACCAACGAGCCAGTCACGAAACAAATCTAGACACGAATCCATGCACGACTATCAACGCCCCCCGACCCTGCACCGCTATGGTCCCCGCAGCGAACTCGACCAGGCACTCAGCCAGGGTCATTTCGTGCTGCGGCCCGATGCGGGATTCCTCACGCTGTCGTTCTCGCAGGCGTGGAGCCGCGACCTGTTCGACCATTTCGGCGCCGATGCCTGCCTCGTCATCCATAACACCGAGGAATTTGGCGAACGCGTGCACCGTGCCGTGCAGCGCACGCTGCCGAACTGGGCCGGTATCGACGGCGCTGTCGAGTATGGCAGCCGCGCCCGGCTGGGCTCGGCCTTCACGATGGCCGCCCAGGATGCGGCAGAGCAGGAATGGAAATTCGCCTGGCGGCCGATGCATGCACAAGCCAGCCTGAACCCGGTGGTGATCCGGATCGGCAGCCTGGAGAATTTCGCGGAAGTGCGCACGCGCGACCAGTACCCGGCCTGAACGGCCAGGTTCAGCGCAGTCAGCGCGGCGCCGCCAGGGCCGCCGCACCGGTACGGGCAATGTCCGTGCCGGCCGAGGGCAGGGCGCGCGGTGCGATACCCTTGTCGAGCCGCGCCAGCACGGCGCCCATCATGCGTTCGATATCGCCGCGGATGATGTTCGTGCCGAGGATGCCCGGCACGTAGAAGTTGGGCATCATGCGCCCCTTGTACAGCACTTTCGTGCCGCCCGTTTCCGGGACAGGTACCAGCTCCCAGCGCGATTCATAGTGCTTCATGTCGCCGGAAATGAGCGCGATGTCGATGGACGACATGGGCTGCTCGGTGGCGCGCACGATCAGGTGGATCGAGCGCGACATGAACAGGAAGCGCGCATTGCCGAACTGCTCGATGATTACCTCGTTGCCATTGCGCGAAAGCACGCGGCACGACACGAGATCGGGCACGAACTCTTCCATCCGGTCATAGCCTGTCAGGATGCGCCACACGACAGGCAGCGGCGCCTGCACGGTGCCGGTGGCATCGATCTCGTACATGTGCAGCGCTTCCTGCATGATGCGCTTGACGGTGACCTGCAGCTTGGGCGTGTCGCTACCCGCCCCCTGCGCGAACACCAGCGTGGGCGCACCACAACCTATCAACAATAGCAGCAATAGTTGCCTCATGGTTCCAGCGTACGGTAACGGGCAGAGGAATACAAGGGCGGCACGCACGTACGGTTAGCTGGCGCACAGTCGCTTGCCGTGTCGAGGAGCATGGCCTGCTGCCACGCTAACTGCCCAGCTCGTGTCCACCCTGGGGCCAGGCCCCGTTTCGGACACGAGCTGGGCTGCACGGTCAGATGATCAGCGCTGTCAATGCCGGGCCCGTGTCCGATTTCGGGGTTGACCCCATGGTGGACACGGGCCCGGCCGTGGTTAGTGCGCGGCGGCGGCGGGCTTGCGGAAGGTGTCGATCACGAAATGGCTCATGTTGTCGGCCAGGACCTGTTCGCCGATGAAGATCTTGCCGGCCTGCTCTTGCCGCAGCAGGTCCGCTTCCTCTTCGCTGTGGGTGCGCACGACGGTGCGGATGTCCGGGTTCAGCGCGCGCGCCGTTTCGATCATGGCGCGCACGTGGAAGGTATCGGGCGTGGCGATCACCAGCATCCTGGCGTGGGCGATGTGGGCCTGGATCAGCACGGCTGGCTCTCCCGCGTTGCCGGCGACGGCGGGAATGCCGTTGCGCCGCAGCTCGTCGACCACTTCGCGGTTCTGTTCCGCGACCACGTAGTGGATGCCGTGCTCGTTGAGCGTGCGGGCGATGTGGCGGCCCACGCGGCCGTATCCCACCAGCACCACCTGGCCGGACAGCTTGGTGCGCGCCGTGGTCATCGGCAACTCGGCGAGCGGATCGGCCGGCCGGTCGAACTTTGCCGCCAGCAGCTTGTTGCGGCCGAGCCAGCGTTCCAGGGGCCCCGTCGCGGCAAAGACGAGCGGATTCAGGGCGATCGAGATGATTGCGCCGGCCAGCAGCAGGCTCTGACCTTCGTGCGGCATCAGCTTCAGGGAAATGCCCAGCGCGGCGAGGATGAAGGAGAATTCGCCGATCTGAGCCAGGCTGGCCGAGACCATCAGTGCGGTCTTGGCCGGATAGCGCAGCAGCACCACCAGCAGGAATGCGGCCAGCGACTTGCCGAAGATGATGATGGCGACCACCGCCAGCAGTTGCAGCGGTTGTTCCACGATGATGGCCGGTTCGAACAGCATGCCGACCGAAACAAAGAACAGCACCGCGAACGCATCGCGCAGCGGCAGCGACTCCTGCGCCGCGCGATGCGCCAGTGCCGATTCGCGCAGCACCATGCCGGCGAAGAACGCGCCCAGCGCGAACGAGATGCCGAACAGTTTCGTGGCGGCGAACGCGATGCCGACGGCCGCCGCGATCACGCACAGCGTGAACAGTTCGCGCGACCCGGTGCGCGCCACCTGCCACAGGATCCACGGGAACAGCTTGCGGCCCACCACCAGCATGAAGGCGACGAAGACGGCAACCTTGCCCAGCGTGACGGCCAGCGTCATCCAGATGCTGGCATTCGGGTCGACTCCCGTCGTGTCGCCGCCCAGCGAGGGCGCCAGCGCCGGCAGCAGCACCAGCACGATCACGGTGACGAGGTCCTCGACGACGAGCCAGCCGACGGCAATGCGGCCGTTGAAGGTATCGAGGATGCCCCGCTCCTCCAGCGCGCGCAGCAGCACCACGGTACTGGCGACGGACAGCGCCAGCCCGAACACCAGCCCGCCGCCGATCGACCAGCCCCACCAGTGCGCCAGGCCCATGCCCATCGCGGTGGCCGCAGCGATCTGCAGCACGGCACCGGGCAGGGCCACCTTGCGCACCTCCCACAGGTCGTCCAGCGAGAAATGCAGGCCCACGCCGAACATCATCAGCATGACGCCGATTTCCGCCAGCTGGCCAGCCAGGGCGGCGTCGGCGACAAAGCCGGGTGTGGCGGGACCAAGCAGGATGCCGGCGGCGAGGTAGCCGACCAGGGCGGGGAGTTTCAGGCGGGCGGCGATGAAGCCGAGGACGAGACCGAAGCCGAGGGCGGCCGCGATGGTGGTGATCAGGGGAACGTCATGGGGCATGCAGGCAGGGTTCCTTTCGATGTGGCGGGGCGGCGGACGCCGGCCCTTGCCGAAAGTATAAACGCAGCCGCCGCCACGCCCTGCCGTTTTTACGCCGCTTTCAGCGGCGCCTGGATCTCGCCGCCGGCTGCGGCGCTTCCTGCATCAGACCTTGCGGACGACCACGCTGCCGATCGAGTAACCTGCGCCGAACGAGCAGATGACGCCATAGGCGCCAGCCGGCAGATCGTCCTGGTACGTGTGGAAGGCGATGATGGAACCGGCGGACGAGGTGTTGGCATAGGTGTCCAGCACGACCGGTGCTTCGTCGATCGTGGCATCGCGGCCCAGGATCAGGCGGGCAATCAGCTGGTTCATGTTCAGGTTGGCCTGGTGCAGCCAGTAACGGCTGATCTGCCCGACCTCGAGGCCGGCGCTGGCGATCGAGTTCTTGATCATCTCGGCGGCCATCGGGCACACATCCTTGAATACCTTGCGGCCCTGCTGCTTGAACAGTTTGTCGGGCTGGCCCACGCCCGCCTCGTCGAAGCGGTTCATGAAGCCGAAGTTGTTGCGGATATTGTTGGAGAACGACGTCTTGAGCTTCATGTCGACGATCTCGAACTGGTGTTCGGAGACCGCGGCATCGCGGGCCTCGATCACGATCGCCGTGCAGGCATCACCGAAGATGAAGTGGCTGTCGCGGTCGCGGTAATCCAGGTGCCCGCTGGTGATTTCCGGGTTCAGTACCAGTACCGCGCGGGCCTGGCCCGTCTGGACGGCCGTGGCGCCGGTCTGGATGCCGAAGGTGGCCGACGAGCAGGCCACGTTCATGTCGAAGCCGAAACCATCGATCCCCAGTGCCTGCTGCACTTCGATGGCCATCGCCGGGTAGGCGCGCTGCATGTTCGAACAGGCGACGATGACCATGTCGATGTCGGCCGGCTGGCGGTTCGCGCGGGCCAGCGCATCCTTCGCGGCGGCCACGCAGATTTCCGCCTGCAGCGACAGTTCCTCGTTGGCGCGCTCGGGAATACGCGGCGCCATCCGTTCCGGATCGAGGATGCCGGCCTTGTCCATCACATAGCGCGACTTGATGCCCGATGCCTTTTCGATGAAGCCGGCGGACGACGGTTCCAGCGCCGTGACCGTGCCCGCCTCGATGGCGGCGGCATGTTCGGCATTGAACAGGGCCACATGGGCGTTGAACGCTTCCACCAGTTCTTCGTTCGAGATCGTGTGCGGTGGCGTGAACAGCCCGGTACCGCTGATAACGGCTTGTTTCATATGCAAACTTTCGAATTCGTTAAGGGCGCAAGCGCCGCTGAGGCGCTGATTCTACCTGAAGAAATGCGCGAAAAACGTGCCCAAAATAAACGACGCCCGGAGGCGTCGTGGCGTTCTTCGCACCAGGGAAAAAATCACTTCACGGCGGCTTGCACGATCGCCGAACCCGGCCTGGCCGTCTGCACCGGCAAGCCTTTCAGGTGGTTCAGCGCCTGCGCCAGCTGGAAATCGCCGGCGGAGCCATATTCGAGCGGCTTGCGTTTTTTCTCCAGCGCCAGGATGCGCGCCTGCTCTTCGAGTTCGTCCCGGCGCTCTTTCGAGACCTCCGCCTCGCGGTCGTTCGACAGGTGCCGGGACAGGTCGGCTTCGCGCATGCGCAGCGCATTCAGGCCATCGCCATCGGCGTATTCGTTGACGTGCAGGTCGGGCGCAATGCCCTTGGCCTGGATGGCGCGGCCGTGCGGCGTGTAGTAGCGCGCCGTGGTCAGCTTCAGCGCTGTGTCAGCGGTCAACTGGCGGATTGTTTGCACCGAGCCCTTGCCGAACGTTTGCGTGCCGATGATGGTGGCGCGTTGGTAGTCCTGTAGCGCGCCGGCCACGATCTCGGAAGCGGATGCGGAACCGGTGTTGACCAGCACGGCCAGCGGTACGCGTTTTACGGCTTCGGGCAGGCGGGCGAGTGGATCGCTGTCGCTGCGCAGCGAGTAATACTCGGCGCGCGCATAGAAGATCTGCTTCGAGTCGGGTAACTGGCCATTGGTCGTGACCACCGGCGTATCTTTTGGCAGGAAGGCCGCGGCCACGCCGATCGCGCCCTGCAGCACGCCACCGGGATCGTTGCGCAGGTCGAGCACCATGCCCTTCAGGTGCGGATCTTGCCGGTACAGTTCGGTGATCTTGGCGGCCAGGTCATCGACGGTGGGTTCCTGGAACTGCGCCACGCGCAGCCACGCATAGCCCGGCTCGATGATCTTGCCCTTGACGCTCTTCTGCAGGATTTCCTCGCGCACCAGGTTGAACGTGAGCGGTTGCGGTTCATCCTCGCGCAGCACCGTCAGCGTGACCTTGCTGTGCGGCTCGCCGCGCATCTTCTTCACCGATTCATCGAGCGACATGCCTTTCAATGGCATGGAGTCGAGGCGCGTGATCAGGTCGCCGGCCTTGATGCCGGCGCGGTAGGCCGGCGAATCCTCGATCGGCGCCACGATGCGGATATAGCCTTCGTCGCCCTGGGCAATCTCGATGCCCAGGCCCACGAAGCGGCCTTGCGAACCTTCGCGCAGTTCGGCATAGGCTTTCTTGTCGAGGTAGGCCGAATGCGGGTCGAGCGAGGCGACCATGCCGGAGATGGCTTCGGTCAGCAGCTTCCTGTCCTCGACCTGCTCGACGTAATCGGATTTGATCAGGCCATACACATCGGCCAGCTGGCGCAATTCCTCCAGCGGCAAGGCCGGCTCCGCGCGCTGGGCCATCGCGGAAAACTGCAGCGAAATGGCAATGCCGGCCACGACACCGATACCGACGAGCCCGGTGCGCTTGAATGCACGCTTCAGATTTTTGCCCATGTCATTGTCCACGCTGTTGCTCATGCCATGCCGAACTTGTTGCCCAACTGATCACTTGAATGAGTGCCGGATTGATGTTGAATCGCTGCTCATCCGATACAGGAGCAACCCGCGGTCACTCGACCGCCGTTGGGCCAGTATAAAC
The DNA here is from genome assembly GCF_004209755.1 of Pseudoduganella lutea. Classification (NCBI taxonomy): domain Bacteria; kingdom Pseudomonadati; phylum Pseudomonadota; class Betaproteobacteria; order Burkholderiales; family Oxalobacteraceae; genus Pseudoduganella; species Pseudoduganella lutea. Next base: position 2,909,748 of record NZ_CP035913.1, on the reverse strand, counting down.
CCGATTTTCCGCGAACGTAGTAGCTGTTGCATGGCGCGGCGGACGCTTTGCCATGATTTACATGTGGTCGTGATCTGTTCGGCAGCATTGCTTTTTTTGAAGACATGTATGACCGCGTTAATGAGCGTTACCAAATGTAAGAATGCCGGATTGACCTGCTGCCGCGTCCTACACTGGGCCCGTATTTCTCTCTACCCTGAAGTGGTTTTGGCCTGCGCTCCCGGCGCAGGCTTTTTTTTGCACGGAGCATTCATGGACACATTGAAGAGGGGCGCGGCTGCATTGGCCGCCGCGTTGCTGCTGGCCGGCCCGGCAAGCGCACTACCGTTGATGGAGGTGCGGGCGCAGGACTTGCTGATGATGGCACCGGCATTGAAGGATTCCCTGAAACTGAACGCCAATCAACAGACCTTGTGGCAGCAGACCGAAAGCAGGACGCGCACGCTGCTGCGCGAGCGCCAGTCGCGCGCAGAACGGATGCAGGCTGTGTCGCTTGAGGCCTTGCAGGCCCGGGAGATCGAACTGCGCGACCTGGTGGGGGCGCTCGATGCGGAAAGCGCCACGGCGCTGGCCGAGGAAAGACAGCTGCGCGAATGGTGGCTGACGGTAAACGATGCGCTTGATGAACCACAGCGCCGTGCGGTGGCCGTGTTCCTCGTCGAACAGCTGCAGCGCAAGCCGGAAGGGCCAAGCAGTGGTGGCGGCGCACCGCGCGGCGAAGGTGGCGGCGGGCATCGGGGCGGCCCGGGCGGCGGCCCCGGGGGCGGCATGGGCAACATGGGCGGCGGCATCAGCATCGGCCGCTGATCAGTGGTTGAAGGGTGGCCGCATCCTCGTGTACGCTAATGGACGGGCGCCCAGCGCGCCCGTCAACCAAGCGTCAATCCCGGGACGGCCCCCACGAAGGACCGCTCCCTTTTCTGAAAGCGGTCACGTGAAACGACATCTCCTCTCCACCCTGATTTTCTCCCTGTGCTCCTCCATGTACACCGCTGGCGCCATCGCTGCCGACACGGCCGCGCCATCATCGGGCATCGAGACGCAATACATCGACCACGGCGTGCGCCCGCAGGACGACTTCTTCGAACACTTGAATGGCGGCTGGCTGAAGACGGCCGAGATCCCGGCCGACAAGGCCAGCTGGGGCTCGTTCATGAAATTGCGCGACGATACGCTGCCGCAGCTGCGCGCCATCATCGAGGGCCTGGCGCAGCAGAAGCGGCTGCAGGGCGATGAACGGAAGATCGCCGACCTGTATGCCAGCTACATGGATGAAAAGAAGCTCGATGCGCTGGGCATCAAACCGGTGAAGGCAGAGCTGGCGCGCATTGCCGCCATCAAGGACAAGGCGCAAATCCCCGCGCTGGTGGCGCACCTGAACCGCCTGGGTGTGGTCACGCCGTATGCGGTGCGCGTGTCGCAGGATGCGCGCGAATCGTCGCGCTATGCCGCCTACGTGGCCCAGAGCGGCCTGGGCTTGCCGGACCGCGACTATTACCTGAAGAAGGATGACGCGAAGCTGGCCGACGCGCTGGCGAAATACGAGCTGCACATCGCGAAAGTGCTCACGCTGGCCGGCGCGAAGGATGCCGCGGTACAGGCAAGGAACATCGTGGCGCTGGAAACCGCGCTGGCGCAGGCGCAGTGGACCAAGGTGGAAAACCGCGATCCCGTGAAGCGCTACAACAAGGTGGCGATCGATCAACTGGCGGCGCTGGCGCCGGGCTATGACTGGCAGGGCACGCTGGCCGCGGCGGGGATTGCCGGAAAGACGGCGCATTCTCCCGATTATGTCATCGTGATGCAGCCCTCTTACCTGCAGGGCTTCGCGAAGACGCTGAACGACACCGACCTGGCCACGTGGAAGGCGTATTTCACGTGGCAGTTGCTGCGCGATGCATCGCCCTACCTGTCGAAGCCGTTCGCCGATGCGCACTTCGCGTTCTACGGCACCGTGCTGACGGGCGTGACGGAGCAGCCACCGCGCTGGAAGCGTGGCGTGGGTGTCGTGGAAGGCGCGATCGGCGAGGGACTGGGCAAGCTGTACGTTGCCCAGCACTTCCCGCCGGAGCGCAAGGACAAGATGGAAAAGCTCGTGGACAACCTGCTGGTGGCCTACCGGCAGAGCATCGACACGCTGGACTGGATGAGCCCCGCGACGAAGAAGGAAGCGCAGGCCAAGCTGGCCAAGTTCACGCCGAAGATCGGCTACCCGGACAAGTGGCGCGATTATTCGGCATTCAAAACGGTGAAGGGTGACCTGGCGGGCAACCTGCGCCGCGCCGCCGAATTCGAGTATGACCGCAACATCGCCAAGCTGGGCCAGCCGATCGACCGCACCGAATGGGGCATGACCCCGCAAACGGTGAACGCCTACTACCGCTCGACCACCAACGAGATCGTGTTCCCGGCCGCGATCCTGCAACCGCCGTTCTTCGATGCGAAGGCGGACGATGCGGTGAACTATGGCGCGATCGGTGCCGTGATCGGCCACGAGATCAGCCACGGCTTCGACGATTCGGGCAGCCAGTCCGACGGCGACGGCAACCTGCGCAACTGGTGGACCGATGCGGACCGCGCCAACTTCAAGGCCAAGGCCGACCGTCTGGTGGCGCAGTACGACGGCTACAGCCCGCTGCCCGGCTACAACGTGAACGGCAAGCTCACGCTGGGCGAGAACATCGCCGACAACTCGGGCCTGGCGATTGCGTACAAGGCTTACAAACTGTCGCTGAACGGCCAGCCGGCGCCGGTGATCGACAAGCTGACGGGCGAGCAGCGCTTCTACATGGGCTTTGGCCAGGTATGGCGCGCGAAGATGCGCGAGGCGCAGCAGATCGTGCAGGTGAAGACCGACCCGCACTCGCCGGGGCGGTTCCGCGCCAACGGCACCGTGGTCAACCAGCCCGGCTTCTATGAAGCCTTCGGCGTGAAGGAAGGCGACAAGCTGTACCTGAAGCCGGAAGAGCGCGTGATTATCTGGTAATGCGCATCCGGTAATGAGCATTTGGTAATGCGCATCTGCTGACGAACTTCCGGTCGGGAGGCCGGACCTGCGCTGGCAAAAAGGCTACAGCCCGTGGCCTTTTCGTCATCATGGCAGGCCGGTATGGTATTGTCGATTGACCGGTAACCGACCGGTAAACCCATAGTCCTACACAAGAGGGAAATACCTTGAAACGACACCTGTTAAGTGCATTGACGCTCGGCCTGCTGGCCGGCGTGTGCGGCTTCGCAAACGCGGCCGACAAGGCCCCCGCCGGCAAGGCGGCATCGGGCATCGCGATCGAATATATCGACCCATCCGTGCGCGCCCAGGACGATTTCTTCGTTCATACCAATGGCAAATGGCTGGCCACCACCGAGATCCCGGCCGACAAATCGAGCTGGGGTGCCTTCCACAAGCTGCACGAGGATACCCAGCCGCAGCTGCGCAAGATCATCGAGGACGCGGCCGCCAGCGCGAAGGATGCGGACCAGCAGCGCATCGGCGATTTCTACGCCAGCTTCATGGATGAAGCGCGCGTCGAGCAATTGGGCGTTGCGCCGATCAAGGACAACCTGGCGAAGATCGCCGCCATCGGCGACAAGAAAGCGCTGCCGCAACTGTTCGCCGAATTCAACCGCCATGGCGTGACGGCGCCGTTCAACCTCACCATCCACCAGGACAACAAGGATTCCACGAAGTACGTGGTCGATTTCTTCCAGGATGGCCTGGGCTTGCCCGACCGCGATTACTACCTGAAAAAGGATGACGCGAAGCTGGCCGAAGCGCTGGCCAAGTATGAGCTCCACGTGGCGAAGATGCTGACGCTGGCCGGCGATGCCAATGCCGCCGTCAATGCCAAGGCCATCGTGGCGTTCGAGACCGACATCGCCAAGATCCAGTGGAGCAAGGTCGAACTGCGCGACCCGGTCAAGGCGTACAACAAGTACGACACCGCCAAGGTGGGCGAGCTGATGCCGGGCTTCGACTGGAATGCCTACCTGGCCGCCACCGGCGTGCAGGGTAAGGCGACTTACGTGATCGTCAGCCAGCCGACCTATTTCCAGGCGCTGGACAAGGTGCTGGCCGACACGCCGCTGGCAACGCTGAAGGCGTATGCGCAGTGGCAGCTGATCCACGATGCGGCGCCGTACCTGTCGAAGGCATTCGTCGACGAGAACTTTGCGTTCTACGGCACCACGCTGTCCGGCGCCACCGAGAACCGGCCGCGCTGGAAACGCGCCGTCAGCTCCACGGAAGCGGCGCTGGGCGAGGCGATCGGCAAGGTGTACGTGCAGCAGCATTTCCCGGCCGAGTACAAGGCACGCATGGAAGTGCTGGTGAAAAACCTGCTGACGGCGTTCAAACAAAGCATCAACACGCTGGACTGGATGACGCCGGCCACGAAGAAGGAAGCGCAAACGAAACTGGCCAAGTTCACGACCAAGATCGGCTACCCGAACAAGTGGCGCGATTACTCGGCGCTGACCGTCAAGCGTGACGACCTGCTGGGCAATGTGCAGCGTGCGAACGAGTTCAACTACAACAAGGAGTTGAACAAGCTGGGCAAGCCGATCGACCGCGACGAGTGGCTGATGACGCCGCAGACGGTGAACGCCTACTACAACCCGGAAATGAACGAGATCGTGTTCCCGGCCTCGATCCTGCAACCGCCGTTCTTCGATCCGAAGGCCGATGACGCGGTGAACTATGGCGCGATCGGCGGCGTGATCGGCCATGAGATCAGCCACGGCTTCGACGACCAGGGCGCCCAGTACGATGGCGACGGTAACCTGCGCGACTGGTGGAGCCCGGCCGACCACAAGAACTTCAAGGCCAAGACGAGCCAGCTGGTGGCGCAGTACGGTGCCTACAGCCCGCTGCCCGGCTACCAGGTGAACGGCGAGCTGACGCTGGGCGAGAATATCGGCGACAACTCCGGCCTGGCCGTGGCGTACAAGGCCTACAAGCTGTCGCTGAAGGGCAAGAAGGCGCCGGTGATCGATGGCCTGACGGGCGACCAGCGCTTCTACATGGGCTGGGCGCAGGTATGGCGGATGAAGATGCGTGAACCGGCGCAGATCGTGCAGATCAAGACCGACCCGCACGCCCCTGGCCAGTTCCGTGCCAACGGCACGATGCGCAACCAGCCCGGCTTCTACGAAGCCTTCAAGGTCAAGTCCGGCGACAAGATGTTCCTGGCGCCGAAGGAGCGCGTGATCATCTGGTAAGCGTGACGTGAACCAGGAAAAAGCCGCCCGCGAGGCGGCTTTTTTTGGGCTGCGTTTTCCGCCGTATTTTCCGCTACGTTCGCCGCTGTACAGGCAACAAAAAACCGCCTCGCGGGCGGTTTTTGCAGGTTCGGCAGGCTTGGCCGATGTTGTCAGCCTTTCGGCGGCTGCGCGGCTTCGGCAGCGGCTGGTGCGCCGGCTGCGGGAGCCGCGGCCGGGGCGGCGGCAGGGGCAGGCACTTCCGGTTCCTTGAACTTGGCACCCGACTGGTTTGCCATGTAGACGACGGCACGGGCAACCTCCACGTCGTCCAGCTCCGGGTTGCCGCCCTTGGCCGGCATGGCGCGCAAGCCTTCGACCGCGTGCTTGACGACGGTGTCGTATCCCTGGGCGAGCCGGGCGGCCCATTGGCCACTGTCGCCCGTCTTGGGTGCGCCCGCAATGCCCGCGCCGTGGCAGGCCTGGCAGGTGGAGGTGTACACCGCTTCGGCGGTCTGCAGCACCTTGGGCGCGTTCGCGTCCTTGAACGTGAAGCCTTCGTCGGCAACGGGTTTCAGGCGCGCGGCAACGGCTTCCGGCGACATGGCGTCGGAACCGGCGCCGGTCAGTTTTTGCTGGGTGACGAATTGCACCAGCAGGATGATGCCCAGGATGGTGACGAGAAAGAATGCGATGACTGCTGCTGCGAGTTGCTTGGGAGTCCGGATGACGGATTGGTGCTCGTGGTGTGCGTCGCTCATGATTTCCTTAGTACAAGTGGCTGGTCGACCAGCGCGTGAATGTTGTAAACATCGGGGTACTTGGGTAGGGCAGACTTCTCGCCGAGAAACCGGCTGATTATAGTCCCAAAATTATGGCGCGGGAAACAACTCGGCCGTGCGGGAAACGGCGCCGCGTTGCTTGCCCGGCTGCCGGCGCCATCATCCCGGCAAGCAAAATACTTGTGTTTTCGGATAGACGCGCGGCAGGAAAGCCGGTATCCTTCGGTTCTCCGTGCGGCTGTAGCTCAGTGGATAGAGTATTGGCCTCCGAAGCCAAGGGTCGCTGGTTCGATCCCAGCCAGCCGCACCAATTAATTCAATGAGTTACGAGGGTTTTCGGTATTCGATCAGCGTGTTTTCCTGTTCGTGTAACCCTCTTGTAACCTCTCTGCTGTAATTCCTCCCTATTTTTTCCATTGTTGAGTTCGACTGTTGTCGAGGCACGACTATGCGTCGCTGATTTTTTTTGCATTTCCCGGTGAAGTTGCTACACGCTGTCCATCCTTCCGACCGCGCTGGCACGCGTCAGGTACAGGAGTATGGCGTCAAAAACGTTGTAAAAACGTTTCGTCAAGAAAACATAAGAAGACTCAACGTACTGAAAAAAACTGCGCAGTTATCAGGTTTTGCCCAGAAGACTTTTCTCTACTGGAAGAAAGCAGCAACGTCCAAAAAAAAGATCCTGTTGCTTTTCCGTTCCACACCTTGCAAGCCACACCGAAAGGCCTAGACTTAAATTCTTGATAATTATCAAGATGAGCCTAAAACACTTGTTATAGGGGGGGATGCCATGCCTGCGCCTTTCAAGCAAATCACGAAAGAGCAATTCGCCGAACTGTTGTCGAAATTCCCGTTCAAACGCAAGATCAACGCGGTGCATATGCACCATACCTGGAAGCCGGACCGCGCCGCCTACAGGAAGCACGACACCATCGTGGCCATGTGGCGCTTCCATACCCAGACGAATGGCTGGTCCGATATCGCCCAGCACATCTCGATCGCGCCGGATGGCACGATCTGGCTGGGGCGCGACTGGAACCGCCCGCCGGCCAGCGCGGCCGGCCACAACGGCAATGCCCAGGCCGGCCCCTTCATGTTCGAGATCATCGGCAACTTCGACGAAGGCAAGGATCCTTTCGATGGACCGCAGCGTGACACCGTGCTCGAGGTAATCGCCCGCGTCCAGCACCTCTTCGGGCTGCCGCCGGGCAGCCTGCAGTTCCATAACATGATGTCGACCAAGAGCTGCCCGGGAACCAGCATCGACTACCATCGCCTGCTGCACGACGTCGGCGAACTGCACCTCCAGTTGTTCAGCAGCACGCGCGCCGTGCCGCCGTCCGAAGGACCGTTCTCGCCCGAGCAGCTCGCTTCGGCGCAGGTGGTGCGCGAGGCGATCGAGGACTTGCAGCGCGATACCGGGCGCGCGATCGAGCCGGCCGATGCCGAGCCTTGCGCCCGTCACGAGGAGCAATACGAATCCGGCGCCGGGCGTGGTGGCGAGGGTGAGCGCGGCATCCGCTTCGACGCCGCCGACTTGCAGGAGATGAAGCCGCACATCGTCAACCTGCGCATGGGGCTGTTTTCCTCGAATGGCGATTGGACCACGACCCAGGCCGACGTCGACGCCATCTTCGAGACCTATTTGCCTGCCGCGTTGACGGCCGCAGCGGCCGAAGGGCGCCGGCTGAAGCTGATGTTCTACGCCCATGGCGGCTTGACCAGCGAAACGAGCGCGCTGGCCGCGGCGCGCGAGCGCATCGGCTGGTGGAAGAGCAACGGCATCTATCCGATCCACTTCATCTGGGAAACCGGCCTGGGCGAAGTGCTGGGCCAGATGCTGGAGCGCTGGAAGCAGGGCCGCGCTCCCGCCGCGCGCAACGTGTTCTCCGACCATGTGAGCGATCCGTTGATCGAAGCCTTCGCCCACCGCGCGGGCGGCGTGCAGATCTGGAACGGCATGAAATGGAGTGCCCAGCAGGCCTCTTCGCCGACCGCGGCAGGCGCGACACCAGGGGGTGCCTTCTACGTGGCCGAGCGCCTGGCCGCCTTCTGCAAGAACCATGAGGACATCGAAGTCCATGCCGCCGGCCACAGCGCCGGCGCGATCTTCCATGCCTATTTCATTCCTTGCGCGCTGGAGCGCGGCGTGCCGAAATTCCACAGTCTGCACCTGCTGGCGCCGGCCTCCCGGGTCGACTTGTTCCACCAGAAGCTCAGGCCCGTGGTCGAGGACAAGCGTATCGGCCAGCTCACGATGTACACGATGGCGGACAGCTTCGAGAAGGACGACGACTGCGGCAAGGTGTACCGCAAGTCGCTCCTCTACCTGATCCACAAAGGGCTGGAGCCGGACCAGGACACACCCATCCTGGGCCTGGAGCAGTGCGTGCGCACCGACCAGGAGTTGAAGAAGCTGTTCATCCTCGGTACCGGCAAGGCGCGCGCCGACGTCGTCTGGTCCGACAATCGCCTCGACCGCGGCCGCAGTGCCAGCCGCTCGCGCACCCACGGCGGCTTCGACGACGATCCGGCCACCATGGGCAGCATCGTGCGGCGCGTGCTGGACAAGTCCGACGCCGACCGCATCGTCGAGCTGCCGGCCGGCACCCGCGGCGCCGATCTCTGGCAGCCATCCTTCGACTACTGGGGCGGCGAACAGGCAGAGGCGCAATCGCAGCTGCAGCAGCCCGTCCACGTGGCGGCCGCGCCCGTATCCTCGTACCAGGGCTGGCATGCGCCTGCTCATGCGGGCACCAACGGGCAGGCCAACGGCGGTCGCCGCAACGCACTCTGCGTCGGCATCGACACCTATCCGACCGCGCCTCTGAACGCCTGCGTCAACGATGCGCGCGCGTGGTCGGACATTCTGGTGCGGCTCGGCTTCGCGCCGCCGCGCATGCTGCTCGACCAGCGCGCCACCCGCGCCGCGATCCTGCAGCACCTGACCCAGCTGGTCGAGGACAGCCGTCGGGGCGACGTGATCGTGTTCCAGTATGCGGGCCACGGCACCCAGGTACCAGACCTGGACGGCGACGAGCAGGGCGGCGATACACCGGGCCAGGACGAAGCCTTGTGTCCCTATGACTTCGCCTCGGGCGAGCTGCTGGTCGACGACGACATGCGCGCCGTCTTCGCGCGCCTGCCGGACGGCGTGAACCTCACCTGTTTCTTCGACTGCTGCCATTCGGGCACCATCACCCGCTTCGGCGTCGGTGGTCGTCAGGCCCAGCCCGAGCCCGGCAAACGCGCGCGTTTCGTCCCCGCCACCCGCCAGTTGCGCGAGCTGTACCGGGCCAAGCGCCAGGAGCGCGGCCACCGTGCGGCGGCGGGCGGTGGTCTCGACATGATGCGCGAGGTCGTGTTCTCGGCCTGTCTTTCCAGCGAAGTGGCGCTAGAAAGCGGCGACCATGGCGATTTCACGCGCTGCGCCATGCAAGTGCTAGCGCAGGATGTGGCCGGCCTGTCGAACGCCGAGTTCGCCGAGCGCGTCACCCAGAACTTCGGTCACGCGCCGCGCCAGCACGCGAAGCTGTACAGCAGCGAGGCTGGTCAGGGCCTGGGCTTGCTGCAGCCGCACGCGCCCGGCCGCGGCCGCTCGGCGGGTCATGCCATGGGGGGCCCTTCTGCCCATGAAATGGAGCTGGCGGCCCTGCTGGCACGGGTGCGCGAGCTGCTGACGCCGGCGCATTGAGGGCGGCGCCATGTCCGACGACAACGTACATGGCGTGTCCACGGCGGCCCCGGTGGCCGCCGTGGCCCAATCCCGCGACGAGGAAGCATCCTCGGCGCCGGCGCCGGCATGTCCGGCGCCGGCCGGTGGGCCGGAATGGCGCCACGAGATCGACCCTGGCGTTACCCGCACGGTCGCGCGCACGCCCCCCACCGGGCGCGAATCACCTTTGTACCGGCCGCTGCGCATCTTTACCTCCGATCCCAGCGCCTCCGGGCTCGAAGGCGCGGTGGCGGCCGTCAACGTGCCCTATGAAAAGCTGGAACCCGGTCCCTCGGGCCGCTTGTTCCTGGTTGACCACCATGACGCCGACACCGGCCAGGACTACGTGCGCGCTAACCTCGACGACCCATATCCGCTGCTCGGCAAGGGGTATGATCCAGCGCCGTCCGACGTGCGCTTTCACCAGCAAATGGTGTATGCGGTCTGCTGCAATGTCTACGCCGCCTTCCGTGTCGCCCTGGGGCGCGACATCACCTGGGGTTTCGCGCGCACGGAAGACGCGGGGCGGCTGTGGCTGCGGCCGCATGCCTTCCGCGGCGTGAACGCGCATTACGACAAGGAGCAGGGTGTGCTGTGCTTCGGCTACGAACAGGCGCCCGACCTGAAGGGAGCGATCCGGGTCCTTCCCGGCGAATACATCTTCACCTGCCTGTCGCACGACATCATCACGCACGAGCTGACCCATGCGGTCCTGGACGGACTGCGCAGCAGTTTCAGCATTCCCAGCAACCCGGACGTGGCCGCCTTCCACGAGGCGATCGCCGACCTGATCGCGATCTTCCAGCGCCTCGGCTACCGCGAGCTGGTGCACGCGGCGGTGCGCAAGTCGCGCGGCTTGCCGGAACAGGCCAGGCAGCTGGTCGAGCTGGCGCGCCAGGCCGGCTATGCCAGCGGCTTCAACGGCGCGCTGCGCGAGGCCATCGACGAGACCTCGCCGCGCCAGTACGACGAGAGCCTTGATCCGCACACGCTCGGATCAGTGCTGGTGGCGGCCGTGTTCGACGCCTTCCTGATCGTCTACCGGCGCAAGACCGCGCGCTACCTGCGCCTGGCGACCGGCGGTAGCGGCATGCTGCCTCCCGGCGAACTGCCGGCCGACCTGGTCGACCTGCTGGCCGACAAGATCAGTGCCCTGGCCAGCCAGTTCCAGGGCTTGATCATCCGCGCGATCGACTACTGCCCCCCGTGGACATCCGCTTCGGGGAATTCCTGCGCGCCCTGATCACCGCCGACCACGACCTGGTGCGGGACGATCGCTGGAGCTACCGCGACGCGCTGATAGACGCCTTCTCGCGGCGCCGCATCCTGCCGCGCGGCGTGTACAACCTGTCCGAACCGGCGCTGTTGTGGAACACGCCGCGGCTGAAACACCCGCCGCTGGAAAAGCTGAGCTTCCGCGATCTGCGCTTCGAGGGCGACCCCGGCTGTCCGGCGGGCAGCGAGGAATTGCTGCGCCAGGCCACCGTGCTTGGCGGCTACGTGACGCAGCCGGCGCTGGCCGAGGAGTTCGGCCTGGTCGCGCCGGGAACGCCCGGCTTCGCGCCCGGTGGTATCGGGGCGCCGCGTGTGATGTCGATCCGCACCGCGCGCCGCGTCGGTCCGGACAGCCAGATCGTGTTCGACCTGGTGGCCGAGGTGGTGCAGCGCTGCCGGGTCTTGCCGGCCGACGGCAGCCCCGTATTCGAAGTGCTGGGTGGCTGTACCGTGATCCTGGGGCCGGACGGCGCATTCCGCTACGTGATCTCGAAATCGGCGCTGGGCATCGGCAGGGTGGAAAGACGCCAGCACTTCCTTGCGTCCAGCCAAGGCCGTCGCTACTGGACGGTGGAGGACGGGGAATACCACCTGAAGGGGGAATTCTTCGACCTGCTGGATACCCCTGCCCGCCCTCACACTTGAGGGGAGCGCCCTTGCGGAGCTGCGGTGGCCCATGCAGTGCTCGCTTGTTGGACGAGCTACAAGTGTACAAATTTCGCATGTCGGCAATCGGCACAGCGCGCAAAAAAATCGCTGATACGCGCCTGTGACTTCACCGGTGCGTAATTGGACGCTAGTATTTCGGTGACCGCGCTGAGAACGTGAGAGCGGTTCCTGGACGAAAGCAAAAAATAGACAGCTGGTACGTCTACCCCGACGACGCCGTTGTGTCCGTGCCTCACGGTGACGAGTGACAGGCAAAGGTCATCACACCGGGACCTGCAACGCTGGAAGTATCGCAAGTGCAAACGCCGCGGTCGAAAAGTGCCTGTAACCCTATCGAGCTGATTGGAAAGCGATGACAATTTGTTTTTGTGAGAAACACGGGCGCCAGCCGTGCGGAAAGATCTCGAAAAATTTGGATAACGAAATAAAAGATGGTCACGATGTATCAACAAGGATACGTGAATTTTCCTTTGTCATTGAGGATCTCGAGTGGCCATTTTATGGGCTACAGGAAGAAATAGAGCAACTGCCGGAAGTCTGCATAAATGGCGATTTTATTGTCCAGAGTGAGGATCGGCTTAATGACGTTTTAGATCGAATAACAATACTTTGCCTTGGGTGCCTGAAAGAGGCGATGAATGGTGCAGCGTTACCTGTCAAAGAAAGCGGACAACCATAGCATGCGGGTCCATGTGTCACGCTAACGATGAGAGCAGCCGAGAGTTCAGTTGAAGGGGTAGAACCGCTGGCCGGTTCATACGACAGAGCTTACCCCGCGAATTCAACGGTTTGGTGGTCAGTACTCATCCGCATCGGTACGCTAAATAGTGCAAGTCGTGCGTCATAGTGCAATGACGGACCCGCAGATGTCTCCGATCCCGACAGGTTTTTGCTTGTCGGGATCGGAGACGTCCTGTCATGCAAACCCTACTTTCTATTGAAGTTTTCCGTATGTCTTCATAAGTTCGTTGCGAGTATCCGTAGCGACGCATCCCGCAACCCACAGGCTCTACCTTCGATTCGCCCGCTTTCGGGCTGAACTGTTGCGCCAGCGCATCTGTCTGCACCGTCCAATGCAATTTTTCGACCTGCATGCTGCCAGGGCAGTCAGGTGGCAGAGCAAGCCTTGCACCGCATCGCGCAGCTCTACGCCATCGGGCAGCAGGCACATCACCTGGCGCCGGCACAGCGCCTGGCCCTGCGCCAGCAGAAAGCCGTGCCGGCACTGGCTGACCTGCACGTCTGGCTGCTGGCCACGCGGCGCATCGCTGTCGCCGGTAGCGGCACGCCAAGGCCATCGAGCATGCCTGAAGCGCTGGCCGGCGCTGCAGCGCTACGCTGACCCGGGCCATCTGTTAATCGACAGTAACCAGTTGAGAATGCCATCCGTCCAATCGCCGTCGGCAAGAAGAACTGGTTGTTTACCGGATCTGAACGTGCCGGCCGCCGTGCTGCCGCGAGCGAGACGCTCTTCGCTACCGCAAAACTCAACGGCCTCGACCCCACACGGTAGCTGGCCGAGACGCTTGACGCACTGCCGACCTGCCCGAACAGCAGAATTGACCGCTGCTGCCATTTGCGGACTCTACAGCGAACGAGATCTGTGGCAGGGAGACAATCAGCGAATCGGCGTCCAGAGCCGGGATGCGCAATCCAATACGGTTTCAGAGGCAGTATTTTGATGATGAGACCGGGCTGCATTACAACCGTTATCGGCATTCGATCCGTACAGCGGTCGATTTATTTTAAAAGATCCAATTGGCCTGGCAGGTGGTTTCAATGTTCATATCTATGCGCAAAATCAAACGGAATAGGTTGATCCGTTAGGTCTTACGAAAAGCGGAACTGCAACGATTAACCGCTATAAGTCAGATGCGCCGGCTGGCCATTACACTGTAATCGTGAATGGACCAAGCGGAGATTTGCATACGCATCAAGTTATCAGGGGCAATGGTTCAACTACGGTGGTGAATGAAGCGCAGTCGAAAATTATGGAAGGTGAGGTCCAGCAAGTACTGTGACCATTCCTCTTAACGATGCTGAAGCGGCGCAAAAGTATCAAAAGAGCCAAATTGGCCAGCCACTGGGGTGGTATGATGAAAGGACAAATAGCTGTGTGGATCACGTCGCCAATGTCTTGCGCGCGGGAGGCGAAGATATTCCGCCTGGGGCGCGCAGTTAATTGAAATATATGGCCAGGAAAGGCATAAAGATTAGGGGCTGAATATGGGCATGATTAGTTGTGAATTGCATGGTTGGCGTGGGGTCGCCTCAATGACCCCGACGGCTGCGAAAGCCTTTGACGAACAAAAGGAAATGGAACCTATCGTTCTTGTGGAGCTCGTATTTGACGAGGTGGTGCCGTTCTTCCTCTATGCCCTTAAAGCGGAGCTTCCTTTTGAGAAGACTAAATGGCTTGGTCAAACATATTCAGTAGATAGCGAAGAAGTGCTTGACGCAATACTTGGTATTCTGGTACCTCGATGCGGAGCATGTGTTAATCAAGCATTGAAATGAGGCTAAACAAGCTATGCATACACAGATTTTGGCTGAACCACTTATCAAAGTAACCAAGGCGATCCGAGAGTAGACGGAAGATGGCAGTTTCGATTCTGCGACTGCAGTGGGACCGAACATATGGCTAACCTATGTGAGCGATGCGCTGGGCGAGGCCTGAGTCTATTAGGACGTCCAGGGCTACACCTCCCGTATTTTTCCGTAGCTCTTTTTTGTTGGCGTCTTAAGGGGATAATAGTTCAGTTCAAAAAGTTCATTGTGACTGCAAGCGTTATGCTTGCAGCATCTGTGGCAATGGCTGAGTCATTACCAAAAGCTGTCTATTTGAGTAAATTTTATGGGCGCTTTGGAAAAATCTGGATATTCATCCCAAGAGTTTATGGAGTCCACACAACGGGTACTGATTTCAGGTTTGTGATTTGATGTTTTCTTCAGGGCACAATATATGTCTTTTCAAAAATGTGTTATCAAATAATGCTCCCTTTAGATGCGCCGCAAGGCTGCCGAATAAGGTTATCCCGATGCGCTATTTTTGCTTGGCTGGATATTCGGGTGAGAGCGGCGGGAGCGCAAAAGTACCAGCGCTCAGTAGAAGAAAAACCTGGTGGCATATATGATGAAGAGACCAACAGCTGCCTCACACACGTTGGAAATGCTCTCCGTGCCGGCGGTAGCAGTACCTCAAGAACCAAAGGCGCAAGGAAAATACTTTAGGAAACAAGGCTTTCAACTTGGTTTAAGGAGGCCATAAAGATGGCAATATGTATCTGCAAAAAACACGGGCGGCAACCCGGCGAAAAAGTCTCAAAGATTTTACATGAAGAATTTAGAAACGGTCATGATATCTCAATGAAAATGAGGGATTTCTCCTTTGTCATGAGGATATGGAATGGCCATTTTATGGTCTTCAGGAAGAGATAGAGCAATTGCCCGAAATCTGCGTAAATGGAGATTTTCTTGTTCAGAGTGAGAAACGGCTTAGTAAAGTTTTAGAACGTATTACAGTTATGTGCCTTGCTTGCTTAAAAGGAGCGATGAATGGCGCAGCGTTACCTGTCAAAGAGAGCGGTCAACCATAGTATGCGGGTGCATCTATCACGCTAACGATGAGAGCAGCCGAGAGTTCAGTTGAAGAGGGGAAGAAGGCTGGCCGGTTCATACGCAGAGCTAACCCCGCGAATTCAACGGTTTGGTGGTCAGTACTCATCCGCATCGGTACGCTAAATGGTGCAAATCGTGCGTCATAGTGCAATGACGGACCCGCAGATGTCTCCGATCCCGACAGGTTTTTGCTTGTTGGGATCGGAGACGTCCTGCCATCCAAACCCTACTTTCTATTGAAGTTTTCCGTATGTCTTCATAAGTTCGTCGCGAGTATCCGTAGCGATGCATCCCGCAACCCACAGGCTCTAGCTTCGATTCGCCGGCTTTCGGGCTGAACTGTTGCGCCAGCGCATCTGTCTGCACCGTCCAAATTTTTCGACCTGCATACTGCCAGTGGCAGTCAGGTGGCAGAGCAAGCCTTGCACCGCATCGCGCAGCTCTACGCCATCGGGCAGCAGGCACATCACCTGGCGCCGGCACAGCGCCTGGCCCTGCGCCAGCAGAAAGCCGTGCCGGCACTGGCTGACCTGCACGTCTGGCTGCTGGCCACGCGGCGCATTGCTGTCGCCGGTAGCGGCACGCCAAGGCCATCGAGCATGCCTGAAGCGCTGGCCGGCGCTGCAGCGCTACGCTGACCCGGGCCATCTGCTAATCGACAGTAACCAGTTGAGAATGCCATCCGTCCAATCGCCGTCGGCAAGAAGAACTGCTTGTTTGCCGGAGCTGAACGTGCCGGCCGCCGTGCTGCCGCGAGCGAGACGCTCTTCGCCACCGGCAAGCTCAACGGCCTCGACACCGCATGCTGGCTGATCGGGACGCTTGACGCGCTGCCGACCTGCCCGAACAGCAGAATCGACCGGCTGCTGCCATTTGCGGACTCTACAGCGAATGAGATCTGTGGCAGGCGGGGCAGTTAGCCGCCTGCACTGACGCTGCGCACCTTCAAGGTCTTTTCCGGTTTTTTGCTGAGGCGATGCGTCAGCGCAACGGTTTTACCGTTTTCCTGTCAGTTCGACAATTTCCCTACATTCTTAGTTGTCAATAAGGTTATGCTTTGCGGCACTGCATTGTGACGTTCCGTGCTGATATGAAGCAGGATCTTGCGTTAGCGCTGTGAAATGGTCGAGTTACCGGTGTAAAATTTAGTCGTATCATTTCTGCAATTTCTGGTAGACAATTACGGCTGCATTTCGATGGCCAACCGCTGGGTCCACGCGATTGCCAACAGAAGATTCTTGTTATCAATATTGCACTAATTAAAATTTTGATATACAGTTGGCATAAAGACAAATCGTAATTCTTGAACGGAACCCGATATGGAAAACGATCAAATCGTTGCAGTTGTGGGGCTGGGCTATGTAGGTCTGCCCTTGGCGGTGGAGTTCGGCAAGAAGCGAACGACAATCGGTTTTGACCTGTCGGAAGCAAAGGTCGAGAATTACAGGCGATTCGTCGACCCCACGGGTGAAGTCTCGACGGACGACCTGAAGGCAGCACGTCACCTGTCAGTCACTACCGATCCGGCAGCACTGGCGCAAGCCGACTATATCGTTGTCGCTGTGCCGACCCCTGTCGACATCGCCCACAATCCTGACTTCGGGCCCCTCATCGGCGCTTCCACCAGCGTTGGCAAACACCTGAAGCGCGGCGCGATCGTTGTCTACGAATCCACCGTTTATCCGGGCGCAACCGAGGAAATCTGTATTCCGATCCTGGAAAAGCAGTCCGGTCTGAAATGGAAAGAGGATTTCCATATCGGCTTTTCGCCGGAGCGCATCAACCCGGGCGACAAGCAGCACACGCTGACCACCATCCTGAAAGTGGTTTCCGGCGACGATGCGCCAACGTTGGAAGCAGTTGCGAAACTGTATGAATCGATCATCACCGCCGGCGTCTATCGTGCCTCGAGCGTGAAGGTGGCCGAGGCAGCGAAAGTCATCGAAAACACCCAGCGCGACCTGAACATCGCCCTGATGAACGAGCTGGCGATCATCTTCGACAAGATCGGCATCGACACGCTCGAAGTACTGCAGGCGGCCGGCACCAAGTGGAACTTCCTGCCGTTCCGCCCTGGCCTGGTCGGCGGGCACTGCATCGGCGTCGATCCCTATTATCTGACCCATAAGGCCGAGATGGTCGGCTATCACCCTCAGGTAATCCTGGCTGGTCGCCGCATCAACGACGGCATGGCCAAATTCGTGGCCGAGAAAACGGTCAAGGAAATGATCGCCACAGGCTGCCACGTGAAGGGCGCCAAGGTCAACGTGCTGGGCCTGACGTTCAAGGAAAACTGCCCCGACCTGCGTAATTCGAAAGTCGCCGACGTGGTCGCCGAACTGCAGTCCTATGGGTTGGACGTGCACGTATACGACCCGGTAGCCGAAGCTGATGAAGCAATGCATGAGTACGGCATCAAGCTGGAAAGCTGGGAGTCGCTGCCCCGTGCCGACGCGGTCGTAGCCGCGGTATCGCACAAGGAATTGCTGGCGCTGTCGTTGACCGACCTGGCATCGAAACTGAACGATGGCGGTTGCTTCATCGACGTGAAGTCACAGTTCCCCTTGTCCGGCCTGCGCGAAGCCGGTTACGCCGTCTGGCGCCTGTAAGCGCTGGACCATTCGGAGGCATGCCAGCTGTGAGTAAGTTCGACGACGTAGTGGAACACCTGGGCGGCCGGCAATACCGCTGGCTCGTGACGGGTGCCGCCGGCTTCATCGGTTCCAATCTCGTGGAAGCGCTGCTGAAACTGGGCCAGCGCGTGACGGGGCTGGACGATTTCTCCACGGGCCACCAGCACAACCTCGACCTCGTTCGCGAGGCCGTCGGCACGCATGCCTGGGCTGGCTTTCATTTCATCGAAGGCGACATTCGCGATACCGACACGTGTGCCCGCGCCTGCGAGGGCGCCGACTTCGTGCTGCACGAAGCGGCCCTGGGGTCCGTTACCCGGTCGCTGGAAAATCCGCAGCGCACGCACGACGTGAACGTGACCGGGTTCGTCAACATGCTGGTTGCGGCGCGCGACGCGAAGGTGAAACGATTCGTGTACGCCGCCTCCAGCTCTACTTATGGCGACCATCCCGGCCTGCCGAAGGTCGAAGACCGGATCGGCAAGCCGCTGTCGCCGTATGCCGTGACCAAGTACGTCAACGAACTGTATGCCGACGTGTTTGCCCGTTGCTACGGTATCGAGGCGATCGGGCTGCGCTACTTCAACGTCTTCGGCCCGCGCCAGGACCCCCAAGGTGCGTATGCCGCCGTGATACCCCAGTGGGTAGCGGCGATGATCGGTGATCGTCCCGTGTTCATCAACGGCGACGGTGAAACCAGCCGCGATTTCTGCTTCATCGACAACGTGGTGCAGGCCAACCTGCTGGCTGCACTGGCGACCACGCCGGGCGCGGCAAACACCGTCTACAACGTGGCGCTGAATGAGCGCACGAGCCTTAACCAGCTGTATCACATGATGCGCGAACTGTTGCAGGAACGGTTCCCGCACCTGCGCGATGCGCAACCGCAGTACAAGGACTACAGGGCCGGCGACGTGCGCCATTCGCAGGCCGATATTACCCGGGCGCGTGAATCACTGGGCTATGCTCCGACGCATGACATTGCCGCCGGGCTCAGGGAAGCAATGGATTGGTACGTGCAACACCTGGCGATCGCCAGCTGAAAAGTGGTTCCACAAGCCGCAGTCGACGGCGCGGGAATAAAACTAGGTGTACGCCCTGGGGGGTAAAAATGTTAAGAATTTCCAACCACTACATATCCAAGGTAGTGTTCAGCCTGCTGTTCCTCGAGGTGCTGATACTCATCGGTTCCTTCTATGCGGGCGCGGGATTGCGGATCTTCGATGGCGACGAATTCGTCTTGCCGAAGCTCGATCATTTCTTCATGTCCGCCTGCGTGTTCGCGGCAGCGATCGTGTTCTCGATGAGCGCGCTGGGCATGTACCAGGTCAAGGTCAGTGAAGGCTTGCGCAACCCGTTCTTCCTGCAGCTCATGCCTTCGTTCGCGATGGGCTTTTGCATCCTCACGCTGGTGTTCTATCTGGCGCCCGACCTGTATTTCGGCCGCGGCATCCTGATCCTGGTGTTCTGTATTTCCGGCACCGGCATCGTGCTGGCCAGGATGGTGTTCCTGAAGAGTTCAGAACTGTCGATCCTCGAATCGCGCATCATCTTCGTCGGCTGCGGCCATCTGGCCAAGGAATGCGGCGACCTGGCCACACGCAGCGGTAGCTATCACAAGTATCACATCGCAGGTTACGTGCCCATGCCCGGTGAAGAAATTTCCGTGCCGCGCGATCGCGTTCTGGCGCTGGAGTCCGGCAAATCGCTGGTACAGCTGGCGCAGCAGAACCGGGTCAGTGAAATCGTCGTCTCCGTGCAGAACCGGCGTGGCGGCACGTTTCCGATCAAGGAGCTGCTCGATTGCAAGCTGTATGGGATCAGTGTTACCGATTCAAGCACGTTCTTCGAACGGGAGACATTCCAGATCCGCGTCGATTCCGTGCAGCCGAGCTGGCTGGTGTTCGGCGGCGGCTTCGACCAGAGCTGGGTACGCACGTTCATGAAGCGCAGCTTCGACGTTGCCGCCAGCCTGCTGCTGCTGGTGGTATCGCTGCCGGTGATGTTGGTGACGGCTCTTGCAATCTATATCGAGGACCGCGCGCCGATCTTTTACTCCCAGGAGCGCGTCGGCAAGGATGGCCACGTGTTTCGCGTGATGAAGTTCCGCAGCATGTTCACCAATGCCGAACAGGGCGGCAAGCCGCAATGGGCCGCCAAGAACGACCCCCGCATCACCCGCGTGGGCAATATCATCCGCAAATTGCGGATCGACGAGCTGCCGCAGATCCTGAATGTCCTGAAGGGCGAGATGAGTTTTGTCGGCCCCCGCCCGGAGCGGCCTTACTTTGTCGAACAATTGACTGAACGGGTACCGTACTACAACGTGCGGCACAGCATCAAACCAGGCATTACCGGCTGGGCACAGGTGCGCTACGGGTATGGCGACTCGGTCGAGGACGCCGTGCAAAAATTGCAATACGACTTGTACTACGTGAAAAATAACAGTTTGCTGCTCGACGTGCTGGTACTGATCGACACCTTCAAGGTCGTGATGTTCCGGGGAGGCCGCTGAGCGGCCTGGGCTGCACGGCCGAGCGAGATTCCATGGGCACCACCGCTTCTTTCAGTTACGCCAGCGCCGCGCTGGCGTTTGTGCTCTTGTGCCTGCCATTGCTGACCCGTTGGCGTGGCCGGCCTCATACACGCCTGTTTGCGGTCGCATGCGCCGCAACGCTGCCCTGGTGTGCGGCGATGGCTGGCCTGGCTTACAACGCGGTGCCGGCAGTGGCCGCCGAGCTGGCCGAACTGCTGCGCACCGGGGCCTGGACGGCAGTGCTGTTCGCCATGCTGGGCCAGCTACGTGCGGCCGGTGGCGCGCGGCGCCGCAGCAGCTTGCTGACATTTTCCGTCGGCTTGTACCTGCTGCTGCTGGCCGCAACGCTGGCGGAACCGGTGCTACCCACGGGATTGCGGTTCCAGGTGACGGTGATCGGCCGTGTCGGCACCGCGGTGCTGGGCATGTTGCTGGTCGAGCAGCTGTACCGCAATGCCGGTACCCAAAGCCGTTGGGCCATCAAATTTGCCTGCCTGGGCCTGGGCGGCATCTTTGCCTATGATTTCTACATGTACAGCGACATGCTGCTGTTCCGGGAGCTGAACCGTGACCTCTGGGCCGCGCGCGGCATCGTCAATGCCCTGACCGCACCACTCCTGGCGCTGTCGCTGTTGCGCAGTGCGTCCTGGGCCGGCCATCTGGCCGTATCGCGGAGGATGCTGTTCCATTCAGCGGCGCTGATCGGCTCCGCGGTTTACCTGCTGGCGATGAGTTCGGCCGCATATTACCTGCGTTTCGTCGGCGGCAGCTGGGGCTCGCTGATGCAGCTCGTGTTCTTGTTTGGCGCCTCGATGTTGCTGGCGGGGATCCTGTTTTCCGGCAGATTCCGTGCCTGGCTCAAGGTTTTCATCAGCAAGCACTTTTACCGTTACAACTACGATTACCGCGATGAATGGCTGAGTTTTACGCGCACCTTGTCGCATCCAGGCCCCGGGCTTGGGGAACGCACGATCCAGGCATTGGCGGCGCTCGTGGAAAGCCCCGGTGGTGCGCTGTGGATACGGCGCGATACGCGTTGCGAGCCCGCCGCACACTGGCAAACGGCCCCGGCAGCAGTGGTCGAGCCGGCCGATTCGCCCTTCTGCCGCTTCATTGAAGAGAAGCAGTGGGTGGTGGACCTCGGCGAGCGGAACACCGGCGAGCCGTCGCTGCCCGAATGGCTGCGTGCAATTCCGCGGGCATGGCTGGTGGTGCCGTTGATGCTGCATGGCCGCCTGCATGGCTTCATCGTGCTGCAGCAGCCGCGCAGTCCGGTCGCGCTGAACTGGGAAGTACTGGACCTGTTGAAGGTGGCCGGCACGCAGGCTGCCAGCTATCTGGCGCAGCAGGAGGCCGACAACGCACTGATGCTGGCGCGGCAGTTCGACTCGTTCAACCGGCTGTCGACCTTTGTCGTGCACGACCTGAAGAACCTGGTGGCACAGCTGTCGCTATTGACCGCCAATGCGGAAAAGCATCGCGACAATCCTGAATTCCAGCGCGACATGCAGGATACGGTAAGCTATTCCGTGCAAAAGATGAAACTGATGCTGCAGAAGCTGAGCCGCACTGCCACGCCCGCGCATGCCCGACCACTGGCCGTGGACCAGGTGCTGGCCGGCGCGGTGGCACTGAAGGCAGCGTTCGAACCCAAGCCGGCACTGCATCTGGGGCCGCCTGGCCTGTCGGTCCTGGCCGACGCCGAGCGCCTGGAGCGCGTGCTCGGGCACCTGATCCAGAATGCGATCGAGGCAACGCCGCGCGACGGCCGCGTGTGGGTGCGTGTCGATGGCACAGCCGACATGGTGACGATCGAAATCGGTGACACGGGGCAGGGCATGAACGAAGCGTTCGTGCGCGAGCGCCTGTTCAAGCCGTTCGATTCGACCAAGTCGGCCGGCATGGGCATTGGCGCCTTTGAAAGCCGGGAATACATACATGAACTGGGTGGGCAGCTCGATGTGCGCAGCGAACCAGGGCAGGGAACCACGTTTACGGTGACCCTGCCGCTGTACCGCGCGGATGCCATCGGGGTCGCCGCCTGAAACGCGCCAGCTGCAAGCCGAAGCTGGGAGCCAAGACTGAGCCGGGAATCCGGCACGAGGACTGTTGTGACGCAAACCAAACCGAAGCTGTTGATCATCGAGGATGACCCGGGCCTGCAAAAGCAGCTGCGCTGGAGCCTGGATGCCTATGACGTGGTGGTGGCCAGCGACCGCGAAGCGGCATTGGCCCAGTTGCGCCGCCATGAGCCGGCCGTCGTGACGATGGACCTGGGCCTGCCTCCCGATCCCGATGGCGCCACCGAAGGCCTGGCCACGCTGGCGCAGATGCTGGCACTGGCGCCCGAGACAAAGGTGATTGTCCTGACCGGCAACCAGGACCGCAGCCATGCGGTGAAGGCGATTGCGATGGGCGCCTACGATTTCCACCAGAAACCATGCGAGCCGGATTTGCTGAACCTGGTGATCCAGCGCGCGTTCGTGCTGCATGGGCTGCAGCAGGAACACCGCCGGTTGCAGCAGGGCCAGGCCGACTCGCCACTATCCGGCGTGATCAGCCGCGACCCGGGAATGCTGAAGGTTTGCCGCAATATCGAAAAGGTGGCACCCAGTTCCGCGACAGTAATGGTGCTGGGCGAGAGCGGCACCGGCAAGGAAGTGCTGGCCCGCGCGCTGCATCAGCTGTCGCCACGGGCGAAGGAGCGGTTCATGGCGATCAATTGCGCGGCCATTCCCGAAACGCTGCTCGAATCGGAGCTGTTCGGCTACGAGAAGGGCGCCTTTACCGGTGCCGTCAAGCAGACCAAGGGCAAGGTGGAACTGGCGAACGGTGGCACGTTCTTCCTCGACGAGGTGGGCGACTTGCCGATGCCGCTGCAGGCCAAGCTGCTGCGCTTCCTGCAGGAGCGCGTGATCGAACGCGTTGGCGGCCACGAGGAAATCCCGGTCGACGTGCGGATCATCTGCGCCACGCACCAGAACCTGAAAGCGCTGGCCGCCACCGGCAAGTTCCGCGAAGACCTTTACTACCGCCTGTCCGAAATCGTGCTGACGATTCCGCCGCTGCGCGACCGCAACGGCGACTCGGTACTGCTGGCCCAGCATTTCAAGAATCGCTTCTGCGCGCAGGAAGGCCGGTCCATGTTGCACTTCGCGCCCGATGCGCTGGCGCAGATCGCCCGCCACGACTGGCCGGGCAATGTGCGCGAGATGGAAAACTGCATCAAGCGCGCCATCATCATGGCGGATGGCCCGGCGATCACGGCCGACGACCTCGGCCTGGGCCTGGGGCCTGTCGAGGACGAGCCGCTGAACCTGCGCCAGGTGCGCGACGAGGCCGAATACAAGGCGATCGTCAAGGCGCTGGCGCGGGTCGACGGCAATATCCTCAAGGCCGCCGAACTGCTTGGCGTCAGCCGTCCCACGCTGTACGACCTGATGGACCGCCATACGATCCGGCCCACGGTGGCCCAGGCCTGACGGACCGCCGATGGGTTTCCTGTTGCTGCTGTACGCGGTGCTGCTGATCTATGGCAGCTGGTATCCATTCGCCTGGGGCGAGCCGCCGGTGGCGCCGTGGACGTTCCTGCATACCTTGCCGACCTACCTGGACAAGGGCGACGTCGTCCAGAACGTGCTGGTATATATGCCGTTCGGCTTGCTGGCGGTGGCCTGGTGCGGACGGCGCCTGCCATTTGCGGTGGCATTGCTGCTGGCTGCCGCGGCCGGCACCATGCTCAGCCTGGGAATCGAGACCGCCCAGCAATATTTGCCGTCGCGCGTGCCGTCCCTGGTCGACGTGGCCATGAATTTCGGCGGCAGTGTCATCGGCGGCCTCATGGCGGCGCTGGTCAGCCGCCATACGATGCCCGGAGCGACGTTGCTGCGCCTGCGTGACGCCTGGTTCCGCCCGGGGCCGCTGGCCAGTACGGGCTTGATCGTCATCGGCCTGTGGATACTGTCGCAAACCAGCCCCCTGGTGCCATCGCTCGACATCGCGCAGTTGCGCAGCAAGGTCGGCTATCTGTATCGCTCGGTGACGGAACCCTGGTGGTTTGATTGGGGCCGGCTGGCGACGCTGTGGTGTTACCAGACGGCGCTGGGCATCCTGTTGTGCACATTGTTGAACCCGGGGCGGCCGCTGTTGCGCCTCTACCTGCTGCTGACGATGGTGGTCTGCGGCTGGAAGATGCTGGTGGTGGGCCGTGTGCTGTCGCTGGAGCTCGTGGCGGCGGTGGCGCTGGCATTGCCGGCCTTGCTGGTAGTACGCACGTTGCCGCCACGCATGTTGATGGCGACCGGCGTCGCACTGCTGGCAGCAGGGTTCACGATCTATGAACGGATGCAGGGCGACGCTGCGGCCTTCCACGGTGCTTTCAACTGGATTCCGTTCGAAGGGCAGATGAACGACCTCTCCGGGCTGGAGAACATTCTCGAGTTCCTGTGGCCGCCAATGGCGATGGCTTGCCTGTTGCGGCAAGTCCTGCCCTATCACCAGCAGGACGCCGGCGCCGTGGTGGGAACCGTGTTGCTGGCGCTGGCAGTGTTCCTGCTGGAGTGGCTGCAGCAGTCGGTGCCGGGCCGGTATGGCGACATCACGCAGGTCGTGCTGGCCTGCGTGGGCTGGGTCATTCCATGGTGCGTGCCGGCGCATGGCGCGCGGTCCGCGAAACCGGGGCGGCGCGCCGCCGCGGAGCAGGGCTGAGGTCTGCCGTTACCGGTCAGCGCGCTGCCGTTTCCGGCGCGGCCTCCGGGGCCGTGTCCTTCTTGCTGGCAGCTTCGTCAGCCTTGGCCGGCAGCGGCTCCACTTTGCCATCCCACTTGCGTGCGCCGACGAGCATGTTGCGCAACCCGTCGAACGGGAAATCGTGCTGGTAGGCGATTTTCGCGTGCTTGACGGCCAGGTCGTATTTCTTGGCGCGGAAATACGCGATGCCGAGGTTGTAATTGACGGAAGGGTTGTCCGGCGCTATGTCATAGGCTTTCTTCAGCAGTGGCATGGCGCGTTCTTCCTGCCCCGCGCCATAAAGGTACTTGCCGTACGCACCCCAGGCCATGCCATCGTCCGGCTTGAAGCGCACCGCCCGTTCGAAATAGCATTCCACCACGAACTTGGCGCCGTTCACCTGGCTGACCTTCATGCGTGCCGCGACCATTGCCATCGATGTCAGCGCCTTCACATGGTTTGGAAACGCGCGCAGCGTGTAATCCAGGTCGGCGCCGATCGGGCCGGTATTGCCCTTGATGCCCGCGGCGACCTCCTCGGTATAGTGCGCCATCTCCACCAGGTACAAGGCATCGGCCGGCGGTTCGCGGTAGTCGTAGGGGCCGATGCCATTTGCCAGGTCGCCACAATATGGCTTGGCACCGGCCGCCGCGGCTGCCAGCAGCAGCAGCGCCGTCGGCAGGAGCCGCTTCAAAGTTGAATTCAACATGCTTCGCTCGTTCCTTTCACCTGGGCGCTGGGCACGGAGACCGACACCTGCTGCAGCAGGCGGGCCAGTTCCGCCGTGCGCGCGCGCCGGGAATTGGCGGCGACCGCCTCGTCGGATGCGAGCGGCGCGCGGCCCGCCTCCGCCAGTTCGAGAAAGCGCAGCAGCGCTTCCTGGATGCCGGCCTTGTCATCGAGCGGGCCGATCGTGTCGATACCGGCATGGCGCAGCGCGGCCGCGGTATCGCCGATTGCATCGGTCAACGCGAGCACCGGCCTGCGTGCCCGCAGGTACTCATACAGCTTGGCCGGGATCTGGTGGTTGCAATTGGTGGCTTGCAGTACCAGCAGGCCATCGGCGCCGAGCATCTCGGCCAGCGCATCGCGGTAGGCGATGTGGGGCGCGAGGCTGACGATATCGCCGATGCCGTATTTTTCGATCAGCGGGATCAGGTAGCTATCGTGCGCGGTGGCGCGCAGCACGATGCGCAGGCGCGCGGCCGTCACGGTGCCGCCTTCCTTCAGGCTGGCCAGCGCTTCGAAGAGCGGCACCGGGTCGCGCTCGGAAGGGTAGATGATGCCGCTGTGGATCAGCGTGAAGGGCCGGCCGGCAACCGGTGTCGGCGGCTTCTGCAGCGCGGCGGCATTGGCAAAGTTTTCCTCGTCGTAGCCGTTCTCGATCAAGGCGAAGCGGCTGGCGGGAATGTCGGGGAAGCGCTTCGTGTAAGTAACGATCGCACCCGGCGTGGTGCACACGGCCAGCGCGCAGTTACGCACCGTCTTTTCCTCGATCCACCGATAGAAGCGGCGGGTCACCGGATCGGCGGGGTAGTCGACGTCCGTCATCGGGTCGCGCAGGTCGGCGATCCACGGCAGGCCCGTGAGCTTGTGCAGGGCCAGGCCAATCAGCTTCGCGCTGGCGATCGGGTAGGTCGACCAGATTACCTGTGGCTTGTATTTGCGGACCAGCCGCAGCCCGGCGGGAATCGCGCCCAGGCACCAGCTCACCCAGCGGTCCGGCAGTGCCATCCAGCCCACGTAGCGGCCGCGCACGGACAGGTGGCGCGACGTGTCGAGCGCGAACGCACGGTGCACGATGGCTTCCTTTGGAATCTCGGCCAACTGGTCGTTGCCGCTGTTGGCATAGGCGCGCGGGCTGGCGGACAGCACCAGCGGCTGCCAGCCATGCTGCGGCAGGTACTGCGAAAACTTCAGCGTGCGCTGGATGCCGCTGCTGCCGCGCATCGGCGGGTAGTGATAGGCGATCATGAGCACGCGATTCATGCCCGTGCTCCGATCTCGTGTGCCCGGTTCCCGGTTTGTCCGGTTTCATGCACCCATGCCGCGGTCCAGGCAGCGACCTGGTCGCGCCACTCGCGGCGCGAGAATGTATGATCCGCCGCCGGCAGCGTGCGACGCTGCACGCGCGGCGCGGCCAGCAGTTTTCGCCACTGGCGCGATGCCTTCACCATGTCGAGGAACTCCTGCGCCGTCAGGTCGGCGCCACTGATAATCAATAAAATCGGGCCTGGAAAACCTTGCCAGCCGGCCTGCATGCGCGCATGCAGGTTCGGGCTGGCAGGCATGGCCGATGCGGATGCCCGCGGCGCGGGAGCGGCTGCATCCGATGGAGCAGGAACGGCCGCTCCTGGCTGTTCGGTCGCGCCGCCACGCGATGCCCGCAACAGGCCGGTAAGCGAGCGCAATGCCTTGCCGAACTCGAACTGGCCGCTGGCGACCTTCTTCCACAGCGCCGGCTGCAACAGACGCTCCACGTAATAGTGCTTCAACGTGGCGCGCGCGTGGCCATCCGGCGTGCGTGCCCATGGGTTGAGGAGCACGAGGCCGGATACGCGGCGGTCGTGCTGTGCGTAGAACAGCGCAGCGCTGGCGGCATCGCACAAGCCCCAGATCACCACTTCCTCCATGCCCGGCACGGCGGCCATGAAACGGTCGATGGCGGCGCGCAGGTCGCTGTCGACGTCCTCGAAATTGCGTGCCGGCCCGCCGCTGTCGCCCATGCCGCGGTAGTCGAAACGCATGGCCGGAATGCCCTGGGCCGCCAGCGCGCGCGCCAGCAGGGCGAACTGGCGGTGACTGCCGGCGCGGTACTGCGGGCCGCCGACGACGATCAGCACACCGCGCCGCTGCAAAGGCGAAGCGCACTGCGCGGCAGGGCTCAGGATCGCCGTCAGCCACTCGCCGGCACAGGGGAACGTCAGCGCTTGTTCGTCAGGCGGCATGGCATGGCTCGGGCAGCGATTCGATGGTGGCGTCGAGCAGCGTTTGGCACTCCTCGATTTCCTGCGTGGCCCAGAATTGCGGGCCCGCGACGACGTGTGTCGACACAGTCGCGCCGGCCGCGCCCAGCGCACTGACGGCACGTGCGGCGGCTGGCGACAGTGGGCGGCCGCTCTCCGCCGCGATGTCGAACCAGTGCACCGGGCAGGCCGGTGGTGTGAATTTGTCCGCCGAGCGCGTCTCGATCGCCAGCGCGAGGGCGGGATCGATCGTATAGCCGGCGATTTCCAGCGCTTGACCGGCTGCAAGGCTCTGCTTGAGCGCGGCCGTTCCGCCACTATTGTTGCCGCCATCCCTGCCATCGGTCAGCATCTGGCTGGCCACCTTCAAGCGCAGGAACTGGGTGAGGAACTGGCTGCCATTCGTCACCGGTTGCCAGAGCAGGAGCCCGGGCAACGGGCGCGCCTGCGCCATTTGCTGTGCAACATCGAGCGCCAGCAGGGCGCCCAGGCGCAAGCCCCACAGGCCGGCGGCACAGCCGCTCTGCTGTTCGAGCCAGGCCAGGCCGCGTGCCGCATCTTCCTGCCAGATTTCCCAGCGCGCGTCGCCGAAATCACCGGCGCTGTCGCCGCAGCCGTACAAGTCGAGCTGCAATACCGCGTAACCATGCTGCGCGAGCGCGCGCGCCTGCAGCGCGGCCATCCGGCGCGACTTGTTCATTTCCTCGGCAAACGGATGCAGGTAGAGCCATGCGCCGCGGCATGCGCCGACAGGCGCGTGGTACAGGCAGAAACGCGCCGCCGCGCCGCTGTCCAGGAAGAACGGCTGCGCGGGCGGCGCGGCGGCGATGGTGTTCATGTCGGGGCGTTTCAGGCGGTGAGCTTGTGCTTGACGAAAGCGGTCAGGCTGCCCAGGGTGGCGAAGGTTTCGGCGCTGATCTCGTCGTCATCCACCGCGAAGCCGAACTGCTCTTCCAGCGCGCCGATCAGCTGGACGACTGCCATCGAGTCCAGTTCGGGGATGCTGCCCAGCAGGGCGGAATGCTCGTCCAGCGAGCGGCCAGCCGGGCCAAGTGCGAGGACGTCGATGACAATCTGCTTTACTTCGTCGAGATACATGTTTACTCCATGGTTGAGGTTTGCTGCCGCGTGGCGACCGGCACAGGGGCCGGGGCGGCGAATTTGCCGCGCAACCTCTGCACCATGGCGTTACGTTCGCCGGCGGCGGCATGCAGCTGGCGAAGTACCGGCCAGCGGTAATGGTTGACATGGTACATGGTCCGGATTTCGTCGGTCCAGCGGGTATGCCATTCCATCACTTTGCCGTAGAACTCCAGCCGTGCGTACTGTCTTTCATCAAACAGTCGCTGGCAGCATTCCTCTCTCATCAACAACGTCGGCGACAGGCTGGCCGGTACCGATTCGTCATAGGTGGTCTTCAGTACGATCAGGGCGCCATCGCCCTCGATGCACAAGTCCATCGCCACCAGCTGCGCATCGAAGTAATAACGGTACACCGCGGCCTGGCCGCGGTTCGCGAACCCTTCCAGCATCGCCGTGTAGAAGCGGCCCTGGTCATTGTCCGGATGGATGGCCGTGCCCAGCTGCGCTTTCCAGCCTGCGCTTTCCAGCCGCCCGTAGTCCGCCACGGCGGCTGCCATCTGGCCTGGCAGCCGGTCGATCTGCATGCGCGTGGCAATGCCATCCTTCTGCAGCCGCGAACGTTGTTTTTTCAGGTTGCTGCGCAGGTTCTTGCCGCGCGCATTCCAGTAATCCTCGAAGCTGCCGGTGATCGGCACATGGGCGGTACGGATGTAATCGAGCGTACTGGTGACGGTACTGTCTGCGGGGCGGGGTTCGAGTTGCGGATCGCGCTGTTTCAAGCCGACCATCAGCGCAAATCCCGGCAACTTGCGCGTCAGCGGCGGCAATAACTGGTCGAGCGGGATGCCGGGACGGTGCAACCACAGGCCGATCGGCGCCTGCGACGGCTGCAGCGCTTCCCACACGCCGCGCCCGCGTGGCGCCAGGATGCCCATCGCAATGGTGTCGCCGCCAGCCTCGCACAGCGCCAGTTGCCCTTGCGGGTCGCCAAACTCGGCAAGCAAGGGCAGCACGAACTCGGGCTCCAGCAAGGGCGAGCGGGTGGTGGCCGCGTTCAACTGGCGCCATGCCTCGGCATGGTCGGCAAACGCGCTTGCCGGGTACAAGTGCCATTTCATCGCGGTCCTCCTCCGTTGACCGCGCTGCGCACCTGGCCGATCATCCATTCGATTTCATCGCCGCGCAGCTCCTGGTGGCAGGGAAACTGCAATACGCGGCGCGACAGGTTCACGCTGTTTTCACACACGGTCGCATCGACGCCGGGCCACAGGTACTCACCGAAACGTATCACCGGGACCCCGGCGCTTTTCAGCGAGCGGAAAAGCACCTGGGGGTCGTCGCACAACAGCGGGAACACCCAAGGGTAGACGCCGTCCGGCAAGGCAGCGAACAGGGGGCGGCAGCCGGGGAGTGTGGACAGCGCGTCGTACAGCCGGCGGTAATTGCGGCGGCGCAGCTCACCCATCCGGCGGCGCGATACCAGTCGCAACATCAATCGTGAATATAGCGACGAGCGCTTGGTCAACCAGGCTGGATCGAAACCGAAACCGCCGTCGGACGACCCAGGTGCCAGTGCCGGCGCATCGCCATGACGGCGTGCCTTGATCACCCCCCACACGGCGTTCTTGGCGGCCATCGGCAGCGCCATCAGTGCACGCAGCAGTGGCAGCCGGCCATAGGCAAAGCCGTTTTCAACGGAGTTCAGGAAGACCTTCGCCTCGAAGGCCGCACCGGCCGACTGCAGGGCAACCCCGTCGAGCCGATGACGCGCCGAGACGAGGCAACCGCCTTCATACACAGGAAAGAACTTCATGCTGCTGGCGATCGCATAGTCGCCCCATGAACCCAGCGAGCGCCCGGCGTGGTGGCCAAGGAATGAGTGCGCGCAATCTTCCAGCAACTGCATGCCATGCGCATCGCAAAAGGCGCGCAGTGCCGGCAGCGGCTGGTGAAAGCCGTAATAGTTGGTTGCCATCAGCGCCTTGATGTTACCGGTGCTGGCGGCCTTGGCGGCAATGTCGTCCAGGTCCACCGTGGTATCGGGGCGGATGCGGTAGAACAGCGGCGTGGCACCAGCCCAGATGACCGGTTCGATCATCGATGCGCAGTGGTAAGACGGCACCATGACGGTGTCGCCAAGCCCGATCCCCATCTGTTTCAACGCCAGCGCGATCGCAACGCGGCCACTGGTCACGAAGCGGACCTGGCCCGCATCGAGGATCGATGGTGCTGGCGCGCCACCCATCCGAAGGAACGAGGCGAGCGACAGGGCGGGCGCGACCGGCAGACGGGAGCGCGGGAAGTCGGCGGGAGATAACGGAAGAGGCTGCATTGGCGCCTGCTCAATGTCCGCTGGCTTCATATCTGAAATGCTGATCTTTCCCATGGTCGTCTCGGTTGAGCCAATTTCCAGAACAAAACTAACGGCGTTTCACATCATACATCAAAAGATTGCTAAAAATTTATGTTAATTGTTGTTTTCGGAACAATGCATGAGGAAAATTTCGGTCAAATATTGCCAAAAAACAGGAAGGAAGTGATTGTAAAATGTTAATATTCCCGCCTAGGTTTCCGTATGGTTACAAAATAGTTACATTTCGGCCCAGCCCTTTGCAGGACATGATATGAGCGACTTGATCCACGACTTCATCTTCCGCTCGGCCGGCCGGACACCCGGTGCCGAAGCCCTCGTCCACGGTACCCGCCGCCTCGATTACGCCGGCCTTGCCGACCTGATCCGCCGCACTGCCGCAGCTCTGCTGGCATCGGGCCTTGAACGCGGCGAGCGCGTCGCTGTCTACATGGAAAAGAATGTCGAGAATGTGGGCGCGATGTTCGGTGCGGCTGCGGCGGGCGGCGTGTTCGTGCCCGTCAATCCGCTTCTCAAGCCGGAGCAGGTCGCCTACATCCTGGCCGATTGCAACGTCCGCGTGCTGGTCACCACCATCGATCGCCTGAAGCTGTTGAAGGATGTGCTGCCGGCCTGCCGCGACCTGCGGCTGGTGGTGGCAGTAGGCGGTAACGACACACTGCCTGCGGTGCATGACGTCGAAGTATTGTCCTGGGATGGCGCCATCGCGCGCGGTGAGGCCAGCTCCCGGCCGGGGCACCGCGCGATCGACGGCGACATGGCCGCGATCCTGTACACGTCCGGCAGTACCGGCAAGCCGAAGGGCGTGGTGCTGTCGCACCGGAACATGGTGGCAGGCGCGCACAGCGTGGCCAGCTACCTGGAAAATACCGCGCAAGACCGTATCCTCGCCGTGCTGCCGCTGTCGTTCGACTACGGCCTGTCGCAGCTGACGACGGCGTTCCACGTGGGCGCCACGGCCGTGCTGATCAACCACCTGCTGCCGCGCGACGTGCTCAATGCCGTCGTCGCCGAACGCATCACGGGCCTGGCCGCCGTGCCGCCGCTGTGGATGCAGCTGGCGCCGCTGCCATGGCCGGCAGAGTGCACGCTGCGCTACCTGACCAACTCCGGCGGCGCGATGCAGCGCCCCACGCTGGATGCCCTGCGCCGCGCACTGCCGAACGCCCGGCCGTTCCTCATGTACGGCCTGACCGAAGCGTTCCGCTCCACTTACCTGCCGCCGGAAGAACTGGACCGCCGCCCCGATTCGATGGGCAAGGCGATCCCGAATGCGGAGGTGGTGGTGCTGCGGCCGGATGGCACCGAATGCGCACCGCACGAGCCGGGCGAACTGGTACATCGGGGCGCGCTGGTATCGCTTGGGTACTGGAATGATCCGAGCAAGACCGCGGAACGTTTCAAGCCGGTGGCACCGCGGCATTATGGCCTGCCCCTCACGGAGCTCGCCGTATGGTCCGGCGACACAGTGCGGCGCGACGAGGATGGCTTCCTGTACTTCATCAGCCGCAACGACGAGATGATCAAGACTTCCGGGTACCGCGTCAGCCCGACCGAGGTGGAAGAAGTGGTGTATGCGCGCGAGCATGTCGCCGAGGCGGCTGCGCTTGGCGTCAAGCATCCGGCCCTGGGGCAGGCTATCGTCGTCGTTGCCTTCCCGCGCGAGGGCGCGGCGCTGACGGCGGGCGACCTGCTGGCCGCATGCAAGCCGCATCTGCCTGCCTACATGCTGCCGCAAAAGGTCGTCATCGCCGATGCCGCGCTACCGCGCAACCCGAACGGCAAGATCGACCGCAAGCTGTTGTCCACGCAGTACGAAAACGTCTTCGGGGAGCCGCACCAATGAACGCGCCGCGCCCGCAGCATGCGCCGTTGCTGCAATTTCCTGTCGTCGACGATTGCCTGCAGGTCGGCGGCGTGCCACTGCCCCGGCTGGCGCAGCGGGTTGGCCAGACCCCGTTCTATGCCTATGACCGCGGCGCCCTGACGGCGCGCGTGGCCGAGCTGCGCCGGCACTTGCCGGCCGACGTACACCTGCACTATGCGATGAAGGCGAACCCCATGCCGGCGGTGGTGCAGCACATGGCCACGCTGGTCGATGGCATCGACGTGGCCTCCGGTGGCGAACTGCGGGTGGCGCTCGACACGCCGATGAACCCGCTGCACATCAGCTTTGCCGGTCCGGGCAAGAGCGACCTGGACCTGTCGTGCGCGATCGCATCCGGCATCGTTCTTAACCTGGAATCCGAGGGCGAAACGGAGCGGGCGGCGCGGATCGGCGACACGTTGGGCATCACGCCGCGCGTCAACGTGCGCGTGAATCCCGACTTCGAATTGAAATCGTCGGGCATGAAGATGGGCGGCGGGCCGAAACAGTTCGGCGTCGATGCCGAGCGGGTGCCGGCGCTGCTGCGCCGCATTGGCGAACTGGGTCTCGATTTCCACGGCTTCCACATCTTTTCGGGCTCGCAGAACCTGAAGGCGCAAGCGCTGCACGAAGCGCACGAGAAGACATTTGCGCTGGCGCTGCGGCTGGCAGAGGATGCACCGCGCGCGCCACGCATCCTGAATATCGGCGGGGGCTTTGGCATACCGTATTTCCCTGGCGAGGAACGGCTCGACCTGGCGGCCGTGGGCGCCAACCTGCATGCGGTGATGGAAGGCGTGCGTCCGCAGTTGCAGGGCGCACAGGTCGTCATCGAACTGGGCCGCTACCTGGTCGGTGAAGCCGGTGTGTATGTCTGCCGCGTGGTCGATCGCAAGGAATCGCGCGGCAGCGTGTACCTGGTGACCGATGGCGGTCTGCATCACCACCTGTCCGCCTCCGGCAATTTCGGCCAGGTCATCCGCAAGAACTATCCAGTCGTCATCGGCAACCGGGTGCAAGGCGGCGAACGCGAAAAGGCATCCGTCGTCGGGCCGCTGTGCACGCCGCTGGATGTGCTGGCCGACGGCATGGACCTGGCGCGTGGAGAACCGGGCGACCTGGTTGCCGTGCTGCAGTCGGGAGCCTATGGCGTGTCCGCCAGCCCGGCAGGATTCCTCAGCCATCCGGTGGCGCCGGAAATACTGGTCTGAACTGAACATATTAGGGGTGCACGATGAGCGGTATTTGTGGATGGATCGGCCACGGCGCGCAAGACCGTGACCTGATCGGCAGGATGGCTGCGCCGCTGGCGCGGTTCGACGACAGTGCCGTGCACCAGGCCGAAGGCAGCCGCTCGGCGGCCGCGGTGGCAGGCGCAGGCGACGTGCACCGCCAGGACGGCCTGCTGATCGCGCTGTGGGGCCATCCGGTGCTGCGCGATCCCGCGCTGGCCCAGCAGGCTGGCACGCGCGGCACCGCAGCGGTGCTGGCCGCGCAACGCCATCTTGGCGCGGAAAAACTGTGCGGGCTGCTGGGTGGCGCCTTTGCGCTGTGCATCCTCGACGAGCGCGCCGGCGAGGCGATCCTCGCGATCGACCGCCTGGGCGTGCACCCGCTGACGTGGCAACTGGCCGGCGAGGCGCTGCTGTTCGCGTCATCGGCCGATGCCCTGATCCGCCATCCGCTGGCGCGCCGCGACATCGATCCGCAAGGCATCTACAACTACGTGTACTTCCACATGGTGCCGGCGCCCGGCACCGTGTACAAGGACCAGCAGCGGCTGCTGCCAGGCCATTTCCTGCATTACCGCCAAGGGCGTGTCGAGACCCGTCCGTATTGGCAAATGGCGTTCCAGGAAGATGGCAGGCGCTCGTTCGACGACCTGAAGGAAGAATTCCTTGCCCAGTTGAAGAACGGCGTGCGCGAAGCATCGGCCGGTGCGAAGGTCGGCGCCTTCCTTTCCGGCGGAACCGACAGTTCGACGATCGCCGGCATGCTGTGCGATGTCGGCGGCGCACCGGCCGAGACCTACTCGATCGGCTTTGCCGCGCAAGGCTACGATGAAATGGAATATGCGCGCATCGCCTCGCGCCATTTCGGCACCCATCACCATGAGTACTACGTCACGCCCGATGACGTGGTGGCCGCGATTCCCGAGGTGGCCGCCGTGTGCGACCAGCCGTTCGGCAATGCGTCGGCGGTGCCGGCGTTCTACTGCGCGCGCATGGCCCGCAAGGATGGGGTAACGCGCATGCTCGGCGGCGATGGCGGCGATGAGCTCTTTGGCGGCAACGAGCGCTATGCGAAGCAGCACGTGTTCGCCCGCTATGAGCAGGTACCGTCGCTGTTCCGCAAGGCGCTGCTGGAGCCGGCCATCTTCAACTTCCCCGGCGGCGACCGCGTGACACTGCTGCGCAAGGCGCGCAGCTACATCGAGCAGGCCTCGGTGGCGATGCCGGCGCGCCTGGAAACCTACAATTTGCTGGGCCGTTATGGTGCGCGCCAGGTATTCACCGAAGATTTCCTCGCCGGTGCCGATACGAATCAGCCGCTGGCCGGCCTGGCCCAAACATACGGCGCCAGCGAGGCGAAAAGCCTGATCAACCGGATGCTGGCGCTGGACCTGAAGATCACGCTGGCCGACAACGACCTGCCGAAGGTGATGAAGGCCTGCGAGCTGGCTGGCGTGGAGGTGGCGTTCCCGTTCCTGAACGACGCGATGGTGGCCTTTTCCGCCGGCCTCACGCCACAGCAGAAGCTCAATGGCACGCAACTGCGCTGGTTCTTCAAGGAAGCGCTGAAAGGCTTCCTGCCGCCGGAAATCATCACCAAGCAAAAGCACGGCTTCGGCCTGCCATTCGGTGTGTGGCTGCAGGAGCACAAGGCGCTGCAGGACCTGGCGTCGGACAGCCTGACGGACCTGAAGAAGCGCGGTATCGTGCGCGGCGACTTCATCGACCAGCTCACCGGCACGCACCTGCGCGAACATGCGGGCTATCACGGCACGATGGTATGGGTGCTGATGATGCTGGAACAGTGGTTCCGCCAGCGCACCGGAGCCTGACATGCGCACCCGGGTCTGCATCTCGATCGACACCGAGTTTTCCATCGGTGGCGCGTTTACAAACCCGGGCAGGCAACCGGTGGCCGAACCGATGGTCTGGTGCGAGGTGGGCGGCCGCTCGCAGGGCCTGGGCTTCCTGCTCGACCAGTTCGAGCGGCACCGCATTCCCGCCACGTTCTTTGTCGAGGCGGCACACCGGTACTATTTCCAGGAGCATGATCCGATGGGCGCCATCGCCCGCCGGATCGTCGCCGGTGGCCATGAAGTGCAGTTGCACACGCACCCTTGCTGGGCAGTCTTCCAGCACGCGGACTGGCCCGAGCGGGTCCGGCGCGAACCGCTCCAGGATGAGTTCTTCGGCCGCGCCGAGGAAGACACCGTGCAGCTGCTGCGCCAGGGCCAGCAAACGTTTGCCGACTGGGGTGTGCCGGCGCCAACCGTGTTCCGGCCCGGGAACATGCAGCACGACGACACGCTGTTCGCGGCGCTGGCCCGCTGCGGCATTCCGTACAGTTCCTGCGTGGGCCTGGCGGTCTTCGACAGCAACGACCCGCGTTACCGCTTGTACAGCGGTGCGCATCACCGCCACGGCGTGCTGGAAATGCCCGTGCTGACGTTCCAGGATTGGCAGCTCGGCGGCCGCCGCCACCTGAAGACACTGACCATTGCCGGCACCAGCTTCGACGAAACGCGCCTGCTGCTGGAGCGGGCCCATGCGCAACAGATCCCGCTGGTCGTCCTGCTGACCCACCCGTTCGAATACGTGCAGCGGCGCGACGATCACATGCTTGCCGCGCGTGGCAACGCCTTGCATCAGGACCGGCTGGCACGCCTGTGCCGCTACCTCGATGGTAACCGCGACCGCTTCCTCCCGACCGGCATGGGCGAGGCGGGCAGCGCGCTGCAATCCACGCCGGATGAACGCAACCTGCTGCTGCAGGGCAGCGGATGGAAAAGCATCCGCCGCCTCGCCGAACAGGCCGTGTATGACCGCTATGGCAGCTGGGCGCTGTCGCGGCAGGGAGCGCCGGCATGATCGCCTTTGCCCGTGATCGCCTGAATGCCCGCTTCGGCACCTGGCGTGGCCTGGTGCGGCTACTCCTAGCGCATGCCGAACGGGCCACTGGCCGGCTCCGGCGGTTCGAGCTGCATGAGCCGCAGGCGGTGCGCCGCGTGGTGTTCGTTTGCCAGGGCAATATCTGCCGCAGCGCCTATGCCGAACAGGTGGCCCGTGCCGCGGGCTTGCACACGGCGTCGCTTGGCCTGTCGACGACGACCGGCGCGGCCTCGCCAGAACCCGCGCTGGCCGCGGCCGTACGCAAGCAGATGCCGATGGACGCGCACCGCGCATGCGACTGGGAAGATTTCGGATTGCAGCCGGGCGACCTGCTGCTGGCGATGGAAGTGCGGCAGGTACACGAACTCACGCGCCGGCTGGGCGGGCGGACGGACGTGCAGGTCGCGCTGCTCGGCAACTGGTGCAAGCCGCCAACGCCCCACCTGCACGATCCTTTCACGCTGTCCGATGCGTATTTTGACTCGTGCTTCACCCGGGTGCGCCAGGCGGTCGAGCGGCTGGTGGACGATGTTCCAAACGCGCGCGCCGTGCCGGCGCAGAAGAGGGGGCAGCGATGAGCCGCGAATTCTCGCTTTACCTGGACGCGGTACGTTTCCTGGCCGCGCTGATGGTCGTGTTCTATCACATGAACATGCGCTGGCTCAGCACCGACATCCTGCCGCTGTCCGACCACGGGCATGCGGCGGTGATGGTGTTCTTCGTGCTGTCCGGCTACGTGATCTCGTATATCCATGCCCGGCGCGAGAACACGCCGGCCGAATACTGGGCAAGCCGCCTTTCACGCTTTTATTCGCTGGCGATCCCGGTGGTGCTGGTGACGCCGTTGCTGGATCTCGCTGGCGCGGCGCTCCGTCCGGATATTTATGAGGGCTGGACCACGCATGGCCTGGCGCCGGTGCGTATCGCCACCAGCCTGGCATGGCTGAACGAGATATGGACGATCTCCATCATGTCGTTTTCAAATACGCCCTACTGGTCGCTGTGCTACGAGATGTGGTACTACATCATGTTCGCGGTGTGCGTGTTCACCGCCGGGCGCACGCGCATCCTGCTGCTGGCCGGCTGTGCACTGGTGGTTGGCCCGAAGATCCTGCTGCTGGCGCCCGTGTGGGCAATGGGCGTGGTGCTGCACCGCTGGCAGCTGCTGCAGCGCACGTCCTTTGCAACCGGGCTGGCGCTGTTCATCGGCTCGCTCGTGGCCTTTGGCCTGTTCCAGCATTATCGGCTGACGGACCTTGGCAGCGCGTGGATGCGCAACCTGGTGGGTGAGGCGCTGCATCACCAGTTGACGTTTTCCCGCTTTGCGCTCACCGATTACCTGCTGGGCCTGATCGTGGCGGCGAATTTCGTCGGTGCCCGCGCCATCGCGCCCGTGCTGGGTCGCGTGCTGCTGCCACTGGAGCGGCCGATCCGCTGGCTGGCCGGCTACACG
Source organism: Pseudoduganella lutea (assembly GCF_004209755.1). Classification (NCBI taxonomy): domain Bacteria; kingdom Pseudomonadati; phylum Pseudomonadota; class Betaproteobacteria; order Burkholderiales; family Oxalobacteraceae; genus Pseudoduganella; species Pseudoduganella lutea. Next base: position 2,870,735 of record NZ_CP035913.1, on the reverse strand, counting down.
TTCTCGCTCTATTTGATGCATCAGCCGCTGCTGCTGTTCTTCGGCGCGTTGATCGATGGCGATCCGCGCGGCCCACTGTATTTCATCGAAGTCCTGGGTGCCATCCTCGTCACCGTCTGGCTGGTCGGGTCGGTCACGGAAGGGCGCAGGCACCTGCTGCGTGCGTGGCTGCTCGCGCGGCTGCAGTCGCTGCAAGGAGTACGGTGGCTGGCGGCAAAGGGCGTGAGATGAACGCGCCACTGAGCGTCCAGGAGACGGCGCCCATCGAAGACGCGGCACCGGCGCAACGATTGCTGCCGGCCGTGGTGCTGGGCATCGACACGCCGATCGGCTTGTCGATCGTGCGCAGCCTGGGGCGGCGCGGTGTGTCCGTCTATGGTATCGCCCGCAGTACCGCGGCGCCCGGCTTGTCGTCACGCTATCTGCGACAAGGCATGCTGCGTGCCGAAGATGCTCCTGGCACGCTCGACCAGCTGGAACAACTGGCGGCACGCATTGGCCCGGCATGCCTGTTCGCGATTTCCGAAGGCGATATAGCGTTGCTGAACCGTCACCGCGATCGGCTGTCCGGCTACCGGCTGATGTTTCCCGATACGCGCCGGATGGATACGGTGCTGGACAAGCAACAGACTTACGCTGCCGCTGGCAGGGCAGGTGTTCCGGTGCCACGCACGGTGCAGCCGGTGACTTTGGCGGAGGCCGAAGCCGTGGCGCCGACGCTGCGGTATCCCGTGGTGTTGAAATGGGCTGAGCCGAACGAGGCGGGCATCCTGCTGCGCCGCGCTGGCCTGGCACTGGACAAGACCCGCTACTGCCATGACGGCAAGGAACTGCTGGATTACCTGCGGCAGTTCGAGCCGGTTGGCCGCTATCCGATGATCCAGGAGTATTGCGCCGGTTATGGACTGGGGCAATTTTTCCTGATGCATGAAGGTCAGGTCCATTGCGTGTTCCAGCATCGCCGGCTGCACGAATGGCCACCGGAAGGCGGCGTTTCCACGCTGTGCGAGTCGGTGTCGCTCGAACAGCATGCGGCATTGCGGGAGCGTTCACTGGCCCTGCTGCGAGAACTCGACTGGGAAGGCATTGCCATGGTCGAATACCGCTACGACCCGGACCGCGACGAAGCGGCACTGATGGAGATCAACGGCCGCTTCTGGGGTAGCCTGCCCCTGGCCTGCCATGCCGGCGCCGATTTTCCGTGGCTGGCGTACAGCCTGCTCGGCATTGGCGCTTCCCAGCCGCAGCCTGGCTATCGCGCCGGTGTGCGCTGCCGTTTCATGATTCCGGAAACAAAGCGCCTTGCGCGCCTGTTGTTACGGCCCGGCGCGGTGGCGGACCGCAATCTGACGTTTTCGCGCGCCGGCGAGCTGGCCGGTTATCTAGCCGACTTTTTACGCCCGTCCACGCGTTATTACCTGTTCACCTGGTCGGATCCGCTGCCGTTCCTGCGCGACCTGTGGCACGTGGTCCGGCGTTCTGGCTGACATTTTTTTCTGGGAGCGACGATGCAGAGGAAGAACCCGCCCGGCGCATGCGACAGCGCCACATGCAAGGAGACCATGTCGTGAAGATCGCGGTCGTCATTCCCTATTTCCAGCGCCGGACCGGCATCCTGGCGCGGGCATTGCGCTCGGTAGCGGCACAAACGGTCGAGGCACAGCTGGACGTGATCGTGGTCGATGACGAATCACCGGTGCCGGCGCGCGACGAAGTAGCGCAATTCATGGCGCAATCGGCGGGCGTGGAACGTTCGCCCGTCCGCATTGTGGAGCAGAAGAATGGTGGGCCGGCCGCCGCCCGTAACACGGCGCTCGACCATGTCACGCCCGATACCGAGCTGGTCGCCTTTCTGGATTCGGACGATACCTGGGAACCGGAGCACCTCGCCAATGCCATGCGTGCGCTGGGTGCCGGCTATGATTTCTATTTCGCCGACTTTTATCAGCTGGACCAGACGGTCAGTGCATTCGAACGGGCCGGCCGTATCGAGCCGGCCAAGCATGCAATGCTGCCGGGGGAGCGCCATCTCCATGTCTACCAGGCCGACATGCAGTCGCAGATCCTGGGGGGCAACGTGATCGGCACCTCGTCCGTCGTCTACCGCTTCCGTTCGTTCCGTACGCTACGCTTCCGCAAGGAATTCGTGTATGCGGGTGAAGATTACCTGTTCTGGCTCGACCTGTCCCGCATGACGGACCGCATCGCGTTTTCGTCCGCCCGCGAGGTGGTGTGCCGCGATGGTGTCAACGTGTTCGCGGGCTCGGGGTGGGGCACGGAAAAATCGCTGATCCGCTTGCATTACGAAATGAAGTACAAGAAGGCGATCGCCCGCCTGTATCCGCTGACCGAGCGCCAGGTAAAGGAAAATCGCGAGGCCGTGCTCATGCTGCGACGGGGCTTCGTGGCGGACGTGCTGCATCGCGTCACGCATCGCAAGCCATTCCTTGATGTGATGTGGAAGCAATGGCGGATCGACGTGCGCAGCGTACTGTATTTCATCCCGCTGGCGATCAGCCTGATACTGCGGCGGGAGCGCAGCGCGTGAGCCGGATTCTCGTCAGCATCCTGAACTGGAACGGTGCGGTACAAACCATCGATTGCGTGCGCGATCTGCTGCGCCAGCAATTGCCCGGCGGCGCGACTGCCGACATCCTTGTCATCGACAATGGCTCGGCGCCACCCGACACCGAAACGCTCGTGCAGGGCTTGGCTGGCATGCCCGTCGCGTTGCACAGGGAGGCGGTCAACCATGGCTTCGCGGGTGGCCACAACCTGGCAGTCGACCGTGCGCTGGACGAAGGCCATGACTTCCTGTGGCTGGTCAACAGCGATGCCGTGATGGGCGGCAGCGACGTGCTTGCGCAGTTGCTGGCGTTGATGGCGGCCGATGGGCGGTGCGGTGCCGCATCGCCTTTGCTGGCCATCCTCGACCAGCCGGAAAAGGTGTACTTCTGCGGTAATTTCCACGATTGGGCGCGGCTCGATACCCACCGTGCCAGCAATGTCGACGATGCGCGCGCCACGGCCCGCCAGCGCCTTGCCCAGCAATGGGTGCCCGGCACGGCAATGCTGCTGCGCATGGATGCGCTGCGCGACGCGGGCAAGCTCGACGAACGGATGTTCGCCTATTACGAAGATGACGAATTATGTGCCCGGCTGGCAGCGCACGGCTGGCACAGCGCCGTGGCATACGATGCGCGCGTGCTGCATGCCATGCCCCGGCGCGAGACAGACCGCCCGCCGTATTACTTCTACCTAATGGCGCGCAATTACCTGATTTTCTGGCAGGGCAGCACGCCGCCGGCACATCGGCGCAGGCTCGCCTTGAAGTTGCTCGACCGCGCGCTGTATGACGTCAACCGGCTGTATTACCGGGGTTTCCCTGAACAGGCGCGGGCCGCGTTACTTGGCGTCGAGGATTACTTGCGCCGCCGTCATGGCCGTCCGGCACTCGACCGCAACGCCGGGCTTCGCCTGCGTGCCTTGCGTGCCTTACTGTGGCTACCGCATCTGCGGGTGTTGCGTCGGCTCGACCGTGCTGGCTGAGCATGGTGGCTTTCCTGCTTCCAGCGGCCAGTGCCTATTGATTGGCTATCGCCCCCGTGTCATTATTCGATTATTAACTTTTAGTAGGTGCATCATGTCCTCTCAGTTGACGAAAGCCGCAGCCGCGGTCCTGGTGGCCGTTTCCGCTCTCGCTGCATGCAGCTCGGACACGGCCGAATCATTGAAGGCGGATGCCCGGCAGTACCAGCAGAAGGGCGACAACAAGGCGGCGGCCATCCAGCTGAAGAATGCGCTGGAGAAGAACCCGGACGATGCACAGGCTCGCTTCATGCTCGCCTCCCTGGCCATCGACATGGATGATCCCCTGACGGCCGAGAAGGAAGCGCGACGTGCACTGGCGTTAAAATACCCAGCCGAGCAGGTGTTGCCCGTGCTTGGCAAATCGCTGACGCTCCAGGCCAAGTTCCAGGAAGCCCTGGATGAGACGGCGCAAGGCCCGCGCACGCCGGCCATTTCCACATTGCGCGGCCATGCCTTGCTCGGGCTGGGCAAGACGGACGAGTCGAAACGCGAATTCGATGCCGCCCTGGCCCAGCAGCCTGGCTTCAGCGATGCCCTTACCGGGCAGGCCCGGCTGGCAGCGCTGCAGGAGGACTGGGCCGGTGGCTTGCGCCTGCTCGATGAAGCAATCGCAAAGGACGCGGCCAATTTTGACGCCTGGCAATTGAAAGGCGACTTGCTGCGCGTTGCCGGCAAGGGCGATGAGGCGATGGCGGCCTACCAGCAAGTGTTGAAAATTAAGCCGAGTCACCGGACAGCTCACCTGGAGCAGGCAGCCATCCATATCGCGGCCAAGAAATACGATGCGGCCCAGGCAGATATCGATGCAGCGCGCAAGAGTACGCCAGGCAGCTTCCTCGTCGCTTATCACCAGGCGCTACTGGACTTTTCGCGTGGCAAGCTGAAAGAAGCGCAAACCAACCTGCTGAAGGTTAACCAGGCGGCCTCGCAATATATGCCGGGCGTACTGCTGTCCGGTGTGGTCGCCCTGAATCTGGGGTTACTGGAGCAAGCCGAAGGCAGCCTGCGCAAGTACGTCGAGTGGAATCCCGATCACCTGCAAGCCCGCAAGATGCTCGTCAGCACATTGTTGAAATCTGGCCAGGGCCGCGAAGCCCAAACCATACTGGCTCCCGTATTGAAGGGCGAAGCACCGGATGTAACCGTGCTGCAGATGGCTGGTGAAGCGGCAATGCTGTCGCGTGATTTCAGCAAGGCCGCGGACTACCTTTCGCAAGCAATCAAGCAGGAGCCTGGTCGCGCCCCTTCCCATACGTCGCTCGGCCTGGTCAGGTTGGCGCAGGGGGATCGCGCCGGCGGCATTGCCGAGTTGCAGAAGGCCTTGGAGCTTGAGCCCGGCTCATTACAGTCCGGCTCCGTCCTGGTGCGCACGCTGCTCGACCTTGGCGTACCGGATAAGGCGTTGGCGGCGATCGCCAAGATGGAAGCCTCGCATTCCGGCAGCGCGGAGCTGCAAGTCATGAAGGGTAATGCCTATCTTGCCAAGCAGGATCGGGCCAAGGCCCGGGCCGCATTCGACGCTGCGCTGGCTTCCGATGCCACCCATTTCCCTGCCGCTGCTGGTCTCGCGCAACTCGACATCGCGGAGAAAAAGCCGGATGCGGCACGCAAGCGCTTTGAAGCATTGCTGGCGAAGGATGCCAAGAATATCGAGGCCCACACGGCGCTGGCCCAGCTCGACATGGCACAAGGTAACACCGCAGGTGCCACCAAGTGGCTCGAGAAAGCCAATGAGCTGCACCCGGATGACCTGAACACCGCTCTGCGCCTCGGTGCCCACTACAATGCCAATAGCCAGCCGGCCAAGGCGCAAACGTTGCTGCGCAAATACCAGGCAGCCAATCCGGACAACGCTGCGCTGCTTGACGTGCTCGGCCAGGCGCAAATGGCCAACAAGGATCCCGCCGCGGCGCTGGAAACCTTTGGCAAGCTGACCAGTGTATTGCCCCGGGCTGCCACCCCCCAGCTGCGGCTGGCCGGTGCGCAGCTAGCCATGAAAAATCCTTCGGGTGCCGGGGCCACGCTGGCCAAAGCCGTCAGCCTGGAGCCCAACAATATCCAGCCCTACCTGGCGCAGGCCGAACTGGCTGTCAGCGAGGGAAACAGCACCCACGCGCTCGAGATCGTACGCCAGGTGCAGAAGCAGTTCCCGAAAACGCCGGTCGGATACATGCTGGAAGGGGACTTGTTCATACAACAAAAAAATGCAGCCGCTGCAGTAAGACCATATGAGCAAGCTTTGGCCATCAGTAACGAAGCGCCTGCGCTGCTCAAGCTTGCCAAAGCCTTGCGCGAATCGGGCAAGGTCAAGGAATCGGAAGCTCGCGTCCTCGAGTTCACCAGGAAAAATCCAGGTGACGCCCTCGCGGCAATGTACCTTGCGGAAAATTATATTGCTTTCAAGCGCTATCCTGAAGCAAGGCAGCTGTTGGAGGCAGTCGTCCAGCAGACCCCGAACAATATTGTCGCACTCAACAATCTGGCCTGGATCTACCAGCAGCAGAAGGATGCGCGTGCACTGCCTACCGCCGAACGTGCACTCAAGCTGAACGATGCCAATCCTGAGGTATTGGACACGGTCGGCTGGATGCTCGTCGAGCAGGGTTCGTACGAGCGTGCTGTCATGCTGCTGAAAAAAGCGGCCTCGACCGCCCCCAAAGCGCCTCAAGTACATTACCATCTGGCTGTCGGTCTCTTTAAGTCCGGCGACAAGCCTGGAGCCCGCAAGGCGCTGGAACAGGCGCTGGCTTCCGGGCCGGGCTTCAGCGAAGCCGAGCAGGCAAAAGCATTGCTTCGGCAGCTATGAAGTGCAGTAAAGAATCAAAAATAATTATTCAAATATATAAATAAATAACAAATTAAATAGTTGTTGATGCACGACAATCGATGACTTGCTCCGTTATCGGTATCAATGTCGAGTACTCAACAGGGGAGTGTGCTATGGCCTCAGAGTTTACCCAGGACGGCAACGCCGACCAGTTTCTTCCGGACGATTACGAATCCGGTGAGCCACTGATTTGCGCTGTCGAAGAAGATAACTCTGCAAACATAACGCATGTGACTATTAATCAATCCGATTTCGGCATCCGCGTTGCCGATACCGAGGCTGGGCGTGCTTCCGCAAGCATGCTCATCAATAAAATGTATGCCTGGCGCGGCTATACAGGCACACACCGGATCGATAACAATCCTAACCGTATTACTCTCGCTGCCTCTGACAAGGGAGACGTCATCGGCACTGTTACGCTGGGCATCGACTCATCGATGGGAATCCTGGCGGACGAGGTTTTTTCCGATTATATCGGGGAATTCCGTGCGCGTGGCGCCAAAGTCTGTGAGATTACCAAGCTTGCATTCGCGCCCCACGTCAAGTCGAAAAGTGCGCTGGCTTCATTGTTTCACGTGCTTTTCATTTATGGCCATTATCTGCATCAATGCACCGATGTGTTCATCGAAGTGAATCCACGGCATCGGCGATATTATATGAATATGCTGGGATTTAATCAGATCGGTGAATTGCGGAGTAATCCGCGAGTGGATGCGCCAGCATATCTGCTGCATGTCAGCATGGATTATGTCAACGACCAGATCCGCAAGGTAGGCGGTACCAGCGCGCAGACGGCAGGAGAGCGTTCTCTGTATCCCTATTTCTTCTCGCCCCGGGAAGAACGCGGCATTGCAAGCCGTCTGCTGCAGATCGGTTGAGGAGTTTTTTGCCGACAACGATGCGGTCATGGCCGCATCGTTGTCGCGGCGTTTCCGCCGTTTCTGAAGTGTTCGGATATGCAACCGGCCGTTGCATGTGCGAGCTGCCGACTGGAGCACGTCAAGCATGGTTTGTAAACAATAGCTGGTGCTAGGCCTTCTACAGCCCAGCCTCAGCTGTTTGATTCGTCATTCCGGCATGAGAGGCTGTAGATGGCCAGTTCATTGAGTCTGCCCGGAAATGGCTTCAGCGTCTGCGGACTTTAGTCCTGCTGGGCATGCTGTCGTAGCCATACGAGCACTGTGCTTCCGCCTTGGATGCCAAACTTCTTCTGAGCCTGCTGGTATGTGATCTCGCTTTTCTACCGAGCTGACCACCCCAGGTTGAAAGCCGGCGTGCAATCACGCTGGGTACGCATTCCTTCTGGTGCCATCTCGCTTTTCTCAAATAAAGCGAACTACGACACCCTGTTGCAGGATGGGACAAGCGCATAAAAAAACCTGGCGTGTGCCAGGTTTTTTTTTGCGGCACCAAGATGCCGCACTCCGGTCTTGCTGGATTACTTCTGTTTGCGGCGACGCACTTGTGCCAGGCCCAGCAGGCCCAGGCCCATCAATGCCAGCGAACCTGGTTCGGGGATGTCGGTAGCGATCGACTGACCGAAGAAATTGCCGGTACCGACAACGCGGTTCGGGTCGCCCGGGTACGGTTGCGTGAAGCTGGTGCTGAACGACAGGTCGGAGCCGTCAACTTGCTGGTCCGTATCGAAGTTGGCAGCAGCAATGCCGCCGATCACGTCCAGCTGACCCAGGCCGCTCAGGTTCGGCGGCGAAATGGCATTGATCGTACCCAGCAGCGTTGCGCCGTTCAGTTCATGACCGGCCAGGCTCAGCCAAAGGTTGCCCAAGCCAGTGTTGCCAGCGTTCATCGTCAGCGGATCGGAAGGATTGATCGTCGATGGGCCAAAATTGACGTAGATGTCAACCTGGCCACCCACATACGACGTCACCTGGCCGACGGTACCGGTCGGGGTATAGCCGCTGAATTTGAAAGTCAGCTCGCAGCCTGGGCAGAATTGCGACTGGTTGTAGCCGTTCATCGTCGACACGAAGCCAAAGCCGCTCAGCGAGCCATCGTTCGGGTTAACGATCTGCTGGATTTGCACGGACGACGACGAGAAGTCGATCGGGTAGTCGGGATCCCAGACCACGCCGCCGACATTGATCGGGGCTGCCAGAGCTGCCGTCATCGTCGACACTGTCAGGGCCGCCGCCAGCGCTACTTTTTTCAACATGTTCATCAAAAACTCCTTGGGTTTGGTAATTGCTGCTTTAAGGGGCGGACTTTCCCACCACGCCTAAGAAAGAGCAAACACCGTGCCAGTGCTGAGAATCATTTGATAAGTACTTGATTCTTATCAAGTAGTAAAGGATATCGACGCTATTTTGCCTACAGAACGTGTTGCGCTGTAAAGTTTTTCGACAGCGCGATGACGATCAATAACGACCTCGCGCAATGATGCGTTCCGGATCCAGGGCAGCACGGATGCGGGCGTTGAATGCGGCAGCATGAGGCATGCGCTGCGCCAGTACTTCCATCACATCGACGCCGACGCGGTAGGGAAAGACGCCCAGCGTGCGGCCCTGCTGCACAAGAGCGTCGTAGCATTCACGTGTACGCGCCGCGGCACCAGGCACGCCATGGTCGAACAACAGTGGCACCGTGCTGTCGAACAAGCGGTCGCTGATCGACGTGAATGTCAGCAGCGGTTCCAGCCCATGCTCGCGCGTGACGCGGGTAACCATGTCGACATAGGCGCGGGCATCCGCTCCCCGCATCGGCACGAGCGGTGCGTACCAGCGCAGGCCGCAGCCATCACGGGCAGGGTTGCGGTCCTGATCGGGTTGGCGGCCGGGATTGCGCCAATAAGCCAATGGCAAGGCCGTTTCGTTGGGTCGGCCGCCGACCAGTTCCAGCGCATGGGCCAACGTGCGGCTGGTCGCGGCAACACCCTTGCCCAGCGGGCCCGGCATCATGTTCGACGCCCGGGCCAGCAAATGCGCGTTTTTCGGGCTGAGAAACAGCAGCCGGCTGGCGATGCCGCGCAATGCCGCCCTGATCTCCTTTTGTGCGGCCGCGACCATGCCGCGCGTGCCATACAGGGTGCCGAATCCCGTCCAGGGCGCAATCTGGTATTGGCGGCCGAGCCGCGCGATGACGGCATCGGGAATCGTGCCATCGACAACGTCGGCGGCAGGGTAGGGGGCCGTCATCGCCAGCACACGGTGGCGGTTCATCAAGTTGAGGCCGCCCACGGTGCCCGGCAGCGTGGCAAGGATGTGCCGGATTTTTTCCACTGCCGGCTCCAGCAGCGCATCGTCGCGCAGGTTGAACAGGCATACCTTGACCGTCTCCGGCCGGCGCGCCAGCACGATCGACATCCTGGTCACGATCCCAAGGCCGCTCTGGGTAAACAGGCCGGCCGAGTAAGACGTGATACCCCACTTGAACAATTGTGCGAGTTCATGGCCGCCGGCCTCGGACAAGGCAGTGCGGTAGAGAGACCCATCCGCCAGCACCGCTTCCAGATCCGTGACGGCACCGAAGTGATCCGAATGGGGGGTGATGCCATAGCCGCGCTCCAGCGCGTTGCCCAGCAGGCTGACGCCCGGGCCGGCACCGGTGACCGGCACCATGAAGGGATAACCCTGCTCATCGAGGAAGCGGGCGAGCATCCCCTGGGTGACGCCGGGTTCAAGCGTGACGACGCCCAGTACCGGGTCGACGCAGAAGCGCTGCATGCCGGACAAGTCGACGATCACTGCATCGTCCTGTACCGGCAGGGAACTGCCGTAACCCCAGTTCTTGCCGGTGCTGAATGGATACAGGTGGCAGCCATGGCGCCGGGCGATTGCCAGCACCGCTGGCAGGGCACTGCCGTGATCGATCTTGAGCGCCGCTGCGATGCGCCGGCTGACACCGCCCGTGTCGTTACTGTACGCCGCGGTGGCCGCCGCCTGGTCGAACACTTGTGCCACGCCCGGCACGGCGCGCCATTCGGCCAGTGCCGATGGGTTGGAATCGTTCATCGCTTCGAGAGTGGGTCATTGGACGAACTCCGATAGTAGCGGTGGACTGGCAAGCTGTACAAGCGCGCGATTCGCGTAACGTACTCCCGTGTTTCACGGTAAGGAGGGATGCCGCGATGGCGCACGACCGCTCCCTCGCCGGCATTGTAGGCGGCGGCCACCAGTCCCACGTCGCCATCGAACAGCGTCAGCAACCGGCGCAGGTAAGCCAGGCCGCCGCGCACATTCGATTCCGGGTCGAATGGGTCGGCCACCTGGAACCGCTGGGCAGTTTCCGGAATCAGCTGCATCAGGCCCTGCGCGTTTTTCGGCGAAACGGCATTCGCGCGGAAACCGGATTCGACGGCAATGACGGCCATCGCCAGCTCGGGGTCGACCTCGTAGGCAGGGGCCAGCCGTTCGACGATGTGGCGCACCGAGACGCTGGCGGGCGGGTAATCCGCGGGACTGGCGGCCCAGGGATCGGGATCCAGGTTCACACGCAGGGGCAGGTCGGCCGCCATGCAGGCTGGCAGCGGCGCATCAGGTCGCACCGGCAGCGCCTGTACAAGCCGCGCCGCCTGGCCATGCCCCTGGTCGGCCGCGGCCGAGAACAGGCGCCATGCAACAGCGTCGTCGCGTGGCACGCCGCGACCGTTGGCCAGCATCCAGCCGAATGCATATTGCGCCTCCGGCGAACCCAGGCGCGCTGCCTGGCAATACAGCAGGGCGGCCTGCGCCGTGTCCCGGGCCATTCCCTCGCCATGCTCCAGTTGAACTGCCTCGGCAATCAGGCGGGCAATGATCTCGGGCGCAGCATGGGCCGGGGCGGCAGTGCCGCACAGCAGGACCAGCAAGACGGAAAAACGGCGGAGCATGGCATCACCTGCGGCCTTCGCGCGCATGATGGCGTGCCAGGTTGCTGTTGAGCTGTGCGATGATTTCGGAGGCAGCCTGCACGATCTGGTTCGAGTCGAAGCCGGCCCGGGCCATTTCACGGTAGAACGAGCGCGCAAGCAGGCGCGCCACATGATCCGGCTTTTGATAGGCTGTCGTGGCCGCTGCACCCTGCAGCTCGCGGGACAGCGCCAGCTGGGTAAAGCGGGAGGCCAGGATGCCGCGCAGCTGCCGCAACTGGACGGCTCGGCCGACGAACAATGCAACGGTCTCCAGCAAGGCCAAATCTTGCTCACAGAAACAACCGTGCGTACCGCCGCAACTAGCGGTCAGCGTGCCGACCACGCGCCCTTCGATGCGAACAGGCGCCAGCATCAGGCTGCGGCCCGGGGCGGTAGGGCGGCGTGCCAGGGCGGCATAGGGAGAGGCGAGGATATCGTCCACCAGCAACGGCTCGCCGCTGGCCAGCACGTGGCCCGCCAGGCCTTCGCCGCGTGCGACGAGCGTGGCCGCAGCATCCTGGGCCAGGGGACCGTGGCTGGCGGCAATGCTCATCCGGGCGTTTTCGCCTTCGCCGTTGATCAGCATCACCGAGCACGTCTCCGCGCCCACGAGCGAGGCGGCCAGCTCAGCGTGTAATGCAAGGTCGTCGTGCGTGGCCGGGATGTCGCGGCATAGCTGGTGAATCTTGCTCAACAGATCGTCGGCCATCGCTACCTCCAGGGATCAGTTCATTTTAGTGGCCGTGGCTGCCAGGTCACGCAGCTTCTGGCCCGGATTTGCGCGGTGACAGGAACGCTTTGTGAAACAGGTGGCGCGCGAGCAGCAGTGGCGGCATGCGCAACCAGTTGCCACGCAGGTACAGAAGAAAGCGTGCCAGGGAGCTGTAACGGTCGCCGCAGCTGGCATGGTCCGGCAACAGCGCGCGACGGAACAGGGCATCCATCAGGGCCAGCAGTGCCGGCGATGGCCCCACGGTGTCGTCTTGCACCATGTCGGGCACTGGCGTGTCCAGCAACAGCCTGCTGTAGCGCAGCGCATAGAACAACGGCCGCTCGAGGTCCAACTGGCGTGCACGGGGCAACAGCTCGGCCCAGAAACGGCGGTCCGAGCCGAAATGGCACAGCAGTCGGTGAATATCGAACAGGTCGCGCAGCGCATTGTTGAACTCACCGTCACTGAACAGGTGGACTGCACTGTGCAGTACCATGTCCACGGGCGCCAGCACATAAACCCCCGGCAGGGCGTGCAATGGCACGGCGGCGCTGCGCAACAAAGTCGAATCCGGTCGCAGTGCGGCTGTTTTTGGCAGGATGGCGTGGTGCACGTCGATCATCGAGGCGCGCCGCAAGTGACGCATCGGCGGCAGCTCATGCATCCACTCCCGGTAGTAGCGCTGGTCGTAGGCGTCGTGATGGGTACCGGCCCAGCCAGCCAGCATCAGCGCTGCTTCCGCCTCGCCCAGCCGCTCCTCAGGTACCAGCACATCGATGTCCGAAAACAGCCGGCCATGGGCCGGTGGCAGCCCGGCGAGCGTATAGGCCGCGCCTTTCAGCAGGATCAGTGGCATGTCCAGGCCGGACAACGCCTGGCGGATTTGTCGTATTTCCCAAAGCACGCCCTGGCGATGCCGGCGTGCCAGCACCCGGGTCCAGCCCAGCTGCTCGCGCGCTGCCGGCGCGATCTGATGGAGGAAGCCATGTTCTTCCAGCAGGCACGAGAGCGTCGCCAGCAGGTTCGCCGTCCCTGCCTGGCGCAGCAGCAAGTCCCAGCTGGAATCGTCGAGCGCCGGCAATTGCGGCGGGGACTGCGTCAAGCTGCGCAGGGCGGCGGCCAGCAATGGATCGAGGCGCTTCGTCATGGCAGGCTGTCGAAAAAGGCCAGCGCTTCATCGAGCACGCCATAGCGGAAACGGTAGCCCTGGCTGCGTTCGACGAGATCGGCCAGCGCAGTGAAGCCTTCGGCACCAAGCAAGCTGTAGTTGAAGCAATTCTGGGCCAGTTGCATGAATGTTTCCACAGGCGGCATCGGCTCGGCCGTGACGGACGACCCGGCCTCGAAGCGGGGAAATACGACCCATGCCGGCAGTGCGGTTTCGGACGCCCGCGCCACGCTGTCGGCCGGGGCACGCACATGCGCTACCGTGCCTTTGACCGTATCGGTGACAGCCCTGCTCATCACACTGCCAGGTACATAGTCGCGGATGACGGCAATGGAGGCGTTTTTCAGGCTGATTGGTCGCGGTAGCGGGTACAGCACGCCTTCATCGAGCCTGAGCAAGGTCAGCTCGTCGGATAACAGGCGCCAACCGCCGCGGCCCACCAGCGCAGCGCAGAGCGTGCTCTTGCCGGAGCCGGGCGGGGCGGGCAGGATCGCGGCGCGTCCGCCTTTTTCAACGACAGCCGCGTGCACGATCAGGTACCGGTTTGCCCGGCTCGACACACACCAGTTCAGTCCCCATTCGAACATCGGGAATGCCTGGTCCAGTGGCAGCGGCTTGAACATCGAACGGCCATCGTAGAGCAATGTTACTTGCGGACGCACCCAGCGCCGCAGCGTGACCGGCCGCACCAGGTCAAGATGAAAATCGGCAAAGCCTTCACGCAGCGGATAGTCGTTGTACAGCAAGTGGATACCGTCGGCCACGCTGCCGATCGGCGACCGCAGCAACGTGGTGAAGTGGCCTGTGCGCAAGTGGATGCCGGAGCCCGCAAGGCGCTCGCCCAGCTGCGTGCGTGTCAGGCTGCCGACCGTTGTCATGTGCGGCTCAGCAGGGTTCGATCAGGTCGAGCTGGCGCAGCGTGGCCAGTAACTCGGCCACCTCCGGTGCGGCCAGCTCATCCGGCGTCACGTCGCCATCGCGCAATGCGATCAGCATCGCCATGGCGCCATCGGACAACAGATGGGTATCACCGGACAGATCGTTGTAAAGCACGAAGGCGTCGTCCCAGCCGCGGTGCAGCAGGGCCTGGCCAGGGACGAGACGCCAGGATGAAGCCATCAGTACATGGTGCCTTGCAAATACTCGACGATCTTTGCGCCATCCCAACGCACGCCGGCCGTGGGCGTGTAATAACCCTTGGCCTGGTATTCGAGCCAGATGCGCTGGAGCATGGGCACCGTCTGGAAGGTTGACAAGCCAGCCTGCACATTCAGATAGCAAGCCATCAAGTGGCGGCCAATGCCATGCTTGTCCCATTTCTGCGGATCCAGGATGGCTGCCTGGCTCACGGTTCCATACGTTTTTGCTTGTGGGCCCGAGCTGCTGAAGATACGGGTATAGAGCTGGTTCTTGTCGCACCCGCGTGGCCAGCTGTGGTTCTTCCAATAGCCGGGCGAACGACCTGCGCAGGTCGGGGGCGGACCACGAAAGCTTTGCAGTCCGCCAGACAGGTACCCTGATGGCGTCGTACATACTTCCACTGCCATGCCGGGCTGGCTGTGCAATGTGAGCAGCACGCCGGAGGCGGCCACCCCGGCGCGGGCGAAGCGGCGCCGCGCCTTGCCTTGAGGCGACAGATTTGCCGGACCGGGAGCTGCTGCATCGTGCTGTTGTTCGGTGGCCACGTCGATTTCCTTCTGGGTGGTCTGACGGTTGGATAGATATTGCGAAAATAGTAAGCAATTCCTGTTCCCGACCGCTGTCCTAGTGCGATTAAAGTTTTAAATCAATGACTTAAAGCAAAAAAAGCACATTTTATTGTTGAGCTGTATCAACTGCTGTAAAGATTCTCGACAGCTCAGCGCGCTTAGAAAAAGCTTTCCGGGATAACGAGGACGTCGCCCGGGCGCATCGAGACATTCGCGGAAATATCGCCTTCCTTGATCAGGTCATTCAAACGCACGCGGTACTGTTGTTGTTTGCCATCAACCTGACGAATGATCGTTGCCCGATTGCCGGAGGCGAACTCGGTTACCCCACCGACAGCGATCAGCACATCCATCAGCGACATATCGCGCCGGTATGGCAGCGCTTGCGGCCGCGCAGCCTGGCCGATGACGCGAATCTGGTTACCGTAGGTGCCGGTGAAACCAGTGACGATGACCGTGACCACCGGTTGCTGGATGTACTTGGCCAGTGCTTTTTCGATATCGCGTGCCAGCTCGGTCGATGTCTTGCCGATTGCTTCCAGATCTTCGACCAGTGGCGTGGTGATCTTGCCATCCGGCCGCACAGGCACGCTTTGCGACACTTCGGGATTGCGCCACACGATGATACTGACGTTGTCGCCTGGCCCAATCAGATAGTCAGGGGCAGGTGCCGGCCCGGCATCGACCAGCGTATTTCCCGAACTGGCGCAACCACCCAGGGCACCCAGCATGACCGCGCCTGCTGCCAGCCATTTGAACAGCGTTTGGTATTTCACGGGACTCTCCAGTTTGGTTGTTACGGGCGTGCAGCATGTCAGCAAGCGGGTGTCGACATTGTGCCGTATTACGAGCTCGTAACTTTCATTATGTCAATTTTATGTTGCATATTTTATACGAGAGCACGCGGCGGTCGTGCAAATTTTTACTTCCCAGTCGTATTTTGCTGCAACAATTCGTGGACGTAACGCACCGGGATCGCATAGGAAATACCGCTCGGCTGGCTGAGCGCATTCTCTTTCTGATTCTTGAGGAAAGTCATGTTCAGCACACCATGAACGATGCCGCTTTCAGGGTCATAAACAGGACTACCGCTATTACCCGGATAGGCAGTACCGTCCAGTTGCATGATTGCAAATGGGCGACGTTGCAGTTGGCTGATGGCACGCGCATCAAGTCGGCGCGAGTTCAGTGACGGAAGAATCATCGGGGTAATGGCCGAGAGCATCGCACGGTGCGTCACCGGTGTCAGGCCCAGGCTCATCCCTAATGGAAAACCGGTGAAGGCCAGTGCCTGCCCCTCGGCCACGGCACCGCTGCTGTCCAGGCGCAGCGCGGGAAGCGGAGCACCGGCCAATCGCAGGTGTGCCAGGTCGTGTTCGCGATCGATCGCGATCAAGGTCGCCGGCCGGAAATCAAGCTTCTGGCCGGTGGCAATGACGATGCCCAGCGTTTCCATTCGCTCCGTGTCGAGGTCCGGCAGCGCATGGGCATTGGTGATGATGGAAAGACCATCCGCGACGGCGAAACCAGTAGCAACGAAAACGATCGCCGGGCTACGCGTGCGCAGCAGCGTGCCAACGCCCACCACTGAAGGCTTGATAGCTGGAATCGTATCTTTCAGGGCCGCCCGTGCTGGCGCTGGTGGCGCAAACCCGAGCACGGCGGCCACGCATGCCAGCAACATGAAGTAACAAGGGCGGATCACGGAGCTCATCGGGTCAGGATAGCAGAAAAAGAGTAACTTGCAGTGACAGAAATATTTTCCATTTAGAAATTAAATTGTAGATTGTCAGCAGATTGCAACGCTCGATCCCATGTCATGTTGGAAAGAAAAATTAATATCAACAGGCAACGAATTCTGCGGTATGATAGAGCGATTGATGTAATTTAAGCAATATTTTGGACGGTATCACGTCGGGTTGAAGCAGGTGCGGCATCCTGAATGGCTTAGCTGAAAGCGAGTTAACAAGATGGCAGAAATGATGGCCCTGCTTTTGAGCTTCCTCAAAGCAATTGGCAAGTACCGCTGGTATGCGGTCGCAATCACATGGCTGGTAGCGGTCGTCGGCTGGACTGTTGTTTCCCGGTTGCCCAACGATTATCAGGCCTCTGCCCGTGTTTATGTGGATACCCAAAGTATCTTGAAGCCATTGCTGGCAAGCATGACCACGCTGCCCAATACCGAGCAGCAGGTAATGTTCATGCGCCGCACGCTGATCAGCCGCCCGAACGTGGAACGCGTGCTGCGGATGGTTGATCTCGACATCACGGTAAAAACACCCAAAGAGCATGAAAAAATCGTCGATGAACTGATGACTCAAATCAAGGTCATCGGCACTGAGCGCGACGACATCTACACGATTTCCTACAGCAATCCTAATCCCAAACTGGGTAAGGACGTCGTGCAATCGCTGCTGACGATCTTTGTCGAGGGTAGCTTCGGCGGCAAGAAGCAGGAATCGGAAAAGGCGATCCAGTTCATCGACGACCAGATCAGGATGTACGAAGAGAAGCTGGCGATTGGCGAGAACGCACTGAAGGAATTCAAGATTCGTCACATGGGCCTGCTCCCACGACAGGGCGGTGACTATGCCTCCGCCTATGGCGATCTGAACGAAAAAATCAGCCAGGCCCGCCTTGAGTTGCTGGAAGCGGAACAGGCCCGCAACGCGATCAAGCGTCAGATGACCGGTGAAGACATGGCCCCTATTACCGATACCGCGGAACGGGCGATCGTCAACCCGGAAATCGATGGTCGCATCTCGGCGGTAGAGAAGAACCTCGACCAGTTGCGCATGCAATTCACGGAAGAACATCCGGACATCGTTGCCGCCAAGCGCCTGGTCGCCCAGCTCGAAGAGCGCAAGAAGGAAGAAGCCAAGAAGATCCGCGCGGTCGATCCGGGGGCCAGCTACAGCCCCATGCTGCAGCAAATGAATGTCCAGCTGTCGGTGGAAGAAGCCCGCATCGCTTCATTGAAGGCGCGGGTGGGCGAGTATTCGGCGCGCCTGGCGCAGATGCGCGCCATGAGTACACAAGCGCCGGAAGTCGAAGCCCAACTGGCGCAGCTGAACCGCGACTATGCGGTGAACAAGGACAATTACGAGAAGCTGGTACAGCGCCGCGAGTCGGCCAAGCTGTCGGGTGACCTGTCCACGGCCACCGATATGCTGACGTTCCGTGTGGTCGATCCTCCGGCCGTGCCGAGCACGCCGGCCGGCCCGAATCGCCCGCGCCTTTACACCCTGGTCTTCCTGGCTTCGCTGGTAGCCGGTCTCGGCACTGCATTACTGTTGAGTCAGATCCGGCCGACTTTCCTCAGCCAGACCAATCTGCGGGAGGTCACAGGCTTGCCGATCCTGGGCAGCATCGGCATGAACTGGACCGACCAGCAGAAAATCCGCCGCCGCCGCCGCTTGTATGCGTTCACTGCCGCAGTCGCCTCGCTGTTCACGGCGTACGGCGGAGTACTGGCCATCACCATTTTCCGGCAAGCCTAAGCCGGGGAAAGCACAGGTTACAACGTGAGCATCATTGAAAAAGCCGCGAACCGTATCGGCAAACCCGCAGCACCGGCCGCGCCGCTGGCCCAGGTGCGCACGCAAGCGATACCAGCGGCGTGCGAGCCCATGATGGATGGCCCTGACGTTACCGTGGCCGAATTGCCTGAGGACCAGGTACCCGTAGCCCACGCACCTGCGCAGGGCCCGACCGTTGCGTTGTCGAACCCCGAGCCCGCGGCACCGGAACCGCAACGTCGCAATACCCGCATGATCGAGCTGGACCTGGCGCGGATGAACGAAGCCGGCCTGGTCACCGCGGCCGGTGGCCGGACCAACCTCGTCGAAGATTTCCGCGTCATCAAGCGACCGCTGATCAAGCGCGCGTTCGGGGCACGCAAGCCGAATGCGAATCCGGGCAACCTGATCATGATTACCAGCTCGCTGCCGGGCGAGGGCAAGACTTTCACGTCGATCAACCTGGCGATGAGTATCGCGATGGAACTCGATCATACCGTGCTGCTGGTCGATGCCGACGTGGCCCGTCCTTCAGTGCTGCGCACGCTGGGACTGCCAGCCCAGCGCGGCTTGATGGATATCTTGCTGGACGACCGTCTCGATATGTCCGAGGTCATGTTGCGCACGAACGTCAATACCTTGTCGATCTTGCCCGCTGGCACATCAAACCCGCGCGCCACGGAGTTGCTCGCCAGCCAGGCAATGAAGTCGCTGGTGCTGGAAATTGCTGACCGTTATCCGGACCGCATCGTGATCTTTGATTCGCCGCCACTGTTGCTGACGAGCGAGGCGCACGTGTTGGCCAGTCATATGGGGCAGATCGTCGTCGTGGTCGAGTCGGAAAAAACGACCCAGCACGCGGTCAAGGAAGCACTGCATCAGCTCGAAGGCTGCAGTAACGTCAACCTGGTCTACAACAAGTCGCGCGAGCTGAACACATCCAGCAAGTACGACTATCACTATGGCTAAATGTCAGGCCCGCTGTGCCGTGCTGGGCTCGGCGATGCTGCTCGCGTTGCTGCCGTCGGCAGTGCGTGCGGCATGGCAGGTCAAGCCAAGTGTCGAAATGCGCGAAACGTGGTCGGACAATCCTGAAATGCGCAGCGATGACCAGAAGCGCAGCCAGTTCATCACTGCGGTATCGCCTGGCGTGTCGATCTCGAATGACACGCCGCGCCTGCAGGTGGCCGCGTCGTACCAGTTGAACGCCTTTGCCTACTCGGACGAGCGGGTTACCGGCAGCGATCGCTTTAACAGCACGCTGAGTGCCACGGCCAAGGGCAACCTCATCCATGAGTTCCTGTACTTCGACGCCTCGGCCGGCATCGCGCAGGCCCCCGTTTCCGCCTTCGGCCCTGTCAGTAACAGCCCATACTCCGACACTAACCGTTCCGAAGTCCGGTCGTACCGGATTTCGCCGTTCATGGTGCACCGGTTCGGCACCTTCGCTTCGACGCAGCTACGGTACTCGCACGATCTGGTCGACAGCGACCTGGGTGGTTTTGGCCGTAGCACGTCGGACGTGATCGACCTGTCGATCAACAGTGGCATGGCCTTCAAGACCCTTGGGTGGGGCTTGCAGCTGAACCGTGAAAACCTGGAAGATGGCATCGCGCCCAAATCGATCAACAGCTCGGCGCTGGCATCGCTGCGCTATTCGCTGAACCGGCAGTTCAGCCTCACGGCGACCGGTGGTTACGACAAGTTCGATTACGAAGGCATGGGTGAGGGGACAAAAGGCGCGTCCTGGTCGCTGGGATTCAATTTCGAGCCCAGCACCAGGACCAGCCTGAGGGCATCGGCCGGCCGCCGCTACTACGGGAATAGTTATTTTCTGGCCGCCACGCATCGCAGTCGCAATACCGTATGGAGCATCAACTACAGCGATGACGTGAGCACCAGCCGCGGCAATTTCCTGCTGCCGTCGGCTGTCGACACGACGTCCATGCTGAATCAGATGTTCATGGCGAATTTTCCTGATCCGGTGCAGCGTGCCGCGTATGTCGAAGCCTACATCCAGGCCCTCGGACTGCCGCGTTCGTTACCGAACGCCGTCAACTATTTCAGCAACCGCTATTCGCTGCAGCGGCAGTTCAACGCCTCGGTAGCGCTGCGTTCAGCAAGGACCACCACGATGGTCACGGTGTTCAAGATGCGGCGCGAAGCACTGTCACTGGTGCAGTACGACAGCCCGCTGATGGGCAGCGGCCAGCAAAACCTGAATGACAATACCGACCAGACCGGTGTGTCGCTGAACGCCAGCTACAAGCTGAGCGCGCGCACCACTGCCGCGCTGTCCGCGAACCTGAGCCGCAGCAAGTCGCTCAGCGGCGACCTCAGCGAAAACAACCGGCAATTCCGGTTCCATATGACGCACACCTTCCAGCCGCGATTGAGTGGCGGCCTGGAAGTGCGGCGCAATTCCGGCGGGCTGGCGCTGCAGAGCAGCTCCTATGCGGAGAACGCGGTGTCAGCCTCCCTTTCGATGAAATTCTGACCGAGCGAGACGTTTTCATGTACGAGAGTTACTACGGGCTCAGCGACAAGCCTTTCCGCTTGCGCCCGGACCCCCATTTCTTCTTCGGCAGCAGGGGCCACAAGCGTGCAATGGCATACCTGGAATATGGTTTGGCACAGGGCGAGGGGTTCATTGTGATTACCGGCGAAGTCGGCGCGGGCAAGACCACGTTGGTGCGAAACCTGTTTCGCCAGATCGAATCGGATCGCATCGTGGCTGCCCACATCGTCAACACGCACGTCAATGCGGACGATATCCTGCGTGGCGTGGTGGCCGCGTTTGGCTTGCCATTCGAGGACAGCGCCAGCAAGACCACGCTGCTGGCCCGCCTTGAGAACTTCCTGCGCACGTGTGATCGGGACGGCAAGCGGGCACTACTGGTAGTTGACGAAGCGCAGAACCTGACACCCCGCGTGGTGGAAGAATTGCGTATGTTGTCGAACTTTCAGTCCGATGAAAAGCCCTTGCTGCAGACGTTCCTGCTGGGCCAGCCGGAGTTCCGCGCAACGCTCCATAACCCCGGCATGCAGCAATTGCGCCAGCGCGTCATCGCCACGTATCACCTGGGCCCGATGGACGAGCTGGAAACGCAGGCCTACATCGAACACCGCTTGCTCACAGTGGGCTGGAAAGGCGACCCATCGTTTACGCCGGCGGCCTATGCAGCCATCTACGAATTCACGGGAGGCATTCCACGCAAGACCAACCACCTCTGTGATCGCCTTTTGCTGATGGGCTTCCTGGAGGAAATGCATGCCTTTACCGATGCCGACGTCGATATCGTCATCCGCGACATCCAGCAGGAATTCGAGCCCCCTGCCGGCGCACAGGCGCCTGTCGCGCCGCAGGCGGATACTGCCGGATTCGACCCTGAGAGCGCCGTGTTCGCTAACCAGTATCCAGCCGTGCTGGACGAGCGCATGTTGCGGCTCGAGCGGTCGATGGGGTCGGTCCTGTCGATCCTGAAGCGCATCGTGAGCACGCCTGCTGGTGTCAATCAGGCTTTGGATGAATGAACATGAGTGAAAGCGACCAAATCCACCCGTTCGGGTGCTTCGTTGGAGCACGGCCTGGTTCCCTGACAATGGTGCCCGCGATGGCCCCGTGCGCCAGCGTGCCTGCCGCCGATGGTAAAGCCGGCCGCCTGGCGCATTGGCGCAATGGCCGCATTGCCAGGCGTGTTGCGACAAGCATTGCCGACTGGCTGGAAAGCCGCTAGGAGCCGGAATGAACGCGCCAGTACGCCACTTGCATGCGGCCGCGCCAAGCGCGGCCACGCTGCGCAACGCGATGACGATCGATGTCGAGGATTACTTTCAAGTGTCCGCTTTCGCCGACCATATAGCCCGCGACAGCTGGCCATCGCGCGAATGCCGTGTCGAAGCGAACATCGAGCGCATTCTTGCGATCCTCGACGAAGGCGGTGCGCACGGTACTTTCTTCACGCTGGGATGGATTGCCGAACGCTATCCAGCCATGGTGAAGCGCATCGTCGCCGGCGGGCATGAACTGGCCAGCCATGGCTATGGGCACTTGCGTGCGTCGGACCAGACACGCGAACAGTTCAAGGACGATGTAACTCGCAGCAAGATGATCCTCGAAGACATCGGCGGCGTTGCGGTGCAAGGCTACCGCGCACCCAGTTTCTCGATCGGTCCCGCCAACCTGTGGGCGCTGGATGTGTTGCAAGAAGCGGGTTACCGTTACAGTTCCTCGATCTATCCGATCGTGCATGACCATTACGGCATGCCGGACGCCCCCCGCTTCGCGTTCCACCCGAACGGTACCGGTGGCTTGCTCGAGGTGCCGATTACCACCGTGCGGATGATGGAACGTAACCTGCCCGCCGGTGGCGGTGGTTACTTCCGCCTGCTGCCCTACGCACTGTCACGCCGGCTGATGCGCCGCGTTAATCGCGAGGACGAACAGCCGGCGATCTTCTATTTCCATCCCTGGGAAATCGATCCGGGCCAGCCGCGCATTGCCGGAGTGGGGGCCAAGACGCGCTTCCGGCACTACGTGAACCTGCAACGGATGGAACGCCGCATTCGTGCGCTGACACGCGATTTCAAATGGGATCGCATGGACCGAATCTTCCTGGAGCGTGCATGAGCGCAATCATCGAACAGGCAATGCACCGGGCGCAGGGAGGCGATGCCGCCAAGCCGGCAGTCGTGGCTGACTTGCCTGGCACCGCCGAACCCGCCCCGCTGTCCGTGCGCCTGTTGCGCGCCGATGACGCTGATCGCGCGCAGTGGGATGCGTTCGTAATGGCCTGTCCGGAAGCGACATTCTTCCACCGGTCCGGCTGGCGGCGGGTGATCGAAGAAGCTTTCGGTCACCGCACATGGTTCTTCCTGGCTGAGCGCAACGGGCAGATCGAAGCCGTTCTGCCGCTGGCGCAGATCAAGAGCCGGCTGTTCGGGCATTCGCTGATCGCATTGCCGTTCTGCGTCTACGGCGGCGTTGCCGCCCGCAGCGACGAAGCGCGGGCCGCGCTCGATGCCGAGGCACTGCGCCTGGCGGCGTCGCTGAACGTGGGCCACCTTGAATACCGCAACTACTCGCCGGCCCACCCCGGCGATCCGGCATGGTTGGGCAAGGATCTGTACGTAACGTTCCGCAAGGAGATCTGTGGCGACGACGAAGCCAACATGAATGCCATTCCCCGCAAGCAGCGGGCAATGGTCCGAAAGGGCATCAAGCTGGGCCTGGCAGGCGAGGTAGATCAGCACGTCGATCGTTTCTTTGCGGCCTATGCAAGCAGCGTGCACCGGCTTGGTACGCCTGTGTTTTCCAAGAAATACTTCAGCTTGCTGAAAGAAGAGTTCGGTGATGACTGCGAAGTGCGCGTCATCGTGCAAGGCGAAACGCTCGTCGCCGGGGTATTGAGTTTCTTCTTCCGCGATGAAGTGCTGCCGTATTACGGTGGCGGCATGCCGATCGCGCGCGATGTCGCCGGAAACGACTTCATGTACTGGAACCTGATGCAGGCGTCGGCCGCGAAAGGCTATCGCATCTTCGATTTCGGCCGGAGCAAGCGCGGCACCGGGGCATTCGACTTCAAGAAAAACTGGGGCTTCGTGGCCCAGCCGCTGCCGTATGAATACCGGCTGGTCGCGTCGCAGGAACTCCCGGATGTAAACCCGCTGAATCCGAAATACCAGTTGTTCATCAAGTTGTGGCAGAAACTGCCGCTGCCACTGGCGAACGCGCTGGGTCCGCACATCGTCAAAGATTTGGGGTGACACCGTGGAAGACCTGCTGTTGCTGGTGCACCGCATTCCCTACCCGCCGAACAAGGGGGACAAGATCCGTTCGTGGCACCTGCTGCGGCACCTGGCTGCACGCTATCGCGTTCACCTGGCCACGTTCGTCGACGACCCCGAAGACTGGCAGTACGTGTCTCACGTGCGCAAATTGTGCGCTTCGAGCCATTTCGCGCCGCTCAATCCACGCCGCGCACGATTACGCAGCCTTCGCGCGCTGCTGGCCAACCGCGCGCTCTCGCTCGATTACTACAGTGATCGCTCCACACGTGCCTGGGTGCGTGCAACCATGCGTGACGCCGACATCGAGCGGGTAGTCGTGTTCTCGTCGCCAATGGCGCAGTATGTGCATGACCTGCCGGAAGCGTTGCGCGTGGTCGACCTGTGCGATGTCGATTCCGAGAAATGGCGCGCCTATGCGCAAAAGAAGCCATGGCCGGCCAGCCTGCTGTATGGCTATGAGGCAAGCCGCCTGTTGCGTTACGAGCGCAAGGTGGCGGCCGACAGCGATGCCGCACTGTTCGTTTCGGCGCCCGAGGCGGAGCTGTTCCGCTCGCTGGCGCCGGAAAGTGCGGCCCGCATCGGGTGGTTCGGCAATGGTGTCGATACCGATTATTTTTCGCCGGTTGCCGACCATGCCAACCCTTATGCATCGGGCGAATGCCCATTGGTCTTCTGTGGGGCAATGGACTATTGGCCGAACGTGGACGCGGTACAGTGGTTTGCGCATGACGTGCTGCCGCTGGTGCGTTCCCGCATGCCACAGGCGTCATTCGTGATCGTCGGTGCGCGGCCGACATCCGAAGTGCAGGCATTGGCCAATCTGCCCGGCGTGACCGTGACAGGCACCGTGCCGGACGTACGGCCCTACGTTGCGCATGCCGCCCTGTCGGTGGCGCCATTGCGTGTGGCACGTGGCATCCAGAACAAGGTACTTGAGGCGATGTCGATGGCGAAAGCCGTCGTCGTCAGTCCACAAGCGCTCGAAGGCATCGACGCGGCCGCCGGCGTCGAGGTGCTGCTGGCCGAACATGCCGGTGACGTGGCAGAGGCCATTCTTGCGGCACTGGCGGACGATGCATCGCGCACCGCGATCGGCCATGCCGCCCGTGCCCGTGTCGAAGCTTCGTATGGATGGGATGCACGCCTGGCACCGCTCGATGCACTGCTGGAAGCACCCCGGCATCCGGCTGCCGCCACGGCGCTTCCAGCTGGCATTCCCTCACCGACATGGAAACGGGCATGAACACCATTACCGCAACCGAAGAAGCCAGGCTGGCCGCTGCCCGACCGGCAAATGTCGCGCCCCCTGTGGCGCAATGGTGGATTGCCGCAGTTGCCGTGCTGCTGCCGCTGATTGCCTATTTCGACACGGCCGCCTCGATCGTGTCGATCTGGGATCGCTCGGAAACGTTCGCCCATGGCTTCGTGATCGTGCCCATCACGTTGTGGCTGGTCTGGCGCCGCCGCGAGCAATTGGCATTGCTGCCCGTACGGCCCTGCTGGCCGGCATTGGCCGCATTGCTGTTGTGCGGCGCGGCGTGGTTGCTGGCCACGCTGGGCGATGTGCTGGTGGTGCGCCAGTATGCCTTCGCCGTGATGTTTCCGCTGACCGTGCTGGCCGTCTATGGCGTGTCGATCACCCGTGCGCTGGCGTTCCCGCTGGCGTTCCTGCTGTTCGGTGTTCCAGTCGGCGAAGGATTGATCGAGCCGCTGATCGGCATCACCGCCAATTTCACGGTCGATGCGCTGCGCCTCACTGGCATCCCTGTGCTGCGCGAAGGGAACAATTTCAGCATTCCAAGCGGTGACTGGTCGGTGGTCGAGGCCTGCAGCGGCTTGCGGTACCTGATTTCCTCGGTCACGCTGGGCTGCCTGTACGCGTATCTCACATACCAGTCGACCTGGCGTCGTGTCCTGTTCGTCATCGTCGCACTTGCATTGCCTGTGCTGGCCAATGGCCTGCGTGCTTACATGATCGTGATGATCGGCCACACCAGCAACATGACGCTGGCCGTCGGGGTCGACCACCTGATCTACGGTTGGGCGTTCTTCGGCCTTGTGATGCTCCTGTTGTTCTGGGTCGGCAGCTTCTGGCGCGAAGATGCGCCGGCCGCGTCCGCACAGGCCAACCCCGTGCGCCATTTTGCTTCCGCTGCGCCGGCAAAGGTTGCCGTGGCGGTGCTTGCTGTTGCGGCTTGTGTCGGCGCGTGGCCCGCGTATGGCTGGTATATCGAACGCGGCAACGCATCGCCACCGGCAGTCGATCTGGCATCGTTTACGGCAAGGGCGCCCGCCGCAGCCTCATTTACCGGGTGGACGCCGGATTTCGCGCCTGCCAGCGCCACGCTGAGCCGTTTTTACCAGGTCGGCAAGCAGCCGGTCGGATTCACCCTCAAGTATTACCGCGACGGGAATGGCGGCAAGCTGATCAGCTCCACCAACCGGCTCGCAGCGATCCGTAGCGGCTGGAATGAAACCGGGGTCGCCATCCGTACCGAAACCATCGCTGGGCGACCGCTCGTCTTCCGGGAAACCACCCTGGTGGGTGCCGGTTCCCGCTTCGTTGTCTGGCAATGGTATGACATCGGTGGCCGGCCGACGGCCAGCAACTATGTCGGCAAGCTGTTGCAAACCAAACAAAAATTTCTGACCGGCAGCGATGATGGGGCAGTGCTGATGCTATTCTCACCATACGACGAGAACCCCGCGACTGCGCATCCCGCGCTACGTGCGTTCCTGGAAACCCATCTCGCTTCCATCGACGCCATGCTGGCGGCGAACGCGCGACAGTGACCACCATGAACGACGCCCCGCTCATCGTCCACCTGATCTACCGGCTCGATTTTGGCGGGTTGGAAACGCTGCTGGTGGAACGGATCAACCGCATGCCGGCCAGTGCTTATCGGCACGCGATCGTTTGCCTGACCGATTTCAACCCCGCCTTTGCCAGGAAAATCATGCGCGCCGACGTGACGATCCATGCGCTGCACAAGCAGCCTGGCCAATCGCCGGGAACGCACGTGGCGCTCTGGCGCCTGTTGCGCGGTTTGCGTCCAGCCGTGCTGCATTCGTACAATCTGTCCGCCGTTGAATACGGCCCGGCCGCATTGCTGGCGGGCGTGCCGGTGCGTGTCAATGGCGCTCATGGCCGGGATCATGATGATCCACACGGCACCAATCGCAAACATAACGCGCTGCGCCGCCTGATGGTGCCGTTCTACGATTGCTGCTACGCGAATTCGGCGGCGATGGACACATGGAACCGGGACGTCATCGGCGTGCCTGCGCACAAGAGCCGGATGCTGGCGAACGGCATCGACGCGGAACGCTTCCGTCCACACGCGCCAGGCGAGGTGGCATTGCCGGAGCACTGGCCATTCGAGCCAGGGCATCTGGTCATCGGTACCGTTGGCCGGATACAGGCGGTGAAAGACCATGCCGCGCTGATCGATGCCTTCGCCCTGCTGCGTGCCCGGTTACCTCACCTGCCGCTGCGGCTGGCGATCGTCGGTGATGGCCCCTTGCTGGAAACGATGCGGTCCAAGGTTGCCGGGCTTGGCCTGAATGACGTGGCCTGGCTGCCGGGTGCCCGCACCGATATTGCACAAATCCTGGGCAGCCTGCACGTATTCGCGATGTCGTCGATTGCCGAGGGCACGCCCGGTTCCGCGCTCGAAGCAATGGCAAGCGCTTTGCCGGTCGTCGGCACGCGCGTCGGCGGTATCCCCGAGGTGATCGACGACGGTGTCACCGGCATGCTGGTGCCGCCCTCCGATCCCGAAGCGATGGCGGCGGCACTTGCGCGCTACGCCGTTTCGCCGGAATTGGTGGCCCGTCACGGTGCCGCGGGCCGCGAACGGGTGCTTTGCAACTACAGCATGACGGCGATGGTCGCTGCCTACCAGGGCATGTATGACAGCCTGTGCGAACGAAAGATCAAGACAAGAGGGGCGGTGACATCATGTGCGGAATAGTGGGGATGCTGGATACGCAGGGCCGGCGCGAGATCGATGAGGCACAGCTGCGGCGGATGAACGATACCCAGTTCCACCGGGGGCCCGACGAGGGCGATATCTATCGCGAGCCGGGCGTCGGCTTCGGTCACCGCCGGTTGTCCGTCATCGACCTGTCGATGGGCCAGCAGCCGCTCGGCAACGAAGATGGCAGCGTGATGGTCTGCTACAACGGCGAAATCTATAACTACCGCGAGCTGACGGCTGAGCTTCAAGAACTGGGTCACGTATTCCGCACGAAGAGCGACACCGAAGTGATCGTGCATGCCTGGGAAGAGTGGGGCGAAGCGTGCGTGGAGCGCTTCCGCGGCATGTTCGCTTTCGGCCTGTGGGATCGCAACCAGCAGTTGATGTTCCTGGCGCGCGATCACATGGGCGTCAAGCCGATGTTCTACACCATGCTGCCGGATGGGTTGTTTGCTTTCAGCTCCGAGCTGAAAGCCTTGCGCTCGCTGCCCGGCCTGCCACGCGGGATCGATCCCTGCGCAGTCGAGGATTACTTTGCCTACGGCTACGTGCCGGAACCGAAGACCATCTACAAGGGGGCATTCAAGTTGTCGCCTGGCTACCGGTTGCTGCAGAAGGTGGGCGCGCCCCTAGCGATGCCGCAGCGCTGGTGGGATGTGCCGTTCAAGCTGCATCATGCGATGACGGAAAGCGATGCCCAGGGCGAGCTGGTCGAGCGGTTGCGTGATTCCGTGCGCAGCCAGCTGGTGGCGGAAGTGCCACTGGGCGCATTCCTGTCCGGCGGCGTCGACTCCAGTGCCGTGGTGGCGATGATGGCGGGACTGAACAATGCTCCGGTCAATACCTGCTCGATCGGCTTCCGCGACCGGGCTTTCGATGAATCGGCCTACGCCGCACAGGTGGCGCAGCAATACCGCACCGATCACCACGTGCAAACCGTCGATACCGACGATTTTGGTCTGCTCGACACGTTGTCCGACCTGTATGACGAACCCTATGCCGACAGTTCGGCAATCCCCACCTACCGCGTGTGCCAGCTTGCGCGCCAACGCGTGACGGTGGCGCTGTCGGGCGATGGCGGCGATGAAAACCTGGCCGGCTATCGTCGCTACCGCTACACGATGGCCGAGGAGCGGGTGCGCGGCCGCATTCCTTCCGCATTGCGCCGCCCGTTGTTCGGCACGCTGGGGCGTTACTATCCGAAGGCCGACTGGGCACCGCGCGTGTTCCGCGCCAAGAGCACCTTTGAATCGTTGTCGCGCGACCTGGTGGAAGGCTATTTCCACGGCGTGTCGATCATGACGGATGCAATGCGCGCCCAACTGTTCTCCGACAAGTTCCGTACCAGCCTGCAGGGCTATCGCGCGATCGACGTGATGCGCGGCCATGCCCAAAATTCGCCAACGGACGATCCGCTATCGCTGATCCAGTACCTCGACATGAAGACTTACCTGCCTGGCGACATTCTCACGAAAGTGGACCGTGCCAGCATGGCCCATGCGCTCGAAGTACGCGTGCCGCTGCTGGACCATCAACTCGTGGAATGGATATCCGGCCTGTCTCCGGACCTGAAGCTGAAAGGCAGCGAAGGCAAGTACATCTTCAAGAAGAGCATGGAAAAGTACCTGCCGCATGACATCCTGTATCGCCGCAAGCAGGGCTTCGCGGTGCCGCTGGCCGCCTGGTTTCGCGGGCCGTTGCGCGAACGCGTGCGCACTTCGCTGCTGGGGCCTAACCTGGCCGCCACCGGCATGTTCAACGGGGCTTTCCTGGCCGAGATGGTGGAACACCACCAGTCCGGCCGCCGCGATTACAGTGCGCCGATCTGGACCCTGCTGATGTTCGAAGCATTCCTGAAAAAAGAAATGCAGGCGTAATATGGGAACGTCCGACATTTCAGGCATCGCCTCCCGGCCGCTCAGGATCCTGCACGTGCTGGATCATTCGATCCCCCTGCACAGCGGCTATACATTCCGCACGCGTTCCATCCTGCAGCAGCAGCGCGCACTCGGATGGATTACAGAACACATCACCAGCCCCAAGCATGCGGCGGCGGCCGAGATGACAGGAGACACGCAAGAAACCATCGACGGGCTGCGCTTTTTCCGTACCGAACCGGCGCTGGGCATGCTGTCCCGGATGCCCGTGCTGAACCAGCTGGCCGTGATCAACCGGCTGGCTGCGCGCCTGCTGCAGGTGGCGCAGGAAGTCAAGCCGGATATCCTGCATGCGCACTCGCCCGCCCTCAATGCGGTGGCCGCGCTTCGCGTGGGCCGCAAGTTGGGCATTCCTGTCGTCTATGAAATCCGCGCTTTCTGGGAAGATGCGGCCGTGGACCACGGCACCAGCAAGGAGTGGGGGGTGCGCTACCGCCTTACCCGGGCGATGGAAACGTGGGCACTGAAGCGCGTCGATGCCGCGACCACGATCTGCGAGGGGTTGCGCTCGGAGATCGTGGGCCGCGGCATCCCCGCCCAAAAGATCGAGGTGATTCCAAATGCGGTCGATGTCGGCGATTTCTCGGTCGGCGGTGCGCGCGATGAGGCACTGGCACGCACGCTGGGTCTCGAAGACAAGACCGTATTGGGCTTCATCGGTTCGTTCTATGCGTATGAAGGCCTGAACGTGCTGCTCGACGCGGTGCCGGCAATGCTGGCACAGCAGCCTGGATTGCGGGTACTGCTCGTTGGCGGCGGCCCGCAGGACGCCGCATTGCGCGCCCAGGCCAAGGTCCTTGGTATCGAGGGGCAGGTGGTCTTCACGGGCAGGGTACCCCACAAGGAAGTGCAGCGTTACTACAACCTGGTCGATGTGCTTTGCTACCCGCGCCTGAAGATGCGGTTGACGGATCTCGTCACACCCCTGAAACCACTCGAAGCGATGGCGCAGGGACGGTTGCTGGCTGCATCGGACGTGGGCGGGCACCGCGAGCTGATCGAGGATGGTCGTACCGGCGTGCTGTTCGCGGCAGGCGATGCCGCCGCGCTGGCGCGCAGGGTGCTGGCACTGCTGGCTGCACCGGAGCAGTGGCAGCAGTTGAAGGAGCAAGGCCGGCGCTTCGTCGAGAACGAGCGCAATTGGGCGACAAGCGTGGCGCGGTATCGCAAGGTGTACGCCAACCTGATAGCGGGAGAGCGTAAATGACGGCACGGTCGATCGGGCTCGTCGGCCCTCTGCCTCCACCCTCCGGCGGCATGGCGAACCAGACCTTGCAACTGGCCGCCTTGCTGCGTGGCGAAGGGATCGACGTCGAGACCGTGCAGGTCAACGCGCCCTACCAGCCGGCGTGGGCTGGTCGCATCAAGGGCTTGCGCGCCCTGGCGCGACTTTTGCCGTACCTGGTCGCCCTCTGGCGCGCAGCCGGGCGAGTACAGGTGTTCCACGTGATGGCCAACTCCGGCTGGTCATGGCACCTGTTTGCCGTGCCGGCGATCTGGATCGCGCATCTGCGTGGCAAGCCGGTCGTCGTGAATTATCGCGGGGGCGAAGCCGATGGCTTCCTGTCCCGCGCACGCCGTTGGGTCGCACCGAGCCTGGCACGGACGGATGCCGTCATCGTGCCGTCCGGTTTCCTGGAAGCCGTGTTCGGCAAATATGGCTTTGCAACGCAAGTCGTACCGAACATCGTCAACCTGGAACGCTTCTCATCGGCCCGGGAAACGCAAACCGGCGCGGGCCCGCGCCTGCTGGTTGCCCGCAACCTCGAACCGATCTACGACAATGCCACCGCGCTGCGTGCCATTGTCCTGGTGCGTGAACGCCATCCTGATGCGACCCTTGTGATTGCGGGCTCCGGGCCGCTTCGCGAAGAGCTGGAACGGCTGGCTGAGGAACTGGGCATAGCAGGCGCCGTCACATTCACCGGCCGTGTCGATAACGCGGCCATGGCGGCGTTGTACCGTAACGCGGATGTGATGCTCAATCCCAGCCTCGTCGACAACACGCCCAATTCCGTCCTGGAAGCACTGGCTTGCGGCGTGCCCGTGGTCAGCACGCATGTTGGCGGCGTGCCCTATCTCGTCGAAGACGGGCGCACGGCGCTGCTGGTGCCGCCGAATGCGCCGGAAGCGATGGCGGCTGCCGTGCTGCGGCTGGCAACCGAGCCTTCGCTGGCGGCGTCGCTGCGCGAGAACGGTCTGCGGCACGTACAGCAATTCACCTGGTCGAGCGTGCGTCCGCGCCTGCTCGCCGTCTATCAACACGTGCTGGCCATTCGCGCCGGCACTACCGCGGTGAGCCAGCCATGAGCATGCAGAATGCCCGCATTCGTCCGGCGCCCTACACGGCGCTCGTCACCAACCTGATTTTTCCGCTGCACGAGCGCGTCAAGCAGCATCGCAGCGTGGCCGTGCGCAAGCAGCTCGAGGAATCGCAGTATTGGCCGGAAGAACGGCTGCGCGACCTGCAACTGCAACGCCTGCGCCGGCTGCTGGCACGGGCCGGGACGTCGGTTCCGTATTTCCGCGACCTGTTCGCGCAAATCGGCTTTGATCCGGCGCGCGACGTGCGCAGCCTGGACGACCTGGCCCGGTTGCCGCTGATGGACAAGTCGGTCATCCGGGCCAATGTCGACCGCCTGAAGGCGGACGATGCGGTGGGCCTTGCCCGCTTCAACACCGGCGGCTCCAGTGGCGAACCGCTGATCTTCTACATTGGCAAGGAACGTGTCAGCCACGACGTGGCCGCGAAATGGCGTGCCACACGCTGGTGGAACGTCGATATCGGCGATCCGGAAATCGTCGTATGGGGTTCACCGATCGAGCTCGGCGCGCAGGACCGGGTGCGCGCGCTGCGCGACCTGCTGCTGCGCACGCACCTGCTGCCGGCGTTCGAGATGTCGGCGGCCAAGCTCGATGGCTTCGTTGCCCGCATCCGTGCCCACAAGCCGCGCATGCTGTTCGGTTATCCATCAGCGCTGTCCCACATAGCCCGGCATGCCCGTGCCAGAGGGCAGCGCATGGACGACCTGGGCATCCGCGTGGCCTTTGTCACCTCCGAGCGGCTGTACGATGAACAGCGCACGCAGATATCCGACACGTTCGGCTGCCCGGTTGCCAACGGCTATGGCGGCCGCGATGCCGGCTTCATTGCCCACCAGTGCCCCGAAGGCGGCATGCATATTACCGCCGAGGATATCGTCGTCGAGATCCTCGACCCCGATGGCAAGCCGGTGCCGCGCGGCCAGGCCGGCGAGATCGTCGTGACGCACCTGGCGACCGGCGACTTTCCGTTCATCCGCTATCGCACCGGCGATATCGGCGTATTGGGAACCGAGCAGTGCAACTGCGGGCGCGGCTTGCCGCTGCTGCAGGAAATCCAGGGCCGCAGTACCGACTTCCTGGTGGCCCAGGATGGCACCGTGATGCATGGGCTGGCGCTGGTGTACATCCTGCGTGACTTGCCACAGGTGCAGGCGTTCAAGATCGTCCAGGAAAGCCTGGACCTGACGCACGTGCAGGTCGTGCTTGCCGCACCGCTCGACGCCCAGGCGTTCGGCAAACTGCAGGGCCAGATCGAACGCGGCTTCAAGGCACGCCTCGGTGCCGGCGTCGTGGTCGAGGTCATGCAGGTCGCCGAGATCGCGCCGGAAAAATCGGGCAAGTTCCGCTATGTGGTCAGCAAGGTAGCCACCGGGAGCGTGGTGGCATGAGGGATGTGATCATCACGCTGCTGGTGTTTGGTTCGCTGCCGTATATCTTCAAGCGTCCCTCGATCGGCATGGTCATGTGGATCTGGATCAGCGTGATGAACCCGCATACGCAAGGGTGGGGCTTTGCGCGTGAATTTCCGTTTGCCGCCATCATCGCGGTGACAACCGTGGCGGCGATGGTGACCAACGCGCATCGCAAGTACCGCTACCCCCTGACACCGGTCACCATCACATTCCTGGCGTTCATTGCCTACATGTGCCTGACAGCGGCATTTGCGATCCATCCTGACCAGATCATGCCGCAATTGATCAAGGTCATGAAGATCATGGGCATGACGATCGTCGTCATGATGCTGCTGCGCAAACGCAAGCACGTCGAATGGCTGATCTGGACAGTGGTGGTCTCGATCGGCTTCTACGGTGTCAAGGGCGGCATCTTCACGTTGCGCAGCGGTGGCCAGTACCGCGTCTGGGGGCCAATCGGTACTTTCATCGACGGCAACAATGAAATTGCGCTTGCATTGGTGATGACGATCCCGCTGATGCTGTACCTGTACACGCTGGTCACCCACAAATGGGCGAAGCGCGCCATGCTCCTGTCGATGCTGCTGTGCGCGCTGGCATCGCTGGCGTCCTATTCGCGTGGCGCGGCCATCGCGATGGTGGCGATGCTGACATTCCTTTGGCTGAAAAGCCGCAACAAGGCCATGCTTGGCATACTCCTGGTCCTCTGCGTACCGGTTGCGCTGGTCTTCATGCCCGAGCAGTGGCACGCCCGCATCGACACTATCGACGAGTATGAGCAGGACATGTCGGCGATGGGCCGCATCAATGCATGGTGGATGGCTTTCCACCTGGCCAATGACCGGCCGCTGGGCGGCGGTTTCGAGATCTACGATTCCCACGTGTTCCAGCTGTATGCACCGATCCCGGAGGATGTCCACGCCGCGCACAGCATTTATTTCCAGGTGCTGGGTGAGCACGGCTGGGGCGGGCTGGCGATTTACCTCACGCTCGGCATCCTCACCTGGCTGGCCGGCTCGCGCATCATCAGCCGCTCCGCCCCGTTTGCCGAACTGGCCTGGGCCGGCAACCTGGCGCGCATGGTCCAGGTCAGCCTGCTGGGCTTCGCGGTCGGCGGCGCCTTCCTCAGCCTCACCTATTTCGACGTGCCGTATTACCTGATGGCGGCAATGGTGGCCACCCAGCTGATCGTCGAGCGCGAACGCAAGGTGCTGGTGCCGAAACCACTCATCAATCCTCTTGCGCCCGAGCCCGATCCGCCGGATGAAAAGACCCCAGAAGAAGAGCTCCGCCATGAAACAGCCTGAACTCGATGCGGCGCCCGCGACCGCTGCCGCCGTTGCGATTGCCGCCCCCGCCACCAAAGCCCCGCTGCTGGAGAAAAGCCTGCTGTCGCTGCTGTCGCCGGGTGGCCGGCACGGCCTCTCGATCCTGATCTTCCACCGTGTGCTTCCCCAGAAGGATGCATTGTTCCCGAGCGAGGTCGATGCCGTGGAATTTTCCGCGCAGGTCGGCATGCTCAAATCGCACTTCAATGTGCTGCCCCTGCTGGAAGCGGTACGGCGCTCGAAGGAGGGCACGTTGCCGCCGCGGGCGGCGGCGATCACCTTTGACGACGGCTATGCCGACAACGCCGAGGTGGCGCTGCCCGTCCTGCAGCGGCATGGCCTGCATGCCACATTCTTCGTGGCCACCGGTTTCCTGAACGGCGGTCGCATGTGGAACGACAGCGTGTATGAACTGGTTCGGCGCGCACCCGGCGGCATGCTCGATGCCACGCCGCTGGGCCTTGGTGCGCATCCGCTGCACACGCTGGCCGAGCGCCGCCAAGCCATCCCCGCGCTGATCGGGCAATTGAAATACCTGCCGATGGCCGAGCGCCAGCAGCAGGTCGACCGGCTGGTGGCGCTGGCCGGTGTCGCACTGCCGGATGACCTGATGATGAACACCAGCCAGGTGCGCAAGCTGCACGCGGCTGGCATGGGGATCGGCGCGCATACGGTCAATCACCCGATCCTGGCACGCTTGCCGGACGATGAAGCGCGCGAGGAAATTGCACAGGGCAAGCTGGCGCTGGAAGACATGATCGGCGCCAGTGTGCCGCTGTTCGCCTACCCGAACGGCAAGCCGGGCGAGGACTATGAAGCGCGCCACGTTGCGATGGCGCGCGAACTGCGTTTCGAAGGCGCAGTGTCGACCTCCTGGGGCGCGAACCGCGGCCGGCCGGATCCATTCCAACTGCCACGGTTCACACCATGGGACAGGAGCCGGTTGCGCTTCGTCCTGCGCATGGCACGCAACCTGACCACGAGCGCTCGCCTGGCGTAACAAAGAAATAACAAGGAACATCGCCGCATGTCATTGAAGAAGGACGTCCTGCACGGACTCAAATGGGTTGCCGGCGCCAAGTTCGCCAGCCAGATCATCAGCTGGGTCATCACGATCATCGTGATGCGGATGCTGGTGCCGGCCGATTACGGCTTGATGGCAATGGCTTCCGTGTTCCTCGCGTGGTGCGCGATGTTCGTTGAAATGGGCCTGGCGCCAGCGCTGGTACAGGCCAAGGAAGTCAGCACCCAGAAGTTGCGTCAGGCTTTTGGCTTGTTCATGGTGGTCAATTTCACGGTGATGCTGTTGCTGGTCGCCTGCGCGCCGCTGGCCGAGCGTTTCTTTGCCGAACCGAATCTGGCCAACCTGATCCGGCTCATGTCGCTGCAGTTCGTGCTGGCGCCATTTGGCCTTGTGTCCGAAGTCATACTGCAGCGCGGCCTGAACTTCCGGGCCCGCTCGCTGCTGGACCTGTCGCAATCCGTGCTCACCGCCTTCGTCACGCTGGCGCTGGCCTGGTGGGGCATGGGTGTGTGGTCGCTTGCGCTGGGCATCCTCGTCGCCGCGGTTTACCGCACGGTCGCGGTTAACATCGTCGCGCCGTTCCCGCACATGCCGCTGTTCTCCTGGCATGGCATGCGTGAGCTGTTCACCTTCGGCGGCAAGATCTCCGCTTCGCGCTTCCTGTGGTTCTTTTTCACGCAAGCCGATACGGTGATCATCGGCCGCACGCTGGGTGGCGAAATCCTCGGCGTGTACTCGGTGGCGCTGCACCTGGCCAGTCTGCCGGTGCAACGGGTCTCCGGCATCCTGAACCAGGTCGCATTCCCGGCCCTTGCGCGTTACCAGAACGACCGCGCCGCCATCGGCCGCCAGTTGCTGAAGGCGTTCGAGCTTGTATCGCTGGTCGCGTTCCCCATCCTGTGGGGCATGGCCGCCACCGCCAGCGATATCGTGCTGGTCTTCCTCGGCAAGCATTGGGAAGAAGCGATCCTGCCACTACGTGTGCTGGCATTGATCATGCCCTTCCGCACCGTGGTGCAGTTCCTTCCCGCCGTCACCGATGCGGTCGGCCGGCCCGGTATCGCGTTGCAGAACGGTATCGTGGCCTGCACGCTGATGCCGATCGCGTTCTATGCTGGCACGCACTGGGGCATCTTCGGCGTGGCCATGGCCTGGGCACTGGTGTACCCGGTCGTCCTGCTGATCAACATGCATCGCATGCTGGGCGTGATCGGCCTGACAATGGGCGAAGTGGCGCTGCGGATGTTGCCGGCAATGCTGTCCGGTGCCGCCATGTGCGCGGCCGTGACAGGTGTGCACGGCATGCTCGACGACATGGCCGATCGCCGCATCGCGCTGGCTATCCAGGTTGGCGCCGGCGCGGTAGGTTACGTGGCCGCCAGCTGCCTGCTCAATCGCGCCGCCGTCGTTGAGATCTGGAGCATGCTGCGTCGCAAGCGACAGGTGGCCTGATGGCGGTGTACCGTATCCGCATCTTGCCCAAGGAGTTCGAGTTCGACGCGGAAGAAGGCGAAACCCTGTTGCATGCCGCCGAGCGCGCCGGTATCCGCCTGCCCAGTTCGTGCCGCAATGGTACCTGCCGTACCTGCCTGTGCGGCAGCGATGGCGGCCGTGTGCGTTACCTGGTCGAATGGCCCGGCTTGTCGTTCGACGAGCGGCAAGCGCATGACGTGCTGCCATGCGTGGCAATGGCGGAAACCGACATTACGCTGATTGCGCCGGCGGCGCGCAAACTCCCGTAGTCCCGATCTTACGGCTGGAGTGCCGCTCGCCGAACCTGTGATGCGCGAGCGGTCAGTCCGTGCTGCCCGGTTTGCGCAGCCGGGCCAGCAGCGCCTCGGTCTGCTCGTTCAACGGTTGGCCGTGACGGCGCAGCAGCTGCACGTGCAGCACGAGGTTTTCCAGCACGAGCTTGGCGGACACGGCCAGCAACGTCATCTGCCGGTCGGCTTCGCTGAACGACTCCATCGCCCCAGCCATCTCGCACAGACGGCTGGCGACGATGCCGCGCAAGTCCTTCTCGTCAAAGGGCAGGTCGGCGAAATCGATCGGATCTTCCTGCTCGACCTCCTGCATCAGCGTTTCCAGTTCCTGCTGGGTAATCGACATTGGCAGCTCCCGTGTTGCTTTCCGTCCGTCAGTACTTCATTGTAGGCCAACCCGGCCGGCAACCGCGCTAGAATCGTCCAACCCGGAGGCGATTACCCTTGGCGCTCATCATCTTCACGCAACAACTGGCGCGCTTCTTGCCTGTGCCCCAGTTCGAGACAGATGCCACGACATTGCGCAACGCGCTCGATGCGGTGGCCACCGCCCACCCGCGCCTGACGGCCTATGTGCTCGATGATCAGGGCCGTCTGCGCGCCAACGTCGTTGCCTTCGTCGATGGCCGGCGCTGTCGTGATCGTGCCTTGCTGGACGATCCTCTCCGGCCTGGTTCCACCATCCACATCCTGCAGGCACTTTCCGGAGGCTGACATGGCGCGCCACGCATTCATTGCCACTCGCAAGGGGTTGTTCGAACTGACGAAGCAGGAAGGCGCGTGGATGTTGTCCGCGCCGCATTTTCCCGGCGATCCGGTCTCGATCGTGCTGCACGACCAGCGCGACGGGACCACCTACGCGGCGCTGAGCCTGGGCCACTTCGGCGCCAAGCTGCATCGGCGCGATGCCGGCAGCCTGGCGTGGCAGGAAGTTGCCGTGCCCGTGTATCCGCCCAAGCCGGACGACAGCGATGACAAGACCGACTGGACCCTGAAGCAGATCTGGTCGCTGGAAGCGGGCGGGCCGGACCAGCCCGGCGTGTTGTGGGCCGGCACCTTGCCGGGTGGGCTTTTCCGCTCGCACGACCGCGGCGAAAGCTGGGCGCTGGTCGAATCCTTGTGGCACGTTCCCGGGCGCGCCGAATGGTTTGGCGGCGGCTACGACACCCCGGGCATGCACAGTATCTGCGTCGATCCGCGCGACAGCGCCAGCATACTGGTTGGCGTGTCATGCGGCGGCGCGTGGCTGACGAATGATGGCGGCAAGACGTGGGCGCTCCGTACGCAAGGCATGGCGGCGCGCTATATGCCGCCCGAACTGGTACACGATGGCGCGGCCCAGGATCCGCATCGCATCGTCCGCTGCGCCGGCGCACCCGACGTGCTGTGGTGCCAGCACCATAGCGGCATCTGGCGGTCGGAGGACAACGGCGGCCACTGGGAAGAATTGCAGGCGCCGGCATCGTCGTTCGGCTTTGCCGTCGCGGCCCATCCCACCGACGGACGCACAGCATGGTTCGTGCCGGCCATTGCAGACCAGCAGCGGGTGCCTGTCGGTGCCGCGCTGGCAGTGAACCGCACGCGCGATGGCGGCGCCACATTCGATACGCAGCGCGACGGCCTGCCGCAACGGGATTGCTATGATCTCGTGTATCGGCACGGGCTGGCGGTGGCCGACGATGGCGCCATGCTGTTGATGGGGTCGACGACGGGCAGCCTGTGGCTGTCCGACGATGGCGGTGCCAGGTGGCACACCATCGCGGCCCATTTGCCGCCCGTGTATGCGGTACGGTTCAGCTAGCATGAGGCGGAGGTTGACTGGCAGGCGCCACTCGTGAATACTTGCCAAATTTGCAAAAACAAGGAAATTTTAGTGGCTACGCTATCCGACATCCGCAATGTCCCGTTATCCGGCAACATCCATATCGACGCGCTACTGAACCGGGGAGGGTTGAACTGGACCGCGGTTACCGATATTCCGTACAACACCATCCGCTACAGTTTTTCGCTGGCCGGCGACATCCTGCCGGCGGCCGAGAATATCGTGTCCGGCACGGCAACCGGATTTACTGCACTGCAGCAGAGCGCTACTCGGGGAGCGCTGGCTTACCTGTCCGAGATTACCGGCATCCAGTTCCTGGAGACAGGCCCTGCCGAAGCCGACGTGCATTTCGCCAACGCTTCCATCACCACTGAACGTGTCGTCGGCTCGTTCAACTGGCGCTCCCAGTACTGGGAAGACGGTGCGGGCACGATCACCCGCTACGAGCTCGACGGCGTGGTTTACCTCGACAACGCGGAATATGCCGACTACAACAGCACGCTTGCCTCCGGCTCGGAGGGGTATGAGACGCTGTTGCACGAACTGGGCCACATGCTTGGCCTGAAGCATCCGTTCGAAGATGCCATCCAGCTGCCAACCAGCCTCGACAGCACAAGCAATACGCTGATGTCGTACGATTCGTCTGGCCGGTTCTATTCGGAATATCGTCCCTTCGACCTGGCGGCCCTCGGCTGGCTATATGGCGGAGATGGGATCGGCGGCAATTTCGGCATCGATGCGCAGGGGCGCATGCTGGTCGGCACCACGTCAGGTGATCAGCTCGTTGGCACTACGGGCATGGATCTCCTGGCAGGCCTGAACGGAAACGACACGATCGATGGTGGAGCCGGGCTGGACTATGCAGCATATCTCGAGAACCGCGCTGGGTACCGCATCAGCCGTACCGACCAGGGTTTCTCGGTCACGGGCACGGAAGGCACGGACGTACTGCGCAACATCGAGCGGATGACATTCGACAACGTTGACGTGGCACTGGATATCGACGGCAACGGCGGTGCCGCTTACCGGCTATACCAGGCCGCATTCAACCGCGTACCGGATGCGGTCGGCCTGGGTTACTGGATTTCGGTCCTGGATGATGGCGTCAGCTTGCGCGATGTCGCGGCCAGCTTCCTTGCCAGCCCGGAATTTGCCGCGATCTATCAGGGCAGCAACCCGGACAATGGCACGCTCGTCGCCGGTCTGTACCAGAACATCCTG
Organism: Pseudoduganella lutea; assembly: GCF_004209755.1. Taxonomy (NCBI): domain Bacteria; kingdom Pseudomonadati; phylum Pseudomonadota; class Betaproteobacteria; order Burkholderiales; family Oxalobacteraceae; genus Pseudoduganella; species Pseudoduganella lutea. The sequence continues at coordinate 2,829,762 of NZ_CP035913.1, read as the reverse complement.
CATCGCCCACCGGAGCAGGCTGGCTACGAGTACTGGCTCGATGTGCTCAACAAGGGGGGCGACCGCGCCACTGTGTTGAGGGATTTCAGCGAAGGCTTTGAAAATCGCGATGCCCTGGCCAGCGTGATCGGCAACGGCTTCGATTACATCCCGTACGCCTGATCGGCGACTGCTATTTGCCCCAGTAGCACAGGAACATGTCGATGGCCGTCTCGACGATGGCCGCTTCCTGTGCCGCGTCCAATGCCGGCTGGCCCATTGCCACCTGCGGCCAGAAAGCAAAAGTTTTCAGCTGACCCTGCAGCACATTGGCCATGAAGGCCGGATCCCCCGGTTTCAGCTTGCCATCTGCCTGGGCGGCGCGCAGCAGTGCCGCGGCGCCTTCTTCCTTTTGCGACAGTTTTGCCACCATGCTGCGAGCCCGCTCGGGCGTGTGGATCGCTTCGGCGATCGCTACCCGCGCCAGATCAAGGAAGTAGGGGTCGCGCAGCAACCCCATTTTTTGCCGCAGCAAATCCATCAGTTGGCCTCGCAGCGGCCGATCGGCGCAGTAAGACGCCGGGGCGGTGGCGGCAGTGCAATCCCATAACTCTTCGAGGATCTGCGCGAACAGGTCGTCCTTGCTGGGGAAGTGATTGTAGACGGTTCGTTTCGATACGCCGGCCGTGGCGGCCACGCGGTCCATCGACGTCGCATCAAAGCCGTTGGCACGAAACTCGGCGATTGCCGCCTGCACGATGGCAGAGCGCTTGCGGTCGGTCAGGCGGGTAGTGGTCATGCCGTCATTTTACACCGGGTAGTTTACTTTTCCGCGTGCCAGCGCTACACTTGAAACTACACTGTGTAGTGTACATTTAATGTGCGTTCAATAGCGTCCAGCCAACAGGAATACCATGCCCACCATCGCCCATGCTTCACCGCAAATCCAGAATGGCCGTTTCCGCAATCCAGCCCGGATGCATCGCAGCGGCTTGGGCAAAATGCTGGGAATCATGTGGCGCGCATTGTTTAACAAACCTCCTGGTACCGTCCCGGCTGCGCCGGTGCCAGTGCGGGCCATGACGCACGCGGCCATCGAGGCAGCGCCGGATCACACCGTGTGGCGGCTCGGGCATTCGACCGTGTTGCTGAAACTGGAAGGCGACCTGTGGCTGACCGATCCGGTCTTTGCGCGCCGGGCCTCGCCGTTCAGTTGGCTGGGGCCGGTACGCTTCCATGCACCGCCGCTGACGCTTGAGGAATTGCCGCCGCTCGCGGGCGTTATCCTGTCGCACGACCATTATGATCACCTGGACCGTGGCGCGATCGCGGTGCTGGCGGCGAAGACGCGGCATTTCATCGCACCGCTCGGGGTCGGCGACCGGCTCGTCACCTGGGGCATTCCAGCCGCGAAGGTACGGCAACTGGACTGGTGGCGTTCCATCAAGCTGGGCAATGTCGAACTCACCTGCACGCCGGCGCAGCATTTTTCCGGCCGCGGCCTGGCGGACGGCAACAGCACGCTGTGGTGCTCGTGGGTCATCGCCGGGCGTGAACGCCGTGTATTCTTCAGTGGCGACTCCGGCTACTTCCGCGGTTTCAAGGCGATCGGCGACCGCTTCGGCCCGTTTGACCTGACGATGATCGAAACCGGCGCCTACGACGAACAGTGGCCGGATGTGCATATGCAGCCGGAGCAAACCCTGCAAGCCCACATCGACCTGCGGGGGAATGTGCTGATGCCAATCCATAACGGCACATTCGACCTGGCCTTCCACGCCTGGCACGAACCGCTCGACCGCATTGCCGCGCTTGCCGACGAGGCAGGCCAGCGACTTGCCACGCCGCTGATCGGCCAGGCCTTGGATCTGGCCGAGGCGCATGCCGGCGGCCGCTGGTGGCAAGCTGCCGTCACGCGCTGAAGCCAGCCGATGTGGCTGGAATGGAAATCGTGAAGGATCGGTTGCTGCCACGGCATGGTTGCTTGGGGGGCGCACGTCCGATGGCGGCGGGCGCTGGAGCCCCGTGCAATGGTGACATCGGCATGGCGCGGATTTCATCCCTTTCGGCGCCTCGCTGGTGCAACGCGATCTGGTTCCTCCGGCGCCGCAAAGCCATTTGTCGCGTAGCCGCCATGTTCGATCAGGTCGGAAAAAGTACGTCGGCGAATTTCGTCGCGCAGCAAGTCGGCCACCACCTGCGATTTCAGCAGGCCCAGTTCGGCCGCTTCTTCGGCCAGGTCGCGCGGGAGGTTGATTTCGATCGTCGTCATGGGCGGGGAGTCTTTCGGTCAGGCCAGGATCAGGCGGTTGATGTAAGGGTCGAAAGGAAAGCAGCCGGTGTATGGTTCCGGTTCATACACATAGGCATAGCTGCGGAACAGCGAATATTGAATCTGCAGCATCAGGCGAGGCTTGGCGACGGGCGGCGAGCCCTTGTGCACGCCAGCGGTATCGACGGCAAAGCCGAAGCCCCGCTCGCCAACGGCGACGATCAGGCGTTCTTCACCGTATTCGCGACTGATTTCGCCGTCGGACTGGATTTTCAGCCGCACCGGTGCGCGTGTCTTGTGCGTGCCGCGCACGTAGACATGGGGGCCGTCATCCGGTCCCACGTCCGTCAGGTAGACGATCACCTTGAAGTATCGCCAGTCTTCGGAGTCGCGGTGAAACGTTTGCAGGTCCGAGCGCGGTCCCGGCGCAGGAAACGACCAGCGCACACCCAGTTGGGAAATCGTGGGCTTGCAGCCAATGTAGCGCTCGGCCAGTTCCAGCAGCCGGCTGTCGTTGGCCAGCGCCAGGATATGCGGGCAACGCACGATGTCGTGCAGGCTGTATTCGGCCAGCCGTGCTGCCGGCGGCACGCGCGCCAGCGTGAACGTGGACGTTGCGTCCTGCCGGTCCGTCAACATCTTGTCGGCGAAATGGCCATGGATGTCGTCGCACTGGCCGGTCGTGAGCACATTGCCCAGCGACGCGTAGCCTTCCGTGTGCAGGCGGTCCAGCAACAGCAGGCGCGCGGGCACCGACACGCGGGTCGAGATCCCATGGCGGGCGCGTACCCAATTGCGGAACATGCGTACGCACAGTCCGCGCAGGGGAGGGGAAACGATGATGCGCTGCAGGTAGTAAAGGAAGCTGTTGGCGGGCTTGAAGCCGTGGCCCGGCGTCAGTCGTGCATATCTCATAACGGTCTCCACCGAGGCCAGGCAATGAGATACAAAGTTAGTGCAGGGGAAGATTGCGGTATTGATGCTCAGCAGGCGCCGCCAGCTATGCGACATCTGGCAAGACCACCAAATTGATGAAGATCATGGCGGCTACCAGCGGGTCAACGTCCTGCTTGACCCGCTGGCGGGATCGTGGATTTACATATTGCGGCGATACTGGCCGCCGGTCTCGAACAGCGCGCTGGTGATCTGGCCCAGCGAGCACACGCGCACGGCATCCATCAACTTCGCGAAGACGTTCTGGTTGTCGATGGCCGCCTGCTGCAAGGCCGCCAGCGCGGCCGGTGCGGCTTGCGCATGGCGCAGGTGGAAGTCCGCCAGGCGGCGCAACTGCGACTGCTTTTCGTCGTCGGTCGAACGGGCAAGCTCGATTACCTGCGGCACGTCAGCGCCCTTGGGATTGCGGAATGTATTGACGCCGATGATCGGCAGTGAACCGTCATGCTTCCTGTGCTCGTAGAGCAGGGACTCTTCCTGGATCTTGCCGCGCTGGTAGCCTGTTTCCATGGCGCCCAGCACGCCACCGCGCTCGGCGATGCGTTCGAATTCCTGCAGCACGGCTTCTTCCACGAGATCGGTCAGCTCGTCGATGATGAATGCGCCCTGGTTCGGGTTTTCGTTCTTTGCCAGGCCCCATTCGCGATTGATGATCAGCTGGATCGCCAGTGCGCGGCGCACCGATTCGTCGGTCGGCGTGGTGATTGCTTCATCGTAGGCATTGGTGTGCAGCGAATTGCAGTTGTCATAGATCGCGATCAATGCCTGCAAGGTGGTGCGGATATCGTTGAAGTCGATCTCCTGCGCGTGCAGCGAGCGGCCGGACGTCTGGATGTGGTACTTCAGCTTCTGGCTGCGATCGTTGGCGCCATACTTGTCGCGCATTGTCACGGCCCAGAGGCGTCGGGCCACGCGACCCAGCACCGTATATTCCGGGTCCATGCCGTTGGAGAAAAAGAACGACAGGTTCGGCGCGAAATCGTCGATGTGCATGCCGCGCGCCAGGTAGGCTTCCACGAAGGTAAAGCCGTTCGACAGCGTAAATGCCAGTTGTGAGATGGGGTTCGCCCCCGCTTCGGCGATGTGGTAGCCGGAAATCGACACGGAGTAGAAATTGCGCACGCCGTGGTGGACGAAGTATTCCTGGATATCGCCCATGACCTTCAATGAAAACTCGGTACTGAAGATGCAGGTGTTCTGGCCCTGGTCCTCCTTCAGGATATCGGCCTGCACCGTGCCGCGTACGTTCTGCAGCACCCAGGCGCGGATCTTCGCCGCTTCATCATCCGTCGGCGGGCGTCCGTTCTGCGCCACGAACTTGTCGAGCTGCTGGTCGATCGCCGTGTTCATGAACATCGCCAGGATCGTCGGCGCAGGTCCATTGATCGTCATCGATACCGACGTCGACGGGCTGCACAGGTCGAAGCCGTCGTACAGCACCTTCATGTCATCCAGCGTGGCGATCGACACGCCCGAATTGCCCACCTTGCCGTAGATGTCCGGCCGCGGTGCCGGATCGGCGCCATACAGTGTCACGGAATCGAAGGCGGTCGACAGGCGTTTGGCATCGAGCCCCTCGGAGACGAGCTTGAACCGGCGGTTGGTGCGGAATGCATCGCCTTCGCCGGCGAACATGCGCGTCGGGTCCTCTCCTTCGCGCTTGAACGCGAACACGCCGGCGGTGTACGGGAACGAACCCGGCACGTTTTCCAGCATCAACCAGCGCAGCAGCTCGCCGTGATCCTCGTACTTCGGCAGCGCCACCTTGCGGATCTTCGTGCCGGACAACGTGTGCTGCACGAGGCCCGTGCGGATTTCCTTGTCGCGGATTTTCACCACGTACTCGTCGCCAGCGTATGCCGCCTGCATGTCCGGCCACATGGCCAGCAGTTTTTTCGCGCCGGCATCAAGCGCGTGGTCGCGCTCGGTGATGACGTCGTCGAAGTCGGTGGTGCGGCCAGCCGCCGCCAGCATGCGTTTTGCTTCCGTCAACTGCTGGCGCTCGCGCGCCAGCACCGATTGCCGGCGCACGTGCTTGTGGTAGCCGCGCACGGTGTCGGCAATTTCGGCCAGGTAGCGTGCCCGCGCCGGCGGCACGATCACGTTCTTGCCCGACGAATGGCGCACGTCCGCCAGGGGCAACAGCCCGGGCCGCGTGCGCAGCCCGAATTGCGCCAGTTCCGGCAGCAGGGCCTGGTACAGCGCAGTCACGCCATCGTCGTTGAAGCGCGAAGCCTGCGTGCCGAACACCGGCATCTCGTCCGGCTGGCGGCTCCACAGCTCGCGGTTGCGCTGGTACTGCTTGGCCACGTCGCGCAGCGCATCCTGCGCGCCCTTGCGGTCGAACTTGTTGATCGCGATGAAGTCGGCGAAGTCCAGCATGTCGATCTTTTCCAGCTGCGAGGCGGCGCCGAACTCCGGCGTCATCACATACATCGACAAGTCCACGTGCGGCACGATCGCGGCATCGCCCTGGCCGATGCCGGAGGTTTCCACGATCACCAGGTCGAACCCGGCCACCTTGCAGGCGCGGATCACATCGGGCAATGCCTGCGAGATCTCGGAACCCGCCTCGCGCGTGGCCAGCGACCGCATGAAGACCCGATGCCGCGATTCGCCACCCATGCTCCAGGGATTGATGGCGTTCATCCGGATGCGGTCGCCCAGCAATGCGCCGCCGGACTTGCGGCGCGACGGGTCGATCGAGATCACGGCGATATTGAGCGCATCGCCCTGGTCGAGGCGAATGCGGCGGATCAGCTCATCGGTCAGCGACGATTTGCCGGCGCCACCGGTGCCGGTAATGCCAAGCGTCGGCACGCGCAGGCTGTCGGCCGCTTCCTGCAAATGCCGGCGCAACGCGGGGGCGGCCTTGTCGTTTTCCAGCGCCGTGATCAGCTGCGCCAGCGGGCGATGGCGCGCCACGATGTCGCCTGCGGTTTGTTCACCCTGCAGCGGTTCCAGCGACGTGGGCGAATACTGCGACAAGTCCACGTCGCACTGCTGCACCATCCACGCGATCATGCCGGCCAGGCCCATGCGCTGGCCGTCTTCCGGGCTGAAGATGCGCGTCACGCCATAGGCGTGCAGTTCGGCGATCTCCGCCGGCACGATCACGCCGCCGCCGCCACCGAACACCTTGATGTGCGCGCCGCCGCGCTGGCGCAGCAGGTCGATCATGTATTTGAAGTATTCGACATGGCCGCCCTGGTAGCTGGAAATCGCGATGCCCTGCACATCCTCGGCCAGCGCCGCCGTCACCACCTCGTCGACGGAGCGGTTATGCCCCAGGTGCACGACTTCCACGCCGTGCGACTGCAGAATGCGGCGCATGATGTTGATCGACGCATCGTGGCCGTCGAACAGCGAAGCGGCGGTGACAAAACGCACCTTGTTGGCCGGGCGCGGCGGCTGTGCATCGGCGGCGAGGGTCTTGGCGGAAGTCAGATCGTTCATGGAGGTCCCTGAAAATTCTGGCGGATCGCAATGATCCGATTATATGACGCTTACGTAAACGTAAAGATATCGTCTTTCGTTTCCTGAAACCGGGGTCAGTCGGATCGCCGCACCGCCCCGATTCCAGGAAATATTTCTTAAAAATGGGGTCTGACCCCGGTGTCGAGCAACATCAGGCGGCGTGCTGGTGCGAGCCGCCGAAGGCGGCCAGCAAGCGGGCCTGCTCGGCGTGATACGCGGTGACGGCCTTTTCCTTCACATGTCCGAAACCGCGAATTTTTTCCGGCAGGGCCGCCAGGGCGACCGCGGTGTCGTAGTTCTCGGCGGTGAGGCGCGACAGCACGTCGGCGATCACCTGTCGGTACTGGCCGATCAGCGCGCGTTCCATCTTGCGCTCGGCGGTGCGGCCGAAGATGTCGAGCGGGCCGCCGCGCAAGCCTTTCAGGCGAGCCAGTACCTGGAAGGCCCGCCAGGTCCATGAACCATACTGGGCCTTGACCAGGTGGCCTTGCGCATCCTTCTTGGCGAAAATCGGCGGCGCCAGGTTGAATTTCAGCGCGAAGTCGCCTTCGAACTGCGCCTTCAACTGTTCGACGAAGCGGCCATCCGTGTACAGCCGCGCCACCTCGTATTCGTCCTTGTAGGCCATCAGCTTGGCCAGCGATTTCGCCACTGCAACCGACAGGCGCGTCGACGGCATTCCCAACGCGCGTTCACGCTCGCGTACCTGTTCGACGAACTGCTGGTAGCGCCCGGCATAGGCGGCATCCTGGTAGCCGGTCAGGAATTCCACGCGCTTGCGCACGATGGACTCCAGGCTCTGCGGCATCTGCAGCACAACGGGCTGTGCCGGCGTGGCGATCCGCTCGACCCGCTTCACATCCACCGCCGCGCGACGGCCCCACAGGAAGCTTTTCTTGTTCGACTCGACGGCGACACCGTTCATCTCGATTGCCCGCAGCAGCGCCGCCTCGGTGAGCGGAATGCGGCCGCGTTGCCAGGCGTAGCCCAGCATGAACAAATTGGCGGCGATCGAGTCGCCCATCAGTGCCGTGGCCAGCTTCGTCGCGTTCACGAAATCGGCCGCCGCGGCACCGCCCACGGATTCCTCGATCAGCGCGCGCACGTCCCCCGTCGGGTATTCCCAGTCGGCGTCCTGCGCGAACGTGCCGGGTGGCTGTTCATGCAGGTTGACGACGGCCAGCGTGCGGCCCGGGCGCATCTTCGCGATCGCATCGGCCGCACCCGTGGTCAGCATGTCGCAACCGAGCACGAGATCCGCTTCGCCGGTGGCGATGCGCTGCGCGCGCAGGTGCGCCGGCGACTGCACGATCTTCACGTGCGACGTGACGGAACCGTTCTTTTGCGACATGCCCGTCATGTCCAGCACCGATGCGCCCTTGCCCTCCAGGTGCGCAGCCATGCCCATCAGCGCACCGACGGTGATGACGCCCGTGCCGCCGATGCCATTGATGAGGATGTTGTACGGCTGCCCGCATGCCGGGATCGTTGGCTGGGGCAACGCACCCCAGTCTTCCGTGTGGGTCGTGTCGGCCTTTGATTTTTTCAGCGTGCCGCCCTCCACGGTCACGAAGCTCGGGCAGAACCCCTTCACGCACGAATAGTCCTTGTTGCAGCTCGACTGGTCGATCGTGCGCTTGCGGCCAAACTCGGTTTCCTTCGGCAGGATCGACACGCAATTGGACTGGATGCCGCAATCGCCGCATCCTTCGCAGACCGCCTCGTTGATGACCATGCGCTTGCCCGGATCGACGAGCTCCTTCTTTTTCCTGCGGCGCCGTTTTTCGGCCGCGCAGGTCTGGTCGTAGATCAGGACCGTGCAACCGGCGATCTCGCGCAGTTCGCGCTGTACCGCATCCATGTCCTTGCGGTCGTGCAGTGTCACGAAAGCCGGCAGGTTCGAGCGGTCCGCATAGCGGGACAGGTCTTCCGTTACCAGGGCAATGCGCTGCACGCCCTCGGCCGCCATCTGCTGCGCGATCATCGGCACCGACACCGTACCGTCGACCGGCTGGCCGCCCGTCATTGCCACCGCGTCGTTGTACAGGATCTTGTAGGTAATGTTGACCTTCGCGGCCACGGCGGCGCGAATGGCCAGGTAGCCGGAGTGGAAATACGTGCCGTCGCCGAGGTTCTGGAACACGTGCGGTACCGTTGAAAAGGCTGCCTGTCCGATCCATGGCGCGCCTTCGCCGCCCATGTGCGTGGTCAGCTTGTTCATTTCCGGATAGATCGACGTGGCCATCACGTGGCAGCCGATGCCGGCCAGCGCGAAGCTGCCGTCCGGTACCTTGGTCGAGGTGTTGTGCGGGCAGCCGGAGCAATAGAAAGCGGGGCGGAACGGCGTGTTGATTGCCTTCTGCAGCACGGCATCCTTGGCGTCCAGGAATACCAGCCGCGCCTTGATCTGGTCGCAGATATGCGGATCGGTGACATAGCGTTTCACGCGCGAGGCGATCACCCGTGCAACCTGCGAGACCGAGAAATCGGCCTTTGGCGGCAACAGCCATTCGCCGCGTGGTGCCACCCATTCGCCCTTGTCGTCGAACTTGCCGATCACGCGCGGCCGCACGTCGTCGCGCCAGTTATACAGTTGTTCCTTCAGCTGGTATTCGACGAACTGGCGCTTTTCCTCGACCACCAGGATTTCATCGAGGCCCTGGGCGAATTCGCGCACCGAGTCCGGTTCCAGCGGCCACGGCATCGATACCTTGAACAAGCGCAATCCCACCTTTGCTGCCATCTCCTCGTCGATGCCCAGCTCTTCCAGCGCTTCGAGCACGTCCAGGTACGACTTGCCGGAAGCGATGATGCCGAGCTTTGCATCGGGGTTGTCGATCGTCGTGTGATTGAGCCGGTTTTCGCGGGCATAGGCCAGCGCTGCATAGATCTTGTAATCCTGCATCAGCGCTTCCTGGTTGCGCGCCTGCCGGCCCAGCGGCACGTTGGATAGCCGCGCATTCAGGCCACCTTCCGGCATATGGAAATCCTGCGGCAACTTCACCTGCACGCGGAATGGATCGGCATCCACCGAAGACGACGATTCCACCGTATCGGCCAGCGCCTTGAACGCCACCGCGCAACCGGAAAAGCGCGACATGGCCCAGCCGTGCACGCCCAGGTCGAGGTATTCCTGCACATTGCATGGATACAGCACGGGAATCATGCAGGCGGAGAAGATATGGTCGGACTGGTGCGGCAGTGTCGACGAGTAGGCGCCATGGTCATCGCCCGCCACCAGCAGCACGCCGCCGTTGCGGGCCGTGCCGGCATGGTTCATGTGCTTGAAGACATCGCCACAGCGGTCCACGCCGGGCCCCTTGCCATACCACATGGCAAACACGCCATCGTACTTGCTTGGCCCGATCAGGTCGACCTGCTGCGAACCCCAGACAGCCGTCGCGGCCAGGTCTTCGTTCACGCCGGGCACGAACTGCACATGATGTGCTTCCAGGTGTTTTTGTGTCTTCCACAGGGTTTCATCGAGGCCACCCAGCGGGGAACCGCGGTAGCCGGAAATGAAGCCCGCCGTGTTCAAGCCGGCCGCCTCGTCGCGCTTTCGCTGCATCAGGGGAAGGCGCACGAGGGCTTGTATGCCGGAGAGGAAGATCTTGCCGGACGTGGCGGTGTACTTGTCGTCGAGGCTGACGTCGTTCAGGCGGACTGGCTGTGGACCGTCGGCACCGGGCAGCGGTGCGGCAGAACCCATTGCCGAGGTATCGGGCATGGCTTGTCTCCAAAATCTTGTTTCGGTTGCGCCTGCGCCATCCCGTCTCGGGTAGAGACGTTCCGGTTCAGGCCACGGTCGGACCCGCGTCGATCACGTACCGGTGGTGCGTCGATCGTGCGTCGATTGCGCGTCGATCATACGCCGGTTGTGCTCGGGTCCGCCCGCCGTCATCGGCGGTTATCAGCCCAGTGTACGCCCGGGTTGACGTATACGGAAATAGCGTTTGGGGATAGGGGTATAAGAAAAAATGATGGCTAACGGATCATGGCAGCGTGGCACCCGGCCACGCGTCGCTCGTGCACAGGCGGCGCACGACGTCGACAGCCAGCGTGCTGATGGCCGTGACAGCCGTCGTGGGTGGCAGGTTGCGCGAGGCGCACAACACCACGGTGCGCGAAATCGACGGCTCGCGGATATCCAGCCAGCGCATCTGGCCCCGCTCGATCTCGGGCAGCACGGGCGCCACCGGCAGGATCGTCGCACCCATGTCCGCCATCAGTGCCGATTTCAGGATGGCGATCGAGTTGATTTCGATGACGCCGCAGGTTGCCAGGCCGGCAGCGCGCGCCACGGATTCAATGCGGGGCCGCACGCCATGCTGCAGCCCTGGCAGGATCAGCGTGGCGCCAAGCGCTTCGGCCAGCGTCACCGCTGCGCGGCCGGGAAACCATGGCGCATCGGCACGGCAAATGAAGCACAGTGCTTCCTCGGCCAGCGGCGTGGTCGAGAAGGGCGTCAGCTGGCCATCGTCGAACAGCACGGCAAGGTTGACCCGGCCGGATTTCAGCTGCTCGGCCAGGTGGCCCGTCAGTTCTTCCGTCAATTGCAAGGTAATGTCGGGATACTGCTCGCGCGCCGCCGCCAGCAGCGGCAGGGCCAGCGCGGCGGAAATGCTGTGCGGCAGCCCAAGTGTGACAGTGCCGGATGGGCGGGCCGACTGGCTGACGGCGGAGCGGGCATCGGCCACCTGCTTGAGGATCGCTTGCGCGTGCTCGTAGAACACCTTGCCGGCATCCGTGCTGTGGACACCCTGGGCACTCCGGTGCAGCAATTGGGCACCCAGTTCCGTCTCGAGTTGTCGCAACTGCTGTGTCAGTGCCGGTTGTGCCACATGCAATACCCCGGCAGCGCGTGACAACGAGCCATGTTCCACAATTGCAACAAAGTAGCGCAACTGCCGTAGTTCCATATTCCTGGAAGGTTGTATTCAATACTTCAAAGTACCCGGCATGTCAGAAGAATTCGGCGGTATCGTTCGATTCGACGGCCTGCAGCAGTCCACTGCTGACCAGCTCGTCGTAATGGCACGCCATGTTGCGGCCATGGCTCTTGGCGAAATACAGCGCCTGGTCGGCACGGCCGAGAATCACCACCGGCGCCTCGACGGGGCTGATCGCCACGAAGCCGACACTGACGGTGACCTTGCCCACCTGGGGAAAGTCATGCTGCTCCACGTTCATGCGGAAGCGGTCGATGATCTTCCCGGCATTGTCCAGCGTGGTCGAGCGCAGCAGCACCACGAATTCCTCGCCACCAAAGCGGAAAACCCGGTCCTGGGCACGGAACGACGAGGTCAGCAGGTTGGCGATCAGGATCAGCACCTCGTCGCCATACAGGTGGCCGAAGCGGTCGTTGACGTGCTTGAAATGGTCGACGTCGACCACGGCGAGCCACTGCTTTTCCTCGTCCGTATGCTGGCGGCGCTCCGGTTCCCCCGGCAGCAGCGTCAACCCATCCGGCTCGGTGCCCGCGGCCAGCAGCATCTTGGCCAGCTGGTCGTCGAACGTCTTGCGGTTCAGCAGGCCCGTTAGTGAATCGCGCTCGCTGTAGTCGAGCAGGTTCTGGAAATTCTTGTAAACGCTGACGATGCCGCGGATGACGTGGACGGTATCGGCGGTGTACGGCGTGGGATTGACGATTTCCAGGCAGGTATCGGCTTTTTCTCCCAGCCAGATCGGCAACCACAATGTGTGCTTGCCTTCTTCATCGACTTCGTCGGCGGACATTTCGCGACGCGCGATGCAACGCTCCAGCGCGGGAAAACGGGCGATCGGCTCGCCAGGGCTGCCTGGATCGGGGCTTTCCTCCATCCTCGCCGCGTGCCCGGCCACCACCACGGCACGCGGACGCACATACACGTACCCGCGCACGTTGGCCAGCGTCAGCACCCGGGCGCGACTGGCGCCGGCGAGCTCTTGTACCGCCGAGATCACGGATATATCGAGCATTGTGTGATCGCGGTGGCCGGTCATGTCCACCATGTGTTTCAGAAGGGAATCCATGCTCTCGTCTAGAAGGTTGCGGCGGCTTTTTCCGGAACAAGGCACATAGTGATGGAGAGCACGAGGCCTTTCCTGAGAATAGTTGATAAGGATAAATCTTTTCTATTTCAGGAGCAATTATCCCGATCTAAAAATGTTGAAAAGCGCCACGATTCTACACGGAGTCGCTATTTCGGCAGCGCGCCGGTACCGGAAAGGGGCCGTGTGGCAATTCGCCACAGGTTTGCCGTTCCACTGGGCAAGCTTGCGCTACATCAATGTTTGCCGGCGGCATAAAAACTATAGTTTCTCTACTGGCACACGACATGCAGCCAGCATTAAACCCAACCACAAAGTACTCAGGAGGAAACATGAAAGCACTGATCATCGCAGCCCGCCAATTCGCCAACGACGAAGAAGGCATCACCGCCATCGAATACGGCCTGCTGGCAGCCGTGGTTGCCGGCGTCGTGGGCGTTGCGTTCGCGGCACTCGGCGAGACCATTGGTACGGCATTTGGTGACATCGGCGAGAAGATCACCGGCGCCCTGAACCCCACTCCGGTCACGCCCTGATTGATAAAAAAGCCCGCCGGTTCCGACCGGCGGGCTTTTTTCATTTATAGGCACCCCCAATGAACCTGGCACTTCAAATTCTTCTGCTGTGGCTGGTGTTGCAGGCCGCCGTCACTGATCTCGCGCTGCGGCGCATTCCCAATGTACTCGTCCTGTCCGGCCTTGTCCTGTCGGTGCTGCTGCACTGGCGCACGGGTGCGGAGGGCGCCGTGCTGTCCACGTGGCTGGCCGGCCTCGCCATGGGCTTCTTTCTCTTCCTGCCACTCTATTTGTTGCGCGGCATGGCCGCCGGCGACGTCAAGCTGATGGCGATGGTAGGCGCGTTTGCCGGCCCCACGCTGGCATTCGAGATCGCGGTCCTTTCCTGGCTAATCGGCGGCGTCCTGGCTATCGGCATGCTGGTGGCGAATGGCCGCTGGCGCATTCTCGTCAATAACATGAAAAATTTGCTCTGGCCATTGATGTGCCAGATCGCGGGTTACCGTATGCACGCAGTGCCTATCGAACGCCATGCCAGTGCCGGCGGTATCCCATATGGCGTAGCGATCGCCCTTGGCACGGCTGCCGTCGTCCTGGAACAACACGGTTTCACCTTTGTTTGAGATCAATATCCGCCAGGAAACCCCCGCCTAAAATTGCTCCTCTACAACGGAGGAGCGCAATGTCAGACCTTCAAATCACCGCAGGCGAGCGTACCGAAGGGCAAGCTCAACTGCCTCCGCAACCGAAAACGGTACGCGAAACCGGACTGGAGCTGAGCCTGCTTGCCGAGCTGGTGGCCAAGCATCTGTTCAGCGCCGGCAAGACCCTTCTTCCGGTACTGACGGCGCGGCTGCGTCTGTCGATCAACGTGCTGCGCGAAGTGCTCGACTTCATGGTGGCCGAGCAGCTGGCCGAGGTGGCATGGCGGGGCGATACCGACATCGACGTGCAATACCAGCTGACCTCGGCTGGTCGGCAGCGCACCGCCGCCTGGCTCGAGCGCAGTCCCTACAGCGGCCCCGCACCCGTGCCGCTGGATGAGTACAGAGCGCTGCTCCAACGGCAATCAGCCCTGTTGCCACCGGTCGCGGCGCAGGCCCTTACCGCGGAATTTGCCGACGACTGCCTGCCCGCCCAGGTAAGGGAACTGGTGGGAGCCGCCTTGCATGCGCACCGCTCCCTGCTGCTGCATGGCCCGTCCGGCAGCGGCAAGACCACCCTGGCACGCCGGCTTGGCCGGCTGCTGCAAGGCACGGTCGGTGTCCCGTATGCGGTGGCCGTGGGACAGGAAATCATGCAGGTCTACGACAGTGCGATCCACCACCCGCCGCCGGCACAGGCGCCCCGTCCGATGGGCGAGCGGCGCAGTATCGACAGCCGCTGGGCATTGTGCGGGCGGCCTGTGCTGCACATGGGGGCGGAATTGGCGCTGGACATGCTGGACCTGCGCCACGACCCGTTTTCGGGCAGCTACCAGGCGCCGCCGCAAGTCAAGGCGGCGGGTGGACTGGTCATCGTGGATGACCTGGGGCGGCAGCGGATACCGGCCGCCGAGTTGCTGAACCGGTTCACGCAGCCACTCGACACGGGGGTCGAGCAACTGGCGCTGCAGGGTGGCCGCAAGTTTTCCGTGCCGTTCGATGTGACGATGATCTTCGTTACCAGCCTGGAACCGCAGGCGGTGCTCGATCCATCGTCGCTGCGCCGGCTCGGCTACAAGGTCCACGTGGGGCCGCTCGGTGAAAACGCCTACCGCACGCTGTTCCGCCAGGAGTGCCGCACGATGGGCATCGTGCATGACGAGGTGGCGCTGCGCTACCTGATCGAGGAGCTTCACCGGGGCGACGGGCAGCCGCTGCTCGCCAGTTTCCCGCGCGACATCCTGTCCCGCATTGCCGACTTTGCCGCATTTACCGGCCAATCGCCTGCCGTGTCGGTTGCCACCATCGACCAGGCCTGGTCCAGCATGTTTGCCACCACCGGCGTGCAGCTCGCCGGTATTCCCGATACCAACCTGTTCGAGAGGATCGAATGAAAAACCGCCGTGCTTACATGATGATGGCATTCGCCATCGTGCTTGGTCTGGCCGCCGTCGCCCTGGCTTCACGCTGGCTGCTGGGGCAGGCGCCGGGCAATGCCACCCGTATCGTCGTTGCCACCGCCGATGTCAGCCTCGGGCAGCGCCTGGGGTCGGAGATGGTGAAACTGGCCGAATGGCCCGCCGACAGCCTGCCGGTCGGGGCGCTGCGCGATCCGCTGCAACTGTCCGGGCGGGTGCTGAAAGCCAGTGTGCTGCGTGGCGAACCGCTCACGGAAGCCAAGCTGGCTCCGGCCGGCACGCTGGGGGGCCTTTCCGCCCTGATCAGCGAAGGCAAGCGCGCCATTACCGTGCGCGTCAACGACGTGGTCGGGGTCGCCGGCTTCGCATTGCCCGGTAATTTCGTCGATATCCTCGTCAGCACCCAGGCCGATGCCAGCGCTACCAGCGAGGGCAGCGCGATCTCGAAGATCGTGCTGGAGCGGATCCTTGTGCTGGCCGTCGCGCAGGAAGTGGGGCGCGACGATACCAAGCCCCGCGTCGTCAATGCCGTCACGCTGGAGGTCTCGCCCGAACAGGCGGAAAAACTGGACCTGGCACGCAGCGTCGGCAGCCTGTCGCTGGTGCTGCGCAACCAGGTCGATCCGAACCCCGGCACGACCGCTGGCGCAACGAAGAACAGCCTGCTCGGCCTTGTCGCCCCGGAACCGGTCAAGCCCGCTGCATTGCCGCCGCCGCGCGCGACGGTACGGCAGGCAAGTGCCGCCCCCCATCGTCACTGCATCGGCACCATCGCCGGGCTGCGCAGCCATCAAGAGTGCCTGTAAGGATGCCATCATGAAACTGTATTCCACCATACTCCTGGCCGGCCTGTCAGCCGCGGCCCATGCCGAACCCGTGCCGGCCTTGTCGACCGTACCGCCGACCGCCGCCGCTGCGGTACCGGGCGCCGCAACCGCAGCGCCACGCAAAACCGCAGCGCTGGAGCGCGTCGATGGGCCGCGCTGCCGCGGCAAGGCTGCCGCGCCGGGCCAGATGGCGCTGCAACTCGGCAAATCCACGCTGATGCGCCTGCCGGAACCTATCGCCAGCCGCAGCGTCGGCAACCCGGCCGTGCTGCAGGCGATGGCCGTGGCACCCGACACGCTGTACCTGGCCGGCGTGGACATCGGCAGCACCAACATGATCGTGCAGGGCAGGAGCGGCGCCTGCAGCGTGATCGAGGTCACTGTTGCAATGGACCCTTCTGCATTGCAGGGCACCCTTGCCGCGCTGCTGCCGGACGAGAAGGATCTCCGGGTTACCGCCGCCGCGGACACGCTGGTGCTGAGCGGCACGGTGGCGGACGGCACGACGCTGGCGCGCGTAATGGAACTGGCCCAGGCCTACGTGCGCCAGCCGGCCAAGCCGCTGGCCGGCACGGATCGCGATGGTGGCGCCGCACCGGCCGGCGCAAGCAGTGCGCGCGTCGTCAACCTGCTGGGGGTGAGCGCACCACAGCAGGTGATGCTGGAGGTGAAGATCGCCGAAGTATCGAAAACCCTGCTCGACAAGCTGGAAGCGGGCACCGCTTTGCGCTTGCGCGGCGGCGAGTGGACGCACGCGCTGGTATCGAACTTCCTCAGCGGTACGTTGAAGGGCGGCGTCAGCCTGGGCAAATCGCCGGCGAATGCGCTGCGGCTGGACGCCCAGCGCGACCAGGGGCTGGTGCGGCTGCTGGCCGAGCCGACCGTGATGGCGATCAGTGGCCAGGAAGGCAGCTTCCTGGCAGGCGGCAAGATTTTTATCCCGGTCGCCCAGGACAACAACAAGGTATCGCTGGAAGAAAAAGAATTCGGCGTGGGCCTGCGCTTCACGCCCACGGTGCTGGCCGGCGGCCGGATCAGCCTGAAGGTGGCGCCCGAAGTGTCGGAACTGTCGCGCGAAGGCATCGGCATCAGCGCGAACGGGATCACGGGCGGGGCAATCATGCCGCTGATCACGACCCGTCGCGCCACCACGACGGTGCAGTTGTTCGATGGCCAGAGCTTCGCTATTGGCGGCCTGATCCGCAATAACCAGGTCAGCAACATCGATGCGCTGCCTGTGCTCGGTGACGTTCCCGTGCTGGGGTCGCTGTTCCGCAGCACCGACTTCCAGCAGGACCGCACCGAATTGCTGTTCGTGGTCACGGCCCATCTCGTCAAGCCGCTGCCGCCAGGTATCGCCCTGCCGACGGATGCACTGCAGCCTGCCCGCGGCGGCGACCTGTTCATGCTCGGCAGGATGGAAAAGCGTGCGCCCGCTGTTACCCCGGCAGCCACCCCCGCAGCCAATCCTGCAACCACCCCAGCAGCCACGCCTGCGCAAGGCTCCGGCTTCCAGCTGAAATAAGGAGGATCCCATGAAAACCAGCCTGACCCTGGCAGTGATCTGCTGCGCGCTTGCCGGCTGCGGCGAAGCCATTTTACGCACGACGCCGCAATGGGATGCCCGTTTCGGCGATGCGACGCGCGCCGCGTTCGCCCGGCAAGTGATCCACCCCGATGCCGGCCGGGACGCCCGACCGGTGAACGGCCTGGACGGCCAGGCCGCAGCCGCGGCCCAGAAACGCTACCAGAACTCGTTCGCCGAGCCGCCGGCGCCGCCCGTGTTCACCATCGGGATCGGTTCCAAATGAAACAGCTGCCTGCGATCGCGCGCCGCCAGCACGGCGTGGTCATGATCATGTATGCGTTGATGGTCACGGTCATCCTGGGCTTCAGCGGCCTGGTGGTCGACCTCGGGCTGGTGTACCTGCGTCGCGCCCAGTTGCAGGCAGCCGCCGACAATATCGCCATCGGCGCGGCACACAAGTTGAACGGCACGATCGCCGGCGTGAACGCGGCTGTCGCGGAAGCGGCGGGTATTGCCAAAACGCTGCCCGTTGTTGCTGCCACCAGCGACGCCGGGGTGGCCGCAGCCCTGCGCTTCAGCAATGATCCCCATGCCGACGCCAGTGCCTGGTTGGACGCGGCGGCTGCGAAGGCGGCTCCTGCCGAGCTGTTATATGTCCGCGCCGACATGGGCGCACTGCCCGACGCCATGCGGCAAGTCCAGCCCCTGCTGATGGGGGTGCTGGGGAAGATGGTGTCGTTCGACGTGCGGCCGGTGGCCGTTGCCGGCCGCGGTTCCTTGAACGTGATGCCGCTGGCCATCTGCGCACGCAAGACCGACCCGATGACGATCCGTATCAACGGTGTCGGCCCCACCGCGCTGACAGAGCAGGTGGCCTATGGCTTTCGCATGGGTATCACGTACAACCTGCTCAACCTGAACCCCAACGGGAACCAGCCCGTGTATTTCCACGTCGATCCGCTCACGCCGGCCGACACGCCTGGCACGGAACTCACCATGAGAAACGAGGTCCTGGCACCATTCATGTGCTCGGGCACCGTGGCCTATTCCCGGATCGGCAACCGTTCCCTCAACGTGCGCAAGCAGGAACCCGCGGTGACAGGGCCATTCGGCTTGTGGCGGCAGCTCAATTCCCGTTTCAACGAGTACGACACGGCGGGAGCCGCCCCGGCCTGCACGCGCTTTGGCGCACCGCCCGACCAGAATATCAAGAGCTTCAGGAGCGTCACGTGGCAGGCGGCGACGACGCAAGTCAGTGCCCAGCCGGCCATCGTCGACGGTGGGCTTGCCACGGTCGCCGACCGGCCGTATGCCGAGCTCAACGGAGCATTCAAGCCCACGGCGGCGCAATATGGTACCCGCTGGGCTTTCCATAGTCCGCGCACTGTGGACAATATCAAGTTCCAGTCATCGTGGAGCTTGCTGTATCCGTCGACGCCCACTGTGACTGGACCGTCCACGACCTTTGGCACCGGCTGGGTGGCGAGCGGGCCCTATCACTCCACGACCCCATCCATGCCGTATTACATCAGGCCGGATGCCGGACCGTCGCAGCGAGGCCGCCGCCTGATGCATGTTCCGCTGCTGCGCTGTCCAGTAAGTGGCAACCAGGCAACCGTGCTGGCCTATGGCAGGTTCTACCTGTCCGCGCCCGCGACCGATACTGAAATCCCGGCCGAATTCGGCGGCGCCGTCACGCTTGCCGAAGAGGGCTCGCTGGCCGGCCCCGTGGAGCTGTTCCCATGAACCGCCGCCCTTGTCGCGAACGCGGCACGGCCGCCATCGAAATGGTGTTCGTGCTCCTCACCAGCATTCTCCTGCTGGGAATCATCGTGCTGGTCGGGCGCCTGACCTGGCACGCCACCTCGCTCGTGAAAAGCGTGGCCGATACCACGCGCATCGTTGCCACGCTGCCACGGACGACCCTGGTCGGTGGGACCACCCACATGAAGGCTTTGACCGAGCGGCATGTGCGTGTCGTTACCGAATCCGCCGGCCTCGACCTGCAGCCAGGGGATGGCATCGATGCCAGGTGCGGTGGCACTTCCTGCACTGATTTCGCTTTCACATTCGTCACGGTCAACGCATCGATCCGCTTCTACGACACGATCTTTGGCACCAACCTGTTCGACGTCCGTGTGAATTACAACATCCAGCCGGAGTACAACATGGCTTTTATCTACAGGCAAACCTATGCGCGCCCTCCCGCACCACCAGCGAACTGAGCGCGGCGTGGTCATCATCGAGCTGGCGCTCGTGATGTTCATCTTCCTGCTGCTGGTGATCGGCACGCTCGAAGTCGCGCGTGTCATGTACATGCTCAACGCGGTGCAGGATGTGACGCGCGTTGCGGCCCGTGCCGCCGCGGTGACGGACTACACCAGTATCGAGGGCATGGCGGCTCTGCGCCGGCATGCCCTGCTGCGCGCCGACGATGGCCCATTGCCCCTGCTGCCCGAGCTCGGGCCCGGGCAGATCAACATCGAATACCTGGGCCAGGATGCGGATGGCGCGATCCGCTCCATCGCCAGGCCGCAGTGCCCGGCGCAGAACGTCGTGAACTGCAATCGCGATCCCCATGGCGGCTCGTGCATTCGTCTCGTCCGCGTCAGTATCTGTGCCGAGCCCGACGCAAACGGCGCATGCACCCCGCTGGCCTATCGCTCGCTGACCGGCATGGTGCCTGGTTTGAACACTCTGCCGGTGCCGCCCTCGGCCACCGTCGTCAAGGCCGAGTCGCTCGGCTTCGTACCCGCATCGCAACATTGCATTAATGGAGGATGAAAACATGAAAGCTCTGATGATCAGCAAGGATAGCCTGCTGCATGCGGAGATCGCCGCCCAGGGGTCGGCGCGGATGCCGGCACTGCAGCTGGTAGCTTCGCGCCAGGGCGTGCGCGACGCTGCCGAACGGCCGCTGGCCGATCCGCCCGACATGGTGATCTTCGACGCCGGCGATGTCGAGCCGGGCGAGTGGGAGATCGTCGAAAGGCTCGTGCGCCAATACCCGAATGCGCGCTTCATGCTGCTGGCACGCGAGGCACACCAGGACTTGCTGATCCGCGCGATGCGTGCCGGCATGCGCGAGGTGCTGCAACTGCCACTGGTGCACCGCGCCTTCCACGAGGCGATGGATCGGGTGGAGATCGAAACCGGCGTCACGCGCATGCGGGACGGCAAGGTGCTCGCCTTCATCGCCTGCAAGGGCGGCAGCGGCGCCACGTTCCTGGCCACGAATTTCGCCTATGCGCTGGGGGCGCTGGCCGACAAGAAGGCGCTGGTCATCGACATGCATGGCCAGTTCGGCGACGCCACGCTGTATGTATCGGACCAGAAGCCGGCGATGACGCTGGCCGACGTCTGCGCGCAGATCAACCGGATGGATGGCGCATTCCTCGAGTCGTGCCTGGTCCACGTGACACCGAACTTCGGTGTGCTGGCCGGCGCCGACGATCCGGCCAAGGCGGCCGACATGAAGCCTGAACACATGGACACGATCCTGCGCGTGGCACGCCAGCATTACGACTTCATCGTGCTGGACGTGGGCCGCCAGATCGACGCATTGTCGCTGCGCGCGCTCGATGGTGCCGATGCGATCTACCCGGTACTGCAACTGGCGCTGCCCGATATTCGCGACGGGCGCCGCCTGCTCGACATCTTCCGCTCGCTGGGCTATCCGGCGGAGCGCACGCGGCTGATCGTCAACCGCTACGAGAAGGGCGGCAAGCTGCGGCTGGCGGACCTGGAGCATGCGCTGGGCGCGGACGTGATGCATACCGTGCCGAACGATTACCTGTCGGCGACCGACTCGGTCAACCAGGGAATTCCCGTGCTGCAGCTGTCGCGCGGGAGCCTGGTCGCGCGCAGCCTGGCCGACCTGGTCGAAGTGGTGACGGAACGCCGGGTGCCCGAATCGAAAGGCCTGTTCGACCGCTTGTTCGGCCGCAGCGAAGTTGAAATCTGTCCATAACGGAGACCGCCATGAGTTTGCGAGAACGCCTTGCAGTGACCGAGGAAACCCGCCAGAACGTCGCCGCGCTGCCTGCCCAGTCGCTGGCCGCCTACCGCGAGCTGAAGGCCATGATGCACCAGCTGATCCTGGACCGCATCGACCTGGAGCGCCTGAAACGACTGACGTCCGAGCAGTTCAAGCACGAGCTGGCGCTGCTGGTCCAGCGCATCATCGAAGATGAGCGGATCGTGCTGAACCAGACCGAGCGCCATCACCTGGTGCTCGACATCCAGCATGAAATGCTGGGCTTTGGCCCGCTGGAACGCCTGCTGTCCGATAACAGCATCTCCGATATCCTCGTCAATACGCATGCAAAGGTGTATGTGGAACGCGCTGGCCGGCTCGAGCTGACGGACGTGACCTTCAACGACAATGCGCACCTGATGAAGATCATCGAGAAGATCGTGTCCCGGGTGGGCCGCCGGGTCGACGAATCGAGCCCGATGGTCGATGCGCGGCTGCCGGACGGTTCGCGCGTCAACGCGATCATTCCGCCGCTGGCCGTGGATGGTCCGATCCTGTCGATCCGGCGTTTTTCCGTCAATCCTCTGTCGATGCAGAACCTGATCGAGAACAAGAGCCTGACGCCACCGATGATGCAGGTGCTGCAGGCACTGGGCCATGCCAAGGTCAACATCCTGATCTCGGGCGGTACCGGCAGCGGCAAGACCACGCTGCTGAACGTGCTGTCCGGCTATATCCCCGCAGCGGAACGGATCGTGACGATCGAGGATGCCGCCGAGCTGGCCATGCGCCAGCCACACGTGGTGCGCCTGGAAACCCGGCCACCGAATATCGAAGGCAAGGGCGAGGTCAACCAGCGGGCACTGGTGCGCAACGCGCTGCGGATGCGGCCCGACCGCATCATCCTGGGCGAGGTGCGCGGCGCCGAGGCGATAGACATGCTGCAGGCGATGAATACGGGGCATGAAGGATCGCTGGCGACAATCCACTCGAATACCCCGCGCGACGCGCTTGCGCGGCTGGAAAACATGGTGGGCATGTCCGGCGTCAACCTGACGCCGCGCGCCACGCGCCAGCAGATCGCGTCGGCAATCACCGTGGTGCTGCAGGTATCGCGCCTGACCGATGGCGCGCGCAAGCTGGTCAGCCTGCAGGAAGTCACCGGTATGGAAGGCGATGTGATCGCCATGCACGAAATCTTCCGCTTCGAGCAGACCGGCGTGGATACGAACGGCAAGGTGAAAGGGCATTTCTTCGCCACCGGCGTGCGGCCGCGCTTTGCCGAGCGGCTGGCGATGTTCGGCATGCCGGTGCCCGACAATGCATTCGATCCGGACCGCGTGTTCGAATAGGAGACGGCAATGGACATGGTCTTCACTGCATTCGCGGTACTGGTGTTCGCCGCGGTAATCTTCATGGTGGAAGGTGCGTGGATGTGGTGGAGCACCAGCCACGGCCGCAGCGCGCGCCGCATCGCACGCCGGCTCGACCTGATGTCTGGCCGTGCCGAGGGGGGCGAACGGATCAGCATCCTGAAGCAACGCCGCTATGTCGCATCGCCCGGGCTGGACCAATGGCTGCACGGCATTCCACAAATGGCGCTGCTCGATCGCCTGCTGTTGCAGGCCGGCCTGCGCTGCCAGGTGGGAGAGTTCCTGGCCAGGTCGGCCGGCGTGCTGTGCCTGGCGCTGCTGCTGGTGCCTGCCCTGGAAATGCCGCCGTTGCCGGCATGCCTGATGCTGGCTGGCACCATCGGTGGCCCATTTGGCCTGCTGCTGCGCTGGCGCGCCGCGCGGCTCAAGAAAATCGAGAGCCAGCTGCCCGAAGCGGCCGACTTCCTGGCGCGCGCGCTGCGCGCCGGCCACTCGTTCGCCAACGTGCTGAAGATGGTGGGCGACGAGATTCCCGAACCCATCGGCACCGAATTCAAGGCCACTTACGAGGAGATCAACTACGGTGCGCCGATGAACGAGGCACTGCACAACCTGGCCTCACGGATTCCGCTGACCGACCTGCGGTACTTCGTGCTGGCCGTATTGATCCAGCGCGAGTCGGGCGGCAACCTGGCCGAGCTGCTCGCCAACATCAGCCGGTTGACGCGGGCCCGGCTGAAACTGCAGGGCCAGGTGCGGGTGCTGTCGGCCGAGGGGCGGATGTCGGCCTGGATCCTTGGCCTGCTGCCGCTTGTCATGCTGGCCTTCATGAGCATGACGAATTACGGCTACATCAGCTTGCTGTGGACCGATCCGACCGGCGTCAGGATGATGTGGTTTGCCGGCGCCGCGATGGTGTTCGGCGCATTGTGGATGCGCAAGATCGTGAGGATTCGAGCATGAACGGGCACCAGCTGTTATTCCTGTTGATCGTGTTCGTCGTCGTCGCCGGCGTGGCGCTGGCGGGCATGGCGATCTTCGCGCCTGCTTCGCTGCGCAGGCGGCTGCATGCATTCCGCAGTCCCCCCGAGGATACGCCACTGGCCAGCGAAGGCGTATGGGTCGAGCGTGTCGCGCGCGTGGCCAAGCCCTTGACGAGGTTGTCGCTGCCCGAAGATGGCTGGGAGCGTTCGCCGCTGCGCACGAAGTTCATCAATGCGGGCTGGCGGAGTTCCCAGGCGCCGACGCTGTATTTCGCGACCAAGACCGTGCTGTCGCTCGGCCTTCCCGCGTTGCTGGCGCTGCTGTTGGCCGGCAGCACGGGCGGCCTGCTGCGCCAGGGCTTCATGCTGGTGCTGTTCTCCGGCGCGGCGCTCGGCTATTACCTGCCGAACTTCGTGCTGTCCCGTACCGCTGCCGCCCGGCAGCGCGAGATCTTTGAAAACATCCCCGATGCACTCGACCTGATGACCGTGTGTGTCGAGGCGGGCCTGTCGATGGAGCGGGCGCTGACGAAGGTGGCGGCCGAGATCGACGTCAAGAGCATCGTGCTGGCGCAGGAGCTGCAGCTCGTGCTGATGGAAATGCGGGCCGGCTTTTCCAAGGAAAAGGCATTGCGCAACTTCGCGCTGCGCAGTGGCGTGGACGACGTCGACACCCTGGTTGCCATGCTGATCCAGGCCGAGCGTTTCGGTACCAGCATGGGCGACTCGCTGCGCGTGCACTCGGATAACCTGCGCCACAAGCGTTCGCTGCTGGCAGAGGAGGCCGCGGCCAAGATCGGGTTGAAGCTGCTGTTCCCGCTGATCTTCTGCATGTTCCCTGCTTTGATGTTGGTACTGGTGGGACCAGCGGCCATCCGTCTGATCAGGGTCGTCCTGCCGGCGATGTCCGGCCAGTCATGAACGGAGCCGATATGAAAACCATCAATAGAACCGGCCGGCTGGCCGCCGTCGCATGCGCCGGCACGCTGCTCCTGGCTTGCAGCGGCCGCCAGGCTGCCGTAACGCAGCACACGGTTCCGATCCCGGCCGTGGGTGCGGATGGCTACTACGCCATTGGCCGCGCCGAGCACATGGCGCGCCGGTACGCCGCCGCGCAGCGTGCCTGGGACGCGGCATTGCGGCTCGACCCACGCCACGCCGACACGCGCAACGGCCTGGCCGTGCTGCAGGCCGAACGTGGCAATTACAGCGCAGCGATCGCGCTGTGGCGCAAACTGGTGGACGAAGGCACGGCGTTACCCCCGGCCGAGCAGGCTTTCGTGCTCGGCAATCTGGGATATGCGCTGTACCTGCGCGGCGAGCGAGACGAAGCGCTGGTCATGCTGGAAAAGGCATGTGTGCTCGATCCCTTCCAGCCGCTTGCCTGGGAACACCTTGCCACCGTGCTCGAAGCGCTCGGCCAGAAGGACCGCGCGCTGCAGATGATGAAACAGGCGCGCACGCTGCGAACGCATGACATCCGCCATGACTATGCGGCGGCCGGTGTCCAGGCACCGGCCGCCGCGGCTACCGGGATGCCCACGGCTGTCACGGTTGCCACCGCTTCCGGCCCAAGTCCATGGCCTGGCGATCTCGCCCGCACTGAACTGCGCCAGGCGGGTGCCGTGATCGAGGTGCACAGGGTCGAAGCGGCCGCGGTGCGCCCGGCGGCCCGGCCGATCGCCACGGTTGGAAACGAAAGCGGCGGCGCCGGCAGCGGTGTCCGGCTCGAGATCAGCAACGGCAACGGCACGCGCGGCCTGGCGGCCGCGTGGAAGCGTCAGCTGGCGGGCCCGGAATGGCAATCGGTGCGGCTGACCAACGAGAAGCCCTTTGCAGTGCCGGTAACGCGCATCGAATACCGGGGCAGTGCCGAGGCGGGCGTCGTGGCGCGAGCACTGGCCCACCGGCTTGGCCTGCCGGCACCGACGATGCTGGCGGATGGCTCCCCGGTTGCCGCGCGTACCGACCTGCGCATTGTGCTGGGGTGGGATCAGCGCACGGCCGTGGCGTCGGTTGAAAGAAAGCCTGCACAGGCTTCCCTGCAGGCTCCATGATGCGCAGGTAGGGTGACCGGCCCAGTGCCGGTCGAAGACGCCCTCGCCGCGCTTACAGTGCGGCTTTTTCAGCAGCGCTCAGGCGTTTTGCGGTCACCTTCACGACCGCCATCGGCGCCCCCTCGACCGCGACGCCATACACCTTCGGTTCCGGCGCTTCGTGGCCGATCCGCGAAGCCGCGGCGCTGGCCATGCCCGTCGCGCCGACGATGACGAGGGTGGCGAGGAAGATCGATTCCATGTGTTTGGTAATGTTCATCATGCTCTCCTGTGGGCTGTTCAATCGGTGGCGCGTTGTCGTCTTGCGCTGCGGTGATTGAACTATAGGGAGCCCACGGTCCGTCCACCACGCGGATGCGACAGACGGCCGTTTTGACGACATGAACTGCGTTTCCGGCGGGTCGTGTCCTGCCGAAAATCAGAGCCCGGAATCAGAGGAGGGCGGCGATGGCTTCGCCCATCTGCGTGGTGGATGCCTGCCCGCGCATGTCCGGCGTATGTGGTCCGTCGCGCAGCACCTGCTCAATGGCTGCCATGATGGCGTCGTGCGCGGCCTTGAACCTGGCGTCGCCGTTGCCCAGGAAGTCCAGCATCATCGCGCCGCTCCAGATCATCGCCACCGGATTGGCGATGTTGCGGCCGTAGATGTCCGGCGCCGAGCCGTGTACGGGTTCGAACAGCGAGGGCAGCGTACGCTCCGGATTCAGGTTGGCCGATGGCGCAATGCCGATCGTGCCCGTGCACGCCGGGCCCAGGTCGGAAAGGATGTCGCCGAACAGGTTCGAGGCCACCACCACGTCGAAGCGCTCGGGGCTCAGCACGAAGCGGGCGCACAGGATGTCGATGTGGTACTGGTCCCATTTCACGTCGGCATAGGCGGACGCCATCGCTTTTACGCGCTCGTCCCAGTAAGGCATGCTGATCGAGATGCCGTTCGATTTCGTGGCCGACGTCAGGTGCTTTTTCGGGCGCGACTGCGCCAGCTCGAACGCGTATTTCAAGATCCGGTCCACGCCCTTGCGGGTGAACACCGATTCCTGCAATACCGTCTCGCGCTCGGTGCCTTCGAACAGCCGGCCGCCAACGGACGAGTACTCGCCCTCGGTATTTTCGCGCACCACGTAGAAATCGATGTCGCCCGGCTGCTTGTTGGCCAGCGGGCATGGCACGCCCGGCATCAGCCGCACCGGGCGCAGGTTCACGTACTGGTCGAACTGGCGGCGGAACTGGATCAGCGAGCCCCACAGCGATACATGGTCCGGCACCGCGTCGGGCCACCCCACGGCGCCGAAGTAGATCGCGTCGAAGTCGCGCAGCTGCGCGAACCAGTCGTCCGGCATCATCTTGCCGTGCTGCCGGTAATAGTCGCAGTTGGCCCACTCGAACGTGGTGAATTCCAGCGGCAGGTCGAAGCGTTGCGCCGCGGCGCGCAGCGTGCGCAGGCCTTCCGGCATGACTTCCTTGCCGATGCCGTCGCCGGCAATCACGGCGATGCGTTGCGTTTTCATGTGATCCTCCTGGTTGAAGGGCCCCAGCATAGCGAATTTACGCGGTGGATATAATCTGCCTTTCCGTTACCCAACTGTTCACGAATCGTGAAGAATCTGCCAGCACTCGATGACCTGCGGTTGTTCTGCACCGTTGCGCGGCTGAAGAGTTTTGCCGCCACCGCCCGCACGCTTGGCGTGTCGAACGCCCTGGTCAGCAAGCGGATCGGTGTGCTGGAAGATTTATTTGGCCTGCGCCTGCTGCATCGCACCACCCGCACCGTGGCGCTGACCGAGCAGGGTCAGGTGGTGCACGGCTGGGCACTGCGCATCCTGGAAGACGTGGAACAGATGGGCGACGCGGTTTCCACGGAAAAGATGGCGCCTTCCGGCCTGCTGCGCATCTGCACCAGTTCCGGCTTCGGTCGCAACAGGGTGTCGCCAGCCCTGTCGGCATTGGCGAAACGCCACCCGGCACTGGAGATCCAGCTCGAATTACTGGACCGTTCCGTCGACCTGATCGGCGAGGATTTTCACCTCGATATCCGTGTCGGCCAGGCGCACGAACCGCACCTGATCTCGCGCCGCATCGCACGCAATGCGCGGGTGCTGTGCGCGGCACCCACCTATCTGGCCGGGTACGGCATGCCGGCCACGCTGGCGGACCTGGTGGCCCACCGCTGCATCGCGATCCGCGAACGCAACGAGGATTTTGGCCGCTGGACGCTGCAAGGGCCGCACGGCGAAGAAACGGTGAAGGTGAGGGGGCCATTGTCGGCCTCGAACGGTGAAGTGGTGCACGGCTGGGCACTCGATGGCCATGGCATCATCCTGCGCTCCATCTGGGACGTGGGGCCCGCGATCGGGCGAGGAGAACTGGTGCGCGTCCTGCCGGCCTACGAACAGCCCGCAGATGTGTGGGCGATCTATCCATCGCGGCTGTCGACGTCCGCGCGAGTGCGTGTCTGCGTCGAGTTTCTCGAGGAATGGCTGCGCAGCCAGTAGGAATCCCGTGGCAACAACGCTGCCAAAACCGGTGACAGGCACCGTTTAACCTGAAACATTCCCACAAAACCGGTGACAGACACCGGTTTATCCGGAATGTTTCCGCATGGGCGAGCGCGCAAGGGCGCCACCGTTGCCGTGATCAGGCCGCTTCGTCCTGCTCGTCGACCCTGGCCGCCCGCATCCACTGCACGAGCGGCAGCGCATCCTTGAACCCGCCGGCAATCATCGGCACCAGCGCATCCGGATCGTTCAGGTCCAGGTCCACGTCGGTCCACACGAAAAAGCTCTTCAGCTTGATGAATTCGATGTGCTCGTGCTCCGGGTCGAACCCCTTGGGCGGGCGCTGCAGCTTGCCTTCGTTCTGGATGGTGCCGTAGGTCGCCTTCAGGCCGCGGCTGTTCAGCGCCTTGCGAAAGCCCACCGGGTCTTCCACCATGTGCCGGCGCAGCGCGCGCAGCCGGTGCGGCGGCGGCATGTATTCCCCGGCGCCAAACTGCACCTGGCCATGGCCGTTCAGCTGGAAGTAGTAGGTGGGGCCGCCGGACTGGCTCGGCCGGCGCAGGTCGCTGGGCGCGAGCGCGGCCGAGAAGTTGTCCTTGTACGGCCGCTTGTCATGGGCGAAGCGCACGTCGCGGTTGATGCGGAAGATCGCCTTCTTTGGATTGCAGTACTTCACTTCGGGATCGAACTTGCCCGTTGCCGCGATCACCTGCGTCACGAGTTCCGTAAACTCCTCGCGCAGGATGTCGTAGCGCGGCTTGTTCATCACGAACCACGGGCGGTTGTTGTTTTCGGCCAGTTCTTGCAGGTAGCCGTTCAGGTCACGCAAATGCATTGGATGCTCTACTTTTTAGGGACTGGGCGCTTGCCCACGGTGATGGCCAGTTCGGCTTCGCGGTTCTTGCGCAGCACGCGCATGGTGGCTTTGCCGCCCGGCTCGAGCTGGGCGATCAGGTTCAGCATCTCGTTCGTGTCGCGCACCGGTTTGCCGTCGACGGAAAGCAGGATATCGCCCGGCTTCATGCCGGCCTTGTCGGCAGGGCCGTTGCGCACCACGCCGGCGATGATGGCGCCGGTGTCGCGCTGCAGGCCAAAGCTTTCCGCCAGCTCCGGCGTGATCTCCTGCGATTCCACGCCGATCCAGCCACGCACCACATGGCCGCTCTTGATGATCGACTCCATCACCGTCTTGGCGGTGCTGACGGGGATGGCGAAACCGATGCCCACCGAGCCGCCTGTCTGCGAATAAATCGCCGAATTGATCCCGAGCAGGTTGCCATTGGTATCGATCAGCGCACCGCCCGAGTTGCCGAAGTTGATCGCCGCATCCGTCTGGATGAAGTTCTCGAAATGGTTGATGTGCAGGTTGTTGCGGCCCAATGCGGAGATGATGCCCATCGTGACCGTCTGGCCCACGCCGAACGGATTGCCGATCGCCAGCACCACGTCGCCCACCTTTGCGCTGTCCACATTGCCGAGCATGATCGCCGGCAGCTGTTTCAGCTCGATCTTGATGACGGCCAGGTCGGTTTCCGGGTCCGTTCCCACGAGCTTGGCGGAAGCCTTGCGGCCATCGGCCAGCACGGCCTCGATCTCGTCCGCCGCTTCCACCACATGGTAGTTGGTGAGGATGTAGCCGTCGGGGCTGACGATCACGCCGGAACCCAGGCTGTTTGAATCGTCTTCTTCCTCTTCGCCGTCGCGGTCGCCGAAGAAGCGCTTGAAATAGGGATCGCGCAGCAACGGGTGCTTGTCCGGCATCGCCTTCGACGTGAGGATGTTGACCACGGCCGGCATGGCCCGGCCGGCGGCCGTGCGGAACGAATTCGGCGTGGGCGCGGGCGCGGCCACGATGGCCGAAGCCGGCTGCGTTGGCGTGCCGAGCTGTTGCACCGTGCCGGACCGCGCGCGCGGCCAGTCTGGCTGCACGGCGGAATAAACGAAATACAGTGCCAGCACGATGGTCACCGCTTGCGCAAACAATAACCACAGTCGTTGCATGGCGTTCCTACAGAGATGGCGGCTGGGAGGTCGTGCGGCAGAAGGGACCAAGGTTTGGGTCGAACTTCCTTCTGCCGCGCAGCCTCCTTGCGCCGCTCGGTTATTTTTTCAGGGCGTCGCGGATTTCGCGCAGCAGCAGGACATCTTCCGCCGGTGGCGCCGGCTCGGTCGGCTTGCTGGGTTCTTCGAGCCGCTGGCGGGCCTTGTGTACCAGCCGCACCATCTGGAAGATCACGAACGCCAGGATGACGAAGTTTAACAGGATGGTGAGGAAGTTCCCGTAGGCGAGCACCGCGCCCAGCTTCTTGGCCTCGAGCAGGGGCAGGGCCGGGTCCTGGTTATTGAGCGGGAAATAATAGTTGGCGAAATCGAGCCCGCCCAGCAGCTTGCCGATCGGCGGCATGATGATGTCCTGCACCAGCGAATCGACGATCTTGCTGAAGGCGGCGCCGATGATCACGCCCACAGCCAGATCGATGACGTTACCCCGCATCGCAAACTGCTTGAACTCCTGCATTATCCCCATCGCAATCCTCCTGTAGTGGTAGTCAGAACGGTGGATCATACTGTTTTTTCAATAGCGAGCCCAAGCCTTCTGAACCCGTGTTTACGGTGCGCCGCAACATGGCAGCCATTTTTACTATTGCAACCTTTTCGCTTTGATGAGTGTTTATGTTCACTTATAATTTTGTGTTGCTATAGGTCTGTTGTCGCTTTACAAATATTCGAATTTTTATAAGATTGGGGTTTGTATGAGCATTGAGAAGCAGGTCGATCCCAGCCGGCGAGGTCTGTTAGTGGCCACGTGTGCTGCGGGGGGCGTTATCGGAATCAGTACCGCAGGCGTTCTGGTCAGCACGTTTCAACCCTCCGAGCGCGCCAAGGCCGCGGGCGCGCCGGTCGAAGTAGACATCTCCTCCCTGGCACCCGGCGAAATGGTCACCGTCGAATGGCGTGGCAAGCCGGTATGGATCCTGCGGCGCACCCCCGAGATGCTCGCTTCGCTGAAGAAGACGGATGGCCAGGTGGCCGATCCCGGTTCTGAGCGCAATCCCGACGAATTCACGCCTTCCTATTGCATCAACGAGGCCCGCGCCATCAAGCCCGAATTCCTCGTGGCCATCGGCATCTGCACCCACCTCGGCTGTTCCCCCTCCACCAAATTTACCCCCGGCCCGCAGCCCTCGCTGCCCGACGACTGGAATGGCGGCTTCTTCTGCCCCTGCCATGGTTCCACGTTCGACCTGGCCGGCCGCGTGTTCAAGAACAAGCCCGCGCCGGACAACCTGGTGGTGCCGCGCCACATGTACCTGAGCGATACCCGCATCGTGATCGGCAAAGACGAGAAAGGCGAGGCATAACATGGGCGGGTTCAAGGAGACGAAACTGCCGGCCGATGCGCCGGTGGCACAGAAGGCACTGGGCTGGGTCGACGACCGCTTCCCGCTGTCGAAATTGTGGAACGACCAGTGGGGCCGCTACTACGCCCCCAAGAACTTCAACTTCTGGTACATCTTCGGTTCGCTGGCCATGTTCGTGCTGGTGCTGCAGATCGTGACCGGCATCTTCCTGACGATGCACTACAAGCCGGATGCGAACCTGGCGTTCAACTCCGTCGAATACATCATGCGCGAAGTGCCTTGGGGCTGGCTGGTGCGCTACATGCACTCGACCGGCGCCTCGGCGTTCTTCATCGTCATCTACCTGCACATGACGCGGGCGCTGCTGTACGGTTCCTACCGCAAGCCGCGCGAGCTGATCTGGCTGTTCGGCTTTGCCATCTTCCTGTGCCTGATGGCCGAGGCGTTCTTCGGCTACCTGCTGCCATGGGGCCAGATGTCCTATTGGGGCGCGCAGGTGATCGTCAACCTGTTCGGCGCGATCCCGCTGATCGGGCCGGACCTGTCGCTGTGGATCCGTGGCGACTACGTGGTGTCCGATGCCACGCTGAACCGCTTCTTTGCATTCCACGTGATCGCGATTCCGCTGGTGCTGCTGGGCCTGGTGGCGGCCCACCTGATCGCGCTGCATGAAGTGGGCTCGTCCAACCCCGATGGCATCGAGGTCAAGGACAACCTGGGCCCGGACGGCCATCCGGTCGACTCGATCCCGTCGCACCCGTACTACACGGTGCACGACCTGTTCGGCGTGTCGGTATTCCTGCTGATCTTCTCAACCGTGGTGTTTTTTGCGCCGGAAATGGGGGGCTACTTCCTCGAGTACAACAACTTCCTGCCGGGCGACCCGCTGAAAACGCCGCTGCACATTGCGCCGACGTGGTATTTCACGCCGTTCTACTCGGTGCTGCGCGCCGTCACCGCCGACTTCATCTGGGTGCTGATGGTTGCCGTGGCAGCCTACGTGAGCTTCCTTTGGATGAAATCCCGGCTGGCGTACCTTACCAAGGTCATCATCGCCGTCATCGCTATCGTCCTCATCATCGGCATGCTGCCGCAGGTGCTCGATGCGAAATTCTGGGGTGTGGTGTTCTTTGGCGCCTCGGTGGTGATCCTGGCGTTCCTGCCATGGCTTGATCATTCGCCGGTGAAATCCATCCGTTATCGCCCGACCTGGCACAAGTACCTGTATGCGCTGCTGGCGATCACGTTCGTGACGCTCGGTTACCTGGGCACGCAACCGCCTTCGGTCGCCAAGACGATCGTGTCGCAGGCCGGTACGCTGTACTACTTCGCGTTCTTCCTGCTGATGCCGTGGTGGAGCACGATGGGTACCTTCAAGAAGGTGCCCGATCGCGTCGTCTTCCATCCACATTAACCGGGCCGACCAAAGGACACGAATGATGAATTTCACTCAGAAGTTTTTCGCCCTGGTTGCACTGCTGCCGGCCCTGGCCCTGGGAGCCGAAGGCGGCCATCCGCTGGACCGGGCGCCGGACCGCTCGCACGACATGGCGGCGCTGCAGAATGGCGCCAAGCTGTTCGTGAATTACTGCCTGAACTGCCACAACGCCTCGTCGATGCGCTACAACCGCCTGCGCGACATCGGTCTTTCCGAAGACCAGATCCGCAACAACCTGCTGTTCACCGGCGGGAAAGTGGGCGAATTGATGACCACCGCCATGCCGGCCAAGGATGCCAAGGCCTGGTTCGGCGTGGTGCCACCCGACCTGTCCGTGATTTCCCGGGCCAAGTCGGGCCCGGCGGGCTCCGGCGGCGACTACCTGTACACCTACCTGCGCACGTTCTACAAGGACGATACCCGGCCGACCGGCTTCAACAACCTGGTGATCCCGAACGTGGCGATGCCACACGTGCTGTGGCAGTTGCAGGGCGTGCAGGGTGCCAAATGGGTGGACGAAAAAGACCCGCACGATGCCAGCAAGACCATCCACAAGTTCGCCGGCTTCGAGCAGCTCACGCCCGGCACGATGAGCAAGCTGGAGTTCGATACGGCGGTGGCGGACCTGGTCGGCTACATGGAATGGATGGCGGAACCGGCGCAGCAGACGCGCAAGCGCCTCGGCGTGGCGGTGCTGCTGTTCCTGTCCGTCTTTGCCTTCCTGGCATGGCGCCTGAACGCGACTTATTGGAAAGAAATCAAATAAATTTGATTTTTACCAGCCGATTTTGGTAAGGTCGGGGTTTTTGCGCCGAACCGGCCCTGCCGGTCCGGGCCAACTGGGGTGAACCGCTCGCGGTCTCGCCCCCTTTGTTTTCTTAAGGAACTACCAACATGATGGTTCTCTACTCGGGCACCACTTGCCCATTCTCGCAGCGCTGCCGCCTGGTCCTGTTCGAAAAGGGCATGGATTTCGAAGTGCGCGACGTCGACCTGTTCAACAAGCCGGAAGACATTTCGACGATGAACCCGTATGGCCAGGTGCCGATCCTGGTCGAA
Source organism: Pseudoduganella lutea (assembly GCF_004209755.1). Classification (NCBI taxonomy): domain Bacteria; kingdom Pseudomonadati; phylum Pseudomonadota; class Betaproteobacteria; order Burkholderiales; family Oxalobacteraceae; genus Pseudoduganella; species Pseudoduganella lutea. The sequence goes on along the minus strand of NZ_CP035913.1, from coordinate 2,795,375 downwards.
CGCGAATTGATCCTGTACGAATCGAACATCATCAACGAGTACATCGACGAGCGCTTCCCGCATCCGCAACTGATGCCGGCCGACCCGCTGATGCGCGCCCGTGCCCGCCTGATGCTGTTCAACTTCGAGAAGGAACTGTTCGTGCACGTGCACACGCTGGAAAGCGAGCGCAACAAGACGAACGACAAGAGCCACGACAAGGCCCGCGCCGAAATCCGCGACCGCCTGACCACGCTGGCACCGCTGTTCCTGAAGAACAAGTACATGCTGGGCGACGAATTCTCGATGCTCGACGTGGCCGTCGCCCCGCTGCTGTGGCGCCTGGACCATTACGGCATCGAACTGTCGAAGACGGCCGCGCCGCTGATGAAGTACGCCGAGCGCATCTTCTCGCGCCCGGCCTACATCGAAGCGCTGACGCCTTCCGAGAAGGTGATGCGCCGCTGATCGGCGGTTCGCGCAAGTTCACGCAATACCGGCGCCTGCCAGCCCACCGGGGGGCGCCGGCTCAAGAAGAACAGTCATGGCAGAAATTTCAACCAAGCCCTACATGCTGCGCGCCATCTACGAATGGTGCACGGACAGCGGCTATACGCCGTACCTGGCGGTCAAGGTGGATTCCGCGACCACGGTGCCGATGGAGTACGTGAAAAAGGGCGAGATCGTGCTCAACATCAGCTACGGCGCCACGTCCGGGCTGAAGATGGACAACGACAGCATCCGCTTCCATGCCCGCTTCGGCGGCGTGTCGCGCGAGATCTTCATCCCCGTCAACAACGTGATGGCGATCTACGCCAACGAGAATGGCCAGGGCATGGCATTCGAGCCGGTACTGGGGCAGGCTTCCGCCCCCGCGCCCGCGCCAACGGCGGAACCGCCCGCGCCGGCACTGTCGTCGGTGCCTTTGTCATCCGCGCCGGCGCCTGCCGTGTCGCCGGTCCCGGCGCCCACCAAGTCGGATGACAACGGTCCGGACGATGGCGGCGACGGTCCCAAGAAGGGCGGCCGGCCTACCCTCACCAGGATCAAATAGCGTATAATTTCGCTGTTGTTCAGATCACGCCGGCTTAGCTCATTTGGTAGAGCAGTTGATTTGTAATCATCAGGTGGCCAGTTCGAAACCGGCAGCCGGCACCAGAGTAAAGCAAAGGGTTACAGGATTATTCCTGTAACCCTTTGTCGTTCTGGCCGCTGGTTCAGGGCGGATGGACGTACTACGTGACGAGGCGACGTTCTGGTATTCCCTGGTTGCCTATGATTGACCGACCGCGCAATGCCGCGTGGCGGGCGTCATCCTCAATCGGTGACCGCATCTGGTACATGTGAACAGCGATGGTCCGGAAGGGGACGATGCAGGTTGCGCCATGATCCGCAATTCGCCGCTATCGATGTAGCATTTGGTGCAGCCCGGAGGAAGCGCTTTCGTGTGCTGCAATCCAAACAGATGCGCTCGTTTCAATTTCTGGTGAAGAAACTTGAATGCGTCGGCAAGCTCGTTCATCTGTTTTCGCTGCTCGGGCAATCCAGCCTCTCCGGCGAACAGGAATTTTTCTTCCATGTCGAATTCGCGAAGCTGCAGCGTGTATTCCTGGTGATACAACTCGCGCTTCCTGGCGATGACATCGGCAATCACTTCCCTGCTCATCACTTCTCCTTTGACACCGGGCGCCCGGCGATACCCGCGGAATTGCATTGTTAAAGACGCGAGGCTGCCAGCAAGCATGCGGGTTACCGCATGCCTGTGATGGCCTGATGTCATGACGCGGACTTACGGATGCGGCGGCGCGGCCGCCGTCGATTCCCTTACCAGGAACTCGCTGGGGAATTCCACGCGTTGTCGCCTGCCCGGCTCGTTATTTATCCTGAGCAGCAGTTCCTGGACGGCGGCCTTGGCCATTGCACCGATCGGATGGCGCAATGTGGTGATCTTCGGCTGCACAAAGCTGGCAATCGGTGCGTCGTCAAAACCGATCAGCGACACCTGTTGCGGCAGGGTCAAGCCGGCGGCCTGGAGGACCTGCATCGATCCCGCGGCCATCTCGTCGTTGGCGGCGAAGATCGCCGTCGGGCGGTTGGCCATGCCGAGGAGGCGTTCGGTCGCCTCGGCGCCGGAAAGCAGGGAAAAGTCGCCCTGTTGCACGAGTTCGGGATCGAAGACGATGCCGGCATCGTCCAGCGCGGCGCGATAACCACGCTCGCGTTCCTCGCTCTGGCCCGTATAGCCGAAACCACGGATGAAGGCGATGCGGCGGTGGCCGAGATCGATCAGGTGATGGGTCGCATCGCGGGCGCCATTGAAATTATCGCCATTGATCACGGGAAGCCCGGTCACCTGCTTGCAATAATTGATCAGCACGACCGGGCGGCTGCTTTGCTCCAGCATCGCCAGGTATTCGTCGCTCATCCGTGGCATCACGTAGATCAGTCCGTCCCATAGCCCGTTCAGCAATTGGTCCAGCCGCTGGCCATTGGCCAGGCTGAAGTCATCGACGGCGTTATAGATGAACAGGTCCATGTGGTGACGCCGGACTTCAGCGCTCAGTTCGGTGACATAGGCGTTGATGACCGTGGAAGCAAGGTCGTTGACGACTGCCCCGATGACATTCGTACGGCCACCTTTCATGGCGCGCGCCAGCGCGTTCGGCGTGTACCCCAGTTCGGCGGCGGCAGCCAGTACCTTTGCCTTTGTTTCCTCGGTGATGTACCCATCGCCGCTGAGGGCGCGCGAGGCCGTCATGCGCGCCACGCCCGCCTTTTTTGCCACTTCGATCAGCGTTACACCCGTACTTTTCTTCATTGAGCAGCCGCAAGCTTGTAAAAATGAGAACGATATCACACCCATGCGCGCCATGAGACCGTGCAAATCGGGACAGTGATTCATCGTGCGAAGTGCCTTTCGATTTCTTCGAGCGTCTTGCCTTTCGTTTCAGGCAGCAGGAATGCGGCAGCCATGAAATACAGCACCGCGCATCCCGCCCAGAAGTAAAACATGGACGCATAGCCGTACTGGCCCACCGTCGGCAGGAACATGCCGGCAATCACGGTGGACACGAACTGGTTGACCAGCAGGGCGATGCTCATGCCGCTGGAACGGATGCGGGTTGGCATCAGCTCGGCAAGCGCCAGCCATACGCAGACCCCTGGGCCGACAGCGAAACTGGCGATGAAGCCGACGATGCAGGCAGCGACCAGCCAGCCTTGCGCCGGGGCCGGAACGGGCGCCGCCGTGGCCTTGTCGATGCGCAGGGGCGCGCCGGCTGCCAGCGCCGGGTCTGGAAACGGATTCATCCCCAGGCGGCGGAACAGCTGGCCAATCACATTATCGGGCGCGACCGTGCCGGTCCTCATGATGCGCAATACCGGTATGCCGCCATCACGCTCGATGCGCAGCGCCTGGACATTGCTGAAGCCGCCGTAGGAGTAGGCCACATTCAAGGTGACTGCACGGTCGTCCAGTGCGGGCGCTCCCAGCGCATGCAGGCTGGCCGGGGTCAGGGCCAGCGTCAGCCCGTCATGGTCCGCGCGCATTTGCAGGGCGGCGCGCACGTCGCTGCCGCCGCGTTCGGCGGTCTGGAACAACAGCCCTGCCAGCATCAGCGAGATGGCGATGCCGCTGCTGCCCAGCATCAGCAGGAATCGGCGGCCCTTCCGGTCCACCAGCACCAGGGCCACCACGGTCATCACGGCATTCAGCGTCTTGATGGCCACGTCGCCGAGATTGGCCATCGCGCCGGGCAGGCCCGCCTGGTTCAGGATGGTGACGGCATACGCCAGGATCGAGTTGATGCCGGTGGCCTGGTTGCAGGCCAGGATCAGGCAGGCCAGCAGGAAGGGGTAGCTGTAACGGCGGCTCAACAGGCTGTCCTGCCGGCGCGCACCCGGCGCCGAGGGTGCAGCCGCCATGGCCTGTGCGCGGTCGATGTCGGCCAGCTCACTGTCGGCCTGGGCCGGCGAGCGGCTGCGCAGCAGCACCGTGCGGGCTTCGTCGCGCCGGCCCCGCCTGGCCAGCCAGCGGGGCGATTCGCCCAGCTTCAGCACACCGAACGTGAAGGCGAGGCCGGGCGGCAGGCAACACCAGAAAATGCTGCGCCAGGCGTCGTCCTTGAGGGCCAGCAGGGCTGCCGCGCCACTGTGCCGCGCGGCATCCTCCACTTGCTGGGCATAGAACAGGCCGACCAGCGCTGCCGCTACCAGGCCGAGGGTCAGCAGCAACTGGAACAGCGCCGTGCCGCGCCCGCGCCATTGCGGTGACAGGCATTCGGCCAGGTACAGCGGCGCGACCACGCCGATCAAGCCGCCGCTGATGCCCTGCAGCAGGCGGCCCAACAGCAGAGGAATGTAGCCGCTGGCCATGGCAATGACGGGAATGCTGGCGCAAAACAGTGCGCCAGCGAGCAGCAGTGCGGCGCGGCGCCCCCAGAGATCGGCAATCGCTCCGGCCAGCAGCGACGACAGCACGCTGCCCAGCAGGACCGCGGCGACGATGAAGGAAAGCTGCTGGGCATTCAGGTGCCATTGGGTGGAGGCGGTCGCTTCGAGGTAGGGAAGGGCGCCGGCGATGATGCCGACATCGATGCCGTACAGGAGGCCCCCATGCCGGCGACGGCCAGCTGGTAGACCGTGTAGCGGGAGATCGGGCTCGAGACGGGGCTTGAGACAGGACTGGAGATGGAAGAGGACATGGCAGGTGGCCGGATCGAAGAGGGATGATGTGCGTGCGAAGGTCGCGTTGGCCTTAATAGTCCACCGCGTAATCGCGGGGGAAAGGCGCATTTGCAAAGGCCTTTTTCTGCGTCCACGCCAGCGCAGCGGTGGTCCAGTAGGTATCGGTCGGTGGCAAGCCCAGCGCCAGCAGCGCGGTCGAGGCGATGTAGGTGCTGCCATTGTTCGAATACCAGTCCGCGAGACCCGGGTTGTGGCCGGCAAAGCCCAGGGTCAGGAAGCCGTCGGCGGTGAAGTTGCTCGGGTTCGTCCAGATGGTTCGGTGCACCGCATGCAGGGCCGCGCGCACCTGGCCTTCCGGCAGCGATGCGGGCAGCTGCTTGCGCCAGGCCAGTAGGGCCAGCGGCTGGAAGGCCGCGGTCCGGTAGGTCAGCGAGCGGCCGATCACCGGAAAAGTGCCTTCGGGTGAGACGAGGCGTTCCAGGTGCTCGCAATAGCGCTGCGTGCGCTGCAATGTCAGGGCGAGCATGCTCGCCGGATTGTCGCGGTAGACAGCGAGGCCGAGCGTGGTCATCTGTTCCAGGATCTCCAGCTGCATTGGCCACATCACATAGGAGTTGTAGTAATCGAAGTGGAACGCTTCGCCATCCTTGATCCAGCCATCGCCCGCATACCACTCGCTGGTTTTCTTCACGCCCGTGCCGAGCCGTACGATGTCGCCGTCCTCGCCAACCGAGGCCAGCCACACTTCGTTCATCGCGGCAAACAGCAGCCAGTTGTTGTACGGCGGCTGGAAACGGCGGGCTCCGCGTATCTCGGCCACGAGCAGCCGCTTGGTCCGGGCGCTCAGCGGTTCCCATAGCGCGGCAGGGGCCCGCAGCAAGGCATTCGTCAGGTAGGAGGAGTCCACGAGCACCTGGTTGCCGGCGCGCCATGCCAGGTAGTCCGGGCTCGCGGGATCGACGCCCTGTGCAATGCCTTGCAGGGCGAGTTCACGCATCTGCCGGCGCAACCGGCCTTCTTCGCTGTCGCTGTCCGGCAATGCCAGCCATGGGGCGATGCCAGCCAGCAGGCGACCGAAACACTCCAGGTAGCACAGCCTGCTGTCGGCGCCACGCCAGACCGGACTGAGCTCGACGGGGAAGGTCTTTTGCAATTGTCCCTTCGCCATCGCCCGCAGCACCGGCATTGCCATGCGCACCAGCAGGTCGACCATATAGGCGCGCGCATCGCCCGTTGGCGGGGCCGCGGCCGCCAGCTGGTCGCGGCCGGCAACCAGGCCGCCCATCGCGGCAAGTCTGCCGATGAACCTTCGACGTTTCATGCAATGACCTTTCCATGGGCTGGATGCAGTGCGGCCGCCGGCCGCACCGGACCGCGGATCAGAAGGTGGCGTCCAGGCGCACGGTGAAGTAGCGCTGGTAGTCGCGTGCCGGGGTCCACGTGGTGTAGTTCACCAGGTGTGGCGATGCGTTCGGCGCCTTGACGCTCCAGGTGCTGCCGACCGCATTCGCCAGGCCGCTGGCATAGCTCTTGTCGAGCAGGTTGTTCACCATGAAACTGAGTTTGTAGGCATCCTTCCTGTCTTTCAGGCCCATGCCGAGGTTGACGATGCCATAGGCGCCCTGGATGTTGGCGGGGTCCTGGTTCAGGCTGAACTGCGTTGCGCTCTGCCACCGGTAGGCCGCCGTGAAGAAGGCATCGAAGCGGCGCGCAGGCAGCGGCAGGTCGTATTGCGCGCCCAGGTTGAGTTTTATTTTCGGCGCGTTGGGCAGGGTCTTTCCCCGCAGGTCCGCCACGTTGGTGTTGTTGTAGCGGGGATTGGGGGCGCAATTGCCGCCAGGGACCGCGGATAATCCATCCGCGCTTGGCACGCTGTAGCAGGGGCCGTTCTCGAATGCCGTGATGATGGCGCGGGTGAACGCGAACGCCCCATTCACCGTCAGTTCCCGGCTGGCGCGCCAGGTCGCATCGACTTCCACGCCGCTGGTGCGCAGCCCGCCGATGCTGTGCAGTGTCGTGCGGTACTGGCCATCGGGATCGATGAACCCGGCCGATTGCTGGAAGCCCTTGAAGTTGGTGCGAAAGATGGCCAGGTTCAGCATGGCACGGTTGTCCAGCAGCGAGAGCTTGGCACCGAGTTCCATGTTCTTCGCCGTTTCCGCCGGTACCGGCTGGTGGGCGGCGATCGCCGCGGTCAGGCTGCTGGTCAAGTCATAGGCGACGCCTTTGTGGCCAGTGGAAAACAAGCCGTACACCATCGTGTCCGGATCGACGTGGTGTTCCACGCCGATCTTTCCCGTCACGTCGCGATTGCTGTCCTTCTTGGCCAGGTAATCGATCGGCGTGCGGGTACCGGCTGGTGGCGGCGCGAACCGCGTGAAGTCGTAGCCGGTATCTTCCCGGTTCAGCCGCAGACCAGTGATGAGGCTGGTCCTGCTGGCGAATTCCCACGAGGATTGGCCGAACAGGGCATAGCTGGTGTTGCGGGCGTGGGCGTTGTACCACGAAGCAATGGGCCCGACGGGCGACTTCTTCAGTTCCCGCTCCAGCCGGTTGTCGCCGTACCAAAGGCCCGCGACGTAGCGGAGCTTGCCCGTGTCCGGCGAGGTCAGGCGCAATTCCTGCGTGCGCGACTTCACCTCGAAGAAGCCGGCCTGGTACTGGCCCCCGGTGAAGCCGCTTGGCCGGCCGTTGAGGAGGGTGTAGCGCAGCGTGTCCGCGTCCAGCCCGTCGACATCCTGGAAGTCGTCCATCCGGTAGGACTGGTACGAAGTGATGGAGCTGAGCATGTGGCCCGCCAGCGGCGAATCGTCGGCGAACGTGTAGGCGACCTTCAGGCCGCTGCCCGCATCGCGCCCCCTGCCGCCGGCGGGGTAGTCCGTGCGCACTGCAACATTGCCCGGACCGATCGGAATGCCGGCCAGCACCTGGGATGCCGGCAACTGGGCGATGTTCTGGTACAGGCCGCCGGGCGTCATCGAGGTGTAAGGCGACAGGCAGCAGTTGGCATTGCTGCGGTTGGCGTGGGGGGACAGAACGATTTCCAGGTTATCGAGCGGGGTCCATGCCAGTTTTGCCGAAACCGTCGTGTTGTAGGAACCGTTGAGATCCTTGCCATCCGTCAGGTTCTTGACGACGCCGGGGAAGCCGGTGCGGCTGGCCGCCAGCCGTACCCGCACGGTATCGCTGATGGCGCCGGACGTGGCAGCGCTGACGCGCCACTCGTGGTCGCTGGTCGCGAGGGTGCTGGTGCGGGTGCGCCAGTTGCTTTCGATCGGCTTCGTCGTGATGTTGATGGCGCCGGCGATCGAGCTCTTGCCAAGCAGCGTGCTCTGCGGCCCTTTCAGCACTTCGATGCGGTGCACGTCCGCCAGGTCCTTGAAGGCGTTGGCCTGCATGCCGACGGGGATGTCATCGATGATGACGGACACGTCCGCCTCCACGCCGATACCCAGGGAGTAAGTACCGATGCCACGCATGTTGATGGAGTTGTTGGCCGGCTGGCTGCCGTAGTTGATCGTCAAGGCGGGCGACAGCGAAGGCAGGTCGGACAGGTCACGCACATTGTTGCGTTGCAAGGAGGCGTCGTTCAGCACGCTGACGGCGGCGGGCACGTCCTGCAGGTTCTGGGCCCGCTTGTTGGCGGTCACGATCACGGTTTCCAGTCGGGTGCCATCGTCCGGCGCGGTGGTCGCGGGCGGTGCCTGGTCGGCCCACGTGTTGCCAGTGGCCAGGGCGGTCATGGCCAGCGCCACCGCCATGGCGGCCGGGCGGAGGGAGACTGCATGCTGCTCGTTACAGGGAATGCGCATCGACTTCTCCAGTCATTTTTCGAAAGTATTCGACTATCCCGCTTGCCCAGGCCAGGCGTGCTTCCAGGCAGGCAAAGAATGTCAGTTCAATGCACAGGCAGAAAAAGGGATCGTTCCCATTTCATGCCGCGTGCTACCAGCGGATACTGCCTTGTCCAGCTTATTGCCATGGACGTGCCACGCCGCCGTTTGCAGTTCTGCGATGCGGAAATCACGGGCTTGCGGCGTTGGCAATGCTTCTGATCACGATGTGGGAACGATATCAGTTTGTAATAGAGCATGCAACATGTTTGTGCCGCGAGGATGTTCGGCTGGCGCATCGGAGGAGAACGACACACCGCGGCAGCGGTTCGCGCCGTGGCGGCAGGAAGCGCTGCCGCATGGCGGGCATGGGATAATCCTGTCGACCGCTGATCGCGCATATCGAGAACGACACTGATGACAAAAGAATGGATGGGTAAAATGGGCACCACGCTGGTCGACGTCGCCGAGGCCGCCGGGGTCTCCACCATGACGGCTTCGCGCGCGTTCAGTGGTGCCGGCTATGTGGCGGAAGAGGTAAAGGCGAAGGTGCTCGAGGCGGCTGCTTCGCTCGGCTATTCCCCGGATGCCGCGGCGCGCATGCGGAAGAGCGGACGCACCAATGTCGTCGGCTTCGTCGTTACCGACATGACCTCGACCGTGATCAACGAGTTCGTCGCCGAGATGGGTGCCGTGGTGCACGAACATCACATGGACCTGCTGATCTACAACACCTTCGGCGAACTCGATGTCGATGGCGGCAAGCGCATCAGCGAGCTGCTGGACAGCCTTTGGGATGGCCTCGTGTTCGTCACGCCGCGCATGACCGAACCCTATTTGCAGACGCTGGAAAAGAGCGACACACCGGTCGTGCTGGTGAACTACTGCGCCAGGGAGACCTCGCTCCCGGTCGTGATCGGCGATAACGTCAATTGTTCGCGTGACGCGGTCACGCACCTGATCGATCTCGGCCATCGCCGTATCGGCTTTATTCGTGGCACGCCTTATTCCGGGCAGAGTGCGGAGCGCGAGCGTGGCTACCGCCTGGCATTGGAACAGGCGGGTATCGTGGCCGACGAGCGCCTGGTCGGGCAGGGTGAATTCAATGAACATACCGGTTTCGAGGCCGCGCGCTTGCTGCTGGCGCAGCCCGACCGCCCGACGGCGATCTTCGCCGCCAACGATGCCATGGCGATCGGTTGCATGCGCGCGGCGCGCGAGGCCGGCCTGAAGCTGCCCGACCAGCTGTCCCTTGTCGGCTTCGACGACATGGCGGGCGCCGGCATGCTGCAACCGGGTTTGACGACCCTGCGCCATCCAGCCCCCGAGATGGCGCGCGCGGCCGTCGGCGAGCTGATCCGCCGTATCCACAATGAACCGGGCAAGCGACAGCGCATGACGTTTCCCGGCGAACTCGTTATCCGCGCGTCCACGGCGCCGCCCGACGTCGCGACGCCCGGCAAGGAACGGGCGCGCCGGCCGCGCAAGTCGGCCGCCTAGGGCGGTTGAATCAAAGCGGTTTGGCCTTGCCCGGGGCCATCCGGTACACCTCGCTGCCGGCCAGCAGGAATGCGCCAACACCGAACACTTCCGTGCCCTGGGGATCGAACGCGCGCGGATCCTGGCCAGCCGGTTGCACATCGGTCAGTTTGCCGTCGGCCTGCACGCTGGCCGTCAGCCCGGCCCAGGCCCGCTTCACGGCGGGAGCGAACACCGAGCGCTCGAGCAAGCCTTCGTTGACGCCCCACGCCAGCGCATAGGTGGTCAGCGCCGTGCCGCTGGTTTCCTTGAGCGGATAGCTATCGGGGTCCAGCAGGCTGGTGCGCCATGTGCCATCGGCGTGCTGAAGGGCCAGCAGCCGCTGGGCCATGTCCTTGAATTGGCGTTCGAAGCGGGGGCGTGCGGGATGGGCCGGCGGGATGTACTGCATCATGCGCACCAGGCCGCCCATGACCCAGCCGTTGCCGCGGCTCCAGAACACCTTGCGGCCATTCGGTTCGCGCTTGGCAAAGTACGTGCTGTCGCGGAAGAACAGCCGCTCCTCGGGGTCATACAGGAAGTCGGCAGTGCGCCACCAGTGCGCGATCGCCAGTTCCAGGTAGCGCGGGTCACCGGTGGCGGCCGTCAGGCGCGCCCATGTGGGCGGCGCCATGAAGAGCGCGTCGCACCACACCCAGCGCTGCAACGCGCCCGGCGCATCGAAGCGCAGCGAACCTTCGCGGGGTTCGGCCAGGATGCCGTCGAACTGCGCGCGCATGGGCGCGATCATCGCCGGATCGCGGAACTGCAGGTACAACTCGGCGTACGTCTGCCCGACGATATGGTCATCCGCGAAATAGCGGTAGGGCCCCAGCTTCCAGCCGTTCTGTTCGCCCATCCGGCGCATCGCTTCACGGTAGCGCGGGTCGTCGGAAATGCCGGCCAGCGCCATCATGCCGGCATAACCGGCGCCTTGCGTCCAGTCGGTCGGCGGGTGCGCGCTGGGGTGGCCGAGCTGCCAGTCGGCTGCCCGCTGCATGATCTCGATCACAGCCGCCTGCGTTGCCTCGGGCGCGGGCTGGGCCGTGTGCGATGCAGGGGCCGGCGCGGCGGCAAGCGCCGTGCCGGCCGGCACGGCCACCATGGGGAAAGCCAACAGCAGCGCGGCACACAGCCGCAAGGGATTCGTCGTCATCGTGTGGAGTCCTTGGGTTGGTTTGAAATCAGTAACGGATGGTCCAGCTCACCACGAGCGGCTCGCGCAGGCTGATGGCGCCGCTGGCGCACCGGACCACGGTATGCATCTGCCCATATGGGGCCCGATAGTCCGGGCTGTCCCCCGCGGGAAGCGCCTGGCAGGATGCGAGGCCTTTCACGTCGAAGCTGCGCACGGTGCCTTCGGCAAAACCGATCGCTGTGCCGGCAGCGGTGGCGCCCCTTGAAAATGACGCGAACTCCAGCGTCACGTCGGCCACCTCCACGGGTACGACGGCCGTGTAGCGGTCGGTGCGGGTAATGGCTCCCGGCATCAAGGCGTATTCCGTGTCGACGCGGATGCGGGGATCCTTCTGCGGCAGGTCCTGACCGAGGCGTGTCAGGGCGTCCTGGCGGTAGCTGACGATCTGCCCGGCGCCGCTGGCGCGCGCCTGGATGTCCTGGATGAAGGCCGTGGCGATCAGTTCGCTGCCATCGGCCAACGTGAACTTCGGCAGCAGTTGCGGCCGCGCCGCGCCGCTATCGGCGATTCCTGACACGATGCTGTGGGAGAAGGATAGCGGGTAATACGGGCTGTGGGCATGCATGCCGGGCCCGCCATTGACCATCGACAGGCTGAACACGTGGTCCCCGTCACGCCACGTGGCCAGCGCGCGGTCGTACCGGCCCTGGGCGAAACGCGTCAGGCTGAACTTCGGGCGGGCCCGTTGCAGCCACTGGGCCAGGTCCTCGCGCGGAGCACGGCCCGCCATGCCGGCGCGCGACCACAGGTCGCTGGTGACGATCAGCTGATGCAGCAGCGAAAAATTCTCGCCCAGGATACGGTAGTTGCCGCGGTAGGCATCGGTGCGGCGTCCACCGCCCCACAGGTCGACCGAGCGCAGTTCCGGCTGGTACCAGAAGCGCATGTACCGCTCGGCGATGCGGGCGGAATAGGCATAGGCGTATTCCTTTTCTTCGGCGCTGAGCACGCCGAGGTAAGCAGCGGTCGACAGGATTTCCAGCATCGCCGTCTCGCCGTAGGGCCCCAGGCTGCGGCCCATGGTGAAGCCGGTGCCGTCAGCGCTGGCGCTGTTCAGCGCCACGTCGGCGGACTTGCGCAGCAGCGCTTTCAGTTCTGCCGGGACCTCCATGCCTGTTTCCAGGAAACGCTCGCAAATCTCGGCGCTGAGCAGGATGCTGTAGCGGTCGAAACGCCCGTGGCCATCGGTTTCGTCGCTGAAACCGAAGTCGCCCGAGTAGGCCGCGTAATGCTTCATCATTTTGTCGAGCAGTACTTCGCTGGCGCGCGTGTCTTCCCAGCCCATCAGCGCGCGCAGCCGGGCGATGCTGAAGGCGACGCCGTAATAGTTGGTGGGCAGGCTGGACAAGGTGAAATCGCTCTCGCGAACGAAGCTGCGCCAGTCGAGCCGCTGGCGCAGTGCCGCCAGGGTGTCGGGCCGCACGGCCCGCTGCAGCAAGCCTGCCTTGTTCAGCCGGTGCAGGGCGCCCATGTAGTAGTAGATGCCCCAGGTTTCATTGTCCATGCCGACGGTGAGATCGGCCAGCCTGGCGTAATCGCGCAGCATGGCGGGCAGGCGCGGGTCGTCTGGCGGCAAGTGCACCAGCAGGTCGGCCAAGCCGGCAGCGACCTTTCCCGGCAGGTATTTGTCCTTGGTCCTGAAGGCTTCCTTGCCACCCAGCGTGAAGTTTTCCCCTTCCGCCACCAGTTTCTGGAAAAGCCATTCCAGTTGTGGATAGGCTTGCTCGACGGTGCTGTCCAACGGCGCGGTCGCGTGGGCGGGCGCGGCCTGCAGGAGGGCCGCGGCAAACAGTACAACCAAATGACGCATTGATTCTCCGGAAAAGTTTGGGCCGGGCCATGCCGGCGGTCGCGCCGGACAGCTTGCATGGTCCGGCGCTTGGGCTTGTAACATTTAAACTAAGGGAACGATATCATAACGTGTTTGAATGCGGTATCGGTTTTTATCGTGGTGCTACGCGCAGCATTCGAGCCTAGCGAAAACTACCGTGCAGGTCGCCCGGTGTGTCCTGCTGGTGCGCCGCGCTAGCGCGTCCTGATGACCAGTTGCGGACGGAAAATGGCGGTGCCGTTTTCCTTGCTGGCGTACTCGATCCAGCCGTTGGCGCCATAGCTGCTGGCCAGTTCCAGTACGAGGGACAGCTGACGGTTGCCCTGCAGCGCGGCGCTGACCGCATTCGTGACGTCGACCGTGACCGGTTCCTGGGCAGCCGGTGCTGTCCAGCTGCCAAGCAGCGCACCGGCGGCCGGCGCGTTGGTCCAGTTCAGCGTGGCTTCGGACCAGCTCGCGCTGCTGGCCAGCAGCAGATTGGTCGTCATGGACGTGCTCTGGCCGATCGAGGAAGTGGTCAGCATGAGACTGGCGCTGTCCAGTGTGCCCGTGATGGCCGACAGGTCGAACCGGACGAAGGCCTTGCGATGGTAGTTGGATGTATCTTTCTTCAGTACCAGGCTGTTCGTGCTGCCGTAGTTGGTCGTCGCATAGGTACCGTCACGAACATAGGCATCCGCGGCGGGCGGCAGGCTATGGACCGTGTGCAGGGCGAAGCGCGCCGTGAACGATTTGCCGGCCGCGGCGCCGGTGCTGACCGCCAGCTTGATGGTGGGGCTCAACTGCACTACCGTCACCGCCGCGTCCGCACTGGTCAGTGCCGATGCGCTCCGGTTGATTTCGATGTTGATGACACCGGTATTGGCCTGGGTGGGATCGGCAACACTGACCTCCAGGTCGGTGCCGGTCTGCTGCATCACCACCGCGGCCTTGCGATCGCTGGTCAGCAGGATCTTGCCTCCCTGGCTGACGGACTTCGTGGCATCGTTCCAGAACACGGCGCCAGTCAGCCCGAGGGCGCTGTCGGCGACCGCGATGGCGCTGGTCGACCGTTCGAGCACCGCGACCGTGGGTGCCGCCGCGTAGGCAGCGGTTGCCGCTGCGCTGCGGTTGGGCAGGACCACGTAGCTGTAGGAGCCTGCCGTTGGATCGGTGCCGTGCTGCAGCGCCAGGCTGAGGAAGGTGTTCGAGACCGGGTCGGCGCTGGCAGTGGTGTTGATGTCGCTCCACGCACCGGTGCGCGTTTCGCGCAGGCCGGTCACCGAAGGCATGGTGGGAAAGTAATAGCCGATGTCGCTGCCGGCGACGCTGCTGGCAAGATGGGCCCACTTCACGCTCCCCATGGTTTCGCTCCAGCCGGCGCTGGCGGATTTCACCGCGCCATTGACCGTCAAGCCATTGTCGCCAGCGGCGTTCAGCTTGCGATTCTCCACGATGGTTTCCACGTTGGCGCCGCCCGTGCTGGCGATGCCGGCTCCGGCAGCGACGATCCGGTCGCCGAACAGGAACCAGGCTTTTTTTCCGGTCAGCGTCGAACCGGTCACGTTGGCGGTGGCGAAGTCGAATGCCACGGCAGCGTAGCGTCCTGCCAGTTCGGCGCCGCCGACCATGTTGCGGGTATTGCGATTGCTGGCCCAGGCGGTCAGCGTGCTGCTGCCGCTGTGGTCGGTGGTGGTTCCCGGCAGGCGCCGCGCATCGATGGTCGGCCAGAAGTTGCCGGTGTACTGGGTCAAGTCGCCGTTGTACAGGTAGCTCATGCCCACGCCGGTCCACCACGCCCTGGTGTTTTCGCCATTGCCGTACTCGAAGGCGGAGATGCGGTTGGAGAAAAGGCTCAGCACGTAGGCGTGGCCGTCTTCGCGTTGGACGACGCGATCGCTCGACGCAAAGACATGGGTGCCCACCGGCTCCTCGGCTGGCGCGATGGCACCGTCGGCGAGGATACTTTTCAGTAAGCCGATCTGGTAGACGGGGACGCCGGCCAGCACGCCCGGCGTGGCGGTCGGCGTCGGCGTGAAATAGGACGTGCCGAAGCTGGTGTCGCGTTGCATCCACCCTTTGAGTACGGTTTTCAGTTCGGCCGCCTGGCTGGCCGGCAGGCTCTGCGCCAGCTCCGCCATGGAACCGATGACGGCGCGGCCATTGCGGTGATCGTCGCCGAACTGGCGCGCGATCGCGCGACCGCGCACCGAATCCATCATGGCGCCATCGTAGATAAACGGGCGGAATGCCTCCATGGCCCATGCGTATGCATTGCCGGCATTGGGATCGGTCACGCTCCACGTCGAGCCGTTGAGGATGTAGAACAGCCGGGCGATATCGGACAGCAGCACCGGGCCATAGCTGCCGATGTAGGCAATGTCCTCATGCTGTATGAACGAGCCATCCACGTAGAAACCATCGCCGCTGGTCACGTAAGGCAGGGTTTGACTGATGGCATCGCGGCCCTGGGCGATCTTGGTGGCGGACTTGGCGAGAATGCCCCGCAATACGACCACGAGCGCCTTGTCGAGGCGATTGGCGCCCGTTTCGGCGGTGCTGGACAGTTTGCCGTTGGCACTGGTACGCAGTGTGGGGTCCGGCACGAAACGGTCGATGGCGGCCATGTACGCGCTGACCTGCGTGGGCGTCAGCAATGGATAGACGGCGACGGCGGCATTGTTGAGCGCCAGCGGCGTGCCGATCTGCCAGTCCCACCAGTTGTCGTACGCAGTTGCCAGCGCGGCCCGGTAGTAGTTCTGGGTGAGCCAGTCGAGTCCGGCCACGATGTCCGTTCCCAGCGCGGCATTGTGATAGAGCGAAGAATGCGGCGAAGCCCAGGCGGCCGCCATGACGGCGAGTCGCGAATAGCTGCCGGTGATGGTGGAGGACTTGGTCCAGTCGCTCAAGTCCGGCCACAGCGACGTGCGGCTGGCGCTGGTGATCAGTGTATTCCAGCTGGCCTGCGCATTCCCTGTATCCGCGGTGATCTGCCTGGCGACATCGGCATCGGCCACGTTGACGCTGCCGCCATTGGCACGCGTCTGCCACTTGGCGCGCAACGTGTCGAACTCATCGGCATGCACGGCGGGTGCATGCATGGCGGCAAACAGGGTCATGCAAAGTGCCAGCGTGCCCAAACCTCGTTTCTTCAAGAACATGTGTGCTCCTCAAGTGGATGTTGAACTGCCTCCCGCCACCGGACCGTGCGCCAGCGACGCTGACGCTTCAAGCCGGTCCTGACAGGTTTCGTTATCGACGCACCCATGCCTGGCAGACCGTTTCATCATCAAAAAGATCAGAGAACATAAAGTGAATGGGAACGATACCTTTCCTTTTCTGGGTATGCAAGGGCTTCCTTCGCCGGCGGCGAAAGCGTGGTATTCCGGCACGCTACGAGGCGCTGTGCGGGTTCGGCTGCCACAGGGCGATGCCGCCGGTATTAAAAGCAAAAAGCCCAGGCTGCATGGCCGGGCTTTTTGCTTTTTGCGCGCCGGTTCTTCCGCTTCCAGTCTTCTGCGCTTGCCGTCCCTCCAGGCGCCACTTGTCGGAGCAGGTCCTCGCCAATCCCGGGAATCCCGCGACGGCATGGGTTCGCCACGCCTGGTGCCTGCCCATCAACCGGCGCAGCGGCCCACCGACGCTCCGGGCAACAGCACTGGCTGCCACAACTCCTGCAGCGATGCGGCCGGCGCTCCTTCAAGCAACGCCAGCAGCATCGCCCCCATCCGGGCGCCGGCGGCGCGCGCATCGGGCTGGTCGATCGTTGCCACGTCCAGCCCGGCCAGCGCATCGGCCATCCGTCCCCATACCACGAGCGACATGTCGCTGCCGATTCCGACGCCCGCATCGAGCAGCGCGCGCACCGCGCCCACGCCGGACAAGTGGTTATCGACGATCACCGCCGTCGGGCGCTCCGCTTCGGCCAGCAATTGCTGCATGGCCTGGTAGCCGCTGCGCCGGTCGATCGCCGATTCAATCAACAACCGCGGATCGGCCGCCAGTCCGGCATAGGTCAGGCAATGGATAAAGCTGTCCCGCCGCTGCCGCGCAAAATTCAATGTCAGCGGTGAGCCAAGCAAGGCAATACGGCGATGGCCATTGGCCAGCAATGCATCGAGCGCCAGGCGGATGCCGGCCGCGTTGTCGTAGTCGAACCACGCATGGCGGTCGCTGACGCCGGTGCGGCCATGCGCAACGAAGGGGAATCCCGCTTCCATCAGGTAGTCGATGCGCGGATCGTCCACCAGCGTGCGGCTGACGATCAGCCCGTCCACGCGCTGCCCGCGCACCATCTGCTGGTACGAGGGCAGTTCATTCGACGGCGATACTGGAGCGATGATGAAGTTCATGCCAGCTGCTTCCAGCGCGGCGGAAATGCCGCCCACCACGTCGAGGAA
Source organism: Pseudoduganella lutea (assembly GCF_004209755.1). Lineage (NCBI taxonomy): Bacteria > Pseudomonadati > Pseudomonadota > Betaproteobacteria > Burkholderiales > Oxalobacteraceae > Pseudoduganella > Pseudoduganella lutea. The sequence goes on along the minus strand of NZ_CP035913.1, from coordinate 2,777,951 downwards.
CATCGGGTCGCCCAGGTCGGCCGGCAGCAGCGGGTAAAGGATGCCCAGCACATTGCTGCGGCCCACGGCCAGGTGGCGCGCCACCGGGTTGGCCTTATAACCGCTGGCGGCCGCCGCGGCCCGCACGCGCTCGCGCGTGGCTTCCGACACTTCCGGGTAACCGTTCAAGGCGCGGCTGACGGTGGTCTTCGACATGCCGAGCGTGTCGGCCAGGGCTTTCAGGTTCATGCAGGCGGGCGGCAGGGAAGGAGACGGAGCGCGATGGATTCAGTGCGGCTGGCCGCCGATTATAGCGGAGGCCCCGGCACCGTCGCCGCCGGCGGCGCCCTCCACCGCGCGCCGGAAGAAGAACAGCATCACCAGCACCACAGCGATCGGCACCAGTGTCAGGTAAAACGCGAAATGGCCGCTGAACGCGCCGAACACGTAGCCCGTGATCAACGATCCCGTGGTGCCGCCCAGTGCAGAAAAGATCACCAGCAGCCCCGTCATCGGCGCATGCTGGTGCTGCGGCAGGGAGCTCAACATCACCGAATTGATGCCCGGGTAGATGGGCGCCATGAATAGGCCGATCAGCGGGAACAGGAACGTGGCCGCCGGTGCCGTGAACCAGGTGATGCCGGCTTCGGGAACCGTGCCGTGGGTCAGCGGCAGCGCCACCAGCACCACGGCACCCATGCCGAGCAGGCAGCCGTTCATCACGGGGTACCAGTGCAGCTTGCGCAGTACCACGCCGGCCGAGAGGCGGCCGATCGCCAGGCAGGCGGCGAAGATGCTGGTGACCTGCACGCTCATCGCCGCCGGCAGGTGCAGGATTTCGTTATTGAACGTGGGCAGCCAGGTGCCCACGCTCTGCTCGATCAGCACGTACAGGAAAGCGGTGACCACGAAGATGCACACCAGCGGCTTGAAGAACAGCTTCAGCATGGCGGTGAAATCCTGTGCCAGCGTGCGCTCCGCCGGCACCACCGCCAGCCGTTCGTCGAAGTGCGTGCCGGCCAGCAGCACGAAGGTCAGGGCGCACAGTGCGGCCAGCGGCCAGTAGACGTTCAGCCAGCCCTGCGAGCGCGGATCCGCCGAATCGATGAAGAAACTGAATACCCAGTAGGCGCACAGCACCCCCACCATGAAGAAGCCTTCCAGCGTGTTCATGATGCCGGCATGCTCCTTGCGGCTGCGGGCGATCAACCCCAGCGTCGAATAGACGGACACCTTGACCAGCGCGAACGCCACACCCACGCACAGGAACAGCACCTTGGCGGTGGCAAAGCCCGGCACCAGCGGCATGGCCAGGCACGCGCCGGTGACGATCGCCAGACCGGCGAGCATCGCACGCTTGTAGCCCAGGCGCGGCAGGAACGAGGCCACCAGGAACGACACGATCGCGATCGGCAGGTCCTTGAAACCTTCCAGCACGCTGGCAGCGGACTTGCCGACGCCATAGTTGTTGATAACCTGAAGAATGACGGTGCCCACGCTGTTGAGCAGGATGGCGAACACGAAGTAAATCAGGAACAGGATGAACAGGATACGGCGGCGTTGCATGGTGTCTCCTCCCAACGTTTGATTGTTTTTATGGGGTCAGTCCAGCGCAAACGCCGCCAGGTCCGGGATCACCACGTCGGCCTGCGCCAACACGCGGGGATCGCCGACACCGATCGCGTACATGCCTGCCGCCTTGATCGACGCCACGCCGGCCACCGCATCCTCGACGCCAAAGCAGTCTGCGGGCGGCACGCCCAGCTCGTGCGCCGCCTTCAGGAAAATCTCCGGATCCGGCTTGCCGCGAGCAATCGTGCCGGCATCCACCACATAGTCGAACTTGCCGGTGATGCCGAGGCTGTCCAGCACCGTGAAGGCGTTGCGGCTCACGGAAGCCAGGCCGATCTTCAGGCCGGCCGCGCGGCAGGCATCGAGCGCGTCGACGGCACCAGGCAGCAGGTCGGCCGGCGTCATCGTGGCGATCAGTTCCTTGTAATGTTCGTTCTTCGCCGTGGCCAGCGCCAGCTTTTGCGCATCGGTATAGCTGCGCGGGGACGAGGCCAGGATCAGTTCGAGCGACCCCATCCGGTCGATGCCCTTCAAGTGCTCGTTGAACGCCTCGTCGAAATGCACGCCCTCCGCTTCGGCCAGGCGCTTCCAGGCCAGGTAGTGGTAGCGGGCGGTATCGGTGATCACGCCATCGAGGTCGAAGATCACAGCCTTGAAATCCTTCATGCTGCGCCTGGTGCTGTCGTTCATGCGGCCTCCTGGTGTTCGGGTTGGGCAGCGGTCAGCTCGACCGGCCTGCCATGGTGGGTGAACCGCAGCGCGTCGCCCCGCGCCAGACGGTATGTCGTGCCGGCGACGTTCACGCCCACCTCCAGCAGGCAGCCGCGCAGCTGGATGCGGAAGCGATAGCCCTGCCACTGCGCCGGCAGGGTGGGGGCGAAGCGCAGGCTGCCGCCGTCGGTGCGCATGCCACCGAAGCCGTATGCCACGCCGAGCCAGGTGCCGGCCATGGCAGCCGTGTGCACCCCGTGGCAGGTGTTGCCGTGCGTGTCATCCAGGTCGAGGCGGGCCGTTTCCATGAAGTAGTCGTAGGCCTTGCCGGCGTACCCGACCTCGGCGGCAACGATCGAGAAGATGCACGACGACAGCGACGAGTCGTGCGTGGTCACCGCTTCGTAGTAATCGAAGTCGCGCCGCTTGTCGTCCAGTTCGAAACGGGAGGACAGCAGCAGCAGCGCCAGCACCACGTCGGCCTGCTTGCAGACCTGGTGGCGGTAGATCACCATCGGGTGGTAGTTCAGCAGCAATGGGTAGTTTTCCGCAGGCGTATTGGCGAAGTCCCACGGCTTCTTCGACAGGAAGCTGTCGTCCTGCTCGTGGATCCGCAGTTCGGCGTCGTAGGGCAGGCGCATCAGCCGCGCGGCATTGGCCCATTCTTCCGGTTCGGCTGGATCGAGCGACATCGACTGCGCGATGCGGGCATGGTCTTCCGGGAATTCGCTGGCGAGCCGTGCCGCGATGGCGGCGGCGAATTCCAGGTGGGCCTGGGCCATCGCGTTGGTGTAGTAGTTGTTGTTGACGAGGGCCGTGTATTCGTCCGGCCCCGTCACCTCGTTGATGACGAACCTGCCTTGGCGGTCGTAACTGCCGATGCCGGTCCAGATGCGCGCCGTTTCCATCACGATCTCGGCACCGTGCGCCCGCAGCCAGGCGTCGTCGCCCGTCGCATCGAGGTACTGGCGGATCGAATACGCGATGTCGGCATTGATGTGGTACTGCGCCGTACCGGCCGGGAAGTAGGCCGAACATTCCTCGCCGGCGATGGTGCGCCATGGGTACAGTGCGCCTTTCGCATGCGACATCTGGCGGGCGCGGCGGCGTGCCGATTCCAGCCCGGCCCACCGGTACTCCAGCAAGGCACGGGCGATCTCCGGCTTGTTGTACAGGAAGAAGGGGAAGATGTAGATTTCCGTGTCCCAGAAATAGTGGCCTTCGTAGCCTTCGCCCGTCACGCCCTTGGCGGAGATATTGGTCTTGCCGTCGCGGCCCACCGATTGCAGCAGGTGGTACTGGTTGAAGCGGATGCCTTGCTGCAGCAGGTCGTCGCCATCGATTTCCACGTCGGCCTGCTGCCAGAAGCCGGCAAGGTACGCGGCCTGGCGGACCACCAGCGCATCGAAGCCTTCGGCCCTGGCCGCATCGAGCAGGTCGCGGCTGCGCGGCATCAGTTCGGTCTCGGGATAGTCGCGCGACGTGTGGTAGCACGCGTACTTGCGCACGGCGGCCTTCTCGCCCTGCGCCACCGGTATCGCGTACGTCTGCTCGAGCCGCAGGTCGTCGCGGCGGCATTGCGCCTGCACCGCTGGCCGGTCGGCGACCTCGGTCAGCGTGGCGCTCACCAGTGTGAAGCCACTATTGCGGGTGCGCTGCACCAGTGCGCTGAAATCGCCTTCCTGTTCCGCGGACAGCAATTGCAGCGATGCGCCTGAGACGGCCGACCCGATCCTGGGGTCGTCGCCCGCTTCCAGGTTCCGCACCGCGCCATCGAGCGACGAGACGAAGCGCACCGTGCCGGAAAAATTCAGCGGCGTGACTTCCACTTCCAGCGCCAGCAGGTGCCGGTTGTCGAGGCACACGAGCCGGCGGCTGCGTAGCGCGATCGAACGGCCAGATGGGGCCGTCCAGGTCAGCGTGCGTTCCAGCACGCCGTGGCGCAGGTCCAGCGAGCGCCGGTAGGTCCCGAGCGTGCCTTGCAGCGGGTCGAAACGTTCCCCGGAAGACGCATTCCCGTCATCGATCCAGATGGCGATGCCCTTGGCATTCGGCACATTCAGCATGAACTGGTTGGTTTTCGCCAGCGCGAAGGCCGTCTCCGGATAGTGGATCGGTTCGGATTCGTGGAAGCCGTTCAGGTAGGTGCCGTCGCGCGACGTGCCGGCCGGCCCGCTCCAGCCTTCTTCCGCCGTGCCGCGCACGCCGATGTAGCCATTGCCGAGCGCGAACAAGGTCTCATTCAGGAAATGGCTGGCGGCATCCGGCGCGTCCTCGCGCAGGCACCACGGATCAGGGGGGAAGCGATGGTTCCGGACTTGCATCTTGTCTCCTTCAAACCGGTTTGGATAATGGGTAACAGCAGCCCGCAGGCTGTTGCACAGGGAGGTCAGGTTTGCCGCACCATGAGCATGGTGGACAGCATTTCGGATGTGGCAGGCTGGCCGTTGATCAGGTCCAGCATTTTCTTCGCCAGCAGCACGCCGCCGTCGCGCAGGTACTGGTGTACCGATGTCAGCGGCGGCACGAAGCTGGCCGCGCCGGGCGTGTCGTCGTAGCCGATGACGGAAACGATTTCCGGCACGTGCAGGTTTTTCTCGGCCAGTGCGCGGATGGCGCCCATCGCCAGCAGGTCGCTGGCGGCGAACACGCCATCGAACCCATGGCTTTTTTTCTTCAGCAACGCTGAAATGCAATCGAACCCGGCCTCGAAGGTAAAGGCCTTGGGACGCATGATGTGCACGCTGCCCTGGCTACCGATCGCTTCGATGAAGCCGGCGCACCGTTCCTGTACTTCGGCATGATCGACGTCGCCCAGGAAGACCAATTTCTTGCGGCCCAGTTCGAGGAAGCGGTGCGCCGCGCTGATACCGCCCTTGCGGTTGTCGCTGCCGACCACGACCGTATCCGACCCGGGTTCCGGCGCGCCCCACACCACCAGGGGAAGGCCGGCCTTCTTCAACGCTGTCACTGCTTCGCCATGCGAGCCTTGCCCCAGCAGGATCAGGCCGTCCGCGCCCCGCACCGGCGCCGTGTCGAGCAATTGCTTCGAGGTCAGTACCACGCTGTAGCCCGCCGTGGTCAGTTCCTGGGTGATGCCGCCCAGCAGTTCCAAAGGATAGGGATCGGACATTGGGCGGCCTTTGGCGGGCGTCATTTCCACCACGACCGCCACCGAATATGAGCGGCCCATGCGCAAGTTGCGAGCACTCACATTGAAACGGTAACCCTGTTCCTCGGCAATACGGCGCACCTTTTCGCGGGTGGCTTCCGTTACCAGCGGGCTGTTGCGCAACGCCCGCGACACGGTGATCTTGGAAACGCCCGCCAGTTGGGCCAGGTCTTCCATCGTCAGTCCAGAGTCGGGTTTTGCGGCGGGCATCGGGTGTCCTGAAAAAAGTTGGAGGCCATTATGACAGATCCAACACTATTGTCACGCAAAATGACATCGATAGCATTTTCATTGACATCGATGTCATTTGTGCGTTTCAATGTTGTCACACAGACCAGCGGCGGCGCCATCGGGGCGCATTGTCCGGAGACGACAATTCACAAATGAAAGCAAAACTGCCATGAACAACAGGTTCCTGCTGTCCTCGATTTCCCTTGCCATCCTTGCGCTGACGGGCCAGGTGCGCGCCGCCGCGCCGCAGGAAGCGGTCGCACCGGCCGCCACGCAAGACGTTTCCGGCGCCTCCGGTAATGCTGCCCAAGAAGGCGGCGCCGCAGTGCAGGCCGAACTGCAGCAGGTCGTGGTGACTGGTGTCGCCACTGGCGGCGTGCGCAAGCTGGATTCGGCGTTTTCGATCACCACCGCGACCGAGGAACAGCTCAGGCAGGCCGCACCCAGCAGCACGGCCGACATCCTGAAGCTGGTGCCGGGCGTGTATGCGGAAGCCACGGGCGGCCAGTCGGGCGCCAACATCGAAGTGCGTGGTTTCCCGTCGGGCTCGGATTCGCCATTCGTTTCCGTGCAGCTGATGGGCAACCCCATCTATCCGGTACCGACGCTGTCGTTCTTTGAAGGTTCGTCCGCGTTCCGGCTCGACGACACGGTGGAGCGGGTGGAAGTGCTGCGTGGCGGTCCCAGCACGATCTTCTCGAATGGCCAGCCTGGCGCGACGATGAACTTCATCCTGAAGAAAGGCAGCGATACGCCGGAAGGCTCGATCCGCTTCTCGACCGGCACGGGCGAACTGCGCCGCGTCGACGTGTTCTACGGCGGCAAGATCGCCGACAACTGGTACGGCACCATCGGCGGCTTCTACCGCAATACGAATGGTGTGCGCGATGCCGGCTTCCCGGCCGACAAGGGCACACAGCTGACGGCCACGCTGACCCGCAAGCTCGACAATGGCGAAGTCACGTTCTACGCCCGCCGCACCGATGACAAGAACGCGTTCTATACGGGCGTGCCGCTGATTTCGTCGAACGAAGGGCGCACCATTTCGGAGTTCCCGGGCTTCGACCCGCTGACGGGAACCCTGATGAGCGGCGAAATGCGCCGCTTTACCGTCGAGGCGGGCCCTGGGCGCACCTTGAACTACGACCTGGGCGATGGCCGCGGCCTGAAATCCACCGTGTTCGGCATCGACTTCGCGCAAACGGTCGGCGGCTGGAACGTGTCGAACAAGTTCAATTACTTCGACGGTGACCTGAATACGATCGCCATGTTCACCGGGAACAACCCGCTGTCGATGGGGGCGTACAACGCCACTGCGCTGTCCTCCTATCGCAATGCCGTCACGGGCAGCACCGCCACCGCGGCAACCGCCACTTACCTGGACGGCACGCCTGTCGCCGACACGCAGCAGGTGGTGCAGGCCGGCCTGTGGGCCGTGGAAAAACAGCTGCAATCGGCCACCGACGAAATCCGCGTCAGCCGCGAGTGGATGAAAGACAACACGGTGACGATCGGCGGCTACTTTGCCAACTACTCGTCGGATGACGTCTGGTACCTGGGCAACAGTCACCTGATGACGGCCGTGCCCAATGCCCGGTTGATCGACGTGCGCCTCAACAACGGTATCGTCGTATCCAACGGCGGCAAGGAAGGGCCGGTCAACTACGCGCCGGTGGCTTCCTACGACGGCAGCAACACCGCGCTGTTCATCGCCAACGAATGGAAGATCAACGACCGCATCAAGGTCGATGGCGGCATCCGTCGCGAACGGCAAAAGCTCGATGCGACGGTGTCGAACCTTGTGACCGGCGATACGGACAACAACCCGCTGACCGTGTACAACAACGGCACCTCGATGCCGACCAGTTCGAACACGGCATTGAGCCGCACCGACTCCGCCACCTCGTTCACGATCGGCGGCAACTTCAAGCTGTCGCGCGATGCGAGCGTGTTTGCCCGCGCCAACCGCGGCCATACCTTCATCGCTTTCGATGATTTGCGCAACGCCGGCACGCAAGCCAAGGTCGACGACCGCGGCCTGCTTCCCACGCCAACGATCGAACAGTTCGAGGTGGGCTTCAAGACCGCTTCGCCGCTGTACAGCGCCTATGTCAATTATTTCCGCACCGACTTCGACGGGATCGCCTTCCAGCAGATCCTGGCCGACGGCACGATCCTCAATACCGTCAGCGGATCGAAAGGGCAAGGCGTGGAGTTCGAACTGGCCGTGCGGCCGGTGCGCGACCTGACACTGACCCTGACGGGCAACTGGCAGGATTCGGAATACAAGGACAATCCGGCAACGGCCGGCAAGCGCGTTCAGCGGCAACCGAAACTGCAGGGCCGTTTCACCCCGTCCTACAGGATCCCGATGGGCGACAACGAGCTGCGCCTGTATGGCACCTACACGTACATCGGCGAACGCTGGGCCGACCAGGCCAACCTGCAGTACCTGCCATCCTACAAGACGTTCGACCTGGGCGCCGTGTACCGGCTGGGCGAGAAGATCGAGTTCCGCGTCAATGGCAGCAACCTGAACAACGAACTGGGCCTCACCGAAGGCAATTCGCGCCTGACCACCGGCGGCAGCGGCCCGATCAATGCCCGGCCACTGTTCGGCCGCACGTGGGAAGCTTCGGTCATGTACCGCTTCTGAAACCATCGAGAAGTCCCCGGGCCTGGCGTACCAAGGACGCCTTGCCCGTTCTCGCTTTGGCGGCCTGCGGGCCGCTTTTTTTTGATTGAATTTGTTGATCGACCGGCGCTGGGGACCGCGGCACTCCGATGCATTCCACGACAGCCAATTCGCCAGCCTGCTAAGATCGCAGCCTTTCGCGAATCGCGCTGCCGGCATCCATGTCCCCAGCAGTAAAGGGGGCATGTGAAGGCCGGGCCGGCCCACCGGAGTTTTCCATGACATTACCCACCCGCCCATCGAACTGGCAGGATTTCGAGCGCCTGTCCACTGCGCTGGCCTCCGAAGTCTACAAAACCCGCTTCCGCCGCTGGGGCAGCGCGGGCCAGCGGAAAAATGGTGTGGATGCATGGGCGACCACGCCGGACGGCCGGGCGATCGCGTTGCGCTTCGAGGGGCGGACCGAGCGTTACGGCCAGCCACTGGCGAAAACGGATATCGACGCCGCGCTAGCGGAAGCGGCAGGCTTTCCAAATAAGGTCGATGAATTCGTGCTGCTGGCGGCCGGGGCGGACGATGCCGCCGTCCAGGCTTATGCGGCCGAACTGACCGCCAGCCGGACAGCGGCCGGCCAGTCATCGATTATGGTGTGGGGCTGGCAAAGCATCGCCACGCACATCGGGCAGCAGCCGAAAGTGCAGCGGGCCTTTTATGGCCATGAGGTGAAATCCTCTTCAAAGTTCAAGCTGGTCCTGCTTGCCGCCGCGCTCATCGTCGTGGCCGGCGGTGTCGGCTCGCTCTTCCTCGGCAAGAACGCCATCGATGCATCCAACGCCAAGCCGAAGGACCCGACGGTCAATGTCGGCAATATTGCCGCGAACCTGGATGAACTGAACGAAACGTATCAGCAATGCCAGGCGCTGCTGGCAAAAAATGTCTTCACGTTCAGCCACGAACTGGCCGAAACCTGCCGGGATCCTGCCACGGCGCAGCTTGCCGCGCTGTCGAAAAAGGTGGAAAAACACCGTTCCGGATTCGATGCGCAGGCCAAGATCGAACTGGAACGGCTGCTGGCCATCTTCCGCGAAGACGTGCGCGAGACGGCGGCGGTGACCTCGGCCGCGCATGCATTCGACAGCGCGGTGGTGCAGTCGATGAAGGACGGTTGCGCGGCGGGCAAACCAGCTGCAGACAACACTGCGATGACGCGCGCCGGCGCGGCGGCCGTCGTGGCCCAGGTGCGCTATTACTTCCTGCTCAAGGACTTCATCATTCCCGAACTGGCAACGGCCAAGGAAATCCTGCAACTCCACGGGAGTGGCGCGCCGGCACCGGAACGGATGACGGCCGCGGCGGGGCGCATGGAGCAACTGCTGAAAGAGCGGGTGGCCTATGCCGTCAAGGAAACGCGCTCGCCATTCACGCTGTCCTCGGTCAAGCATACGGTGACGCGGGACGCCGTGCCTGACACCGACGCGGCCGCCGAAGAAGCGCGCTGGCGCGACGTGCTGGCGCAATCGTCGACGCAGTCGCTGTGGGGACGGACCAGGGATATCGAGGCGCTGGTGTCATGCGGCGCCTTGAATAAGGAGCAGGCCGCGGCGCTGGCGCCGCCAGCGGGCACCTGACTCCGGTTCAATGCAGCGCGGCATCCCGTGCCGGTTTGCTAAGATGAGCACAACGTTCACATACGGGAGTGCTTATGGCTCTGCAACACGCATCATCCGGCCAAGTCATCGCATTGCAGCGCAGCGGTGAGGATGGCTCGCAATTTTCATCGATCGCGCTGGCCAAGACCGACGAGATCGAACTGATCCGTCTCGTGCTGCCCGCCGGGAAGACCATGCCCGAACACTGGGTAAAAGGCGAAGTCACGCTGCAATGCCTGTCCGGCGAAATCGCCATCGATGCGCATGGCCGCACGTCCACGCTGCATGGCGGCGAGATGCTGTACCTGGCTGGCGCAACGCCGCATGCCTTGAAGGCAGTCGCCGATTCGGTGGCGCTGCTGACGATCGTACTGAAGAGCTAACGGGCGTTCGAACGCGACGGGTACACGGCTTAGCGGCATACGAAACGCACCGCATACAGCAAGCGCGGGCTGCCGAGCCGCATCCCGTTGACGGGATTGCGGTCCAGCCGCGCCACTTCTTCCAGCTGCATGCAGGCGTCCGGCATCACCGTGGCGCCGGCCATGAACACGTGCGTCACGCCGGCTGCGCGCAAGGTGGCGGAACGTAATGGCACGTTGCCCGGGGCAGTCAGGCTGGGCGGCAATGCCAGTATGCGCCGGGCTTCCGGCATGCTGATCACGCGGTTCGATAAACGGGCGCCGAACAGCGGATAGTGCCAGCTGCGATCGGCCGTGTTCAGGATGGTGGCGTTGGCCGGCAGCGCATCCACCGCTGCCGGATATTCGTAGAACGACGGGCGGGTGGTCTGTTGCGACAGCACGATGCGGTCGCCGAACTGCAGCACCTGCCGCGACAGGAACACGCCCAGCATCGCCACGATGCACAGCGCCAGGCCGATGTCGAACATGCGCCGCCATGGGCCTGCGGCCTGCGTGACGGCCCACGCCAGCAGCGGCATCGCCAGCGGCAGAGCGGCAAGCATGTAGCGCGGCTGCCGGTCGCCCAGCAGCCACCAGGCTGTCACGATAAACAGTACGGCGAACAGCAGCGACAACCGCACGGCATGGCGCCGCAGGCCATCGCGCGCCACGGCGGCAGCGAGGGCGACCGCCGTGCCGGGAATGGCCGCGGCAACGAAGGCGCCCAAGCCCGAGCTGTGCTTGAAGTTCTGGCCGTGACGCTGTGGTTCCGTCCAGGGATACACGAGCCATTGCCAGGCGCTGTTCACCCATTCGTGCTCGGTGGACCGGCGCAATGACGGATCGAAATCGGCGGACGGCAGCCAGCCGAACCAGGCGCCGACCAGTGGCACGCCGACCGGGTGCAGCGGATTGCCGAACAGGACGGCATTGCGCAGCATCCAGAAGCCGCCGCACAGCAATGCTACCCCGCCAAATAGGGCAGCATTGCGTAATACGCCGGCCAAACCGCCGCCGCGCGCGCAGGCAACGAGGCCGATGGCCACGGCGCTGAGCAGGTGCAGGCTCTTAAAGCCGAAAGCCAGGCCGGCGCAAAGTCCCGCCAGCGTCATGGCCATGGCCGGGCGCAGCGGCGACAGCACGAAACACATCGCCAGCGTCGAGAAGGCGATGCCGCCGATATCGGCGCCCAGCTCCACCGACGAGAAGGCGATCATCGGCACGCCCACCATGCCGCAGCAGGCATACAGCGTAGCTTTGCGGTCGGCATCGGCCAGCCGGCACAGCATGCCGACCGCCAGCGCAAGCGGCACCAGCAACGCCAGGTTCGCGCTTGAGACGAGCCATTCCGGCAATGCATCGAGCAGCACGGCCCACAGCACGCTTGCGTTGGCCGGAAAGGTATGGGGGAAGTTGCCGTCCCATGCCATCAGCGAGTGCGTTTGCCGCAGGTGCGCGGACAAGGGCAGGTGGTAGGCCATCACCTCGTAGCCCTGGGGCCGGCCGGCGGCCAGCATTAGGCCGGCCAGCAGGAAAACGGCCAGCGTCAGCCAGGGCAGCAAGCCCCAATGGCCGCGCGGCCGCACGAACGCGACCGGGGTGGCGGGCACCAGCCGCAGGACCAGCGCCGGCGCCAGCAACAGCAGCGCCGCGTTGCCGACGGTGGCGCAAGGCATGCCGTTCACCAGCTCCAGAATGCCCAGCAAGTGGAAAGGCAGGAACAACGCGCCGAAGAACACGGCGATGGCCACGAGATGGCGCTCCGCGGCAAATCGCTGCGCGACGAGCTTTGCGACCCATGCGCACAGCAGCAGGTAAAAAAGGGCGCTCACGGAGAAGGACTCACGGATAGGGGCTTACAAAATGGGGCTCAGAACAAGTGCTCCACGATTGCGTGCAGCGCCTGCCACAGCATCGCCAGGTGATTGCGGATGCCTTCGCTGCAGGCAAAGTACACCATGGCGGAACACGCCGACACGCCGGCCGGCACCTTCGATACCAGCGCCGCCGGCAATCGCCTCATGGCTGGTCCTTGCCGCAGAAGCCGGTGCCAAGCTTGCTGCCACAAACGGCCTCGACATGGAAGCGCGGCCGTTTCTTCGTCGATTCGTACACCTTCGCGAGGTACTCGCCGATGATGCCAAGGCTCAGCAGCTGCACTCCGCCCAGCAGGTACATCGGGATGACGACCGAAGCCCAGCCCGGCACCGCCTGGTCGGTAAACATGCGGATGCCCAGTGCCCAGGCCGACAACAGCAGGCTGCCCAGCGACACCAGCGCGCCCGCGCCTGTAATCAGGCGCAGCGGATAGGCCGTAGACGACGTCACGCCCTGCCATGCCAGCGACAGCATCTTGCGCAGCGGGTATTTCGATTCGCCGGCAAAGCGCGGGGCCCGTTCGAACTCCACGACGGATGTGCGATACCCGAGCTGCGGAATCAGGCCGCGCAGGAACAGGTGGGTTTCCTCGTAGCCGCGCAGGCTTTCGATCGCGCGCCGGCTCATCAGCCGGAAGTCGGCATGGTTGAACAGCACCTGCACGCCGAGGAAGGACAGGAGCCGGTAGTAGCCTTCGGCGCTCGTGCGCTTGAATACACTGTCGGCGTTGCGGCAATGGCGCACGGCATACACGATCTCGCTGCCGGCGCGGTGGGCGTCGAGCATGCGCGGGATCGCCTCAAGGTCGTCCTGCAGGTCGGCATCGAGGCTCACGAGCACTTCGCCCGGTGCCGTGAGCAAGCCGCACAGCAACGCGTTCTGGTGGCCGCGATTGCGGCTCAGCTTGATGCCGCAGACGGTCGGGAACGCCGCCGCGTATTCCGACACCAGGCGCCATGTGCCGTCGCTGCTGCCATCGTCCACGTAGTAGATCGCGCTGCCCGGTGCGGCCTTGCCTTCGGCTTCGAGCCGGGCCAGCAGCGCCACCAGCCGGCGCGTGGTTTCCGGCAGCACTTCCTGCTCGTTAAAGCACGGCAGCACGAGGCTGACGACGGGCACCGGCTTCAGTTCCGGTTGCGTCGAAAAGTCCAGGCGCCATGGATGCAATAGTTCCATACGATGACTCCCATGGTGGTGAGCAGTTGGGCAGGTAGCGTGGGCAGCCCCGCGCGCAACAGCGCGGTCAGCAGCAGGTGGTTCAGCAGCAGGCCGCTGGCGGCGGCGACCGCGAAACGCGGCGCGGTCACACGGCGCTGTTCATGGCTGTGAAAGGTGACTTGCTCGTTCAGCAGGTAGTTCAGCAACGCGCTGAGCACGAAGCCGATGCCCGAAGCGCTAACGGCCGGCAGGCCGGCGCGCATCAGCAGCAGCATCACCAGGTAGTGCGCGGCCGTGGACGCGCCGCCGACGCACAGGAAGGCAAACAGGCTGCGTGCCGAGAAATTGGCACGTGTGGTGGAGAATCGCGTGGGCATGGATGACAAACGGGCAAGCGGACCCGTCAAGTCTATCCACGTCGTTCAACGAACGACTGCGATTGGATCAAACCTTACTTGGAAGCGGGCGTGAGTGTCTCATCGCGGGGATCGCGTGCCAGCATCCGGGCCACCAGCACGTCCGGCTTCACGCCATCGAACAGCATCGATGCCACGCCGTTCGTGAGCGGCATGTCGACGCCCAGCCGGGCCGCGAGTTCGCGCACGGCCTTGGCGCATGGCACGCCTTCGGCCACGTGGCCCAGCTCGGCCACGATCGTGTCCAGTGCCTTGCCTTGCGCCAGGCCCAGGCCCACGCGGCGGTTACGCGACAGGTCGCCCGTGCACGTGAGGATCAGGTCGCCCATGCCGGTCAGGCCCATGAACGTTTCGATATTGCCGCCCAGTGTCGTGCCCAGGCGGGTCACTTCGGCCAGGCCACGCGTGATCAGGGCGGCGCGGGCGTTCAGGCCCAGGCCCATGCCATCGGCGCAGCCGGTGGCGATCGCCATCACGTTCTTCACGGCGCCGCCGACTTCCACGCCGATCAGGTCGTCACTGGAATACACCCGCATCGTGCCGCCATGCACCGCGGCCACCACGCAGTCGCGCAGCGCGGCGGACGTGGAGGCAATGGTCAACGCGCACGGCAGGCCGCGCGCCACTTCCTGCGCGAACGAGGGGCCGGACAAGGCGCCGCCGGGAACGGCGTCGCCCAGGACATCGCGGAAAATCTGATGCGGGAGCAGCCCCGTTTCATATTCGAAGCCCTTGCACAGCCAGACCAGGTTCGGGATGGGCCGGCCCTTCAGGCTGTGCAGCAGCGGCCGCAGGCCGGCCACGGGCGTGGCCGCGATCAGCAGGCCATCATGGCCACCGGCATCGCGCATGGTGTGGGCCACTGCCTCGTCGAAATCGGCCGTTACGCGCAGCGCGGGTGGGAAAGGAAAGCCGGGCAGGTAGTGGGTGTTGTCGCGGGCCGTGGCGATCTGCGCCATGGCGTCGGCATTGCGGCCCCACAGCACCACGTCATGGCGCGCGGCCACCGCGATGGCGACGGCCGTGCCCCAGGCCCCGGCGCCCAGTACAGTGATACGGCGCCGGCTCGGTTGATTCTCTTGCATGTCAGTTACCCCAGATATCGCTACTGCGCACGTAGCCCGCTGGGCCGTCGCGATGGCGGACCTTGACCCAGCCGTTCGCGCCGGGTTCTCCCAGCTCCAGCAGCACGCCCTTGTCGGCCGTGAAGACCACGGCCGACGCATCGTCCTCGGCTGTGCGCACTTTCACGTTCGGCGCGCGCACGATGACATTGCGGCGGGAAGAAAGGCCGCGCGCCGGCGTCCAGGCCAGCTCGCCGGAAACGTCGCGCACCTTGACCCAGTCGCCGTAGGTAAGCACGATTTCCAGCGGCGCGCCGCGCGGCACGATGAACAGCTTGACGCCCTTCGTGGAAGGCGCGTCGTACAGCACGGCGGGCGCCGCGCCAACCGACTTGAAATCGGCAGCCCAGCTGGCGGCGCTCGCCAGCAACCAGGCGGAACCAATTATCAAGCGCGTAATACTCATTGCAAAAAACTTTCGTCCAAAATGATCAAAGGCCACGATGGGCCTTTGATTTACGGGGAAGCGGCGGCGGGAAATCATCCCGGCCGCTCCTGTTCAGCCGGATTACTGAACGGTGTTCGTGCCTTCGCCAGCCTTGGCTTGCTGTTCGGCGATTGCCTGCAGGCGCTGCTGGTAGAACACTTCGAAGTTGATCTCGGCCAGGTGCACTGGCGGGAAGCCGGCGCGGGTGATCAGGTCGGCGATGTTGGCGCGCAGATACGGGTACACGATGTTCGGGCAGCCGATGCCCAGCAGCGGATCGAGCTGTTCGGCCGGGATATTGCGTGCTTCGAAAATGCCTGCCTGCTTGCCTTCTACCAGGAACGCCACCTTGTCGGCCACCTTGGCGGTCACGGTGATCGTCACCGTGGATTCGAAGATGCCTTCCTGCAGGGGTACGGCGCCGACATCCAGGGCCACTTCGATCGACGGGGCTTGCTGTTCCAGGAAGATGCCTGGGGAATTCGGCTGTTCCAGCGACATGTCTTTCAGGTAGACGCGTTGGATTTGGAATACGGGTTGCAGGTTTTCGTCAGACATGGAACGCTTTCATTGAATTGGACAGATGATTATGTCGCCCGCCCAGGATGGCCTGGATCAAACGCGTGGGCAATTGTAGCAAAACAAATATGCCTGCCAGCCTTTTTTTGCCCAGCGCCGTCATTTTCTTAAACTAGCCATTCAGTAGCGGATCCAGGCGGCCGGCCTGGTCCAGCGCATACAGATCGTCGAAGCCGCCAACGTGGGTGTCGCCGACATAAATCTGCGGCACCGTGCGCCGCCCGGTTTTCTGCATCATCACCTGGCGCTGGGCCGGATCGAGGTCGACACGGATCTTGTCGATATTCTTGATGCCCTTGCTTTCCAGCAGCCGCTCGGCGCGAATGCAATAAGGGCAGATGGCGGTGGTGTACATGGTTACTTGAGCGGTCATGGCGGTATCCTTCCTTTATTTGGTGATTGGCAAACCCTGGGTTTTCCACGCTTCGATGCCGCCGTCCAGGACGACCACATCGGCGAACCCCGCCTTTTCCAGAATCTTTGCGGCACCACTGGCCCGCGTCCCTTTTTGGCAGACGACCACGGCCGTCCTGTTCTTGAATTTTTCCAGCTCGCCACTGCGCTTGGCCAGTTCGCCCAGCGGAATATTCCGTGCATCCGGCAGGTGGCCCGCGCCGAAGGCCGCGGCATCGCGTACGTCCACAATGGTGGCCTTGGACCGGTTTATCAACAGCGTAACCTGTTGCGGGCTCGCTTTTTTGCCCCGTTGCGTCAGCGCTGGCCACAGCAAGGCGCCACCCGACAACACGGCAATGCCAACGAGAAAGATATGGTCGAGGATGAATTTCACTTAGCTTCCAATGGTTGAAGTCAATCCGCGCATTATAAAATAGAAGACGAACAACGGCTCCGGCCGACGATTTCCCCATCCCCCCAGAAGAAGATTGCCCTATGTATAAAATTGTTTTCATGCGTCATGGCGAGTCCACGTGGAATCTCGAGAACCGTTTCACCGGCTGGACCGACGTGGACCTGACCGAAAAAGGCGTGAAGGAAGCGAAGGCCGCCGGCGAAGTACTGAAGAACGAAGGCTATACGTTCGACCTGTGCTACACCTCCGTGCTGAAGCGCGCCATCCGCACGCTGTGGCTGACGCTCGATGAAATGGACCTGATGTACCTGCCGGTCAAGAACGACTGGCGCCTGAACGAGCGCCACTACGGCGCCCTGCAGGGACTGGACAAGGGTGAAACGGCCGCCAAGTTCGGCGACAAGCAGGTATTGGTCTGGCGCCGCAGCTATGACATTCCGCCACCCGCGCTGGAAGAGGGCGACGACCGCGCATCCTTCAACGATCCGCGCTATGCCGGCCTGGCAAAGGAACAGATCCCGCTGACCGAATGCCTGAAGGACACGGTGGCGCGCGTGTTGCCGGCCTGGAACGAGGAAATCGCTCCCGCCATCAAGGCTGGCCGCAAGATCCTGATCTCGGCCCATGGCAACAGCCTGCGCGCGCTGATCAAGATGCTGGACAATATCAGCGACGAGGAAATCGTTGGCCTGAACATCCCGAACGGCCAGCCGCTTGTGTATGAACTGGATGCCGACCTGAAGCCGATCCGCCACTACTACCTGGGCGACCCCGCCGCGATCGCCGCCGCGCAGGCAGCCGTGGCCAACCAGGGCAAGGCCAAGTAACGTTCGATGTCACTCAACCGTTCGCAGCGCGCCCGCGCTTTGTTTGCCGCGCTGGGCGTAGCCGCGGCGCTGGCCTTCGGCGGGGGCGATGCCCTCGCCGCAGCCAAACAGACCAACCGCAGCAAGCAGAAGGCCGCCGCCGAGGTGGAGCGCGCCGCACTGCAGCAAAAACTCAATGCCCTGAAGCGCGATATCGGCCAGACCGAAAGCGCGCGCGAGGATGCCGCCGACACGCTGGCCGAATCCGAACAGGCGATCTCGAATGCCAACCGCCAGTTGCGCGAACTGGCGGCCGAAACCGAAGCCACCACGGCGAAGATTACCGAGCTGTCCACCGAACGCGAGCGGCTGGCCGGCACCATCGCCAGCCAGAAAGGACAGCTGGCGAAGCTGTTGCGCGAGCAGTACGTGGCCGGCAACGAAGACCGGATCAAGCTACTGCTTTCGGGCGACAACCCGAACCGCATCAACCGCGACCTGCAACTGATGTCCTACGTGTCGCAGGCCCAGGCCGCGCTGATCGAATCGCTGCGCACCAACCTCGCGGCGGTGGAAACCAACCAGGCCGAGGCGCAGAACGCCCGCGACGAGCTGGTGGAGATCGCCGACGAGGAACGCCAGCAGAAAGCGCTGCTGGAACAACAGAAGACGAAGCACGCCGCGCTGGTGGCCAGCCTGTCGCAGAAACTCGATACGCAGCGCAAGGAAGTGGGCCGCATCGAGCGCGACGAACAGCGCATGGGCGCACTGGTGACCCGGCTGAACAAGCTGATCGAGGAACAGGCGCGCGCTGCCGCGGCCGAAAAGGCCCGCCAGGAACGGCTGGCGGCGCAGCGTGCGGCGAAAGCCAAGGCCGAAGCGGAAGCACGGGCGCTCGCCGCGGCAAAGGCCAAGGCCGAGCGCGAGCGGCTGGCGCGGGAAAGCCGGGAACAGCGCCAGGCGCAAAAGGACGCACAGGACAGGGAACCGAAGGTCGTGCAAAAGCCCGAACCGAAACCGGAACCGAAGATCGCGCAGCGCGAGCCCGTGAAGCCGGAACCGCGCGAGGAAGCCGCCGCACGACCGTCCGAGGTCGCACTGGCGCCAGCGGCACCGGCGGGGGCGTTCGCCAGCCTGAAAGGGCAGATGCGCGCCCCGGTAGGGGGCCGCGTGGCCGCGCGCTTCGGCAGCAAGCGGGGCGACGGTCCGAGCTGGAAGGGGGTCTTCATCCTGGCCGGCGAAGGCGCGGAAATCCGCAGCGTCGCCCAGGGCCGCGTCGTGTTTGCCGATTGGTTGCGCGGTTTCGGCAACCTGATCATCGTCGACCATGGCGGCCAGTACATGAGCATCTACGGCAATAACCAGTCGCTGCTCAAGCGTGTGGGCGACGTGGTCAAGGGCGGCGACGTCATCGCCGCCGCCGGCAACAGCGGTGGCAACGAGGAATCGGGTTTATACTTCGAGCTGCGCCACCAGGGCCGGGCGTTCGACCCTGCCGGGTGGGTGAAGTTTTAACCAAGGTTCTGGCAAAAGTTCTGACAAAACTTCGGACAAACCCGGTGACAGGCGCCCTTTCCGGGCGGGGTGCCAGGGAAGCGCCCCTGGCACCTGGCACCTGGCACCTGATACCGCCGCCTCGCCGTCGCACCTCAGTGGAACATCCTCAGTGGAAATCAATGGGTAAGAAACTCAAGAGTATTGGCCTGATCGGCCTGGGCATGGTGGCCGGCGTTGCCGCCTCCATGAACTTTTCCGCGCTCGCCCAGCGGATCGACGCCCCGTTGCCGCTGGAAGAGCTGCGCCAGTTGTCGGACGTGTTCGGCCTGATCAAGACCGATTACGTGGAAAACGTCGACGACAAGAAGCTGTTGCAGGAAGCGATCGCCGGCATGGTGTCGTCGCTCGATCCGCACTCGGTGTACCTGGATGAAAAGGCATTCCGCGAAATGCGCGAGTCGGTGCAGGGCAAGTTCGTCGGCATCGGCATCGAAGTCTCCACCGAGGATGGCTACGTGAAGGTGGTATCGCCGATCGAGGATACGCCCGCGTTCAAGGCCGGTATCCGCTCCGGCGACCTGATCACCCGCATCGACAACGTGCCATTGAAAGGCCTGTCGCTGGATGAGTCGATCAAGAAGATGCGCGGCGAGCCGCGCACCAAGGTCGTGCTGACGATTTCGCGCAAGGGCGACGACAAGCCGCTCATCGTGCCGATCGTGCGCGAGGAGATCCGCGTGCAGAGCGTGAAGGCGAAGGTGGTGGAACCGGGCTACGTGTGGCTGCGCATCTCGCAGTTCCAGGAACCCACGCTTGACGAGATGGTCAAGAAGCTGTCAAGCCTGTACGAGAAAAACCCGGACATCAAGGGCATCGTGCTCGACCTGCGCAACGACCCGGGCGGCGTGGTGCCGGGCGCGATCGGCGTATCGGCCGCGTTCCTGCCGAAGGATTCCGTGGTCGTTTCCACCAATGGCCAGCTGGCCGATTCCAAGCAGACGTTCTACGCGCGGCCGGAATACTATGCCGGTCGCCACCCGGGCGATCCGCTGGCGAAGCTGCCCGCGGCCGTGAAGACGGTGCCGCTGGTGGTGCTCGTCAATGCCGGCTCGGCTTCCGCTTCCGAGATCGTGGCCGGTGCGCTGCAGGATTACAAGCGCGCCATCGTGATGGGCAGCACCACGTTCGGCAAGGGCTCGGTGCAGACCCTGCGCCAGTTGACCGCCGATACGGCCGTCAAGCTGACGACCGCGCGCTACTACACGCCGAAAGGCCGGGCGATCCAGGCCAAGGGCATCGAACCGGACGTGCACGTGGATGAAACACCCGAAGGCGACGGCTTGAACAGCCTGCGCCTGCGCGAAGCCGACCTGGAAAAACACCTGTCCGGCGACGACAAGGAAAGCCGCCCGGTGCGCCATGACGAGCTGGAAGAAGAGCAGCGCATCCTGGCACTGGCGAAAAGCCAGAAGCCCGTCGAATTCGGCAGCAAGGACGATTTCCAGCTGGCCCAGGCGCTGAACCACTTCAAGGGCTTGCCGGTAAAGCTGGCCAAGGCCGATACGCCGGCGGAAAAACGCGCCGGGGAAATCCTCGTCAAGCCGGAGACGAAGACGGACGTGGTCAAGCCGGAAGATAAAAAGGCGCCGCCCTCGCAGGTGAAGTAAGCACATGAACGAGCACATGAGCGAAGGCATGAACGACCAGCAGCTGCTGCGCTATTCGCGGCATATCCTCCTCGACGAGATCGGCATCGAGGGGCAGCAGAAACTTTTGTCCGCACGCGTGCTCGTCATCGGTGCCGGCGGCCTCGGTTCGCCGGCGGTGCTGTATCTTGCCTCGGCCGGTGTCGGCCACCTGACCATCGTCGACGACGACGATGTCGATCTCACGAACCTGCAGCGCCAGATCGCCCATACCACAGCCCGCGTCGGCCAACCCAAGGCGCTGTCGGCGCGGGAGTCGGTTGCCGCGATCAACCCGGACGTGCAGGTGACCGCGCTGGTCGAACGCGTCGACGATGCCCGCCTTGCCGAACTGGCGGCGGCAAGCGACGTGGTCCTCGACTGCACCGACAACTTCGCGACCCGCCACGCGGTCAACCGCGCCTGCGTGGCAGCGCGCGTGCCGCTCGTTTCCGGCGCCGTGATCCGCTTCGACGGCCAGGTCAGCGTCTTCGATCCGCGCCACGACGGTGCGCCATGCTACTCGTGCCTGTTCCCGCAGGACCAGGCCTTCGAGGACGTGGCGTGTTCGACGATGGGCGTGTTCGCGCCGCTGGTGGGTGTCGTCGGTGCGATGCAGGCGGCCGAGGCATTGAAGATCGTGATGGGCATCGGCACCTCGCTGGCCGGCCGGCTGCTGCTGCTCGACGGCCTGCGCATGGAGTGGAGCAGCATCGGCGTGGGCCGCGCCGGCGGCTGCCCGGTCTGCGGCCAATAAGCCGGTAAAGCCGGAACCGCTGACAAAACCGGTGACAGACACCGGTTTTCCTGGAACATTTCCTGGAAAATGGTGCCTGTCACCGGTTCTCCAGTAACTTCTCTTTACGTCCTTTTTCACCGTCGTGTAGCAATTCAGGCTTATACTTCCGCACTCTGCATTTTCATCGTCACCCTGAAGCTTCATGAAAAAAGGTCTCCATCTCACGCGCCGCGCGCGTGGTTTCACCCTCATCGAAATCATGGTGGTCGTCGTCATCATGGGCGTGCTGGCCGCGCTCGTGGTGCCGAAGCTGCTGTCGCGCACCGGCGAATCGAAGGTCGCCGCGGCGAAGGTCGACATCGCCACGATCATGCAATCGTTGAAACTGTATAAACTTGATAACACCCGGTACCCGACCACCGAGCAGGGCCTGCAGGCGCTGCTGGTGAAGCCCACGTCCGGTCCGGCCGCCAACGGCTGGAAGGAAGGCGGCTACCTGGAAAAGATGCCGAAGGATCCATGGGGCTTCCAGTACCAGTACCTGTCGCCCGGCATCAAGGGCGAGGTGGACGTGTTCTCGACCGGCGCCGACGGCCAGCCGGGCGGTACCGGCGAGGATGCCGACATCGGCTCCTGGGAAAACTAAGTCCCGGGCCGCAGGATGCGCCAGCGCGGCTTTACCCTGATCGAGCTGCTGGTGGTGCTGGTCATCATTGGCCTCACGCTGGGCCTGGTCACGATGAACGTGGCACCGAGCGGGCGCCAGGCAATGCAACAGGAGGCACAGCGCGTGGCCTTACTGCTGCAACTGGCGCGCGACGAGGCGATCGTGCGCAACCGGCCGATCGCATTCGAAGCGGGCGCGCAGGGCTACCGCTTTCTGGTGCGCGAAGGGCGCGAATGGAAGACGCTGCCGCAAGACGACATGCTGCGCGAACGCGAATTCAAGCGTACCCCGATGACCCTGCTGCTCGATCCCTCCACCAATCTTCCCGGTGCGCCAATGCGCATCGTGTTCGGCCGCGAGCCGGTCGACAAGCCGTTCGTGCTCACGCTGGCCCATGGCGATGTGCGCACCGCGGTGCGGGCCGATGGCATCGGCCATTTCACGGTTGAGTGACATGAAGCGTTCCGCAAACGGGAAGCAGGCGGGTTTCACGCTGCTGGAAGTGCTCGTGGCCCTGTTCATCGTCGGCACCGCGCTGGTCGCCGCATTGCAGGCGATCGGCAGCCTGACCCGCAACAGCGAAGGCCTGCGCACGACGATGATGGCCACCTGGTCGGCCGAGAACCGCCTGGTGCAGATCCGCCTGGGCAAGGTGTTCCCATCGGTCGGCAAGACATCGTTCGCGTGTCCGCAGGGCGACCTGCAACTGCAGTGCGAGGAAGAAGTGATCATCTCGCCGAACCCGCTGCTGCGGCGCGTGGAAGTGTCCGTGTACGACGCGGCCAGGCCGCAGCGCCGCATCATCAAGCTGGTACAACTGGTGCTGAAGGAACGATGAAACAGCGCGGTTTCACTCTCATCGAACTGCTGGTGGCGATCACCATCCTGGCCATTGTGGCCGTGCTGGGCTGGCGAGGGCTGGACAGCATCCTGCGTTCGCGCGTCTCGCTGACGCAGCAGATGGAACACACGCGCGGCGTCCAGCTCGCCTTCGCGCAATTGCAGAACGACCTGGAACAGCTGGCCCGCAAGGACGTGATCGGGCAGCGGCAAAACCTGGTGGCCGACAACCTGCGGCTGATCTTCGTGCGCACCCATGCACCCGACCAGGGCCCCACGCAACTGGTGGTGGTCAGCTATCGCCTGCGCGACGGCGTGCTGGCACGGCGCGAATCGGCCGCCACGCGCGATCTCGTGCAGCTTGATGCGCTGTGGCAGGCCGCGGTCTCCGACGCCGACCCGGTGCAGGGCGTGGCCCTGCATGCCGGCGTGTCCGGCATGGGCGTGCGCCTATGGGTGAACGGTGCCTGGACCGCGCCGCAGAACAGTACCGGCGGCGCCGTGAACGAGCCGGATGGCCTGGAAATGTCGCTGCAATTGATGCGCGAGCCGAATCCGATGGTGAAGGTGCTGCTGCTGGGGGATACATGATGCGCGGCCTGCAGCGCCAGCGCGGCGTCGCCGTCGTCACCGCACTGCTGTTGACGACGCTGGCGGTCACGATCGTGGCCAGCCTGTTCTGGCAGCAGCAGGTGCAGGTGCGTTCCGTGGAAAACCAGCGGCTGCACCTGCAGACACGCTGGATCCTGCGTGGCGCGCTCGACTGGGCGCGGCTGATCCTGCGGCAGGACGGCCTGGATTACCCGAACTTCACCCGGGCCGACGGCGTGTGGGCCACACCGCTGGCGGAAACGCGGCTGGACCAGTACGTGGAGCGCGAGCGGGTCGAGGGCGAGGATTACGATGCCACCTTGCAGGGGCAGATCTACGATGCGCAGTCGCGTTACAATCTGACCAACCTGGCTGGCGTCAAGGCGGTCATAGACCCTGAAGTGAAGGTCTTTGCGCAGCTGCTGACTGTGCTGCAGCTCGATGCCGGCCTCGCGCGGGCCGCGGCAGAGTATGCGATGAGGTCCAAGGTGGCGGGGCAAGCCGGAAACGGCAATGCACCGCTGGCATTCCAGCGCGTGGAGGATTTGCTCGCCGTGGGCTTTCCGCAAGCGGCCGTCGAGCGGCTGCGTGACTTCGTGGTCGTGCTGCCTGAAGCGACCGGGATCAACGTGAACACGGCACCCGCCGAAGTGCTTGCCGCCATCGACGAAGGCATGTCGCTGTCCCAGGCCCAGTCGGTGGTCGCATCGCGCAAGCGCAAGCCGTTCAATGACATCAGTGAATTTACCGGCATGTTGCAGAACCCGGTACCGCCGGGGATTGTCAGCGTGCACAGCAACTATTTCCTCGTGCTGAGCCAAGTAAGGCTGGACCGGGCCGCCATGGAATCGTGGGCACTGATTTATCGGCTGCCGCCGGCCCAGGGAGCGCGGACCACTGTGAAGTGGATCCGGGAAATCTAAGGAAAGCAAACCGTTTTGACGACTCTCTACATAAACTACCCGGCCCGCGCCGCCGCGGCCGACATCGGCGCCGCCTGCGCCTATGCGCAGGTGGGCGACGGCGGCAACGTGCTGCAGCAGGGCGCCGGCGCGCTGGGCAAGCTGGGCGACCTGGTGGCGGCAAGCCGCAAGGTGGTGCTGCTGTTGGCGGCGGCCGACGTGACGCTGCTGCGCGCTGCCGTGCCGCCGTTGACCGGCAGCCGCCTGAAGGCGGCGATCCCCAACCTCGTCGAGGAACAATTGCTGGGCGATCCGGCCGACTGCGTGTTCGCGCTCGGCCCGGCGCAGCCCGGCGGCAGCGAACGCACGGTGGCGGTGGTGCAGCGCGCCTGGCTGGATGTGCTGGTCAAGGCGCTCGTGCAGCAGGGCGCTCGCACCGTGTCCGCGCTGCCGGCCCAACTGTGCCTGCCGCTGGCAGCCGGCGGCGTGTCCGCATTGCTCGCCAACGACGAAGGCGGCATGGAGCTGACATTGCGTACCGGCCCTTACGAAGGGATTGGCCTGGCTTTGCCGGCGCAGCCCGATGCGGCGCTGGAGGTGCTGCGCGCCCTGGCCGGCGAGGCACCCGTCACGCTGTACGTGCCGGCTGCCCAGCGCGCGCACTATGAATCGCTGCTGCCCACTGTCACGGGTATCACGCTGGAAGAGGATCACTGGGCGCACCGCATCGCGGCCAGCAAGGCCGTGCAGCTCGACCTGGCCGCTGGCCTTGGCGCGGCGAGCGGCGCCCGGGCGCAGGCCTGGAAGCAGTGGCGCTGGCCGCTGCGGCTGGCGCTGGTGGCGGTGCTGGTCAATATCGTGGCGCTGAACGTGGAATGGCTGCGCATGAAACGCGAGGCCGAAGGATTGCGCCAGTCGATGGTGCAGATCTTCCGCGCCGCCTACCCGAATGAAAAGGTGGTGCTCGATCCGGCCGCGCAGCTGCGCGGGAATCTCGCCCGCGCCAAGGCGGGCAGCGGCGAAATGGGCAGCGATGACTTCACGGCGCTTGCCGCCGCATTCGGCGAGGCGCTCGGAGGGCTGCCACGGCGCGATGTCGTGGCCGGCCTCGAGTACCGCGAACGCGCCCTCATCGTGCGGTTGAAGCCGGGCAGCGTGGATGGGGGCGCCCTGGTGCAGGTGCAGGCGCAACTGGCGCCACGGGGATTGACGTTGACGGAAACGGGCGCGGGAACATGGGAACTGCGTGCGGGAGGCAAATCGTGAGCGATGTAAGAAATGGACTTGCCGGCCTTCGCGCATCGGCCGCGGGATTCTGGAGCGCACGCACGGAACAGGAACGCCGCTTTCTCACGGCCGGCAGCATCGTCGTCGGCCTGGCGCTGGTGTATGCGATCCTGGTCGACCCGGCGCTGACGGGCCGTGAACGGCTGCGCAAGGAACTGCCGGCACTGCGCCAGCAAACGGCGGAGATGCAGGCACTGGCCGCGCAGGCAGCGCAGTTGGGGGCGCAGGCGCCGGCACAGGTGCAGCCGCTGTCGCGCGACCGGCTGAACGCGACGCTGGCGGCGCGCGGCCTGGATCCGCAAAACCTTGCCGTGACCGGCGACTACGTGAAAGTGGACTTCAAGGGCGTGCAGTTCGCCGGCCTCGTCACGTGGCTCGATGCCGCGCGGCGCGAAGAACGGCTGGCGGTGCAGGAAGCTAAGATCGGCACGCCGGGCGGCAAGGAAGACAGCGCGGGCCTCGTCGACGCCACGCTGACGCTGCGCCAGGAAGCGGGCAGCCGATGAAGCGCACCTTCCTGTGGCTGCTGGCGATCGCCATCACCGCGGTCTTCACGCTGCTCGTCTTCTTCCCGGCGAGCTGGGTGGCCGCGCTGGTGGAAAAGCAGACCGGCGGGCGGCTCACGCTGGGCGATGCGCAAGGCACGCTGTGGCGCGGCTCGGCCTTCGTCGGCGGTGCCGCCAGCGGCAACAGCGCCGTGACGCCGCTGCTGCCGGGGCGCTTCGCCTGGAAGCTGTCGCCGCTGTCGCTGCTGGGCAGCGTGCGCATGGAACTGGACAATCCGGAAGCGCTGACGCAACCCGTCAACTTCACGGGCAGCTGGCGCGCCTGGCAACTGAGCCCTGCCGCGCTGAAGTTGCCGGCCGATGGCTTGGCCGGCCTGGGGGCGCCGCTGAACACGCTCGCGCTGTCCGGCCGGCTGCAACTGGCGTGGACGTCGCTGGCGCTCGCGCTGGAAAACAAGGCCTTCCTGGTCAACGGCGTCACCACGCTGCAGATGGGCGACATGTCGTCGCGCCTGGCGCCGATCCGGCCATTGGGCAGCTACCAGCTGGCGCTGGACTGGAAGGGCCAGCAGGCCGCCGTCGCGCTGACATCCGTGAAAGGGCCGCTGCTGCTGACCGGCAGCGGCCAGCTGCGCAACGGCCGGTTGCAATTTTCCGGCCAGGCCGAAGCGGCCGCCGGCTATGAAGACACCCTGGGCAACCTGCTCAACCTGCTGGGCCAGCGCCGCAATATCGGCGGCAAAAACATCATCGCACTCGAGTTCAGATAATGAAAACTGCAAGCAAATACCAACTTCCCGCGCTGCGGCGCCTGTCCGCCGGCGCGCTGCTGTGCTGCGTGCTGTCCTCTTCCATGGGGCCGGCCTGGGCGGCGCCGCAGGATGAAGCCGCGCTGAACTTCGTCGGTGCCGATATCGAATCCGTCATCAAGGCGGTAGGGCATTACACCAATATCACGTTCCTGATCGATCCTCGCGTAAAAGGCACGATCACGCTCGTATCGGAGAAATCGATCAGCAAGTCCCAGGCCTTTGCACTGCTGACGTCCGCACTGCGTCTGCAGGGCTACGCGATCGTCAGTGGCGACGGCTTTGCGAAGGTGGTGCCCGAAGCGGAAGCAAAGCTGCAGGCCACGCCCACGATCGTGAAAGGACAGGTCGCACCGAAGGGCGACCAGGTAGCCACCCAGGTCTTCCAGCTCAATCATGAATCGGCGGCGAACCTCGTCGGCGTGCTGCGACCGCTGATTTCCACGAACAACACGATCAACGCGAACCCTGGCAACAACACGCTGGTGATCACCGACTATGCGGACAACCTGAAGCGGCTGTCGAAGATCATCGCGGCGATGGATACACCGGCTTCGGCGGACATGGACGTGATCCCCGTGCGCAACGCGATCGCCAGCGACATCGCCTCGATGATCAACAAGCTGATGGAACCGGGCAAGGGCGGCGATGGCGGCGGGCAGATGTCCGTGCTGGCCGATCCGCGCACCAATTCGCTGGTGCTGCGCGCGCCATCGGTGGCGCGCGCCAACCTGGCCCGTTCCCTGATCGCCAAGCTGGACATGCCGACCTCGCAGTCGGGCAACGTGCACGTGGTGTACCTGAAGAACGCCGATGCCACGCAGCTGGCCGAAACGCTGCGCGCCGTGATGTCGGGCGAAGCGCCGGCCACCGGCGGCACGTCCGGGAATGCGCTGAACAACCAGGCCACGATGCAGACCGGGGCCAACAACACGATCGGCCAGACCGGCACGTCGACGACGAATGCCGGGCCGACGAA
The DNA here is from genome assembly GCF_004209755.1 of Pseudoduganella lutea. Classification (NCBI taxonomy): domain Bacteria; kingdom Pseudomonadati; phylum Pseudomonadota; class Betaproteobacteria; order Burkholderiales; family Oxalobacteraceae; genus Pseudoduganella; species Pseudoduganella lutea. The sequence goes on along the minus strand of NZ_CP035913.1, from coordinate 2,749,897 downwards.
TCCGCTGCTGTCATCGAACCGCAGCGGCACGCAACAAGGCACCGCGGGCGGCTCGGCTGGCTTCATCCAGGCCGACGCGTCGACCAACACGCTGATCATCACCGCGCCCGAAGCGATCTACCGCAACCTGCGCGCCGTGATCGACCAGCTCGACGTGCGCCGCGCCCAGGTGTACATCGAGGCGCTGATCGTCGAGGTGTCGCTCGACAAGGCGTCCGAGTTCGGCGTGCAGTGGGTGGGCGCTTCCGGCAACAGCGACAGTACCTACCGGATCGGCGGCCTGCAGTCGTTCTCCAGCGGCGGCAACAACCTGGTCAACGTGTACAACGGCGCCAGTGCCCCCAGCAACGGCCTGACGATCGGCATCTTCAAGCAGCTGGCGGACGGCAAGTTCGGCCTGGGCGCCGTGGCGCACACGCTGGAAACGACCGGCAACGGCAACATCCTGTCGACGCCGAACATGATCACGCTGGACAATGAAGTGGCCACCATCCGCGTGGGGCAGAACGTGCCGATCCTGACCGGCCAGTTCACCACGACTTCCGGCACCAATACCAACCCGTTCCAGACCATCGACCGCAAGGACGTGGGCCTGACGCTGAAGGTGAAGCCGCAGATTTCCGAGGGCGGCACGATCAAGCTGGCGATCTACAACGAATCGTCGTCGGTGGACCAGTCGTCGCTGTCCGCCACGGCCGGCATCACGCTCAATACGCGCGTCATCGAGAACAACGTGATCGCCGACGATGGCCAGATCATCGTGCTCGGTGGCCTGATCGAGGACACGGCATCCGACGGCGTGGAGAAAATTCGCGGCCTGGGCGATATCCCGGTGCTGGGGAACCTGTTCAAGTACAACACGCGGGCGCGCAAGAAAACCAACCTGATGGTATTCCTGCGCCCGGTCGTCATCCGCAACAAGGAGCAGAGCATGAGCCTGGCCGCGGACCGCTACGACTACATGCGCGCGTCCGGCGCCGAGTTCAAGCCGAGCGACACGATCCTGATGCGCCAGCTGGGCGGGCCGCAACTGCCGGTACTGAACAATGGCGTGCCGGTCGGCTCGCCGACAGTGGCGGCACCCGTACCGGCCGCGCCCGTGCCGGCGGGGGCGCCGGGAGCGGCCCAGCCGGTGCCGCCAACGCCGCAGCAAACAACGCCGCAGCAGTGATGCTCACCCATCTGAACAGGCAGCATCATGGATAATCTTCTTCCCTACGCCTTCGCCCGCGACTTCCTCGTGCTGGCGAAAGGCGGCGAGCGCGATGGCACGGTCGAGGTGCTGGTCTCGAACGCCACCGCGCCTTCCGCGATCGCCGAGGTGTCGCGCCGCTTCGGCCGCATCCAGCTGAAACCCGTGCCGCGCGCCCAGCTCGAGGAAGCGATCGCCGCGGCTTACGCGGGCGGCGGCGGCGACGTGTCGCAGGTGGCGGACGAATTCGACGCCGACCTCGACCTGACCCGGCTGCTGCAGGACGTGCCGGCCATCGAAGACCTGCTGGAATCCTCCGACGATGCGCCCGTGATCCGCATGATCAACGCGCTGCTGACGCAGGCGCTGCGCGATGGCGCGTCGGACATCCACGTGGAACCGTTCGAGCAGATTTCCGTGGTGCGCTTCCGTGTCGACGGCGCGTTGCGCGACATCGTCAAGCCGCGCAAGGCGATCCACGGCTCGCTGATCTCGCGGATCAAGATCATGGCGCAGCTGGACATCGCCGAGAAGCGCCTGCCGCAGGATGGCCGCATCACCCTGCGCGTGGGCGGCAAGCCGGTGGACGTGCGCGTGTCCACGCTGCCGACCGGTCACGGCGAACGCGCCGTGCTGCGCCTGCTGGACAAGGAAGCGGGGCGCCTGGACTTGCAGCACTTGGGGATGAGCGAGCCGATGCTGGCCCGGTTCAACGGCTTGCTGGCGCAGCCGCACGGCATCGTGCTGGTCACGGGCCCGACCGGTTCCGGCAAGACGACGACGCTGTATGCGGCGCTGTCGTTGTTGAACTCGACCACCACGAACATTCTCACCGTTGAAGACCCGATCGAATACGACCTGGCCGGCGTGGGACAGACGCAGGTGAACGCGCGCATCGACATGACGTTCGCCAAGGCGCTGCGGGCAATCCTGCGGCAGGACCCGGACGTGATCATGATCGGCGAGATCCGCGACCTGGAAACGGCGCAGATCGCCGTGCAGGCATCGCTGACGGGTCACCTGGTACTGGCAACCCTGCACACCAACGATTCGGCGTCCGCCGTCACGCGCCTGCTGGACATGGGGATCGAACCCTTCCTGCTGTCGTCGTCGCTGCTGGGCGTGCTGGCGCAGCGGCTCGTGCGCAAGCTGTGCGGCGAATGCAAATCGTTCGACGGGCAGCAATGGCATGCGGTCGGCTGCGACGCCTGCGGCCAGACGGGCTACCAGGGCCGCGTGGGCATCTATGAACTGCTGCAGACGACGGACCGGATCCGCGCGCAGATCCACGATCGCTCTTCCGAGGCGGTGATCAAGGACACGGCGCTGGCGGACGGCATGACGACGATGCGCGACGATGGCGAGCGCTGGCTCGCGAACGGCACCACGACGCTGGCCGAGCTGCTGCGCGTCGCCAAGGATTAACAGGTTGAACAGGCTGAACACCTTGAGGATGAACTGAATGCCGGCATTCCGTTATGAAGCCGTCGACGCGGGCGGCGCCACGAAGAAAGGCGTCGTCAACGCGGACAGCCCGCGCGCCGCGCGCGCCGACCTGCGCGCCAAGGGACTCGTACCGATCAAGGTCGATACCATCGTGGCGCAGGTCGATGCCAGCGGCGCGTCGACGCGCCGCGGGCTGGGCGAAAAGCTGTCGACGACGGAGCTGGCGCTGTTCACGCGCCAGATGGCCAGCCTGCTGGAAGCCGGCCTGCCGCTGGAACAGGCGTTCACCGCGCTGCTGGAACAGGCCGAGCGCCCGTATGTGCGCGACCTGATCGCATCGATCCGTTCCGAAGTGATCGGCGGCGCCGCACTGTCCGACGTGCTCAAGCGCCATCCGCGCGACTTCGCCGAAATCTACCGCGCGCTCGTGGCCTCCGGCGAGCAGATCGGCCAGCTCTCGCGGGTGCTGTCGCGGCTGGCCGACTACATCGAGCGCCGCAACGCGCTCGTGCAGAAGGTGCGGCTGGCGTTCACCTATCCGGCGATCGTCACGGTGGTGGCGTTCGCGATCGTGATCTTCCTGCTCACCTACGTGGTGCCGCAGATCGTGTCGGTCTTCTCCAATACCAAGCAGAAGCTGCCGCTGCTCACGGTGATCATGCTGGCCGTGTCGGACTTCGTGCGCAACTACGGGCTGGTCGTGCTGGTATTGCTGATCGGCGGCTGGTTCGCGTGGCGCCGCGCGCTGCAGAACATCGCGCTGAAGACGCGCTGGCACACATGGCTGCTGACCGCGCCGCTGTACGGCAAGTTCGAGCGCAGCCTGAACACGTCGCGCTTTGCCAGCACGCTGGCGATCACCACCGGCTCCGGCGTGCCGATCCTGCGCGCGCTGGAAACGAGCCGCGATACGCTGTCGAACGTGGCCATGCGCCAACTGGTGGAAGAGGCCAGCGACGCGGTGCGCGAAGGCGTGAGCCTGGCACGCGCACTGTCGGCGCAAAAGCACTTTCCGCCGATGCTGATCCACATGATCCGCGCCGGCGAAATCACCGGCGAGCTGCCGGCGATGCTGGAGCGTGCCGCCGCGGCGCAGGAAGCGGACCTGGAGCGCCGCACGCTGACGATCGCCGGGCTGCTGGAGCCGGCACTGATCCTGGCCATGGGTGTGGTCGTGCTGCTGATCGTGCTGGCCGTGCTGATGCCAATCATCGAGATCAACCAGCTGGTGCGCTGATCGACTGAATTATCCGGAGTTTCAATGAACCGTTTGCCGCATCACCTTCCAACCCTTGCCACCCTGGCCGCCGTGGTGGCGCTGACCGCGTCCACCGCCTACTGGGGGCTGCAATTGTTCAAGCCGCAGCAGCGGCCGATCGCCGTGGTACCGGTGCAGGAAACACCGCCGCCACCGGTCGACGCTGCACTGGGGCTGTTCGGTGGCCAGGCCACTGCCGCCCCCACTGCCAGCACCTATGAATTGCGCGGCGTGGTGGCCTCCCGCGACGGCCGGGGCAGCGTGGCGATCATCGCCACGAGCGGCGATACGCCGAAAGCCTACCCGGTCGGCAAGGAAGTGGAGCCCGGCGTCACCGTGCAGGACGTGCAGCCGCGCCACGTGACACTGCTGGACGGCGGCGTGCAGAAGCGGCTCGACCTGCTGCCGGACAGCGGCATGTCGTCCACCACCGCCGCACCGCTGCCCCCCGTGAACCGCGCCGCGCCGCCGCCACCCACGCCATCCCCGACGCCACTGGTGACGCCACCAGCCGGTACGCCCGTCGGCCAACCCGGCCAACCCGCGCCAGTGCAGACGGGCCCTGTGCAGCGACCCGTTACCTCCCAATAAAACTGGGGACGTACCCTGGTTTCCAAGAAATTTCCTGGAAACCGGGCGGTCCGGCGATCCGGTACGTCCCCAGTTTTTGCTTCATGTACCGGTGCTATTCGTCCGGGTCAGGCTTCAGCTTTGCCTTGGCAATGGCCACCTTGGCGGCCTGGCGTTCGGCGGACTTGCTACGCTCGTGCGGTCCCGCCGCGCGCGCCTTTGCCAGCGCGGCGAACGGGTTGCGGGGCTTCGTGTAAGCCTGTGACGGCTCCACGCGGAGCCGCATCTTTTGCCGGGTTGCCAGTGCCTTGTTTGCCATTGCTCGATTGACGCTCGTTACAGTACGTAGCGCGACAGGTCTTCGTTGACGGACAGCGCTTCCAGCCGCTGGTTCACGTAGTCTGCATCGATGACAATGTGCTTGTCGCCCGCATCGGAGGCCGAGAACGAGATCTCTTCCAGCAGCTTTTCCATCACCGTGTACAGGCGGCGGGCACCGATGTTCTCGGTGCGCTCGTTGACCTGGAACGCAATCTCGGCCAGCCGCGTGATGCCGTCCGGCGCGAACTCCAGTGTCACGCCTTCCGTGGCCAGCAGCGCCGCATACTGCAGTGTCAGGCAAGCGTCGGTACTGGTGAGAATACGCTCGAAATCGGCGATCGACAGCGATTCCAGTTCCACGCGGATCGGGAAGCGGCCCTGCAGTTCCGGGATCAGGTCCGATGGCTTGGCCAGGTGGAAGGCGCCCGATGCGATGAACAGGATGTGGTCCGTCTTGATCATGCCGTACTTCGTGTTCACCGTGGTGCCTTCGACGAGCGGCAGCAGGTCGCGCTGCACGCCGGCGCGCGACACGTCGGCACTACCCGATTCGGAGCGCGACGCGATCTTGTCGATCTCGTCCAGGAACACGATGCCGTTCTGCTCCACGTTCTGGATTGCCTTCTGCTTCATCTCGTCCTCGTTGACGAGCTTGGCGGCTTCCTCATCGAGCAGCAGCTTCATCGCTTCGCGGATCTTGATCTTGCGGGCTTTCTTGCGATTACCGCCCACGCCGGCAAACATCGACTTGATCTGCTCCGTCATCTCTTCCATGCCGGGCGGCGCCATGATTTCCATCTGCGGCCCCTGCTCGGCCAGTTCGATCTCGATTTCCTTGTCGTCGAGTTCGCCCTGGCGCAGGCGCTTGCGGAACGTCTGACGCGTGGTGTCCTTCTCGGCCGGCGCGTCGTTGCTCGCCGAGAACCCGAAGTCGCGCGGCGGCGGCAGCAGGATGTCGAGCACGCGGTCTTCCGCCGCATCCTCGGCACGGGCGCGTACCTTGATCATCTCGGCCTGGCGCGTCTGCTTGATGCCGATGTCGATCAGGTCGCGGATGATCGTGTCCACGTCGCGGCCCACGTAACCCACCTCCGTGAACTTGGTGGCTTCCACCTTGATGAACGGGGCATCGGCCAGCTTGGCCAGCCGGCGCGCGATCTCGGTCTTGCCGACACCGGTCGGGCCGATCATCAGGATGTTCTTTGGCGTGATTTCATGGCGCAGAGGTTCCTCGACCTGCTGCCGGCGCCAGCGGTTGCGCAGCGCGATCGCCACGGCTTTCTTGGCCTTGCCCTGGCCAACGACGTGCTTGTCCAGTTCGCCGACGATTTCCTGCGGGGTCATATTCATGTTTTTGCCTTAATCCAGCGTTTCGATGATGTGCGACAGGTTCGTGTAAATACACAGTTCGCCCGCGATCGTCAGCGATTTTTTCACGATCTCGGCGGGCGCCATTTCGGTATTCTCGAACAGTGCCTTGGCGGCTGACTGCGCATAGACGCCGCCGGAACCGATCGCGCCGATGCCGTCTTCCGGCTCCAGCACGTCGCCATTGCCGGTGATGATCAGCGTGGATTGCGCATCGGCCACGAGCAGCATCGCTTCGAGCCGGCGCAGCACGCGGTCGGTGCGCCAATCCTTGGCCATCTCGACCGAGGCGCGCAGCAGGTTGCCCTGGTGTTTCTCCAGCTTGGCTTCGAAGCGGTCCAGCAGCGTGAAGGCATCGGCGGTACCGCCGGCAAAGCCGCACAGGACCTTGCCCTGGTACAGTTTGCGCACCTTGCGGGCCGAGCCCTTCATGACGATATTGCCCAGCGTTACCTGACCGTCGCCACCCAGGGCAACCTGGTTGCCGCGCCGGACGGAGAGGATGGTAGTGCCGTGAAATTGTTCCATAATTGCCTCAAATAATACGCCAGCCGCAAAAATGGGGACTCCACCAGAAAATTGCAAGTAGGATAAATTCTCGGCGGTGCTGTGGCAGGATATTCAGTAACGGTGCGGGAACAACCGCGCCACGTCGGCATAACCCAGCAGCCGGAACAATGCCGCGACCAAATGGTTCAGCTCGCGGAAATCGATCCGGTTGCCGGGGCCGGCCAACTGCTGGAGCAGCGCGAACAGGTGCCCGGCCGCCGCGTAGTCGATCCGTACCAGTCGCGAGCAGTCGAACACGAGCGAGGTGCCTTGCGCGAACGCATGTTCGGCATGGGCACGGATGCTGGACCACACTTCGCCGGCATCGCCCTCGATTACATGGGGCAGCAGGTAGCGGTCCGTTGCCGGGCCCGCCACTTGCCGCGGCGTGCTGGCGACCTTGCCGGGCGGCGTGAAGGACGGCGGCGATACCTCGAACGTCACGCAGTAATCCATGCTGGCTTCTTCGAACGCCTTTTCACGGTTCAGCAGGCGCAGCAGTTCCAGCATCAGCAGCCATGGCGCTTCGCCTTCGTCGCGCCGGCCCACGTCGATGATGGAACGCACTTGCGCCAGCAACTCTTCCGCGCCTGCCAGCATGAGTTCGCGTTGCCGCACCGTGCGCAGGGCGTCGTGCAGCAGCGCGCAGCCACCGGGTTCGACACTGGTCACCCGGGAAAAATCCAGCCGCAGCACGGCGGCGCCGTCGGCGGCAACCCGAATCCGGTCGATCTGCGCGGCAGCGTTTTCGTCCAGCACGCCGGCGAGTGCCACGGTTGGCGCGAAGCCGCTGTAGGAATGGATGGTGTCCGGCAACACCGGGTTCCACGGCGGCGGCGACGTTTCAAACGTGCTGGCGTAGTCGATCGACAGGCTGTCGAACGCCTCCTGGCGGTGCAACGCGCCATACAGGTCGAACAGCATCCACCAGGCGGTGCGGTCGGTTGCAGGGCGCGCGCCCACGGCGCCGGCCAGCAGTTGGCAGGCTTCGTCCGGCTGGCCATTGGCATACAGGATTGCCGCTTCCTCGACCACCGGCGCGCGTTCAGCGGCGGCCGCTTCGGCCGGGAGTTCGTCGTCGTCCAGCAGCTCGGTCACGGGGCCATTGGACACATCCGTGGCGGCCGGCGCGGCAGCGCGGCGCGGCGGGCGGCGAAATGCCGGTTCGTCGAACATGTCGGCCGCCATGGCGGCCTCGATCGCATCGATCTTCAGGATGGTGGCGCGGGCAATATCGCGCTGCAGGTCCAGGTCGACGGGCGGCGTCGATGCGGCGTCCTGGCGCTGTAGTGCGCTGTCGGCGGCCAGGCGGGCATAGACCTCGTCATCGTCGACGATCGGTTTATCTTTACGGAAGAGGGAAAAGAGTCCCATCTTGCTAGTGTAGCCGAGCGGTAAGCACGAGCCCAATACGGCAGAAGCAGGGCTGGAAATCACGCAGAGAATAAGACAGCAAATAAGACAGGCAACAAAAAAGCATGCCACGGCATGCTTTTTTATGGGAAGAGGGCGGGTCAGTCGCCGTACAGTTTCTGTTTCAGCTCGCGCCGCTGCTGCGCTTCCAGCGACAGCGTGGCCGTCGGGCGGGCGATCAGGCGGGGAATGCCGATCGGCTCGCCGGTTTCTTCGCACCAGCCATATTCGCCACTGTCGATCGCAACGATCGATTGCTGTACTTTCTTCAGCAGCTTGCGTTCGCGATCGCGGGTGCGCAGTTCCAGTGCATGCTCTTCTTCGATCGTGGCGCGGTCCGCCGGATCGGGCACCAGCACGGTTTCACGCAGGTGTTCCGTGGTTTCGCCGGCATTTTTCAGCAATTCCTTTTCAAGGGCCTGCAACTTGGCCTTGAAGAACGCCTGCTGCGCCGGATTCATGTAGTCCTTGTCGCTCATCGCGAGGATTTCTTCATCGGTGAGGATAGGCGCTTCCGCGGGGTCTTATTTGTTTTGGTCATGACTTCGCTTACCTTCGATACGACAGAGTTTTTCAAATTCCAGCCGGGTGGCCGCTTGGCCTGGACCGGACGCGGCCCCACAAAAACCGGGTTAGTTTATACCAGACATTGTTCCAAACCGCGAATAAAGATGTCTTTCGGTAGATTTTTGCCGATAAACACCATCTTGCTGCCGCGCACATCATTTTCGCCCCACTTGGCGCCCAGATCGCTGCCCATCAACTGGTGCACGCCCTGGAAAACAACCTTGCGCTCGGCACCCTGCATCCACAATACGCCTTTGTAGCGCAACATGCGAGGACCATACACATTCACGAGCCCACCCAGGAATTCGTCGAGCTTCGCCGAATCGAACGGGCGCTCGCTCTTGAAGGCAAAGGCGGAAATCTCGTCCGTATGATGCCCGTGTCCGTGGCCATGCGCATGGCTCGGGTGGTCGCAGTGCTCGCCATGCTCGTGGTCGTGATCATGGTGGTCATGATCATGATCGTGCTCTTCGGCAGCCAGGAAATCCGGATCGATCTCCAGTTTCTCGTTCAGGTTGAAACCTTTCAGGTCCAGCACCTCGGTAATCGGCGCGTTGCCGAAATCCGAGCGGCCGATCGGCGCGCGCGGGTTGATCCGCTTCAGGCGCGCCGTCAGTTCCCCGATCGCGGCGGCATCGACCAGGTCGGTTTTCGACAGCAGGATCTTGTCCGCGAAGCCCACCTGGCGCTGCGCTTCCTCATTGGCATCGAGCTGTTGCATCGCATGGCGGGCATCGACCACGGTCACGATCGCATCGAGCATGTAATGGCTGCCCACTTCCTCGTCGATGAAGAACGTTTGCGCGACAGGGCCGGGATTGGCCAGGCCGGTCGTTTCGATGACGACGCGGTCGAACGCGATCTCGCCGGCGGCGCGCTTCTTCGCCAGGTCCGACAGGCCGATGATCAGGTCGCCACGCACGGTACAGCAGATGCAGCCGTTGTTCATTTCGACGATCTGCTCGCGGCTTTCCTGCACGAGGATTTCGTTGTCGATGTTTTCCTGGCCAAATTCGTTCTCGATCACGGCGATGCGCATGCCGTGCTGTTCGCGCAGGATGCGGTTCAACAGCGTGGTTTTGCCGGCGCCAAGGAAGCCGGTCAGGATGGTAGTCGGAATCATTGCCATGTCAGTTGCCAAATCGTTGCGGAGTCTTGCGGAATCTTGCGGGATCTTACTGAGTCTTACTGATTCTTTGCCGAATCGGTGCAGCGGCCGTTGATAAAACGGGTTGCCAAAATGAGAATCGATCGATTATGCCGGAATTCCAATTGCCCTGTCCAATCGCACAATTGATGTGTATCAGCTTGTTCCCTTGTCGGTTTTTGCACGGGGATGGGTCTTGTCGTACACCTCGGCCAGGTGCTGGAAATCCAGCGCGGTATAGACCTGGGTGGATGTAATGCTGGCGTGTCCCAGCATTTCCTGCACGGCGCGCAGGTCGCCGGACGATTGCAGCACGTGCGAGGCAAACGAATGGCGCAGCATGTGCGGGTGCACATGCATCGGTGCGCCGGTGGCAAGCGCATGCCGCTTCAGGCGCATTTGCACCACGCGTGGCGACATTCTGCTGCCGCGCTCGCTCACGAACAGCGCGGCACTGCCGTCGGCCGGCACCGGGCGCACGTGCAGCCAGGCATCGATCGCCGCCAGCGCGGCCTTGCCGACCGGCACGCGGCGCATCTTGTTGCCCTTGCCGGTCACGACGACTTCGGCATTGTCGCGCTCGAGCCATCCTGCCGAAGCGGCGGCGTGGCCTTCCGCTTTCCTGAACTGCAGGTCGAGCCCGCATAATTCCGAGACCCGCAAGCCGCTGGAATACAGCAGTTCGAACATGGCGCTGTTGCACAGTTCAGCGGGAACAGGTGCCGATGCGGGACGCGCAGGGGTGGACACCAGTTGTACCGCATCGTCGACCGACAGGGCTTTCGGCAGCAGTTTGGCGCGTTTCGGTGCGCGCACGCCCTCGACGGGATTGGCGGCCAGTGCGGTCTGTTCGGCCAGCCAGTCGAAAAAGCCACGCCAGGCGGAGAGCTTGCGGGCGATCGATCGCGGTTCCTGGCCGCCGGCATGCAGCCTGGCCGTGAAGCGGCGGATGTCCGCATGCGAAATGGCGGTCCATTCCTGGTCGCCGGAGAGTGCGGCCAGCTCGGCCACGTCGCGGCCATAAGCATCGACCGTGCGTGCCGACAGCTTGCGCTGCGTGGCCAGGTGCCGCAGCCAGGAAGCAGGCCAGCCAGCCTTGCCGCCCGGGGCTGTCATGGTCAGGCCAGCAGCGGTGCCAGCGCCACGCTGGCGGTTTCACCGATGTGCACCAGGAAATCGGTGGCCATCAGCGACGTGAAGCGTTCCGCGTCGGGCGAACCCATGATCAGCAGGCCGAATGCCGGCCCCTTGGAGCCCGGCTGGCGCAGTGCCACGATGACGGCGGACTTGATCGAGCCCGCATCGTCGAGCCAGCGCACGGCTTCGAAATCGTTGTTGCTGCCGCAGTAGGGCGTGAGCAGGCCGTTGGCGAACAGGCGCGCATCGTCCGATACCCCAGCGGCAAACCATTCGTCGGCATGGGCCGGCGCCACGCCGAACAGGCGCAGCGTGGCCGCCGGTACGTTGAATTCCTTCTTCAGCCCTTCGGTCACGGCCCGCGGCAAGGCCGCCACGTCCCGCTCGCGCAGCAGCGCCTGGTTCCAGCCATGGAAGCGGTTGGCGATGGCCTGGTTTTCCTGCGCATGCCGGTTCAGTTCGGCCAGGCGCAATTCCAGCGCCTTGTATCGCTCGCGCATGACTTCCATCTGGCGTTCCTGCAGCGACACGGCGCGGCCGGTCAGCGGGCTGGACAACCGGACGTCGCCCAGCAGGCCTGCATGTTCTTCAAAGAAATGGGGATGGTCTGTCAGGTATTGCGCGACAGCCGAGGAATCCAGGATAGCGGTCATTGTTGTCACTTTAAAAAAAGCAAGCAACATTCTACCCGACGGGCCAGTAAAAAAGAGCGCTCCGGAAAACTGCCCCGGAGCGCTTCTCCCTCGCACTCTGCTGACGAACTTAGAAATTGTGGTGCACGCCCAGCGCGTAATGCTTGCGCGTGACATCGTTGGTGGCGGTCACGACGAACGGCGTCTTCTTGACGGACAGGTCGACATACAGGTAAGTCCGTGGCGACAGGCTGTACTCATAGCCGACGGAAGCCTGCTTGGTCTTGATCACGCCATCCGGGTCTTTCTGGCCATAGCCGGCAATGAACTTGTTCGGGCCGACCGTGTAATTGGCGCCCAGTACCCAGGCGCGGATATTCTCGTTGATCCACTGCGTGTGACCCTGGTCCTGGCGCTGGTAGGAGGCCATCAGTTTCAGGTCGGGTACCGGCTTGTACGACGCCGCGACCGACCACATCTTCGTTTCGATGGCGTTGCGCTCGGCGCCCAGCATCGCGGCAAACGGGCCGTTGGTGTACGTGGCGCTGACGGAATAGGGGTTGGCCGATGCCTGGGCATTGGCGGCATATTGCGGCGCGGCGGCGGTACCCTTGCCGATGACGGCCGGACTATTGTTGCCTTCCTTGGTGGCCACCGACACGTTGACCTGGAAGCCGTTCATGACCGGGGTGTTGTAGAACACGGCGTTCGAGAAGCGGTTCGCCGAATTGCCGGCCACGCTCAGCGGATCGCTCGTGTAGCCGGCCACGTGCAGGTCGGTCTGGTAGCCGGCCACGTTGGGCAAGCCGGACCACGGTTCGAACGCGACCGAGGATTCCTGGTAGGCGGTCAGCCCGCGACCGATGCGGACGGTACCGAACGCGCCCTGCAGGCCGACGCGGCTCTGGCCCTGGAACAGGGGGCGCACATTGTTTTCAAGGGCGCCGGTATCGGGGTCGTAGCGAATTTCCAGCTGAAACAGCGCTTTCAGGCCATTGCCGAGATCTTCGACACCACGAAAGCCCAGCTTGTTGTTATCGCGCCGGGTCACCTGCGTTGCATCGTTGGGCGCGTGGGTGGTGCGCTGAATGCCTGCGTCGATGGTGCCGTAGATGGTCACGGAAGACTGGGCGGCCGCGCTGCCGAAAGCGGCGGTCAGGGCCAGGGCAACCAAGGGTTTCTTCATTTGTCGTTCCCTCTGTTCTGAATTGATGGGTTCAAGAAGCCAGCGGTGAATGCTTGTGAAACTGGACAGGTGCACCTTAGATCGTGTTGCCGTCGAGATCGCCAGATTGGTCGATTGGCGGCACGAGACTTGGTTGAAAGCGGAAAAACACGGGATTCTTGTTGTATTTATAAAACGGTAGTTTTACGGTGCCATTTGTTTATCCACGTCATGGAATCCTTTCATTGGTAAGGTATCCACATTAGCGTAGCCGCAGCGCTGGTTGACCACGTTTGCGCAAGATCAAGCGGAGTCATCCTTGTCGGGCAAGCGCAACAGTCCAGTGTCTAAACTGTTCAGTTGCGCCGTTACTTCATAACGAAAAAATGCGCACGAAGACGAAAACCGGCCTGGCCTGTTTTCGCGGATAGCGCAGCTTTCTGGAGACCGCATGGCCAATCGTGAAGAGCTGGCAGTGATCAGGGGTGCGCGAGCGGGTGACGCCGCTTGCCAGCTGAAACTGGGCAAACTGTATCTCGCCGGCGGCGCCGGCCTGCCATGCAGCCCGCCGACCGCACTGCACTGGCTGGCGCGGGCCGCCGCGGCCGGCATCGACGAGGCTTGGTTGCTGATCGGCCGCCACATCGCATGGCAATATGCAAGCCACCATCGGGCCTCATTACTGGACTGGTATGCGCGCGCCAGCGATGCGGGCATCGTGCAGGCCACGCTCACGCTTGCCCAGCTGTTGCTGCAGGAACCGGTTATTACCCAGCCGGGCTTGTGCCAGCGCGCCCGGCGTGCGCTCGAGGCGGCGGCACGGGCCGGTTCCGGCGAGGCAGGCGTGCTGCTGGCTCGCCTGCGCCTTGCCGCGCCGGAGCCGGCGCAAGCAGCCGTCGCGCAGCCAGGGCGCGGCAGTGTCGAACCCACGCTGCACGAGGCAGCCGTCCCCCTTGCCGAAGCACTGCCCCTGGCGCGCGCGCTGCTTGCACGGGCACCGGCCGATTGCGCCGCATGGGCGGGCTCTGCCGCGGACGCAGCCCTGCTGGCACGCTGCGCCGAGGCGCTGGCCGGCACGCCCGGCGCCGATGGCGACGAAGTACAGCGGATGCGCGAACTGGCCGCCACGGCGGGCGACCGCCGTGCACAACTGGCGCTGGGCCTGTCTCTGGCGCGTATCGATGCGGAAGGGGTGCGGCTGCCGCACGGCTGTCCGGCCAGCTTCAAGCGGGCCGTGCGCTGGCTCACGCTGGCGGGCGAACAGGGCCTGGCCGATGCCTGGTTCGCGCTGTCGCGCATCTATGTGAAACCGGAATTCTCGCAACGCTGCGTGGGCGAGGCGCAAGCCTGCCTGGAGCGGGCGGCGGCGCTGGGCCATGGCGGCGCGCAACTCGAATGCGGCTTGCAGGCATGGCGCATGCGCCGCAGCTGCGACAGCAATGATGTCAAGGCCGCTTACTGGCTGCAGAAAGCGGCGGCGCAGCACTGCGACCAGGCTGCCGAGGTGCTGGCGCGCATTGCGCCGGCACCGGATGGCACCGGCTGGGCAGTGTCGCTGTTGCCATTGCTGACCCGGGAACTGGCGAGCAACCAGCCATTGCTGGCGGCCCGGATCGAACTGGCCGCGCTGTTCGGGCTGACGCGCGCGGAGGCGCTGTTGCTGGACGTGAAGGCGGCCGATGAGGGGCATTGCCTCGTCGTGGACATCCGTGCCAGTTATGGCCGCGGCCGGCGCCGGCTGGTGCTGGTGGAAAATGCCCGTCAGCGCCAGGCGCTGGACCGTATCGCGCGGCAATTCGAGCACGTCGACGGTCACCTGGAAGGCAATTACCGGCAGCGGCTGTACCGCTTCAAGACGTGGTTGCAGTCGGTCGAGGCTGGTGTCGCGGGCGGCCGCGCACGGCTGGCCGCCTGACCTGGTGTGTTCAGACCGTGATTTCGCCTTCGAACACGGTCACGGCGGGGCCGGTCAGGTAAACGGGTTCGCCTTCGCCAGCCCAGGCAATCGACAGTTCGCCGCCCCGCGCATCCACGCGCACGGGCGAGTCGAGCAAGCCGCGGCGGATGCCGGCCACGACGGCCGCGCAGGCACCGGTACCGCAGGCCAGCGTTTCACCGGCGCCCCGTTCGAACACGCGCAAGCGGATATGGTTGCGGCTCACGGGCTGCATGAAGCCGGCGTTGACGCGGTTGGGGAAGTGGGCATGATGCTCGATCAGCGGGCCGGTCAGTTCAACGGGCGCCGTGTCCACGTCCGGCACGACCTGCACCGCATGCGGGTTGCCCATCGACAGCACGGAGACGGGCACGGTTTCCTTTTCACCCGCCAGTTCCAGCACCAGCGGCCACAGCGTGTCGCTGCCTTCCGGCTGGCCCTGCAAACCTTCCGTGTCGAATGGCACGAGGGCTGGATCGAACACGGGGGCACCCATGTCCACCGTCACGCTGCCATCCTCTTCCAGGCGCGGCGCGATAATGCCGGACATCGTTTCCACGGCGATGCTGCGGCGCTCGGTCAAGCCTTTTTCGGCCACGAATTTCGCGAAGGCACGTGCGCCATTGCCGCACTGTTCCACTTCGCCACCGTCGTTGTTGAAGATGCGGTAGCGGAAGTCGCAGCTGGGGTTGGTCGATTTCTCGACCACCAGCAACTGGTCCGCGCCAACGCCGAAGCGGCGGTCTGCCAGCGCCTTCCACTGCGCGGGAGTGAAGTCGATCTGCTGGTTGATGGCATCGATCACGACGAAGTCGTTGCCGGCGCCATGCATCTTGGTGAATTTGAGTTTCATCGCTTGTTTGAATAGAAGGACGGTTCGCCGTTGGGGCGGGTTTTATAGCGCTTGTGGGTCCAGAAATATTCCGCTGGCGCCTCGCGCACGCGTTCCTCGATGAACTCGTTCATGCGGCGCGTGGCGGCAACCATGTCGGTACCAGGATAATTGTCCCACACCGGGTAGAACTTGACGCGCCAACCTTGATAATTTGGCAAAAAAGTCGCAATCACCGGCATGACCTGCGCGCCCGTGGTGGCGGCGATGCGCGCCGTGGCCGTCAGCGTGGCGGCCGGCACGCCGAAGAAGGGCACGAACTCCGCATCCTTCTCGCCGAAATCCATGTCCGGCAGCATGAAGTAGGGCAGGCGGTCGCGCAGTGCGCGCAGGATCGGCTTGATCCCGTCTTGCCGCGTGAACAGCTTGACGGGCTTGAACCTTGCTCGCCCGGCGCGCAGCACCGCATCGAACGTGGCGTTCTTCTGCGTGACGTACATCGACGAGGCGGAGGCTTCCATCGCGATCGCGGCGCCGCCGACGTCCAGGCACACGAAGTGCGGGCACAGCAGGATTGTCGGTTTTTCCGTCATCGCGGCCACCGGGATCTGGCCGGGTGGCATGCCCGCGCTCGTCTCGATCCGGATCAGCCGTTTCAGGCGCGCTTCCGATGCCCACCACAGGATGGCCCGTTCGAACACGCTGCGCGAATAGGCCTGGAAGTGCCGGCGCGCCAGGTCGCGGCGCTGGTCTTCCGTCAATTCCGGCATCGCCAGGCGCAGGTTGACCAGTGCGATTTCGCGGCGCGGGCCCATGATCACGAACAGCAGGCTGCCCACCGCCGTGCCGAAACGGCCCAGCACCGGCAGTGGCAGCCAGTGCAGCAGCCACATGAAACCAAGCAGCAGCTTCATGCCGCCTCCACCACGGTGGGGGCCACGGTGCCGGGCGGTACCTTGTAGCGGTTGTAGCTCCAGTAATACTGGGACGGGCAGCCGGCGATCAACTGTTCCATCGCCGCATTGATGGCGCGTGCCTGCTGCGCATTGTCGCCTTCCAGCGAGCCGGGGAACGGCACGAAGTGGATCAGGAAGCCCCGCCCGCGCGGCAGGCGTTCGGCATACGTCAGCAGCACCGGCGCATCGCCGCCCAGTTTCGCCATCTTGGCCGGCAAGGTCATCGTGTAGGCGGGCCGGCCGAAGAAATCGGCCCACACGCCTTCGCCTTCCTGTGGCACCTGGTCCGGCAGGATGCCGATCGGCTTGCCGGACTTCAGGAACTTGGCCAGCATCCGCACGCCGGACAGGTTGGCCGGCGCCAGCACCATCTGGCCGCGCGCCCGCGCCACTTCCACCAGCGGCTTCATGGCCGCCTGCTTCGGCGGCCGGTACATGACCATCAGCTCGGTATCGTGCGAGACGCGCTGCGCCGTGATTTCAAAGCAGCCCAGGTGTGGCGTGAGAAACACGATGCCCCGCCCGGCGCGCAGGTGTTCCTCGACCAGTTCGTAGTTCTTCAGGAACACGCGGCGGGCGATGCGTTCCTCGGAAGCCAGCCACACGAAGGGCAGCTCGGCCACCGCCTTGCCAGCTTCCGCAATGGCCTGGCGCAGGTGTCCCGCATAGCCGGCGCGGGCCATGTTGTCGCGCATGCGGCGGCGATAGGACGGCGTCAACAGGTAGACCAGCCAGCCCAGTACGCTGCCCAGCGCATGCAGGGCGGGCAAGGAGAATATTGAAAAGAAACGGAAAATTCGTAACAGCATGAACTCGAAAAAAAGAAGTGTGCCTGCGCAAAAATTTTTGAAGAAGCGTAAAATACCACGTCAGCAGTAACCGCCGAGTTAACAGACAACTTGCGAGGCGGGATACAAATATCGCTAAAGCGTCGCAAGCCGTATGGGTTGTTGCGACAGTCTCATTACCATCGTCTCAACAATTTACAGGAGCTTGCGATGTCTTCCATCGATTACCTCTTCACTTCCGAGTCCGTTTCCGAAGGCCATCCCGACAAGGTTGCCGACCAGATTTCCGACGCCATCCTCGACGCGATCCTGGAACAGGACCCGAAAGCGCGCGTGGCCGCCGAAACGCTGTGCAACACCGGCCTCGTTGTGCTGGCCGGTGAAATCACCACCCACGCCAACGTGGATTATATTCAGGTCGCCCGCGAGACCATCAAGCGCATCGGCTACGACAACACCGACTACGGCATCGATTACCGCGGTTGCGCCGTGCTGGTGGCCTACGACAAGCAGTCGCCGGACATCGCCCAGGGCGTGGACGAAGGCGCCGGCATCGACCTGGACCAGGGCGCCGGCGACCAGGGCCTGATGTTCGGCTATGCCTGCGATGAAACGCCGGAACTGATGCCTGCCGCCATCTACTATTCGCACCGCCTCGTCGAGCGCCAGTCGCAGCTGCGCAAGGATGGCCGCCTGCCGTGGCTGCGCCCGGATGCGAAGTCGCAAGTCACGCTGCGCTACGTGAATGGCCGCCCGGTGGCTGTCGACACCGTCGTGCTGTCCACCCAGCACGCGCCGGAAATCAGCCACAGCCAGATCGAGGAAGCCGTGATCGAAGAGATCATCCGCCCGGTGCTGCCGAAGGAATGGCTGCAGAACACGAAATACCTGGTCAACCCGACCGGCCGCTTCGTCATCGGCGGCCCGCAGGGCGACTGCGGCCTGACCGGCCGCAAGATCATCGTCGACACGTACGGCGGCGCCGCCCCGCACGGCGGCGGCGCGTTCTCCGGCAAGGATCCGTCGAAAGTCGACCGCTCGGCCGCCTACGCTGCCCGCTACGTGGCCAAGAACGTGGTGGCCGCCGGCCTGGCGCGCCAGTGCCAGGTGCAGGTGTCGTATGCGATCGGCGTGGCCCGCCCGATCAACATCACCGTGTACACCGAAGGCACCGGCGTGATCCCGGACGAGAAGATCGCCGAACTGGTGCAGGAACATTTCGACCTGCGTCCGAAAGGCATCGTGCTGATGCTGGACCTGCTGCGCCCGATCTACCGCAAGACGGCCGCCTACGGCCACTTCGGCCGCGAAGAGCCGGAATTCACGTGGGAGCGCACCGACAAGGCCGCCATCCTGCGCGCCGCCGCCGGCTTGTCGTAAGGAAAAGTTGCGAGGAAAATGGCTACTTACCCTATTTTCTGAGCAATGTTTCCTGAAAAATGGAGTACGTCCCCATTTTTAGAGCAACAAAACCGGATCGTGTATCCGGTTTTTTGTTATAGAATGCCTGTTCTCCGAGGAGCGTTGCGACGGATCAATCGAATCCGCCAGGCTCGGACACTTCTGCAACCGCGCTCACGTCAACTTTTTTCAACATTGAAAGGAGGCGTGATGAACGCCGTACTCAAAGATTCTCAGGATTACATCATTGCCGACATCGGCCTGGCCGCATGGGGCGAAAAAGAAATCAAGATCGCTGAAACGGAAATGCCTGGCCTGATGGCGATCCAGGAAGAATTCGCCGCCGCACAGCCCCTGAAGGGCGCCCGCATCACCGGTTCGCTGCACATGACGATCCAGACCGCCGTGCTGATCCGCACGCTCGAAGCGCTGGGCGCGCAGGTGCGCTGGGCATCGTGCAACATCTACTCGACGCAAGACCACGCCGCCGCCGCGATCGCCGCCGCCGGCACGCCGGTGTTCGCCATCAAGGGCGAAACGCTGGATGAATACTGGGACTACACCCACCGCATCTTCGAGTGGCCGGGCGAAGGCGTGTATTCGAACATGATCCTGGACGATGGTGGCGACGCCACGCTGCTGCTGCACCTGGGCGCACGCGCCGAGAAGGATGCATCGGTGCTGGACAACCCGGGTTCGGAAGAGGAAATCTGCCTGTTCAACGCGATCAAGGCCCGCCTGGCAAAGGATGCCACGTGGTACTCGAAGCGCCTGCCGCACATCCTGGGCGTGACCGAGGAAACCACGACCGGCGTGCACCGCCTGTACCAGATGCACAAGGACGGCAAGCTGGCCTTCCCGGCAATCAACGTCAACGATTCCGTCACCAAGTCGAAGTTCGACAACCTGTATGGCTGCCGTGAATCGCTGGTCGACGGCATCAAGCGGGCGACCGACGTGATGATCGCCGGCAAGATCGCCGTCATCGCCGGCTATGGCGACGTGGGCAAGGGCTCGGCGCAAGCCATGCGCGCGCTGTCGGCCCAGGTGTGGGTCACCGAGATCGACCCGATCTGCGCACTGCAGGCCGCCATGGAAGGCTACCGCGTCGTGACGATGGATTACGCCGCCGAACACGGCGACATCTTCGTCACCTGCACCGGCAACTACCACATCCTCACCGAACAGCACATGCTCAAGATGAAGGACCAGGCCATCGTCTGCAATATCGGCCACTTCGACAACGAGATCGATGTCGCCGCGCTGAAGAAATACCAGTGGGAAAACATCAAGCCGCAAGTCGATCACGTGATCTTCCCGGACGGCAAACGCATCATCCTGCTGGCCGAAGGCCGCCTGGTGAACCTGGGTTGCGGCACGGGCCACCCGTCGTACGTGATGAGCTCGTCGTTCGCGAACCAGACGATCGCCCAGATCGAACTGTTCCAGCACAAGGACAAGTACCCGGTCGGCGTCTACACGCTGCCGAAGCACCTGGATGAGAAGGTCGCCCGCCTGCAACTGAAGAAGCTGAATGCGCAGCTGAGCGAGCTGACGCCGGAACAGGCCGCCTACATCAATGTGAAGGTCGAAGGCCCGTACAAGCCGGAACACTACCGCTACTAATCAGTGCGAAGGCCGGCGCGAAGCCGGCCTTTTTTTGGCACGCGTCCTGTTTATAGAAAAGCTTCAACAAAGGCTTGCTACATGCGTCTGGTCCTGACCTGGTTCATCAATGCCCTGGCACTGTTCGCAGTGCCCTACCTGATGCATTCCGTCGACGTCACGAGCGTCGGCGCAGCCCTGATCGCGGCGCTCATCCTCGGGCTGGTGAACACGCTGATCCGTCCACTGCTGCTGCTCCTGACCCTACCCGTGACCGTGCTGTCGCTGGGCCTGTTCATCTTCATCGTCAACGGTTTCACGTTCTGGCTGGTGGCGCAATTCGTGGACGGCTTCAACGTGACGAGCTTCTGGGCGGCGGTCGGTGGCGCACTGCTGTACAGCGTGATCTCCTGGGCCCTCTCCTCCCTGTTGTTGAAAGACGCCGATGGCTGACCATAATTTCAGTATTGAATTCTTCCCGCCCAAGACGGCGGAAGGCACGGAAAAGCTGCGCGCCACGCGCGCCAAGCTGGCCGAGCTGCATCCCAAGTATTTTTCCGTCACGTTCGGTGCCGGCGGCACCACCCAGCGGGGCACGCTGGAAACCGTGCTCGACATCATGGGCGCCGGCGAGGAAGCCGCGCCCCACCTGTCCTGCGTGGGCGGCACGCGCGAATCGATCCGCGCGATCCTGGACGAATACAAGTCGCACGGCATCAAGCGCGTCGTCGCACTGCGCGGCGACCTGCCCAGCGGCTACGGCGCGGCCGGTGAATTCCGCTACGCCAACGAGCTGGTGGAGTTCATCCGCGCCGAAACGGGCGACTGGTTCCACATCGAAGTGGCCGCTTACCCCGAAGTGCACCCGCAGGCAAAATCGCCGCAATCCGATATGGACGCGTTCGTGCGCAAGGTGAATGCCGGCGCCGACGCGGCGATCACGCAATATTTCTACAATGCCGACGCGTACTTCCAGTTCGTCGACGCGGCACAGAAAGCGGGCGTGAACGTGCCCATCGTGGCCGGCATCATGCCGATCACGAACTACACCCAGCTGATGCGCTTTTCCGACATGTGCGGCGCCGAGATCCCCCGCTGGGTGCGGCTCAAGCTGGCCAGCTTCGGCGACGACACCGCCTCCATCAAGGCCTTCGGCCTCGACGTGGTGACGGCGCTGTGCGAACGGTTGCTGGCCGGCGGTGCCCCGGGCCTGCACTTCTACAGCATGAACCAGGTCGCCCCGACGACGGCCCTGTGGCAGCGCCTGGTGAAATAATTGCCTGGAAAATGGGGACGTACCCCATTTTCCAAGAAATGTTTCTCGAAAAATGGGCGGTCCGTCGACGCGGTACGTCCCGCTTCGGCGGACCGCCATTTTTGAAGCAGCAAATCATCCGGCCTCGGTGATGATGCGGTCCAGCGCGATGTCATGCCCGTCGCTGCCGAATTCGGCGGCGAGACACGAGTAGGCGATGCCGACCGTTGCCGGCCGCGGCTCCTTCTCCAGCGTGCGGTCGTAGAAGCCGCCGCCGTATCCCAGCCGGTAGCCTGCCGCATTGAAACCAAGGCAGGGCACCAGCAGGGCAGGCGGGTATGGCCCGATGCGCAGCTCGGCCGGTACCGCGATGCCCATGGCATCCTTCACCAGCGGCTCGCCGATCTGCCACGCAGCAAAATCAAGCGGTGCGTCGCGCTGGAGCACCACGGGCAACGACAGCCGCACGCCCAACCGCGCCAGTTCGGCGTAGGCCGGGTGCAGGTCGGGCTCGTCGCGCAGCGGCCAGTACACGCCCAGCGCATCGAGCTGTGTTTCGTGCCACCACGCGACGATGTGCCGGCAGATGTCGGCATCCCATTGCGCGCGGGTGTCCGCCGGCAGGTTGCGCCGCACAGCCAGCAACTGCTTGCGTAATGCCGCCTTGTCGGCCGCAACAGGCCCGGCCGTGCCTGCTTTTACAGCCGGGCTTGTCTGTTCGCTTGCGGGTGGTGGCCCTTGAGTCAGGCGTGTTATTCTCTGGTCGCTGGTCATGTCACTACTTGAGAGTCGTATCTTGATTTCCCCGTCGAAATGGATAGCCGGCGCGCTGATTGCAATTTCCTGCGCCATGTCGCCGCTGGCGATCCCGCAGGATCTCGGCGAGAGCCGCAAGGATGATGACGCGTTCCTGCTGCTGCGTGATTCCGTGCGCCGCAACGATGCGCCGAAGGCCGAGTTCTATGCCGCGCGGCTGGCCGACTACGCCATTCCTTCCTACGTCGACTATTATCGGCTCAAATCGCATTTCCGTGACGCCACGTCGGCCGAGATCCTGGCCTTCCTGCAGCGTCATGAAGGCACCGCGATCGCCGACCGCATGCGCAACGACTGGCTGCTGGAACTGGGCCGCAAGCGCGAGTGGGCCATGTTCGACCAGCAGTTCCCCCTGTTCGTGCTGAAGGACGATACCCAGGTCAAGTGCTATGGCCTGCTGTCGCGCCTGTCGAAAGGCGAGAACGTGGCCGCCGAGGCCCGCGCATTGCTGATCTATCCGCCTTATTACGGCGATGGGTGCAGCGCGCTGATCGCGTCGCTGGCGCAGACCGGCCAGTTCACGCAGGACGACCTGTGGGCGCAGGTGCGCCTGGCCGGCGAAACGAATGCCTCGGGCCCGGCGCGCCGCGCGATCATGCTGCTCAATGGCTCGGACAAGAAGATCGCGCAGGCCATCGACGTGCCCGCCGTGGTGCTGGCGAAAGGTGTCGGCGATTCCAAGGTCGACCGCGAAGTGTTCCTCGTCGCACTGGGCCGGGCCGCGCGCACGAGTGTGAAACTGTCCGTGCTGGCGTTGCGCAAGGCACTGCCCAGGTTGACGCCCCAGGAGCAGGCGATCGGCTGGGCCAATATCGCGCTGCCGGCGTCGTTCGTCGTCGATCCGGAAACGTCCGATTACTGGCGCCGGGCCAATGGTGCCCCGCTGTCGATCGACCAGCACCAATGGCGCACCCGCTACGCACTGCGCGACGGCAACTGGCAAGCGGTGCACGACCATATCGCCGCCATGCCGCCGCAATTGCGCCAGGATCCTACCTGGGTGTACTGGCAGGCCCGCACGTCCGTAGCGCTGGCGGGCGGCAAGCTGACGCCCGAGGCGCAATTCCTGTACCAGAGCATTGCCGACCGCGAGGATTATTATGGCTTGCTGGCCGCGGAGGAGCTGGGCCGCACCGTCAGCATTCCCGCCCCCGGCGCCCCGGTTACGCCGGCCGAAATCGCCGCGATCGCCGCCAATCCCGGCATACAGCGGGCCCTGAAATTCTTCGACCTGCGGCTGCGCTTCGAAGGCTTGCGGGAGTGGAACTGGCAAGTGCGGCGCCTGTCCGACCGTGAACTGATCGCCGCCGCCGAGTATGCGCGCCAGCACCACATCCTGGACCGCATGGTGTACACGTCCGAGCGCACCCGCGCGCTGGCCGACTACACCCACCGCTACCCGGCGCCGCACGATGACATCATGCGGCCCGCCACGAGCACCCTTGGCCTCGACCGCGCGTGGGTGTATGGCCTGATCCGCCAGGAATCGCGTTTCGTCATGAACGCCAAGTCGAGCGCGGGAGCGTCCGGCCTGATGCAGGTGATGCCATCCACCGGCCGCTGGGTCGCCAACAAGATCGGGCTGACAGACTTCGTGCAGGACATGCTGAACGACGTGCGCACCAACATACTGCTGGGCACCACCTACATGAACATGGTGCTGGGCAGCATGGATGGCTCACAGGTGCTGGCCACCGCCGCCTACAATGCGGGGCCTGGCCGGCTGCGCTCGTGGCGCTCGGCGCTGACGAAACCGATGGATGCCACGGTGTTCATCGAATCGATCCCGTATTCGGAAACGCGCGGCTACGTGAAGAACGTGATGACCAACGCCACCTATTACGCGGCCCTGTTCGAAGGGCGGCCGCAATCGATCAAGGCCAGGCTGGGCGTCGTCACGCCGAAAGGTTACAGCGAAAAAGACTTGCCCGAGCAGGAGCCGCGCGGCCAGGAGCAGCAGACCACTCTCTCGAGCCGCTGATCCGGCGTGCTCGTATACCAACCTTCCCCATGCAAACGATCGAACTCGACCCCACCCTGAACCAGACCCTGGCCGCCGCGCGCCAGCCCGGCCTCACGCTCGTCATCGGCAACAAGAACCTGTCTTCTTGGTCGATGCGGCCATGGGTGGCGATGACCGCCTTCGGCATTCCTTTCACCGAAGTGCGCGTGCAGCTGGACCGGCCGGACACTTCCGGCAACATCGCCCGCTATACGCACAGCGGCCGCGTGCCGGTGCTGCTGGCCGGCGACATCACGATCTGGGACAGCCTGGCGATCTGCGAATACCTGGCCGAGCAGTTTCCCGACAAGCACCTGTGGCCGCAGGACGTGGCGGCCCGTGCGATGGCGCGTTCGGTCTGCGCCGAGATGCACTCGAGCTTTGCGGGCCTGCGCGGCTCGATGCCGATGAATATCAGCGCCAGCCTGCGCGGCCAGGGGCGCACGCCGGAAACGCAGGCCGACATCGGCCGCGTCAGCGAGATCTGGGAAGAATGCCTGTGCCGTTTCGGCCACAACGAGTTCCTGTTCGGCGCCTTCTCGCTGGCCGACGCGTTCTTCGCCCCGGTGGTCACCCGCTTCAATACCTATGGCGTGGCACTGCCACCGGCACTGTCGGCCTACTGCGAACGGGTCACGCGGCACCCGGCCGTGGCGCGCTGGATCGAACTGGCGCACGCCGAAACAGACCCGGGCGCGCAAGGCGAATGAAGACCTATGTCGTTGGCGGTGCCGTCCGCGATGAGCTGCTGGGACTGCCCGTCAAGGACCACGACCATGTGGTGGTCGGCGCCACGCCCGAACAGATGGTGCAACGGGGCTTCCGGGCCGTCGGCAAGGATTTCCCCGTATTCCTGCACCCGGACACGCACGAGGAATACGCGCTGGCCCGCACCGAACGCAAGACCGCTCCCGGCTACAAGGGGTTCGTGTTCCACACGGCGCCGGACGTGACGCTGGAGCAGGACCTGGTGCGCCGGGACCTGACGATCAACGCCATCGCACGCGCCGAAGACGGCACGCTGACCGACCCGTTCGACGGCCGGGGCGACATCGCCCGCCGCGTGTTCCGCCACGTGTCCGCCGCGTTTGCCGAAGATCCAGTGCGCATCCTGCGCGTGGCCCGCTTTGCCGCCCGCTACGACGGTTTCACCGTGGCGCCCGAAACCAATGCCCTCATGCGCCGCATGGTCGACGATGGCGAAGTCGACGCGCTGGTGCCCGAGCGCGTCTGGCAGGAACTGTCGCGCGGCTTGATGGAGCAGCGCCCTTCGCGGATGCTGCAGGTATTGCGCGGCTGCGGCGCGCTGGCGCGCATCGTTCCGGAACTGGACCGCCTGTGGGGCGTGCCCCAGCCGGAACGGTGGCATCCGGAAGTCGATACGGGCCTCCACATGGAACAGGTCATCGATTACGCGGCGGGGCAGGGCTGTGACCTGCCGGTGCGTTTCGCGGCGCTGCTGCACGACCTGGGCAAGGGCGCCACGCCGCCGGAAAAATGGCCGGCCCATCACGGTCATGAAGGCATCGGCGTCGCGCTCGTGAAGGATGTCTGCGCGCGGCTGAAGGTGCCCACCGAGTGTCGCGACCTGGCCGTGCTGGCGGCGCGCGAACACGGCAACGTGAGCCGGGCGCTTGAACTGCGCTGCAACACCATCGTCAAGCTGTTCGAACGCAGCGATGCGTTCCGCAAGCCGGCCCGGTTCCTCCAGCTGTTGCAGGTATCCGAATGCGACGCGCGTGGCCGCGAAGGCCCCACAGCCTCGTTCCGCGACGCGCCGTTTCCGCAGCGCGACTACCTGGAGCGGGCACTGGCCGCCGCCCGTGGCGTCAACGCCGGCGAAATCGCCCTGGCCTGCACCGAGCGGCCCGACCGTATTCCCGACATGGTGCGCGCAGCCCGCGTGCGCGCGGTGAGCGAGGCGCTGGCGCTGCCCGACGAGGCGGACGAACAGAGCGGCGACGGAGCAGGCTGATGGCCCGCCTGAACCTGTTCCGCAACCCGCTGAACAAATGGCTGGGCCGCCCCGAGCCGCGGCCCACGATTCCCGTCAAGGAATTGCGCGAGCGGGACCGCCGCCGCATCCTGCGCCACTTCCTGCAGATCGAAGGACGCGACCGGCTGCTGCGCTTCGGTTCGCCCATCACGGACGAGCAGGTGACGAAGTATGTCGACAGCCTCGACTTCGAGCGCGACATCGTGTTCGGCGTCTACAACCAGGTGTTTCGCCTCGTCGCGGTCGGGCACCTTGGGTTCGCGGAAAAGCAGCCGGACAAGGACAGCGCCACCGAAAAGGACCGCGTGGCCGAATTCGGCGTCTCGGTGCTGAAAACGGCGCGCGGCCTCGGTATCGGCTCGAAGCTGTTCGAGCGCGCCGCCATCGTCTGCCGCAACCATGATGTCGACACCTTGTACATGCACTGTCTGTCGTCGAACCAGGTCATGATCCACATCGCAAAGAAGGCCGGCATGGAAATCCACCGCGAGTATGGCGAAGCGGATGCCTACCTCAAACTGGGCCCCGCGGACCCGGCCAGCGTGCTGCAGGAAGCCATGCAGGAACAGCTGGCCACGATCGACTATGCGCTGAAAGCCAATGTGCGGCGCGCTACCAAGCTGTGGGACATGCTGCCAGGGCGGAAGAAGTAAGCCTCATACAGTAAGCCTCATACAGTAAGCCTCATACCAGCGGCAGCGCCGTCGTATCCTTGATGCGCTGCAGCGCAAAGCTCGACTTCACATCCAGCACCGCCGGGTGCCGCAACAGCGTGGCCATCATGAAGCGTGAGAAGTGATCCATGTCTTCCACGTGCACGCGCAGCAGGTAATCCATCTCCCCCGTCATCGCATAGCAGGCCACCACCTCCGGCCACCCCTCGACGGCCACGGCGAAATCCTCGCGCGGCGACACGGTGCCCGGCAGCGCACCCAGCGCCCGGGCAGTGCTGTGCGCCACGGCCGCGGCATCGCTGTGCTTCTCCAGCCGCACGTTCACGTAGGCCAGCAGGCCCAGGCCGATCTTGTCCGGGTCGAGCAGCGCCACGTACTGGCGGATCACGCCTTCCTCTTCGAGCCGCTTGATGCGGCGCAGGCAGGGAGATGGCGACAGGCTGACTTGCTCGGCCACGTCCTGGTTGGACAGGCGGCCATCCTCCTGCAGGATCGAAAGGATTTTACGGTCTGTCTTGTCCAGCGTGATCTTGGTCATAATCTTCTCTTGGTGTCCCTGATAACGCAATATTATTGCTCAAAACCACTTGCCAAGGGAAATCTTTGCAATTTAATTCTCCCTCTCGAAGCCTATACTTTTCGCTATTCGATAAAGGAGACGCACATGCAATTCACGCCCTGGGAAAACCCGATGGGAACCGACGGATTCGAATTCGTCGAGTTCGCCGCACCCGATCCGAAAGCGCTCGGGCAGCTGTTCGAGAACATGGGCTTTACCGCCATCGCGCGCCACCGCACCAAGGATGTCACGCTGTACCGCCAGGGCGAGATCAACTTCATCATCAACGCCGAGGAACATTCGTTCGCGCAGCGCTTCGCGCGCCAGCATGGCCCTTCGGTGTGCGCGATCGCGATCCGTGTCGACGATGCAGCCCATGTCTACAACAAGGCACTGGAAATGGGGGCGTGGGGCTTCGACAACAAGACCGGCCCGATGGAACTGAACATCCCGGCGATCAAGGGCGTGGGCGATTCGCTGCTGTACCTCGTCGACCGCTGGCGCGGCAAGAACGCCGCCAAGGGCCAGGCACCCGGCAGCATCGGCGACATCAGCATCTACGACGCCGACTTCGTGGCCATTCCCGGTGTCGATCCGCACCCCGTCGGCAAGGGCCTTACCTATATCGACCACCTCACGCACAACGTCTACCGTGGCCGTATGGCCGAGTGGGCCGGCTTCTATGAGCGCCTGTTCAATTTCCGCGAGATCCGCTACTTTGACATCGCCGGCAAGCACACGGGCCTGAAGTCGAAGGCGATGACTTCGCCGTGCGGCAAGATCCGCATCCCGATCAACGAATCGTCGGACGACAAGTCGCAGATCGCCGAGTACCTGAACGAATACCACGGCGAAGGCATCCAGCATATCGCGCTGGGCACCGATGACATCTACAACTCCATCCAGGGAATGCGCGACAACGGAATCGCTTTCCAGGATACGATCGAAACGTATTACGAACTGGTCAACCGGCGCCTGCCGAACCATGGCGAAAACCTGGATGAGCTGCGCCGCCTGCGCATCCTGATCGACGGGCAGGCCAACAGCGATGAGCAGGGCAATCCGCAGCGCGAACTGCTGCTGCAGATCTTCACGCAAAACGTGATCGGCCCGATCTTCTTCGAGATCATCCAGCGCAAGGGTGACCAGGGCTTTGGCGAAGGAAACTTCCGCGCGCTGTTCGAGTCGATCGAGCTCGACCAGATTCGCCGCGGCGTGCTGGAGGATACTGCGAAGACGCCCGCTTGAAAAACATAACCACAGGCAGAAGCCGGGGTCAGACCCGGCGGGGTGGAGCAGGAATTTCGCGAAGCATGCTTCGCGCCTGCGGAACGGTGCTGGCATGCAGGCCAGCACTCCTCCCTGACCCAGGTTTTGCCTTGGGGTGAAAAGCAAGCCGGCAGCTCTGCACAAGATAGGGCGCCGGCGTTGGGCTTTACAAAAGATATTGGAGACAACCCATGAACGCACCTCACAAGGGTACGGAGCTAGGCAAAGAGGACATCACCCTCGAAGACAAATGGACGCTGGAGCGCGGCAGCGCGTTCCTGACCGGTACCCAGGCGCTGATCCGCCTGCCGATGCTGCAGCGCGAGCGCGACCTGAAGGCCGGCCTGAACACGGCCGGCTACATCACCGGCTACCGCGGCTCGCCTGTCACGTCGATCGACCAGACCGCCGTCAAGGCGAAAAAATACCTGGACGCGCACCACGTCAAGTTCCACCCGGGCATGAACGAAGACCTGGCCGCCACGGCGGTATGGGGCACCCAGCAAACCAACCTGTTTGCCGACGCGAAATACGACGGCGTGTTTTCCCTGTGGTACGGCAAGGGCCCCGGCGTGGACCGCTGCGGCGACGTGTTCAAGCATGCCAACAACGCCGGCAGCTCGAAGCACGGCGGCGTGCTGGTGCTGGCCGGCGACGACCATGCGGCCAAGTCCTCGTCCACGGCGCACCAGTCGGATCACATCCTGGCCGCATGCGGCATCCCCGTGCTGTACCCGTCATCCGTGCAGGAATACCTCGACTACGGCCTGCACGGCTGGGCGATGAGCCGCTATACGGGGCTGTGGGTGGCCATGAAATGCGTGACCGACATCATCGAATCGGGCGCCGTCATCGATTTCGACCCGGACCGCGTGCAGATCGCCATGCCGGACGATTTCGAACTGCCGCCGGGCGGCCTGAACATCCGCTGGCCGGACGCGGTGCTGGACCAGGAAGTGCGAATGAACAGCTACAAGTGGTACGCGGCGCTCGCGTACTGCCGCGCCAACAAGCTCAACAAGATCATCTGGGACAGCCCGCGGCCGAAGATCGGCATCATCACCGCCGGCAAGTCGTATCTCGACACGCGCCAGGCGCTGGCCGACCTCGGCATCGACGAGCAGGCCGCCGCCGACATCGGCATCCGCCTGTACAAGGTGGGCATGACGTGGCCGCTGGAAGCCGATGGCGTGCATGAGTTCGCGCGCGGACTCGACGAGATCCTGGTGGTGGAGGAAAAACGCCAGATCCTCGAGTACGCATTGAAGGAAGAGCTGTACAACCTGCCCGACGGCCAGCGCCCCCGCGTGGTCGGCAAGTTCGACGACACGGGCGAATGGTCGAACCAGCACCGCAGCGGCCACGGCGACTGGCTGCTGCCCGCCACGTATGAACTGAACCCGGCGCAGATCGCCCGCGCCATCGCCAGCCGCATTTCGCACTACTGCGCGGGCCATCCGGTCGCCAGGCGCGTGCAGGAACGCATCGCCTTCCTGGAAGCGAAGGAACTGGTGCTGAAGAACGTGCCCGCCAAGGCCAATCCGGAAACGGACCGCACGCCGTACTTCTGCTCCGGCTGCCCGCACAACACGTCGACCAAGGTGCCCGAAGGTTCGCGCGCCCTGGCCGGCATCGGCTGCCACTACATGGTGCTGTGGATGGACCGCGAAACGTCCACGTTCACGCACATGGGCGCGGAAGGCGTCACGTGGGTGGGCCAGGCGCCGTTCACGAACGAGCAGCACGTGTTCACCAATCTCGGCGACGGCACCTATTTCCACTCCGGCATCCTGGCGATCCGCGCGGCAGTGGCGGCAAAGGTCAACATCACCTACAAGATCCTGTTCAACGACGCAGTGGCCATGACGGGCGGGCAGGCCTTCGACGGCCCGCTCGATCCGGGCATGATCTCGCGGCAGATCGCCGCCGAAGGCGTCACGCCGATCATCGTCGTCACCGACGACCCGGACAAATACCCGGACGATTACGCATGGGCACCCGGCGTCACCGTGCGCCACCGTTCCGAACTGATGGACGTGCAGAAGGAGTTGCGCAACAAGCCCGGCGTGTCGGCGATGATCTACGACCAGACCTGCGCGTCCGAAAAACGGCGCCGCCGGAAGCGCAACGAATACCCCGATCCCGCCAAGCGCGTGGTCATCAACGAGGCCGTGTGCGAAGGCTGCGGCGACTGCTCGGTGCAGTCGAACTGCCTGTCCGTGGAACCGCTGGAAACGGAGCTGGGGCGCAAGCGCCAGATCAACCAGTCCAGCTGCAACAAGGATTACTCGTGCGTGTCCGGCTTCTGCCCGTCGTTCGTGACGGTCGAGGGCGGCCAGCTGAAGAAGCCGAAGAAGGCGGCCGCCGGCGGCGAAGTCCCCGCATTGCCAGAACCGGTGCTGCCGTCCACCGCTCAGCCATACGGCATCCTCGTCACGGGCATCGGCGGCACCGGTGTCGTCACCGTCGGCCAGATCCTGGCCGTCGCGGCGCACGTCGAGAACAAGGGCGCCGTGGTGCTGGACATGAGCGGCCTGGCGCAGAAGGGCGGGCCGGTGATGTCGCACGTGCGGCTCGCCGACCGCCAGGCGGACCTGCACTCCACGCGCGTGGGTACCGGCAGCGCGGATCTCGTGATCGGCTGCGACCAGATCGTCACCGCCAGCCGCGACGCCCTGAGCCGGATGGGCGAGGGCCGCACGTGGGCCGCGATCAATTCCACCGGCGCCACGACTGCCGCGTTCGTGAAAAATCCGGACTGGCAATTCCCAGGCGCCAGCTCGCAGGCGGAAATCCTGCGCGCCTGCGGCGAAGACCGCGTGGACTTCCTCGATGCGGGCCGCATCGCCACCGCGCTGATGGGGGATGCGATCGCCACGAACATGTTCATGCTGGGCTACTGCTTCCAGAAGGGCCACGTGCCATTGTCGGAAGCGTCGCTGCTGAAGGCGGTCGAACTCAATGGCGTGTCGGTGGCGTTCAACAAGGCCGCGTTCAACTGGGGCCGGTATGCGGCGCACGATCTCGCCGCCGTGACGAAGATGGCGGCACCGGCGCAGGTCATCGAATTCAAGCGCACGCAGACGCTCGACGAGTTGATCGCCCGCCGCGTGGAATTGCTGACGGCTTACCAGAACGCCGCGTATGCCGGCCAGTACCGCGACTTCGTGGACCAGGTGCGCGCGGCGGAAGACAGGCTGGGCTCGAAGAAGCTGACCGAAGCCGTTGCCCGCTACCTGTACAAGCTGATGGCCTACAAGGACGAGTACGAGGTCGCCCGGCTGCATGCCGACCCGGCGTTCCGCCAGAAGATCGAAGGCATGTTCGAAGGCGACTTCACGGTGAAGTTCCACCTGGCGCCGCCGCTGCTGGCGAAAAAGGACAAGGATGGCCACCTCGTGAAGCAGCAGTTCGGCCCGTGGATGCGGCAGGCGTTCGGCGTGCTGGCGAAGCTGAAGGGCTTGCGTGGCACCCCGCTCGACGTGTTCGGCTACACGGCGGAGCGGAAGATGGAACGTGCGCTGATCGGCACCTACCGCGACACCGTGGCGGCGCTGCTGCCCAAGCTGACGCAGGAGAATCTCGCCACGGCCGTGGCGATCGCCCGTATCCCGGAAGAGATCCGTGGTTACGGCCATGTGAAGGAGCGGCACCTGAAGGCGGCAAAGCAGAAAGAGGCTTCGTTGCTGGCGACGTATCATGCCGCGCCTCTCGTTGCGCCTTCCGCGCCGGCGGTCGCGCCACACGCGGCCTGAGGCTTGACGCAATGCCCCGCGGGGATGCCACGGCATTCTCGCGGGGCATTGCGCGCGTTTCGCTATCCCTATGCCAGGGGCATTTGCCAGCGGCGTGCAACCGTTGAGCAACGCATAAGCAATCACGAAAGGCTTCGTTCAAAAAAGACAATCCTGTTCGTATGATTCGGTTCCCACAAGGACCAATCATGCCGACAATGAAGACCAAAAATCCGATTCTCGCCGCAGCAGTCAGGACCATATTCTGCGTTCCGTTCTGCGGCATGCCCCTGCTGGCGCAGGCGCAGGCTGAACCGCCGCCCGAAGGGGCGGCGCCCACCGTCGTCGTCACGGGCTCGCGCATTCCGCGCGCCACCCTCGAAGGCCCGTCGGCCGTCACCGTGATCACGGCCGAGGACATCTCCCGCCAGGGTTACAAGAACGTGTTCGATGCCCTCAACAACCAGGTGCAGAACAGCGGCTTCGTGCAGGGCGCCGACTTCGGCAATACCTTCACGCCGTCGGCCAACACGAACAGCCTGCGCGGGTTGGGACCGAACCACACGCTGGTGCTGCTGAACGGCCGGCGCCTCGCCGATTTTCCGATCGCGTACGAAGGCACCGTCAACTTCACCAACCTGGCCAACATTCCCTCGACCGTCGTCGAGCGGATCGAAATCCTGTCCGGCGGCGCTTCCGCGATCTATGGGTCCGATGCGATCGCCGGCGTCGTCAACATCATCCTGAAGAAACAGCACAGCGGCTTCGACGTCAACGTCAAGGCCGGCGGTACCACGCGCGGTGGCGGCGCGGACCGGCGCGTGCAATTCACCGGCGGGCAGCAGTTCGGCAAGCTCGATACCGTGTTCGCGCTGGAAGTGAGCGAGCGCCAACCCTTGGCGGCATACCAGCGCGACTTCATGGACACGCGGGACGGCACGCCGACCAATGTGCTGTCGCGGCGCAATGTCACCGCGGGGCGCTACATGGACCTGGGCGGCACGTGCGGGGCGATCGGCGGCCTGTTCGGCGGCAGTGTCGCCAGCTACACCTCGCGCACCGGCACCTACTGCGCCAGCCCCAAGGTGGGTCCCACCTACTGGACGGTGCAGACGAAGAACCTGAGCAAGAACGCCTATGCCAGCGCCACGTATGACCTGGACGAGGACACCGAGTTCTTCGCCGACGTGCTGGCCGGCCATAACGGCACGCAGAACAACACGCGCGGCCTGTCGTGGACGTCGCAGTCGACGTCCAGCAGCTATTTCCTGAACCGGAACACCGGCAACTACGAGGCGTGGACGCGTTACTTCGCACCCGAGGAAATGGGTGGCGTGGAGCAGTTCAACCGCGCCTGGACCGACCGCGCGCTGGCCGCGTCGCTGGGCGCGCGCGGCCGCATTCCGGGTACAGGCTGGAAGTATGAAGCGGGCTACAGCGCCTCATGGTACAAGAGCGAGAACCACGTGCCACGCGCGCTGGCGGGCATCGACAGCTTCTTCCTCGGCCCGCGCCTGGGTACCGACGAGGATGGCGTGGGCATCTATGCGCCCGATCCCAACCGCCTGACCACGCCGCTGACGCCGGCCGAATTCGGCGTCATCAAGGGCCTGTCGCACAGCGAGGACGAGTCATGGACCAACACGCTGTCGGCCTCCGTGAACGGCACGCTGCTCGAATTGCCGGCCGGCCCGCTGCAACTGGCCGCTGTGCTCGAGGCGGGGCGCCAGGGGTTTTCCAACGTGCCGGATCCGCGCATCAACGCAGGCTACTTCAACGTGGCCACGCGCAGCGACGTCACGTCCGGCACGCGCACGCGCTACGCGGCCGGCGCCGAAGTGAATATCCCCGTGCTGAAGACGGTCAACGCCACGCTGGCGGGGCGCTACGACCGCTACAAGTTCGCCGAGCGCACCAGCGGCAAGTTCACGTATGCGGGCGGGCTCGAATGGCGACCCGCGAAGGAACTGCTGCTGCGCGCCAACCGCGCCACCAGCTTCCGCGCACCGGACATGAACTACATCTACAAGGCGCGCGGCACCGGCTATTACTCGTCCACCACCGATTACTACCGCTGCGGCCTGGCGGGCCAGCCGCTCGACAGCTGCGATTACGCCAACGTGTCACCGGGAGCGGACTACGTGCAGAACGGCAGCCGCGACCTGAAGCCGGAGCGGGGCCGTTCGTATGGCGCCGGTATCGTCTGGTCACCGAGCAGTGCGTTCGATGCCTCCGTCGATTACTGGAACATCCGCATCGATGACCTTGTGACGAACCTTTCCGCCGACCAGCTGCTGCGCGACGAAGCCGCATGCCGGCTGGGCGCGCAGGACATCGGTTCGCCCACCTGCGTCGACGCGCTGGCCCG
This sequence comes from Pseudoduganella lutea, assembly GCF_004209755.1. Lineage (NCBI taxonomy): Bacteria > Pseudomonadati > Pseudomonadota > Betaproteobacteria > Burkholderiales > Oxalobacteraceae > Pseudoduganella > Pseudoduganella lutea. The sequence goes on along the minus strand of NZ_CP035913.1, from coordinate 2,714,941 downwards.
CATTACCCGCTATGCGGCCGATTCGCTCGTGCGGCCCGGTGAGATCCGCGAGATCCGCGTCAACCCGATCAACGCGGCGCAGCAGGGCAGCAGCGGCTTCGACGTGAGTGCGAAATACGCCTTGCGCACGTCGGACTACGGCGTGTTCACGGTGCGCGGCAATTACTCGAAGACGGTCACGCGCCGCTCGAAACAGTTCGCGGGCGACGAGGTCTCCGACGACCTGCACTCGTACGAAAGCTCGGACTGGCCGGACAAGCTGACGGCCAGCGTGAACTGGAACGTGGGCCGCTGGTCGAGCACGGTGTTCGCGACCCGCTACGGCAAGATCCCGAACGCCGCGTGGACCGGTTACCTGACGCCGACCACGCTCGTCAACGCCAGCGCCGTGTACCAGGTCACGGATCGCCTCACCGTGTCGCTGATCGTCAACAACGTGGCCAACAAGATCAAGCACGATACCACCGGTGGCTGGCCGAACTACCCGGTCGGCAGCTACAGCCCGGCGGGCCGCGCCGGCTGGGTCGAGCTGAACTATCACTTCGGTTCCTGATGTGCTTTGGGCTGGCCGGCATGACAGGCATGTTGTAAGTCTATAATGTTTCGGCCGTGGCGGAACCGGCATGCGATCCATGCCGCGTTCCGCCTTTTTTTATCGGTCGACCCGACCCTTACCGGAGCCTTTGTAGATGATCCGTACCGCACTGTCGCTTGCCTTGCTCGCCGCCGTTCCGCTGGCCCATGCCGCCCCCGATCTCACCACCGTCTCGGAGCGCTCCGGCTTCCAGGCCACCGGGCGCTACGATGAGGTGATCCGGCTGTGCGGGGACTTCCAGAAGGCTTATCCGAAGGCGGTGCGCTGCCTTGAATTCGGCCGCACGCCGGAAGGGCGGCCGATGCTGGCGCTGGCCGTGTCGAAGACGGGGGCGCTGACGGCCGAAGCGGCGAAGAAGAAAAACATTCCCGTGCTGCTGGTGCAGGGCGGCATCCATGCCGGCGAGATCGATGGCAAGGATGCGGGTTTCCTCGCACTGCGCCACGCGCTCGATGGCAAGACGGCGGGCGGCGCGCTGGACCGCCAGGTGCTGCTGTTCGTGCCCGTGTTCAACGTGGACGGCCATGAACGCTTCGGCCCGAACAACCGCCCGAACCAGCGTGGCCCCGTGGAGATGGGCTGGCGTACCACCGCGCAGAACTACAACCTGAACCGCGATTACCTGAAGGCCGACGCGCCGGAGATGCAGGCCATGCTGGCGCTGGTGAACCAGTGGGACCCCCTGGCCTACATCGACCTGCACGTGACCGATGGCGCGAAATTCGAACCGGACGTGTCGATCCAGGTGGAACCCGTGCATGGCGGCGACGCGGCATTGCGCGAAGCCGGCACGGCGCTGCGCGACAACGTGATCGCCGACCTGCGCCGGCAGGGTTCCGACCCGAAGCATTTCTATATCTCGTTTGCCAAGACGGATGAGCCGCAGTCGGGCTTCGTCGACGAGATGTCCGGCGCGCGGTTTTCGACGGGCTACTTTTACCTGCGCAACCGCTTCGGCATGCTGGTGGAGACGCACTCGTGGAAGGACTATCCGACGCGCGTGAAGATCACCTACAACACGATCGTGTCGCTGATGGACCAGGTGGCAAGGAATGGTACCGAGTGGCGCAAGGCGGCGCTGGCCGCCGATGCGCGCGCGGCCGCGCTGGGCGGCGCGGACTTCCCGCTCAGCTACAAGACTACCGACAAGGTGCAGACGATCGACTTCCGCGGCTACGAGTACAAGCGCGTGCCGTCCGACGTTTCCGGCGCCACCTGGACGCAGTATGACGAGACGAAGCCGCAACTGTGGAAGGTGCCGCTGCGCGACGAGATCGTGCCGGACTTCATGATCAAGGCGCCGACCGGTGGCTACCTCGTGCCGGCCGCGCAGGCCACCGCCGTGGGCGCCAAGCTGAAGCAGCACGGCGTGGCGTTCAAGGTGCTGGCCACGGCGCCGGGCAAGGTGGAGGTCGAAGCGTTCCGCGCCACGAAGACGAAATTGACACCGCAATCGTTCGAAGGCCACCAGATGCTGGCGGTGGAAGGCGCGTGGGAGGCCGAGGCGCGCGATGTGGGCGCCGGCGCGCTGTTCGTGCCGATCGCACAGCCGAAGGCGCGGCTGGTAATGACGATGCTGGAACCGCAGGGTGCCGACTCGCTGCTTGCCTGGGGCATGTTCAACACCGCGTTCGAGCGCAAGGAATACATGGAAGAGTACGTGGCCGAGGAAGTGGCGCGCGAACAGCTGAAGGACCCGGCCGTCGCGGCCGCGTTCAAGGAAAGGCTGGACAACGATCCCGCCTTCGCGAAGAGCTCCCGCGCACGGCTGGAATTCTTCGCAAAGCGGCATGCTTCGTGGGACGAGCGGTTCAACCTGTATCCCGTATATCGCACCGACCGGAAGTTCTAGGATCAGCCGGCTCGCGTACCGACTGCTTCAGGGTACGGCAACTGGCAGCCGAACACCGGTTCTTTTGGGCCGTCAGTGTTGACGGCTGCTGCGATCCAGCAACTATTTCGGCTGCAGCGGAATGATCCCCGGCACCGTGGCCGGCGTCGAACACGGTTCCTCGTCGAATGCGATGTCGCCGAGCGGGTTGGCCACGCCATCCGTCTTCAGGTCGGTGAAGCCGAACAGGTTGCGGTCCATCAGGTGCGACGGCACCACGGTGGACAGCGCCGAGAACACGCTTTCCACCCGGCCCGGGGTTTTCTTTTCCCAGTCGCGCAGCATGGCCTTGATCTGCTTGCGCTGCAGGTTTTCCTGCGAGCCGCACAGGTCGCACGGGATGATCGGGAAGCCTTTCACCTCGGCATAGCGCTCCGTGTCCTCTTCCTTCACGTAGGCCAGCGGGCGGATCACCATGTGCTTGCCGTCGTCGGACACCAGCTTGGCCGGCATGCCCTTGAGCTTCCCGCCAAAGAACATGTTGAGGAAGAAGGTCTCGAGGATATCGTCGCGGTGGTGGCCCAGCGCGATCTTGTTGCAGCCCAGCTCGTCGGCCACGCGGTACAGGATGCCGCGGCGCAGGCGCGAGCACAGCGAGCAGGTGGTCTTGCCTTCCGGGATCAGGCGCGTGACGATCGAGTAGGTGTCCTGGTTCTCGATGTGGAACGGCACGCCGAGCGCCGTCAGGTAGCGCGGCAGCACGTCGGCCGGGAAGTTCGGCTGCTTCTGGTCGAGGTTGACGGCCACGATGTCGAAGTGGATCGGCGCGCGCTCGCGCAAGGTCAGCAGGATATCGAGCAGGGCGTAGCTGTCCTTGCCGCCGGACAAGCACACCATCACCTTGTCGCCGTCCTCGATCATGTTGAAGTCGCCGATGGCCTGGCCCACGAGGCGGCACAGGCGCTTGTGCAATTTGTTGTTCTCGTAGGCGACCTTCTCGGCCGATTTTTCCACGGGTTTATCCGCAGTATTGTCGATCACGGCGTTCATGCTTCCTCCTTGATGCGGAAGACTTCGACACCGACGCCTTCGCAGTCCGGATACACATCCGGCTTCATCGTCGACAGGCGCACGGCGCGCACGCGCGGGTGGGCCAGCAGCGCCTTCACCAGGTCGTCGCACAGCGTTTCCTGCAGGTGCACGTGGCCCTCGGCCATGCGCGCCGCGATCGTGTCGCGCATGAAGTCGTAGTCGACCACTTCGTGCAGCTCGTCCGCCGTCGGCGTGGATACGGCCAGCGGGATATACAGGTCGACGTTGAACAGGACGCGCTGTTCGCCCTTCTTCTCGAATTCGTGCACGCCGATGTTGATCAGCACTTCGTAGTTGCGCAGGAACAGCCGGCGGCAGTCCTGGAGGCGGGGATGGGTGAGGGCGGACAGCATGATGGAATGTGAAGTTAAAGGGTTTCTATTTGGCGAGGAACATCACGTCGCGCGGCAGCGGCAGCAAGTGCTGGCCGCCGTCGACCAGCAGCGTGGTGCCCGTCACGGCGCGTGCGGTCGCCGCATACAGCACGGCCGCGGCGATGTCGTCGGGCGTGCTGGAACGGCCCAGCGGCGTTTGCGCATGGGCTTTGGCAAAGCCTTCCTCGGTCTGGTCGCCGGACACCATCGTGATGCCCGGCGCAACGCCGACCACGCGCACTTTCGGTGCCAGCGCCTGGGCCAGTACCGTGGTTGCCGTGTGCAGCGCCGCTTTCGACAGCGTGTATGACAGGTAATCGGGGTTGAGATTGTACAGCTTCTGGTCCAGCAGGTTGACGACCACGCCCTGGCCGCCCTCGGGCACCTGGGCATGCAGCGCCTGCGCCAGCAGCACCGGCGCGGCCACGTTGGCGCGCATGTGGGCATCCAGTTTCGCGCTGGTGAAATCGGCCGCGCTGTCGTAATCGAACAGCGAGGCATTGTTGACCACGCAGGTGACAGGGCCCAGCGCGTCGATCGCGGCGGGCAGCAGCCTTTGCACGGCCGCTTCGTCGGCAAGGTCGCCATGCACCAGCACCGCGCGGCGGCCCAGCGCGGCAATGTCTTGCGCCACCTGCTCCGCTTCGGCGCGCGAAGCGCGGTAATGCAGGGCCACGTTCCAGCCGGCGCGTGCCAGCGCCAGCGCAATGGCGCGGCCGATCCGGCGGCCGGCGCCCGTCACGAGTGCCACGGGGGTGCCTTGGCGGTCGGTTATCGATTGGTCTGTCGTCGTCATGTCGTCGTTGGTTGCCCGATTCGCTACAATGCGGGGATGTCCCTTCCCGCACCTTCTCCGGACGCGCTGGCCGCGTCACAAGCCCTGCAGCAGCAGATCGCCGCCGACGTGGCGCGGCACGATGGCGAGCTGTCGTTTGCCCGCTTCATGGAAACGGCGCTGTATGCGCCCCGCCTCGGCTATTACACCGGTGGCGCCGCCAAGCTGGGCAAGGATGGCGATTTTACAACCGCACCGGAGATGTCGCCGCTGTTCGGCGCCGCGCTGGCGCGCGTCGCAGCCGACATTATCGCCCAAAGCGCACCCAACCTCCTCGAATTCGGCGCCGGTACCGGGAAGCTGGCGCGCGATGTGCTGACCGAACTGGCCGCCATGGGCGTGACAGTGGAGCGCTATGCGATCGTCGAACTGTCCGGCGAGCTGCGCGCGCGGCAGCAGGAGGCGTTGCGCGATTTCCCCCAGGTCGTCTGGCTGGACGGGTTCCCCGAGTCGTTCGACGGCGTGGTGCTCGGCAACGAGGTGCTCGATGCGATGCCGGTGCACCTGGTCGTGAAAACGGCCGATGGCTGGCGCGAGCAGTGCGTGACGGTGGCCGAGGGGCGCTTCGATTATGTCGCCGCCGACCTGACGCCGGCGCTCCTCGAGCAGGTCGCTCGCCAGATACCGGAACACGACAGCTTGCCGGAGGGGTACCTGACGGAACTGCACGGCACGGCCTGCGGTTTCATGGGGTCGCTGGGCGCGTTGCTGGGCAAGGGGCGGGGCGCCGCGATCCTGCTCGATTACGGCTTTCCCGCGCACGAGTTCTACCACCCCGACCGGTCCGCGGGCACACTGATGTGCCATTACCGCCATCACGCCCACCCGGATCCATTCTTCCTGCCCGGCCTGCAGGACATCACCGCGCACGTGGACTTCACCGCGATGGCGCTGGCGGCGCAGGACGCGGGGAGCGACGTTCTGGCCTACATGAGCCAGGCGTCGTTCCTGCTCGGTGCCGGCATCGGCGACCTGCTGCTGCGCACCGATCCGGCCGATACAAAGGCCTACCTGCCGCAGTCGAACGCCGTGCACAAGCTGCTCTCGCCGGCCGAGATGGGCGAGCTGTTCAAGGTCCTGGTGGTTGGCAAGGGGGTCGAGCTGGCGCCGGCGCTGATGGCCAGCGACCGCGCCTATCGCCTGTAGCGTACCTGATGGCATACCCTGGTAACCGCGTGGCGCTGCCGTCAACCCCCTGTTTCTGTGTAAAAATTGTTATAAGTTCGGCTATTATGGTTGACCTGGCGCGAAACCCGTCGTGACGCGCGGCTGACAATACTGAAACGATGGGCAAGATACATACTCACTATGACAACCTGAAAGTGGCCCGCGGCGCGCCGCAGGAAGTCGTACGCGCCGCCTACAAGGCGCTGAGCCAGAAATACCATCCCGACAAGAATCCTGGCGACGATCGCGCGGCCCGCATCATGGCCATCGTGAACACGGCCTATGGCACCTTGTCCGACCCGCAGCGGCGCAAGGAACACGACGACTGGATCGCCCAGGAGGAATACGAAATCGAACTGGTGGACAGCACCCGCCAGGACGATCCGCATCGCACGGTCGAGGTGCCGGTGGGGGGCTGGTCCGACGGGGCGCTGCCGGTGCGCCGGCGGCCGCGGACGGCCGCCTTGCGCTTGTGGATCACGGCCGTGACGTGCCTGGGGGCCGGCTGGATCGGCGGCGTGTTCACCGTGACCGAACCTCGCCAGGTATCGACCGTGCTGGCCACGGCCTGGGGTGGCAAGCCGGCAGGCGAGGTGACCGCCACCGCCAATGCCTATCCGCGCACCGTGCCCGGTGCGGCCGCGAACGATGGCTGGGAAAGCACGCCACGGCCGTATTCGCCGGACAGCGATGCGCAGCCGCCGCCGATCAAGGTGGTGGCCGTGTCGCAGGTGATCCTGCCCGGCTATTCGGGCGAGTGCGAGAACGAAACGCCGGCGCTGGCGGCACCGAATGGCGAGCCATGGCCCACGCAGTCGGGTTACGTGGAGGGTTTTCCCCTGATGAACAGGGGCCAGGACATGCAGCTGACGTTGGATAACGGCGACAATGCCTTCCCCGTCTTCATCAAGGTCTATGACCTGGAGCGTCGCTCGAACGTGCGCTATGTCTTCGTCCAGTCGCAGGATAAATTCGTCGTCGACGGGCTGGCCAGCGGCAGGTACGAGATCCGTTACCAGAACATCGACCTGGCCGGCAAGAACAGCTGCACGCGGCGGCAGCGCGGCTAGCCTCCGCTCCGCCCCGGTACCGTCGCGCGCGACGCGCCGCGGCGGTGACGCTTACCATGGAAACTGGGAGAATGGCTGTTCGGGCATCCGTGCACTTGCCCCATCCCTGGCCAGCATCGTTTGATCACCGGAGCATCCACCACATCATGGCGCCACTGAACGGCCTTGCCGCACTGCTTGTCGAGCCGCATTCCGGCATGCGGGCGAACCTGCAGAACATGCTGACCACGCTCGGGCTGGCCCGCGTGGACGTGGCCACCAATGCGCAGGGCGCCCTGCGCGTTCTGGCGGCGCGGCAGTTCGACCTGATCCTGTGCGAATACGACCTCGAAGGCGGCCAGGATGGCCAGCAGCTGCTGGAAGACCTGCGCCAGCAGGAACTGATCTCCCCCACCACGCTGTTCTTCATGGTCACGGCCGAGGGGCAAAGCAGCAAGGTCACCAGCGTGGCCGAGTTGATGCCCGACGATTACATCCTGAAACCGTTCAAGGCCGATACGCTGCTGGCCCGCATCGAGCGCGCGCTGGACCGGCGCGCCGCGCTGCTGCCCGCCCAGCGCCTGCTGGACGAGGGCGAACACCGTGCGGCGATCGTCGCCTGCGCCGAACAGGAAACAGCGCAGCCGCGCTACAAGACCGACTTCATGCGGCTGCGCGCGGAAACCCACCTGCTGCTGGGCGAGCCGGAGCAGGCCGAACATGTGTACGCGGCCGTCTGGCAGGAGCGCAACGCGCCCTGGGCGCGGCTGGGGCAGGCCAAGACGCTGGCGCTGCGTGGCCGTATGGACGAGGCGCGCGACGTGCTTGCAGAACTGCTCGGCCATAACGAGCGCTATCTCGCCGCTTACGACTGGCTGGCCCGCGTGCACGAGGAGGCTGGCCAGCTGGCCGAGGCGCAGGCCGTGCTGGCCGATGCGGCCACGCTGTCGCCGCACGCGGTAGGGCGCCTGCGTCGCCTTGGCGAGGTGGCGCTGGAAGCGGGCGACGCCGATTCGGCCGAGAGGGCGTTGAAGCAGGTGCTGCAGCGTGCCCGGTTTTCCGAATTCCGCGATCCCGAAGACCATGCCCGGCTGGCGCAGTCGCTGCTGAAGAAGGGCGATGCGGCGCAGGCCGAACTGGTGATCCGCGACATGGAGCGCACGCTGGCCCATCGCGAGAACACGCCGGTCTGCGCGGCGATCGCGACGGCCATGCTGTGCGAAGCCACCGGCGACACGACACGCCTCGGCGCGGCGCTCGACAGCGCGCTGGCCGGTGCGCGGCAGGCGCCCCACCTGTCGGCCGGCATGAAGCTGGAACTGGCGCGCACCTGCCTTGCCGCCGGGCGTGAGCAGCAGGCCGCCGAAGTGATGCGCAACGTCATGGCCAGCGGCGGGGGCGGCACGCCAATGGCCAAGGCGATGCGCCTGCTGGAACAGTCGGGCAAGGGCGACCTGGCCAACCGGCTGGCCCGGGAAAGCCGCCACGCCGTGGCGGAAATGGTGGCGCAGGGTGCGGCACAGGCCAAGGCGGGCGACCTGCGCGGCGCCGTCGACACCATGCTCGACGCGGTGCAGAAGCTGCCGGACAACCCGCAGGTGGTCTTCAATGCGGCCGTGGCCGTGCTGAAATACCTGGAACGCACCGGCTGGGACGAGAAGCTGGGCACCCGCGGCATCGAGCTGGTGGCGCACCTGCGCCGGGTCGATCCGGCCAACGCCCGGCTGGCCGCGCTGGGCGGCTTGCAGGAAGAGCTGCTGAAGCGTTACAACGTGCGCCCGGGGCGCCGCACCGTGACCGTGCGGCAGCAGGCCTAGGCGTGCCTCACTAGGCCACCGCCTGCACGGGCCCATCCAGGGCTGCGCTGGCGGCGCGCTCGAAGTCGGCCGCGGGCATCGGCGGCGCAAACAGGTAGCCCTGTGCTTCATCGCAACCGTGGGCCTTGAGGAAATCGGCCTGCGCCACCGTCTCCACGCCTTCGGCGATCACGTCCAGCCCCAGCGCATGGGCCAGGCCGATCGTGGCGCTGACGATTGCCGCATCGTTCGGATCGGTCTCGATATCCTTGACGAAGCCGCGGTCGATCTTGATACGGTCCAGTTCAAACAGCTTCAGGTAGGACAGCGACGAATAGCCGGTGCCGAAATCGTCGATCGCCACGCGGATGCCGCGTGCCCGCAAGCCTTGCAACAGGGCGCGGCTGCGCTCCGGATCCTGCATTGCCGCCGACTCAGTGATTTCCAGCTCGAGCAGCGCGGGATCGACGCCGGCCGCCGCCAGCAGCACGTCGAGCTGGGCCAGCAGGGCCTTGCCCTGGCACTGCCGGGCGGACAGGTTGACGGCCAGGCGCAAGTGGCCCAGCCCGAGCGTTTGCCAGCGGCCGAGCAGCCCGATCGCATGCTGCAGCACCCATTCGCCCAGCGGCAGGATCAGTCCGGATTCCTCGGCGATCGGGACGAAGCGGTCCGGCCCCACCATGCCCAATTCCGGATGGCGCCAGCGCAGCAGCGCCTCGGCACCGACCAGGGTGCCGCTCGGCAGGTCGACCTGTGGCTGCAGGTACAGGTCGAATTCGCCCTGTTCCAGTGCCTGCCACAGGCGGCTTTCCAGCAGCAGGCGCTCGTGCGTGGCGGCATTCATGGCATGCGAAAAGAACTGGAAGTTGCCGCGGCCTTCGCTTTTCGCCGCATACATCGCCGTGTCGGCATGGCGCAGCAGCGTGCCGGCGTCCTCGCCATCGGCCGGGTACATCGCGATGCCGACACTGGTGCCGCTGTGCACGGCCTGCTCCTGCAAGGGATAGGGTCGCGCCAGGACGTCGACGATGCCGGCCGCCATGTGGCTGGCGTCGTCCGGCGTCACGTGGCCGGTGACCACGATGAATTCGTCGCCGCCCAGCCGGGCGATCGTGTCCACGTCGCCCAGCAGTTCGCGCAAGCGACCGGCCACTGCCAGCAGCAACTGGTCGCCGGTCTGGTGGCCGTGTGTATCGTTGATCTTCTTGAAATGGTCCAGGTCGAGGAACATCACGGCCACCGTCTGCCGAAGCCGCCGCGCCCGCGCCAGTGCCTGTTCCAGCCGCAGGTTCAGCGACAGCCGGTTATCCAGGCCCGTCAGCGGATCGTGGTGGGCCAGGCGGTGGATGCGTTCCTGGGCGCGGCGCTGTTCCGTCAGGTCATGCAGGATCGCCACGAACAGATGCTCGCCGGGGAGCTCCACTTCGCTGACCGACACGGCCAGCGGAAAAGCGGTGCCGTCGCTGCGCCAGCCCGTGGCCTCGTGCTCGCGCTTGTTGCCGCCGGCGATGCGCCGCAGCAGGGAGGCTGGGGTGTCGCCGACACCCACCGGCAGCAGGCTGGCCAGCGGCAGCCCGGCCATCAGGTCGGGCGCGTAACCGAACAGGCGCCCGGCGGCCGCGTTGGCACCGGTCAGCACGCCATCGGTGGAAATCGTCAGGATCGCATCCGCCGCCTTTTCCAGGATCGCCTTCAGCCGCGCTTCGCGTTCCTGCAGGCGGGCGGTACTGGCCTCGACCTGGCCGCGCACGGAGGCCTGTTCGCCGCTCGTCTGCAGCAGCAGGCCGCCCAGCAGGCTTGCCAGCACCAGGCCGGCAGCCAGCACGGCCAGGCTCTGCCAGTTGCGCTGGCTGGCCATGTATTCGGCCGTCGGCGTCAGGGTCAGGCGATATTGGCGACCGCCGAAACGCAAGGTGCGTTCGGAAGCGGGCGCGTCGGCGGCACCTGCCGGGGCCGGCGACAGCGCTTCGCCCGTTGCCGCGTCGCGCAGGCTGGCCAGCAACTGGGGGAAACCCACTTGGCGCATCACGCTGTCGAGATACGTGCCGGGATCGAGCGTCACCTGCAGCAGCGCATCGGGCGGTGCCGCGCTTCCCGACGGGACCGCCTGCAGCAAGGTGACGATGCGCTGTGGCGCGGCCTGCAACAGCGTCAACGGTGCACTCGCCGTCGGTTCGCCCGATGCCAGCGCCCGTTCGACAGCGGCGGCCCGCCTGGGGTCGGACAGCATGTCAAGCCCCAGGTTGCGGCGGTTGCCGCGCGGTTCGACGTAGCTCGCCACAACATAGCGTTCCTTGGCCGGGGACGGCTGCGGTACGCCGTCGGCATCCGGTGCGCGGACCGCGAACATCGGATCGACATTCTCCCTCCCCCAGGCCTCGAAGGCGGCGCGATCGCCGTCGGCCAGCGGTTTCAGCCAGCTCATCGTCAGGATTTCCGGATGGCGCGACTGGTAGCCGTGCGCAATGTTGCGAAAGATGTCGGGGCGGATACGGCTGCTGTAGCCCGTCATGCCGCCGACGATCGCGAATACATAGCGCTCATGCTCGGAGAACTTTGCCTGCAGCAGGTCCGATGCCTGCTGGGCCTTCAACTGCACCTGCTGCATCTGCTGGTGCGATTCCCAGCGGCGCACTTGCAGGAAGATCACGAGGAACAGCGCCACGAGCACGAGGACCGGCCCGCCGAATGTCCAGCGGCGCTGCACCCACAGCGAGCGGGGCTGGCCGAACACGGTCCATGCCAGCGGGGCGCCGAGCAGCATCCCGAGGGCGTCGCCCAGCCACCAGGTGAGCCAGGTGGCGGGCAGGTCATCGCCCGCGACGACGCCCAGCAAGGCAAGCGCGCACAGCGACAGAGTGCTGCTGATCAGCGCCAGTGCCGGCGGCAGCGCCAGGAATCGCAGCACGTCGCGGCCCGCACCAATGGCGGGGCTGACCCAGCGGGCAAAGGCATGCATGCCGGCATAGGCCTGCAGCGTGGCAGCGGCGGTGGTGGCCAGGGCGGCGGCCACCAGCGTGCCGGAGGGCAGGGCGGACGCCTGTGGCAACGAATACAGGTTGAGCAGCAATACGCCCAGCGCGATGCCGGGCAGCATGCGCGAGCCGCGACTGACGAGTGCGGCCAGCGCCAGGCCGGCGGGAAGAAACAGCGGCGTCGAGAAGCCCGGCATGGGTGCCAGCTCCAGGCCTATGACGCCGATGGCGGCATAGGCAGCCGCCAGCAGCAGGTTGGCCGGCAGGCAGTGCTGAAGGGCAGTCAAATCGGGTGCTCCACGGTGTGCCGGCATGCGGCTGACTTGCAGATTCTATAGGAAATCATTCAACGTAAAAACAACACTTGCATTTCCTGCGGGGTACCCGCTACAATCTCGCCCCGAAGCAGGCAGTTAGCTGCTCGATACGAAATGTTTGTGTCGAGGCGTTGACAGTTTTGATTTTATGCTTCATACTCTGCGGTTCCTCGCGGAGGGGTGGCCGAGTGGTTAAAGGCAGCAGACTGTAAATCTGCCCTCTTATGAGTACACTGGTTCGAATCCAGTCCCCTCCACCAAGTTTTCGCAAGGAAGCTGAGTGACAATGTAGTGAAACGGAACCTCGCGGGTGTAGCTCAATGGTAGAGCTGAAGCCTTCCAAGCTTAAGACGAGGGTTCGATTCCCTTCACCCGCTCCAGTCTTCGTTGCAATGTAGTAAACAAGCCCTTTTAGCTCAGTGGTAGAGCACTCCCTTGGTAAGGGAGAGGCCACGTGTTCAATCCACGTAAAGGGCACCAGAATTCGCCGTGCAGCCGATGGTCACCATGCGGCTGCGCGGTAGTATCAGACAGCAGTATCAGTACCCAATCTGACAGTCGGGCGCGTGCCCAGCAATATCTTAAAAATTGTTAGGAGTCTAAAATGGCAAAAGGTAAGTTTGAGCGGACTAAACCGCACGTGAACGTTGGCACCATCGGTCACGTCGACCATGGCAAGACCACCCTGACCGCTGCAATCGCAACCGTACTGTCGAAGAAATTCGGCGGCGAAGCCAAAGCCTACGACCAGATCGACGCTGCTCCGGAAGAAAAAGCACGCGGCATCACGATCAACACCGCGCACGTCGAGTACGAAACCGCTGCCCGTCACTACGCGCACGTTGACTGCCCAGGCCACGCCGACTACATCAAGAACATGATCACCGGTGCTGCCCAGATGGACGGCGCGATCCTGGTGTGCTCCGCAGCTGACGGCCCGATGCCGCAGACCCGCGAACACATCCTGCTGGCCCGTCAGGTTGGCGTGCCTTACATCATCGTGTTCCTGAACAAGTGCGACCTGGTCGACGACGCAGAACTGCTGGAACTGGTCGAAATGGAAGTGCGCGAGCTGCTTTCGAAGTACGAGTTCCCTGGCGACGACCTGCCGATCATCAAAGGTTCGGCACGTATGGCCCTGGAAGGCCAGCCGGGCGAAATGGGCGAAGAGTGCATCATCCGCCTGGCGGACGCACTGGACACCTATATCCCGACGCCTGAGCGCGCTGTGGACGGCGCCTTCCTGATGCCTGTGGAAGACGTGTTCTCGATCTCCGGCCGCGGTACCGTGGTGACCGGTCGTGTCGAGCGTGGCGTGATCAAGGTTGGCGAAGAAATCGAAATCGTCGGCATCATCGACACCGTGAAGACGACCTGCACCGGCGTGGAAATGTTCCGCAAGCTGCTGGACCAGGGTCAAGCTGGCGACAACGTCGGCCTGCTGCTGCGCGGCACCAAGCGTGAAGACGTGCAGCGTGGCCAGGTTCTGGCCAAGCCGGGCTCGATCAAGCCGCACAACCACTTCACCGGCGAGATCTACGTGCTGTCGAAGGATGAAGGCGGTCGTCACACCCCGTTCTTCAACAACTACCGCCCTCAGTTCTACTTCCGTACGACGGACGTGACCGGCTCGATCGAGCTGCCAGCGGACAAAGAGATGGTCATGCCGGGCGACAACGTGTCGATCACCGTCAAGCTGATCTCCCCGATCGCCATGGAAGAAGGCCTGCGCTTTGCAATCCGTGAAGGCGGCCGTACCGTCGGCGCGGGTGTTGTAGCCAAGATCCTGGGCTGATCGCTTAGAAGTTAGCAGTAAAGAGTCCGCCAAGTAATGCTGGCACCCAACAAAGTTGGGTGCTAGAATTACGGATTCCATTGTAAGTTTTACGTAGGGGCGTAGCTCAATTGGCAGAGCGTCGGTCTCCAAAACCGAAGGTTGGGGGTTCGATGCCCTCCGCCCCTGCCACCGAATTCTGGTGCAGGGCACCGAAAGTAAAAACGAATGTCTAATCAATCCGTGCAAACCGTTGGCACGAGCGGCGACAAGCTGAAAGTCGTGCTCGCGGTGGTTGCAGCGATTGCAGGCGTAGTCGGGTTCTTCTACCTGGCAGGTCAACCAACCCTGGTGCGGGCAGCCGCGCTTGTGGTTGGTTTGCTTATTTCCGTCGGCATTGCCTACACCTCCACTTCTGGTCGTGACTTCATCAATTTCTCGAAAGAAGCTGTTCGCGAAACCAAGAAAGTCGTCTGGCCTACGCGCAAAGAGGCAACGCAGATCACCCTGATCGTGTTTGCTTTCGTGGTGGTGATGGCGATGTTCCTTTGGGGAACGGATAAACTGCTTGAACTCGTGTTGTACGACTTGATTCTGGGCTGGAAAAACTAAATGAGCGATAACGTGCAAGACGACGCAACCGATACTCCTGTGCCAGGCGACACGCCGGCGCAGGAAGCGGTCGCTCCTGTCAGCGTGCCAGTCAGCAATAAGCGCTGGTATGTTGTGCATGCTTACTCCGGCATGGAAAAAAGCGTGCAGCGTGCACTGACCGAGCGCGTCGAACGCGCCGGCATGCAAGACCAGTTCGGCCAGATCCTGGTGCCGACCGAAGAAGTTGTCGAAGTAAAAAATGGTCAGAAATCCGTGACCGAACGCCGTTTCTTCCCGGGCTACGTGCTGGTGGAAATGGAAATGACGGATGAAACGTGGCACCTGGTGAAGAACACCGCCAAGGTCACCGGTTTCATCGGCGGCAAGTCGAACAAGCCGACGCCGATTCCTGCCCGCGAGATCGAAAAGATCATGACGCAGATGCAGGAAGGCGTTGAGAAGCCTCGGCCGAAAGTGCTGTACGAAGTGGGCGAGCAAGTCCGCATCAAGGATGGCCCGTTCACCGACTTCAACGGCAACGTCGAGGAAGTCAACTACGAGAAGTCCAAAGTGCGCGTCTCGGTCACCATCTTCGGCCGAGCCACTCCCGTCGAACTCGAATTCGGGCAGGTCGAGAAGGTCTGATCTGCCTCCCGCCTAACGGAGCGTTCAATCCGTACGAGGAGCCCTGCCAGTCAGTATCGGCGGGGCGCTACCACTCAAATCCAACGATAGGATAGCCATCATGGCAAAGAAAATCATTGGCTTTATCAAGCTGCAAGTACCAGCTGGTAAGGCAAACCCGTCTCCTCCAATCGGCCCGGCACTGGGTCAGCGCGGCCTGAACATCATGGAATTCTGCAAGGCGTTCAACGCCCAGACCCAAGGCCTCGAGCCAGGCATGCCGATTCCGGTGGTGATCACCGCCTTCGCGGACAAGTCCTTCACCTTCGTGATGAAGACCCCGCCGGCAACCTTCCTGATCAAGAAGCACTCGGGCGTGCAAAAAGGCTCTCCGAAGCCGCACACCGACAAGGTCGGCACGCTGACCCGCGCTCAAGCGGAAGAAATTGCAAAACTGAAGACCCCGGACCTGACCGCCGCCGACATGGAAGCCGCTGTGCGCACCATCGCTGGCTCGGCACGTTCGATGGGCATCACCGTTGAGGGCTTCTAATCATGGCAAAACTGTCCAAGCGCGCACAAGCCATCAAGGCTAAAGTAGACCGCACCAAAGTGTACCCGTTCGACAACGCCGTATCGCTGATCAAGGAACTGGCAACGGCCAAGTTCAATGAATCGATCGACGTGTCGGTCCAGCTGGGCGTGGATCCGAAGAAGTCGGACCAGGTCGTTCGCGGCTCCGTCGTGCTGCCAGCAGGCACCGGCAAGACCGTTCGCGTGGCCGTGTTCGCTTCCGGCGACAAGGCTGAAGCTGCCAAGGCAGCTGGTGCAGACGTGGTCGGCATGGAAGACCTGGCAGAACGCGTGAAGGCCGGCGACATGCCGTTCGATATCGTGATCGCTTCGCCGGACACCATGCGTATCGTCGGTACCCTGGGTCAGATCCTGGGCCCACGCGGCCTGATGCCGAACCCGAAAGTCGGCACCGTGACGCCTGACGTCGCTACCGCCGTCAAGAATGCCAAAGCTGGTCAAGTGCAATACCGTACCGACAAGGCCGGTATCATCCACGCGACCATCGGCCGCAAGTCGTTCAGCGACGCCGATCTGAAGACCAACCTGGTCGCTCTGATCGAAGCCCTGAACAAGGCCAAGCCGGCCTCGTCGAAAGGCGTGTACCTGCGCAAGGTCTCGCTGTCGTCGACGATGGGCGCAGGCGTCCGTGTTGATCACGGCACGCTGGCTGCTTAAGTCAAGAATTAAGTCCTCGTGCCTGCCAGGTAACTGAGCAGGCGTGAGGCAGATCTTTGGGCTGGCGGATCCGCAAGGGTTCGCCAGGCAATCAAAGACCGTTGGGCTCAGTGCAGCAGGCAGGCACCGGGTTAATAGTCGGGGTAACACCCGTTCCCAACGCAGATGGTGTACCCGAACAAGTTTTGCAGTCCATTGGACTCCTAACCTCGGACGCCGTTGTTCGAAACCGATGCGGAAATTTTTCTGCATCTCACAAGGAGATTGACCGTGGGTCTCAATCTGAATGACAAAAAGGCCGTTGTCGCCGAAGTTTCCGCAAAAGTAGCATCTGCGCAAACGATCGTCGTGGCTGAGTACCGTGGCATCCAGGTTGCTCACTTGACGAAACTCCGTGCAACCGCGCGTGCCCAGGGCGTGTACCTGCGTGTTCTGAAGAACACGCTGGCTCGTCGCTCTGTCGAAGGCACGCAGTTCGCCAACCTGGCCGATGCAATGACCGGTCCGCTGATCTACTCGATCTCGGATGACGCCGTGGCAGCAGCGAAAGTCATCAACGACTTCGCCAAAACCAACGACAAACTGGTCGTCAAGGCAGGTAACTTTGCAGGCAAGCAGCTCGACGTAGCTGGCGTGACTGCACTGGCGAGCATCCCGAGCCGTGAAGTCCTCATCTCGCAGCTGTTGGGCGTCATGCTGGCACCGGTTTCCGGCTTTGCACGTGGTCTGGCTGCACTGGCAGCCAAGAAGAGCGAAGGTTCCGAAGCTGCTCCGGCCGCTGAAGAAACCGCTGCAGCTTAATTGCCGCACGTTCTCGTCAAGTAATCAATCTGTAGCATACAAATCAATTAGGAGTTTCAAATGGCAATTAGCAAAGACGATATCCTGAACGCAGTGTCCGAAATGTCCGTGATGGACCTGAACGACCTGGTCAAGGCATTCGAAGAGAAGTTCGGCGTGTCGGCAGCTGCAATGGCAGCACCGGCAGCTGGCGGCGGCGCTGCTGCTGCTGCTGTTGAAGAGCAGACCGAGTTCAACCTGGTGCTGACCGAAGTCGGCGCGAACAAAGTCGGCGTCATCAAGGCAGTTCGTGAAATCACCGGTCTGGGCCTGAAAGAAGCCAAGGACGTGGTTGACGGCGCACCGAAGACCGTGAAAGAAGCCCTGTCGAAAGCTGACGCTGAAGCCGGCAAGAAGAAGCTGGAAGATGCAGGCGCCAAGGCCGACCTGAAGTAATCTAGTATCATAGGCGCCGGTTCCATTTAGCGCCCGAGCCAAAGCCCAGGCCCTCCCTCTTGAAGGGGGAGGGCCGGCTTTGGCTCCTTTGTCGTCCCTGCTGTATTTAGCTGTACCCCGTTTAGCTGTACCCTGTTTGGCAACACCAGCTGGCAACACCAGTTTAGCAACAAGTTTTGAAGCAGTATCCCCATCCCGGTATCTAAGTCCCGACGCGAGATGGTAGTGCCTTGAGGTTTCGCCTGAATGCTCCGTAGTTTGCAAGCATACAAGCCGAAACCTGAATTTTCTACCCTTTCCTGTCACTCACGGAGTGTCCATGCACTACTCATTTACTGAGAAGAAGCGCATCCGCAAATCATTCGCGAAGCGCGCCAACGTCCACAACGTTCCGTTCCTGCTGGCGACCCAGCTCGAGTCGTACGAAAACTTCTTGCAAGAGCATACTCCCGTTGCCCAACGCAAGAACGAAGGCCTGCAGTCGGCCTTCACCTCCATCTTCCCGATCGTTTCGCACAACGGCTTTGCACGCCTGGAGTTCCTGTCCTACGTGCTGGGCGACCCCGCCTTCGACGTGAAAGAGTGCCAACTCCGTGGCCTGACCTTCGCTTCCCCGCTGCGCGCGAAAGTGCGCCTGGTGATCCTGGACAAGGAATCGCCGACCAAGCCGGTCGTGAAGGAAATGAAGGAACAGGAAGTGTACATGGGCGAGCTGCCCCTGATGACGACCACCGGTTCCTTCGTCATCAACGGCACCGAGCGTGTGATCGTGTCGCAGCTGCACCGTTCCCCGGGCGTGTTCTTCGAACACGACCGCGGCAAGACGCACTCGTCCGGCAAACTGCTGTTCTCGGCCCGTATCATTCCTTACCGCGGCTCGTGGCTGGACTTCGAGTTCGATCCGAAGGATATCCTGTACTTCCGCGTCGACCGCCGCCGCAAGATGCCGGTATCGATCCTGCTGAAGGCCATCGGCATGACGCCGGAACAGATCCTGGCGAACTTCTTCGTGTTCGACAACTTCAACCTGCGCTCGGAAGGCGGCGAACTCGAGTTCGTGGCCGAACGCCTGCGCGGTGAAGTCGCGCGCTTCGACATCGTCAATCCGAAGGATGGCAAGACGATCGTCACGAAGGACAAGCGCATCAACGCCAAGCACGTGCGTGAAATCGAAGCCGCCGGTATCGCTCACATTTCCGTGCCGGAAGACTACCTGCTGGGCCGCGTGCTGGCCAAGAACATCGTCGATCCGGAAACGGGCGAAGTGGTCGCTTCGGCCAACGACGAGCTGACCGAAGAGCTGCTGAACCGCCTGCGCGATGCCAACATCCCGGCGATCCAGACGCTGTACACCAACGACCTGGACCAGGGCGCCTACATCTCCCAGACGCTGCGCATCGACGATACGGCCGACCAGAACGCCGCCCGCGTCGCGATCTACCGCATGATGCGCCCTGGCGAACCGCCGACCGAAGAATCGGTGGAAGCGCTGTTCAACGGCCTGTTCTACAGCGCCGACCGCTATGACCTGTCCGCCGTCGGCCGCATGAAGTTCAACCGCCGCATCGGCCGTGACGAACTGACCGGCGCGATGACGCTGGCCAACGAAGACGTGCTGGCCGTGATCAAGATCCTCGTCGAGCTGCGCAATGGCCGCGGCGAAGTCGACGATATCGATCACCTGGGTAACCGTCGCGTGCGCTGCGTGGGCGAACTGGCCGAAAACCAGTTCCGCGCCGGCCTCGTGCGCGTGGAACGCGCCGTCAAGGAACGCCTCGGCCAGGCCGAAGCGGACAACCTGATGCCGCATGACCTGATCAACAGCAAGCCGATTTCGGCCGCGATCCGCGAATTCTTCGGTTCGTCGCAGCTGTCGCAGTTCATGGACCAGACCAACCCGCTGTCCGAGATCACCCACAAGCGCCGTGTTTCCGCACTGGGCCCGGGCGGCCTGACGCGCGAACGCGCCGGCTTCGAGGTGCGCGACGTGCACCCGACCCACTACGGCCGCGTGTGCCCGATCGAAACGCCGGAAGGCCCGAACATCGGCCTGATCAACTCGCTGGCACTGTATGCCCGCCTGAACGAATACGGCTTCCTGGAAACCCCGTACCGCAAGGTCGAGAATTCCAAGGTCACCGACAAGATCGATTACCTGTCCGCCATCGAAGAAGGCCGCTACATCATTGCCCAGGCTAACGCCCGCATCAATGAAGAAGGCCAGCTGGACGACGAACTGGTGTCGGCCCGTGAAGCCGGCGAAACGATCCTCGTGTCGCCGGAACGCATCCAGTACATGGACGTGGCCCCGGGCCAGATCGTGTCCGTGGCAGCTTCGCTGATTCCGTTCCTGGAACACGATGACGCGAACCGTGCACTGATGGGCGCCAACATGCAGCGTCAGGCCGTGCCTTGCCTGCGCCCTGAAAAGGCGCTGGTCGGTACCGGCATCGAACGCACCGTGGCAGTCGACTCCGGCACCACCGTGCAGGCGCTGCGTGGCGGCGTGGTCGATTACATCGATGCAGGCCGCGTGGTGATCCGCGTGAACGACGAAGAGGCGCAAGCCGGCGAAGTCGGCGTGGACATCTACAACCTGATCAAGTACACCCGTTCGAACCAGAACACCAACATCAACCAGCGTCCGATCGTGCAAGTGGGCGACCGCGTGGCCAAGGGCGACGTGATCGCCGACGGCGCATCGACCGACCTGGGCGAGCTGGCACTGGGCCAGAACATGACCGTGGCCTTCATGCCATGGAACGGCCTGAACTTCGAAGACTCGATCCTGATCTCGGAAAACGTCGTGAAAGACGACCGTTACACGTCGATCCACATCGAAGAACTGTCCGTGGTCGCTCGCGACACGAAACTGGGCGCGGAAGAAATCACCCGCGACATTTCGAACCTGGCCGAAAACCAGCTGGCCCGCCTGGATGAATCGGGCATCGTGTACATCGGCGCCGAAGTGCAGGCCGGCGACACGCTGGTCGGTAAAGTGACGCCGAAGGGCGAAACGCAACTGACGCCGGAAGAAAAGCTGCTGCGCGCGATCTTCGGCGAAAAGGCTTCCGACGTGAAGGATACGTCGCTGCGCGTGCCGTCGGGCATGGTCGGTACCGTGATCGACGTGCAGGTGTTCACCCGCGAAGGCATCCCGCGCGACAAGCGCGCCCAGCAGATCATCGACGACGAGCTGAAGCGCTATCGCCTGGACTTGAACGACCAGATGCGTATCGTGGAAGGCGATGCCTTCCAGCGTCTGGAAAAGATGCTGATCGGTAAAGTCGTCAACGGCGGTCCGAAGAAGCTGGCGAAGGGCGCCGCGATCACCAAGGAATACCTGGCCGATCTGGACAAGTACCACTGGTTCGACATCCGCCCGGCGGATGACGATGCGGCGACCGCGCTGGAAGCGATCAAGGAATCGATCAACGAGAAGCGTCACCAGTTCGACCTGGCCTTCGAAGAGAAGCGCAAGAAGCTCACGCAAGGCGACGAGCTGCAGCCTGGCGTGCAGAAGATGGTCAAGGTCTACCTGGCCGTCAAGCGCCGCCTGCAGTCCGGCGACAAGATGGCGGGCCGCCACGGTAACAAGGGTGTGGTGTCGCGTATCGTTCCGGTGGAAGACATGCCTTACATGGCTGACGGCACGCCGGCCGACGTGGTGCTGAACCCGCTGGGCGTTCCGTCCCGCATGAACGTGGGTCAGATCCTCGAGACCCACCTGGGCTGGGCGGCAAAAGGCCTGGGCATCCGCATCGGCGAAATGCTGGCACAGCAGATCAAGGTCGAAGAGATGCGCAGCTACCTGACGACCGTGTACAACGAGTCCGGCGCCAAGGAAGACATCGCATCGCTGTCCGACGACGAGATCATGAAGCTGGCGGCCAACCTGAAGAAGGGTGTGCCGTTCGCGACGCCGGTGTTCGACGGTGCGCACGAGTCGGAAATCCGCCGCATGCTGGACCTGGCGTATCCGGACGAGATCGCCTCGAAGCTGGGCATGACCCCGTCCAAGAACCAGGTCACCATGTACGACGGCCGCACCGGCGAAGCGTTCGAGCGCAAGGTCACCGTCGGCGTGATGCACATGCTGAAACTGCACCACCTGGTCGACGACAAGATGCACGCCCGTTCCACCGGTCCGTACTCGCTGGTGACGCAGCAGCCTCTGGGTGGTAAAGCCCAGTTCGGCGGCCAGCGCTTCGGTGAGATGGAGGTGTGGGCACTGGAAGCGTACGGCGCATCGTACGTGCTGCAGGAAATGCTGACCGTGAAGTCCGACGACGTGAATGGCCGTACCAAGGTGTACGAGAACCTCGTCAAGGGCGATCACGTGATCGAGGCCGGCATGCCGGAATCGTTCAACGTGCTGGTGAAGGAAATCCGTTCCCTGGGTATCGACATCGACCTGGAACGCACCTAAGCCCAACGGCATGAATCTGGGGTCAGACCCGCCGGGTCTGACCCCGGCATCTGCCTCTGGGGTGAAAAGCCTGCACGAACCGCGGCCTGAAAATCGCGGGAAAAAACTGAAGAATTCATCACTACCTGGAGTGATACATGAAAGCCCTGCTCGATTTATTCAAGCAAGTACAGACGAACGAGACCTTCGACGCGATCAAGATCGGTCTCGCCTCGCCTGAAAAAATCCGTTCGTGGTCCTACGGCGAAGTCAAGAAGCCGGAAACCATCAACTACCGTACCTTCAAGCCCGAGCGCGATGGCCTGTTCTGCGCCAAGATCTTTGGCCCGATCAAGGACTACGAATGCCTGTGCGGCAAGTACAAGCGCCTGAAGCACCGTGGCGTGATCTGCGAGAAGTGCGGCGTCGAAGTCACGCTGGCCAAGGTGCGCCGCGAGCGCATGGGCCACATCGAGCTGGCCTCGCCGGTCGCCCACATCTGGTTCCTGAAATCGCTGCCGTCGCGCCTGGGCATGGTCCTGGACATGACGCTGCGCGATATCGAACGCGTGCTGTACTTCGAAGCATATGTCGTGACCGATCCGGGCATGACGCCGCTGAAGAAGTGCCAGATCATGTCGGAAGACGACTACGCCGCCAAGTATGAAGAATACGGCGACGACTTCACCGCATTCATGGGCGCCGAGGGCATCCGTGAACTGCTGCGCTCGATCGACATCCACCGCGATGCCGAAACGCTGCGCGTGGAGCTGAAGGAATCGAAGTCCGAAGCCAAGATCAAGAAATACGCCAAGCGCCTGAAAGTGCTGGAAGCGTTCCAGCGTTCCGGCATCAAGCCGGACTGGATGATCATGGAAGTGCTGCCGGTGCTGCCGCCGGAACTGCGTCCGCTCGTCCCGCTGGATGGCGGCCGTTTCGCCACGTCCGACCTGAACGACCTGTATCGCCGCGTCATCAACCGTAATAACCGCCTGAAGCGCCTGATGGAATTGCGCGCGCCGGAAATCATTACGCGTAACGAAAAGCGCATGCTGCAGGAAGCAGTGGACTCGCTGCTGGACAACGGCCGTCGCGGCAAAGCGATGACCGGCGCCAACAAGCGTCCGCTGAAGTCGCTGGCTGAAATGATCAAGGGCAAGGGCGGCCGTTTCCGCCAGAACTTGCTGGGCAAGCGCGTCGACTACTCGGGCCGTTCGGTCATCGTGGTGGGTCCGCAGCTGAAACTGCACCAGTGCGGCCTGCCGAAGCTGATGGCCCTCGAGCTGTTCAAGCCGTTCATCTTCAACAAGCTGGAACTGATGGGTCTCGCCACGACCATCAAGGCCGCAAAGAAGCTGGTTGAACAACAAGAGCCAGTGGTCTGGGACATCCTGGAAGACGTGATCCGCGAACACCCGATCATGCTGAACCGTGCACCGACGCTGCACCGCCTGGGTATCCAGGCATTTGAGCCGGTGCTGATCGAAGGCAAGGCGATCCAGCTGCACCCGCTGGTCTGCGCCGCGTTCAACGCCGACTTCGACGGTGACCAGATGGCCGTCCACGTGCCGCTGTCGATCGAGGCACAGATGGAAGCGCGCACGCTGATGCTGGCGTCGAACAACATCCTGTTCCCGTCGAACGGCGAACCGTCGATCGTGCCGTCCCAGGATATCGTGCTGGGCCTGTACTACGCGACCCGCGAGGCGATCAACGCCAAGGGCGAAGGCATGCTGTTCCCGGACGTGTCGGAAGTGATCCGCGCGTACGACAACAAGGAAGTGGAACTGGCCACCCGCATCACCGTGCGTATCGTCGAGAACCCACGCGATCCGGCAACGGGCGAATTCGTCCGTACCGTCACGCGTTATGAAACGACGGTCGGCCGCGCGATCCTGTCCGAGATCCTGCCGAAAGGCCTGCCGTTCAGCGTGCTGAACCGCTCGCTGAAGAAGAAAGAGATCTCGAAGCTGATCAACACGTCGTTCCGCAAGTGCGGCCTGCGTGCCACCGTGGTGTTTGCCGACCAGCTGATGCAGTCGGGCTTCCGCCTGGCGACGCGCGCCGGTATCTCGATCTGCGTGGACGACATGCTGGTGCCGGACGTGAAGAAATCGCTGATCGCCACCGCCGAATCCGAAGTCAAGCAGATCGAGCAGCAGTACGCTTCCGGTCTGGTGACCGCGGGCGAGCGCTACAACAAGGTCGTCGACATCTGGGGCAAGACCTCCGATGAAGTCGGCAAGGCGATGATGGACCAGCTGAAAGTGGAAGACGTCGTCAAGCGCGACGGCACGCAGTCGACGCAGGAATCGTTCAACGCGATTTACATGATGGCCGACTCGGGCGCCCGCGGTTCCGCGGCACAGATCCGCCAGCTGGCCGGTATGCGCGGCCTGATGGCGAAACCGGACGGTTCCATTATCGAAACGCCGATTACCGCGAACTTCCGCGAAGGCCTGAACGTTCTGCAGTACTTCATCTCGACCCACGGCGCTCGTAAAGGTCTGGCGGATACGGCACTGAAGACGGCAAACTCGGGTTACCTGACGCGCCGCCTGGTCGACGTGACGCAGGATCTGGTCGTGATCGAAGACGACTGCAACACGTCCAACGGCACGCTGATGAAGGCGATGGTCGAAGGCGGTGAAGTCATCGAGGCACTGCGCGACCGTATCCTGGGCCGCGTGGCACTCAACGACGTGGTCAATCCTGAAACCCAGGAAACCGTGTACGAAGCCGGCACGCTGCTGGACGAAGACATGGTCGAGGACATCGAACGCCTGGGCATCGACGAAGTCAAGGTCCGCACGCCGCTGACCTGCGACACCCGTTTCGGCCTGTGCGCGAAGTGCTACGGCCGTGACCTGGGCCGCGGCCAGTTGGTGAACACCGGCGAAGCCGTCGGTGTGGTGGCGGCACAGTCGATCGGTGAGCCGGGTACCCAGCTGACGATGCGTACGTTCCACATCGGTGGTGCGGCATCGCGCGCCGCGGTGGCCTCGTCCGTCGAAGCCAAGTCGAACGGCACCGTGCGCTTTACCGCCACGATGCGTTACGTCACCAACGGCAAGGGCTCCCAGATCGTCATTTCGCGTTCCGGCGAAGTGCTGATCACGGATGACCATGGCCGTGAGCGCGAGCGCCACAAGGTGCCGTACGGCGCCACGCTGATCGTCAAGGATGGCATGACCATCAAGGCCGGCGTGCCGCTGGCAACGTGGGATCCGCTGACCCGTCCGATCATCACCGAGTACGCCGGTACGGTGCGTTTCGAGAACGTCGAAGAAGGCGTGACCGTGGCCCGCCAGGTGGACGAAGTGACCGGCCTGGCCACGCTGGTCGTGATCGACGCGAAGCGCCGCGGTTCGCTGACGAAGACCGTTCGTCCGCAGGTGAAACTGCTGAACGAAGAAGGCGCGGAAGTGAAGATCGCCGGCACCGAACACGCCGTGGCGATCGGCTTCCAGGTCGGCGCGCTGATCATGGTGAAGGATGGCCAGCAGGTATCGGTGGGTGAAGTGCTGGCACGTATCCCGACCGAATCGCAGAAGACCCGCGACATTACCGGTGGTCTGCCGCGCGTTGCCGAACTGTTCGAAGCACGTTCCCCGAAAGATGCCGGCATGCTGGCGGAAGTCACCGGTACGGTGGCGTTCGGTAAAGAGACGAAGGGCAAGCAGCGCCTGGAAATCACCGACATGGACGGCAACAAGCACGAGTTCCTGATCACGAAGGACAAGCAGGTGCTGGTGCACGACGGCCAGGTGGTGAACAAGGGCGAGATGATCGTGGACGGCCCGGCCGATCCGCAAGACATCCTGCGCCTGCTGGGTATCGAAGCGCTGGCCCGCTACATCGTCGACGAAGTGCAGGACGTGTACCGCTTGCAGGGCGTGAAGATCAACGACAAGCACATCGAGGTGATCGTTCGCCAGATGCTGCGCCGTGTCCAGATCACCAACGCCGGCGACACCGACTACATCGTCGGCGAGCAGGTGGAACGTTCGGAACTGCTGGACGAGAACGACAAGATGAACGCCGTGGCGAAGCTGCCGGCCACGTATGAAAACGTGCTGCTGGGTATTACCAAGGCATCGCTGTCGACCGACTCGTTCATCTCGGCCGCATCGTTCCAGGAAACCACCCGCGTGCTGACCGAAGCCGCGATCATGGGCAAGCGCGATGGCCTGCGCGGCCTGAAGGAAAACGTGATCGTCGGCCGCCTGATCCCGGGCGGTACGGGTCTCGCCTTCCACCGCGCCCGCCGCGAGAAGGAAGTGTGGGAAGCGGAAGAGCGCAACGCCCTGCTGCAAGCCGAGCGCGCAGCGCAAGCGAGCACGGAGCTGGAAGCGCTGGAAACCCCAGCCGAACAGCACCACGAGGGTGGCGAAGGCTGATCCCTGCCATAGCCTTCGGGTTATGAAATGAAAACGGCACCGAAAGGTGCCGTTTTTTTAGCGCATGCGTTTCGATGCGCCATGCCTTTACCCCAACGGCGAACGTATGGGGTCAGACCCCGCGGGTCTGACCCCGGCAGTTGCCTTCGGGTTTACATCGAAGTATCCAGCCCTCCGCAGCGACTGGTACGCCCGGCCCCACGACAACGAGGTAATTCCCGGCACTTGCCGGCTCCCAGCGCCACTCCGCCGTGATGATGGTGGCCGCCACGGTCCCCAGCAGGAGTGCGACGGCTTGCAGGTAAGTTCTGTTCATGATGGGCCCCGGAGTGTGAACGAATCCCGCAACGCAAGCGCTTATCGCAACTCATGCTCACAGGAAATGCCATCGTACGCACCATGGATGGCGCCACTTTGATCTGGCGCAAACCTTGCCGTAGGTCATGAACTGCCACAACACGGAATCACCGTACCCGCTTGCCATCGTTGTCGAGCACGACCACTTCCCCCAGCCCAGTTCCCGGATACGCGGCTCGATCTTCTTCAGGTCGCCCACCACCAGCCACGTCACCGCATCCGGCCGGATGAACTTGCCCGCGGCGCCAGCCAGCTGCGCGGACTGCAAGGTGCGCATGTTCGACGCGTAGTTCGCCCAGTAATCTTCCGGCAATCCCAGGTTGATCGTTTCCAGCGCGGCCGACTCGAGCGCGTTGATCGTTTCGAACCGGCCGGCCAGGCGCGACGTCATGTTGCGCATGATGCTCGCGAACTCTTCTCCTTCGATCGGCCGCTTGCCGGCGATGTCGCGGATTTCCTTGTCCACCTCGACCAGCGATTCCATCGTCTTGTCGGACTGCACGGCGATCAGCGTGAAGAAATGGCGGGGGCCGCGCACGCTCGTCAGGCGGCCCGTGCCGCCATAGCTCCAGTGCTTGTCGAGCCGCAGGTTGCGGTTCAGGCGCGAGGTGGCCATGCCGCCGAAGTTCTGCATTACCGGTTCCATCGCCAGGTCTTCCGGCTGGCCGGGCGGCAGCGACAGGTGGCCGGCCAGGATCGTCGACTGCTGCGCATCGGGCTTGTCGATCAGGTAGATCTGCTTCGCCGGCGCTGGCGCGGAAGCGGAGGCGGGAGCAGGGGCAGGGGCAGTGAGCGCTGCCTTGGCGGGCGAGCGCCCGGCCTGCCATTTGCCGAAGGCCGCTTCCAGCAGCGGCATCGCTTGCGCGAGTGTCGTGTCGCCGGTGACGACGATCGTCGCACTGCCTGGCTTGAACCAGTCGCGATGCCAGCGCACGAGGTCGTCCCGTGCCAGGCTTGCCACCGAAGCTTCGAAGCCGGAAGCCGGCAGGGCATAGCTGCTGCCGGCACCGTACAGGATCGCCGGCAGCGTGCGCAGCGCTAGCGCATTCGGCTGCGCCTTTTCCTGCGCGATGCCGGCCAGCCGGCGCTGCTTCGCCAGTGCGAACTGGTCGGCGGGGAAGGCCGGCGCCAGCGCGGCTTCGGCCAGCAGCGCCAGCGATGGCGCAAGGTTGGCCGACGTGGCTTGCAGCCGCACCAGCGACATGTCCGGTCCGGTGCCTGTGGACAGGCGCGCGCCCAGCGACTGGAGCGCGTCGGACATCTGGTACGCATCGCGTGCCTTCGTCCCCTTGTCCAGCAGCTCCAGCGTCAGCGAGGCCAGGCCCGCCTTGTCCGGCGTGTCGGCCGCCGTGCCCGCATCGATCGCCAGCGCCACGTTGACGATGGGCGCCGAATGCCGTTCCAGCAGTACCACGTTCAGGCCATTCGACAGCGTGGCTTTCTGCATGGCCGGGAACTTCACGTCCGGCGCATCGCCCAGCGCCGGCAGGATCTTGCGGTCGACGGTCGTGGCGGCCGCCGACACCTTGGCGAACGGCTTCACCGTCATGGCGTAGAAGGGCGCGCGCAGCCATTGCGCGGCCGTGGCCTTGATCGCGGCCGCTTGCGCACCGGACAGTGTGTCGAGCTGCTGGAGGTAGGCATCCGGTGTGCCGCCATAGGTCATGCTTTCCGCCAGCACGTCCGAGCGGCCGCCGAAACCGCCCAGGCGCTCGATATTGCGCGCAAACGCCGCCAGCGTACTGGCCTTGACCCGCGCCACTTCCTGCGCCGTCGGTCCCCTGTCCAGCAGGTCGGCCAGCACGGCGTCGAGTTCCTTTTCCACCAGCGCGGGATCGACGCCGGGGCGCACGGTCACGGCGATGTCGAATGTACTCGACAGTTCACTGGTGTCGACGCCGGCCGATACCCCGGTGGCGAGCTGCTTCTCGTCGATCAGCCGGCGGTTCAGGCGCGCATTCTTCGAATTGGCCAGCACATCCGAGAACATGCCGAGCTTGACCGTGTCCATGTCGCGCCAGCCTGGCACATGCCAGCTGCGGTAGATGCGCACCTGCGGCACGTGGTCTGCCATTTCATCGCGCACGGTGCGCTCGAGCCGTGGAATCCACGCCTCCGTACGTGGCAGCGGCAGTCCTGGCGGAATCGACTCGAAATACTTCTTCACAAGTTCCAGCGCGCGCTCCGGCGTGATATCGCCGGCCAGCGCGATCACGGCATTGTTCGGCCCGTAGTACGTGCGGTACCACTCGCGGATATCGTCCAGCGACGCGGCCGCCAGGTCTTCCATGCTGCCGATTACCGGCCACGAATAGGGGTGCGAATACGGGTACATCTTCGCCGACTTTTCCAGGTGCACCCGCCCATAGGGCTGGTTCTCGCCCTGGCGTTTTTCGTTCTGTACCACGCCCCGTTCCCGCTCCAGCATGGCCTTGGAAATGTAATTGCCGAGAAAGCCCATCCGGTCCGCTTCCAGGTAGAGCGTGCGTTCCAGGGCCGACACGGGCACGTCTTCGAAGAAATTGGTGCGGTCGGTGTTCGTGGTGCCATTGCGGTTGTTCGCGCCCAGGTCGTCCATCGCTTCGCGGAAGCCGTGCGGATGGTTTTCCGAACCGTTGAAGAAGAAGTGTTCGAACAGGTGCGCAAAGCCCGTCTTGCCGCGCTTCTCGTTGCGCGATCCCACGTGGTACCAGATATTCACGCCCACCACCGGCACGCTGTGATCCTCGTGCACGATCAGGGTCAGCCCGTTTTGCAGCGTGAACTGCTTGTAGGGGATGACGTAGGCCTGCCGCTGGTAGGGCGCCGCGGCCGGGGCTTTCGGTGCGGGGCCCTTTGGGGCGGCCTGGGCGGCAAGGGTTCCATTGCCGAGGCAAGCAAGTGAAGCCAGTGCGATGGCGAGGGCGATCGTGCGTTTCATGGGGCTCCCGGGGATGAACGGATCAGGCCATTGTAGCGTGCAGAAACAGCAATGCATCATGCTAAGATTTGGTCCATGATCCCATCCGCCCTGTTTACGCCCGCCCAGCAAAAACTGCTGGGCTTGCTGTTCATGCAGGTGAACGACGGCTTTCACCTGAACGAAATCATGCGCCTCACAGGGCTGGGCAGCGCCTCCGCGCAACGCGAGCTGAAACGGTTGCACGAGTCGGGCCTGATCCTGTCGGAACGGATCGGCAATGTGCGCCAGTTCCGCCCGAACAAGGAAAGCCCCGTCTATGAGGAATTGACGAGCATCGTCAAGAAGACGTTCGGCCTGCTGAGCGTGCTGCATTCGACTCTGGGGCCGCTGCGCAAGTCACTGAACGTTGCTTTCGTCTACGGGAAAACCGCGAGGGAATCGGAGGCATCGCCGGATGCCGTCGAGTTGCTGCTGATCGGCGAAGACACCACGTATGGGGAATTGCTGAGCCGCACGCCGGTCGCGGAACGCCTGCTGCGCCGCAAGATCAATCCCAACCTCTATTCGCTGCCCGACTTCAAGCGGCGCGTGCGCGAACAGCAGGGTTTCATCCTGACCGTACTGGAAGAACGCAAGATTTTCGTGCTGGGCGATGAAACAGACCTGGACCGCATCGTGCAGGACGCGCAGGCAGGGATCTAGCGTATTACTTGGCCCGGTCGGGCAGCGGGAAATCGTCCGCCAGGTGCTGGCCGGTTGCCTGCGCCGGCAGTGCGCGCTCGTGCGGGAAGCCCAGCGCGAAGCGGGTGTAACTGCCCACTTCCGATTCGCACGAAATCGTGCCGCCGAAGGCGGTCACGACCTTGTGGCAGAACGCCAGCCCCATGCCGGTACCGCCGCCGGACTTGCGGGTCGTGTAGAACGGCTCGAACACGTGCGGCAGCACGTCGGCGGCAATGCCGTGGCCGGTATCGGTCACCACGACCATGTTCTGGTCGAAATCCTTGTAGCATTCGATCACCACCGCGCCCGCGCCCTTGGTCTTCACTGCGTGCAGCGCATTCTTGAGCAGGTTGTACAGCACGTAGACGAGCAGCGTATCCGAACCAAAGAAGCGGAAATCGTCGCTCAGGCGCACGCTTACCTTGTCGCGTTCCCGTTCCGTAAACGGATAGCAGGCCAGTGCTTCGTCGACCACTTTCTTCACCGAATGCAGCGCGAAATTGTCGCGCTCGAGCGAGCCCACGCGGGCCGACGCCAGCAGCATGTCGACGATGAAGTTCGAGCGCGAGACTTCGGCCTCGATGTGGCGCGCGATCTCGCTCAGGTAGTCCAGTTGTTCGTCGTTCAGGCCGGGTGCTTGCGAGCGTCGGTAGCCGGCAATCAGTTCCGGCAGGTTGCGCGCCAGCACGCGCGACTGGCTGCGGATCGTGGCCAGCGGCGTGCGCACTTCATGCGCGATGCTGGCCGCGGTCGCCAGGGGATCGGCCAGCAGGTTATGGCGCACCATCGCCTGCGCGATCAGGCCCAGGCTTGCGGCAATGAACAGCACGCCTGGCGGGTAGAACTCCACGCCGTAATTGCACAGGTAATCGATGGAGGCCACCGCGTAGATCAGGATGCTGACGAAGCAATAGCGCAGCCTTGCCTTTTCGGTCGACAACGCCACCTGCTGGCGGCGATACAGCAGGTACAGCCCGCGCAGGATCACGACCGTGGTCTGCAACAGGTGCACGGGGTGCAGCCACCCCGCCTTCGGATAAAAGCCGTAGAAATAGGAATACAGGCCGGACAGCAACCAGTCGGTGGTGGGCACCAGCAGCGCCAGCACGCCGGCCAGCGCATAGCTGGCTTGCACGAAAGGGCGCTCGGCGCGGCGGCCCGTCAGTTCCGCGATGAAGTGATACAGCGTGGTCGGCAGGAACAGGATCGGCAGGTAGCCAAGGTGGACGAGCAACAGCGCGGTATCGGCATTGGTGACCTGGAACATCAATGCCCACGCAGCTTGCCAGCAGAACGTGGTGATACAGATCAGGAAGAAGGTAAGGCTGGCACGGTTCACCCCACGCGAATTCAGCACGTATACGCCGTAGCTGATAAATACCAGCGACACCAAACCCGGCAATATCGAATACATGCGCGCTCCTCCAGCAGATGACAGTGAACAGGCAAGCGATCTTAGCAACAGAAAATGGCGAAGTGCGTACCAAGTTCCCCCAATCCACGTAAACGTTGCGTTTAGTCAAAAGAGAATAGTGCTTTACGGCAAAAAGTAGAGGTGTTCAGAATCTTTGCCGAAAATCATGCCGGCGGCCGGCAACCACTTCCCAGGAGTAAGCCATGTTTATGCACGCCAACGTAGCAAACGACGCCACGACCAGCACGGAATTGACGTTTCATCACCAGCTGTCGATCTACCTGAAGGATTCAAATGCTTATGGGAACACGTATTTTGCGCGGTATTTCGAATGGCAGGGAATCTGCCGCGAAAAATGGTTTTACGAGTGCATTTCACGCGACATGTTGCAGCAGGAAGGGGTATTCATCACCAAGCATGCCGAGCAGGATTTTCTCCAGGAGACGTTCCCGTTCCAGGACATCACCTGCGAGGTCAACAGCTACGACATCAAGCGCTGCTCGTTCTGGCTGGAATTCCGCTTCTATGCGAACGGTAAACTCGTTGCCAGGGGGCGCCAGCAACTCGTCTTCGCCAGCCACACGAAACAGATCAAGGCATTGCCGGAACTGGTCCTGAAACGCATCGGACGCTATGCACTGAGGAAGTAAAGCAGGGGCCAGTAAAAGCAGAGAAGTAAAGCAGGACAAGTAAAGCAGGACAAGTAAAGCAGAACGAGTAAAGCAGGAAACAAGCAGGGAGAACTCATGCAGGAAAAAGTCATACGCGACTGGCTGCCGTCCCGGCGCGGCCGAAGCCACGCCGACAAGTCTGTCTCGCTCAACGCCCGGAACGACACTGCCCAAACAATGCAGCGTATCGTCCAGGCATCAGTCCAGCCCGATCAAGCGGTCATGGCACGCGCTGCTGCGCGATCCAGCCATCGATTTTCGCTTCGAGCAAACGCAGCGGCAAGGTGCCGTCACCCAGCACCTGTTCGTGGAACGCCGGCAGGCTGAATTTTTCGCCCAGCGCTTCCTGCGCCCGCTGGCGCAATTCCATGATCTTCAACGCGCCGATCTTGTAGGCCAGTGCCTGGCCCGGCCACGCCATGTAGCGCTCCGTCTCGCTGCGCGCCACCGCGTCATAGCCCAGCGTGTCCTTCATGTACTGGATCGTCCGTTCGCGCGTCCATCCTTTCGCATGCATGCCCGTGTCGACCACCAGGCGCGTTGCCCGCAGCAGTTCGTCGTTCAGGTGGCCAAAGTATTGCGCCGGATCGTCGAACAGGCGCATCTCACGGCCCAGCGTTTCCGCGTACAGCGCCCAGCCTTCCGTGAAGGCCGTGTTGCCGCCGAATTTGCGGAAGTTCGGCAAGCCCAGTTCCTGCATCAGCGCGATGTGGAAATGGTGGCCCGGCTTGCCTTCGTGCAGGAACAGCGTCGTCATGCCCGTGCTGCCGTACTTTGCCGGATCGGTCACGACGGACCAGAACACGCCCGGCCGCGAACCGTCCGCCGCCGGCGCCGTGTAATGGTCCGATGCCGTGTCGCGCGACAGTTCCGGTTCCAGGCGCAGGTCGAGCTTTGCCTTGGGCAGCAGCGTGAACATGGCCGGCAGCTTTTCATCCAGCACGCCATCGAGCTTGCGGTACACGGCCTGCACTTCATCCTCCGTCTTGAACGGGAAGAAGCGCGGCTGCTGCGATACCCACACCGGCAGGCCGGCGGCCGGGCCGTCGTACCCCAGCTGCGGGCCCAGTTTGGCGAACTCGGCCTGGATACGCGCCACTTCCTTCAGGCCAATCTCGTGGATCGCTTCCGGCGTCAGGTTCGTGGTGGTGGACTCCGCCACGCGCACCGCATACCAGGCACGGCCATTCGGCACGTCGGAAAAGCCGGTCGACGTGCGGCAGGCGGGAATGTATTCGTTCTCGATGAACGCGGCCAGCCGCGCCAGCGCCGGCTGCAGCTTCGCGACCGCGGCGCGGTAGTCGGCGCCGAGGCTGGCCTTGTCCGCGGCGGCAAAGCCGGCAGGCATGCGATTGACCGGCGTGTAATAAATGCTCTGTTCCGGCGTGGTGCTGACGAGCTTCCTGAACTGCGGCAGCGCCGAGACCATGATCGCCTTCGGCTGCGTCACGCCGGTGCGCATGCCTTCGCGCATGTTCACGATCGCCTGGTCGATCCAGGCCGGCAACTGGGTCAGCCGGTTCAGGTAAGCGCGGTACTGCTTCACCGTGGTGAGCGGTTGCGACGCTTCGCCGCTGGCGAAATTGGCCAGCGTCACGGGCAGGCTGTCCATCTGGCTGACCGGCAGCAGGTGGCCCGGATAGGGTTCATAGGACAGCAGCGTCTTCAGCTCGAACGCCAGCACGTCCAGGTTGATGCGGTCGCGGTGCGTCAGCTTGTGGCGGTCGATGGCCGCCAGGCGGCGCGTGTAGTCGCGGTAGCGGGCAAACTGCCTGGCGCGCTCGGCCGGTGCGATTGCCAGGCCGATCTGGTCGTCGAAGCGGTTGTCGCCATTGTCGGTGGCGTACACGGGTTCGAAACGGGCGATGGCGTCGTAGTACTCGTCCGCGAGGGCGAGGAATTTCTTGCTCTCGGCGGCGGAAACGTCGGCCGCAACCTTGCCGGTGGCCTTGTGGGCTGCCGGTGGCGCGGCGTGCGCTGCCGGGCCAAAGGCCAGCAGCAGGGCGGCGGTCAGCGCGCCCGCGGCACGCAACTTGATACGGTGCTTCATGTGTGATTTTCCAGGGATGGTATTGGGATGACAACGGCGCAAGCATAAGCGATCTGTTGCCTTACGGGCAGGGATTTGTCCGCAACGGTCAGCAATTTGTATTGCTTTGTCTCGACGGTTTCAGTCGTGAATCCATGCATTTAAACTAACTTCCTGCCAGAACCCGGGCTGGCGAATCCACCGTTTGACACCGCTTTCAACTTCGACCAAGGAAAACAAGATGAACAAACTGATTGGTTCCGGCCTGCTGGCCGCAACCCTGGCCGCGCCTTTGCATGTGTCCGCCGCGGACACCGTCGACTGGATAAACTGGACCGGCCTGGCCGGTACGGTAGTACAGAATGGCAAGACCATCGACGTCACGTTCAGCAACAGCTCCATCGGCCTCACGCATGCCGACTATTTCACCGGCGAGGCCGCCTACATCAGCGACGAAGTCACGAACGGCCCGGGCACCGACGGCATGTTCAGCTTTGTCGGCGGTACCGAAGTCGTCCACCACCTGCACTTCTCCGAAGCCGTCGTCAATCCCTACCTGGCCATCGTCAGCCTGGGCCGCGACGGCAGCGCCGCGACATTCAACTTCGCCAATGTCAGCGATATCACGCTGGTCAGCGAAGGCGACGGTTACTACGGTGACGGCGAACTCAGCATCGCCGGCGGCACGGTCACCGGCATCGAAGGCCATGGCGTGGTGCGCCTGAACGGTAGCTATACCGACCTGTACTTCACCACGCCGGTGAGCGAATACTGGTATGGCGCCTCGTTCGGTGCCGCGGTCACTGCGGTGCCGGAACCCGGCACCTGGGGCATGCTGCTTGCCGGTGGCGCCATGCTGGGCCTGATGGGCCGTCGCCGCAAGAGCGACAAGCTGCAACAGCCCGCCTGATCCACAGGCCGGCGTCGACCGGGCAGTGCGGGGGCGCTGCCGGGGCGACGCGAGGGGAGGGAAACCCGGTGCCTGTTAACGAAACCCGCGGCTTGCGCCCGGTTTGGAGCCAGTCACTCCGCGGCTGGCCAGTCAGGCCGGCTGCGCTTCCGCCAGCCGGTGCTCGTACAGGGCCGCCACCACGTCCGACTGGGTGACGATGCCGACGAAGCGTTCTTCGGCGTCGACGACGGGAATATGGTGCAAGCCGGCATCGGCCATCAGCGGCACCAGGTCCACGATCGGCGTATCGGTGCGCGCCACGCGGGGACGTGGTGTCATGATCTGTCCCACCACTTCCGCCTTTTCCGTGTGGGAAAGGCCTGTCGGCTTCAAGAACTCCTTCAGCTTCTCACGCATGCCGCGGTAGTCGTCCAGCCCGCTGTGCTTGAGAAAATCGCTTTGCGTCACGATGCCGATCACGCGCCGCGCGGGATTGAGCACGGGCAGCGCCGCAAGATGCCGGCCCCGCATTGCAAGCCATGCCTCCGTCAGCGGCGTGGCGAATTCCGCCGTCACCACGTCGCGCGACATGATGTCGCCGCAGCTGATCACGCCGAAGCGGCGCTGGTAGGCGCGCAACTCGGTCTGCAGGAACAGCGCTTCCAGGTCGTCGCGGCTGATGTCGAGCACCTGGCCATAGCGCTGCAGCACCGCGTCCAGGTCTTCCGGCTTGAAGCCCAGCCGCACGGTCGGCACGTCGTCCTTCGTGGCGTGGGGATTCGGGTGCGTCAGCGTCTGCGCGTGCGGATAGCGCCGGCCGGTCAGGTTGTTGTAGAGGATGGCCGCCGTCACCAGCAGCAGCGAGTCGACCAGTACCGGGCCCAGCGCGAAAGAGAAGCCGGCCGCGTGGACCGCGGGGCCGCCGATGACGGCCGTCAGACCTGCCGCGCCGCCCGGCGGGTGCAGGCAGCGCATGAAGAACATGGCGGCGATGGCCAGCGCCGTGCCCACGGCGGCCAGCGCCGGCAGGGGCATCAGGTGGCCAAGCCAGCGCACGCAGGCAGCGGCAACCAGCGCGGAAATGACGTTGCCGCCAATGACAGACCATGGTTGCGCAAGCGGGCTGGCGGGCAGGCAGAACAGCAACACCGACGAAGCCCCCATCGGTGCCACGAGCCAGATCGCATCGGGGCCCAGCATCAGGTGGGCAACGGTACCGGTGACGAGCAGCCCCAGCAAGGCGCCGGCGCTGGCACGCAGGCGTTCGGTCATGCTGGCCGTGCTGGGAGCGGGCAGCAAAACGCTAAACAAAGATCTTACACGCATCTTTTGATTATCCCACGGCGACCCCATGCGCGACCAGATCCAGCGGCAGCGCGGTCGTGTATTTGATCTGCTCCATCGAGAATGCCGACGACACACCGGTCAGGTTGGCAACGCGGATCAGTTTCTTGTAGAAGCGGTCATAGCCGTCGATATCCGTCGTCACCACCTTCAGCAGGTAATCCACGTCGCCGCTCATCCGGTGGAATTCCATGACTTCCGGCAGCGCGATGACGGCGGCGGCGAATTTCGCCAGCCATTTTTCATCGTGCTGGCTGGTGCGCACGCTGACGAAGACCGTGACCGGCAGGCCCGCCTTGCGGCGGTTGACCAACGCCACGCGGCGGTCCAGGTAGCCGTCTTCCTGCAGGCGTTTCAGGCGCTTCCAGCAGGGCGTGCTGGTCAGCCCTACCTTGTCCGCCAGCTCGGCCACGGACAGCGTGCCATCCACCTGTAGCGCACCCAGGATCGCGTAATCGAATTTATCGAGATCGTTCATGCTGCATTTGGCAAAATATAAGGATAAGTGTTCTCATTATGCGGCTTTTAGAGGCAGCATTGGCATGGTTGCTCTGCCCTTGTCCGTTAATCTGGATGGATGAACAAGGAAATCTACCTCGACGGCAATGCCACGACAGCCGTCCTGCCCGCCGCGCTGCGGGCCGCCGTTTTCGCGATGGAAGAGCGCTACGGCAATCCCAGCAGCACGCATGCCACGGGACTGAAGGCGAAAGCGGTGCTCGACGCGGCACGGGCACGCGCCTGCCGCCTGCTCGGCGTGGGTACCGGACAGCTGATGTTCAACAGTGGCGCCACGGAAGGCATCCAGACCGTGGTGCTGTCCGCCCTGTGCGCGGTGCGGGCGCGCCGCGCCGCCGGGGAGCGCACCGGCACGCTGCTGGTCTACGGTGCCACCGAGCACAAGGCCGTGCCTGAAAGCCTGGCGCACTGGAATGTGCTGCTTGGCCTGGGCCTCGATCTCGTGCCGCTGCCGGTCGACGCCGGCGGGTGCCATGACCTGGAGGCTCTGCGCCGGCTGGCACCGGATGCCGCGCTGGTCTGCACGATGGCCGCCAACAATGAAACCGGCGTGATCTCGGACCTGGCCGGCATTGCCGCCGCGCTGGACGGCAGCGCCGCGCTGTGGATGGTCGACTGCGTGCAGGCGCTGGGCAAGTTGCCGCTCGACCTGGCTGCCACGCGCATCGATTACGCGCCGTTTTCCGGCCACAAGCTGTATGCGCCGAAAGGCATCGGCATGCTGTATGTGCGCGCCGGCGCGCCGTTCACGCCCTTGATGAAGGGCGGTGGCCAGGAAACGGGCTGGCGTTCCGGCACCGAGAACATGGCGGGCATCGCCGCGCTCGGCGCCGTGCTGGCGGCGCTGGAGGATGGTGTGACCTTCCGCAGCCACGCCGAACTGCATGCTTTCCGCGAACAGCTGGCGAACGCGCTGCGCCAGGCGCTGCCCGGCATCGTCTTCAACGTGCCGTTCGACCGGGCGCTGCCGACCACGCTCAATTTTTCCGTGCCCGGCCTGTCCAGCAAGGAATTGCTGGACCTGTTCGATGCCGCCGCCGTGCGCGTGTCGGCCGGCAGCGCCTGTTCCGCCGCAAAGGCGCAGCCATCCTATGTGCTGGACGCGATGGGGCTGCCCGAATGGCGCAGCAGCAGTGCCGTGAGGTTGTCGTTCGGCCCGCTGATGGATGCCGCCACCGTCGCCGAAGCCTGCGCACGGATCGCCCGCTGCGGGGAAGCACTGCGCCGGTCGGGGCTGCTCGGCGACACCACCGCCGCACGGCCGGATGGCCTGCTGCAATGGACCGCCGGCGGGCATCATACGTGGCTGGTGCTCGACGCCGCCAGCGGCACCTGCGCCGCGATCGACCCGCACCCCGCGCTGGACGAACGCATCGATACCCTGCTGCGCGCGCACCGATACCGGCTGGTGGCACGCCTGTTCACCCAGGGTGACGCCACGTGGCCGGCACCCGAGGACTGCCTCGCCATCGGCCGCTGGCGCCTGCGTCGCGCGGCCACCGGCAAGGGCAGGGCGTGTTACCTGCTGGGGCCGCAAGGCGAATCGCCCCGGCATGCGTTCATCGGCAGTGCCGAACCCAGTAGCCTGGCCGGTGTGCTGCCGGCCGATCTGCTGCTGTGTCCGGCAACGGAGGCGCAATCCGCGCTGTGCACCACGCTGCGTGCCGGTCCCGGCAAAACATCGCCCGCAGCCATGCACCTCGACGCCGCGACGCTGGAAACCCTGTTGCGCGAGCATCCCGCCGCGCTGCTGGTCGACGTCCGCGAACCTTACGAACATGCTGCCGCCGAGCCATGCATCGGCCCCCAGGCGGTCAGCATCCCGCTGAGCCGGCTGGCCGGGGCGCTGCCAGCGTGGCTGGCGCAGGCGCCGCGCTTGCCACTGGTGTTCTTCTGTCAGAGTGGCAACCGCAGTGCCCGTGCCGCCGGATGCCTGCGCAGCCTTGGTTATGCCGAGGCTTTCCATTTGCAAGGCGGCGTCGCACTGTCCTGATCGACTTCCGGTCGACCGGAAGTATCGCAAAGGCGGCCGGGAGGCCGCCTTTGTCATTCTCGGCGGGCCATGAATCGGTAACAGCTGGTAATCTTTTTGCACTGCACCATCGTTATGTACGCTAGCGTACAGTGACGTGACGTGCGCCGGCATAATATTTCCTGCAACATACTCCCAGCCGTGGCAGCTGTCTTGCCAGCCACCCGAAGCGAGGCTCCCTTGAAAGAACATCTCAAACTGTGGCCCGGCTTCACCGCCGGATTCCAGGAAGCCGCGCCCGGTTCCGCCGCCCCCGATGCCGAAGACTCGCCCTTGCGCGCCGAGCTCTACAGTGCTCAGCAGATGGCGCACCATGGCCGCACACTGGCGGAAGCGCACGTGCTGAGCAAGCGTGGCGGCCCCGACCGGCTGCTGGCCCGGCTCACCGACAACGCCCGCGTATTGCGCACCACGGCCGAGGAATTGACGATCGCCGTCAAGGGCGGCCGCCAGGTCACCCCGGCCTCCGAATGGCTGCTCGATAACTACTACCTGATCGAAGAGCAGATCCGCATCGCGCGGCGCCATCTGCCGAAGGACTACAGCAAGGAACTCCCGCGCCTGGAAAAAACGGATGGCACGCCGCGCGTCTACCGGCTGGCGCTGGAAGTGATCGCCCATGGCGATGGCCGCGTCGATCCGGAAAGCCTGTGCCGTTTCGTCGAGGCCTACCAGGAGCTGGCACCGCTGACGCTGGGCGAACTGTGGGCGATCCCGATCATGCTGCGCCTGGCGCTGCTGGAGAACCTGCGCCGGGTGGCCGCGCGCGTGGCCGAAAACCGCTACCAGCGCGACCTGGCGAACAACTGGGCCGACGGGATGATGGAAATCGCCGACAAGAATCCTTCCGGCCTGATCCTGCTGGTGGCCGACATGGCGCGGTCGAATCCCCCCATCACGAGCGGCTTCGTGGCCGAGCTGGCACGCCGCCTGCAGGGCCAGAGCCCGGCGCTGACACTGGCACTCACGTGGGTCACCTACCGGCTGGCCGAAGCGGGGCAGACGATCGACCAGCAGATCCAGGCCGAGATCGGCCAGCAGGCGGCCGAGCAGGTATCGATGGCGAACACGATCGGCAGCCTGCGCTTCCTGGGCACGATGGACTGGCAGGAATTCGTCGAAACCATGAGCACCGTCGAACGGGTGCTGCGCGAAGACCCGTCCGGCATCTATGGCGCAATGGATTTCGCCACCCGCGATCAATACCGCCACGTGGTGGAAAAGATCGCGCGCGGCTGTGTGCTGTCCGAAGCGCAGGTAGCGCAGGAAGCGGTGGAACTGGCGCGTGCCCACGGGGGCGGCGACGATCCGCGCCATGGCCACGTGGGCTTCTACCTGGTCGACAGGGGCGTGCTGCTGCTGGAGAAGAAAGTGGCGCGGCGCCGCTCGCCGCGCGAATCGCTGCGCGCCACCGTGCGCGCGGCACCGCTCACGTCCTACCTGGGAGCCATCGCCGCATTGTCGGTGATCGCCACCGCGCTGATGGTCGAGCGCGCGATGCGCGATGGCGTGGCCGGCTGGGAAACCGTCGTGCTGGCGCTGCTGGGCCTGATGGGCAGCAGCCAGCTGGCGCTGGCGCTGGTGAACTGGGTCGCCACCCTGGTCACGCACCCGAGCCCGTTGCCACGGATGGATTTCAAGGAAGGCATTCCCTCCGATGCGCGTGCGATCGTCGTCGTGCCGTCGCTGTTCTACAGCCTGGAAAACGTCGACGAGCTGTGCGAACAGCTCGAGGTGCGCTTCCTCGCCAACCGCGATCCGAACCTGCATTTTTGCCTGCTGACCGATTTCGCCGATGCGCAGGCCGAAACGCTGCCCACCGATACGGGCCTGCTCGAACGGGCGCGCGGCCATATCGAAGACTTGAACCGCAAGTACGGGCGGGAAGAAAACGCCTGCCCGTTCGTGCTGCTGCACCGCCCGCGCCTGTGGAACCTTGCCGAGCGCGCGTGGATGGGCCATGAGCGCAAGCGCGGCAAGCTGGCGGACCTGAACCGGTACCTGCGCGGCGGCGCGCGCGACCGCTTCACGCTGGTCGTCGGCGAGAGCGGCCAACTGCACACCGTGAAATACGTGATCACGCTCGATGCCGACACGCAGCTGGCACGCGATTCGGCGCGCCAGTTCATCGCCACGATGAAACACCCGCTGAACCAGCCCAGGATCGATGCCCGGAATAACCGCGTGGTGTCCGGCTACGGCATCCTGCAGCCGCGCGTGGCCGTCAGCCTGCCAAGCCCGGACGCTTCGCTGTATGAGCGGCTGTGCGGCGGCGAACCGGGCATCGACCCGTACACGCGCACCGTGTCGGACGTATACCAGGATGTGTTCGCGGAAGGCTCGTTCATCGGCAAGGGCATCTACGACCTGGACGTGTTCGAGAAGGTCCTGGGCGAGCGCTTCCCGGATAACCGCATCCTGTCGCACGACCTGCTGGAGGGCTGTTATCTGCGCGCCGGGCTGCTGTCCGACGCCCAGCTGTACGAACAGTATCCGCAGCGCTACCGGGACGACGTGAGCCGCCGCCACCGCTGGATCCGCGGCGACTGGCAACTGGCGGGCTGGCTGGGCGGCCGCGTGCGCACGGCGATCGGCGGGCGCGAGAAGAACCCGCTGTCGGCGCTGTCGCGCTGGAAGCTGTTCGACAACCTGCGCCGCAGCCTGGTGGCACCGGCGTTGACGCTGTCGCTGCTGTTCGCCTTCGCGGTGCTGCCGCACCCGTGGTTCTACACGAGCATGGTCCTGGCCATCATCTTCGTGCCCGCCATCGCCGCCGCGCTGTACGACCTGGCGCACAAGTCGCCGGATACGCTGTGGCGGCAGCACCTGTCGAACTCGTTGCGCCGCAGCCGGCTGCACTTCGCCCACGGTGTGCTGTCGCTGGCATTCCTGCCATACGAGGCCTACATCAGCCTCGATGCGATCGTGCGCACGGGCTGGCGCATGCTGGTCACGAAAAAGCACCTGCTGCAGTGGCGCCCGTCGGCACTGTCGCAGGCGGATGGTGGCCTGCGTGCCAGCTGGCGGGCGATGTGGGTCTCGCCCGTGCTGGCGCTGGCGGCCGGCACGGCGCTGGCGCTGTGGCGCGTGAAGGCGTTCGAGGCGGCCGCGATCTTCCTCGTCGCCTGGCTCGTCGCGCCCGTGGTCGCGTGGTGGATCAGCCGCCCGGTCGAGCGCCTGGAAGCACAGCTGGGCGACGACCAGCGCCGCTTCCTGCACACGGTGGCCCGCAAGACATGGGCCTGGTTCGATACCTACGTGGGGCCGGATGACCACTGGCTGCCACCCGATAACGTACAGGAACACCCGAGTACCGTCATCGCGCACCGCACGTCGCCCACCAATATCGGCATGGCGCTGCTGGCCAATGTCAGCGCCTGGGATTTTGGCTACGTGACGCTGGCGCAGCTGCTGCAGCGCACCCGCAACACGCTCGATACGATGGGCGAACTGGAACGCCACCAGGGCCATTTCTACAACTGGTACGACACGCAGTCGAAAAAGCCGCTGCACCCGATGTACGTGTCGACCGTGGACAGCGGCAACCTGGCCGGCCACCTGCTGGTGCTGCAGGCGGCACTCCTGAACGCGGTCGATGCCCCGATCCTGGGGCCGCAAGTGCTGGCCGGCCTGGAAAGCACGCTGGACGTGCTGCAGGAAGCGCTGGCCGATGTCGAAGCGGCCGAAGGTATCGACGCCGCGGCACTGGCGGCGCTGCGCGAAGCGGTGACGCCGCAACAGCCACTGTATCCGTCGAATCTGCCGGAGCTGCGCGCCTGCCTGGAACGCGCCACCGGCGCCACCGAAGCCTTTGCCACTACCGCCGCATTGGCGAGCCACGCCATGGCAGGCACGTGGGCCGGCGCGCTGGCCGCGCAATGCCGCGCCGCCCTCGACGAGCTGACATTGCTGGCGCCATGGATCACCGGCGATACCGGCGCCGTGCTCGATACGGGATCGTTGAAAATCCCGACGCTGCGCGAGCTGGCGGCGTATCCGCCGGTCGGTGCGCCGCTGTCGGACCTGGCGCCAGGTGAACGCGAGCGCCGCGAGCAGCTCGGCATGCTGATGGAGCAGGGCGCCGCCGTGGCGCGCGAACGTATCGGGCACCTGCAGGAACTCGCAATGCAGGCGTGCGGCTTCGCGCAGGTCGACTACGGTTTCCTCTACAACCGCACCACCAGGCTGCTGGCGATCGGCTACAACGTCAGCGAACGGCGGCTCGACGCCAGCTACTACGACCTGCTCGCCTCCGAGGTGCGGCTGGCCAGCTACGTGGCCGTGGCGCAGGGCCAGCTGCCGCAGGAGCACTGGTTCGCGCTGGGCCGGCAGCTCGCCATCGTGCATGGCCAGCCCGTGCTCATGTCGTGGAGCGGTTCCATGTTCGAGTACCTGATGCCGCTGCTGGTGATGCCGACCTACCCGAGCACGCTGC
The DNA here is from genome assembly GCF_004209755.1 of Pseudoduganella lutea. Taxonomy (NCBI): domain Bacteria; kingdom Pseudomonadati; phylum Pseudomonadota; class Betaproteobacteria; order Burkholderiales; family Oxalobacteraceae; genus Pseudoduganella; species Pseudoduganella lutea. The sequence goes on along the minus strand of NZ_CP035913.1, from coordinate 2,671,305 downwards.
TGGACCAGACCTACCGTTCGGTGGTGGCCGCGCAGATCGAGTACGCGCGCCAGCGCAACGTGCCGTGGGGCGTGTCCGAGTCCGGCTACACCACGGTGGATGCGGCGATGAACTACCAGTACCGCGCGTTCGGCGTACCGGGCCTGGGCATGAAGCGGGGCCTGGCGGACGACCTGGTGATCGCACCTTATGCATCGATGATGGCGCTGATGGTGGACCCGGAAGCGGCATGCCAGAACCTGCAGAAGATGGCTGGCCTGGGCTTCATGGGTCGCTATGGTTTCTACGAGGCGATCGACTACACGCCGGCGCGGCTGCCAAGGGGGCAGTCTTTCGCGGTGGTGAAATCGTTCATGGTGCACCACCAGGGCATGGGCTTCCTGGCGCTGTCGTACCTGCTGCACGACCGGCCGATGCAGCGCCGCTTCGAATCCGATCCGATGCTGCAATCGGCGCTGCTGATGCTCCAGGAACGCAGCCCGCGTATCGGCGCGTTCTTCTCCACCGCCTCCGAGCAGGCCGCCGCGGCGCGTTCGACATCGCACGACCAGGCTGCCCCGGTGCGCGTGCTGGCGCAGCCCAATACGCCCGTGCCCGAAGTGCAGTTGCTGTCGAACGGGCGCTACCACGTGATGGTGACGGCGGCCGGCGGCAGCCACAGCCGCTGGCACGACCTCGCGGTCACGCGCTGGCGCGAGGATGCCACACGCGACAACTGGGGGCAGTTCTGCTACGTGCGCGACGAGGATGGTCATTTCTGGTCCAACACCTACCAGCCCACGCTGGCCGAGCCGGAACACCAGGAGGTGATTTTTTCCGAGGGCCGCGCCGAGTTCCGGCGCACCGACCGTGGCATCGACCTGTACACCGAAATCGTCGTTTCCCCGGAAGACGATATCGAGATGCGCCGGCTGCGTGTGACGAACAATTCGAACCGCCCGCGCACGCTCGAGCTGACCAGCTTTGCCGAAGTGGTGATGGCGCCGGCCGCTGCCGACGCGGCGCACCCGGCATTCTCCAAGCTGTTCGTGCAGACCGAGATCCTGGGCGATGAAAAGGCCATCCTGTGCACGCGGCGCCCGCGCGGCAAGGGCGAGCAGCCGCCGTTCATGCTGCATTTGATGACGGTGCACGATGCCGAGGTGATCGAGGTATCGTATGAAACGGACCGGGCGCACTTCATTGGCCGCGGCAACAGCGCGCGCGCGCCGCGCGCGCTGGTCGAGCCGGGCCCGCTGGGTGGCGGCCACGGTTCCGTGCTGGACCCGGCCGTGGCGATCCGCTACCGCATCACGCTGCAACCGGACCAGATGGCGACCGTCGACATCGCCACCGGCATGACCGAGACGCGCGAGGCGGCGCAGCACCTGATCGACAAATACCAGGACCGCCACATGGCCGACCGCGTGTTCGAGCTGGCCTGGACGCACAGCCAGGTGGTGCTGCGCCAGCTGAACGCCACCGAGGCCGACGGCCAGCTGTACAGCCGTCTCGCCAACCACGTGATCTACCCGAACGCCGCGCTGCGCGCCGATCCTTCGGTGCTGATCAAGAACGGGCGCGGGCAGTCGAACCTGTGGCCGTACGCGATTTCCGGCGACCTGCCCATCGTGCTGCTGCAGGTCAAGGATTCGGCCAATATCGAGGTGGCGCGGCAGATGGTGCAGGCGCACGCATACTGGCGCCTGAAGGGCCTGGTGGTGGACCTGGTGATCTGGTTCGAGGACACGTCGGGCTACCGCCAGGCGCTGTATGACCAGATCATCGGCATGATCGCCTCCGGCATCGACGCGCAGGCGATCGACCGGCCGGGCGGCATTTTCGTGCGGCCGCTCGAACAGATCTCCAGCGAAGACCGCATCCTGCTGCAGACGGTGGCGCGGGTGATCGTCAACGACGCCCGCGGTCCGCTGGCCGAGCAGATCAAGCGCTCCGGCCCGCCGGCGCTGCGCATGCCGCCCTTGCTGGCCGACGCGCGCGGCGAGTACGACGATGCCGGACCGGCCACGCACGTACCGCACGACCTGATCCTGTGGAACGGCTTCGGCGGCTTTACGCCGGACGGCCGCGAGTACGTGATCGTCACTGGCCGTGGCCGGGTCACGCCGGCGCCCTGGTCGAACGTGCTGGCCAACGCGCAATTCGGCAGCGTGATCTCGGAAAGCGGGCAAGCCTACACATGGCACGAGAACGCGCATGAATTCCGGCTCACGCCCTGGCACAACGACCCGGTCACGGATGCCGCCGGCGAGGCGTTCTACCTGCGCGACGATGCCAGCGGCCACTTCTGGTCGCCCACGCCACTGCCGGCGCGCGGCACAGGCGACTATGTAACGCGCCACGGCTTCGGCTACAGCACGTTCGCGCATACCGAGGCGGGTATCACTTCGACCCTCACGACATACGTGGCCAACGACGCGCCGGTGCGCTACACGGTGCTGAAGGTGCGCAACGATTCGCCGGTGGCGCGCAAGCTGTCGGCCACCGGTTACGTGGAATGGGTGCTGGGCGAAATGCGCGCCAAGTCCGGCATGCACATCGTGACGGAACTCGACGCGGTCAGCGGTGCGCTATTCGCGCGCAATCCCTACAACACGGAGTTTTCGGGCCGCGTGGCGTTCTTCCATGTCGACGCAACGACCCGCACGGCAACGGCGGACCGCACCGAATTCCTGGGGCGTAACGGCACGCTGGCCAGCCCGGCCGCGCTGCGGCGGCAGCGCCTGTCCGGCAAGGTCGGCACGGGGCTCGATGCCTGCGCGGTGCTGCAGGTGCCGTTCGAGCTGCTGCCGGGAGAAGAGCGGGAGCTCGTGTTCGTGCTGGGCATGGGCGGGCGCCGCAATGCCGACGCGAGCACGATGGTGCAGAAGCACGGCGGCGCCGGCGCCGCACGCGATGCGCTGGCCGCCGTGCACGCGCACTGGCATGCCACGCTGGGCGCCGTGCGCATCGCCACGCCCGATCCGGCGCTGGACGTGATCGCCAACGGCTGGCTGATGTACCAGACCATCGCGTGCCGGCTGTGGGCGCGCAGTGGCTACTATCAGTCCGGCGGCGCGTTCGGCTACCGCGACCAGCTGCAGGATGCGATGGCGATGGTGCATACCGAGCCGCACCTTCTGCGCGAGCACCTGGTGCTGTGCGCGGCGCACCAGTTCGCGGAGGGCGATGTGCAGCACTGGTGGCATCCGCCATCCGACCGTGGCGTGCGGACGCACTGTTCGGATGATTACCTGTGGCTGCCGCTGGCCACCGCCCGCTATGTGCAGGTGACCGGCGACCTGTCGGTGCTCGACGAGGAGGCGCACTACCTGGAAGGCCGGCCGGTGAAGCCGGACGAGGAATCGTACTACGACATGCCGGGCCGTTCGCCGCTGGCGGAAAACCTGTACCAGCACTGCGTGCGCGCGATCCGCAATGGCCTGCGGTTCGGCACGCACGGCCTGCCGCTGATCGGTTCCTGCGACTGGAACGACGGCATGGACAAGGTCGGCGCGGAAGGCAAGGGCGAGAGCGTGTGGCTGGCGTGGTTCCTGGTCGACGTGCTGCGCCAGTTCGCGGTGGTGGCCGAGCGGCGCGGCGATGCCGGGTTTGCCGAAGAATGCCGGTCCGAGGCCGTCAAGCTGGCGGCGAACGTGGAGCAGAACGCGTGGGATGGCCAGTGGTACCGCCGCGCCTACTTCGACGACGGCACCCCGCTCGGCTCGCACGAGAACGAGGAATGCCAGATCGACTCGATCTCGCAAAGCTGGGGTGTGCTCTCCGGGGCGGCCGATCCGGAACGCGTGCGCGGCGCCATGGCGCAGGTGGACGCGCGGCTGGTGCGGCGCGACGGCGGCTTCATCCAGCTGCTCGACCCGCCATTCGACAAGGCCGACCCGAACCCCGGCTACATCCAGGGCTATGTGCCCGGCGTGCGGGAAAACGGCGGCCAGTACACGCATGCCGCCGTGTGGACCGTGATGGCCTTCGCGGCGCTGGGCGATACCGCGAAGGCGTGGGAGCTGATGCGCCTGATTAACCCGGTGCAGCACGCGTCCAGTGCGGAAAACGTGGCCGTCTACAAGGTGGAACCCTACGTGGTAACGGCCGACATCTACGCCGTCGAGCCGCACGTGGGCCGCGGCGGCTGGAGCTGGTACACGGGATCGTCCGGCTGGATGTACCGGCTGATCCTCGAATCGCTGCTGGGCGTGACGCGCAACGGCGACCGGCTGTCGCTCGCCCCGCGCATGCCGGACGAGTGGAATGAATTCAGCCTGTCCTACCGCTACGGATCATCGACCTACGCGATCCACGTGGTGCGTGGAGGGGCTTCCCTCACCGTCGATGACGTCGCGCAGGACGGCAACGAGATCGCACTGACCGACGACGGCCGCGAGCATGCTGTGGAATTGCGCATATCGTGAATTTCCTGGAAACAGGGGACGTACCCTGGTTTTAGGGAAATTCCTGACCGCGAGGTGGGTGGCCTGCCCAGCACATCGGCGGTTATTGCCTCAAAACCAGGCGGCCCGCCGATCCGGGACGTCCCAGTTTTTCCTCAAAACCAGGGTACGTCCCCAGTTTTGCTTTACAGACCTACCGCGGTGCCGGCGCCCATCAGCGTCGCCACGCCCAGTACGACGAAGATCACGGCGGCGATGCCGTGCACCACCTTCAGGTTGACGGCGGTGGCGGCGCGCTTGCCGAGGTACACGGCCGGCACGTTCGCCAGCATCATGCCCAGCGTGGTGCCGACGACCACCGGGATCAGCGCGTCGAAGCGGGCGGCCAGCGCCACGGTGGCGATCTGTGTCTTGTCGCCCATTTCGGCCAGGAAGAACGCGATCAGCGTGGCGGTGAACACGCCATAGCGGCTGGCCGGCGCGTCGTCCTCGTCGATTTCGTCCGGCACCATGATCCATGCCGCCATCGCGATGAAGCCCAGTCCGAGGATCCAGCGCAGTGCGTTTGGGCCCAGCAGATCGGTGAGCCACGTGCCGACAGCGGCGGCGCAGAAGTGGTTGACGATCGTGGCGACGAAGATGCCGCCGACGATGGGCAGCGGGCGACGGAACTGGGTGGCGAGCACGAAGGCGAGCAGCTGGGTCTTGTCGCCGATTTCGGCGAGGGCAACGATGCCCGTGGAGACGAGGAAGGCTTCCATATAGGTGGCTGGGGGCCGGATGTTAACCAAGGATCCATGGGCGGTCCCGGCCCCTTGATGTATGCGGCCGCCCGTGGATCATTGGTCTCGCCAGGCCTGGCGCGATGTACCATCCGCGCCGGCCACCTGCGCCACGGCCTGCCGGCCGATCGTGTTGACGCAGGTACTTCCCGCGCAGCGCGTGGGCTGGTGGCGGGCAAGGAGGCTACTCCCCAAAGAACGGGCGCCATGATAGCAGAGTCGCTGTCGGGGAGGGCGAAAATGACGTTCCCTATGCTATTCTGCACCGCGCCCGCGCCGGCGATCCCGGTGCCAGCCTGACTCTTTCTAAGGAAGCACATGCGAAAAATTTCTCTGCGCCTGGCACTATCGGCCGCGCTGGCACTGCTCGCACAAGCGGCCCACGCCCAGGACCCGCTCAGCTACGCCCGCTACAACGAGGTGCGAACGACCGACCTGTATCTCGACCTCAAGGCGGACTTCTCCCGAAAGACGCTGACCGGTTACGCCGAGCTGACCCTGAACTGGCTGGACAAGAACGTGCGCACGCTGGTGCTCGATACGCGCCAGTTGAAGATCGCGCGGGTGCAGGTGCAGAATGACGACGGCCGCTGGGTTCCCGCTTCGTACATGCTGGACCGCCCCGATCCGAAGAAGGGTCAGGCGCTGCGCATCGCATTGCGCAGCCAGCCCAGGAAGGTGCGCGTGTACTACCACACGGCGCCCACCGCCGGCGCGTTGCAATGGCTGACGCCGATGCAGACGCTGTCGGGCAAGCGGCCGTTCATGTTCAGCCAGTCGCAGGCGATCGAGGCCCGTTCCTGGGCGCCGGTACAGGATACCCCGGCAGTGCGCTTCACCTACGGTGCGCGCATCGAGGCGCCGGCCGGCATGCGCGTGGTGATGAGTGCCGAGAACGATCCGCAGTCGACCGGCAAGGGGGGCTGGACGTTCCGCATGCCGCAGCCGGTGCCGTCGTACCTGCTGGCGATCGCGATCGGCGAGATCGACATGCGCAACGTGGGCCCGCGCTCGGCCGTGTACGCGGAACCGGGCCGCATCGAGGCGGCAGCGTTCGAGCTGGCCGATACCGAGAAGATGATCGCCGCCGCCGAGTCGCTGTATGGCCCCTACCGGTGGGGGCGCTACGACATGATCGTGCTGCCGCCGTCGTTCCCGATCGGCGGCATGGAAAATCCGCGCATGACGTTCCTGACGCCGACGATGATCGCCGGCGACCGCAGCCTGAACGACCTGATCGCGCACGAGCTGGCGCATTCGTGGTCCGGCAATCTCGTCACCAACGCATCCTGGAAACACTGGTGGCTCAACGAAGGCTTCACCACCTACGTGACCACGCGCATCATCGAGATCCTGTACGGCGTCGAAGCGGCCGAGATGAACCTGCAGGTGGAGCAGGACGAGGCGCTGGCGTCGCTGAAGGATATCCCGGCCGCCAAGCAGGCCCTGTTGACGCGCGATCCGGACGTCAATCCGGAAACCTACACGGACGAGGGGCTCGCCTATCCGAAAGGCGCATGGCTTCTCCGCACGCTCGAGCAGCGTGCCGGCCGTGACGTGTTCGATCCGTTCCTGCGCGGCTGGTTCGACCAGCACGCCTTCCAGTCGGCCACCACCGAGCAGTTCCTGGCCTACCTGCGCGCCAACCTGCTGGACAAGCATCCCAACGTGATGACCCAGGCGGAACTCGACGAATGGCTGTATGGTTCCGGCATCCCGGCCAGCGCGAAGCGCGTGGTGTCGCAGCGCCTGCAGGCCGTCGATACCCAGCGTGCCGCCTGGCTGAAGGGCGAGCAGCCGACGGCCGACCTGACCGCGCGCAGCTGGAGCGCCGCCGAGTGGATGCACTTCCTGAACGCCATCGACAACAAGGCCAGCGCGCAGCAGTTGCGTGAACTCGACCAGATCTTCGCGCTGAAGACCAGCAAGAACAACGAGATCGCCTACCGTTTCTATCTCGCCGCCGTGCATGCCGGCTACGATGTGCGCGAGCAGCTCGATACCTTCCTGATGAACGTGGGGCGCCAGAAGTTCGTGGTGCCGCTGTACACCGCGCTGCTGGCCAACCCAAAGGATGCGGCATGGGCGAAGGGCGTCTTCGCCAAGGCACGCCCCCGCTATCACCCCGAAACGCAGAAATCCGTCGACAAGCTGTTGAAAAAGTAATGGAGCAAGGATGTCGCTGAAAAAAACCACGATCGCGCTGGCGCTGTGCGCCTGCGCGTTGTCCCCCGCTTTCTTCTCCAGCTCCGCGCTGGCTTTCGATGGCACCGCTGCCGCCACCGCGCCGGCGTTCGACCTGGCGCGCGACGTGAACCGCGCATTGAAGACCTTCGACGTGCCGGGCATCGCGATCGCGATCGTCAAGGATGGCAAGGTCGTGGCCGCGCAGGGCTTCGGCGTGCGCAGGCTGGGCGACCCGGCGCCGGTCACGTCGAAGACATTGTTCGAGATCGCATCCAATTCCAAGGCCTTTACCGCCGTGGCGCTGGCGAAGCTGGTCGACGAGGGCAAGCTGGACTGGGATGATCCGGTCATCAGGCACCTGCCGGACTTCCGCATGCACGATGCCTATGTGACCCAGGAGATGACGGTGCGCGACCTGCTGACGCACCGCAGCGGCCTGGGCCTGGGCGCCGGCGACCTGCTGTGGTGGCCGACGACGACGTTTTCCACCGACGAGATCATCCACAACCTGCGCCATGTGAAGCCTGCTACCAGCTTCCGGGCCAACTACGCTTACGACAACCTGCTGTACATCGTGGCCGGCCGCATCATCGCGCAAAAGAATGGCAAGAGCTGGGGCGACACCGTGCAGGCGCAGATCCTGGCACCGTTGGGCATGGCCGACACCACGACCAGCGTGGCCGCCATGGTGAAGGCGGCCGATTATTCGGCACCGCACAGCAGGATCAATGGCAGGCAGTCGGTCGTCAAGCCGATGCCGGTCGATAACGCCGTGGGCGCGGTCGGCATCAACACGAATGCCGAAGACATCGCGAAATGGATGAACGCGCTGCTGGCCGGCGGCGAACTGCCGGGCGGGCAGCGGCTGTTCTCCGCCACGCAGTCGAAGGAGATCTGGACGCCGGTGACGCCGATGAAGATCGCCGAACCGGCAGGGGCGCTGGCCGCCACGCGCGCCAACTTCAATGCCTACGGCCTGGGTTTCAACATCCGCGATTACCGCGGCAAGAAGCTCGTACTGCACGGTGGCGCCCTGCAGGGCTTTTATTCGCGCGTGCTGATGGTGCCTGAAGAAAAGCTGGGCATCGCCATCTTCACGAATGCGGAAAACAGCGGCTCGATGACGTCGCTGCAATGGCGCATCCTCGACCACTACCTGGGCGCCGCACCCACGGACTGGATCGGCATCATCGCCGCCGAGGAGCAGGAACGGCTGCGCAAGGACCAGGAAAAGACCGGCAAGGCCGCCGCGACCCGAGCCGCCGGCTCGAAGCCTTCGCTGCCGCGCCGCGCCTACGATGGCGAGTACAGCGACCCGTGGTATGGCAAGGTCGTGATCCGGCACGAAGGCAGGAAGCAGCTCATGGCCTTCACGCGCACGCCCGACCTGGTGGGCGAGATGGAGCACTTCCAGCACGACACGTTCATCGTGCGCTGGAAGGAACGCAACTTCAACGCCGACGCCTACGTGACGTTCGCGCTGAACCCCGACGGTTCGATCGAACGCGCCAAGATGTCCGCGATCTCCGACGAAACCGACTTCAGCTACGACTTCCACGACCTGTCGCTGATGCCCGTGAAGGCGAAAAAAGCCGAATAAGCCTGCCATCCGCAAATGTTGCTCAAAATCTGGGGCGCGGCAGGGAGTGAAGCAGGGGTTTCGTGGAGCATGCTCCACGCCTGCTAAACGGTACCGCCCTGCATGGCGGTACCTTCGCAGAGCACGCTCTGCGCCTGCCAAGCGGTAATGGCATGCATGCCATTACTCCCCCTGTCCCCGATTTTTGGCAACGGTTTTTGTCGCTAGTCGGCCACGTTGCTGCGCCGCCGCGCAAAGGCCCCCAGCACCACCAGGCCGCCGAACAGCATGGCGTAGGTCGATGGTTCCGGCACCGGTGCCGTCACATAGCGCAGGTTGGTGAAGAACATGCCGTTGTTCTCCCATTCGCCAGAGACCGTGATCGACGTGACCGGCTTGTCGAACAGGATGCCCGCGAAGACCGGTACCGAGATGTTGTAGTTGTGGACGTAGTCCTCGAAGAACACATGCGAGCCGTCGTCGAACGTTATCGTCATCGGCGTGGGCTGCAGGGAGCCGCCGGGCGAGTATTGGCCGCCGCCGATGCCGTAGACGTCCATGCCCAATGCGATGATCGGATTCGCAAAGGTGAAGGTAGCGCTATCTGGCGGGGCATAATAAACAAAATTGCCTTCGACAAAATTGAAGTGGTCGTTGTAGCCGCCGAATTCAAAACTGGCGTTGTCGCACCACTGGACGGCATTGCAGGTGAAGGTCACGTCACCCCAGCTCCATGAATAACCGGTGCGCGTGTACGGGCCGGAAAAGTCCTGGTGCTGGGCACTGCTGCCGATGAGGGTATCGAACGGCACCGCGTCTTCGGTGAAGTATCCGCTGGCCTGCGAGGTAATTGCCGTTGCCGCGAGCATCAGCCCGATGAGTGCTTTACGCATGATGAGCTCCTGGTGAGAGAGGGAAAGTCTTACCGCGATGGCGGTCCACTAATGCTAGCGCTAACACCGAAGCTCATGGATGAGCTGATGGAATTATTTTAAATAGTATAAAAATATACAACACTCGGCATTGTCCTGCGGGCATGCCTGGAGGTAAGCTAGCAAACTGAGGCCCGCTGCGACCTTCGATAGCCACAGAAAATTGTGCTTGTAACAGTGAGTTTCAGTGAGACTGTTTCATGTGCAAATGCAGCATAATCACGCGGTTGTCATAAAGTGAAAGTTTCCTCGCATGAATGAGCTGATGTTGTCGGTTGCCGCCGTATGCGGTTCCATGGTGGTAGGCTTCGTGGTCTTTTGCAGCTTCATGAGCCGCCTCCAGCGCAGGTAGGATACGACAGCCGCCGGCCGACATCTCCGGCGGCTGTGCAGGTCAGGCTTCCCGATCCGCTGTCATGCCGGTGCCCGTCATGGCTTGACGAACTTCAGTGTCATCCGGTCGCTTTCGCCGATCGCCGCATATTTTTCCCGGTCCACATCCTTGTTCCCGTAGGTCGGTGGCAGCGCCCACACGCCGCCCTGGTGGTCGGCCGTATCCTTCGGATTCGCGTTCACGTCCGATTTTGCCGCCAGCTTGAAGCCGGCCGCCTCGGCCAGGCGAATCACATAGGCTTCGTGCACGTAGCCGCTCGATGCCGTCGCATCCTGCGTTTTCGCCGCGGGCAGGCGATGTTCGACGACGCCGAATACGCCCCCGGGCTTCAGCGCGTCGTACGCGCTTTTCAGCACGGCCTTCAGTCGGGCATCGCCTTCATCCTTCCAGTTGTGCACATTGCGGAAAGTGAGGACCATGTCGGCACCGCCTTTCGGCGCATAGTTGAATACGCCGTTGCCGGGCTCGAACGCGCCCATTTGCACCTTGCCGAATACGCCTGGATTGGCATCCAGCTTTTGCTTGAAGCGTTCGCCGGCCCGCGCCACGTTGGCGGCCTTCGATTCCGGGGTTGCACCGGCCACGATCAGCTTGCCCCGCTCGCGCAGGTAGGGCGCCAGGATCTCCGTATACCAGCCGCCACCGGGCGACAGTTCCACCACCGTCATGTCGGGCCGGATGCCGAAGAAGGTCAGTGTCTCGTAGGGATGGCGATAGGTGTCCCGTTTCATGTTCTCCGGGCTGCGCTGGCTGCCATTGACGGCGGCCTTCAGCGCATCGTCGGCCAGCGCCGGCGTGCTGCAGGTCGCTGCCAGGATGGCTGCGGCGAGGATTCGTTTCATGCGATCTCCTTGTGGGCATATGCGTGGCGCGAATTGGCCACGACCCGGCGATGATGTGCAATAAAGACAAGCCGGTCAAGTACCGACCGGCATGCCCGCACCGTCAGTCCGCCCAGCGCCGCACATAGTCCGGTGCCGCCATGGCGCACGCCGGATCCGGCACCACGGCGCCACGCGCCTCGCGCAGCGGCAGCACGCCGGCCCAGGCGCGCACGCCCATGTCTTCCTCGTCATCTTCCGGCGGCCCGCTGCGGACCTTGCAGGCCGCTTCGGCCAGCGCGATGCGCAGCACGGTGGTCGCGGCATATTCCTTGTCGTTGCCTGGCCTGATCTCGCCCTGCCGGCCCGGTACCAGGTGTTCCATGAACGCTTCCATCGCCTGCCGCTTGCCCGTTCCGGCGGCGGCTTCCTCCACCGGCTCGAAGCGGCCATAGATGACGGCACTGCGGTAATTCATCGAATGGTTGAACGCCGAGCGCGCCAGTACGAGGCCATCGACGTGCGTGATCGTCACGCAGCATTCGTCTTCCATCAGCCGCCTGACCATGCGACTGCCGTTCGAGCCGTGGATGTACAGGTGCGCGCCAATGCGCCAGCAGGCTGTGGGAATGCAATGCACGCCGCGCTCGTCGCGAAAGGCCACGTGGCAGATCCAGGCGGCATCGATGATCGCGTGCAGTACCGCGGGATCGTGGCTGGCGCGGTTCGCGGAGCGTTTTACCTGCGTGCGGGGGAAGGTGAAGTGTTCATGGTCTCCATTCGGTGGGTTGAGGGGGCACTATAATCGCGCTGCTGGCTCCGGGAACAGGTCCAGGAGCTGGCATTCCCAGGGAGCCACGATGGACTATGCGCTGCTGCTGTCGAACTTCGACCGCGACCACGGACACCGCAGCTGGCCGCGCCAGCGGCTGCTGCACGAATGCCTGCGCCACGCGATTCGCGCCGGCACGCTGGCGGCCGGTACCCGGCTGGTGGCCACGCGCACACTGGCGGCCGAGCTGGGCGTGGCGCGCAATACCGTGCTGTATGCCTATGAACAGCTGGCCAGCGAAGGGTTCGTGGTGCCGGATCGCCGTGGCACCATGGTGGCCCGCGTCGCGCCGGAACCGGCGTCCGAACGTGGCGGCCGGCAGCCGGCTGCACATGCCGGTCTGGCGCGTCGGGCGATGAACCTGCGCGCGATATCGAACGCCGCCAGCGATGGCCAGGCCTTCGTGCCGGGCGTGCCGGACCTGCACGCATTTCCGCTGGCATTGTGGCGGCGCCTGCTGGATCGTGCCTGGCGCGGCCTCGATCCCGCGCAGCTCAACTATGGCGACCCCGCCGGCGAATGGCCGCTGCGGACCGCGATCGCGGATTACCTGCGTGCTTCACGAGGCGTCATCTGCGAGGCCGGACAGGTGTTCATCACCGACGGCAGCCAGGGCACGCTGGACCTGTGCGCCCGTGCCTGTGCCGACGAGGGCGACACCGTGTGGCATGAAAACCCCGGCTATGGCGGCGCGCTGGCCGCGTTCCGCCACGCCGGGCTGGTGGTGCAAGGCATTGCCGTGGACGAGGAAGGCATGGCGCCTTCGGCACAGGACTGGAAGGCCCGCCCCCCCAGGTTGATCTACACGACACCCTCGCACCAGTACCCGGTGGGCACCGTGCTGTCGCTGGCGCGGCGGCTGGCGCTGATCGACGGTGCCCGCCGTGCCGGCGCGCTGATCATCGAAGACGACTACGACAGCGAGTTCCGCCACGACGGGCCGCCGCTGGCGGCAATGCAGGGCCTGGCGCCGGATGCGCCGGTGCTGTACTGCGGCACATTCAGCAAGACGATGTTCCCCGGCCTGCGCATCGGCTACCTGGTGGTGCCGCCCGCCCTGGCACCGCAACTGGCACTGCTGCGCGCGCAGTCGGCGGCGGCGGGAAGGGTGGCCGAGCAGCTGGCGCTGGCCGAATTCGTCACCAGCGGGCAGTTCCTGCTGCACCTGCGCCGCATGCGGCGGCTGTACCGCGAGCGGCGCGATGCCCTGGTCGCCGCGCTGGAAGAACACCTTGGCCGCATCGCCACCGTGCATGGCGCTTCGGCCGGCATGCACCTGTCGTTGCGCTTGCCGGACTGGCTGCCCGACGAAGCGATCCGCGCCCGCGCGCGGGAAGAGGGGATCGTGGTGAATGCGCTGTCGACCCACGCCGTCCCGCATGCGTCGGCAGGGAATGCGCATTGGAATGGACTGATGCTCGGCTATGCGCAGGTGCCGGCCGGGGAAATGGCAGGGTTGGTGAAGCGGCTGGCGGCTGTGATCCACCTGGCTGCGTACAACGCGACACGTCTTTCCGCGACATGAAAAAACCGGAGCCAGGCCCCTTTCGAGGGCCTGAACTCCGGTTCGCGTTGTGGGTTACGTCAGAACGCGTAGTCGGCGCGCACGTACATGGTGCGGCCATTGATGCCGAACGGGCAGGTTTCCCAGCAGCGCGTGAAGCCCAGTTGCGGGAACGGCGCGGCGCGGGTCTTGTCCCATTCCGTCGGGTAGGTGTCGAACACGTTGTTCACGCCCAGTTGCAGGCCGAGCTTCTTCGTGAAGTTGTAGCGCAGCGTCATGTCGGCGATCCACTTGCCTTCCCAGGTCTGGATGAAGCCGGGCGTGAAGCCCTGGCCCTGCACCTCGCCGTAGTAATTGGCGCGCACGTTGCCATTCCACTTGCCCATCGTGTAGTCGGCCGACAGCACATGGTGCTTGCGCGGCTGGCCATGCTCGATCAGCGTGACCTGCGACTCGTCGAACAGCTGTTCGCCGGTCAGGATTGACGACGTGGAGTGGCGACCGGTCACTTCCGTCTTGTTGAAGCCCAGCTGGCCGGACAGCACCAGCGTGGAACCCGGCCAGCGCGACGTGTGCTCGGCCACGATGTCGATGCCCCGCGTCTTCGTGTCGACGGCGTTCGTGAAGAACTGCGCCTGGCCCACTTTCAGCGGGGTCAGCACGTTGGCGATCGGGCCGCCGCCCGCTTCCGGGGCGATCGTGCTGGAGAACACGATGCGGTCCTTGATCTTGATCTGGTACACGTCCGCCGTCAGCGAGAAGTTCGGCACCGGGCGCAGCACCAGGCCGAAGCTGGCGTTGCGCGACGTTTCCTCTTTCAGCGGCGCGATGCCCAGCGCACGGGTCACGGGGCTGTTCTGCCGCGCGGTCAACGTCTCGGTCAGCACGCCTTCCGCGTTCAGGTTGGTCGACACGGAGCTGTAGAACGCCTGCTGCACGCCGGGCGCGCGGAAGCCGGACGAGAAGCTGCCGCGCACGCCAACCTGCTTGCTCGGGTCCCAGCGCGCCGTGACCTTGCCGGTCGTGGTGTTGCCGAAGTCCGAGTATTTCTCGTAGCGCACCGCGCCGGTGAGCAGCAGCGTGTCGAGCGCGCGCCATTCCACGTCGCCATACAGCGAGATATTGTGGCGGCCTTCGTCGACCTCGGTGGACGGTGTGTAGCCGGGGAAGCCCTGCGTGCCGGAAGCGGCCACGCTGCCGCTCGGCGTGAGGATCTGGATTGCCGGATTGTTCGTGCGGCCATACTGGTATGACACCGGATCGCCGGCCTCGATCTCGTAGCCGTCGCGCCGCCATTCGAAGCCGGTGGCGAAGAACACGCCCTTGGCGACCGGGCCTTTCAGGTCGGCGTTGAACGTGGTCTGGTTGAACTTCAGCGTGCCCGTATCCGCCTCGAGCGGCGACTCGCCGTAGATGCCGCCGCCGTTGGGGCGCGGTTCGTACCAGTAGCTGACGTTGATCGTGTTCTTTTCATGGAACGCCAGTTCGCTGCGGCCATGGTTGACCGAGACGTCGGCCTTCCACTCGTTCGGCAGGTCGAGCCGGTAGCCCACGGCCATGGACGCATCCTTGACGGTGGTGCGGATGTTCGGCAGGTAGCCATCGGGGTACACGGCCGTCACCGTGCGGTCGTCGCCCGCCGAACGGAAGAAGCCGGACGAGTCGCCCTTGCGTTTCGACGCGCCACCGAAGGCATAGAACTCGCCGCCGGGGCCTGCGGGCAGTGCCGCATTGACCCACAGGTAGGCGTCCTTCGAATCGCTGTCGCCGATACGCTGCGTGACGCGTGGCGGATCGGTGCGCGCGGTATCGAGGCCGGCACGGTTGGTCTCGTTGCGGCGGCGGCCTTCGACGGAAACGTTGATGTAGCCGCCGTCGGTGCCCAGTGCCCAGCCGCGGTTTACGCTGCCGGAAACCATGTCGCCGTCACCCTCGGAAGTGGTGCCGAACTGGCCGGAAACCTGGGTTTCGTTCACGTTCGATTTCAGCACGATGTTGATCACGCCGGCGATCGCATCGGAGCCGTATTGCGCGGCGGCGCCGTCGCGCAGCACTTCGATGTGGTGGATGGCGGATAGCGGGATCGCATTGATGTCGGTGCCGGCCGAACCGCGGCCCACCGTCTGCTGCACGTTCACCAGCGCCTGCTGGTGGCGGCGCTTGCCGTTGATCAGTACCAGCAGCTGGTCCGGGCCCAGCGAACGCAGCGTGGCCGGGCGGATGATGTCGGTGCCGTCGCTGATGAAGGTCGACGAGAAGTTGAACGACGGGTCGAGCGACTGCAGCAGCTTGCCCAGTTCCAGCGGGCCGGCGGTCTGCATGTCCTTCACGTTGATCAGGCCCACCGGCGCGGCGGTGTCGAGGGCGGTGCGGGCAGCCGAACGGGAGCCCAGCACGACCACGGTTTGCTGTTCGGCTTGCTGCGCGGCTGGCTGTGCGGCAGTGGTGGTGTCCGTCTGCGCGGCGGCGTGCGTGGCCAGCAGCAGTGCGGCGGTAGCGAGCACGGTGCGGCGGAAAGTATTCTGCTTCATGTGTCTTTTATCGTCTCTTGGTTGGATGGGTGTGAAGCATGCGTGGGGGTAGCCCGCACTGAGTCTAACCGCGCACGTAACAAAGTAGTAACGGGCTGTTGCGCCGAATGAACGTGTGGAAAATATTGCTCGATTTGTATCGGCTTTTGCCGTACCCTGTTGCCCCCAGCCAGGGGGAACGGTCGATTTCGCGGGCAACGCGAGGCATTTTTACGACAGGCACCATTCCAGCGCGCCTTGCACGCCCACCCGGCTGCGGGCTATTGCTGGTCCAGCATCCATTCCTTCAAGCCATCGACCCATTTTTTCGCCGGCAGGTTGAACGTTTTCCGGATCGCGCTGGCGCGTTCGTACAGGTCCGAAAAGTCCAGCACCGGCGCGTTCTTGAACGCGATCGCGACGATGTTGGCATCATGCACTTCCGGCAGCCACACCACGGCGTCGAATGCCAGCTCCATGTGCTGCAGGTTCCTGTCGTAATTGTCGAAATCGCCGAACACATTGGCCGTCATGATGCCGTGTTCGGTCAGGCAGTCGCTGCATGCCTGGTAGAACTCCGGTGAATCCAGCACCGGGCCACGCGCTTCTTCGTCGTACAGGTCCACCTGCAACACGTCGATGGCGCCGCGGTTGGCCGGGTCGTTGACGAAGTCGAGCGCATCCATCCGGCGCACGTCCAGCCGGGCATCGTTGGGTGGCAGCCCGAACATTGCCTCGCATATGGCAATCACGTTGGGATTGAGTTCCGCCGCCGAGACCCGCGCACCCGGAAAGCGCTGGTAACAAAACTTCGTCAAGGCGGCGCTGCCGAGGCCGAGCTGGGCGATATGGCGGGGATTTTTCAGGAACAGCATCCAGATCATCATCATCTGCACGTATTCAAGCTCGATGGCGTCCGGTTTCGACAGGCGCATCGCACCTTGCACCCATGAGGTGCCGAGGTGGAGCGAGCGTACGCCTTCGAATTCGGTGATGGTGGCTGGAGGATGGCCGGGCTGGTCGAAACGGGTCTTTTGCATTCCGGAAGTTTACCAGCGCACTCCCTGTTCGTGCGGGATACGAACCGCCACCCGCGTTTCGGTGCCGCCACTGCGTAAAAAGCTGTCACGGCGTAAACAAGAAAAGGCGCCGAAGCGCCTTTTCAATCATACGAGACTGCTAAACCAGATTACTGCTGCTTGCGGCGACGTGCGGCGAAGGCCAGAACAGCCAGGCCACCAGCCAGCATGCCGTAGGTTGCTGGTTCCGGAACAGCCGTCACGCTGAAGTTGCCGCCGTAGCTGGCAACTTGGCCCGTGACGGTGCCGCTGACGACCAGCGTCAGCGGGCCGGTGGTGGCTTGACCCAGGATCGCAGCGATCGACAGCGGACCAACGTCACCGTATGCTGGCACGGCCACGCCGTTCAGCGTCACTTCGGTGAACGTCAGGTCGCTGAAGGCGCTGGCGTTGTTGATCAGGCCAGCGAAGACCGTACCTGCACCGTCGAAGCCGGTGAAGGTGAAGGTATCGGTGAAGTCGCCCGACAGGTGAGTGGCGGCCAGGCCAGCGGAGTAGACATTCGGGCCACCGATCAGGTTGACGTTGAAGTCGTCAGCAAAAGCGGAACCGAATGCTGGCAGCAGTGCAGCTGCCACGGCGATGGATTTCAATTTCATGCTTACCTCGTCGAAGAGTTATTAACTATAGGAGTCGACAAGTTAAGCCAGCTTTAAGGTGTTGTCAATATTTTATTGTGTGCGTTACAATTGGCTACAAAAAAAGGCGCCAAAGCGCCTTTTTTGCTACTCATCAGTACCTGATCCGTACTTGATGAGTTCTTTTAGGCACTTTTAAGTGCAATTGAGAATTTTCGCCGGCTCATCCAGGCGAGCATGCCCAAGCCGCCCAGCAACATGCCGTAAGTACCTGGTTCGGGAATCGGGCTGATGTTGATCGTACCAGCAAAACTGGCCGACGCACCGCCCCCGAGCCCTGCTACCGTACCATAGACCGTCAGCACGAGGGGGCCAAGGATCGGCTCGTTGATCATCCACCCGTATTCGAATACACCGTTCGGCGTCAATGTCATGGCGTGGCCGTTGATCTCGGCCCAATGGAAATCGATGTCGGAAGACGGCTGGAAACCGATCTGCACGAGGCTCGAGTCGACGAACCAGGAACCACTGGTCGGCGAGAAGTTGAAGGTATCGATGAAGCTGCCCGCTTCGGTATGCGTGACGCCAAAGTGTGCGGACAGGGTACCGTCGCCGTTGCCGCCCAGGTTGACATTGGTGACCGTATCGTCGGCTTGGGCGGTACCCGCGACGGCCAGCGCCGCGGCCAGCGCGGCGGTGGGCAAGAACGATGAAAATTTCATGGTGGAATCCCCGAAAAATGCGGCCCCGCGGGCCGCGCAAGGACCACATTAGAACTGTCGGGCTCAGTTGCAAAAATTATATGTTTAATTTTTGATCAATTTCAAATCATTAAAAATAACGACGTACGACTCAAAGTTCGGGGCGGGCACCATCGGCCGGGTAGCTGGCCGGCAGCAGCAGTGTCACGGCCAGGCCGCCCCCGTCGCGGTTGGCCAGCGTGATGCGGCCGCCATGCGCTTCGGCGATCTCGCGCGCCAGCGCCAGCCCCAGGCCGGTGCCGCTGCGTTTGGTGGAATAAAAGGGCACGAGCGCATTCGCCAGGACCGTATCGCTCATGCCGGGGCCGCGGTCGCGCACTTCGATGCGCACGGTGTCGTGCAGGCGGCGGATGTCCAGTGTGACGTCACACGGCGGCGAACCTGATTCATGCGCGTTCTTCAACAGGTTCAGCAGCGCCTGCTCCAGTTGGGCGGCATCGAACGCTGCCGGCTCGAGAGGCGGCGCATCGGCCATCTGGAAACACACCTGCTCGGCAAGGCGGGCCACGAACGCGGGCCACGCGTAGGCCTGCCTGCGTGGCGCGGGCAGTTTGGCAAAGCGCGCATAACCCTGGATAAAGCCTTCCAGGTGGCGCGTGCGCTCCTCGATCGTGGCCAGGATCTGCGGCAACCGTTCGGTCTGGCCGCGCCGTACCAGTTCGGCACCGGAATGGGCGAGCGATGCCAGCGGGGCGAGCGAATTGTTCAGTTCATGGCTGATCACGCGGATCACCTTTTTCCACGTTTGCACTTCCTGGCGTCGCAATTCCAGCGTGAGCTGGCGCAGCAGCAGCAGCTCGTGGCGCCGGCCATTCAGGCTGAAGCGGCGGCGTGCCAGGTGGAAGACTTCCTCGTCTTCGCCTTCGCCGATCGTGAACAGGCCGTCGCCGCCGCGCACGACCGCTTCGCGCAGTGCCGCCTTCGATCGCCCGAGCAATTCATCGAGCCGGTGGCCTTCGAGCTTGCGGCCCCCGTTGAGCAGGTGCCGGGCTGCCACGTTGGCATACACGATCGGCCCCGCGTCGGCGACCAGCAGCATGGCCACCGGCGTGTTCTGCACCATCGTATCGAGCAGCAGTTCGCGCTGCACGAGATCGAGCCGCTGCTCGCGCAGCACTTCGCCCAGCGCATTGTGGGCGGCCACGAGTTCGCGCAGCTCGTCATCCTGCGGCCAGTGCAGGCTGAATGAAAAATCCCCATCGCGGTAGCTGGTGACGGTGCCGGCCAGCGCACGGTACAGCGACAGCATCGGTTTCAATTGCGCACGGATCGTGATGACCGACAGCGGCACCACGCATACCAGGCAGATGCCCAGCACGACCAGGGGCTGGCCCGGGAAATAATGGTCGAGCGCCAGCGCGATCCCGATGCCGACGGCCAGCAGCGTGCCGACCAGCGCGGACCAGCGGGTCAGCAGGGAGAGACGGAAGGCGGGCATCCTGGCGTCCGGCGTGGGCGGCGACGCGGGGGAGTGGCCGGCTTCCTCGCCGCCGGTGGCCATCAGGGTCGCGCGATGCCAAGCCGCTCCATGCGGCGGTACAGCGCTTGGCGCGACAGGCCCAGATCGGCGGCTGCTTGCGCCACGATGCCGTTGGCACGGGCCAGCGCCGCGCCGATCGCATCGCGGTCCGGTTCCTGTTCGGCGGCCGCACCAGGAGCGGGTGCAGGCGGGGCCGCGGGCAGGCCCAGGTCGGCGGCGCCGATGTCCGGCCCGGCGGACAACAGCCTGGCACGCGCCATCACATTCTTCAGTTCGCGCACATTGCCCGGCCACGGGTGTGCCAGCAGCGCCGCTTCCGCATCCGGCCGCAGCGCCTTGCCTGCGCCGAGGAAATGGCGCGCCAGCGGCAGGATGTCGTTCGGGCGGGCGGCCAGTGCCGGCAACTTCAGTTCGATCACGTTGAGGCGGTAATACAGGTCTTCGCGGAAGGTGCCGGCGCGGATCATCGCCGGCAGGTCGGCATTCGTGGCGCTGACGATGCGCACCCGTACCTGCCGCTCTCGGTTCGAGCCCAGGCGTTCGAAGCGGCCGGTTTCCAGCACCCGCAGCAATTTCATCTGGCCGGCCAGTGGCAGGTTGCCGATCTCGTCGAGAAACAGCGTGCCGCCGTCGGCCGCCTCGAACTTGCCCTCGCGCGCCTTCGAGGCACCGGTGTAGGCGCCCGCATCGGCGCCGAACAGTTCGGCCTCGATCAGTTCCGCCGGCAGCGCACCGCAATTGAGCACGACGAACGGGCCATCGGCCACGTGCGAGTTGGCCTGGATGATCTCGGCGATGCGTTCCTTGCCCGTGCCGTTCGGGCCGCTGACCAGCACCGGCACGTCGGCCCGCGCCACCTGGCATGCCAGGTGGATCACACGCTCGGTGGCCGGATCCTGCCACACGATGCCGCGCAGGTCGTGCTGTTCAAGCTCGCGCCGCTGCCGCAGCTCACCCTGCAGCCGCTGGCGCAGCGCCCGATTGGCCTGGCCCAGTTCCAGCAGGTTCTTGACGGTGGCGACCAGCCGACCGTCGTTCCATGGCTTGGCAAGGTAATCGGCGGCGCCGGCCTTGACCAGTTCCACCGCCGCATCGAGTTGCGTCCACGCGGTGAGCAGGATCACCGGCAGGTCCGGGTGGCGCCGGCGGATCGCCCGGAACAGCGCCGCGCCTTCCTCGCCGGACGTGGTGTCGGCGGTGAAGTTCATGTCCTGGATGACCAGGTCGATCGCGGCGGCGTTGCGCTCCAACACGGCCAGCCCTTCCTCGGGCGACGCCGCGCGCAGGGCGGCGATGTCGTGCAGGGAAAACAGCACTTCCAGCGCCATCGTGATGGCGGCATTGTCGTCGATGATCAGTACGGTCGGCATGGTAGCGTCAGCATAGCATCCCTATACGACCCCGCGGGTGGCCGTGGCCGGGGAAATGCTGGCCGCGCGCCAGGCCGGGCCGTACACGGCGCCGACGCCCAGTGCCAGGAAGATGGCAGCGCCGGCCAGCAAATAAGTGCCCGGCAGGCGCGCCAGTTCCAGGCTGCTCACGAGCAGGTGGTTCAGGGCCAGCGCGCCAAGCAGGCCTGCGGCCACGCCGGCACTGGTGATCATCACGTTCTCGGTGATGAAGTAGCGCAGGATGTCGACGCGCCGTGCACCCAGCGCGCGCCGCACGCCGATCTGCTTGCGGCGCTGGGTGACCCACAGGCTGGCCATGCCGACGATGCCGCTGGCCGTCACCAGCATCAGCAGCACGCTGACGGTGATCAGCATCCATGCCAGGCCACGGTCGGCCCGGTAGCGGTCCTGCCGGTCGCCTTCGAGTGTTTTTGCGCGCACGATGAGCTGGTTGCCGGCCGCCTTGCGCAGTGCCTCTTCGGCTTCCTTCATCACGCGGTCGCGCTGGCCCGGTTCGGCGCGCAGCGTGAACATCGCCCGGGGGACGCTGATGCGGCGGATCGGCTGGATGATCGACATCTCGCCCCGTTCGCCGACTTCGGCACCGGTCGACTGCAGCCGCTCGACGACGCCGACGACACGCGCCACCGACGCATCCTTGCCGGTACCGAAGTACGCGTTCCTGCCCACGTAGCCGGTGGCATCCGGCCACAACTTCTTCGCCAGCGCCTGGGTCAGGATGATGACATTCGTTTCGTATGCATCCTTGTTCGTGTCATAGTTGACGATCTCGGTCGGCAGGAAGTCGCGGCCCTCGACGAGTTTCAGTCCCCATGTCCTGACCAGTGAGTCGGGCGAGATATAGAACGCGGTACTGCTGGTGACCTTCAGTTGCGTGGGGCTGGCCGCCATGCCCGTGTTGTTGCCGGAACGGGACAGCGGCACCTGGTTCGTCTGCGCGACGGACAGCACGCCGGGCACCGCGCGCAGTATGTCGCGCTGTCGCTGCTGCGTGGCCAGCATCTCGTTGAACGTGCTTTCCGACTTCAGTTCGCTCACTTGCAGGTGGAAGATGTCCTGCTCCTGCACGACACCGGACAGGCGGCTCGATACGGCTTGCCGCTGGCTGACGATGTGCAGCGCATTGGCCAGGATCGCGAGGCTCAGCGCGACCTGGACGGCGACGAGGATCGGGCCGGTCTTGTTGCGCATTAGCGCGGACAGGATGGGGCGGAATTCCATGGCTGGCCTCTCATTGGGATTTCAGTTGAAGGGCGGGGGTGACCTGGCAGGCACGCCACGTCGGCAGCAGGCCTGCCAGCAGTGCGGCGGTGACGGCCATGGCGAACGTCGCCAGCAGCATCGTCCAGTCCATTCTCGCGACGATGGCCAGTTCCTTCGACTGCAGCGAGATCAGGAACAGCGCGCCGACCGCAAGGAGCAGTCCCAGGACGCCTCCGGCCAGGCCGATGACGCCTGTTTCGACCAGGAACTGGCGGAAAATCTCGCCGCGCGAAGCGCCCAGCGCGCGGCGCACGCCGACTTCCGGCGCCCGCACGGAAAATTTCGCCAGCAGCAGGCCGATCGTGTTCACGAGGCACAGGACCAGGAAGCCGAACGCCAGCCAGGCCGACAGCTTGTTGTCGTTGCCGACGACTTTCAGGTGCTCCAGCCACTCGGTCAGGTTGTACAGCGCGTTCGGCGCATTGCGTTGCATGCGGCCCAGTTTGCGCTGTTCGGCCGCGTAGCCGTCGATCCAGTCCTGCAATGCCTCCCGGTCGGCGGCGGAGCGCAGCTCGAACCAGAATTGCAGCCATGTGCATTCCGAATCGAGGAAAGACTGGTAGCCGGCCGGTACGTTGCTGGTGCAGTTCGTGCTACCCCAGTTGTTCCATTCATGGCGGACGGCCAGGGACAGCGGAATGAAGAACTCGTCATTCTGGTCGAAGGGGCCCATGCCGACGATGCGGTGGAAGCGCGGCACCGGGTCCCATGTGTCGATGACCCCCGTCACGAAAAGGTCGAAGCCGTTGTAGCGCAGCCGCTTGCCGACCGGGTTCGCGTTCCCGTACAACTTTTCGGACAATGCGCGTGTCAGCACGATGACGTCGGCACCGGCCTTGTCGTCCGCCTCGCTCCATGCCTGGCCATACACGAACGGGATGTCGAACATCGCAAAGAAATCCCGCGTCGGGCCGCCCCCCGTGACATTGAAGGGCGCCAGGTCCTTGCGGTCGGGCTGCAGCGCGCCGCCCACGCCCATCATCGCCGTGCGACGGTCGCCCTGGCCGCTGGCCAGCAGGTTCATCGCGTCGCGGTAGGACACCTGGTCGTCATTTGGCTCGTCGCCGGGGGAATAGTCCTCCTTGGGGCCATTGTTGAAGACCGGGGCGATCAGCCGCTCGCTCTTGTGCGGCATCGGGTTGCCGGACATGACGTGCAGGATCGTCAGCGTCGAGACGCTGGCCGCCACGCCGATGGCCAGCGTGAGCACCATTAGTGCCGTCAGCGCGGGGTTGCGGCGCAGGTTGCGCAGGCCCAGCTTGAAGTAATACGTGAACATGGCCGCTCCTTACGCCGCCAGCGTGGGCGACTTGCGCACCAGATCCGACACCTGGCCGTCGATGATGTGCACGTTGCGCTGCGAGCGCGTGGCCAGTTCGGGGTCGTGCGTGACCATCAGGATCGTGGTGCCCTGGGCATTGATGTCTTCGAGCAGCTCCATCACGCCGCGCGCCATCTGCGTGTCGAGGTTGCCGGTCGGTTCGTCCGCCAGCAGCAGCTTCGGCGTGCCGGCCAGCGCGCGGGCGATGGCCACGCGCTGCTGCTGGCCGCCCGAGAGCTCGGCCGGATAGTGCTGCATGCGCGATGCCAGGCCCACCTTGGCCAGCGCATCCTCGATGCGCTCCTTGCGTTCGGCCGCGTTGAAGCCGCGATAGCGCAGCGGCACGTCCACGTTGTCGAACAGCGACAGGTCGGGGATCAGGTTGAAGCCCTGGAAGATGAAGCCCAGTTTCTCGTTGCGCAGCCTGGAGCGGGCATTGTCGTCCAGGCCCTTCACGTTGACGCCATCGAGGATGTATTCGCCGGCCGTGAATTCCTCCAGCAGGCCGGCGATGTTCAGGAAGCTCGTCTTGCCCGAGCCGGAGGGGCCGGTGACGGTGACGAATTCGCCCTGTTTCACATGAATCTCGAAGCCGCGCAGCGCGTGCGTTTCGATCATGTGGGTGCGATAGACTTTGCTCAGGTTTTGCATGCGCAGCATGGCGGCCTCTTTCCAGGAGTGATGGGACGGACGGTCAGCGGTTGATGGCGACGCGCGTGGCGTTCTCGAATGTTTCGGTACCGGCGACAACGACCTTGTCGCCCAGTTTCAGGCCGGAAAGGATCTCGACGGCATTGATGCTGGTGGCCCCCATGCGGATCGGCGTGCGCACGGCCACGCCATCCTGCACCAGGTAGGCATGGCGGCCACCTTCCGATTCCACGAAGGAGCCACGCGGCAGCAACAGCACGTTCGATTTTTCGTCGATCAGCAGGCGCGCCTGCACGCGCTGGCTCTGGCGCAGGCCGTCCGGCTGCGTGCCCTCGAAGCGCACGCGCGCCAACACCTGGTTCTTCACCACTTCGGGAGACAGGGCCGACAGCTTGCCGATGGCGGTGGCGCCGTTGACGGTGATCTCGGCGCGCATGCCCAGGCTTAGGTCGTTCACATAGGTTTCCGGCACTTCGAGTTCCACCTCGAGCGCGGACAGGTCCACCAGCGTCATCAGCGGCGTGTTGGCCTGCACCACGCTGCGGTTGGCCACGTTCAGCGTGCCCACGAAACCATCCACGGGCGCGCGCACGGTCAGCTCGTCGACGCGGCGCTGTGCATTCGCCATCACCAGCTTCTGGCGTTCCAGCTGGGCGCTCTTGGTGCGCAGCGCCAGGTCGACGTCATCCTTTTCCAGCGTCGACGCCTGGATCGCATGCCGGGCGCGGATCTCGGCGGCGCGCAGTGCATCCCTGGCTTTCTGGTAGTCGATCTTGGCGACCACGCCTTCGTTGGCCACGCCGTCGTAACGCTCCAGCGTGCGCTGTGCCGACAGGCGGTCGATCTCGGCGGTATCGGCATCGCGCTGCGCCAGCAGCTTCTGCTTGCGCGCCAGGATCTGCTGGCGCGCCACCTCGGCCGCCAGCTCCTGGTAGCTCGATTGTTCCTTTTTCAGTTCGTCGGCCAGGTCGGGCGATTCCAGCACGGCCAGCACGTCGCCCCGTTTCACGGTGTCGCCGGCGCGCACCTTCAGCGTGACGGTGGAGGAGGGCGCCGTCGAATACAGCGTGGGGCTGACGGCGGCCACGATGCGGCCATTGACGGCCGCGTCGCGCACCAGCGTGCCACGCGTGACCTCGGCGATGCGTAACCGCGCCGCGCTGACCGAATGTTCGCTGGCCGACCAGTTGGCGAAGGCCGCAGCGAATGCCGCAGCGATGGCCGCGCCACCGGCAGCGAGCAGCGCGCGGCGTTTCCACGGCCGGCCGGGCGGCGTGGCGATGGCGGTGTCCTGGTGAGAGGTGTCGCGAATCATGGTGTCAGTGGTCAGTGGTTGTCGCGGTAGTGATATGCAGGAAGCGTGCCATTCGCTAAGTGCTTGAATCGACTGGCCGGGGCCGGGTTTGTCCGGTGTCCGCAGGCGTCCGCGGGCGTCCACGCGGGCGCCATGTGTATCACCGTGTATCCGTGCGGCCGGCGATACGCGGCCTTACACCCGGGCAGGGATGTGGACATATGCGCCATACATGCGGGCGGTCTAATGAACCCATCGCAACCAACCACGAGAGCCCACGATGAACACGACGAACAACACGAACACGAAGAACCTGATCGGCGCGCTGCTGCTGGCCGTTTCCGCCATCGCTTCCGGCGCCGCCGGCGCCGAAGGCCTGACCCGCGAGCAGGTGCGCGCCGAAGTGCTGGCGGCCCGGGCCGCGGGCACGCTGTCCAGCGGCGGGGAAGGCTACCAGGCCATCGACCATGCCTTCCTGTCCACACGCAGCCGCGCCGACGTGAAGGCCGACCTCGCGGCCGCCCATGCCGCCGGCACGCTGTACGCGGGCGAAGCCTATCCGGGCCCGTTCCCCGAGGCGAAGCCGGTTGCCCGCGCGGCGGTGCGCGCGGAACTGGGGGCGGCACGCGCAGCCGGCACGCTGGTCGACGGCGATACCTATCCGGTGGCTGCGATGTACTGAGGCGGCGCCACGGCAATGCGCGCCGCCCCCGGAAGGGCGACGCGCGGGCGTTCGGCGGCGGACCTGCCGCTGGCCGCTAATGCCTGGCCGGCTTTTTCGGCTTCTTCGCGATGACTTCGCGGCAATCGCCCTTCAGCGTGGCATTGTCGTAATCCGTCCAGCCATAGCTGTCGACCCAGCGCGTGTGGCGCTTGAAGTCGGGCGACAGGAAGCTCCAATCGCGGCGGTCGCCCGGATAGCGGATGTCGGCCATGTCGAGCAGCGTGTGGAACATGTTCTCGGTGGCCAGTTTCGCCTTGCGGTGCCGGTGCAGCTCGCGCACCTTGGCCGGGTAGCGGTCGCCATACTGAGCGGAATACCACATGAAGGCAGGCACGCGGAACTCATGCTGCGTGTTGTGGCCGTGGAAGGCCAGGCGGCAGGTGCCGTCGTACAGCGTCTGGCCATGGTCGGCCACGTACAGCAGCGCGCTGGGATGCGCCGCGCCTTTCAGGCGGCCCAGCAACTGGGCGAGGAACCAGTCCGTGTACAGGATCGTGTTGTCATAACTGTTGTTCAGGCGTTCCTTGATCGCGATATCGGTGTACACGGGCTTGTCGATGCCGAACAGCGACGGGTGCCAGCGGTCGAACGATTGCGGGTGGCGCTGGCTGTAGTTCCAGTGGCTGCCCAGCGTGTGCAGCACGATCAGCTTCTTCGGCGCGGGATCGGCCATGGCCACGCGCAGCGGCTCGAACAGCACTTCGTCGAGGTTCGATTTGTCGGAGAAGCCGCCCAGGTTGGTGAATTGCACCACGTCCGCCTCGCGGGCGAACACGGACACGGGCGTGTCGAACTTGCCGAACGAGATCTGGTTCGACAGCCACCATGTGCGGAAACCCGCTTCCTTGTAAGCGGTGATGAAGGATTTTTCATTGAAGCCATCTTTCAGGCTCTGCCTCGCCGGCTTCCTGGAAATGATGACTGGTACCGACAGGCGCGTGGCCGACACCGCGGTGATCACGTCGGGCAGCGCCACCAGGTTGGTTTCCCGCGCCAGCAGCGGATTGGTATCGCGCTGGTACCCGAACAGGCGCCAGCGGTCCTGGCGCGACGATTCGCCGATCACGAGCACGATCGTTTCCGGCACGTCGTCGGGCGCGCCCTGGTCGGCGCCGAACTTGAAATGGCGGCTCGTTTCGTTCAGCTGGGCCAGGTAGCGCCGCTCGCGGTAGAAATCGATGCCGCGCGCGGCCAGCCCGAATGGCCAGGAATCGATGAAGGCGCCGAAGTGCACGGGCGGGCGGGCCCAGGCCGGCAGCGGTGCGAGCGGCCATCCGGTGACGTGGGCGCCACGGGCGGTTCCTGCCGACACCGAGGCCGTGGCGCTGGCAGACGCGGCTGGCGGCTTGCCCGCGCCGAATTCCCAGGCATAGGCGGCAACGAGGGCGAAGCTGCCCAGCAGGCCCAGCGCCACCCAGCGCGACGGTCCCTGCCAGTCCAGGCCGCGCGTGAGCCGGGCCGCGCGGAACGTCATTACCCACCAGGCCGCCACGAACACCATCACGGCCAGCATCGTCCACACCTTGTTCCCGAGGAATTCGAGCGCCTCGACGGGGCTGGTCTCGGCCAGGATACCAAGGTGGTGCGTCGAGATCCCCTGGCCATAGAAGACCAGCAGGTAGAGTTCGGTAGGCAGCGCCATGAAGGCGGGAATCAGCAGCCAGTGAAAGTAGGCGGGCCGCTTGAACACCGCCCATACGGCGGTCCATGCGGCAATCTCGATGCCCAGGATCTGCCAGCCGCCGGCGACGGGATTGTCGAGCAGTACACGGATCCATGGCACCAGCGACAGCGCCAGGTAGCTGAGCAGGATGAACAGGTGGGCCGGGCGCGGGTACCGGAATTCGAATGGCAACGATGGCATGCGGCGGTGATCGGGAAGGGCGCGACAGGGCAGGTGGCGGGAAGGGCGCTATTATGCGGGCAATTTCACACGCCGGGCAGCCATTGCCTTGCCTAATTGGTTTGCAAATTGGTTGACTGGGCCTTGAGCTCCGTCTATACTCGCGAGTTCTCAATTTAGTCTGCACCTCGTATACGCCTTTTTCAGGCCGCCTTTCGACAAGGTGGCTGTTCGCGTCCCTGCGGTTTCGACTCTGGAGACTGGTTTTAGCCCCCGGGAGCACGATTCATCTGTGATTCGGCTGCCCGGGTTGTCAATAGCAGTAATTTTGTTGGATTTAGAACGATGCCAACCATCAATCAATTGATTCGCAACCCACGTACCGCACTGGTCGTGAAGAGCAAATCGCCGGCACTTGAAAACTGCCCGCAAAAGCGTGGCGTGTGCACCCGCGTGTACACCACCACTCCGAAGAAGCCTAACTCGGCACTGCGTAAAGTCGCCAAGGTGCGCCTGACCAACGGTTTCGAAGTCATTTCGTACATCGGCGGTGAAGGCCACAACCTGCAGGAACACAGTGTCGTGCTGCTGCGCGGCGGCCGTGTGAAAGACTTGCCGGGTGTGCGTTACCACATGGTTCGCGGCTCGCTGGATACCCAGGGCGTCAAGGATCGTAAGCAGGCTCGTTCGAAGTACGGTGCCAAGCGCGCCAAGGCAGCCAAGAAGTAATTTTCTTGCACTAAGTCATACTTAGTCGCATACACAATGAGTTGAGGCGGTCGCGAGACCGAGTAAGTGTGAGGCCATGATGGCCCACGCGAGTGCCGATCGAGGCACTCAACTGAAGACAGGAAGGAATAGACATGCCACGTCGTCGTGAAGTACCCAAGCGCGAAATTCTGCCGGATCCAAAGTTCGGCAACACCGAAGTCGCCAAATTCGTCAATGTTCTGATGCTGTCCGGCAAGAAGTCGGTCGCAGAAAACATCATCTACGGTGCATTCGACCATATCCAGCAAAAATCCGGCAAGGATCCGCTGGAAGTGTTCACCGCAGCAATCAACAACGCCAAGCCGATGGTTGAAGTGAAGTCCCGCCGTGTCGGCGGTGCCAACTACCAGGTGCCGGTTGAAGTGCGCCCAGTGCGCCGCCTGGCCCTGTCCATGCGTTGGCTGCGTGAAGCTGCAAACAAGCGCAGCGAAAAATCCATGCCGCAACGCCTCGGTGGCGAGCTGCTGGAAGCTGCGGAAGGTCGCGGCGGCGCAATGAAGCGTCGTGACGAAGTGCACCGTATGGCTGAAGCGAACAAGGCGTTCTCGCACTTCCGCTTCTAAACACTCCGGCCGGCAAGACCGGCCTTTGTTCAAGCCGGGCGCATTTTTGAT
The DNA here is from genome assembly GCF_004209755.1 of Pseudoduganella lutea. Taxonomy (NCBI): domain Bacteria; kingdom Pseudomonadati; phylum Pseudomonadota; class Betaproteobacteria; order Burkholderiales; family Oxalobacteraceae; genus Pseudoduganella; species Pseudoduganella lutea. The sequence continues at coordinate 2,641,585 of NZ_CP035913.1, read as the reverse complement.
TCAAAAATGTTGCTCGGTTTTGTCCATTCAAAGATTTAGGATCTCATTATGGCCCGCAAGACCCCCATCGAGCGCTACCGCAATATCGGTATTTCCGCTCACATCGACGCCGGCAAGACGACCACGACCGAGCGCGTGCTGTTCTACACCGGCGTGAACCACAAGATTGGTGAAGTGCACGACGGCGCAGCAACCATGGACTGGATGGAGCAGGAACAAGAGCGCGGCATCACGATCACGTCCGCGGCCACGACCTGCTTCTGGAAAGGCATGGCCGGCAACTTCCAGCCGCACCACATCAACATCATCGATACCCCGGGCCACGTCGACTTCACGATCGAAGTGGAACGTTCGATGCGCGTGCTGGACGGCGCCTGCATGGTCTACTGCGCAGTCGGTGGCGTGCAGCCGCAGTCGGAAACCGTGTGGCGTCAGGCGAACAAGTACAAAGTGCCGCGTCTGGCCTTCGTCAACAAGATGGACCGTACCGGTGCCAACTTCTTCAAGGTCTACGAGCAGATGCGCGCTCGCCTGAAGGCAAACCCGGTGCCGATCCAGATCCCTATCGGCGCTGAAGATTCGTTCGCCGGCGTGGTCGACCTGGTCAAGATGAAGGCGATCATCTGGGATGAAGCATCCCAAGGCATGAAGTTCGACTACAAGGATATTCCGGCCGAACTGCAAGCTACCGCCAACGAGTGGCGCGAAAAGATGGTCGAAGCGGCCGCTGAGTCCAGCGAAGAGCTGATGAACAAGTACCTGGAAGAAGGCGACCTGACGGAAGCCGAGATCAAGCAGGCGCTGCGCGCCCGTACGATCGCTTCGGAAATCGTGCCGATGATGTGCGGCACCGCGTTCAAGAACAAGGGCGTGCAGGCCATGCTGGACGCCGTCATCGAATACCTGCCATCGCCAGTGGACATCCCACCGGTCGGCGGCACCGACGACGACGAGCAGCCTGTCACCCGTACCGCTTCGGACGAAGAGAAGTTCTCCGCGCTGGCATTCAAGATCATGACCGACCCGTTCGTCGGCCAGCTGGCGTTCTTCCGCGTGTACTCCGGTGCCGTGAACTCCGGCGACACCGTGCTGAACTCGGTGAAGAACCGCAAGGAACGCCTGGGCCGCATCCTGCAGATGCACGCCAACCAGCGTGAAGAAATCAAGGAAGTGCGCGCCGGCGACATCGCCGCTGCCGTGGGCCTGAAAGACGTGACGACCGGCGAAACGCTGTGCGATCCGACCGCGGTGATCATCCTGGAACGCATGGTCTTCCCTGAGCCGGTGATCCAGCAGGCCGTCGAGCCGAAGACCAAGTCCGACCAGGAAAAAATGGGCCTGGCGCTGAACCGCCTGGCACAGGAAGATCCGTCGTTCCGCGTGAAGACCGACGAAGAATCCGGCCAGACCATCATCGGCGGCATGGGCGAGCTGCACCTGGAAATTATCGTCGACCGCATGAAGCGCGAATTCGGCGTGGAAGCCACCGTCGGCAAGCCGCAGGTTGCTTACCGCGAGACGATCCGCAAGGCCGTCACCGACGTGGAAGGCAAGTTCGTCAAGCAGTCCGGTGGTCGCGGCCAGTACGGCCACGCCGTGCTGACGATCGAACCGCAAGAGCCGGGCAAGGGCTTCGAGTTCGTCGACGCCATCAAGGGCGGTGTGATTCCTCGCGAATACATCCCTGCGGTGGAAAAAGGCGTGCGCGAAACGCTGAACTCGGGCGTGCTGGCCGGCTACCCGGTCGTCGACGTGAAAGTGACCGTCACGTTCGGTTCCTACCACGACGTGGACTCGAACGAAAACGCGTTCCGCATGGCCGGTTCGATGGCGTTCAAGGACGGCTGCCGCAAGGCATCGCCGGTCATCCTCGAGCCGATGATGGCCGTGGAAGTGGAAACGCCGGAAGACTACGCCGGTAACGTGATGGGCGACCTGTCGTCCCGTCGCGGCATGGTGCAGGGCATGGACGAAATCCCGGGCGGCGGCGGCAAGATCATCAAGGCCGAAGTTCCGCTGTCCGAAATGTTCGGTTACTCGACCTCGCTGCGTTCCGCAACGCAAGGCCGTGCAACGTACACGATGGAATTCAAGCACTACTCCGAAGCGCCGAAGCACGTTATCGACGCAATCGTGACCGCAAAAGCGAAATAAATCAGAATAGCGTTTATCGGCCGGGGCAAAACCCCGGCCGGACAACCTTAAATCATAGTTCTAAGGAAGAAATAAAATGGCAAAAGGTAAGTTTGAGCGGACCAAACCGCACGTCAACGTTGGCACCATCGGTCACGTCGACCACGGTAAAACCACGCTGACCGCGGCAATCGCAACGGTGCTGTCGAAGAAATTCGGCGGCGAAGCCAAAGCCTACGACCAGATCGACGCTGCTCCGGAAGAAAAAGCACGCGGCATCACGATCAACACCGCGCACGTCGAGTACGAAACCGCTGCCCGTCACTACGCGCACGTTGACTGCCCAGGCCACGCCGACTACATCAAGAACATGATCACCGGTGCTGCCCAGATGGACGGCGCGATCCTGGTGTGCTCCGCAGCTGACGGCCCGATGCCGCAGACCCGCGAACACATCCTGCTGGCCCGTCAGGTTGGCGTGCCTTACATCATCGTGTTCCTGAACAAGTGCGACCTGGTCGACGACGCAGAACTGCTGGAACTGGTCGAAATGGAAGTGCGCGAGCTGCTTTCGAAGTACGAGTTCCCTGGCGACGACCTGCCGATCATCAAAGGTTCGGCACGTATGGCCCTGGAAGGCCAGCCGGGCGAAATGGGCGAAGAGTGCATCATCCGCCTGGCGGACGCACTGGACACCTACATCCCGACGCCTGAGCGCGCTGTGGACGGCGCCTTCCTGATGCCTGTGGAAGACGTGTTCTCGATCTCCGGCCGCGGTACCGTGGTGACCGGCCGTGTCGAGCGTGGCGTGATCAAGGTTGGCGAAGAAATCGAAATCGTCGGCATCATCGACACCGTGAAGACCACCTGCACCGGCGTGGAAATGTTCCGCAAGCTGCTGGACCAGGGTCAAGCTGGCGACAACGTCGGCCTGCTGCTGCGCGGCACCAAGCGTGAAGACGTGCAGCGTGGCCAGGTTCTGGCCAAGCCGGGCTCGATCAAGCCGCACAACCACTTCACCGGCGAGATCTACGTGCTGTCGAAGGATGAGGGCGGTCGTCACACCCCGTTCTTCAACAACTACCGCCCTCAGTTCTACTTCCGTACGACGGACGTGACCGGCTCGATCGAGCTGCCAGCGGACAAAGAGATGGTCATGCCGGGCGACAACGTGTCGATCACCGTCAAGCTGATCTCCCCGATCGCCATGGAAGAAGGCCTGCGCTTTGCAATCCGTGAAGGCGGCCGTACAGTCGGCGCGGGTGTTGTAGCCAAGATTCTGGGCTAAGCTTTGCGTTGAGCGGCGGGACCGGGCGTGATATCATGCCGGTCCCGCTGCTTTTATGTTGAGCAGTCGTTGTAGTGTTGTAAAGAGTCGCATATTTCCATATTGCCGGAGAAGTGTTTGTACACTGCGCCGGTTCGTTCTTTTTAAGGAATCAGCATGTCCACCCCGAATCAAAAGATCCGCATCCGCCTGAAGGCTTTCGACTACAAACTGATCGACCAGTCCGCACTGGAAATCGTTGACACCGCCAAGCGCACCGGCGCCGTTGTCAAAGGTCCGGTTCCCCTGCCGACCCGCATCCAGCGTTTCGACGTGCTGCGTTCCCCGCACGTGAACAAGACTTCGCGCGACCAGTTCGAAATCCGCACCCACCAGCGCCTGATGGACATCGTGGATCCGACCGACAAGACCGTTGACGCACTGATGAAGCTGGACCTGCCAGCTGGCGTGGACGTCGAGATCAAGCTGCAGTAATCGATTCGTACCCGGTGGCCGGTGGCCGCCGCGTAAAGAGCGGGCACTTCGCATTGGCGCAGTGCCCGTTTTTCTTTGGTGGGGCGCACCGCACGCGGATCCGGCCTGCATCGTTCCGCCCGGAGCACAAATTTGGCCAGCGCGCCAGTTTTGTTTTGATCAGCAAATCCTTGCCGTCCAGCCGCGTGTGACTCGGACTACGACGGGATGCAACGGGCGCATTGGGCCGGCCGCACGGGCCGCCGGCCAAGGCCCCAATGGCAGCAGCGAGAGCCTGTCGATGCTGTAGCATGGGGCACCAAGCGCGCCCGCCGGCGCCGAGTGCTGCATCCCGGTACTCCAGGCCCTTGTCAGACAGGCGGCAGCACGCGCTGACGCCGACGCATTGCACCGGCCAGTACGGCCAGGCCGGCACCGAACATCAGGTATGTTGCCGGCTCCGGCACGGCTGAGACGTCGTAATAGACGCTGGTTAGTGTGTTGAAGTAAAGCGTCAATTCGATGTCGTGGTCGAAATCGTTCCTGGCCGTCAGTGAGAACGTGTCGTTGAAGCTGTCATAGGATTGCCCGGTGCCCAGCACGATGTTCCGCGAAAAGATGTCGCTAGGCCGGTCCTCCGATGCATAACCCAGACTCACAGAAGTCTCCGCGTTGCCGGGCAGGACAGGATATGCAGGATCGGTCGTGGACAACCATGTGTTCGCGACGCCGCTGACGGTGAAGGCGCTGTGAGCGCTCAGCAAAATGTTCACGGTTTGCGAAGCCGCTGCCCTGGCGTAATCTCCCTGCCATTGCAGCGCCCCGGTGTCCGCGGCCGAATGAAGGTCACCTAACTGACCATTGGTACTGGCGCGGGCGTAGAAGTCAAAGAATCGCCCTTCCGCGGTAACCGGGACCGGGAAGGTTGGCGCAAATTGGCTACCGTCCCCGTGATTCCCGGCCCCGACCGAAATGGACGCTTGTATAAGGGTCGTACGTGGCCCAAACTGGTAATACGAAGCATTGCCGTCGTCGGGCGTCAAGTCCACGAGGGTGTATTGAACATTACTGATTTCCCCTGCACCAGAGGTGCGTGGTGCGGCATGGATGGAAGGAACGATCAGGACGGCAGAAGCAATGGCAAGTGCAGCTGTCAATGTACGGTGCATGGACGATACCTCACAGGTATACCGTAGGGCGGACTACGGGCCGAGTTGTCGCTATCATACTTGAAGTTATAATAACGGCAACTACGACGAGTATAGCGGTGGTTGCAGAATGCGGCAATCCACGTTCCCGCGCTCGATGGAAGCCGTATAACGCTTGCTGTGCCGGTCGTTGCTGCGAGCGTGGCCGAGTAATCTTCCAGGAATCTCGTCGACACTTTGTACTCATCCGACTTGCCAACTATCTCGGGCAGGAAAGACTGCGCCTCTGCCAATGCCGGAGCGTTTTTTTTCATGAATTTCAAACGCATGGCTTTCAGGCGGAACTGCAACGGCACCCCTTTCCAGTCGGAGCTCCCATTGGCCGCCACGCTGGCGCAGCGCGCAAGTGCGGTAGCAATCGCTGTGTACTGGCTGACGGGGATATGCCGCAATGCGCTATCGAAAGGGTTCTGAACGCGATTTGCCGAGCTAAATAAAATTCGAAATTAAGCTTCAAGCACAGTATGTCCCACGGCGCGTTAGCGCGAATACAACACAATGGCGACTTGCATTCCGAGAACCACAGAATATTTTTGTGGTTTTATATCACGTGTGAGAAATTGCTAAGAATCGTTACGAGATGTAACGGCGATTTCATATATTAGATTCGGGAGCGATACGCATGCAGCTAATTTTGAAACGAAGTGTGGTGGCGGTGGCTGCGACACTGGTGGTTCCGGCCGTGCTGGCGCAACAGGCGCCGGCCCCGCAGCCCAGCCAGACTGTCTACATCACCGGTTCCAACCTGAAGCGCGCCGACAAGGAAGGCACTTCCCCGGTCCAGGTCGTCACGGCCCAGGACATCAAGGACACGGGTGCCCAGACCGTGCAGGATTTGATGCGCTTTGTACCGGCAATCGGTTCGGACAGCAACTATGACAGTACCGACGGCGGGTTCTCCCGTGGCGTATCGACGGCGTCGCTGCGTGGCCTGTCGTCCACGTCCACGCTGATCCTGTTGAACGGCCGGCGCATGTCGCCATCGGCCTATGCCGACCCGAACGACGGCAACTCGACGCTGTATGACCTGAACAGTATTCCGGTCAGCGCGCTCGACCGCGTGGAAATCCTCAAGGACGGCGCCTCCGCCGTGTATGGTTCCGATGCCATCGGTGGCGTCATCAACTTCATCACGAAGAGCAATTACCAGGGCCTCGAATTCGGCGCCCGCGCCAGCGCCAACGACGATGGCGAATTCGCCCGCCGCGGCTTCACCGCCGCCTGGGGCAAGGGCGACCTGGACACCGATGGCTACAACGTGTTCTTCACGGCCGACGTGTCGAAGCGCGATCGCACCGCGCTGCGCGACGCCACCGATATCGCGTTTGAACAGTACCAGCAACTGAACGGCCGCTTCGCCACCCCGTACGGCAGCCAGATCTCCCAGCACCCCACGTTCTATCGCGAGAGCTCGCCGGGTTCGCGCAATTTCGGCGTCACCCGCGCCAACGCGGCCGACCGGCTGCGCACCACGCTCAGCTGCGACCCATCCCAGCAACTGGTGGGCACCACACAGATGGGCTTCCCGGCGACCAGCGTGTGGGTCGACCGCACGTTCTGCAACTTCGATGCGACCCGCTTCCTGGAAGCGCAAAGTGAAGGCAAGGATGCCGTCGTGATGAGCCGCGGCGTGCTGAAGATCGGCAATAACGCACGTGCCTTCGCCGAGGTGGCGTATGCCCGTTCCGAGCGCCAGTACACAGGCACGCCGATCACGATCGGCCAGTCCTCGACCAACAATTTCACGGCGACCGGCGTTGCCGAACCGTTCCAGGCCATTCTGGAGATCGGCCATCCGGACAATCCGTTCCCCAACGCGCGCGCGTCGGTCGGCTACCGTTTTGCCAACCTGCGGGGCGGCAACGAGGTCATCAACGAAAGCACCCGCGTGCTGGTGGGTGCGGAGGGCGAATTCCGCGGCTGGACCTGGGATACCGGCCTGCTGTGGAATCGCTCCGAAAAAGAAGACACTTACTACGACCGCCTTTACCTGCCGACGCTGCGCAAGCTGAACACGGGCACCTCGCTGGCCCAGCTGGCCGCCGATCCGACCATCGCGCAGGACGTGGCCAACACAGGCCGTGCATCCATCCTGCAGTGGGATGCCAAGGCCAGCACGCAGTTCGGCCAGCTGCCGGGCGGTGCCATGGGCCTGGCGCTGGGTGTCGAGGTGCGCCGCGAGAAAATCGAGCTGGACCCGACGCCAGCACTGGCCTCCGGCCAAATCTTCGGCCTGGTCAACTCGATCATCGACGGCGAGCGCAACGTGAAATCCGCCTTTGTCGAGCTGCGCACGCCGATCCTGAAAAACCTGGAGCTGGACTTTGCCGGCCGCGCGGACAAGTATCCGGACATCAAGACGAACTACGTGCCGAAAGTGGGCGCGAAGTGGACGGTGGCCGATGGCCTGGCCTTCCGCGGCACCTATGCCAAGGGCTTCCGCGCGCCGGCACTGGTGCAGGTGACGCCGGGCGGCTCGCAAGTTTTCCTGCGCGACCTGTTCGACCGCCGCCGCTGCGAGGCCGACGAGCGCACGCCGAAACCGGGCGCGACCGAGGTCGATTGCGCGAAATCCGCCGCCGGTACCGGTGGCGCCAATCCGGACCTGGTGCCGGAAAAATCGCGCAGCTACTCGCTGGGCCTGATCTATTCGCCCACCAGCAGCCTGGACTTCCTGGTCGAGTACTTCCGCATCCGCAAGGAAGGCGAAGTGGTGCAGGGCTCGGCGTTCGAGGCAATCAAGAACGAGGACCGCTTCCCGCAGAACGTGGTGCGCGACACGAATCCCGCCAACTTCGTCACCGATGCCAGCGGCAACCCGATTCCCAACACGGGGCCGCTGCTGATGGTCAAGCTGCCATGGGAAAACCAGGGCGCGACCGAAGTGCGCGGCATCGACTTCGAAGTGCGCCACCGCGCGCGGCTGGGTGAATGGGGCGGCCTCAGCACCAAGCTGAACGGTACTTACATGACGCACTATTCGCTGTCGCAGCACGCCGGCGACATCGAGCACAACCTGGTCGGCGGCAATGCCGGCCTCTACGACTGGAACCTGTCGAGTGGCATTGACCTGCCGCGCCTGAAGTTCAACCTGGCCAGCACGTGGACCCGGGGCGACCATGCCGTGAACGCTTCGGTCAACTACGTGGGCACCGTTTCGCTGAAGCGCTACGTCAATGCCGACACCGTCTACGACCAGGCGTTCTGCCACTACGGCACGGCCAAGCCAGGCGATGCCGAGCCGAACCGCAACGCCACGGTGCCGCTGTACGAGGATTACTATCCGGACTGCAAGATCGCCCGCTGGGTGACGTTCGGGCTGGGCTACACGTACACGGGCTTCAAGAACCTGACGCTGAACGTGAACGTGCAGAACCTGTTCGACAAGCGTGCGCCTTACGATCCGGGCGAGGGCATTACGACGAGCTTCCTGCCGGACCCCGGCTACAACCAGGGGCTGCATAACAACTACGGGCGGTACTTCACCGTCAGCGCGCGCTACGCGTTCTGATTACCCGTCCAGTTGGCAATGACAAGCCGGCCCGTAAGGGCTGGCTTTTTTTCGTCGGCGAGAGTGATGAACGGAACAGGTAGAAGTGGCAATTGTCGATATCCTGGCGCCGGAAGGGTAGGGCAGCGCACCGCTGCGTGACACTTCCTGCAGCAACCGCGCCAGCGGCGCACGTAGGTCGCCCGATGCGGAAGAGCTGACGTCGCCTACACGGTCGCCAGCGGCCAGACCCCGGGAAATGTCATAATGCAGCATGTCCTTCTATATGCTGCTGAAACTGCTCCACGTGCTCAGCTCCACCGTGCTGTTCGGCACGGGGATGGGTATCGCGTTCTTCAAATGGATCACCGACCGCAGCGGCGACGTGCGAGCGATCCGCATCGTCACCGAGCGGACGGTGCTGGCCGATTATGTCTTCACGACCCCGGCCGTGATCATTCAACCGGTCACCGGGTTCGCGATGATCTGGCTGGCCGGCTACCCGCTGCACTCGACGTGGATTGCCTGGTCGGTCGCGCTGTACCTGCTGGCCGGCGTGTGCTGGCTTCCTGTCGTGTGGCTGCAGATCAAGATGCGGGACCTCGCCCGCAGGGCCAATGTCGACGGTGCCACCTTGCCGCCGCTGTACTGGCGCTACCAGCGGCTATGGTTCCTGCTGGGCATTCCTGCCTTCAGCGCCCTGGTCGTCATCTTCTGGCTGATGTTGAACAAGCCTGTCTGAAACGCGCGACAGCGCCCTTGGGCACTCTTCAATCGTGGCGAAGCACTGTGCCGATGCGTGACCACGCGATGGCGTGGGCGCTCCGGGTCAAGCCACCGGCTTGATGGCCGGCGGCGGCGGCGCGCCGACCTTCTTCCGGCAACTGGTGCGGGTAGCGAGTTCGTCCATGGCGACTTGTTCGGCGGAGGGCGGGGCCGCGCCGTTCATCGCCTTCACCGCCCGGTCGGTCCACGGAATCGCCACGCAATCGCAGTACGGCGCCAGTTTCGCATGCCCCTTCAGGTCGCTTTCGCCCCCATATTCCGCGGGAATCGCCACGGCCTGCTTGCACATGTCCGCATAGCCCTTGCGCATCTGCGCCAGCTCGGCGGCCTGGGCATGGGCCGCACCGGCAATGCCGAGCCAGCCGGCCAGCACGGTGGTAAGGAGGGAAGAAGCGAGGGCGATACGGCGGTGGCGCATTGGAACTCCTGACGGTTGAAAAGCGCCATCATGCCTCATTTCGATATCGAAAATGCATCGCCGTGAAGCGTGGCAATTATGTGTGCAAACCTTGTGCAACAGGCATCGACATACCTCGTACTTACTTGTTGCGTCAAGAGGCAAATCAAAGTACACTAGCCGGCTTCGGTATGGATACGTCTTTTTTTGTCCTGCCATTTTTGTAGTTCAACATAGCCCTGCCCAATCGTAGGTGGGAATGGAGAAAAAATGAGCCTTGGCCTCCTCGGTCGCAAGGTTGGCATGATGCGCATCTTCACGGACGACGGGGATTCGATCCCTGTGACCGTGCTGGACGTGTCGAACAACCGTATCGCCCAAATCAAAACTCCTGAAACGGATGGTTACTCCGCTGTTCAGGTCGTATTCGGTCAACGTCGCGCTTCCCGCGTGACCAAAGCCGCTGCGGGTCACTACGCCAAAGCTGGTGTCGAAGCCGGTACTCTGCTGAAGGAGTTCCGTGTCGATGCAGCCAAAGCTGCCGAACTGAAAGCTGGCGAAGTTGTCGCCGCTTCGCTGTTCGAAGTCGGTCAGAAGATCGACGTGCAGGGCACCTCGATCGGTAAAGGCTACGCCGGTACCATCAAGCGTCACAATTTCGCATCGGGTCGTCAGACTCACGGTAACTCGCGTTCGCACAACGTACCAGGCTCCATCGGTATGGCGCAGGACCCGGGCCGCGTGTTCCCTGGCAAGCGCATGACCGGTCACATGGGCGACGTCACCGTCACCACCCAGAACCTGGAAATCGCTCGTATCGACGCTGAACGCCAGCTGCTGCTGGTCAAGGGCGCGGTACCAGGCGCGAAAAACGGCCAGGTGGTTGTTTCGCCAGCCGTTAAAGTCAAAGCTAAGAAGGGAGCTTAATTCATGGAACTCAAGCTCTTGAACGCTGAAGGTCAAGCCGCGTCGAACGTAGCTGCTGCAGACACCGTCTTCGGCCGTGATTACAACGAAGCCCTGATCCACCAGATCGTGGTTGCTTATGCAGCGAACGCCCGTAGCGGCAACCGCGCGCAGAAGGACCGTGAACAGGTTCACCACACGACCAAGAAGCCTTGGCGCCAGAAAGGCACCGGCCGCGCCCGTGCTGGTATGTCGTCGTCGCCACTGTGGCGTGGCGGTGGTCGCATCTTCCCGAACTCGCCTGACGAGAACTTCACCCACAAAGTGAACAAGAAGATGTACCGCGCTGGCCTGTGCTCGATCCTGTCCCAGCTGGCTCGCGAAGAGCGCCTGGTCGTGATCGAAGATCTGTCGATCGAAGCCCCGAAAACCAAGCTGCTGTCGCAAAAGCTGGCTGGCATGGGTCTGGATTCGGTCCTGATCATCACCGAGAACATCGAAGAAAACCTGCTGCTGGCTTCCCGCAACCTGCCGAACGTGCTGGTCGTGGAACCGCGTCACGCAGATCCAATGTCGCTGGTCTTCTACAAGAAGATCCTGGTTACCAAAGCGGCACTGGCCAAGATTGAGGAGTTGCTGGCATGAGCGCCGTCAAATTTAGCGAAGAGCGCCTGTTGAAGGTGCTGGTGGCGCCGGTCATTTCCGAAAAGGCCACCATGGTCGCGGAAAAGAACGAGCAGATCGTGTTCCGTGTTGCTCCGGACGCGACCAAGCCAGAAATCAAGGCCGCCGTTGAACTGCTGTTCAAGGTCGAAGTGGAATCGGTGCAGACCGTTAACCGCGAAGGTAAAGTCAAGCGTTCGGGCCGTTTCATCGGTCGTCGCAATGCTACCAAGCGTGCTTTCGTGTGCCTGAAGCCTGGCCAGGAAATCAATTTCACCGAGGAGGCTAACTAATGGCACTCGTTAAGATGAAGCCAACCTCCCCAGGCCGTCGTGGCATGGTGAAGGTTGTCAACGCCGACCTGTACAAAGGTCGTCCGCTGGCAGCCCTGGTTGAGAAAAAATCGAAGACCGCCGGCCGTAACAACAACGGCCACATCACCACCCGTCACATCGGTGGTGGTCACAAGCAGCACTACCGTATCGTTGACTTCAAGCGCAACAAGGACGGTATTCCTGCGAAAGTGGAACGCATCGAATACGATCCGAACCGCACGGCGCACATCGCCCTGCTGTGCTACGCCGACGGCGAGCGCAAGTACGTGATCGCTTCGAAAGGCCTGTCCGTCGGCGATACGCTGATGAACGGTTCGGAAGCGCCGATCAAGGCCGGTAACACCCTGCCGATCCGCAACATCCCGGTTGGTACCGTGATCCACTGCGTCGAAATGCTGCCAGGTAAAGGTGCCCAGATGGCACGTACCGCCGGTGCCGCAGTCGTGCTGATGGCCCGCGAAGGTACTTACGCCCAGGTGCGTCTGCGCTCCGGCGAAGTGCGCCGCGTGCACATCGAGTGCCGCGCAACCGTGGGCGAAGTCGGCAATGCCGAACACAGCCTGCGCAAGATCGGTAAAGCCGGTGCGATGCGTTGGCGCGGTGTCCGCCCGACCGTCCGTGGTGTCGTCATGAACCCGGTCGACCACCCGCACGGTGGTGGTGAGGGCAAGACGGCAGCTGGTCGTCACCCAGTGTCGCCATGGGGCCAGCAGACCAAGGGCAAGAAGACGCGTTCGAACAAGCGCACTTCTTCGATGATCGTCTCGCGCCGCGGCAAGAAATAAGGATAAATCATGACCCGTTCATTGAAAAAAGGGCCGTTCTGCGACGCCCACCTGGTGAAGAAAGTCGAAACCGCGCAAGCGACCAAAGACAAGAAGCCAATCAAAACCTGGTCCCGCCGTTCGACGATCATGCCTGACTTCATCGGCTTGACGATTGCCGTGCACAACGGCAAGGTCCACGTGCCTGTGTACGTGTCCGAGAACATGGTTGGTCACAAGCTCGGCGAGTTCGCGCTGACCCGTACGTTCAAGGGCCACGCTGCTGACAAAAAGGCGAAGAAATAATGGAAACCAAAGCAATCCTCAAAGGCGTGCGCCTGTCGGATCAAAAGGGTCGCCTGGTGGCTGACCTGATCCGCGGCAAGAAGGTTGACGCCGCGCTGAACATCCTGCAGTTCAGCCCGAAAAAAGGCGCCACCATCATCAAGAAGGTGCTGGAGTCCGCCATTGCGAACGCCGAGCACAACGATGGTGCCGACATCGACGAACTGTACGTGAAAACGATCTACGTCGAAAAGGGCCCGATCCTGAAGCGCTTCACCGCGCGTGCAAAGGGCCGTGGCGATCGTATCTCGAAGCAGTCCTGCCACGTCTACCTGACGGTCGGAAACTAAGGAGCCAAGATGGGACAGAAAATTCATCCAACCGGCTTCCGTCTGGCCGTTACCCGTAACTGGGCTTCCCGCTGGTACGCGACCAACGGTAACTTCGCTCAGATGCTGAACGAAGACCTGAAGGCGCGCGCTTACCTGAAGAAGAAGCTGAAGAACGCCTCCGTCGGCCGCATCGTCATCGAGCGTCCTGCGAAGAACGCGCGCTTCACCGTGTACAGCTCCCGTCCGGGCGTTGTGATCGGCAAGAAGGGCGAAGACATTGAAGTGCTGAAAGCGGAACTGACCAAGATCATGGGCGTGCCGGTGCACGTCAATATCGAGGAAATCCGCAAGCCGGAAATCGATTCGCAGCTGATCGCCGATTCGATCGCCCAGCAGCTGGAAAAGCGGATCATGTTCCGCCGCGCCATGAAGCGCGCAATGCAAAATGCAATGCGCCTGGGTGCCGTCGGCATCAAGATCATGTCGTCCGGCCGTCTGAACGGCATCGAGATCGCCCGTACCGAATGGTATCGCGAAGGCCGCGTGCCTCTGCATACCCTGAAGGCGGACATCGACTACGGCACGTCCGAAGCATCGACCACCTACGGCATCATCGGCGTCAAGGTTTGGGTGTACAAGGGTGACCGCTCCGCTACCGGCGAAGCACCAGTCATCGACACCCCGGCTGACGAGAAGAAGCCACGCGGCCCGCGCCGCGATGATGGCAAGCCGGGCGGCCGCCCACGTCCAGGTCCGGGCGCTAAACCAGGCGCCCCAGCCGCTCGCCGCGCTGCGAAGCCGGCTGCAGCTGAATAAGCAGGAGAACAAGCATGCTGCAACCATCTCGCAGGAAGTATCGTAAAGAGCAGAAGGGCCGTAACACCGGTATCTCGCATTCGCGCGGCACCGCCGTGTCGTTCGGCGAATTCGGTCTGAAAGCCGTCGCGCGTGGCCGTATCACGGCACGCCAGATCGAAGCTGCCCGTCGTGCCATGACCCGTCACATCAAGCGTGGCGGCCGTATCTGGATCCGTGTCTTCCCGGACAAGCCGATTTCGAACAAGCCGGCTGAAGTCCGTATGGGTAACGGTAAAGGTAACCCGGAGTACTACGTGGCTGAAATCCAGCCAGGTAAAGTGCTGTATGAAATGGACGGCGTTGGCGAAGAGCTGGCACGCGAAGCGTTCCGCCTGGCTGCTGCCAAACTGCCGCTGGCAACCACCTTCGTGGTGCGCCAGGTTGGCCAATAATTGGAGTGAAATATGAAAGCATCTGAACTCCGCGGCAAAGACCAGGCTGCTCTGCAGAAAGAACTGAATGACCTGCTGAAGGCACAGTTCGGCCTGCGTATGCAAAGCGCCACGCAACAGCTGAGCAACAATTCGCAGCTGAAGAAGGTCCGCCGCGACATCGCACGCGTCAAAACGGTAATGAACACGAAGGAAGCCAAATGAACGAACCAGTGAAACAGTCGCTCAAGCGCACGCTGATCGGTAAAGTGGTGTCCGACAAGATGGACAAGACCGTTACCGTGCTGATCGAGCGTCACGTCAAGCACCCTCTGTACGGCAAGATCATCGTGCGTTCGGCGAAATACCACGCACATGACGAAACCAACCAGGTCAAGGCCGGTGATACGGTCGAGATCGCGGAAGGTCGTCCGATCTCCAAGACGAAGGCGTGGACGGTGACGCGTGTAGTGCAAGCTGCACAAATCGTCTAAAAAGAAGGCTGGACCGGAGCGTTGCGCTCCGGTCCGTTTTCCAATTAGTTCTTGCAGGCCCGCAGGTTGTATGTAATACTTGCGGGCTTCGTTCATGTATCGCCGCTAAGTGTCTCTCCGCAGACGCGGTTTCGCGGTCAGTACTGTATGAAGGTCAAGCACCCAAACAGCAATGCAGCAGCATCGCTGGCGGGACCAAGACTGACCGAGAGGTCCGCATTGTGTGGATTCTTCGGCTTAAGTTGGGAAAGAGAATACTATGATTCAAACTGAAAGCCGGCTCGAGGTAGCCGACAACACCGGTGCGAAAGAAGTTATGTGCATCAAGGTGTTGGGCGGTTCCAAGCGCCGTTACGCTGGCATCGGCGACGTGATCAAGGTCACGGTTAAACAGGCACAGCCACGCGGCCGTGTCAAAAAAGGTGAAATTTATAACGCCGTGGTTGTGCGCACCGCTAAGGGTGTGCGTCGCCAGGACGGTTCCCTGGTCAAGTTCGACGGCAACGCCGCCGTTCTGCTGAACTCCAAGCTGGAACCGATCGGTACCCGTATCTTTGGCCCGGTGACGCGTGAACTGCGCACCGAGAAGTTCATGAAGATCGTGTCCCTGGCACCGGAAGTCCTGTAAGGAGTCGCAATGGATAAGATTCGCAAAAACGACGAAGTTGTCGTCCTGACCGGTAAGGACAAGGGCAAGCGCGGTGTCGTGACCCAGCGTGTAGACGCTGAGCATGTCGTGGTAGATGGCGTGAACGTGGCCAAGAAGGCCGTCAAGCCGAACCCGATGACGGGCGTAACTGGTGGCATCGTCGACAAGACCATGCCGATTCACGTGTCCAACGTTGCTCTGTTCAACGCTGCGACCGGCAAGGCCGATCGCGTGGGCTTCAAGGAAGTGGACGGTAAAAAAGTCCGCGTCTTCAAGTCCTCCGGCGAAGTAGTGAAGGGGTAATTGAAAATGGCCCGTCTGCAACAAGTATACAAAGAGAAAGTCGTTTCCGAGCTGACCGAGAAATTCGGCTACAAATCGGTAATGGAAGTGCCGCGCCTGACGAAAATCACCCTGAACATGGGTGTGGGCGAAGCAATCGCTGACAAGAAAGTCCTGGAACACGCCGTTGGCGACCTGACCAAGATCGCCGGTCAGAAGCCAGTGACGACCAAGTCGCGCAAGGCAATCGCAGGTTTCAAGATCCGCGAAGGCTACCCGATCGGTACGATGGTGACCCTGCGTGGCGCCCGTATGTACGAATTCCTGGATCGCTTCATCACCGTGGCACTGCCGCGCGTGCGTGACTTCCGTGGTGTGTCCGGCCGCTCGTTCGATGGCCGTGGTAACTACAACATCGGTGTCAAAGAGCAGATCATCTTCCCGGAAATCGAGTACGACAAGATCGACGCGCTGCGTGGCATGAACATCTCGATCACCACGACCGCCAAGACCGACGACGAAGCGAAAGCTCTGCTCGCCGCATTCAAATTCCCGTTCAGGAACTAACCGATCATGGCAAAACTCGCACTGATTAACCGTGAACAGAAGCGTGCCGACCTGGTGGAGAAATTCGCCGCCAAGCGCGCCGCCCTGAAAGCCATCATCGACGACCAGTCGAAGTCGGAAGAAGAGCGTTACGAAGCCCGCCTGAAACTGCAGGCCCTGCCGCGTAACTCTGCACCGACCCGCCAGCGTAACCGCTGCGCCATCACCGGCCGTCCACGTGGCACCTTCCGTAAATTCGGTCTGGCCCGCACCAAGCTCCGTGAATTCGCCATGCGTGGTGAAATCCCGGGTATGACCAAAGCCAGCTGGTAATAGGAGAATAAGCAATGAGTATGAGCGATCCTATCGCCGATATGCTGACCCGTATCCGCAATGCACAGGGTGTGAAGAAGACCACCGTTGCAATGCCGTCATCGAAAGTCAAAGTGGCGATCGCCTCCGTCCTGAAGGACGAAGGCTACATTGAAGATTTCGCAGTGTCTTCCTCCGAAGGCAAAGCGGAGCTGCAAATTGGCCTGAAGTATTACACTGGCCGTCCTGTCATCGAGCGCCTCGAGCGCGTGTCCCGTCCGGGCCTGCGCGTCTACAAAGGCAAGGATGAAATCCCGACCGTGATGAACGGCCTGGGCGTGGCAATCGTGTCGACCCCGCAAGGCGTCATGACCGATCGCAAAGCGCGCGCTACCGGCGTCGGTGGCGAAGTCATCTGCTTCGTGGCTTAAGGAGTAACACATGTCTCGAGTAGCTAAAATGCCGATCGCCGTGCCGGCTGGCGCCGAAGTCGCCATCTCCGCACAAGCGATCACCGTCAAGGGCCCGCTGGGCACCCTGACCCAGAGCCTGAATGGCCTGGTCAACGTTGAAAACAACAACGGCACGCTGTCGTTCACTGTTGCCAACGACAGCCGTGAAGCGAACGCCATGTCCGGCACGCTGCGCGCACTGGTCAACAACATGGTCACCGGCGTCACCAAGGGCTTCGAGAAGAAGCTGTCCCTGGTTGGCGTGGGTTACAAGGCGCAAGCCCAAGGCGACAAGCTGAACCTGTCGCTGGGCTTCTCCCACCCTGTCGTGCATGCAATGCCGGCTGGCGTGACCGTGGCTACCCCGACCCCGACCGAAGTCGTGATCAAGGGTGTCGACCGTCAACAGGTCGGCCAGGTTGCCGCAGAAGTTCGTGCTTACCGCTCCCCTGAGCCTTATAAAGGCAAGGGCGTCCGCTATGTGGACGAAGTGGTCAAGATCAAAGAAACCAAGAAGAAGTAATTAGGGGCTGACGATGGATAAAAAGCAATCTCGTCTGCGCCGCGGACGTCAAACCCGCATCAAGATCGCGCAACTGAAAGTGAACCGCCTGTCGGTCCACCGCACTAACCTGCACATTTACGCGAACCTGATCAGCCCGGACGCTAAAGTTCTGGTTTCGGCGTCTACCGTGGAAGCAGAAGTTCGCGCCGAACTGGCCGGCAAGTCGGGCAAGGGTGGTAACGCCGCCGCTGCCGCACTGGTGGGCAAGCGCGTCGCCGAAAAGGCAATCAAGGCAGGTATCACCGAAGTAGCGTTCGACCGCTCCGGTTTCCGTTACCACGGCCGTGTGAAGGCGCTGGCTGATGCCGCGCGTGAAGCCGGTCTGAAGTTCTAAGGGTACGATCATGGCAAAAATGCAAGCAAAAATGCAAAGCGACAAGCCGGATGACGGCATGCGCGAAAAAATGATCGCGATCAACCGCGTGACCAAAGTGGTCAAGGGTGGTCGTATCATGGGCTTCGCGGCGCTGACCGTGGTTGGTGACGGCGATGGCCGCATCGGCATGGGCAAGGGCAAGTCGAAGGAAGTTCCGGTCGGTGTGCAGAAGGCAATGGAAGAAGCCCGTCGCAACCTGATCAAGGTGCCTCTGAAGAACGGTACGCTGCAGCACACGGTAACCGGCCGCCATGGCGCCTCGCGCGTCATGATGAGCCCGGCCAAGCCTGGTACTGGCGTCATCGCTGGTGGCGCAATGCGCGCTATCTTCGACGTGATGGGCGTGACGGACGTGGTGGCGAAATCCACCGGTTCGAACAACCCGTACAACCTGGTGCGCGCCACCCTGGACGGCCTGTCGAAAATGAGCACTCCTGCCGATATCGCTGCGAAACGCGGCAAGTCGGTAGAAGACATTCTGGCTTAAGGGGATGACCATGAGCACTATCAAAGTCAAACTGGTGAAGGGCCTGATCGGCACCCGCCAAGACCACCGCGCTACGGTGCGTGGTCTGGGCCTGCGCCGTGTCAACTCGGTTTCCGAGCTGCAGGACACGCCATCGGTACGCGGCATGATCAACAAGGTCGCTTACCTCGTTAAGGTTGTATCGTAAGCCCCGGCTTACGATCTGGAGAACACAATGGAATTGAATACCATTCAACCAGCCGAAGGCGCGAAACACGCCAAGCGCCGTGTTGGTCGCGGTATCGGCTCCGGCCTGGGCAAGACCGCCGGCCGTGGTCACAAAGGTCAGAAATCGCGTTCGGGCGGCTTCCACAAAGTCGGCTTCGAAGGCGGTCAGATGCCTCTGCAGCGTCGTCTGCCGAAGCGCGGCTTCAAATCGCTGAACGCAACCTTCAAGGCTGAAGTGCGCCTGTCCGACCTGAACAACCTGGCAGTCGGCGAAGTCGACCTGCTGGTCTTGAAGCAGGCTGGCGTGCTGTCCGTGCTGGCCCGCGACGTGCGCGTGATCGCATCCGGTGAAATCACTAAAGCAGTGTCCATCAAGGGCCTGAAAGTGACCGCCGGCGCGAAAGCGGCCATCGAAGCGGCTGGCGGCTCGGTAGCCTGAGACGCTTGAGCTTGAACGGAGCGAAAATTGGCGACTAATCCGCAGCTTGCTAAAAGTGCCGCAGCCGGGTTCCCCTGGAACCGTCTGTGGTTTTTGCTGGGCGCTCTGGTAGTCTACCGCATCGGGGCACACGTCCCGGTGCCGGGGATCGACCCGGTACAGCTGGCCGCACTGTTCAAGTCGCAAGAGGGTGGTCTCCTGGGCATGTTCAACATGTTCTCGGGTGGCGCCCTGTCGCGCTTCACGGTGTTTGCGCTGGGCATCATGCCCTACATCTCGGCCTCGATCATCATGCAGTTGCTGTCGATCGTGTCTCCGCAGATGGAAGCGCTGAAGAAGGAAGGGGAGGCTGGTCGTCGCAAGATCACCCAGTACACCCGTTACGCCACCGTGGGCCTGGCTTTGTTCCAGGCATTCGGCATCTCCGTCGCGCTGGAAGCCCAGCCTGGCCTGGTGATCGACCCGGGCATGGCGTTCCGCTTCACCACCGTGGTGACGCTGCTGACCGGCACCATGTTCCTGATGTGGCTGGGGGAGCAGATTACCGAGCGCGGTCTTGGTAACGGCATCTCCATCATCATCTTTGCCGGTATCGCCGCCGGTCTGCCGAGCGCAATGGGTAGCTTGTTCACCCAGGTGTCGACCGGTGCGATCAGTGCGATCTCCGCCATCATCATCGTGATCCTGGTTGCAGCCGTGACCTATGTCGTGGTGTTCGTGGAACGTGGCCAGCGCAAGATCCTGGTGAACTATGCCAAACGTCAGGTCGGCAACAAGATCTACGGTGGGCAAACCAGTCACCTGCCGCTGAAGCTGAACATGGCAGGCGTGATCCCGCCGATCTTCGCATCGTCGATCATCTTGTTCCCGGCCACTATCGTGGACTGGTTCGCACGTGGCGCGGACAACAGCAACCCTGTTGTGCGCTTCCTGAAAGATCTGGCTGCGTCGTTGAGCCCAGGCGAGCCCATCCATGCACTGCTGTATGCTGTGGCGATCGTGTTTTTCTGCTTCTTCTACACCGCACTGGTGTTCAACAGCAAGGAAACAGCGGACAACTTGAAGAAGAGCGGGGCCTTTGTGCCAGGGATTCGTCCCGGTGAGCAGACTGCCCGTTACATCGACAAGATCCTGACCCGATTGACCCTGGCAGGCGCCGTCTACATTACCCTGGTGTGCCTGTTGCCGGAGTTTATGCAAGCCCAGTGGAAAGTGTCCTTTGTATTCGGCGGCACCTCCCTGTTGATCATCGTGGTCGTGACCATGGACTTCATGGCCCAGGTCCAGAACTACGTGATGTCGCAGCAATACGATTCGCTGCTGCGCAAGGCTAACTTCAAAGGCGGCATTCCGACCCGCTAAGCGATAAGGTCACTATGGCAAAAGACGACGTTATACAGATGCAGGGCGAGATTCTGGAGAATCTCCCGAATGCAACGTTTCGAGTAAAGCTGGAAAACGGCCACGTGGTGCTCGGCCACATTTCGGGTAAAATGCGGATGAACTATATCCGCATTCTCCCCGGTGACAAGGTGACGGTGGAGTTGACGCCGTACGACCTCTCCCGGGCCCGTATTGTGTTCCGGACCAAGTAATTTTAAGTATCGAATCCAAGAAGAGAGTGCAAAATGAAAGTTAACGCTTCAGTCAAGCGGATCTGCCGCAACTGCAAGATCATCAAGCGCAAAGGCGTCGTTCGTGTTATCTGCGTCGAACCGCGTCACAAGCAGCGTCAAGGTTAATCGAGGAATAACGAATGGCACGTATTGCAGGGGTTAACATCCCAAATCATCAGCACACCGTGATCGGCCTGACGGCAATTTACGGTATCGGCCGCCCGCGCGCGCAGTTCATCTGCGCGCAAACGGGTGTTGCGACCAACAAGAAGATCAAGGACCTGGACGACAGCGAGCTGGAAAAGCTGCGTGATGAGATCGGCAAGTTCGTTGTTGAAGGCGACCTGCGCCGTGAACTGTCGATGAACATCAAGCGTCTGATGGACCTGGGTTGCTATCGCGGCATGCGTCACCGCAAGGGCCTGCCGGTCCGCGGCCAGCGCACCCGCACCAATGCACGTACCCGCAAAGGTCCGCGCAAAGCCGCTCAATCGCTGAAGAAATAATCTAGGAAACCACTATGGCTAAGCAACAAAGCAGCGCTGCAGCAGCACGCGTTCGCAAGAAGGTCAAGAAGAACGTCGCTGAAGGCATCGCTCACGTTCACGCTTCCTTCAACAACACGATCATCACGATCACCGACCGCCAGGGCAATGCCCTGTCGTGGGCAACTTCGGGCGGCGCCGGCTTCAAGGGCTCCCGTAAGTCGACCCCGTTCGCAGCGCAGGTTGCTGCCGAAGCGGCTGGTAAAGTTGCACAGGAATGCGGCGTGAAGAACCTGGAAGTGCGTATCAAGGGCCCAGGTCCTGGTCGTGAATCCGCTGTTCGCGCGCTGAACAACCTGGGCATCAAGATCACCGAGATCCAGGACGTGACGCCAGTGCCGCACAACGGCTGCCGTCCGCCGAAGCGTCGCCGCATCTAAGCACCATCGGATGCATTGACCATGGCCGGTTCCCTCGCGAACCGGCCACCGTCACACCGAAGTAAAAATTGCTGGAACAGTTGATCGGAAACGGTTACACTGTCCGGCTATTTTTGCCTGTCGATTTCTGGTCGGCGGGCTTGTTGAGCCACTGTCTGACGGATTAGAGGGTCAGACTAGCGCCTGCTTCACAGCTCTTGCGTGCACTCGATGCGCGTAGTGGATGTGACCCTGGGGCGTCATCTAATATTTAAGGAAAACACCGTGGCACGTTATATCGGACCGAAAGCAAAACTCTCCCGCCGTGAAGGCACCGACCTGTTCCTGAAGAGCGCCCGCCGCTCGCTGGATTCGAAGTGCAAGCTGGACGTGAAGCCTGGCCAGCACGGCGTCAAGTCGGGTGCCCGCACCTCCGACTACGGCAACCAGCTGCGCGAAAAGCAGAAGGTCAAGCGTATGTACGGCATCCTGGAACGCCAGTTCCGCCGTTACTTCGCCGAAGCCGACCGTCGCAAGGGCAACACCGGCGAAACGCTGCTGACGCTGCTGGAAACCCGCCTGGACAACGTTGCATACCGCATGGGCTTCGGCTCGACCCGCGCTGAAGCGCGTCAGCTGGTATCGCACAAGGCCTTCACCGTGAACGGCAATGTCGTGAACATCGCTTCGTACGTGGTCAAGACCGGCGACGTGATCGCCGTGCGTGAAAAGGCCAAGAAGCAGACCCGTATCCTGGAAGCGCTGTCGCTGGCAGAACAAGTCGGCATGCCGGCATGGGTGTCGGTCGATTCCAAGAAAATGGAAGGCACCTTCAAGTCGTTCCCGGAACGTAGCGAAATCGCTGCCGACGTCAACGAATCGCTGATCGTCGAACTGTACTCGCGTTAATCTTCGCGGCAATCGCAGTCGAAGCACATTCAGTTCGCCAAGCCTTCCATTGGAAGGCCTGGCACCTGCCCACTCGATCGAGTGGGCTTTTTCACTAATGCCATCAGCCTTATCGGTGTAACGAGCCGAGGGTAATGAAAAGGACATTTCAATGCAAAACAGTTTGTTGAAGCCACGTATCATCGACGTCGAAGCGCTGGGCGCCGGTCACGCTAAAGTCGTGATGGAACCGTTCGAGCGCGGCTACGGCCACACGCTGGGCAACGCCCTGCGTCGCGTGCTGCTGTCGTCGATGATCGGCTACGCGCCGACCGAAGTCACCATCGCCGGCGTCGTGCACGAGTACTCGTCGCTGGATGGCGTGCAGGAAGACGTGGTCGACCTGCTGCTGAACCTGAAGGGCGTGGTCTTCAAGGTCCACAACCGCGATTCCGTCACCCTCACGCTGAAGAAAGAGGGCGAAGGCGCCGTGCTGGCATCGGATATCGACCTGCCGCACGACGTGGAACTGATCAACCCGGATCACGTGATCGCTCACCTGACCGCCGGTGGCAAGCTGGACATGCAGATCAAGGTCGAAAAAGGCCGTGGCTATGTGCCAGGTAACGTGCGCCGCCTGTCCGAAGACACGAACAAGACGATCGGCCGCATCATCCTGGACGCATCGTTCTCGCCAGTGCGCCGTGTTTCGTATGCCGTGGAATCGGCCCGCGTGGAACAGCGTACCGACCTGGACAAGCTGATCATCAACATCGAAACGAACGGCGTGATCACGCCGGAAGAAGCGATCCGCCAGTCCGCACGCGTGCTGGTCGACCAGCTGAACGTGTTCGCTGCGCTGGAAGGCACGGAAGCCACTGCCGAAGCACCGTCGCGTGCTCCGCTGGTCGATCCGATCCTGCTGCGCCCGGTCGACGACCTGGAACTGACCGTGCGTTCGGCGAACTGCCTGAAGGCCGAGAACATCTACTACATCGGCGACCTGATCCAGCGTTCGGAAAACGAGCTGCTGAAGACGCCGAACCTGGGCCGCAAGTCGCTGAACGAGATCAAGGAAGTGCTGGCCTCGCGCGGCCTGACCCTGGGCATGAAGCTGGAAAACTGGCCGCCCGCAGGTCTCGAGAAGTAATTCATATGCAGTACCCGCCCGCGGCATGTCGCCGCGGGCGTTTTACCCTTATTAACCGACCCGCGCCATTGGCGATCGAAGAGTCCGGAATTAAACACCTCGAAAGGAAGTACCATGCGTCACCGTCACGGCCTCCGTAAACTGAACCGTACCTCGTCCCACCGTCTGGCAATGCTGCGCAACATGACCGTTTCGCTGCTGCGTCATGAAGCCATCAAGACCACCGTGCCGAAAGCCAAGGAACTGCGTCGCGTCGTCGAGCCGATCCTGACCCTGGGCAAGACCGACACGCTGGCTAACAAGCGCCTGGCATTCGCCCGTCTGCGCGACCGCGAAATCGTCCAGAAGCTGTTCGCTGAACTGGGCCCGCGCTACGCTACCCGTAACGGCGGCTACCTGCGCATCCTGAAGATGGGCTTCCGCGTTGGCGACAATGCACCGATGGCCTACGTCGAACTGCTGGACCGTCCGGAACCAAGCGACATCGAAGCAGCACCGACCGCTGAAGAGTAATCTTCGCCAGTCATGAAAAAGCCGGGCTTGCCCGGCTTTTTCTTTTCCACAGCCCATCGTTCGTGCATTTAGGGATACCATCTCGGGGTTCACCCCGCCGAGTCGCCGTATGCCCTTCCTTTCCCGCATCCTCATCCTGTTGGCCCTCATCCTGTCGTTCCCGGCGCATGCCGAGGAAGACTTCCTGCCGCCCAACGTCGCCTTCCAGTTCTCGGCACGCATGGCCGATGCGAACACCGTCGAAGCCACCTGGCAGATCGCCGAGGGCTACTACATGTACCGCGAGCAGTTCAAATTTCGCGCGGCAGGAGCGCAGCTGGGTAACCCGACCATCCCGCCCGGCAAGGTCAAGTTCGATGAAACGTTCAACAAGGACGTGGAAACCTATCGCCACCGCGTGACGATCCGCGTGCCGGCCGAAGCTGCCGGCGCCTTCACGCTGACGGCTACCGGCCAGGGATGTTCGGACAAGGGCCTGTGCTATTCGCCGCAGGATGCGACGGCGCGTCTGTCTCCCACGGGCGGCGCCATGGCGTCCGGCGGGGCGTTGGGCTTGCCATCGATGAGCCGCCCCGGCGATCCGGCCATGGACATGCCGGCAGAGGCAGCGGCGCCGGCCGCCAGTGCGCCCCAAAGCGAGCTGGGCCGCATTGAAGGCGCGCTGCAGGGCGGACGGATGACCGTCATTGTGCCCCTGTTCCTGCTGCTCGGCCTCGGCCTGGCCTTCACGCCATGCGTGCTGCCGATGGTGCCGATCCTGTCGTCGATCGTCGTTGGCGAAGGCCGCCAGGCGGGCCGTGGGCGCGGCTTTGTCTTGTCACTGAGCTATTCATTGGGCATGGCGATCGTCTATACCGGGCTCGGTATCGCCGCGGGCCTGGCCGGCGAAGGCCTCGCGGCGGCCTTGCAAAACCCGTGGGTGCTCGGCGCTTTCGGCGCGCTGATGGTCGTGCTCGCCCTGTCCATGTTTGGCGTGTATGAACTGCAAGTGCCCGCCGCGGTCCAGACCCGTCTGGCCGCCGCATCCGGACGCCGTGCCGGCGGCAAGCTGGCCGGCGTGTTTGCCATGGGCGCCATTTCGGCGCTCATCGTCGGCCCCTGCGTGGCCGCACCGCTGGCCGGCGCCCTCGTGTATATCAGCCAGACCCGCGACGTGGTGATCGGCGGCACCGCGCTGTTCTCGATGGCTGTCGGCATGAGCTTGCCGCTGATCCTGGTCGGCGTATCGGCTGGCGCACTGTTGCCGAAAGCGGGCGCCTGGATGGATACGGTCAAGCGCTTCTTTGGCGTATTACTGCTGGCAATGGCATGGTGGCTTGTTTCCCCTGTATTGCCCGGCATCGTGCAAATGGCCGGATGGACGCTGCTGGGAATCGCCTATGGTATTTATCTGTTCCGGCACCACAAGGGCTGGCCGGCCCAATTGGCAGCGGCGGCATTCATCGGCTTCGGCATCGTGCAAATGATCGGTGTCGCCACTGGCGCACGCGATCCCTTGGCGCCGCTGGCGCATTTGCGCGGTGCCGTCGGGAATGAACTGCATTTCAAGCGCATCAAAAGCGTGGCTGAACTGGACCGGGTATTGGCCGACACGGGCGGTAAAACCGTCATGCTCGATTTCTATGCCGACTGGTGCGTCGCCTGCAAGGAAATGGAGAAACTTACATTTGTCGCGCCCGCAGTTCAGGAACGCCTGAAAAACACGATCCTGCTTCAGGCAGATGTCACGGCGAATAATGAGGACGACAAGCAGCTGTTGAAGCGATTCACCTTGTTCGGCCCACCCGGCATTATTTTCTTCGATCGCAATGGCCGGGAAATCGCCGACAGCCGCGTGATCGGTTTCCAGGGAGCCGACCGGTTTCTCGTATCGCTGAGCAAGCTGGAGTGATCCAGCCACGCTTGATGCCAAGCGCCTCAGGGCGCTTTTTTTACGCCTGTTCTTCGCACACCGGTGTGCCAAGGAGGCCAGATCAGGTCGACAAAGCCAGAATCAGGCACGATCAGGCCAGAATCTGGCATGCAATGAAGAAAAAAAGGGGACGGCGCACCGTCCCTGGACTAGGTCATCGATCAGCCGTGACGATGCGCACGGCCCCTGTGCTTCCCGTGGCCGCGCTGCTCATCGAACACTTTTTGCTGCTCCGGCGTCAACGTCGCGTAAAACGTCTTCAGTGCTTCCAGGCGGGTTTCCTGATGTGCGATACGCGCTTTCGATAACTCGAGCCTTTTCTCCGCACGTTGTGGCGCATTCAATTCCTTGAACGATACGCGATCCGCCCGGCCAACCGGTTGTTGGGGCTTGATGGCCGCGATATAGGTTTTCCAGGCAGTTTCCTGATTTGCCGTCAGTTTCAGCGCATCGTGCAATTTCTGCTGACGCTGCTCGATCCGTTCGGCGCGCTTCACCGGATCGAACTTCGTTTCCGCATAAGCGCGGTGCTGCGCCGTTTCAGCGGCAGGGGCCGCAATGGCGGCGGAACCAATGCTCAGTACGGTCATACCGACAATAATATTTTTACGCAGGATGTTCATTTTTAAATCCTTTATGGAGTCAATTCGAATGTGCTTGCAGCACTGCACGGAAAACAGTTTCTCAACGCCGTGTTTCCACGAAGTTTCGCGAACGCCCGGTTTTGTATCTGTTTGTTTCCCTTTGCTGCCACATGAAAAAACCGCGCTGCATATACAAGACGATACAAACCGCCGTTGGTCTTCCTCTGCCGAACTGGCGATAATTGGAGGATGGAACCCACATCTAGCATTCTGATCGTCGACGACGATCGCGATATCCGCACGCTGCTGGCGGATTACCTGGAGACCAATGGCTACCGCACGTTCGGCGCGGCGGATGGCACGGCCATGTGGAAGCTGCTGGACGAAACCAAGCCCGACCTCATCGTGCTGGACCTGAACATGCCGGGCGAGGATGGCCTCACGCTGTGCCGCAAGCTGCGTGCGCATTCGAACCTGCCCGTGATCATGCTCACCGCCCGCAGCGAGCCGCTGGACCGCATCCTCGGCCTCGAGATGGGCGCCGACGACTACCTGCCCAAGCCATTCGAACCGCGCGAGCTGCTGGCCCGCATCCGCAGCGTGTTGCGTCGCAGTAACTCAATGCCCTCCAGCGGCATGGACAAGGCGTCGCAGATCCGTTTCTCGAACTGGACGCTCGACCTCACCGCGCGTCACCTGCTGAACCCGGAAGGCGTGGTCATCATGCTGTCGGGTGCCGAGTTCCGCCTGCTGAAAGTATTCCTCGAGCACCCGAATCGCGTGCTGAACCGCGACCAGTTGCTGAACCTGACCCAGGGTCGCGATGCCGATCCATTCGACCGCTCGATCGATATCCAGATCAGCCGCCTGCGGCAAAAGCTGGGCGAGGATGCGCGGGTGCCGCAGATCATCAAGACGGTGCGCAATGGCGGCTATGTGCTGGCCGGCGCCGTATCGGTCGAGCCACGCGCGTGACCAGGGAGCGGAGCGGCCGGTGAGCACGCTGAAAAATTTCGTCAACTCCATGACCGGGCGCGTGTTCTTCGCGCTCATGGTCGGCATTGTCGCTTCCGCCGCGCTCACGCAATGGCTGGCCGTCAACGAACGCCAGCGCACGCTGGAACGTTATCGCACCTACCATGCGCTGGAGCGTGCCGAGCAGATCATCGAAACCACCGACGTGGTGCGGCCCGAATCGCGCGCGCAATACCTGGCCGTGTCCAGCAAGAGCAGCATGCGGCTGGAGATCGCCACCGACAACGATCTCACGCTGCACCCGGCCACGGAATTCTCCACCGCGCTGGCACAGCGCCTGCCGCGCGATTTCCAGGTGATTCCCATGACCGAGCGCCCGCCGCAATGCGAGCAGCGTACCAGCACGATGACGCTGTTCGGCCCCGGCCCATGGCGGGGCACATGCGAATCCGTCAAGATCGTCATGACGGATGGGCAAGTGCTCAAGCTGTCGGTGCTGCCCCCGCGCGGTTCGATCCCCACCGGCCACAATGAATACGCCGTGTTCGTGCCTTTCCTGCTGTGCATCGCCATCCTGGCCTACTTCGTCACGCGGATGGCGGTGCGCCCGGTCAAGCAGCTGGCCCAGGCCGCGAAGGACCTGGGCAACGACATCAACAAGCCGCCGCTGGAACTGGCCGGTGCCGCCGAGATCCGCCAGGCAAGTGCCGCATTCAATGCCATGCAGGGGCGGATCCGCCAGCACATCATCCAGCGCACCGAGATGCTGGCCGCGATCACGCACGACCTGCAAACGCCGCTGACCCGCATGCGCCTGCGCCT
Organism: Pseudoduganella lutea; assembly: GCF_004209755.1. NCBI lineage: Bacteria > Pseudomonadati > Pseudomonadota > Betaproteobacteria > Burkholderiales > Oxalobacteraceae > Pseudoduganella > Pseudoduganella lutea. Next base: position 2,613,143 of record NZ_CP035913.1, on the reverse strand, counting down.
GGAAAAGGTCAGCGACGCCGACCTGCAGCAAAAGCTGATCGGCGACCTGTCGGCCATGCAGCAGATGATCCGCGAAGGCCTCGACCTGGCGCGCAGCATGGACACGACCGGCACGATGCAGAAGCTCGATCTCGACTCCCTGCTCGACAGCGTGTGCGCCGATGCGATCGATGCGGGCCAGCAGGTCGAACTGAAGGGCCGGGCCGGCATGGCGCTGCTGGGGAGGCCTCTGGACGTGCAGCGCTGCCTCGTGAACCTGATCGACAACGCCGTGAAATATGGCCAGAAAGCCCACGTGACGGTCGAACGGCTGGCCGGCGCGGCCCGCATCCGTATCCGTGACGAAGGCCCGGGCATTCCGCAAGACCAGCTGGCGCGGGTGTTCGAGCCGTTCTACCGGGTCGAAACGTCGCGCTCGCGGGAATCGGGCGGTACCGGCCTGGGCCTGACGATTGCCCGCAATATCGCCGAACAGCACGGCGCCACGCTGAGCCTGGCCAATGGCGATACCGGCGGCCTCGAAGCGGTGCTGACGTTGCCCGAGCTGTATGCGGGCAAGTAACCGCGCGGCCTGGTGACGTCACCGGGCCGTAGCAGTTGGCTGGCACAATCCCGGCCAATTCCTTAGGGAAGTATTGCAAGAGCATCCAGTAAAAGCACGCAGTAAAAGCTTCGCAGTCAACGCTTGCAATAAAAGCTCACTCACCACCACCAGCATTCAAAATTACAATGAAAAAGTCCACCTTGGGAGTACTGGCCGCTGCCGCCATCGCCGTGGGAGCCGGCGCATGGCATTTCACGCACACGTCACCGGAAGCGCAGCACGCCGGCCCCGGCAAGGGCGAGGGAAGGGGTAATGGCCCCACCACCGTCAACGTCGTGTCGCCGACACGGCGGGACGTGCCCGTGATCCTGCAGGCCAATGGCACCGTCAGCCCGATCAGCACCGTGGACCTGCACCCGCAGACCACCAGCACGATCGCCAAGGTGCACGTGAAGGAAGGCGAATTCGTCAAGGAAGGCCAGCTGATGTTCTCGCTGGACAGCCGCAGCGAGTCGGCCAACCTGCAAAAGGCGCAAGCCGAGGTGGCGCGCGACCGCGCCACGCTGGCCGACCTGGAGCGGCAATACAAGCGCAGCCTGGAACTGCTGGGCCAGAAATTCATCGCCCAGGGTGCCGTCGACACGCTGAAAAGCCAGGTCGACGCCGCCCGCGCGGAGCTCGAAGCGAACGTTGCGGCGGCCCGCGCGATCCAGGTGGGCCAGAGCTACACGGCGATCCGCGCCCCGATGTCGGGCCGGGTGGGCGGCATCGACGTCTATCCGGGCAGCCTGGTGCAACTGTCCACGTCGCTGACGACGATCACCCAGCTCGATCCGATCAACGTCGCCTTCACGATCCCGGAAACGAACCTGGCCGCACTGCTCGATGCCCAGCGCGCCGGCAAGGTGCCGGTGCAGGTATTCCACCGCGATTCGAAGACGCCCATCGAGGGCCGCCTGTCGTTCATCGACAATACGGTCGACCCGCAAGCCGGCGTGATCCGCGTGAAAGCGCAGTTTGCCAACAGCGATACGCGGCTGTGGCCCGGCCAGTACGTGAATACGGAAGTCACCGTGCAGACGCTGCGCGATGCGCTCGTGGTGCCGCAGAACGCGATCATCACGAACACCCGTGGCACCTTTGTCTACACGGTGGGGCCGGACGGCACGGCGAAGGTCGCGAATGTCGAACGCCTGCACGCGTTCGGCGGCGATGCGGCCGTGCGCGGGCTGGCTGGCAATGAAAAGGTGATCGTCGAAGGCAAGCAGAACCTGCGCCCCGGCGGCAAGGTGCGTGTCGCCGAGGTGCGGGTGGCCGAGCAGGGCAAAGCCAAGGGCAGCGTCGAATGAACCTCTCCGAGCTCTCGATCCGGCGCCCCGTGATGGCGGTGCTGCTGTCGCTGTCGCTGATCCTGGCGGGCGTGCTGGCTTACCTGTACATCCCCGTCGCCGCGCTGCCCAGCTATAACACCCCGATCATCAACGTGTCGGCTGACCTGGCCGGGGCCAGCCCGGACACGATGGCGTCATCCGTCGCGCTGCCGCTGGAAAAGCAGTTTTCCACGATTCCCGGCCTCACGCTGATCACCTCGACCAGCACGCAGGGCAATACCTCGCTGACCCTGGAGTTCGATTCCAGCATCGACATCAACGAAGCGGCCGTCGACGTGCAGGCCGCGCTGCTGCGCGCGCAGCGCCAGCTGCCGCAGGAAATGACGGACTTGCCGTCCTACCGCAAGATCAACCCCGCCGATGCGCCGGTGCTGTTCATGGCGATGAATTCGCCATCGCTGTCGCTGTCGGAGCTGAACGATTATGCGGAAAACCTGATCGCGCCCAGTCTCTCCACCTTGCCCGGCGTGGCGCAGGTGAACGTCAACGGCCAGAAGCGCTTCGCCGTGCGGGTGCGCGCGAAATCGGACTTGCTCAACGCGCGCGATCTCACGCTGGCCGAGGTGCAGGCGGCGATCCGCAGCGCCAACGCCAACACGCCGCTGGGCGTGCTCGATGGCCCCGACCAGACCCTGACGATCCAGGGCAACGCCCAGCTGATGAAGGCGGCGGACTACCGCGACCTGATCATCGCCACCCGCAACGGCGAACCGGTGCGGCTCAAGGACGTGGCCGTCGTCGAGGACAGCTTCCAGTCCACCAAGTCGTTCGGCAGCTACAACGGCGAGCGTTCGATCGTGCTGCTGGTGCAGCGCCAGCCCGATGCCAACACGGTGCAGGTGGTCGACAGCGTGAAGGCCTTGCTGCCGCGCTTCCGTGCCCAGTTGCCGGAGTCGATCAACATCAGCCTCGTCAACGACCGCTCGGTGTCGATCCGCGAGGCGATCCACGATGTGAACCTCACGCTGGCGCTGACGATCGTGCTGGTGGTGCTGGTGATCTTCCTGTTCCTGCGCCGCGCCGTGGCCACGCTGATCCCGGCCATCACCATGCCGATCTCGCTGCTGGGCGCGCTGGCGCTGCTGTATGCGCTGGGCTACAGCCTGGACAATATATCGCTGCTGGGCATCACGCTGGCCGTCGGCCTGGTGGTCGACGATGCCATCGTCGTGCTGGAAAACATCGTGCGGCACATCGAGCACGGCAAGAAACCGCTGCAGGCGGCGCTGGTCGGCTCGCGGGAGATGGGCTTCACCATCGTGTCGATCTCGATCTCGCTGGTGGCCGTGTTCATCCCGATCTTCTTCATGCCCGGCGTGATGGGACTGATGTTCCGTGAATTCGCCGTCATCGTCGCGCTGGCCGTGCTGGTCTCGGCGCTGGTCTCGCTGACCCTGGTGCCCATGATGGCGGCGCGCTTCCTGCCGGCCGATTCGCATGAGGCACACGAAGGGGCAGGCGACGACACCTTCCTCGGCCGCCATTTCGAACGGGGCTTCAACGCCGTGCTGAAGGGCTATGGCCGCACGCTGGACGCGGCGCTGCGCCACCGCTACATCGTGCTGGCCGTGGCCGTGGGCACGTTCGTGCTGACCGTCGTCATGTATGCGACGATGCCGAAGGGCTTCTTCCCCGAAGAGGATATCGGCCAGTTCCGCGTGAACACGGAAGCCTCCGAAGACATCTCGACCAGCGCGATGCTGGCGCTGCAGGACCGCGTGGCCGCGATCATCCAGGCCGATCCGGCCGTGAAGAGCGTGGTGTCGTTTACCGGTGGCGGCAATTCGGGCCGCATGTTCGTCGTGCTGGTGCCGCGCGGCGAGCGCAAGGCCATGCCCGATGTGCTGGAAGGCTTGCGCAAGAAGATGCGCGACGTGGCCGGCATCCAGGTGTACATGTCGCCGGTCCAGAACCTGCAGCTGGGCGGTCGCCCCAGCAAGAGCCGCTACCAGTACACGCTGCAGTCGGTGAGCCCGGATTCGCTGAACGAGTGGTCCGAGCGCTACCTGGAGCGCATGCGCGCCGACCCGGACTTCCGCGACGTGACCAGCGATTCGCAGAACAAGGGCCTGCAAGCCACGCTGGACATCGACCGCGACAAGGCCAGCACGCTGGGCGTGGCGATCGGCGACCTGCGCACCGCACTGTACCTGGCCTTCGGCGAGCGGCAGGTGTCGACGATCTACTCGTCCGCCGCCAGCTACTACGTGATCCTGGAGGCGGCCGATGAGGATCGCCGCTACGAGGATGCGCTGAACAAGGTCTCGGTGCGCAACGCGGCCGGGCAACTGATCAAGCTGTCCAGCTTTGCCACCGTGCGGCGCACGGTCGGCCCCACGGCCGTCAACCACCAGGGCCAGTTGCAGGCCGTGACGGTGGCGTTCAACCTCGCGCCCGGCGTGCCGTTGGGCCGCGCCACCGCGAAGATCGATGCGATGGGCCAGGAATTCGGCCTGCCGCCGTCCATCATCACGAACTATGGCGGCGATGCGGCCGTGTTCGAGAAGTCGCAGGGCAGCCAGGTGATCCTGATCGTGGCCGCGCTGGCCGTCATCTACGTGCTGCTGGGCGTGCTGTACGAAAGCTTCATCCACCCGCTGACGATCCTGGCCGGCCTGCCATCGGCCGCGGTGGGCGCGTTGTTCACGTTATGGCTGTTCGACATGGACCTGACGATGATCGCGATCATCGGCATCCTCATGCTGATCGGCATCGTCAAGAAGAACGCCATCATGATGATCGACTTTGCGCTGCAGGCGCAGCGTGAGCAGGGCATGGCCCCGGCCGCCGCGATCCGCGAGGCGTGCATCCTGCGCTTCCGCCCGATCATGATGACGACCCTGGCCGCCTTCATGGGCGCGCTGCCGATCGCGCTGGGCCTGGGCGCCGGCGCCGAATTGCGCCAGCCGCTGGGCCTGGCCGTTTGCGGAGGCCTCATCTTCTCGCAGGTGATCACGCTATACGTCACCCCGGTCATCTACCTGTTCCTCGACAAGTACAGCGGCAACGGCCCGATGGGCGACGCCGAACTCGTCGAGCCACCCCCGGAACCGCAGAAGGTGGAACTCAAGGCCGTCTCCTGAAGCCAGTGCACGGCGAAAAAACTGGGGACAGACCCTGGTTTCCAGGCAAGGAATTGCCTGGAAACAGGGGTCTGACCCCTGTTTAGCGGCAACTTTGCCCAGCATGGCGCGCATTAGGAATGCCTGAAGGCGGCGTTTCTTGGCCTCAACTGTCGCCCGGAAGCCGGATACATACGGTAACATCCGTTAACTGCAAGCTCGCGTAAGCTTGCCCGACTTGGCCCGGCACCGCCGGTTCGCGCATAGAAAACGGTTTATCTTGCTCCAGCACAGCCATACCCACGGTTCCGACGAAGTCTGCCCCACCTGCGGCCAGGTCATCCCGGCCGTTGGCCTGCCGCTCCGGTATGGTGACAACAAGCCGAACCGTACTGGCCTGGCCATTGCGATCGGCCTGCACGTCCTGCTCGCCGCGTTGATTCTCATGAATCCGCAAATGCAGATCAAGCTCAACCCGCCATCGAAGGCCGGCGAAATGGTGTACATCACGCCGCCATCGCCAACCCCCACGCCGCCCAAGCCCCAGCCCACGCCGCAAAAGCCGTCGCCGCAAAAGCAGCCGAAAGTGGCCCAGGCCAAGCCGAGACCGGTGCCGCCGCCCATCAAACGCACCAACAACGATGCGATCACCGATCCACGCAGGCAGGAAACGCCGCCGCCCGTCAAGGCCGACATGACCCCACCGCCGCCGGACGTGACCGACATGTCGCAAATGGTCGAAGCGGCGCGCCGCCGCCGTGGCGCCGTGGAAACGCCGGCCGCGGAAAGCGCCGAGAGCGAGAATGCCAAAGCCAAGGCCCGCGCGGTCGCCAACATCATGGGGGCCCAGGGGCGCAATGCGGCCGGCGAGCGGGAAGATTCGGGCGGCATCTTCGATGTGCAGAACCAGACATTCAACAGCGCCGACCTGAAGTTCCGTGGTTGGAACACGAACTTCAAGCGCCGCTGGCTGTCGCAGGTGAAGGTCGAGCTGGGCAGCGAGATCGACATTGAAAACGCCGTCGTCACGAAGATGATCGAGCTGATCCGCAAGGAAAAGCCGGGCGACTTCGAATGGGAATCGCACCGGCTGGGCCGGGTCGTGAAGATGAGCGCCCGGAGGGAAGACGAAGCGGAATTGCGTGCTTTCCTGCTGAAGGAAATGTACCCGCGCTACGTTCGCCCGGCGGGCCGCTAGCAACCCTTCAAGCCCGCTGGGGCGCCCGCTCGAGCGCTTCACTCATCCAGTACAGCAGTGCCGCCGCCGGCATCGCCATGCCGGCCAGCAGCGCGGCATGCCAGCCATGGCGGGCATACATCCAGCCACCCAGCGCCGAGCCCGCGGCGCCGCCGGCGAAGAACACCGCGAAATACAGGCCGTTCAGGCGGCTGCGCACTTCCGCGCCCAGCGTGAAGATCGCGCGCTGGCCCAGCACCAGGTTCGCGGCCACGCCCATGTCCAGCACGATCGAGGCGACCACCAGGATGGCCAGGGCCACGTGGTGCGAGTCCGGCGCCAGCAAGGGCAGGGCAAAGCCCACGATGCCCAGCCCCAGCGCGGCCGCCGTTGCCGCAAGGCTGTGGCCCGCATCGGCCAGCTTGCCGGCGACCGGCGACGCGACCGCCCCCGCCATGCCCACGAGCGCGAAGATCGCGATGCCCGTCTGCGACAGGCCGAACGAGGGACCGGCCAGCGCCAGCGGCACGACGGTCCAGAACAGGCTGAACGAACCGAACAGGCCGGCGTGGTAGGCCGCGCGGCGGCGCAGCACCGGCGTCGTGCGGAACAGCGTCCACAGCGAACCGATCAGCTTGGCATACGACGTGCGCTCATGGGGCACCCGCTGCGGCAGTTTCACCCGCAGCACGACGGCGAGCAGCGCGATGAGTACCGCCGCGCCGGCGAATACCACGTGCCAGCTCGCATGGTCGGCAACGAGGCTGGCCACCGGCCGCGCCAGCATGATGCCCAGCAGCAGGCCGCTGACGACCTTGCCCACCGTATGCCCGCGCTTTGATTCGTGCGACAGGTGCGCGGCGAACGGCACGAGGATTTGCGCGGCCACGGAGCCCAGCCCGATCGCCAGTGCCGCGGCCAGGAAGACCGCGGCACTGGTGGCGAAGGCGGCAACGGCCAGCGCGACAGCCGTCGCGGCCAGCGCCGTCACGACGAGCCGGCGATTCTCCAGCAGGTCGCCCAGCGGCACGATGAACAGCAGGCCCAGCGTATAGCCGACCTGCGTGAGCGTCACGATGAGCCCGGCGGCATCGGCCGACAAGCCGGTCGCGGCCGCGATCGGCCCCACCAGCGTTTGTGCGTAGTACAGGTTGGCGACGATCAGCCCGGCCGCCGCCGCCAGCAGCAGCACCATCGACGGTGCGATATGGTCGAGATGCGGTTTTTCATGCGAAGTCATGGTCTTCCCCAGACAAGTGAATGGAACCAGTCTACGGAGCGGCCTTCGGCCAGGGATCGGCCATCTGGGGCGCCGCATACCGGCAAGAGTGGATGGGGAAAGTGTACGCAGCGAAAGAGAGAAGATAATCCACCAATAATCGCCCTATACTTCTCACATCATGTGAACAATGGGCGCCATCATGGACAAACTTCGTGCAATGCAGGTGTTCGTGCGCATCGTCGAAGCCAACAGTTTTACCCGGGCGGCGGAAACGCTGGGCCTGCCGCGCGCGGCGCTGACGGCCACGATCAAGAACCTGGAGGCCTACCTGGGCACCACGCTGCTGCAACGGACCACGCGCAAGCTGGCGCTGACACCCGACGGCGCCGACTACCATGCGCAATGCGTGCAGATCCTCGACGCGGTGGTCGCTTCGGAGCAGGCGTTCCGGCCCGGCGCCGCGCCGCGCGGCAGGCTGCGGGTCGACTTGCCCGATGCCGTCGGCCGCCACGTGATCTTGCCGCACATCGGCGGCTTTGCCGATGCGTGGCCGGAGCTGGCGCTGGCGTTCAGTTTTTCCGACCGCCTCGTCGACCTCACGCAGCAGGGCATCGATTGCGCGCTGCGTGTCGGCGACTTGCAGGATTCGGCGCTGGTCGGGCGGCCTATCGGCAGCATGCGCTTCGTCACGTGCGCGGCGCCGGCCTACCTCGGCCGGCACGGCACGCCGCGGTCAATCGAGGACCTGGCGAATCACCAGGGCATCGTGCACTTTTCCGGTCGCACGGGCCGGCCGTTCGACTGGGATTTCATTGTCGGCGGGAAGGAGGTGAAAGCGCACGTGCCGGGGCGCATCGCGGTCGACAACGCCGATGCCAACGTGGCATGCGCGCTGCAGGGGCTGGGCATCACCCAGGCCGCGCGCTATCAGGTGCGCGGCCACCTCGAGCGGGGTGAACTGGTGGAACTGCTGGCCGATACACCGCCGGCGCCGATGCCCGTGTCGCTGCTGTACCCGCAAGGGCGCACGGCCGCGCCGAAGTTGCGCGTGTTCGTCGAGTGGATCACGGCACGGCTGGCGGGCGAGCCGGACCTTTGCCTGCCTGTCATTAATGTTTCCTGAAACCGGGGACTGTCCCCGATTTTTGGCAACATCCCGAATAGGCGACTTTTCGCTATCACTCGTCGACGCGTTGCCTGCTTATTCCTGCAAGAAAGTTGCCAAAATAAGGGGACTGTCCCCGGTGTTGTTTTGCAACCAGCTGGGCAATAAAAAAGCGGGCCATTGGCCCGCTTGATCGAGGACACGATTCCCCTCAAAGGGATTTCAGCTTGCGCGCGATATCGAGCGCGAAGTAGGTCAGCACGCCATCGGCGCCGGCGCGCTTGAACGCCAGCATCGATTCCATCATCACCTTGTCGTGATCGAGCCAGCCATTCTGCGCGGCCGCCTTGATCATCGCGTACTCGCCGCTAACCTGGTAGGCAAAGGTGGGCACCTTGAACTCGTCCTTTACACGGCGCACGATGTCGAGATACGGCATGCCGGGCTTGACCATCACCATGTCCGCCCCCTCCTGCAAATCGCCGGCCACTTCGCGCAGCGCCTCGTCGCTGTTGGCGGGGTCCATCTGGTACTGGTTCTTGTCACCCTTGCCCAGGTTCTTCGCGGAACCGACGGCGTCGCGGAACGGGCCGTAGAACGCTGAAGCGTACTTGGCCGAGTAAGCCATGATGCGCGTGTGGATGTGGTCCTTGCCTTCCAGCGCCAGGCGGATCGCGCCGATGCGGCCATCCATCATGTCCGATGGCGCCACCACGTCCACGCCGGCTTCGGCCTGCGCCAGCGCCTGGCGCACCAGCATGTCGGTGGTGATGTCGTTGATGACATAGCCGGCATCGTCGATCAGGCCATCCTGGCCATGGCTCGTGTACGGATCGAGCGCCACGTCGGTGAGGATGCCCAGTTCCGGGAAGTTCTTCTTCAGCTCGCGCACGGCGCGCGGCACCAGGCCTTCCGGATTCGTTGCCTCGATGCCGTCCGGCGTCTTCAGCGCCGCGTCGATGACGGGGAACAGCGCCAGCACCGGAATGCCCAGCGCCACGCATTCTTCGGCCACCTTCAGCAGCAGGTCGACCGACACGCGCTCCACGCCCGGCATCGACAGCACCGGCTCGCGCACGTTCGTGCCTTCGAGGATGAATACCGGGTAGATCAGGTCCGCCGCGGTGACGACATTTTCGCGCATCAGCGCGCGGGAGAACGGATCGCGGCGCATGCGGCGCATGCGCATTGCGGGGAACTGGGCGGAGAAATGTGGGCTGTGCATCGTGTGATTCCGAGTCAGGTGGAGGAGGGCGGATCGGTGTCGGCGGGCGCGCCGTCCCCGGTCTTGTCACCAGCATCCTGTTCCTGTGCCGCTGCGTCGTCCGCTGCATTGTCCGGTTCATCGTTCAGGCCGACCAGCTCCTCGATCTTCGCGGTGGCTTCCTCGATGCCCACGCGCTTGAGCGCGGAGAACAGCTGCACGGTGAACGGGAAACCCTCGCCGTCTTCGTCGACATAGCTGTCCAGCTTGGCCTGCGTCTGCCGCAGCACGTTGACGGCTTCGTTGCGGGTCAGCTTGTCGGACTTGGTCAGGATGCAGTGGATCGGCTTGCCCGTCGGGGCGAACCATTCCAGCATCTGGATGTCCAGGTCGGTGAACGGGCGGCGCGCATCCATCATGAGCACCAGCGCGGCCAGCTGTTCGCGCTGCTGTACATAGTCACCCAGCAGCCGTTGCCAGTGCAGCTTGGCATTGCCCGACACTTCGGCATAGCCGTAGCCGGGAAGGTCGGCCACCAGGCAGCGCAGTTCATCCATGTTGATCGGATCATGGCGGTGCATCGCCACGTGCGCGCCGCCGATCGAAAAGAAGTTGATGTGCTGCGTGCGGCCCGGCGTCTTCGATGCGAACGCCAGCCCCTTCTGGTTGCAGAGGATATTGATGGCGGTCGATTTGCCTGCGTTGGAACGGCCGGCGAAGGCGATTTCCGGCACCGTGGTACGGGGCAGGTCGCGCAGGTGGTTGACGGTCGTGAAGAAGCGGGCTTGCCAGAGCTTGGACATGAAGAATTGCTACGAGAACAGGCAGTTATGCCGGGAAGCTATTGTACAATAAGGAGTTACGACCCGCTTCCCTGTGGGCCGGCGCGCCCGAACATTGCGACATTTTATTGACTCGTTTCCGTAAGTTTCCCTACGCTGTCTGAATGAGGTGCTGAATGTATCGTAAGTATTCACCAGTGGTACGCTCGATGTTCATTGCAATGTTGGCCTTTGCGGGAGCGGCCGGCGCCGCCACGCCGCAGGCGCCCAAGGTGGATCCCGCCAAGGGCGCCACGCTGTATGCCGACGGCGATCCCGCCCGCGGCCTGCCTTCCTGTCTTTCCTGTCACGGCGCCGCCGGCAATTCCACGATCGTCGCCAATCCCAAGCTCGCGGGCCAGCCCGAGGGTTACCTGTACAAGCAGCTGGTGGACTTCACGAAACCGGAGCGCGCGCAGCCCATCATGACCACGTACGCGAAGATGCTGACGGACGAGGAAAAGAAAAACATTTCCGCCTACCTCGCCGCGCAGTCGCAAAAGCCGGGTGCCGCCAAGGTCCGTGACTCGATCGAGCTGGGCAAGAAGATCTACCGGGGTGGCCTGGCCGAGAAGGCCGTGCCGGCCTGCGCCAGCTGCCACGGGCCGGCGGGTGCCGGCAACCCGTCGAAATACCCGCGCATCGGCGGCCAGCACCAGGATTACACGATTGCCCAGTTGGGCGCGTTCAAGGGCCATGGCCGCAAGAACAGCGCCGAGATGACGACGATCGCGCAGCGCATGTCCGACGATGAAATCAAGGCCGTGGCCGATTACGTGGCGGGGCTGAAGTGAGCGGGTGCCTGGGTTGAAGACCGGGCACACGCGATTCATTCGTCAAAAGAATTGGCAATATGCATGAAAAAAGGGCGGCTACCACGACGGGGCCGCCATTTTTTTTGTTACTATGCCTGGCGAAATTGTATACAAAATGCCGGGTTTGACGTCAGCACCCTGATTGAGCACCACTGAATGAGCACCACTGAATGAGCACCTCCACGACGGGCATCCGTCTCAATACCCGCCGCCCGGCGCTGAACGAAGCGTTCGAACTGCTGTCCTCGATGCGATTCGCGATCGCGCTGCTGGTGATGATCGCCATTTCCTCCGTCATCGGCACGATCATGCAGCAGAACCAGCCGATGTCGAACTACGTGAACCAGTTCGGCCCGTTCTGGTTCGACGTGTTCGGCAAGCTGGGCCTGTATGCCGTCTATTCCGCCTGGTGGTTCCTGGTGATGATGGGCGTCCTCGTCGTCTCCACGTCGCTGTGCATCCTGCGCAATGCGCCGAAGATGGTGAAGGACATGCGCAGCTGGCGCGAGAACGTGCGCGAACAGTCGCTGCGCAATTTCCACCACAAGGCCGAGTGGCAGACGGCGCTGGCGCCCGATGCACTGGCCGGCCAGCTGGCGCAGCGCCTCGTGCATGCGGGCTACCAGGCCAAGGTGGTGGCCAAGGATGGCGGCCTGCTGGTGGCGGCCAAGCGCGGCGCGGCCAACAAGTTCGGCTACATCTTCGCGCACAGTGCGATCGTGATCATCTGCGTGGGCGGGCTGCTTGATTCGGACATCCCGATCCGCGTGCAGGAATGGGCGCTGGACAAGGCGCCGTTCAAGGGCAACGGCCTGATCGCGGAGATCCCGGAAAAACACCGGCTGGGTGTGTCGAACCCCACCTTCCGCGGCAATACCGTGATTCCGGAAGGGCAGGCCAGTGCGTCCGCCGTGCTGTCGCGGCCCGATGGCGTGCTGATCCAGGATCTGCCATTCGTCATCGAGCTGAAGAAATTCACGATCGATTTCTACAGCACCGGCATGCCGAAGCTGTTCGCCAGCGACGTCGTCGTGCGCGACCGCGTCACCGGCGAAACGCGCAGCGCCACCATCGAAGTGAACAAGCCGCTGATCTGGAAAGGGCTGGCCGTGTACCAGGCCAGCTTCGAGGATGGCGGCAGCAAGCTGAAACTGACGGGCTTTCCCATGCTCGGCACGAAGAGCAGCCAGTTCGCGCTCGACGGCGTCGTCGGCGAAGCCACGAAACTGGACGATGCGCACACGATCGAGTGGGCGGACTTCCGGCCGTTCAACGTGGAAAACACGGCCAACCAGGATGTGCGCGCCGTCAAGCAGGGCGAGAAACTGGGCAGCGCCTTTGCCCTGGGCCTCGACAAGCACCTGGGCTCGGCCGCCAAGAACGCCAACAACAAGGACCTGAAGAACGTCGGCCCGAGCGTGCAGTACAAGGTGCGCGACAGCACGGGCCAGGCGCGCGAATACCAGAACTACATGCAGCCGGTCACGCTGGACGGCGTGCCGATGTTCCTGTCCGGCGTGCGCGCCAGCCCGAGCGATCCGTTCAGCTACCTGCGCATTCCCGCCGACGACGAGCACAGCGTGCGCGACTGGATGCGCCTGCGCGCCGCGCTGCACGACCCGGCGCTGCGCGAGCGCGCTGCCAACGCGTATGCGGGCCGCATGTCGCCGGGGGCGGGCAGGGGCGATGGCAAGGCTGAAACGGTGCAGTCGCAACTGGCGCTGTCGGCCCGCAAGAGCCTCGAGATCTTCGCCGGCGACAAGGCGGCGGGCGGCTACATGTCGGTCAGCCGCTTCCTGGAAAGAGTGCCGCAGGCCGAGCAGGAAAAGGCCGCCGACATCTTCATGAAGATCCTGAACGGCACGCTGTGGGAACTGTGGAACGTGGCGCGCGAGCGCGACGGCCTGGCCGCCATCGCGCCGGACGAGCCCCATGCCCGCTGGCTGCAGCTGGCGATGAACGGCCTGTCCGACAGCTTCTTCTATGGCGCGCCGGTGTACCTGCAGCTCGACGAATTCGAGCAGGTGAAGGCCTCGGTCTTCCAGGTCACGCGCTCGCCGGGCAAGTCGGTGGTGTACCTGGGCTGCCTGTTCCTCGTGCTGGGCGTGTTCGCCATGTTCTATATCCGCGAGCGGCGCCTGTGGGTATGGGTGCGGGCCGACGATGGCGGCACGGGCGGCGCGCATGCGCTGATGGCGATGAGCACGCAGCGCCGCACGCTCGATTTCGACCGCGAATTCAACGAACTGAAGGAAAAGCTGCCGCTGAAGGCGTAAGCTGGCGGAACCGCGGCGGGCCGGCGGCAACGCAGCCGCAGTAACGCAGCAGTGGACAAGCAGGAAAATGAAGAGCTGGAGACCATGATGGACATCACCCAAAAGCAACCCTATGCGGCCGATCCCGGCTACTTCCGCCGGCTGTCGGCTTACGACTGGGTATTCGGCCTGGCGCTGCTGTTCGGCGCGCTGTTCGGCCTGAACCGCTATGGCGCCTACATGGACGTCTATGAAAAGGCGATCCTGCTGCTGTCCGTGCCCACGTTCGCGGTGCTGGGCTGGCACTGGAAACCGATGCGCACCCTGATGCTGGCCATGACGGTGCTGGCCCTGGGGGCGATCGCCATGTATGGCGGCAGCCTGGCGGCCGGCGAGCAGCGCTTCTGGCTGCGCTACATGCTGTCGAGCCAGTCCGCGATCCTGTGGATGAGCGTATTCTTCTTCCTGTCCACGCTGTTCTACTGGATCGGCCTGGTCGCGCGCTCCGCCGCCGGCGGCGCGATCGGCGCGCGGCTGTGCTGGGGTGGCCTGCTGCTGGGCTGGACCGCGATGATGGTGCGCTGGTACGAGTCCTACCTGATCGGGCCGGACGTGGGCCACATCCCGATCTCGAACCTGTATGAAGTGTTCATCCTGTTCTGCCTGATCACCGCGATGTTCCACCTGTACTACGAAGGGCGCTACGCGACACGCCAGCTCGGCCCGTTCGTGATGCTGATCGTCTCGGCCGCGGTGGGTTTCCTGCTGTGGTACACCGTCACGCGCGATGCGCACGAGATCCAGCCGCTGGTGCCCGCGCTGCAGAGCTGGTGGATGAAGATCCACGTGCCGGCCAACTTCATCGGCTACGGCACGTTCGCGCTGGCGGCGATGCTGGGCTGGGCGTTCCTGCTGAAATACGAACGGCCGCGCACCATGTGGATCTGGCTGGTGGCCGTGCCGCTGGGGTTCATCGCCGTCATCAACCTGGTGGCGTTCGCCACCGGCGCCAGCGAGGCCATTCGTAGCTCGACGGTGGGCACCAGCAAGTTCATCTTCGGGCTGGCCGTGCTGTTCGCCGTGACGAACCTGCTGCGCAACCGGCTGGCCGACCGCATTCCGGATGCCGAAGTGCTGGAAGACATCATGTACAAGTCGATTTCGGCCGGCTTCGCGTTCTTCACCATCGCCACGATCCTGGGCGCGCTGTGGGCCGCCGAGGCCTGGGGCGGCTACTGGTCGTGGGACCCGAAGGAAACGTGGGCACTGATCGTGTGGCTGAACTACGCGGCATGGCTGCACATGCGGCTGATGTCCGGCCTGCGCGGCCGCGTGGCCGCCTGGTGGGCATTGGTCGGCCTGGTGGTCACCACATTCGCCTTCATGGGCGTGAACATGTTCCTGTCGGGCCTGCATTCCTACGGCGAGCTGTAAGCGAGGCAGGGGGCAGCCTTAATGCTGTCCTAAACGAATGGTTCCCGGGTTTGGTGTAAGGTCGCTGTATCGAACCTTCATAATCCATCGCCCGGAGCCATCATGCTGATCAAACGTTCCCCAACGGCATCGACCTGCCGTTTTCATCGGAAATCACGCCGCGCCACGTGTTCGAATCGCGGCGCGACTTCATCCGGCAGATCGCCGCGGGGTCGATCGCCAGCGGAGCGCTGGTCGAGATGCTGACGCGCGAAGCATTCGCCCAGGGCACCAGCCCGAAGCTGGCGGCGAAACTCAATCCCGCCTACTCGGCGCTGGACAAGCACACGCCGCGCAAGGACGCGACCACCTACAACAATTTCTATGAGTTCGGCACGGACAAAAGCGATCCGGCCGAAAACGCCGGCACGCTGCGCACGCGGCCCTGGACGGTGGCGATCGAAGGCGAAGTAAAAAAGCCGATGACGCTCGATATCGACTCGCTGCTCAAGCTTGCCCCGCTGGAAGAGCGCGTGTACCGGCTGCGCTGCGTGGAAGGGTGGTCGATGGTGATTCCATGGGTGGGCTACTCATTTTCCGAGATCATCAAGCGCGTGGAACCGACCGGTAACGCGAAATATGTGGAATTCATCACGCTGGCCGACCGCCAGCAGATGCCCGGCATCCGCAGCCGCGTGCTGGACTGGCCTTACGTGGAAGGCCTGCGCATCGACGAAGCGAACCATCCGCTCACGCTGCTCACGCTGGGCATGTATGGCGACGTGCTGCCGAACCAGAACGGCGCGCCGGTGCGCATCGTGGTGCCGTGGAAGTACGGCTTCAAGTCCGCCAAGTCCATCGTCAAGATCCGTTTTACCCGCGACATGCCGCGCACCGCATGGAACAAGTCCGCACCGTCCGAATACGGCTTCTACTCGAACGTGAACCCGGACGTGGACCACCCACGCTGGTCGCAGGCTTCCGAGCGGCGCATCGGCGAGGATTCCTTCCTGTCCCGCAAGCGCAAGACACTGCCGTTCAATGGCTACAACGACGTGGCCTCGCTGTACACGGGCATGGACC
Organism: Pseudoduganella lutea; assembly: GCF_004209755.1. NCBI lineage: Bacteria > Pseudomonadati > Pseudomonadota > Betaproteobacteria > Burkholderiales > Oxalobacteraceae > Pseudoduganella > Pseudoduganella lutea. The sequence continues at coordinate 2,597,051 of NZ_CP035913.1, read as the reverse complement.
TGAAGAAGTGGTTCTGAGACGGAGATCCTGATGCAGCCATCCGCGAAACAGGTCACCGCCATCAAGGTGCTGGTGCATGTGCTGGCACTGGTGCCGCTGGCCCGCCTCGTCTGGCTCGTGTTCACCGACGCGCTGGTCGAACCGCTGCAATACATCACGCACTCGACCGGCGACTGGACGCTGTACTTCCTCTGCATCACGCTCGCCGTGACGCCGCTGCGGCGCCTGGCGAAGTGGAACTGGGTGCTGAAGCTGCGGCGCATGCTGGGCCTGTATGCGTTCTTCTACGGCCTGCTGCACTTCACCACGTTCCTGTGGTTCGACCATTTCTTCGACGTGGCGACGATGCTGAAGGACGTGGCCAAGCGGCCGTTCATCCTCGTCGGCTTCATCGCCTTCGTGCTGCTCATTCCGCTGGCCGCAACGAGCACCAACGCGATGGTGAAACGGCTGGGCGGCAGGAAGTGGCTGTGGCTGCACCGGCTGATCTACGCGATCGCGCCGCTCGGCGTGCTGCACTACTGGTGGATGAAGTCCGCCAAGAACGACCTGGCGCAGCCACTGCTGTTCGCCTGCATCGTCGCCACGCTGCTGCTCATGCGACTGTGGTGGGCGCGGCAGAAAAGCAAAGCGCCGGCTCGCGCCAGCGCCTGAATCTTTCCCAGTACCGGGGTCAGACCCCGATTTCAGGAAACATTTCTTCAATTCGGGGTCTGACCCCGAACTTTGGAAATTTTTAACGAATCACGGATTCCAGCGCAAACAGCTCTTCCGCCTTCTCGCGCCGGCGCACCAGGTGCACCTGGTCGCCGTCGACGATCACCTCGGCCGCGCGGCCACGGGTGTTGTAGTTCGATGCCATCGTCATGCCATAGGCGCCGGCCGTCTTCATGACCAGCAGGTCGCCCGCTTCGACCGGCAGTTCGCGGTCGCGCGCCAGCCAGTCGCCGGATTCGCAGATCGGGCCGACCACGTCGAACATGGCGCCGGTGGTTTCACGTTTTACTACGGGCTGCATGTCCATCCACGCCTGGTACAGGGCGGGGCGGGCCATGTCGTTCATTGCCGCGTCGACGATGCAGAAGTTCTTTTCCTCGCCGTGCTTGATGAATTCCACTTTCGTCAGCAGCACGCCGGTATTCCCGACGATCGAGCGGCCCGGCTCGAAGATCACCTTGATGCCGCGGCCATCGTGCTTTTCCGCGCGCCATGCTTCCACGCGCTGGAACACGCGGTTCAGGTATTCGCCGGCCGGCACCGGCTGGTCTTCACCGGCCACGCCGTAGTCGATGCCCAGGCCGCCGCCGATATCCAGGTGGTGCAGGTGGATGCCTTCGGCCGCCAGCGTGTCGATCAGCTCGATCAGGCGGTCCAGTGCTTCCAGCAGCGGCGTGTCGTCCAGCAGTTGCGAGCCGATATGGCAGTCGATGCCGACCGGTTCCAGGTTCGGCAGCTGCGCGGCGGTGCGGTAGGTGGCCAGCGCATCGTCGAACGCCACGCCGAACTTGCTGGCCTTCAGGCCGGTGGCGATGTACGGGTGCGTCTTCGGGTCCACGTTCGGGTTCACGCGCAGCGAGACGCGTGCCTTCTTGCCCAGCGCGCCGGCCACGGCATCCAGGCGGTGCAGTTCGGGGATCGATTCGACGTTGAAGCACAGGATGTCGTGTTCGAGCGCCAGGCGCATTTCCGCCTCGCTCTTGCCCACGCCCGAGAAAATCACCTTTTTCGGATCGCCGCCGGCGGCGATCACGCGCAGCAGTTCGCCGCCGGAAACGATGTCGAAGCCGGCGCCGCGGCGGGCCAGCAGGTCGAGGATCGCCAGGTTCGAATTGGCCTTCATCGCATAGCACACGAGCGCGTCGCGGCCGGCGCAGGCGTTCGCGTATGCATCGAAGTTGTCCAGCAACTGGGCCTTGGAATACACATACGTCGGCGTGCCGAACGTTTCCGCGATGGCGGGCAGGGCAACGCCTTCGGCGTGCAGCACGCCGTTCTGATAATCAAAGTGGGACATTATTGAACTGAATGGTCTGCTGGGGATTATTGTTGTGATGCTGGAGGCGTCGAAGGCAACGGGGCGGAAGCAGGCGCCACGCCCGGCTTGCCGGTCGGCGAATCCGCCTTGACGGGCTGCTTCGGCAGGTACAGGGCACCGGTCTGGCCGCAAGCTGCGAGCGACACGGCAATCAGCATGGAAATCAAGACACGCGCTGGAGTGGACTTCACGATTAGAATCTCGTTATTACTGAACCCTTGGAGTGTAGCATGACCGAAACCGAATTCCTGGACCTGGCCGACAGCACGCTGAACGCGATCGAAGCCGCGCTGGACCGCCTGAACGACGACAACCGGCTCGATGTCGAATGCAGCCGCAACGGCAACGTGCTCGAGATCGAGTTCCTTCACAACGGCTCGAAGGTCATCGTCAACAGCCAGGCCGCGATGCAGGAACTGTGGGTGGCCGCGCGCTCCGGCGGCTTCCACTACCGCCGCGTCGATGGCCGCTGGATCAACACGCGCGACGGCGGCGAGCTGTTCGATGCGCTGTCGCAGATTGCCACCGAACAGTCGGGCGGGGCACCGGTGATCGTCAGCGAGAACCTGTAACACCAGCGCAACGTCGCCGGAAAACCGGTGACAGACACCAGTTTTTCTGAAACATATGTTCCAGGATTACCGGTGTCTGTCACCGGTTTTTTCGTTACGCCAGCCTGTCATCCGCAATGTGGTAGTGCGGGTCCTCGAACTCGTTCACCTCGACCATGCTTTTGGCATTGCCGAGGATGTCCAGGCAATCCGGCGAGAGGTGCCGCAGATGCAGCGTCTTGCCGGCCTGCTGGTAGCGCGTGGCCAGTGTGTCGATGGCTTCGACGGCCGAGTGATCGACCACTTTCGCATCGCGGAATTCGATCACCACGTGTGCCGGATCGTTCTTCGGATCGAACAGCGCCGCGAAGTTCGCCGTGGAGGCGAAGAACAGCGAGCCCTTCAGCGTATAGACTTTCCAGCCGCGCGCATCGGTTGACACCTCGGCGCGGATTTCCTTCGCGTGCTGCCACGCGAACACCAGCGCCGCGAACACCACGCCGGCCAGCACGGCCACGGCAAGATCCGTCAGCACGGTGATCACCGTCACGCCCACGACGATCACGGCATCCTGCCGCGGGATCTTGCGCAGCGTTTGCAGGCTGCCCCAGGCAAACGTCTTTTCGCAGACGACGAACATCAGCCCCACCAGCGCCGCCAGCGGAATCATCTCGATCCAGCGCGACAGCAGCACGATAAAGCCCAGCAGGAAGACGGCCGCCGTGATCCCCGAAATGCGGTGGCGGGCGCCATTGTCGATATTGATCATGCTCTGTCCCACCAGCGCGCAGCCGCCCATCGAGGCAAAGAAGCCGCTGGCGACATTGGCCAGGCCCTGCGCCATGCTTTCACGGTTCGGCCGGCCGCGCGTGTCGGTGATGGCGTCGATCAGGTTCAGCGTCAGCAAGGTTTCAATGAGGCCGATGGCAGCCAGGATCAGCGAGTAGGGCAGGACCACGTACAGTGTGTCGAGCTTCAGGGGCACTTGCGGCACGTGGAACGAAGGCAGGCCGCCGGCGATCGAGCCCATGTCGCCGACGGTCTTCGTGTCGATGCCCAGCGCGGCCACGAGCCCGGAGATGACCAGAATTGCCGCCAGCGAGGCCGGCAGCGCCTTCGTCAGCCGCGGCAGCGCGTAGATGATCGCCATCGTCAGTACCACCAGCCCCAGCATCGTCCACAGCGCGCTGCCTTGCAGCCACTGGCCGTTCATCTTGAAATGCCCGAACTGGGCGATGAAGACCACGATCGCCAGGCCATTGACGAAGCCCAGCATCACTGGATGCGGCACCATGCGGATGAACTTGCCCAGCTTGAAGGCGGCGAACAGCAGCTGGAACACGCCCATCAGCACGACCGCCGCGAACAGGTACTCGGGGCCGTGCGTGACGACGAGGCTCGTCATCACCACCGCCAGCGCCCCGGCGGCACCGCAGATCATCCCTGGCCGGCCACCCAGCGCGGACGTGACGAGGCACACGATGAAGGCGGCATACAGTCCCGTCAGCGGGCTCACCTGGGCCAGCAGCGCGAAGGCGATCGCCTCCGGCACGAGCGCCAGGGAAACGGTGATGCCCGACAGGACATCGGTGCGCAATTGCGCGCTTGTTGGTGAAGACATGATGTTGGCCACTGAAAAAATTGGGGACGTACCCCTGTTTCCAGGAAATTTCCTGAAAACAGGGGTACGTCCCCGGTTTTGCTTGGATTAAATTAGAACAGTTCGTTCTTGACGGCGTCGCGGGCCTTTTCTTCTTCCGGGGTGCCGCGGGTAGCGCCTTCCAGACTTTCCACGCCCACGCCCGGCGGATTCTCGGCATAGTAATAATCGCCATTGGCCATCACGATGCCGTCGGGTACCGGCCGTTCCTCGACCGGAATCGTCTTCAGCGCCTTCTGCATGTAGCCGATCCAGATCGGCAGCGCCAGGCCGCCACCGGTTTCGCGGTTGCCCAGATTCTTCGGCTGGTCGTAGCCGATCCAGGCGATGCCCACCAGCTTCGACTGGTAACCGGCAAACCACGCGTCGATCGAGTCGTTCGTCGTGCCCGTCTTGCCGGCCAGGTCGGGCCGCTTCAGCACCTGCTGGGCCTTGGCGGCGGTGCCGTAGCGCGCCACGTCACGCAGCATCGAGTCCATCAGGAAGGCATTGCGCTCGTCGATCACGCGGTTGCCTTCCACGCCGGCACGGTCGGGCGCGGCCTGTGACAGGATGCGGCCGTTGGCATCGGTCACCTTCGAGATCAGGTAGGGCGTGACCTTGTAGCCGCCGTTCGCGAACACGGCATAGGCGCCGGCCATCTGCAGCGGCGTCACGGCGCCGGCGCCCAGCGCGAGGGTCAGGTAAGGCGGGTTCTTGTCGCCTTCGAAACCGAAGCGCGTCGTGTATTCCTGGCCATACTTGGCGCCGATCTTGTGCAGGATGCGGATCGAGATCATGTTCTTCGACTTCGTCAGGCCGCGGCGCATCGTCATCGGGCCTTCGTAGCGGCCGTCGTAGTTCTTCGGTTCCCACGGCTGGCCGCCCGTCTGGCCGGCATCGAACGAAATCGGCGCGTCGTTGATGATCGTCGCCGGCGACAGGCCGCGTTCCAGCGAGGCCGAGTAGATGAACGGCTTGAACGAAGAACCCGGCTGGCGCCATGCCTGCGTCACGTGGTTGAACTTGTTGCGGTTGTAGTCGAAGCCGCCCACCATCGCCTTGATGGCGCCGTCCTCGGTGCTGGCGGCCACGAAGGCCGATTCGATTTCCGGCATCTGCGTGATCTGCCAGTCTTTCTCTTCCTGCATCACGCGGATCACGGCGCCGCGGCGGATGCGGCGGTTCGGCGCGGCCTTTTCGGACAACCAGGCCTTGCCCATCGCCAGGCCGCTGCCCGTGATCGTGATTTCCTCGCCGGAGGCGGTCATCGCCGTCACCTTCGTCGGCGATGCCGACAGCACCATCGCGGCCACGATGTCGTCGCTGTCCGGATGCTCGGCCAGTTCGGTCTCGATCACCTCGTCCGCCTCGGCGCGGTTCTTCGGCAGGTCCACATAGGCTTCCGGACCGCGGTAGGGATGGCGGCGCTCGTAGTCCATCACACCCTTGCGCAAGGCCAGGTAGGCGGCATCCTGGTCGGACTTGGTGATCGTGGTGAAGACGTTCAGGCCCCGGGTGTACGTGTCTTCCTTGAACTGTTCGTAGACGAGCTGGCGTGCCATTTCGGCCACATATTCGGCATGCACGCCGAACTCGCTGCTGTCGGTCTTGACCTTCAGCTGTTCGTTCTTTGCTTCCTCGAACTGCGCCGGCGTGATATAGCCCAGCTGCGCCATCCGCTGCAGGATGTACTGCTGGCGCGTCCTGGCCCGCTTCGGATTGACCACCGGGTTGTAGGCGGATGGCGCCTTCGGCAGGCCGGCCAGCATCGCCGCCTCGGCGATCGAGATGTCCTGCAGGTTCTTGCCGAAATAGATCTGCGCCGCCGACGCGAAGCCATAGGCGCGCTGGCCCAGGTAGATCTGGTTCATGTAGACCTCGAGGATCTGATCCTTCGTGAGGTTCTGCTCGATCTTCCACGCCAGCAGCGCCTCATAGGCCTTGCGCTTGAGGGTCTGTTCGCTGGAGAGGAAGAAGTTGCGCGCGACCTGTTGCGTGATCGTCGATGCGCCCTGGCGCGCGCCGCCGGTGGCATTGTGGAACGCCGCCCGCAGGATGCCCAGGTAATCCACGCCGCCATGCTCGTAGAAGCGGTCGTCCTCGATCGCCAGCACGGATTTCTTCATCACGTCCGGGATGTCCTTGAAGCGCACCAGGTTGCGGCGTTCTTCGCCGAATTCACCGATCAGCACATTGTCGGCCGAATAGATCCGCAGCGGCATCTTGGGTCGGTAATCGGTCAGCGTATCGAGCGATGGCAGGCTCGGGTAGGCCAATGCCAGCCCGAACACCACGAGCAGCACCAGCACCAGGACCAGCCCGACCACGGAGCCCAGTGCCATCATGAGCAGATTCCTGGGGGACTTGGACCTGGTCTTCTTGGAAGCGTTGTTCGGAGGAGTCATGCGGGGAAAACCTTTGAAATTTTGTGCACGCATTATAAGCGAGCCGCTCCCCCCGGCACGTCCGCGCGGCAATACCAGTGGTATCGGTGAGCAAGCTGACAACTGTGTTATTTGCCCGGCCACACGTCGGCCGGCAAGTGTGGTTTCCTGCGCACATGAAAGTAATCGGGCACTGCGGAAATGACTTTACAGTTGCCGTAGGGAATTGCTAGCATCCATCTTGCCGTCCGGAATTATTCACGTAAGCGACGGTTTTCAAACGTTTTTTTCTCTTTATGCTAATTATTCCGGGGTGGTTCTCATGCCGCGCCGGACCGGGAACCCATCGATGATGCCAGACTGGAAGACCCTGTTCGGCGGTGCAGCGCCGCCGCTCGTCGGCCTCGACATCAGCAGCTCCGGTGTGCGGCTGGTCGAACTCGCCGATGCCGGCAAGGAAGGCCTGCGTGTCGAACGCTGCGCGGTCGAATCGCTGCCGCGCGGCGCGGTTGCCGACGGCAACATCGAAAACCTGGACCAGGTGGTGGACGCGGTGCGCCGCCTGCTGAAAAAAAGCGGCACCCGCGCGCGCCACGTGGCACTGGGCATGCCGCCGGCTGCCGTCATCACGAAAAAGATCGTGCTGCCCGCCGGCCTGTCCGAGGAACAGCTCGAGGTGCAGGTCGAGTCCGAGGCCAGCCAGTACATTCCCTTCGCGCTCGACGACGTGAGCCTGGACTTCGACGTCATCGGCCCCGTCGCCAGCTCGCACGACGATATCGAAGTCATGCTGGCCGCCGCGCGCCGCGAAAAGATCGAGGACCGTGTCGCCGTGGCCGAGGCATCGGGCCTGAAGGCATCGGTGATGGATATCGAATCGTATGCCGCGCGCGCGGCGGTAACGCGCGTGGCGGGGCAGATGCCCGGTGCCGCCCCTGGACAGGTGATCGCGCTGTTCCAGCTCGGCGCGTCGACGACGCATGTCTCGATACTGATCGATGGCGTGACGGTCTGGGAAAGCGAAAAGCCGTTCGGCGGCAATTCGCTCACGCAGGACATCGTGCGCGCCTATGGCCTGGCATTCGAGGAAGCGGAGGCGCGCAAAAAAGCATGGAGTCTGCAGGCGGCCGGCCCGCAAGGTACCGATCTGCCGGCAAATTATGCGGCCGACGTGCTGCAACCTTTCCTGGAATCGGCCGCGCTGGAAGTCACGCGGGCCATCCAGTTCTTCTTCACGTCGACGCCCTACACGAAGATCGACCGGATCTTCCTGGCCGGCGGCTGCGCGATGCTGCCCGGCCTGCCGGAGATCGTGGCGGGGCGCACCCGCATCGCCAGCACGGTGATCTCGCCATTCCAGGGGATGGCGCTCGCGCCCACCGTGCGCGACCAGCAACTGCGCACCGACGGGCCGGCCTACCTGGTCGCCTGCGGCCTGGCATTGAGGAGGTTCGACTGATGGTCCGCATCAACCTGCTGCCGCACCGCGAGGAAAAGCGCAAGCAGCGCAAGGCCGCGTTCCTGGCCCTGCTCGTGCTGTCCGCACTGGCCGGCGTCGGCATCGTGCTGCTGGTCGGCGGCTATAACGCACGCGCCATCGCCGTGCAGGAGCAGCGCAATGCCGTACTGACGACGGCACTCGCCGCGCTGGACGTGAAGATTGCCCGCATCGCCACGCTCAAGCAGGAAATCAATGCACTGAAGGCGCGCCAGCAAGCCGTGGAAGACCTGCAGGGCGACCGCAACCAGCCGGTCTACCTGCTCGACGAACTGGTGCGGCAAACCCCCGAAGGCGTCTACCTGAAGGGCTTCCGGCAGGACGGACAGCGCGTGGCCATCGACGGCTATGCGCAATCGCAGGAACGCGTCTCCGAACTGCTGCGCAACCTGTCCGGCGCCTCGCCGTGGCTGGAGCGCCCCGACCTCATCGAGGTGAAGGCCGGCACGATCGGCCAGGCGAAAAACCCACGCAAGGTCGTGGAATTCTCGCTCGTGGTCAATATCAAGCGACCGCGCGACAAGGACGGCGACAGCCGCGAAGACGATGGCAAGGCCGGCACCCCGGCCGCCGCAAAGGCAGGCTGACATGGCGGTTGAAATGAAACAATTGGCAGGCTCGCTCGGCGCCCAGTTCCAGGGGCTCAATGGCGTGCACCCCGGCCAGTGGCCGCTGGCGCCGCGCATCCTGTGCGGCATCGGCGTGGCGTGCGGCATGCTGGTGCTGGGTTACTTCGGCTACTGGAGCAGCCAGTTCGAAGAGCAGGAGGCGGGTGCCGCCCAGGAGCAGCAGCTGCGCGAGCAATACCGCATGAAGACGGCGCAGGCGATCAACCTCGATGCGCTGACGGCGCAGAAGGCGCAGGTCGACCGCTACGTGGTGCGCCTCGAGAAGCAGCTGCCCAGCAAGGCCGAGATGGCCGCGCTGCTGTCCGACATCAACCAGGCCGGCGTCGGCCGCGGCCTGCAGTTCGAGCTGTTCAAGCCGGGCCAGGTCGTGGCCCGCGACTACTATGCCGAGCTGCCGATCGACATCAAGGTCACCGGCAACTACCACGACATCGGCGCATTCGCTGGCGACATGGCGAACCTGCCCCGCATCGTGACGTTGAACAACCTGGAACTGGTGACCAACAAGGATGGCGCGCTGACGCTGAACGCGGTCGCCAAGACCTTCCGCTACCTCGACGGGGACGAAATCGCCGCGCAAAAGAAGGCAGCGGCCGACAAGAAGAAGGGTGCCAGGAAATGAAGCGGACGATGACCATGCTGCTCGCCGCATCGCTGGCCGCGCTGTTGACCGGATGTGGCGACCGCGACGAACAGGAAGTGCGCCAGTGGATGAAGGAAGTGGACGCGACGACGCGCGTGGCCGTCAAGCCGCTGGCCGAACCGAAGACGTTCGTGCCGTTCGCCTACGCGTCGGTCAACGAGGCCGACCCGTTCAACCCGAACAAGCTGCTGACCGACCGCGCCGGTGCACGCCCCGGCACCGGCGTGGCGCCGGACACGAACCGGCGCAAGGAATTCCTCGAGGGCTTTCCCCTCGATACGATGCGGATGGTGGGCATGCTGAAGAAGGGCCGCACCGTCGTGGCCCTGCTGCAGATCGACCGCTCCGTCTATCAGGTGCAGGCCGGACAGCGCCTGGGCCAGAACTTCGGCCTCGTGACGTCGGTGACCGAAAGCGCCGTCGACGTGAAGGAAACGGTACAGGATGCGAGCGGCGAATGGGTCGAACGCATCGCCACGCTGGAACTGCAGGAAAGCAAGGAGAATACCCAATGATCGCGATGACTACCGTGCGCCGCCTGGTGGCGCTGGCACTCGCAATGGCCTGCGCAGGCGCCAGCAACCTTGCCCATGCGCAGGTGGGCAATGCGATCGAATCTGTGACCGCCAGCCGGCAGGGCACGAACGTGATCGTGAAGATCGCGCTCGAGCATGCCCCCGTCGCGGCGCCGGCCGGTTTCGCCACCGCGAACCCGCCGCGCATCGCGCTCGATTTCGGCAAGACCGGCAATGCCACCGGCAAGACGGCGCAGGACATCGAGCTGGGTGACCTGCGCAGCGTGAACGCGGTGCAGGCGGGCGACCGCTCGCGTCTCGTGTTCAACCTGAAACGCGCACTCAATTACGCGACGGTGGTCGATGGCCGCAATGTGATCCTCACGATCGAAGGCTCCGGCGCAGCCGCCACCGCGCTCGATGCGCGCGGCGTTCCCGCCGCCGCCGCCGCTCCCGTTGCGTCCACGGCCCCGGCCAAGGCGGCCGGCAAGCCGGCATTGCGCGCGGTCGACTTCCGCCGCGGTACCGGCGGCGAAGGCCGCATCGTCGTCGACCTGCTTCACAATGCCGTCGCCGTCGATGTGAAGCAGGGTCCGAGGGGCGTCACCGTCGACTTCCTGAAGACGGGCCTGCCCGAAACACTGCGCCGCCGGCTGGACGTGACCGATTTCGGCACCCCGGTCACGCGCGTGACCACGGCCCCGCAGGGCGACAACGTGCGGCTGCAAGTCGAAGCGACCGGCCTGTGGGAACAGAACGTGTACCAGAGCGATACGCAACTGGTGATCGAAGTGAAGCCGATCAAGGAAGACCCGAACCAGCTGGTGCAGGGCACCCAGGGCTACCGGGGCGAGAAGGTATCGTTCAATTTCCAGAGCATCGAAGTGCGCGCCGCGCTGCAGGCGGTGGCCGACATGTCGGGCCTGAACATCGTGTCGTCCGACAGCGTGACGGGCAGCCTTACGCTGCACCTGAAGGACGTGCCGTGGGACCAGGCGCTGGACGTGATCCTGCAGGCCAAGGGCCTGGACATGCGCAAGAACGGCAACGTGGTCTGGATCGCGCCGAAGGAAGAGCTGCTGACGAAGGAAAAACTGGAACTGGAGCAGCGTGCGCAGATCGCCGACCTGGAACCGCTGAAGTCGGAGATCTTCCAGCTCAACTACCAGAAGGCGGAATCGTTCAAGCTGGTGTTCGGCCTGGATGGCGCCAGCGATGCGAAGAACCGCATCCTGTCGCGCCGCGGCAGCGCGATCATCGAGCCGCGCACCAACCAGTTGTTCGTCACCGACATCCCGTCCCGCCTGGAAGAAGTGCGCAAGCTCATTTCCAAGACCGACATCGCCACCAAACAGGTGCTGATCGAGGCCCGCATCGTCGAAGCCAACGACGGCTTCACGCGCAACCTGGGCGCCAAGCTGGGCTTCGCCGACTTCAAGGGCACGGCGGGCGGCAACCACGCGCTCGTCGGCGGCAACATGACCGGGGTAGGCCGGTTGACGGGCCAGGTGGCATCGTCCGACGCGGCCAACGACTTCACCAACAGCCAGTTCATCAACCTGCCGGCGGCGCCGATCAACGGCGTGGCGGCGGGCAGCCTGGCGGTCAGCCTGTTCAACTCGGCGGCCAACCGTTTCCTGAACCTGGAACTGTCGGCGCTGGAAGCCGATGGCACGGGCAAGATCATTTCCAGCCCGCGCGTGGTCACGGCCGACAAGTCGGTGGCCACGATCGAGCAGGGCCTCGAGCTGCCGTACCAGGTGGCCACCAGCAGCGGGGCCACGTCGATCGTGTTCCGCAAGGCCAACCTGCGCCTCGAAGTGATCCCGCAGATCACGCCGGACGGCAACGTGGTCATCGACGTCGACGTCAACAAGGACAGCGTGGGCGCCGAAACCCGTGCCGGCTTCGCGATCGACACCAAGCACGTGAAGACGCAGGTGATGGTGGAAAACGGCGGCACCGTCGTGTTGGGCGGTATCTACCAGCAGACCGAGCGCAACACGGTCTCGAAGGTGCCGCTGCTGGGCGACGTGCCCGTGCTCGGCAACCTGTTCAAGACCAGCAGCCGCACGAGCGAGAAAACCGAATTGCTCATCTTCATCACGCCCAAGATCGTCGCCGACAAGCTTTCCGCCCGCTGAACTTGGCAAAAAAACCAATTGCAGAATCTGGGGTCAGACCCGCCGGGTCTGACCCCAGCCTTTCGCCGTTGGGGTGAAAGCATGTCCTGGCGGATTACATACAGCCGTCTCTTCAGCCACTCGGATTACAATGGTACGAAATGTACTTATCTGATCCGCGATGCAAAACGTTTTTTTGGTAGGACTGATGGGGGCGGGCAAGACGACGATCGGTCGCCTGCTCGCCCGCAAACTGGGCATGCGCTTTGTCGATTCCGATCACGAGATCGAGGAGCGCACCGGCGCCACGATCCCGTGGATCTTCGAGATCGAGGGGAAGCGAGCTTCCGGCGCCGCGAAGCGGAGGTGATCCGCGACCTGAGTGCCCAGGAAGGCATCGTGCTGGCCACCGGCGGCGGCGCCATCCTCAATCCGGAATCGCGCGCGCTGCTGCAGGAGCGCGGCACCGTCATCTACCTGCGCGCCAGCATCACCAGCATCCTTGCCCGCACGGGCCACGACAAGAACCGGCCGCTGCTGCAGACCGCCGACCCGCGCAGGAAACTCGAGGAATTGATGGCCCAGCGCGAGCCGCTGTACCTGGAGATGGCGCGCCTCGTCGTCGACACGGGCCGACCTAACGTACAATCGATGGTCCAGATCATCATCAACCAGCTGGACGCCCTGGCTTGCCAGGATGCCCCGAACTGTATGACGCAGGCACAATCCTCCATGAACGAACAGACCAACATCCTCCTGACCGTGGACCTCGGCGAGCGCAGCTACCCGATCTCGATCGGCCCGGCCGTGCTCGACGATGCCGCCATGCTGGCGCGCCACGTGGGCGGCCGCAAGGTGGCGATCGTGACCAACACCACCGTCGCGCCGCTGTACCTGGAGCGCCTCGCCGCGCCACTGGCGGCAGCCGGCAAGGACGTGATCTCCGTGGTGCTGGAAGACGGCGAGGAATTCAAGAACTGGTCCAGCCTGATGCAGATCTTCGATGCGCTGCTGGCCAACAAATGCGACCGCAAGACCACGCTGGTGGCGCTGGGCGGCGGCGTGATCGGCGACCTGACCGGCTTTGCCGCCGCCTCCTACATGCGCGGCGTGGACTTCATCCAGGTGCCCACCACGCTGCTGTCGCAGGTCGATTCCTCGGTCGGAGGCAAGACCGGCATCAACCACCCGCTCGGCAAGAACATGATCGGCGCGTTCTACCAGCCGAAAGTGGTGCTGGCCGATACCACCACGCTGGAAACGCTGCCGCAGCGCGAGCTGGCGGCCGGCCTGGCCGAGGTGATCAAGTACGGCCCCATCATCGACGAGCCGTTCTTCGACTGGATCGAAGCCAATATCGACAAGCTGGTGGCGCGCGACCGCGCCGCGCTGGCCTACGCGATCGCCCGCTCCTGCGAGATCAAGGCCGACGTGGTGCGCCAGGACGAGCGTGAAGGCGGCCTGCGCGCGATCCTGAACTTCGGCCACACGTTCGGCCACGCGATCGAGGCGGGCATGGGCTACGGCGCGTGGCTGCACGGCGAGGCCGTCGGCTGCGGCATGGTGATGGCGGCCGACCTGTCGCACCGCCTGGGCTACATCGATGCGGCCACGCTGGAACGCATCCGCAGCGTCGTCGCCGCGGCGGGCCTGCCGGTCAAGGCGCCAAACCTGGGCACGGGCCGCTGGCTGGAACTGATGGAAGTGGACAAGAAGAACGAGGGCGGCGCCATCAAGTTCATCCTCATCAAGCCGCTGGGCACGGCCATCGTGACCAACGTGCCGGAAGAGGCACTGCTGGCCACGCTGGCCGCCTGCGTGGAGTAAGCATGGAAGAAGCGCTCGCTCCCTACGCCGCGCATTCGGACAAGGGGCGCGGGCGCCGCCATGCCGAAACCGCGCATGCCTCGCGCAGCCAGTTCCAGCGCGACCGCGACCGCATCATCCACTGCACGGCCTTCCGCCGGCTCGAATACAAGACGCAGGTCTTCCTGAACCACGAGGGCGACCTGTTCCGCACGCGCCTTACGCACAGCCTCGAAGTGGCGCAGGTGGGCCGCTCGCTGGCGCGCAACCTGCGGCTGAACGAAGACCTGGTGGAAGCGATCGCGCTGGCGCACGACCTGGGCCACACGCCGTTCGGCCACGTGGGGCAGGATGTGCTGAACGACTGCATGAAGGACCACGGCGGCTTCGAGCACAACCTGCAAAGCCTGCGCGTGGTCGATCATCTCGAGGAACAGTACGGCGCGTTCGACGGCCTGAACCTGATGTTCGAGACGCGCGAAGGCATCCTCAAGCACTGCTCCGTCAACAACGCGCGCCAGCTGGGCGAAGTGGCGCAACGCTTCCTCGACAGGACGCAACCTTCGCTGGAAGCGCAGCTGACCAACCTGGCCGATGAAATCGCCTATAACAGCCACGACATCGACGATGGCCTGCGCTCCGGCCTGATCACGATCGCCCAGCTGGAACAGGTGGATTTCTTTGCCCGCCTGTGGCGCGACGTGCAGGACAAGTACCCGGGCCTGACGGGCCGCCGCGCCATCTATGAAACGCTGCGCCGCCTGATCACGGCGCTGGCGGACGATTTGATCGTCACGTCGCAGGCGCGCATCGCCGAAGCGAACCCGCAAAGCATCGACGACGTGCGCGCCGCGCCGCCGCTGATCCGCTTCTCCGACCCGATGCGCCAGGATGCGACCGAGCTGAAGCGCTTCCTGCGCGAGAACCTGTACCGCCACTACAAGGTCAACCGCATGCGCCTGAAGGCCAGCCGCATGGTGCGCGAACTGTACGACGCGTTCACGGCCGACCCGCAACTGCTGCCGCCGGATTACCGCGAGCCGTCAGGGGATGTCACCCGGCAGGCGCGGCGGATCGCCGACTATATCGCCGGCATGACGGATCGCTATGCGATCCACGTGCACCGCAAACTGTATTCGCTGGAAGAACTCTGACCCGGCGGCGCGCCGTCAGAACATCCGCGCCTGCGCGGTCGCGCCCAGCAACTCCACCAGCAGTTTCTTCACCGGCGCCGGCAGCGCCGCCTCCGCGACCTTGCCCACGTCGAGCCACACGTAGCGGCCGTCGGCGGCCAGCGGCGCGCGCTGCGCCAGCGTGACCAGCACGGGCGCGATGTGCAGCTTGTAGTGGGTAAAGCCGTGGGTGACGGTGTTCAGGCGTTCCTGCGATTCGGGCACGCCGAACGGCAGCAGCGCCTGCGCCACCGCATCCTCGTCGACTGGCGGCTGTCCGTCGTCGTCCGCGGCCACGTGGCCGTCCACCTCGGGCAGCGACAGCAGGCCGCCCCAGATGCCCGCGCCCGGGCGCTGCTCCAGCAGCACCTGACCGCCATGCACGGCGAGCAGCATGGTCGCGTGCTTTTCCGGCGTTGCCTTCTTCGGCTTGCGCACGGGCAGCTCCTTCGTCCGGCCGGTGGCGAACGCCACGCAGCGCGCCGCCATCGGGCAGCGCGCGCAATCCGGGCTGCTGCGGGTGCACAGCGTGGCGCCCAGGTCCATCAACCCCTGCGTATAGGATTCGATGCCCTGCGCGGGCAGCAGGGCTTCGGCACGGCGCCACATCGCTTCTTCCGTCCTGCGTTCGCCGGGGAAGGTATCGATGCCGAACACGCGCGCGAACACGCGCTTGACGTTGCCATCCATGATCGCCGCCCGCGCGCCGCCCGAGAACGCGGCGATGGCCGCGGCCGTCGAGCGGCCGATGCCGGGCAGTTCGGCCAGCAGGGCCGGGTCGGCCGGGAACACGCCGCCGTACTCGGCCACCACGCGCTGCGCGCACTTGTGCAGGTTGCGGGCGCGCGTGTAGTAACCCAGGCCGCTCCATTGCGCCATCACGTCCTCCACGGGCGCGGCCGCCAGGTCGTGCACGGTGGGGAAGCGTTCCAGGAAACGCGCGTAATAGCCGAGCACCGCGGCCACCTGCGTCTGCTGCAGCATGATCTCGGAAAGCCAGATGCGGTAGGCATCGCGGGTATTTTGCCAGGGCAGCGTGTGGCGCCCGTGCTGCTGCTGCCACGCGATCAGCGCGGCGGAAAAAGTGGGGTCTTCGTACTGCAAGTCGTTCTTTCCAGTGTGTGCATCATGCATTGGCCACAGTCGCCGTCGTGGCGATGGGCGAGGCAGGTTCGTTGTCGATGGCGAGCTCGATCGCCCCGGCCAGCGCCGCCAGCCGGTCCTTCTGCTGTTCGAGCGTGGCCTGCATGCGCCCGAACGCCTCGATCTTCTGTTCCAGCGTGTCGGCCGCGTCGTGGATGCGCCCGATCGATGCCTGCCGGGCCTTCAACTGCTCGCGGTGCTGGCGGATCTGCGCTTCCAGCGGCGCCATGATCACCTTCAGCCAGCTCTCGCACTCCGCGTTGGCCGCCTTGAAGCAGCGCTTGACCTGCGACGCGATCGTGTCGAAGAAACGCTCCATCAGCACGGTGCGGCTGGTGGTCAGCAGCGCCGCGGCACCGAACTGCCGCTGGTAGATCGCTTCGATATCCGAGACCTGCGCGCGGTACTTGGCCAGCCCGAAGGGTGGCGGCGGCGGCAGCGCCACGCCATGCTCGGCGGCGAACTGGCGGTACACGGTATCCATCGTCGTGCGGATCTCGATGGCCTTGCGGTCCGATTCTTCCAGCTCCGCCTGCACGCTGTCGAAGAACACGCGCACCGACTCGCGCAGGCCGGCCGACCAGTGGCTGCGCGCCATCGCTTCGCGCACGTGGACCACATGGTCGCGCAGCACGTCCATGCCCAGCGTGCCGTACAGCTCCGTCGACAGGCGGGTGAACGCGGTGCGCGCCGCCTGCATGCGGAACAGGCTGGCGTCGAATTCCTTTTTCTCGGCCTCGACCCGGCGCATCATGTGGGCGATCACGTTCTGGTTCTTGCCGCGCAGGCTAGTCAGCTCATGGAGCTGTTCGGCGATGCCGCGCTGCCTTGCCGCCAGCATGGCGCCCTGCGCGCCATTGAGCGCGCCCAGGTCCTCGGCCAGGCGCTTGCGCACGATGTCCTTCTTCGCCGGGATCAGTTCCTCGAACAGCGCCTGCTCGAGCCGGCCGATGCGGCTGCGTTCGGCCAGCGCGGCGTCGCCCGTGATCTTCGCCACGAGCGCCTTGTGCGCGGAAACCGGGAACACCTGCCGCTCGTCGACGGCGAGCAGTTGCGCCGCGTGCGCGCACTGGCGGGCGATCTCGCCATCCACTTCCGCTTCCGAGCGCAGCGGGTCCCACATGCCGTCGATCTTGTTCAGCACCACCATGCGGCCCGCGCCGGCGCCGATGTGCTCGCGCCAGACTTCGATATCGCTTTTCGTCACGCCCGTATCGGCCGCCAGGATGAACAGCACCGCGTGGGCGTGGGGGATCAGGTTCAGCGTCAGTTCCGGCTCGGTGCCGATCGCGTTCAGGCCCGGCGTATCGAGGATCACCAGGCCCTGCTTCAGCAGCGGGTGCGGGAAATTGATGATCGCATGGCGCCAGCGTGAAATTTCGACCATGCCCGCGTCGTTGACGGTGGCGGCGAGGTCGGGATCGTCCGGGTCGTACAGGCCATAGCGGTGCGCTTCGTTCACCGGCACGGCGCGGGTCTCGCTCACCTGGCGGAATGCCTCGTGCATGGCGGTGGCCGATGCCACCTCCAGCGGCAGCACCGTCCAGGCGCGCGGGTCGTCGCGGTAGTCGCTGGTGGAAAGATTGGTGGCGCGCGTTTCGATCGGCAGCAGGCGGATCGAGGCCGGCTGCGCCGGATCGTACAGCAGCTCGGTCGGGCACATCGTGGTGCGGCCGGCCGCCGAGGGCAGGATGCGCTGCCCATAATCGGCAAAGAAGATCGCGTTGATCAGCTCCGATTTCCCGCGCGAGAACTCGGCCACGAACGCGACCGACAGCTTGTCGTCCGCCAGCCGCGCCAGCGTGCGGGCGATGCGCTGGGCGGTGGCCGCATCGAGCAGGTCCGCCGCCTGCGCGCCGTCGCGGTAAGCCTGCAGCGCCGCCGCCACGCCCTGGCGCCAGGCACTGTACTGTTCGAGGTCGCGCATCATGGCTGTCGTTGCTCCCTCATTTCTGGCAATTCACGCAATAGAACGTGGAACGCTGCCCCTGCTTGATCTGCCGGATCGGCGCGCCGCACACGCGGCAGGGCAGGCCCGCCCGGTCGTACACGAAATACGTGTTCTGGAAATAGCCGGACTGGCCATTGACCGCGATGAAGTCGCGCAGCGTGCTGCCGCCCTGCACGATCGCCTCGGCCAGCACGTCGCGGATCGCCTGCGCCAGCTTCTTGTAGCGCGCCAGGCCGATACGGCCGGCCGGCGTCTTCGGGTTGATCCCGGCGCGGAACAGGCTCTCGGAACAGTAGATATTGCCCACGCCGACGACGATGTCGCCCGCCAGCAGGGCCGATTTCACCGCCACGCTGCGGCCGCGCGTTTTCCGGTACAGCAGCTCGCCGGTAAAGCCGGGGCCCAGCGGTTCCACGCCCAGGCCGCGCAGCAGCAGATGCGTATCGAGTTCGCCTTCCTCCTTCGGGTGCCACAGCACGGCGCCGAAGCGGCGCGGGTCCGTCATGCGCAGCACCTGCTGCCCCTGCGGGCCATCCACCACCAGGTCGAAGTGGTCGTGTTTCTGCGCCGGCACGCCGGGCGGCAGCACGCGCAGGTGCCCGCTCATGCCCAGGTGGATGATCAGCGTGCCGTGTTCGAATTCCACCAGCAGGTATTTGCCGCGGCGCCCCGTAGTGGCCACCGTGCGGTCGGCCAGGATCTGGGGCAGGGCGGCGGGAAACGGCCAGCGCAGGCCGGCGCGGCGCAGCACCACGTCGCGCACCGCGCGGCCTTCGAGGTGGGGCGCGACGCCGCGCCGGGTGACTTCGACTTCGGGTAGTTCTGGCATAGAAACGAATGGGAGTCCGGCGAAACCTGGTTGCACCTGCGCGTTGCTCCGCGGGATACGTCGTGGATGACAGCCGCAGCCGCGCAGGCGATGGGTTGGGCGTAGAATCAGGGTTTGACCCGACCTGGATGCATGCCTTGAAATACGCACTCGCCATTGTAACCCTCTCGGCCCTGCTGTCCGCGTGCGCTGTTGCGCCAGAAAAACAGGCCGATGGCGAAGCCGCCGCCACGCCAGCCGTGCCTTCGGCGGCGGGGCCGTCCGGGGAGCCGGGTGCCGACGCCATCGCCGCCACCCTGCAGCACGAGGAAAAGCTGCCCGCCGTCGAACTGACCAGCGACCTGTTCTACAAACTCACGAAAGCCGAACTCGATTTCAAGCGGGGGCAGTGGCAAAGCGCGTATGTGTCGATGATGGTGCTGGCGCAGCAGACCCGCGATCCGCGGCTGGCGCGCCGTTCGGCCGAAATGGCGCTGGCGGCCAAGCAGGGCAACGAGGCCCTGGCCGCGATCCGCCTGTGGCGCGAGCTGGCACCCGATTCCGATGAAGCCGTGCAGTATTTCCTGGGCTTTTCCGTGCTGGGCGACGACCTGTCCGAGTCGGAAAAGGTCTTCGCGCAGCGCCTGGGCGCCGCGCCGGCCGAGGCGCGCGGCCTGGTCATGTTCCAGATGCAGCAATACCTCTTGCGGGCCAACGACAAGGCCGCCGCGTTCGCGCTGATGGAACGGGTGCTCGCGCCTTACGCCGCCACGATGGAAAGCCACCTGGTGCTGGCGCAGGCCGCCTATGCGGCCGACAAGCGCGATCGCGCCACGGCCGAGGCGAAACGCGCACTGGAGTTGAAGCCCGATTCCGAGCTGGCCGTGCTCACCCTGGCACAGGTGCTCGGCGATGCCGATGCGGCCGGCCAGTTGTTCGCCGGGTTCCTGGACAGGAACCCGGCTGCCCGCGAGGTGCGCGCCGCCCATGCGCGCCTGCTGGTGGAGCAGAAGCGCTACGACAAGGCGCGCGTCCAGTTCGAACGGATGCTCAAGGATGAGCCGGACAATCCCGGCACCCTGTATGCGCTGGGCATCATGTCGCTCCAGGCCGGCGACCAGAAATCGGCCGAGGATTACCTGCGCCGCTTCGTGGCCGTGCTGGGCGACAGCGACGAGCCCGATCGCGATCCGTCGAAAGGCCTGATGCTGCTGGCGCAGATCGCCGAGGAACGGGGCGATTTCGACGGCGCGCTGGGCTGGCTGGAGAAGGTGAGCAGCGACGATCCGCGGCTGTACATGACATCGCGCCTGAAGCGCGCGCACCTGACGGCGAAGAAGGGCGAACTGGAACGGGCCCGCACGATGCTCCACGAGATCGCCGCCATCGATCCCGCCGAGCAGGCCGAGGTGCTGCAGACGGAGGGCCAGCTGCTGCGCGATGCCGGCCGCGGTGCCGAAGCCTACACGCTGCTGGCCGATGCCGCGCAGCGCTTCCCGGACAGCCCCGACCTGCTGTACGACTTCGCGCTGGCCGCCGAGAAGCAGGGCAAGCACGAGGAAATGGAGGCGGCGCTGCGCAAGGTGATGGCGGCGGTGCCGGACAACCACCATGCCTATAATGCGCTCGGCTATTCGCTGGCCGAGCGCAACGTGCGCCTCGACGAAGCCCATGCGCTGATCGACAAGGCCCTGAAGATGGCGCCGAACGATCCGTACATCATGGATTCGATGGGTTGGGTACAGTTCCGCATGGGGCGCCTCGAGGAAGCGGAAGCCACGCTGCGCCGCGCCCATGCGCTGCGCAATGATGCCGAGATCGCCGTGCACCTGGGCGAGGTGCTGTGGCAGCGCGGCAAGCGCGACGAGGCGCAGAAGCTGTGGCGCGAAGCGCGCACCAAGGACCCCAAGAACGATGTGCTGCGCGATACGCTGGCACGCCTGAACACCAGTCTCTGAGAACCGCATGACGATAAAACGCCGCTTCACCACCGCCGCATTGGCAACCGCATTGGCTACCTTGCTTGCCGGCTGCGCCACCACCCCGCAAGGCCCGCTCTCCTCGGCTCCCGTGGCACCTTATGCCGACACGCTGGAAACCGATGGCCGCCTGTCCGTCAACTACCTCCGCGCCGGCAAGCAGGAATCGATTTCCGGCAAGTTCTCCTGGCGCCAGAGCGCCGCGCGCACCGACGTGACCCTGGCCTCGCCGCTGGGGCAGACGATCGCCACGATCGCCGTCACGCCCGGCGAGGCCACCCTGAAGGAGGGCAGCAAGCCGCCGCGCAGCGCCGCCGATGTCGACACACTGTCGGCGCAGGTGCTGGGCTGGCCGCTGCCCGTGTCCGGCCTGCGCGACTGGCTGCAGGGTTACGCCGTGGCGGCGGACGGCAAGCGCGTCGCGGTCAGTCCGGCGCAGCCGAAAATCACCACACGCGATGGCTGGCAACTCGAATTCGTGTCATGGCAGGAGGGCGTCACGCCGCCGAAGCCGCGCCGCATCGATGCCAGCCGGGGCGCCATCGGCGATATCGACAGCATCGACATCCGCATCGTGATCGACGGGGCGGCCGCGCAATGACCCGGCTGGAACACTGCCCGGCACCCGCCAAGCTGAACCTGTTCCTGCACGTGACGGGGCGCCGGCCGGACGGCTACCACCTGCTGCAGACGGCCTTCGTGCTGGTCGACCGCTGCGACACGCTGGATTTCACGCTGCGCGACGACGGGCAGGTGCGCCGCGTCACCGATATCCCCGGCGTGCCGGAAGACAGCGACCTGGTCGTTCGCGCGGCCCGGCTGCTGCAGGAGGAAGTGCAGCGCCGCACCGGCACGCTGCCGCCGGGCGTGGACATCGCGCTGCACAAGATCTTGCCGATGGGCGGCGGGCTGGGCGGCGGCTCGTCGGACGCCGCCACCACGCTGATGGCGCTGAACCGGCTGTGGGGCGCGGGGCTGTCGAAACAGGCGCTGATGGACCTGGGCCTGCCGCTGGGGGCCGACATCCCGTTCTTCATCTTCGGCGAAACGGCGTTTGCCGAAGGCGTGGGCGAGGCGCTGCAAGCCGTTGCCGTGCCCGATTGCTGGTATGTCGTCATCGAACCGGGCGTGCAAGTGCCGACTGCGCACATTTTCACGTCGGAGTATTTGACAAGGAACACAGCCGCCGTCATAATCTCGGACTTTTCCAGGCACTACGCGGTTCAGAGCAGTGAGCTGCGACAGTTCGGGAAAAACGATTTGCAACAAGTGGCCACCCGCTTGTTCCCGCCGGTAGCCGAGGCGGTGGAATGGCTGGGGGCTTACGGCGATGCCAGGATGACTGGCTCCGGTGCATGCGTGTTCTGCGCGTTTCACAGCGAAGAACAGGCCGATGCGGTGCTCGACGCTTTCAAGCGGCAAGCGCCAGCCACCTGGAAGGGGTGGAAAGCAAAGGCGCTCCGCAAGCATCCGCTGGCACTTTAACGGTGTGAAAGTTGCGAAGCGTAAAAAGATTTGGTGTTACGTCGTTTTGCTAGTATAATGCTCGCCATCTGACGGAACACAGTCAGTCAAGCGTAGGGGAATCGCCAAGCTGGTTAAGGCACCGGATTTTGATTCCGGCATACCAAGGTTCGAATCCTTGTTCCCCTGCCACAAATTCTTCAAGTCTGTCGAAGCGCAGCGCAGGTATCCGGCCTGACAGTCTTAGAAAAACAAGAAAAGCCCCTGCTCAGCCGGGGCTTTTTTATTCCGACGCCGATTTTTGTTTCATATCGGTGGTATTTCAAGTCAAGCTTACCTTCCTGGGACTCCCATGGCTTACGAAAACCTGATGGTTTTTACCGGCAACGCTAATCCTGCATTGGCAGAAGGGGTCGCGAAAAATCTCGGCATCCCCCTCGGCAAAGCGGTCGTTTCGAAATTCTCGGACGGCGAAGTAATGGTCGAAATCAACGAAAACGTCCGCGGTAAAGACGTCTTCGTGCTGCAATCGACCTGCGCGCCGACGAACGACAACCTGATGGAACTGATCCTGATGGTCGATGCCCTGAAACGCGCATCCGCTGGCCGCATCACGGCCGCCATCCCTTACTTTGGTTATGCACGCCAGGACCGCCGCCCGCGTTCCGCCCGCGTCGCGATTTCCGCCAAAGTCATCGCCAACATGCTGGAAGAAGCCGGTGTCGAGCGCGTCCTGATCATGGACCTGCACGCCGACCAGATCCAGGGCTTCTTCGATATTCCCGTCGATAACATCTACGCTTCCCCGATCCTGCTGGGCGACCTGCAGAAGAAGGATCACCAGGACCTGCTGGTGGTGTCGCCCGACGTCGGCGGCGTGGTGCGTGCCCGCGCGCTGGCCAAGCGCCTCGGCTGCGACCTGGCGATCATCGACAAGCGCCGCCCGAAAGCCAACGTTTCCGAAGTGATGAACATCATCGGCGACGTGGAAGGCCGCAACTGCGTGATCATGGACGACATGGTCGACACCGCCGGCACGCTGGTGAAAGCCGCCGAAGTGCTGAAGGAACGCGGCGCCAAGAAAGTCATCGCGTATTGCACGCACGCCGTGTTGTCCGGCCCGGCGATCGACCGCATCACCAATTCGTCGCTGGACGAACTGGTCGTGACGGACACGATCCCGCTGTCCGAAGCCGGCAAGGCCTGCGGCAAGATCCGTCAACTGACCTGCGCACCGCTGCTGGCAGAGACGTTCAAGCGCATCATCAAGGGCGATTCCGTGATCTCCCTGTTCGTCGACTGATTTTTTCAGCGAACGATTGAAATTCCAGGCGGCGCGCCCGGTGAAGCAGTACTTCACCGGGCGCGCCGCCAAAGTTTTATCCGGTATCGCGTATGCGCCGCCGGTTTTCCGGAGCCGCCTGGTCGCGGGTGGCTTCTAATCAAGGGTATAACAACCCACGGGATGCGAATCCCGGCTCTTTTTGGAGTATCAAATGAAAGTTGTTGCATTCAAACGCGAACTGCAGGGCACGGGTGCGAGCCGCCGCCTGCGTATTTCCGGCCAGACCCCTGGCATCATCTACGGCGGCACCGAAGCCCCGGTGACGATCGCCCTGGACCACAACGCGCTGTACCACGCGCTGAAGAAAGAAGCCTTCCACGGTGCCGTGCTGGACCTGGAAATCGACGGCAAAGTGCAGCAAGTGCTGCTGCGCGACTTCCAGATGCACGCATACAAGCAACTGGTCCTGCACGCTGACTTCCAGCGCGTTGACGCCAACCAGCCTGTGCACGTCAAAGTGGCACTGCACTTCGAAAACGCTGAAGTCTCCCCGGCAGTGAAACTGCACGGCGCGACCATCAGCCACGTGACCAACGAAATCGAAGTGTCCTGCCTGCCAGGCCAACTGCCTGAGTTCATCACCGTCGACCTGACGAACATGGACGTCGGCACCTCGCTGCACGCATCGAACCTGACGCTGCCGGAAGGCGTGACGCTGATCACCCACGGTTCCGACCTGACGATCGCTACCGCATCGGTACCGGCCGGCCAAGTGTCCGCCGACGCAGCTGCGACCGAAGAGAAGAAGTAATCTCTTCCGCATCGAGAAAACCCGCTCCGGCGGGTTTTTTTTCGCCAATCTTTCCTGAAAAATGGTGTACGTCCCCAATGCCGTTAAGTTAAGGCGACGTGATCATTTGAGTCGGCGTTAGCGCGCCTGGTGTCGGACATTTTTTTCGGGCGCTCCATCCGGAAAATGTGTCGGACACCACTAGTGTCCGGACGTTTCTCATAGGAGAGCGAGCTGAATCTGCTCGCTTTTTTGTAGATCATCGTTGTCTGCTCCGCTAAGTAGTTGATTTAATGGGGAAGTTTCGAACATTGCCAGATTGAGAATCTGTAGAATTTCGTAGAGACTTTGGGGTAGTTGGAGGCGTTTTTTTGCGATGGCGATCAGGACGTAGGTCGCGATTGCGATCCAAATTTGGGTCTTCACGGCGTTCTCGCTGGTGCCATAAAACGCCTTGATGCGTAGATGTTGTTTGATCCACTTGAAGAACAGTTCGACCTGCCACCGCTGCTTGTAGAGGCCCGCGATCGTCTCCGGGCTCAGTGAAAAATTGTTCGTCAAAAAGCTGATGCGCTTGCCCGTTTCGTCCTTCACGACCACGCGTCGCAATGCGTCTGGGTAGCGCGAAGCGGTCGCTGGGATCGCCAACACAACGGTCTGATCGCATTCCACATTCGTGTTGGCGCAGTCGACTGAATGCGAGTAACGACGCCTAAGCTTGGTGTTGCTTCTTGCCCTCGAGACGAAGAACGCGCCCATCAAATTGAGGTTGTAGAGACGTTCGAAATCGAGGTAGCCGCGATCTAGCAAGTAGAAAGCGCCTGGTTCAATCGTCAGTCTGTCGAAGCCTCGGACGTCACTCATTTTGCCGTCCGAGATATGGATGAAGCTTGGTATAGAGCCCCGTAGATCAAGCAGTGTATGAAGTTTGATGGCTGCTTTGGTCGACTTGAATGGTGCCCACGGATAGACCGACAGGCATAGATCGATTGTCGTCGAGTCGAACGCATACACAGTATTTTTGAGGTCGACGTCCAGTTCCTCACCAACGTACAAAGGTCTGGCAATGCCGATAAGATGCGCTGCGAGATCGGCATAGATTTGCCATGGCCGCGTCTCGTTTGCATCGGCCAGTGTGCTACGGGAGATCGTCTTGCAGCGGAAGCCCATGTGATAGAGCCGGGCTGCTTGAGCCCTGAGATTGAGCTCGATGTCACGCAGCGATTCGCGATAGGTGAGCTGAGCGAATGCCATCGCCAAGAACTGGTCAAGACATGAAAACGTCTTGACCTTGTAGTGACCTTGGTGGGCTGCGACGCAGCGTCGAAACGTGGTGAGTGGCAGATGCGTCATGATCTGCGCAAAGACGAGTTTGCCCTGATGCATGGGAGCCTTTCGCGGTTGCCAGCAAAAGGCCCAAGTCTGCGCTCAAAATTGAAATCGAGACCAGACCAAACCGTCGAAATCTCGCGTGGAATCAGTAGCTTACAGACGCCATCCGGACCAACGTCCGGACACTAGTGGTCGGACACCGGTCTTCGCCTGATGTTGCCGAATTCCTGAGCGGAAAACCGGTGTCCGACACCAAGAAGCCGGTGTCCGACACCAATACGCTCGCGCCGCGAGCTGCATCGGATTCCGCTAACTGAACGGCATTCGGGAACGTCCCCATTTTTCAGGAAAGATTTACTAGTTGTCATGCTCTTTCGTTTCGGCGCTATCTCCGCGATAATCCGCCCTTCCAATCCATCCACACTCCAGCGCGCCATGACCATTCGCCTGATCGTCGGCCTCGGCAACCCCGGCCCCGAATACGAGCAAACCCGCCACAACGCCGGCTTCTGGCTGGTGGACAACCTCGCCATCGGCCCGCTGCAGCGCGAGAGCCGTTTCAATGCGCTGGCGCAAAAGACGTCCATCGGCGGCAGCGAAGTCTGGCTGCTGGAACCGCAAACGTACATGAACCGTTCCGGCCAGTCGGTCGGCGGCCTGGCGCGCTTCTTCAAGATCAATCCGGACGAGATTCTCGTCGTGCACGATGAACTGGACCTGCCGCCCGGCGTGGCCAAGCTGAAGAAGGGCGGGTCGTCCGGCGGGCACAATGGCCTGAAGGACATCACCGCCGCCCTCGGCACGCAGGATTACTGGCGCCTGCGCATCGGCATCGGCCACCCGCGCACGCTGAACCTCACGCAGAACGTGGCCGACTTCGTGCTGCACCGGCCGCGCCGCGAGGAGCAGTTGCTGATCGACGAAGCGATCCGCAAAAGCCTGACCGTCATTCCCCTCGCCGTCGCCGGCAAGATGGCGCAGGCCACCATGGAACTGCACAGCAATTGATTCACCGGCCTCTCCGGAGGCCAACTCTCCCGCCCCACTGCGCCTTCATGCGCTGTCACATGGATTTTTTCTCCCCGATAAAAATCCCATAACCTTATTACCTGTACACATTTGCGACAAAAGCGGCACAACTGCACGATGGATTGTGCTGCGCACCATGGATAACATGCCTTCACTTGATCAAGGTCGCATCCATTATAAAAACCGATCGAGTCAGGCATATGGTTATTGTTTTTTTGTCATTGCCAGGTCATAACGCGTCGTTAGAGTCGCGAACAGACTAAGCGGCCTCGGCCGTTGCGACCACTTCCCGCAACCAGCAGTACAGCAGTCGTAACCGATACTCGCAGCAGGCAGCGCAGTAGGAATACCAGCAGTAATCAGCACCCGTCAGCGATAAGACAGCCACCGCTGTCCACGATCCGGCAACGCCACGCGTGTCGCCGCGGGGCCCCGTTTTGCCTGATTTTTCAAGGAGCATCCTTTGAACATCGTAGAACTCACCCACGTCGAAAAGGCGTATGGCAAGGACCAGGGCAGGGTTGTTGCACTGCACAAGCTCAGCCTCGAGGTCCAACCGGGCGAATTTGCCTGCGTATGGGGCGCATCGGGCAGCGGCAAGTCCACGCTGCTCAACCTCATCGGCCTGCTGGACCGTGCCGACCTGGGCACCGTGCACATCGACGGTACCGACTGCGCCACGCTCGATGAAACGGAAGCGGCGAAATTCCGCAACGCCACCGTCGGCTTCGTGTTCCAGGGTTTCAACCTGGTGCCGGTGCTGAGCGCGCTGGAAAACGTGATGATGCCGTTGCAGATCGCCGGCGTCGCCGCCGCCGAAGGCAAGGCCCGGGCGCTGCGCATGCTGGCCGACGTGGGGCTGGAACAGCAGGCCCGCAAGCGGCCGGACGAGATGAGCGGCGGCCAGCGCCAGCGCGTGGCGATCGCCCGGGCGCTCGTCAACGACCCGAAGCTGGTGCTGGCCGACGAACCCACCGCCAATCTCGATTCCGTCACCTCCGAATCCGTGATCGGCCTGATGCGCAGGCTGAACGAGGAGAAGGGCGTCACCTTCGTGTTCTCCACCCACGATGCGCGCCTGCTCGGCTATGCCAGCCGGCGGCTGGAGCTGTCCGACGGCCGCATCGTCACCGATACCCGTACCGCCACCGAAAAGGCCGCATGATGGACACGATCACCCGCTTCAAGCTCGCCGCCCGCAACGCGGTCCGCAACCGCCGGCGCAGCATGGCCACGCTGGCCTCCGTCGTCATCGGCTTCGTCGCCCTGTCGCTGTTCGAGGGGTACTTCGTCTCCGTCTACAGCTCGCTGGAAGATGAAGTCATCGTCGGCGAACGCCTCGGCCACCTCACCGTGGGCAAGCCCGGCCTGTACGACAAGGGCGCCCAGGATCCGCGCCGCTATGCCTTCACCGAAAGCGAACTGGCCACGGCCACGGCGCGGCTGGCGGCAGTGCCCGGCGTGAAACTGGTCAGCCCGCGCATCACGCTGTCGGGCCTGGTCAGCAATGGCGACACGTCGCGCATCTACATCGGCGAAGGCATGCGCGCCGAAGACATGTTCGCGTTGCGCGGCGAGAAATATGCGAACCAGCCGGGACTGCTCGATCCCCAGCGCACGCAGGGCGCCGTGTTCGGCCGGCGGCTGGCCGAATCGCTGGGCCTGAAAGTCGGCAGCGATGCCAGCCTGCTGGGTGGCACGCTGGACGGCATGGTCAATGCCGTCGGTGTCGAAATGCTGGAAGCGTCGGCCACCGGCAGCCTGGGCACGGACGACAAGTTCATCCTCACCTCGCTCGAGACCGCGCGCCGGCTGATGGCCTACGACGGCGCGGAACGCATCGTGCTGCTGCTGGAAGACGGCACCGACCTGGCCGCCACCGCCGCCGCCGTGAAGACCGCGCTGGCGATCGATGGCATCGCCGTTGAGGTGCGCGACTGGCGCACGCTGTCGGCCTACTACAACCAGGTGAAAAGCCTGTTCGACATGATGTACCTGTTCATCAGCGTCGTCGTCGCCATCGTCGTGCTGGCCAGCGTGTTCAACACGATGGGCATGACGATCACCGAGCGCACCCGCGAGATCGGCACGCTGCGCGCGCTGGGCATGCAGGTGCGCACGCTCGACAGCCTGTTCGTGCTGGAAGGCATGCTGATCGTGGCCGTCGGCTGCGGCCTCGGCATCGCGATCACGGTGGTCGCCGGCTTCCTGATCAATGGCGCCGGCATCACCTACACGCCGCCGGACGCCGCCGCCGCAGTGCCGCTGGTCGTCGAGCTCGTCGCCGCCAACCTCGGCGGTTCCCTGTTCACGCTGGTCGTGCTGGCCGCCCTGGCCTCGTACCTGCCCGCCCGGCGCGCGTCGCGTCGCAACATCACAGGAGCACTTTCTCATGTTTAACGCCAAACACCTGATGCGGCTGCTGCTCGCAGCCGCAGCCACCTTCAACGCGCAGGCAGCGACTGCCGCGCCCGATCCCAACAAGCTGCTCGAACAGAGCGACATGGCGCGCGGCGGCGGCCTGAAAGGCGTGCAGCTGTACAGCAGCGTCACCGAGATCCGCGACGGCCAGGCCGGCTCGGAACTGAAGCTGCAGATCCAGGCCGCCGCCGCCGACAGCCTGATCAGCTTTACGGAACCGCCACGGGTGCGCGGCAACCGCATGCTGATGCAGGGCCGGAACATGTGGTTCGCCTCGCCGGACGTGCGCAAGCCGATCGCCATCTCGCCGCGCCAGCGCATGCTGGGCGAAGCGTCGAACGGCGACATCGCCACCACCAACTACAGCCGCGACTACGATGCCGCGCTGGCGGGCGAGGGCACCGTCGATGGCCGCCCCGTATGGGTGCTGGACCTGAAGGCGAAATCCACGTCGGTGGCCTACGACCGCATCCGCTACTTCATCGACAAGGAAAGCGCGCTCGGCATCAAGGCGGAATACTTCGCCGTGTCCGGCAACGTGCTCAAGACAGCCCGCATCGAGTACGACAACCACGTGCGGCACAACGGCCAGACCGTGCGCTTCGTCAGCAAAATGGAAATCGCCGACGCGCTCGAACCATCGAAGCGCACCGTCCTCAAATACTGGGACGTCAAGGTGAACGACATTTCGTCGTCCACGCTCAGCCTGGCGAACCTGACGCGGAATTGATGTGCCACTGATGCACAACTGAACGTTTCAGGCTCAACCCACCAACAACGAGGTCTTCCATGCGATGTGCTCTGGTAGTGCTGGCCACCCTGGCGGCCGGTACGGGGAACGTGTACGCCGGCGCGCCGGAATTCGGCGCCGACCTGGTGCTGTTCAGCTCCCTGTACGACGTGCGCGCCGACAGCAGCTACAACCCGGACAACCTGCTGGCAGGGCTGCCGCGCATGCAGCATGGCGCGCAAGCCCGGCTGCGCTGGCGCATGGAAGGCGAGTATGGCGTGCTGGCGATCGGCCCGCGCGTCACGTTCAGCAAGGCTACCGGTACCAACGCCGCCAGCGGCGACACGCGGGAGACCAAGGCCTATCTGCAGAATTGGCTGGTCGAAGGGCGCCTCGGCAATGTCGACGTGTTCTACAGCCGCGAGCTGATGCTGTGGGGGCCGTCGCAGTTCGCCTCGCCGTCGAATCCGTTCTTCACCGAGACGAACCAGGTGAACCCGTTCACGGAACTGCCCTCGCGCGATTTCGTCGGTGCCCGCTGGCGCATCGACGACCGCAACACCGTGGCGCTGGTGCGCAATGTCGACGAAGGCCGCGACCGCGAAGTGCTGCGCCCGTTCAAGCCCGAGACGGCGCTGCGGGCCGACCACGTGGGCGACGTGTTCGCCGTCGGTGCCGTGGCCTCGCACCGCGCCGGCCGCAACCAGTACGGCGCCTATGGCCAGTGGACCGTCAACGATGCCGTCATCGTGTACTTCGACGCCGCCACGTTCCGTGGTTCGCGCCGGCTGCTGGCCCTCGCTCCAGGTGTGGCAAACAACGGCACGCAGGACTGGCAGCTGGCAACGCGGGCCGACGACCGCAAGCGCCACTACGACGTGCTCGTCGGCGGTTCCTACACCTTCGAAGGCGGCAGCACCGTGAACCTGGAATACCGCCGCAATACGGAAGGTTACTCGGCGGCCGAGCGGGCGGCGCTCGATGCGTTTGCCGTCGCGCAGGCGGGCCGCTTCCGCAGCAGCGATCCGTTCGCCGCCGGTGCCGCGGCAGGGCAGCTGGGCGCCGTGGTGCAACCATATGCCCGCACGTTCGGCCGCGACTCCGTGTACATGCAATACGTGAACCGCAGCATCGCCCCCGCTACCAGCCTGGTGGCACAGGTCAGCTATGGCCTGGATTCAAAGGACGGCAGCACCACGATCGTGATTTCCCACGACCTGAACGACCGCATCAAGCTGGCCGCCAACCTGACGGTGCCCTTCGGCAGCCGCCATGGCGACACCCGCCGCTACCTGGACAGCGTGCTGTTCCTCGGCATGACGGCAAGTTTCTGACATCGACACTAAAACTATCAGGGGCAACCGATGAACATGCACGACGACTTCGATCCGCGCGACCTGGTGGACCTGCTGCAACAGCAGGCCGCCCGGCTGCCGGATTTCCCGGTCCTCACCTACCTGCGGGACGGCGAGGAAGCCGCCGCCACCGCCACCTTCGCCGATCTCGACAAGGAGGCGCGCGCCATCGCGCAGGCGCTGTCCGCCAGCACGCAGCCAGGCGACCGGGTGATGCTGCTGTACCTGCCGGGCATGGAATTCACCAGCGCGTATTTTGGCTGCCTGTATGCGGGCCGCATCGCCGTGCCCCTGCCGCCGCCACGGCCGGCGCGCCTGCAGCAGACGCTGGAAAAACTGCTGGCCATCGCCGCATCGGCCGCGCCGCGCGCCGTGCTGACCACGCGCCTGCTGGCCGACAAGGCGGCCGAATCGTTCGATGCGATGCCGGCACTGCGCGACATGGCATGGATCGCCAGCGAGGAAGTCGACACCGCCCGCGCCGATGACTGGCGGCGGCCGCAGATCGACCCGCATGGCGTGGCCTTCCTGCAGTACACGTCCGGCTCGACCGCGCTGCCGAAAGGCGTGATGCTGACCCACGCGAACCTGCTGGCCAACACCGAATACTTTGCCCGCGGCTGCGCGCATGGTGAACATTCCAGCCTGCTGAACTGGCTGCCGCCGTTCCATGACCTGGGCCTGATCTATGGCCTGCTCACGCCGATCCGGCTGGCGATCCGCGGCTACATCATGCCGAACGCCTCGTTCGTGCAGCAGCCGTCGCGCTGGGTGCGCGCCATCAGCCGCTACCGCATCACGCACACGATGGGGCCGAACTTCGCCTTCGACCTGGCCATGAAAAGCGTGACCGCCAGCGAACTGGCGGAACTGGACCTGTCGTGCTGGCAGGGCGCGCTGAACGGCGCCGAGCCCGTGCGGATGGAAACCATGCGCGCCTTCACGGAAAGATTCGCCGCAGCGGGCTTCCGCGCCGGCGTGTTCAACCCGAGCTGGGGCCTGGCCGAAGCCAGCTGCATCGTCACCGGCAGCCACCTGAAGGTGGCCGGCCAGGAGCCGAACGGCCTGTTCGTCGATGCCCGCGCGCTGGAATGCCACCGCGTCGAGCCGCGTGCCGAGGGCGGTCCGGGCACCACCTGGCTGGCCTGCAGCGGCTACCCGATCGGCGATACGGAACTGGCCATCGTCGATCCGGCCACGCGCCTGCATTGCGCGGCCGACCGCGTGGGCGAGATCTGGGTGCGCAACGCCGCCGTCGGCGCCGGCTACTGGGAAAACCCGCAGCGCACCGAGGAAACGTTCGGCGGCACGCTGGCCAGCGATGCCTCCAGCGATGCCGCCAGCAGGAACGCCCGGCGCTGGATGCGCACCGGCGACCTGGGTTTCCTGCACGACGGGCAGGTCGTCATCGCCGGCCGCATGAAGGACGTGATCATCATCCGCGGCCGCAACCACTATCCGCAGGACATCGAACATACCGTCGACAGCGCGCACCCGCTGCTGCGCCCGGCCGGCGCGGCGGCGTTCGCGGTGCAGGTCGGCGGCGAAGAGCAGTTGTGCGTGGTGGCGGAGACCGACCGCCGCTTCAACTCCGAGCGCGATACCGATGAAGTGCTGACGGCCATCCGCCGCAGCATCGCCGACAGCCACGAGCTGAAGGTGGCCGGCATCGCCCTGATCCGCCAGGGCACGATCCCGAAAACAACCAGCGGCAAGGTGCAGCGCCGCGCCACGAGCGCGATGTTCCTGGACGGCACGCTGGAAGAAAAGGCCGGCTGGCGCAGCCCGGCGCTGCTGGCCGCGCAGGCAGCTGCCGGCACCGCGGGCACGCCGGCACCGGCCGATGAGGCCGGTATCGAAGCCTGGCTGCGCCACCGCGTGGCCGAGCTGGCGGGCCTGCCGGTCGAGGCGATCCGTGCCGACCGCGCGTTTGCCGACTGGGGCCTCGATTCGAACGATGCCGTGCGCCTGTCCGGCGAACTGGAACGCGAATTCGCCATGCCCGGCCTGCCGACCACGCTGCTGTTCGACCATCCAACGCCGGCCGCCGTGGCGTGCCACCTGGCCGCCGCATTTGCCGATTCGTCGGCACCGGCGATGCCGGAACACCCGGCGGCGCAGGAGCAGGCACGCGACGATATCGTCGTCGTCGGCATGCATGGCCGCTTCCCCGGTGCGCCGGACCTGGCGGCGTTCTGGCAACTGCTGCGCGAAGGCCACCGCGCCGTCGGCATGCCATCGGCCGCGCGCCGCGCATTGGGTGCCGATGGCGAGGCCGGCTGGCTGGACGATATCGACGGCTTCGATGCCCCGTTCTTCCACCTCGCCGCGCACGAAGCCGAACGGATGGACCCGCGCCAGCGCTTGTTGCTGATGAGTGCTTGGCATGCGCTGGAAGCGGCGCGCATCCCGCGCGAACAACTGGCCGGCAGCCGCACCGGCGTGTTCGTCGGCATCAGCGGCCAGGAATACGGCCAGCGCGTGCTCGACGACGTGGCAGGTGGCCATGCCGCCACCGGTGGCGCCAACAGCATCGTTGCCAACCGGCTGTCGTACTTCCTCGACCTGCGCGGCCCCAGCGTGGCGATCGACACGGCATGCTCGTCGTCGCTGGTGGCGTTGCACATGGCGTGGCGCAGCCTGCGGGATGGCGAATGCGATACCGCCATCGTCGCCGGCGTCAACCTGCTGCTCGACGAGCGGCTGTCGGCCACGCTGCGCCGCGCCGGCATGCTGTCGCCGAGCGGCGCGTGCCACAGCTTCGACGCGTCGGCCGATGGCTATGTGCGCGGCGAGGGCGTCGTCACCGTCGTGCTGCGCCGGCGCGATACGGCCGAGGCATCCGGCAATCCCATCCTGGCCCGCATCGCCGGCAGCGCCGTCAACCAGGATGGCCGCAGCTTCGGGCTGACGGCACCGAACGGCAACGCCCAGCAGCAACTGCTGCGCGCCGCGCTGGATGCCGCCGGTATCGCGGGCGCTACCGTGCAATACGTCGAAGCGCACGGCACCGGCACCGCGCTGGGCGACCCGATCGAATGGAACGCCCTGAACGCGGTCGTTGGCGCGGACCGTGGCGATGGCAATGGCGCCAACGCACCTTGCCTGGTCGGCACCGTGAAGGCCAATATCGGCCACCTGGAGGCGGCCGCCGGCCTGGCCGGTTTCGTGAAGGCCGTGCTGTGCCTGCGGCACCAGCAGGTGCCGCCCGTCGCCGGGCTGTCGCAAGCCAATCCAAGGCTCGACCGCGCCGAAGGCCGCCTGCAACTTGCCGATGGCACGGCGCCCGCCGCGCCGCTGCGCCACGTGGGCATCACGTCGATGGGTTTCGGCGGCACCAATGCCCATGTGATCCTCGAACGTCATGACACCGTGGCACCTGCAAACACGGGATCCCTGCCCACCGCGGTCCTGCCGGTCAGCGCGGAATCGGAAGGGGCGCTGCGCGCGCTGTGCCACGCCTATGCGCGGCAATTGCGTGAAGACCCGGCCGCGCTGCACCGCCTGTCCCGCGTGGCGGCAGCGGGCCGTTCCGCACTGTCGCGACGCGCCGTGGCCATCGGCACCGATGCGGCG
Organism: Pseudoduganella lutea; assembly: GCF_004209755.1. Lineage (NCBI taxonomy): Bacteria > Pseudomonadati > Pseudomonadota > Betaproteobacteria > Burkholderiales > Oxalobacteraceae > Pseudoduganella > Pseudoduganella lutea. The sequence goes on along the minus strand of NZ_CP035913.1, from coordinate 2,562,190 downwards.
GATCTCGCCGCGCAGCTGGAAGGCGCCGCCAGCCTGGCGCAGGGCGACGTGACGGGTCGCCCGGCACCGCGCATCGCCTTCGTGTTTGGCGGGCAGGGGGCGCAGCAGGCCGCGATGGGCGCGGAACTGTACCGCCACGTGCCGGCCTACCGCGAAGCGTTCGATGCCGCTGCCGCCGCGTTCGCGCAGCACGGCCTGCCAGTCACGGGCCACCTCGCGGGCCACCTCGCGGAACAACTCTACGGCAACGAACCGCTCGACGGTAAAACGCTGGCGCAAACCGCGTTTGCCCAGCCCGCGCTGTTCGCCTGCGAATACGCGCTGGCACGCACGCTGATGGCCTGCGGCATCCAGCCGGCCGCCGCGTTCGGCCACAGCCTGGGCGAATACATGGCGGCCTGCATCGCCGGCGCGCTCGACCTGGAAGACGCGGCCCTGCTGGTGGCCACGCGCGCCCGGCTGATGAGCCACTGCACGGGCGGCGCGATGCTGGCCGTCACGGGCCGCGCCGACCTGCTCGATACGTGGCTGGCGCACCTGCCGGCCGGTGTCGAGCTGGCGGCCGTCAACGCGCCCGGCGTGGTCACGCTGACCGGCCCGGCCGCGGCCCTCGACACCGCACGTGAAGCCGTGCTGGCCGCCGGCTTCACTGCGCAGCCGCTCCAGGTCGAAACGGCCTTTCACTCGGCACTGATGGATCCGGTGCTCGGCGAATTCGGCCGCGTGGCCGCCGGCATCGGCTACCGCGTGCCCGTCATCCCGCTCTACGGCAACCTGCGCGGCACCCGTTTGCAGCAGGTCGACGGCGGCTACTGGGTCGATCACCTGCGCGGCACGGTGCGCTTCGCCGATTGCGTTGTCGCCGCCCAGGACGAGGGTGCGGACGTGCTGCTGGAAATCGCGCCGCAGGCCGTGCTGGCGGGCCTGCTGCGGCGCGGCGCCGTACCGGGCACCGACGTGGTGTCGTGCGTGCCCGGCACCGCGCTGCGCGGCATTTTCGCCGCGCTGGCCCGGCTGTACTGCATCGGCGCGCGGCCCGACTGGGCGGCGCTGGCCGGCACGGATGCCGACCCCGCCATCGCGCTGCCGGCTTACCCGTTCGATCTCGCTTCCCACTGGATTTCAACTTCCGAGGCACCTGTCATGAATGCTCCCCATACGCCGGCCGCCGTTGCCGCTCCCACTACCCAGGCCGGCGCCGATGCCGCGGGCTGGCTGCGCGCCACGCTGGCCGAACTGCTGCGCTGCCCGGCCGATGCGGTGGACAACCGCCGCAGCTTCCTGGAAAGCGGTGCCGATTCGCTGGTGCTCACCGAGTTCGGCGGCCGCATCGAAACGCGCTTCGCCGTGAAGATCGAACTGCCCGCGCTGTTCGAAGGGCTCGACACGATCGACCGGCTGGCCGCGCACGTCGCGACGCATGCACCGGTGGTCATAGTGGAACCAACCGCACCGGCCTCCGCTGTCGCCCTTGCCGCCCCGATCGCCCCAGTCACCGCCGCGACCCCTGCCGCCGGCGGCATCGACAACCTGGCCCGCCTGTTCGAACAGCAACTGGCCACGCTGCGCGACGTGATGGCCTTGCAGATGGCGCAGGCCGGCGGCAATGCATCGATGGCATCGACACCCGTGGCACCTGCCGCGCCGGCGGCCGCCATGCCGTCGCAACCGGCTGCCGTTCCTGCGCCTGCCTCCGCGCCTGCTTCCGCATCTACTGCTCTCCTTGCACCCGCGGCCCCCGCCGCGCCGGCCCTCGACAGCCGCAAGGCCGCCCATATCGACGAGCTGGCCCGCGCCTATACCGCGAAAACGGCCGGCTCGCGCGCCTACGCCGAGCAGCACCGCGCCGTGTTCGCCGATTACCGCAGCTCGCTGGGTTTCAAGCGCGCCACGAAGGAGATGATCTACCCGCTGGTCGTCGACCGCGGCGCCGGCAGCCACGTCACCGACATCGACGGCAACGACTACGTGGACCTGACGATGGCCTTCGGTTCGTGCCTGTTCGGCCACAATCCGCCGATGGTCGTCGACGCATTGCGCAAGCAGCTGGTCGACGGCATCCAGGTGGGGCCGAAATCGCCCCTGTCCGGCCGGGCCGCCGCCCTGGTGGCGCGGCTGACCGGCGCCGAGCGCGTGGCGTTCGCCAACTCCGGCACCGAGGCCGTGATGACGGCGATCCGGCTGGCCCGCGCCGTCACCGGCCGCACGCGCATCATCCGCTTCACCGGTTCGTACCACGGCCATTCCGACGCCACGCTGGCCAGTGCCGGCCGTGGCGGCATCGAAGGCCAGCCCGGCGCCCCTGGCGTGCCGGCGTCCAGCGCGCGCGAAGTGACGATGCTGGAGTGGGGCACCGAAGCATCGCTGCAAAAGATCCGCGAACTGGCACCCGAAGCGGCGGCCATCATTGCCGAGCCGGTGCAGAGCCGCCGGCCCGGCCTGCAGCCCAAGGCGTTCCTGCACGAGCTGCGCCGCATCGCCGATGAAACGGGTTGCGCGCTGATGTTCGACGAGATGATCACCGGCTTCCGGCTGCACGCCGGCGGCGCCCAGGCGTGGTATGACGTGCGGGCCGATATCGTCACGTACGGCAAGGTGGCCGGCGGCGGCATGCCGATCGGGGTCATCGCCGGCCGTGCGCGCTTCATGGATGCGATCGACGGCGGCGCCTGGCGCTACGGCGACGATTCCGCGCCGCGCCAGCCGCACACGTTCTTCGCCGGCACGTTCTCGGCGCACCCGCTGACGATGGCCTCGTGCATCGCCGTGCTGGAACGCATCGAGGCGGAAGGCGAGGAACTGTACCGCACGCTGAACGGGCGCACGGCGCGGCTGGCGGCGCGGCTGAACGCGCACTACGCCGCCGCCCGGTTCCCGATCCACGTCGACCATGCCGGCTCGCTGCTGCGGTTCGTGTTCTTCAATAACTTCAGCGTCGAGTTCCAGCCGATCGAGGCAAACCTGTTCTTCTATCACATGACCTTGCGCGGCGTGTATATCTGGGAAGGCCACACGTGCTTCCTGACCACCGCGCACGACGATGCGGACATCGAACGCATCGTGGCTGCCGCGATCGACAGCGCCAACGCGATGCGCGCCGGCGGCTTCTTCCCGGGCGGCGATGGCGGCGGACTGTCTCTCGACAGAACCGCCATGGCGCCGGAAGCGGCCACGCTCGCGCTGGACGATTTCGCGCTGGCCGCATTCGCCGACGCCCTCGTCAAGCTGGGCTGGCGCGACGATGCGGCGGCCCCCGTGACGCCGGCCCATGCGAAACTGCTGAACCGCATGCTGGAACACCTGGGCGCGCCCCGTGCCGATGCGCTGCGCCGGCTGGCCGCCGCGCTGCCACAGCGCCGCGCCGTGCTGGCCGAGCGGCTGCCCCAGGCCATCGCCGCGCTCGCCGACCGCTGCGCGGTAGCGCTGCCGGACGTGCTGGCCGGCCGACGCGAAGCGGTCGACGTGCTGTTCCGCGGCGAAGGCTTCGAATGGCTCACGCGCCTGTATGCGGAAGCGCCGGGGGCGGCAGCGGCCAACGAACGGCTGGTCGACGCGGTGGCTGACTGCGAAAAGGCCGCCGGCCGGCCGCTGCGTATCCTGGAGGCAGGTGCCGGCACCGGCACCGTCGCGCGCCGCCTGCTGGCCCGGCTCGGCGCAGGGTGCGACTACTGGTACACCGACATCTCGCCGGCCTTCCTGGCCCGCGCCGAGCGCGAACTGGCCGATGACCGCGTCACGTACCGGCAGTTCGACCTCACCCGCGGCGCGGCGGAGCAGGGCATCGAGGGCACGTTCGACGTGATCGTCGCCGCCAACGTCGTTCACGCCACGCCCGACCTGGCGGCCACGCTGGCCAGGCTCGACGCGCTGCTGGTCGACGGCGGCACCCTGCTGCTGCAGGAATGCACACAGGCGCATGCGTGGCTCGACCTCGTGTTCGGCATCACCGAAGGCTGGTGGCAGCGCGACGATACGGACGTGCGCCCCGACCATGCGCTGATGCCTCCCGAACGCTGGCTCGACCGCCTTGCCACCGCCGGCTTCACGCAAGCGGAAGCGCTGCTCGTGTCGGCAGGCCAGGCCGTGCTGCGTGCGCGGCCAGTACGCGACCTCGCGCTGCCGATGTCGGAAGCGCAGCGCCAGATCCTCGTGCACCTGGAGCTGGGCGAGCAGATCGCACCGGCCTACAACGAAGGCGCGCTGTATGCCGTGACGGGCGATCTCGATGCGGGCCTGCTGGCACAGGCGTGGACCGCAGCGGTAGCACGCCACCCGCTGCTGCGTGCCCAGGTCGCCGAAGAGGGCGAGTGCTTCGTGGTGCCGGCCGCCGCGTCCTTGGCGCTTCAACAGGTCGACTTTTCGATGCTGGGCGATGGCGCAAAGGGGCGCGCGCGTGACTGGATCGCCGTGCGCCAGCGTACGCCGCTCGATCCGCGCCGAGGCCCGCTGGCCGGCGCCTGGCTGCTGTCGCTGCCGTCCGGCGAAGCCTGGCTATACCTGCTGGCGCACCACCTCGTCATCGACGGCATGTCGTTCGGCCGCCTGGCCGGCGAGCTGTGGGCGCTGTATGGCGCGCTGAAGCAGGGCGGCGTGGCGCCATTGAAACCGGTGCTGCCGGTCGACGCGGCCTGCCGCAAGCTCGACGAGATCGATCCGGCCGCCGCCGCCTACTGGCGCGACCGGCTGGCGCAGGTGCCGCCGGCACCGGAGCTGCCGGTCGACCGCCCGCTGCCCGCCGTGCAGCGCTTCGAAGCGGGCCGCGTCACGCTGCAGCTGCCGGCGGCCATGCTCGATGCCGTGCGCCGGCTCGGCGCCGCAGCCCAGGCCACGCCATTCATGACGCTGAACGCGGCCTGGCGCCTGCTGCTGGCCCGGCTGGGCGGTGCCGCCCGCTTCGTCATCGGGGTGCCGGTCTCCGTGCATCCGGCCGGCGCGGCGGAGTCGTACGTGGGCTTCGGCGTCAACGTCGTGCCGTTGACGACCGCCGTGGTACCGGAGCAGCCGTTCACCGATTTCCTGCGCAGCGTGCGCACCGAAGTGGCCGATGCGCTGGCGCACCGCGCATTCCCGTTTGCCGACATGGTGCGCGCCGCCGGCCTGGAACGCGACCCGGCCCGGCCGGCGCTCGTGCAGGTGCTGTTCAACTGCGAAGCGCACGACGCATGGCAGGGGGCGGGCGTGGCGACGCGCACAATGGTGCCGCCGGCCACGCACACGAAATACGAGCTCACGCTCGACGCGCTGCTGGCCACCGACGGCATCGAGCTGGTACTGACCTATTCGGCGGCATTGTTCGACGAAGCCACCGCCCAGACCATGCTGCGCCGCTATGCGCACCTGCTGGAGCGCATCGCTGCTGCGTCGCAACAGCCGCTGGCCGGCTTCGACGCGCTGCTGCCGGAAGAGCGCCAGGCGCTCGCAGCGCAGCCGGCGGTGGCGATGAACGAGGGCTGCCTGCACCGGCTGTGTGAAGCACAGGCCGCGCGCGACCCGGACGCGGTCGCGCTGCGCTGCGGGCTGGAGACAATGACATTCGGTGCACTCGATGCCCGCGCCAACCGGCTGGCCCATGCATTGCTGGCGCGCGGCGTCCGGCCCGAGGACCGCGTGGCCGTCTGCCTGCCGCGCACGGCCGACCTGCCGGTGGCGCTACTGGCCGTGCTGAAGGCCGGCGCGGCCTACGTGCCGGTCGATCCGGCCTACCCGGCCGCGTATATCGACACGGTGCTGCGCCTGTCCGGCGCGGCGCTGGTGATCACGGCCGCCGGCACGGGGGACGTGGCGCTGGGCGCCTGCCCGCGCTTCGTGCTGGACGATGCCGCGCTGGAAGCAAAACCGGAGCACGCACCGGCGGTGGATGTCTCGCCTTGCCAGCTGGCCTACGTGATCTTCACGTCCGGCTCCACCGGCGAACCGAAAGGCGTGGCGATCGAGCACCGCACCGTGTGCACCTTCCTCGACTGGGCCGCCGCCGAGTTCACGGCCGAGGAACGGGCCGGCATGCTGGCCTCGACGTCGGTGTGCTTCGACCTGTCCGTCTTCGAGCTGTTCCTGCCGCTGGCGCACGGCGGCAGGATCGTCCTGGTCGACAACGTGCTGGCGCTGACGCAGGGCGGCGATGCCGGCGACGCCCGGTTTGCCGACGTCACGCTGGTCAATACCGTGCCCAGCGCCGCCGCCGAGCTGGCCCGCGAGCAGTGCCTGCCGCCGGCCGTGCGCGTGCTGAACCTGGCCGGTGAAGCGTTGCCGCAGGTGCTGGTCGACGGCGTGCGCGCCCTGTGGCCGCAGCTGACCGTCTGCAACCTGTACGGCCCGACCGAGGACACCACGTATTCCACGTGGCTGCGCCTGGCGCCGGGCGAGGAGGGCGCCGTCACGATCGGCCGCCCGTTGCCGGGTACCCGCCTGTATCTGCTGGACGAAGCGCTGCAGCCGGTGCCGGCCGGCGCGCAGGGTGAAATCTGCCTCGCCGGCAACGGCCTGGCGCGCGGCTACCTGGGCCGCCCCGGCATGACCGCCGAGCGCTTCATTCCCGATCCGCTGTCCGGCAATGCCGGCAGCCGCATGTACCGCACGGGTGACCTGGGCCGGCTGCTGCCCGACGGCACCGTGGAATACCTGGGTCGCCGCGACGACCAGCTGAAGATCCGCGGCCACCGCGTGGAACTGGGCGCGATCGACGCGGCGCTGCGCGCCGTGCCCGGCGTCGAGGCCGGCGCCGTCGTCGCGCATAGCGAACCGGCCCGGCTGGCAGCCTTCTACAGCGCGGCCAGCGACATGGAAGCGCCACTGCGCGCCGCGCTGGCCGAGCGCCTGCCGCGCTGGATGGTGCCGTCCTCGTTCCACCGCCTGGCGCAACTGCCGCTCACGCCGAACGGCAAGACCGACCGCCGCGCACTGGCCGGGCTGGCGGCGACGGGTGCCGGCGAACCGCAAACGCACGCCCGGCAGGCGCCCCGCAACGCCGTCGAGGAAGACCTGGCGCAGCGCTTTGCCGTGCACCTCGGCCTGGAACCTGAAGCGGTCGGCATCGATGGCGACTTCTTCGCGCTGGGCGGCCATTCGCTGCTGGCCACGCGGCTGCTGTTCGACGTGAACCAGCACTGGCACGCGGCGCTGCGCCTGTCGGACCTGATGACGCGGCCCACCGTGGCCGAACTGTCGCAAACGCTGCTGGCCGCGCTGGCCGATGGCATGGGCGACCTGCATGAACTGGTGGCCGAAGTGTCCGCCGACCCCGCGCTGTAAGGAGAAGAGCATGGATATCATCGACAAGATCGCCGGCCTGTCCCGGTCGCAGACGGAAACGCTGCTGGCGCGCATGCGCGAGCGGCGCGAGGTGGTGGCGCGGGGGCAAGGCGTGCCGCAACTGGCGCCGGATGCGAGCCGCCGCCGCAAACCGTTCCCGCTGACGGAAATCCAGCAGGCCTACTGGGTGGGCCGGCAGGGCAGCTTCGCGATGGGCAACGTGTCCGCGCACGGCTACCTGGAAATCGAGGCGCGCGGCGCCGACCTGCCACGGCTGGAACGGGCATTCAACCGCGTCATCGCCCGGCACGACATGCTGCGCGCCGTCGTGCAGTCCGACGGCAACCAGCGCATCCTGGCCGACGTGCCGTATTACCGCTTCAAGGTGGAAGACCTGTCGGCCCTGCCGCCGGCGGAACGCGGCGCGCGGCTGGCCGCGCTGCGCGAGGAACTGTCGCACCAGGTACTGCCGGCCGACATCTGGCCGCTGTTCGAGATCCGCGCCAGCCGGCTGCCGGAAGGCGTGCTGCGGCTGCACCTGTCGCTCGACGTGCTGATCCTCGACGCCCACAGCTTCGACCTGATCAGCGACGACTGGCAGCATTACCATGATCACCCGAATGACGAATTGCCGGCGCTGGCCTTCTCGTTCGCCGACTACGAGGCCGGCCTGCGCCAGATGGAAGACACGCCGGGGTTCCAGGAATCGCTGCGCTACTGGCGCAACCGGCTCGAAGACCTGCCGCCGCCGCCGGAATTCCCGCTGGCGCGCAGCCCGGAATCGATCGACGCGCCGAAGTTCACGCACCGCAGCCTGCGCCTGCCGCGGGCCGACTGGGAAACGTTGAAGAAACGCGCCGGCGCGCTGCGCATCACGCCGGCCGCGCTGCTGCTGTCGATCTATGCCTGCGTGGTGCGGCGCTGGTCGCAATCGCCACGCTTCACGCTGAACCTCACGCTGTTCAACCGGCTGCCGTTCCACCCGGACGTCGACCGGCTGGTCGGCGACTTCACCACCGTCACGCTGCTGGCCTTCGACCTGTCCACGCCGCGCGCCTTCGCCGACATCGCGCTGGGCGTGCAGCGCCAGCTGTGGCAGGACCTCGACCACCGCGCCGTCAGCGGCGTGCGCGTGCTGCGCGAGCTTACCGAACGCCGGCGCGGCGCCGGCTCGGTGATGATGCCGGTCGTGTTCACCGGCGCCCTCAATAGCGGCAATGGCAACGGCAACGGCAGCGTCGCCGCGCATGCGGATGTCGCCCCGCTGGACTGGCTGGGCCATACCGCCTATGCCGTCACGCAAACGCCGCAGGTGTGGCTCGACTGCCAGGCCGGCGAATACGGCGGCGACCTCGCCATCGACTGGGACAGCGTCGATGAACTGTTCCAGCATGGCTTCGTCGATGCGATGTTCGATGCCTTCACGGGCCTGCTGCAGCGCCTGGCCCGCGACGGCACGGCGTGGCAGCAGCCGCGGCTCGACCTGGTGCCCACCGCCCAGCAGGCGCTGATGGCGCGCACCAATGCCACGGCCGCGCCGGTGCCGGCCGGGCTGCTGCACCAGCCGCTGCTGGCCCAGTGCCACGCGCGGCCGGACAGCCTGGCGGTGGCCGACGGCAGCCGCGCGCTCACGTTCGGCGCGCTGTACCGCGAATCCAATGCGCTGGCCCATGCACTGTGCGCCCGCGAAGTGCCGACCGGTGCCCTGGTCGCCGTGATGCTGCCGAAATCGGCCGCCCAGGTGGTGGCCGTGCTGGGCATCCTCGAGGCGGGCACCGCCTACCTGCCCATCGAGCCCAGCCTGCCGCAGGAGCGCATCGACGAGGTGCTGCGCCTGTCCGGCGCGGCCGCCGTCGTCACCGACGCGGCCACGCTGCGCCAGCGTTCCATTGCCGGCTGCATGGTCGTCGAACTGGACGCGCTGGCGCCCGCTGCGCCGCGGCCGCTGCCGGCCCTGCGCGCGCCGTCCGACCTGGCCTACGTGATCTACACGTCCGGCTCGACCGGCACGCCGAAGGGCGTGGCCATCGACCACCGCGGCGCGCTGAACACCTGCATCGACGTCAACCAGCGCATGCAGGTGGGCGTGGACGACCGCGTGCTGGGGCTGTCGGCGCTGAACTTCGACCTGTCGGTGTGGGACATCTTCGGCGTGCTGGGCGCCGGTGGCGCACTCGTGCTGCCCGACGCCGGCCATGCGCGCGAACCGGCGCACTGGGCCGCGATCATGGCGCGCCACGGCGTCACGCTGTGGAACACGGTGCCGGCGCTGCTCGACCTGTATGTGGGCTATCTGCGCGACGTGGCCGAGCGGCCCGACCCGCGCCTGCGGGTGGCCATGATGAGCGGCGACTGGATCTCGCTGGCCCTGCCGGCGCAGCTGCGCACCTGGTGCCCGAACGCGGCCATCTACAGCCTGGGCGGCGCAACGGAAGCGTCGATCTGGTCGATCCTGCATCCCGTCGCGGACATCGATCCGGCCTGGCGCAGCATCCCTTACGGCAAGCCGATGGTGAACCAGACCTTCCACGTGCGCGACGCGAACCTCGACAACTGCCCGGTGGGCGTGCCCGGCGAACTGTGCATCGGCGGCATCGGCGTGGCCGTCGGCTACTGGCAGGACCGCGAGCGCACCGCGCAGGCATTCGTCACCTGCCCGCACAGCGGCGCGCGGCTGTACCGCACGGGCGACCTGGGGCGCTGGCTGCCGGACGGCACGCTGGAAATCCTGGGCCGCATCGATTTCCAGGTGAAGGTCAACGGCTACCGCGTGGAGCTGGGCGAAATCGAAAGCGCGATGAACGCCTGGCCGGGCGTGCAGGCGTCCGTCGCCAACGTGGGCGCCGGCAAGGCGGGCCAGCTGGTCGGCTATTACCTGCGCGACGACGACGGCAGCGCGAGCAAGCTGCAGGGCATCCTGTCGCAACCGGGCGTGCGCCGCCTGCACGGCAGCGAAACGGCGCTCGGCGACACGGCACCGCGGCGCATCGAACGCCGCTCCACCCGCGTGTTCGCGGCGGAAGCGGTGTCGCCGGCGGCCCTGGCCCGCCTGCTCGAACCGCTGCGCCAGGGCGGCGACGATGGCCTGCCGCGCTACCGCTACGCCTCGGCCGGCGGCCTGTACCCGGTGCAGCTGTACCTGCACATCAGCCGTGTCGACGGGATCGAACCCGGCATCTACTACTACCACCCGGTGCGCAACGCGCTGCAGCAGGTGGCCGCCGGCGTGACGCTGGACGCGGATCTGTACCCGCGCCGCAACCAGCCGATCGCCGCCGCCGCCGCGTTCCGCCTGTTCCTCGTCGGTTCCCGGCAGGCGATCGAGCCGCAGTACGGCGCCGCGGCGCCCACGCTGTGCCTGCTGGAGGCGGGGGCCATGAGCCACCTGCTGGAAGACGCCGCCGCTGCGGCCGGCCTGGGCCTCGTGCAGCTGGGCGGCTTCGACGCGGAACGGGCCGGCGATCCGTTCGCGCTGGGCGGCGACGCGATGTACCTCCACATGCTGGCCGGTGGCCTGCCGGGCCGGGAAGCAGCAGGCAATGCGAACGATCCCGACGCGTCGCTGTCGAAGGCCGCGTTCGAGGATGGGCTGCGCGCCCACCTGGCCCGCCGCCTGCCCGAGTACATGGTGCCGCGCCAGTTCGTGCGGCTCGAATCGTTGCCGCTGTCGGCCAACGGCAAGGTGGACCGCAAGGCGCTGCCCGAGCCGGTGGCAAGGCAGGCGCCGGGCACCATGCGCGCCGGCACCGCCAGCCCGCTGGCCGCGGACATCTGCGCGCTGTGGGCCGAGGTGCTCGACGTGCCGCACGTGAGCCCGGCCGACAACTTCTTCGACCTGGGCGGCACCTCGGTGGACATGATCCGCATCCACACGCGCCTGCAACCACGCCTGTCGCGCGACGTGAGCCTGCTCGACATGTTCTTCGGCCACCCGACCATCGCCGACCTGGTGCGGCACGTGGAGGGCGACGCCACGTCGGCCGCGGGTGCAGGCAAGAACAACGACAACAACGACGCACCGCGCGGCCGCCGCCGCCGGGCTCAATGAAACATATTCAGGGGAATACCATGAAAGAGAACCAAGTCTCGTCGGGCAAGATCGCGATCATCGGCATCAGTGGCCGCTTCCCGGGCGCGCCCGACGTGGAAAGCTTCTGGAACATGCTGTGCGAAAGCCGCAGCGCGCTGCGCCAGTTCACGCCGGAAGAAATCCGCGCGGGCATCGATGCCCACGACTACCTGACCGTGCCCTACGTCGAGCGGCAGGTGGCCGGCGGCGGCTGGGTCGGCGCCGGCTATCACCTGCCGGACGTGGACAAGTTCGATGCCGGCTTCTTCGGCTACGCGCCCAGCGAGGCGGAGCTGATCGATCCGCAACAGCGGCTGTTCCTGGAAGCGTCGTGGGCGGCGATGGAAGATGCCGGCTACGCGCCGGACGGCTACCGCGGCACGGCCGCCGTGTATGCCGGCACCGGGCTGTCGCGCTACTTCCTGAACAATGTGTATTCCAACCGCGAGATCATGTGCGCATCGGACCGCGACCTGATCGCCGGCATCGGCAACGAACCGGATTACCTCAGCAACCGCGTGGCCTACAAGCTCAATCTCACCGGCCCGTCCGTGACGGTGCAGACGGCGTGCTCCACGTCGCTGGTGGCGATCCACATGGCATGCCAGGCGCTGCGCGCCGGCGAATGCGACCTGTCGCTGGCCGGCGGTTCGATGGCCACCGTGCCGGCCGGCCACGGCTACAACTACACGGAAGGCAGCCTGAATTCGGACGACGGCTGCATCCGCGCCTTCGACGCGGGTGCGAAGGGCACCGTGTTTTCCGAGGGCGGCGTGGGTGTCATCGTCCTGAAGCGCCTGGAAGATGCCGAGGCGGACGACGACAACATCTACGCCGTGATCCGCGGCTCGGCGGTCACGAACGATGGCTCGCACAAGGCCGGCTACACGGCGCCCGGCATCGACGGGCAGGTGGAAGCGGTCACGCGTGCGCTGAAGGCCGCCCGCACCCACCCGGACGACATCGGCTACATCGAGGCGCACGGCACCGGCACGTCGCTGGGCGACCCGATCGAGATCACGGCCTTGACGCGCGCATTCCGGGTCCACACGGACCGCAGCGGCTATTGCGCGATCGGCTCCGTAAAAACCAACGTGGGCCACCTGGCGCCGGCCGCCGGCGTGGCCGGCGTGATCAAGGCGGCGCTGGCGGCGCGCTCCGGCATGCTGCCTCCAAGCCTGCATTTCGATACGCCGAACCCGCGCATCGATTTCCCGGCGACGCCGTTCTTCGTCAACGACCGGCTGAACGAATGGCGCACCGCGCCCGGCCGCAAGCGGGTGGCCGCCGTCAGCTCGTTCGGCATCGGCGGCACCAATGCCCACCTGATCCTGGAAGAGCCGCCGATCACGAAGCCCACCGTGTCGGGCGAGAAGCTGCGCATCTTCCCGCTGTCGGCGAAAACGCCCGGCGCGCTGGGCCGCGCCGCCGGCCAGCTGGCCCGCTTCCTCGAACGCCACCCGGAAACGGACCTGGACGACGTGGCGTTCACCTTGCAGGAGGGCCGCCGCGCATTCGACCTGCGCGGCGCCGTGGTGGCGCGCAATGCGGCCGAACTGATCGACAACCTGGACAGGCTGGCGAAGGAGCCGGGCAAGACGCCGGCACTGCCGGCCACGAAGAAATTGGCCCTGCTGTTCACGGGACAGGGCTCGCAGTACGCCGGCATGGCGCGCGAACTGCATGCCGGCTGCACCGTCTTCCGCGACACGTTCGACGCCTGCTGCGCCACGCTGGCCCGCCACCTCGACACCGACCTGGCCCGGCTGCTGCTGACTGCCACCCCCACCGAGGCGGACAGCGCGCTGCTGCGTGAAACGCGCTATGCCCAACCGGCGCTGTTCACCGTCGAATATGCGCTGGCGATGCAGCTGCAGGCATGGAAGATCATGCCGGCCGCGCTGCTGGGCCACAGCCTGGGCGAATACGTGGCCGCCACCGTGGCCGGCGTGTTCACGCTGGACGATGCGTTGCGCCTGGTGGCGCTACGCGGGCGCCTGATGCACGCAATGCCGGCCGGCGCCATGCTGTCGATCGGCGGTGGCGAAGCCGAGGCGCGTGGCTGCCTGCGCGAAGGCATCGAACTGGCCGCCATCAACAGCCCCCGCGCCAGCGTCGTTGCGGGCCCGGCGGCGGCCATCGATGCGCTGGCGGCCGAGCTGGAAGCGGCCGGCACCGGCTGCCGCAGGCTGCAGACGTCGCACGCGTTCCACTCCGCGATGATGCAACCCATGGCCGGGCAATTCCGCGCCGCCGTCGCCGCGGCCGCGCCGCAGGCGCCGACGATGCCGGTCGTGTCGAACGTCACCGGCACGTGGCTGACGGCGGCCGAGGCCACCGACCCCGATTACTGGGTGCGCCACCTGCTGTCGCCCGTGCTGTTCCAGGCCGGCGTGCAAACGCTGCTGGCCGATGGCTGCGGCTTCCTTGTCGAAGCCGGCCCGGCGGGCGTGCTGAGCACCTTCGTGCGCCACATCGCCGGGACGGTCGCGGGCAAGCCCACCGCCGTAGCTGTGCCGCTGATGCGCCATCCGCAGGAGGTGCTGCCTGCCGACCGCTTCCTGCTGGCCGCGCTGGGCAACCTGTGGGCGGCGGGCAATGCGCTGGACTATGCCGGCGTCGACGCGTTCAACCTGGGCCGCCGGATTCCGCTGCCCACCTATCCGTTCGCACGCGAACGCCACTGGATGGAACCGCCGCTGGCGCCGAGCGGCACCCTCGATGGGGGCCTGCGCCGCAGCGCCGACATGGGCGAATGGTTTCATGCGGCGTCGTGGCGCCGGCAGCCGTGGCTGGACGCCGTGCCCGCGCTCGCCGGCCGCAAGGTGCTGCTGCTGGCGCACGACGACGCACGGGGCAATGTGCTGGCGGCAGCCCTGCGCGGCGCCGGCGCCACCGTGGCCTGTGCCGAACCGGGTCCCGCGTTCGGCGTGGTGGACGACGGCGCGTACTGGGTGCGCCCGGACCAGGCGGGTGACTGGGAAGCGCTGGCGCGACATGCCGGCAAGCCCGATGCGATCGTCCATGCCTGGCTGCTGCCGGCAAGCGGTGGCGACTCCGTCGCCAACAGCGGCGCCACGCTGGAACTGGGTTTCCATACATTGCTGGCGCTGACGCAGGCATTCGGCAACGACGCTGGTGAACGGCTGCCGCTGCTGTCCGTGGCCAGCGAAGTGTTCGACGTGCAGCCGGGCGAAGCGGTCGATGCCGTGAAGGCCACGATGCTGGGCGTGCACCTGGCGATCGGCTACGAACACCGGGCCATCGCCAGCCGCGTGCTCGATGTTCCGGCCGGTTCGGACGATGTCGCCCGGCTGATGCTCGACGAACTGGCCCGCCTGCAGGCGGCGCCGCATGCGCCGGCCGGCCCGGCGGACCAGTTCGTGGCCGAGCGGCATGGCGCGCGCTGGCTGGCCCATGTGGAGACGATGGCGGTGCCGGAACCGGCGGTGCCGGCCGCGCTGGCGGCCGAGGGCACGTACCTCGTCACCGGCGGGCTCGGAGGCCTGGGCCTGGAGTTCGCCGACGAGCTGGTGGAACGCGGTGCGCGCCACCTGGTGCTGGTGGGCCGCAACACGCTGCCGCCGCAGGCCGAATGGAATGCATGGCTGGCCGCGCACCCGGACGATGCCGCGGGCCGCGAACGCATCCGCCGCCTGCAGCGCATGGCGGCGCGTGGCGCCCGGGTCGTCACCGAACGTTGCGACATCACCGACCCCGCCGCAGTGCGCGCGATGGTCGAACGCGTGCAGGGTGACATGCCGCCGGTGCGCGGCGTCGTCCACGCGGCCGGCATCGCCGGTGCCGGCATGATGGCGCTGAAGACCCGCGCCCAGGCCGATGCCGTGCTCGCACCGAAAGTGCTCGGCGCGCTGGCGCTGGAAGCTGCGCTGGCCGGCCAGCCGCTCGATTTCTTCGTCGTCGTGTCGTCGCTGTTCGGCACGATCGGCGGTATTGGCCAGGCCGATTACGCGGCTGCCAACGCCTTCCTCGATGCGTTTGCCCGCAGCCGCAGCGCGCGCGGCCAACGCACGCTGTCGCTGGCCTATGGCGGCTGGCGTGAAGTCGGCATGGCGGTTGCCATGGGCCATACCGCGTCCGCCCCGGCGCTGCCGGCCGGCCGCACGCTGGCCCACCCGTACCTGTTCAGCCGCGCCGACGAAGGCGCCACGCTGCGGTTCACCGCGCACCTGCGTGCGCAGGACCATTGGGCATTGCAGGACCACCGCATCCATGGCACGCCCGTGATGCCGGGCACGGCGCTGATCGAGATAGTGCGCGCCGCATGGAGTGAAGCAGCCGGCGGCGGCGAAGCCTGCACCCTGGCCGACGTGTTCTTCTACCGGCCGCTGTTCGTGCCGGCCGACCGGCTGGTCACGGTCGACGTGTTGCTGCAGCGCGCCGGCGACGGTTATTCGGTCGAAGTGAAGGAGGGCGACAGTCCCGTGTTGTCGGCCACCGTGTCGGCTGGCGCGAAGGAGGGCGCGACGAAGGCCGACCTGGCGGCCATCGCCGAGGAATGCCGTGCCGATGTGCTGGACTTCCCCGGTGGCGCCGCGGCGATGGTCGGCGACGATGGCTTCCTGGAGCTGGGCCGCCACTGGCAGGTGGTGCGCCGCATCCGCCTTGGCGGGCGGCAGCTGCTGGGCGAGCTGGCGCTGCCGGACGGCGTGGCGGACGATGCCGCGCTGGGCCTGCACCCGGCCTTGCTGGACATGGCCACCGGCCCGATCACCGGGCACCTGCTGGCGCGGCTGGACCTGGGACTGCAGGACGAATACCTGCCGTTCACGTACGGCGCCCTGGCCGTGCACGGTCGGCTGGGCACGCACCTGTACAGCCACGTGAAGTTCGTCGGCATGTCCGACGACCGCGACGTGATCCGCTTCGACATCGCGCTGTACGCGCCGGATGGCACGGTGCTGGCCGAGGTGGCGGACTTCCAGCTGCGCCGGGTTCCCGCTGGCGCATTGACGGCAAAGCCTGCCGCCGCCGCACCGGCGGTGGACGACGGCTCGATCTCCCCGCAGGAAGGCCGCGCGCTGTTTGCCCGTGCCCTCGCGCTGCGCAACGGCGGGCACTGGATCGTCAACCCGCACCCGGTCGACGCGCTGTTGCGCAAGTTGCGCGAAGAGCGCATCGCCCCGGCCGCCGCGCCCGCGGAAAAGAAAAAGGTTGTGCGCGAGGACGTGATCGCCGCGCCGCCCACCAATCCGACCGAGGAAGTGCTGGTGGGGATCATCGAGGGCGCATTGGGTATCACCCCGGTCGGCATCCATGACAACTTCTTCGACCTGGGTATCGATTCCGTGATCGGCATCCAGGTGGTGTCGCATGCCCGCAAGCATGGCGTGCTGCTGAAGCCGAACCAGCTGTTCGAACACCAGACGGTGGCCGAGCTGGCGGCCGTGGCCGGCGTGGTCGGCGACCCGGCGTCTCCTTCGCCCGCACCGCAGGCGCCGGCGCCCGAACCGGAAACGGCAACCGCCGACGACCTGGATGCCGTGCTGCACGCGCTGGCCGACTGAATACCGGATGAACGACACACGAGACTCGAGAGCGACCATGAACAAGCAGGACATACAGGAAGTACACCGGCTCACGCCACTCCAGCAGGGCATGCTGTTCCACACGCTGGAGGCGCCGGGCAGCGGTGTCTACGTCGAGCAGTTCGCCTGCCCGGCGGCCGGGCGGATCGATGGCGCGCGCTGGCAGGCGGCGTGGAACATGGTGCTGGGCGCCTGCCCGGTACTGCGCGCCGCCATCGCCTGGGAAGGTCTCGAGCACCCGCTGCTGGTGGTGACGAAGCTGGCGGCGATCGACGTGGTCGAGATCGATGCCACGGACGACGACGACACGGCCTTCGCCGCGCGCCTGGATGCCCTGCGCCGCGATGAAGCGGCACGCGGTTTCGACCTGCGCCGGCCACCGCTGCTGCGCCAGGCGCTGCTGCATCGCGAGGACCGCAGCGTGGTGTTCTGGACCTACCACCACGTGCTGCTCGATGGCTGGTCGGCCTTCGTGGTGCTGGGTTCACTGCTGTCCGCCTACGCCGCGCTCACCGATGGCGCGGCATGGCAGCCGCGCCCGGTGCCGGGCTGGGGCGATTACCTGGGCTGGCTGCGCGGCCGCGACAAGGTCGCCGCGCAAGATTACTGGCGCGGGCAGATGGAAGGCTTCCACGCGCCCACGCCGCTTGGCCTGGTCAAGCGCCCGGCACCGGACAGCGGCGCCGACGCCGGTGCCACGGCGACGGGGGAACTGGGCGAGGCCCTGGGCAACCGCTTGCGCGAGACGGCCCGTGCCTTGCGCGTCACCCCCGGCACGCTGCTGCAAGCCGCCTGGGCGCACCTGCTGGCCCTGTACAGCGGCGAGGACGATGTGGTATTCGGTGCCACCGTCGCCGGCCGGCCGCCCGAACTGGCCGGCGCGGATGCGATGGTGGGCCTGTTCATCAACACGGTACCCGTGCGCGTGCGCATCGATCCTGCCGAAACGGTGCGCGGCTTCGCCACCCGGCTGGGCGCCGCGCTGGTGGCGCAGCGCGAACACGAACATGCGTCGCTGACGGAGATCGCCGGCTGGAGCGAGGTGCCGCGTGGCCGGGCGTTGTTCGACTCCATGGTGGCCATCGAATCGTTCCCCTATACGGAAGGCTTCAGCCTGCCGGACGTCAGCGTGTGGCAGCACACGAATTTTCCGCTGGCCCTGGTCATCGACCCGGTCGGCCGCATGCGCACCAAGGCGCTGTACGACGCGCGCCAGTTCGACGGTAGTGCGGTGGCAGGGCTGCTGGCCCATTACCGCGCGCTGCTGTCGCGGATGGTGGCGGACGTGGACCTGCCGGTCGGCATGCTGACCATCGCCCCGGACGACGACATGGCATTGCAGGACGCCTGGAACCACCGCCCCGCCGTGAACGCGTCATCGGACCTGGGCGAACTGTTTGCGCGCCAGGTGGCCGAGCGGCCCGACGCGCCGGCCATCGTGTCGGATGAGGGAGACGCCACCTACGCGCAACTCGACCTCCAGGCGCGGCGGCTTGGCGCCCGCCTGCTGGCCGCCGGCGTACGCGCGGGCGACACGGTGGCTTTTGCCTTCGAGCCCGGCGTGCCGATGATCGCCGCGCTGGTGGCGATCACGCGACTCGGCTGTGCGTATGCGCCGCTCGATGTGCGCCTGCCGGCGGCGCGGCTGGCGCAGATGGTGACCGACCTGCACATCCGCCACGTGGTGACGGACGGCGCCCATGCCGCGCTGTTCGACATCGCCGGCGTATTGGTCCTGCTGGGCGGTGATGACGAGAACGATGTGCCATTGAAGGATTGGCCGGCCGCCGACCCGGCGCGCATCCTGTACGTGATCCACACGTCCGGCTCCACGGGCAAGCCGAAGGCTGCCGGCGTATTCCACGACAGTTTCACGCGCTTCATCGGCTGGTGGAACGATGAGTTCACGTTCGCCCCGGGCGAGCGCTGCCTGCTCGTCAACAAGATCACGTTCGACCTGGCGCAGAAATGCGTGTGGGGCGCGCTGACGACGGGCGGCATCCTGCACCTGGCGCCCACGCGCCACTTCGACCCGCTGCATGCGCGCGAGCAGGTGGCCGGGCATGGCATCGGCTGGATCAACTGCACGCCGAGCATGGCCTACGCCATGGTGGAAGCGGATGCCGGCCGTCATGATGCGCTGGCATCGTTACGGCTGCTGTTCGTCGGCGGCGAGCCGGTGGACAAGCGCCGGCTGGCACCCTGGCTGCTGTCGCCGGCTTGCAAGACGGCGCTGGTCAACACCTATGGCCCGACCGAATGCACGGACCTGTGCACCACGCACCGCTTCGGCCGCGACGAGTTCGTGGACCTGGAAGCGCCCGTCACCGTGGGCTGCGTGCTGCCCGGCCTGGCCGTGCACGTGCTGGACCGTTTCGGCAACCGCCTGCCGGTCGGCGTGACGGGGGAGGTGGCGATCGCCGGCGGTTCGGTGGGCGCCGGCTACCTGAACAACGCGCAGATGAGCGCACAGAAATTCCTGCCCGATCCGGACAGGAAAGGTGCGCGGCTGTACCTGACGGGCGACCTGGGGTACTACCGCGCCGACGGCACGCTGGTCGTGCACGGCCGCGTCGACTTCCAGGTGAAGCTGCGCGGCTACCGCATCGAGCTGGATGCGATCGGCCATGAACTGCGCGGCCACCCGGCCGTGCTCGACGCCGTCGCCGCCGTGACACCGGATGGCCAGCGCCTGATCGCCTACGTGGTGCCGGAGGGCGGCGCCGCGTGGACGCCCGCGCTCCAGGAAGCATGCCGCGCCTGGCTGGCTGCCCGGCTGCCCGAGTACATGGTGCCGGCGTGCTACATGCCGCTGGCCGCGCTGCCGCTGAACGCGAACGGCAAGCTCGATCGCGGTGCGCTGCCGGCCCCGGACATGAGCAATGCGGACACGGTGAAAATCGCGCCGCGCGACGACATCGAGGCAAGGCTGGCCGGCATCTGGGCCGCCGTGCTGGGTACGGACGATTTCGGTGTTACCGATAATTTCTTCGACCTGGGTGGCCATTCGCTGTCGATCACGCAGGCGTATGCGCGGCTGCAGAAAACGTTCGGCGTGCGCATTCCGCTGTCCGTGCTGTTCGAGCAGCCGACCATCGCGGGGCAGGCCGCCGCCTTGCGCGAAGCAGGGGCGGATGGCGCGGATGGTGCGAAGGCCCAGGCCGCGGCGCGGCAGCCGGCTATCACCGCCGGCCAGCGGCCGGAGCGCCTGCCGCTGTCGTTCTCGCAATCGCGGCTGTGGTTCCTGCACCAGTACGAACCGGCCAGCATGGCCTACCACGTGCCGAACGCGCTGCCGCTGGCCGGCACCGTCGACCGCGTGGCGCTGCAAGGGGCGCTGGACTGGCTGCACGCCCGCCATGAATCGCTGCGCACCCGCTATCCCGAGGCGGATGGCACGCCGTGGCAGGAGGTGCTGGCACCGGCGCCCGTGGCGCTCGGCTATGACGACCTGCGGGGCGCGCCGGACGCGGCCGGGCGCCTGTCGGCCATCGCCACCGCCGAGGCGGCGCAGCCGTTCGACCTGCGTGCCGGCCCGGTGGCCCGTTACCGGCTGGTGCAGGGCGACGACCGGGCCATCCTGCTCGTGTCGCTGCACCATATCGCCACCGATGGCTGGTCGATGGACGTGATGATGCGCGAACTGTCGTCCGCGTACGCCGCGTTCGCCGCCGGCGGTGCGCCGCAGACGGCGCCGTTGCCGATCCAGTATGCGGACTATGCGCTGTGGCAGCGTGCCGACCTGGCCGGCGACAAGCGCGCCCGGCTCGTCGATTACTGGCGCGCGGAACTCGACGGCAGCCAGCCGCAGATCACGTTGCCGTATGACTTCCCGCGGCCCGCCGCGCGGTCGTCGTCCGGTGGCCTGCATGTTTCGCACATTCCCGCGGATATCTGCGCAGCCCTGCGCGGTGTT
Source organism: Pseudoduganella lutea (assembly GCF_004209755.1). Classification (NCBI taxonomy): domain Bacteria; kingdom Pseudomonadati; phylum Pseudomonadota; class Betaproteobacteria; order Burkholderiales; family Oxalobacteraceae; genus Pseudoduganella; species Pseudoduganella lutea. The sequence goes on along the minus strand of NZ_CP035913.1, from coordinate 2,541,408 downwards.
GCCAACAGCGGCAGCACGGCGTTCATGACGTGGCTGGCGCTGTACGACGTGCTGCTTCACCGCTGGAGCGGCCAGACTGACTTCAACGTGGGCAGCCCGATCGCCAACCGCAACCTGGAGGAAACCGAAGGCGTGATCGGCTTCTTCGTCAACACGCTGGTGCTGCGCGCCCGCATGGAGGGCGGGCAGACCTTTGCCGGCCTGCTGGACGACGTGCGCCGCACCGCGCGCGCCGCTTACGACCATGCCGAGCTGCCGTTCGAGTTGCTGGTGGACGAGCTGAACCCGCCGCGCAGCGCCAATACGCTGCCGTTCTTCCAGGTCGGTTTCGCGCTGCAGCGCGCCTACGAGGACACGTCGCTGATCGACACCACCGAATGGATTTCCCGCTTCGACCTGCAACTGGTGCTGTATGAAAGCGCCGATGGCGGCCTGCGTGCGCACTGGGAATATGCACGCGACCTGTTCCTGCCCGAAACGGTGGCACGGCTGGCCGACTCGTTCGCGCTGCTCGCGCGACAGGTGGCCGAGGCGCCGGCCACGCCGCTGCGCAACCTGGCCGTGGTCGACGGCGCCACGCGTGAAAAGATGCTGGCGCTGGCGCGGGGCGTCAAGCCCGCGTTGCCGGAAACCTCCGTGCATGGCCTGTTCGCCCAACAGGCGCTGCTGGCGCCAGGGAATGTCGCGCTGGTGCAGGGCGAGCTGCAACTGGACTACGATGAACTGAACCGCCGCGCCAACCGGCTGGCCCATCACCTGCTCGGGGCAGGCGTGGCACCGGGCGGTATCGTGGGCGTGGCACTGCCACGCAGTCCGCAACTGATCGTTGCGCTGCTGGCCGTGCTGAAGGCCGGCTGCGCCTACCTGCCGCTCGATACCGAGTACCCGCGCGAACGCACCGCCTACATGCTCGCGAACGCGGGCGCCGTGGCCGTGCTGACGAACGCCGACGGCGCCGCGCTGCTGCCCGCATTCGACGGTGCCGTGCTGGATGTCGACGCGCCGCAAGTCGCGGCGCAGCGCGATGCCAATCCGGACGTGCCGCACGATCCGCGGGCGCTGGCCTACGTGATGTACACGTCCGGCACCACCGGCAAGCCGAAAGGCGTGATGATCGAGCACCGCAGCATCGTGCGGCTGGTGCGCGAAGCCGACTATGCGGACTTTTCCGCGGACCGCACGTACCTGCAATATGCCCCGGTGGGCTTCGATGCCTCCACATTCGAGATCTGGGGCAGCCTGCTGAACGGTGCTCGGCTCGTGCAGGCGCCCGCCGGCGTGGTGGGCCTGGACCAGCTGGCCGGGCTGATCGCCGGAGAGCGGATCGACACCGCGTTCGTGACGGCCGCGCTGTTCAACCAGCTGGTGGACCAGCACCCGGAAGCGCTGGCCGGCGTGCGCCAGTTGCTGACGGGCGGCGAGGCGATGTCGTCGCCCCATGCCGCGCGGGCAATCGAAGCCATGCAGGCGGGGAGCGGGGGACAACTGATCCACGTGTACGGCCCGACCGAGTGCACGACCTTCGCCACCGCCGGGAACGTGAGCATGGCCGCCGCGCTGGCTGGCACCGTGCCGATCGGCCGGCCGATTGCGCATACCGACACCTATGTGCTGGACGATGCGATGGAACCGGTGCCGTGCAATGTGCCGGGCGAGCTGTATATCGGCGGCGCCGGCGTGGCGCGCGGCTACCTGAACGCGCCGCAGCAGAGCGCCGAGCGCTTCGTGGCCGATCCCTTCGGGGGCGAGGGTGCCAGCGCGGGTGCGCGGCTGTACCGCACCGGCGACAAGGTGCGCTGGAAGGCCGATGGCACGCTGGAATTCCTCGGCCGGATGGATGACCAGGTGAAGATCCGCGGCTACCGGATCGAGCCGGCCGAGATCGAGGCGCAACTGGCGACCTGCCCGGGTGTCGGCGGCGCGCTCGTGCTGGCGCTGGGCGACAGTGCCGACAAGCGGCTGGTTGCCTACGTGACCCTTGCCGATGCCGATTCTTCCGTGACACCCAGCCTGCTGCGCGACTACCTGGCGCAGCGCTTGCCCGCCTTCATGGTGCCGGGCGCCTACGTGTTGCTGGACCGTTTCCCGGTCACCGCGAACGGCAAGGTCGACCGCCGTGCGCTGCCGTTGCCGGATGCCGATGCGCTCGGCGCCGGCGACTACGTGGCGCCGGAAACGGCGCTCGAACAGTCGATCGCCTTGGTCTGGGGCGAGATGCTGGGCCTGGAGCGGGTCAGCGTAACGGCCGATTTCTTCGCGCTGGGCGGCAATTCGCTGACGGCCACCCAGTTGCTGGCGCGAGTGCGTGCCTCGCTCGGCCACACGGTCACGCTGCCTGAATTCTTCAGCGAGCCGACCGTGCGGGCGATGGCGTTCCGCATCGAGCATGCCGACACGGCCCGCGCCATGGATGCGGCGGAAAGCCACCTTGATGGCGAGGCCGAATCCGCGCTCGTGCTGCCGGAACCGCTGCCGCCGCTGGCATCGAGCCTGGAACACGTGCTGCTGACGGGCGCCACGGGCTTCGTGGGCGCCTACGTGGCGGCCGAGATGCTGGACCGCTGGCCGCGCGTGACGCTGCACTGCCACGTGCGCGCGGCGCATCCGGCCGCCGGCCTGCGCCGCCTGCGCGACAACCTCGATCAATACGGTTTGTGGAAGGAGGGTTATGCCGCCCGTATCCGCGTGCTGACGGGTGACCTGGCCGACCCGAAACTGGGCCTGGACGACGACCATTACGCCACGCTGGCGCACGACGTGGACCTGGTGGTGCACAACGCGTCGCGCCTGAACCACGTGCTGCCTTACCAGGCGCTGCGCAGGGATAACGTGGAGCCGACGCGGGGCCTGCTGGAGCTGGCCGCCACGGCCAAGCGCAAGGGCTTCGTGCTGGTATCGACCGCCGGCGTGCTGCAGGGCGAGAATGGCGGCACCTTCGACGAGGACGTGCGGGTCGAGGAGATCGGCCAGAGCGTTCGCGAAGGCTACAACGCCAGCAAGTGGGTGTCCGAACTGATGGTGCGCCGCGCCGCACGGGCCGGCATCCCGGTCCAGATCATGCGGCTGGGCCGCGTGGTCCTGGACAGCCGCAGCGGGACAGGGCGGATGGACGATTTCGTGGCGCTGTTCGTGCGCACCTGCCTGAAAGTGGGCGCATGGCCCGACCGGCCATTCGTCGAGCAGTTCGTTCCGGTCGACCACGTGGCGCGCGCCATTACGGCGCTGGCCGCCGACTACACGAGCACCGGCGTGCACCACCTGGTCGGCGACGAGAAGCGCGACTGGAGCCGGCTGCTGCCCGATTTCGTCGACTGCGCCGGCGCGGGCCTGCAGCGCATGCCCATCCGCGACTGGGTGGACGCCGTCAAGGAACGCAGCGCGGTGGAGCCGCTGCCATTCTCCCCCTACCTGTTCTGGTGGGACACCGACGCCGCGGCGCCGGAAGAAAAGCGCCTGAAGGTGAAGCAGGCAAAAACCGTGCGCCGGCTGGCTGGCCATGGCTTGCGCGAACCGCGCATCGAGACCGAGGCATGGCAGCGCTATGTCGGCGACATCTTCGCAACCGAAGGCGTGGCCATGACGCTGAAAAAGCGCGGCATCTTCGGTTGAACAAATCCCACAAACGATTACACATCCTGGAGAAAATCATGAATTCGACTGCCTACAATGTAGTTCGTAACGAAGAAGACCAGTACTCGGTCTGGCCCGCCTACCGCCCGGTTCCCGCAGGCTGGACGACCATCGGCGACGCGGCCGACCGCGAGACCTGCCTCGAACGCATCGAGCAATTGTGGACCGACATGCGGCCGCGCAGCCTGCGCGCCGCGAAGGAGCAGTAGTCATGCCTACCCTGCGTACCATCACTTTCGGCTGCCCGCTGGACGGCGCCGCCCCCGGCGAGACCGCCGCCACCGCGCGCCGGTTCTTTGCCCATGCGGCCCGCCTGCTCGACGAGGCCGGCCTGGCGGCCCGCTGCTTCCGCTACGTGGCGCCGCCCGTCGAGCAATGGCTGCCGGGTGGCGACCCAGCCACCGCCGGCCGTGTCGCCGTGGAGCTCGAGCAGGCGCTGGGCGAGAGTATCTGGTGCTGCCTGCCCGGCCCGGCCTGCGACACGCACGACAGCGTGGGCCGGCGCGTGGACCTGATCGATGCGATCGTGGGCGAAACGCGCCACGTGTTCACGAACATGCGCGTGGCCGGCGAACAGGGCCTGCACAACGAGGCCGTGGCCGCCGCCGCTGAAACGATGGCACGGCTGGGCACCACGGTGGCGCGCCAGCAGGACAATTTCCGCTTTGCCGCGCTGGCGTGGATCAAGCCGGCCACGCCCTATTTCCCGGCCGCCTGGCACGACGGCGCACCGGGCTTCTCGGTGGCGCTGGAACTGGCCGGGCCATTCCTGGCGGCGTGCGGCCGGCACGACAACTTCGCCGACCGGCTCGATGCCTGCCGCCAGGAGCTCACCAGCCGCGTGGCGCAAACGCTGCCCGTGCTGATGCGGCTGGCGCGGGAGCAGGGCGTGCGCTTCCTGGGCTACGACCTGTCGCTGGCACCGTTCCCTGGTGATGAAACCAGCGCCGTGGCCGTCGTCGAAAGCATGAACGGCAGCCGCATCGGCCAGCTCGATTTCATGTTCGCGCTGTATGCCGTCAACGACATGCTGCAGCACGCGCTGCCCAGCCTGCCGATGGTGGGCTTCAACGGCACGATGCTGTCCGTGCTGGAGGACACTCGGCTGGCCGAGGCCACGGCCGCCGGCGACGTGGGCGTGAAGGACCTGCTGCTGCTGTCCACCGTGTGCGGCTGCGGGCTGGACATGATCCCCGTGTCCGCCGACAGCGATCCGGCCCGGCTGGCCACGCTGGTGCGGGCCATTTCCACCATCGCTCAGAAGTGGCGCAAGCCGCTGATCGCGCGGCTGCTGCCGGCCACGACGAACGCGCGCGGCATCACCCGCTTCGAGCACGACTTCATCGTCAACACGGCCGTGCTGCGCCTCGATACACCGTCTTTCATGCCGACCGAGCGGGTCGGCGTTTTTGAACCGCTGCGCCGCGCAGCCTGAGGAGAACATCGTGAATCCCTGGTTTACCCATTTTTCCCGCCCCGCCCCGCACGCCGGCGCGCGCCTGCTGTGCCTGCCCAGCTCGGGCGGCGGTTCCACGCTGTACCGGCCGTGGCTGGGTGGACTGGAGGACATTGAACTGCATGCCGCGCTGCTGCCCGGCCGCGAGCGACGCATGCTGGAACCGCCGGTGCAGTCGATGACCGCGATGGTCGATGGCCTGGTGCCGGCCGTGGCCGCACTGGCCGACAAGCCGTATTTCCTGTTCGGCCACAGCATGGGCGCGCTGATCGCGTTCGAGCTGGCGCGTGCACTCATCGCGCGCGGCATCAACCCGCCGCGCCGGCTGTTCGTGTCGGCCTTCCGGGCGCCGCACCTGCCGAACCCGAAGCGCGACCTGCACGCGCTGCCTGACGATGAATTCATCGATGCACTGCGAGAATACGGCGGCACGCCGGATGCCGTGCTGCGCCACCGTGAAACGATGGACGTGCTGCTGCCGATGCTGCGCGCCGACTTCCGCATGCATGAAACCTATCGCCACCACGAAGCCCGCCCGCTGCCGGTGCCGATCACCGCACTGGCCGGCCGCGCCGACGATGCCGTGCCGGCCAGCCAGATGACCGGCTGGGCCAGACACACCGATGCCGGCTTCGCGATGCGCCATTTCGACGGCGCCCATTTCTTCATCCACGACAGTCGCGATGCCGTCCTGAAGGCGCTGGGGGAGGCGATCCATGAAGAACTTGCATTTGCCTGAGGACGCGCCGCTGCTCGTGTGGGTGCGCACGGCCGACGTGGCGACGGCGCTGCCGATCGCGGAAGGTTGGCTCACCGTGGCCGAGCGGGAGAGGGCGCGGAGGTTCGTGTTCGACGGCGACCGCGCCGACTTCCTGGCCAGCCGCTTCCTGCTCCGCCGCGTGCTGGCCGAACTGGCCGACACGCCGCCGGAGCACCTGGCGTTCGAGACGAACCGCTGGGGCAAGCCGGCACTGTGCGGCCGGCCGGACCTGACCTTCAACCTGTCGCACTGCCGCGGCAGCGCCGTGCTGCTGACGGGCGCCGGCGCGGCGGCCGGCGTGGACATCGAACCGGTACAACCCGGCCGCGCCGATCCGCTGGTTGCGCAGCGGCTGTTCCACCGCGCGGAACAGATCCAGCTGCTGGCCAGCCCGCGCAGCGGCTACGACCGCCTGTTCCTGCGCTTCTGGACTCTGAAGGAAGCCGTGCTGAAAGCCGAGGGCAGCGGCCTGGCGCTGCCGCTCGACGCGTTTGCCGCGCTGTTCGACGGCGACACGATCGTGCCGCTGACGGTGCCCGCCACGATGGCCGCCCGTCCGTTCGCGTTCGGCCAGGCTGAGCTGGCACCGGACCTCGTCTGCGCGTGGGCGCGTGTCTCCGGCGACCTGCAATTGCCGACCACGTGGCAGCTGGGCGCTAGTGGCGCCGTGCAGCCGGCGCCGCAGGTGCGGCTGGGCATGGGCAGCTACCGGCCTCGGGCTGCTGCGATACGGATGGAAAAAGCGGAACGCAATGTCCCGGCGCATGCAGCTTGACGGGACCGCTGGCAGCCTGGCGCCTGTCGGTCCTGAGGCTGGCTGTTCAGGAGGGCAGGCCTTTTGGACGCGCAGCCGTTTGTTTCTTTGCGGGGACCGCTGGTGATTTTTTTGCGACAACAGCCTTCTTCGCCGGACTTGCCTTGGCAACGGTTTTCGTGGTGGTAGCCGCTTTCGTGGAGGGGCGCCTGACAGGCCTCTTCACAGTTGCCGAGCTTGCTTCCTCATCGCTGTCTGGCCACTGAAGGAAGTGCGGCAGCTCGGTACGAACGCCATTCTTGTCGACAACCGACAGTTCAAGCGTCAAGTCCAGGGATTTCAAATATCGACGCAACGTCGAGACATACGTGTCGGAGCGTTTTTCAAGTTGCGATACCGCGTTCTGGTTGATACCCAAGCCCTTTGCAACCTGCGCCTGGGTCTTGCCGACCGCTTTGCGAAAGTCGGTGAGATTTGCCGCGTGGGCGAGCATATCTTCGACTTTTTCTTCGGAAAGGGCAGTAATTCTCGCCCGCCGAGCGGCTGGCAGTTTGTTCAGGACTTCGTCTAGGTTTCGTCCCATGGGAGCCTCCTATTTCTTTCCTTTTGCGGTCCTGCCTGTTGCACTCCGCGTGCCAGGGGACGTTAAGTATCATCTTCGCGTGATATCACGTCAAGCTGATATCCGGCGACGTGCCAACGGGTGCCAAGCACGGGGGCTCGACGTATGCACGTGCTTTTGCATTCAATGAATGCAATAACACACCGGACTCACCGCGTCGTGGTCGCCGCGTGCGGTCGAGGCTTGCTGACAAGAATAACTTTGGGCGCGAAGAAAGCAGCTATGGCATGAGTGCTCTTGCAGCGGGCTGGGGGCGGCCCAAGCTGGCGTCCACGGCCTTTGAAGAGGGTACAATAGCCGCATTTCCAGGCTGCACCCGCTTTTCGCGCCTGCTTAACATATTGATCATCGAAGGTTTTTCATGAGTCTGAAATGCGGCATCGTCGGCCTGCCCAACGTCGGCAAGTCCACCCTCTTCAATGCGCTGACCAAGGCCGGCATCCCCGCCGAAAACTACCCGTTCTGCACGATCGAGCCGAACGTGGGCGTGGTCGAGGTGCCGGATCCGCGCCTGAACCAGCTGGCCGCGATCGTCAAGCCCGAGCGCATCGTCAACGCGATCGTTGAATTCGTCGACATCGCCGGCCTGGTGGCCGGTGCGTCGCAGGGCGAAGGCCTGGGCAACCAGTTCCTGGCCCACATCCGCGAAACGGACGCCATCGTCAACGTGGTGCGCTGCTTCGAAGATGAAAACGTGATCCACGTGGCCGGCAAGGTCAGCCCGCTGGACGATATCGCAGTGATCCAGACCGAGCTGGCGCTGGCCGACATGGGCACCGTGGAAAAAGCCATCCACCGCGAAAACAAGAAAGCCCGTTCCGGCGACAAGGATGCCGCGAAGCTCGTCGCGCTGCTGGAAAAAGTGCTGCCGGCGCTGAACGACGCAAAACCTGTTCGCGCGCTGGGTCTGTCGGCCGACGAAATGGACATCATCAAGCCGCTGTGCCTGATCACGGCCAAGCCGGCGATGTACGTAGCCAACGTATCCGATACCGGTTTCAAGGACAACCCGCTGCTGGACCAGCTGACCGCCTACGCGGCCGAGCAGAACGCGCCCATCGTGGCGATCTGCGCCGCCATCGAAGCGGAAATCGCCGACCTGGAAGACGCCGACAAGACCGAGTTCCTGGCCGACATGGGCATGGACGAGCCGGGCCTGGATCGCCTGATCCGCGCCGGCTTCAAGCTGCTGGGCCTGCAGACCTACTTCACCGCTGGCGTCAAAGAAGTGCGCGCGTGGACGATCCACGTGGGCGATACGGCGCCACAAGCTGCTGGCGTGATCCACACCGACTTCGAGCGCGGCTTCATTCGCGCGCAGACCATTGCCTTTGATGACTTCATCGCGTTCAAGGGTGAAGCGGGTGCCAAGGAAGCGGGCAAGATGCGCGCTGAAGGCAAGGAATATGTGGTGAAGGATGGGGATGTGTTGAACTTCCTGTTCAACGTGTAAGTAAGGATGAGATCGGAATCTGGTGGGTTCCGGTTGGCGTTGACGAGCCCGGCTTCCAATTTGGAGCCGGGTTTTTTTATTTCACATTGGGCTGCTAATCGTCACGTTTAGGAAAGCGCTGATGGCGGATGATGTTAATCTTGAAAACCGTGTCCAGCAAGATGCAAATATCCGTCATGCCAAGGTGTGGCGGGATATTTTTGGCGCAGCTGGGCGCGTTTCTCATGGCTAAGATCGTCGCCATGAATAAATCAGCGGTTCCTTAAGCCCTCTGCAGTGGAACTAAAATTGGAGGGGCTGAGCTCTAGTCTTGCTAATTTCGCCCCGTTCAGTTTTCCACCTCATCAGGTTGTAATTATCATACGAATGCAAGCGTAAGCTAATAAGTTCCTTGATGCACACGTTTTAATAATGTTGTTAATTCAATTGCTCTTTCCCTATGGCTGTCATTTTCGGAGGCGAAGCTTAGTGCGACTGCCGAAACCATTGCTGCCCCCGCTACGGTATCCAACAATGCCAAAATATGCGAATCGGTAACAAGTGAATGGCGCTCACCTTCAAGCTTTGATCTTGCTCGCATGGTGCCCAATCCCATTTCGTCTGCATGGATCAGGTGGCTGGACAAGGCATATGAATGTAAGAGGCCAGCACACGGATTTATCTGAAATTGAGATTTGAAGCTCTTGTCTAGCGCTGCCACCATTCGTGTAAAGCCCCATTTTGACTCGATTGCATTCCTAACCTCTTTTGGAACTTTTGCTTTTAGCTCTTGAAGTTGGTCGGAAGAAAGTATAAATATATTCAAGCACGAAACACCTTCGCCAAGGGATTCCATTGTTTTGCTGGCCTTGTCATGCTGTTTTAAGGTATTGATTACCGAGAATGTCTCTTCATATTCGGCGCAAAGGTCAGAACTTCGATCACCTGGCGCATAGCAGATGAAGCATACTTTAATACATGATTCGATGATCGGACGCGCTAGAATCTGTGCATCCCAAATTGCATTGATTTTTATTAATTCAATAAGAGTATTGGATCTTTCTGCCATGAAGTTGAACTGATCGGCACAAACTCTTGCTAGCCGGGTATTGTCGCCTTTCAAAGATTCAGCGATCTCGGTGAAAAGGTCTGCACAATCGTTCTGAAATCGTGTAAATATATTAATTTTACTAATTAGTTCGTCGTTCGTCATGGTTGTGATGCAAGCTGGTTCGATAAATAAGCACAAGAGTAAGCATAATAATCTTGGGAGAGCTTATCAGGATCGCCACGCTCCTGGAATCAAAAGGATTTGATGGGTGATACTTTCGTCTTAAACTTGTCGCCAAGTGAGTACACACACTGGGCGAGACGCAGCATGATGGAACGACTGCAGCCTACCGCAGTTCAAGGGAACTATTCACTGCTAGGTCGCCGTTGCCAGTACAGCCCTGAAGTAGAATGCCCTTTGCCCTGCCCAATGCAAGCCCGCGACGTACCCAAGGAAGCCAATGACCAACAAGCCATCAGCAAACTTCGACACCTTCGGCCAGCCAGGCACCGGCCAGCACCGAGAACTGGGCCACTACGTTGCCAATGACGCCACCTTCCCCACGGCTTACCTGCGGGCAGTCGCCGCCATCGCCGCCTCCGACGGCATCCTCAACGTCGCCGATTTCAATGCCCTGAACGACGTGGCGGCGCTGATGAACGATTCGGCCCTGGCGCGGGTGGTGTTGCTGGAATGCGTGGAACATCCGCTGGACTGGAAAGCGGCGTTCGGCGACCTGCATGCGGCGTCTGCCGGCATCGACCAGGCCACCGCGGCGGAGGCGTTCGAGGCAGCGCGGGCGCTGTTGTCGATCCAGGGCACGCGCAGCAGGAACATGGCGCGGGATTTTGCCGAGGCACTGCGTTACCAGCTTCCCATGGGCGAGCTCGAGGCCTTCCCGACCGACGAACAAAGCCTGTGGAACAAGGTGAGCCTGGGCTCGGTGCGCCTGCTCAAGGGGCGCAAGTATGCGGATCTTGCCGACCTGTGCGTGCGTGCCACCGGCGACGTGTCGCTGGCGAATGCCGTACTTGAGGTCGAACAGGGCGCGCTGGACAAGGCGGAATTGACCCGGCGGATGACGGCGGCCTGCGCGCGCGTGAGCCAGGAGATCGCGGCGTTCAACCAGCGCATCGCGGACTATGAAACCAGCAGCGACACCGCGGTAGCCTTCCTCGAGTCCGCCCATGGGCTGCAGAAGCAGGTTGACCAGCGCCTGGCCATTGCCGATGCGCGCATTGCGTTCGAGCGTGAAACGTTCGACGAGGATTTGGAAGAAGCCATCCATGACGCGGGCAATGCCTTTGAACGCGAAGTCGTCGATCGCCTCAATACGGACCAGTGGAAGCGCGCGGCGGTGTGGGAAAGCATTGCCGCCTCCACGTTCGGCAAGGAACTCGAGCGGCGGGTGAACCGCATCATCGGCCGGCGCGAGCGCTCGCTCCAGCTGATCCATGAAGACCTGCGGCTGTTCCAGGAAGAGATGGCGCTGTCGCGCAGCACGATCCTGAAGCGCCTGCATCACACGGAATTCGCCACTGCGGCGCCTGCGCTGCGCTGGGGTACACGGCTGAAGAATGGTGCCGAAGGCGCGACCAACATGACGCTGAAGGTTGGGGGCGCGGCGGCCATCGGCACTGGCGCGGCGGCATATTTCCTGGGTGCGGCCGCGGTCATGCCGATGATCGCGCCGGTGGCGCCCATCGTTGGCGGGGCACTGCTCGTTGCCGGGGCCTTCAAGTGGATGATGAATCCGGCGGAACGCAAGCTCGAGGAAGTGGGCCACCAGCGCGAGCGGTTTGAAAAGGCGTTCCGGTTGCAGCTGGAAGCCGCGCGCAAGGATCTGGCGGCGCAGCTCGACGCCACATCACAGCAGTTCCACCAAGCCGCCGATCGCATCGTGCAGCCGGTGATTCTCGAAGCCCAGGCGGCGGACCGGCTGGCCACGCTGCACCTCAAGATGGCGCGCAGGCTGAACGACCATTCGCAGAAGGCGCTGGCGGAAATGCTCGCGGCGCTGCCCGACTGATCGCCACGACACATTACCGCTCGCCCGCTTGCGGGCTGGCGAACGCGATGTCGGCGCACACGATGTGATAATTGTTGAGTTTTCATGCAGGCCGGACGCGGTAGCATGACGATTGCCGTTCCTTGAACATTTGCGTGATTGCCGTCGCTCTGCAAGGCTTCGGTGCTTGAACAGCGCAGGTACAAGCGCCCGGACACAACAAACAATGGCCCACACAAGCGGGCCGCATCGAAAGGAAACATCCATGCGTCTCCTGATTGCCCTCATCTTTCCCTGGCTGACCTTCTTCACCATCGGGCGCCCGATCGCGGGCGTGATCTGCCTGATCCTGCAAGTGACGCTGATCGGCTGGCTCCCGGCAACGATCTGGGCCGTGTATGCGCTCAGCCAGTACAAGACCGACCAGAAGATCGAAAGCGCCCTTCGCCAGCGCAACTGACCCGCGCGTTACCGCCACGGTAAACGATGGCGTAAAAGCAGGCGACACGAGGCTTTACAAAAAGTTCCGCGTTTCAGGGCAATGCCTGGCCTGCGCGAAAGACGCGCCTCTCGTGGCGCGCTTTTTCCAATAGTTCAGTCCGATAGCTTGGTGCTCGGCAGTATCCATTCCGTGCCCGTCAGTACGCTTCCCCTTCGATTTCAATCGTTAAGGGAAGGAGTACGACATGATGGAACAGAACGGTATTTCCAGGAATGACATGCTGCCCGATCCAGCGGACGATCACGCTCGCTCGCCGGTGCCCGGCCACGAGACCGTGAACGGCTGGCTGCGCATCACAGGCACATCACATGACGACCAGCTGGCCGGCACCAATGGCAGCGACACGCTCGACGGCGGCGAAGGCGACGACACGATGGCAGGCGGGCTGGGCAACGACGAATACCACGTCGATGCCACGGGCGACGTCATCCAGGAAAACGCCGGGGGCGGGAACGACACCGTCCATGCCACGGCGAATCGCTATACCCTGAAAGCCAATGTGGAAACCCTCGTGTTCAAGGGCGCCGGGCCGTTCACCGGCATCGGCAACGCGCAGGACAATACACTCACCAGCGGCGATGGCAACGACCGCCTGGAGGGCGGGGGCGGCAACGACGCCCTGTCGGCCGGCGCCGGCAACGATACGATGCTCGGCGGCGCGGGGAACGACGGCATCACCGCCATGGCCGGCCACGACGTGTTCGATGGCGGCACCGGCATCGACACGGTATATGCGATGGCCGGCCGGGAAAATTACATGGTGCGCCGGGCCGGCGCGGATGGCCTGGTGTTCACCTCCCTTGCAAGCGGCCAGACGCTGACCGTCCACAATGTCGAGTACTTCGAGATGGGCGGCAAGTTCCATTCGCTGGAAGACTTCGTGGCCGTACTGCCGCCCGACGGGAGCGACAGCATCGTCGGCACGGGTGGCAGCGACCGGCTGGACGGCTTCGATGGCATCGATACGCTGGCCGGTGGCCTGGGCGACGATACCTACATCGTGTGGAATGCCGGCACCAGGGTTGTCGAGCTGGCCGGCGGGGGAATCGACACCGCGGAGGTGGCCTACGCCGGCAAGGCCTGGCAACTGGCCGATCACGTCGAGAACGGGTTCGCGGTCGCCGGCAAGCTCGGTATTTCCATCGATGGCAACGCCCTGAACAACGCGGTGACGGGCAATGCCGCCGCCAATGTGCTGACGGGTGGCGCCGGCAACGATACGCTCGATGGCGGCAAGGGCACCGATGTGCTGGCCGGTGGCAGCGGCGACGACACGTACTACATCGATGCGACCGGCGACACGGTCACGGAGGAAGCGGGCGAAGGCATGGATACCATCTTCACGACGCAGGCAAAGATCACGCTCGGCGCGCATGTCGAGAACGCGGGCTACCTGGGCACCTCGGCCTTCACGGCCACCGGCAACACCCTCGACAACGTGATCGACGGCGGCAGCGGCGACAACAAGATCGATGGCGGTGACGGCACCGACACCTACGTTGCGGATGGTGCCTTCGCGGAGTACACGCGCGAGCGGCCCAATGCCACCGACATCGTGCTTGCCCGGGGCGAACAGCGCATCACGCTGAAGAACATGGAGCAGGTGCGCTTCACCGATGGCGTGAAGACGGTCGCGGACATGTTCTTCAACAATGCGTCCGCCGGCAACGACACGCTGGCCGGCACCGATGGCAACGACACGCTCGATGGCCTGGGCGGCGCGGACCGGATGCGGGGCGCCAAAGGCAACGATACCTACAAGGTCGACAACGTTGGCGATACCGCCATCGAACTGGCCGGCGAAGGGTTCGATATCGTCGACATCGCGATCAAGGGCAAGGTCACCTATGTGCTGGGCACGCACGTCGAAGACGCCATCGTCACGTCGACTTCGGCGGTGAACGTGACCGGCAACGCGGCGAACAACAAGCTCACCGGGAACAACAGCGCGAACGTGCTGGCGGGCGGCGATGGCAACGACATCCTCATTGGCGGCAAGGGCAGCGACACGCTCGATGGCGGTGCCGGCAACGACGTGTATGCCGTCGACGCGGCCGGCGACACGGTGCTGGAAGCGGCAAACGGCGGCCACGACATCGTTGAAACGTCAGCCTCGAAGCACACGCTGTCGGCCAACGTGGAAGTGCTGCGCTACACGGGCAGCAGCGCGTTTACGGGGACCGGCAACGCGGGCGACAACGTCATTGCCGGTGGTGCGGGCAACGACAAGCTGGCCGGCGGTGCGGGCAGGGACACGTTCGTGATCGGCACCGGCCACGACAAGATCGCTGATTTTACGAGCGGCGTCGACAGGCTGGCAATCGACCGCGCCATCGGCAATGGCGACGACGTGATCGACGAAACTTTCACGCTGGGGGCACCCGGCGGGTTCGCGGCGGACGCCGAACTGGTCATCTTCACGCAGGCCGTGACGAGCCTGAGCGCGGCCACCGTGGCCAAGGCCATTGGCGGCGCCACCGAAGCCTATGTGCAGGGCGAAACAGTGCTGTTCGCACTGCATACGGCGACCGCCACGGGTGTTTACATGTTCACCAGCAGCGGCAACGATGCCGTCGTCGGTGCGAACGAACTGGTGCAGATCGCCACGCTGACGGGCGTGGCCACGACCGGTATTGGCGACTACGGGCTGGCGGCGCTTCCCTGATCGTTTCGCCGTGCGGCTAACAAGGGGGGCGTGATGAACGCTCCCTTTTTTTGCGCGCCCCACATGGCTTGCCCGCAAGAGAAGCCGGCTGACGATAAGGCAGCGATCGCGCCTGTTCCGTGACAATTCGAGAGATTTCCAATAATTAACTAATGTTAATATATGAAAATCTTTGCCTGCCTTTTTGAAAAAACACCGCCGTCCTGGCGGACTTCAAGGAACACTATGCACCTCATCGGTACCGACGCCCCCGACACGCTGGCGGGCGATTTTGACGCCGACACACTCTCGGGCGCGGCAGGCAACGATAGCCTGACCGGCTACGAGCACAATGACCTGCTGGATGGCGGTGACGGCGACGATTACCTGAATGGTGGCAACGGCAACGACACGCTGATCGGCGGCAATGGCCATGATACGTTGCGGGCCGGCGTGGGTTCCGACCAGCTCGATGGTGGCGCCGGCAACGACGTGATGTCGACCGGCGGGCCCGCCACCCTGTCCGGTGGAGAGGGCAATGATTTGATCAGCCTTCACTCGCTGCTGTTTGGTACCGGCATGGCCAGCATCGACGGCGGCGATGGCGAAGACACGATCGATGCATCCGGGCTGTACGCACACGAGACCACGGTCATCGCTGCCGGTGGTGCCGGCGCCGACGTCTATCTCCCGACGTTGAGCCCGTGGTCGCAACCGCTGATCGTGCTGGATTTCGCGGCGGAGGATCGGATCGGCCTGCAAACCATCCTGAAGAACGCATCCCATGGCGGTCAGCGGGTCGATCGGCCGTTCGATGCGCGGGAAGGCCTGTTCCGGTTGTTGCAGGATGGCGCCGACACACTGCTGCAATACACGGAAAGCCAACCGGGGGAGCAGCGTTATTACTCGACCCTGATCACGTTGAAGAACGTGGAAGCGGCAACGCTCACCGACAGCAACTTCGGCGGTGTACCGCTGGATGGGTCGGTTGTGCCGGGCAGCCAGCTCGTCGGCACGGCTGGCAATGACGAGATCTACGGAACGCTGCAGGCCGATACCCTGCTCGGTCTCGAAGGCGACGACTGGCTGCATGGCGCTGACGGCGATGACCTGCTGGTAGGCGGCAACGGCAACGATCACCTGAACGCGACGGCGGGGGAGGGCAATGACACGCTGGATGCAGGCGCCGGCAACGATACGATCTCCCTGTGGGGCGATGTGTATGCCAGGCGTGACACGGTGCCCATCGTGGACGCCGGAAGCGGCGACGACCTGATCGTATACTCGGGATACTACCGCAACAACATCACGGCAATCGTCACTGGCGGCGCCGGCATCGATACCTACGACTTCGATAGCCTGCAGTACCAGCTCGACGTGGTCATCCAGACGATCACCGATTTCGCGACAGGGGCCGGAGGCGACCGGATTGCACTGATGCCTTTCCTCTACGGTAACGGATTCGGTCCGGAATCGCCCGGCGGTAATCCGTTTACCACAGGTGAAATCGTGCTGGTGCAGGACGGCGCGGACACGCTGCTGCTGTCCGCGCGGAACGTGGGCGACAATCTCTTCACCTGGCTTCGGCTGCTGAACGTGAACGTTGCCGACCTGACCACGGACAATTTTGTGGAGGGCATCGACCCTCGCGGAGGCGACGTTGCAGGCGAACTGCTCACCGAAAGCGAACTGGCAGGCGGCCGCTTCGACGATACCATCGAAGGCACCGGCAGGCTGTTCGGCGAAGGGGGAAATGACTTGCTGCGCGTGCCGGCCGGGAGCACGGAGCCGGCCATGCTGTCGGGCGGTGGCGGCAACGATACGCTGCTCGGCGGCGCCGGAGACGACAGGCTGAATGGCGATTTCGGCCGCAACAGCGTGAGCGGCGGCGACGGCAACGATACGATCCGGTCCGTATCCGACCAGGCGGAGACATTGAGCGGTGGCGCGGGCGACGACCTGTTCGAGCTTGGCTCCGCCCGCGGCACCATTGCCGACGGCGGAGCGGGTGACGACGCGTTCAATCTGACGATCGGACCCGAGGAGAATGTCACGTTGCAGGGCGGCTCTGGCCGCGATACGTACGTGCTCGTCACCTTGCCGACCGGCGGCCAGGTCACGGTGCGCGATTTCACCGCCGGGGCAGGCGGCGACACGATCGATATGCTCGCAGCGCTGGGCGAGGCCCAGGTGGGCGGCAGCTATGGCGGCGACAACCCGTTTGCCAGCGGGTACCTGCGCCTGGTGCAGGATGGTGCCGACACGCTGCTGCAATGGGACCCCGATGGCAATGGCACCGACCATGCGTGGAGCACCTGGTTCCGGTTGCAGGATGTGGACCGGGCATCGCTGGTGGCGGAAAACCTCGCAGGCGGTATCGCGCCGGACGGCAGTGCGCTGCCTGTCCAGACCATCACGGGGAGTACGGGGCCGGAATCTCTGTTCGGTACCATATTCCACGACATCATCAACGGCGCAGGCGGCCGCGACATCCTTTATGGCAGCGGCGGCGACGATCTGTTGCAATCGGGCCAGGGCGACACCGAAGGCGACTGGCTGGCGGGAGGCCTCGGCAACGACACGCTGCAAGGGGGCGATGGCGACGATGTGCTGCGGGGGGAGGAGGGCAACGATACCCTGGCCGGTGGGGTCGGGGCGAACACGCTTGAAGGCGGCATGGGAGACGATGTCTATATCGTGGTCGACGCCAGGGATATCATCAATGATCGGTTCAGCGATGACCAGGATACAGTGCTGACGGGTCTCGCCGGAATCACCATCAGGTCAAGCGTCGAAATCCTGCGCTACACGGGAACGGGAACGTTCCATGGCACAGGTAATGACCTTGCCAATACCCTGGCGGCAGGAGCCGCCGCGAATGCCACGCTGGAAGGCGCGGGCGGCGACGATCTGCTGGTCGCGGGAGCGGGCGACCGGCTGCTGGATGGCGGCGCTGGCGACGACACGGCGGTACTGGCCGATGGCGCCGCGGCCTATTCCATCGCGCGATCAGGCGCCGGCATCCGGCTGTCGCATGCCACCACCGGCGAGGTCATCCTCCTGCGCGACGTCGAGTGCCTTCGTTTCGAAGCGCCGGGCGCCGCGCCATGGACCACCACCGTGACGGCGCTGCTGCCCATGACGGGTGGTCCCGGGAGCGACGTATTGACCGGGACGTCGCAGGGCGATTTCCTCTCCGGGCTTGCCGGGAACGACAGGATCAATGCCGGCGCCGGCAATGACACGCTGGACGGTGGCTTGGGCAACGACACGCTGGCGGGCGGCACCGGCGACGATACGTACATCGTCGACAGCGCCAGGGATACCGTGAGCGAACTGGCCGGCCAGGGCGCCGACACGGTGCAGACGAGCCTCGCGCGCTACACGCTGGGCGCCAATCTTGAAGACCTGCGCTACAGTGGCAGCGCCGCATTCGCCGGCACTGGCAACGCGGAGGCCAACCGCATCGCCGGTAGCCTGCGCAATGACAGCCTGTCCGGCCTGGCCGGCAGCGACACGCTGGCCGGCAACGGCGGCAACGACACGCTCGATGGCGGCGCGGGCGACGACACTGCGACCGTGCTGGGCAAGCGTGCCAGTTATACGATCTCGCGCCCGGCCGCGACGGACGTGGTGCTGGCGCGTGACGGCGAGACGATCACGTTGCGCGGTATCGAGCACGTGGCGTTCAGCGATGAAACGCTGACTGTCGCTACGATCGTCGGCAATACGCCGAGCCCGCTTGCCGATGTGCTGACCGGTACGCCTGGCAACGACAGCCTCGACGGCCTGGCCGGTGCCGACCAGCTGGGCGGCGGCAAGGGCGATGACATCTACGTGATCGACAACGTGGCCGACACGATCTTGGAGAAGACAGGCGAAGGCCACGACACGGTGCAGGTGGCGCTGGCAAAGGGCACATACGTACTGGCGGCCAACGTCGAAGATGCAAAGGTCACTTCCACCGGCGCGGCCGGCATCACCGGCAACGACCTGGCCAACGAGCTGGCCGGCAACGGCGCCGCGAATGCACTGAGCGGCGGTGGTGGCAACGACACGCTCGATGGCGGCAAGGGCAGCGATGCGCTTTTCGGCGGTACTGGCGACGACACGTATGTCGTCGATGCTGCCGGCGACAAGGTCACCGAACTGGCTGACCAGGGTACCGACACCGTCAGCACCGCACTGGTGAAATACACGCTGGGCGCCCATCTGGAAAATCTCGCGTACACCGGCACCACCGCTTTCGCCGGCACCGGCAACGCCCTCGACAACGTGATCGTCGCCGGCGTCGGCAACGACACGATCGACGGCGCGGCCGGCACGGACCGGTATGTAATCGAGGGCAAGTTCGCCGACTTCCAGCGCCAGAGCCCGAACGATAAAGATCTCGTGCTGGTGAGAGGCACACAGAAAATCACGCTGCGCAATATCGAAGAAGTAGAGTTCAGCGACGGCGTCAAGGCGCTGGCGCAGCTCCAGGTCAACGTGGCATCGCAGGGCAACGACACGCTCAGTGGCACTGCTGGCGACGACCAGATGAACGGCCTGGCCGGTGCCGACCAGCTCACGGGCGGCAAAGGCGACGACACGTACTTCCTCGACAGCGCGGGCGACACCGTCATCGAATTCATCAATGGTGGTATCGACACCCTCAACATCGGTATTGCGGCCAAGATGACGTACACGCTGGGCGAACACATCGAGAACGCGACGATCACGTCGACCGCGACGATCCACCTGGTGGGCAACGGCGAAGACAACACGCTGACCGGCAACGCCGCCGCCAACGCGCTGGCCGGCGGTGCGGGCAACGACACCCTCGCAGGCGGCAAGGGCAACGACACGCTCGAAGGCGGCGCAGGAAATGACTTCTATTCCGTCGACGCGGCCGGCGACAAGATCATCGAAGCGGCCAATGGCGGCTATGACATCGTGGAAACGACAGTGACGAAACATACGCTGGTGGCGAACGTGGAGGAACTGCGCTTCACGGGCAAGGAGGCATTTACCGGCATCGGCAATGCGGAAGACAACGTGATCGTCGGCGGCGCTGGCAACGACAAACTGACCGGCGGCGCTGGCGTCGACACGTTCGTGATCGGCGCCGGCAACGACACCATCACGGACTTCGCCCTCGGCATCGACCATCTTGCCATCACGCGCAAGATCGGCAACGGCGACCTGGTCATCGACGACGTGGCAACCCACGGCGTGACGGGCGGCTTCTCGTCCGATGCCGAGCTGGTGATCTTCACGCAAAACGTGTCGAGCCTGTCGACGACCAATGCGGCCAAGGCCGTCGGCAGCGCGACCGGAGGCTATGGGCTTGGCGACACGGCGCTGTTCGCGCTGCACAGCGGCAGCACCACGGCTGTCTACCTGTTCACCAGCAGCGGCAACGATGCGGTGGTCAGCGCAGGTGAACTGGCGCAGATCGCCACGTTGACCGGCGTGGCGTCGGTGACGGTCACCGACTTCGGGCTGCTGGCATGACCTGCAACGACGCCCGGTTTCCCGGCATGATCAACTTGTATGTGTGTTTTTCCGACCCGCACGATTAAAAAAAACTTAGAAAAGAAAATTATCAAATGGCAGAACTTAACGGTACCAATTCGAACGACACCCTGGTGGGCACCGCCGGCGATGACACGCTGTCGGGGGGCAATGGCAACGACCTGCTGCGGCCTGGCAGCGGCAACAACGAGATCGATGGCGGTGCCGGCATCGACACGATGGCAGGGCTGGGGGACTTCAGCGATTACACTGTCTATCGCCAGAGCACGACCAGCGTGTTTTTCAGCAGCTACAAACACCTGACGCTGTATTCGGTCAGTAACGTCGAATATTTCGCCTTCGCCGATGGCGTTCACACGCTGGCCGAACTGGTGGGCATCGCCGGCACGGCACGCAACGATATGCTCAACGGCACAGCCGGCAACGATACCCTCGACGGAGCCGCCGGCAATGACACGATGCGCGGCGGGAGCGGTAACGACGAGTACCATGTCGATTCGTCTGGCGACGTCGTCCAGGAATCGGCCAATGGCGGCACCGACAGAATCTATTCCAGCGCCAGTTACTACAAGATGCCGGCCAATGTGGAAGGATTGAGCTTCAGTGCATCGGGGGCGTTCACCGCCATCGGCAATGCGCTGGACAATGGCATCTCGACCGGCGACGGCAACGACTACGTGGACGGCGGCGCCGGCAACGACTCCTTCTACACCGGCTATGGCGACGACACGATGTTCGGCGGCGCCGGCAACGACGGTATTTCTGCCTCCAGCGGTGACGACCTGTTCGATGGCGGCGCCGGGACGGATTCCGTGTACATGATGGCTGCACGGGAAAACTACATCGTTCGCCGTGCCGGCGAGAACGGGCTCGCCTTCACCTATATCGGCGAAGGCGCGGGCGATGGCGGCCGGACACTGACGGTCTACGACGTCGAGAATTTCTACATGTACGGCGTCCTGCATACGCTGGCGGAGTTCCAGGCCGAACTGCCGCCCGATGGCAGCGACAGCATCGACGGCACCGATGGCAACGACACGCTGGATGGCTACGACGGCATCGATACGCTGACCGGCGGCGCCGGTGACGACACCTATGTCGTGCGCCGCACGGGGACCCTGGTGGTGGAAAACGATGGCGAAGGCATCGATACGGCGAAAATCGCCTACGCCGGCGCGGCATGGCACCTGGCAGACTTCGTCGAGAATGGCGTGGCGCTGGCGGGCAAGCTCGCCGTTGCCATCGACGGCAATGCGCTGGACAACGTGTTGACCGGCAATGATGGCAACAACACGCTGACCGGCAATGCCGGCAACGACACGCTCATCGGTGGCAACGGCAGCGACGTGCTGGCCGGCGGCAGCGGCGACGATACGTACCATGTCGATGTCGCAGGCGACAAGGTGGTCGAACTGGCCAATGCCGGCAAGGACACCGTCATCACCGCGCTGGCGAAATACGCGCTGGCGGCCAATGTCGAGAATGTGAAGTACACCGGCAGCGCCGCCTTCGCCGGCACCGGTAATGCGCTCGACAACGTGATCGACGGCGGCGATGCCACGACGAGCCAGGCCATCGACGGCGCGGCCGGGAGTGACACGTATGTCGCAGCGGGCGCCTATGCCGATTACCAGCGCCAGCTCTCCGCCGCGAACGACCTGGTGCTCGTCAAGGGCACGCAATCGATCACGCTGAAGAACATCGAGCAGGTCGAGTTCAGCGACGGCGTGAAGTCGCTGGCCGAGCTGACCCTCAATGTGGCCTCGGCCCGCAACGATACGCTGACCGGCACCGATGGCAACGATACGCTCGATGGCCTGGCCGGCGCCGACAGCCTGCTCGGCGGCGACGGCAACGACACCCTCGTCGGCGGCAAGGGCAACGACACCCTCGACGGCGGCGCCGGTAACGACGTGTATTCCATCGACGCGGCGGGCGACAAGGTGCTCGAAGCAGCGGATGGCGGCTATGACATCGTCGAGACGACCGTGGCGAAAATCACGTTGGCGGCGAACGTGGAGGAACTGCGCTTTACGGGCAAGGTTGCGTTTACCGGCATCGGCAACGACCTCGATAACGTCATCGCTGGCAGCACCGGCAACGACAAGCTGACCGGCGGGCTCGGTGCCGATGGATTCGTGCTCGGCGCGGGCAACGACACCATCACCGACTTCGCCAGCGGCGTTGACCATCTCGTTGTCACCCGCAAGGTCGGCAATGGCGATGACGTCATCGACGATGCGGCAATCCAGGGCGTCACGGGCGGTTTCGCTTCCGATGCGGAACTGGTGATCTTCTCGCAGAAGGTCGCGAGCCTGACGACGACCAGTGCGGCCAAGGCGATCGGCAGTGCCGCCGAAGCCTATGCAACAGGCGAGACCGCGCTGTTCGCGCTGCACACGGCCAGCACCACGGCCGTGTACCTGTTCACCAGCAAGGGTAACGATGCCGTCGTCAGTGCGAACGAGCTGGTGCAGATCGCCACGCTGACCGGCGTGGTGACGACCGGCATCGATGACTACGGCTTCGCCACGCTGTCCTGATAGCGCGCTGGTAACCGAAAAAGTGGCGTAACGAACGCCACTTTTTTTTCGCCGTTGCGCGGGCACCCCGATGACTTGCAGATGCATATCGAGGTTGCTAAAAAAATACGTGCTGTATAAGTTTTGAAAATTTATTCTCTTGCATAATGTGTTGCTTCTTGCATGGTAATCTTGAAATTTTGCAACGCGTTCCAGAGAACGCCGCGCCGCGCGACGAGCGGCCACCAGAGGACATTTCATGGAAATTTTTGGCACGCGGAACAACGACACGCTGATCGGCACGGACGGCAACGACACGATTTCTGGCTTTGACGGGCTGGACAGTATTCGCGGCGGGGCCGGCAATGACCAGATCCGCTTCCATCCCTGGGTAACCGATTTGACCGGTACCGTGGTGGCACAGGGTGACGCAGGGGACGACGAGTTCATCTTCGGGGAATACGATACCCGCGCGTTCCGGCTCAGCGGGGGCGAAGGCGTTGACACCTTCCGATTGCATTGGTTCACGTCCGCTATCGAGATCCTGGATTTCAAGGCGGGCGCGGGTGGTGATCGCATCGATACAAGCACCTACATCGAACGGTTTTACTGGAACTTCAACGGCATCAATCCGATGGGCGGTACGGCGCCATTGCTGCGGCTGGTCCAACGCGGCGCCGATACGCTGCTGCAATACGATTACGACAGTGCCGCCATGCCAAATTTCGTGACGGTGGTGACGCTGAAGAACGTGCAGGTCACGCAGCTGACGGTCGCCAATTTTCTCGAAGCCGACCCGAGCGGTGCGCAGGTGGCCGGGAAACTGATCACGCAAGCCGGCGCCGATGGCAAATGGAACAGCGGCTACTACGCGGACACCATCATCGGTTCCGAACGCGGCGATTGGATAACGGGTTCCTTGGGCGACGACTATCTCGAAGGGAACGGCGGCGACGACAGCCTGAAGGGCGATGCGGGCAACGATACGTTGCGCGGCGGCGACGGCAACGACCAACTCGAAGCCACCGGCGGGCACGATGAACTGTACGGCGGCGCGGGCAATGACTCGATAGTGAACTACTATGGCAGCCACCTGCTGGACGGTGGTGAAGGCAATGATTCCTTCTCGCTGAACTATTCGATACGGGACACGACGCTGCGCGGCGGCGACGGTAACGACCGGGTGTCCGGGGTGGCCAGCAACGAAGAGGCGTTGCTGCTGGTCGACCTGGGCGCCGGTGACGATTTCGTCAAGCTGTACGTCAACCATGCACAACTGGTCATCACGGGCGGCAGCGGGGTCGACAGCTACGAGCTGATGATCGGCTCCGACAACGGCAGCGGCAGCGCCACCATCACTGACTTTGCGGCCGGTGCGGGCGGCGACCGGCTGGTGCTGCGCGACTATATCCAGCGAATCCACGGGCGGCCGGACTACGAAGCCGGCAATCCCTTCGATGCACAGCTCGGCTACTTGAGGGCGGTGCAGGAAGGTGCCGATACGCTGGTCCAGTACGACGCCGATGGCGCAGCTCTGGGCGACAGGGGCTGGGAGACGATCGCGCGGCTACAGACCGTCGACGCGGCGCAGCTGACGGCCCACAACATGGGGGACCCGCTCGGGTATGCGCCAGGTGGCGGCATGCCTGCCGGTCAATTGCTGACAGCCGTGTATAACATCGACCTGTACGGCGGGCATGGTGACGATACGCTGCAGGGAACCGGGAATTCCGACGAACTCAATGGGGGCGCCGGCAATGATGTACTTTACAGTGGCGACGCTGAAAGCCGGTACCTGGAGCGCGGCGACGAGATGGATGGCGACATCGGCAACGATACGGTCATCGGCGGCGGGAACAATGACACCTTGGACGGCGGCCGGGGCAATGACGACCTGGACGGCGGCGGTAACAACGACAGCATCGAAGGTGAAGACGGCGACGACATCATCCGCGTCAGCGCGGGAGAAGACAGCATCGCTGGCGGCGACGGCATCGATACGGTCTACTTTGGCAACAATTTCGCGGATTACCGGATCGAACGCGTCCATGCCGGCATTGCGCTGCACGACGACGTTCGAGGCGTGCATGCCTTCCTGTACAGCGTCGAAACGCTGGTCTTTGCCGATGCCACCCGGGCGTTTGCCGACCTGATGCGTGTCAGCGGCACGGCCGGCAACGATGCGCTGCTGGGCAGCGCGTTTGGCGACACGATCGACGGCGGACAGGGCAACGATACGATGACGGGCCTCGGCGGCTACGATGAATATGTCGTTGATTCGGCCGGTGACAGGATCGTCGAAGAGGCAGGCGGTGGCGTCGATACGATCCACTTGACGACCTCCCTGGGCAATTATCGGATCCCCGATGAAGTGGAGCGGCTGGTACTGGAGATCGGCGATGCTGCGATCGACGTCGTCGGCAACGGCAGCGACAACACGATCGATGGCACTGACGCCGTCAATGCCATCGACGGCGGCGCGGGCAACGATACGCTGTCCGGCGCTGGTGGCAACGACGGCTTGCAGGGCGAAGCGGGCGACGACGACCTCGATGGCGGCAGCGGCAACGACACGCTGCTGGGCGGCGCCGGCGACGACGAGCTGTCGGGCGATGGCGGCATCGATTCGATGGTCGGCGGTACCGGCGACGATATTTACGTCATCGACGTTGTCGCCGATATCGTGGTCGAAACAGCGAATGGCGGTGTCGACCGCATCTATACGTGGCTGGAAAGTTTCGTACTGCCGGAGAACTTCGAAACCCTCGGGTATTGGGGCGATGCCGCATTCCACGGTACCGGCAACGCGGCAGACAATACCTTGTATGGATACGGTAACAACGACACGCTCGACGGCGCCGCCGGCGCCGACACGATGGACGGCGCATGGGGCGACGACCTGTACCTGGTCGACAATGTCGGCGACACCGTCGAGGAATCGTCGAACTGGGGGTTCGATACCGTGATGATCGGCCTGGCGGGCGCCGGAACCTGGCGCATGGGCGACCACGTCGAGCGCGCGATCGTGACAGGAAGCCTGGCCGTGAACGTGACAGGTGGCGACACGGAAAACGAATTACGCGGAAATGGCGCGGCCAACATCCTGGTGGGGCATGGCGGCGACGATACGCTCAATGGCGGCGGCGGTAGCGACACGCTGGACGGCGGGTACGGCGACGACATCTTCATCGTTGACGCTGCGGGCGACATGGTCATCGAAATGTATGACCAAGGAACGGATCGTGTCGTGACCACGCTGGGCAACTACGCCTTGTCCGAGCACCTGGAGGATCTTGCTTATGCCGGTAGCGCGTCGTTTGCCGGCAAGGGCAATGCCGCGGCCAATCTGCTCACGGGCGGCGCCGGCAACGATACCCTGGCCGGCGGTGCCGGCAAGGACACGCTGGCTGGCATGGCCGGCAACGACACGCTCGACGGCGGCGCGGGTGAAGACCGTGCCTGGGTGGGCGGAGCGTTCGCGGACTACACCCGCAAGCGCGAAGGCGGCGATACGGTGCTGGTGCATGCATCGACCGGCGACCGGACCGTGCTGCGCGATATCGAATGGGTGCAGTTCGCCGATGGCACGCGCCCGATCGACGCCCTGCAGGATGGCATCATCGGCAACGGTGCGGACGTTTTGAACGGAACGGCCGGTGCCGACCGGCTCGATGGCGACGGCGGTGCCGATACGATGGCGGGCGGCGCGGGCAACGATACCTATGTTGTCGACGTCGCTGGCGACGTGATCGTCGAGGCTGCCGACGCGGGACGCGACATGGTGGAGGTCGGGCTAGGCAACGGCACTTACACGCTGGCGGCGAACGTCGAAGACGCAACGATCATGTCCAGCGGCGCGGCCGGCATCACGGGCAACGATCTGGCAAATGCGCTGACCGGCAACGGCGCCGCGAATGCGCTGACTGGCGGTGCCGGCAACGACACGCTCGATGGCGGCAAGGGCAACGATGCGCTCGCCGGTGGCAGCGGCGATGACGTGTACCACGTCGATGCGACCGGCGACAAAGTCACCGAGTCGGCCGATGGCGGCACCGATACCGTCATCACCACGCTGGCAAAGTACACGCTGGGCGCCAATGTCGAAAACGTGACATACACGGGCACCGGCGCTTTCGCCGCTGCCGGCAACGCGCTCGGCAACGTGATCGTGGGCGGGAAAGGCAACGATACGGTCGACGGCGCGGCTGGCATCGATACCTACGTGGCAACTGGCGCGTTCGGCGAATACAGTCGCCAGCGCCCGAACGCGACCGACCTCGTACTCATAAAAGGCGACCAGACGATCACGCTGAAGAACGTTGAGACAGTCCGGTTCAGCGACGGTGTGAAAACGCAGGCCGAGCTGTTCGTCAATGTCGCGTCGGTCGCCAACGACACGTTGTCAGGCACGGACGGCAACGACAGCATGAACGGCCTGGCCGGCGCGGACCAGATGAGCGGCGGGCTGGGGAACGATCTCTACGTGGTCGACAATATCGGCGACCGTATCGTCGAGAATGCTGGCGCGGGGCGCGATAGCGTGCAGGTGGCACTGGCCAGGGGCACCTATGTGCTGGCGGCGAATGTCGAGGACGCGGTAGTGACGTCCACCGGCGCGGTCGGCATCACCGGCAACGACCTGGCCAACGAGCTGGCCGGCAACGGCGCCGCGAATGCACTGAGCGGCGGTGGTGGCAACGACACGCTCGATGGCGGCAAGGGCAGCGATGCGCTCGTCGGCGGTACTGGCGACGACACGTATGTCGTCGATGCTGCGGGCGACAAGGTCACCGAACTGGCTGACCAGGGTACCGACACCGTCAGTACCACGCTGGTGAAATACACGCTGGGCGCCCATCTGGAAAATCTCGCGTACACCGGCACCAGCGCTTTCGCCGGCACCGGCAATGCGCTCGACAACGTGATCACGGCCGGCGTCGGCAACGACACGATCGACGGCGCCGCCGGCACGGACCGGTACGTGATACAGGGCGATCTTGCTGACTTCCAGCGCCAGAGCCCGAGCGATAAAGATCTCGTGCTGGTGAAAGGCACGCAGAAGATCACGCTCAGGAATATCGAAGAGGTGGAGTTCAGCGATGGCGTGAAGTCGATCGACCAGCTCCGGGTCAACGTGGCATCGCAGGGCAACGACACGCTCACCGGTACCGCTGGCGACGACGAGATGAATGGCCTGGCCGGCGCCGACCAGCTCACGGGCGGCAAGGGCGACGACACGTATTTCCTCGATAACGTGGATGACACTGTCGTCGAACTGGCTAACCAGGGCATCGACACCGTCAACATCGGCATTTCGGCAAAGATAACGTACACGCTGGGCGAGCACATCGAGCACGCGGCGATCATGTCCACGGCTGCGATCAACATCATCGGCAATACCGAAGACAACACGCTGACCGGCAATGCGGCCGCCAACGCGCTGACCGGCGGTGCGGGCAACGACACCCTCATCGGCGGCAAGGGCAACGACACGCTCGATGGTGGCGCCGGCAACGATTTCTATTCGGTCGATGCGACGGGCGACAAGGTGCAGGAAGAGGCCAATGGCGGCTATGACATCGTCGAGACGACCGTGGCGAAAACCACGCTGGCGGCGAATGTGGAAGAACTGCGGTTCACGGGCAAGGGTGCCTTTACCGGCATCGGTAATAACCTCGACAACGTGATCATCGGCGGCGCCGGCAGCGACAAGCTGACCGGCGGACTGGGTGCGGACACGTTCGTGATCGGCGCGGGCAACGACACGATCACCGATTTCGCCAGCGGCACCGACCATCTCGTCATCGCACGCAAGATCGGCGATGGCGATCTGATCATCGAACAAGTGGCGACACCCGGCGCTGCGGGCAGCTTCTCGTCCAAAGCGGAGCTGGTGCTGTTCACGCAAAACGTGACCAGCCTGTCGGCAACCAACGCGGCCAAGGCGATCGGCAGCGCCACCGAAGCCTATGGGCTGGGCGACACGGCACTGTTCGCGCTGCATACCGCCGGCACCACAGCGGTGTACCTGTTCACCAGCAGCGGCAACGATGCGGTGGTAAGCAAGGGGGAACTGCAGCAAATTGCCACGCTGACGGGTGTGCCGTCCCTCGGCATCGGCGATTTCCAGATGGGCGATATGGGCTAGCAACGTATTCCGGGGATTGCTGGGAAGATAAACGAAGTTAAGTTTGTGACATTGTGTGAGATTTCCAATCTTTAACATATGTTACGATTCGTAACTTTGTGCGGCAGGTTTCCGCCGCTGTTCGAATCTTCCAGCCAATCCCCGTGACCACCTCTCTCCTGATCCTCGACAGCCGCGTGGCGGCCAGCTACGTCCCCACCTCCGTGCCCACTGGCATGCGCCTGGTGATCCTCGATCCCGCTGTCGATGGCCTCGAACAGGTCGCAGCCGCCGTGGCGGGCGAGCAGACCCTGGCCGCGATCCACATCGTGTCGCACGGCGCGCCGGGAATCCTGCAACTGGGCGGTACGGAAGTCTCGCTGGCCACGCTTGCCGGCGCCGCTGGCCCACTGGCGCGCATCGGCGCATCGCTGGCATCGGATGGCGACCTGCTGCTCTACGGCTGCAATGTGGGAGAGAGTGAGGCAGGTGCGGCGTTCCTTGCCACGCTGGCCGGGCTGACGGGGGCCGACGTGGCGGCTTCCACCGACCTGAGCGGCCCGACCGCTGCGGGCGGCAACTGGGCGCTGGAACGTGGCACGGGAACGATCGAAGCGAGGACGCTGGCCGATGATGGTTTCGGTACGCTGGCACTGGTGACCGGCACCACGGACGATGACGTCCTGGGGGGACCGATGGCAACGATTCCCTTCGCGGCGGCGGCGGCAACGATCGGCTCTATGCGAACCAGGGCAGCGACACGCTCGATGGTGGCGAAGGCAACGATACCCTGACCGTCTACTATCCTTACGATGGCAGCGCCTCGCTGATCGGCGGTAACGGCAACGATACCTTCCTGATAGACCGCCCGCAGTCATGGAATTCGGGGCCGCACACCGTGACGGCGCGTGGCGACGCGGGCGACGATCTGTTCGACATCGTGAACTCGATCGAGGGCGACATCATCGCCATTTCTGGCGGCGCGGGGCGCGACACGGTCCATTTCGAGCGGGTCGGGCGCGGCATCGCCACCATCACCGGTTTCGCCACCGGGGCCGGTGGCGACTGGATCGATCTGTCGGCCGTGGTGGAACACATGCTTTACCAGGGATATTCGGGCGGCAATCCGTTCGCGCCAGGCGGCCCGTTCCGGCTGTCGCAGTCGGGTGCCGATACCGTGATCGATGTAATGCAGGACAACGGCATATTCTGGCGAATGATCGTGCTGAAGAATGTGCGCGCCACGGCGCTGACGGGCGATAATTTCGTCGGCGGCTACCTGCCGGACGGCAGCGTGATGCCGGGGCTGGTATTGGCCGGCGACGGAAACGGCAATTACCTGGGCGGCGGGATCAACGACGACAGCATCACGGGACTCGGCGGGGGCGATGTGCTGGACGGCTCGGGCGGATCCGACACGCTCGATGGCGGTGGCGACAACGATTCCCTGTCGGGTGGCGGCGGCAACGACCTTCTGCTGGGCGGCAGCGACGGCGACGACTTGCGCGGTGGCGCAGGCAATGACAGCCTGCTGGGAGGTAGCGGCGCCGACAAGCTGGAAGACGGCACGGGCGCGGACAGCATCGATGGCGAAGGCGGCAACGACGTCATTACCGTTACGCTCGATGGCGTCACCGACACCGTGCTTGGCGGCGACGGCAACGACACCATCACCATTCTGGCCGTGTCCGACTCGCGTACTGCCGGTGCCATGATCGTCGACGGCGGCGCGGGCGCCGATGTCTTCGTGCTGGCATCCGCTGGCGGCACCCTGGCCTTGCGGGGCGGCGAGGGGCGGGATACCTACCAGCTCGGCAGCGATTCCCGCAACACCATGATCGCGATCGCCGATTTCGCGACCGGTCCGGGCGGCGACGTCTTCGATGTCAGTGACCTGTTGCGCAAATATTCCGAAGCATACGACTACCCGGGCGGCAATCCGTTCGACCCGGCACACCCTTTCGTGCGCCTCGTGCAAAGCAACGCGGACACCCTGCTGCAAGCCCGCCAGGGTAGCGGTGCGGAAGCGCCCTGGTACACGCTGGCGCGACTGGAGAACACCCTTGCGACCGCGCTGACGGCCGACAACTTTAAGCAGGGCCTGCATCCCGATGGCAGCGCCGTGGCCGGCATCGCATTCGCTGGCGATGATGGTAAAGACTGGCACGAGGGCACCATGTTCAACGATACGTTGAACGGCAACGGCGGCAATGACACCATGATGGGCGGGCCGGGGGGCGACGTGCTGGATGGCGGCGCCGGCGACGACTTGCTGTCGGGCAATGCCGGTGACGATACGCTGGCCGGTGGCGCCGGGAACGATACGCTGAGCGGCGACAACTCCCGTTTGGACGGCGGGGATGGCGCGGACAGTCTCAGTACCGTACTGAGCCCGGGTTCCCGCCACCAACTGGCAGGTGGCGCGGGCGACGACTTGCTCAAGATACGGAGCTACCGGGCAAGCACCGGAAGCATGGTCGAAGCGGATGGGGGCGCTGGTGCGGACGTGTTCGTGCTGGAGACCGACAATGCTGCGTCGATCGTACTTACGGGCGGCGGCGGCGCCGACAGGTTCATGTGGCCGCCGACCGGCTTCGACGGCACTTTCGTCATCACCGATTTCGGTGCGGATGACGTGATCGACATCGAGATGATGGTACTCGGGGCATACGCTTACTACGGGCAGGGCGGCAACCCGTTCGCCACAGAGGGCGGCATGCTGCGTGTCATGCAGCAGGGCAGTGACACGCTGGTCCAGCACCGCGCAGTCGGCAGCGAGTTCAGGACGGTCTTCACGTTGCGCGATACGGACGCGACCAGCCTCACGGCAGCCAATTTCTCGGGCTACAGCCCGGATGGTGCCGGGGTGCCCGGCGAGGTGCTGAGCGGCACCGGCATGTTGAAAGGCACTCTCCGGGACGATACGATCACCAGCGGTGCGGGCAACGACAGCGTGTTCGGCTCGGGTGGCAATGACCTGGTGCACGGCGGCGGCGCGGTCGATACGCTGGAAGGCGGTTATGGCAATGACACGCTGCATGGCGACGAGGGCAACGACTGGCTGATGGGCGATGCCGGCAACGACGTGCTGCATGGCGGCGTCGGTAACGACACGCTGGGCGGCGGTCATGACATGCTGAATGGCCAGGATGGCGACGACCTGCTCGATGGCGGCGACGGCAACGATTCGATCCGCTCCAGCGCGGGCACCGGCACCGACACCGACACACTGCGCGGCGGCGCCGGCGACGACTTCCTCGTGGCATCGACGAATGCCGTGCTTGAAGGCGGCGACGGCAACGATACGCTGTCCACCCACGACGACTACTCGTCACGGCCGTCGCCGGGCATTACCATGACCGGCGGCGCGGGAAGCGACCTGTTCATCCTGGAAAACATGGTCTGGTGGAAAGGCGTGACCGCGCTCACGATCACCGATTTCGAGGCCGGCCCCGGCGGTGACCGGCTCGATTTTTCGGGCCTTCTCTGGTCGTCGGCCCACTGGACGGATCCGTTCTCGCACGACTTCCGCTGGGTACAGGACGGGAGCGACGCACTGCTGCAGAGGAGCGACGGTCTCGACACTTACATCACGAGGATCATCCTGCGCAATACCGATGCCACGCAGGTCGGCCAGGACAATTACGTCGGCATCACACGACAAGGTTCGGGCATGCTGGACGGCACGCCCGGCCGCGATTCGCTGACCGGTTCGGACAATTTCGACCACCTCGATGGAGGTCTCGGCGTCGATACGCTGGTGGGCGGCTCAGGCAGCGACCAGTACACCGACATGAATGCCGAAGACGTGATCGTGGAACTGGCGGACGGCGGTTTCGACACGGTCATCACCGGCGTGACGTACACGCTGCCGGATGAAATCGAGCGTGGCGTGCTGGACGGCGCGGGCACGTTGACCGGCAACGCCAAGGACAATTTCCTGACGGCGCTGACAGGTGCCGCCACGCTGGCCGGCGCGGGCGGTGACGATGGCCTGGCCGGCAGCGCGGGAGACGACCTGCTGCAAGGTGGCGATGGCAACGACACCCTGGAGGGCAACGCCGGCGACGATATGCTGGAGGCGGGCACGGGACACGACAGCGTGGTGGGCGGCGGCGGCAACGACACGCTCGTGCTCCTGGGCGCGCTGGCCGATTATTCGGTGCGCGGCACATCGCTGGGCGTGCACCTGGTGAACGCGGCAACGAACGAGGACATCATCGCCGACAACATCGACTGGCTGCGGTTCACCGATGGCGCAAGGCGCGTGACCGAACTCGTGCCAGGCACCGAGAGCGGCGACGACATCACGGGCACTGACGGCAACGACACGCTCGACGGGCAGGGCGGCGCAGACACGATGCACGGCGGCGCCGGCGACGATACCTACATTGTCGACAACGAAGGCGACGTGGTCGAGGAAGACTGGAGCGACCTGGCCGATACGGTGCAGATCGCCTTTACCAAAGCGGGCAGCTATGTGCTGGCGCAAGGCGTGGAAAATGCCGTGGTCACCGCACCGGACAATATTGCCGTCGCCATCATCGGCAATGGGCTCGACAACGGGCTGACCGGTAACGGCGCCGCCAACCACCTGGCGGGCGGCACGGGCTGGGACACGCTCGACGGCGGTGCCGGCAACGACACGATGGTCGGCGGCGACGGGTATGACGTCTATTTCGTCGATTCCCAGGGCGATGTGGTCATCGATACGGATGACGGCATGGTCATCGTCGAAAACCTGGCGTCGTACACGCTGGGCGCCAACCTGCACGACTTGCGGTACTGGGGTACCGGTGCATTCACCGGCAAGGGCAATGCACTCGACAACACATTGCAGGGCGGGTCGGGCGACGACAAGCTCGACGGCGCCGCGGGCAACGACCGCCTTTACTCTTCGCTGGGCAACGACACACTGCAGGGCGGCGTCGGGAACGATACGATGACCGTGCGCAAGAGCACCGGCAACATGCTGTTCGACGGCGGCACCGGCACCGATGTCGTGGAATATGCCTGGAACCTGGCGGAAGTCCGCATCACGCGTCCCGCCGAAAACGATGTGCTGGTCACGCACATCGCGACGGGCGCCACGATCCTCGCCCGCAATGCGGAAAGCTTCCGGTTCGCCGACACCACGCTCTCGCTGGCCGCTATCCGCGCCGCCGCTGCCGGCCCCGGCGCCGACGCACTGAAGGGCACGGAAGCCGGCGACTATCTCGATGGCATGGGCGGCAACGACCAGCTGTGGGGCTTTGGCGGCAACGATACCCTCGATGGCGGCACGGGTTCCGACAAGCTGGCTGGCGGCATGGGCAACGACACGTATGTCGTCGACGCGACCGGCGACAAGATCACCGAACTGGCCGGCCAGGGCACCGATACCGTCAGCACGAAGCTGGCGAAATACACGCTGGGCGCTCATCTCGAGAATCTCACGTACACCGGCACCACCGCATTCGCCGGCACCGGCAACGCATTCGACAACGTGATCGCCGCCGGCTTCGGCAACGACACGATCGATGGCGCGGCCGGCAAGGACCGGTACGTGATCGACGGCGATTTTGCCGACTTCCAGCGCCAGAGCCCGAACGATAAGGATCTCGTGCTGGTGAAGGGCACGCAGAAGATCACGCTGAGGAACATCGAAGAGGTGGAGTTCAGCGATGGTGTCAAGACGCTGGCCCAGCTCCAGGTCAACGTGGCAAGCCAGGGCAATGACACGCTCACCGGCACCGATGGCGATGACCAGATCAACGGCCTGGCCGGCGCCGACCAGCTCACGGGCGGCAAGGGCGACGACGCCTACTTCCTCGACAACGTGGGCGACACCGTCATCGAGCTGGCGAATGGGGGCATCGACACGGTCAACATCGGCATCGCGGCAAAGCTCACTTACACGCTCGGCGCGAACATCGAGCACGCGACGATCACGTCCACCGCGGTAATCCACCTGGTGGGCAATGCCGAAGACAACACGCTGACCGGCAACGCCGCCGCCAACATGCTGACCGGCGGCGCGGGCAACGACACCCTCGTCGGCGGCAAGGGCAACGATACGCTGGACGGTGGTGCCGGCGACGACGTGTATTCCGTCGACGCGGCCGGCGACAAAGTGCTGGAAGCGGCCGACGGCGGTTACGACATCGTCGAAACGACGGCCACGAAATACACGCTGGCAGCCAACGTGGAGGAACTGCGCTTCACGGGCAAGGCCGCGTTCACAGGCATGGGCAACGCCCTGGATAACGTCATCCTCGGCGGAACGGGCAATGACAAGCTGACCGGCGGTCTTGGCGCCGACACGTTCGTGATCGGTGCCGGCAACGACACGATCACCGATTTCGTCAGCGGCACCGACCATCTCGCCGTTGCTGGCAAGATCGGCAACGGCAACCTGGTCATCGACGATGCGGCGATCCGCGATGCGACGGGCGGCTTCTCGTCCGACGCAGAACTGGTGATCTTCACGCAGAACGTGTCGAGCCTGACGACGACCAATGCGGCCAAGGCCATCGGCAACGCCAGAGAGGCCTATGCAAAAGGGGACACGGCGCTGTTCGCTCTGCACAGTGGCAACACCACGGCCGTGTACCTGTTCACCAGCAGCGACAACGATGCGGTAGTGAGCAAGGGTGAGCTGCAGCAGATCGCCACGCTGACCGGCGTGCAGCTCGTTTCCGTCGACGATTTCCATTGATATCCATGGGCGAGGCACACCTCGCCAGTTCAAACGCTACCGTTCATCGCATGACACCATCCAACGTCCCGCCAGGGCAGACCTTTTTCGTCCGCCTCACTTCCTATCCCGATATCATCGATCAATTCCGTACCGGAACCGGCGGCGACCGGATCGACCTGTCCGAGGTTTTCCGCCTGCGTTATGCCAGAGAAGACGGCACCAATCCCTTTGCTGAAGGCGGGGAGCTGAAACTGGTCCAGCGCGGGGCCGATACCATCCTGCAGTGGGCGCTTTACGGTGACTTCACGGACGTTCTCGTCCTGCGCGAGGTGTCGGCCGGTTCGCTGGTCGCCGACAACTTCGTCGGCAAGATCGCACCGGACGGATCCCCTGTGCCCGGCGCCAACTGGCTCGGCACGAACGAAAGCGAAACGTTATCGGGTTCGGAGTTCGCCGATACTCTTTCCGGCATTGGCGGAAACGATGACCTGCGTGGCAGGGGCGGCCAGGATGTCATCGACGGCGCGGATGGGAACGACACCATCGTCGGCGGCTGGGGGAGCGATACGCTGCGTGGTGGTGGCGGAAATGACTACCTTGTGGCTGGCAGGGAGGGAGCGTACGGCCGAACCATTCTCTTTTCGAACAGCCTCGTAGGAGGCGAGGGCAATGACACGCTGATCGCGGAAGGTGTGCGCGATACGCTCGACGGCGGCAGCGGCGACGATACGCTCTACATCGATGGCCACGGCATTGTCGCCAGCGGCGGCGCCGGGAGCGACACATTCATCGTGCGCACGACGAAAGGCATGGTGTATCAGCTCGATGGCGAAGAAGGCAGGGATACCTATGTCTATGACTTGCGGAGCTTCTATCACCCCTACGACGGGGGGAGCGTCGTCGTCACCGGATTCCAGGCCGGCGCGAACGGTGACGTCGTGGACATCGAAAAAAGCCTCGCATATGTCATCGGCAACGACAATCCTTTCGGTGATGTCCGCTTTGCCCAACTGGTCCAGCAGGGCAGCGACGTGGCGGTGCAATTCGATTTCGACGCCGGTGGCGACCGGTTCGGGATGGACACGGTTTTCCTTCTGAAGAACGTCGCCGTGGCAAGCATCACGGCGGAAAACCTGGGCGGCATTGCACCGGATGGCAGCCCTGTTCACATCGTGCGCCATGGAACGGACGGTAACGATTATTTATATAACGCCCACTTCAGGACGGACCTCCATGGTGGTGCGGGTGATGACACCCTGGCCGGCGGCATGGGCGACGCGCGCCTGTATGGCGAAGCCGGCAACGACATTCTCAATGGCGGAAGTGCCAGCACACTGATGGATGGCGGCGCCGGAAACGATACGCTCGGATCCTGGAGCAACGGGTCCACCATGCTTGGCGGCACAGGCAACGATCAGCTGAACATCGGAGAGAGTGCTGTCAGCGTGGATGGCGGCGACGGCGACGATGTACTGACCGTCGATTACCGGCTCAACTATTCCTGGCAAAAGCAGATCACTGTGTCGGGAGGCGCTGGCCGCGATACGTTCATTCCCGGCTGGAATACCAATGGCACCTTGCCCGTCTTTATCGCCGATTTCGAAGCGGGGACCAACGGAGATCGTATCGATCTCGGGATGCTGCTGACCTCGACACACTATCCGCATGGCGCTGTTGGAGAAAACCCGTTCTCGCCTGCCGCCGGCATATTGAGGCTAATTCAGGACGGTGCGGACACCCGGCTTCAGGTCGGCGGACCGCGGTGGTCCAGCACCAGCTGGGAAACCATGCTCGTGCTGGAGAACGTGCTGGCGACCGACATCACAGCGGCCAATTTCATTGGCGCGATTTCTCCCGATGGTTTGCCGGTAACGGGCATCGCGTTGACCGGAACGGAATCCGGTGAAACGCTGGAGGGTACCTTCTTCGCCGATACACTGGCGGGCCTGGCAGGCGACGATTGGCTCGATGGCGAGACCGGCAACGATTCGCTGGCAGGGGGTGCGGGCAACGACACGCTGTTCGGCGGCGGTGGGGCCGATACCCTGCTCGGCGGTGAAGGCGATGACCGGCTGTACGACACGGCGAACCGGGATGGCGAGCAAAGCATCGATGGCGGTGCGGGTAGCGACTCGATTCACTTCGAGACGGGCCGGGCGACCGTAAGAGGCGGCGATGGCGACGATACATTCGTCATTGGCATCCAGACCGGTGCCGTGGTGACGATGAATGGCGGCACGGGCCGCGACACTTTCCAGCTCATCGGCGACTCCGTCATTTCCTTTGGTCGGCCCTCCTTCCAGGGCACCATCCGGATCGACGACTTTGCTCCCGGCCGGGATGGCGATGTGATCGACGTGGTGAAAGTGCTCGACCGGATGCTCGGAGTGCAGTACTTCGGCGACAATCCATTTCAAACAGGTACCCTGCGCCTGCTGCAACAAGATGCCGATGTCGTATTGCAGTGGCAGCAGTACTCCTCCTATGCAACGGTGCTGACACTGGTCGGGGTATCGCTCGCGGACCTCGTCAACGACAACTTTGGCGGACTGGCAATCGATGGCGCACCGATGCCGGGGCAATTGGTCCTGGGCGACGGAACAAATGAATATCTTGGCGGTACGTCGTTTGCCGATACGATTGCCGGCGCCGATATCGGCGAATACCTCCATGGCCAGGCCGGCAGCGATTCACTGCTGGGGGGCGGTGGCGATGACGATCTTTATGGTGAACTGGGCAATGACTATCTCGACGGCGGTGCCGGAAAGGACCGCCTCGAAGGCGGTGCAGGAAACGACACGCTTGCCGGTGCCGCCGGCGATACCCTGTCTGGTGGAGACGGCGATGACCGCTATGTTCTCTCCGAGCGGGGCGCCCTGATCGATAACTACCGGGACGACGGGCGGGATACGGTGGAAGTGCGCTTCACTGGCGCATTCACGCTGGCCGAGAAGATTGAAAACCTGGTGGCCGGCGCCACCGGGCCGGTTCAGCTGACGGGCAATAGTGGCGCCAACAGCATCACCGGTGCCGCGGGCAACGACATGCTCAATGGGGGGATGGCGCCGATACGCTGGATGGCGGGACCGGCAGCGACACACTCAAGGGCGGCACCGGCGACGATGTCTACGTTATCGACAGCCGCACCGACGTCATCGTCGAAACCGATGGCTATTGGAACGGCGTAATCACTTCGCTGGACAGTTTCGTGCTTACCCAGTATTTGGGCAGCCTGCGCTACACGGGAGCGGGCAATTTCACCGGTACCGGCTCGGCAAACAGCAATCGGCTGGAAGGCGGTGCGGGCAACGATACGCTGGCTGGCCGCGATGGCGGCGACAGGCTGGACGGCGGCGATGGTGACGACAGGCTTTCCGGCGAAAACGACGATGATGGTCTTGACGGCGGCGCTGGAAACGATACGCTCTCCGGCGGTGAGGGCGGAGATAACCTGCGCGGCGGTGATGGCGAGGACTTGCTGGATGGCGGCACTGACATCGATTATCTGAACGGCGGGAAGGGAGACGATGTCTACTTCGTCGATCAATTCTCCGATCGCATCGTCGAAGACGCCGATGGCGGCGTTGACGAGGCAAGGATGACGTTCAGCCAGAACGGCCTGTATCTGTTGTCCGGTAATGTGGAACATGGCACGGTGGTCTCGGGCGCGGCAACGAAGCTGTATGGCAATGAGCTGGCAAACCGGCTGAAAGGAGCGATGAACAGCGATACGCTGCTCGGCCTGCATGGCGACGACACACTCGATGGCGGCGCAGGTGCTGACCAGCTCGAAGGCGGGGAAGGCAATGATGTCTACATCGTCGACACCATCGGCGACAGGATCGTGGAAGCGGAAGCAGGTGGTGACGACAAGGTCGTGACGACACTGGCTGCGTTCAAGCTCGGTGCAAATATCGAATACCTGGCATATACGGGTACAGGCCGGTTCAGCGGCACTGGCAACGACCTTGCCAACGTGATCGCGGGCGGCAGCGGAAATGACACGATCGACGGCGCCGGCGGAGCGGATACCTTCGTTGCCAGCGGCGCTTCTGGCGACTATACCTGGCAGCGGCCGAACGCCACCGATGTCATGCTGGTCAAGGGCACGCAAAAGATCACGCTGAAGAACATCGAGCATGTTCGTTTCAGCGACGTCCTGCTGACCCTGGCTGACATGCTCGG
The DNA here is from genome assembly GCF_004209755.1 of Pseudoduganella lutea. Classification (NCBI taxonomy): domain Bacteria; kingdom Pseudomonadati; phylum Pseudomonadota; class Betaproteobacteria; order Burkholderiales; family Oxalobacteraceae; genus Pseudoduganella; species Pseudoduganella lutea. Next base: position 2,501,519 of record NZ_CP035913.1, on the reverse strand, counting down.
CGATCTCGCCTCCGCAGACAACGATATCCTGGCCGGCACAAGCGGCAACGATACACTGGACGGGCTGGCCGGCGCGGACGAAATGAGCGGCGGCGCGGGCGACGACTTGTACGTGGTCGACCAGACGGGCGATACGGTCAGGGAGAAAGCAGGCGAGGGCCGTGACACGGTGCATGTGGCGCTGACGAAAGGCGCCTATGTGCTGGCGGCGAATGTCGAGGATGCGAAGGTCACCTCGACCGGCGCGACAGGCATCACCGGCAATGACCTCGATAACGCGTTGGCCGGCAACGCCGCCGTCAACGTGCTGACTGGCGGTGCCGGCAACGACGTCCTCGATGGCGACAAGGGCAACGATGTGCTGGCTGGCGGCCTGGGCAACGACATGTATGTCGTCGACGCAACCGGCGACAAGGTCACCGAACTGGCCGATCAGGGCACCGATACCGTCTCCACCAGGCTGGCGAAATACACCGCGGGCGCCAACATCGAAAACGTGACGTATACGGGCACCACCGCTTTCGCCGGCACCGGCAACGCCCTCGACAACGTGATCGCCGCCGGCTTCGGCAACGACACGATCGATGGCGCGGCCGGCAAGGACCGGTACGTGATCGAGGGCGATTTCGCCGACTTCCAGCGCCAGAGCCCGAACGATAAGGATCTCGTGCTGGTGAAGGGCACGCAGAAGATCACGCTGAGGAACATCGAAGAGGTGGAATTCAGCGACGGCGTCAAGACGCTGGCCCAGCTCCAGGTCAACGTGGCGTCGCAGGGCAACGACACGCTTACCGGCAGCGATGCCGCCGACCAGATGAACGGCCTGGCCGGTGCCGACCAGCTCACGGGCGGCAAGGGCGACGACACGTATTTCCTCGACAATGCGGGCGACACGGTCATCGAGCTGGCCAACGGCGGCATCGATACCGTCAGCATCGGCATTTCGGCCAAGATGACCTACACGCTGGGCGGCGAGATCGAGCACGCGAAAATCACGTCCGGCGCGGCGATCCACCTGGTGGGCAACGGCAAGGACAACACGCTGACGGGCAACGGCGCCGCCAACATGCTGACCGGTGGCGCGGGCGACGACCGGCTGTTCGGCGACAAGGGCAACGACACGCTGGACGGCGGCGCCGGCAACGACTTTTATTCCGTCGACGCGGCGGGTGACAAGGTACTGGAAGCGGTGGATGGCGGCTACGACATCGTCGAGACGACCGTGGCGAAAACCACGCTGGCGGCGAACGTGGAGGAATTGCGCTTCACAGGCAAGGGCGCGTTCACCGGTATCGGCAATGTGCTGGACAACGTGATCGCGGGGAGCACCAGCAGCGACAAGCTGACCGGCGGACTGGGTGCCGACACGTTCGTGATGGGCGCGGGCAACGACACGATCACCGATTTCGTCCGCGGCACCGACCATCTCGCCATCGCGCGCAAGATCGGCGATGGCGACCTGGTCATCGAACAAGTGGCGACACCCGGCGTCACGGGCGGCTTCTCGTCCAAAGCGGAACTGGTGCTGTTCACGCAAAACGTGACCAGCCTGTCGACGACCAGTGCGGCCAAGGCGATCGGTAGCGCCAGCGAAGCCTATGGGCTCGGAGAAACGGCGCTGTTCGCGCTGCATACGGCCAGCACCACGGCCGTGTACCTGTTCACCAGCAGCGGCAACGATGCGGTGGTGAGCAACGGTGAACTGCAGCAGATCGCCACGCTGACCGGCGTGGCAACAATCGATGCCGGGGACTTCGGCCTGTCCGCCTTCGCGTAGGCAGCGTAACCTGCCTGGCATGATCGAAGGGCGGCCCGGGAAACCGGGCCGCCCTTTGTGTTCCCGGGGCGGTGCGCGGCCTGGTGTAGCCTCTCGGGATGGACTCCCTGATTTCCGCCGCGGCGCGGGCGCTGGCCGCCGGCGATCCGCTTGGCGCATTGAACCGCGTCGCCCTGCGCGGCGACCCGCCGGCACTCGCCCTCCGGGGTATCGCCATGGCGCAGCTGGGCGAACATCGGCGCGCGCGCGAACTGCTGCGGGCCGCCGCGCGTGGTTTCGGTGCCCATGAGGCACTGGCAAGTGCCCGCTGCGTGGTGGCCGAGGCGGAGGTGGCGCTGGCCATGCGCGACATCGGCGGCTCGCCGCGGCCGCTCGCGCTGGCCACCACCACCCTCGATACCCATGCCGATCATGCCAATGCGCTGCAGGCACGCCTGATTGCCGCGCGTCGCTTGCTGCTGTTGGGGCGCCTCGCCGATGCGGAGACGGTGCTGGCGCAGCTCGATGCCCGCGGGCTGCCGCCGGCGCTGGCCGCCGTCGCCGCGCTCACCACGGCAGAACTGGCGCTGCGCCTGCTGCGCATCGATGCGGCGCGCGGCGCGCTGCACCAGGCGCAGGCGGCTGCATCGCACGCCGGCATACCGGCCCTGCTGGCCGAGGTGGGGGAGGCGTGCGCGGCGCTCGAGCGCCCGGCCGCCCGCCGCGTGGCTGGCGGCGCATCGCACATGCTGCGGCTTGGCGAAGTGGCAGCCTTGCTGGCATCGGACACGCTGGTCGTCGATGCCTGCCGCCGCGGTCTCGGTGCCGGCGGCGTGTGGCGGCCGCTGGCGCGCCGGCCGGTGCTGTTCGCGCTGGCGCGGGCGCTTGCCGAAGCCTGGCCCGGCGATACGAGCCGGGAAGCACTGATCGCGCGCGCCTTTCGCATCCGGCGCCCCAACGAGACCCACCGGGCGCGCCTGCGGGTCGAGATCGGCCGCGTGCGCGCGCTGGCTGCCCCGCTGGCGGACATCGTCGCCACCGGGCGGGGTTTTGCCTTGCAGCCCCGCGACGGGCGCGGCCTGGCCTTGCTGGAGCCACCCATCGATGGCGACGGGGCATCGCTCGTGGCATTGCTGTCCGACGGTGCGCCCTGGTCCACCTCGGCGCTGGCGCTGGCACTGGGGGCGAGCCAGCGGACTGTCCAGCGCTCGCTTGCCGCACTCGAAGCCGGCGGGCAGGTGCGCGCGGTCGGCGGCGGGCGGGCACGCCGCTGGCTGGCACCGCCGCTGACGGGATTCACGACGATCTTGTTACTCCCCGCCGCGCTGCCGATTCGCTAGAGTGGTTTCGCGGCGCCCCTTCGCGGTGCCTTACCTGGAGGTGAAAAATGATGAGCGAAACCTTGAGCAGGAACGAGCTGGAAGCCGGCGGCCAGGCCGCCGAGATCGTCCGTGAATATGGCCCCTTTGCCGGCGCCGACACGATCCACGGCGTTACGCACGACGGCACGCAGGTCTGGGCCGCCACCGGCGCCAGGCTGGTCGCCTTCGATCCGCGCAGCGGCGCCGTGGCACGCTCGATCGAGCGGCCGGGCGACGCCGGTACCGCGTTCGACGGCACCTACCTGTACCAGATCGCCGAAGCGCGGATCGACAAGATCGATCCCGCCAGCGGCGCGGTCGTGGCGTCGATTCCGGCGCCCGGCGATGGCGGCGACTCGGGGCTGGCCTGGGCCGAGGGCAGCCTGTGGGTGGGCCAGTACCGCGGCCGCAGGATCCACCAGATCGATCCCGATACGGGGGCGATCCGGCGCACCATCGAAAGCAACCGCTTCGTCACCGGCGTGACGTGGGTCGACGGTGAGCTGTGGCATGGCACCTGGGAAGGCGATGCCAGCGACATCCGCCGTATCGATCCGCACACCGGGGCCGTGCTCGAACGGCTGGACATGCCCCCGGGCGTTGGCGTGAGCGGGCTCGAATCCGATGGCGCGGACCTGTTCTACTGTGGCGGCGGCGCCAGCGGCAAGGTGCGCGCCGTACGGCGCCCGAAAGTGGCGGCGCCCGCTTAACCCAGCACGAAGCGCTTCTGCGCCGGCAGGCAATGCCGGCGCAGGTCGTAGCCATCGACGATCGTCTGCCGTGCCGCCACGCGCAGGTGCGCCAGGCTGTCGCGGCGCGCCAGCGTATCGGCGATCGTTTCCGCCAGGGCGCCATGGTCGAAGAAGTCCGTCAGCAGGCCGTTGTGGCCATGTTCGATCACTTCCTGCAATGGCGCGGTGCGCGAGCCCACGATCAGGCAGCCGGTGCTCATGGCTTCCATCAGCGACCAGGACAGCACGAACGGGTACGTGAGGTAGGTGTAGACGGCCGATACCTGCATCAGCTGCGTGAGCAGCGCATGGGGCAGGCGGCCCACGAAGTGCACGCGGCTCATGTCCAGCCGCGGCATCACCTCGTCGCGGAAGATCGCCTTCCACGTCTTGCCTTGCGGCGCGGCGGCACCATAGCTGACACTGTCGCCGCCCACGAGGACCACCCGCGCATTCGGCCGCAGGCGCTGCAGTTCGGGCAGCGCACGCATGAAGATGTGGTAGCCGCGGTAGGGTTCCAGCTGGCGCGAGACGAACGTGACCACTTCGTCGCCCGGCTTCAGCGTGAGGCCGGCGCCGGTCAGCGATACGCGCGCGTACGCATCGGGGCGGAAGCGGTCGGTGTCGATGCCGTCGTGGATCACGCTGATGCGGTCGCGGAACCATGCCGGATGGCGGTCGGCCTGGAACACGGTCGGCGACAGGCCGGCATCGGCCTCGGCCATCGCGTGCAGCAGGTGGGTATTGCGCAGCCGTAGCCGCTGCAGGCTTGCCAGGTCGGGTGGCGCGGAGAACTCGGGATCGAAATGCGAATCGCCGCCCTCGGCGCCGTAATAGTATTCGGCGTAGATCAGCAACCGGGCCCGCGGGAACACGTCCTTCACGTACAGCGCCTCGCCCCAGCCGGGGTGGGCGAACACGATATCCGGGGTGAAGCCTTCCGTTTTCAGGCGGTGCAGCGTTGCGCCGGCCGATTCGCCGCGCAGCACCTTGCTGTACAGGTCCTTCAGTTGCGCGGCCTGTTGGCCCGCGTCCGCCGGCACGCGCGCGTGGTGCACGAAATAGCGCACGCCGGGCAGGCGCTCGGCATGCTCGGCCATGCCGAGCGCCACCACTTCATGGCCGTCGGCCGCGAGCGCGGGCGCCAGGTGGCGGAACTGGCCGGGAAAGTTCTGGTGGATGAAGAGGATGCGTGCCACTTATTTGCCTTTTGCTTCAAATTCCGCGATCGCCTTCGCGAACCCGCCGACCAGCGCGTTCGGCACCGCCAGCGACAGCTGGTAATGCTCGACCAGGAAACCCTTGCCCGTGTTGCGCAGCACGCCGCTGGCCTGGCAGGTGCCCATCTGTGTGCTCAGCTGTTCATCGAACCACACATAGCGCCGGTCGGAGGAAAAGTACACATTGCGCTTCTGCGCGGTGAAAGCCCATGCCTTCTTCGCGTCGAAATACGGTTTCGCCCATGCCTTGAACTGGTCGCGCGTCCATACCTCGGTCTTGTCGGTGCCGATGTACACGCCGTTCGGCGCGATCTTGTCGAAATATGCCGGGCGGGCATGGGCGGCATCGTCGTGCCAGCCGTCGACGAAGGCGTTGACCTGTTGCGTGAATCCGGCGGCATCCGGCAGCTGCGCGTGCGCCGGGGCGGCAACCAGCGCCACGGCGGCTGCCGCGGCGGCGAAAGTGGTGGCCAGTGGCCTCATCGGATCCTCCTGTCGGGTAAAACGGCGAGAATACATCAGTAGCGCACGGCGTGCGAGGCGGCGGCAACGCTGGCTGTATAATCGGCGGCTCCACCGCTACCCCCCAAGAGACTCATGGCTTCATCCAACGATAATGTCAGCATGGCGCTGTTCTGCGACTTCGAGAACGTCGCGCTCGGCGTGCGCGACGCGAACTACGAAAAATTCGACATCAAGCCCGTGCTGGAACGCCTGCTGCTCAAGGGTAGCATCGTGGTCAAGAAGGCTTACTGCGACTGGGACCGCTACAAGGCGTTCAAGAGCCCGATGCATGAAGCGAACTTCGAGCTGATCGAAATCCCGCACGTGCGCATCTCCGGCAAGAATTCGGCCGACATCCGCATGGTCGTCGATGCACTGGACCTTTGCTACACGAAGGCCCACGTGAATACCTTCGTCATCATTTCCGGCGATTCCGATTTCTCGCCGCTGGTGTCGAAGCTGCGAGAAAACAACAAGAAGGTGATCGGCGTGGGTGTCAAGGATTCCACGTCCGACCTGCTGGTCGCCAACTGCGACGAATTCATCTTCTACGACGACCTGGTGCGCGAAAGCCGCCGCCAGCGCCGCGACGTGCGCGACCAGCAGCAGCCGAAGCGCTCGCCGGAAGAGGAAAAGAAGAAGCGCGACGAATCCGAGAAGCGCCGCGCCGAAGCGCTGGACATCGCCTACGAAACCTTCGATGCCCTCATTGCCGAGCGTGGCGACAGCGGCAAGATCTGGGCTTCGGTGCTGAAGGAAGCGATCAAGCGCCGCAAGCCGGACTTCAACGAGGCGTATTACGGCTTCCGCACCTTCGGCAACCTGCTGGAGGAAATGAAGGCGCGCGGCCTGCTCGAATTCGGCCGCGACGAGAAATCCGGCGCCTATGTCTACCGCAGCAGCAATGCGGCGCTGCCGGTGGTCGAAGTGGCCGATGTCGACGCGGCGACCGAAGCCGTGGTGAGCACGCAGGAAGCAGCCGACGCGCAGGATAAGCGCGAAGGGCGGCGTGGCCGCGGCAATCGTGGCGGGCGCAATCGCCGCAACGGCGTGCCTGAAGCGACGGAAACCGCGGCACCTTCCGGGCCGTGGGGCGCGCGCAGCGACGCGGGCAGCCAGGAAGCCGGGGAAGCCGACGACGAGGTGGTCGACACCGCGACTGACGATGCAGGCAATGCTGCGGCCAACAACATGGCTGACGACGTGGCCGAAGACCTGGGCGAGGAAATTGCCGACGGCGCCGATCTGGATGCGGACGAACTGGCGGTGGCGCTCGAATCGGCCGCTGCCGATTACGCCAGCGAGCTGGCTTCCGCCGAGCAGGCGCTGGAAGAAATGGCCCGCGAAGTCAAGGAAACGCGCCGCGCCCGGGCTGCCGGGCAACTGACGGCGGCCGAGCAGGCGGCCAAGGCCCTGGCCGAACTGCATGCGGAAACGGACGCTGCGCCGGAAGCCCAGGCGGAAGACGACGCCGAAGCCGAAGCACCGGCCGAGGCGGAACCGGCGCCTGCCAAGCGCAGCCGTACTCCGGCACGCAAGCTGGCGGCGGCGAAGAAGCCCGCGCGGTCCAGCAAGGCGAAAGCCACGGCGGAGCCGGCCCCTGCACCGGAGCCGGAACCGGAAGCCGAGGCGCCACAAGCGCCGGCACCGGCAGCCGAGGAAAGCCCCGCGCCGCTGGAGCCTGCCGAGCCGGCCGGCGAGGCGGCACCGCAACCTGCCAAGAAGCCGCGCACGCCTTCGCGCAGCAGGCTGCCGCGCAAGCCGAAGAGCAAGCCCGAGGGCGACAGCGAAGGCTGACCTCCTCCTCTCCTCCGAATGGCCGGCCGTTGCCGGCCATTTTCGTTTCCGGCCGGTGCCGCGACCGCGGCAATTTACTGCCGCCTGCTTTGCTGCCATACTGCGCGTCACAGAAACTCATGGCGGCTGGTCGATGGCGATCCTTTCTGAAATTACCCTGTATCCGGTCAAATCCTGTGGCGGCATTGCGCTGCGGGCGGCAACGCTTACGCGCGCCGGCCTGATGTCCGAGCAGATCTATGATCGCGAATGGATGGTCGTCGACGCGGCGGGCGCCTGCCTGACCCAGCGCGAGCATCCGAAAATGGCACTGATCGCGCCGCGCCTCAAGCTCGATACGCTCGAACTGCGCGCGCCCGGCATGCTGCGCCTGGAAATCCCCCTCGGCCTGCCCGATCCCGAAACGGCGCCCACGCTGACCGTACAGGTCTGGGATCACACCCTCAAGGCCTATGACTGCGACGCGCTGACGGCCACATGGTTCAGCAACTACCTGGGCGTGCCGTGCCGGCTGGTGCGCTTCCACCCGGATGCGCTGCGGCTCGCCAATCCGGCATGGACCGGCGGTATCGAGGCACCCACGCTGTTTTCCGATGGTTACCCGATCCTCGTCATCGGTGCCGAATCGCTGCGCGACCTGAATGGCCGGCTGGAAGGCGCAGGGCGCGCGCCATTGCCGATGAACCGTTTTCGTCCGAACCTCGTCGTCGACGGTATCGGCGCCTATGAAGAAGACTATGTCGACACCTTCCGCGCCGGCGGTGCGGTGCTCAAGCCCGTGAAGCCGTGCCCGCGCTGCCCGATGCCGTCGATCGACCAGGCCACCGGCGAGTTCGGCCCCGACCCGCTCGATATCCTGCAGGGCTACCGCGCCAAGCCGGAAGTCGATGGCGCCATCTGCTTCGGCATGAACAACATCCTGCTCGATGGCGATGGCGCAACCGTGCGCGTGGGCCAGGAAGTGGACGTGGAACTGGCCTTCTGAACGGCAGCCGATGACGGATCACGAAGACCTGGCGGCCGAGAACCGCGCGCTGCGCGCCCGCATGGCCTGGATGCTGGAGCAGGCCGAGCGCAATCACGACATCATGATGCGGCACCAGGCGTTCGACCTGGAAATCGTGGCCGCCACCAATTTTCCCGAGCTGATCGGCAGGATCTTCGGCTCGCTGCCGGCCATCTCCGAACTGGAAAGCGTGACGCTGTCGCTGGTGGACGAGGGTGACGATATCCGCACCGTGATGGAAAAGCTGGGCGTCGATTTCGCCGCATTCCCGCAGCTGCTGTTCGTGCCGGGCATCGGCCAGCTCACCCTCGGGACCGAAACGAAGCCGCTGCTCGGCGCGCATGACGCGGCGCGCGATGCGCACCGCTTTCCCGGCGCGCCGCCGTTGCAGAGCGTGGCCATCGTGCCGCTGCTGCGCAACCGGCGCGTGATCGGCACGCTGAACCTGGGAAGCGCCGATCCGGCCCGGTTCACGCCAAGCCTGGGCACCGACTTCGTCGAGCACATGGCGTCGATCATCGCGATCTGCCTGGAAAACGTGATCAGCAACGAGATGCTGAAGTACATCGGGCTGACCGATTCGCTGACCGGCGTGTTCAACCGCCGCTACCTGGACCGGCGCCTGCTCGAAGAGATCGCGCGGGCGCGCCGCCAGCACTATGACCTGTCGTTCCTGTACATCGACATCGACCATTTCAAGCGCATCAACGACACGCTGGGCCACCAGGGCGGCGACGAGGTGCTGCGCGAGGTGGCCAGCCGCATCAAGGGCGAACTGCGCGTGTCGGACGCGCTGGCGCGCTTCGGTGGCGAGGAATTCGTGGTACTGCTGATCGATGCGGGCCTGGACAGCGCGGCCTTCGTGGCCGAGCGCATCCGCGCCAGCCTGGCGGAGCCGATGATCGAGCTGCCCGGCGGCGTGAAGGTGTCGATCACCGGTTCGATCGGCGTGGCCTGCCTGGCCGGCGCCGAAGGCGAGGGGCCGGCCGAAGCCGCGGCCACCGAACTGATCGCCCACGCCGACGAGGCGCTGTACCAGGCCAAGGCTGGCGGGCGCAACAGGGTAGTCCGCCATGCCGGTCGCTGAAACCAAGTAAAGAGAGCAGTCGAGAATGCCATTTCCAACCCTGTCGCGGCTTGGCGCCGCCCTTGTTGCGCTGTCCACGATGAGCGGTGTACCCGCACTGGCCGACCCGGTGAGAACGGCCGCCGTCGCCGATTTCACTACCTGCGCCAGGCCCGTATGGCCCAAGGAAGCCCTGCGGGAAAAACAGCATGGCACCGTCACGCTGTCGTTCCTGATCAGCGCGAGCGGTGCCGTGACCGATTCGAAGGTGACACGGTCGAGCCGCTTCCCCTTGCTCGATGTGGCGGCGCTCGAAGGCATCATGAAATGCCGGTTCCAACCGTCCACCGTGGACAGCAAGGCCATCCCGGCATGGGTCCAGATGCAGTATGTGTGGACGCTTGAACCCGCACCGTCGAAGCCGGACGGATTCGACAAGGCCGCGTTGACGGCCCGGGCGGAGCAGGGCGACACGAAGGCCCAGGTGGCGCTGGCGCGCTACTACCAGAGCACGATGTCGGCCGATCGCGATCCGGCGCGCGGCGCGGAGCTGCTGCGCTCGGCCGCCACCGCCGGGGACCTGACCGCGATCGAATTGCTCGCATCGTCGCTGCGGTGGGACTCCACGGTACCGAAGGATCTGGCGCAGAGCGCCGCGCTGTACCGCCGCGGTGCCGAGCATGGCTCGCCGAACTCCCAGAACATGCTGGCGGAAATGCTGCTGCGCGGCGAGGGCGTGGCGAAGGATGAGCAGGCCGCGGAGGACTGGCTGCGCAAGGCGGCTGCGCAGGGCAATACGCCTGCCCAGGTGACGCTGGCATCGCGCCTGCAGCGGCCCGGCGGGGACACCGCCGAGATGATCGCGCTGCTCGATGGCGCGGTCGCCGCGAACGACCCCGTTGCCCAGCGGCTGCTCGGCTGGTGTCGCGAGAACGGCACCGGCGTCGCGCAGGACTATGCCATCGCGGCAGAGCTGTACCGCAAGGCGGCCGCTGTCGGCGACAACCCCGCGAAGGAAGGCCTGGCGCGCCTGTACGAGAACGGGCGTGGCGTGCCGCTCGATGTCGTTGTCGCCGATGCGCTGAAACGCGACGCGGCGAACAGCGCCCGGATACGGCGTGAGGCCGAGAACCAGCAGCGATGAGCAGGGAAGGGAACAGATGACGTATTACATGATGAGGCGTGGTGCCGCCGCGCTGGCGCTCTTTGCCGCCAGCCTGGCGGGCCATGCCGCGGAGCCGGCAAAACCGGTCCAGCCCATGGTCCTCTTCGACCCGTACCAGTGCGAGAAACCGCTGTGGCCGAGGGAATCGCTGCACTTCGAGCAGCAGGGAACGGTCACGCTGGCCTTCCTGATCGATGAAGAGGGCAAGGTACGCGAGTCGAAGATCGCGGCATCGAGCGGTTTCCCGCTGCTGGACGCGGCGGCACGCGACGGCATCGCCAAGTGTCCGTTCGCGCCGGCGCGGCAGGACGGCAAACCGCGGGCGGCATGGATGACGATGCAGTACGTGTGGATGCAGGAGCCGGAGCAGCCGGCGGTCGAGGCGGAGCGGGCCTTTGCTGCCGCCAGCGCGGCGGACAAGGCCGCCATGGCCGCCGCGGCGGAAGGCGGCGTGCCGCAGGCGCTGGAACTGCTGACCAGGGCCGCCGTGCGGGGCAACCCCGCGGCACAGCTGTGGATGGGTGCACGCTACGAAGGCGGCAAGGGCGTGCCGCGCGACTACGAGGCGGCCGTCGTTTGGTATCGCAAGGCGGCAGCGGCAGGCGACAATACGGCCCGGGAGGGGCTGGCACGGCTGTACGAGCAGGGGCTTGGTGTCCCGCAGGACAAGGCGGCAGCGCTGGCGCTGCGCAGGACCGGCACGAGCCAGGCGAAGTAGTTGCAGGCCACGTCGGCCCCGGGGGACTGCTTTCCGACCCGCCTTGGTCCTGCAAGCTATTGTTTTGAAAGTGAAAAACGATTCCCAGGGCTGGCTCCGTTGACGGTAACATGCGTGCATCGAAGACAACCATGCCGCTCGATCCATTACCGCCATCACGGAGATTCCATGCCCCTGACCCGCCTTGCCCGCACGTCCGTATCCATCATCGCCGCGGCCCTGTGCGCCGCGCCCGCCGTGGCCGCCACCACGCCTGCCGTCGCCGATTTCAATACCTGCGACAAGCCCGTCTGGCCCAAGGAGGCGTTACGGCAGGCGCAGCAGGGCAAGGTCACACTGGCATTCAAGATCAGCGAAGCCGGTGCGGTGACGGATTCCAGGATCGTCAAATCCAGCGGTTTCCCGATGCTCGACATGGCTGCCCGCGACGGCATCATGAAATGCCGCTTCGTGCCTGCCACGCAGGACGGCAAGCCGCAGGCGGCATGGATGAAGATGCAGTACGTATGGACGCTGGAAAAAAAGGCGTCCGACCCGGCGGCCGTGGCGGCCGCGCTCGAGGCCGACCGCCAGGCGGCCGAGGGCGGCGATGCGGCGGCCGCGTTGCGGATGGCGAAGCGGTACATGACCACCGCGCATGGCTCGAACGATCCGCACAATCAGGAGCAGGGCGCCTGGTGGCTGCGCAAGGCGGCGGACGGCGGCAATACGCAGGCGATGGAGATCCTCGGGATGATGCTGTTCCACGGCCGCGGCATGGCCCAGGACAAGGCCGATGGTGTGCGCTGGATCGAGCAGGCCGCGGAACAGGGCGCCGCGAACGCGCAGGCGACATATGGCTTCCTGCTGCTGCGTGGCGAAGGTGTCACGAAGAATGAAGCGGCCGGCGAGGAATGGCTGCTCAAGGCGGCGCAGCAGGATCACCCGCAGGCCCAGACCCAGCTGGCGTGGCTGCAGATCCAGCGCGGCGCCGTCGATGCGGGCACGATCGCGCTGCTCGAGCGTGCCGCCGAACGCGGCGAAATGCCGGCCCGCCTGATGCTGGCGCGCTGCTATGAACGGGGAGCGGGCGTCGCGCAGGATCACACGAAGGCCTTCGCGCTCTACGCGAGGGCCGCGGCCAGCGGCAGCTCCGAAGCCAAGCGCGCGCTGGTGAGCCTGTACGACAAGGGTGCCGGCCTGCCGGAAGACCGGCGCGCCGCCAGCACGATCCTCGGGCGCGCCGATGCGCCGGCAGCGAACTAGCCGCGCGGCTGCAGCGCGATGACGGCCATGCCGCCCAGCGCGAGGGCGGCGCCCAGCGCATCCCAGCGCGTCAGCGCAATGCCGTCCACGAAGCGCAGCCACAGCAGCGCCACCGCGATGTACATTCCTCCGTATGCCGCATAGGTTCGGCCCGCAGCCGCAGGGTGCAGCGTGAGCAGCCAGGCAAACAGGGCCAGCGAAGCGGCGGCCGGTATGAGCAGCCACGCCGAACGGCCGCCCTTCAGCACGAGCCAGGGCAGGTAGCAGCCGACGATCTCGGCGACGGCCGTGACGGCGAACAGCAGCGACAGGCGCAGCATCTCCACGGTCAACCCAGCAGCAGCTGTTCGGCGCGCGCCACCGCCTGCGCATTGCCGCGCAGGACCACCACGTCACCCGCTTCCAGCACCATGTCCGCGCCGGCGTCGAGCCGTTCCCTGCCGCGCCGGACCGCCATGATCTCGGCACCGTCCACGTCGATGTCGCCCACGGTGCGGCCCACGCAGTTCGATGCCTGCGTCAGCGTCACCGTGTGCAGCCGCGCCGTTTCGGCGTCGTCGCCGACATCGCTGATGCCGTGGAAGTAGCCGCGCAGCGAGGCGTAGCGTTCCTCGCGGGCGGCCTGCACGCGGTGCACCACCCTGCGCAGCGGAACGCCCAGCATCACCAGCGCGTGCGAGGCCAGCATCAGGCTGCCCTCCATCAGTTCGGGCACCACCTCGGTGGCGCCGGCCGCCTTCAGGCGGTCCAGGTCGGAGTCGTCGTGGCTGCGCACGATCACCGGTAGCGTGGGTGCCAGCTCGTGCACGAGGTGCAGCACCTTCAGCGCCGACGGCGTGCTGGCATACGTGATCACCAGCGCGCTGGCGCGGTAGATGCCGGCCGCAATGAGGCTTTCGCGGCGCGCCGCGTCGCCATACGACACGCTGGCGCCGGCCGAGCGGGCTTCCTGCACGCGGGTGGGGTCGAGGTCCAGCGCCTGGTAGGGAATGCCTTCTTCCTGCAGCAGCGTGGCCAGGCTCTGGCCGCTGCGGCCAAAGCCGGCCACGATCACGTGCTGTTGCGCGGACATCGTGCGGGCCGCGAGCTGCGTGAGGTTCAGCGACTGCATCATCCATTCGTTGCTGGAGAATTTCAGCACCAGCCTGTCGGACTGCTCGATGAGGAACGGCGCCGCCAGCATCGACAGCACCATCGATGCCAGCACCACCTGGACCACGAACGGATCGACGAGTTCCATGCCGCCGACCACGTTCAGCAGCACGAAGCCGAATTCGCCGGCCTGCGCCAGGGCCAGGCCGGTGCGCATCGACACGCCGTCCGAGGAGCCGAACAGCTTGGCCAGGCCGGCGATCAGCGCGAACTTCATCAGCACGGGCAAGACCAGCAGCGCCAGCACGAGCCACCAGTTGTCCAGCACCACGCGCACGTTCAGCAGCATGCCGATGGTGATGAAGAACAGGCCAAGGAGCACGTCGCGGAAAGGCTTGATGTCTTCTTCCACCTGGTGCTTGTATTCCGTCTCGGAGATCAGCATGCCGGCCAGGAAGGCGCCCAGCGCCAGCGACAGGCCGGCACGCTCGGTGATCCACGCCGCGCCCAGCGTTACCAGCAGCAGGTTCAGCATGAACAGTTCCTGCGAGCGGCGCTTGACCACCACCGTGAACCAGCCGCGCATCAGCTTCTGGCCGAAGAACAGCAGCAGCACCAGCACCAGCACGGCCTTGAGCGCCGCCCAGCCCAGCGTGGCCGCCAGGTTGTCCGGATTCTTCGCCAGCGCGGGAATCAGGATCAGCAGGGGCACCACGGCGATATCCTGGAACAGCAGGATGCCGATGATCTTGCGGCCATGCTCCGATTCCAGTTCCAGCCGCTCGGTGAGCATCTTGACGACGATCGCCGTGGACGACATGGCCAGCGCGCCGCCCAGCGCGAACGCGGCCTGCCAGGAAATGTGGATGGCCGGCGGCAGCGCGCTGGCGATCACCCAGCCGAAGGCCATGGTGGCCACGATCGTCAGCACCACCTGGGCCATGCCCAGGCCGAATACGTCGCCGCGCATCGATTTCAGTTTCGGCAGCGAGAATTCGAGCCCGATCGAGAACATCAGGAAGACCACGCCGAATTCGGCCAGCGCATGGGTGGCGTGACTCTCCTCGGCAAGCCCCAGCGCGTTCGGGCCGATCAGGATGCCCACGGCTAGGTAGCCGAGCATGGGCGGCAGGTGGAGCATGCGGAATGCCACCACGCCCAGCACGGCACTGCCTAGCAGAACGAGAGTCAGTTCAAGGGGCGAGAACACGGGAGAGCGCCAATAATGGCCAGGGGCGGGAGGAGGAGATGCTGCGCGCGTGCGGAGTTTGTAACATCTGGCAAGTTTTTTGCTTTCCCAATTCGGCTATACTTTCGGCCATGAGTGTAACCCATGAAAAAACAATGCTGAAAGCTTTTGATGCAACGACCGCAAGCCGCGCGCTGGAGCTGGCGCGCGAAGCCCTGCAAATCGAGGCCGACGCGCTGATCGCGCTGCATGCCCGCCTGGCAACGGATGAGAGCGTGGGGAAAGCCGTCTCGCTGCTGCTGAACTGCAAGGGCCGCGTTGTCGTGTCCGGCATTGGCAAATCCGGCCATATCGGGCGCAAGATTGCCG
The DNA here is from genome assembly GCF_004209755.1 of Pseudoduganella lutea. Taxonomy (NCBI): domain Bacteria; kingdom Pseudomonadati; phylum Pseudomonadota; class Betaproteobacteria; order Burkholderiales; family Oxalobacteraceae; genus Pseudoduganella; species Pseudoduganella lutea. The sequence continues at coordinate 2,486,300 of NZ_CP035913.1, read as the reverse complement.
CCACGCTGGCGTCCACCGGCACCCCGGCGCTGTTCGTGCACCCGGCCGAAGCGGCGCACGGCGACCTGGGCATGGTTACGCCGGACGATGCGTTCATCGCCATTTCATACTCGGGCGAAAGCACCGAGCTGATGGCGATCCTCCCCGTGGTCAAGCGCATGGGCGGCATGGTGATCTCGATGACGGGCAAGCCGGAATCGAGCCTGGCGAAGCTGGCGGACGTGCACCTGGACGTGTCGGTGGCAAAGGAAGCCTGCCCGATGAACCTGGCGCCAACGGCGTCGACGACCGTGACACTGGCGCTGGGCGATGCGATCGCCGTGGCGCTGCTGGACCTGCGCGGTTTCAAGGAAGAGGACTTCGCCCGCTCGCACCCGGGCGGGGCGCTGGGCCGCCGCCTGCTGACGCACGTGCGCGACGTGATGCGCCACGGGGCGGCGATTCCCGCCGTCACGGCCGATACGCGTCTGCCGGACGCGCTGATGGAGATCACGCAAAAAGGCATGGGCATGACGGCGGTGGTCGACGCGCAATACCGGCCGGTGGGCGTGTTCACGGACGGCGATCTGCGCCGCCTGATCGACAAGGTGCAGGATTTCGGCAAGGTCGTCATCGGCGACGTGATGCACGCGAATCCGCGTACCATCGGCCCCGACAAGCTGGCCGTCGATGCCGTGGCCGTGATGGAAGAGCACCGCATCAACCAGATGCTGGTGGTCGACGACGCGGGCACGCTGGTCGGCGCGCTGCACATCCATGACCTGACCCGTGCAAAGGTGATCTGATGAGTGAAACATATGACGTGGCCAACCTCGAACGGGCCGCGAAGGTCAAGCTGTTCATCTTCGACGTCGATGGCGTGCTGACCGATGGCGGCCTGCACTACGGTGCCGAGGGCGAAGCGTTCAAGACGTTCAACGTGCAGGATGGCCTGGGCATCAAGCTGCTGCAGGAATCCGGTGTGCTCACCGGTATCATCAGTGCGCGCCGTTCGCCGCAGGTGGCGGCCCGCGCCAGGGACCTGGCGATCGAGTTCGTGCACCAGGGCGGCCATGACAAGCTCACGCCGTTCAAGGCGCTGCTGGACCAGTTGAACCTCACTGAGGAACAGGTGGCCTTCATCGGCGACGACGTGGTCGACATTCCGATCCTGTCGCGCGCCGGTTTCGCGGTGGCCGTGCCGAATGCCCGGCCGGAAGTACTGGCGCGCGTGCACCACGTGACGCAGCACCGCGGCGGCCATGGCGCGGTGCGCGAAATCTGTGAATTCGTGCTGCGCGCGCAGGGCAATTACGAGCGTGTCATGGCCCAGTTCCTGGCCTGAGCGCTGACGTCTACAGGGAGACAGGATGCGTAACCAGCGAACAGCACACCGCTACCGGCTGTCGATCGGCATGGTCCTCGCGCTGCTCGGCGCGCTGGGCTCGTTCTGGCTGCTCGAGCTGATGAACCGGGCCGGCGGGGAAATGGAAGCCGGCATCAAGGTCGACGAGCCCGACTACATCGTGGAGCGCTTTTCGTTCGTGCGCATGTCGGAGACGGGGCAGCCCAGCTACATCATCTCGGGTGACAAGCTGACGCACCGGCCGTCCGACGATTCGTCGGAGATCGACAAGCCCGTGGTGCGCAGCATTTCCGGCGACAAGCCGCCGATGGATATCCGCGCCGAGCATGCACGGGTCGACGAGGACAATACGCGCGTGACGCTGACGAAGAACGTGAACATCCACAGGACAGCGTCACCCGCCGCGCGGGAAATGCACCTGGCCACCGAGCTGTTGACGATCTATCCGGACGAGGACCGCATGGAAACGGACCGGCCGGTGCGCATGCAGAGTGGCGGCGCGACCGCCACCGGCGTTGGCATGAAGGCCAACAATGCCACGCGCCAGTTGCAGCTCGGCCAGGGCACCATCGTGTATCCGCCCCGTGCGCGGCAGTGAAGCAAACAAGAATCGCAGATAGGAATCGAAGATGAAGAGACTCATATTGTCGGCGCTGCTGCTGCTGGGCGCGGCGGGCTTTGCCGCCGCCGAAAAGGCAGACTCGTACAAGCCCACCGAGATCAACTATGGCCGCCTCGATGCGGACGACGTGAAGCAGGTCTACACGTTCACCGGCGACGTGACGCTCACGCGTGGCACGCTGCGGATGAAGGCCGACAAGGCCGTGGTGACCTACACGCCGGACGGCTACCAGCTGGCCACGCTGACCGGCGGCGGCAAGAAGGTGGCGTTCCGCCAGAAGCGCGACGGTGAAGGCGACCAGTGGATGGAAGGCGAAGCGGACCGCATCGAATACGACGAAAAGGCCGAACTGGTGAAGATGTATTCGAAGGCCAAGATCCGCCGCCTCGAAGGCACGAAGCCGAGCGACGAGGTGGAAGGCGAGTTCATTTCGTACGACAGCCGCCGCGAGTTCTTCAGCGTGCGCAATTCCAGCACGGGCACCGACAAGCCGGGCGCCGGCCGCGGCACGATGGTGATCCAGCCGAAGCGCACGGCGCCGGCTCCCGCATCGACTCCCGCCACCACGCAACCGCCGGCCGCGCCGGCAGCGGGGAACTAGATGGCGCGCGAGCAGCAAGATTGCAGCAGCACGCTGATCGTGCGCGGATTGCAAAAGAGCTATGGCAAGCGCCAGGTGGTGCATGACGTGTCCCTGCAGGTGGCCTGCGGCGAAGTGGTGGGCCTGCTGGGCCCGAACGGTGCCGGCAAGACCACGTCGTTCTACATGATCGTGGGCCTGGTGGCGTCGGACGCCGGCACCATCGATCTCGACGGTACCGACATCTCCAGCCTGCCGATCCACAAGCGCGCCACCCTCGGCCTGTCGTACCTGCCGCAGGAAGCATCGGTGTTCCGCAAGCTGACCGTGGAAGAAAATATCCGCGCCGTGCTGGAGCTCCAGAAGGTGGACGGCAAGGCGCTCGGCAAGGCCGAGATCGACAAGCGCCTGAATGCGCTGCTGGCCGATTTGCAGATCGAGAAGCTGCGCGAGAACACGGCGCTGTCGCTGTCCGGTGGCGAGCGCCGCCGCGTGGAGATCGCCCGCGCACTGGCGACCAATCCCCGCTTCGTGCTGCTGGATGAACCGTTTGCCGGCGTGGATCCGATCGCCGTGATCGAGATCCAGCGCATCGTGCGCTTCCTGAAGGAACGCAGCATCGGTGTGTTGATCACGGATCATAACGTACGTGAAACGCTGGGCATCTGCGACCGGGCGTATATCATCAATCAGGGCAGCGTACTGGCCTCCGGCCGGCCCGATGACATCATCGCCGACGAGTCCGTCCGCCGTGTCTATCTTGGTGAGCACTTCCGCATGTAACCGCGTCGACCGCGTTGCGCCACGCGTTGTTCCACTGATAATGAGCATAAACCAGCCGTCTTGAACCAGCAGCCATGAAACAGCCATGAAACAGTCCTTGCAACTGCGCACTTCCCAGCACCTCGCGCTGACGCCGCAATTGCAGCAGTCGATCCGGCTGCTGCAATTGTCCACGCTGGAGCTGCACCAGGAACTCGAACAGCTGCTGACCGATAATCCGCTGCTCGAGCGGCTCGACGATCCGCTCGACCGTTCCGTGCGCCTGCTGGGCGATGGGGCGATCAACACCACGCAGGCGCCGGGCGAGGCGCCGCCCGAAGGCGGCCCGCCGCAGGATGCGCCGGCCGCCCCGGAACCGGAGCCCTACGAGGGCGGCGAAGGCGAAGGCCTCGACCCCGGTGCCGGCGATACCGACTGGAGCAGTGCGGGCAGTGGCAAGGGACCGGACGACGACGATGGCCGCCCCCAGCTCGAGGCAAGCCATCGCAGCCTGCGCGAACACCTGATGGAGCAGATGCGCGTGACGGTGCTGGAGCCGCGCGACCGCGCCCTGGTGGAGCTGATCATCGATGCGCTCGACGATAACGGTTACCTCGAGGAGAGCCTGGAAGATATCCATGCGCGCATGCCGGAAGAGCTGGAGATCGAGTTCGACGAATTGCGCACCGCGCTGAAGCTGCTGCAGAGCTTTGATCCGGCCGGCATCGGTGCGCGCAACGCTTCCGAATGCCTGGCGCTGCAGATCCGCCGCATGCCGGGCGTGCCGCTGGTCACGCGGCGGATGGCGCTGTGCATCGTTGAAAAACACTTGCAGTGGTTTGCGCAGCGCGACTTCAACAAGCTGAAGAAGGCACTCGATTGCGACGATGAAGACTTGCGCGAAGCGCAAGCGGTGATTCGGCAGTGCAATCCGCATCCGGGCGCCGCCTTCGCGGCCGACGTGTCAGACTATGTCGTACCGGATGTCGTGGTGAGGAAAGGACGCAATGGCTGGATCGTCACGCTCAACAATGACGTGATGCCCCGCCTGCGCGTGAATGCGCTGTATGCCAGCCTGCTCAAACAGGGCAAGGGCGAAACGCAGATGAATGCGCAGCTGCAAGAAGCCAAGTGGCTGATCAAGAATATGCGCCAGCGCTTTGACACGATCCTGCGCGTGGCCCAGGCCATCGTCGAGCGGCAAAAGAACTTTTTCTCGCATGGCGCGGTGGCAATGAGACCCCTTGTGTTGCGTGAAATAGCTGATACACTGGGTCTTCACGAGAGTACTATCTCTCGGGTAACAACTCAAAAATATATGCTCACCCCGCATGGCATGTTTGAGTTGAAGTATTTTTTTGGCAGCCACGTCGCAACCGAAGCTGGTGGGGAAGCTTCCTCGACTGCGATCCGGGCGCTGATCGTGCAATTCACAGGAGCCGAAGACCCGAAGAACCCTTTATCCGACAGTAAGATTGCGGACATGCTGGGTGAACAAGGCATGGTGATTGCGCGACGCACTGTTGCCAAATATCGCGAAGCATTGAAAATTCCCCCAGTCAGCCTCCGCAAGTCCTTGTAAGCAATCTGTAGTGTATGGGTTCCTCTGCGCCGCCGCATTTTGATGGCGGAAGCCGCACGAACCTGGATTGATCTTCTTTAGGAGTGTGTGTATGAATCTGACCATCAGTGGACACCATATCGACGTAACCCCTGCCATTCGCGAGTATGTGCAGAACAAGCTGGAACGCGTTAGACGGCATTTCGATCAGCTGATCGATGTAAGTGTGATCCTGAGTGTAGATAATCTCACCGAGAAAGAAAAAAGGCAGAAGGCGGAAATCAACCTGCGCATGTCGGGCAAGACCGTGTTTGTCGAAAGCGTCGCGCAGGACCTGTATGCGGCCATCGACTCGCTGATCGACAAGCTGGACCGGCAGGTCATGAAGCACAAGGATAAAGTGCAAAATCATAATCATGAAACCATCAAGCACCTGAGCGAGATCGAGATTCCCGCGTCACCCGCATAACGCCGGGTGCAGGTCGCAGCCGGCTGGCTGCTGCAACAGAAGGGCGCGCAATGCGCCCTTTGTTACGTCCGCACCTCACCGCATCCCGGCAGTTCACCGCAGTTCACGGCAGTTCACCTTCAGTTCCTCTTCAGTTCACCTTTTACACCCACACGATCCGCATCCATGGCTAGAATGAGGCCAATAACGACAACGATGCGAGACACCATGACCGACCACGTCCATACCAAGGTGCGCAATGGCACCGGCTTCATCACGCTCGACCGACCCAAGGCATTGAATTCGCTGTCGCTCGACATGATCCGCACGATCACCGGCACGTTGCTGGCCTGGCGCGACGACAGCGACATTGCCGCCGTCGTCGTCCGCAGCACCACCGAAAAGGCGCTGTGCGCCGGTGGCGACATCCGCTTCTTCCATGCGGCCGGTACAGCGACGCCGCAAGGCGGCAGTGCGCAGATCGAGGATTTCTTTACCGAGGAGTATGCGCTGAACTACCTCGTGTACTGCTTTCCCAAGCCCTACGTGGCCCTGATGGATGGCGTGGTGATGGGCGGCGGCATGGGCATCGCCCAGGGCGGGCCGCACAGCAGCGTGCGCGTGGTGACCGACCGCACGCGGCTGGCAATGCCCGAGGTGAACATCGGCCTGTTCCCCGACGTGGGCGGCAGCTATTTCCTGTCCCACGCGCCAGGCAAGCTGGGCGTGTACCTGGCGCTGACGGCGCTGACGATCGGCGCGGCCGACGCGATGTATTGCCGGCTGGCCGATCACTATGTGCCGGCGGCCGAGCTGCCGCAACTGGCCGACCTGGTCGGCTCCACGGCCGGGGCGGGGCTGCGCGAGGCGGTGGGCATGTTCGGACGCTCGCTGCGCGACGAGGCCGGTCCTTCCGAGCTGCAGGCGCACCGCGCGCTGATCGACGACCATTTCACCCAGCCCTCGGTACCCGACATCGTGGCCTCCCTGCGCCGCGACGATCATCCGTTCGCGCAGAAGACGCTGGCCGCCATGGAGCGCCGCTCGCCGCTGATGATGTGCGTGACGTTCGAGATGATACGGCGCGGCGCAACGATGGGCGTTGCCGATTGCCTGCGGATGGAACGCAACCTGGTGCGCCGCACCTTCGAGCATGGCGAGATCATCGAAGGCGTGCGCGCGCTGGCGATCGACAAGGACCATGCGCCGCGCTGGAACCCGCCGACGCTCGATGGCGTGACGGAGGACATGGTGGCGCGCTTCTTCGAACCCGCCTGGCCCGCCTGGGCCCATCCGCTGCGCCACCTGTGAGGCCACCATGGACCGCCGTAACTTCCTGACATTCGCCGCTGCCGCCATGGCATTGCCGGCCCGGGCCGACGATGCGGCAGCTGCCGACATCGTGCCGCTGGTGGACCATCACCAGCACCTGTTCAGCCCGGCAATGGCGCGGCTGCTCGACAGTGGGGCTGGCGGCCCGCCCGTGATCACGGCCAAGGACCTGATCGCGCTGCTCGATGCGGCCGGCATCCGGCGCGCCGTGCTGCTGTCCGTCGCCTATGTGTGGGGCAGTCCGGCGCGCAAGATCGACGACGAGCATGCGAAGGTGCGCGCCGAGAACGACTTCAACGGCGCGCAGGCTGCGCTGTACCCGGACCGGCTGCGGGCCCTGTGCAGCGTGAATCCGCTGAAGGATTACGCGCTGGAGGAACTGGAACGCTGCGCGGCGCTGCCCGACCTCAAGCATGGGCTCAAGCTGCACTTCGGGAACTCGGACGTGCAGCTCGAGTTGCCCGAGCACGTGGCGCGCCTGCGACAAGTGTTCGCGGCCGCGAACGCAAGGAAAATGGCGATCGTGGTGCACATGCGCGCATCGGTATCGAAGCGCCGGCCATACGGCGCCGCCCAGGCCCGCGTCTTCCTCGAGCAGTTGCTGCCAGCCGCACCGGACGTGACGGTGCAGGTTGCGCATCTGGCCGGCACCGGGCCGGGCTACGGCGATGCGCCATCCGACGAGGCGCTGGGCGTGCTGGCCGAAGCTGCCGCGGCAAACGCCCCCGGCACGAAGCGCCTGTGGTTCGACGCGGCCACGATGGCCAACCCGGACATCACGCCGCAACAACGGGAAAAGCTGGCACAGCGCATCCGCCAGATCGGCGCCGACCGCATCCTGTTCGGCTCGGATGCCGCCGCCGGCAAGAACCTGCGCCCCCGCGAAAGCTGGGCCGCTTTCCGGCAGCTGCCGCTGACCGAGGCGGAGTTCAAGCGGATCGCGGGGAACGTGGCACCGTATATGCGATAAAGGGCGGTGTGCGCTTGCAAGCGCACACTCCGTTGCATCGCCTGGCTTAGTGGGCACCTCGAATAACCGACGATTTCAGCCTGGACCCAAAAAAATGGTGGCGTAGGGGAAGAGCCTCGCCGCCAATCTGGCCATCCATGGCCTTTTCGCCGCCCGAATCGACCTTTTTAGGTGATCCAGACGGACTTCGGGCGTTAAAACGCCACGACCGCCGCCTCCGTCAGGTAGCAAAGGCGACGCAAATTGTATGCGGAGGCTTTCCAGTTCAAATGCAAGGTGGCGCGTGCCAAGCCGATCGAACGCACCACCTTGTCGCCCATCTGCGCCAGACTGGCAAAGATATGCTCCACCCGTGCACGGGTTTTGGCGATACGCTTGTTGCGCTGCTCTTGCGTCGTCGAGATCGCCTTGTCCTTGGTGCCTTTGCGCTGGATGTGCATGCGCCAGCCTTGTCCTGTCAGGCGCGCTTCGCGCTCGCCATCGACATAGTCCTTGTCGGCATACAAGTCGCGACTGGTATTGCTCGGATCGAGCACATCTTCAAAGTGGAGGGTGTCATGTTCGCTGCTCGTGCTCACCTTGATTTTGCGAATCAGCTTTTAGCGCTTATCGGCGTTGGCCGAAAGCTTGTAGCCGAAGTAGGACTTGCCATGTTTCTTCGTCCACCGTGCATCGGTATCCTTCTTACGGCGCTTGGCCGGCGACCAGTCTGCTGGCATGGCATTCTCGGCAACGATGGCCTTTTCTTCTTTATTGAGCGACTGCTTCGGTGCCTGAACAATGCTCGCATCGACCATTTGCCCGCCCCGGGCAATATAGCCATGCCGGGCCAGTTGCCGATTGACCGCTTCGAACACGCTCTCGCTGGCGCCAGCCTTGATCAGGCGCTCCTTGAAAGCCCAGATCGTGGTGTGGTCCGGGATCTGGCTCGAATCATGCAGCCTGGCGAAGCTGGAAGCTCAGCCGGTCGAGCAACTGGAACTCCATCTGTTCGTCCGACAGGTTAAACACTTGCTGGATCAGCAGAATCCGCACCATCACTTCGGTAGGAAACGGTGGCCGGCCACCGCGTTCGCGACCTGGTCGCGGTGCGGCTTCGTCAACGGCGCTGGCCAGCGCCGCGAAGTCGACGTGTCGTTCCAGCACTTGCAGCGCGTCGCCTGGCTTTGTCAGCTTGGCTTCGCGCTCCTGGGCTGCGAACAGGTTGGGCTTCATCATGGCAGAGTCATCAAAATTGGTGCGCTGACATCATGCCACGGGCCGGGAGGTTTTTCGAGGTGCCCAAATGTGATTTCGCTAGACCTGTCAAAAATCGAGAAATCGCACCCGAAATCGGTAATTAGTTCGATCTAATCCCGGTGCACCCGCTTTCAAAGGATGTTTTTAATTTCTCTTGAGCAAATTGCCCCGTTTCAATGTTATACATATAATGAATGTTGAGGGAATAACGCATGGTCGTATTCCATGCAGCCTTCCACTCTCGCGTGATTCGGGTAACCTGAAATTTTCGCCATCCAGGTGCCTGATACAGCGGATCACCAAATGTATCCATTATAACATTGCCCGGCGGCTGGCCAGCAGCTGCTTGGCCAGCTACCTCCGCCCAAAAATATCCTTCTCGCTGACAACCGGGTTGTCGATTGAATGAAGCGCTAGTCCCCTTTGTTCCATCGTTATAGCCGTCAATGCCATGATCGGACCCATTACCATTTGGAGGCCCCCCGCCGCCTCCGAACCCCCCTCCGACAATTGGCCCGCCGGAACAATCGCCAGAGCATGGCGGGTTTCCAGGGATGACAACTACTTCATCCGCGAATGCAGGCAAACCGAGTCCAAAGGCAAGCGCAATCAGCACTACCTTTTTCTGCAAGAAATGGTAATCAGGCATTGATGTCTCCTAGTCAAAATTATCCAAAGGGATTACTCAAAATTCCAGGCGGAACTGAGTTGCTGCAGCCGTAAGTTGCCTTACTGGCGATATCTTGTTGTGTTGTGGTTAATAAGCCCCCCAATCGAGCTATCTGCTCTTTGTCGTTGGCATTGCCTAGTACCTCCAGAGGCAGAGAATATGAATATGCCAACTCAATATTTTTAGTTCCAAACCATCCTTTTGTGAAGGATTCGCTCATCACTCGATACGCATCAGCATCTCCTTCGTAAGCGGCTTCGGCACCCAATTTTCTCGCTTCAGACAACAGTCTTTTTGCGAACTCTTGTTTGTCTGGTGAATCGTCTTTCGAAAGCTGAAACGCTACAACGGGGGCGTTCAATGCAAACATCGTCTTAGCCTCTGTCGAACCTTGAGCCGCTGCCTTACTTAAGAGCTCAATCGGATGGAGTCGGAAAATGTTTGCTGATTCTATGGTTGGGCAACCCCCGCCACCCGACTGCCAGTGCCCACCCACATTAGTAGGCGGCTTGCCACATGAAGAAAACATCCGATAAAGTGCGATGTTTGCTTGAGGGTCTGTTTCCGTTTTTGCGAATAGCATTTGGGGGTTAAGATAAGCCTCCTCTACCTTTTCCTCTAGGCTTTCACGGTCTTCGCTACCCTTAAAGGCCACTGGATCGTACAATGGAGGCGTGCTTGCGCAGCCGTCAGTAGGAGGTTTGCCCTCGGCTACTGTTGGGCCCAACTTATAATTGGGTTGTGCCGTCTCTTTCGCCAAGAGCCCTGGTGAATTACTTTGATTCTCTGAGTCCAGGTAGAGGTATACAAATGATCCGGTTAGGATCACGGAAATCAGATAAAGTGAAATTCTTTTCATGGTGCTAGGAGAGACATTTTATGTTCATATATGCAACACTACATTGATCTGGTTGAGAACCGAAAGTACTTTCTTTGTTGTTGCTTTAACCCTACAACTATTAATTTGCTACCATGAAGAACTCATTGACATTTAACTTAATAGACGATAGCGATGGATTAACTTGCAATATTATAGTCTTGCGCGATCAGATTATTTTTGCCACAACTGTGTACACTGATCTGGCGCAGTTTAGTAAACAGATCGATGCTTTGGAGGAGTTGGTAAAGGAAAAAATGTTTGGTAACCAACGAAGAATTTGTGAAGTTCATCTTGGTGCCAAAGGGGTGGAGTCACCAGGACTTGCGGCCAAATTCGAGTGTTCCGAAACAGGACGAATAAGGGTGTTTTTAGGGTTGCGATCGCTTAACGATCTTTATGGCGAAGCTGTTATCGATGCTTGCTCACTAAATCTTGTTACCGAAATTGGTTTACTAGACTCATTTATTGCGGATGCGCGAAGTATCAAAATAGGTGAGGATGTGAGGCTCTGTTTGCTCTGATTCTAGGGCACCTCGAATAACCGACGATTTCAGCCTGGACCCAAAAAAATGGTGGCGTAGAGGAAGAGCCTCGCCGCCAATCTGGCCATTCATGGCCTTTTCGCCGCCCGAATCGACCTTTTTAGGTGATCCAGACGGACTTCGGGCGTTAAAACGCCATGACCGCCGCCTCCGTCAGGTAGCAAAGGCGACGCAAATTGTATGCGGCGGCTTTCCAGTTCAAATGCAAGGTGGCGCGTGCCAAGCCGATCGAACGCACCACCTTGTCGCCCATCTGCGCCAGACTGGCAAAGATATGCTCCACCCGTGCACGGGTTTTGGCGATACGCTTGTTGCGCTGCTCTTGCGTCGTCGAGATCGCCTTGTCCTTGGTGCCTTTGCGCTGGATGTGCATGCGCCAGCCTTGTCCTGTCAGGCGCGCTTCGCGCTCGCCATCGACATAGTCCTTGTCGGCATACAAGTCGCGACTGGTATTGCTCGGATCGAGCACATCTTCAAAGTGGAGGGTGTCATGTTCGCTGCTCGTGCTCACCTTGATTTTGCGAATCAGCTTTTAGCGCTTATCGGCGTTGGCCGAAAGCTTGTAGCCGAAGTAGGACTTGCCATGTTTCTTCGTCCACCGTGCATCGGTATCCTTCTGACGGCGCTTGGCCGGCGACCAGTCTGCTGGCATGGCATTCTCGGCAACGATGGCCTTTTCTTCTTTATTGAGCGACTGCTTCGGTGCCTGAACAATGCTCGCATCGACCATTTGCCCGCCCCGGGCAATATAGCCATGCCGGGCCAGTTGCCGATTGACCGCTTCGAACACGCTCTCGCTGGCGCCAGCCTTGATCAGGCGCTCCTTGAAAGCCCAGATCGTGGTGTGGTCCGGGATCTGGCTCGAATCATGCAGCCTGGCGAAGCTGGAAGCTCAGCCGGTCGAGCAACTGGAACTCCATCTGTTCGTCCGACAGGTTAAACACTTGCTGGATCAGCAGAATCCGCACCATCACTTCGGTAGGAAACGGTGGCCGGCCACCGCGTTCGCGACCTGGTCGCGGTGCGGCTTCGTCAACGGCGCTGGCCAGCGCCGCGAAGTCGACGTGTCGTTCCAGCACTTGCAGCGCGTCGCCTGGCTTTGTCAGCTTGGCTTCGCGCTCCTGGGCTGCGAACAGATTGGGCTTCATCATGGCAGAGTCATCAAAATTGGTGCGCTGACATCATGCTACGGACCGGGAGGTTTTTCGAGGTGCCCTAGTGTTGTTCCCGATGGCGGAGTAGGGAATTCGTGGGGCACTGCCCCGCGCCTACGCAGCGGTGTGCGCTTGTAAGCGCACACTCCGTTGCATCGCCTGACTTAGTGTTGTTCGCGATGGCGGAGTAGGGCATTCGTGGGGCACTGCCCCGCGCCTACGCAGCGGTGTGCACTTGCAATCGCACACTCCTTTGCATCGCCTGACTTAGTGTTGTTCGCGATGGCGGAGTAGGGCATTCGCGGGGCACTGCCCCGCGCCTACGCAGCGGTGCTCGCTTGCAAGCGAGCACTCCTTGCATCGCCTGACTTAGTGTTGTTCGCGATGCCGGAGCACCACCCGCTCCGCCGCATCGAAGTAGCGTGCCAGCCGCTCGGCCATGTACACCGAGCGGTGCTGCCCGCCGGTGCAGCCGATGGCGACCGTCAGGTAGCTGCGGTTGTCCGTCTTGAAGGCCGGCAGCCATTTTTCGATGAATGCGCGGATGTCGCCAAACATTTCTTCGGCGCTCGGCTGCGCGTCGAGGAAGGCGATCACGGGTGCGTCGCGGCCGTTCAGCGGGCGCAGCACCAGGTCATAGTAAGGGTTCGGAATGGCGCGCACGTCGAACACGAAGTCCGCATCCTGCGGCACGCCGACCTTGAACGCGAACGATTCGAAGAACAGCGTCAGCGGTGCGTTCTCGCTCTCGACCAGTTCCTTGATCCAGGCACGCAGCTTGTTGGCGGAGATTTCCGACGTGTCGATCACATGGCCCAGCTGCTCGATCGCGGACAGGCGTTCGCGTTCTTCGCTGATGCATTCGATGAGGGTGCGGCGCGCCGCGGGGTTCTGGCCCGGGTGCAATTCATGCGACAGCGGATGGCTGCGACGCGTTTCCGAAAAACGCGCCACCAGCGAATGCGTGTTCGCCGTGAGGAACATGATTTTCACGTCATGCCCCAGCTCGCGCAGCTTGCGCACGTCGCTCGGCAGGCTGGCCAGCGAGGCGGCGCTGCGGGCGTCGACCGCCACGGCCAGCGCAGCGGTGCCCTCCTCGGCCAGTGTGGCAACGAGGTTGGCCAGCAAGGCTGGCGGCAGGTTATCTACACAATAATAGCCGGTGTCTTCGAGAACGTTCAGGGCCACCGATTTGCCCGAGCCGGAAATGCCGGTAATAAGGACGATGCGCATGCGCGCATGATACATCAAAGGCGCCCGCGGCGACCGAAGCACGATCGGGCGCTCAGCGCCGCCAGAAACGGTCGAGCAGCGGTGTCACGCTGGTGCCGTGCATGACGATGGACAGCATGATGACGGCGACGGTGATGCCGGTCAGGTCGCGGGCCAACGGCTCCGGCAGTCCATGGTTGATCGCATACATCAGGTAATACAGCGACCCGATGCCGCGCACGCCGAACCAGGCGATGATCACGCGTGCCTGTGTGCTGCCGCGGCCCAGCGCGAGCAGCACGCTGACAGGCCTGGCAACGAAGAACAGGAACAGCGCGGTGGCCCAGCCGCGCCAGTCGTCGATCCATACCACCGAGGCGCCGCCCAGCAGCAATACCAGCGTCAGTTCCGACAGGCGTTCCAGGTGTTCCTTGAACAGCAGCGAATTGGCGGAAATGGTGTCCTGCACCGGTTCCACGCCCTTGTCGGTGACGACGGCCTTGCCGCTGCGTGCCGCCAGCGTCAGCTCGGTCTGGCGCAGGGCGACCCCCGCCGCGAACACGGCGAGGAAGCCCCACGCATTGACGGACACCGTCAAGCCGTAGGAGACGGCAATCAGGCCCAGGCCCATCAGGTCGTCGAGCACTTCGTGCTGCGGCCGGTACTGGCGCAGCGCATGGCTCATCCGGGCCAGTCCGGCACCGCATGCGCTGCCGATCGCCAGGCCGCCGATGGTGCCCCACAGGAGTTCGAGACCGAGCCAGTGCAGGCCATGCGGCCCCAGGTCGTGCAGGCCAAGCAGGCCCAGTCCCAGCATCACGAACGGGAACGCGCTGCCATCGTTCATGCCCGCCTCGGAACTCAGCGCGAAGCGCACCGGATCCTTGTCGCCGGCATGGCGGAGCTGCACATCGCTGGCCAGCACGGGATCGGTCGGCGCCAGGGTCGCGCCAAGGAGCACGCCGGCGCCCAGCGGCAAATCCAGCACGTAATAGCAGAACAGCGTCATCAGGAGTACGGATATCGCCATCGCCAGCCACGCCAGGCGAATGGGCGGCAACCAGCGCTGGATCGTGACGGGCACAGGCATCTTGATGCCCGCCGAGAACAGCGAAATCAGCACGGCCACTTCCGTCAGCACCTCGAGCAGCGGTGCTTCCGTGATCAGGTCGAACGAAAAGATGCCGAGGCCGAACGGGCCCACCACCAGGCCAACGGCAAGGTAGATCATCGCCGACGTGAACGGGAGATGGGCAATCGGCGTGCCCCACAGGCCGCGGGCCAGCATCAGGCAGCCGATCAGCACGAACCACTGGTAAGTCGCCATGTGTGATACCAGGACTCAAACCGGGATAGTACCGGCTTACGGTGTGGCGTGGCGCCAGCGATGAGTTGCAGGGGACGTCAGTCTCCGCTCATTGCTTGCCGTTGGCGAAGGTGGGAATTCGACGAGCACGGCTCGGCGCCACCGAAGCGGAGCTGCCTTGCAAGGCAGCTCTCCTTGGCAGCATTGCGATGAGGGGCGACTTCAGTCGCCGCTCATTGCCTGACGCTGGTGGAGCAGGGAGTGGAGCAGGGATTTCACAGAGCATCGCTCTGTGCCTGCGGAACGCTGTGGCCATGCAAGGCCACAGCTTCGCAGAGCACTGCTCTGCGCCTGCGGAACGGTGCTCGCTTGCAAGCGAGCACGCCTTGGCAACGTTGCGATGGAGGGGACTTCTAGTCCCCGCTCATCGCTTGCCGTTGCCGTTCCATGAACTCCTGCAGCGTATCGATCCCGCGCAGTTGCAGGATGGTGTTGCGCACGGCGGCTTCCAGAAGCACCGCGATGTTGCGGCCGGCGGCCACGGGGATCACGACCTTGCGGATCGGCAGGCCGAGCACGTCTTCGGTGGGGAACTGGAAGGGCAGGCGTTCGACTTCTTCCTCGAGCGCGGAGCGGCGCACCAGATGGACGATCAGTTTCAGGCGCATCTTGCGGCGCACCGCGGTCTCGCCGAAGATCGCCTTGATGTCCAGCAGCCCCAGCCCGCGCACCTCGAGCAGGTTCTGCAGCAGGGGCGGGCAGCGGCCCTCGATCATGTTCGGTGCGATGCGCGAAAATTCCACGGCATCGTCGGCCACCAGGCCATGGCTGCGCGAGATCAGTTCCAGCCCCAGTTCGCTCTTGCCGAGCCCGGAGTCGCCCGTGATCAGCACGCCGACACCGAGCACGTCCATGAACACGCCGTGCATGATGATGCGTTGCGCCAGCTTCTTCGACAGGTACACGCGCAGGAAGTCGATCACTTGTGCCGCGGGCAATGGCGTGGAAAACAGCGGGATGTTTTTTTCGTCGCAGATCGCGAGGATGTCGGGCGGCGTTTCCAGCCCCTGTGCAACGATCAGCGCCGGCGGGCCGCCGGCGATCAGCTCGCCGATGACATGGGCGCGCGTGAGCGCCTTCAGGCGGTGGTAATAATTGATTTCCTGGTGACCGAACACCTGGATGCGGCCCGGGTGGATCGTGTTCAGGTGGCCCACCTGGTCGGCGGCCGAAGCCGCGTCGCCGGAAATCGTGCGTTCGCCGCCGGGAAAGCCGGCAAACCAGCCCAGTTGCAAAGATTCCCGATTGTCGTCGTACAGGCGTTGAATCGTCAGGGGATTTTGCAGCATGGGTTCTTTTTATTGTGGAGTAGATCGACGCCCGGTCAGCCCGCCGCCTGCAAGCTGGGCTGCCAGTTCACGATGCGGCGATGCACGGAACGCGGGTCGGGATCGGTGCTGAGCGCCTGGCGGAAAGCGTCATCGGAAAACATTTCGGCAATCTCCGACAGGATTTCCAGGTGCTGCTGTGTCACGTGATCGGGAATGAGCAGGAAAAACAGCAGGTTCACGGGCTTGCCATCCGGCGATTCGAAGGGAATCGGCTCGGCCAGTCTCACGAAGGCCGCCAGCGGCGACTTCAGGCTCTTCGCGCCCTTGACGCGCCCGTGCGGGACGGCCACGCCGTGGCCCAGGCCGGTCGAGCCCAGTCGTTCGCGGGCAAACAGATTGTCCGAAACGGTCGAGCGGGCGATACCGCAATTGTTCTCAAAGATCAGGCCTGCTTGCTCGAAAGCGCGCTTCTTGCTGGAGACTTCCAGATCCAGTTGAACGTTCTCGGGCGAAAGGATTTTACTCAGGTTATTCATAACGCGACGTAATTGGTGCGGCGCACAAAGGTGGCTGGCGAGCAGAATTATAGGCCTGTTTCACCGCCGTGTAACCCGAAATTGCTCGGACCGGCACCTGCGCCCCGCTGCCGGCCAGCTTGCCATGCATGCGTTGAAAAGTGTTTTGAAACACAACGAATACAGCCAGCGCTATTTCCACGTTAAAACAACGTTGTGCGCCGACATTTCCATCGCGCGAACCGGCATTGGCCAATTATTGCGCGTTTCGGACGATCGTGCCGCGAGCATCCTGAAGCTGAGCATACTCCTAAGATGAATGCTTTGCGATGCCTCAATCACTGTCGTGCGTTGCGCAGATTCGACGGGCTGCCGGCCTTGGTGAAGTTGCTGCGCCAGGGATTGATGTCGAGTCCGCCACGGCGGGTGTACCGGGCATACACGGTCAGGTGGGCGGGCCGGCACTCGCGCAGGATGTCCACGAAGATCCGCTCCACGCATTGCTCATGGAATTCATTGTGCTCGCGAAAACCGATCAGGTACTTCAACAGGCTTTCCTGGTCGATCTGGGGGCCGGCGTAGCTGATCTGCACGCTGCCCCAGTCCGGCTGGCCGGTCACCAGGCAGTTCGATTTCAGCAAATGCGACACCAGGGTTTCCTCGACGGGCAATTCATCGACGGCGGCTTTCAGGATCGATGGCTGCGGCGAATAGTTGTCGATTTCGATGTCGAGGCGGTCCAGCAGCAGGCCATCGAGTTCACCCATCTGCAGCTTGCCGAATTCTTCCTGCATCGTCAGTGCCACGTGCACGGTGGCCCCGGTCGCGGCGGACAGATCCTGCTGCAGCAGCTCGCGCAACGCTTCCGGGCCACCCAGCCGCGTCTGGTTGAACGAATTCAGGTACAGCTTGAACGACTTCGATTCGATGATGTTCGGCGAGTCGGCCGGCACCGTGATGCGCGCCACGGCCACTTGCGGCTTGCCGCGCATGTTCAGCCACGACAGTTCGTACGCATTCCAGATGTCGACGCCGAAGAATGGCAGCGTGCCTGTCAAGCCGAGCTCGTCACGTTTGCCGATGCGCGGGATCGGGAACAGCAGTTCCGGCGCGTAATCGGTGCGGTAAGCAGAGTTCTTGCCGAGTGGGGAATGTTCTGGGGAATTCGACATGGCGGGGCCTTCAAAACGGGACAGCCCGCCATGGTAGCTGAAAACGGAAGCGGGCGGTCGTCACGCGGAAGGCTGCCAGCTTTCGAAACGTTGCTCGAAAAATGGGGTACGGAAGGAATGCTGGCTTGCAAGCCAGCATCGCTACGCCGACAAGGAGCAGGCTCCTTGAAGATGTTGCCCTGCATGGCAACATCGTTCTGCAGGCGCGGAGCATGCTCCGCGAAACCCCTGCGTCACCCTCGGCTACGCCCCCATTTTTCGAGCAACGTTTTCTGGACGAAGCTGCTGTCCGGATTACAGGAACATCTTGTAGACGGGATTCTGTGTCTCGTCCCAGTACCGGTAGCCCAGCGTGGCGAGGAATTTGGCGAATTCGTCCATTTCTTCCGGCGGCACCTGCAGGCCGACCAGGATGCGGCCCACGTCGCCGCCCTGCGAGCGGTAGTGGCACAGCGAGATGTTCCAGTTCGGCGCCATGCTGTCCAGGAAGCGCATCAGCGCGCCCGGGCGTTCGGGGAATTCAAAGCGGTACAGCAGCTCGTCCCGGGCCAGCGCGCTCTTGCCGCCCACGAGGTGGCGCAGGTGCGACTTGGCCAGTTCGTCGTGCGTCAGTTCCAGCGTGCTGAAATCGTGTTCCTCGAAGCGGCGCGCCAGGGCGGCCGATTCGCCGCGGTCGGCGATCTGCACGCCGACGAACACGTGCGCCTTTTCCTGGTCGCTGATCCGGTAGTTGAACTCGGTCACGTTGCGCGGGCCGATCAGCGCGCAGAAGCGCTTGAAGCTGCCGCGCTGTTCGGCCATCGTCACGGCGAACACGGCTTCGCGGAATTCGCCCAGCTCGGCGCGTTCGGCCACGAAGCGCAGCCGGTCGAAGTTCATGTTGGCGCCCGAGGTGACCGTGATCAGCGTCTCGTTCTGGATCGGATTCTTCGTCAGCGCCGCGCGCTCGATATACGCCTTGGCACCGGCCACGGCCAGCGCGCCGGAAGGTTCCAGGATCGAGCGGGTATCGGTAAACACGTCCTTGATCGCCGCGCAGATCGCATCCGTGTCGACGATGATCACGTCGTCCACGTACTGCTGCGCGAGCCGGAACGTTTCCTCGCCGACCAGGCGCACGGCGGTGCCGTCCGCGAACAGGCCCACGTCCGGCAAGGTCACGCGTTCGCCCGCCTTCAGGCTGCGCGCCATGGCATCGGCGTCCATCGTTTCCACGCCGATGATCTTGATGTCCGGCCGGATCTGCTTGATGTAGGCGGCCACGCCCGAAATCAGCCCGCCGCCGCCAATGGCGATGAACACCGCATGGATCGGGCCCGAGTGCTGGCGCAGGATTTCCAGGCCGATCGTGCCCTGGCCGGCGATCACGTCCGGATCGTCGAACGGGTGCACGAACGTGAGCTTCTGTTCTTTTTCCAGCGTGAGCGCATGGTTGTAGGCATCCGTGTACGACTCGCCGTGCAGCAGCACTTCCACGTTGTCGCCACCGCGCGCCTTGACAGATTCGACCTTCACCAGCGGCGTGGTGGTCGGCATCACGATGACGGCGCGGCAATCCATGCGCACGGCGGACAGCGCCACGCCCTGCGCATGGTTGCCGGCCGAGGCGCAGATCACGCCGCGCTTGAGCTGCGCTTCGGACAGGTGCGCCATCTTGTTGTAGGCACCGCGGATCTTGAAGCTGAATACGTCCTGAATATCCTCGCGCTTGAAGTAAATTCGGTTCTGGAAGCGCTGCGACAGGGTCGGCGCCAGTTCCAGAGGCGTTTCATGGGCAACGTCATAGACGCGCGCGGTAAGGATCTTCTTCAGGTAGTCGGTAGTCATGGTCTCGAGCGGAGTGAATCCAGGCGGATGGCGCAGTGCGATGAATCGACGGTGGATAACCGGGAGTAGCCGAACGCGTACAGGGTGCGCGGGATGTGCGCGCCTGCCATTCGTGCGGGTTGACGGGTGTCGGATCATTATAATGGGAAGCCCGAGCCACCCGCCAAATCTTCACGGTCGCCACAGCCGGTACTGCGTATGGAACTGACTGCCTGACTGAAAATGCATGATTGAAAATTCGATAGCCTGGCTGCTGGCCTTCCTGGCGGCGCCGGAAGTGGGGTTGACGTCCGTCTTCATCATTTCGTTTGTTTCTGCAACCCTGGTTCCCCTCGGCTCCGAACCGGCCGTCTTCGCGGTCTGCAAGGCCAACCCGGAACTGTTCTGGCCTGCCATCCTCGTGGCCACCTGCGGCAACACGCTGGGCGGCATCGTCGATTACTGGATGGGGTATTACGCCAAGGCCGCGTTCTCGAAGGAACGGCAAAGCCGCTGGTTCGGCTGGCTGGCCCACTATGGCGCGAAGACGATGCTGCTGTCGTGGGTGCCGGGGATCGGCGACCCGTTGTGCACGCTGGGTGGCTGGCTGAAGCTGCCGTTCTGGCCCGCCGTCGGCTATATGGCAATTGGCAAGTTCGCCCGCTACCTCACCATGACGGCGGCACTGCTGTACATCCCCGATGGTTTCTGGCGTTCCCTGGCACAAATGCTGGGTGGTTGAAACGCTACACTTTATTTTGCTCCGGCGGAATGCGCGCACAATTTTGTCATTTTCAGATGTCAAAACCGCATGGAGATTGATGATTTTAGGAAAGTTCCGAATATTATTTCGTGACTTGACGTTCACGTAACCCGGCAAAAAATAGGGGTGTTGAAACGTGGTGCGCCGCAATAAGATAAAATGGACCCCTTAGTGACCATCTCCAGCGTCTTCTGTATCCCCCCACATGAACGCACCAGCACAACTCCAGGCCTTGCTCGCAGAATCGCCGGACGGCCACGCGCCGACCCGCGTCCGTGAAATCCCGTACAACTACACTTCGTTCTCCGACCGCGAGATCGTCATTCGCCTGCTGGGTGAGGAATCCTGGCGCTTGCTGGACGAGCTGCGCAGTGCGCGCCAGACCGGGCGCTCCGCGCGCATGCTGTATGAGGTGCTGGGCGATATCTGGGTCGTGCGCCGCAATCCCTACCTGCAGGACGACCTGCTGGACAACCCGAAACGCCGCCAGGCACTGATCGACGCGCTGCATCACCGGCTGTCCGAGGTGGACAAGCGGCGCCTGGCCGTCGATGCCGACGAATCGGGCGAAGTGGCGGCGAAACGTGCGGCCAGCGTGGAAAAGCTGCTGGCTGCCGCCAGCAAGGCCGTGGCCGACTTCGGCGATGAATTCCGCCAGACGTACGACTTGCGCAAGCGCGCGGTCAAGGTGCTGGGCCGCTACACGGCCAAGCACAACATCTGCTTCGACGGCATGAAGCGCGTGTCGCACGTGACCGACGCCACCGACTGGCGCGTCGAATATCCGTTCGTGGTGCTCACGCCGGATGCCGAGGAGGAAATGGCCGGCCTCGTGAAGGGCTGTATCGAACTGGGGCTGACGATCATCCCGCGCGGCGGCGGCACCGGCTACACCGGCGGCGCGATTCCGCTGACGCCGCTGTCGGCCGTGATCAACACGGAAAAGCTGCTGCGCATCGACCCGGTCGAAATGAAGGTCCTTCCGGGCCTCGATCGCGATTACGCCACCATCTACACCGAGGCGGGCGTGATCACGAACCAGGTGTCGGTCGCGGCGGAAAAGGCCGGCTTCGTGTTCGCGGTCGACCCCACGTCGGCGCACGCTTCGTGCATCGGCGGGAACATCGCCATGAACGCGGGCGGCAAGAAGGCCGTGCTGTGGGGTACCGCGCTGGACAACCTGGCATCGTGGCGCATGGTCGACCCGAACGGCGACTGGCTCGACGTCACGCGCCTGGACCACAACCTGTCGAAGATCCACGACACGCCGCTGGCCCGCTTCAAGCTCGAATGGACGCACCCGAACGCGAAGGGCGAAGCGAAAGGCGCTCCGTTCAAGACCGAGATCCTGGAAATCGCCGGCCGCAAGTTCCGCAAGGAGGGCTTGGGCAAGGACGTGACGGACAAGTTCCTGGCTGGCCTGCCGGGCATCCAGAAGGAAGGCTGCGACGGCCTGATCACTTCCGGGCGCTGGATCCTGCACAAGATGCCGAAGTTCACGCGCACCGTCTGCCTCGAGTTCTTCGGCCAGGCGCGCGACGCGATTCCATCGATCGTCGAGATCAAGGATTACCTCGATGGCCTGCCGGCAAAGGGCGAGCAGTTCGCCACCTTGCGCCTGGCCGGCCTGGAGCACCTCGACGAGCGCTACCTGCGCGCCGTGGGCTACGCGACGAAATCGAAGCGCGGCGTGCTGCCGAAGATGGCACTGTTCGGCGACATCGTCGGCGACAACGAAGATGCAGTCGCGATGGCCGCATCGGAAGTGGTGCGCCTGGCGAACACCCGCGTCGGCGAAGGTTTTGTCGCCGTCAGCCCGGAAGCGCGCAAGAAGTTCTGGCTCGACCGCGCCCGCACCGCGGCCATCGCCAAGCACACCAATGCGTTCAAGATCAACGAGGACGTCGTCATCCCGCTGAACCGGATGGGCGAGTACACGGACGGCATCGAGCGCATCAACGTCGAGCTGTCGATCAAGAACAAGCTGGAACTGGCGGGCGCGCTGCGTGAATTCTTCGAAGCCGGCAACCTGCCGATCGGCAAGAGCGACGACGCTTCCGAAGATGGCGTGGGCAATGCCGAAATGCTGGGCGACCGCCCGCAGCAGGCACTGGCCCTGCTCGACCAGGTGCAGGAACGCTGGACCTTCATCCTGGCGAACCTGGACAAGCCGCTCGATGCCGCGCGCCTCGAGCTGTACCAGCTCGGCCTGCAGGAGTTGTCCGGCGCATTCGAGGAGCGCCTGCAGCGCCAGCCCGAAGCCACGCTGTTCGACGTGGTGCAGGACCGCACCGTGCGCATCAGCTGGAAGCAGGAAATCCGCGCCGTGCTGCGCCAGATCTTCAATGGCGCCGCCTACAAGCCGATCCTGGACGAGGCGCAGGCGATCCACAAGCGGATCCTGCGCGGCCGCGTGTTCGTGGCGCTGCACATGCACGCCGGCGACGGCAACGTGCACACGAACCTGCCGGTAAACTCCGACCATTACGAAATGCTGCAGGATGCGCACAAGGCCGTGGCCCGCATCATGAAGCTGGCGCGCTCGCTGAACGGCGTGATCTCCGGCGAGCACGGCATCGGCATCACGAAGCTGGAATTCCTGACCGAGGATGAAATCGGCGAATTCCGCGACTACAAGCTGCGCGTGGACCCGGAAGGCCGCTTCAACAAGGGCAAGCTGCTGAACCTGCCCGGCATGGACGCCGACCTGCGCAATGCGTACACGCCGTCGTTCGGCCTGATGGGCCACGAATCGCTGATCATGCAGCAGAGCGATATCGGCGAGATCGCCAACAGCATCAAGGATTGCCTGCGTTGCGGCAAGTGCAAGCCGGTCTGCAACACGCACATTCCCCGTGCAAACCTGCTGTATTCGCCGCGCGACAAGATCCTGGCGACGTCGGCGCTGATCGAGGCGTTCCTGTACGAGGAACAGACCCGCCGCGGCATCTCGATCCGCCACTGGGAAGAGTTCGAGGACGTGGCCGATCACTGCACCGTGTGCCACAAATGCGAATCGCCGTGCCCGGTGAACATCGACTTCGGCGACGTGTCGATGAACATGCGCAACCTGCTGCGCAAGATGGACAAGCGTTCGTTCAACCCGACCAAGGCGGCCACGATGTTCTTCCTGAACGCGACCGATCCCGGCACGGTGAACGCGGCGCGGCAGGCGATCGTCGGCGTCGGCGCCAAGGCCCAGCGCCTGGGCAACGAGGTGTTCAAGAAGGTGGCGCGCCAGCAGACCAAGGCACCGCCGCCGACGACGGGCAAGCCGCCGATCCGCGAGCAGATCATCCACTTCGTCAACAAGAAGATGCCGGGCAACCTGCCGAAGAAGACCGCGCGCGCGCTGCTCGACATCGAAGACAACAAGATGATCCCGATCATCCGCGATCCGAAGAAGACCAACGCCAACACGGAAGCAGTGTTCTACTTCCCGGGCTGCGGATCGGAGCGGCTGTTCTCGCAGGTGGGCCTGGCCACCCAGGCGATGCTGTGGGAAGTGGGCGTGCAGACGGTGCTGCCGCCGGGCTACCTGTGCTGCGGCTATCCGCAGCGCGGCGCGGGCGACTACGACAAGGCCGAGAAGATGATGACGGATAACCGTGTCCTCTTCCACCGCATGGCCAATACGCTGAACTACCTGGACATCAAGACCGTGCTCGTCTCGTGCGGCACCTGCTATGACCAGCTGGCCACGTATGAGTTCGAGAAGATCTTCCCCGGCTGCCGCATCATGGACATCCATGAATACCTGCTGGAGAAGGGCGTCAAGCTGGAAGGCGTGACCGGTACCCGTTACATGTACCACGATCCCTGCCATACGCCGATGAAGCTGCAGGATCCGATGAAGACGGTCAATGCCCTCGTGCAAACGCACGATTCGGTGAAGATCGAAAAGAACGACCGCTGCTGCGGCGAGTCGGGCACGCTGGCCGTGGCGCGGCCGGACATCTCCACCCAGGTGCGCTTCCGCAAGGAAGAGGAGATGGTCAAGGGCGCGGACAAGCTGCGCGCCGACGGCTTCGATGGCGACGTGAAGATCCTCACGAGCTGCCCGGCCTGCTTCCAGGGCCTGTCGCGCTTCAACGAGGATTCGGGTACCACCGCCGACTACATCGTCGTGGAAATCGCCCGTCACCTGCTGGGCGAGAACTGGATGCCCGACTACGTGAACCGCGCCAACGACGGCGGCATCGAGCGCGTGCTGGTGTAAGGCATGGAACCGGCAAGCTGCGACCTGTGCAAGCTGCTGGCGGCGCCGCCGGCCGGCGCCGTCATCTGGCAAGATGAAGTGCTGGCCGTCGTCGCCGTCGACGAGGCGGGCTATCCCGGCTTCACACGCGTGGTGTGGCATGCGCACGTGAAGGAAATGACCGACCTGCCGGCCGCCGACCGCGATCGCGTGATGCGGGCCGTATGGGCTGTCGAGGCGGCGCAGCGCGACGTGCTCGCGCCGCATAAGGTCAACGTGGCCAGCTTCGGCAACATGACACCCCACGTGCACTGGCACGTGATCCCGCGCTATGCGGACGACGCGCACTTCCCCAACCCCACGTGGGGCGCGCGGCAGCGTGATCCCGCCGGCGCCGCCATTGCCGTGCGCACGGCGCTGCTGCCGGAGCTGCATGCGGCGATCCGCGAACGCATGAATGAACCCGGCTGAACAAGTATGCTGACGCCGGCGAACGAGTAGAAACCACCATGGCCAATCCCACCGCTATCACCCTGCACAACAAATCGCGCTACCTCGAGATCGCCTTCGACGATGGCGCTTCCTTCAACATCCCGTTTGAGCTGCTGCGCGTGTATTCGCCATCGGCCGAAGTGCAAGGCCATGGCCCCGGCCAGGAAACGCTGCAGGTCGGCAAGCGCGACGTCGGCATCACCGACCTGGAACCGGTCGGCCAGTATGCGCTGAAGCCGATCTTCACCGACGGCCACGCTTCCGGCCTGTACACCTGGCAATACCTGTATGACCTGGGCGCCAACCTCGACGCCCGCTGGCACGATTACATCGGCCGCCTGCATGCCGCCGGCTTCTTTGGCGACACGGGCCGCGAACCCGGCGCCGTCCTCCCCGGCGCCGCCAGCCACGGCCACCACGGCTGCGGCCACCGTCACTGACACATCCCCCGGTACTGCTTCCCGGCAAGCTGTTGTAAAAAATTCGGGGACTGTCCCTCCAGTGGGGACTGTCCCCGTTGTTGTTTAGCGACCAGCTCAACCGTTGGTCTTTGCTGTGGTAAGCGGAGTCAATACGACAATAATTTGTTGCTGCACAGCCACTAATTGACGCATGGAAAGGCGTGCGGTATTGTGCGCGCCGGAGCGGAGCAGGAGAATATTGTTTCTTGATCGTTCCGCTCTCCAGGAAATTCCATGCCCAAACTTACTGTCCGCTTCAGCCTGATGGCTGCGCTGTGCCTGTTTACCGTGATGATCGCGATCGGCGCAGCACTTGGCGTGTTCATGATCAAGCGTTCCAACGAGGCGTTGTCGCTGGTGCAAAAAATTGCGCTGGAAACGCAGGCGATCAATGATGTGTACAAGGACGCCACGCGCGTTCGCTCCAGCCTGAACCGCGCGTATTCGGAAGCCCGCGATGGCGGCCAGGTCGCGACCAATGGCAGCGCCATCGGCAACGCCACCAATTACCTGGCACGCACCCGCAAGGCGCTGGCCGATTTCGTGGCCGCGCCACCGTCGCACGGCACCGATGTGCAGCTGCGCAATGACCTGGCCGCGGCATCGACCCGCATGCTCGACACGCTCGATGCTGGCATCGCCGCGCTGAAGGCCAACGACGTGGCCGGTTTCGCCACGATCAACAGCCGCGACCTCACGCCGCGCGGCGCCGAGATTTCCACGCTGCTGGAGAAATTCCAGAAAGAAAATACCGAACGCGGCGAAGCGTTGATGCAGGAGCGCGGCGGCGAATATCGCCTGGTGCTGTGGCTCGTCGGCCTCGGCCTGGCTGGTGCATTGACGCTGGTGATCGGCATGCATGTGTTCCTGCGCAACCTCGTCATCGCGCCACTGGAACGCGCCGTCGAACTGCTCGATGGCGTGGCGCACGGCGACCTGACCGCGCGCGTGGATGCCCAGGGCAATAACGAGATCGACCGGCTGATGCGCGGCATCGCGAAGATGCAGCAAAGCCTGATCGAGATGGTGTCGAACGTGCGCACGGGCGCGCAGGCGATCGGCACGGCCGCCAACGAAGTCGCCATGGGCAACCAGGATCTGTCGTCGCGCACCGAAAGCCAGGCCAGCGCCCTGGAAGAAACGGCCGCCACGATGGAAGAGCTGACCAGTACCGTGCAAAGTACCGCCGACAATACGATGCAGGCCCGCCAACTGGTCGAAGCGGCATCGACCAAGGCCGCGGCGGGCGGCGCCGTGATGGGCCAGATGTCGGAAACGATGGCGGCCATCGATGCGTCGTCGCGCAAGGTGGTCGACATCATCGGCGTCATCGACAGTATCGCGTTCCAGACCAACATCCTGGCGCTGAACGCGGCCGTGGAAGCGGCGCGCGCCGGCGAGCAGGGTCGCGGCTTCGCGGTGGTCGCTTCCGAAGTGCGTACGCTGGCGCAGCGCAGCGCCTCGGCGGCCAGGGAAATCAAGGCGCTGATCGACGATTCCGTGGACAAGGTCGGCTCCGGCAGCATGCTGGCCACCCAGGCCGCGCAGGCGATGAACGAGATGGTGACCAGCGTCGAACGCGTGACCGGCATCGTGGTCGACATCGCCGAAGCCAGCCGTGAACAAAGCAACGGTATCGCGCAGGTGAACCAGTCGATCACGCAGATGGACGAAGTCACGCAGCGCAATGCCGCGCTTGTCGAGGAAGCCGCCGCCGCCACGCAGGCGATGCAGCATGAAACGGAAAACCTGCTGGGCGCCGTCAGCGCGTTCAAGTTGTCGAATGATGGTGCGTCGGCCTACGCCGCGGCACCGAAGGCGGCGCCGGCAAGGCCGGCCATCGCACTGCCGCGCGTGACGGCGCCCGTAAAAGCGCCCGTAAAAGCACCACAGCCGCGCGCGCAAAAGCTGGCCCCCGGCAAACCGGCAGCCAAGGCACCTGCCGCGGACGAATGGGAAGAGTTCTGAGCCAGTATCGGCCGCGCCGCGAATGAGTCACCCGGCGCCGCTCAGCGGCGCTGCCACGTCCACGCCTGCGTGGCGATCGTGACCGGCCGGGGAATCAGTTTTTCCCGGTAAAACAGGTCCGCCACCTTTTGCTGGCTGGCCACGATCGCCGCATCCATCGGCACCACGCCCGCTTTTTGCCGCCCCAGCCACGTGGCGATCACGTCCGGCGGAACGCCCACCTGGGGCGCCATCATGGCCACCATGTCCTGCTGGTGCGCATTGGCCCACTTGCCGGCCAGCGCGATCTGTTCCAGCAGCGTGCCCACGGCCTGCGGTGCGCGCTTCACGAACGCGCGCGAGGCGAGATAGAACCCGTTGGCTTGCAACAGGCCCGTGTAGTCGGCCACCACGCGCGCGCCATAGGCTTTCTGGGCGGCCGCGAGATAGGGATCCCACACCACCCATGCATCGACGCTGCCGCCATCGAACGCGGCGCGCGCTTCGGACGGGCCGAGGAAGATCGGCTGCACGTCGCGGATCGTCAGCCCCGCCTTGTTCAGCGCCGCCACCAGCAGCAGGTGCGAGCCGGAACCCTTGGCGAACGCGACCCGCTTGCCCTTCAGTTGCGCCACGGTGCGGATCGGCGAACCGGGCTTCACGATGATCGCTTCGCTGGCGACGGGCGGCGGCTCGGCACCCACGTAGACGACGTCGATGCCGGCCGCCTGGGCGAAGATGGGGGGAGGCGCGCCGGTGGTGCCGACATCGATGCTGCCCGCATTGAGCGCTTCCAGCATCTGCGGGCCGGCCGGGAACTCGACCCATTTCACCGCGGTGCCGGCAGCCGCGAACGCCTTCTCGACGTTACCCTGGCGTTTCATCATCGTCAGCAGCCCGCCGCCTTTCTGGAAGCCGATCCGTATCGTTTCGGCATGCGCCGATGGTGCGGAAAGCAGCGCAAGGGCAAACAGTGCCGCCAGCATTTTTTTCATCGTCAATCCCATGGTCAGGTACTTTCCCGTTCGATCAGCTCGCATTCGAGCAGGTTCAGCCGGGCCGGCTTCGGGTCGGCCGGCAATGCGCCCAGCGCCTGCAGGATGCGCTGCGCGGCGATCTCGCCGATCTCGCGGCCGGGCGGGCGGATGGTGGTGAGGCTGGGCAGCAGCAGCGGCGAGAACGCGTAATCGCCAAAGCCCATCAGTGCGCAACGGCGCGGCACTTCGATGCCTGCGCGCTGTGACGCCAGCAGCGCGCCGGCCGCCAGGTTGTCATTGGCGAAGATGATCGCGTCGGCCTTACGCTTCCCGCGCGTGAGTTCGTCCAGCGCCTGCCGGCCCGCGTCGAACGGCGCCGCTTCGGTCGGCGCGTAGGTCCAGGGTTCCAGCCCGTGCTCTTCGAGTACCGTGGCATAGCCGTCGCGCCGGTCCAGTGCCGACAGGTCGCCCGCCACGCTGTTCTGCACGAATGCGATGCGTTTGTAGCCTTTCGCCAGCAGGTGCCGTGCCGCTTGCGCACCCACTTCGCGGTTCGAGTAGCCCACCTGGATCGGCTTGCGGCGCGGCGCGTAATCCCACGTTTCCACGACGGGAATGCCGGCCGTCGCCAGCATGGCTTCGGTACCGCTTGAATGGAAACGGCCAACCACGGCGAGCGCCGCCGGTGACCAGCCGAGGAAGGCGCGCACGGCGTTCTCTTCCTGCTCCGCCGAGAAGTAGCTCGATGCCAGCAGCACCTGGTAACCGTGACGGTTCAGCGTGTCGTTGAAGCTCTGGATCGTGCTGGCGAAGATCGGGCCCGAAATGTTCGGCACCACCATGCCCACCACCTTGTTATGGGCGGAAGAGAGGCCGCCGGCCGCCAGGTTCGGCACATACCGCAATTGCGCCACGGCGGCATCGATTCGCGCGCCCAGTTCGTCCGACACGTAGCCGTTCTTTTTCAGGTGACGCGAGACCGTGATCGATCCCACGCCGGCCAGCTTCGCCACGTCGTGGATCGTGGCGCGCCCGGAGCCACGGCGTTTCCTCGGCTCTTCACTCATCGTTCAACCCTCATCGTTCAACCTCTCGTTCACCATATTCCCAATCGACATATCGATGCTCCATTTGATTCTTTGACTTCATTTTTGCGTTCGCGGACACTGCGACGGTATCGGTACCATAGAAAAAATTCTAGCAGTCCAGGCATCGCGCACCAAGCTGGTTTTCCGCAGGTGCAGAACGGTTTTTCGCATATTGGGGATCTCATGAAACGGCATCAACACAAGAACAATCATCGGCACATCCATATCGGCGTGGCCGCCGGCCTGCTGCTCGGCGCACGACTCGCCTGCGCGGCCGAACCGCTGCCCGAACCGATACCGGCAGCAGACCCGGCCGCACAGGGCGAGGCGGTGCTGGCCTCCGTCACGGTGACGGCAACGCGCCGTTCCGCATCGCTGCAATCGGTGCCGCTCGCGGTATCGGTCGTCAATGGCGACCAGCTGGAACTGGCCAACCGCACCAGCATCGACACGGTGGTGCAGGAAATCCCCAGTGCGGCATTCCGCCAGCAGGGCGGCAACAAGGACTCGACCCTGTTCGTTCGTGGCATCGGTACCATATCCACGTCGCCCGGCGTCGAACCCACCGTATCGACGGTGGTCGACGGCGTCGTCTACGCGCGTCCCGGCCAGGCCACGATCGACCTGCTCGACATCGACCGCATCGAAGTGCTGCGCGGTCCACAGGGAACGCTGTTCGGCAAGAATGCCTCGTCCGGCGTGCTGAACATCGTCAGCCACACGCCTTCCGAACAACTGGCCGGCTACGTGGATGCTTCGGCCTGGACGGGACATGAAAAGCGCGTGCGGGCCGGCGTCAGCGGTGCCCTGCAGCCGGGCGTGCTGCGTGCGTCGATCAACGCGGCCTACGCGGACTACGACGGCAACGTGAAGAACGTGCATGCCGGCGGCGGCCAGGTCAATGGCCATGAGCGCCGCGGCGTGCGCGGCCGGCTGGACATCACGCCGAACGCCGATACCGATATCGCGCTGATCGCCGATTACCTGAAGTCCGAAAGCTCGCCCACGCAGACGGCCTACAAACAGACCAGCGCGCCGTTCGCGCAGGCGCTGCTGCCCGCGGTGGCGGGCGCGGAAAACCGGCAAGTGAACTTCGACCTGCCGAACGCGATCGACGACACGAACAAGGGGATCTCGGCGCAGGTGAACTGGCGCCGCAACGGCTATACGCTCACGTCGATCACGGCGTGGCGTGCCTGGGACAATACGCAGCACACAACCACTTCGCCGATCGGCAACAGCGCCGAGGCCTCTCGCATCACGGGCGCATATCCGGCCACGCGCGATATCGGCACGCTGGAATTCACGCAGGCGTCGCAGGAGCTGCGTATCGCATCGCCGCGCATTGCATTGCCCACCCTTGGGGCGTTCGACGCATTGACGGTCGATTACGTTGCCGGCCTGTTCTACCTGCACGGCAAGGACCGCGAAACGTACCGGCGCATTGTCACCACCGGCGTCACCACGGCGGCCACCAACAGCGGCCGCGCCGATTACGGTGTCGAGAGCGACAGCTACTCGGCGTTCGGCGAAGGCACGCTCCACATCGGCCCGGCGTGGCGGGTCATCGCCGGTGCGCGCTGGACACGCGATGAACTGGACTACGACCATGTGCGTACGTCCACGCAGGGGACGGCGTTCGCCGGCGTGCAGCCGGGCACGCAAAGCGCGGGCGGCACCACGTCGAACGACTGGTCGGGCCGGATCGGCCTGCAGCACGATTTCTCGCCCACGGCAACGGCGTATGCGACGTTCTCGCGCGGCTACAAGGGCCCGGCCTACAATGTGTTCTTCAACATGCTGCCACGCGATACGCTGGCGCTGGCGCCGGAAACGTCGAACTCCTTCGAATTGGGCGTGAAGACTTCCGCATTCAACCGCAGGCTCACGGCCAACGTGGCGCTGTTCCGCACGGAGTATGCGAACTACCAGGCCAACTTCTATGACACGGTGGCCGGCGCGATCGTCACGCGCCTCGTCAACGCCGGCGACGTCTCCACGCGCGGCGTGGAACTGGACGTGACCGCGCGGCCGACGCCCCAGCTGACGTTCACCGGCGCCTTCGCCTGGACCGATGCGCAGGTGGATGCGTTCAACTGCCCGCCCTCGGCGGCCGCCTCGTGCAACCTGAACGGCAAGACGCTGCCTTTCGCGCCGCGCTTCAAGGGTTTCCTGCGCGGCGGCTACAACGTGCCCCTGGCCAGCGGGCACGAAGTCAACCTGAACCTCGACTACACGTACCAGAGCCGCACGCAGTTCGACCTGTTCCAGTCGCCTGACACGATCCAGCCCGGCTACGGCATCGTCAACGCGGCCATCGAACTGGCGCAGCCGGCGGCAGGCTGGCGCGTCGCGCTGGTTGGCAAGAACCTGGCCAACAAGTCGTATGCGACGAACCTCGTCACGGGCACCGGCTACGTGCACCGCGGCGTGCCGCGCGACGACAGCCGGTACTTCGGTATCACCGCACGCAAGGAGTTCTGATGGCCCCGGCAGCACCAGCACACAGGCAGCTGAGCCTGACCGCCTTCCTGATGCGCCATGGCCACCACGTGGCCGCGTGGCGGCATCCCGATACCGACCTGGCATCGCCGCCGTTCGAGGTCTATCGCAACGTGGTGCAAAGCGCGGAGCGCGCCTGTCTCGATGCGGTCTTCCTGGCCGACAGCATGGCGCTGACGGGGGCGCCGTCGCTCGAGCCGGTAACGCTGCTGTCGGCGCTGGCCGCCGTCACGAGCCGCATCGGCCTGATCGCCACCGCGACCACCACGTACAACGAGCCGTATACGGTGGCCCGGCAGTTCGCTTCGCTCGACAGTATCTCGAACGGGCGCGCGGGGTGGAACCTCGTCACGTCCGACAATGCGGCGGAAGCGGCCAACTTCGGCCGCGAGCGCCATGTCGACCATACCACGCGCTATGCGCGGGCCCGCGAATTCCATGCCGTGGTGGATGGGCTTTGGCAGGGCTTCGAGAAGGGGGCATTCGTCGACGACAAGGCCGGCGGCCAGTTGCTCGACCCGTCGAAGGTGCACAGGCTGGATCATCGTGGGGAGCATTTTTCCGTCGCCGGCCCGCTGAACGTGCCGCCCAGCCCGCAGGGCAAGCCGGTCCTCGTGCAAGCCGGCAGTTCGGAAACGGGCCGCGCGCTGGCGGCGGCCACTGCGGACGTGGTGTTCACCGCGCAGGCAACGCTGGCGGACGCGCAGGCGTTCTATCGCGACATGAAGGGCAGGATAGCGGGGCATGGCCGCGCGCCGGACAGCCTGCGTGTCATGCCCGGCATTTTCGCTGTCGTCGGCGAATCGGCAGGGCAGGCGCAGGACAAATTCGCCCAGTTGCAAGGCTTGATCGAGCCGAAAGCCGGCCTGGCACTGCTGGGGCGCATGATCGGGAATTTCGACCTGTCCGGCTACCCGCTCGATGGGCCGCTGCCGGAATTGCCGGTCACGCAGGATGGCCAGCGCAGCCGCCAGCAATTGCTGACCGCGCTTGCGCAGGGCGAGAATTTATCGATCCGGCAACTGTATGAACGCATCGCGGGTGGCCGCGGCCATTTCACCGTGATCGGCACGGCAAAGCAGGTGGCGGACCAGATGCAGGCCTGGTTCGAGGAAGGTGCGGCGGATGGCTTCAACCTGATGCCGCCGACATTGCCGGGCGGCCTCGATGATGTGCTGCGCCTGGTCGTGCCGGAATTGCAACGGCGCGGATTGTTCCGCACACGCTACGAGGGCACCACGCTGCGCAGCCACCTGGGGCTGCGCTGAATGCAGGGGCTGTAGAGCCCTGTTGGATCAGTTCACCGCGTTGCTGCGGCGGCGCTGTACGTATTCCTCGTAGCGGCGCTGTTCGCGTTCCCAGATGTAGCGGAAGGCGGCGCGGGCGGCGGGCGGCAGCGTACGGATTGCCTCGGCATTGAACGGCATCGGTGCGGGCGGCTTGCCACCTTGGGCGCGGCGCGCCTGTGCATCCGTTGCGTCGATCATCTGGCGGGTTGCCTCATCGATCTCGGGAAAATAAATATCCGCGGGGAGTTGATGCTGAAGCTCCATTGTCTTCCTCCGTATTCAGTAGACAGATGCCGTGTCGAAGAGACCGGCTTGCTCACTTAACGCGGCCTTGCCGAGGGTGGTTGACATGATTTTGAAAAAGTGTTGGAAATTGCTAATTCAGCAATGGGTGTGGCGCTGGCGAACCACGGGCGCTGCCTGTCGGATGACGCTTGTATAATGCCGGAAGATCAACCCGTCCCACCGTCTCCACTCACAACGCTAATGACCAACACCACCCACTTCGGCTACAAGACCGTCAACGAGGACGAGAAAGTCAAGGAAGTCGCCAAGGTCTTCCACTCCGTCGCCGCCAAGTACGACGTGATGAACGACCTGATGTCCGGCGGTCTGCACCGCATCTGGAAAACGTTCACGATCGCCAACGCGGGCGTGCGCGCCGGCATGAAGGTGCTGGACATTGCCGGGGGCACGGGCGACCTGGCCAAGGCGTTCGCCAAGCAGGCGGGGCCGACGGGCGAGGTGTGGCTCACGGACATCAACGAATCGATGCTCCGGGTGGGCCGCGACCGGCTCTTGAACAAGGGTCTCGTGACCCCCACCTTGCTGTGTGATGCGGAAAAGCTGCCGTTCCCGGACAATTATTTCGATCGCGTCAGCGTGGCCTTCGGCCTGCGCAACATGACGCACAAGGACCAGGCGCTGGCGGAAATGCGCCGCGTGCTCAAGCCCGGCGGCAAGCTGCTGGTGCTGGAATTCTCGAAGGTCGCCGAGCCGCTGCAAAAGCCGTACGACATCTATTCGTTCTCGGTGCTGCCATGGCTGGGCAAGCGGATCGCCAACGATTCGGAAAGCTACCGTTACCTGGCTGAATCGATCCGCATGCATCCGGACCAGGAAACGTTGAAGACGATGATGCAGGCAGCAGGACTGGAGCGGGTCCAGTATTACAACCTGACGGCAGGTGTGGCCGCTTTACACACCGGCATCAAACTGTAATCAACCTAGGACAGAGCCATGAAACTGAAAAAATTCCTTGTCGGCGCCACGCTTGCGCTTGCCGCCATCTCGATGACGGCGGAGCTGTCGGCGCGCCCGATGGGCGGCGGCAAATCGTTCGGCCGCCAGTCGCAGAACGTGAAGAACATGGCGCCGCGCCAGGCGCAGCCGGCCACGCCGCAACAGCAGAACGCGGCTCGCCCAGCGAACCAGCCGGCGCCGGCGCCGGCCATGGCGGCCAAGAAGCCGAGCATGTGGAAGGGCATCCTCGGCGGCGCACTGCTGGGCCTGGGCCTGGGCGCGTTGCTGTCGCACCTGGGCATCGGCGGCGCGCTGGCCAGCATGATCGGCACGCTTCTCACGTTCGCGCTGATCGCCGCCGCCATCTTCTTCATCTGGCGCCTGATCAAGGGCAAGTCGCAGGGTAACCGTGCCCAGCCGGCCAGCGCCTATGCGGGCGGCTTCGGCGGCAACAATGGCGGTGGTAATGGCAACTTCGGCAACCAGGCACCCCAGGGCGGCTCGTCCACGCCGGAAATCGGTTCGCGCCTGCAGCCGGCATCGTCGGGCATCGACCTGAACAAGCCTGGTTCGAACGTGCAGCAGCCGCACCAGCAATGGGGTGTGCCGGCGGACTTCGACCAGGCCGCATTCCTGCGCCACGCCAAGGGCAATTTCATTCGCCTGCAGGCCGCGTGGGACAAGAGCGACGTGAACGATATCCGTGAATTCACCACGCCGGAAGTGTTCGCCGAACTGCGCATGCAGATCCAGGAACGGGGCGGCAAGGAAGACTACACCGACGTCGTCGAGATCGAAGCGGAACTGCTGGGCATCGAGAACACCGGGTCCGAATACGTGGCTTCGGTGCAGTTCACCGGCCGCACCAAGCCGGCACCGGATGCGCTGCCGGAACCATTGAATGAAGTATGGAACCTGGTGAAGCCGGTCAGTGGCAATGGCGGCTGGCTGCTCGGGGTATCCAGCAGGTTGCTTAAGCTTGATGACACCATCGTGCAGGGTTAATCTCCTGCAAACTGGTAAGATCGAAACCGCCCTGGATTTCCTGGGCGGTTTTGTTTTTTTGCGCTCCTAAAACATGTTCCCATTCCCGAATGCGTTGCCGACATTGTCGATGCCGGCCGCCGCCACCATCAATCACCTGCTGGCGCAGGAGCCCTGGGCTCGCGCCGAGCTGAAGCAATATGCCGGCAAGGTTGCCCGCATCGATGCGTCGCCTGTCGAGCTGCGCCTGCGCGTGGCGGCCGACGGCATGGTCGAGGCTGCAAGTGCCGAGCAGGGCGCTGCCGTCACCATCCGCCTGAAACTGTCCGACTTGCCGCTGATCGCGCAAAACCGCGAACGTGCGTTTTCCTATGTGCAAATCGAGGGCGATGCGGAATTCGCCAATGCGATCTCGCGGCTGTCGCAGGCGCTGCGCTGGGAAGCCGAGCACGACCTCGAAAAAGTCTTCGGTCCGGTGGCCGCCGTGCGCATGGTATCGGGCATGAAGTCGGCGCTGGCCTCCCTGCAGCAAGGGCAGCGCAAAGTGACGGAAAATGTCGCTGAATATTTCCTGGAAGAGAATCCGGTGCTGGTGCGCCCCGTGACCGCGCAGGCATTTGCCGGCGACGTGACGCGCCTGCGTGACGATGTCGAGCGCTTTGCCAAGCGGCTGGAAAAGCTGGAACAGAAACTCAACAACAAGATGAACAAGCAAGGCGCCGACCCTCGATGATCCTGAAATTCCTACGCCTGCTTAAAATCCTTCGTGTCATCGTCAAATACGGCCTCGATGAAATCGCCATTTCCGGCTTCGACAAGCCCGGCATCAACCGCTTCTTCGACACGGCGTTCTTCTGGCGCGATATCTCGACGGCACGCGCCATCCGCCTGCGCATGGCGCTCGAAGAACTGGGCCCCATCTTCGTCAAGCTGGGGCAGGTGCTGTCCACGCGCAGCGACCTGCTGCCGCCGGACCTGATCGCGGAACTGTCGAAGCTGCAGGACCGCGTGCCGCCGTTCGATTCCGACCTGGCGGTGGCGCAGATCGAACGCTCGCTGGGCGCCCATCCCGACCAGCTGTTCGCCCGTTTCGAGCGCGTGCCGGTTGCCTCCGCGTCGATCGCCCAGGTGCACTTCGGCGCGTTGCCGGATGGTACCCCGATCGCCGTCAAGGTATTGCGTCCCGGTATGAAAAAGCTGATCGACGAAGACGTGGCGCTGATGAACCTGGCCGCGGACATGATCAACCGGCTGTGGAAAGATGCCCACCGGCTGAAAATGAAGGAAGTCGTCGCCGAGTTCGACAAGTACCTGCACGACGAGCTGGACCTGATGCGCGAGGCCGCCAATGCCGCGCAGCTGCGTCGCAACTTCGCCGATTCGAACCTGCTGATGGTGCCGGAGATGTACTGGGATTACTGCTCCAGCGACGTGATCACGATGGAGCGCATGACCGGCATTCCCGTCTCGCAGATCGACCGGCTGGTGGAAGCGGGCGTCGACATGAAAAAGCTCAGCAGCGATGGCGTGGAGATCTTCTTCACGCAGGTCTTCCGCGACGGCTTCTTCCATGCCGACATGCATCCCGGGAATATCCTCGTGTCGATCGATCCCGCCACGTTTGGCCGCTATATCGCGCTGGACTTCGGCATCGTCGGCACGCTGAACGATTACGACAAGGATTACCTGTCGCAAAACTTCCTGGCGTTCTTCCGGCGCGACTACAAGCGGGTGGCCGAGGCCCACATCGAATCGGGCTGGGCGCCGAAGAATACCCGTGTCGACGAGCTGGAGGCGGCGGTACGCGCTTGCTGCGAACCGATCTTCGACCGGCCGCTGAAGGACATCTCGTTCGGCCAGATTTTGTTACGCTTGTTCCAGACGTCGCGCCGTTTCAATGTCGAGGTACAGCCCCAGCTGGTACTGCTGCAAAAGACGCTGCTCAATATCGAGGGCATGGGCCGCGTGCTGGACCCGGACCTCGATTTGTGGAAGACGGCGCGGCCGCACCTGGAACGGTGGGTATCCGAGCAGGTGGGCTGGCGTGGCCTGGTGGACAAGCTGAAGGCGGAAGCGCCCCGGTACTCGCACATCCTGCCGCAGCTGCCGCGCCTGACCCATCAGGCGCTGACGGCGCTGGGCGAGCGGGACCAGACTACCAACGAGTTGCTGCGGCAACTGACGGAGGAACAACGCCGTACCAATCGCCTGTTGAGCTTTTTCGTTTATTTCGTCGGCGCCTTCGTGGCCGGGGCCATCGGCTTCCAGGCTTACCTGCGCTGGCATGGAGTGATGTGAATGCCCGAATTCGATACGCGCGACCCTCTCGATCCCCGCTTCTGGGATGAACGCTTTGCCCGGCAATTCATGCCGTGGGACCTGGGCGGCATCCCGGAGCAGCTGCGCAGCCTGGTGGCCTCGCGCGACGCGGCCGCCGATGCGGCCGTCGTGCCGCCGGTGGCGCTGATTCCCGGCGCCGGCTCGGCCTATGAGCTGGACCTGATGTGCGAGGCGGGCTGGGATGCGCACGCCATCGATTTCTCGCCCAACGCGGTGGAACGGGCGAAAAAAACCGTCCGGCGCTGGCCGGAGCGTATCGTGCAGGCCGATTTCTTCACGTACCAGCCGCCGAACAAGCTCGATGTGATCTACGAACGCGCCTTCTTGTGCGCGCTGCCGCCCGAGCACCAGCCCCGCGTCGTGCAACGGTGGGCCGAACTGCTGCCGCACGACGGGCTGCTGGCCGGCTACTTCTACTTTGGCGACCCCGGCAAGGGCCCGCCATTCGGCATCGCCCGCGCCGAGCTCGATGCCCTGCTGGCGCCCCATTTCACGCTGGTGGAAGACGAGCCGGTGCCCGACTCGCTGCCCGTCTTCGGCGGCCAGGAGCGCTGGATGGAGTGGCGGCGCCGCTGAATTCAGATAAGGCAAACCCGGCGGCAGCCCCTGGGGTCAGGGAGGAGCGCTGGCCTGCAGGCCAGCACCGCTTTGCCGGCAAGGAGCGGAGCTCCTTGAAATCCCGGCAAAGCCCCGCCGGGTCCGACCCCGGCCCTTTGCTTTTGGGGGATGCATGCAGCCCGATATGCTGGCCTGACCATAACTTGACGGCATTCGTCGCCGTCACTGGTTTTCCCGCCCCGCAAAATAAGGCTTCGTCCGCAAAAACACTTATAATTCAGGGTTTTTGATGTTTTTTGCGGAGTAACAGATGCCTATCTATGCCTACCGCTGCGAGGAATGTGGCTTTGCCAAGGATGTGCTGCAGAAGATCTCCGATCCGCAGCTCACGGAATGCCCCTCCTGCGGCAAATCCACCTTCAAGAAGCAGTTGACCGCGGCCGGCTTTCAGTTGAAAGGCACCGGCTGGTACGTGACCGATTTCCGTGGCGGCAATGCGCCAGCCACCGGCGTGGCCGCCAAGGCCGATGGTGCCAAGGCCGATGCGCCGAAAGCGGAATCGTCGAGTGCCGCGCCTGCGCCCACCGTGCCGGCAGCCACCGGCACCGGCGACAAGAACTAAGGTGCTGATGAACACGATACGCAAGTGCTTCCTGACGGGGTTGCTGGTCCTGGTGCCGCTGGCCATCACGGCCTGGGTGCTGAACATCATCATTGGCACGCTGGACCAGTCGCTGCTGTTCGTTCCGGAGCGCTGGCAGCCGCGCACGCTGGTCGGGTTCGACATTCCCGGCTTCGGCGCGATCCTGACGATTCTCATCGTGTTCGTCGTCGGCCTGCTGGCCAACAACCTGATCGGCAACTACGTGCTGCGGCTATGGGAAAAGCTGCTGCATCGCATTCCCGTCGTCAGCTCGCTGTACGGCAGCGTGAAGCAGGTGTCGGATACGTTGTTCTCATCGTCCGGCAATGCGTTCCGCAAGGCGGTCCTGATTCCCTACCCGCACGCGAACTCGTACACGATCGGATTCCTGACGGGCGCCCCCGGTGGCGACGTCAAAAACCACCTGGTGGGAGACTATGTGTCCGTGTACGTGCCGACGACGCCGAACCCGACCTCCGGCTTCTTCCTGATGATGGCGCGCGAAAACGTGGTGGAGCTCGACATGACCGTCGACGCCGCCCTGAAATACATTGTGTCGATGGGCGTGGTCGCCCCCGAATGAAGCCCTCTACCGGGTCACAGCTTCCATTGTCACAGCCCCAATTCAACCTGAACGAGAAATAATCATGTCAATGCGTACTCATTACTGCGGGCTCACCACCGAAGCCCTGCTGGGCCAAACCGTCAGCCTGTGCGGCTGGGTGCACCGTCGCCGCGATCACGGCGGCGTGATCTTCATCGACCTGCGCGACCGCGAAGGCCTGGTCCAGATCGTCTGCAATCCGGAGCAGGCGGAAGTGTTCAAGTCGGCCGAGTCCGTGCGTAACGAGTACTGCCTGCGCGTCACCGGCGTGGTAAAGGATCGCCTGGCCGGTACGGTCAACAACAACCTCAAGTCCGGCAAGATCGAAGTGGTCTGCTCGCAGCTCGAAGTGCTGAACCCATCCGTGGCCGTGCCGTTCCAGCTCGATGACGACAACCTGTCCGAAACCACCCGCCTGACGCACCGCGTGCTGGACCTGCGCCGCCCGCAGATGCAGAACAACCTGCGCCTGCGCTACAAGGTGACGATGGAAGTGCGCAAATACCTGGACGAACTGGGCTTCATCGACATCGAAACGCCAACGCTGACCAAGTCCACGCCGGAAGGCGCGCGCGACTACCTGGTGCCGTCCCGCGTGAACGCCGGCCAGTTCTTCGCGCTGCCGCAATCGCCGCAGCTGTTCAAGCAGCTGCTGATGGTGGCCAACTTCGACCGCTACTACCAGATCACCAAGTGCTTCCGCGACGAAGACCTGCGCGCCGACCGCCAGCCGGAATTCACGCAGATCGACTGCGAAACGTCGTTCCTGAACGAGCAGGAAATCCGCGACCTGTTCGAGGACATGATCCGCAAGGTGTTCAAGAACACGCTGTCGATCGACCTGCCGAACCCGTTCCCGGTGATGGACTTCTCGGAAGCCATGGGCCTGTACGGTTCGGACAAGCCGGATATGCGCGTCAAGCTGCAGTTCACCGAACTGACCGAAGTGATGAAGTCGGTGGACTTCAAGGTGTTCTCCGCCGCCGCCAACCTGCCGAACGGCCGCGTGGTCGGCATGCGCGTGCCGAAGGGCGCCGAGATGCCGCGTTCGGAAATCGACGCGTACACCCAGTTCGTCGCCATCTACGGCGCCAAGGGCCTGGCCTACATCAAGGTCAACGAGAAGGCAAAAGGCCGTGACGGCCTGCAGTCGCCGATCGTCAAGAACATCAACGACGAAGCCCTGGCCAAGATCCTGGAACTGACGGGCGCCGAAGACGGCGACCTGATCTTCTTCGGTGCCGACAAGGCAAAAGTGGTCAACGACGCGATCGGCGCGCTGCGCGTGAAGATCGGCCACAGCGAATTCGGCAAGAAGAACGGCCTGTTCGACGACGTGTGGGCACCGCTGTGGGTGATCGACTTCCCGATGTTCGAATACGACGAGGAAGACGACCGCTGGACCGCGACGCACCACCCGTTCACGGCGCCGAAGGATGGCCACGAGGACCTGCTGGAAACCAATCCGGGTGCCTGCATCGCCAAGGCCTACGACATGGTGCTGAACGGCTGGGAACTGGGCGGCGGCTCGATCCGTATCCACCGCGAGGAAGTGCAGTCGAAGGTGTTCCGCGCGCTGAAGATCGGCCCGGACGAAGCCCGCCTGAAGTTCGGCTTCCTTCTCGACGCGCTGCAGTACGGCGCGCCGCCGCACGGTGGCCTGGCATTCGGCCTGGACCGCATCGTCACGCTGATGACGAAGTCCGATTCGATCCGCGACGTGATCGCCTTCCCGAAAACGCAGCGCGCGCAAGACCTGCTGACGCACGCGCCGTCGGAAGTGGACGAGAAGCAGCTGAAAGAGCTGCATATCCGCCTGCGCGCGGCCGAGCCGAAGGTGGCTGGCTAAGCTTGGAAGAGGGCGCTGCGGCGCCCTTTTTTACGTGTGTCGATCAAATTCGCAACGACCCCAGAAGCAGACTCTGGGGTCAGACCCGGCGGGTCTGACCCGAGCACTTGCCGTGGGGTTCAACAGAGCTGCCTGTACACGTGACAACTGTAAAACCCCCAAAAATCCCCATTTCCGTCCTTGTCGTCATCCACACGGCCGACCTGCAGGTCCTGCTGATCGAGCGCACTGGCCATCCCGGTTTCTGGCAATCGGTCACGGGCTCGCTGGATGCCGTGGACGAACCGCTGCAGGCCACCGCCACCCGGGAACTGTTCGAGGAAACCGGCATCGTGGCCGATGGCGAACGCATCGTGCTGCGCGACTGGCACCTGTCCAATGTGTACGAGATCTATCCGATATGGCGCCACCGCTACGCGCCCGGTGTCACCCACAACACCGAGCACGTGTTCAGCGTGGAAGTGCCGCGCGAGATCCCCATCATGCTGTCGCCACGCGAGCACACCGCGCACGCGTGGTTGCCGCATCTTGAAGCCGCGGACAGGTGCTTTTCCGCGTCGAACGCGGAAGCGATCCTGCAGCTGCCGCGGATACTGGGCCGCTGACGGCCCCGCTACCTGACGGCAGGCCGGCGCGAGCGCCGCAATTGCGCCACCAGCAGCGCAATGGCGGCGGCACCCAGCAGGGGCAGGTTGCCCTGCTCGGGCTCGCTGGTGGTCAGCGCGTGCGGACGATAGGCGATGTCGCCGGCGACCAGCCCCCCGACATACGTTCCAGTCTGGTTGAGCAGCGATGTCGAACCCTGGTCGGGGCCGGTCATGCCGATCGGCGCGTCGGATTCGAACAGCACGCGCCCTGCAGCGTGCGGAGCTGCCGCATTGCCGCGGTTGGCGATACCGGCGGTCACCGGGCTCGTTTCGGGCAGCATCTCGAAAGCCGTTGCCGGCAGCGCCGACAGTGTGGCCAATACCGTGCAAAAAGTGGTGCAGAAAGTCCTGATCGCCATACAGCCTCCCGTTCGCGTCAGTTGTAATTGGAAACTTGAAGTTCCTCTGTTGGATCAACTATAGGGGATATCCCGGTTATTGGCAGCAATCTTTTGTGCGGCCGGCGCACAATTGCCACGCTTTGGCGGCATCGCTTTCGTCGTCCGGAGTAGACTGCATGACTGAGCCCGGTTCGGACCCTGTGCCGGCCCGCGAGGATTCCGGTAATGTCTCCTTGCATGTTTGTCATCGTATCCCCGCCGCACGATTGCCCGCGATGAATCAGCACGGTTGGCGCTAGAATGGCTTTCATGAAGATCAAAGTCGCCACGTACAACATCCACAAGGGCGTTTC
Organism: Pseudoduganella lutea; assembly: GCF_004209755.1. NCBI lineage: Bacteria > Pseudomonadati > Pseudomonadota > Betaproteobacteria > Burkholderiales > Oxalobacteraceae > Pseudoduganella > Pseudoduganella lutea. The sequence continues at coordinate 2,443,575 of NZ_CP035913.1, read as the reverse complement.
CTACCGCAGCAAGCCGCGCGTGCTGGCGCTCAAGCAGGCCATTGCGGCATTCGATGCCGACCTGATCTTCCTCCAGGAAGTGCAGGGCCAGCATGACCGCATTGCCGCCCGCTTCGGCGAGGAGCGGCATGGGGCTAAGCACTGGCCTGAAAGCAGCCAGCACGAATTCTTCGCCGGGGAATCGCACCAGTCCGTCTATGGCCTGAACGCGCAATACGACCACGGTCACCACGGCAACGCGCTGCTGTCGAAGCATCCGATCGCCAAGTGGACCAATACCGACGTTTCCGACCATGCGTATGAAGCGCGCGGCATCCTGCACTCGATCGTGGAAACGCCGAAAGGCGTGGTGCATTGCTATGTGATCCACCTGGGCCTGTTCGAGCGCAGCCGCGTGCGGCAGGTGGAGGCGCTGATCGACGCGGTAAAGCTTTCCGCACCGAACAACGAGCCCGTGATCATCGCCGGCGATTTCAATGACTGGCGCAATACGCTGAGCGCCAAGCTGCGCAAGGCACTGGGCGTGGTGGAGGTGTTCGACGAGATCGGCGCCGGCTCGAGCCTTGGCGACCTCGTCCGTACCCTGGCCCGCAGGCAGGCGGCAGTCCGTCCAGCCCGCACCTTCCCATCCGCCTTGCCCTTCTTCCGCCTGGATCGTATCTACGTTCGCGGCTTCGAGGTAGAATCGGCGCAGGTCCTGCATGGCCCGATCTGGGCAAAATTGTCGGACCACGCACCGCTCGTCGCTACCCTGAAACTGTTATAGCGTTATGCGCCCTGTCGATTTCATCGCCGACAACGAAGTCAAACTCCTGCACTGCGGTACCGAATTCTTCCCCAGCCTGATGGAAGCAATCGATGCCGCGCAGTACGACGTCTATTTCGAGACGTATATCTTCGCGGACGATGAAACGGGGCAGGCCGTGCTGGCCGCGCTGATGCGCGCGGCAAAGCGGGGTGTCACGGTGCGCATGATCACCGACTGGTTCGGCACCGGTGCCGGGCGGGTCAAGCGGATGCACGCGCAACTGCAGGAGGCGGGTGTCGCGCACCGCATCTTCAATCCCTGGTTCAAGCGCGGCATCTCGCGCACCCACCGCAAGATCTGCGTCGTCGACCGCTGCATCGCCTTCGTGGGCGGCATCAACATCAACGACGACATGTTCTGCGATTACGACCACGACATCAGCCTGTCCGCGCCGCGCTGGGATTTCGCCGTGGCGGTCAGGGGCCCGCTGGTGGCGAACATCCACAAGGAAGCCGTCGCGCAATGGCGCCGCCTGGGCCGGATGCCGCTGACCGAGCGCATCGGCTTGTACCAGGAAACGCGCCGTGCCAACCAGGCGGCCGCCGAAGCCAGTACCACCGTGCAAGCCGGCTTCGTGGTGCGCGACAACCTGCGCAACCGCCACACCATCCAGCGGGCGTACCTGAAGGCGATGGGTGCCGCAAAGAAAAGCGTGCTGCTGGCGAACCCGTATTTCGCGCCCGGCCGCAAGTTCCGCCAGGCGCTGTCGCAGACGGCCCAGCGCGGCGTCCAGGTCACCCTGCTGATCGGCGTGGGCGAGCACTGGCTGCAGGATGCCGTGGCGCACTCGTTCTATCCCAAGCTGCTTGCTTCCGGCGTGCGGCTGGTGGAATATCGCAAGACCCAGCTCCATGCCAAGGTCGCCGTCATCGACGACGAATGGGCCACGGTCGGCTCGTCGAACGTGGATGGACTGAGCCTTTTCTTGAACCAGGAAGCGAACGTCGTGATCAAGGATGCCGCCTTTGCCATGGACTTGCGCAAGCATATCGAGGCGGCCGTGGCCGAAGGCGTGGAAGTCCACGCCCACGAATTCGAGCACGTCGGGCGCTTTCGCCGCATCGGTTACGAGATCGCCTACGTGGTGTACCGGACGCTGATGCGCATTTTTGCAGTGGGAAAATACGCTTGATGGACAATGTAAGGATCGACAAATGGCTGTGGGCCGCGCGCTTCTTCAAGACGCGCAATCTTGCCATCGACGCGATCGACAGCGGCAAGGTCAAGGTCAACGGCGACCGGGTGAAGCCGGCGCGGGTCGTGAAACTGGGCGAGAAGCTGCATATCGACAACGGTTCGGACGAATGGGACGTGCTGGTGGTGGGCATCTCGGACAAGCGCCAGGGGGCTCCCATCGCCCGCACCCTGTACGAGGAAAGCGAGGAATCGATCGCCCGGCGCATCAAGGAAGCGGAACGGCGCAAGCTGTTCCACGAACCGGCGGCCGACCTCAAGGGCCGGCCCACCAAGCGCGACCGGCGCATCCGCGACCAGATCGACCACGGCGAATAGTTTCCTGGAAAATGGGGACGTACCCCATTTTCCAGGAAATATTGCTCAAATAATGGGGTACGTCCCCATTTTTTGAGCAACTTTTGGCAGCATAAAAAAACCTGTCAACCCCCGCGCGCAACGCCGGGTACAAAATAGAACGCCACCTCTAACGATCCCGTTTGACATTTATCCAGCCCTGGATAATAGTACGAGCGTTCGTAATTTTTTTCACACGGAGCAAACCGGCCGGGGGAAAATCAAAGTTCCTTTCTCCCATGAAGCCGGATGCCAAAGTGAGCAATTTAGCCATCAATACCTCGACAAAATTCATGCGCAAGGGCGAAATGACCCGCGCCGCCATCCTGGACGTGGCGTTGGACCTTGCCAGCCGTGACGGGCTGGAAGGGCTGACCATCGGCCTGCTGGCGGACCGGATGAACATGAGTAAATCGGGCGTATTTGCCCACTTTGGCTCGCGTGAAGATTTACAGCTGGAAGTGTTGAAGCTTTACCACCGTCGCTTCGAACAGGAAGTGTTCTATCCCGCCATCAAGGAACCACGTGGCTTGCCACGCCTGCGCCTGATGTTCGCGCAGTGGGTCAAGCGGGTGTCGATCGAGATCGCGTCGGGCTGCATCTACATCAGCGGCGCCGTCGAGTATGACGATCGCCCCGGCCCGATCCGCGAAGCACTGGTGGCGATGGTGAGTGCATGGCAGGGCGCCCTGTTGCGGGCGGCCGAGCAGGCGATCGAATGCGGTCACCTGAAAGCGGGTACCGATGCGCAGCAGCTGGTGTACGAGATGTATGGCCTGATCCTGGCCGTGCACCACGATGCCCGTTTCCTGCGCATTCCCGGCGCCGTCGATCGCGCCACGGTGGGCTTCAACCGCCTGATCGAAAACTATCAGTCTTAAAACTGGCCGCATCCACAAGATGCGGCAACCAATCACACTTAGCCTTAGTCGCAGGAGATAAACATGGGTCAATACGTCGCGCCAATCCGGGATATGCAATTCGTTCTGCATGAGTTCCTGAAGGTGGAAGAGCAGCTCAAGGAACTGCCGGCCCACGCCGAGACCGATGCCGACATCATCAACGCGGTGCTGGAAGAAGGCGCGAAGTTCACGTCCGAAGTGCTGTTCCCGCTGAACCATTCCGGCGACCGCGAAGGCTGCCACCACGACGCACAGGCGAAAACCGTCACCACGCCGAAGGGCTACAAGGAAGCGTACAAGCAGTACGTGGAGGGTGGCTGGGCCGCGCTGGCATGCGATCCGGAATACGGCGGCCAGGGCCTGCCGGTGGTGCTGAACAATTCGTTCTACGAGATGCTGAACTCGTCGAACCAGGCATGGACGATGTACCCGGGCCTGTCGCACGGCGCCTACGAGTGCCTGAAGGAACACGGCACCGACGAGCAGAAGGCAACGTACCTGCCGAAACTGGTCTCGGGCGAATGGACCGGCACCATGTGCCTGACCGAACCGCACTGCGGCACCGACCTGGGCCTGCTGCGCACGAAGGCGCTGCCGAACGACGACGGTTCCTGGACCATCACCGGCAACAAGATCTTCATCTCGGCCGGCGAGCATGACATGTCCGAGAACATCCTGCACCTGGTGCTGGCCCGCGTGCCGGACGCACCGGAAGGCTCGAAAGGCATCTCGCTGTTCCTCGTCCCGAAATTCCTGCCGGACGGTAATGGCGGCATCGGCGAACGCAACCCGATCTTCTGCGGCGCCATCGAAGAAAAGATGGGCATCCACGGCAACTCCACCTGCCAGATGAACCTGGACGGCGCGAAAGGCTGGATCATCGGCCAGCCGAACAAGGGCCTGAACGCCATGTTCGTGTTCATGAACGCGGCCCGCCTGGGCGTGGGCATGCAGTCGCTGGGCCTGACCGAAGTGGCGTACCAGAACGCGCTGGTCTATGCAAAAGACCGCCTGCAGATGCGCTCCCTGTCGGGCGTGAAGGCGGCCGACAAGCCGGCCGACCCGATCATCGTGCATCCGGACGTGCGCCGCATGCTGCTGACGGCGAAAGCATTCGCCGAAGGCGCCCGCGCACTGACCAGCTATGTCGCGCTGCAGATCGACCGCGAACTGAACCACCCGGACGAGGAAGTGCGCAAGGAAGCCGCCGATGAAGTGGCCCTGCTGACCCCGATCGTGAAAGCCTTCATCACCGACAACGGCTGGATCGCCACCTCCGAAGCGATGCAGGTGTTCGGCGGCCACGGCTACATCGCCGAATGGGGCATGGAGCAGTACGTGCGCGACGCACGCATCAACATGATCTACGAAGGCACGAACACGATCCAGTCGCTCGACCTGCTGGGCCGCAAGATCCTGATGGACAACGGTTCGAAGCTGCGCAAGTTCGGCGAGAAGATCCGCGCGTTCGTCGAAGACAACGGCACCGATGAAGCGATGTCCGAATTCGTCACGCCGCTGGGCGACCTGGGCGAGAAAGTCACGAAGCTGACGATGGAAATCGGCATGAAGGCCTTCCAGAACCAGGATGAAGTGGGCGCCGCCGCCGTGCCTTACCTGCGCGTTGCCGGCCACCTGGTGTTCTCCTACTTCTTCGCGCAGATGGCCAAGATCGCGCTGGAAAAGCAGGATTCGGACGACAAGTTCTACAAGGCCAAGCTGGCGACCGCACGCTTCTACTTCGGCCGCCTGTACCCGGAAACCGCCATGCTGATCCGCCAGGCACGCTCGGGCGCATCGAACCTGATGGCGCTGGACGCCGACCTGTTCTAACAAATCAAGGAACAAGAAATGACGAACTTCAGTGTGAAAAAAGTCGCCGTGCTGGGCGCCGGCGTGATGGGCGCGCAAATCGCCGCCCACTGCGTGAACGCCAAGGTGCAGGTCGTGCTGTTCGATTTGCCTGGAAAAGAAGGCACGCCGAAAAACGGCATCGTGCTGCGCGCCATCGACAACCTGAAAAAGCTGTCGCCGGCACCGCTGGGCGACAAGGAAGACGCGTCGCTGATCCAGGTCGCGAACTATGAGGACAACCTGGACCAGCTGGCCGACTGCGACCTGATCATCGAAGCGATCGCCGAGCGCCTGGACTGGAAGCACGACCTGTACAAGAAGGTGGCCCCGCACATCGGCGCCAACGCGATCTTCGCATCGAACACGTCCGGCCTGCCGATCGAGCAGCTGGCGCAAGGCTTCGACGCGGACCTGAAGGCACGCTTCTGCGGCGTGCACTTCTTCAACCCGCCGCGCTACATGCACCTGGTGGAACTGATCCCGACCGAGGCGACCCGCCCGGAGATCCTGGACCAGCTGGAAACCTTCCTCACGTCCGCGCTGGGCAAGGGCGTGGTGCGCGCAAAGGATACGCCGAACTTCATCGCCAACCGCGTGGGCATCTTCGGCATGCTGGCCACGATCCATGAAGCCGAGAAGTTCGGCCTGTCCGTGGACGTCGTCGACGACCTGACCGGCGCGAAGCTGGGCCGCGCCAAGTCCGGCACGTTCCGCACCGCCGACGTGGTGGGCCTGGACACGATGGGCCACGTCATCAAGACGATGCAGGACAACCTGAAGGACGATCCGTTCTTCAGCGTGTACAAGACGCCGGACATCCTGGCCAAGCTGATCGAGAAGGGCGCGCTGGGCCAGAAGACGGGCGGCGGCTTCTACAAGAAGGTGGGCAAGGACATCCAGCGCCTGGACTTCGCCACCGGCGAATACGTGGCCGGCGGCGGCAAGGCTGCCGACATCATCGCCCGCATCCTGAAGGAAAAGGACCCGGTCAAGAAATTCAAGGCGCTGCGCGAATCGACCAACCCGCAAGGCCAGTTCCTGTGGGCGATCTTCCGCGACGCCTTCCACTACATCGCCTATCACCTGGACACGATCGCCGACAACGCGCGCGATGTGGACTTTGCCATGCGCTGGGGCTTCGGCTGGAAAGTGGGCCCGTTCGAAACGTGGCAGGCCGCCGGCTGGAAGCAGATCGCCGAATGGGTGAAGCAGGACATCGAAGAAGGCAAGGCGCTGACCGACGCACCGCTGCCGGCGTGGGTCTTCGACGAAAAAGTGGCCGAGAAGGGCGTGCACACGCCGGAAGGCTCGTACTCCGCCAAGTCGAACAGCTACGTGCCGCGTTCGAACCTGGCCGTCTATGAGCGCCAGGCATTCCGCGCACCGGTACTGGGCTCGGGCGACATCGACCCGTCGAAAGCCGGCACCACCGTGTTCGAAGACAACGACGTGCGCCTGTGGCATTCCGGCGACGACGTGCTGGTGATCTCGCTGAAGACCAAGATGCACGTGATCGGCCAGGGCGTCATCGACGGCCTGAAGCGCGGTCTGGCGGAAGCCGAGAAGAACTTCAAGGGCCTGGTAATCTGGGGCACGGATGCGGCCGAAGGCGGCGCGTTCTCCGCCGGCGCCGACCTGCAATCGGCCCTGCCTGCCTTCATGGCCGGCGGCCCGAAGGCGCTCGACCCGCTGATCCGCGACCTGCAGAACACCTTCATGGCCATGAAGTACTCGAACGTGCCGGTGGTGGCCGCTGTTGCGGGCCTGGCGCTGGGCGGGGGCTGCGAAATGGCGCTGCACGCATCGCGCCGCGTGGCATCGATCGAATCGTACATCGGCCTGGTCGAAGTGGGCGTGGGCCTGATCCCGGCCGGCGGCGGCCTGAAGGAAGCGGCCGTACGCGCCGCCAAGGAAGCCAAGGGCAACGACATCCTGCAATTCCTGAAGACGGGCTTCATGAACGCGGCCACCGCGAACGTGTCGAAATCCGCGCTGGAAGCCAAGGCGATGGGTTACCTGAAGGAAGACGACATCATCGTCTTCAACCCGTATGAACTGCTGCACGTGGCGAAGGTCACCGCGCGCTCGATGTTCGATTCCGGCTACCGCGCACCGCTGCAGCGTCCGGTCACGGTCACCGGCCGCTACGGCTGGGCCACGATCCGCGGCCAGCTGGTCAACATGCGCGACGGCGGCTTCATCTCCGCGCACGACTACAAGCTGGGCGACATGATCGCCGAGATCGTGTCCGGCGGCGATATCGACCAGGGCAGCGTGGTGTCCGAGCAGTGGCTGCTCGACATGGAGCGCAAGGCCTTCCTCGAACTGCTGAACAACCCGAAATCGCAGGAGCGGATCATGGGCATGCTGCAAACCGGCAAACCGGTTCGTAACTAACCCGCGGCTGACATCAAGGAAAAAACATGAGCAAACAACTGCAAGACGCATACATCGTCGCCGCGACCCGCACCCCGATCGGCAAGGCGCCGCGCGGCGTGTTCAACAAGACCCGCCCGGACGACCTGCTGGTGCACGCGATCCGCGGCGCCATGGCCGCCGTGCCGAACCTGGACCCGGCCCTGATCATCGACGCGATCATCGGCTGCTCGTTCCCGGAAGCGGAGCAGGGCTTCAACGTGGCCCGTAACGCCGTGGTGCTGGCCGGCCTGCCGAACACCGTGGGCGGCGTGACCGTCAACCGCTACTGCGCATCGGGCATCACCGCGCTGGCGATGGCGGCCGACCGTATCCGCGTCGGCGAAGCCGACGTGATGATCGCCGGCGGCGTGGAATCGATGTCGATGGTGCCGATGATGGGCCATCACCCGTCCATCAACATGGACACGTTCAAGGATGAAAACGTGGGCCTGGCCTACGGCATGGGCCTGACCGCCGAGAACGTGGCCAAGCAGTGGAAGATCTCCCGCGAAGACCAGGATGCGTTCGGCCTGGAATCGCACCGCCGCGCCATCGCCGCCCAGCAGGCCGGCCTGTTCAAGGACGAGATCACGCCGGTGGAAGCCATCACCCGCACGCCGGACCTGAAGACCGGCGAGATCAAGGTGGGCAAGCGCCTGGTCGAGAACGACGAAGGCCCGCGTGCCGACGCATCGATGGAATCGATGGGCAAGCTCAAGCCGGTGTTCGCCGCCAAGGGCTCCGTGACGGCGGCCACGTCGTCGCAGATGTCCGACGGCGCCGGCGCGCTGATCGTCGTCTCCGAAAGGATCCTGCGCGAGCACAACCTCACGCCGCTGGCCAAGTTCTCGTCGTTCGCCGTGCGCGGCGTGCCGCCGGAAATCATGGGCATCGGCCCGAAGGTGGCGATTCCCGCCGCGCTGGCCGCTGCCGGCATCACGCAGGACCAGCTGGACTGGATCGAACTGAATGAAGCGTTCGCGGCGCAAGCGCTGGCCGTGATCCGCGACCTGAATCTTGATACGAGCAAGGTAAATCCGATGGGTGGCGCGATCGCGCTGGGCCATCCGCTCGGCGCAACCGGTGCTATCCGCGCCGCGACCGTCGTGCACGCCCTGCGCCGCAACAACCTGAAGTACGGCATGGTCACGATGTGCGTGGGTGCCGGCATGGGTGCGGCGGGCATCATCGAGCGCGTGTAATCCACACGGCAGGCATGGATTGACAGGGGCGCCGCGGACACAATCCCGGCGCCCTTCATCATTGCGCCGCCCATATCACAACAAAGGAAAGAGACAATGGCAATCGAAGTCACCAAGGCAGACGGCATCCTCACGCTGGCATTCAACCGCATCGAGCGCAAGAACGCGATCACGTCGAGCATGTATCAAACGCTGGCCGATACGATCAACGCGGCCCAGGACGATACCGAAGTGCGCGCCATCCTCCTGGCCGGCCAGCCGGAAGTGTTCACGGCCGGGAACGACCTGGAAGACTTCATGAAGACCACGCGCGCCAACGATGGCGTGGCGTTCGGCGACCGCCCCGTGTTCCAGTTCATGCGCGCGCTGTCCGGTTCGGCCAAGCCGGTCGTCGCGGCCGTGAGCGGCCTGGCGATCGGCATCGGCACCACCTTGCTGATGCACTGCGACCTCGTGTACGCCGCCGACAGCGCGAAATTCTCCGTGCCGTTCACGCAGCTGGGCCTGTGCCCGGAATTCGGCTCGTCGCTGCTGATGCCGATGGCCGGTGGCCACGCGCGCGCCGCCGAGAAGCTGATGCTGGGCGAACCGTTCACCGCGCAGGAAGCCTATGACATGGGCATCGTGTCGAAGGTGCTGCCTGCCGCCGACGTGCTGGATCACGCCCGCGCGCAAGCGGCCAAGCTGGTGGCGCTGCCCGCCGCATCGATCCGCACGACGAAGCGGCTGATGACCGCGTCGCGCAAGGCGCAGCTGGAAGCGATCATCGCCGAGGAGAGCAAGTTGTTCTTCGAGATGCTGCAGGGTGCGGAAGCAAAGGAAGCCTTCACGGCCTTCTTTGAAAAGCGCAAGCCGGACTTCACGAAGTTCGCCTGAAGTTCAATTGAAGGTCAATTGAAGGTCAATTGAAGGTCACGCCGGCTTGGCGCGCACCCGCGCCGGCCGGCGGCTTTCCAGGTATTACCCCTTGCGGCGGCGCAGTGTTGCCAGTCCCGCCAGGCCCAGGCCGACCAGGGCCAGCGAGCCCGGTTCAGGCACCGGCACCGCGGTCTGGCCGAACAGGTTGCCAGTGCCGACGATATGCTCGATGCCGGTGGTGCCCGGATACGGTTGCGTGAAACTCGACGAGAATGCCACGTCCGCTCCGTCGACTTGCTGGTTCGTGTCGAAGTAGGCCCCGGCCACGCCGCCGGCGACATCGAGCTGGCCCAGGCCGCTGCCATTGGGCGGATTCAGCGCATTGAGGGTACCGAGCAGTGTCGTGCCATTGTAGGTATGGCCGGTGAGACTGAGCCAGAGTTCACCGATGCCGGTATTGCCCGCGTTCATCGTCAGCGGATCGCTGGGATTGATCGTCGAAGGGCCGTCATTGCGGTAGATGTTGATAAAACCGCCGGTGAACAGGTTGGTATTGCCAGCCGAACCGACCAGGTTGTAGCCGCCGTACACGATAGTCAGTTCGCACCCTGGACAGAACTGGTCTTGCGAATAGCCGTTCATCGTCGACACGATTCCGAAGCCGCTCACGCTGCCGTCCGGTGCCACGAACTGATGCAGCTGGACCGAGGATGAAGCGAAGTCCAGCGGATAGTCCGGATCCCACGTTACGCCACCGACGGTGATCGGCGCCGCCGCGGCACTGGCCGCCGCGATCGTCATGGCAGCGGCCACGACTATTTTTTTGAACTTGTGCATAGTTATTCCATTGTTGTTGAACAGGACACCCCGGGCCTGCACAACGCAAAACATGTGCCAATGCAATGAGAAAGTGCTAACAGATTGATCTTACTCAATAATTTAACAATGTAATTTTGGTGTGATTGTAACTTCATGGCGTCTTGTAAAATTATCCGACAGTTACTATCGGATGGATAGCCGCACCGGTGAGGCGCACTGGCCCGCCTCATCCATATATAATCGTCCACACCCGGGCCATGGTTCAGCCCCCACTTGACGACGGACTCCCGTGCCCATCGCACCCGACCAATTCGACTACGAAGCCGCACTGCACGCCTGTGCGCGCGGCGACCGGCAGGCGCTGCGCAGCCTGTACGACCATGAAGCGCCGCGGCTGCTGGGCGTGGCGCTGCGCATCGTGCGCGAACGGCAGGCTGCGGAAGACGTGGTGCACGATGCCTTCGTCAGCATCTGGACGAAAGCCGGCACGTTCGAAGCCGGGCGTGGCACCGGCCGCGGTTGGGTCTACAGCATCGTGCGGTACCAGGCGCTCGATGCGATCCGCGCCGGCACGCGCGAAGTGCTCGTCGATGACGAGGAAGCGCTGGACGCCATCGATACCGGAGCTGCCGTGCAGATCGCCGACGCCTTTGAACTGCGCCAGGACCTCGGCCGCCTGGAACATTGCCTTACCCAGCTCGATGCCGCGAAGCGCAACAGCATCCTGTATGCCTACGTGGACGGCTGCTCGCACAGCGAGATCGCCGAACGCCTCAAGTCGCCGCTGGGTACCGTCAAGGCCTGGATCAAGCGCGGCATGAGCGCGCTGCGGGAGTGCATGGTATGAGCCCGATCCGCGATCCCCACGAGCTGGCCGGCGAATACGTGCTGGGCACGCTCCCCGCCGCACGGCGCCATGAAGTCGAACAGGCGCTGCCGGATGATCCGGCACTGCGCGCCGCCGTCGAATACTGGGAACAAAGGCTGATGCCGCTGACGGCGCTTGCCGAGCCGGTCGAGCCTTCCGCCGCGCTGTGGGCGCGTATCGAGCGCAGTATTGCCCCCGCAGCGGCCCCGGCCCCCGCGCGGAACTTGCCGGCCAAGGCCCGCTGGTGGGACAAGGTCACGCTGTGGCGCGGCATGGCCGCGGGCGGCTTCGCGGCTGCCGCCATCATGGCGGTGGTGGTGGGCGTGCGGATGCAGGCGCCGGCGACGCCGGACTATATGGTGGTGCTGGCCACGCCGCAGAATGCCGCGCCGGGATGGGTGATCCGCGCCACCGGGCCGCAGACGATCCGCCTCGAACCGCTGGTGAAGACAGCCGTGCCGGCGCAGCGCGCGCTGCAGCTGTGGACCAAGGCCGATGGCTGGAAAGGCCCGGTCTCGCTGGGCCTCGTCACGCCGGGCCGGGCGGTCGACGTGCGGCTCGACAAGCTGCCGCCGTTGCAGCCGAACCAGCTGTTCGAGATCACGCTGGAACCGGAACAGGGTTCGCCGATCGGGCGCCCGACGGGCCCGATCCTCTACATCGGCCGCGCCGTCAAGGTCATGTAAGGTCAGCTTTGGCCGGTGTCCAGGATCGCCGTATCGTCCGATCCATACGCCTGGCCAGATCTGACCATCGGCCGCGCCGTCAAGATAATGCAGGCGCGGCCGGTCTCCCGCTTACTTGATCAGGATGGCGATGTCGCGCAAGCCTGGCACGCCATTGCCGATCACGGAGGTGGCCGGCGTGGCTGCGCCATTGACCGGCGTCGCGACGCCCGACATCAGGTCGACACGGTACAGCGTGCTCGGCCCCGTGGCGGACGTGCGCAGTGCCGCCAATACCAGACCGTTCCCGCCGCCGGCGATATCGAACCCGGCATCGCCCGCCACGTCCACGCCCAGCCGGCCCACGTCCACCAGCGTGCCGTCGTTCGGCGGCGTCTGCATCGCCAGCACGTCGGTGGTGCTGTCCAGGTCATACAGGATCGTCGTCGTCGTGCCCGCAATGCTGTTGTTGTACGCGGCAGCGGTGACCATGGCCGCGCCGCTGGCGCGGTTGATGGCACCGTCGGTCGTCGTTGCGCCGGTGTCCACATTGATGCGCAGGCTCTGGCCCATGTTGCCGATCACGCGCAGGCGGTCAGCCACCGGGTTGAAGTCGACGGCGAAGGCCGTGCCGGCGATCGCCGAGTAGGGCGCCGTCGTATCGGCCGCGTCGGCCATCAGCGTGGCTTTCGCAGTGGCGGCGCCGGTGGCTGGATCGATCGTCACGATGCGGGCGGCGGAGGTGATGCCGTACAGCATGCCATCCTTCGGCCGCACATCGATGCCCAGCAGTGTCTCGCCGGCGTTCAGGCCCGAGACCGTCACGGTGGCATCGATCGTGTTCGGGGTCGTGACCTTGAAGGCGACCAGGCGGTTGTCGTCGGTCAGGCCATGCACCATCGGCGCCATGGCCGGGCGCAGCGCGATGCCGCGGATGTCTTCGGTCCCGCCCACCGCGCCCACCAGCGTGGCCGGGTTCGCCGTGGCCGCCAGGTTGACGCTGTACAGGTTGCGGGCGCCGCCCACGGTCGCGATCATGTAGCCCATGTTCGTGCGCGCATCGATGTCGAAACCGTTGGCGCTGCCGGCATCCACGCCCAGTGCCACAGGTGTGGCCAGCGTGCCATTGTTCGGCGGGTTCTGGATGTACAGCGTGTCCGTGACGGTATCGAGGGCATACAGCGTGGTGGTGCCGGTGCCCGCGAAGGAATTCGTGTAGGCCGATGCGGTGACCTGCGTGGTGGCCGCGCCGCCATTGATGGCGCCATCGGTGGTGGTGGCGCCGGTATCGACGTTGATGCGCAGGCTCTGGCCCGTGCTGGAGACGATGCGCAGGCGGTCGGCGACCGGGTTGAAGTCCACGCCGAAATCGGTGCCGGCCAGCGCGGTGAACGGTGCCGTGGTGTCGGCGGCATCCGCCATCAGCATCGACTTCTGCGTGGCCACGCCGCTTTCCGTGTCGATCGTGTACAGCCGGCCGGTGGAGCCCACGCCATACAGCTTGCCGTCCGCCGGACGGTAATCGATGCCCAGCACGTTTTCGCCGCTCTGCAGGCCGGAGATCGTGGCCGTGGTGCGCACCGTGCCCGGCGTTTCGCGATTGAAGGAGATCAGTTTGTTGCTGGCGGTCAGGGCGAAGACGTCGCCCGGCACCACCGGCACACCCGGCGTGGGCGTGGGCATCGGCGTTCCGGTGTCGTGATTGCTGCCGCCACCGCCGCAAGCGGCCAGGGTCAGCGCGATCGAGGTGGCAAGGGCAAGCGTGGAAAGCTGGGGTCGGTTCATGATCGGTCCTCGGTAGTTGTAGGCTCAACAGCTGCCGGGATGGCAATGTTGTGCGTGTACTACGCGCGGGAAACCCGATTGGATGCAGCGGACCGAAAATATTTTTTCGATATCTGTCGTGCCGTGCTCAGGCCGCTAGGCCGCTCCCTCGGCCGCGATCGCCCGCAGTTCCGCCGTCAGTGTTTCCGCATCGTAAGGTCCGCTGTAGAGCCGCCCGTCGATGAAGAATGCCGGAGTGCCCTGCACGCCGCTGCGTTCGGCGCCGGCGATATCCTGGCGCACCTTCTCCGCATGGCGGCGGCTGCGCAGGTCGGCCGTGAAGCGCGCCATGTCGAGGCCGAGGCGGGTCGCCAGGGCGCTGACCAGGGCGGGACTGAGCTGGCGCTGGTTCTCGTACAACGCGTCGTGCATCGGCCAGAACCTGCCCTGTGCCGCGGCGGCTTCGGCCGCTTCGGCCGCCAGTTCCGCCATCGGGTGGAGCGCCGTCAGTGGCATGTGGCGGAAAACAAAGCGCAGCGTATCGCCAAGATCGGCACGGACCTGTTTCAGTTCCTCGTACGCCGCGCCGCAGTAAGGGCATTGGAAGTCGCCGTATTCGACGAGCGTGACGGGTGCGCCGGCAGGGCCGAGTGCGTGATCGTGGGCGGTGACGGCGATGGCAAGGCTCATGGTGTGCTCCCCTGGTGGATGATGGAAGCCATTTTCCGCCGCGGCCAAGCATGCCGGCCCGCCCCGCATGGGTCATCGGCGCCCGGTCGTCGGATCCGCCGGAAACCCTGCCATCCGGCCAGCCTTGCCGGGAGCGCCCGTCGGGCGACGTGCTCCGTCAGGCCGCCGGGCGCCGACGGTAATGACTCAGCGTGGGCCCGGTTCCGGCCAGCCGGTCGATGCTGTCGCCGAACATCCGGGCGGAAGCGGCAAGCACCAGCGCTTCGCCAGCCGCCGGCCGGTCCAGCAAGGCGGGCGTGACATGTGCCAGCACCGGGATTTCCTCGGCCAGCGGCGGGCCATGGTCGGCGAACAGGCCATCTTCGCCGGACCCGGCGACGGTGCGGATGCGCCGGCTTTCCCGGTACGTGCTGAAGCCCCACAGGTTCGCCGCGCAGTGCAGCGCCATCGCCATCACTTCGCCACCCGGGTACAGGGCGAGCAGCGTCTCCCGGAAACCGCCGCGCAGGCTGCCGTTGACGCGCGACCATGCGTTGCCGTGGATGAGCGCTCCCGCCAGGTCCGCGTGGCAGGCCAGCACGCCGCCGGGATAGGCGCCGACGAATAGCGCGTCATCGCCCGGATACAGCGCCTGCCACAGCGAGACTTCCCCGGCATGCTGGTACCCGTCCGCGGCGAGTTCGCTCACGATGCGGGCCGCGCGATCCACGTCGTTGCCGGCGGGCTCCGCGAAGCTGCCCGGCCGGTCCGTCGCGCACACGATCGACAATTCCCAGCGCATCGCGCCTGCCGGCCCATGCATCGCCGTGTTCATCCCGCGTCGCCGCCGGTATCCGCGTCTTCCGGCACCGACGTATTCACGGCCGGCGCATCATGCCCGGCGCGGTGCGCCGCGAGGGCGCCCAGCACGATGGCGTCGAGGCCTTCGCCACGTGCCGTATCCATGTGCAGGTAAAGCCGGCTGCGCATGCGCGGCGCCCAGTAGCGCTGGATGTGCTGGGCGATGCCCGTCTGGGCTTCCTCGCGGTCGGGGAAGGAAGCATAGAAACTGCCGATCTGGTTGGCCATCGTGACCAGGTTGTCGATGTTCATCCGCGCACCTCCAGCAGGGAATCGTCCGCCCCGTCCGTGACCAGCCCCGGATCGGCCAGCCCCAGCTGCGCCGTATTGAAGCGCCGGTACTCGCGCTGCCATTCGGAAGGCTGCTGCACCGGCATCACCTGCACGGCGGTCACCTTGTATTCGGGGCAGTTGGTGGCCCAGTCGGAGTTCTCGGTCGTGATCACGTTGGCGCCCGATTCGGGGAAGTGGAACGTGGTGTAGACCACGCCCGGCTGCATGCGCTCCGTCACCAGCGCGCGCAGCACCGTCTCGCCGGCGCGGCTCTGGATGCCCACCCAGTCGTCGTCCCGGATGCCGCGCTCCTGCGCATCGTGCGGATGGATTTCCAGCCGGTCTTCCGCATGCCACTGCACGTTCTCGGTGCGGCGCGTCTGCGCGCCGACGTTGTATTGCGACAGGATGCGCCCGGTGGTCAGGATCAGCGGATACTTGCGCGTGACCTTTTCGGTGGTGGCCACGTATTGCGTGATGATGAAGCGGCCCTTGCCGCGCACGAACGCTTCCACGTGCATCGTTGGCGTGCCTTCCGGCGCCGCGTCGTTGCACGGCCACTGGATGCTGCCCAGCTCATCGAGCCGACGATAACTGACGCCGGCGAACGTGGGCGTCAGCCGCGCGATCTCGTCCATGATCTCCGAAGGGTGGCGGTAATTCATCGGATAGCCCAGCCGGTTCGACAGCGCCATCGTCGCTTCCCAGTCCGCCAGGCCGGCGCGCGGCGGCATCACCTTGCGCACGCGCGAGATGCGCCGCTCGGCATTGGTGAACGTGCCATCCTTTTCCAGGAACGAGGAGCCGGGCAGCAGCACGTGCGCGTATTTTGCCGTCTCGTTCAGGAAGATGTCCTGGACCACGATGCACTCCATGGCCGACAGCGCCGCCGTCACGTGCTGCGTGTTCGGATCGGACTGCACGATGTCCTCGCCCTGGCAATACAGGCCCAGGAAGCTGCCATCGAGGGCCGCATCGAACATGTTCGGAATACGCAGGCCCGGCTCGTCCTGCAGGGGCACGCCCCAGGCCTGTTCGAACAGGCCCCGCACGGTGCTGTCGGAAACGTGGCGATAGCCGGGCAATTCGTGGGGGAAGGAGCCGATGTCGCACGAGCCCTGCACATTGTTCTGGCCGCGCAGCGGATTGACGCCCACGCCTTCGCGGCCCACGTTCCCCGTGGCCATGGCCAGGTTGGCGATGGCCATCACGGCCGTCGATCCCTGCGCATGTTCCGTCACGCCCAGGCCATAGTAGATCGCCGCGTTGCCGCCGGTGGCATACAGCCGTGCCGCCGCGCGCAGTTCCGCAGGAGGCACGCCCGTCACGCTTTCCGTCTCTTCCGGCGAATTGGCCGGCTGGGCCACGAAGTCGCGCCACTGCAGGAAGGCACGGTCCTCGCAACGTTCTTCGATGAACGCGTCGGCCAGCAAGCCCTCGGTGACGATCACGTGGGCCAGCGCGGACAGCACGGCCACGTTAGTGCCCGGCCGCAGTTGCAGGTGGTAATCGGCGCGCACGTGCGGCGACTTGATCAGGTCGATGCGGCGCGGGTCGATGACGATCAGGCGCGCGCCCTGGCGCAGCCGCCGCTTCATCCGCGAGCCGAACACCGGATGCCCGTCCGTGGGGTTGGCGCCGATCACGAGCACCACATCGGTATGCTCGATCGACTTGAAGCTCTGCGTGCCGGCCGATTCGCCCAGCGTCTGCTTCAGGCCATAGCCGGTGGGCGAATGGCAAACCCGTGCGCAGGTGTCCACGTTGTTGTTGCCGAACGCGGCACGCACCAGCTTCTGCACCAGGTAGCCTTCCTCGTTCGTGCAGCGCGACGACACGATGCCGCCGATCGCATCGCGGCCGTGTTTCGCCTGGATGCGGCGGAATTCCGATGCCGCGTAATCGAGCGCTTCGTCCCACGACACTTCGCGCCACGGGTCGGTGATCTTCGCGCGGATCATCGGCTTCGTGATGCGGTCCTTGTGCGTGGCATAGCCCCATGCGAAGCGGCCCTTCACGCACGCATGGCCTTCGTTGGCCTTGCCGTCCTTCGCCGGCACCATGCGCACCACCTCGTTGCCCTTCATTTCCGCGTTCAGCGAGCAACCCACGCCGCAATAGGCGCAAGTGGTCGTGATGCTGTGTTCCGCCTGGCCCAGCCAGATCACCGACTTTTCCGTCAGCGTCGCCGTCGGGCAGGCCTCCACGCAGGCGCCGCACGACACGCACTCCGACTCCATGAACGCTTCGCTCTGGCCGGCCGACACGCGCGATTCGAAGCCGCGGCCCGAGATCGTCAGCGCGAACGTGCCCTGGGTTTCCTCGCAGGCGCGCACGCAGCGGTTGCACACGATGCACTTCGACGAGTCGAACGTGAAGTAGGGATTCGACTCGTCCTTCTTCAGCTTCAGGTGGTTGTCGCCCTCGTAGCCGTAGCGCACCTCGCGCAGGCCCGTCACGCCCGCCATGTCCTGCAGTTCGCAGGCGCCGTTGGCCGGGCAGGTGAGGCAGTCGAGCGGGTGGTCGGAGATGTACAGTTCCATCACGCCCTTGCGCAGCTGCTGCAGCTTGGCGGACTGGGTGCGCACGACCATGCCTTCCTCGGCCGGCGTGGTGCACGAGGCGGGATAGCCGCGGCGGCCGTCGATCTCCACAAGACACAGCCGGCAGGAGCCGAACGGTTCCAGGCTGTCGGTGGCGCACAGCTTGGGGATATTGATGCCGGACAGCGCGGCCGCGCGCATCACCGACGTGCCTGCGGGCACGGTCACGCGTTCGCCGTCGATCTGCAGCGTGACATAGTCGGTGATCACGGCCGGTGGCGGGGTGCCCAGGTCGCGGGCAAGGATGGTTTCGATCATCGTGTTCTCCTCAGGCGGCGTGTTGCGAAGTGTCGGCCTGGCCGAAATCTTCCGGGAAGTGGTTCAGGGCCGACAGCACGGGGTAGGGCGTCATGCCGCCCATCGCGCACAGCGAACCATTGAGCATCGTGTCGCACAGGTCGCGCAGCAGCACTACATGTTGCGTGCGCTGCGTGCCTTCGCGGATCTTGTCGATCACCTCCACGCCTCGCGTCGAGCCAATGCGGCACGGCGTGCATTTTCCGCACGACTCGATGGCGCAGAATTCCATCGCGTAACGTGCCAGCTTCGCCATGTCTGCGCGGTCGTCGTGCACCACGATGCCGCCATGGCCCAGAACCGCCCACAGCCCCGCGAAGGCTTCGTAGTCGAGCGGCGTGTCCCATTGCGACTCGGGCAGGTAGGCGCCCAGCGGCCCGCCCACCTGCACGGCCTTGATGGGGCGGCCCGACGCGCTGCCGCCGCCGTAGTCGTACAGGATCTCGCGCAGCGTGACGCCGAAGGCCAGTTCGATCAGGCCCCCGTGCCTGATGTTCCCGGCCAGCTGTACGGGCAGGGTGCCGCGCGAGCGGCCCATGCCGTAGTCCTGGTAGTAGGCGGCACCCTTGTCCAGGATGATGGGCACGGTGGCCAGCGACAGCACGTTGTTGATCACGGTGGGCTTGCCGAACAGCCCCGCCAGCGCGGGCAGCGGCGGCTTGGCGCGCACGATGCCGCGCTTGCCCTCCACGCTTTCCAGCAGCGCCGTCTCCTCGCCGCAGATATACGCACCGGCGCCCTTGCGTACCTCGAGCTCGAATGCGCGGCCGGAGCCCAGCACGTTCGTGCCCAGGTAGCCGTGATGACGCGCCAGCGCGATGGCGGTTTCCAGCCGGGCGATCGCGTGCGGGTATTCGCTGCGCACGTAGATGTAGCCACGCGCGGCGCCGACGGCGATGCCGGCGATCGTCATGCCCTCGACCAGCACGAAGGGATCGCTTTCCATGATGATGCGGTCGGCGAACGTGCCGGAATCGCCTTCATCCGCATTGCAGACGATGTACTTTTCGCTGCCGGGCGCCTTGAGCACGGTGTTCCACTTGATCCCCGTGGGGAAGGCGGCGCCGCCGCGGCCCCGCAGGCCCGATGCGGTCACTTCCGCCACGATGGCCGCCGGTGCCATGTCGAGCGCCTTGCGCAGGCCGCGATAGCCATCGTGGGCGATATAGTCCGCCAGCGAGCGGGGTTCGGTAATGCCGACGCGGGCGAACGTGAGCCGCTGCTGGCGCGCCAGGTAGGGAATCTCCGCCACGAGGCCGAGGGCGAGCGGATGGCCTGGCGACCAGGCGGCGTCGAACAGCGCCGGCACGTCCGCCGCTTCCACCGGTCCGAAACCGAACCGGCCGGCCGGGGTTTCCACTTCCACCAGCGTTTCAAGCCACAACAGGCCACGCGTGCCGTTGCGCAGCACGCGAATGTCGAGACCGCGTTGCAGCGCCTCGGCGGCGATGGCCGCGGCAACCTCGTCGGCGCCAACCGCCAGCGCCGCGGAATCGCAGGGCACGTAAATTTGCATCGTCGTCATACGGTCACCTCCACGCTGCTTGCCTGCATTGCGCTGGTTCGTGCATCGTCTGCCAGCACGCCGGCGATGAGCGCATCGAAGCGCGCCGGGCTCACGCGTGCGAACACGGCCTCGTTGATGGTCAGCGCCGGCGCGCTGGCGCACTGCCCCAGGCAATACACCGGCTCCAGGCCGAACGCGCCGTCAGCAGTGTGCCCATGCAGGCCACAGCCCAGCGCAGCCTGCGCATGCTCCAGCAACTGGTCCGCCCCCATGCTCTGGCACGCCTCCGCGCGGCACACCTGGATCACGCAGCGGGGCGGCGGCTCGCTGCGGAAGTAATGGTAGAAGGTGATCACGCCATGCACTTCCGCGAGTGACAGGTTGAAATGCCGGGCGATCTCCGGCACGCGTTCCGGCGGAATGTAGCCAGCACCCTCCTGCAGGCCGTGCAGCACGGGCAGCAGCTGGTCCTGGCGGTCGCCGAGGCGGGCGAACAGGTCGGCCAGGATACCGTCGATAGCCGCGAGGGCGGCAGCGGCGACGACGGGGGAAACTGCGGCGGGGGAAACTGTGGCGGTGGGCATGGCGTCTCCTTGGTGAATGCACCCGCTTATGTTCCGGGTTGCATATGCGACACAGGTTTTATCGTGTAAATTCAGACTATCACCCTATAAACGCGGCTTCAATAGGAAGGATTTTGCATATGCTCAGCGTGGAAATTAAACCCGACTGGTTCCTGCGCGATGCCAGGGGAAACGCTACCGCGCTGCCCGCGCTGCTGTCCTTGCTGGCCGCCGTCAGCGAAACGGGCAGCATCAGCAAGGCGGCGGTGCAGGGCCGCATGTCGTACCGCCATGCCTGGGGCCTGCTGCAGCAGTTCAGCGAACAGTTCGGCGCTGAACTCGTGCACAAGGTGCGCGGGCAGGGTACCGTGCTGACCCCGCTGGCCGAGAAGCTGATGTGGGCGGACCGCCGCATCAATGCGCGGCTCTCGCCGCTCCTCGACAGCCTGGCGTCCGAGCTGCAGCAGGAACTGGTGCGCGTGCTGGCCGCCGATGCGCAAGGCGTGCGGCTGACGGCGTCGCACGGCTTTGCCGTAGCGGCGCTGGTGGCGCAGCTGCGCAACGAGGGCGTGACCGTGGACATCAACTACCGCAGCAGCACCGAGGCGGTGGCGGCCCTGGCGCGGGGCGAATGCGACCTGGCCGGCTTCCACCTGCCGGTGGGGCGGTTCGAGGAGGCGGCCGCGGCGAGCTACCGGCCCTGGCTGAACGAGGAACGCCATGCCTTCCTGCACCTGGCCTACCGCGAACTGGGCCTGTTCGTGGCGCGCGGCAATCCAAAGGGCGTGACCGGGCTGGCCGACCTGGCGCGGCGCGACCTGCGCTTCGTCAACCGGCAGCAGGGTTCGGGCACCCGCGTGCTGCTCGAGCTGCTGCTGGCGGAGCAGGGCATCGACCCGGCGGCCATCGTCGGCCACGACAGCGCCGAATTCACGCACGCGGCGGTGGCGGCCTACGTGGCCAGCGGCATGGCGGACATCAGTTTTGGCGTGGAGACGGCGGCGCGCCGCTTCGGCCTCGAATTCATACCCGTCTGCCGTGAACGGTATTTCCTCGCCTGCGACAGGGCGGCACTCGACCAGCCCCTGCTTGCCGCGGTTGCCGCGGCGATGACCCACGACCGGTTTCGCGCCGCGCTGGCCGACCTGCCGGGCTACGATGGCGCACTGGCGGGCAGCCGGGCCGACCTGGCCACGCTGTTTTTGGCTGGCCAGACTCTATCTGGTCAAACTTAACCGCGGTCAATGATCGGGCGCGGGCGGGGCCGTTATGATGGGTTGCATCTGACACAGCACAACTGTTTGCCCGGACTCATCGGGCAGCGCAGAATAGAAAAAAATCAGCCCATCAACCGAGGAGACCGGCATGAGCAAGGCTTTGGAAGGCATTCGCATTCTCGATTTCACCCACGTGCAATCGGGCCCCACCTGCACCCAGCTGCTCGCCTGGTTCGGCGCCGACGTGATCAAGGTCGAACGGGCCGGCGAGGGCGACGCCACGCGCGCCCAGCTGCGCGACATTCCCGAAGTGGACAGCCTGTACTTCACGATGCTGAACCATAACAAGCGCTCGATGACGCTCGATACCAAGCAGCCGGCCGGCAAGGCGGTATTGGAAACGCTGATCCGCGACTGCGATGTGCTGGTGGAGAATTTCGCGCCCGGCGCGCTGGACCGCATGGGGTTTTCGTGGGAGCGCATCAGCCAGCTGAACCCGCGCATGATCGTCGCCTCCGTGAAGGGCTTCGGTCCGGGGCCCTACGAGGACTGCAAGGTGTACGAGAACGTGGCGCAATGCGCCGGCGGGGCCGCCGCCACGACCGGCTTCGACGACGGGCCGCCCGTCGTCACGGGCGCGCAGATCGGCGACAGCGGCAGCGGCCTGCACCTGGCGCTGGGCATTGTCACCGCGCTGTTCCAGCGCACCGCCACCGGCCGCGGCCAGCGCGTGCAGATCGCCATGCAGGATGCGGTGCTGAACCTGTGCCGGGTCAAGCTGCGCGACCAGCAACGCCTGGCGCGCAATGGCGTGATGGAAGAGTATCCGCAATTCGCCACCGGCCAGTTCGGCGACTCGGTGCCCCGCGCCGGCAACGCCTCCGGCGGCGGCCAGCCTGGCTGGATCCTCAAGTGCAAGGGCTGGGAGAGCGATCCGAACGCCTACATCTACTTCATCGCCCAGGCCGCGGTGTGGCCGGCGATCTGCCGCGTGATCGGGCGCGAGGGGTGGATCACCGATCCGGCCTACGCCACGCCGCGCGCCCGGCTGCCGCACCTGATGCAGATCTTCGCCACCGTCGAGGAATGGACGAAGACGCTGACGAAGTTCGAGGTCATGGACATCCTCAACCGCGACGACATTCCCTGCGGGCCGATCCTGTCGATGAAGGAACTGGCCGAGGAACCTTCACTGCGGGCCACCGGCACGATCGTCGAGGTCGATCATCCGGAGCGCGGCCCCTACCTGACGGTCGGCAATCCCATCAAGCTCTCCGACAGCCCCACGGTGGTGCGGCGCTCGCCGCTGCTGGGCGAGCATACCGAGGAAGTGCTCGGCCAGCTGGGCTACGGCGACGAAGAGATCGCGGCGCTGCGGGCCGGGCGCGTCATCTGACACGGAGACATCATGGACAAGCCAGGCACGATGGTCATGTTCCATCCCGACTGCCTGGAGCATCTTCCAGGCCCGGGCCACCCGGAGTCGCCCGAGCGCCTGCATGCGGTGATGGGCGCGTTATGGAAACCGGAGTTCACGGCGCTGGCGTGGCGCGAGGCGCCGCTCGGCACCCGCGAGCAGGTGCTGCTGGTGCATGACGCGGACTATGTCGATACCGTGACGGCGATGGCGCCCCGGCAGGGCGTGGTGCTGCTCGATGGCGGCGACACGGCGATGTCGCCCGGCTCGCTCGACGCGGTGATGCGCTGCGTGGGCGCCGCCTGCGCCGGCGTCGACGCGGTCCTGGCGGGGGAGGCCCTGAATGTGTTCTGCGCCACGCGGCCGTGCGGTCACCATGCCGAACCGGATCGGGCGATGGGCTTCTGCATCTTCAATCAGGTGGCCATCGCCGCCATGCATGCGCTGCATGCCCACGGCCTGGCGCGGGTGGCCGTCATCGATTTCGATGTCCGCCATGGCAACGGCACGCAGGCCGCGTTCTACGACGAGCCGCGGCTGTTCTTCGGCTCCAGCCACCAGTCGCCGCTGTATCCGGGCACGGGCGCGGCGCACGAACGGGGCGGCAGCGGCAACATCGTCAACGTGCCGCTGCCGCCCGGCTGCGGTTCGCAGGCATTCCGCAACAGCATGGCGATGCGGCTGCTGCCGGCCCTGCGCGCGTTCGCACCGGAGCTGATCCTCGTCTCGGCGGGCTTCGACGCGCACCGTCTCGACCCGCTGGCACAGCTGGCGCTGGACGACGAGGACTTCGGCTGGATCACGCGCGAAGTGATGGCGATCGCCGCGGACACGTGCGCGGGGCGCATCGTTTCCGTGCTCGAGGGCGGCTACAGCGGCGCTGGCCTGGCCGGCGGCACTACCGAGCATGTGCGGGCGCTGATGGGGAATTGAAGGAGCTACGTCCCCGCCGTGGGAATCAGCCGTCCGATCCACTCGGCGCCATCTTCGAGCAGGAACTGGCGGAACGCGTGGGCCACGGGCGGCAGGCGCTTTTCGCGGCGGTGCACCACATACCAGTTCAGCATGAGCGGAAAACGCTCGGCGGGCACCACCACCAGGCTGCCGGCCGCCACCTCGCGGCCGATCGTATGCGCCGACAGGAAGCCCAGGCCGATCCCCGCGATCACGGCCTGCTTGATCGTCTCCGTGCTCTTGATTTCCATGGCCACCTGCAGCTCGTCGAGCCGGGTGCCGAACGCGTCTTCCATCGAATGCCAGGTGTCCGAGCCGCGTTCGCGCACCACGAACGGGTGCCGCACCAGCTCGCGCAGGCCGATCGGCTCGCGGCCGGGCGCCGCCAGCGGGTGCTGCGGCGCCGCCACGATGACATAGGGATGGGGGGCGAAGGCGTCGTTCTGCGTGTCGTGCAGGGGAGGGCGCACCATGACGGCGAGATCCGTGCGGTTGTCCGACAGTTGCTCCAGCAATTCCTCGCGGTTGTGCACCGTCAGGTTCAGCTTCACGCCGGGATGGCGGCGTGCGAAGGCCATCATCAGCTGGGGAAAAAAATAGTCGCCGGCGCTGATCACCGCCACGTCCAGGCGGCCGCCGGCAATGCCGCGATGCTGGGCCATCGCCGTGTCGGCCTGCTCGAACTGGGCGATGATGGCGCGGCAATAGGGCAGCAGCTCGGCGCCCGCCTGGGTCAGGTAGGTCTTCTTGCCGAGCTGCTCGAACAGCGTGGCGCCGGCGTGGGCTTCGAGCGTGCGGATCTGCGTCGATACCGCCGGCTGCGTGAGGTGCAGTTCCGTGGCGGCCCTGGAAAAACTCAGGTGGCGGGCTACCGCCTCGAAGATCTTCAGCTGGCGCAGTGTCGCATTCCGCATGGCGCTCCCGGTGGATGTCGCAGGTGTGGTTGCAGGGACGGTGGCAGGTAAGGTCGCAGGTATTAAGGATGCTTGATGATTATCCCTAAAAACTTTGAATTTTGCTAATCATCCAGCATGCTTAATATGGACTTCTCGGTATCACGACAACGGAGGAGACCATGACGAACACCAGCAACGCCGCCGCGGCGCAACGCAATGCCTGGAATGCGGCCTTCCACGAACTGGACCTGCCCTGGTACTGGGAAGCGGGGTGCCGGTTACCCGATATCGGCGCGGAGCGCGCCTGCATCCACGATTACCTGGCGCGCCACCAGGGACACCTTCTCGCCGTCTACGACGCGGACTTCCTCATCGACGCGATCGTCGCCACCAAGGACCGCTGCGAAGAGCGCTGCCAGGCGGCCGGCAGCGATCCGGCGGCGGCGATCGACTGGCGCGAACTGCGCCAGCCGCAGATCGGCGTCTGACGCCTGGCGTGTGTGTGGATGCCACTACTTGTAACGATTTTTTGATTCTTAACCGCGGTCAAGGAGTTGCGAAATATGTTCTTTCACAATCGGTTCATCTGTTGAACTTCAAATAAGGGATCGGGGGCGCCGCCAGCGGCCGCGGCCCGATCCAGGTTCCAGAGTCTTTCGGCAGCTTCCGCGCGGATCCACAGATTCATAGAGGAGACAACAACATGAGCCACCTACTGCACCGCAGCATCGCCAGGCACCGTTTGCGAAGCCCCATTCCGTTGCCGGGCGAGCCACCCGCCACGCGATCCGGCCACTGATGCAAGCACACAGCGGTACCCGCAAAGGGCTACCAGAACAGCGCTGAAAAACCAGATGGGAGACATTGCATGAAAACCGACGCACCGACCGCTATCGAAAGGCCAGCATCGTTCCGCTGGATGCAACTGATCATGGGCATCATCTGCATGGCCATGATCGCCAACCTGCAGTATGGCTGGACCCTGTTCGTCAATCCCCTCGCCGAAGCCCATGGCTGGACCAAGGCATCGATCCAGGTGGCGTTCACGATCTTCATCCTGACCGAAACCTGGCTCGTGCCGGTGGAAGGCTGGGCGGTGGACAAATGGGGACCGCGCCCCGTCGTGCTGTTCGGCGGCCTGCTGTGCGCGATCGGCTGGGTGATGAACTCGTATGCCGACACCCTGGCGGTGCTGTACATCGCCGCGGCCGTCAGCGGCATCGGCGCCGGCGCGGTCTACGGCACCTGCGTGGGCCAGTCCCTGAAGTGGTTCCCGGACCGCCGTGGCCTGGCCGCGGGCCTGACCGCCGCCGGCTTCGGCGCCGGCTCGGCCGCCACCATCATCCCGATCTCGAACATGATCGCGGAGCGCGGCTACCAGGACACGTTCCTGTACTTCGGCATCGGCCAGGGCGCGATCGTCATCCTGCTGGCACTGATGATGGTGCGTCCGCCCCACACGGCAAGCAAGGCCGTCAAGAAGAAGGTCAATCCGAACGTGCTGCAGACAACGGCCGACTTCAAGCCATCGCAGATGGTGCGCACCCCGGTGTTCTGGGTGATGTACACGATGTTCGTGCTGGTCGCCGCCGGCGGCCTGATGGCCACCGCGCAAATGGGCCCGATCGCAACCGACTTCGAGATCGATGGCGTGAAGTTCAACGTCATGGGCATGGTCCTGCCGGCCCTGACGTTCGCCCTGGCGATCGACCGGGTACTGAACGGGTTGACGCGGCCATTCTTCGGCTGGGTGTCGGACCAGATCGGCCGGGAAAAAACGATGTTCATCGCCTTCGCGCTGGAATCGGTGGGCATCATCCTGCTGTACTACTTCGGTCGTGACCCGATCATGTTCGTCATCCTGACCGGCCTGGTGTTCTTTGCCTGGGGCGAGATCTACAGCCTGTTCCCCGCCACCACGGCCGACACGTTCGGTACCCGCAACGCCGCCGGTAACGCCGGTCTGATGTACACGGCGAAGGGCACGGCATCGATCTTCGTGCCGATCTCGAGCATCATCACCGCCATGACGGGGAGCTGGGAAGCGGTGTTCTTCGTCGGCTGCGGCATGAACGCGGTGGCCGCCATCATGGCCTGGTGGGTGCTGCGGCCGATGCGCAAGCGTTTCATCGAAGAGTCTTCCGGCATGGTCAGCGTGCAGGACGACGAGGTCATGAGCGCCAGCGCCGGCACGGCCACCGCGGCCCGCATCATCACCTGATCCACGTTTCTCCCCGGGGTCCCGCGCACGCCATCCGCGCGCGCGGGCTTCCCACGCCCTTATACCTGCTCGCCGCGCCATCCCACGGAGGCTTCCATGATCCAGCACTGGATTCGTTTCAGGCATCTCGACACCGTTCGCTTCGGTACCCTCGAGGGTGACAAGATCCGCGTCTTCAAGGGCGACATGTTCGACGCGCCGCAACGCACCGACATCGCCCTCCATCTTGCCGACGTCGAGCTGTACACCCCGGTCGTGCCGGGCAAGGTGCTGGCGATGTGGAACAACTTCCACGCCCTTGGCAAGAAACTCGGCCTGCCGCCGCCGGCCGAACCGCTGTACCTGATGAAACCGCCGACCTCGTTCCTGGCGCCGGGCGGCACGATCCGCCGGCCGCGCTGCGAAGGCAAGGTGGCGTTCGAAGGCGAGCTGGCGATCGTGATCGGCCGCACGTGCAGCGGCGTCGCCGTCGAGCATGCGGCGGAGCACATCTTTGGCTACACCTGCGCCAACGACGTAACCGTGAGCGACATCATCGGCCGCGATCCCACTTTCCCCCAGTGGGTGCGCGCCAAGGGCTTCGATACGTTCTGCCCGTTCGGCCCCGCGATCGCCACCGGGCTCGATCCCGCGATGCTGGTGGTGCGCACGATCCTGAACGACGAGGTGCGCCAGGACTACCCGGTCAACGACATGGTGTTTTCCGTCGCCGAACTCGTCAGCCGCGTGTCGCAGGACATGACGCTGGAACCGGGCGACCTGCTGCTGTGCGGCACGTCGGTCGGTGTGGGCTCGATGCGGCCGGGCAGCACGGTCGTCGTGGAGATCGACGGCATCGGCCGGCTCAGCAACCGTTTCGAGTAAAACCAAGGAGCATATGATGAAGATCGCAGTGATTGGAGCGGGTGCCATTGGCGGCCTGGTGGGCGCGCGGCTGGCGCTGGCGGGCGAGGACGTGACCTTCCTCGTGCGCGGCGCGAACCTGGAGGCCATCCGCAACCGCGGCATCAGGCTGATCGAGGCGTGCGGGCAGGTGCAGGTGGCGGCCCGGGTGCGCGCCACGAACGACTATGCCGCGGCCGGGCCGCAGGATATCGTCATCGTCGCGCTGAAGGCGCACCAGGTGGTGGACGTGGCGGACGACATCGGCCACCTGTTCGGCCCCGAGACGGTCGTGGTGACGATGCAGAACGGCATTCCGTTCTGGTATTTCCATCGCCACGGCGGCGCGTTCGAAGGGCGCCCCGTGCTCAGCGTGGACCCGGCAGGCGTGCTGGCGCAGCGCATCCCGCCAGGGCGCATCCTTGGCTGCGTGGTCTACCCGGCCGCCGAGCTGGTGTCGCCGGGCGCGATCCGCCATATCGAAGGCAACCGCTTCCCGCTCGGCGAGCTCGATGGCAGCAGCAGTGCGCGAGCGCGTGCCGTGGCCGCGTGCTTCGAACACGCGGGGCTGAAAGCGCCTGTGCTGGAAAACATCCGGGCGGAGATCTGGCTGAAGTTGTGGGGTAATCTCAGCTTCAATCCCATCAGCGCGCTGTCGCATTCCACGCTGGTGGACATCTGCCAGCATCCGCTGGCGCGCAACCTGGCGGCGAACATGATGCGCGAGGCCGAGGACGTGGCCGCCAAGCTGGGCATCGCCTTCCGCGTCACGCTCGATCGCCGCATCGAGGGGGCGGAAAAAATCGGCAAGCACAAGACCTCGATGCTGCAGGACGTGGAGGCGGGCCGGGGACCGGAGATCGATGCGCTGGTGGGCTCGGTGATCGAGCTGGCACGCCTGACCGATACGCCGACGCCTCATATCGACTCCGCCTATGCGCTCGTGAAGCTGCTGGAGCAGGCGATGGTCCAGGCACGGGGTGGTGTGCGGCTGCAGAAGGCCGTCGCCGCATAAGGGCACGCCGCCAGCGCGAAAAAAAACCGGGACAGCATGCTGTCCCGGCCTCGGTATCGCTGAAGCGATGTCCTGTTTTGTCGCGCTGTTACAGGCCCCAGGTATAGGCCGCTTCTTCGCGGTCCTGCTGCTGGTCGCTCAGTTTGTCGCGCACGTCCAGCTGGAACAGCGACAGGAGGAATTCACCCAGCGACAGGCCATTGGTTTGCTGCTTTGTACTATCAGTGAGACCGTTCATGTGCTGCTCCTCGAATGGTTGAAAGCGTGTATGCCTTTGATTATAAAGGCAGCACACCCCCGGTCCAATTGACGGCAGCCATATCTGTCATTCAATGTGTGAATGACTGTCTATGAAAAATCGCTCAAAAATAAGGCAAAAATATTTCTCGCTTGTTACAGAGAAACTGTTGCTTTTCAGATTTTTCCCTGGTGCTTCAAACGGCTCAGCGTTTCCGGCGACAGGTTCAGGTAGTAGGCGAGCTCCTTTTTCGGCAGCCGCTCGAACAGGTCGGGGAACTTGCGCATGAAGCGGTGCACGCGGCCCGGCGCATCGAGCAGGTGCAGCGTGATGGTGTGCGCCATGATGGCGCTCATCAGGTTCATCACCTCGTACTCGAACGCCTGCTTCACCACGCTGTGGCTCTGCAGGAAATTCACCCACTGCGTCAGCGGCATGCTGGCGACCCTGGCCTTCGTCATGCACACGATGCTGTAGGGCGTCGGCGTCTTCAGGCACCAGGCGGCGTAGCTCGTCTCGATGTCGCGTTCCGACGAGAAGCGCAGGATCATCTCCTTGGCCTCGTGGTTCGTCACCTGCCGCTTCAGGATGCCATCCAGGATGAAGTACTGCTGCATGTCATACACGCCCTGGTTGAGGAGGAGGTCGCCCTTCTGGTGGTTCGTCACCGTGAGGTAGGGCTCCAGTGCGGCCATTTCGCTGTCGCGCAATTCCTTGAGAACGATGTTCTGCTTCAGCTGGGCGCGAATGATGTTTCGTTCCGGGTGGTTGGCAATGAGCGTCATGTCGGGCCGTGGAACTGCATGAATTCACATCATGCGGTGAATCTTGACCGCGGTCAATGATTGAAACGATTGGCGCTGGATATGATCAATTCCAGGCGATCCAGCTGGCCATGTCGCCCGAACCGACAGGCATCCCGACAATAACCGGAGACAATCATGACCCACAACGTATCGGTAGAAGTCACCGACGGCTTCCACCTCGTGATCGATGCGCTGAAGCACAACGACATCGATACGATTTTCGGCCTGGTCGGCATACCGATCACGGATCTCGCCCGCCTGGCCCAGGCCGAAGGCATGCGCTTCATCGGCTTCCGCCACGAGCAGAACGCCGGCAACGCCGCCGCCATCGCGGGCTACATGACGAAGAAGCCGGGCATCTGCCTGACGGTCTCCGCACCAGGCTTCCTGAACGGCCTCACGGCGCTGGCGAACGCCACCACGAACTGCTTCCCGATGATCCTGATCTCCGGTTCCAGCGAGCGCGAGATCGTCGACCTGCAGCAGGGCGACTACGAGGAGATGGACCAGCTGAACATCGCCCGCCCGCACGCCAAGGCGGCGTTCCGCGTGCTGAAGGCGGAGGACATCGGCGTCGGCATCGCGCGTGCCATCCGCGCCGCCGTGTCCGGCCGGCCGGGCGGCGTGTACCTCGACCTGCCGGCGCAACTGCTGGCGCAGACGATCGAGGCAGGCCATGCCAAGCGCTCGCTGATCAAGGTGGTCGATGCCGCGCCGCGCCAGCTCCCGGCACCGGACTCCGTGGAGCGCGCGCTGGCGTTGCTGAAAGAGGCGAAGAAGCCGCTGATCCTGCTCGGCAAGGGCGCCGCGTATGCGCAGGCCGATGCCGACATCCGCGCCTTCGTGGAGCGCACCGGCATTCCCTACCTGCCCATGTCGATGGCCAAGGGCCTGCTGCCGGACACGCATGCGCAATCGGCATCGGCCGCCCGCTCGTTCGTGCTGGCCGAGGCGGATGTGGTGGTGCTGGTCGGGGCCCGCCTGAACTGGCTGTTGGCGCACGGCAAGGGCAAGACATGGGGCAAGCCGAAGCAGTTCGTGCAGATCGATATCGCGCCCACGGAAATCGACAGCAACGTGGCGATCGCCGCGCCGCTGATCGGCGACATCGGTTCCTGCGTGGGCGCCTTGCTGGCGGGCCTGGACAGTGCCGGCATCGACAAGCCCGATGCCGAATGGCTCGGCGCGATCGCCCAGAAGAAGGAACAGAACACGGCGAAGATGGCCGCGCTGCTGGACAAAAATCCCGATCCGATGAACTTCCACAGCGCGCTGCGCGCCATCCGCGACGTGCTCAAGGAATACCCGGACATCAACCTCGTCAACGAAGGCGCCAACACGCTCGATTTCGCGCGCAGCATCATCGACCAGTACCAGCCGCGCAAGCGTTTCGATTCCGGCACGTGGGGCATCATGGGCATCGGCATGGGCTTCGCCATCGGCGCCGCCGTCACCAGCGGCAAGCCGGTGGTGGCGGTGGAGGGCGACAGCGCGTTCGGTTTCTCCGGCATGGAGCTGGAAACGATCTGCCGCTACCAGCTGCCCGTTACCACGATCGTCTTCAACAACAACGGCGTGTACCGAGGTACCGACGTCAACCCCACCGGTGGCGCGGACGTGGCGCCCACCGTGTTCGTGAAGAATGCGCGCTACGACAAGATGATCGAGGCCTTCGGCGGCATCGGCTACCACGCCACCACGCCCGAGGAACTGACGCGCGCACTGGCCGAGGCGATCGCCGCCGGCAAGCCGGCGCTGATCAACGCCGTCATCGATGAAACGGCCGGCACCGAAAGCGGGCGCCTGACGAACCTGAACCCGCAGAGCGCCGCCAAGAAGTAGATCGCCCTGTAGGCCGCCACCACATGGCCGCCACCACACTGAATTTCCACGACGCCGGCGCCACCAGCGCCGGCGCGGGGCCCCGCTACACCTCAAAAAAGGAGACTGCACCATGAGCAAGCCACTGGAAGGTATCAAGATCATCGACTTCACGCACGTCCAGGCCGGCCCCGCCTGCACGCAGATGCTGGCCTGGTTCGGCGCCGACGTCATCAAGGTGGAGCGGCCCGGCGCCGGCGACGTGACCCGCTCGCAGTTGCGCGACATTCCCGGCGTCGACGCGCTGTACTTCACGATGTTGAACAGCAATAAGCGTTCGCTGACCCTCGACACCAAGACGGCCGACGGCAAGGAAATCCTGACGAAGCTGATCAAGGAATCCGATGTGCTGGTGGAGAACTTCGGTCCCGGCGCACTGGATCGCATGGGCTTCACGTGGGAGCACATCCGCGAGCTCAATCCCGGCATGATCGTCGCCTCCGTGAAAGGCTTTTCCGACGGCCACCACTACGAAGACCTGAAGGTGTACGAGAACGTGGCGCAGTGCGCCGGCGGCGCGGCATCGACCACCGGCTTCGACGACGGTCCGCCGACCGTCAGCGCCGCCGCCCTGGGCGACAGCAACACCGGCATGCACCTGGCCATCGGCATCCTCACGGCGCTGCGCTCGCGCGACGTGACGGGCAGGGGGCAGAAGGTGGCCGTGTCGATGCAGGACAGCGTGCTGAACCTGTGCCGCGTGAAGCTGCGCGACCAGCAGCGCCTGGACCGCGTGGGCTACCTCGAGGAATATCCGCAGTATCCGCACGGTACCTTCTCCGACGTGGTGCCGCGCGGCGGCAATGCCGGCGGTGGCGGCCAGCCGGGCTGGGTACTGAAGTGCAAGGGCTGGGAAAACGATCCGAACGCCTACATCTATTTCACGATCCAGGGCCATGCCTGGGCGCCGATCTGCCGGGCGATCGGCAAGGAAGAGTGGATCGACGATCCCGCCTACATGACGGCGCAGGCGCGCCAGGACAAGATCTTCAGTATCTTCGGCACCATCGAGGAATGGCTGAAGGACAAGACCAAGTTCGAGGCGGTGGACGTGCTGCGCAAGTTCGACATCCCGTGCTCGCCCGTGCTGTCGATGAAGGAAATCGCCAACGATCCGTCGCTGCGCGCCAGCGGCACGATCACCGAGGTAGACCACAAGGAGCGCGGCAAGTACCTCACGGTGGGCAGCCCGATCAAGTTCTCCGACCTGAAGGTGGAGATCAAGGGATCGCCTCTGCTGGGTGAACACACCGATGAAATCCTCGAGTCGCTCGGCTACAGCCAGAATCAGATCGCGGCGCTCCACGAACAGCGCGTCGTCTGACCCCGGGTCGGTTTTTTCGGTTCTTCCCGTTCGCGCGCCTGCCACAAGCAGGTGCGCATTTTTTCTTCGAGGAGCTCACATGACCATCGAGATCGACTTCGAGCAACTGGTGCGCGGCATCGGCGACGGCGTCATTGTCTGCGACGCGGCCGGCGCGATCACGTTCTGGAACGACGCGGCAACGCGTATCTTCGGCTTCACGGCAGACCACGCACTGGGCCATTCGCTCGACCTGATCATTCCCGAACGCCAGCGGCAGCGCCACTGGGACGGGTATCACAAGACCGCGTCCACCGGCGAAACCCGCTACGGCAACGACCTGCTGCGCGTGCCGGCGCTGCACAAGGAAGGCAAGCCGCTGTCGATCGCCTTCACCGTGGCGATGCTGTACACGCCCGCCGGCGCCGTGTCGTCGGTCATCGCCGTGGTGCGCGACGATACCGCGCGCTGGAGCGAGGAACGGGCATTGCGCGCCCGCGTGCGGGAGCTGGAGACGGCCGCGCGCGCCGAGCCGGTCGCTTCCTGAAGGATCAGGGCGCCGTGGCGGTGACGTCCCAGCACGCCGCCGTGTAGCGCACGCTGTCGCCGTCGACGAACGGCGCGAAGGCCGCCTCGGCCTGCGGCACGATCGCCGCGCGTTCGGCGGCATCGAGCCGTGGCAGCGCGCGTCCCACCGGGCCCATCATCGTCGCATAGCGTTCCAGGTCGCGTTGCGGGAACACGCATGCCACGTCGCGCGGATCGATGCGAATGTCCCGCCAGCCGGCGGCGGCGAGGATGCCATGCACGCGCCGTGCATCGGCGAACGAGAACTGCCCCGGATCGTCCGCCTTGCGCGGCGGCTGCGGCGGCAGTTGCGCACCCACGGCACGCTCGGCCGCGGTCATGAACGGGTTTTCCTCGGCCGTGCGCCAGGCGAAGAAGCGCAGCGTGCCGCCGCTGCGCACCGCGAGCCGCAGGTTTGCGAACGCGGCCACCGGATCGTCGAAGAACATCACGCCGAAGCGGGATACGAGCGCATCGAAGCTGGCCGGTGCGAAGCTGTACTGCGATGCGTCCGCACACAGGAATTGCGCTGGCACGCCCGTGGCGGCGGCAGTGGCCTGCGCCACGGCGATCATCGGCGCCGAGATATCCACGCCGGTGGCGTGCCCCGTGCGGCGCGCCACCGCGAGCGTGGCGCCACCGGTGCCGCAGCCCACGTCCAGCACCCGCTGGCCGGTGTCGAGCCCCTCTACCAGCAAGGTCTCGATACCGCGGAACATGTCGTCCAGCGTTTCGCGCAGGTCGACCCATGCGTTTCCCGACGTGCCATTCCAGTGTTCTGACTGGGAAACGGGGATTGCATCCATCGTGGCCTCCTTCATCCGGTGATCCGCCATCATGCCACGCCGGCGCGGCGCCGCGAGCCCGGCTGCATACCAGTCTGCACACCCACCGCATATCGATATGCCGCCACCGCCTGAGGCGCTTCCCGCATTAGCAAAACCGAAACGATTCGTTTTCACCTCCGCAGCGCGTCGATAACATCCTTGCATCGTCATCACCTGTCATGACAGGACATTCCAGGACGCCCCACATGACCACGCCGCACATGCCCAATTTCCGAGCCCTCGAATCTTCCGCCGCACCGCTGTATTCGCAAGTGCGCGAACGCCTGCGCGAGCGGATCGTCGACGGCACCTATGAACCGGCGGCGCGGTTGCCGGCCGAAAGCGAGATCAGTGCGATCTTCCGTGTCAGCCGCATCACCGTGCGCCAGGCGCTGGCCGAGCTGCAGAACGAGGGCCTGATCGTCAAGGTGCCCGGCAAGGGCACGTTCGTGGCGCAGCCGCGGCCGAGCCAGGACCTGGCCCGGCTCGAAGGCTTCGGCGAGGCGATGTCGCGCCGCGGCCATGCCGTCGTCAACCGGGTGCTCAGCCATGTCACCGTGGTGGCCGAGCCGCATGTGGCCGGCCAGCTGCAGCTCGCGGCCGGTGCCCGGGTCACGGAAATCCGCCGCGTGCGCCACGTCGACCACGAGCCGGTGTCGTATGAAATCACCTACCTGCCCATCCGTATCGGCGACCGGCTGCGCGGCGAGAACCTGGCCGAACGCGACATCTTCCTGATCCTGGAAACGGATTACGGGCTGGCGCTGTCGCACGCCGATATCCACATCGGCGCCATCGCGGCCGATGCCGGATTGGCGGCCGCGCTGGACGTCGCGCCCGGCACCGCGCTGCTGCGCATCGAACGCCTCACGTGGACCGTCGACGGCGTGCCCCTCGATTTCGAATACCTGTACGTGCGCGGCGACGCGTTCCAGTACACGTTGCGGCTGCCCCGCCGCACCACCACCACCAATCAAGGAAACTGAGCGGGAATATGACTATGGAGACAATCGAACAAACCGTCGACGTGCTCGTCATCGGCGGCGGCACCGCCGGGCCGATGGCGGCCGTCAAGGCGAAGGAAGCCAACCCCGCGCTGCGCGTGCTGCTGCTGGAAAAGGCCAACGTGAAGCGCAGCGGCGCGATCTCGATGGGCATGGATGGCCTGAACAATGCCGTCGTGCCGGGGTTCGCCACGCCCGAGCAGTACGTGAAGGAGATCACGGTCGCCAACGACGGCATCGTCAACCAGAAAACCGTGATGGCCTACGCGCAGAACAGCTACGCGATGATCGAGGAGCTGGACCGTTGGGGCGTGCGTTTCGAGAAGGATGAAACGGGCGACTACGCGATGCGCAAGGTGCACCATATGGGCACCTACGTGCTGCCGATGCCGGAAGGGCACGACATCAAGAAGGTGCTGTACCGCCGCCTGAAGCGCACCCGCGTGGAGATCACCAACCGCCTTGTCGCCACGCGCCTGCTGCTGGCGGAAGACGGCAGCATCGCCGGCGCGATGGCGTTCGACTGCCGCACGGCGGATTTCCACGTGATCCGCGCGAAATCCGTCGTGCTGGCCACCGGCGCGGCGGGCCGCCTCGGGCTGCCGGCATCGGGCTACCTGTTCGGCACCTATGAAAACCCGACCAACGCGGGCGATGGTTACAGCATGGCCTACCACGCCGGTGCGGAACTGTCGGGCATCGAGTGCTTCCAGATCAATCCTCTCATCAAGGATTACAACGGCCCGTCGTGCGCCTATGTCACCGGTCCGTTCGGTGGCCACACCACGAATGCAAAGGAAGAGCGCTTCATCGAATGCGATTACTGGAGTGGCCAGATGATGCAGGAGTTCTACAACGAACTGCAAGGCGGCAACGGCCCCGTGTTCCTGAAGCTGAACCACCTGGCCGAGGAAACCATCCAGACGATCGAAACGATCCTGCACACGAACGAGCGCCCGAGCCGGGGCCGTTTCCACGATGGCCGCGGCACCGACTACCGCCAGCAGATGGTGGAGATGCACATTTCGGAGATCGGCCTGTGCAGCGGCCACTCGGCGTCCGGCGTGTGGGTCGATGAACACGCGCGCACCACGGTCGCGGGCCTGCATGCCGCCGGCGACCTGGCCTGCGTGCCGCACAACTATATGCTGGGTGCTTTCGTCTACGGCAAGCTGGCTGGTGAGAGCGCCGCCGCGTACTGCGCCGCGCACGAACTGCCGGCCGTCGACGCGGCGCAGGTCGAGGCGGAACGCGAGCGCGTGTGGGCGCCCCTGCACCGCGAGGACGGGCTGCCGCCGAACCAGGTCGAGTACAAGCTGCGGCGCATGGTCAACGACTACCTGCAGCCGCCGAAGGTTACGAAGAAGATGGAGATCGGCCTGCAGCGCTTCGAATCGATCCGCCAGGATCTCGACCGCATCCAGGCGCGCAATCCGCACGAACTGATGCGCGCGATGGAAGTGCATGCGATCCGCGACTGCGCCGAGATGGCGGCGCGTGCCTCGCTGTACCGCACCGAGAGCCGCTGGGGCCTGTACCACAACCGCGTCGACTACCCGCAGCGCAACGACCAGGACTGGTTCGTGCACGTGCAGTTGCAAAAGCAGGATGGCGAGATGGTGTGCTTCAAGCGTGCGATCGAACCTTACATCGTGCCGCTGGAAGACGAAGAAAAAACCGCCTATCAACGCTTGCGGGTCGCTCAACCCCTGGCAGCTTAAGGAGAAGCAATGCCCACCACGATCAACATCACCAGCGTGCCCGTCACCGTGGACGCCGACAAGTGCATCGCCCACAAGGGTTGCACCGTCTGCGTGGACGTGTGCCCGCTCGACGTCCTGGCCATCGACCTGTCGAAAGGCACGGCCTACATGAAGTTCGACGAATGCTGGTATTGCATGCCATGCGAGAAGGATTGCCCCACCGGGGCAGTCCACGTCGACATCCCTTACCTGCTGCGCTGACGCTTGCCATAGCTTCTTGGAGAATAAAAAATGACATTGTCCAGACACCTGATCGGCCTCTCTTTGCTCGTCGCCTTCAGTGGCGCCAACGCCGAAACGATCCGCGTTGCCATCGGCACGCAGGACACCACGATCAACTGCGCCACCGGCGGCCTGCTGATCCGCGAGCTGAACCTGCTGCAGAAATACCTGCCGAAGGATGGCAAGTACAAGGATGCAAAGTACGACATCGTGTGGAAGAACTTCACGTCCGGCGCGCCGCTCACGAACGAGATGGTGGCGGGCAAGCTCGATATCGGCTCGATGGCCGACTTCCCCGGCTCGTTCAACGGTGCCGCGCACCAGAAGGCCGGCAAGAAAAGCATCTTCATCACCGTGCTATCCGGCAGCACGCTCGGTTCGGGCAACGGCATCGTCGTGCCGAAGGGATCAAGCGTGCAGTCGCTTGCCGAGCTGAAAGGCAAGACGATCTCGGTGCCGTTCGCCTCGACCGCGCATGGCATGCTGCTGCGGGCCGTGAAGGCGCAGGGCTGGGATCCGGAAAAAGACGTGAACATCACCACGCAGGCGCCGGAAATCGCCGGATCTGCCCTGCAAAGCAACAAGATCGAAGCACACGCCGATTTCGTGCCGTTCGCCGAGCTGTTCCCGCACCGCGGCTATGCGCGCAAGATCTTCGATGGCTCGCAGGCCAAGGCAGCCACGCTGCACGGCAGCCTGGTGGATGCGGCCTACGCGAAAAAGTATCCCGAGATCGTGGTGGCCTACCTGCGCGCCGCGCTGGAAGCGGACCGGCTGATCGCCGCCGAGCCGGAAAAGTACAGCGAACTGATTGCCAAGGTGACGGGCATCGAGGCGGAAGTGAATTACCTGTTCCACGGCCCGGTCGGCTTGCAGACGCGCGACTTCACGTGGAAGCCCGAGTACCGGCAGGCGGTGGCCACGTCGATCCAGACGCTGCGCCTGCTCAAGCGCACGGAAAGCGACATCGACGTCAACAGCTTCATCGACGACTCCTACCTGCGCACGGCGTTCAAGCAGTCGAACCTGGACTATGACAAGGCGCTGAAGAACTACGCCAAGCTGCCGCTCTCCGCCA
Source organism: Pseudoduganella lutea (assembly GCF_004209755.1). Classification (NCBI taxonomy): domain Bacteria; kingdom Pseudomonadati; phylum Pseudomonadota; class Betaproteobacteria; order Burkholderiales; family Oxalobacteraceae; genus Pseudoduganella; species Pseudoduganella lutea. The sequence goes on along the minus strand of NZ_CP035913.1, from coordinate 2,404,823 downwards.
AGGACGCGGTGACCGGCAAGCCGATCGCGGACTTCAGGCAGCTCACGCAGATCTGGGTGCAGGGCGAGCCGCTGGTGCGCCACTATGCGAACGCCGATACGGCCTTCGCGGAACTGCGCAAGCTTGAAAGCGGCGGCAAGAAAGTGCGCACCGTGTATGCGCATGACCGGGGTACGGGCCTGAAGCTGCTGGCGGCCGATGCATGGTTCGTCGTCAAGGGCAAGGAAGCCGGCGCATTCCTGCTGAAGGCCGATGCGGACGCGTGGGCGAAGAAGAACGGCGGCCAGGTCGTCGATTACGACAAGCTCAAGACCGGCACGGTCATTTGATCGGAAACATCGTGAACACGACCGCATCGAAAACACTCCGCGCGATCGTCGGGCTGCTGTCGATTGCCGCCTGCGTGGCCGCCTGGCAGGTGGCCGCATCGAAGCAGGTCGACCTGGGGCTCGTCACGTTCCAGAACGTGCCGGCACCCGTCGACGTGGTGGCGGCGGCCAGGGACCTGGTCGAATCGCCGAAGTTGTCGCAGCACCTTTCCGCCAGCGTCTACCGCGTGTTCGCCGGCTTTGCGGGCGCCGCGGCGATCGGCATCCTGCTGGGCCTCGTGATCGGGCGCTCGCGCTGGATCGAGGACGTGCTGATGCCGCCGCTCGAGGTACTGCGCCCGATTCCCGCCGTGGCGTGGATTCCGCTGGCGATCCTGATGTTCCCCTCGTCGGAAGCGTCGATGGTGTTCATCACCTTCATCGGCGCGCTGTTCCCGATCCTGCTGAACACGATCCATGGCGTGGAAGCCGTGGACCAGCGGCTGGTCGCCTCGGCCCGCAGCCTGGGGGCAGGGCGGTGGAGCATCTTCGCCGAAGTGATCCTGCCGGCCGCCGCACCCAGCATCGTGACCGGACTGGCGATCGGCATGGGCACCGCGTGGTTCTGCCTGGTGACGGCGGAAATGATCTCCGGCCAGTTCGGCATCGGCTACTACACGTGGGCGTCGTACACGATCCAGAACTATCCCGAGATCGTCGTGGGCATGCTGCTCATCGGCGCCATCGGCATGGGCAGCAGCGTGCTGGTAAAACGGATCGGCAACCTGTTCCTGCCGTGGTACCTGATGACGAGGACGAAATCATGAATCGCGAATCAATCGCTGAACGCTCCGCAATCGAAGAACGCGCATTGCGCAGTGACGTCTCCCCCGGGGCTCACGGTAACATCGACATCGAACACCTGACGATCCGCCTGGGGCAGGGGAAACAGGCCTTCGATGCCGTGCAGGATGTATCGCTGAACATCCGCCCGGGCGAATTCGTCTGTGTGCTGGGGCCTTCCGGCTGCGGCAAGTCCACCCTGCTGGGCGGGCTGGCCGGCCACTGGCAGCCCAGCGGCGGCACGATCCGCGTCGATGGCGACACCGTCTCCGGCCCGCACCCGGACCGCGGCCTGGTGTTCCAGCACCACACGCTATTCCCGTGGAAGAAGGTGCTGGACAACGTGGCATTTGGCCTGAAGATGAAGGGCGTGGGGCGCGCGGAACGGCGCCAGCGGGCGCGCGACATGCTGAAACTGGTGGGCCTGGATGGCTTCGAGGACCGCTACCCGGTGCAGCTTTCGGGCGGCATGCAGCAGCGCGTGGAAATTGCCCGCGTGCTGATCAACGGCCCACGCGTGATGCTGATGGACGAGCCGTTCGGCGCCCTCGACGCGCAAACGCGCCTCAAGATGCAGGAACTGCTGCTCGACGTGTGGAGCCGTGTGAAGACGACGATCGTCTTCATCACGCATGACATCGACGAAGCGCTGTTCCTGGCCGACCGCATCCTCGTGATGAGCCCGCGCCCGGGCCGCATCATCGACGAGATCCGGCTCGATTTCCCGCGGCCGCGCAACGCGGACCTTGTCACGTCGCCGCAGTTCACCGCTTATAAACGCCATTGCCTGGCGCTGCTGCACCCGCACGCGAACATCGTGCCGCTCGACCGCCTCAGCCCGTTGGGCCCCGCAGGTTCGAACGGCGCGGCACCCCATCATGCATAAAGGAACCAACAAGTGACCGATTACGACGACCCCGAACTGGCGCAGATCACCGCACGGCTGCGCGAGCCGGATGCCACCGTGCGCCGCATCGCCGTGCTGGCGCTGGCGGACCTCGATGGCGACGAGCATTTGCCGCTGCTGGTCGCCGCCCTGGAAGATCCGTCGGCCGACGTGCGCGCCGAAGCTGCCCGGGCGCTGGAAGCGTTCGAGACGCCGGAAAGCGTGGCCGGCGTGGCACGCCTGCTCGAAGATGCAGACGACGACGTGCGCGACGCCGCCGCGCAAAGCCTGGCGCAGCTGAAGCTGGCTTCCTCGGCCATTGCGCTGCTGCCTTCCCTGGCCAGCGGCGACAGTTTTATCCGCGCCGCCGCACTGCGCGCCGTGCGCGAATTGCGCGCCCCGGAAACGGCCGCACCGGCGCTGGCCGCGCTGGACGATGCCGAGCCGCTGGTGCGACGCGAAGCCGTGTCCGTGCTGGGCTGGCTGAAACATGCCGACGCCTTGCCGGCGCTGACGAAGCTTGCCACCGCTGATCCCCATTCCGACGTGCGCCGCGCCGCCGTGGGCGCGCTGGGCGCGGCCACCGACGATACCGTGCTGCCTGCACTGCTGTCCGCGCTGCGCGACGCCGCGTGGCAGGTCAGGGAAGAAGCCGCGGCCACGCTGGGCAAGCTGCGCCTGCAAGGCGCCGGTCCCGCCCTGATCGCCGCACTGGACGACCCCTACTGGCAAGTGCGCCTGCGCGCCGCCCGCAGCCTGGGCCGGCTGCGCAGCCATGACGCGCTGCCGGCGCTGATCGCCGCGCTGGCGCACACGATCAGCAACCTGCGCAAGGAAGCCGCGCTGGCGCTCGGTGAAATCGCGTCGCCGCTGGCCTTGCCCGCATTGCGCGAAGCGGCCAACGACCCGGACCCGGAAGTGCGCAAGTCCGCCCGGCTGGCGTTGCAGCAAACGGAGGCGGCGGCATGAACATCGAGCATATCGAGAACCGTGCGCGCTCCGGCGTGCTTGCCGTGCGCTGGAGCGACGGCAGCGAACATGCATTCACCCACGCCGACCTGCGTGCCGCCTGCCCGTGCTCCGGGTGCCGCGCGCTGCGCCTTGCCGGCGTTGCCATCGAAGCGCCGGATACCCTCCGCCTGACCGTCATCGAACCGGCAGGCACCAATGCGCTGAACCTGGGTTTCAGCGATGGGCATGCGCGGGGTATCTATCCGTTCGCGATGCTGGCCAACCTGGCCGCCGCTCTCTGTTGAGCCGAGCCATAGACCCGAAGGGAGGATTCGTCGCCACGGCTCAGCTTTCGAAAACCTGCCAGTACGGAGCTACCGTTCTGTCATCAGTCCTTGTGTAAATTGTTGAATCAATTCATCTGACACCTGATCACGATCGACCAAGGCCACGCTCATGTGCGTGAGAAGTCTGTCGCGCAGCTTTGGTGCGTGGAGAATGGCAAGCATGGCGGTCAATGTCGCCGGTGCCAGCATGCGACGGGTATCCATGCCGAGTAAAGCGGCCCCCGCCAGACTGATGTCATAGCCAGTCCTTTCCATGACATCCATCGCTTCATCGTACAACCTGTCAAAATTTCCGGCCTGATGGTAGTTTCCCATCAGGAACCGCAAATCCAATGCATCCTTTGTGTGCTCATCGTGCCTGTCGGCCCAAGCAAGCAACTTGAGCGCGGCAAGTCCGGGAAGCGAGACGACGCGCACGTTAAAGCCGCCGACATCGACTGTCAGCGCGGTTTCAAGCGCCTCGGCATACCCTGCGACGTTCATCACGATATGCATGTCGGGGGGCCATGCGATTTCATGCGGCTTATGCTCTACCGCGCCAAACGGCACGAGGTCCAGGGGATACGCTTCACCGTGTTCGGCAGATTCGAAATAGAGTCGATGCGCGATGGATGGCGCTTCATGAAACCGCCCCGTGGCGATCAACTTTTCCCGGATCATTTCGAATTGCTGCCAATTCCCGACAGCGATCGCGAAGTCAACGTCCCGGGTTGCACGGCCAGCGGGAATGCCAAAGACGTGCTGCATCAGAATATCGCGCGCAGTGGCACCGATGACGAAATGATCGATGCCATGGAATTGAGTAACCTGCTGGACCGCATGAAGGATTTGCAACGTCTCGGGCAACAGTGGGCGCTCAAGTGGAATGCTAAGCATCGTTCATCTTTTCCAGGAGATGGGACGCGACTTCGATATTGCGTGGATCGCCACTCACGAGCAAATCCGCGTAGACCAAAGGAAGTGGGGCGATGCCCGGCGTCACCTCCAGAGCGTCGAGCTCCCAAAATGGCTGCACGATCTCGATCGCACCCTGGTTATCCTTACGTAACCGGAACTGGGTGACAATCTCATTCAGTGCCCCAGGAACATGCATATCCAGGTAGATAGTCAATTGCTGTGGCTTCAGGTGCTTTGTGATGATCGCTGCCGCCATTTCGCCGCCCCAGGCTGCTACGCCTGGCGTCGGACGCCATTTGTAGAAGCGGTCGACGTTGTCTGTTGCGAAACGTAGGCGTTCCAGTTTGGGCCTCAGCCGATTGGCATATCCTGCGCTCCATTCTCCAATCAGCAACCTCTCATTCTTCAAGTGGCGTCCGGTCCCTGTCGTGGCGAGAAAATTTCGCGCAGCGAGCGAATGGAACACGTGCCCAATCGATCCTGTTGAAACTTTTGCCGCCCACGAAATCTCGCGGTACGGCGCGTTGATCAGCGGAGGTTTGGCGAGAAAAGCGAGAACCATCCGCAATGCAGCCGGCGTGGTAAGGGAAGTCGCCTCCAGTGGCACGTCATCAACGGCTGCCTTCAAACCAGCAACGAATATGAACATGCCTTGCCCGTTTGACAGGTATGCATTACCAGCCGAATCGAGAAACTGGACACCTGCGGTGCGGCAGCGGAGCGCCATTTCCTGGCTTATTGCGGGCGTAATGAGCAGTATGGGGGGGCCAAATCTTGTACGCGCCTTCATGTCTGCGAGCGCGGCAAAGTGAGGTATGCGGACTTTGAATTCGCACGTATAGGTAAGGAGCGTACCGTTGACAGCCAGTTCTACCATTCCTTCCGACAGCATCGATTCAGGAGTGACATGACCCTCAATACCTGCGGAGCTGCGCAACGCGGCCAGGACTTTGGGTAGCCATATGGCCAGTGTGCGTTCCATTCCTTTGGCGTTCATTTTTCAAACCCGTTCAGTTATCTTGAACAAGGCCCAATTATGAACGCCAGTCCTGTTCTGTTCAATATTTTTCGACGTTCAAAAAAATTGAACGATCGCAATATCTGAACAGGCGAGGCTGGCATTGAAGCCAGCCCGACGTCCAGTTGCTCGATGCGGCCGAGGATGCCGCCACCAGACTCGGGCTGTGATGCGCATGCGGCTGCCGCACCTGAAAAACACGGCGAAAGCCGGGGCAGAGCCTGGCATTATGGGACACCGCTGGACGAACTGGTCCCTTGCGCGTTCAGGTCGCCAGCGCGCGCAGCACCAGCCCCGTGATGTACGCACAGTAGGTGCCGAGCGCGTAGCCGAGCACCGCGAGCAGCACGCCGACGGGCGCCAGTGCCGGGTGGAATGCACTGGCCACGACGGGCGCGGACGCGGCGCCGCCAACGTTGGCCTGCGATCCCACCGCCATGAAGAACAGCGGCGCGCGGATCAGCTTGGCCATCAGCAGCAGCAGGCCGCCATGCACGCAGATCCAGATCAGGCCGAGCAGGAACAGCCATGGCCGGTCCACCAGGGCGGACAGGTCCATCTGCATGCCGATCGTCGCGACGAGGAAGTACACCATTGCCGAGCCGATCGTCGAGGCGCCGGCGCCTTCGAGGTTGCGCGCCCTGGTAAAACTGAGCAGCAGGCCGAACGTGGTGGCGAAGACGACCATCCAGAAGAAGGCCGACGTGAGGCTGTAGTCCTTCAGGTTCCATTCGGCCGGGAGGCTGCCGATCCATTGCAGCACCGGGCCGGTCAGCGCGTGGGACAGGCCGGAGACGCCGAGGCCCACGGCCAGGACGATCATCACGTCGGCCAGCGAGGGAATGCGCGCATGCGTGGCCTGGTAGCGTTCGATGCGGGCCTTGACGGCGTTGATCGCGGTGACGTCGGCGCCGGTCCAGCGGTCGAACGCATCGGCGCGCCCGGCCAGGAACAGCAGCACGGCCGTCCACAGGTTGGCGACCAGCACGTCGACGGCGACGAACTGGCCGAACACGTTGGCATCGACCTCGAACACTTCCTTCATTGCCGCCTGGTTGGCGCCGCCGCCGATCCAGGCACCCGTGATCGTCGTCAGGCCGCGCCAGGTCTCGCCGGCCACCGTTTCCGGGTGGATGAGGCGCATCGCTTCGAACGACACGATCGCGCCCAGCATGATGCCGGCGGTTCCGGTGAGGAACATGATCAGCGCCTTCGGGCCGAGCCGCACGATGGCGCCGAAATCGGTGGCGATGCACAACAGCACCAGGGCGCCGGGCAGCAGGTAGTCGCGCGCCATCGGATACAGCTTCGAATGACTGCCGTCGATGATGCCGAGCGTGTTGAGGATGGCCGGAATCAGGTAGCACAGCAACAGCGCGGGCACGTAGGTGTAGATCTTTTTCCAGACACCGTCGGTGCGCGACGAAGTCCAGAAAACGAGGCCGAGGATGGTGGCGAGTATGCCGAGCACGACGGCATCGTTGGTAACGAGGGGAAGGCTGGTCTGCATGGAATCTTTATCAGGTTGTCATGGCTTTGGCGGCGGCACCCGGATAGGGCACCGGCAAAGGCGCCGCGCGCTGGACGGTGGGACTGTCTCTGCGAGCAACGGCATTCTACAGGCGCCCCGGCAAGGTATACTCGGGGCGCCCACAACTTCCGACCACCATGGCACCTTCCAGCGACAAGCCCGCCGACAGCGCCAGCGCCGTCTTCGACGCCATCCATGAAATCATGCACCTCTACCGCGCGCAGCAGTACCGCGAACTGCGTGCCGGGCCGCACGACGTCACGCACATCGAAGCAAAGGTGCTGGGCTATTTCGCCCGTCACCCCGGCGCCACGCAGAGCGATCTGGTTGCCCGTTCCGGCCGCGACAAGGCGCAGCTGGCGCGGCTGGTGCGCGGCCTGCGTGACAAGGGATGGCTGGAGGCGACGGTGGACGAAACGGATCGCCGCAGCACGCGGCTGCACGTGACCGAGGCGGGCAAGGCGCTGGCCCGTACCCTGCAGCGCAGCGGCGAGCACCTGGCGCAGGTGGCGGTGGCGGGGCTCGACGAGGGGGAGCGCCGGCAGTTGCTGGCGTTGCTGGAGAAGGTGCGCGTCACCTTCGACACGCAAGCGTAAAGGGCCGGCGCAAGGTCAGCGCAGGGCCGGAGCAAGGGTCAGCGTAACACCAGGGCCAGCGTGGCCGTGGCGCACGCCACGACCGCGGCGGCGGCGGCGGTATGCCGCGCATGCTGCGCCGCATAGGTCATCACGGCCACCGAGCCCCAGGCCGCCACCGACAGCACGCCGCACCACAGCACGATCGCCTGGCCGGCATTGTGCATCTCGTGCACCGCCAGGCAGCACCACAGGGAAATCGCCAGCGCGGCGCTGCCGCCCAGCTGGAGCAGGCGGCGCAGCGTGGGGGCCGGCATACTGCCGCGCCCGTGGATGGCTTCCCAATGCCGGTCCATGGCCAGGCCCAGCCCGCCGAAGCCGGCGGCGGCGGCCCCCAGCGCGGCGATGGTGAAGAAAATGACAGCACTCATGCGTTGCTCCCGGCGAGTTCAGGTTCTTTCGGCGTGGCCCGGGCGGCTTTCGGGGCCTTTTCCTTGCCGAGGTAATGGCTGCTGTACAGCAGGAAGGCACCCAGCAGCAGTGTGACGACGTCGAAGCCGGCCACCGCCCAGATGCCCTGGGCGATGCTGGTGCCGAGGTGCGCGCCGCCGGTGGCGCCGTTCAGCAGCGGCAGCAGCGCGAATGCCAGGCCGCCGAGCGCCAGCTGTAGCCGCCACATCGGGCGCCCCGGTTTCACCAGCGCGGCAATGGCGGCGATGCCCCAGGCCGTGAAGAACCAGCGGATCTCCGCTTCCGGCCGCTGCGCGATGCCCGTCTCGATCAGCCGGTTCGCCCAGAAATACACGGCCATCGCCAGCGGCAGGCCGGCCACGGCGGCGATGTTCAGGCCATCGACGAGGCGCAGGCTGAAGCCGGTCTTGCCGGCATGGGCCTTCAGGTGCTTCGGGCGTTCCTTCACGGCCCACAGCAGCAGGCCCGTGGCCACCATCAGGCAGCCGGCCAGGCCGCAGGTGAAGAACAGCCAGCGCGTGAACGGGTCGCTGAAGCGCGCCACGTGCAGGCCGTACATGACGCCCCGGGTATCCTTGGCGGCACCGCTGTGCGCCGATGGCGCGGACACCACGCGGCCGGTCACGCCGTCGAACACGATGGTCGGCACGTCGTAGCTGATGGCGTGGCCGGTCTGCTGCGTGATCGACACGGTGGCGTTTGCATCGTTCGGGAAGGCGACGGTGACCCGGCCCACCGGTGCGCCGTTCCACGCGCGCGACGCCTGCTCGACCATCGGTGCCAGCGGTGCCAGCGGCGCAGGCACGCGGGCCGCCTTGGCATCGGCCGGTGGGCTGTTGAACAGTTCGGAGAAGAAGGTGTCCTGCTTGTCCTGGTACACCGCCTGTATGCCCTGCGGGAAGTACATGAACATCAGCGTCAGCAGGCCCGTGTACGTGATCATCAGGTGGTAGGGCAGTGCCAGCACGGCGGACACGTTGTGGAAGTCCAGCCATGAGCGCTGGCCCTTCTTCGGGCGGAACGTGAAGAAGTCCTTGAAGATGCGCTTGTGCGTGACGATGCCCGACAGGATCGCCACCAGCATGAACATGGCGCAGAAACCCACGATCCAGCGGCCCCAGATCGCCGGCATGTAGTGCAGGTCGAAGTGCAGGCGGTACAGGAATTCGCCGCCGCGTGTTTCGCGTGGTGCCGACAGTTCGGCACCCGTGGCCGGATCCAGCGTGAGGCTCTTCAGGTTGCGCCGCCGGCCACCGCCTTCGCCCGGAGGCGGCTTGGCGTTGTAGCTGACGCGCAGCCCCGGCTCGCGCTCGGTCGGCAGCGTGATGAACCAGCGCTGCGACTTCGGCGCCTTGTCCTGCAGCGTCGCGACGGCATTGGCCACGGCCAGTGCCTGCGGTACCGCCGCATGCGCCACGCCATGCAGCTCGGGTTTCATCCACAGCGTGATCTCGTCACGGAAGTAGCTGGCGGTGCCGGCCGCGAACACCATGAACAGCACCCAGCCGACCAGCAGGCCGGACCAGGTGTGCAGCCATGCCATCGACTGGCGGATGCCGTCCTTCATGCGGCCCCCTTCGACAGCAGCAGGATGGCGGCCGGCAGCGCGCCGGCAATCGCCAGCCCGGCAATCGCGCGCAGCGCCGTGCGGGCGCCGAAGCACCACATCGCCGCGCACGGATAGATCACCAGCGCCGTCATCGTCGCCGTCAGCGCCGCCTCCACGCGCACGGTAGGCAAGGTCAGCGCCAGCGCCGCCGCCCACGCCGCCGACAGCGCATAGCCGCCGAAGATCGCGGCCAGCGCGCGCACGGCCACGCCGGTGAGGTAACGCCAGCCGGGGCCGGGCTTCCTGGGTTTGGCGGCGGGCGCCATCGTTGATTGTACTTGCATGGCTGGCTTGTCAGGTGGCGCATGTCGGCGAGACGGACATGCGGATCGGTTTGGGGCTTGCGCTGAATACAAATGAGAACTATTCTCAATTATGACAAGCTTAAACTGAATATGCAAGATCGGAATCCATGCTGAATTTAGTTGACCAGGTCAACCAATCGACGTCAGAATGGGGGACTTTATCAACTAATTGAATCGGATGGATAGGATGGATAGTCCAGTCAACGAAGCGGCGGCGAGCCGGGTACGGCGCGTGCGCCACGAACTGAAGCGGCGCGATGTCGAGGTGGTGAACGTGGCGCCGCTCGGCGCGCACTTCGTGGCGGTGACCTTCCGCGGCGAAGACCTGGCGGACTTCGTGTCCGCGTCATTCGACGATCATGTGAAATTCATCTTCGACGACCCTTCCGGCGAGCCGGTGCGCCGCGATTACACGCCGCGCCGCTACGATCACGCCGCGCGCGAACTGACGATCGAATTCGCGCTGCATGGCGACGGCAAGGCATCGGGGTGGGCGCGACAGGCGGCCGTGGGCCAGCGCGTCACGATCGGCGGCCCGCGCGGCTCGATGATCATCCCGGCCGACTATGGCTGGCACCTGCTGGCTGGCGACGCCACCGCGCTGCCGGCGATCCGGCGCCGCCTGGAAGAGCTGCCGGCGGACGTGCGTGCGATCGTCATCGTTGCGCACGATGACGACGTGCCTCTCACGAGCGCCGCCCGGCTCGACGTGTGGCAGGTGAGCGACGGCGCCGCGCTGGTCGAAGCGATCCGCGCCATGCCGCTGCCCGGGGGCGATGCATTCGTGTGGTTTGGCGGCGAGGCCGCGATCGCGGCGCGGGTGCGCGACGTCGTCCATGGTGAAAAGGGATTCCCGCGCACCGCCAGCCGGATCTCGGCCTACTGGAAGCAGGGCGCTTCCGATCACCACGAGGATCTGTAGGCCGCTTCAGCGTGCGGCTTCAGCGTGCGCATTCGTTGGCGCCGGATGCCGCCCGAAGCACGGCGCACCCAGCACCCGCATCGCGATCTCGCGCGGTACGCCGCACTCCTGCATGAATTCCAGCGCTGGCGTCACGCCATCCGCCAGCGATAGCTTCACCCCTGTATCGACGCATTGCGCCATGCGCCAATTGGCACGGGCTTCGTCGTAGACTGTGTCGTTCATGGCAGCCTCCGTTCTGTCCGGTTGCAGCCATCATACCAATTCCACGACTTGGCACGCTTACTTCAGAAAGTACATTAAGTTTTTGAGATTGTTGAGTCGCGCGCCGACAACTCGGCGATACAGGAATATTCCCGGAAAACCGGTGACACAGAATGTTCCAGGAAAACCGGTGACAGACACCGGTTCTTGGGGAACGACTGTTCCAGGAAAAACGGTGGCGCAGCAGGTGTTTCGCGGAGCATGCTCCGCGCCTGCGTAGCGAATGGTGGCATGCATGCCACCATCCAGCCCTGTCACCGGTTTTTTTTGCAACGGGTCAGAACGCGTGCTTGATGCCGGTGATGATGCCCGTCTGGCCCATGCCGGCGCCGACGGTGCCGCCGGCGGAGAGGGCGACGGCGGCGGTGCCGTCGTTGTCGATCCGGCCGCCGGCCACGTACACGGCGGTGCGCGTCGACAGCAGGTAGGTGGCACGGAGCAGCGCCTGCTTTGTGTCGTTGCCGGTGGCCCGGTAATCGAGCTTGCCGACCTGGCCATCGATCACGAGCAGCGGGCTCACGTTGTACGCGGCGCCCAGGTAGTACAGCCGGCTCTTCGGCTGCGTGGCCGAACCCTCGTTATCGCGCAGCAGCACGCCGCCGCCCACCTTCCAGTCCGCACCCTTCACCAGGCCCGCCACGTGCAGGCGGCTGTCCGTCTTGTCGCTCGTGTTCAGGCCATTGGCGGCCGTGGGGCTGCCGTGGATCCGGTCATAGGCGGCCACCACCGCCCAGGTGGGGCGGTCGTAGCGCAGCAGCGTCGACCATTCGCGGCACGCTTGCGCATCGGTGGCGGATTCGCCGGCGCAGTTGGTGCCAGAGGCGCCGCCGGCGGACGACGTGTCGCGCCCCAGGCTGTACGTGGCGCCGAGCGTGACGCCATTGAACGTGCCCTTGTAGGCGATGGAATTGTCGCTGCGGCCGTTCGGCACGGCCGGATCGAGCGCCCCCAGGCCATACTGTGACGGGCCGAACACGTCGACGTCGAACGACGACACGTACAGCATGTTGTAGTTGCGGCCGATCGTCACCTGGCCCCAGCTGCCGGCCAGGCCCACCCACGCCTGGCGCCCGAACAGCCGGCCACCCTGGTTGATGGTGCCGGAATCGGGCGCGAAGCCGTTTTCCAGCGTGAAGATGGCTTTCAGGCCGCCGCCCAGGTCTTCCGACCCCTTGAAGCCGATGCGCGACGGGAACATGCCGCCGCCCAGGCTCGGGCTGCGCGTGACGCCGTTGCCGGCCGCGTCCGCGTTCGTGTAGTGCTCGACGGCCCCGTCGATCAGGCCGTAAATGGAAATGGACGTCGGGGAAATGGAACTCTGCGCCTGCGCCGGCAACGTGGCGGCCATCGTACACGCGGCGATGGCGGTGGCGATCAGGGTTTTTTGCATGGTGTCTCCTCGATTGAATCGGATGGTGGTTTGTGCAGGGATGAGCGGCGCCGTGCCCCAGCCGGGAAGGGGGGCGGCACCACATGGATCAGGGGAGCGGGCCGCGGGCACGCGTTCGGAAAATCAGGACTTCGGCTTGTTCCAGTCGGCGTCCTTCGCGGAGCCGCCGACCGAGTACAGCGCCTGCGTGTTGCGCGTCTTCTGGAAATCCTCCAGCGACTGGCCGCGCATCGCCGCGTAGATGTGCAGGTTGGAGACGCCGACGGCGGCGCCCAGCTTCTCGAGCAGGAAGAAGATCACGCCGTAGCGGATCATGCCCTGCCAGTCGCGCGCGGCGATCATCCGCCGCTCGATGGCCGTGAGGCCCGCGTCGTCGTACGTGGCTTCCGGCGCTTCCTTGAAGCGGGCACGGAATTCGGGCTTGATCAGCTGGTGCAGGTACTTGTTGATGCGGTAGGCGCGCGAGCTGGTCTCCAGCGTGAACGGGTAGGTGCCTTCCAACGCTTCGGCGCCCTTCGTCTGGTGCGCGATGTGCTCGCGGTGCCGTTCGATCGCGCGCTGGTGCAGCGCCGGGTCCACCGCAACGGCGTTCTCGTAGATCGACACGGCGATGCCGGTCATCGATGGCAGGTAGTACTCGCGGTGCAGGCAATTGACCTTACCGGCCATCGCGCCGCGCATGATCATCCACATCACCACTTCGGCGCTTTCCCAGCCGCCCAGGCGGGCGAAGTCGGCATGCGTCAGGTCCAGCAGCGCTTCAGGATCGGCTTCGAACATGTCGAGGAAGCGGCTGTCCCACGCGGTGTTGTTGAAGCCCGCGCGTTCGCCGTGCACCTGGTGCGACAGGCCGCCGGTGGCCACGATCGCCACGTCCAGGTCTTCCGGGAAGCTTTCGATGGCGCGGCGCAGTGCCTGGCCCAGCTTGTAGCAGCGGCGGCCGGACGGCACGGGGAATTGCAGCACGCCCACCTGCAGCGGCACGATGCTGCCGGGCCACGCACCGGCTGCCCCCTGGCCATCGTGCGGCCACATGATCGACAGCGGCGAGAAGCAGCCGTGATCGAGCGGCTTGTCCTGGAAGAACGACATGTCGAATTCGTCGGCCATTAGCGACTGGCCGATGTGCTGCGCCAGCCCGGTGTGGCCGGCGATCGGCGGCAGGTCGCGCGCGCCGCCGCCTTCGTCGGCCGGCCTGTATTCGTTGCCGATGCCCAGCGCGAACGCCGAGTAGTGGTCGAAGAAGAACGATGTCACGTGATCGTTGAAGATCATCAGCAGCACGTCGGGCTTCTTGTCGGCCAGCCATTGCTGCACCGGTTCATAGGCCTTGAAGATCGGAGCCCAGACGGCGTCGTGCTGCTTGTTCGCGTCGAGCGCGAAGCCGATCGTGGGAGTGTGGGAAGACGCGATCGCGCCGATGATGTTAGCCATGGTGGTTCATTCCATTACAGTGGTTCAGGCCGCGAGGGTCGGGACAATAAGGTCAGGCCAATAGGGTCAGGCGATGGCCTGGCGTTTCCTGCCCAGCGTGGCCGCGATGATCGCGATCGCGGCAAGGGTCGCCGGAATCGCCAGGATCGAGATGACGGACGAGAAGCCCCAGCCCATCGTCAGCAGCATGCCGCCCAGGAAGGAGCCGGAAATGCTGCCGAAGCGGCCGATGCCCAGCATCCAGGACACGCCGGTGGCGCGTACCGCGGTCGGGTAGCAGGACGGTGCGAACGCGTTCATGCCGGTCTGTGCACCGCTCATGCAGAAGCCTGCCAGCAGCACGAAGACGACGAACAGCGACGATTCCACGCTGGACGATGCCAATATCAGGATGAAGGCGGCGCCACCGATGTAGGCGGTGGCGATCACCTTGTTCGGCACCCAGCGGTCCATGAAGAAGCCGACGAACAGCGCGCCCACGGTGCCGCCCAGCTGGAACAGCGCGGTGATGTTGGCAGCGCGCTCGATCGGCAGGCCGGCATCCTTGATCAGCGTGGGTAACCAGCCGCTCAGCAGATAGATCACCAGCAGGCCCATGAAATACGTGGCCCACAGCGACAGCGTGGTTTTCCTGAATTGCGGCGACAGCAGCGCCCTGGCCGGTGCCGCTTCCTTCACGGCCTGTTCGCTGTTCGTATAGGCGGCCGCTTGCGGAATATCTTTGCCGCAGACCCGCCGCAGCGTGCGGGCGATGCGCTCGGCGGGGAACTTCTTCGTCACCAGGAACTGCGTAGATTCCGGCACCAGCCACAGGTAGAACGGCAGGCAGGCCAGCGGGATCGCGCCGCCCACCATCAGCACGGTGCGCCAGCCATGGTCGGGCAGGATCGCGGCGGCGCCAAAACCCACCAGCGCCGAACCAAGATTAAAACCCGTAAACATCACGGCCAGCAGCGTGCTGCGCGATTTCTCGGGCAGATATTCGGACAGCAGCGTGGTCGTCGTCGGCATGGCCGCGCCCAGGCCCAGGCCGGTCAGGAAACGCAGCACCGATAAGGTAATGACATCGGTGGCGAAGCCACACAGCAGGCTGAACAGGCCGAACCAGAAAATCGACGACATCAGCAGTTTCTTGCGGCCATAGCGGTCCGACAGCGGGCCGACGAGCAGTGCGCCGATGGCCAGGCCGATCGGCGCGGCGCTCATCACCACGCCGAACGCCGCTTTCGAAATGCCCCATTCCTTCGTGATGGCGGGCGCGAGGAAGCCCATGATGGCCACGTCCATGCCGTCGGTTGCCACGATGAGAAAGCAGAGGACCAGCAGCAGCCACTGGTAGCCGCTCATGCCGCGGCCGTTGATGGTAGCCCGAACGTCGAGCGATTGTACGGTATTCATTAAGTCTCCAGTCGGTAAACACCTGTTTTGGTCTGGACGGCGCATGGGGCTGCGCATTGCGTGTCCCGTGATGCTCCGCATAAATATGGGGCACCACTGCAAACAAGTGTACGTTTTGGAGGCACTGCAAGTATTGCCATTACCTGCCGCAGCGTTGCAATCTGCTTATCGGCCTGTGAATGAAACGTAAAGGAATGTAAAGCATGGGAAGCGTTGGTAACAGGCTCCAGCGCCGGAAATGTTTCAAAAAAAACCGTGACAGACACCGGTTCTGAAGAAACGTTCCAAGAAAACCAGTGTCTGTCACCGGTTTTGACGCCAGCGCGCACTGGCGGTGTCGATCTCGGCCAGCAGCGCGTTGGCGCCGGGCGACAGGTGGGCGCCGCGCCGGGTGATCAGGCCAATGCGGCGTTCGAGTCCGGCCATGTCATAGGGCAGCACCGCCAGCTGTCCTGTCGCGATTTCATGGTGCAGCTGGTGCGCGGAAAGCACGGTAAGCATGTCGCTTTCCACCAGCAGCCCGCGCAGCAGGGCCAGGTCGCCCGTTTCGACGGCGGGTTGTGGCGTTGCCACGCCCCGCTCGCGGAAAAACGCTTCGAGCGATTCGCGCAGTGGCGTGCCGGCGCGCGACAGCACCCATGGCCAGCCGGCCAGGTCGGCGTCATCGACGCGACGCTTGCCGGCCAGCGGGTGGCCGCTGCGTGCCACCAGCGCCACGCGATCCTCGATCAGCACGCGGTCGTCGAACGCATCGCCGGCGCCAGGGCG
Organism: Pseudoduganella lutea; assembly: GCF_004209755.1. Classification (NCBI taxonomy): domain Bacteria; kingdom Pseudomonadati; phylum Pseudomonadota; class Betaproteobacteria; order Burkholderiales; family Oxalobacteraceae; genus Pseudoduganella; species Pseudoduganella lutea. The sequence continues at coordinate 2,388,906 of NZ_CP035913.1, read as the reverse complement.
CAGGGCACCCACGATGAAGTCGACGCGACCCGACAGCAGCCCGGCCGTCAGTTCCTCGTACGGGCTTTCGAGCGAGCGGATACGCAGCCGCGGATGCTTCTGCAGCACGGCCGCGATGGCTGCCGGCAGCAGTTGCGAACGCGCCAGCGGCAGTGCGCCGACGGTGACGACGCCTTCCACCACGCCCGCCAGCGCGGCAATGTCTTCGGGGATGTGCCGCAATTCCGCCAGCACCCGCTCGAAACGCTCTACCCAGCGGCGGCCCGCATCGGTCGGCACCATCCCGTGCGCCGTGCGCAGGAACAGGGGCTGGCCCAGCATGTCTTCCAGCCGCGCGATCGCCTGGCTGACGGCCGACTGCGACGTGCCCATCGCACGGGCCACCGTGGGCATGTGGTGCACCTCGGCCAGCAGCGCCGCGGCGTGCAGGCGGCGCTCGTTCAGCAGCGCCTCGATGCCGCCCACGTTGCCACCCGCATTGACTCCACCTTTGTCTCCCATCCTGCGTATGCGCACCGCGTCGTCGCGCACGTCGCGTAATTCTCCTTCGATGCGGTCGGCACGCAGCTTTGCCAGGTGGCCGGCCGCCGTCAGTAGCATGCCGCGGCCCTTGCGCTCGAACAGCAGCACGCCGAGGCTCGCTTCGAGCGCCGTGACGGAACGCGCCACGGCGCTCGAAGCCCGGAACAGCGCATCGGACGAGCGGCGAATGCCACCAGTGGCGGCAACGACGGAGAACGCGTGCAGGTGGCGCAGGCTGACAGTTGTCATGGGCGGTGAAAATGATTCGATAAGAGAATTAGAACAAAACGCCGGGTACAACGCAACCACGCCCAGGGTGACCGCACGGATACTGGCCGCATGACCACCAATCGCCCATCCGCCATGGACCATGCTCCCTCCGACCTGCGCGCCGTGCCCTGCATGCTGATGCGGGGCGGCACGTCGCGCGGCCCGTTCTTCGTCGAGTCCGACCTGCCGGCCGATCCGGCGCAGCGCGACAGGCTGCTGCTTGCCGCCATGGGGTCGCCCGATCCGCGCCAGATCGACGGCCTGGGCGGCGCGCATCCGCTGACGAGCAAGGTCGGCATCGTACGCCGCAGTACCACGCCGGGCGTGGACCTCGATTTCCTGTTTGCCCAGCTGCAGCCGGATGGCGACACGGTGGACGTGACGCCAAACTGCGGCAACATGCTGGCCGCCGTTCTCCCGTTCGCGCTGGAACGTGGCCTGCTGCCGACCGGCCACGGCATGGGTGAAGGTTTCACGACGGCGCGCATCCTTACCCTGAACACCGGCATGCGGTGCGACGTGACCATGCCCACGCCCGAGGGCCGCCTGCAATACACCGGCACCGCGCGCATCGACGGCGTGCCGGGCACCGCGGCCCCCGTCAGCATCGCTTTCCTCGAAACGGCTGGTTCCGTATGCCCGTCGCTGCTGCCGAGCGGTCGCGCCCGCGACCGGATCGATGTGCCAGGCCTGGGCACCGTCGAGGCCACGCTGATCGACAACGGCATGCCGATGGTGCTGGTGCGCGCGGCGGACTTCGGCATCACCGGCCGGGAAAACGTCGCCGAACTGAATGCCCACGCGGCGCTGAAGGAAAAGCTCGAAGCGCTGCGCCTGACCTGCGGCCCGCTGATGGGCCTGGGCGACGTGAAGGCGAAGAACTACCCGAAGATGTGCCTCGTGGCGGCGCCGAAGGAGGGCGGGGCGATCGCCACGCGCTGCTTCATCCCGCACGTGTGCCACGACGCGATCGGCGTGCTGGCGGCCGTCACCGTCGCTACCGCCTGCGTGCTGGAGGGCTCGATCACGCAAGGCATTGCCGCCGTGCCGGCCGGCCGCACGAAAGCCGTGTCGGTCGAACACCCGACCGGCGAATTTTCCGTCGAACTGGAAGTCGACGGCCAGCAGGTCACCCGCGCCGCGCTGCTGCGCACGGCCCGTCCGATCATGCGCGGCGAGGTCCTGGTCCCCGACCTGGGCTGATACCGAATAATCAAAGGAACACGACATGAAGCAAGCACTGATCATCGACTGCCACGGCCACTACACGACGGCGCCGAAGGCGCTGGAAAACTGGCGCAACGAGCAGATCGCCAACCTGAACACACCGGAACTGGGGCCACGCGTATCGGACCTGAAGATCTCCGACGACGAGCTGCGCGAAACGATCGAAACCAACCAGCTGCGCCTGATGAGGGAGCGGGGTTCGGACCTGACGATCTTTTCGCCGCGCGCCAGCTTCATGGCACACCATATCGGCGACTACAACACGAGTGCCACCTGGGCCGCGATCTGCAACGAGCTGTGCGCCCGCGTGGCGCAGCTGTTCCCCGACCACTTCGCCACGGCGGCGATGCTGCCGCAGTCGCCCGGTGTGGACCCGGCCACCTGCATTGCCGAGCTGGAAAAATGCGTGAAGGACTATGGCGCCGTGGGCCTGAACCTGAATCCGGACCCCTCGGGCGGACACTGGACGGCGCCGCCCCTGTCCGACCGCCACTGGTACCCGGTCTACGAAAAGATGGTGGAATACGACCTCCCGGCGATGATCCACGTCTCCACGAGCTGCAACGCGTGCTTCCATACCACCGGCGCGCACTATCTGAATGCCGACACCACGGCGTTCATGCAATGCCTGACCAGCGACCTGTTCAAGGATTTCCCGACGCTGAAATTCCTGATCCCGCACGGTGGCGGCGCCGTGCCGTACCACTGGGGCCGCTTCCGCGGGCTGGCGCAGGAAATGAAAAAGCCACCGCTGGCCGAACACCTGCTGAACAATATTTTCTTCGACACCTGCGTGTACCACCAGCCGGGCATCGACCTGCTGACGAAGGTGATTCCGGTGAAGAACGTGCTGTTCGCTTCCGAGATGATCGGCGCCGTGCGCGGCATCGACCCGGAAACGGGGAACTACTACGACGACACGAAACGCTACATCCAGGCCGCGAACCTCACCGACGAGGAGCGCCTGGCGATCTTCGAAGGCAATGCGCGCCGCGTGTTCCCGCGCCTGGACGCGCAACTGGCAGCAAAAGGACGATAAGGGAAATGAGCATGACCGCACCAATGATGAACCAGCTCGGCATCGTGAAGCGCAACATCGAACGGGCCGACCCGGCCGCCGTCGAACAATTGTCGAAGTTCGGCAGCGCCACCGTGCACGAGGCGATGGGCCGCGTGGGCCTGCTGAAACCCTATATGCGCCCGATCTGGCAGGGCGCGGAAGCGACGGGCACCGCCGTCACCGTGCTGCTGCACCCCGGCGACAACTGGATGCTGCACGTGGTGGCCGAGCAGATCCGGCCCGGCGACATCGTGGTGGCCGCGATCACGGCCGAGTGCACGGACGGCTACTTCGGTGACCTGCTGGCCACCAGTTTTTGCGCACGCGGCGCGAAGGGGCTCGTTATCGATGCCGGCGTGCGCGACGTGAAGTTCCTGCGCGAGATGGGCTTTCCCGTGTGGAGCAAATGCATCAGTGCCAAGGGCTGCATCAAGTCCACGATTGGCTCCGTCAACATCCCCGTGCTGTGCGCGGGCGCGCTGGTGAATCCGGGCGACGTGATCGTGGCCGATGAAGACGGCGTTGTCGTCGTGCCTGCCGCCGATGCCGCACGCGTGGCCCAGGTGGCGCAACAGCGCGAAGATCTCGAAGGCGAGAAGCGCGCGAAGCTGGCCAGCGGCGTGCTGGGGCTGGACATGTACAGGATGCGTGAGCCGCTTGCCGCGGCGGGGCTGAAGTACATCGACTGAAGCAGGTCAGGCCCGTGTGGCGAGGAATTCTCCCTTGCCCACGGGGACCAGGCTGCACGCGAAGCCGTCGTCCCGCACGGCCTGCATGAAGGATTCCATCTCCTCCGCATGCGAGACTGCGTTGTCGACCACCAGGAGGCCGCGCGGACGCAGCACGCGCCGGATCTGCGGCCACCATCCTTCATACTGCGTGCGGTCCGAATCGAGGAACACCAGGTCATAGGCCGCATCGCCGGCCACGCGCAGCACTTCGCCGGCATCGGCATTGAACGCATCGATCCGCTCACGCAGGCCGGCGCGTGCAAAGTTCTCCTGCGCCATCGCATACTTGGCGTCGAGCAGTTCCACCGTCGTCACCTTGCCGTCCTCCGCGCCGAGGGCATCGGCCAGCCACAGCGTCGAGTAACCGTTCGACGTGCCGATCTCGAGGATGTCGCGGGCGCGCGTGGCGCGCACCAGCACGGCCAGGAACTCACCCGTATCGCGCGTGATGTTCAGCATGCGCTGCGCGCGGGCCGGATCGCCATGCCCGATGCCGTCATCGTTCTCGGCACCGAATCGTTCGAGTTCTTCCAGCAGCAGGTTCAGGTCGGCGTTCATGGGGGCTCCTTTGGGATGTGCCGCCATGCTGCCAGAAGTCGGGGAAGGATGGCCACGCGGATGCCTGCAGGCCCGCCCATGTCGGGCCTGCAGGCATCCGGCCGCTGTCGCGACCGGAAGGAATGTGGTGCCGGTATATTTCCCGACCGCCGGCGCCGGTAGTGACAGCTTGCGCCGCCAGTGTTGCCCCTCTCCACAGAAGCAGGCGTATTGTGCCGCGCGAATATGACAACAGTTTGACCTGCGCCCCTGTTGCCCGGTCTAATACCGCATGACCAATGAATCCCTCCTGCGCCAGGCTGTCGCGCACCACCAGCGCGGCGAACTGGCCGAAGCCGATGCGCTGTATGCGCAAGTCCTCGAACGCGATCCGGCCAGTTTCGACGCGCTGCACCTGTCCGGCGTGATCGCGCGCCAGCGCGGCCATGCGCAGCGGGCGCTCGAACTGATCGGCCGCGCGATCGCGCTGGACGGCACGCGCGCGATCGCCCACTGCAACTACGGCGCGGCACAGCAGGATGCCGGCAGCGACGAGGACGCGCTGGCCAGCTACGAGCGGGCGCTGGCGCTGCAGCCGGCGTATCCGCTGGCGCTGTGCAACCGCGCCAATGCATTGCGCCGCCTGGGCCGCCTGGATGAGGCGCTGCACGGTTACGCGGCCGCGCTGGCCCTGTCGCCGCGCTATCCGGAGGCGCTGTGCAACCGCGCACTGGCATTGCAGGAACTGGGCCGGCACGACGAGGCGCTCGATGGCTTCGCGGCCGCGCTCGATGCCCGGCCCGCTTATCCGGAAGCGGTCAATGGCGCCGCCGTGTCGTTGCTGGCCACCGGCGACGCCGACGGGGCGCTGCAGGGCTTCGACCGCGCGCTGCAATTGCGGCCCGCCTATGCCGAAGCCTGGTGCGGGCGGGCCGGGCTGCTGCTGCATGACGGCCAGCCCGAAGCGGCGCTGGACAGCTGGCACCGGGCGCTGGCGGCGCGCCCCGGCTATGCGCGGGCGCAGCTGGGGCTGGCGAACACGCTGCGCGCGCTGGGCCGGCACGAGGCGGCGGTCATCGCTTACCGGCAGGCGAAAAAAGTGGGCGCCGATGCCGCCGCGGTCGACTACCTGCTGGCCGCGCTGGGCACCGGCACCGCGCCGCCGGCATCGCCGCCGGAGTACGTGGCGGCGCTGTTCGACAGCTACGCGCCGCGCTTCGAACGGCACCTGGTCGATGAACTGCGCTACCGCACGCCGGAACTGCTGGTCCGGCTGCTGGCGCGGCACCTGCCGGAAGGCACCCTGCGCGACGTGCTGGACCTCGGTTGCGGCACCGGCCTGTGCGGCCCGCTGCTGCGGCCGTTCGCGCGGCACCTGGCCGGCGTCGACCTGTCGCGCGCGATGCTGGCCCGGGCCCGCGCACTGGCGGTCTACGACGAACTGGCCTGCGCCGACATCGTGCCGTTCCTGCAGGCCGGCGACCGCCAGTGGCAAGTGCTGGCCGCTGCCGACGTGCTGGTCTATGTCGGCGATCTCGATGCGCTGTTCGGTGCCGCGCGGCGGGCACTTGCTCCCGGCGGCCTGTTCGCGTTCTCGGTCGAGGCGCTGGACGAGGGCACGCACGCGCTGCGCCCATCCGGCCGCTATGCGCATGGCGCCCCGTACCTGCGCGAGTGCGCAGCCCGCCATGGCTTCGCGGTACGCGCGCTGGAGCCGTGCACGCTGCGGCAGGACAGCGGGGCGGGCGTGGCCGGCCTGCTGGCGGTCATCGCGCCCGAGTAAAGGGCAGAGGGCTTACGAAATCGCCTCGGCCTTTACACGGCCGCCGGGCTTGCGGGACAATGACCCGACCATTGCCCTGACAGGAAAACCCCAACGTGTCTCCGCTCGAGATCGCGGCCAATGCCGTGATGGCCGTCTCCATCGTGCTTGCCGGCCGCAACAACGTTCATTCGTGGTGGATCGGCATCGTCGGCTGTGCGCTGTTCGCCGTGCTGTTCCACGGCGTGCAACTGTATGCGGACGTGACGCTGCAGGTGTTTTTCGTGCTTACCTGCATCGTTGGCTGGGTGCAGTGGTTGCGCGGCGCCCGTGGCGAGCCGCTGCCGATCACGTCCGCCAGCCCGCGCACCGTGGCGGCGCTGGCGGCGGCGGGCGTGGTGGCCACCGTGGCCTATGGCCTGATGCTGCGCGAGTTCACCGACGCCTACGCGCCATTCATCGATTCGGCCGCGCTGGCCTTTTCCGTGGTCGCGCAATTGCTGCTGATGGGGCGGCGCATCGAGACGTGGCCCGCTTGGCTGCTCGTGAACACGGTGTCGGTGCCGCTGTACGCCAGCCGCGGGCTGTACCTGACGGCGGTGCTGTATGCCGGTTACTGGATCAACGCGCTGGTTTCCTGGTGGTGGTGGCATCGCCAGATGACCCGGCAAGCCTGAACGGCGCCGTTGCCGGCTGGACTCTCAGGCCGATTGCCGGCCATCCTGTGACGGCATATAGGCCTGTCGGGCGGGTTCCTCGGTCTGGTCCTGCGTGGGAGCGCGATGTGACCGCGGCGCCAGGTTCAGGTGCACGTGGATGCGCGCGGCAAGTTCGGCCGGCAGGAAGGGCTTGCTGACAAAGTCGACGCCGCCGATCGACAGGCCCAGGATGCGGTCTTCCACCGATTCGGTGCCGCTGACGAAAATGATCGGGATATCCTGCGTGGCCGGGTTGGCCTTGAGCAGGCGGCAACACGCATAGCCATCCATGTCGGGCATGCGCACGTCGAGCAGGATCAGGTCGGGGTGCCGGGCCAGCGCGAGGCGATAGCCTTCGGCGCCATTGAAGGCAACACAGACCCGGTAAGGCAATTCGCTGAGCAGGTCGGCCAGCATGCGCTGTTCGAATGCTGAATCGTCCACGATCAGGATATTGTGCACGGTGGCGTCGGTAGTCAGGTACATAAGAAATGGCAGCGAAATAGCGGCGAATTGGCGGCGGCGCGGACTCCGCATATTATGCGCCGGATTAAATAAAAAATATCACGGTTCGCATTGGTCAATCAATTTTTCTCACGTTGCAAAAGGCGAGTCGTGCACGTGGCGCCCACTCTTGCGCATAACGCTGAGCATATTGCAAAAAAACTGGCTCTTTTATCCCGTCGGTGATTATTCGATAGTTTGTTGGACCCTTTTTCAGGGTAAAACGTCACCTATGTTGCGCTCGTTCGTTTTCTAATGTGCACAAGTGGGAGGAATAATGAAACATACCGATTTTGGCCAAATGCCCTGTCCGATCGCGCGCAGCCTCGGCAAGGTTGGCGAATGGTGGAGTATTCTCATCCTGCGCGACGCGTTTTACGGGCTGAGCCGGTTTGACGAGTTTGAAAAAAGCCTGAAGATCGCCCCCAACATGCTGACCCGGCGGTTGGCGGGGCTGGTGGCGGGAGGGCTGATGGAGAAGCGGCAGTACAGTGCCCGGCCGCCGCGCTATGAGTATCTGCTGACCGAGAAAGGTCGCGCATTCAAACCCGTCCTGCTGGCGTTCGTGGCATGGGGGAATGAACACCTGGCGCCGGAAGGTGCCAGCCTGCTCGTGGTGCACCGGGAAACCGGCCAGCCGGCCGAGCAGATCCTGGTGGACAAGGTCAGCGGCCGCACGATCAGCGACGAGGACTATGTGTTCGCACCAGGCCCGGCGGCCCCGGAAGTAATGCGGGCGCGGCTGCGCGAAGTCAGCCAGCGCGTGCCGTTCATCAAGCATCCGGGTGGTAATGGAGTGGTCGGCCCAGGCCATAACCAGCCACAATAATCGTCGTCCAGGGGCGCCGGCCGCTTTGCGCGGCCGGCGCCTTTTTTGCGGGCCCCGTCTGCTGGTCCCGTCTCTTTCCCGCGTCACTCTCCGCCGCCGGCTCCTAATGTGCGGCTCCATGGCACGTTCCGCCGTAAAATGCCTATCCAAATTCATAATAAGCATAACGTTCCTGAAAGCGGGCTCCGTCTTCGTTGTTTATTTACCGTAACCCTACGTAATTCCGAACAACCTCAACAACCGCAGGGAGAATGCAATGAACAAGGCAAGAATGTGGAAGAGCTACCTGGGCGTGCCGCTGCTGGCCGTCCTGATGGGCATCGGTTCGGCCCATGCCCAGTCGCTGGCGAAAGCCGACGAAAAAGCGTTGAAGGACATGGCGATCGCCAACATGGCCGAGGTGGCAACCGCCAAGATTGCGCTGCAGAAATCACAGAATGCCGAGGTGAAGGCGTTTGCCCAGCAGATGGTCGACGACCACACGAAAGGGCTCGACGAAGTGAAGGCCGTGGCGCAGGCCAAGAACGTGAAGCTGCCGGACGAGCCGGATGCGAAGCACAAGGCCATGGCGAAGAAGCTGCAGGCCATGTCCGGCGAGAAGTTCGACAAGGCCTATCTCGACATGGCCGGCGTGAAGAGCCACAAGGAAGCGCATGCACTCGTCGTGAAGACCCAGTCGAACGCCAAGGATGCGGACGTGAAGGGCCTGGCCGCGAAACTGCAACCCACGATCGACCAGCACATGGGCCACGTGGAGCAGCTGGCGTCGAACATGAAGGGCATGAAGGCCGGCACCGCGATGGGCGCTTCGGGCACGGGCGCCACGGGCGGCTCGTCGATGTCGCAGGGCAAGGACAAGACCAACACCCAGCAACCGTCGAGCGGCAACACGGATAACCCGGTCAACCCGGCCAATCCCACGACAAATCCGGCAACGAGCCCGACGAAGTAACAGCCATCGACAACAGCCATTGCCGGGCAACCGGCGCGGGCATCATCGACAAGGGCCCGGCGCACGCGCCGGGCCCTTGTCATGGCAGCTCAACGCATTTGCTCAACCTTCCGGTTCGATCGACGGCTCGATCGTGATCTCGGTCTTCAGCGAGTTCGCGATGTAGCACTTGTCGTGCGCCTCGTGGTGGATGGCGGCGATCTCCTCTTCGCCCGGCCAGCCGCCGCCGGCAAACACGATCTCCGGGCGCAGCGTGATGTTCGTCATCGCCATCCTGCCGTTGCCGTCCTTCTCCAGCAGGCCGACCGCGTTGTCGACGTAGCTTTCCACCACGTGGCCCCGCCTGGCCGCGATCGACAGGAAGAACAGCATGTGGCAGCTGGCCGCCGCCGCGACCAGCGCCTCTTCCGGGTCGACGTTGTCCGCCACCGACATCGGCAACGGCACCGATGCCGGCGACGACGACGCCGGCACGTGCAGGCCGCCATCGAAACTCCATTCGTGGGCGCGGCTGTATTTGTGGTCCAGGAAGGGCTGGCCGTTGCGCTGCCATTCCAGTCGTGCTTCGAATTGCATGGGGTCCTCCGCTCGGGTTGTCATGGGAAGAGTGTAGCGCGCCAAGCGGCCGACATCGTGCCCGGGTGCTCCCTATAATGCCGGGCTGGTCGCCGCAAGCGGCCATCACTGGAGGACTTATGCAACTGTATCTGACGGCGGGCTTCATCCTGCTGATCGTCATCTGGGGCGTGCTCGCGCCCGAGACCATGGCCGCGCAATTCGACATGCTGCTGGCCGCCATCACCCGCAATTTCGGTTGGCTGTACCTGTGGCTCGTGCTTGGCCTCGTGCTGTTCGCCCTGTTCCTTGCGTTCAGCCGCTACGGCGACCTGAAGCTGGGAGGCGAGGATGAAACGCCCGAGTTTTCCACGAGGAGCTGGTTCTCGATGCTGTTCGCGGCCGGCATGGGCATCGGCCTCGTGTTCTGGGGCGTGGCCGAGCCGATTTCCCATTTCAACGTGGCGCCGCCGCCCGGCATCAGGCCAGGCACGCCGGAAGCGGCCAACGCCGCCATGCGCCATGCGCTGTTCCACTGGGGCGTGCATCCGTGGGCGGTGTACAGCATCGTCGCGCTGGCGATCGCGTTCTTCCTGTACCGCCGCGACGGCCGCTCGCTGATCAGCACCGTCACCGATGCGCTGCCGTGGCACTGGCCGAAGCGGCTCGGCGGCTTGTTCAACGCACTGGCCGTGATCGCCACCGCGTTCGGCGTGGCCGCGTCGCTCGGCATGGGCGCACTGCAGATCAACAGCGGGCTGACATCCGTGTTCGGCCTGCCGAACACGCAGGTATCGCAGGTAGCCATCATCGTCATCGCCACCGCGCTGTTCATCACGTCGGCCGTGAGCGGCGTGGACAAGGGCGTGCGCCTGCTGTCGAACGCCAACATGATCCTGGCCGCGCTGCTGGCGCTTGCCGTATTCCTTCTCGGACCAACCATCGTCATCGTCGACACGCTGACCAATACGGTGGGGACCTATCTGTCCGAATTCGTTCGTATGAGCCTGCGCATGACACCGTTCCGCGACACCAACTGGGTGGGCGGCTGGACCATCTTCTACTGGGCCTGGTGGGTATCGTGGTCGCCGTTCGTGGGCCTGTTCATCGCCCGCGTGTCGCGCGGGCGCACGGTCCGCGAATTCATCATCGGCACCGTGGCAGCGCCGTCGCTGGCGGCGTTCCTGTGGTTCTCGATCTTCGGCGGCACCGCGCTGTACCTGGAAGTGTGGCAGCACGTGCCGCTGTCCGAGGCGGTGAAGGCCGATGTGTCGACGGCGCTGTTCCAGATGTTCGAGGCGCTGCCCGGTGGCGCCGCGATGTCGGCCGTGGCCACCCTGCTGGTACTGGTGTTCTTCGTCACGTCCGGCGATTCGGCGGTGCTGGTGCTGAGCATGATGAGCACGGGTGGCAACCCGGAGCCTGCCGCGCGCGTGAAGGTGATCTGGGGCGTGCTGATCGCCGGCATCGCCCTCAGCCTGCTGCTGGCCGGCGGCCTGAAGGCGGTGCAGACGGCGACCATCGTGTTCGCGCTGCCGTTCACGGTGGTGATCGTGCTGATGGCATGGTCGCTATGGCTCGCGGTGCGGCACGACTGGGACGAGGAACAGCGCCGCGAGCGGGAGCTCAAGCGCAGGCTGCGGCAGATGGCGGGGCAGTAGCTGGCTTTATACTGGCGCTCTTTCATCATCGAGACCCGCCATGAGCGATCCTGTCCGCTGCACCTGGGCCAACCCCGCCAACCCCCGCTACATCGCCTATCACGACGAGGAGTGGGGCGTGCCGTGCCACGACGAGCGCCAGCTGTTCGAGATGCTGAACCTGGAAGGCGCGCAAGCCGGCCTGTCGTGGGAAACCATCCTGAACAAGCGCGACACATACCGGGCCGCGTTCGATGGCTGGGACCCCGCCATCATCGCCGCCTACGGGCCGGACAAGGTGGCCGAACTGCTGGCCAACCCGGGCATCGTGCGCAACCGCCTGAAGGTGGCGGCCGCCATCACGAACGCGCAAGCATACCTGCGCCTGCGGGAAGAGGGCCTGACGCTCGACGGCTACCTGTGGGCCTGGGTGGACGGCAAGCCGATCCGCAACCACATCGCCACCCCCGCCGACCGCGCGGCGAAGACAGCGCTCTCCGACGGCATCTCGAAGGACCTGGCGAAACGGGGCTTCAAGTTCGTCGGCTCCACGATCGTGTATGCGTACCTGCAGGGCATCGGCATCGTCAACGACCACGATGCCGCATGTTTCCGGCACGCGGAGTGCTCCAAGCTTACGGAAGGCAGGCCTTGACTGACCGGGTCATCCTCGACCTCGCGTTCGACGAGGCGCGCCTGGCCGCGGCCCGCGCGGCGGGCGGCACGCTGCACTACATCGTGGTGGCGGCGGCATTGCCGGCCGTGCCCCCGGTGCTGGCCGAATGCTGGCCGCTCGCGCTGCCAGGCATGCACCGCCTCGAGCTCGACGGTGGCCGCACTGTCGTCGACATCGTGCTCGGCGATCCGGAAGCACTGCTCCTCGACATCACGGCACGGGTCGATGAATTCCATGCGCCATCGGCGCAGGCGCCGCTGCGCGCGCTGGCCCGTCTCGCGGTGCCCGGCGCGCTGCTTGTGACGGTGCCAGGAGACGAAGCGTGGAAACGCAGCCTGCGCGCCGCCGGTTTTTCGTGGGATGCCGACACCGCACCGCTGCAGGCGCGCTACACGAGCCGCAAGCCGCAGCCGTCACGGCCCGCGCCGCCGGTGCGCAGCGCCGTCGTCATCGGCGCCGGCGTGGCGGGTGCCGCGGCGTGCGAGCGCCTGTGCGCGCATGGCTGGGACGTGACGCTGGTGGAACGGCACGACGGGCCGGCACAGGAGGCGTCCGGCAACCGCGCCGGCATCTTCATGCCGCTGCTGTCGCGCGACGACAATATCCCCACGCGCCTGACGCGCGCGGCGTACCTGCATGCGCTGCGCCGCTGGCAGGCGCTGGGCGGCATGGCGACCGATGGCAGCGCGCCGATCCTCGGCCAGCAATGCGGCGTGCTGCAACTGGCGCGCGATGCGCAGCACGCGGCGTTGCAGAAGGAAGTGGCCGAAGCGTGGCGCTATCCCGTCGAGTATGTGCGCTGGCTCGATGCGGCGCAGGCGTCCGCGTTGCTCGGCTCCGCCACGCCGCATGGCGCCTGGCTGTTTCCGCAGGGCGGCTGGGCCAATCCGGCATCCGTGTGCCGGGCCATGCTGGCCGCGTGCGGCGGCCGGTTGCAGCGCGTGTTCCATGCGCAGGCGCTGTCGCTGGAACGCAAGGGCGACGGCTGGCTGGTGCGCGGCGCCGACGTGGACACGGGGCATGATCGTGTGCTGGCCGAAGGCGCGCACGTGATCGTCGCCAACGGCGCCGGGGCGATGGCACTGTCCCAGACGGCGCCGCTGCCGCTGTATACGATGCGGGGGCAGGTCACGCACCTGGCCGCGGACACGTTCGCGGCGCCGCCGATGGTGGTGTGCCGCGAGGCCTACCTGACACCGGCAATGGAAGGCATCGCCAGTGTCGGTGCCACCTACGATCGCACGTCGGACCGTGAAGCCGACCGCGCGCTGTGGCCCGCCAGCCAGCAGGAAAACCTGGCGCGGGCGCGCGAGATCCTCGGTGCCGGCCGCGTGCCGGAAGCCCCGGCGCTGGCGGGCCGCGTGGGCTTGCGCTGCATGGCGCCGGACCGCCTGCCACTGGTGGGCACGCTGCCGGACCATGCGGCGCCCGGCCAGCCCGAGCGGCTGCGCGACGTGCCCCGTCACCCGGGCTTGCATGCGCTGCTCGGCTATGCGTCGCGCGGGCTGATCTGGGCGCCGCTGGCGGCAGAGTTGCTGGTTTGCCAGCTTGAAGGACTGTCATCGCCGATCGAGGCCTCGCTGGCGGGTGCCCTCGATCCTGGCCGGTTCCTGCTCAAATCCCGTCGCAAAACTGTCGTAATCGCGCCATAACGCCGCCATAAACCGTGGATTCATGCGGCTTCGCCGGTATAATTGCCCTACTGAAACTTTTGCGGGGTAATGATGGAAGATCGAGGGGGCTCGCCCGAGCTGTTCGTGTTCCTGGCTTCCACGGTGCACGACATGAAGAATTCGCTCAGCGTGCTGGGCGGAACGCTGGAAAGCCTGCTGGTCAAGCAAGAGGCCAGGCAGGGCGTCGGGCAGGGTGTCGGGCAGGACGCCGCGCACGATGCCTCGTACCCGCAGATGGCCCACATGCTGTACCAGACGCGCCGGCTGTCCGACAACCTCATGCAGCTGCTGGCGCTGTACAAGGAAGTGGGCAAGCCCACGTATCCCTTCGAGCCCGTGACGGTGCCGCTGGGCGAACTGGTGCACCAGGTGGCCAGCCAGTCGCGCGTGCTGCTCGAAGCCAAGGAGATCCGGCTCGACCTGGATTTCCCGCCCGAGCTGCTGTGGACGCTGGACGAGGATCTCGTCATCGGCGTGCTGTGCCACGCGATCAACAACGCGGTGCGCTACACGCGCGACCGCATCCGCCTGGCGATCGCCGAACACGACGGCATGCTGGAGTTCCGCGTCGAGGATAACGGCATGGGCTTCCCGCCATCGATGATCGAAGCGGGGGCCGCGGTGGGGCAGGGCGTGAACTTCCTGACCAACAGCAGCGGCCTCGGGCTGTTCTTCGCCAGCGAAGTGGCCAAGATGCACCGGCGGCGCCAGCGCGGCGGCGCCGTGCGCCTGGAAAACGGCGGCCCGCTGGATGGCGGCTGTTTCGTGCTGACGCTGCCCTGACGGTGTCACCATGGCCGGCACCTACATTACCGCCAGCGGCGCTCCGGTGCCCGAGATCTCCGGCGTGGACTGGAGCGAGAAGCGCTACCTGATCGTCGACGATTTCGTCGGCATCCGGCAGCTGCTGCGTGAATCGCTGCGCAATATCGGCGCCCGCCACATCGACCAGGCGTCGAGCGGCGGCGAGGCGATGACGCTGCTCGGGCGCATGCACTACGACGTGGTGCTGTGCGACTTCAACCTGGGCGAAGGCAAGAACGGCCAGCAGGTGCTGGAAGAAGCGCGCGTGCGCAACCTGATGGTGCCCAGCAGCGTGTGGCTGATGGTCTCGGCGGAAAAAAGCGTGGAAGCGGTGATGGGCGCGGCCGAGCACCAGCCGGATGCCTACATCATCAAGCCGATCACCGAGGGCGTGCTGCTGACGCGCCTGAACCGCGTGTGGCACAAGAAGCAGGTCTTCCACGGGATCGACGCTGCCTACATCGACAAGGATTACCTGCGCGCGGCGCGGCTGTGCGACGAGCAGATCGCGCGCCATCCTGTGCACGAGATCGACCTGATGCGGATGAAGGCCACGCTGCTGCTGAAGGCGGGGGAGCCCGACAAGGCGCGCGTGGTGTACGAGAAGCTGCTCGAAGAACGCGAATACAACTGGGCCCGCGCGGGGCTCGGCAAGATCCGCCTGGCCAACGGCGACCACGAAGCGGCGCTGCAGATGTTCCAGGGCGTGATCGCCGAGAACCGCTTCTACATCGACGCCTACGACCAGCTGGCGGCCGCGCTGGAATTGCTGGGCCGGCACGAAGATGCCTGCGGCGTGCTGGAAAGGGCGGCCAAACTGTCGCCCAATTCGGTGCCGCGCCAGCGCAGCCTGGGCAATGCCGCGCTGCGCATCGGCAATGTGCAGCTGGCCGAGCATGCGTTCCGCAAGTGCCTGGCGATCGGCGAATACTCGATCCGGCGCACCGTCGATGCCTACCTGGGCATGGCCCGCGTGTGCGGCATGAAGAACGACACAAAGGAAGCACTGCGGCTGCTGGCCGTCGCGCAGCGCGATTTCCCCGGCGATCTCGTGGAGCTGCGCAGCAAGGTCACCGAGGGCCTCGTCTATCACGAGAGCGGCGATTTCCGCAGGGCGCGCAAGTCGGGCGACCAGCTCGAAGCCATGCTGGAAGGGGAAAGCAGGCGCCCGCACACGGCCACCTGCATCGAGATGGCCACGCTGCTGTTCGCGGTGGGCGTCAAGGAAGCGCCAGTGGAACTGCTGTGCCACGTGGTGCGCAACAACCATGACAACGCCGTGCTGCTCGACGAAGTGCAGAAGATCTTCGACAAGGCGCGCATGGGCGAGGAAGGCGCTGAACTGATCGCCGCGGCCCGCAAGGAAGCGGCGGAAATGATGAACGAGGGCGTGCTGTTGTGGAAAACCGGCCGGCTCGCCGAGGCGGTGGCATGGATGCGCGCATCGCGCGAACGCCTGCCGGACAATATGCGCATCCTGTTCAATTCCGCGCAGATGCTGATCACCCACATGCAGCAGCAGGGCTACGACGAAGAGCTGATGATCGAGGCCAACGGTGTGCTGATGCACGTGGATTCGCTGGCGCCGGGGCAGCAGCGGTTCGCGCAACTCGTCGAACAGCTGCAGGAACTGATCCCGCGGCGCGACGCGCCGGCTGCCGGCGGCGTGGACGATCCGGCCGGCACCATGGAAGACGCCGCCGGCGGGAAGGCCGCGCCGGCGGCGTAGCGCCTATTCCTTCTTCGACAGCGGCTTGCGCGCGGATGGCTTGCGGGCCGCGCCGGCCGTATCGGGTTTCGTTTCCGGTTCCGCTTCCGCCGCACCTTGCGCCTGCGCCCCCGGGGCACCGTCGCTGGCACGATCCGGCGCGGGCGCCGGCTTCACGTCCGCCGTCATCGCCGTGTTGACCGCCTGCGTGAACTGCTCCTGCAGCATGTTCCACCAGATGGCGGGGTTGGCCATCTGCGCGGCTGCCGCCGCGGCCAGGTCGGGCTTTGGTGGCGCTGCCTCGGCCGGTTTCGCCTCCGCCTTCACTTCCGGCTTTGCCTCGGGCTTTGCTTCAGGCCGCGGCGGCGCGGGCGGTGCCGGCTTCGGCGTGGCCCGTGCCGGTTCCTGGTGCCCGAAGAACGCGGCGGCGTAGGGATTGGCTTCGAACAGCGACTTTTCCGGGCGCCCCGGCTTCTGCTGCATCGAGTCGGCCAGGCTCTGGCCCATCGACTTCAATGTGGCAATCGTCCCGCGCTGCACTTCCAGTGCCTGGATACTGCTGCGCAGCATCGTGCCGTTCAGGTTCAGCCATGCTTCCACGGCTTTCAGGTCATTGATCTTCTTGTCCAGTTCATCCAGCGACAGCGTGGGCGTGGTGAGGCCGGGCACGCCCATGCTGCCCCACAGCGATTTCACGAAATCCAGCGTGTCCGTCATGACGGCAGCGCCGGGAATGTTTGGCATTTGCGGTGTGCTCATGGCATGTCTCCGAGACTTGGGTGGGTACGTTCGGGCCTTAGCGTAGCAGATTTGACACCATCGCCGGCAAAAACCGGAACGGTTTACACTAGGGCCATGACGATCGCTTCCTTTTTTTCACGGCAGCGCCGCGCACTGGCAATGTGCGCGGCCACGTTGGCGCTGCATTACGTGACGATCGACTGGCTCACGGCGCGCATCGGCACGGCCGGTGCGCCGGAGGAACCGGTACCGATGCCGATGAAGGTGAGCGCCCAGTTGCGGCCCGCGCTGCCGGTGCGCACGGCAACCGTGCAGCGGCAGGCGGGCACGCCGGCACCTGCCCGGCCGCGCTCCCCCGATCGTGCGCCATCACGGATCGCCGTCCCTGCCGATCCGCTTCCCGAGCCCTTGCCGGAGCCGGTGGCCGAGCCGCTGCCGGCCACCGTCGCGGCACCCGTGCCGGTGGACTTGCTCGCCGCACCGCAGCAAGCCGGCGCTGCGCCACCGGCACCCGCAGTAGAATCACCAGCCGGGCCGCCGGCCGCCCCCGCCGAGCCGATGGCGGGCCGGCGCTTCCGTGTCGACCTGCCGCCCACCGCCAGCTTCGAGCTGGACGTCAAACGCACCGATGCGGATGGCACGCAATGGAGCGGCAGCGCGGACATGCGCTGGCAGACCGATGGCAGCACGTACAAGGTGGGCCTGGAAGTCGGCGTTAGCATGCTGGTCGCGCGCGTGGGCCTGCTGGAGCTGGCCAGCGAAGGCACGATCGACGATGCCGGCATCGCCCCGCGCAAGATGACGGAAAAGCGGCGCAGCCGCTCGATGACGGCCACGCACTTCGACCACGAGGGCAAGCGCATCACGTTCTCGGCCAGCACGGCCGCGGTGCCGATGGTGCCCGGCGCGCAGGACAAGGCCACGGTGCCGTTCCAGCTGGCCGCCATCGGCCGCGGCGACGTCAACCAGTTCGGCAGCGATATCGATATCCAGGTGGGCGAAGACCGGGAAGCCACCGTGTACCGCTTCGTGCTGGTGGGCGAAGAGGAACTGGAAACAAGGATGGGCCGGCTCGTGACGTGGCGCCTGGCGCGCCCGCCGCGGCCCGGCAGCTACAACGCGCGGCTCGATATCTGGCTGGCGCCCGGCCTGGACTGGTACCCTGTGCAGATCCGCAATACGGAACGCAGCGGCGCCGTGACGACGCAGACCGTCACGAAGATCCTGC
The DNA here is from genome assembly GCF_004209755.1 of Pseudoduganella lutea. Lineage (NCBI taxonomy): Bacteria > Pseudomonadati > Pseudomonadota > Betaproteobacteria > Burkholderiales > Oxalobacteraceae > Pseudoduganella > Pseudoduganella lutea. The sequence continues at coordinate 2,370,789 of NZ_CP035913.1, read as the reverse complement.
GGCCGGCTGGCTGAAAAAGGAAAAACATGAAACACATGCTGCACCGTGCCGCACAGGCAACGTCGTTCATCACGGCCTCGGTCATCACGGCGTCATTCATTGCGGCGTCGTTCACGCTGGCCGGCCCGGCCGCCGCCCAGGACGACCGGCCGGCCGCGAAGTACAAGTTCGACCTGCCGCCTTCCGCGGAGCTGACCTATACCGTGAAGGCCAGCAGCCATGGCATCCCGCTGTCCGGCAGCGGCACCATCGCGTGGCAGCAGGGCGGCGGCAAGTACTCGCTCGTGACGGAAGCGCGCTCCGGCATGTTCGGCAAGGTGCTCGAGTACCGCAGCGAAGGCACGATCGATGCGTGGGGCCTGGCGCCGGACACGTACTATGAAAAGCGCCTGCGCAAGGGGGCCGGCACCACGACCTTCGACCGCGGCGCGCAGGCGATCGACCTGGCCGACAGCGACAACACGGTGCCGATCCACGGCGGCGAACAGGACCGCAGCAGCGCTCCCTGGCAACTGGCCGCCATTGCCCGCGCCGCGCCGAAGAAATTCGTTCCCGGCTCGGAATGGAAGTTCTACGTGGTGGGCCGGCGCAGCGCCGAAACCTGGACCTTCAAGGTGGTCGGCACCGACACGATCAGGACCGGCGCCGGCGAACTGAAGGCCGTCCACTTCAGCAAGGCGCCGCCGAAAGGCAAGGGCCAGCAGGTCGACCTGTGGCTGGCCCCGTCGCTGGAATGGTATCCGGTACGCCTCGTGTTCATGGAAGAAGACGGTGATTCCTTCGAGCAACTCCTCGACAAGGTGACCAAAAAGTAATCGCCAGCAAAACTGGGGACGTACCCCTGTTTTAAGGCAACATCGAAACTGGGGTCAGACCCCTGTTTTAAGGCAACATCATGCAAGGATCGGCAGAGAATCGGGGCGGCCCCTGTTTTTCAGGCAATATTTCCTGGAAACCAGGGTACGTCCCCAGTTTTGCAAACGGTTAATTTGCTAGCTGGAACTGGTATACTCACGTCCCCGCCTGAGTTCGCAAGCCATCGAGGTTTAAGCAGCAGGGCGCCCAGAACCCCGGAGCGCGATGAGTATGACCGCACATGCGACAGCCAGCGCAGCCTTGGCTGCCGAGAACAATCCCAATGAGCAGGAACAGGCACTGCAGGCGCATTTCCAGCCGAACGTGTCCGTCGATGAGATCGAGCAGGTTTTCCACCTGAAGCGCGCGCAGCCGCTGCTGCAGGTGTTTACCGCGCTGTTCCACGGCGGCTTCGAGAGCGTGCTGGTGCGCCTGCTGGTGCTGCGCGAACTGGCCAACGACGCCACCGTTTCCGCGTTTTCCCGCGCCGACATCAACACGCGCCTGGCCTACCTGCTGCCGGAAAGCCTGGAAACGGTGCTGATGCGCCTGCGCACGAACGGCCTGCTGGCCTGGGATGCGCAGCAGGGCGTCTACCGCGTGACGCCGATGGCGCGCAACGTGCTCTCGTCGATCGATGGCCTGCTGACGCTCGGCCAGCAGGACGACGATGCCGGCATGAGCTTCCTGCTGTCGCAGGTGGCCGGTGCGCAGGCCGTGGGCGGCGTGACCAGCGAACAGCTGCAGCACCTGCTGGGCCGCCTGACCGACCTGACGGAGGAATTCCGCGACGCCATCGCTTCCGGTTCCGAATTCCAGTTGCGCGAATCGCAGGCCAAATGGCACACGGCGTGCGACTGGGTGGAGAAGGGCTCCGAGATCCTGCGCGCCATCACCAGCGACGAGAACGCCGACGCGGCCACCCATCGCGCCGCCCAGGCGATCGGCCGCGCCCAGAGTTCGCTGCTGAACATGCAGGGCATGTTCTCGCGCGCGCTGAACCAGATCGAGCGGCAGCGCGTGCACCTGGGGCAGTCCGGGCTGTCGACCACCGACATCAAGCGCTGGCTGCTGGCGCACCAGGACCTGGCCTCGCTGGCCGAGGATGCGATCGAGCAGCCGGTCAAGCCGCTGTTCATCACGCCGGCCGAGATGATCGACGTGGCGGAAACGGAACTGCTGGCCGAGCGCGTGGCCGTTGCCGTTTCCGGCCTGCCGTCCGGCGAGGATGCGCCGCTGACCGTGAATGAAGACCAGGTGATGCAGCGCGAGCTGGACGACTGGCTGGCGCGCCTGTCCGATTTCGCCACGCTGAACAATTTCCCCAGCATCGCGGACGAGTCGCCGAAGGACATCAAGGTGCACGAAGCGCTGCTGCCGGCCAGTTTCGCGGTGGCGTCGTACCGCGCGTCGATGCTGCCGCTGCTGGGCGACGAAGGCGAGGCGAGCCTTCAGGGCGCCACGGCCGAACTGGCACGCCTGCCGCTGCAGTTCGCGCCCACCGACATGATGGTGCAACTGGACGACATGGAGGTGGCCGCCATGACACTGGCGAACCTCTCCCTCGATTTGAAAGACAACGGCAAGGCCGCGAGCTGACTATGAATGACGATTCCCAAATCCTGATCGCGCGCCTGCTGACGCATCAGACCCTGCGCCGCGACGACAAGCTGGTGAAGCGCGCGCTGTCCGACGAGCTGTTCCGCCAGGAGGTCGACGCGCGGCTGCTCGCCACCGGCCTGAAACTGCTGGACAACGTGTACGCCGACCACGTGACGCTGGCGCTGCACCGCGCGATCGAGCCGAAGATCTTCGGTGCGCGCGATACGTGGCAGAACAATAACTTCGGCCTCGCGCGCGACGGCGTGGCGCTGCTCGTCGTGCTGTGGGCGCTGATCATCCTGCCCAAGCGCGAGCGCCAGGAGACCCACCAGCACGCGGACGATAACCAGGACGACATGTTCGGCAGCGAAAAGCCGGTGCCGCGCGCGGAAGACACGTCGATCGGCATCCCGTACAAGGCGCTGCTGGCCGACTTCGGCGACAAGCTGGGCAAGAAGACGCGCATGGACATGAACCTGGGCATCCTGTCGAAGCTGGGCTTCATCGAACGGCGCGGCGACATCCTCGTGGAAGGCCCGCTGCTCGACCTGCTGATGGATACCGACCTGCTGAAGGAACGCATCATCAGCGGTGCGCTGGCCGACGTGTTCAAGCGCGCACCCGCGCAGGTCGTGCACATTCCGCGCGCCGTGCTGGCCGCCGCCAGCAGTGCCGGTAACGGCAGCGCCAACGACGAAGCGGCCGACCCGGCCGCCGACGACGAAGTGGCCGCCGCCATCCGCGACGCCGCCGCCTCCGCCGGCAATACCAACGACACCGAGAACCGGAGCTGACGCATGTTTCACATCAAATCGCTGGAACTGGTCCACTGGGATTACTGGCAGCGCATCAAGAACATTCCGCTGGACGCCAAGATCATCACGATCGCCGGCCAGAACGGCTCCGGCAAGACCACGCTGCTCGACGCGCTGCGCACGCTGTTCGGCCTCGACTGCTCGATGGGCCGCACCTACAAGCACTATGCGCGGCACTCGGGCCAGCAAAACGCCTGGCTGCGCGCCGTCGTCGACAACCGGGCCCAGGGCCGGCAACTGTCGAACCGCCCGTTCCGCTCCAGCGGCTTCTTCTCCGAGGATGAAGTCACGCTGTTCTGCCAGATCCAGAAGAATGGCGGCGACTGGAAGCGCCAGTACCTGATGCGCCCGGGGAATGTCGAGATCGAGGAAGTGACGGAAGCGAACGACTGGCTCGGCGTGGAAAACTACCGCAAGCGCCTCGCCAATGCCGGCCTGTCGCCGGCGATGGCGAAGGTGCTGGCGCTGGAGCAGGGCGAAACCGACAAGCTGTGCGAATACGCGCCGCGCCAGCTGCTGGACCTGGTGTTCCAGGTGTTCGGCGACAAGGAAGTGCTCGACGCCTACGACGAGGCCAAGCGCCACCAGCGCGATACCGAGGAAGAGCTGAAGCGCTTCGAGGCGGAACTGGATGGGTCGCGCGCGAACCTGGAAGGCCTGCGCCTGCGCGTGGCCAACTACCACCAGTGGGAAACGCTGCACAAGGAACGCCGCAACCTGCAGGAAGAAGTGCTGCCCACGCTGGAATACCACGAGGCGCGCGAGAAGGCCAACAATATCGGCCGCCAACTGCGCGAGGCGAAGAAGCCGCTGGCGCAGGTGGACCAGCAGATCGCGGACAAGCGCCGCGAGGTGGAACGGCAGGCATTGCTGCTGCAGGAAGCGCAGCAGCAGGAAACGGTGCTCGAGCAGGAGTCGACGGTGCTGCAGACACGCCTGTCGGCGCTGAACGCCAAGCTCAAGCCGCTGGACAGCCTGATCGAACAGAAGTCCCGCCTGCAAAAACTCGCCGCCGAAGCCGGTGCCGACATTGCCGACGTGGCCAAGCAGCTGGAAGAGAAGGAAGCGGAACTGGCGCGCCTGCGCGCGGCACGCGACACGGTATCGTCGCGCATCGCGGCCGACAAGGCCACCATCTCCGCCTTGCAGGGCAAGACGGCGATGCCGGAGCCGGACAACGTGCGGCAGATGCGCCGCGTGCTGCGCGATGCGAACATCCCGCATGCGATGCTGTCCGATATCGTCGAAGTGACGGATCCGAAATGGCAGGGCGCCGTCGAGGGCGTGCTGGGCGGCTATGCCTCGGTGGTGCTGCTGGAAAACGCCTCCGATGCGGCGGCGGCCTACCGCCTGGCCGAGAAGGAGCGTTATCGCCACTTCATCGTGCCCGAATGCGTCAAGGCGCACGAGCCGAAGAACGACAGTCTGCTGTCGGTGGTGCGCTTCACCGCGCGTGCGCCGGAATGGCTGATCGAACAGCTGTCGCGCATCACCCGCGTGGATTCGGTGGAGCAGGGCGCAAAGCTCGGCAATATCGAGGAATGGATCACGCCGGACGCGTACCACAAGGAACGCCGCGGCGGCCGCTCGCTGTTCGTGGAAGTGTCGCGCTACCGCTTCGGTTCCGCCGGCCGCACGCAGCGCCAGGAAGCCATTGCCCGCAACCTGCCGTCGCTGGAAGCGGAAGAAGACAAGTTCACGCTGCAGATCAGCAAGCTGGCCTCCGAAACCAGTGCGCTGAAGGCACGCGTGGCCGGTGTCGACGCGGTGAAGGAACTCTCGGCCCGCGCCGACGAATTCGACGAAGCCGCGCGCGCTTCCGTGCCGCTGCGCTCCGAGCGCCTGGAAGTGGGTTCGCGCCTGGGCGAGCTGCAAGGCCTGATGAAGAACGCGACCGTCGCGCGCACGCGTGCCGACGGTGCATGGAATGGCGCGCGCATGGCGCTCTCCGAAGCGGAAGCGGGCATGCGCCTGAACTACAAGCGCCAGCTCGACCAGCGCTCCGACCACGCCCGCGCCCTGCTGGCGCTGCGCCGGCAATGGAAGCACCTGCCGGCCGGCTGGCGCCGCCCGGCACGCCGCCAGGCGGTGGTGGCGCAGCACGTCAACGCGCACCAGGTCGACCTGCGCATCGCCAGCCTGCAGGCCAGCCTGGCGCGCGACGACTGGGAACTCGATGCGACCGTCATCGACCAGTACGCGCGGCTGAACGAGCAGCTCTCGTCGCGCAAGAGCGAGACGGAAGAGCGCCGCTACCAGAACAACCGCGCGATCGAAGCCACCGGCAATGCCCGCGGCGCCTACATCGAGCGGCTGCGCTACACGATCAAGCAGTACACGAAGAACATCAAGGAACTGGGCGAACTGGCCAAGATCGAAGTCAGCGCCGACCCCGTCAAGCTCGAGAACGACGACCTGCTGCTGGCCCAGGCCGGCCTGCACGTGCGCTTCAAGTTCGACGGCAAGGGCGTGATCGGCATGAACGACGGTGAGGCATCCGGCGGCCAGCAGGTGATGAAGTCGCTGGTGCTGCTGATCGGCCTGTTGAAGTCCGACGAAGGCTCCGGCGGCTTCGTGTTCATCGACGAACCGTTCGCCCACCTGGACATCCGCAACATCCAGCTGGTCGGCGAATTCCTGAAGAACACCGACGCCCAGTACCTGATGACGACCCCGCTGACGCACAACACGGACGTCTACGACCCTTCCGAACTCACGCTCATCACGAGCAAGAAAAAGAAGGACACGCAGTGGGCGCAACCGATCTTCGTGCTGCAACGCAAAAAGCCCGACGACAAAGCCGCTGCCTGACGCCAATGTTTCCTGAAACCGGGGTCAGACCCCAGTTTCAGAAAACATTTCCTAAATTCGGGGTCTGACCCCGGTTTTGGGAAATTTAACGCAGGGTTCAACGGAGCTTGATGTCCACCACCGTCGGCTCGTCCTTCACTTCGATCGCGGCATCCTCGAACTTGGGCGGGCCGAACATGGCTGCCGGGGCGCGCGACATGCCCCAGCTTTCGTTGGGGATGCCCAGCACGCGGTCGAGTTCGCCGTTGTCGTTGGCGTCTTCGTAGGCCAGCACGGCGAAGGTGCCGGGCGGGACGTCGGATACGGTCACCTTGGTCGTGCCGGCTTCGGCCGGTACGGAGGCGGTGTACGCGCATTGCTTGAGGAAGCGTTCGCGGTCGCACACGGCCACGCTGACCTTGCCCTTGCCGGTCACGTTTTCAACCTTGATGTCGACCGTTGCCGCGCCGGCCAATGGCAGCGCGGTGCAGCACAATGCCGCGGCGCAGAGGAAGGCGCCCCAGGCGGATCGGTTCATCGGCTTCATGCAAAATCCTTTCACAGGCATCATTCGAACCGGCCCTTCCGCGGCGCTGCCGGCCGGGCCATTGTGGTAATCTCGACAACTCCGAATCTTGCTGGCCGAACCCTCATGCTGTTCAACGCGCTCATCGTCGTCGTCACCGTCATCGGCATGGAACTGTTTTCCATCTTCGCGCACAAGTACGTGATGCACGGCTTCGGCTGGGGGTGGCACAAGTCCCACCATGAGCCGCGCACGGGCTGGTTCGAAAAGAACGACCTGTACGCGGTGTTCTTCGCCGGGATCGCCATCGCGCTGATCTACGCCGGCACGCGCGGCCACCATCCGCTGGAATGGATCGGCGCGGGCATGACGGCCTACGGCTTGCTGTACTTCATTGCCCACGACGGCCTGGTCCACCAGCGCTGGCCGTTCAAGTACGTGCCGCGCCGCGGTTACCTGAAGCGGCTGTACCAGGCGCACCGCATGCACCACGCGGTGCAGGGCAAGGAGGGCACCGTGTCATTCGGCTTCCTGTACGCGCCCCCCGTCGACCGGCTCAAGCGGCAGTTGCACGTGCTGCACCAGGGCCGGCCGCAAAGGCGCGCGGCCGCTGCCACAACGTTGCCGGACGAGCCGCCGGCCGCGTGAAGCGGGAGCCGAGCGCGGCCGCGCCGCCCTTCGCCAGCAGCCACAGTTTCATCGCTTTCGACGTGCCCACCCGTTCATCCCAGGCGCGCGGCCCGCGCCGCTTCACTTCGATGCCGATCTGCCGGTACACGTAGCGCGCGGTGGCGATCGCCCACGCCGAGCGCAGCGGCAGCGCGGCAATGCCGTCGGCGGCCGATGCGTAATACGGTTCCGCATGGTCGACCAGCCGCGCCGCCACTTTCGCCAGCGCGGCGCGATGCCGGGGCAATGCGATCTCGCCAGGGGCGATGCCCGCCTCGCGCAGCCATTGCGCCGGCACGTACACGCGGCCGATGCCGGCATCGTCGACGATGTCGCGGGCGATGTTCGTCAGCTGGAACGCCAGCCCCAGGTCGCAGGCATGGTCCAGCACCGCTTCATCCTTCACGCCCATGATCGATGCCATCATCAGGCCGACGACACCGGCCACGTGGTAGCAGTAGCGCAGCGTGTCGTTGATGGTGTCGTAGCGCTCCTCGTGCACGTCCATGGCGAAGCCGGCCAGGTGGTCGAATGCGAAGCGGGGCGGGATCGCATGGCGCAGCGCCACTTCCTGGAAAGCGGCAAACGCCGGGTCGCGCATCGTTTCACGCTCATAGGCGCGCTGGGTCTGGTCTTCCAGCGTGGCCAGGTGCCGCGCCGCTTCCTCCGGCGTCGGGGCGGCGCTGCCGAAGCCGAGTTCCTGGCCGTCGACGACATCGTCGCAGTGCCGGCACCACGCATAGAGCATCAGCACGCTGCGCCGTGTGGCCGGATCGAACAGCCGCGCCGCGGCGGCGAAGCTCTTCGAGCCCACGTTGATGGTGTTGGTGGCGTGATCCAGCAGCGCCCCATCCTCCTGCGCACTCATGCCGCCGCTCCTTCCAGCATCAGCCCCGCGGTAGCCTTGGCCGACCCGATCACGCCGGGCACGCCGGCCCCGGGATGCGTGCCGGCGCCCACCAGGTACAGGTTGGCCAGCTCCGCATCGCGGTTGTGCGGCCGGAACCACGCGCTTTGCGTGAGGATCGGTTCCAGCGAGAAGGCGGAGCCCACGTGGGCATTGAGTTCGTCGCGGAAGTCGAGCGGGGTGAAGATGCGGCTGGTGACGAGCTGGCTGCGCAGCCCCGGCATGTAGTGCCGTTCCAGGTAATCGAAGATGCGGTCGCGGTAGCGCGGGCCTTCGACGGTCCAGTCGATCGGCGCATTGCCCAGGTGCGGCACCGGCGCCAGCACGTAGTGGCTGCCGCACCCTGGCGGCGCCAGCGACGGATCGGTGACGCACGGCGCGTGCAGGTACAGCGAGAAATCGTCGGCCAGTTCCGAGCCGCCGAAGATCTCCTGGATCAGTTCCTTGTAGCGCGGCCCGAAGCACACGGTGTGGTGCTGCAGTTGGGCGTGATGGTGGTTCAAGCCGAAATACAGCACGAACAGCGAATTGGAAAAGCGCTTCTTCTTCAGCGACTCGGCATGCGCGGGGCCGCGCGGGTGCTGGCCGAGCAGCGATGCATACGTGTGCACCACGTCCGCGTTCGACGCCACCGCGTCGGCGGGGAAGAAGCGGCCGTCCTCCAGCCGCACGCCGCTGGCGCGCGCGCCGGACGTTTCGATCTGCGCGACCGGCGCATTCAGCTCGATGCGCCCGCCGATGTCCTCAAACAGCTTCACCAGCCCGTTGACGAGCGCCCCGGTGCCGCCGCGCGGGAACCACACGCCCCATTGCCGTTCCAGCGCGTGGATCAGCGTGTAGATCGACGACGTGGCGAAAGGATTGCCGCCCACGAGCAGCGAGTGGAACGAGAAGGCCTGGCGCAGGTGCTCGTCCTGGATGAAGCGGGACACCAGGCTGTACACGCTGCGCCAGGCCTGCAGCTTCGCCAGTTGCGGCCCGGCCTGGATCATCGAGCGGAACGACAGGAACGGCACGGCGCCCAGCTTGATGTAACCCTCTTCGAAGGTGGCTTTCGAATAGGCCAGGAAGCGTTGATAGCCCTGCACGTCCGCCGGGTTGCGGGCATGGATCTGCCGGTCCAGCGCTTCCTGGTCGTTGGCATAGTCGAAGTGGCTGCCGTCTTCCCAGCACAAGCGGTAGAACGGCGCCACGGGCAGCATGTCCACGTAGTCGGCCATCTTCTTGCCGGCGGCGGCGAACAGTTCCTCGATGGCGGAGGGGTCGGTGATCACGGTGGGGCCGGCATCGAAGACGAAGCCCTGGTCTTCGTACACATAGGCGCGGCCGCCCGGCTTGTCGCGCTTTTCCAGCAGCGTGGTCTGGATGCCGCTGGCCTGCAGGCGGATGGCCAGCGCCAGGCCGCCAAAGCCGGCGCCCACGACCACGGCGGTTTTCGATCGGTTCATGCGGGTGTCCTGATGGTTCGGTTGATGCGGGAATGGATCTGGCTCGGATGGACGCGCATGGCCGCGTCGACGGCGGCGCCCACCGGTACCGGCGGCTTGCCGGTCAATACGCGCGCCATGTCCGCCAGCGTGGGCCGGCCGGCATAGAAGCGGGCAACGAGGCCGGGCGGCAGCGTGTAGAAGCGCTGCATCACGCGCCAGCGGTTCTCCGGCTCGCCGGCCAGGAACAGCATGCGGTTCAGCAGCCGGAAGAAGCGCTGGCCGCGCCATGCCGTCTGCGCTTCCTGCCGGATGGCCGCGAACAGTGCGGGCGCTTCGAACGCCGGCAACTGCGCGATGCGCTCGGCCAGCCGCACCGCGTGCGGCAGCGAATAGCCGGTCGTGGGGTGGAACAGCCCCGCGCGCAGGCCCGTGCAGGGCTGGCCCGCGAGGTCGTTCCAGTAGCCGTCCACGTCGCCGGCCAGCACGATGGGCAATGAACCATGCTCCTCGCGCAGCACTTCGGCGATGTGCCAGCCGCGCGCGGCGGCATAGGCGGCGATGTTGGCGCGCAGCCGCTCGGGTTCCCAGGCGGCGGTGTCGACGTAATGCGTGTCCTCGATGAGCAGCCGGTCGGGGCCGAAGGGCAGCAGGTAAACGAAGCGGTAGCCGCCCTGCTGGGCGACACCGGCATCCATGATCACGGGCCGCGCGAGGCCGTGCGGCGCGTGTAGCCGCACTTCCTGGCCGAGGAAGGTCTGGTAGCCGAGCGCCAGCCGCTCGCTGGCGCGCATGCCGCGGCCGTCGATCACGGCACGTGCCTGCAGTACCTCGCCTCCCGCCAGGCGCACGGTGGTCGGCGTTACTTCCTCGATCCGCACGCCCAGGTGCAATGCGGAACCCAGCGCGGGTTCGATCACGCGGGCGAAATCGGCCGACGCGATGCTGGCATAGCCGCTGTCCAGCGTGCGCGAATAACCGGGAAAGACCACGTCGTAGCCGGCCCACTGCGCGCTGATGAAGGGGGCGAGCCAGGCCCGCTGCGCCGCATCGAGATCGCCGTCGTGAAACGACCACGTGTGGTTGCCGCCCAGCGCTTCGCCCTGTTCCAGCAGCAGGATGCGCAGTTCGGGGCGGTGCGTGCGCAGGCGCCAGGCCAGCAAGCCATTGGCAAGGCCGCCGCCGGCCAGGATGATGTCGAAGGTGTTCATGCCGAACGCGCCAATAGCGGGTCCACTGGCTGCGCGCGATCGAGGCCGAGCGCCGCTTCGATGATGTCGATGGCACGGCGCGTGCCGCCGGCGCGCGCCACATTGCCGGCCAGTGTGTCCAGCCGGGGCTTGAACGATGGCTCGTCCAGCAGGTGCCGCAGTTTCCGGGACAACTGGCCGGCCGTGGCGAAACGCGGCGACGCCAGCACACCGACGCCGGCGTAATGCACGCGTGCCGCAGAGCCGGGGTGGTCGAACGCGATCGGCAAGGCCAGGATCGGCGTGCGCGCCTCGATCGCATCGAGCACCGTGTTGACGCCCGCATGGGAGATCACCGCGTCGGCCCGCGCCAGCGCCTCACGCTGCGGCGCGAACGCGCACACCCACGTCGCACCGGCCCGTTCCAGTTCGCGCGCCTGCCGTTCATTCAAGCCGCCGCAGTGCGCCGCCAGCAGTTGCACGCCCGCCGCGCGGCACGCTTTCGCGATGCGCAGGAACAGGCCGAGCCGGTGGCCCTGCATCGTGCCGAGCGAGGCGAACACGAACGGCCTGTCGGCCGCGATCGGCGGCAGCGGCTGCTGCACGACTTCCTTGCGGGCGGCCGAGCGGAAGGGCCCCACGTGATGGAAATGTGCAGGCAGGGCGCGACGCGGGAATTCATAGCCTTCCACGGTCTGGCTCACCTGCGCCAGCGGCGACAGGCATTCGTGCAGGCCGTCGCGCGCGGCAAGGCCGAAGCCGCGCGCATGGCGCTCGATCGTGCGGCGATGCGGCGTCATCATCCAGTCGTAGACGCGGGTGCTGCCTTCGTACATGCGCAGCGACCGCTCGTCGGTGCCGTACGCAAACGGCATCACCGGCAGCGGGATGCCGGGCTCGCGGTTGACGGGCAGCGCGCAGGCGACGGAAACGAACGGCATGCCGAGCGCCTCGGCGACGAGGCCGCCGGCCGCTTCCATCTGGTCGCAGACGAGGAAATCGACGCGCTGCGCTTCCAGCGCGGCCGGCAGTTCGCGGCACAGCATGTCGGTGCTGGCGGCCATGTCGTCGATCACGCGGCGCAAGCCCAGCGGGCTGCCGGGATTGGCGGCACGGCGCATCACGGCGGCGAGCGTGCCGGGTGGGTGGGTGGCGGCGCCCAGCGCATGGAAGCCAAGCCGGCTGTCGCCCAGGTGCGCGCCGGCATCGGCCTGCTGGAAATACGTGACGCGGTGTCCGCGGGCGACCAGTTCCAGCGCCAGCGCGGCGAGCGCATTGAAGTGGCTGTAGAACGCCGGTGCCACCACGCCGAAATGTGCCATCGGTACGCTCCGTGTTGCGGTCAGCCGGCGCGGCTGTCGAAGCCGGCCTGCGTGGCGCCATTGACCGCGGGCGATCCGTACAGGTGCGGCCGTGGTGCCTGCCTTGGCTGGGGCGCGTGCGCGGCGAACATGCGCTGCACGAAGCGACGCGTGCGCTGCGCGCCGGCCAGGGCTTCGCCGAGATGGCGTTCCACGTCGCGCAGGTGGTCGGCAAGGAGGCGCTGCGCCTCTTCGGCGCCATAGGTGTTCAGCAGCGTGGCCTTGCCCTGGTCGAGCCCCGTGTCCTTGCCGGTGACGGCGCTGTCGGTGCCGGGCAGGTCCTGGAAATCGTCGCGGATCTGGAATGCGTGACCGGCCGCCAGCGCAAAGGCGCGCAGCGAGCGGCCCACGCAGTCGTCCGCTTCGGCCAGCACGGCCGCCATGTCAACGGCGGCCCCGAGCAGCAGGCCGGTCTTGCGTTCGTTGGTGGTGGCGATCGCCTCGGCGGAACGGCCGGCGCCGCCGTGCAGGTCTTCATACTGGCCGCGCACCAGGCCTTGCGCACCGACCGTTTCCGCCAGCGTGGCGACGAGGCGGCCACGGGTGACGGACGGAATGCCCGGCGCGCAAGCAAGGATGCCGAACGCGCGGCTCAGCAGCGCGACCGAAGCGAGGATGGCGACATCTTCGCCGAACTGGCGGTGCAACGTTGGCAGGCCGCGGCGCAGGGTAGCGTTATCCATGCACGGCATGTCATCGAGGATCAGCGAGGCGGCATGCACGATCTCGACCGCGCAGGCCACGTCGATGACGGCCGGGGACGAGCATTCGAGGTCGGCCGCCACCAGCATCAGCAGCAATGGCCGCATGCGTTTGCCGGAACCGAGCACGGCGGCGCGCATGGCGGCGGCCAGGCGGTCGTTGCGGTCGCCTTCGGCGGCGAGCAGGTGGCCGAGGCGCTCATCGAGCGCATTGCGCATCGCTTCGAGTTCCGCGGCCGAGTGCTCGTGGCCGGAATCATGTTCCGGCCCGGCGAACCGTCTTTTCTGGCTAGTCATGCCCGCTTCCTTCGTCATGTCCCGATAGGTCATGATAGCGGAAAGGCGTTAGGAATCAGACAATATCTTCAATCGTGCGGTCGTCCTGGACAATAGCGGTTCACTAGTAACCCGGCCACGTAGCGGCCGGAGTGCGCTGGCGGCGGGACTGCTGCTCGACAGCCATGCACGCGGCGAAAAACGCCTGCATGGACTGCAAATGCGCAAGGACCGCAAAATACAGTTGACATCACGTTCCCTGTCGTCTTAAATTTCTGTAACAACAGAAATGAGTGAAATAAAATGACGCCGAGCCCGACCGAACAGACAGACATCCTTCATTTCGGTACCCCGGGCCAGACCGTGCTCGTTACCGGCGCCACGGGTTTCGTCGGCCACCAGCTGGTGGCGGCGCTGCTGGCCGATGGCCAGCGCGTGATCGCCATGAGCCGCGACACGGCACGGGCCGCGCGCGAGCTCGGCAGCGGCGTGCGCTGCGTGATGACGGTTGCCGAACTGCCGGCGACCGAGAAAATCGACATCGTCGTCAACCTGGCCGGCGCCCGCATCCTGGGCCCGCGCTGGACGAAGAAACGCCAGGCCACGCTGCGCGCCAGCCGCGTGGGCCTGACGAACCGCGTGGTGGACTGGATCGCGCAGGCACGGCACAAGCCGCGGCTGATGCTGTCCGGCTCCGCCATCGGCTACTACGGCGTGCAGCCGCACGACGCAGCCACGCCGCTGACGGAAGCGGGGCCGCCGCAGCCGGTATTCATGTCGCAGCTGTGCCAGGAGTGGGAAGCGGCTGCGCAGCGCGCGGCGCAGCACGGCGTACAGGTGGCCACCACCCGTTTCGGGCTGGTGCTGGGCCACGGTGGGGCACTGCCAATGATGCTGTTGCCGGTAAAGCTGGGAGCGGGTGGCCCGATGGGCGGTGGCCGGCAGGCGCTGTCATGGATCCACGTGGCCGACCTGCTGCGTGCGCAGGCATGGCTGGCGCAGCGCAGCGAACATGAAAGCGTGGAGGGCGCGTGGAACTTCACCGCGCCGCAATGCGTGACACAGCGGGAATTCATCGCCACTGCGGCGCGGCTGCTGCATCGCCCCGCCTTCCTGCCCACGCCCGCCTGGCCGGTGCGCCTGCTGCTGGGCGAACAGGCGGACCTGCTGGTGGAAGGGCAGTGCGTGGTGCCGGCAAGACTGCAGCGCGAAGGCTTCCAGTTCCGCTATCCGGCGCTGGAAGGGGCGCTGGGCAACCTGCTGTAGCGTCGGCGCAAGACCGTCAGGCCGCCTGCCGCTGCGGGGCTTGCACTTGCAGTGTGGCGAGCAGCGCATTGGCCTTCGCCAGCAACTCGAGCGCACGCACGTGGCCCAGGTCGCCTGGCCTGCGGCGCTTGTCGCGATAGCGCACGCACAGGTCCAGCGCCTCGCGCTGGCCCCGCGCCGCATCGCCGGCCGTGGCGATGTCCGCCGAGCGCAGCGTGTCGGCCACCAGGTCGAACAGGTCCTGCGGCATGGCCGGGCCATGCAGCACATCCGCGCTGGAAGCGAACCCGGTGACCAGCGCCAGCTCGCCCATGTAGGCCGCATCCGCTTCGATCCGCACCGCGCCGCCGGGCATCACCATGACCAGCGGGGCATACGGGGCCAGCCCCGGCAGCACGTGATTCGGGTAGACGGTCGCACCCCACGCATTGCGGGCCAGCAGCGCGAAATGGCGGTGGTCGCGCACGGGCGTCAGCCTGGCCTGGCTGAACGGTTCGATGGTGACTTTCCTGCCGCCGGGCGCGGCGGCATCGGTCGCCACGTCGATGCACAGGGTGCCGAACAGGAAGGCATAGTGGACGTGCGTGCCGCGCAATGCGCCCCATACCTGGCGCAGGCTGCCGCCTTGCTCGTGGAACGCGCGCAGCGCTTGGTAGCCATCCGCCGCTGGTCCGGGCAGCATGGCGGCATCCGGATCGCGCAACATTTCATGGATGGTCGCCGTGATCGCCATGCTCTGGTCTTGCGGATACGGCCGGCCCATCGGGGCGGGCACGCTGGCGGCGAGCACCGGGTCGGCCAGGGCACGCAGGTCTTCGAACAGGGTTTGCAGCGCCGGCAGCGCCGGCATCAGGAATCGTTCGGTCAGGGTTTGCTGAAGCGCGTCGGCGATGCGGGGCTCGTTCGGTAGCAGGGGAGGAACGGGTAAATCGTGCAGCAGGTTCATTCAAGCTCCGGCAGTGGCGGCTGCGCGCGGCGCCAGCGCAGCATGCCGATGGAAAAGGTGGCAAGGTAACCGGCCAGCAGGCCGAACGCAATGCACGACAATGGATGGCGCAGCACCATTTCGCGCGTGATCAATTGCGGGATATCGGATTGGCGGTTCATGTACAGTTCGACGCCGATCTGCAGCACGCGTGCGGCGAACAGCATGCAGACGAGGATGCCGAAGCGTTCGTAGGGCTTGAAGTAGTAGCGCCGGCCGATGGTTTCGAGGCGTGTTTTCTTCAGCGTGAAGAAGCCCAGCCAGCCACCACCCAGCACGCCGGCGCTCAGCGACGCCAGGGCCGGCGCGTCGTCGTGCAGCGAGGCGGCGGCGCCCAGCAGCATCAACGGGAACAGCACCGCGCCGGTCCAGTGCTTCCACATCAGCGATTCCTGCCGGGCGAAGAACGGCCGCAGGCGCAGGTAGACCCGCCAGATCAGCAGCGGAATCAGGATCAACAGGGCCAGGGTGGTCAGTTGCATGGAACGTTCGGGTCGGGAAAACGGAAATTGTAACGCTGCGGCGCGATTCCGGGGGGCGTGATAGGGTGATCTTCCAGACAACAGGAGGAATCATGGACCGATTCATGGAGCGTGCGGCCGTGCCGGCCCACGCGCACCGGGCGCCGGATCTGCCGGTACCCGTCGACGAACCGATGCCCGATCCGCAGCCGAATCACCCGCATCATCCGGACGCGCCGGTGGAGCAGGATGATCCGGTGCCGGACCGGAATCCGGAGTAGAAGAACCGGGCGCCGTGCAAAGCTGGCAAGAACCGGTGTCAGACACCATCTTCCTTGAAAATGATGTCTGACACCAATGGCATCAACGTCGCCGATTCAATCGAACGCCCAGGTATACAGCACATCCAGCGCGTTGTTGGTCCCGGTCTGGAACTGCAACGTGATCCGCTGGTTCAGTTTATAGCGCAGCTTGACCAGCGACGTGGCACTGCCGGCCCCCTGCTCGAAGCCGAGGTAGGCGCGTGACGACAGCTTCTTGCCCACGGTGACCACGGTGTTTTCCAGGCCGGTGGCGGTGCCGCTGCCCTGCGAAACGCCCAGTTCGTCCAGGCCGATCTTGTTGGCGAAGCTGCCGCCGCCCTTGCCGCCGAACAGTGCGCCGGCGGCCGTGCCGAGCAGGCCCATCTCGTTGCCCTGCATGTCATCCATGCCGTGGCCCAGCACGAGCCAGGACAGCTTTTCGCTGTCCGGCACCGAAGGCGTGGAGACGAGCCGCGCGGTCGGCGACAGCGCAGTGCCGCGCACCTCGACGCCGGCTTCCACGTTGGTATCCGACAGCTCCGTGCCTTCCGGCCGCTTGCGCACGGCCAGGATGTTCAGGCCCGGGTTGTCGTATGCACCCGTGAAATTGATGACGCCGCGCTCGATCGCCAGCTTCTGGCCATAGGCGGCATAGGTGCCGCTTTCCACGCGGATGCTGCCGTTGATGCGCGGCGGGCGGCGATCGGCGATCCGCACATGCACGCCGCCCGCCAGGTAGGCGTCGAGCCCCTTGCCCTTCAGGCGGAAATCGTTGCCCAGGTCCGCTTCCAGGTCCACGTTCAGCGGCATTGCCTGCGCCGTTTCCTTGATCGTGGGCTTGGTGCGGCCGAGGATCACCACGTCGTCGCTGATCGTCGGCGAGTTCTCGTCGGGCAGCTCGATGTCGGCGCGGTCGGCCTTGAACTTGCCGTTCAGCTGGAAGCGCTTCGCATCGCGTATCACCTCGCTGGTACCGGACAGCACCAGCGTGCGGTCCGGCCGCGACAGCGCCTCGAGCTTGTCGGCCGTCAGCTTCAGGTTCATCGTCATCTCGTTGCCGGCCAGGCGCGCCCAGCCCTCGGCATCGGCGCGGCCGGTGCGGCCTTCCAGGTGCAGCTTCTGCAGCGTGAGCCGGTCGCCGGCCACCTGCGCCTGCAACTGGCCGTTGCGCAGGCGGACACCCTGGTCGGCCAGGTTGATCACGAGGCCGGTGCCGCTCACGTCGCCGTTCAGGGCGGGATTGGCGACCGTGCCGCTGCCGGCGATCGCCGCCTTCAGCGCGCCTTCCAGTTCCAGGCCATCCATGCCGGCCAGTGGCGACATCCACGCGATCGACGGCACGTCCACGCTGGCCGTAACGGCCAGCGGGCTGTCGCCCGGGATGCGGCCGTTGCGCAGTTGCGCGGTGGCGTCCAGTGCGATGCGGCCGGCGCGCGTGCCGGTCATCCCGGCCTGCACTTTCAGGGTGTTGCCGGAGACATTGACGCCGGCCTGGAGCTGCGAGAGCCCCAGCGGCAGCGGCTTGGCGCCGCCCGTCACCGTGATGTCGCCTTTTTCGCGGAAGACCCGTACCGAACCGTCCAGTGCCGGTGCAGAAGGTGTGGCACCAGCGGCCGTGGCAGGCAAGGTCATGTCGATGCCCCAGTTCGCACCCAGCGTCAGGTCGCTGACGACGCGGCCGCGCCAGGCGTCGGACAGCTGCGCGAGATACGTGGCGGGCACGCCGGCCGCCGTGCCGCGGCTGCGCCAGCGGGGGCCGTTCTTTTCCAGGTTTTCCACGCGCAGGCTGCCTTCCGGCAGGCCGATCACGGCGCTGGAGAGTGCGATGCGTTCCGGCGACGCCAAGCCCGTCACGCCGCTGCCTTTCGGTGCCGCGATCATCAAAGGGGCAGGCGATTGCAGGGTGAGCGCGAAGCGGCCGCGGTTCTGCAGCGTATCGATGCTGCCGGTCCACGTGTCGTTGGCCCAGCCGCCCTTGATGCGCAGCGCCGCGTCGAAATCCGGATTGGCGGCGGAAAGCTGGATCGTGTGCGCCGCGCTGGTACCGCTGCTTTGCAGCCGCGCGCGGTCGATGGCGATCGCCGGCGAGCTGTAGCCGGTCACGTTCACATCCGCCACCAGTGCATCGGCATTGCCGAGCGTGCCGGTGGCCTTGATCGCGCGCACCTGGTGCTGGGTCATCAGGCGCAACGAATTGCCCTCGATGCCGAACGACAGCATGGGTTTCTGCATCGTGCCGCCCAGCGTGCCGGTACCGCGCAGCACGCCGCCGAAGCCGGCGCCCAGGCTGGACAGTTGCGGCGCATCGAGCTTCCAGTTCAGCCGGTCCGCCGGTGCGCCGAACGCGCCCTTCGCCTGCAGGCTATTCGGCCCCAGGCGCAGGTCCACGTCGGCGTTGTCCACGTGGCGGTGGTCCGCCGTCAGCTTTGCATGGCCGGTCAGCGGCGCGTCGACCAGTGTCGACGGCGCGAAGTCCAGGTTCATGTTGGCGCGCCAGTCGGCGGCCAGCCGCGCATTGCCGGAGAACGTGGCGTTCAGGTTGCCCGCCGGCGCGGAGGCCGCGAAGGCCGCCGGGTTCACGCGCCGCGCGCTGCCGGACATGGTCACTTCCGGCGACTTGTCCTTGCCCGCCAGCGCGAACTGGCCGGCGGCGCGGATCACGCTGTCCAGTGCGCGCACTTTCGCGCCCGTCAGGCCGAGGCCGCGTGCTTCGACATCGAAGCTGGTGCGCGGCGCGGCATAGCCACCGGTGGCGACGCCGCTGCCGGCGATCGCGCCGGCCAGGTCGCTGCGTAAGGCGGCGAGGTCCTTCGCGTCGATTTTCCAGTTCAGCTTTTCGGCCGGCAGGCCGAAGTCGCCACGCGCATCGATCGTGTTGCGGCCCATCGCCACGTTGGCGGCGATGTTCGTCAGGTGCTGCGCATCGGCGTTCAGCTTGCCGCTGCCCGAGAGCTTCTGGCCGGCGAAGGTCGACGGCCGGATCGTGAACCCGACGGCGGCATTCAGCTCCGGTACCAGCTTGCCGGCCACGTTCGCCACGGCGTTCAGGTCCGCCTTGGGGAAGTCGCCCAGCGCCGCCGGATCGAAATGATCGACCGTGGCCGCCGCCTTGAAGGCTCGGTCGTCCGCCAGGCTGGCCTGGCCCGTCACGCCGATGCTGCCGCGGCCGGCCTGCAGGCGGGCGCGCTCGATCGTGACCAGCGTATCTTTCAGGTTCGCGTGGGCATCGAGGCGCATGTTCTTTTCGGCCAGCGCCACGTCGAATGTCTGCACGGTGCCGGCGCCGCTGCCCGAACTCTTGGCCGACACGTCGCCGGCGATCGCCGTGGGGTTGGCGGCGCTGTGGATATGGCGCAGGTCGATGCGGTCCGTGTGCAGCCGGATGTCGGCCGTTTCGATGCCGCCGTCCGGCCCCGTGCGTTCCACCCGGCCCGTGCCGGTGAAGCGGCCGGCGTTGCCCAGGTCGATCAGCAGGTTGTCCAGCGTGGCATTGGTGAGGTTGCCGCCCAGGCGCGCCGTTACGGCCTTCAACGGCAGCAGTTGCTGGTCGATCGGGCCGGGGGCGGCGGTATTCGTCAGTTCGAGCACGCCGCTCACCTGCTGCTGCGTGCCGATATCGGCTTTTACGCGCAGATCGAGGCTGGCCTTCGGCCACGCCGACTGGAAGCGCGATGGATCGACGCCGTAGGCGCGGATATCCGCCGCCCGCAGCGGGATTTTCTCGAAGGGCGTCAGCGTGACCGTGCCGTCGCCGTTGGCGTTCGGCGACGTGCCCTTGATCCCCAGCGTCATCAGCGACAGGTTGCCGGTGGCGGCCACCGCCAGTTGCGCGGAGGGCTGGCCCGGGGCGATGTGCACTTCGGTCAGCGCGGCCTTGGCCTGGAGCTTGAACGGTTTTTGCGCGCCGATCGTGCCATCGGCCGCCACGCGGCCGAACGGCGTCACGGCGCTGGCGCTGGTGAGCTGCCATTGCGTCTTGTCGCCATACAGCTTCGCGCGCACGTCGGTGATCTCGGTGCGGGCGCCGGTCAGGCCGACCATGGTCAGCTTCAGCAATTGCGCGTCGTCGACCGCGATGCGGAAGGGCGGCGCCAGCGTTGCCGGCAGCGTCGTGGGCTCATCGTCTTCGCCCGTGGTCTGCATCAGCACGGACTGCACGCGCAACTGGCTGATCTCGATGCCGGACGAGAAGAACTGCAGCGGCGACCAGTCGATGTCGATGTTGTCGGCCGTGATCGTGCTGGTCTTGCCCTTGTAGACGACGCGGCCGATGTGCATGTGGTTGTACAGCGAGCCGGTGACCCCGGTGATCGTGATCGCGCCGCCGCTGGCCTTCGCCACGCGTTCGGCGATCTGCTGCAGCGTGGTTTCGCGGCCCAGCAGCCAGATCGCGCCGCCCAGGATGACGACGGTGATGCCGGTGCCGATCAGCGTGCGGCGCAGCCAGCGGCGCTCCTTGCGCGGCATGGGCGTGCCGTCGTTCGATTGCTCGGCCGGGGTGCCTGGGGTGTTGGTATCGTCGGCCATCAGAACGTGAATCCAAGTGAGAAGTGCAGGCGCGCCTTGCGCGTCGCGTGACCGAAGGCCACGTCGACATTGATCGGGCCCACGGGGCTCTTGTAGCGGGCGCCGACGCCATAGCCGGATTTCGGATGAATCTCGGACAGCGAATCGGCGGCGTTGCCGGCGTCGTAGAACACGGCGGCGCCCCACGTGGGGCGGAACCAGTACTGGTATTCGGCGCTGGCCGTGGCCAGGTAGCGGCCGCCCACGGTGGCATCGCCTTCCTGCACGCCCAGCTCCTGGTACGCGTAGCCGCGCACGGAGTTGTCGCCGCCGGCACGGAACAGGTAGGTGGCGGGTACGCCATCCTTGCTGCCCGAGCGCAGCGCGCCGATCTCGCCACGGAAGATCAGCAGGTTTTTCGCATCGAGTGGCCGGTAGGTGATGCCTCGGGCCGTGACGCGGATGAATTTCTCATCGGTCAGGATCGGCAGCAGCGCGCCGCCGGCCGTGGCGTTCAGTACGTAGCCCCTGGTGGGGAAGATCAGGTTGTCCAGCTTGCGCCACGTGACGGCATACGTGATCGGCAGGCTCATCGCGTGCGTAGGTTCGGCCCCGGCGATCGTGCGGCTTTCGTTCAGGTACTCGGCGGAGATGCTGCGTTCGAGCAGCGGCGTGCCCCAGGCGCGCTTGGCGTACACGGAAGCGGTGCGCGTGATCTCGCCTTCGATATCGTTGCGTTCGAGCGCGGCGCCGAAGCTGTCGTTGTAGCCATCCTCGGTGGTGGGGAAATAGAAGTCGCCGTTGGCCTTCTGCTTCTTCTGCTCCACCGTCAGCGCGCTTTTCAGGCGCAGTCCCCAGATCGCCAGGTCGTCATAGGCAAGCGACGTGCGCCCGCCCGTGTTGGTGGAAAAGCCGACACCCACGCTGACATTCTTGCGCTTGTTCTCCACCACTTGTACCAGCAGCGGCACCGGTGGCAGCGTGGCCGGTTGCGGCGCGCCGGCGCTTTGCTCGGCCTGCGCTTCCTGCCGTTCGCCGATCAGCGTGTTCAGGTCCGCCGTGACTTCCACATACGAAAAATAGCCGGTGTCCTGCAGTTTCGACTGGAATGCCTGCAGCGCCGCCTCGCTGTACAGGTCGCCCGGCTGGATCTTGTTGAGGTTACGGACGATTTCTTCCGGATAGCGCTTCAAGCCCTCGATTTTGATCTCGCCGAAGCGCATCTCCGGGCCGCTGTCCAGCGCCACGCGCAGCAACGCGCGTTTCGTGTCGGGATCGACGGTGGCCACGCTTTCCGTCATTTGCGCGCGCGGGTAGCGGGTCTGCACCACGGCGCGCAGGATCGCGCGCTTGGCGCCTTCCCAGTCGGCCTGGCGGAACACCTGGCCTTCGGCGAGCGGCCAGCTTGCCTTCAGCGCTTCCTTGTCGAACGGCGATTCCGGGTTCGATGCAAAGCCGTTCAGCACGATCTCCACGGCGCCCACCAGCACGGGTTCACCAGGCGTCACGTCCACCGTCACCTGCGGCGACGTACCGCTTTCGTCCAGCTGCACGTTGACGGTGGGGGAGTAATAGCCCTCGGTGGCGAGCAGCGTGTTGGCCTGTGCCGGGGTGGTGCGCACCATGCGGCGCAGCTGTTCGATGTCCGTGCGCGGATTGCCGCGGTATTTCAGGAGATCGAGGTTTTCTTCCAGCAGATCGTCGAGGTCGCCCGGCGCATTGACCCGGACGTTGTATTGCAGCCCCTCCGCCGCATAGAGCGCCAGCGGCGCCGCCAGCGCCGCCACGCAGGCCAGCCGCATTACATTTGTGACGAGTTGTGCCAAAATTCGTGATCCCGGTAATGGAGTGATGGTTGTTATCGCGCCGATGTTACCGGATTGGTAAAAAAGATGGCGTACTAATAAGATTTTGAATGGTTTTGAAAAGGATGTGATGATGACAAGCGATGCCGCCCTGGTGTTGTTCTCCGGCGGACAGGATTCCACCACCTGCCTGGCCTGGGCCCTGGACCGCTACGAACGGGTCGAAACGATCGGCTTCGACTATGGCCAGCGCCACGCGATCGAACTGACGATGCGCCCGCAATTGCTGGCAAAACTGCGCACGCTGCGGCCGGACTGGGATGCGAAGCTGGGCGAGGATCACATGATCGACCTCGGGCTGATTTCGCAACTGTCGCACACGGCCATGACGGAGGAGATCGAGATCACGATGCAGGCCAACGGCTTGCCGAATACCTTCGTCCCCGGCCGCAACCTGATGTTCATGATGGTGGCAGCCACGCTGGCGTATCGCCGCGGCATGAACGTGCTGGTGGGCGGCATGTGCGAGACGGATTTCTCCGGCTATCCGGACTGCCGCGACGACACGATGAAGGCCTTGCAGGTGGCGCTGAACCTGGGCATGGATACCCGCAACAAGCTGGAAACGCCCCTGATGTGGCTGGACAAGGCACAAACATGGGAACTGGCCGAGGACCTGGGCGGCCAGCCGCTGGTGGACCTGATCCGCGCCGACACGCACACGTGCTACAAGGGCGAGCGTGGCGCGCTGCACGACTGGGGCTACGGCTGCGGCGAGTGCCCGGCCTGCGCGCTGCGGGCGCGGGGATACCACAACTACGTTGCCGGCAAGGCGGCGTAAATGACAAGGGCCGCGATCGCGGCCCTTGTTTATGATGCACTGCGGCTCAGACCGCCGCTTCCTTCATGGCCGCCGCGCGCTGCCTGCCGCGGCGGTTGAAGTACCACACCAGGCCGATGACGATCGCCAGCGGCAGCAGCAGTGGCGACAGCGCGGCGGCCAGCGCCACCCCCACCGCGGCCAGGCCGAACACGACCAGCATGCCCAACCCGGCAAACAGCAGCCCCACCAGGATGGCCACGCAGACCACGACCACGGCGCCGACAAGCAGTCCGCCACCCGCCAGCAGCACGCCCAGCACCCAGCCGAACGGCCCGCCGAATTCCTCGCCGTCGACATCCACGTAAAAGTCGTGGCCCCACGGGGAATCGAAGGCATTGCAGGCTGCGATGAACAGCAGTACGACGATGGTGACGGTGAGAAGCTTCTTCATGGTGTGCTCCAGGGGAGGGCAGTGGCGATGAAGGGACTTTACGCGGCCATGCCTGGAGATGCTGGTTGAAAGCGACGAACGGTAGGAATTGCGGGGTAAAGTGAAAAGAACCGGTGACAGACACCGGTTTTGCTGAAACATTTCCCGGAAACTGGTGTCTGTGACCGGTTTGTCACCGGTTTGCTGCGGCCAGCCAGGTTAAAAACTGTGCCGCATGCCGAACGACGTGGCCGAAACATGCGCCCCCGTCAGCGATTCCGTCAGCCCCTTCACGCCGTTGATCGCGAAGTCATATGCGGCATTGCCGTCGTTGCGCAGCCGCGTGTGGTAAGCGTAGACGGTGGTGCGCGGCGAGAACGTGTATTCGTAGCCGGCCGTGGCGTGCACGGCGCCCGTGTCCGCGCCGCCGCGCACGAAGCCGACGGTGCCGCCGCCATGGCCGTCGCCGGCCTTGCCCACGCTGGCGCGCAGGCCATGCCGCCCGGCCTGGTGGCTCAGCGACAGGTACAGCGCATTGCGCGACAGCCGGCTGGCCGGCAGTTCGTAGACTAGCCGCTCGGCTATGAGTGCCAGCCGCGTGGTGCCGAACAGGTAGCCGACGGCCGCCTTGCTGCCCGTATCGACGGTGCCCGGGCCGTGGTATTCGTGGTGCCGCTCATGCGCCAGCGCCACGTACAGCGGGCCCGCGTCATGGATCAGCGCCAGCGACAGCAGCGAAGGCTTTGTGCCGTTTGCCGGGCGTTCTTCGGCCAGGCCGTGCGAGGCGCGCAGCGTCCAGCCGCGCCAGCGGGGCGACCACCAGTGCACGCTGTTGGCCTGGCGGCGGTCGAACGATGCCACGTCGGCCACGTTGTCCGTCGACGATGCCGCGCCGTTGGCCAGGATGCTCATGTAGCCCGCCGTGGTCGGATAGAACGGATCGAGGCTGGATGTGGCGCCGTTGTAGGCCGTGGTCCAGTGGCCTGCGAACACGGTGCCGAACGCGCCTTCGAGGCCCACGCGCGTGTCGCGCCGGGCAATCTCGCCGGCACCGGTATCGGGCGCCAGCGTGCCTTCGATCTGGAACAGCGCCTTCAAACCGCCGCCCAGGTCTTCGCTCCCCTTGAAACCCAGCACCGAGCGGTTGTTGGCCATGCGTTCAATCCGGGTGCCAGGCGCGCGCGCCGATTCCAGCGACACGTTGAGGCGGCCGTAGACCTGCACCTGGGCATGGACGAAAGGTGTGGCCGCGGCACAGGCGGACAGGGTAAAAAGGCGTATCAGGGTGGATGTCTTCATGCCCGCCATTGTCCGGCGACGCAACGGGACCGCCATCCCCCATATGTGGCGGCCCAAGGGCTCCCATTTTCCTCTCCGGAACTGCTATAGTACTGGGTATTCATACAGTAATTTGCCTGAGAGGACCCATGGAAGATCTGATCGAGGAAAAGTTGATGGAACAACAGGAACACGAGGAACAACCCGGGCAGCACGACGAGCACGAGGAACCCGAGGATGCGCTGATCCAGGAAGCCCGTGTCTGGCAGGGCCAGGGCTGGACCGCCCGCGTCATCAAGAACGATGACGATGAAGGCTGGGCCGTTGCGATGATCAAGGATGGCGAACCGGAACCGGCGCTGGTGGGCCCGTGGACGATGGGTCGGGACAAGAAAAATCCCAAGCCGCTCGATATTTCCGCCTTTCACACGCTGGTCAAGACTGCCAACGAGGTGATCCGCCGTCACGAGCAGCAGCTGCATGCCCGGCTGCACAAAGCCGTGCGCGTCACCACGGAGGAAGGTGCGGCAATCACCGTGAAGCTGGTCATCACGCCGGATGAGGATGATCCATTCGCCACGCTGACCGCCGTCGACGAATACGGCGAGGAACTGGCCTCGGTGCGCACGCGGCCGGATTTCCGGCTGTCCGTCACCAGCGCCACCGACTGGATCGAGGGCGGGTACCGGAAACCGTCCGGCGCCTGATCTGTTGCATTTTGGCGCCGGCACTGGCCTGCGGCGGGAGCGCCTGTTATATTTCCTGATTGCATTTATTTACCTCGGGAAATTTGATGGAAGACCGCCTTCGCCGCCTTGAAGCCGTCCAGGCCGTGCTGCTGGAAATCGGCCAGCTGTCCACCCGCTGCACCGATATCGTCCAGTTCCTGCGCGCCGTGCACGGTGCGCTGGGCCGCATCATGTATGCGGCCAATTTCTATGTGGCGCTGAACGACCGCGATGGCGAACCGAACGCGGTGCGCTTCGTGTATTACGTCGACGAAGCCGATGCGTCACCCGATCCCGATGAAGTAACGCACCTGGCGTCGCCGGACGAATCGCCCACCGCGTGGGTGATCCTGAACCGCCGCCCCCTCGTGATGACGGCGGCCGAGCATCTCTCGCGCCGGCGGGTGGCCGCCTTTGGCGAAGGCACCGTCGCCGAGCACTGGATCGGCTGCCCGCTGATGGACCAGAATCACCAGCCGCTGGGCGCGATCGTGATCCAGAGCTATGACAGCAGGCATACCTACAGCGAGGAAGACCAGGCGCTGTTCGCGCTGGTCGCAAACCAGGTGTCGTCCGCGCTGCAGGGGCTGCAAAGCATGGACCGGCTGGAACGTGCCGTGCAGGAGCGCACGCTGCGGCTGGACCAGGCCAAGGCGTCGCTGGAACGGCAGAACGCGGCGCTGAACGATGCGCTGACGCAGTTGCGGGAGGCGCAATCGGAACTGGTGCGGCAGGAAAAGCTGGCGTCGCTCGGCCGGCTGGTGGCCGGCGTCGCGCATGAAATCAACACGCCGCTGGGCATCTGCGTGACGGCCACGTCGCACCTGGTGCAGGAGCTGAAACTGACGCGGGAAGACCTGGCCGAAGGCCGGCTGGACGAGGAAGGCTTGAACACGTTCTTCGACACGGTCGACCAGTCGCTGCGGATCATGACGTCCAACACCCAGCGCGCCGCGGCGCTGGTGCGCAGCTTCAAGCAGGTGGCGGTGGACCAGTCGTCGGAAAATATCCGCCACTTCAACCTGGCGAAATACGTGGCCGAAGTGCTGCTGTCGCTGCAGCCCAAGCTGAAGGGCAAGCCCGTGAAGGTGGAAGTGGACTGCCCGGCGGACATCCACCTGGACAGCTTCCCCGGCGCCGTATCGCAGATCGTTACCAACATGATCGAGAATTCGCTCGTGCACGGCTTCGGCGAAGACCAGCCGGGCACGATCCGCATTACCGGCCGGGCCGATGGCGACCACGTCGCGTTCGACTACAGCGACGACGGCATCGGCATGGACCAAGGCCTGCTGGCCCAGCTGTTCGACCCGTTCTTCACCACCAAGCGCGGCAGCGGCGGCTCCGGGCTGGGCGCGCACATCCTGTACAACCTCGCCACCGGCCCGCTGGGCGGCACCATCAAGGTCAGCAGCGCGCCAGGCATGGGGCTGCACTACAAGTTGCGGTTCCCGCGCGACCAGCGCAAGCGTTGATTCCTGCAACAACTACGCATGAGCTCGTGTCCACCTTGGGGTCAACCCCATTTGCGGACACGGGCTGAACCGTACCAAGGCTGGATGCGGCTGAGCTCGTGTCCACTTTCAGGGTTGACCCAAGGTGGACACGGACTCAACCGTATGGAAGGGGAGGGATGCGGCCGAGCCCGTGTCCACTTTTGGGGTTGACCCCACGGTGGACACGGGCTGGGCCGTCGTCAGTCCGGCAGCCTGGCCGTGATCGCCAGCGCTTCGTCCACGTTCTCGACCAGCAGCTCGACAAAGCGCGGATCGAGGTGCTTGCCGGCCACTTCGCGCAGGTGGTCGATCACGCGGTCGACCGGCCATGCATCCTTGTAGACGCGCTTGTGCATCAGCGCGTCGAACACGTCGGCCACGGCGACGATGCGGGCGTACAGGTGGATGTCTTCCCCTTTCAGCCCTTGCGGGTAGCCGGTGCCGTCGTATTTTTCGTGGTGCTGGTGGGCGATGACGGCGGCGGCTTTCAGGATCGGGCGCTGCGAGCCGTCGAGGATCGATGCGCCCACGGCCGGGTGCTGTTTCATGATTTCCCACTCGTCCGCATCGAGCTTGCCGGGTTTCAGCAGCACGGCGTCGGGCGTGGCGATCTTGCCGATGTCGTGCATCGGCGCGGCGTGCTTGAGCACCGCCGTTTCTTCTTCCGGCATGCCGGCCGCCGTGGCCAGCAGGTGGCACACTTCGGCCATGCGGCGCACGTGGTTGCCCGCTTCGTGCGAACGGGATTCCACGACGTCGCCGAGCCGCATGATCAATTCAGCCTGGGTATCGGTGATTTCCTGGCTCAGCAGGATATTGTCGAAGGCGATCGCCACGTCGCTGCAAAAGATTTCCAGCAGCTTCGTGTCGATCTCGGAAATCTCGTCGACGCCTTTCAGCACCAGCAGCGACGCCTTGCCGCTGTGGTTCGGGAAGTAGCCGACATAGGTGTCGCCTTCGAGCCTTGAAATGCGGTTGCGCTCGGCGGCCTGCAGCTGGGCGATCAGGTCCGGGGTCAGCAGCGTTTCCTCGCCGATCTGCGCCAGGACCTCGAAATCGCCTTCGCCGGCGATCGCGGTGGCGCCGCGCAGGCGCAGCAGCATGCTGTGCTCCAGGCGCAACAGTGCCACCACCTGTTGCAGCAGGCCGCTGGCAAAGTCCTTCAGGTTGCGCTGCTTGAAGATGTGGGTCGATGCCGCAATGACCCGTTCCAGGCCTTCGCGGTAGTGCACCTGCTGCTGGCGCGCTTCTTCCACTTTCATGATGTCGCGGTAGGCGCGCAGCGCAGCGAAGGTGGTCGTGAACAGCTTGGTGCGGTCCAGTTCCGTTTTTTCCTTGTAGTCGTTGATGTCGTAATCGACGATCACGCGTTCTTCCGGCGCCTGGCCCGGCTGGCCGGTGCGCAGCACGATGCGGGTGAACTGGTTGTCCAGCTCCTGCCGCATCCAGCGCGCCACTTCCAGGCCGCTGTCCTCGCGCTCCATCACCACATCCAGGAACACCAGGGCGATATCGCTTTCACGCGACAGCACTTGCTTGGCTTCCTGGCCGCTGTAGGCATGCAGGAAGACCAGGGCGCGGCCATCGAGGCGAAAGCGCGCAAGGGTCAGCTTCGTGATGTCGTGGATGTCTGGCTCGTCGTCGACCAGCAGGATTTTCCAGGGCGGCAGCTTCGGCGTTGCTGTAGACAGAAAGGACATTGGCACTATTCGCGATAAAGAAAAGTTCCGCGCAAGACTGGGGCGCAGGCATGCCGATTGTATGCGTCGCCTTCCTTATTAACAACAGGAAATAGAATTTGCGCTACGGCTTTACAACACCGGGCCATACCGCTTCTGGCACCGTTCGCACCAGAAGGTGCGTCGCTTTGTTTTGCCGAGATGCGCTTTGTGCAATGCAATATTGCAGCGTGGGCAGATCCGCTTGGTGTGGGCGAGCCAGTGCTGCTTCAGCACGAAGGCCTTTTTCCATTCGAGGAATTCGAAGCTGTACTGGCGCGCCTGCTTCACGAGTTCGCGCAATTTCGCGGCCGGCAATGCCCCCACCGTGGACGCCGGATGGATTTTCAGCCGGAACAGCACTTCGTTCTTGATGATGTTGCCCACGCCCGAAAAGATCGTTTGGTCGAGCAGCGCGTCGCAGACGAGGGTGTCGGGCATCGCGCGCAATTTCTTCAGCGCGGCAGCCGGCTTCCATGCGTCGGCCATCACGTCGGCCTGCCACTCGTAAACCTTGTCGAGATCACCCTCGATCAGTTGCACCGCGCACGTATAGAAATTGAGCTCGCCGCCTTCGTCGAATGCCAGTCCCAGCCGTTCGGGGCTGTTTTCCTTGCGCTCGTCGATCCGGTAACTGCCGAACATGAGGAAGTGGATGCGAATGGTGAATAGCGGCAGTTCGATCAGGAAGTGCTTGCCCCAGGTGCGCAGCGACAGGATCGGCTGGCCGGGCAATTCGTCGAACGGCACCGCCTTGCTGTTGCCATGCGCCGCCGCGATCGTGCGGCCTTCGAACGGCTGCGCCAGTTCTTTCAGGATGACGAGGGAAGGGCCTTCAGGCATGCTGCGCTCCACGTGATGTCAGGCGTCCAGTGTGCGCCCGGCGCGGCGGAAACGCCGTTAGGCGACGCACAGAAAGCAGTAGTCGATGTCCGGGGCGAAAACAGGGACAATAAAAAAAACCGCACGCGGCGCGAGCCGGGTGCGGTGAAGGATGGCGCCGTGAGCACGACGCATCAGGACTCCGTTGTGCGGGCTTGCCGCCCGCGGGCCCCCATCAGGAGACGGTCGCCACATGGCGAGGGATGTCAGCATGGTAGTTTCGATCTGTTACAAGGTCGTGACAGGTGAAACGATCCAGTTACACCCATCGGCGTATAGTCAAGGCTTATCTTTGAAAGGAAGACATCATGCGATTGCAAGCAGGCACCTGGCTGGCCGCGGCGCTGCTGGCGGCGGCGGGCGCCGCCACTGCCGGCGTCACGGTCGATTACGTGAAGCCGGACGAATTCCTTGACATGCCGCGCTCGCCGCAGGATCGCGAGCACGTCCTGAAGGAAATGACCCGGCACTTCAACAAGCTGGCGGAAGAGCTGCCGGCCGGGCAAAACCTGAAAGTGACCGTGACCGACATCGACCTGGCCGGCCGCGAAGAACCACGCCGCTGGGCGATGGATGATATCCGCATCATGCGCGGCGGTGCCGACTGGCCGACAATGAAGCTCAGCTATACGCTGGAGCAGGGCGGGCAGGTCGTGCGCAGCGGCGAGGAGTCGCTGAAGAACATGATGTACCAGCAACGCATCAACCGGCATTTTTCCAGCGACGCGTTGCGTTATGAAAAGCAGATGATCGACGACTGGTTCCACAAGTCGATCGTGGGATCGCAGGTCAGCAGCAGATAAGAAGCAGATAAGCAGCAGATGAGCGGCAGGCAAGAAGCAGATCAGCAGCAGGCAAGAAGCAGCAGACTGCAAGGCCGCCCGGCCAGCCGCGGCCGGACCGGGCGGTCAGCCCGGTCCCGTCCATCCTGTTCAATCCACCCACGTTTCAATCCACCCACGTTTCAATCCACCCAGTTTACGCGCGGGAACTTGGCCCGGAAATCGTCCGGCATCGGCACCACTTCCTTCAGCCGGTAGTTGAAGAACACAAAGCCGTACTTCGCCATCGCGATCAGCGTGCCGTCGACCGGGCGGGTGATACGGAAAATGATGTCGCCGCCATACTTGTTGAAGTCCATCACGCCCACTTCGAACAGCAACTGGTCGCGGGCATGGGCTTCGGCGCGGTAGGTGGTGGCCAGGTCGGTCACGATGATGCCGCTGCCGTCGCTCTCCGTTTCGCGCACGCCGTGTTCATACAGGAACCGCGCCCGCGCCTCGGAAATCATCGAGATCATCGAGTCGTTGGAGAGGTGGTTGCCGTGGTTGATGTCGGTGACGCGCACCGACATCTGTGTCGAGTAGTCGAACTGGTCTTCGGGGAATGCGAGCTTGAGTCTGGCCATGGTGAATGGCGCCCGCGCGGGCGCCCGGAGGTAAAGATTTATTGTAGCGCGCCCAATGGGGCGCTCACAGGTTCTCGGAAAGGAACAGCAGCGTGTTCCCGTGCGCTTCCACGGCCGAGCGCTGGTGATAGCTGCCCCGGTGCGAGCAGTTGAAGCCGTGTTCGGCTTCGGGATAGACATGGATTTCCACGTTGTCGCGGTCGCCGAAGCGTTCCGCGATGCTTTTCACGGCATCGGCGGGGATATGGCTGTCCTTGCCGCCGAAGTGCATCAGCAGCGGTACCGTGACATGGTCGGCCTTGTCCAGCGCGTTCTGGATGCCGCCGCCGTAATAAGCCACGGCCGCGTCGACATTGCCGGCCGCCGCGCTCAGGTAGGACAGCAAGCCCCCGAAGCAGTAGCCGATCGATGCCACTCTCTGCACGCCAGCCATGGCGCGCAGGGCATGGATCGTCGCGGCCACATCCGCCACCGCCTTTTGCGTGTCGGTCGCGCCCTTCAGCGCCACGGCTTTTTTCCAGTCCGTTTCGTCATAGGTCAGCTCGATGTGCGCGCCCTGGCGCCAGAACAGGTCCGGCGCCAGCACCACGTAGCCGTCAGCCGCGTATTGCTCGGCCACGCTGCGGATGTGCGCGTTGACGCCGAAGATTTCCTGGATCAGCACGATGCCGGGGCCGGTGCCGCCGCGCGGCAACGCCTGGTAAGCCTGGAAGGTGCCGTCATCGCCCTGAATGTCGATCCATCTCGTATCGCTGTCCAATCTTTTCTCCTGTGATGGGTTGCATGCTGTCCAGCCAATGAGTATAAGTCGGGCAATACTTGCATGGCGCGCTACAGCCGGGCGTAGGGGTGACTGTAACCGTGCTACTCTTGTAGCCCGTCCAACCTGTTTCCTGAGGTGGCCCGAATTAGTGACAGGACTGTTCTTTCGCGGGTCAGGATTGCACGGCGACATGCACCAGCACTGCTGGCGTTGCTGTGTGGACTCGGCCTGACGGGCCTGCTTTTCACCGGTATCAGCCGGCTCGAGCAGGACCGCCTCGTGCTCACGTTTACGCAACGCGCGCACGTGAGGGTGTTCGCGCTCTCCGAAGGCATCACCAACGTCATCGACAGCCTGCGCAGCGTGAACCAGCTGTTCGCCAGCCAGCCAGTCGTTTCCCGCGATGAATTCAGGCGCTTCGTCGAACCCCTGGGCAAGCGCTTTCCGTTTGTGGTGGGCATCAGCTTCCTGCGTTTCATCGACGATGCCGAGCGCCCCGCGTTCGAAGCGCAATTGCGGCAAGTCCTGCCGGGCGCGCAAGTAACGGAACTACGCGGCGATCGCACGGCCCCGGCCGCGCAGCGCCCACGGTACCGCGTGATCGAGTATGTCGAGCCGTTTGGTGCCAACGCGCCCGCGCTGGGCCTGGACACGATGTATTCCGGCGATGAACCCAGCCGCTGGCGCGCCTACGATACCGGTGAACCCGTGGCCGGCCGCCTGACCCCGCTGGCGCAGTTGCCCAAGTCGATGTCCGGCATGGTGGTGTCGATGCCCGTGTACCGCTTCGATGTGCCGCTGGGCAGCGTGGCCGCCCGGCGCGCGGCACTGGTGGGCGAAACGTCGGTCGCCATCAACCCCGGCGCGATGGTGGCACACGTATTGCAGCCCTCCGGACTAACCAACGCGCTGCGCGCACGCGACCAGCGCCTGCAGCGGGTGGGGCTGCATGTGTACGCGGATGCCCACGAGGCGCCGGAAAACCTCGTGCACCAGATGGCACCACCGGAACTCGACCAGCCCGTCGTGCCCCCACCGCTTTCCTGGCTGTATCCGCGCGCGCCGGCACCGCTGAAAGTCCCGATCGACGTGGCTGGCCGCACCTGGCTGGTGGTAGCCGACATGGATGGCACGGTGGGGGTGACCGACCACCTGGCATCGCTGTCCGCGCTGGCGCTGGGCGTGGTGATGACGCTGCTGGGCACCGCCTGGGTGCACACGCTGGCCACGCGCAACCGCACGATCCGGGTCCAGGTGCAGGAACGCACCAGCCAGCTGGCCGAGGCGAACCGCTCGCTGCTGCTGCGCGACCGGGCGATCGAATCCTCCACCAACATGATCATGATCGTGGAGGCCAGTGCCAGCCATCCGATCGTGTATGTCAACCCCGCATTCGAGCACCAGACCGGCTACACACGCGAAGAAGTGCTGGGCCAGCCTCCGCGCCTGCTGTGCCGCGACGACATGGGCCAGCCCGGCGTGCTGTCGATCAGCGCCGCCCTGCGCGAACAGCGCGACGGCCACGCGGTGCTGCGCAATTACCGCAAGGATGGCACGCTGTTTTGGGTTGAAACCTATGTGTCGCCGGTGCGCGACGAGCACGGCGTGGTCACGCACTTCGTGTCGATCCACTACGACATCACGGCCATGAAGGCCTATGAGACGGAGCTGCAGCACCAGTCCACGCATGATGCGCTGACCGGCCTGCCGAACCGCCAGTTGCTGGTCGAGCGCCTGCACGAGGCGATCGGACAGGCAATGCACGAGGGCCACGCGCTGTGGGTCGTGTCGCTGGACCTCGACCGCTTCAAGTTCACCAACAGCCGCGTGGGCCACCGGGGCGGCGACCGCCTGCTGCAGGTGGTGGCGAACCGGCTGCAGGCGGCGCTGCGGCCCGGCGACACGCTGGCCCGGCTGGGCGGCGACGAGTTCGCGCTGACCCTGCTGCCGGAGCGGGGCGAGCGGCGCCCGCGACCGGAGCAGGTGCAGCGGCTGCTGGCCGCGCTGGCCGCACCGCTCGTGCTCGACGACAAGGAGCAGTTCATTTCCGGCAGCGCCGGCGTGGCCGTCTGCCCGGAGGACGGCACCGATGCGGCCGTGCTGATCGAACGTGCCGACATCGCCATGTTCCGCGCCAAGGAAATGGGCGGCAACAACTACCAGTTCTACACCACGGCCATGCGCGAACGGCTGGGCGAACGGGTGCAGATGGAAACGGCGATGCGCCGCGCGCTGGAACGCGGCGAATTCGTGCTGTACTACCAGCCGCAGGTGGACATTGCCACCGGCCGTATCGTGGCGATGGAGGCGCTGGTGCGCTGGCAGCACCCGGAACTGGGCATGGTGGCCCCGGCCCGCTTCATTCCGCTGGCCGAGGAAACGGGCATGATCCTGCCGCTCGGGGCATGGGTGCTGGAGAGCGCCTGCCGCCAGCTCGTGGAGTGGCAGAGCGAAGGCCGGGAATACCTGCGCGTGGCCGTCAACGTGTCGGCCCGGCAGATGGCCGAGCAGGATTTCGTGCAGAGCGTGGCGCGCGTGCTGGAGCAAACGGGGCTGGATCCGATATCGCTTGAACTGGAGCTGACGGAAAGCGCCGTGATGAACGATGTCGAGCATGCGATCGAGGTGATGCGCGCGCTGAAGGGCCTGGGCGTCAAGCTGGCGATCGACGATTTCGGCACCGGCTATTCAAGCCTGGCGCACCTGAAACGCTTCGCGGTGGACGTGCTGAAGATCGACCAGGCCTTCGTGCGCGACCTCACGATCGACCCGGACGATGCCGCGATCGTGACCACGATCATCGCGCTGGCCGCGAACCTGAACCTGCAGGTGATTTCCGAAGGCGTGGAAACGCTCGACCAGCTGTCGTTCCTGCGCGAGCATGGCTGCTCGCAGATGCAGGGCTACTACTTCAGCCGCCCCGTGCCGGCCACTGCCATCAGCACCGTGCTGGACGAAAACGAAGCCCAGCTTGCCGCCGGCAGCGGCGCCCCGCTGGGCGTTACCACATGACAAAACTGGGGACGTACCCTGGTTTCCAAGCAATTATTTCCTGGAAGCTAGGCGGTCCGGCGTTCCGGTACGTCCCCCGGTTTATTTATTGGGAAAGCGCCCCCAGCAACGCCTTGTGGAACCCGGCCGGGTCCTCGATCTGCGGCGCATGCCCCATGCCGGGGAACTCGATCAGTTTCGCCCCCGGGATGCGCTTGACGGTTTCCTTGCCCAGCACCTTGTAGTTGCCGATCTTTGATTTCACTTCCGGTGGCGCGATGTCGCTGCCGATGGCGGTGGTGTCGCCGTCGCCGTTCATCAGGATCGTGGGAACCTTCAGCTGCGGGAACTCGTGGACCACCGGCTGCGTGTAGATCATGTCGTAGATCAGCGCCGAATTCCACGCGACCAGGCGCTGGCCGGAACCGGCATTCAGGCCGGCCAGCATGTCCACCCATTTTTCATACTCGGGCTTCCAGCGGCCCATGTAGTAGGTGTTCTTTTCATACGTGCGCACGCCGTCGGCCGTCAGCTTCAGTTCACGCTCGAACCACTGGTCGACGGTGCGGTAGGGCACGCCGAGCTGCTTCCAGTCTTCCAGCCCGATCGGATTGACCATCACCAGGTGCGACACGTTCTGCGGGTACATCAGCGCGAAGCGGGTGGCCAGCATGCCGCCGGTCGAGTGGCCCACCAGCACCACCTTGTCGATGTTGACCTTCTTCAGCAGTTCCATCGTGTTGGCGGCCAGCTGCTGGAAGCTGTACTGGTAGTGGGGCGGCTTGGTGGAGGCGCAGAAGCCCACCTGGTCCGGTACCACCACGCGGTAGCCGGCCTGCGATAGCGCGGCGATCGTGCTTTCCCACGTGGCGCCGCAGAAATTCTTGCCGTGCATGAGCACCGCCGTGCGGCCGTTCGCCTTGCCCGCGGGCTTGACGTCCATGTAGGCCATCTGCATCGTCTGGCCCTGCGAATTGAAGCGGAAATGCTGCACCGGATACGGGTAGCGGAAGCCCTGCAGTTCGGGGCCATAGGCGGCCCCCGCGGCCCCGGCGGTACCGGATGCGATGCTGGCGCCGAGCGCCAGCGCCAGGAGAATCGAAGTCGACGTTTTGGACATGCGTAATTCCTGCAAATAAGCTGCAAATAAGCTGCAAAATAAAGATTGGACGGAGCCGGGCCGCTGCTGCTGGCAGGGGCCGGCAACCGGTCAATATAGCGGAAAAACGGCTGAGCTGACGCCGGTCCGCAGCCTGTCGTGAGGCGCCTGTCGCGCGGACAGGGTAAACTACGCCCTTTCCTGTCGCATTGGGCGATTCGAACAATAACTTATCGCGAGTGCCGCAATGACCGCTACACCCCTGCTATTTTCCGACCTGAACCTGTCTGCCCCCCTGCTCAAAGTCTTGAGCGACGTGGGTTACGAAGCGCCTTCGCCGATCCAGGCGCAGACGATCCCCCACCTGATGGCCAACCGCGACGTGCTCGGCACCGCGCAAACCGGCACCGGCAAGACGGCCGCGTTCGCGCTGCCGATCCTGTCGCGCCTCGATATCCGCCAGACCACGCCCCAGGCGCTGGTGCTGGCGCCCACGCGCGAACTGGCGATCCAGGTGGCCGAAGCATTCCAGCGCTATGCCGCCAACATCCCCAACTTCCACGTGCTGCCGATCTACGGCGGGCAAAGCTACGGCCCGCAGCTGTCCGCGCTGCGCCGCGGCGTGCACGTCGTCGTCGGCACGCCAGGCCGCGTGATCGATCACCTGGACAAGGGCTCGCTCGACCTGTCGAAGCTGAAGACGCTGGTGCTGGACGAGGCCGACGAGATGCTGCGCATGGGCTTCATCGACGATGTCGAGCGCATCCTGAAGGAAACGCCCGCATCGCGCCAGACCGCGCTGTTCTCGGCCACGATGCCGTCCGCGATCCGCCGCATCGCCAACACCTACCTGCGCGACCCGGCCGAAATCACCGTGGCCGCGAAGACCACAACGTCCGAAAACATCACCCAGCGCTACTGGCTCGTTTCCGGCATGCACAAGCTCGATGCGCTGACCCGCATCCTCGAGGCCGAGCCGTTCGACGGCATGATCATCTTCAACCGCACGAAGCTGGGCACCGAGGAACTGGCCGAGCGCCTGTGCGCCCGCGGCTTCTCGGCCGCCGCGATCAACGGCGACATGCAGCAGGCCGCGCGCGAGCGCACCATCGGCATGCTCAAGGAAGGCAAGATCGACATCCTGGTGGCCACCGACGTGGCCGCGCGCGGCCTGGACGTGGAACGCATCAGCCACGTCGTCAACTATGACGTGCCGTACGATGCCGAAAGCTACACGCACCGTATCGGCCGCACCGGCCGGGCCGGGCGCAGCGGCGAGGCGATCCTGTTCATCACGCCGCGCGAGCGCAACCTGCTCAAGACCATCGAACGTGCCACGCGCCAGCCGATCAAGCAGATGGACCTGCCCACGCTGCAGGCGGTCAACGACGTGCGCATCTCGCGGTTCAAGGACCAGATCACGGCCACCCTGGCCGAAGGCGGCCTGGAACAATTCCAGTCGCTGATCGCCGATTACGAACGCGAGCACGATGTGCCGGCCAACGAGATCGCCGCCGCGCTGGCCATGATGGCACGCGGGAATTCGCCGCTGCTGCTGGACAAGAAGGCCGAAAAGGGCTGGCACGAAGATGGCCGGCCAGCCGCCCCACAGCGCGAGGAACGCGCACCACGCGCCGATCGTGGCGATCGCGGCGATCGCGGCGATCGCGGCGAACGGTTCGAACGCCCGGAACGCGGCGAACGCCCGGCTTACCCGAAAAAGGAGCGCATTGCCCGCGAACCCGAGCCGGGCATGGCCACGTACCGCATCGAAGTGGGCTACGAGGATGGCGTCAAGCCGGGCAATATCGTTGGCGCGATTGCCAACGAAGGCGGCGTCGACTCGAAATTCATCGGCCGCATCGAGATTTTCGAGGACTACACGGTGCTCGACATGCCCGCCGACCTGGCGCCGGACGTGCTGGACACGCTGACCCAGGTGCGCGTGGCAGGCCGGCCGATGCGCATCCGCCGCGACGGCGAACCGGCTGCCCAGGCTGCCGCCCCGGCAGCGAAACCCGCGCCAAA
Source organism: Pseudoduganella lutea (assembly GCF_004209755.1). NCBI lineage: Bacteria > Pseudomonadati > Pseudomonadota > Betaproteobacteria > Burkholderiales > Oxalobacteraceae > Pseudoduganella > Pseudoduganella lutea. The sequence continues at coordinate 2,332,701 of NZ_CP035913.1, read as the reverse complement.
AGCCAAAGTGGAGCGCGAGGAACGGCCGGTGGCGCCGAAAGCCCCGCGCGAGGAACGGCCCGTGGCACCGAAAGGCCTGGATGCCGTGGTGGCCGATGCCGTCAGCGAGGACGAAACCCCGAAGAAGAAGAAGCGCGAGCGGGCGCAGGATGGCCTGGCCATGCGTGCGTACCGGATCGAAGTGGGCAGCCAGCACGAGGCCACGCCATCGAACATCGTTGGCGCGATCGCCAATGAAAGCGGGCTGGAAGCGCGCTACATCGGCCGCATCGAGATCTTCGAAGACCACACGGTGCTGGAAATGCCGGACGGTATGCCGGACGAGATCTTCAAGCACCTGGGCAAGGTGTGGGTCGGCGGCCAGCAGCTGAAGATCAGCAAGGCCGATGCGATGCCGCCGCTGTCGACCAAGCACACGCCACCGAAGAAGCCCGCCGCCAAGGCCGCCAAGCCCAAAGCCAAGCGCTGACCTGCCAGCCGGCGGGGAGGCCATGCACGGCCGCGGTGCCGTGCATGCACCACAAGAAGGCCATGCGGTGCGCTGCTGCACCGCATGGCGTGCATTTCAGGGCTGAAATGCTTCCAATCGCCAGTCATCAGGCTGGCCCGGTAATTGCATAGACATCCGTATTTACTTCTCTTGACCAGGGAGGGCGGATGTTGCATACCTTACTGCGAAACGATTTACTCCAATACGCCGCACCGCGCCGGCGCACGTTGCGCGTGCTGTGGATCGATCCCGCACGCACGCTGGCCTGGCTGTTCGACATGGATGGCAAGGGCTGCGACGTGGAGCAGGCACGGATGGCGGAACTGGAATCGGACCTGGCCGCGGGCCGCGCGTGCCGCCTGGCCGACGACCCGTGGCTCGTGGTGGCCGACCAGGAAACCATCAAGCCGGGCCACCTCGCCCTGCGCGAGCGGGCCTGGGCCATCGTGGCGGCGCTGACCGGCGACGAACCCGGCATCTACGAACCGCGCCGGCGCGGCCAGATGATCGCCGAATACACGGCGCGCCACGGCGTGTCTCATCCCACCATCTACCGCTACCTGCGCCGCTACTGGCAGCGCGGGCAGACGCCCAATGCGCTGCTGCCGGATTACTCGAACAGCGGCGCGCGCGGCAAGACACGCTCGTCCACCGCCGGCATCAAGCGCGGCCGGCCCCGTCGCGACGGCGCGCCGCCGGGCATCAATGTCGATGAACCGATGCGCCGCGTATTCCGCGTGGCGGCCGCCACCTATACCGGCACGCGCTTCTCACGGCGCGGCGCCTACGAGGCGATGCTGCGCGAGTTTTTCTGCGAACGCCGCGTGATGCCGGAAACGCTGCACGTGGTGCGGGCCAGCGCCAGCGACGCGGTCCCCAGCTTCGGGCAATTCAGCTACTGGCTCGACCAGGGCCGCATCCTGCGCCCCGCGCCACGCCCGCTGCCGCTGCCGCCGCACGCACTGGTGGAAGCCGAGGGCCGCCCGGGTGCCGCGTTCCAGGTGGCCGCCGTGCGGGCCGACGTGCAGTTGCTGGCCGGCGGCGAACGGCGCCGGCTGGCCGGCCGGCCCGTCATCTATCTCGTCAGCGACATGTTCAGCGGCATGGTCACGGGCTTTCACGTCAGCCTCGAAGCGCCGGCATGGCGGCATGCGCTGATGGCGCTTGCCAACTGCGCCGCGGACAAGCCGCGCCAGGCCTTGCGTCATGGTCGCCCGATCGCTGCGCAGGACTGGCCCTGCCGCCACCTGCCCGAACGCCTGCTGGTGCCCGGTGCGCTGGCCGGCGGTGACGGCGGTCGCGCGCTGCAGGACAATTTCGGCGTGCGCTGCCTGACCGGCATCCCGGCCGAGGTACCGGCACGGGCCGCGCTGGAACGCCGCTTCGGCCTGCTGCGCGCCGATGCCCCGGCCATGTCCGCGGAGCTGGCCCCACTGGACGGTGCGCTCGACATCCACCAGTTCCGCCGTCTCGTCATCGACGCGATCCTTGAACACAACCTGCAGGGCACGGGCGATGGTCCGGCGCCGCTGCAGTTGTGGGACTGGGGCGCGCGCGAACGGGGCGCGGCGCTCAAGCAGTATGCCGAGGAGGTGGTGCGCTGCGCGCTGCTGCCGTTGCACGACGCGCTGGTGACCGAGGAAGGCATCAGCCTGGACGGCCAACTGTACACCTGCGCCAAGGCGGTGGACGAGCGCTGGTTCGAGCGCGCCCGCCAGCGCGGCCGCTGGGTCGTTCGCCTGGCCTATGACGAACACGGTGAGCACATGGGCGACCGTGTGTACCTGCCCGATCCAGCCGCGCCGATGCGTTTCCATGCCTGCCAGCCGGTGCTGCGCGGGCCCGCCGCGGCGCAGCCGTTCACGCGCGCCGAAACCCCGGCACGCCGCACGCAGCCCACTGGCCAGTACGCCAGCTTCGAGCGCATCGTCGCCGGCTTCGCCACCTGAGTTCCTTCAACCCTCGTTGTATTTTTAGCGCGCCGCCCGGCGCGCTTTTTTTTTGCCCTCGTCATTGCCTGGCCCTGGTCCCTGGTCCCTTGTTCCTTGTCCCTGGCGGTACAAGTCGTGCGTGGATCGCCAGGGACGAGGGCGCGCATGGTACCAGGAGCTCAACCATTGCTGCAGTGCCGTGCGGCAGCTGATTTCCCGTGCGTCGCCATGGTGCACTGCGCAATGCCGCAAGGACTTTGCCGCGATTTCCCGCATCAAACAATGTGTGACGCCGGCACCGCCATCCTCCCCGGCCTGGCGCACCGGCCGATGGCGATGGTCCCCTCCCCGAAACCACTTCATTCGTGTCGTCAAAAAGAGTGCTTACCAAACAGGCAATGGCATACCGATTGCTAGATACCGATGTGCAAGCATGTTCATCAACGAAACAAGGAGCAGCGATGAAGAGTGGATTGACGAAAGCCCTGACGCGGCGCGATTTCCTGTACCGTGCGGCCGCGGTGGGCGGCACAGGGCTGCTGCTGAACGCGATGAATGCCTGGGGCATGGGCATCGCGTCGACGATGTCCGGCCCGCCGGCGCTGAGCGGCAGCGCCAAGGGCAAGTCGGTGGTGATCCTCGGCGCGGGCCTGGCCGGCATGACGGCCGCCTACGAGATGGCGAAGTTGGGCTACCGCGTGCAGGTATTGGAAGCGCGCGGCTTCGCCGGCGGCCGCTGCCAGACAGCCCGCGGCGGTTTCGAGCTGACGGAGCTGGGCGGCGAAACGCAGCGCTGCACGTTCGACAAGGGCCACTACATCAACCACGGTCCGTGGCGCATTCCGCTGCACCATCAGTCCACGCTGCACTACACGCGCCAGTTCGAAGTACCGCTCGAAGTGATGGTCAACGATAACGACCATGCGTTCGTCTACCTGGAAAATGGCGGCCCGCTGGCGAAGCAGCGGCTGCGCCCCGCACAGATCAAGGCCGACATGCGCGGCCACGTGGCCGAGCTGCTGGCCAAGTCCGTGCAGGACCGCCAGCTCGACAAGACCCTCTCCAGCGACGACCAGCGTGCGCTGCTCGACTACCTGAAGCACGAAGGTCACCTGGAAGCGGGAGACCTCAGCTACAAGGGCCGCAGCGGCCGTGGCTTCTCCGTTAATCCGGGGGCCGGCGTGAGCCCGGGGCCAGGCGCGTTTTCCGATCCGCTGGCCTTCCACGACCTGCTCGCATCGGGCGTGGGCAAGGTGTACAGCGCGGTGCAGGACTACCCGATGCAGAACACCATGTTCCAGCCGGTGGGCGGCATGGATGCGATCGCGAAGGCCTTTGAAAAACGCGTGGGAAAACACATCCGCTACAACGCCGAAGTGCAGAAGATCCGCCATGGCGAAAACAATGTCACTGTCGCCTTCAAGGATACGAAGACGGGCAAGGAAAGCGCGGTCACGGCCGACTTCTGCCTGTGCACGATGCCGCTCTCCACGCTGCGCATGGTCGACACCGACTTTTCCGAAAGCTTCAAGACCGCGATCAAGTCGGTGGCCTATGCGCCCGTCGGCAAGATCGGCCTGCAGATGAAGCGCCGCTTCTGGGAAGAGGATGACCACATCTATGGCGGCCACGTGCTGACCGACATGAAGGGCATCAACACGATCTCGCTGCCTTCGACCAGCTGGCAAAAGAAGAAAGGTGTGGTGCTGGGCTACTACAACTACCAGACCGCCGCGATCGAAGTGAGCGGCCTGAGCCCGGCAGAGCGCGCCGAGTTCGCGCTGGCCGCCGGCGAAAAGATCTTCCCGGCCTACCGCGATGCGTTCGACAGCGCCTTCTCCGTGGCCTGGCACCGCGTGCAGTACAACCTGGGCGGCTGGGCCGAGTGGAACGACGAGAGCCGCAAGAATGCCTACCCGGCGCTGCTCGAAGGCGAGGGGCGCGTGCTGCTGGCCGGCGAACACCTGTCCTACCTGACCGGCTGGCAGGCGGGCGCGATCGAATCGGCGTGGCAGCAGATGGCGCGCATCCATGAAAGGGCCATGGCATGAGCCGGAATTTTTCCGCCCTGATGGCGCTGGCCGGCTTCGTGGCAGCCATGCCGTCGCATGCCGCCGCCGACGGCAAGGCCATCTACCAGAAAAATTGCGCGGCCTGCCACATGGCTACCGGCAAGGGTATCCCAGGCGCGTTTCCCGCCCTGGCCGGGAACACGTTCGTGCAGGGCCCGGCGAAAGATCCCGCCGCGGTGCTGCTGAAAGGCCGCGGCGGCATGCCGGACTTTTCGCAGAGCCTCACCGATGGCGACATCGCCGCCGTGCTCACGTATGCCCGCTCCAGCTGGGGCAACAAGGCCGAGGGCCTGTCCGACAAGGACGTGGCCGCGCTGCGCACCGAGATTTCGGCCGAGCTGTTTTCAGCCGGTCAACTGTCCAACAAACACTGAAAGAGAGCACTCATGAAACAGCACTTCGCCAACGTTCTCCTGATGGCCGCCGCCATCGCCACCACTTTCGCTACCAATGCGGCCACGGCGCAGGACATCGTCCGCCACAAGATTCCCGGCTCAGATTTCCCGATCGCGCAAGCCGTGACGATCCCGCCGTCGGCCACGATCCACTTCATCAGCGGCCAGGTGCCGCCGATGATCGACAAGTCCGCCAACCCCGACACGATCGCCGCCTATGGCGATACGAAGACGCAGACCGTGGGCGTACTGAAGAAGATCGAGGAAATCCTGAAAGGCATGAACCTCACGATGGGCGACGTGGTCAAGATGCAGGTGTTCCTGGTGGGCGATCCGTCGAAGGGCGGCAGGGCCGACACGAAGGGCTTCATGGAAGGCTACACGCAATTCTTCGGCGGCCCCCAGCCGAACCTGCCCGCCCGCGCGGTGATGCAGGTGGCGGGGCTGAACTCCGCCGGCTGGCTGGTCGAGATCGAGGTCGTCGCCGCCAAGAAATAAGCAACCGGACTTGCCCTGAGGGCTGAAGGGCCCGGGGAAACTGCCGGCATCCGCGCCGGCAGGGGGACCCTTTACGCCCGTTTTTCGCTGCACCCGTTTTTCCATCTTCACTACAAGAAAAGGAATCACCATGCACAAGGCCATCATCAAATCGGGCGCCGCCGCCATGCTGCTGCACACCGGACTGGCGCTTGCCGCCGAGCCGGGCGGCGCACCGGAGCCCGAACCGCAAGCGGAAAACATGGCCGGCGCCGCTGGCGCACCTGTCTCGATGAGTGCCGTGATCGTCACCGGCACCCGCGCCAGCGGCCTGAAAGCGGAAAACAGCGCGTCGCCGATCCAGGTGCTGGACGCGGCCTCGCTGCAGCGCACCGGCCAGCCGGACCTGATCCAGGCCATCGCGCAGAACATCCCGTCGTTTACCGCCCAGGCGTTCGGCGGCGACACGGCCAACCTCACGCTGTCGGCCCGGCTGCGTGGCCTGTCGCCGAACAACACGCTGGTGCTGGTGAACGGCAAGCGGCGCCACGGCACCGCCAACCTGGCCGTGCTGGGCGGCCCATACCAGGGCGGTGCCGCGGCCGACCTGAACTACATCCCCGTGGCCGCGATCGACCATATCGAAGTGCTGCAGGATGGCGCGGCCGCGCAGTACGGCACCGATGCCATTGCCGGCGTGGTCAACATCATCCTGAAGTCGAACAACCAGGGCATCTCCGGCAACGTGAACGGTGGCGCCTACGTCGACGGCGGCGGCCACACGGGCGACGGTACCGCCAACATCGGCTTCAAGCTGACCGACAAGGGCTTCCTCAGCCTCACCGGCGAATCGCGCTATCACGGCTACAGCGATCGCGGCAACATCGACCCGCGCGTGACGGCGCCGCAGAACCTGGCCAGCATGCCGCTGCTGCAGGCGCCGGGTTACCCGCACCTGAACAAGATCGCCGGTGATGCGCAGTATCACCTGAACACGCTGGCCCTGAACGCGGGCTACGACATCGACGACGACACGTCGCTGTATGCCTTCGCCACCTGGGGCAAGAAGGAAGCGCGGGCTTACGAGAACTACCGCATGCCGAACCGACTGCCGGAGGTCTATCCGCTCGGCTTCAGCCCCAAGGAAACGATGAAGGAGATCGATTACGCCTTCACGGCAGGTGCGCGCGGCAAGTTCGGTAGCGCATGGAACTGGGAAGTATCGAGCACGTATGGCCGCGACAAGGCGGAAATCGGCGTGGTGGACTCGGCCAACGTTTCACTGTATCGCGACACCGGCTTCACGCCGACCGTGTTCCATGCCGGCACCTTCATCGCCAGCCAGTGGACCAATAACTTCGATGTCTCCCGCGAGATCGACATGGGCTGGGCGAAACCGTCGACGTTCGCGATGGGCTTCGAGCACCGCGTGGACGAGTACGAGATCCAGGCGGGCGACGAGTTCTCGCGCTACAAGGAGGGCTCGCAGTCCTACCCCGGTTTTTCGCTGACGGACGCCGGCAAGCATGACCGCAACAACAAGGCGATCTACGCGAACTTCATCACGTTCCCGATCGCCGGCCTGACGGTCGACCTGGCGGCGCGCTATGAACACTTCAGCGATTTCGGCAATGCAAAGGTGGGCAAGCTGACCAGCCGCTATGACTTCTCGCCGACGTTCGCGTTGCGTGGCACGTACTCGAACGGCTTCCGCGCGCCGACGCTGGCCGAGTCGTACTACTCCGCCACCAACGTGGGCCCGACCAGCGCCTTCGTGCAGCTGGCGCCGAATTCGGCAGGTGCGAAGCTGGTGGGCGTGGATGGCCTGAAGCCCGAAGCGTCGACCAACCTCTCGGCCGGCATCGTGCTCAATCCGGCGAACAACGTGTCGATCACGGTCGACGCCTACCAGATCAAGATCCGCGACCGCATCGTGGGTTCGGGTTCGGTCTACGGTTCGGGCGGCGCGGTGAACTCGCCGGCCGTGGTAGAGGCGATCCTCGCCAATGGCAACATCCTGGACCCGACGGTAAGCGAGACCGGCATCAACATCTTCACCAACGCCGTCAATACCCGCTCGCGCGGGCTCGAACTGGTGGCCACGCTGAACAGCAACTACGGCCAGTACGGCAGGGTGGACTGGTCGCTGGCGGCCAACTGGAACCAGGTGCGGGTCACGAAGATCAACCAGGCCCCGGCGCAGCTGCAGCCGCAAACGCTGCTGGATCGCACGGCGATATCGAACCTGGAAACCGCCTCGCCGAAGACCCGTGTGAACATCGGCGCGCTGTGGCGCTCGGGTGCATGGACGGTCAACCTGCGTGAAGCGATCTATGGCAAGTCCCACACGTGGGATTCGCCGAACGGTGGCACGTACTACAAGAACGAGATCGGCACCACGGCGATCACGGACCTGGAAGTAAGCTACAAGCTGACGCCGAACTGGACGGTGTCGGCCGGTGCCAACAACCTGTTCAACGAGTATCCGGACGAGGTGAACGCCGAGCTGATGGCCGTGTACCGTGCGAACCTGGATAACGCGGGTGTGACGAAGTATCCGTCGTTCTCGCCATTCGGCATCAACGGCGGCTACTACTACGCGCGCGCCAGCTTCAAGTTCTGACGGAAGCGAAGTGACATGAAGTAACGTGGGTGGCACGGGCGGGGCAGGGCGCTATACTGCGCGCTGCCCCGTTTTTCATTGGCCGCCCATGATTTCTCCGATGACCTTGCAGGATTACCTGGCGCTGACTGGCCCCGTCCCCGATGCACGAATCGACTACGGCAGTGCGCCGTCGCAGTTCGTGGAACTGTTCCGTCCCGACGGTGCAGGTCCTTTTCCGGTGGTGGTACTGATCCATGGCGGGTGCTGGACCGTGCAGTATGGCGGCATCACGCAACTGCGCAGCATGGCCGGCGCATTGCGCGCACAGGGCATCGCCGTGTGGAACGTGGAATACCGCCGGCACGACGAGGAGGGCGGCGGCTATCCCGGCATGTACCAGGACGTTGCCACCGCCATCGACCTGCTGCGCAAGGAGCCGCGGTTCGACATGCAGCGCATCGCCATCGTCGGCCATTCCGCCGGCGGCCACCTGGCCCAATGGGCCGCATCGCGCCACCGGCTGCCGCAATGGAGCCCGGCATGGACGGCCGATCCGGTGCGCATTCCCGCCGCGATCAGCCTGGGCGGCCTCGCCGACCTGCGCCTGCAGGCTTCATTGATCCACTCCAGCTGCGAGCGCGATACGGCGCAGCTGGCCGGACTGCCAAGTGCCGCGCGGCCGGACGTGTTTGCCGACACGTCCCCGGCCGAGATGCTGCCGGCCGGGATCCGCACGGTGCTGGTCCACGGCGAATTCGATACCGTGTCGCCCCCTTCGGTGGCCGAAGCCTACGCCCACCGCGCCCGCGCCGCCGGCGACGCGGCCGAGGTGATCGTGCTGCCCGGCGCCAGCCATTACGATGAAGTGGCGCCCAACTCGCCCTGCTGGCCGCTCGTCGAACGCGCCATCCTGGGCGCGCTGGAAGCGCCGTAGAACGCTACGGCGCAATGCCGAACAGCTCCATCCGCAAGCCCTTCATGCCGGTCGGCGCATAGATCGTGATCGCCTGCGCCGTCAGCATGTTTTCATACAGGTTGCCCTTTGCCGTGAGCGAGAAGTAGTAGGTGTTCGGCCGCACCGGCACCTCGCCGGGCACCTGCGCCATGTGCACCAGCTCCACGCCCGGCAGCGAGATGCCGATCAGGCGTTCCACGTCGTCCGGCGAGCCGATCTTGAAGCGCAGCGGCACGGCCGCCACCAGTTCCAGCGCCGGCATGTCGGCACTCACCGCGAGGCACAGTTCCGTGCGGCGCTCCACGCGCGCGGGATCGAGCATGCCATGGTGCAGCGTGGTCTTCACGTGGTCGGGAGCAAGCGGCACCGTGAAATAGCGCGAGGAAATCACCGTGTCGATCAGGTCGCGGATCATCATGTCGAGCCGCTGGAAGCCCGGACCCGGGTCGTCGTGCTGGTACGCCGGCAGGTCGGACAGCGCATATTTCGGCGAGAACGTCATCAGGCCGCCGGCCAGCGCCGTCAGCTTGTCGAACACGTATTCTGGGTGGTGTTGCCGATAGCGCGCGCAGTGGGTGAGGGGCGCCGCTGCCGTGCAGATCACGTTGAGCATCCAGAACGATGATGCATCGCCCGTATGCACCTCGAACGCCTGGCGGCCGTTCAGGCGGTGGCGCTCATACAGTGCGGCGATCTTGGCGTTCAGTTTCGCCAGCAGGGCGTCGAGCATGCCGGGCAGGGCCGCGGCCGTGGCCAGCGTGACCGATGGCGGCATGAAGGTGGGGTCGAGTTCGAAGCCCCCGGTGGGCGAGCGCTTGATGCGCACGACGGGGAAGGAGAGGTAGGCCGTCCGCGCCTCCGTGTGCGGCATCAGCTTCAGGTTTTTCGTCAGGAACTCGACGTCGAGCGACAAGTCGCTGGTGAACAGGTCGGCGATTTCCACGTCCTTCCGGATGTAGCGGCCGGACGATGCGAGATTACCGCCGTGTTCATTCAGGTGTGGCAGCGCTGCATGGAACGTGAATACCTGTTCCTCGGCGTCCAGCGTCGACAGGTCGACGGCAGGCGGCGCCGGATCCGAGATCGGCGCATCGAAGATCTCGCCATCCTGGAACAGCAGCGACAGCTCGTCGGCCTTCAGGGTGCTGTTGCCGAGCATGTCCAGGTTCCACTCCGCCTTGCGTACGCCCCACAGCGATGGGCTGATCGTCAGCGCCAGTTGCTGCAGGCGCGTCTCGTGGTACAGGTCCGCCCGCTGCATCTGCTGCGGACCGAAAGTGAGGCCTTCGCCCCACAGGACTTTCGAATGAATGCTCATGGTTCTCCTCTCGTAAGAATGGGAGAAGCATGAATGTTTCTGAGCAGCATTTCCTTGAGTCGGCGCAAATTGCCCGTTGGAAAGCTCACGAATAATGAGCCTTCCCGCCACTACCGTGCCCGATCATGAAAGATGTGCTTCCCTACTTTGAACGCGAACTGGTGGTCATTCGCGGCTATGCTGCCGAATTTTGCGCCCGGTTTCCCCGTCTGGCCGACCGGTTGGGCATTGGCGACAGGGATTCGCAAGCCGAGCGGCTGATCCAGGCGCAGGCCCTGCTGGCGGCGCGCGTCGTGAAGCGGATCGACGACGGTTTTCCGCAATTTACGGAAGCCCTGCTGGACTCGCTGTTCCCCCATTACCTGCGGCGCTTTCCTTCTTGCGCAACGATCAGTTTCGCCTACCTGGAAAAGGAGCTGGCGGAGCTGTCGGGCGTGGGGATCATCGAGCGGGGAACGGTCCTCGAATCCCAGCCCGTGCAAGGTACGCGATGCAAATTCCGCACGTCGGCGGCCGTAAAGGTGGCGCCGCTTTCGATCACCGGCGCACGCTTCGAACCGTTGATCCAGGCACCTTCGGGTACGCGGCTCCCGGTGGATGCAACCGCATCGCTGTCGATCACGATCGCTTCCGTTTCGCCCCGCCTCGCGCTGCCGCAGATAGCGCTGGACACGCTGCGCGTGCTGGCCGACGGCGATCCGTCGTTTTGCGCCGCATTGCACGACACGTTGTTCATGCACGTCAGCGGCGCCTATGTCGAAGCGCCGGGCGGCAAGTGGCTACCATTGCCGGCAGTACCCCTGTCCCCGGCCGGCTACGCGGAGGACGAGGCGCTGATCCCGTTCGGCGACCGCTCGCACCGGGCATGGCGCATATTGACGGAGTATTTCTGCTTTCCCGAAAAATTCCGCTTTTTCGACATCGACCTGGCTGCGCTGCGCACGCTCGTGCCAATGGATGCCAGGGGCGTCACCCTGCATCTTGCGTTGTCGCGCATGCCGGCGGACGGCAACGCGGCGCGCATGCTGCGCTTGCTGGAGCCGGCGAACCTGCGCCTGTTCTGCACACCGGCCGTTAACCTGTTCAGGCATCCCGTCAGGCCGGTTGCCGTGACCGGCATGGCATCGGAGTACTCGCTGGTGGCGGACGCGCCTCGCCCGCAAGCCTATGAGGTGTATTCCGTCGATGCCGTGCGCCAGCATGCGAAGAATGCGGAGCCGGTCGAATTCACGCCGCTGTACGCGAGAGGGCATGCCGCATCGGGCCGCGGCCGCCATTGGGTCTTGCGCCATGACGACGTGCTGGCCGCGATCAGCCTCGGTCATGAAAAACGCCTGACGCTGGTGGACCTCGATGCGGAAGCGTTGAAGGTGGAGCGCAGCTCGCTGTCCGTCGGTGTCACCTGCACCAACCGCGACCTGCCGCACCAGCTCGGGTACGGCGCCGCCACCGGCGACCTGGCGTTGCCTGGCACGGCGGGCGGTCCGGCCGTGCGCTTGCTGGCCAAGCCGAGCCTGACGCATCGTTTCAAGAATGGGCAGAACCACTGGCGCCTGATTTCGCACCTGACGCTGAACCACCACGCGCTGGTGCCGGGAGGGCTGGGCAAATTCAAGGAATTGCTCAAGCTTCACGACCTGCCCGCCACGCCGGTGACGCAGCGAATGATCGACGGCATCGTGAGCCTCGACCACGAGATCACCACGGCATGGGTCAAGCACAAGCGCGGATCCTCGCTGGTCAATGGCCTCGAAGTGCGCATCACGGTGGACGAGGAAGCCTTCGTCGGCAGCGGCATCCACCTCTTCGCCCAGGTGATGGACCACTTCCTGGCCATGTACGTGCAGGTCAATCACTACGTGGAACTGGTGCTGCTGTCGCAGCGCAATCAAAAGGAGATCCTGCGATGCAAACGCCGCAGCGGCAACGCGAGCCCGGCCTGATCGGGCAATTGTTCGCCGAACCCTGGCGGTTCGGTTTCCTGCCCGCCGTGACGCAGGTGCTGCGCTGGTTCGCGCGGCGCGGCGTGCCGGCCGATGAGGCACTGGTGAAATCGCTGCGCTTCGAGAACAGCATGTCGCTGGCATTCCCGGCCAGCGAGATCGAAGCGATACGCACGGAAGACCAGCCGGACGGCCCGTGCGTTGTCATGACGCCGACCTGCATCGGCCTGCTGGGTACCGCCGGCACGCTGCCCATGCACGATACGGATCGCTTCGCCCGCGCTGCGGCCACCGAAACGGGTACCCGTGCCTTCCTGGACTTCCTGTCGACGCGCATGGTGGGGTTGTTCTGGAAATCGTGGGCGATGAACCGGCAGGAAGTGATGGCTGATACGCAGGGCCGGGATGCCTGGCGTGCGCGCCTGCAGGCGCTCGCAGGCAAGGAGGAATCGGGGCTCGATACGGAGGCATGGTACGCCGGCCTGCTGCGCGTGCGTCCCGTTTCCGCGGCCACGCTGGAATGCATCCTCGCCGGCGAGCTGGGGCTGCCGGTGCGTGTCGACTCGATGGTGGGCTGCTGGCAGGTCGTCAACCCTGCGCAGCGCACCATCCTGGGCGTGACGAAACCGAAGCTCGGCACCAGCACCATGGTCGGCCGGCGCCTGTGGCGGGTGGACCACCGGCTCCGCATCGTGATCGGACCCCTGAAGCGCGCGCAGTACGACTGGCTGCTGCCGCGCGGCGAGGGCGCACGTTTGCTGTCCCGGCTGGTGGCGACCGTGATGGCACAGGCGCTGCTCGAATACGAGGTCTGCCTGCTGCCCGGCCCGGAATGCATCCGGCCGCTCGTGCTCTCGGCGAAGCCGGGCAAGCAACTCCGGCTGGGCTGGGACACTTCATGCCGGACGCGCCCGGCCGCACCCGCCAGCGCGAGATCCGCTACCTGCTCAAACCAAAACTCTACGGAGACAATCCATGACCCTATTACCGCCATTGGCCGTGTCGCTCGACCGCCTGCAGCAGACGGGCCGCCTGCTGCGCTCCCATTTCCCGAACGGCGACGGGCCCGACGCCACGCTCGTGGTCAACATGCTGCATGCCGAGGAAGAGCTGTCGCGCGGTTTTCGCTTCGAAGTGGAACTGCTGTCGGACGACGTGTCGATCCCGCTCAAATCCATGGTCGGCAGGATGATGACGGTCTCGCTGGTCCGCGACAACGGCACCGAGCGCTACTTCAACGGCTATGTCACCGAGTTCCGTTTCCTGAAAACCGATGGTGGCTTCGTGTATTACCGCGCGGTGCTCGAACCCTGGCTGGCATTCGCGAAGCTGCGCGAGGACTGCGTGTCTTTCCTGGCCAGCAGCGTGCTGGAAATGACCGAAAAGACCTTTGCCCACTACAAGGAGCATGACTGGAAACTGCGCATGCGGGGTGAAGACCCGAAGGTCACCTGCATGAACCAGTACAACGAGACGGACTACAACCACCTGCATCGCCGGTGGGAAGCGGCCGGGCTGCACTACTGGTATGAGCATCGCCTTGATGGTCACACGCTCTGGCTGTCGGATGACAGCACGAACGCCGACGTCATCGACGCCTGCGGCACACGCGATGTCGAACCGGGAACGATGCCGTATCGCGCCTATGCCGGCTCCGCCGAAGGCGACGGCATCTTGCAATGGCAGGCGGTGCGCCGCGTGGGCCCGGCTAGCGTGACCTTGGGCAGTTTCGATTACAAGAACCCGTTGCCGCAGGCAGCGACGTACGAGTCGATGACCCAGCAAGGCGACGCGCCGTCCCATGGCGTCTACGAAAACCTGGGCGCCTACGGCTACCGCGACTGGAACGATGGCGAACCGCTGGCCCGGCGCCGGATGGAGGAATCGGACCGAACGGTGCAGTTCTTCGAGGCGGAGGGCAACGACCGCAGTGCCATGCCGGGCCGCAGCTTCGTGCTGGCCGATCACCACAGCGCGTCGATGAAGTGGCCGTTCCAGCAGGCGATGATCAGCGAGCCGATCGGCAATCGCGAATACCTGGTCGTGGCGGTCTGCCATTCGGCTGCCAACAATCTCGATTCCACCAAGCGCGAACCTTCGTACTACAGGAACTCGTTCACTTGCCTGCGCAAGACGACTCCCTGGCGCCCGGGGCGGGGCTTCCATAGCTCGCCGCCGCCTGCACCGGGCGTGCAGACCGCGATCGTTACGGGACCGCAGGGCGAGGAGATCCATACCGATGGGCTGGGGCGCATCACGATCCAGTTTCATTGGGACCGACTGGGCAAGCGTGATGAACACAGTTCGGCGTGGGTGAGGGTGGCGATGCCGATGGCGGGTAAACAGTTTGGGCAGATCGGGTTGCCACGGGTGGGGCAGGAAGTTGTCGTGCAATTTTTGGGCGATAACCCGGATCGGCCGATTGTCACCGGCGTGGTCTATAACGCGGCGCATGGGGTGCCCTGGGAGTTGTCTTCGCAGCGGGCTTTATCCGGGTTGCGGTCGCGTGAGGTGGGAGATGTGCGGGGGAATCAGCTGGTGCTGGACGATACCAAGGGGAGATTCAGGCGCAGTTGCGGAGTGATCATTTGGATAGTCAGTTGTCGTTGGGGCGGATACATCGGCTGGAGGGGAATGAGGGACATAGCGAGCCCAGGGGTGAGGGCTTTGAGTTGCGCTCGGATGGGCATGGCGCTGTTCGTGCCGCGCAGGGATTACTGGTTACTACAGAAGCTCGAGTAGCCGCGGCTGGTACCACTACGGAAATGGCTGAGACCACACAACGATTATTGCGCGCTGCAGAGATACAAGAACAATTGGCTTCGTTATCGCAACACTATGGCGCGCAAGAGAAATCACAGCAAGACGAAGTGGCCGCAGAGCTGGAGGCACAGAACGCCGGCATCCAACAAAACCGGAAAGGTGGAGGTCGTGGGTTAGCGCAGCCGCACTTGGTGATGTCGAGCCCCGTAGGGATAGCGCTTGCTTCGGGAGCGTCTACGCACATTGCCAGCGAACGGCACACGGCTATCAGTAGCGGGAAGAGCTTGTCAATGGCGAGCGTCGATAGCTTGTTTGCCTCAGTTGGGAAGAGCTTTCGATTATTTGTTCATAACGCTGGGATGAAGCTGATCGCTGCCGCCGGGAAAGTCACTGTCGAAGCTCAGAGTAATGAAGTGGAGATCATTGCGAATAAAGTTCTCAAGTTACTCAGCGAAACAGATTGGGTCGAAATTCGTGGGAAAAAGGGAATAAGACTCCACGGGATTAATAACGTTCTGGAAATCGGTGAGAAAGTAGAATTTTTCACCTCATCTCCGGTGCTTTTTAATGGAAATCTTGAGACTTTAGCTGCGAAAAGCCTATCGCAATCGTTTAATGAAAGGCCCGGACAGTGCAAGTTTGATCAAGAAGTGAATTTTATACATTCCGATGGGGCGCCAGCGTCGAAGATTAATTATGAGATCTTTCGCGAGGATGGGGCAGTTCTGAAAGGCGCCAGTACAGAAAGCGGAAGTACCGGGGTGCAAAACTCGACAGAAATCACAGCTTATACGGTTAGATGGAAAGGGGAACTCCCATGACTAAAAATATTAATGAGCGTGGTAACTATCAAGGACAGTTTTCTCAAGGGGTAGGTGGGTGGGCGGAGTATCAAGTGCTTATGACTGAAGTGCCCGATAAGATCAGGCACGACGTTAAGGCTCCTCCCAAGAAGGTAATCCCAATCATATTCTTGCCGGGTATCATGGGCAGCAATTTAAGAATGACAAAAACGAGGCAGCAAGAATTGAAACGGCCCGATAATAAGGCTTGGCGTCCCGATGATCTAACAAGTGCCAGGGGAGGGGCTAGCATACTGTTTGGTGGAAAGCGTGGAGGATTTTTTTCATCGGCAACAGCTTCTGAGCGACAATTGAACTTCGATCCTAATGAAACCGAGATTGATTACTATCACTACACGGAAGATAAGGCGAGATTCGATCCAGATGGCACGGAAACAAAAGAGTCCGATAAGCGTCATTCTAATGTTCCAGATGGTCTGGGTCCTATTCCTCCATTGGTGCTTGGTTCTTCTGCAGAAGGAAAGAAAACCAAGCCGGCACAAATTGCTCGTTGGCGTGGCTGGAGCGAGATCATGTTCGGCGGCGCTTATGGAAATATGCTAAAAAAGATTGAATTTCTCTTGAATAATATTCTGCTTAATAATGATATTCATCCATGTTGGCAAAAAAATCCCAAGCATTTTGATGGGACAATACTGCTTGGGGTCCCGCACCGCGACGTAATGAACACACTTCTTCAGCAGCCGCCCAGCAAATTCGGTGCAATTACTGGCGAGGAATTGAATCCGGATGATATTCGAAAAATAGGCGCATGCTGGTACCCAGTGCATGCTATGGGCTACAATTTTTTGAAGAGTAATGGTGAGTCAGCAAAGGTAATAGCTGAACGAATACGTGGGTTAGTGAATGGTTATCGAAATCGACATTTTAATTGTGATGAGGTAATTATCATTACTCATAGTATGGGCGGGATATTGGCGAGAGCAGTGCTTCACCCAGAATATGGAAATTTGATTAACGAAAAATCTTTCAAGATTTTGGGGATTTATCATAGTGCTATGCCCACTACAGGTGCTGGAGCTACATATAAACGGATGCGTTTCGGTTTTCAAGAAAGCTGGGCATTGCTTGGAGAGACTGGAGCAAGTATTTTTGGTGTTGATGGGGAACACGCAACAGCAGTGTTGGCGAATGCTTCTGGACCTTTGGAATTACTCCCAGGTGAAGCTTACGGTAAAGAGTGGCTTAAGGTTGTAAATTGGAAGAATGAAGTATTGTGGAGTTGGCCTCGTAAAAACGATACCGCGCTCGATAGCATATATCTCAAGCCACACGCAGCTTGGTGGAGGCTTGTTAATCCAGATTGGATCAACCCAGCCCGTGTCCCCAAATCAAAAGGCGGAGGGATCGAACATGCTCAAGCTCGCTTAGAGCGAGCCTTCAATTTTGTTGAGTCCATAAAAGATACTTTTCATCCCAAAACTTTTGCCAGTTATTGCACATCGGTAGAGCGGCCATGCTACGGAGAAGTAATATTTAGAGTATTAGATTCCGATCCGCAAGGATTGCTTTTGAAAAATTTACCGCCAATTGAGGCTTGGAAGCTTGAGAATGATAACAAAATTGGTACGCTAACAGTTCAGGCAGGTGGTCGCAAATTAACTTTGCGATTGATTCAACCGAATTCTGAAGGTGATGAAACTGTTCCAGGAAAAAGGTCGGCTTCACAACTGCCCGGGAATCATTTCGTCCATGGACGAGTGGAAGGTAAAGGGTATGAACATCAAAACAGTTATTCAGATAATGAGGTGCAGGCCTCACTTCTCTACTCTATAGTTCAAATCGCGAAAACGGCGAAATGGAACTGAAAATGAATAAAAATATTTCAATAAAATTGATTGGCATTCTGCTATTGCTTGCAATTTTTATTTTAATTTTTTTTCAAAATAACGATCATAGGGGAAATTATATGAATAACGATTCATTGAAAAAGGCATGGTTGGGAGATTTATTCAGAAAGAGTAAGCTAACTTGTTTTGGTCGATATGCTATGGAAATTCCAAGCGAAGCTGAGATCATAGTTGGAGGCGCTTGGTTCCCAGATGACATCGAGATGGTTGCAGGCGGATTCGTTGATATGAGTATGAAAATTTCAAGAAAAATGGAGCGTATTGCAAGAGAAAGCGACTCGGCAGAAGTGAAATATAGTGGCATCGGCCCAGTAAGCGATAGCTGGCAAATTCGTTATTTCTCAGATAAATATACTAAAAAAAGAAATTTAATGTTATTTAATACCTTTATTGCGAAAGGCGAATTTACTTTCATCATCGGAGATGCGGTGTCATCAGGTGAGAGCGAGGCACTAGTCATCGATCGACAGGCTCGACTTTCTGAAAAATTGAGATTGCTAGCTTCCTCAGAAATTCCTACTGATCCCGGATTTTGCTTGGAAAAAGCATTTATCGCGGAAGCAAATTATGGGCACCAGGAAATGATAGCAGTTGGAATTCATTTTCCTGAATATCCGGACGTCACATTTTCTTTAAGTTCGAACAAGGACGCTTATGCAGATCTATCGCAATCAGACTTTCAGAAGGCAAGACGTGATGGACTGCCTTTACTGGCGAGAATTAAGCAGGCAAAGGAAATCCAGGGTGACAATTATCCCTCTCGCACGGTTCTTCGGGAGGGAAAACGAACCGTCCAGCATTGGCAAGGCGAGGAGTCGCTCTTCCGTCGCGAGGATGGTACGCATGACTTTGAGTGGGCTTTCGTTGGAAACCCAAAAGACGTCGCCAATCCATCCGAGTATCGTATAAAAATGTTTACCAAAGTCGCCTACAACACCGTTGGTGCGGCCGACAAGGCTTCTCTCACGGACGAGCAAGCTGTAGCACTATGGGACAGACTGCTCGCTGGCCTGAAGTTCCGCGTCAAAGTCCCAGGTGCCCCGGAAGGCTCTTATTACTTCCTGCCCGGCGCGAAAACGGATGCAAGAGCAAAACCATGAAGCACGAAAGCCGAGGAGTCATCCGCATTGGCGACAAGACCGATCACGGCGGCCAGGTATTGACCGCCACGTCGACCACGATCGCGATGGGCAAGCCTGCCGCGCTGGAGGGAGATATGACGTTCTGCCCGCAGTGCAAGGGGAGCTTCGCCATCAAGCCGGACGGCAAGGGCGCTAGACACAAGGGCAAACCCTACGCATACGACGGCGATATAACGGAATGCGGTGCGAAGCTGATCGCATCCTTGTGAAGACGTTTGAAAACCTGTCGGTCCAAGCCAGCCCAACGGACCGGCAGCTAAATCACTTCAATACTCATCATACTTCCGCGCATCGCCTTTCACGACAGCGGCTGGATACTTCTCCCCATTCAGCCGCACCTTCTCCAGCGCCGCCGCCCGCAAATCCACCCCGGTAGCATCAGCCAGCTGCACCAGATACAAAAGCACATCGGCCAGCTCATGCCGAATCCCCTCCAGCTTGCGCTCATCGAGCTCATCAGGCGAACCGGTACGCAGCCATTGAAAATGCTCCACCAGCTCGGCCACCTCGACCGACAAGGCCATGGCCAGATTCTTCGGCGTATGAAACTGTTCCCAATCCCGCTCGGCAGCGAATGCCCGTGTAAGCTCGCGCAGTTCGATCAACGTATCGAGCGAGGGAGAGGGAAGAGAAGAACTCACGCCAATTCCTTCTGCATGAATACCGACAACGGATCCTCCGGATAATCCCCGAATGCCCCGCGATGCCGGTACCCCATGCGTTCATACAAGGCCAGGGCTTCCGGCATGGTCGGCCCCGTTTCCAGCATGAACACGGAGCACCCGCGCGCAGCGGCTGCCTCTTCAAGCGTGGAAATCAGCCGCCGCGCCAAACCCTTCCCACGTGCCGCAGGCCGCACATACATCCGCTTGATCTCGCCATATTCCGGGGTCACCACGACAGCCGCGCAGCCCAGCGCCGAGCCAGAGGAAGGATCGCGCGCCACGGCAAACACCACGTTCGGCGCGAGTAAAGAAGCAATGTCCAGCGCATACACATTCTCGGGCGGATACAGCGAATACAGGTAATCATCCAGTTCGGCGATCAGCGCGTGCACGTCCGGCTGATCCGGGGTTTCAAAGGTGACTTGCATGGATTAATTCGACGGTGTTTTGAGGGAAACGGTGATGTTATCATTCCCGCGCCGCCCGATCGGTGGTCGACTGGGCGCACGACATCTCACAAGGATAATGATGAAACCGCTTCTATCAAAAGCTGTCGCCTTGACGTTCGGCTCGACCCTTCTTGGTTCCTCCCTACTGCTGGCCGCGCCTGCCGTGCTGGCAGCGAGCGCGCCGCGCGCAGAAAAAGAATGGCTGTCGCAAGCCGACGCCGAAGCGCGTTCCGCACGCGTCTCGAACGTCGCCTACCAGCTCGACTTCACGCTCACGGGCAAGGAAACCTTCGCCAACACGACCACGGTGAATTTCGATCTCAAGGATGCCTCGGCACCGCTGACGGTCGACCTGAACAAGGCTACCGTCAAATCGCTGACCGTCAACGGCAAGACCGTCACGCCGCAATACAATAACTGGTTTCTCACCATCGCCGCGGCGGACCTGAAGCAGGGCCGCAATACCGTCGTCGTCAGCTTCGAGCGCCTGCACAGCACGAATGGCGAGGGCCTGCACCGCATGGTCGACCCCGTCGATGGCCGCGTCTATACCTATTCGCACTTCGAACCCGCTGCCGCGCAGCAGATGTTCGCGCTGTTCGACCAGCCGGACCTGAAGGCCACCTACCAGGTCAACGTCATCGCGCCGGCGGATTGGGTGGTCGTGTCCACCACGCGCGAATCGAAAGTGGAGGAGGCGCAAGGCGGCAAGCGCTGGACGTTCCCCGTGTCGAAGAAGCTGTCGCCGTATAACTTCTCACTGCATGCCGGCCCATATAAGATCTGGGAAGACAACGGCGCCAAGTATCCGATGCGCCTGTTCGCGCGCCAGTCCGTGGCCGCGCAGGTCGATCCGAAAGACTGGTTCACGTTCACGAAGCAGGGCCTGGCCTTCTTCGACGATTACTTCGGCATCCCGTACCAGTTCGAAAAATACGACCAGCTGCTCGTGCCGGATTTCCTGTACGGGGCCATGGAAAACGCCGGCGCGATCACGTTCGCCGAGGGCCGCTTCCTCCACAAGGACAAGATGACGACGGACCAGCGCCACTCGCTGGCCTCGGTCATCATGCACGAGATGGCGCACCAGTGGTTCGGCGATCTCGTCACCATGAAATGGTGGAACGGCCTGTGGCTGAACGAAAGCTTCGCATCGTTCATGGGCACGCTGGGCACCGCGGAATCCACCGAATTCAAGAACGCCTGGCAGTATTTTTACGCGCAGGGCAAGACGGCCGCCTACCGGCAGGACCAGTCGCTCGGCACGCACCCGATCGAGGTGCCGGTGGCCACCACGGCGAATGCGTTCGACAACATCGATGCGATTACCTACTCGAAGGGCGCATCCACGCTCAAGCAGCTGCGTCATTTGCTGGGCGAGGAAACGTTCCGCCGGGGCGTGCACAACTACCTCGTCAAGTACCAGTTCCAGAACGCCAAGCTCGATGACTTCATCGGCAGCCTGGGCGAAGCGGCCGGCCGCGACCTGTCGCAGTGGACGCAGGATTGGCTGTACCAGCCCGGCGTGAACACGGTCACCGCGAACTACACCTGCAAGGGCGGCAAGATCGATGCCTTCAGCCTGGCGCAGACCGCGCCGGCCGAGCACCCGGTGCTGCGCGAACAGCGCGTGCAGGTGGCACTATTCCGCAGCAAGGGCAAGGCGCTGGACCTGGACCGCAAGCTGGCCGTCACCTACAAGGGCGCCAGCACGCCAGTGCCGGAGCTGCGGGGGGCGGCGTGCCCGGATCTCGTCTATCCGAACTACGAAGACTGGGGCTATGCCAAGGTGAAGCTGGATGCGCGTTCGTTCGGCACGGCGCGCACGAGCGTCAGCAAGGTGGATGAGCCACTGCTGCGCGGCATGCTGTGGCAAAGCATGTGGGATGGCGTGCGCGATGGCGAACTGCCGCTCAACGACTTCATGCAAACGGCGCTGAACAACGCACCGCGCGAGAGCGACTACGCGCTGCTCGGCAATGTGCTCGGCAATGTGCGCGCGGGCGTTGGCTACCTGCAGAAGATGGCACCCGATGTCGCTTACACGGGCAAGACGGTGCAGGCGCTGGAGAAGATGGCGTGGCAGGGCATCGCCGATGGCAAGGACGAGAACTTCCGCCGTCGCTGGCTCGGCGCCTACGTGGAATTCGCCGGCAGCAAGCATGCACTGGACCGCCTTGCCGGCCTGCTGCAGAACCGCGGCGTGCCGAAGGGCGTGACGATCAACCAGGACGTGCGCTGGGCCATCGTCCAGCAACTCTCCGAGCGGGACTACCCGGGCGCGGACAAGCTGCTGGCTGCCGAGGCGGCGCGCGACAAGTCCGATTCCGGCCAGGCTGCCGCGCTGGCCGCGCAGGTGGCGCGGCCCGATCCGGGCGTAAAGGCCCAATGGCTGGCGAAGATCGCCGACCTGCGCACCGACCTGCCGTTCTCGCGCATCCGCACGGTGATGGAAAACCTGTACCCGGCCGCGCAAACCACGCTCAGCGAGCAAAGCGCCGCCCAGCGGCTCACGCAGTTGCCGGAGCTGGACAAGGCCGCAGGCCCCGTCTACATGCGCAGCTTCGGAGCCACGATGATCCCGGCCACGTGCACGCCGCAAAGCGTGCAACGGCTGGGTGAGGCGGCCACGCAGTACAAGGACCTGGCCGCCGGCACCCGCCGCGCGCTGCTGGAAACGCAGCAGGAAGATGCACGCTGCGTGGCCATCCGCAAGGCCATGACGGTGCCGCTCGGTTAAGGCGGCATGCATCAAAGAACGCCGGCGCAAGCCGGCGTTTTTACTGGCGAGGCTGCTTTGTGCCACGCAAAGTCAAGAACTATAAATTTGCAAGTTACTGCCCCAGGCGATTGACGCCGCTTCGCGTGCGGCGATATATTTTTTGGGTTCACATACGCCTGTCATTTTCCGGTGTCACCATTTCATCAGTGGCATGCACAAGCGATTCCACACACGGTATTCGCCACCACTTCCACCCGCCTGTTGCATCCCTTCCACCACCGGCGGGTATTACAGCTGCAAACCATGAACAAGCGCCCACTGGCAGCGGAAGGGATCATCCGAAAAGGGGAAGGCAATGAACATTTACCAGGCAATCTGGAATGCGGACCAGACCGGCAACGGCATCAAACCCCTGCTGGCCACGTCCGACGCGGCAGGGCACGAAGAACACGGCTTCATCCGCGTCCTGACCAAGACCGAAACGCTGCGCGACCCGAACATCCTGTTCGACCTGTCGCTCCCGCAGCACAAACGCACCACGTATGACCTGGCCCAGGCGCTGTTCGACAACTATGCGCTGGATGAGCAGCACGCCGAGGCCGAAACACCCGAGGAGCGCGAAGAGATCCACGACCTGCTCGACGCGGTGGTCGACAGCGCGCCAATGCTGGTGGCCCGCCAGTACCTGGAGGAAGCCACGGGCACTTCCATCAGCAGCGCCCGCTGGTATGCGACCTTGCTGGAGATGTGGTTCCGTACGTTCCGCGGCGGCGGCGATCCGGCACTGTCGGGCTTCGAGCACGTGTTCGTCGGCGAGCAGCAGGGGCCGAAGGTGCAGGGCTACCACTTCTGGTACAAGTACTACCTCGACGATGGCATGGTGCAGCGCGAGGGCAACCGGGCCGCGTTCCCGGGGCTGGACGACGACCGCATCGTCTACCTGCGCGGCCAGTACAAGGATGGCCAGGAGCGGTTCGCGGAATCCGTCACGATCTCGTATAAATGGATGGCGCCGGACTACGATGCGAAGGTGCTGCGTCCGCTGACGAAGCCCACCGGCGGCTTCTTCGTCGGCTGCAGCGTGGAGGGCCTGATGGCGCTCGGCACGGTGCGCGCCCATCTCGGTGCCCGTGCGCCGAAGGAGGCCGTCATCAATGGCGCGCGCTACGAACTGAAGGTATTCCGCAGCGAGAACAACCAGCACATCCGCACCTTCTATCCCGTCTACCTGGGCCCCGCGTCGGACGTGACGCCGCCGGATGTCCCCGTGCCCGATCCGATTGAGCCCGGCAAGCTGCGCATCCTCGCCGCGCTGGTCAATCCACAGGGCGACGATCCCGGCGGCGAGCGCGTGATGCTGGCCAACGGCGGCGCGCAGGATGTGTCGCTGGCCGGCTTCGTGCTGCGCGATGCGAACCGCAAACGCCTTGCGGTCCCCGATGAATTCGGCACCGTGCCCGCCCGTGGCGCCGTCACGGTGAACCTGCCGCGCGGGTCGATGCAGCTGTCGAACAAGGGGGCGAGATCACGCTGCTGACACCCGATGGCAAGGTGGCGCACCGGGTCAGTTATTCGAAAGCGCAGGCAAGGCGGGAAGGGGAGGTGATTTACTTCTAGGCAAGAGTCGGCAGGGCTCCGGGGCGCGCTACAATGCCGCCTTCACTGGAGCCCCTCATGACCTACGAAGAATACCTGGACGAAGTCACCACGCTGATTTTCGAAAAGTACGATATACCCGAGAACGATGCCGTCAAGATCGTGATGGCCGCGCAGGACAAGGAATTCTTTGTACCGCACGACAAAAGCGCCAAGCTGCGCAATGTCGACCAGGCGCACAAGGATGCCAAGACGCTGTTCGAAGCCGCCAGCACCAAGCCCGCGGCGAAAGGGGCTGCAAAACCCGCGGCCAAGCCTGCAGCAAAGAGCCCGGCCAAGCCCGTGGCCAGGCTCGCCGCCAAGGGGCCGGCGAAGCCCCAGGAGTAAGGCAGTACGAAACGCGGTTAGCCGGCGGCGGCCCGCCAGCCGGCCAGGCCGTTGATCGCGTCTTCCTTCGACTTCGCCTCGATCTCGATCCACGGCGCGCGCGCATACGCGGAGGGCATCGTGGTGATCAGGTCCGAATGCTGCCGGTCGTTGAACGACGCGCGGCCGTTCGAGATATGCACCAGCTGGTGCTCCGGCACGGCCCACGTGGTGCGCGCCTTGTCCAGCATCTCGCCCACGCTGGGGTGCTCGTAGCTGTCGAGCTTTTCATGCACGATGTGGTGGTGGGCGTCGAACACCATCGGCACGCCGGTGCGCAGGCAGATGTCATGGATCTCGCTGGCGCTGTATGCATATTCGTCGTTTTCCAGGCCCAGGCGGCAGCGGATCGTGTCCGGCAGGCGGGCGATGTTCGCCACCAGCGTATCGTCGCGGTCGGCCTTGCCGCCGTGGATTTCCAGCAGCGCCCATGGCGTGCGCGGCTGCCCCAGCAAGTCCATGATGTCCGCATGCATCTGCAGGATCTTGATGCTGTTCTCCACCACGCTGGCCGAATCGGAACTGAGCACCACGAACTGGTCGGGGTGCATCACGAGCCGGATGCCCCGTTCCAGGGCCCGTGCACCCGTGCGCGCCAGCGTTGCCGCGAACGGCGCCAGTACTTCGCGGCCGATGTCCTCGTCCGAAAACGGGAACAGCGAGGAAGGCATGCGGTACAGCCGGATGTTCTCCTGCTCGCAGTAGCGCAGCGCGTTGTCCAGGACCTGGATATTGCTGCGGTACAGGTCGTCGAGCAGCTTGCGCTGGCCATCGGAGGACTGTTCCAGCAGCCGCTTGCGCGTGACGATGCGATAGCGTACGGCATTCGAGACGGTGATGCAGACGAGGCCCAGATGTGGAGGCATGGCCGGGAATGGGAAGTGGACGGAAGTCCCGGATTCTAGCCCGGCCGCCGCGCCGCACGGCGCCCCGCAGCATGTAACGCGCGAGAAACGTGCGATAAACCCGTGACAATCCATGGTCAAATGCCTGTCCTGTGCAAACTGGAGGATTTCATCATGGCAGACGACTTCAAGGCGGGCGACAAGGTGCAGTGGCAATCATCGCAAGGCACCGTGCATGGAACGATCAAGAAAAAACTCACTGCGCCCACCGACATCAAGGGCCACCATGTCGCAGCGTCGAAGGAAAACCCGGAGTATCTCGTTGTCAGCGACAAAACCGGCGCCGAGGCGGCGCATAAAGGCAGCGCGCTGAAAAAAGCCTGAAAATTGTGGGTGAAGCGGCCGATTTTTGCGACCAGGTGGGCGGTTCTTGTGTAAGGTGATGCCTATCGACCACGACGCACACAACGGAACATGGCCACCGAGGCGCTGCTCTACAAAAACCGCGCACTGCTGCTGACGCAGAGCTTCTTCATCAAGGACAACAAGGCAGAGTTGCTGCTGCACGCGCACAAATACGACTTCGACATTGCTTTCTTCAGCGAAGTCAGCGCGTTCGCGCAGGCCGTCGAGGCCAGCGGCGACAACAACCTGTTCGTGATCGATCTCGATGCGCTGCACAATATGCAGGCCGATATGCAGTCCTCCCGCAAGACGCTGCTGCTGAGCGAATTGCTGGCGCGGCTGCCGGGTGGCCACAGCTATGTGTACCTGCAGTCGGCGCGCCAGGGCGGCCGCTTCCTGCTGCAGCAGCGCCTGGTGGACAGCGATTGCCTGGCCTATGCGGAAAAGCCGATCGCCAACGACGTGCTGGTCGACAAGCTCTTCAACCTGTTCGTGCAAAAGAAGCGTGGCGACGTGGTGCGCCTCATGTTCCTGGGCGACGCCACGCACGTCGACGAGGCGGCGCTGCAGGAGCAGCGCGTCGAGCTGATCCGCTATGACGACGTCAATACGCTGCACCTGCGCGTCAAGGAGCTGCAGCCGGACATGGTGATGATCGGCGAAGCGGAATACGAACGCACCGAGGCGATCGTGCGTGTACTGAAAAAGAACATCGAGGCCGACCCGGTGCGCGAGATCATGATGCTGCAGCGGCGCATCGACGTCGACCTGACCCGCAATGCGCTGGCCAGCGGCTTCGACGGCATTATCCCGCTGATCAGCCGCGAACTGCTCACGGCGCAGCTGGTCAACCGCGCCAACAAGATCCGCGTCAGCAAGGACCTGATCGGCAAGGACCGCGCAACCGGTTTGTTGAACAAGGTGGGCTTGCAAAAGAAAACGCAGGAACTGATCTGCAACGCCGGCCGCGAAGGGCGGCCGCTGGCGCTGGGTGTCGTCGACATCGACAAGTTCAAGACCATCAACGACACGTGGGGCCACTACTTCGGCGACATCGTCATCAAGCGACTGTCGCTCACACTATCGTCGCACGTCGGCGAGCACGACTTGCTGAGCCGCTTCGGCGGCGAGGAATTCGTTGTCGTGTTCTGGGACTGTTCGCTCGAAGAGGGCGCGCGCAAGCTCGATGCGATGCGCCAGGCGTTCGGCGCGATCCCGTTCGAGGTCACGCCCGGCACGGTGCGCCACTTCTCGTTCAGTGGTGGCGTGGCGGCCTACCCGGAATACAAGACGGGCAACGAGCTGTTCCTGCGTGCCGATGCCATGCTCTACGAAGCAAAGCAGGCCGGGCGCAACCAGATCCGTATCGCGCCCGCCCGGTAAGCGTCAGCCTTCCACGAAGATCGCCCGGAAATCGTTGACGTTGGTGAGCGTGGGGCCGCACACCACCGCATCGTCCAGCGCGCCGAAAAAGCCGTGACCATCGTTGTTGGCCAGGCTGTCGCGCGGGCGGATGCCCAAGCGGCGCGCGCGCTCCAGCGTGGCGGGGCCGGCATAGGCGCCGGCGATTTCCTCCTGCCCGTCCACGCCGTCGGTATCGCAGGACATGGCATGCACGCCTTCGAGCCCGTTCAGGGCCAGCGCGAGCGACAGCAGGAATTCCACGTTGCGCCCACCGCGCCCGGTACCGCGCACCGTGACCGTGGTTTCACCGCCGGACAGCAGGATGCACGGCGGCGCAAACGGCTGGCCGCGCGACGCCACCTGCCGCGTGATCCCCGCCAGCACGATGCCCACCTCGCGCGCCTCGCCCTCGATGCCATCACCCAGGATGTGCGCCGGCACGCCCGCTTCGGCGGCCACCGCGGCGGCGGCTTCCAGTGCCATCTGCGGCGTGGCGATAAAACGGATTTCATTACCCGCAAGGCGCGGGTCGCCCGGCTTCACGGATTCGCCACGGCCGCTTTCCAGCACGGCGCGCACGTGGGCCGGCACGTCGATGCCGTGGCGCCGCAGCACGGCCAGCGCATCCTCGCAGGTGGTTGCATCGGCGCAGGTGGGGCCGCTGGCGATATCGACCGGATCGTCGCCCGGCACGTCTGAAATGAGCAGCGTGAGCACGCGCGCCGGGTGGCACGCCGCCGCCAGCCGGCCACCCTTGATGCCTGAGAGGTGGCGCCGCACGCAGTTCATCTCGCTGATCGTGGCGCCGCTGGCCAGCAGCGCGCTGTTCAGGCGCTGCTTGTCGGCCAGTGTGAGCCCTTCGGCCGGCAGCGGCAGCAGCGCCGAGCCACCGCCCGAAATCAGGCAGATCACCAGGTCGTCGGCGGTCAGATCGGCCACGAAGTCCAGCATGCGCTGCGCGGCGGCAAGCCCCGCCTCATCCGGCACCGGGTGCGCCGCTTCCACGATCTCGATGCGCTCGCACGGCACGGCATAGCCGTAACGCGTGACGACCAGGCCGGTGAGCTCGCCCTGCCAGTGCCGCTCCAGCACGCGCGCCATTTCGGCGGATGCCTTGCCCGCGCCGATCACCAGCGTGCGCCCGCGGGGTGGCGGGGGCAGGTGCGGCGGCAGGCAAAGGGCCGGCTGCGCCGCCGCCACCGCCGCATCGAACATCGCGCGCAGCAAGGCGCGAGGTTCGAGACCTTGTGTCAGGGGCTGCCCGGTCATTGCGGTACCGTGTCGCCGATCTGGAAATTGGCCATCGTTTCCAGCGCGCGCACCAGCGCCGAATGATCCCAGGCCTTGCCGCCGTGGGCGGCACAGGCGCTGAACAGCTGTTGCGCCGTGGCGGTGTTCGGCAGCGAAAGACCCAGCTGGCGAGCGCTGGCCAGCGCCAGGTTCAGGTCCTTCTGGTGCAGCTCGATGCGGAAGCCCGGATCGAAGGTGCGCTTGACCATCCGGTCACCATGCACTTCCAGCACGCGGGAAGCGGCGAAGCCGCCCATCAGCGCCTCGCGCACCTTGCCGGCATCGGCGCCCATGCGGGCCGCGAACAGCAGCGCCTCGCCAACCGCCTCGATGTTCAGCGCCACGATGATCTGGTTGGCTACCTTGGTCGTCTGGCCATCGCCATTGCCGCCCACCAGCGTAATGTTCTTGCCCATCAGTTCGAACAGCGGCTTGACCCTGGAAAATGCCTCGGGCGTGCCGCCTACCATGATCGTCAGGCTGCCTGCGCGGGCACCCACTTCGCCGCCCGATACCGGCGCATCGAGGTAGTCGCAGCCGAGGGCATTGATGCGGGCCGCGAACTGCTTTGTTTCGATCGGCGAGATCGAGCTCATGTCGACCACTACCTTGCCGGCCGACAGGCCCTGTGCCACGCCGCCTTCGTCGAACAGCACGGCGGCCACGTGCGGCGTATCGGGCACCATTACGATCACGATCTCGGCCTGCTCGGCCACTTCGCGGCCCGAACCGCGCGCTTGCGCGCCCGCTTCCAGCAGTTCGGCCGGGATCGGCTTCACGTCGTGCACGAACAGTTCATGGCCGCCGCGCAGCAGGTGGCCCGCCATTGGCGTGCCCATGATTCCCAGGCCAATGAATCCGATTTTGCTCATGATGCTTTCCTTCGTTGAAAATTGATTGGTCAAAGTTGCTAGGTCAAGGTTGATGGATCAAAATTGATTGATCAGGCGGCGTTCCTGAATTTGGCAGCCAGCTGCTCGGCACCGCGTGCCAGCAGGCCCGTATCGCTGCCGACGGCGATGAAGTCCACGCCTTGCTCGATCCATCGGCGCGCCAGCTTCTCGTCGGATGCCAGGATGCCGGCCGGCACGCCGGTGGCGCGGATGCGGGCCAGCGCGTCGTCGATCGCGGCCACCACGTCGGGATGGCCGATCTGGCCGATATGGCCCATGCTGGCGGCCAGGTCGCCCGGGCCGATGAAGATGCCATCGACACCCTCCACCGCGGCGATGGCTTCGATGTTGGCGAGGGCAGTGGGCGTTTCCACCTGCAGCAGCACGCACAATTGCGCTTCGCAGGCGTGCGGGTAATCCTTGATGCGGCCGAAGTCCGAGGCGCGTGCCGCGGCGGCATAGCCGCGCACGCCCAGCGGCGGATAACGCGTGGCCGCCACGGCATTGCGCGCTTCATCCGCGTTTTCCACGAACGGGATCAGCAGGGTTTGCGCGCCGATGTCGAGCAGCCGCTTGATGACGACGGTGTCGTTCCACGTGGGCCGCACGATCGGGTGCGAGGTACCCCGCGCCACCGCCTGCAACTGCGAATGCACCATCGGCAATTCGTTGGGCGAATGCTCGGTGTCGATCAGCAGCCAGTCGAAGCCGGCGTTGGCCAGCACCTCGACGGTCACATGGCTCGACAGGCCGGACCACAGCCCCAGTTGCATCTGGCGATTGCGCAGCGCCTGCTTGAACGGGTTGACAGGGACATTCATGTTCATCTCCATTAAATGTGGTATGACATCATACAACTACCGTATTGGCTGGTCGTTGTGTAAAGTCATCTATAAGACATAAGATACTTAATAAACAAGGGCTAACGAAAAGTCGCGTGGCATGCGGTAGTGCGGAAATGCAATATCAATCATACGATACCATGCATTTGTACGACGTCGTACAACTTATTTTATCGATAATTTGATCTCGCTCAATAACGGGCTGCGATTTTTGTGTGCTTTTTCCACCTTAAGATCCGCTTCACCAAACCGCCGCAGAGTGGGCACTTTCGGCATAATCGCGACGCCTCCTACTTTCCTGCCCATCATGCGCATCCTGCTGGTCGAAGACGATACTTCCCTTGGCGACACCATCCAGGCGTGGCTGCGCATGGACCAGCACGCGGTCGACTGGGTGCAGCGCGGCGATTCGGCGCAAACTGCGCTGATGACGCACCGCTACGATTGCGTGCTGCTCGACCGCGGCCTGCCCGGCCTGACCGGCGATGCGTTGCTGGCGAGCCTGCGCACGGCAGGCAACCGCATGCCGGTGATCCTGATCACCGCCTTCAACGCGCTGGCGGACCGGGTGGAAGGGCTGGACCTGGGAGCCGACGATTACCTCGTCAAGCCGTTCGAGCTCGAAGAGATGTCGGCGCGTATCCGGGCCGCCGTGCGCCGCGGCGCCGACCAGGTCAGCAACACGCTGGTCCACGGCGACATCGCCCTGAACCTCGAAAGCCGGCAGGCCACATTGGCCGGGCAGCCGGTCGCGCTCACGGCGCGCGAATACCACGTGCTGTATGCGCTGCTGCTGCGCAAGAACAGCATCGTCACCCGCGCGCAGATCGAGGAAACGCTGTATGGCTGGGGCGACGAAGTGGAGAGCAATGCGATCGAGGTCTACATCTACAACCTGCGCAAGAAGCTGGGCAGCGACAGCATCGTGACCGTGCGGGGCCTCGGCTACCGCCTGAAGAACGATGGCAGCTGAAGCCACGCAACCATGGTCACTGCGCCGGCGCCTGCTGGCGGCGATCGTTGCGGCCAGCACCGTGCTGTGGCTGGCCAGCCTGGGCATCGTCACCGTGATCGCCTGGCAGGAAACCAATGACGTGTTCGACGACGCGCTGGAGGAATCCGGCTACATGCTGATGGCCGCCACCACCGACTGGGACGAGCGCGGTCTGCTGGCGCCGGCGCGGCCCGGCAGTGCGCAGGACCGCAAGGTGGACATGCAATATCAGGTCATCGTTGCCGGCCGCGTGATCCAGCGCACCGGCGGCGCGCCGGCACAGCCGTTCGTGGCCGGCTTCGACGACGACGACGGCTTTGCCGACGTGGCGCTGGAAGAACGCCGCTGGCGCGTCTTCGTGGTGCGCGACACGGCCCGCAATGTCGAGGTGCAGGTCGGCCAGAAGCATTCCAAGCGCTACGACATCCTGGAAGAACTGGCTGACCATTTGTGGCTGCCCGTACTGGGGTTCCTCGCTTTACTGGCGCTCGTGTGCTGGCTGCTCACGGGCCGCGTGCTGCAACCGTTGCGGCGCACCGCGTCGGCCATCGCCGCCAAGACGCCGGACGACCTGGCGCAAGTGCCGCTTGCCGGCCAGCCACGCGAGTTGCTGCCCATCGTACAGGCACTGAATGGCGTGCTGGCGCGGCTGGATGCGGCACTGCAGGCCGAGCGGCGCTTTACCGCCGATGCCGCGCATGAACTGCGCACGCCGCTGGCCGGCCTGCACATGCACGTGCAACTGCTGCAGCGCCAGCACCCCGACCTGGCCGGCCCGTTTCGCAAGCTGCGCGACGATATCGGCCGCGTGACGGCGCTGGTGGACAGCCTGCTCGCGCTGGCCCGCATGGACCCGCTGTCGCGCGAACAGCTGGTGCGCGAGCCCGTGGCGCTGGCGCCGCTGCTGGAGCGGGTGCGCGCCACGCATGCGCAAGAAGCGCAACGGCGCAATATCGCGCTCACCGTGCGCTGCGAGCTGGAGGCGCTGGAGGCGAATCCGCAAATGATCGAGATCGCGCTGCGCAACCTGGTCGACAACGCGCTGCGCTATTGCCCGGACGGCAGCCGGATCGAAGTCGATGCCTCCCGTACCGGCGGGCATGCGCGCATTTCCGTGCGCGACGATGGCCCGGGCGTCGATGAAGCCAGCCGCCAGCGCCTGTCGGAACGCTTCTTCCGCGTACTGGGCCAGGGGCAGGGCGGCAGCGGGCTGGGGCTGTCGATCGTGCGGCGGATCGCCGAGCTGCATGGCGGTTCGCTGGCATTCGGTCCGGGGCTGGATGGGCGGGGCCTGGGTGCGACGTTGGATTTGCCGGCATCTTAAGATTCGGTTCATGTCCGCCCGGTGTAATGCGTCCATGCCCGCCGAGAACGGCGGCTCCATCAACCAATCGGAGGATCCACCATGAAACGCTTCATCCAACTGTCCTGCATGACCGCCGTACTCGCAGCTTCGGCTGTCGCCGTTGCCCAGACGGGCGGCTATTCCGGCCCGTCCGCCGCCGCGGCACCTGCCGCCACCGCCAAGGCTGCGCCGGGTGGCTACACCGGCCCATCGAGCGTGCCGCTGATGACGGCGAAGGACTTGCTCGCCAACGGCAAGGACGACCAGAAAGTGCGCCTGAAAGGCAAGCTGCTGAGCCACAAGGGCGACGAGGAATACGAGTTCGCCGACGCCAGCGGCAAGATCATCGTGGAAATCGACGACAAGCGCTTCCCGGCCGGCGTGAAGGTCGACCACACCACCGAGGTGGAACTGTACGGCGAGTTCGACAAGGACCTGATCGGCGAATCGAAGCTCGACGTCGACCAGCTGAAAGTCGTCGGCAAATAAGCGTCGGCAAATAAGCGGCCATGCCCCTGCCCGGCACGGGCAGGAGCGCCGACCCGGTATCATTCCAGGAAAGGCCGCACCGGTGCGGCCACGCTACCGGAGATATCCATGGTGATCGTCACCCACAACGGCAAATTCCACGCGGACGACGCGTGGGCCACCGCCGTCCTCTTTGTCCTGTTCCCGGATTCGGAACTGATCCGCACGCGCGACCCGGCCGTCATCGAGGCGG
The DNA here is from genome assembly GCF_004209755.1 of Pseudoduganella lutea. NCBI lineage: Bacteria > Pseudomonadati > Pseudomonadota > Betaproteobacteria > Burkholderiales > Oxalobacteraceae > Pseudoduganella > Pseudoduganella lutea. The sequence continues at coordinate 2,299,300 of NZ_CP035913.1, read as the reverse complement.
CCGACTTCGCGGTCGATGTCGGCGGCATCTGGCACCCGGCCACGGGGCGCTTCGATCACCACCAGAAAGGTTTCGACGGGGCCCGGCAAAGCGGCGTGCCCTACGCGAGTGCGGGCCTGGTGTGGCGCGAATATGGCGCCCGTTGCGTAAGCGCGCTGGCAAGTACCCATATGGGGCATCGCCTGCCGGACAATACCGCGCGCGAGATCGCTTATGCGATCGATGCCGACATCGTGCAATACCTCGACCTCTCCGATGTCGGCGCGGCGAAGAACGCGCCGGGCGGCTACGGGCTCTCGGCGGTGATCTCCGGCTTCAATCCGAACTGGCTCGACGAGCAAAGGCTGGGCTACGACGGCGCGGCGGATGACTACCGGCTGGAACAGTTCCGGCGCGCGATGGCCCTGCTGACCGATATCCTCGTCAACGCCGTCAAGTACCGCGTCGGCGCCTTGCTTGCGCTGGACCAGGTGCGTGATTCGGAAGTGCTGGAAAACGGCCGGCTGCTCTTCCTGCGCAACAGCGCGCTGCCCTGGACCCAGGTGGTGCGCAAGGAAATGCCGAAGGTGCTGTTCGTCCTCAGCCACAGCATCGCCGAGAACCGCTACATGCTGCACACCGTGCCGGTCAGCCCGGAAAACTTCACGGCGAGGGCCGACCTGCCGGCGCCGTGGGCGGGTCTGCGCGATGCCGAGCTGGCGGCCGTCACGGGCGTGCCCGATGCCACGTTCTGCCACAACGGCCGCTTCATCGCCGCCGCCAGGTCGTTCGAAGGCGCGCATGCGATGGCGCTGCTGGCACTGGAAGCGGTCGATAGCGGCGACCGATAGGGCTTTGGCCCGGCCGCTGGAACACCACATCGAAAGTCGCCGAATTTGTTCTATTGCCGATAAATAAAGCGGGGTAGCATTCTTCACCGCCGCGCATCCGCCGGCGAAGTTCACATGGAGGAACGATCCCGATGCGATCTCGCGCGATCCCGCTGGCCGCGGCATGCCTGGCAATTCTTTCGTCCACCGCAGCCCATGCCGCGCAACCGGCGGCCCTGGTGCAAGTTACTGGCGGCGAGATCGCCGGTTCGCAAGCCGGCGCGATGCGCTCGTGGCTGGGTATTCCTTTCGCGGCACCTCCCGTCGGCAATCTGCGCTGGCGCGCCCCGCAACCTGTCGTGCCATGGCAGGGCACCCGGCAAACGCGCAGCTTTTCCGCCGCCTGCGCCCAGGCCGCGGCGTGGATCACGCACCCGAAAAGCGAAGATTGCCTGTACCTGAACGTGTGGGCGCCCGACCGCGCGGAAAAGCTGCCGGTCCTTGTCTGGCTGCATGGCGGCGGGTTCTACGGCGGCACGGCCGCGCAGCCCCTGTATGACGGCGGCAACCTGGCGAAACACGGCGCCGTCGTCGTCACGGTCAATTACCGGCTCGGCATCCTCGGCTTCTTCGCGCATCCTGAACTGACGGCGGAATCGCCGGCCCGCGCATCCGGCAACCAGGGCATCCTCGACCAGGTCGCCGCGCTGCGCTGGGTAAAGGACAATATCGCCGCCTTCGGTGGCGACCCTGGACGCGTGACGATCATGGGTGAATCGGCGGGCGGCGAATCGGTCGCGATCCTCGTTGCATCGCCACTGGCAAACGGGCTGTTCCAGCGCGCCATTGCCCAGAGCGGCAACGACGGCCTGCCGATGGAGGCGGGCGAAAACCACCGCTTCGACAACCTTGCCGCCGCCGAGGCCAAGGGCGCGGCGTTCGCCATGGCCGCCGGCGCGAACAGCCTGGCCGGCCTGCGCGCGATGAGCGCCGAAGCGTTGCTGAAGCCGGCCTGGCTTCCGCGCACGTTCGTCGACGGCCACCTGCTGCGAGAAGACCTCACGACGACCTACCGCGCACAGCGCCAGAACGACGTGCCGCTGCTGGTCGGCTGGAACGCCGAGGAGGGCAAGGATCTGGCACCGGAAATCCTCGGCACGGACAAGTTCACCGCCGCCAGTCATCGCGAGCTGGTGACGAAGCTACTGGGCCACGCCCCGCCGGCCGCCGTGCTGGCCGCCTATCCCGGCACCACCGATGCGCAGGCCCGGGCATCGATCGACCGGCTGACCAACGACTGGTGGGGCTGGCGCATGGTGCACTGGGCGGGGCTGCAGGCGAAGCACGGCCGCTCGCCTTCGTATGCGTACTTCTTCGCCCACCGCCCCGCGGAGCCGGCAACGCCCTGCGGTTATGGCTGCGGGGCAGGGCACGGCGCGGAAATCCAGTACGTGTTCGACAATCTGCATCTCGATGCGCGTGCGTGGACGGCGGCCGACCGGCAACTGGCGACGCGGCTGGCCAGGACGTGGGTGGCGTTTGCCCGGATAGGCAAGCCGGAGGGGGATGGTTTGCCGGCGTGGCCGGCGTTCGATGGTGGCAACGAAACGATATTGCGCATTGGCGGTAGTGGAAACGTGGCCCTGCCGGACTTTTCGCTTTTTTCGCGGCGCGAACCCTGATCCTGGGGTTGGGCGGCATCGATGGATTGTCGGTCAGCCTGCCGAGGCAACTGCCGACAAGAATTCCCGCACCCTGTTTTCAGTGCTTTTCCGTCGCCGGCCGGCCGGCACGGCGGCAGCGCTCCGAGCAGTACTTGACCTGGTCCCAGTCGCGTTCCCATTTCTTGCGCCAGCTGAAGGGAAGCTGGCAGTGGGCACACAGCTTGGATGGCAACTCGGATTTCTTGCGCATCTTCATGGCCGCACGCCTACCAGGGCAGTTCCGCGCCGTTGTACGACCGGAAGGAGCCGCTGTCGGCTGGCGTCAGCGTGTCGAGGACCTGCAGCATGTCGGTGGCGGCGTCCCGTGGCTGTCGCCCGATGGTCTCGCCGCGAAACGGTTGTGACAGGCGCGAATTGACGGTGCCCGGGTGCAGTGCCACCAGCACGCTGTTTTTCTGGTTGCGGGCGACTTCGATGGCCGCTGTCCTGACGAGCATGTTGAGGGCAGCCTTGGAAGCGCGATAGCTGTACCAGCCGCCCAGCCGGTTGTCGCCGATGCTGCCCACCTTCGCCGACAGCATGGCCATGATGGCGCGCTCGCTCGCCAGCAGCGGCACGAAATGGCGCAGCACCAGCGCGGGGCCGAAGGTATTTGCCTGGAACGTCGCCTGCATCTGCTGGTAACTCAGGTCGGCCAGCCGCTTCTCCGGCATGAATGCTTCGGTGTGCAGCAGGCCTGCCGCATTGATGACCAGGTGGTAGCGCCGGCCGCCGGCACCGAGGATGCGCGCCGCCTCGGCGATGCTGTGTTCGTCGGCGAAATCGATGGGCGGCGCCGAGTGGCGGTGCAGGCCATCTACAGACGCGCAGCGTAGCGAATCCCTGAGCAGGTCGGCGAATGCCGTGCCGATCGTGCCCGAGGCACCGATGACCAGGGCATTGAATTGGTCGGGAAGGCTGTTCATCATGATGTCGTGCTCCGTCGTCGGCAGACATTGAAGGGCGCCATGAGTCGCTGCGCCAGGCCGCCGTTTCCGCGCGCATCACCGGGCAGTCTACACACCAGGCACGACTATTCCTGTTCCGCAAACAAACGCCACCCGAGGGTGGCATTTCCTATGGCGCTGTTCGTTCAAGCCTGGAGAACTCCAATGAGGCTACCCATGCGAAACCCCGCCCACCTTAGGACCACCAACCAAAGTTTCGAGGCCTCTTCGGTACCCCTACAAGCCGTCGCTGTCCTCGAAATAATCAGAGTCGATGCGCTTGACCAGGTACGTCGTCACAACAGAAACGCCCACATCGAAGTCGATCATTAGACTTGCAAGCTGCTGCCCATCGATGAGCACGACTTTGGTGTCGATCCTAGACGCATACTCGGTCGCTTCTGATGTGTACGATGAGGTCGTAATGAATACTCCCTTTCGCGCACGTTGGCCTTGAAGGGCGCCGACGAATTTTTGGATTTCAGGTCGGCCGACGGTGCCCTGCCAGCGCTTAGCTTGTAGGTAGATAGTGTCCAGTCCAAGGAGATCTTCTTTGATAATCCCATCAATTCCGCCATCGCCACTTTTGCCGATACGTTCGCCAGCATCTTTGCGAGAGCCCCCGTAGCCCATCTTTACCAGCAACTCGACAACCAAATGTTCGAAGAAGGCCGGTGAACATAGGAGGACGCGGCTAAGGATATCTTGCGCCAAGCTTGCACGAATACTTTGGTTTGCCAGCTCGAGAGCTTCCTCTGGGGTCTGCTGCGAAGGCGGCGCTATTGACTCTGCAACCGTGCTCTCTTTATTAAGTTTTGCCGCATCGCGAAATTCAACAAACTCGGGGAAACGGTCGAGAAATTTGACGTCAATTTTCTGCGGATTTTCTTCGAGAATTTGTCGGCCACGTTTCGTGATTTTGAGGACGCCACGTCGGGGTGACTCAAGTAGCCCGGCTTTCTTTAGGTACGAATTTGCCCAACCGATCCGGTTATTGATCACCGCTTGTTGCCCACTAGCCAAAAGGTGGCCTCGCTCATCTTGCGTAAGCTGAAATTCGACCGACAGTTTTTCGACTGCTTCGCGGGTGGTATGGTCGGCTCCGTCTGATGCGAGCCGAAGTAAGGGCAGCATTAAAGTTTGATAGTCAGGGATGGGCATGTCTGTCTTGCTCAGTTCCGGATGGTTTGTTGTCGGCACAACTATAACCCAGTTGCCACGCTTTCGGGCTATACTTCAGCAGGTGATGAACGACAGACCAGTCACATGCAAAGTTATTTTCTTGAGCGGTCATAGATTCCATATTGTTGATGGTTATACGATTGAAAATACAAAAAAGCGACATGCCTGATATGGCTGAGGGTGATGTCGTAGTATCCCTCGCATAGAATATGCCATGATATCTCTTTGTCGTATTTTCGATTTTAAAGAATTAAAAGCATTTACATCGGAAGCGCCCATCGGGGAATCCTAAAAATCTTACACTGCCAATGATTATCATAATTAACTTCGTTTGTCATGGTAGCGAATAAGTAATCATGATAAACGGGCTAACGATAAGCTCTAAAAACTAATCGACGATTTTTCGTCAATCAATTAAAATAAGATAGTAAAATGCTATTTTGAGATCTACATTGGTGGAGATAGCGATGCAACGGCTTTACGAGATCGGCTTTCAACGAGCAGGACGGTGGTCACTGAAAGGTGACGAGCTTTTTCTTCAGCTCGAGAATTTGGCAGATCGCCAAAACGTCCTGTATGCGTTCGTCACTGGTAACACCCTCAAATATGTGGGTAAGACTACTCAGACCCTTCAGCGTCGGATGTTCGGCTACCAGAAGCCTAATGTAGATCAGCGCACGAACTGGCGGAATCGCATCGCAATCGTTGACCTTCTTAAGCGAGGTCAGCCTGTAGAGATTCTTGCCCTAGCCGACGCCGGGCTACTTCGCTATGGGAGCTTTTATCTCAACCTTGCGGCAGGACTGGAAGACAGCATTATCCAAACCCTCAAGCCCGAGTGGAATGGAGGCCGCACGAGTGCAGCGATCGAGGCTCCGACGGAGGCGAGTCCCCCCGATACAAGCGGGAAGGCCAAGCTTGAGGCGCAAGTACATGAGGTAGCCCAGCAGCTTGCCGAGCTGAATCCGCCAAGGCAGGATACTTTTGTAGTGACCAGCACGGAAGCCAACCCAGCAGCACAGGCAATTCAGACTACACCAGAGCCGACGGTTCACCTGCTGACGCCTGTAGCGGAGACTCGTCCGCACAAGAACACGGCAAACCCTGAATCGAAGACCCTGGAAGCTGCTCCCTACTTCGTTCTAACCCTACAGAACACCTATCACCGGACCGGCTTCTTCAACGTCCCGCTCAACTTCGACAGGTACTTCGGCCCTGACACAGCGAACATTACGATCTATTGTGGACGAGAGAAGCTTGCTGTTACGGCTCACATCAACCGCACAGCCAACACGAACGGCACTCCACGAATCATGGGCGCTATCCCTCTACGTCAATGGTTCCAAAAGCGAAGGCCGATGAGTCATGTGAAGGTATCAATTCTTGGACCGACAACAATCCATATCAATGACGCCTAGTTCCATTTGAAGATATGCAACGACTTGAGCGATCTAGGCTCCGTGGCATCAACGCTTGCTTGAGGGCCGAGCTGCCCCTGTCGGGTCGTGCCTTGAGCGAACGTGTCGGGTTGTTCTTGCCCGACCATTCACAGGTCGGTTTTGCGGTGATATTCATGTATAGGATTTCTTTTTGTACGCCCAAATGTAAAAAGCCCGGGCCGTAGAGGCGTCGGGCTTTGGCTGGGGTCAACCATCAGAATAATATATGCGGGAAATCGCCGTCGATCCGGTAATGACCGCTGGGTCGGATCAACCCTTTGGCCAGTATTCAGCGTTGTTACGGCTTAGCCCGCTTTGAAATCCGCTAACATCTGATGACTACAGCTCTACTTGATTAGATAGGTTCCTCCTTCAAGTATTCCAGCGAGTGCTTTGGTCTGTATGTGTGATATAGGGAGCAATATTGTTGCCAAGTAGAAAAGGGTCGCGAATTCATGTAGTATAGATTCTATAACGATCATGACCATCGACTATTCTTAAAAGGTTTCACATGCGCTCTATTTTTACTCGCTCTATTTCACTTTTTGCCTTATCAAACTTGATTGCCAGCGCGCCTCTTCACGCAAACTGCAAAGAAAAACCAGCGCAACTTGAGCGGAGAGTCTGATGCCCATTTTCGATTTTTTTTACTCTACGAATTTAGATTTTAATTCGATTAGCGGTTTTCATCTCCTTCAAGACCATATTGGGACGCAGTACACTCGCCCATGGGACGATTATGATTATGTGGTTACATTTCAGATCTACCGCGTGGAAAACGGTAAGCTAGATTTCTTTGGTCGTACAAAGATTCTAGTAAACGGTTACAAAGACACGTCCAAGTATTTCCTCGAATCTAGCGAGTTAGTAGGAAACAGCCGTCGCATTACACATTTCTTATCACCAAATAAAGTTGTATCTCTAGCGTCGGAAATAGATTACTATCGCCGAATTGGCTCTAAACTAGGAGCCCGTGCTTCCCAATACCTACGCCAACTATGCGATGGCAGTTATTATTATAATAAAAAACATACATTCACTCAGTGGGCTGGGTTTGGATCGTCACTGTTCCGCAGTAGTATGGCAAAGGCTATACTCAACAAAGGCCATCAAATTGCCTGTGGACGCTATGAGCCTCAGGGAATATTCTCCTTTACGCTCGAAGGGCTCCCGCACTATATTGACCCAGTTCAATTCAATTTCGATAACAAGAGGTCACTTGGCCAGACCAATGTCAACCTCTTAATAGGGCGCAATGGTGTCGGAAAAAGTCATGTGCTACGTCATCTAGTCGATACCTTGACAGGCGGATTAGGTGACGCAGATAACTTGCCCTTCTTCCACAAAGTAATCGTCTCGGCATACTCCCCTTTCGAGTCCTTTAAAACAGAAGTTGAGCTATCTAGAGCGCTTGGAAGGTCAGCTAAATCGTTGGCAGCGGAAGCGTCGGAAGAAAATGGCGTTACCGCCAAAGACATCCACGACCGTCGTAGGTTGCTTGTCAATGAATACGTATATTTGGGATTTCGTGAGCCTGAAGGCGTTTTCTCTCTCAATTGGCCGAAGGAAAGTAGCGCACGTGCATTGCATCGTATATTTCAGTATGACCGCGAGAATGAATGGCTTACGGAAACCAGCCGTTTTAATCTTCTCTTTGATACTTTAAAAAGATCGATTGACTTCGATGCAATCGAGCTTACTGGCATGGACGGGCAGTCAGTTGTTTTCAGTCGAGATGACGCTGCGTTAAGGAATGCCGCAGCGAAGGGTAATGGGTTTATGTACGCGTCCGGCCTTCACTTCCTGAAGGAAGGAAAGCATTTGGCATTAAGTTCTGGTCAAACCATCTATTCTTACATGCTACCAAATCTAGTGGCCGAGGTTGACGATGAGAGTTTGATTATTGTCGACGAACCAGAGCTCTATTTGCATCCCACGATGGAGATAGGTCTGCTTGATATGTTGAAGCAACTTCTTGCTGCAACTAAATCTAACGCGATTATCGCCACACATTCATCGATCTTAGCCCGTGAAGTAGATCAGTCCGGTATTTCCGTTCTTCGAAGAGTTGGCGATCGTACTGAGGTCTCAAAACCGGGTTTTGAGACTTTTGGGCAGACCGTCGAGGTCATCATGGGGCTAGCATTTGACGACTACGATGTTCGGAAACCTTACGAGAATTCCATTGATCAGGCTGTTGAAACCTGTAGTTCTCCCGCAGTCGCTTTAGAAAAGTTTGGATCCAATATTGGAGACGAAGCACTGGCCTACCTGTCCTCAAAGATTGTCAAGGAAGATGACGAAATTGAGATTACGAGGCGGTCCGAATGAAGTACCTTTTCCATATGCGCACCAGCAAGTGCGGGTGGCTAGATCTCGCTATTACTTCTAAAAAAGAAAATGCAGGCCTCCTACAATATGCGAAGTTCGCATTATTAGATTGCTATAAAGAGTTTGACGGGATTGTTGATAAATTCAAAGATCGCCCGCCGGTTTCGCGTGTCAAACTGATTGCGTCTGTACTAAGAGAATTTTACGGAGCGCCTCCAAAAGACTTGCACGAGATAGTGCTTATGCGCCGTCGCAAACATGAACTGGACGAATGCCCGTATTGTGGCTATCCACTAAAGCCGCGGACGCTTGATCATTTTTTACCCAAAGAAGATTGGCCTGAATACGCGATATTTTCCAACAATTTAGTGCCGCAATGTAGCGATTGCGCCCCTATCAAAGGGCAACGCTACTACTGTGACACCGACAAGCAAGCGCTTTTCCTGCATCCAATGTACAGCTCCGCCTTGTCAACGGTGCGTTTTCACGTTGACGTCTCACTGGTTGGGAATAGGGCTATTTTTTGTGCAAAATTTAGTATTTTGGAATATGTAAGCGTTGAGGATGAGCAGCGCATAAGGCTGCACCTTAAATCCCTTCAAGTTAAAAGGCGGATAGAAGAGTATTGCGATGAGCAGTACCAACGGTGGACTCGCATCGTTGGCGCGAGAGGATGCAACGTGCGCGCATCCTTCGAAAGACGTTTAAAGGAAGGAGATTCAGATCCATACGCGACAAATTGGGGAATTGCATTTTATCAAGGTGTACTTAATAATCCTCAAGCGGTAGAAAATCTTCAAAAACATGAACCATACGGCCCCCCTCGTCCGTTGGTGAAGATTCGTGCGCTTTTTATAAGCGACTAGGTACCTATCACTAAAACTTGTTTTATTTGAAGGACCTTCCCGCCAGATATACTTCAGCAAGAAATAATTGAGTATTTGGAGGCAGCGATAGCTGCATTCAGGGATGTGGCACTGGGCTTGCAGCAGTAGCGCTAGACCAGCGACGATGGGTTGGTCAAATGCACGTCTTTGCGCTGGATGGCGAGCACCTTGAGTACTGAGTCGCTTGCGTCAAGGTTTCGATGCCGACGCCCCAGTTGACCAAAATGGTGTAGTTCGGGTGTGAGTCATGCATGTGTACTCCGTCGTTATTCAGTAAGGCTGGCTGGCTTGGCGCGCTTAAGCGTGAGGGTCTTGCGCTTTTCCGGCCCTGCTGACACATCGGCCGACTGTGCTGATGGTGGACTAGTGTCCGCCGGATTGCTTTCCAGCGCAAGCAGCGCGGTTTTCCAGTTGACCCAATCACCTGTCGGGACGTGCTTGGCTTCATTGTCTGTAGCACGCGCCAGCAAACCCTCGGCATGAAGAATCGCTGCAAGAAAGCCGGCGTTGTTGCTGCTCTTGCCGGTGAAGGCGATCTTCAGCGCCTTTGAGGGAAAGGCTGATTTATTGGGGTTGCCGACAAGCTCTTGAATGCGATCGACCGGGACGTATTCGCGGCTGAAGTACCCACCGCTGGAGTTGTCCGATATCGCGACAAATAGGGCTGTACGGCTAGGATCACACTGCAGGGTGTAGCTGATGCTTCCTTCGGCGTATTTGCCGAGCTTGGAAGCAGTGTCACTTTTCAACGTGATGTACTGCAGGGTAGGCGTGGTAGTCGCCGCCGTTGTTTGGATTGACTTCATATTCGTCTCTTTCGTCGGTTGCTCGCGTGTTCCGCAAGCGCAAATGAAAAAGCCCAATGACATTTGATGTCATTAGGCTTGTCGGAAGCGGGATAGAGTGCCGCGAGAAGTGATATCGTCGCTAGCGTCGGTATTCACATTCGAACAACACATCGAGACTGCGGCAAGCAACGTCTGCTTAATCGTCAGCGGCCCGCCGTTGACGGTAATTGGTATCGGACCATCTGTGCGCTGGCGCGGTTTGGTCCGGGTAATTGCAATGTGGGTGAGGCAGTTACTTTCATCATAATTTTTTTTTGCCTTTGCTCTAAATATAAAAAAAGGCCCGAAGTAAATTCTGGCCTTTGAGTGTTGGCTTGATGTCAGCCTCTTCATAATATTTGATTGAATGAGCAATCAATTTCGACGCCGTAGGCAACGAGTTCTGTTTCCGTTGAACGTGCTAGCAATCCTTCATCGCTAGGTCAAGTTCCTGTAAAGGCGGCTGAACAGGTCATCTTCGTTGGAGTTACGACCTGCTGTACAGAGACGTTGATATTGCCGACAAAGCTAAGCGTGGCCTCTTTGGGGCGGCGTGCCGAGGATGGCATTGGGATTGTAGTTCACTCACGTCAGAGTATTAACCAACCAGCCGGAAAAGCTGCGGATCGTTCCGCATCAATAAGCACCAGCGAGCGACTGCCGATAGTTCAGCCGTTGGATTGGTCATTTCGCGTATGCGCGCGCGGACCTCGGTCAACTTAGCCTTGGCGGCCGGGTTATTGCCTGCACCAATACGGGCTTTGGCCATCGCAAAGTCGTTGATCAAGCGGTCCACCTGTTGCCATACCTTGCGGCGAGCCTCTGCCAAAGGCGCGTGCTCATTGAGTTTGAGCCGCTTTACCGTCTCGATGACACGCTCCTGTTCCCAAAGGGAGGAACCGGGCACGGGAATGACCTTGCCTTCCTCGTCGAAAGCGATCAGCGCGACGTCATCGTCATCAATCGGATCAAGAAGGTAGCGCGTTTCGGATTCCTCACAAGGCGCGGCGTAGGTGGAGCACAGTGAGCCATCTTTGAGTGGAAACCAGCCCCCCTTCTTGCGGTTTCCCACATTGCCGCACACGCGGAAATTCGTGTAGTCGAAAGCCAGCCACCAGTAGCCGTCGCGCAGGCTGGCATCCAGTGTCTTGGCTTCTTTCTTGGGGCGAAAGTGTTCCACGTCGTAGTGCGAGTACAGCTCGCGCACTTCTGAGAACCAGCATTTGCCCGCAGACAACGCTAGCAGCCATTCCTTCAAAGCACCCCAGTGAGCGCTGTTGGCATCAATTAGTGCATTGCGTTCATCACGTTTTCCCGCCGCTTCGAGGGCAGACAATTCGGCCACCAGTTGAGAAGACTTCGCCAGCCAGGCATCCCACTGCGTTTGTGTCCAGGGTACCCAATTCGGGATGTCGGTATCGGTAGGGCGCTTGTGCTCCAGGTCGATCCAGATCACTGGCCATCCTCCTCTCGCAAGATTTCGTCGATGATGGAATCGGCAATTGCATCTTGTTCGGCCTGCTCCTCGGGCGTGAGCACGGGTGTGCGGAAGCGGCGGTGTTGCGCCATCTTTCGCACGAACAAGGCGTAATCCGGGTCGCGGAAGTCCGCCGTCGAAAAGCCGAGATCGGACAACTCGGCTGACAGACGGCTCAACTCAACATCCTCCTCTGGAGTGCGCGGTGATTTCACAAAAAGTTCATTTCGGCGGAACAAGCGTCGCTCGGTTTCGATGTCGAGTGTGGACGAGAGGCCAAACAGCTCACTTTTAAGTAGCCCAGTCACGCCCATGCCCTGCGGATGTTCGTCGGGTACATCCACCACTGTTCGGCCACTATCGCGGCGAAGGATGTGTACCTGCTCTCGCTTGAGACTGCCCACCATCATCGGGTCGTGAGTGGTGATAAGGATTTGAGATTGCCCTGCGGATGTATCAAAAGCACTGCTATCAAACGCACCGCTGTCGAGCCCACCGACATAACTATCACCCAATACGCCTTCTATATCGTCGAAGTACCGCAGCTTCCAAATCGGGTTGAGGTGGGTGTCCGGTTCGTCGAGCAGGAACAGGCAATGGTCTTCGCGGGTGATGCGCATCAGGCCCAGCACGGTGAGCATTTGCAGCTCGCCTTCGGAGAGCTGGGTAAAGCTCACCTTGCCGCCATGCTCATCGCGCTTCTTAACGGTGATGCGCACCTCGTCGATCAGGTCGCCAATGTAGGCGCCCTCGGCGTAGCGGAAGAAGCTATCGGTGCCGCCGACCAGTTCGCCCAACTCCCTGAGTTTTTCCTGGCTGGGGACGAACAAGTAAAGCTGCTTCTGTTTTTCGCTACGACCACGGAAGTCGATTTGCTTCGTGGCTTCTTGCTCAATCGGCGCCCAAGTCACCTGCCACAATTTGTCGAGAAACTCGCTCACCACATTGCCACGTGCATACCAGAAACGCGGGTCGCCTTCGTTGAGTTCTTGTTCGTCAAACTTGCCGTTACGACGCTTTTCACGCAGACGGTGCGGTTCTTTTAACACAAACAAAGCCGACTCTAGTGACTCGATGTGCAGGTTTTTTAGTACCTTTTTGAATACCGGGTCGTCGGACAATAAACACGCCAGCAGCACCAACTGGCTATGCCCGCCACGGCAGTAGAACAGTCGGCGCAGCCGGTCGTCGCCCGCTTGCTTCAGCCGCGCATCGCGGCGGCGTTTGGCATCTTCGACGGCACGAATATCCGCCTCGGAGCCGGTAAAGTTTTCCAGCAACTGCTCGGAAAGCACTTCGTCCGTGGTGATTTCTTGGCGCTGGTTGAAACGGCGCTGATGCTCCTGAAACAACACCTCAATGCGTTCGTTGCGACCCGAGTAGTAAGCAAAAATATGTGTTGGCAGTAAGCGGGGGCCGCGACGATGATCAAGCGGTTCTTTGCCTGGCGTGTCGTTTTTGGTCAGGTACTCTTGGCTAACACGGTCACCATCCACCCATACATAAGGACGCTTCTGCTTGGAGGTGTCCGCCTCAATGCGCACAGCGTGTCCGCGAATGCTGTATTCCAGCGTGTAGTCGAATGCCGCCTCGCGGTCCAGATCCACATCGCGGAAAATGATGATCAGCGCCTCGATCAGGTTGGATTTGCCGGTGCCGTTCTGGCCGATTAGCGCATGACTGCGGATGGGCTTGGGCTGTGCATCAGCATGCGCACTCGCCGCGGCTTGCAAGTTTTTCTCGAAAGCGATGTCGAGACCACGCAGATTGCGAAAGGACGGGATACGGATACGAAGCAGTTGCATATCAGGTGCTCACTGTATCGGCCGGCTTTTCTCGCATTTCGGCGGGAGCCGGTTCCAGAATCCAACCGTGGGCTACCTCGGCTTTTAATTGCGCGTAAAAGGCATCGATCTCGCCACCAAATCGCTGCCACAAATCCTTGGCACCTATTTCGCCGTTGTGACGAGCCAGAATAGTGGCCAGCGGCGCCTGTGCTTTGATGTCGGGCGTGGTTCCGAGCCGCAGCGGCGCAATCAATTCGGTTTGTGGGGCTTTCATAGATTCCTCTTCTTGTTCGATGGCGATGCCAGTGAAGGCTGCTACAGTTGCGTCTGCGAGCAATGAAGCCAGGCGCTGCTTTCTCTCCAACTGCTCTCGCCAAACGAATGATTGCTTCATCAGCGCATCAAGCTTGGGCAAAACTGCTTGCTGTTCATCCAGCGGTGGAATCGGCATTGGAAAGCTTCGAAGCTGCTTCATGTTAATCGACGCCAGATTAGTTGTTTGCTTTGAAGCTCCGGCGAAATAATCGCGGCCAACACCAGAATTGAATACAAGCTCAACCCATTCATTGAGCAATGCCGATGACGGCACGCGTGCCTTAAAAACATGGTTTTGGTGGAGACAATCTTCCACGCCACCTTGCCAGATAGCTGTTCGACCAACCTTGTCCCAGTCACCACCCTCGGTGATCAGCAAATCGCCCTCTTTCACGAGGTACTTGCTTAGCTCTTTTTTCTCAATCTGGATCGTCTTGAGAGTATCGAGTTTAAAAAATCCGCGTTGAACATTAGCCACCGCCAGATATGGACAAGTCACGACATCACGCCCACGCAGATCACGGCCTTTAGTCACCCCGCCGATAACGACAGCCACTTTGTCAAATGGCGCAATTACCCAATGCTTGGGGTACACAACTTCAGACTCTGCAACGGAGATGAGCTTCTGTCGTCGCATCAGTCCAGAATCGATGTATTGGTCGCGCAAGTTGTCGCAATCGGCCACGACCTCATCCACCGGCGAAGTCGATGTGGACGGCAACGAAAGCAAACCACGGACAGCCATATTTTTGAGCGCTGCAACAAGCTCATCCACATCCTCCGGCACCCGAAACAGACGACCGAAATTGTCGGTCAGGCGCTCCCAGGTGTTTTGCAGTTCGTGCGGGCTGATGGCACTAGCGACGGCTTGCAAAGCGGATTGGCGCAGGTTGTTTTGCAGTTTGCGCCGCTCTTGTTGTTGCACATCCAGCTTGTCACACAAAGCCATCAGCTCATCGACCTTGGCGACGATGCGGGATTGTTCTTCCTTCGGTGGAATTGGCGTTGGTATTGGCCGCATGCCTCCAAGTGAAATGTTTGCAATATTGGTGGTCTGACTTGCAGTGCCGCGCATTCGCGCCTGCATGTATGGACTGCGCAACACGAGATAGAGGTAATCAGGCTCAAGAACATGAGGACGCACCGCAGCGATAAATCCGCCAAACGTTGCGCGCTCTTTGACCTCTCTCACTAGAGCCACTTTTCCAACGAGCTCATAGCTGTTGGCCATTGAGATCATGGTGTCACCCTTTTGGACCCATTGATCTTCTCTGCCAACGAATTCTTCATCGACAAAAATTAAATCATCCCAATCAACCTCTGCCTGAACATTGCTGGTGCGTAGGCAAGCCACTGCGCCGGATGCTCGACTTGTCTGTTTCTTCGACGAAGGGAAAGTGACGCCTCGAACAATTTCACAGACGTTACCTAATCGTTCAAAGGCCCAGTTTGTCGGGAGCGTAAAGCTTAGCTCAGAGGCTTCAATGTCAGGCTGGGGCGTAGGTCTACGAAGCTTGCCAGCGTGAACCAGCTCTGCCCGAACGCTTGAGATTTCGGCAAGCAGGTTTCGGGCGTCCGTAGCACTATCGGGTGTGGTGAGCAGCTCGCCTCTGATGGCCAACTCAAGAATCAACTTACGGAGTTTGCCAATGCCCCCTGGCGCATTCGCAATATGCCCAAAATCGGCCAAAAACTGTTGCGCATCCATCAGGCATCCTCACCTACAAAGTGATGCGCCAGTGCGGCGGCCAGTTCGCTCTTGAGCTGGTTTTCGGTTTCTTCAATCTCGCCCAGCAGCTTTTTGTACTTCTCCAGCAGCAGATCCGGGTCGTGGGTTTCTTCTTCCGGAGCGTTGGGGTTTTTGAGGTCAAGGTTGAAAATGGGCCAGTACAGGCGATCACCTGCCGCCTGCGCATCCCGCGCTTGCAGTCGCAGCGGTTCGGCCTTGGCGCGCAGTTCGGCAATCTGCGCTTCGATTTTTTCGCGGTAGGCAGCGTCGGTGCTGCCTACCAGGCTGTTTCGCAGGTCGCGGGCCTGCGCTTCCAATGCCGCGGCCTGGTTGTTCAGCTCTTCGGCACGTTGCCTGTGTGGCTTTGCGGCGGCTTCGGCCTGTTCGCGTTTAGTTTTGAAATCCACTTTCCAGGCGAATTCGTTTTCCACGCGGTCGGCAAAGTCGTTGGTCTCGCTGCCCCACCAGTCCTGCTCGGGCTTGAACTCTTCCAGCCGGATGGGTTTGGTTTTGGAATAGCTCTTGTAGCCCGGTGGGTACGGATGTTCGTAAAACCAGATGGTGTCGGTGTGGAAGTGTTCGGTACCGTCATCGACCGTGCTGCCTTTGGTGAAGAAAAGCAGGTTGGTCTTGATGGTGGTGTAAGGCGCAAACACGCCTTTGGGCAGACGGATGATGGTGTGTAGCTTGCAGTCGCGCAGCAGCAATTTTTTCAGCGTGCCTTTGATACCATCGCCAAACAGAAAACCATCAGGCAGCACCACGGCAGCACGGCCGTTATCTTTCAGCAGCTTTTTGATGATGAGCGCCATGAACATGTCGGCGGTTTCGCGCGTACGCAAATCGGCCGGGTAGTCGCTGCCCACGCCATCATCTTCATAACCGCCGAAAGGCGGGTTGGTGATGACGCAATCGACCTTGTCGTTGGCACTCCATTCATTCCAGCCTATGCCCAGTGTGTTGCGGCGCTCGATCTGGCTGGGCACGTCGATGCCATGCAGCAGCATGTTGGCGGTACACAGCAGGTGGGGGAGTTGCTTCTTTTCGATGCCGTGGATCAGCTCTTCGATGGCACGCTTGTCTTCGGCACTGGACTTGGTGGTGAGCTGATTACGGAAGTGGTCAATTGTGGCGGTCAAAAAGCCGCCGGTGCCGCAGGCAGGGTCCATCACGGTTTCGCGTTTATCCAGACGCGGGTTGACGCGGTCGGCCATGAAGGCGGTGATGGCGCGTGGGGTGTAGAACTCGCCAGCATTGCCTGCACCGCGTAGGTCATTGAGCATTTGCTCGTAGACATCGCCCAAACTGGCACGGGTTTTGAAGTCGTGGAAGTTGATGGCTTCTTCCAGCTTTTCGATCACGGCCAGCATCTGCGGACCGGATTTCATATAGTTGTTGGCATCGCGGAATACTTCGCGGATGACCTTGTGCTGGGGACTGCGGTCCGCGTCGATCTGATCCTTGAGCGTGGGGAACAGTTCGTTATTGACGAAGCCGATCAATTCGCTGCCTGCGATCTGCGGCTTTTTCTTGCCGTCGGCATCGGCCTTGTAAGCCGCCCAGTTGCGCCAGCGGAAACGCTCTGGCAAAGGCGATTGGTGGGCGAGGTTATCGTCTTCCCATTCTTCCTCACGCTGATCAAACACTTTAAGAAAGAGCATCCAAGTGAGTTGACCAAGGCGCTGGGCATCGCCGTCGACGCCGTCATCCTTGCGCATGATGTCCTGGATGGATTTGATTGTGCTGCTAAGATTCATCTTGTAGTTCTCGATTTCTGGCTCAAGCCTGTTTCAGTTCATTCTGGTCGTAGAGCGCTTGTTCAAGCTCTTGTACGGCCTGGGTATATTGCTCGACGCTGCCGAAGATACCGCGCCGGATCTGGGTTTTGCTGCCGAACTGGTCAAACGGCGGCAGTTCCAGTACCTTGGCGTCTTCGATGTCTTGCACGCCGTGGTCGGCGAACTTGTCGAGCAGGGCTTCGAGCACGGCACGGGCCTTCTCGCCATATTTGCCAAACACATCCCGCTTCTTCACGTTGTTCGCACGCTCGCGACGGGTGAGCGGTTTTTGGTCGAAGGCAACATGGGCGACCAGATCAAACACATCCAACTCGCTGCCGTTGGCCACGGCCTGTTGCAGGATTTCGATCGGCACACCTTGAGCGGCGAGCTCTTCCAATACGGCCTGCTTGCGTTCAGCACTGTTCCACCGGCGCAGGAAGTCGGTCATGCTGCCGAACTGGGCCTGAAGCGCTTTTTTGATGTCGTCCTTCAAAAGAACGCGGTAATCCTCGGTGATGAGCTTGCCATCGGCATCGAGGTACTGCGAGCGCTCCACCGCCACGCGCACATTGACATCGTCGATCACGTATTTGACGCGGCCTTCACCGCTACCGGCTCCACCCGCATCGCCGCCGGGTAGCGTGTCATCACCACCATTCAGATCTGGGCCATAGGGTGGGGACTCGGATTCGCCGATGCCAAGCGGGTTGGTAATGTCCGGCGGCACAATGGGTTCGTCGGGCGTGGGCTCGTAAATCACCACCGGTTCACCGTCGAAATCTGGGTCTGCGAACAGTCGCGTCGCCCCCTTGAAATCCATGATGGTGAAGTAAAGCTTTTGGTAGTCTTCACGCAAACGGGTGCCACGGCCAATGATCTGTTTAAACTCGGTCATCGAGTTAATGTTCTGGTCCAGTACGATGAGTTTGCAGGTCTTGGCATCCACACCGGTGGTCAGCAGTTTGGAGGTGGTCGCGATGACGGGGTAAGGCTCGTCGTTGTCGATGAAGTAGGAAAGCTGCGTTTTGCCTTCGTTGTCGTCGCCAGTGATGCGCATGACGTAGCGGCGGTTGCTGGCAGCTGCCGGGATGAGCTTAACCAGCTCTTGCCGCATGCGTTCGGCTTGGTCCTGGTCGTCACAAAACACGATGGTTTTGGCCATTGGATCGGTGGCCTTGAGGTATTCCCATACTTTGCTAGCCACGAGTTTAGTGCGTTTTTCTAGCACCAGGGTGCGGTTAAAATCCTTCGTGTTGTATTGGCGCTGTTCCACCGCCTGGCCGAATTTGTCGATCTTGTTTTTTTCGGGGGTGTAACCCACGGCATCGACATCGGTGGCGATTCGGATCACTTTGTAGGGCGCGAGGAAACCGTCTTCGATACCTTGCTTCAGCGAGTAGGTGTAGATTGGGTCGCCAAAGTAGCTGATGTTGCTGACCTCCTTGGTTTCCTTCGGCGTAGCCGTCAGACCTAAATGTGTGGCGCTGCTGAAATACTCGAGCACATCGCGCCAGGCTGAATCATCAGCGGCACTGCCACGGTGGCATTCATCAACAACGACAAGATCGAAGAAATCGGCCGGAAACTGCTTGTAAATTTGCTTCCATTCTTCCTTGCCGGTGACCGCCTGATAAAGGGCAAGATAGATCTCGTAATTTTTCTTGATCTCGCGATTGGAGACCTTGTGCATGACCTCGCCAAAGGGGGCGAAGTCTTGCTGCATGGTTTGATCGACCAGGATATTGCGGTCGGCCAAAAACAAGATGCGTTTTTTCGCTTTGGCTCTCCACATACGCCAGATGATCTGGAATGCGGTGTAGGTTTTTCCGGTGCCGGTGGCCATGACCAACAGCACGCGCTGCTGTCCTTTGGCGATGGCCTCGACGGCACGGTTAATGGCGACGCGCTGGTAATAGCGTGGCTCCTTGCCGCTGCCGTCGGTATAGAACGGTTGCTCAATTAGCTTAACGGCGGCAGGCTCAACAAGACCTTTCCATTGCTGATAAAGCGGCCAAAGATCGTCTAATGATGGAAACTCGCTGAGTGATAGCTCGCGCTCGCTGGGCTGCGTCAGGCCAGTGCGGTCGTGCAGCAGAAAGCCGTCGCCATTACTGCTGATGGCAAAGGGGGCATCTACCATCTCGGCATAGACCAGTGCCTGCTGCATACCGTGGCCGACCGAAAAGCGCGCTTGCTTGGCCTCGACTACCGCAATCGGTACGTTTGATCTGGCGTACAAAACGAAGTCTGCACGCTTAGGGCCACCTTTGGCATCGGGATTTTTAATGCGTGCCGCAAGTTTGCCGCGCACCATGACGCGACCGTCCGTGAGATTTACTTCCTCGCGAAACTGATGCTGCTGCCAGCCCGCCCGCACAATCGCAGGCGTGATGAACTTGGTGCAGATATCACGCTCACTGAGTTGGTGCTTGTCCATTTATCCCCCAGATGTGTGGCGGTCGGTATCTAGCTTGTCGTGCGCATCGTCTTCGTCGGCTCCTCCCGATCGCACCCATTCATCAACCTCGGAGACCTGAAACTTCCATAGCCGACCTATCTTGTGCGCTGGCAAACCCTTGCGCTCCCGCCAGCGATAAACGGTGTCCTTTACGACGCCCAAATGCTTAGCGACATCGATTGCTGTAACCCACGGCTCGGAATTCATAGCATTAGCGCTCTGTTTAAAGCCTCAAAGTCGTTCAAAATCGTTATCAGTCTAACAATGTGAATTATAGTGGACTATTCCGACCATGAGTTGAGTAGTCTAGTGCATGCGGACGATTGGACAATTTGGTCGATCGGGAGCGCCTGCTAACACCTGCTGCATCCGGAAATGGACCGGAGCCGAGGACTTTCAGTCCAGAAAACAAAAACGCCAATCCGTGTGGATTGGCGTTTTGTAAGGAATATTCTTGGTGGCCCGGGGCGGAATCGAACCACCGACACAAGGATTTTCAATCCTCTGCTCTACCAACTGAGCTACCAGGCCAAGGCGCGCAATTATAGCAGCCCTGTTGCGCGTTTGCCTAGCCCCTTTTGAAGGCAATGCTCATCCGTTGACCCGCCGCCCGGCATGGGTGTACTTTGGGCTTTTGCCCGGGAGCCGCGATGCCCCTCAATTATGCCCGCCGCCTGACGGGCCACCAGCGCGAAGCCGGCGGCAACCGGCACCTTGGCATGGTGCTCGCGTTCGTGGCCGGCGCCGCCAATGCGGGCGGTTTCATCGCGGTTCATCAGTACACGTCGCACATGACGGGCATCGTGTCGGCGATGGCCGATGATGTCGCCATTGGCGCCTTCGACGTTGCCGCTGCGGGGCTGGCCGCGCTGGTGGCCTTCGTCGCCGGCGCCGCCTGCTGCGCGCTGATCGTCAACTATGGCCGCCGGCGGGCGCTGCACAGCGTGTACGCGTTGCCGCTGCTGCTCGAGGCGGTGCTGCTGCTGTCGTTCGGCGTGCTGGGCACGTGGCTGGCGTCGGTCCACGTGCTGATCGTGCCCGCCACCATCGCGCTGCTGTGCTTCATGATGGGATTGCAGAACGCCGTGATCACGAAGCTGTCGAACGCCGAGATCCGCACCACGCACATCACCGGTGTCATGACGGATATCGGCATCGAACTGGGCAAGGCGCTGTATCCGAACCGCGATGCCGGGGCTGCGCCCGTGGTTGCCAACAGGCCGCGCCTGCGGCTGCTCGCCATGCTGGCGCTGTGCTTCTTCGTTGGCGGCATCGCGGGCGCGGTTGGCTTCACGCGGCTGGGCTACGTGGCCACGGTGCCGCTGGCCATGGTGCTCGTGGTACTGGCGATCGTGCCCGTGGTGGATGACCTGCGCCGGCCGCACACGCGCTAGGGCCCCCTGGCCAAGGTCCACGCCCTGTGCGCCAGCATGTGCGCCCGACTCGTGGCATTCGCGTGGACGTCATTCCCGGCGGGGACCCGACGGGGCGCCTGCACGGCTCTTGAGAACGCGCCCGCCGGCATCGAACAGCACGAGATACTCGGGCTTGCCTGCGGCGCGGCGGTCATCCAGGCGGGGATATAGCCATGCCTCCCGGCCATCGCGGAACGCCACCACCGTGCCCGGGCCGAGGGCGGCACGCACCTGCTCACGGGTGTGGCCCGGGACCACGCCGGGCGCGGTGGGCGCATCGGGCGGTGGCGGGTCGTCCATGCCTTCGAACGACAGCAGCGTCTCGTCTGGCCATGCGCGGTCCCAGATGGGCGCGTGATAGCTGCGATCGAGCAGCACCTGGCAGTCGCAGTACGGCAGGTCCGGCCCCTGTACGCGGCCACCGGCATACAGGAAGCGCAGCGGTGCCGGCGTGCTGCGGCCATGCGCATGCAGCGTGACCGCGAATACCGGGCGTTCGGTGAAGAACAGGTAGCGGCCGTCCGGGTCCTCGCACACCTTGTCCGGGTTCGCCAGCAGGTCGCCCAGCCAGGCGAACAGGTGGGCATTGTTCGAGACCAGTTCCGCCTCCATGCCGACCCGGCATTCCAGGCGCAGGTCGCCCAGGCGGCGCATGCCCTCGGGCACGCCCGGGCTGCGCACGTCCGCACGCCACGTCATGCTGGCGGTGCGGCGGTTTGCCACCAGCGCCGCATCCTCACGCCATGCACGCTCGTTGCGATCCAGCGTGAAGCCATTGTCCGCGCCCACAGGAACTGGCAGTGCCAGCGTGTCGCCGACGACCTTCATCTCGATGCCTTCCATGCGCGTTTCCGGCAGCCGGGGCAGGAGGCGAAAGCGCAGCGATGCATCCGGCGCCAGTGCCGGAGCCTCGCGCGCGAAGCGGTCCATGCCGCGCAGCATGCGGCGGTAGGATTTGTCGACCGGATCGCGCGTTGCCGTGACCGCAACGCTGGGCACCGGTGGTGCCACGGACTGTGGCACCGGCGGGGCGGCAAGCGTGCCACCCATGCCGAAAAGTGCCAGGAACACCAGCGTGCGCTTCGAAATGTTGGTCAATAGCAACATGAAAGCCTCCATGTCCTGAACAGCCCGATGCTACGCGCAGCCGTTCCGTGTGCCCGCACGGTTGGCGTTACAATCGCCGGATAATAAACGTCAGCGAAAGACACGATGAGCGATACCTCAGCCCCTGGTTCGTCGCTGCCTGCCCCGGGGCCCGCATCTGCGCCTGTCCGCACCAAGCCGGCGCTGCCCGACTTCCAGCAGCGCTATGAACTGCTGGTCGCCAGCATCAGCGACTATGCGATCTACATGCTGGATTCGGAAGGCTACGTCAGCAGCTGGAACGCCGGCGCCGAGCGTTTCAAGGGATACAAGGCGGGCGAGATCATGGGCGCGCACTTTTCCCGTTTCTACACGGACGAAGACCGCGCTGCCGGCCTGCCCGAGCGGGCGTTGTCCGCGGCACGCGATGACGGCCGTTTCGAAGGCGAGGGCTGGCGCGTGCGCAATGACGGCACGCGCTTCTGGGCCAGCGTCGTCATCGACCCGATCCGCAATGCCGAAGGTGTCCTCGTGGGCTTCGCGAAGATCACGCGCGACATCACCGATCGCCGCGACGCGCAGGAAGCGCTGCGGCAGAGCGAGCAGCATTTCCGCCTGCTGGTGCAGGGCGTGACCGACTATGCGATCTACATGCTGTCGCCGCAGGGCGAGATCACCAACTGGAACGTGGGGGCGCAGCGCATCAAGGGCTATACGCAGGAGGAGGTACTGGGCACCCATTTCAGCCGCTTCTTCACCGACGAGGACCGCGCCGCCGGCGTGCCGCAGCGGGCGCTGGAAACGGCCGCCCGTGAAGGCCGCTTCGAAAGCGAAGGCTGGCGCATGCGCCGCGACGGCACGCGCTTCTTTGCCCACGCCGTGCTCGATGCGATCCACGACGAGGAGGGCACGCTGATCGGCTTTGCCAAGATCACGCGTGACGTGACCGAGCAGCGCGCCACCGCCGAGTCGCTCGAACAAACGCGCAATGCCTTGTTCCAGGCGCAGAAGATGGAAGCGATCGGCCAGCTCACCGGCGGTGTCGCGCACGATTTCAACAACCTGCTGGCCGTGCTGTCGTCCGGTGTCGACATCCTGCATGCGCAGAGCCCCGGCAGCATCACCCTCCGCGTGCTGGACAGCATGCGCCGCGCGATCGACCGCGGCGCGCTGCTCACACAGCAGCTGCTGTCGTTCGCGCGCCAGCAGCCACTGTCCGCCGAGCTGCACCAGGCCAATGCGCTGATCGGCAGTTTCGAGCAGGTGCTGCGGCGTGCCAGCGGCCCGCAGGTGTCGTTCGTGTTCGACCTGGCGCCGCGGCTGGCCTGCATCGTCGTCGACGAAGCCCGCTTCGAGGCCACGCTGCTCAACCTCGTCGTCAATGCGCGCGATGCCATGCCTGGCGGCGGCACGCTGGCGCTGGAAACGCGCAACGTGCGGCTGGGCGAGCACGAAGTGGGCACGCTGCCGCCCGGCGAGTACGTGCGCGTGACGGTGCGCGACAGTGGCACCGGCATGACGCCCGAAGTGGTGCAGCGTGCGTTCGAGCCGTTCTTCACCACGAAGCCGGTCGGCAAAGGCACCGGCCTGGGGCTGTCGCAAGTGTATGGCTTCATCACGCAATCGGGCGGCGACGTGCAGATCCGCACCGAGCTTGGCAAGGGTACGGCGATCAGTCTGTACCTGCCCGCGCACGAGAATACCAACCAGTCCGATGCCGACTTGCAGGAGCATGCCGAGCGTGTGCTGATCGTGGAAGACGACCAGCTGGTGATGGCCGTGGCGTGCGACCTGTTCGAAACGATGGGCTACAAGGTGCAGTCCGCGCCCGACGGCGTGACCGCGCTGCGCCTGCTGGAGCAGCATGGCCCGGACGGCGGCGTGGACGTGCTGTTCACCGACCTGATGATGCCGAACGGGGTCACGGGGCTGGAACTGGCGCGCGTGGTGCGCGAGCGCTGGCCGCACGTGAAGATCATCATTGCTTCCGGCTATCCGCAACAGGCACTGCAGGGCGAGCCGGCCGACCTGTCCGAATTCGATTTCGTCGGCAAGCCCTATCGCCTGGCCGACCTGGCGCGGCACCTGCGCGCGCCCGGCTGATCCGGCAACCCAACCAGGTACGCACCAGGAAGCCACGGTAAAAACGCCCTGATAAAAAAACGGCCCCGTCGAACGGGGCCGTTTTGCATGGGCGGCAAGCGCCGGGTTCAGATGCTGCCGTAATGCGCCTCCTGGGCGGCACCCACGTGCGTATCGCCCTGGCGCCGCACTTCTTCCACCGCCTTCAGGTAGCGTGCCAGTGCATCGTCGAGCGTGGGCATCAGCTTGCCCCGTTCGCTGCCCAGCGCCGAATAGCGCGGCTGCGGCGCCTGGCCTTCCAGCGCGGTGGCCGGCTGCGCATCGACCAGCGAGTCGTCCAGCCCTGCCAGCGAACACACGCGCTGCGCCAGGCTGGCCCACGACACGGCCTCGCCATTCGACAGGTGCCAGATACCGCACTCATGGTCGATCAGCAGGTCCAGGCAGGTCTGCACCAGGTCAGGCACATAGGTGGGCGACACCACCAGGTCGCTGGCCGCCGTGAAGGTGCGGCCTTCCTGCAGCGCCTGCAATGCCAGCGTGACGAAGTTGTGGCGGTCCCACGGGCCGAAGAACGCGCTGGTGCGCACCATCAGCACGTGCGGGTTCACGGCCAGCACGCGGCGTTCCGCTTCGGCCTTGCTCTGGCCATACACGTTCAGCGGCGCGACCGGATCGCTTTCCACATAGGCGCTGCCTTTCGAGCCATCGAAGACAAGGTCGCTGGAGAAGCTCAGCAGGCGGATGTCGTGGCGCCCGCAGGCATTGGCCAGCACCACCGGCCCGTGCGCATTCTCGCGCAGGCAGCGGTCCGACTCCTGCTCGGCATCGTGCACCCGCACGTAGCCACCGGCATTGATGATCGCCCATGGCCGGTGCTTGCGGATCGCCGCTTCCACCGAAGCGGGATCGGCGATATCCATTTCCTGCCGTGTCAGCACCTTGAACGCCAGGTTGCGTTCTTCGCAGATGCGGGCAAACGCGCTGCCCAGCGTGCCGGTGGCGCCGCTGATGAGGATCGGCTGCACCGGGCGGTTCACGCTGTTGCGTTCGGCCGGCAGTGCCGCCACGGTGGCGCTGGTGGCCACCGGCGGGCACAGGAAGCGCCCCGGACGGCGCCACCAGCCCAGGCCCTGCAGCACCGGCGCCGATGGCGTGCGGCCGCTCGCCAGTTCGCGCATCAGCCGCGCCAGTGCGGTGGGGCGCGGCTCCGGCGAACGCAGGTCGTAGGCGCCATTCTCGTAGTAGCCGCGGCATTCCGTGACCAGGCAATTCCAGTCATAGGAACCGAGCAGCGACCAGACGGTGACGGCGCGCATGTCGGCACCCTTGCGGCGCACGTCGTGCGCGGCGTTCCACACCTCGTACAGCCAGCGCAGCTGGTCTTCCCGGTTGGCATCGATATGCGCCTCGGTGACCGCCATCGGCAGGCTGTAACGCTCCCATGTTTCTTCCAGCAGCGGGCCGATGCCCGGGGTGGGCGTGGCCAGCGCACGGGCCGTTTCGATGTCGGCGAAACCATGCGGGCCCACGTACTGGGCCGGGTAGCGGTCGCCGCGGTGATCGAGCCAGCGCTCGCTGGTGATGTAGTAGTTCAGTCCCATCACGTCCGGCGGGCAGGGGTTGTCGCGGAACCACAGCACGTCCTCGGCGGGGATGCCGCTCTTCAGGAAATAATTGAACAGCGTGTGCTCTTCATCCACCATGCCGCACAGCAGGTCCCAGGCGAGCCAGCGCCGCTCGTTGTAGAAGTCGGCCCACTCGGCCATCTCGGGCGTGCTGTAGGTCTTGCCCAGGTCGTCCGTCTGCACCAGCTTGGCGTTCGGGTTGACTTCGCGGATGGCCCGCATCGACAGCACCACGCCCTTGCACTGGTTGATCAGTGCCTGCAGGAACGTGAGGTCGTCGCGGCCGTGGGGATACCACACACCGTACAAGCCGGCAAAGCGCGCCGTGGTGCAGGGTTCGTTGACGGGCGTGTAGTACTCGACCCAGGGAAAGCGGCGCGCCACGGCGCCGGCGAATTCGGCCAGCTTGGGGCCGAACTCGGGATCGACGAGGCTGGTGTGGCGGGGGCCGCTGCCGTGGTGCACGAGGCCCACGATGGGGTTCACGCCCAGGTCGCGCAGCGCCGGCAGGCGCTCGTCGGCCCACTTCCAGTCGGCCTGCTCGATGCCATCGGGAGCGGTCAGCTCCCACAGCACGGGGTAGCGGATGGCCGTGATGCCCAGTGCCGCAAAGCGGTCCAGGTCGCTGATCCGCTGGCCGTGCCCGTTCTGATCCATCTGGCTGAAATATTGATCGCGCACGCGGTTGACCGTACCTTCCAGTCCGCCCCAAAGCTCGATCGCCCGGGTTTGGATTGCGTCATCTTTTTTCATATAGTCGGTGAGCTAGTCGAACGAGCGTCGAAGTATGGCGAAAAAATCAAAACGCTGTCGCCGTATTGCCGGGCGTCATTGAACAGGTAGCAGGGCCAATGGATGGGCTGGCGGGTGCCTCGTGTGCGCGCCGGCACAGGGTGCTTCGGTACACTCTCGCGTGCGAAAAGGAGGGTGCATGCGTTACGTTTGGTGGGGTAATCCGATCCAGGAATGGGCTACGGCGCTTGCCGTGGCGTTTGCCGCCGCGGTACTGATGATACTTGTGCGGGCATTCCTGATACACCGGCTCGAAGCCGTGGCAGAGCGTACCGAAACGCGGGTCGATGACTGGTTCCTGCGCATGCTGCGCAACACCTACAGCCTTTCCATCGTGATCCTGGCGCTGTACCTGGGGTCGCTGATGCTGGAGTTCTCCAAGAAGTACGAAGTCTCGTTGTGGCGCGTCGCCGTCACGACCATGTTGCTGCAGACCGCGATCTGGGCCGACACCGGCGTGCGCGTCTGGCGGCGGCGCTACCGGCAGGCCGCCATCGGCGGCGCCGACAGTACGGCCGGCGTGGCATCAACGGCGATCATCGATTTCATCCTGCGCCTGTTCGTGTGGGTCGTGTTCATGCTGATGATCCTGGATAACCTGGGCTTCAACATCACGACCCTGGTGGCCAGCCTGGGCATTGGCGGCATCGCGGTGGCGCTGGCGGTGCAGAACATCCTCGGTGACCTGCTGGCCTCGCTGTCGATCGTGCTGGACAAACCCTTCGTCGTCGGCGACTTCATCATCGTCGGCGAATACCTCGGCACGGTCGAATACATCGGCCTGAAGACGACGCGGCTGCGCGGTCTCGGGGGCGACCAGGTCATCTTCGCCAATGGCGACATGCTGAAGTCGCGCATCGCCAACCAGACCCGCATGTTTTCGCGCCGTGTCGCCTTCATGCTCAGGGTGCGCTACGGCACGCCGCCGGAGCAGCTGGCAGCCATTCCGGCCATGGTGAAGGAAATCATCGAACGGCAGGAGAAAACCGCATCGTTCGAGCGCGCACACCTGCGCAACCTGGCCACGTGGGCGGTGGAATTCGAGGTGGTGTACTGGATCAAGACCGACGACTATTTCGTCTTCATGGATACCAACCAGGCCGTGCTGCTCGACGTGCTGCGCGGCCTGGCGGAGCAGGGCATCGACATCGCCTTCCCCACCCAGCTCAATGTGCGGCCCGCCGAAGTTTACAACGCACAGGATGCTGCCCTACACTGGCCCCCCATGGACAAGGGTGCGGATAAAGGGGCGGGCGCATGAAGAAACTGGTGGCGGGGGGACTCGCAATGGTGATGGCTGGCGGCGCGCTGGCCGCCTCGGTGCAGGACGTGGCCGAGCGCTATCGCAAGCTGGTGCTGGCCGTGGGCCAGCATGATGCGAGCTATGTCGATGCGTATTACGGCCCGCCGGCCCTGCAGGCGCAGGCGCAAAAGCAAAAACGCAGCCTGGCCGCGATCCGCAAGGATGCCGCGGGTGCGCTCGGCGACCTGGCCGGCAAACGCGCCGCCAGCCCGGACGAGGCGCTGCGCCTCGCCTTCCTGCGCAAGCAGCTGAAGGCGCTCAGTGCCCGCGTGGACATGCTCGATGGTAAAAAATTCGGCTTCGACGAGGAAACGGCATTGCTGTACGACGCCGTTACGCCGCACCATGACCGCGCCTACTACGAGGCGCTGCTGAAGAAGATCGATGCGCTGGTGCCGGGCGAAGGGCCGTTGCCGCAGCGTGTGCAGGCATTCCGCGCGCGCTTCGCCATCCCGAAGGACAAGCTCAAACCCGTCTTCGACGCGGCGATCGCCGCCTGTCGCGAACGCACGGCACCGCACCTGGCGCTACCCGCCAACGAAAGCTTCGTGCTGGAATTCGTGACCGGCAAGCCGTGGTCCGGCTACAACTGGTACAAGGGCGACGCGCACAGCCTCATCCAGATCAATACCGAATTCCCCATCTACATCGAGCGTGCCGTGGACCTGGGCTGTCACGAGGGCTATCCCGGCCACCACGTCTACAACGCGCTGCTGGAACAGCACCTGGTGAAGGACCGCAACTGGGTCGAGTTCAGCGTCTACCCGCTGTATTCGCCCATGTCGCTGATAGCCGAGGGCAGCGCCAACTACGGCATCGAGATGGCTTTCCCGGACGAGGAGCGGTTGGCCTTCGAGCGCGACGTGCTGTATCCGCTGGCCGGTATCGATCCTGCCCTGGCGGGCCAGTACGCTGCGCTGCAAAAGCTGCTGGCGCAGCTGTCCTATGCCGACAACGACAATGCGATGCACTACCTGGAAGGCCGTTTTACACGCGAGCAGGCAATCGAGTGGCTCGTCAACGTGGCGCTGTACCCGCCGGAAAAGGCCGGCCAGCGCGTGCAGTTCTACGACGCCCTGCGCGGCTACGTGATCAACTACAACCTGGGCAAGGACCTGGTGAAGGCGTGGGTCGAGAAGCAGGTGACGTCCACCGACCCGCAACAGGCGCGGGCACAGCGGTGGGCCGCGTTCAAGACCTTGCTGTCATCGCCCCGGCTGGCCAGCGACCTACGGTAAAAGCTGCCAAAAATCCGTTAAAGTATGTCAAACCCAGAGGCACATTCCGGGGTCAGACCCGTCGGGTCTGACCCCAGCCCTTCGCTTTTGGGGTGTCTACATGCGGATCACTATGCCAGCCAAGCACTAACTGAACGGCATTAAGGACGGACCCTGTTTTTTAGCCGCCGGCGGCGGCGAGGGCGATGCTCGCCGCGCTGGCGGGGTCGAAGTCCCGCAGCGCGTCGACCAGTTCGGACACCGAGGTGCCGGTGGCGAACAGCATCACGTCGCCAGGCTGGCAGCGGGTGAGGGCGAGGCGCAGGGCGGCGCCGGAATCGAGTTCCAGGTGCACGCGGGTGGATGCGCGGATAGCGCCGGCGGCCATCAGGGCCGCGCGCTCGCCCGGCCGGCGGCCGCGGTGTTCGCTGGGCGATTCGTAGACGATCACCTCGTCGAACGCGGCGCCGCAGGTTTCGCCCACCAGCGCCAGGTCGTCGTCGCGGCGGTCGCCCGGCGCGGTGATCACGGCCACCGTGCGCCGGGTGCTCAAGCCGCGGGCGGTCTGCCCCAGCGCCGCATAGGCGGCCGGGTTATGCGCATAGTCGACCACCACCTTCACGCCGCGCACGTCGTACACATTGGTGCGCAGCGGATTGCGCACGTTGTCGGACACGAACGATGCCAGGCCGTCGGCGATCTGGCCGATCTCCAGGCCGGCCGCCAGCATCGCGGCACCTGCCGCCAGCGCGTTGGCGATGTTGTGGCGCGCGCAGCCGTCCAGCGCGGACGGCATCTCTTCCGCCCACAGGATGCGGTGGCGGCGCGTGCCGTCGGCCAGGATCAGCGCGCCGTCCTGCAGGTAGGCGGCGCGGCCGCCGCTCTCCAGGTGGCGCAGCAGCAGCGCGTTCTCGGGATCGCAGCTGAAGTACAGCCGCTCCACATGGTCGTCCAGCTCGCCCGCCATCGCCACGCAATATGTATCCTGGGCATTGAGCACCACGGCGCGCGATGCCGACTTCGCCACCACCGCCTTCACGCGGGCCAGGTCGTCCAGCGTGTTGACGCCGTCCAGGCCCAGGTGGTCGTGCGACACGTTCAGCACCACCGCAACGTCGCAGCGGTCGAACGCCAGGCCGCGCTTGAGAATGCCGCCACGCGCGGTTTCCAGCACGGCGAAGTCCACGTTCGGATCGGTCAGCACGCTGCGCGCCGACCAGTAGCCGGCGCAGTCGCCCTTGCGAATGGAGGTGCCGTCGATGAACACGCCCTCGGTCGTGGTACAGCCGGTGCGCACGCCCGCCTGGCGGATGCTGTGCTCGAGCATCAGGGTGGTGGTCGTCTTGCCGTTCGTGCCCGTCACGGCAATCACGGGAATGCGGCCGTCGCCCTTGCCGAACATGCCGTCGACGATCGCCTCGCCGGCGTTGCGCGGCGTGCCGGCGCTCGGGTACTGGTGCATGCGGATGCCCGGCGCGGCATTGACTTCGATGATCGCGCCGCCCTGTGCTGCCAAAGGCTGGGCGATGTCGGCGCAGACGATGTCCAGGCCCGCCACGTCGAGCCCGATCTTTTGCGCGGCGCGCACGCACAGCGCGCGCGTTTCGGGCGGCAGCAGGTCGGTCACGTCCTCGGCGGTGCCGCCCGTGGACAGGTTGGCGTTGCCGCGCAACTGCACGGGAATGCCGGCGCCCGGCACGCTGTCGAAGGTCAATCCCTGTTCGGCCAGCAGGGTTTCGGCATGGCCGTCGAGCGGAATCTTCGTCAGGATATTGGTGTGGCCTTCGCCGCGCGCGGGATTCAGGTTTTCCCGTTCCACCAGCTGGCGCACGGTCAAGGCGCCATCGCCAATGACGGCCGGCGGGCGGCGCAGCGCGGCGGCGGCCACGCGGCCATCGGCCACCAGCACGCGGTAGTCATGGCCGGTCACGTAGCGTTCCACGATCACGCGGCGGCCGTGTTCGCGCGCCCGCTCGAACGCCACCGCCAGTTCCTCCGGCGTATTGCACCGGGTCGTTACGCCGCGGCCATGGTTGCCGTCCAGCGGCTTCACGGTCACGGTGCAGCCCAGTCGGCGCGCGGCGCGCTGCGCCTGCTCCAGGGTGCGCACCGTCACGCCTTCCGGCACCGGCACGCCCGCTTCCTGCAACAGGGCTTTCGTCAGTTGCTTGTCGCTGGCGATGCCCACGGCGATATGGCCCGTATCGGCCGTGATCGTGGCTTGCAGGCGCTTCTGGCGCGCGCCCCAGCCCAGCAGGAACAGGTTGGCTTCCTCGGTCAGCCGCAGCACGGGAATGCCGCGTGCCTTCGCCGCCTTGACGATGGCGCCGGTGCTGGTGCCGATCGCATGGTCTTCCGCCGTTTCGCGCAGTGCCGACAAGGCGTCGGCCAGCGCGAACGCTTCGCCGCGCGCCAGCGCCGTCACCAGCGCCACGGCGGCGTCGAATGCCTCGCTCACCACCTGTTCCAGTTCATAGGCGCAGACCACGCGGTAGATACCGCTACCCGAGTCGGGTGCCTCGTGCGTGCGGCCCGTGTTGACCGTGGTGCCGGCCAGACATTGCAGGGCCAGCGTCACGTGTTCCACCACGTGGGCCAGGTTGGTACCCGAATGCAGCGTCTGCACGAAGCCGGCGTACTTGCCGACGGAGCAGCGGTGGTCGTACAGCGACGGGAGCAGGTTGAGCAGCCGCTCGTTGAAACCCGGCAGCGCATCGGTGCGGGCATCCTTCAGGTCGCCCGTATCGAGCACCGTCAGCAGGCAGGAATGGTGCGAATACAGGTTACGGCCGCGCAGCAGCCTTTGCTCGATGATGTTCATGACAACGGGTTCCTCTTGGTGAGATTGCTGATGAATGCTTGGATGGGTGCGGGCGCCTCGCGCTCGATATGCTTCAGTCGCGTCGAAGCTTGCGCGCCGGGCAGCAGGTAGCCGGAGCCGGCGGGCAGCACGTGCAATTGCACGCCGATCAGTTCCGCCTGTTCGCCCTCGCCGATGTCGGCGGCATTGGTGATCATGGCGCGGCCATCGACGAGCGTGACGCCGCCATCGCCGATCACCTCGATGCCCACGCCGCGCTCGACGACCAGCGCCGTGTCTTCGTCGATGCCCAGGCCGTACAGGTAAGGGTTTTGCGCAATGAGACTGAGCAGCCGGTTGATCCGGTGGCGCTGCGAGAAATGCTGGTCGATCACGATGTGCTGCACGAAGCCGAGGCCCGCGCCCAGCGTGGCGGCGCCTTTCGCGGGCGCGTACTCGGCGGAGCCGGAGGCAAGCATGTGGCCGGCCATGGCCGAGGCGCCGGCACTGGTGCCGGCCACGCAGGCGCAGCGGCGCTTGAGCGCCTCATGCAGCGCCTGGTCCACGGCTGTGCCGCCGATGGTGGCCATCAGGCGCTTCTGGTCGCCCCCCGTGATCAGGATGCCGTCCGCGTGGGCAATGCGTTCCGCGACGGCAGGATCGTTCGCCTGCTCGCGGTTCGCCGCGTGCACGATGTCGCAACGCGTCACGCCCAGCCGAGCCAGCGCTTCCTGGTAGGGGCGGGCCATCTCTTCCGGTTCCTGGCTGGCACTGGTCAGCAGCACCACGTTTGGGTCTGGGTGGCCCGGGCCACCGGCAAGTTCGACGAAACGGGCCAGTATCCGTTCCCGGCACTGGCGCTGCTCGTCGCCACCGATGATCAGCAGGCAGCCGTCCTCTTTGGTGGGGGTAGTCATGATGAATCGTTCCTTGGTATGGCGGCCGTGCCGCCGCACCGCGGTAGTGCACCCGTGTGCGGGGTGCGCTCCGCCGGTGCGGCCATGTGACGTATTGGTGCAAGTATCGGCGGGCGGAGGGGCGGCGGAACAGTGGTATTCAACCCGTGCATTTGTAAGATTCGGATGACGCGAAAGTTACAGTGATGTGACAATGCTAATGTCATGGACAACTAGGCGTGTCATACGGGCTATATGGCGGCGAGGCGAGGCAGTTTTTTACGGCGTCTTGCAGAGTTCACCGTGCCGAGGCCGTGTCCACCCTGGGGCCAGGCTCGAAAGTGGACACGGGCTGATCCGTATAACGGCCGCGTGCGTGTCCACCTTGGTGCCTGACCCCACGGTGGACACGAGCTCAGCAGATACGAGCTGGCACGCCGCCGGGCCTGCGTGCGCGCCGGGTCAGGCGGCGTTCGCGCCGGGCTGCGGGCGGCTTTCCAGCAGTGCCAGCATGTCGGGCAGTGGCATCGGGCGGGCGAACAGGTAGCCCTGCATGCCGGGGCCGCCATGCGCGGCCAGGAACGCGGCCTGGTCGTGCGTTTCCACGCCTTCGGCCACCACCCGCAGGCCCAGGTGCGCCGCCATCGCCAGGATCGACTGCACGATCGCGGTGCCGTTGGCGTCGCCCGGCGTATCGTGGATGAAGCTGCGGTCGATCTTCAGTTCATACAGCGGCATGCGCTTCAGGTAGGCAAGGTTCGAGTAGCCGGTGCCGAAGTCGTCGATCGAGAAGCGGATGCCCAGCTGCGCCAGTTCGTGCATGCGGGCAATCGTGTCGTCCAGGTTTTCGATCAGCAGCCCTTCGGTGACCTCGAAGATCAGCTGCGAAGCCGGTGCGCCCGTCTCCAGCAGGATGGCGCGCACCTGCGCCACGAAATCGGGCTCGCGGAACTGCGAGGGGCTCACGTTCACCGACAGCGGCAGCGCATGCCCGGCGGCGGAAAGGCGCAGCCATGCCAGGCAGGCCTGGCGCAGCGCCCAGTAGCCGAGCTTGACGATCAGGCCGCTGGCCTCGGCGGCCGGAATGAACACGTCCGGCGGTACCGACGTGCCGTCCGCCCGGCGCCACCGCATCAGCAGTTCGGCACCCACCGGCTGCTCGTCGCGGTCGACCTGCAATTGCACGTGCATCTGCAATTCGCCCTTGGCCAGCGCCTGGCCAAGATCGCGCTCGATCGCCAGGCGATGCTCGACTTCGGCGCGCATCGTGTCCTCGAACAGCGCCACGCCGTCGCGACCGCCAGCCTTGGCGCGGTACATGGCGATGTCCGCCTCGCGCAGCAGGTCGTCGACGGTCTGGCCGTCGCGCGGCAGCAGGGTGATGCCGATACTGGCGGTCGTCTGGTATGACTGGCCGCCGATGTCGAACGGCTGCGCCAGCACCTCGCGGATGCGGGCGGCCATGGCCAGTGCGCCGCACGCGGCATCGTCATCGTCGGTGACCAGCAGCATCACGAATTCGTCGCCACCCAGCCGTGCCACCGTGTCGTCGGGACCGGCCAGTTGCGACAGGCGCTGCGCGGCGGCGCGCAGCATCAGGTCGCCGGTGGCATGGCCGCGCGCGTCGTTGACGTTCTTGAAATGATCGAGGTCGATGAACATCACGGCCGCGCGTGGCCCGGCGGGGCCGGCATCCAGCAGCCCCTGCAGGCGGTCCATCAGCAGGCGGCGGTTCGGCAGGCCGGTCAGCACGTCGTAGAACGCCAGCTGGTGGATCGCATCGGCCGCCTTGCGGCGCTCGGTCACGTCGCGCCCGACCAGCACCCAGTGCGTGTTGACGCCTTCCTCGTCGGCGAACGGCACCATCTCCATTTCGACCCAATAAGGTTCGCCGCTGCGCGTGTAATTCACCAGCTCCACCGTGACCGGTTCGAGCTTGCGCATGGCCCGGACCACCCGTGCCACTTCTTCCTGGTCGGTTTCGGGGCCGTGCAGCATGCGCATGCTTTGCCCCAGCACCTGCTCACGGGCATAGCCGCTGCGCCGCAGCAGTGCATCGTTGACGAACACGATCGGCTGCTCCACGTTCGGCAGCGGATTGGCCTTGGCGATCATGACCATGTCGTTCAGGCGGGCAACCGCGGCGGACGTGAGCCGCAGTTCGGCGTTCACCGCCTGCAGCCGGCCGCGGCCTTCTTCCAGCGAGGCGGTGAACGTGCGCAGGTCCGCCAGCGACCGAGACAGGCGTTGCAGCAGCACGCTGCACGTCAGCGTCAGCAGCATGCCGATACCCAGGTAGTTCAGCAGGACGACCAGCGTGGCCACCGATGACTGGCCCGGCATGTCCGACACATACAGGCGCGCGTAGCCGGTCAGCGCCAGCATGCCAATCGTGGCGCCGGACAGGGCCAGCGCCACCAGCGCAGGGCCGGAGCCGAGCAGCACCGCGGCCAGTACCGGCGGCGCCAGCAGGTAGACCTGGCTGATCGGCCCCACGGTGAGCATCATCGCCACGCCGACGAGATACAGGATCGCCAGGAAATGAAACACACGCACGCGGTACGACACGCCGCGCGCGCGCCACAGCGCCAGCAGCCACGCCAGCGCAACGGTATCGACGGCCACGATATCCCAGCGGCCGTGGTACGCCGTAATGGCGATGCTCGGCAACGCCATGATCACGCCCAGGACGGCAACGATCGAAAGCAGCAGGGTGAAGATCTGGAGGCGCCAATGCGCGATGTCGTTGAATGCCACGATACAGCCGGGGTTAGGTTTCCTATAGGAAACATCATAGCGTGTGGTGCTGGGCAAGTCATCCATTAAATGGCGCGATGGAAACCAGATGCCAACTTTGTTGTGAGTTGCTCACAAAAGTGGCAAGGATGAAAACAGTCGACGCCACTGACGCCTAGCGATTCAGCACGCGGACGTTGCTGATGGCCGGCGGCGCCGCCGACCGGTTCTGCAAGGTGTACACCAGCGACAGCAGGGCCAATGTCTGCACGCTGCGGTCTTCGATGCCGCCCGCGTCCGAATAGGGCGCAACGCTGAAGTGCTTGTCCCGGTAGTCCACCGCGACCGCGACCGCGGCGCCGGGTGCCGGCTGGCAGCATTGCATGCGGAACAGGTGCGCCGTGCGTTCCTTGCCGATGCGGATCGCCACCGGGTCGATGCGGGTGGCGTCCGATGCGTTCTGGTAGCGGCTGAGTTCGCCCAGGTAATAGATCATCGATTGCGTCGAGCGCAGTATCAGCCTGGCTTCGGCGATGGCTGGCCCGGCATCGCCGTCTGGCGGAGCGATCTTCGGACCGGCGGCCTTGCCCGCGGCATTGCCGGCCGGGCGGCGTTTGTCGCCCGGCCCGCCCACCGAGATCGGCAGCGTCGACAGCGCCTTGCTGATCTGCTTCAGCGTATCGGCAACGGGCGGTTCGCCAGTGGCGGATGCCATGGCGTCGCCGCTGGCAGGCACCTCGGCAGGCGCCGCGGAGGCCTGCAACATGTTGCCATCGATCGCGCAGTCGGCTGCGCCGGCAATGCCGGACTTGCCCGAGCCATAGGAATCGAGCTTGACCCCGGCTTCCCGCACCACCTGCGCCAGGCGGTAGTAGCGCGCTGCGCCGGCCTTGCGCGCGCCCGGCTCGCCGGCCAGCTGGTTGCCGTTCGCATCCACTTCCACCGGCACCAGGCCGGCCGTCCTGGCCGCGGTGACGACGGCGATGTCCGCCAGCTTCGCGGCGGGGAATGGCTCACCCTGGAATTCGTACGATGTGGATTCGGACAGGACAAGGCGGCAGCCGGCCACCACATCGACCAGCGCGCTGAACGCGGGGAACGTTTCGTTGCGCGGGCTGTTGACGAGGTTGTGCAGCAGGGTGCCGTGGCTGTCATAGGTTTCGACCGCCCCCACGAACATGTACAGCAGCAGCGGCAATGGCCAGCCCTGGCTGGCGAAATACGCCATCAGTCGCGCATCGACCGGCGTGGTCAGGCCATTCATGAATTCCTGGGAAACGAGGCTCACGGTATCGACCGCCGACGCGGATTCGAGCGATGGGCGCAGCGCATAGTAGGCCGGCGCCGCGCCGCCGAACGGAATGTCCAGCCCCAAGAATGGCGTGCCGACCCCGCCGCCACCCGGCGTGGCGCGCACCGTGTTCACCTGGGTGAAGTGCATCGGCATGCGTTCGTGCGCGCGCGCGATGTTCAGCACGAGGTAGGCGTTGTGGGCATCTTCCTGCACGATGTTCGACGTGATCGCGCTTTTGACCAGCGGGCCTGAGCAGCCGGCCAGCAGGGCCGCGGCCGCGGCGGCAAGGGTTTTCCGCATCCTGCATCCTCGTACGATGAACGAGGATGCAGGCTAAGGCGTGCACAATTCAATGTCAATGCAATGCCCTTGCGCCAGTGCCTGCACGCAAGCTACAACAGCGACAGCGCCGGCGGCCCATCCCGGCCGAGCCAGGTGGTGTCGAAGCGGCGCTGCGCCGCGGCCAGCGCCGCCTCGTCGCCGCGCTGCCGGTAGACTTCGACAAGGCCACGCAGCGCCCAGCCATTGCTCGGCGTGCGCGCCAGCGATGCGCGGAACGTGCCCTCGGCCGCGTCGAGGCGGCCGGCGCGCAACTGCGCCGCGCCCAGCGACTGGCGCACGGGGTAGTACCAGTAGGGCGGCTCCGTGTAGGGCAGCGTGTCCTGCACGTCGACCGCTTCCTGGTAAGCCGCCATCGCCGCCGGCAAGTCGCCGCGCGCATCGGCCACGCGGCCGGTGGCCACGGCCCGCGCCGTGCGCACGATGTCGCGCGCCGGCACGTTCGCCGACTCGATCGCCTGGAAATCGGCCGTGCGTTCCAGAGCCGCCAGGGCGGCGATCTCCCGGTTCGCCGCCGCCTGGGCGCCTTTGCGGGCATGGCCGACGGCGCGCGCGTAATGCCACATCGCCTTCACCAGCACGAGTTCATTGCCGGGATCGGGCAGGGCGAGCAGTGTATCGGCGCTGGAGAACTGCACGTGCGAGAAGTAGGGCGCCGCCTTCACCGGCTGCATCATCGCGAATTCCTTCACGAGCTCCGCGGGCAGCGAGCGGTCCAGCTTGGCCGCGGCGTCCAGCGCGGTGCGGCCGTCACCGCCCATCAGCGCGGACACCATCACGAAATGGATGTTGTGCGGGTAGTAGGCACCCTTGTAGACGGCATCGCTGGCGGCGTTGCCGAAATAGGCTTCGTCGGCCGCGATCGCGTCCAGGTTCGACTGCAGCGCTTCGCGGTACAGGCCCACCCGGTAATAGATGTGCGACGGCATGTGCACCAGGTGGCCCGCGCCGGGCGCCTGCGCCGCCAGCAGGCGGGCAAAGGGCAGCGCCCGTTCCGGGTGGCTCGATGCCTCCACCGCGTGGATGTAGTAGTGGGCCGCGCCCGGGTGCTGCGGGTTGCGTTCCAGGACCCGCTCGAGTGCGTCGACCATCTCGGCCGTGCGGCCCTTCGGGCGCGTGCCGGCCGCCTGCCAGTAATCCCAGGGCGCCAGGTCCATCAGCGATTCGGCGAACAGCACCTGCACCGTGTCGTCGTTGGGGAAGGCGCGCGCGGCATCCGTCATGGCCTCCGCGTACGCATTGTCCAGTACCGCCCGGTCCGCCGTGGGCGAGGCATCGTAGCGGCGCGCCACGGCGCGGATCAGCGCCTGCTCGACAGGCGTGCCCCGGGGCGCCAGTTTCGCGGCGGCCTGCGCCGCGGCGAACGCCGGCACCACGGCCTGCGGAAACATCGGCGCGTTGATGTTCGGGCCGAGCACGAGCGCCTCGCCCCACCAGCACATGGCGCAGGCCGGGTCGATCGTGCGCGCCGCGCGGAATGCGCGCGCCGCTTCGGCATGGTTGAAGGCGAACGTCAG
Source organism: Pseudoduganella lutea (assembly GCF_004209755.1). Taxonomy (NCBI): domain Bacteria; kingdom Pseudomonadati; phylum Pseudomonadota; class Betaproteobacteria; order Burkholderiales; family Oxalobacteraceae; genus Pseudoduganella; species Pseudoduganella lutea. The sequence goes on along the minus strand of NZ_CP035913.1, from coordinate 2,260,523 downwards.
CCGCAGGCCCTGGTTGAAATACGCCTGCGCCTTCGGCTGCTTCGTGGTGACGGGCACGTCCAGCGTGCCCAGGTTGTCATACAGCGGCGGCGTGGCATCCACCGCCCGGGGTGGCGCCGCCTTGCCGGACGGCCGGAACGGCGCCGTTTCCGCCTGGGCCAGCACCAGCCGCTCCAGCAGCGGCGGACGGCCCGGCTGGGCCGGCATGCACGTGGGCGCGCCGGCCAGTACCGGATCGAAACCACCGCGCCGCTCGGCCAGCGACGGCGCCAGGACCGCCGTGCCGGCGGCAACGGCGGCCGCGACCGCCAGGATCGTTCTGCGCTTCATGATCATTCCCCTGTTTGAATCCGCCCGGATTAGAGTGACGGCTTTGGCGCGGGTTCCGGCGATCGTGCTGCGGGCTAGGCGGAATCAAGCCAGAATTCAGGAAACCATTTTCGATCGACTGGACCATTGTGGAGGCGCGATGCCGAAGCTCGCCTGGGTACTGTTGCCGCTGGCACTCTATGGCGCGTGGCTCGGCGCGGCGCGGGTGCGCGGGCGGACGCCCTCGCGTCACGCGCTGAACGTGCAGCTTAGTGTGCTCTTGATGGTATACCTGCTCGCCACGGCCGGGCTGGGAATTTTTTGGGTCGCCAACCAGCAACTGCCCGTATTCGACTGGCACTACCTGTTTGGCTACGGCACGCTGGTCCTGGTGGCGCTGCACCTGTGGTTCAACCTGCAGGTCGTGTGGCGCACGCTGCGCGGTGGCGGTAGTCGCGCAGCGGCCCGGCCCGCATCGACACCGCGGTCATTGCCCGCGCTGGCCGCCGTGGCCGTGCTGGGGCTCGCAGCCGGCTACCTGGCCGGCACGGCACGCGCACCTTCGCCGGTGCCCGCCTCCGCCGCGGTGCCGGCCGCGCCGGACGAAGATCTGGCCGCCGTGGCGGCGTTCCATCGGCACTCGTCGCTGTCGCGCACCGGCGTGTTCGGCACCGCGCCCGGCATCGACTGGGGCGATGCGCCGCCACCGTTCAAGCGGTATCCGCATGCGCCGTCGATTCCGCTCGGCCCTGGCACAACCGCCGGCACCGTTGCCGTCGCGGACATGGGCCTGTCGGCCGCATTGCAGGCACCGGCACCCCGGAACGGGCCGTTGCAACTGGCGGAACTGGGCACCTTGCTGCACCTGGCGGCGGGGATCACCCAGCGGCGCGGCGGCCAGTCGCTGCGCGCCGCGCCATCGTCCGGCGGGCTGTTTCCCAGCGAGCTGTACGTGGTGGCGCGCCGGATCGGCGGGCTGGCGCCCGGTCTTTATCACTACGATGCGGAGCATGCCAGGCTGGCCTTGCTGGGCGCCTTGCCCGGCAACGCGGGCATGCCCTCGGCGCACGATGCCGATGCCGCCATCGTGCTCACGTCGATCTTCCACCGCACCGGCTACAAGTACCGCGAGCGGGCCTGGCGCTATGCCGTGGCGGACGCCGGCCACCTGCTGGAAAACTTGCGCGTGGCGGCCCATGCTGCCGGGGTGGGCGCCGTGCTGGCGCCGCGCTTCGACGAAGGCAGGCTCGCCGACGCACTGGCCATCGACGGTGTACGCGAGGCACCGCTGGCGGTGATGGAACTGCGCACCGCAGCCGGCTCGAGGGCGGGATCAACCCCGGCCGTATTCGCCCCGGTGGCGGCCACGGCGGCCGGGCTGGGCGCCACGAGCCGGATACAGCAGGCCACGTCGCTGCAATTGCCGCAAGCGCGCGGCGGTGGGGGCATCGTCTTGCCGGCACCGCGGCCGGCGGCGATGCCGGCCGGCCGCGCGATCATCGAGCGCCGCAGCAAGCGCCGCTTCACGAACGATGCGGTGCCGTTGCCGGTACTGGCATCGATGCTGGCCGACCTGCGACAGCCGGCGCAGCTGTCCGGCGCCATCACGATCCACCTCGTCGTCAATCGTGTGAAGGGACTGGCGCCAGGCGTCTATCGCTATGCGCCCGGCCATTCGCTCGCGCGCGTGCGGGATGGCGAATTTGCCGCCGCCGCGCGCTCGGCCGCGCTGGCGCAGGATGTGATCGGCGATGCCGCCGTCGTGCTGGTCCTCGCCGCCGACCGCCGCACGGCGCTTGCGGACGGTGCGCGCGGCTACCGGCATGCCTTCATCGAAGCGGGCCTCATCGGCGAAAGGTGGTTGCTGGGCGCCACCGCCCGGGGCCTCGGCGCCTGCCCGGTCGGCGCGTTCTACGACGATGAAGCCGCGGCGCTGATCGGCGTGGACGGCAGGCGGGAATGGGTGCTGCACTTCGCCGCGCTGGGCGTCGTGGCGCGATGACTGCTAGACTTGGCGCTTCTTCGCCGCTTCTTCGTCGCTTTTTTCGCCATGTTCGCCCTTCCGCCAACCGATGTCCACCTGCGCAGCTATGGCGCGCAGCGCGAGGCCGATCGCCATGCGTTCGCGCAGCTGGTATTGCCGGTGGCTGGCGTCGTGCTGCTCGACATCGAGGGCAGTGAAGGGCGGCTCGATCCGCTGCATGGGGCACTGGTGGCGCCGGGCGCGTGGCATGCGCAATGCGGCGATGGCGCCAACCAGTCGATCGTCGTCGATATCGATGCGGACAGCGAAGCTCTGGCGCGGGGCGACTGGCAGCGGCTGCTGGAACGGCCGTTCACGCCGCTCGGTCCCGCGACGCGCAAGCTCATCGAGTACATGGCGCTGATGACCGCCGGCCGGCCCGTTCGGGCAGAACTCGTGCACGGCTGGATACCGCTGCTGCTCGACGCGCTGGCCGATGCGGCCCCGCAGGCCGCCTCGCGCCTTGCGGCACTGTGCGCGCATATCGAGGCGGAGCCGGGCCGGCCATGGACCACCGACACGATGGCGCGCCACGCCGGCGTCAGCGTCAGCAGGCTGCACGCGCTGTTCCGCGAAGAACTCGATGCCAGTCCGCATGCATGGCTGATGGCACGGCGGCTCGACCGGGCATGCGAATGGCTGGTCACCGGCCGGCGCACCATTGCCGATGTAGCGCTGGCAGCCGGCTTTACCGACCAGAGCGCGCTGACGCGGGCGATGCGCACGGCGTTCGACACCACGCCCGCCGCCTATCGCCGCGCCAGCCAGGAGAACGGCACAAAGAACCGCGAGGAAACGCCAAGAAAATAGCGCCGCCGCCATCGACAATCTGGTTTTCAGGAGAGTCGCATGGTCGAACAACACCGCCGCGGCGTCGCCGCCGGCATCGCGGCCGGTGCCGTCTGGGGGCTGATCTTCATTGCGCCCGAGCTGGCGCCCGGTTTCACCCCCATGCAGCTGTCCGCCGGCCGCTACCTCGCCTATGGCGTCATTGCCGCGTTGCTGCTCGCGCCTTCGTGGCGGGCCGTGACGGCGCGGCTGGGTGCCGCCGAATGGCGCGCACTGGCCGGCCTGGGCCTGGCCGGGAACATCGTCTATTACGTGCTGCTGGCCGCCGCCGTGCAAGCCGGCGGCGTGGCGATGGCATCGCTCGTGATCGGGCTGGCGCCGATCGCCATCACGCTGGCCGGCAGCCGCGACCGGCATGCGGTGCCGCTGCGGCGGCTGGCGCCGTCGCTGCTGCTGAGTGCTGCGGGTCTGGCCTGCATCGGCCGCGACGCGCTGGCCGGCCCCGGATCGCTGGCCGGCCTGCTGTGCGCCCTCGGCGCGCTGGTGTCGTGGACGCTGTACACGGTGTGGAACAGCCGCGTGCTGGCGCGGGTCACTTCGGTGTCGGGCGGCCAGTGGAGCCTGCTGGTCGGCGTGGTGACGGGACTCGAGGCGCTGGTGCTGGCGGTGCCGGCCTTCGTGTGGGCCGAAGGGACGCACGAGGCGGCTGCATGGTGGCGCTTCATCGGCGTCGTCGGCGCCGTCGGCCTGCTGTGTTCCGTGTTCGCCAATACCCTGTGGAATTTTGCCAGCCGCGCGTTGCCGCTGGCATTGACGGGGCAGATGATCGTGTTCGAGACGCTGTTCGGCCTGCTGTACGGCTTTCTGTGGGAAGGGCGCTGGCCGACGATGTACGAGAGCGCGGCGGTAGCGCTGCTGGTGGGCGGGGTGGTGTCCTGCGCGGCCGCCCACCGGAAGGAGCGGCCGGAACCGGCGCGGGCAGGCCGCGCCAGGCCCCGACCGCGGGCGCTATAGCAGGATTCCTTAGCGGCTCTTCGCGCTGGCTTCGCGCAGCACGCGGAACTCTGAATCCTTGCCCCAGTTCGGCCACGTGCGCGAATCGGCCAGGTCGCGGCCCAGGCCGTACAGCAGTTCCAGGTCGCTGGCCATGCCGGTGAACGGCCACTTCGGATTCCACTCGTCGGCCGGCTGGTGGTAGCGGTCCTTCGTGTAGTTCTCTTCCTCGGCCTTGCCGGCCGCGGTGCCGCCGGCAATCCAGTCCTCGCCCGAGCCGAACGACAGTGCCGGCACGCCGCGCTTGGCAAACGGGAAGTGGTCGGAGCGGAAGAAGTAGCCCGCCTCCGGCTTCGGATCGGGTGCGTAGGCCTGGTTGCGCTGGCGTGCCTTGTCGACCAGCAGGTCGAGCAGGTCCAGCTTTGCGCTGCCCGAAATCGTGAAGTTGCGCGCCGGGCCATGGGGGCTCAGCGCATCGACGTTGATGACGCCGACAGTCTTTTCCAGCGGGTAGAGCGGATTGGCCGCGTAGTACTCGGAACCCAGCAAGCCCTTTTCTTCGGCCGTCACGGCCAGGAATACCACGCTGCGTTTCGGCGCGGGCGATTTCGCATAGGCGCGCGCCAGCTCGATCAGCGCGGCCATGCCGGTGCCATTGTCGACGGCGCCGTTGTAGATCTTGTCGCCTTTCGCATCGGGAGCGCCCACGCCCAGGTGGTCCCAGTGGCCGCTGTAGATGATGGTTTCATCGGCGCGCTCGGTGCCCGGAATGAGCGCCACCACGTTGCGCGACTTGATTACCTGCGCATCGACCGCGTAGCGGGCCGACAGCGTTACGCCGGCGAGGGGCACGGGCTTGAAGTCGCGGCTTTGCGCGCTTTTCTTGACGGTGTCGAAGTCGAGGCCGGCGCGCTTGAACAGGTCGGCGGCCGCGTCGCGCTGGATCCAGGCTTCCATCGGCGCGTGCGACTTCGCCGGGTCTTTGCGCACGATGTCGTACATCACGTTCGTGTTCGAGTTCTTCACGGTGGCCCAGCCGTAGGAAGCCGGCGCCGTTTCATGCACGATGATCGTGCCCAGCGCGCCGCGGCGCGCCATTTCCTCGAACTTGTACGTCCAGCGGCCATAGTAGGTCATGGCCTTGCCGCCGAATTCGCCCGCACCCGTCTCGAAGTCCGGGTCGTTGATCAGCACGATCGCCAGCTTGCCTTTCAGGTCCTGGCCCTTGAAGTCGTCCCAGTTGCGTTCCGGCGCGGTCACGCCATAGCCGGCGAACACGAGCGGCGCATTCTTGAAGTCGACCAGCGGCTTGCCGTTCATCGCGGCGCGCACGGCCATCTGCTCGCCCTGGGCCCACGTCAGGGCATCCTTGCCAGCATGGACGGTGAGCGTGACGGGGCCCTGGATCTGGAAGCGGCCCAGCGGCACTTCCTGCGTCCAGGTGCGCTTGCCGCCGACCTTGTCGCCCCCCGGCTGCGCACCGGCCGCCTTGAATTGTTCGACGAGGTAGTCGACCGTTTTCGTTTCGCCCGCGGTATGCGGTTCGCGGCCTTCGAATGCATCGGAAGAGAGCACTTTCACGTGCTGGGACAGGCGTTGCGGATCGAATGTCGGGGTGGCCGCATGCGCCGCGAACGCGGCCAGCAGCAGCGTGGCCAGCAGGGTTTTTTTCACTCGGGATCTCCTTGGGAAAAACAATGAAGCGACAAGTATCGTCCGAATGGCGGCGGCGGTAAAGTGCCGCGAAAATACGCTGCCGCGCAGGCGCCTATGGCAGTTCGGGTTCCTTCGCGCCAGGTTCGCGCAGCACCGCCTTGTTGCGCAGGCCGATCCTGTCATGCTCGAACGACTGCGCCAGTTCCTGCCGCGCCTCTTCCTCGATCGAGATCCTCTGCGATTCGTCGCGGAAGTGCGGGAACATGGTATCCAGCGTGGCCAGGTTGTGTTCGCGGAACCTGGTGCGCGCCAGCCGCGCGCTCGCTTCGTCGATGCCCAACTGGCGCATCGCGTGCTCGCCGATGCGCAGCGCCGCTTCGAAGGTTTCCCGCTCCACCAGGTCCACGCCCCTTTCACGCAGTTCGAACAGGTGCGTCACGTTGCGCGCCCGGCCGATCATCTTCAGGTGCGGAAAATGTTCGCGCACCAGGTCCGCCAGCCGCAGGCTCGATTCCATGTCGTCGATCGCGTTGATCAGCAAGATCGCCTTGTCCGCCTCGGCGGCGCGCAGCAGGTCCAGGCGCGTGGCATCGCCGTAGAAGACGCGCAGTCCGAAGCGGCGCAGCATGTCGATCAGGTCCGGGTCGTTGTCCAGCACCGTCATGCGGATGCCGGAAGCGGCCAGCATGCGGCCCGCGATCTGGCCCACGCGGCCGAAGCCGGCGATGATCACGCGCGCGCCATCGGGCTCGATGGTGTCGGCCGGCTTCGGCGGCACCGCGTACATCTTCCGGCTCGCCCATTCGGCCACCGTCATCGCCAGCGGCGTCAGCGCCATCGACACCGCCACCACCAGTACCAGTGTTTCGCGCCACGGCGCCGCGATCACGCCCGCATCCTGCGCCACGGCCAGCACCACGAAGGCGAATTCGCTGCCCTGGGCAAGCAGGCCGGCGAACGGCCATCGCTGTACCGGCGCCACCGGCAGTACCCTGGCCGTCAAGCCAAGCAGCACCATCTTCAGCAGCACGTAGCCGATCGTCAGCACGGCGATGCGCACCGGGGCATCGGCCAGCAGGCCGAAATTGACGGACATGCCGACCGATGTAAAGAACAGCCCCAGCAGCAGGCCCTTGAACGGTTCCAGGTCCGTTTCCAGCGCCTTGCGATATTCCGAGCCGGCCAGCAGCACACCAGCCAGGAAGGCGCCCAGGCCCATCGACAGGTCGGCCAGTTCCATCAGGTGGGCGATGCCGAGCACCAGCAGCAGCGCGAACGCGGTGAAGATCTCGCGCAGGTTGGTGCGGGCGATCAGCCGCAGCGCCGGGCGCATCGCGTAGCGGCCCGCCAGCAGCACGCAGGCCACGGCGCCGATCGCATACAGCCAGTTGAAGGTCGAGGCACCACCGCCGCCCAGCAGCGGGATAACCACCAGGAGCGGGATCGCGGCCATGTCCTGGAACAGCAGGATCGCGAATGCCGCCTTGCCGGCCGGCGTGTTCTCCAGGTGCCGTTCGTTCATGTTCTGCACCGCGATCGCCGTCGACGACAGTGCCAGCGCGGCGCCCGCCACCAGTGCCCCGACCCACGGCATGCCGAGCAGCCAGGCCACCGCGCCGAGCGCGATGCCGCAGGCGGCCATCTGCAGCGCGCCGCCGCCCAGCACCAGCGTGCGCATCGACACCAGCTTGGCCGGCTGCAGCTCGAGCCCGATCAGGAACAGCATCAGCACCACGCCGATCTCCGCCACGTGGCCGATCGCTTCCACGTCGTGGATCAGGGCCAGGCCCCATGGCCCGATGATCGCCCCGCCGATCAGGTAGCCGAGCACGGAGCCGAGGCCGAGGCGCTGCGCCAGCGGGACCAGCAGCACGGCGGTAACGAGGAAGACGATGGGCGTGAGCAGCAGGTCGTGCATGGCGGGCGGATGCAGTTGAAGGTATTGCAATGGTACGTCTTCCTGTCACGGGTCGCAGCGCATTTGCTATGCTGCGGTGTTCAATGAATTTCGGAGTGGAAGATGGTCTCGTTGCAGGAACAACTGATGAAGGCCGGCCTGGTCGACAAGAAAAAGGCCGCCAAGGTCCAGCAGGACAAGAGCAAGCAAAAGAAGGATGAACGGCGCACCGGCACGGTGGCCGAGAACGAAGCGCGCGCGGCCGCGCTGGAAACGCAGCGCCGCAACGCGGAACGGGCGCGCGAACTGAATGCGCAGCGCGATGCGGCGGCGCAGCAGAAGGCGGTCGCGGCGCAGATCACGCAGCTGGTGAAGCAGAATCGCCAGCCCAGGGGCAATGGCGATATCGCCTACAACTTCACCTATGGCACGAAGGTCGAGCGGATCCACGTGTCGGCGGCCGTGCGCGACCACCTCGTGGCCGGGCGGCTGGTCATCGTGGGGCAGGGCGAAACGTTCGAGCTCGTGCCGCGCATCGTGGCGGACAAGATCGCCGAGCGCGACGCGGCGCTGGTGGTACGCGTCAGCAAGCCCGCGGCGCCCGCCGTGGAAGAGGACGATCCCTACGCCGACTACAAGATCCCCGACGATTTCACGTGGTAAGCGCTGAAATCGTGTAATTAAGAAAACGTAGTGTTGCATTTCTGCCGATCGGGCCCGGTTCGGCAATGGATATTGATACTAGGAAACTAGTTGGCTGCTACCATGTAGTTCCGGCTCCCCGGCCACAAGGACATCATGGGTTCGCTTTTTCATCAGATCAGGAAGGCACTGGCGGCGCGCGCGCTGCCAGCGGGCGTATTCGCCGCCGGCCTGGTCCTGTCCGGGTACGCCGGGGTGGCCAGCGTCGAGCATGCCGGGCGGGCGCGCCTGGTCGAGCAGCAGGATGCCGTCGAGGATTACCTGTACCTGTTGCGCCACCGGCTCGACCTGTACGTTGGCGCAAGCCGCGACCTGGCGGCGCTGTTCAGCGCCTCGAACGCGATCGAGGCCGAGGAATTCTCCGGATTCGTGGACGCCAGCGGCGCGCTCGATCGGCTGGACGGGCTTCGCGCCTTTGGCTACGTGCCGCGCGTGCCCGCGGGCGAAGCCGCCGGTTTCGAAGCACAGGCGCAACGCAGGTTCCCCGGTTACCGCATTGTCGAACGCCGTTCGGGCGCGCAGGATTTTTATCCGCTGCTGTATGGCCGGCATGCCTTCGATACCACGCGCATGGATGCGCTGCGCGGACTCGATTTCTCGTCGTTTCCGAAGCGCTGGACAGCGATGCAGGAGGCGGCACGGCTTGGCGAACCCGTGGCGACCGGGCGCATGCCGGCCATGTTCGATCCGCGGCCCGAACCCGTGATCCAGCTGCTCACGCCCGTGCGCATGCCGGGCAGTGGCGCGCCGGCCACGCGGCAGCCGGAACTGAAAGGTTATGTCTTCACGACGCTCTACCTGCAATCGCTGTTTATCGGCTTCGATAACGGCCGCATGGCGCGCCAGTTCGACCTGGTGGCCTACGACGGCGCGGCGACCCCGGGCCACATCCTGTTCGATGCCAATGACATCTTCGCCGCCACCAGTGCCCTGCGCCGGGGGCCGTTCGTCCAGCAGGCGAAGGTGCGCTTCGCCAACCGGACATGGCTGATCCACTTCCATGCCCGGCCCGGCCCGGCCGATGCGCTGCCGTTGCGCGCAGGGGCGCAGGCGGTTTCGATCGGCATCGTCCTGTCGCTGCTGGCGGCATGGGCGATCGCGGCATGGCCCCGCTACCGTGCGCGCCGGCGCGCCATGCACGATTTCAGCGAACGCTTCGCCAGCTTCTTTGAACAGCACCCGTTCGCCGTGTACGCGATCGACAGGCAGCGGCGCTTCCGGCATGCCAACCACCAGATGCTGAAGGAGCTGGGCGTCGAGCGGCACGCGCTGCTCGGCACGCGGGCCGACACCTATGTGGGCATCGAAGACCGCGTCGAGGTGGGGCGGCACCTGGACGAGGCGCTGGCCGGGCAGGTCGTGGCCTACACGACCCGCATCGCCGATGCGGCCGGCCGCATGGTGGACATGTCGATCGTGCTGATCCCGATGAGCACCGGCGACGACGTCACCCACGTGCTGGGCTTTGCCGAGAACATCACCGGACGCAAGGAAGCGGAGCGGGCACTGTATGCATCGCGGCAGATGCTGCAGCTCATCCTCGACAATATTCCGCAAAGCGTGTTCTGGAAAAACGCCGCCAGCGTGTACGAGGGCGGCAACCGGGCACTGCTGGCCGACGCGGGGCTGGACAGCGAGGCGGAGCTGATCGGCAAGACGGATTTCGACCTGCACTGGCGGGACCAGGCGCCGCACTATCACCAGGTCGACGCGGAAGTGATGCGATCCGGCCTCGCGCGCATGCGCATGCAGGCGCTGGATCGCAGCATCGACGGTACCGAGCGGTGGTTCGAGACCAGCAAGATCCCGCTGAAGGATGGGGCGGGCAATGTGACCGGCGTGCTGGCGGTCACCGAGGACATCACGGCGCGCAAGTACATGGAACAGGAGCTGTTCCGCCGCGCCCACCACGATGCGCTGACCGGCTTGCCGAACCGCGGCTTCTTCAACGGCCACCTGGAGCAGGCCGTCGCGCGTGCCCAGCGCCACGGCGCGCTGGCGCTGATGTATTTCGACATCGACCGCTTCAAGGCCATCAACGACACCCATGGCCATGACGTGGGCGACGACGTGATCCGCATGTTCGCCGGCCGCGTGCGCGCCGTGGTGCGGGAGGCCGATTTCGTGGCACGCCTGGGCGGCGACGAATTCGTGCTCGTCGCCGAAGGCCTGCAGGAGGCGCAGGCCGCCACGCTGATCGCGCACAAGATCATCGCGGCGATGGCGCCGCCATTCCAGCTAGGCACCGTTACGCTGCCGGTGACCACCAGCATCGGCATCGCGTCGTTCGAGTCCGGCATGACATCGCGCACGCTGATCCGCGCGGCCGACCAGGCCATGTACGATGCCAAGCGCTCGGGACGGAACTGCTTCCGGCTGGCGCCGCCGGCGCAGGACCGGAGCGCGGCCTAGTCAATCGACGGGCTACGCAGTAACGCGATTAACCTACTTGGTTATTCTAACCTTTTGGGTTATCCTGTATCGATGGAAAAACGCACGCCCAGTTGCAAGCTGACGGTGGTGAAAGCGCTGATCGCAGCCGATAAGGTCAACGCGACCAGAAGCGCGCGCGATAGTGCCAACCTCGTCGGCATCCATGATCTGCGGGGAATGTGCGACGTTGTCATGGGTTTAACGACTACGGACTTCTACAAGAGCATGACAACGCATGCCGATAACCGGGTCTGGCAAGACGTTTACCATTGCAGCACCGCTGATGGCATACCGTTGTACGTAAAGCTGACCGTGATCGACGATGTGCTGATCGTATCCTTCAAGGAGTTGTGAATGAAATATTGCCCAGAATGCGGCACCCCGTCTCCTGTCCATGAAGTTCGCGATGTCTCATACACCTACAAGGGGCGATCCACTGTCATCGAGGGGCTGGAGGGGGATTATTGCGGTGCATGCGGCGAGGCGGTATTCACCCGCAAGGACGGTGACCGTTACAGCACGGCGATTGCGGAGTTCGCCCGCAAGATCAATGGAGAAGTGGTCGACCCGGCCTATATCCTGGCGGTGCGCCAGAAATTGAACCTGGGCCAGCGGGAGGCCGGTGAACTTTTCGGCGGCGGGGTCAACGGTTTCTCGCGGTATGAAACCGGCAAGGCGCGGCCGCATCCCTCGACTCTCAAGCTGCTGCAACTCCTGGATCGTCATCCCGAATTGCTGGCGGAAGTGCGCGTGCTGGCATAACAACTCCCCGCAACCGTCAGACATAAAAAAAGCCCGCGATACGCGGGCACAAGCCGGCGGCACGCCATGGGCGCATGCCGCCAGGGGAACGATGGTTGGCGGTCAGCCGATCACTTCGGCATTACCACCGTGTCGATCACGTGGATCACGCCATTGTCGGCCGCGATATCGGTCTTCACCACGTTGGCCTTGTCGACCATGACCTTGCCGCCCTTGGCGGTCACGGTCAGGCTGGCACCTTCGACCGTCTTCACGGCGCCGGGCTTCACGTCGGCGGCCATCACCTTGCCCGGTACCACGTGGTAGGTCAGCACCTTGGTCAGGGCGGCCTTGTCCTTCAGCAGCGCATCGAGCTTGGCCTTCGGCACCTTGGCGAATGCCGCGTCGGTCGGCGCGAACACGGTAAACGGGCCCGGGCCCTTCAGCGTGTCCACCAGGCCGGCAGCTTCCACCGCGGTAACCAGCGTGTTGAACGTGCCGGCGGACTTGGCGGTATCGACGATATCGGCTGCATGTGCCGCGCTGAAAGCCATGCCGAAAGCTGCTGCGAAGAGGATCTTTTTCATTTTCACGCTCCTTGGGTCGAACTATGATTGAACCGCATTAGTGGCGGCAGGTGACGTAAATTTACGGTTCGCACGATTGAATGTACAGGGCTTGTCGCGTTATCATGGGGACATTACTGGTTCAAGTTCGGTTCAATTATGGAAAATACTACTCAACAAGCTTTGTATCGCAGCGGTGTGGCGGCGCGTCTCGCGGGCTTGAGCGTGGAGACGCTGCGCGTGTGGGAGCGCCGCTACGGCGTGTCGGACACGCTGCGCTCCGAGCGCGGCCAGCGCCTGTACACGGCCGGGCAGGTGCGCCGGCTCGGCCTGCTGAAGCAACTGGTGGACAATGGCCATCCGATCGGCACGCTGGCCACGTTGCCGCTGGAACGACTGGAAGAGCTGGCGGGCGTGCGTGCCGATCACGCCGCCGTGCCACTGGCGCTGGTGCGCGTGGCGCTCGTCGGGGAAACCCTGGCACGGCGGATCGCCGCCACGGGCAATGGCCTGGAAGTGCAGCGGGCCGTGGCGCGCCTCGATGGCGATCTCGCCCCGTTGCAGGGCGCGGCGGTGGACGTGTTGCTGGTGGAGCTGCCCGAGCCCGACGAGACGATGGTGCCGCTGGTGGCCGCGGCGCGCGAGGCGGCAGGCGCCGCGGCGGTGGTGGTGCTGTACCGGTTCTGCGCCAGTGCCACGATCCGCGCGTTGCGCGCGCAGGATTGCATGGTCGTGCGCATGCCGTCGGAGCTGGGTGAACTGGCGCAGCTGTGCCGTGCGGCGCTGGCGGGGCGGCAGTTGCCATCCGTCGACCGCCCTGCCGGCACGGTCCCGGCGGTGCGTTTCGACGAAGCCGCGCTGGCCACGATCACCGCGGCGGGCAACCGCATCGCGTGCGAATGCCCGCGCCACCTGTCCGACCTGCTGCTGATGGTGGGCAGCTTCGAGCGCTACAGCGCGCAATGCGTATCGCGCAGCACGGCCGACGCGCAGCTGCACCGCGAACTGGGCCACGCCGCCGGCCTGGCGCGCAGCGTGCTCGAGACGGCGATGGAGCGGCTCGTGGTGGCGGAAGGCTTGCCGATGCCGGCGCTGATCCCGCGGCGCTGAGTTCCCGGCGCCGATCTCCTGGCGCTGGTCTTCCTCCTGATCCTCGGTGACCTCCCCGGCGCGTGTCGGCTGCGCGCCACTACGTCACCTTACGTATGTCCTTCCGCTTCCCGGTTGGTGATGATGTATGCACAACATCACACAACGAAAGGGATGCGCATGAAAGGATCTTCCACGATCTGCACGGGAGTGCTGCTGGCCTCCACGTTGCTGGGCGTCGCGGACGCCCGGGCGGGCGCCACGATTCCGTTTGGCGAAGACAAGTCCGTCAGCGTGGGATTCGGCATGCGCGGCAGCTACTCGAACGTCGAGAACGGCGCGCCGGACGGCTCGCACGGCAGCGACTTCAACCTGGACAGCGCCCGCATCTTCCTGGGCGCATCGCTGAACAAGAACATCAAGGGCATGTTCAACACCGAGTGGGACGGCGACCGCATCCGCGTGCTCGATGCCGCGGCGCAGTTCGCCATCTCCCCGGAGCTGAACGTGTGGGCCGGCCGGCTGCTGTCGCCGAGCGACCGCGCCAACATGGCCGGGCCGTACTACTCGCTGGGCGGCGGCTACTGGGCCGGCGTGGCGTCGCGCTACGGCTACAACGGCGGCATCTTCCGGGGCCGCGATGACGGCGTCGTCGTCTGGGGCAATGTTGCCGGCGGCAAGCTGGGCTACTCGTTCGGCGCATTCGAAGGCCACACGTTCGGCATCGGCTCGCTGACGGACGACCAGGCCAGGGCAGCCGGGATCAAGGCATCCGACAAGCCCATGTACGCGGGCCGGCTGCAGTACGATTTCTGGGATGCCGAGCCGGGCTACTACGGCACGGGCACCTACCTGGGCAGCAAGGACATTCTCGCCATCGGCCTGGCCGGCCGCCAGCAGAAGGACGGCGTGCTGACCACGGGCGGCATCGGCGACTACCAGTCCTGGAACGTCGACTTCCTGCTCGAGAAGCGCCTCGGCACGGCCGGCGCCGTGTCCGTCGAAGCGGCCTATTACGACTACGACACGGGCGACGTCATCCTTTCCGAGCAGGGCAAGGCCTGGTCGGCCGGCGCCGGCTACATCTTCCCGATCGCCCGCGGCAGCCTGCAACCGTATGTGCGCTACCAGAAATTCGACGCCGACACCGGCATCGACACGCGCCAGGAAGACGTGGGCGTGAACTGGATCCTCGACGGCTACAACGCCCAGATCGGCGCGGTGTACTCGCGCACCAAGGTCACCCGGGGCGAGGACCAGTCGCGCTTCGTCGTCGCCCTCCAGCTCCAGTATTGATTTCCAGTTTCGAGCTCCGCATTGATCACCACCCTTGATCACCACCATCCTTGATGAGGACTACCATGCAAACCCGCCGCCATTTCGTCACCTCCATCGCCGTCGCCGCCGCCCTGTGCGCCGCCGGCCTGCCCGCCCATGCCGCCGACACGATCAAGGTCGGCATCCTGCACTCGCTGTCCGGCACGATGGCGATCTCGGAAACGTCGCTGAAGGATGTTGCCCTGATGACCATCGAGGAGATCAATGCCAAGGGCGGCGTGATGGGCAAGAAGCTCGAAGCCGTCGTCGTCGACCCGGCATCGAACTGGCCGCTGTTCGCCGAAAAGGCGCGCCAGCTCGTTTCCCGGGACAAGGTGGCCGCGGTGTTCGGCTGCTGGACGTCCGTGTCGCGCAAGTCCGTGCTGCCGGTATTCAAGGAAACCAACAGCCTGCTGTTCTACCCGGTGCAGTACGAGGGTGAAGAACTGGAAAAGAACGTGTTCTATACTGGCGCGGCGCCGAACCAGCAGGCGATTCCCGCCGTCGAATACCTGATGAGCAAGGATGGCGGTGGCGCGAAGCGCTTCGTGCTGCTCGGCACCGATTACGTGTACCCGCGCACCACGAACAAGATCCTGCGCGCCTTCCTGAAATCGAAGGGCGTGAAGGACAGCGATATCCAGGAAATCTACACGCCGTTCGGCCACTCGGATTACCAGACCATCGTCGCCAACATCAAGAAATTCGCCGCCGGCGGCAAGACGGCCGTGGTTTCCACGATCAACGGCGACTCCAACGTGCCGTTCTACAAGGAACTGGGCAACGCGGGCCTGAAGGCGACCGACGTGCCGGTGGTGGCGTTCTCGGTGGGCGAGGAAGAACTGCGCGGCGTGGACACGAAGCCGCTGCTGGGCCACCTGGCTGCCTGGAACTACTTTGAATCCGTGAAGAACCCGTCCAACGCCGCGTTCGTCAAGAAGTGGAAAGCGTACGCCACGGCGAAGAAGCTGCCGAACGCCGCCACCGCCGTGACCAACGATCCGATGGAAGCGACCTACGTGGGCATCCACATGTGGGCCCAGGCCGTGGAAAAGGCGAAATCCACCGATACCGACAAGGTGATCGCGGCCATGGCCGGCCAGACGTTCAAGGCGCCTTCCGGTTACACGCTGACGATGGACATGACGAACCACCACCTGCACAAGCCGGTGATGATCGGCGAGATCAAGAGCGACGGGCAGTTCTCGGTGGTGTGGAAAACTAAGGAGCCGGTGCGCGCACAGCCGTGGAGCCCGTTCATCCAGGGGAATGAAGGCAAGCAGAAGCTGTAAGGTCTGCTTCCCCGGCAGCCTTGACGAGACCCACCGGCAAAGGCCGGGGTCGGACCCGGCGGGTCCGACCCCGGGGTTTGCATCCCGGGTGGTTCCTGGCTTTCCCAGCCCCTTTCCGACCGAGACTCCGACATGGCGCACTTCCTCCGAACGATCGCTGCATTGCTGGTGCTGGGCTTCACAGTCCTCTCAGCCCACGCAGCCATCGATCCCACTCTCCTGAAACCCCTGGCGGGCGACGACCCCGATGCCCGCATCGAAGCCGTCGTCCGCCTTGCCGCGCTGGCGAACGACGATGCCCGCAAGGTGCTGCAGGCGCTGAAGGATGACAGCCTGTATGCCACGCCGGAGGGCGACGTGCTTGTCGTTACCGACGACAGCGCATGGAACCCGGCCACGGGCGCCACCGGCCCCATGCCGGACGGGATCGACGGCATTGTCGTCAACAACCGCCTGCGTGGCGCGGTCGATGGCGCGCTGTCCGGCATGGCGCTGCTGTCGCCGGACGTGGCAAAGCGCGACGCCGCCGCGAGAGGCTTGCTGGAGCGCGGTGTGACGCCGGAGCAGTTGCCGCTGGTGACCAGGGCACTGGCCGCCGAGACCGACGCCGGGATCAGGGCCACGCTGCAATCGGCCAAGGCGGTGGCCGACCTGCAATCGCCCGACGTGGCCGTGCGCAAGGCTGCCGTGATCGCCCTGGCCGATACCGGCACCGCATCGTTGCGGCCGCCGTTGCAGGCGATGCTGGAAAAGAACGCCGATGGCAGCTACGCGGAGCCGGACGGCGACCTGCGCCTTGCCGCGGCCAACACGCTGAACGCGATCGATAGCCGCGTGTCGCGCGCCGAGTTCGTCGGCAACCTGTTCTACGGCCTGTCGCTGGGCAGCGTGCTGCTGCTGGCGGCGCTGGGCCTGGCGATCACGTTCGGCCTGATGGGCATCATCAACATGGCGCACGGCGAGCTGCTGATGATCGGCGCCTACACCACTTACCTGGTGCAGGCGGCATTCCGCCAGTACTTCCCCGGCGCGCTGGACTGGTACCTCGCGGCGGCGTTGCCGTGCGCCTTCTTCGTGGCCTTCGCCGTCGGCGTGCTGCTCGAGCGCACCGTGATCCGCTGGCTGTACGGCCGCCCGCTGGAAACGCTGCTGGCCACGTGGGGCATCAGCCTGATCCTGATGCAGGCGGTGCGCACCGTGTTCGGCGCGCAGAACGTGGAAGTGGCGAATCCATCGTGGATGGCCGGCGGCGTGACCGTGCTCGGCTCGCTGGTGCTGCCTTACAGCCGCATCGCGATCATCGTCTTCGCCGGCCTCGTGGTCGCCGCCGTGTGGCTGATCCTCAACAAGACGCGCCTCGGCCTGTTCGTGCGCGCCGTGATGCAGAACCGCCGCATGGCCGATTGCGTGGGCGTGCCCACCAGCCGCATCGACATGATGACGTTCGGCCTGGGATCCGGCATCGCCGGCCTCGGCGGCGTGGCGCTCTCGCAGATCGGCAATGTGGGGCCGGACCTGGGGCAGGCCTACATCATCGACTCGTTCATGGTCGTGGTGCTGGGCGGCGTGGGCCAGCTGGCCGGCACCGTGATCGGCGCGCTGGGGCTGGGCGAAATCAACAAATTCCTGGAACCCGTGGCCGGTGCCGTGCTGGGCAAGATCGCGATCCTTGTCTTCATCATCATCTTCATCCAGCGCCGGCCACAGGGCATGTTCGCGCTGAAGGGAAGGAGCGTCGAATGAAACCCGGTATCACTCCCCGTAAATCTTTGTTCTCGACACGCGCGTGGACCGCGCTGGCCGCCGTCACCGTGGTGGCCGCCATGCTGCCGCTGCTGAACCTCGTGTTCCCGGCCGGGCATGCGCTGCACGTGTCGGGTTACGCGATGGGCCTGGTGGCCAAGTTCATGTGCTTCGCGCTGGCCGCGCTGGCGCTGGACCTGGTGTGGGGCTATACCGGCATCCTGTCGCTGGGCCATGGCCTGTTCTTCGCGCTGGGCGGCTATGCGCACGGCATGTACCTGATGCGCGCGATCGGCCGCGATGGCGTCTACCAGAGCAGCCTGCCGGACTTCATGGTGTTCCTCGACTGGAAGGAATATCCCTGGTACTGGGCCATGACGGACAACTTCTGGTACTGCATGCTGCTGGTGGTGCTGGTGCCGGGCGTGCTGGCCTTCGTGTTCGGCTACTTTGCCTTCCGCTCGCGGATCAAGGGCGTCTACTTCTCGATCATCACCCAGGCGCTTACGTACGCGGCGATGCTGCTGTTCTTCCGCAACGACACCGGCTTCGGCGGGAACAACGGTTTCACAGACTTCAAGCGCATCCTCGGCTTCGACATCACGGCGCCCGGTACCCGCGCGGTGCTCTACATCGTCACGCTGGCCTTCCTCGTCGGCTCCCTGCTGCTGTGCCGGTGGATCGTCACGTCGCGCCTGGGCCGCGTGCTGCAGGGCGTGCGCGATGCGGAATCGCGGCTGATGTTCATCGGCTACGACCCGCTGTGGTTCAAGCTGTTCGTGTGGACCCTGTCGGCCGTGCTGTGCGGGATCGCCGGCGCGCTGTACGTGCCGCAGGTGGGCATCATCAATCCTTCGGAGATGTCGGCGGCCAACTCGATCGAGATGGTGGTGTGGGTGGCGATCGGCGGGCGCGGCACGCTCGTCGGCCCGATCATCGGCGCGTTCACCGTCAACGGCCTGAAAAGCTGGTTCACCGCCACGTTCCCCGACCTGTGGCTGTTCGCCCTGGGCCTGCTGTTCATCCTCGTCACGCTGTTCATGCGCAAGGGCATCCTCGGCCTGTTTGAAAAGCTGCAAGGCATCGGGCGCAAGGTGCCGGTTGAAACGCCGGTCATGGAAAAATCAAAGGAGGCGGCATGACATTGGAAACAAGTACGCTGAAACGGGAAGGACTGGATACCACACACGGCGCGATCCTGTATCTGAACGACATCACCGTGTCGTTCGACGGCTTCCGGGCCATCAACAAGCTCAATCTCGACATCTCGGTGGGCGAGCTGCGCTGCATCATCGGCCCGAACGGTGCCGGCAAGACGACGATGATGGATGTCATCACGGGCAAGACGCGGCCGACGTCCGGCACGGCCTTCTTCGGCCAGAACTACGACCTGGCATCGATGACGGAATACGAGATCGCCCATGCCGGCATCGGCCGCAAGTTCCAGCGCCCCACCGTGTTCGAGCAGCACACGGTGTTCGAGAACCTGGAACTGGCGATGAAGATGGACAAGCGCGTGCGCCCCACGCTGTTTGCCCGGCTCACGTCGGAGCAGGAAGACAGGATAGCCGCCACGCTGCGGCTGATCCGCCTGAACGGCCAGGAAGACCGGCTGGCCGGCCTGCTGTCGCACGGCCAGAAGCAGTGGCTGGAGATCGGCATGCTGCTGATGCAGGAACCGCAGCTGATCCTGCTCGATGAACCAGTGGCCGGCATGAGCGATGCCGAGACGGCCCGCACGGCCGAGCTGTTGAATGAACTGCGCGGCAAGCACTCGATCATGGTCGTCGAACATGACATGGGGTTCGTCACCGAGATCGCCCAGCAGGGCAAGGTCACGGTGCTGCATGAAGGTTCGGTGCTGGCCGAAGGCCGCATGGACCAGGTGCAGGCCGACGAACGCGTGATCGACGTGTATCTTGGACGATAAGCGGGAAGGTAAAGGTAAAACTATGCTGCAGGTCGAACATGTGAACCAGTACTACGGCTCCTCGCACACGCTGCGGGGCGTGTCGCTGGCGGTGGAAAAGGGCCAGTGCATGGCGCTGCTGGGCCGCAACGGCGTCGGCAAGACCACGCTGCTGAAATGCCTGATGGGCGTGCTGCCCGTCGCGCGCGGCAAGGTGAGCTGGAATGGGCGCGACATCACGAAGCTGAAACCCCACCAGCGGGCAAAGGCGGGCATCGCCTACGTGCCGCAGGGCCGCGAGATCTTCGCGAGGCTCACCGTGGAGGAAAACCTGACCATGGGGATGGCCACGCTGTCATCACGCGAGGCTTCCGTCATCAGCGGCGAAGTCTATGAACTGTTCCCGGTGCTGAAGGAAATGAAGCACCGGCGCGGCGGCGACCTGTCCGGCGGGCAGCAGCAGCAGCTGGCGATCGCCCGGGCGATGCTGCAAAAGCCGGGGCTGATCATCCTGGACGAGCCCACCGAAGGCATCCAGCCATCGATCATCAAGGATATCGGGCGCGTGATCCGGATGCTGCGCGAGCGGGGCGATATCGGCATCCTGCTGTGCGAGCAGTATTTCGATTTCGCGCACGAGCTGGCGGACAAGTTCGTCGTCATGTCACGCGGGGAGGTGGTGGCCAGCGGGGATGCGGCCGAGATGGGTGGGGAGCATGTGCGGCGGCACCTGGCGGTGTAAGGCGACCGGCGCGGTGACTCACACTGCTTCCACCACCGCCGGCGAGCTGGCCCGCATCCGGTTCAGCGCCAGCGCGGCGGCGGCCGTGCGCGTCTCCACGCCCAGCTTGTGAAACACGTGTTCCAGGTGCTTGTTGACGGTACGCGGGCTGGTGCCGAGGATGTCGCCGATATCCTTGTTCGTCTTGCCCATCATGACCCAGTGCAGCACCTCGGATTCGCGCTGCGTGAGTTTCAGCAGGGCCATCAGGGCCTGTATCCGCGCGGTATCGGATTCCTCGCGCAGCACGATCATCCATTGCTCGCTGCCGAGATCCGCGGCCGTGAACACGAGCCGCGCGGCGCCGCGGATGACCGTCAGCGGCACGGTCTTGTCACCTGCCAGCCAGGCGCCGAGCACCGGTGGCGTGGCGTCGGCGGGTTCGAAATACTGGCCCATCCACTGCCGCGCCAGCGGTGTCTGCCACACGATCCGGCCGTTGTGCGGCGTGACGGCCAGCATCGCGTTGCCGAACGCATCGAGCGCGCTGCGCGCCTGGTTCATCAGCCGCGCCGTTTGCAGGTGGGCGCCGATGCGCGCCAGCACTTCGCTCTGGCGCACCGGTTTCGTGACATAGTCGGTGCCGCCGGCGTCGAACGCGGCCACCACGTGCTCGGGTTCCGTGAGGCCCGTCATGAAGACGATCGGGATCGCCCGCGTGACCATGTCGGCACGCAGGTGGCGGCACACTTCGAAGCCATCCATGCCGGGCATCACCGCATCGAGCAGGATGATGTCCGGCACGAGGTGCCGGGCGCGTTCCAGCGCGGCCGCGCCATTGTTGGCGACGAGGACGGTAAAACCCGCTTCGTCGAGCGCGTCGTGCAGCACGGCCAGGTTTTCCGGCACGTCGTCGACGATCAATACGACGTGGCTTGCATGGCGGTCAGGTGCTTTGATTGACATGGTGTTCTCCCTGTTCCAGGAATCGTGACATCGCCTCCAGGTCGAAGCGGGCGGCGTGGCCGCGCATCGCCGCGACGAAGGCGTCGTAATCGGGGCCAAGCGCGGCGATGTCGTCCAGCCGGGCGCGGATACCGCGCACGTAGCCAGCGGCGATCTGCCCGCGCAGTGCGTCCAGCTCGGCGGCTGGCGGCAGGCGCATCGGCGGCGGCGGGGCCGGCGGCGCCGAGGCCGGTGCTTGCGCATGCACGATCCATTCGAGCCCGAGACGCCGGCCGATGCGGTCCAGCAGTTCGGCCACATTGACCGGCTTGACGATGAAATCCTCGGTGGCGATGCCGGCCGGATTGTCCAGCGCCTTGTCGTACGCATTGGCCGAGACGATCAGGATCGGCACGGGCGAGCGGTGCTCATGGCGGATGATGCGGCTTGCTTCCCACCCGTCGATGCCGGGCATGGCCAGGTCCATCAGGATCAGGTCCGGCGCCCATGCCCGGTAGCGTTCCAGGCACTCGTGGCCGGATTGGGCCTGCGCCGTTTCAAACCCCAGCGGCGCGAGGATGTTGACCAGCAGTTCGCGGTCGACCTGCTCGTTGTCGACGACGAGGATCCTGCGGCGCGCGCCCGCGTAGCCGACCGGCGCGGGGCCGCGCGCCGTGGCCGGCGTAGCGCCATGCACGCGCGGCAGCCGCAGCAGGATGCGGAACGTGCTGCCGGCGCCAGGCGTGCTGTCGAGCGTGAGCTCGCCGCCCATCATCTGCGTCAGCATCTTGCTGATCGGCAGGCCCAGGCCCGTACCCGGCGCCGCGCCGGGACCATTGGCTGCGCTGCCCCGTGAAAAGGGTTCGAAGATGCGCTCGGCTTCGTCGGGCAGGATGCCGGGCCCCGTGTCTTCGATGTGGAACGTGGCGAGGTCGCGTGCGTGGCGCACGCGGAACGTGACGGTGCCGTGCCCCGTGAATTTCACGGCGTTGCCGAGGATGTTGATGAGGATCTGGCCCAGCCGCTTGCGGTCGGCGCGCACGACGAGCGGCAATTCTCCTGCCGGCTCATAACGGAACACCAGGCCCTTGGCGGCCGCCTGCTGCTCGAACATGCGCACGAGCTGGCCGATGAAATCATGGAAATCGAGCGCGCGGATATCGAAGCTGAACTTGCCGCCTTCAATGCGGGCGATGTCCAGCGTGCCCTCGATCAGCGACAGCAGGTGTTCGCCGCTGCCGCGGATGACGCGGATCGCCCCCTGCCGGTGCGCGGGCATCGCGGGATCGTTGTCCAGCAGCTGCGCGTAGCCGAGGATGCTGTTCAGCGGCGTGCGGATCTCGTGGCTGATGCCGGCGATGTAGCGGCTCTTGGCCTGGTTCGCCGCGTCGGCCTGCTTTTTCGCCAGCTGCAGCGCGGCGTCCGTGCGGCCATGCAGTTCGATCTCGCGTTGCAGCAAGCTCGTTTGCCGGTTCGATTCTTCCTGGGCCACGCGCCGGCTGGCGCCCGTGAGCACGAGCCACCACGCGACGATGCCGCTGACCAGCAACAGCGCCGCGAAGATCTTCAGGTAGGCCAGCCGCAGTGCCGGCAGCAGCGAGGCGCCGGCCACGCCCAGCGCGTTCTCCTCGTGCACGTACAACAGGCCGAGCAGGGCGCCGGTGAACAGCACCGTCACCACCATCAGCACCAGGTAGTGACCGAGGCCGCTCGTCATGTAGGGCCACATCGATGCCGGCAGCAGCTTTTTCATTGCGCCTTCCCACTGGTGCGCGAAACGCGCGTGCGGCTTGCAGGCATCGTCGCAGCGGGCATCGAGGCAGCAGCACAGCGAGCAGATCGGCCCCTGGTAGGCGGGGCAGTGCGCCATGTCTTCCGTCTCGTATTCCTTTTCGCAGATGCAGCATACCTTTGTCACCGCGTCGCCCCAACCGTGCGCAGGGCGTGACAGGTAATAGCGGCCACCCGTGGCCCAGGCGATCAGCGGCGATGCGACAAGCGCGGTGCCGAGCGCGATGAAGGCGGAAAAAGCCTGCGCCTGCGCGCCGAACAGGCCCGTGAAAGCCGCGACGGACAGCACGGATGCCAGCACCATCGCGCCCACGCCGACCGGGTTGATGTCGTACAGGTAGGCGCGGCGAAACTCGATGCCCGGCGGGGACAGGCCCAGCGGCTTGTTGACGACGAGATCCGCCACGACGGCCGTGATCCACGCGATGGCGATGTTCGAATACAGGCCGAGCACCTGGTCCAGGGCCTGGAACACGTCGAGTTCCATCAGCAGTACGGCGATCAGCGCGTTGAACACGGCCCACACCACGCGGCCCGGGTGGCTGTGCGTGAGACGCGCGAAGAAGTTCGACCAGGCCAGCGAACCGGCGTAGGCGTTGGTCATGTTGATCTTCACCTGCGAGATGATGACGAACAGCGCGGTGGCCAGCACGGCCAGTGTGGGGTTGGCGAACACTTCGGAAAAGCCCGCGAGGTACATGCGGTTCGGGTTCACCGCCTCGGCCAGCGATGCGCCGCCCTTGATCGCCAGCAGTGCAAGCAGGGCGCCGCCCAGCATTTTCAGCATGCCGAGCACGATCCACCCTGGCCCGGCGGCCAGCACGCCCAGGTGCCAGCGCCAGCGGTTTTCCCTAGTCTGCTCCGGCATGAAGCGCAGGAAGTCGACCTGTTCGCCGATCTGCGTGATCAGCGCCACGCCCACGGCCGTGGCGGCACCGAACATCAGCATGTTGAAGCCGCCGTTGGCGGGCGATTGCCCGGTGAAGTGCGCGAGTTCGCCCATGAGTTCGGGCTGCTTGTGCAGGATGGCGATGAACGGCAGCGCCAGCAGCACCAGCCAGACGGGCTGGCTGATCATCTGGATGCGGCTGATCAGCGTGACCCCATGCGTGACGAGCGGGATCACGACGAGCGCGCTGGCCAGGTAGCCGAGATACAGCGGCAGGTGGAAATACAGCTCCAGCGCATAGGCCATGATCGCCGCTTCCAGCGCGAACAGGATGAACGTGAACGATGCGTAGACGAACGATGAAATGGTCGAGCCGATGTAGCCGAAACCGGCGCCGCGCGTGAGCAGGTCCATGTCCACGCCGTGGCGGGCCGCGTAGTAGCTGATCGGCAGGCCGGTGAGAAAAATGATCAGGCCCACGGTGAGGATCGCCCAGAACGCGTTCACAAAGCCGTAGTTGACGGCGATGGTGCCGCCGATCGCTTCGAGCACGAGGAACGAGATCGCGCCGAACGCCGTGTTCGACACGCGGAACACCGACCACTTGCGGAACGACCGTGGCGTGTAGCGCAACGCGTAATCCTCGATCGTTTCGTTCGCTACCCACGTGTTGTAGTCGCGGCGGATCTTGATGATGCGCTGTGGCGGCTCGCTTTCCGCATGCGTGCTCTGTTTTGGTGCGGCAGTCGTCATCGTGGCAGTATCGGTGCCCCAATTTAGGGCGGCAGGAAGGCTGCGCGCCGGGATGGCGCGCGGGGCGGTACGCATAACTATCTGATATGCAAGAACTTTGCCCGCTCAGCCGTTGCATGATTCGAGTCACTATTCAATTGAAATTAGCGCTACCACGAGCGTAGAATGGCCGACCGCCATTCAAAAAAGTTCTCGTGGGAAAAGTCAATGTTTAGAAAGAATCCCATCCTGCACGAGCTGGCAACCCGGCCGTTGCAACGCTTTTCCTGGGCCGGGCCCTATGCGATCCTGCTGCGCATGCTGATCATTGGCCTGGCCGTGCTGTCGCTATCGCGCATCGGCCTGATGGCCTGGCAGTGGCCGCGCGTGGTCGCCGAAGGCATTCCCGTGCAGATGTTGCTGCAAGGCGTCCGTGCCGACCTGATCCTGCTTGGCTACCTGCTGGCGATCCCTTTGCTGCTGGCACCGCTGCTGGCCTACCGCCCGCTGGCCGCACTGTGGCGCGGTGTGACATTGACATGGGCAACGGTGGCGCTGGTATTCGTCGTGTTCATGGAACTGTCCACGCCGCAGTTCGTGATGCAGTACGACGTGCGCCCGAACCGCCTGTTCGTCGAATACCTGTCCGATCCCGTCGAGGTGTGCGCCACGTTGTGGAACGGCTTTCGCACCGCCGTGCTGCTCGGCATGGCGGGCACGGTGGTGCTGGGCGTGGCGATCCACCGCCTGCTGCGGGCGGGCGCTGCAGGCATCACGATGTGGCGGGCCAGGAAACTGCTGCTGACGTGGCCGCTGATCGTGCTGGCCGTCGTCATGCAGATCCGCTCCACCACCGCGCACCGCCCGGCCAACGCGGCGCTGTTCGCGCTGACGAGCGATGCAATGGTCAATTCGCTGATCATCAATTCGCCGTGGTCGGTGCTGGAAGGCGTGGCATCGATGATGGAGGAGAAAACCTCGTCGGAAATCTATGGCGACATGGACCGCGGCCGCGTGCTGGCTGAAGTAAGGTCGGTGCCATGGCTGCGGGGCTACCAGTTCAAGGATCCGGCGCTGCCTACGCTACATGTCCAGGAGCCGGCGATCCGCCGCGAACGGCCGTTGAACCTGGTGATCGTGCTGGAGGAGAGCCTGGGTGCCACATTCGTGGCATCGCTGGGCGGCCTGCCGCTGACGCCCGAGCTGGAAAAGCTCAAGGGCGAAGGCTGGTGGTTCGAGCAGTTGTATGCGACCGGTACCCGCTCGGTGCGCGGCATCGAGGCGGTGGTGGCGGGCTATGCGCCCACGCCCGCGCGCAGCGTGGTCAAGCTGTCGCTGTCGCAAACGAATTTCTACACGCTGGCGGCCGGGCTGGGGCAGCAGGGCTATCACACGGAATTCGTCTACGGCGGCGAGGCGCATTTCGACAATATGCGCAGCTTCTTTACGGGTAACGGCTTCCAGAAGATCGTCGACCGCAAGCAGATGAAGCCGAAATTCACGGGCAGCTGGGGCGCATCCGACGAAGACCTGTTCGACAAGTCGCTCGAGCGCCTGAACGTGCTGCATGCGCAGGGCAAGCCATTCTTCAGCCTGATCTTCACGTCGTCGAACCACGAGCCGTTCGAGTACCCGGACGGCAAAATCGCCCGGCACGATGCCGACAAGCAGACGGTCAACAATGCCGTCAAATACGCCGACTTCGCGCTCGGCAAGTTCATCGCCGCCGCGAAGCGGGAAGACTACTGGAAGGATACGGTGTTCCTGATCGTGGCCGACCATGACAACCGCGTGTACGGCAACGCCCTCGTGCCGGTCAAGAAGTTCCACATCCCCGGCCTCATCCTGGGCGCGGACATCACGCCGAAGCGCATCACCACGATGGCCAGCCAGGTCGACCTGGGCCCCACGCTGCTGTCGCTGATGGGTGTGGCCAGCGAGCACCCGATGATTGGTCGCGACCTGGTGCGCGACAGCACGTCGCCGGGGCGTGCGCTCCTGCAGTTCAACAATTACTTTGCCTACCTGGAAGGCAGCAGCGCCACGATCCTGCGCCCCTCCGGCAGCCCGCTGCTGGGCCGTTACGATACCGCTACCGGGGCGTTCGACAGCGATGCCGGCACGCCGACGAAGGCCCAGGTGGACCAGGCGATGGCGCACGTGATGCTGCCTTCGCTGATGTACCGTGAAGGGCTGTACCGGCTGCCGCCGCCAGGCGTGTTGGCTAGATAGGTACAGCGCGTTCGACCGGGTACCGGTACCGGCCGGCGCGACGATTCACCGCGGACACGCGGCACTGGGGCGAGGCCGGCAGGAGAGGCCGACGCAAGGATAACCGTGGGAGTGGCAGGTCGGAGGCGCTGGCGTTGGCGGTGGCCCGGGCATCGGCATCGGCATCGGTTTAGGGTACAAGGCCAATCCCGATGCTGACTGCCAGCGCTAATCTGCACAAAGCCAGGATGACAGGTGCGCTGCCGATGCGGGCGCACTTGGCGCCCGCGGTAACCAGCTTATTCCTGCTTGTCCTTCAGCGCCTGCAACTGCTCGCGCAGCTGCGGACCGTTGAAGTGCGTGTAGTCCTTGTTGAATTCGGACTTGATCAGGTCTTTCAGGTTCGAATCGATGTTCGAGCGCAGCGTGCCCAGAAACTGCGGCGATGCAGAAATGACGAGTTGCCCGAAGCGGCCTTCCTCCTTCGCCTTGAGCAGGTAGGCGGAGATATCCTTGGCGAAGCGGTCGGCTTCCTGCTCTGCAGGCGTGACGGCCGGCTGGTACTGCTTGTTGGGTGCGCCCGAATTGGCATTGTGCGCGATGCCGGGAGCCTGGTTGCCGCTGTTGATATTGTGGCCGCTCTTGGCTGCGGCCGTGGGGCCTGCCTGGTCGGTAACGACTTCCGAGATGCTCTGCTTGGCGCCGGGGCTGACCATGTCTTCGATTTCCTGCAGCGGTTCGGTCAAGGTGGCTTGTTCGAAGATGCGTGCCCGGCCAGCGTTGGCCGTGATAATCCAGGTTGGTTTCATCTTGTCCCTATCTGAGTGATCGTAAATAGAGCGTTCCCGCGGCGATATCGCTCGCGAAAACGGGCGCATGTGCCATGAAATCCGAATGCCCGCCGCGCGGGCCGGGAATGCCGGAAGCTTCTGGCCGTCCGGTCATGGCAAGGCCAGTATAGCCCTGGTGCCGGAACCCCGGCGCACCAACGCGGGGCGGTAAGCCATGCATGGGTGGAACGGGGCTGGGCGAGGCAGCGGTGAGGATGCGCGCCGGCACGGGTATTTTGTCGGGACAGGTCACGTCCCTGGGGAGCAGTGGACAGAAAACTTGAAGGAAAAAGCGCTACCTGTGCGCTTCACTGCCGAGTTCACAGCAGCATTAGGCACCAGAATTTAATCAATCTTTTATTTCTGGAAGTACTGTCGGGTCCAGTAAGATCGTGTGCTGACGTGGATTTCTTTCGCATATAAAGATATCATCTTTAACCCCGTTTTTCGGGCCAATGTGACGCAGGTGCATTTTCGACGCACACCAAGGACATGTTGCGGTAAGGCTGTTGAGGTGAATTCGGTCAGACGTGCTTGCCTCAAGATAGTATTTGCCCCTAAGGAAATACTCAAATTTTCTCTTTGATAGTACTTCTGAGATAATGGCCAATACTAGCCCGCTCATGCATAATAGCATGGCTAACGGGGTCCAATTGCCGGAGTTGGGGCCAAGTACTTTCGAGAATGTCAGCATTAGCCCCAGTGCGCCTAGCGAAGCAACGACAGTACTCCACTTTAGAATATTTTTCCGCGGTATGCTCTTTCCTGCAAATGCCGGGTGTCTGACAATTTCCATTTCGTCAATGGTGAAAGTGGGATTCCCATTTGCGGGATGAGTTTGCGGTTGAGCCGTTTGAACGAAAAAATTTCCGAAATACTTTATAAATTCTTCCTCGTCTTTCGCGAGATCTCCGGTTATGTCTTTCCAAAACAGTACATGCACAGGAAATTTATTTTGTGAAACCCTTTCGGATGAGATAATTCTTGCGCGGCCTTGCAGTTTGCTGTCGTGATCTACGGAAGTTGCAATGTAAAGTGCCGAGAGCGGCGGATGGAAGGACTCTGCGTTTTTAATCTCTGCCAAAAGAACATTTTCTGAAATCGCAGCTATAGTATTCTTGCATTGAATTCCGATCGGTCTGTGAACCTCATCCTCGCCGAAAATGTCCACGCCATGTTGCTGTTGACCAGAGCGTCCGTGGCGGAAAAAGTTAGGGTGTCCCCATCGAAGCTTGGAAGCTGATAATGTAATATCCTCAAATTCATCCCATGATTTCGGAACTGGTAATTTCGATGTGATCAAAGTGGGCATATTTTCTAGTAGATTACGTGATGCAGGCAGTGATAAGAGTGGAAATCTGGCTATACAAGAAGCACATGCCAGCCTCGTGAGAATTTCCTAAGTTAATTTTCTTTGACACGATGCAAGAATGTTCGTTTGTGGAAAATGCTGCGACTTCCAACATATAACCAAGGGCGACAGCTGAGTCATCGATCTCTCTTAAATGTACACAACTCATATTTCAATTGCAATCGCCTATATTGCAGCCTGGATCTTCCTGTGAAGCCTCAGGGATAAAAAAACGCTACCCGAGGGTAGCGTCAATGTAATAGCTGCGGGTGGCGTATTGGCGGTCGTTACGCCTGATTAGCCTGGAGTGCTCAGATCACACCCTGCGCCAGCATCGCATCGGCGACCTTGACGAAGCCGGCGATGTTGGCGCCGTCCACGTAGCTCACAGTGCCGTCCGGCCGCGCGCCGTACTTCAGGCAGGCCGCGTGGATGCCCTGCATGATCTGCAGCAGGCGGCCGTCCACTTCCTCGCGTGGCCAGCTGATGCGCTCGGCGTTCTGGCTCATCTCCAGGCCGGACGTGGCGACACCACCGGCGTTGCTGGCCTTGCCCGGCGCATACAGCACGCCGGCGGCCTCGAACGCCTTCGCCGCCTCGATCGTCGACGGCATGTTCGCGCCTTCGGCCACGCACAGTACGCCGTTCCTGATCAGCGTGGCGGCATCGTCCGCATCCAGTTCATTCTGCGTGGCGCACGGCAGCGCCACGTCCACGGGGATGTGCCATGGCCGCACGCCCGCTTCGAAGCGGCTGCCGGTGCGCTCGGCATAATCGCTGACGCGGCCATACAGGTGGTTCTTCACCTCCATCAGCGTGGCCAGCTTTTCCAGCGTGAAACCTTCTTCATCGATCACGGTGCCGCTCGAATCGGACACGGTGATGACGCGGGCGCCCAGTTCCATGGCCTTTTCGATGGCGTATTGCGCCACGTTGCCGGAACCGGACACGCTGACGCGCAAGCCTTCGAACGTGCGGCCGCGCGTTTTCAGCATCTCATCGGCGAAGTACACGGTGCCGTAGCCGGTGGCTTCCGGGCGGATCAGCGAGCCGCCGAAGCTCAGGCCCTTGCCGGTGAAGACACAGTCGGCGCGGTTGCTCAGCTTTTTCATCATGCCGGCCATGTAGCCCACTTCGCGGCCGCCCACGCCGATGTCGCCGGCCGGCACGTCCGTGTCGGAACCCACATGACGGAACAGCTCGCTCACGAAGGCCTGGCAGAAGCGCATCACTTCGCCCGGGCTCTTGCCCTTCGGGTCGAAATCGGAACCGCCCTTGCCGCCGCCCATCGGCAGTGTCGTCAGCGCGTTCTTGAACGTCTGCTCGAACGCGAGGAATTTCAGCACGGACAAGGTGACGGACGGGTGGAAGCGCAGGCCGCCCTTGTAGGGGCCGATGGCCATGCTGTGCTGGATGCGGTAGCCGCGGTTGACCTGCACCTGGCCATGGTCGTCCACCCACGAAACGCGGAACATCACCACGCGCTCGGGCTCGACCAGGCGGTCCAGCAAGCCCTGCTCGGCATATTTTGGATGCGTTTCGATGAACGGCCACAGGCTTTCCATCACTTCGGTAACGGCCTGCAAGAACTCAGGCTGGCCTGGATTGCGGTCGGAAACGTGCTGCAAGAACTGGTGTACGGAGGCGTATTTCATATGAATTCCAAAGAACGAAAGGCGTCGCTGCGGAAGTGACGGCGAAGGGAAGCATGGTGCTCGTGCGAGTCAATCTGCACTATTTCAGTGCATTGCAATTCGATAATAACAAATAAAGATGCTTCGGCAAAAGACGTGGCGGCAAAATTTTAGTGGGTAAAGTTTTCGAGATCATCGTTGTGATTGCTGGAAACCACGTCCACGGCTTGTACAGGCGAGGCCATTTTTGGATGGCCAGTCAATGGCTTGGCTTGCGGGTGCCGGCGCCCACGAACGGACAGGCGCTCCACTGGCGAAGTGCGATTGGTGAAGGCAAAGCACCTGCAGGCGTGGCTGGCAAGCCAGCCCAGGGCTGGTGGTGGACTGCCGGCATTGCCGGCCTGGCCTGAACAGCGTCGTGCTGGGTTTGGGCGACTGGTGTGGCGAAGGGTGTCGCGCGCATCAGGCCATCGCGCATTGCGCATGAGCGATGAGTGCGCTACGTGGAGGGTAAACGGGGCATGCGGCTCGATGCCATGGATGGCACGGCGATCGGACATTTGCGAAATCGCTCCAGGCTTCCGCCGGCCTGCGTTGCCGAACGGCGCGGGTATGCCGTCGCATGACGCAGGCCGGCAGCGGCCCCGATTTCCATGCGCGCTGTCGCAGGGACAGCTGGGAGTTCACGCTGCTGGAACTTGTTTTCCGCCCTGACCACCTTGCTCGCCGGCGCCAGCGCAATACTTACGGCAAGCTGACCGGTCAGCTCCTGCAACCGTCTCCGGACAGCTTGCGTGGAACGGCGAGCAGGTCACCGCGCAGCGTGCGCAGCACAAGGTGGCTGCATTGCTGGCCGATGACCTGGGCCCGCTCCATTTTCTCCGTGCCGCCTTCGTCGTAGCGCACGGTCTTGAAGGGTTCGGTGCGTTCCGTGGGCGCATGCAGGTCGTCGATGGCAATGTCCAGCGACTGGGCGTAGATGCGCGCGCTTTCCGCCTTCAGGAGAGCGGCTTCGTTTCCCAGCCACAGGCCGGCGCCGGCCTTTTCGTCCTGCGCGGGCGAGATCACACGGATGACCTTTTCATAGGTGCCGCCGGTGCCGCGCTCGATGCGGACAGCGTTCTCCACGATGATCGCCCGCTGGTCCTGCGTGAGGTAGAACGTTGGTACGGTGTCGACAAGCAGTTCGCCGGCAACCGTCGCATCCTCGAGGGGAATGACACGCTTCTGGCCACCGCTCTTCATCGCCACCAGCGATGCCCGCATCAATTCTTCGTGCTTGTACTGGCCCAGCACGCCGAGATACGGCGCCACGACGGCATCGCTCTCCTCGCGCAACTTCTGCTTCTCGCTTTCGCGCACGCTGGCCGACACGGCGGCATGCGTCGCGATGGCTGCTACAAGACCGGCCAGGCCTGGCGCCGGATACATCATCATGCCTGCCTTGCCGCCGGCCTTGTCGTAATTGACGGCGCCACGGAATGAAACCGCCGCGGCGGTGGGGCCGCGCAGGCAAAGCTGTTCATGCTTCGCGTCCGGTGCCGTATCGAAGGCCTGCGCAGGAATTGCCAGCATCGCGCCGGCAAGAAGGGAAACGTAGAAGCGCGGGAATGATGTTGCCATGGTGACTGGTCTTTTCGGAGTGGCGATTACTGAGCCAGCGGCTTCACGATCCGGTCCTTTGCCAGTTCAAGGGACTGGAAATAGGCATTGGTCAGGCCCGGGAATTTCGGTGGTTCGTCCCATTTGCCGTCGGAGGCCTTGCTCACGTCCAGCGGCAGGTACCACTCGAGCGAATTGTCGTTCAGGTTGACGATATAGCTGACACCCGCCACACGTGCTTTCGGGTCGCTCGTGGGAACGTAGGATGCATAGCTGCGCTCGATGCCGACCATCGTCACGCTGATCACCATCAGTTTGTCGACGTTATATTGGGCCTTCAGGCCCGTGAAATCCTTGCGGGCGAAGTTCGGTTTCGTGTTGTTGTTGTCGGGCAGCTTGCTGAAGTCGATATTGTCGATCATCTTCACGGAAGCGCCTTTCTTCCTGAGCGCCTCGGCGACCTCCAGGTGCACCTTGCCGAGGTCTTCGGTTTGCAGTGTCTTCGTGTAGCTGGTCAGGCTCGAATTGGCGACCGAGGCTGCGGCCATGCACAGCAGGCAGCCAGCGCCAGGGAACTGGGTATCGACGGCGGGCAGGGCGGTCATGACGATACCGTAGCTGTTGGCCGGGGCGGCGAACGCGGTTGGCGAGACGGGTACAGCCAGCTGGGGCGGCGTCATGCAGCCGGTGAGTAAGGCTGCGAATGCGATGCCGGCAATGGAAAAATTGTATTTCATAAAAGTTTGTGCAGTCTTGAGACGCTCACCCATCATTCCGGGTCGACGAAAGCGAGCTTGATTATGGAAAACTTTGTTTTCCTAATTGAATTAATTTCTGAGGCGTAATTAAAACACAAGCGCGTGTCGACGGATTGCCTATATTTTTTTAATATTGCTTGGAAGTAGCATATTCGCCACATGACCGTATTCCGCAGGCGAGCTGGAGGTGGAATAGCCTCGGGGATGAGGCGATGTCATCGAGACGTTACGGCAAGGGAGGAGGGGCCGCGAGAGATGGGGGAATATAAGCCAGACGAGGGAATTTCCCGTCTGGAAACAAAAACGCCACCCGAAGGTGGCGTTTTTATATTACTGCTGAATTCTTGGTGGCCCGGGGCGGAATCGAACCACCGACACAAGGATTTTCAATCCTCTGCTCTACCAACTGAGCTACCAGGCCAAGAGGCCGCATTATAGCAGGTCAATGCAGAGTTGCAATAGGCTTTGCAAAGTTCCGCAAGCCGACCCGGCAATCCTTGCGGCTGCATCAATGGCGGCGAAGCGTGTAGCAGACGCAAGGCATGGCAGCATCGCGGCGCTGGAAGTAGGGGAGCGCATCGCCAATCCGGCGGGGATGGCCCGCGTATGGGACTGAGCCATCCCGGCCCGTCCCCGGCAGCGCACCCCGCGCGCCCCGCTTGCTGGTGAAAGTTATAATGGCAACATGAACACGCCATCCTCCTCCAAGCACCACGTGCAGACGGCGGTCTGCATCGTCGGCAACGGCGCGATCGCCAAGGCGGCCGCGCTGGCCTTCGCCCAGGCCGGGCAAAGCGTTACCCTGCTCGGC
This sequence comes from Pseudoduganella lutea, assembly GCF_004209755.1. NCBI lineage: Bacteria > Pseudomonadati > Pseudomonadota > Betaproteobacteria > Burkholderiales > Oxalobacteraceae > Pseudoduganella > Pseudoduganella lutea. The sequence goes on along the minus strand of NZ_CP035913.1, from coordinate 2,226,789 downwards.
CCACCCGCTGCGCCAAAGCCCGATGGCCTCGAGCCCAGCTGGGACGTGCGGGTGTATGCACTGAACCATACGGCGCACGAACTGCTGTCGAACCTGAAGGTGTGGGGCGCGATGGACCAGCTGCGCATCGCCCCGGTCGATGGCATGGTCATCAAGGGCGATGGCGAGCAACCCGGCCACCTGAACTTCGATGCCTATGGCGCCCACGCGAACACGCTGGCCTGGATCGTCGAAGACCGCAACCTGAACGATGCGCTCGGTGCGGCGCTGCGCTTTGCCCAGAACGTGCATGTCGTGACGGGCCGTGCGGTGGCGCTGAAGACCAGCGAGGATGGCGCCGCCGTGCAGCTTGCCGATGGCACCGCCGTGAAGGCATCGCTCGTCGTGGGCGCGGATGGCGCCCAGTCCTGGGTCCGCGGCCAGTGCGACATCGGCCTCGATTACAAGCCCTACGGCCAGAAAGGCGTGGTCGCCAATTTCGACACGGCGCTGCCGCACCACGGTAATGCATTCCAGTGGTTCACGTGCGATCGCGGCATCGTGGCGTTGCTGCCGCTGCCGGGCAACCGCGTGTCGCTCGTCTGGTCCGCACCGGACATGCTGGCCGACCAGTTGAGCAGCGAAGGCGCGCAGGCGCTGGCCGACCGGCTCGCCGAATTCGCCGCGGACAAGCTCGGCAAGCTCACACCCGTGCTGCCCGAATCGGTACGTGCATTCCCGCTGACGCTCGTGCGCCCCCACTCGCTGGTGGCGCAGCGCGTGGCCTTGATCGGCGATGCCGCCCACGTGGTGCATCCGCTGGCGGGCCATGGCATGAACCTGGGCTTTGGCGATGTGCGCGACCTGGTGCGTGCCATGGCCGAACGCGAGGAACACCGCTCGATCGGCGATGACCGGGTGCTTGCCCGCTATGCCCGTTCGCGCAAGGAAGAAGTGCTGCTGATGCAAGCCACCACCGACGGCTTGCAGCGCCTGTTCGGCGCCAACCTCGAACCGGTTCGCGCCGTACGCAATTTCGGGCTAAACTTGCTGGATAAATTGCCATTCGTCAAGCGTTCGCTGATGTCGCACGCGCTGGGCCGGCATTGATTGCAACGGCGCGGCGATCGTCGCGCCAGCCCCACCGGAGAGTTTATGAAGTTCATCAAGACCGCCCTCGTGCTGGCATCGGCGCTGCTGATGTCGTGCGCGGGCGCCGACGACGGCACCGAAGCCGCCATCCGCAAGAACGTCGAACCCAAGCTGGGCCCCAACATCAAGATCGATGCGATCCGCGCCACGCCGTATTCGGGGCTGTACGAAATCCGCATCGGCAACGAGATCCGCTACACCGACAAGACCGGCACCTATCTGTTCGCTGGCCACATCTTCAACCTGAAAACACGGGAAGACGTCACGCAGGCGCGTATCGACGAAGTCAACCGCATCAAGTTCTCGGACCTGCCGCTGGAGCTGGCGCTCAAGACCGTGAAGGGCAACGGCAAGCGCGTGGTGGCGATCTTCGAAGACCCGAACTGCGGCTACTGCAAGAAATTCCGCCGCGAGACGCTGGCGAAGGTGGACAACATTACCGTCTACACCTTCATGTACAACATCCTGTCGCCCGACTCCACGGTGAAGTCGCGCAATATCTGGTGCGCGGCGGACCGCAACCGCGCCTGGGACGACTGGATGCTGAACAACAAGCAGGCACCTGCGGCGCCGGAAGGCTGCGCCGCACCGAACGACAAGGTGCTCGCGCTGGGGAACAAGCTCGGGCTGGAAGGCACGCCGGCGATCTTCTTTGCCGATGGCAGCCGTGTTCCGGGCGCCATCGACGTGGCGGCGATGGAAGCGAAGTTCGCCGCGATCAAGTAATTCCACCGCATTTGCACCAAGGCGGCGCGCCCACGAAGCGCGCCGTTTTTCCATTACAAGAATCCAGAACTGGGAGTTATCCATGGTCACCCTGAACATCAACGGGCGCGACACGCAGGTCGACGCCGATCCGTCGACGCCGATCCTGTGGGCGTTGCGCGACAACCTGAACATGACCGGCACGAAGTTCGGCTGCGGCGCGGCGCTGTGCGGCGCCTGCACCGTGCACCTGGGCGGCCAGCCGATCCGCTCGTGCGTGACGCCGATCTCGGCCGCCGTGGGCCAGAAGATCACCACGATCGAAGCGATGGAGCACGACAAGGTGGGCAAGGCCGTGCAGGATGCATGGGTCAAGCACGACGTGCCGCAGTGCGGCTACTGTCAAAGCGGGCAGGTGATGAGCGCCGCTGCCCTGCTGAAAACCAACCGCAAGCCGACCGATGCCGACATCGACGGCGCCATGGCCGGCAACATCTGCCGCTGTGGCACCTATCAACGCATTCGCCTCGCCATCAAGGACGCGGCGAAGTCGCTCGCCTGAAGGAGACCCCATGCGCAAAGAATGGCTCAATGGCGATGACATGGCGGTGAGTGCCGCCGATGCGGTGGACACCGTCGCCCCGACCTCCCGCCGCGGCTTCATGAAGGCGGCCGGCGCCGGCCTGGTGCTCGGCTTCACGTTCACGGGCGGTGGCCGCATGGCCCGCGCCGCGGAACAAAAGCCATCGCAACAACCGAACGCTTTCCTGCGTATCGCGCCGGACAACACGGTCACCGTGCAGGTGAATCGCCTGGAATTCGGCCAGGGCGTGCATACGGCGCTGCCGATGCTGATCGCCGAGGAACTCGATGCCGACTGGGCGCAGATCCGCGGCGCGCTGGCACCGGCCGGCGAGGCCTACAAGGATCCGGCGTTCGGCATCCAGATCACCGGCGGTTCCGGCTCCGTGGCCCACTCCTGGGTGCAGTACCGCGAGATCGGCGCGAAGGCGCGCGCGATGCTGGTCGCCGCGGCGGCCGAACAGTGGAAGGTGCCGGTAAACCAGGTGAAGGCGTCGAAGGGCGTGCTCACCGCGCCTGGCGGGAAAAAGGCGACCTATGGCCAGATGGCCGACGCGGCGATGAGGCAGCCGGTGCCGCAACTCGTGGTGCTGAAGAACGTGGAGAAATTCCGCTTCATCGGCAAGCCCATGCCGCGCCTGGATGCGCGCGCCAAGTCGAACGGCAGCCAGCAGTTCGGCATGGACTTCAAGCCGGCCGGCACGAAGGTGGCCGTGGTGGCGCGCCCGCCCGTGTTTGGCGCGAAGGTGAAGAAGTTCGATGCCGAGAAGGCAAAGACGATCAAGGGCGTGATCGCCGTGGTGCCGGTCGACGTGGATCGCGGCGGCACGGGCGTGGCCGTCATCGCGGAAGGGTACTGGCAGGCCAAGCAGGGCCGCGATGCGCTGGCGATCGACTGGGATACGGACGGCGTGGAAAAGGTGAGTACCGAAGAGCAGTTCACCGCCTTCCGCGCGCTGGCCGCGAAACCGGGCGCGGTGGCGAAAAAGGCCGATGTGTCGAAGCTGGCCGCGGCGCCGAAGAAGATCTCCGCCGTCTACGAATTCCCCTACCTGGCGCATGCGCCGATGGAACCGCTGAACTGCGTGGTGGACTTGAAACGCGACGGCTGCACGATCTGGGCCGGCAGCCAGTTCCAGACGATGGACCAAGCCGCGGCGGCAAGGACTGCCGGCCTGAAACCGGAGCAGGTGACCTTGCACACGATGATGGCCGGCGGCGGTTTCGGCCGGCGCGCCGTGCCGTCGTCCGACTACATCGTGGAAGCGGTGAACGTGGCAAAGGCGTATGCCAAGGCCGGCAAGGCAGGCCCCGTGAAGGTGATCTGGAGCCGCGAGGATGACATCAAGGGCGGCTACTATCGCCCGTCGCACGTGCACCGCGCCGAACTGGGGCTCGATGCCAAGGGCGATATCGTGGGCTGGGACCACGTGATCGTCGGCCAGTCGATCATCACCGGCACGGCGTTCGAGCCCATGATGGTGAAGAACGGTGTCGATGCCACGATGGTCGAAGGCATGGGCGAGCCCTACAAGGTGCCGATGAACCTGTCGGTCCACAACGCGCAGGCCAACGTGCCGGTGCTGTGGTGGCGTTCGGTCGGTTCGACGCACACCGCGTTCGTGATGGAAACGCTGGTCGACGAGGCGGCCACCCTGGCCGGCATGGATCCGGTGGCTTACCGCAAGAAGCTGATCCCGGCGGAGCACAAGCGCCATCACCTGGCGCTCGACCTGGCCGTGGGCAAGTCCGGCTACGGCCGCGTAAAACTGCCGGAAGGCCAGGCCTACGGCGTGGCGGTGCACGAATCGTTCGGCACCGTGGTGGCCTACGTGGTCACGGCGTCGGTGGAGAACGGCACGCCGAAGCTGCACAAGGTGACGGCGGCCGTGCACTGCAACCAGCCGGTCAACCCGCTGACCATCGAGGCGCAGGTGCAGGGCGCCGTGCTGATGGCCGTTGGCACCACGCTGCCGGGCGCCGCCATCACGTTGAAGGATGGTATCGTGGAACAGGGCCAGCTCAGCGACTACACGGTGGCGCGCATGCCCGATATGCCGCAGGTCGAGGTGCACATCGTGCCGTCGAACGAGCCGCCGACGGGCATGGGTGAACCGGGCCTGCCGCCGCTGGCGCCGGCATTCGCGAATGCCGTGTTCCGTGTCACGGGCAAGCGGCTGCGCAAGCTGCCGTTCGATCTGGCCGCGGCGGCAGCGCCGCAGGTGGCCTAAGGCATGACCCAAGGCATGACCAACACCGTGGCGGCCAATGCCATCGTTGGCATCCTGCTAGCCGCCGGGCGCGGCAGGCGCTTCGATCCGCTGGGGCAGCGCAACAAGCTGCTGCAGCCGATCGATGGCGAGCCGGTCGTCGTGCACAGTGCGCGGCACCTGCTGGCCGTGCTGCCACGCGTGGTGGCCGTGGTGCGCGATGGCGGCGATGCCGTCGCCGCGCAGCTCGCGGCGCTGGGGTGCGAAGTGGTTGAATGTACCGAAGCCGACAGCGGCATGGCCGCGTCGCTCGTCCACGGGCTCCGGCACGCGGACGCGGCGGCGGGCTGGGTCGTGGCGCTGGGCGACATGCCGCGCGTGCGGCCGGCCACCATTGCCGCGCTGGCACGGACGGTGGAGCAGGGCGCCGATATCGCGGTGCCGGTGTACCGGAAGGAGGTTGGAAATGAGCGTGGCAATCCGGTCGCGTTCAGTCGCCGCCACCTGCCGCAACTGCTCGCGCTGGCTGGAGACCGGGGCGCGCGCGGTATCGTAAGGGATAATATCGTCAACGAAGTGGTGGTGGATGACCCGGGCATCCTGCTCGACATCGATACGCCGCCCGACCTGCAATGAAAAACAAAACGCCGACCAAGATAAAGCCGCCGCGCGTCGCGGCACCCGCCGTGGCGTATGCCATCGCACCGAAGGATCTCGCCGCCCACCTGTTCGAGGTGACGCTGACCGTGCAGCAGCCTTCTCCGGATGGCCAGGTGCTGGCCTTGCCCGCCTGGATTCCGGGCAGCTATATGATCCGCGAGTTCGCCCGCAACATCGTGCAGATCCGCGCCGAGGCGGCCGGTGCACCGGTACCGCTGGAGAAGCTGGACAAGCATTCATGGCAGGCACCGCCCGTCGAGGGAGCGCTCACGGTCCGGTATGACGTGTATGCGTGGGACCTGTCGGTACGCGCCGCGCACCTGGACCAGACGCATGGCTTCTTCAACGGCACCAGCGTGTTCCTGCGCGTGGCCGGGCAGGAGAATGTGCCGCACGTGGTCGACATCCAGCGCCCGGCCGATGAATCGGCCCGCATGTGGCGCTTGGCCACCGCGCTGCCGGAGCTGAAGGCGAAGCGCTACGGCTTCGGCACCTACGTGGCGGCCGACTACGATGAGCTGATCGACAGCCCGGTGGAAATGGGCGACTTCGCGCTGGCCACGTTTACCGCGCACGGCGTGCCGCACGACGTGGTGATCACCGGCCGCGTGCCGAACCTGGACATGCCCCGGCTGTGCGCCGACCTGAAGGCGATCTGCGAAACCCAGATCGCGTTCTTCGAGCCGAAAACGAAAAAGGCGCCGATGGACCGCTATGTGTTCATGACGCTGGCGGTCGGCGACGGCTATGGCGGCCTGGAACACCGCGCCTCGACGGCGCTGATCTGCGCCCGCGCTGACCTGCCGACCACCGCGTCGGCCGGGAAAGAGCGCAGCGAGGGCTACATCAAGTTCCTCGGTTTGTGCAGCCACGAATACTTCCACACCTGGAACGTCAAGCGCATCAAGCCTGCCGTGTTCGCGCCGTACGACCTGCAGGTGGAAAACTACACGCCGCTGCTGTGGCTGTTCGAAGGGTTCACCAGCTACTACGATGACCTGTTCCTCGTCCGCTCGGGGCTGATCAGCGAAGCGATGTATTTCAAGATGCTGGGCAAGACCGTGGGCAGTGTGCTGCGCAGCGCCGGCCGCACCAAGCAGAGCGTGGCCGATTCGAGTTTCGACGCCTGGAGCAAGTACTACCGGCAGGATGAAAACGCCCCCAATGCGATCGTCAGCTATTACGCCAAGGGTTCGCTCGTGGGCCTGGGGCTCGATCTCACGATCCGCCAGAAAACGGCCGGCAAGCGCTCGCTTGACGACATCATGCTGGCGCTGTGGCAGCGCTACGGCCGCGACTTCTATCCGGACGGCCGCCGTGGCGTGACGCCGCGCGACGTGGAAGCGCTGTTCGACGAGATCAGCGGCATGAAGCTGAAGAGCTATTTCGAGAAGTACGTCCGCGGTACCGAGGACGTGCCGCTGGCGAAGCTGCTGGCGCCGTTCGGCGTGAAGTACACGGATGAGCGCAAGCTCGCGAAGCCGAGCCTCGATGCCAATATCGGCCGCGATGGCGCGGATGCGAAACTGTCCGCCGTCCACGAGGGCGGCGCGGCGCACCGTGCCGGCCTCTCCGCAGGCGACCTGCTCGTGGCCATCGACGGCCTGCGCGTGACCGGCAATCCATCGAACCTGGAAGCGCTGCTGTCCCGCTATGCGGTGGGCGACACGGTGCAGGTGCACGCGTTTCGCCGCGATGAGTTGATGACGTTTGCGGTGCGCTTGCTGGGCGACCGGGTGCCGGGCATTACGCTGGCGATCGACACGGCACGCAAGCCGGCGGCGGCACGGCCGACGATGCTGCGCTGAAGGTAACACTGCTGTGGGCGAAACCGGTGTCTGACCGCTGCGGCGGACCGACCATTTCCTGAACCGGTAGCAGTTGGCTGCCGAGAACCGGTGTCTGACACCATTTCCTGCGGAAATGGTGTCAGACACCGGTTTTCCATGGCCAGTGGCTACGTTCCGCCACGCGTTGGATATCAGCTGAACAGCCGGCGCAGTTCGGCGCCAGGATTTTCCGCGCGCATGAACGCTTCGCCGACGAGGAAGGCATTGACGTTCGCCTCGCGCATCCGCTGCACGTCGGCGCCACCGAGGATGCCGGACTCCGTGACCACCATCCGCTCCGCCGGAATACGGGGCAGCAGGTCCAGCGTGGCATCGAGCGAGACGTCGAACGTGCGCAGGTTGCGGTTGTTGATGCCGATGAGGTTGGTCTTCAGCTTCAGCGCGGCGGTCAGTTCATCGCCATCGTGCGACTCCACCAGCACATCCATGCCCAGCTCGTGCGCGCACGCTTCCATCTCCGCCATCAGGCCGTGATCGAGGCCGGCCACGATCAGCAGGATGCAGTCGGCGCCCATCGCGCGCGCTTCGTAGACCTGATAGAGATCGACCAGGAAATCCTTGCGGATCACCGGCAGCGCGCACGCGGCCCGCGCCTGCTTCAGGTATTCGACGGAACCCTGGAAAAACTGCTCGTCCGTCAGTACCGACAGGCAGGCGGCGCCGCCTTCGGCGTAGCTTTGCGCGATGTCGGCGGGGCGGAAATCCGCACGGATCACGCCTTTCGATGGCGAGGCCTTCTTGATTTCGGCGATGACGCCGGCCTGGCCGGCGGCGATCTTGCCGCGCAGGCTCGCTTCGAAACCGCGGATCGCGGCGCGCGACTCGCGGTCGCCTTCCACGTCGGCGCGCAGGCTGGCCAGGCTGCGATACTTCTTGGCCGCCGCCACTTCGTCGGCCTTGACGGCCAGGATCTTGTTCAGGATATCGGACATGGTTTACCGCTTTTGCTAATTAATGACGGTCGGCGAGGGCAAGGCGTGCGCCCAGCGCCAGGAACAGGCCGCCGGTGACGCGGTTCAGCCACAGCGCCACGCGTGGCTTGACCTTCAGCTTCGAACTGGCGAAAGCGGTGAACAGCGCCAGGCCGTTACACCACAACATGCCGTTGAAGTTGAAGATGCAGCCCAGGATGATGAAAGCCAGCGGCTTGTTCGACGCATCGGCGTCGATGAACTGGGGCACGAAGGCAAGGAAGAACAGTGCCACTTTCGGGTTCAGCACATTGGTCAGAAAGCCTTGCGCGAAGATGCGTGAATACTGCGGAGACTTTTCACCCAAAGGAAAGAATCCGGGGTCAGACCCGGCGGGTCTGACCCCAGGTGTTGCTCCTGGGGTTAATTCGGGCATCGCCGGCTCTTCTTTCAGGCGCGCGCGCAGCATCTGGATGCCGCACCACACGATATACGCGGCGCCGACCCACTTCACCACGGTGAATGCGGTGGCGGACGTGGCCAGCAGGGCGGACAGGCCCAGCGCAGCGGCCAGCACGTGCACCATCGTGCCGGCACCGATGCCAAGCGAGGCGGCCACGCCGGCACGCCATCCTTGCGTGGCACTGCGCGCCATGATCAGCAGCGAATCCGGCCCGGGCATGATGTTCAGCAGCAGCCCGGAAACGATGAACAGCGTCAGGTCGTGGATGCCGAACATGGGCTGGCTCCGTTCAGTTGGCGGCGCCGAGCGCCTGCGTGACCTCGACGAACTGCTTCAGCTTGGCCAGCGCGGCGCCCGACTCGATCGCCTGGCGTGCCTTGATCAGGCCCACCTCGATCGATGGCGCAACGCCGGCCGCATACAGCGCGGTGCCGGCATTGAGCGCCACGATGTCAGTAGCCGCACCGGTTTCGCCGGACAGCACGCCCAGCACCTTGGCCTTGGATTCGGCGGCATTGGCCACTTTCAGGTTGCGGCTGGCCACCATCGCGAGACCGAAGTCTTCCGGGTGGATTTCATATTCGCGGATTTCGCCGTCGACCAGTTCGCCGACCAGCGTGCCGGCGCCCAGCGACACTTCATCCATGTTGTCGCGGCCATACACCACGATCGCGTGTTCCGCGCCGAGGCGCTGCAGCACGCGCACCTGGATGCCGACGAGGTCCGGGTGGAACACGCCCATCAGTATGTTCGGTGCGCCGGCCGGGTTGGTGAGCGGCCCGAGGATATTGAAGATGGAGCGCACGCCCAGTTCGCGGCGCACCGGCGCCACGTGCTTCATCGCGGCGTGGTGGTTCGGCGCGAACATGAAGCCGATGCCCGTCTGCGCGATCGATTGCGCGATCTGCTCCGGCTTCAGGTTGATGTTGGCGCCCAGCGATTCGATCAGGTCCGCGCTGCCGGACGACGAGGACACGCTGCGCCCGCCATGCTTGGCGATGCGCGCACCGGCGGCGGCGGCCACGAACATTGCCGCGCTGCTGATGTTGAACGTGTGCGCGCCATCGCCGCCGGTGCCCACGATGTCGAGCAGGTTCGAGGTGTCCGCCATCGGCACCTTGGTCGAGAATTCGCGCATCACCTGCGCCGCCGCGGTGATCTCGCCAATGGTTTCCTTCTTCACGCGCAGGCCCATCGTCAGCGCGGCCACCATCACGGGCGACATTTCTCCGCTCATGATCTGGCGGAACAGGTGCAGCATTTCGTCGTGGAAGATCTCGCGGTGTTCGATGCAGCGGATCAGGGCTTCCTGGTGGGTGATCGGCATGGTCATTCCTTTGCGCTCGACGACGTGCGATTGAGGAAGTTCTTCAGCATGGCATGGCCATGTTCGGAGAGGATCGATTCGGGATGGAACTGCACGCCTTCGATGTCGAAGTCCTTGTGGCGCACGCCCATGATTTCGCCATCGTCCGTCCACGCCGTCACTTCCAGGCAGGCGGGCAGCGACGCGCGTTCGATCGCCAGCGAGTGGTAGCGGATCACCGTGAACGGGCTCGGCAGATCCTTGAACACGCCTTCGCCGGTATGGGCGATCGGCGACGTTTTACCGTGCATGACTTCCTTGGCGCGGATGACCTTGCCGCCGAACGCTTCGCCGATGGCCTGGTGGCCCAGGCACACGCCGAGGATCGGCTTCTTGCCGGCGAAGTGCTTCAGCACCGCCACCGAGATGCCGGCCTGCGCAGGATCCTTCGGGCCCGGCGAGATGCAGATCCGGTCCGGGTTCAGGGCTTCGATCTCCTCGATCGTGATCTCGTCGTTGCGGTGCACCCGCACGTCTTCACCCAGTTCGCCGAAGTACTGCACGATGTTGTAGGTGAAGGAGTCGTAATTGTCGATCATCAGCAGCATGTCAGAACTCCCCATCCAGGCCATCTTGCACTTGTTCGGCGGCGCGCAGCACGGCGCGCGCCTTGTTTTCCGTTTCCAGCCATTCCATCTCGGGTATCGAGTCGGCCACGATGCCGGCCGCGGCCTGCACATACAGCATGCCATCCTTGATCACGCCGGTGCGGATCGCGATCGCCACGTCCATCTCGCCGCCGAACGACAGGTAGCCGCAGGCGCCGCCATAGATGCCGCGCTTGGAGATTTCCAGTTCGTCGATCACTTCCATCGCGCGCACTTTCGGCGCACCGGTCAGCGTGCCGGCCGGGAAGGTGGCGCGCAGCACGTCCAGGTTCGACATGCCGGACTTCAGCTTGCCCTCGACGTTCGACACGATGTGCTGCACGTGCGAATACTTTTCGATGACCATCTTGTCCGTGACCTTCACGCTGCCGATTTCGGCGATGCGGCCCAGGTCGTTGCGCGCCAGGTCGATCAGCATCACGTGCTCGGCGATTTCCTTCGGGTCGGCCAGCAGTTCCTCGGCCAGTTGCGCGTCTTTCTCCGGCGTGGCGCCGCGTGGGCGCGTGCCGGCGATCGGGCGCAGCGTGACTTTCTTTTCACCGTCCGGAAGCGTTTCGTTACGCACGAGGATCTCGGGAGAGGCGCCGACGATCTGCATGTCGCCGAAGTTATAGAAGTACATGTACGGCGACGGGTTCAGCGAACGCAGCGCGCGGTACAGCGTGAGCGGCGAATCCACGTAGGGCTTGCGGATGCGCTGGCCGATCTGCACCTGCATCAGGTCGCCGGCCATCACGTATTCCTTCGCCTTGGCCACGGCGGCCAGGTATGATTCCTTGTCGAAGTCGCGGATCGCTTCGGTGCGCACCGACGACGACGTGACGGGCGCATCCACGCCGCGGCGCAGCAGCGCTTTCAGTTCCTTCAGTCGCACGCGCGCCTTCGAGAACGATTCCGGCTGCGCGGTATCGGCATACACGATCAGGTACAGCTTGCCCGAGAGGTTGTCGATGACGGCCAGTTCTTCGGTGACCATCAGCTGGATGTCGGGCAAGCCCAGGTCATCCTTCTGCGCACTGTTGGCCAGCTTCTTTTCAATGAAGCGCACGGTGTCGTAGCCGAAGTAGCCGGCCAGGCCGCCCACGAAGCGGGGCATGCCCGGGCGCAGCGCGACCTTGAAGCGGGCCTGGTACTGCTCGATGAATTCGAGGGGATTGCCATCATGCGTTTCGATGACTTCGCCGCCCTTGACGATCTCGGTGCGGCTGCCCACGGTGCGCAGCAGCGTTTTCGCCGGCAGGCCGATGAACGAATAGCGGCCGAAGCGTTCGCCGCCGACGACGGACTCAAGCAGGAACGTGTTCTTGCCGTTGTTCTGGCTCTGCGCCAGCTTCAGGTACAGCGACAGCGGCGTTTCCAGGTCGGCGAACGCTTCCGCGATCAGGGGGATACGGTTGTAGCCTTGCGTGGCCAGCGATTTGAATTCGAGTTCGGTCATGGTTCTCTCCAACCCGCCACGCGAACCCATTTTGGGCGTGATGGTGGCGGTGAGGTTCAAAAAACCTGCCGGGAGAAAGCGAAAAGGTGGGTAGTCGCGCGAAGTCTCCGACGGCAGCAATCAATGCGGCTTAGTTTGCCAAGGATTGCCAGCGTCGCCACAGCCAGGCCTCGATCGATCCCTGGTGAGTAACGTTGTGTCTTTTGTTGAGAAACATCGTTTGACGAGCGTTCGGTTTTAAGTTGCAGCCGGTTGATCCGGCTGAGATTGATTCGCTTGAGATTGATTCTGCTGATTGTGCGCGTTGATTAACTGTGCAGCATGCAGCAGCGTTTCCACTATACCATCGGAATCCGTCTCGTGTATAGACTCGCCGTGGTTATAGCCATACGGCACCGTCAGCACCGGGCAACCGGCCGCGCGGGCCGCCTGCGCGTCGTTCGACGAGTCGCCGATCGCCACCACCTGGTGCGGCGGCAGGCCGAAGTATTCGCACGCTTTCATCAGCGGCAGCGGATCGGGCTTTTTCTTCTCGAACGAATCGCCGCCGTAGATCACCTCGAAGTAGCCATCGAGTTCCTTCAGCTTCAGCAGCGGCAAGGCGAATGCGAGCGGCTTGTTCGTCACACAGGCGAGGCGGATGCCGGCATCCTTCAGTTCCGTCAGGCCGGCGGCCACGTCTGGATACAGCGTGCTGTGGTGGCCATTGATCGCCAGGTAGTGCCGCTGGTAGGCGTCCATCGCCGCGGCGAAGTGCTGTTCGACGGCGGCATCGTCATGGTCGAGCGACAGCACGCTGCGGATCAGGTTTTCCGAGCCCTTGCCAACCATGTTCTTGATCTGCTCGGCCGTGATGGCTTCCAGGCCCAGCTCTTCGCGCATGCGGTTGATGGCCACGTGGAAGTCCGGCACGGTGTCGAGCATCGTGCCGTCCAGGTCGATGATGGCGGCGCGCACGCCGGCCAGGGGGTGAGCTGCCGCCGTCATGCTTACACCGTCGCCAGTTGGGTGCGCATCGCGTCGATGACGGCCTTGTAGTCGGGCTTGCCGAAGATCGCCGAGCCGGCCACGAACGTGTCCGCACCAGCCTTTGCCACCTCGGCAATGTTGTCGATCTTGATCCCGCCATCGACTTCCAGCAGGATGTCGCGGCCCGACTCGTCGATCAGGCGGCGGGCCTGCGCGATTTTCTTCAGCGTTTGCGGAATGAACGTCTGGCCCCCAAAGCCCGGATTGATCGACATAATCAGGATCATGTCGATCTTGTCCATCACATGTTCGATGTAATGCAGGGGCGTGGTCGGGTTGAACACGAGGCCGGCCTTGCAGCCGTTGTCGCGGATCAGCTGCAGCGAGCGGTCGATGTGCTCGGATGCTTCGGGGTGGAACGTGATGATGTTCGCGCCCGCCTTGGCAAAGTCGGGAATGATGCGGTCGACCGGCTTGACCATCAGGTGCACGTCGATCGGCACCTGCACATGCGGGCGGATCGCCTGGAGTACCAGCGGGCCGATCGTGAGGTTCGGCACATAGTGATTGTCCATCACGTCGAAGTGGATGATGTCGGCGCCGGCGGCGACGACGTTCTTCACTTCCTCGCCCAGGCGGGCGAAGTCGGCGGACAGGATGCTGGGGGCGATGCGGAAAGTAGTCATGACAGGGGGGATGGCAAAAAGATGCGTTATTTTACGCTGCTCTCCCGTTATGTGCGGAGCGCACCTTGCGCAACGGAGCGAATTCGGGTGCAATGTGCAACCAGGTTAATAAAACGCTACATTTGAAATTTCGGCACATTCCATGGCGAATCCTGGCGAATGCGCCGGCAACAAAGGATTACCGATGGCCCAATATGCATTCGATGTGTCGGTCAGGACCCAGTTCCTGCCTGAACAGTCCGATCCGGAACGCACCAACTTCGTGTTCACGTACTCGATCACGATCAGGAACACCGGCACGGTCGCCGCGCAGTTGATCTCGCGGCATTGGGTGATTACCGACGCGAACAATCACAAGCAGGAAGTGCGCGGCCTCGGCGTGGTGGGGCACCAGCCATTGCTGCAGCCGGGCGAACAGTTCGAATACACGAGCGGCACGGCATTGCAGACGCCGCAGGGGTCGATGGTAGGAGAATACTTCTGTGTGGCCGAGGATGGCCACCAGTTCGAAGTCAAGATTCCGGAATTCGTGCTCACGCTGCCGCACTCGCTCCACTGATCTACAATCGCATCATTCAGGCTGGTCCGGCCGTTTGGCCGGCGGCGTCTTTTTCTTTCCCGGCATCGTCCACCAGACGATGAACACGAGCAGGAACAGCGCCACCAACGCCTCGACTATCAGAATCCACATACCGCCTCCATGTTTTTCGTACGCCGTAGTCTACCCCGTATTTTCCAGCCGTTGAGCTGCATCGCCGTATCGGCAGTCCTGCTCGCCGGTTGCGTGGCGCCGCCCGCGCCCCAGCCTTCACCGGTACCGCAGCCGGCGCCCCAGCCGGTGCCCCCGTCTGTGCCCCAGCCACCCGCGGAGCCGGCCCAGCCGCCGGCGCCGCCATCGAAAACGGCGTTCGTGCCAGGCAGCTTTTCCGATCTGCCAGGCTGGTCGCGCGACGACTTGCGTGCCGCCTGGCCCGCCTTCCAGTCGTCCTGTTCCGTGATCGGCAGGCGCGCGGAGTGGAAGGAGGCCTGCGCGATCGCCCGCACCGTCAACGCCGGTGACGAGCGAGCCGTGCGGCTGTTCTTTGAAACCTTCCTCGTGCCGCATCGCGTGATCGCGCCGGACGGTGCTGACAGCGGCCTGGTCACCGGCTACTACGAGCCGTTGCTGCGCGGTGCGCGCAGGCAGGGTGGCCCGTACCAGACGCCTCTATATAAAGTGCCGGACGATATGCTGACGATCGACCTGGCCGGCGTTTATCCGGAACTGAAGGGCAAGAGGTTGCGCGGTCGGCTGCAGGGCAGGAAGGTGGTGCCGTACGCCAGCCGTGCCGAGATCGCGCGTGCCGATTTCAGTGGCAAGGAACTGCTGTGGGTCGACGACCCGGTGGAAGCGTTCTTCCTCGAGGTGCAGGGCTCCGGCCGCGTCCAGCTCGACAGTGGCGAAACCGTGCGCGTGGCGTATGCCGACCAGAACGGCCATCCCTACAAGTCGATCGGCAAGTGGCTGATCGAGCAGGGCGAGCTGACTTCCGAGCAGGCGTCCGCCCAGGGCATCAAGGCGTGGATCGCCGGTCACCCGACGCGCAGGCAGGAACTGCTGAACGTCAATCCGAGCTATGTATTCTTCAGGGAGGAAAAACTGCCGGACCCGAACGTGGGGCCGAAAGGTTCGCTGGGTGTGCCATTGACGCCGCAGCGCTCGGTGGCCGTGGACACGACGCAGATACCCGCCGGCGTGCCCCTGTACCTGTCCACCACGCAGGCCGCCAGCGAGATTCCGCTGCAGCGGCTCGTGATGGCGCAGGACACCGGTGGCGCGATTCGCGGCGCCATCCGGGTCGACTTCTTCTTTGGCTTCGGAACCGAAGCGGCGGAGAACGCGGGCCGGATGAAGCAGCGCGGCGAAGTATGGGTGCTGCTGCCGCGCCAGACCCGCTAGGACAGATTAACGAAGCACCAGTACCGGCAGCTCCGTGTGCGCCAGCACTTTCTGCGTTTCGCTGCCAAGGAACAGTTTGTTCAAGCCCGTGCGGCCGTGCGAGGCCATCAGGATGATGTCGCAATTGTGCTTTTGCGCGGCATCGATGATTTCCTTGTACGGCGTGTGGGAATTGACGACGACGCCTTCGAACGGCACGCCGGCCGTGGCGCACGCAGCCGCCACCTTGTTGATGTGCGCCTGGGCGGTGGTGGCGATCTGGGTTTCAAACACTGCCGCGTCCGGTACCACCGCGCCTTCGGCCATCGGCACGAACGGGAACGGCTGGGCCACGCAGATCGAGATGATGCGCGCGCCATGCACCTGGGCGAAGCGGATCGCGAGGTCGGTGGCTTTTACGGCCAGGTCGGACCCATCGGTGGGTAACAGGATGTTCTTGAACATGATGGTCCCCTTGCAAAGTTGGCAATGCACCAGTGTATTGCCAGCATCGTGTCAGGGGCGCACGCTTCGGATCGCGCGCGATGAGACTACCCCGGCGGTCAGCAGCACGCCACCCACGGCAATGCAGTACAACGCCGGCCGCACGCCGAGATGGTCGCCCGCATAGCCGGCAACGAGCGCACCCAGCGGCGCTACCGCCACCGTCAGGAAACGCATCGTGGAGATCATCCGGCCCAGCATCTCATCCGGAGTCACGCTCTGGCGCAGCGCCTGGTAGGGCACGAAGAACAGCATGGCTCCCAGGTCGAAGAAGAATATCAGTACGGCATAGGCTGCCGCACTGAACCGGGCATCGCCGAACAGGTCGCGGGGGATCAGCGGCATCAGCACGAAGCCGAGCGCCATGGATGCCGTGCCGATCATGATGGTGATGCCGGCGCCATAGCGCCGGTTCAATGGCCGCAACAGCAGGGAACTGACGAAGACGCCCATCCCGCCGAGCATCTGCGCCATGCCGAGCGTGCCCGCGCTCATGCCCAGCTCGCGCGTGGCGAACAGCACGAGCAGCGCCGAGTAGCCATAGAAAAGGATGTGCCAGGCGCCGGCGACCCAGGCCAGCGCCCGCAGCAGCGGCTGTTTCCAGATGAAGGCAAAGCCGGCGCGAACGTCGTGCAGCGGATGCCGCTCGCTGCGCGGCGGCACTGCTTCGCGCATCTTCACGCGGCCGATGTTCCAGACCGAGATGAAGAACGTGGCCGCGTTGGCGATGATCGCCACCGGTGCCGTCAGCCACTGGATCAGGATGCCGGCAAGGCCGGGCGCCAGCAGGCGCGAAATGGAATCGGTGCTGGCGAAGCGGGACTGTGCTTCGACCATCCTCTCGCGGCCAACAAGCAGCGTGAGGAAAATTTGCTCCGCGCCGCCGCCGATGACACTGCATGCGCCCTGGACGGCTGCCACCGCATACAGCCACGGCATGCCCAGCAGGTCGAACCACCACGCGACGGGAATCGAGGCGAGTGAAATGCCCTGGGCTGCCTTGCTGCCCAGCAGGATCGGCAGCTTGCGGCTGCGGTCCAGCAGTACGCCCGCGGGCAGCGCAAGAATCGCGAACGGAATTGCCTGGCAGGCGGTCAGCATGCCCATTTGCGCCGGCGTCGCGTGCAGCAGCAATACCGCGCAGAGGGGTAGAGCAAGCGTGCCAATCTGCGAGCCAAAGCTCGTCAGCACCATGCTGGCCCAGTAGCGGCGGAAGTCGGTACTGGACAGGAGCGCATCGCTGCGCCAGCGTTCGACGATCGAGGAGAGAAGTGGTAGGGCCATCGGTTGGCGGATCATAGCAGCCATGGCGGTATGGGAATGCCTCGCTGATGGCGCTACAATCGCCCGATCGAATCGTCCCGGAGAAAAGCATGCAATATGAAGACCTGATCGTCGAAGTCCATGGCAAGGTGGCGCTGATCCGCCTGAACCGACCCAAGGCGCTCAATGCGCTGAATGACCGCATGATGAACGAGCTGGGCGAGGCATTCGCCGGCTTCGACAAGGATCCGCAGATCGGCTGCATCGTCTTGACCGGCAGCGAAAAGGCCTTCGCGGCAGGCGCGGACATTCCGGCGATGATCGACTACACCTACCAGGACACTTACCGGGACAACTACATTACCCGCAACTGGGAGCACATCCTGAAGGTGCGCACGCCGGTCATCGGCGCGGTCGCCGGCTATGCGCTGGGCGGCGGCTGCGAACTGGCGATGATGTGCGATTTCGTGATCGCGGCGGACACGGCGAAATTCGGCCAGCCGGAAATCAAGATCGGTGTCACGCCGGGCGCCGGCGCCACGCAGCGGCTGCCCCGTGCGGTTGGCAAGGCCAAGGCGATGGACATGCTGCTGACGGCACGTACCATCGATGCGGCGGAAGCGGAGCGCACCGGCCTCGTATCGCGCGTGGTCCCGGCGGACAAGCTGCTTGAAGAAGCGCTGGCGGCGGCAACTACGATCGCCTCGATGCCGCTGTCGGTGGCCATGCAGATCAAGGAGGCGGTTAACGTCGCCTATGAAATACCGCTGACGGAAGGTGTGCGCTACGAGCGCCGGCTGTTCCATGCCGCGTTCGGCACGCCGGCCCAACGCGAAGGCATGCATGCCTTCCTCGAAAAGCGCTTGCCAAACTTCGAGGGGCTTTGATATAGTTCTGTCCCTCGCAGCAACGCAGCTGTCACGAAAGTGAAACAAGCAAGTTGAGGCGGGGCAGAAAGAAGCTTGACGAATCGCACGAAACACTCGATAATCTTGCCTCTCTGCTGCTGACAAACACAACGATTTGTCTACGGGTTGATCCCGAAATGCAGAACCGCTGAAAAGCGAAGAATTCTTTAACAATCAACAGTCGATAAGTGTGGGCGTTTGATGTGATGTGCCTCCGGACTTCGGTTCGGAATGCTCAAAATATAGCAACAAACGCTTACACAAGTAATAAATGTAATCATCTTCGGATGATTCGTCAGTTATTTGAGTGAGCTTATCAGTCCAGTGGACTGATAAGAACCATTTCGGTGGTTCGCGAAAACAGAGATTAAACTGAAGAGTTTGATCCTGGCTCAGATTGAACGCTGGCGGCATGCTTTACACATGCAAGTCGAACGGCAGCGCGGGCTTCGGCCTGGCGGCGAGTGGCGAACGGGTGAGTAATATATCGGAACGTGCCCAAGAGTGGGGGATAACGTAGCGAAAGTTACGCTAATACCGCATACGATCCAAGGATGAAAGCAGGGGACCGCAAGGCCTTGTGCTCCTGGAGCGGCCGATATCTGATTAGCTAGTTGGTGAGGTAAAGGCTCACCAAGGCGACGATCAGTAGCTGGTCTGAGAGGACGACCAGCCACACTGGAACTGAGACACGGTCCAGACTCCTACGGGAGGCAGCAGTGGGGAATTTTGGACAATGGGGGCAACCCTGATCCAGCAATGCCGCGTGAGTGAAGAAGGCCTTCGGGTTGTAAAGCTCTTTTGTCAGGGAAGAAAAGGGTACGGCTAATATCCGTGCCTCATGACGGTACCTGAAGAATAAGCACCGGCTAACTACGTGCCAGCAGCCGCGGTAATACGTAGGGTGCAAGCGTTAATCGGAATTACTGGGCGTAAAGCGTGCGCAGGCGGTTTTGTAAGTCTGTTGTGAAATCCCCGGGCTTAACCTGGGAATGGCAATGGAGACTGCAAGGCTAGAGTTTGGCAGAGGGGGGTAGAATTCCACGTGTAGCAGTGAAATGCGTAGAGATGTGGAGGAACACCGATGGCGAAGGCAGCCCCCTGGGTCAAGACTGACGCTCATGCACGAAAGCGTGGGGAGCAAACAGGATTAGATACCCTGGTAGTCCACGCCCTAAACGATGTCTACTAGTTGTTGGGTCTTAATTGACTTAGTAACGCAGCTAACGCGTGAAGTAGACCGCCTGGGGAGTACGGTCGCAAGATTAAAACTCAAAGGAATTGACGGGGACCCGCACAAGCGGTGGATGATGTGGATTAATTCGATGCAACGCGAAAAACCTTACCTACCCTTGACATGTCAGGAATCCTGGAGAGATCCGGGAGTGCCCGAAAGGGAGCCTGAACACAGGTGCTGCATGGCTGTCGTCAGCTCGTGTCGTGAGATGTTGGGTTAAGTCCCGCAACGAGCGCAACCCTTGTCATTAGTTGCTACGAAAGAGCACTCTAATGAGACTGCCGGTGACAAACCGGAGGAAGGTGGGGATGACGTCAAGTCCTCATGGCCCTTATGGGTAGGGCTTCACACGTCATACAATGGTACATACAGAGGGCCGCCAACCCGCGAGGGGGAGCTAATCCCAGAAAGTGTATCGTAGTCCGGATTGTAGTCTGCAACTCGACTGCATGAAGTTGGAATCGCTAGTAATCGCGGATCAGCATGTCGCGGTGAATACGTTCCCGGGTCTTGTACACACCGCCCGTCACACCATGGGAGCGGGTTTTACCAGAAGTAGGTAGCTTAACCGCAAGGAGGGCGCTTACCACGGTAGGATTCGTGACTGGGGTGAAGTCGTAACAAGGTAGCCGTATCGGAAGGTGCGGCTGGATCACCTCCTTTCTAGAGTCGGCACGGATCGTCAAGATCGTGCATCAAACGCTCACACTTATCGACTGTCGAATGAAGAAGAAACAGTAGCACCGCTAGGTAACAATGCGGGTCTGTAGCTCAGCTGGTTAGAGCACCGTGTTGATAACGCGGGGGTCGTTGGTTCGAGCCCAACCAGACCCACCACGTATCAAGCACAAAGTTGTATCCCATGGGGGATTAGCTCAGCTGGGAGAGCACCTGCTTTGCAAGCAGGGGGTCGTCGGTTCGATCCCGTCATCCTCCACCAAGTTTAAGATGTCAAATCTAAGTCCTGAGATTTAGATTTGATCTTTTAGAGATCACTGCTGTTTCGTTCTTTAACAATCTGGAAGAAGTAAAGTTTTATTAAGCGTGCGAGACATCGCACACTTAGGGTAGTGTCCGAAAGGACGCATACAAAAAACTCATCAAACACAGTAGTAAATGCTTGTAGCTATAGCCGTCAAGGTTATAGGGACAAGTGAATAAGTGCACATGGTGGATGCCTTGGCGATTACAGGCGATGAAGGACGTAGAAGTCTGCGATAAGCTTCGGGGAGCTGACAAACGAGCATTGATCCGAAGATTTCCGAATGGGGAAACCCGGCCTTATAGGTCATCACTCACTGAATACATAGGTGTGTGAAGCGAACGCGGCGAACTGAAACATCTAAGTAGCTGCAGGAAAAGAAATCAACCGAGATTCCCAAAGTAGTGGCGAGCGAAATGGGAAGAGCCTGCATGTGATAGTCGGACTGGTAGTGGAACGCATTGGAAACTGCGGCCATAGCGGGTGATAGCCCCGTACGCGAAACCAGACCGGTGGTACTAAGCATGCGACAAGTAGGGCGGGACACGAGAAATCCTGTCTGAATATGGGGGGACCATCCTCCAAGGCTAAATACTCGTAATCGACCGATAGTGAACCAGTACCGTGAGGGAAAGGCGAAAAGAACCCCGGGAGGGGAGTGAAATAGATCCTGAAACCGTGTGCATACAAACAGTCGGAGCGGACTTGTTCCGTGACGGCGTACCTTTTGTATAATGGGTCAGCGACTTACATTCAGTAGCGAGGTTAACCATATAGGGGAGCCGCAGAGAAATCGAGTCCGAACAGGGCGCTAGTTGCTGGGTGTAGACCCGAAACCAAGTGATCTATCCATGGCCAGGTTGAAGGTGCGGTAACACGCACTGGAGGACCGAACCCACTAATGTTGAAAAATTAGGGGATGAGCTGTGGATAGGGGTGAAAGGCTAAACAAACTTGGAAATAGCTGGTTCTCTCCGAAAACTATTTAGGTAGTGCCTCAAGTATCACCATCGGGGGTAGAGCACTGTTATGGCTAGGGGGTCATCGCGACTTACCAAACCATTGCAAACTCCGAATACCGATGAGTGCGAGCTTGGGAGACAGACATCGGGTGCTAACGTCCGGTGTCAAGAGGGAAACAACCCAGACCGCCAGCTAAGGTCCCAAAGATTGGCTAAGTGGAAAACGAAGTGGGAAGGCTAAAACAGTCAGGATGTTGGCTTAGAAGCAGCCATCATTTAAAGAAAGCGTAATAGCTCACTGATCGAGTCGTCCTGCGCGGAAGATGTAACGGGGCTAAGCCAGTCACCGAAGCTGCGGATATGCATTTATGCATATGGTAGGAGAGCGTTCTGTAAGCCTGCGAAGGTGTCTTGTAAAGGATGCTGGAGGTATCAGAAGTGCGAATGCTGACATGAGTAGCGATAATGCGGGTGAAAAGCCCGCACGCCGTAAGCCCAAGGTTTCCTGTTCAACGTTCATCGGAGCAGGGTGAGTCGGCCCCTAAGGCGAGGCAGAGATGCGTAGCTGATGGGAAGCAGGTTAATATTCCTGCACCGTCGTATGATGCGATGGGGGGACGGATCGCGGAAGGTTGTCTGACTGTTGGAATAGTCAGTTTCTGGTTCATAGAAGGTGCTTAGGCAAATCCGGGCACGTAATTCAAGGGACTGGGACGAAGGATCATTGATCCTGTAGCAATCGGAAGTGGTTCCAAGAAAAGCCTCTAAGCTTCAGTCATACGAGACCGTACCGCAAACCGACACAGGTGGGCGAGATGAGTATTCTAAGGCGCTTGAGAGAACTCGGGAGAAGGAACTCGGCAAATTGGTACCGTAACTTCGGGAAAAGGTACGCCCCAGTAGCTTGACCACTTTACTGTGGAAGGGTGACAGGGTTGCAATAAAATGGTGGCTGCGACTGTTTAATAAAAACACAGCACTCTGCAAACACGAAAGTGGACGTATAGGGTGTGACGCCTGCCCGGTGCTGGAAGATTAAATGATGGGGTGCAAGCTCTTGATTGAAGTCCCAGTAAACGGCGGCCGTAACTATAACGGTCCTAAGGTAGCGAAATTCCTTGTCGGGTAAGTTCCGACCTGCACGAATGGCGTAACGATGGCCACACTGTCTCCTCCCGAGACTCAGCGAAGTTGAAGTGTTTGTGATGATGCAATCTACCCGCGGCTAGACGGAAAGACCCCATGAACCTTTACTGTAGCTTTGCATTGGACTTTGAACCAATCTGTGTAGGATAGGTGGGAGGCTTTGAAGCGGGGACGCCAGTTCTCGTGGAGCCAACCTTGAAATACCACCCTGGTTTGTTTGAGGTTCTAACCTTGGTCCGTTATCCGGATCGGGGACAGTGCATGGTAGGCAGTTTGACTGGGGCGGTCTCCTCCTAAAGTGTAACGGAGGAGTTCGAAGGTACGCTAGGTACGGTCGGACATCGTGCTAATAGTGCAATGGCATAAGCGTGCTTAACTGCGAGACCGACAAGTCGAGCAGGTACGAAAGTAGGACATAGTGATCCGGTGGTTCTGTATGGAAGGGCCATCGCTCAACGGATAAAAGGTACTCTGGGGATAACAGGCTGATTCCTCCCAAGAGTTCATATCGACGGGGGAGTTTGGCACCTCGATGTCGGCTCATCACATCCTGGGGCTGTAGCCGGTCCCAAGGGTATGGCTGTTCGCCATTTAAAGTGGTACGTGAGCTGGGTTTAAAACGTCGTGAGACAGTTTGGTCCCTATCTGCCGTGGGCGTTGGAAATTTGAAGGGGGCTGCTCCTAGTACGAGAGGACCGGAGTGGACGAACCTCTGGTGTACCGGTTGTCACGCCAGTGGCATTGCCGGGTAGCTAAGTTCGGAAGAGATAACCGCTGAAAGCATCTAAGCGGGAAACTTGCCTTAAGATGAGATTTCCCGGAGCCTTGAGCTCCTTGAAGGGTCGTTCGAGACCAGGACGTTGATAGGTCAGGTGTGGAAGTGCAGTAATGCATTAAGCTAACTGATACTAATTGCCCGTACGGCTTGTCCCTATAACCTTGACGGTTATGAATCATGATGATTCCTTGCATTTACTCTTTGATGAGATGTATTTAAATACTACAACCCAACTTTACTTCTTCCGGATTGAGCAGTGACGTTGCCCCATAGGGAACGGCACTGCGTACAAGTCATGCCTGATGACCATAGCAAGTCGGTCCCACCCCTTCCCATCCCGAACAGGACCGTGAAACGACTTTGCGCCGATGATAGTGCTGCAACCAGTGTGAAAGTAGGTTATCGTCAGGCTGTTATATAGAAAAACCCCGTTAGCATGTGCTGGCGGGGTTTTTTGCTTTGGCGATTTGAAAACCGGTGACAGACCCCGGTTTCTGGGAAATGTTTCAAAATTTTTGGTGCCTGTCACTGGTTTTGGGCTGTACAAGTAAAACCCCGCCAGCGTGTGCTGGTGGGGTTTTTTGCTATCAGATCGAAAAAGCCTGGATCGGTAGAAACCTGTAGCGGAACTGGAGATGCCTGCAGCTTATCGCTGCGAGCAGAACAGTATCCGTACTGTGTCAAATAAGCAGTGTTGTCCAAGCGCTCTACCGGGATAGTCGCATTGTCAAAACATCCTGCCATACAGGAAATTAATATTTCCCATATTATCCAATTATTCCATTTTAGAAATTGCGATGAATTTCTTCAGTGGAATTTCAAGGCTGGGATTTGAATGTCGAAGGCGGATCGACAATTAGAACATATAACATCGCGCGGCTTGGATGTTGCGTCAAAAATATTTATTTGCAAGCCTCCATCTGTGGCAGAGCTCGCACGCTGATATCCTCGCAGAACAAATTTCTAATAACGATATCTTTGGAGGTTCAATGAAGCTTACAACAGTCTCGCTAGTGACTGCCCTGGTTGCAGCCGACTATGCTGCCGCGGCCGCTCCTGTGCGCACGGAAATCACGCGTACTACTCGCGGGGTAGTCCACGTCAAGGCGACTGACTACCGCAGCCTGGGTTATGGCGCCGCGTATGCATATGCGGAAGATAACGTCTGCATGCTTGCCGATACTATTCTGACCGTACGCGGCGAGCGCTCCCGTTACTTTGGTGGAAACGCACCCGCCACCCAGCCGAAAAACGGCGAGTATGGCGCAGCACTCGATACTTTCTTCAAGCTGCCGAATGAGCAAAGTGACTTTTTCTTCAAGGGTTATATCGACCTTGAGCAATTGCGCGCAGGTTATGCGGCTGGTTCGGCCGACGTGGGTGAATTGCTGGCCGGTTTTGCGGAGGGATACAACCGCTACTTGAAGGATAAACCTGGCAACCTTCCTGCCGCGTGCAAGGGCGCTGCATGGGTGAAGCCGATCACAGTCGACGACGTTTACCTGATGATTGCGGAAAAGGCGCTGCATGCGAGCGGCGAGGCGTTTGCCGCCGCTATCGTGGGGGCATCGCGCGATCCGGATGAGCCGGTCAGCCTGGCGAAGGTCATGCCAAAAGCCGTTAGCGCGATGCCGACCGGTATTCCCGCCGGTGTCGGCAGCAATGCATTGGCGATCGGCAGTGAAGCCAGCGCGAATGGCAAGGGTATCCTGCTCGGCAATCCGCACTATCCGTGGACCAGCACCGACCGCTTTTACCAGGTGCACCTGACCATTCCTGGGCGTTACGATGCGATGGGCGTCAGCCTCGGCGGCTTGCCGGTCGTTTCCATCGGCTTCAACCGGAATGTCGCGTGGACGCATACCGTGACTGCCGCGCGGCACTTTACGACGTTCGGTCTGGCGCTCGATCCATCCGACCCTACCGGTACGACCTATTATTTCGATGGCGCTCCGCGCAAGATGACGGAGCGCACCGTGACCGTCGACGTGCTCCAGCAGGATGGCTCGCTGGCAGTGAAGAAGCGCACCTTTTATTTCAGCCACCAAGGCGCGGTGATCGTCCTGCCGCAGGCCGGCATCGGCTGGACGTCCCAAAGCGCGTTCGTGCTCGGCGACGCCAACCGCAGCAATACCCGCCTCGCGGAACAGTGGCTGAAAATGGGCCAGGCTGGCGACGTCAACGAACTGCAGAGCGCAATCCACGCGGTGAAGGGTTTGCCATGGGTGAATACGGTCGCGGCGGACCGCAAGGGCAATGCGCTGTATAGCGACGGCAGCGTGGTGCCCCACATGACGACCGACAAATTCATGCCTGAGTCCGAATGCCTGATCGTCCCTGAACTGCTTGCCTTCAACGGCAGCACCAGTGCCTGCGGCTGGGGGCAAGACCCCGACGCGCCGGCAGGCATCTTCGGCGAAGCCAATGCGCCGGCAACCGTGCGCCAGGATTATGTGGCCAATTCGAACGATTCATATTGGCTGAGCAATGCGAAAGAGCCCTTGACCGGTCCCGCGCCATTCGGCTATTCACCGCTGTACGGCCAGGCCGGCACGATGCAAACGCTGCGGACGCGCCTCGGCTTCAGGCAGATCGAGAACATGCTCGTGGAGCGCCAGTTCCTGCGAATGGACGACGTGCAGCAGCTGATGTTCGATAACCGCGTCTATGCGGCGGACCTGGTGATGCCATCGCTGTTGCAAGCCTGCGTGAAGTCGCTCGATGTGCGCGCGCTCGCGCCTTGTGCGACATTGGCAGCGTGGGACAGGAAGGCGGATGTCGACAGCCGCGGCACGGTGCTGTTCCGCGAATTCTGGAACATCGCCCGTACCACGCCGAATCTGTGGGCAACGCCGTTCAATCCCGCCGATCCGGTCAATACGCCGCGCGACATCGCCACGTCCACGCACCCAGCACTGATGACAGCGCTGCGTACCGCCAGCGCAAAGCTGCAATCCTTGGGTATGCCGCTGTATGGCCGCCTGGGTGACTACCAGACGGAGCTGCGCAACAACAAGCGCCATGCACTCCATGGTGGCCAGGGCGACGAGGATGGAACGTACAACACGCTGACCATGCGCGGCACGCTGACATCGAGGGGCTACCAGGATGTCGAGTGGGGTACC
The DNA here is from genome assembly GCF_004209755.1 of Pseudoduganella lutea. NCBI lineage: Bacteria > Pseudomonadati > Pseudomonadota > Betaproteobacteria > Burkholderiales > Oxalobacteraceae > Pseudoduganella > Pseudoduganella lutea. Next base: position 2,200,387 of record NZ_CP035913.1, on the reverse strand, counting down.
AGCTATGTCCAGCTGGTAGGGTTCGACAACTCGGGTCCCGTAGCGAAAGGTTTGCTCGTGTATGGGCAGTCGGTCAATCCCAAGTCGCCGTACTACGCCGACCAGCTGCCCCTGTTCACGCAAAAGCGCCTGCCTGGGTTGCCGTTCACGGAAGCCCAGATCAAGGCCGAGCGCATCGGTTCGCAGGTATTGACCGAGCGCTGAACTCGCAACGCAAGTCCGAAAGCAGGTATCAGTCAAGCGGCAAGTTACGTGCGCGCGTTTGATACCTGTCAAGATCGTTGGTACCCGCTTCTCCATGATGGGTCGACACATGGGGGACTATCATGCGGATATCGATGATCGCGATACTGTGTTTTCTGCCGTGCTGGCTGTTGGCGGCCTGCGATGGAAACAGCCACGGCGCGCCACCGGCCCCGGCCGGGCGCGCCGGCCTGACCGCCGAAGTGACGCGCACTTCCCATGGCATCGTGCATATCCGTGCAAGCGACTTCGCCGGCCTCGGGTTCGGGCTGGCTTACGCATATGCGCAGGATAATGTGTGCATGCTGGCGGACAGCATCCTTACCGTTCGCGGCGAGCGATCCCGCTACTTCGGCGGCGAGGCGAAACCGACGGCCGGCGTGGACGGCGAATACAGCGTCGTCATCGACTACCTCAACCTGCACAATTTCGACCTGCGCAATGAAGAAAGCGACTTTTTCTTCAAGGCCTATCTCGATCCCGAGCGGCTGCGCGGCGGCTACCAGGAGGGGAGCGCCGAGGCGACTGCGCTGTTGTCGGGTTATGCGGCGGGATATAACCGCTATTTGCGGGAAAAGGCGGGCGACCTGCCGGCTGCCTGCCGGGGTGCCGCCTGGGTAAAGCCGATCACGGTCGATGACGTCCGCCTGATGATCGCGGAGAAGGCACTGCATGCCTCCGGCCAGTTGTTTGCGCGCGAGATCGTGGCAGCCGCGCGGGACGAACAGCAAGGCCCGGCAAGTGGCGACGCTCCATTCCCCGCCCGGAATAACGAAGGTCTCGGCAGCAATGCGATCGCACTGGGCGGCGACGCGTCCATCGATGGCAGGGGAATCTTGCTGGCCAATCCTCACTACCCCTGGTTCAACACCGACCGGTTCTATCAGGTGCACCTGACCGTGCCAGGCGTTTATGACGCGATGGGCGTGAGCCTGGGCGGCATTCCGATCGTCGTCATCGGTTTCAACAAGGACGTTGCCTGGACCCATACGGTAACGAAGGCTGCGCACTTCACCACGTTCCGCCTGCAGCTGGACAACAGCGACCCCAGCGGTTCAACCTACCTGCTGGACGGCGTGCCGACAAAAATATCGACGCGGGTCGTTACAGTGCAATCGCTGCAGGCCGACGGTACACTCCGCACCAAGCGCAAGACATTCCGCGACACGGCGCTGGGCATTGAAATGGCGGCGGCGGGATTGCCGCTGGGCGAGAACGCAATGCTCGTGCTTGGTGATCCCAATCGCCATAACACGCGCCTGATCGAGCAGTGGATCGCGATGGGCAAGGCCGACGGCGCTCCGGCTCTGCAGACGGCGATGGGCCGCATGGGGCTGCCGTGGGTGAACACCATCGCCGCGGACCGGCATGGCAATGCGCTCTTCGTCGACTACAGCGTGGTGCCCCACGTCGTACCGGAAAAGTTTGCGCCCGACTGCCTGCTGTTCGCGCCGTTGCTGGTATTCGATGGATCCCGCAAGACTTGCCATTGGGGTCAGGACACCAATGCCCCACCCGGCATATTCGCCGGCAGCAGCGCGCCGGCGCTGATCCGGCGCGACTACGTGGCCAATTCGAACGACGGCTATTGGCTGACCAACAGCCGTCAATTGTTGACTGGACCAGGCAGCGGCTTTTCGCCCTTGTATGGTCCAGTCGGCGTGCCGCAGCACCTGCGTACCCGCCTGGGATTCCTGCAACTGGACGAACGGTTGGCCGAGCGCGGCCGCCTCGGGATCGACGACCTGGAAGCGCTGCTGTTTTCAAACCGGGTCCATGCCGCGGAGCTCGTGGTGCCCGACCTGCTGGCGGGCTGCCGCGGCACAATGGACCAGCACCTGGCTGCCGCGTGCGCGGCGATCGCCGGCTGGGACCGTAGAGTCAACCTTGACAGCAAGGGTGCGGTCCTGTTCCGCGAATTCTGGCTGGAGGCTGCCGACATTCCCGACAAGTGGGCCGTGCCGTTCGATGCAGCCGATCCGGTGCATACACCGCGCGGTGTGGCCCCTGCGGCGCTCGCACCAATGCTTGCGGCGTTGCGGGAAACCGCATTGCGATTGTCGGCGCTGGGCATGCCACTGGATGCCGCGCTGGGCGAGCACCAGGTCGAAGTGCGCCAAAACGTGCGGTATCCAGTTCACGGCGGGATCGGTGACATCGATGCTGTCTACAACGCATTGCACATGAAGTCCCCATTGACGGAGCAGGGCTATCGGGACGTGGCATGGGGTACCAGCTATCTGCAACTGGTCGGCTTCGATAACAACGGGCCTGTCGCACGGGGGCTGCTCGCGTATGGCCAGTCGACCGATCCCGCCTCGCCGTACTATGCGGACCAGCTGCCGTTGTACGCCGAGAAGCGCCTCGTGCCATTGCCATTCACGCGGGAACAAATAGAGGAGGATGGAGGCTATCAGCGGGCGACAGTTTCTGAAAAATAGCCCTTGCCGACGAGCAGTGCGTTTGTTATAGTTCTGTCCCTCGCAGCAACGCAGCTGTCACGAAAGTGAAACAAGCAAGTTGAGGCGGGGCAGAAAGAAGCTTGACGAATCGCACGAAACACTCGATAATCTTGCCTCTCTGCTGCTGACAAACACAACGATTTGTCTACGGGTTGATCCCGAAATGCAGAACCGCTGAAAAGCGAAGAATTCTTTAACAATCAACAGTCGATAAGTGTGGGCGTTTGATGTGATGTGCCTCCGGACTTCGATCCGGAATGCTCAAAATATAGCAACAAACGCTTACACAAGTAATAAACGTAATCATCTTCGGATGATTCGTCAGTTATTTGAGTGAGTGACCATGTCGGAAACGACATAAAACAGAGATTAAACTGAAGAGTTTGATCCTGGCTCAGATTGAACGCTGGCGGCATGCTTTACACATGCAAGTCGAACGGCAGCGCGGGCTTCGGCCTGGCGGCGAGTGGCGAACGGGTGAGTAATATATCGGAACGTGCCCAAGAGTGGGGGATAACGTAGCGAAAGTTACGCTAATACCGCATACGATCCAAGGATGAAAGCAGGGGACCGCAAGGCCTTGTGCTCCTGGAGCGGCCGATATCTGATTAGCTAGTTGGTGAGGTAAAGGCTCACCAAGGCGACGATCAGTAGCTGGTCTGAGAGGACGACCAGCCACACTGGAACTGAGACACGGTCCAGACTCCTACGGGAGGCAGCAGTGGGGAATTTTGGACAATGGGGGCAACCCTGATCCAGCAATGCCGCGTGAGTGAAGAAGGCCTTCGGGTTGTAAAGCTCTTTTGTCAGGGAAGAAAAGGGTACGGCTAATATCCGTGCCTCATGACGGTACCTGAAGAATAAGCACCGGCTAACTACGTGCCAGCAGCCGCGGTAATACGTAGGGTGCAAGCGTTAATCGGAATTACTGGGCGTAAAGCGTGCGCAGGCGGTTTTGTAAGTCTGTTGTGAAATCCCCGGGCTTAACCTGGGAATGGCAATGGAGACTGCAAGGCTAGAGTTTGGCAGAGGGGGGTAGAATTCCACGTGTAGCAGTGAAATGCGTAGAGATGTGGAGGAACACCGATGGCGAAGGCAGCCCCCTGGGTCAAGACTGACGCTCATGCACGAAAGCGTGGGGAGCAAACAGGATTAGATACCCTGGTAGTCCACGCCCTAAACGATGTCTACTAGTTGTTGGGTCTTAATTGACTTAGTAACGCAGCTAACGCGTGAAGTAGACCGCCTGGGGAGTACGGTCGCAAGATTAAAACTCAAAGGAATTGACGGGGACCCGCACAAGCGGTGGATGATGTGGATTAATTCGATGCAACGCGAAAAACCTTACCTACCCTTGACATGTCAGGAATCCTGGAGAGATCCGGGAGTGCCCGAAAGGGAACCTGAACACAGGTGCTGCATGGCTGTCGTCAGCTCGTGTCGTGAGATGTTGGGTTAAGTCCCGCAACGAGCGCAACCCTTGTCATTAGTTGCTACGAAAGAGCACTCTAATGAGACTGCCGGTGACAAACCGGAGGAAGGTGGGGATGACGTCAAGTCCTCATGGCCCTTATGGGTAGGGCTTCACACGTCATACAATGGTACATACAGAGGGCCGCCAACCCGCGAGGGGGAGCTAATCCCAGAAAGTGTATCGTAGTCCGGATTGTAGTCTGCAACTCGACTGCATGAAGTTGGAATCGCTAGTAATCGCGGATCAGCATGTCGCGGTGAATACGTTCCCGGGTCTTGTACACACCGCCCGTCACACCATGGGAGCGGGTTTTACCAGAAGTAGGTAGCTTAACCGTAAGGAGGGCGCTTACCACGGTAGGATTCGTGACTGGGGTGAAGTCGTAACAAGGTAGCCGTATCGGAAGGTGCGGCTGGATCACCTCCTTTCTAGAGTTGGCACGGATCGCAAGATCGTGCATCAAACGCTCACACTTATCGACTGTCGAATGAAGAAGAAACAGTAGCACCGCTAGGTACGCAGGTATCAACTACGCGGGTCTGTAGCTCAGCTGGTTAGAGCACCGTGTTGATAACGCGGGGGTCGTTGGTTCGAGCCCAACCAGACCCACCACGTCGTATCTATCAATATCGTGCACAAGTTGTATCCCCGGGGGATTAGCTCAGCTGGGAGAGCACCTGCTTTGCAAGCAGGGGGTCGTCGGTTCGATCCCGTCATCCTCCACCAAGTTTTTGAGATGTCAAATCTAAGTCCTGAGATTTAGATTTGATCTTTTAGAGATCACTGCTGTTTCGTTCTTTAACAATCTGGAAGAAGTAAAGTTTTATTAAGCGTGCGAGACATCGCACACTTAGGGTAGTGTCCGAAAGGACGCATACAAAAAACTCATCAAACACAGTAGTAAATGCTTGTAGCTATAGCCGTCAAGGTTATAGGGACAAGTGAATAAGTGCACATGGTGGATGCCTTGGCGATTACAGGCGATGAAGGACGTAGAAGTCTGCGATAAGCTTCGGGGAGCTGACAAACGAGCATTGATCCGAAGATTTCCGAATGGGGAAACCCGGCCTTATAGGTCATCACTCACTGAATACATAGGTGTGTGAAGCGAACGCGGCGAACTGAAACATCTAAGTAGCTGCAGGAAAAGAAATCAACCGAGATTCCCAAAGTAGTGGCGAGCGAAATGGGAAGAGCCTGCATGTGATAGTCGGACTGGTAGTGGAACGCATTGGAAACTGCGGCCATAGCGGGTGATAGCCCCGTACGCGAAACCAGACCGGTGGTACTAAGCATGCGACAAGTAGGGCGGGACACGAGAAATCCTGTCTGAATATGGGGGGACCATCCTCCAAGGCTAAATACTCGTAATCGACCGATAGTGAACCAGTACCGTGAGGGAAAGGCGAAAAGAACCCCGGGAGGGGAGTGAAATAGATCCTGAAACCGTGTGCATACAAACAGTCGGAGCGGACTTGTTCCGTGACGGCGTACCTTTTGTATAATGGGTCAGCGACTTACATTCAGTAGCGAGGTTAACCGAATAGGGGAGCCGCAGAGAAATCGAGTCCGAACAGGGCGTTAGTTGCTGGGTGTAGACCCGAAACCAAGTGATCTATCCATGGCCAGGTTGAAGGTGCGGTAACACGCACTGGAGGACCGAACCCACTAATGTTGAAAAATTAGGGGATGAGCTGTGGATAGGGGTGAAAGGCTAAACAAACTTGGAAATAGCTGGTTCTCTCCGAAAACTATTTAGGTAGTGCCTCAAGTATCACCATCGGGGGTAGAGCACTGTTATGGCTAGGGGGTCATCGCGACTTACCAAACCATTGCAAACTCCGAATACCGATGAGTGCGAGCTTGGGAGACAGACATCGGGTGCTAACGTCCGGTGTCAAGAGGGAAACAACCCAGACCGCCAGCTAAGGTCCCAAAGATTGGCTAAGTGGAAAACGAAGTGGGAAGGCTAAAACAGTCAGGATGTTGGCTTAGAAGCAGCCATCATTTAAAGAAAGCGTAATAGCTCACTGATCGAGTCGTCCTGCGCGGAAGATGTAACGGGGCTAAGCCAGTCACCGAAGCTGCGGATATGCATTTATGCATATGGTAGGAGAGCGTTCTGTAAGCCTGCGAAGGTGTCTTGTAAAGGATGCTGGAGGTATCAGAAGTGCGAATGCTGACATGAGTAGCGATAATGCGGGTGAAAAGCCCGCACGCCGTAAGCCCAAGGTTTCCTGTTCAACGTTCATCGGAGCAGGGTGAGTCGGCCCCTAAGGCGAGGCAGAGATGCGTAGCTGATGGGAAGCAGGTTAATATTCCTGCACCGTCGTATGATGCGATGGGGGGACGGATCGCGGAAGGTTGTCTGACTGTTGGAATAGTCAGTTTCTGGTTCATAGAAGGTGCTTAGGCAAATCCGGGCACGTAATTCAAGGGACTGGGACGAAGGATCATTGATCCTGTAGCAATCGGAAGTGGTTCCAAGAAAAGCCTCTAAGCTTCAGTCATACGAGACCGTACCGCAAACCGACACAGGTGGGCGAGATGAGTATTCTAAGGCGCTTGAGAGAACTCGGGAGAAGGAACTCGGCAAATTGGTACCGTAACTTCGGGAAAAGGTACGCCCCAGTAGCTTGACTGCTTTACTGCAGAAGGGTGACAGGGTTGCAATAAAATGGTGGCTGCGACTGTTTAATAAAAACACAGCACTCTGCAAACACGAAAGTGGACGTATAGGGTGTGACGCCTGCCCGGTGCTGGAAGATTAAATGATGGGGTGCAAGCTCTTGATTGAAGTCCCAGTAAACGGCGGCCGTAACTATAACGGTCCTAAGGTAGCGAAATTCCTTGTCGGGTAAGTTCCGACCTGCACGAATGGCGTAACGATGGCCACACTGTCTCCTCCCGAGACTCAGCGAAGTTGAAGTGTTTGTGATGATGCAATCTACCCGCGGCTAGACGGAAAGACCCCATGAACCTTTACTGTAGCTTTGCATTGGACTTTGAACCAATCTGTGTAGGATAGGTGGGAGGCTTTGAAGCGGGGACGCCAGTTCTCGTGGAGCCAACCTTGAAATACCACCCTGGTTTGTTTGAGGTTCTAACCTTGGTCCGTTATCCGGATCGGGGACAGTGCATGGTAGGCAGTTTGACTGGGGCGGTCTCCTCCTAAAGTGTAACGGAGGAGTTCGAAGGTACGCTAGGTACGGTCGGACATCGTGCTAATAGTGCAATGGCATAAGCGTGCTTAACTGCGAGACCGACAAGTCGAGCAGGTACGAAAGTAGGACATAGTGATCCGGTGGTTCTGTATGGAAGGGCCATCGCTCAACGGATAAAAGGTACTCTGGGGATAACAGGCTGATTCCTCCCAAGAGTTCATATCGACGGGGGAGTTTGGCACCTCGATGTCGGCTCATCACATCCTGGGGCTGTAGCCGGTCCCAAGGGTATGGCTGTTCGCCATTTAAAGTGGTACGTGAGCTGGGTTTAAAACGTCGTGAGACAGTTTGGTCCCTATCTGCCGTGGGCGTTGGAAATTTGAAGGGGGCTGCTCCTAGTACGAGAGGACCGGAGTGGACGAACCTCTGGTGTACCGGTTGTCACGCCAGTGGCATTGCCGGGTAGCTAAGTTCGGAAGAGATAACCGCTGAAAGCATCTAAGCGGGAAACTTGCCTTAAGATGAGATTTCCCGGAGCCTTGAGCTCCTTGAAGGGTCGTTCGAGACCAGGACGTTGATAGGTCAGGTGTGGAAGTGCAGTAATGCATTAAGCTAACTGATACTAATTGCCCGTACGGCTTGTCCCTATAACCTTGACGGTTATGAATCAATGATGATTCCTTGCATTTACTCTTTGATGAGACGTAGTTCAACACTACAACCCAAACTTACTTCTTCCAGATTGAGCAGTGACGTTGCCCCATAGGGAACGGCACTGCGTACAAGTCATGCCTGATGACCATAGCAAGTCGGTCCCACCCCTTCCCATCCCGAACAGGACCGTGAAACGACTTTGCGCCGATGATAGTGCTGCAACCAGTGTGAAAGTAGGTTATCGTCAGGCTGTTATACCGAGAGGGGCCACTGCGTGAACGCAGTGGCCTTTTTCATTAAGTGTGAGAGTAGTCGAGGCAATAAAACAGAATTCCGGCACCGCGCCAAATGCGCGAGCCGAGCAGGTCAAGTCTGATGACCACAGCATGTCGGTACCACCCCTTCCCATCCCGAACAGGACCGTGAAACGATAATGCGCCGATGATAGTGCTGCAACCAGTGTGAAAGTAGGTTATCGTCAGACTAGTTATTAGAGAGCCCCGCCAGCGCATGCTGCCGGGGCTTTTGTTTTTTTCGATGGTGGTGCTTGAATCAACCAGTCGACAGGGAATTCGATTGTGTGCAGACTCGTAAATATTGGCTGACCTCACTGATCCATGTGCCATGGTCTCGCCGCTGCGGCGGAGCCGGAAATGCACTGGTATGGCAATGATGCGCAGTGTGGTGAGGCGAAGATCACCGTGCGCTCGTATTGCCAGACTCCCGACATCGACGAAAACGCGGTGGTGCAGATGAATCGCGGCTGCGGCGAACAGGAACTGCGTATTGTCCAGCCGGGCAAAAAACCTGTGACACTCGATCTGCGCAAATACGAGCACGACAATGACGAAATGCGTATCGCCTCGTCGCTGCGCTGCGTGGCTGCAGGCACGAATCGCTATCTGCTTGTCATGTTCGACAACGGCGGCAGTTGCGATACGTGCGAAATTTCCGCGGTTTTAGGGCTGGATGGCCGCTGGAAATCATATGGAGAGAAATGGCTGGCAGTCTCGCGCAAGGAACGCGGCGCCATAGAGGCGGCCCAGCGTGACTGGCTGCAAGTGCCAACGCAGGATATCAATAACATGCAACGCGCAGAAGGCGAGTAACTTACCGACTTCACGTAGAAGGCACGTCGCATGAAATTTCGCAGTTCACTCACCGGCATCGTACTGTCGCACTGATCGGCAACCTTACGGCAGCCCGAAGTATTCAGAACTCGACAAGGTCCGGTAATCGCTAACGCTCGGCCGCGAGCCTGCTACCACCGCGGTGGCAACTGCTCACCCGGCATGACTTCATAAGGCGATGCCCAGCCAGGAATACCCTTCAGGCGCTCGACCCAGGCGCCGATGTTCGGCCAGCGCGCCGCCACGTCGATGCCGCTTTCTTCCTGCGGAAAGAAGTGATAACCGCTCAGCGAAAAATCCGCGATGGTCGGGTTGTCGCCGACGATGTATTCGCGGGTGGCCAGGTGCTTGTCGACGACCTTGAAGGCGCCTTCGATCCGGCCCAGCAGGAACTTCATGATGGCAGGATCTGGCGGCGTTTTCGCCAGCGCCTTCATGAACCGGTAGGTGGCGAAGTAGCTGGTGAACTTGTGGTTGTCGAACAGCAGCCAGCGCAGCACTTCGAGCTGCTCGCTTTCGGTGGCGCCGCCGAACCTTCCGTGCTTTTTCGCCAGGTAAGTGAGGATGGCCCCGGACTGGGTCAGGCGCAGCGGCCCGTCTTCGAGGATGGGCGCTTCGCCCATCTCGTTATGGTCGTCGCGCCAGGCTGGATCGGCAGTAATCCCGTTCAGGAAATCCACATGAACGGCCTCGAACGGCACATCCAGCGCACGCAGCATGAACGCCACCTTGAAGGCGTTTCCCGATTGGGCAAAGCAGTGAAGACGAACCATGCAACCTCCGGTTGATTATCATATCGTCATGATAATTCAAGGCGTGACACCCGCGACGATAACTTTGTCGTCATCGCGGTTACTGCGCCGCGGATTGTTCCGTGGCCGCCACCACCGTTCCCGCCTCGGCGGTCTTCGTGCCGCGGCTGATGCTTTCGCCGTCGTTCTTCTTCAATGTCCAGAACATGCCGGCCGACAGGATCGTCAAGCCAGCCAGCGTAAGGAAGGCGTGGTGCAGGGCGCTCGTCAGCACCACGCGGTCCGTCTGCGGCATGTCGCCCAGGTACCAGCCGGTGATCAGCGACCCGCAGGCCAGGCCAAAGCTCATCGACAGTTGCTGCATCGAGCTGGCCATCGTGCTGGCCATGCCGGAATCCTTCTGGTCGACGTCCGCATAGGCGATCGAATTCATGCTGGAAAATTGCAGCGAGTTGAAGAAACCCTGGCACAACGACAGCATTACGATCGCCCACAGCGGTGTGCCCAGCTGGACGAACGAGAACATCGCGATCGTCACGCCGATCATCGCCGTATTCACGATCAGCACTTGCCGATAGCCGAATTTCGCCAGCAGCCGCGCCGAGAAAAACTTCATGAACATGGCCGCCGCCGCCGAGGGCATCATCAGCAAGCCCGATTGCCATGCCGGCAGGCCGAGGCCCAGCTGGTACAGCAGCGGCAGCAGGAAGGGCAGGCCGCCCACGCCGAGGCGCGTGAAGAAGCCACCCAGCACCGACACGCGGAACGTGCGTATCCTGAACAACTGCAGCCGCAGCAGCGGGAATTGCTCACGCGTGGCATGCCAGGCATAGGCGGCCAGCAGGCAGATCGAAATCACGAACAGCACGCCCCACGACGTGATGTCGAGCCGGTGCTCGCCAAAGATCTCCAGCAGCCATGACAGCAGGGCGACACCGGTACCGAACAGGATAAGGCCCATCACATCGAGCGGCCGTGGTTCATCGCCCTTATAGTCGGGCATGTATTTGTGGGCGAGCCAGATCGCCACCAGGCCCACCGGCACGTTGATGAAGAAGATCTCCCGCCACGACATCCAGTGCACGATCAAGCCGCCGACGGTGGGGCCGAGCAAAGGCCCGATCAAGGCGGGAATGATCACGAAGTTCATGGCCGTCAGCAGCTCCGCCTTGGGAAACGTGCGCACGATCGTCAGCCGGCCCACCGGCATCATCATCGCCGCCCCGAAGCCCTGCAGCAATCGCGACGCCACCAGCATGGGAGAATTCACGGAAAGGCCGCACAGGACCGATGCCACGGTGAAGATGCCGATCGCCGTCATGAACACGCGCCGGGTGCCGTAGCGGTCCGCCATCCAGCCGCTGACGGGAATCGCCACCGCGAGGCTGAGGATATAGCTGGTGACAACCGCCTTGAGGCTCAAGGGCGTCACCATCAGGCTTGCGGCCATGCTGGGGATGGCGGTATTGACGATCGTGGAGTCGAGTTGCTCCATGAAGAGGGCCGTGGCAACGACCCAGGGCAGGTAGCGCTTGGTGATGGATTCTTGGCTGGACATGGAACGACGGCAGAAGGGCCTGCATGAGATACGTCCAGCGATTGTTGCACAAAGCGGCAAAGCGCGAAGCGCGCGGTCGCCGTGCCCCTACTTGTTGGGGAGCAGCGCCTCGAGCAATGGGGTGGTCGCATCGGCCAGCCGCTCCAGGCTCGCTTCGCGCAGCGCGCCCAGGTCCACGCTCCGGTCGCTGCCCAGCCCCGCCCAGCGCAGCAGCGCGGAGCATGCCCCCGGCGTGTCGAACACGCCGTGCAGGTAGGTGCCCAGCACCTGGCTGTCCGGCGACATCGCGCCTTCCGGGCGGCCGTCGATCTCGAATGCCGGCTGCGCCAGCGCTTCGCCACTCGAGACACCCATGTGTATCTCGTAGCCGGCGACCGGCGCATCCGCGAACAGGCAATTGCCCTGCACCTGCTGCAGCCGCTTTACCTGCGACATCGCGGTCGTCATGTCGAGCAGGCCCAGGCCCGGCGAATCGCCGGGCACGCCCTCCACGCCAAGCGGATCGCCGACCGATTGCCCCAGCATCTGGAAGCCCCCGCAAATGCCGATCACCTTGCCGCCGTAGCGCAGATGGTGTGCGATGCGCTGCGGCCAGCCCTGTGCCCGCAGCCAGGCCAGGTCGCCGCGTGTGTTCTTGCTGCCCGGGAGGACGATCAGGTCGGCGGGCGGAATGGCGTGGCCTTCGCGGATGAATTGCAGGTCCACGTCCGGATGGGCGCGCAGCGCGTCGAAGTCCGTGTGGTTGCTCATCCGCGGCAGGCTGGGCACCACCACGCGGAACGCGCCGCGGTGCTCCTGCGTGGGCTGCACCGCATCTTCCGCGTCGAGGAACAGGCCATGCAGGTAAGGCAGCACGGCCAGCACCGGCTTGCCGGTCTGCGCTTCCAGCCAGTCGAGACCCGGTTCCAGCAGTTTGATGTCGCCCCGGAAGCGGTTGATGACGAAGCCGATCACGCGCGCCCGCTCGCTCTCCGACAGGCACGACAGCGTGCCCACCAGGTGCGCGAACACACCGCCGCGGTCGATGTCCGCCACGATCACCACCGGGCAATCGACCGCCTCGGCAAAGCCCATGTTGGCGATGTCGCGGTCGCGCAGGTTGATCTCCGCCGGGCTGCCGGCGCCTTCGACGATGACCACGTCGTACTGCGCGGCGAGCCGCGCATGCGATTCGAGCACGGCCGCCATCGCCACTGTCTTGTACTGGTGGTAGTCGCGCGCGTTCATCTCGGCGCGCACCTTGCCGTGGATGATCACTTGCGCACCGATGTCGGAAGAGGGCTTCAGCAGCACCGGGTTCATATCCGTATGTGGCGCAATGCCTGCGGCTTGCGCCTGCAGGGCCTGGGCGCGGCCGATCTCGCCGCCATCAGCCGTGACGGCGCTGTTCAGCGCCATGTTCTGCGGCTTGAACGGTACGACGGAGACACCGTTGCGCTTCAGCAGCCGGCACAGCGCCGCCACCACCGTGGTCTTGCCGGCGTCGGACGTGGTGCCTTGCACCATCAGCGTCTTGAATGGAAAATGCATGTCAGCGCTTCCGGTGCTGGCGTGCGATCTCGAGCTTTTCGCACAGCGTTTCGGCACCCTGGACCATGCGCGGCCCGGCGCGGTTCACCAGGTGGCCATCGATGGTGAACAGGTTGTCGTTCTTCGTGGCCAGCATGTTCGGATACTGCTTCCACATGGCCGCGCCGCCCTGTTCCTTTTCGGCCGTGCTGAACACGGCTTCCGGATCTTCCTTCAGCACCGCCTCCACACTGACCACCGGCGCCGTTGTCTTTTGCGATGCAAAGATGTTCTCGCCGCCGCACAGGCGCAGCGCATCGCTGACGATGTGCGCGCCATTGAGCGTGTACAGGGGCTTGTCCCACACCTGGTAGAACACGCGCACCGGCGGGCGGCCCGCGTACTTCGCGCGTACCGCCGCCAGGCGCTTGCGCAGGTCGGCGGCCGCCGATTCGGCAACCGGTTCCGTACCCGCGAGCTTGCCCATCGCAATCACGTTGTCGGGAATCCTGTCGAGCCGTGTCGGCTCACTGTGGAACAGCGGGATGCCCAGTTTGCGCAGCAGTTCGACCTGCCGCTCCGAGCTGCCGTGGCGCCACACCACGATCAGGTCGGGCTTCAGGGCCAGCACCCGTTCCAGGTCCACTTCGCGGTTGCTGCCCACGCGCGGAATCGCCTTGGCCGCTTCCGGATAGTCGCTGTAGTCGACGGCCCCGACGATCTTGCCGCCCGCGCCGGCCGCAAAGAGCAGCTCCGTCACGTGCGGGGACATCGAGATCACGCGCTCGGCCGGCTTTGCCAGCGTGACCATCTTGCCATCGTCATCGCGCACGGACACCGCCGCATGCGCGGAGAAAACCGCCAGCAGGGCCGGCAGCAGGGTAAATAGCAAAGCGGGTTTCTTCATCGTGTTTCCTTCGTCCATTCTTCCAGTGCGCCGGCGAGGCGCAACCATGCCGCTTCGTCCGGCGGCAGGCCGAGGCGGATGCCCCGCGGGCCGGTGCTGAACAGCCGCACCCAGATGCCGCGCCGGGCCATGTGTTCGTGAAATGCTTCCGGCGCGGGCTCGGCCCACCAGCGGAACAGGCTCGTGCCGGAAGACACGATGCCGTGCGCAGCCAGCAGGGCATCGAGCCGGCTGCCGGCGGCGTCCAGCGCCCTGCGTGTCTGCCGGTGCCAGGTGTCGTCCAGCAGCGCAGCCTTGCCGACCAGCTGGGCGGGGCCGCTGACCTGCCATGGTCCCAGTTCTTCATCGAGTGCCGCCAGCAGGTCGGCTTGCGCGGCCACGAAGCCGAGGCGCAGCCCGGCCAGCCCGAAAAACTTGCCGACCGAGCGCAGCACGACCAGGCCGGGGCGGTCCGCCTCGTCTGCCACGCTGTGGGCGTTGTCCATGTCGGCGAACGCTTCGTCGACCACGAGCCAGCCGCCCCGTGCCGCCAGCGATCCCGCCCACCGCAACAACGCGTCGCGGGAGACCGTCGCGCCGGTCGGGTTGTTCGGATTGCAGACGACGACCACGTCGCTGCTGTCGACCGCTTCGCCAAGCGCCGCATACGGCACGAGGCAGGCATTGTGCCCGTGGCGCGACCAGTGATGCGCGTGCTCCGCGTACGACGGCGCCGATACGGCGATCCGCGACGGCGCGCGCAACCGCGGCAATGCCTGGATCGCAGCCTGCGTTCCCGCCACCGCCAGCATGCGCGGCGCGCCATAGTAGCGGCAGGCCGCCGCCACGAGTTCATCGTCCCGCTCCGGCAGCCGATGCCACGCATTGCCCGGCAGGTCGGGCGCCGGATACCAGTGCGGGTTCAGGCCGGCCGACAGGTCCAGCCAGTTTGCATGGCCATACAGCCGCGCCGCATCGCGCAGGTTGCCGCCGTGTTCAGGCATGCCACACCTCCGGCGCCATCACGATCGCCGCCGCGACCAGTGCGGACAGCACGAGCCACAGCAGCGTGGTGCGCCACACGAGCCGCCATGCGCGTTCGATGTCGCCTGCCGTTGCCGGTGCGCCCTGGCCCAGCGGCGGGCGTTGCTCGATCTCGCCGTCATAGCGCGCCGCGCCACCGAGCGCCAGGCCGAGGGCGCCGGCGCCGCTGGCCATCACCGGGCCGGCATTCGGGCTGCTCCATGCTGGCGCCTGTTCGCGCCAGCAGCGCCATGCGAGGCGCTTGCCCGGGGTACCCGGCGCCAGCAGCACATAGGATAGCGCCGTCAACCGCGCCGGCACATAGTTCAACGCATCGTCGACGCGGGCCGCGACGCGGCCAAAGTACAGGAAGCGCGCGTTCCGGTAGCCCCACATGGCGTCGAGCGTGTTGGCGAGGCGGAACAGCACGGCGCCGGGGCCGCCGGCCACGGCGAACCAGAACAGCGTGCCGAACACGGCGTCGTTGCCGTTCTCCAGCAGCGACTCCGCGCTGGCTTTGGCGAGATCCGCTTCGTTCGCATCGAACGTGTCGCGGCTGACGATGCGGCCCGTCAGTTCGCGCGCCGCGGGCAGGTCGCCGCCGCGCAGTGCGGCGGCGATCGGCAGGTTGTGATCACGCAGGCTGCGCAGGCCGATGCAGAAATACAGCATCGCCGCATGGGCGAGGGCGCCGGCGACGCCGCACAGCCACCCTGCCAGTACCGTCAGCGGCAGCACGGCCAGTGCCCAGCCGAGCGCACCGCGCGGGAGCCGCCCGTTGCCTTTGTTCAGGCGGCGCTCGATTGCGCTGGCCAGGTTGCCGAAGCCGACCAGTGGGTGGAAGCGCCGCGCTTCACCGAGCAGCAGGTCGAGCAGCACGCCGGCCGCCAGCAGCGCCGCGACTTCGGGCCACGACAGCCCGCTCAGCATGGCGCGCCTTTCAGCACCAGCGGCAGGCCGGCCGCGACGAAGACCACGTTGTCGCAGGCGGCGGCCACGGCCTGGTTCAGCCGGCCCGCTTCATCCGCGAAAGCGCGCGTGACGGCACCGAACGGCACGATGCCCATGCCCACTTCGTTCGACACGAAAACAACGTCACCGTGATTTTGCTCCAGCTGCGCCAGCAGGGCGGCACGTTCGTCATGGAAGCGCCGCGGCAGGGCGATCGTGCCCACGTCCGGATATTCCGTACCGTCCGCGAACAGCAGGTTCGTCAGCCACAGTGTCAGGCAGTCGACCAGTACCAGCCGGTGCGGCGCGCGCCATTGTCCGAGCACCGCCGCCAGTGCAAGCGGTTCCTCGACCGTGGTCCAGCCGGCCGGCCTTCCGGCACGGTGCAGTGCGATCCGCTGTGCCATCTCGGTATCGCCGGCACCGGCCGTGGCCACGTAGACGATTTCCTTGCCCGACTGCGCAGCCAGCCGCTCCGCATGCGCGCTCTTGCCGGAGCGGGCGCCACCCAGCACGAGCGTGCGGCTCATCGCGCAGGCCTCGACAGCAGCGCCGCCACCGCTTCCACGTTCGACGGGAAATAACCGTGGAAATAGGAAGCCGTCAGGGAGCCGATCCGGTAGACCGCCTCGCCCTGCGCGCCGGACGGGTTCTTGCTGGTGTATTCCATTACGGGCGCGTTGGACTCCAGCCGGGAATAGTGGAACGTGTGGCCGCGCAGCGTGCCCTGCGGCGTGGGCATGGCCTGCGGCCCGAGGCCGGCCAGCCGTTTCTGCACGAACACGCGGCCCGGCAGCAGCCCGGCCATGGGCCACGGGTTGTGGGCATCGGTGGCGCCATCGTCCAGCGTTTCTGCCAGCGCCATCATGCCGCCGCATTCGGCCAGGATCGGCACGCCATCCGCATGGGCGGCACGGATCGATGCGCGCCAGATACCGGCTTCGGCCAGGCGCGGCGCATGCAGTTCGGGGTAACCGCCTGGCAGGTAGACAGCGTCCGCTTCGGGCGGCACCGGTTCGTCGGCCAGCGGCGAGAAATACACGATGCTGGCGCCGAGCCGTTGCATCACGTCGAGATTGGCCGCATAGACGAACACGAAGGCCGCATCGCGCGCAATCGCCACGGTCTTGCCGGCCAATGCTGGCGCAACGGCTTCCTCCGGCGCGGGCGCGGAAAATTCCACGAGCGGCAAGGCGTCCCACGCGGCTGCGTCGAACAAGAGCTGGTCGGCCAGTTCGTCGAGGATCGCATCGACTTCGTCGACTTCATCCGGCAGCACCAGGCCCAGGTGCCGTTCCGGCAGCGAGCGGGCCTGCTTCGGCAAGGTGGCGAACAGCGGGATGTCGCGCAGCGACGCCTTGACCATGGCTGCATGGCCGGCGCTGCCGACACGGTTGGCGATCACGCCCGCCATCGTGACCGGGCCGTAGTCGCGCAGGCCGTGCACCAGCGCGCCCGCCGTTTGCGCCATGGCGCCGGCGTCGATCACGGCCAGCACGGGCACGCCGAATTCGCGAGCCAGGTCGGCGGCGGAGGGGGTGCCGTCATACAGGCCCATCACGCCTTCGATCAGGATATCGTCCACTTCCCGCGCCGCTTGGGCCAGCAGCCGCTGGCAGCGTTCGCGGCCCACCATCCACAGGTCCAGCGATTCCACGGGCGCGCCGCTGGCGCGGCCAAGCAGCATCGGGTCGATGAAATCGGGCCCGCATTTGAACACGCGCACGCGGCGGCCGGCGCGCACCAGCTTGCGCGCCAGTGCCGCCGTGACGGTGGTCTTGCCCTGGCCGGAAGCCACGGCGGCGATCAATACCGCGCGGGTGCCCATCACCACTCCGTTCCGGCCTGCGCGCCGATGCCGGCCTTGAACGCGTGCTTGACCACGTTCATTTCAGTGACGGTATCGGCGATCTCGATCAGCTCCGGCGGCGCGCCACGGCCCGTGATGACCACGTGCTGCATGGCCGGGCGTTCCAGCAGGTCGGCAATGACCGTGTCCACGTCCAGGTAGCGGTATTTCAGCGCGATATTCAGTTCATCGAGCACCACCATGCCGATGGCCGGATCGGCCAGGAACAGCTTGGCCTGTTCCCACGCTTCGCGTGCCTTGGCGATGTCGCGTTCGCGGTCCTGCGTTTCCCACGTATAGCCTTCGCCCATCGCGTGGAAGCTCACTTCGTCGGGGAAGCGGCGCAGGAAACGTTCCTCGCCCGTGGCCATCGCACCCTTGATGAACTGCACGATGCCCACCTTCATACCATGGCCCAGCGCGCGCACCGCCATGCCGAAGCCGCTCGAGCTCTTGCCCTTGCCGTTGCCGGTATTGACGATGATGATGCCGATCTGCTTGTCGGCAGCGGCGATCTTCGCGTCGATGATCGCCTTCTTGCGTTCCATCCGTGCGCGGTGGCGCTCGTTCAATGCCGCGGTGTCGTCGGGAGTGGTCATGCGGTGGCCTCTGTAGGTATGAAGATCGTGCGGGCGCCGTGGCGCACCGTTTCGATCGGGTGGTGCAGATAGTCGGAAAGGATGTCGGCGCGCATCACGTCGTCGCGCGGGCCGGCTAGCCAGCGGCCGTCGCCCATGAGCAGCAGGGCATGCGTGGAAATACCGTGCGCCAGGTTCAGGTCGTGACCGATCATGACGATGGTCTTGCGCTGTTCGCGGCACAGTTTCGCCAGCAAACCCATCACGCTCACCTGGTGGGCCAGGTCCAGAGCGTTGGCCGGTTCGTCGAGCAGCAGCAGCGGCGTGTCTTGCGCCAGCAGCGCGGCGATGGCCACGCGCTGGCGCTCGCCGCCGGACAGCGTGCGCACGTCGCGCGCCGCCAGGTCCTCGACCTCCATCGCGGCCAGCATGCGCATCGCGATGGTGTGGTCGTCGCTGTCTTCCCAGTAACGCTTGCCGTGGTAGGGGTGGCGGGCGGACAGCACGGTTTCCAGAACCGAGTAGGCAAACGCGTCGCTGCGCGATTGCGCAAGAAAGGCGCGCTCGCGTGCCAGCGCTTCGAGCGGCCAGTCGCCGAGCGCGCGGCCGCGCAACAGCACGCGGCCGCCATCGGGCTCGCGCAGGCCGGCGAGCGTGCGCATCAGGGTGCTTTTGCCGGCGCCATTGCGGCCGATCACGCTCCAGCATTCGCCGTCGGCGACTTGCCAGTCGAGCTTTTCGGCCAGCACGCGCGAGCCGATGGCCAGGCGGAGATTGTCTGTGGCGATCATCATTTGCGCAGCCGGTGCAGTTGATACAGGAAGACGGGCGTGCCGATCAACGCCGTCACCACGCCCACCGGCAACTGCTGCGGCGCGATGACGGTGCGTGCCAGCGTATCGGCCAGCACGAGGTAGGCACCGCCGGCCAGCGTGGCGGCCGGGATCAGCACGCGGTGGTCCGGCCCGAATGCAAAGCGGCAGGCGTGCGGCACGATCAGCCCGACAAAGCCGATGCTGCCCGCGGTGGTGACCGCGCTGGCCGTCAGCAGGCCGGAACAGAAGAACAGGCCCTTGCGCAATACGCCCACGCGGATGCCCAGCGTGCTGGCCGCTTCGGCATGCAGGGCCAGCACGTTCATCGAGCGGGCCGTGCGCAGCGCGAATGCCAGGCCGGCGGCCAGCACGATCCACGGCAGCCAGCGCAGCGGCGCGCCGGACAGGTCGCCGATCATCCAGAACACCATGCTGCGCAGCCGGCTTTCCGGGGCGATCGACAGCATCAGCATGATCAGCGCCGCGCAACCGGCGGACAGGATGGTACCGGTCAGCAGCAGCAATGCGGTGCCGCCCTCGGCGGCGCTGCCGCCGCGCATGTCGCGGCGTGCCAGCACATACAGCAGCATGGAGATGGCTACCGCACCGATGAAGGCGGCCGCGTCGACCATCCATGCGGCGCACATCAGCATCAGCGCCAACAGGGCGCCGACGGCCGAACCGGCGGAGATGCCGAGCACATAGGGGTCCGCGAGCGGATTGCGGAGCAGGGTCTGCATCATGACGCCGGCCAGCGACAGCGTGGCGCCGGTTACGAAGGCGGTCAGCGCGCGGCTCGCGCGCAGGTCGAGCAGGGTGGCGGCCAGCGTCTCGGCGCGGCCGTTGAGTAATTCTTGCAGCGCGCCGGGCAGGTCGGCGAGCGGGATGGCAACGGAGCCCGTGACGCCCGCGAACAGCAGGCTGGTGATCGACGCCAGCAGCAGGCCGGCGGTGACCACGCCGGTGCGGTAACGCAGGTGGGCGGAAAGTGGATGCATGTTCTGCCTGTGGATGAAGCGCCGGGCGCATCGACGCGCCCGGCAGCTTAGCACTACTGGTTTGATACGGGAATTACTTGAAGCCGTAGCGCAGCGCGGCGAACACGTTCGAGCCGCCGGTCTGGTAATAGCGGGCCAGCTCGTAGTTCTTGTCGCCCACGTTGTTCCAGCGCACCAGCGCCGACCAGTCCTGGTTGAAGCGGTACGTGCCATACAGGTTTACTACCGCGTAGCCGGGCAGGCGGTTGCGGTTGGCCGCGTCGTCGAAACGGCTCGACGACAGTTGCAGCTCCACGCCCCCGCGCACGGCGCCCAGGTCGTATTCGGCCACGAAGTTGGCGTGGCGCTTGGCGCGGCGCTGCAGGCGCTTGCCGGTGGTCTCGTCCTTCGGGTCCTGGAAGTCGGCATTGGCGATCAGCAGCAGGTTGCCCATCTGGCGCTCGGCCGACAGCGACACGCCTTCCAGCAGCGCCTCGTTGATGTTGTAGGCGCAGCCGTATGGGTAGCCGGCGTAAGGGCAGGGGTTGGTGTTCAGCAGCAGGTTGTCCAGCTTGTTGCGGTAGTACACGGCACCCAGTTTCGTGGTGCCGTCGTCGTAGCGCAGGCCCGCTTCGGCGTTGCGGCCTTCTTCCGGCTTGTTGTCCTCGTTGCCGTAGCTCGGGTAGTACAGTTCGTTGAACGACGGTGCGCGGAAGCTAGTAGCGAAGCTGGCTTCGGCGCGCAGCGCACTGGTGAAGCGGTAGCCGTAGCCGATCGAGCCAGTGGTCTTCGAGCCGTATTCCGAGTTGTTATCGTGACGCACGCCCACGTTGGCCAGGTGCGCGCCACGCTTCAGGCTGTAGTTGGCGGCAAACGCGTTGGTGTGGCGCGCGCGGTTCAGGGCGGCGGTCGAGCCGTCGAGTTCTTCCTTGCGGTGTTCGTACAGCACTTGCAGGTTGTCGCTGCCGATGCGGAAATCGTTCTGCACCGTGAACGTGCTGGTCGTGGTGTCGATCTGGCTGGAACCGAACGGACCCACGTCATAGAATGAACCGGACTTGTCGCGCGACTGCGAAGCCTGCACCAGCATCGTCCAGAAGGGCAGGAACTGGTTGCGGGCGTAGATGCCCACATTGCTCACCTTTTGCGTGCTGTAGGCATCGAAGTTCGCGTCGTCGTAGTCCGATTCGGTATCGGTGTACAGGAACATGGCGCCCAGTTCGTGGCCGGGGGCCAGCTTGTAGGCCACCTGGCCGGCCGCGCTCTTGCGATCGTAGCCATCGTCGTCGGGATCGAAGCTGGAACTGGGCCGGCGCGTGGCCGAGAAGCCGTCCGAACGCTCCTTCGAGACGGAGAACGCGTAGCTCAACTGGTTCGTGCCGCCGGAAACGGAGGCATCGGCTGCGAACATTTTATCGCTGCCGCCGCCGACCGAAGCACTGATGGATGGCGCGCCTTCGCCTTTTTTCGTGAACAGCTGGATCACGCCGCCGATCGCATCGGCGCCGTACAGCGTGGACAGCGGGCCGTACACGATCTCGATACGGTCGATGGCCGACAATGGAATACCGTTCCAGCTGGCCGAGCCGGTCGAGGCGGAGGCGATGCGGATGCCGTCCACCAGCACCACGCTCTGGTTGCCGTTCGCGCCGCGAATGAACACGTTCGACGCGGCGCCGGGGCCGCCGTTGCGGGTAACTTCGAGGCCGCGCTGGCGCTGCAGCAGTTCGGTGATGGAGCCGGCGCCGGAGTTGGCGATCTGCTCGGCCGTGATCGTGACGGTATCGCTGATCACTTCGCTGGCCAGCTGCGGGGTGCGGGTAGCGGTGACGATGATCGAATCGATGGCGGTGGCCTGGGCGTGGGCGGCCGGCGCGGCAATGGCGAGCGCCAGCGACGCGAGCGCCGCCTGGGATGCTACGGAAGAGGTCATGGCAAATCTTTGTAAAGTAGCAACCGGCCAACGTCCCCGCAGGCCGGATTGAACAGAGCCGCACGCTGTGCGTGGCTCCACCTGGTTTGGCCGGTATCCGGGCTGGCGGGCATCACCGTCCGACCTTCCCATGCGTTTGCACAGTGGTTGTCGCGGACGGCTGCCGCGGCGAACTTCGCGCGCGGCTGCCTGCTTACCGTTGCGGGGGCAGCATACGTTGGCCGACCATGGTCAGGCTTCGTATTTCCCGTTTAACTGCGCTCGAGGACTCGAACGCGGGCACCAAAACCGCGCAATTATAAGGTATCGCGGAGGGGCCGGTATCATGAAAAGATTCAGTAAAGACCCAGGCGGTGGGTTTCGCCGTAGCCGATGCGGTGCGCCTTCGAGGCGGCGGCGAGCGCGGCCTGCCCGGCTGGCGTGCCGTCGGCCAGCGCGGCAAACAGGCGCATGGTGCCGGCATGGCAGATGACGATGGCACGCTCGGCGCCGTGCGCCCGTATCGCGTCGAGCGCGGCCGCAACGCGCAGGGCCACCTCGAACACGGTCTCGCCGCCGCCGGGCCGGTAGTGGAGCAGGTCGGCCGCCCAGGCGTCGACATCGGCGCGCGGGATATCGTTCCAGCTGCGCCCTTCCCAGCTGCCGAAATCCATCTCGGCCAGGCGGGCATCAAAAGTGACGCTGGGCGACAGCAGCCGGGCGAGGTCGGCACAGCGCCGCAGGGGGCTGGAAAAAACGGGGACATCGCCCGGCAGGCCGCCGGCACGGAGCGATGCATGCACGCGGGCCAGCTCGTCCGGATCGGCCGGCAGGTCGCTGCTGCCGTAGCAGATGCCTTCCGCCACGACCGGGCGCGGATGTCTGACGAGAATCAGTTCCATCGCGCCAGCACGCACAGGTAGAAAGCCGCTTCGGCCATCTGCTGGACCGCACCGAGGCAATCGCCCGTGTAGCCGCCAAGCCGTTGGCGCAGCTTGCGAGCAAACCACAACGTGACGAACACCATCGCCACGATGCCGAGGACGATGCCGCGCCAGTCGAGCCAGCCCAGGCCCCCGGCTGCTGCCACGGCCGGCACGCAGCACAGCGTGGCGATGGCGAACTCGGTGCCGGTCATTTGTTGCGCCATCGGCTTGGCCTTGCCCTCGGCGCGGGCATAGTCCATGCGCCAGATCAGGCTTGCCGCCATCAGCCGGGACAGCGGATGCGCTACACATAAAGCAGCGACCGTCGCGAGCGGTGAAAGGTGTGCCAGCGCGGCGCATTTGATGGCCAGCAGGAGGAGGATACCGATCGCGCCATAGGCGCCGATCCGCGAATCCTTCATGATTTCCAGCGCCCGTTCGCGCGTCAGGCCGCCCCCCATGCCGTCGCAGGTATCGGCGAAACCGTCTTCATGGAAGGCGCCGGTGAGGTAGATGCCGGCTGCGGTGGACAGCAGCACGGCGATCGCCGGCGGCAGCACTTGCGCGGCGGCCCAGTAAACGGCCGCCACGATGACGCCGACGACGAGGCCCACCAGCGGGAAGTAGCGCGAGGCGTGGTGCAGCCAGTGCGGCTCGAACCCTACCCAGCGGGGAATCGGCAGGCGCGTGAAGAATTGCAGCGCGATGAAGAACAGCCGCACCTGCAGCATGTTCAGCGCTTTCCGCTGACCTGGGCCGATGCGAACGTGGCCATGCGGTTCAGGAAATTCACCGCCGCGTGCAGCAGCGGCAGGGCGAGCGCGCTGCCGGTGCCTTCGCCCAGGCGCAGGTCCAGCTGCAGCAGCGGCTTGCCGCCGAGCGTTTCGAGCAATTGCCGGTGGCCATTCTCGTTGGAGCAGTGCGCGAACACGCAGTAGTCGAGGATCGGCGGCCGCAGCCGCGCGGCCACGAGCAGGGCGCTGGTGACGATGAAGCCGTCGATCAGCAGCACCATGCGGCGCTCGGCCGCGCGCAGCATGGCGCCAGCCATCATGGCGATCTCGAAGCCGCCGAACGTGGCCAGCACGTCCAGCGGCGCCGTCACGCCGGCATGGCGTGCGGCGGCCGCCTCGATGACGCGCGCCTTGTGCAGCACGCCTTCCGGTGTCAGCCCGGTGCCGGCGCCCACGCACGCCACGGCCGGGATGCCGGCCAGCTTGTGCATCAGCGCGGCGGCGGCCGTGGTATTGCCGATGCCCATTTCGCCGAAGCCGATCACGTTGCCCGGCAGCGTATCGACGAGCGCCGCCCCGTGTGCCAGCGCCTGTGCACACTGTTCGGCCGTCATCGCCTGCGCCACCGCGAAATTGCGTGTGCCATGGGCGATCTTGCGGTCCACGAGGCCGGGGCGGGGGCCGAAGTCGTGCGCCACGCCGGCATCGACGACCTGCAGCATGCAGCCGTTCTGCGCGGCGAACACGTTGATGGCAGCGCCGCCGGCCAGGAAGTTCTCGACCATCTGCCATGTCACATCCTGCGGGAAGGCGGAAACGCCCTCGGCCACCACGCCGTGGTCGCCCGCGAATACGAGGATGGCCGGTGCTTCGATCACCGGCGCCGTGGTGCGCTGGATGAGGCCGACCTGGTGCGCCAGCGTTTCCAGCATGCCCAGGCTGCCGGGCGGCTTGGTCTTGTTGTCGATGGCGTGCACGAGGCGTGCCGCCAGCTCGGCATCGGCCGTGGAAGCGATATTGGGCAGTTTCATGGGGGGGCGGTCCGATGGGGAAAGCGCGAATTATAATGGGGCGATGCGCATCCTCATCATTGAAGACAACCCGGATATCGTTGCCAACCTGTATGGCTTTCTCGAGCCGAAAGGGCATGTGCTCGATTCGGCGGCCAACGGTTACGGTGGGCTGGCGCTGGTTGCCCAGCACGAATACGACGCCGTGGTGCTGGATGTGATGCTGCCGGGCCTGAATGGCCTGGAGCTGTGCCAGAAGCTGCGCGGCGAGTTGCGCAAGGATCTGCCAGTGCTGATGCTGACCGCGCGCGACACGCTGGAAGACAAGGTGGCCGGCTTCGACAGCGGCGCCGACGATTACCTCGTCAAGCCGTTTTCCATGGTCGAGCTGGAAGTGCGCCTGAAAGCGCTGGTGCGGCGGGCCAGGGGCACGCATGCCGCGAACGCGGTGCTGGTGTTCGGCGACCTTGCCTTCAACACCGAAACGTTCGAGGCGAAACGTGCCGGCCGCCCGCTGGTGCTGACGAAAACCGGTTATACGATCCTGCGGCTGCTGATTCGGGAGGCGCCCAAGGTGGTGTCGCGCGAGCAGGTACTGCACGAGGTGTGGGGCGACAATCCGCCCGATACCGATGCGCTGCGCGTGCACATCCACGCCCTGCGGCAGGCGCTGGACAAGCCCTTCCCGCACCCGATGCTGCACACGATCTCGAAGATCGGCTACAAGCTCGTGGCAGCCGATGCGTAAGCAGGAACCGCAGCAGAAGGAGGAATCGCTGCGCAGGCGCATTACGCGGGCGTATCTGACGTTTGCCACCGTGTCGTCGGTATTCTTCGCGGTGATTGCCGCGCTGGCCGTCGAGGGCATCGAGGTGCGTCTCGTCGACGAGCGCCTCGAAGAAGTGGCCGCATGGGCCGGCCCGCGCCATGCGGGTGGTTTGCCGGTGGAGATGCCGGCGGGTCTCAGCTACCACGTCGAGGCAGGCATTCCCCGTTCCTTGCGGCCCCTGGCGGAAGGCGTGCATGAAGTAACGGTCGATGGCGTCGACCTGCACGTGTTGAAGGGCCGCAACGCCGAAGGCGAGTTCGCCGTGGTCGATCACGACAGCGCCTATGAAAAGATCGAGCTGGTGGTCTATTCGATGTTCGCGGTGGCGTTCCTGGGCTTCATGGGCTTTGCCGTGATACTGGGCCGCTTCCTGGGCAACCGCATCGTCAACCCGATCGTCGAGCTGGCCGAAGCCGTGGATGCGCGCGCGGCGCAGCTGCCGTTGCAGGAGCGTGGCGATGAACTGGGGCTGCTGTCGCGCACGATCGCCGGCCACACGGCGGAGCTGCAGCAGTTCCTTGATCGCGAGCGCTTTTTCACCGGCGATGTCAGCCACGAACTGCGCACGCCGCTGACGGTGATCGCCGGCGCAGCCGAAGTATTGCTGGCGCAGACGGAGCACGATCCGGTACTGCATGCGCCGGCCGAACGGATCTACCGTGCCGCGCGCAATGCCAGCGACGTCACGTCCATGCTCTTGCGGCTGGCACGTTCGCCGGAACGGCTGGAGTGGTCGCGCATTGAAGCGCAGGCCTTGGCGCTGGAAGAGGTGTCACAAAACCAGGGGCTCGTCGCCGGCCGCCCTGTCCAGCTGCGCTATGGCGGTGGCGAAGACTTTGTCCTGCATGGCGTGCGCGAACTGGTGCTGGCGGCGATCGGCAACCTGGTCCGCAACGCCTGCCAGTACACGGAGCGGGGGTATGTCGAAGTGCGGCTGGAAGGGCGCAGCGTGATCGTCGAGGATACTGGCCCGGGCTTGCCCCCGGCAGCCCGGGCACGCCTGCGTAACGAGCCGATTCCCGCCGATGCGCGGGGCTCCTCGGGTACCGGCTTGGGGCTGGGACTCGTGCAGCGGATCTGCGCCCATCTTGGTGCCACGCTTGTCCTGAGGGAAGTGGCGGCTGGGAGCTGCATCGAAATCAGGTTTCCCGATGGCGCCGTGCAGTCCAGCCCTGTTTCCCATGAAGGTCCCGCTGCGCGTTAACCCGTGCTTAACCGGTGCTTGACGCAACGTTTACTTACCAGGCGATATCGTTGATGCTTCGATTCCGGAGTTTCAACGGTGAAAATTTCCACGCTGCCGCGCATCGGCGCCCCCATGCTGACGCTGTGCGCTTCGACCTTCCTCGTGCTGGCCTATAACGGCAGCTTCTGGAAAACGTTTTTTTCCGCAACCGGCGGAATCAGGCTCGGCAACCTGCCGGTTTACGCCGGCGCATTCGTCGCCCTTGTATTGCTG
This sequence comes from Pseudoduganella lutea, assembly GCF_004209755.1. Lineage (NCBI taxonomy): Bacteria > Pseudomonadati > Pseudomonadota > Betaproteobacteria > Burkholderiales > Oxalobacteraceae > Pseudoduganella > Pseudoduganella lutea. The sequence continues at coordinate 2,173,492 of NZ_CP035913.1, read as the reverse complement.
TTCAATGCAGTGCTCACGCTGGTCAATTTTCGGTTTGTCATCAAGCCCGTATTGATGGCACTGTTCCTCGGTGCCTCGGCTGCGTCGTATTTCATGAGCCGGTACGGGGTGGCGATCGACGCGTCGATGGTGCAGAACGTGGTCGAGACGGATTCCCGGGAAGCGCAGGAGCTGCTGAGCTGGCAGATGCTGCAGACTGTCACGCTGCTGGGTATCCTGCCTTCACTGCTGGTATGGCGGTTGCCGCTACGATTTTTGCCGGTGCGGCGCGATCTGCTGCTGAAGCTGGGCACGGTCGTACTGTCGTTGCTGGCGATTGCCGGGCTGCTGATACTGCTGTTCAAGACACTGGCGCCGGCAGTGCGCGAGCACCGCGAGCTGCGCTTCCTGCTGACGCCCACCAATATGTTCCAGGCAACGCACGGCTACCTGAAGCGCAAATGGGCGACGCCGGCCGTGATCGCGCCACTGGGCACGGATGCAGGCCGCGGCATCAAATGGGCCGTGCCAGGCAGGCGAACGGTGACGATCCTCGTCGTCGGTGAAACCGCGCGGGCGATGAATTTTTCGCTGAATGGCTATGGCCGCCAGACGAATCCGCACCTGTCGGCGCAAGCTGGCCTCGTCAATTTCCGCGATGTGGGTTCATGCGGCACGGCGACAGCGGTGTCGGTGCCTTGCGTATTTTCCAATCTCGGCCGCGATGGCTATACGGCCGACAAGGCAAGCAGCCGGGAAGGGTTGCTGGACGTGTTGCAGCATGCGGGCTTCGATGTTCTCTGGCGTGACAATAATTCCGGCTGCAAGGGCGCTTGCGACCGGGTGCGTTATGAGGACGTGTCGCAACCGCGGCCCGGCGATCCGTCATGCGGGCCCGAGGAATGCTACGACGAGCGCTTGCTGGAAAGCTTGCGGCAAATGATCCGCGACGCCAAGCGGGATATGGTCATCGTGCTGCACCAGAAAGGCAGCCATGGCCCTGAATACTGGAAGCGTTATCCGGCCGGATCCGGCAGGTTCGGGCCTGTCTGCCAGACCAACGAGCTGGAAGAGTGCACGCGCGAATCGATCATGAATGCCTACGACAATACGATCCTGTACACCGACCTGGTATTGAGCAGGACGATCGACCTGCTGCGTGCCGCCGCCATAGAAGACGGCGTCGATACGGGCATGCTGTATTTCTCGGATCATGGCGAATCGCTGGGCGAGCACAATATGTACCTGCATGGGGCGCCCTATATCATTTCTCCGGCCGAGCAGCGACAAGTGCCGATGATGATGTGGTTGTCCGATGGCTTCCGCCAGCGATTCCATATCGATCACAGTTGCCTGGCGGCCCGCGCCGCCCAGCCGTTTTCGCACGATAACGTGTTCCATACGGTGCTGGGAATGCTCAATGTGAGCACGGCCGTCTATAACCCGAAGCTCGATGTGATCCATCCGTGCACGCGTGGTAACTGACGTCATGCGTTTCCGTAATGGCTCGATTGCGGCCGGCGGCTTGCTGCTGTCCGCCCTGCTGATCCTGTGGATCGGCCAGTTCACCGATATCGACCTGGCGCTGGCTGATCTGGCCTTCGATAAGGCGACGCGCACTTTTCCGATGCAGCACGCATGGCTGACGGAGACATTCAATCATGTCATCCTCAAGACGGTACTGTCGGCAATGGCCGCGCTGGCTGTCGTGCTCGCCTCATGGGATACGGTGCGGCCGTCGCATTACTGGAGCGAATCGCGCCGGATCGGGCTGCGGGTTGTCGCCATCTCGGCCGTACTGGTGCCATCCATGATTACCGTGTTCAAACGGTTCAGTATTTCGCACTGTCCATGGGATTTGCAGCGTTATCGCGGTTCCGAGCCATATGTCCGCTTGCTGGAGTGGGTACCTGCCGCGACCAGCCCAGGGCATTGCATGCCGGCGGGGCATGCATCGAGTGCGCTATGGCTGGTTTCGATCGCGGCATTCTGGTGGCCGTACAGTCGGAGAAAGAGTATCGGCGTTGCGATTGGCATGCTGTTCGTCGGGATGACCGTCGGCTGGATGCAGCAGTTGCGCGGTGCGCATTTCCTGACCCATACGCTATGGTCCGCATGGATTGCCTGTGCCATGGTTCTGGTTATTTATTCAATGAATGCGAAGGGGCTTGCAAGGCCGAAAGCCACTGGCTATAATTCCGTCCCTGCCGCAGCGTATGAGTGAAAACAAAACGATGCGAAGGGTAGTTTGAATCGCTAGCGAAACATTGCGATACAAACCGAGGGGTTGACGAGCTGCACGAAACACCGCATAATCTCATCTCTCTGCTGCTGACAAACACAACGATTTGTCGCCGGGTTCAACCGGAAATGCGGCGCCGCTGAAAAGCGAAGAATTCTTTAACAATCAACAGTCGATAAGTGTGGGCGTTTGATGCGATGTGCCTCCGGACTTTGGTCCGGAATGCTCAAAATATAGCAACAAACGCTTACACAAGTAATAAACGTAATCATCTTCGGATGATTCGTCAGTTATTTGAGTGAGCTTATCAGTCCAGTGGACTGATAAGAACCATTTCGGTGGTTCGCGAAAACAGAGATTAAACTGAAGAGTTTGATCCTGGCTCAGATTGAACGCTGGCGGCATGCTTTACACATGCAAGTCGAACGGCAGCACGGGCTTCGGCCTGGTGGCGAGTGGCGAACGGGTGAGTAATATATCGGAACGTGCCCAAGAGTGGGGGATAACGTAGCGAAAGTTACGCTAATACCGCATACGATCTATGGATGAAAGTGGGGGATCGCAAGACCTCATGCTCCTGGAGCGGCCGATATCTGATTAGCTAGTTGGTGAGGTAAAGGCTCACCAAGGCGACGATCAGTAGCTGGTCTGAGAGGACGACCAGCCACACTGGAACTGAGACACGGTCCAGACTCCTACGGGAGGCAGCAGTGGGGAATTTTGGACAATGGGGGCAACCCTGATCCAGCAATGCCGCGTGAGTGAAGAAGGCCTTCGGGTTGTAAAGCTCTTTTGTCAGGGAAGAAAAGGGTACGGCTAATATCCGTGCCTCATGACGGTACCTGAAGAATAAGCACCGGCTAACTACGTGCCAGCAGCCGCGGTAATACGTAGGGTGCAAGCGTTAATCGGAATTACTGGGCGTAAAGCGTGCGCAGGCGGTTTTGTAAGTCTGTTGTGAAATCCCCGGGCTTAACCTGGGAATGGCAATGGAGACTGCAAGGCTAGAGTTTGGCAGAGGGGGGTAGAATTCCACGTGTAGCAGTGAAATGCGTAGAGATGTGGAGGAACACCGATGGCGAAGGCAGCCCCCTGGGTCAAGACTGACGCTCATGCACGAAAGCGTGGGGAGCAAACAGGATTAGATACCCTGGTAGTCCACGCCCTAAACGATGTCTACTAGTTGTTGGGTCTTAATTGACTTAGTAACGCAGCTAACGCGTGAAGTAGACCGCCTGGGGAGTACGGTCGCAAGATTAAAACTCAAAGGAATTGACGGGGACCCGCACAAGCGGTGGATGATGTGGATTAATTCGATGCAACGCGAAAAACCTTACCTACCCTTGACATGTCAGGAATCCCGGAGAGATCTGGGAGTGCCCGAAAGGGAACCTGAACACAGGTGCTGCATGGCTGTCGTCAGCTCGTGTCGTGAGATGTTGGGTTAAGTCCCGCAACGAGCGCAACCCTTGTCATTAGTTGCTACGAAAGAGCACTCTAATGAGACTGCCGGTGACAAACCGGAGGAAGGTGGGGATGACGTCAAGTCCTCATGGCCCTTATGGGTAGGGCTTCACACGTCATACAATGGTACATACAGAGGGCCGCCAACCCGCGAGGGGGAGCTAATCCCAGAAAGTGTATCGTAGTCCAGATTGTAGTCTGCAACTCGACTGCATGAAGTTGGAATCGCTAGTAATCGCGGATCAGCATGTCGCGGTGAATACGTTCCCGGGTCTTGTACACACCGCCCGTCACACCATGGGAGCGGGTTTTACCAGAAGTAGGTAGCTTAACCGCAAGGAGGGCGCTTACCACGGTAGGATTCGTGACTGGGGTGAAGTCGTAACAAGGTAGCCGTATCGGAAGGTGCGGCTGGATCACCTCCTTTCTAGAGTCGGCACGGATCGCAAGATCGTGCATCAAACGCTCACACTTATCGACTGTCGAATGAAGAAGAAACAGTAGCACCGCTGGTAACAATGCGGGTCTGTAGCTCAGCTGGTTAGAGCACCGTGTTGATAACGCGGGGGTCGTTGGTTCGAGCCCAACCAGACCCACCACGTATCAAGCCCAGGGGGATTAGCTCAGCTGGGAGAGCACCTGCTTTGCAAGCAGGGGGTCGTCGGTTCGATCCCGTCATCCTCCACCAAGATCTACTCGAGATATTAAACATAAGTGTGACGCGTCACTTTTATGTTTAGTCTTTTAGAGACTGCTGCTGTTTCGTTCTTTAACAATCTGGAAGAAGTAAAGTTTTATTAAGCGTGCGAGACATCGCACACTTAGGGTAGTGTCCGAAAGGACGCATACAAAAAACTCATCAAACACAGTAGTAAATGCTTGTAGCTATAGCCGTCAAGGTTATAGGGACAAGTGAATAAGTGCACATGGTGGATGCCTTGGCGATTACAGGCGATGAAGGACGTAGAAGTCTGCGATAAGCTTCGGGGAGCTGACAAACGAGCATTGATCCGAAGATTTCCGAATGGGGAAACCCGGCCTTATAGGTCATCACTCACTGAATACATAGGTGTGTGAAGCGAACGCGGCGAACTGAAACATCTAAGTAGCTGCAGGAAAAGAAATCAACCGAGATTCCCAAAGTAGTGGCGAGCGAAATGGGAAGAGCCTGCATGTGATAGTCGGACTGGTAGTGGAACGCATTGGAAACTGCGGCCATAGCGGGTGATAGCCCCGTACGCGAAACCAGACCGGTGGTACTAAGCATGCGACAAGTAGGGCGGGACACGAGAAATCCTGTCTGAATATGGGGGGACCATCCTCCAAGGCTAAATACTCGTAATCGACCGATAGTGAACCAGTACCGTGAGGGAAAGGCGAAAAGAACCCCGGGAGGGGAGTGAAATAGATCCTGAAACCGTGTGCATACAAACAGTCGGAGCGGACTTGTTCCGTGACGGCGTACCTTTTGTATAATGGGTCAGCGACTTACATTCAGTAGCGAGGTTAACCGAATAGGGGAGCCGCAGAGAAATCGAGTCCGAACAGGGCGTTAGTTGCTGGGTGTAGACCCGAAACCAAGTGATCTATCCATGGCCAGGTTGAAGGTGCGGTAACACGCACTGGAGGACCGAACCCACTAATGTTGAAAAATTAGGGGATGAGCTGTGGATAGGGGTGAAAGGCTAAACAAACTTGGAAATAGCTGGTTCTCTCCGAAAACTATTTAGGTAGTGCCTCAAGTATCACCATCGGGGGTAGAGCACTGTTATGGCTAGGGGGTCATCGCGACTTACCAAACCATTGCAAACTCCGAATACCGATGAGTGCGAGCTTGGGAGACAGACATCGGGTGCTAACGTCCGGTGTCAAGAGGGAAACAACCCAGACCGCCAGCTAAGGTCCCAAAGATTGGCTAAGTGGAAAACGAAGTGGGAAGGCTAAAACAGTCAGGATGTTGGCTTAGAAGCAGCCATCATTTAAAGAAAGCGTAATAGCTCACTGATCGAGTCGTCCTGCGCGGAAGATGTAACGGGGCTAAGCCAGTCACCGAAGCTGCGGATATGTACTTGTACATATGGTAGGAGAGCGTTCTGTAAGCCTGCGAAGGTGTCTTGTAAAGGATGCTGGAGGTATCAGAAGTGCGAATGCTGACATGAGTAGCGATAATGCGGGTGAAAAGCCCGCACGCCGTAAGCCCAAGGTTTCCTGTTCAACGTTCATCGGAGCAGGGTGAGTCGGCCCCTAAGGCGAGGCAGAGATGCGTAGCTGATGGGAAGCAGGTTAATATTCCTGCACCGTCGTATGATGCGATGGGGGGACGGATCGCGGAAGGTTGTCTGACTGTTGGAATAGTCAGTTTCTGGTTCATAGAAGGTGCTTAGGCAAATCCGGGCACATAATTCAAGGGACTGGGACGAAGGGTCATTGACCCTGTAGCAATCGGAAGTGGTTCCAAGAAAAGCCTCTAAGCTTCAGTCATACGAGACCGTACCGCAAACCGACACAGGTGGGCGAGATGAGTATTCTAAGGCGCTTGAGAGAACTCGGGAGAAGGAACTCGGCAAATTGGTACCGTAACTTCGGGAAAAGGTACGCCCCAGTAGCTTGACCACTTTACTGTGGAAGGGTGACAGGGTTGCAATAAAATGGTGGCTGCGACTGTTTAATAAAAACACAGCACTCTGCAAACACGAAAGTGGACGTATAGGGTGTGACGCCTGCCCGGTGCTGGAAGATTAAATGATGGGGTGCAAGCTCTTGATTGAAGTCCCAGTAAACGGCGGCCGTAACTATAACGGTCCTAAGGTAGCGAAATTCCTTGTCGGGTAAGTTCCGACCTGCACGAATGGCGTAACGATGGCCACACTGTCTCCTCCCGAGACTCAGCGAAGTTGAAGTGTTTGTGATGATGCAATCTACCCGCGGCTAGACGGAAAGACCCCATGAACCTTTACTGTAGCTTTGCATTGGACTTTGAACCAATCTGTGTAGGATAGGTGGGAGGCTTTGAAGCGGGGACGCCAGTTCTCGTGGAGCCAACCTTGAAATACCACCCTGGTTTGTTTGAGGTTCTAACCTTGGTCCGTTATCCGGATCGGGGACAGTGCATGGTAGGCAGTTTGACTGGGGCGGTCTCCTCCTAAAGTGTAACGGAGGAGTTCGAAGGTACGCTAGGTACGGTCGGACATCGTGCTAATAGTGCAATGGCATAAGCGTGCTTAACTGCGAGACCGACAAGTCGAGCAGGTACGAAAGTAGGACATAGTGATCCGGTGGTTCTGTATGGAAGGGCCATCGCTCAACGGATAAAAGGTACTCTGGGGATAACAGGCTGATTCCTCCCAAGAGTTCATATCGACGGGGGAGTTTGGCACCTCGATGTCGGCTCATCACATCCTGGGGCTGTAGCCGGTCCCAAGGGTATGGCTGTTCGCCATTTAAAGTGGTACGTGAGCTGGGTTTAAAACGTCGTGAGACAGTTTGGTCCCTATCTGCCGTGGGCGTTGGAAATTTGAAGGGGGCTGCTCCTAGTACGAGAGGACCGGAGTGGACGAACCTCTGGTGTACCGGTTGTCACGCCAGTGGCATTGCCGGGTAGCTAAGTTCGGAAGAGATAACCGCTGAAAGCATCTAAGCGGGAAACTTGCCTTAAGATGAGATTTCCCGGAGCCTTGAGCTCCTTGAAGGGTCGTTCGAGACCAGGACGTTGATAGGTCAGGTGTGGAAGTGCAGTAATGCATTAAGCTAACTGATACTAATTGCCCGTACGGCTTGTCCCTATAACCTTGACGGTTATGAATCAATAATGATTCCTTGCATTTACTCTTTGATGAGACGTAGTTCAACACTACAACCCAAACTTACTTCTTCCAGATTGAGCAGTGACGTTGCCCCATAGGGAACGGCACTGCGTACAAGTCATGCCTGATGACCATAGCAAGTCGGTCCCACCCCTTCCCATCCCGAACAGGACCGTGAAACGACTTTGCGCCGATGATAGTGCTGCAACCAGTGTGAAAGTAGGTTATCGTCAGGCTGTTATATAGAAAAACCCCGTTAGCGTGTGCTGGCGGGGTTTTTTGCATTTGGAATGCCGTTTTAGCAGTAAAACCGGTGAGAGACACCCGTTTTTCGGAACAAAAATTGCGGAAGAACTGGTGTCTGTCACCGTACATGGACGCCCCCGGTATGCCAAGCTTTCTTTTCATGACGGCTTTAGGTAAAGATTGCACCCGTACATTCGGACTTTGATGTGGCCGATGCCACTGTCCCTGATGGGATTTGCTGGTCGACGCCCCGGCGGTTTAACGCACTCGAAGTGCTTGGTGACAGACGGGCTTAGCCAACCACGGTCTTACCTAGTTTGCCATCACTGCTTGATCGCTTGTGCAATCGGTGGAATGTACCGGCACTGCTTCCAAAAACTGTTTGCCTCCCTTCGACAAGGGACCCTTAACCGGGTCGATTACGCGGCAGCGTAATCGACCCGGAACTCTCTGTCATGTGCTAACAACGCCCACACTGTTCTTGCATTTTTGTTGGCCAAGGCCACGGCAGCGATATTCTTGTGTCGCCGGCTAAGTAGCGAATGAAGCCAGTCTTGCTTGATCTTGTTGGCTGCGTGCCGGATTACTGCTCGGGCGCCATGAATGAGCAACGTCCGCAGATACGTATCGCCTCGTTTGCTGATGCCAAGAAGGTTGGTTCGGCCGCCCGTTGAATGCTGTTTCGGCACCAGGCCAAGCCATGCAGCGAGCTGTCGGCCGTTGGCGAAGTGCTTGGCGTTACCGATCGCTGCCACCAATGCGCTCGCTGTAATCGGACCAATGCCCGGTATCTTCTCTAGTCGCTGAGACATCGAATTCGAGCGATGCCAATTCTGGATCTCCAGCTCGAATTGCTTAACTCGCTTGTCCAATACGTTCAAGTGATCAAGAAGTTCGAGGATGGTCTGGCGGAACGCGCCGGGCAGTTCATCCTTCGCTTCATCGAGCAATGTCGGCACCCGCTCCTTAAGCAGGGCCAGGCCCTTTGGCACGATCAATCCAAACTCCGCCAATAGCCCGCGAATCTGATTAGCCTGCGCCGTGCGCTGCTTGACGAATCCTGCCCGGGCCGTGTGGACAGCAAGGATCGCCTGCTGTTCGATATTCTTGATCGGCACGAAACGCATGCTTGGTCGTTGCACTGCTTCGCAGATCGCTTCTGCATCTGCTGCATCGTGCTTGTTGGTCTTCACGTACGGCTTGACGAACTGCGGAGCTATCAGCTTGACCGTGTGCCCCAGGCTTTGTAACTGCCGCGCCCAGTAATGCGCGCTCCCACATGCCTCCATCCCGATCAGGCACGGTGCCATGTTGGCGAAAAATTCCATTACCTTGCCACGCCTCAGCTGGATACGCTTCTCCACCTTGCCAGCCGCATTCACACCGTGGAATTGGAAAACTTCCTTTGCCAAATCAACACCGCATACCGTAATCTTCATGGTGACGCCCCCCTCTAGCTAAGTGGTTTCTCGACAACTCCACTTTGGCACATTGATGCCGTTTTAGGGTGGGGGCGTCCATCCCATTGGTTTTGCCGGAACTTCAGACTCCCCAGACGATGCTGTCGCCGCCATCCCGGGCCGCACGCAGCATCTCCAGCAAGGGGAATGCCCGCTGCGCGAAGCCGATGTGGTTTTTGTCGGCCATCTCCGTGGACTCGTCTTCCTCGGGCAAATGATGCGGGTGCGAGTGATTGGCGTGCCCGGCATCCACCTCCGGGTGCAGCTTGCTCAGCGTGATTTCCTGCTCCAGCAGTTGCACGGCATGGGCTGCCTCGGCGGCCGTGATGACGCCACGCGTGTGGTTCTTGTTCAGCACATCCAGGATCCGCTGAGCATGCTCCTGGTACATCGTGACATCGGAAAAAGACTGGGATTTGAATGTGATTAACATGGCGCTTCCTGATCTATTGTTGTAATGATCCAACGATATCACGGCTTGCCGCGAGACACCGGCACGCACGCCAGCGTTTCAGTTCAGCTTAAATGAACGAATGAAAGTGTCAATATTCTCTGCGTCCACGGCGCGCTCCGGCCCGATGACGACAACCTGGTAAGCGCGCTTGCCACGGGACAAAAACCTGCCGTGCAACTGCATCGGGCGCCCATTGTTCGCACCATGGGCTTCCAGTTCCACGCCATCCGCGTGCGGTGTTTCCTTCGATATCTTGCCGGCGATATTGCGCACCATCGCGGCCTGCATCGACCGCGCGGCATCCTTGGCCTGCGCCGCATCGGCCAGTTCGGTGGTGCCGACGGCAAACATCGTTCCTTCGACTTCGGCGGCCGTCATCGTCATGGCGGCCTGGTGGCCTTCGAGCGTCACGGTACGCGTGTGCGACGCAGGCTTCCCGGGGAACATGACGGAATAGGGTGCATCGGCGGCACGGTAATCGCGCCAGTTGAACTGCGGGCTGCAGGCGCCGAGTACCGTGGCAACGGCCACGGCCAAGGGAATCGAAAGATGAAGTCTCATGCCACGATGGTAGCAGCGTCAGGAACCCGACGCCATCTGAGCAGGCGTCAGGATGCGCGCAATACGCGACGAAACTGGATGGCTTCGAGCACGTGCTTCGCCAGCACGGTTTCCGAACCGGCCAGGTCGGCCACCGTGCGCGCCACCCGGAGCACGCGGTGATAGGCGCGCGCCGACCAGTGGAATTGCAGCATGGCCTTGTGCAGCATGTCCTGCCCGGAACGCTCGGGCTTGCAGTACCGGTCGATCTCGCGCGACGTGAGATGGCGGTTGCTCTTGTTCTGGCGGTCCAGCTGCCGCTGGAAAGCGGCCTCCACCCGGGCGGCGATCACCTGCGAAGGCTCGCCATCCTCGGCCGTGTGCAGGGTATCGGTCGGCACCGGGCCGACGTCGATCTGCATGTCGATACGGTCCAGTAGCGGGCCGGAAATGCGGTCCTGGTAACGCGTGATCGTATCCATCGAACACTTGCATTTACCGGAAAGCTGGCCGTGATATCCGCAAGGGCAAGGGTTCATCGCGGCGATCAGCTGGAACCGCGCGGGAAACTCGGCCTGCCGCGCTGCACGTGAAATCGTCACCCGCCCCGATTCGAGCGGCTCGCGCAGTACTTCGAGCACGCGGCGGTCGAACTCGGGCAATTCATCGAGGAACAAGACACCGCAATGTGCCAGCGAGATCTCGCCCGGCCGTGGCACGCTGCCGCCGCCCACGAGCGCCACGCCGGATGACGTGTGATGCGGCGCGCGGAAGGGCCGCCGCTTCCATGCCGCCGCCGTGAAGGTGCCTGTCAGCGACTGCACGGCGGCGGCTTCCAGCGCTTCGTCGTTCGTCATCGATGGCAGCAAGCCCGGGAAGCGCAACGCCAGCATCGTCTTGCCCGCGCCTGGCGGCCCAACCATCACGATGCTGTGCGAGCCGGCAGCCGCTATCTCCAGCGCGCGCTTCGCATGCCACTGTCCTTTCACTTCCGCAAAATCCGGGTAGTCCACAAGCTGCGGACGCGGGGCGGGGCGATGCCGGGCAAGCCGCGCCGAATCGTCCGCCGCACAGAAATGGTTGCACACTTCCAGCAGCGTGGCGGCCGGGTACACCGCCGCGCCATCGACGAGGGCTGCCTCGTCCGCGTTGGCCCGCGGCAGGATGAAGGCATTGCACGTGTGCGCGCGCTGCATTGCGAACGTCATCGCCAGCGCGCCGCGGATCGGCCGCAACTCACCTGTCAGCGACAGTTCACCGGCAAATTCGTAGCGGGCCAATGGCGGGGCGGGGATCTGGCCGGAAGCGGCCAGGATGCCAAGCGCGATCGGCAAGTCGAAACGGCCCGATTCCTTGGGCAGGTCGGCCGGCGCCAGGTTGACGGTGATGCGGTGCGCGGGCATTTCAAAGCCGGCGTTGACGATGGCGGCACGCACGCGGTCGCGCGCTTCCTTGACTTCGGTTTCGGCCAGCCCAACGATGTGAAACGCCGGCAAGCCGTTGGCGAGATGGATCTCGACGCTGACTTCAGGCGCTTCAATGCCGTTCAGCGCACGGCTTTTCAGGACGGCCAGGCTCATGATTCCCCGCTGCAAGCTGTGGATGGACAAACGATCTTGCATCGTAGGCCGTTGCAGCGGGCGCGGCCTTGTGCCGCGACAAAGGGAAAAATCTTTACAGCGGCGCTTTTTCGGCGGCGATTTTCGCTTCGAGTTCGGCCAGGCGCGTTTCCAGCAGCTCCAGGCGGGAACGGGTCTTGGCCAGCACCTGGGCCTGGATGTCGAACTCTTCGCGTGTCACGAGGTCGAGCTTGGAAAAGCCCTGCGTCATCATTGCCTTCACGTTGCGCTCGATATCCTTGGCGGGCGAGTTCTCGATGACGTTGTTGATCTTGGATTGCAGGTCGGTGAAAAAGGCGTTCATGTCCACGGTGGGCTCCAGGTGAGGTTTTTCGCACGAATGCACCACAATGGTGCCAGTACGAAGATTATTTGGTGCGAAAGGGGCGTCGCACTCCAGGCCTAGGCTATCGGCTCAGCAACTGTTTGCTGGCACGCATTCTGCTTTAGCTAAAGGGACAACGAGTCAGACGAATTTTAAACCGCAATAAAAGTTCACTCAAAAGGAAATCGCCATGTCATACCCGAGCAAGCGCTCCGCCCTGTCCATCGCCGTCCTGTTCGCGTGCATCGCGATGGGCCAGGCACAGGCACAGGAAGCCGCCGCGGCACCCGAGGCGAAACCGGACAATGAGATCAGCTTCAACGCGGCCGTCACCAGCGATTACCGTTACCGCGGCATTTCGCAGACACGCCTGAAACCCGCGCTGCAGGGCGGCGCCGACTGGGTCAACAACCCGACAGGTTTCTACGCCGGTACCTGGCTGTCCACCATCAAGTGGGTCAAGGACGGCGGCGGCGACGGCAGCGTCGAATGGGACGTGTACGCGGGCAAGCGCGGAGAGCTCGGCTCCGGCTTCACGTACGACGTCGGCGGCCTCGGCTATATCTACCCTTCGAACTCGCTGCCCACCAGCGCCAACACCTTCGAATTGTACGGCCAGGTCGGCTTTGGCCCCGCCACGCTGAAATACTCCCATTCGCTGACGAACCTGTTCGGCTTTGCCGACAGCAAGAACAGCCAGTACCTGGATGCCTCCGTCAACCAGGAGCTGGGTGAAGGCTTCATCCTGAACCTGCACGTGGGCCACCAGAAAGTCAAGAACAACGATTTTTCCAGCTACACCGACTGGAAAGTGGGCATCACCAAGGACTTCGGCATCGCCACCGTATCGCTGGCCTATGTCGATACCGATGCCAAAGCGTATTTCGCACCGAACGGCAAGGATCTGGGGAAATCCGGCGCCGTGCTGACCCTGTCCAAAACCTTCTGATATAAAACGAGGCCTGCCATGAAAATGATTACCGCCATCATCAAGCCGTTCAAGCTGGACGAGGTGCGCGAAGCCCTCTCCGCGATCAACGTGCAAGGCATCACCGTTACCGAAGTCAAGGGCTTCGGTCGCCAGAAAGGCCATACGGAGCTGTACCGCGGCGCCGAATACGTGGTCGACTTCCTGCCCAAGACCAAGATCGAAGCGGCGGTCGACGACGCGATCGTCGAGCAGGCCATCGAAGCCATCGAAACGGCTGCCCGCACGGGCAAGATCGGCGACGGCAAGATTTTCGTTTATAACCTGGAACAGGTCATTCGTATCCGTACCGGCGAAACCGGCAACGACGCTCTCTAAAGACAAAAAAAGGGGAATCAGATGAAGAAAATGATCACCAAATGGCTGGCCGGGGCAGCCATGCTGATGGCGTTCAGCGCCGCGCCGGCCTGGGCGCAGGATACGGCCACGGCCGATGCGCCGGCTGCCACCGCAACGGCCACCGCGCCCGCCGCGGCTGAAGCCGCACCGGCCCTGGCACCAGCCGCGGCCGCACCGGCCGCCGCCGAAGCGGCACCAGCCGCCGCCCCCACGCCGCACAAGGGCGATACGAGCTGGATGTTCGTGTCCACGCTGCTGGTCATCATGATGTCGATTCCCGGCCTGGCCCTGTTCTACGGCGGCCTGGTGCGCTCGAAGAACATGCTGTCCATCCTGATGCAGATCTTCACGATCTTCTCGCTGATCATCGTGCTGTGGTGCCTGTACGGCTATTCGATCGCGTTCACCGAAGGCAATGCGTTCTTCGGCGGCTTCAGCCGCGCGCTGCTGAACGGCATCTACGACCCGGTCGCCGGAACGTTCGCCTATGCGGCCACGTTCAGCAAGGGCGTCGTCATCCCCGAATTCATCTTCGTCGCGTTCCAGGGCACGTTTGCGGCCATTACCTGCGGCCTGATCGTGGGCGCCTTCGCCGAGCGCGCGAAATTCGCCGCCGTGCTGGCTTTCATCGTGATCTGGTTCACCTTTGCCTACCTGCCGATGGCGCACATGGTCTGGTTCTGGAGCGGCCCGGATGCGATCACCGATGCGGCCTCGCTGGCCACCGTGACCGCCAAGGGCGGCTACCTGTGGGGCCACGGCGCGCTGGACTTCGCCGGCGGCACCGTGGTGCACATCAATGCCGCTGTCGCCGGCCTGGTCGGTGCCTACATGATGGGCAAGCGTGTGGGTTACGGCCGTGAATCGATGGCACCGCATTCGCTCGTGATGACGATGATCGGCGCCTCGCTGCTGTGGGTGGGCTGGTTCGGCTTCAACGCCGGTTCCGCGCTGGAAGCGGGCGACATCGCCGCACTGGCCTTCGTGAACACGCTGCTGGCGACTGCCGCCGCCACCGTGTCCTGGCTGTTCGCCGAATGGATCTTCAAGGGCAAGCCATCGATGCTGGGTGCCGTCTCCGGTGCCGTTGCCGGCCTGGTGGCCATCACCCCGGCCGCCGGCTTCGTCGGCCCGATGGGCGGCCTGGTCATCGGCCTGCTGGCCGGCGTGGTCTGCCTGTGGGGCGTGAACGGCCTGAAGCGCATGCTGGGCGCCGACGACTCGCTGGACGTGTTCGGCGTGCACGGCGTGGGCGGTATTTTGGGCGCGGTGCTGACGGGCGTGTTCGCTGCGCCGTCGCTGGGCGGGCAGGGCATCTGGGATTACGTTGCCAACAAGGCTTCCGCCGACTACTCGATCGGCGGCCAGGTGGTCACCCAGCTGATCGGCGTGGGCGTCACGATCCTGTGGTCGGGCATCGTGGCCTTCATCGCCTACAAGCTGGTCGACATCGTCATCGGCCTGCGCGTGCCGGAAGAACAGGAGCGTGAAGGCCTGGACATCAACAGCCACGGCGAAACGGCATATCACATCTGATAGCACGCGGTTTCTCGCTCTACAACCGCTCAACACCGCGGTTTTACCGCCAAAAGCGCCCTCCGGGGCGCTTTTTTGCTTTGCGCACCTTTAAAATGGCATTTTTGCCCTGATTTGGTGAGTCCGCCTTCAGAATTGCAAGGCGGGCACGCAGTTCGCCCATCACTACAAGGAAGTAAGCATGGTTCCCCACCTCGTCACGGCCCTGACCGGACCGCTGCTCGATCTCGAAGAAAAAATCCTGGCCGCGACCCCCGCCATCGAGCGCTGGTTCCGGCTGGAATGGCAGGAACACACGCCGCCGTTCTATTGTTCGGTCGACCTGCGCAATGCCGGCTACAAGCTCGCCCCAGTGGACACGAACCTGTTCCCCGGCGGTTTCCACTACCTGGCCAGCGAAATGCTCCCGCTGTCGGTGCAGGCCGCGATGGCCGCGATCGACAAATATTGCCCCGATGCCCGCAACCTGCTGGTGATCCCCGAAAGCTACAACCGCCATCCCACTTACCTGGAAAACGTGGCGCGCCTGGCGCAGATCTTCCGCCAGACGGGCCTGCACGTGCGGCTGGGCACGCTGGATCCGTCGATCACGCAGCCTACGCCGCTGGCGCTGCCGGACGGGAACATGCTCGTCGTCGAGCCGCTCGAGCGCTCGACCAACGGCCGCCGCGTGGGGCTGAAGGACTTCGATCCGTGCACGATCCTGCTGAACAACGACCTGTCGATCGGCACGCCGGACATCCTGCAAAACATCCATGAACAAAGCCTGCTGCCGCCGCTGCACGCCGGCTGGGGCATGCGCCGCAAGCACAACCATTTCACCGCCTACGACGAAGTGGCCAAGAAATTCGGCAAGCTGATCGGCGTCGATCCATGGATGGTGAACCCGTTCCATGCCCGCTGCGGCGAAGTCGACCTGCAATCGGGCGAAGGCCAGGATTGCCTGGCGGGCAATGTCGACGCGGTGCTGGCCAAGATCCGCAAGAAATACAAGGAATACGGGATCAAGGAAAAGCCGTTCGTCATCATCAAGCCGGATGCGGGCACCTACGGCAAGGGCATCATCAGCATCCGCGACGCGGCCGAGCTGAAGGACCTGTCGCCGCAGCAGCGCGAGCGCATGTCGGTGGTCAAGGATGGCCAGGTCATCAGCGAGCTGAACATCCAGGAAGGCGTGCCCACGTTCGAGAGCATCAAGGACGCGGTGGCCGAGCCGGTGGTCTACATGATCGACCGCTACGTGGTCGGCGGCTTCTACCGCGTGCACGCGGAGCGGGGCGTGGACCAGAACCTGAACGCGCCGGGCTCGGAGTTCGTGCCGCTGGCGTTCGCGCAGCAGCACGCCGTGCCCGATCTGAAGGCCAAGCCCGGCACCGCCGCGCCGAACCGGTTCTACGTGTACGGCGTGGTGGCCCGGCTGGCGCTGCTGGCCGCGTCGCTGGAAATGGAACGCACCGATCCGAATCCCGAAGTGTACTGAGGCGCCCGATGTTTCCTGAAAACCGGTGACAGACACCCGTTTTCAGGAAATGTTCCAAAGAACTGGCGCCTGTCACCGATGTAGTCACCGATTTGGTGCAGCGCCACGGGTTGGCGGGTGCTGGGCTGAACCGATGACGCTTTGCAATCTCGGCTAGAATCAGCCATTACCCAGAATGGATGTGCCCATGAAAATCGCTTTTCTTGCCGACCCGTTGGCGAACTTCAAGATCTACAAGGACTCCACGTACGCGATGATGGCCGAGGCTGCAAAGCGCGGCCACGAGGTGTACGCGTTCCAGCAGCGCCACATGGCGCTGGAGAACGGCATCGTCCGCGCCTGGGTTTCACGCATCACCATGACCGGTGGCGGGCAGGAAGACTGGTACGAGGCGGCGCCGTCGGAAGACGTGGCGCTGGGCGAATTCGACGTGATCCTGGAGCGGAAGGATCCGCCGTTCGACATGGAATACGTGTACGGCACCTACCTGTTGCAGCTCGCCGAAAAGCAGGGCGTCAAAGTGCTCAACAGCCCGCAGGCGATCCGCGACCACAACGAAAAGCTGTCGATCGCGCAATTCTCGCAATTCACGTCGCCGACGATCGTCACGTCCGATGAAACGCGCCTGCGCGCCTTCCACGCCGAGCATGGCGATGTGATCTTCAAGCCGCTGGACGGCATGGGCGGCACGGGCATCTTCCGGGTCAAGGCGGATGCGCTGAACCTTGGTTCGATCATCGAAACCCTGTCGCAGAATGGCCGCCAGACGATCATGGCGCAGCGCTATATTCCCGAGATCGTCAAGGGCGACAAGCGCATCCTCGTCATCGGCGGCAAGCCGGTGCCGTTCTCGCTGGCCCGCATTCCGCAGGGCAGCGAGGTGCGCGGCAACCTGGCGGCCGGCGGCATCGGCGTGGCCCAGCCGCTCACGGAGCGCGACCGTGAAATTGCCGAGGCGATCGGTCCGGTATTGGCCGAGCGCGGCTTATTGCTGGTAGGATTGGACGTGATCGGCGACTACCTGACCGAAGTGAACGTCACCAGCCCGACCTGCTTCCAGGAGATCACGCAGCAGACAGGCTTCCAGGTAGCCGCCATGTTCATCGACGCGGTCGAACAGGCAGCCTGACAGGGACGAATATGGTTGGCATTCTACTGATGACGCACGCGCCGCTGGGCGAGGCATTCCTTGCGGCGGTCGCCCACGTGTTCCGCAACAAGGTCGAGCACCTCGAAGCGATCGACGTGGTGGCGGACCAGGACCTGGGCGACGTGCAGGCGCTGGCCGCGGCGGCGATCAAGCGGCTGGACGACGGCTCCGGCGTGCTGGTGATCACCGACGTGAAGGGCGGCACGCCGGCCAATTGCTGCAACAAGCTCGCCGATGCGGGTCACGTGGAAGTCATTGCCGGCATCAGCCTGCCGATGCTGCTGCGGGCGATCACCTATCGCATGGATACGCTCGACGTGGTGGTGGAAATGGCGCTCGCCGGCGCGCAGAGCGGTGCCGTGCGGGTGGACAACCGGATTCGGGTCAACTAAACAAACAAGCAAACATGATTCAGCAAGAACTCGAAATCATCAACAAGCTCGGTCTGCACGCGCGTGCTTCCGCCAAGTTCACCCAGCTGGCCGCACGTTTCAAGAGCGATGTCTGGCTGACCCGCAATGGCCGGCGCATCAATGCCAAATCGATCATGGGCGTCATGATGCTGGCCGCCGGCAAGGGCGCCAAGGTCACGCTGGAAGCGGATGGGGCCGACGAACAGGAGTGCATCACCGCGCTTGCCGGGCTGGTCAACGACAAGTTCGGCGAAGGCGAGTAAATGCCGTTTGACCGGGGAGCACCGATGGCATCGTTCACACTGCACGGCATTCCGGTCTCGCGCGGCATTGCCATCGGCCGCGCCCAGATCCTTGCGCCGGCCGCGCTGGACGTCAAGCATTACCTGATCGCCGAGGAACACGTGGAAGCGGAAGTGGTGCGCCTGCAGTCGGCGCTGGCCACCGTGCACCGCGAACTGCAAACGCTGTGGAATGAATTGCCGAAGGATGCGCCGACCGAGCTGGGCGCGTTCATCGACGTCCATGCGCTGATCCTGTCCGATCCGATGATCTCCGAGGCGCCGCTGGACATCATCCGCAGCCGCCACTACAACGCCGAGTGGGCCCTCGTCACGCAGATCGAGGAACTGTCGGCGCAGTTCGACGAGATCGAGGATGCCTACCTCCGCGAGCGCAAGGTCGACATCCAGCAGGTGGCCGAGCGGGTGCTGAAGATCCTGCTGGGCAGCGAGCCGCTGCCCGTGCCGGTGGAGCCGGACGACGACGAATTCCAGGCACAGATGGTGGTGGTGGCGCACGACATCTCGCCGGCGGACATGCTCAAGTTCCGCGACCGCTCGTTCATCGGTTTCGTCACCGACGTGGGCGGGCAGAACTCGCACACGGCGATCGTGGCGCGCAGTCTCGATATCCCGGCCGCGGTCGGCGTGTCGCAGGCCTCCAGCCTGATCGAGCAGGATGACTGGGTAATCATCGACGGCGATGCCGGCGTGGTCATCGTCAGCCCCAGCGCGCTGGTGCTGGAACAGTACCGCGAACGCCAGCTGGCCGCGCAGCGGGCCCGGAAAAAACTCTCGAAGCTGAAAAAGACCCCCGCCGTCACGAAGGACGGCACGGCGATCACGCTGCTGGCCAACATCGAGCTGCCGGACGATTGCGGCCCCGCGCTGGAAGCGGGCGCCAATGGCGTGGGCCTGTTCCGCTCCGAATTCCTGTTCATGGGCCGCGCCAGCGACATGCCGTCGGAAGACGAGCAGTTCGAGCAGTACCGGCGCGCCGTCGTGGCGATGAAGGGGCGGCCGGTCACGATCCGCACGCTCGACATCGGCGCCGACAAGCCGCTGGACACCACCGAGCACACCGCCCTGAATCCGGCGCTGGGCCTGCGCGCGATCCGCTACTGCCTGTCCGAGCCACAGATCTTCCTCACGCAGCTGCGCGCCATCCTGCGCGCTTCCGCGTTCGGCAAGCTGCGCATCCTGATTCCAATGCTGGCGCATTCGCACGAGATCGACCAGTCGCTGGCGATGATCGAGCTGGCCAAGGCCGAACTGCGCGAAGCGAACATCAAGTACGACCCCGGCGTGGACGTGGGTGCCATGATCGAAATCCCCGCCGCCGCGCTGGCGCTGCCGATGTTCGTGCGGAAGATGAAGTTCCTGTCGATCGGCACGAACGACCTCATTCAGTACACACTGGCCATCGACCGGGTTGATTATGAGGTGGCGCACCTTTACAATCCCCTGCATCCCGCCGTACTGCAACTGATTTCGATGACCATAGCCGCCGGCCACAAGGCCGGTATCGATGTTGCCGTGTGCGGCGAGATGGCGGGCGACGTGAAGCTCACCCGCCTGCTGCTCGGCATGGGCCTGCGCGATTTCTCGATGCACCCGGCGCAATTGCTGTCGGTGAAGCAGGAGATCCTCAACACCGACCTGGCCCGGATCCTGCCGCATACGCGCAAGATACTTCGTTCCATGGACCCGGACGTCATCGCGGATGCCGTCCTGTCTCTGCAGACGATGTAGAAACCATAGCGGGTGCCCCCATTCGGGCCCCGCCATCATCACTGGCCCGCGGGGCCGCGCAGTACACAATAACTCGAAAACATGTCCTCGATAGGAATCGTCTCTCCGCAAGCCATGGCGTTCGCGGAACCCTTGCCCCTGCAAAGCGGTGCGTCGCTGCGCGAGTACACGCTGATGTATGAAACCTATGGCACCCTGAATGCCGACAAATCGAACGCGGTGCTGATCTGCCACGCGCTCAATGCCTCGCACCACGTGGCCGGCTGGTATGCCGGCGACCCGAAGAACGTGGGCTGGTGGGACAACATGGTCGGCCCCGGCAAGCCGGTCGACACGAACAGGTTCTTCGTCATCGGCGTCAACAACCTCGGCTCGTGCTTCGGCTCCACCGGCCCGATGCATGCCAACCCGGCCACCGGCAAGCCTTACGGCGCCGCGTTCCCCGTGGTGACGGTGGAAGACTGGGTGACCGCGCAGGCGCGCCTCGCCGACCGCCTGGGCATTGGCCAGTTCGCCGCCGTGATGGGCGGTTCGCTGGGCGGCATGCAGGCGCTTGCCTGGAGCATCATGTATCCGGACCGGCTGCGCCATTGCGTGGTCATTGCTTCCACGCCCAAGCTGTCGGCGCAGAACATCGCCTTCAACGACGTGGCACGCCAGGCCATCCTGTCCGATCCGGACTACCACGGCGGCGATTTCTACGAGCACGGCGTGGTGCCGAAGAACGGCCTGAAGGTGGCGCGGATGGTCGGCCACATCACCTACCTGTCGGACGACGACATGGCCGAGAAATTCGGCCGCAAGCTGAGGAACATGGCGGAGAAGGGCGGGGCCGAGACCGTCGGCTACAAATTCGGCTTCGGCATCGACTTCGAGATCGAATCGTACCTGCGCTACCAGGGCGACAAGTTCGCCACGTACTTCGACGCCAACACCTACCTGCTGATCACGAAAGCGCTCGACTACTTCGACCCGGCGCGGCTGCACGACGGCAACCTGACGCGCACGCTGGCAAAAACCACGGCGAAATTCTTCCTGGCGTCGTTTACCACCGACTGGCGTTTCTCGCCGGAGCGCTCGCGCGAGATCGTGCAGGCACTGCTGGCCAACCGCCGCGAAGTCACGTACGCGGAAATCGATGCGCCGCATGGCCACGATGCCTTCCTGCTGGAGGATCCACGCTACATGGGCATGGTGCGGGCGTACTTCGGGCAGATCCACGGCGAGACTGCCGCCGGTTCGAAAGGAGGTGCGGCATGACGTTCGATGACCTGAAACGATCGCGCCCCGACCTGGCCTTCATCGCCCACTGGATACAGCCTGGTGCGCACGTACTGGACGTGGGCTGCGGCGACGGCTTCATGATGGATTACCTGCAGACGGACAAGCACTGCACCGGCTATGGCCTGGAACTGGCAGACGACAAGGTGCTGGAAAGCACCCAGCGCGGCGTGCGCGTGATCCAGCAGGATTTCGAGAAGGGCGGCCTGGCACTTTTCGGCGACAACTCGTTCGACACGGTGCTGTGCCTGTCGGCGCTGCAGATGATGCAGCACGTGGAAGCGCTGCTGCGCGACATCGTTCGCGTCGGTAACGAGGCGATCGTATCGTTCCCGAACTTTGCCTACTGGCCGCACCGCGTGGCATTGCTGAAGGGCCGGATGCCCGTGTCGAAGACGCTGCCGTACCAGTGGTACGACACGCCGAACGTGCGCTGCGCCACGATCGAGGACTTCCGCGCGCTGGCCGCCGAAGTGGGTGTCGAAGTGCTGGAATACGTGGCGCTGGCCGACGGGCGGATCGTCGACTTCCTGCCGAACCTGCGCGGGGAACTGGCCGTGTTCCGGCTGCGCAAGAAGAACGGGCGCTAACGGGCGGTAGCGGCGTGTGATATCGTGTGACGAACGGCCGTGAATTTTGTCAGAATGTCACGGTCGTATGGATACAAATCATGAAATCACTCAAACATAGCCTGGCTCTCATTGCCCTCGCCTCCAGCATGCAGCTGGCGGCAGCCCATCAATCCGCGCCGGCGCACCAGGCCGCCGCGCCCGCGTCGGACGGCATTCCCGTCACGCGCCTGTCGCGCCTGCGCGTGCTGTCCGACGAGCAGGCCGTCAACCAGCAGTCAAAGCTGCAATACGATGCGCTGATCAAGGAAGCCGACCAGAAGAATGCGCTGGTCGACGACAGCCATCCGCAGGTGCAGCGCCTGCGCGCCATTGCGAAACGCATCATCCCGCATGTGGGCCGCTGGAATCCCGAAGCGGCGGACTGGAACTGGGAAGTGAACCTGCTCAATTCCGACCAGGTGAATGCCTTCTGCATGCCGGGCGGGCGCATCGCCTTCTTCACCGGCATCCTCACAAAGCTGAACATGACGGATGACGAAGTGGCCATGGTGATGGGCCACGAAATCGCCCATGCGCTGCGTGAACATGCGCGCAAGCGGCAGGGCGAATCGCAGCTGGCGGCGATCGCCGGCAAGGTGGGCGGCATTGCCGCCTCGGCGCTGTTCGGCATCGACCCGAACCTCACTGATTTCGGTGGCCGCATGGCGGCCCAGGCAGCCGTGCTGAAATTCTCGCGTGGCGAGGAAACCGAGGCCGACCTGGTGGGCATCGACCTGGCCGCGCGCGCCGGCTTCGATCCGCGCGCCGGCATCGCGTTGTGGCAGAAGATGGGCGCCGTCAATGCGCGCGCGCCCATCGAATTCCTGTCCACCCACCCGAGCGGCGAAACCCGCATCGGGGAAATGAACAAGAGCATGCCGCTGGTGCTGCCGGTGTATGCGCGCACGAAGGGCACCACGGTGGCGAAGCTGCCGGCTTACCGCACCACGCCGCTGCCCAAGTCATAAAGCGACGCACTGCGCGTCTTACCGTTTCCTGCATGTCTTCCACCGTCAAGTTTCACGGCAAGGCGCCATTGCCGATGCGCGATGGCGTCACGCCCAGCTACCTGTGGCTGCCCGAGGGCGACTGGCCCGACCTGATCACCTTCATGGTGGCCAACTATCCCGCCGTGACCGAGGCGCAATGGCGCGAACGGATGGCGCGCGGCGACGTCGTCGACGCGCAGGGCAGGGCGCTGGCTCCCGATTCGCCCTACAAGCGCAACCTGCGCATCTTTTACTACCGCGAGCTGGAAGCCGAAGCGCCGATTCCGTTCGAGGAGGAAGTGCTGTACCGGGATGAGCACATCGTGGTGGCCGACAAGCCGCATTTCCTGCCGACGATTCCCACCGGCCGCTTCCTGAAGGAGACACTGCTGGTGCGCCTGCGCGCGAAGCTCGGCATCGAGGAACTCGTGCCGATCCACCGGCTCGACCGCGAAACAGCTGGCGTCGTCGTCTTTTCCTGCAACCTCGACAGCAGGGGCGCCTACCAGTCGCTGTTCCAGCAGCGTGTCGTGCAAAAGGAATACGAGGCGCTGGCCGGCCCGCTGCCGGACCGCCAGTTCCCGTTCAGCTACCGCAGCCGCATGGTGCAGGGCGATAAATTCTTCACGATGAAGGAAGAACCGGGCGAGCCGAATTCGGAAACGATGATCGATGTCGTCGAGCAGCGGGGCGAGCACGTGCTGTACCGCCTGTGGCCGCACACGGGGCGGCAGCACCAGCTGCGCGTGCACCTGGCCGCGCTGGGCATTCCGATCGTCAACGACGCGTTCTATCCGGTGGCGCTGCCGTGCAAGGGCGAGGATGTGTCGGCGCCATTGAAACTGCTGGCGCGGGCGATCGGCTTTCCCGATCCGCTGACCGGGGAATGGCGTTACTTTGAAAGCCGGCGTACCCTGTAGGCTGCCAAGCGGATTCTCAGCGCAGGTAGTCGATGATCAGTGGCGCGTGATCGGAGAATTTTACGTCCTTGTAGACGGAAACGGCTTGCGCGCAGCCGGCGATGCCGGGGGTGGCCACATGGTAGTCGATGCGCCAGCCCACGTTCTTCGCGTAAGCCTGGCCGCGGTTGCTCCACCATGTGTATTGCTCCGGGCGCGGATCGAGGCCGCGGTGCACGTCCACGTAGCCGCACTCGTCGAAGATGCGCGTCAGCCACGCGCGCTCTTCCGGCAGGAAGCCGGAATTCTTCAGGTTGCCCTTCCAGTTCTTCAGGTCGATTTCCTTGTGGGCGATGTTCCAGTCACCGCAGATGACGACTTCGCGGCCTTCGGCGCGCAGTTCGACCAGGTGGGGCAGGAACAGGTCCATGAAGCGGAATTTCGCTTCCTGGCGTTCCGGCGACGACGAGCCGGACGGGCAGTACACGGAAATGACCGTCAGGTCGCCGAAATCGCAGCGCACATAACGGCCCTCAGCATCGAATTCTGGGCTGCCGAAGCCGATCTTCACTGCGTCCGGCGCGATCTTGCTGTAAATGCCGGTGCCCGAGTAGCCCTTCTTCTCGGCATAGTGGAAATGGCCGTGGTAGCCGTGCGGATTGCGGAACTCGTCCGTCATGTCGCTGGCGACGCACTTGAGCTCCTGCACGCAGATGAAATCGGCGGACTGGGTGCCCATCCAGTCGAAAAAGCCCTTCTTGGCGGCGGAGCGGATGCCATTCAGGTTGGCGGAAATGATCTTTGGCATGGATTAAAATACGGGCACTTTTAGAAACAGGACCAGCATATGAATAATTTGAGGCAACAGTTTATCGCGTTTTCCGTCTCGGCGGGAGTGCTGAAATTCGGCGAATTCACCACCAAGGCGGGGCGCCAGTCGCCCTATTTCTTCAACGCAGGCCTGTTCCACGACGGCGCCACGCTGGCGAAAGTGGCCGACTTCTACGCCCAGACCCTGCTCGATTCCGGCGTGGAATTCGACATGCTGTTCGGCCCTGCCTACAAGGGCATCACGCTGGCCTCGGCCACGGCGATGGCGCTGGCCGGCAAGGGCCGCAACACGTCGTTCGCCTATAACCGCAAGGAAGCCAAGGATCACGGCGAAGGCGGCACGCTCGTCGGCGCGAAACTCACCGGCAAGGTCGTCATCATCGACGACGTGATCTCGGCGGGCACCTCGGTGCGCGAATCGGTCGAGATGATCCGCAACGCCGGCGCCGAGCCATGCGCCGTGCTGATCGCGCTGGACCGGATGGAGCGGGGCGGCAAGGACGGTGTCGTGTCCGAACTGTCCGCCGTGCAGGAAGTGAGCAAGAACTACGGCATTCCCGTGATCTCGATCGGCAGCCTGGCCGATTTGCTGGGCTACCTGTCCGCCGACCCGGCGCTGGCACAGCACAAGGATGCGGTGGCCGCCTACCGCGACCGCTACGGCGTCTCCTGAACGTTTCCTGAACGTTCTCGAACGTTTACGACCCATTCGCATCCTCCTCCCGTTGTGCTTAAATAGAGGCAACGAAAATAGCGGCAACGCGAGGAGGTGGCGATGAACAAGGCATCCCTGAAGGTTTACGGCGACGAAGCATTCGTTGCCGACGTGCGCGACGGCCTGCCCAGCGAGCCCGAGCACAGCTGGCAGAAGGGCGACGTGCGCCCGGATGGCCGCGTGCGCATCGATGCCGGTTTTTACGTGGACCTGGGGCAGGACGCGAATCCGGTCGCCCTGATGCGGCACCTGCGCGCCTGGCTGCACGAATGCGAGTCCCGCGGCATCACGTTCGACATGCCGCCGCTGGCCGCCGAACTGCGCATCGCGGTCACGGACGTGGGGCCGGACGACGCGCTCGATTTCTCGATCGCCGACCTGACCCTGTTCGTCAACATGGGGATCACGCTCAGTATCACGGGCTGATCCGCCGGCCGATCCATGGCTGATTCCAGGGACGATCCTCAGCGGCCGATGCGCTTTTCCGAAGACCGGCTCGACACGTTCTCCGGCCGTGGCGGCGCCACGCGCACCGTGCGCATCTGGGAACCGCCCGCAGCGGCGGCACCCCTGGCCATCCTGCTGGCGCTGCACGGCGGCATGGCCCATGGCGGCGACTGGGTCACGCCGGCCCTGTACTTCCGCGCACGCGGCATTGCCACCGTGGCATTCGACCTGTGCGGCCATGGCGCGGGCAAGCGCGCCGACATTCCCGATTTCGACATCTTCGTCGAGGAGACCGGCCTGTTCCTCGACTGGATCCGCGCGCGCTGGCCGGGCATACCCGTGTTCGTCATCGCGCATTCGATGGGCGGCCTGGTCGCGACGAAGTTCGGGCTGCAAGGCGGCGACGGCGTTGCCGGCTTTATTCTTTCTTCACCTTATTACGTCAACGCGGTGCCCGTGCCGGCCGTGCTGCAAAAGCTGTCCAGCGTGCTGGCCCGGCTGGCCCCGGCGATGAAAGTGCCGCTGGCGCCGCTGACCGATGTGCTGACGCACGATGCGGCCATCACGGCGCGCCATCACCGCGACGAAGCGGACGGTATTCGCGCCACCGAGATCACCATGCGCTTCGGCCATGCGCTGCAGCATGCGCAGCGCGGCCTGGCCCTGGAGGGCTGGCGGCATCCGCTGTATGTCGTGCTGGCGGGGCAGGACCAGCTGGCCGACACGAACGCTTGCCAGCAACTGCTGCGCGCCGTGCCGCCGCACCTGCTGACCTGCCGGATCGAGGCGAACAACCGCCACGAGAATTTCAACGAGCTGAACCGGGATGATCTCTTTACCGGCATCGACGAGTGGATCGCCCGCGTGCTGGAAGAACGGGAAGGTTAAAAACACCACATACCGCCGGTCAAAATGCCGCTAGCATCGAAGTCTCCCACGAACTGGAGGATGTCATGGATTCGATCAATCGCAACCAGGCGGAACAGACCCACAAGGACCTGACGGGGCACGACGCCGTCAAGCGCATCCGGCACATCGTCGACGACGCGGCCAGCTGTTTCTTCGTCAGCAGCGGCACCGATGCGCGGCCGATGTCCGTGCTCGATGTCGACGCGGCCGGCAGCCTGTGGTTCATGAGCGCTGCCGACAGCCACAAGAACGCGGAAGTCGCGGCGGACCCGAAAGTGCGCCTGTATTTCCAGGCGTCGAAACATGCCGGCTTCCTGTACCTGGACGGTATCGCCACGATCTCGACGGACCCGAACCGGATCCGCGAACTGTGGAGCCCGGAACTGGCCACGTGGTTCACGGGTGGGCTGGGCGACCCGCGCATCACGCTGATCCGCGTGGTGCCCACCGATGGCTACTACTGGGACAACAAGCATGGCAACCTCGTGGCCGGCCTGAAGATCATGGTGGGCGCCGCCATCGGCAAGACGATGGACGATTCGATCGAGGGGCGCGTGGCGCCCTGACGAGGGAGCGCCTTATCGGGGGGCACTGCGGCGAGAGCACTGCAGCGCGGGGCGCTGCAGTGGAGAACACCTCAGCGCAGGCCGCGGGTGACCTTTGCCACCCAGGTCGGCAATTCCCAGGCGCCGCCGGCGGCCACCAGCCGGCACATGCCCGTGGTCGCCGCCAGCGTCGGCGCGAAGCGGCGGCCATCCCACGTCCACTCCTGCTTCGACCAGCAGTCGCCCAGCCCGCGGCCTTTCTGGCTGGCGCTGATGGTGCCGGCCGCGTAGTCGCTGGCGGCCAGGGTCACCAGCACGGGCGCGTAGGGGGCGGCCTTGTTCGCCACCCAGTAGGCCGAGCCCTCGTTGTAGGCGCCGGCCCAGCAAGGCATGTGGATGAGCAGCTTGTCCGGCGTCAGGCGCAGCGCCATCAGCTGGTCCGCCTGCAGGGCATCGCAATCGTCGGCCCCGAGCGTGCCGCGCAGCTCGCGCAGCAGCGCCGTGCGCGCGGCTGGCGCCAGGTTCACTTCGGTGGATCCGGCCGAGGCGGGCGATACTTCCGGCGCCGGCAGCGGCGCCGGCACGGCATCCTCGCTTTTCGCGCCCTTGCGCACCAGGGCACCAGCGGTGCCAAGGCGGCCCTGGAACTCATCCATCTTCAGCAGCACGGCCGCGGCACCCTTGCCGGACAGCGTCCACGTCGTGGTACCGTCCGTCCACTGCAGCTTGCTGTTCTTCGCCAGGGCGGTCAGCAGCGCGGCGGTCTGCGCCGCCGTGAGCCGGTAATTGCCGTCGTCCGCCAGGTCCGGCTCACCCAGCGGCTTGCCATCGATACGCATCGTCAGCGCGTCTTTCGGCGCGGGCGCGTCGTCGTCGTACGTGCCGGTTTGCAGCAAGGCTTTCACGGGCTGCCGCGGGCCCGCCTTGCGCTCGAGCAGCACCGAGATGGCGGGGCCTTTGGTTTCCTCCGACTGGTAGCCGGCGGCGCGGCAGGTGCGCGTGTTGTCGCACGCGACTTCCCAGTCGTGATGGGTGAAGTGGATGCCGGCCGGTTCGCCGGCCAGCGCGGGGAAGGCCAGGGTGGCCAGCAGCATGGTGATCGGGGTTCTCATGCCGAGAAGATAACAAAAAAGGCGCCGCAGCGCCTTTTTTGAAAACCGGTGTCTGTCACCGGTTTTGGGCCGGCAACGCTGGGGGGCTCAACCAGCCAGCTTTGCCTTCAACAACTCCGTCAGCTGGGCCGGGTTGGCCTTGCCCTTGGAAGCCTTCATCGCTTGGCCGATCAGCGCATTGATCGCCGCTTCCTTGCCGGCGCGGTACTGCTCCACCGACTTGGCATTGTTGGCGAGGACTTCGTCGACGATCGCCACCAGGGCGCCCGCATCGGATACCTGGCCGAGGTCTTTTTCCTTGATGATGGCATCGACCAGCGCCGCGTCGTCCGAGTTCGCTTCCCACAGCGCCTGGAACACTTCCTTGGCGGCCTTGTTCGAGATCGTGCCGTCGGCAATCCGCTTCAGCATCAGCGCCAGCTGCGCCGGCTTCACGGGCGCGTCGGCGATGTCGACGTCGTTGCGATTCAGCGTGGATGACACGTCGCCCATCAGCCAGTTGGCGGCGGCCTTGGCATTTTCCTGGCCGGCCGCCGCCACCACGGCTTCGAAGTACGTGGCCATCGCCTTCGACGACGTCAGCACCAGCGAATCGTATTCCGGCAGCTTGTATTCATTGACGAAGCGCTCGCGCATCACGGCCGGCAGTTCCGGCATCGCCGCCTTCACGCGCTCGATCCATTCCTCGGAAATGGCCAGCGGCGGCAGGTCCGGGTCGGGGAAGTAGCGGTAGTCCTGCGCATCTTCCTTGCTGCGCATTTCGCGGGTTTCCTTGCGGTCCGGGTCGTACAGGCGCGTGGCTTGCACTACCTTGCCGCCATCCTCGATCAGCTCGATCTGGCGGCGTACTTCCACATTGACCGCTTCTTCGATGAAGCGGAACGAGTTCAGGTTCTTGATCTCGCAGCGCGTGCCGAACTCGGTCTGGCCTTTCGGGCGCACGGACACGTTGACGTCGCAGCGGAACGAGCCTTCCTGCATATTGCCGTCGCAAACGCCCAGCCACATCACCAGGCCATGCAGCGCCTTGGCATACGCCACCGCTTCCTGCGCCGAGCGGATTTCCGGCTCGGACACGATTTCCAGCAGCGGCGTGCCGGCACGGTTCAGGTCGATGCCGGACATGCCATGGTAATCCTCGTGCAGCGATTTGCCGGCATCTTCCTCGAGGTGGGCGCGCGTCAGGTTCACGGTCCTGGTGACGAACTTGCCATCCTTCTCGAAGCCGAACGTCAGCGAGCCGCCCTGCACGACCGGGTCATCCATCTGGCTGATCTGGTAACCCTTCGGCAGGTCGGGGTAAAAATAATTCTTGCGGGCGAAGATCGATTGCGGCGCGATCTTCGCGCCCACGGCCAGGCCGAAGCGGATCGCGCGATCGACGGCCTGCTTGTTCATCACCGGCAGCACGCCCGGCAATGCCAGGTCCACCGGGCTGGCCTGCGTGTTCGGCTCGGCGCCAAACGCGGTCGGCGAGCCGCTGAAGATTTTCGAATCGGTCGTGAGCTGCACGTGGTTCTCGAGACCGATGACGACTTCCCATTCCATAGCTGTTCTTCCTTTGATCTTCAGATGCCCGCGGGCGCGCGCGTGTGCCAGTCGGTCGCCTGCTGGAACTGGTGGGCGATGTTCAGCAGCTTCGCCTCGGCGAAGTAATTGCCGATGAGTTGCAGGCCCACCGGCCGGTTCGCATTCTTGTCGCCCTGGCCGAAGCCGCAGGGGATCGACATGCCGGGCAGGCCGGCCAGGCTGGTGGACAGCGTGAAGATGTCGGCCAGGTAGTTCGCCACCGGGTCGTCCGCCTTCGAGCCCAGGTCCCAGGCCACGGTCGGGGCCACCGGGCCCATGATGACGTCGCACACGGCGTCCGGACCGGAAAGCACCTTGGCGAAATCGTCGGCGATCAGGCGGCGGATCTTCTGCGCTTTCACATAGTAGGCATCGTAGTAGCCATGGCACAGCACGTAGGTGCCGACCATGATGCGGCGCTGCACCTCGGGGCCGAAGCCCTGGGCGCGCGTCTTCCTGTACATATCCTGCAGATCCTTATAGCCCTCGGCGCGGAAGCCGTAGCGCACGCCATCGAAGCGCGACAGGTTCGACGATGCCTCGGCCGGCGCGATCATGTAGTAGGCCGGGATCGACAGCGCGGTGTTGGGCAGCGAGATGTCGACGAGCGTGGCGCCCAGCTTCACGAACTGTTCCAGCGCGGCGCGCACGGCCTGTTCCACGTCGGCGGAAAGGCCTTCGCCAAAGTATTCCTTCGGCACGCCGATGCGCAGGCCCGTCAACGGCTCGTTCAGGTTGCGCGTGAAGTCTTCATGCACGCCGCCTTGTTCCGGTGCCAGGCTCGTCGAATCGCGCTCGTCGTAACCGGCCATGGCCGACAGCAGCAAGGCGCAATCCTCGGCGGTTTGCGCCATCGGGCCGCCCTGGTCCAGCGACGAGGCAAACGCGATCATGCCGAAGCGCGATACGCGGCCGTAGGTGGGCTTGATGCCGGTGATGCCGCAGAACGACGCCGGCTGGCGGATCGAGCCGCCCGTGTCGGTACCGGTCACGGCCGGCGCCAGGCGCGCGGCCACGGCCGCGGCGGAGCCGCCCGACGAACCGCCGGGCACGGCATTCGCGTCCCACGGGTTCTTCACGGCACCGAAGGCCGAATTCTCGTTCGACGAACCCATTGCGAACTCGTCGCAATTGAGCTTGCCCAGGTGAACCATGCCGACGCCGTGCAGCTTCTCGACCACGGTGGCATCGAACGGGCTCGTGTAATTGGCCAGCATCTTCGAGCCGGCGGTGGAGCGCCAGCCGCGGGTCACGAAGATATCCTTGTGGGCGATCGGCACGCCGGTCAGTGCATGGGCGTTGCCGGCCGCCAGGCGGGTATCGGCATCGGCGGCCTGGGCCAGCGTGAGCGCGCGGTCGACGTGCAGGAATGCGTTCAGGTCGCTGGCCTCGATACGGTCGAGGTAATGGGTCGCCAGCTCAGTGGCGGAGATCTCTTTCGACTGCAGCAGCGCGGACAGTTCTTTGAGGGTCTTGGTATGGATGATCATATGGTCTGCGGCGAAATGTTAGTCGATCACCTTCGGTACCAGGTACAGGCCGTCCTCGGTCTTCGGCGCCACCTGCTGGTAATCGTCGCGGCGGTTCGGTTCCGTCGGCACGTCTTCACGCAGGCGCAGCGCGACCTGCATGTGCGCGGCCAGCGGGTGCGCCAGCGGCGGCACGCCTTCGGTATCCACGGCCTGCATCTGCTCGGCCAGCGCGAAAATGCCGTTCAGCTTGTCCAGCATCGCCGCGGAATGCTGCTCGTCCATTTCCAGTTGCGCCAGCTTGGCGATGCGGTTTACGTCGTTCGTTGTCAGGGACATGATTTCGGGCGCGAAGCGCAGGATTTAGAAACAGGGGATTTCAAAAGACTTTTGTAACATCGGCCATCTCGCCCTAAAACCCCGGCAAACCTGCATAAACACAGGCTTCGGGGTCCGCACATTTGAGTGGATTCAGGGCAAATAGCCCGTGAATTATAAGGTAGAATGCCGGGTTGATGCGTTGCCGGCATCCCGGTGGCCGCCATATAGGGCAGGACCCGGTTGCAAGCCCGGTTGCGAGCCCGGCGCCACGGCACGACGCCACAGCACGACGCATTACAGGACAACGCAGTACTGGACGACGCAGTACTGGCTACTTTTAACTGCCCACGCGCGGGCAAGCGCTACAGGATACTCATGTTTGGTTTTTTACGCAGGTACATCTCGTCCGACCTGGCCATTGACCTCGGCACGGCAAATACCCTCATCTACGTGCGCGGCTCGGGCATCGTGCTCGACGAGCCATCCGTGGTGGCGATCCGCCAGGAAGGCGGCCCGAACGGCAAGAAGACCATCCAGGCGGTAGGCAAGGAAGCCAAGCAGATGCTGGGCAAGGTGCCTGGCAACATCGAGGCGATCCGCCCGATGAAGGATGGCGTGATCGCCGACTTCACCGTGACCGAGCAGATGCTCAAGCAGTTCATCCGCATGGTGCACGATTCGAAGTTCTTCCGCCCGTCGCCACGCATCATCATTTGCGTGCCGTGCGGTTCGACCCAGGTGGAACGCCGCGCGATCCGCGAATCGGCACTCGGTGCCGGCGCTTCGCAGGTGTACCTGATCGAGGAACCGATGGCGGCCGCGATCGGCGCCGGTCTGCCGGTCTCCGACGCAACGGGTTCGATGGTGGTCGACATCGGCGGCGGCACCACCGAGGTGGGCATCATCTCGCTGGGCGGCATGGTCTACAAGGGCTCGGTGCGCGTGGGTGGCGACAAGTTCGATGAAGCGATCGTCAACTACATCCGCCGCAACTACGGCATGCTGATCGGCGAACAGACGGCCGAGGCGATCAAGAAGGCGATCGGCTCCGCGTTCCCGGGCTCCGAAGTGAAGGAAATGGAAGTCAAGGGCCGCAACCTGTCCGAAGGCATTCCCCGTTCGTTCACGATCTCGTCGAACGAGATCCTCGAAGCGCTGACCGACCCGCTGAACAATATCGTGTCGGCCGTGAAGAACGCGCTGGAACAGACGCCGCCGGAACTGGGCGCCGATATCGCCGAAAAGGGCATGATGCTGACGGGCGGTGGTGCGCTGCTGCGCGACCTGGATCGCCTGCTGATGGAAGAAACCGGCCTGCCGGTGCTGGTGGCCGAAGATCCGCTGACCTGCGTGGTGCGCGGTTCGGGCATGGCGCTGGAACGCATGGACCAGCTGGGATCGATCTTCTCCTACGAGTGATCGCTGCCACGACCGTGGTCGCGATCGATCGTTGCAGGTGATCGCAACCGGGCGTTTGCAATAGCGTTGGCAGAGCATTAGCAATAACGTTGGAAATACCAGGGCGGCCCGTGCATTGCGCACGGCCGCTCGCGTCCTTTCAGGATCTATGGAATACAGTCCGCCGCCACTCTTCAAGCAAGGGGCGTCCGCGCGCGCCAAGATGATGATCTGCGCGTGCATTTCGATCGCATTGCTGTTGTTCGATTCGCGCGTGGGCGCGCTGACCGTCGTGCGCCAGGTGGTCGGTACCGTGCTGTACCCGCTGCAGGTGGTGGCGATGCTGCCGCGCGATGCGCTGCTGGGCGTGGGCACGTATTTTTCCACGCTGTCCGGCCTGGAACGGCAGGTGCGCGAACTGAAGACGCAGCAGATCGCCATGGCGCAGACGCTGCAGCAGGCGCAGCTCACGCAGGCCGAGAATGCGCAACTGCGCAAGTTGCTCGAAGCCCGTGAAAAGGTGCCCGGCAAGACGATGCTGGCCGAAATCCTCTACGACGCGCGCGACGTGTTCACCCGCAAGGTGATCCTGAACCGCGGCACGCAGCAGGGCGTGCGGGCCGGGCTGCCGGTGATCGACAACCAGGGCGTGGTAGGGCAGGTGACGCGCGTGTTTCCCTTCACGTCCGAAGTCACGCTGCTGACCGACAAGGAGCAGGCCATCCCCGTGCAGGTGCTGCGCAACGGCTTGCGCAGCGTGGCCTACGGCCGCGGCCAGTCCGGCAACCTCGACCTGCGCTTCATGGCACCCAATGCCGACGTGGTGGTGGGCGACATCCTGATCACGTCCGGCATCGATGGCGTGTATCCGGCCGGCCTGGCGGTGGCCCGCGTCATCCAGGTCGAGAACAGCGCGAACGGCATGTTCGGCCGCGTGGTCTGCCAGCCGCTGGCCGGCATCGAGCGCAATACGCAGCTGCTGGTGCTGATGTCGCTGCCGGAGATGCCGCCGCGGCCACCGGAAGAAGATACGACCAAGCCGGTGAAGAAGAAAAAGGCGGCTGATGCGGCCGCCGGGGCGCAGGGCACCACCGCCGGCGGGGCGCCGGCCGCTGCCGGTGCCGCGATGGTAAATACAGCGGTCAACGCGGCGGTCAATGCGCCGGCCGCCATACCCGCCGCCGCGAATGCACCCGCGGCCGGACCCGGCCTGCGGCCCGCCGCGCCGCCGCAACCGCTGGCGACGACGCCGGCCGCCACGCCGGCGCCACGTGCAGCCGCACCGGCAACAGCACCCGCGCCCGTGGCGCCGAGGGAGACCCGATGAACCGTCCACAGTACATCCTGCTGCCCGTCAGCCCCATCTTCATCGCGATCAGCCTGATTGCCGCGTTCCTGCTGAACCTGATGCCCTGGGGCCAGTTCATCGCCGCACCCGATTTCGTGGCGCTGGTGCTCGTGTTCTGGGGTGTGCACCAGCCTCGCCGGGTCGGGATCGGCACGGCGTTCTGCCTCGGCCTGCTGATGGACGTGCACGATGCCACCCTGCTCGGCGAGAACGCGCTGGCGTATACACTGCTGTCCTACTGCGCGATCATGATGCACCGGCGCGTGCTGTGGTTCCGCATCAGTACCCAGGCGATGCATGTGCTGCCGCTGCTGCTGCTGGCACAGGCGGTGCAGTTGCTGGTGCGCTTTATTGTCTCCGGCAAGTTTCCCGGCTGGTTCTACTTCGTCGAAAGCTTCGTGTCGGCCCTGCTGTGGCCCCTGATCACGGTGCTGCTGCTGGCGCCGCAGCGGCGCGCGGTCGACAAGGACCATACCCGTCCGATCTGATGCGCCGATAGCCAATCATGACAGAGCTGAAGAACAACGAGCGCGAACTGCACCTGTTCCGGGTGCGGCTGACGCTGCTCGGCTCCCTCGTCTTCATCTGCTTCGCGCTGCTGCTTGCGCGCCTGGTCTGGCTGCAGGTGATCCGGCACAGCGACTACATGGCGCAGGCGGAGGACAACCGGATCGCCGTGGTGCCGGTCCAGCCGAACCGTGGGCTGATCCTCGACCGCAACGGCGTGGTCCTGGCGCGCAACTATTCGGCCTACACGCTCGAGATCACGCCGTCGAAGCTGCGCGTGCCTCTCGAGGAAATGATCGATTCACTGGCCCTGATCGTGGAAGTGACGCCGAAGGACCGCCGCCGCTTCAGGAAGCTGATGGACGAGTCGAAGAACTTCGCCAGCATTCCGCTGCGCACCCGGCTGTCCGACGAGGAAGTGGCGCGCTTCACGGCGAACCGTTTCCGCTACCCCGGCGTCGAAGTGCAGGCACGCCTGTTCCGCAACTACCCGCTGGGTGAGGCGGCCTCGCACGTGATCGGCTACATCGGCCGCATCAACCAGAAGGAGGCCAAGGCGATCGAGGAGCGCGAGGACGCGGCCAACTACAACGGTACGGACTACATCGGCAAGGAAGGCCTGGAGAAGAGCTACGAAAAGCACCTGCATGGCATCACCGGCTACGAGGAAGTGGAGGTGTCCGCCGGCGGCCGCGCGATCCGCACGCTGTCGCGCAAGCCGCCGACCTCCGGCAGCAACCTGATCCTGTCGATCGACATCGAGCTGCAAAAGATCGCCGAAGAAGCGTTCGGCGAATGGCGCGGCGCATTGGTGGCGATCGAACCGTCGACCGGCGACGTGCTGGCCTACGTGTCGCGACCGGGCTACGATCCGAACCTGTTCGTCGACGGCATCGACACGCAGAGCTGGAATGAACTCAATACTTCGCTGGACCGGCCGATGGTGAACCGGCCGCTGTCCGGCACCTATGCGCCGGGTTCCACCTTCAAGCCGTTCATGGCGCTGGCCGCGCTGGAGACTGGCAAGCGCACGCCGTCGCAGGCGATCTTCGATCCGGGCTACATGTACCTGGGCACCCACAAATTCCGCGACGACGTGGTGCACGGCCACGGCACGGTGGACCTGCGCAAGTCGATCGTCGTGTCGTGCAACACGTATTACTACCACCTGGGCCGCGACATGGGGATCGACATGATCCACGACTTCATGAAGCCGTTCGGCTTCGGCCAGAAGACCGGCATCGACCTCGATAACGAAAAGACCGGCGTGCTGCCGTCGAAGGCATGGAAGCAGTCGCGCTACAAGAAGAACCCGGCGGCGGGCAAGTGGGTGGGCGGGGACACGATCTCGGTGTCGAACGGTTCCGGCTACAACTCGTACACGCCGCTGCAGATCGCGCACGCCGTGGCGAACCTGGCCAACAATGGTGTCGTCATGAAGCCGCACCTCGTCAAGATCATCGAGGATGGCGGCACGCGCGCCCGCACGCTGACCGTGCCAAAGGAAAGCTACCGCATTCCGCTGAAGCAGCAGAACATCGACCTCATCAAGGATGCGATGGTGGGCGTGGTGAGCGAGCAGGGCGGCACCGCCACCCGCGCGTTCGCCGGCGTGGGCTACACCGTGGGCGGCAAGACGGGTACCGCGCAGGTCGTGGGCATTCGCAAGAACGAGAAGTACAACGCCAAGACACTGGCCGAGCGCCTGCGCGACAACGCGCTGTTCGTGGCCTTCGCCCCGGCGGAAAAGCCGCGCATCGTGCTCGCCATGGTGGTGGAGAATGCAGGCTTCGGCGGCGCCGTGGCGGCGCCGATCGCCCGCAAGGTGCTCGATTACTACATACTCGGCAAGCGGCCGACCGAGAAGAACACGGACAAGGTACCCAAGGAGGACGCTGAAGTGTTCGAGCCCATCGAAGGCCCGCTTGCCGAGGAAGAGGCGGCGCTGGCGCGTGAACAGCTGGCGGGCCAGGCCGGTGCACAGCCACCTGCGGGGACGCCGGCGCAACCGGCCGCCGGCGCGGCGCCGAACGCGGCCGGCCGGCCCGCCGCGACGCCGCCCGGGCCGGGGCTGATGCCGGTACGTCCGGCGACGACGGCTCCGCCTGCCGGCCGCGCGCCCGCACCGTCGCCGTCGCCATCGCAGCCCGCCGCCAGGGCACCGGCTGCCAGGGCACCGGCCGCGGCGCCGGCCGTCCCGCCAAGGAACTGGGAATAATATGCGCATCAACGAACGACGCTCGCTGTGGCGGCGCGTGAAACCCTATGTGGCGGTATTCGATCCGCCGCTGCTGCTCCTGCTCGTGCTGCTGCTGACGACCAGCCTGATCACGTTGTTCTCGGCCAGCCTGGGTATCGAAGGCAAGATCGAGGACCAGTTGCGCAATATCGCGATGTGCGTGCTCGTCATGTGGATCACATCGAATATCTCGCCGCAGAACCTGATGCGGATCGCGGTGCCTGCCTACACGGTGACCGTGCTGCTGCTGGTCGCGGTGGCGCTGTTCGGCACCATCAAGCTCGGCGCGCGGCGCTGGCTGCATATCGGCTTCATCGACATCCAGCCCTCCGAACTGGCCAAGATCGCCGTGCCGCTGATGCTGGCCTGGTATTTCCAGAACCAGCAGGGGCACCTGCGCTGGCACTCCTACCTCGTCGGTGCCTTGCTGCTGATGGTGCCCGTGGGCCTGGTGATGCGCCAGCCGGATCTCGGCACCTCGCTGCTGGTGGTGGCCGCGGGATTCGCGGTCATCTACCTCGCCGGACTGCCATGGCGCGCAATGCTTGCGCTGGTGGTGGCGGGCGCGTGCTTCATGCCGGTGGCCTGGTCGATGATGCACGATTACCAGCGTGAACGCGTGATGACGCTGATCGATCCGACCGCCGACCCGCTGGGCAAGGGCTTCCACATCATCCAGTCGACGATCGCGATCGGCTCGGGCGGCATCATGGGGAAAGGGTGGACGAAGGGCACGCAAACGCACCTGGAATTCATTCCCGAACGCACCACCGACTTCATCTTCTCCGTCTACTCGGAGGAGTTTGGCCTGGCGGGCAACCTGTTCCTGCTGCTGCTATACCTGCTGCTGATCGGCCGTGGCATGATGATCGCGGCCAACGCACCCAATTTCTTCACACGCCTGCTGGCAGGAGCGATGACGATGATTTTCTTTACTTATGCCTTTGTGAACATGGGAATGGTGAGCGGCATCCTGCCCGTGGTGGGCGTGCCGCTGCCTTTCATGAGCTATGGCGGCACCGCCTTGCTGACGCTGGGGATCGTGTCCGGGATCCTGATGAGCGTGCAGCGTCACCGTAAGCTGGTGCAGACCTGATGGCGCGCCGGTTTTTGTCTTTGTCCTTGTCGCGCGCAGGTTCGTGCACGCTGCTGACGGCGCTGCTGGCGCTGGCCGGCTGCGGCGGCCCCGAGGTCGTGAGCCACTTGCCGGGTGCACCGAAGGTCAAGCCGAAGCAGCGCGAAGCCGGCGTGCCCGTGCTGCCGCCGGCCGGCTCCGGCCGCGGCGGCTACTACAAGGACGACGGCCCGGGCGAGAACCCGCCGCCGAACCTGCTGCAGACGCCCGATGCCGAAGTGCGCAACGATCCGCTGCTGCCACGCTCCAACCGGCCGTACACCGTGTTCGGCACCACCTACGAGCCGATCCCGAACGACAAGCCGTACACGGTGCGCGGCATGGGCACCTGGTATGGCAAGAAGTTCCATGGGCAGCGCACGTCGTCCGGCGAACTGTATGACATGTACAAGATGTCGGCCGCCCACCCGACCCTGCCGATCCCTTCGTATGCGCGGGTCACGAACCTGGCGACCGGCAAGTCGGTCGTGGTGCGGGTCAACGACCGCGGGCCGTTCAAGTCGTCGCGCGTGATCGATGTTTCCTACACGGCGGCGCTGAAACTGGGCTTGCTGCTCAATGGCAGCAGCGAGCTGGAAGTCACGCGCATCATGCCGGACGAGATCGAGCGGATGGTCGCGGCACGCAAGGCCGGTGCCGTCATCGCGGCCGTCGAGGGCGTGCCGGCCAGCGCACTGCGGCCGGGAGCGCCGCTGCTGCCGGGCGCGGGGCCGGACGAACTGGAAGACTTCATCCTGTCGCGTGACACGGCAACCGACACGGCCGCGCCATCGTCCAGCGGCTACTACCTGCAGCTGGGTGCCTATGCCAAGGAAAACAGTGCCGCCAGGATGCGCGAACGGCTTGCCGGGGCAACCCGCGGCAGCGACTTCGCCGTGGTGCAGGCCGGCTCGCTGTACCGTCTGTACGGCGGCCCGTACGGCTCACGCGAAGAAGCCGCCGCGGCCGCCGCACGGCTGCCCACCGCGCTGCAGCTCAAGCCCCTTATCGTGCAGCGCGAAGTGAATTAACAAAATTGCCGAAACCGGGTCTGGAAGGAGTATTGGCATGCATGCCAATACTGCTTGGCAGGCGCAGAGCATGCTCTGCGAAACCCCTGCCGCGCCCCCGGTTTCAGGCAATTTTTCATTGGCACTTGCGCAGCTGCTGTTCCTTGAAGCCGGCGGCGATTTTCTCTAGCCGGGCACGGGTGGTGGCACCGATGTCGCGGAACTGGAAGACGAGCTGCTTCGATGGAGCATAGCGCGGGCTGATGCGGGCGCCGGTGACGCCCTGCTTGACCAGTGCCGCGAGCTGCGTCTGCGCGGCCGCTTCCTGCTTGAACACGCCCAGCGAGATCGCCAGCTTCATCGGCTGGCCATCGGGGATGATGTAGAAGTTTTCCACGCCTTTCGCGCGCAGCTCGGCGGCCTTGCGGTTCGCCGCGTCCCGGTTGGGGAAGGGCGGGATGTTGACGACGTAGCCCGACACATCCTGCCCTTGCACGTTACGACGCGACTGGCGGTCCCCCAGTTCCAGCGGTGCCAGTTCGGCCTCGAAGCGGCGCGCCTCGGCCAGCACGAAGTTGCCGACTTCGATGCAGGCCACAGCCACCGCTTCATCCTTCGGCGCCGGGCCGGGCGGAGCGGCTTGCGCGGCGGCCGCGACAGCCTGCGTGGGCGCAATCACTTTCAGCGCTTTGGCATTGAGCTGCTTTTCCATGCGCGCGGGTTCCCGTTCGCCTTCGGCCACGTCGCCCACCAGGCCCTTGCCGACGGCGAACAGTGCCACGTTCGCGGCCAGCAGCGCGAAGAAGCAGAATTTCAGCATGGCGTAGTCAGCATGTTTCACCCATTTCGCCGGCCAGCAGCGCCGCGTGCAGGCCGAGCATCACGATATTGTCCACATGGCGCGCAGGCACGTTCAATGCCGGGGCGATCAGGGGAGCGGCGCCACCGGAGATGATACATGCGGCACCGCCAAGGGCGCCCACCGCGCGTTCGATTGCGCCGGCCTGGGCGGCCAGGCAGCCGGACAGGATCGCATCATGCGTGTTGTCCGCGAACGTCGGCGGCAGTACGGTACCCGCGTCGATCTGCGGCAGCTGCGCCGTGTTGCGCGCCAGCGCGCCGGACATCAGTCGCAGCCCCGGCAGGATCATGCCACCGATGAACGTGCCGTCCGCCGTCACGGCATCCACCGTGGTCGCCGTGCCGCAGTTGGCGATGACCACGGGGCGGCCAGGTACCAGCGCGCGCACGCCGATCGCGGCGGCAAAACGGTCGCAGCCCAGTTGCGCGGGATTGGCATAGCCGTTGACGATGCCGGCGCGCGAGGGCACGGCGGCGAACCATTCGACCGCCGCGGCCGGCGCGCAAACGCGCAGCGCGCCTTCGATCGCGGCGCGCACGCCGCCACCGGCCACGTTGGCCGCCAGCACCCGTGCTGGCACGATACCCGCCGCCTGCCACTCGGCGATCAAGGTGTCGAGCAGGCCATGCGCCATCGCGCCCTGCACGCGCCACTGGCCCAGCGGCGCGTCGGCATCGGCCAGCGCCCACTTGACGCGGGTATTGCCGGCATCGAGCAGCAGCCAGGTGCCGGCAGATTCCGCTTTCATGTCCACCGTCGCCGCCACCATCACGCAAGCCTCAGCGACACGTCGCCTGACAGCACGGCCACGCGGCCGCCAGGCGTATCGAGCAGCAGCCGGCCGGCGTCGTCGACACCGGCGGCGATCCCTTGCTGGATGATGTTGCCCTGGTCCAGGATATTGACGGGCTCGCCGCGCCATGCCTGCAGCGCATTCCACCGGTCGCGGAACGGCGCAAAGCCCGTATCGTCGAACTCCGCCAGTACGGCGGCCAGGCGCGACAGCAGCAGCGCCACCAGCGCGTTGCGATCCATCCGCGCCAGCCAGGGCGCCGACGCGACGGCGCGGCCGATCTGCGCCTCCATATCGTCGGGCATGACAAGGTTCATGCCGCAGCCGATCACGGCCCACAGCGTGCCATCGGGCGCGGTGCCCGTCTCGACGAGAATGCCGGCCAGCTTGGCGCCATCCTTCATCAGGTCGTTCGGCCATTTCAGCTGCACCGGCACGTCGAGCGACGCCACCGTTTCGGCCAGCGCCACGCCCACCGCCAGCGGCAGCCCGGCCAGCCGCTGCAGCGGCCCCTTGAACGGCCATGCCAGCGAAAACGTCAGCGATGCGCCGGGTGCCGACAGCCATGGGCGCCCGGCGCGGCCACGGCCGGCCGTCTGCACGTCGGCGATCCTCAGCACGGGGCCGGAGAGCGTGCCGGCCGGCAGGCGGGCCAGCAGGTCGGCATTGGTGGAACCGGTTTCCGCCACGGCCTCGATGGCCACGTGGGAAGCGCTGGCGGCGCAGCGCGCGCCGATGCTGCCAGGGTCCAGGAGCGAAGCGGGGGCGAAGGACATGGAATCGGTCATGATGCGGATTTGCGCGCCTTGCGCGGCGCGCGGGCAAAGGCCAGATCATACAGCGCGTCCGGCAGCCAGCGCAGCAGCCTTGCCACCACGCCCATCTGCCACGGAATCACACGGTAGCGCACGCCGCCGGCAATCGCCCGCACCGCGCTGGCGGCAAAGCGTTCCGGCGTCATCAGGAATGGCATGTGGTACTTGTTCTGGCGGGTCATCGGCGTGTCGATGTAGCCGGGGGCGATCGTGACCACGCGAATGCCGTGACGGCGCATTTCCAGCCGCAGCGCTTCGCAATACGTGACGACGGCGGCCTTCGAGGCACTGTAGGCGCCGCCGCCCGGCAACCCGCGCACGCCGGCCACGCTGGCGATACCGACGAGCGTGCCGTGGCCCTGTTCGCGCATCGCCTCGATGAAGGGCGCGAACGTGGCCACCGTGGCGGTCACGTTGGTGGCGATGATCGTTTCGAAGACCGGCAAGTCTTCGGGCACTTCGGTCAGCGTGCCGTGCGAGATGCCGGCACTGGCGATCACGATGTCGATGCCGCCGGCGTGCGCGATGAAGGCGCGGGCCGCGGCGGCGAGCGCCGCGTGGTCGCAGACGTCGCCGGCATGAATGCTGTGCTTTTCGGGGAAGGGGAGGGACGCGGCCAGTTCGCGCAATACCGGCTCGCGGCGGGCAAACAGGCCGAGGGTGGCGCCTTGCGCCGCATACCGGGCGGCGAGGGCGGCGCCGATACCGCTGGAAGCGCCCGTGATGAACACGCGCGGGCCGGCAGCGGCCGAAAGCTTGGTCAATGCGGTGGCCGATGCCTTGGCCGATACGCTGGCCAATACATCAGCCATTATTTTTTCTCGGCCTTCGCCTTCGCGACGAGGAAGTCGAGCACCTGCGTGGTGGCCTGCTGCTGCGCGGCCTCGGTATCGAGGTTCTTGTTGGCTTCGCCCGTCAGGCTGGGCGACGCCTGCCAGCGGCCATCGACGATGATCAGCGGCCAGTACTCGACCTTGTAGCTTTCCATCAGCGCGGCCGAGCGGCGCACCTTGCCGGCCACGCCGAACGAGCGATAGGTGTCGATGAACTTCTGGCGGTCGACGCCATGCTTCGCCACCCAGTCGAAT
The DNA here is from genome assembly GCF_004209755.1 of Pseudoduganella lutea. Lineage (NCBI taxonomy): Bacteria > Pseudomonadati > Pseudomonadota > Betaproteobacteria > Burkholderiales > Oxalobacteraceae > Pseudoduganella > Pseudoduganella lutea. Next base: position 2,130,549 of record NZ_CP035913.1, on the reverse strand, counting down.
ACTTCGTCGTCGCGGGTAAAGGTCTGGCCACCGCCGTGCAGTGCCGCCAGCACCTTCGGCTGCAGCGCATCGGCCAGGCCGAGCGATTCCAGCGAGTAGTACAGCTTCTGCTGCGGCGCCAGGCGCTCGTTGTAGGGCACGTGCACGCGCTTGAAGACGATGTTGTCGCCCTGCTTCTTCACCCAGGCCGACAGGGTCGGATCGAATGTGTGGCAATGCGGGCACCAGTAGGCGAAGAACTCGATCACCTCGACCTTCTTGCCGGTGTCGGTCGGCTGCGGCGTCGGCAGCGCCTTGTACTCGGCGCCTTCCTTCGGCGCGGCGGGCGAGGCGGCCGCGCCGGCGGCGAAGAAGGCGAACACGGTGGCGGAGAGGATCTGCTTCAAGGTCGGCTTCAACAAGCGCATGAGGGCTCCATCATTTCTGGTTGCGGACGACGGCGACATCGACGCCGTTCTCGGACAGCTTGCCGCGCACCTTGTTCATCGCCTCGACCTGCGTGAACGGACCCACGCGCACGCGGTGCAGCACGCCCGAATCGGTGGTGCGGTCGGTAACGGACGCTTCAAAGCCCAGCAGCGCCAGCTTGGCGCGCACGGCTTCGGCATCGGCCGTTTCACGGTAGGCGCCGGCCTGCAGGTAATACACCCACTTGTCCTCGCCCGCCGGGGATGGCGCAGGAGCGGCCGATTGCGTCGGCGGCGCGGCCGTGTTGGGCGGTACCGGCGAGGCCGGCGTGCCGGCCTTCGGCTCGCCGCCATTCTGGATACGGTCCACCACGGCTTGCAGCGGATCGGCGGCCGGCGTGGGTGCCGGTGCCGCCTGCGGCTGTTTCTGCTCGCGTTCGAAGTCGCGGTTGGCGCTGCGCGCCGCTTCGCGGTTGCCGTACATCGGCTTGTTCGGATCGGCGATCTGGCCGGACGATTCGGCCGGCTTGTTGGCGCGCGCCGTGCGTTCGGTGAACGGGGACTGCCCCTTGGTGATGACCAGCGCCACGATGACCGCGATGACGAGACCAATGACCAGGCCGATGATGATGCCGACCAGCGTGCTGCCCTGCTGGCGCGTGCGCAGCAGGGGGGAAGTGCGGAAACTCATTGTGCGGGAAGTCCTTTCAGTCGTCTTACATTTTCTCCGGCGCGGATACGCCGATCAGCGCCAGGCCGTTGCGCAGCACCTGGCGGGTCGCCACCGCCAGCGCCAGGCGGGCCAGCTTCAATGCCTCGTCGTCATCGAGCAGCCACTTGTGGGCGAAGTAATAGCTGTGCAGTTCGCCGGCCAGCTCGCGCAGGTAGAACGCGACCTGGTGCGGGCCCAGCTCGGCCTGGGCGCGCTGCAGCATTTCCGGGTACTCGGCCAGCTTGGCCAGCAGGCTGGCCTCGTGCGGCGCCGTCAGCAGCGACAGGTCGACGCCGGCCAGTTGCGCCTCGTCGCCGCCCCAGTTGGCCAGCGCGGAGCAGATGCGCGCATGCGCGTACTGCACGTAATACACCGGGTTCTCGTCGGAAGTCTTCAGCGCCACGTCCACGTCGAATACGAACTCCGTATCGGCCTTGCGCGAGATGAGGAAGAAGCGCACGGCATCGCGGCCCTTGGCGATGTCGCCGCCGCCCGACCATTCGATCAGGTCGCGCACCGTGACATAGGAGCCGGCGCGCTTGGAGATCTTTACTTCGGCGCCATCCTTCATGACGGTGACCATCTTGTGCAGCACGTAGTCGGGGTAGCCCTGCGGGATGCCCAGGCCCACCGCCTGCAGGCCGGCGCGCACGCGCGCAATGGTGCCGTGGTGGTCGGAGCCCTGCACGTTGATCGCCTGCGTGAAGCCGCGCTGGAACTTGACGATATGGTAAGCCACGTCCGGCACGAAGTACGTGAACGTGCCGTCGGTCTTGCGCATCACGCGGTCCTTGTCGTCGCCGTAGTCAGTGGTGCGCAGCCACAGCGCACCGCCATCCTCGTACGTGTGGCCGTTCGCCACCAGCGCGCCGACCGCCGCTTCCACCTTGCCGTCCTTGTACAGCGAGGACTCCAGGTAGTAATTGTCGAACTTCACGCCGAACGCCTGCAGGTCGATATCCTGCTCGTTGCGCAGGTAGGTCACGGCAAACGCGCGGATCGATTCCAGGTCTTCCACGTCGCCGGAACCGGTGACCGGCGCGCCATCGCTGGCGGACACTGTCTTTTTCGCCAGGAAGTCGGCGGCGATGTCGGCGATGTAGTCGCCGTTATAGGCCGATTCGGGCCAGCCGGCGTCGCCCGGCTTCAGGCCGCGCGCACGCGCCTGCGTGGAGGTGGCCAGCGTGTGAATCTGCACGCCGGCATCGTTGTAATAGAACTCGCGCGTCACGCCGAAGCCCTGCGCCTCGAACAGCGCCGACAGCGCATCGCCCAGCGCCGCCTGGCGGCCGTGGCCCACGTGCAGCGGCCCGGTCGGGTTGGCCGACACGAATTCGATGATCACGCTCTTGCCGGTGCCTGCTTCGCCGCGGCCATAGGCAGCGCCTTGCGCCAGCACGGTCCGGACGATGGCCTGCTTGGCGGCGTCGGCCACGCGCAGGTTGATGAAGCCGGGGCCGGCGATGTCCGCCGAGGCGACCAGCCCTTTGCCATCGGGATTTTCCAGCAGCGCGGCGACGATTTTCGTGGCCAGTTCGCGCGGGTTCATTTTCAGCTGCTTCGCCAGTTGCATGGCGATGTTGCAGGCAACGTCGCCATGCGCCGGGTCGCGCGGGCGCTCGAGCACCACGTTGGCGGTCACGGAAGTGCCTTCCAGCAGGGGGGCGAGGGCGGCCTGGAACAGGGCGGCGATCTGTTGTTTTTGTTGGGCGAGCATGGGCGGATTCGTACGGATCTGAACGGAAGTAAATCGGTGTAAAAAACGCGCAGAACGCGTCTCGAAGATCGGACATTATACCGGTTTGCGTTCCCCTTTGATAAATGACAAGTGGCGCGGCGGGCCGCGCCGCACTGCTACAATCCTGCCCTTGACAGAGCACCACGAAAGAACACGATGAACAAGCGCCCGACGCTGTCGCTGAAGAGCAAGCCAGCCCCGGCCACCAAAAAGCCGGCCGCCCGCAAACCGGCGCCGGCCAACGCCACCGGGGCAGCGAAGCCCGCCGCAAAGCCCGCGGTAAAGCCGTCGTCGGCACCTGCTGCAAAGCCAGCCGCAAAGCCAGCCGCAAAGCCAGCCACGCCAGCCACGCCAGCCACGCCGGCGGCTCAGCAGCGGCCGGCATCGAGCCCCTGGGAAGGCACCCGCGCCAGGGGTGCGGAGCGCAAGTCCGCGCCGCGCCCGGCCGAGCCGCCGCGGCCGCGGCCCCGTCCGGAAGCGCCACCCGGCCCGCGCGCCAGCCACCACCGCGACCTCAAGCCGCGGCTGCAAACGGAATTCCAGGCCGAGCTGAAGTCCGATTCGCTGGCCTTTGCGCTGCTGGGCGCGGCGACCGCCGTGGTCCAGGTGCGCGGCGGTATGGCGCTGCCGCAGGCACTGGCCGGCGTGTTCGCCAACCCTGCCACCACGCCGCAGGCGCGCGGTGCCATCCAGGACGTGGCTTACCGCGCGATGCGCCAGCTTGGCCGCAGCGATGCATTGGTGGCCGCGATGGCGCCGAAGGCACCCGATCCGCTGGTGGGGGCGCTGCTGGCCGCCGCGCTGCCGCTGATGGGGGCGGGCGAAGACGGGCCGGCGCCCTACGAAGCCTTCACCGTCGTCGACCAGGCCGTGACCGCGGCCGGTTCGCACCCCGATACGGCGCGCGCGAAAGGCATGGTCAATGCGCTGCTGCGCCGCTTCCTGCGCGAACAGCAGGCGCTGCTGGCCGATGTGCTGCAGCAGCCGGTGGCGCAGTGGAACTACCCGCAGTGGTGGATCGATGCCGCCATCACCGCGTATCCGCAGGAATGGGAGCAGGTACTCGCGGCCGGCAACGTGGCGCCACCGCTGACGCTGCGCGTGAATACCCGCAAGGGCACTGTCGATGCTTACCTGGAGTTACTCGCGCAGGCCGGCATCGGCGCGCGCCGCATCGGCGAGCACGCGGTGCGCCTCGACAAGCCGATGGGCGTGCACCTGATTCCCGGGTTCGATGCCGGCCTCGTGTCGGTACAGGATGCCGGCGCCCAGCTTGCCGCGCAGCTGCTCGATGTCCAGGACGGCATGCGCGTGCTGGATGCCTGCGCCGCGCCCGGCGGCAAGACCGGCCATATCCTGGAGCTGGCCGATGCCGACCTGACGGCGCTGGACGTGGACCCGCAGCGGCTGGCGCGCGTGCGCGAGAACCTGGACCGGCTGCAACTGTCGGCCACGCTGCAGGCGGCCGCAGCCCAGGGCCGCGAGTGGTGGGACGGCCAGCCTTTCGACCGCATCCTGGCCGACGTGCCGTGCACGGCCTCGGGCATCGTGCGCCGCCATCCGGATATCCGCTGGCTGCGCCGCAAGGGCGATACGCTCCAACTTGCAACACTTTCCGGGCAAATTCTCGACAATCTTTGGCAGATGCTGCGGCCCAATGGTAAATTGCTGTTCGTGACATGTTCGTTGTGGCCGCAGGAATCCGAGGCGCAGGCGGCCGCTTTCGCGGTGCGCAATCGCGCCACGCGACTCGATGCGCCCGGTCAGCTGCTGCCCGCGGGTGGGGCCGAACAGGATCACGATGGATTGTTTTACGCGTTGTTCCGCAAGGATGCATAGTCTGGTTCGAAGGAGGCACGATTCGAAGGATGCATGATTCCGGTGGCGCGTGGAATTTCCGGCCAGTCCAGGCTCTTTGGCGCCTGGCTGACTGGCTCCCGGCTTGGCTTCCGGCTTTTAGCCCCTGTTTTCGGCCTTAACCAACTAAAGCACCAACCCAAGCGCAAGTGATCCCCAGATTCGTTCGATTCCTCTGCTGGCAAATGCTGCTGATGCTGGCCTGCGCCCTGCCGCAGGCGGCGCGCGCCGCCGAAGGAACCGTCGAAATCACCCGTGCCTACATCGAAGCGGCGGAAGAGGGCTACCGCCTGTCCGCCGCGTACTCGTTCGACCTGAACCACGGCCTGGAAGACGCGCTGCAATACGGCGTGCCCGTGAATTTCGCCACGCAGATCACGTTCACCCGGCCGCGCTGGTACTGGTTCGACGAGAAGGCCGTGACCGCCAGACGCACCCACAAGCTTTGGTACAATGTGCTGACGCGCCAGTACCACGTGCAGATCGAAGGCAGCGTGCGGCAGAATTTCGATTCCCTGGAAGATGCCCTGTTTTTCATCCGGCGCCCCACGCGCTGGGTCGTGGCCCCGCGGGGCGCGCTGAAGGTGGGCGAAATCTATAACGTCACCCTCAGCATGGGCATGGACCGCGACTACCTGCCCAAGCCGATCCAGCTCAATGCCTTCAACAACCGCGACTGGAACCTGGCTTCGCAAAAGAGAACCTTCCAGTACAGGGCGGAGTAAGTGACCCAGACCTTGCGGTATCTGTTCGTCGTTGCAGGGGCCGTGTGCAGCATCTTGCTGTTCCTGCTGGCGTCCGCTTCCGACAGTTCCGGTTTCTTCGACCGTTATTATTCCTGGCTGCTGGGCCTGAATGCCGCCGTCGCCGTGGCATTGCTGCTGCTGGTCGGCGTTTCCCTGTTCCGCCTGTATTCCCGCTACAAGAGCGGCAAGTTCGGCTCGCGCCTGATGACGCGGCTGGTAATGCTGTTCGCCGCCATCGGCGTGTTGCCGGGGCTCGTGATCTTCCTCGTGTCCGTGCAGTTCGTGTCGCATTCGATCGAGTCATGGTTCAACGTGCGCGTCGAGGAAGCGCTGGAGGCGGGCCTGGACCTGGGCCGCTCGGCGCTCGACGCGTCGCTGGTGGAGCTGAAGGGCGAGGTGGACAAGACGGCCCAGGAACTTGCCTCGCTGCCGTTCTATGCCGCGCCCTCGGCGCTGGCGCGCTTCGTCAAGGAACATCCGCGCGTGCAGAGCGCGATCATCGTCGATGCCGAGGGAGGGCTGATCGTTTCGGCCGTCGGCGAGCGCCGCATCAACCTGTCCGGCGACCTGCCGACCGCCGCGATGATGGCCAAGGCGCAGGAAGAGCCGCCGTATGCCGTGCCCGAAGGCGGCAGCGAAGCGCGCGACGAGCGCGCGGCCGCGGCCCCGCCGGACCCCAACAATGTGCTGCGCCTGCGCGTGCTGATGCCGGTGCCCGATCCGGTGCAGCCTTCCGGCGGGCGGCTGGCGCCGCGCTACCTGCAGATCATCCAGGCCGTTTCGCCGCAACTGGCCAACGACGGCGAGATGCTGCGCACCGCGTACAGCGAATACAAGGAACGCTACGTCGCCCGCAACAGCTTGCGGCGGATGTACATCGAGACGCTGACCCTGACCCTGCTGCTGGCCGTGTTCGGCGCGATCGCGGCGGCATTCCTGATCGCGAACGACCTGGCGCAACCGCTGCTGCTGCTGGCCGAAGGCACCCGCGCGGTGGCCGAGGGCGACCTGTCGCCGCGCCCCATCGTCGCCAGTTCCGACGAGCTGGGCACGCTGACCCAGAGTTTCAACACGATGACGCGCCAGCTTTCCGAGGCGCGCAGCGCGGTCGAACGCAACCGCATCGCGCTGCAGAATGCCAAGGCCCACCTGGAATCGGTGCTGGCCAATATGTCGGCCGGCGTGATGGTGCTGGACAGCGAATTCCGGCTTGTCACGTGCAACGACTCGGTCGAACGGATCCTGCAGAAGGCCGGCGTGACGCTGATCGGCAAGCCGCTGGCCGACGTGGATGGCATGCACGAATTCGCCGCCGCCGTGATTGCCGCGTTTTCCGCCCAGAGCGCCCAGTCGGCGGCCGGCCGCAACGTGCAGCGCCTGCACTGGCAGCGCCAGATCGAAATCCCGCGCCTGGCCAGCAATCCGGACGACAATGACCTGATCCTGCTGACGCGGGGCTCGCGCCTGCCGCTCGAAGGCGGTGGCGGCTACATCGTGGTGTTCGACGACATCACCGACGTGATCTCGGCCCAGCGCTCGATCGCCTGGGGCGAGGTCGCGCGCCGGCTGGCGCACGAGATCAAGAACCCGCTGACGCCGATCCAGCTGTCGGCCGAACGGCTGCAGATGAAGCTCGAGAGCAAGCTGGCGCCAACCGACGTGGAATTGCTGAACAAGAGCACTACCACGATCGTCAACCAGGTGGCGGCGATGAAGCGGATGGTCGACGATTTCCGCGACTATGCACGCACCCCGCCGGCCCAGCTCGGGCCGCTCGACCTGAACGAGCTGGTGGAAGAAATCCTGCACCTGTACGTGGCCGGCGACGGCAACGACATCATCCACCCACACCTGGCGCCCTACCTGCCGATGGTGATGGGCGACGAAACGCAGCTGCGGCAGGTGATCCACAACCTGCTGCAGAATGCCCAGGATGCGCTGGCCGACCTGCCCGAAGGGGCGGAGGGAACGCCGGCCGAAGGCAAGCGCGCGCCGCGCGTGGACGTCGTCACCGAGGCGATCCACTACCAGAGCGCGGATGGCGGCACGCGGATCGCGGTGCGCCTGTCGATTTCCGACAATGGGCCCGGCTTCGCGCCGAAGATCCTGGCCCGCGCGTTCGAACCCTACGTGACGTCGAAAGCGCGCGGCACTGGCCTGGGCCTGGCCATGGTGAAAAAGATCGTCGACGAGCATGGGGGGCGGATCGACATCCAGAACCATCCGGACGGTTGTGGCGCTTCGGTACTGATTTTGCTGTTAAAGTTGGCACCGGTGCAGTTGGCATAATATTGAAGGACACATAAAATCGTTGTCACGACCAGCACAACGCCGGACAACCGGCGAAAAAGAAAAGAAGGGCAGGGATAGATGGCAAACATTCTCGTAGTTGATGATGAAATGGGTATCCGGGAACTGCTCTCGGAAATCCTCGGGGACGAAGGGCATGCGGTGACGCTGGCGGAAAACGCCCAGCAGGCCCGCCAGGCCCGCGCGGCCGGGGCGCCCGATCTGGTCCTGCTCGACATCTGGATGCCGGATACGGACGGCGTCACGTTGCTGAAGGAATGGCAGCGCGACGGCTTGCTGACGATGCCGGTGATTATGATGTCCGGCCACGCGACGATCGATACCGCGGTCGAGGCCACCCGTATCGGCGCGCTGAACTTCCTGGAAAAGCCGATTGCAATGCAGAAGTTGCTGAAGGCCGTGCAGGCGGGCCTGGCGCGCGGCCAGGAAGTGGTGCGCGCGCCCGTGATGGCGCAGCGGCCAGCGGCCCTGCCGCCCGTCGAGGAGGCGGCGCCGCCCAGCTTCGGCGTGCAGCCGGCGCCACCCCAGGGCGCGCATGGCATCGCCGTGGCGCGTGGCGGTGGCGAAGGCCATATGTTCAGCCTGTCGTTCGACCTGCCGCTGCGCGAGGCGCGCGATGCATTCGAACGCATGTACTTCGAACACCACCTCGGGCGTGAAGGCGGCAGCATGACGCGCGTGGCCGAGAAAACGGGCCTGGAGCGCACCCACCTGTACCGCAAGCTGAAGCAGCTGGGCGTGGAGCCGGGCAAGCTCGCCAAGAAAAACCAGCAAGTCTGAGTTGCCGCCCCCCGTCATCACCACACTGGTGACCGGCCAGCGCGCCGTCGATCGCGAAACCGCGATTGCGGCGCGCCTGCCGGCGCCTGATCCGGCATCCGCCCCGGTGGCCGTCATCATCGAAGGCCTGGCCGACCCGCATTCCCCGCTTGCCGAATGTCCGCACGTGGCATTGCACCGCATCGCTCCCGGCTGCCTATGCTGCGCCGGTAACGTGGTGTTGCGTGTTACATTGAATCGTCTCTTGCGGCGCCCGCCGGCGCAGCTCTTTATCAGCCTGGCTGATGCCACCCATGTCGGACAGTTGCGCGCGATGTTGTCGGCGCCGCCCTACGATGCGCTGCTGTCCCTCTGCGACGACGTCGCGGCACCCGCCCTCGCTTCCTGACTTCGCCGGCTCGCCTCTTGAAATGGGCTGTCACAGCCCCACCTCGAAAGTGAAATGGAAAGCCAACAATACGGAACCCGCCGGTTTCGTCCTTGAGAGAAGGAAGCGACATGAACCTCATCTATAACAGCGAGCAGTACAGCGTCGTCGAGTTCGGACCCGATCGCGATCTCGAATCCTTGCGCTTCGGTGGCTACGAAATCGTCGACAAGGGCGGCAAGCGCGAAATCTTCATTGCCGGTGTACTGGCGCAAAACTTCCGGCGCGACGTCAACCAGCTCATCGCCAATGAACCCACGATGGAGGAAATCGACGAATTCCTCGGCAACTACGATTCGCTGATGAGCCAGCCCGTATTGCTGCATTAACGCGTACTGAGCCACACGCGATCCGCGCGCCCGGATCTTCCAGTGGCGCACGTGTGGTAAGGTGACGGTCGGCAATACCTTATCACGTATACCATGTGCCAACTCCTGGGAATGAACTGCAATGTGCCGACCGACATTGTGTTCAGTTTTACCGGCTTCGCCCTGCGCGGCGGCCGCACCGATGTCCACCACGATGGCTGGGGCATCGCATTTTTCGAAGGCGCCGGTGTGCGCCATTTCGTCGATCACCAGCCGGCCGTCGATTCGCCGGTGGCCACGCTGATCAAGACCTACCCGATCAAGTCGCGCAACGTCATCGCGCACATCCGCAAGGCAACGCAGGGCGAGGTGGCGCTCGAGAACTGCCATCCGTTCATGCGCGAGCTGTGGGGTCGCTACTGGGTATTCGCCCATAACGGCGACCTGAAGCAATTCAATCCCGTGCTGGATGGCCCTTACCGGCCCGTGGGCACCACCGACAGCGAGCGTGCGTTCTGCTGGCTGCTGCAGGAATTGCGCAGCCGGTTCGGCGACGTGCGCCCCGCGCTGGCCGATCTCGGCGCGGCGCTCGGCGAACTGGTGCCCCGCATTGCCGCGCACGGCACGTTCAACATGATGCTGTCCGATGGCTCGGCACTGTTTTCCCATTGCTCCACCAAGCTGTTCTGGCTCGTGCGCCAGCACCCGTTCGAGACGGCGATCCTGTCCGACGAGGACGTGCGTGTCGACTTCTCGCAAGTGACGACGCCCCACGACCGCGTGGCCATCATCGTTACGCAGCCGTTGACGACGAACGAGCGCTGGACGGCATGCGCAGCAGGGGAAATGCAGTGTTTTGTGGACGGATTACCTCAGAAAAACATATTTCCACCAACGGCCACGCCGGGAATGTCAGAATAATTAAAAATCGAGAGAACGTTTTCCCATGATCGACCTGTCCGGCTCCAACCTGTCCCGCTCCCTGCGCGTGCGCGAGTTCTACCTCGGCCGCCAGCCCATCCTCGACCGCGGTGGCGCGCTGTTCGGCTACGAGCTGCTGTTCCGTAACGGTCCGGTCGGGCCGGCGCACATCGACACCAGCGAACTTTCCGCCACCGCGGCCGTGATCGCCCATGCCTCCCAGCTGGGCGTGGAAAAGGTGATCGGCGACGGCCTGGGCTTCGTCAATGTCGACGAGCAGGCATTGAACAGCGATATCTTCGGTTTCCTGCCCCGGGAAAAAATCGTGCTGGAAATCGTCGAGACCCTGCAGGCCACGCCCGCCGTGCTGGCGCGGATGGCCGACCTGGCCAGCCACGGTTTCCAGTTCGCACTCGACGATGTGCGCGGCGACAGCGCACAGTTGCAGGCCATGTTGCCGATGACGCAGTTCGTCAAGCTCAGCATGCGCGGGATGGACGACGGGGCGCGGCCGGACATGCTGGCCCCGCTGGCGCGCCAGCTGAAGGGCGACGGCAAGCAGCTCGTCGCGGAAAAAGTGGAAACGCGCGAGGAATTCGCGGCCTGCCTGAACCTGGGCTTTGATTATTTCCAGGGCTATTATTTCGCCCGGCCGATCATCCTGAGCGGCAAGAAACTGTCGCCATCGCAGCTGGCGGTGATGGAGCTGATGACGCTGGTGGTGTCGGACGCCGACAATATCGAGATCGAACGGGCGATCAAGCGCGACGCGTCGCTGGCGATGAACCTGCTGCGTCTCGTGAACACGCCGGCGGTGGGCGCACGCCAGCGCATCGATTCGCTGAGCCAGGCCGTGACGATCCTTGGCCGCCGCCAGCTGCAGCGCTGGCTGCAGATCATGCTGTATGCGGAGCCGGGCAAGCGTGGCGGCAGCCAGACCCCGCTGCTGATGCTGGCCACCACGCGCGGCCGGTTGCTGGAACTGCTGGCGCACAAGCTGCGGCCGGCCCACCGCCATGTGGCCGATATCGCCTTCACGGTCGGCATCATGTCGCTGATGGATACGCTGTTCTCGATCCCGATGGCCGAGCTGCTGACACAGATCGCCGTCAGCGACGAAGTGGCCGAGGCGCTGCTCTACCGCAGCGGCTTCTTTGGCGAACTGCTGAAACTGGCCGAATGCATCGAGCGCATCGAAGACCTGGAAGACGAAATCATGCCGGCCCTGCTCGACCTGGAAATGTCCACCGATGAACTGGTGGAGCTGGAAATGTCCGCCTACGAGTGGAGCGACAACGTGGTGCGCTACGCGATCTGAATCGATGCGGGACGTATTGCTGGATGTACGTGACCTGGCCAAGGCTTATGGCCGGCGGCAGGCGGTGGACGGCGTGTCGTTCCATGTGCGGCGCGGCCAGACGGTTGGGCTGCTGGGGCCGAACGGCGCAGGCAAATCGACGATCGTCGGCATCATCTCGGGCATCCTCGATGCCGACGCCGGCACTGTGCTGCTCGATGGCGCGGCCGTGGGCACGCGTGGCCATGCCACGCGGCGCCGCATCGGGCTGGTGCCGCAAGACCTGGCGCTGTACGACGACCTGCCGGCCATCGAGAACCTGAAGCTGTTCGGCGCGCTGTATGGCCTGAAGAACGCCGCGCTGGCAGGGCGCTGCGCGGCGGTGCTCGAACTCGTGGGCCTGGCCGACCGCGCACGCGACAAGCCATTGACCTTTTCGGGCGGCATGAAGCGGCGCCTGAACATCGCCGCGGCACTGCTGCACGAACCCGCGCTGCTGATCCTCGACGAGCCGACCGTCGGTGTCGACCCGCAAAGCCGCAACGCGATCTTTGAAACGCTGGCGGCACTGCAGGGCAGCGGGATGGCGCTCGTCTATACCAGCCACTACATGGAAGAAGTGGAACGGCTGGCCGACCATATCGTCATCATCGACCATGGCAAGGTACTGGCGGACGCAAACCCGGCGGAGCTGTACGCGCGGTTGCCGGCGCGCGCCGCGCTGCACGTCGAACTGGCGGCGCCGCTGTCCGGCGAACTGGCCGCCGGGCTCGCCCGGTTGCCCGGTATTGCCGGCGTCTCGGGCGAAAGCCTGGCTTGGGACGTGCGGCTCGAAGACGGCACCCAGGCAATCGCCGTGCTCGACTGGCTGCGCGACCGGGGGCAGGTGCCGGTGCACTTCGCCACCGCCCGCGCCCGCCTCGAGGATGTGTTCCTCGACCTCACCGGCCGCTCGCTGCGCGACTGAAACGACGACCATGACCGCCATCCTCGCCCTGATCCGCAAGGACCTGCTCCTCTACATCAACGACCGGCGCGCGCTGGTGATCCACCTGCTGGTACCGGTCATCGTGGCCGCGTTCTTCGGCTCGCTGTTCGGCGGTGCCGGCAATGGGCAGGGGGGCAAGATCGACATCGCCGTCGTGCAGCAGGACCGGTCAAGCCTGGCCACGCAGGTGACGGCGAGCCTGAAAGCCGATCCGAACCTGCGCGTGCAGGTGCTGCCGCTCGATGACGCACGGGGGAGGGTGGCCGCCGGGAAGGTGACCGTGGCCATCGTGATCCCGGCGGGGTTCGGCGACGCGGCGGCCGGTGCGCTGGCCGGAGCGGGCGGCGTGCCGGAGTTGCCGCTGCTGTACGATCCATCGCATGCGACCGTGCTGGCGATGGTGAAAGGCTTGCTGATGCACCATGTCATGCAGCACCTGAATGCGCAGGTGTTCGCGCGCGCCGCCGGCCCCGGAGTGGCCCTGCCGCCCGGGGCCGGCAAGCCGTTCGCCACGCGCGAGAAGGCCGTCAGCGCCGGCCCGGCCTATGATGCCTACGCCCACTCGTTTGCCGGCATGGGCGTGCAATTCATCCTGTTCATGGGCGTGGACTGGGGCATCGGCCTGCTGACGGCGCGCCGCACCGGCATCTGGAGCCGCTTGCTCGCCGCACCCGTCACGCAGGGGCAGGTGCTGCTGTCGCGGCTGCTGTCCGGTACGATCATCGCGGCGGTATTGCTGGTGACGATCTTCCTTTGCGCGGTGGTGCTTTTCGGCGTGACGATCACGAATCCGCTGGGCTTCATGCTCGTGACACTGGGATTCGCGCTGATGACGGCCACGTTCGGCATCCTGGTCGCCGCGCTGGGCCGCACGCCGGAAGCGACGCGCGGCATCGCCACGTTTGCCACGCTGATGATCGTGATGCTGGGTGGTGCCTGGGTGCCGTCATTCATCTTCCCTGAATGGCTGCAACAGGCTTCGCTGATGATGCCGGCGCGCTGGGCGATCGACGGCCTCGACGCGGTCACGTGGCGTGGCCTGGGCATGGAAGCGGCGTTGCGCTGCGCCGGCGTGCAGCTGGGCTTTGCCGTGCTGTTCGGCCTGGTGGCCGCATGGCGGTTCAAGGCCCGCGCCAGCGAAGCCTGAAGGGCGTAACCACGCGCCATGAATGGACCCGTGGCGGGCGCTCCCGCCAGGCCGCGCGGGCGGCGGGCCGTGCCGGCTTACAGGTTCGGCGCCAGCCAGCTTTCCAGCTGTGCCTTCGACACGTCGCGGCGCTTTGCCATATCGTCCAGCTGGTCTTCGTTGATCTTGCCGACCGTGAAGTACTTCGACTGGGGATGGGCGAAATAGAAGCCGGCCACGGCGGCACCGGGGAACATGGCGAACGATTCGGTCAGCTCCATGCCGATCTCCTCGGCGCCCGTCACGCGGAACAGGTCGGCTTTCACCGTGTGTTCCGGGCAGGCCGGGTAGCCCGGCGCGGGGCGGATGCCGGTGTATTCCTCGCGGATCATCTGCTCGTTGGTCAGCCGCTCGTCCGCCGCGTAGCCCCACAGGTCCTTGCGCACGCGCTCGTGCAGGTATTCCGCGAACGCTTCGGCCAGCCGGTCGGCCAGCGATTTCAGCATGATCGACGAGTAATCGTCATGCGCATCCTCGAAGCGCTTCTCGTACTTTTCGATGCCCAGCCCGGCCGTCACCGCGAACATGCCGAGGTAGTCCTTCACGCCGGACGCCTTCGGGGCGATGAAGTCGGCCAGGCACTGGTTCGGGCGCTGCACGCCGTCGATCACCGGCTTCACGCCCTGCTGGCGCAGGCCGTAGTACGTGAATGCCACCTCGCTGCGCGTCTCGTCCGTGTAGACCTCGATGTCGTCGTCGTTCACGCTGTTGGCGGGCAGCAGGGCAACCGTGCCGTTGGCCGTCAGCCAGCGGCCTTCGATGATGCGCTTGAGCAGCGCCTGGCCTTCTTCGAAGACCTTGGTGGCCGCCTCGCCCACGACTTCATCGGTAAGGATCGCCGGGAACGGGCCGGCCAGGTCCCAGGTCTGGAAGAACGGGCCCCAGTCGATGTATTGCGCGATCAGCGCGAGGTCGACGTTGCGGAACAGGCGGCGGCCCACGAACTTGGGCCTGACCGGTGCAAAGTCCAGTTTCGCCTTGTTCGCGCGGGCGGCGGCCAGCGTCACCGTCGGCAGCGCCTTCTTGTTCGCGTGCTGTTCGCGGATGCGGGCATAGTCGGTATCGAGTTCCTGCACATAGCGGTCGCGCGCCTCGGGCGTCAGCAGCGACTGCGCCACCGAGACGGAGCGCGATGCGTCCGGTACATACACGACCGGGCCGTCGTAGTTGTGGGCGATCTTCACGGCGGTGTGCGCGCGGCTCGTGGTGGCGCCGCCGATCAGCAGCGGGATCTTCAGCATGCGGAAGTGCTCGTCGCGCTGCATTTCCTTGGCCACATGCGCCATTTCTTCGAGCGATGGCGTGATCAGGCCCGAAAGGCCGATGATGTCGGCGTTCTCCACCTTGGCGCGCGCCAGGATCTCGGACGCGGGCACCATCACGCCCATGTTCACCACTTCGAAGTTATTGCATTGCAGGACGACCGAAACGATGTTCTTGCCGATGTCGTGCACGTCGCCCTTCACGGTGGCGATGACGATCTTGCCCTTTGGTTTCGCCACGATGCCGGTGCGTTTTTCCTCGGCGAGTTTTTCTTCCTCGATGTACGGGATCAGGTGGGCCACGGCCTGCTTCATCACGCGGGCCGATTTCACCACCTGCGGCAGGAACATCTTGCCCTGGCCGAACAGGTCGCCAACGATGTTCATGCCATCCATCAGCGGGCCTTCGATCACGTTGATCGGGCGGCCGCCGCTGTTGAACACCTGCTGGCGCATCTCCTCGGTATCTTCGGTGATCCACTGCGTGATGCCGTGCACCAGCGCGTGCGCCAGGCGCTTTTCCACCGGCGCTTCGCGCCATTCGAGGTTCGCTTCCTGCTGCTTGCCGCCGGCCTTCAGCGTGCCGGCGATTTCGATCATGCGTTCCGTCGCGTCGGGGCGGCGGTTCAGTACCACGTCCTCCACGCGCTCCTTCAGTTCGGCCGGCAGGTCGTCGTACACGCCGACCATGCCCGCGTTGACGATGCCCATCGTCATGCCGGCCTTGATCGCGTGGTACAGGAACACGGTGTGGATCGCCTCGCGCGCCGGGTCGTTGCCGCGGAACGAGAACGACACGTTCGACACGCCGCCGGAAATCTTCGCGTGCGGCAGGTTGTCGCGGATCCAGCGCGTGGCATTGATGAAGTCGACCGCGTAGTTGTTGTGCTCATCGATGCCGGTTGCCACGGCGAAGATGTTCGGGTCGAAGATGATGTCTTCAGCCGGGAAGCCCACTTTTTCCGTCAGCACCTTGTAGGCGCGCTCGCAGATCTCGATCTTGCGCTCGAACGTGTCGGCTTGGCCCGTTTCATCGAACGCCATCACGATCACGGCGGCGCCATAGCGGCGGCACAGGCGCGCCTGGCGGATGAACTCGGCCTCGCCTTCCTTCATCGAGATCGAGTTGACGATCGACTTGCCCTGCACGCATTTCAGGCCGGCTTCGATGACCGACCATTTCGATGAGTCGATCATGATCGGCACGCGCGAGATGTCCGGCTCCGAGGCGATCAGGTTCAGGAAGCGCGTCATGGCCGCCTGCGAATCGAGCATCGCCTCGTCCATGTTGATGTCGATGACCTGGGCGCCGTTCTCCACCTGCTGGCGCGCGACGGACAGCGCTTCGTCGTACTGCTCGTTCAGGATCATCCGCGCGAACGCCTTGGAGCCCGTGACGTTGGTGCGCTCGCCCACGTTGACGAACAGCGAGTCGTCGTCGATCGTGAACGGCTCCAGGCCGGACAGGCGCTGCGCGACCGGGATACGCGGCAGCGTGCGTGGCTTCATGTCCTTGAGCAGGTCGACGATGGCGGCGATGTGGTCCGGCGTGGTGCCGCAGCAGCCGCCGGCCATGTTGATGAAGCCGGCGCCGGCGAATTCCTGCAGCAGGGCCGACGTGTCGGCCGGCAGTTCGTCGAAGCCGGTGTCGCTCATCGGGTTGGGCAGGCCGGCGTTCGGGTAGATGCACACGAAGGTATCGGCGATCTGCGACAGCTCCTCGGCATAGGGGCGCATCAGCGCCGCGCCCAGCGCGCAGTTCAGGCCGATGGTCAGCGGCTTCGCGTGGCGCACCGAATTCCAGAAGGCCGGCACGGTCTGGCCGGACAGGATGCGGCCCGAAGCATCGGTCACGGTGCCGGAGATCATCAGCGGCAGCCGCTCCTGCTCCGGGTGGTCATCGAAATACTGGTCGATCGCGAACAGTGCCGCCTTGCAGTTCAGCGTGTCGAAGATGGTTTCCACCAGCACCACGTCGATGCCGCCCTCGACCAGCGCACCGAGCTGCTCGTAATACGACGCGACCAGCTGGTCGAACGTCACGTTGCGGGCCGCCGGGTCATTGACGTCCGGCGAGATCGATGCCGTCTTCGGCGTCGGGCCCAGCGCGCCGGCCACGAAGCGCGGCTTGTCCGGCGTGCTGTACTTGTCCACCGCCGCGCGGGCCAGCTTCGCGGCCTGCAGGTTCATCTCGCGCACGAGATGGGCCATGTGGTAATCGTCCTGCGCGATGCCGGTGGCGCCGAAGGTGTTGGTTTCAATGAGATCGGCACCGGCCGCCAGGTAGCGCTCGTGGATTTCCTGGATGATGTGCGGCTGCGTGAGATTGAGCAGCTCGTTGTTCCCTTTCACGAACAGCTCGCGTGCACCGCTGTCGGCCGGTGCCGCGAACGTGGCAAAGCGTTCGCCGCGATATGCCGCTTCATCGAGCTTGTATTGCTGGATGATCGTGCCCATCGCGCCATCGAGGAACATGATGCGACGCGACAGGATGTCGCGCAGTCGCGCTTCGGTCTGGGAGATGGGGCGGGACAGGGACACGGGCTGGTTCATTGGCATCGATGGCAAACGGGAAGGGGGTACTGATTATACGGTAAAGTGCGCGGCAAAGCGGCAGGGGGCGCCTTGCGGCCGGCTCGGGGCGCACATGCGAAAACCGCGCCGACCTTCCCGCGCAAAGCGCAGGCCGGTCGGCGCGGCCGCATGAAGGGCGATTGACGAGGTCAGCCGCGCACTTGCAGCGCTCCCTTGCGACGGCGCGCCGTGCCCACGACGACCAGCAGGCCGGTGGCCAGCATTGCCCACGTGCCCGGCTCCGGCACGGCCAGCATGTGCACCTGGAAATTGGACTGGGCGTTGTACAAACCGCGCTTGCCGATGGAGAACGTGGTGTCGCTGGTCCAGAGGTAGGCACTTTCCGAAGACGAAAACGGCGTCATCACGTAGTCGAATTCGCCACTGCCGGAGACGAAATAATGCCCCCTGCTGACAAAGCCTTCAGGATCAGAGCTGCCGATACCGGCGGAAAAATCCAGCGCGCCGCCGATCTTGTAGAGAAAATTGTCGGTGCCACATTGGTAGTACGCATTGCTGCCAGCGGCGCAGCCAATATAATCCGTTCCATTCAGGAAAAAAGAGGAGATTTCCGTCTTGTCCAGAAAACCGTCATGGTTTGCATCGTTACCCGAAAACGAGCCTTTCAGCTGATAGGAGTCCGAGAAATTTCCAGTGTTTTGATCCAGAAAACCCGTGTACGAAAAATTGTACGTGGGAGCTGCGTTAGCGCCGCAGCTGACGGCCAGTAACATGGCGATTGCAACAGTCTTTAACATGACAATTCTCAACAAAAGGTGAAGAGAATACATATTAACTGGCCCAGCTTTGCGATGGAACAAATTCTCGATTGGTTTGTGTGCGATTACAACGCCTTGATTATTCAAAGATTATTCGAAATATCTTGAGCGAAATATATTGCGCCGAATGGAATCAGGCGCCGTTCGATGTGCTTACATCGTCGTGCAATGACGGACGAAAACGCGGCCGGCATTGCATGGACTGCAAGGTTCGATAGCTGCGCGCTGTTATGTGAAACGTTGGCCTTCGAGAGCGAAGCCCTTGATGAACTCGGCGGCGGGCAGCCGTTTGCCGCCCGGTTTCTGCAGTTCGGTCAGGCGCAATGCGCCGCCGCCGCAGGCGACCACGATGCCATGCTGGGCATCGGCGGCAATGACCTGGCCCGATGGCGCCGCGCTGTCGGCATCCAGCGATTCGGCACCCCACAGCTTGATGACCGTGCCGTTCACCGTGGCATGCGCGCCGGGGAAGGGATTGAAGGCCCGGATCTTGCGGCCAAGCTCGCGCGCCGGCAGGGTAAAGTCGAGCGCGGCTTCTTCCTTGGCGATCTTGGCGGCGTAGGTGACACCGGCCTCCGGCTGTGGCACGGCCTCGATCACATCGTGTTCCATCTTGCTCAGCACCTTCACCACCATGCCGGCGCCCATGGCCGCCAGCCGGTCGTGCAGCGTGGCTGTCGTGTCTTGCGGGCCGATCGGCGTGCGTTCGATCAGCAGCATCGGCCCCGTATCGAGGCCTTCCTCCATCTGCATGATGGTGACGCCCGTTTCATGGTCGCCGGACTCGATCGCGCGGTGGATCGGCGCGGCGCCGCGCCAGCGCGGCAGCAGCGAGCCGTGGATATTGATGCAGGGCTTGATGTCGAGCGTGCTGCGCGGCAGGATCAGCCCATAGGCGGCGACCACCATCGCATCGTAGTCGGTCGCGCACAATAATTCGTGCGCGGCCTGTGCCTCCTGCGCACGCTGCGGGTCTTTCGCATCCAGCCGCAGCGACAGCGGCTGCGCCACGGGAATGCCGTGGGCCACCGCGTATTGCTTGACGGCCGAGGGTTGCAGGTGCAGGCCGCGGCCGGCCGGGCGGTCCGGCTGCGTCAGCACGAGGGGAATTTCAAAGCCCGCGGCGTGGATGGCCCGCAGCGCCACGGCTGCGAACTCGGGAGTACCGGCGAAGACGACCTTCATCGGGCGCCCGATCAGCGGCGGCCGGCGGCGCGCAACTGGCGCTCGCGTTCGATACCGCGCTCTTCCTTCTGCAGCTTGGTCTTGATGCGGTTGCGCTTGAGCGGCGACAGGTATTCGACGAATACCTTGCCCATCAGGTGATCCATTTCATGCTGAATGCACACGGCCAGCAAGCCATCGGCATCCACTTCGAAGAACTCGCCTTTTTCATTCTGCGCGCGCACCTTCACCCTGGCTGGACGTTCCACATCGTCGTAGATACCGGGCACCGACAGGCAGCCTTCGTCATAGACCTGCTTCTCGTCGCTGGCCCACAGCACCTCGGGATTGATGTAGGCGGTCAGCTGGTCCTTTGTTTCGCTGATATCGATGACGATCACGCGCTCGTGCACATCGACCTGCGTGGCGGCCAGGCCGATGCCGGGCGCGTCGTACATTGTCTCGGCCATGTCGGCAACGAGGCGCGCGATGCGTTCGTCGAACTCGGTGACGGGCTTGGCGACCTTGTGCAGGCGCGGGTCGGGATAGCGGAGGATGTTCAATTTCGACATGGATGATCTGGTAAAAGGATGCGAATTACGTAAAACCTGCAGGGTGGCGTTCAGGGATGCGTGATCGAAATGATTACGCCTCGCAAAAAAGCAACGCCCGAACAAGCGCCCGGCACGCATTACAGCGTTGTTCGGCTTGTCGCGCGGTTTAGGCTTGTCAACACAGGGTAAAGTTAGGCAGAATGATTCCGTTCGGCAACTTCTTCGTATGCTTGTTTTATCTGCCTGTTTTCCATGACGACTTCGTTAACCAAATCGAAATCGTGCAAGAAAGCATCATAAGGAAGCATGACAAAGAAGCGTCGAAGCAACATCGACAAACACGAACCGGACGCTTTTCGTGCCGAATCAACGGACATATTTAATGAAAAATTTTAGCACAGTCGGCACCCGCCTGTTGCTCGCCATGGCGTTTTCCGGGGCGAGCGCGATGTCTGCCGCGGCACAGGACAGCCGTTGCGAGTTCCGCCCGAACGCGCCGGACCAGCACACCGTTGCCAGGGGCGACACGTTGTGGGATATCGCTGGAACGTTCCTGCAGAAGCCCTGGTGCTGGCCCCGCGTGTGGGGCTTGAACCAGGCGGAAATCGCCGATCCGCACTGGATCTATCCCGGCCAGGTCATCTGGTTCGATCGCGCCGCCGGGCGCTTGCGGCTGGGCAGCAGGTTGACTCCTGCCGAGCCCGGTACTGTCAGGCTGTCGCCGCGCGAGCGCACCGAAGGGCTGGGCAAGGATGCCATTCCCGCCATCCCGCCCGGCGTGATCGAACCGTTCCTGGCGCAGCCGCTGATCGTGGAGTCGGACGAGTTGAAGGATGCGCCGCGCATCGTGGCCACCGCCGGCAACCGGGTGTTCCTCGGCAAGGATGACAAGGCCTATGTGCGGGGCAACCTGAAGGGCGCCACGTCCTTCCAGGCTTTCCGACCCGGCAAGCCGCTGCGTGACCCGGTCACGAAGGCCGTGGTGGGCCACGAAGCGCATTATCTCGGCACGCTGGCGTTGCAGAAGGAAGCGGCACCGGGTGCGGACGTGCACACGTTCATCGTCACCGGCGCAAAGGAGGAGATGGGGGCCGGCGACTTGCTGATGCGCAGCGAGCCCGTGCCGATACAAAACTACGTGCCGCATCCGCCGGCCGTGCCGGTCAATGCGCGCGTGCTCGCCATCTACGATGGCGTGGTGCATGCGGGCCAGAACCACGTGGTCTCGATCAATCGTGGAAAGCTTGACGGGCTCGACGTCGGTGCCACCCTCGAGCTGTACCATGTCGGGCAGACGGTAGCCGACAGGTCGGCCAGCAAGGGCTGGCACAATCTCGGCAATCCGCAGGTCAGGCTGCCGGACGAACAGGTCGGCAGCCTGTTCATCTTCCGCGTGTTCAAGCATGTTTCCTATGGCCTGATCATGCAGGCGACCGAACCGGTAGTGGTCGGCGACGTTGCCAGAACCCCGGAGTGACCCCGCCGTGCAAGCCACGGATTCCCTTTTCCCTGAAGGCGCCGCGCAGAGTGCTGCGCAGTGTGCTGATACCCTGTTGCCCTGGCTGCGCCTGACGATGATGCCGGGCCTGCCGCGCCACGCGGCGGCGCGGCTGATCCGCGCGCATGGCACGGCACAAGCCGTGATCGACGCGGCACGCGAAAATCGCCTTGCCGACGTGAATGCCGTGGTGCCGGCAGCGGCGCTTGCCGCGCCGTTCGCGGCGCGCGCGCGCGCGGTTGCCGAAGCCACGCTGCATTGGGCCAGCCAGCCCGGCAACCATTTGCTGACGCTGAACGACGCGGCCTATCCAACGGAGCTGAAAGAGATTGCCGATCCGCCAGTGCTGCTGCACGCGCAAGGTGATCTCTCACTGCTGGACGGATGGAATGCAAAATGCAATGCGGCAGGCAATGCGGTCGGCATCGTCGGCAGCCGCAAGGCCACGATGCAAGGCATGGCCAATGCCCGCAACTTCGCACGCACCTTGTCGGAGGCGGGCGTTACGATCGTGTCGGGTCTTGCGCTCGGCATCGATGCCGCCGCGCACCAGGGCGGCCTGGCCGGCGCCGGATCGACCGTGGCGGTGGTGGGCACCGGCATCGACGTGATCTATCCGGAATCGAACGCGGCGCTGGCTGCGCGCATTCGCGACGCCGGTTGCCTGCTCAGTGAGTTCGCGCTCGGTACTTCCGCGCGCAAGCAATACTTCCCGATCCGCAACCGCATCATCAGCGGCTTGTCGCGCGGCGTGCTCGTGGTCGAAGCAACGGAGAAGTCGGGTTCGCTGATCACCGCGCGCCTTGCCAACGAACAGGGGCGCGACGTGTTCGCGATTCCCGGTTCGATCCATTCGGCACTGTCGAAAGGTTGTCACAAGCTGATACGCGATGGCGCGAGACTGGTCGACACCGCGCACGATATCCTCGAAGCATTCGGTATCAGGAAGGCAGCGAGCGAGACGGTGATGCTGGAAGAATTGACGGCGGCCGCCGATGTGCTGTTAACGGCATTGACGTACGATCCAGTACCCGCCGATGAACTGGCGGCAAGGCTGAAACTCGACCCGGCTGACACTCAGGCAAGTTTGCTTGCACTAGAGTTAGCAGGTGTTGTGGAACGGCTGCCGGGTGGTGTTTTTCAGCGACTGAAACGGTGAAAACCAGAAGTGCGGTCTTGTGCCGCGCCGATTTATGCTGATAGAGTAGCGCCATGTTCGACATCCTTGTTTATCTCTACGAGACCTATTATCGCCCCGACGCATGCCCTGAACCGGCAGCGTTGGCGAAGAAGCTATCCGCTGTCGGTTTCGACGACGTGGAGATTTCCGAGGCGCTGGTCTGGCTCAACGACCTGACCGAGATGGCCGATGAAATGGATGTCGAGCTGGCATCCATGGTATCGACCGGCACGCGTTTCTATGTCGAACAGGAACAGGATGCGCTGGGCACGCAAGCCATCGGCTTCATCGCGTTCCTGGAAAGCGCGCGTGTACTGTCGCCGCTGCAACGTGAAATCGTCATCGAGCGCGCGCTGGCGCTCGAGGAGTCGCCCGTCAACCTGGGCAAGCTGAAGATCATCGTGCTGATGTTGTTGTGGAGCCAGGGCAAGGAACCCGATGCGCTGATGTTCGACGACCTGTTTGGTTCCGACGAGGAACAGGCTCCCCGCCTCTTGCACTGATACGCTGCGCTGAACGGCGGCATTGAAGGTGGCGCGAACAATGCGCAAGTGCGCGCAGTTTGTTGGAGCACCCGCGCGGAGCGCGCAATCATTCCTGGAAGTACTTTCGCCGGCCGCCTTTGCGGCCGGATTGCATTGGTGCGTGTGCTTGCGGTTTTGCCGCGTGCGCGCTTATGATTGGCCCCTTGACAAAAATGCCCGGGGCGAAAAATTCGGCACGATGCGTGATGCCCATGTATCATGCGCCTGCCGTACCCCGGCCAGGCCAGCCGACGCGCCGCGCGCGACGCAGGCCCCGCAGCAACTGAGCAAAGCAAACCGAGAACAACAATCATGAGCAAAACCCTCATCATCGCCGAGAAGCCTTCTGTCGCGAACGACATCGCGAAGTCGCTTGGCGGCTTCACCAAGCACGATGAGTATTTCGAATCCGAAGAATACGTGCTGTCGTCCGCCGTGGGCCACCTGCTGGAAATCGCGGTGCCCGAAGAGTTCGACGTCAAGCGTGGCAAGTGGAGCTTCACGCACCTGCCGATGATTCCGCCGTACTTCGCGCTGAATCCCATCGCCAAGACGGAAAGCCGCCTCAAGGTACTGAACAAACTGATCAAGCGGAAAGACGTGACCGCGCTGATCAACGCATGTGACGCGGGCCGCGAAGGTGAACTGATCTTCCGCCTGATCGCGCAGAACGCGAAGGCCAAGCAGCCCGTCAAGCGGCTGTGGCTGCAGTCGATGACGCCGAACGCGATCCGCGAAGGTTTTGCGCACCTGCGCAGCGATGAAGAAATGCTGCCGCTGGCCGACGCGGCGCGCTGCCGTTCCGAAGCCGACTGGTTGATCGGCATCAACGGCACCCGCGCGATGACGGCCTTCAATTCGAAAGAGGGCGGCTTCTACCTGACGACCGTGGGCCGCGTGCAGACGCCGACGCTGTCGATCGTCGTCGAGCGCGAAGACAAGATCAAGAAATTCGTGCCGCGCGACTACTGGGAAGTGCGCGCCGAATTCGTGTGCGCTGCCGGTATCTACGAAGGCCGCTGGCTCGACACGGGGTTCAAGAAGGACGAGAACGATCCCGAGAAACGCGCCGAGCGCCTGTGGAGCAAGGCTGCCGCCGATTCGATCGCGCTGGCGTGCAAAGGCAAGCCCGGCATCGTCACCGAGGAATCGAAGCCGACGACATCGATGGCGCCCGCGCTGTTCGACCTGACGAGCCTGCAGCGCGAAGCCAACGGCCGCTTCGGCTTCTCGGCCAAGAACACGTTGGGCCTGGCACAGGCGCTGTACGAAAAGCACAAGGTGCTCACGTACCCGCGTACCGATTCGCGCCACCTTCCCGAGGATTACCTGCCCACCGTGCAATCCACGCTGGAAGTGGTGAAGCAGAATCCGAACTACCACCAGTTCGCCAAGCAGATCCTGGACAAGGGCTGGGTCAAGCCGAACAAGCGCATCTTCGACAACACCAAGATCTCGGACCACTTCGCGATCATCCCCACCGGCATTGCGCCGAAGGGCTTGTCGGAGCCGGAACAAAAGCTGTACGACCTCGTAACGCGCCGCTTCATGGCGGTGTTCTTCCCGGCCGCCGAATTCCAGGTGACCACGCGCTTCACCGAGGTCTCGGGCCACCAGTTCAAGACCGAAGGCAAGGTGATGACCAACCCTGGCTGGCTGGCGGTCTATGGCAAGGACACCACCGACGACAAGGAAGGCAGCGGCAACCTGGTGCCGGTGGCGAAGGGCGAGAAAGTGCACACGGAAAACGTGAACGCGAACGCGCTCGTGACGAAGCCGCCCGCGCGCTATACGGAAGCGACACTGCTCTCCGCGATGGAAGGCGCTGGCAAGCTGATCGACTCGGATGAATTGCGCGATGCCATGGCCGGCAAGGGCCTCGGCACCCCGGCCACGCGCGCGGCCATCATCGAAGGCTTGCTGACGGAAAAATACCTGATCCGCGAAGGCCGCGAACTGATCCCCACCGCGAAGGCATCACAGCTGATGACGCTGCTGCGCGGCCTGGGCGTGAACGAACTGACCGCGCCCGAGCTCACCGGCGAGTGGGAGCACAAGCTTTCGCAAATGGAAAAGGGCCGTATCTCGCGCGAGGAGTTCATGCGCGAGATCGCGCAGATGACGCAGATTATCGTCAAGCGCGCCAAGGAATACAGCAACGACACGATTCCCGGCGAGTATGCAACGCTGGTCACGCCGTGCCCGAACTGCAGCAGCGTGGTCAAGGAAAACTACCGGCGCTTCGCCTGCACCAAATGCGAATTCTCGATGTCGAAAACGCCGGGCAGCCGGCAGTTCGAGATCGCCGAAGTGGAAGAGCTGCTGAAGAACCGCACCATCGGACCGCTGCAGGGCTTCCGCTCGAAGATGGGCCGGCCTTTCGCCGCGATCCTGCGCATCGTGCGCGACGAGGACATCAACAACTTCAAGCTCGAATTCGACTTCGGCCAGAACGACGAAGAGGGCGAGGATGGCGAAGGCGTCGACTTCTCCGGCCAGACAGCGCTGGGGCCATGCCCGAAGTGCAATGGCGGCGTGTACGAGATGGGCCTGGCCTATGTTTGCGAGCACAGCGTGGCAAAGCCGAAGACGTGCGATTTCCGCAGCGGGCGCATCATCCTGCAGCAGGAAATACTGCCCGAGCAGATGGCCAAGCTGCTGAACGAAGGCAAGACCGACCTGCTGCCGGGTTTCATCTCGCAGCGTACGCGTCGTCCGTTCAAGGCATTCCTCGTGCGCGGCAAGGATGGCAAGATCAGCTTTGAATTCGAGCCGCGCAAGGAGAAGCCGGCCGCGAAGGGCAAGGCCGCCGTGGTAGCGGACGGCGCCGAAGCGCAGCCGGAAGAAGCGGCAGCGGCGAAGAAGCCGGCGGCGAAAAAAGCCGCCACGAAGACGGCCGCCACCAAGACGGCGGCCGCCAAGAAGGCGCCTGCAAAGAAGGCTGCCGCGAAGAAGGCGGTGGCGACCGAGTAAGCGGATCAGCCGATACAAAAAGGGGCCACATGTGGCCCCTTTTTGTTTGGCGCTCCGCACTGCGGGTCAGTTCCAACGTCGCGCGCTGCGAGTCAGTTTTAACGCCCCGCACTGCGAATCAGTTCTAACGTCCCGCACTGCGGGACGTTAGTCCTTCAGGTCGGCGGGGACCTTGCCGCCGTTGGCGGCCAGCTTGTTCATCACCTGCCGGTGCAGCCACACGTTCATCTTGGCCGAATCGCCGGTGTCACCCGTGTAGTTCAGCTCCTGTGCAAGTTCCTTGCGCGATTGCAGGCTGCTGTCCAGGTCCAGCAGTTTCAGCAGGTCGACGATCGACGTGCGCCAGTTCAGCGCCTGGCCAGCCTGTTGCG
Organism: Pseudoduganella lutea; assembly: GCF_004209755.1. Classification (NCBI taxonomy): domain Bacteria; kingdom Pseudomonadati; phylum Pseudomonadota; class Betaproteobacteria; order Burkholderiales; family Oxalobacteraceae; genus Pseudoduganella; species Pseudoduganella lutea. The sequence continues at coordinate 2,103,993 of NZ_CP035913.1, read as the reverse complement.
CCTTGCCGTTCAGGATCGCTTCCACGTCCACTTCCGACAAGGCTGCCGGCTGTGCCGGCGCGGCCGGCGATTGGGCGGCGGTCGCGGTGGCCGGTGCCGCCGGTGCAGCCTGTGGCTTGGCGGCGGGGGCCGCAGCGGGCGCCGGTGCCGGCGCCTGCTTTTGCTGGGCTACGGCAGGGTGCGACGAAGGGAAGATCTTGTGGAAAATATTGCTGAGGATGCCCATGTGATGTCTCCTTGAAAGTGGATCGGATGCAAATGGATCAGTTGCAGGATGGCCTAGTTGCGTGCATCAGTTGCGTAACTCAGTTGCGGCTGGCTTGCGCGATCTTGCCCAGCACGATCGCCAGCGCGGCGCCACCCAGCGCCTGCACCAGTTGCGGATGCTCGGCATAGAAGTCGCCGATGCGGTCGACGATGCCGGGATTGTGCTGTTCGGCCGTGCTGGCGATTTCTTCCACCTGCTGTGGCGTGATCTTTTCAGCCTGCTCCGGCGTGACCTGCGGCTGGCCATTCTGGCCGAACAGGTTGCCGATGCCGCCAGCCAGCGCCGTCAGCATGGCGGGGCTGACATTGGCCAGCAGCTGGTTCAGCATGCCGGCCCGCTGTTGCGGGTCGCTGCGGCCGAACATCTGGCTCACCATCTGTGCGAATGGCGGGGTCTGGTCGGAACGGAGTGCTTCGGTGACGCCTTGCGCCACCGAAGCGCGCGGGGCTTGTTGTGCCGCCTGCGGAAAGTCTTGTTCCGCACGGGCAGGGTCGATGGCCCCGCCGATGTATTGCTGTAACAGATTACCGAGATCGAATCCCATTGCCGGCTCCTGTGTGAAAGTCAGCCGCCAGCATAGCGCGGACAAGGGCCAGGGTCTGTTCGCGGCTTAACTATAAAACATCGGTGCCTGCCGTCATCCAAGCCGGCGCTGTCATGGCGGGGTCATCTCCACGGCAATCATGTTGTCGCCTGGCTTGCGATCGATCAGCTTGTTGTCCGGATCGATGCCGGCGCGGGCCGGGCGGCCGCTGACCACCAGCGTGACGGTGCTCTCGCGGCGGTCGACCAGGCGGCGTTCGCGCAGCAGCGGCTTGCCATCCTTGTCGTCGATGCCGATGTCGATCAGGTCGGCCAGCGGCGTATCCTTTTCCGCACCCAGCCCGTCGGCACGCAGCTTGGCCGCGTGCACCGTCAGCCGCACTTCGTAGCGGCCATCCTTGCGGCGCTGCGCCGTGGCCGCCAGCGCACGGTTGTCATACAGGATGATCGCATTGAACAGGTCGTCGATCAGGTAAGCCTGGGCGGGCGGTACCACGGCACGCAGGCCGTCCACCAGCGCCGTCACGCTTGGATACGGATCGCCCCGGTAGGCATACTGCTTCAGCAAGCCGCGCAGCACGCCGTTGACACGGTCTTCACCAACGATGTCCTGCAGCTGGTACATCGCCAGGCTGCCCTTGCGGTAATGGATGTAGTCCTGGTCCTCGTTGTCCGCCAGCGGCAGTTCCTTCTTGTTCTCCATCGCGCGGCCATGCAGGTACATGTCCAGGTCGTAGCGCAGGAAGCGGCGCATGCGGTCGGGGCCGAAGGTGCGCTTCATGACCATGAGCGCCGAGTATTCGGACAGCGTTTCGGACAGTACCGTGGCGCCACGCGTATTGCCGCCCACCAGCTGGTGGCCCCACCACTGATGCGCCAGCTCGTGCGCGGTCACGTAGTAGGGATAATCGATATCCTTCGGGTCGCGGTCGTCCACTTCGGCAATGAAGCCCATGCCTTCCGAAAACGGAATCGTGTTCGGATAGGACTGCGCATAGGACTGGTAACGGGGGAATTCCACGATGCGCACGATCTTGTGCTGGTAGGGGCCGAAATTGCGCGTGTAATAGTCGAGGGCATCCTTGGCACCCTTTGTCATCCGGTCCAGGTTGTACTCATGGCCTGGGTGATAGTAGATCTCGATGCCCACGTCCTGCCACCAGTCGTGCTTGACCACGTAGCGCGCCGACTGGAACGAATAGAAGTTCAGGATCGGCTTGTCCATCCGGTAGTGGAACCAGCGGCGGCCATCCTTCATCCATTCCTTTTCCAGCGTGCCCGGCGCGATCGCGGTCTGGTCGGCATCCGTGCCGATCACGGCGTCGAACGTGACCCAGTCGGCATCGCTGCCCAGCATGTTGTTCGCCAGGCCCTTCGGATCGTCGCGTGGCAACGCCCGTTCCTGTGCCGGCAGGCCGTGCCGCTTGCGGTCGCGCGGATCGGCCAGTTCGCGGTCGCGCTGGTAACCGATGTGCGGCAGGATCGTGTTGTTGAAGAAGGTGCCATTGGCCACCACGGGCGTATCCTTGCCGAGGCCGAAAAAGCCGCCCGGCGCCCAGGAGATGTCGAATTCCAGTGCCAGCGTGGCGCCCGGCGCCAGCGGCTGCGCCAGCGTGTAGCGGTAGAAGCCCAGTTCGCGGTCGGCCAGCGTGACACGGCTGGCGGTACCGAAGCGCAGCGGCGCCAGCGTCGCCCGAGGATCGGTGCTCACATAGACCGTGGTGAGCGGTGTGCCGCCGCGGTTGGCCAGGAGGTAGCGTCCCTTGACCACCAGCTGCCGCCGCCCCGGCATGATTTCCACCCGTAGTTTCACGTCCGTGATGCGCGGCTGGGCAGCATTGGCCGTCGCCTGGTACTTGCGTTCGTAATCGGCCCGGTCGGCATCGCGCCGGAACGGCGACTGGAATTCGTTGGCCACGTTCAGGTTGCAGTAGATGATCGCGCCGGTGCCCACCATCAGCGAAAGGCCGATGCCGAAGCTGGCCAGTACCGGCAACGTCAGCGCGCGGCGCGCCAGCCGCAGGCGGGTGCGCCACTCGTTGTTGGCGCCACGCGGCCAGAACACGCGCGTGGCCACCGCCAGCATCAGCGCGGCGCCGGCCCAGTACAGCTGATACCAGTGTTCGCGCACCAGGTAGTGGCCGAAACCATTCATGTCCGAATAGCGCATCGGCGGCGTCCACGCGTAAAGCACCATCGGGTGATCGAAGCCCGCCGTGGGCATCGCGATCGTGGCCGCGTAGTACAGGATCATCACGAAGAAAGCCACGTACTTCTGGCCGATCAGCACCTGCATCGCGATCGCCAGCACGGCGAGCAGCGCATAGAACGGCAGCTGTACCGCGTACAGGTTGTGCAGGTACTGCATCGGCTCGAGGTGGAAGTAGCCGCGCACTACCTGGATGGACATGCCGCAGGCCATGACCAGCAACAGCAGCAATGCCTGCAGGGCGACCAGCGCAGTGAGCTTGGAAGCCAGGGGCAGCCAGCCCGGTACCGGCAGCGCGTCGAGCATCAGCGCCATCCGGTGCTCCCGTTCCCGCCATACCATTTCGCCCGCATAGAAGGTGGTCACCACCACCATCACCAGCGCGAACGCCTGCGACATCGTCTCGATCACCATGTAGGTGACCGGATAGGTGGTGGTGCCCCACATCGAGCCCAGTTCCAGCGCGCTGGCGAACATCAGCAGCACGCCGGCCAGCACCAGCACGAGGAAATACACGTTCCTGACCGTTTCGCGCAGGTTCATCCAGCTGAACTGGAACAGCAGCAGCGTCAGGCTGCGCGCCTTGAAGTCGGGGGTTTCGGCGGTGCGGCTGGCGGTTGCCGTGATCCGCAGCGGCACGTCGCCTTCGCCACGTGGCGCGCCGTGGCTGTCGACGGTGCCGTTGAAATGGAAGCGCCAGTAGCCGAGCAGCAGCGCCACCAGCGCGAACGAACACCAGATCGCGCGATTGAGCAGGTACACGCCTTCCGGCAGCACGAGCCGCGTGTTGCGTTCGGCGATCGGCCAGTATTCGGTAAGGCGGATCAGCGCGGCGGTGCCGAATGGATCGATCAGCGCGGCCAGCGTCTTGTAGTCGAGATCGCGCGCCAGGCCCGGTGCCACGATGTAGCCGACCAGCATGACGACACTGCCGATGTACACCGGCAGCATGCGCCGCGTCAGCGCCGCCATCACGTAGAAGATGGCGCCGAAGATGAACAGGTTCGGCAGCAGGATCAGCGCCCAGGGCAGCAGGTACGCCTGTGGCACGAAGGGGCCGATGCGTTCCGGGTCCACGCCGGGCAGCCACGTGCCGAACAGGTTGCCGAGCAGGATGCTGGAAAAGATCACGACCAGCACCAGCCAGGCGCCGAGGAAGCGGCCGAACATGTACTCGAACTTCCTGATCGGCGCCGAGAAGAAGAAGTGGTGCATGTCGTATTCGAAATCCTGCTGCACCGCGCGGCCCATCACGGCGGCCACCACGATCACACCCAGGCAGCCCAGCGCGCTCGTGGTCAGCATGATCGAGCGTGGCGCGTTGATCAGCACCTTGCCGCCGAACGTGACGACCGCTTCCTTGAAGACCCCGCCGGCGGCGGCCATCCACAGCATCGCCAGTGCCAGGAACATCAGGAAGTACACCCACGTCGACAGCAGCCGCAGCCGCTGCTTCGCTTCGAATAGCGCGATCTCCAGCATGGCGCCCTTCAGTCGCACGCGTCGGCCACGTGGCGGCCGGCGATGGTGGCGAAATACACGTCTTCCAGGTCGCCGATGGCTTCCTCGAAGCCGTCGCCCGGGTCGTCGTCGCTGTAGGCGTGGATCAGCGTGCGGCCGGACAGCAGCCGGGTGGAAATGATCGTGTGACGCTGCTGGAAATAGGCCAGCTCGCGCTTGTCGATGAAGCGCGCCCAGATCTTGCAGCTGATATCGTCGACCAGCTGCTGCGTGGCGCCGGTCAGCAGCAGCTGGCCCTTGTTGATGATCGCCATGTTCGAGCACAGGTCGGCCACGTCGCTGACGATGTGCGTGGAGAGGATCACGGTGCGGTCGTCGCCGATATCGGACAGCAGGTTGTGGAAGCGCACCCGCTCCTGTGGATCGAGGCCGGCGGTGGGCTCATCGACGATGATCAGCTTTGGATCGCCGAGCAGCGCCTGGGCGATGCCGAAGCGCTGGCGCATCCCGCCGCTGAAGGTGCCGAGCTTCTGGTTGCGCACGTCGAACAGGTTGGTTTGCTGCAGCAGGCCGTCGACTACCTCGCGCCGGCGCGTGCGGTGCGACAGGCCCTTCAGCACGGCGAAGTGATCCAGCAATTCATACGCGGTCACTTTCGGGTACAGGCCGAAATCCTGCGGCAGGTAGCCGAGCAGGCGGCGCACTTCATCCTTCTCGTCGAGCACGTCGAGATCGCCGAAGAACACGGAACCGGTATCGCATTCCTGCAGCGTGGCGAGGATGCGCATCAGCGTCGACTTGCCGGCGCCGTTCGGGCCCAGCAGGCCGAACATGCCGGTGGGGATAGCCAGCGTGATGTTGTCCAGCGCCACCACGCCGTTGGCGTAGGTCTTCGACAGGCTGCGGATGCGTAGTTCCATGCTTACTCCTCGTGATTGCGGCGCGGCATGGGGCGTCGCTGCCATCCGTTCCTCTTCATGGCATTGTATTGAATCGTCGACATAAGGGTTGCTGCCTTGCGATATTCCGCGCATTCCGGGCACCAGAGTGCGCAAATGCGGGATCGGCGGAAACCTTTGCTGTCACCTTACTGTCGAGTCAAAAAATGGCCAAGGGTAGCAAGCGCGACCGTTGGTGACAAGGCGGAAAAAGGTTTGGCGTTGCGATATAGTGGTGCCATGAGCAATGAGAACAGCAAACTCGATAGCGCACTGCAGGAAAAGATCCTGACGGTTACACGCTGCGGCCTGTCGGCCAGCGAGGCCACGGATTTTTTCCGCCTGGCCCTGGGCCTGTGCTACCTGGCCACGCTGATGACCAAGGAAGCGCTGGACTTCAAGAAGCTGGACAAGGCCTTCAACCGCTTCATCTACCGCTCCATCGGCCCCGGCCACAGCATCACCAGCATCCTGCAATGGATGAGTGGGGAAGGGGTGGTCGAGACCCTCGATTCAAAACGCTTCGTGCGCGCGTTCGGCGAGTACCTGCCGCATGTGCCGGTCGAATCGATCCCGTTCCTGCTGGGCCTGAACCTGGGCGTGGCCAAGGATTTCTCCGGGCTCGACGTGCGCGGCCCGGTGGCCGACTGGATCGAACGGCAGCGGATCTTGCGAGAGGGCGCATAACGCCCTCGAGCGGGCACCGCCAGAATCGTTTGCCCACGAGAGGGCGAATAACGCCTTCGAGCAGGCACTGCCAAAATCGTTTGCCCACGGGAGGGCGAATAGCCGCAGTATGGGGCACTGGGACGATTTGTCCCGGCCATCGTGCGGCGCCCGCCAGGGGCCGGCCCTTATAATCGTGGTTGTCCGAACAAGATGGATCGACTGCCATGAGCTCCAAATTCCACTTCCATACGCCCCTCGATCGTTTCATCTGCAGCACCGACAAGGCCTTGCGCGTGCTGGCCGGTGTCGCTTCCGCCTCGCGCCCCACGCCGGCCGCGCACGTGGACGATGCCACGCTGACGGACGAGGAACGCAAGCACAGCGCCGGCCTGATCCGCGTCGACCACGTGGGCGAAGTGATGGCGCAGGCGCTGTACAACTCGCAAGCCCGCTTTGCCAAGAGCGATAGGTTGCGCGAGAAATTCGAGGAAGCCAGCCGCGAGGAAGAAGACCACCTGGCCTGGACGGCGCAGCGGCTGAAGGAACTCAATTCGCAGACGAGCGTGCTGGCGCCGCTGTTCTACGCGGGGGCCTATGCGCTGGGCACCGTGGCCGCGAAGATGGGCGACCCGCACAGCCTCGGCTTCGTGGTCGAGACGGAGCGCCAGGTCGAGAAGCACCTGGACAATCACCTGGCAACGCTGCCGGCCAACGACGCCAAGTCGCGCGCGATCGTCGAGCAGATGCGCCTCGACGAGATTGCGCACGGCAAGGCCGCCCAGGAATTGGGCGCCGCGCAGACACCGCTGCCCGTGCGCGTGGCCATGACGGCGATGTCGAAGCTGATGACGGGGACCACCTACCACATCTGATCGTTATTGCCTCAGGCTAACATGCGCTGTGCGTGTGGCTTGCCATCGTATAGTGTGATCAAAATGATCACGGAGAACAATATGAAATGGGAAGGCAACCGGGAAAGCGATAACGTGGAGGACCGCCGCGGCGGCGGCGGTGGTGGCGGCGGATTCAGTTTTGGCGGCGGCTCGCTGTCGATCGGCGGCGTCGTCATCGCGCTCATCCTCTCCTTTGTATTCGGCATCAATCCGCTCACCCTGCTGGGGATGGGCGGAATGGACGGCGGCACGCCGCAACAGGCTGCCGGGCCGCAGGCAACCGCCAACGATACGGAAACCCGCTTCATGAAGACGGTGCTGGCCGATACCGAGGATACGTGGGGTGCGCTGTTCAGCGCCCAGGGCGCGCAGTACCAGCCACCCAAGCTGGTGCTGTTCACCGGCCGCACCGCCACCGGCTGCGGCACCGGCCAGTCGTCGACCGGGCCGTTCTACTGCCCCGCCGACCGCAAGGTCTACATCGACCTGGCGTTCTACCGCCTCATGAAGGAGCGCTTCCAGGTATCCGGCGAATTCGCGCAGGCCTACGTGATCGCCCATGAAGTGGGCCACCACGTGCAGCACCTGCTGGGCGTGTCCGACCAGGTGCACCAGGCGCAGCAAAGCGCCAGCGAAGCGGAAGGTAACGTGATGTCCGTGCGGCTGGAATTGCAGGCCGACTGCTTTGCCGGCGTGTGGGCCTTCCACGCCAACCGCTCGCGCCAGATCCTGGAGCAGGGCGACGTGGAAGCGGCGCTGTCGGCCGCCACCGCGATCGGCGACGATGCGCTGCAGCGCAAGGCGCAGGGCTACGTGGTGCCGGATTCCTTCACGCACGGCACCTCGGCCCAGCGCACGCGCTGGTTCCGCACCGGCCTGGAGTCGGGCGACGTGGCGCAGTGCGATACCTTCAAGGCGCGGCAGCTGTAGTGCGGAATGGACTCAAGGCGCCGCTGCTGTAGCGCGGCATGGGTTCAGGCCGCGGCAGCTGTAAGCCGGCTCAGGCTTCGACGATCTCGAACGTGTGCGTGATCTCGGCCGTCTTGGCCAGCATGATGCTGGCCGAGCAGTACTTGTCGTGCGACAGGTTGACGGCGCGTTCGACGGCTTCGCGCTTCAGGTCCTTGCCGGTGACGACGAAGTGGAAGTTGATCCTGGTGAACACCTTCGGATCGGTATCGGCGCGCTCGGCCTGCAGCGTCACGTCGCAGCCGCGCACGTCGGCGCGGCCCCGCTTCAGGATCAGCACCACGTCGTAGGCCGTGCAGCCGCCCGTGCCCAGCAAGACCATTTCCATCGGCCGCGGCGCCAGGTTGTGGCCGCCGCCTTCCGGCGCGCCGTCCATCACGACCATGTGGCCCGACCCCGTCTGGGCGCGAAAACTCATGCCCGACGGGCCGTTCCAGCTGACTTTGACTTCCATTTCAATCTCCGAATGACTGTGACGATGTTGACGTGCGATTGTAAAGCAGCCCGGCCGCGGCTGCCGGAGGCGGCTTTTTTCCGCCGCTGTACGCCCAACTACACGCCCACCTACACGCCCATCATGTAACGCTCGCTGCGCATGCGCCACGTGGTGAAGGCGATGCACAGCAGCGCGGCCAGCAGGCTGCTGCCGAACGTCAGCAGGAACGGCAGCGCGCCCACGGCCTGGCCCTTGGCCAGTTCGCGCAGCAGCGTCTGGTGCGACAGCAGCGGCACGACATACATCCACAGCTGCGTCGTCAGGTCCAGCATCGGCACCACGATCACCGGGACGATCGGGATCATGATGGCGAAGCTGGCCGTGGTCTGCGCTTCCTTGAACGTCTTCGCGTTGATCGCCAGCGCGATTTCCAGCCCGGCGGCGAACAGCGGCAGCGACACCGATACCAGGCATATCAGTGCCAGGTCGGCCCATGTCAACCGCCACGACATGCCGATTTCCTCCAGCGGCAGCCATTTCAGCACGCCGTGCGCCACGCACAGTTCCAGCACCAGCCCGGCCAGCGCCACCGCCGACGCGGCGAACCACTTGCCCGCCACCAGGTCGATCGTGCGCGCCGGCTGCGCCAGCAGCACTTCCATCGAGCGGCGTTCCCGTTCGCCGGCGGTGCTGTCCACGGCGGGGCTCAGGGCGAAGAAGAACGCGGGAATGAAGAACATGCCGAGCATCGTGCCGATCACGGAAGCCGAGCGCGACGCGCTGGTGCCGGTGTCGTAGCGCTGTACCTGCACGGGGAACAGGGTGGCCGGGGAAACGCCGTGCGCCAGCAGGCGGGCACCGGCGATCGTGTTGCCGTAGGCGCGCAGCACTTCCTCGATATCGCGCACCTTGCGGCCATTGTCGGTGGCCGAGTCGTACCACAGCTCCAGCCGCGCCGGGCGCATCGCACGGTAGTCGCCGCCGTAGCTGTCGGTCAGGCGCAGCACCGCGGCCGTCTTCTGCGAGCGCAGCAGGGCCGTAATCCGTTCCTCCGGCATCGGCGGCGCTTCCGTCACGTTGACGTTCTTCTGCTTCAGCTGCGCCATCAGCGTCGGCGCCTGCCGTGCGCCGATCACGGTCAGCTCGATGCCTTCCTTGGCCGTCGCCGTGGCGCGGCTGATCTGCTGGGACAGGATGCCGCCCACCATCACCGGGTACATCAGCACGAACAGCAGCAGCAGGGAAAGCGCGCGCCGGTCGCGCAGCGTTTCGCGCAATTCCTTGAGGAAGACGACAACAAAAAGGGGCTTGATGCGGGACTTGGCGAGGGGCTTCATGCGGAGATCCCCTCATCGGTGCCGACCAGCTTCACGAACGCATCTTCCAGGTTGGCGATGCCGGTGCGTTCGCACAGCGATTGCGGCGTGCCCTGCGCCACCGTGGCGCCCCGCGCGATGACGATCACGTCGTCGCAGGAGTTGGTCACTTCCTGCATCACGTGGGTGGCCATGATCACGCAGCAGCCGTCCGCCCGCAGCGCAGCCAGCGCGCGGCGCAGGGCCCGTGTGCTCATGACGTCGAGCCCGCGGCTCGGTTCGTCGAGCAGCAGGTTGCGCGGGCGGTGAAGCAGCGTGCGTGCCAGCGCCACCTTGATCCGCTGGCCCTGCGAAAAGCCCTTGGAACGCCGTTCCAGGATATCTTCGAGCGACAGCAATGCCGTGACCTCGTCGATCCGCTGGTCGATGGCGCGGCGGTCCATGCCATTCAGTTCGCCGAAGTAGCGCAGGTATTCGCGGGTGGACAGCTTTTCGTACAGCCCGAACTGGTCGGTCAGGAAGCCGATGCTGCGCCGCGCCGCCAGCGGGTCGGTGCCGGGATCGATGCCGTCGATGCGGATCGTGCCGCGGTCGCGCGCCAGCAGGCCGACGAGCAGGCGCAGCAGCGTGGTCTTGCCGGCGCCGTTGGGCCCCAGCAGCGCCGTCACCTGGCCGTCGCGGGCGGTGAAGGTGGCGCCGGCCAGCGCCTGCACCTTGCCGAAGTGTTTCGTCACATCGTGGACTTCAATCATCTGGTAGCGCTCTGTTCAGGGTTGCGGGCCGGCGCTGTTCAGCTGGAACGCGGGGGCAGGGATATCGTCCAGGCATTGCGCCGCCACGGGCTTGCCCGGCGCATCAAGGAATTCGCGTATCAGCCGTGGCACGCAGCCCAGCGTCGACACGATATGCCCGCCGTTCTTCACCACCAGGTGCTGCGCGGATTTCATCAGCCGTGCCGCCGCTTCGGCGCGGCGCGGCGGCGTGACCGGATCCTGCGCGCCGGACAGCAGCAGTGCCGGCGCGTCGATCCGGGCCGGCGTGGCATAGGCGACGGGCTTGACGCCGACGGCAGGGCAGAGCGCTGCCAGTTGCGTCACCAGCGGCGTGCCGAGGAACGAGCCGCGTGCGTCCTCGGCCATCAGTTGCGGTGTCAGGCGCGGGAAATCCTCGGCGCACACGATGGCGAGGTACAGCGGGCCGGCCATCGCGCCATCGGCAGAGAAATCGCTGTCGCGGTTGCTCTGGGCGATGAACGGTTCCCAGCGCCCGCCCTGCGCGCTGTGGATCAGGAACGGCAGCGTGTACGCATCGGCCTGCGAATAGAGCACGCGGTGCACGGTGGCGATGAAGCGGCGCAGGCTGATGGTCACCGGGCGCAGCGCGGCCGTGCGCGGATCGGCCATCTCGATCCTGACGGGCGCCCTGGCCAGTCGCGCGGCCAGTTCCGCGAACTCGGTGCGCAATGCGGGGAAGGCGCGAGCGCAGGCGGGCTCCTTTTCACAGCGGCGGAACGTGGCCTCGAGCGCGGCCTGGGCATCGCGGCCGCCGGCGGGAATCACCTGGTCCGGCGCCGCCACGCCATCGAGCACCATGGCGCGCACGCTCGCCGGATACAGGCGTGCGTAGTGCTGCGCTAGGCGGGTACCGTACGAGCCGCCCCAGAGGTTGACCTGGCGGTAGCCCAGCGCCAGCCGCACGCGTTCGATGTCGCGCGCGGCGGCATCGGTCGTGTAGCTGCTGAAGGAAACGCCGAGCGACCCGATGCAGCGCCTGGCGTCCGCGTCGAGCTGTTCTTCCGTCATCGTGTCGATTTCGGGCGGAGATTTGCAATCGAGCTTGCCGGACAGGCCGGTGCCCCGCTGGTCGACCAGCACGATGTCGCGCGTGGCGCGCACGCGGCGCATCGCCGCCTGCGCGATCGGCAGGATATCGCTGCCGGCCTGCCCCGGGCCGCCGGCCAGCACGAACAGCGGGTCGGCACGGGCCGCTTCGCGGAAGGCGGGGGCGATCGTGGCATGAATCGTGATCGTCTTGCCGGGCTTGCCGTAATCGAGCGGCACCTGGACGCTGACGCAGCGCAGCGCTTCCTCGGCGCCGGGCAGGTGGCAGGTGCGGCCCGCCTGCGGCGGCGCCGATGCAGGCACGGGGGCGGCTAGGGCGAACTGGGCGGCGAACAGCAGGGGTAAAGCCAGGGTAGATCGCACTGCATGCCCTCTCGACAATATCGGTGAGCAATACTAGCGCGGGTTTTGCATGATAAGCAACAGTTGGCAACATTCGGTCGATGGCCCTTTCGCTGCTTGACCCGGCCGCGGCAAGGGCGCTATAATCGCCGGCTTTCCGTTCGCTCAGGAAAAGTCATAAGAAGGATGCGTCCGCTGTCGGCTGTGTATCGATCCTGATACGGCGTCGCTGTGCGGAACCGCCGATTTGAGCGTTTATTTTTTATCTTCATTAGGAAGTCAAACATGAAAACTTTTTCCGCTAAGGGCCATGAAGTCCAGCGCGACTGGTTCGTGATTGACGCGACGGACAAAGTCCTCGGCCGTGTTGCCAGCGAAGTGGCACGCCGACTGCGCGGCAAGCACAAGCCAGAATTTACCCCTCACGTCGACACCGGTGATTTCATCGTCGTCATCAACGCAGGCAAGCTGCGCGTGACCGGCACCAAGGCCACCGAGAAGACGTACTACCGTCACTCCGGCTACCCGGGCGGTATCTACGAAACGAACTTCCTGAAAATGCAACAGCGTTTCCCGGGCCGCGCCCTGGAAAAGGCCGTCAAAGGCATGCTGCCGAAGGGCCCGCTGGGCTATGCAATGATCAAGAAGCTGAAAGTGTACGCAGAAGGTTCGCACCCGCACGCTGCCCAGCAACCCAAAGCACTCGAATTCTAAGGAACTGACATGATCGGTAACTACAACTACGGCACCGGCCGTCGCAAGAGTGCAGTGGCTCGTGTGTTCATCAAGGTCGGCACCGGCCAGATCATCGTGAACGGCAAGCCTGCTTCCGAGTACTTCTCCCGCGAAACCGGCCTGATGGTGATCCGTCAGCCGCTGGAACTGACCGGCAACGTCGAGCGTTTCGACATCAAGGTGAACGTGCATGGCGGCGGCGAGTCCGGCCAGGCAGGTGCAGTGCGCCACGGTATCACCCGCGCCCTGATCGACTACGACGCAGCACTGAAGGGCGATCTGGCACGTGCCGGCTTCGTTACCCGTGACGCACGTGAAGTCGAGCGTAAGAAAGTCGGCCTGCGTAAAGCACGTCGCGCAAAGCAGTTCTCGAAGCGTTAATTCGTTTCCTGCCTGTGCAGCCCGGTTCGCCGGGCTGGCACGGACTGCGACAAGAAGCCGCTGGTTTTCCAGCGGCTTTTTTGCTTTTTGGCTTCCTGGTGCTATCAGTAAAACATCTGTCACCATCCACTGTTAAAATCCCCGCTCACTCACTTTTTTTGCAAGGAACAAGAACATGATCAAAGTTGGCATCGTCGGCGGCACCGGCTACACCGGCGTGGAACTGCTGCGATTGTTGGCAGTCCATCCCGAAGTGCAGCTGACGGCAATCACGTCGCGCAAGGAAGATGGCCTGCCGGTGGCCGACATGTACCCGTCGCTGCGCGGCCGCGTGAACCTGGCGTTCTCGGCGCCGGACAAGGTGGACCTCACGCAATGCGACGTCGTGTTCTTTGCCACGCCCCATGGCGTGGCGATGGCGCAGGCGCCGGAACTGCTGGCCAAGGGTGTCAAGGTGATCGACCTGGCGGCGGACTTCCGCATCAAGGACCGCGCCGTGTTCGAGAAGACCTACAAGATCGACCATACCGCGCCGGAACTGCTGGAACAGGCCGTGTATGGCCTGGTCGAGCTGAACCGTGAAGAGATCAAGGGCGCGAACCTGATCGCCAATCCGGGCTGCTATCCGAACACGATGCAGATCGGTTTCGCGCCGCTGCTGAAGGCTGGCGTGATCGATGCAGGCAACCTGATCGCCGACTGCAAGTCCGGCGTGTCCGGCGCGGGCCGCAAGGCCGAGATCGGTATCCTGTTCTCGGAATCGAGCGACAACTTCAAGGCCTACGGCGTGGCCGGCCACCGCCACACGCCGGAAACCACGGCCCAGCTGCAGCGCCTGACGTCCGAAAAAGTGTCGCTGGTGTTCACGCCGCACCTGGTGCCGATGATCCGCGGCATGCATTCCACGCTGTACGGCAAGCTGACAAAGGAGATTTCCAACGACGAACTGCAAAAGCTGTTCGAGGATGCCTATGCGGGCGAGCAGTTCATCGACGTGATGCCGTTCGGCTCGCACCCGGAAACCCGCACCACGAAAGGCTCGAACATGCTGCGCCTGGCGGTCCACCGCCCGGACAATGGCAATACCGTCATCGTGCTGGTCGTGCAGGATAACCTCGTGAAAGGCGCGTCCGGCCAGGCCGTGCAGTGCATGAACCTCATGTTCGGCCTCGAGGAAAGCCTGGGTTTGAACACGATTGCACTGCTGCCTTGATCTTCTGCCATTGAAGTGCGGTGTGTTTGCCGCATCTGTGTTTCATATCCGTAGAGAAATGGGGCGGGCCGGAGCAGGGCGTCGCGCAAAGGTCTATAATGACCGCAACGATTTTTAGTGGGAGTTTCCAATGAATGCAGTAGCCGAAGCGCAAGACGTGATCCCGGCACCGATCGTCTTTTCCGACAGCGCCGCCGATAAAGTGGCCCAGCTGATCGAGGAAGAAGGCAATCCCGACCTGAAACTGCGCGTTTTCGTGCAGGGTGGCGGTTGCTCCGGTTTCCAGTACGGTTTCACGTTCGACGAAATCGTCAACGAAGACGACACCACGATGGTCAAGAACGGCGTGCAGCTGCTGATCGATTCGATGAGCTACCAGTACCTCATCGGCGCCGAGATCGACTACAAGGATGACCTGGAAGGTGCCCAGTTCGTGATCAAGAACCCGAATGCCCAGTCCACCTGCGGCTGCGGTTCCTCGTTCTCGGTCTGAGCTTTTCCAGCGTTATCGAACGGCGGCCAGCGCAAGCTGGCCGCCGTTTTTATTGGCGCTGTGCGCGTAAAGCTGGGGAACTTCCCTGCGGAATCACGGTCTGATCTTCTGTTGAGATACTTCATGTATTCGCGGAGGAGACGATGGGCGCAATGGAGTTCCACGTGGTGTTCAAGGCGCTGGCGCAGCTCCAGCTTTCCGACGATGAGATCGCTCTTTTGCAAGGCTTCGTGGCGAACGTCGTGCAACCTGGCCGGTGGCTGCGCCTGATCGAGGAGGCTGCCGGCAAGCGGCCTTGTCCCAGATGCGGCGGCACGCGATGCCACCGCAGCGGTCACGCGAACGGCCTGCAACGCTATCGTTGCACTGCCTGCCGGCGCAGCTTCAATGCGCTGACCGGCACGCCGCTGGCACGGCTGCGGTTGCGCGACAAGTGGTTGCCTTACTTCCAATGCCTGATCGAGTCGAGCACGGTGCGCAAGGCCGCCGAGCGCGTGGACGTGGCGAAGTCCACCAGCTTCCGATGGCGCCACCGCTTTATTGCCGCCGTGCGCCGGGAGCGTCGGCCGACACTCTCCGGCATCGTCGAAGCCGACGAAACGTATCACCTCGAATCACAAAAAGGATCGCGAAACCTGGACCGCCGGCCCCGCAAGCGTGGTGGCAAGGCGTCGACA
The DNA here is from genome assembly GCF_004209755.1 of Pseudoduganella lutea. NCBI lineage: Bacteria > Pseudomonadati > Pseudomonadota > Betaproteobacteria > Burkholderiales > Oxalobacteraceae > Pseudoduganella > Pseudoduganella lutea. The sequence goes on along the minus strand of NZ_CP035913.1, from coordinate 2,088,609 downwards.
CGCGGGATCAGCAGGGAGTTCGACTGCATTCTTGTGGCGCGTGACCGTAACCGACAAACCTGCGAGTTCGTGACCGGTCGCGGCCCGGTCAGCGCCAGCCAACTGTCGGAACACCTGAAGGCGGTGCTGGCGCCGGACATCCTGTTGATCAGCGATGCCGCCAAGGCTTATGCCACCTTCGCCAGACAGGCGGGCATTACGCATGAGGCGGTGAACGTCAAGGCGGGCATCCGAACACGTGGTGCCATCCACATCCAGGGCGTGAATGCGTGGCACGGCCGCTTCAAGGCTTGGCTGCGGCGCTTCAACGGTGTGGCCAGCCGCTATCTGGCCAATTACACGGGCTGGCAGCGCGTGCTCGACAACGCAGCGTGGACGGCACCGGCGCAATGGCTGCGTGTTGCGGTAGCGTCCGCCTGATGGCGACGCCGGCGACAACGGTGCTCGTAGAAAGTTCCGTGGCTCAAAGCAATGACCACTTTACGCTAACAGCGCCTTTTTATTTGTGCGCGGGAGGTGCGAATCAGGCCGCGGTCGCGAGCCGTGCATTGGCCGCCAGGCGCTCTTCCAGACGGGCCCACAAGCGGTCGTGGTAAGGCAGGGCGATCACGTTCAGGATCGGCTCCAGCACGGCGGCCACGCCGCCGAAGGCCATGGAGCCGGTCGCCCAGAACATCACGCCGAACGCCACGACCATGTGGAACAGCGTCTGGCTCAGCTTTTCGGCAGCCAGCAGGGCGGTGGCGTTGGCCGTCGAGCGGGCGCGTACGCGCCGCCAGAATTTTTCATGCAGCGGCAGCAGCGCCACGTTGATAACGGGCTCGAGGATCGCCGCGAGGCCGCCGAACGCCAGCGAGCCCGTCATCACGTACATCAGGGTGAATGCGATGGCCATGTGGGTGGCGACCTGGCTGGTTTTTTTCGCTGCGATGATCATGGCTGCCTCTACGTTGGATAACTGTTGAGACAGATGATAACGATTCTCGTTTAAATTTGAAAATTAATTGTGCTCACTAACCCGATTAATTTTTTCAATGACGCGACTGTCGATCATAGTGCGGCTCGAACGTCGTCCAGATATAGTCCACAATAAGGAGATCGACATGACTGAACAGGTCAAGGGCCCCGCCTCTTACTTCCCTTCCATCGAAAAGAAGTACGGTCGCCCGGTCACGCACTGGTTCGCCCTGCTGGACAAGCGCGCCAGCGGCCTGAAGCATATGGAGCTGGTGAACTGGCTCAAAAGCGAGCATGGGCTCGGCCATGGTCATGCCAATGCACTGGTGGCCCATCACCAGGCGCGATCGAAATAGGCCTCAGCGGGGATACAGGGCGCCCAGCACGCGCTCACCGCGCGCTCCCGTCACCGAAGGCAGGTTGCCTGCCAGGCGTTCGTCGAAGCGCCATGCCAGCCAGGCCCAGCACAATGCCTCCACATGCGACGGGTCGGCGCCCAGCGCGCTCGTGGTCTGCACCTTCACGCGCTCGCCCAGTTCTTCCGCCACCATGCGCAGCAGCGTGCCGTTGAAGGCGCCGCCGCCGCACACATACAGGGCTTCCGTGTCGGGCGCGTGGGTGCGGATACCGGCGGCCAGGGTGACCGCCGTCAGCCGCGTCAGCGTCGCCGCCACGTCGGCTGGCGCGGCGCTTGAAAAACCGGTCAGGCGCGCACGCAGCCAGTCCAGGTGGAACAGGTCGCGGCCCGTGCTCTTCGGCGGCGGCAGCGCGAAATAAGGTTCCGACAGCAACACGGCTAGCAGGTGCGGCAATTCGCGGCCCGAGAACGCCCAGGCGCCGTCCGCATCATAGGGCTTGCCGAGGTGCAGGCGCGTCCATTCATCGATCAGCACATTGCCGGGCCCGGTGTCGAAGCCGGTGACGTGGCCGTCCGCCTGCAGCACGCTGATGTTGCCGATCCCGCCGATATTGGCCAGCACGCGTGTCTTGCCCTTTTCGCCGAACAGGGCATGGTGCGCGGCCGGCACCAGTGGCGCACCTTGCCCGCCGGCGGCCACGTCGCGCGACCGGAAATCCACGATCGCATCGATGCCGGCCAGTTCGGCCAGCAGCGCGCCGTTGATGCTCTGGCATGTAAAACCGAGTTCGGGGCGGTGGCGGATCGTCTGGCCATGGGCGCCGATCGCGCGCACGTCCGCCGCCTGCATGCCGGACTGTTCGAGCAGCGCCGCCACGCATTGCGCATAGACCCGCGCAATCGCGTTGCCGGCCAGCGCTTCACGCTCCAGTTCGTTATCGCCGGCCGCCTGCAGCGCGCGCAGTTCCTCCAGCAGCGCGGGCGGGTAGGGCACATGGTGCGCGGCCATCGTGCGGGCGCTGCCCGCCCAGAAGTCGACCAGCACGCCGTCGACGCCATCGAGGCTGGTGCCCGACATCAGTCCGATAAACAAGCTCATTGCAGGCCCGTGAAGTTGAGGTTGTGGCTATTGTGCACGATGGACGGTAGTGTTAGCCAGCTAACGGTTGCGGCCGGGGCAGCGGCGTACACTGGTTTCACAGTGAGGGAGGAATGAAAAACGGCGCCCCTCGGGGCGCCGTCTTTCTGAACCAGGAACCGAACGAAAACGCGGTCGCTTATTTCTGCGCCAGCGTATCGGTCGAAGCCGAACCTTGCGGGCGCAGCAGTGCGAAACGGTGCTGGATTTCGCTGGACACGGCCTTGAAACGTGCCAGCTCGGCCGTGGTCAACGGTGCCTGCGTGATCGAAGCCAGCTTGGTCGGATCCTTCGATTCGCCGCCAATGCGGAATTCATAGTGCAGGTGCGCGCCGGTCGACCAGCCGGTCGAGCCCACATAGCCGATCAGTTCGCCCTGGCGGACTTTCTGGCCCTTCTTCAGGCCCGAAGCAAAGCGGCTCATGTGTGCATACGCCGTCGTGTAATTGCTCCAGTGCTTCAGCACGACCACGTTGCCGTAGCCATTCTGCGAACCCGCGAAATCGACGACACCATCGCCGGCCGCACGGATCGGGGTGCCGGTCGGCGCCGCGAAATCGATGCCCTTGTGGGCTTTCCAGTTGCCGGAAATCGGATGCACGCGCATCGAGAAGCCGGACGAGATACGCGAAAACTCCAGCGGCGATTTCAGGAAGCCCTTCTTCAGCGCCTTGCCATCCAGGCTGTAGTAGCCGCCACCCTGCTTGCTGACAGGGTCTTCATACCATACCGATTGATGCGTCACGCCGCGGGTGGTGAATTCGCCGGCCAGGATACGGCCGGCCTTGACGAATTCGCCATCCTGCCAGAACGTTTCGTAGACCACGTTGAAGCGGTCGCCGCGCTTCACGTCGGAACGGAAGTCGATATTGTTCGAGAACATTTCCAGGATCTGGCGCGTGACGGAATCCGGCAGGCGCGCACCGTCCGCATCGGAATCGGTGGCCGCGAACAGCGTCGTCTTGATTTCACGCGCATGCATTTCCACGCGGCGTTCCAGCTTCACGGGCGATTCTTCCGCCACGAAGCGATCGCCCTTGCGGGAAACGGCAATGTTCTTGACTGGAACGTCCTGGCCGTCGACGACGCTGGCGCGCAGCCACAGCAGCTGGCCGTTGTCGTCCGTCTGCGCCAGCACGCGCTTGCCGCTGCGCAGCTGCATGATGGCCTTGGCGGTCTTGTCCTTCTTGATGAAGCTTTCCGCTTCGCTGTCGTCCACACCGAGGCGGTGCAGCAGCGTGGCCAGCGTGTCGCCGGCACGGATGCGCTCTTCGCGCACGTATTTTTCCGTGCCGTCCTGCGCTTCGAGGGCGGTGATCTGGGAAGAGAGGTTCGGAGAGGCAAGATCTTGCGTGACCATGGTCACCGGCATGTCACTGGCGTCCGGGGCAAGCGGCACAACACCCGTGGCGCCGAAGGCGCACAGAGTGAGAGCCACTGCCGTCGCGCTGACGATGCGGGCCTTGCGGGTCGAACCTAGCAGATGGTACAAGCGCGAGCTTGTGAACTTATGTATAGGGTTCATGCAATCAGTTAAAATTTGCCGCTTGAACTGTTGAATTTTTGCTTTTTTGTTCTAACTTGTTGATTTATTTAGTTTTCGTTAGGCAAGATTGACGGGATCGGGCATTATAACAAACTCCTGCGCTACGCCAACATTTTGAGAAAATTTTCGGATACATGGATACAAATTCTCCGGCGCAACCTGCTGCCGCTACCGCCTCCGCCACGCCTGCCTCTTCCGTATTACCTCTCAGTGACACCGTACAAGAAGCGCTCGCCATCGCCAAGAGGGGTGTCGACGAACTGCTGATCGAAAGTGAATTCGCTCAGAAACTTGCGCGGTCCGAACAGAGCGGCGTGCCGCTGCGCATCAAGCTGGGCCTGGACCCGACCGCACCGGACCTGCACCTGGGCCATACCGTGGTGCTGAACAAGATGCGCCAGCTGCAGAACCTGGGCCACCAGGTGATCTTCCTGATCGGCGACTTCACGTCGATGATCGGCGACCCTTCCGGCCGCAACGCCACGCGCCCGCCGCTGACGCGCGAACAGATCGAACTGAACGCCCAGACCTACTTCAAGCAGGCTTCGCTGGTGCTCGACCCGGCACGCACGGAAATCCGCTACAACTCCGAGTGGTGCGACCAGCTGGGCGCGCGCGGCATGATCCAGCTGGCTTCCCGCTACACCGTGGCGCGCATGATGGAACGCGACGATTTCGCGAAACGCTTCAAGAATGGGACACCGATCTCGGTGCACGAGTTCCTGTACCCGCTGATGCAGGGTTACGACTCGGTGGCGCTGAAGAGCGACCTGGAGCTGGGCGGCACGGACCAGAAGTTCAACCTGCTCGTCGGCCGCGAACTGCAGAAGGACTGGGGCCAGGAACCGCAGTGCATCCTGACGATGCCGCTGCTGGAAGGCCTGGATGGCGTCGACAAGATGTCGAAGTCCAAGAACAACTACATCGGCATCACCGAGCCGGCAAATACCATGTTCGCGAAAGTGATGAGCATTTCGGACACGATGATGTGGCGCTACTACGAATTGCTGTCGTGGCGCTCGCTGGACGATGTCGCCGCACTGAAGAAAGCCATCGAGGGCGGCGCCAACCCGCGCGATGCGAAAGTGGCCATCGCCCAGGAAATCGTCGAGCGCTTCCACTCGCGCCAGGCGGCCGAGGATGCGCTGGCCGACTTCGTCAACCGTTCCAAGGGCGGCATCCCGGATGACATCGCCGAAATCGCCGTGAGCGGTGCGCCGCTGGGCGTGGCCCAGTTGCTCAAGCAAACGGGGCTCTGCGCGTCGACGTCCGAAGCGATGCGCATGATCGACCAGGGCGGCGTGCGCATCGACGGCACCGTCATCAGCGACAAGGCACTCAAGGCCGACGCCGGTACCTTCGTGCTGCAGGTGGGCAAGCGCAAGTTCGCGCGCATCACGCTGTCGGCATGATCGCCTTGTTGCAGAGAGTGACGGCGGCGCAGGTCGTCGTCGACGGTGCCGTGATCGGCGCCATCGATGGCGGCCTGATGGTGCTGGTGTGTGCCGAGAAGGGCGATACCGAGAAGGACGCCGATGCGCTGCTGAACAAGCTGCTGTCCTACCGCGTCTTTTCGGACGACGCCGGCAAGATGAACCGCAGCGTCACCGACGTGGCTGGCGGCTTGCTGCTGGTCCCGCAGTTCACGCTGGCGGCAGACACCCGCTCCGGCACCCGTCCGTCATTCTCGCCGGCCGCCGCGCCGGCCGATGGCGAACGCCTTTTCAACCATTTCGTGCAGCAGGCCCGTGCCCGGCATGCCGTCGTGGCGACCGGGCAGTTCGGTGCCGACATGAAAGTCACGCTGACCAACGATGGTCCGGTAACCTTTTGGCTCCAGACAGGTCCAAGACAATAACAACGAACCCAAAGGACAATCCCATGAAGCTGTGGAGCGACTCATTCAAGAATGGCGCCGCGATTCCCGCCGAATTCGCATTTGCCGAACCGGATGCCGCAACGCGCGTGCGTCTCGCGGGCAACCGCAATCCGCACCTGGCCTGGGACGACATTCCGCCTGGTACCGCCTCGCTAGTGCTGCTGTGCATCGACGGCGACGCGCCAACGGTCGGCACGGATGTCAACCAGGAGGGCAGGACACTGCCGGTGGAGCTGCCGCGTGGCGATTTCTATCACTGGGCGCTGGTCGATATCCCGCCATCGCTGTCGAGCTTGCCCGCAGGCGCGCACGCCTCGGGCGTCACGCCGCGCGGCAAGCCGGGCCCCATCATCGCCAACGGCGGCACGCACCTGCGCCACGGGCTCAATGACTACACTGGCTGGTTCGCGAACGATCCGGACATGAATGGCCGCTACTTCGGCTACGACGGTCCGTGCCCGCCGTGGAACGATGAACGCGTCCACCACTATATCTTCCGCCTGTATGCAATCGACGTGGCCGTGTTGCCGGTCGATGGCGATTTCACCGCGCAACAGGCGCTGGCGGCATTGCATGGCCACATCCTCGACGAGGCGCAGATCATCGGCACCTATTCATTAAGGAGCAAATGAGCACCGAACTGTTATTGATACGTCATGGCGAAACGGCATGGAATGCCGTACGCCGCCTGCAGGGCCACCTCGACATCGGGCTGAACGACGCCGGCCGCCGCCAGGCCAGCGCGCTGGCGCGGTCACTGGCCGCCGAGCCGCTGGCGGCGATCGTTGCCTCGGACCTGCAGCGGGCGATGCACACGGCCGAGGCCGTTGCCGAATACCACCACGTGCCATTCCATACCGATCCGGCATTGCGCGAGCGCGGTTACGGCGTGTTCGAAGGCCTGCTGTATACAGAGATCGAAGCGCGCTATCCGGACCACTTCACCGCCTGGCAGGGGCGGCACGTGGATTCCGTGATGCCGCATGGCGAGCGCCACGCCGAAAGCTTCCGGCAATTCTACGAGCGCTGCACCGCCGCCATCGGCCACTGGGCCGATCAGTACCCCGGCCGCAGGATCGCCATCGTCGCCCACGGCGGCGTGCTGGAATGCGCCTACCGCGCCGCCCGCGAAATGACGCTGGAAAGCCCGCGCGACTTCCAGGTGCGCAACGCCAGCATCAACCGCTTCACGTGGTCGGAAGGCAAGCTGGCCCTCACGCACTGGGGCGACGTCGACCACCTCGCACAAGCGCTGGACGATATCGTCTAGGAAAAACTGGGGACGTACCCCTGTTTCCAGGCAAGTTGGAAGCCAGCGGCGTCCACAGGGCAGTGCGCCCTGTAAGTTTCCTTAAAACAGGGGTACGTCCCCTGTTTTGCTTCCGGTTATCGTCCGATGACTTTCACGAGCTTCGGTGCCGTGGCGGCAAAGCCGGAAGGGCCGCCGTTGGCGCTCAGCTTGCCGTCGGACTGCTTCCAGCGCAGCTTGCCGCTGACCACGCCCTTGCTCTTTTCATAGTCGTACGACAGCCCGTCGTCGTCGTACAGCGTGAATTCAGCGTCGCTGCCCGGGAAGACGAGGATCTGCTCGATCGCCTGCTTGCTGGCGGTCGATTGCACGGCGGCGCCCAGCGGCACGATCGAGCCGGCTTTCACGAACAGCGGGATCTGGTCGATCGGCGCGGCCACCTTGACCCACTGGCCGCCGGCCAGCTTCTCGTTGGTCCACCAGTTGTACCAGTCGGTGCCGGCCGGCAGGTAGACGTTTTTCTCCGTTTGCCCCTGTTCCGTCACCGGTGCCACGAGGAATGCCGGGCCGAACATGTATTGCGTGCCGATGTTCGCCACGTTCGGATCGGTGCCGAAGTCCATCCACAACGGGCGCATGAACGGCGCGCCCGTGTCGTAGGTCATCTTGGCCTGGCTGTAGATGTAGGGGATCAGCTGGTAGCGCAGCGCGTTGAATTTGGCCATGACTGCCTCGGCCTGCTTGCCGAAGGACCACAGTTCCGCTTCCTTGCGCGAGCCATGCAGGCGCAGCGTGGGCGTGAACGTGCCGTACTGGAACCAGCGGGTGTGCAATTCCGGGTAATCGTGGTTCTGGCCCACGACGTTGCGCGCATCCGAGGGATCGAGCAGCGGTGCCCTGGTCGCTTCCGTCGTCTGCGGCAGGTTTTGCCAGCCACCGATATCGTTGCCCCAGTAGGCGATGCCCGATGCCGTCATGTTCAGGCCCGCGGGGATCTGGCGCGCCAGCGCTTCCCACGTGGACTTGATGTCCGACGACCAGAACAGCGCCCCCGTGCGCTGCGAACCGAGATAGGCGGCGCGCGACAGGATCAGCACGCGGCGGTTCGGCTTCCACGCGCGCATGCCCTCGGCGAACCCTTCCGTATGCACGAGCGGATACAGGTTGCGGTAACGGTCGCCGGTGCCGATCGCATAACGGAACCCGTCCGGCACCAGGTCCGGCTCGGTCTCGTCGAGCCACGGGTAGTCGAAACCGTGCGAGAGCACGTTGTCGCGCACCTTTTCAAAGAACCACTTGCGCGCGGCCGGGTTCGTGGAATCGATCAGGCCGCCCGTGCGGTCCGAGCGGAACGGCAGGCCATCCTGCGTCTTGCCATCCTTGTCCTTCAGCAGGTAGCCCTTGGCATCGAGCTCGTTGAAGTAGCGGCCGGCCGTCTCGAAGCGGGGCCAGACCGAGATGATCGACTGCATGCCCATATCGTGCAACTGCTTGTTCATGCCATCCGGGTCCGGGAATTGCGCCGGATCGATGTCGAGCTGGCCCATCCGCGTCCAGTAGAACCAGTCGACCACCATGATGTCCAGCGGGTAGCGCTTCTCGCGGTAGGTCTTGGCGATGCGCAGCACCTGGTCCTGGCTGTCGTAGCGTGCTTTCGACTGGATCAGGCCGAACGCGGCCTTGGGTGGGATCGGCGTCTTGCCCGTCAGCCGCGCGTAGCCGGAATACAATTCGTCGGCATTCTTGCCGGTGATGATGAAGAAGCTGACCCGTTCGCCCACGTTCGACTGAAAACGGGTACTGCCCAGCACGCCGGCGGAAAAGCGCGTGGCCGACGGGTTGTCCCACACGATGCCATAGCCCTTCGACGACACCATGAACGGCACGCACACGGTTTCGCCGCCCGGCGCGTCGTACCAGTGCTTGCAGTCGAGCGTGCGGCCGCGCAGGTCCAGCCCGGACAGCGACTCCTGGTTCTGGCCCATGCCGTAGTAGTGCTCGTCGGCTGGCGCATGAAATTCCGCACCCACCTGGTAAGTCTTTTCTTCATTGACGGTCTGCGGCGACATTTCCCAGCCCGTCATCTTCAGGATCTGCTGGCCCTGCGCATTGCGCACCTCGAGCCCCACCGGCGCCAGCGACGGCGCGAAGTATTTCTGGCTTTGCGTGGGAATCGACGGCACGGCGGTCGGGTTGATCCGCAGCGTCATGCCGCTGGAAGCAAACGTATCGCCATCGGCGGCGGCGCGGTGCTGGAAGGGCTTGTTGTCGGCATGCTGCGCGATGATTCCGTGACCCGGGCCCTTCAGTACCTCGGCCTTGTCCACCGCGATCGTGACGTGCACGATATTCGGACCGTAGGCTTCCACTGCAACGAAGGCACCGTTGCGATCGAGTGTCACCAGCGGTGCGGCGGCGGCAGCGCCGGCACCGGCGAGCAGAAAGGCGGAAGCGATGGCCGCGGCCACCCGGGTAGGAGCGCAGCCGGCACTGCGGCGCGCTGTCGGGATCATCATGCAGGTCTCCTGAATGTTATGTAACACGCCATTGTTAGCGCTATCGCGATGATCGGGCAGCATTGGTCCCATGTCAACACCTGCGGTCCGGCCAATTCAACGCACACCCGTCCGAAAAATTTCCTTCTATAACTCCTTGTTTCATAACCGGAAAGCTGCACACCTGGTGTTTTAATACAGATTCGTGCGTATTAAATGAGCAGTGCTTGGGTTAGAATTGCGGGTTCCTCCAGCAAGTCTTCATTGATACCCAAGTGCAAATCGGCCCCTATCAGCTGCGCAATAACGTCTTCGTCGCTCCCATGGCGGGCGTAACCGATCGTCCGTTCCGCCAACTCTGCAAGGAACTCGGCGCCGGCTATGCCGTTTCCGAAATGGCGGCGGCCAACCCGCGCGTGTGGGCCAGCGAAAAGAGCTCGCGCCGCACCGACCACGTGGGGGAGATGGAGCCGAAGGCCGTGCAGATCGCGGGTTCCGATCCGCAGGAACTGGCCGATTGCGCGAAGTTCAACGTGGACAAGGGCGCCCAGATCATCGACATCAACATGGGCTGCCCCGTGAAAAAGGTATGCAACAACTGGTGCGGCTCGGCGCTGCTGCAGTTCGAGGACCTGGTTGAAAAGATCCTGCATGCCGTGGTGGGCGCGGTCGATGTGCCGGTCACGCTGAAATTCCGTACCGGCTGGGACCGCGAAAACAAGAACGCGCTGAACATCGCCCGCATCGCGGAGGAAGCCGGCATCCAGATGCTTACCTTGCATGGCCGCACCCGCGCCGACGGCTACAAGGGCGACGCGGAATACGACACCATCGCCGCCGTGAAGGCCGCCGTGAAGATCCCGGTGGTGGCCAACGGCGACATCGTCACGCCTGAAAAGGCCCGCTACGTGCTGGACGCAACCGGCGCGGACGCGGTCATGGTCGGCCGCGCCGCCCAGGGCCGCCCATGGATCTTCCGCGAGATCGATCATTACCTGCGCACGGGCACCCACCTGCCGCCGCCGCTGGTGGCCGAAGTGCGCAAGCTGATGGACGAACACCTGCGTGCCCATTACGCCTTCTATGGCGAATACCTGGGCGTGCGCACCGCGCGCAAGCATATCGGCTGGTATGTGCGCGACCTCCCGGGCGGGGAGGATTTCCGGCAGGAGATGAACCGTCTCGAGTCCACCGTCGAACAATTGCGCGCCGTGGACAGCTTCTTCGAATCCCAGTGGAAGCATGGCGAGCGGTTACAATACCGCCTCGCCGAAGACATGCTGGCTGCCTGACTTGGCGCCAGATCGGCAAATTATTTCGTTAAATAGAAGAACATGAGCAAAGAAAGTATCCAGGAAGTTGTCACGAAGAGCCTCGAAGAGTATTTCAACGACCTGGGCGAACAGCAACCGTCGAACATCTACGACATGGTCGTGATGACCGTCGAAAAACCGATCCTGCAAGTGGTGATGCACCGCGCCGATGGCAACCAGTCCCATGCGGCGCAAATGCTGGGCATCAACCGCAATACGCTGCGCAAGAAATTGCAGGAGCACGGCCTGCTGTAAGGCTTTTCGTCCGGCCCGGGATCGAGTGGCTGTGACCGGCCACCCGTGCCGGCGGCTGCTCGACAACAAGAATTTTCAACCTGGACCACAGCCATGATCAAACAAGCTCTCATCTCCGTTTCCGACAAGACCGGCGTTCTGGATTTCGCCCGTGCCCTGTCGGCGATGGGCGTCAACCTCCTGTCCACCGGCGGCACCGCCAAGCTGCTGCAGGAAAACGGCCTGGCCGTGACCGAAGTGGCCGATTACACCGGCTTCCCGGAAATGCTGGATGGCCGCGTGAAGACGCTGCACCCGAAAGTCCACGGCGGCATCCTGGCCCGTCGCGATTTTCCGGAGCACATGGCCAAGCTCGATGAACATGGCATTCCCACGATCGACATGGTGGTCGTGAACCTGTACCCGTTCCAGGCCACGGTGGCCAAGGATGACTGCACGCTGGACGATGCGATCGAGAACATCGACATCGGTGGCCCGGCCATGCTGCGCTCCGCGGCCAAGAACCACAAGGATGTCGTCGTGATCTGCGATCCGTCCGACTACGGCCAGATCCTGGCCGAGATGAAGACCACGGACAATTCGCCTGGCTACATCAGCTACGAAACCCGCTTCAACCTGGCCAAGAAGGTATACGCGCACACGGCCGCCTACGATGGCGCGATCACGAACTACCTGTCCAGCCTGGGCCCGGACCGTTCGCATGCCAACCGCGGCGCCTACCCGCAAACGCTGAACGTGGCCTTTGAAAAAGTGCAGGACATGCGCTACGGCGAAAACCCGCACCAGGGCGCCGCGTTCTACCGCGACACGAAAGCCGTGCCGGGCGCGCTGGCGAACTACCGCCAGCTGCAGGGCAAGGAACTGTCGTTCAACAATATCGCCGATGCCGACGCGGCCTGGGAATGCGTGAAGAGCTTCACGGGCATGGACCAGCCGGCGGCCTGCGTGATCGTCAAGCACGCCAACCCGTGCGGCGTGGCGCTGGGCGGCTCCGCAGTCGAAGCCTACGGCCGCGCGCTGCAGACCGACCCGACGTCGGCATTCGGCGGCATCATCGCCTTCAACGTGGAAGTCGACGCCGCCGCCGCCACCGAGCTGGCCAAGCTGTTCGTCGAAGTGCTGATCGCACCGTCGTTCACGGATGAAGCCAAAAAGATCATGTCGGCGAAGCAGAACGTGCGCCTGCTGGAAATCGCCCTGGGCTCGGGTGTCAACACGTTCGACTTCAAGCGCGTGGGCGGCGGCCTGCTGGTGCAGTCGGCCGACTCGAAGAACGTGCTGCTGGCCGACACCCGCGTGGTGACGAAGAAGCAGCCGACCCCGCAGCAGCTGGCCGACCTGATGTTCGCGTGGAAGGTGGCGAAGTATGTGAAATCGAATGCGATCGTCTTCTGCGGCAATAACATGACCTTGGGTGTGGGCGCCGGCCAGATGAGCCGCATCGACTCCGCACGCATCGCCTCGATCAAGGCGCAGAACGCCGGGCTGGCGCTGGCCGGTTCCGTCGTCGCTTCCGACGCATTCTTCCCGTTCCGCGACGGCCTGGATGTCGTCGTGGACGCCGGCGCGACCTGCGTGATCCAGCCGGGCGGCTCGATGCGCGACCAGGAAGTCATCGACGCGGCCGACGAGCGCGGCGTGGTGATGCTGTACACGGGCACGCGCCACTTCCGTCACTGATCACGGCCGAGCCCGTGTCCACTTTGGGGGCACCGTAGGGTCAACCCCAAAAGTGGACACGGGCTCAACAATGTTACCGATGACCTCGTGTCCGAAAATGAGCCTGACCCCATGGTGGACACGAACTCGGCAGTAATGCTGCACCATACAGCGCCCGCGTCTAGCGGGCGCTTTCTTTCCTGCATATAATCCTTTAATGATCATTCTCGGCATCGACCCCGGCCTGCGCACCACCGGCTTTGGCGTCATCCACAAGCAGGGCACGAAGCTGCGATACATCGCCTCCGGTACCATCAAGAGCGGCGACGGGGACCTGCCCACGCGCCTGAAGGTCATCCTCGACGGCGTCATGGAACTCACGGCCACGTATCAGCCGGACTGCGCCGCCATCGAGCAGGTCTACGTCAACGTCAATCCGCAATCCACGCTGCTGCTGGGGCAGGCGCGGGGCGCCGCCATCTGCGGGCTCGTGAGCGGGGCGCTGTCGGTGGCCGAGTATTCGCCCACCCAGATCAAGCAGGCCGTGACCGGCTCGGGCAGGGCGGTGAAGGAGCAGATGCAGATGATGGTGGCGCGGCTGCTGGCATTGCCCGGCCTGCCGGGCACCGATGCGGCCGATGCGCTCGGGGTCGCGATCTGCCACGCCAATTCCCACGACACGCTGGCGGCCATCGCCGCCACGGGCATGACCCAACTGCACATGAAGCGCGGCCGCCTGGTCGGCTAAACTTCACTAACCACAATTCCAAGGCTTCGCCATGATCGGACGTCTCTCCGGTGTTCTGCTTGAAAAAAATCCGCCGCAACTGCTGATCGACGTGGGCGGCGTCGGCTACGAAGTCGACGTGCCGATGAGCACCTTCTACAACCTGCCGCACACGGGCGAGCGCGTGACCTTGTTCACCCATTTGACCGTGCGCGAGGATGCGCACCTGCTGTATGGCTTCGGCCATGCGGAAGAACGCGTCGTCTTCCGGCAACTGATTAAAATCAGCGGCATCGGCGCGCGCATGGCGCTGGCGATCCTGTCCGGCATGTCGATCGCCGATTTGTCGCAGGCCGTCACGCGCCAGGAGGCCGGGCGCCTCGTGAAGATTCCCGGCATCGGCAAGAAGACGGCCGAGCGCCTGCTGCTGGAACTGAAGGGCAAACTGGGCGCGGACCTGGGCGCCGTCGGCGGCATCGCCGCCGTGCCGGATGCGCAGACCGATATCCTGAACGCGCTGATCGCACTCGGGTATTCGGACAAGGAAGCGCTGCTGGCGCTGAAGACCGTGCCGGCCGGTGCCTCGGTATCCGATGGCATCAAGCAGGCGCTGAAGGCGCTGTCGAAGGGTTGAGTGGGAAACTAGGCAATGAGCATCCAGACCGATAGCTTTACCGAACAGCGCATCATCGATGCCGCCCCTTCGTCGCCGAACGAGGAAGCGATCGAACGCGCGCTGCGCCCCAAGCTGCTCGACGAATACGTGGGCCAGCAAAAGATCCGCAACCAGCTCGAGATCTTCATCTCCGCCGCGCGGGGGCGCAGCGAGGCGCTCGACCACACGCTGCTGTTCGGCCCGCCCGGTCTCGGCAAGACCACGCTGGCCAACATCATCGCCCGCGAAATGGGCGTGAACCTGCGCCAGACTTCCGGCCCTGTGCTGGAACGTCCGGGCGACCTGGCCGCGCTGCTGACCAACCTCGAAGCCAACGACGTGCTGTTCATCGACGAGATCCACCGCCTGTCGCCGGTCGTCGAGGAAATCCTGTACCCGGCGCTCGAGGATTACCAGATCGACATCATGATCGGCGAGGGGCCGGCCGCCCGCTCGGTGAAACTGGACCTGCAGCCCTTCACGCTGGTCGGCGCCACCACGCGCGCCGGCATGCTGACCAATCCCTTGCGCGACCGCTTCGGCATCGTGGCGCGCCTGGAGTTCTACACGACCGAGGAGCTGGCGAAGATCGTGCTGCGCAGCGCATCGCTGCTGAAGGCGAACATCGACGAGACGGGCGCCCTGGAAATCGCCCGCCGCGCCCGCGGCACGCCCCGTATCGCCAACCGCCTGCTGCGCCGCGTGCGCGACTACGCCGAAGTGAAAAGCAATGGCGACATCACGAAGGATGTCGCCGATGCGGCGCTCGTCATGCTCGATGTCGACACGGTCGGCTTCGACGTGATGGACCGCAAGCTGCTCGAAGCGGTGCTGTACAAGTTCAACGGCGGCCCGGTCGGCATCGGCAACCTGGCCGCGGCGATCGGCGAGGCCGCCGACACGATCGAGGACGTGCTGGAACCCTACCTGATCCAGCAGGGCTACCTGCAGCGCACGCCGCGCGGCCGGGTGGCCACGCCGGCCGCCTACGAGCACTTCGGGCTGAAGCCGCCGCGCGCCAGCCTCACCGGCGAACTGTGGTGACCCGCCGATGAAGATCTGGGTCGATGCCGACGCCTGCCCGGGCGCCGTGAAGGAAATCCTGTACCGCGTGGCTGACCGGGTGCAGGTCGACGTCACGCTGGTGGCCAACCAGCTGCTGCGGGTGCCGCCGTCGAAATACGTGCGCTCGGTGCAGGTGCCAAGCGGCTTCGACGTGGCCGACCGCGAGATCGTGCGCCTGGCCGAGCCGGGCGACCTGGTGATCACGGCTGACATTCCGCTGGCGGCGGATATACTGAAGAAAGGTGCCCACGCGCTCAATCCGCGCGGCGATTTCTATACCCCGGACAATATCGCGCAACAGCTGACGATGCGGGCCTTCATGGACGAACTGCGCGGCAGCGGCGTCGATACGGGCGGCCCGTCCGCGTATGGCCAGGCCGACCGCCAGCGCTTTGCCAATGCGCTCGACGGCCACCTGCGCCGCCATTTGCCGAAGTAGTTGATCCAGCACCTTGGCCAGCCTGGTGGCCCGACCAGGTTGCCGAACCAGTCATTCAACCAAGTCGAACCGAAAGCCGGAGGCTGACATGCTGACCAGGACCTTCCTTGCCGCGCTGGCGTTCGCCTGCAGCGCGATCGTGCAGGCCGCCGTTCCCGTCTACGGCTATGCCGTCAAGAACACCTATCCCCATGATACGGCCGCGTTCACCCAGGGCCTGTTCTACCGCGATGGCGTGCTGTACGAAAGCACCGGCCAGTACGGTGCCTCGTCGATCCGCAAGGTCGAACTGGAAACGGGCGCGGTGCTGCAAAAGCATGATCTGCCGGCGAATTATTTCGGCGAGGGCATCGCGCCGTTCGGCGAACGCATCTACAGCCTCACGTGGACCAACGAGCAGGGCTTCATCTTCGACATCGACACGTTCGAGCAGGTGGGCTCGTTCGGCTACCAGGGCCAGGGCTGGGGCCTCACAAGCGATGGCAAGCTGCTGTACATGAGCGATGGCACGGCCTTCATCCGCGTGCTCGATCCGGCCACGATGGGCGTACTGCGCCGCATCCGCGTCACGGCCGACGGCATTCCTGTCGGGCAGCTCAACGAACTCGAATGGGTGGGCAACGAGATCTTCGCGAACATCTGGCAGACCGACCGGATCGCCCGCATCGATCCCGTCACCGGCAACGTGCGCGGCTGGATCGATCTCACCGGGCTGGACGAGCTGGCCGGCGTGGCGCCCGGTGCGGACAATGTCCTGAACGGCATCGCCTGGGACAGCACGAACCGGCGCCTGTTCGTCACCGGCAAGCGGTGGCCGAAGCTGTTCGAGATCCGGCTCAATAAAAAATAACCATACCAGGACACTTCAAAGGGAAACGGAGCCACAGTCGATGTGCGTGAAAAGCGGCTACGGCGAGCAGGGCATCGTCACCGTGCAGGCCGCGGGCCAGCCGGAAGGCGCCACGCGCAAGCCCGGCCGTGGCAATTTGTCACGGCCGCCTTACAAATTTCGGGCAATCTCGCTGAATCTTTGCGCGGGGCTGGCCGGCATAATTCAGTCCATGAAGAATTCATCGGCATGCCGGTCGCACTGAAGGGGCGACAGCATCCGGTGAAACGGCGCCAGGTACAGCGGCAGGACCGAGCTGGCCGGCGCACACCGATTGGAGCGTACCCTGCAAGCAGCTCCACTGAACGCTACGGGACAAGGCGAACCATATCGCCGCCGGGCGCAAAGGCCTGCGTTGCCAGTGGAGGGTACTGTTCCGCCAGCGCCAAGTGGCAGGAAGTGTTGTAATTTGGGGGGCTTCGGCCCCCCGTTTTTTTGACGCTTGCCGTTACTTCAGCTTGGCCGCGCGGCGACGCCAGCAGACGATGCCGAGGCCGGCGAGAAGCATGGCGTACGTGCCGGGTTCAGGGACGCTGGACACCACCGAGAGCGATGTGATGTCACCGCGAAACAGCAGTGATTGATACCCACCCGTGGTGAAGTAGCCGTAGCTGTACTGGAAGGTGCCGGCAAGACTGGCGAACTCGGAGCTCGGCAATGCCGTACCGTCCAGGGTATCGGCCGAAGGGGCTTGCAGGGACAGGGAAACGGCCGAGGAAAACACCGGGTTATAGCTGTAGGTGTAGCCGACGAGATGGACACTATCCGGAGAATATGCCGGGTCGCGGCTGTCGGTCACGCGAATGTAGCTGGAACCTGTGTTGGAAACCTGGCTGTAGCCGGTCTTGTCGAACTGCACGAAGCTCGTGGTCGCGGCGTTGTAGCCGTATTGCGCCTCCGCTGCCAGGCCATAGTCACTCTCCAGCACCGGCACCTGCTCGCTGTCGAACGTGAAGCGGCCGGTGACGGTGTCGCCGATGACGATCAGGTTGCCGTTTGCGGTGGCCGAGGAAAAGAACTGTTCCGGGAAGCCACCGTCGCTGATGGTGCCGATCGTGGCAGTGTATTGCAAGGTGTATTGCGTGGCGTGGGCAGTGCTGCCAAAGGCCAGCCCGGCAGCAAGGATGCAAAGCGTCTTTTTCATGAAGTGGTATTCCCTGGATATTGTTTTAATAAGTTGGCAATTGGACCACATCATTTAAGAAAATTCAAAAAATGTCGGGCGGCGGTTGAACCAGGTATCACTCCTGCCGGACCCAGATCTGCGACCGTCCCAGCATCGGCACACCGATATACCCGCGCACCTCGAGCTTGCGTCCACCCTCCACCAGCTGCATCTTGCTTTTATAAACCTTGCCGTTTTCCGGATCGAGGATCGTTCCACCGGCATAGCCGTCGCCATCCTTCTTCATGCCGTCGATGATCGACAGTCCGACGATCGGCCGACCCTTGTCGCCGCCTTCGCACTTGTCGCAGATCGGATGCTGGTCCTGCCCCGCGGCGCGATACAGTCTTTCGATGCGACCCTGCAGCACGCCGTTCGATTCGCTGATGCGGATATCGGCCTTCGGCTTGCCGGTCTGGTCGTCGATGTTTCTCCACAGGCCCACGGCGGAAGTGTTGTCGGCAAAGGCGGGCAGGGCGGCAAGCTGAAAGGTGGAAAGCAGGGCGGTGAACAACAGGGCACGCATTGGAAGTCTCCTTGGAATGATTATGCGGGCAGTGTAGCGCAGCGCGATAAAAAAGCCGGAGCGGGCGAACCCGGTCCGGCTTTGCATGTGGCGAGAAAAACTTACGCGGCCGGCAGCTTGGCGAACTGCTCGCGCAGTTTGTCGAGCGTGGCGGAGAACGTGGCGACACGTTCCTGTTCCTGCGCCACCACGGCGGCGGGCGCACGGGCCACGAAGCTTTCCGACGACAGCTTGCCGGCAGCCTTGGCCACTTCGCCTTCCAGGCGTGCGATTTCCTTCGACAGGCGCTCGCGCTCGGCCTTCACGTCGATCTCCACCTTCAGCATCAGCTTCGTGGTGCCCACCACGGACACGGCGGCCGGCGATTCCGGCAGCGCGTCCATGATCTGCACCTCGGACAGCTTGCCCAGCATTTGCACATACGGTGCGAAGGCGGTGATCTTGTCCTTGTCGGCAGCGGTGGTTTCCACGATCAGCGGCACGCGAACGGATGGCGACAGCTTCATTTCGCCGCGCAGGTTGCGCGTTGCATCCGTCATGGCTTTCAGCTCGCCGATCCAGGCTTCGGCCGCCGTGTCGATGGCTGCTTCATTGGCGATCGGGTAAGGCTGCACCATGATCGACTTGCCTTCGGTGTCGCCCTTGCCCGCCAATGGCGCGACGGTCTGCCACAGCTGTTCGGTCACGAACGGAATGACTGGGTGCGCCATGCGCAGCACCACTTCCAGCACGCGCAACAGCGTGTTGCGGGTGGCGCGCTGCTGGCCTTCGGTGCCTTGCTGGACCTGCACCTTGGCCAGTTCAAGGTACCAGTCGCAGTACTCGTCCCACACGAACTTGTAGATTGCCGTGGCGATGTTGTCGAAGCGGTAGTCGGCGAAGCCCTTGGCCACTTCCTGCTCTGTGCGGTTGAGCAGCGACACGATCCACTTGTCGGCCTGCGACAGGTCGGCATCGCTGGCGCTGCAGTCCTTGCCTTCGGTATTCATCAGCACGAAGCGGGTAGCGTTCCACAGCTTGTTGCAGAAGTTGCGATAGCCTTCGGCGCGACCCAGGTCGAAGTTGATGTTGCGGCCCAGCGAGGCATAGCTGGCCATCGTGAAGCGCACCGCGTCGGTGCCGTAGGCGGCGATCCCTTCGGGGAATTCCTTGCGCGTGGCCTTGGCGATTTTTTCCGCGGCCTTAGGATTCATCAGGCCCGTCGTGCGCTTGGCGACCAGTTCCTCGAGGCCGATGCCGTCGATCAGGTCGATCGGGTCGAGCGTGTTGCCCTTCGATTTCGACATCTTCTGGCCCTGCGAGTCGCGCACCAGGCCATGCACGTACACGGTCTCGAACGGCACCTTCCCGGTGAAGTGGGCGGTCATCATCACCATCCGGGCGACCCAGAAGAAGATGATGTCGAAGCCCGTCACCAGCACGGAGGAGGGCAGGAAGGCCTTCAGGTCAGGGGTTTCTTGCGGCCAGCCCAGCGTGGAGAACGGTACCAGCGCGGAGGAGAACCACGTGTCCAGCACGTCGCTGTCGCGGCGCAGCGTGCCGGTGCCGCCGGCGGCCTGCTGCTTCGCGAGCGCTTCCTCTTCGGTGCGCGCAACGAAGATGTTGCCGGCTTCGTCGTACCATGCGGGTATCTGGTGGCCCCACCACAGCTGGCGCGAGATGCACCAGTCCTGGATGTTGTTCAGCCACTGGTTGTACGTGGTGGTCCAGTTTTCCGGCACGAATTTGATTTCGCCCGATGCGACCTTTTCCAGCGCCACGTCGGTGATCGACTTGCCCGGATTGAACGTGCCTTCGGGCGCCGGCTTGCTCATGGCCACGAACCACTGGTCCGTCAGCATCGGCTCGATGACGACGCCCGTGCGGTCGCCGCGCGGCACCATCAGCTTGTGCGGCTTGACCTGCTCCAGCAGGCCTTGCGCTTCCAGGTCGGCCACGATCTGCTTGCGCGCGGCGAAGCGGTCCAGGCCACGGTAGGCTTCCGGCGCGGTATCGGCAACCTTCGCATCCAGCGTGAGGATCGACGGCATGTCAAGGTTGTGGCGCTGGCCCACCGCGTAGTCGTTGAAGTCGTGCGCCGGCGTGATCTTCACGCAGCCGGTGCCGAACGCCTTGTCCACGTACGAGTCGGCGATGATCGGGATGTCGCGGCCCACCAGCGGCAGGGTCAGCATCTTGCCGACGAGGGCTTCATAGCGCTCGTCGGTCGGGTCCACGGCCACGGCCACGTCGCCCAGCATCGTTTCGGGGCGGGTTGTGGCAACCGTCAGCGAACCGCTGCCGTCGGCCAGCGGGTACTTGATGTACCACATCGAGCCGTCTTCCTCTTCCGACACCACTTCCAGGTCGGAGACGGCGGTGCCCAGCACCGGATCCCAGTTCACCAGACGCTTGCCGCGGTAGATCAGGCCCTGTTCGAACAGGCGCACGAACACTTCCGAGACGACCTTCGAGCGCGGTTCGTCCATCGTGAAGTATTCGCGGTTCCAGTCCGGCGAAGTACCCAGGCGGCGCATCTGGCCTGTGATCGTGGAGCCGGATTTTTCCTTCCACTCCCAGACTTTTTCGACGAACTTTTCGCGGCCCAGGTCATGGCGCGAGATCTTTTGCGCATCGAGCTGGCGCTCCACCACGATCTGCGTGGCGATGCCGGCGTGGTCGGTTCCCGGAATCCAGGCCGTGTTGTGGCCCAGCATGCGGTGGTAGCGCGTCAGGCCATCCATGATCGTCTGGTTGAACGCGTGGCCCATGTGCAGCGTGCCGGTCACATTGGGCGGTGGCAGCTGGATGCTGAAGGAGGGCTGCGAAAGGTCCATCGAAGCGGCGTAGTAACCGCGCTTCTCCCATTCGCTGCGCCAGAACTGTTCAATGTCGGCAGGCTCGAAAGACTTGGCTAATTCCATGATCCGGGATGTGTGATTTTGGCGAAAACGACCATTATAAAGGAGCAGGCCGGCAGGTAGGCAGCGGCGGTCCGGCCCGCCGGGCCGCCGCTGCCGCAGGAAATCCCGGTCGTGCGTCGATACCACACTGCCAGGAAACGTTGCTTGCTGTAGTGGCAATGGCTCGCTATGCTGCCGGCTGAGTTGTCCGATAATCCGCGAGCGGCATGCCACGCATGCGTGCCGCCGACGATCCACCACCACCACCGTCATCACACTTCAGGAATCACAGTGAGCACCATCGATTTCAAATGGTCCGCGGCAGCCGCCCAGCTGCATGCGCATGGCCAGTCCCGCCTTGAAACGGCGCTCGGCAACGCCATCGACAGCCTGCTGCCCACCGACAGCGACGTGGCACGCGCCACGTTCGATATCGGCGGCTCGGCACTGACGGCCTATCTCGGCAACGGCGCAACGCTGGCGGTCGGCGGCCTTGGCCTTGGCCTTGGCCTTGGCCAGTCGGTCATCACTGCCGACAACCTGCACCTGTATCGCGCTGGCGTGGGCAGCATCGAGCTGCCAGGCCAGTATGCGATCCGCTATGCGCTGGTGAACGGCGCGCCGCAGATCCAGGGCTTCACGGGCCAGGTATCCAGCGTGGCCATCACGTCGCAATGGCAGCCCGGTTCGGCCGGCTACGACGCGGCGATCGGCAACGTGTCGGTGCGCGCCACCGGCTCGCTGGCGCTGGACGAAAGCCTGGCCGTTCGCGGCCGGTTGACCGAGCTGGCGTTTTCCACCACGTCGGGCATCATGCAGGGTTCCGTGCAGGGCGATTTCGTCGCGGGCGGGCAGGGCGACTTCTCGTCGGCCACCGTCACCGCGGCGAATTTCAGCTATGCGGACGGCAGCTTCCTGCGGGCCGGCGACGCCCGCATCGACGCGTCGGACCTGACCCTGTCCGGCGTCGCCGCGGCGCTGGGCAACGCGGCCAATTTCGGCGGCGACGACGTGTTCAACCTCGACGTGGCCACGTCGGACATACTTCCCATGATCGACTCGGGCTACGGCAATGACCGCATCGTGCTGACCGGTGGCGCGGACTTCAACGTCGCCACGGGGGCAGGCGACGACGTGGTCACGCTGCTGAAGGGGCGCAGCTCGATCCAGGGCGGCGACGGGTTCGATACCGCCGTCATCGCCGGCAAGCAGGCCGATTTCTCGGCGAGCCAGATGGGCACCTGGAATGTCTTCATCGGGGTCGGGTCGAACGAGGGCCACAGTGCCAGCCTGCAAAGCGTCGAGCGCGTGCTGTTCGACGACGGCGCCGTGGCCTTCGACATCGATGGCCACGCCGGCCAGGCCTACCGCCTGTACACGGCCGCACTGGGCCGGGCCCCCGATGCGGCGGGATTGGGCTACTGGGTGTCGGTGCTCGATTCGGGCGCCTCGTTGCGCGACGTGGCGAATGGCTTCGTGGCGGGTGACGAATTTGCCTCGCTCGTGGTCGGGGCAGACAGCACGACCTTCCTGGTCAAACTCTACGGCAACATCCTGCACCGCGCGCCCGACACGTCCGGGCTGCAATACTGGCAAGGCATTCTCGATGGCGGCGGCGACCGCGCGGAGGTCGTGGCGGCGTTCTCCGAAAGCACCGAGAACCAGGCGCAGGTGATCGCCGACATCCAGCACGGCATCGCCTACACGCCGTACGGGTAACGCCTTCTCGCCGGGCTGGCGCTTACGCCGTCAGCCGCGAGGCTGTGCGCGCCGCGGAGCGGCCGTGCTGCTGGCCCTGCACCTTGAACACGGCGATGGCCTGCGCCACGCCGCGCGTCTGCTGTACCAGTTCGCCGGCGGCGGCGGCGGCCTGTTCGACCAATGCGGCGTTCTGCTGCGTGATGTCGTCGATCGACGCGACGGCCTCGTTGACCTGGCCGATGCCCATGCTCTGCTCCGAGGCCGTGTTGGAAATCTCGTTCATCACCTGTTTCACCTGAGCGACCGAGGCGATGATTTCGGCCATGATCGCGCCGGCGCTGCTGGTCAGCTGCGTGCCGGCATCCACCTTGTGGATCGACTGGTCGATCAGCGTCTTGATTTCCTTCGCGGCCGCAGCGGAACGCTGGGCCAGCGCGCGCACTTCCGATGCGACGACGGCGAAGCCGCGGCCCTGTTCACCCGCGCGGGCCGCTTCCACGGCCGCGTTCAGCGCCAGGATATTGGTCTGGAAGGCGATGCCGTCGATGATGCCGATAATGTCGAGGACGCGGTGCGACGAGGCACTGATGCCTTCCATCGTGGTGACCACCTGCGCGACCACGTCGCCACCCTGGCCGGCCATTTCCGACGCACGCACGGCCAGCCGGTCGGCATCGGACACGTTGGTGGCGCTTTGCCGCACGGTGGAATTGAGCTCTTCCATGCTGGCCGCGGTTTCCTGCAGGCTCGATGCCTGCGATTCCGTGCGGCCCGACAGGTCCATGTTGCCGCTGGCGATCTCGCTCGTGGCCCGTTCGATCTGGGCGAAGTTGCTGCGCACGTCGCCGATGATGCTGCGCAGGTTGATGGTCGTCTGGCGCAGCGCGGCCAGCAGTTCGCCGGCTTCGTCGTCGCGTGCCACGTCGATCGTCGCGGTCAGGTCGCCGCCGGCCATCTGCCGCGCCAGCGAAGTAGCCGTGCGCAGCGGCGTGGCGATCGAGTCGTGCAAGCTCCAGCCCAGGTACAGCGAGGCCAGTGCCGCCAGCGTGGCGACCGTGCCCAGTGCATTGCTGCCGTGGCCAAACAGGCTCGCCGCGCAAGCCCCCAGCACCACGGCCGGCAACGCGCCGGCGAGCACCAGGCGGGCCGACAGTGACAGGCGCATGGCGGCCATCACGCGATGCAGCGGGCCATCCGCCACCACCTTGCCGCGGCGGATGCGCAGGCCCTGCGCCTTGCCATCCTTGAATGCGGCGTAGGCCTTCGTTGCCTCGGCAACCATCTCGCGGCTTGGCCGCGTGCGCACCGACATGTAGCCGACCGGCTTGCCGTTTTCGATCACCGGCGTAACGTTCGCCATCACCCAGTAGAAGTCGCCATTCTTGCAGCGGTTCTTGACCATGCCCGTCCAGGGAAAGCCGCGGCGGATCGCATCCCACATGTCGGCGAACGCCTCGGCCGGCATGTCCGGATGGCGCAGGATATTCTGCGGCGCGCCGATCAGCTCTTCCTCCGTGAACCCGGAAATATCGATGAAATACGGATTCGCGTAGGTGATGTTGCCTTGCAAGTCCGTCGTGGAAACGATGGTCTTGCCTTCTTCGAGGAGGATTTCGTGGCCGGTGACAGGGAGATTGTTCCGCATGTTCGCTCGCTTTCTTGTCTGTTCTGATAAGGGATGCCGGTATCGGCACGCGTCGCGCTGGCTGGGAGACGGGTTGTGATGCGGCTGGCATCGATGGCGGCTGGGACAGGGCCGCCGGAAGTCGATTGCAAGCTTATCAGAGAGAAGTGGCAAAGAACAGTGAAATGTATCCCTGGAGCAACAGTGTGGTCCGTTAGCGCTAACGCCGTGGACCTGGGCAGGTCACGCTCCACGGCAGCAGCTCGTTGCGGGTGCGCCGCACGGCAACGCGGGCTTCGCCGGCGATATCGTTCTCGAAGACCAGCACGGGCAAGCCATCCTTGCCACGGTCGAGGCCGGTAAGCCGGTAACCGCGCGAACGCGACGGTGCGCAGGACGTGTTCCCCGCCATCAGCAGGCGGGCGCTGCCGAGGATGGCCGGATGGTTCTGGAGCAGCATCAGGATATCCATCTCGGCCAGCGGCTGGGACAGCCGTACCGGCGTGTCCGGCTGGGCACCGCACTGGGGCTGGTGGTAGATCCACACGAGTGTCTGCGGCGGACCGGCTTCGCGCCAGCGCGCCGCCTTGCCGGCACGCGGATCGTATTCGTAGACGGCGCGCGGCTGGCGGCACAGCGGCAGTACCGCGCGCTGCGCGGGGCCGTCGACGGTGGCCGTCACGCGGCGCTTGCCGCGTTTTCCGCGTTTCCCTCCCTCGAGCGTCACATTGAACTGCGGCCGCAGCAGGCCGCGGCTTTCCTGCTGCTGGATGTTGTACCAGTCGAAGAACGACGCCTGCTCCTCCGGCGTGGCCGTCCTGGACTCCGGGGCCGCAGCCACCGCGCCCGCCTGCATCGCTGCCGCCAGCACGGCGACCACCCATTTGTGCATCGTTATCCTTTCGTCGAGATACCGATTATAGGCGTTAGTGCTTGCAGTAAATGCACGGTTCATGCCTATAATGGCGCCGCTGCCTTCAACGGAGGCGGCAAACGCTAGGGGTCCTGCGCACGGCTACAGCCGCGCACTGGTGAGAAATACCCTCCGAACCTGATCTGGATAATGCCAGCGAAGGGAAGCACAAGGATCGTCGCACCCATGCCGCACGGCTGTGCACGTCCAGGTCTCCTTTGCTGGCTCCTGCCCAAAGGAGCCATAATATGAACGCCCATCAAAAATTTCTGGCCAGTACGGCCGAAGTCGACAGCGCCGCCATCGCGCCGCTGCCCAATTCCCGCAAGATCTACGTGACCGGCAGCCGCCCGGATATCCGCGTGCCGATGCGCGAAATCACCCAGGCCGACACCTCAGCCTCGTTCGGCCACGAAGTCAATCCGCCGGTGACGGTGTACGACACGTCGGGCCCGTATACGGATCCGGCAGTGCCGATCGACATCCGCGCCGGCCTGGCCTCGGTGCGTGCAACCTGGATCGCCGAGCGCGGCGATACCGAGGAACTGGCTGGCCCGACGTCCGACTACGGCAAGGCGCGCCTGGCCGATGCGTCGCTCGATGCGCTGCGCTTCGACCTGCACCGCACGCCGCGCTGCGCAAAAGCCGGCGCCTGCGTGACGCAGATGCATTACGCGCGCCGTGGCATCGTCACGCCCGAGATGGAATACGTGGCGATCCGCGAAAACATGCGCCGGCGCGAATACATCGACGCCATGCGGGCCGCGGGCCCGATGGGAACGAGGATGGCGGACCTGCTGGGCCGCCAGCACCGCGGCGAGTCGTTCGGCGCCGCCATCCCGCAGGAGATCACGGCCGAATTTGTGCGCGAGGAAATCGCCCGCGGCCGGGCGATCATTCCCGCCAACATCAACCACCCGGAACTGGAGCCGATGATCATTGGCCGCAATTTCCTTGTGAAGGTCAATGCCAATATCGGCAACTCCGCCGTCACGTCGTCGATCGGCGAGGAAGTCGAGAAAATGACGTGGGCGATCCGCTGGGGCGGCGACACGGTGATGGACCTGTCCACCGGCAAGCACATCCATGAAACACGCGAATGGATCGTGCGCAACAGCCCGGTCCCGATCGGCACGGTGCCGATCTACCAGGCGCTGGAAAAAGTGAATGGCAAGGCCGAGGACCTGACCTGGGAAATCTTCCGCGACACGCTGATCGAGCAGGCGGAGCAGGGCGTCGACTACTTCACGATCCACGCGGGCGTGCTGCTGCGCTACGTGCCGCTGACGGCCAACCGGCTGACCGGGATCGTGTCGCGCGGTGGCTCGATCATGGCCAAGTGGTGCCTGGCGCACCACAAGGAAAACTTCCTGTACACGCATTTCGAAGACATCTGCCAGATCATGAAGGCGTACGACGTGTCGTTCAGCCTGGGCGACGGCCTGCGCCCCGGCTCGATCTACGACGCCAACGATGATGCCCAGCTGGGCGAACTGAGGACGCTGGGCGAACTCACGCAGATCGCCTGGAAGCACGACGTGCAGGTGATGATCGAAGGCCCCGGCCACGTGCCGATGCAGCTGATCAAGGAGAACATGGACCTGCAGCTGGAACAATGTGGCGAGGCGCCGTTCTACACGCTCGGCCCCCTCACCACCGACATCGCGCCCGGCTACGACCACATCACCTCCGGCATCGGCGCCGCGCAGATCGGCTGGTACGGTACCGCCATGCTGTGCTACGTGACGCCGAAGGAGCACCTGGGCTTGCCGAACAAGGACGACGTCAAGGAAGGCATGATCACCTACAAGATCGCTGCCCACGCCGCCGACCTCGCCAAGGGCCACCCGGGCGCGCAGATCCGCGACAACGCGCTTTCCAAGGCGCGCTTTGAATTCCGCTGGGAAGACCAGTTCAACCTCGGCCTCGACCCGGACCGCGCCCGCGCCTTCCACGACGAAACGCTGCCGAAGGAATCGTCGAAGGTCGCCCACTTCTGCTCGATGTGCGGCCCGCATTTCTGCTCGATGAAGATCACCCAGGAAGTGCGCGAATACGCCGCCAGCGGCATGCAGGAAAAAGCCATCGAATTCGTCAAGACGGGCAGCCAGCTGTACCAGAAAGCGTAGCGCACCAACAACAGGGACAGTCCCCCTGGAGGGGACAGTCCCCTCCGGGGGACAGTCCCCAAGTTTTTTGCAACAGGTGGGATGAACAATGGAAATCATGCTGAACGGGGCGCCGCGCGCGTTGCCGCCGGGGCAGACCCTGGCGGAACTCATCGCGGCGCTGGAGCTGGAAGGCCAGGCGCTGGCGCTGGCCGTCAATCGCAGTGTCGTGCCGCGGCAACGCTGGGGCGAGATGGCGCTGAACGCGCAGGATCGCGTGGACATCGTCCGCGCCATCGGCGGTGGATGAACAAAGGAGACAGACAATGCAAACGAACGATGAAGACCTGCTCACCATCGCGGGCCGGCAATACCGCTCGCGCCTGCTGGTAGGCAGCGGCAAGTACCGCGACCTCGAGCAGACGCGTGCCGCCACCCTGGCGGCCGGCGCGGAAATCATCACGGTGGCGATCCGCCGTGTGAACATCGGCCAGGATCCCCATGCGCCGAACCTGCTGGACGTGGTGCCGCCGTCGGAATTCACGATCCTGCCCAACACGGCCGGCTGCTACACGGCGAAAGATGCGGTGTACACGCTGCAACTGGCGCGCGAGCTGCTCGATGGCCACAAGCTCGTCAAGCTCGAAGTGCTGGGCGACGAAAAGACGCTGTTCCCGAACATGCCAGAAACGCTGGTCGCCGCAAGGGAACTCGTGAAGGATGGCTTCGACGTGATGGTCTATTGCAGCGACGATCCAATCCAGGCGCGCATGCTGGAAGACATCGGCTGCGTGGCCGTGATGCCGCTGGCATCGCTGATCGGTTCCGGCATGGGCATCCTCAATCCGTGGAACCTGTCGCTGATCATCGAACAGGCCAATGTGCCGGTGCTGGTCGATGCCGGCGTGGGCACGGCATCGGATGCGGCGATCGCGATGGAACTCGGTTGCGACGGCGTGCTGATGAATACCGCCATTGCCGCCGCGCGCGACCCGGTGCGGATGGCGCGCGCGATGCGCCTGGCCGTGGAAGCGGGGCGCGATGCATACCTGGCCGGCCGCATGCCGCGCAAGTTCGCCGCGTCGCCGTCGTCGCCAATGGCCGGCCGGCTGGCGTGAAGGCCCCGGCCATGAAGATCGTCCACGAGTTTTCATCCATGAAGGTTCATCCATGAGCCATCGCCCCTGCGTGCTCGTCTTTGCCGGCGCCGACCCTTCGGGCGGTGCCGGCATTGCCGCCGATGTGGGTGCCATCGCGGCGCTCGATGCGCACCCGCTGCCCGTGATCACGGCGCTGACGGTGCAGGACAATAACCGGGTGCACGAAGTGCTGCCGGTCGAGCACGACGTGGTGATGCGGCAGGCCCTGGCCGTCGCCGCGGCCTTCCGTATCAGCGCCGTCAAGATCGGCATTCCAGGCAACCTGGAAAACGCCCAGGCGATCGCCCGCGTGATCATCGGCCTGCGCGAGGAAAACCCGGCGCTGCCGGTGGTGCTGGATCCGGTGCTGGCCAGCGGTAATGGCGACCAGCTGGGGCGCGGCAGCGCCATCGCCGCACTGGCGCCGCTGCTGCCGCTGACCACCGTGATCACGCCGAACGGCCCGGAGGCGGCTGCGCTGGCGAAGGCGCACCAGAAGGACATTCCGCCGCCATCGAGCGACGTGGCGGAACTGGCACATGCGCAGGTGCTGCGGCAGATCGGCTGCGAACACGTGCTCGTCACCGGCGGGCATGCCGGCGGCAATTCAGTCGTCAATCGCTGGATGGGCCCTGCGCGGCAGCAGAACTGGCACTGGCCACGGCTGGATGGCGCATTCCATGGCAGCGGCTGCACGCTGGCGGCGGCGATCGCCGCGCTGCTGGCCCAGGGATGCCCGGTCGCGCAGGCGCTTGCCCGGGCCCAGGCCTATACCCACCGCACGCTGGAAGCCTCGTACGCGATCGCGACCGGCCAGCGCATACCGTTGCGCTAATACAGGAGAATTCGAATGCACGGACTTTATCTGGTTACTCCCGACTGGGACGATACCGCCGCGCTGCTGGCACGTACCGAGGCGGCACTGGGCGCCGGCGTGGCACTGCTGCAGTACCGGCACAAGACGGCCTCGCCGGAACTGCGGCGCGAACAGGCCACCGCGCTGCTGGCGCTGTGCCGCCGCCATGGCGTGCCGTTCATCGTCAACGATTTCGTCGATCTCGCCCGCGAGCTCGATGCCGATGGCGTGCACGTGGGCGGTACCGACGTGTCGGTGGCGCGGGCGCGCGACAGCGTGGGGCCGGCCAAGATCGTCGGGGCTTCGTGCTACGGCGACTTGCAGCTGGCTATCGATGCCGAACGGTCCGGTGCCAGCTACGTGGCGTTCGGCGGTTTCTATCCGTCGCGCGTCAAGCGCTATGCGGTAACGACGGCGCCTTCGATCGTCGAGAATGCCCGCGCCGCCGTGCGCGTGCCTTGCGTGGTCATTGGCGGCATGACGCCGGAAAACGCCGCGCCGCTGGTGGCGCGGGGCGCGCATATGGTGGCGGCAATCAGCAGCGTGTACGGGGCGCCGGACGTGGCCGCCGCCGTTGGCGCATTCGGTCAGCTTTTCACGCGGCGCTGACCGGCGCGCCGCCGGCAAGACGGTTGAATGTAATAAATGTGGTAGCCGGCCATCGCCGGTTCCGCATGACCGTGAATCCCCTTGCCGACGCATCAAACGCCCGTATAATCGGTTCAAGTTCATTGACCGATTGCCCGACATGCCCGCACCCGCCGCCGCAAAACGCCTGATCCTGATCGTCGACGACGACCAGCTCCTTGCCGAATTCCTCAGCGTGGTCCTGCGCAATGCCGGGTATGAAACAGTGCAGGCCCATTCAGCCGACCATGCGCTGCGCCTGGTGGCCGAGCGCGAGCCGGACATGGCGCTGCTCGATATCCACATGCCCGGCATGTCGGGCCTGGAGCTGGCCAAGCAGTTGAACCGGGAAACGTCGGTGCCGTTCATGTTCCTGTCCGGGCGCGGCGATGCCGATGCCGGCAAGCAGGCCGCCGCCTATGGCGCGGTCGGCTTCCTCGTCAAGCCGGTCGATGAAAAGCAGTTGATGCCGGCATTCGAGGCGGGGCTGGCCCGGGCGGATGAGATCCGCCAGTTGCGCCGCACCGAGCTGAACCTGAATGCGGCGCTGGCCGCGGGCCGTGAAACGAGCCTGGCCGTCGGGCTGCTGATGTGCAAATTCCAGACCGACCGCAATACCGCTTTCGAAGTGCTGCGTGACCATGCCCGCTCGAGCCGGCGCAAGGTCAACGAGGTGGCGGACCAGTTGCTTGCCGCCGAGGAAACATTGAACAGCCTGCATGGGGCGTTCAATGCCCGATTCAAGAAATAATTATTTCCACGAAGAACTAAGCTGGGTTACACTTCCTACAGTTGAGCTTCTTAAGGTGAAGCTTCTTCAGTGAAGCCACCTGCACTGAAGCTGTCTTATACGCACCGGTTGCGGTGCGGTTGTCAACGTTACGGCTGCCCCGCCACCGCGGCCGTGCATCAAACATCGGCCCAACTCCGCCGACTTGCATCCCGGATACCAATCGACCCCGCTCCCGCGGCGCATGGATCCAGGTCTTGCAGCATCCCCAGCGGAGAAGACGATGAACATGACCGACGCCCTCGAGGCTTTCAAGCCGATGGCCCCAGCGCCCCACGTGCTGCACGTGGATGCCGACGAGACCACTGCCCTGATCCTTGCCACCCTGCTGGTGCCGGAAGTTCGCGTCAGCCGCGTGGCGACGATGGCTGCGGCCGCGGCCCGGCTGGAAAACGAGCGATTCGACCTGATCATCGTGGATGCCGACCTGCCGGACGGTGACGGCCAGGTCCTGGTGGACGAGGTGCGCGCGCGGGGTTGCCATACCCCTGTGCTGCTGTACTCGGCGCGCCCGCCCAGCCTGCACCACCAGGCCCATGCCTACCTGCCCAAGCCATGGACGTCGCCGCGCCAGGTATGGCAGGCGGTTTGCCGGCTGCTGGAGCTCGATCTCGCCGCCGTGCGCTAGCGCTGGCAACCCGGCATTTCTTCGTTTGCTATCATGGCGGTTTTACTACCTCCGAGGAACGCGAACGATGAAAACCAGGGCAGCAGTGGCATGGCAGGCGGGCGCTCCGCTGACGATCGAAGAGGTCGAGCTGGGCGGTCCAAGGGAAGGCGAAGTCCTTGTCGAAATCAAGGCCACCGGCATTTGCCACACTGATTACTACACGCTGTCCGGCGCCGATCCGGAAGGCATTTTCCCCGCCATCCTCGGCCATGAGGGCGCCGGCGTCGTCGTCGACGTGGGCCCGGGGGTGAAAAGCCTGAAGAAGGATGACCACGTCATTCCGCTGTACACGCCGGAATGCCGGCAGTGCAAGTTCTGCCTGTCGCAAAAGACCAACCTGTGCCAGGCGATCCGCTCCACGCAGGGCCGCGGCCTGATGCCGGATGCAACGAGCCGCTTCTCCCTCGACGGCAAGCCCATTTTCCACTACATGGGCACGTCCACCTTCTCGAACTACATCGTGGTGCCGGAAATCGCGCTGGCGAAGATCCGCGAGGATGCGCCGTTCGACAAGGTTTGCTACATCGGTTGCGGCGTCACCACCGGCGTGGGGGCCGTGCTGTTTACCGCCAAGGTGGAGGCGGGCGCCAACGTGGTCGTGTTCGGCCTGGGCGGCATCGGCCTGAACGTGATCCAGGCGGCGAAGATGGTGGGCGCGGACAAGATCATCGGCGTCGACATCAACCCGGGCCGCGAAGCGATGGCGCGCCAGTTCGGCATGACGCATTTCATCAACCCGAACGATGTCGAGAACGTCGTCGACACGATCATCCAGTTGACCGATGGCGGCGCCGACTACAGCTTCGAGTGCGTGGGCAATACCACGCTGATGCGCCAGGCGCTCGAATGCTGCCACAAGGGCTGGGGCAAGTCGATCATCATCGGCGTGGCGGCGGCCGGTCAGGAAATCTCGACCCGGCCATTCCAGCTGGTGACGGGCCGGGAATGGAAGGGGTCCGCGTTCGGCGGCGCGCGCGGCCGCACCGATGTGCCGAAGATCGTCGACTGGTACATGGACGGCAAGCTCAACATCGACGACCTGATCACCCACAAGCTGTCGCTGGATCAGATCAACGAAGGGTTCGACCTGATGAAGAAGGGCGAGTCGATCCGCTCGGTGGTGATGTACTGACCGGTTCCGGCCGGCGCCTGTGCGGCTCGACCGCAACAGGCGCCATGGCCGGCCCTGAAATGTGGCATAGTGGCGGTTATGAAAGCGCTCAAAAGCCAGCTTGCGTCGGAAGTCCTTGCCGATCCGGTCGCCCGGAAGCACCTGCGTGAAATCCTCACCCGCGGTGCCTCCAATGGGGCGCCCCCCAGCGAGTTCGAGTTTCGCCGGCCCAACGGCGAAACGGTCAAGATCAGCCCCAGGATCGTTCCGAAGGCCAAGGCTGCCTGACCAGGCCGTCCCACCCGCCAGGAGACCGTTCCCCTCATGAACGTAGCCCTGCCTGCGCTCATCGTCTTTCTCGTCCTTCTCCCCGGTTTCATCTTCCGCATCCGCTTCAAGCGGGTCGAACGCACTTCCCTTGATTTTTCCCCTTTCGGCCGGATCGCGGCCGGTGCCGTCATGTCGGCCGCGGTCGCCCACGTGGCGTGGCTGACGCTGTCCTACCTGCTGTTCGGCCAGCGTTTCGACCCCCTCGTGCTGATGCAACTGCTGTCATCGGCCCCCGCCAGCCAGATCGAGGCAGCCCGCGCGGTGGCGGATGATTTCGACTGGATCGCCGCCTATTTCGTCACCCTGCTGTTTGCCTCGTTCGTCGTGCCGATGCTGCTGCGCGTGGCAATCACCCGGTATCGGCTCGACCGGGCCGCGTCGCCGCTGCGCGCCATGTTGCGCTTCCATGAAGCGCCCTGGTACTACCTGCTCACGGGAGCCGATTTCGGCGAGGACGACGCGCCCGATTTCGTGATCGTCGCGGCGATCGTCGAAGTGGGCAAGGAAGCGGTGCTGTACACGGGGGTGCTGGATAATTTCTACTTCGACTCGGAAGGGCAGCTCGACCGGCTGGTGCTGCAGAACGTTGCGCGCAGGGCGCTGGCCAACGACAAGGATGCCGGCGGCGTGGTCGATGACGCCAGCCGCTTCTACCAGGTCGATGGCGATTCCTTCGTGCTGCGCTACAGTGAAATGATCACCCTGAACGTCCAGTACGTGCATCTCGGCTGAGCGGCCCAGGCCGCCCGGCCTGCCGTCTGTCACAAAACCCGACCGTGCCCGTTTCGCATTGACTATAGTGCAATGACCCGCCGCGATCTTATCTAGACAAAAAGTTCTAGACAAAATTTTCTACATAATTTACTCTCGTTCCCACTTCACGAGGAGCCGCCATGACGAAGAACGCCGACCGCTCTGCCATTGTTGCCCGCATCGGCGCGGGAGCAGCGCAATGAACACCTTCGTCGACACGCTGGTGCCGGCCCTGGGCTGGTCGTTGCTGCATTTCGTCTGGCAGGGGCTGCTGATCGGCTGGGCCGCGGCGCTGGCGCTGCACCTGCTGCGCAACGCACGGCCGCAGGCCCGTTATGCCGTGGCTTGCGCCGCGCTGCTGCTGTGTGCCGCGGTGCCGGCCGGCGGCATCGTGTGGCGCATGCAGGAAGCGCTGCAGGCAGGCTATGCGATGCCCTTGCCGTCCGACCCGTTGCTGGGGGCCGGGGCCGGTGCGATTCCCGCCGCGCACGTGCCGGTACTGGTCGACGCCGACCAGTGGACGTCGTTCGAATACGTGCTGCGCCGGCAGATGCCCTGGCTGGTGCTGCTGTGGGCCGGTGGCGCTGCGCTGATGACGCTGCGGCTGTCGCTGGGCCTGCAGTGGGTACGCCAGCGCATGCTGGCCGGCCACCATCGTCCCGACGCCGGGTGGCAGGAGCGCCTGGACCGCCTCGCACTGCGCATCGGCATCCGCCGGCATGTGCGGCTCGGCGTGTCGGACGACGACCTGGAAGGCCCGATGACGGCCGGCTGCTGGCGCCCCGTCGTGCTGTTGCCGGCCGCGCTGGTGACCGGCATGCCGCCGCACCTGCTGGAAGCCTTGCTGGCGCATGAACTCGCGCATATCCGCCGCCACGATTACTTCGTGAACCTGGTGCAGAGCGCGATCGAGATCCTGTTGTTCTATCACCCGAGCGTGTGGATGCTGAGCAAGCGCATCCGCATCGAGCGGGAACAGATCGCCGACGACCTGGCGGCGGCCGCCCTCGGCGAGCCGCGGCGCCTGGCCCTGGCATTGTCCGAGCTGGACAAGTTCCAGTTCACCACTTCGCACTTCGCCCCCGCGGCACAAGGAGGAGACCTCATGTCACGTATCAAACGCCTGATCCGTCCCGATGCGCAACCGCTCAGCTGGAAAATCGCGACACCGCTGCTTGGCCTGTGCACGGCCTGCGTGATGTTGTATGCCCATGCGCAACCGGAAACGGCTTCCACCGCGGTGCACACCACCGGCACCCCCATCGCCGGCCGCGATGCCGACGCCGGGGAAGCGGCCGAAGCCGCC
Source organism: Pseudoduganella lutea (assembly GCF_004209755.1). Classification (NCBI taxonomy): domain Bacteria; kingdom Pseudomonadati; phylum Pseudomonadota; class Betaproteobacteria; order Burkholderiales; family Oxalobacteraceae; genus Pseudoduganella; species Pseudoduganella lutea. The sequence goes on along the minus strand of NZ_CP035913.1, from coordinate 2,053,484 downwards.
AGGGCAGCGACGGTCGCGGCGGTGGCGCAAGCGGCTGCGGCGCAGGAAGCCACGAAGGCCGCCGAGGCCGCGGCGGCCGCTGGCGTCGAGGCGGCTGGTGCCGCCGCCGAAGCCGCCCGCGCCGCCACCTTGCATCGCAAGGATGCGGGCTGGTTGGCACCCGTGCCGCCCGAGCCGCCGGCCCCGCCCGATGCGCCCGATGCGCCTCCGGCGCCGCCGATGGCAAGGATGACCGTGCCGGACGCACCGCCCGCACCCCCGGCGCCACCGATGACGAAAATGGCCGCCCCTGCCGCACCCATGATGGCGGCACCGGTTCCACCCGCGCCACCCGCACCACCCGCACCGCCTGCACCACCCGCAGCACCGATCGGGCTACGCAATGGCGCGACGATCGTCCACCCGGGCCCTGTGTCCGTATCGTATGCGGTCGTGCGCGGGAACAACGCCCAGGTGCGCAACTTCGCCCTCGATCCGCGCGACGAGTCCGACGTGCGCGAGGCGAAGGAAGCCATCGGTGGCGATTTCGTCTGGTTCAGGAAAGATGGCAAGCGCTATGTCGTGAAGGATGCGGCGCTCGTCGCCAAAGTGCGCAGCGCCTGGGTACCGTCGGAAAAGCTCGCCGCCGACATGGAAAAGCAGGGCGCCTCGATGGACAGCCACGGCAAGGAGATCGAGGCGATCGGTGCGCAGATCGGCGCCCAGGTGGCCACGCTGTTCAATGAAGAGCTCACGCGCAATACCGTGCATCAGTTGAGCGCACTGGCCCGCAAGCAGGAGCGCCTGGGCCGCCAGCAGGAAGAACTGGGCCGGCGCATGGCATCGGCCGGCAGCGACGCCAGCCGGGAAGCGCTGTCGCGCCAGATGGACGCCCTCCGCAAGCAGATGGAACCGCTGCAGCAGCGCATGGCCCGCCTGTCCGAAACGATGGCGCGCGAGCACGAGAAGGCAAGTGCCGACCGCGAACCCATGAAAACCCTGCATGCCCGCATGGCCGAGCTGACGAAGCCGATGGAAGAGCTGGCCCGCAAGGCCGCCGAGCTGGGCCGCGAACAGGGCCGGCTGAGCAGCGAGGCCGACAAGGCCACCCGCGCGCTGATCGATGAAGCGCTGCGCAAGGGGCAGGCTACCGAGGTGGGGCGCAAGCAGGGCTGAAGTGACGCAAAAGCGGTGACCAGAAAATCGCCAGCATCCTACGAAAACCGGTGTCTGACACCGTTTCCTTGCGGGAAAGAGTGTCAGACACCAGTGCGAGATACTATCGCCCCAGCCGCTCCAGCTTCGCCACCGACAGGTCCAGCACCTTCATGCCGGCGCTGCCGAAGTTGATCTGCGCGCGGCAATTGGCACCGCTGCCCTCGATGTTGACGATCACGCCTTCGCCGAACTTGGCGTGCGAAACGGATTCGCCGATGCGCCAACCGGAGCCGCCGGTGGATTTCTGCGCGATGCGCTGGGCGATCGCGTTGTCGCTGCCGCCATTGAGCTGCACGTCTTCCCACTGTGCCTTCTTGTTGGCGAACCAGTGCGCCTGCACGCGCGGCGACAGCCACTTCAGCGATTCCTCCGGCAATTCGTCGAAGAAGCGCGACTTCATGTTGTAGCGTGTTTGCCCGTGCAGCATGCGTGTCTGGCAGAAGCACATGTACAGGCGCTTCCTGGCCCGGGTAATGGCCACGTACATCAGCCGCCGTTCTTCCTCGACGCCGCCTTCCTCCTTCGAGCTGCTCTCGTGCGGGAACAGGCCTTCTTCAAGGCCGGTGATGAACACATTGTCGAATTCGAGGCCCTTGGCCGAGTGCACCGTCATCAGCTGCATCGCATCCTGGCCGGCCTGCGCCTGGTTGTCGCCCGCTTCGAGCGACGCATGCGCGAGGAATGCCGACAGCGGCGACATCACGGTCGACAGCGGCGCGTCAGCATCCATGATTTCCACGCCGTCGGCATTGATGATCGCCGCGCCCGCCTGGGCTTCGGCCGCCGGGCCCAGGTGCGCGGGCGCACCCTGGCCATAGCCTTCCTCGCCCACGAACTGGGTGGCCGCGCTGACCATCTGCTCCAGGTTTTCCACCCGGTCGGCGCCTTCCTTTTCGTTGGCATAGTGCTGCAGCAGGCCGGATGCTTCCAGCGTGATGCGCACCAGTTCCGGCAGCGCCATCTGCTGCGTTTCGAAGCGCACGCCCTCGATCAGTTTCACGAAGCCGCCCAGCGACGTGCCGGCCTTGCCCACCATGTAGGGCACCGCCGCATACATCGAGATGCCATAGGCTTCGGCCGCATTCTGCAACTGCTCCAGCGTGCGCGCGCCGATGCCCCGTGCCGGGAAATTCACCACGCGCAGGAAGGCCGAATCGTTGTGCGGATTGTCCATCAGCTGCAGGTAGGCGATCGCGTGCTTCACCTCGGCGCGCTGGAAGTAGCGCAGGCCGCCGTACACCGTGTACGGAATGCCGGCCGAGAACAGCGCATGCTCGATGACGCGCGATTGCGCGTTCGAGCGGTACAGCACGGCGATCTCGCTGCGCCGCGTGCCTTCGCCGATCAGGTTCTTTGCTTCGTCGACGAGCCATTGCGCTTCCTGCAGGTCGGACGTGGCTTCGTACACGCGCACCGGTTCGCCGTGACCCGCGTCCGTGCGCAGGTTCTTGCCCAGACGGCGGCTGTTGTTCGCGATCAGTACGTTCGCCGCATCGAGGATGTGGCCGTGCGAGCGGTAGTTCTGTTCGAGCTTGATCAGGTTCTTCACGCTGAACTCGGACTCGAACGCCGCCATGTTGCCCACGTTCGCGCCGCGGAACGCATAGATGCTCTGGTCGTCGTCGCCCACGGCGAACAGCGCGCCGCCGTGGCCGGTGCCATGGCCGGCGATCAGTTTCAGCCACGCGTATTGCAGGTTGTTCGTATCCTGGAACTCGTCGACGAGGATGTGGCGGAAGCGCTGCTGGTAATGCTCGCGCAGTGGCTGGTTGCGCGACAGCAGTTCGTAGGTGCGCAGCAGCAGTTCGGCGAAGTCGACCACGCCTTCGCGTTGGCACTGGTCGTCGTACAGCTGGTACAGCTCGGCCAGCTTGCGTTCGTTCGCGTCGTACGCTTCGACCTGGCTGGCGCGCAGGCCCTGGTCCTTGTTGTTGTTGATGAAATACATCACCGATTTCGGCGGGAATTTTTCATCGTCGACATTGTTGGCCTTCAGCAGGCGCTTGATCATCGACAGCTGGTCTTGCGTGTCGAGGATCTGGAACGACTGGGGCAGGGCGGCATCGCGGTAGTGGGTGCGCAGCAGGCGGTTGCACAGGCCATGGAACGTGCCGATCCACATGCCGCGTGTATTAATCGGCATCATTCCCGACAGGCGCGCCAGCATTTCCTTGGCCGCCTTGTTCGTGAACGTGACGGCCAGGATGCCGCCCGGCGACACCTGCCCGGTCTGGATCAGCCAGGCGATGCGCGTAGTCAGCACGCGCGTCTTGCCCGAGCCGGCGCCCGCCAGGATCAGGGCGTTTTGCGGCGGCAGGGTGACGGCGGCGAGTTGTTCGGGATTGAGGTTGTGGAGGAGATTCTGCATCCCGCCATTATACCTTTCGGACCCGCGCCGTTCCTTGTCGTGGCGTGCCGGCTCAGGGCTTCAGGGCGGGATCGGAATCGCCCGGCGGCGCCGGGAATATGTGCGCATAGGCCACGAACAGCGCGCAATGCGCCACGCCGTACAGTACCTCGGAAAACATGCGCATCAATGCAAAGCCGATCGAGCCGAAGCCGAACACCGCGCGCACCAGCAACAGTACGGCGACCGTGATCAGGAACAGGCTGAGGGCGAACATGAAGAATGCGCCGGCCGCGCGCTTGATCGCGAAAAAGCTGTAGAACAGCGCCTTGCCGGGCCCCATGCCGTTCCACTGGACAAGCGGCGCGGCAAAGCTGATCACCAGCAGCGCGGGGATATACAGCAGGGCCGTGGCCAGCATCGTCGGCACCAGCCCCGACTCGAGCACCAGTTCCCGGTTCGTCTGCAGCTCGGCCAGCGTGGCGTCGCGCAGCGCGTCGGTATTGGCAAACAGCAGCACGCCGATGGCGCCGGCGGCCAGGAACACCAGCAAGTGGATCACGCCGAGCATGCACAGCTTGCGCAGCGCGGGGCCGCGAAAGCCCGCGATCAGCAGGGCGGGCAGCACCGGCTTGCCGGCGCCGATCTCGCGCGCCGCCGTCATGAAGCCGATCGCGAACACGGGCATGAGCACGCTGTGGGCGATCTGCCCGACAAGGGGCACCACGAGCAGCAGCGTGGTCAGCAGCATGTAACCGAAGAACAGCGTGGACAGGCCTGCCGGCTGCTTCTTCAGCATGCCGAAGCCCTGTTTCACCCATTCCCATCCTGATCTTGCTGGTGTCTGATTCATTGGTACAAGCTTGGTGCGGGGGTGGCGATGCGCTCACGCAGGATGCGCTCGAAGTGGGTGGGGTCGTGCGGCGTCAGCATTTCCGCTTCGCGCGGCTGGTGCAGGTCGTACAGGCGCGACAGCCAGAAGCGCAGTGCACCGGCGCGCAGCATCGGTTGCCAGGCTTCCTGCTCGTCGGCCGTGAACGGGCGCACCGCGTGGTAGGCATCCAGGAAGGCGCGCACGCGTGCCTCGTCGAGCACGCCGGTGTCCAGGTCCACGCACCAGTCGTTGATGGTCACGGCCACGTCGAACAGCCAGGTGTCGCAGCCGGCAAAGTAGAAGTCGAAGAAGCCGGTCAGGCGCTCGCCGTCGAACATCACGTTGTTGCGGAACAGGTCGGCATGCACGGGGCCCTGCTGCAGGCGGCCATACAGCGCGCTGCCATGGAACGCTTCCTGGAAATGCATCTCGGCGCGCAGCAGCGCCGCTTCCGGTTCGGCCATGTGCGGCAGCACGGCCGGGGCGGCGAAGTGCCACCATGCCAGGCCGCGCAGGTTCGGCTGGTGCAGCGGGAAATCGCGTCCGGCCAGGTGCATGCGCGCCAGCATCGCACCCACCTCGGCGCAATGCACGGGCCGCGGAGCGAGTTCGGAACTGCCTTCGAGCTTCAGGACGATCGCGGCCGGCTTGCCATGCAGCGGCACGCACAGCTCGCCCTTGTCGTTCGGCACCGGCGCCGGTACCAGCACGCCGCGCGAGGCCAGGTGCTCCATCAAGCGCAGGTAGAACGGCAACTGCTCGAAGCTGAGGTTTTCAAAGATGGTGAGAACGTACTCGCCACGTTCCGTCGTCAGGAAGAAATTGCTGTTTTCGATGCCGGATGCGATGCCCTTGAGGGCTACCGCGCGGCCGAGGGGAAATTGCGCGATCCAGGGCTGGACATCGTCCAGGCTGACCGAGGTAAAGACTGCCATGAGAATCAATAAGGTTCGAGGATGGATGAGCTGCGCCGGGCAAATGTTCCTCCCGGGCGGGAACGCGGCATCACTCCGTTACGGGTGGCATCGGAGGAGGCGGCGGCACGTCTGCCGCGTTGTCCGCCGCGGCTGCGGCCGCGGCATCGGCACTGCGCTGTTTTTGTTTCTTGGCGATATCAAATTCCATCACGGTCCATTGCGGGCCGCGCACTTGCGGACCGCCAGCGTCGCCCGGCAGCTGGGTGCTGTTCGGGTTGGCCGGCTTCACCGCGTAGGTGCTGCCGCCGGCCTGCACGGTTTCCTGCACGATGCGGCCGCCGTCACGCTGCACCGTGGTGGTGGTTTCACGGTTCGATTTCGGCGTGACCGTGATCGGCGTGTCGTTATCCGGCACCGGATCCAGCTTTGGTGGGGTGCTGTTCTGGGCGCTGGCGGTGGCGGCGGCCAGGGCCAGCAGGATGGAGGCCAGCGGTACGGCGACGGTGGACGGGCGCATGATAGGTGCCTTTGGTCAGGAGAATGCCGGTAATGGCAATACGCGTGATATTGGTGGTTAGGCCATTGTAACAAACTGACACCCGTTTCCGCTGCGAACGCCAATTTCCGCAGCGGCGCCACACGATTCGCCACCGCTTGTTCTCTGCGATAATGCCGGATTCGCATCAGACACCCCCACTTGCACCCATGCAAAAGACCTTGCTGCTGGTCGACGGTTCCAGCTATCTCTACCGTGCCTTCCATGCGCTGCCCGACCTGCGCAGCCCGGATGGCCACCCGACCGGCGCCATGCATGGCATGGTCAACATGCTGCGCCGCCTGCGCGCCGATTACCCGGCCGCCTACATCGCCTGCGTATTCGATGCCAAGGGCAAGACCTTCCGCGACGACCTGTATCCGGAATACAAGGCCACCCGCGCCTCGATGCCGTCCGACCTGTCGCTGCAGATCGAACCGATCCACGAAGCCGTGAAGGCGATGGGCTGGCCGATCCTGATGGTGGAGGGCGTGGAAGCGGACGACGTGATCGGCACGCTGGCCGTCACGGCCGAAAAGAACGGCATGGACGTGATCATTTCCACCGGCGACAAGGACCTGGCGCAGCTGGTCACGCCACACGTCACGCTGATCAACACGATGAGCAATGAAAAGCTCGACGAGGCGGGCGTGGTGGCGAAATTCGGCGTGCCGCCGAATCGCATCATCGATTACCTCACGCTGATCGGCGATACCGTCGACAACGTGCCCGGCGTGGCGAAATGCGGCCCGAAGACGGCCGTGAAATGGCTGACCCAGTACGACAGCCTGGAAGGCGTGATCGCCAACGCGGACAAGATCGGCGGCGCGGTCGGGGCGAACCTGAAGGCGGCGCTGGACTGGCTGCCGAAAGGCCGCGAACTGATCACCGTGAAGACCGATTGCGACCTGGCGCAGCACATGATGTCGATCTCCGAGTCGCTGATCGCGCGCGAGGAGGACCATGAATCGCTGCTGGCGTTCTTCAACAAGTACGGCTTCAAGACGCTGCTGCGCGAGCTGAAGGCGCTGACGCCGTCGGCGCAGGTGCCCGGCCAGACCGGCCCGGCCGCGCCGGAAGGCCCTACCGGCGACATGTTCGCCGAGCCGCCGGCCAATGTCCGCTACGATACGGTGGTGACGGAGGCGCAGCTCGACGAATGGATCGCCCGCATCGGCGCCGCCGAGCTGGTGGCGCTGGACACGGAAACCACGTCGCTGGAACCGATGAATGCGCAGCTGGTCGGCATCTCGCTGGCCACCGAGCCGGGCCTGGCGTGCTATATCCCGGTGGCGCACCGGTATGCGGGCGTGCCCGATCAGCTGTCGCGCGAACACGTGCTGGAAAAGCTCAAACCCTGGCTCGAGGATGCCGCGAAGCCGAAACTGGGCCAGAACCTGAAGTACGACGCGCATATCTTCGCCAACCATGGCGTTGCGCTGCGTGGCATCGTGCACGACACGCTGCTGCAGTCCTACGTGTTCGAATCGCACCGCACGCACGACATGGACAGCCTGGCCATGCGCCACCTGAACCACAAGACCATCGCCTATGAAGAAGTCTGCGGCAAGGGCGCCAGCCAGATCTGCTTCGACCAGGTGGAGCTGCAGCGCGCCACCGACTACGCGGCCGAGGATGCCGACATCACGCTGCGCCTGCATATGGCGATGCACGGCCACGTCGCGGGCGACGAAGGCCTGACGAAGATCTACCGCACCATCGAGCTGCCCACCGCTGTGGTGTTGCAGAAGATCGAGCGCAATGGCGTGCTGATCGACGCGGGCCTGCTGGCCACGCAATCGAACGAGCTGGGCGCGCGCATCGCCGAACTGGAGCAGAAGGCCTACGAGCTGGCCGAAGGGCCGTTCAACCTGGGTTCGCCGAAGCAGATCGGCGAGATCTTCTTCAACAAGCTCAAGCTCCCGGTCGTGAAGAAAACGCCGAGCGGCGCGCCATCGACCGATGAAGAAGTGCTGCAAAAGCTCGCCGAGGATTTCCCACTGCCGAAAGTGCTGCTGGAATACCGCGGCATGGCCAAGCTGAAGTCCACGTACACCGACAAGCTGCCGAAGATGATCAACCCGCAGACGGGCCGCGTGCACACGAACTATGCGCAGGCCGTGGCGGTGACGGGGCGCCTGGCATCGAACGATCCGAACCTGCAGAATATCCCGATCCGCACGGCCGAAGGGCGCCGCATCCGCGAAGCGTTCATCGCGCCCGAGGGCAGCCATCTCGTTTCGGCCGACTATTCGCAGATCGAGCTGCGCATCATGGCGCATATCTCGGAAGACGAGGCGATGCTGCGCGCCTTTGCCGAAGGCGTCGACATCCACCGCGCCACCGCCGCCGAGATCTTCGGCGTGCCGGCCGATGAAGTGAACAGCGAGCAGCGCCGCTATGCCAAGGTGATCAACTTCGGCCTGATCTATGGCATGAGCGCGTTCGGCCTGGCCGCCAACCTGGGCATCGACCGTACCGCCGCGCAGAACTACATCGACCGCTACTTCCAGCGCTTCCATGGCGTGAAGCGCTACATGGACGAGACGCGGCTGGAAGCCAAGGCCAACGGCTACGTGAAAACGGTGTTCGGCCGCCGCCTGTGGCTCCCCGAGATCAATTCGCCGAACGGCCCGCGCCGGCAAGCCGCCGAACGCGCCGCGATCAACGCGCCCATGCAGGGCACCGCCGCCGACCTGATCAAGCTGGCGATGGTCGCCGTGCAGGACTGGATCGAAAAGGAAAACCTGAAGTCGCGCATGATCATGCAGGTGCACGATGAACTGGTGCTGGAAGTGCCCGACGACGAACTGCCGCTGGTGCGCGAAGCACTGCCGAAGCTGATGGCCGGCGTGGCCGAGCTGAAAGTGCCGCTCGTCGCCGAAGTCGGCGTGGGCAGGAACTGGGAGGAGGCTCACTGAAAACGCATGCGTTTCTAGGTGCCTCCGCTCACTGACGGCGCATGCGCCGGCAGGAGCCTCCAACGAAAACCGGTGTCAGACACCTTTTCCGTGCCGGAAAAGGTGTCTGACACCGGGCGTCGGTTGATGCTGCAAATAGCGCCCGGGCATCGGTGTCGGACACTATTTTTCGCAGAAAAATGGTGTCGGACACCGGTTCTCCCAGCAATGCCGGCCAGCGGTTCCTTCGATAGTTGGCTTTTCAATACCATTGTGTTTCAATTTCCGATAACACACCTCCTGGAGAATCCATGAACGACCTGCACAACGATGCCGCCAGCCTGATCGGCGCAGCCGAAGGCATCAGCCGTCGCGACCTGCTGAAGGCGGCGCTCGGCACCGGCTTTGCCGCCGCGGCGCTGCCTGTCAGCGCCGAGACCGTGGTGAAGACCGATACCGACGGCCTCACGGCCGGCACCGTCAACGTCACCGTCGATGGCTACCCGGTGCCCGTGTACCGCGCCCAGCCCGCCGGCAAGACGGGCCTGCCGGTGATCCTCGTCATCTCCGAGATCTTCGGCGTGCACGAGCACATCGCCGACGTGGCGCGCCGCTTTGCAAAGCAGGGCTACCTGGCGCTGGCACCGAACCTGTTCGCGCGCCAGGGCGACCCGCAAAAGGAGCCGTCGATCGCCGACCTGCAAAAGAACATCATCAGCAAGGTGCCGGACATCCAGGTGTTCAAGGACCTCGACGCGGTCGTGGCCTGGGCCGGCCAGAACGGCGGCGCGGCGGACAAGCTGGGCATCACCGGTTTCTGCTGGGGCGGCCGTATCACCTGGCTGTATGCCGTGCACAATCCGGCCGTCAAGGCGGGCGTGGCTTGGTATGGGAGGTTACTAGGGGAAGCCACTCCCAATACGGCCCGCCATCCTGTCGACGTGGCTGCCACGCTGAAGACGCCGGTCCTGGGCCTGTATGGCGCCAAGGACACCGGCATTCCGCTGGAGTCGGTGGAAAAGATGAAAGCCGAGCTGGCAAAGGGCAAATCCGGGTCCACGTTCGTCATCTATGAGAATGCCGGCCACGCCTTCCATGCCGACTACCGCCCGAGCTACGTGGAAGCAGATGCAAAAGATGGCTGGAAGCGCGCCCTGGACTGGTTCAAGCAGCACGGCGTGGCCTGATCCGTTACTTTTTTGCCTCGTTCTTGCATTATTGGTAACGGGCTGTCAGCCGCATTCGTCCTGTTTTCTCCTTATTGATAACGGATTTTCAGCAGAAGCGCGAGCTGGACGGTAAAATGTCCGGTTTGCGCGCTGCCCGGGCCCCGGTGCCGCGCGCGCGGCAAAGCGCACGAGAGGCTCCAAAATCGATCCGGTACTCATTTCAATTCTGCTGGCAACCACGCTTGCCGGCGTTGCCAGCATTTCGGCGGCGGCATTGTTTTCCTTCACGCTGCTGTCGAAAGTCGTCGAGCGGATGGTCAGCCTGTCGGTCGGCATCATGCTGTCCACGTCCTTGCTGCATGCCTTGCCGGAAGCCTTCGAATCGCATGCCGACCCGCGCACGCTGTTTGCCACGCTGCTGTCTGGCCTGCTGACATTCTTCATGCTGGAAAAGCTGGCGATCCTGCGCCATTCGCACCATCACGAGGGCGACGGCCACCACCACGCGCATGGTCACGACAAGCATGAAGCCGGCCGTGCGGGCTGGATGATCCTGGTCGGCGATGGCATGCACAATTTCACCGACGGCATCCTGATCGCCGCCGCGTTCCTGGCCGACCCGCACCTGGGCATCGTGGCTGCGCTTGCCATCATCGCCCATGAAATCCCGCAGGAGATCGGCGACTTCATCGTGCTGCTCAACGCCGGCTTTTCGCGCGCGCGGGCCTACTTCTACAATCTATTGTGCAGCCTGCTGGCCGTCGCCGGTGGCCTGCTGGGCTATTACACGCTTGACCGCGCCAGCAACCTGATTCCCTATGTGCTGGTATTCGCGTCGTCCGGTTTCATCTACATCGCCGTCAGCGACCTGATGCCGCAGATGCAGCGCCGCGCCACGATGAAGGAAACCGTGCCGCAAGTGCTGCTGATCGCACTGGGCGTCTGCATCGTGCTGTTCCTGACGGCAGGGCGGCACTGAAATTGACCGCGATCATGCGGTTCCCGCCGCATGTCATGGTCCCGTCATAAATCCTTGTCAGCATGGCCTCAACAAAAACAACAACCAAGGAGGCAACACATGCTGAACAACCTGTCGGAAACCATCGGAACCATCCGGGCCACCTGTCTGCGCATCACGTCGCGCCACCGCAAGGCCTGGCGCGACATTCCCCCGGAACTGTACGAATACTGGTCGCGCACGGCGCGCTTCGAATTCCAAGGCATCCCTCGCGATGCCTTTTTTTACGCCCGTGCCTCGGACGCGCTGCTCGATTTCTTCGAGTGCGTCCGGCGCAGCAACCGGCCGTGCGCCTTGCCGTCGAAGGCGGCGGACTCTGTCTGGCACGCATGGCTCAGCTACTCGCCAGCCTCGCTGGACGCGTTCTGCGAACGCCATTTCGGCCAGCGCATTCCCCATGTCGAAGCGGTCGACATGACCGGCGGCATGGCAATGCCGATCGCCATGACGCTCGTCACGGCGCGGACGCTGGACGGCCTTGGCCTCGCCGGTCCCCGGGTGCCGCGCCTGTTCGCCACCGACCGCGCGCTGCGCATGCCGCAGGGCCATGCGTGGCGGGTGCGGGGCAACTGGATGGTCCTGTCGCACATGGACCCGTACGGACGGCCTTCGCAGCACACGCGCGTGCATCCCGCAACGGAGCCGGACTTCCTGCTTGCCGCCGGCCTGATCGCACAGGGCGACTACGACCGGTGGCTGCGTGCTTGCGCAACGAGCGGGAATTCGGGATCGGCCGTTGACGGCGCGGGCCCCGAGCTGGCCTGCGAGGGTGGCAGCACCGACTCCGGCGATTCCGGCAGCAGTGATGGCGGCAGCAGTTGCGGCGGCGGTTGCGGCGGTGGCGGCTGCGGTAGTTGAAAAAGCGCCGATAAGTAAAAAGCATTCTTCAAGCAGCGAAACGCAATCGTGGCCGCGCATGGCCCACCTATACTTTCCCCGGCAACGCCAGTGGGCTCCGCGGCATCGCGGCACCGGCGTAACAAGGCAGCCGCCTGACCGCCGCGAGGAAACGACCATGACACCGCAGTTCCACCACATCGCATCGATCCCGCCACCGATATAGCAGCGTGCATTGCCGCGCACTGGTTACCCCGTTTTCCCTTTTGCTGTTTTTCGCGTTGGCACTTTTTGCCAGGGCGGCGTGCACCCGCGCGCATCCATCATCCACAACAAGGAGACTCCATGCATCGAAACACGACCCCTTTGAAGGCCATCGCCGCCGGCGCGGCAATGCTGATGGCGCTGACCGCCTGCGGCTCCGATGACGGTAACCAGCCGACAGGCGTGTCCGACAGCGCGCTGGCCTTCGACAGCGCGAAGTACACCACGATCAACGTCACCATCGATGGCGTGCAGGTGCCGGTGCGCTGGTACAGGGAAGTGTGCTACGTGGCCAAGCCGACGGCGGTAGCGGCCACGCAGGCAACGCTGGGAGGGAGCACGACCACGATCGCCAACACGGCATGCGGCTACCAGAGCATGAACATCTTTGTGCCGGAAAGCGCAGCGGCCAGCAACGACACGGCGCTGTACTTCGCCGTCAACAACGGCGGCTGGTTCGCCAGCTACATCAAGGCCAGTGTGACGGATGGCGCCAGCTTCGACAGCGCCACCAGCAACGTGGGCGCGGCGCTGAAGGCGGGCTACGTGTTCATCGACGTGGCCACGCGCAGCCGCGGCCTGGCGGCGGCCGACGGCAGCTACCCGGGCAAGGCGCCGGCCCCGGTGGTCGATGCAAAGGCGGCGATCCGCTACCTGCGCCTGAACGACGCGCGCATGCCGGGCAGCGCCAGCCGCATCGTGGTGAACGGCACCAGCGGCGGCGGGGCGCTGTCGTCGATCATCGGTGCCTCCGGCAACAGCCCCGATTACCTGCCTTACCTGGCCGCGGTGGGCGCCGCCGGCATCGACGCGAACGGCGGCAGCACGCTGCGCGACGATGTCCTCGCCATCAACGCGTATTGCCCGATCACGGACCTGGGCAACGCCGACCTGCATTACGAGTGGCTGTACACGGCCTTCGGCACGCGTGCCGCCGTGGGCCGCAATCCGAACCCGGCGGGCAGTGCGCAACTGGCGGCGAAATTCCCCGCCTACCAGCAGGGCCTGAAGCTGACCGGCAGCAGCGGCGCCGCGCTCACGGCCGACAACATGATGGACCAGATCAGGCAGGAGGTGACCCGCTCGGCCGAGGTGTACATGGCGGCGGGCGGCACGATCGCCGACTTGGGTGAAGCGATGGCGTACACCAGCGGGGCCGCCACGCGCACCTACACGAACGACTGGATCGACGTCGACAACGCCACGAAGAAGGTGGTGTCGCTCGACATGGAAAAGTACCTGAAATTTGTTGCCACGCAAGCCACGCTGAAGGCGGCGCCGGCATTCGACCAGACCGGCATGACGATCACCGGGGCCAGTGGCGAATCGAACCTGTTCGGCACGGCGAGCGAAAAATACAGCAACTTCACCGAGTATGGCTGGGACAACAACGACGTGCACGGCGACGGCATCGGCTACGACGATACCGGCATCAGCGCCAGCCGCCACTTCGGCCTGGTGACGACGCCCGTCATGGCGCAGGTAAAGCTGATCAATCCGATGGCCTACATCGGCACCACGGCCGACACGGCGCCATACTGGTACGTGCGGCACGGCACGCGCGACCGCGACACGGCATTCACGGTATCGATCAATCTTGCGCGCGCACTGCAGGCCGACACGGGTGTGCAGGAGGTAAACTACCGGCTGGCGTGGAACCAGCCGCACGCCGGCAACTACGACGTGCCAGAAGCGATGGCGTGGATCGCGCAGACGCTGAAAGCCGCGGCGACGAAGGGACTCTGAGGGACCGCGGCCGGCGCGCCGCGGCTACGGCGGCGTCAGGCCCCGGTCGCCACTGGCCGCTCGGGTGCCGCGCACCATTCCGACCACGAACCCGGATACAGCGCGGCGCCCGGCATGCCGGCCACTTCCAGCGCCAGCAGGTTGTGGCAGGCCGTCACGCCCGAGCCGCATTGCATCACGGCAGAAGAGGGCGAGGCAAACAGTGGCGCGAATTCTTCCTTCAGTTGCGCGGCCGGCTTGAACTTGCCGTCGGCGCCCAGGTTGTCCTTGAAGAAGCGGTTCTTCGCGCCGGGGATGTGACCGCCGACCGGGTCGATGGTCTCGTTCTCGCCGCGGAAGCGGTCGCTGGCGCGCGCATCCACGACCGTGAACCCGCCGGTGGACAGGTTCGCCACCACGTCATCGACCGATACCGCGCGGGTCAGCGACGGCCGTTCCGTGATGCCGCCCGGGGCGCGCGGCGCCACGTCGGTGGACACGGGCTGGCCCGCAGCCTGCCATGCCGGCAGGCCGCCATCGAGCACGGCCACGGCCTCGTGGCCAATCGAGCGCAGCAGCCACCACAGCCGCGCCGCGTACATGCCGCCATGCGCGTCGTAGGCCACCACCTGGGTCGTGTCATCGATGCCGAAACGGCGCAGCGTTTCGATCAGCGCCGCCCGTTCCGGCAGCGGGTGCCTGCCGCGGAACGTGCTGCCGGCGCCGGTCTTCGGGCCGGACAGGTCGTCGTCGATGCTGGCGAACTGCGCGCCGGGGAGGTGGCCCGCGGCAAAGGCTTCGCGGCCGAAAGCGGGGTTCAGCAGGTCGTGCCGGCAATCGAGCACGACCCACTGCGGGTCATCGATATGTTGCGCGAGGGTGGCGGCGTCGATCAGGGTGGTGTGCATAAGGTCTCCTCAAACTTCGCTGGCGATGGGATCGGTCGAGGCAACGGCCTTGCCGCGCTCGGTGTTCTTCGTATTGTAGAACGCGGCGGCGCTGCCGGAGGCGAGGATGATGCCGATGCCCAGCCAGCTGTGCCAGTCGAACTTGTCGGCAAACACCAGCACGCCCCAGATACTGGAAAACACGATGCCGGTGTATTGCAGGTTGGCGACCACCAGCGTGTTGCCAAGGCGGTAGGCGCGCGTCATCGACACCTGCGCCGCGGTGGCGAACAGGCCGATGCCCAGCAACAGCAGGAAGCCGTATTCGCTGTTCAGCGAGTGGAACACGACCGGGCCGCCGCCCGCTTCGGCGAACGTGCCGATGAGGCCCGCCACCACGTTCGACACGGCGAAATAAAACACCACACGGTTTTCCGGTTCGCCGGCCAGGCCCAGCTTGCGCACCTGCATGTAGGCCACCGCGGTGAGGATGGACGAGAAGATCGCGATCAGCGCATACACCAGCTGGTCGGACTGGAAGGCGGGCTGCAGCAGCAGCACGACGCCGACGAAGCTCATGCCCACCGCCACCAGCAGCGGCCATGACACGTCGTTCTTCGCGTGCCACCAGCCGTGCGCGAACAGCCACACGGCGATCCAGATCGGCGACAGGTAGTTCAGGGTCATCGCCGTGGCGAGCGGCAGCTTGGCGATCGAGAAGAACCACAGCCACAGCGAAATCACGCCCACCACGCTGCGCCACAGGTGGCCCAGCGCGAATTTCGTCCGCAGCGTGCCGCCCTGCAGGCGGATCAGGACCAGCAGCACGGTCACGCCCACGATGCCGCGGTACATCACGATCTCCGACGTGGAGAACATGTCCGATGCGAGCTTCACGCACACCCCCATGGCGGCGAACAGGAAACTGGCGAACAACATCCACAGCGATTGCATTTCATTCCTTTAAATGACCGAGGGGACAGTCCGTTGCGATCCGGATCTGTCCCCTCGTTGTTGATTTTGTTTATACGGCGATTTTACTTCGATACCATTCGTGGAAGTGCTGCATGCCGTCTTCCATCGGGCTCTGGTAGGGCCCCGCGTCCGATGTGCCGCGATCCAGCAGGATCTTGCGGCCCGCATCCATGCGCAGCGCGATCTCGTCATCCTCGACGGCCGTTTCCATGTAGGCGGCGCGTTCCGCGTCCACGAACTCCCGCTCGAACAGCACGATCTCTTCGGGTAGTAGAACTCCACCACGTTCTTCGTGCGGTTCGGGCCTTCCGGCCACAGCGTGGACACGACCAGCACGTGCGGATACCACTCCACCATGATGTTCGGGTACAGCGTCAGCCAGATCGCGCCGAACGGCGGTGCCTCGCCATTGCGGAACTTGAGCACCTGCTCGTGCCAGCGCTGGTACACGTCCGAGCCCGATTTCTTCAGGCCGCGGTTCACGCCCACCGTCTGCACCGAGTAATCGGCGCCGAATTCCCAGCGCAGGTCGTCGCAGGACACAAAGCCGCCCAGGCCCGGGTGGAACGGCTCCACGTGGTAATCCTCGAGGTAGACCTCGATGAACGTCTTCCAGTTATAGTCGCAGTGGTGCACTTCCACGTGATCGAGCATGTAGCCGGTGAAGTCCAGGTCCTTCGTCACGGACATGTCCTTGAGCTTGTCCATCACGTTGTAGCCGTTCTGCTCGAACAACAGGCCGTTCCAGCTTTGCAGCGGCGCCTTCGGCAGGTTCAGGCAAGGCGTTTCCGGGAAATGCGGAGCGCCGATCAGTTCGCCCTTCAGGTCGTAGGTCCAGCGGTGCAGCGGACAGACGATCGTGTTGGCATTGCCGCGTCCATTGAACATCAGTGCCTGGCGGTGCCGGCACACGTTCGACAGCAGTTCGATACCCTGGGCGTTACGGACCAGCATCCGGCCCTCGTTTTCCGAGGCGAGCGTCGTGAAGTCGCCGATGTTCGGCACCATCAGTTCATGGCCCACATAACGTGGGCCATTCCGAAACAATTGCTGCATTTCTCGCTGCAGTAGCGCTTCGTCAAAATAGACGTGGACCGGAAGTTGCGCATTCGAGCGCGCTAGCCTGGCGTGGGTACCCAGATCGGACATCCCAACCCCCCTTAATTAAGTTACTGCAAACCAAGAAGAGACAGAATCCGCAAAGACCTGAATTCAGAGTATGAGAACGGGTATTTCGGAAAGAACCGGAGATTATAGCGTGAACTGCTTGATTCCGCCGATAAATCATCGTTTCGACCCCCGGGTGCCCGGCATTGTGCGCGCTTTCAGCGTGCAAGGGTGCCACCCTGGCCTCGATTGCAACATGGCACGCCTGGCCGGGTTGCCATTTTGGACCGTGCGGGACACTTTGTTCTAAAATAACGGGCTACACTCCAGCACTGAACCGAAATCAAGTCATGGTCAATAAAACAATCAGCGCCGAAAACACCGCGCCCGCCTCATTCGAAGAGGCGATGGCCGAGCTGGCGCAGCTCGTCACGCAGATGGAATCCGGGCAGTTGCCGCTGGAGGCATCGGTCGCAGCCTATGCGCGCGGTTCGGAACTGGTCAAATACTGCGCGAGCCAGCTGGACAAGGTGGAATCGCAGGTCAAGATCCTCGAAGGCGACCTGCTCAAGCCCTTTGCCGACGGTGACGAGGGCGCGCCATGACGGTGCCATTCGACGCGGTCACGTTCCAGGACTGGATGCGCGGCATCCAGGCCGGCATGGAAGCGGACATGTCCGCCTTTCTTCCCGCGGCCACCGTGGTGCCGGCGAAATTGCACGAAGCGATGCGCTACGCGCTGCTGGGCGGCGGCAAGCGCGTGCGCCCGCTCCTGGTGCATGCGGCCGGTGCGCTGACGGGCGCCGATGCGCAAGCGCTGTCGCGTGCCGCCGCCGCCGTGGAAATGATCCATGCGTATTCGCTGGTGCATGACGACATGCCCTGCATGGACGACGACGACCTGCGCCGCGGCAAGCCCACGGTGCACGTGGCCTATGACGAAGCGACGGCGCTGCTGGTCGGCGACGCGCTGCAGTCGCAGGCCTTCACCGTGCTGGCCGGCGCCGAAGGTATTCCGCCGGCGCGCCTGCTGGCCATGGTGCGCCTGCTGGCCGATGCCGCCGGCTCGGGCGGCATGTGCGGTGGCCAGGCGATCGACCTCGACAGCGTTGGCCTCGCCCTCACGCTCGAGCAACTGGAACGCATGCACCAGCTGAAGACAGGCGCGCTGCTGCGCGCGTCCGTCGTGCTGGGCGCGCTGGCCGGCAAGGACTTGTCCGCGAGCGAGCTGGAGGCGTTGCACGCCTACAGCCGCGCGATCGGCCTGGCCTTCCAGGTGGTCGACGACGTGCTCGACGCCACCGCCGATTCGGCCACCCTCGGCAAGACGGCCGGCAAGGATGCCGCCGACAACAAACCCACCTACGTCTCGATCCTGGGGCTCGACGAATCCGTCGCCCTGGCCGAGCAATTGCGGCGCGATGCCCACGCGGCGCTTGGCGCCTTTGGCGACGGCGCGCTGCGCCTGCGCGAACTCGCGGACCTGATCGTGCAGCGGAAGGCATAAATGAACCTGCTTCAAAACATCAATAACCCGGCCGACCTGCGCAAGCTGCCGCGCCACCAGCTGGTACCGCTGGCCGACGAATTGCGCAACTTCCTGCTCGATTCCGTCTCCAAGACGGGCGGCCACCTGTCATCGAACCTGGGCACTGTCGAACTGACCGTGGCATTGCACTATGTGTTCAACACGCCCCACGACCGCATCGTGTGGGACGTGGGCCACCAGACGTACACGCACAAGATCCTCACGGGCCGGCGCGAGCAGTTCCACACGCTGCGCCAGCTGGACGGCATTTCCGGCTTCCCGCGCCGCGTCGAAAGCGAATACGACACGTTCGGCACCGCGCACTCGTCCACGTCGATTTCCGCCGCGCTGGGCATGGCGATGGCCGCAAAGATCAAGGGCGAACAGCGCCACGCCATCGCCGTGATCGGCGACGGCTCGATGACGGCCGGCATGGCCTTCGAAGCGTTGAACAACGCCGGCGTGGAAGAAGACTGCAACCTGCTGGTGATCCTGAACGACAACGACATGTCGATCTCGCCGCCGGTGGGCGCGCTGAACCGCTACCTGGCGCGGCTGATGTCCGGCCAGTTCTACGCGGCCGCGAAAAACGTCGGCAAGTCGGTACTGCCGGCGCCCATGCTGGAGCTGGCGAAGAAGCTGGAAGAACATGCCAAGGGCATGGTGGTGCCGGCCACGATGTTCGAGGAATTCGGCTTCAACTACATCGGCCCGATCGATGGCCACGACCTCGATTCGCTGGTTCCCACGCTGCAGAACATCCGCAACCTGAAGGGGCCGCAGTTCCTCCACGTGGTCACGAAAAAGGGCCAGGGCTACAAGCTGGCCGAGGCGGAGCCGATCCTGTACCACGGCACGGGCAAGTTCAACCCGGCCGAGGGCATCAAGCCGGCCACGGCGCCGGCCAAGCTGACCTACACCGAGGTGTTCGGCAGCTGGCTGTGCGACATGGCGGCCCATGACGAGCGCCTGGTCGGCATCACGCCGGCGATGCGCGAAGGTTCGGGCATGGTGCGCTTCCATGCCGAATACCCGCAGCGCTACTTCGACGTGGGCATCGCCGAGCAGCATTCCGTCACCTTCGCCGGCGGCCTCGCGTGCGAGGGCATGAAGCCGGTCGTGGCGATCTACTCGACGTTCCTGCAGCGCGCCTACGACCAGTTGATCCACGACGTGGCCCTGCAGAACCTGGACGTGACGTTCGCACTGGACCGCGCCGGCCTGGTGGGCGCCGATGGCGCCACGCATGCCGGCAACTACGACCTGGCCTACCTGCGCTGCATCCCCAACATGGTGGTGATGGCCGCATCCGACGAGAACGAATGCCGCCAGATGCTAACCACTGCCTACCAGTATCCCGGCCCGGCCGCCGTGCGCTACCCGCGCGGTGCCGGCATCGGCGCGGCCGTATCGAAGGAGCTCACCGCCATCGACCTGGGCAAGGGCGAACTGCGCCGCCAGGGCGAGCGTGTGGCGATCATGGCCTTCGGTGCGATGGTGGCACCGTCGCTCAAGGCCGGCGACGCGCTGAACGCCACCGTGGCCAATATGCGCTTCGTGAAACCGCTGGACGTGGAACTGGTGAAGGAACTGGCCGCATCGCACGACTACCTGGTCACGGTGGAAGAGGGCTGCGTGATGGGTGGCGCCGGCGCCGCCGTGGCCGAGGCGCTGGCCGAGGCGGGCATCGCCAAGCCGCTGCTGATCCTGGGCCTGCCGGACCAGTTCATCGACCATGGCGACCCGGCCAAGCTGCTGGCCAGCGTGGGCCTGGATGCCGACGGCATCGCCCGGTCCATCAAGACGCGCTTCCTCGGCGGCGAGCCCCGGCTCGTGGTCAGCAACGGCTGAGCGTATTTCGCGCAACGAAAGACGGCGCCGCGGCGCCGTTTTTTTATTGCGCGGGCCGTAATTCCGGCACAGCCCGCGCCGTGCCTGGTGTCGGACATTTTTTCCGGGCGCTCCATCCGGAAAATGTGTCGGACACCGGTCTTCACCTGATGTTGCCGATTTCCTCAGCGGAAAACCGGTCGGTCCGCCGCAGCGGTCCGACACCAAGAAGCCGGTGTCCGACACCAATACGCCAGCGTCGCGAACTACATCGAATTCCACTAACTTGACGGCATTAGCGCCGCGGCGCCGTTTTTTTTATTGCGCGGGCGGAAATTCCGGTACGGCCCGCGCCATCGCCGCATATCCCGCGTCGCCCAGATGCAGGTGGTCGCCCGAGTCGTATTCCGGCCGCAGGCGCGCGGGATCGCCAGGGTCGCGCAGCACGGCATCGAAATCGGCCACCGCGTCGAACTCGCCACTCTCCCTGATCCATGTGTTGACCTGCAGGCGCACCGCTTCCTTGGCTGGTGTCCAGTAGCCTTCGAACGGCGTACCTGGCAGCGCGTGGCCGAACGGTGGCAGTGTGCCGCCGATGACCCGCACGTGCCGCGCCTGGGCGCGCGCCAGCAGTACACGGTAGCCGGTGATCAGGCGCTCCGCCGTCATCGGCGGCTCCTGCGGTGCGAAAGCCGTGCCGGGCCAGCCGATGTCGTTCGACCCCAGCAGCAGCACCACGCCGGTGACGCCGGGCTGGTCCAGCACGTCCGCGTCGAAACGTTCGATCGCCTTCACGCCCATTGTCGACGACAGCAGCCGCGCACCGGAAATTCCCGCGTTGGCGATTGCCACGCCTTGCGGTGCCAGCCGTTCGGCCAGGAAGTCCGGCCAGCGGCGATGCCGGTCCGGCGTCGAGCCGTTGCCGTCCGTGATGGAATCGCCCAGCGCGACGATGGTCCCGCCCTGTCCGGCGAAGTGGACGGCGACGAGAAACGCCCTGCCGTGCAATGGCCGGGCACCATCCAGCGCGACGGCGGCCGTGGTATTGCCGGCGGCGATATAGCCGGTCTGCTGGGCGCCCCAATGGAACGTGGTCAGCGGTGCCGGGCCAGGGAACCATGCCGATACGGTCAGCCGTTCCAGCGCCGCGGCGGGAAACGCCAGCGCATCGCTCACCGCCGTGCCGCCGGGTGGAATGGTCACGCCGGCGTGACCGCCAAACGTCAGCGCCTGGTCGCTGGCCGCGTCGATGGCCGACGTGGCACCGCGCCCGCCCGCGGTGCGGGCGATGCGCACGGCGCCGACGGCCAGCGGCACGGCGCCGTAGCGGTTCGACAGCACCACGCGCAGCGCGCTGCCGCCGGTGGAAAGCCGCAGCACTTCGCGTACCGTGCTGCCGGCCACGGTGGCCGGCACATTGGTCGGCAGCGCGAAATCCGGCGCCCAGCCGGGCTGCGGCGCCGCGTACCAGCTGGCCTGCCAGCCGGGGAATGCGATCGCGGGCGTGGCCAGCGCGGCGGCAAGGATCGCCGCGCCCAAGGATCGGATGGTGAACATGATGGCTCCTGGTGGGGTGGAAAAGCCATGTTCGATCATTCCACGAGCGCGTGGTAGCCAGCAGAATCGACTATAGTTCATTCCATACTGGAATGAGGTGCCATGGATACGATCCGTTCGCTGCAATACTTTGTTCGCGCCGTCGAGCTGGGCAGCCTGTCCGCTGCCGCCCGCGCGGAAGGCACCACGCAACCGACCGTCAGCAAGGTCATCGCCGCGCTGGAACGCGAGGTCGGTGCCCGCCTGCTGGAACGCTCGACCACGCACCTGGCGCCCACGGTCGAAGGACGGCGCTTCCATGAGCGGGCGCGCAGCCTGCTGGCCGAATTCGATGCCGCCATCACCGAAGCGCGTGGCGGCGGCGCGGCGCTGCGCGGGCTGCTGCGCGTCAGCGCACCGGTCGCGCTGGGCCAGTTCCGACTCAATGCGCTCGTGCTGGATTTTCTTGCGTTGCACCCGGGGATCGAGTTCGAACTGATCCTGAACGACCGGATGGTCGACCTGGTGGAAGAGGGCGTCGACGTGGCCGTGCGGCTGGGCGGCGACCTGCCGCAGGATGCCGTGGCACGCAAGGTCGCGGTATCGGCGCGGCAGCTGGTGGCGGCGCCGGCTTACCTGGCGCGGCATCCTCCCCTCGACATGCCGCGGCAGCTCGCGCAGCACGACTACGTACGCTTTGCCTGGCTGCCGGCCGGCGATGCCATCACGCTGAACGATGGCACCAGCACCATCACGGAGACAGCGAAGAGCCGCTACCGCGTCAACAATGCGCTGGCGATCCGGGACAGCCTCGCGCTGGGAGCGGGCATCGGCCTCTGCCCGGAATGGCTGGTGGGCGACCTGCTGGCCGCCGGCACGCTGCGCAGGGTGTTGCCCGCCTGGCAGGGCGTGCCGCAGGCAGTGCACCTGCTGGCGGGCCGCCACCGGAGCGCCCGGGCACGTGCATTCATGGCATTCATGGAGGCACAGCTGCCGGCACTGCCCGGTTTTGGGGCGGGTGACGCCTGACATCGGTGAAACTTCCGGCAATATTTCCCGCGAATAAAGGAAACACTTCCTGCATGAATTTGCGCAGCCCGCCGGCGGCTGGCTTACCCCTTCCTTGACGTTTTCCTGTAGGATACCGGCTTTCGTCCACGCAAAACGTGTGACGTAAATCAAGTTCAAGCTTGCGACGGATGAAGGCCCGCAAGCTGGTATTCATGCTGGGCAGGGAAACACGTCAACCGTTCTCATGTCCATCTTTCTCGGAGAAGGAATGGGAGCAGGACGCCCACCTGTCCGGCGCACCGGCAAGCTGGTCGCGCTGGCTTGTATCATTGCGGTGGTCGGTGCCGCGGCTGCGGAAGCGTTGCGCTGGTCCGGCGACGCGAAGGAGGCCGAGCGGCCCGCCATCGCCAGTGTCGCCACGCCGGCACCCCTTGTCCTCAGTGAAGTCAGTCGTTCGATCATCCCCATGCCGGTCGGGGTGCCGTCCGCGCATGCCAGCGCCCTGGCGGCGCTGCCCGGCGGTAATCTCATTTCGTTCTGGTGGGCCGGCAGCCGCGAAAGCGGGCCGGATGTGAAAGTCTATGCGTCGCGCTGGTCGAATGGCACGTGGAGCGACAACTGGGTGGTGGCCAGCCGCGAATCGCTCGGCGAGGCACTGGGCTTCGGCGTGCGCCGTATCGGTAACCCGGTGGCCTGGACCGCGCCGGACGGCACCGTGCACCTGTATGTGGTGGCCACGGGGCTCGGCGGCTGGGCTGCTTCGCGCATCGTCCAGCTCCTATCGCACGATGATGGCGCTACCTTCACCGTGCGCCGCGTGCTGCCGCTGTCGCCGCTGTTCAATACGAGCACGCTGGTGCGCACGTCGGCGGTACCGCTGGCCGATGGCGGCTGGTGGCTGCCGGTGTATTTCGAGATCGGCAACAAATACCCGATGCTGATGTCGTTCGATGCGAACGGCGAGCCGCGCCGCATTGCCCGCATCGGCAGCGGCACGTCGTCGCTGCAGCCGGCGATCGTGCCGGTGACGGCCACCGAAGTGCGGGCCTGGATGCGCGACGCGGGCGAAGGCCGGCGCGTGCAGCAGGCGCTGAGCCGGGATGGCGGCAACAGCTGGGAAGACCTGGCGCCGTCGCCGCTGTCGAACCAGAGCACGTCGCTGGCTGCGCTGCGCCTCTCGAACGGCAACTTCCTGATGTTGTACAACCACGTGGCGGAGGGCGGTTCGGACCGCAACGTGCTGTCGCTGGCGCTGTCGACCGATGCGCGCACATGGCGCCCGCTGGCGGACATCGTCAGCGGCAAGCCGGGCGACGAATTCTCGTATCCCACGATGCAGCAGGTGGGCGACAAGCTCCACATCACCTACACGCACCAGCGGCAGGCGATCGCCCATCACCTGCTGCGCATCTCCACGCCCAAAAAGGACCCGTTATGACCTTGCCCGATCTCGCGCTGCAGATCGTTTATGGAAAAGTGGCCTGGGCGCTGTTGCTGGTGGCCGTGCTGTCGGCCTGGATGCCCGGCCTGGCGCGCCGCCATTGGCGTGCGACGGCGGCCGGCTTCGTGGTGCTGTGCGCGCTGCCCGCCGCGTGGTCGCCGGCCTGGTGGCTCACGCTGGCATTCCAGTATCCGAGCGGTTTGATGGTCGGGCTCGGCATGATGGCGCTGGAGCGCCGCCGGCAGGGCACGGCGCCCACCATGCTGCTGCCGCTGGCGATGGCGTTACCGCTGGCGCTGGCCGGAACGGCACTGTACCTGGACACCTTTGGCGTGCTGTCCCTTGGCCTGTACCATGGCGGATTCGGCACCATCGGCGCGCCCGTGCTGGGCTTCCTGGCGATCGTGGCTTGCGCATTCGCGGTCTGGCGCGGTCATGCCCTGCAGCCGGCGGTGGCGCTGCTCACCGGCCTGTTGCTGTATGCACTGTTGCGGCTGCCGACGGGGAACCTGTGGGACGCGCTGCTCGATCCGCTGCTGTGGATGTGGGCGCTGGGCTCCGCCATCGCCGCTGGTGTGCGCCACGCCGCAGGGGCACGCGTACCGGCCGCCCAGCCGCAGGCGGCGCCAGTGCAGGTGCCGGTGGCCGAGCCGGCGCCGGTAGGCGTGGCCGGCATCGAACAACTTTAAACGCTAAGGGAGTAATACGTGGTTCAGAACAAGTGGTATGTCCATCCGGCGATCGCCGTGGCGGTCCTCGTCAACGTTTTCGTGATGGGCCTCGCCATCGCGTGGTCCGGCGACCCCGCAAAGCTGCAGCGCCTGCTGGTGGAAGACGGCATCGTCGAATGGATGCAGTTCCTGTGCTTCGCCGTGACGTCCGGCCTGCTGGCCTTCGCCGCGGTCGAACACTGGCAGCGCGAGCGGCGCATCGACCTGCCGCTGCTGGCGCTGGTGGGCCTGTCCGGCATCGTGGCGCTGGCCGCGCTGGAGGAAATCAGCTGGTTCCAGCGCATCCTGAACGTCACCACGCCCGAGTACTTTGCCCAGAATAACCGCCAGGGCGAAACGAACCTGCACAACCTGGCGATCGGCAAGAAGGGCAGCATCCACAAGACGATCCTGCTGAAGGTCATCGCCATCGCCGGCCTCACGCACAATATCGTGCTGCCGCTGCTGGCCCGCAAGCGCCCGGCGATCCGCGACTTCGTCGAGCGTTTCGGCCTGTACCTGCCGCCGCTGTCCGCCTCGGTGATCTACATCGTGCTGGTGGCGATTTCCCACCTCGTGATCGACCATCCGCGCAAGGGCGAACTGGGCGAAATGTTCGGCGCCATGCATTACACGGCCACCGTGTTCGCCGCCTACTTCCTCGGCATCGGCTACGGCAAGCGCCCCATCTTCGAAACGCCGGCCGACAGCCGCCGTGTGGGCACGCTGTTCGCGATGCTGCTGGTGTTCCTGCTGCTGACCGCATGGCTGCTGAGCGCCGGCGCCGGTGCCGAGCCTTACCTGGCGCTGCACCCGAACGGCAAGGACTGATCTATCCAAAGCAGAGTTCGTGTCCACCTTGGGGTCAACCCCGAAATCGGACACGACCTCGGCCGTAATATGGCTGCGAATGAATGGGACTGTTCAGCCCGTGTCCTAAAATGGGGTTGACCCCGTGGTGGACACGGGCAGGGCTGTCAGCTGCGTTTTCGCTCGTGGTGCCACAGCACGTCGCTGCCGCCGGCAAAGCGGTTCAGCACGCGGGCGAGCACGAACAGCAGGTCGGATAAGCGGTTCACGTACTGGCGCGGGTGGTCGTGGATCGTTTCCTCGCTGCCCAGCGTGACGATGCTGCGCTCGGCGCGCCGGCACACCGTGCGGCACACGTGCGCCAGCGATGCGGCGCGCGAACCCGCCGGCAGGATGAATTCCGTCAGCGTCGGCAAGGTGGCGTTGTATTTCTCCAGCAGCCCATCGAGCCGCTCCACGTGTTCTTCCTTGATCAGCTGGTAGCCGGGAATGCACAGTTCACCGCCCAGGTCGAACAGGTCGTGCTGGATCGCCACCAGTTCCTCGCGCAGTTCGTCCGGCAGCGGCTCGCACAGCAGCAGGCCCAGGTTCGAATTGAGCTCGTCGACGTCGCCCATGGCGTGCACACGCACGCTGTCCTTGCGGGTGCGGCTGCCATCCCCCAGGCCGGTGGTGCCATTGTCACCCGTGCGGGTCGCGATCTTCGATAGCCGGTTGCCCATGCTCGCCTCCATGTAGTGAAAGTGCGAGCATACGCCACATCCCAGCGAAAGCGAAACCGGTGACAGACACCGGTTTTCCCGGAACATTCCTGGAAAACCAGTGACAGACACCGGTTATGTTGAAACTTTTCCTCCGAGCGCGGTCCGCCAGCCGTTTGGCCTACAATCGGCCCATGACCACGCCACCCGCCAGTGCAGCGCCGTTCAGTGAAAGCCGCCAGCGCGACGTGGCACGCGCGCTGGGCGCAGTGTTGCCGTCAGGCTGCGTGCTGCATCGGCTCGAGGATACCCGCCCATATGAATGCGACGGCCTGTCCGCGTTCCGCCAGCCGCCGATGATCGTGGCGCTGCCGGGAAACGAGGCGCAGGTAGTGGCCGTGCTGGCGGTCTGCCGGGAGATGAGCGTGCCGATCGTGCCGCGCGGCGCGGGCACGGGGCTGTCGGGCGGAGCGATGCCGATCGCCGATGGCGTGGTGCTGTCCACCGCGAAGCTGAACCGCATCGTGCGGCTCGATGCGGGGGCGCGCACGGCCATCGTGCAGCCCGGCGTGCGCAACCTCGCCATTTCGGAAGCAGCCGCGCCGCATGGCCTGTATTACGCTCCCGATCCCTCGTCGCAGATCGCCTGCACGATCGGCGGCAACGTAGCCGAGAATTCCGGCGGCGTGCATTGCCTGAAGTACGGCCTCACCGTGCACAACGTGCTGCGCGTGCGCGTGGCCACGATCGACGGCGCCATCATCGAACTGGGCAGCGAAGCGCCCGATGCGCCGGGCCTCGACCTGCTGTCCGTGTTCATCGGTTCCGAAGGCATGCTGGGCATCGTCACGGAAGTCACCGTCAAGCTCGTGCCGAAGCCGGCGGTGCAGCGCGTGATCATGGCATCGTTCGGCGACATCGTCACGGGCGCCAACGCGGTGGCGCGCGTGATCGCGGCCGGCATCATCCCCGCCGGCCTGGAGATGATGGACCAGACATCGTCGCGCATGGTCGAGCCCTTCGTCCACGCGGGCTACGACCTGGAAGCGGCGGCGATCCTGCTGTGCGAGGCGGACGGCACGCCGGAGGAAGTGGAAGACGAGATCGCTCGCATGGCGGCAGTGCTGCACGACGCCGGAGCGACGGCGATCGCGGTGTCCTCCACCGAGGCCGAGCGCCTGAGGTTCTGGTCCGGTCGCAAGAACGCGTTCCCGGCCGCCGGCCGCATCTCGCCCGACTACTACTGCATGGATGGCACAATCCCCCGCAAGCACCTGGCGCACGTCCTCGCCGGCATCGCGCAGATGGAAGTGAAGTACGGCCTGCGCTGCGCCAACGTGTTCCACGCCGGCGACGGCAACCTGCACCCGCTGATCCTGTTCGATGCGAACGTGCCCGACGAACTGGCGCGCGCGGAAAGCTTCGGCGCCGAGATCCTGGCGCTGTGCGTGGCCGTTGGCGGCACGATCACCGGCGAACACGGGGTGGGCATCGAGAAGATCGATTCCATGTGCGTGCAATTCACGCCGGCCGAATTGAATGCCTTCTTCGGCGTCAAGCGGGCCTTCGATCCGACGTCGCTGCTGAACCCGAACAAGGCGATTCCCACGCTGCACCGCTGCGCCGAGTTCGGGCGCATGCGCGTGACCGGAGGCGTGCTGGCGCATCCGGAGCTGCCGCGTTTTTGACGTGAGCGCCTTCAGCCTGCAAGCCTGTAGCCGATGCTCGATCGCCGGCCTGTCGCAATTGCCGCCAGTGCGAACAAAACCCTGCGCAGCTTACTCGACTGTTCGTGACCTGCTCAGGGAATACCCGATGTCGGTAGCGCTGACCGGCGCACGGCTCCAGCCCTGTGCCGAATAGAAGCGGTCAGCCCTGGTATTCACGCCGGTGGTGAGGCGGATACTGTCGTGTCCAATGGCGAACAGCCAATCGGTTGCGAGCTTGAGCAGTGCCTGGCCGAGACCACGCCCCTCATGCCCGGGACTGACAAACAAGGCCCAGATGGACGCATTGACTTTGTCCGCATAACAGAACGCAACGATCTCGTTGTCACTCTCCGCAACCCAGCCGCGTCCCGACAGTTCCAGGTAACGTTCGTACATGTCAGCGGTAACGCGCGCCGGGTCCGACAAACGGTTTTCGGTGACAGACAGCCGAATCATCGACATGGCGGGGATGTCGGCGCTGTTGGCGCGTCTGAACAGCAAATTGTTCGTTCGAGACATTGCGATTCGAGAATGGAAGGAGGTGCACACGCCCTCAAGCGCCCAGCAATGCCTCGATATCATCGGCGATATCGTCCGGCTTGGTCGCCGGCGCATAGCGCTTCGCCACGGTGCCATCCCTGCGCACCAGGAACTTGGTGAAGTTCCATTTGATGCCTTCGGTGCCCAGCAGGCCCGGCGCCGTCTTCTTCAAATGCTGGAACAGCGGATGCGCATCCGCGCCATTCACGTCGACCTTGGCGAACAGCGGGAACGTCACGCCATAGTTTTTTTCACAGAAGGCGCCGATTTCCTCGTGCGTGCCGGATTCTTGCGCGCCGAACTGGTTGCACGGGAAGCCCAGCACCTCGAAGCCCCGCTCGTGGAAGCGTTCATGCAGCTTTTCCAGGCCGGCATATTGCGGCGTGAAGCCGCAGGCGCTGGCCGTGTTCACGATCAGCAGCACCTTGTCGTGATACTGCGCCAGGTTGACGGGCTGGCCGGCCAGGCCCACGGCGGAAAAATCGAAGACGGTACTCATGTGTTCTCCTCGGGTCGGATCATCCGGGTTTCATTACCCGGTTCATATCCGCTGTTTATATCAGACCCAGGTGTTCGGTGCCGGCCGACAGGTCGCGATGCTGTGCGCCTTTTCCTTCGAGCTTGATGGCCAGGCGCAGGTCGTTGACGGAATCGGCATTGCGCAGCGCATCCTCGTAGCTGATCGTGCCTGCCTCGTAGAGGTCGAACAGCGACTGGTCGAACGTCTGCATGCCCAGCTCGCGCGACTTCTTCATCAATTCCTTGATCTCGTGCACCTTGCCCTGGAAGATCAGGTCGGAGATCAGCGGGGAGTTCAGCAGGATCTCGATCGCCACCGCGCGGCCGCGGCTTTCCTTCAACGGGATCAGCCGCTGCGAGATCATGCCTTTCAGGTTCAGCGACAGGTCCATCAGCAGTTGCTGGCGGCGCTCTTCCGGAAAGAAGTTGATGATGCGGTCCAGCGCCTGGTTGGCACTGTTGGCGTGCAGCGTGGCCAGGCACAGGTGGCCCGTTTCGGCGAACGCGATTGCGTGGTCCATCGTTTCGCGGTCGCGGATCTCGCCGATCTGGATCACGTCCGGCGCCTGGCGCAGCGTGTTCTTCAGCGCGATTTCCCAGTCCTCGGTATCGACGCCCACTTCGCGCTGCGTGACGATGCAGTTGCGGTGCGGGTGCACGAATTCCACCGGGTCCTCGATGGTGATGATGTGGCCATAGCTGTGTTCATTGCGGTAGCCGACCATGGCCGCCAGCGTCGTCGACTTGCCCGAGCCGGTGGCACCCACCATGACCACGAGGCCGCGCTTGGACATCACGACGTCCTTCAATACCGGGGGCAGGGCCAGCTCGTCCAGGTCGGGGATCTTGCTGTTGATGACCCGCAGCACCATGCCCGCGGCACCCATCTGCACGAAGGCCGAGACGCGGAATCTTCCCAGGTCGCCGGGGCTGATCGCAAAGTTCGCTTCCTTTGTCTGCTCGAACGTGGCCGCCTGCTTGTCGTTCATGATCGAACGGGCCAGGTCGGCCGTGTGCGCGGCCGTCAAGGGCTGGCTCGATACCGGCGTGAGCTTGCCGTCGATTTTCATCGCCGGCGGGAAGCCGGACGTGACGAACAGGTCCGACCCCTTCTTGCTGACCATCAGGCGCAGCAGGTCGAACATGAATTTACTGGCCTGGTCGCGTTCCATGGTGGTCCTTTAGCCCGGGAAGTTTTCGGGGATCTTCGCGGCCGAGCGCGCGGTGGCGGACGAGATCACGTTGCGGCGCACCAGGTCGGTCAGGTTCTGGTCCAGCGTCTGCATGCCGACGTTGCTGCCGGTCTGGATCGCCGAGTACATCTGCGCGATCTTCGCTTCGCGGATCAGGTTGCGGATCGCCGGCGTGCCCACCATGATCTCGTGCGCGGCCACGCGACCCGAGCCATCCTTGGTCTTCAGCAGCGTCTGCGAGATCACGGCCTGCAGCGATTCGGACAGCATGGCGCGCACCATTTCCTTTTCCTCGGCGGGGAACACGTCGACGATGCGGTCGATCGTCTTCGCGGCGGACGACGTGTGCAGCGTGCCGAACACGAGGTGGCCCGTCTCGGCGGCAGACAGCGCCAGCCGGATCGTTTCCAGGTCGCGCAGCTCGCCCACGAGGATCGCGTCCGGATCTTCGCGCAGCGCCGAGCGCAGCGCGTTGCTGAACGACAGCGTGTGCGGGCCCACTTCGCGCTGGTTGATCAGGCACTTCTTCGATTCGTGCACAAATTCGATCGGGTCCTCGATCGTGAGGATGTGGCCGTATTCGTGCTCGTTCAGGTGGTTCACCATCGCGGCCAGCGTGGTCGACTTGCCCGAGCCGGTGGGGCCGGTGACCAGCACCAGGCCACGCGGCCTCAAGGCGAACTCGCCGAAGATGCGCGGCGCGTTCAGGTCTTCCAGCGTGAGGATCTTCGACGGGATCGTGCGCAGCACGGCCGAGGCGCCGCGATCCTGGTTGTAGGCATTGACGCGGAAGCGGGCCAGGCCGGGAATGGCGAAGCTGAAATCGACTTCGAGCATTTCCTCGTAAGCCTTGCGCTGGGCATCGTTCATGATGTCATAGATCATGCGATGCACTTCCTTGTGCTCCAGCGGATCCACGTTCAAGCGGCGCACATCGCCGTGCACGCGGATCATCGGCGGCAGGCCGGCCGACAGGTGCAGGTCGGATGCCTTGTTTTTCACGGAGAACGCGAGCAGATCGGAGATGTCCATTTATAATCCCTGTGCCTTGAAAAAATGCCAGCTGTGGGCTGGCGCGTCTGATTATGTCCGGAATCCCAGAGCGTTTGCAAGCTGTCGAAAATGCCATTGTGGCCGCGTGCGGCGAGGCGCGGCGCCCGCCTGAGGGGGTGCATCTGCTGGCCGTATCGAAGACCTTCGGGCCCGATGCCGTGCTTGCCGCCGCCCTTGCCGGGCAGCGCGCCTTCGGCGAAAACTACGTGCAGGAAGGCGTGGACAAGGTGCGCGCCGTGGCGGAAGCGCTGCCGGATTCATTGCCGGGCACGCGCCTGACCTGGCATTTCATCGGCCCGATCCAGAGCAACAAGACGCGGCCCATCGCCGAGCATTTCGACTGGGTGCATACGGTCGAGCGCGAAAAGATCGCCGCGCGGCTGTCCGAGCAGCGCCCCGCCGCGCTGGGGCCGCTGAACGTGTGCTTGCAGGTCAACATCAGCGGCGAGGCCAGCAAGAGCGGCATCGCGCCCGCCGAGGTGGAAGCGCTGGCGGAGGCGGTGGCGCGGCTGCCGAACCTGCGGCTGCGCGGCCTGATGGCGATCCCGGAGCCCGCCGATGATTTCGCTGCGCAGCGTGCGCCGTTCGCGGCGCTGCGCGTGCTGTTTGAACGCCTGCGCGAAAAATTTGGGCCGGACTTCGATACGCTGTCGATGGGCATGTCGGCCGACATGCGCGCGGCGGTCCTCGAAGGCGCCACGATCGTGCGCGTGGGCAGCGCCATCTTCGGCGCGCGAGACTACAACAAGTAAAACCAAAAGGGATATCCATGAAGATTGCATTCATTGGCGGCGGCAACATGGCCGCCGCGCTGGTCGCCGGGCTGGCCGGCAAGGTGACGCCGGGCGCCAACATCCATGTCGTCGACCCGAACCCGGCCGCGCTCGAAGCGCTGCACGCGGGGCATGGCGTGACGACGGCTGCGTCGATCGACGAAGCCGTCACCGCGGCCGAGGTGATCGTGCTGGCGGTGAAACCGCAGAGCATGCGCGAAGCCGTGGCGCCGCTCGTGCCGCTGCTGGCGCGCGCCAGCCAGCAGGGAAGCCATGCGCCGCTGGTGCTGTCGATCGCGGCCGGCATCCGCAGCGCCGACCTGGCACGCTGGCTCGGCGGCCATGCCGCGATCGTGCGCTGCATGCCGAACACGCCGGCGCTGATCGGCATGGGTATCTCCGGCCTCGTGGCGTCGCAAGGCGTGACCGCCGCGCAGCGCCAGGCGGCCGACCAGGTCCTGAAGGCCGTCGGCGCGACCGTGTGGCTGGACGACGAGTCGAAGATCGACGCGGTGACCGGCGTGTCCGGCAGCGGCCCGGCCTATGTGTTCTACTTCATCGAGGCGATGCAGCAGGCCGCCGTCGAGCTGGGGCTGACGGCGGAGCAGGGGCTGGAACTGGCAAAGGCCACCTTCACCGGCGCCGCGCAACTGGCCGCGCAATCGGCCGAGCCGGTGACGTTGCTGCGCGAGCGGGTCACGTCGAAGGGCGGCACCACGTACGCGGCCTTGACCAGCATGGAAGAGAGCGGCGTGAAGGCGGCGATCGTCACCGCCGTGAAGGCCGCCGCGGCCCGGGGCAGGGAGCTGGGCGAGCAGATGGGCCGGGACTGAGCGCGAGTTTTCTATGCCGACAGTGCCATGAAAAACGGCCCGCGTTGCGGGCCGTTTTGCTGCGGGCTGGTGAATCAGTCGCGCGAGATGATCACGCCGGCCAGCAGGCCGACAACGGCGCCGATCACGACCGAACGCCATGGATTGTCGTGCACATACGTATCGGCGCACTGGGCGGCGAGCTTGCCTTTTGCCAGTGCGCTGTCTTCCAGCGTCAGCAGGTTGGACTTCGCATTGCGCAGCGTTTCCTTGAAATGCGTCTTGGCTTCCTCGGCGCCTTCCGCGCTGGAGCTGGCGGCACTGCGCAGCCATTGTTCGGCATCGCCGATCGCGGTTTTCAGGTCGGTCATCAGGCGCTCGCGCGCCGCGCCCGTGTCGCTGCCGATCGTGCCCGTGCCCGCGGTGCTGCCCGCGTTGTTGCCGATGCCATTGCCTGCGGTGGGATTATTCGTCTGATCCATGGTCGCCTCGAGTTTGGTTTGTTGGAAAGCTGGTCTTCGCGGCAGAATGCTGGAGCTTGCTAAAAAGCAACTTCATGTGCGTCACAGATGTCAGCGCAGCGCGAAGTCAAGCGCAATTCCGGCAAACACAGCCGCTCCCAGATAGTTATTGTGGCGGAATGCCGCAAAACAAGGCGCACGCTCGCGTCCACGGATCAGGAAATAATGATAGACGGCACAGGCGGCCGCCACGGCAAGGCCCGCCTTGTACCAGGAACCGAGGCCGAAATAGGTGCCAGCGGCCAGCAGGATCGCCAGGTGCACGCCATAGCACAGCATCACGATCGCCACGTCGAAGCGCCCGAACGTGATGGCCGATGTCTTGATGCCGATCTTCAGGTCATCGTCGCGGTCGACCATCGCGTACTCCGTGTCGTAGGCCACAGCCCAGAACACGTTCCCCAGCAGCAGCAACCAGGCCCAGGCCGGCACCGTGTCCTGCACGGCGGCGAACGCCATCGGGATGCCGAAGCCGAAGGCGATGCCCAGGTAAGCCTGCGGGATCGCGAAGAAGCGCTTGAAATAAGGGTAGGTGCCGGCAATGACGAGCGCGGCGACGGACAATTGCTTCACCAGGGCGTTGAGCGGCTGGATCAGCAGGAACGCCACCAGCGACAGCGTGGCGGCGATCGCCAGCGCTTCCTTGCCGCTGACGCGGCCGCTGGTGATCGGCCGGTCCGCCGTGCGCTTGACGTGGCGGTCGAAGTCCTGGTCCGCATAGTCGTTGACGGCGCAACCGGCAGAGCGCATCAGCAATGTGCCGAGGCAGAAGATGACGAGCAGGTGCCAGTCGGGCACGCCGTTCGAGGCCAGCCACAGGGCCGACAGCGTGGGCCACAGCAGCAGCACGGTGCCGATCGGCTTGTCCAGGCGAACGAGGCGGAAATACAGTTGCAGCTTGCTGGGGGCGGGAGCGGAGGCATGCATGGTCGGTTCCTCAGGCGGCTTCGGCCTTGTTCGCGCCGGCCTTGTTCAAGTCTGCCTTGTCCGCATTGATCACGCCGGGCAGGCGGATCTGCGCGATGGCATCGCACACGGCGTCGATCGCGGCCTTGCGGGTAAAGCTCTTGCGCCACAGGATCACGACCCGGCGCGACGGTTGCGGGTCGTCGAAATGGCGATACTGCAGCATGCCGTCCGAGGCTTCCATGTCCACCACCGACGCGCGCGGCAGCACCGTCAGGCCGATGCCCGATGCGACCATGTGCCGGATCGTTTCCAGCGACGAGCCTTCGAACGTGCGCTGCATGCCGTTGCCGGGTGTGGAAAAGCGCGCCATCTCGGGGCATACCTCGAGCACCTGGTCGCGGAAGCAGTGGCCGGCGCCCAGCAGCAGCATGGTTTCCTTTTTCAGGTCTTCGGCCGGAATGCGCTGGCGCGCCGCCCATGGGTGGCTCTTCGGCATCGCCACCACGAACGGTTCGTCGTACAGCGTCTGCACCGCCATGCCATGCTCGGGAAGGGGCAGGGCCATGATGGCGGCATCGAGCTCGCCCTGGCGCAGCAGTTCGAGCAGCTTGACCGTGAAGTTCTCCTGCAGGATCAGCGGCATCTGCGGGGTGTGTTCGATCATCGTCTTCACGAGCGGCGGCAGCAGGTAGGGGCCGATCGTGTAGATCACCCCGAGCCGCAGCGGGCCGGCCAGCGGGTCCTTGTTCTGCTTGGCCAGTTCCTTGATCGCGGCCGTCTGCTCCAGCACGCGTTCGGCCTGGGCCACGATCTGCGCGCCCAGCGGCGTGACCGAAATCTCGGCGCCGCCCCGTTCGAACAGCATCACGCCCAGCTCATCCTCGAGCTTCTTGATCGCGACCGACAGCGTGGGCTGGGCCACGAAGCACGCTTCGGCGGCATGGCCGAAGTGCTTGGCGCGGGCCACGGCAACGATGTATTTGAGTTCGGTGAGTGTCATAAGGTCAATGCGAGTCAACGCCAGAGGGGTGTTCCCGGACGGGGTATTGTAACGGAATGGCCCTTTCCGAATGGTGGCGGCACGGTTGGCGCGGCGGCGCGACCCTATAATGGCGCCTTCCCCACTGACCGGTTTTTGCCATGCCCTCGTTCGAAGACAAGATCTGCCCCCGTGACCAGTTGCGCGCGCGCGTGGCCGCGCTACCGAAACCCGTGGTGGTCACCAACGGCGTGTTCGACATCCTGCACCGCGGCCACGTGACCTACCTGGCGCAGGCGCGCGAACTGGGCGGCTCGCTGGTGGTGGCGGCCAACACGGATGCTTCTGTCAAGCGGCTGGGCAAGGGCGACGATCGCCCGCTCAACACGCTGGAAGACCGCATGGCGGTGCTGGCCGCGCTGGAGTCCGTGGCCCTGGTGGTGCCGTTCGACGAGGATACGGCACTCGAAGTGGTCCTGGAGGCGCGCCCGGAAATCTATGCCAAGGGCGGCGACTACGACATGACGGCGATCCCGGAAGGGCAGGCAGTGCTGGCCTACGGCGGCAAGGCCGTGGCGATCGACTTCGAGCACGACCGCTCGACGACGAAGCTGCTGGCCAGGGTGCGCGAATTCACTGCTCGTTCTGGAGAATCGTGATCTTGCCGTCCGGTTCGAGGAAGGCGCACTTCATCTTGTGAACCGGGCAGTCGGCCTCGCGCAGCGCCTGCTCGACGTCGCCTTCGGCCACGCGGCACTTCTTCACGACGTCATCGAAGATCTTGCCGTCGCGGCCCAGCAGTACGGGCCGACCGTCGACCAGGTCGGCGATCTTGCGGCTGCGCGACGTGGCCACCGCGAACAGCACGTTCAGCGCGATCAGCGTGGTGGCCACGATCATGCCGCCCTGTAGCGAATCGTCGCCACCGGACAGCGAATTCGATACCGCTTCCGACAGCAGCATCACCACCAGCAGATCGAACGGCGTGAACTGGCCGATCGTGCGCTTGCCCGTGATGCGCACCATCAGCAGCAGGAAGCAGTAAATGACCGCGCCGCGCGCAATGAATTCCCACCACGGCAAGTCCATGTCGAACATAGCGCCTCCATCACAAGATGATGGGTTTGCTTATACGACGTTCCATGCATTTATGCCAACACAGCTGGCGTGCTCTACTGCCGAGTTCGTGTCCACCTTGGGGTCAACCCCCGAATCGGACACGAGCTCAACTATAAATGCATCCCGGTACTGTTTGGCTGCCCGGCTGACCGTTTTGACGGAAACACCGAAATGTGCGGCGATCGCCTTCATCGCACATCCGCCCGCATGGTAGGCAGCCGCCATGGCAACGCCCCGGTCGGGATACAGGGCTGCGTACTGCAGCATTGACAGCGGCGGGGAATCTGGTTGACTCGTATGTTCGTCCATGCCGAGTAGGGGATCTTTCATGTGGCGGCCCGCTTCGACGAAGGCCCTATAGGCCACATGCCGTGATTGCTTATGTGCAAACTGGCTGAGGATCCATTCGTGCTCCAGCCAGGCCGGTATCGGCACGATGCCAGCCAGGGATCCATAGCTGCTCCATTGCCAGCCCGCGGGATCGGTAACAAGGCCGGCCCTCACGGGATTGAGCGGGATATAGCGCGAGAGCTCAAGCAGATGCGCATCGCGATCGATCAGCACGGCGTGGAAGCGCCCTTGGAGGACGTGTCCCACGAGGTGATGCCGCTTGTTGAAATGCTGGGCATAACAACTGTTCAGGTAATGTGCGCCCGCAGACAGGTTGGCATCGGGTGTTTCGACGAGCATGTGATAGTGGTTCGGCATCATGCAATACGAATGGACGATGAATCCGAATCGTTCGGCCACGGTGCTCAGCAGGTCGCGCCAGATGAAGTGATCTCGATCGTCGAGAAAGATAGATGCCCTGCGATTGCCACGTGCCGTGACATGGTAGAGGGCGCCAGGGTACTGGATTCGGTGGGGTCGGCTCATTCCAGCACGCTAACACCACCGTTGCTGCCGGCTGCTGCGATGGATCAGTTCGCCGGACGCAACTTTTGCAGGCTGAGGCCGTGTCCGATTTTGGGGTTGACCCCATGGTGGACACGAGCTCTGATGTGGAACTTATGCGCTATGCGCCGCCGTCGTAGCCGTTCTGCCGCCATGCCTCGTACACCACCACGGCCACGGTGTTGGACAGGTTCAGGCTCCGGTTTCCCGGGCGCATGGGCAGGCGGATCCGCTGCGTGGCGGGGAAGGTCTCGCGGAACTCCGGTGCCAGCCCGCGCGTTTCGGAACCGAAGACGAACACGTCGCCGGGCCGGAAGGCGAGTTGCCCGAACGGCGTGGAGCCGTGCGTGGTCATCGCGAACATGCGGGCAGGGTCGGGCGATGCGGCGGTCAGGAACGCGTCCCAGTCCTTGTGCACTTTCATTTGCGCGTATTCGTGATAGTCGAGCCCGGCGCGCCGCATCTTCGCGTCGTCCAGCGGAAAGCCCAGTGGCTCGATCAGGTGCAGTTGCGCACCCGTGTTGGCACACAGGCGGATGACGTTGCCGGTGTTCGGCGGAATTTCTGGATTGACCAGTACTACGTGAAACAACTCTTTCTCCTCAATCATAAGAATCACTGCTCGCCACGTTGCGGCGGTGTGCGGGCAAACACGAAATTCGTCACCCGCGCGGCGCCATGGCGCTTGAGCACGGCGGCCAGCTCGCCCAGGGTCTGGCCGCTGCTCATCACGTCGTCGACGATACCGACATGCCGCCCTTCGACCAGCGCCCGCTCGGGCACCGCGAACACGTGGGCGACGTTGGCGCGGCGCCGGCCGCCGTGCAGCTTGCTCTGCGCCGATGTTTCCTGCACGCGCTCGGCCAGCCGCGGCGCCACGGCGATGCCCAGCAGCCGCCCCAGCGGCCGGGCAATTTCCAGCGCCTGGTTGAAGCCCCGCTCGGCGAGGCGACCCGGTCCCAGTGGAACAGGGCACAGCAGCGCCGGCAGGGTAAGGCCGAGGACCCCGCGTGCCGCGTCGGCCAGCAGCTCCGCGAACAGCCGCGCATGCGCCAGCTGGCCGCCGAACTTCAGTTCCAGTACCAGCCGGTCCCACGGCATCGCATAGGGGGCCGCGACCACGGTCGCGTCGAAGGCGGGGTGGCGCACCACGCAGGCACCGCACTTGAGCACGGCGCAGCCCGCCGGCAGCGGGTCCGCACAGACGGGACAGCGCGCCGCAGCGGGCGCGCCGAAGAATTGCGCGCGGCATGGCGGGCACAAAGCCTCCCGGCCGTGCATGCCGCACAGCACGCACGGGCAGGGCAGCAAGGCGGCCAGGGCCATCGCCATCGCCATCGAATATGCTCCAACCATGTAGACTGCGCACATTATCGCATTCAACTCCACATTCCCATGCAAGTCCGCCCTCCCAAACTGTCCGCTCCAATCGACCTGGAGCGCGTTCGCGCATTGTTCTCCCGGCCGGAACGCCTGCGCAATGCCGAATTCCTGCGCCGCGAAATCGCGGCGCGCATGCACGAGCGCCTGCAACTGGTGCGCCTGGCGCCACAGCGCGTGCTGGACGCCGGTTGTGGTGGCGGTGCCGATCTCGCAACATTGCAGAAAGCCTATGCCGCGGCACAGGTCATCGGCCTCGACGCGTCGGTGCCGATGCTGAAGACGATCGACACGCAGGGGGCCAGGGGCTTGAACCGCCTGATCAGCAAGCTGTTGCCGGCCAAGAGCGGCATCGATCTCGTCTGTGGTGATTTCGCCGACCTGCCGCTGGGCGCTGCCAGTGTCGACCTCGTCTGGTCGAACCTGGCGCTGCACTGGCACCCGCAGCCGGACCGCGTGTTCGCCGAATGGCGCCGCGTGCTGCGCGTCAACGGGCTGATGATGTTTTCCTGCCTCGGTCCGGACTCCTTACAGGAAGTACGTTCTGCCTTTACCGATATCGATCTTGCCCCCCATACACTGCCGTTTGTGGACATGCATGATTTCGGCGATCAGCTCGTTGAAGCGGGCTTTTCCACGCCAGTCATGGACATGGAAAAAATCACCGTCACGTACGACGATCCGGCGAAGCTTCTCGCCGATGTGCGGGCACTGGGCGGCAATCCCCTGAGCACCGTACGTAAAGGCTTGCTCAGCCGTTCAGCCCGTGAGAAGCTGTTCACAGGATTGCAAAAACAGCGCCGCGCAGACGGCAGGATCGGCCTCACTTTCGAGGTCATTTATGGACACGCTTTCAAGCCGGAAGCCCGCGTCACGAAGGATGGCGAAGCCATCATTCGCTTCGCGCCGCGGACGCCGAAATGATAGCGATACATGTGGCGCCGCACCATTTTTCGTGGTGCAATTTACCTTGAAGTCGATCAGAAATACTGCTTATAATCCTTGACTGTTTTGGCTACTTTTTTCCATACGGACAGCAAGATCCTGACGTTGCAAAAGCCAGAAACAGCAAGCATCAGCAAAGCATCAGCAAGGCATCAATAGCCCGCGTCATCGGCGATATCGGGTCTGCCGGTGGCAATGGTCGTGGCTCCAACAAGGAGCTGCAAGGTGTTGAATGCACGAGACGATCCACCTCTACAGGCAGGTCGTCGCCATAAAAAATTTTTCTTATATCTTGGGTTGGTTTTGGGGATCATATGAAACTTGCGAAGCGACTTACATCGTTGCTGGCCGCATCATGGGCGGCCCTGGCCTGCTCGCCGGGCTGGGCAGAGCCGGCAGCGACGGCAACGGGAACATACACCGCAGCCACGGGGGGCACCGGCGGGCCGCTGAAGAACCAGCTTGACCTGCAACCGGCCGCGACCCAGATCGCCTCGGAAATCTACACGCTGCACAACTGGATGATGATCGTCTGCCTGGTGATCTTCGTCGCCGTGTTCGGCGTGATGTTCTATTCGATCCTGAAGCACCGCAAATCGGTCGGCCACAAGGCCGCCACGTTCCACGAATCCACCGCCGTTGAAATCGCCTGGACCGTGGTGCCGTTCCTGATCGTCATCGGCATGGCATTGCCGGCGACCCGCACCGTGGTCGGCATGAAGGATACGTCGAACGCCGACATCACCATCAAGGCCACGGGCATGCAATGGAAGTGGGGCTACGACTACCTGAAGGGCGAAGGCGAGGGCATCTCGTTCGTCTCGAACCTGTCCACGCCGCGCGCACAGATCGGCGCGCCGGGCGCCCCCGCCACCGAGGCACGGGGCGAGAACTACCTGATGGAAGTCGACAATGAAGTGGTCGTCCCCGTCAACAAGAAGATCCGCATCGTCACCACCGCCACGGACGTGATCCACGCCTGGATGATCCCGGCGTTCGGCGTCAAGCAGGATGCGATTCCGGGCTTCGTGCGCGACACGTGGTTCAAGTCCGAGCACACCGGCACGTTCCGCGGCAATTGCGCCGAACTGTGCGGCAAGGAGCACGCATTCATGCCGATCGTCGTGAAAGTGGTCACCGACGCCGAATATACGGCCTGGGTCAACACGAAGAAGGCGGAAATGGCCGCGCTGGCGGACGATCCGAACAAGACGTGGACCATCGACGAACTGAAGACCAAGGGCGAGAAGGTGTACACCGCCAACTGCGCCGTGTGCCACCAGGCCAACGGCAAGGGTGTGCCGGGCGCGTTCGCACCGCTCGACGGCTCGGCGGTCGTGAACGGCGCCAAGGGCGACCAGATCCACGTGCTGCTGAACGGCCAGAAGACCGGCAAGTATCCGGCCGAAATGCCGGGCTGGAAGCAACTGTCGGATTCCGACATTGCCGCGGTCATCACCTACACGCGGAACAACTGGTCGAACAAGCCAGCAGAAAACATCGTTCAACCGGCTGAAATTGTGGCAGCACGCAAGTAATCCAGGAGCATTACGATGAGCACGACTACTCTCGATCACGGTCACGACCAGACGCACGGTCACGACCACGCGCATGGCCACGACGACCACGCGCACGACCATCCGACCGGCCTGCGCCGCTGGCTGTTCGCCACCAACCACAAGGACATCGGTACCCTGTACCTGTGGTTCTCGTTCATCATGCTGCTGTCCGGCGGCGTGCTGGCACTGATGATCCGCATGGAGCTGTTCCAGCCTGGCCTGCAGTTCTTCCATCCGGAGTTCTTCAACCAGCTGACCACGATGCACGGCCTGGTGATGGTGTTCGGCGCCATCATGCCCGCCTTCGTGGGCTTTGCTAACTGGATGATCCCGCTGCAGATCGGCGCATCGGACATGGCGTTCGCCCGCATGAACAACTTCAGCTTCTGGCTGCTGCCACCGGCGGCGCTGCTGCTGGCCGGTTCGTTCTTCGTGCCGGGCGGCGCCACCGCTGCCGGCTGGACGCTGTATGCGCCGCTGTCGACCCAGATGGGCCCGGGCATGGACATGGCGATCTTCGCGATGCACATCATGGGCGCCTCGTCGATCATGGGTTCGATCAACATCGTCGTCACGATCCTGAACATGCGCGCTCCAGGTATGACGTTGATGAAGATGCCGATGTTCTGCTGGACCTGGCTGATCACCGCCTACCTGCTGATCGCCGTGATGCCAGTGCTGGCCGGCGCCATCACGATGACGCTGACCGACCGCCACTTCGGCACCTCGTTCTTCAACGCCGCCGGCGGCGGCGACCCGGTCATGTACCAGCACATCTTCTGGTTCTTCGGCCACCCCGAGGTGTACATCATGATCCTGCCGGCATTCGGCATCGTCTCGCAGATCATCCCGGCGTTCGCCCGCAAGCCGCTGTTCGGCTACGCATCGATGGTGTACGCCACCGCGTCGATCGCGATCCTGTCGTTCATCGTCTGGGCGCACCACATGTTCACCACCGGCATGCCGGTCACCTCGCAGCTGTTCTTCATGTACGCCACCATGCTGATCGCGGTGCCGACCGGCGTGAAGGTGTTCAACTGGATCGCCACGATGTGGAAGGGCTCGATGACGTTCGAGACGCCGATGCTGTTCGCGGTGGGCTTCATCTTCGTGTTCACGATCGGCGGCTTCACGGGCCTGATCCTGGCAGTGACGCCGATCGACATCCAGGTGCACGACACCTACTACGTGGTGGCGCACTTCCACTACGTGCTGGTGGCCGGTTCCCTGTTCGCGCTGTTCGCCGGCTTCTACTACTGGGCGCCGAAGTGGACGGGCCACATGTACAGCGAATTGATGGGCAAGATCCACTTCTGGGGTTCGCTGGTCACGTTCAACGTCACGTTCTTCCCGATGCACTTCCTGGGCCTGGCCGGCATGCCGCGCCGCTATGCGGATTACCCGGCGCAGTTCACCGACTTCAACACGCTCGTGTCGATCGGCGCATTCGGCTTCGGCCTGATGCAGGCGTTCTTCCTGTTCTGCGTGGTGCTGCCGACGATCCGCGGCGGCAAGGCCGCATCGGCCAAGCCGTGGGAAGGCGCTGAAGGCCTGGAGTGGACCGTGCCGTCGCCGGCGCCGTTCCACACCTTTGAAACGCCGCCGACCGTCAAGTAAGCAGGAGGATGCCATGTCGAACCAGAAAAAGAGCAACCTGCGGCTGGCGCTGATCCTGGGTTCGATCGCGCTCGTGTTCTTCGTGTCCGTGATCGCCCAGCACCTGCTCTGAGCCGGGCAGCGCATCATGATGAAAGACGAGAACCGCAAGCTGCTCGGCAAGCTGGTCGTGATCGCGGTGGCGATGTTCGGGTTCGGCTACGCGCTGATCCCGGTCTACAAGCATATCTGCGAGGTGCTCGGCATTAACGTGCTGACCCAGAAGGATGGCACCGTGGCGCCGCCGGAGAATACCCAGGTCGACCGTTCGCGCAGCATCACCGTGGAGCTGGACAGCAACGTGCAGGGCACGCTGCGGTTCCGCCCCACGACGAACAGCGTCACCGTGCATCCGGGCGAGATGGTGACGGTGGTGTACGAGGTGGTGAACTCGCAGGGCCGCGTGGTGAACGCGCAGGCGGTGCCGAGCTACGCACCGCAAAGCGCCACCCCGCATTTCAAGAAAGTGGAGTGCTTCTGCTTCAAGCAGCAAACGCTGCAGGCGCACGAGGCAAAGCAGATGCCGGTGATGTTCTACCTGGATCCAAAGCTGCCGAAGGAAGTGAAGACGATCACGCTGTCGTACACCTTCATCGAGATCGGCGGTCTGGCCCAGGCACCGCAGCCAGCGGCACATGGCGGGGCGGGGCAGTTGTGAACGACCGCAAGCCGTCCTTCCTGTATTCCTTGAAGGCGGTGCTGTGGTCGTTCGTAGGGCTGCGTCGCAAGAGTGATTTCGACCAGGATGGGGCAAGCTGAACCCGATCCATGTGATCGTGGCCGGGCTGATCGCCGCGGCCGTCTTCATCGGCATCCTGGTCGCCGTCGTCGGGCTGGTGGTATCCCAATAAATAGAAGTTCGTAAATTCGACAAGTTCGCGAGGAGATGATGATGATTTCGAAGCAAGCACCGTATTACTTCGTGCCCGGGCCGTCCCGCTGGCCGATGCTGGCCGGGATCTCGATGCTGGTGACGATGGTCGGCGCGTCGGCCTGGGTCAATGACAGCGCGTGGGGCAAGCTGGTGTGCCTCGTTGGCATCGCCGCGATGCTGGCCGTGCTGTATGGCTGGTTCGGCGACGCGATCCACGAATCCGAAGGAGGGCTGTACAGCAAGCGCATCGACCACTCCTACCGCTGGTCGATGGCCTGGTTCATTTTCTCCGAGGTGATGTTCTTCGGCGCCTTCTTCGGCGCGCTGTTCTACGCCCGCGTGATCTCGATGCCATGGCTGGCCGACCTGGACCACAAGGTGCTGTGGCCCGACTTCTCGGCGCAGTGGGGCAATACCGGCCCGGCCGGCGTGGTCGACAACTTCAACGTCATGGGCCCGTTCCCGATCCCGACGATCAACACGGCGCTGCTGCTGCTGTCGGGTGTCACGCTGACGATCTCGCACCATGCGATCCAGGCCGGCAAGCGCAGCAAGTGCGCAATCTGGCTGGCCGCCACGATCCTGCTGGGCGCCGTGTTCATGGGCTTCCAGGTGTATGAATACATACATGCCTACCAGGACCTGAACCTGAAGCTCACGTCCGGCATCTACGGTTCCACGTTCTTCATGCTGACCGGCTTCCACGGTTTCCACGTGACGATGGGCGCGATCATGCTGGCCGTCGTGCTGTTCCGCGTGATGAAAGGGCACTTCACGCCGGAAAACCACTTCGCGTTCGAAGGCGCCGCCTGGTACTGGCACTTCGTCGACGTCGTGTGGCTGGGACTTTATGTCGTAGTGTACTGGT
Organism: Pseudoduganella lutea; assembly: GCF_004209755.1. NCBI lineage: Bacteria > Pseudomonadati > Pseudomonadota > Betaproteobacteria > Burkholderiales > Oxalobacteraceae > Pseudoduganella > Pseudoduganella lutea. The sequence continues at coordinate 2,008,862 of NZ_CP035913.1, read as the reverse complement.
TGTAAGGCAAGGCTATAATCGCTTCGCCTGGTGGGATGAAAGCCGCAGCGGGCAGCCGTTGCGGCTTTTTGTTTGACCTTCTCCTGTGTGACCTTGTGCGGTTTTGCCCGTCCGGGCTCAGCGAATGCCGGTCGGCTGGATATACCCCATCCGGTTCAGCACGAGGATGATGATGAACAGCGCGATCGAGAAGCCCACGCGCAGCGCCAGGGCGCGCACGGTGCGGGGATTGCCACCCTTGCCGCGCATCAGGTAGAACAGCGCCGAGGCGAGGCTGCCGATAATGAGGATGAAGGCGATGGCGACGAAAATTTTCATGGTGGCGGCACCGAAAGGAAGAGCTTCATTGTAATGCGTATCGGATTCCGTTTTAAGGCCGTGCCGTTCATTGCCACGCTGCTGCTGGTGATACTGGGTATTGCGCTGGGGCGCTGGCAGGATGGCCGCGCCGACGAAAAGATGGCGGTCGCGGCGGAACTGGCCGGCGGCAGCGCCGCCGCGCCCCTGGTGGCCGGCGCTGCGCCCATCGCGCCCGCCGAAGCCCAGTTTCGCCGCGTGTCGGCCACCGGCACGTTCATCACCGGCTGGCCGGTGTACCTGGACAACCGCCCGCATGCGGGCCGCGCCGGCTTCTACGTGCTGATGCCATTTCGCATCGAGGGCACGGCGATGCACGTGCTGGTGGCACGCGGCTGGCTGCCGCGCGATGCGGCCGACCGCCTGCGCATCGCACCGTATCCCACGCCGGCCGGCACCGTCACGATCGAAGGCGTGGCCAAGCCGAATGCCGGGCATGTGATGGAGCTTGGCGAAGCGCCGCCGCTCGTGGCCGGCGCGATCGTGCAGAATGCCGCCGTAGCCCAGGTCGCCGCCGCCAGCGGCCTGCAACTGCACCCTTTCGTGCTCGAGCAAACCTCGGCAGACGGCAGCGAAGGCGTGCTGCTGCGCGACTGGCCGGCCCCCGACCTTGGCGTCGACAAACACCGTGGCTACGCGTTCCAGTGGTATGCGCTGGCGCTGACGGCCTTGATGTTCTTTATCATCAGCGGATTAAGAAGTGGAAAAAGCAGTGGAACAAAAACCAATCAGTAAAAAAGGCGGGCGCTGGAAGCTGTTCGCCGTGCTGGCCGTGTGCGCATCGCCGCTCATCGCTTCCTACTTCATGTACTACGTGGTCAAGCCGACCGGCCGTACCAATTACGGCGCACTGATCGACCCGCGCACCGTGCCGATGCCGGCGATGGCCACGCGCACGCTGGGCGGCGACCCCGTCACGCTCGAATCCCTGGCCGGCAAGTGGATCATGCTGAAGGTCGGCGGCTCCGAGTGCGGCAAGCCTTGCCAGGACCAGCTGTTCACGATGCGCCAGCTGCGCACGATGCAGGGCAAGGAGCGCGACCGTATCGAGCGCGTGTGGCTCATTACCGACGAGCAGCCGCTGGAAACGGTGCTGCTGCGCGTGAACGATGGCACGCGGATGCTGCGCGCACCCGGCGACGCCGTCTACAAATGGCTGCCGGTGGAAGCGGGCGGCAACGCGCAGGATCACATCTACATCATCGACCCGCGTGGCAACCTGATGATGCGCTTCCCGAAGAATCCCGATCCGACGAAGATGAAGAAGGATATCGGCAAGCTGCTCAAGGCGTCGGCGATCGGGTAACGGCGCGGCCGGACAAAGGAAACACGATGCTTCACACCACGCTGGCCCAGATGGCCATCACCGCCCTGATCGTCGCGCTGCTGCCGCTGTCGATCGTCTTCATTTCGAAGGATGTCAACAAGTACCGCAAGCTGGTGTGGATCAGTGTCTTCATCACGTTCGACCTGATCGTGTTCGGCGCATTCACCCGCTTGACCGACTCGGGCCTGGGCTGCCCCGACTGGCCCGGCTGCTACGGCCTGGCCAACCCGTTCCTCGCGCACGAGGAGATCCGCGCCGCCGAGGCGCTGATGCCGAGCGGCCCGGTGACGATGTTCAAGGCCTGGGTCGAGATGATCCACCGCTACTTCGCCATGGCCATCGGCGTGCTGATCATGGCCATGATGGCCGTGGCGTGGTACCGCTGGCGCCGCGAGCGCAAGGCCGGCTACCATCCCGGCTATCCCACGCTGCTGTTCGTCTTCGTCTGCATCCAGGGCGCCTTCGGCGCGTGGACCGTCACGCTGAAGCTGCAGCCGGTGATCGTCACCATCCACCTGCTGCTGGGCATGGGGCTGCTGGCGCTGCTCGCATGGTTCGGCGGCCGGCAGGACAACGCGATGACACCTTTCGGCCGGGCTGGCGTGCCGGCCCCCACACTACGCACCATCCGGCGGCTCGCGGCACTGTCGGGCCTTGTCGTGCTGGTGCAGCTGTTCCTCGGTGGCTGGGTCAGCACCAATTACGCCACGCTGGCCTGCATGGAATTCCCGCTGTGCGGCGGCAAGGTGGTCCCGGACATGGATTTCGAACATGGCTTCCACCTGTGGCGCGAACTGGGCAAGACCAAGGCCGGCCATTACCTGCCATTCTCGGCGCTCACGGCGATCCACTGGGTGCACCGCAACTTCGCGCTCGTCGTCGTGCTCGTGCTGGGCTACACGTGCTGGAAGGCGTGGCGGGTGCCGTTGCTGCGCAAACCGGTGAAGGGCATCGCCATCGTCATGGTGCTGCAGCTGCTCACCGGCGTGGCCACGATCTACCTGAATTTCCCGCTGACGATCGCCGTGCTGCATAACGCCGGCGCGGCGGCCCTCGTGCTGTTGCTGACCATGGTAAACTATCGGGCCAGTTTTTCGACCCCCACTCCATGACCGCCCAAGCCGCCGCCCACCGCCAGACCAGCCGCATCGCCCAATACTGGGCGCTGACGAAGCCGCGCGTCACCCAACTGGCCGTGTTCTGCGCCGTGATCGGGATGTTCCTCGCCACCGACGAGTTGCCGGACTGGCGCGTGGTGGTGGCCGGCACGATCGGCATCTGGCTGCTGGCCGGAGCCGCGTTCGCCGTCAACTGCCTGGCCGAGCGCGAGATCGACGCGCGCATGGCGCGCACTGCGCGCCGGCCCATGGCGCGTGGCGAAATCACGCCGACACAGACGATGATCTTTTCGAGCATCATCGGCGGCGCCGGCATGTGGATCCTGTATGCGCTGGTGAACCCGCTGACGATGTGGCTCACCTTCGTCACCTTCGTCGGCTATGCCGTCATCTACACGATGATCCTGAAGCCGGCCACGCCGCAGAACATCGTCATCGGCGGCCTGTCGGGCGCGATGCCGCCGGCGCTGGGCTGGGCTGCCATCGCCAACGAGGTGCCGATGCAGGCCTGGCTGCTGGTGCTGATCATCTTCCTGTGGACGCCGCCGCATTTCTGGGCGCTGGCGCTGTATCGCCGCGACGATTACGCGAAGTCCGGCCTGCCGATGCTGCCCGTCACGCATGGCATGGCGTTCACGCAATTCCACGTGTTCCTGTATTCGATCGCGCTGGCGGCCACCACGCTGCTGCCGTTCGCCGTGGGCATGAGCGGCCTGATCTACCTGGTCAGCGCCATCGTGCTCGACGCCGTCTTCCTGTGGTATGGCTGGCGCATCTGGCGCAACTACAGCGACCTGCTGGCCCGCAAGGCCTTTGCCTTCTCGATCCTGTACCTGGCGTTGCTGTTCGGCGCGCTGCTGCTCGATCACTACATCCGGATCTGACATGAAAAAACTGCTTGCCGCGCTGTTCTTCCTGAGTATCCTCGTGGGCTGTGCCGAAAAGAAGGCCAGCTTCGTCAACACCGACATCACCGGTCTCGATTATGCCAAGGGCTTTTCGCTGAAGGACCACAATGGCAAGCCGGTCACGCTGGAGACCTACAAGGGCAAGGTGGTGGTGATGTTCTTCGGCTTCACGCAATGCCCGGACGTGTGCCCGACGACGATGGCGGAAATGGCCGCGGTGATGAAGGAGCTGGGCCCGCAGGCAAGCGACGTGCAGGTGCTGTTCGTGACGCTCGACCCGGAGCGCGACACACCGGAACTGCTGAAGCAGTACGTGCCGGCCTTCGACCCGCGCTTCACTGGCCTGTACGGCACGCCGGCCGAAATCGCGCAGACCGCCAAGGAATTCAAGGTGTTCTACAAGAAGGTGCCGGGCCAGGACCCGGCCAACTACTCGATCGACCACACGGCGGGCAGCTACGTGTTCGACAAGCAGGGCAAGGTGCGCCTGTTCCTGCGCCATGCGCAGGGCACCAAGCCGGTGGTGCACGATCTGAAGCAGCTGCTGTCCTGATCTTCCTCCTGTAATTCCCCATGTTGCGGCCCGCCACGGCGGGCCGCTGCCTTTCCGATAACCTTGCATCCTTTGCAGGCCGCCCCCATCTGCCAGGCAAACCTGGAGGATGCCGCCGCATGGAAAAGCGCTTTCAACCCTATACCCGCCTCGCGGCGATCGTATTCCTCGTCGTCGGCTGCCTGTGGGTGCTGCGGCCATTCCTGCCCGCCGTGCTGTTCGCCTGCGCGATCACGATTTCCAGCTGGCAGCTGTATGTGCGCCTGCTGGACAGGCTGAAAGGCCACCGCACGCTGGCGGCCACCGTGATGACGGTATCGCTGGTCCTCGTGATCATCCTGCCGCTGGCCCTCGTCACGTGGAACGTGGCGGACAATGCCGGCAACGTCTACCGCGCGCTGCGCGATGCGCTGGCTTCCGGCACGATGGCGGCGCCGGACTGGCTGCGCGGCATCCCCGTCGTCGGCGACACCGTCTTCCAATACGTGCAGAACCTGATCAGCAGCCGCGAGCAACTGATCGACACGGCCAAGCGCTTCATGGAACCTGCGCGCCATTTCCTGCTGGGCGGTGGCCTCGTGCTGGGCAGCGGCGTGGCGCAGGTGAGCCTGGCGGCATTCGTGAGCTTCTTCCTGTACCGCGATGGCCATACGCTGCTGAAGGCGCTGTCGATCGGCATGGACAAGATCATGGGCGAGCATGCGCTGGAAGTGGCCGACACCGTCAGCCGCACCGTGCGCGGCGTGATGTACGGCCTGCTCGGCACCGCGCTGGCGCAGGCCTTCGTCGCCGCCGCCGGCTTCATGATCGCCGGCGTGCCGGCCGTGGCGCTGCTGGCCGTGGCCACGTTCCTGTTTTCGCTGATTCCCGTGGGCCCGCCACTGATCTGGGGCGGCGCGGCAATCTGGCTGTTCTACCAGGGCAGCACCGGCTGGGCGATCTTCATGGTGGTGTGGGGCGTGTTCCTGATCAGTGGCGTCGACAATGTCGTCAAGCCCGTGCTGATCAGCCGCGGTTCCAGCCTGCCGTTCCTGCTCGTGCTGCTGGGCGTGCTGGGCGGCGTGATCGCGTTCGGCTTCGTCGGCCTGTTCATCGGCCCCACGCTGCTTGCCGTCGCTCTCGGCTTGCTGCGCAACTGGACCAACGTCAATCCCGTCACGCCCCACCGGCCGGGGCGCGAGCAGGGCGAAGCGGCGCCGTGAACGAAACCGGTGCCAGAGACTGATGCCGTTCAGATAAGCAGCATTCGGCGTTATCGATAACGTTTGCTTGGTGTCGAACATTTTTTCCGGGCGCTTCATCCGGAAAAAGTGTGCGACACCGGTTTTCCTCTCAGGCCTCAGCAACATCATGCGAAAACCGGTGTCCGACACTATTTTCCGGAAAGATCACCCGGAAAATAGTGTCGGACACCAGGTGCTTCCGATTTCTCCAGCATGTTCAGTCCAGCAGGGTCTTGACCAGCGTGCGGCCGTCGGGCAGGGCGCTTTCCTGCCTGACCATCAGCTGCGTGCCCTTGGCGTACCAGAATTTCGACACGCTGCCCGGCTGGTTGTAGTCGGTGGTGACGATCCAGCAGTCGACGGGGCCCGCGGGGCCGGCGATGGCTTCGCTGCCGGTCACGCGGAACGTGTAGCGGGCCGGCGCCGTGGCCCCGCCGGCGTGGTAGAACACGACCTGCGCCTCGTAGCCGTCGGCCAGCGGCAGCGCCTGGATGAATTCCATGTCGGCCTCGAAGTTGAAGGCCGGCTCCTTCGTGTCGACCGTCAGGTTCTTCTGCGAGTTGTCCCGCAGGTCCGCCATGCCGCTGATTTTGTCCGGCGCGAAGGCAAAGCCTTCCACGGTCTTGCGGCCATTCTTTTCCGTGATGCGCACATGCGTCAGCGGGCGGAAGGTGCCCGTCTCGAACGTGGATTCGAGCCGCTTGACGGAAGGCGCCTTGCCCACCGCATCCCAGCGCTGGCGCAACTGCATCTGCTTGCCGTCGAAATGGATGTCGCGCTGCCAGATGTCGAGCGCCAGGTTGCCGTCGGCCGAGCGCAGGTAGCGCAGGTAGCGGTGGCTGCCTTCCTTGAGCAGGTGGAAGCGGGGCAACTGTGTGCCCACTTCCACGTACTGCGGGGCGGCGTGGGCCAGCACGGAGGCGGCCAGCAGCGTGGCGCCCAGCAGGGTAATTCGGCAATGCGGCATGCGGATTCCTTTCAGTTCAGTCCTGTTCATCCTCGGCGGTGCGCGGCATGCGCGGGATGACTTTCACCAGCAGGATGCGCGGGCCGTTCATCTTGCGCACCACGATGTCGAACGCGTTGAAGCTCACGCGCTGGCCCTGCTTCGGGATATCGCCCAGCTTCAGCATGATCAGGCCGCCCACCGATTCCACCTCGTCCAGGCCCAGCTCCTCGTTCTCGATGTCGATGCCCAGCACGCGTTCCAGCGAGAAGATCGGCAGGCTGGCCTTGCCGATCAGCGAGCCGTCATCGCCTTTCAGCCAGTCGTTCTCGTTCAGGCGGAATTCATCGTGGATCTCGCCCACCATCGCGCCCAGCAGGTTGTCCAGCGTCAGGAAGCCCACCGGGCGCTTGCCTTTTTCGCCGATCAGCGCGAAGTGCGGGGCGCCTTCGCGGAAGCGGCGGAACAGTTCGATCGCCGGCGTGCGCGCGGAAATCGTCTCCACGGGGCGCAGGAATGGCGTGAACGACTTGATCGGCTTGCCGCTCTGCTGGGCGAAGAACAGGTCTTTCAGGTGCACGATGCCGAGCACCGATTCATCGCTGTCGAAATAGGGATAGCGCGAAAAGCGGTTGCGCACCACGGTTTCCAGGTTCGCTTCGAGCGTGCGCGACGCATGCAGCGCGATCACCTCGTTGATGGGCCGCATCAGGTCCGAGACGCGCAACTGCGAGAAATCGAGCGTGTTGGCCAGGATGTTGCGCTCGTCCTTGTCGAACTGCTCGCCCGGCTTGCTGGTGCGAAGGATCAGCTTCAGTTCTTCGGTCGAATAGTGCGAATCGTGACCACCCGGTCCGCGCAGGCCGGCCAGGTGGAGCACCATGTTGGCGCTCTTGTTCAGCACCCAGATCGCCGGGTACATCATCCAGTAGAAGCCATACAGCGGCACCGCGCACCAGACGGCCACCGCTTCAGGCACGCGGATGGCGAGCGATTTCGGCGCCAGTTCGCCGACCACGATGTGCAGGAACGAAATCGTGACAAAGGCGAACACGAACGAGATGCCGTGCAGGATTTCGGGAGACGTGACGCCGACCGCGGTCAGCAGCGGCTCGAGCAGGCCGGCGAACGCCGGTTCGCCGATCCAGCCCAGCCCCAGCGAAGCCAGCGTGATGCCCAGCTGGCAGGCCGAAAGGTAGGCATCGAGCTCGCCATGTACTTTTTCAAGGATGCGGCCCCGCAAGCCCTGTGTCTTCGCGATGGCGCGCACGCGGGTGCGACGCAGTGTCACGATACCGAACTCGGCGGCAACGAAAAAACCGTTCAGTGCAACGAGAAGGAGGGCAAACAGGACCAGCAAAAGGTTGTGCATAAGGCACACCCAGGACTGCTTCCGTCACGGCGCAGCATGGTCGCGCGTGGTGCGGAATTCTCCGGGGCGGGTAGTTAAAACATACATATTATCCGACGGGCACATACCCCAGCGCAAATTTCACTCCTGCAATGGCCCACGGTGCCTCACGCTTCCGGCATCGCTCCGGTTGCCTTGCAGGTCGCCAGCAGCGTATAGCCGCCCGGCAGCGAGGCTACACCGTGAACAGCCCCGTGTTCGCGGCCATGATCGCTTCCACTGCCGGGTGCTTGATGCGCCGTTCGCTCGAGATCGCATAGAACTGTTCGCGCAGTTCGGTGGCGGCGCCGGCGGGCACGGCGCCAAACTGCGCCTCGATGTCTGCCGCCAGGCCGGCGGGGGCGAAGAACAGGCCCAGGCCGTCGCGCGCAAAGGTGGTCAGCATCGCGTTGTCCTCGAATTCACCCACCACGTCGGGGCGGACGTCGTGCTTCAGCAGCCATTCGTCGATGCGGCCGCGCAGCGCGTTGTTCCGCGTCGGCAGCAGCATCGGCGCGTGGTGCAGGTTGCGGGGGAAATCACCGCCATGCCTGTCCACCAGGTCGGGCCGGCCGAACAGCATCATCTCGCTCTCGCCCAGCAGGTGGTTGTACACGCGCAGGCTGGCCGAGGCGCGCACCGAGCGGTCCGTCAGCACCACGTCGAGCTTGTGCAGCGCCAGGTCGGCCAGCAGCGATTCGAATTCGCGCTCCACGCAGATCAGCTTGACCGGCACCTTCATGTCGAACGCCGCGCGCAGCAGGCGGTAGGCGATCAGCTTCGGCAACGAGTCCGAGATGCCCACGGTCAGCCGCGTGCGCCCCGCGTCGGCCTCGTTCAGCGCTTCCTGCATGCGGTCGCCCAGCTCGAAGATCTGCTCGGCATACGTGAGCGCCACGCGGCCTGCCTCGGTCGGAACCAGGCGGCGGCCCTGCTGCGTCAGCAACTGCTTGCCCACCGATTGTTCGAGCGCCGACAGCTGCGCGCTGACGGTCTGGATGGCCAGGCCCAGCCGCTCGGCCGCCCGCGTGACGCTGCCCTCCGCGGCCACCACGCGGAAGAAGTACAAGTGGCGAAAGTTGATTCCGCTGGTTTTCATGATTTCGGCTTTTACGAAGTGAAGTTCACATTATCTTCTATTTTTCAATTGGCGGAAACTCTCTACACTGCATGCATTGATTGAGCAACAAGACAAAGCAACAAGGCGGTTGAGGAAGAACAAGCGGGCCGTGGGCAAACCACCGAATGGCCCGTGACGAAAGGGGCGGGAGCCCGCCCACGACGAATCGCGGCGCGCTACATGACACCAGTCGCGCCGGATATGCAAAAGGTGTCCTACTAAACGAAGGAGTAACGATCATGGCAATCAGTCTGCAAAAAGGCGGCAACGTCAACCTGTCCAAGGAAGCTCCGGGTCTGTCGCAACTGACGATCGGCCTGGGCTGGGACGTACGCACCACCGATGGTGCCGCATTCGACATCGACAGCTCGGCATTCGTGCTGAAGGCCGACGGCAAGGTGCGCAACGACCAGGACTTCATCTTCTACAACAACCTGAAGACCGCCGACGGCGCCGTGGTGCACTCGGGCGACAACCGCACCGGCGAAGGCTCGGGTGACGACGAGACCGTGAGCGTCGACCTGGCCAAGGTGCCGGCCGAAGTGGACCGCATCGCCGTCTGCGTGACGATCCACGATGCCGATGCCCGCCGCCAGAATTTCGGCCAGGTACAGAAAGCGTTCGTGCGCTGCGTGAACGCCGCCAGCGGCGCCGAAGTGGCACGCTATGACCTGTCCGAAGACAGCTCGACGGAAACGGCAATGGTGTTCGGCGAACTGTATCGCAACGGCAGCGACTGGAAATTCCGCGCTGTCGGCCAGGGCTTCGCCGGTGGCCTCGGCGCCCTGGCAACGAGCTACGGCGTGGCGGTCTAAGGATTGCCAGCGGGCGGCCGCCGGCCGCCCGCAAAATGAAGCAGTGACCATGCAGCAAACAAGCAGTGAAAAAAGGAGCAAATCATGTCAGTGAATTTGAGTAAGGGCCAGAAGATCTCTCTGGACAAGGAAGCCGGCGGCGCGTTGTCGCAAGTGACGATGGGCCTGGGCTGGGATTCCGTCAAGAGCAAGGGCTTCCTCGGCTTTGGCAGCAAGAGCGCCGACATCGACCTGGATGCCTCGTGCCTGCTGTTCGACGAGGCCAACAAGCCGGTCGACACGGTGTGGTTCCGCCAGCTGAAAAGCCGCGACGGCAGCGTGGTGCACTCCGGTGACAACCGCACCGGCGCCGGCGATGGCGACGACGAGCAGGTCACCGTCAACCTGCAGCAGGTACCGGCCAACGTGAAGAGCATCGTCTTCACGGTGAACAGCTTCACCGGCCAGAGCTTCGCCCAGGTGCAGAACGCCTACTGCCGCCTGCTGAACGCGAAGGACGGCAAGGAAGTGGCGCGCTTCGACCTGTCCGTGCAGGGCTCGCACAGTGCCCAGATCATGGCCAAGCTGTACCGCCACAACGGCGAATGGAAGATGCATGCGATCGGTGAAAACGGCACCGGCCGCACCTTCGACGAATTGCTGCCGCAAGTCGCCCAGCACCTGTAAGCACCAGTCGACACACGTCGACATCTGACGGCAACAGCAGCAAGCAAGTCGCGGCGGCCCGGCGCCGCCGCGCGAGAATATGCAGTAACCCGAATGCCGCAGTACCCGAATGCAGTATGTACCGTGTTTCACCTGCGCCTGCCCCATGGCGCGCTTCCCTTTGCGGTGGTCCGGTCAACCGGCCACCGCTTTTTTTGCTTTTTTGATTTATTCTCGAGGTCTCCACGCCCCCGCGCCACGCGGCCCGCGGCCGATCATTCGAAGTGAGGACATATGCGAGTCTGGTACAACCGAACGTTTTCATCGATCTACAACGCGATGACGCTGATCCGGCAGCACGACCGCGCCGGGCGGTATCACCTGCTGTACTCGGCCGGCAGCAGGACCGTTGCCGCGAACGCGGCCCACCAGTTCGAAGTGGAACCGCCGCTGAAGGGCGATGACTACCTGGAATGGTGCCTCGAATTCTGCCAGCGATGGGACATCGGCATTTTCGTTCCCCATCGGGAAGCGGCACTGGTCAGCGGCGCGCGGGAGCGCTTTGCCGCCATCGGCACGCGTGTGCTGGCGGTGGCCAGCCCCGACGTGCTCGCGCTGCTGCACGACAAGGAACGTTTCTACGCGACCGTCGACCTGCCCGTTGCCGCGCCGCCGGAAACCGTGCCGTTCACCACGGCGGCACAATTCGATGCCGGTTATGCCGCGTTGCGGGCCAGATATCCGAAACTGTGCGTGAAGCCATCGAAGTCCGTCTACGGCCTGGGTTTCGCCGAGCTCGATGAAGGGCGCAACAGCGCGCAGATCCTGATGGCCGGCGACCAGTACCAGATCGGCCTGGACGATTTCCGTTCCGGGCTCGCCGGCCTGGGAGAGTTCCGCACGATGCTGCTGATGGAATTCCTCGAAGGCCTGGAATACAGCGTGGACTGCGTTGCCGACGATGGGCGCCTCGTTTGCGCCGTGCCACGCCGCAAGCTGACCAAGCCGGGGGCCGGCCAGGTGGTCGACCCACAGCCGGTGATCCTCGACGCGGTGGCGAAACTGGCGTCCGACTATGGCCTGAACGGCGTGTTCAACGTGCAGTTCCGCGAGAGCGGCGGCCGCATGCGGCTGCTGGAAATCAATCCGCGCATGTCCGGCGGTGTCGGCATGGCGTGCATGGCGGGGCCGGCGTTGCCCTGGCTGGCGCTTGCCGGCTTCGACCGGGGCTATGAGCACCTGGATATTCCGCCCGTGCGCGCCGGCATCCGTGTCGGCGAGTGGCAGCACGCCATCGAAATAGAAGGCGCCCAATGAACGACCGCACGATGGGCGACTGGCACGCATCGGACAGCCGCGAGGTCGCGATGCCGACCGGCGTGCTGGCCGTGCGCACGGAGCCGGGCCCGTATCCGCTGGATGCGCTGCTCGGTTTCGGCGCGCGCGCCAATGCGAAACGCGGCTTCCTGTTCGTCAGCAAGGTACTGGGCAAGCACTGGCCATCGCGGCCCGGTGCCATGCGCGAGCTGCACGACGCGCTCGCCGCCCGCCTGCCTGCCGCGCTGCCGGGGCCCGTGGTCTTCATCGCCATGGCCGAAACGGCGATCGGCCTGGGGCAGGGCGTGTTCGAGGCCCACCTGCGCCGCCATCCCGAAGGCACAGCGCTGTTCCTGCACACCACACGCTATCGCATCGATGGCGCGCCGCTGGTCGAATTTGCCGAGCCGCACAGCCACGCGCCGCGACAGTTCCTGCACCTGCCTACCGATCCGGCACTGCACGAGCTGTTCATGCGGGCGCGCTCGCTCGTGCTCGTCGACGACGAAGCCAGCACCGGCACCACGTTCCGCAACCTGGCGGCTGCCTGCCGCGCGCTCAATCCGGCGCTGGCCCATGTCCACCTGGCCACGCTGACCGATTTCATGGGCGCGGGCGCGGGCGACGCACTGGCCGAAGCCATCGGCTTGCCCGTCACGCAGGGCGCCGCGCTGCGCGGCAGTTACACCTTCGCCGCCGGTGCCAGCTTCCCCGAGACCGCGCTGGCACAGGTGGTCGGCGCGGCCGACGGTGTCGCGGTGGGGGGCGCCTTCGGCCGCACCGGGCTGCTGCGGCCCCTGTCCATCCCCGCCGCCACGGTCGATGCGCTGGCCTCAGGCATCGGAGCCGGCGAGCGCGTGCTGGTGCTGGGAACGGGTGAATTCATGCATGCGCCATTCCTGCTGGCCGGCGCCCTGGAAGCGCGCGGCATCGAGGTCGCCGTGCAGTCGACCACCCGCTCGCCGATCCTCGAATGGGGAGCGATCGGCAGCCGGCTCGCATTCGCCGACAATTATGGCGAGGGCATCGCCAACTATGTCTACAACGTTCGGCCGGGCCAGTATGCGCACGTGTTCATCTGCCACGAAACGCCGGCTGGGGAGGCATTGCGCGACCTGGCCGGCCAGGTCGGCGGCCGCCTCGTGCATTTCCGATCGGAGAGCGACATTGCATAAATTCCTGTTCGTCGACCTGGACGACACGCTGTTCCACTCGCTGGCGAAATGCGATCCGCGCGATGCGCTGCAACCGATCGCCTTCCTGAAGGACGGTTCGGCGAACTCGTACACGAACGGCCGCCAGCGCGCCTTTCTCGACATGGTCGGGCAGGGCATGACGCTGATTCCCACCACGGCGCGCGACCGCGATGGCCTGGCGCGTGTCGACTACCCGTTCACGCATTGCCGGATCATCGATTTCGGCGGCATCATCCTGGCGCCGGACGGCACGCCCGACCCGGTCTGGCTGGCGCGCATGGGCGACGACATGGCCACGGCCTTGCCGGGATTGCGCGAAGTGCTGGCCGCCATCGACCACTACGCGCGACAGGCCGGTATGCCGGCGCGGGTGCGCCTGGTGGAAGACCTTGGCCTGCCGTTCTACGTGAATGTCAAGGACGCGGAAAAGAACCTTGACCGGCTCGACGCGATCGAGCGCGAGGTGGTGGTGCCATGGCTCGCCGCGCAAGGGCGCGAGTTCTGCCTGCACCGCAACGGCAACAACCTGGCCGTGCTGCCGAAGCGGCTGAACAAGGCGCGCGCGGTTGAATACCTGCAGGCCCGCCTGCGCGACGAGCACGGCGAGATCATGACCTTCGGCATGGGCGACAGCAGCACCGACGCGCGCTTCATGGCCGCCTGCGACTACGCGATCATCCCGCGCGGCACGCAACTGTCGGCATTGACGCTGGGGGTGCTATGAACGATTTCTCCGGAAGCTACCGGCAGGGCGACGTGCGCTTCCTGCTCCGCCGCCTGCCCGGCCATTCCTTCACATCGGTCGAGGAGAAGGAAGCGCTGATCCAGTCCGGCCGCCGGCACTACAGCGAAATGCTGTCGGCGGAATCGCTGCCGTCGAGCCGACACATGGCGCTGTTCGACGCGGCATGCCTGGCCAACCGCGGCCGGATGGCGGCCGATTGCCTGCGGCTGGCGCACCTGATCGCGGCGCGGCGCGCCGGCCAGGTCACACTGGTGTCGCTGGCCCGCGCCGGCACGCCGGTCGGCGTGATCCTCAAGCACCTGCTCGAGCAGGTGCTGCACCGCGACGTGGTCCATTATTCGGTATCGATCGTGCGCGACCGGGGCATCGACGCGGCGGCGCTGCGCACCATCCTGGCGCGCCACGTGCCGGCATCGATCGTGTTCGTCGACGGCTGGACCGGCAAGGGCGTGATTGCCCGCGAACTCGAACGGTCGGTCGGGGAATTCAACGTGCGCCACCGCGTGCGGCTCGATACCGGCCTCTATGTGCTGTCCGACCTGGCCGGTGCCGCCGCCTGCGCCAGTTCGGACGCCGATTACCTGATCCCGTCGAGCATCCTGAATGCCACCGTGTCCGGGCTGGTCAGCCGCACCGTCGTGAACAGCAACGGCGATCACGACGATTTCCATGGCTGCCTGTATTACCAGGAGTTCGCCGCGCACGACCGGTCGCGCGGCTTTGCCGACGATATCGTCGCCGCCGCGCTGGAGATCGCCGCGGCCGGCGAGCTGGCCCCGGTGCCGCTGGACCGGGCGCGCGCGGCCGCCACGTCGCGCGCCTGCCTGCGCGAGATCGCGCAGCGCTACGATATCGCCGACGTCAACCTCATCAAACCCGGTATCGGCGAAGCGACGCGGGTGCTGCTGCGGCGGGTGCCGCGGCTGCTGATCCTGCGCGATCCCGATGCCGCCGACGTCGCGCACCTGAACCTGCTGGCGCAGGAAAAAGGCGTTCCCGTCGTTGTCGACCGCACATTGCCCTACCAGGGCGTTTCACTGATCAGGAGGGAAGGCGATGCATGAAAAACCCATCGGCGCGTCGCTGTACGTGCCGGCCACGCACAAGGACCTGACCGCGATCGCCGATGGCGACCGGATGCCGGCCCTGCGCTCGGTCATCTTCTGCACCGAGGATGCGGTGGCCGAGCGCGAGCTGGAAACGGCGCTGGCCAGCCTGGCCAGAACGCTGGCGGCCATGCGCGCCCATGCGCGGCTCGACCGCTTCGTCCGCGTGCGCAATACGGCAGTACTGGCGCGCGTGCTGGCGATGCCCGGCGCGGACAAGCTGGCCGGCTTCGTGATCCCGAAGGCCACGCGCGACAACCTCGACGAGTACATGCGCCTGCTGGGGGCACGAAGCACCTGCTGATGCCCACGCTGGAAACGGCCGAGGTGTTCGACCCGGCGGAAATGCGCGCACTCCGTGTGCGCCTGTGCGCGCCCGACATCGCCCACCGCATCCTGGCGCTGCGGATCGGCGGCAACGACCTGCTGGCGCTGCTGGGACTGCGCCGCTCGCGCGACATGACGATCTACCAGTCGCCGCTGGGCCCCGTGATCGCCAGCCTCGTGACCACGTTCCGCCCCCACGGCCTGCGCCTCACGTCGCCCGTGTTCGAGCACCTGGATTGCCCGGCGTTGATGGCGCAGGAAGTGCAGCAGGACATCGCCTACGGCATGGTGGGCAAGACCGCGATCCATCCGTCGCAGATCGAACCGATCGAGCAGCACTTCCGGGTGCAGCCCAAGGAGGTAGCGATGGCCCTGCGCATCCTGGACCGGGACGCCCCCGCCGTGTTCAAGCTCGACGATTCGATGTGCGAAGTGGCCACGCACCGCAACTGGGCCAATGCCGTCATTGCCCGTGCCAGCCGGTTCGGCACGCATGCGGTCGCAGCCCCCGCGGATGAGCCGGAAACCGGGGCCAGCTGGCGATCGGCAAGCGACAGTGGCATCGATGGTTCGGTTTTTGCGAAGTGAGCTTCACATGAACTCTGGTTTTCCAATTGCTTGCCAGGCTCTACACTGCATGATGTCGATCAAATATTAAGTAGATACTAAGCAAATAAGGGGAAGATTAATGAAGCATTTCAGGATTTCATTCATAGTCACGGCGGTCTGCCTGGCTATCGCGGGCTGGTGGGGTTACCGGGCGGCCGGCATCACGGGCGCACTGTCGGCCCTCGGCATTGCCATGATTCTCGGCGTGATGGAAGTCTCGCTGTCGTTCGACAACGCGGTGGTCAACGCCTCCGTGCTGAAAACGTGGGACGACTTCTGGCGCAAGCTGTTCCTCGGCGTGGGCATCATCATCGCCGTGTTCGGCATGCGGCTGCTGTTCCCGCTGGTAATCGTGGCCGTGGCTGCGGATATCGGGCTGACGGAAGTATGGACGCTGGCGCTGAACAACCCGGATGAATATTCGCGCCACCTGACCGAGCACCATGCCGAAGTGGCGGCGTTCGGCGGTATCTTCCTGTTGATGGTGTTCCTGAATTTCATCCTGGACCCGGAAAAGGAAACGCACTGGCTGGGCAACTTCGAGGAAAAACTGGGTTCGCTGGGCAAGGTCTCGTCGATTTCGATCATGGTGGCGCTGGCCACGCTGCTGGGCTGCATGACGCTGGTGCAGGAAGGCCAGAAACTGGCGGTGCTGCTGTCCGGCCTGTGGGGCCTGCTGATCTACGTGGGCGTCGATGCGCTGTCGAACTACCTCGAGGCGGGTGAAGAAAGCGAATCGGGCGTGGGCGAGATGGTCAAGCGCGGCGGTATCGGCGGCTTCCTGTACCTGGAAGTGCTGGATGCGTCGTTCAGTTTCGACGGCGTGATCGGCGCGTTCGCGATCACCAAGGATGTGGTCATCATCATGGTGGGCCTGGCGATCGGCGCGATGTTCGTGCGTTCGATGACGGTGTACCTGGTGGAAAAAGGCACGCTGGATGCTTACGTGTACCTGGAACATGGCGCACACTATGCGATCGGCATCCTGGCAGCGATCATGCTGGCAAGCATGAAGTTCCATGTGCCGGAAATCTTCACCGGCCTGATTGGCGTGGCCTTCATCGCGGCGTCGGTATGGTCGTCGGTACGGTACCGCAAGCGGCAGGAATCCCTCGCCATGGCGTAAGGGCTGCAAGCTGGTCAAATAACAAGAATGGACGGGCAGCCAGCCCGTCCGACAATACGCGGCGCGCCAATTGACACCGGTCGCGCCGTGCCGGAAGCAAGGTGTCTCAAACAACCAAAGGAGAATCGATCATGGCAATCAGTCTGCAAAAAGGCGGCAACGTCAACCTGTCCAAGGAAGCTCCCGGTCTGTCGCAACTGACGATCGGCCTGGGCTGGGACGTGCGCAACACCGATGGCGCCGCATTCGACATCGACAGCTCGGCCTTCCTCCTGAAGGCGGATGGCAAGGTGCGCAGCGACTCCGACTTCATCTTCTACAACAACCTGAAATCGGCCGACGGTTCCATCGTGCACTCGGGTGACAACCGCACCGGCGAAGGCGCAGGCGACGACGAGACCGTGAACGTCGACCTGGGCAAGGTGCCGGCCGACGTCGACAAGATCGCCGTCTGCGTGACGATCCACGATGCCGATGCCCGCCGCCAGAACTTCGGCCAGGTGCAGAAAGCCTTCGTGCGCTGCGTGAACGCGGCCACCGGTGCCGAAGTGGCACGCTATGACCTGTCCGAGGACAGCTCGACGGAAACGGCGATGGTGTTCGGCGAACTGTATCGCAACGGCAGCGATTGGAAATTCCGCGCCGTGGGCCAGGGCTATGCCGGCGGCCTTGGCGCGCTGGCCAAGAGCTACGGCGTCGCGGTGTAAGCCATGCCCGTCTTCAGCATTACCGGAGAAGAGGACCCGTTCCTGCACGTGACCCTGCGCCATGGCGAAAAGATCTACTGCGAAGCAAACGCCATGGTCATGATGGAGTCGAACCTCGAGCTGAAAGGCAAGATGAACGGCGGGCTGGGCGCGGCGCTGATGCGCACCTTCGCCAACGGCGAGTCGTTCTTCCAGCAGCACATCGAGGCCGTCAAGGGCGATGGCGACTGCCTGCTGGCGCCCACGTTGCCGGGCGCGATGCAGGTGCTGGACGTGGGCGCGCGCCAGTACATGATCAGCGACGGCGCGTTCGTCGCGGCATCGTCGAGCGTGAACCTGAACGTGCGCACCCAGAACGTGGGCACCGCACTGTTCGGCCAGACCGGCGGGTTCTTCATCACGGAAACCTCGGGCAGCGGCCAGCTGGTGGTGTCGGGCTTCGGCTCGGTGGCCACGCTGGACGTGGAAGCCGGCAAGGATATCGTGATCGACAACTCGCACGTGGTGTGCTGGGACAGCCAGCTGCGCTACGAGATGTCGGTGTCGACGAGCCGCAGCAGCGGCTTCCTCGGCAACCTGGTCAACAGCGTGACGAGCGGCGAAGGGATGGTGCTGCGCTTCTCGGGCACCGGCAAGGTGGTGGTGTGCTCGCGCAGCCGGGCGGCGTTCCTGTCGTGGCTGTCGAGCACCAAGCCGCAGTAAGCGTAGTAAAGGGCAAAGCGAAGGCGCAGTGAACCGCAACACATCGAGGAGGATGACATGTCTGTCAATTTGACGAAGGGCCAGAAAATCTCGCTGGACAAGGAAGGCGGCGGCGCGCTGTCGCACGTGTCGATGGGCCTGGGCTGGGATGCCGTGAAAAGCAAGGGCTTCCTCGGTTTCGGCAGCAAGAGCGCCGACATCGACCTCGATGCTTCCTGCCTGCTGTTCGACGAAGCGAACAAGCCGGTCGACGTGGTGTGGTTCCGCCAGCTGAAAAGCCGCGACGGCAGCGTGATGCACTCGGGCGACAACCGCACGGGCGCCGGCGATGGCGACGACGAGCAGATCAGCGTGAGTCTCGACCAGGTGCCGGCCAACGTGAAGAGCATCGTCTTCACGGTCAACAGCTTCACCGGCCAGAGCTTCGCGCAGGTGCAGAACGCTTACTGCCGGCTGGTGAATGCGAACAACGGCAAGGAAGTGGCGCGTTTCGACCTCTCCGTGCAGGGCTCGCACAGCGCCCAGATCATGGCCAAGCTGTACCGCCACAACGGCGAATGGAAAATGCACGCGATCGGCGAAAGCGGCATCGGCCGCACGTTCGAGGAACTGATGCCGCAAGTCGCCCAGCACCTGTAACCTGTTTCACCCGCGCCAGCCCATGGCGCGCTCCCATCGCGGTGGCCCGGCAACCCGGCCACCGCTTTTTTGTTGTTTCTTCTTTGGGGACAGTCCCTCCAAGAGGGACAGTCCCTCCAGGGGGGACAGTCCCTGCAGGGGGGACAGTCCCCAAGAAAAGAACAACACTTTTTGTGGTGAGGGCACAACGGCATGGCGGTCTGCGCTATGCTGGCCGCCTTTGACGAGGGAACCGAATGCGCATCCTGCAGATGATCTTGTTTGTCGCCGTTTTCCTCGCCGTGCTGTGCGGGCCCGTGGTGCTGGCGTCGCGCAAGCTGGCGCGACGGGGGTTTCCCGGGGCGCGGCGCTGGCTGCGCGTGATCGTGCCGGCGCAACTGGTCGTGGCGTTGGGCACGATCGTGCTGGCCGATGAATATGGCCAGCACGCGTTGCCGACGCTGATCGTGGTGACCACCATCGTCACCAGCGCGCTGGGCGCGGCCATCTTGTGGCTCATGCGCGCACTGTGCCCGGCGCGCCTGCTCTGAAGCGCTAGGCGAGGAAGAAGTCCATTCCCCGCGCCATGGCGGGGAATGCGGCGGAACCATGGTTTTCCTGCGCGAACAGCAGGAATTGTGCCCGTGATACGGTGCCCTGCATGGCGCCCAGCTTGGCCGATAACGCCCGCGCTTCATCGATCATGCGCCGCTGGGCGGCGATCGCGTCGCGCGAGCCGGGCGTGGCACCATTTGCCCCGGCACCGGCAGGTTGTTCCAGCTCGCCTGCCGTCAGCAGCACCGATGGCTTCACGGCCAGCGCGGCGGCATGCTTGCCGAACCCCTCCAACCCCGCCAGCACGGCGCGCTCGCGGTACCAGATCGACGGGCTCGCGGCGATATACGTCTGGAACATCGCCGGTCGCGTGAACAGCGCGTGCAGCGCGCACAGGCCGCCGTACGAATGCCCATACAGCGCCTGGCGCCGGGGATCGACGGGTACCAGCGACCGCACCAGCGGTTTCAATTCCTTCTCGATGAAGTCCAGGAAACGGTCCGCGCCACCCTCCGTCGCCGGCGCACCGGCGCTGGCTGGCGTGTAGTCGCGCCCGCGGTCGGGATGGTAATCGTCGTCCGTGGCATAACCGATGCCGACGATGACGGGCGCCGGCTGCCCGGTAACCTTGCTGCGCCAGCCCGCCATGCGGGCCATCTGGGCCAGCAGGGGGAACGAGGCGTTGCCATCGAGCGCATACAGCACCGGGTAGCCCGCGGCCGGCGCCGGCGTGTCCCGATCCTGCGGCACGCTGAGGAAGATACGGTAACGCCCGCCCGTGATCGAGGAGGCGAGGTCGCGCTGGCGTGCGTGCGGCAGCGCGACGGTCTGCCAGGCATCGCCGGCGTGTGCCGGACCGGGGAGCAGGGCCGAACCCAGCAGGGTGCCGCCGGCGGCCAGCAGGCGGCGGCGAGGAAGGGATGGAAGCATGACGCGGGTCTATGAATGAGAATGATTCTCATTTTATCGCAGCCAGACCCGATGCGTAAGCTCAGCTTTGCAAGGTGATGATCGCGGCGTTGTACACCGCGTGCGTGACCACCGGCGCCAGCAGGCCACCCTTGCGCCCGTAGGCCAGCGCGGCGCACACGCCCAGCACGAAGACCGGCACCATCGATACCGGCGGGTGCACGACGGCGAACAGCGCCGCGCTGGCCAGCACGGCCGGGGCAGCGGACAGCGATCGGCGCAGGCCGCCGAACAGCAGGCCGCGGAAGATGAACTCTTCGGACAGGGGCGCCGCCACGCAGGCGATGGCCAGCAGCACGGGCAAGGCGATGGCGCCGTCCGGCTGCGGCAGCGCGATGCCGAAGTGGCGCATCGCCAGCATGTACAGCGCGGCGGCGGCAATCGCCGGCAGCGCCCATGCCGCGCCGGACAGCACGGCCGGCACCACCGGCCCATGCAGGAACCGCGGCACGCCGGCCGTTCCCACGCGCCAGTAGACGAAGCGCACCAGCGCCCAGGTGGCGGCACCGCCGATGGCCAGCGCCAGCGCCAGGTCCGTCAGCGCCGGCGCGCCCTCGCCACGGTGGAGGACGGTGACGGCAATCGCCTGCACGGCAAAGAACAGCAGCGCGGCAACCATGCCGTCGGCCGCGGAAACGCGCGGCGGCGGCGCGGCGGACGGATCGAGCAGGTAGGGCAGGTGGTCGCGGGCCTTCTGCCACAGCGCCAGCGCCAGCGCGGCCAGCAGCACCACCACGGCCAGCCGATGCGTCCACGTGTCGGTGTACAGCGCGAAGCCATACATGCCGGCGAAGATCGAATAAAGGTACACGTAGGTCGGGCGGATGCGCGCGCCGGCTTCGTGCGCCAGCGGGTCCGAAGCCCACACGCCCAGTGCCACGGCGATCAGCGCGAAGATGGGGATGCCAAGTGCCACCAGGGCGATCCGCGCCAGCAGGCCGGCATCGAGGGCGGGCGCCCAGGCGATACCGACCGCGAACACGGCAGCCGGGTAGACCAGCGCCAGCAGCGCCCACAGCCGCGCCTTCTCCAGCAGCATCCGCTCCAGCGTGCCGGGGAAGGTGTAGAGCATCCAGAGCGCCTGGCCTTCCGTGTTGATGGTCTGGAAGGCCGACAGCAACAGCACGTAGCTGCCCAGCCCGAACGCGATCGAGGCCAGCGCGGCGCCATCGGTGCCTACCCGGGCCATCGCATCCATCCGCCCGGTGAAGAACAGCTGGCTGCCGATGATCACCAGCGGCACCACGAGGCTCTGCACGAGGAACGTGCGGTCGCGGGCCAGCAGCCGCAGTTCGCGCCGCTGCAGCGGCGTGCCGGGCATTGCCCATGCCGCCGCCGGCGGCCGTTGCGTGCGAGCCGTTTCGCGCGAACTGGCGGCCACCACGCCGGCGGACAACTGGCGGGACAACAGCGCGATGCCTGCCCACAGCAGCAGCGCCGTCTGCAGCGCGAGCAGCACGCCAGGGCCGAGCGCGGCCGGCAGCGACCGCGCATCGAGCAGCTGGCCAGCGAGGCCGGGCGGGGTCCACAGCGTCCATGCCGGCCACGCGCGTGCCCAGTCCATCACCATGCCGCCGCCGGTCGACAGTGCGATGACGACGTAGATCAGCGGCATCGACGCGACGGAAATCGCCGCCTGCAGGTTGCGCAGTTGCGACGGCGGCAGCGACAGCCGCAAGCCCGTGTCGGCCAGCGTGCGCACCGTGGCGGCCAGCGCCAGCAATGCCAGCGATATGGCCAGCGCGGCGGCCGGCAAAGTCCAGCGCAAGCCGGCGGTCCAGCCGATCATCACCGTGGCCGGGAACAGGACCAGCCAGCCGGTGGCATTGGTGACGGTGCGTTCCGCCACGCGTGCCCACAGCAACCCCTTGCGCCGCACGGGCAGCGTGACGAGCCATTCGAGGTCCCAGTCCGGCTGCGCCATTTCGCGGCTGCCGAGCGGCACCAGCAGGGCCACGAGCCAAAGGAGCCAAAGCTCCATCGCCAGGGCACGCTGCAGCGCCGGGCTGAATGGCGCCTCGCCCAGGTCGGCCAGCGCCGCCCGGTCCCGCTCATGCGCGGTGGCGTGGCCCCCGCAGGCGCTTTCCGGCGCCAGCTCGCAATGCAGGTTGATCAGGATCTGGCGGGCCTGGAACGAAAAGGCAAACACCATCGCGAGCGCCATCACGATCGGCAGGATCCACCTGCCACGGCGCTTGCCGGCGGTGGCAACGCGGCCGCCGCCACTGCCGCCGCTGCGCTTGCGCCGCATCGACAGCGTGGCCATGTTCAGCAGGCGGCGCAGCCGCAGCCGCGCCAGCAACCAGGCCGCGCGTGCATTGCCGACGGGGAGCGGCCCGTTCATCCCCGCGCCACCTCGCCCGTGGCCGCCGGCTCGCCGGATTCGTCCGTCAGGCGCAGGAACACTTCCTCGAGCGACGTGTCGCTGTCATCGCGCAATTCGTCCAGTGCGCCGGTTGCCACCAGCGCGCCGCGGTGGATGATGCCCACGCGATCGCACATGCGCTGCGCCATGTCGAGCAGGTGGGTGGAGACAAAGATCGTCTTGCCGGCGGCCGCGCGGCCCACGAGCAGTTCCTGCACGTCGCGCGCGGCGCGGGGATCGAGGCCGTTGATCGGTTCGTCGAGGATCAGTACCGCCGGGTCGTGCACCAGCGCGCAGGCCAGGCCCAGCTTCTTCTTCATGCCCATCGAGTAGTTGACGGCGAATTCCTCGGACACTTCATCGAGGCCGAATTCGGCCAGCAGGGCATCGGCGCGCTCGGCGGCGGCGCGCCGCGGCAGGCCGTGCATCTCGCCGACGAACTGCAGGATCTCCCGCCCGCGCAGGTAATCGTAGAAGATCGGGTTGTCCGGCAGGTAGCCGACGTGGCGCTTCACGTCCGCCGCCTCGCCATGGCAGTCGAGGCCGTCGACCAGCACGCGGCCGGCGCTGGGCACGAGGATGCCCATCATCATGCGGATCGTGGTGGTCTTACCGGCGCCGTTCGGGCCGAGAAAGCCGAATACTTCGCCACGCCGCACGGCGAGCGTCAGCGGGCGCACCGCTTCGTAGTCGCCGTAGCGCTTGGCCAGGCCATCGAATTCGATCATGTCGCTCCCGGTTCAGGTGGGGAGCGCCGATCTTAACATTGAGTCATTACTGGCGCAGGCTCATGCCGATGCGGTCGGTGCGCGGCGCCCAGTTGCCGAGGATGTCGGCGGAAACAAGCACGCGTTCGGCGCGGCCGATCAGCAACGCGCGCGGCACGGTGCCGAACACGCGCGAATCGCCGCTGTTGTCGCGGTTATCGCCCAGCATCAGGTAACTGTCGCGCGGCACCGTCACGGGGCCGAAGTCGCGCATCGCGCGCACCTGGGGCAGCACCTGGATCCGGTAGTCGGCGTCGCCGCTGCGTTCGCGCAGGTGCAATGCCGCGAGATCGCCCAGCGCGGCGATATGCTCGGTGCCGTTGCCGAGCACCGTGTAGTCGGCCTGGCGGCCGTTGATCAGCAGTCGCTCGCCACGCATCTCCACGGTGTCGCCGGGCAGCGCGGCGATGCACTTGATGAGCCGCGTGCCATCCTTGGGCGACGAGAACGTGACGACGTCGCCGCGGCGGGGCTCGCCGGTGCGCGCCAGCGAAATGTCGGTGAGGGGAATCTTCACGTCGTAGGCGAGGCGGTTGACGAACACCACGTCGCCCTCGAGCAGGTTGGGGCGCATCGATGCGGAAGGAATCGGATTCCAGTCCGCCACGGCGGTGCGGAAGATCCCGAACAGCAGCAGGAAGGCGATGAATCCCTTGTTGGCGCGGAAGGCTTCTTTCATGTGATCCCCCGGATGGTTGTGGAATCCCATCTTCAAATGTGGTTCTTAAGTCGGACTTACGGCGCGGACTTTCGGCGTGGATTTTCCGGCCATGCCGAGCGCGGCCAGCATGCGCCGCCGGCCCTGTGCCGGAACGCCCAGGGCGCGGCTGTCCAGGTCCTGCTCGACCCAGCCCTTGTGCAATGCAAGGCGCAGCAGCGCCGCGCCGAGTGCGCCACCCAGGTGCTGCCGGCGTTCGCTCCAGTCCAGGCAAGGGCAGGCGAAGCGGCGGCGCTGGCCGCGCAGGGCGGCGATGTCGAGCCCCAGCGCGGCGAAACGCTCTTCTCCGGCGGCCGACAGCAGGTAGGCGCCTTCGTCCTCGACGAGCCAGCCCGCCGCCAGGAAGTGATCGTTGAGCAGCACGGCCAGTGCGCCGGCCATGTGGTCGTAGCAGGTGCGCGCTTCACGCAACCGGTCCGGCGCCGTTGCAACGAACGGTGTGCGCTGCACGCCGGCGACGACGAGCAGCGCTTCCAGCGCGGCGGCCACGTCGCCGCCTGCCAGGCTGTAGTAGCGGTGCCGGCCCTGCGCGAGCTGGCGCAGCAGGCCTTCGTCGTGCAGGCGCGCCAGGTGCGCGCTGGCGGTGGACGGGCCGATGCCGGCCACCACCGACAGTTCGGTGCTAGTGCGCGCATGGCCATCGAGCAGGCTGCACAGCATGCGCGCGCGGGCCGGTTCGGCGATGGCCGCGGCAATGCGGGCCAGGCGATCGTCGGCGGTGATGTTGGTAGCGGTGGCCGGTGCGCCGGCGCGTGCTGCATCCATGATTCGGTCCCGGGCGAAGTATCGGCGTGGTTTTTTCAGGATACTGCATCCCTCCCGTCAAGCAAAGGAACAAGCATGGACAACGATCAGTGGCCCGCGGACGCGGTGGCGGCGGTTACCCGCACGGACCCTTATCCCTGGTACGCGGTGCTGGCCGCGGACCCGGTACCGCGTTACGACGAGCGGCTGCGGCTGTGGGTTGCCGCGCACCCGGGTACCGTGCGGGAACTGCTGGCGCATCCCGATTGCCGCGTGCGGCCGATGCATGAACCGGTGCCGGCCGCGCTGGCCGGCCCCGCGGGCGACCTGTTCGGCGCGCTGGTGCGCATGAACGATGGCGCACGCCATGCCGCGCCCAAGGCGGCGCTGCAAGGGGCGCTGGCGGCGCTGCCGGAGGCGGCTTTGACGGACCGCACGGCATGCGTTGCCGCGCGCATGGCGGCCGATGTGCGCGATGCGACGACGCTCGATGCGTTTGTCCGCGGCGCGCCGGTGCGCACGGTCGCCAGCCTGCTGGGCTTTGCAGACGAAGACTTGCCGCGCATCGCGGACCTGGTGTCCCGCTACGTGGCATGCCTGTCGCCGCTGGTTTCCGCGGCCGGGATCGCGGCGGCGCACGAAGCGGCGACGGCACTGTTGGATGCGCTGCGCCGCCGCGAGCGGGAGGCGCCACGGACAGCCTTGCTGGCCGGCGTGACCGGCGCCCAGTGGCCGGACGAGCATGCATTGCTGGCCAACCTGGCAGGCCTGATGACGCAGACTTTCGAGGCCACGGCCGGGCTGCTCGGCAATTGCATCGTTGCCCGTTTGCGTGGCGACGCGAACGAACCCGCCGCGCTGGTGCCGGCCGTGATGGCACGCGATCCGGCCATCCACAACACGCGGCGGTTCACGGCCAGCGACATCCGCATTGCCGGTGCGCACGTGCCGGCCGGCCACGCGCTGCTGCTGGTGCTGGCGGGAACGACCGGCTTCGGCGAAGGCCGCCACGCCTGCCCGGGCCAGCGGCTGGCACGCACCATCGTGATGGAAGCCTTGCGGGCACTGGATGCAGCCGGGCCCTTGCCCCGCGTGGCCTGGCGCTACCGGCCATCCGTGAATGCCCGCATGCCCGTCTTCATCGAAGAGAGTGAACAATGATCGCCGTGATCTTCGAAGTGATGCCGCACCCTGGCGGCAGGCAGGCATACCTGGACCACGCCGCCGCGCTGCGGCCGCTGTTGGAAGACATCGACGGCTTCCTCTCCATCGAGCGTTTCCAGAGCCTGGCCGACCCTGGCAAGCTGCTGTCGCTGTCGTTCTTCCGCGACGAGGCGGCGCTGGCGCAGTGGCGCACCCTCGAGGCGCACCGCGCCGCGCAGCAGGCGGGACGCGAAGTGCTGTTCGCCGATTACCGGCTGCGCATCGCCGGCGTCATTCGCGACTACGGCATGCGCGAGCGGGAAGAGGCGCCGGCCGATTCCCGCGCCCATCATGGTTGAAACTGAGGGTTGAAACCGAGGGTTGAAACGAAGGGCAGAAGCGCCGCCGCGTCAGTACTTCCAGTTCAGCGTCACGCTTGCGTTGCGCGGCGCCGCGTAATAGCTCTGGCTCCAGTACAGGCTCGTGAGGTAGCGCTTGTCCGTCACGTTGTTGACGTTGACGGCCACCGACAGGTGCCGGTCGATGTCGTAGCGCCCCATCAGGCCCAGCGTGGCATACGACGGCTGGCGGATCACGCCGTTCGCTTCGTTGCGGTAGATGTCGTCCTGCCAGTTGACGTTCGCGCCCAGGCGCAGCTGCGGCAGCGACGGCACCTGGTACGTGGCCGATGCGCGCAGCAGGCGGCGCGGCATGTAGGTCTTGACGGTATTGCCATCCGGGTCTTCCAGGTTCATCACCGAGAAGCCGGTGCTGACCTGCAGCCCCTTCGCCAGCTCGCCCGAGACGTCGAATTCGACCCCCTTCGATTCGGCATCGATGCCGCGGTACCAGGCCTTGCCGGCGCTGGTGAAGCCCGCCTGCTCGGCGGTGTTCAACTGCTTCGTCCTGTAGACCGAGGCGGCGGCATTGAGCTTGCCGCCGAACCACTCGCCCTTGATGCCCGCCTCCGCCGTGCGGCCTTCCATCGGGTCGAGCGTGGCGCCGCTTCCATCGGTCTCGCTTTGCGGGTTGAAGATCTCCGTGTAGCTCGTGTACGCGGTCAGCGCCGGCGTCAGCTCGTAGGTCAGGCCCACGTAGGGCGTGGTCTTGGCATTCGACTTGAACTTGGTCGCGCCATACGCGGTGCCGGTGCTGTCCGCCTTCGTGTGCGTGAAGCCGGTGATCAGTTTCAAGGGCTCGGTGATGTTGAACCTTGCGGCCACGTAGGCGGACTTGCGCTTGTCCACGTAGGCGCTGCCATCGGTCGCGAAATCGAAGGCCGGTTCCGGGTAGCTGCCGGTCCACTGGTCCAGCGGTACGAGCGGCGTGCCGATGCCCTGGCCGTAGTGCGACACGTCGTCCAGCGTGGAGCGCGACCAGTTGGCGCCAAACGCCAGGTCATGCTGGCGCCCGCCCAGCGTGAACTGGCCCGTCGCGGAAGCGTCGAGCAGGTTCTGCTTCAGGTTCGACGCGTACAGCGACGGGTACGATACCAGGCCAAGGCCGGTGGCCGCATCGACCTCGCCATAGGTGTAGAACAGCTTGCCGTCTGTTTTCGTCGTGTTGCGGGTGGCGGTGACCTGGGCACGCCAGCCGTTGCCGAACTGGTGGACGAGTTCCGCGAACGTGCGCTGGTTGTTGACGTGGTTGCGCGTCCAGTCGGCGGCCGTCGAATAGCCGGTCGGCAGGTCGGTCGGCGTGCCGTCCGAATAGATCAGCGGCAGCGCGCCCCACATGCCGCCCTTCGTATCGTTGACCTGGCTGGCGTGGCCCACGGTCAGCGTGGTGTCCTTGTCCAGCTTTGCCTCCACCACGCCGTAGAACACCTTCTTCTTCGCCGAATAGCGGTCGAGGTACGAGTCGCCATCCTCGTAGGCGCCGACGATGCGGGCCGAGACCGTGCCCGCCTCGTTCAGGGCACCGGAGATGTCGGCTTCCACGCGCTTCCTGTCCCACGAGCCGACCGTGACGTTCGCCGATGCCTGGAACGGGACCGTCGGACGCTTGCGCAGGAAGTTGACGGTGGCCGACGGGTTGCCGGTAGCGGACATCAATCCGTTGGCGCCGCGCACGACGTCGACGCGGTCGTACATCACCGTGTCCAGGTCGCCCATCACGAGGCCGAATACGAACGGCGTGCCCACGCCGTCGTACTGGAAATTCGTGATGTCGAAGCCGCGCGCCGTGTAGTAGGTGCGGTCGTTTTCCACGCGCTCCACGGTGACGCCGGTCACGGTTTCCAGCATGTCGTTGACGGAATCGAGCTGGAAGTCGTCCAGCTTCGCGCGCGTGACAACGGACACCGATTGCGGCGTTTCGCGCAGCGCCAGGTCGAGCCGTGCCGAACCCGTGCTGCTTCTCGCCGTATAGCTTAGCGCCTCCGCGGTGCCTTGCACGACGACCGTCTGCATCTGCTGCTCGGGTTCTTCCGCCACCGGGGTGTCCGGGGCGGCCTGGGCGGTGCCGCACAACAGCGCGGCGGCCAGGGCGAGGGGAGTGGGGCGCAGGGAGAAGGTCGGGAGCAGCATGGATTTCCAGTAATGAGAATGAGAACGATTCTCATCATAACTGGAATGCCGAGTGTTGGCTAGGCGGCAATCCGCTCACAACGGGCAAAACCCGGTAAAAAAGGGTAAAACGCCGTGAAGAAAATGCCCGGCAAAATTGAGCCTGTACTCCGGTGCGCCGTCAGTGCGCGCGTTTCTGCACCAGCGCGCTGCCGATGCCGTGGCGGTGGCCTTCGCTGACAGCGGTCACGGTGCCGTCCGGATTGAACACGAGCGCATTGGCGGCGCCGATTTCTTCCGGTTTGGCGGCCCAGCGTTGCCGGAACGGCGCCAGTGCCGCCGCCTGCGGGCTGCCGGCGAAGCCCGGTTCCACATCTGTGGCCGTGCCATTGCGCTCGGAAAGGCGGGGCGCGTCGATGGCCTGGTCCATGCGCATGCCGAGATCGACGTGGTTGACGATCGTCTGCAGCACGGTCGTGATGATCGTGGCGCCACCCGGACTGCCGATCGTGAACGCCGGCTTGCCATCCTTCAGCGCGATCGTCGGCGCCATGCTGCTGCGCGGGCGCTTGCCCGCCTCGGGCACGTTCGGCGCGGGGCCGGCGAAATCGAAATCGGTCATCTCGTTATTGAGCAGGAAGCCGTAGCCGGGCACCACGATGCCGCTGCCGCCCCACGATTCGATCGTGAACGTGTAGGAGACGATGTTGCCCTCCTTGTCCGAGACGGTGAGGTGCGTGGTATGCGCACTTTCCTGCCGCAGTGCTGCAGGGGAAGCAGGACGCAGCGGCACGCTGGCATCGCGCTG
The DNA here is from genome assembly GCF_004209755.1 of Pseudoduganella lutea. Classification (NCBI taxonomy): domain Bacteria; kingdom Pseudomonadati; phylum Pseudomonadota; class Betaproteobacteria; order Burkholderiales; family Oxalobacteraceae; genus Pseudoduganella; species Pseudoduganella lutea. Next base: position 1,979,431 of record NZ_CP035913.1, on the reverse strand, counting down.
GAACGGATAGGGATCGCCGGCCGCCACGGGGCCGCTGGCCGCCTGGTTCATGTCCACGAGCTTGCGCCGTTGCGCCGCATATTCCTTGCTGAGCAAGCCCGCGACGGGCGCATCGATGTATTCGGGATCGGCGAGATACGCATTGCGGTCGGCAAACGCGAGGCGGCTCGCTTCCAGGTACAGGTGCTCGGCCTGCGGGCGCGGCAGCGCTGTCAGGTCCCAGCCTTCGAGGATGTTCAAGGCCTCGAACACGGTCACGCCGCCGCTGCTGGGCAGCGGCATGCCATACAGTTCAAGGCCGCGGTAGGTGCTGCGCACCGGTGGGCGGATGCGGGCTTCGTAGTTGGCCAGATCGGCCAGCGTCATGGCGCCGCCGCGCACGGTGACGCCCGGCGCGGTGGCGGGGCGGTTGACGGCATCGACGATCGCGCGCGCCATCGGCCCTTCGTAGAAGGCCTTCACGCCGCCCTTGGCCAGCGTGCGGTAGGCCTGCGCCAGGCCGGGATTCTTCAGCTGCGCACCGGGCGGCAAGGCCTTGCCATCCTTCAGGTATAGCGCGGCGGTGGCCGGAAAACGGCGGAATTTATCGGTGTTCTCGTCGACCAGGCGGGAGAAATTGGTGTTGACCGTGAAGCCCTTGCCGGCCACGTCGATTGCCGGCGAAAGCACCTGCCGGAACGACATCGTGCCGTAGCGGCGCAGCGCTTCGTCCCACCCGCGAACGGTGCCCGGCACGCCGACGGACTGGCCGCTGGCGACGACCGTGTCGAAATCCATCTCCTTGCCATTGTCGAGGAAAACCGCGGGCGTGAACGCCGCCGGTGCCGTTTCGCGGTGATCGATCGTGATCACGCGTTTTTCCTTCGCCAGGTACACCACCATGAAGCCCCCGCCGCCGATACCGCAGCTGAAGGGGTCGGTCACGCCCAGCGTGGCCGCCGCGGCCACGGCCGCGTCGATCGCGTTGCCGCCCCGGTCCAGGATCGTGATCGCCGACTGCGAAGCCTGCTCGCTGATCGTTGCCACCGCGCCGCCGGTGCCGGTGGCGACCGGCGTCTTGGCGATGGCGACCGTGCCAAGGGCGGTCAGGAGGATGGTGGCAACGAGGCGCTGTGTCATGTTTTAGCGGGCTGGGCCGGTTGAACGATGGATACGCGCAAGCTTACCCGATAATCCGGCGGCGCCTCATCCACGGCCGGCGGGGCCGGCGGCTCCAGCTTCTCCAGTGCAAACGCCAGGCCATCCAGCGTGGTGCTGGGCTGCGCGTTCGGCATGTTTTCCGCAAGCACGAAATTGCGCGTGCCGAGGCGGCTCGTCAACGTGAACGTGTAGCTGATGTAGCCAGCCCACACGCAGACGGCACCCGTCTTGCAACGGCTGTCGTTGATGCGGTCGAGCTTGAGCGTGGTGCCGGGCGCCAGCATCACACTTTCCCCCTGGCGCAGCGCATAGCTGGCGCTGGTCTTGCGCGGTTTTGCCTGCGCCGTCTCCGCTTCCGCCTGCTTTGGATCGACCGAACAGGCGGCCACCACGCCGAACATCAGCGCACCGGCAATGATGCCGATCAACCTGGCTTGCATAAGTCCTCCGTGCAAATGACTGGACAAGCGAGGTTATCAAATTGTTATGATATGCAGCGCACAGCTGAGCATTATCTGCCCGGAAATGGAGTGTTCGAGAAAAAAAGTTGCTCAAAAAATGGGGACGGACCCTATTTTCAAGGAAATAATCGGAAGAGTCGGTTCTTCAATTTGTTTCCAAAAACCGGGGTCAGACCCCATTGTCTGGAAATATTTCCTGTAACCGGGGTCTGACCCCGGTTTTGGGCAATAAAAAACCCGGCGTAAAAGCCGGGTTTCTTGGTGGCGCGGGGCGCGTCATACGTAAGCGGCCAAGGCGGTTTTCATCTTTTTCAGCGCGGCCGATTCGATCTGGCGGATGCGCTCGGCGGATACGCCGAACTCGTCGGCCAGCGTGTGCAGCGTGGCGCCGGAGCCGTCGTCGTTGGCCAGCCAGCGGGCTTCCACGATGCGGCGCGAACGGGCGTCCAGCTTGCCCAGTGCCGTTTCCAGGCCCTCAGACTGCAGGCGCGTGACCTGTTCCGCTTCCAGCACCTTGGTCGGCTCCGACAGGTCGGACGACAGGTAAGCGATCGGCGAGAACTTGTCGTCTTCATCGTCGGTCGGCGCTTCCAGTGCGATGTCGCGGCCCGACAGGCGCGTTTCCATCTCGATCACTTCCTCGCGCTTCACGTCGAGCGTTTTCGCCAGCGCGTCGATCTGGTCCGGCGTCATCGCATCGAGGCCGGTCTTGTGGCTGCGCAGGTTGAAGAACAGCTTGCGCTGCGCCTTCGTCGTCGCCACTTTCACCAGGCGCCAGTTTTTGAGGATGTACTCGTGCATCTCGGCCTTGATCCAGTGCATCGCGTACGACACGAGGCGCACGTTCTGGTCCGGGTCGAAGCGCTTCACCGCCTTCATCAGGCCGATGTTGCCTTCCTGGATCAGGTCGGCGTGCGGCAGGCCATAACCCAGGTAGCCGCGGGCGATCGAAACCACCAGGCGCAGGTGCGACAGCACGAGCTTTTCCGCCGCCTTCAGGTCATTGTTTTCCTTCAGGCGGCGACCCAGCGAGACTTCTTCTTCATGCGTCAGCATTGGCAGGCGGTTCACAGCGGAAATGTAGGCGTCCAGGTTACCCAGGTTGCCGCTGAACCCAAGTCCCAGTGCACTGGTTCCGGCTGGAACGAGGGCGGAAGGTGTGGACATAGTCATTTTCATTCCTCGCTTGAAGGTCTTGCGTGGCTGCGCTGCGGGATTGCAGCACGGCATTTGCATACAGCATGCAGTGTTGAACTTAATTCGGTCTTAACCACCGGCAAGGGCTATGTGTCAAGCTTTGGCCTCAAGTTTTGCCGTGTTCAACGTTGCGTTTGAACATATATTAGCACTCTCCATAGGCGAGTGCCAATCTAGACAATTCAATGGCTCCGATAGCCAAAATACTATGGCTCGATACTAGTCGTTAGGCCAGGAATACGGCTCTTGCCAGCAACATTACTCGCCAGAATTTGAGCTGGATCAAAGGATTGGGATCAAGATTATCGGTCGCGCGCAACGCACTCTGTGCGTGAACGCACGATGCCCGGCGCGGGCGTGTAGGACCGCAGCCAACGCAGTTGTACGCCGGCAGGAAGGTGTGAACAAACAGATAAGGGCGGTCCGCCCCATTGCAAGGGGCGAACCTTATCGAAACAAGCCCCGATAAAGGGGCGTCAGGCCAGCCGCTTCAATTGCCGGCGTACCGACAATGCCGCGCCGACGAGCCCCAGGCCGGCGGACAGCGCCAGCAACAGCGCCATGGCCAGCGGTTCGAGCGGTGCCAGCTGGAATTCCGACGCGTACAGCCGGGCGAACTCGGCGATCGCCTTGTTCAGCGGTTGCAGCGACAGGGCAACCGCGCCCAGCGCGACGACACCCGAGCACAGCCCCAGCAACGCACCCGTGTAATAGAACGGGCGCTGGATATACGTGTCGGTGGCGCCGATCAGCCGCGTCACGAGGATTTCCTCGCGCTGCGTGAGCACCTGCAGCCGGATCGTGTTGAACACGACGGCCACGACAACGGTGCCGAGCGTGGCCGCCAGCAACAGCAGGCCCACGCGCAGCACGCCCAGCAGCGCAGCCAGCCGCTTGACCCATGCCGAATCGACCTGCACCGATTCCACGCCGGGAATGGCGCGAAGCCGGTCGGCGATCTGGTCGACGTGGGCGCTCTCGGCCGCACTCTGGAATGCGTTGAGCCGAACGATATAACTGTCCGGCAGCGGATTTTCGCCCAGCGTATCGATCACGCCGGCCACGCCATTCTTTTCCTGCAATTCCTCGAGCGCTTTTTCACGCGGCACGAACACGATCCGGGCATCCTTCGCAGCCGCGCGCAGCGCGCCGGCCATGCCCTGCGTGTGCTCGCGCGGCAAGTCCTGCTTCAGGAACACGGACAGTTCCGGATCGACGGCCATCTGTTCGGACATCGGCCGGATATTGTCGAGCACCGTCACGCCGGCAAAGGGCAGTGCCAGCGCGATCGCCACGACCAGGATATTGAAGAAGAAGGAACCCGGCGCGCGGCGCAGGTGCACCAGCGCCGAGCCCAGCGCATAGCCATGTTGACGCAGCCACACGCTCATGCGGCCTCCGCCAGCAGTTCGCCGTGCTGCAGCTGGATCACGCGGCTGGCGCTGTCCAGCACCAGCTCGTCGTGGGTGGAGATCAGGCAGGTGACACCGGCCTTGTTGAACGCGCGCAGCGCATCGAACACCTTGTTCGCACTGGCACGGTCCAGGTTTGCCGTCGGTTCGTCGGCCAGGATGATCTGCGGCCGGTTGACGATCGCCCGGGCGATCGACACGCGCTGCTGCTCGCCGCCGGACAGCGCAAGCGGACTGGCCGACGCACGGCTCAGCAAGCCCACCTTGTCCAGCGCCGCGCGGGCGCGCTCTTCCGCCTGGCTGCGGGGCAGGCCCGTGACCAGCATCGGCATCATCACGTTGGCCAGCACGGTGCGGTCGGTCAGCAGCCGCTGCTGCTGGAAGATCAGGCCCAGGTTGCGGCGCAGGAAGGGCACGCCGGCACTTTTCAGGCGGCCGATGTCGGTGCCGTTCACGGTTACCTGGCCGGACGTGGGGCGCTCCATCGCCGCGATCAGCTTGAGCAGCGTGGACTTGCCGGCGCCGGACGGGCCCGCCAGGTAGACGAGCTCGCCCTTGGCGACCGTCAGCGTGACGCCGCGCAGCGCGGTGGTTTCGGAAGTGTATTGCTTGGTGACGTTGACGAATTCGATCATGGCCGCTTTTTTCTTGCGCCCTCAGCCGAGCAGGGCTTCGACGAATTCCTCGGCGTCGAACGGTTGCAGGTCCTCGATCTTTTCGCCGATGCCGATGAAGTACACGGGCACCGGGCGCACGCGCGCGATCGCGGCCAGCACGCCACCCTTGGCTGTACCGTCCAGCTTGGTGATGATCAGGCCCGTGAGCTGCAGCGCATCGTCGAATGCCTTGACCTGGGTCAGGGCGTTCTGGCCCGTGTTGCCATCGATGACGAGCAGCGTTTCGTGCGGTGCATCGTCCATGCCCTTGGCGATCACACGCTTGATCTTCTGCAGTTCGTTCATCAGGTGCAGCTGGGTCGGCAGGCGGCCGGCCGTGTCGATCATGACGACATTGGTGCCTTTCGCCTTGCCGGACTGTACCGCGTCATACGACACGGCGGCCGGATCGCCCGATTCCTGCGACACCACGGTCACGTTGTTGCGCTGGCCCCAGACCATCAGCTGCTCGCGGGCGGCGGCGCGGAACGTGTCGCCGGCGGCCAGCAGCACGGACTGGCCATGCGCCTGCATGTGCTTGGCGAGCTTGCCGATCGTGGTGGTCTTGCCGGCACCGTTAACACCGGAAATCATCATCACCGTCGGCTGGTGCCGGCCCAGCATGAAAGGTTTCTCGAGCGGGCGCAGCAGGTCGATCATCAATGCCTTCAGCGCCACCTTGACGGCCGCGGCATCGGTCAGCTTGTCCTCCTTGACCTTGCGCTTCAGTGCCTCGAGCAGGTAGTCGGTGGCATCGATGCCGGCGTCGGCCATCAGCAGCGCCGCTTCCAGTTCTTCGTACAGGTCGTCGTCGATGCGCGCGCCAACGAACAGCAGCGACAGGTTGGCGGATGTTTTCGACAGCCCGGCCTTCAGCCGGTTCATCCAGGATTGTTTCGGTTCGGGGCGCGGCGCCGTTTCGACGTCGAAAGCAAGCGGCGCGGGAGCGGCAGGCGAAGCGGGAGCCGGTGTGGGGGCCGGTGCGGGCGCCTGGTCCGCAGGTGCGGCCGGCGGCACGTCGGGCGTGACGGTTTTTTTCTTGAAGAAGCTGAACATGTGTCGTGGGGGCAGCCGGTATTGGACCGGTAACACGCTGAGAATGGTTTCTTGCGCCGGCTATTCTACCAGAGCGCCCCCGAAACCTTGTTGAAAGGGTATTTCCCGTATTTCACGGGGATTGCACGGGTTTTGCACGCCCAATGCGCCTGGTCCCTGCCAGGCGCGTTTCAGGCAACCGTGGAAACACGCTGCCCGTTGCGCCAGTCGGCCAGCGCCTGGGCCACGTCCGGCAGCGTCAGCACTTGCACGAACGAGGGGGCACGGCGGCGCAGCGCGGCATTGCCGCCGCCAGCCCAGAGCTCGACCGAATCCGGCAGCCGGGCCCGCAATTCCTTTAACGCATCGAGCACGTGGCGCGTATTCATCGACGTGGAGAACGACAGCGTGACCACGTCCACCTGCAGCGCGCGGGCCGCCTCGACGATGTCGGGCAGCGGCGTCTGCGGCCCCAGCGAATAGCAGCCCGCACCTTCGACCACCATCAGCGCTTCGGACATCAGCAGGCCCAGGCCGTGCTTTTCCTGCGGCGTGGTCGTCAGCAGGATGCGCGGGCGTGGCGCGCCGCTCAGCGGGTTGGTCGGCGGCATCGAGAAGATCGCGCTGCGCAGCACCATCTGCAGCGTTTCCGTGATCAGGTGCTCCTGCCACACGCCGAGGTCGCCGCATGCCCACGCATCGCCGATCGCGCCGGTCAGCGGGGCCATCAGGTCGATGACGAAGTTGCGCAAGCCCATCACCAGCAGCGCCTGCGACAACTTGCGTCGCAGCGCGTCGCTGTCGTGCGTGCGGCACAGGTCCAGGTAAGGCGCCAGCTCCGTCGCGGCATGGGAGCGCGGCCGGCTGCCGGTGGCCGTTTTCTCGGCCAGGGCCTGCAGTTCCTGGGCCGAATAGCCGATGACCTTGCCCGGGCGGAAACCCAGATCGATCAGGCGCTTGACGAGGCGCAGCTTGTGCACCTGCTCGACCGGATAGAGCCGTTCGCCGAACGGGTCGCGTTCCGGCCGCGGGAAGGCGTAGCGCCGTTCCCACACACGCAGCGTTTCCTTGGCCACGCCGGTATCGCGCTCGACATCGCTGATCGTGCACGGCATGGGCGAAAAAGGCATCGGGTTGTTCATCTGCGCGGGAAATTCCTGCTTTTGGGCGTGCAGCATTCTAATGCCTTTTCTTGGGGAAAAATTAAGGCCTGGCCCCGGACGGCAAGCGTTGTCCTGCATCCCGCCCGGCTTGTCCATGACATGCGCAGGAAGGATGCTGGGATGCATTTTATTTACGATCTTCCACGAATCATGTCATGGACAAACGCATGCAAAAAATTTGTTTCGCCGGGCCGTTACGCGCCCAGCCAGGGCATGAATTGCCGGCTCAGCGGCACGGTGATCACCGCCAGCAGCGTCTGCAGTGTGATCAGGGACGCCATCAGGCGGGCATCGCCCCCCAGCTGTTTTGCCATGATATAGGCGTTTGGCGCCGTCGGTAGCGCGCAATAGAAGCACGCCGCCAGCGCCGCTTCTGGCGACACGTCCAGCAGCAGGCATACCTGGGCCGCCAGCAGCGGCATGACCAGCAGTTTCAGCACCGACGCCACCGTCAGCGCTGCGGGGCGCGCCCCCTCCAGTGTGAAGACCAGGCCACCGCCCACGCACAGCAGCCCCAGTGCGGTGGCCGCCTTGCCGAGGATGTCCAGCGTGTTCATCAGCGCTTTCGGCAACTCGATGCCCAACATGCTGACGAGCACGCCTGCCAGCGTGGCCTGGATGATCGGATTTTTCGCCAGCGTCCTGCCGACGCTGCCCAGGTTCGGCTTGCTGCCGCTCCAATAGGCCAGGGCGACCACGGACAGGGCGTTGACCACGGGCAGGCACAGCGCCAGCGCCAGCATCACCAGCGAGGCCGTTTCAGGCGGGAAGAACAGCGCAGCCACGGCCAGGCCGAAATACGTGTTCGGGCGCATCGCGCCCTGCATGACCGAAGAACGGCTGGCACCCGGCAGCGCAGGCAGCAGCAGCAGCGCCGCCAGCGTCAGGATCACCACGACAAACGTGGGCAGCAGCGTGGCGAGCGCCAGTTCGCCGACCTCGCGGCCCTCGAACGACAGGCGGGCAGTGCCGGCGAACAGCATCGCGGGAAACGCCACGTTGTACGAGAACTTTTCCATCGACGGGAAGAACTCGGCCGGCATCCAGCCGAAGCGGCGGATTGCCACGCCCAGCAGGATGATCAGGAAGACGGGAAGGATGGAAGCAAGCATGGTGCGATTCTAATGGGGGCCTGGTCAATATCGGCGCGTGCCGGTCAGTCCGCCGAAATGCCGGACGGGCCCACGCGGTGTGCGTTCGGCGTGCTCGAGATACGGATGCGGATCAGGTGGCGGCCCGGGTCCGTGTACATGGCGCGGCCGTGCAGCGTGCGGTGGTTGTCGGCCCACAGCAGCGTATCGTCCGGCAACTGGCGCACGAAGCGGGGGGCGCGCTCCTCGACGATCTCGTTGAGCAGGCGTAGCGCGGCTACCAGTTCGGGAGTGGCCAGATCGGGCCGGGCTGCAAGTCCTTTTTCAATCGAATCGTAGCGCCACCGCATCGCTCCGCCATCGGCATGGAATACCGGTGCGTAGAATAATTCGACCTGATCGTCGCCGGCGGCATACACCGACGGCACGCGGAAGGGAACCTGCGTATCGCACAGCAGCGCATAGGCGTCGCGGCCCGCTTCGGTTTTCTGCAGTTCGGCCACGATATCTTCCACGTCGATCAGCAGCGATTCGCCGCCGTTGCAGCGCGCCGAGGCCACCACGTACAGCAGGAACTGCTCTTCCGGCATCGGGTAGAACGAGGAATCGGTGTGCATGTCCGCATTGCCCGTGCGTTCGGAAAACGTGACGAATTTCGACTGGCTGCCGGGGCGGGCGCGCACATCCCAGGCCACGCGCTTCGTGCGCTGGTCGGTCGACGTGGGAAAGCCCTGCGTCAGCGCGATCGCATACAACACGGCGTTGCGGTGTGCCTCGGAAAGGCCGGCAAGGCCCAGGCCCGTGATCGCAAGGCCGCGCGCCTTGCGGCTGGCCATGTGCGCGGCGAAGTCGCTCAGCGTTGGCACCCCCAGCAGTTCGCGCTGCAGCGCTTCCTCGTCGGGGTGGGGATAGAAGCCGTTACCGTTGAAATCGTCGAAATGGCGTTCGACGATGGCGATGATGCGGGGCAGGTCGTCGCCCCAGGAAAAATTGGTCTGCACGACAGCGATGCTGCCGGATTGCTCGATGGAAGAAAACATGGAAGCCCCTGAAGTTACTTGCCACATGGCAATAGAGGCTGCATTTTGCTGTAGGGCAAGTCATTGTTCAAGCTGCTTTTGATGCAGCGCACCAGGGGTTACACAGGGAAAAATTATTTCATAAATGAAACTTTCATGTATAAAACCCGTGGTTGCAACACAGTTGCTCAGTCCGCAATAGAGACCTGGTTACATACTTTGTGACTTTTGACTGGCGTAAAAACGACACAGACGAAATATGTATTGGACATATCGACAACGGATCCGCGCAAACGATGTTGCGATGCGCTAGAATTTTGCCACACGGCAACTCGCCTGTCTTACTCACGAGGGAACACATGAAATGGCTCACTGAGCGCAAGCTCTCCACCAAACTGGGACTCGCCTTTGCGGCAGTCCTGTTTCTGACGGCTATCGTCGGCATTTTTTCGATCCACCAGCTGGCCAAGGTGAACGAGACGGCAAGGGGCCTTTCGTCGCGCTGGATGCCGGCGATGCGCGTGATCCAGGACATCAAGTCGCAGGTTGCCCGCGTGCGGACCCGCGAACTGCAATACATCATTTCGGACCAGGTATCCGAGCTGGACAAATATGACAAGGTGATCGCCAACGACCTCGTCGACCTGAAGAAGATGCAGGACGAATACGTCGCGCTGATCAAGACACCGGAAGAGCAGGCCCTGTACAGCGAATTCCTGGCGCTGTGGGATCGTTATATGGCCGAGGACGCCAAATTGCGCGCGGCCGTGCGTGCTGGCGACACCGCATTGGCGAAGCAGCTGATTCGCGGTGAATCCAACAAATTGATCGTTGCCTTGCGCGGTCAGGTTGACAAGTTGGTTAAATACTACGGCGAAGGCGGCAGCGCGGCGGCAGAATTTGGTGATCAGGTATACAATGCGTCCCGCGCCTGGATCGCGGCCCTGCTGGTCATCTCCGTGCTGCTCGGTTCCCTGGCTGCATTGGTGATTACCCGCTGGCTCGTGAAGACGCTGGGCGGTGAACCGCAATACGCGGTGGAGCTGGCCGGCCGGATCGCGGCAGGTGAATTGAACGTGGATGTGCGCACCCGTGCGGGCGACGACCGCAGCCTGCTGTTCGCGATGAAGTCGATGCGCGACAGCCTGGCCAAGATCGTTGGCCAGGTGCGCCACGCAACCGACACCATCGCCAGCGCGTCGCAGCAGGTGGTGGCGGGCAATATGGACCTGGCGGGCCGTACCGAAGCCCAGGCCAGCTCGCTGGAAGAAACGGCGGCATCGATGGAAGAACTGACGTCGACCGTGCGCCACAATTCGGATAATGCGCGCCAGGCCAACGAGCTTGCCGTGAATGCTTCGGCGATTGCGGAGCAGGGCGGCCAGGTGGTGTCGCAGGTGGTCGAGCGGATGGGCGCGATCAACGAGTCGGCGAAGAAGATTTCGGATATCACCGGTGTGATCGACGGTATCGCCTTCCAGACCAATATCCTGGCATTGAACGCGGCAGTGGAAGCTGCCCGTGCCGGCGAACAGGGCCGCGGCTTCGCCGTGGTCGCGTCGGAAGTGCGCAACCTGGCACAGCGCTCCGCCGCGGCGGCGCGCGAGATCAAGGAACTGATCGGCGATTCGGTCGACCAGGTTGAAGTGGGTACCAAGCTGGTGAACCAGGCCGGCAGCACGATGGGGGAAGTGGTCGTCAGCGTGCGCCGCGTGACCGACATCATGGGTGAGATCACGGTGGCCGGCCAGGAGCAAAGCGCCGGCATCGTGCAGGTGAACGAAGCCATTGCGCAGATGGACGCCGTCACGCAACAGAACGCGGCACTGGTGGAAGAGGCGACCGCCGCGTCGCACAGCATGCAGGATCAGGCCGCCAGCCTGGCCCAGCTCGTGAGTATTTTTACTCTTGATGGATTAGCAAACCATCAGTATAGTGCCGCCTCCAGTGCCCGGCGCACTGATAACAAGACGGTGCGATTGAATCGGCCGCGACAATAAGTGAACGCCGCACCTTTACCAAGGGACCGCGGCACAGTGGCAAATCGGGGTTTGCCCTCACCAATAAGCGGTCCGGCGCACGATGTGCCTCCGGCACCGCAAGACCGAATTTAGCCGTTGCCTTACTTTTTTAGATGCAACACAACTGAAGGAAATGTAATGAAAAAAACTCTAATCTCCGTTGCAGTTCTGGGCGCAATGAGCAGCGCCGCCTTTGCACAATCGAATGTAACGATCTACGGTATCGTTGACGCTGGTATCGTCGCCGAGCGCGGCGGTAAAGACGGCAACGTGACCAAGGTTTCCTCCGGCGTCGCCAATGCATCGCGCATCGGCTTCCGTGGCACGGAAGACCTGGGTGGCGGCCTGTCCGCGATCTTCACCCTGGAAACGGGCTACAAGACCGACGACGGCCAGCTGGACAACACCAGCAACACGCTGTTCAACCGCCAGGCATTCGTTGGCCTGCGTTCGAAAGAAGCGGGCACGCTGACGGTCGGTCGTCAGTACACCCCGTGGTACAACGCCCTGGTGCAAGTGGGTGACCCGTTCGCCGCCGGCCTGTCCGGCTCGGCCAAGAACCTGTTCCCGGCCAGCGGCATCAACGTGCGTAACAGCAATGCTGTCGTGTACCAGACCCCGGTCTTCAACGGCTTCTCCGGTGAAGTGTTCTATGGCTTCGGCGAACAGTCCGAATCGTCGGCCGGCCGCCAGTTGAGCGCAGCCGTGTCGTACACCAATGGCCCGCTGAACGCCCGCGTTGCCTACAACAACCGCAACAACGACACCGCTTCGACCGCCACCACGGTCGCAGTGGAGCGCGGCATCGGCCACAACAGCCTGCTGGCCGTGAACTATGACTTCCAGGTTGCCAAGGCCTACTTCATGTTCAACCGCAGCAAGGGCCTGAACAGCATCGCTTACCCGAACCAGGGCACTGTGGGCGGCGTGACCGGCGGTATCGCCTACACGACCGTTGCCGTGCCGGCATCGCGCGACAGCCGCGACGGCCTGCTGGGCGTGCAAGTGCCGGTGGCTGGCGCAGGCAAGGTCATCGCTTCGTTCATCTACAAGGATGACCGCGAAGCCGTGAACCGCGATGCCAAGCAGTGGGCAATCGGCTACATGCACGACATCTCGAAGCGCACGACCGGCTATGTGTCGTACGCCAAGATCGACAACAAGAACGGCGCAGCGTTCACCGTCGGTGGCAACACCGAAGTCGGTTCGGGCGACTCCGCGTTCAACGTGGGCGTGCGTCACTCGTTCTAAGCCATTCGCTTTACGCGCATGCAAAAACCGGCCTTCGTGGCCGGTTTTTTTTTCGCGCGTCTTTTCTTGCGCGCTTTCGTGCTCGTTTTCGTGCGCGTTTTCGTGCGCGTTTTCGTCCGCGTTTTCGTACGTTATCGTGCGTTAGAATGACGCCAGATCCACTTTGCCGCCTGCCAATGAAAACAAGATCGAGCGTCGCCATCCCCTTGCTTTTCGCCTGCGCCATCGCCGCCGCCGCCGCGCCGCAGGGTGCGAAGAAAACCGCGCCCGACAAGGGCGGCCTGCCGCGCTACGGCATGGCGGTGTACTCGGACCTGTGCGTGCAGCCTGGTGGCGAGTTCGGCGGCCAGCGCATCACGCTGCAGCGCTTTGCCGAAGTCGATACGGTGATCTATGAATACACGGCCGGTGGGCTGTCGTGGCCGGTGGTGGCGAACGACGTCAACATCGACCCGAGCGGCCGGCAGATGTATTTCACGGTGCAGCCGCCGGACGAGCCGGAGCGCACGCTCAGCGGCAAGTTTTCAAAAGGCGGCGATACGCTGACGCTGGACGGCGGCTATTGCGGCGACGAGTCGGTGCCGATGACGTTGCAGAAGGTGCGCGACTTCGCCCAAAAACCCAAGGCGTGCCGCGCCTGCCCGGCCGGCAAGAAGGCGCCGGCCGAAGCACCCGCGGCGCCGAAGTGGGAACCGGCGCCGCCATCGCAGGGATAGTGCTCAGTTCGCCTGCGAAGCCTTTGCCTTCGCGGCCTGTTCCCGGATCGTTTCCAGCGTGGCGCCCGGCGTGATCAGGTTGCCGTCGTAGCGCAGTTCGATCACGGCCGGCAGGTTCTTGTCGCGCGTGAAGGCGAGGGCGCGCTGCAGGGCCGGCGCGAACTGCGCGGTGGTTTCCACGGTTTCGCCATGGCCGCCGTAGGCCTGCGCCAGCGCGGCGAAATCCGGATTCTCGAGATCGGTGCCCGAGACCCGCCCCGGGTACTCGCGCTCCTGGTGCATGCGGATCGTGCCGAACATGCGGTTGTTGAACACGATGACGATCACGCCCGCGCCATACTGCACGGCCGTGGCCAGTTCCTGGCCATTCATCATGAATTCGCCGTCGCCGGCGAACGTGATCACCGTGCGGGCCGGGTCGACGATCTTCGCCGCCACGCCGGCCGGCACGCTGTAGCCCATCGCGCCGCTGGTGGGCGCCAGTTGCGTGCGCATGCCGCCGTAGCGGTGGAAGCGGTGTGCCCACGTGGCGTAGTTGCCGGCACCGTTCGTGATGATGACGTCGTGCGGCGCCAGCGCATCGATTTCCTGCACCACCTGCCACAGGTCCAGCGGCGCCTGGCCATCCTGGAAGATGGCGGGCTTTTTCTGCCATGCGTGCAGCTCTTCCTTTGCCTCGGCCACGCTGCCGGCCCACGCCGGTGCGTCGATCGGCGCCATGGCCGCCAGCATCGCCGCCGCCTGCGGCATGCCGCTGGCGATCATCAGCTCGGCCTGGAAGACGCTGCCCAGTTCCTCCATGCTGGCGTGGATGTGCACCAGCCGCTGGCGCGGCAGCGGTGCCTCGATGACCGTATAGCCGCCGGTCGTCATCTCACCGAGGCGCGGGCCGAGGGCGATCAGCACGTCGGCTTCCTTCACGCGCGCGGCGAGTTTCGGATTGATGCCGATGCCCACGTCGCCGATGTAGTGCGGGTGGTCGTTGTCGAGCAGGTCCTGGTAGCGGAACGCGCAGGCCACCGGCAAGCGGTTCGCTTCGGCGAAGCGGGCGATGTCCGCGCAGGCCTGTTCCGTCCAGCCGCTGCCGCCCAGCAGCAGCAAGGGGCGCTTGGCCGCGGCCAGCATCGCGCGCAGCGCATCGATCTGCGCTTGCGACGGGCTGGCCTGTACCGGCTGGTAGCGGCGCGTGTCCGGCACGGTGGCGCGCTTGACGAGCATGTCTTCCGGCAGGGCCAGCACGACAGGGCCCTGGCGCCCGCTGGTGGCCACCTGGAATGCGCGGGCAAGATACTCGGGAATGCGCTCGGCGCGGTCGATCTGCGCCACCCACTTCGCCATCTGGCCGTACATGCGGCGGTAGTCCACCTCCTGGAAGGCCTCGCGGTCGATGAAATCGCCGCCGACCTGGCCGATGAACAGGATCATCGGCGTGGAATCCTGGTAAGCCGTGTGCACGCCGATCGACGCGTTCGTGGCGCCCGGTCCACGGGTGACGAAGCAGATGCCCGGCTTGCCCGTCATCTTGCCGTAGGCATCGGCCATGAACGCGGCACCGCCTTCCTGGCGGTTGATGACGAAGCGGATGCCCGATTCGTGCAGGGCGTCGAGCACGTCGAGATAGCTTTCGCCGGGCACGCCGAACGCGGTGTCGACGCCGTGGATCTGCAGTGCATCGACCAGGATCTGGCCGCCGGAACGGGATGGATGGGTCATGTGGGCCTCATATGGATGATGCGGCATTCTAGAGCGCGGCCTGGTGCCGGGCTTTTGAAATGGCGACACCGATTTCCGTTTTGCGGCGCAGGTTTCGAACCCCGACGGGGGATCGGTTACAATAGCGCCCGATGCAAGCCAGACAGCCGCTGGCCGGCGCAGCAATGCGTTGGCGGGAGGAAGGTCCGGACTCCACAGAGCGGGGTGACGGTTAACGGCCGTCCGCCGAAAGCCCCTCACGGGGTATAAGGCGAGGAATAGGGCCACAGAGACGAGCGTATTAAGTTACGGTGAAACGCGGTAACCTCCACCTGGTGCAATTTCAAATAGGCACGCGATGATGCTGCTCGCGGAGCGTGCGGGTAGAAAGCTTGAGCGGCGGAGCAATCCGTCGCCTAGAGGAATGGCTGTCATAGCACCGGCTTGCCGGTGCCGTAACAGAATCCGGCCTATCGGCTTGCTTCACTTAATTCGGCGATGAAGAACTACATCCTGGCTCTCGATCAAGGGACCACCAGTTCCCGCGCCATCCTGTTCGACCACGAAGGCCGCATCGGCGGCTGTGCCGCACAGGAGTTTCCCCAGCATTTCCCCCGGCCCGGCTGGGTCGAGCACGACGCCAACGACATCTGGACCAGCCAGCTTGCCGTGGCGCGCCAGGTGCTGCGTGAAGCGAACGTGCGCCCCGCCCAGGTGCGTGCGATCGGCATCGCCAACCAGCGCGAAACCACCGTGCTGTGGGAACGCGCCACCGGCCGCCCCGTGGCGCCGGCCATCGTGTGGCAGGACCGCCGCACGGCCGACCAGTGCGACGCGCTGCGCGCCGCCGGCAAGGCAACCCTGATCCGCGACTGCACCGGCCTCGAGCTGGACGCCTATTTTTCCGCCACCAAGCTGGCCTGGCTGCTCGAGAACGTTCCCGGCGCCCGCGCGCGGGCCGAGCGCGGCGAACTGTGCTTCGGCACCGTCGACAGCTGGCTCGTGTTCAACCTGTGCGGCGCCCATGTGACGGACGTGAGCAACGCGTCCCGCACGATGCTGTTCAACATCCACCTGATGCGCTGGGATGCGGACCTGCTGGCGCTGTTCGATATTCCCGAAGCGGTGCTGCCGGAGATCGTGTCGTCCAGCGGCGAGATCGGTGCGACGCACGCGAGCCTGTTCAGCAGCCCGATTCCCGTGGCCGGCATCGCCGGCGACCAGCAGGCCGCCACGTTCGGCCAGGCGTGCCACCAGCCCGGCATGGTCAAGAACACGTATGGCACCGGGTGCTTCATGTTGATGCATGCGGGCAGCCATCCGGTGGTGTCGCACCAGCGGCTGCTGTCGACGGTAGGCTGGCGGCTCCACGATGGCCCGTGCTACCTGCTCGAAGGCAGCGTGTTCATGGGCGGCGCGACCGTGCAATGGCTGCGCGACGGCCTGGGCATCATCGAGAAATCCAGCGACGTGGAAGCGCTGGCCGCCTCCGTGCCGGACAGTGGCGGCGTGCTGCTGGTCCCCGCGTTCGTCGGCCTCGGCGCCCCGCACTGGGACCCGTATGCACGCGGTACGATCGTCGGCCTCACCCGCGGCAGCACCGCCGCCCACATCGCCCGCGCGGCGGTGGAGGCCATTGCCTACCAAAGTGCCGAGCTGCTCACGGCAATGCAGCGCGATGCGGCCCACCCGGTCGTTGAAGTGCGCGCCGACGGCGGGGCGGCCCGCAACGACCTGCTGATGCAATTCCAGGCCGACCTGCTCGGCGTGCCCGTCGTGCGCCCGCGCGTGACGGAAACCACCGCACTGGGCGCCGCCTACCTTGCGGGCCTGGCCGTGCATTTCTGGGCGTCAAAGGAGGAAATCGCCGCGCAGTGGCAGTGCGAGCGGCGGTTCGAGCCGGCCATGCCGGAAGACCGGCGCGCCGCGCTGCTGGCGCGGTGGGGGCGGGCCGTGGAGCGGTCGCGCGGGTGGGACGTGGACTGAGTCCCGCCTGGCCTCTCCTTTACCGTTCCGTTGCGGCGGCACGCCACCATTGCCGCTTCGAGGTCATAACCGCTATCGCGCCGCGCTCTGACGCCGTGGGTCGCAGCCGAGGGTCTTGTACAAAGGTACATTCGCAGCGCCACGAATTTCACCTCACCCTGCGGTTTGAGGCGTAGTGCTTACTTCGCTTGCGGAGCGCATTATCTCGTGGCCCCTTGAATAGGTTCATATCATGATAAAAGCGACCTCGCCCATGGAATTGCTGTTCCTTGAATCATCGGAAAGCCAGTAAGTTGTCTATACAAATTGTTGCTAGAAAGAATATATTGGAAATTTAATAGCATCTGTCCCGATCGAATATACTTGCAAAAATAATATTAGAACGCATCATTCTTCGAAGCACTTACTACGCCCCGAACCCTGCATGAATGCGCATGGAGTGTCGGGAAACGGCGACACCCCCACGTGTCAAACCCCGTTTGATAACCGTTGTCGATCCGCCACGCGCCGGTTGCACTCCGGTAACGTTATATTTTCCTCAAATTTTATTCTTTGCCACTTGGCAGCGTTTAATGCTGCGTCGCAGATGAGGTAGCACATGCACTAAATAGCCTAGGTACCTGATTTGTCGACGTTTTCTGTCGCGAGACTGCTTGAACGATACGCGCTAAGTCCTTAATTTCATTAGTAAAAATCGAGTTTTACTACTTGGAAATCGCTTGACCACTGTCGTGCCGTCCTCTAAAGTGGGCACCTGTGTCAAAAAGTGTCGTTTTGTGGGATACCGGGGCGGAAACGGCGCCACCCAAAACCAACAACAGATTTATCAAAACCAGGTTCTGAAGAGAAAGTACAGCCGTGTTCCAGGGCGCTTCCGCGATCAATCTCGATGCGAAAGGCAGGATGTCCATTCCCGCCAAGCATCGTGACGCACTGGCCATCCAGTGCGAAGGTCGCCTTACGCTGACCAAGCACCCGGACGGCTGCCTGCTGATGTATCCCCGCCCCGTATGGGAAGCCAAGCGTGACCAGATCGCTTCGTGGCCGATATCGGCCCGCGGCTGGCAGCGCATTTTGCTGGGCAATGCCAGCGATGTGGAAATGGATTCCGCAGGGCGCATTCTCGTGGCGCCGGAACTGCGCGTCGCCGCCGGGCTGGGCCGCGAAGTCGTGCTCTCCGGCATGGTGACGCATTTTGAAATCTGGGACCCGGTCAAACGCGCCGAAAACGAGCAAGCCACGATCGACACCGGCATGCCGGACACATTGTCCGATTTCTCTTTCTAAAGGCCCGCCACATGAAGAACACAGCGGTGCCAGATTTCCAGCATCGTACGGTGCTGTTAGACGAAGCGGTCGACGCCCTCGCCATTGCCGGCGCGCGCGCCGATGGCATCTATGTCGACGGTACCTTCGGCCGCGGTGGCCACAGCCGCCTGCTGCTGTCGCGCCTGGGCGCGCAGGGGCGCCTTGTCGCGTTCGACAAGGACCCGCAAGCCATCGCCACCGCGCACACCATCGACGACCCGCGCTTCACGATCGTGCACGACAGTTTCGCCACGATGGCGACCGCCTTTGCCGAACGCGGCATCGGCCAGGTCGACGGCGTGCTGCTCGACCTGGGCATTTCGTCGCCGCAGGTCGATGACGCTGCGCGCGGCTTTTCATTCCGCAATGACGGGCCGCTCGACATGCGGATGGACACCACACGCGGCATCTCCGCGGCCGAATGGCTGGCCACGGAATCGGAACAGACTCTTGAAAAGGTGATCAGGGATTATGGGGAAGAACGGTTTGCTTTTCAGATTGCAAAGGCGATTGTTGCTCGCCGGGCAGTCGAATCAATTTCAAGCACACGACAGCTTGCCGGCATCGTGGCAGGCGCGGTCAAAACCCGGGAGAAGGGCAAGGATCCGGCCACAAGGACCTTTCAGGCTATCCGGATTCACATCAATCAAGAGCTTGAGGACCTCCAGGCCGGATTGAAGCAGGCCTACGACGCGCTGGCGCCCGGCGGCATCATGGCCGTCATCAGCTTCCATTCGCTGGAAGACCGCATCGTCAAGCGCTTCCTCGCCGAACGTGCCAACGTGCCGCAGCCGGACCGCCGGCTGCCGATCCGCGCCGTCGACCTGCCGCAGCCGGAAGTAAAGCTGCTGGCCAAGATCAAGCCCTCCGACCGGGAGGTCGACGAGAACCCGCGTGCCCGCTCGGCGGTGATGCGCGTGGCCATGCGGCTGCCCAAGCACGTGAGGCCGGCATGACCGGCAAGCTCAGCGCCGTACTGGCCGCGCTGCTGGTGGGCTGCGCGCTGTCGCTCGTCAACGCGCAATACCAGGCCCGCCACCTGTTCATCGAACTGGAGCGCGCGCAAGCCAAGGCGCGCCAGCTCGACATCGAATGGGCGCAGCTGCAACTGGACCAGTCCACGCTGGGCAAGCATGCCCGCATCGAAGAAATCGCGCACGGCGACCTGGGCATGACCCAGCTGACGCCGGCGCGTACCCAATACCTGACGGAGGGCGAAGAATGAGCCGTCCGAATCCCGCAAGCTCCCGCGTTGCCGCCTCGAAGGGCGTGTCGTTCACGAAAAGCCCCGTGCTCGCGGTGCGGCTGCCCACCTGGCGTTCGCGCGTCGTGCTGTTCGTACTGTTCGCCGCGTTCGCGGCGCTGGCCGTGCGCGCGGTCTGGCTGCAGGGCCTGTCCACGCAGTTCCTGCAGAAGCAGGGCGAAATCCGTTATGCGCGCACGATCGAACTGCCTGCCACGCGCGGCAAGATCATGGACCGCAACGGCCAGGTGCTGGCATCGTCGATTCCCGTGAAAGCCATCTGGGCGATCCCGGATGACGTGCTGCAGGCGCCGCCCGAGAAAATCCGCGCGCTGGCCAGGCTGCTCGACATGAGCGAGGCCGAGCTGCGCAAGAAACTCGATTCCGATCGCAACTTCGTGTACCTGAAACGGCAGGTCGAGCAGGACGTGGCGGACCAGATCGCACAACTGAAGATCGACGGCATCGACACGCGCAAGGAATACAAGCGCTTCTACCCGCAGGGCGAAGTGATGACGCACGTGGTGGGCTTCACCAACGTGGAAGACGTGGGCCAGGAATCGATGGAGCTGGCGCACCAGAAAACGCTGGTGGGCCAGACCGGCTCGCGCCGCGTGATCAAGGACCGCCTTGGCCACATCGTCGAGGACATCGGCGCCAAGCACGAGCCGCATGACGGCAAGGACCTGGTGCTGTCGGTCGACTCCAAGATCCAGTACATCGCCTTTACCCAGCTGAAGGCCGCCGTCGAGAAGTTCGCCGCCAAGGCCGGCGCCGCCGTGGTGCTGGACGTGCACACGGGCGAAGTGCTGGCGCTGGCCAACTACCCCAGCTACGACCCGAACGACCGCCGCAAGCTCACCGGCGCGCAGCTGCGCAACCGCGTGATGACCGACTCGTTCGAACCGGGTTCCACCCTGAAGCCGATCACCGTGGCGCTGGCGCTGGACAAGGGCATCGTCACGCCGTATACGCACATCGATACCGGCAACGGCCGCCTCACGATCAAGGACCGCACGATCAGCGACACCAAGGCGCACCACGTGATCAACGTGCAGCAGGTCGTCGAAATGTCGTCGAACATCGGCACCTCGAAGATCGCACTGTCGATGCCGGCGCAGGACATGTGGGAAATGTTTACCAAGGTCGGTTTCGGCCAGCAGCCGAAATGGGGTTTCCCCGGCGCCGTCGCGGGCCGCGTGCGCCCATATAAAAACTGGCGGCCGATCGAGCAGGCCACGATGAGCTACGGTAACGGCATTTCCGTATCGCTGATCCAGCTGGCCCGTTCCTACCTGATGTTCGCCCGCGATGGCGATACGATCCCGCTCACGTTCGAGAAAAGCCATGACCTGCCGCAGGGCCAGCAGATCATCAAGTCGCAGACCGCGCGCCAGATGCGCGAGATGCTGGAGATGGTGGTCACCGGCAAGGACGGCACCGCCAAGCAGGCCCAGGTTCCGGGCTACCGCGTGGGCGGCAAGACCGGCACCGCCTACAAGGTGGAGAACGGCCGCTACCCGATCCCGCGCAAGTACATCGGTTCCTTCGTGGGCATCGTGCCCCTGTCGGCACCGCGGTTCGTGATCGCGGTGATGATCGACGAGCCCACCCAGGGCGGCCGTTTCGGCGGCCAGGTGGCCGCTCCCACTTTTGCAAAAGTCGCAGAGAACGCGCTGCGCGCCATGAACGTGCCTCCCGATTCCACCGTGACGGAAATCGTGGCCCCGACGGGTAACGAAGGGGAGGCCATGTAATGACGAACATGAACAATAACGACGACATCAACCAGATCGCCGGCTGGATCAAGCAAGCCGCGCCGAATGGGCAGCTGGCATCGGACTCGCGCCGCATCGAGTCCGGTGATACCTTCTTTGCCTACCCGAACAACAGCGCGGGCGACGCCGGCGATGGCCGCGCCTATATAGAACGCGCAATCGGGCAGGGCGCCGCGGCCGTGGTGTACGACCCGGCAGGCTTCGCGTGGAAACCGGAGTGGCAGGTGGCGAGCCTGCCGGTGCCGGACCTGAAGAACGTGGCGGGGCCGATCGCCCACGCCGTATATGGGATGCCGGACGAAGGCATGTTCACGGTCGGCATCACGGGCACGAACGGCAAGACATCGTCGGCCGTATGGCTTGGCAGCGCCCTGTCGCGCGCCGGCGAAACGGCCGCAGTGATCGGCACGCTGGGCGTGGGCCTGTTCCATGGCGGCCGCACCGAACCCGAGTTCACGGCCACCGGCTACACGACGCCGGACCAGGTGCTGCTGGCCCGCACGCTGGAAGAATGCCGCGCCGCCGGCGCGCGCTCGCTGGCCATCGAAGTCTCGTCGATCGGGCTCGAACAGGGCCGCGTGGCGGGCATGCATTTCGACGTGGCGCTGTTCACGAACCTCACGCGCGACCACCTGGATTTCCATGGTTCGATGGAAGCCTATGCCGCGGCCAAGGAAAAGCTGTTCGCCTGGCCGGGCCTGAAGGCGGCCGTGATCAACCTGGACGATCCGGCCGGCTTGCGCATGGCAGCGCGGGTAAAAGGTGGCCAGGTGATCGGCTACACGCTGAAGAACGAACTCGACATGGCCGGGCTGGAGGGTGTATCGATCCTGCGGGCCAGCCAGGTCAGGAGCCGCAGCGCCGGCACCGAGTTCCACCTCGAGTCGCCCCAAGGCAGCGCGCAGGTGAAGACAAAGCTGGTCGGCGCGTTCAACGTCAGCAATGCGCTGGGTGTGCTGGGTGCGCTGCTGGCGAAAGGCATGCCGCTGCGCGCG
Source organism: Pseudoduganella lutea (assembly GCF_004209755.1). Taxonomy (NCBI): domain Bacteria; kingdom Pseudomonadati; phylum Pseudomonadota; class Betaproteobacteria; order Burkholderiales; family Oxalobacteraceae; genus Pseudoduganella; species Pseudoduganella lutea. The sequence continues at coordinate 1,957,267 of NZ_CP035913.1, read as the reverse complement.
GCCGTCGACGCGATCGAGGCATTGACGCCGGCCCCGGGGCGCATGCAGCTCGTGGGCGGCAACGATGCGCCGATGGTCGTCATCGACTACGCGCACACGCCCGACGCGCTGGAAAAAACGCTCGAGGCGCTGCGCCCCGTGGCCACCGATCGCGGCGGCCAGCTGTGGTGCGTGTTCGGCTGCGGCGGCGACCGCGATCCGGGCAAGCGCCCGCAGATGGGCCGCATCGCGCAGGCGGCGGATCACGTGCTCGTTACCAGCGACAACCCGCGCAGTGAAGATCCGCATGCGATCATCGCGCAGATCTTTGCCGGCATGGATGCCAGCCGCCCGGCGCAGGCGATCGAAGACCGCGCCGCCGCCATCCTCTCCGCCGTCAAGCACGCGGGAAGGAACGACGTGATCCTGGTGGCCGGCAAGGGCCATGAACCGTACCAGGAAATCAAGGGCAAGAAATTGCCGTTCTCCGATGCCGATCACGCCCAACTGGCGCTGACTGCCCGACTGACGATGATGAGGCCAAACTGATGCGCGCAACGCTGGACCAGATCCTGGGCGCGCTGGGCGACGCGCGCCTGTCGGGAGCGCCCGTCGCTTTCGATGGCGTGTCGACGGACAGCCGCACCGTGGCGCCGGGCGCCCTGTTCGTGGCGCTGCGCGGCGAGCATTTCGACGCCCATGATTTCCTGCCGCAGGTGGCGCGCAACGCGGCCGCCGTCGTCGTCGAGAAACTGCCCGAAGGGTGGACGCCGCCGGCCACGCTTTCCGTCATCCTGGTGCCCGATACCCTGGTTGCACTGGGCCGGATTGCCCACTGGTGGCGCAGCCAGTTCGACCTGCCGCTCATCGGCGTCACGGGCAGCAACGGCAAGACGACCGTCAAGGAAATGATCGCCGCCATCCTGGCTGCCGCCCATGGCGAGGAAGACCGCCTGGCAACGCGCGGCAACCTGAATAACGAGATCGGCGTGCCGCTCACGCTGTTCCGGCTCGCCTCGCACCATTCCTCGGCCGTGGTCGAACTGGGCATGAACCATCCGGGCGAAATCGGTCGGCTGGCGAAGATCGCCGCGCCGACCATCGCACTGGTGAACAACGCCCAGCGCGAACACCAGGAATTCATGCACACGGTGGAAGCCGTGGCGCGCGAAAACGGTTCCGTGCTGGCCGCGCTGCCGGGCGACGGTACGGCGGTGTTCCCGTCGCACGACGAATTCACGCCAGTCTGGCGCGAGCTCGCCGGCAGCCGCCGCACGATCACCTTCGGCCTGACCAAGGAAGCCGACGTGAGCTGCACGTTCCGCCCGGCGGACTTCGGCAACCAGATGTTCGTGTCGATCCGCTGCAGCGATGGTGAGCTGGTCCAGTTCTATATCGCCCTGCAGGCAGCCGGCGAGCACAACGTGCGCAACGCGCTGGCCGCCATCGCCTGCACGGCCGCAGCCGGTATTTCGTTCGACCACGTCAAGGCGGGGCTGGAAAGCTTCGCACCGGTCAGCGGCCGGCTGCAGCGCAAGCAGGCCGCCAACGGCGCCGTCGTCATCGACGATACCTACAACGCAAACCCGGATTCCGTGCGCGCCGCGATCGACGTGCTGGCCGGCAGCCCGGCGCCGCGCGTGCTGGTGCTGGGCGACATGGGCGAAGTGGGTACCAAGGGGAAGGAATTCCACGAAGAGATCGCCGCCTACGCGGCACAGAAGGGCATCGAACAGGTGCTCGTGACGGGAACGCTGGCCCGGCACATGCAGGATGCAGGTGCAGGTTCAGGTTTTGCAAACGTCCGTCATTTCGAACAGTTCGACGCATTGCTCGCGGCAGTCGACGCGGCAGTGACGCCGGACACCACGGTGTTGATCAAGGGCTCCCGTTTCATGAAGATGGAGCGGGTCGTGCAGCATTTGATTGGATCGCAACAAGCTAACAAGGAAAACCACTGATCATGCTGCTTTGGCTCGCACAGTACCTGCAGGACGATATCGGCGCATTCCGCGTCTTTACCTTCATCACATTCCGCGCCGTGTTCGCCACGATCACGGCGCTGGTGATCGGCCTCGTCGCCGGTCCCGCCGTCATCCGCAAGCTCACCGCCATGAAATATGGCCAGGCCGTACGTACCGACGGCCCGCAAACGCACCTGAAAAAGCATGGCACGCCCACGATGGGCGGTGTCCTCATCCTGATCGCGATCGGTGTTTCCACCCTGCTGTGGTGCGACTGGTCGAACCGGCTGATCTGGCCGGTGATCGTCGTCACGCTGGGCTTCGGCGCCGTGGGCTGGGTGGACGACTATCGCAAGGTGGTCAACCAGGATCCGGAAGGCATGCGCTCGGCCGAAAAATACTTCTGGCAGTCGCTGGTGGGCGTGGCCGCCGCGCTGTACCTGGCCTTTTCCGTGTCGGCGCCCACGCCGGCCGAAGTGTTCAAGCTGTTCTTCCAGTGGGTACAGTCGGGCTTCTCGATGGACCTGCCGCCGAAGGCCGACCTGATCGTGCCATTCTTCAAGACGATCAGCTACCCGCTGGGCGTGTGGGGCTTCATCGCGCTGACCTATTGCGTGATCGTGGGTTCGTCGAATGCCGTCAACTTCACCGATGGCCTGGACGGCCTGGCGATCATGCCGACCGTGATGGTCGGTTCCGCGCTCGGCCTGTTCGCGTATCTCACCGGCAGCGCCACGTACTCGAAATACCTGTTCATCCCGCACATTCCCGGTGCCGGCGAATTGATCATCTTCGTGGGCGCGATGGCCGGCGCCGGCCTGGCCTTCCTCTGGTATAACACGCACCCCGCGCAAGTATTCATGGGCGACGTGGGCGCGCTCGCGCTGGGCGGCGCGCTGGGTACCATCGCCGTCATCGTGCGCCAGGAAATCGTGCTGTTCATCATGGGCGGCATCTTCGTCGCCGAAACCGTTTCCGTGATCATCCAGGTGGGCTGGTTCAAGTACACCAAGAAGCGCTACGGCCAGGGCCGTCGCGTCTTCCTGATGGCGCCGCTGCACCACCATTTCGAACAGAAGGGCTGGAAGGAAACGCAGGTCGTGGTGCGCTTCTGGATCGTGACGATGATGCTGGTGCTGGTGGGCCTGTCCACCCTGAAGCTGCGGTAATAACGGTATTAACGGCAAACAACGGTAAACACAGATGATCTATAACGGCAAAATCGCGCTGGTGCTGGGCCTTGGCGAATCGGGCCTGGCCATGGCGCAGTGGCTCGCCCGCTGCGGCGCGCTGCTGCGCGTGGCGGATACGCGCGCCGTGCCGGAACGCCTGCCGGCGTTGCGCGAAGCGGTGCCGGGCACGCAGTTCATCTCCGGTCCGTTCAATGCAGCGCTGCTCGACGGCGTGGATTTCGTCGCCGTCAGCCCCGGCCTTGCGCCGAACCGCGAACTGTCCCAGATCCTGCCTGCCGCGCAGGAAAGGAACATCCCTGTCTGGGGCGAGATCGAACTCTTCGCCCAGGCGCTGGCCTGGCTGAAGACCGATCGCGCCTATGCGCCGAAGGTCATCGCGATCACCGGCACCAATGGCAAGACCACCGTCACCACCCTGACCGGCCAGTTGTGCGAACGCGCCGGCCTATCGGTGAAGGTGGCCGGCAACATCAGCCCCGCCGCGCTGGACGTGCTGCGCGAGGCGATGGACAACGCGCAGCTGGAACATTCGCTGCCACAGGCCTGGGTGCTGGAACTGTCCAGCTTCCAGCTGCACACCACGTACTCGCTGCAGGCCGATGCCGCCACGGTGCTGAACCTGACGCAGGATCACCTGGACTGGCACGGTACCATGGAAGCCTATGCCGCGGACAAGGCGCGCATCTTCGGCGAGCACACCGTGCGCGTGCTGAACCGCGACGATGCCTGGACAATGCGCATGGCGGCCCCGGCCGGTACCAATGGTGCTAATTCAACTGCCACCTTCGGCACCGGCGAACCCGAGGGCCTGCACAGCTTCGGCCTCGTCAACGAGCGGGGAGTGTGGTGGCTGGCCACGGCCGAGCCGACGGACGATGCCGAGCCGGCAAAGAAGCGCCGCAAGAACGAACCGGTGCCCGCGGTCGAGACCCAGGTGAAAAAACTGATGCCGGCCGATGCGCTGCAGATTCGCGGCACGCACAACGCAACCAACGCGCTGGCCGCGCTGGCGCTGTGCCGGGCGATCGGGCTGCCGTTCGCGCCGCTGCTGCACGGCCTGCGCGACTACAAGGGCCAGCCGCACCGCGTGGAACTGGTGGCCGCCATCAATGGCGTCGAATTCTACGACGACAGCAAGGGCACCAATGTGGGGGCCACCGTGGCCGCCATCGACGGCCTGGGCAAGAGCTTCGGCGGCGACAGCCAGCGCATCGTGCTGGTCGCCGGCGGCGACGGCAAGGGCCAGGCATTCGATCCGCTGGCCGGCCCGGTATCGCGCTACGTGCGCGCCGTGGTGCTGATCGGCCGCGATGCGCCGGCCATCCGCGCCGCACTGGCCGACACGAACGTGCCGCTGGAAGACTTTGCGACGCTGGAAGAAGCAACGCAGCGCGCCGCCGCGCTGGCCCATGCCGGTGACGCCGTGCTGCTGTCGCCCGCCTGCGCCAGCCTGGACATGTTCAAGAACTATGCGCACCGCGCGCAAGTGTTCATCGACACCGTGCGCGGCATCGCGCTCGATGCGGGACAGGAGATCTGATGGCCTTCCAGCTGCCATTCAAGTTCTCCGGCGGGGGATCGGTCACGCCGATCGATATCCGCTCGCGCCAGTCGCGCATGATGGAGTACGACAAGCCGCTGCTGTGGGTGATCATCCTGCTGCTGCTGCTCGGCATGGTGATGGTGTACTCGGCGTCGATTGCCTTGCCCGATTCGCGCAAATACGCGGCCTACTCGAGTTCCTATTTCCTGACGCGGCAAGCCACGTTCATCGGAATTTCCGCCGTGATGGCGCTGGTGGCGTTCCGCATCCCGGTCGCCACATGGCAGCGCTGGGCGCCATACCTGTTCATCGGCACGCTGTTCCTGCTGGTGCTCGTGCTGATCCCCGGCATTGGCGTGGTGGTCAATGGCGGGCGGCGCTGGCTGTCGCTGAAGATCTACAACCTGCAGCCTTCGGAGCTGATGAAGCTGTTCATCGTGCTGTACGCGGCCGACTACACGGTGCGCAAGCAGGAATACATGCACAAGCTGACCAAGGGCTTCCTGCCCATGGCGATCGCGGTCAGCGTCGTGGGCCTGCTGCTGCTGCTCGAACCCGACCTGGGTGCGTTCGGCGTGATCGTCTGCATCGCCATGGGCATCCTGTTCCTGGGCGGCGTGAACGCAATCTGGTTCGGCGGCATCGCCGGCATGCTGGTCACGGTCTTCGTGTCGATCATCGCACTGTCGAAGTTCCGGCGCGACCGCTTCTTTGCGTACCTGAATCCGTGGGAAGAAGAAAACGCGCTGAACAAGGCCTACCAGCTGACGCACTCGCTGATCGCCTTCGGCCGCGGCGAGATCTTCGGCGTGGGTCTCGGCGGCAGCGTGGAAAAGCTGCACTACCTGCCCGAAGCGCATACCGACTTCCTGCTGGCCGTGATCGGCGAGGAATTGGGGCTGATCGGCGTGCTCGTTGTCATCGGAATGTTCTACTGGATCGTTAAACGCGCTTTCGAGATCGGCCGCCAGGCGATCGCCATCGACCAGACCTTCGCCGGCCTGGTCGCCAAGGGCATCGGTATCTGGGTCGGTATCCAGACATTCATCAATATGGGAGTCAATTTGGGGTTGCTGCCCACCAAGGGACTGACGTTGCCGCTGATGAGCTACGGCGGCACCGGCGTGCTCGTCAACTGTCTCGGCCTGGCGATCCTGCTGCGCATCGACTATGAAAACCGCGTGCTGATGCGGGGCGGGCGAGTATGAAGAAACTCGTGATCATGGCGGCCGGCACCGGCGGCCACATTTTTCCCGGCCTGGCGATCGCGCGCACGATGCGCGAGCGCGGCTGGGAAGTCACGTGGCTGGGCACATCGCACGGCATGGAAGGTGACCTGGTACCGAAGGCCGGCGTGATGATGGACGTGATCCATTTTTCCGGCATGCGCGGCAAGGGCCTGGGCCATACGGTGTCCGGCGCACTGAAGATGCTGAAGGCTTTTTGGGATTGCTACGGCATCATTGGCCGCCGCAAGCCCGATGCCGTGCTGGGCATGGGCGGCTACGTGACGGTGCCCGGCGGGATGATGAGCAAGCTGCGCAACGTGCCGCTGGTGCTCGTCAACGCCGATGCGGCATTGCTGCTGTCGAACAGGACGCTGGCACCAGTGGCGTCGAAGGTGTGCTTCGGTTTCCCGGCCGACTTCGGCCGCGCCGCCGGCAAGGCCGTCGTCACGGGCAACCCGGTGCGCAAGGAAATCCTCGACCTGCCGGCGCCCGAGCAGCGTTTCGCCGGCCGCGAAGGCCCGCTGCGCATCCTCGTCGTCGGGGGCAGCCTGGGCGCGAAGGCGCTGAACGATGCGCTGCCGGCCGCGCTGGCGTTGCTGCCGGAAGCCGAACGACCGCTGGTGACGCACCAGTCGGGCAAGAAGAATATCGATGCGCTGCGCGCCGGTTATGCGCAGGCCGGCGTGCAGGCCAGCGTGGTCGACTTCATCGACGACATGGCCAGCGCGTATGCGCAGGCCGACGTGGTGATCTGCCGCGCGGGCGCCATCACGGTTTCCGAACTGACGGCGGCCGGCGTGGCCAGCGTGCTCGTGCCGCTCGTGGCGTCGACGACCAGCCACCAGCGCGACAACGCGCAATGGATGCAGAAGCAGAATGCGGCGATCCACCTGCCGCAAACGGAACTGACCGCGCAGGGCCTGGCGGCACTGCTGCAAACGCTCACGCGCAACGCCTGCCGCGGCATGGCCGTGGCGGCGCGGGCCGTGGGCAAGCGCGATGCGAACGACGCGATCGCGAACGTACTCGAACAACTGGCATGAATTGGTAATAACCGGCAATAACGGCAATAACGCGCACAACGGGCAGAGAAGAACGCAAACATGCAACACAAGGTCAAGAACATTCACTTCGTCGGCATCGGCGGCAGCGGCATGAGCGGCATCGCCGAGGTGCTGGTCACGCTCGGCTACAACGTCAGCGGCTCGGACCTGGGCAGTAATGCCGTCACGCAGCGCCTGGCCGACATGGGCGCACAGGTATTCCAGGGCCATGCGGCCGAATACATCGGCGCCGCCGATGCGGTGGTCACCTCCACCGCCGTCGCGGCGGATAATCCGGAAGTGGTGGCGGCCCGCGCGAAAAAGATCCCGATCGTGCCGCGCGCCGTGATGCTGGGCGAGCTGATGCGCCTGAAACGCGGCATCGCCATCGCCGGCACGCACGGCAAGACCACGACCACGTCGCTGGTCGCCTCCGTGCTGTACCAGGGCGGCCTGGACCCCACGTTCGTGATCGGCGGCCGGCTCACCGCGGCGGGCGCCAATGCCAAGCTGGGTTCCGGCGAGTACCTGGTGGCCGAGGCGGACGAATCGGATGCTTCGTTCCTGAACCTGGCGCCGATGATCGAGGTGATCACGAACATCGATGCCGACCACATGGAAACTTACGAGCACGATTTCGAAAAGCTGAAACAGGCGTTCGTGCACTTCACGCACCGGCTGCCGTTCTACGGGCGCGCCATGCTGTGCATCGACGACCCGCACGTGCGCAGCATCCTGCCCCAGGTGACCAAGCCCGTCACCACGTATGGTTTCGCGGAAGACGCCGAAGTGCGCGCCGTGAACGCCCGCGCGGTCGGCACGCAGATGCATTTCACGGTACTGCAGGAAGGCTTCCCCGACCTGGACGTGGTGCTGAACCAGCCGGGCATGCACAACGTGCAGAACGCCTGCTCGGCCGTTGCCATCGCGCGTGAAATCGGCGTCGAGGACAGCGCCACGCAAGCCGGCCTGGCGGGCTTCGCGGGCGTGGGCCGCCGCTTCACGAAATACGGCGACGTCGCCATTCCGGGCGGCGGCACCTTCACGCTGGTCGACGATTTCGGCCATCACCCGGTGGAAACGGAAGTGACACTGGCCGCCGCCCGCGCCGCGTATCCGGGCCGCCGCCTGGTGCTCGCGTTCCAGCCGCACCGCTATACCCGCACCCGCGACCTGTTCGAGGACTTCGCCCGCGTGCTGTCGGTGGTGGACCTGCTGCTGCTGGTGGAAGTCTATCCGGCCGGCGAGGCGCCGATCGTGGGCGCCGACGGCCGCTCGCTGGTGCGCGCGATCCGCGCTCGCGGCAAGACCGAGCCGGTCTTCGTCGAAACCATCGCCGAGGTGCCGGAAACGATCATGAACCTGGTACGGGACGGCGACGTGGTCCTGACGATGGGCGCGGGCGCGATCAGCGGCGTACCGGGCAAACTGGTGAACTACAAAGCTTGAACGACAGGGCATGAGCATGAGTATCTCGAAAGAAGAAGCGCAATCGTTTGGCAAGGTCGGCGTGCTGTTCGGCGGCCGCTCCGCCGAGCGCGAAGTGTCCATCATGTCCGGCAGCGGCGTGCTGGAAGCCCTGCGCGGCCAGGGCATCGATGCACACCCGTTCGATCCGGGCCAGCGTTCGCTGGGCGAACTGGAAGCGGAAAAATTCGACCGCGTTTTCATCGCGCTGCATGGCCGCCTCGGCGAAGATGGCACGCTGCAGGGCGCGCTCGAACTGCTGGGCATTCCCTATACGGGCAGCGGCGTGATGGCCAGCTCGGTCGGCATGGACAAGATCACGACGAAGGTGCTCTGGCAAAAGGCCGGCTTGCCCACGCCGGACTACGCGCTGCTCGATGGGCAGTCCGACCTGCCGGCCGTGGCCGCGCAACTGGGCCTGCCACTGATCGTGAAGCCGCCACACGAAGGCTCCTCGATCGGCATCACGAAGGTCAATGCTGTCGACGAATTCCAGGCGGCCTACGACGTGGCGGCGAAACTGGATGACGAAGTGCTGGCGGAAAGCTTCGTTACCGGCCGCGAATTCACCGTGGCCGTGCTGGGCACGGGTGCCGCCGCGCGCGCGCTGCCTGTGGTGGAAATCGTGGCGCCGGAAGGCAAGTACGACTACCAGAACAAGTATTTCACTGACGATGTGCAGTATTTCTGCCCGCCGCAGCTCGATGAGGCGGTGCAGGCCGAGATGGGCCGCATCGCCGTCGAGGCTTATCGCACCTTGGGTTGCGAAGGCTGGGCACGCGTGGACGTGCTGCTGCGCACGAGCGACAACCGGCCGTTCCTGCTGGAGGTGAACACGTCGCCCGGCATGACGACCCATTCGCTGGTGCCGATGGCTGCACGTGCCGTCGGTCTGTCGTACGAGGAGCTGTGCGTGGAAATCCTGCGCACGGCACGGCTGAAAAACAAGAAGGTCTGAACGAACCATGTGGCACGACGCAAAAGCCTTGAACGCAACCGCCAGCGGCATCGTCGCGCTGGTGTTTGCCGTTTGCGTCGCCGCCGGCATCTGGTGGATCGCGCACCGGCCGGTTTTCGACCTGCGCACGATCCGCGTCGAAGCGATGGAGCGCGCCGAACTGCGCCACGTGAACCTGCTGACGCTGAAGAACGGTACGCAGGGCCGCATCCGCGGCAATTTCTTCACGGCGAACCTGGAACAGGTGCGCCAGGTATTCGAGGCCGTGCCATGGGTGCGGCGCGCTACCGTGCGGCGCGAGTGGCCGAACCAGCTGATCGTGGAGGTCGAAGAGCACGAGGCGCTGGGCACGTGGGGCGAGGATGGCCGCCTGCTGTCGGTGAAGGGCGATGTGTTTACCGCCAACCTGGCCGAGGCGGAAGAGGATCACGAACTGCCGCAATTTTCCGGGCCGGACGGCAGCGAGAAGGAAGTGCTGTCGCGCTACGCCGAGCTGCGCAAGTGGTTCGCGCCGGCGAAGCTCGTGCCGGCGGGCCTGGCGCTGTCGAGCCGCTACGCGTGGACGGTGACGCTGCAAAGCGGCGCCAGCGTGGCGCTGGGCCGCGAGCAGACACCGACGATGCTCAGGGAGCGCGTGGCGCGGCTGGTATCGGTGTGGCCGCAACTGGCCGCGCGCGTGCCGGACATCGAAACGATCGACATGCGTTACCAGAACGGTCTGGCGCTGTCGGCGGCGGGGTTGAAGATACCGGCTGAAAAAGCAAAAAAATAAGCAAAAAAACACGCTGAAGCAGTACAACGAATACATACGAGCAGATAATGACAAAAGACGCGAAAAACCTGATCGTCGGCCTCGACATCGGCACCTCCAAGGTGGTTGCCGTGGTGGCCGAGGTGATGGGCGATGGCCGCCACGAAGTGATCGGGCTGGGGCAGCACGAATCGAAGGGCCTGAAGAAGGGCGTGGTGGTGAACATCGAAGCGACCGTGGAATCCATCCAGCGCGCCCTCGAGGAAGCCGAGCTGATGGCCGACTGCAAGATCCGCAATGTCTACGCGGGTATCGCGGGCAGCCATATCCGCAGCTTCAATTCGAGCGGCATGGTGGCGATCAAGGAAAAGGAAGTCACGGCGACCGATGTGGCGCGCGTCATCGAAACGGCGAAGGCCGTTAACATCCCTACTGATCAGCAGCTGCTGCACACGGTGCCGCAGGAGTTCATCGTGGACAGCCAGGAGGATGTGCGCGAGCCGATCGGCATGAGCGGCATCCGCCTGGAAGTGAAGGTACATATCGTTACCGGCGCAGTGAGCGCGGTGCAGAACATCGTCAAGTGCGTGCGGCGCTGCGGGCTCGAGGTTTCGGACCTGATCCTGCAGCCCATGGCATCCGCGGATGCCGTGCTGACGCCGGACGAAAAAGAATTGGGTGTAGTGCTGATCGATATCGGCGGCGGCACCACCGACGTTGCAGTGTTCTCGGACGGCGCGATCCGCCATACGGCAGTGATCCCGATCGCCGGTGACCAGATCACCAACGATATAGCGATGGCCTTGCGGACGCCTACGTCCGAAGCGGAAGAAATCAAGATCCGCTACGGCGTGGCAAAGCAGGTGCTGGCAGATCCGGGGGAACACCTGGAAGTGCCGGGCCTGGGCGACCGCGGACCTCGCCCGCTGTCCCGCCAGGCGCTGGCTGCCGTCATCGAGCCACGCGTGGAGGAACTGTTCGCCATGGTGCACCAGGTGGTGCGCGAATCCGGATACGAGGGCGTGCTCTCGTCCGGCATCGTGTTGACCGGTGGCTCCTCGATCATGCCCGGCATGGTCGAGATGGCGGAGGACATCTTCCTGAAACCGGCGCGCCTCGGCACGCCGGACTATCGCGGCCAGCTGGCCGACGTGGTGCGCAGCCCCCGCTATGCCACCGTGCTCGGTCTTCTGCTGGAAGCGAAGAAGCAGTATTTGCGCGGGCATATCGTGACGCGCCAGGACGGGTCCGTGAAGGCGGTCTGGCAACGCATGAAGGAATGGTTCCTCGGTAATTTCTGAGGTGGGGCACTGTGGGCTGGCCGCCGCACGCGACAGCCTTTATTGCACCCGAAACGGTAACAACAGGGTAAACTATTTTTATATATACGCAGTCTTCGCCCCCCAGTCTCTACCGATATGAAGGCTGGCGCACGAAGCGCGCTTTAACTAGGAGCACATCATGGAGTTCGATATGGTCGATAACGCGTCACTGGGAACGGTGATCAAGGTGGTCGGTGTTGGCGGCGCGGGCGGTAACGCGGTGCAGCACATGATCAACAAGGGCATGAGCGGGGTGGAATTCATCGCCGCCAATACCGATGCCCAGGCGTTGTCGGCTTCCAAGGCCGACAACATCATCCAGATCGGCGAGACCGGCCTGGGTGCGGGCATGAAACCCGATGTCGGCCGCAAGCTGGCCGAGGATTCGCGCGCACGCATCGAGGATGCGCTGCGCGGTGCGCACATGGTGTTCATCGCCGCGGGCATGGGCGGCGGTACCGGCACCGGTGCCGCGCCGATCGTCGCGGAAGTGGCGAAATCGCTGGGCGCGCTGACCGTTGCGGTCGTGTCCAAGCCGTTCTCGCACGAAGGCCAGAAGTGCATGGAGATCGCCGATGAAGGCCTGGAGCAGCTGTCGCAGAACGTCGACTCGCTGATCGTGATCCTGAACGAGAAGCTCGAGGAGATCTACGAAGACGAGTCGCTGATCGAATGGCTGCAGCATGCCGACGATGTGCTGAACAACGCGGTGGCCGGTATCGCCGAGATCATCAACGTGCCGGGCCACATCAACGTCGACTTCAACGACGTGAAGACGATCATGGGCGAGCAGGGCAAGGCCATGATGGGTACCGCGACCGCCGCCGGCGTGGATCGCGCGCGCATCGCCGCCGAACAGGCCGTGGCTTCGCCGCTGCTCGATGGCATCGACCTGTCCGGCGCGCGCGGCGTGCTGGTCAACGTGACCGCCAGCCGTGGCCTGAAGGGCAAGGAGATCAAGGAAGTGATGGCCGCGGTGCGCGCCTTCGCCGCACCGGACGCATCGATCGCGCAAGGTATCGCCTACGACGATTCGATGGGCGATTCGATCCGCGTGACCGTGGTGGCAACGGGCCTGGGCAAGAACAAGAAGCACGTTCAGCTGGTGCCGCAGCAGATGCTGCGCACGGGCACCCACAACAACCCGCTGAACCCGCAGGCCGGGCTGGGCGGCGCCGCCGCATCGACCGCGATGGGCGTGGGCGTCGCTGCCGGCCACAACTTCGAAGGCCAGAAGGCTCCAGCCGTGTGGCGCCGCGAATCGGCTTCCGAGCAGGTGCGCGCGATGGAAAAGAACGGCATGGAAACCTACGACATCCCGGCATTCCTGCGCAAGCAGGCCGACTGATCATCTGTTCCGGCGGCGTCCCTGGACGCCGCCACGCCGGCCTTGGTGAGAGGGGCCGGCGCTTTCGAGCGGTTTCGCTCGCGCTCTGGCATACTTGCCGGAGCTGCCGCCTTGGGTGCACGCTTTGTGTACTACCCCAGCGCGGTTTTTTTTTGCCTGCCCGGCTTTTCATTTGCGTGGCCCGGGCTGCTTTCGGAATCATCCGTTCGCACGGCACGCAACGCTTTACAAGGAGATCACCATGACCATCAAGATCGGCGACAAACTGCCGGAAGGCTCGCTGTCCGAATTCATCGAAGTCGAAACCGAAGGCTGCTCGCTGGGCCCGAACACGTTCAACGTGCAGGAACTGGCCGCCGGCAAGAAGATCGCAATCTTCGGCCTGCCGGGCGCCTACACGCCCACCTGCTCGGCCAAGCACGTGCCCGGCTTCGTGGAGCATGCCGAAGCCTTCAAGGCCAAGGGCGTGGACGAGATCTGGTGCATCTCGGTGAACGACGCGTTCGTGATGGGCGCCTGGGGCCGCGAGCAGAAAGCCACGAACATCGTGCGCATGATGGCCGACGGTAACGCCGCCTTCACGAAGTCGCTGGGCCTGGATGCGGACTTCTCGAAGTTCGGCATGGGCACGCGCTCGCAGCGCTACTCGATGCTGGTCGAGGATGGCGTCGTCACGCAGCTGAACGTGGAGCAGGGCGGCAAGTTCGAAGTGTCGAACGCGGAGACGCTGCTGGGCCAGGTTTAAGCCACCTCGGACGGATAGAAAATGCCGCGCGGTTGCGCGGCATTTTTTTCGTACACTACGACCGCCTCATCAGCACGCGGCCTTCTTGCGTCGCGCCGCAACGCCCAGCAGAGCAAGTCCGCCCAGCAGCATCCCGTACGTGGCCGGTTCGGGCACCGCGCTCACCACCGAACTGCCACCGATGACTCCCTCGCTGTACAGCGTGGCGACCGTGTCGCTGCCGGTCCAGTTCGCGAAGCTGACGGACAGTTGGCCATCCCAGTGCAAGGTGTCGCCAAGCACATTGCCGGCATTGTCGACCCGGTAGCCGGCGACAAGTTCCTGGAACTGTTCGTCGATGACCCAGGCGCCATCGGCGTCGAGTCCGTCGAACGCCATCAGGATGCGGCCCATTGCGCGCTCGGCGTTGCCGGCCGCGTCGAGGCCCACCGTCGTCGCCACGTCGATGCTGGCGTCGAACGTTACCGTCACCCGCGTGTTTGCCGCGACCTGCACGTTCATCGCCGTGTAGGGCGCCGCGGTCGCGCCGTATTCACCATAGCCCACGGCGGAGCTCAGCGCCGCACCCTCCAGCGCGATGCTGGAATAGCCGACGATCGACGGCTGGCCGGCGATCGTGGCGGACGAGTGCGAGAACGTGGTGCCCACATCGGCGTGCAGCTGGCTGGCGCCATGCGTGCCGATGCCGGCTTGCGCATCGTTGCTGTAGGCCGGATCGAAGCTGGCGCTGCCGATGTTGAGATAGGGCTGGCTGCCATGCATCATCGTGGCCGATGCGGCGATGCCGTCGTTCAGGTCCAGGTCGGTCAGCGTGATCGTCACGCCGTTGATGTGCACGGTGCTGCTGGCGGCGGCCAGGGCGCCGGTCGCGGCCAGCAGCAGGGAAGAAGCAAGGATCAGGCGTTTCATGCGGCCTCCCTTGTCGCGCGGCGGCGGGCGATGGCACCGACGAGGCCCAGGCCGCCGAGCAGCATCAGGCCTGTCGCGGGTTCGGGCACGGCGGAGACGGCCGAATGGCCGAACGCACGGGCCTCTCCCGTGAAGATGCCGTCCACGCTGGCGTTGGTGGTGTTGCTGAACGAGACCGACAGCAGGCCCGTCCACGATTGCGCATCGCCGTGCACGTTGCCGGCGCCGTCGAGCGTGTAGCTCGCGGTGGCGATGTGTTCGTCGTCGTCCCACACGAGCGTGCCGCCGCTGTCGAAGCCTGCCGCGCCGAGACCCACCAGCGCGCCGCCGGCTTCGTCCCAGCCCGTGGTCGGGTCGCCGCCGGTCGATGTCGTACCCTGCGCCCAGCCGCTGGCCGAGAAGTACACGGCCGTATTGGCGGACAGCGTGAAGCCTGCCCACGCGCTCTGCACCGTCACGTCGTATGAACCACGCGCCGCGGCGCCGCTGCCGGCCTGGCCTTGCGCGGCCAATGCGGAGAAGCCCGCGCCAGCCAGGCCCGCAATACTGCCGCTGGCCGAAGCCATGGGGGTATCGCGTCCGGCGCTGACCGATGACGCCAGGCCGGAGCCCACGCTGCGGAATTCGCGGAAGCTTTCGTCGTCGCCCGTCCATGAGCGCAGTTCGCCGCTCACCGTGCCGCCGCTGTTCTCTCCCATGTCCGGAGCGAACACGATCGACGGCGCGATGCCATCGTCCGGCGCGAGGTCGACGAGTGTGATGGTGACCGCGCCAATGCCGCCCGTGCTCGTGGCGCTCGCGGCGGCGCCTTGCGCCATTCCCGCCAGCACCGATGCGGCCAGCAGGTGGTATGCCAAGCTTTTCATTGAAACTCCTTTGTTTGCAGGAATTTCATTATGCGCAGCGGTCACGCATGCCAAGGGAGCGCTACCTCGGCCGTTACAAAGTTACCCTCGGCAATGATTTGCCAGAGAAATTCATTTAGCCGCGATGGAATTTACCGGACATACGTGTAACAGGCAGGCGGGCGGCAGTGCTGCATACCGCGAAAAAGCCATTCCCCGATCGGGGAACTGCTGGTACAACGGCTATTTAACGATCTTAACAAATGGCAACGTTGTAGATTGGCTACGCCTGTTACAACTTATGGTGCCGCCTTCTTCCCGCGGCTGCGCTTTTTCGGCGCCAGCATGATGCCGGTGCAGTTCGGCGCGCCGCAACGGCATTCAAACGCCTTCTTCACGGCGGGAGTATGGCGTTCGTCGTAGATCAGGCCATAGTTGTAGCGCAGCTCCTCGCCTTTTTCGATGTCGCGCAGTGCGTGGATGAAGACGCGGTCGTCTTCTTCCATCGCTTCGCAATTCGGGTCGCACGAGTGGTTGATGAAGCGCGAGTCGTTGCCGCCGGCGCCGCCGTCGATCAACAGGCCGTTGTTCAGCGTGAAGAAGAACGTGTGGTTGATCGGGCCGCCCTTCTCGGCGGTGCGGCGGCATGTTTCATCCCAGTCGACGATTTCACCGGTGTATTCGATGATCCGGGTACCGGCCGGAATGGCGCGGCGGGCGAAGACACCCTTGCCGTGGATCGGCGAATCATGCACTTCGAAGACGGGAGATACTTTCGGTTTCTTGGTGGGCTTGGTCATTCGATCATGATACCGCGCAGCGAAAGGAAACGCTGATACCGCTCACTGTTCGCGTGCGGGCGAATTACAATGGCCGGCTAATCTTATTACACGCCAGCCAAGGACCGCTTCTTGAAACAGCAAGCCAAGGAAAACCTGCACAGCATCTATGCGATGGTCATCGCCGTTGCAATGTTCTCGATCATGGACACGGCCATGAAACTGCTGGCTGCCCGCTATCCGGCCATGCAGGTGACGGTATTGCGCGCGTTTTCATCGATGCCGCTGGTGTGTGCCTACGTTGCCTACCGCGGCGGATTCCGCGGCATTTTCAAGGTGCGATGGCCGCTGCAGCTGCTGCGCGGCGCGCTGGGGATCGGCATGCTCACCATGTTCGCCTATGGCCTCAAATCGCTGCCGCTGTCGGAAGCGTATTCGGTGTTCTTCATCGCGCCGGCGCTGATCACGGCGCTGTCGGTATTCATCCTGGGCGAGCGCGTCGACGCGATGCAGTGGCTGGCGATCGGCGTCGGCCTGGTCGGCGTGCTTGTCGTGCTGCGGCCCGAGGGCACCAGCTTCATTTCCGTGGCCGGGCTGGCCATCCTGGGCTCGGCGGCATGCTACGCGGTGTCCGCGATCGCCAGCCGGATCCTGTCGCGCACCGATTCGAATGAACAGATCATGTTCTGGCTGCTGGTGATGATCGGTGGCGGGGCGCTGCCGCTGGCGTGGCCGGGATGGGTGCCGCTGCAGTGGAGCGACTGGCCCGTGATCGCCACCCTGGCGCTCTCCGGCTTCCTGGGCCAGCTGGCGATCACCAAGGCATTCAGCATCGGCAAGGCATCGATCGTGGCGCCGTTCGAGTACACCGCGCTGGCGTGGGGCGTGGCGATCGACTGGGCCTTGTGGAGCACCTTGCCGGACCGGTGGACCCTGGTGGGTGCCGCGATCATCATCGGCAGCGGCATCTACCTCGTGCGGCGCGAGGCTGTGCACAGCGAGGCCGAACACCCGTGAAACCCGCATGTTGTCTCGCTTTCAAGCCTGTCAATGGGCCTTTGGGTGGAGGAAACGCGGGGCGGGGAAAGCCGATATAATCGTGAAATGCTGAAACAACGAACCATCAAAGAACAAGTCCGCACCACAGGTGTCGGCGTGCACTCCGGCACCAAGGTCGAACTGACATTGCGCCCGGCGCCGCCCGATACGGGCATCATCTTTTCCCGCGTGGACCTGCAGCCGCCGGTCGTATTCCCGGTCGGCCCGATGGAAATCGGCGATACCCGCATGGCCACCGTGATGATCAGGGAAGGCGCCCGCGTGTCGACGATCGAACACCTGATGTCCGCCTGCGCGGGCCTGGGCATCGACAACCTCTACATCGACGTGACCGCCGAGGAAATCCCGATCATGGATGGCTCGGCGTCGTCGTTCGTCTACCTGCTGCAGCAGGCGGGCCTCGAAGAGCAGGCCGCGCCGAAGAAATTCATCCGCATCAAGAAGCCTGTCGAAGTGCGCGAAGGGCAGGGCGCGGGCGAGAAGTGGGCGCGGCTGGTGCCGCACAATGGCTTCAAGCTGGACTTCTTCATCGAATTCAACCACCCGGCCGTCGATGGCACGGCGCAGCGCGCGCAGATCGATTTCGGCAGCCAGTCCTATATCCAGGCGGTGGCGCGGGCGCGCACGTTCGGCTTCATGCAGGACGTGGAAATGCTGCGCGGGATCGGCCTGGCGCGCGGCGGCTCGCTGGAAAACGCGATCGTGATGGATGAGTACCGCATCCTGAATCCGGACGGGCTGCGCTACGACGATGAATTCGTGCGCCACAAGATCCTCGATGCGATCGGCGACCTGTATGTGATCGGCCATCCGCTGGTCTGCGCGTACGAAGCGCACAAATCCGGCCATGCGCTGAACAACAAGCTGCTGCGCGAGCTGCTGGCCAATCCGGATGCCTACGAGTTCGTCACCTATGATTCGGCCGACGAGGCGCCGCCATCGTATGCGCGGCAGCTCGAGCAGGAGTGGGCGTACAACTAAGGTAGCGGGCCGCGCACCGCGCGGGCCGGGTGGCAACCTGGCCGTGTAGTCAGCGCCGGTGCGCCACCAGGTTCTTCAGCGCCGCGATCAACGCGGCATTCTGTTTCGTCGGCTCGAGCGTTTCCGACAGCTGGGCGAACGAATCGACCCCCACCTCGGGAATGACCAGCTGGCGCCTTTCCGGTGGCGGCGCGGACATTGCCTTCATCATCTGCACCTTCAGGCGGATGTTGTCGATCTGCCACCCCTTGGCCGCGAGTGCTTCTTGCAGTTTTGGCAATTGCTGTTTAAGCTTGGCTGCGACCGATGTGTTCGGCGTGGACAGCACCAGCTGGCCAGCCTCGAACGAAATGATGTCGCAGAAGCCGAATGCGGTCGGCAGGACTTTCGCGCAGTCCTGCTGCAACCGGGCCATGCGCTGCACGGCCGGCAGCAGTGCCGCCAGGTGGTCGTTGCGGCGCAGGAAATCCGTGGCATCCACGGCATTCCGGTTCTGACGGGTCGGGCTGAAGGCATTGAATCGCATGCGCGAAACATAGCATAGCCGCGCCGTGCGCGCAGCATCGGCGGCGCTGCAGCGGCGCCTTGGCGGACACTGGGCCGCTGCGGGCGGATATTCGGGCAAGGGCTTCGTTCCCTTTTGGCTATTGTCTTTCCGGCAGCCATCCCAATGTACCCCCGTGCTAAAATCACAGGTCTTTTTGCCACAGGCTCTGGGCGAGGTCGCGAAGCGAGCTTTTTTTAAACGGCGTTTATTCAAGAATTCAAGCATGTCCTTACTGACCGCGATTTTCGGCAGCCGTAATCAACGGCTGCTCAAGCAATACCAAAAAACCGTCAAAGCAATCAACGCTCTCGAACCCGAGTACGAAAAGCTGTCGGACGCCGAATTGCAGGCCAAGACGCCCGCCTTCAAGGAACGCGTGGCGGCCGGCGAAGCGCTGGACGATTTGCTGGTCGAGGCGTTCGCCGTGTGCCGCGAAGCATCCAAGCGCGTGTTCAAGATGCGCCACTTCGACGTCCAGCTGCTGGGCGGCATGGTCCTGCATTACGGGAAGATCGCCGAGATGCGCACCGGTGAAGGCAAGACGCTGACGGCAACCCTGCCGGCCTACCTGAACGCGCTGTCCGGCAAGGGCGTGCACATCGTGACGGTCAACGATTATCTGGCCCAGCGCGATGCCGAAACGATGGGCAAGCTGTACCGCTGGCTCGGCCTGACCACGGGTGTCAACCTCGGCCAGATGGAGCACTCGGTCAAGCAGCAGGCGTATGCCTCGGACATCACCTACGGCACCAACAACGAATTCGGTTTCGACTACCTGCGCGACAACATGGTGTTCGATATCCGCGATCGCGTGCAGCGCGGCCTGAACTACGCGATCGTCGACGAAGTCGACTCGATCCTGATCGACGAAGCCCGTACGCCGCTGATCATTTCCGGCCAGGCCGAGAACCACACGGACCTGTACCACAAGATCAATGAAGTGCCGAAGATGCTGACCCTGCAGATCGGCGAGGAAAAGCCGGACGGCAAGGGCAGTATCGAAGTGCCGGGCGACTACACGAAGGACGAAAAGTCGCACCAGGTGCTGCTGACCGAAGCCGGCCACGAAAAGGCCGAAGCGATCCTCACGCAGATGGGCCTGCTGCCGGAAGGCGCCTCGCTGTACGACTCCGCCAACATCACGCTGGTGCACCACCTGTATGCGGCGCTGCGCGCGCATGCGCTGTACCACAAGGACCAGCACTACGTGGTGCAGCACGGCGAAGTCGTCATCGTCGACGAATTCACGGGCCGCATGATGACGGGCCGCCGCTGGTCCGATGGCCTGCACCAGGCCGTGGAAGCCAAGGAAGGCGTGAAGATCCAGAACGAGAACCAGACGCTGGCCTCGATCACGTTCCAGAACTACTTCCGCATGTATGCCAAGCTGTCGGGCATGACCGGTACCGCCGATACGGAAGCATTCGAATTCCAGGACATCTACGGCCTCGAGACCGTGGTGATCCCGCCGAACCGTCCGTCCGCCCGCAAGGACAGGCAGGACCAGGTGTACAAGTCGGCGCAGGAAAAATACCAGGCGATGGTTGCCGACATCCGCGACTGCTACGACCGCGGCCAGCCGGTGCTGGTGGGTACCACGTCGATCGAGAACTCGGAGCTGCTGGCGTCCATCCTCGACAAGGCCAAGCTGCCGCATAACGTGCTGAACGCGAAACAGCACGCCCGCGAAGCGGAAATCATCGCCCAGGCGGGTTCGCCGAAAGCAATCACCATCGCCACCAACATGGCTGGCCGTGGTACCGATATCGTGCTGGGCGGCAGCCTGGAAAACCAGATCAAGCTGCTCGAGGCCGACGCGAACCTGTCGGAAGCCGACAAGGAAGCGAAGATCAAGCAACTGCGCGATGGCTGGCAGGCACTGCACGAGCAGGTGGTGGCGGCCGGCGGCCTGCACATCATCGGCACCGAGCGCCATGAATCGCGCCGGGTGGACAATCAGCTGCGCGGCCGTTCCGGCCGCCAGGGCGACCCGGGCTCGTCGCGCTTCTACCTGTCGCTGGACGATCCGCTCTTGCGCATCTTCGCCGGCGACCGCGTGCGCGCCATCATGGATCGCCTGAAGATGCCGGAAGGCGAACCGATCGAAGCGGGCATCGTCACCCGTTCCATCGAATCGGCGCAGCGCAAGGTCGAGGCCCGCAACTTCGACATCCGCAAGCAGCTGCTCGAATACGACGACGTGTCCAACGACCAGCGCAAGGTGATCTACCAGCAGCGTAACGAGCTGCTGGAGGCGACCGAGATCGCCGAGATGATCCAGAACCTGCGCCACGGCGTATTCACCGATCTGGTGCGCCAGCACGTGCCGGAAGAATCCGTGGAAGAGCAGTGGGACGTGCCGGCCCTGCAGGCCACGCTGGCATCCGAGTGGCAGATCGACGTGCCACTGGCCGAGATGCTGGAAAAGGAATCGAACCTGACCGACGAAGACCTCGTCGAGCGCGTGGTGGCCGCGGCGGACGAGCAGTACAACGCCAAGATCGCCATCGTCGGCAAGGAAGCGTTCGGCGGCTTCGAGCGCAGCGTGATGCTGCAGTCAGTGGACACCCACTGGCGCGAACACCTGGCCGCGCTGGACCACCTGCGCCAGGGTATCCACCTGCGCGGCTACGCGCAGAAGAACCCGAAGCAGGAGTACAAGCGCGAAGCGTTCGAACTGTTCGCCCAGATGCTGGACCTGATCAAGAACGAAGTGGTGCGCCAGGTGATGACGGTGCGCATCCAGTCGCGCGAGGAAGTGGAAGCGGCCGAAGCGGCACTGGCCGTCACGCACCTGGAAAACGTCTCCTTCCAGCACGCCGACTTCGATCCGAGCGCGGCACCGGAAGAACTGCTGGCACCCACGGCACACCCGGCCGGCATGCCGGAAGCGCAGGTGCAGATGGGGGCAAAGGTCGGCCGCAACGATCCATGCCCTTGCGGCAGCGGCAAGAAGTACAAGGCTTGCCACGGCAAGCTGGCTTGATGAAAACCGGGGCGCGCCCCGGTTTTTTTTCGCCCCGTTTTTCATCCGCAAGGAGATGACCGGAATGACGAACGAAGCCGCCGGCAAGGCCCTGGCGATACGCGATGCGCAGTCCACCGATCACACGGCCCTGGCGCGCCTGTTGCACGAGTTGGGATACGAGTCGACACCCGGACAGGTCCGTGCAAGGCTGGAGGCACTGGCCTCCAGCCCGGCCGACCGGGTACTGGTGGCCGAGCTGCAAGGCGAAGTCGTCGGCTGCATCAGCCTGCACGCGCTGCCGCTGTTCCACACCGCCGGCCACCTGGGGCGCATCACCAGCATGGTCGTCGACGAGCGGTACCGGAGCGAGGGCATCGGCGCCGCGCTGATCGCCGCTGCCGAGCGCTGGTTTGTGTCGGCCGGCTGCGTGAAACTGGAAGTGACGAGCAGCGACCGGCGGCTCGATGCGCACCGCTTCTACGAGCGGCATGGCCTTTCGCGCGATGGGCAGCGGCTGGCCCGTAGTATCCGCCTGTAAGGCGCGGCAATGAAAAAAGCCCGGCACTCGGCCGGGCTTTTCGATGCCGCGAAACGGCTTACTGCAGCGTTAGGATGACCTTGACGGTATCGTCCACGGCCGACTTGTCGATATACCCGATGGCTTTCGGGTCATCGGCAACGGCCTTCTTCACGTCGGCGTTCGACTTGAACTCTTTCGGCGCCTGCGCCTTGCCGGTAAAGACCAGCTTCGACCAGATGGCTTTCACCTGGGCGGCGTCCTTGTCTGTCACCTTCTTGTAGAACTCGTTGCGGATCGCCGAACCGTCGGCCTGGTCGACCGGCGTGAACATCGTCGATTTGCCGAGGAAGAACTGGGCCGCCTGTTCGGAGAACATGCGGGTGGCCGGGTTCTTCGCGCTGACGATGACCACGGTCTCGGCAAATGCCGAGGAAGGCAGGACTGCGGCCACCGCTGCGAGGGAGGCGATGACCAGGGAAATGGTGATCTTTTTCATGTGCGTTCCTTAGAAAACGAAGTCCACGCCGGCGGCGACCACGGTGACCTTCTTGCCGACACCGGCCGGGGTCACGTCGGACAGGAAGCCGTTCTTGGCGCCCGGGCTCACGCGGTCGACCTGCACCTTCAGCGCGGCCGACGAGGCGAAGTCCCAGCGCACGCCAACCAGGTTGGACGACTGGCTGCTTGCGCCCAGCAGGTTCTTCACGCCGGCATTGAGCGCCGGGATGCGTGCCAGCTGCGCCGGCACGGCAACGATCGAACCCTTGCCGTCGTACTTGGCGTGCGCGAAGTACGGCAGCACTTTGCCGAAGCGGTACCCGACCATGGTGTACCAGGCGTTGCTGTCGGCCAGGTAGACCGGGTCCTTGGCGCGGCGCATGCCGAACTCGGACTGCACGACGATGTTGTTCCAGTCGGCCATCAGACCCACGGACGTGAAGGCGACACGCTTGTAATCGGTGATGGTGATGTCGTCGGCCAGCTGATTGAAGCCCAGCGAATCCAGCGTGCCAGTGAGCGTGTTGATCGGCTTGACGTCGGTGGCCTTCAGCTTGCCCTGGGCATGCGCGAAGCGCAGCGTGACGGGGCCATGCTCGGCGCTGACGGCGAAGCCGGCCACCGGTGCCTGGTAGCGCGGTTCCGAACGGTTGCTCGACACGTACGACTTGCCGCGGGCAATGCCCACGAACGCCAGCGCCGTCACGTTGGTGTCACCGAAGGAGCGCTGCCAGTTCACGTCGACGCCGTCGGCGTTCTCGATGATCATCTGGCCATACATCTCGACCGGCGGACGCATCATCGTGTTGGCATAGCCCACGTTCTGGTAATCCGAGATCAGGAATGCCGGCACCACGATACGGCCCGCACGGAACGACACTTCATCGTTCAGCTTGTACTTGACGAACGCCCATGCCAGGTCGGTCGTGAAGCTGTCGCCGGTCGATTTGCGCGACAGGATCTGCGTCGTGGCGGACAGCTTGTCCGAGAACGTGTAGGTCGCCTGCAGGCCCAGGTTCGAGTCCAGGCCGAACGTGTTCGTGCCCGCCGTGCCTTCGCGCTGGTTGGCGCGCGTGAAGCGCGCGTCGTCCGAATTGCTCCTGGCGGCGGCCAGCGTGCCGAAGCCGCTGACGTTCAGGTTCTCGCCGATAGCGACAGCGTTGGCCGCGCCGGTCTGCATCAGGCACAGTGCGCCGAGGACGAATGCTGCTGACAGTTTCATTTTCATGCTGAAGAGGTCCGATTCGATAAGTGTTTTGTATGGGGTATTGCTCATCGCGAGGCCGCTGCGGAGATAGGGGAGCGGCGCTTTGTTCACGACAGACTGCATGCGGTCTCCACCTTATGGGATATTGCCACTTGGCACCAAATTTAATTGCCGCGTAGATATACAATATGAAAGTTACTGTCGTTTTTTTGTGAACACCCCGGTCCGCGATCACCGGTTCATGACACGTTTTCTATTCAAAGATATAAGGCGCCGTCCGGCGGTGGGGTACCGGCCGACACCTGTTGTCACAGGGATTACAATAGGGGTTTTACCAACCGCACGAGAACAACACATGGCCGTCAATTCCCCCATTCCTGTCGCCGCAGAACTGAAACCTGTCGCCGGTATCGAGATCGGCTATGCCGAGGCCGGGATCAAGAAACCGAACCGCAAGGATGTGCTGGTGATGAAGCTGGCCGAGGGGGCCACCGTTGCCGGCGTGTTCACGCTGAACCGTTTCTGCGCGGCGCCCGTGCAGATTTCCAAGGACAACCTGGCGGCGGCGAAGGCCGGCGGCAAGCCGATCCGTGCACTGCTCGTCAACACGGGCAACGCCAATGCGGGCACCGGCGAGGCGGGCATGGCCAATGCCCGCGCCACCTGCGACGCGCTGGCGGCCGAACTGGGCCTCGATGCGCAGCAGATCCTGCCATTCTCCACGGGCGTGATCCTGGAGCCATTGCCGGTCGCGAAGATCAAGGCCGGCCTGCCGGCCGCCGTGCAGAACCTGAAGGCCGACAACTGGTTCAACGCGGCCGAAGGCATCATGACCACCGACACGCAGCCGAAGGCCGGCTCGCGCACGGTCACGATCGGCGGCCATGCCGTCACGCTCACGGGCATCAGCAAGGGCGCCGGCATGATCAAGCCGAACATGGCCACGATGCTCGGCTACCTCGCGTTCGACGCGAAGGTGGCGCAGCCCGTGCTCGACGTGCTGGTGAAGGAAGTGGCCGACAAGTCGTTCAACTGCATCACGATCGATGGCGACACGTCCACCAACGACTCGTTCATCCTGATGGCCACCGGTGCCGGCACGCTGGCAGTGGATTCGGTCGATTCGCCCGCATACCGCGAACTGGCGGCCGCGGTGACCGAACTGTCCGTGTTCCTGGCCCAGGCCATCGTGCGCGACGGCGAAGGCGCCACCAAGTTCATCACGATCTCCGTGGAAGAGGGCGAGTCCGTCGAGGAATGCCGCAAGATCGCCTATTCGATCGGCCATTCGCCGCTGGTGAAGACGGCGTTCTTTGCTTCCGACCCGAACCTGGGCCGTATCCTCGCCGCGATCGGCTATGCGGGCGTGGAGCTCGATGTCTCGAAGATCAACATGTGGCTCGATGACGTGTGGGTGGCGAAAGACGGCGGCCGCAATCCCGACTACAAGGAAGAAGACGGCCAGCGCGTGATGAAGCAGAGCGAGATCACCGTGCGCGTGAAACTGGCGCGCGGCAGCGCCGCCGCCACCGTGTACACGTGCGACCTGTCGCACGACTACGTGTCGATCAACGCGGATTACCGTTCCTGATGGCGGGGCTGGAAGACTTCCTCCAGCGCGCTGAACGTGTGCTGGCAAGGGTGGAGGCGCTGCTGCCGCCCGCCGTGCAGGCGCCGGACTGGAGCGCCGCCACGGCTTTCCGCTGGCGCAAGCGCAGCGGCGGCATCGGCAACAGCACCGGCTGGCTGCAACCGGTCGCGCATGCGTCGAAGATCACGCTGGGCGACCTGCACAACGTGGCGAACCAGAAGGCGGCGATCGAGCAGAACACGCGGCAGTTCGTCGAAGGCCGCCCGGCCAACAACGTGCTGCTGACGGGCGCGCGCGGCACGGGCAAATCGTCGCTGATCAAGGCCTGCCTGAACGGCTTCGCCGACCGCGGCCTGCGGCTGATCGAGGTGGACAAGGCCGATCTCGCCGACCTGCCGGACATCATCGACCTGGTGGCCGGCCGGCCCGAGCGCTTCGTCGTGTTCTGCGACGACCTGTCGTTCGAGGAAGGCGAGAGCGGCTACAAGGCGCTGAAGGTGGCGCTGGACGGGTCCATCACCGCGCAGTCCGACAATGTGCTGATCTACGCCACGTCGAACCGGCGGCACCTGCTGCCGGAAAAGATGTCGGAGAACATGAGCGCCCGTCACGACGAGGATGGCGACCTGCATCCCGGCGAAACGGTCGAGGAAAAGATCTCGCTGTCCGAGCGTTTCGGCCTGTGGCTGTCGTTCTACGCCTTCAAGCAGGACGATTACCTGGCCATCGTCGCGCACTGGCTGTCCACGTTCGGCTGCACGCCGGAACAGATCGCCGAAGCCCGTGGCGACGCGCTGCGCTGGGCCCTGCAGCGGGGCTCGCGCTCCGGCCGCGTGGCCTGGCAGTTCGCCCGCGACTTCGCCGGCAAGATGGGCAACCCGGTATGACGCAGGCGCCGAAGCCGATCGATGTCGCGGTCGGCATCCTGATGAAGCCGAACGGCGACGTGCTGCTGGGCCAGCGCCCGCCGGGCAAGCCCTATGCCGGCTACTGGGAATTCCCTGGCGGGAAAGTGGACCCGGGCGAGACCATCCTCGAGGCACTGAAGCGCGAATTCATGGAAGAACTGGGCATCGAAGTCCTCGAAGCCGACGAATGGTGCGGCGTCGAGCACGTGTACGAGCACGCCCACGTGCGGCTGCACTTCTTCGTCAGCCGCCACTGGCGCGGCGAACCGCAAAGCCTCGAAGGGCAGGCGTTCGCGTGGCAGGGAGAGGTCGGCGTCGAACCGCTGCTGCCGGCCACCATCCCGCTACTGCAGTGGATCGACCGCGCATAAACAGTTGCCCGAAAAATGGGGACGGACCCCATTTTTGATGTTGCCATTTCCTGAGCGGAAAACCGGTGTCCGACACATTTTCCGGATGAGACGCCCGGAAAAAATGTCCGACACCAGGCACCTGGCTGCCAACACAAATGGTCACGTCGCCTTAACTGAACGGCTTCAGGGTCCGTGCCGGTTCAGGCTTGGCTCGCTTTACTGCTTGTCGTCCTCGAGCGGGTCGGTAGGGGCGGTGCCGGGGATTGTGTATTTTTCCTCGGCCCAGGCACCCAGGTCGATTTGCTTGCAGCGTTCGGAACAGAAGGGGCGGTACTTGTTTTTCTCGCTCCACTCCACTTTCTTGCCACAGGTGGGGCAGTCGACGACGGTAGGCATGGCGTTAAATCAGAAATTGCAAAGGGTCAGTTCGAATGGCACGTCTTCTTCCAGCGGCTTCGGCTTGCAGTCGCCGCCCTGACTGGTGAAGCGCACCCACAGCATGTATTTGTTGGCCGAGATTTCCGGGATCGCGCCGAACGATTCGTCGACCGTCAGCCGCAGCATCTGGTACACCTTGCCCTGCAACATCTGCTGGTAGCTGCCGGCATTGGCGATCATCTTTTTCGGCGCGCCGGAATTGCGCAGCAGGCGCAGCAGGAGGGCGAGCGCATTGCACAGTGGCGCCATCGGCGCAAACCACGTGGCAATGTCGTGATAGCGCTGTTCGAACGGGCGCTGCTGCCAGGCGTAATACGACGGCAGATCGAATTCGCAGGCGCCGCCGGGCATGATCGTGCGGCCGCGAATGCTCATCAGCCATTCATTGTCGCGCACGTTCTGGCCCGGCTTGCCCTGCAAGGTCACCAGCGCGGCCGACACGCTGTCGAGTTCCTCGAGAATGGCGTCGAGCATCTCGGTCTGCACGGCGGGATTGGTCCGGTAGCCCATCAGCGTCTGCTTCTGGCGCTCGATTTCCTGCAGCAGGTCCGATTTCAGGTCGGCACGGCCGGCCACTTCGAGCATGTCGAAAATCGTGGTAAGCGCCACGTGATGCTGCAACGGGTGTTCCTGGTTCAGGAAAAACGTGAACTTCTCGTACAGGTCCTCCAGGCGCAGCAGCGTGCGAATGCGCTCGTTGAAAGGATATTCATAAACGATCAAAACGAATCCTCGATGGTGGGCCTGGAAAGATGCCCGTGATTCTGAAGCATGCGAAGCAAAAATACAAACGTTGTTAATTGTTTTTACTTCTTTTTCACGTGTTCCTGGCTTCTTCTTCAGCGATCGTTAAGTAAGTTGCATGCAAGCGGTCGACTTGCGGCGCCAGCTCTACCAGCGCGCCGCCATTGTCGATGACGTCGTCCGCTGCAGCCAGCCGCGCCTGCCGCGGTACCTGCGCGGCCATGATCGCGCGCACCTGTTGTTCCGGCAGCGCATTGCGGGCCATCACGCGTTCTACCTGCACCGTTTCAGGGCAATCGACCACGAGCACGCGGCCCACCCGTGTCCGCCACGTGCCGGATTCGACCAGCAGCGGAATATCGAAGATCACGTAGGGGCCCGTGCCCAGCAGGCTTTCGGCAAACACGGCATCGCGGATCATCGGATGCAGGATACCCTCCAGCCGCCGCTTCGCATCCGGATCGGAGAACGCGAGCGCGCGCATCTTCGCCCGGTCCAGCGCGCCGTGTGCATCGGCGAAGCCGTCGCCGAATTCGGCCAGCAGGGCGGGCATCGCGGCGCCATGCGGCGCCGTCAGACCACGCGCGATCGCGTCGGTATCGACGATGTCCACGCCCCGCTCGGCAAACAGCCGCGCCACCACGCTCTTGCCGCTGCCGATGCCGCCCGTGAGGCCAACGACAAAGCGCCTGTTCGCGCCACGCTCCGTCATGCCGTGCCCAGGAACCGCCCCGTGAACGCGGCGATCTCCTGGCCGAACAGCAGCGCGATCATGCCGGCGGCGGCGAGATAGGGGCCGAACGGAATGGGATTCTCGCGGCCGCGTTTGGCAAACACGATCAGGCCGATGCCGACCACCGCGCCCACCACCGACGACAGCAGGATGATCGTCGGCAGCATCATCCAGCCCAGCCACGCGCCCAGCGCGGCCAGCAGCTTGAAGTCGCCGTAGCCCATGCCTTCCTTGCCCGTCACCAGCTTGAACAGCCAGTAGACGGACCACAGCACGAGGTAGCCGGCCGCGGCGCCGATCACCGCGTCCGCCAGCGGCACGAAGGTACCGTTCAGGTTGACCAGCAGGCCGGCCCACAGCAGCGGGTACGTGAGGTCGTCCGGCAGCAGTTTCGTGTCCGCGTCGATGAACGTCATCGCGATCAGCAGGTAGGCGAACAGCAGCGTGGCCAGGCCCGTCCAGCCGCTGCCGAACTGCCACACCAGCGCGGCCGACAGTGCCCCGGTCAGCGCTTCGATGACGGGATAGCGCGCCGAAATGGGCGCCTTGCACTTGCTGCATTTGCCGCGCAGCGCGAGCCAGCTGACGACCGGGATGTTTTCCAGCGCCGTGATCTGGTGCCCGCAGTGGCCGCAGCGCGAGCGCGGCACCATCAGGTTGAAGCGGTCCGTGTGCGGCAGCGGCAGGCCCGATTCGGACGCCACGTAGTTGTCGGACTCGCGCTGCATCATCCTCGGCATGCGGTAGATGACGACGTTCAGGAAGCTGCCGACCAGCAGGCCGAAGATCGCGGCGACGATCGCGGCGGGCAGGGTGGCGGGAGGGGAAAAGAGGAAGAGTTCCTGGAGCATGTGCGCGTTGTGTGATCCGTCGGGGCGGCGGGGTACCGGTCCCCATTCGTATAAACAAGAGCTTACAAGCGAGAGCTTACACCACCAGCCCCGGTGTCATACAATCGGCGCTCCCGTCCCGGGACCACCGCGGAAAACAGCACATGGCGAAAGCACGGCAAGACGATTCCAGCAGCGACACGGCGCAACGGCGCCTGCAGATGGCCGATATCGCGCGGCTTGCCGGCGTGTCGACGGCCACCGTCTCGCGCGCCCTGAACAACAGTCCCCTCGTCAACGCGGAAACCCGCGGCCGCATCCTCGAACTGGCGGCGTCGCTGAAATACTCCATCAACATCGGCGCGCAAAACCTGCGCCTCAAGCAGAACCGCTCGATCAGCGTGCTCATTCCGTTCGACCGCAAGAGCCACCAGAACCTGACCGACCCCTTCCTGCTCGCCATGCTGGGCAGCCTTGCCGATGCGCTGACCGAGCAGGGATTCGACATGCTGTTCTCGCGCATCCCGGTCGATGAACTGGGCGCGGCCGCCGCCGCGCCGTTCGATTCCGGCCGAGTCGTCGGCATCATCCTTGTCGGGCAATGGGGCCGGCACGAGGAGCTCAACGAGCTGGCGGCCCGCAAGGTCCCCATCGTGGTGTGGGGCGCCCAGTTGCCTCGCCAGCTGTACTGCTGCATCGGCAGCGACAACGTCAGCGGCGGCACTTTGGCCACGGAACACCTGCTTGCCCAGGGCCGCAGGCGCATCGCCTTCGTCGGCGATATCGACCTGCCCGAACCGGCACAGCGCTATCGCGGCCACTGCGAAGCCCTGGCCAGGCATGGCATCGCCGTCGATCCACGGCTGCAGGTATCGAGCCCGTTCCTGCCGCGGGGAGGGCGGGAAGCCGTCGAGACGCTGCAGGCGCGCGGCGTCGACTATGACGCCGTGTTCGCGTGCAGCGACCTGCTGGCGATGACCGCCATCGACAGCCTGCGCGGGCACGGCCGGCGCGTGCCGGACGACGTGGCGGTCGTCGGCTACGACGATATCGACCAATCCGCCTATTTCCATCCCCGCCTCACCACCATCCGCCAGCCGATCGGCGCTGCGGGCCGCGCCATGGTGACGGCGCTGCTCGCGATGATCGACGGCGCACCTGCCGCGTCCGCGCAGCTCCCCACCGAACTTGTCGTCCGCGCCAGCGCCGGCGAACACGATCACAACGGCTGAGTATCGTCAGATCGCCATCGTAGGTAATGTGGCTCGAGATGTAATCGTTTGCATTGTCTGATTGTTGGCTCTATAGATACCGTTGTTTTATCGGCATAGGGCCGTAAAAAATGTATTGCAATCGATTGCAATACCAAACAAAAGTGGTGATAATTTGCTCACCAGAAGCGCCGGCATCCGACACCGGCGCACATTCACAAGACATCGGAGGAGACCCATGACATTCCCTTGCACCCGCATGGGGGCGGCGGTATCGCTCGCCCTGCTGCAGATGAGCGGCGCACTTGCCCAGGAAGCTGCTACACCGGCGGACGACGCCCTGCAGATGAACCGCGTCGTCGTGACCGGCACGGCCGGCGGCACGTCGAAAATGAAATCGAGCGTGTCGGTCAGCACGCTGGAAGCCGATACGATCGCCCGGTCGGTGCCCACCAGCGCGGCGGACGTCCTGCGCTCGGTGCCCGGCGTGCGCGCCGAATCGTCGGGCGGCGAAGGCAATGCCAACATGACCGTGCGTGGCGTGCCCATCTCCGCGGGCGGTTCCCGCTATGTGCAGATGCAGGAAGACGGCCTGCCGGTGCTGCAGTCCGGCGACTTCAACTTCGCCACGCCGGACGCGTGGATGCGCATCGACGGCGGCCTGTCCCACCTTGAAGTGGTGCGCGGCGGTTCGGCCTCCACGCTGGCCACCAACGCGCCGGGCGGCATCGTCAATTTCATCGGCAAGACCGGCGAGCAGGAGGGCGGCGGCCTGGGCATCACGCAGGGCGTCGACCATCGTTCTTCGCGCTTCGATGGCGACTACGGAGGCACGCTCGGCCCGCGCACGCGCTTCTTCATCGGCGGCTTCTACCGCGTGGGCGAAGGCGTGCGCGAAACCGGTGTCACGAGCGAACGGGGCGGGCAGCTGCGCGCCAACATCACGCGCGAATTCGACCGCGGCTACCTGCGCCTGTCCGTGAAACACCTGGACGACCGCACGCCGACCGCGCTGCCAGTCCCGGTCCGCGTCGTCGGCGGCCGGGTTGCCGCCATCGACGGCATCGACCCGCGCACCGCCAGCTTCTATTCGCCCTACTGGGTGCCGGATGTCACGCTCGACAAGGCCAACCGCCGGGTGGCGCACGACGTCAACGACGGCATGCGCGTGCGCAGCGACAGTATCGGCCTGGAAGGGCAGGTCGAGCTGGCCAATGGCTGGACGGTGACGGAGCGCCTGCGCAAGTCGAACAACAGCGGCCGCTTCATCGGCGTATTCGCCGGGAACAACGGCGTCGAGGGCGACTACACGTTCGCGACGGGCCAGCGGGCCGGCCAGGCCTATGCCGGCCGCGCATTCGCCGCGGTGGTCTTCAATACGTCGATT
The DNA here is from genome assembly GCF_004209755.1 of Pseudoduganella lutea. Lineage (NCBI taxonomy): Bacteria > Pseudomonadati > Pseudomonadota > Betaproteobacteria > Burkholderiales > Oxalobacteraceae > Pseudoduganella > Pseudoduganella lutea. The sequence continues at coordinate 1,925,217 of NZ_CP035913.1, read as the reverse complement.
GACGATGCCGGTTCGGTCATGAGCGATACCAAGCTGGCGCGCACCTTCCGCCTCGCGGATGGGGCTCGCGTGACGGCCACCGGCGGCATGTACATCGCCAACCAGGACCTGGGCCTGACGTGGCACTTCAACGAATACCTGATGCAGGCCAGCGGCGACCGGCCAGCCCTGCTGCAAACGGCGAGCGCCACGCCGGGCCTCGTCGGCCCCGCGTTCGGCGCCTGCTGCTCGCGCGCCGTGGACGTGCAGTACCGCTACCGGTCGCCGTACGTCAACCTGGGCTACGAGGCGGGGCCATTGAACGTGGATGCCAGCGTGCGCCACGACCGGCAGAGCGCGAGCGGCACGGCCAACATCGCCACCGGGGCGCAGCGCTACGATGCGGCCACCGTGCAGCGGGTCGATTATGGCCTGAGCCACAACTCGTATTCGGTGGGCGCCAACTACCGCCTGTCCGGCGCCCTGGCGCTGTTCGCGCGGGCCAGCGAAGGCGTGGCGTTCAATGCCGACCGTATCCTGTTCGGTTCCCCGCTCGACGGCAGCACGCCCATCAGCATCAATACCGTGCGCCAGCTGGAGGGCGGCGTGAAATGGCGCAGCGGCCCGCTGAGCGCCTTCGTCACGGCCTTCCATGCGAAAACGCGGGAAAGCAACTACGAAGTGACCACGCAGGCCAGCACGGCCAACAGCTACGACGCGAAAGGCGTGGAGATCGAGGCAGCGTGGCGCAGCGGCGGCTTCGGCGTCAACGGCGGCCTCACGCTGACCGATGCGGAGATCAGCGCGACGGCACCGGGCGCCGAAACGCTGGTCGGCCACACGCCGCGCCGCCAGGCCCGCGCCGTGTACCAGCTGGCCGCCACGTATGAAAGCGGCAATGCCACCCTGGGCGCCAGCGTGGTGGGCACCGGCAGGTCGTGGGCGGACGACGCCAACACGATCGAGCTGCCGGCCTACCGCACCGTGAGCGCCTTCGTGAATTACCGCATCAGCGAGCGCATCATGCTGGCGCTGTCTGCCAACAACCTGTTCAACGAGATCGGCTTCACCGAAGCCGAGAGCGATGGTCACGCTGCCCGTTCCGTCAGCGGCAGGGCCGTCAAGGCCAGCGTCCGGTACACGTTCTGACCGGCTACCCGACCGGCGTCGCCAGCGGCGCCGGTGTTTTCACTTCCCGTTCCATGAGCCACTTTCCATCTCCCGAGCCGCTGCTTGCGGCGCTTCCTTCCTCGCGGCGCGCCGCCGCGGCGCGGCGCTATGCCGAGCATGGCCCGCTGCTGTACCGGCGCCTTGCCGGCGTCTATGGCGAACACCCCGGCTTCGACCAGTGGTACGAAGCATTGCTGGCCACGATCGGCGGCCTGATGGCGGCCCGCCCGGACGACCTGCTGGCGCTGGACACGCGCCGCGCCGCCGAACCGGACTGGTTCCTGCGGCAGGACATGCTGGGCTACTGTGCCTACGCATCGCACTTCGGCGGCGACCTGGCCGGCGTTGCCGGGCGCATCGATCACCTGCGCACGCTTGGCGTCACCTACCTGCACCTGCTGCCGTTCCTGCGCGCGCGTGCCGGCGAGAACGACGGTGGCTTCGCCGTGTCCAGCTTCGACGAAGTCGATCCGGCCCTCGGCAGCATGGCCGACCTGGAAACGCTGTGCGCCCGCCTGCGCGAAGCCGGCATCAGCCTGTGCGCCGACTTCGTGCTGAACCACGTGGCCGACGACCATGCCTGGGCGCGGGGCGCCATGGCGGGCGATGCGCGCCTGCGCGATTTCTTCCACGTGTTCCCGGACCGCACGGTGCCCGACCGCTACGAGCAGTCGCTGGGCCAGGTCTTCCCCGCGGCGGCCCCGGGCAATTTCACCCATGTGCCGGCGCTGGGCGGCTGGGCATGGACCACCTTCTACCCGTTCCAGTGGGACCTGAACTATGCGAACCCGCACGTGCTGGCCGAAATCGCCGCCGCCCTGCTGCGGCTGGCGAACCGCGGCGTGGAAGTGTTCCGGCTCGACTCCACGGCCTTCCTGTGGAAGCGCGAGGGCACGGCCTGCATGAACCAGCCCGAGGTGCATGTGCTGCTGCAGGCGCTGCGCACCATCGTGGATATCGCCGCCCCCGGCGTGCTGCTGAAGGCGGAAGCCATCGTGCCCACGCGCGACCTGCCGGCCTACCTGGGCGCGCCCGGCGAACCCGAGTGCCACCTGGCTTACCACAGCACGTTGATGGCCGCCGGCTGGGCCGCGCTGGCCGAGCAGGATGCCGCCTTGCTGCGAACCGTGATCGAGCGAACGCCCGCGCCACCGCCGGGCGCAAGCTGGCTGACCTACGTGCGCTGCCACGACGATATCGGCTGGAAGATCCTGCTGGACGAAGCGGGCGGCGCCACGGAACGCCTGGCGGCCGTCGCCCGCTTCTTCCATGGCGAGGGTGGCAGCTTCGCGGCCGGCGTGCCATTCCAGTCCGGCGCGGGGGCGGCGATCCCCGCCACGAACGGCATGGCGGCGGCGCTGACGGGCTTCGAGACCGCGGAAGGGCCGCTGGCACGCGAACTCGCGCTGCGGCGCCTGCTGCTGGTGCATGGCGTGGCGCTCACCTTCGGCGGCATGCCGGTGTTGTACATGGGCGACGAGCTGGGCATGGGCAACGATCATGGCTACCGCGACGACCCGCAACGGGCCCATGATACGCGCTGGGTGCAGCGCCCGCGGTTCGACGACGAAGCCGTCGCCCGGCGCGATGCGCCGGACAGCTGGGCCGGGCACGTGTTCCATGCGCTGCGCTCGCTGGTCAACGAGCGGCGCGGCTGCGCGGCACTGGCCGCCGCGGTGCCACGCACGGTGCTGGCCACGCAGGACTCCGCGCTGCTGGCGCTGGCGCGTGGCGACGATTTCGTCGCCCTGTTCAATTTCTCCGAACGCCCGCTGGTCGTGGCGCTGGAAACGCTGGGCATGGGTGCATGGCCCGGCGAGGGGAACGAAGCCAGGCTGGCGCCGTGCGGCATGCGCTGGCTGCGCCGATAGCGGCATCGCCGTACGACAAAACGTCCACGAGACAACCATAACGAGAACAACGGAGACACCGCGATGGCAACCCAACCCCACCTGTCGTTCCGGCAGATCGTCAACATGAACGTGGGCTTCTTCGGCATCCAGTTCAGCTTTGGCCTGCAGCAGAGCAGCATGAGCCCCATCTACAAGTACCTGGGCGCCGACGAAGCGACGCTGCCGCTGCTGTGGCTGGCCGGCCCCGTCACGGGCCTGCTGGTGCAGCCGCTGGTGGGCGCGATGAGCGACCGCACGGTCACGCGCTGGGGCCGCCGCACGCCGTATTTCCTCGTCGGCGCGATCCTGTGCAGCCTGGGGCTGCTGTTCATGCCGTTCAGCCCCACGCTGTGGATGGCCGCCAGCCTGTTGTGGATCCTCGATGCGGCCAACAACGTCACCATGGAACCCTACCGCGCCTTCGTCAGCGACCGGCTCGCCCCGCCGCAGCACTCGCTGGGCTTCCTCACGCAAAGCGCTTTCACAGGGCTGGGCCAGACGCTGGCCTACCTCACGCCATCGTTGCTGGTCTTCCTCGGCATGGACAAGGATGCGACCAACGCCAGCCATATCCCGCAGGTGGTGGTGGCCGCGTTCATGATCGGCGCGGTCATGTCGATCGCCAGCGTGCTGTGGTCGATCCGCACGACGCCGGAACTGCCGCCGGATGCGGCGCAGCTGGCGCACATGCGCGCCGCCGGCCGCCCCGGGGCGCGCGCGGTGCTGGCCGACATCTGGCAAGCCGTGCGGGAGATGCCGCCGACGATGCGCCAGCTGGCGTTCGTCAAGCTGTTCCAGTGGTACGCCATGTTCTGCTACTGGCAATACATCATGCTGGCGCTGGCGCAGTCGATCTACGGCACCACCGATCCGGCCAGCCAGGGCTTCCGCGATGCGGGCCTGCTCAACGGGCAGGTGGGCGCGTTCTACAACTTCATCGCCTTCCTGGCCGCGTTCGCGCTGGTGCCGTTCACGCGGCGCTTCGGCCCCAGGCGCATGCATGCGGCCTGCGTGGCCGTGGCCGGCGCCAGCATGCTGTGCATCCCGCTGATCCGCGAACCGGCACTGCTGTTCATTCCCATGGTCGGCATCGGGCTGGCATGGGCCAGCATGATGGGCAATCCCTACGTGATGCTGGCCGGCTGCATTCCGCCGGCGCGCACGGGCGTGTACATGGGCATCTTCAACATGTTCATCGTGATCCCGATGATCATCCAGATCTTCACGCTGCCGTTGTTCTACGAGGCCGGCCTCGGCGGGAATCCGGAAAACGTGATCCGGCTGGCCGGCGTGCTGATGTTGTGCGCCGCGCTGGCGGTGCTGCGGGTGAAACTGGCGCCGGCTGGTGGCACCGCTGACGGTGCCGCGCCGCTGCGGCCCGCCGTCAGGCATCCGCATTGAACCACGCGCCCGGACAGGATTCAGGCGATGCGCCTGCCACCGCCTTCTCGTGACAAAACCCTGTCGATGACATCGGCCCCCAGGCCCTCGCGACGCAGCATGCGTTCCGCCCGGTCGCGACCCAGTTCCTGCGAGACGGCGATCGCGGCCTGCACGACCGCGGCGCCGATCAGGTCCTGGCGGCGGCCTGCGCTGCAATAAAACAGGCTGATTCCGGTATCAGCGGGGATTTCCACCGCTGACGACGCTTCGGACCGCAGCGGTGGCGGGACGCGGCCCGGATGGCCATTGACGAGGCGTTCGATCACGATGTCGGGAATATTGGCCGCGCGCCAGTAGGCACGGGCGTCATCGATGCCCAGCATTTCCATGAAAATCATGCCGGTTTCGACCTGCCGGGAGACCAGCGCGTTTCTGCGCAACTCCTGCATCGTCTGCTTCCCCAGATGGCTCTCGTGCAACCCGGGGACGCAAGGCACATGGCAGCGGGACAGCACGACCGGCACGACCGCAGGGCTTGCGTTCAGCACTGTGCCGGCATGCTCAAGCACCGCCAAGTCGAGTGCGATGGCGGAGCCGGAAGCCGAAGGGGTCACGTGCCATTCCGTTGGCGGTGGTGCAAACAGGCTGGCTTGCATTCCTCAGGCCGACGCATGTGCGCTCGACGCCGGGAAGTACGATGCCTTCCCATCAGCACATCGGATGCCCATCGCCACCGTGGCGGGCGCGCTGGCCGGGAAGGACCCGGAAGCGGGAACAGGGAGGAAAAAGGCAGCAAACATGCTATTGACGTTTTGGCACTGTATGGATATACAGTATAGATGAACTTGTGCAGCATTGCCAGACCGTCATTCGTGCCGCCTTTCACTGCGGCACGCGTGTTCCTGCCTACACCACTGACCCCAGCTTGAAGATCGGCAAATACATGGCCACCACCAGCCCGCCGATCAGCACGCCGAGGATCACCATGATCACCGGCTCCATCAGCGAGGAGAGGGAAGCGACGGCCTCGTCGACTTCCTCTTCGAAGAAGTCGGCCACCTTGCTTAGCATGGCGTCGAGGGCGCCGGATTCCTCGCCGATCGCCACCATCTGCGTCACCATGTTCGGGAACACGTCCACGTTCTGCATCGCCACCGTCAGGCTCACGCCGGTGGAGACCTCTTTCTGGATGCCGCGTGTCGCTTCCAGGTAGACGGCATTGCCGGAGGCGCCGCCCACCGAATCGAGCGCTTCGACCAGCGGCACGCCGGCGGCGAACATCGTCGCCAGCGTGCGGGTCCACCGGGCGATGGTGGCTTTCCTGATCACGGCGCCGAAGATGGGCACGCGCAGCAGGAGCCTGTCCATGGCCGCCTGCATCGTGGGCGAGCGGCGCCACGCCTGGAAGAAGAAGTACACGGCGGAGAACAGGCCGCCAAAGATCAGGTACCACCAGTTCACGAAGAACTCGGACATCGCCATCACGAACAGCGTGGGGGCAGGCAGGTCGGCGCCGAAGCTGGTGAACACCTCCTTGAAGGCCGGTACCACCCAGATCATGATCACGGCCGTGACGATGAACGCCACGCCCAGGATCGCGATCGGATACGTGAGCGCCGACTTGATCTTGGCCTTCATCGCCAGCGTCTTTTCCTTGTAGATCGCCAGGCGCGTCAGCAGGTCTTCCAGGATGCCGGCCTGTTCCCCCGCGCCCACCAGATTGCAGAACAGCGGGTCGAAATACAGCGGGAACTTGCGGAACGCGCCGTTCAGGCTCGTGCCCGTTTCGATGTCGCCGCGCAGGTCCATCACCAGCTTCGACACGGAAGGGTTGGCGTGGCCCTTGCCGACGATGTCGAACGACTGCAGCAGCGGCACGCCGGCCTTCATCATCGTGGCCAGCTGGCGGGTGAACAGCGTGATGTCCTTGTCGGTCACCTTCTTGCCCGAGCGGTAGACCTTCTTCTTCACCTTGGTGACCATGATGCCCTGGCGCCGCAGCGTCACGTTGACCACGGCTTCGCCGCCCGCGCGCAGTTCGCCGCGCACGGTCTTGCCCGTCTTGTCCTTGCCTTCCCAGGCAAAGATCGATTCCTTGACGCCCGGATCCCGCGCGAGCTTTGACATGTATGCCATCTGTGTAGTCCTATTCGTTCGTGCAGCCCAGTACTTCTTCCAGGCTCGTCAGGCCCGCCTTCACTTTCACCAGGCCGGACTGGCGCAGCGATTTCACGCCTTCGGCCTGGGCCTGGGCGGCGATCTGCATCGCGTTGCCGTGCGCGAGGATCAGCGCCTCGATCGCCGGCGTGATCGGCATGATCTGGTAGATGCCCACGCGCCCTTTATAGCCGGAGCCGTTGCAGCGCTCGCAGCCCACCGGGCCGTAGGGCTTCCAGCTGCCATCGACTTCATCGGCACGGAAGCCGGCGCTCAGCAATTTGTCCGGCGCGATGTCGAGCGGCTGCTTGCAGGTGCACAGCCGGCGCGCCAGCCGTTGCGCCGTGATCAGGATGACGGACGAGGCGATGTTGAACGGCGCCACGCCCATGTTCATCAGGCGCGTCAGCGTCGACGGCGCATCGTTCGTGTGCAGGGTGGAAAACACCATGTGGCCCGTCTGCGCCGCCTTGATCGCGATGTCAGCCGTTTCCAGGTCGCGGATCTCGCCGACCATGATGATGTCGGGATCCTGGCGCAGGAACGACTTCAGCGCCACCGGGAACGTCAAGCCGGCCTTGTCGTTCACGTTCACCTGGTTCACGCCGGGCAGGTTGATCTCGGCCGGGTCTTCCGCCGTCGAGATATTGATGCCGGGCTTGTTCAGGATGTTCAGGCACGTGTACAGCGACACCGTCTTGCCGGAACCGGTCGGGCCGGTCACGAGCACCATGCCGTACGGGCGGGCGATCGCGTCCAGCAGCAGGGTCCGCTGTTCCGGCTCGTAGCCCAGCGCGTCGATGCCCATCTGCGCCTGCGTCGCATCGAGGATACGCATCACCGTCTTCTCGCCGAACAGCGTGGGCAGCGTGGAGATACGCAGATCCAGCGTCTTCGTCGGCGACACGATCAGGCGCATGCGGCCATCCTGCGGCACGCGCTTTTCCGAGATGTCGAGCCGCGCCAGCACCTTGATGCGCGACACGAGCTTGTCCTTGATCGCGATCGGCGGCTGCGCATGCTCGATCAGCACGCCATCGACGCGAAAGCGGATCCGGTAGAACTTCTCGAACGGCTCGAAGTGCAGGTCCGAGGCGCCCATGTTTACGGCATCCATCAGCATCTTGTTCAGGAAACGCACGATCGGCGCATCCTCGATATCCGTCGACGGCGCTTCCGGCGCCGCTTCCTGGTCCTCGGCAAAGACGATCTCGCTGTCCGCGCCGGCCAGTTCATCCATCAACTGCGCGCTGCTCTTGCTGAGCTCCTGCAGCAGCCGCAGCAGCGCGTCGTGCGGCACGATCACCGGTTCCACCGACGATTCGGTCTGGAACTTGATCTGGTCCAGCGCCTGCGTGTTCGTCGGGTCGGAAATCGCCACCGACATCTTGTTGCCCCGCTTGGCCAGCGCCACCACGCGCCCGCTCTGCATCAGCTTTGCATCGATGATCGTCGCGGGCAGGGCCGCCACGTTGATGGCGTGCAGGTCCAGCATCGGATAGGCGAATGTCTCGGAGCAAAACACGGCCAGGTCGCGCGCGCCGATGATGCCGCTGCCGAGCAGCACGTCGATGAACGGTTGCCGGTCGGCGCCCGCGCGCTTGTGCAGCGCGTCCGCCTGCGCGGCCGTCAGCCGGCCGGCCTGCAGCAGGGCCCGTGCCAGTCCCGGCATGGGAGCGCCTGACGCCATCGTGGGTTGGACTGCTGCCATAAATGAAAGACCAGTGAAAGACCAGCCTGAAAGACCAGGAAACGAAGGACGAAACTTCGGGCGGAGGGTCCGCAATTAAGCGATGATGCCTGTGGGCATCATTTTTGTAAAGCGCTCCGGCAGCGGCGCGAGGCTATTTGGCGACTGGCCCGGCCGTTCAGTATTTTCGGCCCGTCCAGCTGAAAGTTTAATCGCGGTCGCCGGTCGGTGGCGCGCAGCCCGTTCAAGGAATGCCCGTCGTCCCGCAGTGGATGGGATAGCGCTACCACCATTCAACGCCCTGCGCTATCATCGGGTGTTATCGGCAAGGCATCACGCGTTTCCGCGCCGGCCATCCCGACACCACAACCAGAACCGGAGACAACGAATGAAAACAGCATCCGCCGGCATCCTGCTGGCCACCGCCGCCTCGCTGGCGCAAGCCGCCGCGCCCGCCACCACCGTCAAGGTCGAAGGTGGCCGTATCGAAGGCCGCGTCGAGGAGGGCGTGCGCGCCTTCAAGGGCATCCCGTTCGCCGCGCCGCCGGTCGGCGCGCTGCGCTGGCAGGCGCCGCAACCGGTGCGGCCGTGGCAGGGCGTGCGTCAGGCCACGGCGTTCGGCAACCGCTGCATGCAGTTGCCGCTGTATGCCGACATGGTGTTCCGCTCGCCTGGCCAATCCGAGGATTGCCTGTACCTGAACGTGTGGGCACCGGCCAATCCGGGGGCGAAAAAGCTGCCGGTGCTTGTCTATATCTACGGCGGTGGCCTGGCGACCGGGGACGGTTCCGAACCCCGCTACGAAGGCGCGGCCATGGCGAGGCAGGGCATCGTGGCGTTGACGATCAACTATCGCCTCGGCATGTTCGGTTTCCTCGCCCACCCGGAACTGACGGCCGAAAGCAAATACAAAGCCTCCGGCAACTATGGGCTGATGGACCAGGCCGCAGCCCTCGCCTGGGTGAAGAAGAATATCGCCGCGTTCGGCGGCGACCCGGACCAGGTAACGATCGCCGGCGAATCGGCCGGCTCGTATTCGGTCAGTGCGCAGATGATCATGCCGATGTCGAAAGGCCTGTTTGCCCGGGCGATCGGCGAAAGCGGTTCCGTGCTGGGCAGCCGCGGCGCGCCGCCGCTGGCGGAAGCGGAAAAGCAGGGCGCGGCCTTCGCGCAGGGCGCCGGGTTCGCCACGCTGGCGGCACTGCGCGCGGCGCCGGCCGAGGCGCTGTTGCAGGCGCAGGGCAAGCCGGGTGCGCCGCGCTTCGGCATCGTCACCGACGGCCACGTGATCGACCGCGCGCCGCTGGACAGCTACACGCAGGGCCGCCAGGCGAAGGTGCCACTGCTGGCCGGCTGGAATTCCCAGGAACAACACGCCGGCGCCATCCTCGACAACCGGGAGCCCACGCCCGAGCGCTTCCAGGCCGCCTTGCAAAAATTCTATGGCGCCGATGCCGCGGAGGCTGCACGCGCGTACGATTACGACGTGGCCGAGGCCGCGCGCGACCTCGCCGGCGATCGCTGGCTCGTCTACGGCACGTGGAAGTGGATCGATTTGCATGCCCGTGCGGCACCAACGTGGCGCTATTACTACAGCCGGCCGCGCCCGGCCACGATCGATGGCCAGCCCGCCGCGACCGGCGCGGCCCACGCGGCCGAGATCGAATATGCAATGGCCAACCTGGACGGCAACAAGGTCTACGCGTGGACGGACGACGATCGCGCCGTCTCGCGAACGATGCACGCTTATTTCGTCAATTTCATCAAGTTCGGCGATCCCAACGGTACAAGCCTGCCATCGTGGCCCAAGATCACGCAGCCGGGGGCCAACGTCATGCGGCTGGACGTGCAGTCGGGCGCCTACGATCCCCGGGATCGTGCCCGCTTCGAGTTCCACGACCGGCAGGCGGCCCAGCAATAGAATGTTGTACGGCAATCATTGCAACAGATCCGGAAAGTTTTGACATGGGCTTTCGCTGATAAGGCTCATCAGCGATCTGGTATAGGTGTAGACACTTGGCCGGTGATAGTCTTACAGACTGATACAACCGCGAGGCCAACATGTCCGAACCGATCCGCTTTTACTTCCGGGGTGCCGTGCACGAAGTGCAAGGCGCCGATACCACGCAAACGGTGCTTCAGCACCTGCGCGAAGACTTGCATTGCACCGGCACCAAGGAAGGCTGTGCCGAAGGCGACTGCGGTGCCTGCACCGTCGTCGTCGGCTCCCTTGTCGATGGCAAGGTCGAGCTCAAGGCCGTCAACTCCTGCATCCAGCTGACCCCCACGCTGGACGGCAAGGCCCTGTTCACCGTCGAAGACCTGCAGCAGCCGAACGGCGACCTGCACCCGGTGCAGCAGGCGCTGGTGGAATGCCATGGCTCGCAATGCGGCTTCTGTACGCCGGGCTTCGCCATGTCGCTGTGGGGCATGTACCTGAAAGTGGAAGGCCGCACGCCCGAGCGGAAAGAGATCGACGATTGCCTGTCCGGCAACCTGTGCCGCTGCACCGGCTACCGCCCGATCATCGATGCCGCGCGCCGCATGACGGAACTGCCGTCGGTCGATTTCGACACGACGGAACTGGCCGTGCAATTGCAGGCCCTGAAGCGCGACAAGCTGGCCGTCTATGCCGCGAATGGCCAGACGTTCTACGCCCCGCGCACGCTGGAAGAACTGGCGCAGCTGCGCGCCGACTACCCGACCGCCACCCTGCTGGCCGGCTCCACCGACGTGGGCCTGTGGATCACCAAGCAGATGCGCGTGCTGACCGACATCATCTATCTCGGCCACGTCGAAGCACTGAAGAGCAGCGTGTCGCTGGACGGCCAGATGCTGGAAATCGGTGCCGGCGTGGCGCTGGACGAAGCCTATGGCGCCCTGTGCGAATACTACCCGGCCGAGCTCTCCGAGCTGCGCCAGCGCTTTGCCTCGCTGCCGATCCGCAATGCCGGCACGCTGGGCGGCAACGTGGCCAACGGCTCGCCGATCGGCGACTCGATGCCGTGGATGATCGCCGTGGGCAGCGAAGTGGTGCTGCACAGCGCCGCCGGTGACCGCGTGCTGCCGATGGACGCGTTCTACCTCGACTATATGAAGAAGGACATGCGGCCGGGCGAGTTCGTGCGCGCCGTGCGCGTGCCGCTGCCGCGCGCCAACGTGGTGTTCCGTACCTATAAACTGGCCAAGCGTTTCGACCAGGACATCTCGGCCGTGTGCGCCGCCTATGCCTTCGAGCTCGATGGCGACAAGGTCGTCGATGCCCGCATCTGCTACGGCGGCATGGCCGGCACCCCGAAACGCGCCGCGCAGGCTGAAGCCGTGCTGAACGGTCGCGTGTGGAGCGAGGAAGCGCTGGTCGAGGCGATCGCCGCGCTGGCGCAGGATTACGCGCCGCTGACCGACATGCGTGCCTCGAGCACCTACCGGATGCGCACCGCGCAGAACCTGCTGCGCCGCTTCTGGCTCGAAACCCGTATCGATGCGCCACTGGCGAACACCGACGTCAACGCCTTTGCCGCCTGAGGAGACATCATGAACCATCCCGCCATCCCCGAACTGAAGGCCGCTACCGACGCAGCGAACTGGTCCGGCGTGGGCCTGTCGCGCAAGCATGAATCGGCCGAGCTGCACGTGCTGGGCCAGGCCACCTACACGGACGACATCCCCGAGCTGCAAGGCACGCTGCACGCCGCGCTGGGCCTGTCCACCAAGGCGCACGCCAACATCACCGCCATGGACCTGGACCCGGTGAGGAACTCGCCGGGTGTCGTCGCCGTGTTTACCGCCACCGATATCCCCGGCGTCAACGACATGGGCCCGATCATCCATGACGATCCGATCCTGTCGCCCGGCCTCGTGCAATACGTGGGCCAGCCGATCTTCATCGTGGTCGCCGACACGCACACCAACGCGCGCCGCGCCGCGCGCAAGGCCGCGATCACGTATGACGAGCTGCCGGCCATCTTCACGCCGCAGGAGGCGAAAGCCGCCGGTTCCTTCGTGCTGCCGCCGATGAAGCTGGAACGCGGCGATCCGAAGGCCGCGTTCGAGCGCGCGCCGCGCAGGGTCAAGGGCGAGCTGTTCGTCGGCGGCCAGGAGCAGTTCTACCTGGAAGGCCAGATCTCGTACGCGATCCCGAAAGAAAACCGCGGCATGTTCGTGCAGTGCTCCACGCAGCACCCGAGCGAGATGCTGCACCTGGTCGCGCATGCGCTGGGCCTGAACTCGCACAACGTACAGGTCGAGTGCCGCCGCATGGGCGGCGGCTTCGGCGGCAAGGAATCGCAATCGGCGCTGTGGGCCATCTGCGCCTCGCTGGCCGCGTTCAAGCTGAAGGTGCCGGTGAAGCTGCGCGCCGACCGCGACGACGACATGATCGTCACCGGCAAGCGCCACTGTTTCTATTACGAGTATGAAGTGGGTTACGACGATGCGGGCCGCATCGTTGCCGCGAAAGTGGACATGACGTCCCGCGCCGGCTACTCGGCCGACCTGTCCGGCCCCGTGGCCACCCGCGCCGTCTGCCACTTCGACAACTGCTACTACCTGTCGGACGCGGATATCCGCGCTGCCGCCGGCAAGACGAACACGCAATCGAACACCGCGTTCCGCGGCTTCGGCGGCCCGCAGGGCGCGATCGCGATGGAATACATCATCGACGAGATCGCCCGCGAACTGGGCAAGGATGCGCTGGACATCCGCCGCCTGAATTTCTACGGCACCGAAGACCGCAACACCACGCCTTATGGCCAGCTCGTGGCAGGCAACGTGCTGCCGGCGCTGACCGCGCGGCTGGAAGAAACCAGCGAATACCGCGCCCGCCGCGAGGCCGTCGAGAAGTTCAACGCCACCAGCCCGGTGCTGAAGAAAGGCCTGGCGTTCACGCCGCTGAAGTTCGGCATCGCGTTCAATGTCACCCACCTGAACCAGGCCGGCGCGCTGGTGCACGTGTATGTCGACGGCTCCGTTCTCGTCAACCACGGCGGCACCGAGATGGGGCAGGGCGTCAACACCAAGGTGATGCAGGTGGTCGCCCATGAACTGGGCCTGGACCTGTGCCACGTTCGCATTACCGCCACCGATACCAGCAAGGTCGCCAACACGTCGGCCACCGCGGCCTCCACGGGCGCCGACCTGAACGGCAAGGCGGCGCAGGACGCGGCGCGCCAGATCAAGGAGCGCCTGGCGAAATTCGCGGTCGAGCAGCATGGCGGCGACGTGTCGGAAGTGACGTTCTCGAACGATCACGTGCACGTCAACGGCCAGTCGATCCGCTGGCACGTGCTGGTGGCCCAGGCCTACCTGAAGCGCGTGCAGCTGTGGTCCGACGGCTTCTATGCCACGCCGCACCTGTCGTGGGATCCGAAGTCGATGAACGGCAACCCGTTCTCGTACTTCGCCTACGGCGCGGCCGTGGCCGAGGTGATCGTCGACACGCTGACGGGCGAATGGCGCCTGCTGCGCGCCGATGCGCTGTACGACGCCGGCAAGTCGCTGAACCCTGCCATCGACATCGGCCAGGTTGAGGGCGCGTTCATCCAGGGCATGGGCTGGCTGACCACCGAGCAGCTGTGGTGGAACGCGAACGGCAAGCTGATGACGCATGCGCCGTCCACGTACAAGATCCCGGGCATTTCCGATTGCCCGGAAGACTTCCGCGTGAGCCTGTTCGAGCAGCCGAACGTGGCCGACAGCATCCACCGCTCGAAAGCCGTCGGCGAACCGCCGCTGCTGCTGCCGTTCTCGGTGTTCTTCGCGATCCGCGACGCCGTTTCCGCCGTGGGTAACCACAAGGTGAACCCGCCGCTGAACGCCCCGGCCACCAGCGAAGAGATCCTGCGCGCAGTCGACGCCGTGACCGCGAAAGTCGCAGCCTGAGGCTTCAGAGGGCCTGGTGTCGGACACTTTTACGAGCTTGCTCGTAAAGGTGTCGGACACCGGTTTTCCGACGAGGCACAGGCAAGCGCACGAGAACACCGGTGTCGGACACCTTTTCCGGAAAATCACCCGGAAAAAGTGTCCGACACCAGCGCCGGTAACAGTGCAAATGAGGTAGTTGAATCATGAACGAATGGCTGACGACAACCGCCCAGCCGGCGGTGCTGGTGACGGTGGCGCGGGTTGAGGGATCGGCGCCGCGCGAGCCGGGCGCGAAATTCCTCGTGACCGCGGACACGCTGCACGACACGATCGGCGGCGGCCACCTGGAATTGCGCGCGGTGGAAATCGCGCGCGAGATGCTGGCAACCGGCGGCACGCAAGTGCGCCATGAGCGCTTCGGCCTTGGCCCGAGCCTGGGCCAGTGCTGCGGCGGTGTCGTCTGGCTGGCGTTCGAACCCATCACGGGTTCGGTCGCCGAATCCCTCACTGTATTGCGTGGCAATCGGAACAGCGACTTCTGGCGCGTCGCGTCGATCGCCGGCCGGCCACGCAACGCGGTGTTCGATACGCACGGCACGCTGGTGGCCGGGGAGGCGGATGTACCGCGCCACTTCCCGCGCACCAGCAGCGCGATCGTGCTGCCGGACGGCTGGCTCGTGGACCCGATCCCCGCGCCGGCTTCGCACCTGGTGCTGTTCGGCGCCGGCCACGTGGGCGCCGCCATCGTGCGCGCACTGGCCCACCTGCCGTGCACCATCACGTGGGTGGACGAGCGCGACGATATGTTCCCCGCGCAAGTGCCGGCCAACGTGACCATCGAGGCGACCGACACGCCGGAAGCCGAAGTGGACGCGGCGCCGCCGGGCGCCAGCTACCTCGTGCTGACCCACAGCCACGCGCTGGACGAACGCCTGTCCGCGGCCATCCTGGCGCGCGACGATGTCGGCTGGTTCGGCCTGATCGGCTCGAAAACGAAACGGGTGCTGTTCGAGCGCCGGCTGCAGGCACGCGGATTGCCGCCGGACCGTATCGATGCCATGGTCTGCCCGATCGGCCTGCCCGGTATCACCGACAAGGCACCCGCCGCCATTGCCGTCTCCGTGGCGGCACAATTATTGATGACCTGGGAAGCGCAGGCGCACGCCGCCGCTGCGATGCCGCGCCAGCCCGCCCTGCAAGAAAGCTGATATGCAAACAACTTCGAACGTGCAAGCCTACCGCGCCGGCTTGTTGACCTTTCACGCCGATCCGGCGTTCAGTGAACGCGCCCACTCGTGGTACGAGGATGGCCTGCTGATCGTTGCCGACGGCAAGATCCAGGCCATTGGCGACTGGGCCACCCTGCGCGACACGCTGTCCCCGGATACCCCGGTGACGGATTACCGCGGCAAGATCATCTCGGCCGGCTTCATCGACGCCCACATCCACTATCCGCAGACGGACATGATCGCGTCGCCGGCGCCGGGCCTGCTGCCATGGCTCGAGCAGTACACGTTCCCGACGGAGCGCGCATTCGCCGACCCGGCCCATGCCGCCAGCGTGGCCGACTTCTTCCTCAATGAGCTGATGCGCGTGGGCACCACCACCGCGCTGGTGTACTGCACCGTGCACCCGCAATCGGTCGATGCGTTCTTCACCGCCAGCGAAGAGCGCGGCCTGCGCATGATCGCCGGCAAGGTGATGATGGACCGCAATTGCCCGGACTTCCTGTCCGACACGGCCGAGCAGGGCGCCCGCGAAACGGAAGAGCTGATCAAGCGCTGGCACAACCACGGCCGCTCGCAATACGCGATCACGCCCCGCTTTGCGCCGACCTCCACCGAGGCGCAGATGGAACTGGCCGGCGCGCTGGCCCGCAAGTACCCGGACACCTACCTGCAGACGCACGTGTCGGAAAACGAGGATGAGTGCAAATGGGTGCAGCAGCTGTATCCGAACGCGCGCAGCTACCTCGACGTGTACGACCACTACGGCATGCTGCGCCCGCGCGCCGTGTTCGGCCACTGCATCTGGCTCGACGACCAGGACCGGGCCCGCATGGCGGAAACCAAATCGGCGGCGGCCGTGTGCCCCACGTCGAACCTGTTCCTGGGCAGCGGCCTGTTCGATTTCGAGGAAGCGGACAAGACGGGCATGCTGATGGCGCTGGCCACGGACGTCGGGGCGGGCACGTCGTTCTCGATGTTGCAAACGATGAATGAAGCCTATAAAGTAGCGCGCTTGAAAGGCAGCTACCTGCCCGCGTTGCGCATGTTCTATCTGTCCACGCTGGGCGCCGCGCGCAGCCTGCATCTCGAAGGCACGATCGGCAGCCTGGCCGCCGGCAACGAGGCCGACTTCATCGTGCTCGATCCGCAGGCCACGCCGCTGCTAGCGCGCCGCACGGGCCGCACGGAAAGCCTCGAAGAGATGCTGTTCGCGCTGGCCCTGCTGGGCGACGACCGCGTGATCTCGGCCACGTACTCGGCCGGCAAGCTGGTGCACAAGCGGGAGAGCTGACTTTCTCACCTTTTACGAGAGAGTCCCCATGCATAGAGTTACCTCCCCACGCATCCTCGTTGCCGCGCTGGCCGCGGCATTCGCCTGCGGCGCCCACGCCAAGGGCGGCAACGAGGACATCGTCAAACGCCATTTCGCCACGCTGGTCGCCAGCCCGGCCAGCCAGGCGAAAGTCGCCGAGCTGACGATGTTCATGACGATGATGCCGAAGGGGGGCGACCTGCACCACCATTACTCCGGTGCGATCTATGCCGAGCAGTACCTGGAATGGGTGGACAAGCAGGGCTACTGCGTAAACAAGGGCAATTTCCGCATCACCAGCGACAAGGCCGCCATCGAAGCCGAGCGCGCCAAGCCCAATCCGCTGCGCACCTGCGTTTCCGGCGCCGACCTGGTGGCCGACAACGACACCTACCGCAAGCTGCTGCAAAAATGGTCGACGCTGGACTTCCACAACCACTCGGCCAGCCAGGTGCCGCCGGACCAGACCTTCTTCGACACGTTCGGCTACTTCGGCCCGGTCGCATCGACCAATACCAATGAAGGCCTGCAAACGCTGAAGACGCGTGCGATCGCGGAAAACCTGTCATACATCGAGACGATCTTCGAGCTGGCACCCACGACGCCCGATGCCGCCTTCGACGGGCTGGTTACATCCCCCACGTTCCACCCGGCGCAGCTCGACGCTGCACTGGAGAAGTTCACCACGCAGCTGGAGGCGAATCCCGCCTTCGCGCGCGGTATAACGGACTACATCGCCAACGTGGAAAAAAGCGCCGCCGGTATCGACGACGAGCGCTTCACGATGCGCTACCAGCCCTATGTGCTGCGCTTCCTGTCGCCGTCGGCCGTGTATTCGCAGATGCTGGCCAGCTTCAAGCTGGCCAAGGCGAGTCCGCTGATCGTCGGCGTCAACATCGTCGGCCAGGAAAGCCTGCACGTATCGATGCGCGACTACAGCCTGCACATGCAGATGTTCCGCTTCCTGAAAGCGAAATACCCGGAAGTAAAGACGGCATTGCACGCCGGCGAACTGCGGCTCGGCATCGTGCCGCCGGAAGGGCTGAGGTTCCACATCGGCGCGGCCGTCAACGTGGCCGGCGCCAACCGGATCGGCCACGGCATCGACATCGCGCACGAGAAAAACGCGCTGGCCGTGATGAAGACGATGCGCGAACGGCGCATCCCCGTCGAGGTGAACCTCACCAGCAACGAGTTCATCCTGGGCGTGAAGAACGAGGACCATCCGATCGAGCTGTATCGCCGTTATGGCGTGCCGTTCGTGATTTCCACCGACGATGCCGGCGTCACGCGCCACAGCCTGTCGAACGAATACGTGTTGTTCGCCACCCGCTACAAGACCGATTATGCGGAAGTGAAGCGGCTGTCCTATGACAGTATCCGCTATGCCTTCCTGGCGGAGCCGGACTGCAAGCGCCTGCTGAAGCAGCTCGACGAACGATTTGCAAAATTCGAGGCGGACATTGTTGGCGCGCTGCCGGGCAAGCAGCCCTAACGCCCGACGATAGCGCGATCATTTGCAATGCGCTAATTACCTGCTAAAACAACGATCCCGGCTGCAACGGCCGGGATCTTGCAGGATTTACTTTCTTTCCTGTTAACTATGTGGCCAATGCGCTACAGTTTTGTAGCAAGCACGCACTGTTTTTATTATTTCTAAATGAAATAATTTCACGCCAACGTGCCCCATTTATAATCCCGCCGTCAGCCACCCCCCAGCAAAAAACACGATTTCCGCAGTTTCAGGCGTTGATTTATTGCGCGTGCATATAAATGCGCATGCTAAATCGAATTTGTCACCCATTTGGCGCTCATGCATAGTTGACTGGAAGCTATGTCATGGCCCAGCGGCACGGCGCCCTGTCTGTCATGAAACTGTCATATTGGTGTAACAGCCTTGAAATTGTATACAGCTAATATTTCGGGTCGGCTAAGCAGTTTGCAACACAAAGTAAAGCGTGGCAGCAAATGCGATCCATCCGATCAGCATTGAACTGCCATTAAATTCGTCCATTTTGGGGTAAATATGATGAATCACAAACGGCTCCGGCTTACGCAGATCGCGCTGAGCCTGTCTATCGCACTGGCTGCGGCACCAGCCATGGCTCAGAATACGACGTCCGCCATCGGCGGTCGTATTTCGAGCCCGGATGGCTCGCCGGCTTCCGGCGCACAGGTCAGCATCCTGCACGTGGAGTCCGGTTCCGTCAGCAGCGTCACCACCGATGAGCAGGGCCGATATGTGGCCCGCGGCCTGCGTGCGGGTGGTCCGTACACGATCACGATCACGAAGAATGGCGTGACCGAGAAGCGTGACGGCGTGTTCATCGCCCTGGCTGAAACGGCGAGCGTGGACGCGCAGCTGGGCCAGGCGATGCAGACCGTGACCGTTACCGGCAGCAACGTGCGCAACGATCGTTTCTCGAAGACGACGATGGGCACCGGCACCAACATCAGTGCCACGGAACTGGCGATCCAGGGCTCGATCAACCGCAACCTGCAGGACTACGCGCGCACCGACCCCCGCGTGTCGCAGACCGACAAGGAACGCGGCGAAATGTCCGTGGCCGGCCAGAACAGCCGCTACAACTCGATGACCATCGACGGCGTGTCCGTGTCCGACACGTTCGGCCTGGAAGCTTCCGGCTCCCCGACCGCGAAGCAGCCGATCTCGATCGAAGCGATCCAGTCGGTGCAGATCAACGTCGCCAACTATGACGTGACGCAGAAGGGCTACACGGGCGGCAACATCAACGCCGTGACCAAGTCCGGCACCAACAACGTCAAGGGCAGCGTCTATTACGTCTTCCGTAACGACAAGACCGTCGGCGACCGCTTCAACCAGACCAATGGCACGTACAACGAGCCGGCACCCTTCAAGGAAACCACCAAGGGCGCAGTGGTTGGCGGCCCGCTGATCAAGGACAAGCTGTTCATCTTTGCCGGTTACGAAAAGCTCGAGTCGACCAAGGCGACGCCGGGCTTCGGTCCGATCGGCAGCTCGCTGACGAACCTGGCGATCACGCAGAACGCCATCTCGCAGGCGCAGCAGATCGCCCAGAACACCTACGGCATGGACATCGGCACGCTGGACGTCCCGACGGGCACCACGCTCAATGTCACCGACAAGCTGCTGAAATTCGACTGGAACATCAGCGACGACCACCGTGCGATGTTCCGCTGGTCAAAGACCGAGCAGACCGAGCCGTTCTTTGCCGGCAGCTCGAACACCGCGGTTTCGCTGAATTCGCAGTGGTACCAGCAGAACAAGGTGCTCGAGACGCGAGTGGCGCAGCTGACGTCCGACTGGTCGCCAACGTTCTCCACCGAGATCAAGCTGTCCACGCGCGACTATGACAGCGTGCCGACGAATAATGCGACGCTGCCTGCGGTCGCCCTGTCGTTCAGCGGTCCGCTGCCCGCCGGCGCGCCGGCCGGTACGTCGACGGCCGGCCGCACGCTGAACTTCGGCACCGATAACAGCCGCCACCGCAACGTGCTGGGCACGAAGACGGACGATTACTACGTGGGCGCGAACTGGCTGGTGGGCGACCATGAAGTGAAGTTCGGCTTCGACCACCAGAAGAACGAGATCTACAACGCCTTCCTGCAGAATATCTACGGCACGTACACGTTCAGCTGCGTACCGAACATCCAGTACGACTTCCTGGGCTCCACGAACGGCGGCTTCCTGGGCAGCTGCACCTCCAATGCGGCCCAGATCGAACAGGCCGTCCTGGAAAACTTCCGTCGCGGCCGTCCGAACGTGAGCCAGTCGCAGGTACCGAACGCCGGCTATTCGCTGGAAGACGCCGTTGCCAAGTACACCATGAAGGACACGGGCGTGTTCGTGCAGGACACGTGGAACGTGACCCCACGCCTGACGCTGACCGGCGGCGTGCGCGTGGACCGCATCGAGGTGCCTGAAGTGCCGCTGCGCAACAACGTGGTGGCTGCTGCCACGATTGCCCGTGCGTCGCAATACGCCCGCCAGACCGGCGGCTTCGGCGTGGACAATACCACCACGTTCGACGGCCAGAAGCTGTGGCAGCCGCGCTTCGGCTTCAACTACAACTTCGATACCCCGCGCCGCACCCAGCTGCGCGGTGGCGTGGGCCTGTTCCAGGGCGCGGCCCTCAACGTCTGGCTGGGCAATCCGTTCCAGAACAACGGCCTGGCCACCACCACGTACACCTGCGGCACTTCCGGCCAAGCCGGATGTACATACTTGGAAGAAGGCAAGTTCAGTGCCGATCCGACCCGTCCGTACACTGCCGGCACGGCACCGGCTGCCAACGTCGACCTGCTGGCCGCGGGCCTGCGCCAGCCATCGGTCTGGAAAGCCAACGTGGCGATCGACCATGAACTGCCGTGGCAGAACCTCGTCGTCAGCGCCGAATACCTGAAAACGGACGTGCGCGACGCTATCTACTTCCAGAACCTGAACCTGGGTGAAACGACGGCGATCGGCAGCGATGGCCGCAACCTGTACCATACGGCGCTGGGCTACAACCAGAACTGCTGGAGCGCCACCGGCAGCCGCATCCAAACGCGTTCCGCGACCCTCGACTGCACGACCAACCGTGCCCGTTCGGGCGCCAACGAGAGTTTCGGCAACGTGCTGATGGCCACCAACACCAAGAAGGGCGGCAGCAACCTGGCCACCTTGTCGCTGAGCCGTCCGCTGATCGGCGGTTTCGGCTGGTCGGTGGCCTACACCTACACCGAGTCGAAGGAAGTGTCGCCGCTGACCTCGTCCACGTCGAGTTCGAACTTCTCGGGCCGCTCCGTGTTCAACCCGAACGAGGAAGTGGAAGCCAACTCCAGCTACCTGGTGAAGGACCGTATCAGCGCCGTGCTGAACTTCCGCAAGCGCCTCATCGGCAGCTACAACACGTCGCTGGGCATCTTCTATGAAGGCCGCTCTGGCAAGCCATACAGCTGGACGTTCAACAACGACATGAACGGCGACGACCTGGCCGGCAATGACCTGATGTTCATCCCGAAAGCGTTCGGTTCGGGCGAGGTGGTCTTCAAGGGCGATTCGGCCACCAGCCATGTGAACGAACAGCGTTTCTGGGCGATCGTCGACCAGTACCGCGGCCTGCGTGATTCCGCGGGTGGCGTAGTCAAGCGCAACAACAGCTTCGCACCGTGGACCAACAGCTTCGACATGCGCGTTTCGCAAGAAATTCCGGGCTTCTGGGCTGGCCACAAGGGTATCGTGACCTTCGACATCTTCAACGTCGGCAACCTGCTGAACAAGAAATGGGGCCGTGTCAACGAAGTGGCGTTCCAGGGCAGCGGCGCGACGGCGCGTTCGTTCGTGGACTACGTCGGCATGCAGGATGGCAAGTACGTCTACCAGATGCGCGACCAGGTCGAGGACTACACCGTGCGCCAGACCAAGGGCGAATCGCAGTGGGCCCTGCAGGCCACCGTCAAGTACGAATTCTAAGATTCGTCCTGGCTTAGCCTGACCCGCAGATCCGGTGCAGTACATGCCGGCCAAAAACCGGCACGCTGTGCCGGTTTTTTTCGTCTGTAACACAAGGTATCAACCTGCTGATGGCGCTGTTTTTGCCCGGCGCTCGTCGGTACAATATCCGGTCACGTTCCACATCTTTCCCATGAAATCATCCCTGCACACTCTCGCCCTGGCGGCGGCGCTGACCGCGCTCGCCGGGTGCGCAACACCGCCCGCCCACCCGCCGGCGGCCGAGATCAACCTGGTCGCACTCAACGACCTGCACGGCAACCTCGAAGCGACGAAATTCACTTATGCCGGCGTGGCCGACAAGGCGCCGCGCACCGTGATGGCGGGCGGTATCGACACCATCGCCGGCGCGCTGCAGCAATGGCGCCGCGAGGACAGCGAGCTGCTGCTGGTCGGCGCTGGCGACATGGTGGGCGCGAGCCCCGCGCTGTCGGCAATGTGGGCCGACGAGCCGACCATCGCCGCGCTCGACATGCTCGGTCTCACCGTCACGTCGGCCGGCAACCACGAATTCGACGGGGGCCGCAAGGAACTGCTGCGCCAGCAGCACGGCGGCTGCGACTCGCCGCGCCCGGAAAAGGCGTGCCGGTTCGTGGCGCAATATGGCGGCGCGAAGTTCGGCTACCTGGCCGCCAACGTCGTCGACGAACAGAGCGGCAAGACGATCCTGCCGGCCTACCGCATCCTCGAAGCGAGGGGCGTGAAGGTCGCGTTCATCGGCGCCGTGCTGAAGGGCACCGCCGACGTGGTGGTTGCTTCCGGCATCGCCGGCCTGCGCTTCCTCGACGAAGCCGAAGCGGTGAACCGGCTGCTGCCGGAACTGCGCGCGCAGGGCGTCGGTGCGTTCGTCGTGCTGGTGCACGAGGGCGGCCGCACCGTGTCGCCGTTCGACCAGCAGTACTGCGACAACCTGGAAGGCGACCTGGTGCCGATCGTGAAGCGGCTCGACCCGGCCATCAAGCTGGTGATCAGCGGCCACTCGCACAAGGGTTACCTGTGCAAGGTGGATGGCAAGGTCGTCACGCAGGCGCAGATGGGCGGGCACATGCTTTCCCGCATCAAGCTGGTGGTCGACCGGCAGACGGGCAGCGTCGTCGACGTCGACGCGCGCAACGTCGTCATCGAGCAGGGCGCCTATCCGGCGGAACCGAAGGTGGCTGCCTACCTCGCCAGCGTGCGCGAGCGCAGCAACCGCGAACTGGCCAAGCCGGTCGCGCGCATCGCCGTGCCAACCGTGATGCGCGCCACCGACGGCGCCGATGAGTCCGCGCTCGGCAAGCTGGTGGCCGACGCCACGCTGATGGCCGCGTTGCCGTTCGGTGCGCAGGTCGCGTTCATGAACCGGGATGGCATCCGCCAGCACCTGGAAGCCGGGGCCGGCAACGTCGTGTCGAAAGGCCAGGCGCTGGCCACGCTGCCGTTCGGGAACACCCTCGTGGTGATGGACCTCACCGGCGCGCAACTGCGCACGCTGCTCGAACAGCAGTGGGTGGCGGATAAGGTGCAGGTGCGCGGCCTGCTGCAGGTGTCCGAAGGGTTGACGTACAAATACAAGTTGGGTGAGGGCGGGAAGGCAGCGGTGACCGACATCATGCTGAACGGCGTGCCGCTGGACGATAACGCTACCTACCGCGTGGCCACCAACAATTTCCTCGCCGGCGGCAACGATGCCTTCCCCATGTTCGCCAGGGGCACCAACCGCGCCGAAACGGGCATCCGCGACATCGATTCGCTGACCGCCTACCTCGAGCGCCGCGAGCGCGATGGCAAACCGGCGGGCCTGGCGTCCGCGCAGCCCCGCATCCAGCGTATCCAATAAGGAGCCAATGATGAAACGACTGATCCTGTGCGGCGTGCTGGCCGCGTGCTTCGGCAGCGCCCATGCCGACTTCCGCATTCCCGGCTTCGAGCTGGTGCAGACGGCGCCGGTGGAAACCACGCTGGCGAACGCCGACCTGCGCGATCCCGTCACCGTCTGGTGCGAGCTGTTCGACAACGCAAAAACCGATATCGCGATCGGCCAGTTCTACGCGGCCGGCAAGCCCGGCGCGCCCTTTGAAAAGGTGATCGACCGGCTGGCCGCCGCCGGCAAGCGGGGCGTGAAGATCCGCTTCCTGCTCGACAAGAAAGGCGTGAACCTGTCCGATGCCGCCACGCTGGACCGGCTGCGCGCGATCCCGAACCTGGAGATGCGCATCCTCGATTTCAGCCAGCTCACCGGCAACGGCATCATCCACGCCAAGTATGTGATTGCCGATGGCAAGCGGGCGTTCGTGGGCAGCCAGAACTTCGACTGGCGCGCGTTCACGCACATCCATGAAACGGGCCTGCTGGTCGACGATGCCGCCATCGTCGGGCAGGTCCGCGCCATCTTCGAGCAGGACTGGAGCGCGCAGGCGCAGCTGGCCCAGGGCCGCACCGTGGCGCCGTTGCAGCAGAAGCAGGCGGCCACCGCCGGCCTGCCTGTTCAACCATCCTTCCTGCTGGCCAGCCCGGCCACGTACAACCCGCCGGGCGTGGCCGATTCCGAGACGGGCCTGCCGGCATTGCTGGCCGCGGCAAAGGAAGAAGTGCGCGTGCAGCTGCTCGATTACGCGCCGCTGTCGTATGGCCCGAATGGCACGCGGCCGTATTACGCCGTGGTCGACAATGCCGTGCGCGCGGCCGCCAACCGCGGCGTGAAGGTGAAGCTGATGGTGTCGAACTGGAACCTCGAGCACGTCACGCTGCCTTACCTGAAAAGCCTTGCCGTGCTGCCGAACGTGGAGATCCGCGTCGTCACGCTGCCGAAGGCGTCGACGGGCTTCATCCCGTTTGCCCGCGTGATCCATTCGAAGACGATGGTCATCGACGGCAAGGTGGCGTGGGTGGGCACCAGCAACTGGGCCGGCGGCTACTTCGACCTGTCGCGCAACCTGGAAATCGTGATGCGCAACGAGCAGATGGCGCGGCGGATCGCCGCGCTGCAGGAACAGGTGTGGAGCTCTTCCTACGCCGAACCGCTCGACATCAACAAGACTTACCCGAAACCACAGAAAGCTTCTGAACAATGAAACGACTCGCATGCATGCTGGCGCTGGCCGGCGCCTTCGCCACCGTTGCGCCGTCCAGCGCACTGGCATGGGGTAACGACGGTCACCGGGCCGTGGGCGCCATCGCCGCCAAGCTGCTCAAGGGCAGCATCGCTGAAAAGCGCATCGCGGCGCTGCTGCTGCCGGGCGAAACGCTCGAATCGATCGCCGTATGGGCCGATTGCGTGAAGGGCACGTGGTGCGGTCCGCAAACGCCGGAAATGCAGGCCTACGTGGCGGCGAACCCGAAGCACTCCGAGTACCACTACACGGACGTGCCGTTCCAGCTGGGCGCCTACCACGACCATGCGCCGGGCACGTTCGACGACGACATCGTGCAGACGCTGAAGTCCGCGATCCTCGTTTTGCAGGGCAAGGACACGCCGCAGACGAATCCGCACAAGTTTACGCCGCGCCAGGCACTGCTGGTGGTGGCCCACCTGGCCGGCGACATCCACCAGCCGCTGCACGTGGGCGCCGCGTTCGTGAGCAAGGACGGCCGCTTCGTGGTGCCGAAGACGCATGCCGAGATCGACGAACTGAACGTCTTCGATTCGCGCGGCGGCAATAACCTGCTGCTGGACGATGCCGTCCTCGCCACGATTTCCGCGAAATACATGCCGCCCGCGTTCGACACGAAGTCCGCGGCCAACCCGCCGAAGACGAAGCCGTTCCACTCGTACTGGGATACCACGGTGGTCGACTACGCGTTCCGCCGCTCCAGCACGCGTACGCCGGACCAGTTCGCGCAGTACGCGATCGACAGGAAACCGGCGGTGCCCGTCAACACGGGTGACGTGGCCACCTGGCCCTACCAGTGGGCAAACGATTCGCTGGCCATCTCGAAGCTGGCGCACATGGATGTCACGCTGGGCGCCGCCACGACGAAGAAATCGTCCAGCAGCGGCGAGAGCTATAAAGTATGGGCGTTGAACGTGCCCGACGACTACCCGGTGCCATCGTCCGCGCTGGCTCGCCAGCAGCTGATCAAGGGCGGCTACAACCTGGCCGCGCTGCTGAAGGAGATCTGGCCGGAGGCGTAAGAGGCTTGGTGTGAAGGGAGTGATGGCATGCATGCCATCACCGCTTTACGGGCGCGCAGCATGCTGCGCGAAACACCCGTAAAGCCACCGGTGTTCCCTGCAATAACCCTCAAGCCAGCGTCACCTCGATCCCCATCGCCCGATAAGGCGCCAGCAGCGCCTCGTCGACCTCCCGGTTGACGACGATGTGATCCACCGTCTCCAACGGCGCGATCTGGAACGGCGAGGCGGTGCCCAGCTTTTCCGGCGATGCCAGCACCACGGTGCGCTGCGCGTGTGCCGATAACGCGCGCTTCATTGCCGCCTCGTCGAAGTCCCCCGTCGTGATGCCGGCTTCCGGATGCAGGCTGCATACGCCCATGAAGAACAGGTCGGCGCGGAACTGGCCCACCGCTTCCACCGCCGCCGCGCCCATGGCCACGATCGAATGCTTGAACAGGCGCCCGCCGATGATGATCACGTCCACGTCCGGATGCTCGACCAGCTCCACGGCCACCGATGGGCTGTGCGTGATCACGGTGGCGCGCAGGTCGCGGGGCAGGGCGCGTGCCAGCTGCACGGCGGTGGTGCCGCCATCGATGAACACTACCTGGCCCGGCCGGATCATCGCGGCGGCCGCGCGCGCGATGGCCGGCTTGGCATCGGTGGACAACTTTTCACGAATCGCAAAGTTGCCCTGCGCCGGCGAGGCGGGCAGGGCGCCACCGTGCACCCGCTCCAGGAGGCCTTCCTTGGCCAGCTCGCGCAGGTCGCGGCGGATCGTGTCCTCCGACAAGCCCAGCGATTCGCTCAACGTCTTCGCGACGATCTGTCCTTCTTCCTTCAGGATGCGGAGCAGCAGCTCCTTGCGCTGGCGTGTCAGCATTGCACGATTTTCCTTGAAATTGCACGAATCCACATGATATCGTAAAAAGAGTGAACCCACAGGAGCTATCCATGCACGTGCGCATCCGCGACGTTACTACACTGTCCGACGACTGGTATCTGCTGAAGAAAACCACGTTCGACTACCGCCGGCGCGACGGCAGCTGGCAGACGATGTCGCGCGAAACCTACGACCGCGGCCATGGCGCCGTGATCCTGCTGTACAACCTTGCACGCCGCACCGTGGTGCTGGTGCGGCAATTCCGCTTTCCCGCCTTCGGCTATGGCGGCCGGCACGACGGCTACCTGATCGAAGCTCCTGCCGGCCTGCTGGACGCCGCCTCGCCCGAGGAACGCATCCGCGCCGAAGTGGCCGAGGAAACCGGCTTCCACGTCGAGCACGTGCAGCGCATCTTCGACGCCTTCATGAGCCCCGGCTCCGTTACCGAGCGTCTGCATTTCTTCGTGGCCGAATACGAAGCCACCCACCGCATCGACGGCGGCGGCGGCGTGGCAGCGGAAGGGGAAGACATCGAAGTCCTGGAACTCGGCATCGACACCGCCCTCGCCATGATCGCCGACGGCCGCATCGAGGACGGCAAGACCATCATGCTCCTCCAGCACGCCGCCCTGCACCTGTTCCCCCGCCGCTGACTGTTGTTTTTCGACACCGGGGGTGGAGCAGGGGTTTCGCGGAGCATGCTCCGCGCCTGAGCAACGGTACAGGCATGCATGCCTGTACTCCTCCCAGTCCCCCTTGGAGGGACAGTCCCGGCAAGGGGGACAGTCCCCAAGTTTTTGACAACAGTGTGGCAAAGAAAAAGCCTGCGGGTCAGGCAGGCTTTTGGAGTAGAGCGGGGGCGCTTAGCGCGACTTCACGAACGGCACGCCAATGGCCTTCGGTGCGACGGACTTGGCCATCAGCCCGGCCAGCACGATCACGGTGACGACATACGGCACCATCTGGATCAGCGCGCCCGGGATGCGGCCCACGACCGGCAGGTCGACGCCTTCGAGCTGGATCTGCACGGCGCCGAAGAAGCCGAACATCAGGCAGCCGAGGAAGGTGTAGAACGGGCGCCAGTTGCCGAACACCATGGCGGTCAGCGCCAGGTAGCCGGCACCGGCGGACATGTCGCGCAGGAAGAAGCCGCTCTGCACGATCGCGAGATAGGCGCCGGAGAACGAGCACAGGATGCCGGCGATGAGCATAGCCGCATAGCGGGTGCGTTCGACGGAAACGCCGGCCGCATCGGCGGCATGCGGGTTCTCGCCGCAGGCGCGTAGCCGCAGGCCGAAGCGCGTGTGATACAGCACCCAGTGCACCAGCGGCACCAGCGCGAACGCCAGGTAGACGAGGACCGTGTGGCCACCCAGCAGCTGCGTCCAGATCCAGCCCAGCACGGGAACGTCCGCCACGGCTGCGCTGCCCGGCAGCACGATTTCCGACAGCCGCGCTTCGCCCAGGTCCGGCGTGCGGCCGCCCTGCTGGAAGAAGTACTGCGCCACCACGAACGTCAGGCCGCTCATCGTTATGTTGATGGCGATGCCGGCCACCAGCTGGTTGCCCTTCTGCGTGATGGCGATGCAGCCCTGCAGCAGCGCCACCGCGACCGACACGGCTACGCCGGCAAGGATGCCGTACCAGGGGTTCTGCGTGGCGAAGGCCACTGCCGCGGAAACGAAGGCCGACGCCAGGATCTTGCCTTCCAGGCCGATGTCGACGACGCCGGAGCGTTCCGCGAACAGGCCGGCCATCGCGGCGAAGATCAGCACCGGCGCATTGCGCACGGTGGAGACGATGATGCTGCCCAAGTGGAGATCTTCAAAGCTC
This sequence comes from Pseudoduganella lutea, assembly GCF_004209755.1. Classification (NCBI taxonomy): domain Bacteria; kingdom Pseudomonadati; phylum Pseudomonadota; class Betaproteobacteria; order Burkholderiales; family Oxalobacteraceae; genus Pseudoduganella; species Pseudoduganella lutea. The sequence continues at coordinate 1,896,234 of NZ_CP035913.1, read as the reverse complement.
ATGCTCGTTTTCCTTTGATCAGTTTCATCAGCGCGGGGGCGTACAGGTATTCCATCGCGCCGCAGAACAGGATGATCAGGCCCTGGATGAGGATCACCATCTCGGGCGGAATGTTCGGTTTTTCCAGCGAGAGGTCGAAGCCGCCCTGGGTCAGCGCGCCGAACAGCACGGCCGACAGGAAAATGCCCACCGGATGCTGGCGGCCCATCAGCGCGATCGCGATGCCGATGAAGCCAGCGCCGCCGACGAAGTTCAGCGACAGGTAATGCGTCGAGCCCATGATCGAATTGACGGCGCCCAGCCCGGCCAGCGCGCCCGAGATCAGCATCGTCACGATGATCATCGCCGAGATCTTCACGCCGGCGTAGTGCGCGGCGTGCTGGTTCAGGCCCGTGGCGCGCAGCTTGTAGCCCCACGACGAGCGCGACACCATCACGCCATACACGGCCAGCGCGATGATCGCCAGGAAGAAGCTGATGTTCAGCGGCGTGTCGCCCAGCACCGGCAGCCAGTCGGACAGGCGCGGCAGCTCGGCGGCGGCCGCGAAGTTGCGGCTGGCCGTGTTCTGCTCGCCCGCCGGGATCAGGTACTTGACGATCACGAAGTTCATCAGCGAGGCGGCGATGAAGTTGAACATGATCGTGGTGACGACAATGTGGCTGCCCCGTTTCGCCTGCAGGTAGCCGGGAATGAAGGCCCACAGCGCGCCGAACAGCGCCGCGCCGATCATGCCCGCGGGGATCAGCAGGAACCACGGCAGGCTGGCATCGAAGGCCAGCATGGCGAGGGTCAGCCCCAGGCCGCCGAGATACATCTGGCCTTCGGCGCCGATATTGAACAGGCCCGCCTGCATCGCCACCGAGACCGCCAGGCCGGTGAACACGAACGTCGACGCGTAGAACAGCGTGTACGCCAGGCCTTCCGGATTGACGACCGCGCTGTTGATCAGGATCTGCATCGATTCGACGGGATCCTCGCCCAGCAGGTGGATCACGAGCGCCGTCACGAGCAGTGCGGACAGCAGATTCAGGAGGGGCAGGACGATGCCGGTTGCCCAGCGTGGCAGGTCGTTGGTTGTCATGATTTGTGCATGCCCCCCATCAGCAAGCCGATGCGGGTGGTATCGAATTCATTGACCGGCAGTTCGCCGGTGATGCGGCCGCCGCACATCACGAGGATGCGGTCGGCCAGCGCGCGCACTTCTTCCAGTTCCACCGACACCAGCAGGATCGCCACGCCCGCGTCGCGCAGCGCGAGCAACTGGGTGTGGATCGCCTCGATGGTGCCGATGTCCACGCCGCGCGTGGGCTGGCCCACCAGCATCAGCTTCGGTTTCGCCAGCACCTCACGGGCGATGACGACCTTCTGCTGGTTCCCGCCGCTTAATAAACCGATGCGCAGTTCCGGGTTCGGCGGGCGCACGTCGAACTCCTTGAGCAGGCCGGCGCAGCGCTCGGCGATGTGCTTGAAGTCGAACAGCCCCCAGCGGCCCTTGACCTGGTCCTGGTAGCCGAAGAAGGTGTTGTGCATGACGCTGAAATTCTTCACCACGCCATCGCGCAGGCGGTCTTCCGGCACGTGGGCGATGCCCAGCTTGCGGAACACGCGCGGCAGGCCGTCGGCATCGTGGCGCTTCCAGGGCAGGGGCTTGCCCTCGAAGTCGGCGTGGCCGCCGGTGGGCAGGCGCATGCCGGACAGGATTTCCATCAGCTCGCTCTGGCCATTGCCGGACACGCCCGCGATCGCCACGATCTCGCCGGCGCGCAGCGTGAAATTGATATCCTCTAGCAGGGAAACGCCGGCCTTGTCCTTCAGTTGCAGGCCCTTCACGTCGAGCACCGGCGCGCCCGGCTGGTAAGGGCCGCGCGGCAGGTTGTTCTCGATGGGGCGGCCGACCATCATGTTGGCCAGCGCTTCCTTCGACGTTTGGGCCGTCTGCACGGCGCCCACCACGCGACCCGCACGCATCACGGTCACGGTATCCGTGATGTCCATGATTTCCTGCAGCTTGTGCGTGATGAGGATGATCGTCTTGCCCTGTTCCTTGAACAGCCGCAGGATCTCGAACAGCGACGCGGTTTCCTGCGCGGTCAGCACGGCCGTGGGTTCGTCCAGGATCAGGATGTTGGCGCTGCGGTAGATCTGCTTGAGGATTTCCACGCGCTGCTGCGCACCCACGGAAAGGTCGTGGACCGTGGCCAGTGGGTCCACGTCGAGGCGGTAGCGCTGGCAGATCTCGCGCAGCCTGGCTTCCGCTTCGGCGCGGTGTGAGGCGAGGCGGAAACCGCCCTCGGTGCCCAGCATCACGTTGTCGAGCACCGTCATGTTATCGACCAGCATGAAGTGCTGGTGCACCATGCCGATGCCGAGGCGGATGGCTTCCTGGCTGGAGCGGATCTGGCGCACCTGGCCGTCGAGCAGGATGTCGCCACCGTCGGCATGGTAGTAGCCGTACAGGATGCTCATCAGCGTGGACTTGCCGGCCCCGTTCTCGCCCACGAGGCCATGGATGGCGCCCTTGGCGATCGCGAAGCTGACGTCCGTATTCGCCTTCACGGCTCCGAAATGCTTGGAGATGCCGCGGAATTCAACAGCTGGCTGCATAGGATTTATCAGGTGGTGTTTTACTGAAAAACGCGCCGCGCGGAGAACCCACGACGGCGCGTTTCTATGAGTGGTACCGGGAAATCAGACCGGGCAGGCGGCGCCCGAACGGATATCGATGACTTTCGTCTTGCCGTCGATGATGTCCTTGCGAACACCCAGCACGCGCTTTTCGATGTCCGGCGAGATCACCTTGCGGTTGTTGGCGTCCAGTGCCCAGTCAACGCCGCCTTCCTTGATGCCCTTGGCGGTCACGCCGCCTTTCCAGGTGCCGTTCTTCATCTGCATGAAGCTGTCGTACACAGCATTGTCCACGCGCTTGACCATCGACGTGAGCATCGTGCCCGGATACAGGTGGTTCTGGTTCGAATCCACGCCGATCGCCAGCTTGCCTTTTTCCTTGGCCATCTGCAGCGTGCCCATGCCCGAGCCGCCGGCCACGGCGAACACCACGTCCACGCCGCGTTCGAATTGCGAGCGGGCCAGTTCACCGCCCTTGGCCGGGTCGTTCCACGCGGCGGCGGTGGTGCCGACCATGTTCTGCACGACTTCGGATTTCTTGTCGACCGATTTCGCACCCTGCGCGTAGCCGCAGGCAAAGGTGCGGATCAGCGGAATGTCGATGCCGCCGATGAAGCCGAGTTTTTTCGATTTCGAGGCCATGGCGGCGGCCACGCCCACCAGGTAGGAGCCTTCCTCTTCCTTGAACGTGATCGAATTCACGTTGGCACCCTGGGCCACGCCGTCGATCAGCACGAAGCGCACGTTCGGGAATTCCTTCGCCACCTTCTGCACGGCCTGCGTCTGCGCGAAGCCGATCGAGGCGATCATGTCGAGCTTCTTGCGGGCCAGGCCACGCAGCACCTGTTCAGCCTGGGTATCCGAAGAAGCCTGCACTTCGATGAAGTTGATACCGGTATCTTTCTTGAAGCGCGAAGCACCTTCGAAAGCGGATTGGTTGAACGACTTGTCGAACTTGCCGCCCGCGTCGTAGACGATGCCCAGTTTCGGATTGGCCGCGAATGCGCTCGCCGAAACCGCAACTGCGGCGATCATCATGGAAAGTTGTTTGATTTTCATGAAATGGCTCCTGGAAGTCCGCTATTGTATAGTTTTTGCGCGCAAAACATGTACCTCGCTGCCGCGATGGCAGGCGAAAGGCGGCGCTTTAGAAGCTTTGTTCGGCATTTGCATTTCCAGCCAGATTCCATTTCTTGCAATATATTCCACGCCGTATAGTCCCTCTGTTGGAATCGCACAACAGCCAATAATGGCCCCGTGCGCCCGCCGCCGTTGTTTTCGTCCAACTGATCGTCCAGCTGATCATTACTATGCGCCTCACTTTTGATGCTGCGACAAGCCCCGAAATGATCGCTTTCATAGGGGCCACCCGGCGGCCGGGCTGGGTTGACGCGCACTATTGCACGCCTGTCATATGTATGACAAATACCTTTTTTCTTGAGTATTTATATTGAAAAGATCTCAATAAGCTTGTTGTGACGGCCAGTTTCGTTCGTGTAGGATCGGCAGATATTACTCATTTGCCACTAGTCAAAACCCAACAACAAGGAACTGGCCCTCTATGAAACTGACCCATCGGACCCTGATGGCGCTGGCGATCGCCGCCGCCTTCCCCTTCGCTTCCGCCCAGGACACCCAGGCGGCAGCGGCAAGCGCTGAAACCACTCAGCCGGGCCAGCTTGAAACCGTGATCGTCACGGCCCAGCGCCGCGCCGAGAACATCAAGGACGTGCCCATGTCGATCGCCACCGTGAAGGGCGAAAAGCTCGACGTGCTGACGTCCGGCGGGCAGGATATCCGTTTCCTGTCCGGCCGCTCGCCGTCGGTCAGCATCGAGTCCGACTATGGCCGCACGTTCCCGCGCTTCTATATCCGCGGCCTGGGCAATACCGACTTCGACCTGAACGCCTCGCAGCCGGTGGGCCTGGTGATGGACGACATCGTGCAGGAAAACCCGATGCTGAAGGGCTTCCCCGTGTTCGACGTCGACCAGGTCGAAGTGCTGCGCGGCCCGCAGGGCACGCTGTTCGGCCGCAACTCGCCGGCCGGCGTGATCAAGTTCGATTCCGCCAAGCCCGTATTCAAGCAGGAGGGCTACCTGTCGGCCGGCTTCGGCAAGGACCGCGTGCGCAACCTCGATGGTGCGTACAACATTCCGGTCAGCGACACGGTGGCGATCCGCTTCGCCGGTTCCTCGCAGCACCGTGGCGACCGCGTGGACAATCCGCGTGCGACCGGCACCCGCGAGTTCGAAGGCTACAAGGACAACGCCGCGCGCGTGCAGGTGCTGTACAAGCCGACAGCCAATTTCTCGGCGCTGTTCAACGTGCATGGCCGCGACATGGATGGCACGGCCACGCTGTTCCGCGCCAATATCCTGAAGGCGGGCACCAACGACCTGGTCGACGGCTTCGACTACGACAGCTATCCGACCGATGGCGTCAACGAACAGCACTTGAAGAACAAGGGCGCGAACCTGCGCCTGCGCTGGGACCTGCCGGGCGTGACGCTGCACTCGATCACGGGTTACGAAAAGCTCGACTTCTACAGCCGCGCCGACGTGGACGGCGGCTACGGCGCCGTGTATGCGCCGCCGTATGGTCCGGGCTTCATCCCGTTCGTCGTCGAGACGGCCGACCTGATCCCGAACCACAAGCAGCTCTCGCAGGAATTCCGCGCCGAGTCGACCGGAACCGGCCCGTTGCAGTGGATCGCCGGGCTGTTCTACTTCAAGGAAGACATCACGATCGACAGTATCGCGTTCGATTCGCTCGCCCCGGGCAATCCGCAGGCGGCGAACTATGCGACACAGACGCAGAACGCGAAATCGTGGGCCGTGTTCGGCTCCGTGAACTATGCCGTCAGCGACCGCCTGAAGCTGCGCGGCGGTCTGCGCTACACGAGCGACAAGAAGGATTTCGTGGCCCAGCGCATCGAAACCACGGGCCGTTCGTACCTGCCGCTGTCGGACGATTCGAGCAACGTGAGCTGGGATGCTTCCGGCACCTATGTGCTGAACCGCGATACCAACGTGTTCGCCCGCGTGGCGACGGGCTACCGCGCACCGTCGATGCAGGGCCGCCTGTTCGACCTGGGCAGCATGCCGTCGATGGCCGGCGCCGAAAAGGTGCTGTCGGTGGAGGCGGGCGTGAAGCAGGACCTGTTCGACCGCCGCGCGCGCATGTCGGCGACCGTGTTCCACTACCGCGTCAAGGACAAGCAGCTGACGGCCGGCAGCGGCAGCGTCAACATGAACCAGCTGCTCAATGCCGACAAGGCGGTGGGGCAGGGCGTGGAACTGGACCTGCAGGCGAACCTGTCGCAGAACTTCTCGGCCACGTTCGGCACCAGCTACAACGATACCGAGATCAAGGACGGCAGCCTGTTCGTGCTGCCATGCGGCAGCGGCTGCACGGTGACGAACCCGATCTCGTTCGTCGGCGGCACCCGCGTGGCCCTCATCGACGGCAACCCGCTGCCGCGGGCCCCGAAATGGCAGCACAACTTCACGCTGAAATACGCCGCCCCGGTGGCCAGCGGCGAAGTGTATGCCTTCACCGACTGGTCGTATCGCTCGTCGTATAACTTCTTCCTGTACGAAGCCGTGGAGTACAAGGCCAAGGACCTGCTGGAAGGCGGCCTGCGCGTGGGCTACAAGTGGGGCGACGGCAAATACGACCTGGCGCTGTATGGCCGCAACATCACCGATGAAGTGCAGTCGGTGGGCGCGATCGACTTCAACAACCTGACGGGCATCCTGAACGAACCGCGCACGTATGGCGTGCAGTTCAAGATGAATTTTTGAAGTAAGAGTTAGCGGTTGATGCGTTGGGGTCTGTCCCCGCCAGTCGTCGGAGCGATCGGAGTCGCTGGCCATGATCAAGGGGACTGACCCCGGTTTTGTTGCCAGCGGTCTGACTGTGCCGGCAAAAACCGGGGTCAGTCCCCTGGCTTGATGGCGGCGACTAAGTTTCATGCCACCGACTGGCGGGGACAGACCCCAGTGACGCACGCGGTCTCCGCGACCTCACATTGCCAGAACGTTCCTACCGCTCCGGCGGCCGCAAAATATTCATGAACGCCCGCACCACCGGCGCATCGTCGGTGGTGGTGTACGTGATGTACAGGTTCGCGGAGGGCGGATTCGTGCGGATCGGCAGGAAGACCACACCGGGCCAGCCGATCCGGCTGGTGGTTTCCGGCACCAGCGTCACCCCCAGGCCGGCGCCGACCATCGCCAGCAAGGTCTGCGGCTCGTTCGCTTCCTGAAAGATGACGGGGTCGAAGCCGGCGTTCACGCAGCATTGCAGCAGGTAGCGGGGGAAGGCGGATTTGTCCAGGGCCAGGGTGAGCATCGGCTCGTCGGCGATGTCGGTCAGCTCGATCGCTTCCTTCTTCGCCAGCGGGTGGTGCTCGTTGACCGCCACGCACACGTTCTCGCGGTAGCACAGTTCCTGGCGCAGGTTGTCGTTGCGCAGGTCGCTTTCATCGAGCCTGGGCTCGCGCCAGAAACCCACGTCGATCTGCTTGGCGCGCAGGGCTTCGTATTGCACGGTGGGGCCCAGTTCGTGGATCGTCCACGTCACGCGCGGGTACTTGCTCTGGAATTCCTCCAGCAGGCTGGGAATCGGCCCCCACATCGCCGAGCCGACGATGCCCACGCGCAGGCGGCCCACTTCGCCGCGGTCGATCTGGCGCACGGTGTCGATCGTCATCCGCATCTTCGCCAGCAGCTCGGCTGCTTCGTTCATCAGCGCGCGGCCGGCTACCGTGAGCTCGAAGCTGCGCGTGGTACGGGCGAACAGCTTCACGCCCAGCTCCGCCTCCAGCTTCATGATCTGCTGCGACAACGGCGGCTGCGAGATATGCAGCCGCTCGGCGGCGCGGGAAAAGCTCTTTTCCTCGGCCACGGCGAGGAAGTACTTCAGCTGCTTCAGGTCGATCGACATGGGCTACTCGGTGGGTAATCAGGTGATCGGATGTTCCAGCAGCGCGCGCGCCAGGGCCGCACCCACGCGCGCGTTGTTCTTCACGAGCGCGATATTGGTGGCCAGGCTGCGGCCCGCCGTCAGCGTCTTGATGCGGGCCAGCAGGAAGGGCGTGACCTTCTTGCCCGTCACGCCGTTTTCCTCCGCTTCCTGCAAGGCCTGCAAGGTAATGCCGTCGATCTCTTCCTTCGGCATCGCATCGCTTTCCGGCACGGGCGCGGCCACCACCACGCCGCCGTTCAGGCCCAGCGCCCACTTGGTGCGGATGAACGATGCCTGCTCGGCCGGCGTATCGAGCCGGAAGTCGGCGTGGTAGCCGCTCTCGCGCGTGAAGAAGGCGGGAAACCCTTCCTGGCCCACGCTCACCACTGGCACACCCTGCGTTTCCAGGTATTCCAGCGTGAGGCCAATGTCGAGGATCGACTTCACGCCGGCGCACACCACGGCGACGTTGGTCTGCGCCAGTTCCTGCAGGTCGGCGGAGATGTCGAAGCTCGTTTCGGCGCCGCGGTGCACGCCGCCGATGCCGCCGGTGACGAACACGGAAATGCCGGCCAGCTGCGCGCAGATCATCGTGGCGGCGACCGTCGTCGCACCCAGCTTGTTCTGGGAAAGCACGTAGGCCAGGTCGCGGCGGCTGACCTTCAGGGCTTCGGGCGAATTGCCCAGCAATTCCAGCTGTTCCGGTGTCAGGCCGATGCAGATCTTGCCACCGATGACGGCAATGGTAGCCGGCACGGCGCCGCCGTCGCGGATGATCTGCTCGACTTCGCGCGCGGTCTGCACGTTCTGCGGATACGGCATGCCATGCGAGATGATCGTCGATTCGAGCGCCACGATCGGCTTGCCGGACGCGCGGGCGTTCGCCACTTCGGGCGAGAGTAAGAGAAACTGGTGCATGGTCATTCCTGGTCGAGGGTCTTCATTGTTCGGTATGGGCAGCGCTGAACAGTCCAGCCGTCAGCTCGGGAGATACGGTGTGCGCGCTCTGCACGGTCAATGCGGCGGCGCGCAGGCCCCGTTCGCACGCCACGGTCAGGTCGTTCTCGCCCTGGGCGAGCGTCCAGCAGACGGCCGCCGAGAAGGCATCGCCCGCGCCCGTGACGTCGACGACCTCCACCTCGTGCGCCGGCAGCCATTGCAGGTCTTCCGTCGCCTTGAGAGGCTCCCTGGCGTCCGCCGCGTGGCCATAGGTGTGATACACGCCGGCCGCGCCGCAGGTAACGATCACGTCCCGCGCGCCATCGGCCTGCACGGCGCGGCACGCATCGCGCACGGCCGCCTCGGTGGGCAGCGGGCGGCCGACGCGGGTTTCCAGCTCGCCGCGGTTCAGGATCAGCAGGCGCAGGCCGGACAGGTCACGCGGCAGCCGCGCCATCTTCGGCTGCGAGACGGCCACGATGGCGAGCGGGATGCCATCCCTGCGCGCCTCGGCCAGCAGCAGGGCCACGGTATCGTGCGGCAGGTTCAGGTCCGCGATCACCAGGGCCGCCGCGTTGCGCTGCGCCTGGCGGCCGGCGACAAAGGCGGGCGTCATCTGCTCGTACAGCGCCATGTCGGCCAGCGCCACGGCCATCTCGCCATTCGCATCCAGCACGGCCGTATAGGTGCCGGTGGCGGCGCCCGGCAATACCGGCGTGGCGGTCATGTCGATGCCGCAGTGCTGGGCGTGCGCCCGCAAAGCCTGGCCCGCGCTATCCTCGCCAAGGACCGTCAGCAACGCGCAGGGGCTGCCGAGGCGGGCCAGGTTTTCCGCGATGTTGCGGGCCACGCCGCCAAAGGTTTCGCCGGCCGTGGCGGGATTCGACGTGCCCAGCTGCAGTGGCTCGACCGTGCGCAGCTTGCGATCGAGGTTGGCGGCGCCGATGCAGAGCACCGAGCGCTCCTGCGGCAGCACGTAGGCGCGGCCCACCAGCCGGCGTTCGCGGATCAAGCTTGCCACGTGCCCTGCCACGGCGGAGCGCGACAGGCCGAGCGCCTGCGCCATTTCCTGCTGGGAAATGAACGGATTGGCGCGGATCAGGCCGTAGAGTTGTTCTTTCTTGCTCATTTTATTGCACGTCACCGCGCCGCAAACATTTGTCCATCATCGTAAACACATGTTTATCCGCTGTCAAACCGTTATAATAATGGGTGATTTATATGTAGGTGATATAAATGCCAAAGAAATTCGGTATTTGTCATAACAATCATCGATGATGCATAGTGTCGCCTGCCTCGGCCCGCCAAGCGTTACCGGTGGCGCCCAACCAGAACCTAGCGAGAACTCCATGTCGAATAATTCCCCCTTCCAGGCTGCCGCGATCGTACGTTCCCGTGCCCCGGCCGGCTTTGCGCCGCGCGCCGCGCTGATCCTTGGTTCCGGCCTCGGCGTGTTGGCCGACCAGATGACGGATACCGTCGCGATCGGTTTCGACGAACTGCCGGGCTTCCCGATCAGCACCGTGCATGGTCATGCGGGCCAGATGGTGCTGGGCAAGCTGGCCGGCGTGCCGGTCGTGTGCCTGAAGGGCCGCGGCCACTTCTACGAAGGCTATGGCCTGGGCGTGATGACGAGTGCGGTAAGAACCCTCAAGCTGCTGGGCTGCGAATTCCTGTTCGTCACCAACGCCGCCGGTTCGCTGCGCACGGAAGTCGATGCCGGCTCGCTGGTGGCGCTGAACGACCACATCAACCTGCTGCCGGGTTCGCCGATGATCGGCCCGAACGACGAGCGTTTCGGCCCGCGCTTCTTCAGCATGGCCAACGCCTACGACGCCGACCTGCGCAAGCAGCTGCAGGACACCGCGGCCGCGCAGCAGATCACGCTGCACGAAGGCGTGTACCTGTCGTGCTCCGGCCCGAGCTTTGAAACGCCGGCCGAGATCCGCGCCTTCTCGCGCCTGGGCGCGGACGTTGTCGGCATGTCGGTGGTACCGGAGGTCGTGCCGGCGCGCCACTGCGGCCTGAAGGTGATCGGCGTGTCCGTCGTCACCAACCTGGCCGAAGGCCTGTCGCCGTTCCCGCTGTCCCATGAACAGACGCTGAAATACGCGGCCGTGGGTGCCGAAAGCCTGGTGAAACTGATCCACGCTTTCTTTGCGGACCTCGCCAAGGCTTAATGAATCGAAGGGCGGCCTCGGCCGCCCTTGAACTTTCCAGACCGGATAAATCATGTCACGCGCATTCATCCTCCTGCTCGACTCCTTCGGCCTCGGCGCCACGCCGGATGCCGACAAGTATGGCGACGCCGCCACCAACACCTTCGGCCACATTGCCAAATGGGCCGCGGAACAGGGCAAGCCCATGTCCCTTCCCGCGCTGGAACAGCTGGGCCTCGCCGCCGCCGCGCACACCGCCTGCGGCACGTGGGCACCCGGCTTCGACCGGCGCGATGGCTTCACGGCCGCCTACGGCGCGGCACGCGAGCAGTCCACGGGCAAGGACACGCAGAGCGGCCACTGGGAGATTGCCGGCGTGCCGGTGCTGTTCGACTGGGGCTACTTCCCGAAGACGGTGCCGTCGTTCCCGCAGGAGCTGACGGATAAGCTGCAGACGCTGACGGGCGTGCCGGGCTTCCTCGGTAACTGCCACGCCTCCGGCACCACGATCCTCACGGAGCTGGGCGACGAGCATGTGGCCACCGGCAAGCCGATCCTGTATACGTCTGCCGATTCGGTGCTGCAGATCGCGGCGCACGAGGAAAGCTTCGGCCTGGAACGCCTGTACGAGATGTGCGAGATCGCCTACAAGCTGGTGCAGCCGTACAACATCGGCCGCGTGATCGCGCGCCCGTTCCTGGGCAGCGACGGCAACTACAAGCGCACCGCCAACCGCCACGACTACGCGGTGCCGCCGACCGGCCCCACGCTGCTGGACCATGTGAAGGATGCGGGCGGCGAAGTGATCGCGCTGGGCAAGATCAGCGACATCTATGCGGGGCAGGGCGTTACGCGCGTGGTGAAGGGGCCGGACAACATGGCGCTGTTCGACCGCCTGCTCGACGTGGAACAGGAAGCCGGCGACAAGTCGCTGACGTTCGTGAACTTCGTCGACTTCGACATGCACTTCGGCCACCGCCGCGACGTGCAGGGTTACTCGCAGGCGCTGCACGAGCTGGATGCGCGGCTGCCCGAGTTCATCGCCAGGCTGAAGGAGGGCGACCTGGTCGTCATCACCGCGGACCATGGCTGCGACCCCACGTCGCCCGGTTCCGACCATACGCGCGAGCATATCCCGATGATCTTCTTCGGCCCGGGCGTGCAGGGCCGCGAGCTGGGCATTTCCGAAACGTTCTCGGACATCGGCCAGACCATCGCGCACCACCTTGGCGTGAAACCCCTTTCCAACGGAACCAACCTGTTATGAGCGACTCCTTGAACAGCCTGCAAGACTTCAAGCGCAACGAGGCCACTGGCCTCGACCTGGGCTGGCTGAACCACATCCACGTCAACAAGGCGGCGGCCGAACGCCGCGCCGCGTCGCTGGCGAACCGCCGCACCGTGAAGAAGGAATACCAGGCCGCGTGGCTGGTCAAGGCGATCGAGCTGATCGACCTGACCACCCTGGCCGGCGACGATACGCCGGGCCGCGTGGAGCGCCTGTGCATGAAGGCACTGCGCCCCTTGCGCGGCGACCTCGTCGAAGCGCTGGGTTTGCAGGAACGCGGCTTGAAGACGGGTGCCGTCTGCGTGTACCACGAGATGATCCGCCACGCGGACAAGGTGCTGCAGGGCCGCCTGCCGATCGCCGCCGTGTCGACCGGCTTCCCGGCCGGCCTGACGAGCATGGAAACGAAGGTGCGCGAGATCGAACTGTCGGTGGCCGACGGCGCGCAGGAAATCGATATCGTCATCACCCGCCAGCACGTGCTGACGGGGAACTGGCAGGCGCTGTACGACGAGATGGTGGCCTATCGCCAGGCATGCGGCGAAGCGCACGTCAAGGCGATCCTGGCAACCGGCGACCTGGTCACGCTGGAAAACGTGGCGAAGGCTTCGTGGGTGTGCATGATGGCCGGCGCGGATTTCATCAAGACGTCCACCGGCAAGGAAGGCGTGAACGCGACGATCCCCGTGTCGCTGGTGATGGTGCGGGCGATCCGCGAATACCACGAGCGCACCGGTTTCAAGGTCGGCTACAAGCCGGCCGGCGGCGTGTCGACCGCCAAGGCGGCGCTGCAGTACATGACGGTGATGAAGGAAGAGCTGGGCAACGAATGGCTCGAGCCGCACCTGTTCCGCATCGGCGCATCGAGCCTGCTGACCGACATCGAGCGCCAGCTGGAGCACCATGTCACCGGCAATTACTCCGCGGCCCACCGCCACGCGCAACCTTGAGCTTTCAGACTATCGCCATGCCAACTATCAACGAGATCCTCAACACCATGGAATACGGCCCCGCACCCGAGAGCCAGAAAGAAGCGCAAGCGTGGCTGGAGCAGCGCGGCCGCAAGTTCGGCCTGTTCATCGACAACGCCTGGAGCGAGCCCGGTGACGTATTCGCGTCCACCAACCCGGCCGACGGCAAGCCGCTGGCCGAGCTGACGCAGGCCACGGCGGACGACGTGGATCGCGCCGTGCAAGCCGCGCGCCGCGCGCAGCCGGCATGGGCCGCGCTGGGTGGCCACGGCCGCGCGAAGATCCTGTATGCGATCGCGCGCCTGATGCAGAAGCATGCGCGCCTGTTCGCCGTGCTGGAAACGCTGGACAACGGCAAGACGATCCGCGAAACGCGCGACGCCGACCTGCCGTTGGTGGCCCGTCATTTCTATCACCATGCCGGCTGGGCCCAGCTGCTCGACGAGGAATTCCCGAACCACCGCCCGGTGGGTGTGGTGGGCCAGATCGTGCCGTGGAACTTCCCGCTGCTGATGCTGGCTTGGAAGATCGCTCCCGCGCTGGCGGCCGGCAACACGGTCGTGTTCAAGCCGGCCGAGTTCACGCCGCTGACCGCGCTGCTGTTCGCCGAGATCTGCGTGCAGGCCGGCGTGCCGGCGGGTGTGGTCAACATCGTCACCGGCGATGGCCGCACGGGTGAAGCGATCGTCAAACACGAAGGCATCGACAAGCTGGCGTTCACCGGTTCCACCGAGGTGGGACGCCTGATCCGCGAAGCGACGGCCGGCACCGGCAAGAAGCTGTCGCTCGAACTGGGCGGCAAGTCGCCGTACATCGTGTTCGAAGATGCCGATATCGATGCGGCCGTCGAAGGCCTCGTCGATTCGATCTGGTTCAACCAGGGGCAGGTATGCTGCGCCGGTTCGCGCCTGCTGGTGCAGGAATCCGTGGAAGAGCGCTTCCTGAAGAAGCTCAAGGCGCGCATGGACAACCTGCGCCTCGGTTCCCCGCTCGACAAGTCGATGGACATCGGCGCGCTGGTCGACCCGATCCAGCGCCAGCGCATCCATGGCCTGGTGGAAGCGGCGCGTTCGGAAGGCTGCGAGATCTACCAGCCATCGGCATGCGAAATCCCGGCCGACGGCTCGTGGTTCCCGCCCACGCTGATCATGGGCGCATCGACTTCCGCCGCTGTGGCGCAGGCCGAGATCTTCGGCCCGGTGCTGGTGGCGATGAGCTTCCGCACCCCGGCCGAAGCCGTGCAACTGGCGAACAACACCGTGTACGGCCTGGCCGCCTGCGTGTGGTCCGAGAACATCAGCCTGGCGCTGGACGTGGCGCCGCAGATCAAGGCCGGCGTGGTGTGGATCAATACCGCGAACCAGTTCGATGCCGCGTGCGGCTTCGGCGGCTACAAGGAATCGGGCTATGGCCGCGAAGGCGGCCGTGAAGGGTTGTATGAATACCTGGTGCCGGTGAGCGAGGATGCGCGTCCCGCCTTGCCTTCGTTGCCGAAATCCTCCGCTTCGGCCAAGGCCGCCGCGCCGTCGAGCGATCCGTTCGCCATCGACCGCACCGCCAAACTGTACATCGGCGGCAAGCAGGCCCGCCCGGATGGCGCCTACAGCCGTGCGATCCACGGCGCCGAGGGCGCCTTCCTCGGCGAGATCGGCGAGGGCAGCCGCAAGGACATCCGCAATGCCGTCGAAGCCGCGCATAAAGCCGCCGGCTGGACGAAGGCCACCGCGCACAACCGCGCGCAGGTGCTGTACTACATCGCCGAGAACCTGGCTGCCCGCGGTCGCGAGTTCGCCGACCGCATCGCCGCGCAGACCGGTGCAAAGGATGCCGAGCGTGAAGTGCAGGCATCGATCGAGCGCCTGTTCTACTGGGCCGCGTGGGCCGACAAGTACGATGGCGCCGCGCACCAGCCGCCGATGCATGGCATCACCGTGGCGCTGAACGAAGCCATCGGCGTGATCGGCATCGTCTGCCCCAACGAGAATCCGCTGCTGGGCTTCATCTCGCTGGTCGCGCCGGCCATCGCCGTGGGCAACCGCGTGGTGGCAGTGCCGTCCGAGGCCTATCCGCTGTCAGCCACCGACTTGTACCAGGTGTTCGACACGTCGGACCTGCCGGGCGGCGTCGTCAACATCGTCACCGGCAGCGCCGACGAACTGGCCCGCACGCTGGCCACGCACTCGGATATCGATGCGGTTTGGCGCCACGACGGTTCGCTCGAGGGCTGCGCCGAAGTGGAGCGGCTGTCGGCCGGCTCGCTCAAGCGCACTTGGACCGGCGGCGCGAAAGGGCGCGACTGGTTCAGCGTGCAGCAGGCAGCTGGCCGCACCGTGCTGCAGCACGTGACGCAGGTGAAAAATATCTGGATTCCTTACGGCGTCTGATTTAACTGCATGATGTCGCGCACGGCGCCAAAGTGACCGGTGTCTGACACCATTTCCGGAAGATTCACCCGGAAATGGTGTCAGACACCGGTTTTCCCTGCGCTGGTGGCACAACCCCCACAGCACTCCCAAGGCTTGCGCTCCACAAGAACGCAACTCAAAGAAAGAAACCCACCATGTACCTCCCCAGGAAATCATCCGCAAGAAACGCGATGGCGGCACCCTCACCGCAGAAGAAATCCGCTTCTTCGTCGGCGGCATCACCACCGGTGAAACCACCGAAGGCCAGATCGCCGCGCTGGCGATGGCCGTGTACTTCAACGACATGACGATGGACGAGCGCGTCGCGTTCACGCTGGCCATGCGCGACTCCGGCGACGTGCTGGAATGGAAATCGCTCAACCTGCCCGGCCCTGTAATGGACAAGCATTCGACCGGCGGCGTGGGCGATCTCGTGTCGCTGCTGCTCGGCCCCATGATCGCCGCGTGCGGCGGCTTCGTGCCGATGATCTCGGGCCGCGGCCTGGGCCACACGGGCGGCACGCTGGACAAGTTCGACTCGATCCCCGGCTACACGACGGTGCCGGACAACGAACTGTTCCGCAAGGTGGTGAAGGAAGTGGGCGTGGCCATCATCGGCCAGACGGCTTCGCTGGCGCCGGCCGACAAGCGCTTCTACGGCATCCGCGACGTGACGGGCACCGTGGAATCGGTGGCGATGATCACCGGCTCGATCCTGTCGAAGAAGCTGGCCGCCGGCCTGGACGTGCTGGCGATGGACGTGAAGGCCGGCAGCGGCGCGTTCATGCCGACGTACGAAAAATCGGTGGAGCTGGCCGAGTCGATCGTCAACGTGGGCAATGGCGCCGGCACGCTCACTTCCGCGCTGCTGACGGACATGAACGAATCGCTGGCGCCTGCCGCCGGCAATGCCGTCGAAGTGCGCTGCGCGATCGACTACCTGACCGGCAAGTCGCGCCCGGCGCGCCTGCATGAAGTCACGCTGGCGCTGTGCGCCGAGATGCTCGTGCTGGGCAAGCTGGCCGCCAGCGAGGAAGAAGCCCGCGCCAAGCTGCAGGCCTCGCTCGACTCCGGCGAAGCCGCCGACCGCTTCGCCCGCATGGTGGCCGCGCTGGGCGGCCCGGCCGACCTGATGCAGAACCCGGACAAGTACCTGGAAAAGGCGCCGGTCATCGTGCCCGTGCCGGCACCGCAATCGGGCTTTGCCGCCGCCACGAACTGCCGCGCCATCGGCCTGGCCGTGGTCGCCCTTGGCGGTGGCCGCACCCGCCCGCAAGACACGATCGACTTCGCCGTCGGCCTGACGGACCTGGTCGACCTGGGCCAGCGCATCGAAGCCGGCCAGCCGCTGGCCCACGTCCACGCCCGCACCGAAGCCGCCGCCCAGCGCGCCATCGCCGACGTGCAGGCCGCCTACACGATCGCCGACATGGCCCCGCCCGCCAACCCGATCGTCTACCGCACGATCCGGCCGTAAAAACAACAGGGACAGTCCCTCCAGCAGGGACAGTCCCCGATTTCAACGTTGGGGACTGTCCCCGATTTTGGAAAAGTTGCCAAAAACCGGGCGGTCCGGCGATCCGGTCAGACCCCGGTTTCAGGAAACATTGCTCGAGAACGGGGTCAGACCCCGGTTTTAGGAAAGATTGCCGATGAATACGGAACAATTGATCGAGGAAGCCAAGGCGGCGCGGTTGAAGGCTTATACGCCGTACTCGAATTTCAAGGTGGGGGCGGCGCTGCTGGCCCGCGATGGCAGGGTGTTCCATGGCTGTAACGTGGAAAACGCGGCGTACGGCCTGTGCAACTGTGCGGAGCGCACCGCGTTCTTCAGCGCCTTTGCGCAGGGCTGCAAGCCAGGCGATTTCGACAAGCTCGTCGTGATCGGCGAGACCGATGGCCCGATCGCGCCATGCGGCGCGTGCCGCCAGGTGATCCTGGAGCTGGGCGGCAACGCGCTGCCCGTCATCCTCACGAACCTGAAGGGCGACGTGTTCGAGACGACGGCCGCGGCCCAGCTGCCGAACGCGTTCGGTGGTCACGACCTGAAGCGTACGTAAGCAGGCCGTGAAGAAGACGATCGACGTCCAGGCCGCCGCCGCCATCGCTTCGCTGGAAGCGATCGCGGCGAAAACGCAGGGCACGTTCGGCGTGGGCGGCGTGATGCTCGATGGCTTCGGCAACGTGCTGCAGGCCGTCCACAACGAGGTGATCCGCGATGGCCTGATCTGGGATCCGACCGCGCACGGCGAGCGCCAGCTCGTCGACTGGTACTTCGCGGAGACGGCCAGGGGCAGGGCGCTGCCGCCGCCGCACGAGATCACGATCGTCACGTCGCTCGATCCGTGCTGCATGTGCGCGGGAGCGATCCTGGCGGCGGGGTTCAACGTCGTCGTTGCCGCCAACGATGCCGATGCCGGCATCAACCACGATGGCGGCGGCGCCTTCCCCGCGCTGCCCGAAGCCCTGCGCCCGCAGGCCCTTGCCACCTTTGCCTATCCGGCAGTGCTGGGTTCGTCGTCCTATGCGCGCGCCGCAGCCGGTGCGCCGCCGCCGCCGTTCTTCATCGGGAAGACGATCGCGGAACCCACCCAGGCCCTGTGCTCGCTCGTGTTCGAGGCCACGACGGAAGCGGTGACGGACCTGTTCAACAACGATCCGCCCCGCCACGGCCTGCTCGATCCCGCCACGCTGCCGGATGATCACGCGATCGTGCGCGCGCTGAAACGCGCCTGCCCGGATGCGCTGACCTACCGCGCCACGCCGCGCCGGCCGGATGCCGGCCTGGCACCCTACCTGCGCCATGCCATGGAGCGCGACCGCGCGCAGGGCGGCAGCGGCAATGCGGTGGCCATGCTGGATGCGTTCGGCAACCTGCTGCTGTGCTGCCACGGGCGGCATGCGCAATCCGGCATCCGCACCGCTTTCATGGAATGCACGCGTGCGTATGCGCAGTTGCGCTACCGGCTGATGGTGGGCGCCGATGCGGATCGCCAGCAGGAAGTGCGCCGCTACCTCGGCCATCCGAAAGACGGCACGTTCGTCTTGGCCGTGGGGCCGGACGACAGCGCGCTCAGCTTCATGGAGCTGGGCGCCTACGGTTCGACGATGGAAGGCGCGCTGCCGGCGGATAATCCGACGCAGCTGCAGTATGTGCGGCCAGGCATGGCACCCGGTCAGCTCGACGCGTTGTGCGCGAACCTGCCGCCGCTGTACCGCGACCTGATCGGGATCAATCCGGTGCAGGTCGTGGATGACGCACTGATCAAGTCACTGAGCCAGTCACTGAGCCAGTCACCGAGCGAATCACCGAGCGAATCACCGAGCGAATCGTCCCGGGGCGCCGCAGGCGGGCCGGGCAACGCGTAAGCGACGATCAGCGGGGCCGTTCAGCCTCGGCCCACGGGTCGTAGGTGCCGATGCTCCACACATGCCCCTCGGGGTCGCGGCACGTGAAGCCACGGCCGCCATAATCCTCATCCTGCAGTGGCAGCACGACTTCGCCGCCCGCATCCATGACGCGCTCATGCACCCTGTCCGCATCATTGACGACGAGATAGGAACTTTGCGTCACGTACTTTCCCGTTTCCACCGGCTGTTTCAGCAGGCGGCCATAGTCGGTATCGAAGATCGATCCCAGCATGATCATGCCGTTGCCATAGGAGAGCTGGGCATGGGCCACCGTACCATCCTCGTTGCGCACCACGAGCGTGGCTTCGAAGCCCAGGTTACTGCACAGCCATTCGATGGCGGCGGGGGCATCGCGGTAACGCAGGCAAGGCATGATGGTGGCGCGCGTGTGCTTGGGGACGGCATGGGGGCCAGACGCATGTTGTGTCGTCATTACGCTTCTCCCTGTTCTGTTCCGGGTTTCTGGTAGGCGAAACCCCAATATAGACCAGCGCACAAGGCGGGGCAAGCGAAGTCAGGCGCTCTCCACGGCCCCGGCCAACAGGCGCGCAACACTTACATTTGCTGGAATAAATGGGTGTTGCCGCGACTGACTTCGAGCTGTTCCGCACAGTGTTTCACGCGCACCATCTGCCGCCCGCGCAGGTCGCGCGTGACTTCCGCGATCGCATCCACGCGCACCAGCGTGGAGCGGTGGATGCGCCAGAACTCGTCCGGATCGAGTTCGTCCGCCAGTTCCTTCAGCGTCTTGCGGATCAGGACTTCGCCCTGTGCCGTCTGCACGCGGGTGTATTTCTCATCGGCCTGGAAGAACAGGATTTCGCGCGTGCTGATCATCCGCAGGCTGCTGCCCACCTGGGCCTGGATCCAGTGCAGGTAGTCGCGGCCGCCCTTGCCGCCCTCGGCACGCCCGTCCAGCAGGCGCGACAGCTGCGCCGCGATATCGCCGGGCTGCTGGCCGATGCGGTCCTTCAGCCGCGCGCAGGTGGTTCGCAGCCGTTCGCCGCCGACGGGTTTCAGCAGGTAGTCCAGCGCCCCCTGCTCGAAGGCCTCGATCGCATACTGGTCATAGGCGGTGACGAAGACGATGTGGCAGCGGTTGAACAGCATGCGCGCCGCCTCGATGCCGGACATGCCGGGCATGCGGATGTCGAGGAACACCACGTCCGGCTGGTGCTGTCCGGCCAGCGCGATCGCTTCCACGCCGTTCGCCGCCTCGGCCACGATCGACAGCTCAGGCCAGCATTCGCGCAGCCGGGCGCGCAGCATGTCGCGCATCGGCTCTTCGTCATCCGCGATCAGGGCGGTGGGCGTCATGGGATGCCTGCCGCGAAGATGTCCGGTGCGAACGGCACGCGGATCGAATCTTGGTAATCTCCCCAAAGGGCGGCTGGAGTCATGATATCTTCTCCGCGAAGATGTCCGGCGCGAACGGCACGCGGATCGAATCTTGGTAATCTCCCCAAAGGGCGGCTGGAGTCATGATATCTTCTCCGCGAAGATGTCCGGCGCGAACGGCACGCGAATGGCCGCCCGGCACCCGCCTTCGGGCGGCGTTTCGATCTGCAGTTCGGCGCGCGTGCCATACATCAGCTTGAGCCGCTCGCGCACGTTGGCCAGGCCGATGCCGTCGTCCGCATAGCAGGAAAAGCCGACGCCGTCGTCCTGCACGTCCACCTGCAGCACGCTGCCCGTGGCAAAGGCGCGGATGTCGATGCGGCCACCCTCGATCTTCGGTTCCAGCCCGTGCTTGATCGCGTTCTCGATCAGGATCTGCAGCATCATGGGCGGGAACGTGGCGCTTTCCAGTCCGGGCGCCACGTCGATCGACACGGCCAGCCGCGCCTTCATGCGCGCCTGCATGATCGCCAGGTAGGAGCGCGACAGGGTGATCTGCCGGCCCAGCGTGCCGTTGCCGCGCGAACGCATCTGCGGCAACGTCGAGCGCAGGTAATCGATCAGGTGCTGGTGGATGCGCGCCGCCTGCGGCGGATCCGTTTCGATCAGCTGGCCGATCAGCGCCAGCGTGTTGAACAGGAAGTGCGGTTCCACCTGCGCCTGCAGCGCAGCCATCCGCGCTTCCACGAGGCGGCGTTCCAGTTCTTCGGTGCCGGCCTGCTGCGAAGCGCGGCGCGCTTCGATCTCGGCCTTGCGCTTGCCGCCCGCCAGCACCTTCAGGCCCAGCGAAATGACGATGAACGCCGCCGCCTGTTTGGGGTGGATGACCGGGGTGCAGGCCAGCAGCGTTGCCAGTACCCACGTCACCACGAGCTGGCGCATCGGCACCTGCGCCAGCCAGTCGAAGAATTGCCACCACAGCGAGCTGGCGGTTTCGCCCAGCTCGCGCACGAATCCCAGCGCGCCGCGGGCGCCGCCTGTTGCCGTCTTCATCGTTTCATTGCTCATCGGTTGATCATTGCAGGCTGATGGGTCTCACTGGGCATCGGGATGAGCGTGATCGCGGCGGTGCGGCGCGTGACGGCCGGCGCCGAGCGCGTTCGCCGCCAGCTTCACGAGCAGGAACAGCACGAACAGCGTGAGCGCCAGCGGCAGCAACGTGATCAGCAGCGCGAGCATCACGCACACGGTCAGCAAGGTTGGCCAGGGCATCCGCTCCAGGCGGCGTATCGCGTGCCGCAGGATGCGCACCATGGCGTTCCACGCTTCCTGCACGGTATCGGTACAGGTTTTATTGATGGTCTTCATTGGCAGTTCTCCGTGAATCAAAGGAATTCGTCGATGCAATCACTGTAGCGCGTTCGTTCCCATGCCAGGTCATCGATCCGACGAACGGAATGCGCGGAGGGATGACTTGCCGCAGCGCGTGACGAACGGTGCGAAAGCAACACGGATCAGCAACAAAAACAACTGAAAATCAGCAACTCTCTTGAACTTGCGCAAAGAATTTCACGCATCGTGCTATCCTATGAGAAATAAATATTACCAATATAAAACAATTTAAAGGGAATCCATGTTACGCACGAGTGTCATCGCTGCTCTATTGTCCACCACGTTCGCGGCAGCCCATGCGGCGCCGGCAACCGAACCCCTGACCGCCACGCAGGTATTGAACCAGATGAACGCCGTGTCGCTGACGACCATCGACGCCAGCTCAGGGGGCATGTGCATGGCCGCACCTGGGCGGCGGGTTCCGTCACCGGTGGCGAATATGGCAACCAGCTGGAGAAGGCACCGGCATCGAACTATGCCGGTCTGACCGCAGGCAATGTCAGCGCTTCGACGGACGGGGGCAGGGTCAATGTCAACCGTGGCGGCGTGGTATCGAGCGGCTCGCTCAACGGCGTGACCGTCAACGAAGGCACGAACGTTGTCGCAGGCAATGTGGCCAATTCCACGCTGAACCGCGCTTCGTACGTCGCCGGCAGCGTGTCGAACTCCACGTTCAATGGCGGCGCCTATGTCGGTGGCAGCGTGGCCCATTCGAACATCAACGGCGGCGCGACCATCGGCGGCGCGGTGGCGAACTCGAACATCAACGGCAGCGGCTTCGGCGGCATGACGGCGGAAATGAACGCGAACAGGTCTGCCGCCGCGTCGACGGATTTCGGCAAGGTACTGGGCGACCTGTCCGATTCGCTGGCGCGGCTGAAGTCGACCGGCAGCACCGTCGACATCAGCGGCAACCAGGCCACATTCACGGCGGTGGCCGATGCGGGCGGCGTGGCGGTGTTCGACCTGACCGGGATCGACGACACGCTGTTCACGCTCGGCGAGTTCGCGTTCAACCTGAACGGTGCCAGCACCGTGATCATGAACACGGATGTGACGACGGCGTCGATCCATGCAAACTTCCTGGCAGGCAGCGCGGAGACGATCGGCAGCCGCGTGATCTGGAACTTCCACGATGCCACGAACGTGGCGATCGGCACCCAGTTCGGCGGTTCCGTGCTGGCCACCGATGCGCTGGTGACGAATACCCGCGACATCGAAGGCGGCCTGTTCGCCCGCGCACTGAACCTGCAGGCGCAGGTGCACGTGCAGCCGTTCGCCGGCAACGTCGACCTGCTGTCCCCGGTACCTGAACCGACGGAGGTCGCGATGATCATGGCCGGCCTGGCCATGTTCGGCGTCGGCCACGTCCGCCGCCGGGAGTGCTTCAAACGCTGACCAGGGTGGCAAGGGTGGGGAAATGCACGCCTGGCACCCTTGCCACGCCTGGCACGCTTCAGCCGGCGGCACGCGTGGTCGCCAGCACGAGCGCCAGGATCGTTTCCTCGGCCTCGTCGTAATCCTTCTTCAGCAACTGGCGCCGGCCCAGCACCAGCGCCATCTGCGGAGCGAAGTCGGCATAGGACTGCGTCATCGCCCAGATCGCGAACAGCAGGTGCGTGGCGTTGACGGGCGCCATGCGGCCGGTGGCGATCCACCGTTCGAAGACCTCGATGTCGCGTTTCAGCACCGGCACCACGCGCTCCCTGATCTGCTCGCCATACAGCTGCGCACCGCCGATCACCTCCATCGCATACACGCGCGACGCATAGGGCTGCTCGCGCGAAAAGCGCAGTTTCGCCTGCACATAGGCGCGTAGCACATCGGCCGGCGCATCCTCGTCGCTTGTCCGGGCCAGGCTGGACATGCGCTCCAGCCAGTCATCCAGCACGCCATCCAGCACGCGGCGGTACAGCTCCAGCTTGGTGGGGAAGTAGTACATCAGGTTCTGCTTCGACAATCCGGCGCCTTCCGCGATCGCCGCGACCGACGTGCCCTCGTAGCCGCATTCGGCGAACACGCGCACGGCCACGGCGGCGATGTCCGCCTCGACCCGGTCGCGGTTCTGCATGCGGCGCGAGGCGGCGCCGGTGCGGACTTCGTTCTTGCCGGCCATGGCGGTCTCCTTAAGGGATGCTCGATGCGGAACGTTGGACTATGGGGCGCTTGAGTGCGGAGTGCAAAAAGGCGCGCAGCACGGGATCGTGCGCATACGCCACATTGAATCGGAACCAGATCGTGGTACTGGGCCGCAGCAGGAAGAATTCGTCCGGCGACAGCAGGATGCCGGCACGCAGCGCGGCATCGGCGATGCTGCGGGCATTGTGTTCCGGCGTCGGCGCCACGTTCCAGCCGGCGGAAACGAACATGCCGCCGCGCGGCCGCGCCACCGGTTCCATGCCCACTTCCGCCAGCGCCTCGATCGTGCGTTCGCGGCCGGCGTCGAGCTGCGCCACGAGCCTGTCGACCATCCTGCGGTAGGCGCGACCCGTGACCGCGTGGTAGACGGCGCGCTCGTTGACTTCCGACGTCGTCAGCCCCGTCAGCATCTTCACCCGCACCAGTTCGGGCATCAGCGAGCCGGACGCGCAGATCGACCCCACGCGCAGCACCGGCGACAGCGTCTTGGAAAAACTGCCCACGCGGATCACGCGGCGCAGGCCATCCATCGCCGCCAGCGATGCTTCGCCCCTGCCGGCCAGGTCGCGGTAGATATCGTCCTCGACGAGCCAGAAGTCGAACTGCTCGGCCAATGCCAGCAGCCGGTGCGCCTGCGCCTGCGACAGCGACGTGCCCAAGGGGTTTTGCAGCACCGTGTTGACGAACATGAGCTTGGGCTGCGCCTGGCGCGCCTGGGTGGCCAGCGCGTCCAGATCGAGGCCATGCTCGCCGCGCGGGATGCCGACCGCGTTGCAGCCGTGGTGGCGGATCAGCGACAGCAGGTTGCTGTAGCCCGGGTCTTCGACGAACACGGTGTCGCCGGGCCGCGTCAGCGTGCGCAGGATCAGGTCGAACGCATGGCTGGCGCCATGCGTCAGCAGCACCTGGTCCGCCTCGACGGGAAACAGCTCGTCCGTCAGCTGCGCCGCCACGTGCTGGCGCAGTGCCGGGAACCCGAGCGGATGGCCATAGCCGCGCAGCCGGTTGGCCGGGATGCGCATCGCGTGGCGCACCGCGTCCAGGATCGTATCCTCGCCATACCACTCCGGGGGCAGCCAGCCCGCGCCGACCGGCAGCGCATCGGAAACGCCGGAGTACAGGTCGGACGTCAACGCATCCACGGTGACCGGTCCGGCCACCGCCGCCGGCGGCAACTGCGAGGCGATGTCGTGCCGCGCCACGTAGTAGCCGGAACCGCGCCGCGACGACAGCAGCCCCAGGTTGACCAGCCGGTCGTAGGCCTCGACGACTGTGAAGGTACTCACGCCATTACACTTTGCGAACTGCCGCACGGAGGGCATTTTCGTGCCGATCCCCAACGCCTTGCCCGAAATCATGGCCGTCAGCACGGCAACGATCTTGTCCACCAGGCTGCCCTTGCTGGCCCGCTCGATGACGATCGCCGGCCACGCCACGGCGCCGGGTGCCTCTTCCGCGAATTGTCGTCTGGGTACCATCGTTTGAACTGTAGTGTTTTTAAGACCAGTACGGTTGGAACGCTTTGCCGATTGTGTATATGTGACATAGTGACCGGCGTGTCTATTATTGCATCATCATTTTGCCAACTGGTAAAGAAATTTGCGGGCCAAGCCGCCCAAGGAGATCGCATGAACAAACCCGAGCAGCTGCATTCCATGTCCGCTTTCTGGATGCCTTTCACGAACAACCGCGACTTCAAGGCCAGCCCGCGCCTGCTGGTGTCGGCGTCCGGCGTGCATTACCGCGACGTCGACGGCAACCAGGTGCTCGACGGCACCGCGGGCCTGTGGTGCGTGCCGTGCGGCCATGCGCAGCCGAGGATCGTGGCGGCCGTGCGCGAGATGGTGGGCACGCTGGACTTCGCACCCACGTTCCAGATGGGCCACCCGACCGCGTTCGAACTGGCCGAGAAGCTGATGGCCTACACGAACCACAAGTTCGGCCATGTGTTCTACACGAACTCCGGCTCGGAAGCGGTGGACACGGCCTTGAAGATGGCGCTGGCCTACCACAAGGCACGCGGCGAAGCATCGCGCACGCGCTTCATCGGCCGCGAGCGGGCCTATCATGGCGTGGGCTTCGGCGGCATCTCGGTCGGCGGCATTGCCGCGAACCGCAAGCCCTATGCCACGCTGCTGCCCGGCGTCGACCACCTGCCGCATACGCACAACCTGGAAAAGAATGCCTTTACACGCGGCGAACCGGAACATGGCGCGCACCTGGCCGATGAACTGGAGCGCATCGTCGCGCTGCACGACGCGTCCACGATCGCCGCTGTCATCGTGGAACCCGTGGCCGGTTCCACCGGCGTGCTGATCCCGCCGAAGGGTTACCTGAAGCGGCTGCGCGAGCTGTGCACGAAGCACGGCATCCTCTTGATCTTCGATGAAGTCATCACCGGCTTCGGCCGCATGACGACGCCGTTCGCGGCCGACTACTTCGACGTCGAGCCGGACATGATGACCACGGCGAAGGGCCTCACCAACGGCACCGTGCCGATGGGCGCCGTGTTCACGAAGAGCTTCGTGCACGATGCGTTCATGGATTCGCCGGCCGGCATCGAACTGTTCCACGGCTACACGTACTCGGGCCATCCGCTGGCCTGCGCCGCGTCGCTCGCCACGCTGGAAGTGTTCGAGGAACAGCAGGTCATCGAGCATGCGAAAGGTTTGCAGGACTACTGGGCCGACGCCGTGTTCTCGCTGCGGGACTTGCCGAACGTGATCGACCTGCGCTGCATCGGGCTGATCGCCGGCATCGAGCTGGCGCCGATCCCCGGCAAGCCCGGCGTGCGCGGCTATACCGCCTTCAAGAAGGCCTTCGCCGACGGCGTGCTCATTCGCGTCACCGGCGACATCATCGCGCTGTCGCCGCCGCTGGTGTTCGAGAAGCAGCATATCGATGAGCTGTTCGGGAAGCTGGCGAAAATCTTGAAAGAGCTGGATTGAAGTAGAAGTTCTTAGTGTGCGCACCAATCGCCACAAGCGATAGTTGTTGGCCGCGGAACACCGGTGTCTGACACCATTTTCCTCCGGAAAATGGTGTCAGACACCGGTTCTCAGGTGCCAACAGCCAAAGCATCCGACACCACGCACCGCGCATCAAACACCACCCCAAAAAGCCTAAAAGGAGACATACCATGCTCGTAGGCGTACCCAAGGAAATCAAGAACCAGGAATCCCGCGTGGGCCTCACCCCGGCCAGCGTGAAGGAACTGACGCTGCGCGGCCACCCCGTGCTCGTCGAACGCAATGCCGGCGCAGCGATCGGCCTCACGGATGCGATGTACGAAGCGTCCGGCGCCACGATCGCCGCCACCGCGCAGGAAATCTTCGAACGCGCCGACATGATCGTCAAGGTCAAGGAACCGCAGCCGCAGGAATGCGCGATGCTGCGCGAAGGCCAGATCCTCTACACCTACCTGCATCTCGCCCCCGACCCGGCGCAAACAAAAGCGCTGGTCGCATCGAAGGCCGTCTGCATCGCCTACGAAACCATCACGGGCCCGAACGGCGGCCTGCCGCTGCTGGCGCCGATGAGCGAAGTGGCGGGGCGCATGGCCGTGCAGGCGGGTGCCGCGCACCTGGAAAAATCCAAGGGCGGCATGGGGCTGCTGCTGGGCGGCGTGCCCGGCGTGGCGCCCGGCCACGTGGCGATCATCGGCGCCGGCGTGGTCGGCACCAATGCGCTGCAGATCGCCGTGGGCATGGGCGCGCGCGTGACGGTGCTGGACAAGAGCGTCGACCGGCTGCGCCAGATCGACCTCGTCTTCGGCAACCGCGTGCAGACCATGTACTCCAACGCGCATACGATCGAGGAAGCCGTGCTGGGCGCCGACCTGGTGATCGGCGGCGTGCTGGTGCCCGGCGCCGCGGCGCCCAAGCTCGTCACGCGCCAGATGGTCGCGAGCATGAAGCAGGGCGCCGTCATCGTCGACGTGGCGATCGACCAGGGCGGCTGTTTTGAAACGTCGCGCGCGACTACGCACGAACAACCCACGTTCATCGTCGACGGCGTGGTGCATTACTGCGTGGCGAACATGCCGGGCGCCGTCGCGCGCACGTCCACGTTCGCCTTGAACAACGCCACCATCACGCATGCGCTGGCGCTGGCGGACAAGGGCTGGCGAAAGGCCCTGCAAGCCAATCCGCACCTGAAGAACGGCCTGAACGTCTGCCAGGGCCAGGTCACGTACGAAGCCGTAGCCCGCGACCTGGGCTACGACTACGTGCCGGCCGACAGTTTTCTGTCCTGAATCCCGGGCTCTTGTATTGCCCCCACGCTCCTGTCCTGCATCCCCATAACCTGAACGAGACCAAGCGAGAACAAGATGAGCGACATCGACACCATCACCCATTACATCAACGGCGCGAAGGCGGACACGCGCAGCGGCCGCTACGCCGACGTCTTCAATCCCGCGCTCGGCGAACCGGTTGCCCGCGTGGCGCTCGGCACGCCGGACGAAGTGGACGCCGCCGTGCAGGCCGCGCACGCCGCGTTTCCCGCGTGGGCCGACACGCCACCGCTGGCCCGCGCCCGCGTGCTGGCGAAATACCTGCAGCTGTGCCAGCAGCACACCGAGGAATTCGCGGCGATGCTGACGCGCGAACACGGCAAGACGCTGGCCGATGCGCGTGGCGAGGTGGCGCGCGGCATCGAGGTCGTCGAGTTCGCGCTCGGCATTCCACAACTGCTGAAGGGCGAATTCACGGACCAGATTTCGCGCGGCATCGACGCCTGGTCGATGCGCCAGCCGCTCGGCGTCGTGGCCGGCATCACGCCGTTCAACTTCCCCGTGATGGTGCCGATGTGGATGTTCCCGGTGGCCCTCGCCTGCGGCAACACCTTCATCCTCAAGCCTTCCGAGCGCGATCCCTCGCCATCGCTGCTGCATGCGGAGCTGCTGAAGAAGGCGGGCCTGCCGGACGGCGTGTTCAATGTCGTGCAGGGCGACAAGCTCGTCGTCGATGCGCTGCTGGAGCACCCGCACGTGCAGGCGATCAGCTTCGTCGGCTCCACGCCGATCGCCGAGTACATCTACGCGAAAGGCAGCGCGAGCGGCAAGCGCGTGCAGGCACTGGGCGGCGCGAAGAACCACATGGTGGTGATGCCCGATGCCGACATGGACATGGCCGTCGACGCGCTGATGGGCGCGGCATATGGTTCGGCCGGCGAGCGCTGCATGGCGATCTCCGTGGTCGTGGCGATCGGCGATGCGGGCGACGCGCTGGTGAGCGCACTGGAACGGCGCACGGCCGCACTGAAAGTACGCGACGGTGCGGCGCACGATGCCGAAATGGGGCCCGTCGTCACACTCGCCGCCAAGCAGCGCATCGAGCGCCTGATCGGCGAAGGCGTAGAACAGGGCGCGAAGCTCGTCGTCGATGGCCGCAACTACCGGGTGGCGGAACGGCCGAACGGCTTCTTTGTCGGCGGCACGCTGTTCGACCACGTCACGCCGGACATGACGATCTACAAGGAGGAAATCTTCGGCCCCGTGCTGTGCGTGATGCGCTTGCCGGACGTGGGCAGCGCCGTGGACCTCATCAACCGCAATGAATACGGCAACGGCGTGGCCGTGTTCACGCGCGATGGCGGCGTGGCCCGCGAATTCGTGCGCCAGATCCAGGTGGGCATGGTGGGCGTGAATGTGCCGCTGCCGGTGCCGATGGCATTCAACAGTTTCGGCGGCTGGAAGCGCAGCATGTTCGGCGACCACCATGCGTATGGCCCGGAAGGCGTGCGGTTCTACACGCGGCACAAGGCCGTGATGCAGCGGTGGCCCAACACGGCCACGGCTGGCGCGGAATTTGCATTCCCACAGATGAAGTAAGCGAAGCGAGTACACGTCGGCCCTTGCAAGAACCCCAGGCAGAACCTGGGGTCAGACCCAGCGGGGCAAAGCAGGGGTTTCAAGGAGCACTGCTCCTTGCCTGCGTAGCGATGGCGGCATGCATGCCGCCATTCCTCCCTGACCCCGCTTTGCGCAGTTGAAAAGTTCGCCCTAGTACGCAACGAGGTTTTTCAGCCATTCAGCCAGGAACCAGAACCATGCTCGACTCACTCAACTACATTCCCCACCCCAGCTCGACGAACAGCGAGCTGGCCACCCACTTCACCGACCTCGCGCCACCACTCAACGCCCGCCAGGCGGCGATCGAAGCGGCCCGCTGCCTGTACTGCTACGACGCGCCGTGCACGCGCATCTGCCCGTCGGACATCGACGTGGCGAGCTTCATCCGCAACATCCATGACCGCAACGTCGACGGCGCCGCGCTCGGCATCCTGAAGCAGAACATCTTCGGCGGCAGCTGCGCGCGCGTCTGCCCCACGGAGATCCTGTGCGAGGACGCCTGCGTGCGCAACCATGACGCCGAAGGCCAGCCGGTGAAGATCGCGCTGCTGCAGCGCTACGCCACCGACAACATGAGCTTCACGGAACACCCGTTCCAGCGCGCGAAAGGCACGGGCCGCAAGATCGCCGTTGTCGGCGCCGGCCCCGCGGGCCTGTCGTGCGCCCACCGCCTGGCCATGCTGGGCAACGACGTCGTCGTGTTCGAGGCCCAGGAAAAGGCCGGTGGCCTGAACGAGTACGGGATCGCGAAGTACAAGCTCACCAACGATTTCGCCCAGCGTGAAGTCGACTTCCTGATGGGCATCGGCGGCATCGAGATCCGCCTCGGCCAGAAGCTGGGCGATAACCTGCACCTGAAGGACCTGCATGCGAACTACGATGCCGTGTTCCTCGGCCTGGGCCTGGGTGCGAGCCGCCAGCTGGGCCTGACGGGCGAGGATGCGCCGGGCTTGCTGGCCGCGGTCGACTACATCGCCGAGCTGCGCCAGGCCGACGACCTTGCCGCCTTGCCGGTGCCGAAGCGCGTGATCGTGATCGGCGCGGGCAATACCGCGATCGACATGGCCGTGCAGATCCAGCGGCTGGGCGCCGAGGAGGTGACGCTGGTGTACCGCCGCGGCTTCGAGGCGATGAGCGCCACGCACCATGAACAGGAGATCGCCAAGGCCAACCAGGTGCGCATGCGCACATGGGCCCAGCCGCGGCAGGTGCTGCTCGACGCGGCGGGCCGCGTGCAGGGCATGCGCTTCGAGAAGACGCGCATGGAAGGCAACCGCCTCGTGGGCACCGGCGAAACGTTCGAGATCGCCGCCGATGCCGTGTTCAAGGCGATCGGCCAGACGATGGACGATGCCGCGCTGGCCGATCCGCTGGCCACGCTGCTCAAGCGCGACGGCGACCGCATCCACGTCGACGAACACTTCCGCACCGTGCTGCCGGGGATCTATGCCGGCGGCGACTGCGTGGCACCGGGGCAGGACCTGACCGTGCAGGCGGTCCAGCACGGCAAGCTGGCGGCCATGGCGATCCACGCCGAACTTCAATCGACCCTGGAGGCAGCATAATGAGCCACGAATACAGCAACCTGGCCATCGACTTCTGCGGCATCAAGTCGCCGAACCCGTTCTGGCTGGCCTCGGCACCGCCCACCGACAAGGCCTACAACGTCATCCGCGCCTTCGAGGCGGGGTGGGGCGGCGTGGTGTGGAAAACGCTGGGCGAGGACCCGCCGGCCGTCAACGTGTCGTCGCGCTACTCGGCCATCTATGGCAAGAACCGAGAAGTCATCGGCTTCAACAACATCGAGCTGATCACCGACCGCTCGCTGGACATCAACCTGCGCGAGATCACCGCCGTCAAGGAAGCGTGGCCGGACCGGGCGATCGTCGTGTCGCTGATGCTGCCCTGCGAGGAGCACTACTGGGCCGACATCCTGCCGAAGGTCGAAGCGACGGGCGCGGACGGCATCGAGCTCAATTTCGGCTGCCCGCACGGCATGCCGGAGCGGGGCATGGGCGCGGCCGTCGGCCAGGTGCCGGAATACGTGGGCATGGTCACCGCCTGGTGCAAGAAGCACAGCAGGCTGCCGGTGATCGTCAAGCTCACGCCGAACATCACCGACATCCGCCACCCGGCACGCGCGGCGAAGGCCGGCGGCGCCGACGCGGTCTCGCTGATCAACACGATCAACTCGATCACGTCGATCGACCTGGACCGGATGGTGGCGCTGCCCACGGTCGGCGGCGCGAGCACGCACGGCGGGTACTGCGGCACCGCCGTGAAGCCGATCGCGCTGAACATGGTGGCCGAGATCGCGCGCGATCCGGAAACGCGCGGCCTGCCGATCTCCGGCATCGGCGGCATCAACAACTGGCGCGACGCCGCCGAGTTCATCGCGCTGGGATCCGGTTGCGTGCAGGTGTGCACGGCGGCGATGCTGCACGGTTTCCGCATCGTCGAGGAAATGAAGGATGGCCTGTCGCGCTGGATGGACGCCAAGGGCTACCGCACCATCGAGGAGTTCCGGGGCCGCGCGGTGCCGAACACCACCGACTGGAAATACCTCGACATGAACTTCAAGACGATCGCGCACATCAGCCAGGCCGACTGCATCGGTTGCGGAAAGTGCCACGTGGCGTGCGAGGATACGTCGCACCAGGCCGTGGCCCGGCTGGTGGACGAGGCGACGGGCAAGCGCACGTATGAAGTCATCGACAGCGAATGCGTGGGTTGCAACCTGTGCGAGATCACGTGCCCCGTGCAGGGCTGCATCACGATGGTGCCGCAGCAGACCGGCAAGGCCTACATGAACTGGACGCAGGATCCGCGCAATCCGCGGGCGGAGCAGGTGCCGACCGCTGCGTGAGGTAGCCTCATGCGAAAACCGGTGTCGGACACCGGTTTTTCGCTCAGGAAATCGGCAACATCATGCGAAAACCGGTGTCAGACACCTTTTCGGGTAAGGCTCCGAAAAGGTGTCTGACACCATGCAGGTGCACCATCCAGGAAAAAAAACCGAGGAGAGAGCCCAGTGAAACAAGACATCAAAGCCAACCCCCACCTGTGGAACGAAGACCTCGCGCCCACCTCCGCCGCCCAGCGCACCTGGCTGTGGTACCACTTCGCGGCGCTGTGGGTGGGCATGGTGATGTGCATTCCCGCGTACACGCTGTCCGCCAGCCTCGTCGAAGGCGGCATGTCCGCCTGGCAGGCCGTATGGACGGTGTTCCTCGCCAACGCGATCGTGCTGGTGCCGATGCTGGCGATCGGCCATGCGGGCACCAAATACGGCATTCCCTACGCGGTGCTGGCGCGCGCATCGTTCGGCACCGACGGTGCCAAGCTGCCGGCCTTGTTGCGCGCCATCGTGGCATGCGGCTGGTACGGCATCCAGACCTGGTTCGGCGGCAGCATGATCTACACGCTGCTGGGCGTGCTGATGGGCGCCCCGATCGGCGGCGAGAAGATCGGCTGGCTGGGCATCAACGGCGCCCAGCTGCTGTGCTTCCTGGCGTTCTGGGCGATCCAGATGTACTACATCGTGCATGGCATGGATTCGATCCGCAAACTCGAGACCTACACCGCGCCGCTGAAGATCCTGATCTGCTTCGTGCTGCTGTGGTGGGTGTACGACAAGGCGGGCGGTTTCGGCCCTCTGCTGGACAAGCCTTCGCAGTTCGCACCGGGCCAGCCGAAGGAAGGCCAGTTCTGGAGCGCCTTCTGGCCGTCGCTGACGGCGATGGTGGGCTTCTGGGCCACGCTGGCGCTGAACATTCCCGACTTCACCCGCTTCGCCAAGTCGCAGAAGGACCAGATCGTGGGCCAGTCGATCGGCCTGCCGGTGCCGATGGGGTTACTGGCGGCGCTGGCCGTGATCGTTACGTCGGCAACCGTCGTCCTGTACGGCAAGGCGCTGTGGGACCCGGTCGACCTGGCCGCGCGCATGACCGGCGTGGCCGTGCTGGTCGCGCTGATCGTGCTGCTCGTCGACACCGTGAGCGTCAACCTGGCCGCCAACCTGGTTGGACCCGCCTATGATTTTTCCGCGCTGGCGCCGAAACGCATCTCGTACCGCACCGGCGGCTACATCACGGCCGGCATCGCGCTGGCGATGATGCCGTGGAAACTGCTGGAAACCACGCAGGGCTACATCTTCACGTGGCTGATCGGCTATTCGGCGCTGCTGGGCCCCATCGCCGGCGTGCTGATCGTCGACTACTACCTGGTGCGGCGGACGGAGCTGAACGTGGCGGAGCTGTACCGCGCCGACGGCATCTACTCGTACGGCACCGGCTGGAACATGGCCGCCGTCATCGCGTTCATCCTCGGCGTGCTGCCGAACATTCCCGGCTTCCTGAACGCGGCCTTTCCCGCCGCGTTCCCGGATGTCGGCGATACCTTCAAGACCATCTATACCTATGCCTGGTTCGTGGGCATCGCGATCGCCGCCGTGGCCTACGCGGTGATGATGCAGCTGGCCGCTTTCCGTCCGCCCACCCCAATCCTGAACGGAGACACCAAATGAGCCTGATCATCCGAGGCGGTACCGTCGTCAACGCCGACCGCGCCTTCCGCGCCGACGTGCTGTGCGACGGCGACAGGATCGTCGCCGTGGGCGACAACCTCGATGCGCCCGCGGGCGCGAAAGTCATCGACGCCTCCGGCCAGTACGTGATGCCGGGCGGGATCGATCCGCACACGCACATGAACCTGCCGTTCATGGGCACCGTGACGGCGGACGATTTCTACACGGGCACGGCGGCCGGCCTGGCGGGCGGCACGACGACGATCATCGATTTCGTGATCCCGAACCCGCAGCAGTCGCTGCTGGAGGCTTACCACCAGTGGCGCGGCTGGGCCGCGAAGGCGGCCGGCGACTACACCTTCCACGTGGCGATCACGTGGTGGTCCGACCGCGTGCACGAAGAGATGGGCGTGCTGGTGCGCGACCATGGCGTCAACAGTTTCAAGCACTTCATGGCGTACAAGAACGCCATCATGGCCGATGACGAAACGCTCGTGAAAAGCTTCCGGCGCTCGCTGGAACTGGGCGCGATCCCCACCGTGCACGCGGAGAACGGCGAACTGGTCTACCAGTTGCAGCGCGACCTGCTGGCCCGGGGCATCACCGGGCCGTCGGCGCACCCGCTGTCGCGGCCGCCGGCCGTGGAAGCGGAGGCGGCCAACCGGGCCATCGCCATCGCCGGCGTGCTGGAAACGCCGCTGTACATCGTCCACGTGTCGTGCAAGGAATCGCTGGACGCCATCACGCGCGCCCGCGCCGCCGGCCAGCGCGTGTATGGCGAGGCGCTGGCGGGGCACCTGATCATCGACGACAGCGTGTACCAGCATCCCGATTTCGATTTCGCGGCCGGCCACGTGATGAGCCCACCGTTCCGCGGCAAGGAACACCAGCGCGCGTTGTGGCAGGGCCTGCGGGGCGGCAACCTGCACACGACCGCCACCGACCACTGCACGTTCTGCGACACGCAGAAGGCCGCCGGCCGCGACGATTTCACGAAGATCCCGAACGGCTGCGGCGGCGTCGAGGACCGGATGGCCGTGATCTGGGATGAAGGTGTGAATGGCGGGCTGCTGACGCCTTCCGAATTCGTGAAGGTCACATCCACCAACGCGGCGCAGATCTTCAACATCTATCCCCGCAAGGGCGTGGTGCAGGCCGGTGCCGATGCGGACGTCGTCGTGTGGGATCCGGCCGGCACGCGCACGATCTCGGCGAAAACGCAGTTCGCAAAAGGCGGCTTCAACGTGTTCGAGGGCCGCACCGTGAAGGGCATTCCCAGCACCACCGTGGCGGCCGGCAAGGTGGTGTTCCACCGCGGCGAACTGATGGCCGTGGAAGGCGCCGGCCGGCACGTCGACCGCCCCGCGTTCCAACCCGTCAGTGCAGCCTGAAAGGACAGCAAATGAACGACATGACCGAGGCAGTAAAGACTGGCGTGGATCCGGAGGCGCTGCGGGTGGATGGCCAGCGGCTGTGGGATGCATTGATGGAGCTGGCGCGGATCGGCGCCACCGAAAAGGGCGGCGTGAAGCGCCTGGCGCTGACGGACCTGGACCGGCAGGGCCGCGACCTCGTCGTGGGCTGGGGCAAGGCGGCCGGCATGACGGTCACCGTCGACCAGATCGGCAACGTGTTCATGCGCCGCGCCGGGACGAACGATTCGCTGCCGCCCGTGATGACGGGCAGCCACATCGACACGCAACCCACCGGCGGCAAGTTCGACGGTAATTACGGCGTGCTGGCCGGGCTGGAGGTGGTGCGCACGCTGAACGATCATGGCATCCGCACGGAAGCGCCGATCGAGGTGGCTTTCTGGACCAATGAGGAAGGTTCGCGTTTCGTGCCCGTGATGATGGGGTCCGGTGTCTTCTGCGGCGCCTTCACCTTGGAAACCGCGTACGCGGCAAAGGACACCGACGGCAAGACGGTCGGCGAGGAGCTGGAACGCATCGGCTACAAGGGCGACCAGGTGCCGGGCGAGCACCCGATCGGCGCCTATTTCGAGACGCACATCGAGCAGGGCCCCGTGCTCGAGGACGCGGACAAGGTGATCGGCGTGGTGCCCGCCGTGATGGGCCTGTCGTGGTACGACTGCACGGTGACGGGCATGGAAGCGCATGCGGGCCCCACGCCGATGCACCTGCGGCGCGATGCCATGCAGGTGGCCGCGCGGATCATTCCTGAGGTGGTGGCCATCGCCAACCGCTATCCGCCGTATGGCCGCGGTACGGTCGGCATGATGCAGGTGTTCCCGAACAGCCGCAACGTGATCCCCGGCCAGGTGAAGTTCTCGATCGACCTGCGCAATGTGAACGATGAGCTGCTGAACACCATGCACGAGGAGATGACGGCGTTCGTGGCGCAGGTGGCGACTGATTCGGGCCTCGACGTGAAGCTGGAACGCGTGTCGTACTATCCGCCATGCCCGTTCCACCCGGATGTGGTTGGCGCCGTGCGCAGCGCCACGGCGAAACTCGGGTATTCGACGATGGACGTGGTGTCCGGCGCCGGGCACGACGCGATCTACGCGGCGCGCCTGGCCCCTTCAGGGATGATCTTCGTGCCGTGCAAGGATGGCATCAGCCACAACGAGATCGAGGATGCCCAGCCGGCCCACCTGGAAGCGGGCTGCAATGTGCTGCTGCATGCGATGCTGGAGCGGGCGAGAGTGGTCTAGGAAAGTCTTCTAGGCTTCGATGATCGCCGCCAGCTCCGCGGCGATCTGCTGCGCCAGCTGGTGGATATGGAAGCCATCCACGAAGCCGTGATGCGCCTGCACGGAGAACGGCAGCAGCAGCTCGCCGGGCGCGCCTTCGCGGAATTTCCCCCAGGCGAGCGATGGAATGTCCGGACAGTCCAGGGCTGCCGTCGGATGCTGGATCGACGTGAAGGCCAGCCATGGAATGCAGGTGACGAACATCTGGTGCTTGGCCTCGCGGGGTGCCAGCGTCCGGTAGGGCTCGTTGAACGGGACCATGTTCGACGCCGCCTCCCGCGCGGCGCTGCCGCGGGCGACGAATTCGCGCAGGTCGTCCGACCAGTCGAACATCGCGAAATTGAGGTCGTTGTGCTGGTTGATCACCGTGAACGACGGGATCAGGTAGTCGATCTCGAACACATCGCCATCGAGGATGCGCCAGCGGAAGTTCTCGATCTTCATCGCCGCGCGCAGCACCGCGCACAGCAGCACGTGAAACGGCGGCAGGCCGTTGGCCTTGCACCAGGGCCGGAAATCCGGCAACTCGAGAGGGAAGCACAGGTTGACGGCCGGGCTGTCCATGCCGTCGAACATGGTGAAGCGGTCGCGCCGCCGTTCGAAGTTTTCCATAGCGTGTCTTGTCATTCCGAGGACGGCATTGTCGCATGGCGCGCCAGCGCGTCGACCAGGTCGCGTGCATGGCCGGGCAGTTCGGCATAGCTGCGCGTGCACAGCAGCAGGCGGCGCCGGGTCCATCCGTCCGCCAGCTTGATCACCTTCAGGTTGGCCGCGTCACGCGAGCGCACCACGGCCGATTCCGGGAGGACCGCCAGGCCGGCACCGCTGGCCACCATGCGGCAGATCGCATCGAAGCTGCGCACCCGCACGCGATAGCGCAGCCGCTTGCCCAGCTTCGTGGCCTGCTCGCCGAGGTACATCTGCAGCGCGCTGTCGCCCGCCAGGCCGATGAAGTCATGTTCCACGGTGGCCGCGAACGGCAGCGAGGCGTTGCGGCGCAAGCCCTTGCCGAGCGGGTGGCCGGGATGCAGCGCCAGTACCAGCCGGTCTTCGCAGAAGAGCCGTGTTTCCAGGCCGCTGCTGTCCACGGAATCGGTGACGATGCCGATGTCGGCCAGGTCGTCGCGCATCGCCTGCACGATGTCGCTGGACAGGCGCTCTTCGAGGTCGACATTCACCTGCGGATGGCTGGCCATGAACGCGGCCAGTACGTCGGGCAGGAATTCCGTCAGCGCCGATGTGTTGCACAGCAGGCGCACGTGGCCCTTCAGGCCCGTGGCGTATTCGCCCAGGTCGGCGCGCATCTTTTCCATCTGCTGCGTGATCAGCCGTGCGTGGTGCAGCAGCGTGCGGCCGGCGGCCGTCGGCTCCACGCCGCGGCGGTTGCGCTCGAGCAGCGGCACGCCGAGTGCTTCTTCCATGCCGCGCACGCGTGCGCTGGCCGAGGCCAGGGCAAGGTGGGTCTGCGCGGCGCCGGCCGTGATGCTGCCGGTTTCCACCACGCGCAGGAACAGTTTCAGGTCGGTGAGATCGAATCGCATGAGGTATAAAAGCCAGTTCAGCAGGCTTCGAAAAGGCCGAAGGCTCGGGCAGTATATTCCACATTTTCGGCACGGGGGACGGGCGCCATACTACGCCCATGGACAATCATCTTTTTTACATCGGCATCGTATTCCTGCTGGCGGGCATGGTGAAGGGCGTGACGGGCATGGGCCTGCCGACGGTGGCGATGGCGCTGCTGGGGCTCGTGATGCCGCCGCTGCAGGCTGCCGCCATCCTTGTCGTGCCTTCGCTTTTGACGAATATCTGGCAAATGCTGGAACGGCGGGGGCTGCATGCGCTGTGGCTGCGGCTGCGGCCGATGCTGCTGGGCGTTTGCGCCGGTACGCTGCTCGGCGGCGCGCTGTTCACCAGCGGAGACGGCAAGGCGTTGCTCGGCCTGGCTCTGGTGCTGTATGCGCTGCTCGGGCTGTTTTCGTGGCATTGGCGGGTGCGTGCGGAGCAGGAGTGGTGGCTCGGGCCGGCGGCCGGCGTGGCGACCGGCGTGCTCACGGCGGTAACGGGCGTGTTCGTGCTGCCGGCCGTGCCTTACCTGCAGGCGCTCGGGATGGAGAAGGAAGAACAGGTGCAGGCGATGGGCCTGTCGTTCACCGTGTCCACGCTGGCGCTGGCCGTGGTGCTGGCCGGGCATGGCGCATGGGAACCCGCCAGCGCCGGCATGTCGTTCGCCGCCCAGCTGCCCGCGCTGGCCGGGCTGGCCCTGGGCAGCCGTCTGCGCGGGCGGCTGGAGCCGCATGTGTTCCGGCGCTGCTTTTTCGGTACGCTGCTGCTGCTCGGCGCGCACATGGCCGCCTTCGCCTGATACATCAAGACCGACGGCAAAACCGGTAAAACCGGTGACAGACACCCATTTTTTTGAAATATTCCCTGGAAAAGGGTGTCTGTCACTAATGCCGTTAAGTTAGTGGGATTCGATGTAGTTCGCGACGCTGGCGTATTGGTGTCCGACACCGGTTTTCCGCCGAGGAAATTGGCAACGTCAGGCGAAGACCGGTGTCCGACACATTTTCCGGATGGGGCGCCCGGAAAAAATGTCCGACACCAGGCACGCCAATGCCAACACGTCGCCTTGACTAAACGGCATTAACGTCCGTCACCGGTTTTTTTGCAAAGCCTTGGCGGCGGTGGTCACCTGGTCGCGCAGCCACTTGTGTTCGGGCGACTGGTGCACGCGCTCGTGCCACAACTGGTAGAAGCGCATCGGCGGGAATTTCACGGGGATCGTGAAGATCTTCAGCGGCAGTGTCCGCTCGTAGAACTGCACGAACTGGCGGCCCGTCGTCAGCACGAGGTCGGATTGCGTCAGCATGTAGGGGATCAGGCCGAAATAGGCCGACTCCACCGCCACGTTGCGGTGCAGGTTCTGGCGTTCGAGGAAGGCGTCGATCACGCCCACGGAACCCTGCACCATCTGCGACGGTGCCACATGCGGCAGCGTGAGGTATTCGTGCAGCGTCATCGCATCCTCGGCGGTGCGCTTCGCGTACGGGCTGGCGGCGTGCATCGCGCACACGATCGGGTCTTCGAACAGCTTGGAAATGTGCAGGTGCTGGGGCGGTTCATCCCAGTTGGCGATCACCAGGTCCATGTCGCCATCGGACAGCAGGCGCACATAGTCGACGCCCGGGCCCAGGCCGTGGATGACAACGCGGCTCTTCGGCGAGCCGCGCCGCAGCAGCGCCACCACGCTCGGCAGGAACTGGCTGTCCAGGTAATCGGGGGCGGCGATATTGAAGGTGCGCGCTTCTTCCTGGGGAGCGAACGGCGCCTTCTTCACGAACAGGTTCTCGGTCTCGTCGAGAATGCGCTTGGCCGGCTTCAGCAGGCTCTCGCCATGCTGCGTGGGCACCATGCCGCGCGCCCCGCGCACCAGCAGCGGATCGCCCGTCAGCTCGCGCAGTTTGCGCAGCGAGGCGGAAATTGACGGCTGTGGCTGGTTCAGCTTCAGCGCCACGCGCGAGACGTTTTTCTCCACCAGCAACAGATACAGGATGCGGATCAGGTGCAGGTCGAGATGTTGCGGGAGGGCGGACATGGCGGAGGCTGTGTCTATACGAATACGGATATGTCAAATATACGTGAACTTTCATGCCGCGAGCGTGCCAAGGGATGTATCGACTGAAAATAGATGCCAGCGGGCCACAGTTCTTTAGTCAATTGTCATGAGTGCTTCGGGCCGCCCTGGAGGAGTCAAGCAAGCTTCATGGCAGTAAAAGTTGCCTGAAAAATGGGGTACGTCCCCATTTTTAGGGAAACATTACTTCAGGGTGCGCTCGAAAAGTTGGTAAATCAGCCGGCGCGCTTTTGCTGGTAATAGGCGGTCTTGCTGTCCCATCCCCACCACGCCGTTTCCACGGGCGTGCCGATCCAGTCCGGCGCGGCCATGGCCTGGTCGAGGGTGATCGGGGTAACGGCGAAGGAGGGAAGGGGCAAGGCGGCGGCAAGCAGTGCCGCGGGAATGAGTCTGCGCATGGCGGGTCGGTGAAATAAGGGCGCGCGCATTATAGTGGGTCGCGCGGCAAGTGCGGCATTGCCGTTCGATCCACCGGGTACGCCAGATTCCTTACTGCCGCTTCATTACTGCCGCTTCATGAACGTGCGCACCGTATCGTTCAGCGTTTCCATGTTGACGGGCTTCGTCAGGTGGTGATTGAAGCCGGCCGCCATCGCCCCCATGCGGTCCTTGTCCTGGCCATAGCCGGTCAGCGCGATCAGTACCGTCTTTGCCAGTTGCGGATAGCCGCGCAATTTCTCCGCCACGTCCACGCCGCTCATGTCCGGCAGGCCGATATCGAGGAATGCCACATCCGGCTGCAGGCGCAGCGCCGCCTCGATCGCGCCGGCACCGTCGTGCGCCATGTGCACTTCATGGCCGGCGAACTGCAGCAATGCCGATACGATCTCTGCCGAATCGACGTTGTCGTCGACGACGAGGATACGGTAGGCGTCGGCCGGACGCGCCGGCGCCGTGGCGGGCACGACGCAATCGGTTTCGTCCGCCGCCGGCGTGCTGGCCAGCACGGGCAGGCGCACTTCGAACGTGCTGCCCTGGCCCATGCCTTCGCTGTGCACGTCGACACTGCCGCCGTGCAGGTTCACCAGCGTGCGCACCAGCGACAGGCCGATGCCCAGCCCGTCCTGCACGCGGTCCGGTGAATGGCCGGCTTGCGCGAACAGGTCGAAGATCGTTTCGGCCTGTTCGGGAGCGATGCCGATGCCATTGTCGGTCACCCGGATGACCGCCTGGTTGCCCTCCAGGCAGACGGACAGCGCGATCTGGCCGCCCGGCGCCGTAAACTTGGCCGCGTTGTTCAGCAGGTTGCCCACCACCTGTGTCAGGCGCACGCTGTCGCCATCGACCCAGATCTCGTGGTCCGGCAGCTTCACGCTCAGGATGTGCTGGCGCGCGGCGATGTTCGGTTCAACCGTTTCCACGATGCTCTTCAGCAGGCCGCACAGCTCCACCTGCGTGCGGCGCAGCGCGATCTTGCCCTGCGAAATTCGCGAAACGTCCAGCAGGTCGTCCACCAGGCGCACCATGTGATCGGTCTGGCGCAGGATCACGCGGCGGGCGTTTTCCTGTGCGGGCGAGGAGTGCGGGTCCAGGCTGCGCAACAGTTCCACGGCGTTGCGGATCGGCCCGAGCGGGTTGCGCAGCTCGTGCGCCAGGATCGCCAGGAATTCATCCTTGCGGCGGTCCATGTCGCGCAGTTCGCGCTCCACGCGGCCCAGCCGCAGCAGCGCGCGCACGTTGGCCAGCAGTTCTTCCGGCTCGATCGGTTCGAACAGGTAGTTGTCGGCGCCGCTGTCGAGCGCGCGCACCTTGTCGGGCGACGACAGGTAGGAAGCCGACGTTTGCAGCACCAGCACCATCGCCGTCTCCGGGTTCTGCTTCAACTGGCGGCAGACTTCGAAGCCATTGATGTCCGGCAGCTTGGTGTCGAGCAGCACCAGGTCGGGTGACACCTCCTGCGCGATGCGCAGCGCTTCGGCACCGCTGCCCGCCTCCAGCACGCGAAAGCCCGCGCGCTGGAGAATGCGGGTTTTCGCATAGCGCGCGGCATCGGTATCGTCGACGTTCAGGATCACGGGGTCCAGCGGGTTTGCCTTCATGTTGGTCTCTCCTGGTGGCAGAGCGCATTCAACCGCGCCACCAATTCGTCGCGGGCGACGGGCTTGCTGAAATAGGCGTCCGCCCCCAGCGAAAACGCTTTCTGGCGGTCGGCCACTTCGGAGGCGATGATCACCGGCACGTGCTTGCGGCGTTCGTCGTCCTTGATCTGGGCAAGCCAGCGCCAGCTGTCGCCACCGTTCAGGTAGAGGTCGAGGATGACCGCGGCCGGCTGTTCCACGGCCCATGCCTGTTCCGCTTCCCACACGCTGCGCACGGGGATCACGCGGTAGGGCGTGTTGCGGAAATAGCTGCGGTACAGCAGCTGGGTCGAGCGGTCGTCTTCCACTACCAGCACGGGAATGCCGGCCGCGTCCGCCGCGTCGGGGCGGAACACGTGCGGTTCCGGCAGGTCGTCATGCAGCAGCGGGATGGTGGCGGAAAACGTGGAGCCCTCGCCCGGCGTGCTTTTCAGCGAGACCGAACCGCCCAGCAGGCCGGCCAGCTTGCGGCACAGCGGCAGGCCCAGGCCGGTGCCTTTCACGCGATGCTGCAGCCGGTTTTCGACCTGCGAGAATTCCTCGAAGACGATCTGCTGGTGCTCGGGCGCGATGCCGATGCCGGTATCGGCCACGTCGAAGCGCACGGCGTCGCCTTTCGGCAGCAGCATGGCGGACACGCGCACGTGGCCCGACTCGGTGAACTTCAGCGCGTTCGAGATGAAGTTGCGCAGGATTTGCGACAGCTTCGCTTCATCCGTCATCATCGTGATCGGCCCTTCCGGCTCGTCGAACAGCAGTTCGACAGTGCTCGAGACGAGCAGGGGCCGCAGCATGCCGCGCAGGGCCGAGAACATGTCGGTCACTTCGAACGGCGCGGCGCGCACATCGATCTTGCCCGCCTCGATCTTGGCCAGGTCGAGCAGGTCGTCGACCAGCTCCGTCAGCGACTCGGCACCCTTCAGGATGAAGCGCACCTGCTTTTCCTGTTCCGGCGACAGCTCGCCGTCCACGCGTTCGAGCAGCAGGCGGGTCAGCGCGCGGATCGACGACAGCGGCGTACGGAACTCGTGGGTCATGTTCGACAGGAAGCGCGTCTTCATTTCGTCCGCGCGGCGCAGGTGGTCGGCCTTTTCGTCGAGCTCCGCGTACAGGGCCACCACGCCGCGGTTGGTATCTTCCAGTTCGCGGGTCAGCTGCATCAGCTCATCCTGGCGGGACTTCAGCTCGGCCAGCGTGGCCAGCAGTTCCTTGTTCTGCTGCTGCACTTCCGCCACCGATACATCCGGCGACAGCGCGGCGAACTGCGCGCTCATCTCGCCCACGGCGGCGGCCGTGACCAGCGGCGCGTCATGCGGCAGCAGCTTCTTCAGCGTGATGGTGGTGCCAGCCCCAGGCTCGGCCTGGATGTCGAACTGGTCCATGAGCCGGCGCGCGCCGATGATGCCCATGCCCATGCCGGTGCGCGACTGGTAGCGGCCGGACAGCACCAGGTCGAGATGCGCAATGCCGGGGCCCTTGTCCTCGATGCGGATCACCAGCAGTTGCGGCGACGTGGTGCCCTCGACGGCGAATTCCACGCGGCCCTTGCCCGCGTAGCTGTAGACGTTGCGCGCCAGTTCCGACACGGCGGTGGCGATGCGCGCCTGGTCCTGCGCGTTGAAGCCGCACAGCGCGGCGATCTGGCGCGCACGCTGGCGCGACGCGACCACGTCGAGCTCCTGCTCGATGCGCACGGTGAGGATGCGCACGCTCATGATGCCCACCCCTGATGATCGCGCACGACCAGCACCGTCACGTCGTCGCGGCCGCGGCTGAAATCGCGGTACAGCACGCCGGCCACGATGGCCGGGTGGCAGGCGGCGAGGCCGGGGTAGTCTTCCAGGCGCCAGCGTGAACCGAGGCCGTCGGAATGCAGCACCAGCATCGCCGTCGGGTTCCACGGCGCGCCGAATTCCTGCACCTTGCGCACGTTGCTGCCCACGATGCCGTTATGCGACACGAGCTGGCGCCGGTCGTCGCCGGAAAACAGGTGCGCGGCGATGTTGCCGACGCCGGCAAAGGTGATGGTCTCGTCCAGCATGTCGATACGGGCCACGGCGGCAGCGGCACCGCGCGTGGGCCGCAGCGCCGCGTGCATGTCTTCCATCAGCGTGCCGGCGGGCAGCTCGGGTTCCTGCGCCACCGTGGTGGCGGCCAGTTCGGATGCCATGGCCGCGAGCGGGCCATGGCCCAGGCCGTCGGCCACCATCACCGTGGCCGACGTGGCATCGTGCGCCAGCGCCCAGCTGTCGCCGGAGAGGTCTTCGCCATGCATCGGCAGGCATACGGCGCCCCAGTGCAGCGCGGGCGCGGTGCGGGCCGCCTCGGCCGGCGATAGCTCCGTCAACTGGCGCGGCCACATGGCCATCATGACGACTGTG
Organism: Pseudoduganella lutea; assembly: GCF_004209755.1. Classification (NCBI taxonomy): domain Bacteria; kingdom Pseudomonadati; phylum Pseudomonadota; class Betaproteobacteria; order Burkholderiales; family Oxalobacteraceae; genus Pseudoduganella; species Pseudoduganella lutea. The sequence goes on along the minus strand of NZ_CP035913.1, from coordinate 1,851,409 downwards.
CCACGGCCGGGCGCGCTGTAGATGTCGAAGTCCGTTGCCAGGCGGCGCATGGCGCCCAGGCCCACGCCATAGCTGCCGGCGGTGGAGCGGCCGTCGGCCAGGCTGGCGGGCACGTTGGCGATGCCGGGCCCGTTGTCGAGCGCGAGGATTTCCAGCCCGTGCACGCCGCGCCCGAACAGCGGGCGCAGCAGGATTTCGCCGTGCCCGGCGTGCTTGAGGATATTGGTTGCCGCCTCGGTGACGACGATCGCCACCTCGCCGGCGGCCGTTTCGTCGAAGTCGAGCCGCTGGCACAGGTCGACGGCGATACGCCGTATCGCCGCGACCTGGCTGCCGTCCGCCAGGGTGTGACAGCTCTGGCGGTGTTCGGCGGCTAGTATGGTTTCCATTTGCAGATTCTGACAGTGGTGCCCTGGCCGGGAGCTGAGTCGAGTTCGAATTCGTCCGCCAGCCGCTTGGCGCCGGACAGGCCGAGGCCCATGCCGCCGCCGGTCGTGTAACCGTCGGTCAGCGCCCGCGGAATGTCGGGGATGCCGGGACCATGGTCGATGAACGTGAGGCCGACGCCCTTGCGGGCGCCGTTCAGCAACTTTTGCATGTGCGCTTCGCCGCCGCCGCCATAGCGCAGCGTGTTGCGGGCCAGTTCGCTGGCGGCCGTGATCATCTTGGTCTGGTCGATCAGCGAAAAGCCGGCGGCGATCATCTGTTCGCGCACGGCTTGCCGCAGCCGCACGACATCCTCGTCGGAACGGACCGGCAGCACTACTGCGTCGACGTCGATATTGCTCAAGGATCGCCTTTCAGGTTAGTCGGCGGTCTGCTTGAGCAGCTGGACGCCTTTTTCGACGTTCAGCGCCGTCTGCACGCCGTGCAGCGTGAGGCCCAGCTCCACGAGCGTGATGGCCACCGCCGGCTGCATGCCGACCAGCACCGTGCGCGCATCGAGGATGCGCGCCATTGCCGCGGTGTTGCTGATCATGCGGCCGATGAAGGAATCGACGATGTCCAGCGCCGAGATGTCGATCAGCACGCCGCGCGCGCGGTCCTTGACGATGCGCGAGGTCAGGTCGTCCTGCAGGGTCATCGCGAGCCGGTCGTGCATGTCGACCTGGATCGTGACGAGCAGCAGGTCGCCCATTTTGAGGATGGGGATGCGCTCCATGGTTGCCTCAGGCTGCCGATTCGGCGCGGACCACGGTGGCGCCCACGCGTTTCAGCGCCACCAGGAAGGCATCGGCCAGCGTGGCCTTGGTGGTCACGTCCTCCAGGTTCACGCCCAGGTGCACGATGGTTTGCGCGATCTGCGGGCGGATGCCGCTGATGATGCAGTCTGCGCCCATCAGGCGGGCAGCGGCAACGGTTTTCAGCAGGTGCTGGGCGACCAGCGTGTCGACGGTGGGCACGCCGGTGATGTCGATGATGGCGATCGAGGCACCCGTTTCAATGATCTTCTGCAGCAGGTTTTCCATCACCACCTGGGTGCGCGCGCTGTCCAGCGTGCCGATCAGCGGCAGCGCCAGCACGTCCTTCCACAGTTGCACGACCGGGGTCGACAGCTCCAGCAATTCCTGCTGCTGGCGCATGATCACGCTCTCGCGGCTCTTCTGGTATTCCTCGACCGTGAACAGGCCCATGCGGTCGAACAGCGCGCCCGTCTCGGCAATTTCGGCGGCCAGGGCGGCCGGGTCGGCAGCCAGGCCCGTGCGCAGGAAGCCGAACAGCGGTTCCTTCAGCGAAAAGATGAAGCTGGCCGTCTCGGTGGGCGAAAAGCCCTGGCGCACGCGCGCGGCGGAGATCTCCGCCAGCAGCTGGCGCACTTCGCCCCACGCCGGCGCATCGAAATCGTAGGTCTGGCCACGGTCCACCGTGCGGGCAACCAGCGCGATGAAGCGGTTGGCCTGCTGGCGGATCTCGCCCTCGGCCGCCTTGTCGCGACGCACCATGCGGGACAGCATCCCCCCCAGCCAGCCTTCCAGCAATGATTCCTGGTTCTCGGTCAGGATCCTGGCCAGGTGGCCGCTCGTTGCGATGCTCATGCGCTCTCCAAAATAATTTCTAACGGATTAGTGTAACAGCTCGACACTGGGCGCAATGATACGATTTGAAACATTTCCTTGCCACACGATACGCTTTTTCGTGTAGCAAAAACCGCAACAAACGGCTGAAGTTCGCGGGCTGAAGCTCGTGTCAGGGCTGTCGCGACACGAGCTTCCTGTTCATCAGGGATGGCCGGTCAACTGTTCCGGTATCGCTCCAGCAGCGCGCGATGGAGGGCGGCAACCTGTTCGGGATCGATCTTCGGCTGGCGGTCGAAGGTGAGCAGGCCGTTCTTTTCGTGTTCGACGTCGGTGAATTGAGTGTAGCAGGCGCCGGCCAGGAAAGTGAGGCTACCCAGGGTTTCCATCAGGTCGCGGTAGCGGGCCAGCAGCTCGTCCCCGGAGCGCACGCTGCCGTAGTAATCGAACAGCCGGTCGCGCGGTGCGTCATCCCCTTCGGGCTCGCTGAGGAAGCCGCCCACTTCCGACAGCACGACCGGTTGCCCTCGGTACTGGCCACCGGGCAGGAACAGCGGCTTGTCCTTGTACCAGCCTTTCGAGGGCGGAATGCCTGTTTTCTGCGCTTCGGCGTAGCGCGCCGCCAGCTTGTCGCCCGGCTGCGTGTAGTCGTGGATCGAGCACACGTCGGTGAGATCGGTGTGCTCCCAGCCGTCGTTATCGACGACGAGGCGGCCCGGATCGAGCCGGCGCGTGCGCAGTACGAGCTTTTCGATGAACGCCTGCTGGCCCGGATGGCGGTACAGCGCCGGGAAACCGAAGCTTTCCACCAGCGGCACCCACGCCACGATGCACGGATGGCCGGCATCGCGCTCCACGGCGCGTTCCCATTCCGACAGCAGCGCTTCTTCCGCCTCCAGCGACCAGCTGCGCGTGTTCGGCATCTCTTCCCACACGAGGATGCCGAGCCGGTCGCACCAGTACAGCCAGCGCTCGTCCTCGATCTTCTGGTGCTTGCGCACGGCATTGAAGCCCAGCCGCTTGATCCATTCTGCGTCCACGCGCAGCGCATCGGCCGAGGGCGCGGCAAGGTTGGTATCGGGCCAGTAGCCCTGGTCCAGCACCATCAGCAGGAAGGTGCGCTGGCCGTTCAGGTGGAATTGGGCACCGTGCGCCTCGAAGCGGCGCAGGCCGCAGTAGGAGCCGATTTCATCGAGCACCCGGCCGTCGGCCACGAGGCGCACGCGCAGCCCGTAGAGGTAGGGGTTGTCCGGCGACCAGGCTTGCGGCGCGTCGATGCGCGCATCGATCCGGGTCGTGGCGAAGCGTGTTTCCGCCTGGGCAAAGGCGACACGCTCGCCGGTCTCGTCGAGCACGTCCAGCTCCACGGTCCAGCCGGCGGCCGGGGCGTGCAGGTGCACTTCGATCGACAGGCGCCCGTCCGGCTCCGTTTCCAGCCAGCGCAGCGAATCGATGCGCACTGGCGGCGCCGGCTCCAGCCACACGGTCTGCCAGATGCCGGTGGTGCACCAGTAATAGATGCGCACCGGCTTGCCGGACGACGACTGCTTGCCGCGCGGCTGGTACATGTCCTGCCGGTCTTCGACACGGAGGGTGATGCGGTTGGCGCCATCGACGAGGAAGGGCGCGATATTGAACGAGAACGGCACGTGGCCGCCGCGGTTGCGGCCCGCCAGCTTGCCATTGATCCACACTTCGGTGCTGTAGTCCACGGCGCCGAAATGCACGAGCAGGTCCTGCTCGCGCCATGCGCCGGGCACCTCGAACGTGCGGGCATACCAGACGATCTCATGCACTTCCTGCGTGCCGATACCGGAGCGTTCGCTCTGGTAGGGGAAGGGCACCTCGATCGAGCGCGGCAACGTGCGGCCATCATGCCAGCCATCGTTGCGGCCCTGGTCTTCGTCATCGAACGCGAATTCCCATGTTCCGTCAAGGCTGAGCCAGTTGGAACGGGTCAGTTGGGGGCGGGGGTGGAGGGTGTCGGTCGTGGTCATCGCGGCATGGTATCGCGATACCGGATCCGGCCGACGCACGAATTCGATCGGCGGCGCCGGCAGCGGCCCGCCGCGGCCGACGTGCCGGCGAGCCAGGCTTTCCGGGCGCGCTGCCATGCTAAGATCGCCGGAGCCAGCGGCACGGTGCTGACCGGCCGGCACTGAAGCAGTTATTGGCCAGGACCTGGACCTGGACGTGGACATGGGCAGCTTGCATGGATGAGCAATTCGAAGGGTTGAAGAACGCCGCGAACGAGCCGGAAGCCTTGCGCCACCTCGAAACGGCGGCGCGCGGGCTGGGTTTCGACAGTGTGCTGTTCGCCGTGATCCCGCAACCCAGGGTCGATGCCGGCCAGGTCTACCTGCGCAGCAATTACCCGGCCCGGTGGCGCGAGCACTACGATCGCCACGACCTGCGGGCCACCGACCCCACCGTAGCTTACTGCTTCAGGTCGAATTCCCCACTCGTGTGGATGCAACAATCGTTTGAAACGCCCGCGCAGCAGGCGCTGTACGAGGAAGCGTCGGCCCATGGCCTGAAGGTGGGCGTCACGCTGCCGGTGCGCGGCGTGGAAGGCGAGATCGGCATGCTGACCTGCGTGCGCGACGAAACCCCGGGCTCCGCGTTCTTGAAAGATGTGCATCGCAACCTGGGCAGCCTGTCGCTGCTGCGGGATGTGGCCTTCGATGCATTGCATCCGTATTTGCAGCCCGCCGTGCAGACCGCCGCGCCGGCGGAGCCGATGCCGGTACTGACGGCGCGCGAGCACGATTGCCTGCGGTGGATGTGCGCCGGAAAGACGGCCTGGGAAATCGGCCGCATCCTCGGCATCTCGGAAGCCGGCGTGAATTTTCACATCGCCAACCTGCGCGGCAAGTTTGGCGTGCATCGCCGCAACGATGTCGTCCTGAAAGCGATCCGCCTGGGCCTCGCCGACCTGCCGGGCGCTACGCCCGCTCTTGCACCCGCACCGCGCGGGTCGCGGTAAAGGCCCGGCCCAGCAGCAGTTGCGTGATTGTCGCCCCCCACAGCAGGCCGCTGGAAAAACCGGCCGCCGCGCCCATCAGCAGGGCGCCGGCCACACCGGCCGCCAGCCCGGAATGCCAGCCCGTCAGGGTGGCGGAGCCGAACTTGACCGCAAAGGCGGCGAGGCTCACGGCCAGCATCAGCCACGTGCCCGGGCGCGCCAGTTGCCGGCCATCCCAGCGGTAGCCTTCCAGGCCGGCGAACAGCCGCCAGCCAAGGGCGCCACCCGCGGCCAGGCCCGCTATTGCCGCCTCCACGGCGAACGGCAGCATCGGGCCGGAACGCGCCAGCAGCACGGCGCCGGAAACCGAGATCACCAGCGGCAACAGGAACAGGCGCGCCGGGCTTACGGTATTGGGCCGCGCGGCGGCGATGCCGCGCTGGACCAGCAGGGCGAAGATGCCGTAGACCCAGAGCGGCGTGTGGGCGGCGACCGATGCGAGGGTGCTCATGCGGCCACCCCGGCATTGGCCTCGAAAGCGAAGCGGGTGGCGTGGCGGGCAGAGGCCGTGGCGTGGGACATGCTTTTCCTTGTTGCGTAGTGTTGGCGTGACCGCCATTACACCAGCGCCGCCGTGTAAGGGTAACTAGCAGAACTGATAGGAACGGCCGCAGTGCCGGTGGCGGCGCCGCGAGCCAAGGGTATGGGGCTCATGGAATTGCGGCTCATGGATGACGCCTCATGCATTGACGCCTCATTGATCTTCCCGCCAAATTGCGTCACCATGGCGCCTGCATTGAAAACGTTTTCACCCTACGATGGCGAAGGATAACGATAATGAGACACCCCGCATTGCAACGCATTTCCCTGCGCCAGCTGCCAGCCCTGGCATTGCCGCTGGCTTGCCTGTTCCCGGGCGCGGCACCGGCCGCCGCGCCAGCGCCCGCCATTGCGCTCAACCAGCTTGGTTTCCTGCCCGGTGCGGCGAAATTCGCTGTCATCCCGGACGGCAAGGCGTCCAGCTTTGCCATCGTGAAGGCCGGCACCGGTACCGTTGTGCGGACCGGCACGCTGGCAGCGGCGCGACTGTCGCCGGAATCGGGCGACAAGGTGCGGCTGGCCGAGTTCACGGCGCTGGCAACACCGGGCCGTTACCAGGTGCGCGTTGCCGGCCTGCCCGATTCGCCGCCGTTCGACATCGGCCCGGCGGTGCTGCGGGCCGTGAACGCGGCGTCCATCAAGGCCTTCTATTTCAATCGCAACAGCATGGCGCTCGATGAGAAGCATGCCGGTGTCTACAAGAGAGCGGCGGGGCACCCGGATACGCGCGTGCTGGTGCACGAATCGGCCGCATCGCCGGCACGGCCGGCCGGCACGGTCATTTCAAGTCCCAAGGGCTGGTACGACGCGGGCGACTACAACAAGTACATCGTCAATTCCGGCATTTCCACGTACACGCTGCTGGCCGCGTATGAAGACTTCCCGGCCATGTTCGACAAGCAGGACCTGGATATTCCGGAGAGCGGCAACCGGCTGCCCGACCTGCTCGACGAAACGCTGTGGAACCTGGAGTGGATGTTGACGATGCAGGACCCCGCCGACGGCGGCGTGTACCACAAGCTCACCAACAAGAGCTTCGACGGCATGGTGATGCCGGACCAGGCCACGCAACCGCGCTACGTGGTGCAGAAGACCACGGCGGCGGCGCTGAACTTCGCCGCCGTGATGGCAACGGCCAGCCGCGTGTTCGCGCCATACGAAAAGCAGTTACCCGGCCTTTCGGCGCGCATGCTGGCGGCATCGAAGGCCGCATGGCAATGGGCGCAGGCGCATCCCGAGGTGTATTACCGGCAGCCGGCGGACATCCAGACCGGCGAATACGGCGACAAGGACGTGAGCGACGAATTCGGCTGGGCCGCGGCCGAGCTGTTCATCACCACGGGCGACGCCGCATACTACAAGGCGATGAATGCCACGGCATTGCAGGCGACCGTGCCGTCGTGGGCCGAGGTGCGCGGCCAGGCATGGATGTCGCTGGCGCGGCACCACAAAAAGCTGGGCGCCGCGGCGGACCAGGCCCTGATCCGGCAACGGATCGACACGCTGTCGTCCACCCTGGCCAACGGGGCGAAGGCCTCGGCTTACGGCACGCCGATGCAGCCTGCCGACTACATCTGGGGCAGCAGCGCCGTGGCCATGAACCAGGCGATGGTGCTGGTGCATGGCTACCGGCTGACGGGCAAGCGCGAGTACCTCGACGCAGCCCAGGCGGGGCTGGACTACGCGCTGGGCCGCAATGCCGTGGGCATCTCGTTCGTGACCGGCTTCGGCACGAAGTCGCCGATGCATCCGCACCATCGGCCTTCGGAAGCCGATGGCATCGAGGCGCCGGTGCCGGGCTGGCTCGTGGGCGGGCCGCAGCCGGCGCAGCAGGACAAGAAGGATTGTCCCGTGTCGTACCCGTCGGCATTGCCGGCGAAATCGTTCCTGGACCACGCCTGCTCGTATGCCAGCAACGAGGTGGCCATCAACTGGAATGCGCCGCTGGTGTACGTGACGGCCGCGGTGCAGGCGCTGACGCCCGTCGGGAGTCAATGACATGTGACAGCACGCCGGCGCGATGACTTGCGTCCTGGTAGTGTTGCTTTTCTGGAGGAGCGGCGCGCAAGGCGGATGGAAGCGGCTAATAATGCAATCTTAGTTCAACTTCAAGGAAGAAAAATGCGACCTTTTTCATCCACCACCGCTGCGCTGATCGTCACGCTTGCCATGCCCGCCGCGCAGGCGGCAACCTTGCCGTCCCTGAACGTTCCCACGTTCTCTCTAGCGTTCACCGATTATTCGGGTTACTCCCACAGCATTCCCGGATTAGTGCCGGCTTCGATCGGGCTGCTCTCGACCGATGCCGCATCGACCGTCATCAGCCTGGACAGCTTAGGCCAGACGCTGCATACCGTGGAATCGGGAAGTGCGGCCATGGTTGCGGAAGTCTATTCCGCTATTCATTTCCGGGCTGCGGATGGGTATCGCATCACGGGCATCTCTTTTTCCGCCACGGTGTACGGCGTACTCGAGCTGCCGGAGGTGAATAACCCCGACGTGCTCTGGGTGGAATACGGTGATTCCCTGAACTTTGCCGAAGCTTCCGCGAGTATCACGAGCCCCGGCGAGATTTCGCACCCGGACCTGTTGTATGGCGTCACCCAGGTCACCGCGCCCGTCACGCTGGGCGGCAACGTAACCAATACGCAAGGCCTGCGTGAGTTCGACTTCGACCTCTATGTCCTCGGCTCGTCGCGTGCGATAAGAACAAACATCTATTACCCGAATCCCAATCCCGAAGAACCCTGGCCAGCGGAAGGCAGGGCTTATGGCGATGCGGAGATCCACTATGTCAACCCTGTGCTGACCGTTTATACCGAGGCACTGGTACCAGCACTGGCACCAGTGCCGGAACCGGGCCAATGGGCGATGCTGCTCGGCGGGCTGGGGTTGATGTTCGGCGCGCGGCGCTTCGTGCGCCGCTGATATCGCGGCAATCCAGGAAAACCCGCTTCCCGCGCTTGCCATGATGGCACGCGGGTAGCCGCACTCTATCCGCTCAGGCCGAGGTCGGTGCTCACCTGTTGGCGCAGCACGTATTTCTGGATCTTGCCGGTGACCGTCATCGGAAAGGCGCTGACGAAGCGCACATAGCGCGGCACCTTGTAGTGCGCGATCTGGCCCTTGCAGAATTCGCGGATCTCGTCTTCGTCCGCCACCGCGCCGGGGCGCAGCACGATGCAGGCGCACAGTTCCTCGCCGTACTTCGGGTCCGGCACGCCCACGCACTGCACGTCGAGCACCTTGGGGTGCCGGTACAGGAACTCCTCGATTTCGCGGGGGTAGATGTTCTCGCCGCCGCGGATCACCATGTCCTTGGCGCGGCCGACGATGGCCGCGAATCCCTGTTCGTCGATAACCGCCAGGTCGCCCGTGTGCATCCAGCGCGAGGAGTCGATGGCTTCGCGGGTCTTTTCCTCGTCGCCCCAGTAGCCGAGCATGACGGAGTAGCCGCGCGTGAGCAGCTCGCCCTTCACGCCGCGCGGCACGATGCGGCCTTGCGCATCGACGATCTTGACTTCCAGGTGCGGATGCACGCGGCCGATCGTGGACACGCGCAGCGCGACCGGGTCGTCCACCGAACTCTGGAAGCTGACCGGCGACGTTTCCGTCATACCGTAGGCGATGGTGATCTCGGACAGGTGCATGCGCTCGATGACGCGGCCCATGACTTCTGCGGGGCAGGGCGAACCGGCCATGATGCCGGTGCGCAGCGTCGACAGGTCGTACCGGCCGAAATCGGGGTGATCGAGAAGGCTGATGAACATGGTTGGCACGCCATGCAGGCCGGTGCAGCGCTCCGCCTGCACCGTCTCCAGCACCGCCTTCGGTTCAAAGCCTTCTCCCGGAAACACCATGGTGGCGCCGTGCGTCACGCACGCCAGGTTGCCGAGCACCATGCCGAAGCAGTGGTAGAGCGGCACGGGAATGCACAGCCGGTCGCGGTGGGTAAGCTTCATCGCCTCGCCGACGAAGAAGCCGTTGTTCAGGATGTTGTGGTGCGTGAGCGTTGCACCTTTCGGCGAGCCGGTCGTGCCTGAGGTGAACTGGATGTTGACGGGATCGTCGAACTGCAGTGCGGCCTCGATGGCCGCGAGGGCTTCGTGCCGCGCTGCGTCGGGCGGGGCGAGCAGTGTGTCGAAGTTGCGCATGCCGGGCGTTTCGCCGTCGCCAAGCCTGACCACGTGCCGCAGGTGCGGCAGCCTTGCCGAATGCAGCCTGCCGGGGGCGCTCGTGCGCAGCTCGGGAATGACTTCATTGGCGATCGCGAGATAGTCGCTCGACTTGAACGCGGGGGCGAGGATCAGTGCCGCGCATTGCACCTTCTCGAGCACGTATTCGAGTTCGGTGCGCCGGTAGGCGGGGTTGATATTCACCATGACCAGGCCGGCGCGCGCCGTGGCGAACTGCACGAGCACCCACTCGGCGCAGTTCTGCGACCAGATGCCGACACGGTCGCCGGGCTGCAGGCCCAGGCCGAGCAGGCCGGCGGCGAGGTTCGTCACGCGCGCATCGAGTTCGGCATAAGTCCAGCGCACGCGCTGGTGCGGCACGACGAGTGCCTCGTTGTCGCCATGGCGCGCGGCCACGCCGGCCAGGAAGGTTCCGATCGTTTCGCCGATCAACGGCACGTCGTGCGCGCCGTGTACATAGCTCAGGCTTGGGTGCATGTTGTCTCCATGTCGTTGTGGTCTGTGCTGGCCGAAGCATTGTAATGCCCGCGATGCGCCAGCCGCCGCCCCGGACAGTGGCCACCGATTGTTGATCCATGCACTGCCCGGTGCACTATACTCGCCGTCATTTTCTCCGTTGTTTTTCCTTTTATTCTCACCTTTTTGAGCAGCCGGCCTGCTGCCACGGGCACTGCGCAGGCTGCACCGAACCATGCCCAATCACCTGGCCTCCGCCACCATCCCGCCCCGCATCCGCCGCAGCCAGGCCATCTCGCTCGTGCTGCTGGTGGTCTGCGGTGTCATCAATTACCTGGACCGCGCCACGCTGGCCGTGGCCAACGAATACATCCGCGCCGACCTCGGCCTGTCGCTCGGCGAGATGGGCGTGCTGCTGTCGGCGTTCTCGTGGAGCTATGCGCTGTGCCAGCTGCCGGTGGGGGCGCTGGTCGACAAGGTGGGGCCGCGCTGGCTCCTCGGCAGCGGCTTGGTGGTGTGGTCGCTTGCCCAGGCCGCGGGCGGGCTGGCGTCGACCTTCGGCTGGTTCCTGCTCGTGCGGATCGCGCTGGGCATCGGCGAAGCCCCGCAATTTCCCGCAGCCGCGCGCGTCGTCACCAACTGGTTCCCGGCCCGTTCGCGCGGCACGCCCACCGGCATCTTCAATTCGGCCTCGCCGCTGGGCGTGGCACTGGCCCCCCTGTGCCTGCCGCCGCTGATCGCCGCCACGAGCTGGCACTGGGCGTTCTTCGTGACCGGTGCACTGGGCATCGTGGCGGCGGTCGTGTGGATCGGTGTCTACCGTGATCCGGTGCACGCCGAACTGACCGCCGCCGAGCGCGAGTACCTCGAAGTCGATGCTGCCGGCAAGGCCGCGCCGGCAGCCGGCTTCGCCGCGTGGCGGGCACTGTTCCGCTACCGGTCCACGTGGGGCATGATGCTGGGCTTCTTCGGCTCGGTCTACCTGAACTGGGTTTTCCTGACGTGGCTGCCGGGCTACCTGCGCACCGAGCGGCACATGGACCTGGCCTATGCGGGCATCGCGGCCTCGATCCCGTTCCTGTGCGGCTTTGCCGGCGCGCTGGTGGCCGGCTGGGCTTCCGACCGCGTGGCCCGGGCGTCGACATCGAAGGTGGCCGGCCGCCGCAACGCGGTCGTGGTGGCCACGCTGGGCATGGTGGCCTTCACGATCCCGGCGGCGCTGGCCGAGAGCAACGTGGTGGCCGTTGCCTGCATCTCCATGGTGATCTTCCTCGCCAACGCTTCGTCAGCGTGCGCCTGGTCGCTCGCCACGGTGGTGGCGCCGCCCAGCGGCGTGGGCTCGCTAGGCGCATTGCAGAATTTCGGCGGGTTCCTGGGCGGCGCGCTGGCGCCCTTGCTGACCGGCTATATCGCGCAGACGTGGTCGTTCGTGCCGGCGCTGCTCACAGGAGCCGCCATCGCCTTCCTTGGCGCCATGTCATACCTGTTCCTGGTGGTGCGGCCGATTCCGGAGCACGACGAGACTTAAGCAGGCCCTGGCGAAGGCGACTGACAGACGGGCAGGGAGCGCTCCGTTGGTCCTTGCGCGCCCTGGAATATTGATAGCGCCATCATCCTAGCCGGGCTGTCTTTTTCCTATGGAAATATTGTCGTGCGTTATGTCCGTTTCCGCACTGAACAGTTCCATTCCAGGCGGTAGGCTACAGCTATGGTCCAGGCAGCACGTCCGCACCTGGCCGCTAACTGGAAGCACCGAAAATGAGCACGCCAACCTCGAAGAAGATCAACGCCGCGACCGACGACACGCCGGCCCCAAAAAAACGACAGCGCGCCGCACCTTTGTCGATCGAAGCATGGAGACAGTTTCTCAGCGTGGCAAAGCCCTACTGGCAGGAAGACCAGAAAAAGCAGGCCTGGCTGCTGCTCGTGCTGCTGATCGTGCTGATGCTGGTGGAGACCCAGCTGGCCGTCATGCTGAACGACCAGGCCGGCGAGATGACGTCGGCGCTGGCCGCCAGGAGCGGCGACCGCTTCTGGGATTCGGTGCGGACCTGCCTCATCATCCTGGCGTTTGCGATTCCGATCTATGCCTTCTATTACTACATGCGCGATCTCTTCGCGAACCAGTGGCGGCGCTGGCTCACGGGCCGTTTCCTCGATGGCTACCTGAAGCGCCGGAAATACTATGCGCTGCAGTCGGATGGCGAGATCGATAACCCCGACCAGCGCATCAGTGAAGACATCAACACGTTCACCGGACGGTCGACCCACTTCCTGCTGATCTTCCTGGGTTCGATCATGCAGCTGGTGGCGTTCAGTGCCGTGCTGTGGTCGATCTCCCATGTGCTGGTGGGCGTGCTGGCGGTGTATGCGCTGGTGGGCACCGGTATCGCCCTCTACATCTTCGGCACGCCGCTGATCCACCTGAATTTCTGGCAGCTGCGGCGCGAGGCGGATTTCCGTTTCAGCCTGATGCGCCTGCGCGAGAATGCCGAATCGATCGCCTTCTATCGTGGCGAGGCGCAGGAGCGGGCGCACATCAACAGCAAGTTCGAGAAGGTGATCCACAACTTCGCCCGGCTGATCAAGAAACAGCGCAACCTCAACTTCTTCCAGCGCACGTTCAACCAGCTCACCCTAGTGCTGCCGTTCGTGATCCTGGCCGACGGCGTGCTGTCGGGCGAACTGGAAGTGGGGCGCGCGATCCAGGCGGCGGGCGCCTTCACCGCCGTGCTCACCGCGGTGGGCATCATCGTCGACAACTTCGAGAGCCTGAGCCGCTTCGTGGCGGGGATCGGCCGCCTGCAGGCACTGTCCAACCTCGTGCTGCCGGGCGCGGCGCCCACGGCCGATGCCGATGCCGACAGCAAGCACCCGCGCATCGAAAAGCGCGAGGGCAAGCATCTGTCGCTGGAAGCGCTCACGCTGCATCCGCCCCAATCCGAACGGGTGCTGATCAAGGAACTGTCACTGGCGCTGAAGCCCGGCGACGCCTTGCTCATCACCGGTGACAGCGGCTGCGGCAAGAGTTCGCTGCTGCGCGCGATCGCCGGCCTGTGGGACACGGGCAGCGGCACGATCCACCATCCGCCGATGGAGGATTTCTTCTTCCTGCCCCAGCAGCCCTACCTGCAGCACGGGTCGCTGCGCAGCCAGCTCATTTACCCGAGCGCCCACGCCGACCTGACCGACGAGGAACTGCTGGACATCCTGCAGCAGGTGCACCTGCCGCACCTGGCCGACCGCGTCGGCGGACTCGATGCCGTGCAGGACTGGGCCAAGCTGCTGTCCGTTGGCGAACAGCAGCGCCTGGCCTTCGGCCGCGTGCTGGTGCATGGCCCGAGCATCGTCATCCTCGACGAGGCGACCAGTGCGCTGGACTGCGGCAACGAAGCGTCGCTGTATGGTCGCCTGCGCGAGAGCGGGACGACGCTGATCAGCATTGCGCACCGGCCTGCCGTGCTGCGGCACCATACGCACGTGCTGCATCTGATGGGGGATGGCTGCTGGGAGGTGCTTGCGGCGGGGGAGTACCGGTTCGATGAGGCGGCCGTGGCATCGCCTAGTGGTGGGGCAGAGGTGCCGGCGACGCCGGTGCTGAAAGTGGCGGCGGTGCGGTAGGGGTCACGGAACCGGGGCCACAAAGCAAACAGCAGACCGATGGTCTGCTGTTTGTATGTTTTCAGACTAGTCGTAGAAGATCACTTTTGTTGAATCGGTCTTCGAGCCCGACGGAAAGCCGGCGATCAACTCGTCGAGCACGACTCTAGCGCGGAACAAGGCCATGCTGCGACGAGGACATGATCGCACGAAACTAACAAGTAATGATTCCTGCTTCAAGTCGCGCGTGTCGTTGCGAGGGCGGTTAACTCTCGAGTGTATTGACACAACAGCTTCTCATAAACTTGGTTACTCATCCCTCTACTAGTTGACTAATGGTTACAACTGCGCGAGCATCTGCGTTATGACAATTGACGCATGGAGGAGCGATGGTGGCCAAGTCTGTTATCAATATCGATCTTGCCGATGTTTTTGCTAGTATCGACCGGGAAAAATATTTGCACACCCTGGCCTGGGGCGACGAGGTCGATGTTCTGGAGGCAACTGACAGCTATTTACGGATCGCCACCGTGCGCTATGAGAACAGGGCCGATGGCAGTATCCTGCCGATCGCGACCGAGGCGTATATCTGCCCGCGCATAGTCGGGATCAAACCGGCCGATATCATTGTTCCGGCCGGTGCCAACCGTGTGCTTAAGGTCGACTTCGTCGATGTACAGCAGGGCGATGGCGCGGTCATCGAGTCTCCCGATGGCAAGATCATCCTGGTGGACGGCGGCGACAATCAGCTGTTCGCCAGATACCTCGCAGCGCGTTTTCGTGGTACCAGCGCGGACAATCCCCAGGAAATCGACTGTATCGTCGTCACGCACGGCGATGCCGACCACTTTTCGGGGCTCACCGAAATCCACGAATCGGAAAACAACCAGGAAGCGCGCAAGCGGCTGTTCATCGCTCCGAAGCGAATATTCCATAACGGGATCGTGAAGCGACCGGGCAAGGACGCCAGCGGCAAACGGGTCGCTGATGCCAACCTGCTCGGCCCGATCGAAAAGGTGGGAGCGGAGACGGTGCTGGTCGGACTGGTCGACAACCTCCTCGATGTGCCCGATCACGAAATGAACCGTCCGTTTCGCCAATGGAAAAACGCCTTGGCGACCTGGAATGAGCGCAGCGCGGTTGAAATGCGGCGCATCGCGGCCGGTGATCACGACGCCTTCGATTTCTTCACCAGCACCGACCTGAAAATCTCCGTGCTCGGGCCGCTGCCGATGCAGCGTGCAGGGATCACCGGATTGAAGTTTTTGGGCAAGCCGCCCAGGGACCCAGCTTCTCGCAGCGCGGTGCTCGACGCGAACGACAAGCCCTTCACAGGTCTCTCGGCATCGCACACCATCAATGGCCATTCGATCGTGTTTCGCCTGCAGTATGGTGCCATGAATTTCCTCTTTACCGGCGACCTCAACGAGGAAGCCAGTCGTGAGCTGGCCCGCCAGCATGAGGCCGGCGAGATTACCTTGCGTTCCGAAATCCTTAAGGTGCCGCATCACGGTTCGGCGGACTTTTCCAACGCGTTCCTGCGCATGGTGGCGCCAATCGTCAGCATTGTGTCCAGCGGCGACGAATCGGCAAGCAAGGAATACATCCATCCCCGCGCTACCCTGGTGGGCGCGCTGGGCCGGCACTCGCGGAGCGATGAACCGCTGATCTTCGTGACCGAGCTGATCGCCTTCTTCAAGCGCGAAGGCTGGGCGCAGCTTGCGGACAAGGGCCAGGCTGCGGAGCGCGGCGAGTTTTATGCCTTCAGCCGTACCGCTTACGGTATGGTCCGGACCCGCACGGATGGCAAGCGCTTGCTGGTCTTTACCAACAGCGGCAAGGCAAACATGAAGGAGGCATATTGTTTTTCGTTGGATAACGAAGGCGTGCCGGTACCGGCGGCCGTGATACGTGCATGAGGCTGCGGCAGGTTCCAGTCAGCAGGAGACTTTAATCAACTATAAGGATTGGTCATGAAGAACTATGGGGTGTTGAAAGGAAGAGCCATTGAATATGCGCGCGACGAAGATGACGACCCGCATTCGGAACTGCTGATGGACGTGAATGGCGAAAAATTCCGCATTGCCATCAACGTACGCTCGAGCCGGGGGCCGGTCCACAACAGGCTAGTCGAATACCTGATCCTGCACGACGTCCAGCATCCGGTGGTCGACCATGCGCGCGAGTTGCCGATCGGCTGGAATAATCTGAAAGATGGCGTACAGGATGATGCCGCGCTCGACTACATTCGCAGCAATATCTTCCGTGCGACCGATATGAAGCCGCTGACGCATTTTGCGAGTGGTCCGAACAACGATCTGTTCGAGCACATTGAAGACCTGTTGCAGCGCGCGATCGACGACGAGAATGCGCTCGTGTATGCGTTCGGGGAGCGCTGGGGCCCTGAAAAAAGTGACGAAGATAAATACTTCGGCTTCTTGCCCGGCAATGGAGTGCATCTGATTCATATGAACCAGGGCGGCTCCGGCGATAGCCACGGGACCTACCGGGACGGCGCCCTGGTATTCGATTTCGCTGGTTCCGGCACGGCGTCGGCGCTGTTCCTCAAATTCCAGAATCAAATATGGCATACCCAGGAAAGCGATGCCGCGCCGATCACGGGTGCGCCGACGGTCCCAGCGATACCAATTCCGCAAGCCGGTGATGCGTACCCATGGGACGTAGTAGCCGAGGATTCGCCGTATCACCTCGCCCGCATCATTGCGGCAATGGTCAATCCGAAAGTGAGTGAACCCGGCAGCGAGACAGTCACGATCCTGAATATTTCGGATCAGACGTTGGATCTGGCAGGGTGGCAGATCCTCGACCAGCGTGACGACGTCGACCGGATTTCGGGAGTGATCGAACCCGGCCACGCTGCTGTCATACGGCTCACCGGGGAAGGTGCGCGCTTGTCCAACAAAGGCGGCACGATCACGTTGCTCGATGCAAATGGCCTGAAAGTGGATGGCGTTGCCTACACCAAGGATGTCGCGCAAATCGCTGGCAAGCCTGTGGTCTTCTCCTGACCCTCGCAGGCAGCTGTTGATATCCGGGCGGTCGGCAGGCAGGGAGGCTTGCCGTCGCCCGTAACAGCGTATCCGGGCCAGCCATCGCAGCCCCAGATCGTAGGCCATTGCCGGGCTGCGACGGGTTCGATTTCTGCTTGATTGTTGTGCACAACGTAAAAGAGCCACATCAGCCAAGTGCTGATGTGACTCTGAATTCTTGGTCGGGGTGAGAGGATTCGAACCTCCGGCCTCTACGTCCCGAACGTAGCGCTCTACCGGGCTAAGCTACACCCCGACTGGTGAGGCATTATTAGACCAGATTTCGAGGATTCTGGCAACTATCTCTACAGTAATTTTTCGCTGGCGCCATGCCGGCGGGCCTTTGCGCGACTGGTTCCGTTATGATCCCGCCTCGTCAACATGAGCGAGGATTTTCCATGGCCGTCACCATCTACCACAACAACGCCTGCAGCAATTCGCGCGGTGCGCTGGCGCTGATCCGCGAAGCGGGCATCGAGCCCGTGATCGTCGACTACCTGAAGACTCCGCCCACGCGCGCCGAGGTGGCGGACATCATCGCCCGTGCGGGTCTGGCGCCGCGCGGCGCGATGCGCGACAAGGGGGAATTGTACGAACAGCTGAACCTTGCCGATCCGGCATTGACGGACGACCAGCTGCTGGACGCGATGAGCGCGCATCCGGCGCTGATCAACCGGCCGTTCGTGGTGACGGAGAAGGGTGTGCGGCTGTGCCGGCCACCCGCCATCGTGCACGAGATCCTGTAAAGAAAAGGGCCGGCATGATGCCGGCCCTTTTCGGTGACCTGCCTGCGCTCAGGGCTGCGTCTGCAGTCCGACCTTCACGGGATGCGCGGCGCGCTTCGCGAAGTCGGCCACGTAAGACTGCCACTGCGCTGCGGTGGTGATCTCCTTCGCGCCGCTCCAGGCACCGCCCGCGTAATAGCGCAGCGGCTCGCCCGATTTCACCTGCGCCAGCACGAGGTTGTTCAACGCATCGTCGGTGAAGTCCTGCGCGCCCGGCAGGATCACGGCGGTGCCGAACGCGCCCTTGCTGCGCTGTTCGATCCATTGCAGCAGCGTGCCGGTCGCCTTGTCGCGCTTGACGTCGACCACGCCATTCTCGCCCTTGTCCGTCGGCGTCTTGTTCAGGCCCACGGCCACCGTCAGCGTGGCCGGGCCCTTGAACTCGAACGTGCTGTCGATGCGGTCCAGCTGGTGGCCCGCATCCACGGTGAAGCGCTTCACTTCGGTGACGGGTGTGCCGGCCGCGTCCCAGCTGTCGTAGCGCAGCTCGAAGATCGAGCGGATCGGGCCATTGGCCAGCACCTTCCAGCCGGCGTAGTTGGCCGATACATGCAGCGCCTTGCCATCCCACACGCCGGTGCCGCCGGCACCGCGCGACTTGCCGACGTTGTAGAAGTCCATGCCTTCGCCTTCGTCCTTGTGGTAATGGTCATGGCCCTTGTTGTACCAGCGATCGACGATCGGATACGGCACGCGCTTGAACCACAGGTCCAGGCCCGACGTCTGCAGCACTTCCTTGCCGCTGCCCGGCGCCGCCGGCGCCATCAGCGCGGGGCCGTAGGTGCGGTGCGCGAGCTTGTCGTTTTCCCAGCCGAAGTCGTCGAGGCGTTCCTGGATGTAGCGCGCCGTGGTCTGCTGTGGGAAGACCGGCGCGATCGCGTCGGACTTTTCCACGGTATAGGTGGCGCTCTTCTCGCCGGCCTTGAAGCTGTGCTGGAAAATCAGTTCACCGTAGGCGGCGCCCACGTTCTGCGGATCCTTGGCCTGCGGGGCCACGTTCGTGACCTGGAACGGCACCGCCTTCCCGCCCGCATCCTTGACCACGATGCGCTGGATCAGCGCGCCGGGCAGGGCGGCGTTCACCTCTTTCCATGGCACCGTCACCGTTTCGGATGGGCGGGCGCTGTCCAGGTCATGCGACAGCGTCACGCGCAGGGTGGCCGCGCTGCTTGCGCTGGCTGCCAGCAGCAGGGCGGAGAGAGTTGCCAGTCGGGAGGGAAAGCGGGTCATCGTCATCCTTTCATTGGTGTTCGCGGTAGTCGGTCTTGCCGCCATCCTTCGGCTGGTAATGATAGGTGCGCAGCTTGTACTCGACGCTCACGTTCGGGTTCTTGAGCAGTTTGATCATTTCCGCGCCGGCCAGCAGCACCGGGCCGTAGCCGTGCAGCGCGTGCACGCTGACGGGGCGGTTGTAGTAGTAGATCTGGTCCGATGCGAGGGTGGTGCCCACGCACGTGCCTTCGACCTGGCCCTTGTCGTTGATCTTCGTGGTCAGGCCCACCCAGCCGGCCTGCGCGATCGAGCCATACGTGGTGGGGCTGATCCAGCCCTGGTTGATCGCATGGGCGATCACGTAGGTGAACATGGCCGACGCGGACGTTTCCAGGTACGAGTCGTTACGGTCGATCATCTGGTGCCACAGGCCGGTGCCGGACTGCAGTTCGGCGATGCCCTTGATGGCGCTCCTCAGCTGGTTCAGCACCTTGTCGTAGCCGGGATGGTCCTTCGGCAGCACGTCGAGCAGGTCGCTCATCGCCAGCACCGCCCAGCCGTTCGCACGGGCCCAGTAGAAGCGCGGCGAATTCGGCACGTGCTCGTGCCAGCCGTGCGTGAAGATGTTCAGCTGCGGGTTGTACAGGCGCTCGGACATGCCCAGCACGTTGGCCACCGCCAGGTCGAAGTACTTGCGATCTCCCGTCATGCGGCCTGCTTCAGCCAGCGCGGGAATGCTCATGTACATGTCGTCGCCCCACAGCGAGACGGCCTGTGGGCGCTTGCGGGCCATCGTGCCGTCGGCCAGGCGGAACTGCTTGTTCGCCACCCAGTCGTTGCAGCTGTCGATCATCCATTTCAGGTCGGGGCCGATTTTCGCGGCCTTCGCGCGCATCAGCGCGGCGCACATGGAGCCGGTGTCGTCCAGCGAGCGGGGATCGATGAAGCGTGCGAAGCTGTTCTGGCGCTCCAGGTGGAACTTGGCTTCCTGCGCGCGGAAGTAGGGCAGTGTCTGGCCGAAGAAGTCGAAGTGGCGCTTCGTCATCGCGGTGAAGTTCTTGTCGCCCGTGGCCTCGGCCGCGCGCAGCAGGCCGGCGTGCACCACGCCCATCTCGTAGACCATGATGCCGTAGTCGCCCGCCGCCTCGGCAAACGCCGCATCGGCCACCGGCGTCTTGAAGTCGGTGATCGGCGCCCCGGTCTTCTTGTTGACCACGCGGGTCGGCGTGGCGTGGTCCATGTAGGCGCGGATGCGGTTCAGCTGTTCCGTGATCTCGGCCACGACCGGCATCTTGTAGGGAACCGGATACGTGCCTTCGGATACATCCTTCAGGTTCTTGTTGTCCGGGTTGCGGAAGGGGCCTTCGGCATGGGCGGTGCCTAGCAGCGTGCAGCAGGCCAGGGCGGCCAGCAGTTTGGTCGAGTTCTTCACCTTGTCTCCGTCAGGGTTGGCGTGGCTTTTTGGTCAGGCCATTCTAGATTGGTCTGGCCAGTTAAGCAAGGTGGGCGACCACAATGACAGCCGAGCCCGTGTCCACCCTGGGGTCAACCCCAAAAACGGACACGAGCTCGAGTGCAAATATGGTCGAGCTCGTGTCCACTTTCAGGCCTGGCCCCATGGTGGACACGGGCTCGGCAGTGGGAGGAGGGGGGATCAGCCGCGCGAGAAGGTGCGCGTGACGCGCTCGAGGTGGGCGCGCATGGCGTGCCGGGCGCCGGCGGGGTCGTGGGCGGCGATGGCTTCGAGGATCTTGCGATGGTCCGGCAGGGTCTGCAGGCGCAGTTCCTCGGTCTGGTAGTGCTCCTTGAGCTTGTGCCACAGCGAGCCGCGGTTGTTCCACAGGTATTCGACCACGCCGACCAGCGCCGTGTTGCCGGTGGCGCGGGCGATCGCGAGGTGGAAGTTGCGGTCGGCCAGTTCGTTGCTGGCGCGGTCCTCGTGGTGGCGCTCCATCTGTTCGACGGCTTTCAGGATCGCGTCGACGGCGGCGCCGGTGGCGGCCTTGGCGGCGATGGCGGCGATCTCGGATTCGATCATGCGGCGCGCGGCCAGCACTTCGAACGGGCCGGGGCCCGTTTCCGGCACGTCCGCCGGCAGCGGCTGTTCGCACACATAGACGCCGGAGCCGCCGCGCACTTCGACCACGCCGCCCAGTTCCAGCGCAATCAACGCCTCGCGCAGCGAGGCGCGGCTGACGGAGAGCCTGGCGGCCAGCTCGCGTTCGGCGGGCAGCCGTTCGCCAGGGCCGATCTTGTCGTCCTGGATCATCTGCTGCACGCGCTCGGCCACGACGCGGTACAGCCGCGGTTCAGCGGCAGGGGTCTCGCCGTTTGCGGAATTCTTTTTCATGGGTGGATGTCCTCTGTGGGAACGCCGATTATAGTTGTGTTCCAGCCAATGCGGGCAGCGGCCCGCGGCTTTCCGGGATGCGAGTGGAAACGATCACCATCTTGCGTGGCGCGCCCGCGTGGCGGGCAGGCCGGCGCGTATCAGCGGGGATGGGGCAGCGGGAAGGTGTCAGCGTAAGTCAGTGCGTCCGGTCGACCGCGAAACGGGCCAGCTGCAGCAGCGATTCCTTGTGGCGGCCTTCCGGCATGTTGGCCAGCGCGGCGGTGGCGCGGTCGGCCTGCGCGACGGCGGCGCGGCGCGTGTAGTCGAGTGCCCCGCTGGACGTGATCGCGGCCAGCACGGCGTCGAAATGCTGTTCGTCGCCCGTCTCGATGCACGAGCGCACCAGCTGGCGCTGTTCCTCGGAGCCATGTTCCATCAGGTAGATCAGCGGCAGCGTGGGCTTGCCTTCGCGCAGGTCGTCGCCGACGTTCTTGCCGATTTCGGCGGCATCGCCCGCGTAATCCAGCACATCGTCGATCAGCTGGAACGCGGTGCCCAGCGAGCGCCCGTATTCGCCGGCCGCGGCGATCTGGTCGTCGCTCGCGCCGGCCACCAGGGCGCCCAGCTCGGCGGCCGCCTCGAACAGCTTGGCCGTCTTCGAGCGGATCACCTTCAGGTAGCTTTCCTCGGAAACGTCCGGGTCGTGCATGTTCAACAGCTGCAGAACTTCGCCTTCGGCGATCACGTTGGTGGCATCCGACAGGATCTGCATCACCCGCATATTGTCCAGGGAAACCATCATCTGGAACGAGCGCGAGTACAGGAAGTCGCCCACCAGCACCGACGCGGCATTGCCGAACAGCGCATTGGCCGTGGCGCGGCCGCGGCGCAGCGACGATTCGTCGACCACGTCGTCATGCAGCAGCGTTGCGGTATGGATGAACTCGACCACCGCCGCCAGTTCGTGATGCGCGGCGCCTTCATATCTGTAGGCGTTCGCCACCAGCAGGACCAGGACCGGGCGAATGCGCTTGCCGCCGGCGCTGATGATGTATTCAGCGATCTGGTTGACCAGTGCCACCTCGGAATGCAGTCGCTGGCGGATCACGCCGTTGACGGCGTCCATGTCGGCCGCGATGGTGCTGATGATGTGATTCTGGCTGGTTGGTTGGGTGGACAAGGCGAGCCTGCTTCGGTCGGGTTTGAAGTGCCGCGATTATACGACATGCACGCTGCACGTTGCCGACATACCACGAGCGCTTGGCTTTGTGAATACTTTTTGACGTCTATTTGCCTTGCATGTATAATCGTTGGTTCTCTGAGCTCCGCCCACGTCATTGCGCTGTCGACGCGGGTGTCGAGACAGGGAATTTTCTTAACATTTGATGAGGTTTCAAATCATGTACGCGGTCATAAAAACCGGTGGCAAGCAATACAAAGTTGTCGCTGGCGAAAAACTCAAAGTAGAACAGATACCTGCTGACATTGGTTCCGAACTCACCATCGATCAAGTCCTCGCCGTTGGCGCGGGCGACAGCATCAAGTTTGGTGCTCCACTGGTTGAAGGTGCAACGGTTCTCGTGAAAGTGGTTTCCCAGGGTCGTCACGACAAGGTGAAGATCTTCAAGATGCGCCGTCGTAAGCACTACCAGAAGCACCAGGGCCATCGTCAGAACTACACCGAAATCCAAATCGTTTCGATCAACGGCTAATCGCTGTTATCTGAATCAGTCTCAATCAAGGAGCATTAAATGGCACACAAAAAAGGTGGCGGTACTACCCGCAACGGCCGCGATTCCGAATCAAAGCGCCTGGGCGTTAAGGTTTACGGCGGTCAAACGATCAATGCCGGCGGCATCATCATCCGCCAGCGTGGCACCCCGGTTCGCGCCGGCGAAGGCGTGGGCACCGGCAAGGACCACACCCTGTTCGCACTGGTCGACGGCGTGGTCAAGTTCGTGACCAAGGGCGCTGGCAGCAACAAGTTCGTCACCGTCGTTCCGGCTGCTCAGTAATCCGGACAGTACAGTGACCTAAGGCGCAAGCCTTTCGAAACTAAAGGCTCTGCCCACGGTGGAGCCTTTTTCATTTTCAGGCGGTAATCATGAAGTTCATCGACGAAGCACGTATCGAAGTCATCGCTGGCGACGGCGGAAACGGCTGCGCCTCTTTCCTGCGCGAGAAATTCCGTCCGTTCGGCGGCCCCGATGGCGGCGACGGCGGCAAGGGTGGATCCATCTGGGCCGTGGCCGATCGTAACGTCAACACGCTCGTCGACTACCGCTATTCCAAGATGCACCGGGCTTCCAATGGCGAACCGGGCCGCGGCTCGGATTGCTACGGCAAGGGCGCGGACGACATCACGCTGCGCATGCCGGTCGGCACGCTGATCATCGACGACGTGAGCGGCGAGATCCTCGCCGACATGACCGAACATGGCCAGGTCGAACTGCTCGCCAAGGGTGGCGAGGGCGGCTGGGGCAACATCCACTTCAAGACGTCGACGAACCGCGCGCCGCGCCAGAAGACGGAAGGCAAGGAAGGCGAACGCCGCCAGTTGCGCCTGGAACTGAAAGTGCTGGCGGACGTGGGCCTGCTGGGCATGCCGAACGCCGGCAAGTCGACGTTCATCACGGCCGTGTCGAACGCGCGCCCGAAGATCGCCGACTACCCGTTCACCACCCTGCACCCCAACCTGGGCGTGGTGCGCGTGTCGCATGAAAAATCGTTCGTCATCGCCGACATTCCCGGCCTGATCGAAGGCGCCGCCGAAGGTGCCGGCCTGGGCCACCAGTTCCTGCGCCACCTGTCGCGCACGGGCCTGCTGCTGCACATCGTCGACATCGCGCCGTTCGAGGCGACGGTGGACCCGGTGAAGGAAGCCAAGGCGCTCGTCAAGGAACTGCAGAAATACGATGAAGCGCTGGTCGACAAGCCGCGCTGGCTCGTGCTGAACAAGCTCGACGTGGTGCCGGAAGCGGAGCGCGCCAAGCGCGTGAAGGACTTCGTGAAGAAGTTCGGCTTCAAGGGCCCCGTGTTCGAGATTTCCGCGCTGTCGCGCGACGGCACGCAGGAACTCGTGACGGCGATCTACCAGTACCTGGAAGAGAAGCGCCATGGCGAGCAGCGCGCCGAGGAAACGCAGATGACGGAAGAAGCACGCGGTATCTCGTCGATCGATCCCGACGATCCCCGCTTCAAGGTTCTCGACTGAACCGAATTAACAAAAGGCCCGCTTAGCGGGCCTTTTCCTTATCTTCTTCGGTAGGGAGCGCCGTTACCGGTTAAAATTCTTCCAACTGTTACCTGGCCGGGCAGCCATCCGCGCACCGGCCGGCGTCAGCGGCAAAGCGGGGCGACCGGCCCGGCGACACATCAGATCAATTCCGAAAAGAGATTTGCCGCGCCATGAATTCCAGCGTCACCACATCGATCATCCAGAAAGCCGGCCGCATCATCGTCAAGGTTGGCTCGTCGCTCGTCACCAACGATGGCCGCGGCCTCGACCAGGCTGCCATCGCGCGCTGGGCCGCCCAGATCGCCGCGCTGCGCTCGTTGGGCAAGCAGGTCGTGCTGGTCAGCTCCGGCGCGATCGCCGAAGGCATGCTGCGCCTGGGGTTCGAGCACCGGCCCACCGACGTCCACGAACTGCAGGCCTGCGCCGCCGTGGGCCAGATGGGCCTCGCGCAAATCTATGAAACGAGCTTCCGCGCGCACGGCATCGGCACCGCGCAGGTGCTGCTGACGCACGCCGACCTGGCCGACCGCGAACGCTACCTGAACGCGCGCTCCACGCTGACCACCCTGCTGTCGCTGGGCGTGGTCCCGATCATCAACGAGAACGACACGGTGGTCACGGACGAGATCAAGTTCGGCGACAACGATACCCTGGGCGCGCTCGTCGCCAACCTGATCGAAGCCGATGCGCTGATCATCCTGACCGACCAGCGCGGCCTGTTCTCGGCTGACCCGCGCAAGGACCCGGCGGCCTTCCTGATCACCAACGGCATCGCCGGCGATCCGCAACTGGAAACGATGGCCGGTGGCGCGGGCTCGAGCCTGGGCCGCGGCGGCATGCTGACAAAGATCCTGGCCGCGAAACGTGCCGCCAAGTCCGGCGCGCACACGGTGATCGCGTTCGGCCGCGAGGAGGGCGTGCTGACGCGCCTGGCCGCGGGCGAAGCGATCGGCACCGAGCTGCAGGCACAGACCGGCCACCTCACTGCGCGTAAGCAGTGGATGGCCGATCACCTGCACACACTGGGGCAGGTCGTCATCGACGGGGGCGCCGTGGAAAAGGTGTCGCGCGAAGGCAAGTCGCTGCTGCCGATCGGCGTGCTCGAAGTGCGCGGCGAGTTCGGCCGCGGCGCCGTCATCACCTGCATCACCGAGAAGGGCGTGCCGGTCGCCCGCGGTATCACCAACTACACGAGCGGCGAAGCGCGGCGCATCCTGCGCAAACCGTCGGCGGAGATCGAAGCGATCCTCGGCTTCGTCGAAGGGCGCGAGTTGATTCATCGGGATAACCTGGTGCTGCTTTAAAAGCCCGCGGCGGTTGTGGTCTGGTGTCTGACACTGTTTTCTGGGTGCTGCTTCCAGAAAACAGTGTCAGACACCGGTTTTCCCATGCCGTAGCGATTGTCCAGCGAACACCGGTGTCGGACACCTTTCCGGATGAAGCGCCCGGAAAAGTGTCCGACACCAGGCACGACGCGGGTCCGACACCCTAGTCGAGGATTCGCTGGCAGTATTCAACCCAACGGCAGAGGCTGGGGTCAGACCCGCCGGGTCTGACCCCGGCTTCTGCCTCCGGGTTCATGTCAAACCACCGCCGGCGCCGGCGTCTTGTCCTTGTACTCGCACAAATCCACGATCATGCAGTTCCAGCACTGCGGCTTGCGGGCGATGCACGTGTAGCGGCCGTGCAGGATCAGCCAGTGGTGGGCATCCTGCAGGAACTCCTTCGGCACGAACTTCAGCAGCTTCTGTTCGACGATGTCGACCGTCTTGCCCGGCGCGAGATTCGTGCGATTCGATACACGGAAGATGTGCGTGTCCACGGCGATCGTCGGTTCGCCGAACGCGGTATTGAGCACCACGTTGGCGGTCTTGCGGCCCACGCCGGGCAGCGCTTCGAGCGCCTCGCGGTCGCGCGGTACCTCGCCACCATGCTGCTCGACGAGGATCTTGCAGGTGGCCATCACGTTCTTGGCCTTCGTGTTGAACAGGCCGATGGTCTGGATGTACGGGACCAGCCCGTCCAGGCCGAGATCGAGGATCGCCTGCGGCGTGTTCGCCACCGGGTACAGCTTGCGGGTGGCCTTGTTGACCCCCACGTCCGTCGCCTGGGCCGACAGCAGCACGGCGATCAGCAATTCGAACGGCGTCGTGTATTCGAGCTCGGTGGTGGGGTGCGGGTTGGCTTCGCGCAGGCGGCGAAAGATTTCGTGGCGTTTGGCTGCATTCATTGTTCGGGTTTGTTTTCCTGGGCAGCGGCCGCGGCCTTTGCGGCTTCGGCCTTCAGGCGCGCGCGTTCCATCGCGGCGGCGATGATCGCCCGCTTGCGTTCCTTCTCGGCCAGCTCGGCATCGTTCTCGGGCGCCAGGTTGTTGACGGCCTCCATCTTGGCCTGCGCCTTCGCGGCCAGCCGTGCATCGTTTTCGTCGCGCTCGCGCTTCAGGCGCGCAATGCGGAAATCGTGGCGGTCGCGCGCGGCATCGGCGTCGGGCTGCGACCAGGCGTGCCAGCCCGTGGATTCCGTCACCGGATACATCACGATGCAGTCCACCGGGCATGGCTTCACGCACAGGTCGCAGCCCGTGCACAGCTCGGGAACGATGGTGTGCATCTGCTTGGCCGCGCCCATGATCGCGTCGACCGGGCAGGCCTGGATGCACAGCGTGCAGCCGATGCACAGCGCCTCGTCGATGAATGCGACGGCGCGCGGCCGTTCCAGGCCATTCTCTGGATTGAGCGGGATGACGGGATGGCCGGTCACCGCGGACAGGCGCACGATGCCTTCATGGCCACCGGGCGGGCACTGGTTGATGCGCGCTTCGCCTGCCGCGATGGCCTCGGCGTAGGGCCGGCAGCCGGCATAGCCGCACTTCGTGCACTGCGTCTGCGGCAGGGCGTCTTCGATGCGGTCGGCGAGGGTCTTTTGTTGGGTCACGATGCTGGTAAGAATGCGGATGAGGATGCGGCAAACGACGGCAACCCGCATTATCCTTCATTCGCGGCGGCGCGTGCAGGCAGCCGTCCCGGCAGGCTTCGCTTGGCTTTGCCGCCGCCTTGTGGGAGCATGCATGCATGTCTGAAGCAACGCCGATCATGATGGAGAATATCGCGACATGAGCGCGCGCCGCCCGCTCGTCACGGCGTTGTGCGCCCTGGCCATCGCTTCAAGGCTCTCCATTGGCTCTGTGCTCGCCATCGGCTCTGTGCTCGCCATTGGCCCGGCCGCCGCGCAGACACCGCAAACGATCCGCTTTGCCGCCGAAGAATGGCCACCATTCGTGAGCGACGCGCTGCCCGACGATGGCCTGTCCGGCGCGATCCTGCGCAATGTGCTCGACCGCCTCGGCTATACGGCCCGGATCGATTACTTCCCCTGGAAACGCGCCATGGAGCTGGGTTTGAAGGATCCCCGCTATGCCGGCTTTCTGGCCGTGTGGCGCACGCCCGAGCGCGAGCGGCTGTGTCATTTCTCGGCTCCCATCGGCAACACGCTGACCGTGCTGGCCTACCTGAAGGACAAGCCCGTACGCGCCGGCCAGCTGGCCGACTTGCGCGGCGTGCGCGTCGGCACCGTGAGCGGTTTCGCCAATGGCGAGCAATTCGATGCCCTCGTCCGCGAGGGCCGCATCGAGGTGGAAGCGGGCGTCAACGACGAGACCAACCTGCGCAAGCTGCTGGCCCGGCGCTATCCCGCCATCCTGATCGAGCGGCGCGTGCTGCGCCACCTGCTCGCCACGCGGTTCGCGCAAGTGGAGCGCAGCAATATCGCCGTCAATGAACAACTGTTCGGGGAGCGCCCCGTGCACGTGTGCTTCAAGCGCACGCAGGTGGGGCTCGTGCAGCAGCGGGCGTTCAACGATGCGGCGAAGAAGGTGGATTTCGGCCAGGTGGAAAAGGATTACTGGCGCAGGATCGGCGAAGTGGGCGTGGCGGGGGAATGATGGATATTGGATGCACACAAAGCAAAACCGGTGTCTGACACTATTTTCGCTAGCGAAAATAGTGTCAGACACCAGTGGTTCCAGGCTGCAAGCCAAAAAAAGCCGCCCGGGTGGGCGGCTAATCTTCGAGGAGACGGTTGTTCAGGCGTGCTGCCGGATGAACGAGGTGATTTTCGGGCACACCAGTTCGCGCCAGCGGCGGCCGGAGAAGATGCCGTAGTGGCCGGCCTGCGGCACCACGTAATCTTCCTGCATGTCTGCCGGAATGCCGCTGCACAGTTCGTGGGCCGCCTGGGTCTGGCCGGCGCCGGAGATATCGTCCAGTTCGCCTTCGACGGTGAGCAGCGCCACGTTCGTGATGTCCTGCGGGCGCACCAGCTGGCCGCCCACTTCCCACGTGCCTTTCGGCAGGCGGTGTTCCTGGAACACGGTCTTGATCGTGTCCAGGTAGTACTCGGCCGGCATGTCCAGCACGGCGTTGTATTCGTCGTAGAACTTGCGGTGGCTTTCCGCCGTCTCGTCGTCGCCGCGCACCAGGTGCATGTAGAACTCGCGGTGCGACTGCGCGTGGCGGCCGGGGTTCATCGCGATGAAGCCGGCATGCTGCAGGAAGCCGGGATAGACCTTGCGGCCGAAGCCCGGGTAGTTCGGCGGCACCGGGTAGATCACGGTGTTCTCGAACCAGGAGAACGGCTTCTCGATTGCCAGGTTGTTCACGGCGGTCGGCGATTTGCGCGTGTCGATCGGGCCGCCCATCATCGTCATCGTTTTCGGCAGCTTCGGATCGTTGTTCGATGCCATTAGCGAGATCGCGGCCAGTACCGGCACGGTGGGCTGGCAGACGGAAATCACGTGCACGTCAGGGCCCAGGTAGCGGATGAAATCCTGCACGTAATAAATGTAATCGTCGAGATGGAAGGCGCCGTCGCTCAGCGGCACCATGCGGGCGTCGGTCCAGTCGGTGATGTAGACGTCGTGTTCCGGCAACAGTCCGCGCACCGTATCGCGCAGCAGCGTGGCGTGGTGGCCGGACAGCGGCGCCACCAGCAGCACGGTCGGCTGCACCAGCGGCTCCCGCACGTCCTTGCGGAAATGCATCAGCCGGCAAAACGGCTTGGTGACCGCAGCGTGTTCGATGATGGAGACCGGCTTGCCGTCCACGGTAGCGGTATCGATACCGAACGACGGCTTTTCGTAATCCTTGCCCAGGCGGTAAAGCAATTCATAGCCGGCGGCAATCCGTTGCGAAAACGGCGTGTGTGCCAGTGGCGACACCGGGTTGCTGAACAGTTTTGATGACGCTTCCGCCCACTGCATCAGCGGGTTCAGGAAGGTTCGTTGCATCTCATGAAGTTGGTAAAGCATAGGTGTTCCCGGGTCGTATGCGCTGCCTTAATAATGTGCAGCGCGGAAATCATAAGCCCATTATAGGCCGTTTATTCTTGACGTAAAGCATTTTCAGATTGCTGCTAGAAAGAGGAAAAACAGCCACAAAATGAAATCTCAACCCCCATGGTCCCTACGATAATAGTGCCTGTGAAACAAAAAAAGCAGCGTTTCCGCTGCTTTTCTGTAGGACAGGTCTGAGGTCACTAAGACTTCAACCGTGACATGCTTAGTCGAAGACCGGCGACTCCACGCCCAGCACCTTGTGCAGTTTAGGCGACGTCGTCGTGTATTGCATGTGAATCTTCTTGTCCGGGAAGATATAAGGCGCAGCGCCAAAAGCGGCCAGCGCAGCTTCGTGGAAGCCCGACAGGATCAGCTTCTTCTTGCCCGGGTACGTATTGATGTCGCCCACGGCGAAGATGCCCGGCACATTGGTTTCGAACTTCTCGGTGGACACCACTTTCAGCTGCTTGCGTTCGATATCCAGGCCCCACTCGGCGATCGGGCCCAGCTTTGGCGACAGGCCGTAGAACACCAGCAGCATGTCCAGCGGCACGCGGCGGGTCACGCCATCGGCGCCGGTCACGCGCAATTCGGACAGCTTGCCATCCTTTTGCTCGATACCGGACACCTGGCCGATGATCAGCTGCATTTCATAGTCTTCGCACAGCTGTTTCATCTTTGCCACGGAAGCGGGCGCCGCGCGGAAATCTTCACGGCGGTGCAGCAGTACCACGGACTCGGCCTTGCCGACGAAATTCAGCGCCCAGTCCAGCGCCGAGTCGCCGCCGCCGCAGACAACGATGTTCTTGCCTTCGAACTGCGCCGGATCCTTCACGCGGTAGAACACCTGCGAACCTTCGAACGCATCGAGGCCCTCGGTCTTCATCGTGCGCGGCTGGAACGAACCCACGCCGGCGGCGATGAAGATGGTTTTCGTGATGAACTTCGTGCCCAGGCTGGTTTCGACATCGAAACGGCCATCTTCGCGCTTTTGCACGACGGTCACTTCCTGGCCCAGGTGGAACGTGGGGCCGAACGGTTCGATCTGCTTGAGCAGGCCGTCCGTCAATTCCTGGCCGGTGCAGGAAGGGATCGCGGGAATATCGTAGATCGGCTTGTCCGGATACAGTTCCACGCACTGGCCGCCAACGGCTGCCAGCGAATCGATCACGTGGGCCTTGATTTCCAGCAGGCCGAGTTCGAAGACCTGGAACAGGCCGACCGGGCCGGCGCCGATGATGACGGCATCCGTTTCATGGAAGCCACCTGGAGTGGTGCTGACGATATTCATGACGATTTCTATCCTGTGTATTCAAATGCGGCAGGCGCGCACAAAGTAGAGCAAGCGCGAGCGGCGCGCATGCGGCGCGGCTGCCGGGAAACTGCCGTTAGCGGGCCAGCAGGTGGAGCTTTTCCTTGACGTCCTTGAACTGCTCGGCTTCCGGCAGGGCTGCCTTGGTCTTCGTGATCGAAGGCCAGTTGCGGGACAGGTCCGCGTTGAGCTTGATGTAATCCTGCTGGTCGGACGGCACATCTTCTTCCGCGAAAATCGCGTTGACCGGGCATTCGGCCACGCACACGGCGCAGTCGATGCATTCATCAGGGTCAATTGCCAGGAAATTCGGGCCTTCGCGGAAACAATCTACCGGGCAAACATCGACGCAGTCCGTATACCGGCAGGCGATGCAAGATTCGGTGACAACGTGGGTCATAGCAGTCCTATCAATGTTGGTGCGAAGCGGTCGATAACACAATCCCAACTTCAGCAAAGCACTGTATTTTAGGGCAATTCTCCCTTTCTCACAATTCAGGCTTAGACACAATACATATAAGCAAATGCGCCGCGCGCCGTTGCCGGTGCGCGGCGCCAGCCGCCCGGATGCTGCCCGCGAAAGGCGTTCAGGCCGCGAGGATACGGTCCAGCAAAGTCCGCCAATGCGCGGTGGCCGCGCTGCCATCCTCGGCGAAACTCACGCTGTGGCGCTCGCCATCGGCATCGACCGTGATGGTCCAGCGGGGGATGTCGGCGCCGACCGGTTCCTCGCCGGCGGCGCGGGGCGCCGCGAAGAACCCGCTGGCCTCCAGCGCCATTTTCAGGTCCGGGCCGGCCGGGCTGGTCGCCGTGTCCACTTCATGTCGCTGCGTGATGCCGGCGAAGCCGCCGCCGCCCGTTGCCGTGATCTTCATGCTGCCTCCCTGTCATGGCGGCCGACGGCACGCCCGTTGCGCCATCCCGTCCTGCCGCGTCAATTGTTGACCGCCACGTCGTCGCCATCCGTTGCCGCCGGGCCGCGGTGCTGGTGCCGCGCCGCATGGCCCTGGCACCACCGCGCCAGCGCCTGCCGCTCCGCTTCGAGCACGTCTTCCAGGTCGAAGTATTGCGCATTGTTCATCGTGCCACAGCAGGCGCGGCGATCCTGCACCCCTTGCGGCCGGTCGTCGCGCACCGGTGCCAGTTTCGCATGGGGCGCCACGTCGTCGGAAAGCGTGGCGATATCGACATCGACCACGCCGCGCAGCGCGAAGCGGTTGCGGATGAAGTTGCGGTACTCGACGGGCTTGCCGTCGGCTTCGGCCAGGCGCAGCAGGTGGTTCACCACGTCCACGAACGTGGCGGCCCGGTCCGGTGCGGCCACGATCGCGCGCAGCGTCAGGCTGCACAGGTAGCCGCCCACGCGGTACAGCACGGCGGCATCGTCTTCCACCCCCGGCTGGCGTTCGAACGCGAACATGTCGGCAAGGATGTCGTACATGGCCCCCGTGAACACTTGCGAGATCGCGTGTACCTGGTCGCCCGTTTCCGCCAGCGTGAGGTCGTTGTCGGCGTTGCGCAGGCCATTGCTGCGGCCCAGCGCCAGGCCGAACTGTTCGGCCATGTCGGCCAGGAAGGTCTTGTCGTGCAGGTCGGCCTTGGTCTGGGCGATCACCGCTTCCACCTGGTCCATCTGCGACAGCGCCAGGAAGATCGCCGTCAGGTCGCCAAAGGATTCGTGCAGGCCGCCCGTCTGCGGCGGCGCGGACGACAGGATCCATTGCGGCTTCAGCCCGTCCAGCACTGCGTGGGCCGCTTCATGCGCCACGATGTCGAACGAGCGGCACGTGAACATGCGCTCGGCCGCGCCGCTAGGAATGAAGTGGCCGAATTTCAACGCCCGCTCGTTGCGGCTGTAGTAGGCGTTCATCACGTTCGGCAGGCCATGGGGGAACACCTGCAGCGGCGCCGTGTCCTTGCCGCTGTTCCAGGCCCACGGCAGCAGGGCGCCGCTGTCGTCCGCCGCCAGCACGCGCTGGTACATCGTCAGCGTCTGGCGCACCACGGTGAAGGTGTGCACGGCGTCGAACTGTTCGCTGTCCGGCGGCGCGATGAAGTCGCCGAACGCGTTCGGGCTCACCGGGGCGATGCCCGGCTGGCCCGAAGCGATGCGCGCATCGCGCGGACCCTCCAGGATCACCCCGTGCAGGTAGGCCTTGCGGGTGCCCATGTCGCTCACGGAGGGATCCTGCTTCCACATCAGCACGCGTGCGCCGGCCGATGCCGCGGATACCCGTTGCGGCACGCCGGGCGCCATCTTCAGCTGCGGAGCGCCGGGCTGTTCGGTCAGCTTGGCCACTTTCCGGTGCAGCCGGTAGGAAGCGGTCGGGGTAGGCACGAATCCTACCGGTAAGTCGGGACGGGTCGTCAATACTGCTTCCAGCCTTGGCACGATCACTTTCTGGTCCATATCACTCTCCTCAGGTTTCACGCGCGCGGTGTAACGGGAAATCCAACAGGAATCTCCCGCACCCGAGGATCGATGGTCTTCCTGCGCGAGCGCCGCAAGTTTGATCCGCCGCAAACGTCGTACGTGCGAATCAGCCTGAGGTTGCCGGTTTACAATGATGAGGTTCCCCAACTGGAGTAATGCATGACGCCCAGCCCCATCGAGATCACCGGTGCGATCCTGTTCGCCGCCGCCATCCTGCACACGTTCACCGCCAGGGTGTTCGAGCGCGTGGCGCACCGCTATCCCGCCCATGCCGGCATCTGGCACCTACTGGGCGAAGTGGAGGTGGTGTTCGGGTTCTGGGCGCTGGTGCTGGTGGCGTTCATCGGTGCCACGGCCGGCAGCGGCGCCGCGGTCGCCTACCTGGACAGCCGCAACTTCACCGAACCCATGTTCGTCTTCGTCATCATGGTGATCGCCGCCACGCGGCCGATCCTGCAGACGACGAAGGCCGCCGTGGCGCTGCTGGCGCGCGCGCTGCCGCTCGCCGGCAGCACCGGCACGTACTTCATCGTGCTGGCGCTGGTGCCGCTGCTGGGTTCGTTCATCACGGAACCGGCCGCGATGACACTGGCGGCGCTGATCCTGTCCGAACGCATCTTCGCCAGCGGCATCTCGGAACGGCTGAAGTACGCCACGCTGGGTGTCCTGTTCGTCAACGTGTCGATCGGCGGCACGCTGACGCCGTATGCGGCGCCGCCCGTGCTGATGGTGGCGGCGAAGTGGGGCTGGGACCTGCCGTTCATGCTGTCGCACATCGGCTGGAAGGCGGCGCTGGCGGTGTTCGTCAACGCGGCCGGCGTCACCATGCTGTTCGCCCGTGAACTGGCCGCGCTGCGCCCCGCGACCGGCGACCGGGCGGCGACGGTGCCGTTTACCCTCGTCCTGGTCCACCTGGCGTTCCTGGCCGGCGTGGTGCTGTTCGCGCACCATCCGCCCGTCTTCATGGGGCTGTTCCTGTTCTTCCTGGGCGTGGCCCATGCCTACGAGCGTTTCCAGGACCGGCTGATCCTGCGCGAAGGCCTGCTGGTGGCATTCTTCCTGGCCGGCCTCGTGGTGCTGGGCGGCCAGCAGCAGTGGTGGCTGCAGCCGGTGCTGATGAGCATGAGTAGCGACGCCGTGTTCTATGGTGCAACGGCGTTGACGGCCATCACCGACAACGCCGCGCTGACCTACCTGGGCTCGCTGGTGGAAGGCCTGAGCGACGAATTCAAGTATGCGCTGGTGACGGGCGCGGTGGCCGGCGGCGGCCTGACGGTGATCGCCAACGCGCCGAACCCGGCCGGCATGTCGATCCTGAAGGAACACTTCGCGCTGCAGACGGTGTCGGCGCTGCACCTGCTGTTGGCGGCGCTGGTGCCGACGGCCGTGGCCATTGCCGCGTTCCGGCTGCTGTAGCCGGAAGGTTATGGCATCATGGCGCCTTTTTGCCGATCCCAAGCATGATCAACATTACCCAACCCCACAACCTCGCGCCTGAAGTGGCGCGTGCCGCCGCCCAGCAAGTGGCCGACAAGCTGGCGCGCGACATGGACCTGTCCTGCCAGTGGCAGGGCGATGTGCTGCGGTTTGAAAAGAGCGGTATCGAAGGCACGCTCACGCTGCTGGAGAACCAGGCGCAGATGCAGATCAAGCTGGGGTTCCTGTATGGCGCCTTCGCGCCGGCGATCCAGAGCAAGGTCGCGGAGAAGATGCGCAAGGTGTTTGCGCCGGAGTGATGCCGCCGGCCGGCGGGCGCCGGCCAGCATGGGGCGACACGCCCCGTGCAATCAGCCTTTCAGCTCTCCGATCAGGTCGACATACTGCTGCTGCGCGTCTTCCTGCGACGTGCCCTGCAGGGCCGCCCAGGCGTCGTACTTGGCGCGGTTGACGAAATCGGTCATGCCGGGGCGATCGCCGGTCGCGTCGCCGCTGGAACCCTGCTTGTACAGCGCATAGATCTTCAGCAGCGTCATGTTGTCCGGGCGTTCCGGCAGGTTCTTCGAATCGGCGACCGCCTGGTCGAACTGTTGTTGCAGGCTCATGGTGTCCTCGTGGATGGTAGGGTTGAGATCGCCGCATCATACAAAAACGGCGGGCACTCCGAACCGGGAAACTGTAGAGCATCCATTCCAAATCCGCCGCCCAAATGAACACGGCGGCCGGAACCCGAGGCGACCGGGCCCAGACCGCCGCTTTGGCGCAAATCCGTGTTTACTTCTTCTTGGTCGGGTTCACAGCCGCCTTCAGCGTCGCGCCGGCCGAGAACTTCGGCGTCTTGGACGCGGCGATCTTGATCGCTTCGCCGGTTGCAGGATTGCGGCCTTTGCGAGCAGCGCGCTTGGCAACCGAGAAGGTGCCGAAGCCGGTGATGCCGACCGTATCGCCTTTTTTCAGGCGCTCGGTAACGATGGCAATCAGGGTATTCACTGCGTCGTTGGCGGCGGCACCGGACATTTCGGTACGCTTCGCGAATTCTGCAATCAGTTCGCCTTTTTTCATTACTACCTCCGTGGTTAATAGAGGCCGCAGATTAGCACAATATTTGCGGAAAGTAATCTCCTGAACCAACAGAAACCCTTATGGCTGCTGGGCTGCTGCGGCGCGGCATAAGGTGGCGCCCCGTACCATGCCGGGCCGGGCGCGAGGCGGGCGCGGGACCGGCGCGGCCCGGTGCTAATATGAAGGTTCGATGCTCCAACGAGGCGGGCCAACATCATGAGCTTTTCCGACGAAACCCTGATGGCGTATGCCGATGGCGAACTGGACGTGGCCACACGCCGCGCGGTGGAGCAGGCCTGTTCCACCGATCTCGCGCTGGCCCGGCGCGTTGCCTACTACAAGACGCGGCGCAGCAATGTCTTTGCCGGCTTCGCCCCCGGTGACGACGGCCAGCGCGTGCGCGAGGCGCGCCAGGCCACCATCGTCAGCCTCGACGCCGTGCGGGCGCGGCGCGAAGCCACCCAGCTGGCGGCCCGCAAGGCCACGCGCGAGCGGCGCTGGTCGTGGCCGGAGTGGACGGCGCTGGGCGGGGTGCTTGTCGTTGGCGTGCTGGCCGGCACGTTCGGGCTGTCCTACCTGCAGGCGGACGAACCGAAGGTCGACCTGATCGCCAGCCACGACGGCACGCTGATGGCGCAGGGCCGTCTCGTTACCGCGCTCGAGCAGCAACCGTCGGCGCCGCCGGGCGCGGCCGGCATGGCCACCAACGCGGCGGCGCGGGCGGCGGGCGCGGTGCGGATCGGCATGTCGTTCGTGTCGACGGATGGCAGCTATTGCCGCAGCTTCGCCAGCGGCACAGGCACCGCGGAGATCGATGGCCTGGCCTGCAAGGTGGGGCAGGAATGGCGCCTTCCGCTGGTGATGCAGAGCCCCCGCCCGGCGCGGGCCGCGGCGGGCCGGGCGTCCGGAGAGATTGCGCCGCCGGTGGAAACGGCGATCGAACAGCGCATCGCCGGCGACCCGCTCGATGCCAAGGCCGAGCAGGAAGCCATGCAGCGCGGCTGGCAACGCTAGCTTTGCCACGGCAGGTGCGAGCGCGCTACCGGCTTTTGCTACCGGCTTTTGCTACCAGCTTTTGCTGCGGGAGCACGTTGCGATATCACCTGAACCAAACGAACAAAGGCGCCACCTGGGCGCCTTTGCATATTGCCGGGTCATCAGCGGGTCAACGTCCGGGGCGGACACCGGTACGGACCCGCAGGCCGGCTTACTTCTTCTCTTCTTCCTCGTCGTCGTCGTCCGACAGGGCAGCCTTGCCCACATAGACGACGCCCTTGCCGGCAGCGACACCCACGTCGACCGCGGTCGATGCGACGGTCACGCCGGCGCCCACCACGGCCGCGCCGACGGCGACCACGGTGCAGCCGGACAGCGCCAGCGGCGCCAGGAGGCTGGCCGCAAGCAACGGCCAGCGCGTCGATGCCGGCAGGCGCATCACACGCCCAGCAGCTCGACGTCGAAGATCAGCGTGGCATTCGGCGGAATCACGCCGCCAGCGCCGCGTGCGCCGTAGCCCAGGTCGGCCGGGATGATCAGCTGGCGGGTGCCGCCGACCTTCATCCCCTGCACGCCTTCGTCCCAGCCGCGGATGACCATGCCGGCGCCCAGCGCGAACTCGAACGGATCGTTGCGGTCCTTGCTGGAATCGAACTTGGCGCCCTTGCTGCCGTCGGCGTTCTGCAGCCAGCCGGTGTAGTGCACGGTGACGTTCTGGCCGGCTTTCGCCTCAGCGCCGTCGCCGACCTTGACTTCGTCGTATTGCAGGCCGGATGGGGTAGTGGTGATGGACATGGGCGTTCCTTTACATGTTGGTTCGGACTGGGGATTGTAGTGCAAGGGGCCGCCCCCGGGCTAGTACGCCCTGTGTGGCAAGGCCGGCAATATCATGATGTCAAGCCCTTGTTTTCCCTCCGCAGCAGGGCATGGAATACCCTTGCAGAACGGACGGGACTGCTGCCATGCCCGGCATTGGCCGTAAAATACAGCCTTTGACACCACTGCCACGAGTCGCCATGTTCCGCAGTATCCGCTTCCTCCGTTCCCTGGCATCCGCTTCGGGGTTGCCCGGCATGTTGCCCGTGCATGCCGGCATGCTGCCGGCCCCGGCCTTGCGCCGGAGGGCACGCTGATGCGCGGCGTACTGAATGCCTATGGCCGCGCCGTGCTGTCGCAGATGCACGGCCGCATGCTGCTGCTGTCGGTGGTGCCGTTCCTGCTGTCGCTGGGCGTGTGGGCCGTGGTGCTGTACTTCACGCTGCAGCCGCTGCTGGACTGGCTGACCGGCCATTTCTTCGATTTCGAGCTGTACCAGTACTCCAGCCGCTGGCTGGAAGATATCGGCCTGGCCATGCTCAAGACCGTGGTGGTACCGCTGTTCGCGATGCTCCTGCTGCTGCCGCTGATGATCCTCACGGCGCTGATCTTCATTGGCGTGGCGGCCGTGCCGGCCATCGTCAGGCACGTGGGCGACCGCCACTTCCCGCACCTGGAAAAGCGCCAGGGTGGCAGCCTCGTCAAGGGCATCGGCAAGGCCATCTCGCTGTTCCTCGTGTTCATCGTGATCTGGTTCTGCCTGCTGCCGCTGTATGCGGTGCCGCCGCTGGCGATCCTGTCGTCGGCATTGCTGTGGGGGTGGCTGACGTCGCGCGTGATGAGCTACGACGCGCTGTCCGAGCACGCCAGCGAGGAAGAGATCGGCATCCTCCAGCGCGAAAAGAAATGGCCGTTGCTGGCGATCGGCGTGGCCTCCGGCATGGCCGGTTCGCTGCCGGCGATCGTGTGGATCGGCGGGGCGGCGATCGCCGTGGTGATGTTCCCGTTCCTGCTGGCGGCCGCCGTGTGGCTGTACGTACTCATTTTCATCTTCACCGGCTTATGGTTTCAGTATTATTGTCTGGAGGCGCTGTCGCAATTGCGCGCGCGTAGTGAACCCACCATGGAGCACCAAGGCATATGAGCAGCAAGGCACCAACCATCGGACTGATCGTGATCGGCGACGAGATCCTGTCCGGCAAGCGCGTCGATGCGCACCTGCCGAAAGTGGTACAGCTGCTGGCCGCGCGCGGCCTGCAGCTGGGCTGGGCCGAATACATCGGCGACGAGCCCGAGCGCATCACGGCGACACTGAAACGCACCTTCGCCACCGGCGACATCGTGTTTTCCACCGGCGGCATCGGCGCCACGCCGGACGACCACACGCGCCAGGCCGCGGCGGCCGCGCTGGGGCGGCCACTGGTGCTGCATCCGCAAGGTGCCGAGAACATCCGCCAGCGCGTGCTGCAGGTGGCGCGCGACGAAGGCAAGGAGGTGGACCTGGATGCGCCGGACAACCTGCAGCGCCTGAAGATGGCGGAGTTCGCCGAAGGCGCCGAACTGATCCCGAACCCGTACAACAACGTGGCCGGTTTCGCGCTCGGCAGCCATTATTTCGTGCCGGGCTTTCCCGTGATGGCGTGGCCGATGATCGAATGGGTGCTCGACACGCATTACGCGCACCTGTTCAACCGCGAGGCGCGGGCGGAACAGGCGGTGCTCGTGTACGACGGCGCCGAGGCCGCGCTGACGCCGCTGATGGAAGAAATCGAGGCCGCGTGGCCGCGTGTAAAAGTGTTCAGCCTGCCCAGCGTGGGCGACGCGCAAACGCGCCGCCACATCGAACTGGGCGTGAAGGGCGATCCGGAGCAGGTGGCCAGCGCGTTCCTGCGGCTGTGCGCGGGGCTCGACGCGCACGGCGCCGACTACCAGCGCACGTGATGTTGGCGCGCCTGCCGGGCGCGACATGGATGACGGCTGCCATGACCGCGGCATGACGGCTGGATGACAGCCGGATGACATGAGCCGTCACCGCCGGTGCCGCTACTGTTGCTTGCAGATCAGGGTCGTTGTTTTTTTGCGAAAATAAAGCACCCGCACCAAATATTCTTCCCGCCGACCCGTGCGCACAGGTGCGATGTGGTGCAATGGCAATAAGCCGCGTGCCGTTTGCGCGGCCGCCGTACGCAGCTTTTTCGCATCACCGCCGTTGGCGCCACCCTGTCGGCGCCACGCTGTTGTAATCACCTAACGCAGTGCAGCAATGCAGTACAAGTAAAGATAGCAGAACCTATGTCTTCCCAATACGACCAAGAACGGCAAGGCCTGGACGACGACCAGCCGGCCACGCCGCCGCCGTCCGAGCCCAAGGGCAAGCGCTCCCGTAACGCATTCATCCTGTTGATGCTGGTGCTGTTGTCGCTGGCCATCTGGTGGCTGATCCACGAATCCCGCACGTCCACGATGCAGGCGAAATACTTCACCGGCGTCGTCAAGGAGCTCACCTACAAGGTCGAGCCGGGGCCCAGCAACGCGATCCGCTTCCCGCACGACAGCCCGTATGACGAGCGCCTGGGTTACGCCAACATTCCCGACTACCTGGAGCGCCTCAAGGCACGCGATTACCAGGTGCTGGCGCAGTCGCGCTTTTCGCCGAAGATGGTGGAGCTGGCCGACATGGGCGTGTTCACCACGTTCCGCGAAAAGACCCGCACGGGCCTGACGATCTATGATTGCCGCGCCCAGCCGCTGTTCTCGGCCAGCTACCCGGAGCGCATCTACCCGGGCTTCCAGCAAGCGCCGGCGGCACTGGTGCACAGCCTGCTGTTCATCGAGAACCGCGAGCTGCTGGACAATACCTACCCGAAACGCAATCCGGCGGTGGAATGGGACCGCCTGTCGAAGGCGATCCTGGAAAAATCCGCGAGTGCCGTGGGCCTGGCCAGCAGCCGCGCCGCCGGCGGCAGCACGCTCGCCACGCAGATCGAGAAGTACCGCCATTCGCCGGAAGGGCGCACGGGGTCGATGAAGGACAAGCTGCAGCAGATGGTCTCGGCCACCCTGAGGGCCTACCAGCAGGGCGAGGACACGACGGCGGTGCGCCGCCAGATCGTTGTCGATTACCTGAACACGGTGCCCCTGTCGGCCAAGCCCGGCTACGGCGAAGTGAACGGCATCGGCGATGGCATGTGGGTATGGTACGGCCGCGACTTCAACGAAGTGAACCGCCTGCTGGCCGGGCGCATGGACCAGCCGGGCAGCGCGCTCGTGTTCAAGGAAGCGCTGTCGCTGCTGATCGCGCAGCGCCGCCCCAGCTATTACCTGGGCAATGGCGACCAGGACCTGGAAACGCTGGCCAACAGCCACCTGCGGGTGCTGGCGCAGGCCGGTATCATCACGCCGGCGCTGCGTGACGCGGCGCTGAAGGAAAAACTGCGCCCTGCCAAGGGCAACGGCCTGCAGGCCGCGCCGCCGGTCAGCTACGTCACCAAGAAGGCCGCCAACACGGTGCGCGTGCACCTGGCGAACCTGCTGGGCGACAACCGCATGTACAACCTGGACCGGCTCGACCTGTCCGTGGTTAGCACGCTCGATGCGAATGCCCAGCGGGCGGTCGCGAGCATGCTGCGCGACCTGAAGGACGCCGCCGTGGCCGAACAGGCCGGCCTGACGGGCAAGGGCATGCTGGGCAATGGCGACCCGGCCAACGTGGTGTACAGCTTCACGCTGCTCGAGCGCGGCGACAAGGTGAACTACCTGCGCGTGCAGACCGATAACTACGACCAGCCGCTCGACATCAACGAAGGCGCCAAGCTGGACCTGGGGTCGACGGCGAAGCTGCGCACGCTGGTCACCTACCTGGACATCGTCGACCAGCTGCACAAGAAATACGGCCGGATGAGCGCGGACGAACTGGGCAAGGTGGTGTTCGATCCGAAGGACCGCCTGACCGCCTGGGGCATCGAATGGCTGTCGATCACGCCGCTGGACAAGCGCGACCTGACGGCCATGCTGAACGCGGCGATGGAACGCACGTATTCCGGCAACCCGGGCGAAGGCTTCTTCACCGGTGGCGGGCTGCATTACTTCGGCAACTTCTCCAAGGAAGACAACGGCCGCATCCTCACGGTGCGCGAAGGCCTGCGCCGCTCGACCAACCTGCTGTTCGTGCGGCTGATGCGCGACGTGGTCAAGTACTACATGTTCCAGATGCCGGGATCCTCGGCCAGCCTGCTGGCCGATTCGGACGATCCGCGCCGCGCGCAGTACCTGGCCCGCTTCGCCGACAAGGAAGGCAAGGAATTCCTGAACCGTTTCTATGCCAAGTACAAGGGCAAGCCGAAGTCGGAGCTGGACAAGATCCTCGTCGACAGCATCCGGCCCACGCCGCTGCGCCTGGCCAATATCCACCGCACGCTGTTCCCGAAGGCTTCGCTCGGCGAATTCGCCCTGTTCGTCAACGGCAACCTGCTCGAACAGAACGAAGTGCCGCAGGATCGCCTGGAAAAGATGTTCGACCAGTACGCGATGGACAAGTGGAGCCTGGCCGACCGCGGCTACATGGCGAACGTGCACCCGCTGGAACTGTGGCTGGTGGCTTACCTGCGCCAGCACGACGGCGCCACGCTGTCGCAGGTGGTGGCCGCTTCCGAGAAGGAGCGCCAGGAAGTCTACCAGTGGCTGTTCAAGACGCACCGCAAGCACGCGCAGGACCGCCGTATCGCCGGCCTGCTGGAAATGGAAGCGTTCATCGGCATTCACACCCAGTGGAAGAAGATGGGCTATCCATTCGGCTCGCTGGTGCCCTCGTATGCGACCACGCTGGGCGCATCGGCCGACCGGCCGGCCGCGCTGGCCGAGATGATGGGCATCATCGTCAACGGCGGCGTGCGCAAACCGACCCAGCGCGTGGAATCGCTGCATTTCGCGGCCGGCACGCCCTACGACACGAAAGTGGCGCGGGCCGAGAAAGTGGCGGCGGAACGGGTGCTGTCGCCCGAAGTGGCACACGTGGTGGCCGACGAGATCCGCGGCGTGGTGTCGGACGGCACGGCCAAGCGCGCCAAGACCGCCTTCGTGGCGGCCGATGGCACTAACATCGCCGTCGGCGGCAAGACCGGCACTGGCGACCAGCGCTTCGACGTGTATGCCGGAGGCGGGCGCCTGATCGAATCGCGCTACGTGAACCGCTCCGCCACCTTCGTGTTCAATAT
The DNA here is from genome assembly GCF_004209755.1 of Pseudoduganella lutea. NCBI lineage: Bacteria > Pseudomonadati > Pseudomonadota > Betaproteobacteria > Burkholderiales > Oxalobacteraceae > Pseudoduganella > Pseudoduganella lutea. Next base: position 1,808,358 of record NZ_CP035913.1, on the reverse strand, counting down.
CGGCGAACGCTTCTTCGGCAGCATGACGGCCTATGTGCGCGGCCCCGAATCGAAGAACTACGACTTCACCAGCGCGCTGCCGGTGCAACTGCTGACGGTACTGGCGCCGAGCCTGATGCCGCTGATCGAACCGAACCAGGCGGCCACCCTGCCGGCCGATTCTTCCGTGGCCGCCGCCGCCGCCGCGCTGGGCGCACCCGTGAAAGCCTGCGGCGGGTGATCCGCCTAGTGTCGAACATTTTTTCCGGACGCTTTTCCGGAAAAAGTGTGCGACACCGGTTTCCTTCTGCCGCAGCCATCGGCTGACAAAAACCGCTGGTGGAGCAGGGATTTCGTGGAGCACTGCTCCACGCCTGCGTAACGGGGAGGGCCTGCAAGCCCTCTCTCCTTCCAGACACCTTTTTCTGGATGAAGCGCCCAGAAAAAAGTGTCTGACACCAGCGCTCCACCGCCGCCGGGTCTCCCCCCTTGCAGGTTCGGCCAAAAGTTGGCATCGTGCCAGCCATGATAAAACCCGTTCTCCGCTCCACGATGACCCGCCTGAAGAAGTTCACCAGCTTCTCGCTGCGCGACCTGGTCGCTTCGGCCGGCCCCACCATCCTCGGCATTGCCGTCGTCTGCATCGTTGCCTACCTGGTCGTCGACCCCGCGCCGCCGCGCCACGTGGTGCTGGGCACGGGGCAGGAGAACAGCGCCTACGACGTGTTCGGCAAGCGGTACCAGGAACTGCTGAAGAAGGAACGCATCGCGGTGGCGCTGCAAGGCTCGCATGGTTCGCGCGACAACCTGAAGCTGCTGAAGGAAGGCAAGGTCGACATCGCGTTCATGCAGAGCGGCACGACCGACGAGGCGGCGCCGGAACGCGAAGGGCTGGTCTCACTGGGCAGCCTGTTCACGGAGCCGGTGTGGCTGTTCCTGCGCGCGAAGGAGGGCGCGCCGGCGATAACGCAGCTGACGCAGTTGCGCGGCCTGAAAATCAATATCGGCGCGCGCGGCAGCGGCACGCCACGCCTGGTGCGCCAGATCCTCGAGGTGAACGGCGTCGACCGCGCGGAGCTGCAGACCACGCAGCTCGACAACACGCCGGCCACCGTGGAGTTGCTGGAAGGGCGCATCGACGGCCTCGTGTTCGCCGCCGCGCCGGACGACCCGCTGATCCAGATGCTGTTGCAGACGCCCGGCATCGTCCTGTTCGACTTTGCCCAGGCCGAAGCCTATACGCGGCGCCTGCCGTTCCTGACCCATGTGACGCTGCCGCGCGGCATCGTCGACCTGGGCCGCGACCTGCCGGCGCGCGACTACCACCTGATCGCGCCGACGGCCACCCTGGTGGCGCGCGACGACCTGCACCCGGCGCTGGTGGAACTGTTCGTGCAGGCCGCAGCGAAGATCCATGGCGGCGCCGGCTGGTTCCAGCAGCAGGGCCAGTTCCCGTCCGCGAAATACACGGAAATCAGGGTGGCCGACGAAGCGGCCAAGTACTACAAGGATGGCGCGCCGTTCCTGCAGCGCTACATGAGCTTCTGGCTGGCGAACTTCCTCGACCGCATGTGGGTGCTGCTGCTGGCGCTGTCCGCGCTGATCCTGCCGCTGTCGAAGATCGTGCCGCCGCTGTACGTGTGGCGCGTGCGCTCGCGCATCTACCGCTGGTATGGCCAGCTGCGCACGGTGGAAGGGGCGATCGAGGAGGCGGTGGAAGTGCCGCCGGAGGAGCGTGGCGCCATCTACGCCGCGCAGCTGGAACGGCTGAACGAGATCGAGGACCGCGTCAACCACCTGTCGATCCCGCTGTCGTTCGCCGACGACCTGTATGGCCTGCGCAGCCACGTGCATTTCGTGCGTCAGCGGATCGTCGAACTGATGGGCGGCGCGGTCATCGCCGGACCCGTCGATACGTAGAACTACCCGTGTAAAAATTACGACAACATTGCGATCAAGGCACTGATTGGATTGACACCCCGTTGCACCGGCCCCGATGATGAGCTCCTTGCTGTCATTCGCTCACATCACTTGCACAAGGGATCAGGATGCACCGGAATACCTTACCAGCCAGGGCATTGCTTGCCGCCGCCATCGCTTCGCTGTTCGCCGGCCACGCGGCCGCGCAGCAAAATCCTGCGCAGCAGGCCACCTCCACCGAAGACAACCAGGCCACCGTCGTCGTCACGGGCACGCGGGTATCGAACCGCACGGTGCTCGACACCACGGCACCGGTCGACGTGATCTCGGCCGACACGATCAAGAACACCGGCGTTCCGGAGATCACGCAGGCGCTGTCCGTCGCGCTGCCATCGCTGAACTTCCCGCGCCCGGGCCTGGCGGACGGCACCGACACGATCCGCCCCGCCACCTTGCGCGGCCTGGCGCCGGACCAGACGCTGGTGCTGGTGAACTCGAAGCGTCGCCACGCATCGTCGCTGGTCAACCTGAACGGCACGATCGGCCGCGGCTCGGCCGCCGTCGACATGAACACGATCCCGACCGGCATCGTGAAGAACATCGAAGTACTGCGCGACGGCGCATCGGCGCAATACGGCTCCGATGCGATCGCCGGCGTGGTCAACATCCGGCTGCGCAACGACCGGAGCGGCGGCGAAGCCACCGTCAGCTACGGCAAGCGCATCACGGAATACGAATTCGCGGTCACGCCGCCGGTGGCCGGCGCGAACTGGGGAACGCAGACCGATCGTGAGCGGCGCGATGGCGGCGTGGCCACCGTCAGCCTGTGGAAAGGCCTGGCGCTGGGCGAGACCGGCTATCTCACGATTGCGGCCGAGTACAAGGACCAGGAGCACACGGAGCGCAGCGGCTACGACACGCGCCAGCAATACCCGCTGGTCAATGGCCAGTTCGATCCGCGCGAAGCAACGATCAACCGCTTCAACGCCTGGTACGGCGAGCCGGAAATGAAGCAGTCGACCGTTTTCGCCAATGCCGGCGGCTCGGTCAGCGAGAACCTGAAATGGTATGGGTGGGCGAGCTACCAGAAGCGCGAGGCGGAATCGGGCGGCTTCTTCCGGCGCGCCCTGCAGGACAACAACACCATCCAGATCTATCCGAACGGCTTCCTGCCGATCATCGCGCCGGATGTCGACGATTTCTCGGCCGCGGCGGGCTTCACGTGGACCCTCGATGGCTGGGACATGGATTCCTCGTTCAGCTACGGCAAGAACAAGATGGATTTCACGATCCAGAACACGCTGAACCGTTCGCTGGGCGCGGCCAGCAAGACCGAGTTCGAGGCCGGCGGCTTTTCGTATGACCAGCTGACGTACAACCTGTCCGGGGTGCGCCAGTTCGACGTGGGCCTGGCGTCGCCGCTGAACGTGGCGCTGGGCGCCGAGGCGCGCCGGGAAGGGTACAAGCTGGAGGCGGGCGAGCCGGATTCGTACCGCAACGGCGGCGTGCTGCTGGCTTCGGGCCTGCCTACCGCTTCCGGTTCGCAGGTGTTCCCGGGCTTCCGGCCGACCGACGAATCGGACAGCCACCGCACCGCGTACAGCGTGTTCGCCGACTTCGAGGCGACGGTCCTGCCGTCACTGCTGGCATCGTTCGCCGTGCGCGGCGAGCATTACTCGGACTTCGGCAGCAACTGGTCCGGCAAGCTGGCCGCTCGCTATGACTTCACCCCGGCCTTCGCGCTGCGCGGCTCGGTGCAGAACGGCTTCCGCGCACCGTCGATGCAGCAGCAATTCTTCACGTCCACGTCGACCAACTTCATCAACGGCGTGCCGTTCGACCTCACCACGTTCAAGCCGAACGACCCGGCCGCCGTGGCGCTGGGCGCGAAGCCGCTGGACGCCGAGAAGTCCACCAACTTCTCGCTGGGCGCGGTCACGAAGCTGGGCCGCGGCAGCCTGACGGTCGACGCGTTCCACATCGACATCCGCAACCGCATCGTGCTGTCGGAAAACCTCACGCAGGCGAACGTGCGCAATTACCTGGTTGCGAACGGCTTCCCCGGCGTGGCCGGCGGCCGCTTCTTCATCAACGGCGTCGACACCACGACGAAAGGCGTGGACGTGGTGCTGAACTACCCGTGGAACCTGGGCGCCGCGGGCCGCTTCGACCTGACGCTGGCCGGCAACTACACGGATACCAGCGTGGACAAGGTGCCGCAGACGGCCGAACTGGCCGCGCTGTCGCCGGCGCCGGTGCTGTTCGACCGCGTCAATGTGCTGACGTTCGAGCAGGGCACGCCGAAAACCAAGTTCACCGCCAGCGGCACGTGGAACCTGGGCCCATGGGGTGCCACCCTCCGGGCGACACGCTACGGCAAGATCCTCACGCCGGGCACGACACCGGCGCTGGACCACACGATGTCGGCAAAAACGCTGGTGGACCTGGAAGGGCGCTGGAAGATCAACGACGCGCTGTCGCTGGCACTGGGCGCGGAAAACCTGTTCGACCAGTACCCGGACGCCTATCCCGCCGCGCTGAACACCACCGGCAACGCCCCGTTCACGAACTACTCGCCATTCGGCCGCTCCGGCCGGTTCGTCTACGCGCGGCTGACATACGCGCTGTAACGACAAGAAACGTTGCTCTAAAAATGGGGACGTACCCCATTTTCTGAGCAACATTTCCTGAAAAACAGGGTACGTCCCCATTTTTTGAGTTACGGAATATGATGCAATTCGCGACGCCGGCGTATCGGTGTCTGACACCGGCTTCTTGGTGTCAGACACCGGTTTTCGCGCGATGTCGCCGATTCCTGAGCGAAAAACCGGTGTCTGACACTTTTCCGGATAAGACGCCCGGAAAAGTGTCAGACACCAGGCACGGGAGCTCAGGCGCCCAGCCAGGGCAAGCCTGCTTTGCACCACCCACCCACGGTCTTGCGATGCCCCTCGGCATCCTTGTCGCCCTCGAAGCCTTCCAGGATGTCGAAGCTGTTGGCATAGCCATGCTCGGTGGCGAGCTTGGCCGCATGACGCGAACGCACGCCCGAGCGGCACAGGAATAACAGCACGTCGTCCTTGCTGGCCACTGTGGAAAGCTGCGGCACGAATTCCGGGTTCGGCACGCCGCCCGGATAAGTGCTCCACTGCACCGCGGCATGCTGCGCATCGGCGATCGCCACGCGGCCAACCCAGTCGCGTTCCGCATTGGTGCGCACGTCGATGAGGCGTACGGCCGGGTTTTGCTGGAGGAGTTCATACGCTTCCTGGGGCGTGACCGCTCCAGCATAGGGCAGACCTTGGCCGCGCTCGCGGGCCTGCTCCAGAATGTCGTTGGTGCTCATTTGGCGTTAATTCCTTGGGATCTGTGTCTAACATCGAAGGCATTTCTGCAGGTAAAAATTGCACCTGGACATTCATGCCACATTTTGGGGCGCAGTGCGCGAAACTGGTGCAAAATACCTGGCGCGCACCAAAATTGGGCGCCCGCAGCGATGCGCAAACTTGGTGCATTTTGCCGTGCGTTTCCGTACGGATGATTTTAGTTTCCGTAGGGAGCAAGATCAATGTAACTCGCTGCATATCCATAGAAGCTTTGTGCTGGCACGCTTCATGCATTACAGTACGCGAGTTACCGCCGCACAATGTGACGGCAGCCCTTTTCACTTAGGAGATGAGTAATGGCACGTACCGCCGAAGAAGTCCTGCAATTGGTCAAAGACAACGAAGTCAAGTTCGTCGACTTCCGTTTCGCCGATACCCGTGGTAAAGAGCAGCACGTGACCGTGCCTGTGTCCCACTTCGATATCGACAAGTTCGAAAGCGGCCACGCCTTCGACGGTTCTTCCATTGCAGGCTGGAAAGGCATCGAAGCATCGGACATGATCCTGATGCCGGACCCGAGCACCGCCAATATCGATCCGTTCTTCGAAGAAACCACCCTGTTCATGCAGTGCGACGTGATCGAACCGTCGGACGGCAAGGGCTATGACCGCGACCCGCGTTCGATCGCCAAGCGCGCCGAAGCCTACCTGAAATCGTCCGGCCTGGGCGACACCGCCTACTTCGGCCCGGAACCGGAATTCTTCATCTTCGATTCCGTGAAGTGGAAGATCGACATGTCCGGCGCATCGGTCAAGATCGACTCCGACGAAGCATCGTGGTCAACCGACAAGGACATCGAAGGCGGCAACAGCGGCCACCGTCCGACCGTCAAGGGCGGCTACTTCCCGGTGCCGCCAGTGGATTCGTTCCAGGACATGCGCTCGGAAATGTGCCTGATCCTCGAATCGATGGGCATCCCGGTCGAAGTGCACCACCACGAAGTGGCCGGCGCCGGCCAGAATGAAATCGGTACCCGCTTCTCGACCCTGGTCGAACGCGCCGACTGGACGCAGAACATGAAGTACGTGATCTGGAACGTGGCGCACAGCTACGGCAAGACCGCCACCTTCATGCCGAAGCCTGTCGTGGGCGACAACGGCTCGGGCATGCACGTGCACCAGTCGATCTGGAAAGACGGCAAAAACCTGTTCGCCGGCGACGGCTATGCCGGCCTGTCCGACTTCGCGCTGTACTACATCGGCGGCATCATCAAGCACGCCAAGGCGCTGAACGCGATCACCAACCCGGGCACCAACTCGTACAAGCGCCTGGTGCCTGGCTACGAAGCACCGGTGAAGCTGGCCTACTCGGCACGCAACCGTTCCGCTTCGATCCGCATCCCGCACGTGGCGAACCCGAAAGGCCGCCGCATCGAGACGCGCTTCCCGGATCCCCTGGCCAACCCGTACCTGTGCTTCGCCGCGCTGATGATGGCCGGCCTGGACGGCGTGCAGAACAAGATCCACCCGGGCGAAGCAGCGTCGAAAGACCTGTACCACCTGCCGCCGGAAGAAGACGCGCTGATCCCGACCGTCTGCGCCTCGCTGGAAGAAGCGCTGGATCACCTGAACAAGGACCGCGAGTTCCTGACCCGCGGTGGCGTGTTCACCGATTCGATGATCGATGCCTACATCGAACTGAAGATGACGGAAGTGACCCGCATGCGCCAGACGACGCACCCGGTCGAGTTCGACATGTACTACTCGCTGTAATGGCGACGCTGCCGGGACATCGATGCCGGTAGCCAATGAGCGCGGGAGGGCTTCGAGCCATCCCCGCGTTTTTTTTCGGTTGTTGTATAGTCGGGGCATGATCGCACGCTGCTCGTTGTTACTGGTTTTGCTTACGGCCACCGCTGGCGCGTCGGCGCAGATTTACCGCTGCACGGATGCCGAAGGGCGCAAGGAATACACGGATCGCCAGGTCCGCGGCAAGGCTTGCGTACTGCTGGATTTGCCGAACGCGGCTATTCCGGCGCCGCCGCCGCGGGAGCTGCCGCGGCCGCGCGCGCAGGGTGCCAGCCCGTCCGCATCGGCTGCCAGCCCGGCGCCGCGTACGAGCCCATCAGCGTTTCCCCGTGTGGACGTGGCTGAACAGAAGGCCCGCGATGCCGACCGCCGCCAGATCCTGACCGACGAACTGAACGCCGAAACGCAAAAGCTTGGCGAGCTGCGCCGTGAATTCAACAACGGCGAGCCGGAACGGCGCGGTGACGAGCGCAACTACGCCAAGTACCAGGAGCGGGTGGCCAACCTGCGCGATGCCATCGCCCGCTCGGAACAGAACGTGCAAGCGCTACAGCGCGAGATCGCCAACATACGATGAAAATTGTGACCAATATCGCCCGTGCCGCGGCTGCGGCGGCGGGCGCCATCCCGCGTTCCCACACGCTCGCGGGCCTCGACCTGCTGGCATCGGCTGTCGTGATCGTCGATGCCGATGGCCGCATCGCCTTCGCCAACGCCGCGGCCGAGAACATGCTGGAAAGCTCGCTGAAGGCCTTGTCCCGCCAGCGGCTGTGCGACCTGTTTACCCATGCGACCGACTTTGAAAACGTGATCGCGCAGGCGCGCGCCCACAAGTTTTCCGACCTGCGCCAGGAACTGACCCTGGAGCGCCCGGCGCGCGAACCGCTGCACGTGCACGCGATCGCCAGCGCGATGGATGAGCCGGACGGCAGCGTGCTGCTGGAATTGCGCGAAACGGTCCAGCAGATGAAGCTGGACCGCGAAGAACGCCTGCTCGACCAGAGCCAGGTGAACAAGGAGCTGATCCGCAACCTGGCTCATGAAATCAAGAATCCGCTGGGCGGCATCCGCGGCGCGGCGCAGCTGCTGGAAATGGAATTGCCGCCGCTGCACCTGCAGCAGCTGCGCGAGTACACGCAGGTGATCATCAAGGAAGCGGACCGGCTGCAGACGCTGGTCGATCGGCTGCTCGCGCCGCACCGCCGCCCCCACATCGTGGGCGACGTCAACATCCACGAAGTCCTGGAGCGCGTGCGCAGCCTGATGCTGGCCGAATTCCCTGCCGGCCTGGCGATCGTGCGCGACTACGATGCCTCGCTGCCCGAGTTCCGGGGCGACAAGGAACAACTGATCCAGACCGTGCTGAACATCGCCCATAACGCGGCGCAGGCGCTGGCCGACCGCATCGAAACAGGCGACGCGCAGCTCACGTTCAAGACGCGCGTGGCACGCCAGGTGACGCTGGCAAAGGTCCGTTATAACCTGGCATTAGATTTGCATATCATCGATAACGGACCGGGCATTCCGCCCCAGATCCGCGACCGCATCTTCTACCCGCTCGTATCGGGAAGGGATGGCGGCAGCGGCCTGGGTTTGACGTTGGCGCAAACCTTCGTGCACCAGCACATGGGCGTCATCGAATGCGAAAGCAGGCCCGGCTTTACGGACTTCCGCATCCTGCTGCCCCTGCCATAAGCCGGGGGGCCGGTGGCTGAAGTGCCTGATGAATCCAAATTGCGGGAAGCACATCACATATGAAGCCAATCTGGATTGTCGATGACGACGAATCGATCCGCTGGGTACTGGAAAAAGCGTTAGCGAGGGAAAACCTCGCCACAAAGAGTTTTGCGAATGCGCGCGATGCGATCGCTGCGCTGGAATACGAGACACCCCAGGTGCTCGTTTCCGACATTCGCATGCCGGGCGATTCCGGCCTCGACCTGCTGTCGCTGGTCAAGTCGCGGCTGCCGGGCCTGCCCGTCATCATCATCACCGCGTTTTCCGACCTGGATTCGGCCGTGGCAGCCTTCCAGGGCGGCGCCTTTGAATATCTTGCCAAGCCGTTCGACATCGACAAGGCTGTCGAACTGATCCGCCGCGCGCTGGACGAAAGCCTGCGCGAAGCCAGCGTGGAATCCGGCCCCGCGGACACGCCCGAGATCCTCGGCCAGGCGCCGGCGATGCAGGAAGTGTTCCGCGCCATTGGCCGCCTGTCGCAATCGAACGTGACGGTGCTGATCACCGGCGAATCCGGCTCCGGCAAGGAGCTCGTGGCGCGCGCGCTGCACAAGCATAGCCCGCGTGCAGCGCAGCCGTTCATTGCGCTCAATACCGCGGCGATTCCGAAGGATCTGCTGGAATCGGAACTGTTCGGCCACGAACGGGGCGCGTTCACCGGTGCCCAGGCCACGCGGCGCGGCCGCTTCGAACAGGCCGAAGGCGGCACGCTGTTCCTCGACGAGATCGGCGACATGCCGTTCGACTTGCAGACGCGCTTGTTGCGCGTGCTGTCCGACGGGCATTTCTATCGCGTCGGCGGCCACCAGCCACTGAAGGCGAACGTGCGCGTGATCACGGCCACGCACCAGAACCTGGAGCAGCGCGTGCGCGACGGCTTGTTCCGCGAAGACTTGTTCCACCGCCTGAACGTGATCCGGCTGCGGCTGCCCAGTTTGCGGGAGCGCCGCGAGGACATCCCCATCCTGGTGCGCCATTTCCTGGTGCAGAGCGCCCGGCAGCTCGGCGTGGAAGCCAAGCGCATGAGCGACGCCTCGCTGGCGTTCCTGCAGAGCCTCGACTTGCCGGGCAACGTGCGCCAGCTGGAAAACCTGTGCAACTGGATCACCGTGATGGCGCCCGGCCAGACCGTGGAAGTGAAGGACCTGCCGCTGGAACTGTCCGAAGGGCAGGGCGCCATGCAAGCCGCGCCCGAGCTGCCGGTGCCGGTGCCGCCCCATGTGGCGCACAGCATGCCGTTCGCCTCCGCCACCGCCCCCGCGACCCCCGGCCCGGACGGCTGGCTGTCGCTGCTGGAACTGCAGGCGGCCACGATGCTGTCCGACGGCCAGCAGGATGTGATGGACGTGCTGGGCCGGCAGTTCGAATCCGCATTGATCCGCACCGCCCTCAAATACACGCACGGGCGCAAGAACGATGCCGCCGTGCGGCTGGGGATTGGGCGCAATACCATCACCCGGAAGATCGCCGAACTGGGGATTGATGGCGCCAAGGAGGACTAGCCCACGGTTCAGCCCGTGTCCACCTTGGGGTCAACCCTCAAATCGGACACGGGCTGAGCTCTAGCCGTCAATTAGCGTCGAGTCCGTGTCCGGATGGGCCTGGAAGGAGTGCGAGCCTGCAGGCTCGCACCGTGCCACAGGCGCGGAACATGTTCCGCGAAGCTGCGGCCATGCAGGGCCGCATCGTTCCGCAGGCGCGGAGCATGCTCCACGAAATCCCTGCGTCACTCCCTGTGGCACCTTCAAGGTGGACACGAGCTCGGCAGTAAGCGGTTTTCAGGTAAGCTCCCGGTGTCACAACCGGGAGCTTATTTTTTTGGACTGCACATGCTGATCAACTGCGTCGCCTACCAGGATGGCCGCAAGCTGGCCGACCTGCCAGTGGCCGACATCAGCGACTACATCGCGCACAACGATGCGTTCGTCTGGGTGGCGATGCGCGACGCCACGCCGCCCGAACTGGCCGAGATGCAGCACGAGTTCGGCCTGCACGAACTGGCCGTCGAGGATGCGCAGCGCGGCCACCAGCGGCCCAAGATCGAGGAGTATGGCGATTCGCTGTTCGTCGTGGTGAAAACGGTCGAGCCGCAAGGGGAGGAACTCGTCGTCGGCGAGATCGACATCTTCGTCGGCCACAACTATGTGCTGTCGTCGCGCCAGAACAGCAGCCACGACCTGATGGGCGTGCGCGCCCGCGCCGAGCGCGAGCCGCACCTGCTGCGCCATGGTGCCGGCTTCGTGCTGTATGCGCTGATGGATGCCGTGGTCGACCGCTATTTCCCGCTGGTCGACGCGTTCGAATCGGAACTGGAGGAGATCGAGGAACGCATCTTCACGGGCACCTCGCAGCGTGACAATATCGAGCGCCTGTATGACCTCAAGCGCAAGGTGATGACCCTGCGCCATGCGGTGGCGCCGCTGCTCGATGCGATCGGCAAGCTGCACGGCGGCCGCGTGCCGGCCGTGTGCGCGAACAGCCAGGAATACTTCCGCGACGTGCACGACCACCTGGCCCGCATCGCCTCGATCCTCGATGCGATCCGCGACACGATTGCCACGGCGATCCAGGTGAACCTGTCGATGATCGCGCTCGATGAAGGCGAAGTGAACAAGCGCCTCGCGGCATGGGCCGCGATCTTTGGCGTGCTCACTGCATTCGCGGGCATCTGGGGCATGAATTTCGAGTTCATGCCCGAACTGAAGTGGAAGTACGGCTATCCGCTGGCATTGGCGGCGATGTTCTCGGTAAGCTTCTACCTGTACCGCCGCTTCCGCAAGGCCCGCTGGTTATAGAAAAGCAAAACTGGGGACGTACCCCGTTTTGAAGAAACATCATCGGTGACTGGCCAGCAGGGTTCCTGGTCGACGTTTTCCTGTAAACAGGGCGGTTTGCCGATGCGGTACGCCCCAGTTTAAATTTCCTGGAAACAGGGGTACGTCCCCAGTTTTTCTGTGCCGCACTATGCGTGGTCGGCGTCCGCCATCGACAGCGCCACGGCTTCGGCCACCTTGATGCCATCCACGCCGGCCGACAGGATGCCGCCCGCGTAGCCGGCGCCTTCGCCGGCCGGGAACAGGCCGCGCGTGTTCATGCTCTGCAGATCGTCGTCGCGCCGCTTGATGCGGATCGGCGACGACGTGCGGGTTTCCAGGCCCGTGAGCACCGCGTCGTGCTTGAAGTAGCCGCGCACCTGGCGGTCGAAGGCTGGGAAGGCTTCGCGCAGTGCTTCGGTAGCGTAATCCGGCAGGATCGTTGCCAGGTCCGTCAGGTGCACACCCGGCTTGTACGACGGAATCACGGCGCCGAACTCGGTGGACGGCCGGCCCGCCACGAAATCGCCCATCAGCTGGCCCGGCGCGTTGTAGTCTTCGCCGCCCAGCCGGAACGCGGCTTCCTCCAGCCGGCGCTGGAATTCGATGCCGGCCAGCGGCCCGCCCGGATAATCCTCCGGGCTGATCGACACCACGATGGCGCTGTTGGCATTGCGCTCCGCGCGCGAATACTGGCTCATGCCGTTCGTGACGACGCGGCCCGGTTCGGAAGCCGCCGCTACCACCGTGCCGCCCGGGCACATGCAGAAGCTGTACACGGCGCGGCCATTCTTTGCGTGGTGCACGAGCTTGTAGTCGGCCGCGCCCAGGATCGGGTGGCCGGCGTTCGGGCCGAAACGGCATGTGTCGATCAGCGATTGCGGGTGCTCCACGCGGAAGCCGATGGAGAATGGCTTGGCTTCCACGTACACGCCGCGCTCGTACAGCGTGTAGAACGTGTCGCGCGCGCTGTGGCCGATCGCCAGCACCACGTGGTTCGTCGCGATGCGCTCGCCGGTGGCCAGTTGCAGGCCGCGCACCTGGCGCACGCCGTTCTTTTCCTCGATGTCGAAGTCCACCACGCGCTGCTCGAAGCGGATCTCGCCGCCCAGCGCGACGATTTCCTCGCGCATCGCTTCCACCATCTTGACGAGGCGGAAGGTGCCGATGTGCGGCTTGCTGACATACATGATTTCTTCCGGCGCGCCCGCCTTCACGAACTCGGTCAGCACCTTGCGGCCCAGGTGGCGCGGGTCCTTGATCTGGCTGTACAGCTTGCCGTCCGAGAACGTGCCCGCGCCGCCTTCGCCGTACTGCACGTTCGATTCCGGGTTCAGCGCACGTTTGCGCCAGAAGCCGAACGTGTCCTTCGTGCGCTCACGCACCGTCTTGCCACGCTCCAGCACGATCGGGTTCAGGCCCATCTGCGCCAGGACCAGCGCGGCGAACAGGCCGCACGGGCCCATGCCGATCACGACCGGGCGCGGCTGGCGGCCATCGCGGTTCACGCCGCGGGCAACGAACTTGTACGCCATGTCGGGCGACGGCATCAGGTGCACGTCGCGCGCGTTGCGGGCCAGGGTGCCGGCATCGTCCGTCGTTTCCAGGTCCACCGAGTAGATCAGCACGATGTGCGCTTTCTTGCGGGCGTCATAGCTGCGCTTGTGCACGGTGAATTGCAGCAGGGCTTCCGCGGGAATGCCCAGTCTTTCCAGGATTGCTTCCTTCAGCGCTGATTCTTCGTGGTTCAGAGGCAGTTTGATTTCATTTAAACGGAGCATGGCAATTCTTCAAGATGGTCTGCAAGGCGCGGGTCGCGAAGGCCGCGCACGGTAACCCTCGATTGTACTCCGACCCGCTTAGCACAGTCAGTCGGCGACGCTGTCCACTTTGGTGCATGCCCCACAACAGACAGGAACCGCACCACATCTGTTCTTTTCTGTATCCATTTCTACACAGCTGTTGTATCTGAGCCGCGAAAAAAACTTTCTCAATTGACACGCCAATTGGCGGCGTGGTCATATTTGTCATCGGGCTACGGTTGACATAGATCAAACCGAGCCTGGTGGGGTCGTCCATAAGCCGACCCAGCACGAATTGTTGGGACATATAAACAGAGCTGTGCCGGTGCTGGCGGATCCGCCAAAACGGTTTCGCCGAAGCTTTTCTACCGAACAAGCTTATTAAATGAGGAAATACAAAAAATGTTGAGAAAAACTGTTCTGGTCCGTGCGCTCCAGGTAGCGTTCACGGCGGGCGCACTGTCGATGGCTGTTGCGCCGGCAGTCATGGCACAGTCGAACGCCGCTGGTTCCGTGTACGGCAAGGTCTCCGCTGGAGATGGCGACACGATCGTTCTGAAGAGTAACGACACGAACCAGACCCGTACGACGACCATCGAACCCAACGGTACCTTCCGCGTCACGAACCTCCCGATCGGTAACTACACCGCTACCCTGCAGAAGGGCGGCAACGCCGTGAGCACCGCGCAGCTGGAAGTGCTGGCCGGTTCGGGCGTCGAAGCCGTCTTCGCGACCGCGGGCATGACGTCGGTCCAGGTGACTGGCCGTCGCAGCCGCATCGACATCTCCAACTCCACCAACGGCGCCACGTTCACGGCCCGCGACCTGGAAAAACTGCCGATCGCCCGCAGCGTCGAGGCCATCGTCCAGCTGGCACCGAACACCACGCGCGGCGACCCGACCTATTCGGCCGGTGCCAGCTTCGGCGGTGGCGGCGCTTCCGAGAACGCGTACTACATCAACGGCTTCCCCGTCACCAACCCGCTGACCCAGCTGGGCGCAATGGAACTGCCGTTCGGCGCCATCGCCCAGGCACAGGTGCTGACGGGCGGTTACGGCGTGGAATTCGGCCGTTCGGTCGGTGGCGTGATGAACATCACCACCAAGTCCGGCACCAACACGTGGGAAGCAGGCGGCCTCCTCTCGATCACGCCGAAGTCGACCCGTGCCAAGTACCAGGATTACTACTACGCCAACACCGGCGCATTCCCGACCACCACGGACGGTACGCTGCGCCTGCGCCGCGAAGACAACCAGGTGCAGCAGAAGCAGTACTCCGCCTATGTCGGCGGCCCGATCATCCAGGACAAGCTGTTCATGTTCGCCGCCCTGGAACAGACCAGCCTGGAAAGCAGCGGCGTCTACCTGGGCCGCACGGCGCTGACGCTGGCCGACAACGGCTGGCGCGACTACGAGACGAAGCAGAGCCGCTACTTCTTCAAGCTCGACTACAACATCTCCGACAACCACCGCGTCGAGTTCACGACGATGGGCGACCTGCCGGAAACCGACACCCAGTATCGTTCGTACGACTACGCCACGCGCGCCGTGGGCAGCACCGTCAATTCGGCCACGCATGAAGAATACGGTCCCTTCAACCCGAACGGCGGCGAAGCCAAGATCCTGCGCTACGTGGGCAACCTGACGGAAGACCTGACGGTGACCGCGCTGTTCGGCAAGTCCGAAGCCGAGCACATTTACGCACCGGAAGGCTACAACCCGACCCTGGCACAGGTCTCGGCACCGCCGGACGTGCGCGCTCCCGGCCTGAACTACAACGGCGGCCAGCCGTTCGACGACGACCAGCCGTTCAACGGCGCGCGCGATGAAGTCATCTCGAAGCGCCTCGATCTGGAATGGCGCATCGGCAATCACACGCTGAAGGCCGGTATCGACAACAACAAGATGAAGTCGATGAACGCCGGCGACCAGCTGGCTGGTGGCGCATTGTGGCTCTACGGCAAGACGCCGACGCCGAATGAAGCGTTTGCCGTGGGCGGTGGCGAAGTGCCTGCACTGACACCGTATGGCGGCCTGGCCGCACAGGGCTATTACGTCCAGCGCAACCGTCGTTCGACCGTGTCGAACGCATTCGCCGGCCAGGATGCGCAATACCTGGAAGACCGCTGGCAAGTCACCAAGGACGTCGCCGTGACCGTTGGCGTGCGCCGTGAAGGCTTCTTCAACGCCAACCAGGATGGCACGAAGTACATCGAGATGAAGAACCAGATCGCTCCGCGCGCTTCGGCAGTGTGGGACGTGAACGGCGACGCATCGTTCAAGATCTTCGGCAGCGCCGGCCGCTACACCGTGCAGATGCCGACCATGATCGCGCTGCGCGGCGCCAACGGTTCGCTGGGCGTCGACGAGTACTTCGTTTACACCGGCACGGACGCCAATGGCGCCCCGACCGGCCTGACCCCGGTAACCGGCGTGCTGTCGGCCAACAGCGAATTCGGCCAGGCGAAAGACCCGAACACGGTTGCCGCCCTGGACATGAAGCCTTCGTTCCAGGATGAACTGACGCTGGGCCTGGAAAAATCGCTGACGCCGGAATTCAACTTCGGTGCCAAGGCCACCTACCGCAAGCTGCAGTCGACCATCGACGACACCTGCGATGGCCGTCCGTTCGAAGCCTATGCCGCCGCCAACAACATCGCCGTGTCCAGCGACTGGCACTTCGCCTGCGCATCGTTCAATCCGGGCGAAGCCAACGACTTCCTGGTCGACTACGGCATGAACGGCAACTACACGAAAGTGCACCTGTCCAAGGAAGCCCTGGGCTTCGACAAGGCCAAGCGTACCTACGCGGCGCTGGACTTCTTCCTGGAGCACCCGTACCGCAATGGCTGGTATGCCAAGGTGAACTACACGCTGTCCCGCAGCAAGGGTAATACCGAAGGCCAGACGCTGTCCGACACCTCGGTCGGCCAGGGCGACGTGGCCGCCACGCAGACCTGGGACTACCCGGAGCTGATGGACTACGCTTACGGCCTGCTGCCGAACGACCGCAAGCACCAGTTGAAGGCGATCGGCTTCTATGACGTGACGCCGGAATGGACCGTCGGCGGCGCCGCCATCCTCGCATCGGGCCGTCCGCGTTCGTGCTCGGGTACCAACCCGAACACCGTGGGCACCGACTACAACTACCAGTCCGCTTCGCACTACTGCTTCGGCGCGACCGGCAGCCAGAACACGCCGTCGCCGCGCGGCACCGTGGGCCGCCTGCCGTGGGAAAAAACGCTGGACCTGAACGTGGTGTACAAGCCGTCGTTCATCAAGGGCCTGGCGCTGAAGGTGGACGTGTTCAACGTGCTGAACGACCAGAACGTGCAGAAGGTGTACGAGCGTTACAACACCAACCAGGCGCGCTACGCGCTGTACGAAGCGCAGATCTACCGTTCGGCTCCCCGTTCGGCACGCTTCTCCGCGGAATACAACGTCCGCTTCAACTGATCGCCTGATCGTTGCGTTGCCGCCAGCCAGCTGGCGGCAACGCAGGAGCCCGCGGAAGCGATTCCGCGGGCTTTTTTACATCCCGCCCCACACCCCGGCCAGCATCGCCAGCGCTGCCAGCGCCGCCGTCTCCGTACGCAGCACGCGCGGCCCCATCGTCACCATCACGGCCCCGGCACGTACGGCCGCATCTTCTTCCTCGTCGGTAAAACCGCCTTCCGGCCCCACCATGATCGTCACCGCCTGCGGCCCGGCCTGTCGTGCCCAGTCCACCAGCGACGACGTTCCCCGCGGCGACAGCAGCAGCCGCGGTCCGCCATCGGCCATGCCGATCCAGTCGCGGAAGTCCGCCGGCTCGGCAATGGCCGCCAGCCGGTTCCGCCCACTTTGCTCGGAGGCGGCCACGACGATCCCGCGCCAGTGTTCCAGCTTCTTGACGGCCCGCTCGGCGGAAAGCCGCACCACGCAGCGCCGGGCGGCCAGCGGTTGCACGGACGTCACGCCCAGCTCCACGGCCTTTTCCACGATCCAGTCCATCTTCGTGCCTTCCGGCAAGCCCTGCGCCAGCGTGACAGGGTAGGGCAGCTCGACGTCGCGCGGCTCGAACGCCCCCAGCTCGGCAGTTGCCCGTTTTTTGCCGACCTCGGTCAGGACCGCCTCGTACTGGCCGCCCGTGCCGTTGAACAGCGTCAGCGCGTCGCCCGGCGCCAGCCGCACGACGTGGATATGGTGGGCGACCTCGGCTGGCAGGTCGAGCAGCTGGCCGGCCGCGAGGGGCGCGTCGATGTAAAAGCGTGGCATCGTGATCTATATAAGTCCAAAATGCACTGATTTTAAGCGGCCGCGCCGGCCTCTGGTAAAATAGCGGGCTACGCAGCCAAGGCGGTTTCAGCATGGTGTCAGTTCGGTAGTGAGGCACGCACCTGCTCGAGACGGCTTGCAGCCCCCGGAATCCCCAACCTCCCGCACCAACTGATATGAACGCTAAGCTTCCCCACACCCAGATGGCCAACGCGATCCGCGCGCTGGCGATGGACGCCGTCCAGAAAGCCAACTCCGGCCACCCAGGCATGCCGATGGGCATGGCCGAGATCGCCGTCGCGCTGTGGAGCGGCCACCACCGCCACAACCCGGCCAATCCGGACTGGGTCAACCGCGACCGCTTCCTGCTCTCCAATGGCCACGGCTCGATGCTGCACTACGCGCTGCTGCACCTGTCCGGCTACGACGTGTCGATGGACGACATCCGCGGCTTCCGTCAGCTGCACTCGAAAACGCCGGGCCACCCGGAAGTGGACATCACGCCGGGCGTGGAAACCACCACGGGCCCGCTGGGCCAGGGCCTGGCCAACGCGGTCGGCATGGCGCTGGCCGAGTGGCTGCTGGCGAACGAATTCAACAAGCCGGGCCACGACGTGGTCGATCACTACACGTATGCGTTCGTGGGCGACGGCTGCCTGATGGAAGGCATCTCGCACGAGGTGTGCTCGCTGGCCGGCACGCTCGGCCTGCGCAAGCTGATCGCGCTGTACGACGACAACGGCATCTCCATCGACGGTAAAGTCGAAGGCTGGTTCACCGACGACACGCCGAAGCGCTTCGAAGCCTACGGCTGGAACGTGATCCGCGACGTGGATGGCCACGACGTGACCGCCGTCGATGCCGCCATCGAGCAGGCCAAGAAGGCCGACAAGCCAACGCTGATCTGCTGCAAGACGATCATCGGCAAGGGTTCGCCGAACCTGCAGGGTGGCGACAAGGTGCACGGCGCCGCGCTGGGCGACAAGGAAATCGCCGCCGTCCGCGAATACATCAGCTGGGGCCACGAGCCGTTCATCGTGCCGGAAGAAGTCACCACCGCGTGGAACTTCAAGGACAAGGGCGCTTCGTACGAAACCGAATGGAACACGAAGTTCGACGCGTATGCCGCCGCCTTCCCGGCTGAAGCCGCCGAACTGAAGCGCCGCATGAACGGCGACCTGCCGGCCAACTTCGACGAGACGCTGAAGGCCGCGATTGCCGCCACCGTCGAGAAGAAGGAAACCATCGCCACCCGCAAGGCATCGCAGAACGCGATCCAGGCGCTGTCGGCGATCCTGCCGGAATTCCTGGGCGGCTCGGCCGACCTGACCAGCTCGAACCTGACGAACTGGAAAGAGTCGACCAACATCCGTTCCGGCAAGCCGGGCAACCACGTCAACTACGGCGTGCGTGAATTCGGCATGAGCGCGATCATGAACGGCGTGGCCCTGCATGGCGGCTACATCCCGTTCGGCGCCACGTTCCTCACGTTCTCCGACTACAGCCGCAATGCGCTGCGCATGGCCGCGCTGATGAAGCAGCGTTCGATCTTCGTGTTCACGCACGATTCGATCGGCCTGGGCGAAGACGGCCCGACCCACCAGTCGGTCGAGCACGTGTCGTCGCTGCGCCTGATCCCGAACCTGGACAACTGGCGCCCGGCCGATACCGTCGAATCGATGGTGGCATGGGGCGAGGCGGTCAAGCGCAAGGATGGCCCGAGCACGCTGATCTTCTCGCGCCAGAACCTGCCGTTCAACGAGCGCACCGAGCAGGCCATCGCCGACATCGCCAAGGGCGGCTACATCCTGTCCGATGAAGCCGACGCGAAAGTCGTGCTGATCGCCACTGGTTCCGAAGTGGAACTGGCCGTCAAGGCCGCTGCCGCGCTGAAGGGCGAAGGCATTCCGGCCCGCGTGGTGTCGATGCCGTCGACCGACGTGTTCGACCGCCAGGACGCCGCCTACAAGGCCAGCGTGCTGGGCAAGGGTATCCCGCGCGTGGCGGTGGAAGCCGGCGTGACCGACTTCTGGTACAAGTACGTGGGCCTGGAAGGCGCCGTGGTCGGTATCGACACGTTCGGCGAATCCGCGCCGGCCAGCGTGCTGTTCAAGCACTTCGGCTTCACCGTCGAGAATGTGGTTGCAAAAGCCAAAGCTGTCATCGCTGCATAAAGAGATTCACGATGCCCCGCTCACGTAGCGGGGCATTGCATAATAAAAACCGTTTTTCTTTAAACAGGAGTACATGTAATGACGATCAAGGTAGCTATCAACGGTTATGGCCGTATCGGCCGCAACGTGCTGCGCGCTTTCTACGAAGGCGGCAAGAAGCAGGACATCCAGATTGTTGCGATCAACGACCTGGGCAATGCGCAATCGAACGCGCACCTGACCCGCTACGACACGGCGCATGGCAAGTTCAACGGTACCGTGGAAGTCGACGGCGATTTCATGATCGTCAACGGCGACAAGATCCGCGTGTTCGCGCAGCGTAACCCGGCTGAAATCCCGTGGGGCGAGCTGGGCGTGGACGTGGTGCTGGAGTGCACCGGCTTCTTCACCACCAAGGAAAAGGCTTCGGCCCACCTGAAGGGCGGCGCCAAGAAAGTCATCATCTCCGCACCAGGCGGCAAGGATGTCGATGCAACGATCGTCTTCGGCGTCAACGAAGGCGTGCTGAAAGCGTCGGACACCGTGATCTCGAACGCATCGTGCACCACCAACTGCCTGGCCCCGCTGGTCAAGCCGCTGAACGACGCGATCGGCGTGGAAACCGGCCTGATGACCACCGTGCACTCGTACACCAACGACCAGGTGCTGACCGACGTGATGCACGAAGACCTGCGCCGCGCCCGTTCGGCCACGCAGTCGATGATCCCGACCAAGACCGGCGCCGCCGCTGCGGTCGGCCTGGTGCTGCCGGAACTGAACGGCAAGCTGGACGGCTTCGCGATCCGCGTGCCGACCATCAACGTGTCGCTGGTCGACCTGTCGTTCATCGCCAAGCGCGACACGACCGTCGATGAAGTCAACCAGATCATGAAGTCGGCTGCCGAAGGCGCGCTGGCAGGCGTGCTGACCTACCAGACCGAACCGCTGGTCTCCGTCGACTTCAACCACAACCCGGCATCGTCGAACTTCGACGCCACGCTGACGAAAGTCTCCGGCCGCCTGGTGAAGGTATCGTCGTGGTACGACAACGAGTGGGGCTTCTCGAACCGCATGCTCGACACCACCGTCGCGCTGTTCAACGCGAAGTAATCGCTCCCGCAGTACCCGCAAAAAAGGCGCCTCGAGCGCCTTTTTTGTTGCCTCCCAGCGAAACTGGGGACGTACCCCTGTTTAGAGGAAACCTACTGGCGTCAGCGGTCGCGTGATAATTGCCTGAAAACAGGGGTACGTCCCCAGTTTTTCTGCATGGTAAGTACGAAAAAAAAGCCCCGCCGGCGCGAGCCGGCGGGGCTTTGTCATGCGACGTTCAGCTTAGAAGCTGTACGAAGCGCGCACGTAGAACGTGCGGCCGATCGGGGAGGCGAAACGCGGGTCGTAGCCAGCCTGGAAGGTGTCTTCCTGGTAGGACAGCGGCGGATCGCGGTCGAACATGTTGCGCACGCCGAATGTGACGGCGTAGCCCTTCGGCTGCGTCCACGACAGGTAGCCGTCGATCGTGGTGTACGACGCCACGCGGTGGTTTTCCTCGAAGGCGTTGTCCGCGTCCAGGTAGCCCGACTTGTAGTTCGCGGTCAGGCCGGCGCCCAGTTCACGCAGGCTCCAGCGCACGTTGGCGGTGTTCTGCCAGCGGAATACCGGGCCGGTGCCGCGGTAGGCGCCCAGGCGGTCGATCCATTCGCCGCCTTGCGACGTCTGGTACTTGAAGCCGTGCACCCAAGTGCTGTTCAGCGCGAAGTTGTACGTGCCGAACGCGTCGGTGCGCAGGCGGTACTGGGCTGCCACGTCGACACCGTGGGTCTTGATGTTGCCCAGGTTCTGCGTGCGCAGGTCGACATAGCCGCAGTTCGTCGGCGTCACGCACTGCGAACCGTCGATCGACAGGTTGCCGGCCGCGTTGCGGTGGTACAGCGCCGCGTATTTCACGCCATCGGCGAACACGTCGTCCTCGGACAGGCTGTCGATCTGGTGTTCCAGCTTGATCGCCCACAGGTCGGCCGACAGCGTCAGGTTCTTCACGCCTTCATAGACGATGCCCAGTGTGGCGTTGGTCGACTCTTCCGGATCCAGGTTCTGGTTACCGCCCTGCAGCTTCTGGAACTGCACGCGGCAGTTCGTGGCCGAGCCCTTGCCCGGGATCGGCGTGCCGTTCGGGCAGTTCACCGGGTCGTTCTGCGTGGACGTGTTGGTGTACGTCTGCGATGCGTTGACTTCATACAGCGACGGCGCGCGGAAGCCCGTCGAGTACGAACCGCGCACCAGCACTTCCGGTGCAGGCTGCCAGCGGAAGCTGAACTTCGGATTGGTGCTGTTGCCGAAGTCGCTGTACTTGTCGTAGCGCACGGCAGCGGTCACGTCCAGCGTCTTCAGCAGCGGCACGTTCAGCTCGGCGTACGCGGCGTACACATTGCGCGAACCGGCGTTGTAGGCGGTCGGATCGATGCCCGTGCTGGCCACCACTTTTTCGGCGTACGGCGTGTTCGATGCCATCACGAAGTTCTCGCGGCTGGCCGCACCGCCGATCGCCAGCGCGGCAGCACGGCCGGCGCCCAGCCAGTCGGACAGTTCGCGGCTGGCATTGAAGTCCAGCGATTTCGTCGTGCCCTTGGCGTTCTGCACGTTGCCGTCCAGGGCGGCGGAGCGGATCAACTCCAGGCCGGCTGCGGTCTGTTCGCCGAACGGGTTGATCACGCCATCGAGCACACCCTTGGTGATGATGCCGCCATCGCTGTAGCCGCTCAGGTTCGCCTGCACCTTGTTTTCGTTGTACGACAGGGCGGTCTGGTAATCCCAGCCAGCCACGTTGCCGGACAGCGAGGCGACGAAGCGTTGCTGGCGGTTGATGTTTTCGCCGCCGCGCGAGCCGCCCGGCAGGTTACGCCACATCACGTTGATGTAGCCGGGCAGGGCGCCGGCCGGCAGGTCGCCCGCGCCGAAGGTCGGATCGAGCGGAATGTTCGGCGTGATCGCGCCCGGGTTGCCCGGGTAATAGGGATTGAGCGAACCGTTGGCCAGCGTGCGGTTCATGCGCAGGCCGCCGTACGGTACCGGCGCGATGGCGCTTTCCACGTTGCTGCGGCTGATCAGGTATTCCAGGCCCAGTTCATGGTTGTTCGACAGCCTCAGCGTGCCCTTGAACAGGCCCGTGGCGCGTTCGGAGCGCGGCACGTAGTCGACGAAGCTCGACGTCGTCATCCGGCAGCTGGTGCCGTTCGGCACTAGGTTCGGCGCGCTCGTGCAGTCCGGCGCGGCCGGGTTGCCGGAATCGCCTTCCTGGTAGTAGTTGGCCGGGCTCGTGCTGCCCGACAGGCCGCCGGCAAAGCGCGTGTTGAAGTCGCGGTCCAGGCCGCCGATGGCGCGCTGCTTCTGGAAATCGCCCATGGCGAAGAAGTTCCAGCCATCCGTGTCCAGGTCGCCGAAGCCCAGGCCGATATTGCTGTTCAGGCTCTGGCCGCCCTGGTGGTGCGGCGAATCGCCACCCACGGTCACGACACCGCCGGTGAAATCTTTTTTCGTGATGAAGTTGATCACGCCACCCACGGCGTCGGAGCCGTACAGCGACGAGGCGCCGTCGCGCAGCACTTCCACGCGCTCGATCGCCGCGAACGGGATCATGTTCAGGTCGGGTGCCGAGCTGTCGAACGCATTGTTTGCCAGGCGGCGGCCGTTCAGCAGCACCAGCGTCTTGTTCTCGCCGATGCCGCGCATGTCGGCGAACGAGGCGCCGCCGGTGCCCAGGCCCACGACCTGGCTGGTGCCTTGCGTGGCCTGCATGGCCGCCACGGTGGACAGAACCTGTTCCACGGTGGTGATGCCTTCGGCCTTCAACTGGTCCATCTTGACCACGGTGATGGGTACCGCGGTTTCCGCATCGATGCGCTTGATCGCCGAACCGGTGATCTGCACGCGCTGGATGGGCTGGTCCGCTTGCTGGGCATGGGCCGGGATCGCCAGCGCACTTGCCAGGCCGGCGGCGCAGATCAGCCGCACCGAGCGGGACAGGGTTGTTTCTTTCATCGGGTTTTTCTCCAGAGTTGTCACGAACGCTTGTGCCTTGCACGAGACGATCTTGCATCTGACAACGCGGCCTTAACCTGAGTCAATAATATTTTTACGTTAATTGTTACTTTCGTGTTACATGCAACATATTCGTAAGATTTTGTTATGAATTGTTTGTAAATGTAACTGATCGACGGGCAGTCAAGCCGCCTGCGCGGGATGTTCTTCGCCGAATATCGCCGTCCATAATTGCCGCACATTCTGTGCGTGCAGCGTTACCCGCAGCGGATCCACGCGCGATTGCTCGCCGCCCTGCAGCCGGATCTGGTGCTGCAGCTTGCGCATGGCGCGGTAAGCGTCGCCCACTTGCGCGGCCAGCGCGGCATCGACAAGACCCAGTTCGGCGCAAATGCGCAGCAGCGCGATATTGCCCCGGTTCGCCGTCAGTTCGCGGTGCCGGCCCGAATGTTCGAGGACGAGATACTGCACGATGAATTCGATGTCGATCATGCCGCCGGCATCCTGCTTCAAGTCGAAGCTCTCGGGGCGGCTGGGGTGGGCATCGTGCATGCGGCGGCGCATCGCCAGCACTTCCCGCTTCAGTTCCTCGCCCGTCACGCGGGGCTGGCGCAGCACCTCGCAACGGATTTCCTCGAAGCGCTGGCCGATCGCGGCATCGCCGGCACCGAAGCGGGCACGCGTGAGCGCCTGGTGTTCCCACACCCATGCCGACTGTTTCTGGTAACGCTCGAATGCCGTGACCGACGACACCAGCATGCCGCTCGCGCCATCCGGGCGCAGCGCCGTGTCGATGTCGAACAGGATGCCGGCAGACGTGTGCGTGGTCATCCACGTGATGAAGCGCTGCGCCAGCTTTGCGTACAGGCCGGGGGCTTCCTGGTCGTCGTCGTCGTACAGGAAGATCACGTCGAGGTCGGACACGTAGCCCAGTTCCTTGCCGCCCAGCTTGCCGTAGGCGATGACGGCGAAGCGGGGCACTTCCCGGTGCCGCTTCGCCACCGTCTTCCACGCGGCCCGCACCACGGCCGCCACGATCACGTCCGCCAGCTCGGACAGGTAATCGGCCAGCTTTTCCACCGTCAGATCGCCGGCCAGGTCCTGCGCCAGCAGGTGGAACAGCTGCGCGTGGTGCACTTCGCGCAGGATGTCGAGCTGGCGCTCCGTGTCGCCTTCATAGACGGCCAGCTGGCCATCGAGATCCTGCGCCAGCGCCTGCGGATCGAACACGGCATTGCGGATGCGGTCGTCCAGCAGCTCGTCCAGCAGGATCGGGTGCTGCGTGAGGAAGGTGGCGGCCCACGCGCTGGCGTGCATCATGCCGATCACGCGTTCCAGCGTGTGCGGGTATTCCGTCAGCAGCGACAGGTAGGAAGAGCGCCGCGCGATCGCCTCGAGGAAATCGAGCAGCCGGCCCAGCGTGCCCACCTGCGTGCCGACCGGGTTGTTCTCGGCCGCCCGGGCGATCTGGGGCAGCGCCGCGTTGATCAGCGCCACGAACAGCTGGCGGCTCGCTTCCGGCATCGATTGCACGCGCGGCGCCTGCCACGTGGCGATCAGCCGGCGCGCCGCGGCGGGCGGGCTGTCGTAGCCCAGGCTGGCGAAGCGCGATTCGATCGCTTCGATGTTGTCGGGATCGGCGCACTCGTTGCTGGTGGCCGGGTCGATCTCGTCGTCGCCGGCCTTTTCGGCGAACATCGCGTCGAACTGCTCGGCCACGAAGCGGCGGTGGCCTTCCAGCGCCGCCATCAGCGTGGCGGCGTCCGGCAGGCCCATCATGCGCGCCACGGTGTCGCGGTCGGCATCGCTGGCCGGCAGCGTGTGGGTCTGCGCATCCTCCAGGTACTGCAGCCGGTGTTCCAGGTTGCGCAGGAAGGTGTACGAATCCAGCAGGCGTTCCACGATATCCGCCGCCAGCAGGCCCTTGTCCGGCAACTGGCGCAGCGTCGCGCGGGTGGAGCGGTCGCGCAGGCTCGGGTCGCGCCCGCCACGGATCAGCTGGAATACCTGGGCCAGGAATTCGATCTCGCGGATGCCGCCGCGGCCCAGTTTCACGTTGTGGCTGCGCTCCGGGTGCAGCCGTTCCTGCCGGTTCACCTCGGCGCGGATCTGCGCATGCATCGTGCGGATGGCGTCGATCACGCCGAAGTCCAGGTAACGGCGGAAGCAGAACGGCCGCACGATCGCATCGAGCGCCGCGATATCCTCGGCCCGGCCGGTCACGGCGCGCGCCTTCACCCACGCATAGCGTTCCCACTCGCGGCCCTGCACGATCAGGTACTGTTCCACCATGCCCAGGCTGGCCGCCAGCGGGCCGGAACCGCCGTTCGGGCGCAGCGCCATGTCGACGCGGAACGTAAAGCCATCCTCGGTGATCTCGGCGATGGCCGCGATCAGCTTTTTCCCCAGCCGCACGAAATATTCATGGTTCGACAGCACCCGCTGGCCCGGCGCCGTGGGCACCGTGTCGCCGTCTTCCGGGTAGACAAAGATCAGGTCGATGTCGGACGACACGTTCAGCTCGAAGCCGCCCTGCTTGCCCATCGCCAGCACGATCAGTTCCTGGGCGACCCCGGACTCGCTCCCGGTGGGCACGCCGTGCGCCGCGCGCATTTCGGCATCGGCTTCGGCCAGGTGGGTGCGGATCGCGAAATCGGCCAGGCGCGTGACCGCCGTCACCACTTCGTTCAGATCGGCCAGCTCCGCCAGGTCGCGCCGGATCAGGCCGGCGATCAGCAGGTTGCGCAAGCGGCGCATGCCGCGGGTCGCCGGCAGCGCGCCCCCTTCGCGTTCGACCGCCAGCAACGCCTCGAGATCCGCACTGTCCAGCGGCTGTTGCACCAGCGCGTCGATCTTGGCCTGGCGGTCGGGCGCCGCCGCAAGCCAGCGCTGGTAGAAGCGGGAGTCGGAAACGGACGACGAAGTGGCAGAGGAATTTGGCATGGAAAGAGCGAGAAGGGTAGAGAAGGGTGCAGGAAGAAGACAGTAACGCGGGAAATAAGTAAAACAACAAATTTCGTAACGTTGTGTAATGAACAGCTTCCGTAAGCTAGTTTAACCGGGCCTTGGGGTAGAATGGGCGCCTCGTAAGAAACCGACATTTATTTTTGCCGCCCGAACAGTTTCGGCGGCTGGCCCTGGGATTGTGTGTTGACGGAACAAACGGCAGAGAAAGAGCTGGCACGAGAGGGGCCCCTGGTTGCGCGCTGGCACCGTCTTCAGACAGCCTACCGCCTGTGCAACCTGGCCACCCACCATGTCCTGGGATTCACGATCAAGCTGGTACTGGTCGTGTATTTCGCGCTGGCGCTGCTGTTCCTCGCACTGCGCTGGGCCGTGCTGCCCAATATCGATCGCTACAAGGGCGATATCGAACGCATGGCCAGCAGCGCCGCCGGCAATCCCGTCACGATCGACCGCATCTATGCTTCCTGGTCCGGCCTGCGCCCGAACCTGTTCCTGGGCGACGTGGTGCTGCGCGACGGTGCCGGCCAGCAGGCGCTGCGCTTGCCCAGCGTGTCGGCCACGCTGTCGTGGTGGAGCCTGGTGTCCTTCGACCTGCGCTTCGAATCGCTGGAATTGATCCGCCCGGACCTGGACGTGCGGCGCGATGCCGACGGCAAGCTCTACGTGGCCGGCACCCTGGTCGATCCGAACCGCAAGGATGACGGCCGTGGCGCCGACTGGCTGCTGGCGCAGCGCGAGATCGTCATCCGCGAAGGGCGCCTCGCCTGGACGGATGCGCTGCGGGGCACCGCGCCGCTGGCCTTGCAGGACGTGAACGTGGTGTTGCACAACAACTGGGGCCGGCATCGCTTCGGCATCACGGCCGCGCCGCCGCGCGCGCTCGGCGGCAAGCTCGACATCCGGGCCGACTTCCGGCAGCCCACCTTTACCCAGCACGCGGCCGACGTCAAGCAGTGGCGCGGCACGCTGTATGCGGCCGTGAAGGGCGCGGACCTGGCCGCCTGGAAACCGCACCTGCCGTATCCCCATGAACTCGAATCCGGCCGCGGCGGCGTGCGCGCCTGGCTCGACATCGACCGCGCCCGCCTGACCGGCGTGACGGCCGACGTGGCGCTGCACGACGTGGTGGCCAAGCTGGGCGCCGACCTGCCCCGGCTGGACGTGGCGGCGCTGTCCGGCCGGTTCGCATTCAGCGAAGACAAGGCACCGCGCGGCGCGAACCGCAACGCACCGTTCGGCGCCTACGGCCACCGCGCCAGCGTGACCAACCTCGCGCTGCGCACGCGCGACGGCGCCACGCTGGTGCCCACCACCGTGGCCGAGCGTACCCTGCCCGCCACGAAGAACAAGCCGGCGCGCACCGAAGTCACGGCACCGGCGCTGGACCTGAAGGCGCTGGCCGAACTGGCGACGAAACTGCCGCTGCCGGCCGCGTCGCGCAGCCTGCTGGCCGACCTGGCACCGCGCGGCCGCGTGGAAAACCTGCGGGCACAGTGGCAGGGGCCGCTGTCGGCACCGGCCGACTGGCGGGTGCGGGCGGACTTGCGCGAGCTCGGCATGGCGGCACTCGCCGCGCGTCCCGCCGTGGCGGCCACTGGCAAGGCCCCGGCACTGCCCGCCATGCCGGCGCTGCCGGGTTTCGACAAGCTGTCCGGCACGGTCGACGCGCGCGAGGATGGCGGCAGCGTCGTGCTCGACGCGCCAGGCCTCGTGCTCGACATGCCGGCCTGGTTCGAGACAGCCAGGATGCCGTTCCGGAAGCTGCAGCTCGATGCGTCGTGGTCGCGCGATGCCGAGGGGCTGCGCGTCGACCTCGGCCAGCTGGCATTCGACCAGGAAGGCCTGACGGGTGAACTGTCCGGCACCCACGTTCTGCCGGCGAACGCGGATGGCAGGCTGGCCGGCCCCGGCACCGCGGACATCCGCGGCAAGCTGGACGGCTTCACGATCAACCGCATCGGCCGCTACCTGCCGGTCGCCACGCCGGCGCACCTGAAGGCATGGCTCACCGGCGCGCTCGAAGGCGGCACCGCGCACGACGTGTCGGTGCGCCTTGCCGGCAACCTCGCGCATTTCCCGTTCGCGGCCGATACGCCGGATTTCAGCAAGGGTGAATTCCGCATCGCCGGCCGCATCCAGGATGGCAAGCTGAACTACGAACCGGGCCACTTCGGCGTGGACGGCAAGTCGCCGCTGTGGCCGCAGGCCGAGCAGATACGCGGCAGTTTCGCGTTCGAGCGGGCCCGCATGGAAATCCGCGCCAATACGGCGAAGACGGGCAACGTCAACCTGTCCAACGTGAAGGCGGTGATCGCCGACCTGATCCACCATGACAGCGTGCTGGAAATCGACGGCAACGCGGCCGGCGCCATGAGCGACTACCTGCGCTACGTGGCCAACAGCCCCGTGCTGGGCTGGATCGGCCACTTCACGGACCAGACCACGGCCACCGGCAACGCCAGGCTTGCCCTCAGGCTGGACTTGCCGCTGAACCGGTTGCGCGAGAGCAAGGTCAACGGCACGCTGCAATTGCAGGGCAACGACGTGGTCTTGTGGAACGACATGCCGCCCGTGCTGCTGGCCACCGGCAAGATCGAATTCAACGAGCATGGCGTCAACCTGAACGGCCTGAACGGCACGCTGCTGGGCGGCCAGCTGACGGTGGGCGGCGGCACGCAGGCCGACGGCACCATCGCCGTGCGCATCGGCGGCAACGTGACGGCCGATGGCTTGCGCCGCACCTATCCGGCACCGGCCATGCAGCGGCTGGCCCGGCACATCAGCGGCAGCGCCCGCTACAACGGCCTGGTCACGGCGCACAACCATCAATACCAGGTGGTCGTCGAATCGCTGCTGACGGGCGTGGGCCTGGATTTCCCGGCGCCGCTGGCGAAAGAGGCCGCCAACGCGCTGCCCGTGCATTTCCTGCTCAATGGCGCCGCCACCAACGAGGCGGGGCTGGCGCGCGACGATATCCGCATCACGATCGGCAACGTCGTGGCGGCCGCCTACCAGCGCCAGCGGCAGAACCAAGGCCAGGAGCGCGGTACCTGGCAGTTGGTGCGCGGCGGCATCGGCGTCAACACGCCGGCGCCCGAACCGGATAGCGGCATGGCGCTGAACGTCAGCATGAAATCGCTGAACGTGGATGAATGGCTGGCGCTGGGTACCGATATCGCCGGCGCGGGCAGTGACAGCGGCAGCAGCAGCAGCAGCGGCGGCAGCGGCAGCGGCAGCGACGGCATCAGTCTGGCGCAGTACATCGTGCCGGAAACGATGGCGGCGCGGGCGGATGAACTGATCCTCGCCAGCCGCAAGCTCGACGGCGTGGTGCTGGGCGCCACGCACCGCGGCGGCACCTGGCAGGCCAACATCGATTCGAAGCAGGCCAACGGCTACATCACGTGGGCGGAATCGCCAACGGGCCGCGGGCTGGGCAAGGTCACGGCGCGGCTGTCGAGCCTCATCATTCCCGAATCGTCGGCCGGCGACGTGAAGGACATGCTGGAACGGTCGGCCAGCTCGCCGGCGATCCCGGCGCTCGATATCGTGGCCGAGCGCTTCGAGTTGTTCAATCGGCCGCTGGGAAGCCTGGAATTGCAGGCCTATAATGCGTTGATCACGTCGTCGCGGGAATGGCGGGTGTCGAAGCTGGCGCTCGTCAATGCCGACGGCGCGCTGCACGGTACCGGCCGCTGGGTCAGCCGCGGCGGGGGAAGCCAGGTGCAGAGCGAGCGCCACCATTCAGCGCTTGATTTCAACATGGAGATCCATGACGCCGGCAAGCTGCTGGAACGCTTCGGCTTCGCCGACACGGTCAAGGGCGGCAAGGGCAAGCTGTCCGGTGACATCGCCTGGCAGGGATTGCCGTACTCGCTGGACATTCCCACGCTGTCCGGCAAGCTCGACATGAACGTGGAAAAAGGGCAGTTCCTGAAGCAGGACCCGGGCGCGGCGAAACTGCTGGGCGTGCTGAGCCTGCAGGCGCTGCCGCGGCTGCTGAAGTTCGATTTCAACGACGTGTTTTCGCAAGGGCTGCAGTTCGACGGGCTCACGGCCCACGCCGTCATCGACCGCGGCATCGTGAAGACGGACAACCTGAAAATGCACGGCGTGCAGGCGACCGTGCTGATGGCGGGCATGGCCGACATCGCCAACGAATCGACGAACCTGCACGTGGTGGTGATCCCCGAGCTGAACTTCGGCACGGCGCCGCTCGTGTATGCGCTGGCCGTCAATCCCGTGATCGGGCTGGGCAGTTACCTGGCCCAGTTGTTCCTGTCGCAACCGATGATGAAGGCGCTGACGTACCAGATGCAGGTGACGGGACCGTGGAAGGCGCCCGTCATGACAAAACTCGATACCAGCAGGCTTGACTCGGGGAGCCTTGCAACGCCAGACTTGCCGAACGTTACCCGAACCCAGTGAGGACATCATGAGCACACTTTCCGCTTTCGTTGCCGCGATCCAGATGGTTTCCACCCCGGTGGTCGAAGAAAACATCGCCACCGTACGCCGGCTGGTCGAGCAGGCTGTCGTCCACAACGGCGCGCGCCTTGTCGTGCTGCCCGAGTACTGGCCGATCATGGGCATGGCCGACACGGACAAGGTGGCCGTAGCCGAGCAGCCCGGCAGTGGGCCGATTCAGGATGCGATGGCCGAGCTGGCGCGCACGCACGCCATCTGGCTGTTCGGCGGCACGCTGCCGCTGGTCAGCGAGGAGCCCGGCAAGGTGCTGAACACGATGCTCGTGTTTAACCCGGCCGGCGAGCAGGTGGCGCGCTACGACAAGATGCACCTGTTCGGCTTTGCCAACGACACCGAATCCTACGACGAGGCACGCACCATCGTGCCGGGCAAGAGCGTGGGCATGGTGGACACGGACTTCGGCAAGGTCGGCATGGCGATCTGCTACGACCTGCGCTTCCCCGAACTGTTCCGCGCGATGGGCCCGGTGGACCTGATCGTGGTGCCGGCCGCGTTTACCTACACGACGGGCGAGGCGCACTGGGATACGCTGCTGCGCGCCCGCGCCATTGAAAACCAGTGTTACGTGCTGGCCGCAGCGCAAGGGGGTACCCACGTGAACGGCCGGCGCACCTGGGGCCACAGCCAGCTGATCGACCCGTGGGGCGAGTTGCGCGCCATCATCGACGGCGAGGGCGAAGGCATCGTGGGCGGCCTGATCGACCCGGATGTCATCGCCGACGTGCGCAAGCGCCTCCCTGCGCTCGACCACCGCATCCTGTAGGCGCGGTGCCATGCAGGTGCGGCGCCGGCGCGCCGGCGGCCCCGGCATGAATCCACTACAATGACAGCCAGTCATAGCACGGGAAATCCAAATGAAACCATTCGAACCGAACCTCTCTTCGCTGGCCGTCGCGCGCGACGTATTGCTGACCCCGTTCGGCCTGGACGAGGGCAAGCTGATCAAGACGCTCGGCACGATGTTCACGCACAAGGTGGACTACGCCGACCTGTACTTCCAGTTCACCAAGAACGAAGGGTGGAGCCTGGAAGAAGGCATCGTCAAGACGGGCAGTTTCTCGATTGACCAGGGCGTGGGCGTGCGCGCCGTTTCCGGCGAAAAGACGGCGTTCTCATATTCCGACGAGATTTCCGAAGCGGCCCTGCTGGACGCGGCGGCCGCCACGCGCACGATCGCGCGCGCCGGCGCCGGCAAGATCAAGGTGGCCGGCAGCCTCGCCCAGCAGGGCGGCCGTTCGCTGTACCTGCCGCACGATCCGCTGACGTCGCTGGACGCCGCATCGAAAGTGAAGCTGCTGGAGCGCGTGGAAAAGATCGCCCGCGCCAAGGATCCGCGCGTGGTGCAGGTGATGGCTGGCCTGGCCGGCGAATACGACGTGGTGCTGGTGGTGCGCAGCGACGGCGTGCTGGCGGCGGACATCCGCCCGCTGGTGCGCGTGTCCGTCACCGTCATCGTCGAGCAGGATGGCCGGCGCGAGATGGGCACGTCCGGCGGCGGCGGCCGCTACGACTATGGCTATTTCACCGATGAATTGCTGACGCAATATGCCGAGGATGCCGTCAAGGGCGCCCTGGTGAATCTGGATTCGCGACCGGCACCGGCCGGCCCGATGACCGTCGTGCTGGGCCCGGGCTGGCCCGGCATCCTGCTGCACGAAGCGATCGGCCACGGCCTGGAAGGCGACTTCAACCGCAAGGGTTCGTCCACGTTCGCCGGCCGCATCGGCGAGCGCGTCGCCGCGAAAGGCGTGACGGTGGTCGACGACGGCACGCTGCAGGACCGCCGCGGTTCGCTGAACATCGACGACGAAGGCAATCCCACGCAGTGCACCACGCTGATCGAGGATGGCATCCTGCGCGGCTACATCCAGGACACGATGAACGCGCGCCTGATGAAGATGCCGGTGACAGGCAACGCCCGCCGCGAATCGTTCGCCCACCTGCCGATGCCGCGCATGACGAACACGTACATGCTGGCCGGCGACAAGGACCCGGCCGAGATCCTCGCCTCCGTGAAGAACGGCCTGTACGCGGTGAACTTTGGCGGCGGCCAGGTCGACATCACGAACGGCAAGTTCGTGTTCTCGGCCAGCGAAGCCTACATGATCGAGGATGGCAAGATCACCTACCCGGTGAAGGGCGCCACGCTGATCGGCAACGGTCCGGACGTGCTGAACCGCGTGTCGATGATCGGCAACGACATGAAGCTCGACTCCGGCGTGGGCGTGTGCGGCAAGGAAGGCCAGAGCGTGCCGGTGGGCGTCGGCCAGCCGACACTGCGCATCGACGGCGTAACCGTCGGCGGCACCGCGTAACCCCACTCCGCTCCAACGAAAAAGGCGCCTCGCGGCGCCTTTTTTGTTGCTTCAAAAATGGGGACGTACCCCATTTTTGAAGCAACTTTCGCCGGGCCGCAAAACTGGGGACAGACCCTGGTTTCCAGGAAATTTCACCCGCAAACGCAGCCAGCGAGTTTCCTCTAAACAGGGGTACGTCCCCAGTTTTTTCAGCCGGCAAAACTGGGGACGGACCCTGGTTTCCAGGAAACTTCGCCAGCCGAGCTGCCGGCGGAGTTTCCTCTAAACAGGGGTACGTCCCCAGTTTTTGCTTCTAGAACGTGTACGAGCCCCGCACGTACAGCGCGCGGCCGACCGGGTCGGTGTAGCGCGGATCGTAGCCCTTCTGGAACAGCGTGCCCTGGTTCGAGAAATGCGGTTCCTTGTCGGCCACATTCTTGATGCCGGCGGTGAGCGAGATGTTCTGGAAGCCCGTGTACGTGCCCGACAGGTTCACCAGGCCATACGACGGCACGTGATTGAAGAATTGCGGCTCGACCAGGTTCTGGTCGTCGTAGCCGGTCTTGAAGTTGTGGGCCACGGTGGCGCTCCATGCACCCGAACGCCACGTCAGCGCCGCGTTGTGGCGCCAGCGGAATACCACGTTGTTGTCCGCGTAGCGGCCCACGTTTTGCGTGAACTCGCCATCGCGTTCGTTCTGGTATTCATAGTTGTGCACCCACGTGCCGTCCAGCGTGAACGACAGCGCGCCCCAGCTGTGGTTCGGCGTGCGCGCGGTCAGGCTGACGTCGACGCCGTCCGTCTTGACCTTGCCCAGGTTTTCGTTCAGGTCCAGGATGGCGTTCGGCGAACCGTCGGGGAAGCGGATGAAGCGGTCGCGGTATTTTTCGTAATTGCCGAAGATCGTCTGTTCCGGCAGCGCGCCGATCTTGTCGCGCAGGCGGATGGTCCAGTAGTCCACGGCCAGCGTGATGGCGGGGATCGGCTCGAACACGGCGCCGATCGAGAACGTGCGCGATTTTTCCGGCTTCAGGTCCGCGTTGCCGCCTTGTAGCTTGTACTGCTGCAGGTCGCAGTCGCGCAGCGGATTCGCGCCCGGCTGCGGCACGCCGCCCGGGCACAGGATCGGGTCGTCGTAGGTATTGCTCGTGTCGTTGCGCGACAGCGGTGCGTTTTTCTCGAACAGCGTGGGCGCGCGGAAACCGGTGCTGGCCGAGCCGCGCAGCACGAATGCCTGCGTGGGCTGGAAGCGCAGCGACGCCTTCGGGTTCCACGTGCTGCCGGCATCGCTGTAGTGGTCGTAGCGGGCGGCCAGCGATGCTTCCAGGGTCTTCAGGAACGGCGCGCTGATTTCGCCGAACACGGCCTGCACGGTGCGGCTGCCATCCTTCGACAGGGAGCCCGACAGGCCCGAGCTCGATGCCTGCCCGGCGATGTCGCGGTTGACGTTGAAGTCGGCCTTCTCGTGCCGCAGCTCGCCGCCGAACGCCACGGCCAGCTTGCCGCCGCCCAGGTCGAACAGTTCACGGCTGGCCTTGAAGTCGAACGCGCTCTGCTGGTTGCTGGCGTCCTGCACGCGGCCGCGCAGCGCCGTGCTGGCCAGGTAATCGCGGCCCGCCTGGTTCTGCAAGCCGAACGGGTTCAGGATGCCGTTGAACACGCCGGCCGCAAACGCGGCATCGGCCACGTAGCCGCCGGTGAATTCCTCTTCGGAGCGGCTGACGGAATAACTGAGGCCACCCTGGTAATCCCAGCCGGCGATGAGGCCCTCGAGCGAGCCGACGACCCGCGTGCCCGTGCCTTTCGAATTGATCTGGCGCTGGCCCGCCTCGGTAGGGCGCCAGTTGACCGTCAGCGGCCCGCCGGACAGCCCTGCCTGCGCCGGTACGCCGCCCGCATTGCCTGGGTAGTAAGGGCTCGACGCGGGCAGCACGAGGTCGGTCTGCGGTGGCGGCGCCGTGCGTGCCTTCACGTGGTTCACCGAATGCAGCAGCTCGACGGACGCCGTGTGGTCCGGCGCCAGCTTGAAGCTGGCCTTGCCATACGCCGTCACGTGTTCCTGCTCGGGGTTGTTGTCGATCTGGCGCGTGTAATCCTGGCGGCAGGTACCGTTGGTGGGGTGCGGCACGGACAGCGGCGGATTGCAGCCGGAAGCATTGCCGGGGTTGCCCTGCACCTCGGTGACCGGGTCGAAGTAATTGCCCGGGAACGTGGTGCCGGACGTGATGTTCAAGCCGCGCGACGGCATCACGCCGGTGGCGGAGAAGGGCCGCTGCTGCGACGTCAGCACGTCCTGCTGGTGCCAGTCCAGCACGCCCAGCACGGTCCAGCGGTCGCGGTCCAGGTCGCCGCCGCCCGCGGTCAGGTTGGCGCGCCGCTCACGGCCGCCCGTCTCTTCGGGGAACGTGGCTTCCACCGCGACGGTGGCGCGGTCGACGCCGCGCTTGGTGATGAAGTTGATCACGCCGCCGATCGCATCGGTGCCGTAGATGGCCGAGG
This sequence comes from Pseudoduganella lutea, assembly GCF_004209755.1. NCBI lineage: Bacteria > Pseudomonadati > Pseudomonadota > Betaproteobacteria > Burkholderiales > Oxalobacteraceae > Pseudoduganella > Pseudoduganella lutea. The sequence goes on along the minus strand of NZ_CP035913.1, from coordinate 1,772,277 downwards.
CGCCGTCGCGCAGCACTTCCACGCGCTCCAGCGCCGCGACCGGAATCAGGTTCAGGTCGACACTGGCGCCGTCGTACGGGTGCGTGGCGAGGCGGCGGCCGTTGAGCAGCACCAGCGTCTTGTCGCCACCCAGCCCGCGCAGGTCGGCCGTGGCCTGGCCGCCGGTCGGCAGGCCGCTGGCATTGCCGCCGACCGCGTTCGCGGAACCAAAGCTGGACTGGTTCGAAGGAATCCGGTCCAGCACTTCCTGCGCCGTCGTGAGCCCCTGCTTGACGAATTCCTCGGCGCGGAACACGGTCAGCGGCGTGGCCGTTTCCGACTGGATGCGCTTGATCGACGAGCCGGTGATTTCCACGCGCGCGACCTGGCCTTCCTCGGCCTGCTGGGCCTGGGCGGAAAGCGGTGCGATGGAAGCGAGGGCGAGGGGGAGGGCGGCGAGGCGGAGGTTGAAACGGGGGTGGAAACCGGGGCGATGGGATGGACGGGTGGTCTTCATGGATGGGAGTTCTTCCTCAAGTAGTTTTCATGGAACCGCTCAGAAGCAGCCGATGTTTTCATTGTGCGCATCGGCTCGCAATAACACTTTGACACGATATTGATCATCAACAAATTGCTGATGAAAAAAATGGGCCCGAAGGCCCATTTTTGTTGCGGCAATGTCGCTTAGAACGTGTAGCGCATCCCCACCTGGAAGTAACGGCCCAGTGCACCGCTGTAGTCCAGCGGGTTGTAGCCGGCGGCACCGTAGGTCAGCGGATCCAGCGGCGGTTCCTTGTCCAGCACGTTCTGGATCGTGGCGAACAGCTCGGCCTTGTTGGTGAAGCGGTACTTCGCGGTCAGGTCCAGCGTCGTGAACGAGCTGATCTTGCAACCGTTCGGCGAGTCGTCGCCGTTGGCGAAGTGGAAGGCGCAGCCATCCGGATCGTCCTTGAACAGCGTGTTGTCGAACTTGCCGCGGTGGTTGACGACACCGGACAGGCGCAGCGGGCCGCGATCCCAGGTCAGGCCCAGGTTGATGCGGTTATCCGGCGTGCCCATGCAGTTCGTCGCATCGCAGTTGCCGTGCGTGCCGGCGTAATCGACCGTGTTGCCTTCCAGGTCGGTACGCTCGAACTTGAACATGTGCGTCCACTTGATGTCGGCCGTCAGCGAACCGGCATCGCCCATCTGGAACGTGGTACGGGCATCCAGGTCGATACCGTTGACCTTGGTCGAGTTCGAGTTGATGTAGTTCGTCAGCACGGCCACGATGGCGCCTGGATCGCCGGCGAACTGCGAGCTGCCCGGATCGCGTACGAGGTTACCCGCGGCGATCGCAGCCGACGTGGTTTCCTGGTTGATTTCGTTCTTGCGCTCGATCTGCCATGCGTCCAGCGAGATGCTGGTGCGTGGCAGCGGATCCCACACGGCGCCCAGCGAGAAGCTCTTCGACTTTTCAGGCGACAGGTCCGGGTTCGGCGACGTGATCACGGCCACGGACGACGAGGCGCATGCAGCCGGGATTCCCAGTGCGCAACGGACCGGATCGTCCGACGTGGAGAAGGCTGCCAGGCCGCCACGGCCGTTTTCGGCCGCACTCGGTGCGCGGAAGCCGCGGGCGAACGTGCCGCGCAGTGCGAAGCTGCGCACCGGCGTCCACTTGAAACCCGCTTTCGGCGTGTAGGAATTGCCCACGTCGTTGAAGTGGTCGTAGCGCAGCGCGGCGGACAGTTCAACGGTCGGGAGAACCGGCGCGATGACTTCGGTGTACAGCGCGGCCGAGTTGCGCTGGCCTTCGTAGGCCGAGTAGCCCAGGCCGATGATGTTGCCGCGATCAGTGCCCGACGTCGGGTTCAGCTCGGTTTCATCATGGCGGAACTCGGCGCCCACGGCCACGCCGAGCGCGCCGCCCGGCAACTGGCCGAATTCACGCGACGCTTTCACATCGGCCACGGCAATGCTGGTGGTGGCGTCGTTCGAGATCGTCGGCGACAGGGCGTCGTACAGGGCTTGCGAGTTCAGGCCGGCGTTCTCGCCGATACGCCAGAAGCTGCCTGCTGGCAGGCCGTTATAGGCGGCGCTGCCGGCGCGGGCGGCGGCAACGTTCGCCGCGCTTGGATCCAGCAGGGCGAAAGCCACGTCGCGTTGCAGGTAGCCGTTCTGGTCACGATTCGTTTTGCTTTGCGAGAACAGCAGGGCGCTGTCGACATCCCAGCCTGCCACGGTGCCCTTCAGGCCGGCCACGGCGCGCACGAAGTTCGTTTCGATGGCGCTGGTGCGTGGGCCCACGTCCGAAGCGATATAACGCAGACGCGCGCGGCTGCCGAAGTACGGGTTATCCGGGTGCGCGGCGCCCAGCGACACGTCCGCATTGTTGACCGGGCCGCCAGGGTAGCCAACGCTGCCGCTGATGCCCGATGGCGTGGAGAACGATTCCGAATCGCTGTGGTAGCCGTTCAGTTCCACGTAGGCTTGCCAGTCGTTGTTCAGCTGGAAGGTCGCACGGCCAAACAGGTTCAGCGTTTCCTGACGCGGCTGGATCTGGTTGTACATCTGCGTGGCATCCGTCAGGCAGCCGCCGCCCGGATCGCCCTGCGGGTGGTTAGTGAAGTTCGAGCACGCCGCGCCCGGGAAGGTGCGGGTGAAGCCCACGCCGGCCGGGTTGCCGCGGCTGTAGTAATCGTTGGTGAGCGGGTTGCGCACGTTGCCGACGACCGAGCTGCCGGCGCTGTTGCGGGCAACGATCGCGCCCGTGCCGCCCAGTGCTTCCTGCGCCGAGAACCCGAAGTCGCGCAGGTCGGCGCGGCCCACGGCACCGCGGCCAGCACGGTCGCGGTTCCACACTTCGCGCTTCTTGCCGTATTCAGCCGAGAACAGGAAGTTGTAGCGATCCGTTTCCAGGTCGCCCACGCCGTGCGTGACGGCCAGGCGGGTGTCGCCGCCGTCGCTTTCGTTCGACAGGCCTTGCGACAGGCGCACGGTGGTGCCCACGTAATCCTTGCGCAGGATGACGTTGACCACGCCGGCGATGGCGTCGGAACCGTAGATGGCCGAGGCGCCATCCTTCAGGATCTCGACGCGTTCCACGGCTTCCGCGGGAATGATGTTCAGGTCGGCAAAGACTTTCTGGCCATCGTCGGCCAGGCCGTATGGTGCGATGCGGCGGCCGTTCAGCAACACCAGCGTGGACGCGGCGCCCAGGCCACGCAGCGAGATGCCCGATGCGCCGGAAGCAAAGCCGTTGCCGAACGTGGTCGGCACGGAACCCTGGTTGTCGACCGCCAGCGTCTGCAGCAGTTCGGCCACCGTGGTCTTGCCGGATTTTTCAATGTCGGCGCGGTTCACGGTCTGCACCGGCGATGCCGTTTCGGCTTGCGAACGGCGAATGTTCGAGCCCGTGATTTCCACGCGCTGGATCGGTTGCGCACCGGCAGCGGTCGGGGCGGTGGTTTGTGCCTGGGCCGTCAGCACCGTCATCAGCAGCGGTGCCGCGATGGGGAAGGCCCGGCGGAGAACGCCCGGAACCGGGCGTATTTTCATTGGTTTCATTCGTTATATCTCCGGAAAAGGTGTCCAATGGTTTTCGTGAGTGTGAAAGTTATATAGGAGTTAAGGATTTTGCGAAACTGTAATGTCTCATGTGCGCAACAGGACATATGCGGGACAAGCGATGGCAGCGCTATCTTCTTATACTCAGAGTTAATTTATAGTTCCTATTGGAATCGAATGCCAACGGTTTAGGATTCGATGCGGATTCTGCTATATGCGTGAAGATGACAGCAAGGCGGGTGAAGATGTAGTTATTTAGATGAAAATGAATTCGCGGATGGAGTGTGCCGACCACTCCTGTAGTCAGGGTTAAGGAGCTTTTGGAAAGAAAAAGAGATGCGACTCGAACGAGATTTCTAAAAGAAGAGGTGGAATTTGATACCTCTTCTTTTCTGCCTGCGTTTGGAGAGGAAACCTTAAATTGAGCTTAAATGGCGATTTTTCGATGGCCTTATTATCAGGGCCCGGAACACCGGCTCATATTGCATGATGGAAAGGCGCCTTGCCGGCAATCTGGATAATAATGCCGGTCAGCCCGGCATTATGTGCAGGCGAACGAGGCCATCGAAATGGTTCGCACGACCCGTCCTTGCCCGACATCGGTGTTCGTTCAGCTGGGCCTGTAAAAGGCCCGGAGGACCGGCATGGGCAATCAAATACGTTTGACAACATCGCAGGCCAAACAATGTCTTGCCAAACCTCAGATTTTGTTGTTATAGTGAACTCAACTCAAAGGATTGGTTCCATGCACCGCTTCGTTTTCTTTACCGGCTTTTTTTACTTTTGGCTCCCTGCCTCCAGGCGGTTGAGTAAAGGCCGGTGCACGTAAGCGAGAAGCAGACGAGTCCAGCAGATACAGACAAACCGCCAGCAATGGCGGTTTTTTTTTGTTTTCACCCCATACAAGCAAGTTCAAGCCGCAATTTTCCAGGAGAGCACCATGCAACGCACCGACGACCTGCGCATCCGCGAGATGAAGGAACTGACGCCCCCCTCGCACCTGATCCGCGAATTCCCCTGCACCGAAGCCGCATCCGCCACGGCGTCCGGCGCGCGGGTAGCCTTGCATCGCATCCTGCATGGCCAGGACGACCGCCTGATGGTGGTCATCGGCCCGTGCTCGATCCACGATCCGAAAGCGGCCATGGAATATGCGCGCCGGCTGATCGGGGTGCGCGAGCGCCTGAGCGCCGACCTGGAAATCGTGATGCGCGTGTACTTCGAGAAGCCACGCACCACGGTGGGCTGGAAGGGCATGATCAACGACCCGTACATGGACAACAGCTTCCGCATCAATGACGGCCTGCGCATGGCGCGCGAGCTGCTGCGCGACATCAACGAGCTGGGCCTGCCGGCCGGCACCGAGTTCCTCGACGTGATCAGCCCGCAATACATCGCCGACCTGATCGCCTGGGGCGCCATCGGTGCGCGCACCACCGAATCGCAGGTGCACCGCGAGCTGGCGTCGGGCCTGTCGTGCCCGGTCGGCTTCAAGAACGGCACCGACGGCAACATCAAGATCGCCGTCGAAGCGATCAAGGCCGCATCGCAGCCGCACCACTTCCTGTCGGTGACGAAGGGCGGCCACTCGGCCATCGTGTCGACCGCCGGCAATGAGGACTGCCACGTCATCCTGCGCGGCGGCAAGGCCCCGAACTACGACGCCGCCAGCGTCGAAGAAACCAGCAAGGCGATCGCCGGCCATGGCCTGGCCGCGCGCCTGATGATCGACGCCTCGCACGCGAACAGCTCGAAGAAGCCGGAAAACCAGGTGCCCGTCTGCGCCGACATCGCCGCGCAAGTGGCCGGCGGCGACACGCGCATCGTCGGCGTGATGGTCGAATCCCACCTCGTCGCCGGCCGCCAGGACCTGGTGCCGGGCAAGGAACTGACCTACGGCCAATCCGTCACCGACGGCTGCATCGACTGGGAAGCCAGCGTGCAAGTGCTCGAACAACTGGCCGCCGCCGTCCGCCAGCGCCGCCTGACGGGCGAATAAACAACAAAAAGTGTTGTAAAACCTCTGGGGACAGTCCCTCCCGGCGGGACTGTCCCCGTTGGTCCCCGTTGTGAATTGGGGGCAGTCGCGGAATCTGGCAATAAAAAAAGCGGCGCACGAGGCGCCGCTTTTGTTGGGCCACCGGGCCGCGAGGCCCGGGGTCCATTAGAACCGGTAGGAACCGGACAGGTACAGCTGCCGGCCCAGCGCGCTGGAGTAGGAAGGGTTGTAGCCCATCTGGTGCGAGCCGGCGTTGCGCAGCGAGAACGGCGGGTTGCGGTCGAACAGGTTCAGCACGCCTGCCGAGATTTCCACATTGGCCAGCGGGCGGTAAGCCACCTGGTAGTCGAACGTGGTGTAGCTCGGCACGTCCAGCGTGACGGCGTAGCACTCGCCCGGCGAGCCGGCGACGATCACGGCGCAGTCGTCCAGCGTCTGCGGCTTGTCGACGTAGCCGTTGCGGTACGAGGCGATCAGCGTGTGCGTCAGCTGCTTCGTCTCGAACGACGTCGATGCCTTGATCACGTGGCGGAAGCTGACCTTGTCGTCGATGCCGTAGCGGTTCAGGCTCGTGGTCCATACGTCGTCCGAGCCCGGCTCCGTGAAGCGCGAACGCAGCAGGTAAGTACCGGCCAGGCGGCTGGTCAGGCGGCCGCCCCAGATGTTCTGCTTGTGGGTCAGGTCGTAGTCGATACCGCGGTTCTCACGCTTGCCGATGTTGATCGGCGCGAGGATCACCGCCAGCTCGCGCGAGCCGGTCGAGTTCAGGTACTTGGTCGTGAACAGGTCTGCGAATTTCGCCGGGTCGGCGAAGATCTGCGCTTCCGTCACGTCCTGCACCTGGTCGCGGATTTCCACGTTCCACAGGTCCAGTGCCAGCGAGAGGTTGCCGGTCGGTTCCCACACCGTACCGATCGACCACTGCTTCGACTTCTCCGGCTTCAGATTGGCGTTACCCGCGCGGAATGCCTCGAACTGCGTGCGGCCCACGCCGTTGCAGTACGACGCCAGCGGATGCGCGCTGCCCGTCAGCGGGCACTGGTAGTTGCCGCCCGTGACGCCCCAGTCTTCCTGCACGCCGGCGATCTGCTGCATCGTCGCGACACGGAATCCGGTGCCCGCAGCCGCGCGGAACATCACGTTCTTCGTGGCCGAGTACTTGGCCGACAGCTTCCACGTGTTGGCGCTTTCGGTGTCGCCGTAGGTCTTGCCGCCGTTGTTGTCCTTGACGGCGCCGATCCGGTCGTAACGCGCCGAGGCGGTCACTTCCAGCTGCTTCGTCACGGGCATCATCAGCTCGGCGTACGCACCGGCGTTGGCACGGTGGTAGCCGCTGTCGATGGCGCCGCCTTCGTACAGGATCTCGGCGTTTTCGGCGACCTTCTGGCTGTCCATGTGGTAGTTCGTGTCGCGGTAATCGACACCCACGCCCAGCATCGCCGCGCCGCCCGGCAGCTTGAACGCTTCACGCGAACCGCGTGCATCCCAGCCCTTCATGATCACGGTCTGCGTCTGGTACAGGCCGGAGAAGCCGGTGCCCAGCAGCGTGTTCTTCATCGACTCGGGCATCTCGCCCAGGCCGTAGCTGAACGGATCGAGCAAGCCTGCACCGATGGCGGCCTCGAACTCCGATGCCAGCGGGAAGCCGCTGACGTAGTCGGTCTGCTGGCGGTTGCGCGACCACGTGAACGCGGAGTTCACGTCCCAGCCAAACGCATTGCCGTCCACGCCGGCCACGATATGGGTGGCCTTGGTGCCGTAGTCGTACGTGCGGTTGCCCATTTCCATCAGGCGGTAGTTCGCGTTCACGCTCGTCACGCCGGCCGCCTGCTCGGCGGTCAGGTACGGTGCGATGTACCGGTTGTACAGCGACGAACCCTTGGCGATCGAGAACTGGGCCGGGAACGGGGCGATCGACGAGCGCACATTGGCCTTGGTGAACGCGAAGTCGTAGAACCCGCGGAAGCCCGTATTGCCCAGCTTCAGTTCGCCGGAGCTGAACACGCCGTCGCGGCTCGTTTCCGGATTGATCTCGATGGTCGAGGCGGAGTCGAAGTAGCAGTTGCCGTCGCCATACACATTGGCGTTCAGCGGCGCGCAGGCGCCATTGTGCGACAGGGCATACGGGTTCAGGTTGACCGAACGTGCCGTGCCATCGGCCGCCGTGTAGCGCACCGCGGCGTTGGCCGGCAGCGCGCGGCTCGACGCCGTGGCGAACAGCAGTTCCTTGCCGGTGGCGGGGTCGGTGAAGTTGATCAGGCCGGACTTGGCGAAATCGCGCTGAGAAGCCTTCAGCGACTTCTGCACGTCGTGGCTGGCGGAGAAGAACACGCTGTAGCCGTCTTCATCGTAGTCGCCGAAGCCCTTCGAGATGGACACCGAGTTCGACGCGCCGCCCGAACGTTCCGGGTTGTTGTACTTGGCGTCGATCTGCCAGTCGGAAGCACCCTTCTTCAGGATGAAGTTGACGACGCCGGCAATGGCGTCGGCACCGTACAGCGCCGAGGCGCCGTCGGTCAGCACTTCCACGCGCTCAACGGCCGACAGCGGAATCGAGTTCAGGTCGATCGTGGTGCCGGAGTTGGATGGCGCGATGCGGCGGCCGTTCAGCAGCACCAGCGTGTACTGCTCGCCGATGTCGTGGATGGAAGCCGTCGTGATGCCGCCGCCACCGCCGCCGACCGATGTGGCCGCGGCAGTGAAGCCCTGCATCGTCGGGATCTGCTGGATGAAGTCGGTCACCGTGGTGACACCGGTTTTCTTGATGTCCTTCTGGTTGAAGGACTGCACCGGCAGCGACGCTTCGGCGGCGATGCGCTTGATGGACGAGCCGGTGATTTCAACGCGTTGCATGGGCTGCTCGCCGGCTTCCTGCGCGGTCGCGGCATGCATGCCCATCGCCAGGCTGCCCGCGAACATTACGCGCAGGGAGCGAGACAATACTTTCTCAATCATGAAACTTCTTTCAGGTTATTGCGAACGACAAACGGCCGCCGCCCGGGTAAGGCGGCGGCCGGAGCAGCCCATGCTGCAACTGGAAGTAACTGTTATACAGTGACCGCTAGCCCCTGCGATTCTCACAAATAATCACGGGGGTGCGTATCAAACCACCAAAACATGCTAGTTGTCAATTTTTGTTCGGCCGATGTAAGCAAAAGTAGCCCCGCACTGCCAACATTTGTCAAATCAACAAGTATGTGAAGACGCAACTGGTAGCTATCCGAATGGATAGTTCACAACTGTCATTTTTCGGTATTGCCACTGAAGCTGGTGCAGGAATCCGGTGGCATGGCAATCCGGCGGCCCATGGTTGAAAAGCCCCGCGCCATGAAAAAAGCGGCCCGCATGGGGCCGCTTTGCTTGCTGAACTTCCGGAGAAGTTAGAAGAACCTGTAGCTTGCGCCGACCTTGAAGTAACGGCCGATCGCGCCCGATGCATCCATCGGGTTGTAGCTGATGCCGCCGTAGGTCAGCGGATCAAGCGGGGCGATCTTGTCGAACACGTTGCTGACCGAGGCGAACAGCGTGAAGTTCTTGCTCACGTTGTAGCGGGTCGACAGGTCCAGCGTCGTGAACGAAGCGATTTCGCAATCCTTCGTGCCCGGCTGGCCGTTGGCCAGCGTCGACGCGCACTTGTCGCCGGCGAACAGCACGTTGTCCATCTTGTCGCGCCAGTTCAGGTTGGCGTTGAAGTTGAAGGCATTGATGTCCCAGGTGGCGGACAGGTTGACCTTGTTCTTCGGCGTGCCGGCGCAGTTCGACGTGTCGCAGTTGCCGTGCGTGCCGGCGAACTGGTAGGCCGTCGTTGCGGACTCCTGGCGCTTCCACGATGCCACGTGCGTGATCACCATGCCCAGCGTTGCGCGGCCGTAGTCGCCCAGGCGCAGGCGCTGTTTCACGTCCAGGTCCACGCCCGAGATCTCCGTGAAGCTGGAGTTGCGGTACGGTGCCTGCGTCAGGATCAGCGTGCCCGAGTTCGGGATCACCTGGCCGTTCTGCACCAGGTTGTTGTCGTTGCGGATCGCGGTCGGCAGGGCGGCCGCTTCGTTGTACGGCAGCGGGTTGATCTCGTTTTCACGCTTGATCTTCCAGCCGTCCAGTGCCACGGACGTGCCTTCGAACGGATCCCACACCATGCCCAGCGTCACGCCTTTCGACGTTTCCGGCTGCAGGTTCGGATCGCCGACCTTGACGGCGGCGACCGGAATCGCGCAGTCGGTGGCCGTGGCGCCGCCGGCGGCCGGGCCGTTCGGGCAGCGGATCGGGTCACGCACGGTGGACGTGCCGGTCGACTGCGACGACGAGCTGCCTTCGGCGGCGCCCGGTGCGCGGAAGCCTTCCGTGTACGTGCCGCGCAGGGCGAACGTGCGCAGCGGCGTCCACTTCAGGCCGACCTTCGGCGTGGTGGAGTTGAAGTTGTCGTACTTGTCGTAGCGGACGGCGGCGGACAGTTCGAGCGATTTCAGCAGCGGAGCCAGGATCTCGGCGTAGACGGCGGACACTTTCGAATCGCCGAACGCAGCCACGTAAGACGAGTTGATCGAGCCGTTCTCGGAGCCGGCCAGCGACGGGTTCGACACCTTCTCGCGGCGGTGCTCGGCGCCGATTGCCAGGCCGATGTTACCGCCCGGCAGGGCGATCGGCAGTTCACGCGTTGCCTTGAAGTCGATCACGGACAGGCTGGTCTTCGAGTGCGACAGCGCATCGACCACCATGGCCTGGTACAGCGAGGCCGGGTTGCGGTAGGCCTGGTCGCCGATGTAGTACGGGAAGTACTGCGAAGCCGGGTTGCTCAGCGCCTGGGTGACCACGTTCATGTTCAGCATGTTCGTGTATTCCAGGTCCAGCTTGGAATCGGAGTAGGTGAAGCCGGTGTCGTAGTCCCAGCCTGCCAGCGAACCCTTCACGCCCACGACGAAGCGGCGGAACTCGTTGTCGGCACGGCGCTCGGACGGGCCGATGTCGGTGGCGATGTAGCGCATCCGGGCATTGGCGCCGAACGGGTTCTGCGGGTGCTGCGCCGACATCAGGTTCTGGTTGCCGTAGTTGATGAAGCCTTGCGGCGTCTGCGCGTTCGGCGGGAAGGCCACGGTCGGGGTGACCGACGGCGGCGTCATCATGAAGGCGGTCGAGCGCTTCGAGTAGCCCAGTTCCACGTAAGCCTGGGTCGACTCGTTGATCTGCAGCGTGCCCTTCGTGTACAGGTTCAGCGACTCGATCTCCGGCTGCATGTCGCGCCATTGGTCGACGTAGTACAGGCAGCCGCCGTTCGCGCCGGTCTGGTTCGTGGTGGCCGAGATGCCCGCGCAGCCTGGCAGGTTCGTGTAGTTCGTGGTGACCGGATCGCGCACCATGCCGGTCGGCGACGGGCTGACGCTGTTGGTGCCGTTGATGTAGCCGCCGGCGAACTGCGTGCCGATCGGGAAGCCGTAGGCGCGCAGGTCGCCGTTGCCGATGTAGGCGCGGTCCTTGCGGTCGCTGTTCTTGATGCGGTCGGACTGCATGTACTCGGCGTTGACCACCCAGTTGTACTTGTCTTCGTCCAGGTCGCCCTTGCCGAACGTGACCGAGGCCTTGTTCTGCTTGCCGTCGTCATAGCGCGACCAGCCCGTGTCGGCCTTGAATTCCAGGCCTTGCACGTCCTTGCGCAGGATGATGTTGACCACGCCGGCGATCGCGTCGGCGCCGTAGGTGGACGATGCGCCATCCTTCAGGATCTCGATGCGCTCGACGATCTGCATCGGCACGGTGGACAGGTCGGTAAAGCTCTTCTGGCCGTCGTCGGCGCGCGCGAACGGCGCCATGCGGCGGCCGTTCAGCAGCACCAGCGTGGAGGTGGCGCCGAGGCCGCGCAGCGAGATCGCGGTGGAACCGGCGGCGAAGCCGTTGCCGAAACCGGTCGGCAGCGAACCGGCGCCGTCGACGGTCAGCGTCTGCAGGTATTCGGAGACGGTGGACTTGCCCGAGCGCAGCAGCTCTTCGCGGTTGATCACCTGGACCGGCGAGGCGGTTTCCGCGGTGGCGCGCTTGATGCTCGAACCGGTGATCTCGACGCGTTGAATGTTCGTGTCCTGGGCTGCGGCCGTGCCTGCCATGCCCAGCGTGGCCATCAGGCCGCCCGTGAATAACAGGCGAACCGAACGTGCCATCATTTTCTCTACCATGGGTACTACCTCCACTAATAATTTCTGATGAGCTACAAAGGCTGCGTTGTGTGCGTGTCCGTTGCTCGTGTTCAGGAAGCGCGGTGCTTCCTTGAGGCTGCATGTAATCACTCCGGCTTCATAACGGTCAAACAAAAAGTTGTCACAGTGAATTCACGCAAATGTATGCTGGTAGGCCAAAGATATCTGCGCGACAAGCAAATCTCGACAATTCTGCCGAGTTGCGCATCTTCTGGCCTGATCTTCGGCGATCTTGAACTTTGCTTGTGAAATAATTGGCAACTTCACGTATGTGGACGAATTGATACACTTGTCTGCCTAACTTTGCAGAAAGCAACTTTATTTTGCAAAAGCATCAAACTGCCGTAGCGCAAGGTTTTGCGCTATCGTGTGCTTTTCACGTGCCATTCCGCCCATGCTCCCATTCGTCCTGCGCCGCCTGTGGCAAATGCTGCCGACGATGCTCGGGGTCGTGCTGCTGGTGTTCGTGCTGTTCCACTGGGTGGGCGGCGATCCCGCCTATGTACTGGCCGGGAAGATGTCGAGCGCGGAAGCCATCGCCAGCATCCGCCGCCAGCTCGGCGTCGACGAACCCTGGTATGTGCAACTGCTGATCTTCGCAAAACAGGTTGCCACGTTCGACTTCGGCCAGAGCTGGGCCACCGGCGAAGATGTCGGCCACGTCATCGCATCGCGCCTGGGGCCGTCGCTGACGGTGCTGGTGCCGCTGACGATCCTGGAAACCCTGATCGGGGTCGCGCTGGCACTGGCGATCGCGTTCGTGCGCGGTTCCCTGACCGACCGCGCCGTGATGGTGGCGTGCACGGCGGCCATGTCGGTGTCGATCCTCGTCTATATCATCGTGTTCCAGTATGGCCTGGCCTACCGGCTTGGGCTGTTTCCCGTGCAGGGCTGGGGCGATGGCGTGGCGGAGAACCTGCTGCGCTACGCGCCGCTGCCGATCCTGATCGGCCTGGCCGTTTCCGTGGCCCCCACGCTGCGGCTTTACCGCAGCTTCGTGCTCGACGAAGCGAACCAGGATTACGTGCGCACCGCGCGCGCCAAGGGCTTGCCGGAACGGCGCGTGATGTGGGTGCACGTGCTGCGCAATGCCGCGATCCCGATCATCACGCACGTGATGGCCAGCCTGCCGGCCCTGCTGGTGGGCGCCTTCCTGCTCGAGCGCTTCTTCGGCATTCCCGGCATCGGCCGTGAAGTGATCCTGGCCGTGGAGCGCAGCGACTTCCCCGTCATCAAGGCGATCACCGTGTATGTGGCCGCCGCCACGATGGTCTTCAACCTGCTGACGGACGTGCTGTACCGGCTCGTCGATCCGCGGGTGCAGCGGGCATGACGGATTTCCACGCCACCCCGGCCGGCCTGTGGACGCTCGCGTGGCGCCGGCTGCGCGCCGACCGGCTGGCGATGGCTGCGCTGGCCGTCGTTGCCGGCTGGCTGGTGCTCGTGGCGCTGTCCGCCGCGGGGTGGATCGCCGCCGACTGGGAGCGCGAGGTGGGCGTGAACTACGCGCCGCCATCGTTCCTCGGCGCAGCTGGCATGACCGGCCCTGCGGCGCTCGCGCCCGCAGCCGCGCCCGTGGCGCGCGACAACCCGTTCGACCCGCTGGCGGCCGATATCGCGGCATTGCGCGCCGTGTTGCCGGCAGGCGGTGCCGCGGCCGAGCGCCTGCCCACGCTGCCGTTCGGCGCCGACAAGTGGGGCCACGACATCGTGAAGAAAACCATCAAGGGCGCCGAAACGTCGATCGTCGTCGGCCTGGTGGCGGCCTTCGTCGCGGTGGGCCTGGGCACGCTCTTCGGCGCGATGGCCGGCTTTTCGGGCGGCATCGCCGACGACCTGTTCGAATGGCTGTACAGCGTCTTCACGTCGATTCCGTCGATCCTGATGATCCTGGCGGTGGCCGCCGTGCTGCAGGTGAAGGGCGTGGCCACCATCGTGCTGATCCTGGGGTTCACCGGCTGGACCGGCCCGTACCGGCTGGTGCGCGCCGAATATCTCCGGCACAAGGGGCGCGAATACGTGCTGGCGGCCGACGCGATCGGCGCTTCCGCATGGCGCAGGATGTTCGTGCACATCTTCCCGAACGTGAGCCACGTGGCGCTGGTGCAGGTATCGATTCTCGTCGTGGGTTTCATCAAGGCCGAGGTGATCCTGTCCTTCCTCGGCTTCGGCGTGCCGGCCGGCGTGGTGTCGTGGGGCTCCATGCTGAACGAGGCGCAGAATGAACTGTTGCTGGGCAAGTGGTGGCAACTGGCCGCCGCTGCCACGGCCATGGCGGTGCTGGTCACGGCATTTTCCCTGTTTGCCGATGCGCTGCGAGACGCGCTCGATCCGAAGGCGAAGTAATGGATGAACCCTTGATGGATGAATCCCGGATGAACGAACAGCCGCCGCCGGATGAACCGTTGCTGCAGGTGCGCAACCTGCGGATCGCCTTCCGGGTGGACAGGCGCACCACAGTCGAAGCGGTGAAGGGCATCTCGTTCGACGTGCCGCGCCATGCCACCGTGGCGCTGGTGGGCGAATCGGGCAGCGGCAAGTCGGTCAGTTCGCTGGCGGTGATGGGTCTGCTGCCGGCCGACACCACGTTGATCGATCCGGGCAGCGCCATCCGCTTCGATGGGCGCGACGTGCTGCGCCTGCCCGCCGACGAGCGCCGTGCCCTGTGCGGCCGTGACATCGCGATGATCTTCCAGGAGCCGATGTCGTCGCTCAATCCGGTATTCACCGTGGGCTTCCAGGTCGGCGAGGTGCTGCGCCGGCACCTGGGCATGGGCCGGCGCCAGGCGCGCGAGCGCACCCTGGCCCTGCTCGAGGAAGTGGGCATTCCCGATCCGCCCAGGAAGATCGATGCGTATCCGGGACAGTTGTCCGGCGGCCAGCAGCAGCGCGTGATGATCGCCATGGCGATCGCCTGCGAGCCGAAGCTGCTGATCGCCGACGAGCCGACCACCGCGCTGGATGTGACGGTGCAGAAGCAGATCGTGGAATTGCTGCGCCGCCTGCAATGCGAGCGGGGCATGGCGGTGCTGTTCATCACGCACGACCTGGGCCTGGTGGGCGACATCGCCGACCATGTGATCGTGATGCGGCATGGCGAGGTCCGCGAAACGGGCACGGCGGCCCAGGTGTTCGGCGCGCCGCGCGACCTGTATACGCGGGCGCTGCTGCATTGCCGGCCGTCGCTGCACGCCAGGCCCGTGCGGCTGCCCGTGATCGCCGATTACCTGGAGGAGGGCGGCCCGCTCCTTGCCGAGGCCCTGCCGCAGCGCACCCGCGGCTATGCGCCGGACGACGAGATCATCCTGGACGTGAGAAACCTGCGCAAAAGCTTCTTCACCCGCGAAGGCCTGTTCGGCACGCGCGAATTCCAGGCCGTGAAGGATGTGTCGTTCCAGCTGCCGCGCGGGAAGACGCTGAGCGTCGTCGGCGAATCGGGTTCCGGCAAGACCACGGTGGGCCTGACCCTGCTGCGGCTGCACAAGGCCACCGGCGGCAGCGCGCTGTTCGAAGGGCGCGACCTGCTGGCGTTGCCGGACCGGGAGTTCCGCCCGTACAAGCGGCGGATCCAGATCGTCTTCCAGAATCCGTATGCGTCGCTGAACCCGCGCTTCACGGTCGGGCAGATCCTGCTTGAACCGATGCGGTTGCACCACATCGGCGCCGATGACACGCAAAGGGTGGCGATGGCGTTGGCGCTGCTGGCGCGCGTGGGCTTGCCGGCGCAGGCGCTGCACCGGTATCCGCACGAATTCTCCGGTGGGCAGCGCCAGCGCATCGCGATTGCCCGCTGCCTGACGATGCGGCCGGAAATCCTCGTCTGCGACGAATCCGTGTCGGCGCTGGACGTGTCGGTGCAGGCCCAGGTACTGAACCTGCTGCAGGATCTGCAGGATGAATTCGGCCTGTCTTACATCTTCATTTCGCACGATCTCGCTGTCGTCAAATACATATCGGATCGCGTGATGGTGATGCAGGGTGGCGCGGTCGTCGAAACGGCCGATGCCGACGAGCTGTACCGCAACCCGCAACATGCGTATACACGCAGCTTGTTGTCGGCGTTTCCCCGTGGCGTGGAGTAAGATGGCGGCACTATGGCGAACTTGATCTATCTGTTGCAGGAATACGGCGTGCTGATCGTCTTCATCGTCGTCCTGGTCGAGCAGATGGGCGCGCCGATTCCCGCCTACCCCGTGCTGATCATCTCCGGCGCGCTGGCGATGAATGGCGGCACGCCGCTGGCCGGCGTGCTGGCCGTGGCCCTGGCCGGCTGCGTGATGGCTGACCTGTTCTGGTTCAGTGCCGGACGCCGCTACGGCAAGCGCATCCTGAAGGTGCTGTGCAAGATCTCCCTTTCGCCCGATTACTGCGTCTCCCAAACAGAAGACAACTTCAAGAAATGGGGCGTGAAGTCGATGATCGTGGCCAAGTTCATCCCGGGCTTCAATACGATCGCACCGCCGATGGCCGGCGCGCTGGGCACGCGGCTGCCGCTGTTTCTCTCGTTCAGCCTGCTCGGCGGCCTGCTGTGGAGCCTGACGGGCATCCTGATCGGCGTGTATTTCAACGAAAACATCGACGAAGTGCTGGATATCCTGTCCACCATGGGCGGCACCGCGCTGGCCGTGCTGGGCACGCTGCTGGCGCTGTTCATGCTGTTCAAGTACATCGAACGGCGCCGCTTCCAGCGCGCGATGCAGACCGAACGCATCAACGTCGACCAGCTGCGCGCCTTGCTGGACGCCGGCCACGAGCCGGTGATGATCGATGCCCGCAGCGCCACCGCCCGCCAGCTCGACCCGCCGGTGCCCGGCGCGCTGCCGGTGGACGGCAACCTGTCCGGCCTGCTCGGCGCATTGCCGCGCGACCGCCACATCATCGTCTACTGCAGCTGCCCGAACGACGTTACCGCCGCCAGCGTGGCCAAGCAGCTGCACGAGCAGGGCTACACGCTGGCCAAGCCGCTGCATGGCGGGCTGGAAGCCTATAACTCGGCGTTCCGTGCCGGCGAAACGGTAATTGTTGGGGAGCAGTTCCCCGCCGTGGATGGGCCACGCTGATATTGCCTGAAACCGGGGTCAGACCCCAGGTCCAGGAAATATTTCCTGAAATTGGGGTCTGACCCCGGTGTTAGTAGTCATACTACCGTGCTGTTTTGGTGTTCATCCCACAGGTATAGCAGAGTTTGTACCCAAACTACACCCAACTCTTGCGCGTTCGCCAAGAAATCCGCTAGCATTGGGCTTCACCTTTTTCTCTCGTGCCCATGAACGCCATGTCGACCCCCGCGCAGCAGACCCTCGTATCCGTATTCCCAGGCGGGCCCCGGCTGCTGGCCGACGTGGGTGGCACGAATGCCCGCTTTGCGCTGGAGTCGGCGCCGGGGCAGGTCAGCCACATCCACGTGCTGCCGGGCGCCGAGTATCCGACGCTCGCGGCGGCATTACAGGCTTACCTGGCGCTGCCGGACGTGGCCGCCGCCGCGCCCGCCGTGCGCCATGGCGCGATCGCCATTGCCAATCCCGTCACCGGCGATTACGTGCGCATGACCAACCACCACTGGGAATTCTCGATCGAAGCCATGCGCCAGGAGTGCGGGTTCGAGGTGCTGGCCGTCGTCAACGACTTCACGGCGCTGGCCCGGTCCTTGCCGTTCCTGGGCGAACACAAGCGCCAGGTCGGCGGCGCCGCCGGCGTGCCGGACACGCCGCTGGGCCTGATCGGCGCCGGTACGGGGCTGGGCGTGTCGGGCCTGATCCCGTCGCCGTCCGGCTGGACGGCGCTGCTGTCCGAAGGTGGCCACGTCAGCTTCTCGCCCGTCAACGAGACCGAAGTGGCGATCCTGCAGTTCGCCTGGCGCGAATTCGAGCATGTGTCGGCCGAACGGCTGATGTCCGGTGCCGGCATCGAGCTGATCTACCGCGCGCTGGCCGACCAGCGCCAGTTGCCGGCCGAAGCGCTGACCCCGGCCGAGATCGCGCGCCGCGCGCTGGCCGGCGATTGCGCGCTGTGCGACGCGGCCATCGAAACGTTCTGCGGCATGCTGGGCACCATCGCCGCCAACCTGGCCGTCACGCTTGGTGCGCAGGGTGGCATCTATATCGGTGGCGGCATCGTACCGAAGCTGGGCGAGCGTTTCGACCGGTCCGCATTCCGCGCCCGGTTCGAAGCCAAGGGCCGCTTCCGCCAATACCTGTCGGCGATCCCCGCGTTCGTCATCACCGCTGACTACCCGGCCTTCCTCGGCGTGTCCGCGATCCTGGCCGAACGGCTGGCCGACTGAAGCCATTTTCCGGTCGGCTCGTGCGCGGACAGCGCATGACCGGGAGCAATCGTGCCGCGCGAAACGCTTGCTGTTCCGGCTGAAGGCCGCAAATTGCACTGCGCGCGATTTTATGGAGTACAATGCCCGACATTGGATGAAATAGCGCCACCCGACCCAGCAACTCTTCCGGGAAGGCCGACAAGTTTTTCAGGCAGGTACTGTACCAACGCGCACCGATGCGCACCAACCCTCACTGAAAACACTGCTCTCCATCGTTGACCCTTGTTTGATCTGACGCCCCGGGCTAGCCTCACACCCCGGCATTTCCGGCCCTTATTCAAGTCTTGATTTGTTGAAGTTATTCATTACTTGCGTTTCGTTCGGCCGGAACGGCGACCACATGTTGGTATATGGATACAGCTGAGGCGAAGAAAATCCTCGAAACCGCACTGCTATGCGCGCGCGAGCCGTTGTCGATGAACAGCTTGAAGCGCTTGTTCGCCGATCCCGATGATGCGGGCCGGTCATTGGCCGAAAGCGCCGGTGCGGATGACGTCGGTACAGCTGATATCCGCGGCATGCTGGAGCAATTGCGGCAGGAGTGGCAGGGCAGGGGCGTCGAACTGGCCAGCCTGTCGTCCGGCTGGCGCTTCCAGAGCCGGCCCGAAATGAAGCATTACCTGGATCGCCTGAACCCGGAAAAGCCGCAAAAGTATTCCCGGGCCACGCTCGAGACGCTGGCAATCATCGCTTATCGCCAGCCTGTCACACGTGGCGATATCGAGGAGATTCGCGGCGTGACGGTGAATTCGCAGACGATCCGGATGCTGGAAGAGCGCGGCTGGGTCGATACTGTCGGCCACCGCGACGTGCCGGGTCGTCCGGCCCTTCTTGGCACCACCAGGCAATTCCTGGACGACCTGGGATTACAGTCGCTGTCCCAGCTGCCGCCTCTGCAGCAAATCAGCGAACCGCAGAATGCCAATTCGATCGAAATGCTCGAAGCCGCGCTGCAGGAGAATTTCGAGAAGGCGGCCCATGCCGCCAATGTCACTGACAATGTAGCGCCCGGGGAAGCATCCGCGCCCGCGGTGCAGGCGCCTGACGCTGAGCCCACGCAAGAAAATACGCATGAACAATACTGATAACGCAAACGAGACCGGCACGCCGGCTGAACCGGCCGTGAAGCCGAAGCGCCGTACCAAGGCGCAGATCGCCGCCGAAGCGGCAGCTGCTGTAACCCCGGTGGCCGCCGCGGCCCCGGCCGAAACGGCGGAAGCGCCGGCAAAGCCCAAGCGCACCCGCAAGAAGGTCGAACCCGCGCAGGAAGCTGCGCCGGAAGCGGCAGCGCCTGTCGACAGCGCGCCGGCCGCGGCCGAAGTTGCTCCGGTGAAGAAGCCCCGTACCCGCAAGCCGAAAGTGGAAGTGGAGGCGCAAGCCGCGCCGGCACCGGTCGCTCAAGCCGAACCGGTTGCCCAGGCTGCACCGGTAGCGCAACCGGCCGCCGAGGCTGCCAACGCCGCCAATGCTGAACCTGCGCCGAAAAAGCCTCGTGCGCCGCGCGGTCCGCGCCAGATGCGCGAACAGCGCGCCGTGCGTGAAGCGCTGAAGGCGGAGCAGGGCGAGCAGGCTGGCCAGGTCGAGCAGGCCGGCGAGCACAAGCCGGTCGTTGCCGAGGCGCAGCCGGCCGCACAGGCCGCCCCCGCCGGATCGGAAGCCGTGCAGGCCGACGCCGCTCCCGAGGCCCGCGCCGACGCGCCGCGCCGCGAGGATGGCCGCAACAAGGGCCGGAACCGCAACGATGCCAATCGCGACAACGCCCGCAATGACGGTGCCCGTGCCGATGGTGCCCGCAACGACGCCCCGCGCGCCGATGGCGCCCGCGGCAATGATCGCAACGCGCAGAACGCGCGCGGCAAGGGCCGGGGCGCCCAGGGCCAGCGCGGCAATGGTGTCGCCAAGCTGAACGAAGCCGATGCCGTGTTCTCGTTCGTCACCTCGGAAGCGTTCGACAAGGAAGACGGCGCCCGCGGCAAGGGCCAGCCGAAGGCCGTGCGCCGCGACCTGACGGCCGACGACGATGCGCCGAAGCTGCACAAGGTGCTGGCCGAGGCCGGCCTGGGTTCGCGCCGCGACATGGAAGACCTGATCGTGGCAGGCCGCGTGTCGGTGAACGGCGAGCCGGCCCACATCGGCCAGCGCATCCTGCCGACCGACGCGGTGCGCATCAATGGCAAGCTGATCCAGCGGAAAGTCAGCAAGAAACCACCGCGCGTGCTGGTGTACCACAAGCCTGCCGGCGAGATCGTGTCGCACGACGATCCGGATGGCCGCCCGTCCGTGTTCGACCGCCTGCCGCAGATGAAGGTCGGCAAGTGGCTGGCCGTGGGCCGCCTCGACTTCAATACCGAAGGCCTGCTGCTGTTCACCACGTCCGGTGACCTGGCGAACCGCCTGATGCACCCGCGTTACAACATCGACCGCGAATACGCCGTGCGCACGCTGGGCGAGCTGGAAGAAGGCATGCGCCAGAAACTGCTGGCCGGCGTGGAGCTGGAAGACGGGCTGGCGCAGTTCTCCAAGATCGCCGATGGCGGTGGCGAAGGCGTCAACAAATGGTACCGCGTGGTGATCGGCGAAGGCCGCAACCGCGAAGTGCGCCGCATGTTCGAAGCCGTGGGCCTGACCGTGTCGCGCCTGATCCGCACCCGCTATGGCGCGCTGACGCTGCCATCGAACCTCAAGCGCGGTCGTTGGGAAGAGATGGAAGAAAACACCGTGCGCGACCTGATGGCGTTCGTGGGTGTCGAAAAGAAGGCGGCCGGCGGCGAGAAGAAGCCTGGCCAGCCCGGCGAGCGCACTGGCAACGAGCGTCATGCGGGCGAGCGTAATGGCAACGAACGTCAGGGCAACGAACGCCAGGGCAACGAGCGCAATGGCAACGAGCGCAATGGCAACGAGCGCGGAGAAAAGCGTGGTGGCGGCCGTGGCCGTGACCGTGAGCGCGAGAGCGAGCCGAACTTCAACCGGATGGACGTTTCCAACAAGAACGCCGATCCATTCCCGCAGGCGCCCCGTGGCGGTCGCCCTGGCGGCCAGGGCGCCGGCAGCTACTTCGGTGCCGGCAATCCCGGCCGTCCCGGTCGCGGCCCTGCAGGCAGCGCCCGCCCGGCATTCGGCGAGCAGACCAGTGGCCGTCCGCAGCAGGGCAAGGCCCGCGGCCCGCGCCAGCCGGATCCGTTGCAGACGACGTTCGGCTTCGGCGGCCAGTCGCAGCGCCGTGGCGGCGGCCAGCCGCGCGGCGGCGCCACCGACCATGGCATGCCGCGTCGGCGTAAAGGATAATAAGAGGCTTGTATTCCGGCAGAACGTTCTTATATCGGACTTCTAGCAGCTCGTGGCGTTGTCTCAACGCCACGATTTGTCTCTTGTCTTTCCGGTTTCACTGTCGCCCGACAGTATGAAAAACCAACCTTGACTCTGTTGTAACGGCGTCCGCTTCGCCTATGCGGCATTGCAGCGAAATGGATATGCCGTTATAATAAGCGGCCTGATAAAAGTTCTTCACAAGGATTGTTTCCTTGGAAAAGGTTCCTTTCCTTAAAAAAAGGATCTTTTATTCGAAGATGCTTCATCTGGCTGGCGGTAACGAGGCCTTGGTATCAAGGCTGCAGTACAAGAAGATGGGCAGTTGCCCATTTTTTTTTTGCTCACGAAAAGTGAGTGTTTGAATGGGTCCGCGGCGCGCCCCGCGCGCAAGACCCCGATCTGGAGATTTTCCTTTGCAACTGCCGGAACTGATTGAGAAGACCGTCGCGGGTCTCGGCTATGACCTGGTCGATTTCGAACGGGCCGAGCGCGGCCTGCTGCGCGTGTATATCGATTTCCTCCCTGCGGACGCAGAGGAAAAGGGCCCGATCACGGTAGAAGACTGCGCCACGGTGAGCCACCAGCTGTCGCACGTGCTGACGGTCGAAAATGTGCCATACGAGCGGCTCGAGATTTCGTCGCCGGGCCTGGACCGGCCACTGCGCAAGCTGTCCGATTTCGAGCGCTTCGCCGGCCTCGAGGCCATCGTCAAGCTGCGCATGGCGCTGCCGGGCACCGCCAACCGCAAGTCCTACCAGGGCATCCTGCAGGCACCCGAGGGTGACCAGCTGGGAATCGAATTTGAAAGTAAAGATGGTCCTGCGGTGCTGAATTTCACGCTCGCGGACATGGATAAGGCACGTTTGGTGCCGCAGGTGGATTTTAGGAGCCGCAAAGCATGAGTCGCGAAGTTTTGTTATTGGTGGACGCGCTTGCGCGCGAGAAGAACGTCGATAAGGACGTGGTATTCGGCGCGCTCGAATTCGCGTTGGCGCAAGCCACGAAGAAACGCTATGAAGGCGAAGTCGACATCCGCGTTTCGATCGACCGCGATTCCGGCGAATTCGAATCCTTCCGCCGCTGGCACGTGGTACCCGACGAAGCCGGCCTGCAGCTGCCTGATCAGGAAGTGCTGCTGTTCGAAGCAAAAGAGCAGATCCCCGATATCGAAGTCGACGAATACATCGAAGAGCCGATCGAATCCGTGGAATTCGGCCGCCGCTTCGCGCAGGACACCAAGCAAGTCGTGCTGCAGCGCGTGCGCGATGCCGAACGCGAACAGATCCTGCAGGACTTCCTCGAGCGCGGCGATGCGCTGGTGACCGGCACGATCAAGCGCATGGAACGCGGCGATGCGATCGTCGAATCCGGCAAGATCGAAGCCCGCCTGCCGCGCGACCAGATGATCCCGAAGGAAAACCTGCGCATTGGCGACCGCGTGCGTGCGTACATCCTGCGCGTGGACCGCAACATGCGCGGCCCGCAGGTGATCCTGTCGCGCACCGCGCCGGAATTCATCATGAAGCTGTTCGAGCTGGAAGTGCCGGAAATCGAGCAGGGCATGCTGGAAATTAAATCGGCCGCCCGCGATGCCGGCGTGCGCGCCAAGATCGCCGTCTACACGGCCGACAAGCGCATCGACCCGATCGGCACCTGTGTCGGCATGCGCGGTTCGCGCGTGCAGGCCGTGACCGGTGAACTGGGCGGCGAGCGCGTGGACATCGTGCTGTGGTCCGAAGACCCGGCGCAGTTCGTGATCGGCGCGCTGGCGCCGGCCAACGTGTCGTCGATCATGGTCGATGAAGACAAGCACGCGATGGACGTCGTCGTCGACGAGGAAAACCTGGCGATCGCGATCGGCCGTTCCGGCCAGAACGTGCGCCTGGCTTCCGAGCTGACCGGCTGGAAGATCAACATCATGACGGCCGAGGAATCGGCCAACAAGGCAGCCCAGGAAACGGCGGCGGTTCGTACGCTGTTCATGGAAAAGCTCGATGTGGACCAGGAAGTGGCCGACATCCTGGTCGAGGAAGGTTTCAGCAGCCTGGAAGAAATCGCCTACGTGCCGATCTCCGAGATGCTGGACATCGAAGCCTTCGACGAAGACACCGTCAACGAACTGCGTACCCGGGCACGGGATGCGCTGGTCACGGAGGCGATCGCTTCGGAAGAGGGCCTGGAAGGCATGGAAGAAGGCCTGGTCGGCCTGGAAGGCATGGACCGCATCACGGCGGGCAAGCTGGGTCTGGCGGGCATCAAGACGCTGGAACAGTTCGCCGGCCTGGCCTATGACGAGTTCGGGGCCATCCTCGCGCTGTCGACGGACCGTGCAAGTGAACTGATTAAAAATGAATTTGAAGATGTGACCGACGATGAAATGAAGCTGGTCGACTCCAAGTACGACGATCGCGCCAAGGCCCTGCAGGCCAAGGCGTGGTCGGTGGCCGAGGCGGCCAAGGCCTGAGCGCCCTGGACACCACGGCAGCCGAGCTAACAATTATCATCTACGCGACACATAGAAAAGAGGACTGAATGGCGAGTAACAACGTAGCCCAATTTGCCACCGAACTGAAGATGCCTGCAGACTTGCTGCTGACGCAGCTGCGTTCCGCGGGCGTCGAGAAGAGCTCGGCGTCAGATCCATTGTCGAAAGATGATAAGGACAAGCTGCTGGAGCACCTGCGCCGCACGCACGGCGCAGCTGGATCATCCGAGAAGAAGAAAATCACGGTCACGCGCAAGGAAACCAACGAGATCAAGCAGGCCGATGCCTCTGGCAAGACCCGCACGATCCAGGTCGAAGTGCGCAAGAAGCGCACCTTCGTGCAGCGAGATGACCTGCCCGCGACCACCACGCCCGCTCCGGCGGCACCGGTGGTCGACGAGGCCGAGAACGCCCGCCGCGAGGAAGACGCGCGCCGCCAGGCCGAGATGATCGCCCGCCAGGAAGCGGATCTGCGCGAGAAGCAGGAAGCCCTGGCGCGCCTGGACGCGGAAAAGGAAGCGCAAGCCAAGGCCACCGCTGCTGCAGAAGCGGAAGCCAAGCGCCGCGCCGACGAGGAAGCGGCGAAAGCTGCCGCCGAAAAGGCCGCCGCCGAGAAGGCCGGTGCCCGCGACGCGCAGAAGCAGGCCGATACGGAAGCCGCTGACAAAAAGCGCGCCGCCGACGCCGAGGAAGCCAAGAAGAAGGCCGAGCAGGCAACCAAGGAAGCCGCGGAACGTGCCGCTGCAACCGAGCGCGCCCGTAAAGCCGTGGCCGACGAAGTGGCGCAGATCAAGGCCATGATGGCGCAGCCGCGCCGCGTGATCAAGGCGCCGGAACCGCCGCCTGCACCGGTCAAGCCGGCCGCGCCGGCCGGCACGCTGCACAAGCCTGCCGACAAGAAGCCGGGCACCACCACGGCGGCAACTACCGAGAAGAAGGACGACAAGAAGCCGGGCGATCGCAAGTCGATCAAGTCGGCCAACGTGTCGTCCACCTGGTCCGACGATGCCAAGAAGCGTGGCGCGCCGGGCGGCGGCAAGGGCCGTGGCACGAGCACCGGTCCGACCAGCCGCGATGGCTGGCGTGCAGGTGGCGGCCGCGGTGGCCGTGGCCGCAACTCGCACCACGATGACCGCGAATCGAACTTCCAGGCACCAACGGAAGCGATCATCAAGGAAGTGTACGTGCCGGAAACCATCACCGTGGCCGAACTGGCCCACAAGATGGCCGTCAAGGCTTCCGAGGTGATCAAGCAGCTGATGAAGCTGGGCCAGATGTGCACGATCAACCAGGTGCTGGACCAGGAAACGGCGATGATCCTCGTCGAGGAAATGGGCCACAAGGCATTCCCTGCCGCCGAGGACGATCCGGAAGCGCTGCTGGCCGACCAGGGCGAGCAGACGCACTTCGAATCGACGTCGCGTGCACCGGTCGTCACCGTCATGGGCCACGTCGACCACGGTAAAACGTCGCTGCTGGATTACATCCGCCGCGCCAAAGTGGCGTCGGGCGAAGCCGGCGGCATCACGCAGCACATCGGCGCTTACCACGTCGACACGCCGCGCGGCATGATCACCTTCCTGGATACCCCGGGCCACGAAGCCTTCACGGCGATGCGTGCCCGCGGTGCCAAGGCCACCGACATCGTCATCCTGGTGGTGGCGGCGGACGATGGCGTGATGCCGCAAACGAAGGAAGCGATCGCCCACGCGAAAGCGGCCGGCGTGCCGCTGGTGGTGGCGATCAACAAGATCGACAAGCCAGGCGGCAACCTGGAACGCGTGACGCAGGAACTGATCACCGAAGGCGTGGTGCCGGAAGAATACGGCGGCGAAGCGCCGTTCGTGCCGGTGTCGGCGAAAACGGGCCAGGGCATCGATACGCTGCTGGAAAACGTGCTGCTGCAAGCCGAAGTGCTGGAACTGAAGGCGCCGGTGGCAGCACCGGCCCGCGGTCTGGTGGTCGAAGCCCGCCTGGACAAGGGCCGCGGCCCGGTCGCCACGATCCTGGTGCAGTCCGGTACGCTGAAGCGTGGCGACGTGGTGCTGGCCGGTTCGTCGTATGGCCGTGTCCGTGCAATGCTGGACGAGAACGGCAAGGCGGTCGCCGAAGCCGGTCCGTCGATCCCGGTCGAGATCCAGGGCCTGACCGAAGTGCCGGCCGCCGGCGAAGAAGTCATGGTCATGGCGGACGAGCGCAAGGCGCGTGAGATCGGCCTGTTCCGTCAAGGTAAGTACCGCGACGTGAAGCTGGCCAAGCAGCAGGCCGCCAAGCTGGAGAACCTGTTCGACCAGATGGCCGAAGGCGAAGTGCAGAACGTGCCGCTGATCGTCAAGACCGACGTGCAGGGTTCGCAGGAAGCGCTGGTGGGTTCGCTGCAGAAGCTGTCGACCTCCGAAGTGCGGGTGCAGATCGTGCACGCGGCCGTCGGCGGCATCACGGAATCGGACGTCAACCTGGCGACCGCGTCGAAGGCTGTCATCATCGGCTTCAACGCCCGTGCCGATGCCCAGGCGCGCAAGCTGGCCGAGGCCAACGGCGTGGACATCCGCTACTACAACATCATCTACGACGCGATCGAAGAGGTGAAGGCGGCGATGTCGGGCATGCTGGCACCGGAGAAGCGCGAGCACATCACCGGCCAGGTGGAGATTCGCCAGGTCATCCTGGTGTCGAAGGTTGGCGCGATTGCCGGCTGCCTGGTCACCGATGGCGTGGTCAAGCGTTCCTCGTCGGTTCGCCTGCTGCGCAACAACATCGTCGTGTGGACCGGCGAGATCGACTCGCTCAAGCGCTTCAAGGACGATGCGAAGGAAGTGCGCGCCGGCCTCGAGTGCGGCCTGTCGCTGAAGAACTACAACGACATCCAGGTTGGCGACACGCTGGAAGTCTTTGAGATTCAAGAAGTGGCACGTACGCTGTAATTCAGCACGCGGTATCCATGGCGGGTGCCGCCCGCTCCGCGCAAGCGGGGTGGGCGCCACCCGCCATTTTCATATTTGGTAGAACATCATGGCTAAACACAGCAAATCGATCCCCGCCCGCGGCCTGCGCGTGGCGGACCAGATCCAGAAAGACCTTTCCGAACTGATCGCCTTCGAGGTAAAAGACCCGCGCGTGGGCATGCTCACGCTCGCCGAAGTGCAGCTCACGCCGGACTACGCGCATGCAAAGATCTACTTCACGATGCTCAAGGACGATCCGGAGACCGTGAAGAACACGCTGGCCGGCCTGCACGCCGCCGCCGGCTACCTGCGCAACCAGCTGGGCAAGCGCCTGCACATCCACACGCTGCCGCAGCTGCACTTCGTGCACGACACGTCGGCCTCGCGCGGCATCGCGATGTCGGCACTGATCGACAAGGCCAACGCCACGCGCGCGGCCGACTATGAAGAAGACAGCGCGGACGGCGCAACCGGCAGCGAAACAAAAGAATGACCGAAGCACGAGTAAAGCGGGTGCGCGACCTCGTCGACGGCGTGCTGCTGCTGGACAAGCCGGTCGGGCTGTCGTCGAACGATGCGCTGATCAAGGTGAAGCGCGTGCTGAACGCCAAGAAGGCGGGCCATACCGGCACGCTCGATCCGTTCGCCACCGGCCTGCTGCCGCTGTGCTTCGGCGAAGCGACCAAGTTCTCGCAGGACCTGCTGGAAGCCGACAAGACCTACGTGACCACCGTGCACCTGGGCGTGCGCACCGACACGGGCGACACGGAAGGCCTCGTGCTCGACGCCGACCCCGCGCTGAACCGCGATGCCGCCACCATCACGATCGACGAGATCGAAGCGGTGCTGGCGCGCTTCCGCGGCCCGATCGCGCAGGTGCCGCCGATGTACTCGGCGTTGAAGCGCGACGGCAAGCCGCTGTACGAATACGCCCGCGCCGGCATCACGCTCGAGCGCGAAGCGCGCAACGTGGTGATCCACAAGCTGGAACTGCTGTCGTACGAAGCGCCGTTCCTGCGCCTGGCAGCCACGGTCAGCAAGGGCACCTATATCCGCGTGCTGGGCGAGGACATTGGCGCCGCGCTCGGCTGCGGCGCCCACCTGAACGCGCTGCGGCGCACGGGCGTCGGCGCGCTGTCCGCCGATGGCATGGTCACGCTGGAACAGGTGAACGCCCATGCCGCGCCGCTTTCCCTGCTGGCACCCGTGGATGCGCTGCTGTCGTCGTTCCCCAGCATCGAACTGACGGCCGACCTGGCGAAGCGCTTCCTGCAAGGCCAGCGCCTGCCGCTCGGCAAGGAGCCCGGCGTGCAGACGCCCGCGTCCTACGAAGGCCGTGTGCGCGTGTACGGGCCCGCCGGCGACGGCGGCAAGCTGCTCGGCACCGGCCTGTTCGAGCAGTGGGCCATCCTCAAGCCCGAGCGGCTGATCGCCGCCGCGCAATAGGCCTGCCTGCGGCGCCGAATCCATGGTGTCGGACACCGGCTTTTCGGTGTCGGACACCGGTTTTCGCATGCCGATGACACATCATGAAAACACCGGTGTCCGACAATTTTTCCGGAAAAAGCATCCGGAAAAAATGTCCGACACCACCTAAGATTGAAGTCCCGGACTCCGCGCCGCTGTCAATTCCCCGAACCGGTATCCGCAACCGGAAAGCCACGGTTCGCCAGTAACTAATCATCATTATTATTCTTTCGTAAAACCTTGTTGAGCGGGCAGGGAGGCGGCGCTACATTGTCCCTACTTCGGCCGAAGTACCCCAGTCAGTCTTCCTCTCCACTTCCACAAGGAGCACATAGTGCGCAAGACGTATCGCGCGGTTACCACCGCCGCGGCTTCGGCCATCCTGCTGTTTTCCGCTTCGGCGGCTCACGCCGCATTGACCACTTACACCAGCCAGTCCGCCTACCTCTCCGCGGTCGGCACCACCGGGGTCGACACATTCGACGACCTCTGGATCGAACCCTACGACACGCCGTTTGCCCGCACCGCGGGCGACATCGGCTATGTCGCCACCACCGGCCCCGGCAATCCGCGCGCTTACGGTGCGAGCGATGACGATATCGACTGGTACCTGACCCCGAGCCGCGCCTCCGACTCGGTCACCTTCTCCAGCTTCGATACGCCGGTCGCCGGCGCCGGCGGCTATTTCTGGGGTTCGGATGGCGGCGGTTATTCGGTGTTCGCACCGTACATCACCGTGACCGCGACCGACAGCACCGGCGCCACGCTGACCTACACGATCACCGACCCCGTGCCGAGCTCGTTCCTGGGCTTCGTGTCCGATGCGCAGATCGTGTCGCTGTCGGTGGCCACCGGCGTCCAGACGGGCGTCGACGGCTACCCCATCTGGCCCACCGTGAATAACCTGCACCTGTCCGTGGCCGCCGTACCGGAACCGGGCACCTACGCGATGCTGCTGGCCGGCCTGGGCATGCTGGGCTGGACCGCGCGGCGCCGGCAGCGCCAGGGTTCGCAGCCAGCAGCCTAGCCACCGACGCGCACCAGCGCAGCCGAAGGCTGTCTCACAAGACGCCTTCCCGATGTCGCTGCCAACGCCGGCGCGCACGACGCGCCGCGCGACGGTACGCGGCACCATTCATCCCAGTCCATGGAGTCTTACGTGCGATCGATCCCCTCCGCCGCGGCCGTTGCCGCGACCATTGCTTCCGCCTTGCTGCTGTGCGCCGGTTCCGCGCAGGCAGAAATCACCACCTTCACGAGCCAGGCATCGTACCTTGCCGCTGTCGGCAACACCGGCGTCGACGACTATAACGACCTGATCCAACAAATGTACTTCGACCAGATTCCGCGCCAGGCCGGCGATTATGCATACAGCGTGAGCGCGGGGCCGAAAGCGCCGGCCATCTGGGCCGGCACCGAGGACTATGTGGATTTCTTCCTGACTTCGCAGAACCGCACCGATATCACCACGTTCGTGCTGCAGGACGGCGTGGCCGGCGCCGGCGGCAATTTCTTCGGTTCGGATGCCTACAGCCATCCGACCGCCGCGGCCAGTCTGCTGCTGACCGCCACCGACAGCACCGGCGCCACGGTGACGTTCACGCTCGAGAACCCCGACGTACACTCGTTCGTCGGCTTCGTCTCCAGCGCCGACCTGGTGTCGCTGACGGTCACCGCCGGCCAGCAGCCGGGCGTGTGGTCCTCGATCGATAATTTCCACATCTCGGTGGCGGCCGTGCCGGAACCGCAAACGTGGGGCATGCTGGCCGGTGGCCTTGCCCTGCTCGGCTACGCGGCACGGCGGCAGCAGAAGGTGCGCCTGGTATAGAAGCCCGGCCCGGTGGCCTGTACCGCCTGCAGCGCCAGCAGCAGTTCGCCCAAGGCTCTTGCCAATGGGCAGTGCGCCGCGTTGCCCTGGACCGTCTTCGGGCAGCAACCATCCTGAAGCTTCGGTTGCCGGCTGAAGGGCATGCAGCCGGTTTGGCAAGCGAATCATCTGTGGATGCCTGGCGCGTTATTTTCTGCCTGTCCTTGAAAAAACCGATGGTGCTAAGTAGTCTGAAAGATAATCCCTTAACGATTCGGTTCGACAGGAGATGTCAAAGGACGGGGCGTCACGACGTGCAGGACAGCCCCGCGTTGCTCGGGATCGGATCGCGGTGCCGTCTGCTCATTCGCGTGCGAGACAGGGCGTTGCCGAGCATTACTGGCACGGCCGTGCGAGGATAGCTGGCCGTACGGCCTTTGGTCTCGGCAATCGATTCCCGGCATTTTTCAGGTACCAATGGCGTCGCGACCGTTAACCGCCTGCAGCGCCAGCAGCAGCTCGGCAGGGTCGGCCGGCTTGACGAAGTGCCGGTTGAAGCCGGCGGCATGGGATTGCGCGCGATCGCTCGGCTGGCCGTAGCCGGTCAGCGCGAGCAGCGTGGCCCCGGCCGTGGCCGGGTCAGCGCGCAGGTGCCGCGCCAGCGTGTAGCCATCCATGCCGGGCAGGCCGATGTCGAGGATGAAGGCGTCGATCGCCGCCAGGTCGGCGCGGCGCAGTGCCGTCTCCGCATCCTCGGCCACCGCCACGTCGTGCCCCTCGGAACGCAGCAGTTCGGCCAGTACGCCGGCGGCGTCGGGATTGTCTTCCACCACCAGCAGGCTCAGGGGGCGCACGGCGGGATGGTGCACGGCCGCCGGCGCGGCCTGTGCCGGTGCCGGCACTTTGTCCAGCAGCGGCAGGGTGACCGTGAATTCACTGCCCATGCCGGCACCGTCGCTGTGCGCCATCACGAAGCCGCCATGCAGCGAGACGATGCTTTTCACCAGCGTCAGGCCAAGCCCCAGGCCGCCCTGGGCACGGTCCGGATTGCGTTCGCCCTGGATGAACAGGTCGAAGATGTGCGGCAGCAGGGACGGGGCGATGCCGATGCCGTTGTCGCGCACGGTCACGCGGGCATGGCTGTCCACGATGTCGAGGTACAGCGCGATGCGTCCGCCGGGCGGCGTGTACTTGGCCGCGTTGTTCAGCAGGTTGGCGATCACCTGCACGAGCCGGGTGCGGTCGCCCAGCACCGTGGCCGGCACGTCCGGCATGTGCGGCTCGAGCACGTGGCGGCGCTCCTCGATCAGCGGCAGCGCCTGCTCGACGGCGCTGGCGACCATGTCGGCCATGTCCAGTTCGACCCTGTTCAGCTGCACCAGGCCGCGCGTGACGCGCGACACGTCGAGCAGGTCGTCCACCAGGTGCGCCATGTGCCGCACCTGCCGGATGATGATGTCGCTGGCCGCCACACGGATGCGTTCGTCCGCGAGCCCCGTCTTGAGCAGTTGCGCGGCGGTGCCGATCGGCGCCAGCGGGTTGCGCAGCTCGTGCGCCAGCATGGCCAGGAATTCATCCTTGCGCGCGGCCGCCTCGTGCAGCGCATCCTCGGCCAGCTTTTGCGAATGGATGTCGGTGCAGGTACCCATCCAGCGGATGATGCGGCCCGTTTCGTCGCGCACCGGCAGCGCCCGGCCCAGCGTCCAGCGGTATTCGCCCGAGCGGTGCCGCAGCCGGTACTGGATCTCGTAGACATCGCCGGTTGCCAGGCTGTGCCGCCAGGCATCCCACGCGCGCTCGCGGTCGTCGGGGTGGAACATGCCGTTCCAGCCGGCGCCGTCGGTGGAACCGGACGGCACGCCGGTGTATTCGTACCACTGCTGGTTGTAGTAATCGTGCCAGCCATCGGCCGTTGTCGACCACACCATCTGCGGCATCGCATTGGTGATGGAGCGGAATTTCGCTTCGCTTGCGGCCAGCGCCTCCATGCTGCGCGCCCGTTCGCTGGTGGTGCGGATGCGCTCGGCGAATTCGCGCACCAGCGCCACGTCCCCCGTGGCCCACTGGCGCGGCACCATGTCGCTGACGACCAGGATGCTCTTCAGCTGGCCCTGTTCGATGACGGGCATGTCGACGAACGACAGCGCGTGGTGGCGCCGGAATGCCTCCGCGTGCGCCACCGTGCGGGGATCCTGCTCCACGTCGCCGACCACCACGGCCAGCCCCTCCAGCATCTCGTCCACGAACGAACCGAATTCGCGCAGGCGCGCGGTGCCTTCCAGCGATGGAACGCCGGGCACGCACCAGTCGGGCCCGATGTACAGCGTGTCCGTGGCTTCGTTGTAGCGGCCGTAGGACACGCGGCTCGCGCCCAGCAGTTCGCCCAGGATCGCCAGGCCCGCCAGCACGATCTCGCGCGGCGAACGCAGGTCGCGCCATGCATCGGTCAACCTGACCAGCGCATCGCGCCGCGCATTGCCGCGCACCCGCGCCGTCACGTCCTTCACGTGGTGCACGATATACGTGACGTTGCCCGCATCGTCGAGTACCGGCGCGTTGACGGGGCTCCAGTATTTTTGCTGCAGTTCCCCAGGGTGGCCGGGCACCGGAAGATCGTAGCGCTGCACAGGCATCGCATCGGGCGCCTTCGTTTCCAGCACCTTGTGCAGCGAAGCGCGCAGGTTCGCCATCGTCGCGTCGTTGGCCTGCGGGTTGTCGGGCAGCGTGCCGAAGGCGGCAAAGACGTTACGCCCGATCAGCTGGGCGCGCTCGTAGCCGTTGGCGCGCAGGAAGGCATCGCTGGCGAGCACGATGGTGAAATCGGGTGTCAGCAGCACGTAGGGCGCGGGGAGGGCGCCGAACACGGCGCCCGGATCGGGCGTTCGATCGCTCATCGGAATCCTGGGACAAAGTCGGTGCATGATGCCAGTCTGGCAACCGGCGGTCGGTGGTCCAGCTCACACAACGCCCGGTGTCTTTGAGCTGTCACAAGCCCATGCTATACTAGTGGGTTCAGTGCATCCGCATTTGCCGGGGCGCCTGCTCAGCAGACGTCAGCTTCACCAGTACACCGCAGCTTCGGCGTCCCACCCGTTTTTACAAACACAATGACTATGTCTAATACTAAACGCGCAATTCGCAATATCGCCATCATCGCACACGTCGACCATGGCAAGACGACCCTCGTGGACCAGCTGCTGCGGCAGTCCGGCACCTTCCGCGAAAACCAGCAGGTCGATACCCGGGTCATGGACTCGAACGACCTGGAAAAGGAACGCGGCATCACGATTCTGTCGAAGAATTGCGCGGTTGAGTACGAAGGCACGCACATCAATATCGTCGACACCCCGGGCCACGCCGACTTCGGCGGCGAAGTGGAGCGCGTGCTGTCGATGGTCGATTCCGTGCTGCTGCTGATCGATGCCCAGGAAGGCCCGATGCCGCAGACCCGCTTCGTGACCCGCAAGGCGCTGGCGCTGGGCCTGAAGCCGATCGTCGTCGTCAACAAGATCGACCGTCCGGGCGCGCGCGCCGACTGGGCGATCAACGCCACGTTCGAACTGTTCGACAAGCTGGGCGCCAACGACGAGCAGCTGGACTTCCCGATCGTCTACGCATCGGGCCTGAACGGCTACTCCGGCCTGACCGAAGACGTGCGCGAAGGCGACATGAAGCCGCTGTTCGAAGCGATCCTGAAGCACGTGCCGGTGCGTGACGACAACCCGGACGGCCCACTGCAGATGCAGATCACGTCGCTGGACTACTCGTCGTACGTCGGCAAGATCGGCATTGGCCGCATCTCGAGCGGCCGCGTCAAGGCCGGCCAGGATGTCGTCGTGATCGACGGCGAAGGCGCCACCCCGATCAAGGGCCGCATCAACCAGGTGCTGAACTTCAAGGGCCTGGAGCGCGTGCTGGTCGATGAAGCCGTCGCCGGCGACATCGTGCTGATCAACGGTATCGAGGAAATCGGCATCGGTTCGACCGTGTGCTCGCCGGAAGCGCCGAACCCGCTGCCGATGCTGACCGTCGACGAGCCGACCCTGACGATGAACTTCATGGTCAACAACTCGCCGCTGGCTGGCCGCGAAGGCAAGTTCGTCACGTCGCGCCAGCTGCGCGATCGCCTGGACAAGGAACTGAAAGCCAACGTGGCGCTGCGCGTGGCACCGACCGACGACGACACGATCTTCGAAGTGTCCGGCCGCGGCGAGCTGCACCTGACGATCCTGATCGAGAACATGCGCCGCGAAGGCTTCGAGCTGGCTGTGTCGCGCCCGCGCGTGGTCTTCAAGATGGTCGATGGCGTGCGCCACGAGCCGTATGAAAACCTGTCCGTCGACGTGGAAGAAGTCAACCAGGGCGGCGTGATGGAAGAACTGGGCCGCCGCCGTGGCGACCTGCAGAACATGGAATCGGACGGCAAGGGCCGCGTGCGCCTCGAGTACCGTATTCCGGCCCGTGGCCTGATCGGCTTCCAGGGCGAGTTCATGACGCTGACGCGCGGCACCGGCCTGATGAGCCACGTGTTCGACGCCTATGCCCCGGTCGACAACACCCGCGGCGAGCTGGCAGGCCGCCGCAACGGCGTGCTGATCTCGCAGGATGACGGCGCCGCCGTGGCCTACGCGATCTGGAAGCTGCAGGACCGCGGCCGCATGTTCGTGTCGCACAACGACCCGGTGTACGAAGGCATGATCATCGGCATCCACTCGCGCGACAACGACCTGGTCGTCAACCCGATCAAGGGCAAGCAGCTGACCAACGTGCGTTCGTCGGGTACCGACGAAGCGGTGCGCCTGGTGCCGCCGATCCAGATGTCCCTGGAATACGCCGTGGAATTCATCGAGGACGACGAACTGGTCGAGATCACGCCGAAATCGATCCGCCTGCGCAAGCGCTTCCTGAAGGAACACGAGCGCAAGAAGGCATCGCGCGAAGCGTAATCGCTTCAGCCGTATAAAAAAACCCGCCGTGGCGCAAGCCCGGCGGGTTTTTTCATGCCCGCATTTTCCCCCACGGTTCGCCTGCGGCAACGTTTCCATTCCCACGCGCACGCTGCTGCGCAAACCGCTCACACTCTTGAGCAAAACCCGTCGTTAATCATCATTTTGATTCTTTGCCTGCGCGCTATTTTGCATCCGGATGACTCACATAGAATTGCAAAAAAATAGGCAATTGCTAGCAAGTTGCTAGCAATGCCCAGACCGGAGGAGATTCAAAGTGACGAAGCACTCGAACAAGGTGCGGGCGGCTGGCCGCCTGGACCGCAGGACCGTCTTTGCCATCGCCGCATCGATGCTCGCGGCGCATGCCGCCCTGGCGCAGGAGGCGAAGACCACCGCCGCGCCCGCCCCCGCGGCCCAGGAAGCGCAGCAGGTTGCGCAAGCTTCCAGCCCTGCGCCAGCCGCGCAGGCTTCCGCTCCTGCGCCGGCCGCGCAAGCTCCTGCCTCGTCGGCCGCCGACGCCTCGCAAGGCAATGTCGTCGTCGTGACCGGCACCCGCAGATCGGTCGCTTCGGCCATCGACCGCAAGATCCGCAACGCCACCGTGTCCGATTCGATCATCGCCGAGGACATCAACCAGTTCCCGGACAAGAACGTGGGCGAAGCGCTGTCGCGCATCACCGGTGTGCAGCTGTCCCGCTCATTCGGCGAAGGCTCGCAGGTGGCGATCCGCGGCGTCGAGCCGGACCTGAACCGTGTCGAGATCAACGGCATGTCGGTGCTGTCCACGGGCGGCGGGGCCGGCCGCGGCGCCGAGCTGCGCGAGCTGGCGTCGGAACTGATCTCCTCGATCGACGTCTACAAGGGCGTGACCGCCGACATGACCGAAGGTGGCGTGGGCGGTACCGTCAGCGTGAAGACGCGCAAGCCGCTGGACTTCAAGAAGCCGACGGTTGCCGCCACCGTGTCGGGGCAGCAGTCGTCCAGCCGCGGCGGCGTGCAGCCGCGCGGCAGCCTGCTGCTGGCCGACCGGTACTTCAACAACAAGCTGGGCCTGATGGGCAACTTCGTCTACGACAAGGTGCTCACGCAGCAGGACTATGCGCGCAACACGTCGTGGCGCTTCCTGCGCGACTGGGATGCCTCGCCGGAAAAAACGGTGGTGAGCAAGGACCCGGCGCTGGCCGCCATCGGCAGCCAGGCCGGGTGCGATGCGCTGACCGGCACGGCCAAGACGGACTGCCTCCGGCAGTGGTACGACTACTCGCCGGGCATCGCGCGCTATGGCATGTGGACGCGCGATCACAAGCGCTCGTCCGCCGAACTGACGGCGCAGTATGAATTCTCGAAAAGCTTCAACGCCTATGTTTCGTACCAGGACAACAAGCAGGACCAGCGCCTGAACGACCGCAACTTCGGCACCGCGTTCGAGAACGTCAACCGCCTGGCCAGCGCCGGCAAGGCGCCAGTCTACAACGCCAGCGGCGTCGGCTCGGGAGGCACCTGCACGGCCATTCCGGGCACCGGCACGCCGGCCGGCATGACGGTGCAGAACCACTACGTCACCGAATACACGGTGGGCGATTGCCTGAACGTGGGCGGCCAGGGCGGCCAGGGCGCGTTCTCCACGTCGGCGCGCGACTATGAACTCAATATCCGTTCGCGCTACCTGTCCAGCGGCTTCAATTTCAAGCGCGACCGCCTGGAAGTGGAGGGCCTCGTCGGCACGTCGTCGTCCGATTACTTCAGCGACAGCAACAACGTGGTGCTGACACAGAATGCGCCGGGCCTGAAGGTGTCGCTCGATGCGCAGGGCCTGCCGCACTTCGCGTTCCCGTCCGGGTATTCGCCCGATGACGCCAGCTCGTACACGCAGGTGCAGCTGCAGTACCGTCCATCGGAAACGCGCAACACGGAAGACCAGGCCAAGATCGACGCGAAATATCGCCTCGACGGCTTCTTCTCGAAATTGTGGGTGGGCACGCAGTTCCGCAAGTCGACCGGACGCCAGTACAACGGCGGCGGCTACCTGAACAGCAACGACCTGAGTACCACGACCGACGACGTCGCCATCATTGGCGCCAACGTCAACCAGACGCTGGTCTACGATCCGCTGAACACCTCGGGCGTGATCCGCTCGCCCGATTCGCAGTCGTTCCTGAACCGCAGCTATGCCACGAAGTACGCCACCGCGGCCCAGATGCAGGCGCTGGTCAGCTCGATCATCGGCCGCACCCCGGGCACGTTCTTCAACGGCTACGACAAGGTCAGCAACCTGCCCGCCGGCTGGACCACGCCGAACTACGCCGCCGCCGCGCCGAACTTCGACACGTCGCACTTCAACCACGACTACCTGACCAGCGCGCCGGGCAGCGACGGTAACATCTACCCGCAGATCCCGGCCTACAAGTCCGAGGAAAGCGTGCGCTCCGCGTATGCCCGCCTGGACTTCGACTCGGAGCTGCTCGGCTACAGTTTCACCGGCAACGTCGGTGCCCGCTACACGGGTACCCGCAGCCGCGCGACAGGTTCTTCGTCCTACCGTTACCGCCAGCCGAGCGGCAGCGGATCGAACGCGTACACCGACTACATCATCACGAACAGCATCGCCACGGTCGACAACGAATACCACGACGTGCTGCCGAGCGCCAACCTGATGACCTGGCTGGTGCCGGACACCTTCCTGGTGCGGCTGGGCTGGGGCAAGGTCATGTCGCGTCCGCGCATCGACCTGCTGGCACCGAACATCTCCTGTATCGCCAACAGCGGCAACCCCCTCGTTGGGGGCGACGGCACGGCCGACGACTGCACGTCCGGCAATCCGAAGCTCAAGCCGTTCCGCGCCACCAATACCGACGTGTCGTTCGAGTACTACCCGAGCGCCGACACCCAGGTCAGCGTGGCGTTCTTCAACAAGAAGATCTCCAGCTACATCCTGGAGAAGAACCTGCAGAAGGATGTCGACGTGTACGGCGACGGCCGCCTGTGGGACGTGACCGGCGCCGTCAACGGCGAGGGCGCAACGACCAAGGGTATCGAGCTGACCGCTCGCACGGCGTTCACGTTCCTGCCAGGGTGGCTGGGCGGCTTCGGTGTCGACACCAACTACACGCGCATGAACTACAAGTACGCGCCGGGTACCGAACGCCTGAACACCCTCGATGGCACCGTGCTGCCGTATCCGGGCCTGTCGAAGAACAGCTACAACGCGGCACTGTGGTATGACCGCGGCCCGGTCAATGCCCGCGTGGCCTACAACCACCGCGACCGTTACTACACGGGCGGCAACGACGTGTCGGGCAACCCGAATTTTTCGGAAAAGACCGGCTACCTCGATGCTAAACTGCAGTACCGCTACAGCGAGAACATCACCATTTCGCTGGAGGGAAAGAACCTGACCGACCAGGCTGAAAGGACCGATGCGGGCGACCCGTTCCGCGTCAACGAGCTTGCGTTCCCGGGCCGCCGTTACTATCTGAGCGTATCCTTCAAAAACTGAACATGCCTCCGACATCGTCACACCGGACCGCGGGCCTCGTGCCTGCGGTTTTTTTCGTTTGCGCCGCCACGGCCGCAGCCGTCGCCTCCGCTGCTGCTCCCACCACCACCACGTCCGCCAACGCCACTGCGCAGGCAAGTGGTGCGCCGGCCTTCAACAATCCACTCGTGCTGCAGCGTGCCGACCCGCACGTGACCTTGCAGCCGGACGGCTGGTACTACTACACGGCCACAGTGCCGGAGTACGACCGCATCGAAGTGCGGCGCGCCCGCTCGCTCGACGATCTGGGCAAGGCCGAGGTGCATACCGTCTGGCGCAAACACGCCAAGGGTGAAATGGGCGCGCACATCTGGGCTCCCGAGATGCACCGGATCGACGGCAAGTGGTACATC
Source organism: Pseudoduganella lutea (assembly GCF_004209755.1). Classification (NCBI taxonomy): domain Bacteria; kingdom Pseudomonadati; phylum Pseudomonadota; class Betaproteobacteria; order Burkholderiales; family Oxalobacteraceae; genus Pseudoduganella; species Pseudoduganella lutea. The sequence continues at coordinate 1,733,390 of NZ_CP035913.1, read as the reverse complement.
TACTTCACCGCCGGCCGCTCGGATGCGATCTGGGAGATCCGCCTGTATGTGCTCGAATGCGAGTCCGACGATCCTCTGCGCGGGCCCTGGAAGGAACGCGGCCAGTTGAAGACAGGCTGGGAATCGTTCGCACTGGATGCCACCACGTTCGAGCTGAAAGGCCAGCGCTACCTGCTGTGGACGCAGCGGCCGAAGCAGGAGGGCAAGAAGCAGACCGACATCTACATCGCGCCGATGGACACGCCGCTATCGATCTCCGGCCCGGCCGTGCTGCTGACCGAACCGGAATATGCGTGGGAAAAGGTCAAGCACGCCGTCAACGAGGCCCCGTCTGTGCTGGTGAAGAACGGCCGCGTGTTCATGACTTACTCGGCCTCCGCCACCGATGCCAACTACGCGCTGGGCATGCTCACCGCGCGCGCCAATGCCAACCTGCTGGACCCCAAATCGTGGACCAAGTCCGCGCAACCCGTGTTTGCCAGCAGCGACGCCACCGGCCAGTACGGCCCCGGCCACAATTCGTTCACGACAACGCCGGACGGCAAGACCGACATCCTCGTCTACCACGCGCGCAACTACCGCGACATCGCCGGCGACCCGCTGCGCAACCCCGACCGGCACACACGGGCACAAGTCATCAATTGGAAGGCTGACGGCACACCGGATTTTGGGGTGCCCGTGGCCGACAAGAAAGCTGCTATCCAGTGAGACGCTGAAGCCTGATGAGAAGCTGAAGCCTGATGCATCTGGTGTCAGACACTATTTCCGGACGCTTCACCCGGAAATAGTGTCTGACACCGGTTTTCCCCGGCGTTCACCGTCAGCGCACACGAAAACCGGTGTCTGACACTGTTTTCCGGAAAAACGCCCGGAAAACAGTGTCAGACACCAGCGGCTCGGCGGCCGCCGGTTTACGCCAGCTGCGCCAGCCAGCGTTCGCGATACTGCGGCCAGCCCTGCAGCGCGATGGGATCGGCGGCGTGCGAGCGCACGGCGGGGGCGGCGCCCCAGTGGGCGAGCATCCAGCCGCCGCTGGTGGTGCCGCTGGCATCGTCGGTCACGGTGACCTGCTGGCCGCGCCGCAGGGCGGCGAGCAGTGGAGCGAAGTGCGGGTTGTTGGTGAAGCTGCCTTCGACAACGATGTCGCCCGCCGAGCCCAGCGCGGTCAGGCACCAGTCGCTCATCAGCACGCAGTACAGCGTGGCCAGCGCGGTGCGCTCGGCATCGGTGGGCAATGCAGGGCCGACGACGGAGCCCTTGCGCCCGGCGAACGGGCCGCCCGCTTCGGCGAACGCGGGCAATGCATACGTGCCCTGGTCGATGATCTGCTGCAGGTCGGCCACGCTGCAAGGCATCGCCTCGGTGCCGGCCAGCGCGCCGAACTCACGCCCGCCCATGAAGCGGATGCAGGGTACCGGCTGGCCCAGCGCGCTGCAATTGGCCAGCATGTCCGACGCTTCCTTCAGGCCATCGAGCTGGCCGCCGGGCAGGGCGGCGATCACCCACGTGCCGGTCGACAGGATGGCGGGCGGCGCCGCATGGCTACCCGTGGCATCGAGGTGGCGCAGCAGCGAGGCATTGCTGTCGTGGATGCCGCAGACGACCTGGCAATCGGCCGGCAAGCCGGTGCGTTCCACCAGCGCAGGCAGCACGGGCCCCAGCGCATCCCACGCATTGCGCAGCGGCGGCATCAGCGTGCTCCACCCTTGCCGCTCGACGAGTTGCGAATACTGCTGGCGCGAAGGCTGCCACAGGTCCGTATGGCAGCCGAGCGACGTCACTTCGCCGGCCGCCACGCCGGACAGCCGCCACGCCCAGTACTGCGGGTACATCAGGATGTGCTTCGTGCGCGCGAACTCGGCGGGATAGGCCGATGCCAGCCATGCCAGCTGCCGCCCCAGGTTCAGGCCGGCCGGCAGCGACGGCGAATACGTCGTGTCGTACGCGGGCCTTTGGCCCAGGTATTCCGTACGCTGCGTGGCAGGCGGCTCGAATTCGTAGTCGAGCACCGGCAGCACCAGGCCAGAATTTTCAACCTGCGCGTCGACCAGCGCCGCCGTGGCGCCATGCGTCACCGGCACGATCGCCCGCACCGGCGCGGTCGCCGCGAATTCCTTCATCGTGTCCAGCATCCAGTTCCAGATGCCTTCCGTGTCGTGGTGCGGATACGGTCCGTCGCGCAGCACGGTGTTGGCCTTGCGGCGCTCGGCCAGCTGCGCGCCCGAAGCATCGATCAAGGCCAGCTTGACGTTCGTCTTGCCGATGTCGAGGACGACGATGTTTCCCACGCTTGCGCTCATTTCGCCACCTTCTTGCCACGCAGCAGGCGCGGCAGCGCGATGGTCACCAGCAGCAGCAAACCGATCACGATCGTCATGTAGATACCCGGGATATTCGCCATCGACAGGCCGTACGTCACGGTACCCAGCGTCAGAACGGCCAGCATCACGCCGCCGATCGTGCCGGCACCGCCGGCGATGGACACGCCGCCCAGGATCACCATCGTGATCACTTCCAGCTCCCAGCCCATGGCAATGTTCGGGCGCGTGCTGCCGATGCGGCCCGTCAGCAGGAAGGCCGCGAGACCCGCCATCGCGCCGGTCAGCATGAACAGCACCATGCGGTAGCGGTCCACCTCGATGCCGGAGAACCTTGCGGCGATCGGGTTGTTGCCGATCGCGTAGATGCGGCGGCCCCAGCGCGTGGCATGCAGCACGAAGGCGAAGATCGCCGCGAACACCAGCAGGATCACGAATTCGCGCGGGATGAAGTCGAAGAAGTAGCCTTGCCCCCAGTCCGTCATCACCTGCGGGTAGCCGGTGAAGGCCTTGTCGCCCAACACCACGGAAGCCAAGCCGCGGAACAACGACACGGTGCCGATCGTGACGACGATGGCCGGCAGGCCGAAGCGCGTCACCAGCACGCCGTTCAGCGTGCCGCAGGCCACGCCCGTGGCCAGCGCCACGAACAGCAGCGAGGCAGGCGGGAAGCCGGCATTCATCGCCAGCCCCATCGCCACCGAAGACAGTGCGAGGATGCCGGCCACGGAGATGTCGATCTCGCGGCAGATGATCAATAAGGCCATCGGCAGCGCGATCAGCGCCTTTTCACTGAAGTTGAACGTGCCGTCCGCGAGATTGTACGGATCGAGGAAGTGCTCCAGCAGCATGCCGTTGGTGACGAAGGCTAGCAGGAACAGCAGGGCAAGCAGGGTTTCCCATTTGCCCAGCACGCCCTTGATGCCCAGCTTCGGCTGGTCGAGGATCGTGTAGCGGGATTTGGCGGCCGGCCCTCCGGCGTTCGGCGAATCGGGCGAATCGGGCGAATCGGGCGAATCGGGCTTGGCGGTCGTATTGGTGGCGGTCATGGTGGTCACGCGGCGCTCCGGACAGGTGCGGTTGGCGAGGAGTGATTGTCGAGGTGCAGCGGCAGGATCTGCCGGCCTTCCTTCTTGCGGTCGCGGGCGTTGATCAGCACGGCAATGAGGATCACGGCGCCGGTCAGCGCGCTTTGCCAGAACGGCGACACTTTCACGACCGGCAGCGCATTGCCGATCACGGCCAGGAACAGCGCCCCCAGCACGGCGCCGGCCACGGAACCGGTGCCGCCGGCGATGTTGATGCCGCCGATCACGCACGCGGCGATCACGGTGAATTCGAAGCCATAGGCGATCTCGGTGTAGGCCACCGCGTAGCGCGCCACCCACAGGTAGCCGCACACGCCGGCAACCAGGCCGGAAATCCCGTAGGTCCACAGCAGCCGCTGCGCCATCGGAATGCCCACGTAGCGGGCGCACGAAGGCGCATTGCCTACGGCGTACAGGTCGCGACCGAAGCGGCTGTGATTCGCCAGGTACCACGCGGCCAGCACGACGACGAACGCGATCCACACCAGGTTCGTCACACCCAGGAACTTCGTGAGCGGGAAGGCGATGAACGCTTCGGGCATCTGGTGCGACGACACCCATGCGCCGCCGGACAGCACGAACACGAGCCCGCGGTACACGCTCATCGTGCCCAGCGTGACGACGATCGCCGGCAGGTCCAGGTAGCCGATCAGGTAGCCGTTGACGAGCCCCAGCACGAGGCCGAGGAGGGCGGCGGCCAGCACGATCACCGGCAGCGGCAGGCCCGGGTTGCTGGCGGCCAGCAGGGCGGCGGCCATGCCGGACAAGGCGAGATTCGACGCCACCGACAGGTCGACGCCGCGTGTGACGATGACCAGCATCTGCGCCAGTGCCAGCATGATCAGCAGGGTGCTGTCCGTCAGCAGGTTGGCCAGGCTGGCGCCCGTGACGAACACCGGTGCGCGCATGCCCACGCCGATGATCAACGCCACGATGGACGCGGCCAGCAGCAATTCACGTTTGTGGGCTTTCATGCTCAAGGCGTTCATGCCGCTTCCTCCAGCACGGCGCCCGAGGCGGCCGCGCAAACGTTCTCCGGTGTCGCCTCGCCGCGCGCATACTCGCGCTCGACGCGGCCCTGGTGCATCACCACGATGCGGTCCGACAGGCCCAGTACTTCCGGCAGCTCGGACGACACGAGGATCACCGACAGGCCCTGCTTCACCAGCTCGCCGACGAAGCGGTGCACGGCGGCTTTCGAACCGATGTCGATGCCTTTCGTGGGTTCGTCAAGGATGATCACTTTCGGGTTCGTGGCCAGCCACTTGCCCAGCACCACCTTCTGCTGGTTGCCGCCCGAGAGTTCGGAAACGTTCTGCCGCAGGTGGTGCGCCTTCAGTTCCAGCTGCTCGCTGTACAGCCGCGCCACGCCGAGCGATTCGCGCTTGGCCTTGCCGCCGCGCAGGAACCAGCCCATCTTGTCGAGGATCGGCAGCGTGATGTTGTGCAGGATCGGCATCGTCAGGTGGGCACCCTGGTGCTGGCGGTCTTCCGGCACGTAGGCGATGCCGTGCGCGATGCCTTCGGCCGCGCAGCCGATCGTCACTTCCTTGCCCTCGATGAGCACGGTGCCGCGCGACGGTTTCGTGAGGCCGAACAGCGCCTGCATCACTTCCGAGCGGCCGGCGCCCACCAGGCCATAGAAGCCCAGGATCTCGCCCTTGCGCAAGGTGAAACTCACGTCGTCGAATTCGGTGGGATGGCAGAAATTCTTCACTTCGAGCAGCGTGGCGCCCGGCGTCACGTCCGCCTTCGGGTAAGCCTGCGTCACGGCGCGGCCCACCATCAGCGATACCAGCTCGCCTTCGGTGATGTCGGCCAGCACGCCCTCGGTGATGTAGTGGCCGTCGCGCAGCACCGTGTAGCGGTCGGCCACGGCATAGATCTCGTCGAACTTGTGGGTGATGAAGATGATCGCCGTGCCGGCCGCCTTCAACTGCCTGATGATGCGATACAGCTCGCCGATCTCGCGCTGCGAGAGGGCGGCGGTGGGCTCGTCGAGGATCACCACGCGCGCATCCTGCGACAGGGCGCGGGCGATTTCCACGAAGTGCCGCTGCGCCACCGACAGGTCCTTCACTTTCGTGCGCACAGGTAGCGGTACCTCGAGCCGCGCGAACAGCTGCTCCGCTTCGTGTTCGATGCGACTCCAGTCGATCCTGCCGTCTTTTTGCGGCTGGCGGCCCACGTAGATGTTCTCGGCCACGGTGAGCTCGTCGAACATCACGCTTTCCTGGTGCACGGCCGTCACGCCCGCACGCATCGCATCCTGCGCATTGGCGAACCGTACCTGCTCGCCGTTGAGCGTGATCGTGCCTTCGTCCGGCTGGTAGATGCCGGTCAGCGTCTTCACGAGGGTGGATTTGCCGGCGCCGTTCTCGCCCAGCAGGGCCATCACTTCGCCGGCGCGCACGGTGAGCGCCATTTTATTGAGCGCGGTGATGCCGCCGAAGCGCTTGCAGATCCCCTCGAGGCGCAGCACGGCCTCGCCCGCCGGGGTTGCACCCCCGGCAGGTGTGTTCGTTGTCTGTTGCATGGCTTAGAAAATCTTGGCGAATTTGTCGACGTTGTCGCGGTTGTACGTGAACGGTTCGGCCATCGCGGCCTCGCCTTTCCCGTCGATCGCGATATTGCCCATCCGGCCCGCGGCGAACTTGCCGCCGGCCTTCGCATCCGGTGCTCCCTTGACGAAGTCGTAGGCGGCATAGGTGGCCGCATAGCCCAGGTCGATCGGATTCCAGATCGCGAATTCCTTCACGGCGCCGCTCTTCACGTGGCCGGCCATCTCCGAGGGCAGGCCCAGGCCCGTGACGAACACCTTGCCCACGACGTTCTCGTCGACGACGGCTTTCGATGCCGCCACGATGCCGACCGTCGTCGGCGCGATGATCGCCTTCAGGTTCGGGTAGCTGCGCAGCAGGCCGATCGCCTCGCGGTAGCTTTTATCGGACTGGTCGTCACCGTAGGTGGTGGCCACCAGTTTGAGCTTCGAGAATTCCGGTGTGGCGAGCTGCGACTTCATCACGTCGATCCAGATGTTCTGGTTCGTGGCCTGCGCCGAGGCGGACAGGATCGCGATCTCGCCGGCGCCGCCGATCGAATCGGCCGCCATCTGCAGCTGCTTGCGGGCGATCAGTTCGGCGTTGGAGGGATTCAGCTGCATGAGGCGGCCTTCCTGCGCCAGGCCGCTGTCGAACGACACCACCTTGATCCCGCGCTGCATCGCCTTCTTGGCGATCGGCACGAGCGCGTTCGGGTCGTTCGCGGAAATGACGATCGCATGGACCTTCTGGCTGATCAGCGAGTTGACGATTTCGATCTGGCCTTCGGCCGATGGCGTGGTCGGGCCGGTATAGATGATCTCGACATCCTTCAGCTGGCCCGCGGCTTCCTTGGCGCCCGTGTGGGCGGCGTCGAAAAAGCCGTTGCCCAGGCTTTTCACGACCATCGCGATCTTTACTTTCTCGCCGTTGGCGACGGCGCCGGCGGCGGCGCCGTCAGTCTTCTGGCCGCAGCCCGTGATGCCCGTCGCAGCCACCGCGGCAGCCAGCGCTGCGTAGATAAAAGTCTTGCGTTTCAATGTGCAGCCTCCGGATGGAACAGCGATGACGCGGGGAAGTCGAACCCGTGCGGGAATTGCAGCGACCCGACCTGGGTCGGCACGGGTTCGGGCGCCACGGTCACGACCTTGACACCGGACTGTTCGAGCAGCTGGACGGCGGCGTCCGAGGCATGGGTATCCGTGATCACGCACGACACGCGATCGAGGCCGCACAGGATCAGGCCGGCCTTCTTGGCGAACTTGGAGCTGTCCGCCAGCACGATCAGTTCCTCGGCCTGGCCGATCAGGCGCTTTTCGGCCTGGATCAGCAGCGGGTCGGCTTCCATGAGGCCCAGCAGCGACAGGCCATACACGCTCATGAACATCTTGGCCGCATAATGGTGCTGCGTGATGTCGTTGTCGAACGGCGAAAGGATCACGTTCTGCTCACGGTACACCTTGCCGCCCGGGAGGATCACTTCGTTTTCCGACGACAGCAGCAGGCGCTCGGCCATCAGGAACGAATTCGTGAGGATCTTCAGGTGCTTGTCGACCAGGAAATCGGCCATCATGAACGTGGTGGTGCCACCGTTGATGACGATCGTTTCGCCTTCCTCGCACATGCCCGCCGCGTAGCGGGCAATGGCGCGCTTGCGGTCGGCAAAGCACTGGATGTTGTGTTCGAAGGTTTCGCTCGTGAGCGTGAGGTTGCGCTTTTTCTGCGCCAGGTTTGCCGCGCCGCCGCGGGTGCGGGTCAGCAGGTTGCGCGCGGCGAGCCAGCTGATGTCGCGGCGCACAGTGGCAGGGGAAGCGCTCAGCCATTCGACCAGCTGGGGAACGCTGGCGGTCTGGTGCTCGACGAGCAGTTTGAGCAAACGTTTACGGCGCTTGTGATTCACCATGTTTCCGTCTCCTTGTCGTGATCCTACTTCCCGGCGGGTGCCGTGAGTGGTCTATTTATTAAGGGCAAGCCTAAACCCTTTCAAACCCTCAGGTCAATCACCCGGCGATCAATTGAGTGATTTTCTTTCAAACTGTCGCGTCACGTTCTAATCATTTCGCTCAAGTAAATGATTAATTCATTCTTGGTCACGATGTTGAGCGCTTGTGCATTGACACCCCCGCAGGCTCTGATTTCTACTGACTCCGCTTGCTCAAACGGTCGAATCCGGGGGCAAAACCGAATGCAAATCAACGATGGAGACCACATGAACCAACCGAAGCAGAAACAGCCCATCACGTCGCTGTGGGATGACGCGAAGGCCGCAACGATGAGCGAACCGGAGCTGTTGCTGTACCGTTCCAACCTGCTGGGCTCGGACCTGCGCATCACCAATTTCGGCGGCGGCAACACGTCGGCCAAGGTGATGATGGATGACCCGCTGACGGGCGAAAAAGTCGAGGTACTGTGGGTGAAGGGCTCGGGCGGCGACCTGGGCAGCATCAAGCTGGACGGCTTCTCGACGCTGTACCTGGACAAGCTGCACGCGCTGAAGAAGCGCTACCGCGGCCTGGCGAACGAAGATGAAATGGTCGGCTACCTGCCGCACGCCACGTTCAACCTGAACCCGCGCGCCGCGTCGATCGACACCCCGCTGCACGCCTACATCAACAAGAAGCACGTCGACCACATGCACCCGGATTCGGTGATCGCCATCGCCGCCACGGCCAACAGCCGCGCGCTGACGGAAAAGATCTTCGAAGGCGTGCTGGGCTGGCTGCCATGGAAGCGCCCGGGCTTCGACCTGGGCCTGGACCTGGAAAAGCTGTCGACCGAGCAGCCGAACCTGAAAGGCATCATCCTGGAAGGCCACGGCCTGTTCACCTGGGGCGACACCGCCAAGGAAGCCTACGAAACGACGCTGGCGATCATCAAGCGCGCCGAGGAATGGCTGGAAGCGAACATCGCCCAGCCCGTGTTCGGCGGCCAGCAGCACCAGGCCCTGCCGCCCGCGGAGCGCGCCGCGTTCGCCGCGAAACTGATGCCTCTGCTGCGCGGCAAGATCAGCAAGACCGAATACAAGCTGGGCCACTTCGAGGATTCCGACACGATCCTGGAATTCGTCAACTCGAAGGACCTGGCACCGCTGGCGGCGCTGGGCACCTCGTGCCCCGACCACTTCCTGCGCACGAAGATCCGCCCGTTCGTCGTCGACTTCGACCCGACGAAGCCGGACTTCGACGCCGTGGCCGCCGGCCTGGATGACGCGCTGGAAGCCTACCGCGCCGACTACACGGCCTATTACGAGCGCTGCAAGCGAGACAACAGCCCGGCCGTGCGTGACGCGAACCCGATCATCTACCTGATCCCGGGCGTGGGCATGCTGTCGTTCGCGAAAGACAAGGCAACCGCCCGTATCGCCGGCGAGTTCTACGTCAACGCGATCAACGTGATGCGCGGCGCGAACGGTGTCGACAAGTACGTGGGCCTGCCGGAGCAGGAAGCGTTCGACATCGAATACTGGCTGCTGGAAGAAGCCAAGCTGCAGCGCATGCCGAAGCCGAAATCGCTGGCCGGCCGCATCGCGGTCGTCACCGGCGGCGCCGGCGGCATCGGCCAGGCGGTGGCGAAGCAACTGCTGTCCGAAGGCGCCTGCGTGCTGCTGACCGACATCGACGGCGGCGCACTCGAAGAGGCGAAAAGCTCCCTGGCCAAGGTGGCCGGCAAGGACAACGTGGCCACGATCACCGGCAACATCACCAGCGAAGAGCAGGTGGAAGCCGTGTTCACGGAATCGGCACTGCGCTTCGGCGGCGTCGACCTGCTGATTTCGAACGCCGGCATCGCCTCGTCGGCACCGCTGGAAGACACCACGCTGGAAGTGTGGGACCGCAACCAGGATATCCTCGTCAAGGGCTACTTCCTGGCCAGCCGCGCCGCCTTCCGCATGATGAAGACGCAAAAGCTGGGCGGCTCGATGGTGTTCGTCGCCTCGAAGAACGGCCTCGTGGCATCGGCCGGCGCATCGGCCTACTGCACCGCGAAAGCCGCCGAGATCCACCTGGCGCGCTGCGTGGCGCTGGAAGGCGCACCGCTGGGCATCCGCGTCAACGTGGTGAACCCGGACGCCGTGATCAAGGGCTCGAAGATCTGGGACGGCAAGTGGAAGCAGGAGCGCGCCCAGTCCAACAAGATCGAGGCCGACGACGTGGAAGCCTTCTACCGCGACCGCAGCATGCTCAAGCGCTCGGTGCTGCCGGAAGATATCGCCGAAGCCGTGTACTTCCTGTCCAGCGACAAGGCCGGCAAGAGCACGGGCAACGTGCTGAACGTGGATGCCGGCAACGCCGCTGCGTTCACCCGCTGATCGCTGTCAGCCGGAAGCATTTGCCACATAATACAAATAGCCAAACGCAAGCCGCCGCGCCCCGTCGCGGCGGCGGTACTTGAAGGAGACGAACATGACCGACATTAAGAACCCCGTGATCGACGCGAACCTGGTCGCCGAGCACAACGCGCAGCAGCAGGCGAACCTGCAGGCCGACTACGACGCGCTGGGCGGCATGCTGTCGCGCCGCGGCGTCGACATCGAACAACTGACGGCCCTGGCCGGCACCTTCGCGGTAGCGGTACCCAGCTGGGGCGCCGGCACCGGCGGCACCCGCTTCGCCCGCTTCCCGGGCCGCGGCGAGCCGCGCAACGTGTTCGAAAAGATGGAAGACTGCGCCGTGATCAACCAGCTCACGCGCGCCACGCCGGCCGTGTCGCTGCACTTTCCGTGGGACCGCACCGACGACCCGGCGGCGCTGAAGGAAATCGCCGACGGCTACGGCCTGGGCTTCGACGCCGTGAATTCGAATACCTTCCAGGACCAGCAGGGCCAGGACCACACGTACAAGTACGGCAGCCTGTCGGCGCAATCGGGCGCGGCCCGCGCGCAGGCCGTGCAGCACAACATCGACTGCATCGAACTGGGCCAGAAGCTGGGCTCGAAGGCGCTGACCGTGTGGGTGGGCGACGGCGCCAACTTCCCCGGCCAGAACAACCTGCGCGGCTCGCTGGAACGCTACCTGGACAGCATGCGCGACATCTACGGCGCGCTGCCGGCCGACTGGAACGTGTTCATCGAACACAAGCTGTTCGAGCCGGCGTTCTACGCCACCGTGATCGCCGACTGGGGCACGAGCTTCGCCTGCGCCCAGGAACTGGGCCCGAAGGCGAAATGCCTGGTCGACCTGGGCCACCACGCGCCGAACACGAACATCGAAATGATCGTGGCGCGCCTCGCGCAATTCGGCAAGCTGGGCGGCTTCCACTTCAACGACAGCAAGTACGGCGACGACGACCTGGATTCCGGCTCGATCAACCCGTTCCAGCTGTTCCTGGTCTTCAACGAACTGGCCGACGCGGCCGAGCGGGCGAAGAGCGGCCTCACGGACTTCAACCCGGCCTACATGCTGGACCAGTCGCACAACGTGACCGACCCGATCGAAAGCCTGATGTCGTCCGCCGTGGAAGTGCAGCGCGCCTTCGTGCAGGCCGCGCTGGTGGACCGCAACGCGCTGCGCGCGTTCCAGGAATCGAACGACGTGCTGAACGCCGCGCAGACGCTGAAGAAAGCCTACCGCACCGACGTATCCGCGATCCTCGCCATGGCCCGCGTGCGCGCCGGCGGCGCCGCCGACCCGGTCGCGGCCTACCGCTCTTCCGGCTACCGCGACGGCGCCGCCGAGCGGCGCCCGGCCAAGGCCGGCGCGAGCAGCAGCGGCATCGTCTAAGCCTTGTCGTTCATGCCTGCCCACGCTTCGGCCATGGGCAGGCTTTTGCACGTCTGTATGAAGAGTCGCCGGCGGCGAAGTACTGGTGTCTGACACTATTTCCGGACGATTCACCCGGAAATAGTGTCAGACACCGGTTTTCCTCACCGCCAGCGACGGCGCATGAGAACACCGGTGTCTGACACCTTTTCCGGAAAATGCGCCCGGAAAAAGTGTCAGACACCAGGCCCTCCTGCGCCGACACTATAAAAACACAGGAGGAGACCAGATGACCCACTGGCTACGCGCGCTTGCAGCAATCATGCTGTCCGCCGCGTTCACCATCGCCCACGCCGCGAACTTCAGCGTCGAAAAATACGGCGCGAAACCCGACGGCAAGACCATGAACACCCAGGCCATCCAGGCCACCATCGATGCCGCCGCGAAGAAAGGCGGCACCGTCACATTCCCCGCCGGCATCTATCTCACGGGCTCGATCTTCGTGAAAAGCGGCGTCACGCTGAAGGTCGGCAAGGGCGTCACCCTGCTGGGATCGCAGGACATCAAGGACTACCCGGTGCTGCCCACCCGCATCGCCGGCATCGAGATGAAATGGCCGGCGGCGCTGGTCAACGTCTACCAGCAGAACAACGCGAAGATCGAAGGCGAGGGCACGATCGATGGCGACGGCAAGGTGTTCTGGGACAGCTACTGGACCTTGCGCAAGCAATATGAGCCGCGCGGCCTGCGCTGGGCTTCCGACTACGATGCGCAGCGCCCACGCCTGATCCAGGTGTTCGACTCGAAGGACGTGAAACTAGGTGGCGGCCTGCTGCTCAAGCGCGCCGGCTTCTGGACCGTGCATATCTGCTATTCGGAAGGCGTGACGATCGACGGCGTCATCATCCGCAACAACCAGGATGGCCTTGGCCCTTCGACGGACGGCATCGACATCGACTCCTCGAAGAAGATCCTCGTGCAGAACGCCGACATCGACGTCAACGACGATGCGCTGTGCATGAAGGCGGGCCGCGATTCGGATGGCCTGCGCGTTGGCCGCCGCACCGAGGATGTGGTGGTGCGCGACTCGATCGTCCGCTCCGGCGCGGCCGGCTTTACCTTCGGCAGCGAAACGTCGGGCGGCTTCCGCAACATCGAGGCCTACAACATCACGGTGCTCGACAAGGTGCCGGTCGGCATCCTGTTGAAGTCCGCCCACACGCGCGGCGGCTACGGCGAGAACATCCGGCTGCACGACTTCACGATGAAGGGCACGCCGGTGGTGCTGCGCATCACGATGAACTGGAACCCCAGCTACAGCTACGCGAAGATCCCGGACGACGTGAAGGACGTGCCGCCGTACTGGAAGGTGCTGGCCACGCCGGTGCCGAAGGAGCGGGGCATGGCGCAGCTGCGTGACGTGCAAATCTGGAACATCAAGGCGACCGGCGCGAAGACGGCGTTCGAGGTGGACAGCTACAAGGAAAAGCCGGCCACGCGCTTCAGCCTGAAAAACCTGGATATCCAGGCGGAGCAGGGCGGCCACCTCTACGATATCGCCGACTGGACGTTTGAAAATGCGCAGCTCAAGCTGGGCAAGCCGGTCGAGATGGAAGACGGAAAGGCCGTGCGCGGCCTCGCCGAAGGCAGCTTCGTGGTGCAGCCGCGCCCGATCAAGGAAGATCCCTCCAAGAAAAGCTTTGAAGAACAGGACAAGTCATGAAGAATCGTTTCACTACGCTGGCAGTTGCCGTTCTGACCCTGTGCGCGAGCACCGCGCTGCATGCCCAGTCGCCGAAAGTGGACTACCCGCAGCCGACGGCCGCCATGCAGGCGATCATCGACAAGGATATCCGCCGCAAGTTCGGCGATGCGCCGGAAGACGCGGGTCCGCTGGCCAAGGACCTGTCGCCGGCCATCACGAAGAAGGATATCGACAAGGTGCTGCGCAAGGTGGCTGACTGGCAGCTGCGCCGCACCATGGAATACACGGACCAGATCTGGACCGCGAGCGTGACCTACGCGGGCTTCATGGACGCGTCGAAGGCGACGGGCGATCCGAAGTACCGCGACGCGATGCTCAAGCTGGCGAAAGGCTTCGACTGGACGCTGCGTGCCGGCCAGTACCCGAACGCGGACGACATCAGCATCGGCCAGATGTACCTGGACCTGTACCTGCAGGAACCGAGCCCGGAAAAGATCGCCGTGCTGAAGAAATACCTGGACGTGCTGATCGACCTGGATACGTTGCGCCCGAACGATCCGCGCCTGCCATGGTGGTGGTGCGACGCGCTGTTCATGGCGCCGCCCGTGTGGCTGAAGATGGCGCAGGCCACCGGCGAGCAGCGCTACGCCGACTATGTGCACGAACAGTGGAAGAAGACGTATGACCTGCTGTACGACAAGGAAGAGCACCTGTTCGCCCGCGACACCGCCTACGAAGACCCGAACAAGCGCGAGCCGAACGGCAAGAAGATCTTCTGGTCGCGCGGCGAAGGCTGGGTGATGGCTGGCCTGGCCAAGGTGCTGGACCTCACGCCGAAGAACGATCCGAACCGCCAGTTCTACGTGCAGCAGCTGCAGGAAATGTCGGCCAAGCTGGCGTCGATCCAGGACGAGAACGGCGAATGGCACGCCGGTTTGCTCGACCCGCAGGCATGGCCGCTGGCCGAAACGTCGGGTGCGGCCATGTTCATCCATGGCATGGCGTACGGCGTGAACAACGGCTACCTGGACGAGAAGACCTACCGCCCGGTGATCGAAAAGGCGTGGACCGCGCTGGTGAAGAACCATATCTACGCCGATGGCCGCCTGGGCGGCATCCAGCAGACGGGCGCCGAGCCGGCCCACTACCGGCCGTCGTCGAGCTACAACTACGGCGTGGGCGGCTTCATGCAGGCCGCGGCGGAACTGAAGAAGATGGCGATCAAATGACGGGATTCACTACCAAAGCGTTCAAGATGCAGCTGAAGCCCGGCGTTGTGGAGGAATACAGGCGCCGGCACGACGAGCTGTGGTCCGACCTTGCCGCCGCTCTCGACGGCGCCGGCATCTTCGACTATTCCATCTTCCTCGACGAAGACACGCTGTCGCTGTTCGCCGTGCTGAAGGTTCGCGATGGCGCGCCGATCGCGGAGTTGCCGCAGCAGCCTGTGATGAAGCGGTGGTGGGATTACATGGCGCCGTTGATGGAAGTCGAACCGGGTAATCGCCCCAAGGAGTGGGCGCTGCCGCAGATGTTTCACTTTGCGGGCCGACCCGCTTGACGTAGCACGCGGCATCAAACCGGTCGGTCCGCCGCAGCGGTCTGACACCTTTTTCTGGAAGATTCACCCAGAAAAAGGTGTCAGACACCGGTGTTCGGCGGCCAACAGCTACGGCGTGAAGCGATCGGCACGCACGCTCGCCTACTTCACATCGTTATACGCCGTCGCCCTTGAGATGCCCAGATGCGCAGCCGCGATCTCCATCGCCCGCCGCACTTCGAGAAAGCCGGCAGCCTTCAGCTCGCGCATCAGCGCGCGCCGGTCCTCGGCCTTCAGCAGTTGCGGCGAAGCGGCCAGGCCGGCCGCGTACTGGTCGATGCGGCGCCGGATCGCCTCGGCATTGGCCGGGTCCAGCGATTCCTGGAACGGCGCCGTGCCGGTGGCGCCGAACTGCTGCAAAGCGTTCTGCATGGAGCGGAACAGCGACATGTCCACGTTCAGGCACAGCGCCGCCACGTAGTTTCCCTGCCCATCCTTGATGCCGATGGACGTGCTCTTGGCGGGCCGGCCGTCCGCGAACCGGTTCGCGTAGTTGGCCACCACCTGCGGATAGCTGCTGTCGGCGATGCGCGCCAGCCCCAGCTCCGTGGCCGGATCGCCGGGCGCCCGGCCGGACAGGTTGTTGTGGATGGCGAGGATCGCGTGGTCCGGGTCGCGCAAATCGTGCACCACGACTTCGCAGAAGGGCGCGAAGGTTTGCGCCAGGCCCTGGGCGACCTGGTCCAGCTGGGCGATCAGCGCGGCGGCATCGGATTCAATGGGAAGCTTGGACATGCGGGCATTGTATCCGGTGCCGGCCTATGCTTACTTCGCCGGTGCGGCCGGTGTCAGCAGGCCGCGGGCGCGCAGCCATTCCTCGGCGCGGCGCGGCCACTGCGAAGCGTTGGCCAGGCCGTCGCGCATGCCCATGCCGTGGGCGCCCTGCTCGAACAGGTACATCTCGGCCGGCACCTTGTTCTTCGTGAGCGCCTGGTAGAACAGGACGCTGTTCTCGACCGGCACGGCGGTATCGGCCTGCGTGTGGATCAGCAGCGTGGGCGGCGTCTGCGGGGTGACCTGGCGGTCGATGGACATCAGCTGCACGAGTTCCTTCGACGGCTTGTCGCCCATCAGCGCCTTGCGCGAACCCATGTGCGCGGCCGGGCCTTCCATCGCGATCACCGGGTACATCAGCACGAGGAAATCAGGGCGGGCGCTGACCTTGTCGAGGGCCGTGCCGGTGCGGCCGGCCGGGTTGTCGAACAGCGTGCCGGCGCTGGCCGCGAGGTGGCCGCCAGCGGAACTGCCCATCACGCCGATGCGGTTCGGGTCGATCCCGAATTCGGCCGCGCGCGAACGGATCAGGCGCACGGCGCGCAGCACGTCCTGCAGCGGGGCGGGGTGGCCGTACTCCTGCATGCGGTAGTTCAGCACGAACGTCGTCACGCCAAGGGTGCTGAGCCAGGTCGCGTACTGGGTCCCCTCCCGGTCGACCGACTGGCGCACGTAGCCGCCGCCTGGCGCCACGATGATCGCGGTGCCGTTCGGGCGATCGACCGCGGGCCCCACCAGCGTGAGTGTGGGGTTCGACGTGTTCTGGATATAGCCCTTGCCGTTTTGCTCGGGGCCGATATCCTTCAGGCCGGGCACGCCTTCGGGCCACAGGGGAAAGACGTTGGGATTCGCAGCGGAAGCGCAGGAAAAAGTCATGGCAAGCAGGATGGGAAGGATGAATTTTTTCATGGGAGAAGAAGTGTAATGATCAGAAAGATATTGTGCACGGGACTGCTGGCTTTGTGTGTGTCGGCAGGCGCGGAAAGCCTGTTCGACGCGCGTGGCCTTGCTGGCTGGGAATTGCGCACCGATCCCGCCGCCGCCGCGGCCGATGTGTTCCACCTGCTGCCCGATGGCGTGATCGGAACGGCCGGCAAGCCGTCGGGCTTCCTGGCCACCAGGGGAAGCTACCGCAACTACCGGCTGCACGTCGAATGGCGCTGGACGGACAAGCCGGGCAACGGCGGCGTGCTGCTGCACATCTCCGACGGGCCGATGGACCGCGTGTGGCCGACGAGCGTGCAAGTGCAGACGAAGCACGGCGCCGCCGGCGACCTGCTGCCAATGGCCTCCGCCACGTTCGCCGAACCGCCCACCAGCGCCCCCGGCACCCAGCCCGTCATCAAGGCGCGCACCGGTGACAACAGCGAACGCCCCGCCGGCGAATGGAACAGCGCCGACATCGTCTGCCGCGACGGCACCATCGAAGTCGCCATCAACGGCGTCGCCCAGAACCGCATCACGAAGGCCCAACCTGCCGAGGGCCGCATCGGCTTCCAGCTCGAAGGCGCCCCCTACCAGTTGCGCAACGTCACGCTGGAAAAACTGTAACCACGGCAAAACAGGGGACGTACCCCTGTTTCAAGGAAACGTTCCGCTGTCCGCGACGCTGGCAGTCCGATGGCCAGGGTAGTTGCCTGCAAACAGGGGTACGTCCCCAGTTTTGTTCGCTGTTAATGTTTTCGCTTCAGCCAATCCTTCGGCACCGGCACCACGACGATGTTCATTGCCTTGCCATCGGCGGACAGCATGGCGGACTGGATCTGGATCTTCGTGCCGGCCGCGTTGAAGGTGGGATGCGGATGGTCGGCGGCGGTGTCCTTGTGGCCGGTCGTGAGCAGCTTCATCTCGCGGGTCTTCCGGTCGATCAGCCACAGCGACCGCGAAAAATCGTCGCCGACTGCAAAGCGGCCGTCGGGCGAGCCGTGCACGTGCCACAGGCCGCTGCCGGAAGGCGTCTGTCCCGCGATCGTCATCTCGCGGGTGCGCAGGTTGACGATGGCGAGCCCGGTCGGCTTTTCGCGCGTGCCGGCGTCGCCCCAGGCGGCATCCTGCCCTGGATTGGCGCCGTAGACGCCGGTCGCGGGTGCGGCCACGCCGCCGCCGCCATCCTTCACGGGGCGGTGACCCATCAGCGCCATCGCCACTTCATCCTTCGTAATCACCGCCTCGTGCGTTACCCATTCGTACGGCGCTTCCGGATACAGCGGGCGCAGGCCGGTGCCGTCGGACCGCACGGTCCACGTGCGCTGCGGCGACTTGCCGCCGGTCTCCCAGCAGAACACGATCTCGCCAGGGTTCCACAGGTTGGCCTGGATATGGCCGATCTGGAAGCCTACCGAGACCACGTGCCGGATTTCACCTGTCTTGACGTTCATCCGCGCGATGCCGTTCGGGCCCGCACCCATATTGCGCGGGCCGAAGTTCTCCTCGATCTTCGCGCCCGCCGGCAGGTGCTTCGCCGCCGCATTGCGGCCCACGCGGAAGTACACCCATTCCTCGTCGGCGTCGAGCGCCATGTCGCCGCCCGCTTCCAGCTCGGCCGGCGTGGTGCCTGCGATGCGCTGATATTCGGCGGCCGGCTTCATCCTGCCGGCGGCGCTGTCGCGGAACACGGCCGCCAGGTCCACCTCCACGATCTGCAGCACGCCCTGTTCGGCGCCGGGGCGCATGAAGAACAGCTTCATCGACTTTTGCGCGATATTGAGCATGCCCGAGTAACCGCCCTCGGTCACCTGCACGATGTCGCCGGTGGCTTCGTTGACGGCCATCGCCTCGCCCTTCACGCGGTTCGAGCGGAACACGAGCCATTTGCCGTCGGATGTCCATTGCGGGTGCGTCGGATAGATCTTTGAATCGCCCTGCGGGGTACTGGTGAGGAACGTCAGCATCGTGCCCGTAACCGGGTCCTTGACGACCTTGCGCTCGGACGGGAAACGCTGGCCGATGCCCGCATGCGCAGCAGTGGTGAGGCAGAGCGCCGCGCAGACGGCGGCGCGCAGCAGGGTGGAGGTGTTCATCGTGTGTGCCCAGGGTGGAAAGGGCCGATTGTGCGCCGGCAAGCACGTTTGCGCATCCTTGCTCCACTCATCTTCCTGATCGTTTGCAAGCCGTCGCGGAGCGCCGCAAAACCGCTGCCTTAGAATGGTTCCATGAAACGCTACCTTCAATCCCTTGTTCTTTTCCTCTTTTGCCACGCGGTGGTCCAGGCCCAGGCCCTTCTGCCGGCGGCGGTGAATACCGATCCGGCCAAGGCACTGGTCGTGCTGCCGGAACCGGCCAACCCGGCGCTGCCATCGCTGATCCTGATCGGCCATTCCACCGTGCGCAATGGCCACGACGACGGCCAGGGCAAGGGCCCGGCCGGCCAGTGGGGCTGGGGCAATCCGATCGCGAACTACTTCGATACGTCGAAGATCAACGTTGTCAACCGCGCCGTCGGCGGGCTGTCGAGCCGCACCTACGTCACCAGCGGCCACTGGCAGCGCACGCTGGCACTGGTCAAGAAGGGCGACGTGGTGCTGATGCAGTTCGGGCACAACGACGCCAGCGCCATCAACGACACCAGCCGCGCGCGCGGCACGATCCGCGGCACCGGCAACGAGACCGAGGAAATCGACAACCTGCTGACGAAGCAGCGCGAAACGGTGCACAGCTATGGCTGGTACCTGACCGACTACATCGCGCAGATCCGCGCGAAGGGCGCCACGCCGGTCGTGGTGTCGCTGATCCCCCGCAAGCGCTGGAGCGAGGATGGAAAAGTGCGCCGCAATGCCGGCGACTACGCGGGCTGGGCGAAGGAAGTGGCGCAGCGGGAGAAAGCGGGCTTCATCGACCTGAACGAACTGGCCGCACGCCGCTACGACGAGATGGGCCGCGACGAGGTGATGAAGCTGTTCCCACTCGTGACGCCGGACGAATCCGTGCACACCAACTGGGCCGGCGCGGACCTGAACGCACGGATCGTCGTCGGCGGCATCAGGGCACTGGGCCTGCAAACGCTCGTTGGCGCATTGAACGAGCGTGGCAAGGCCATCCCGGCCAACGAGGACGAGCGCCCGGTCGTCGACGCGGCAGCCGTAAAAGCCGAGCAGGCCGCGAACAGCGCGCTGCCCACGCTGCACCTGGTCGGCGACTCCACCGTGAAGAGCGGCGGCGCGGGCGGCCATGTCGGCTGGGGCGAGCGCATCGCGCCATACTTCGACGCGGGCAAGGCCAACGTCGTCAACCACGCGATCGGCGGGCGCAGCAGCCGCACGTTCTACACCGAGGGCCGTTGGCAGCGGGTGCTCGACCAGTTGAAAGCCGGCGACGTGGTGGCGATCCAGTTCGGCCACAACGATGGCGGCCGGATCGGCGACCCCGCCATGAAGGGTCGCGCCTCCGGCCCCGGTACCGGCCCCGAGACGGTGGAAGACAGGAAACCCGACGGCACGGTCGAACAGGTGCACACGTTCGGCTGGTACATGGCGCGCTACGTGCAGGATGCCAAGGCAAAGGGCGCGACGGTGGTGGTGCTGTCGCCGGTCCCGCACCGCGACGCATGGCAGGACCGCCGCGACTTCGAGAACTTCGCCCAGTGGGGCCGCGAAGTGGCCCAGCGCCACGGCGCGCAGTTCGTCGACCTGACGATGGTGATCACGGAAGGCTACCGCCGCGCCGGTGCCGGCGTCGTGGACACGTATTTCAGCGATGCGCGCACGCATACCAACGACGCCGGCGCCGCGTTCAACGCCCAGCGCGTGGTCGCCGCCTTGCGCAGCCTGCCGGGCGGGGTGGTGGACAAATGGCTGTCAGCACAAGGCCGGCAGGTGGAAGGCGTGAAGCACTGACAATGCTCGATCTGCCTGGTGTCTGACACTTTTTCCTGGGGCTTTTCAGGAAAAGGTGTCAGACACCGGTTTTCCTCGGCCGGCAGCAAGCGCACGGGAGAACCGGTGTCACACACTTTTATCCAAAAGGCCGGATAAAAATGTCTGACACCAGCGGCTCGAAGGCCGTGGGCACGCGTTACTTCGGCATGCCTTCACCGATGTAGTACGACGGCCAGGGCGGCTGGTTATACGCGGTGTTCTGCCAGGCGATGGCGGCACGGTATTGCGGGTCGTGCATCAGGGTCGTCAGTTTGTGCGTGGTGGGGATGGATGTCGAGTAGATGCGCAGGCTGTTATTGTCGGCCGCGCGCCAGATGACTTCCTCGCGCCAGTCGCCGAACAGGTCCGCGGACAGCGCAGGGTTCGACTTGGTGCCGTTGTTCGACGCGGTGCCTTGCGCGTCGAGCAGCACGTCGGCGCTGCCCGATTGCCAGTTCCACTTGGAGACCTTGGTGCCGTCGAGCAGTTCGCGCTGCAGGTCGCCGTCCCACCACATCATGAAGTTCATCTGGGCCGGCCGGGTCGAAGCAATCACGTTGCCCTTCACGTCGAACAGGTTCGGCGACGCGGCCGACCAGGCTTCGGCGCCCGGGAAGCGGGGATCGATGTCGCCCGTGGCGCCGCGGCCCGTGTCCTTCGTGGCGGGCGTGGACCACAGTACTTCGCCGGTGCGCGCGTCGACCATGGCCGCGCCGCGGTTTTGCGCCATCTGCATGTTCTCGTGCACGCCCCATTTTTCCAGGCCGGGGCGGGTCGGATCGAGGTCGCCCACGTGCATCGCGTCGCCGTGGCCCATGCCGGTCGTCCACAGCGGCTTGCCATCGTCGTCCAGCGCCATCGCGCCATACAGGATCTCGTGCCGGCCGTCGCCATCGAGGTCGGCCACGCTGAGCTGGTGGTTGCCCTGGCCCGAATACCCCTGAGGCACGCCGGCCGCTTCGGAATCGAAGTACCAGCGCTGGCGCAGTTTTCCGCCCGCGAAATCGACGGCGGCGATCGTGGTGCGTGCATAGTAGCCGCGGGCGAAGATGGCGCTCGGGTGCTTGCCGTCCAGCCAGGCGGTGCCGGCCAGGTGACGGTCGGACCGGTTGGCGTAGCCGTCGCCCCAGCGCGCCTTCAGCGCGTCGGCGCCCGGGTTGTCGCCGTCCTCGCCGCGCTTCGACGGGTAGGGAATCGTGTCCAGCACGCGCCCCGTGGCGCCTTCGAACACGGACAGGTATTCCGGCCCCTTCACGATGCGGCCCATGAAGCCAGCCATCAGCTTGCCGTCGTCGGTGAGGCGCGAGCCCGTGCGGTCGGACTGCTCGATTTCTCCGCTGCCGCTGACCCAATTGGCGCCCGCGTCGCCGATGATCCTGCCCGCGCCATCACGCGTACCATCCGCCGTCTTGACGATCAGCTCGGCCTTGCCGTCGCCATCGTAGTCGGCTACCTGGAACTGCGTGTAGTGCGCACCGGCACGGATGTTGCGGCCCAGGTCCACGCGCCACAGCAGCGTGCCATCGAGCCGGTAGGCGTCGAGCAGCACGTTGCCGGTGAAGCCCGCGCAGCAGTTGTCCTTTGATTCGCTCGGGTCCCATTTCAGCACGATCTCGTACTGGCCATCGCCATCGAGGTCGGCCACCGAGGCATCGTTGGCGTTGTACGTGTACTCCTTGCCATCGGCCGTCTTGCCACCGGCCGGGCGCTGCAGCGGCACGGTGAGGAAGCCATCGATGGCCAGCGCCTTGCTGGCCGCGCCTTCCGCGCCGTTGACTACCTCGCGCACCTCGTAGCTGCCGGCGCCGCCGGCCGTATCGACGTAATTGGTGGACGTGGCGACCGGTTCGCCATTGAGCTTTTTACCATCGCGATAGACGTTGAACGCCAGTCCCGGCGCATCGGTCGCCAGCGAACGCCAGCTCACCAGCGTGCCGTCCCTGCCACGTACGGCGACAGTGCCGCGATCCAGCTTCTCCAGCTGCATGGTCGTTTTCGCCGGCACCATCGCGGTGGCGATCGCTGTTCCGGCACCGGGCGCCGCCACGTTCGCCGTACCCGTGGTGCCGCAGGCGGCCAGCATCGCCGCCGCGACGGCGGTCGCGCAAAGGGTCATCGTTGTTTTCAATATCTGTCTCCTGCGATGAAAAAAAACGGCTGCGGTCCCGCATGGGGAAGCGCAGCCGCGATGTCATGCGCGCTGGATGATCAGCGCTGGCCCTGGTACATGAAGCCGCTGTCGTTCAGGCCGAACTTGAATTTCTTGTTCATCTCGATGATCTCGGCGCCCGCCAGCAGCAGCGGGCCGTAGCCGTGCGCGGCGCGGGTGCTGGTGGGGCGGTAGTAGTAGAACGCCGGGTCGAACGCCATGCCGGTGCCCACGCAGATGCCTTCGATCTCGCCTTTCGCATTCACCTTCGAGGCCACCGCGTTCCATGCCAGGTTGGCCATTGGGCCATACATTTCCTTGTCGAGGTAGCCGCGGTTGACGGCGCGCGCGATCGCATATGCGTAGATCGCCGTGGCCGACGTTTCCAGGTAGGAGTCGTTACGGTCGATCAGCTGGTGCCACAGGCCATCCTTGTGCTGGAATTTCGCCAGGCCCTTTGCATGGGCACGCAACTGGTCTTCCACGGCCTTGTAGCCCTTGTGGGTCTTCGGCAGCACTTCGAGCACTTCGACCATCGCCATGATGGCCCAGCCGTTGGCGCGCGCCCAGTGCAGTTCCGGGTGGTCGCGCAGGCCTTCCACGTAGCCGTGCATGTAGATGCCCAGCTGCGGGTTGAACATGCGCTGCGAGAACTGCAGCACCTGCTTCACCGCGTCGTCATAGTATTTCGTGTTGCCCGTATCCTTGCCCAGCAGCGCGATGGTGGGCACGCCCATGAACATGTCGTCCAGCCACAGCGTGTTCGTCAGCGGACGCTGCTTGTTGCCGCCCTTGCCATCCGGGCCGCCGCGCGCCAGCGTGCCATCCGGCAGGCGGTACTCTTTCTCGGTGACGAACTTGCCGCAGATGTCCACCATCTGGCCATAGTTCACCTTGGAGCCCATCTGCTTGGCCTTCAGGAAGCTCATGCACAGCGCACCGGCATCGTCCAGCGCATGCGGGTTCAGGAAGCTCTTGATCGGTGCCTGTGCATTCGCCGGATCGGCCTTCACACCCGGCAGGTACAGTCGCGTAAGGTCGGCCAGCAGCTGGTGGCGCTTCGTCGTGTACTCGGTGTAGCGCTTGTCGCCCGTGGCGGCGCCGGCGGCCAGCATGCCGGCATACGTGACGCCCCACTCATAGCTGGTCAGGCGGAAGTCGCCTGGTTTCAACACGGCGTTCGGATTGGCCTTGTCCAGTTTTGCGATCGGCGCATGGGACGTCTTGTCGATCAACTCGGCCGGCGTGGTGGCGTCGAGGTACGTGAACACGCGGTCCATCACGGCCTTCACCTCGGCCGCTTCCATCGCGCGGTAGGGATTCGGGTACTTCACCACGAGCGCGTGCAGCATCGCGTCGGCTGCGGCCGGGCCTTTTTCCTGTGGGGGCGGGGCTTCCTGCGCAATGAGGTGCAGGGAGGTGCATGCGAGCAGCGTGCCGATCAGCAGCCGGCCAGCCTTCATCTTGAACGGGGTCTTCTTCACTTGAACTATCGTCTCCGGGGTTAATGGTGGCCGCGCTTGCGATCTGCGCGCTCGATCCGGAGTCACAGTAGCCGATATGGTTGAGGGGTGCAATGCGGTGAGCGCTTCGTGGCGCTTTTGCTCGCATTGTTGATTGGAGAGGGGGAGGGATGAGGAGGGCTGCGCATCGATAGCGCACGCGTTTACCCCAAGTGCAAAAAACTGGGGTCAGACCCGCTGGGTCTGACCCCGGCTTCTGCCGCTGGGTTTGGTACCAGGTGCTTTTACATGCCCGGGCCGAAGCCGCCGGGGCCTGGGCCGAAGCTGCCGGGGCCGCGGGGGCCATCGCCTTGCGGGCCGCGGAACATGCCGGGGTTGTTGCGCAGGCTCGGGTCGCCGGAGACGCCGCCGAAGCTGTAGCTGAGGGCGACCATGAAGGTGCGGCCCTGCTGCTCGCTGTAGTTGTACTGCCGCACCGTCTCCGTGATCTGCCGGTTCTCGTTGACGTTGCTGTCGAACAGGTCGCGCACGCTGGTGCGCAGCGTCCACTGGGGGGCGAAGCGCCACGACCACGACAGGTGCGCCTGCCAGTTCGGTTCCGATTCGAACAGGCCGTTCAACTGCCGGCCCGTGTAGTTGCCGTTCACCTGGATCGTGTGGCCCTCGAAGCCCGAGTAGTTGAGGCGCAGCTGCAGCGTGGGCGTGGTCTGGCGCCGTTCCGATTCGACCGAGTAGTTCACGCCGTTCTCGTTCGTCAGCGTGGCCAGGTACGATTGCGTCACACGGCGCACGCCCATCGTGGCGTCGAGCCGCACCTCGCGCGATGGCTTGTACTGCAGGTTCCAGCTGATGCCGTCGTTCGTCTTGGCGCCGAAGTTCACCGCCTCGCTGACGACGGCCGTGCTGCCCGGCACCGGCGTGAGGAAGCGGCCCAGCAGCGGGCTGTCCTTTTCGCGGAACAGCGAGAGGTTGCTGTTCACGGCTCCCCATGTGTCCGTGTATTTCAGTTCGTATTTGTCGCCATGCGTGGGCGCCAGGCGCGGGTCGCCCTGCGAGTAGTTCTGGTCGTCCACGTACTGCACGTTCGGGTTGATGTCTTCCGGCTGTGGCCTGCTGATGCGCCGCGAATACGCGCCCGTGACCGTGGCGCCGCGCTCGCCCCAGCCGTATTGCAGGTGCAGGCTTGGCAGCAGCTTCTTCGTCGAGTCGCTGGCCGAGTTGCCCTGGTTGATGTAGTCCATGTCGCGTTCGACCATCTCGTAGCGCAGGCCGGGCAGCATGGTCCAGTGCTCGGAGAGGCGCACGTTCGGCGAGAAATACACGGCGTACGTGTTTTCAGTCATCCGGAATGCGCTGGCGCGGTTGAAGTCCACCACTTCCTCGCCCGTCAGCGGATCGATGTTGAAGTAGTCGGCATCCGATTCACCCGTGCGGCGGCCCACCTTGGCACCGGCCTTGAAGTTGAAGGCGGGGCTGATGCGCTTGTTGTAGTCGAGACTCAGTTCGGTGAGCCGCTCCGACTTGTCGTTGCCGTTCGTGCTTTCCGGCCGCGCGCCGGCGGGCGGCGCCACCACGTAGGCGTTTCGGTTCCAGCTGTCCGTCTTCGACTCGTTGCCCGACGTGCGCAGGTCGATGTTCAGTTTTTCCGTGGCGCTGTACTTGCGCTCCCAGCCCAGCGCGAGCTGGTAGACAGTGGCCTGGCTGCCGCGGTCGATGCTGCGGAAGTATTCCTCGTAGGGCGCGGCGCCGCCGTGATACGTCTGGTAATACTCGTTCGAGCCGGTGTCGCGCAGCGACCGGTTGAAGTTGAGGCCCGCGCTGATCCGGTCCGTTTCGCCGATGTTGTAGCTGATCGTGGGATTCAGCGACAGCGTCTTCGACGGCGTGCGGCTCGTGTTCTCGCGGTGCGTCGTCCACACGTTGCTGCCGACCTGGGTCTCCGTATCGGAATAGCCGGTGCGCTCGAAGACATTGCGCATCACGCCCACCTGGCCCTCCACCTGCAGCCGGCCGACGACGTAGCTGCCGGACAGCGACGTGCCGTAGCGGCCTTGCGTACCCATGTTGACGGACGCCGTGCCCTGCTTGCCCGGGGCGCGCACGCGCCGCGTGACGAGGTTCAGGATCGGCCCGCTGCCGCCTTCCGAGCCGAATTCGGCGCCCGGCGTGGTGATCACCTCAATGGATTCCAGCGCTTCGGCCGGATAGCTGTTCAGCGCATCGCCCGCGTTCTGGCCGGAGAACATGGCCGAGCGCTTGCCGTTGACGAATACCTGCGCGTTCTGGTTGCCGCGGATGGCGACCTTGCCATCCTGGTCGACGGTGACGTTCGGCACGTTCGCGATCACGTCCGCCGCCGACGCGTTCGGCGTCACCACTTCCGACTTCACGTCATACGTGGAGCGGTCGATCTGCTCGGCGGGGCGTTCCGCCACCACGGTCACGGTCTGCATCGGGGTGCCGCCAGCCTGCTCCGGCGCGGGTGCCGGCTTCTTCGGCTCATCGACGGGCGTGCCGGCAACGGTGGGCGTGGCGGCCGGTTTCGCTGTCCCGGGATTGACGGCCGCAGGTGCGGCGACAGGGGCGGTGGCAGGTGCCTGCTGCGCCTGCGCCATGCCCAGTTGCCCGACGAGGGCACCGAGCAGCAGCGCGGGAAGAGGGCGCAGGACGAGTTTCGATGGATTCATTGCGTGGCTGTTGTTGTTGGAATGATGGGCGGGATTGTACCCGCCGCATCCGTTGCCATTATTTCCACCGCAAGTCGTTAAGTAACATAGTGTGAATCGGGGTAAATACGGGTAAAGCGGGGATAGGCAGTAATGCCGCTCAGCTGGTGTCGGACATTTTTTCCGGGCGCTTTATCCGGAAAATGTGTCGGACACCGGTTTACCGCTCAGGGAATTGGCTGCATCATGTGAAAACCGGTGTCCGACACCAAGAAGCCGGTGTCCGACACCAGTACGCTTCATGCATATACCCCAAAAGCGAAGGTCTGGGGTCAGACCCGTGGGGTCTGACCCCGGCTTCTGCCCTGGGTTGGACTTATCTGGCGGCGCGCAGCTTCGCCAGCACGGCTTCTGGCACGGGAACGACGGTACCGTGCCGCATCCGTACGGGCGTGCCTTCGTCCGGGAAGCGCATCCTGTCCGTCACGTCTTCCCATGTCTTCATGTCGCGCGAGCGCAGCGCGCCGTAGTGCTTCGTGGTGTAAGCGTCGAAATACACGATGACATCCTGGCCCGCCTGGATCGCGGTCGGGCCTTCGACCCACAGCCCTTGCGGCGTGATCGGCGCCGACAGCGGCTTGAATGGCCCGCGCAGGTCCGGTGCCTCGGCCACCTGCAGGTACTTGCGCGGCGGCTTCACGGTTTCATCCTTCACGATGAGGTAATCCTTGCCGTTGGCGCGCACGAACGTGGCGTCGATGACGGAGAAGCCCGGATCGTAGAACAGCTGCGTGGGTGCGAAGCGCGTGAAATCCTTCGTGGTGGTGTAGTACATGCGGTGGTTGTACTTCTGCTCCGAGGAGCCGGCGGTCTCCGTGAACTTGCCCGGCACCGTGGACGCCCAGAAGATGAGGAATTCGCTGCGCTTGTCGTCGTACACGATCTCCGGCGCCCAGGCGTTCAGCACGCCCGGTTCATGCGCCATCACGGGCAGTTCCTTCTGTTCCGACCAGGTGACGAGATCCTTCGACGATGCGTAGCCGATATTGTTCTCGTTCCAGCCCGACGTCCACACCATGTGGTACGTGCCATCCGGCCCGCGCACGATGCACGGGTCGCGCATCAGTTTCGACTTGCCCACCTTCGGCGTGAGGAAGCTCTTGCCGCCGGCGACCTTGTCCCACTGATAGGCATCGGTGCTGGCGGCAAAGTGCAGGCCATCCTCGCCATTCCTGGTGAAGTAGGCGAACACGTAGCCATCCGCGGCGAAGGCGGGCAGGGCGCAGGCGAAGGCCGCGGCGGCGAGTAATTGTCGGATCATCGGTTGGCCTCGTCGCCCAGCGGGCGCTCGTTGGTGTAGCGGGGGCTCGCCGGCACGGCGAATTTCTCGAACGGATCGGGGCGGGCCGGATCGAATGCGAAGCCGTCCACGAGCTGGGCGGCGACGGGCAGCTTCGCGACGCGGATGCCGGCGGCGACCGCCTTGGCCAGCAGGTATGCCCCATAGTTGCTGTGGTGCGTGTTGTCGATCTGGCCGTCCTTCGTGGCAAACGCCGGCTTCGAGCCTTCCACGCCGAGGGCCGCATAGAGCACCCGGCTGGCCGCGTTCAGGTCGATGTAGGGCACGCGCAGCTCTTCGGCGGACTGGCGCGCGGCCATGGCGTAGTCGGCCAGCGTTGCATAGGGCTTGCCTTCGGCATCGAAACGTCGGCGCTCCATCGACGACACCACGACCGGCAGGCCGCCGGCGGCGCGGATCATGTCCACGTGCTGGCGCAGTTCGGCCTTGTAGGTGGTGAACGGCCCGCCGCTGCCGGCCGCGATCTGCTTCTGGTCGTTGTGGCCGAACTGCAGCAGCACCACGTCGCCCGGGCGCAGCTGCGACACGATCTTGTCGATGCGGCGGCGCGCCAGCGAGTCGCGGAACGTTTCGCCCGACTGCGCATGGTTGGCGATGGCCACGCCGGGCTTGAAGAAGCGTGTCAGCATCTGGCCCCAGCTGGCATACGGCTCGCCCGGCTGGTCGCTGACCGTGGAGTCGCCCAGCAGGAAGATGGTGGGAACCGCAGTGGCGCCAGTGAACGGCTTGATCTCCACCTTGTCCACGCCGCCGTGGATCTCGAGCGTGAGCCGGCGGTCCCAGTTCCACGCTTCCTGCACCGTTTCGCGCGGCGCCTTCAGGTCGACGGCGCCCGCCTTCATGCCATTCGCCGCGGCGATGGCCGGCGTGCGGGTGTTGACGACGAAGGTGCGCGTGACCGACTGGCCCGCGGGCACCGTGACGTTTTCCAGCATCAGCCGGCGCACCTCGGATTTGATCGTGTGCGTGCCCGGTCCGAGGGTGACGGTGACGGCCACGTTGCCCTCGGGGACGTCGGCCGAGAAGAACGTGGCGGCCGCGCCGTTGCCGCTGTTGTTATCCGGCTCGTAGCCGAAGCCGCGCGCGGTGTCGTAGGTGGTGCCGGCCTGCACGGCCGTGTGGCCCTTCGCGGGCTTGGCGGAGAAATCGAAGCGCCAGCCTTCGGGCGGCATGGCGGCGAAGGCGGCGGGGGCGGCCAGGGCGAGGAGCAGGGCTGCGAGCGGTTTGATCTTCATGGGGAATGAGGGAGTTGTTGCCGGCGTGGTATTCAGAGGGCAGGCGGCCCGTGATAGCGCCGAAAGAATCAGTACAGTGAGCGTGGGAGTGCATGCGTTGCGGCGGCATCAGAGGAAAACCGGTGTCTGACACCATTTCCGGGAGATTCATCCGAAAATGGTGTCAGACACCGGTGTTCGGCGGCCAACAGCCACGGCCTGATGCAACACGCGCAGAAAAAACTGGTGTCCAGCAGCCGGTAGCTATCGATCCAGGCAACCGATAAGCACGCAAGCAAAAACTTACTTCACCACCGCCACCGCCACCTTCACCGGCGACTTCGCCCGCGCGGCGGTCAGCGCCACCTGGCTCGCCCACTCTTCCTTCGTGCGGATCTCGCCGGCACGGCTCCACGCGGCGCCCACGTAGTAGGTCAGCGGCTTGCCCGAGGTGACGGGGGCGATCACGAAATCGTTGGCCTGGTCGGAGGCGCCATCTTTCGCGGTGGGCACCACCACGGCCACGCCGAACGCGTCGTTGCTCTTTTGCGTGACCCACTGGCGCAGCGAGCCGTCGGCCGGCACGCGGTCGGTGGCGATCTGCGGGTCCTGGCCCTTGTCGCTCGGGGTCTTGTTCAGGCCCACCACGGCGTTCAGCTGCTGGGGGCCCGTGAACGTGAAGGTCGATTCGATGCGGTCGAACCAGTGGCCGGCATCCACGGTGAAGCGGCGCACTTCGGAGACCTTCGTGCCGGCCGCGTCGAACGCGTCGTACGACAATTCGAAGATCGCGCGCACCGGGCCGTTGGCCAGCACCTTCCACTTCGCGTAGTTGTTCGCCTTGGCCAGCTTCGTGCCATCCCAGATGCCCGTGCCGCCGGCGCCCAGCGTGCGTCCCACGTTGTACATGTCCATGCCTTCGCCCTGGTCCACGTGGTAGTGGTCGTGGCCCTTGTTGTACCAGCGGTCCACGATCGGGTAGGGCACGCGCTTGAACCAGATGTCGTTGCCGCTCGTGACCAGCACTTCCTTGCCGCCGCCGGCCGGTGCCGGGGCACCCAGGGCGGGGCCATAGGTGCGGTGCGCTACCTTGT
Source organism: Pseudoduganella lutea (assembly GCF_004209755.1). Lineage (NCBI taxonomy): Bacteria > Pseudomonadati > Pseudomonadota > Betaproteobacteria > Burkholderiales > Oxalobacteraceae > Pseudoduganella > Pseudoduganella lutea. The sequence goes on along the minus strand of NZ_CP035913.1, from coordinate 1,702,867 downwards.
CGTTTTCCCACGCGAAGTCGTCCAGGCGCTCCTGCACGTAGCGGGCGTGCACCTTGCTCGGGAATGGCGGCGATACGGTCTCCGTTTTCTCCACGGTGAACGTGGCGCTCTTCTCGCCAGCCTTGAAGTCGTGCTGGAAGATCAGGTCGCCGTAGGCAATGCCGCGGTTCTCCGGGTCCTTCGCCTGCGGCGCCACGTTCGTTACCTGGTAGGGCAGCAGCTTGCCGGCGGCGTCGCGCACGGCGATCTTCTGCAGCAGCGCGCCGGGCAGCACGCGGTTCACCTCGGACCACGGCACGGTGATCGTCTCCGACGGGCGGGCCGCGTCGAGCGAGTGGGTGACGGTGATCGATAGCTTTTCAGCGCAGGCGGGTGCGGCGAGGGCGGCGAAAGCGGCGGCGGTGGCAAACAGGAATCGATTGTTCATGGAGCTCTCAATACGAAGGTTGCGGGGATTGCACGGAAACTGTCGCCATCCCGGCGGTGGCGCGGCACGGGGCGCGGCCGGTGCGCGCCGCATACAGCGCAGGCAAGGCTTCGCCATGTTGCGGGAGTGGCAACCGAGTATCGGGATTGGCCCGGCACGTGTCAACGCATGAGGCGATTCGATCAAGAAGCTGAGCAGTTTGCAAAGCCTGCTCAGCTTTTGTTCCCGAGAAACGGGCTGGCATCGATGGGGAGGTCGAGCCGGAATTCGGTGCCGGTGGCGTCCGCGCTGCGCACGATGGCGCTGCCGCCATGGGTTTCCGCCACTTCGCGCACGAACGCTAGGCCCACGCCCCACTCGCGCAAGGTGGGATGCGTTTCCACGTTACGCGCCGAGAACAGGGTGCGCACCACGTCCGGTGGCAGCACGTGCCGGTGCAGCACGGCGAGCGAAGCGCGCCCGTTCGACCGGCGCACTGTGATCGACACGGGGCCGGCTGCGTCCCGGCCCTCCGCCAGCAGGGTGCGCAATGCCTGGCGCATCGAGATGCGGCACCACGTCACCAGTACGGGATCGCCTTCGACCGACGTATTCGGCTGGGGCGCTTCCCGGCACACCTCGCGCGCCAGCGCCAGCAGGTCGAACGTGGACAGCAGCAGCGGCAGGCGCTCGGCTTTCGCCACTTCCTGGCGCTCCTGTTCGTCCAGCAGGGCCTCGACCTTCGCCAGGCGAACGCGGATGCGGTTGGCCAGCTGGGCGATCTTGTCGAGGTTCCCATGGGCCATGATGCGCTGCGTGGAAACGCCGATCACGTTCAGGTGCTCGCGCAGTTCGGCCGATACCGTCATTTGCGCCACCTCCTGCTCGCGGCGCCGCACGCTGTCGAATTCATCCAGCGCTTCGCGCTCCACCGTATCGAAGCTGGCGGCCAGCGCGGTCATGTGCAGGTGCGTGAGGACCAGGTTTTCTTCTTCGGCGACCTCGGCCATGCAGCGGCGCAGCACCTGGAATTCGCGCAGCAGATCGGCGGGCCGGTAGCTGGCCTGGCGCGCCCGCTCCGCCCCGTGTGCACGGGCAAGGCTCGTGCGGCCCAGCTCATCGGGATCGGCGATCGACAGCGTGAGGTAATCGTAGAGCTCCGGCATCGTGTCGAACACCACCGCCTCGGGCAGCGCGGCGCTGCACGGGATCTCGTCGCCGATGCGCTGCCGCCAGCGCAACAGCACGCGCTCGCGATGACGGCGCATCTCACGAGTGATCTGTTCACGCGCGATCGACGGCATGCAGGCAGCCTCCACAATGAAAGTGGGAAAGCTACCATGAATCGCAGCCAATCGGCGCCCGGTGGTTAAGCGGTAGACAAGCCAGTAAATACGCCAGTAAAAGCTGATGGTCGAGCCGGTTACGCGGCACATGCCCGGCGCGCCGGCCAGACCGGTGATTCAAGACTGGTGACCGCCGGAGCCGGCGGCTGCGCACATCGAATGTCGAACTCAGGCGTGGTTGCGCGAAGCCAGCGGCTCCATCAGGGACCGATCGGGTATCAACGCAGGCCTTTCCAGAGCAGAATAGGGCCAGACCCGTTTGCGGGCGCCGGGTGACAGCACGCGATCGATGACCGCCTGCGAAAGGTTTTCAGCCCGCAGTACTGCGATAGCCGCCTCAATGCCGTGCGCCTGCTGAATCGATATGGCCGCTTGAACCATCGCAGCTTGTATGTAATTCACCCTGCGACAAGTAATCAGTTTGTCGTCTTGCATGGTGTCTCCTCCTGAGTAGCTGATGATAAGTCGATCAGGCACGGTGTACAGGACAAGATGAAATGTTTTGATGCAGCTCAAACTATGCGCTTGTGGCACTTGTTCTGCAACAGTGGGGATGCCGAAATGTGGCAAGCGACGCTGCGGTGAACGGCAGAGGATAGATGAGTGTGGGAAGTCCGACCTTGGCTTGAGCCGGTGTGTGACCGAGTTACCGTAATGGACGAAATCGCGATCCGTGCAGCGTCATGCTGTACGGAATAGCCGCGCTGGCGATAGCGCCAGCGCGGCTTGTCACCGGGACGGGGTCAAGAGTGGCTACCGGGGCGATCTCGTGGCGAAGGTCCGGCTGGCGTTTAGCGTCGAGTCCACTGCTGAAATCCTGCCGGCGCTGGCCGTCCAGAGGGCGGCATGAAGCAGCTGCTGGAACTGCGCCGGTACCAAGTCGAGAGCGTCGAAGGCCTGCGCGCGTTGATCCGCCAGGGCGTGCGCAGCATGATTCTGTCGCTACCGACTGGCGGCAGCAAGGTTCTTCAAGCCCGTGGATAGCAGTGTTAACTGTTTCGCATGACAGCGCGGCGGTGCCGCGCACTAATGGCAAACAGACCAATGCCCAGCATTGCCCATGTACTTGGTTCGGGTACCGGCAGCGCGGCCGTATAAACCGTCAGCATGGGATTTACGTAGTACAACTCCGTAGTGCCGTACACCTTTCGCTGGCCCTCCTCACCACCACCGACATTGTAAAAAGTGGCCTCAGTGCGGACAGTGCCCCAAACCTCCATGATGAGGTCAAAGTTGCTCAAACCGGCCGTATTCGACAAGTTCCAACCCACGTCCACTGGAGTCGTGAAGCCCTCGACAAGGTACAGCTCGGGTAGCGGAACCGAGGTTCCAGGCGCTGAAATGGCAGCATTGGACCATGCATGGTTGATGTGCGTGCCGTAATCAACGTTAATAGCAGAACTCGGCACGGGTGGTCGTTTGTGAATCGCGTAGGTTGAGGCGGAAAATGCAACACCTGTAATCTGGTAGCCCTCGTTAGCCTGCAGGTTCAAAGTTGCTTGCACATATGATAGCCAATGTCCACTTCCGCCCAAGCCATCTGTATCGCCATTCGCTACGTGGAGCACGTCCTGGAAGCTATCCAGGCTGATGGCAGTCGACTTTTGGCTGGTCGACAAGAGCGTAAATGAAGCCGCAGGAATTGGCTGATTCAAAAGATTAATATACTCATTGTCACTTTCGTAAGAGGAGATGCCGAGAGTAAATGCCGGTACTGACAAGGAAGTGTCTGCTACGGCGACTTGGTGCGAGAGCAAGGCCGGGGTAACGAAAAAGGCAGCAAGGATCGATCGCATGTAGTCTCCATCATTAAATAATAAACAACAATAATACCTTGTGATGGAATGGCGCAGTGTGCTGCGTTGGAGTAGTACAACGATAGCAAGAAACTAGTGACGTAACCCAGCTGTGCAGAATTCTAACAGTCAATAAATTTCCTTAACTAAATTTCCTGTTGGAATAAGAATGCAACTCTACAATTAGACTCGCTGGGTGGTTCCCGTTGGGAGCCACCCGCACGTCTGATAAACTCACCTGGCAGATAGCCTTGGAGCACACAGAAGCCCGCGCCGAAAGGTCAGCGGGCTTTTTGTATCAGGACGACTTACGGCGGCGAGTGCCCAGCAGCACAAGCGCACCGGTGGCGAACATGGCGTAAGTGGCGGGCTCAGGGACAGGCAGTGCCGCCGTATAAACCGTCAGCATGGGATTTACGTAGTACAACTCCGTAGTGCCGTACGCCTTTTGCTCGCCCTGCTCACCACCACCGATATTGTAAAAGGTGACACCAGTGCGGACAGTACCCCAAACCTCCATGATGAGGTCAATGTTGCTCAAACCGGTTGTATTCGACAAGTTCCAACCCACGGCCACTGGCGTCGTGAAGCCTTCGACATGGTACAGCTCGGGTAGCGGACCCGAGGTTCCAGGCGCTGAAATGGCAGCATTGGACCAAGCATGGTTAATGTGCGGGCCAGATTCAACATTAGTTGCATTGCTCGGCACGAATGGTCGTTTGTGAATCGCGTACGTTGAGGCGGAAAATGCAACACCTGTAATCTGGTAGCCATCGCTAGCCTGCAGGTTCAAAGTTGTTTCCACCCATGATAGCCAAGGTTGGCCTCCGCCCGAGCCATTTTTACCGCCATTCGCTACGTGGAGCACGTCCTGGAAGCTATCCAAGCTGATTACAGTCGACGTTTGGTTGGTCGACGAGAGCGTAAAGGAAGCCGGGGGATATGGCTGGTCCAAATGTTCAAAATAGGTATTGCGACCAGAGTATGAGGAGATGCCGAGAGTAAATGCTGGTACTGACAAGGAAGTGTCTGCTAGGGCGACTTGGTGCGAGAGCAAAGCCGGGGTAACGAAAAAGGCAGCAAGGATCGAGCGCATGTAGTCTCCATCATTAAATAATAAACAACAATAATACCTTGTGATGGAATGGCGCCGTGTGCTGCGTTGGAGTAGCGCAACGATTGCAAGAAACTAGTAACGTAACCCAGCTGTGAAAAATTCCAACAGCCAATAATTTCCTTGACTAAATTTTCTATTGGATTAGAGTCTAGCTCTACAATTCGATCTGCCGGGCGCTTCACATGGGGAGCCACCCGCACGTCCGGATAGCTCACTTGGCAGGTTAGCCTTGGAGCATATAGAAGCCCGCCCCGAAAGGTAAGCGGGCTTTTTTGCTATTGCCGAGGACCTTACGGATCTGGTCGGCAACAGCGGAATGGGCTCTCACGACTTGCTCTACAGCCGCGTGCATAAAGAGGCGCTGCAGCGTGCATGCCTGTTCTTGCCCAATGGGCGATTGCTACTATTTCTGTCGGGTAACGGTCGATGAGGGTGCCGAATGTAATAGAATTCAGGCTTCGATTTTCCCGATACTGACTAGCATCCATTTCGGCTTCGACCTTGCGGGCCCCTCGGATGAAAGTGACTTTGTGGGGAAGGACTTGCTGATTGATCTGTGGCCAGTGCGCCGAATTTCAGCGACCCAACTTCCTTCGCGCTTCCTGATTGAAGCCATCCCGCAATTCTCCGCAATTTTCTGTAGTGAACGCGCAAACACATACAAATCCGCAAATGCAGCAAAATTTGCGGAGCTTTTAAAGCCTGGAAAATGGCATATTAATTCATGAAATCAAGTACTTATAAGGGTAGGCGTCTGTCTGTGGCCCCCGTGATGGACTGGACCGAAGAAACGAAGTAAGCCTTATAAATACTGGTGACGCATCTCGACTGATGTAAATTTGATGCAGTGATGCGAAACTAGTTGAAAAATAAATGGCCCACCAAGTGAGCCATGTGATCCGTTGTGCAGAGTCTTGAGTTGTTGGCGACCAAGCTAAAGCTGCCTGAGCAATACGACTTTGCCGCCAATTACTGCGCTACCGCTTGACAAGGATAGAGTAGTCAGGCCGGCCGCTACACTCGCAGCCAGCTCCGCGTCAGGGGATTGCGAACGATGTGTAAATGACGCCTTCGCTAGAGCTGGTAAGTGTATTGCTGCCTGCCGTAGCAACCTTCGTCAAGATCCATTCTTTTGCGGTTGAGTCGTACACGCGCTGATATATTGCGGATGGTACTAGCCCCGTTACTACGACATTTTCAAGAGTGTTGACAGGCTTCCACCGGAGCTTGTTGGTGGTAGAAAAGTCTGTAGCGAAGACGACTGAAGTGGCTGCATCGATTGTCACCGCATTCGCACTGAGATCAGGGCTCGTCAGCAGCGTGGAAGTTGCAGCTACCGGACCTCCTTCGTCCCCAACGCGCAGAACGTTCATGAAGAACTGGTAGTGGTCAGACGTCTGGCCTTCCGGCACTTGAGAAATCTCAATTCTCCACGCGCCAAAATCGGACTTGCCGGTCGTCCACGATTTCCTCGGTGCAAAATTCGTCCATTGCAGCGTTCCGTTTACCATGCTCCGCACGGTGAAACGGCAATCTGTCAGGTCCGGAATTTCAGCCTTATCGACGACTTGGTCTTCACACGTGGTTGCTCCGTTCGGCGCACCGCCAACAAATTTGATATGCGGTCTCCTTGGCAGCAATGGTTCAATCGTCAAATTTGAAGGGTGATTGCGCACTACAATCGGCAGATTGGTATTGCCTTGCAAGGTGTACCGACCATCGGCATTGTCGTATCCTACCGAGACGGCCGCCGCCGTCTCTGGCTTCGCTACCGTATGCAGTAGTGATACCGCCGGCTGCGGTGTCAACGCATGCACCCTATCATGTACGACCACCACTGGCTTTTTCCCTGGCCAACGCAAGTACACGATACGACGGCGGAATCCGTCAATCGGGTCAAGCTTCCCTGCCTGATACGCCTGCGCGGCATTGGCACTTACGTATGCATAGCTATCGTGGTCTTCGTAGCGCGCAATGCCTTGTAACGCATTCTTCGCGCCTGGCTTAATCTCATCCAACGTCGGATACATTTCGCCCTTGTACCATTGGCCGCCGTCATTGGAATACTCCGTGGCGGAGTTATTGTGCTTGTATGTCTCAGTGGGTTTGTAAAGAACGATGCTGTTGTGGGCTATAGTGCGGCGGTAATAGTTGTACCAATGAGGCGTATTGTACTCATCATAGGCGCCAGAATCGAGTAGCAGCGGCTTTCGATAAAACAGCGAGAAGCTATTCTGGTCGAGGTGCTGGTGATTCTCGCTACTGAAGGTGCTGGACTTGAAGTCTAGTAGCGTTGCGTTTTCATAATCCCAGGTGTCACGCATGAAAACATTACCGGCAATCTGGTAGCGTGCCGAAAGTTTTCGGTCATTCACGTCCGCGCGAGGCTCTTTTGGTTCGGGGAAATACAAGGCTTCCCACAGAGCGTTCGGAGAAATCCTGCTACGGTACCGTTTGACCTGATCTTCATAGAACGTAGTCGCATGGCCGTTCCCTTCACTCGCTGCTACTGAGGCCATGTAACCAACACCCTCTTCCGCAACACTGAGGCCGAAATTATCCCCCGTCGCTGGGAAGCCGCCGCCGGCTCGGAGCCCATCGATATATGGATTAATCACTTTGGACATGAAACTCGTCTGCAGGATAGGCGCTCCATTCGTATTCAATGCACGGCGCCACAAGACCAGCCGTTCAGCCACTTCGCCCACGGTGGAGTTATATGCGAACATGGTCTGGTGCCCCCCGTCACCCGATATATATTCACGCGCCGGCAGCAGACCATTGACAAGATGATCGTAGATCGTGTCCAGCATTGGATCCACTTCAGAACGTTCATTGGCGATAGCCAAGAGTCCAATAGCAGCACCTGTCATCGCGCTGGCATGGTGACCTGAGATGTAGAAACGCGAGATGTCAGGCGTGCCGGCGCATGCAAGGGTAGTGCCGGACAGAGAGCCGCTACCGCAAATCATACTGATCAGGTCAGCCGCAGCGATATCCGTTTTAATCGTTTGTATAATCGTATCTTGGATTTTCTTCTTATCGTCAGCGCTAAATTTGTCGTAAAATGCATCGTACAACACACCGAGTGCCGCGACTCGCGCACTCATTGACCATTCGCCACCAGCGCCGAGGTTCGTATTCAACATGATGTGATTAGCATAATACTTAGCGGCTTCCCAATATCGATCTTCCTTCGTCAGATTATAAGCAAGTGCAAGCCTCTTAGCTGGCGACAATATCCAGCCACGGCCCGCCTCTGCGACGTTACACGGGTCACTTTTGTTCGTTGGCATTGGTACTTTGCACGCCGTAACGGTTGCTACTGTCTGAGGGGCGCTAAACCGCGTGAAACCATAGTACGCGGCGGCAAGGTCCCAATCTAGTTCGGTGCCATCCCAGAGAACGTTTCCTGCTTTATCAGACATTTTCAGCGATACTACGTGCTGGTTTTTATTGCCAACAAAGTGCAAATGATCAGCACGTGGTTGCCAATTTGCATTGTTCAACGTAATGGGGTTATTTCCTTCCGCCGCCACAATGATAGTCTTGGCTGCCGTATCCCAAGTTACAGTGATGGTGGATGGACGATCCAATGGAAGTACGAGGTCCGGATAAGGTCGGGCCTCAGGCTCGCTCATTTCTCGGAAGCGAACATGGAATTTGGCTTGGGTAGCCCCTTGCGGAGTAACGTTGCGGATGAAGAAATGATTAATATCATCCGGGAAGCTGCCCATGAGGATCGAACTGTCAGGATCGATCTTCATGGGCAAACCGTTGAGGTCAAGAACCGACTGCACTGCCGGCTTGACCTTAATTTCGATCTTGCCCACTGGCGGCATTGTCAATGGCCCAACCTTCGCACGCAATGTAGCTACGTCGTCAGCACTTGCATATAGATAGGGATGGGTGGTTTTTGGCTCGAACGGAAGGGCAGCGTAAGAATTGATCGTAAATGCGGACGCAAGTGTCAACGTAATGGTACGTAAGATTGGGCGGGTTCGCATAGTTAGTCTCGAGAGTGAGGGAGATGACATACTACCCGACGGCGATATAAAAAATACAACAGTCTGTAGTGGTTGTGGAAATACCGTCACAAATATTCCTTTTTTCGTCTATTTGTGATGAGATAGTTATCCAACCTCGGCCGCCATAGTCTACTGAACGACGTAGCATTGCTATTAATTAATAACCAATGCCGTGGCCTAATTTTTGGTTTATCGGTGTGTGGTGCGGGCTTTCAGCCCCTCTATGTTTGCTCGTTCGCGCAACTGGTCCAGTGCCTCAGCAACGTCCCTAACATCCGCAGTGAGTGGGTTACCCGACATGGCCACAGGGAACTTGCCTAGCGATCGATGCGTGTATCCTGTCGCGGTGCTGATCCCGAGCGCCTGGCACGTTTCGTCCAGGCTCAGCCGCGGCTTGTTGTAGATGGCTAGCAGCATAAATTGGGTGTTCATCGTACTTCCTCCAGTTCTCGGCCGCCAGTCGGCCCGGCCACTTCACTCAACTGTGATGCACTCAGCCCGTTTAGCAAACCTCTAATCACCGCCGCGGCCCGGCCCGCGACCTCGCGCACATCTGCTGCATCTTCGTGGCCCGCGCGCTCCAGGTCGTTCAGCACTTGCGCTACATCAATGGCTCGGACACCGGTCTGCAATTCCTGCGTCGATTCCAGGCGCTGATTGCGTGCATGACCCTGACCAGCTGCGCAACATCAACGAAGCCCTCACCGGTCGGCCCGGATCCCCTGGTGATCGCAGCGTGCCCGGAGCTGACTCTGCTGAATGACGCCAGCTTCGGCGCTACCACCACGAAGCTGGTCCAGGTCGCCAGGCAGTACCGCGTGTGCCGCCAAGCGGCGCTAGCTGGAAAGAGGGGAACCCATCTGCCACGCTGAGATACTGTGCTTTGTACAGTATTTATCAAAGACACGTATTTTCGGCAGTAGCCATTCCATGCTCCCTTGAGAGAGAAGCGACTGCGCCTTGCATTTGCGCGTAAATGGACGAGTGCAAACTCCATTCTTTACCATAGTTTGACGATGTAGAGCACTAATACAACAATTGAAAAATTTTTCGTTTGACAAGGATTATTGTGACAATTGGTGAGAAAGTGTGCTGGGATACTTGTTATCATTTTTTCATTTCTACCAAAGGAGTCCCAATGAACAAGCAATGGATGTCTCGACAGCCATATCCGTAGCATTTGCTGCCGTGTGTCCAAATAGTGCTTGGGCAGGATTGCCCTCCGAAGTGAATCCTGGTCATCCACGCTTATACGGTTCAAAACTTGATTTTCAGCGGATGAAGTCAGAAGCTGCAACTGGTATAGCTGATCTGCCAAAAGTAGCAGGGGAACTTCGATTTTCAATTACCCCTGTAGCATGGAAAAGCGTAAGCGGTCCCCCAATCAGTATTTTCGGCGATAGAGACCGTCCAAACTCGATTTACGTCGTGCATTATAGTAACGGTGGCGGGGGGAATACTACAAGACTGTATGTTGTTTTTAAAGGTGCAACGGGGAATAATTTAGAGCAAGTATTCGATATTCCTATTGGCGTTCGATCCGATTTTGTGGTCGGGTATAACACGAGCACACAAACAGCTACCTTTAAAGTAGGTAGTAATATCCTACCTTCCCGTTCGATAGGTAACTGGGCACCGAAAGATCAACCATTTTTCTTTCGCCCACTCGCGGGTACCGTGCTCTCTGATATTTGGGTAACCGATCTTGCAGCTGTGGGCGGGTCTAAGACCGAATTGCTGACGTTCCCAGGCCAAACACTTGATCTTCCGCTTGCCAGCGCGTGGCGGAGCTATGTGGAGCGAGCGGAGCGAGCGGTCGGTAGATTGGCAGCTTGCCCTCAGCAAGTTGATGACTCGAATGATACAGAATGTAACACAAGGCGTGGTGGCCGAAATGCGATTACAGAACCAGCCGAATGGTTGTCAATGGCATACCGGCTTACCAAGAAACAGAAATTTTTGGATGCCGCGAAGACGCACATTGAACTGATCTTAAATACGCCAGTAGGAGATGTAGTTGATGATGAATCCGATAGCCCAGAATGGAGTATGAGCGGACGCGTCGGGGCATTAGGAATTTATTATGACTGGCTTTATGACGAACTCGGCTCGCCCAAACGCGATCAACTAGCTGCTAAAATTAAGGAAACCATTCGTTATGACACTGCTTCCCAATCGGATCTAGTCAATTACGCGTGTGGCAATCAACCGCTTTCTAATACGGCATTCAAGTGTGATACTGATCCTGAAATGACTTGGACGGGTACTCCTGGAGCCAAGACTATTTCTGACACTTATCTTGGTGGACATTCTGCCAGTGGTAATTTCGGATCAGCACTGGGCTTGCTAGCGATTGTTGAAGAACATCCAGATGTGAAACCACTGCTCAATACAATCTATGATCACTTTGCTCAAGGATATGTGCCGGCGCGCGATTATTTTTCCATTGATGGTGGAAATTACGCGCTTTTCGGCTATGGCTCAGGCGGGGGAGAGAACGCGGAACGATTGGCGGTTTGGCGTCGCGCCCTACAGCCGCCTGTAGCGCCGGCAAAGGTGGTGGAAACTGTAGCTGCACCGCATATGGTATATCCCTACATTTACGCGGTTCGAGCCGATGGCTCTTTCCCGGCCCGTGGAGACAGTGGTCCATTCACTGCATCGGCGACAGGCGCTCTTGCGATGGCAGCTATAGGAGCAAATACGAACGGAGACGCACACGCGGCCAAGTTCTACTGGAACGATATCCATCCGTACCGTGTGGCTGAAGGCCTTGAATCAGGAATGATAATGGAACGCTTGATGTATAAAAAGCCTACTACCTCCAATCCTGTAACGTCACTGCCTTTGTCGCGCCACTTTTCTGTAAGCGGCAATGTGTTAATGCGGGATAGATGGACACCTAGCGATACAACGTTGCTTGAGTTTAAGTCGACATCGTTCATTAGTATCAATCACCACCATATGGACCAAAATAGTTACTCGCTTTATTATAAAGCCCCTCTTTTGCTCGATTCAGGTCAATATGATAAGTATGGAAGTAATCATTGGCACAATTACTACATTCGTTCTATTGCGCATAATACGGTCACTATGTTCGATAAGGGCGAAGTATTCAAGTTGAACGATACGAAGTATTTATTAAATGATGGCGGACAGTGGCTAGGTGCTCGTACATTCAATCCTCGTTTAGATCAGATTAAAGCTGCAGAACCGAACAAGCCTGCTGGCTCTAACTGGCTCGACGGCGTGACTGCTTTCGAGGAGGGTGGTACTTTTTCTTACGTTTTGGGAAATGCTAGCAAGGCCTATCTGCCGAATAAAATTGACAGCGCTGCCGGGTTCCTTCGTAGCATTGTCTACTTACGTCGTGATGATAATGCCGGACCGCCAAAAATACTCGTATTTGATAGTGTCCGGCCCACTAAAAATAATCTGGAAATCACGTCGCTACTCCATACTGCAACTGAGCCTTCGAGCACGGTAACTCCTATTGCAATTCCCGGCGAGCCAGGCCGTTATAGACTGCCATTCATTAATAAAGTGGATCCAATCACAGTTCGAAATGAAAAAGGAATGGTAACAGTACAAACCTTACTGCCTATTGATGCTAGCGTAATTATTTCTGGTGGCACCAATGGAGCAAGCTGTAAGCAAGCACATGATTCTTTCTATAATAAAGATGCCAGTGTGGATAATCCGGACTGCCGATTCCTCGTGCGTGCAAAAGAGGCTGATGGAACATTGTCTTGGCGCAATGTTGCGATACTGGAACCAAGTGACGGGGTGGGAATGACAGCTCAAAGCACCACTGACACGGGCGCATGGCGTATGCAAATCTCGCCAAAAACTCCCCCAGCAGCAGGTTCGACGCAGCATTTCCTAAACGTTCTACACGTGGCTGATGTCGATCAAAAGCCGGATGGTGCCGCCGATATAAGTGATGCTGCCGTTGTACTTTCGCAAGATATCAGTGGCGTTGCGGTAAAAATGAAAGATGGTCAGACCATTGTTTTCAGCAGTAGTGCTGCCCCAGCGACGAATATTCGCTGGAAGCCTGATTCCAATTCGACAGGGCGGACCTTGGTGTTCGGTTTAGCCAAGAACGCAAAGTTCATGCTGACGAGTCCGGGGCAGGATGGTTGGGTAGAGCTCAAGCCTAGTACGACTGGTTCCTACCTTAGTTCAATTCATGGGGGAGTAGTACGTATTAATCCGTAGTAAGGCGGCCTGAAACTTGGCGTTGGCATTGGAATTTTCGGGCGGCTTCGACTGTTGTCCTAGCCGCTCACTGGTAGGGTCAAGGTGCCCGGCTATTGAATCGACCCAGGTCAGCCAGTCCTTGAGATTCGGCGTGGGCTCGCTGCCACTGACAGCGGCTACAGCCTCAATGTACGCCGCATATGCACGGTCGCCGCAGCGTCACGCCAGGCGCTTGCTTCTGCCACCAGCATCCGCTCACGCTCGGCCTCCGCGGCCAGTTCGGCTTCCAAGCGTTGTCGCTCCTCGCCTCGCAGCCGCGCCGCTTCCGTCGCAGCGGCGCGGCCCTGCGCCTGATTTTGGCGGCGGCCTCATCGCGTTGCTGCTGTTCCGCATATGCAGCAGCCCGGCGCACTGTGGCGCGATGGATTCGCACCATCACATCATTCAGCTGCTGTTCGAGCGTCGATCGGCGCCGTACTCGATCTTGGTCTCGGTAACGAAGATCCGTAGGCTGCCGGGCGGCCGTCGCACCAAGATGGCGCTCGTGCCGCGCTTGGCAGGCTGCTTGATTGGAGAAAAATTCTCGGACAGCCGCAGAGCGACCTCATCAACCCCGTCGCCTACCTTGACGTGTCGGCTGCTGATTTCGACACGGAATTAGCGTGCCTCGCACGCCCTGAGCAGTGCATTCCATAGCCGTAGAGCGCGGTCGGCAGATTCGATGGAGACGCGCATGGGTAGCACGTCGGGATCTATCTCCAAAAAGCCGCGTTCGATATATTCAGCCAGCTAGGCCCCAAATTGAGCGTTGGCTGCTCACCAGGCTTGCATGACCGGGGATATGCGATCGCAGGTCGTGGGCTGCCGCTTCACGATGTCGAATGCCTCGCCGAGCAGTGGCACCTCTTGGTCATTGCCGACCTTTTCCGTAGGATGCTTCCGATCTCTGATGACTATCGCGCGGTCGGCCTCATTGAGGTCCGCCCATTTGAGATTGATGATCTCACCCAGGCGCATTGCCGTGGCCACCACAAATCGGATGATGTCGGGCATCGGCACCCGCTGGCAGGTACCTTTCGCTCGGAAGTGTTCACACAGCTGGCCCAGCTTTTCGGCGGTCGGGCGGCGAGCGCGCTCTTTCGACTTTGTCGACACGCCCAGGTGGGCCAGGCGCGCGCGCGCATCCGTCACCGCGGTCTGGGCTACCGGCATTCGCCAGATGGCGGCAGCCGTTTTGAGGATACCGCCGATATAGGTCAGATCGATCCCCACCGTCACGCCACCGTGCCGGTAGCCTGCCGGGCGTTGACGTGTTCGGTCAGCCGATCCGACGTCAAGCCAGACAGCGGCATGTTGCCCAAGGAAGATCGCAGTGTTTTCAGGACCGCAGCCTGGTTCTTCCCAAATAGCCGAATTGTGAATATTTCCGCAGTGCAACTGTCGATGATGCTGCCGGAAGTAAAGAATTCGGGCTTTGATTGTCCTGATACTGACTAGCAACCATATCGCCCTCGACCTTGCGGGCCCATTCGGATGCAAATGACTTTGTAGGGAGGGCTTGCTGATTGATTTGTGGCCAATGCGCCAAACTTCAGCGACCCAACTTCCTTCGCGTTCCCTAATCGAAGGCATCCGCAATTCTTCGCAATTTCTCTTTAGTGGTCGCGCAAAATACCAAAAAGCGTACTTGCAACTGGACCAAACAGAAGAAGTAAGCCTTAAGGATGCTGGTGGTGTAGCTCTGCTGATGTAAATTTGATGCAGTGTGGCTAAAGCGTTGTTGGCGGTTCCCGATTTGGAATGTTCGCCTCGCCCTCAAAACGGACACTCGAGGGTGTAACGAGCGCCTATTAAATACGCTTCGACATGCCTGTTTGCAATTTTTTCGCTACCTGATCAGATAGGTGGAGTGCTGGCGTCACCGAAGTGGGTAAAAAATGCCTAGCAGCCATTACTGACACAATAGTTCTAACGTCTGCACTGACGTCAAGAGCTATCCCGCAAATACTCCATAAATAGCGACAAACCGTCGACGGCCTATTTAATAGTGGCATTTTGTTGGGTTAAGTGCATGATTATTTGATAATATTTGCGTTTTCTCCCTTCAAAGGATCATCATGCCCCGCATGCGTCTTATTCCCATGCTTACGATGGCGGCTGTTGCCACCATCGGCTCCGTCGGCCCCGCTAGCGCGCTCGATATCAGAACAGATCATCCACGCCTCTACGCGACTGCTAGCGATTTCGCCGCGCTCAAGGCCGAATTTCCAACGAACCTGCTGCCGGCTAACTATGGCACCGTGGTTGTGACACTGAAGCCGGGTGCAAGGGACAAGACCCGTGACTTGCAGGATGCCATCGTTTTCGGCAACTGGGAAGATTCATCGAGCCACTTGTTCATCCGCCATATCGACGGTTGGGATACTGCTGGGACGATCGGCTACCAGGTGGGGTTTAAGACCGGTCCGACGACATGGGTTGTCGGCGAACGAGTAGATCTGAGAAGGGGCGAAACGGCATCGATCAAAATGCACTACAACGGCCCAGATAAATTCCTGTCAATCACGGTTACCGGCGGAACGTTGCAAAGCAATGGCGGCACGTCGCGCTCGCTGCCGGGAACGGGTTGGGCGCCAGACCCCGCTAAACCACAGAAATTCTATTTCGTTAGCCGTGTGAACGAAGAAGTCGTCGACATCAAGGTACTGGACGGGGAGAACCGAGAGAAGTGGAGCGGCGCGAACCTCGACTGGACCTTGCAGGCAGCCCATTACCGCTTCATTGACTACGCGACCAAAACGGCTGCAATAATCCAGGCTTGCAGCCTGGTGGTCCCCACCAGCAATTCGAGCAGTGTATGCAATGTGGCGACCGGAAATCGGGCCGTAGTAACGCAAGCAGGAGCCGACATGGGCCTGGCTTACCAGTTGACGGGCGAATCGAAATTTGGCCAGGCGGCGCAGCACTACGTGAAGCTCATTGGCACGGTTCCGGTCGAATCGAATGGGGAATGGTCAATGGGTGCGCGGGTCGGCGCCCTGGCCTTGATCTACGACTGGCTGTATGCCTACCTGCCAGACGCGGACAAGTCGGACATCCGCCGGACGATCATCGATACTGTCCGCAAAGATATCACCGGGACTAATTCTGACCATATGGACCTGATAGGCATGGCGTGCGGCAACCAGATTGGGCTCAAGCCCAGCACCGCAACCATCGAGTGCGCCTCTACTGCCGACATAAGCAGGTTCTATATCTCCGGCCATAACGGCAGTGCCAACCATGCCACTGCCCTCGGCCTGCTCGCCATCGCCGATGGGGAAACGAAAGCCATGGTCATGCCGATGATCGACACGCTGCATCGCCACCAGGCATTCAAGGTTGGCGATCGCGCCTACGGCTTCCTGCCGACCCGTGAGTACATTTCGCAGGATGGCGGCCACCATTCCCTCTTCGCTTATGGAAGCGGCGGCGAATTGCTGCAGCGGGTGCGCATGTGGAACACGGTGCAGCCAACGGGAACGGATGCGCTCATCAACGAGCACACGAAGTTTGCCCCCAAGCTTATCAAACCGTACATCTACGCCCTGCGAAAAGGCTATTCCGAAGACGCAAGCGCTTGGGATGGAACGTTCCCCCCGACCGGCGATTACTTCGATACGCGCGTAACGGACAGCACAGTCGGTTACATGGCGCTCGGGGCCGCTAACGCCGGGGATGGGGTGTCTACCGCCTTCCATAAGGATTACGTCCAACGCGGCCGCAGCAGGCTGAACGCGCAGGCCCTCTGGGAACGCTTGTACTTCCCGGGTACTCGCGCACCCGCCCAGCCAAACAACCTGCCGCTGGCGGCGCATTTCGCAGTCGCGGGTAATGTGTTCATGCGCGATACCTGGCTTTACGACGAAGCCGTCCTGCTCGACTTCAAGTCGACGTCCTTCGCAAGCGAAAACCACCAGCACCTGGACCAGAACAGTTTCTCGCTGTTCTATAAGGCTCCTCTGCTCGTCGATTCCGGTTGGTATGATGCTTACTACAGCTCGCACTGGGAAAACTACAATCGCAGGACCATCGCCCACAACACCATCGTGGTGTACGACCCGCTTGAGAAATTCGAGCGCAGCGGCACCACCTTCAGCAACGACGGCGGCCAGTGGTACAAAGGCTACGCCTACCCCACGCTCGATGAGGTCAAGCCGGGCGGCACGAACGCGCTCGATGGTGTCACTGTGTTCGAAGACACCCCGTCATACGCTTACACGTCAGGCAATGCAAGCAAAGCCTACAAATCAGGCGTAGCTGAGAAATTGCACCATGTCGACGGCTTCCGCCGCAACATTATCTATTTGCGGCAGGACGGCGGCAAGAAACCCATCATCGTTGTACATGACCGTATCAATTCGCCCAAGAAACTGCCTGCCACCTCGCTGCTGCACAGCGTGACCCGGCCCGAAACGTTCGGCAGCCAGATTCACACCGGCACAGCTGGCATCTACTCGGTCAACGGCAGCCGTAATGCGCCGCTGCGTATCCGCAACGGCGATGGCATGGTCACGGTGGACCCGGTGTTGCCGCGACAGGCCACTATCCGCGTGGTGGGCGGCACGGCGGCCGAAGGCCATGCCTGCGAGCCCCAGGTCAGGGACGTCGAGAAAACGACCGAAGATAGGTACGACTGCCGATTCAACGTGCGCCAGCCCGACGGCACATGGGCGAACTACCCGCCTCGTGACCAGACGGACGCGAGCGAGGATCGCAGCGACATCGGCAACTGGCGCATCGAGATCGAAGGTGCACCGGGCTGGCAATACCAGAACTTCATGAACGTGCTGCGAGTCGAGCCGAACGATCATGGAACCGGCGTGCCGGAAGTGGCAGCGTCCCAGCACCTGCCCAGTAGTGACTTCAGTGTCGATGCTGTGGCACTGGATGCCAGTCAGTCCGTCGCATTCGCTACGAAATTCGGGCCTGCGGACAAGGTGCGCTTTGATCCCTTGGATCCCAAAGCAAGCGTTCTCGTAGCAGGCTTGGTGCCGAACGCGTACTTCAGTTACTCACCGATCCCGGGATCGGAAGAGTATGCAGTGGTGCAGGAAAGCGGTCCCGGTACTGGGCGCTACTTGAGCTCGCCCAAGGGCGTGCTCAAGATTCCGGCGCGCTGACGTGCACTGGCGGGTAACTGGAAAATCCGCATCTGGGCATTCCCTGTGTGCGGTACCGGGTGCCCGCCCCGGTCCCCATCTACTGCGAGCGTTCCAAGAGGCCACGTGGTATGTAGACGTGGCCGCAATTGCCTACTTACTCGCCTTAATGGACGTGAGGACTTCGTGACATACATGGCAAAGCCAGCATCGAGCGCGGCCGCGTGCACTATTGCTCGGCCGCCCCGTGCTTCGCCTGTTCACGGAGCCGATCCAGCGCATCAGCGACGTCACGCACATCGGCAGTAAGTGGGCTACCAGACATGGCCACCGGGAACTTTCCCGCGACCGATGCGTGCCCCCGTTGCCGTGCTGATCCCAGCGCCTGGCACGTTTCGTCCAGGCTCAGCCGCGGCTTGTTGTAGATGGCCAGTAGCATAATTGTGTGTTCATCGAACTTCCTCCGATTCTTTCCTCTAGCTGGGCCAAGCCGCGCTGTCCAGCTGGAATGCGCTCAGGCCCTCCAACAGACCCCTGCTCACTTCCTCAGCCCGGCGGCAGGCATCTTCAGACTCCTTCGTTCCCCATCGCCTTGAGCGGTCCAGGTCGTTCAGCACTTGCGCAACATCCGTGGCGCGGACACCAGTTGGCGGCTCCATCGCGGCAGCATGATCGCCGGCTTGTTGGTCGCGCTCAGCCAGATCGCTGGCCAGCTCTTATTTCCGTCGTGCAACTGCCGATGAGAATGCCGAATGTAATAGAATTGAGGCTTCGACTACCCCGATATGCGCTGGCGTCCATCTCCGACCCGACCCTCCGGGCCCACTCCGAAAGCCATGCTTTTTATAGAAAACGACGTGCTTGCCGACTTGTGGCCGGTACGTCCTACTTGGGCAAACCATGTTTGTGCCGCGCTTCTGTATAGACGCTATGGTGATGTAAGTTTGCTGAAATGAGCCCGGAAATACGAAAAAGACGGGCTAATTCATCAAAAATGGCTGCATGAAAAACCCGCTCAAAATCCCAAAAAAGCAATGAAATCAGAAACTTACAAAGGTCGGCGCATATCTGTCGCTCCCATGATGGACTGGACCGACCGCCACTGCCGCGTCTTCCACCGCCACATCACGAAGCACACATGGCTGTACACGGAAATGGTAACTACGGGCGCGCTCGTCTATGGCGACGTGGAGCGCCACCTGCGCTTTAATGAAGAAGAACACCCGGTGGCCCTGCAACTGGGCGGCAGCGATCCCAAGGATCTCGCAACGTCGGCGAAGCTGGGTGAAAAGTGGGGATATGACGAGATCAACCTCAATTGCGGCTGCCCGTCCGAGCGCGTGCAGAAGGGGGCGTTCGGCGCCTGCCTGATGGACGAGCCGGCGCTGGTGCGCGACTGCGTGAAGGCGATGCGCGATGCGGTGTCGATCGACGTGACCGTCAAGCACCGCATCGGCATCAACGAGACTGAAAGCTATGATTTTGTGCGCGACTTCGTCGGCACGGTGTCCGATGCGGGCTGCACTACATTCATCGTGCATGCCCGCAATGCGATCCTGAAGGGCCTGTCGCCGAAGGAAAACCGCGAAATCCCGCCGCTGAAGTATGAATATGCGTACCGCCTGAAGCGCGATTTCCCGCAGTTCGAGATCCTGATCAATGGCGGTATCAAGACAGAAGCGGAGATCGACGTGCACCTGCAGCACGTGGATGGCGTGATGCTGGGCCGCGAGGCGTATCACAACCCTTATTTGATGGCCACGTTCGACAGCAAGTATTACGGTGACTATGCGCCGGTGAAGAGCCGCGAGGAGGTACTGCGCGCGATGATGCCGTACATTGCCGCCCAGCTGGCGAAAGAGGGCGGCCGCGGGCTGAAGCTGAACACGATCACGCGCCACATGCTGGGCCTGATGCAGGGCTTGCCGGGTGCAAAACAGTTCCGGCAAACGCTGTCGGATTCAAAGCGCCTCGCCGCCGGCGACCCGGCGCTGCTGCTGGAAGCGTTTCGACGTTGAGCACACGACGCGGTTTGACCATGCAATGTGGTCGTGAAATGGCTGTTTTGGTGCCTGGTACACCGTTTTTGTACACATAATGCAGAAAATGGCCGGTTTTCCGGCCATTTTTTTCGATCTGTCGTAATTTCCCCATAGAAATTCCTCAATACGCGTTTTTGCGTAGGATTCCGCTTGCTCGTGAGCAATGCGCAGAACTATACTTTCCGTATGGACACACATTACTAAAGCTTCAGATGTGTGACGGAATGGAAACCAAGGCAGTTCCGCGTTTTCGCTCTCCTGGTCTTGCATGCGCAGTCAATGAATCCTGGTCGGAGGTCCACGGTTCATGTAGCTACGGCTGACGCGGCGGACGATTGCAATACCCGCTTGAACATCGCTTAACAATAACCACTAACAACTTAGAGCTGAAATGAACTTAAGCAAAATGAACGTGGGCAGCCGTCTGGCGCTTGGTTTCGCACTGGTACTGGTGTTCCTGGTGGCCGTGACCGCGGTAGGCATTTCCCGCCTGGCCCAGATCCAGGATCGCCTGGACCATGTCGTCAGCGTCAACAACGTTGTCACACGCCTCGTGATTGATATGCGCAACAACGTGGCCGACCGTATCGGTTCGCTGCGCGTGCTGACCTTGATGTCCGATCCGGCCGACATGGAACCAGAATTCGCCCGCATCAAGGAACAGACCACGAAATACCGGGCCGACCTGCAGAAGCTCGAAGCCAAGTTCGCCATCGAAGCGTCGCCGGAAGAAAAGAAACTGCTGGCGGCCATCAAGGAACATGAAGCCGTGGCCATGCCGGCCATCGAACGCGCTTCGCAGTTCTGGCTGGCCAATGACGCGATGAGCGCCACCCGCGTGCTGATCAAGGAAATCCGCCCCGCGCAAAAGAAATGGATGGAAGCGCTGGACCAGCTGGGTGCGCTGGAAGACAAGGTCAACAAGGAATCGGCGATCGATGCCAAGGCAGGCTTTGAAGGCGCCCGCAATTTCATGATCGGCATGGGCGTGCTGGCCGTGCTGCTGTCGGTGGCCGCCGCTTATGCAATTACCCGTGGCCTGCTGAAGCAACTGGGCGCCGAGCCGGATTACACGGCGTCGATCGCCGGCAGCATCGCCAAGGGTGACCTGTCGGTGTCGATCGATACCTCGGCGGCCGCCAAGGAAAGCCTGCTGTCCGAAATGAAGGGCATGCGTGACAGCCTGGTCGACATCGTCAGCCAGGTGCGCGTGGGCACCGAAACGATCGGCACCGCCTCGCGTGAAATCGCCGCCGGCAATCTCGACCTGTCGTCCCGCACTGAAATGCAGGCATCGTCGCTGGAAAAGACCGCTTCCGCGATGGAAGAGTTGACGTCGACCGTGAAGCAGAACGCTGACAACGCCCGTGAAGCGAACCAGCTGGCCGCCAGCGCATCGGATGTGGCCCGCAAGGGTGGCGCCGTGGTGTCGCAGGTGGTGGACACGATGAGCTCGATCAACGCATCGGCCAACAAGATCGTCGACATCATCGGCGTGATCGATGGCATCGCGTTCCAGACCAACATCCTGGCGCTGAACGCCGCCGTCGAGGCGGCCCGTGCCGGCGAGCAGGGCCGCGGCTTCGCAGTCGTGGCGTCCGAAGTGCGCAACCTGGCGCAGCGTTCGGCCGGCGCGGCAAAGGAAATCAAGGCGCTGATCGGCGACTCCGTTGAGAAGGTGGAGCGCGGTTCGAAGCTGGTGGGCCAGGCCGGCGTGACGATGGATGAAGTGGTGGCTTCCGTGCGCCGCGTCACCGACATCATGGGCGAGATCGCCAACGCCAGCCAGGAACAGAGCGCCGGTATCGAGCAGGTGAACCGCTCGATAATCGAGATGGACAGCATGACCCAGCAGAACGCCGCGCTGGTGGAAGAAGCGGCCGCCGCCGCGCAAAGCCTGCAAGACCAGGCCGGCGAGCTGGCCCGCGTGGTCTCGATCTTCAAGCTGGAAGCAGGCGAAGAGCGCGCCGTGATCGAAGCCGTGGCCACCGCCGCGAAAGCCGTGCCGACGACCGCCAGCGTGAAGCCGGTCGTGAAAGCTGCCAAGCCAGCGCCGGCCCGCAAGGCCATCGCCGCGCCGGCGGCACCCGTCAAGCCGAAGAAGGCCGCAGTCGCCGCCACTACCGGCGACGAGTGGGAAGAATTCTAAGCAGTACCGAGATAAACCAATTAATTCGATAACTTTTCTGGAAATAAGAACATGAACAAGCACCTGATCGCCGCCTTTATCGCCACCTTCGCCGCCACCATCGTTGCAGGCACTGCCTTCGCCGCCGAAGTGCCGGCCTCCGTCGACGCCCGCAAATGCAAGGCCGAATATCCAAAGGCTTCGCTGCTGAACGAAGAGCAGGGCGCCGTGTCGATGGCCTTCCTGGTATCGCCGGCTGGCGACGTGGTGGAGTCCAAGATCGAAAAGTCGAGCGGCTTCAAGAACCTGGACAAGGCTGCCCTGAAGGCGCTGACCGCCTGCAAGTTCACGCCGGGCAAGAAAGACGGTTCCGTGGCGCAGACGTGGGCCAAGGTCGATTACGTCTGGGCGCTGTAATCACCGCCGCATTCACGACACATAGCTGACAACAGTTAGATAAAGGGGAATCAGATGAACAAGCGTTTCATGGGTGTACTGGCCGCGGTGCTCTTCGCTGGTGCCGCTTCCGCCGCGGAAGTGCCGGCTTCCTTCGACAGCAAGAACTGCAAGGCCGATTATCCGAAGGCTTCGCTGATGAACGAGGAGCAAGGCACGGTGTCGATGGCCTTCCTGGTTTCGTCCGGCGGTGACGTGAAGGATTCCAAGGTGGAGAAGTCGAGCGGCTTCAAGAACCTGGACAAGGCCGCGATCAAGTCGCTGTCCGCCTGCAAGTTCAAGCCGGGTTCGAAGGATGGCTCGCCCGCGGAGACCTGGACGAAGGTCGACTACGCCTGGAAGCTGGACTGATTTCCGCTGTTTCCCGCAGCGCTATTTTCAGCGTCTGCTGCTGTACTTTGCTTTACCTCCTTAAGCCGGCTCTGCCGGCTTTTTTTTCGCCGATCGTGCATGCCTGTTTGCCTGGGCGCACATCTGTTAATCTGCGAGTATTCCTCGACCGATAATCGACATGAAAACGCCGCTTTGCCTGTCCCTGATGTGTTTCGCGCTGCTGTCGGGCTGCTCCATGATGCGCAACCAGAACGACCCGGTGCGCGCGGGGCAGACCGTGTCGGTCATCAATGCCATCACATGGACGAATCCGCTGTCCGGCAAGCGCGACGGCGTGCGCACCACCTGGCCGCTGGCGCAACTGGCTGGCCACGAGGAAAACTTCCCGCTGGCGCAAATCAAGAACTGCAGGGAAGGGGCGACGCCCTGCGCATGGGGCGTGCTGAGCACGTCGCGCAACATCACCCGCTATGACTTTGTGGCGGGCGGCGTGGCGCTGGACCTGGCCGTGACGGTCGACGTGCACCGGCGCCAGCAGGACCGGCGCCGCAACTTCCACACGTCGATGGCGATTCCCACGGACGTGCCGGCGCTGCAATACCGCAAAGTGGTGCAGCAGGGCGTGGCGCTGCCTTACGGGAAAGTGCACCGGCTCGAATTCGAGCATGGCGTGAAATTCGAGATCTGCGCCCAGCGGCTCGATAAAAACGGCCGTGCGCTCGATGATTGCAACATACCGTATATTTGATTTGCCTTATCAACCGATGGAGGAATCTGATGGCGCAATCGAAATCTACGGGCAACCAGAACAAGCAGTCCGCGACCCAGGCGGAAGTGGAATCCTCGCCTTCGAACAAGAAGGCAAAGCAGGGCAAGGATGCGGCCAGCCATACCAAGGCCGGCAGCAAGGAAGGTGCCGGCGGCGGCAAGAAGCAGGACCGCAAGCATTGATGCCACGGCCGCCCGGTGCCCGGCGCCGCGCGGCTTCTCGCTGACGCCCTGGATCAAGCTTCTCGATCACGGGTTTCGGTCACGCTTGTCGATCACGTTTGTCGATCACGTTTTTGACCCGGTTATCGATCCGTTTTTGACCCCGTGTCTGGACCATATTTTGCCGCCATGTTGCGGTGTTGTTTGGCGCTGTAACGGTGTGTAAATCCGCGGCGCGCACGCTGGAAATTCCCTATAGTTCTCTATTGGGAAGGAGATTTACCATGAAAAACCTGTTGATTCTGCCCTTCGTGGCTGCCGCGCTGGCCGGTTGTGCCGTGCCGGGGCCCTACTATGCGGCGCAACCCGTCGACCCCTACCAGTGGCGCACCGTTTCGGTCACGCCGGTGGCACCGGGCACCGCGGCGCGCGCCGGATCCTCCGTGACCTATACCACCGAGCCGTTGCCGGCAGTTACCTACGTGCCGCAGCCGGTGTACGTGGCGCCACCCGTATATTCGCCGGCGCCGGTCTACGGGCCGTCGTACTGGTATCCGCCCATTTCGATCGGGCTGGACTTTGTATGGAGCCGCCATTCGGGCGGATGGGGTGGGCGTGGCCATCACGGCCGCGGCTGGCGCGGCCGGCGTTGATCGCCTGCCATTCAACCTTTGCCGCTTAGTGCAGCAGGAAGAACGTGGCGTTGTGGAGCATGTCGGTAGAGCACAGCAGGTAGGTGGATGCGCCGACCAGGCCGAGCAGGATGGTGCTGAAGGTGAGTGGAATATGCCGTGCCATGATGGGCTCCTTTTGACTTAAGTGCATCTTAAGGGAGCGGCCTGTCGGCGTCATCGGCAAAAGGTTGGGCGAGTTGTAGGAGGAATGCTCGTGACAATGCGCAGGCTGTCCGGCTTGCGCATTGTTGTTAAAAGGGGCGGTTTAGCGGCGGCCGAACGTGATCACGGCCGATTCCGGTGCCGTGTCGAGGGCGTTCGACTCCTGCAACCATGACGTCACGCTTTCCGGTTGCTTGAGCTGGATACCGGCGCCATCGATATAGCCCACCAGTTCCAGCGTGCTGGCATTCATCTTTGCCTTCGATACTGTTGGCGCTACCAGAACCAGCCGGTCATACGCCTTGCGCACCTTGTTTTCCCATTTGTGCAGGCTGGCTTCGTCGAAACGGTTGGCTTCGAAATAGACGGTCAGCGTGCCATCCGGATTGCCGAACCCTACGATGCCAGCGCCCGCGCGGATGGGGCCAGCTGCAACATCGACGGCATCGGTGGGCACGAACACGCCCGCGCGACCGTCGATGCCGGGGCGCTCGGTAGGGGTGTCCTTGCTATACGTGGAGAATTCTTTCAGGGCGGACATGTCGTGCCTATTGGTATGAGGGAATACCTGTATTGTAGCGGTAAATAAATTCCGTATCGCAACAATTTAGGGTTTTTTCATCCGCCAGACCCCGTTACAACGGCCGCGCCGCATCCGGCACCTTCAACCTACCCGCAAGCCCATTTCCGACAGCACTTCGGCTGCCTGTCGTCCCGAGATGAGGGCGCCCTGGAACAGTTTCACATCGGCCAGTTTCAGCCCGCCCAGATCGGCTTCGCGCAAATCGGCATTGTCGAAGCGCGCACCTTTCAGGTTGGCGTTGCGCAGGCTGCCGCCCTGGAACACCGCGTCGCGGAAATCGCAGCCGGCCAGGTCGGCATCGGCAAAATCGAGCTGGTCCAGCGTCGCCTTGCGAAACGACATGCGACGGAGGTCGGCGCCGACCAGCAGGCAATCCTCGAATGCCAGGGCCAGGTGCGCCGCTTCCTCGAAATTCGCCCCGGTGAGCTTGCACCCCTTCAGCAGCGCCGACGCCAGCCGCGCCCGGCGCCAGCTGCTGTTGTTCAGGTCGCACCCGTGGAATTGCGCATCCGTCAGCTCCGCCGATTCGAAGTCGGCCTGGCGACCGCGGCAGCGCTGCCACATGGAGTGCATCAGCTTCGCGGCATAGAACGACGTTTCGGCCACGCTACAGTGCGCGAAGCTGGCGCCGCGCAGGTCGAGCCGCGACAGGTCGGCGCCATCGAGGTTGCATTGTTCGAATCGGGGCGTGCCTTGGGCGAGGACGCTTTCGATGTCTGCGCGGGTGAGGGTTTGTTCAGCGATGTGCATCGAATAAGTGTGGTTGCGGTACGCCAGTCCCACTGCGGATGATCGGGGTTGTGCGGCGAAGGCGGCAATTATATGGCCTTCGCACGGAGGAACGTGCGCCATGCAGCATGCTGGCTGGCGATTTCGTGGCAAGTCCTGGATGCCGGCGCTGTTGACCTGCACGCTGGCCTGCGGTGCCGGCGAGCGGATGCGCAGTGCGCCGCTCCGCCCCGCCAACAGTTCCAACAGGTACTCATCCACCAGCAGTCAATCAGCGCTTCCCTGGCAACTGGCGATGCACTCGCAGGCATGAAGGAAATCCATCATCTGCTGGCTTCTGTCGACTTCACGTTGGAGACACTTTAGTGCCAAGCCCGGCCAACTTGGCGACCGGTTCGAGAATCTTGCTCAGACCATTTCGCATGGTTCTTATCAAAGGGGCTTCAATGAGCGTAACAACGTAAGCAGCTCCGAACGATAAGGCTACCGTTCCCCAGAACAATAGATGCTCATTAAGAGCGTCATGCAATTTCGAAAATATTATGTACCCAATGGTTTGGTGGAGTAAATAAAGCGGATAGGTAAGTGCGCCAAGCAGAGGCCACTTTGCCTTGGCGAGGCTGCCTGTTTTTTGAAGACTGATCGCAGTAAACATGGCGAAGAATGCTGTCAAGGTGAAGCAGATTACGACGGCACTATGTGCCACGCCATAATGTGCTGTCTGTTCGCCAGCCATGTCTACACCCCTCTGCAGCATTAGTATCCACGCGACAGCAATGCCGGTCCAGCGCAGTGGTGTTGAACCCTTCTGCCGCACAAAATAAAAAAGAGCGCCTGCGATAAAGCAGGGAGCATATGTCAGTATTAGCTTGCTGACAAGGAAAGGTATTGGCACAGCAATATTCATGACTGCAGCAGCAAGCCATGCATACATAAACCATTCGGCTCGCTGAATCTGGCCAATAGCGATAATGCACGCTATAAGCACGTAGAATTTTATTTCTATCCCAAGCGACCAGTAGGAACCATCCAGGAATGGTACGCCGAACGAGCCTGGCATCATTGTCATGTTGAAAAGCCAAGCAGAAGTTTTTGCCGGATACAGCGTAGTTTCGGATAGCAGAATGATGCAGAAGGTTATGCTGCAGCAGATCCAGAATGCCGGGTACAGTCGTGAAAGGCGTGAGGAAATGAAATTAACGATTGACCCCGATTGCGCACTTACCATGATGACGAAACCACTAATCATGAAAAACAGATCGACGCCCAGATAGCCATATTTCATTGGCGCCGCTAGCGGCTCGTAATAAAGTGGCGAGAACCCATCTGCAGCTGCGCCTCGAAAGGCTAGGTGAAAAAGCATTACTGAGATTGCTGCGCCAAAGCGAAGCAAATCCAATTCGGGAATATGTGATTTCATTTTGGACCAGTGGTGAATGCGCTGCCGCCTCTATGTGCAGCTAGCTTGTAAGTAGAAAATTAAGTTTTTAGGTGCGATTTATTGGGCGAAAGATAAACGATGAGCACGTTTCTCGTTGCCCGGGGAGATCAAACAGCTGATGTATGGGCGAGCAGGCGTGGCTGCGCAGCTCCCACTAGACGATCCTTAACACGCCATGGATTCAAGCTTCAGTAAGATTTGCGATATTGTTCGATGCCGAAACAAACGATAACCTGACGTATCGATAAACTGGAGCAAAACTGGTTGGCAAGCAGGAAATAAAAGTGCTGTGAGTAAATCCTTCTTGGCAGCCATTTTGTTTAAATTACTTTCTATAAACTGCCATGGCGAGCTGCCTATACCGGACCAGTTTATGTATGCCGGCAAAATAGCACGAATGGCAATTAAAAACTGTCACTAATTGTCACATTGTTAAAATATATCAGTGCTATCAGCAGTTCAGCTGCCAGCCATACTGGCTGCAAATACAGCATTCCAAAACTATGTTCAGTTCCAGTCATTGAATAATCAGTGCTCGACGCGCATAAACAGCGCCCGGCCTCCTGGTCGCGGTGACCCTGCCGCGCCACGACGGCCAGTGGATTACCGGCGACGACTTCAACGTCTCGGTGCCGATCGTGGGCTAGCTGACGCTGGGGGGCGACCCACCGGCACTGCAGCAGCGGCGGCGCGTCCCACTTGGCGAACCATGCGCCTGGGCAGCGTTACAACTGATCTAGTGTGCAAGTCGCGCTTCAATCCAGTGAACGGGAGGCCGACGCGTGTGGGTTGCTGCTGAGCGGTGACAGGATCTAGCTAACGAATAATCCAAATCGTTCGCGTCATTCCTTCATCCACTCAACAGTTGTAGTGGAGGCGAGCTTCCGCTGCCGCCAGAACTGGCGCATCGCCTGGCCAGGCCAGAACATCTTTCAAATTTTGGAATTTCTTCTTCCAAAAAAGCAGAAAGGGTTACAAGCCGAAACTTGTAACCCTTTGCTCTTGCTGCGAATTCGGTGGGGCGGCTGATGGGACTCGAACCCACGACAACAGGAATCACAATCCTGGACTCAAAAGAAAAAAGGGCTACAAGCCGAAACTTGTAACCCTTTGCTCTTGCTGCGAATTTGGTGGGGTGGCTGATGGGGCTCGAACCCACGACAACAGGAATCACAATCCTGGACTCTACCAACTGAGCTACAGCCACCACTGAACTACGTTTTCTGTTTCGCCAGTAGCGCAACAGAGGCCGCATTATACAAGGCCGATTGGCATCTGGCAAACCCCTATTTTTGCAAAATTTCCTCAAAACAGGGGACAGACCCCTGTTTTGAGGAAATTTCCTGGAAACAGGGGTCTGTCCCAGGTTTTTCAGGCGACGACGACCGAATCGACTTGCGGCGTGAGCGAGAGCAGGGCGCGGAAGGCTTCGGCGAGGATGGCGGGGTTGGCGGTGGTGTAGCCGCGCAGGTGGGCCACGCCGGCGGGGCGCAGCAGGCCGGCGCCTTCGAGCAGGCGGGCGAGCTGGCGGGCGACGGCGTCGCCGGTGTCGATCAGGGCGACGGGCCCGGTCGTGTGCTGCGCCACCACGTTGCGGATCGCCTGTTCGACGAACGGGTAGTGCGTGCACCCCAGCACCAGCGTATCGGCACCGCCATCGAGCAGCGGCACCACATACTGTTCCAGCAGCGCCATCGTGCCGGCCGAACCGAGCTGGCCCAGTTCGATCTGGTCGACGAGGCCGATGCAGGGCTGCAGCAGGAACTCGGCCTGCGTGGCGGCGGCGACCTGGTCGCGCAGGGTGAGGAATTTTTCACTGTGCAGCGTGCGGTCCGTGGCCAGCACGCCGACCTTGCCGGACTTCGTGGCCGCGGCGCCCGGTTTCAGGCCCGGTTCCACGCCCACGATCGGCACGCCCGGCCACTGCGTGCGAATGGCCTTGATGGCGGCGACGGTGGCGGTATTGCAGGCCACCACCAGCGCCTTGACGC
Source organism: Pseudoduganella lutea (assembly GCF_004209755.1). Taxonomy (NCBI): domain Bacteria; kingdom Pseudomonadati; phylum Pseudomonadota; class Betaproteobacteria; order Burkholderiales; family Oxalobacteraceae; genus Pseudoduganella; species Pseudoduganella lutea. The sequence continues at coordinate 1,673,361 of NZ_CP035913.1, read as the reverse complement.
CTTGCCCGAACAGGAATGCGGCGACCGCGAGCGAGCGCTGGATCACCCATTCTTCTTCGCGGTCACCGTAAGGCGCGTAACCGGAATCGGCGAAATAGATCAGGTGTTCATGCGGCAGCTGTGCGTGCACGTGGCGCAGGACCGAAAGTCCGCCCACGCCGGAATCGAAGATGCCGATGGGAGATTCGGCATTGACGGGGAGGGTGGGGTGGGTCATCGCGGGCTCCTGATGGAATGCGGAATGTGAGGCTTTATCGGTGAGCCGAAAGCGCTTGCATCAACCCCAAGAGCGAACTGCTGGGGTCAGACCCGGCGGGTCTGACTCCGGATTTTGCATCTGGGGTGAACGCCCTGGTATTCGACATAGTAACCGGCGCCGGAAACGAAAACCGGTGTCCGACACCATGAAGCCGGTGTCCGACACCAGAGCGCTGGCCCCGTCAGGGCATCAGGCGCGAGTGGGCAGTCAAGCCAGCGCGCCTTCCGCCTTCAGGTTCTCGATCCTGACAGCCCATTCCTTCGGCCCGGTCTGGTGCACCGAAGTACCGGTGGAATCGACAGCCACGGTCACCGGCATGTCGACCACATCGAACTCGTAGATCGCTTCCATGCCCAGGTCCTCGAAGCCCACCACCTTGGCATTCTTGATCGCCTTCGACACCAGGTAAGCAGCACCGCCCACGGCCATCAGGTAAGCCGATTTGTGGCGCTGGATCGATTCGATCGCCACAGGGCCGCGCTCGGCCTTGCCGACCATCGAGATCAGGCCGGTCTTCTCGAGCATCATGTCGGTGAACTTGTCCATGCGCGTTGCAGTGGTCGGGCCAGCCGGGCCCACGACTTCGCTGCCCACCGGATCCACCGGGCCCACGTAGTAGATCACGCGGTTGGTGAAGTCCACCGGCAGCGGCTCGCCCTTGGCCAGCATGTCCTGGATGCGCTTGTGCGCGGCGTCGCGGCCGGTCAGCATCTTGCCATTCAGGAGCAGGGTCTGGCCCGGCGTCCACGACGCCACTTCTTCCTTCGTCAGCGTGTTCAGGTCCACGCGCTTCGACTTTTCCGTATCCGGTGCCCACGACACGCTCGGCCAGTCGGACAGCTTCGGCGGCTCGATGTAGGCCGGACCGGAACCATCGAGCACGAAGTGCGCGTGGCGCGTAGCGGCGCAGTTCGGGATCATGGCGACAGGCTTCGATGCCGCGTGCGTCGGGTACATGTTGATCTTCACGTCCAGCACGGTCGTCAGGCCGCCCAGGCCCTGCGCGCCGATGCCCAGCGCGTTGATCTTGTCGCACAGTTCGATGCGCAGCTCTTCGAGCTTGTTCTGCGGGCCGCGCTTCTTCAGCTCGAACATGTCGATGTCTTCCATCAGCGACTCTTTTGCCAGCAGCATGGCCTTCTCGGCGCTGCCGCCGATGCCGATGCCCAGCATGCCCGGCGGGCACCAGCCGGCGCCCATCAGCGGCACGGTTTTCAGCACCCAGTCGACCAGCGAGTCGGAAGGGTTCAGCATCACGAACTTGGTCTTGTTCTCGGAGCCGCCGCCTTTTGCCGCGACGCCCACGTCAACCGTATTGCCTTCCACCAGTTCCATGTGGACGACGGCCGGGGTGTTGTCCTTGGTGTTCTTGCGCTCGAAGTGCGGGTCGGCCACGATCGATGCGCGCAGCTTGTTGTCCGCGAAGTTGTACGCGCGGCGCACGCCTTCGTTCACGGCGTCGGTAACGGTACCAGTAAAGCCCTCGAAGCGAACGCCCATGCCGATCTTCAGGAACACGTTGACCATGCCGGTATCCTGGCAGATCGGCCGCTTGCCCTCGGCGCACATGCGCGAGTTGGTCAGGATCTGCGCGATCGCGTCCTTGGCGGCTGGGCTCTGCTCCGACTCGTAGGCGCGGCCCAGGTGCTGGATGTAATCGGCAGGGTGGTAATAGCTGATGTACTGCAGCGCTGCGGCCACGGATTCGATCAGGTCGTCTTGCTTGATGATGGTCATGACTGTTCTCTTGCGGTTGGCTGGATTAGTGATTCTTTGAACCGTTTTGCGTGCCGGTCATCAAGCGGTCGGTGTAGGCGATCGCAATGGCGGACAGCAGGAATGCAATGTGGATAAGGGTTTGCGCCATCAGCGTCTTGGCATCGTACACCTGGGCGTTGATGAAGGTTTTCAGCAGGTGGATCGACGAGATGCCGATGATCGCCGTGGCCAGCTTTGTCTTGAGCACCGACGCGTTCACGTGCGACAGCCATTCCGGCTGGTCCGGGTGGTCTTCGAGGTGCATGCGCGAGACGAAGGTTTCATAACCGCCCACGATCACCATGATCAAGAGGTTCGAGATCATGACCACGTCGATCAGGCCCAGCACCACCAGCATGATGGTGGTTTCGTTCAGCTTCGTTGGCGGTTCGCCGCCCGGCACCGTCACAGCGGCGATGATGTGCTGCAGCGAGGCTTCGTTGCCCATCGCGGCACCGATCAGATCCTTCAGTTCGACCCAGAAGTGGAATACATACACGCATTGCGCAAGGATCAGGCCCAGGTACAGCGGCAGCTGCAGCCAGCGGGACATGAAGATAAAGGAGGCAATGGGGGAAAGGCGGCGTCCGTTCGGGTACTTCGGATCGGTCATTGAATAATGGCTCCGGTGGGAATAGTGCGGATAAAAACACCCGACATTCTACACGCGAGTGCCCGTTGCCGCAGCAGCCAGCCCCGCCGCAGGGCCATTTCAGCGGTGCTGCGATGCTACACTCTGGCCTTTTTTGCAAGCGAAGGAACGTTGGGCATGAAGGAGGCGGACGACAAACTGCACTGGGTGCAGGCGCTGCGCGGCATCGCGGTGCTGCTCGTGGTGCTCACGCACACACGCTACGTCTTGCTCGACACCGACCAGTTCGCGCTTGCCGACAGGCTCATGATGCCGGGCGCCATGGGCGTGGACCTTTTCTTCATCATCAGCGGCTTCATCATGGTGTACACCACTACCGGCATGACCGGCGTGCGCAGTGCTGCGCTCTTTGGTGTAAAACGCGTGGCCCGCATCTGGCCCGCCTACGCCGTGATCACCTTAGGCTGGGTGCTGCTGAGGCACGGCGGCAGTTACTTCGCCGACGCGGCGCGCATCGAACAGTTCGTGAAGTCGCTGCTGTACATGCCGGTGGACCCGGCCAACCCGCCATTCTTCGGCTATGCCTTCCCGCTCGGCTGGACATTGGCGTTCGAGATGTATTTCTATCTCGCCTTTGGCCTGTGCATGCTGGCCGGCCGGCTGCGCTGGTTCGCGTTCGCTGTCTGGATGTTCATCACGCTGATGCTGCTGCCGCTGGACCGCGGCGGCCCCACGCTGGACGTGCGCCAGCACCTGGCAACGCATTCGCCCTGGCTGCACCTGGCGATGAACCCCATCATCTGGGAATTCCTGGCCGGCGTGGCGATCGGTCACCTGTACCTGTGCAGCTGGTTCCGCGTGCACAGCGTGCAAACGGCATGGCTGATGACGGTGTGCGGCATCGGCTTCGCCGCGTGGTTCGTATTCGGCAGGATCGGCACCTTCCACGGCCCGGCCCAATGGGGCTGGCCGCTGGCATTGATGGTGACGCTGCTCGCGCTGGCCAGCAAGACCGTGGTCTTCAAACCGCCCGCCGCGCTGGTGTGGTTGGGCACCGTGTCGTATTCGATGTATCTCACGCATTACCTGGGCCAGATGCTGCTGCTGCGCTACCTGCCGCAATGGGGCGTCGATACGAAAACCTGGGCCCAGGTCTTCCTCACCGTGCTGTTCGCGCTGCCGCTCGCCGCGCTCGCGCACTGGCTGCTGGAAGTCAAACTGAGCGGCATGGTGCGCCGCCTGCTGATGGCTGCACTGGACCGCGCGCTGCCTGCGCGGGCTGGCACCGCCGCGCCCGAAGCGGTGGCAGCGGCCAACTGATCCAGCGGGTACCTCCTCGCACACTCTCCATAGTGGTTAGAATGGCAGTAATGCCTTTGCCGGACCAAGGCACTGTAAGGGCGTTGTAAGCGCCTCGCCGTACTGTCTTGGCAAACAACTACCACGATGGAGACAAAGCATGAACGCAGCTACCGAACAGCAGGGCCTCGTTGAAACCCGCGTATTCAACCCGCCCGCGGCCTTTACGGCCAACGCCGCCGTATCCGGCATGGATGCCTACAACGCGCTGGTCGCCGAGGCGGAGCGCGACTACGAAGGCTTCTGGGCCCGCCTGGCACGCGAGAACGTGGACTGGCAAACGCCGTTCACCCGCACGCTGAACGAAGACAACGCGCCGTTCTACAAATGGTTCGAGGACGGCAAGCTGAACGTGAGCTACAACTGCCTGGACCGCAATCTGCAGAACGGCAATGCCGACAAGACCGCGATCATCTTCGAGGCGGACGACGGCGCCGTCACCAACGTCACGTATAAAGACCTGCACGCGAAGGTGTGCAAGTTCGCCAACGGCCTGAAGTCCCTCGGCATCAAGAAGGGCGACCGCGTGGTGATCTACATGAGCATGTCGGTGGAAGGCGTGGCCGCGATGCAGGCCTGCGCCCGCATCGGCGCCACGCACTCCGTGGTGTTCGGCGGCTTCTCGGCCAAGAGCCTGCAGGAGCGCATCATCGACGCCGGCGCCGTGGCCGTGATCACCGCCGACGAGCAACTGCGCGGCGGCAAGCAGCTGCCGCTGAAAGCCATCGTCGACGAAGCGCTGGCCATGGGCGGCTGCGACACGATCAAGAACGTGGTCGTGTACAAGCGCACTGGCGGCAACATCAATTTCAAGGATGGCCGCGACATCTGGCTGTCCGACCTGGTCGACAACCAGGCCACCGAATGCGAGCCGGAATGGGTGGAAGCAGAGCACCCGCTGTTCATCCTGTACACGAGCGGCTCCACCGGCACGCCGAAGGGCGTGCAGCACGCCACCGGCGGCTACCTGCTGTGGGCCGCGCTGACGATGAAGTGGAGCTTCGACATCAAGCCGGACGACGTGTACTGGTGCACCGCCGACATCGGCTGGGTCACCGGCCACACCTACATCACCTACGGCCCGACCGCCGTGGGCGCCACGCAGCTGATCTTCGAAGGCGTGCCGACCTTCCCGCACGCGGGCCGCTTCTGGGAAAACGTGCAGAAACACAAGGTGACGATCTTCTACACGGCCCCCACGGCGATCCGCTCGCTGATCAAGGCATCGGACGCCGACGACAAGGTGCACCCGAAGAGTTTTGATTTGTCGTCCCTGCGCCTGCTGGGCACCGTGGGCGAGCCGATCAACCCGGAAGCCTGGATGTGGTACTACAAGAACGTGGGCCGCGAAGCCTGCCCGATCGTGGACACGTTCTGGCAAACGGAAACGGGCGGCCACATGATCACCCCGCTGCCGGGTGCCACGCCGATGGTGCCGGGTTCGTGCACGCTGCCGCTGCCGGGCATCATGGCCGCCATCGTGGACGAATCCGGCGCCGACGTGCCGAACGGGCAGGGCGGCATCCTGGTGGTGAAACGCCCATGGCCTTCGATGATCCGCACGATCTGGAACAACCCGGAGCGCTTCAAGTCCGGCTACTTCCCCGAGGAGCTGGGTGGGAAGTATTACCTGGCTGGCGATGGGGCGATCCGGAACAAGGATACGGGCTACTTCACCATCACCGGGCGGATCGATGATGTGCTGAACGTTTCCGGGCACCGGATGGGGACGATGGAGATCGAATCTGCTCTCGTCGCCAATCCGCTGGTCGCTGAGGCTGCCGTGGTTGGGAAGCCGGATGATACGACCGGCGAGTCGATCTGTGCGTTTGTCGTGTTGAAGCAGGCGCGGCCTACGGGGGAGGAAGCCAAGCGGATCGCTGCCGAGCTGCGCACGTGGGTGGGCAAGGAGATTGGGCCGATTGCCAAGCCGAAGGAGATTCGGTTTGGGGACAATCTGCCGAAGACGCGGTCGGGCAAGATCATGCGGCGGTTGCTGCGGGTGCTGGCGAAGGGCGAGTCCATCACCCAAGACGTCTCTACGCTCGAGAACCCGGCGATCTTGGATCAGTTGAAGGAAACCGCTTAAGTCTGCGGCTTATGCCATGGGGACAGGCCCTGCGGGCCTGTCCCCAGCCTTTGATTCTGGGGCTGCTGTGTGCTCGGCCTGTGCAGGCGTCAGGCGACAGGCAACGGTTCTCGCGGTTGGTGCCTCTCCCTGGTTCTTTGCCCTGGCGGCGTTCGTGCTTCCGGGCTGCTCTCGCTCCTGGTCTCACATGATGAGCCCAAGCGCAGGTGACCCAGGCAAACCACCGAGCCCGTTCCTTTCCGAGAAAAAACTTTGCACTCTACAGGCCACCTGCTATAATCTGCGCCTCTCGCAACGCGGGAGAATGCAGGAGAGATGGATGAGTGGTTTAAGTCGCACGCCTGGAAAGCGTGTTTAGGTTCATAGCCTAACCGGGGTTCGAATCCCCGTCTCTCCGCCAGGGATTCTATAAGGGCCGCTTCGATAGCGGCCCTTTTCATTTGTACTATTGCGCAGCCTTGTACTATTCGATCTCGCTTATCGCCGCGGCGCATGCCGGTCAGTAAAGCGATGCGGATGTATGCCTGGACTGCCAGCACGCTGCCGGTCTTCCGCTTCGAATCCAGCGACAGGCACTCAACAATCTCCTAGTCCTTGCTGTACCTGGTGCGTGCTTTCTCGCCAGTCAGCTGGACCTCGCCCTTGAATGAGCGCCGGTCGATCAGGCCCCACTCGAGCGCTTTCGTCAGCGCGTGCGACAACACTTTCATCTCCTGCCGCGTGCCGGTCTTGCGTTCGGCACGGTCGACATACTGGTAGACGTGCCGCGGTTTGATGTCGTTGAATCCCATCTAGCCGAAAATGGCGCGGATGGGTTTCAGCGCGCTCCTGTTGTGGCTCTGCGGCGCGGCAGGCTTGGCCTCCGCCGCAGTGGGGCGGCGTGTCCGCCGAGGCGCTGGTGCCGCAGATCCGCGCGATCAACGGCGGCACCGTGCACCTGCGGTCCAACAACCTCTCGCAAGCGAGCATTCAGACGGAAGGTGTGCTGGTCAGTCAGCAGCAGGCCATCGATGCAGGCCTTACTAGCCATTCGCTATTGTCGTGCCGTTACCACATGAGGCATACATTCGCTACGTAACACGCTAATATACATGTCTTATTTATAACGGCTGGAGAAAGCATGCGCTCTATTTTTACGCCCCTTCTAGCGGTTCCAGCGATACTGTTGCACTCTGTAGCGCTCGCGGAAACTTCAGTTTCAGTTCCAGCATTCGCGCTCGATATATCTTCGTACGAGAGCTATAGCCAGTTACCAGTGTCAGTAGAAGTGCCAACTGCCTCGATTAGCATCCTGTCAACCAGTCAGACTTCGACAGTAATCAGTCTGGATAGTTTTGAGGGCGCGCTTGATGTGCGGGCAGGTGGTTCCCATATGTTAGCGTATGTTTGGGCTACAATGACTCTGCAGGCTGCTCTCGGATACCAAATCACGGGCATTGAATTTTCCGCCTCGACCTATGCGATCCGAAAACCGCCAACGTTACCAAGTAACGCTATCATCGATGGCTATGGCGGATTCGCAACCTATGCATGGTCTAGTGCGGCCATTTCTGATGTCGGCGCCTCGGAACCGCTGACCGAGCAGTATTTCGTCTCGAACTTTACGACCCCGATACCAGTGGGGTGGAATCTGTCGAATCCGGCTGGCTTGAGCAACTTCGATCTCACGATGGAGGTGTGGAGCAGCGCCCGAAGCTTCGCAACTTACTACGTAATGCCAGACGAGGAGTTTGGGACCTGGCATAAGGCTTATGGCACTACTGAGGTCTACTACGTCGACCCCTTGCTGACTGTATATACGGCTGCTCTGCCGGTACCCGAGCCTGGTATATGGACAATGATGGGCGCCGGCCTGCTCCTCATTGGTGCGACGCGACGCCGTTACGTTGCCCAAGCCAAAGGGCTATCCCATCAGCCTGGGAAGTGAAGCGCCCTCTGAATGCCGAATGCTATGCATCTGAACAGTCATTGTTGTGAACTGCAGACTACACTCTTCGGCACCCGTAACAGGCACTGAGCGCTACCGATAGTTGGAACTTGCGATAGCACCGACCATGGATGCTGTCGCTCGTCTGTGTAGTCCGCTCACTTAGGCATCACGTCCGGTTCATCAGGCGTGCGCGGTGGGCGGCGCACGGCGGCTACGGCGGGCCAACGCAACCATGCAGAGGCCCGCTCCGAGCATCAGATAAGTGGATGGCTCAGGTACCGCCGATATGACGCGAATATCCGTAATGTCGGCTCTCAGCATCATGGTCGTGAAATCCAGGTATGAACTTTGCCGAAACTCAACAAAGCTATCGTCGGCAAAGCCGTTCCATTGATTTGCTGCTGGCAGGTATCCCTCTGCAATGCTATCCGCGGCTGGATGGTTGAAACGGCCGCGTAGGCTGGCCATATAGGTTTCATCGCTCCAGCCTTCTGTGCGAATCATGTATGGGTCGTCATACGCGGTTGTGATCAAGTTGTCGCTCGTTTCAAAGGAAAATACCTTGGAGGAGTTTTCAAACTTCAACGTTTGCTGAAACTTCGCACCAGACAAGTAATAGTTGTAACCCATTTCCCAATTGCCATCCCGACCGAGCCCGGTTTCCGTGTCATATGAGAACGTACCCGTAACCGTTTGACCGACTGAAATGCTGAACCCAGTGAAGTCATTACTTTGCACCGGCACATCGGTGTACGGCCATATACTCTCTGTCTCAAACATTTGTGTAATGACTGCGGTGTATTCCATCGTGATAAGAGCTGCATGGGCCTGAAAAGCGCTCGATGCCAAGATCAGTGCTGCCATGAAAGATTTCATTTATGCTTCCCCTCTACGTTAGGTGTAAAGGATTTAAGTCTAGCATTTTGCCAACATATGATTCTCTCCAATTCCCACGGAAGTCAGGTATGCGGATGTTTAACCCAGAGAGAAATCACTGACTATCAAATTGCAATTTGTGCAATAAAGACCGGGTGTCGGATATGATGGCAATCTCAACTTTTCTCAGGAGTCAGAATGAAGAAAGCCCTGCTTGCTTTGCTGCTGACGGCAATGGCCTCAGTGCATGCTGCGCCGATTTCCGTGACCTTCACGTATGAAGGCGCGAACTATCAGTTCAGGGACTACCCTGTAGAGTGGATGCCGTCCGCTAAGCTCGTAGCCAGTTTCACTGGCGAAGATGTAAACGGCGATAACGTCATCACCGCGGACGAGCTGACAAGCTTGTATGCCGAAGGCGTCGATTACTTGGCATCCGACAGCCCGACCAGGGACTACCATCTGAGTTTCAGCTATCGCAACGTCGACGATTATTCAATCGCTGTAGGGTTCACAGCATACTATGACCCAAATGACGGTCAGTCGGGCTGGGCGGGTGGACGCGACGCCTCTTGGAGTCCCACTGAGCAGACCTGGGGCTGGGGCAACGATGGTGGAGGCTCAGAGAGGTGGACAAGCACGAACGAAACAGTGGCCAGCGTGGTCTCCTCCGTCCCTGAGCCAACGACCATCGCCATGCTCGGGATTGGTTTGTCAGTTATCGGCCTGAGCCGTCGGCGGTCGAAAGGCTCCGCACGGTAACTCCCGTAGGCCCGTGGTGAGGATGCACCTACCATGGGCCATATCCTGAGGGTGGCGGTCAAAGTCTGGGGCCGACACGGCCAGCTTGTGCAGCGTACGACCGCCGTCTCCTCCGGCCATTAACTTTCGCCCATCACCCCCAACGGCGTCACAGTAACCTCCACGTCCAACACCTGCACCACTCCGCAACACAATTCCCCGCATCGGCATCACATCACTAAAATCCCGTCCCACCCAAGCGTAATGTGCCTATCGCCAACCAGGCAGCAACGGCGTCGAAATCTCCATCGCCCAGGCATCAAACTCGCAATGTTCAACAATCCGATGCGTCAACTCCAGCGCGCCATCCAGCTGCGGACGGCAAGGCGTATAACTCTCCCGCACATGCGCTTCCAACTCCGGAAACGAATCTACATGCAGCGACTCGTAGAGATCCCTGTCCCCCAGTGAAACGCCCTCAAGTAAGCATCCAAGCGCCAAAACGGCACTGCAGTCAGCTCACCGCCATCGACCTAAGGCAGTGAAGTTGTCGACATCTGTCAGCATCCTCACGTTAGAATGCAGCGATCTACATCATTTCTGCGACTTGCCGTCGCCAAGCCAGCCTCCCTACTTATGTTAACCGTTCAACTTATCAATGAATTTGATGTCTTTTCCGCACGCCAGCGCGCCTTGCAAGTCGCTGCGATCTGCGGCTTCAGTTCATTGAATCAGGTGAGGCTCGGCACCATCGTTTCCGATATCGTTCGCAGCGTGGTGTCATCCGGCGCCGCTGGTACCCTGCAATTCAGCCTGGGGGGCGCGATGCCATCGACACGCCTGGGTATCTCCATCGCCACCGGGGCCTCGAACCCTCTCGATCGCAGCGCCTTGGCCGAGCCGCTGCGCCTGGCCAACGATTGGGCCGATACGATCGATTACGACCAAGCGGACGGCGCCATCGTCATGTGGCGGCAGTGTCCTGCCAGCAGTTCGCTGACCAAGGATTCTTTCGCGACCGGGCTCGCCAAGGTCGATGCATCGTCGGCCGATATTCGCCGGGGATCCAGCCTTCGCCAGGACACCTTGCATCAAAAGATCGCCGGCCTGACGGCGGACAATTCGGTCTTGACGGCACGCGCCGATATCCTCGAACGCCAGGCGCGCCAGTTCGCAGAGCGTCAATGGAGCAACGAGGTGCGCTATGCCGCTGCCGTGAAGGCCGATGCGCAGAAGGGGGAGTTCCTCGCCGTCCTGGCCCACGAACTGAGAAGCCCGCTTTCAGCGGCAAACGGTGCCGCCGAACTGCTGATCAACGCAAGCCACCTCGACGCCGCGCAAATCGCCAACATCGGCAGGCTGATCAAGCGCCAGGTAGGGTATATGAGCCGGCTTGCGGAAGACCTGCTCGATGTGTCCCGTTTCGAACGCGGGACGATCGCGCTCGGGCGCGAAGTCGTCGACCTGGGGCAGGTGACGGAGTCCGCCATCGAGCAGGTGGGGGCGCTGATCGCCGCGAAGGTCCAGGCCGTTCGAATGGTCGCATGCGCTGACGCGGTTGTCGTCGGCGACCGCACCCGACTGACCCAGGTGATGAGCAATCTGTTGTCCAACGCCAGCCGATACTCGCCTTCCGGCAGCGAGATCCGCATCCGCCTGGCCATCGACGGGGAGCACGCGGTCGTCGAAGTCGCCGACGATGGCATTGGCATCGATCCGCAGCTGATTCCCACCATGTTCGACTTGTATGTCCAGGCTGACCTGACGGTGGCCGCTCGCGACAGTGGCCTGGGCCTTGGACTGGCACTTGTCAAACGGCTGGTCGAGGCCCATGCCGGCACGGTATCCGCGCGCAGCGATGGAAAGGATGCCGGCAGCACCTTCTCGGTGCGGCTTCTCCGTCATCGCGGACCGTAGGTTTCGCCCTCCTTACTGCCATCCTGCCGGGCATTGACACGTATTCCGCGCCCAGGATGCTCCTTCGTACACCAGCCGGCCGGTCATCCCGGCCCATTCTCCGATTAATGCATTGATAACTTATTTCTGTGTGATACTGGGTAAGCCACTCACCAAGTAGTTCGGCAATAACCCAGGAGAATGCATGAGCATGGCAACGACAGGCCTTTTGGCCAAAACCCTCAACGAACATCAGGCAACCTTGCTGGAGGTGTGGCTGGGCGGCATGCTGTCCCGCATGGTCCGCCGGGACAAGGTGGCCGAGGGGGAGATCCGCCAGCAAGCCACGCGATTCCTGCCAGAGGTAGCGGCCACCCTGGAGCGGAGCCAGAATTATGAATTCAACTCGCCCGCATGGGCGGACGTGCGGCAGACATTGGCCGAGATTTCCATGGGGCGCTTGCGCCAGGGTTATTCATCGACCGACACGGCCGCGTTCATCTTCTCGTTGAAAGAACCGCTGTTCGAGCTGGTACGCCAGACGATGGCGCATGAGCCGGACACGATCACCACCGTGATGACGGAAGCGGGCACGCTGTTTGACCGCATGGGCCTGTTCACGATCGAAGAGTACCAGCGCGGTCGCGAAAGCGTGATCATGCGCCAGCAGCAGGAGCTGCTGGAACTGTCCACGCCAGTCGTGCAGCTGTGGAAGGACGTGCTGGCGCTGCCGCTGATCGGCACGCTGGACAGTGCCCGCACCCAGGTGGTGATGGAGAACCTGCTGCAGAAGATCATCGAGACCGGCGCATCGATTGCGATCATCGACATTACCGGCGTGCCGACAGTCGACACGCTGGTGGCGCAGCACCTGCTGAAGACGGTGGCCGCGGCGCGCCTGATGGGCGCGGACTGCATCATCAGCGGCATTCGCCCCCAGATCGCGCAGACCATCGTGCACCTGGGCGTGAACCTGGAAGACGTGACCACGAAAGCCACGCTGGCCGATGCGTTCCTGGTTGCCCTGAAACGCGTGGGCGCAAACGTGACGCGCGCCGAACAGACTTTCTGAGGTGGCGATGGAGCATATCCCCATCCTGAAAATGGGCAACCTGCTGCTGGTCACGATCCAGGTCGACATGCACGACCGGCTCGCGATGACACTGCAGGACGACTTGACCACGCGCATCGTCAAGGACCACGCGAGCGGGGTGCTGATCGACATCTCGGCGCTGGACATCGTCGATTCCTTCATCGGCAGGATGATCAGCAATACCGCGGCAATGGCGCGTATCCTCGATGCGCGCACGGTGCTGGTCGGCATGCAGCCCGCCGTGGCCATCACCCTCGTCGAGCTGGGCCTCACGCTGCACGGCGTGCAGACCGCGCTGAACGTTGAAAAAGGCATCTCGCTGCTGCAGCGAAACGCCACTTGACCCCTTTCGAGACAGGCGATCTTTGAGCTATACGGACGTCGATACGCAACACCTGTCAATCCGTTCCGACGAGGACGTAGTGCGCTTGCGCCAGTGCGTTCGCGAACTGATGATCGCCGCGGGTTTTTCGCTCCTTGAGCAGACCAGGATGATCACCGCCGCCAGCGAACTGGCGCGCAATACGCTGCGCTATGGCGGCGGCGGGGAAGCTCATGTACGCAGGCTCCTCACCGGTTCGCGCAAAGGAATCGGCCTCGCGTTCATCGACCAGGGACCAGGCATCGCCGATATCGATCTCGCCTTGACCGATGGCTACACCACCGGTGGCGGCATGGGCGTGGGACTGTCCGGCGCGAAGCGGCTGGCGGACGAATTCGATATCGAATCGGCCCCTGGCCAGGGAACCACAGTGCAGATCAGCAAATGGAAGTCCTTCTAGCGAATCGGTTGGCGGCGCCAACGCCGCCGGCGGTTTGCGTGGATTGCATGACAAGGTCGCGCCGCCCATGTGCGCCGACCGCTACAACGCCAGGCCATCGGCCATCGGGCAGCACTTCCCACATTTGTAATACCTGAAGTGACACAGGGCGCTCGTCCTACGAAGCGTGGTGTCCCTGTCCCACGCCGGACGGCATCCTGCTGCTCGGCCGTTGTCTATACTGGTTAAAAGTGACACAGCCCGGGAATTGCGATGCACCGCGCCGGTGATCGATCGATAACACGGGGGACATATGAACAAACCATGCCACACCGCCGCCATGCTTTCCGCGCTGGTGCGATGGCCGGGCTGCAAGGTAGAGGTGGCCCATGATGGCTTGCAGGCGCTTGCGCGATTGCAGCCTGGTTCGACACTGGTCCATTGTGGACGCTGACCGGCACGACGAAACCGAGCGTCTTGCCATACTCGATTCCTACGGCATCCTCGACACGCCTGCGGAGCAGGCCTTCGACGACGTCGTCAAGCTCGCCAGCCAGCTGCTCGATGCGCCGATTGCCGCCGTCAACCTGATTGCCAAGGATCGGCAATGGTTCAAGTCGGAAGTGGGCCTCGGCACCCGCGAGATGCCGCTCGGCGATTCGATCTGCAAGTTCGCATTGCTGGAAGACCAGCTGATGATCGTGCCCGATACACGGGAAGATGCGCGGTTCGCCTGCAATCCACTGGTGACCGGACAGCCGGGCTTGCGGTTCTACGCAGGCCAGCTGTTGAAAACAAAGGCGGGTATCCCGTTGGGAACCTTGTGCGTACTTGACGTGAAACCGCGGCCGCATGGCTTGACGCAGCAGCAGCAGTTCGTGCTGGCCACGCTCGCCCAGCAGATCATGAGCCAGATCGAGTTGCGCAAGGTCGTGAAGGACCAGGCGTTGCTGATCGCCCGGCAGGCACAGGTGCAGGGTGAGCTGCGCGAGAGCCAGCGGCTTGCCCTGGAAGTGTCCCGCCAAGCCGAAGCCGAGCGCCGGCGCACCGATGCGCTGCTGGAGGCCGCGCCTGTCGGCATTGTCATCGCCGATGCCAACGGCGCAATCGTCACGATGAATGCCGAAAATCGCAGGATGCTGGGACTGCACCCCGACGCCACCGACCTCGGGCCGGGGCAACCACGGCGGGGATGGTGGGCCGATGGCTCGGCACAACACGGACAGCTGCTTGCGCCACACGAATGGTCGCTGGCGCGGGCCCTGCTCGGCGAGGAAACGCCGCGCCAGGTGATCGAGATCGCGCCATTCGATGCGGCCGGGCCCCGTCGCACCGTGCTCAATTCGGCCCGCCCGGTGCGCGACGAGACTGGCGCCATCACCGGCGCCGTCATCGCGCAGATGGATATCACGGACCGCGTCGACGCCGAGAGCGCACTGCGCACGGCGGACCAGAAGAAGGATGAGTTCCTTGCCATGCTCGCGCACGAGCTGCGCAACCCGCTCGCACCGATCATGTCGGCGTCCGCCATCCTGTCCAACTTCCACTTCGACGAAGGCGTCGTGCGGCGTACCGGTGCGATCATCGCCCGGCAGGCCGCGCATATGACCTCGCTGATCAACGACCTGCTGGACGTTTCACGAGTTACGCGCGGCAAGGTGGAATTGGACACCGCGGAACTGAACATCAAGGACGTGATCGCCGACGCCATCGAACAAGTCCGGCCACTCGTCACACGCCACCAGCATCACCTGGATGTGCTGCTTGCACCGGTGCAGGTGATGGTCAAAGGCGACCGCAAGCGCCTGGTGCAAGTGTTCGCGAACCTGCTTGGGAATGCGGCGAAATACACACCGGATGGCGGACGTATCGAACTGCTTCTCGAGGCGCAGGCCAGGACGTTGACGATCTCGATCCGGGATAACGGGATCGGGATGTCCGCGGAGCTGATCGATAGTGCGTTTGACCTGTTTTCACAGGGCGCGCAGGGGCTGGATCGTAGCCAGGGTGGGCTGGGGATCGGGCTGGCGCTGGCCAGGAGTCTTGTGCACCTGCATGGCGGGGCGGTCAGTGCGAAAAGCGACGGGGCGGGGATGGGGTGTCAGTTGGAGGTGACGTTGCCGCGGGTTGGGGCGGCAGCTTGCAGTGGCTGAGCTAACGTCGACTAACAGGGTAAGTTTTGAGGTGGCAGGGCTGTGTGATACCACTCAGCTGACCCGCAGGTTGGGAAGCATAGGGATGAGATAGGAGATCTCCTATCTCTGCCGGGATTGGTGCTGGCCTCGGATCAAGGACGTTTTATTTGACCTTCGCCTCACAACGGCGTCACCGTCACCTCCACATCCAGCACCTGCCCCCACCTCCCAACACAATCCCCCGCATCGGCGTCACATCACTGAAATCCCGTCCCCACCCGAGCGTAATGTGTTCATGCCCCACGAGGCAGCGGTTGGTCGGATCAAAATCCACCCACCCCATCTCGGGACAAAACACCGACACCCAGGCATGCGAAGCATCCGCCCCCACCAACCGCGGCTTCCCCGCCGGCGGATGCGTTAGGATGTACCCACTGACGTAACGAGCCGGCAGCCCGAGGCTGCGCAAGCAGCCGATCATGAGCTGAGCAAAATCCTGGCAAACTCCACGCCGGCCCCTTAGCACCTGCTCCAACGGCGTCGAAATCTCCGTCGCCCTGGCATCGAACTCGAAATCTTCGAAAATCCGATGTGTCAGCTCCAGCGCGGCATCGAGCTGCGGCCGACAAGGCGTATAGCTGACCCGCGCATAGGCTTCCAATTCCGGGAACATATACACATGCGGCGACCCATAAAGATACCGGCAAGCCTCCAGGGTGGCGGCACTCTTCTCCTTGGTCATCATGTCCCGCGTCCCCTCCCAGGGCAGCGTGCCACCGATATCCACCAGGGTAGGGCGCGCAAATAGCGCAACAGTCGATTCCGCATGCACCAGCAAACTGTCATGCGGCACCGTCAGCGAAACATGCCGCGTACAGTTCCCAAAATAGTCGGTGCCATCGCGCGTATCGTCCACCGAACGATCGACCCAGATCTGATGCGACTCGGTCTGCTGGAGAGCAAACGACCGCGGCGTCAGATGCAGGTACTGCTGCGACAAGGTCACCGTGCTCTGATACCGATACCGCGTCTCATGCACCACCCGATACCGCGCGCGCACCTCACTCGAAGGGAGCAAGTCACTCATGATCTCCGGCTCCTCTGCTGCCCATCCGTATAACTGAAGAACTGCACGCTGATCTGCTCCGACAAGGCGGCACTGGCAAGCTGGATGCGGCTCAGAAGATCGCTCAAATGCGCATTGGCGTAATTAAGGTCGGCATCCGGCTCGAGCGCCAGCACTTCCTCCCGCAACGGCGCCAGCAACTCGACGCCACAGGCTCCATGGGTCAAAGCGATCTTGCGAAGCGCTCCGAGAATGCCATCCATCTGGAACAGGATCGAGCGCGGGTTGGTGCCGTCGCGCAGCAGCAGGTCGAGCACCGGCAGCCACTCGGGCTGGGCGCGGTAGCGGGAGCGGTAGGTAATGATGCTGTCCGACAGTTCGAGCAGCCATTCCAGGTTGCCGTTTTCATCCATCGCCAGCGCGCGCTGCAGCACCACGCTCTGGAACTGCAGCCGCTCCAGGCGGCGGCCGATCGACATGAATCGCCAGCCGAGGTCGCGCGTCATGCCGTCGAGGGCGAAGCCGGCGAGCGTCATCAGCGCGGAGGCGGCGTCGTCGAGGATCGTCATCGCTTCCGATTGCGACGGCCGCTCGCCGGGCGGGGTGGCCGGCTGCGCCATGCGGTTCAACGCGCGCCAGTTGTCGATCGAGAAGCGCTCGTGCAACTGGCCGGCGAGGCGCACCAGTTGCTGCTGCTGACGGGCCAGGCCGGGCACATTCGGTGACACCACGGCCAGCAGCAGGGCCGACTCCAGTTCGGCATCTGTGAAGATGGCAACCGCCTGGCTCTGGCTTTGCGATTGAGCACCTTGGCCGGAAGTCTGGCTTTGCATCTGCACTGCTTGTCCGGCCACCGGCCGTTTTTCGCCATCGATCAGCTGGAACCAGATGCACAGTGCCTCGACGGTCGGCCATTCGGCGCCGCGCTGGTCGAAGCGCACGTTGAACAGGAAGTTCAGGGCCACGCGCAGCAGGCGGGCGATGTTGTCGCAGCGTTCCGCATAGCGGCCGAACCACAGCAGGTTTTCCGCCACGCGGCTCGACAGGTTGCTGTCTTCGCGCACGAGGTCAGCGCCGGTGATGCTGCGCTGTTGCAGGCGCGGCACAGCCACCCGGGCGCGTGCCTGCACCCACGTGTCCTTGCTGGCGCCGCCCATCTTCATCGTCAGCACCCGCGCATCGGGGCCGGTGGCCACGCGGGTCAGGCCGCCCGGCATCACCACATAGCCGTTCGGCGTGGCGCAGGCGAACACGCGCAGGCCGATGGCGCGCGGTTGCAGGCCGGGCCCCGTGCCGGCCTTCCAGACGGGCGCCCGCGAAAACTGCACCACTTCCTGGGCGATGTAGTTGTTTGGATTGGCGCGCAGTTTGGCGATAAGAGCTTCGCGCGCGTCGCCGGTCAGGTCCTGGCCGAACACCGTGGTCGGCGGCAGCTGGGAAAAGCTCGGCTTGATGACGAGCCGGTCCAGTTTGCCAATCACCGCTTCCAGCGCGGCGGGTTCGCCGCACCACCACGTGGCCACCGATGGCATCTTGAGCGGTTCACCCAGCAGCCGGCGAGAGAGGGCCGGTAAAAAGCCGAGCAGGGCACCCGATTCGAGCAGGCTGGAACCCAGGCTGTTCGACACCAGCACATTGCCGCGGCGGGCCGCCTGCGTCAGGCCCGCCACGCCCAGCATGGAGCTGCGCAGTTCGAGCGGGTCGCACGATTCGTCGTCCACGCGGCGGATGATCACGTGCACCCGGTGCAGGCCCGCCAATGTTTTCAGGTACACCACGCCGTCGCGCACGGTGAGGTCGCTGCCTTCGACCAGCGGCAGGCCGAGATGGCGCGCGAGATAGGCCTGCTCGTAGTAGCTCTCCGTGCGCGGGCCGGGCGTGAGCAGCACGATCAGCGGCATCTCGCTCTCGCGCAGCGGTGCCGGGGAATCGCCCTTGGCCGCGGACAGGCGGCCCCAGTGCACCAGGCTGTCGTGCATCGTGCGGAAGAAGCCTGCCAGCGGCTGCACCTTCAGTTCGCGCAGCAGATCGGGGAAAGTGGGCGAAATGATGGCGCGGTTTTCGAGCGCATAGCCGGCGCCAGATGGCGCCTGCGTGCGGTCGGCCAGCACCCACCAGCGGCCGTCCGGCGCCCTTGCCAGGTCCACCGCGTAGAAGTGCAGGGCGATATCGTCGTGGTGACTCATGCCGTGGCAGGGGCGCAGGAAGCCGGCGTGGCCGTGCACCAGCGCTGGCGGCAATAGGCCTTCGCGCAGCATGTCCTGCGGGCCGTAGACGTCGCCGAGGATTTTATTGAGGAGCCGGGCGCGCTGGATCACCGCCGCCTCGATGCCGCTCCATTCCTCGTGCGGCAGGATCAGCGGCAGCACGTTCAAATCCCACGGGCGCTGCATGCCGTCGGCGTCGGCGCGCACGTTGTAGGTCACGCCGTTTTCGCGTACCTGCCGCTGCACCATTTCGTGGCGCTGGCGCATCATGTCGGGCGGTTCGTGCTCCAGGCTGTCGAGCATGGCGCGCCAGTGCGCGCGCGGCACGCCGGCCGCGTCGAGCATTTCATCGAAACCGGCGGGCGCGGCGAGGTAGGACTCAAGAAGATTATTGGACATGTCGCACGGCAGCTATACTTTCCATCAGGAACTTAAACAGTAAATCAATCTGCCTGCCAGCGCAAATCCAGTGTCATCGGGAAGCTCGGATTCCGTTCCTCTTTTCGCACAGTCATGGGGCCCGGCGTGTGGCCATGGGGCCAGAACCTGGCGAAACGGCGTGCCTCGGCCGCGTTGGCGTTGACCGGCGAGCCCACTTCGTTGCGCCCGCCCGGGTGCACCACGTGGTACGTGCAGCCGCCGATCGCGCGGCCGCTCCACGTGTCGACGAGGTCGAAGGTCAATGGCGCCTGTACGCGGATGGTCGGGTGCAGCGCCGACCACGGGCTCCACGCGCGGAAGCGCACCCCCGCCACATACTCGCCCGGAATGCCGGTGGGGTGCAAGGGCAGCATGCGGCCGTTGCAGGCAATCACGTGGCGGCCGTTCGTCAGCCCGCGCACCAGCAGCTGCATGCGCTCCACGGACGAATCCACATAGCGCGCGGTGCCGCCGGCGCTCACTTCCTCGCCCAGCACGTTCCACGGCTCGATCGCCTGGCGCAGCTCCATTTCCACGCCTTCGTAAACCACGGTGCCGAAGCGGGGGAAGCGGAATTCGATGAAGGGCTCGAACCAGTGGTCCTCGAATTCGTAGCCGTGCGCGCGCAGGTCGCGGGCCACGTCGCGGATATCCTGCGCGACGAAGTGCGGCAGCATCCACCGGTCGTGCAGCGCCACGCCCCAGTTCACGAGTTTCGCCTGGTAGGGCTGGCGCCAGAAGCGTGCCACCAGGGCGCGCAGGAGCAGCATCTGCAAAAGGCTCATGCGCTCGTGCGGCGGCATCTCGAAGGCGCGGAATTCCACGAGACCCAGGCGGCCGGTGGGGCCGTCCGGCGAATACAGCTTGTCGATGGAGAATTCGGAGCGGTGCGTGTTGCCCGTCAGGTCCACCAGCAGGTTGCGCAGCAGGCGGTCGACGATCCACGGCTTGTCGCCTTCGTGCAGCGTGGGCAGCACCTGGTCCATCTGCTGGAACGCGATCGCCAGTTCATACAGGTTGTCGTCGCGCGCTTCGTCCACGCGCGGCGCCTGGCTCGTGGGCCCGATGAAGGTGCCCGAGAACAGGTACGACAGGGCAGGGTGGTTCTGCCAGTAGGTGATCAGGCTTTTCAGCAGGTCCGGCCGGCGCAGCATCGGGCTGTCTTCGGCCGTGGCGCCGCCCAGCGTGGCGTGGTTGCCGCCGCCGGTGCCTGTGTGGCGGCCGTCGAGCATGAATTTCTCGGTGCCCAGCCGCGTCAGCCGGGCCTCCTGGTACAGGGTCGACACGTTGTACACCAGCTCATTCCAGCTGGCCGCCGGGTGGATGTTCACCTCGATCACGCCGGGGTCGGGCGTCACGCTGAGCAGCTTGATGCGCGGGTCACGTGGCGGCGCGTAGCCTTCGATGCGCAGTTTCATCGCCAGCTTGCCCGCCGTGCGTTCGACGGCGGTCACCAGCGCCAGGTAATCCTCGATGCGCTTGATCGGGGGCATGAACACGTACAGGCGGCCGGCGCGCACTTCCACACACAGCGCCGTGTGGATTACGTCGCGCGGTGCCGGCTCGGCCGGTTGCAGTGGCCGGATCGGTTCCACGACCGGCCTGCGCGGCTTCTCCGCCGCCTTGTCCGATGAGGCTTTACCGGCGGCCAGCCCGAGGATTGGCCGCTTTTCCTTTTCCTTCTTGCGTTCTTCCACCGGCAGCGCGCCGCGCGGCGCGAACGGGTCGACATCGTATTCCGTCTCGCGTTCTTCCGGCATCACCCACGGCAGCGTGGCCAGCGGCAGGCGCAGGCCGATCGGCGAGTCGCCCTCGATCAGGTACAGGTGCTCGCGGCGGATCGGCCACGGCGACGTTTGCCAGACGGTGCCGATCGTGGCTGGATCATAATCCTTGGGCTTCAGCGGCAGCACATAGCCGGCCACCTCGCCCAGGCCCCGTTCGAGCAGGCGCGCCAGGCGGCGACGTTCTTCCGGCGCTGCGAGGTCGGCATCCAGCGGGTCGATGTTGCGGGGCAGCGCTTCTTCGCGGCGGGCCTGCACCAGCACGTCTTCGTAGGCCGGGATGGCGCTGTTGGCGGGCAGGGCGAGCGATTTCACGAGTTCGGCGGTGAAGCGGCCGGCATCGTCAGGGCCATAGCCGTCGTCGAGGTGTTCGTCCGAGAACAGCGTGGCGTCGAGCCACATCGGCTGGCCGTCGATGCGCCAGTAGATGTTCAGGGCCCAGCGCGGCAGCGGTTCGCCCGGGTACCACTTGCCCTGGCCGTAGTGCAGCATGCCGCCCGGCGCAAAGTGGTTTTTCAGCCGGTGCATCAGGTTGCCGGCCAGCTCACGCTTTTTATCCCCGTGGGCCAGGGTGTTCCATTCGGGGCCGTCCATGTCGTCGATCGACACGAACGTGGGTTCGCCGCCCTGGGTCAGGCGCACGTCCTGGCTTTTCAGGTCGGCATCGACCTGCTGTCCGAGGCGGTCGATCTTGTGCCAGTCCGCTTCGCTGTAGGGTTTTGTTACGCGCGGGTCTTCGTGGATGCGCGTGACCGTCATCTCGTGGAAGAACGTGACCTCGGCCTTGTCCGTATAACCCGAGACCGGCGCGGCGGACGAGGGCAGCGCCGTGCAGGCCAGCGGGATGTGGCCTTCGCTGGCCAGCATGCCGGATGTGGGATCGAGGCCGATCCAGCCGGCGCCGGGCACATACACTTCCGTCCACGCGTGGAGGTCGGTGAAGTCCACGTCGGTACCGCTGGGGCCATCGAGCGCTTCCTGGTCGGCGCGCAGCTGGATCAGGTAGCCGGACACGAACCTTGCCGCCAGGCCCATCTCGCGCAGGATCTGCACAAGCAGCCAGCCGGTGTCGCGGCACGACCCGGAGCGCTTCTGCAGCGTTTCGTCGGGCGCCTGCACGCCGGGTTCCATGCGCAGCAGGTAGGCGATATCGCGCTGCAGGCGCTGGTTGACGGCCACCAGGAAATCGTTGGTGCCCATCGGGTGCGCCAGCAGGTCGCGCCGCGCCGCCGTTACCCATTCGAGCACCAGCGGACTGGCCGGTTCCGTTTGCAGGTAGGCGCTCAGTTCGGCCGTCAATTGCGGCGGGTAGGCGAAGGGGAAAGTTTCAGCGTACTTCTCGACGAAGAAATCGAACGGGTTAATGACCGTCATGTCGGCCACCAGGTCGACCGTGAATTCCAGCGTGTCCGATTTTTCGGGGAAGACAAAGCGGCCGATGTAGTTGCCGTAGGGGTCCTGCTGCCAGTTGATGAAGTGCTCCTGCGGCGCCACCGTCAGCGAGTACGACAGGATCGGGGTGCGGGCGTGCGGCGCGGGGCGCAGGCGCACTTCGTGCGGCGACAGGCCGACGGGTCGGTCATAGCGGTAACTGGTCTTGTGGTGCAGCGCGATACGGATAGCCATGCGGGACTGCCTTTCGAAATGGGCGCGATATGAGGTGATGAAGCATGATTCGTACCTGCAATAAATGCAATCGAATCAGGCGAGAGGTAATCGTTGGCAGCAGAGTTCAGGGGTCTGTCCCCGGTAAGTGTTGGCCATTAGTGTGGTTGTTGACGGTTCAAGGGGACTGACCCCGGTTTTTTGGCCGAGTGCCCAGAACGCTGGCAAAAACCGGGGTCAGTCCCCTCGGTACGCCGGTGGCAAGCGCGCGAGTTGACACTTACCGGGGACAGACCCCAGCGGCTCGACCGCCATTTGCGACATCTTCCTTACATGCTTTGCGACCGTCCTAGTCCTGGCACGTTTCTTGTTAGCACTTGTGCTACGAGGAGGAATTCGATGCCGAACTTTTACGACGAAATGTATTCCACCGAAGCCACCGTGCGCCCGCACTACCACGCGTTCGCGGAGTGGCTGGCGCAGCAGCCGGCCGGCCTGATCGAGCAGAAACGGCTGGAGGCCGAACTGATCTTCCAGCGCGTGGGCATCACGTTCGCCGTCTATGGCGACAC
The DNA here is from genome assembly GCF_004209755.1 of Pseudoduganella lutea. NCBI lineage: Bacteria > Pseudomonadati > Pseudomonadota > Betaproteobacteria > Burkholderiales > Oxalobacteraceae > Pseudoduganella > Pseudoduganella lutea. Next base: position 1,650,218 of record NZ_CP035913.1, on the reverse strand, counting down.
GGCCGGCAAGGAACGGCTGATCCCGTTCGATATCATCCCGCGAGTCATTCACGCCGCTGAATGGGCGCAGTTGCAGGCGGGCCTGGTGCAGCGGGTCACGGCGCTGAACCGTTTCCTGCACGACGTGTACCACGGCCAGGAGATCCTCAAGGCGGGCATCATCCCGGCCGAACAGGTCATGAACAATGCCCAATACCGGCCGGCCATGCAGGGCGTGGACGTGCCGGCCAATATCTATGCGCATATCGCCGGTGTCGACATCGTGCGGGCCGGCGAGGGCGAGTTCTATGTGCTTGAAGATAACCTGCGGGTGCCGTCGGGCGTTTCCTACATGCTGGAAAACCGCAAGATGATGATGCGGCTGTTCCCCGCGCTCTTCGCCAGCAACCAGGTGGCGCCGGTAGACCACTATCCCGACCTGCTGCTCGATAACCTGCGCACCGTGGCGCCGCACGATAGCGCCAATCCCACCGTGGTCGTGCTCACGCCCGGCCAGCACAATTCGGCCTATTTCGAGCATGCGTTCCTGGCCCAGCAGATGGGCGTGTCGCTGGTGCAGGGGCAGGACCTGTTCGTGAAGAACGAGACCGTGTACATGCGCACCACGCAAGGCGCGCGGCGGGTCGATGTCATCTACCGCCGCATCGACGACGACTACCTCGATCCGCGCGCGTTCCGCGCCGAGTCGAAGCTGGGCGTGCCCGGCCTGCTCGATGCGGTGCGTGCCGGCAGGGTGGGGCTGGCCAATGCCATCGGCACCGGCGTGGCCGACGACAAGTCGATCTACCCGTTCGTGCCCGACATGATCGAGTTCTATCTGGGCGAAAAGCCGATCCTCAACAATGTGCCGACTTACCAGTGCCGGAAGAAGGACGACCTGGCCTACACGCTGGCGAACCTGCCCGAGCTGGTGGTGAAGGAAGTGCACGGCGCCGGCGGCTACGGCATGCTGGTAGGCCCGGCATCGACGCATACCGAGATCGAGGCATTCCGCGAGCGCCTGGTGGCCAACCCGGCAGGCTACATCGCCCAGCCCACGCTGGCGCTGTCGGCCTGCCCGACCTATGTCGACTCGGGCATCGCGCCGCGCCACATCGACCTGCGCCCGTTCGTCTTGTCGGGCAAGACGGTGACGATGGTGCCGGGCGGGCTCACCCGCGTGGCGCTGCAGGAAGGCTCACTGGTGGTCAATTCGTCGCAGGGCGGCGGCACCAAGGACACGTGGATACTGGAGAACTAATATGCTGAGCCGCACCGCAGATCATCTGTTCTGGATGGCCCGTTATACCGAACGGGCGGAAAACACGGCCCGCATGCTCGACGTGCGCGTGCAGTATTCGCTGATGCCGCAATCGGCGCTTGCCGCCCAGCAGGGCTGGCGCACGATGCTCGGCGTGTCGGAGCTGGAACGGCAGTTCGACGCCAAGTACAGCGCGCTGACGCAAAAGGAAGTCATCGACTTCATGGTGCGCGATCCGGACAATCCCTCGTCGATCGCCAGCTGCCTGGCGGGCGCGCGCGAGAATGCCCGGGCCGTGCGCGGCACGCTCACCACCGAAGTGTGGGAGACGGAAAACACCACGTGGATCGAGCTGCAGCAGCACCTGCGCAACCGCACATTCGAGCACCAGCCCGGCCAGTTCCTCGAGTGGGTCAAGCACCGCTCGCACCTGTCGCGCGGTGTCACGCTCGGCACCATGTTCCAGGATGGCGCGTTCAACTTCATCCGCCTCGGCACGTTCCTGGAGCGGGCCGACAACACGGCGCGCATCCTCGACGTGAAATTCCGCTTCCTTGATTCCGACGCGATCAAGGCGGGCCCGCAGGGCGAGTTCTATTACCTGGCGGCGCTGCTGCGCTCCGTGTCCGCGTTCGAGACCTACCGCAAGGTGTACCGCGATGCGATCACGCCGGCGCGCGTGGCCGCGCTGCTGATCCTGGAAGAGAAGATGCCGCGCTCACTGGTGGCCTGCATGGCCGCCGTGGTGTCGAACCTGCGGGAGATCCGCAACGACGTGTCGTATGATACCGAGGAGCTGGCCGGGAACCTGTACGACCAGCTGCGCCATGCCGTGATCGACGACATCCTGGAAGAAGGGCTGCATGACTTCCTGACGGTCTTCCTGGCGTCGATCGAACAGGTGGGCAATGGCATCAGCAGCGATTTCCTCGTGCCGGCGGCGGCCGAGGACGATGCGTGAAGCGACGCGAGGCAGCGGGGCGCCATGCCGGCGCATGACACCATCATGCACCGCAAAATGGCGCAGCGCACCAATATGGCAATAATTACAACTATCGCGCCAACTTGGTGCGTTCATGCGTGAAGCAGAAAGCAGGCGTTCGATGTTGCTGCGCACCCGATGCAACCTGAGTTTCATCGTCGCCGACGCGACGCCGTTCATCTTGATGCTGCGCCCGCGCAGCGACGCCAGGCAATGGGTGGCGCACCAGAGCTATAACCTGGCCCCCGGCGTGCCGGCGGCGGAATTCACGGATTCCTACGGCAACCTGTGCCAGCGCCTGGTCGCGCCGCCCGGCCCATTCTCGGTCTACACCTCGGCCGACGTGACGACTCCCGCCATGATCGACGTGGCGCCCGGCGCCCCGTTTATCGAAGTGCAGCACCTGCCGGACGATGTGCTGACGTACCTGCTGCCCAGCCGCTACTGCGAATCCGAGCTGTTCAACGAAATGGCTACCGAGATCGTCGCCGGCGTCGCGCCGGGGTATGACCAGGTGGCCTGCATCACCGACTGGATCCGGCGCGAGGTGCGCTTCAATCCGGCATCGCCCTACAGCCACATGGCGGCGACCGACGTGAACGAACGCCGCGAAGGCGTGTGCCGCGACCTGGCGCACCTGGGCATCGCCCTGTGCCGCAGCCTCTCCATTCCAACCCGCATGGTGGCCGGCTACCTGCATGGCCTCGTGCCGATGGACCTGCACGCATGGTTCGAGGCCTTCGTGGGCGGGCGCTGGTACACGTTCGATCCCACGCAGGACGCCCCGCGCGGTGGCCGCGTGACGGTGGCCGTGGGCCACGATGCCGCGAACGTGGCGATCTTCAGCCAGTTCGGGCCGCCATTGGTGGGCAACGAGATGCAGGTGACGGTGGAACTGCTGGACGGGGCGCCCTGAAGCGCGAAGGGACTTAGTGCACCGGGGCGTTGCCCGATGCCACGTCGACCAGCATGGCCAGCGACGCCGGCTTCGTCAAGTGCAGGTCGAAGCCGGCGGCGGCGGTGCGTTCCCGGGCGGCGCTATCGCCCCAGGCGGTCAGCGCCACGATCGTCGTTGCACCGAACGCGCCATCCGCGCGCAGCCTTCTCGCCACTTCGTAGCCATCCATCCCGGGCATGCCGAGATCGAGGAAGATCACGCCCGCCCCGGACGTTTTCGCCGCCGCCAGGCCTTCGAGACCGCCGTAGGCGACGGTCACATCGAGCCCGTGCATGCGCAGCACGTCGGCCGTGAGGTCGGCGGCGTCGACATTGTCGTCGACGATCAGTATTTTTTTCGATGATGCCACGCTCGCCCCTTGTCCACTTCCCGGCAGCCTTTGCTGGCGCTCGTGGCGGCAGGTCGACACGTGCCCGGGGGATTGATTATATGTCAATAGCTTGCAATGACGGATAACAACACGACAGGCTCCCGTACCCGGCTCTTGAAATTTCGGATTCGCGACCAACATGGTGCGGCGTGGTGAAGAGGGCACGCCTGGCCGGCTTCCGCCACCGCTACATGCCTGTGCAAAGTTTCTTCCTGTAAAATTCGGTCAACAACCACCGCCATCGCCCAATCCCTGCAATGGCTTATTGGCGCCCACTGGCGCATGGCCCGGTCGAAACGGCCTCACAACTGCCGGCACCGACCTGCCTCCGACGGGATTTCCATGATTCTTGCAACAGACCAGAATGCCGATGGCCACCCGCTGTCGGCGAAGGCCGGGAGCTTCCTGGCGATGCGCAGCGCCGTCATGACGCGCTGGGAGCGGGAAGTGCGCGCCCGCGTCGAGGGCGCGAACGACCTGCTCACCCCCGCGCTGACGAACATGCTGCCCGCGTTCTACGACAACATCGCCGAAGCGCTCAGCCCCGGCCACCCGCGCCGCGACGGCACGAGCAACACCAATGCGGCCGCGGTGCATGGCGGCGAGCGCGCGAGGATGACGCCCTTCGGGCCCGAACAGATCATCCACGAATACCAGATCCTGCGCGAGTGCATCGCCGCCGAAGCGGCGGCCACGGTGGAGCTGACGGCGGTGGACTGGGCCGTCATCGACCGCTCGCTCAACCATGCCATGCGCGAGGCGGTGCGCGAGTTCGCCGCCATCCAGGACGACCTGCGCCGCAAGGTCGCCGCGGCCCTGTCGCACGACATGCGCACGCCGCTGGCCGTGGTGGCCAACGGCGCCCAGCTGATCCAGATCGCGCCGGACATGGACATGGCCCGCCGCGCCGCGACCAAGATCGAATCGAGCGCGCTGCGGCTCGGCGAAATGATGGGCGAGCTGCTCGACGCACTGACCGGGAATGCCGGCGACGCAATGATGCTCGAACTGAGCCGTTTCGACATCCGCGACCTGGTGCGTGAAGTCTGCGCCGGCTATGCGCACGCCAGCAGCACGCTGGTGGAGTCGACGAGCGAGTCGGTCATCGGCCACTGGAGCCGCAACGCGATGCGCCGCGCGCTCGAGAACCTGGTCAACAACGCCGCTACCTACGGCGACGGGCAAGGGGTCGGCCTGTCGGCGAAGGCCGCCCACGGCCGCGTGCTGCTGTCGGTGCGCAATACCGGCAACCCGATCGGCAAAGACCGGCTCGGCAGCCTTTTCGAGCAGTCCTCGCGGGAAGGCGGCTCGCATGCGAAGGGCGGCTGGGGCATCGGCCTGCCATTCGTGAAGCAGGTGGCGGAAAGCCATGGCGGCAGCGTTGCGGTGGACAGTTCCCAGGAAACCGGCACCACGTTCCTGATCGACGTGCCGATCGACTGCCGGCCTTTCGCCGGCCCGGCAACCACCTGAAGGCACGCGGCGCACACCCATCATTCATGGGAGTAATGATGGCTATGTGAACAGTCAATTGGTCAGCATCGCAGCAAAGTGCGATGATGCACCTGTCTCCTCCAACTCTCTACTGAATTGGAATTCTGGCCAGCCTCAGCGCTGGCCGTTTTTTTATCCGCACCGTTTTTGATGGCACATCGCCTGCCGGCTTGCGGCCGGGCTTTCTCCTACGCGTTGTCGCGCGGCCGTCCCACTCCGGACCGTGGTCCGTGGCGCCTTGCCCACCTATACTCGGATCATAAGTGGCGCTTTCCGACCATGGAACGCGCCTTCCTTCCAACTACCCGACCAAGCGAGGACGATATGGGCCAGCCATGCGAAGTAATGGTCGTCGACGACAACCTCGATGCCGCCACCATGCTTTCCGAGCTGGTGCGATGCATGGGGGCCACGGTGGAAGTGGCCTATGACGGGCTGCAGGCGCTTGCAACCATGCAGGCGTTCCATCCACGGATCGTGTTTCTCGATATCGGCATGCCGGGCATGAACGGCTTCGAGCTGGCCCGGCGGATCCGGGCCGACGCGGCGAATGCCGGGGCTTTTCTCGTTTCGGTGTCGGGGTGGAACGATGCGGGAACCAAGGCGCTGGCGCTGGAGGCGGGGATCGACCTGCATATGGGGAAACCGATCAGCATGGAGCTGATACGGGCGACCATGGTGCATTGCGAGGGTTAGGGAATCGGCGCTGGACAGTCGGTTGCGCTGGAAGCGGTTTGCATCGGGTGATGTTCCAACGCACCGAAGATCGTGAACAGCCGCGATGGTTACTCGAACAGCGTCGACTGCCTGACGACATACCCCCCGGCTTCTTGCGCTTCTCGATCACGCCTTCGTTGACCAGGCGCTGCAGCCATGCCTTGGCCTGTGGCATCCGGCACCGTGGCATCCGGCGAGGCTGCGAGCGGGCCTTCCATCTCCACCGGGGATGCGCGATCTGAACCCGCGCCCGGGTTCAGGGTTGTACCGAAAACCGCACAATCAACGACCGGCCAGCACTGCCTGCGGGTGCGATCCTGAGCCGCAGCACGGGCCGCAGGCTGATCACCTTTACGCGCGGGTCGGCTTCCAGCAGGGCCGATACGGGCCGGTGCACGGTGACCAGCACGTCTTCTGCCCGATGCTGCGTGGGTTCCGCTATGCCGAGCGCCAGCGTGCCTGGTTCCTCGTGCAGCAAGATCGAGGCCGGGCTGTTTGCAGACAGATAATCCCGCCCGTCCAGCCGGATGACGCCCGGCTGCCAGAAATTGGCGGCGATTACGCCAATCGATGCGTCGCGCACGGCGCTGGCGGTGTTGCTGTTTTCCAGCAGCGTGACCGCGGGTCGCGCGGCATAGGCGGCCGTGGTCGACGCATCGGCGCCGGGCAGCAGCACATAGCTGTAGGCTGCATCGCGAGGGTGCGTGCCATGTCCTATCGCCAGGCTGACGAAGGTGTTCCGGACGGGCGTCGAGCTCTCTGCTGCATTGATGTCGCGCCAGCTGCCAATGCGTGTTTCGCGCAGCAGTTGCAGGGGAGTCCCGTCGGGGAACGCATAGCCAATGCCGCCGCCAGGTTCGCTGCCGGCAAGGTGCGCCCAGCCGGCGCGTGCCACGCTGTCGGACGCCCCGATGGAAGGAACGCGGACGTGCCCGTCGACGGTAAGCACGCCGGAGCCCGGCGCGGACAGCTTGCGGTTGTCGACGATGGTTTCGACCGCGCCGCTGCCGGTGATACCGGTGCCCGTTGCAACGATGCGCCGGCCCAGCAGGAACCAGGATTTGTTGCCGCGCAGGTCGCTGCCTGTCACGTCGCGCATGTCGAAGCGCAGGGCCACGGCCGCGTAGCCATCCAGCTGCGCGCCGCCGCTCCATCCATCACGGTTGCCGAGCATTGCCCAGGCGGGCGGCAGGCCCTTGCCGCTATGGTCGGTCGTGGTGCCCGGCAGGCGCCATGCATCCACGGTGGGCCAGTAATGGCCGCCGTATTGCGCGCGGTCGGCGGTGTACAGCGTGGTCATGCCGATGCCCGTCCACCAGCCGCGCGCATGTTCGCCATTGCCGTACTCGAAAGCGGAAATGCGGTCGGAATACATGCTGACCGCGAAGCCGAAATCCTCGCCATGCAGCAGCGCGCGGTCCATGCTGGCGTAGACGCGTGCGCCGGGCTTGCTGCCCGCCGCGGGAATGGAAGCATCCGCGGCCACGTCGCGCAACTGGCGCAGGTCGTGGCTGCCCAGCGCGGAGCCGGGTGCACTGGCGCCCTCGAGCAGGCCGCGGTGCACGCTGCTCTTGACGAAGGCCTTGATGTCGTCGGCCCGGCCGGCCGGCGCCGATTGTGCCAGCGCGGCCAGTGAGGCCAGGATGCGGCGTCCCGTGTGGCGATCGTCCTGTGATTCGGTCGAGATGCGCCGACCGCGCACCGCGTCGGCCATGGCGCCGTCGAACAGCCACGGCACGTAGGCTTCGCGCACCCAGTGCAGGATGCCGTCCAGCGTGGTGGCCGGCAGCGGCCATTGCGAGCCGTTGTGCAGGTAGACCAGCTTGGCGTAGTTGTCCAGCGCCACCCGCCCGTAGCTGCCGGTATAGGCCACATGGTCGTGCTGGACAAAGGAGCCGTCGGCGTAGAAGCCGTCGCCCCGGGTGACCGATGCCAGGGTCCCGGCAACGGCGTCGCGCCCGGCGGCGATGTGGGGGGCGGAGCGGCCGAGAACACCGCGCAGGCTGGCGATCAGGGCCTTGTCCAGGCGGTTGGCGCCTGTTTCGGCGTCCGGTCCCGGCGTGCCGTCGGGCAGCGTGCGGCGCGTGGGATCTGGACTGAAGTGGTCGATCGCTGCCAGACACCGTGCCAGCAGATCGGCGGGCAGGTCGGCATACATCAGTGTCAGCGAGTTGGCCAGCCTGTGGGGCGTGCCGATCTGCCAGTCCCACCAGTTGCCGTAGGCGTGCGCCCCGGCGCGGTAGTGATGGCGTTCCATCCAGGCCAGGCCGTGCAGGATCGCGTCGCGCAGGCGCACGTCGCCGTGCAGGGCGCTGCCTGGCTGGGCGTGGGCGAGCGCCATCGACTCCAGCCGGGTGTAGTTGGCGGTGATGACAGCCGAAGCGGCCGTGCCGTTCGGCTGGTGCCAGCCGGCGGCATCGGCCCACAATGCCCGGGCGTCGGGGGCGGTGGCCATGCTGTCCAGGTGGCGCCGTGCGGTGTTGACGATGGCCGCGTCGGCGGCGGTGCCGCCATCGCCGACCAGGCGCGATTGCCAGTGCAGGCGCATGTGCTGGTATGGGTCGCCGATGGTGGCGGCTTCGCTGCCGGTGGCTGCACGGCAGGCCAGCAGCGTTGCGTAGAGCAGGGTCCTGGTACCGGTGTTCATGGAAATATCCTGTGGATTGTGCGACGACCCGTGTTCGACACCAGGGCGCGCACTGGATGACGGATCAGCCGCGATGCGGCCAGGCTACCCGGCTGGCCGCGCGCACCTCTGTTGCCGAGGCGAGCGACAGCAGTTCCGCCGCAACCCGGCGGCACTGGGTGTAGTCGAGACCGCGCACGCGCGCCTTCACGTCGGGCACGGCAAGCGGAGCGACCGACAGTTCCGACACGCCCAGGCCAACCAGTACGGGCACCGCATCGGGATCGGCCGCCATGGCGCCGCACACGCCGACCCACTTGCCATGCTGCGCCGCACCCCGCACCGTGGCATCGACCAGCCGCAGCACGGCCGGGTGCAGGCTGTCGGCCTGCGCCGCGAGGGCGGGGTGGCCGCGATCCATGGCGAGCGTGTACTGCGTGAGGTCGTTGGTGCCGATCGACAGGAAATCCGCGTGGCGCGCCAGCTGGTCGGCCAGCAGCGCGGCAGCGGGTACCTCGATCATCACGCCCACCTCGATCCTGGCGGTGCGCCCGATCGCCTCGGCGAGTTCGTCGATACGGGCACGGATGCGCAGCAGCTCCGGAACGTCTGTCACCATTGGCAGCATGATGCGCACCCGGCCGAACGGCTGGACTGCCAGCAGGCCCCGCAGCTGGTCGTCGAGCAGGTCAGGCCGCACCTGCGCCAGGCGGATGCCGCGCAGCCCCAGCGCCGGGTTCTGTTCGGGCGGCAGGGCCAGGTAACCCACGCTCTTGTCGGCGCCCACGTCGAGCGTGCGGATGATGGCGCTACGGCCTTGCAGCGTGTCGACGATTTCCTGGTAAGCCGCGCGGTGTTCCGCGATGCCGGGTGCGGCCTGGCGGTGCATGAACAGTAGTTCGGTGCGCAGCAGGCCCACCGCATCGGCGCCATGGTCGACGGCGTCGCGGGCATCCCCGTTGGTGGCGATATTGGCCGCCACTTCGATGTGCCGGCCGTCGCGCGTTGCCGTTGCCTCGCCGGCAGCTTGGCGATTCGTCGAGCGCACGTTGGCGAGGCGCTGGCGCTCGGTGCGGGCGCGTTCGATTTCCAGCGCGGCCGGTGCGAAGTCGATGCGGCCGGCCGTGGCGTCGACCACCACCTGCGTTTCATTCCGGATCGCATGCAGAGCATCCCCCACGGCCACGAGTGCGGGAATGCCGAGGTGGCGCGCGATGATCGCCGCATGCGACGTGGCGCCGCCACGCGCCATCACGAGTGCGGCGACACGTTCGCGATCGAGCGCGGCAAGGTCGGATGGGGTGAAGTCGTCAGCTGCCAGCACCGCGCCGTCGGGCAAGGTGCCGCGTGGGGATGGTGCATGACCGAGTGCATGCAGCACACGCTGTTCGACGTCGCGCAGGTCGGCTGCGCGGCCGGCCAGCAACGGGTCGTCGAGACGCGCCAGGACGCCTGCCTGCGCGCGGATCGCGCTGCGCCAGGCATATCCCGCGCTCTTGCCGAACGAGACGTGTTCGCGTGCGGCGTCGAGCAGGACCGGGTCTTCGAGCAGCACACGGTGCACGGCGAAGATGTCCGCCGCCGCGGGTGCATTGCGGACCAGCGCAGTGAGACCGGCATCGGCCGCCGCGAGCGCCAGGTCGAGCCGATGGTCTTCGTCGGCCGCTGTGCCAGTGGCAAATTCCGGCACGTCGATCACGCCGACGCCGGCATGCACGAGCGGGCCGATGGCGATGCCCGGCGCGGCGCACACGCCAGCCAGCACATGCGGGGGCAGCGCGGCGGCATCCCCGCTGCGGGGCAGGGCGGCCGGCGGCGCATCGGCGGTTTCGGCGTCGATCGCACGAACCAGTTCCCGCGCCACGGCGTCCACCGCCAGCGCCGCCTGGGAGCCGGTGGCGAGCAGTTCGACGATGGTTCCCTCTCCGGCGCCGAGACCGAGCAGCGCCACCACGCTGTCGACCGGTGCGCGCCTGTCACCGAACAGCACCTCCACGCGCGCATCCAGTCCGCGCGCCGCGTGACGAGCACGTGCTGCCGGGCGCGCATGCAATCCGCCTGGTGCCGTGAGCCGCACGCTCCGGCGCAGCGCCGGGCCTTCGCCAGGAAGAGGAGGCGCTGCCGCCGACTGTTCCGTGCCCGAAGCCCATCGCACCGTCAGCAGAGGCGCCTGCCCGGCCGTGACATCGCCGTCGGCCCGCTGGTCGATATGGTAGGCATCGCCGTTCGCAATCGCTACCACGGATACCGCACTGCGTGCCTTGCGCCTGACCGTAGCGAGATCGAACTCGACGAGGAGGTCGCCCGCATGCACGCGCGCGCCTTCCGCCACCAGTGCATGAAAACCTTCGCCACCCAGTTCGACCGTGTCGATACCGATATGCAGCAGGACCTCCGCTCCTTCCTCGCTGGTGATGGTGAGCGCGTGGCCCGTGCCGGCCAGCTGCGAAACGACGCCGTCGCAGGGAGCAAGCAGGCGGCCTTCGGCAGGATCGATGCCGATGCCGTCGCCCAGCATGCCGCCGGAAAAGACCGGGTCGGGAACGTCGGGGAGGGGCACGACGCGGCCTGTCAGCGGCGCGAGCAGGACGATGGGGGAGGTACGCAATCGGGGCTGGGTCGTCATCGGTGTATCGGGATGAAGTTGAACGAGATGGCTCTGGAACAATGGCTCAATAGGTATAGCGCACCGTGGCGCCGAACTTGCGGCGGTCGCCGGTGTTGGCCGCGTAGTAGCCGTTCTGCGACAGCACGGTGAGGAAGTATTTTTTGTCGAACAGGTTGTTTGCCCACAGCGAGACATCCCAGCGCTGCTGGCCGCTCTGGAAGCGCCAGCCCGTTGCGAGATTGGCCAGGCCATAGCCGGGGATTCGCGAATAGGGCGAATTGTCGAGGGTGCCGTTCTGGTCCGATCGCGCCGCATAGCCGGCCGCCACGTACTGGTCGATGCCGCGCACCTTGAAGTCGTACTGCGCCGACACGTTGCCAGTCCAGCGCGGCGCACCCGCCACCCCCTGGTCACTCAGGTCGCAGGAAGGCTGCGCTACACCGATCGGGCATGGGGCGTTGCGGAAATCGCTGTAGGTGGCGACGTTGTACGAGGCATTCAGGGCCAGCGTGAGGCCGCGCACTGGCCTGGCACGCAGTTCGAGTTCGACGCCACGCGTGTCGACGTCGGCCGCATTGGCCAGCACCGTGCTCATGGTGCCGGCATCGTTCGGCTTGAGGAACGTGGCCTGGTAGCCGTGCACCTGGGTCCAGAACAGGTTGCCGTTCACGGTGAGCCGGTGGCCGAACCAGTCGCTCTTGAATCCGAGTTCGGCGTCGTTGGTGCGCTCCGCGCCGAACAGCAGCGATTGCGCGCCCAGTGTCGGGCCGGAAGCCACCGCCATCGTGATGCCGCCGGATTTTTCGCTGTGCGACACAAGACCATACGCGAGCAGGTCGGGCGTGACTTTGTGGCTGATGCTGAGCAGGCCGGAAGGGCTCACGCTGTTCTGGCCGAGCGGCCCCGAATCGTATGCCGGCGCGGTGGGGCTGGCATAGCGCAGCACCCTGCCGGACTTGTCTTCATGGGTGGCGCGGATGCCCGCCGTGATGTCGGTGCGCTCGCTCAGGTGGTAGGTGCCTTGCCCGAACAGTGCCGCGCTGTTGGTGAACACGCGCGAGGGCGAATGGGTCCACGCATTGGCCCTGGCCGCCGTGTTGTAGGGAACGGGGCCGGTCAGCGAGAAGACGTCGTTCGTGGTCTGCTGGTAGAAATAGAAGGCGCCGGCCACCCAGTCCACCGGGCCGCCGGATGGCGACGCAACGCGCACTTCCTGCGAGTACTGGTGGTCCTTCACGGAGGCGCCGGCATTGACGATGATGGGCAGCGGCAGGCCGTCGCCATCGTTGGCCGGCGTGAAGTTCCAGAAGCGTGCGGCCGAAATGGCGGTGAGGTTGTACCCTCCCGGCAGCAGGTAATTGATTTCGGCCGAGATGCCGCCCTGGTTCACGCCCATGTGCGGATTCGTATCGGTCTTGACGGTGTAGCCGTAAGGATCGTTCAGCGGCGTGATGCCGTAGCTGGCGGCACTGGTCCGGTAGGGGCTCGTATAGCCCGGGTAGCTCGGAATGCCGTAGACCACTGCCGCACCCGTGTGGGCATCCAGCATGCTGTAGTCGGCGATCACGCGTGCACTCAGGTTGTCATTCGGCTTCCACAGCAATTGGCCGCGCACACCATCCGCACCGGCGCCATTGAGTTTCTTGCCCGTGTGGCCGTTGGTCACGAACCCGTCGCTGCGCGTATGGACCAGGCCAATGCTGCCGGCCAGCGTTTCCGACAATGGCCCTGTCACCTGTGCATTGGTCTGGCGGTAGCCGTTGTTGCCGATGGATTGTTCGAGATAGCCGCCGGGATTGAAGCGCGGCTGGCGCGTGGTGATGTTGAGCACACCCGCGGTGGCGTTCTTGCCGAACAGCGTGCCCTGCGGGCCGCGCAGCAGGTCGACCTGCTGGATGTCGAACAGGTCGAACACGGCCATGCCGGGGCGGCCCAGATAGACGTTATCCAGGTAGATGCCCACGCTGGGCTCCAGATTGTCGCTGGCCGGATTGTTGCCGAGGCCCCGAATGGCCACGCTCGACTGGCGCGGGTGCAGGATGGAGACATTGAAGCTGGCAAAGGACTGCTGCAGGTCCTGCAGGCGGTATTCGCGGTTGCGCTCCAGGTCCGCGCCGCTGACCGTGGAAATTGGCGCCGGTACATTCTGCGAGCTCTCGCTGCGGCGGCGTGCGGTGACCGTGACCGCTTCCAGGCGCTCGGCGCCGTTGGCCGCGGCAGGAGTGTCCGTCGCTGGCACCGGCGTGGTGGCGCCATCCTGTGCATGCGCCGGAACGGCTGTCATGGAAAAGAGGGAGGCGACGAGTGCCGTCAGGCAGTGCTGCTGCGGAGTTGTGTTCATGGTGCGGTCTTTGCGGTGGAAGTGTTCAGGGACTGCGGATGGCGATGTTCGTTCGGCAGGCCGAAGAACCATGTCAGCACGAAAGCCGACGCATAGGCGGTGAGGGCGGCAAGGCAGTACACGGCGATGCTGCCACCGACGCCCAGCGGGCCTGTCACGAGGGGAATCAGCAGCAGGTTGGCCGGGCCGATCGTGGTGGCACCCACGTAGTCGCCATGGCTGGCGAAATAGCCCAGCACCATGGCGCCGACGCCCCCGCCGATGGAGCAGGTGACCAGCGGGCGGCCGAGCGGCAATGTCACGCTGTAGAGCAGCGGTTCGCCGATGCCCAGCATGCAGGTGGGCAGCGTGTCGAGGATACGGCGCTTGAGCACCGGATCCCTCGTGCGGAAATAGATGGCGATCGCGGAGCCGGCCTGGCCGCAGCCGGACATGGCCAGGATCGGGAACAGGGCCGTGTAGCCATATTGGGCGATCAGTTGCGCGTGGATCGGGATCAGCGCCTGGTGCAGGCCGAACATGAGCAAGCCGATGAACGACGCGGCCAGCAGGAAGGCAGCGGGCATGCCGCCTTCTTTCAGCAGCACCTGCGTGAGCCTGCCGATTTCGTCGGTCAGCACCCCCGCCACCGGCATCAGCACGAACAGCGTGGCCGTGCCCGCGGCGAGCAGCGCCACCGTGGGCGTGACGAGTGTTTCGATCGCGGGCGGAATGCGCGTGCGCAGCTGCCGTTCGATCCAGGCCACCAGCGCACCGGCCGCCAGTGCGCCCATCAGGCCACCCTGGCCCGGCTGCAGGGCAACGGCTCCCAGCCAGGGCAGCGATATGCCCTGCAGCGTAGCGACCGATGGCAGCAGCATCACGCTGGCCGTGGCGCCGCCCAGGCTCGCCGTGCCGTCGAACTCCCGGGCCGCGTTCATGCCCACCTGGATCAGCAGGAAGGCAAAGAAGGCGGAACCGATGAGGGAGGCGACACTTGCCGCGGTGGCGAGGGCGGGCGCGAGGCCGGCACCCGCGTGGGCCGACCAGAGCAGCAGCACGCCGGCCAGCGCCTTCACGAGGCCGGCGCCGATGAGGGCGGGAATCAGCGGCGTGCAGATCGCGGCGATGCGGCGCAGGAACCGGCGTACGGCCGCGTTGCCACGCTTGGCGGGTGGCGCATTGGACTCGATGGCGGCCGATGCACTGGCAGCGGGCGTCAAGGCTGCGGGAGGGACTGCCGTTGCTTCCTGCGCGAGTGCGGTGACGAACGCACTGGCCACCTGCTTGACCGCGCCCGGTCCGATCACGACCTGCAGCGGATTGCCCTCGACGACGCCGAGCACGCCGGGCAGCTGCCGCAGCGCCGCGTAATCCACCGGATCGGGCCGCACTACCGTTACACGCAGCCGCGTCATGCAATGCACGTGGCGATCCACGTTCGGCGTGCCGCCCACGGCGGCAAGAATGCCTTGGGCCAGGTCGATGAAGGATGTTGCCGGCACTGTCGTCATGCTGTGTTCCTGTTGAATGCGCAGCGGACCAGTCGCATGTCCGCTGAAAATTGGACTGTACCATTTTAAATTGGTATGGCATTGGAATGATTCTGAGGAAGGAAATTACTTTTTCAGATATGTGGCATCCACATTGACGAGCCGGTCATGAGCGCTAAAAATACGTTCGCGCCGTGGCTAAAGTGGGTGCTAGAATGCGTCAAATTGGTTCATACCAATCATGAAAAATTTTCTCCAGAACGAGCGATCATGGACATCACCCAACTGAAAACCGAACAGCCCAACGCCTTCAGCACCTATCTCGATCGACTGGGCACGCAAGCCGCCGCGGCGCTAATGAACCGGGAAGATGCGCTGGTCGCTGCCCGTGTCGGCAACGCGCTGCCAGCGATCGCCGCGGCGGTCGACGTCATCGCAGCCGCACTGGCGGCAGGTGGGCGCCTGCTGTATGTAGGTGCCGGCAACAGCGGGCGCCTCGGCTACCTGGACGCGCTGGAGTGCCAGCCGACGTTCGGCATGGCACCCGGCATCGTCATCGGCATCGTGGCGGGCGGCTTTGGTGGTGAAGTGGAATCGGCCGAGGATTTCCCGGAGTACGGACAGGCGGACCTGGAGGGGCAGGGGCTCGGGCCGAAGGACGTGGTCGTGGGGCTGACAGCCAGCGGGCGCACGCCCTATGTGACCGGCGCGCTGCAGTATGCGCGCGGCGTGGGGTGTGCGACGGTGTCCGTGGCGTGCAATACCGGCAGCGAAGTAAGTGCGCTGGCCGATATCGCGATCGAGGTCGATTGCGGACCCGAGATCCTGGCCGGCTCGACGCGCCTCAAAGCCGGCACGGCCCAGAAGATGATTTGCAATATGCTGTCGACCTTGAGCATGGTTGCGCTGGGCAAAACCTACGGTAACCTGATGGTCGATGTGCAGGTGCGTAACCACAAGCTGCGGCTGCGTGCGCAGTCGATCGTGATGCAGGCGACCGGCAAGGCGGCGGAGGTGGCCGACCGCGCGCTGGCGGAGGCGGGCCTGCGGCCGAGGATCGCGATCCTCATGCTGCTCGCCGGCCTGGATGCGACGCAGGCCGAAGCGCTTGCCGCCAACCATGCAGGTTCGATCCACCGGGCCTTGCAGGGCGCCGGACAATCGTAAGCGGCAGGCATGCCATTTGAACGGATAATTTTTTCAATGAACACTTACAGCAAGGCAGCTTCTTCCTCATGGACCTCTTCAATCCCGCACTGATCGCCCAGCTGCATGCGCCACCGGCGAACGGCGTGCGCATGTCGATGGCGGCGCGGCTGGCCCAGATCCTCGGCACGGCCATTGCCGAAGGCATGAAGACCGGCGATAGCTTCCCGCCCGAGCGCGACATGGCTACCTGCTTCGGCGTCTCGCGGGATACGGTGCGCCGCGCCATCGATACCCTGGTTCGCCAGGGGCTGGTGGAATCCCGCCAGGGCGCCGGCACCTTCGTGGCGGCACGCGTGGAGCAGCCGCTGACCGAGATGAGCAGTTTTTCGGACGACATGCAGCTGCGCGGACTGCGCCCCGGCTCCCACTGGCTCAAGCGCGAACTGCGCCGCCCCACGCCATCGGAGTCGTTTGCGCTGGGCCTGGCCCCCGATTGCCTCGTCATGCATCTCGAGCGCGTGCGGACCGCCGACTCCGTGCCCATGGCGATCGAACGCAGCGTGCTGGCTGCGCAACTCCTGGGGGGCAATATCGAGTTCGGCGACTCGCTGTACCAGGCGCTCGATGCGGCCGGCCTGGGCCCTGTCAAGGCCGTCCAGCGCCTGCGTGCATCGGTCGTCGCCGCGCCGGACAATGAACTGCTGGGCCTTCATGTCGGCGACCCTATCCTGCATATCGAACGCCGGTCGTTTTCCGCCGAGGGCAGGCCGCTGGAGCTGACCGAGTCGCTCTATCGGGGGGACCGCTATGACTATGTCGTGGCCATGACCAGATCTGCGAAGGGGGGCGTGGGCAACTAATTCTGGGCATGGTGGCCGCAGGCCGCGAACGAAACCGTCAGCGCCGCGTCCCGCAACATCACCCACTTGTCCGCATGCTGCAGTACCTGTGCGTGCGCCGATGATTTTCCTCAAGGCAATATTCGTCGTCCTCTGATTAGATAGCCGTTCCACTCAGACAATTTAGTCAGGGACTCCATGGTTATCCGATATCACATTACGCTTGGCGCCAGGACGACTGCGGGCGGCGCCGTCATTTCGGCCAGTTCGGCCAGATTCATCAACGGTGTCAAAGTCGCCGTCGAGGACGACAAGATCGCCTGCCCGGCATGCAAGTCAACGGGCGTTATCAAGCCAGGCGGTCCACGGATTCCCGAGACTTGCGATGGGAAGCAGGTCGCACTGCAGGACGATCTTTGCATCTGCAAATGCGCGCCGCCGCCGCGCTTGATCGCCAATCAAACGTTGAAATCCCAGCGAATCGATGGCGAGGGGCATGCTGCCGGGATGGCGCTCAAAGCGGCCCTGGTGGCAGACGATCAAAGTGCCATCGAGCAGGTGTCCGACGATGCGCTTCCGCTTCTACTTGTTCACCCCGGTACCGAAGAGCCATTCAACTATCGGGCCTACCGCCTGGAACTGACTGACGATCGCACGATTCAAGGCACGACCGATGAGGATGGTGCCACGCGGCCGCTTACTGCCGACGAGCGCAAATCGCTGGTTGCCTGGCACGTCGCCGACTGATTTGAACGCAATGTGGAAGCTCGCTGCCAGCGGCTGTCAGCGGGCTATTGCTCAGAGGAGAATTCGATGCTTGCCCGATACGTGCCTGGAACGACCAATCCATATTTTTCCATTCATAAATATCACGGAATTCCCGTGAACCGGAACATTCGGCAGCCTGAGGAATGGAAAACCAAGGGATATGTAGCAATGAATGGGAAAGCATATCGAGGGGTTACAGTTGAGTTGTTGACCGCTGAGCATCTTTGGGAGACGTTTCAAAAAGAGGCAGAGGATTTGATCAAGGTGAACGGCAAGTTCATCGAGAACGATATCGAGCGAAACCGGCGAATCAATGCTGCTTATGCCAAGCTGTGGTTGGCCGATAACCGCTTTCAATGGGCAGGACTGGCAGCGTTTGCATCCAAGCAGGTAGGCTGCGGCTTGCTGCATGCACATGGTCTATCGGAGCAAAGTAAAAAAGAGCTCAGGAGTGTGATCCAAGTAGCGGGAAATAACACTGAGGCAGCGGGTATGGGTGTTGGGCCTGCCGTGATCCGCAATGAGGCTGAATTCATGTACGAGCGTCTGGGTTTTGGCAACAAGTGCCTGTTTTTGGATATTTATCCTTTACACCGGTTTTATATGGAGAGAGGCATTGATGAGTTAACCAAATATCTGTTTGCCAGAGAAAAAATTAAAACGCGGGTGGCATGGGATGCGGGGGGATTGCTCGATTTTGGCAAGCCATTCCGGGAAATTCGCAGGGGATTCGATTTGATTGAGGCCAAAAACATCGATGAAAGCGTTCAGATTTTAGCGCGCCATGAGCAGATCAATATACTGCAAGCAATACTTTATAACGATCCCTACATGCAGAAGGCACTTTCCGCAAACCAATTTGCATGGGCAAATGGCTTCCCTTCAGGTTTCTATATGGAAATCCAGTTAACGCTTTCAGCACAATGTAAAGCGAAAGAAGGCTTGACATCATATTTTCCTGGCTCCAGCAAGGCTAGGCTGTGGATGGTTGAAGAAAGAATTAAATTCGTGAACCGTGCAGCGGCCAGATTCAGTGAGTTATTAAGAGGAAAGGAGCGGCCACTTGTTGAAAAATCGTTGCAAATCATTTCGTCAGGTGGAGGCGTGGTATGAGGTCCCGCTACTTTATCGTCGCAGTTATATTTGGCCTATCAGTACTTTCGTTATCGATGTTGCGACAGTCGCCTGTTTCTTCTGTTCCAGCCGTTCTCTCTTTCAGGATAGGACAAACGTTTGAGGAGGTCGTAAGTGCTTCCACTTATCCTGTCGTGGAACGGTCAAACGTTCCCACCCATACCTATTTGCAGGCAGGCGAAACCTTCGTAACTGAATCAGCAGTTGTTCTCGTATTTAACGACCCAAAGTACGGCTTCAGACTTCCGCCCACCAAGTTCGCGCTCGTTGGTTACACACATAACAGGGTGGATACAGTCGCCACCACGCCCTTGCTGGAAAAGGTGTCCTTTGACCGAGCAGTAGCTGTGGTGGAAAATCTGCAAAATCAGTTCAAATCCAGTGGATGGGAACCATGGCGCGAAGATGGAAGCACATGGTTTGATCTCACGATCGAGGGGAAGAAGCAGCTTTATGCCCGAATGTTCCAGCCGGGATTTTCGCAAGAAGCCACGTTACGGGTCCCCAACAAATATGGCATGACATTCCGCCTTTGGTGCGCCAAAGGCTGTTCTACAGGTCAACATCCGTATCTCTTCATGATCGATATTGGGATAAGTGACGATATCGAAGGCAGGATTCAATCGAGAGCGAAGCGACAATAGTTGCACCTGAATAAGATGAACGCTTGTTCTAAAATTCGATGCCAAGAGTATGTTGGATTTTCTCTTTATGGGTAGTGCAAGGAAAACAATACCCATAAGGCATTGGCGATTCACGTGTTTTACAACTGTTGTAGCCTGTCTCAAAGTTGGTACTGTTCTGCCTGGTAATAGTCCGAGCTGCGCAAGATCAACAAGCCACCAAAACCTCCATGCCATGATGAATTTCCCTTAGGAAATAGAGTTCATCATGGAAAAACTTCTCCCTTACTACATCCGCGAACTGGCCATCATCCGCGGCTATGTGCGCGAGTTTGCCCAGCGCTTCCCCAGGCTGGCCGCACTCTTCGGCCTGAACGGCGAAGTGAACGCCGATACCAGCGTCGAACGCCTGATCCAGACCACGGCATTCCTGTGCGCCCGCATCTCCTGGAAACTGGATCACGCCCATGAGCGCTTCACCAACGACCTGCTCGGCGTCCAGGCGCCGTTCTACCTGCGGCCCATTCCCTCCTGCTCGATAGTTCAGGTCGAACGCACGGAAAACACCAAGGGCAGGACTATCGCCCGTGGTACGGAGCTGCATATGAAGGCATCGCCGGCTTGCGGCTTCCGCACGGCATACGATGTCACCCTCGCCCCCATCACGGTCAGTGCCCGTTTCCTGCCACGCGCCGAAGTCCCGGCCAACCTTGGCTTGCCAAAGGATGTGGGCTGCGCAATAGCGATCACGATCGACACGACTCAACCATCCTCCACGCTCGAAGAAGCGGCGAGCGTTCCCGTGCGCGTGCACATCGACGCCGATAGCCCGGTGCGCGTGGCTCTTTACGATGCGCTGTTCATGCGCGCGCTGGGCACGTATGTCGAGGCCGGGCAGCAGTGGCGCAAGCTGCTCGCGCTGCCGTTCGCAGCGGTGGGCTTGTCGAAGGGCGAAGCGCTGCTGCCGACGCCATTCGACCAGGAAGAGAGCCTGCGCCTGCTGGCGGAATACTTTGCCTTCCCCGACAAGTTCGACTTCTTCGATATCGATCTGAAAGCGGTACTCGCAGGCTGCCCGTCCGGCACTCGACAGCTCACACTGCACGTGCTGCTGCCAGATCTTCACCACACGCGCACGCCCAACCTGTTGCGCACCATGCCGGCGACCGTGCTGCGCCTTGGCTGCACACCGGTCATCAACATGTTCACGCAGAGCGCGGAACCGATCCGGTTGCGCAAGCGGCACACCATCTATACGTTGGCCTTGCCCCGCACCGCGGACTCGCAGGCAACCGTGTACAGCCTGGATGCCATGAAGCTGGTGCAGGCGGGGAACGGCGGCACCGCGGTCGACATGCAAATGTTTTATGGGGGCAGTTTCAGCAGCCAGCATCGCTGGCTGTTCGAGCTGGCCCATCCCACTATGGGCACGCCGGACACGGTGTCGTTCGTCGACAGGGAGCAGAAACCGCTCCAGCTGGGTGAAGGCACCGTGAACGCCCGGGTCACCTGCACCAACGGCGCAGCCCCGCCTAACCTGCCGATCGGCCGCGCCAATGGCGACCTGGCAGCCAGGCAGGATATCGGTGGCGGTGCGATCCGCATGCTGCGCAAACCCACCGCGCCTCTGCAACTGGCGGACCACCCGGATGGGCACTGGGACCTGATCAGAATCGGCCACGCCAACCATCGCAATGAAGCGCAACAAAACCTGAAGTCGTTGCTGCACCTGCTGCGCATGCATGCCCGGCCCGAATGTGCGGTAACGGAGCGGCAGCTCGCCGGCATCCTGGGCATATCGCGCTACGTTGTCGATGCATGGATCAAGTATACGAAAGGCTCTGCGCTGCGAAACGGCTACGCCATTTCCATCACCATCGACGAAGAGGCGTTCACTGACCGCAGCATCGCCGTCTTTGCGCGCGTAATGGAAAGCGTGCTCGCGTACTACATGCTCCTCTCCAACTTCATCCGCGTCGACATCCTCGGCAAGGACGGCACGGTACTGCTCAGGGGCTCGCTCATCCATTGCGTCGAAACACCGGCCTAGGAGACTCGCATGGAACTCCTCAATGCATTCGTCAATCTACTCGTATCGCACCGCGACCTGGTCACCAGCGACCGCCCCGTGCGGCTGCGTCTCGATCACCCCGAAATGATGATGGAAGACGTGCTGCTGCCGCAGCGCGTGGAAGGGCATGAATGGTTCTGCGGCGGCTTCGAATACCGCGTGCTGTGCGTGGCGCTCGATGCCAACCTGCCGCTGAAGGAATTCATCGCGCTGCCTGCCGCGATCGACATCGTGACCGACCGCGGCAAGCTGCGCACCGTGTGCGGCGTGGTCACCGAAGCGAGGGCCGGCGACAGCGACGGTGGCCTGGCCAGCTACCAGCTCGTGATCCGCGACATGCTGGCAGTGATGGAAAAGCGCACCAACACGCGTGTGTTCCGCAACCTCGATGAAGTGGAGATCCTGAACACATTGTGCAGCGAATGGCAGCGCAGTAACCCTGTGGTGGGGCCGTGCTTCGATGTCAGCACGGACAACATCTTCAAGGACATGAAGTATCCCAAGCGCGAATTCACGATGCAGCACAACGAATCGGATGCCGCCTTCATCCGGCGCATCCTGCGGCGGCGCGGCATCTCGTGGATCTTCGAACCCGATGTGGACAAACACTACCCATCCCACAGCATGCGCCTGCTGAACCGCTACGAAAGCGTGCGCGAGAACGCCGCAGGCACCGTGCGCTATCACCGCGACGCGGCCACCGAAGAACGCGACAGCATCACGACCTTGACCGCCGTGCGCACGCTGCAGCCGATGACGACAACGCGGCATAGTTGGAACTACAAGACGCCATGGCCGCTGGACGCCATGCAGGCGGAATCGAAAGGCCGGCTGCAGCAGGGCCCCGTCGAACGCACCCTCGCCGCCACGCTCGATGATTACCAGGTCTGGTCTCCGCACGCGGGAGACGACCGCGACGATTTCCGGGCGCTTGGCGAGCTGGCAATGAACCGCCATGACTTCGAGACCAAGTGCCTCATGGGCGAAGGTGCCGTGCGCGACTTTCGCGTCGGCGAATACTTCGCGCTGGCGGGCCACCCGGAGATCGATCGCCACCAGCCTGAAGATCGGGAATTCGTCATCACCGACCTGCACCTGGCCATGCAAAACAACCTGCCGCGCGATCTTGCCAACCGCGTTGCAAAACTGTTTTCGCGCAGTGGCTGGGCTAACGAGGACATGGGCAAGCGCCCCGTCAAGATGCGCTTCACGGCCGTACGCCGCGGCGTGCCCATCGTTCCCGCGTATGACCCGCGTATCGACCTGCCGCCTGTGCACATGCAGAGCGCGCTGGTTGTGGGGCCGGCGAAGGAAGAGGTGCATTGCGACGACATGGGGCGGGTGAAGATCCGCTTTCCCGCCACACGCGAGCAGGACCATATGCATGCCGGCGGTGCTGGTGCCGCAGGCACCGATTGTGATTCAGCCTGGGTACGGGTGGCCAGCAACTGGGCGGGGAATGGGGCCGGATCCGATCAGTGCGGTGCGCTGTTCCTGCCGCGCGTGGGAAGCGAGGTGTTAGTCGCGTTCATGGGAGGCGATCCCGACAAGCCCGTGATCGTTGGGCAGATGTTCAATCAGCAGGCTATGCCGCCGGAGTTGAGCAAGGGGAGTGGCTTGCCTGGAAACCGGTACTTATCCGGAATTTGCAGCCGGGAGGTGGGCGGCGGACGACAGGGCAATCAGTTGCGTTTCGACGATACCAAAGGGCAGGTCAGTGCGCAGTTGAGCAGTGATCATGGAGAGTCCCAACTGAACCTAGGCTTTTTAACGTACCCAAGGAAGAACGGATACGCGGAAAGGCGGGGAACCGGGGCTGAGCTGTTCAGTGAGCTTGCTGTCGCTATAAGGGGCATCGAGGGAGTCCTCATCACCGCAGAGAATGGCGGCGGAACAGAAGGCATGCAACTGGACCGGAAGGGCTTGCTCAAGGTCGCAGGCGGAATAGAAAAATTGGCGGCGCAGCTGTCAAAGCTCGCTGAACGGTTCGCAAAGGATGAGCCAATCAGCGCCGAGCTGAACACCTTGATACAGAATGCGGAAAAACTCGACGAAAGGAAAAGTCGAACTGTTGCGATCTATGGTCCGGATGGACTGATCGCGACGAGTGGTCAATCGCTGGCCATGGGCGCAGCGATCGATCTCGACCTCGTCAGCAGCAAAAGGATGCGCCTTTCGGCAGGGGGAAGCGCTTATGTGCGTGCCGCCGCTGGCGTCAGCATATTCACCAACCAAGGCGGCGCGAAGATCATCGCCGTAGGTGGAAAGGTACAGGTCCAGGCGCAGAACGCTGAGCTGGAAGTGCTCGCAAAAAAGGTTATTGAAATCATCAGCGCGACCGACTGGATCAATCTCAAGGCAAAGCAGGGAATACGCATCAATGGTGGCGGCAGTGAACTCGTCCTGAGCGCGGAAGGGATAAAGGGCTATACCAGCGGCAACAGCGAAATGCATGCTGCAGATCACCAGACGCTGAAGGGGCAGGAAAGGAAGGCGACGTTCCCTGGTTCGGAAACCTGTGCAATGCAGGCCAAGGGCGCGGCTGGAATGGGAGCAGCAACTATTCCTGTGAGCGAGGAGTGAGCCATGTTGATTACCCCAACTCAAATTCCATCGCCTGCTCCCGACCATGGATATCTGTTGATCGAGCCAGCGAACTTGCCAGACGACATGCGGGAGCTACTGCCAGAAACGTATCCCTGCGTGCCACCGTTTTTATGGGCATCAGAAGCTTCAATGCCACGGTTATTGAAGCTTGATCAGCTTACAGCTTCCAAACAGAAAGTCGTGTCGGAAATGGTGACACAGGCGGTATCTGAAGAGCATCCACCAGTCGTTTGCGGTTGGCTGCAAAGTGATAGCGATAGTGAAGAGCTTGCGAACTCCATAGCGAGACTCATTCTTGGCCACGCACCGGATGGTGGTCAAGTAATTTGGCGTTATTACGATCCTCGAGTATTTGTCCTCGCCGCCCATCTTTTTAATGATGAACAAGGTAATGCGCTTCTTGGGGAAGTCGAAAGCTGGACATTTGTCTGGCGCAGGCAATGGTGGTGCGCCAAGCGCACTCGATCTTTTCAGCCGTCAATTGCTGACTTATGCGATGGATGGCCAACTAACTCACAGTGGGAAATACTGAAAAGAAGCAGATTATTCAGTCAGGTTCACGAACGGTTGCACACCAGGGATGCGACCTCAGCCCACTGCCTCGACGAGCTTCGTCACTCTATCGAGGCAATCTCTGAAGTTGTCCGCTATGTCCATCTTGATAGCAACGAAGATTGTGTAGAGTTTGCGTATTTTTCTACGCGTTATCAGAAGATATTTCGAACACATCATGAGCTTCTTTCAAGGTGGGAAAAGTTGCGAAATCGAGAAATAACGTTGGGCCAAATGTTGCGCAGTATTACGCACGAAGATATCGAAAATATGAACGTAAAGTTTAATGAAACGGGAGTATTGAAATGAAAAATTCTTACTGTAGCTACTGCGATCGAAAAGGGATCCTCCTATACCCTGTGCGATATGCTGTCGCCTGCCCAAATGGACAGTCTGAAGTTCCGGGAATCTCAGGAAATTTTAAAATCATTGGCGGGCCAGAGGATATAACTCCTGCCAAATACACACTTAGAAAGTTGCGGACTGGTTATCTTTACACTTACGAGGAAAAACAAAAGCGGCTAAAAGCTTATATGGTACTTTCGACAGGTGCTCTCTGGGAGTTTCCTGTTGAATATGCCCCAGTTTTCGATCCGGATTCTTCGATACGCTGCTGTATGGATCGCGTCAAGGTCGCACTTTCCTATTGTATAGATGTCGGGCCGGCAGACTGTGAAATACTCGGAAATATATGGTTGGGATGGTCAAATGTGCTATGGACGAAAACTACTGTCGCCAATATCCAAAACGCCGGTTGGCGAAAAAAACACATGCAATGTATAGATGGGCAAATGATGCTTGCTGGTAAGGCACCGCATTCTGCCAAATTTCAAGAGAATTATAGCGTCATTCCACATTTTACCTGCGATAACTCAGCGCAGAAAAAGGCATTTGCATACAGTAACTCATCGCCAGATAGAGAAGCTTCGCTGCATGATCGAGGTCAGAACTTAAAGAATGTGCTCCAGGAGCAATGTCCCTATGGCGGCTTCATTATTGCATTGAATGATCCCGTTGGCATAACCAATGATTTAAGTGAACTTACATCTCCAACTCATCATGCGGGCTTTGACGAGGAAATGTACCGCGGTCAAATCTGCACTCAACTGA
Organism: Pseudoduganella lutea; assembly: GCF_004209755.1. Classification (NCBI taxonomy): domain Bacteria; kingdom Pseudomonadati; phylum Pseudomonadota; class Betaproteobacteria; order Burkholderiales; family Oxalobacteraceae; genus Pseudoduganella; species Pseudoduganella lutea. The sequence continues at coordinate 1,624,557 of NZ_CP035913.1, read as the reverse complement.
TTTATTCCCTGGAGAATACGGTTCGCGAAGACGCTCGTATTAGTACAGAGGGGGAAATCCTCTTGGAACGAGCTGGCGAACTTAGCCCCGAAGTAGCGCATGGAGGCGCCATGAGTAAAATGTGGAAAATGATGAGAGCTGGTGGAATAAGTAAGTATGCTGAACAGCAAAAAGCAGAAAGGAAGAAATATGGGAATTCCAAAGAGGGGCGAATACTCGCGGCGCAGGAAGAAGCTTGGAAAGATATTTTAACCCATCCCGAGGGTGGAAGCTTACTTGATGACGCACTTATAAAATCGTTTCCGGAGCGTTATCACAATGCAGTCAAAAAGTATGAGCCTATAGGGTCGAGGATTTCGAATCTGCACTGTTCATGGCTGACAAGTACACAATTGAGTGAGTGGATGGCAGGTACGCACGATGAGACTGATCTTCGAAGCGGTTATGCCTTCAGAGAGTCCTTATCGCAATGCATTGGTAAAGCTGTTTCTGTTGAACGGTGCCAATCAATATTGGAAAACTGGATGGCGTCGGGGAGTTTGGTTGATACGAGAAATCTATATGGACGTGCCTTACTTTATAATCAAAAAGAAATATTGGCGGCTGCGGAGATGGAAATACGCGGTTCGGACTTCAAGCCGAAGTATTTGTTAAGTATATACAAGGGCGTTCTCGGACGTGTTGCTGCGGACGAGGCTGCGCGACTAGTAGATAGTCTTGCTTTGACAACAGCTAAGATTTTAGCGCGCGCATTAGGACAGGGGAGCAATTTCATCATGCGGAACTTGGCAATCGCTGGGTTGACGCTTCAGGCGAGAACATTTATTAAGCCCAGTAACCTATCCAAATCTGATTTGTCTAAGTGGATTATAAAAAGCGCTGAGAGTCAAGGCGTCAAATTTCTTGAGAACCGACGGGGCGTCCGTTCTTCTGCGCGAAAAGAAGCTAAACGGGCTTTGCCGAAGTATCCAGCTTCGCCTACTATTTGTGCGTTTGAGTTAGATATTGAAATGTTGGAGTCCGATGGAAGAATTCAATCTGGCTCATTAAAGCCCATAGGCATTCCAGGTCATGAACTTTTGAAGAAATGGTTTGGGGCAAATAGTGACTTTAATACTGGCGTTGTCGGAGTAATTCTTCAACTCGGCGCTCTATTTTTTACGAACGAAGATCTTAAACGAATCGATGAGTTAGATAGGACGAAGCAGAGTCTAAAGGTCGCTGTTGCATCGGTGGCGTTAAGTTCGGCGCTGCTGGAAACCGTAGCAGGTACATTACAAAAATTCCCGGAGCATCCGTTATCAAAAGCGATTTTCGCTCATTGGGCAATCACAGAAGGTGCTGCTAAAAAAGCAGTAAAGTGTGCGAAGATTTTTGGTGCTTTGGCAGGAGTAGCGAATGCAGCGTTTGATATTATGAATGCTGCAGACGCTTACAATGAAGGTGATTGGGTATTGGGAAGTATTTATGCGGCAAGTGGGGTTTTGTCCGCAGCACTGGCTGTCGCAGGATATTTCCTGGCTTCAGCAATATTCTGGCCGCTATTTGCTCTGACACTTATATTAGGGCTGCTCGTCGGAGTTTTTCGCCCTGCTCCTGTAAAAAAGTGGATCGGACGATGCTACTTTAGCAGCCAGCGCTCTAGCGGGGAGCATAAGCGATATAGTAGCCTTGATGAGGAACTGATTGCCTATAATGGCGCACTGGCAGGTTGACATGGACTCTCGAATTCTCGGGCCTAAAGTTGGCCAACCAGTTCCAAAATGGGATTACGCTCATAGACTTTCAATTTCCAGCTGGGCTGGCCCAGAATGTAAGGATAGCGCTACAACCTTTAGATGCAACTCAACTTTTTTGGAAACTACTGAGCAGTGTCATATGATTAGGCAATGGTATGCCGGAGGTGTGCTGACAGCACTTCTCATGGCTGCAGGTCTAACTTGGGCAACGTTGTTAATGCTGAAAATGTGCGCCGAAAAAGGTTGGCCGTTAGGCGGAATGATTGTGCTCTCCATCCCACTTCTGGGGGTACTTGGTTTCCTGGCATTTGTTTTTGTTTTTGGAAGGAAAGAATTTTTTGGTTGGACGCATTATCCTATCAGATTTAACCGTAGAGCCCTCAAGATATATGCACTGGTACGGCCTTCGACAAGAAATGCTGCCGGAAAAAATGCTAGTACTGTGGAAGAAATAGATTGGAGTGAGAATTCATTTTTTTGTGTTCACCGTGCTTCAGATGACGGATTCCATTATTGGATACAATATTACAAGATCGATTCCAAAGGGTTAATCGAAAAGACCGTTACGATTGGGCGGGATTGGGAGGGCGAAGAGGGCCTTCAAGAACTTCTTGCGCAATGGAACTACTGGTGTTGGTTTATGAAGTTTGGGCCTGATGAGCTTCCTAAGCCTTGCCTTTATCTTACTGAAAAGGAAACTATAATGGAATCGTTTCTTTATTGCGTTTATGAGATTGATTTCAATGCGAGTCCAGCATTTAGGATTGCGGGGATGCCAGTATTTTTATTATTAGCTGCCTACCGTGTAATTGCTTTATGGACGTGTTCTGCGCCGAGGTGGCCCTCTGTTATTGCCGATGCATGTAAGATTGAGCCTAATGATCCCTATAATGAGCCAAGAGGACCTACTCCAGTCGGGTGGTATGACACCAGTACAGCAATTTCCAAGGGAAAGTATCCGGTTGTCAAACCTGTAAAAATTTTCCAGTGGCAAGGCGAGTGTGATGCTAAACGAAATGCTCAGTTGTGGGCGCGAGATGTCTACGAACCAAAATATCCTGTAGGAAATTAGGAAAAAATTTCCTTACTAAATGAGAAAGGTGACGGATAAATGAATTTGATCTATTCTGGATAGCCGTCTAAAACGGCGAGATCTACCAAATTCCCGTTTATCTTGATAGGTAGTTGTGCCAAAGTAACCGCATTTCGCGTTAGTTGCGACGAGCGGTTACAATACCGTAATCACCCGTCTTAATTTTGGCAAGGTGGCATATTGCGCTTTTTCGCATTGGACTTAGACTTAGTGTAGTTCCGCATCTCGGTCGGCTACATTAGAACTTCGCCCCCAAACTCACCCCGATACTCCGCGGCGCCACCCGATACCCCTGCACGATCGACGCCACCTGCGGATGCTGAATCACCGTATCGTCATCCAGTAGATTCTTGACGAACACACTCAGCTTGTACCGCGAGAACGCCAACCCGGCGCTGAGATCGGCAGTGTGATACGACGGGCGCTCATAATCGAGCAATTCCGGGTTCAACGAGCCGTTGCTGGAGCCCACCCACTGCACGCCACCGGCCACAAACCCGCTCATGTTTTCCCCAACCGCAAAGTTGTACTGGGCGCGGACCGAGGCATTGTATTTGGGCACACCCTGCACCTTTGCCCCGCGCACCGCGCCGATCACGCCGTTCCGGATACCCTCGTCGTTTGACAGCTCAGCATTCACATACCCACCGGCCGCGCTCAACGTCAGCCCCGGCAGCGGCTTGGCCTTGATGTCGATCTCGATGCCCTTGCTGACGGCATTGCCGGCATTGGCGTTGTAGGTGTACGTGCAGGTCGGCAGGTACACGCCTTGCTGGATGTTCTTCCACTTCGCATAGAACAGCGCCGTATTCACGGAGAGCCGGTTGTTCAGGAACCGCGACTTGCTGCCCACCTCGTAGTTCCACAAGCTGTCCGGCGCGTAGGTCGCGGGGCCTTCGGAGAGCCCGTTCGCTTCCAGGTCAGGCCCGCAGGTGGTGGGCGGCACGAACACGTTCGAGCCACCCAGGCGGAAGCCCTTGGCCACGGTGCTGTAGACGGTATGTGCCGGGTCCACTTCCCACGTCACCGCATACTTCGGCATGAATGCGTGCGACGACAGGCGCGCGCTGCCCGTGTTGCCGGCGCCGGCCAGGTACAGGCCATTCTGCTGGTCGAGCGTGGACGTGCCCTTCAGGTAGCGCGCGCCCACCGTCACATGCAGCGTCGGCGTGAAGTAGTAATTCGCTTCGCCGAACACGGAGCTTTGCTTCTCGTGGTAGTGGAAGATGCCCATGAAGGCATTGTCGTTCGGGAAGGCGTTGGGCCGCGCGTCCGGCAGCAGGTCCGGGTCGGCGCTGCTGAAGCCGAACCGGGCGAACGTGTCGTTCACGCCGAAGATCGGGTCGTTCTCGTTGATGTTCGTGTGCTGGTTGGAGACATACAGGCCCGCCAGCCACGTCCACGGCGACACGGCGGCATCGTAGGGCCGCGATGCCAGGCGCAGCTCCTGCGATACCTGCCGCACCCGGTTGTTCAGGTAGACGGCGGAGGGCAGGCCGGCGATGGCCTCGATCAGTTCGGGTGGTGCCGTGCCGCCATCTTCCGTCGATGTGAGGAATGTCGACAGCGAATAGCTGTTGTAGGCCGAGCCGTTCTGGGTGCGGTCGAACTTGCGCTTGAAGTAGCTCGTGCTCGACGTGAGGTCGGCCCAGCCCATGTCCCAGTTGACCAGCACCGTGGCTGTCTGCAGGATGTCCTTCGAGGGTTCGCGCACCTGCTTTTGCGCCTGCCATTCCGGCAATTCGATGTTGAACGCCGCGATATCCTTGGCATCCACCTTCTGGTAGTACACCGATGGCGATATCGTCAGCGCGGCGGTGGGCTTCCACTTGAGCGCCACGCGCACTTCCTCGTCGTCCACGCGGTTGATGTCCTTCGCCAGCACGGCGCCTGCGCCGTCCACCTGGTCGATGAAACCGCCCGCGCGCTGCGACTGCACGCCGATGCGCAGCGCCAGCTCGTTGGCGACCAGCGGCAGGTTGGCCACGGCCGATGCCGAATAGTTGATGCCGCCGCCGCGCAGCGACGAGGTTTCGGCATAGGTGTCGAATTCGCGGTCGCGCAGGTCCGGCTCGTTCGGCACGAACTTGATGGTGCCGCCCATCGAGCTGGCGCCATACAGCGTGGCTTGCGGGCCGCGCAGCACTTCCACGCGGTCGATGTCGAAGAACTTCGGCTCCACCGCGCCCATCGTGTATACATTGCCCACCGTGAGCGACACGTCGCCCAGGTAGATGCCGACCGTGGCCGCGCCGGCGCCCGAGCTGATGCCGCGCACCTCGATGTTCGACGTGCCGGGCCCTGCGCCGCCATTGCCGGTGGCGGCGGTGAACGAGATGTTGGGCACGATGCGCGTAAGGTCGGTGATGTCGTTCACATGCTGCGATTGCAGCTGCGTGCCGCTCACGGCCGAAATACTCATGGCCACCTTGGCCGGATCTTCCTTGCGCTTTTGCGCCGTCACCGTCACCACTTCGATCTGGCTGTCCTGGCTCGTTTCCTGTGCCGATACCACCTGGGGAGACACGGCTGCCTGGATGCAGACGGCAACGAGTGAACGGCGCAACACGACAGGCGGGCGGATTTTCATGGGCGTTTTTTTTACTGGTCGGAGAGAGGGCGGGGCGGTTGCGGCGGTGCGGCAGCCGCCGGGCCATTGTAAGCAATCAGCCCGGGAACGATTCAAGTTTTGAAACATTGTCGGATCGGCGCGACAGTCGGGCAGTGCGCCATTTTCGCGAAGTCCGCTGGGCCCTTCGCCGCGTGTCTGCCCTGACGCATAAGGGGCCGAGACTGAGAGAGCGCGGTGTCTTCGACTGTTCCTTCTGATGGGGGGGAATTCGCTGACCGGGAAGCCGGACCTGGAGCCGGCCCGTGCGCCGATCACACCGCCATCGACCGGGCCTGGGCCGAACTCAACAGCCGGGCACCGGCAATCGCTCTGCCGCTTTTCGAGAATGTTCTCTGCCAATGCCCGGGCGGCGACGAAGGCGCGTTGCAGAGAAAGGCCGCCCGCTACAGGGTGGTACTCCGGTTCGACGAAGCACAGCGCACCCTCGGTCACGCCCGAACCAGGCTGCTACGATGCCGGGCCCGCCATAACCATCCCGGTTTCGATCGCATCGGCGTCTTCGCCGGCGTCGATTCCTTCCTCGCGCTCCTCGCCGGCATAGGCGTTCTTCCCCATCGCCTGTTCGATCAAACCGAGAAGGCGTTGCTGCCGGTCTTCCATGAAGCCTTCGAAGTCGTCCCTGCGAATCAGCGCGGGGTCGATGAGATGGGAGCGCAAGTAGCCATCAAGCCGCTTGGCGTCGATCGGCGGTGTCTGATCATCCCCGGTCTCGAGCCTGGCGATGTACCCGGAGGGTGCGGCGCCGCCAATGATGCGGTTGGTCCGGAAAGACAATGGCGTCTTGTTGATGATGGAATCGAAGACCGCGGGTTCGATCCCGTTCTTCTTGCACCAGTCTTGCGGGAAAATATGGTGGATGTCGACGTTCTCTCCGAAGAATACCGTATGGTCGAATGCCTGCCCGGAACGGAAATCCTGCGCACCTTCTTTCATCAGCAGGGCGTTCACGCCTTTATAGGCAGCCGAAAGTCGCATTCGCATGGTCTTCAACCGGTCGGAGCGGAAGATGGTTTCGCTGACCGTGGAAGGTTCGGGGCCGCCTTGCAGCCAACGCGGCACTTCGACGAAATCGCGCGCGATACGCGATTCCACAGCGGAACCGTAAAGTTCACCGAATACGCCATTCCAGTACCACCGTACCAGTTTGGCGCGGTGCGTATCATGTTCCCAGGCGTCGCCGATTTTCGCGAGGATGGCCGCGAGCGGCACGACCTGCGACTGATAGGGAAGATCGAAAATGCGGTAGATGTGCTGCATGTGCAGGAATTTGGCCGCCTGCAGGAAACCCTTCTCCACTTGCTTTTCGTATTTCTTGTAAGCCTCCAGCGGCAGGTTCAACAAGGCCTGGCGATTGCCAGTTACCGCGGGTAGTTCCTTGCCTGTTTTTCCCGCACGTTCAGCGTCGAGCCGGCGATCGAGCGTGTAGAAAAGGGAAACCGCCTGAAGGAAGTCAGTATTGCTGACATTTGCGATGATTCCCGGACTCGCGTCGGCAAGCCGAAGCGTGTCGATGAAGCGTTGATGCCGCCCTTTGTGCGCATTGTCTCCATACCAGTCCTTGCGCAGCTCATGGCCGTCCGCCGCATACATCGCGGTCACCAGCTCGAACGCATCAAGTGGCTTGCCGCCCGTGTTCACCTTTTCGAATACAACGCAAACCGCTTCCTTCGTCGTATTCCGGTCCAGGGCAATCACCGGCACCTGGTAATCCTTGAAGTTTTCCAGCACGGTTCTCCTGAATTCACGGAACGTGCTGCGTGCTTCGGCATGGATCTCGCCCGACCAGTAATCGCCGAAGCCATCCTGCCAGTCGTCCCACTCGAACACTTGCGACACCGGATACATCCACGCTGCATATTCCTTTTCCGGCGTGGACAAGTCGAGAACGACCTCCCGCCCGAAATCCGTTCGAAGCACCCGGTCTTCAGGCACGCCGATGATGGCTTCCTCGCGGTCGCACATGACATCCAGCGCCTTGCGGATGTCGATGTAGAACCAGCGCTTCACCTTCTTGTTCTTTGGTGTCACGGTCTCGACCACCTTGCCGCGCAGCGTTACCTGGTACAGGGAGGTCATGCGTTGCTGGCCGTCCAGGAGCAGCGAGTGGGGAGAAACGATCCGTCCCTCCGTGGCTGCGCCTTCCACCGGCCGCGGCTTAAAATTCACATCGCCACCCGTATCCAGCGTCATCAGGGCGCCAACCGGGAACGCTCGCGATATCGATGCAATCAGGCTCCTGATCCGATCCTCGTCCCACACCCAGCTGCGCTGGAAATCAGGAAGCTGGATGGCGCCGCGGTGGCAGTCTTCCAATAAGGTCTTGAGGCGATGGGGATTGGTCTGGAATGTCGAGCCGGGCATATGGTCGTTCTGCATTAGTGAAAGGGATGCCGAGGCCGGGGGTGTTTTCGCTGAAAGCCTTGGCACTCGAGCTGGGCCGCATCTATTCAACGACGCGGGACGCGGGTACAGATTTTTTGTTCATGTTAGCAAAAATAATTGCTAATGGAAAATCACAGAAGACCCGTTGCAGTTCAGCGCCCACCACTCCCTTCGATGCGTTCCAACCTATACCTTTGGTGGCTACCCTTGCTGAACCTTCGCCCGGACAATGAGTGCATTGGCAACCGCGGCGCACGCCAATGGACCAACCAGAACAGGGAGCACCACACCATGACAGACCAGAACAAGGACATCGACCAGAAACGGCGGCAAATCCTCCTCGCCAGCGGCAGCGCGGCAGCCTTGCCGCTGGCCTGGATGAGTTCAATCGCACCCGCCCATGCCGCGGCGGGCGCACAGCAAACCAAGAAAGGGAAATCGCACATGGCAACGAGCACGGTCACCACCAAGGACGGCGTCGAGATCTTCTACAAGGATTGGGGCAGTGGCACGCCGATCGTGTTTTCGCACGGCTGGCCGCTCAGTTCCGACGACTGGGATGCGCAGATGATGTTCTTCGTGGCGCAGGGCTTCCGCGTGATCGCCCACGACCGCCGCGGCCATGGTCGCTCGAGCCAGGTGGCGACCGGCCACGACATGGACCACTATGCCGACGACCTGGCAGCCGTGGTAAAGCACCTGGACCTGAAGGGCGCGATCCACGTTGGCCACTCCACCGGCGGTGGCGAGGTGGTGCGCTACCTGGCGCGCCATGGCGAGTCGCGCGCCGCGAAGGCGGTGCTGATCGCCGCAGTGCCGCCGCTGATGGTCAAGTCGGCCTCCAACCCCGGCGGCCTGCCGAAGGACGTGTTCGACGGCATCCAGCAGCAGGTCGCCACGAACCGCGCCCAGTTCTACCGTGACCTGCCATCCGGCCCGTTCTATGGCTTCAACCGCCCGGGCGTGAAGCCGCAGGAAGGCGTGATCCAGAACTGGTGGCGCCAGGGCATGATGGGCGGGGCCAAGGCGCATTACGACGGCGTGGTGGCGTTCTCGCAGACCGACTTCACCGAAGACCTGAAGAAGATCTCGCTGCCCGTGCTGGTGCAGCATGGCGACGATGACCAGATCGTGCCCTATGCCGATTCCGGCCCGCTGTCGGCCAAGCTGCTGAAGAATGGCACCCTCAAGACCTACAAGGGCTACCCGCATGGCATGCCGACCACGCATGCGGACGTGATCAACGCGGATATCCTCGCGTTCATCAAGGGCTGATCGCACTGGAGGGAGGGGGCCGCTCCGTGGATGGCATCATTCACCGCGCTAATAAGCACTATCCCGATTGTCAATTGGCGTAATGAGCCCTGGCATGGGATGATGCTTCCGTCTCCTCCAACTCTCTACTGAATTGGAATTCAGGCCGGCTCCAAGCCGGCTTTTTTTTTGGGTGCGCCCGCCAGGTGCACCTGCCTGGAAGTGATCTCTTCCGCCCGCCAGACAACCTAAAGCCGTCATCCCGCCAGCCGCGATTCGCGCGTAACAGGCAAGCAGATGAATCGCTTTCAACTATTCACAACGGTGATGAAAGCTATCCGAACAATCAATTGGCGTGCGTTCGTTGCAGATGCGAAGATGCTCCTGTCTCCTCCAACTCTTCACAGAATTGGACTTCGGCCGGTGCCACGCACCGGCCATTTTTTTGCCCCGACTTTTGCCCCGGTTTTTGCCGCGCTCTTCAAAGCCCCAGCTCGCTCAACCCGGGATGGTCATCAGGGCGCCGCCCCTGCGGCCAGCGGAACAGCCGGTCGGTTTCCCTGATCGGCAGGTCGTTGATGCAGGCATACCGCCGTGCCATCAGGCCGTGCTCGTCGAATTCCCAGTTCTCGTTGCCGTATGACCGGAACCAGTTGCCCGAATCGTCGTGCCACTCGTAGGCATAGCGCACGGCGATCCGGTTCCCGTCGAACGCCCACAGCTCCTTGATCAGCCGGTACTCCAGCTCCTTCGCCCATTTGCGGGACAGCATCTGCACGATCTCCTCCCTGCCATTGACGAATTCCGAGCGGTTGCGCCATCGGCTCTCCGGCGTATAGGCCAGGCTGACCTTCGCGGGATCGCGCGCATTCCAGCCATCCTCGGCCAGCCGCACCTTCCGGATCGCACTCTCCCGCGTAAAGGGCGGCAGTGGCGGGCGGGGTTCGATTTCAGTCGTCATCGACAATCTCCTGTTCAAAGAAAAAGGTTACGGCGCCAGCCGCCCCGCGGCATGGTGGTCAGGCGACGGGATTGAAGGGCGAAGCATCCACGTATTGCCATTCCATCGTACAGGGCAGGGCGCGCAGGATCCAGCGGTTCACCGTAAATTCCCAGAAGCGCCGCGTGCCGCCTGTTTCGCCGCGCGGATCATCCTGGTCCGTCAACACGGCCGCCGTGCCAGTCAGCTGCAGCACCTGGCCGCCGTTGAAATCGAGGATGCAGATGCCGGCGCGGCCGTCCGCCTCGATGTTGCCAAGGGTGTTGAACATGCTGTTGCCGGGGTAGTCGGGAATGCGTAGCGTGCGCTCGTCCACCAGCTTCACGAAGCCGGGCCGGCCGCCCCGGTGCGACGCATCGGCGCCCGCTTCGGCATGGCGGCTGGCCACGAAGAGCGTGTCGGCACGCGCCACGATGTCCGTCACGCCGCCGCGCAGCACCGTGCCCTCGGCCACCTCGCGCGCGGGCCGCCTTGGCTCCTCCAACTGGTGCAGTTGCCGGCGCTGGATGTATTTCGGGCAGTTCGGATAAGCCTCGTGGATCGCCACTTCGGCGCCGCGCGCATCGATGCGCAGCACGGTGCCGTTCACGCGGTAGCGCCGGCGCGAGCTCAGTTCGATGAACAGCATGCCCACGTCGGCGCCGGCGGTCATGTTGTGCCAGATTGGATCGGCGGCATCGCGGTCCTCCCGCGCCACGTCGATCGTGATCGACCGGCCATCGTGCGTGTGCAGGAAGCCGGGTTCGCCGAACACCACCGACGCCCACATGGCGCCTTCGGCATCGGTGCTCGCCAGCACCGCCATGGACTGCTTCGCGATGAAGGGCCGGGCGCCGCCGATGACGGTGTCCGACAGCATCGCGACGTTGCGGTTGGCGATGGCGGTCTCGCCGGCCAGCGCCTGCACCTTGCGCTCGCCATCATGGAAGGCCATGTCGCTCATCTTGTTCTCCCGGTGGTGCCGGCATTCCGGCGTATGCAGGAATGCGGCGATTGAATTGCCGATGACGTCATTCTGCGAAATAATCAGCAACGGTGGAATCGCCATCCGGCGCAAGACATCATTTCGCGGGGAGAAATGCGTGGACCAGATTCACCTGATGAACGTGTTCGTGGCGGTCGGCGAGGAGGAGGGCTTTGCCGCGGCCGCGCGTCGCCTCAATCTGTCGCCAGCCGCCGTCACGCGCGCTATTGCCGGGCTGGAGGAGCAGTTGGGCGTGCGGCTGCTGCTGCGCACCACCCGCAACGTGCGGCTCACGGAGGCGGGCCAGCGCTACCTGGACGACACGCGCGCCATCCTGGCCAGCATCGAGGAGGCGAACGAGGCGGCGGCCGGCGTGAATGCCGCGCCGAAGGGCAACCTGTCGGTGACGGCGCCCGTATTGTTCGGCAAGAAGTTCGTGATGCCCTGCATCGTGCGCTACCTGGACGAGTACCCCGGGGTGGACGTGTCGGCCCTGTTCCTGGACCGCATCGTCAACCTGGTGGACGAAGGCATCGACGTGGCGGTGCGCATCGGCCATTTGCCCGATTCCAGCCTGAAGGCGCTGCGCGTGGGCCAGGTGCGCCGCGTGCTGTGCGCCGCGCCGAATTATCTGGCGCGCCACGGCATGCCGTCGCATCCGGCGGACCTCCAGCGTCACACGGTCATCGCCGCCACCGGCATCTCGCCGCGCGTGGAGTGGAAGTTCGGCGCCGCCGAAGACCCCACGCTCGTGCGCCTGCGGCCCCGCCTTACGGTATCGAGCAACGACGCGGCCATCGACGCGGCCATCGCCGGGCTGGGCATCTGCCGGCTGCTGTCGTACCAGGTGGCCGAAGAAGTCGCCGCAGGGCGTTTGCGGATTATCCTCGACGAGCACGAAGAAGCGCCGTGGCCCGTGCACCTCGTGCACCGGGAAAGCAAGTTCGGTTCATCGAAGGTGCGCAAGTTCATCGACGTGCTGGCGGAGCATTTGCGGGGGCACCAATACCTGCAATGAGCGGCGTTTCTCCCGGCGCAATGCTGTATTGACGGCCGCACGCTTTTTCCACGACGCGCTGGTTCCTAGAATGCCTCATCCGCTGCATCCTGCGGCGGACATCGAAAGGAGCCACCATGAAAGCTGTCGTCATCATCCTGTCCGACCCGAACGCTGGCGAAGAAGCGCTGGGCCGCATGTTCAACGGCCTGGCCGCCGCGTACGATTTCCAGCAGCAGGACACCGAAGTGGGCATTTATTTCCAGGGTACGGGCACCCGCTGGCCGGGCGTGCTGGCCAATCCCGCGCACCCCGTCCACGCACTGTACAAGGCGGTCGAGGGCAGGGTGGTGAGTGTTTCGTGCGGTTGCGCCGACGTGTTCGGCGCGCGTGGGGAAGTGGAGAAAACCGGGCTCGATCTGTTGACCGATAACGGCGTGCCGGGGACTTCCGGCTTGCCGAGCATCGCGCGGGCCGTGTCGGATGGGTACGCCGTGTTCACCTTCTGAGTCCAGCCATTGCATGACCAGGGCGCGGCTGACTGGCCGCGCCCGGCCTGAACGTGTGCGGCTCGCGCCACCACGGTCGGGCCGCAGCGCATTGCGCTCCCGCGATGTCGCAAGTGCGGCGAACCTCCCCGCTCCGCCTCCTGTTTTCCACCCGATGTCTGCCTGTGCGGGTACCCGGTCATCCGGGTACCCGCTTTGCCTCCTGGCTTATTTCACGGTGAGCGTCACGCGTGCCACCGGGTTCATCCACCGGTAACTGACGTGGTCCAGCGCGCTGTCGCCGCCGGCCGGGCCACCCACGATGCCGCGGTGCCCATGCACATAGCCTTCCGGCCTGGCGTGGGCAAAGCCGGGCGCGTCGGGGTAGATGTCCGGTGCGAGGTTGCCATCGGCATCGTTGAGGAACGGCGGCAGGCCCATGCCTGGCTGGCCGACACCGGCGGCGCTTGCCCGCGCTTCGTCGTTGGCTTCCGTGCCGGCGTCATAGGCGCCGAGCGTGTACACGTACTTGCCCGGCATGGTCGGGATCGCGATGCTGTTCAAGGCGGTAAAGCCATCGTTGGTGGGCACCAGCATCGCGAGGATGGACAAGTGGGTATTGCTTGCGCCCTTGCGGTTGGGCAGGGCCACCGTGGTGGTGCCGCCCGGCTTGAGCGGGCCGCCGGCGGGATTGAGCACGGCGGCCGATCCGGCCGGCAGCGTTTCGGCGAGCGGCGCGATATCGCCGATTTCCGCCAGGGCCTGCAATGCCGGCGATGCCGGCTTGCCTTCGCTGAAGCCGGTGAAACCCGCGTGATGCGCGGCCACCAGGATCGGCGCGAACCAGGTGGCATGCGTGAGGTTGGTAACGCTGACGGTCACGCTGGATGGGCGGCTTGCAGCGAACCTGTCCGATTCCGCTTCGTCGGCGTGCACGGTCGTTGCCGCACCCGATGCCGCGAGTGCGCACCCGAGGACGATGGCGGCGCGCAGCGCAGGCCGGCGCGCGGCATGGCCGGGTAGGATATTCGTCGAAGGAGCGGGCGCGACGGTTTCAGCGAAAGCGGAAAACTTGTTCATGACATTCCTTTGCATGGCGGTGCCGGGTATCGGCGGGTTGACGGAGCTGTTGCTGCCGGCCGCACCCGGATACGGGAACGCTGCCGACGCAAGTGAATTCGCCGGCACGCACCGATTGGTTACAAGGGAATGCAAATAAATTTGTTTGAAGCGGGAGAAAACGAAAAAAGCGCCTACCAGGCCAGCACCGCGCGGCCGGCCAGCGCGCCTGCCGCGGTGGGAATCAGCATGCCGAGCAGGTACCAGAATGCCACGAAGCTTGGCGCCAGTTCCGGGCAGTGCAGGCAGTACAGCAGGGCCGCCGTGGCGCCGGCCGCGAACCCGGCCATGGCGCCGGCAAGCCTGGGCCGGGTGGGCGCGAGCCCGCGCATCACGTGCAGCAGGGCCGCGAAGATCGGCAGCGCCAGCAGCGCGATCAGCAGGGGGCACGTGCGCCACGTGCTGCCCCAGAACTGCTGTGCGCGGGCGCCGGTATCGGTGGCGAGCAGCGTGGCCACGGCGGCGATCGCCATCAGCACCACGGGGGCCGCCAGCAGCCAGGGCAGGGTGCCGAAGCGCGCTCCGGGAATGGCCGCGATGCGCACCGCGCGCAGGCCGGCGGCGGCGAGCGCGGCAACGAAGCCGCACTTGAGCCAGAAGAGCGGTGCGCCGGCCCACTGTTCCAGGTGCGGGCGCACACCCAGCGTGACTGCCATCAGCACCGCGCTCAGCACCATGGCCACGGCCACGGGCGACCAGGTGACGAGGAATGGGCGCCGGCGCACCGTGCCATCCTTGGCCAGCATCGTAATGAAATCGTCGGTTTTCATCATTTCATCCGTAGTTTTTCCGCGAGCGCCTTCAAGCCCCGGTGCACCGCCACCTTCACGCTCGCTTCCGAGATACGCAGTGCGGTGGCCGTTTCCCGCACCGACCACCCGTCCACCTTCGTGTGCAGGATGGCCGCGCGCTGCTGTTCGGGCAGCAGCGTCAGCACCTTGTCCAGGTCGCGGCCCGCATCCGCCGCATCCGCTGCCGCGCTGGAAAACAGTTCATGCTCGTCGCCGAGCGGATCGTTGAGCGCTTCCTGGCGGGCATGCCGGCGCATCCAGTCTATCAGCTTGTACTTCGTGATCGCATACATCCAGGATGTTAGCGGTGCCGCCGGGTCATACGTGTGGCGCTGGTTGTGGATCGCGAGCAGCGATTCCTGGACGAGGTCTTCCACCTCGTCCGGCCATTTCTGCATGCGGCGCCGGAGGAACGCGCGCAGGTGCGTGGCGGCCAGCTGCAGGAAGGCCCGGTACGCGCCCTCATCGCCTGCCATGCCCTTCACGATCAGGGTGTTCAGCTTTGTTTCCGTCGATTGCAGGGCCGTTTGGAGGGACATTCGGTGACGGCTGGCGTGGCTGGGAATGGAAGGCGGCGGAATGCGCCGCCGTAACGCTGCGGGAGGATGATATCTTATTTGCAATAGCCACGGGAGGGGGCCTTCGCCGGGGCGCCACAGGGTGGCGCCCCGTCCATCACACCTTGCGCACGCTGCACACCGTATCGAACCACGCCTGCATCCCCACCAGCGGCCCCGGATTCACGGGCAGGATGGCATTGATGTTCACGCCGTTGCCGCGCCCGCCGCGCCGCTCGTCCCACCATACGCCGTTGCGCAGATCGTCGGTGGCCGGTGCGGTCGACAGGGCAGGGCGCACGCCGCCCTGGCCGGACGCATCCAGCAAGGCATCGCGATCGCCGGAGCGGCCCTGCGTAGAACGGCCGCCGAACTTCCAGCCCAGTGAATTCGACACGGCCAGCACCTTCGGGTGAATGCCCTCGGTCACGAACACGCGGATGCGGGCGCGCCCGACCACCTCTTCCTTGCCCGTGGCCGAAGCCTTGAACGCCTGGTCCCCGACAGTGCCCGAGCGGGGCCGGTAGGTCGTCAGCTCCACCATGTCGCCCGACTTCGCGCCGATGCGCGCGGCGACCGACGGGTGGATCCACATGGGGTTGTCGTGCACGATCTCGGCCAGGTATTTCTGCGATGCGGTGCGCCCTTGCGTGTGAACGTTCCACTTGAACGACGTGAGCACGAAGCGGTCGCGCGGCAGCCTCTCCAGGCCGGGCACGGGGTGGAAGGCGGGCATGCCATCATCCTTCATGCCGGCGGTGGCGGCCACCTGCGCCACTTCCGGCGCGTGGATCTCGAAGCGGCGCGATGGCGTGGCGAACCCGCGCAGCGGCTGGCCGCGCACCACCAGGCCGATGGCGCGTTCCTTGCCGCCCGGTTTGTCGGCCTTCATGATGCAGCCCGTCGCTTCGTCCACGCGGGTGCCGGCCAGCTGCGCGGCATCGAGCTGGCGGCGGTAGACGTGGTAAGCCTTGGGCTGGCTCGTGTCCACGTGCACGCCGTAGTGCTTCATGTAGTCGAAGCCGCTGGCGAACTGCTTGCCGTCCGGGCCCGTGCGGGGCAGCTTCGAACACTGTTCGCGCACGTAGTCCTCGTGCGTGCCGAAGGCGAAGTATTTCGCCTGCGCGGGGCCGAGGCGCTTGCCGATGTTGAACAGCACGTCCGGGAACGACACCGTTTCGCCCGGCGGCGGCACCATCGGCTGGCGCAGCATCACGTAGTGCTGCAGTTCGAGGTTATTGCGGATGTCCATGCCCCACCGTTCCAGGTACGTGGCATCCGGCAGGATCAGGTCGGCGTAGTGCGCCATCTCGGAATAGATGATGTCCGAGCAGGCATGGAACGGAATGAGCTTTTCGTCGCACAGCACCTCGGTGGCGGTGGCGCGGCCTTCGGGCCACGTCATCGGCGAAACGATCGTGTAGCTGATGTACACGTCCAGGCGCGCGCGGCCCTGCTTCAGGTAGTCATAGACCACCTGGCCCACCTTCATCTTTTGCCAGCGGTTCGCCAGCGGCCATTCGGGCGGGTCTTCCAGGTCGGTGCGGATCGTGACCTTCGGCGGCGCCGGCTGCGGCGCCGGATAGCGGCCCGGCGACAGCTTCTCGTCCAGGCCATAGCAATAACCGCCCGGCACGCCGATGGCACCGACGAGCGCGTTCAGCATGACGACCGCGCGCTCGGCATTGAAGCCGTTGTAGTGGGCGCCCGTGCCGCGGTTCGTGAAGGCCGCCACCGCCGGCTTCGCGGCGGCGAATTCGGTGGCGAGCCGTTCGATGTCCCTGGCGGGCACGCCGGAAAGCTTCTGTGCCCAGGCGGGCGTGTAGCCGGCAAGCCAGGTGCGCAGCTGCTTTTCCCCCGGCTGCACGAAATCGGCCATGAAATCGCGGTCGTGCAGGTTGTCGCGCAGGATCACGTGCGCCATCGCCAGCGCGATCGCCCCCTCGGTGCCGGGGAAGGGCTGGAACCATTCGTCGCTGCGGCCCGCCGTGTTGGACAGGCGCACGTCGAACGTGACCAGCTTGGCGCCATGGTCGAAGCGCGCCTTCGTCACCCGCTTGACCAGGTGCAGGCCACCCTGGTGCGCCTCGAAGAAATTGGCGCCGAAGTTGAGGAAGTAGCGGCAGCGTTCCGCATCGATCGATTCCCAGTCCGTTTCGCCCAGGCTCACGTAGTTGGCGGCGCGCTTGTTCGACGAGCACAGCGCGCGGTGGTTCAGCAGCACGGGCGAGCCGATCGCGTTCAGGAAGCGCGACGTTTCCGATTCATAGCGCGAGCGGCCCTGGTGGATCGCCACGCGTTCCGGATGGCCGTCGTCGATGCAGCGCTGGATGCGCGTGGCCATCTCGGCATAGGCCTCGTCCCACGTGATGCGCTTCCACAGCCCTTCGCCGCGCTTGCCCACGCGCTTCATCGGATATATTAGGCGCTCCGGATAACTGTTGATCGTGGGGCCGCTCTGGCCTTTCGCGCACGTCATGAAGCTGCCCAGGTTCGGGTCGAGCGGGTTGCCGCGGATCTTGACCACGCGGCCGTCCTGCACGAAGCCTTCGATGCCGCACACGGTGGAGCAGTTCAGGCACACGCTCTTGACGGACTTCGCCTTGCTGTAGTCCGGGCGCACCTTCTGCAGCGTGCCGTCAGCGGCGGGCGCGTAGTTCAACGGCTCGGTGACCGCCGCGGAAGCCTCGGTGGCGGTGAGCAGGATGGTTTCGCCGACGGCGAGGGTGGCGAGAGCACCCATGCCCGACTTGATGAACTGGCGGCGTTCCATCATTTGCTCCCCGTGCCGTAATCGGCGCGCAGTTCGGACCAGGTGTCGACCTCGTACGTGAACGGATCATGGTTACGGCCCTTGGGGAGCTTGCGTTCCATGGCGCGCGGCACCACGCTGCCGATGCCGCGGTAGTGCACGGCGGGGCGCGTCTTTTCCTCGGCCTTCAGCACCGTGAGCTCGGCCTGGTGGCGCGCGCGGAAGCGGCTGATGGCGCTGGCCGGATCGTTCTCGTTGCCGAACACGAGGACCTCGGTAGGGCAGGCCTCCACGCAGGCCGGCTGCATGCCCGCCTCCAGGCGGTGGCTGCACAGGTCGCACTTGTCGGCCACCTGGGCCACCGGGTCGATGTGGATCGCGCCATACGGGCAGGCGCTGATGCAGTCGCGCGAGCGGTCGCAGCTTTCCGTGTCGATGCGCACCACGCCGTCTGCGTCGCGCCGGATCGATTCGGTGGGGCAGGCGGTGAGGCAGGGCGCGTCCTCGCACTGCATGCACAGCGTGGGCAGGAAGGCGCGCCGCATCGTGCTCTTTCCCACGGCATCCTTGCCGCGGTAGTCGTGGTAATACACTTTCGTGCGGAACGCGCCAAGGTACACGGAATTCTCGACCTTGCAGGCCACGGAACAGGCATGGCAGCCGATGCAGCGTTCGGTGTCGATCGCCAGGCCCCAGCGGACCTCCGTGGCGGCGGCGGAGGTGGGAGATGCAGGGGAAACGGGAGCGGGGGAAGCGGAGATTGGGCTACTCATGCGGATGGCTTTCGTCCATGGTTGCTGAAAACAGGACGGGAGGATACACCCGCGGGTGGTGCGGCGGACAGCGCGGCGGACTGGGCCGTCAGATCAGCTTGCGGAAGAACACCACCCGCTCGGTTTCCTCGAAACCCAGCGCGCGATGCATCGCCTGGCTGGCTTCGTTGTCCAGCAGGGCATCGGCGGCCAGTTCCTCGCAGCCCACCGCCTGCGCCCACGCGACGATGGTGGCCACCAGCAAGGTAGCCACCCCGTTGCGGCGGGACTGGGGCGCCACGTAGAGGCCTTCCAGGAAGGCGACCGGCGATTTATCCGTGCCGTTCACGTAGTCGGTGCGCAGCGCCGCTTCCACGAAGCCGGCCGGCGTGCCGTCCGCCTCGTAGGCCATGTACTGCACAAATCGGCCCGGCTCGTCGAGCAGGGCCTGCATTTCAAGCAGGTGCTCGGCCGGCGGACCGACGGGCCACAGGGCCTGCCGGAGGGCCAGCCAGCCTTCCTGCGCGGTGGAGCTACAGGGAACGATCTTCATGCGGGTGCCGACCTTTCGCGCGGATATCTCAGCGTTTACCGCGGTCAGCTTACACCATGCACCTTGGTGGTGCGATACCCCGTTGTATGGGTGTCGCAGGGAACGCACACATGGCGTTGCTGCTGGCGATGCTGTTACTGAAGGCCGCCAACGAGGCGGGCCTGCTGCATCACTTCGGCGGACAGTTCGGTCGTGGACACGATCTTCAACGGTGCCGCGCCCGCCACTTTTTCCTCGCCCGCGTCCAGGGTCGCGGTCACCGATTCAGGGAACGAATACATTGCCCCGGTGGCTGGATCCACGGCCACCATGCCGATCAGGCCGCCAAATACGATATTGGCGATATACCAGCCATTGACATTGCTGTTGAGCGTGAGCTCGCGGTCGCGGAAACCATCTTTTTTGACGACCACTTTATAGACTTCCGATTTGAAATAGCCCGCGCCACGATTGAGTGTGAGCGTGACCGGTGTGACGCCCGTGTGGATTTTCTGGCCGGCGCGGTTGGTGACCGAAACGGTGGCGCCTTCGGGAACGCTCTGGATGCTGATCGGCTGGGTGCTGCCCGCCATGATGCTGGCGCAGCCGGACAGTGCCACGGCCACAAAACCGCCAATGATTGCGTTCTTCATGATAATGATTCTTTCTTTAAGAAAATAAAAAAAAGATCATAGCGACCGATATGGATGGGCGGCAATCAAAAATATATAGAAGAAATATATTTGTTGATAATTCGCATCAAGCCGGCGTGCCAAGTGTGGTCTGCGGCGCGATTTGTAACGAGGGACTTGTTATTCCCACGGCTTGGGCCGTGCCGGGAGGGGCAGGGCGCTGGCGGGACAGGGGGCGGGATCAGGGAAAGTGAATGGGATTGTGGCGGTGGCGGTGCCAGCGGCGCAGGCAGCCTGGTGTCGGACACCGGCTTTTCGGTGCCGGACTCCGGTTTTCGGCTGATGTGTCGGCAAGAGCAGGCGAAAACCGGTGTCTGACACTATTTTCCGGGTGAAGCGTCCGAAAAATAGTGTCAGACACCAGCCGGGCGGGCGTATCAAGCGGGCAGGCGTACCAGGCGGGCGGGCATCACTTGTCCAGCGTCAGGCCCATCAGGCCGATGACCACGTCGTTGGCCAGCGCGCGCACCGTCACGCTTTGCAGCGTCTTGCCGGCATCGAGCGGCACTGTCAGCACGGTGGCCGCGCCGCCGTCGATGGCTTCGCGGGCCGTGCCCTTGAAGGTGGCCGGGTCGGGCACGTGCACCCGGGCCGATTGCAGGTCCACGCGCACGGGCAGTGTCCCGCACAGCCGGAACTGGTAATCGTCCAGGAAGTAGTCGCGCTCGATCGGCCACCAGTTGTCCGGGTTGCGCAGCGGCGTGCGGGCCGCGGTGCCGTCCGTGTAGGTCACCACGATCTCGCCATTGTCGATGCGGCTTTGCATGTGGTTCGTGGAGCCGGCCATCAGCAGGAAGGCGCGCGGGGCCCGGCCGGACAGCGGCACGGTAACGGCGCGCGGGTAGTTGTCCCACTGCGAAGTAAAGACGACGTTGGCGCCGCTGGCGGGCGTGGCGAACGTCAGCCCGTTCGGCAGGCGCAGCGTGCCGCCGAGCGCGCGCAGGCCGGCGTCGTCGAGCCGGGGCAGGTCGTTGACGTGGCCGGCCCAGGCGCCGGCGCCTTGCGCGGGCAGGGCCAGCGTCACGTGCGGCGAGCGGGGCGACAGGTACTTGAAGGGCTTGAACAGTTCCGTCACGCGGTCGTTGAAGGCGCCCGCCAGGTCGACGTGGCGCGGGCGCACGGGCGGCCCGGCTGTCCACCCCGGGCCTTCGAGCGTGCACGCGGTTTCCGGAGCCGGTCGTGCAGCAGGGCGCCACCAGGTGAAGTCACCCTGGCGCACCTGGGTGAACCCTTCGCGCGGTTCGGGGCCGGCCGGCGCGGCACGGTCGCCGTGGATGGTTTCGCCGCGCCAGGCGATGTCGATCTTCGCGGCGGCGCCCAGCGGCACGTCGACGAGCAGGCGTGGCGTGTCGACCGCGTCGGCCTCGGCTTGCCAGCGCGCCGGCTTGCCGTCCACCGTCACGCCGGCCACCTTGCCGGCGCGTGCCGGCACCTGCAGCGACAACTGCCTGAAGCGCTTGCCGTTCTGGCTGATCTGCCATGTTTCGCGGTTGCCGTCGCGGCGGTAGGCAACGCCCACGTCCGGGTGGTCGAGGCGCGCATGGTGCCAGGCGCGCGGCAGGCCGGGGCGCACGGTGAGCACGCCGGCCAGCGCGTCGGGCTGCACGCCGAACAGGCCTTCGACGAGCGCGCGCGACATCACGCCCGAACCATCGGCGAAGTCGCGCTGCGATTCGCGGCGGTACACGTCGAGGTAATTCATGCTGCCGATATTGCCCGGGCTGATGCCCATGTACAGGCTGGCCAGCAGCGCGCCTTTCGCCAGCGTGAACGCGGTTTCGGCGCGGCCGGCCTGCCAGTAGGCGAGCGCCGTGTGCAGGTTCTCGGACATGACCACGTTGTTGATCGACCACGTGTAGGGCATCCAGTCCGACGTGGGCAGCACCGCGTAGGGCCGGTCGGCCGGCACGCCGGGGCCGCGCACGGGGATGGGGCGCAGGTGGCGGTCCAGGTCGGCCGCCATGCGCGCCGCTTCGAAGCGTGTGGGCACCCGCGAATCGAGCGTGTGGTAGAAGCTCCATACGGCGTAGCTGGGGTGCAGCAGTTGCTGGCCGAGCGCGTCGCGGTATTCGGCGAACGCGCCGCGCTCCGGCATCCACAGCTGCTCGCGCATCGCATGGTGGATCGCCTGCGCTTCCGCTTCGTACGGTGCCGGGTCCTTGCCGATCATTGTCGTGATGCGCGCGGCCATCGCGTTGTGCCAGGCGTTGTAGGCGGTGGTGTGGGTGGCGCCGCCGCCGTTGTAGAACAGGTCGTCGCTGGCCCAGATGGCGGCGTAGGCATCGTACAGCGGCAGTTTCGACGGGCCGAACTCGCGGCGGAACAGGCGGCGTTCCCACGCCAGGTGGCGCTCCAGCACGGGCCACACGGCGCGGGCGTAATCCATGTCGCCGGTCCACAGAAGGTGGCGCATTACCGCATCGACGAAACCGATGTTCATGTCGTAGTGCGACTGCGTGAGGTTGCCGTTCGTGTGCATGCCCGCGCGGTTGCGGGCCAGGTTCGTGGCCTGTTCGGGCGGCGGCACCTTGGTGGAGACGGGCGTCGTGTTCTGCTGCACGGTCCACCCGTCGGCATTGCGGCGGAAGCGGTCGTGCCAGCCCAGCGCATCGAGCGCATACGGGCCGCGCCAGCCCAGCAGCCTGCTGCGCCATGCCACGGCGCCGTGCATGATGGCTTGCTGGGTATCGTCCCACACGGCGTCCGCGGCCACGTTCAACGCGCCCATCGCCGCGTTCAGGTAAGGGTCGGGCGTGTCGATGCGCACTTGGTTGCGCAGCTGCGCGAAGTGGCGCGTGGCGTCGGCAAAGCGTTGCGGCAGCTCGGCTGGCGCGAAGCGGGGCAGCAGCGCTTGCGGTCTTTTCGTCTCCGCGCTGGCGCCCGCTTCGCGATACACGGAAAGTTCGCGCGCCCCTTCCTTCGGCTGTTCGCGCGCGGTGACCTGCAGGGCCAGGTGCACGGGTTGCGTGCCCAGCGGCACGCGGCCGACAGCCACGTGTTCATCGCTTGCCGCGCGTGACGACAGCAGGGCGGGCAGGGCGTTCCACTGGCTGGCATCGGCCTTGCCCATTTGCGCCGGCAGGCTGGCGGTGGCGCTGATCGTGGCCTTCGGCGTGACGACCGTGAAGCCATTGCCCGTCATATCGAACTTCGCGCCGCGCGCAAAGGCCGGCGTGAACTGGAAGTATTCGCCGATGGGCACGCGCTCGGTGCCGATGTCGCCGTCACGGCGCCCACGCTGGCCGTTGCCGGGGCCGAAGGCGAATACCAGTTCCGCATCCGCCGGCAGGCCCTCGCCACGCACTTCCACCGCCAGACCCTCGGTGGCGGCATAGGCTACCGCCGCCACTTTCAGCCGCCCGGTTGCGCCCAGCGCGGCATCGGCGATCTCGTAATGCAGCTCGCCGGGGCGGTAGCGCGCCTGCACGCTGCGTGCCTCGTGCAGCCACAAGGTGCTGGCCGCGGTGCGCACGCCCAGCCTCAGGTTGCCACCGCGGCCCGGCAGGTACAGCGCGAATTCCGGCCGGTCGCCGCCGTCGACGCGGAACGCCGTGTTGCCGCCATAAAGCGGGCGGTTGAAGAATTCGCGGCCATCGTCGATCACGAAGTCCGCGCCTTCGGGCCGGTAGCGCAACGGGCGCTCGAGCCGCCCCTGCAAATTCGGCGCGAGGGACGGGGCCTCGGGCTTGTAGGGTTGCGCCGCGTGCGCCGCGTCAGGTGCCCAATGCACGCCCGCGAGCAGGCAGGCCAGGGAGATTGCGAATCGTATGCTCATCGGGCAACGGTAGCGGAAAATTTCCGATCGTTGGCTGGCGTGCCTGCATTAGTCACGTGGTTGATCGGATGTGTTTTTCAAAACTCGTGTCATGCCAGGCGCTTTGGATACAACACCGGAAGTCCAGGAACTTGCCAATAATCAAATAAAAAATGACAATTGTCTTGCTGTGCGACTTGCAATGCGATTGGACATTAAAGGGGGCCGGCCGGCACGGCGTGCTGCCAGGGCGGCTAGGGCCGGTGCCATCTTCCTCGCCACGCGCAACAACACCGATGTTCAATTCTTCTGGAGAGTGCATGCGCGCGGAACAGCTTACATATCTCGACGGTTGGCGCGGGCTGGCGATCCTGTTGCTGCTGGTCGGCCACTTCCTGCCGGTGCCAGGGATGAACATGGGAGCCGTCGGCGTGCGGCTGTTTTTCGCGCTGTCCGGTTTCCTGATGGTGCGGCTACTGATCACGCAGCGCGTGCCGGCCGGTCAGTTCCTGCGCCGGCGCATCGCCCGCATCTTCCCCGCCGCGTACGTGTTTCTCGTGACCGTGGTGCTGGTCTGCGCGATGCTGGGCATGCCAGTGTCGTGGGCCGAACTGCTGGCCGCCGCCACCTTCACGTTCAATTATTTTCCCGGCGAGCTGGGACGCGCGGTGCTGCCGGTAGGGCATTTCTGGTCCCTGTGCGTGGAAGAGCACAGCTACCTGCTGCTGGCGGCACTGGCGGTCGCCGTGGGGCGGTCCGGCAGGCGGATGCTGCTGGCCGTTGCGCTGTGCCTGGGGGCCAGCATCGCGGCGGGTATCTGGTATGTGCGCCATTACGACGGGCGGGCGCTGACCGGCATGCTGCTGCATACCGAGGTGGCGGCATTCACCCTGTGCGCGTCTGCGTTCCTGTACCTGGCCATCGGCGCGCGCCGGATCGCGGTGCCTGCGCCGGCGTGGTGCGCAATCTTCGGTGCGGCGCTGCTCACGCAATGGTGGTCGGTGCCAGTGCTGGTGCAGACCTACGCGGGTGGCCTGCTGTTCGCACTGGCCGTGAACCTGTTGCCTTCGACGGCCCCGATCGTGCAGCGCGTGCTGTCTTGGCAGCCACTGCGGATGCTGGGCCTGTGGTCGTATTCATTGTATCTGTGGCAGCAGCCGGCCTACCTCTTCGGCGGCGATGCGTGGCACCAGCGCATCGCCGGTCTCCTGCTGTCGCTATGTCTGGGCATGCTGTCATTCCACCTCGTGGAAAGGCCGGCGCGGCGCTGGCTGAACCAGCGATGGGGGCGTGATGAAATGCCGCTGCAGGAGCGCAAGGCGGCTTAGAACGGCGGGGGCAGCTCCAATGTGAGCGTGGCGCTGCCGATCGGGGCGTTGTCGCCGGCGGCGCGCACTTCGAAGACGCAATCGCGGAACGTGAGCCAGTGGGGAATGGTAAAGATGTGGTCGACGACATACGTGGCCTCGGGGCGACCGGCGGGGGCCGCCACGGCTGCGTCTTCGTAGGTGATCCAGTCGATTTCCTGGCCGTGCGCCCGCAGCGACAGCGCCAGCTTGCGCAGCGGCGCCGCCATGCGGGCTTCGACCACCACCCAGATGCACAGTTCGCCGACGGCGCCGGGCCCTTCCAGCCGGATACGGTCGGGCGCGCCGCCAATGAAGTGCAGCGACTGCGTGCCGGCGTTGTCCACGCCATCGACGAACGCGCAGGCGAGGCGGCGTTCCGCCATCAGATGTTCTCGCTTTTCTTCATCACCACGCGGCCGATCAGCAGGCACGTGACGCCATCGCACAGCTTGCGGGGAAAGCGTCGCTGGTCGGGGTTGTCGGAGGTGAGCCACCAGTGGCCCGCATCGCGCAGGAGCCGCTTCACCACCGCCTCGCCTTCGTAGTTGACGGCGAATACCTGGCCGTCGGCCGGCGACTTGTCGGCCGTGTTCACCACCACGAGGTCGCCGCGATGCAGGCGCGGCTCCATGCTTTCTCCCGTTACTTCGAGGGCGATCAGGTCTTCCGGGGCGAAGCGGTTGCGCGCCAGCCATTCGGTTTCCACGCTGAAGGAGCCGCCCGCTTCTTCGTCGGGCTCGACCGCGAAACCGACGATGCCGGCGGAAAGCCGCAGTCGCACGCGCCGGATCTGCACGATGCCATGACTGTGCGCATCGATCGGGCGCACGCGCAGGAATACCGGCGCCAGCGATGCATCCTCGGCCGGTGCGATCGCGCCGTGATCGAAGAACATGGCCGGCAACGCCAGGTCGCTTTCCAGCTTGCGGGCGATCTTTTCGCTGAAGGCCCGGCCTTCGCGGTAGGTGGAAGACAGGATCTGGGACAGGCGCGCCTCGCTCCAGCCGCTGGCATCGGCCAGCACCTTGCGGATGCCGTCATATTGGTCGCGGATCAGGGCATTGAGCCGCTCTCGTCGGTGTTGATAGATGTTCATGAAATCTGTTGAATCGATGGGTGGTTTCGATAGATTAGCAAACGCTTGACTCGGAATATAGCATTTGCTAAAGTCGGTTGCAAGCGGCCTGATGTTTATTTGCGTTCACTCAAGCAATCAAAAACAACACCGGGCCGGCGAAACACACCAGGAGACCAGGCACCATGACCATCGAACTCGGCGCAGCCGGCAGCGCGCTTCTCACAATCTTTGCGGCGCCGTTGCTGGCCGGCGCCCTCGCGTGTGCGTTGACGTTCCTGTTCATGTGGCCCCGCACGCGCCGCGAGGGGTGGGTGCGTTTCACCTGCGCGATCGCCATGGCCGCCATTGCCGGGCCATTCCTGCTGGCTGCGGTGCATTCGTGGTGGCCCACGCTGTTTGTTTCCGCCGGGTCGGTGATGGCGCTGTGCGGCATCGATGCGTCGCTCGGCGTGGCCATCGTGGGCGTGCCCATGCTGGTGGTCGCGGCGCTGCCCGCGTGGTGGCTGCTGGGGGGCGTGGTGCGCTGGCTCGACCGGCGGCGCGACCAGGACATCGCCGAGATTGCCCGCGCGGCGGCGCAGGCCGTGAAGGATGTGCGCAATTCGCTGTGATGACGACCGATCCGTCAGCGCGCGAGTACCTGGGTCCAGTACAGCGTGCCGCGCGCCGGGTTGACGGCATAGCCGACGCCCATTTCCACGAACGCGGCGTTCATGATGTTGGCGCAGTGGCCCGGGCTGTCGAGCCAGCCCTGCACGGCTTCCTGCGCGGTGCGCTGGCCGGAGGCGATGTTCTCGCCGATCGTGCGCCAGCGGTAACCGGCGCGCAGCGCCCGGTCGCCCACCACGCTGCCGTTCTTTTGCTGGTGCTGGAACCAGCGCACCTGCGCCATGTATTCGCTGTGCGACCGGGCGGCCACATCGAGGGCGCGGTTCAGGCGCAGCGGCGGCGCGGGACCGAATCGTTCATCGCCGCACTGGCGCGGCGTGGCGCGAGCGGCATTCACGGCCGCCAGCGTTTCCTCGCCGATGCCTTCCGGTGCCGGCAGTTCGCGCCGCTCGGGGCGCGCCAGCACCACGTGCCAGCCGTCGGCCACGCGGATCGTGCCGACGGCGGAAACTTCCGTGCCCAGGAGGCGCGTGCAGTATTTCTCGCGCAGCGCCTGCATGGCCTCGGCCGCGTCGGCGGCGCCGGAAATGAACAGTGCTTCGGCATGCTCGACCGGGTATCCGGCCTGTTCCAGCGCCGGTTCGAGGAATGTCCCGGAAACGATGCGGATCTGCGACAACGCGGCTTCCACGGCAAGCGGTGGCATGGGAGCGGCCGGCGTGCCGGCGCAGGTGCCGGGCGCGGCGCGATATGCGTTGATCAACGTGGCCAGCGGTGCACCGAGCGGCTTTTGTGACGGCAGCGCAATGGCTGCCGCAGGCGCGAGCGCGAGCTGCAGCAAAAGCAGCTGTTTGTTAATATTGTTGAAAGATGATGTAAACATCGATGGATTTGCGGCACAAAGAGCGATCTTGCCGCAAATGGGGGCGTGCGACAAGAGTGCAATGCCGATGCCGGTGGTAAGCTGGCGGCTCGTTACGTTCTGCCGCCGATCCTGTCCGATCCTGTCCGATCTTGTCACACACCGCCGAAGCAACCCCGCAAGCATGCGCCACCGAGGTGACGCTCTTGCTGCATGCCGCCTACACCGCCGCCAGTTCGCCCTGGGGCGTGCGGGCCTGGCGCTGGCACATCATGGCCGACGGCGAGCCTGTCGGCACGATCAGCCTGCGCGATGGTCACTCGCACGTGTACACGCACCTGCTCGGGCACATCGGCTTTGCCGTCGACGCGGCGTTTCGCGGGCGGGGATTTGCCGGGCAGGCCGTGCGGGCGCTTCTGCCGGAAGCGGCGCATCTCGGCCTGAGCGCCGTGTGGATCACCACCACGCCGGACAACGCCGGCTGTCGGCGCGCGCTGGAGCGGATCGGCTGCACGTTCGTGGAAGAGGTGCCGATCCCGCCGTGGTACGCCACGTATGCGAAAGGCGAGCGCACCAAGCTGCGCTACCGGCTGGCGGTGGACGGCGAACGGGTGCATGGGACGTGACCGTCGTTGGGTTGGTGCGGCATTGGCTTCACGGGCTGGTGCACGCGGCATAGCGTCGTTTGCCAAGGGTCTTGCCGGCGGGTGGGCACCAAAAAAAATGGCCTGCATGCGCAGGCCATTTTTCATTGCAGGGGTGCTTACTTTTTCACCGAGTTGTCGTCCGCGTTGCTCGGGTTGCTGGGCGAAGTGCCCGGCGTTGCCGTCGGCGACGTGGTGCCGTTCTGGTTCCACTGGCTCGAATTGGTCGAACCGGACGAGCTGGTACCCGAAGTGCTGGAGCCCGCGGTGCCCGAATCCATCGAGCTGCTGCCCGACGTGGTGCTCGAGCCGGTTGCCGAGCTGTCGGTGGCGCCGCTGGAATTCGAGGTGTCGGTCGTGCTGCAAGCGGCCAGGCCGAAGCACAGGGCTGCTGCGAAGATAGCTTTGGTCATGGTCATGATGATTCCTTTTTTCCAGAGTTGATTGGTGACTCGAGCTTTGATCGTAGCATTGGATGCAACAGGACCGCGTTCCATTACCTTTCGAAAAACCCTGTTGCTATAGAGCGAAACTGCTGGTTTCAATCGTGCGTGCATTGACAGCCAATTGTGACCATGTCAGCATCTATTGCCACACATCAACCTATTCGTGCGATGATGTCTGTTTGCATTCTGTTTCCGGGAGTTAACGATGACTGACCTTGCTTTCGACCACCCCGACCTGGGCCAGCGCCTCGCCACGCTTACCGACGAACAGCTCGATGAGGCAACGTTCGGCATCATCGGTTTCGACGACACGACCGTCGTGCAGCGCTACAACCGCTTCGAATCGCAGGCGGCCGGCCTGTCGCCGCACAGCGTGGTGGGGCAGCATTTCTTCACCAGCGTGGCGCCGTGCATGAACAACTTCATGGTGGCCCAGCGTTTCGACGATGCGCAGGCCGATGGCGTCGCGCTCGATGAAACCATTCCCTATGTGCTGACGTTGCGGATGCGCCCCACGAAGGTGCGGCTGCGGCTGCTGTCGTCGCCCGGCGCCGCCACCCGTTACGTGCTCGTGCAGCGCCAGCCGTGAGTACCGCGCCCGCGGCCGACCCCGACATCGGGGCCGAGCACGAAGCACTGATGCAGTTCCTGTACCTGGCGCCGGTGGGGCTGGTGCAGGCGCAGGCCGATGGCGCCATCACGCTGAGCAATCCCATCTCGGCGCAACTGCTGATGCCGTTGTCGCGCGATGGCTGCCTGGACAACCTGTTCACCGCGCTGCAGGACGTGGCGCCGGAAGTGCGCATGCTGTGCAGCGAATTCACGGCGCCGCGTGGCCGGATCTGCGATGGCCTGCACATCCACCTGCATGGCGGCGGCCGGCGCAACGAGCCCGCCATCCTGTCGCTGTCGATCGTCAAGCTCGATCCCGCGCGGCTGATGGCCGTGCTGCAGGACGTGACGCTGCAGGTGCAGCGCGACCGCCAGCTGCGGCAAAGCGACGCCTGGCTGAACGCGCTGCTGGCCAGCGTTGCCGACTATGCGCTGGTGAGCCTGGATCGTGAGGGCCGGGTCGAGCAGTGGAACGACAGCATCGGCCGGGTGACCGGGTACACGGAAGCGATCGTGGGCCAGCCCTATGCCGTGTTCGAGCCCGAAGACACGACCACGCCGGAACGGGCGCGCGACCTGCTGCGCGAGGCCGATGCCAGTGGCTGGAGCGTGGACGAAGGCTTGCGCATGCGCGCCGACGGCACGCCGTTCTGGGCCAGCGCGATGATCACGCCGCTGCCCGACGGCGACCCCGGGGCGCCGGACACCGAGCCGGCCTACTGCCTGGTGCTGCGCGATATCACCGACCGGCGCGCGGCCAGCGAAGGCTGGCGCCAGGCCGTGTTTTCCGATCACCTGACCGGCGTGGCCAACCGGCGCGGCTTCTTCCACGCGGCCGAGCTGGAACTGGGCCGCGCGCGCCGCTTTCCGCGGCCTGTCGCGCTGGCGCTGTTCGATCTCGATCACTTCAAGCGCGTCAACGACACGCATGGCCACCCGGTCGGCGATGCCGTGCTGCGCGCATTCGCGGAGGCGCTGCGCACCACGTTCCGCGCCGTGGACGTGGTATCCCGCCTGGGCGGCGAGGAGTTCGCCGTGCTGCTGCCATCGACCGAATTGGCACAGGCGTGCTCTGTGGCAAAGCGCCTGCTGGCTGCCGTGGAAGGGCTGACGGTGCGGGTCGACGGGGTCGCCGTAACGTTCACCGTCAGCGCCGGCGTGGCCGCATGGGATGCGCAGATGGCCGGTATCGACGACCTGGTCAAGCGCGCCGACGCCGCACTGTATGCCGCGAAGGCTGCCGGGCGCAATCGCGTGGAATGCTGGAGTTCCCAATCGACCGATACCGCCGCATGATGAAGCACGACGACAAACTTGCCTACGAGGCCCTGGTCCAGTTCATGTATCGCACGCCGATCGGCCTGCTGCAGGCCGATATCGACGGCGCCATCGACATGCTCAATCCGATGGCTTCGCAGCTGCTGATGCCCCTGGCACCGCAGGGTGCGCTCGACAACCTGTACGCGATCTTCGCGCGCGCAGCGCCCGGCCTGCGCGATGACGTGGCGCGCTGCGACACCCCGTCCGGCGTGGTGGTCGAGGGCATGCGGATCGAAGGCCCGGACGGGCGGGATGGCCCGCTGGTGCTGTCGCTGTCGGTGATGAAGATCGACCCGCAAAGGCTGATGGTGGCCGTGAACGACATCACGCTGGAGGCGCGGCGCGAGCAGGAGCGGCTGGCCAGCCGGCTGTCGTCGGCGGCCCGCACCGATGCGCTCACGCGCATGCCGAACCGCAGCGCGGTGCATGAGGAATTGCGCAGGATCCTGGAGCACGACGCTGCCGGCGGCGGGAAGGATACCGGCTTTGCGGTGCTGTTCATGAACTGCGACCGCTTCCGCCAGGTGAACGACACGCTCGGCCAGGCAATGGGCGACCAGCTGCTGGTCCTCGTGGCCGAGCGCATCCGCAACGTGCTGCGCCCGCCCACCGACCACATCGCGCTGGGCCAGCGCGCCGGGCAACTCGCGGCCCGGGTCGGCGGCGACGAATTCGTCGTCGTGCTCGATGGCCTGCGCCGTGTGGAGGATGCGGAAAGCGTGGCCGCGCGGCTGATCGGCGCGATCGGCCGCGTCTTCCACCTGCAGGCGCATGAAGTCATCTGCAATGTCAGCGTGGGCATTGCCTGGGGCGACGGCAACGATCCCGACGCGCTGCTGCGCGATGCCGGCATCGCGATGGTGGAAGCCAAGCGCAGCGGCGGTGCGCGCTTCGTGCGCTTCGAGTCCGCGATGCGCGAACGGGCCGCGCGCCGCACCGATATCGAGACCGACCTGCGCCAGGCGCTGCAGTCCGACCAGTTGTTCGTGGTCTACCAGCCGGTGGTGGGGCTGGGCGCCGCCGGCGGCACCGACCGCTCCGCCGGCGTGGAGGCGCTGGTGCGCTGGCGGCACCCGGTGCGCGGCATCGTGCCGCCGTTCGAATTCATCGGCGTGGCCGAGGAGAGCGGCCTGATTGGCCCGCTCGGCGATTTCGTGCTCGAACAGGCCTGCCGCGATTTCATGCGCTGGCAGCACGAGCTTGGCGCGCTGGCGCCGCGGCTGCTGGCCGTCAACCTGTCGCGCGCCCAGCTGGGGCACCGCGAATGGGTGGACACCGTGGCGCGCATCCTTGCCGACACGGGCATGGATGCGCAGCGCCTTCAGCTCGAAGTGACGGAAAGCCTGGCGGCGCAGGATACCGACGTGCAGCAGCGCCTGCACGAACTGAAGGCGCTCGGCATCACGCTCGCGCTCGATGATTTCGGCACCGGTTATTCGTCGCTGGCCAGCCTGCACCTGCTGCCGGTGGACACGGTGAAGATCGACCGCTCGTTCGTCAGCCAGAGCGAAACGAGCCACCATCATCGCGTGCTCATCGAAGCCACCGTGAAGGTGGCGCAGAGCCTGGGCATGAACACGGTGGCCGAAGGCATCGAGACGGCCGAACAGGCCAACGTGGTGCGCACGCTGCAATGCGACAAGGCGCAGGGCTACCTGTATGCGCGGCCGCTGCCGCGCGAGGACCTGGCGGCCTGGCTCATGCAGCCCGACGGCGCCTGAGCCAGGCCATGGCCGGCGCCGCGAACGGCAGGCTGGCGCGCGGCAGGCTGGCGGCATCCGCCGGATCGGCCAGGAACCCGGCCAGCACGTCCTCGAACAGCCAGGCGTCGGCCGCATACTGCTTCTGGTGCATGGCGCCGGGTTCGCCGAGCCAGCGCAGCGCGAACCAGTCGGCCAGCAGGTCGCCCTGCGCTTCCATGTTGTAGTCCGCCAGCCGCCGGCCCGGCGCGAGCTGGTAGCGATAGGAAAGGCCGATGCGCAGGGCGCCGCGGCACATCACCGGGTAGCCCAGCTGCCACTGCCACACGTGCACCATCTCGTGCATGAACCAGAGCAGCCGCCACGCCGGCTCGCGCGAAAAATCGTCGCGGAAATCCTCGGGCCGGAACCAGACATGCCCATCTGGCGCCATCGCCGTGTGGCGCCACTGCCAGCCGAAAAACCAGCCACGCGCATGGATGCGCACGCGCGCACAGTCCAGCGCCGCGCCGAACAGCTTGCGGCAGCAGGCGATTTCGCCATCGGTGAGTGGACGGGATCGGTGTTTCATCAGAGTAGTGTTGCTAAAAACCGGGGTCAGACCCCGAATTTGGGAAATATTTCCTGGAATTGGGGTCTGACCCCGGTTTCAGGCAACACTTTGCAGGAAAGCGACGATTTCACGGTTGACGTCGGCGGCGTGCGTGATCGGGGCCATGTGGCCGCCCGGCGTTTGCGCGGTGGTGACGCGGGGCAGGGCGGTGGCGAGGCGCGTGGCGACAGCGTGTGTGGACGCCGGGCCGGCGCGGCCGGTGAGCACGAGGGAGGGGATGCCGATCGCGGCCATGTCGCGCAACGTGGCGGGCTCGCCGAGCAGGGCCACGAAGTCGAGCTTCACTTTCGCCACTTGCCCGGTAAAGCGCTCGCGCATGGGGGCGGGCATGCCATCGAAGGCGCCGGGGCCGTTCCAGTAATCGATGAAGCTGCGCGTGGCTTCTTCTGCGGTCGGGGCGGCTTCGATCGCGGCGATGACGGCGCACACCTCGGCGCGGGCCTGGTCGCTTTCGTCGAGCAGGTGGAAGGCGACGGGTTCGAACACGGCCAGCGAGCGGATGCGGCCGGGGGCGGTGCGGGCCAGGCGCAATGCCGTGGCGCCGCCGTACGAGTGGCCGACGAGATGGAACGGTTCGTCGTCCGCCAGGTGGGCCGCGAGGGCGGCCTGGACGGCATCGGCTTCGTGCACCAGCGAGAAACCGGCCTGCATGGCCGCATCGGGGAACGGCGCCTTGCCATAGCCCAGCAGGTCGAGCGCGATGAAACGGTAGTCCGCTTCGTGCGCGGCCATCAGCGCGGCCCACTGGCTGCGCGAGCTCATCGAACTGTGCAGCAGCACGACGGCGGGGCGGGGATCAGGACTGGTCATGGCGTTCTCGCGGTATCGGCAGAGCGCGCATTATAGGACCGTGGATGAAAAACGACGATGCCGGCAGGCGATCGTCGTTCGGCTTGCATCATGCGCCGGCGCGTGCGCTGCGTCCAGGCAAGCGCCACTGCGAACTTAGTAACGCATCAGTAACGCATCAACGGCGCATCAGGCGTTGCGGCCCGCTTTGCGGCGGCGGGCCACGACGCCCACCAGGCCCAGGCCGGCCAGCATCATCGCGTACGTCCCCGGTTCCGGCACGGCGCTGACGGTGATGTTGTCGACTGCCACGTCGAAGTCCGTGAAGCCGTACATATAGCCCGGCTTGTAGGTAGTGAACGCGATCTCGTCCACGCCAGCCAGCACGCTGGCGAACGTGCGGTCCGCCGGCAGGTAGGGCGTGCCGTCCGCTTCCTCGGCACCATAGCCGCCCCAGCCCGATGGCAGGCCGATGGCCGACGTGTCGTCGATGGTGACGGAGAAGTGCTTCCAGCCTTCGTTCGACGCGTCGAGCGTGCCCACCGTGTACCACACGCTCGTGTAGGGCAGGCCCGCGCTGGCGTTGTCGTAGTCGCGCAGTTCCAGTACCAGGTCGCGCGTCACGTCCTGGCCAAAGAAGCTGACCTGCTGCGCCAGCACGTCGATGCCGAACGTGACGGACGACGTGGCTGTGTAGTCGCGCACGAACTCGGCGTTCGTGCTGTTGGCGAAAGTGATGCCGAAGTTGTTGATGATCGTGCGATAGGCTGGTGCGCCATTGCCAAGCGTCTCGTCGATGCCGGAGCCGCCGATCCCGCTTGCCGGTTGCGTTCCTTCCCAGCCTTGTGCGCCGGAAGAAAAGTCCGTCGTGGCCGCGGCGGCACTGCCCGCGGCACATGCCAGTGCCAACACCATGTAAGCCTGCTTCATCTTCATGTGCATTCCTTGTAGTCGTTGATGGATCACCAAGTGGCGCCGCGGCCGGGATCTCCGGCACGTTGATTTGTGGTCAATGCGGCAAGCCATTCTCGGCAGTGCGGCTACCAAGTGTCAAAGGAGAAAGATGAATTATTTGTAACAAAGTGCCGTGGCTATACGGCAATTTCTGGGAGGGAAGGGAGGTGAGGAAATAAACTTTGGTAGCGCTAGCTAAGACTTTACGGCATTTGGCTCTGCAACGCAGCCTTTACGCGCATGCCAATGCCGGCACGCGCAGTGACTTTATTCGTGCAAGCCGGAGTGTGTCTCCGGCGCCACGATCAATCGAGGCTGGCCTGGCGCAGCGATGCCGTCTTGTCTTCCAGCTCGAGCTTCAGCCGGGCAGCCTTGAGCGTCGCCACGTCCACCTTGGGCGGCGTGCTGACGAGCAGCGGCTTGGGCCGGTTCTGCTGGTCGATTTCCGCCGCGGGCAGCTTGAAGTATTCCTTGACGACCTGCGGCCGGCCTTCGTCGATGGCCGGCATTTCGGCCACGCCTGCAGTCACGCCCGGCGTCACATCGCCGGTTGCGGGGGCCGTGTCGGAGGCGGGCACGGACTGCACGATGGCGCAGGGCTTGTCGGACAACATCGTGGCGCCATTCGGATCGATGCACTTGTAGATCTGATCGTTGGCGCCAACGCCCGCGGTGGCCAAGGTGGCCAGGCCGAGGGCGAAGGGAAGAATGAAGCGTCGCATGGTTCACCTCCTGTGAAAGCGATGGGTGAAGTATGCGTGCCGGGGATGCGCGGGTCTGTTCGCCAACCCACGATCGGCCGGAGGACCAGTCCTACAGGGCGATGCGTCAATGTCCCGATAACGCTGCCGGCGCCGGCGCCGGCGCCGCGGCGCATGGCGAATGGGGGATCATTGCGTGTGGCGCGTACGCAGGAGGCTGGCCCAGGCCGGCACG
The DNA here is from genome assembly GCF_004209755.1 of Pseudoduganella lutea. Classification (NCBI taxonomy): domain Bacteria; kingdom Pseudomonadati; phylum Pseudomonadota; class Betaproteobacteria; order Burkholderiales; family Oxalobacteraceae; genus Pseudoduganella; species Pseudoduganella lutea. The sequence continues at coordinate 1,589,147 of NZ_CP035913.1, read as the reverse complement.
GCGGCGGCCCAGAAATCGGGAATGGTGGCCGCCTCGACGTGCAGGCCAAGGAAGCGGGCGGCGGGCAGCAGGCTTTGGGTCAGCAGTTGCGCGGGGGGCGCACCGTTGTCGAACGCCGCCGCGCCGGTCTGCTTCGACAGCTTCTCGCCGTCGGCATTGGCGACGACCGGCACATGCAGGTAGCGCGGATGCGGCACGCCCAGCAGTTCCTGCAGGTAGAGCTGGCGCGGCGTGGAATCGAGCAGGTCGGCGCCGCGGACGATGTCGGTGATGCCCTGCGCGGCATCGTCGACGACGACGGCCAGTTGATAGGCCCAGAAGCCGTCCGCCCGGCGGATCACGAAATCGCCCACCTCGGCCGTGATGTCCTGCTCGACGTGTCCGTGCCAGCGGTCCTGGAAGCCGATCACGCGGCGCGGCTGCTGCGGGGTGCGCAGGCGCAGCGCGCGCGCTGCCTTGCCCGGCGCCAGGCCGGCGCGGCACGTGCCCGGGTAAACGAGCGTGGCGTTGGGCTGCAGTGCCTGCAGGTTGACCTGGGAATCGGCGATTTCCCGGCGCGAGCAGCCGCACGGGTACACGTGCTCCGCCAGCTGCGCCAGTGCCGCTTCGTACAGGTGCTGGCGGCGCGTTTGCCACGTCACTTCGCCATCCCACGCCATGCCGCAGCGGCGCAGCGATGCAAGGATATGCTCGTCCGCGCCGGCCACGTTGCGGTCGCGGTCGAGGTCTTCGATGCGCACCAGCCACTGGCCACCGTGCACCTTCGCGTCGAGGTAGCTGGCCATGGCGGCGACGAGCGAACCGAGGTGCAGGGGACCGGTGGGGGAAGGGGCGAAGCGGCCGATGTAGGAAGTCATGCGCGCAGTATCGGGGAACCGGCGGCGGGGCGTCAACCGGCCGCCCGCGCGTGGAGCACGGCGTGGCGATGGACAGCGGCGGCTCGCGTGTTCTATAGTCGTCGCTCGTCCATAACGCCCGGTGCCGGATGACTTCACAACGCTTGCTCTCCCTCGACGCCTTCCGCGGTTTCACGATCGCCGCGATGCTGCTGGTGAATAACCCGGGTGACTGGGGCAACCTGTATTCGCAGCTGGCGCACGCCGACTGGCATGGCTGGACGTTCACCGACTGGATCTTTCCGTTTTTCCTGTTCATCGGCGGCGTGTCGATGACGCTGTCGCTGGGGCGCCAGGCGGAAGCCGGTGCGGACAAAGGGGCGCTGCTGGCGAAACTGTGGCGGCGCGCCGCGCTGATCTTCGCAATCGGCCTGTTCCTCAACCTGTTCCCTGCGTTCGATTTCTCCACCGTGCGCATTCCCGGCGTACTGCAGCGGATCGCGCTGTGCACGGCGCTGGCCGCGCCCATCGTCGTGTACTACGGCTGGCGCGGGCAGGTGGCGTGGATCGTGGCGCTGCTGGCGTTCTATAGCGCCGTGATGCTGCTGTTGCCGGTGCCGGGTGTCGACGGCGTCGTCGCGGCGGGCGTGCTGGAAAAGGGGCGCGATGCCGCGTCGTGGATCGATCGCTTGGTGCTGTCCGGACATCTGTGGCCGGTGTCGAGGACTTGGGACCCGGAAGGGCTGTTCTCGACCATTCCCGCGCTGTGCAGCCAGCTCTTCGGCGTGCTGGCGGGGCGCTGGCTGGCCGCGCGCGTGGATGCCGTCGAACGCACCGTGTGGCTGCTGCTGGCCGGGCTGGCGTTCGTGCTGGCCGGCGCGATGCTCGATGTCGTGCTCATGCCGGTCAACAAGAGCCTGTGGACGACGTCGTTCTGCGTGATGACCACCGGCTGGGCGCTGCTGGTGTTCGGTGCGTTCTACTGGCTGCTCGATGCCGCGCCGTCCGCCGCGTTGCGCGAGCGCATGGCGGCGCTGGCGCGGCCGTTCGTCATCTTCGGCATGAACGCGCTGTTCCTCTATGCGCTGTCTGGCGTGGTCGTGAACATGATCGGTCACCTCGGCTGGCACGGCGCGCTGTATGCGCCGATCGCGGCGCTGCCGCTGGTGCCGAAGGCCGCGTCGCTGGCCTACGCGGTGGCCTTCGTGCTGGCCATGTACGCCGTCGCCTGGGGCATGTGGCGGCGGCGCTGGTTCGTCAAGGTGTGACGGCGCGCGGCTGCCGTTGCTCGGTGGCGAAGACCATCATGCCGGCCGCCGGGAACAGCAGGCCCGTCATCAGCACGCCCTGCCAGCCGTGGTGCGCGTACATCCAACCGCCCACCGACGAGCCCAGTGCGCCACCCATGAAGAAGATCGCCATGTACAGGCCGTTCAGGCGCGAGCGCACGTCGGCGCTCAGCGCGTAGAGCGCCCGCTGGCCGGTGACGAGGCTGGCGGAGACGGCGCCGTCCAGCACGATCGCGGCTGCCGCCAGCAGGCCCAGTTCGAACGTGCGGCCACCGTGGAACGCCAGCGGGGCAACGAGGGACAGGGCGGCGGCCACGAGCGCGATCGCCGTCGTCGAACGGGATTTGCCCTGGTCGGCGCGCCGGCCGGCGATCGGCGAGGCGAGGGCCCCCGCCACGCCCACCAGCGCGAAGATCGCGATGCCGGTCTGCGACAGGCCGAACACCGGGCTGGCGAGGATCAGCGGGACGGTGGTCCAGAACAGGCTGAAGGCGCCGAACATGCAGAACTGGTAGGCGGAACGGCGGCGCAGGATCGGCGTGGTCTTCAGCAGCGTCCACAGCGACGCCAGCAGCGCGGGGTACGTGTGTTGCTGCCCGCCCGGCTGTACCGGGTCGCGCAGCGGCAGGCGCTGTTTCAGCACGAGCGCCAGGCCGGCCATGACGAGCGCCGACAGCACGAAGATCGCATGCCAGCCCAGCGCGTCGGTGACGAGGCCCGCCACGGGCCGCGCCAGCATGATCCCCAGCATCAGGCCGCTGACGACCGTGCCCACCGTCTGCCCGCGCGTTTCCGGCCGCGCCAGGTGCGACGCGAACGGCACGATGACCTGCGCCGCCACCGAGCCGAGGCCGATGCCGAACATCGCGGCCAGGAACAGCGCCGCGCTGGTGCTGAACGCGGCCACGCCGAGCGCGCACGCGGTGCCCGCCAGCGCCGTCACGATCAGCTTGCGGTTCTCGACCAGGTCGCCGAGCGGCACGATGAAGATCATGCCGAGGCAGTAGCCGAGCTGCGTCAGCGTGACGATGAGGCCGGCGGCGCCCGCATCGAGCCCCGTCGCCCGGCTGATCGGCCCGACCAGCGGCTGCGCGTAGTACAGGTTCGCGACGATGAGCCCCGTCGCCGTGGCCATCAGCCAGACCATGGCGGCGGAGATGTCCGGTTGTTCTTGTTGTTGAGTGTGCACTGCAAATTCCTTTTGTTGCTGAATCCGCCCGGCCACTGCCAGGGCGCCTGTCTGCCGATTCTAGAAAGATTTCCTTAAAACAGGGGTCTGACCCCTGTTTTAAGGAAATATATTCAGACGGTACTAAATAGAGGTGCCCGATAGCGCGAGCGTATGCCGCCCGGCCGATTCCGACAAAATGCCGGAACGGGGCCTGGGCCTGGTTTTACAGCTTGCCGGGTGTCAGCCGCGCAGGATGTCGCCGAGGATTTCGTACGAGCGCAGCCGGGCGCGGTGGTCGTGGATCTGCGAGGTAACCATCAATTCGTCGGGCTGCGTGCTGGCGATGAAGGCGTTCAGCTGGGCGGCCACGGTGGCCGGTGAGCCGATCGCCGAGCAGGACAGCACAGAGTCGAGCATGGCGTTTTCCGCATGGCCGAGCGTGGCGCGGTAACCGGCGACCGGCGGCGGCAGTTTCGATGGATGGCCGGTGCGCAGGTTGACGAAGGCTTGCTGCATCGACGTGGCGAGCAGTTGCGCCTCCTCGTCGGTATCTGCGGCAAACACGTTATAGCCCAGCATGACGTAGGGCCTGGCGAGGTTCGCCGATGGCTTGAAGTTGTTCCGGTAGAAGGCCACGGCCTGCATCATCATCTGCGGCGCGAAGTGCGAGGCGAACGCATAGGGCAGGCCGAGGTGCGCGGCGAGCTGGGCGCCGAACAGGCTCGATCCCAGGATCCATAGCGGCACCTTGGCGCCCTGGCCCGGCACGGCCAGCACGCGCTGGCGCGGCGAGTCGCTCATGTAGTCCTGAAGTTCCAGCACGTCCTGCGGGAACTCGTCGGCGTCCGATGCGAGGTTGCGGCGCAGCGCGCGGGCCGTGGTCTGGTCCGAGCCGGGCGCGCGGCCCAGGCCCAGGTCGATGCGGCCCGGGAACAGCGCTTCCAGCGTGCCGAACTGCTCGGCGATCACCAGCGGCGAGTGGTTTGGCAGCATGATGCCGCCGGCGCCCACGCGGATCGTTTTCGTGCCGCCGGCCACATGGGCAATGACGACGGCGGTGGCGGCGCTGGCGATGCCCGGCATGCCATGGTGCTCGGCCAGCCAGTAGCGGTTGAAGCCCCAGCGTTCGCCGTGCTGGGCCAGTTCCAGCGTGTTGCGCAGCGATTCGCCGGCGTGGCTGCCTTCGGCGATGGGGGAAAGATCAAGAATTGAAAGTGGAATCATCGATATGTACGAGGGCGCGCCGACGCTCGTGGCGCGGCCCTGCCTTTCATGCAAAGTCCCGCTTGCAGCAAGGCCGGGTGGCGTTGCTCAAACAGTGTCGTGCATTGTGGCACGGCTGGCGCGTTCCTGCAGGAGGGCGCGCAGCTGGGCCGGGGCCAGCGGCTTGACGATGTGGCGGTGGAAGCCAGCGGCCCGCGAGCTTTGCTGGTCCTTTTCCTGGCCCCAGCCGGTCACGGCCACCAGCATGCAGTCTTGCTGGCGCGGGTCGGCGCGCAGCCGCCGCGCCAGTTCGTAGCCATCCATGCGCGGCATGCCGATGTCGAGGAAGGCGATCTGCGGCTCGAAGCTTTCGGCGCAGCGCAGCGCGGAAAGGCCGTCGTAGCACACGGTGACCGATTGCCCGGCGGCGATCAGCAGCGTGCGCAGCGTGTTGGCGTGGTCGATGTTGTCGTCCGCCACCAGCACGCGCAACTGCGGCAGGGGTGCCGAGCGCACATCGCCGGCCGGGGCGGGCGTCGCATCGCCGGTGGTGACGGGCAGTTCGATGGCGAACGTGCTGCCCAGGTCCTTGCCCGGGCTGGCCGCGGTGAGCGTGCCGCCGTGCAGTTCGACCAGCCGGCGCGCCAGCGACAGGCCGATGCCGAGCCCGGCCTGCGCGCGGCCCAGCGAACGGTCGGCCTGGAAGAAGATGTCGAAGACCTGCGGCAGCATCTCGGCGGCGATGCCGATGCCGTTGTCGCTGATGTCGATGCGCACCCGGTCGGGCGCGTGCAGCCGCACGGCGTTCAGGGCCAGGCGCCCGCCGTTCGGCGTGTACTTGGCGGCATTGTTCAGCAGGTTCGACAGCACCTGCGCCAGGCGCGTGGCGTCGCCCTGCAGTACCACCGGTTCGTCCGGCACGTTGACCGACAGCGCGTGCCGCCGCTGCGCGACCAGCGGGCCGGCCGTCTCCAGCGAATGGTTGATGACGTCCTGCAGCACGATCGTCTCTTCGCGGATGCCCAGCTTGCCGGTGGTGATGCGCGATACGTCGAGCAGGTCGTCGACGAGGCGCACCATCTGCTTGAGCTGGCGCTCGATGATGTCCAGCACATTGGGCGGCGGCGGCTTGCCCGGGCCGCCCAGCCGCATGATCTCGAGCGCGTTGACGAGCGGCGCCATGGGGTTGCGCAGCTCGTGCGCCAGCGTGGCCAGGAACTCGTCCTTGCGCAGGTCGGCCGCCTGCAGCGCTTCCTGGGCCGCGCGGCGTTCGCGCAGTTCGCTGTCGGCGCGGCCGCGCGCATCGTCCAGCGCGGCGGCGGCACGCACCAGCGAATCGGCCACTTGCCGGGCTTCCTGGAAGTCCACCACGGCGGGTTGCACATGCTGGCCGGTACCGAGCGCCGTCGCGGGTTCGATCAGCGCCTGCACGGAATGGGCGATGCGCCCACCGACCAGCCACGCCATGCCGAGACCCAGTGCCAGGATCACCACGGTGGCGATGATCAGCGATTCCAGCGTGCGCATCAGGCCCGCCGCCAGGTTCGCGTGGGGAATGCCCAGCGTGACGCTCCAGCCGGACTTGCTCGACCGGCTGTACAGCATGACGACCCGGTTGCCGTCCACGGTGGAGCCGTCGAACGTATCTTCGAGCTGGCGGCGCATGCGCTCGACCAGGTCGGGAGCGGGCAGGGTGCCGCGGTAGCGCTCGATGTCGACGTTGCGGGCGACGATGCGCAGGTCGCCGTCCAGGATCGACGCGCGCCAGCTCGCGGGCACCTGCTGGTCGCGCAGGATCGCGCCCAGCGCCGCCGGCAGTACCTGCGCCGCCAGCACGTAGCGCACGGCGCCTTCGCGCACGACCGGCACGCCAACCGTGATGGTCTGCCCGCCCGCGCCGTCGCGCGTCAGGCCCGTGACGACCGGCTGCCCGGTGCGCATCACGTCGCGCAGCAGGGCCGCATTGCCGGGCGCGACGGACACCGGCCCCGTCGCGGTGTTCATCAGCTGGCGCCGTGTCGGCGCGTCATACAGCACGATTTCCGTGATCGGCAGGATTGCGTGCACGTTGGTGGCTTGCCGGCGGAATTCGGCGATATCCGCCGCATCGACATCGTCGGACACGGACAAGGCCGACAGCGCGGTGACGACGGTATCGAAATCGCGGTCCACCACCGCGACCATCGAGCGCGCGGTGGCCATCGCCTCGCCCAGCAGGCTGGCGCGTTCCACGCGGTAGTGGTCGTAGATCAGGAATGCCGACACGATGGCGGCGGGCAGCACGCAGCTGAGCACCAGCAGCGCCAGCCGGAAACGGATGGTGGGCAGGCGAGGGTGAACGTGGGGTGGCAGCTGGCCAGGAGTTGTCTGCACGAAACGTTGGGTGCGTGTACACTCGAAAATTGGTGGTACGAAGTTACCATAAGCTAGAGCCCGATGACAGCAGGCAATGCGGAAAAGCAATGCCTTGTGCGCGAGGCGCCACGAATCTTTTCCCACACGACCATGCTGAAAAAAGCCGCCCTCGTTACCCTGCTTGCCCCGCTGTGCTCCCTATGCTTTCACACGGCCGCACCGGCCGCGCCCGGCCCCGTCGCGCTGGCAGCCGCCGAGCATGCCCGCACGGCTTATCACGAGAAGGTCATCGATACCCTGGCGCGCATGGTGAGCTTCAATACGGTCGCCCAGGAAGGCGTGCCGTGCGAGCGCAATGCGCAGCACATCGCCTTCAAGCATTACCTGCGCGGGGAAGCGGAGCGCCTCGGCTTCGACGTCGACGATGCCGGCTGCGTGCTGGTCATCGGCTACGGCAAGGGGAGCGAGCGCGTGGGCATCGTCACGCATGGCGACGTGCAGCCGGTCGATCCCGCGAAGTGGCGACAGTCGCCGTTCACGCTGGACCGCACGAGCGAGCCGGGCCTGCTGCTCGGCCGCGGCACGGAGGACGACAAGGGCCCGATCGCCACGGCCCTGTATGCGATGAAGGCGATCAGCGACCGCAAGGTGCCGCTGACGAAGCGCATCGAGCTGTATGTGTACATGGCCGAGGAGTCGGACTGGGGGCCACTCGAAACTTATCTGAAAACGCATGTGCCGCCGCAGGTGAGCATCACGCTCGATGCCGAGTACCCGGCGGTGACGGCGGAAAAGGGCTGGGGGCTGGTGACCGTGACGATGCCGGCGCTGAAGGGCACGGCGGTCGCCGGGCCGGCGCTGGCATCGTTCACGGGTGGCTTCTTCAACAGCCAGATCCCGGAAGATGCGTCGGCCACGATCGATGGCGCCACGGCGGAACTGGAGCAACGCATCCGTGCCCGCGCCGCCGGGCAGAAGGGCATGCGCTACGGTTTCTCGCGCGCCGCGCAGCGGTTGACGGTCACGGCGAAAGGCGTGTCGGCCCACTCGTCGAAACCCGAGGATGGCGTCAACGCCATCGCGATGCTGGCCGATGCGCTGGCGGTGCAACCCTGGGCGGGCACGACGGCCGGGGCGATGGTGTCGTTCGTAAACGACTTGGTGGGAACCGGCCTGTATGGCGAGAAATTCGGCGACGTGGCCTATCGCGATGCGTTCATGGGGCCGATGACGGTGGCGCCCGTGGTGCTCAAGGCGAGTGGCGGGGCGCTGGAACTGAATCTGAACCTGCGGCGCCCGCGCGGCAAGACCGGCGCCGAACTGGAGCGCCAGTTCCACACCGCGTTCGATGGCTGGAAGCGCGCACATGCGCCCGGCGCCACGCTGAAGGCGCAGATCGGCGAACCATGGGTGCGCGAGGATGCGCCCCAGGTGCCGGTGCTGCTCGACGTGTTCGCGCATTACACCGGCGTGCGCGATGCAAAACCGGTATCGATCGGCGGCGGTACCAATTCACGCCTGTTCCCGAATGCGGTCAGCTTCGGGCCGGGCATGCCGGGCGCCGTCTACACGGGGCATTCGGAACATGAATTCATCACCGAAAAACAGTTGTCATTGAATCTGCAGATGTATACCGCCGTGCTGGTCGAACTGGCACAGTAAATACCGCCACGGCGCGGAGACAAAATGCCAGCGGCGCTGGCATGAAGACCAATATTATCGATCCAACCATCGCGGCCGGAACGGAAACATATTGTTGTTTCTATCCGGCCGATTTTCTTCGCCTGCCACAAATAAATTTCCTCCCAACGCAAATTCCTTTACCATCAGCAACAGAGCCGCTTTCACGCGGCCACCAGCCAGTGCCCGGCTGACTCCAGGGCATTACCGTTCATTGTTTTCGGATCATGCCAGCCTTTTATCGAAAGGCCGGTTGGAGATTTGCATGCTGCGCTATCTGACTTTCACCGTTGCCTTATTGATCTCCTGGTCCGTCAATAGTATGGAAATGAATGTCCCCAACGCGGTTGCCACCGCGGAGCCGATCGAGCTGAAGCCGGTACCCCGGCGTGGCGCCCTGTACCGCGTGCAGCACGAGGGCAAGACCAGTTACCTGTTCGGCACGATCCACGTAGGCAAGCAGGCCTTTTTCCCGCTCGAGCCCGAAGTGACCAGCGCGCTGGCCCATGCCAGCTCGCTCGTGCTGGAACTCGATACCCGCGTGCACGAACCGTTCCAGCGGGCGCTGGCCAAATATGGCAGCTATCCGGCCGGTGAATCGATCACGCGTCACCTGTCGCCGCATGCGCTGGCCCGGCTGGAACGGGCGCTGGCAAAGGCCGGCATCCCGCTGAGCAATGTGGAAGGCTACCGGCCATGGCTGGTCGCGAATATCCTCGTCGGCGGCGAAATCGAGAAGCATGGCTATCACCGCAACAATGGTGTGGAGGGATTCCTGCTGTCCGCCGCGGAAAAGCAGAAGAAGCGGGTGCGCGAGCTGGAAACGGCCGACTACCAGCTCAGCCTGTTTGCTTCGCTGGACGATGCCCAGCAAGAGCAATACCTGCTTGAAAACCTGGACGACCTGGACAACGGCAAGGCCGTGCAAAAGTCGGCCGGGCTGATCGACGCCTGGAGCACGGCCGACGCGGCGCGCATCGCCGTACTGGCACGCGAGCTGACCAGTGGCGATACCGTCTCCGCCACCTTCATGGACCGCACGCTGCTGCGCCAGCGCAATCCGCAGATGACCGCCCACATCGAAGCGATCATGCGCAGCGACGAGGTGGCGTTCGTGGGCATCGGCTTGCTGCACCTCGTTGGCGAAGACAGCATCCCCGAACTGCTGCGGCGCCGCGGCTACGCTGTCGAGCAGATGTACTGACCATCGGGCGCCCATGGCGCGGCTCGCTGCCGTGCCCGCCTTGCATCGCCATCGGCCAGGGTGCCCACGCCATCCCGTAACCGCCCCGTATTCCCTGCTGGATGTGGACACCCATCGCGCCAGCGTTCATGCCGGCAAGTCACCCCTTGATGCAAATCAAACTCCCGATTCCATGCAGCTTGATAATCAGCTATTGGACATCGGAAAACTATAAGGGTTGGATATGCTCAAGCATCGGACGGAAGCGGTGATCTCGGATCTGGTGGACGCCGCTTATGGCGGCCAGGCCGGGCACAGCGGCCGGCGCAAGCGCCACGTGCTGCGCCATGCACTGTATGCGCTGGTACGGCTGGCGAAAGTGGAACAGTTGTTGGAAATGCGGCTCGATGCGGAGCGTGCGACGGGCGGTATGGTCAGCGTTGCGCAGCGCCGCCATACAAAGGCACTGTTGCGCAAGATCGGCATGGACGTGCATGCCGACCAGGCGCGCCTTGAACAAGACTGGGCGGCGGCGCGGGCCACCAGAGTGGCCGGGGAGGCTGCGGCTGTACCGAAAGGCCAGCCCTGTGCCGATATTGAAAACGATTGCGGCAACAGCTAGATCCCGAACGGCGCCGCCAACAGATCAGCGCTTCCCGACGAGCATGTCAGGTGGATACCTTGCGGTTCGTCCACAGTGCCCACAGCAGCGTGGACGTGACGATGGCCGCCGTGCAATCGACCAGCCAGTCACCAATGGCCCCGTGGCGGTAGGGCAGGAAGCTCTGCACCACTTCATCGCAGATACCCATTGCGGCGATGGTGAGCACGGCTTTCGTGGCGCGTTGCGCCGGCGTGCCGCTGCTGCCGGTGAAAACAAGGAACGTCAGCACCGCATAGGCGCACGAATGCAGTACAACGCCGGACGCGACTTCGCCGGCATCCGCCCGGGCGCCGGGAATCGACCCGATGATCACGATCAGCGCGAACAGCGCCATTGCTCCCCAATAGCGCAGGCGCGCATATACAGGGGTAAGCAGCAAGAGGTGGAGAAGTTTCAGCACGACGTAGATTGAATTGGCAAAAGCGTAACGATAGCACGTACCAGAAAAAAGAGCCCGCCATGAAGGCGGGCTCAAACCCTGTCCGGGCCAAGAGACGATGAATCACATAGCGATGCAAGTGGCAATGAATCGCGGTGCAGTGTGATCGATGCATTCGAAAGCAGATCCGGATCGCCGGTCGATATCGATGCATCGGTCGATATCAATCGTCGGTCGATAAAATCCGGCTCCTCGAAAACACATGGTCACACACTGCGGAATGACGAATTCGGAGCGGTGTGCCGAAGCACACCAGGTCTGCCACCACGCATATCGGTTGCATGTGTGGCAGATGGATTTGAGTATAGGGTTTCTATGTGACGCTGCCATGACAGTGCGCAAACCTGGCGCACTCGGCATACCCGGCGCAATACCCGGTCATCGGATTGCTGCAGCAAAAAAAAAAGCCCGCTGGTTGGCGGGCTTCAAACTATTATCTTGGAGGAGAATAGTGGAGACAGGTGTAATTATGCTGCGCTGCCACATATAAGTCCAATTTTGAATTTCGATAATAGATATACGAGTATCGAATAACTCATCCGTGCAGGACCCGCCATCGCACGGGCATCACAGGATGACGGCTTCGTCCGGCAACTGGTTCGGGCGCGAGCCATCCGACGGGAAATGCCGCTGCAGCAGGTCGGCCAGCTGGTTCAGTGCCGCCACGGTCCCTTCGGCGAATTCGCCGCGTTTGTACGCGGCTGTCATCGTGCCGCAGACCGCCTGCCACTCGGTGTCGGCGATGCGCCGCCCAACGTTGCGGTCGGCAACGATGTCCACCGCGTGGTCGGCCAGGTTCACATAGATCAGCACGCCGCAGTTTTCTTCCGTATCCCACACGCCATATTGCGCGAACAGGGCACGGGCCCGCTCCCGGTTCGACATGCCGTCGAGCGCGGCGCCGAACGGCAGCGCGGGTTCGACCACCAGCCGCACTTCGGCCCGGTGGCGCTGTTCGCCATCGGCGATCGCGGCGGCAATCGCCGCCAGCGTCTTTTCAGGGAAGCACCGGCGCCCTTCGCCCGAGCCTGTCATCAGGTGGCGCAACGCGCGGCGCCAGCGTGCAATCGCATCCATTACCAGTCTCCCGAGGCGCCGCCGCCATCGAATGTGCCGCCGCCACCGCCGCCGAAGCCGCCGCCACCGAAGCCGCCGCCGCCAAATCCGCCACCGCGGTGGGCATTGCCCAGGGCGCTACCGAGGGCACTGCCGATCAGCACGCCGGCCGCACCCGAACCCCAGCCCGAACGGTGCGCGCTGCTGCGCCGCCCGCGACCGCGAAACATTGGCAGCAGCACGAAGACGCCGAACAGGATCGCCGGCCACAGCCATGAACCGCCGCCGTCGGCCTGCGCCTGCCGCGGCGCCGGTTGCTGCTGCGGGGCAGGGAACTGTTCCTTGTCCAGCAGCGTGGCGATCGCGGACACGCCGGCGCTCAGGCCACCGTAATAATCGTTGTTGCGGAAATGGGGGGCGATCACGTCCTGCAGCACGCGCTTGGATTGCGCATCCGTCAGCACGCCCTGCACGCCGCGGCCGGCCTCGATGCGCAGGCGGCGCAGCGACGAAGGATTGTCCTTGGCCACCACCAGCAGCACGCCATCGTCGACGCCCTTGCGGCCCAGCTTCCATGCATCCGTCACGCGGATGCTGTATTGCTCGATCGGTTCAGGCGCCGTGCTTTTCACCGTGAGGATGGCGATCTGGCTGCCGGTGCGGGTTTCATAGTCGGCCAGCACGGATTCGAGGGCGCCACGCTGTTGCGCCGTCAGCATGCCGGCACCGTCCGTTACGCGGGCGGTCAGCGCCGGCACGGGAACGAAGCCATCCTGCGCAGCACCGTCCTGCGCCCGGGCCGCCTCGACGAACAGCAAGGCAAAGCACAACAGCAGCACCAGCACCGTGTAGCGCACGAGCCAATGGTCGAGCCAGCGCTTCGACGGGCGCGGTACCAGGCGACGCAAGCCGCGCCGGCCAGCCCGTGCGTCACGGACGTCGCGCTCGTTGGTGGTCTCGGCGGTACCCAGCCATTTGCCTTCGGACGGGTGTTCGCGCATGCGCCGCCGCGGGGCAGCGGGTGGGGCGGCCTGGTCGTGCGGTCCGTGCGGGCCCAGCGGCATGGTGGTAATCACCTCCTGCAAGCTTATTTCTTCCCGCCAAAGTCGACGGTCGGCGCGGTCGAGATGGCTTTCTCGTTCTCCACGGTGAAGCTCGGCTTGACGTCATAGCCGAACATCATCGCCGTCAGGTTCGTGGGAAAGCGCCGTGCGAGCACATTGTAGTCCTGCACCGAGGTGATGTAACGCTGCCTTGCAACCGTGATCCGGTTTTCCGTGCCTTCCAGCTGCGACTGCAGGTCGCGGAAGCTGGTGTCGGCCTTCAGGTCGGGATAGCGCTCGGACACCGCCATCAGCCGCGACAGCGCCGACGACAGCTCGCCCTGCGCCTGCTGGAATTTCTGGAATGCAGCTGGATCGTTCAGTACTTCGGGCGTGACCTGGATGCTCGTGGCCCGGGACCGCGCGGCGGTCACCGCTTCGAGCGTCTCGCGCTCGTGCGATGCATAACCCTTGACCGTGTTGACGAGGTTGGGGATCAGGTCGGCCCGGCGCTGGTACTGGTTGACGACTTCGCCCCAGGCGGCCTTCGTTGCCTCATCCTTGGTCTGGAAATCGTTGTAGCCGCAGCCGGACAGCGTGGCCGTCAGCAGGCCCAGGGCGATCCAGCGTACGAAAGTCTTGCGCATGCTTCCTCCTTGAAATGACACGTTCCGGTATTGAAGGCACTATACATGCCCGGCAGCCTGCGCTGTGTTCGGTGCAGCACATAGCGAGGCGCCGCGGGGCGGCCGCTTATAATGCAGGGTTTGCAAGCTATCAGATAAGGGGCCGCCGTGAATTTCATCAATAAACTGAACGCCGCATGGGCCGCCAACGACTCCCTGCTGTGCGTGGGCCTGGACCCAGACATGGACCGCCTGCCGGCGCAGTTCCGCGGCACGCCGGATGGCATCTACCACTTCTGCAAGGAGATCATCGATGCCACGGCCGACCTGGCGTGCGCCTTCAAGCCGCAGATCGCCTACTTCGCGGCGCTGGGCGCGGAAGGGCAGCTCGAGCGCATCGGCGCCTACCTGCGCGACAGGCATCCGCACATTCCGCTGATTCTCGACTCCAAGCGAGGCGACATCGGCGCCACGGCAAAGCAGTATGCGCGCGAAGCCTACGACCGCTACGGCGCCGACGCGGTCACGGTCAGCCCCTACATGGGTGCCGATTCGGTGGAGCCGTACATGGAATGGCGCGACCGCGGCGTGATCGTGCTGTGCCGCACGTCGAACCAGGGCGGGTCCGACCTGCAGTTCCTCGAGGTGAATGGCAAGCCGCTGTACCAGCACGTGGCGCAGCTGGTGGCGGACAAGTGGAACAGCAACGGCCAGTGCGCGCTCGTCGTCGGCGCCACCTTCCCGGAAGAAATCCGTGCGGTACGCGCGATCGTCGGCGAAATGCCGCTGCTGATTCCCGGCATCGGCGCGCAGGGCGGCGACATCGAGGCAACGGTGCGTGCCGGCCGCACGGATGCCGGTGCCGGCATGATGATCAACTCCTCGCGCGCCATCCTGTATGCAACGCCGCAAGCCGGCGAAGACTTCGCCCAGGCCGCACGCCGGGTGGCGGATGAAACGCGGCACGCAATCAACGCGCACCGCTGAAAAACCGGGGACAGACCAGATCGCCGGACCGCCTGGTTTTAAGGAAATTTCCTCTAAACAGGGGTCTGTCCCCAGTTTTGCTTGTTAGTACGACTGCGGCACGATCATCTCCGCATACTCGTACAGTTCGCCCAGGATCTGCTCGGCGCGTTCGTCGGCCGTTTGCGACAGCGTGTCGATCTCGCCGAACAGCTGGTCGACGCTGCGTGCACCGCCGGCGCCTTCCAGCAGCCGCGCCGCGCGGTGCTGTTCCCAATGCTCGTGTTCCTGTTCCGACAGCGTGTCGGGGAAATTGCGGGCGCGGTAGCGGAACAGCAGTTCGGCCAGCCGGTCGTCCTGGAAATGCGGCGACGCCGTCGCCAGCTTGCCCGGCGGTTCGCGGCGCAGCGAGTCGAGGACCCGCCGGTCATCCTTGCCGATGAAGCCGCCGTACAGGTCTTCGTCGACGTCGGCGGATTCGGCCGGTGGCCGGTGGAATACCTGTTCCCACAGCGCCGACAGGTCGGGGCCGCTTGCCGCGTATTGCGCATGCGTGAGCGCCAGTTCGAGGTCGAGGCCCCAACGCTGGGCCATTTCCGCGCTCAGCGTTTTCAGGTTGCCGACCAACATGGGCGACTTGTTCAGGTGCACGCTCTTGATGGGCAGCCGGCTGACGCCTTCGGGCAGGTCGCCGGCACGGCTGAACAGCCGGGTGCGGATGGTTTCCGGGTCCAGCGTGAACAGTTCGCGTGGGTCGTGGCTGCAATCCCACACCAGCACTTCGTTCTTGTTCGTCGGGTGCACGCCCAGCGGCCACACGAGTGCCAGGCAGCCCCGTTCGGCGGGGAACATGCCGGACACGTGCAGGAAAGGCTTGCGCAGTTCGCGCGTCAGGTGCAGGCCCATCTCGTCCGCGGCGCGGCCCTTGTCGCGCAGGGCCAGGCAAAAGTCCCACAGCCGTGGTTGCTTCTGGCGGATCAGCCGTGCCAGCGCGATCGTGGCTCGCACGTCGGACAGTGCGTCGTGCGCCGCGTCGTGGGTCAAATTGTTGACTGATGTCAATAATTCAAGTTTGAAGCTGGTCTTGCCGTTATCACCTTTAGGCCACTCGATGCCGTCGGGCCGCAAGGCGTGGCACATGCGCACCACGTCGAGCAGATCCCAGCGGCCGCAGCCGTTTTGCCATTCGCGTGCATAGGGATCGATCAGGTTGCGCCAGAACAGGAATCGCGTGAATTCGTCGTCGAACCGGATCGTGTTGTAGCCCACGCCGATCGTGCCGGGCTCGGCGAAGAGTTCGAGGATCGTGGCAGCGAACTGGTACTCGGGCACGCCTTCGCGCAAGGCGTGCTGGGGCGTGATGCCGGTGATCAGGCAGGACTGCGGGTCGGGCAAGTAATCGTCGGCTGGCTTGCAGTAAAGCATCACTGGATCGCCGATCTCGTTCAGGTCGGCATCGGTGCGGATGGCGGCAAACTGCGCGGGACGATCGCGGCGCGGCACGGCGCCGAACGTTTCGTAGTCGTGCCAGAGAAAGGTGTGGTTGCTCATGAGTAGCTTAGTCGTGTCATAACCGGAGATTATCGTGGCAAACAGCATTTCCCTCAATTCAAAGACCATCTCGACCGATTCGAAGGTGGCCAACCAGGGCGAAGTCACCGCGGCCCGGGCGAAAATGCAGTTGAACGTATCGATCATGGAAGCTTCCGCGTCGATCTCGATCGGCGTCGGCAGCAATCCGCAGGCGCTGCTGTACAAGTCGGCGATCACCAGCATCAATGAAGCGCTGAAAGCAGAGCTCGGCGAGAACGCCGTGCAGAACGCGGCCCGGCACGACAATTCGCCGCAGGCGACGGCCGACCGCATCGTCTCGCTGGCCAGCGGGTTCTTCGAGGTGTTCAAGCGCCAGAACCCGCAGATGGAAGACGGCGCGGCACTGGAAAAATTTATGGGTGCCGTCAAGGGCGGCGTCGAACAGGGCTTCAAGGAAGCGCGCGACATCCTGAAGGGCTTGAAGGTGCTGGACGGTGACGTGGCCGCCAGCATCGACAAGACGTATGAATTCGTGATGAAGGGTTTCGACGATTTCGCCGCCCGGGCGGCGCAGCCGAAGGAAGAGAAAGAAGCGGCGTGAACACAGTACCGGGTTGAAGAGAACCAGGTACAGGTATCCGGGTCCTGAGTATGAAAGGGGTTCCCGTCAGGTCTGCACGATCACTGATGCGTGCTCGCCCACCTCCCGGTGATCGATGGTGGGTTGGAAGATGGGCTTCTACAAGAGACCAAAGGTCGTTGGAGGGAAGTGCGCGGGCCATGACATCAGTCCGTCTGCAAATACGGCCCTCATCCTCGCCTGGTCCCGTGGTCGCACATGATCGCTACCGTTCCGTAGTGGACGTCCGCGAAGCCTCAACTGGATTTGGGCGTTGGGCAGCTGCTTTCGATTTGAAAAATCCACCATCCCCAGTTTTATGTTCGAGGGATAGTCACTGTAAATGCGGTGCCATTTACCTCGTCCGACGTCACATCAATGCTGCCTCCATGTGCCACTGCAATTTGCTTTGCAATAAAGAGCCCTAACCCAAGGCTGCTCCGTGGCCTCTCGTCGCCATTCTGTTCTGGTAGCTGAACTAGCGAACTGAACAATTTGGGTAAAGCGTCTTTCGGGATCGTCGGTCCCTGATTGCGCACCATTAAGACTATGCGCTCTGCCTCACCGGATACGCTGATCAGAATAGGCATACCTGGCGATCCATACTGTGCAGCATTGTTTGCCAAATTCGTCAGCAATTGTTGGAGTCGCGGGCGGTCAAAGCTACCGGTAAGATTGCCAATGGCACGCAGTTCATATAACGCACGTGGATGTGCGGAACGCGCATCCTCTATTGCCCATTCACACATCTGGAGGAGATCACAAGCCTCTCGTTCGATTGCAATGCCATCGCCGAGCTGGGTCCTGGCGAGAGCTAGAAGATCGTCCACCATACCCGACATCGTCACCGCACTTCTCTTAATTCGGCCGCCTATCTGCCTCACTTGCTCGTTGAACACACCAGGTGTCGATAGATAGGTTCCCGCAGTCGAAGTCGCTGCCAAGGGGCTACGTAGGTCGTGCCCGAGAATCGCTAAAAACAGGTCACGGGTTTCGTTGACTTTCTCGGAAAATGCCATCGCCGCTTCAGATATCGACTCATCTATCGCTTCGTCGAAGCGAATAACGTCGCGGAGACTGTCCCGCGAGATCGATACGCTGTCTTGTTCCCAAAGCCGCAGTACGCTGGCACGAAGCGCCCGATACTCGGCAATAAGCTGTAGTTGTGTAAAACCACTGGCATATCGCAATCGGCCATGGATATATGAAGCACTGTCCTTGGAATCGGCGGGCGCTGCTGGGCTACGTGGACTGTCTCCAGCAGGATCTTGCTTCAGGTCATCGATATCAGCCGCAACAAACTCCAATATCTGCTTGGCGTGATCCCGCAAATCCGCGCTTGACATATTTTCGGTAACCGCTCCCAAAGTCAGCGCAAATACATCCCATTCAGCAAGTATTTTTTCACTGTTTGCTCTAATGTATTCAGCTATGGTCATGGAAATAGGCTGGCAAAGCCGGTGGAATAATTGCTATAAGGAAGAGGATCACGCTGGTAATCGTACCTTATATCGATACGATGTGCCTCCAGATGAGGAATTTTCGTTCGTCAGGCACCTCTGAACGCACCTAAGGTCAATTACGGTTGCCATTTCGATGATTGCGGATTAGCAATGCTGGACCGAGATTTGCTATAGGATATCGAGCAACTACATTTAACTTACGTTAATTCGCGTGCACAGCCCTTTGACGATGGAAGACATAACCATCGAGCAAAGTCCTTGCGCACGATGGGTGAAGAAAAATAGCTCGATGCCTCGGCGATCGCAGGACAAGGAAGTTAAACGAGCGCATATCCGCCTTTGGCTGAGAGCGGTCTGCCGCAACAGCTTGTATTCGATGTTGTTGTTCTAAGGTGAAATGACGATTTTGCCAGGCGCTCTAAGCAGCGGGCTGCGCAGTCACGGCTACCTCGACAGCCACGATGACCCGATCGCGCCCGGCCGCCTTCGCGCGGTACAGCGCCCCGTCGGCGGCGGCGACCAGCGCATGATCGTCCTGCCCATCGGCCAGGCAAGCGACGCCGAATGACGCCGTAACGTGCGGCAGCGGCAGCCGCATGTCGTCGAACACCATCGTCTCGCGCATCCGTTCGCACAGCCGCTCGGCCACGCCGGCCGCGACCGCGCCCGGCGTATCGGGCAGGATCACCATGAATTCCTCGCCACCATAGCGCGCGGCGAAATCCGTTGGCCGCAATGCGCCCGCCAGCAGTTGCGCGGCGATGCGCAACGCGCTGTCCCCCAACTGGTGGCCGTGCCGGTCGTTGAACTTTTTAAAATGGTCGATGTCGAGCATGATCAGCGACAGCGGCGCGCGTGTCGCGTGCGCCGTCGAGACGAGCCGCGGCAGCACGTCGTTCAGCCAGGCGCGGTTGTACAGGCCCGTCAGGCCATCGTTCAGCGACAGCTGGCGGTAGAATTCGCCCAGCTTTTGCCGCCGGCGCAGTTGCATGCTGGCGGCGCGGATGCGGAATGACAGCAGCCGCAGCAGGTTGCGGGCGACGCCGTCGGCTTCCTCGATGAGGCGCCAGGCCAGGTCGGCGTCGATCAGCAGCAGTTCGCTTGCTTCCAGCGCCTTCAGGCCGGACAGGTCGGCCTCGCCGTCGAGCACGGATTGTTCGCCGGCGCTTTCGCCGGGCAGTATCCGTGTCGTGGCGCCATCGCCCGTGGCATCGGCCAGCGCGCCGCGCAGCACGATCACGAGGCGCGGCCGTGCCGGATCGGATACCGCTTCCCCCGCCGCCGTCAGCATCACGGGGCAGTTCGCCAGCAGCGCTGCGGCGCTGGCGATATCGACATCGCGAAACAGGTGCAAGTCGGCGATGTCGTAGGGGGAAGCGGCGAAAGTGCTAAGTAGTTTCACGGCGGGGTTTCCAGGAAGTCATGCCATGATAGCGCATGAAAGTCGGTCGAACGCGGCTGAACTTGTTTCAATCCACTACTTTTACTTTCTTTAGCAACATGAACTTCATCGATGCCCTTGGCCACGCGCACTTGCCCGATCCGAATGCCCGCATCGTGTCGCTGGTGCCTTCGATCACTGAACTGCTGTGCACGCTGGGGCTGGCTGGCCAACTGGTGGGCCGGACGGGTTTCTGCATCCATCCCTCAGACGTGCTGCGCGATATCCCGAAGGTGGGCGGCACGAAGGATGTCAACGTCGACCGGGTGCGCGCGCTGGCGCCCACGCACGTCGTGGTCAACATCGATGAGAACACGAAGCCGGTGGCCGACCTGCTGGCCACGTTCGTGCCGCACGTAATCGTCACGCACCCGCAGCGGCCGGAAGACAACCTGGAGCTTGCCCGCCTGCTGGGCGGCATATTCTGCGCGGATGACGCGGCGCGCCGCTGGTGCGATGCGTTTGCCGCCGAACTGGCCGTGCTGCGCGCCATGCCGAAAGGGCCGCCGCAGCGCGTGCTGTACTGCATCTGGCAGGACCCCTGGATGACCGTGTCGCGCGGCACGTATATCGCGGCCATGCTGGCGGAAATCGGCTGGAGCGTGCCTGAACTCGGGCCCGACCGGTATCCCCGTTTCGACTGGAACGATACGCTGGTGGCGGGTATCGACCAGGTGCTGCTGTCCACGGAGCCGTACCGGTTCACGGAAGCGCATGCCGAAGCGCTGGAAAAGCAAGTCGGCAAGCCGGTGCAGCTCGTGGATGGGGAAATGATGTCGTGGTACGGCAGCCGGGCACTGGCCGGGCTGGCGTACCTGCGCGGCCTGGCCGCGGCGGGATAATCGTCGACCGTGCCGGTCAGTCGTCGGTCTCGACGGCGTCCGGTTGCACGAGGTCGGCGACAGGCGTGTTGTGCTTGACGTCGCTGCGCTTGCCGATGGCCGTATCCAGTGCGCGCACCAGCTTGCCGGAGGCGCCGGTGATCGCCTGGTGCAGGTCGCCGGCCTGGTCGGTCACGGCGATCGGTGGAATGCCGGCCACGCGGGCTTCCATCATGCAGCGCTTGTCGTTCGGACCGGTCTTGTGACCGTTATTGTCACCGAGGTGAACCTCGACGCGGGTAATGGCTTCGCCGAAGCGTTCCAGCGCCGAGCGAACGACACTTTCGACGTGGTTGTCCAGGTTGGCATCATGGGTAATGGCCTTGTCGGTATTCACTTGAACTTGCATTGTTGTTCTCCTCGTTGTGTATGGCTTGATGTTACGTCTTACGGGGCCCTTCTGTTGTTAAGTGCAGCACATTGCCGTGTTTTCAAGGCCCTACTTCGCCTGCTGCGCCAACTCTTTCTCATGGTGCGGGAACCGGTCCATCTTCGCGAGCACAGGGAACAGCTTGATCCAGGCCCCGGTGACGACCAGGGTGGCCGCGCCGCCGAACACGATCGCGCGCGACAGGCCCATCCAGCCAGCCGTGACGCCGGATTCGAATTCGCCCAGCTCGTTCGATGCGCCGATGAACACGGAATTCACGGCGCTGACCCGGCCGCGGATCGCGTCCGGCGTTTCAAACTGCACCAGCAGGTGGCGCACATACACGCTGATCATGTCGCCCGCGCCCATCAGCAGCAGGCAGGCGAGGGCGATGGTGAACGTGGTGGTGGTGCCGAGCACGACCGTGCCCACGCCGAACACGGCCACGCCGCCGAACATCCAGGCGCCGACCCGGCGCGTGATCGGGAAGAAGGCCAGCGCGATGGAACACAATGCCGCGCCGGCCCCGGGCGCCGTGCGCAGCAGGCCCAGGCCCGTCGGGCCCACGTGCAGCACGTCGTGGGCCAGCGCCGGCAGCAATGCCGTGGCGCCGCCGAACAGCACGGCAAACAGGTCCAGCGAGATCGCGCCCAGCACGATCGGGCGCGACATCACGAAGCGCAAGCCTTCCAGCACGCTGTGCCATGTGGCCGGCTCGCGGTTGCTGGCCTGCGGCGGGGCCTTGGTGATCGCCATCAGCACGGTCGCCACGAGCAGCAGCGCGGCGGCGATCGCATACACGGCAATCGGGCCGTGGATGTACAGCAGGCCGCCCAGCGTGGGGCCGAGAATCACCGCCACGTGGAAGCTCGAGGAGGATAGCGCTACCGCCTTGCTGAGGTCTTGCTGGGGTACGAGGTTCACCAGCATTGCCTGCGTGGCCGGCCCCATGAAGGCGCGTGCGCTGCCGAACAGCACGAGCACGGCGAACACCGGCCACACGATCGCCATGCCGCTGTGGGCAAACGCCAGCAGCAGCACGCCCACGAGCCATTGCGTGGCCAGGCAGGCCGTCACGATGTTGCGGCGGTTGTAGCGGTCGGCCACATGGCCGGCCGGCAGGATCAGCAGCAGGAAGGGCGCGAACTGGGCCAGCCCGATCATGCCGAGGTAAAACAGGTTGTGGGTCATCGAATAGACCTGCCAGCCCACGGCAACGTTCTGCATCTGCACGGCAAGCGTGCCAAGGATGCGGGCGGACAGGTAAAACGCGAAGTTACGGTGACGCAGGACGGCGAAGCCGTTGGATGAGGACATGAAGCGATCAGTGGTGTTACGCGGCCCCGCGGTCCGGCCGGGAGGGCCGGCGGGAACCGGGATCGCGATGGTGATTAAGGTTGGGCCAGGTCGGCTTCGGTGGTGAAGGCGTCCGCGTAGAACTCGTCTTCCGGCAAGCCGCAGGTGGCGACGAAATCGCGCTTTGCCGATTCGACGACGATCGGCGCGCCGCACGCATACACCTGCCAGTCGCGCAAGTCCGGCAGGTCGGCCACGGCGGCCTGGTGCACGTAACCGGTGCGGCCCGTCCAGCCGTCTTCGTCCAGCGCATCGGACACCACGGGAACGTAGCTGAAGTTCGGCAGCTCGCGTGCCCATTGCTCGCACAGTGCATGCATGTACAGGTCGCGCGGCCGGCGGCCACCCCAGTACAGCACCATCTTGCGCTGCGAGCGGGAAGCCTGCATCTGCTCGACGATCGCCTTGATCGGTGCAAAGCCGGTGCCGGACGCCAGCAGCACCATCGGCTTGTCCGATTCCTCGCGCACGAAGAACGTGCCCAGCGGGCCTTCGAAGCGCAGGATGTCGCGCTCCTTCAGGGTGCTGAACACCTGGTCGGTAAACAGCCCGCCCGGCATGTGCCGGATATGCAGCGAGATGGGACCGGCGCCCGGCGCGCTGGCCATGCTGTAGCTGCGGCGCTTGCCGTCGCGCAGCAGGAATTCGATGTACTGGCCGGCACGGTATTCCAGCACTTCATTGGCGGGCAGTTGCAGGGTCATCACGATCACATCCGGCGCCACCTTTTCCAGCGTGGTCACGCGCGACGGCATCTTCTTGACGGGGAAGTCGCCGCTGCCGGCCACTTCGCGGGCGGAGATCACGAGGTCGGAATGGGGAATCGCGCAACAGAACAGCGAGATGCCCTGGACTTCCTCTTCCTCGGACAGCGCGCGGCGCTGATGCGGCTTGTGCGTGATCTCGCCGGCAACCACCTTGCCCTTGCAGGAGCTGCACGCGCCGTTCTTGCAGCCGTACGGCAGACCGACACCCGCCCGCATGGCCGCCGCCAGCACGGTTTCGTCTTCATCGCATGCAAACTGGTGGCCGCTGGGCTGAACAGTAATCTGAAACGTCATACAATCTTTCGAAATGAAAACCTCAAGCAAACAAAAATCCGGCCGGACCCTCGGGAAGCCGCGCCTCTTGATCCTTGGCTGCGGCGATGTCGGCATGCGGCTGTTGCCACTGCTGTGCGCACGCTACCGCGTCTTCGCCGTGACCCGCGATACGGCGGATGTCGGCGTTCTGCGGGCTGCGGGCGCGGTGCCGGTGCTGGCCGACCTCGACCAGCCAGGCACGCTGCGCCGGCTGGCCGGCCTCGCCCACACCGTGATCCACCTGGCGCCGCCGCCGGGTACCGGCGAACGCGATACCCGCACGCGCAATGTGACCGCCATTCTACCCGAGGCGGCAAAGGTCGTTTATGTCAGCACGACCGGTGTCTATGGGGACCTGGCGGGGCGGCTCGTCGATGAAACGCAGCCGGTGGCACCCCGCAATATCCGTGCTCGCCGGCGGGTCGACGCGGAACGCCAGTTGCGTGGCTGGGCCCGCCGTGCGCATGGCCACCTGGCCATCCTGCGCGTGCCGGGCATCTACGCGGCGGACCGGCTGCCGCTCGAGCGGCTGCGCCAGGGCACCCCCGCCCTCGATCCTGCGGACGATGTCTATACGAACCACATCCATGCGGATGACCTGGCGGCACTGTTGCGGGCGGCGCTGTATCGCGGCCGGCCGCAGCGGGTGTACCACGCAGTCGACGACAGCGCGATGCGGATGGCCGAGTATTTCGATGCCGTCGCCGATGCCGTCGGGCTGCCCCATCCACCGCGCCTGCCGCGTGCCCAGCTGGCGCAGGTGGTGTCGCCAACGCTGCTGTCCTTCATGTCCGAGTCGCGCCGCCTGGCCAACGGCCGGGCCAAGCGCGAACTGGGCATTCGCCTGCGTTATCCAACCGTTGCCGACGGGCTACAAAACATAACGGCCATCCGGCAGGATTGACGTGCCGCAAACGTGATTTCCGTGCTTGCGACTACCGTAGGCAGACATCACCAGGAGGTCGTATGGACGCGAACCGCCGGCATCCCAGCAAGGAAGAAGTACGGGCATGGATGGCCCGGCGCCGGGTTTCTTCCCGCGCCGGGTTGCCGCTGCCGCTGCCCTCGCCGGATGAACTCCGGCGCGAACTGGGCTGGCACCAGTTGCCGGTGGCCCGGCAGGAGGCGCCGCCGGTGTGCCTGCCCCTGGCCGAATTCGCGGCCTTGACCATCATCACATGGTGCTGGCTGCTGCTGTTGCTGCCTCGGGCGCCTTCGCAACCGGTTTCCTAGCACAGAATATGCTGTCGAAATCTCTCGGATTCTCACGCAAGTTGCCAAAAATTAAGCAAATCGGTGTACCATATTGTCCGCATACAAACTAATTCGCCGTGCGCGATCGTTTGTCACCAAAAGACCGGTAACGAACCGGCGAAATATTGGTAACCCTGCTATTGCTTCAAGAGAGCACTGTCCGAGAAAGTTTGAATATGTCATTCCTGAAAGACCTGACCGCATCGCCGTCATACAACCCGAACCGCGTCCTCGACGCCATCATCGCCAAGCTGGACCTGAAGAACGACGCGGCGCTGTCGCGCGCCCTCGAGGTAGCGCCACCGGTCATCAGCAAGATCCGTCACAACACGCTGCCGATCGGTGCCACCATCCTGATCCGCATGCACGAGATCAGCGATTATTCGATCCGCGAGCTGCGCGACCTGATGACGCACTGAGCATCGTGCAAAAAAAAGGCCGGCCCCTGAATGGGGCCGGCCTTTTTTTGGGAAGGGCGATCAGGCCAGGCGCGGGCGTTCCGTGTAGAACGCGGTCTGCGCCGGTGCTGCGTCGATCCGGCCGGAATAGGCCGTTTCGGTACCGATCCGGCCGGAGTAAGCCGTTTTCGGGCTGACGTTCGCGTCGCTGATACGACCCGAATAAGCCGTTTGCGCGGCGACGGTCGGTGCGGTGGCACGGCCGGAATAGGCAACACGGCCGGAATAGGCGGTGTCCGTGCTGATGCGTCCGGAATAGGCCACATCGGTGCCGATGCGGCCGGAATAAGCGGTTTGCGCGCTGATGCGCCCCGAGTATGCCGTGTCGGTGCCGATGCGGCCCGAATAGGCGACATCGGTGCCGATACGGCCGGAATATGCCGAGTTCGCGCTGATACGGCCGGAGTAGGCCGGCTCGGCATTGCGCAGGTAGGCATCACCGAAGGTTTCCTCGTACAGCTCCTTCATCCGGTCGCCCACGCGGCGGTGCGCTTCCTCGTCATCTTCACCGCGCAATCCGATGTACGGGAAGTGGTGCAGGAAGTAACCGAACACCTTGTCACAGTCGACCGCGTATTTCATCGTATCGAGGATGTGGTAATGCCAGAACGTGTCCACGTCCATCAACGGCGCGGTCTGCTCGTTCGGGAACATCTTCATCAGGTACAGGAAACGGCGGTATTCGAACTCGACGGCGTCAGCCTTTTCCAGCGACCAGCCTTCGCCCGATTCCTCGTGCATCAGCTTGACCTTGATGGGTTCAAGGTCGAGTTCGGCAATTTGTTTGAAATGTTCGGTAGAAACCATGTACATCCTCTCCAAGGGGGGCGACGGCGATGCCGTATTTGAATTGATATTGATTCAAGGAAACATCAATAGACCCTAGTATAGGACGTTCTTTATGGATTGCAAGCAACGATTCAATCGTGTGCGCATGTGAGGGGCGAGGGAGGCGGAACCGCTGTGGCGGTTCCGCGACAGTGCGTCAGACCGCTGCTTGGGGCAGTCGCGGCCGCACGGTATAGATCGGGATGACCGCCGGAGTTGGCGCACTATCGATTGTCGCTGCCTGCGCGTCCGGTGCGCGACCCGACCAGGCAGTTTGGCCGGCCAGTGCCGTTGCCGCACCCGACCAGGCGGTCTTTGCAGCCGGTGCCGTTGCCGCACCGGACCAGGCCGTTTTTGCAGCCAGTGCCGTTGCCGCACCCGACCAGGCAATCTTTGCAGACGGTGCCGTTGCCGCACCCGACCAGGCGGTCTTTGCCGACGGTGCCGTTGCCGCACCGGACCAGGCGGTCTTTGCAGCCAGTGCCGTTGCCGCGCCCGACCAGGCGGTCTGCGCTTCGAGGGATGCCGGTGCGCGACCCGACCAGGCGGTCTGCGCTTCAAGGGATGCCGGTGCACGGCCCGACCAGGCGGTTTGCGCTTCCTGCGATGCGGGCGCGCGACCCGACCAGGCGGTGGCGCCTGCGCGGATGTAATCCTCGCCGAACGTTTCCTCGTACAGTTCCTTCATGCGTTCGCCCATGCTCTGGTGGACTTCCTCGTCTTCCTCGCCGCGCAGGCCGATATAAGGGAAGTGGTGGAGGAAATAGCCGAACACCGCCTGGCAATCGACCGCGTACTTCAACGTATCGAGGATGTGGTAATGCCAGAACGTGTCCACGTCCATCAACGGGGCAGCCTGCTCTTCAGGATATTTCTTCATGAGGATCAAGAAGCGCCGGTATTCCTTTTCCACCGCATTGGCGCGGGCCAGGCTCCACCCTTCGCCTGATTCCCTGTGCATCAGCTTGACCTTGATGGGTTCCAGGTCCAGCTCTTCGATTGCGATGTAGTCGGTCATTTCAAGTCTCCTATTGTTGAGATGGGTCAAGGCATTTAAACCAGGGCTTATTGTTGCCCTTGGTTCAAAGGAGCTATTGATCTGGCTCAAACTATAGAAGACTTCTATGCAACTATTTGCTGATATGAATGATTACTTTAATTGGCGAATACACCGACTGCCGGCTGCGCGGCACGCCACGCCACCGGCACCGTCACGGTGACCGTCGTGCCGCCATGAGGGCGGCTGACGATGGAGCAATCGCCGCCCAGCAAGCTCATGCGTTCCTCGATGCCCACGAGGCCAAACGAGCCATTCTTGTTGCGGCTGCCGTCATGCAGGCCAATGCCATTGTCGGCAATGACCATGCGCAAGGTGCCGCCGAGCTGGCGCAATTCCACGCGCACATGCGTGGCCCGCGCATGCTGCTGGATGTTGCTGAGCGATTCCTGCAGTACGCGGAACAGTGCCACGGCGCAGCGGTCGTCCACATCCGGCGTGCCATCGGGGTCGAGCACGTCGCATTCGATCCCGGAGCGCTTGCGGAACTGGGTGATCTGCCATTCCACCGCGGCGGACAGGCCGAGATCGAGCACGTTCGGCCGCAGGTCGTTGATGATGTTGCGCACGCTGCGGATTGTTTCGTCGATCTGCTTCAGCGTGGCGGTCGCGCGGGAGTGCAGGCGCGGGTGGCGCAGCGCGGTGCGGCTGGCCAGGATATCGGCCTCGATGCGCAGCGCCAGCAGGTTCTGGCCCAGGTCGTCATGGATTTCGCGGGCGATGCGCTTGCGTTCTTCTTCCTTGATCTGCTCGGCATGCGCGGCCAGGCGGCGCAGCCGCTGGTGCGACAGTTGCAGCTTTGCCTGGCTGTCGCGCAGTTCGCGCGTCATGTCGCGCGCCATCTGCAGCGCACGCCGCCGCGACGATACCTGGGCATGGAACAGCGCGTACATCAGCAGCGTGCTGACAAAGCCGACCAGCGCGGCCAGCCACGGCAGGTAGGCGTCGAAGCTCGAGAACAGCGCCCCTCGGGGTGCATCGAAATAGACTTGCCACAGCCTGCCGTTGTAGTTCACAGGCAGGCTCAACTGAACGTGATCGTCCGGCGGCGCCTGGCCGGCGGCGGATTCGGTACTGTCGAACAACAGGTGGCCATTGGGCTGCGTGCCATTCGGCGGCGTGCCAGCCACGGTACTGTACAGCCGCACGCGCACTTCGCGCACCGGCGTATCGACCATGGCCGCCTCCACCAGGCGCGGTACGGAAAAGCCGATGCCAACCGAGCCCATATAAGCGGCGCGGCGATCGGCCACGGTGTCGACCGGCATGTCCGCCCGGTACACGGGCAGGCGCAACGGCATGCCGAACTGCGTGGGCGCTTCGGGCAATTGCACCGGCAGGCCGGAGGTGGAGATCGCGCCCGTGTCGCGCGCCAGCTCCAGGGCACGGGCAACGGCGGGACGGGACGCCAGGTCGTACCCGAACTTGCCTTTGGCGCCGTACATCGGTTCAAGCAGGGTGATGACGGTGTAATCGGGCCGCTGGCCGGAAGGCGAGATACGAAATTCGGGGTATCCCAGCTCGCGTACCGTCGCACTGCGCATCTGGTATTCGAACGTGGCGCGGCGCTCGTCCGGCACATACTGCGCGAAATTGATCGTGGCGATCGACGGGAAATTGTGTGGAATGTCCAGGCCCCGCACATAGCGGTGGAAACTCTGGGGCGACATTTCCTCGCTGGCCTGGAAATGACTCGCAGCACCACGCAGCACGTCGGTGCATGCCTTGATGCCGCCGGCGATGTTGTACTGGATGCTGCGGGCCTGATTGCGGAACCGGTCCAGGGCCTCGCTTTCCAGCGAGTTGGCCATCCATGCGTAAAATCCGGCACCGACCAGCGTCGACAGCAGCACGCCGCTCCACCAGGAGGGTTTGGCTTCGTGCAGTTTTCCTGACAGAGGTTGTTTCATGGGCGGGGCGGTGAGAGGGCTGGGTTCGTGGTCAAAATATAGGCAGTCGAAGTGAGCTGCGTCAAGAACAAAGCGACTACCGGACATGAACCGTTGCGGCGGACGCAGCCCTCGTCCGTCGCCGTCATGCATAACCCTTGCCCTACAAGAAAACTGGGGACGTACCCCTGTTTCCGGGAAAAATTGCCGTGAAACAGGGGTACGTCCCCAATTTTGCTTCAAAACAGGGGTACGTCCCCGGTTTTTCCCGGGTTACTTCGCGCTGCCCCAGCTGTCTTTCAGCGTGACGATGCGATTGAACACTGGTTTGCCCGGCCGGGAATCGACCCGGTCGGCAATGAAGTAGCCGTGGCGCTCGAACTGGAAGCGCTGCTCGGCTTGTGCATCCTTCAGGCCCGGTTCCAGGTACGCGGTCACCACTTCCTTGGCCTTCGGGTTCAGGAATTCCTTGAAGTCCTTGCCGCCGGCATCCGGTTGCGGGTCCGTGAACAGGCGGTCATACAGCCGCACTTCCGCTTCCAGCGCGCCGCTGGCGCTGACCCAGTGGATATTGCCCTTGACCTTGTAGTTGTTGGCGCCATCGGTGCCGGATTTGCTGTCGGGGAAGTAGTTGACGTGCACGGCGGTCACTTTGCCGTTCTCGTCCTTGTCGTAGCCCGTGCATTCGGCCACGAAGCCGTATTTCAGGCGCACGCGCGCACCCGGCTGGTCGCCGATCGGCGGATAGAAACGGAAGTAGCCTTTCGACGGTACTTCCATGAAATCCTCTTCCTCGATCCACAGTTCGCGGGTGAACGGGAACGTGCGGTTGCCCAGTTCCGGATGGTGCGGGTGCACCGGCGAGCTGCACTCCACGCTCTCGGCGGCGTCGAAATTGTCGACGATCAGCTTCAGGGGCTTGAGCACGGCGATCGCGCGCGGCGCCTTCGGGTCCAGGTCTTCGCGCACGGCGCCTTCCAGCACGCCGAAGTCGATCCAGCCGTCGGACTTCGTCACGCCCGTGCGTTCGGCCATGAGCTGGATGCCTTCGGGCGTGAAGCCGCGGCGGCGCATGCCCACCAGCGTGGACAGGCGTGGATCGTCCCAGCCATCGACGATGCCTTCCTCGACGAGCTGGCGCAGCTTGCGCTTGGACGTGACGATGTATGTCAGGTTCAGCCGCGAGAATTCGTACTGCTTCGGCAGCGGCTTCTTGAAGAAGCCGCCTTCGGCCAGCGTTTCCAGCAGCCAGTCATAGAATGGCCGGTGATCCTGGAACTCCAGCGTGCACACGGAATGCGTGATGTTTTCCAGCGCATCCGAAATCGGGTGCGTGTAGTCGTACATCGGGTAGATGCACCACTTGTCGCCCGTGCGGTGGTGATGCGCATGGCGGATGCGGTAGATCGCCGGGTCGCGCAGGTTCATGTTCGGCGACGCCATCGCGTCTTCGCTCATCTTCGCGCGCAGGATGTGCTCGCCATCGGCATACTTGCCGGCCTTCATGTCGCGGAACAGCTGCAGGGATTCCTCGGCGGGGCGGTTGCGGAAGCGCGAGTTCACGCCCGGCGTATTGAAATTACCCCGGTTGGCCGCCATTTCCTCGGCGCTCTGGCTGTCCACGTAGGCATAGCCTGCCATGATCAGATATTCCGCCATGTCGTACAGCCGGTCGAAATAATCGCTGGCATAGTGCAGGTAGCCGTCGCCGCCGGCGGGGTCCTGGCTTTCCCAGGAAAAGCCCAGCCATTTCACGCTGTCCATGATGGAGTCGACGTATTCCTGCTCTTCCTTGGCCGGATTGGTGTCGTCGAAGCGCAGGTGGCAGCGCCCCTGGTAGTCGCGCGCCAGGCCGAAGTTCAGGCAGATCGACTTGGCATGGCCGATGTGCAGGTAGCCGTTCGGTTCGGGCGGGAAGCGGGTGATGACGGGAGGCAGCCCTTCGCGCTGGTGCGCGCCGGTGGCCAGGTCGTGTTCAACGATGTTGCGAAGGAAATTCGGTGCTGGAGCCGCTGCGGCTGTCTTTTTGTCGTTGCTCATGTACGAAGGCGGGAATTGGAGTCGATTGACGGCCATTTTACCGTACGTCGCCTCGTGCGGCGGGACGGCGGAACGTTTTCTATAGGATAATTCGCCCTTACGCCCACGTTTTTCGACCAGAGTGTCGAGGCAAAGGAAAACCATGGATAATTTGTACAACGTGCTCGGTATCGCGCCGAACGCGACGGAAGACGAGATCAAGAAGGTCTACCGGTCGCTGGCAATGCGCTTCCACCCGGACCGCAACCCCGAGCCCGGTGCCGATGCCCGCTTCAAGGCCATCGTCAAGGCCTACGAGGTACTGTCCGACCCGGCCAAGCGGGACGAATACAACCAGAGCCTGAACCACCGGATCATCATCGATCCGGAAGAGGAAGCCTACCAGTTGTGGCGTTCCGTCTTCAGTCTGCATGGCGTTGCGTTACCCGCCGCCTGAGCCAACCAGCATTCAAGAAAAGAGTCAGCAATGAGAAGAGTACACCCCGAGTTCGCCTTCCAGGCGCGCGAACTGGCCGAGCAGATCGAGGGCATCCTCGGCGATCCGCCGGACCGCAAGAACTACAAGGCGATGACGCAGGCGCTGGTGACCGAGTACGCCAATGGCGGCGGCATCGAAGACCTGAACATGATGGCGTTCGCGCTTGTCGACGTGATCGACATCGCCGAACCGAAAACGCTGCTGGCCGATGCCGAGGACTTCGAGTTCGGCGACCCGGCACGCGTGTTCGCGGCCGTGTCGTGCCCCGAGGGCGAACCCGCCCGCATGCTCGCGGCCATCGAGGAAAACCATTTGGAACTGGGCCGCCAGGCCATCGTTACCGCGTTCCTGCACAAGCACCCGCGCATGTGGGACGACGACGACACGTCGCTCGACCAGCTGGCCGAAGGCGACGAGGGCGACGACGACGAGGAAGAGGGCGGCGCCAGCGAGGAATTCACCCAGATGTTCGACCAGGAAGGAGAGCGTTGATGTCCGACGAAAAGTCCAATCTGCCCGCCATCAGCAAGCAGGTGACGGAACTGGTGCTGGCCGGCTCGCTGGCCCACGCCGAGCAGGCGTTCGCGGATGCGGCCGAGCAGCATGGCGACCTCGCTGTCGTGGAAGTGCTGCAGAACATTCCGCCGCACGTGACGGCGCTGCACATGGCCGGCTTCGATGGCGGCAAGCTGTCGCTGGCCACGCTGCTGGTGCCGCCGAAGGCCTGGGCCGACAGCCTCGCCTACATCGCCGCCACGTGGAACGAGGACATGATCGAGGATGATCCCGAGCGCATCGCCGAAGGCTTGTTCAACCACATCCACGGTGTGGTGTTCGGCACCGAGGACGAGGAACGCCGCCGCGAACTGCTGCAGGAAGCATCGGCTTCCGACCATGGCGCGACCGTGTTCGCCATCGTGTTCTCGCTGGCACCGAAGGAAATGCTGGAAGTGGCCGGCGAAGTGATCTCGAAGGGTTCGTACATCACGGCGCAGTCGTCCTCCGACAGCGACGTGGTGCCGCTGGCCGTGGCGCTGGCGCAGGCCAGCGAGGATGGCTGGGACCGCGCCCTGTTCGAGCTGTTCCCGGAATTCCGCCACAGCGCGGACCTGGCCGATGCCGAATACTCCGACGATCCGGATGAGGAAGAACCGTCAGTGCTGCAGCGTTCCACGAAGGAGCTGCTGTACCGCCTGCGCAAGCAGGTGCCGAGTACCCGCAGCGCCAGCACACGCGGCGGCCGCCGCAACCTGGGCACGGGGATCTTCTCCTGATGCTGCCGGCACTCGTACGCGAAAACCTGCCGAGACTGACGCGCGCGATCAAGCTGCTGCCGGGCGACGACCGCCCGGACGCGGCCGTGATGCTGGCCGATGAACTGGCCGGCATCACGGCGATGGTCGCCGAGAAGTTCACGAACCACCGCACGTCCGAAGGCATCCAGAAGGCCGTCAACCTCACCGTGGGCGGCGTGTCGCTCGGTCTAGAGCAGTTGCTGTCGGTGGACAGCGACGCGGCCGCGCTGGACTTCCTCGTCGAGAACGGCGCCGAGGCGGCATTCCAGGCGGGCTTTCGCCAGCTGAAGGATTTGGCCGCGATGCCCGAGGATACGCTGGTGGGCGAATACGACCAGGACCCGGTGTATGCCCAGCGGCGCCTGCGCGACATCTTCTTCGACCTCTGCCTGACCGACCCGAACGCGAACTGGGATGGCCCGGCACGCTACCAGGAACAGTTCAGGCAGCGCCAGGAAGCGCAGGCCGTCGTCCGCTTCGCGAGCTGGCTGCGGCGGCACAACAGCGGCGGCGCCATCAAGGACACCGACCTGAACGCGGAAGGCGTGATCGCGCTGGCGATCATCTTTGCCGTCGAAGGAGGCGGGCGCATCGTGGCTCGCACCGGCCAGAAGGACTTCGAGCGCTTCGTGAAGGCGGTGCGGGCGAACAAGCCCGACTTCGAAGCCGGCTGGGCCGCGCTGGTCGCCGCCGTGCCAGCCCAGCACCACCCGGTGCTGCTGAACCGCATCGACGTGTACCGCAAGGGCTGCACGGTGCTGCAGCACATTCCCGGCCGCACGGCGATGAAGACGCTGTTTGCCGAGCTGGAGAATTACGCCGGTTCGGAGCTGGACCCCGACTACGACTGAGGGCGTCGATGAACCCGCAGGCCGACACCGCGGCGATCCTCGCCGACCTGACGAAACTGGTGGAGGCGCTGCACCAGGTGTCGCCGAACCGGTTTCATGCGATGGTGAAGAAGGCCGGCACGGCAGCCGAGTGGTACGACGCCGTGCTGGCCTTGCGTTACGCCGCCGGCTCGAAGGAGCTCAGGGATACCGATGACGAGCGGGTGCACGAGCTTTGCGAAGCCATCCGCCGTCACGTCGCGCGCATCGATGCCTATTTCCAGATGAAGCTCGTGCCCGCATCGCCCCGGCAGCAGCGCGAATGGGAAGATGCGCTCACACCGGACCTGCATGCGCGGCACGTGTTCCGCAAGGACGGCTCCCTGGAAGTCAGCCTGCTCGATTCGGACCTGCAGGGCGCGACCCTGCACGTGCGGCGCGTGTGGAACCACGTGTGCAACTTCACCGGCTCGTGGACGGAATTTACGATCGAGCTGGACAAGGCCCAGGCGGCGGAGTGGCAGGCCCGGCGTGCCCGGTTGCAGGCGATGCAGACCGCAATCGAAAAGCGCTAGCCGGCACCAGTCCGTTCAAATATTGCCTGAAAAATGGGGTACGTCCCCATTTTTCGGGAAATTATTCCTCGGCCGCCGCCTTCGCCAGCGCCACGAACGCCGCCACCAGCGGCCCGCCATCGTCGCTGCGCTGCGCCAGCATCAGCGCCGTGGTTGCCTGCGAATCATCCAGCGGCCGGTACACGACGCCTTCCATGTGGATGCCCTCGAATGAACTCGGTAGTACGGAGATGCCGCAGCCGGCGGCCACGAGCCCGATGATCGTCGACGCTTCGCCCGCTTCCATCGCGATCTGCGGCGTGAAGCCGGCGGCGCGGCACATGCGGAACAGTTGCGGGTGGATGCCGGTGCCGGCATCCTTCGGGAAGATCACGAACGGCAGCCCCTCCAGGTCCTTCACCGTGATGGTGTCCATTGCCGCGATGGGCCAGTCCGCCGGCAGCACGAGGCGCAGCGGGTCGTGGCGCAAAGTAGTGAGCGTGATCGTTTCCGGGATCGGCACGCTGACGGTGCGCACGAAGCCCAGGTCCAGCTCGCGCGCTTCCAGTTTCGCCAGCTGCGGCAGCGTCGCCATTTCATGGAACGTCAGCAGCACGCCGGGATATTGCTGGCGGTAGCGCCGCACCACGGCGGCGAACAGCGGCGTGAACGGCGTCGAGAACGTGAATCCCACCCGCAGTTCGCCCGCCTCGCCGCGCTGGGCCCTGCGCGCGGTTTCCTTGGCCTGTTCCGACAGCGCCAGCACGCGCCGCGCATCCACCAGGAACAGCTTGCCCGCCTCCGTCAGCCGCACCCAGCGCTTGCTGCGCTCGAACAGCCGCGCGCCCACCTCGTGTTCCAGCGCCTGGATTTGCTGGGACAGCGGCGGCTGGCCGATGTGCAGCCGTTCCGCCGCCCGCGTGAAGCTCAGTTCCTCGGCCACGGCCACGAAGTAACGCAGATGACGAAGCTCCATGTAATCGCTTTGAAGTATTAATGACGCCTCAAATATATATTGGACTGTATTACCGGGCAACCCTACCATCGTGCCATCGCCTTTGGAAGCTCACCGATATGGAACGCATCTCACCCGCCAGCCCCGCCTTCCGGCGCACCAACCGTGCGCTGTTCTTCGGCGGATTTTCCTGCTTTGCGCTGCTGTACTGCGTGCAGCCGCTGATGCCGCTGCTGGCGCACCAGTTCGCGCTGACGCCGGCGCAAAGCAGCCTGTCGCTGTCGGTGTCGACGGGGGCGCTGGCCGTGTCGCTGCTGCTGTCGTCGATCGTGTCGGACCGCATCGGCCGCAAGGGCCTGATGATCACCGCGCTGTTCCTGGCCGCCATCATGACGCTCGTCTGCGCGCTGGCCCGCAACTATCCGCAACTGCTGGTGGCGCGTGCGCTGCTGGGGCTGGGGCTGGGCGGCATGCCCGCCGTGGCGATGGCTTACCTGAGCGAGGAAATCGAGCCGGAATCGCTGGGCCTGTCGATGGGGCTGTACATCAGCGGCAGCGCGTTCGGCGGCATGCTGGGGCGGGTCGTCACGTCCACGCTGTCCGACGTGTTTTCCTGGCGCGTGGCGCTGGCGGCGGTGGGCATGGCCGGCCTGTATGCCGCATGGGAATTCTGGCGCAGCCTGCCCGCGTCGCGCAATTTCAGGCCGGCGCAGGGCGGGCTGGCGGGCATGGCTGCCGGACTGCGCCGCCACCTGTCCGACGATGGCCTGCCATGGCTGTTTGCGCTGGCGTTCCTGCTGATGGGCTGCTTCGTCAGCGCCTACAATTTCATCGGCTTCCGGCTGCTGGGCGAGCCGTTCTCGCTGCGCCAGGGGCTCGTCGGCGGCATCTCGTTCCTGTACCTGCTGGGCATCTACAGTTCCGTCTGGGCTGGCCGGCTGGCGGACCGGCTGGGCCGCCGCAAGGTGCTGTGGGCCACGATGTCGGCCATGCTGGCTGGTTTGCTGCTGACGCTGGCGGACAACGTCGCGGCGATCGTTGCCGGCATGGCCCTGTTCACGTTCTCGTTCTTTGCCTCGCATTCGATGGCCAGCAGCTGGGTGGGGCGGCGTGCCCGCGCGCCGCAGGCGCTGGCGTCGGCACTGTACCTGTTCTTCTATTACCTGGGATCGAGCGTGGTTGGCTGGCTGTGCGGCGTGCTGTGGGCGCATGGTGGCTGGCCGGGCGTGGTGGCACTGCTGGCAGGGTTGCTGGCTACCGGGCTGCTGGTCGCGCTGCGGCTGCGCAACCTGGCGCCGCTGGAGCCTGCGAAAACGCTGCGGAAACTTGAACCCGCTCAAGCCTGAGGCGGACTCAGGCAACCTTTCGGCCGCATGGCCCTCCAAGCTTCAGTGGCGCATCCGCTGCCGCACAACCCACGGAGGTGATCATGGGAGAACAGGAAATTCGAAGCCGCCTCAGCAGTGTCCAGCTTGCCGTCGGCCAGGCCGCGCAGGCGCTGTCCGCCGAGCGCAACCTGCCAGGCGAACTGCGCGACTATATCCAGAAGCTGGACCGGCAATCCGACCGCATTACCGAAATCCTCGCACTGCGCGACCGCACGCGCATCGTCAAGCTGGTCCACGACATGGAATTGCTGGGCTCACGCGCGCGCCGCGTCTGTGGCAGCGGCTTGCCGTTGTCGGCCCAGATGAAATCGGCGGTGAACCACATGCACAACGAACTGATCGACTTCAAGGTGAAACTGCATTGAGTTGGGGCGACGGCGCCGGGACCCGCTGCGCGGCCTCCACGGGCCAGCCCCGCGGTGAACCCCGAACCGTGGTGGCAACCGGCGCCTTACAGGGCCGCTTCGATGGTGAAGCGGCCTTTTTTTGCCCCCGGCTTTTGCCCGCGCCTTTTGCCCTGAATGCGTCAAAGCATGCTAGTGTCGCAGCCATGTGGCCCTATCCAACCATGATCGCGCATCGCGGCGGCGGCACGACCGCCCCGGAAAACACCATTGCGGCGCTGGCCGCCGGCCTGCGCCACGGCTACCATGCCGTCGAATTCGACGTGATGCTGTCGCAAGACGGCATCGGCGTTGTCATGCACGATCCCGACTTCGGTCGCACCGTGGCTGGCACGGGCTGCATCGCGGACACCGCCGCCGCCGATATCGCCAGGCTCGACGCCGGCACGTGGTTCGGTCCCGGCTTTGCCGGCGAGCCGGTACCGCTGTTCGTGCCGTTCGCCGAATATTGCAAGGGCCACGGCATCTGGATGAACGTGGAAATCAAGCCCGCGCCGGGCCATGACGAAGCCACCGGCCGCTGGGTGGCGGAAACCGTGCGCAAGCTGTTTCCGGGTGAAAGCGACGCAGCCAGGCTGCCGCTGCTGTCCTCGTTCAGCGCCGCCGCGCTGCGTGCCGCCCGCGCCGCGGCGCCCGAACTGCCCCGGGCGATCGCCTTCGAAGGCTTGCCCGCCGACTGGGAAGGGCAGGCGCGCGAACTGGGCGTATTGTCCGTCCACGTCGATCATGCGAAGCTCACGCCCGCGCTGGCGGCAGCCGTGAAAGCCGCCGGCTTCGGCCTGTTTTGCTATACCGTCAACGATCCCGCGCGCGCCCGCGTGCTGCTGTCCTGGGGCGTGGACGCGATCTGCACGGACCGGATCGACCTCCTGCCGCCCGACTTCAAGTAACGATAAGCGTTATATAATCGTCGTTTTGTATTTCAGCCAGGGCGCCCGCTCGCCTTCAGCCTGTCTCTCATAACCTGCACCAACCACATGAAATCATCCGAAATCCGCGAGAAGTTCCTCAAATTCTTCGAGTCCAAGGGTCACACGATCGTCCGTTCCAGCCCGCTGGTGCCAGGCAACGATCCGACCATGCTGCTGACGAACTCCGGCATGGTGCAGTTCAAGGACGTGTTCCTGGGCCTGGATAGCCGCCCGTATTCGCGCGCCACCACCGTGCAGCGCTGCGTGCGCGCCGGCGGCAAGCACAACGACCTGGAAAACGTGGGCTACACGGCGCGCCACCACACGTTCTTCGAGATGCTGGGCAACTTCAGCTTCGGCGATTACTTCAAGCGCGACGCGATCGCGTACGCGTGGGAACTGCTGACCAAGGTGTATGGCCTGCCGGCCGAGAAGCTGACCGTCACCGTCTACCAGGAAGACGACGAGGCCTACGACATCTGGGCGAACGAGATCGGTGTGCCGAAAGAGCGCATCATCCGCATCGGCGACAACAAGGGTGCCCGCTACGCGTCGGACAACTTCTGGCAGATGGCCGATACCGGCCCGTGCGGCCCGTGCACCGAGGTGTTCTACGACCACGGCGCCGACATCTGGGGCGGCCCTCCGGGTTCGCCTGAGGAAGACGGCGATCGCTTCATCGAGATCTGGAACCTCGTGTTCATGCAGTTCAACCGCGATGAAGCGGGCAACATGACGAAGCTGCCAAAGCCGTGCGTGGACACCGGCATGGGCATGGAGCGCCTGGCCGCCGTGCTGCAGCACGTGCACAGCAACTACGAGATCGACCTGTTCCAGGCCCTGATCAAGGCCGCCGCCCGCGAAACGCACACGGAAGACCTGGAAAGCAAGTCGCTGCGCGTGATCGCCGACCATATCCGCGCCGCGTCGTTCCTGATCGTCGACGGCATCATCCCGAGTTCGGAAGGCCACGGCTACGTGCTGCGCCGGATCATCCGCCGCGCGCTGCGCCACGGCCACAAGCTGGGCCAGACGAAGCCGTTCTTCTACAAGCTGGCCGCGGACCTGGACAAGGAAATGGGCACCGCCTATCCGGAACTGTCCGAAAAGCTGGCCTACGTGCAGCAGGTGCTGAAGACCGAGGAAGAGCGTTTCGGCGAAACGCTGGAAAACGGCATGAAGATCCTGGAAGCCCAACTGGTCAAGGATCCGCACAAGCTCGATGGCGGCACCGCCTTCACGCTGTACGACACCTACGGCTTCCCGCTGGACCTGACGGCCGACATCTGCCGCGAGCGCGGCGTGACGCTGGACGAGGCGGGCTTCGCCGAGGCGATGGAAAACCAGAAGCGCACCGCGCGCGCCGCCGGCAAGTTCAAGATGGCCGCCAACGTGGAATACACGGGCGCAAAGACGAGCTTTGTCGGCTACGAGCAGCTGGTGTTCGATTCGTCCGTGATCGCGCTGTACGCGAACGGCGCGCCGGTGCAGGAACTGAAGGCCGGCGAAGCAGGCATCGTGGTGCTGGACACCACGCCGTTCTACGCCGAATCCGGCGGCCAGGTGGGCGACCAGGGCCTCATCCAGAGCACGAGCGCGAAATTCACCGTGGATGACACGCTGAAGATCCAGGCCGACGTGTTCGGCCAGCACGGCGTGCTGGAAAACGGCAGCCTGAAGGTGGGCGACAAGGTGTCGGCGCAAGTCGATACCGTGAAGCGCGCCCGCACGATCCGCAACCACTCGGCCACGCACCTGATGCACAAGGCGCTGCGCGAAGTGCTGGGCGGCCACGTGCAGCAAAAGGGCTCGCTGGTCGATCCCGACAAGACCCGCTTCGACTTCAGCCACAACGCCCCGATGACCGCGGAGCAGATCGCCAGGGTGGAAGCGATCGTCAACGCGGAGATCCTGGAAAACCATCCGGTCAAGGCGCAGCACATGTCGTTCGACGACGCCGTCAAGCATGGCGCAATGGCGCTGTTCGGCGAGAAGTATGGCGACGAAGTGCGCGTGCTGGACATCGGCACGTCGAAAGAGCTTTGCGGCGGCGTGCACGTCACCCGCACCGGCGACATCGGCCTGTTCAAGATCGTGTCCGAAGGCGGCGTGGCGGCCGGTATCCGCCGCGTGGAAGCCGTGACGGGCGAGGGCGCGCTGGCGCTGGTGCAGGCCATGAACCGTCGCCTGAACGAAGCCGCCGCCGCGCTGAAGTCGACGCCGGAAGAGATCACGTCGCGCATCGGCCAGGTGCAGGACCAGGTCAAGGCATTGGAAAAGGAACTCAATGCGCTGAAGTCGAAGCTGGCGTCCGGCCAGGGCGACGAGCTGGCCACGAAGGCGATCGACATCAAGGGCATCAAGGTGCTCGCGGCCACGCTGGAAGGCGCCGACGTGAACGCGCTGCGTGAAACGATGGACAAGCTGAAGGACAAGCTGAAAACGGCCGCGATCGTACTGGCCTCCGTCAATGGCGACAAGGTCAGCCTGATCGCCGGCGTGACCGCTGATTCGATCGGCAAGGTGAAGGCCGGCGAACTGGTGAATTTCGTTGCCCAGCAGGTGGGCGGCAAGGGCGGCGGCCGGCCGGACATGGCGCAGGCTGGCGGCACCAACCCGGCAGCGCTGCCGGAAGCCCTGGCAGGCGTGCAGGGCTGGGTCGAGCAGCGGATCTGAACGGTGTAGCACTGTGGAAAGGCGGCGCGAGCCGCCTTTTTTCGTGAAGCACCATGTTACCTGTGCAACGTCAACTGGAATGCGGGCAGGCTCGTTATCGGAAGGGTGGTACGCAGGCACGGTGACCATGAGTCGGCGCGCCTTCCGGCCTTTTGGCCTGTCGATGCGCTGTAAAGGTGCGCACCGCGCACACAAATGACGCAGTGCGTACGCGGCTTGTAGTGCAGCTCGTGACGCACTGCGTCAAAGCCTGATTTAGGTCTATACTGGGATTGCCACCCGTTGTCTCCAGTGGATCTTTACTTTGTTGAATCATACGTTGCAGTTTTGCAACGCCACGCGAACTCTTTTGGTGCACCGCGTCAAGCAGCACTTTTTGGAGTAGACTGTCATGACTCTGCACAATATTTGGCGAGAATCTTGATGAGCGATACTTTACTCGATACCGAAATCATGGAATTTCATAAGGAAATCGATGCACGCGGCTTGAACTGCCCGCTGCCGATCCTGAAGGCGAAGAAGGCACTGGCCGAACTGGAGAGCGGTCAGGTGTTGCGCATCGTGGCAACCGATCCCGGTTCCGTGCGTGACTTCCAGGCGTTCGCCAAGCAGACCGGCAACCCGCTGCTGTCGCATGTGCAGCAGGGCGCCGAGTTTACGTTCCTGATGCAGCGCAAGTAGTCCAAAACAACCCATCGCACTATCCCGCCTTCATCGGCGAACAAGGGGACAGTTTCCTGCCAGCAGGACTGTCCCCTTGTTTTATTCGCCAACAAAATTTTTGCGTGCCGTCGATGCGATTGCGCGAACAATCTGCGTTTTAGAGGCGCACTTCTAACCTAAAATCGTACGGTCGTGCTTTAATTCCGTACCGGCCTAGAAAAACTTTTATAATCTAGCCCATTTCACCCTAATTTTCCCAAAGGCATCCCATGAAAGTCCTGGTACCTGTCAAGCGCGTGGTCGACTACAACGTCAAGGTGCGCGTGAAGTCCGACGGCACTGGCGTCGATATCGCCAACGTCAAAATGTCGATGAACCCGTTCGACGAGATCGCCCTGGAAGAAGCCACGCGCCTGAAGGAAGCTGGCAAGGTTACCGAAATCGTGGCGGTGTCGGCTGGTGTCGCCCAGTGCCAGGAAACGCTGCGCACGGGCATGGCGATCGGTGCCGATCGCGGCGTGCTGATCGAAACCACGGCGGAACTGGAGCCGCTGGCCGTGGCCAAGCTGCTCAAGGCGCTGGCCGACAAGGAACAGCCGCAACTGATCATCCTGGGCAAGCAGGCGATCGACGACGACTCGAACCAGACCGGCCAGATGCTGGCCGCGCTGCTGGGCTGGCCGCAAGCCACGTTCGCCTCGAAGGTCGAACTGGCGGATGGCAAGGTCACCGTGACCCGCGAAGTGGACGGCGGCCTGGAAACCCTGGCATTGACCCTGCCGGCGATCGTCACCACCGACCTGCGCCTGAACGAGCCGCGCTACGTG
Source organism: Pseudoduganella lutea (assembly GCF_004209755.1). Classification (NCBI taxonomy): domain Bacteria; kingdom Pseudomonadati; phylum Pseudomonadota; class Betaproteobacteria; order Burkholderiales; family Oxalobacteraceae; genus Pseudoduganella; species Pseudoduganella lutea. The sequence continues at coordinate 1,547,384 of NZ_CP035913.1, read as the reverse complement.
ACGCTGCCGAACATCATGAAGGCCAAGAAAAAGCCGCTGGAAACCGTCAAGCCGGAAGACCTGGGCGTGGACGTGACGCCGCGCCTGAAGACGCTGAAAGTGACCGAGCCGGCCAAGCGCTCGGCTGGCGTCATGGTGCCGGACGTTGCCACGCTGGTGTCGAAGCTGCGCACCGAAGCCAAAGTCATCTAAAAGCGGCGAGTCCGTAACGAATACATTTACCCCAGATGCAAAACCTGGGGTCAGACCCCCGCAAGGGGTCTGACCCCGGCAGTTGCCTCTGGGGTTGAAACAGACAAGGAAAAATCATGGTCGCACTCGTCATTGCAGAACACGACAACGCCAGCATCAAAGGCAGCACCCACCACACCGTGACCGCCGCGGCGCAAGCCGGCGGTGAAGTCCACGTCCTGGTCGCCGGCTCGAACGCCGCGGCCGCCGCGCAGCAGGCCGCGCAGATCGCCGGCGTCACGAAGGTGCTGCTGGCCGACGCGCCGCACTTCGCCGACGGCCTGGCCGAGAACGTGGCCGAGCAGATCCTGGCTGTCGCGGACAGCTATTCGCACATCCTGGCCCCGGCCACCGCTTACGGCAAGAACATCCTGCCGCGCGTTGCCGCCAAGCTGGACGTGGCGCAGATCTCCGAGATCACGAAAGTCGATTCGCCCGACACGTTCGAGCGCCCGATCTATGCCGGCAACGCGATCGCCACCGTGCAATCGTCGGACAAGGTCAAGGTCATCACCGTGCGTACCACCGGTTTCGATTCCGCCGCGTCCACCGGCGGTTCGGCCGCCGTTGAAAACCTGTCGGCCATCGCCGATTCCGGCAAGTCGAGCTTTGTCGGCCGCGAAGTGGCCAAGTCGGACCGTCCGGAACTGACGGCCGCCAAGGTCATCGTGTCCGGCGGCCGCGGCATCGGCTCGGCCGACAACTTCAAGGTCCTGGAACCGCTGGCCGACAAGCTGAACGCCGCCATGGGCGCGTCGCGTGCCGCCGTCGACGCGGGCTACGTGCCGAACGACTGGCAGGTTGGCCAGACCGGCAAGATCGTCGCGCCGTCGCTGTACATCGCCGTCGGCATCTCCGGCGCGATCCAGCACCTGGCCGGCATGAAGGATTCGAAGACGATCGTTGCGATCAACAAGGATCCGGAAGCACCGATCTTCTCGGTGGCCGATTACGGCATCGTGGGCGACCTGTTCGAGATCGTCCCGGCGCTGGTCAAGGAACTGGGCTGATCCTCACGAGGGAATAACCCCACAACGAGCCACGCTGGCCAGGCACCACCGCCCGGCCACCGTGGCTTTTTTTTTGGAGACGACAATGAGCTATACCGCCCCGATCAAAGACATGCTGTTCGTGATGAGCGAACTGGCCAACCTGGATGCCGTGAGCGCGCTGCCCGGCTGCGAAGATGCCACGCGCGACACGGCCGAAGCCGTGCTGGAGGAAAACGCGAAGTTCGTCAGCGGCGTGATCGAGCCGCTGAACCACGCCGGCGACAAGGAGCCCAGCTACTGGCACGACGGTAACGTGACGACGACGAAAGGCTTCAAGGAAGCGTTCCGCCAGTTCGCCGACGCCGGCTGGCAAGGCTTGCAGCACCCGCAGGATTTCGGCGGCCAGGGCCTGCCCAAGCTGGTCGGCACGCCATGCGTGGAAATGCTGCACGGGGCGAACCTGTCGTTCGCACTGGTGGCGCTGCTGTCCGACGGCGCCATCGAGGCGCTGATGACGGCCGGCAGCGACGAACAGAAGGCCACCTACCTGGAGCCGCTCGTGACGGGCAAGTGGACCGGCACGATGAACCTGACGGAGCCGCAGGCCGGCTCGGATCTCGCCGCCGTGCGCACGCGCGCCGAGCCGCAGGGCGACGGCACGTACAAGATCTTCGGCACGAAGATCTTCATCACATACGGCGAGCACGACATGACGGAAAACATCGTGCACCTGGTGCTGGCGCGCACGCCGGACGCGCCACCGGGCGTGAAGGGCATTTCGCTGTTCATCGTGCCGAAGTTCCTCGTGAATGCCGACGGTTCGCTGGGCGCGCGCAACGACGCGCATTGCGTCTCCATCGAGCACAAGCTGGGCATCAAGGCCAGCCCCACGGCGGTGCTGCAGTTCGGCGACAACGGCGGCGCGATCGGCACGCTGGTGGGCGAGGAGAATCGCGGCCTCGAATACATGTTCATCATGATGAACGCCGCGCGCTTCGGCGTGGGCATGCAGGGCATCGGCCTGGCCGAAAACGCGTACCAGAAGGCCGTGGCGTTTGCCCGTGACCGCGTGCAGTCGCGCGACCTGGCCGGCTCCAGCGGCCCGGTGGCGATCATCCACCACCCGGACGTGCGTCGCATGCTGATGTCGATGCGCGCGCAGACCGAGGCGGCGCGTGCGCTGGCCTACGTGGGCGCGGGCTTCCACGACATCGCCCATCACCACGAAGACGAGGAAACGCGCGCCGCGCACCAGGCCGTGTACGAATACCTGGTCCCGGTCATCAAGGGCTGGTCGACGGAGATGAGCGAGAACGTGGCACGCGACGGCGTGCAGGTGCATGGCGGCATGGGCTTCATCGAGGAGACGGGCGCCGCGCAGCACTACCGCGATGCCAAGATCCTCACCATTTACGAAGGCACCACGGCGATCCAGGCCAACGACCTGGTCGGCCGCAAGACACTGCGCGACGGCGGCAAGGTGGCGAAGCACCTGCTGGCGCAGGCGCGTGCCACGGCAACCCAACTGGGCGAACTGGAAAGCGGCGATCTCGCTGTCATCCGTGCGCGCCTGGAGCAGGGCGCCGCCGACCTGGAAGCCGTGGTCGACTTCGTGCTGGCCAACGCCAAGACCGACGTGAAAGCCGTGTTCGCCGGCAGCGTGCCCTACCTGAAGCTGGCCGGCATCGTGCTGGGTGGCTGGCAGATGGCGCGCGCCGCGCTGATCGCGCAGCAGAAGCTGTCCGCCGGCGACGGCGACACCGCGTTCTACCAGGCCAAGATCGCCACCGCCCGCTTCTTCGCCGACCATTTCGTGGCGCAGTCTTCCGCCATGCGCACTGCCATCGTCGACGGTGCCGCCGGCGTGCTGGCGCTGCCGGAAGCAATGTTCTGAGCGGTTGCTGAAAGCAAAAATGCGGCACTCCGCCGCATTTTTCGAGAGCCCTGCGGCGTATGTCCGCAGGGCTTGCCGTCAGATGCCCGGCGCGGCGTGCCTGATCAGCTTCGCACGATCGAGCCGCCTGACTTGCGCACGCGGTCGCCCTTGCGCATGTGCGGATCGTTGGCGAAGCTGTACGAGGCGGTGCGGCCGTTCTGGTAGCGCACGTTGACGGACCACGTCTTCACCTTCTTCATCTTGCCCTCGATGTGCTTGCCCGCGTAGGCACCGCCGACGGCGCCGGCCACGGTGGCGATATCGCGGCCGCTGCCACTGCCGATCTGGTTGCCCAGCAGGCCGCCCGCTACGCCGCCGACGATGACACCCGCGGCGCCACCCTTGCCATCCTTTTCCACGACCCGCACGCCGGTGACCTTGCCGCAGTCATTGCAGATACGTTTCTTGTGATGCGGGTCGGCGTGGGCGCCGGCCATCAGCGAGGACAGGGCGAGGGCGGTGAGGGCAGTGCGAAGGATGCGGGATTGCATGTTTGCTCCAGATAACGATAGATGCCCGCAGTATAGGCTTATGCGGCCGCTGCATGACCGGGCAAATTGTAATCTGATGTAAATCTGCCATGCCTTGCCCATCAGCCGTAGGCGCCGCCCGTGTACAGCAGGTCGAACAGGCGGGCGATCGTGGCGATCAGCATGCCGGCGCCCACCATCACGGTGGCCACGATGATGACCGCCAGCGGCCAGCGCGACTCGCTGCGGCGCCCGGAGTCGGCATTGTAGGCGGCATCCCATTTCTCGTCCGACATCAGGCCCAGCACGAGGGCTTCGAGGAAGCCGGCCAGCATCGACAGGATCAGCGGCAAGTACCAGAAATACCAGTCGGCCTGCGGCGCGGCGCCCATCACGATGCCGCACGCGGGCAGGGCAGCCGCATGAAGCCAGCCCCAGCGGTCAGAGAGGCCTTTCAGGTAGAAGCGGTGGATGCCCAGCCCGCCCGTGACGGAGGCGAGCAGCGTGGCCAGCGTTTTGTTTTTGTGCGACATGCTTGAATGGCAAGTGGTGAAAGTCCGGGAACTGTGCAGTATCGGGCAAAATCCGCGAGCTGTGTCGGCCGGAGCGACAGCCGATACCGCGGCGACAGCAATTTGAGATTGCCCATCACGGCCATATAAGCGATAATCATGGATTGCCCCAACTCTCACTATTGTCAATAATTCTTGCTGGGCAATTGAGAGGCACGCTATAATCGGCGGCTTTTTCCGTCTCAGCACACTTTTTGGAAATATTATGGTCGTTATTCGTTTAGCTCGTGGTGGTGCCAAGAAGCGCCCTTTCTACAACATCGTTGCAACCGATTCCCGCAATCGTCGTGACGGTCGCTTCGTCGAGCGTATCGGTTTCTACAACCCGATGGCGTCGGGCCAGGAAGAGCCTCTGCGTATCGCCGCTGACCGCCTGTCGTACTGGCAAGGCGTGGGCGCACAGCTGTCCCCAGCTGTCGAGCGTCTGGTCAACTCGCAAAAAGCAGCAGCTTAAGTTTTCACGGGTTTGAGCGGTTTGAGCGGCAAGGGCGTGGTTCCCGACGATCTGGTGCAGGTAGGCTTCATCGCCGGTGCCTATGGTCTGGTGGGTGGAGTGCGGATTCGTCCATTCTCCACGGATGCCGATGCCTTGCTGCACGCGACAACCTGGTGGCTGGACAAGCCGGGCCTGCGCGACGTCGAAGTCAAGCGGGCCAGGATGCATTCCGGCGACGTGGTGGCGACGCTTGTCGAAATCACCGACCGGAACATGGCGGAAGCGCTGAAGGGCGCCGCGGTCTTCATCCCGCGCAGCCAGTTTCCGCAGCTGGACGATGAAGATGAATTTTATTGGGCCGACCTGATCGGCCTGGACGTCGAGAACCTGCAGGGCGAACGCCTGGGCACGGTGCACGACATGATGAGCAACGGACCGCAATCGATCTTGCGCATCAAGGACCCGGCCCAGCCAGATTCGGAAGAGCGCCTGATTCCGTTCGTGGACCAGTTCGTGAAGAAGGTCGACCGGGAAGCGAAGAAGGTCGTCGTGGACTGGGGCCTCGATTACTGAGCCCCCGATCCCGATTCCGATTCCATTTTTCGATCGATCATGCAGTTCGACGTCGTCACGCTGTTCCCTGAAATGTTCGCCGCGCTCACGCAGTCCGGCGTCACGCGCCGTGCCCACGAGCAGGGCAGGTGGGCATTGAACCTGTGGAATCCGCGTGATTTCACGACCGACAACCACCGTACCGTGGACGACCGGCCTTATGGCGGCGGCCCCGGCATGGTCATGCTGGCCAAGCCGCTGGAAGCCACGATTGCCGCCGCGAAGCGGCGCCAGGTCGTGGCCGGCCTGCCGGCACCGCGCGTGGTGTACATGTCGCCGCAAGGCCGGCAGCTGACGCATGCAAAGGTCATGGACCTGAAAAGCGAGCCCGGTCTCGTGATCCTGTGCGGCCGCTACGAAGCGGTCGACCAGCGCCTGCTGGACCGCTGCGTTGACGAGGAAATCAGCCTCGGCGACTTCGTGCTGTCCGGCGGCGAATTGCCGGCGATGGCGCTGATGGATGCCGTGGTGCGGCAGTTGCCCGGTGTGTTGAACACCGATGCATCGGCCGTCGAAGACAGCTTCGTCAATGGCCTGCTGGATTCGCCGCATTACACGCGGCCCGAGGTGTACGAAGGCGTGGCCGTGCCGCCGGTGCTGATGGGCGGGAACCACGCCGAGATCAACAGGTGGCGCCGCGAGCGGATGCTCGAGGCGACCGCGCAGAAGCGTCCCGATCTGCTCGAGAAGGCCCGTGCCGAGGGCCTGCTGGGCAAGCAGGATGAAAAGTTTTTGGCAGGTTTAGCAAAACCTGTGCAGTAAGCAAAGCAGTAACCGTGCGAACCGATACCGGTTCGCTTGTATAACCCCATCCTCTACCGGGCAATCGAAAACATCGCGCCGGCAAGATGGCAACAGGAGTCATAAAATGGATCTGATCCAGCAACTCGAGCAAGAAGAAATCGCCCGCCTGGGCAAGAACATCCCCGATTTCGCCCCTGGCGATACCGTGGTGGTGAACGTGAACGTGGTCGAAGGCACGCGCAAGCGCGCCCAGGCTTACGAAGGCGTGGTGATCGCCCGTCGCAACCGTGGCCTGAACTCGAACTTCATCGTTCGCAAGATCTCGTCCGGCGAAGGCGTCGAGCGTACCTTCCAGCTGTACTCCCCGCTGATCGCTTCGATCGAAGTGAAGCGTCGTGGTGACGTCCGTCGCGCCAAGCTGTACTACCTGCGCGAGCGTTCGGGCAAATCCGCACGTATCAAGGAAAAACTGCCGAACCGCCGCGCCGCTACCGTCGCTGCGAAGCAGGGCGAGTAATTGCCGGTTTTCGCCGCGAAGTCATTCGCGGCGATTCGAAAAGGGGTGCCTCGGCGCCCCTTTTTTTATTGCCCTTCTGCCCATACCTGCGGGTATTGCTGCGCAGTCATGACTTCCCGCATCGCCACCTGGAGACCACCTTGGCCAAGCCTTCATTCGACCCCGCCCAACTGCCCATCGATGCCATTGCCGGCGAGCCGCCGGTGCCGCATGAGCGCCTGGTGGCGGGCTGGCTGCGCGAGCGCTTTGCCGCTCCGCCCGACTGGTTTCCGGAAACGGCCGACGAATCGCGCGCCGCGAAACCGCACCCGACGCCGGCTTCGGTGCTGGTGCCGCTGGTCGAGCGCGAAGGCGGTCTCACGGTACTGCTGACGCAACGCACCGCGCACCTGCACGACCACGCCGGCCAGGTCGCCTTTCCCGGCGGTCGCGCCGAACACGATGATGTCGATGCCATCGACACCGCATTGCGCGAAACGGAAGAGGAGATCGGCCTGCACCGCCGCCACATCGATATCCTGGGCACGCTGCCGCTGTACTACACGGGCACCGGGTATGCGGTGACGCCGGTGGTGGGCCTTGTCCGGCCGCCGTTCGACCTGAAGGCCGACCCGTTCGAGGTGGCCGAGATCTTCGAAGTGCCGCTGCGATTCCTGATGGACGGTGCCCATCACGAGGTGCGTTCGGCCGCTGTTCCGGAAGGCGCGCCCGGCGAAAAACGCACGTTCTACACGATGCCCCACGGGGGGCATTTCATCTGGGGCGCCACGGCCGGCATGCTGCGCAATCTGTTTCATTTCTTGCGCGCTTGAGCTATCGTAGCGCACATTGCACCCCAAGGGATTTAGATGACTTTTCTTTCGATTCTCTGCGCGCTGCTGCTCGAGCAAATGAAGCCGCTGCGCGCGGATAACCCGATCTACGCCAACATCAAAATGTTCGCGGTGCGCATGGAAACCTGGTTCAACGCGGGGCAGGCAAGCCACGGCCGCATGGGCTGGTTCCTGGTGATGGCGGCCCTGATGGTGCCCACCGCGCTCATCTACTGGGTACTGCTGCGCTATAACCTGATCCTGGGCGCGTTCGCGTGGAACGTGCTGATCGTCTACCTCACCCTGGGCTTTCGCCACTACAGCCATTACTTCACTTCGATCCAGCTAGCGCTGAACGCCGGCGACGAAGCCACCGCGCGCGGCCTGCTGGCCGAATGGACTAGGCAGGATACCATCGGCCTGGAATCGAACGAGATCGCCCGCATCGCCGTCGAAAAGGCATTGATCACCACGCACCGCAATGTGTTCGGTGTGTTCTTCTGGTTCCTGCTGCCGCTCGGCCCGGCCGCTGCGGTGATGTACCGCGTGTCCGAATACCTGGCGCGCGCCTGGAACGAACCGGATCACATGAAGAACGAAGCATTCGGCCAGTTCGCCGCAAAGGCGTTCTACTGGATCGACTGGATCCCGGCGCGACTCACGGCCGTGGCCTTCGCCGTGGTCGGCAATTTCGAAGATGCGATCTACGCATGGCGCAACTTCGCCCACCGCTGGCGCGACGAAGCGATCGGCATCATCCTTGCCGCCGGTGGCGGCGCGATGGGCGTGCGCCTCGGCACGCCGCAGGAAAACGCCGCCAAGGTGGTGCCGGCCGATGCCGCCACCGTCGACATCAGCGACGTCGAAGTGGAAACGCTGCCTGGCGACGAGCCCAGCGTGCGCGCCTTGCAGAGCACGGTCGGCCTGGTCTGGCGCGCGCTGCTGTTGTGGATGCTGCTGCTGCTGCTGATGTCGGGCGCCATGGCCCTGGGCTGATACGCCGGTGCTCGGCACTGCGGAAAACCGCGATCGCGCGAACCGGCTTACAATGCGGGGCGCGCTTGCGGTTCGCAAGCCGGCCGCGCGGGTGGGCGCATTGACGAGCATGCGCATGAACGATCATTATTCACTAATCCACCCCGCAGCAGTCGGGTACTGCGTGTCCAAGTCTTCTATAAGATATAATACTCAGCGCGTTATATCCCTGCCACGTATCTCTGCCACATACCCAGTTTCTTAGCCTATGGCCAGCGAGTTCTTCATTCTTGGGCTTACCACCGACGGCAAGCAGTTTCGACCCAGCGACTGGGCCGATCGCCTGTGCGGTGTGATGTCATGCTTCCGGCCCGCGGGTACCGGTGGCCGCAATGCCCACCTGCAGTACTCGCCGCTGGTGCGGCCGACCATGATCAATGGTGTGAAAGCCGTTGTCGTCGACGAGGGCCTGAAGGAGATCGAGCCGATGGCCTATCACTTCGTCAAGCAGTTCGCCCTCGATAACAAGCTGCAGGTTGTCGATGCCTGCTATGTTCCGGGCCCCGGCGACAAAGCTTAAGTCGCTGCGCCTTCCGCGCCATGCATTGACAGCGTAGGATACGGTTTTGCCAACGACCCGAGCAAAGCCACATGACCCTACGCCGTGCCTTCCCCAGCCGTGCCTCCCTTCCCGCAGCGCTGCTGTCCTGCTTCACGTTGACCTTTGTCGCCCCCGCCGTCCATGGCCAGGCCCTGCCGCCCGGCGTGGTCAAGGGGCCATCTGTCGAAGGCATCACCGAATACCGCCTGCCGAACGGCCTGAAAGTGCTGCTGTTCCCCGATGCGTCGAAGCCCACCGTCACCGTCAACGTCACCTACCTGGTCGGCTCGCGCCACGAGAACTACGGTGAAACCGGCATGGCGCACCTGCTCGAACACCTGCTGTTCAAGGGCGCGCCGAAGAACCGCAACATCCCGCAGCAGTTCGCCGAACGCGGCATGGATTTCAACGGCACCACATCGCAGGACCGCACCAACTACTACGAAGTGTTCCCGGCCAGTTCCGGCAACCTGAAATGGGCGCTGGAGATGGAAGCGGAGCGCATGACGAAGTCGTTCATTGCGAAGAAAGACCTCGACTCCGAGATGACGGTGGTGCGCAACGAGTACGAGTCGGGCGAGAACAGCCCGTTCGGCGTGCTGATGAAGCGGATGGAAAGCGTGGCCTACGACTGGCACAGCTATGGCCGCTCGACGATCGGCAACCGCAGCGACATCGAGAACGTGAAGATCGAGAACCTGCAGGGCTTCTACCGCACGTACTACCAGCCGGACAACGCCGTGCTGCTCGTGGCCGGCAAGTTCGATCCTGCGCAGACCCTGTCGTGGATCAGCAAGTCGTTCGGCGTGATTCCGAAGCCGAAGCGCAAGCTGCCGCCGTTCTGGACCGTGGAGCCGACGCAGGATGGTGAGCGCCAGTTCGCCGTGCGTCGCAAGGGCGACGTGCAACTGGTGCTGGTGGGCTACAAGGTACCGGCCGGCCTGCACCCGGATGCCGATCCGCTGCAGTTCATGAGCCAGATCCAGGGCGATACGCCGAACGGCCGCCTGCACAAGCTGCTCGTGGAAACGGGCAAGGCGGCGCAGGTGTTCAGTTTCGGTCAGACCGGCTATGCGCCGGGGCTGCAATTGTTCGGTGCCGTCGTCAAGGCCGGGCAGCCGGTCGAGCCGGTGCGCGACGCGCTGGTCGATGCCGTGGAGAGCTTTGCCAGGACGCCGCCGAGCGAGGAAGAGATGGAGCGCACGCGCCGCAACTTCGCCAACGGCATCGAGAAGGCGCTGAACGACCCGCAGCAGGTGGGCGTGGCGTTGTCCGAGCAGATCGCGCTGGGCGACTGGCGCCTGCTGTTCCAGGGCCGCGACAGCCTGCCGTCGATCACCGCGCAGCAGGTGGCCGAAGCCTCGGGGCGCTACTTCCGGCGCGACAACCGCGTCGTGGGCCTGTTCCTGCCGGAAGACGCGCCGCAGCGCGCTGTCATCGGCACCGCCCCGTCCGCGCAGGACGTGATGAAGGACTACAAGGCCAGGGAAAGCGTGCTCACGTCCGAGAACTTCGACCCGAGCCAGGACAACATCATGGCGCGCACGGAGATCCGCAAGATCGGCGGCCTCGAAGTGGCGCTGCTGCCGAAGAAGAACCGTGGCGAGACCGTGTCCGTGAACCTGCGCCTGCACTGGGGCGACGAAAAGAACCAGTTCGCCAAATCGATGGTGGCCGCCGTCACCGGCGAAATGCTCACGCGCGGCACGGGCAAGTACACGCGCGCGCAGCTGGCCGACGCGATGTCGAAGCTGAAGATGAGCGGGGGCAGTGTGTACCACTTCGACACCACCCGCGAATACCTCGATGAAGCGCTGCGCCTGATGACGCACGTGCTGAAGGAGCCGGCGTTCCCCGAGGCCGAATTCGAGCAGCTGCGCCAGCAGTGGATCGTCGGCATCGAGGCGGGCCGCAACGAGCCGCAAGCCCTGGCCAGCCAGGCGATCGCGGAATACTTCGACCACTGGCCGAAGGGCGACCCGCGCGACGTGATGACGGTCGAGGAGCAGCTGGCGGAACTGAAGGCAATGAAGCTGGACGACGTGAAGGCCTATCACCGCGACTTCTACGGCGCGTCGCACGGCGAGCTGGCGATCGTGGGCGACTTCGACAAGGAAGCGGCGGCGAAGACCGTTGCGGCCACGCTCGCCGGATGGGAAAGCAGGATGCCCTATGCGCGCATCCTCGACGCCAACGAGGAGCGCGCCGCCATGCGCAAGGCGATCGACACGCCGGACAAGGAGAACGGCTTCTATGCCGCACGGGTCAACCTCGACCTGCGCAGCGACGACCCGGATTATCCTGCGCTGGAGCTGGCCAACTTCATCTTCGGCGACGGCGGCCTGAAGTCGCGCCTGATGGACCGCATCCGCCAGAAGGACGGGCTGTCGTATGGCGGCGGTTCGGGCCTGTTCGTGGGCGACCTGGACCGCGCGTCCTACTTCACGATCAACGCGATCGCCGCGCCGCAGAACCTGAAGAAGCTGGAAGCGGCGGTGCGCGAGGAACTGGCGCTGGCGCTGAAGACCGGCTTCACGGCCGCCGAAGTGGCCGGTGCGAAGTCCGGCCTGCTGCAGCAGCGCGTGCAGAACCGCACCAAGGATGGCGTGGTGGCGAGCGCCTGGACCAACTACCTGTACCTGGACCGCACGTTCATGTGGAGCAAGCAGCATGAAGCGAAGCTGCAGGCCCTGACGGTGGAGCAGGTCAATGCCGCCTTCCGCAAGCACGTGGATCCGGCCAAGCTGGCCGTGGTGGTGGCGGGCGACGCGTCGAAGGCGAAGTAAGCGCGGGCAGGGCGCTGCCGTCGCCGCATCGGCCTGCGGCAGCACCCTCGTTTCTTCAATTCGTCCTGCCCATGCGACCGTTCGTCGCATGGCGCACCCGCTCGTAACGGCAGGCGCTACGATGTGTTTTTCTTAACGTCGAGGAAAACCCATGTTCCAGCGTTCCGCCATCGCCACCGCTGTCGTCGCCCTTTCCGCGCTGCTGCTGCAGGCGCCGTTCGCCACCGCCCAGCCGGCAGCCACGAAGGCCGTGCCGGTACAGGCTGCGCAAGACCCGCTTGTTTCCGGCATCGATGCACTGCTCGCGCCCCATTTCAAGGCCGATGCGCCGGGCATTACCGTCATCGCCACGAAGGATGGAAAAACAGTGTTCCGCAAGGCCTATGGCCTGTCCGACGTCGACGCGAAGCAGGCGCTGGCACCGGAGGCGGTGCTGCGCCTCGGTTCGATCACCAAGCAGTTCACCGCGATCGGCATCCTCATGCTGGCCGACGAGGGCAAGCTGGCGCTGACCGACGACATCACGCGCTTCCTGCCCGATTACCCGGCAGGCGGGCGGCACGTTACCATCGAACACCTGCTGACCCATACGTCGGGCATCGTCAGCTACACCAGCAAGAAGGATTTCGGTGACGTGATGGGCAAGGACGTCAGCGTCGAACAGGCCATCGATTTCTTCAAGAACGAAGCACCGGAGTTCGCCCCCGGCAGCAAGTTCAAGTACAACAACTCCGGTTACTTCCTGCTCGGTGCGATCATCGAAAAGGTGTCGGGGCTGTCATACGCCCGTTTCATGGACGAACGCATCTTCAAGCCGCTCGGCATGGCGCATACGGGATACGAAGGCACGGGTGCCGCATTGAAACCCGTACCGGGGTATAGCGTGCAAGACGGCCAGGCCACGTTGAGCCGGCCGCTCAGCATGGCCTGGCCCTATGCGGCCGGCGCGCTGGTCTCGACGGTGGACGACCTGGCGCGCTGGCAGGCTGCGCTGGTCGACGGCAAGCTGGTGCGCCCGGACACGCTGCGCCGCGCGTTCACGCCTTACACGCTGGCCGACGGCAAGGCGGGCCCGTATGGTCACGGCTGGTTCGTCGGCAAGCTGCACGGCACGCCGCTTGTTTTCCACGGCGGGAACATCAACGGTTTCGCCACCGATGCGGTATGGCTGCCCGACGAGCGCATCTACGTGGCCGTGCTGGGCAACAGGGAAGGCGGCCCCGGCGCCGCGCCGCTGCAAAAGCTGACCCGCCAGGTGGCGATGCGCATCGCCGGCAAGCCGTTGCCGGTGCCATCCGCCGTGAAACTGGACGCCGCCACGCTGGGCAGTTATGTGGGTGTCTATCCGATCGACGACAAGGCCAGCCACACCGTGCGGCAAGAGGGGGATGGCCTGTCGATCGGGGCGGCGGGCAAGCCGCGCGCGCCCCTGGTGAATTACCGGCCCGACGGCTTCCTGATCGGCGACAGCCTGACGACGGTGAACTTTTCACGCGACGCCCGGGGCGTCGTCACCGGCATGGCGATCGACAGCGAGCGGGGCGTGAGCACCCACCAGCGCACGGCCGCACCCTGACTCAGGGTGTGCTCAGCTCCGCGACGAAGTCGTACATGTCGCCGCGGAAGATCGAGCGGCAGAACTCCACCGCGCGCCCGTCGCGCAGGAAGCCGAGGCGCTCCACGGCCAGCCCCGCATCGCCCACGCGCGTGTGCAGCAATTCCGCCTGCTCGGCATTGAGCAGCAGCGCGGACAGGCGCTGCAGTGCGCGCACGGGCCGGTGTCCCGTCTCTTCCAGCGCTTCGTACATCGACACGTCCACGGCGTCGAGCGAGGGCAGGGCGGTAGCGACGATCGTCGCGTACTCGACGCACATCGGCACGTCGTCGGCAAAGCGGATGCGGTTGAACCGGTAGACCGGCGCGCCGGGCGACAGCCGCAGGCGTAACGCTTCTTCCGGCGTCACCGTGCCCTCCGAGCGCTTCAGCCACACGCTGCGGGGCGTGCGGCCGCGGGCCCGGATGTCTTCCGAGAACGATGTGAGCTTGGCGAAATTCTTTTCGATGCGGGTATTGATGAAGTTGCCCGAGCCGGGCCGGCGCACGAGCAGTCCTTCCTCGACGAGGCCGTCGATGGCCTTGCGCACCGTGATCCGGGAAATCGCCAGGTCGACCGCCAGTTGCCGTTCCGCCGGCAGGGCCTCTTCGGGGCCGAATACCCGCTTGTCGATTGCTTCCCGCAGCGCCCGCTGCAATTGCTGGTACAGGGGCAGACTGGTCTGCCCCATGCCGCGCATGATGTCCGCCAGCGAAGTCAATGTGTTCTCCCCAATGGTCCGTCTGCATCGTGTGGCCTTGCCGGCGCGGGCCGCAAGGTGGCGTGGAATGGCGGCGTCGATAATACCAAAAAAAGACCATACATAAAGCGGTCCGCACTGGTCTTGGCGGCCCGTTAGAGGAGGTTAGCGCTATCTGACGGGGTTTTGTCACCAAGTGGTATGTATTCCGAATACAACATTAGAAAAAAAGAAGGAAATTGGTAGTGTTGTGGTATTGGTTGGCGGTATATTGGCGCTCAATTGGTTTTGCAATGAATGGCAAGAGCAATAGCAACAACAACAGCCTTGCCGCGCCACCGGCGGCGTACCAGCGGCACGGCAAGGCACACGGATCAGTGAACGGACGGCCCGGTCAGACGGGCGCACATCAAGGGGGAGTACATGAAGCGCATCCAGGCAGCACAACCATCCACGCACCGCCCGGCCATCAACCGCCTGACGCCGGCGGCCGCCGCCGCCGCGATCCTGGTGCTGGGCATTTCCGCGCCGGCCATGGCGCAGCAGGCCGCGGCGCAGCAAAGCACCGGCGCGCAGGCCGAACCGGAAGTGGTGATCGTCACCGGCATCCGCGCGGCCCTGCAGCAGTCGCTGTCGGCCAAGCGCAATGCCGCCGCCAACGTCGAAGTCATCACCGCCGAAGACGTCGGCAAGATGCCGGACAAGAACGTGGCCGACTCGCTGCAGCGCCTGCCCGGCGTGAACATCAGCTCGTCCGCCGCCGGTTCCGGCGGCTTCGACGAGAACGACCGTGTCAGCCTGCGCGGTACCGCGCCTTCGCTGACGCAGACCACGATCAACGGCCACTCGGTATCGTCCGGCGACTGGTTCGTGCTCGACCAGGTCGGCGGCGCGGTGGGCCGCACCACGTCGTACTCGCTGCTGCCCTCGGAGATCGTCGGCCAGGTCATCGTGCGCAAGGCGCCGACCGCCGACATGGTCGAAGGCGGCGCCGCCGGCTCGATCGACGTGATCACCCGCCGCCCGCTGGACTTCAAGCAGCCGCTGACGCTGGAAGGTTCCGTGCAGGCCGTGTATTCCACGCTGGCCGAGAAGACGGACCCGCAATTCTCCGGCCTGGTGAACTGGAAGAACGCCACCAATACCTTCGGCGTGATGCTGCAGGGGTTCTCGGAAAAACGCAGCCTGCGCCGCGATGGCCAGGAACTGCTGCAATACACGCAGATCGCCCCCGGCAGCGCGCTGGCGCAAGCCCGGCCGGAGCTCGCCAACGTGTGGTATCCGCGCCTGATCGGCTCTTCGCTGTTCACGCAGGAGCGCCACCGCAAGGGCGGCCTGGTTGCCGCCCAGCTCAAGCCGTCGCGCGAGATCTCGCTGGAAGCCACGTACTTCACCTCGAAGCTGGAAGCGTCGAACTACAACCGCAACTACATGACGGACATGAACGGCAGCGGTGCCATCGGCGGCAACGTGATCCCGGATTCGTACACGGTGCGCAACGGCACGCTCACGTCGGTGAGCTTTGCCAACAAGGGCACCGCGGCCAACCCGCTGCGTTATGGCATCGTCGACGACATCGTGCGCGAAGGGGCGTACGCCAAGTCCGAGTTCCTCGACCTGAACAGCAAGTGGCGCGTCAACGACCAGCTCACGCTGTCGGCCCTGATCGGCAAGACGAAGGGTACCGGTGCCACGCCATCGCAGGGCGTGTACGAAGGCGACGTGAACAACTCGGGCGTCAGCTACCAGCTCAATGGCCTGGGTTCGCCGGCCACCGTGAAGTTCCCGAGCATCGACACGTCCGTCTTCACCGGCACGGTGCTGGACTGGGTGTTTGGCTACAGCCCGGCCACCACGTCCGATGAAGAGACCTACGGCCAGATCGACGCCGCGTTCCGCCTCGATAACGACACGTTCAAGGAAATCAAGTTCGGCCTGCGTGGCACCGACCACAAGCGCAGCAACTTCGCGATCTCGCAAGGCCCGAACTGGGCGAACACGGAACCGGGCACCGCCAACACGAACCCGGCCTGGAACGGCAACACGTATCCGGGCGATTTCGGCAAGGACCTGGGCGGCGATTTCCCGAAGAACGTGTGGGAACTGGATCCGGCCATCCTGCAGGAGTGGGGCAACCTGCACTCGAACCGCAGCGCCGAGCGGATCTACTATCCGGACATGTTCAACCTGACGGAGAAGACCAAGGCTGCCTACGTGTCCACGGAAATGGAAGGCGATGGCTGGAGCGGCAACCTGGGCGTGCGCGTGGTGCGCACCGAGGGCGAGTCGAACGGCTACCAGATCCTGCCGAACCAGCTGCCGGGCGGGAACCTGCCGGCATTCCCTTGGGGCGGCTTCGTGCAGCAGACGCGCATCGAGAACAACCACACGGAAATCCTGCCAAGCCTGAACCTGCGCTTCGACGTGCGCAGCGATGTCGTGGCCCGCTTCGGCGCCTCGCGCACGATGACGCGGCCGGACTTCGGCGCGCTGGGCGGCACCGTGTCGCTGACGGATGAAACCCATACCGGCAACGGCGGCAACGCGGCGCTCAAGCCCACGCTGTCGAACAACCTCGATGCGACCGTGCAGTGGTACTTCGCACCGCGGGCCCTGGCCTCCATCGGCGTGTTCTACATGGACCTGCACAACTACGTGGGCTACGGCACCAGCACGGGCACGTTCATCGACAGCCGCGCGTCGCAGCAATCGGGCCAGCCAACGTTCGCCACCTACACGATCACCTCGCCGATCAACGTGGATGCCAGCGTGAAGGGCATCGAGCTGGCGCTGCAGATGCCGCTGGGCGCGGGCTTCGGCGTGGACGGCAACGTCACGCTGTCCGACTCGAAGCAGGACTTCGGCAGCTGCCCGGCCACGCAGACGACGACGTCATCGAGCCCGTGCGACATGCTGGGCGCCTCGAAGACCACCGCCAACGTCGGCGCCTACTTCGAGAACGAACAGTTCAACGCGCGCATCGGCTACGCATGGCGCTCGTCCTACCTGGCCGCGCAGGACCGCGGCACGCCGCTGTACCAGGACGCGGTGGGGCAGCTCTCCGCCTCGCTGAACTGGAACATCACGAAGAACGTGATCCTGACCATCAGCGGCCAGAACCTGAACGAGCCGGTCCTGAAGAACTACGTGTACAACAAGGACCAGCCGGGCCGCTTCTACGCCAACGGCGCCCAGTACTACGCCGGCCTGCGGTTCAAGTACTGACCAGCTCCCTGGTAACCTGTTGTAAAAACGTCGGGGACTGTCCCTCCCGGAGGGACAGTCCCCAGGATCTTTACAACACTGCTGTGGAGATGCTGAGAGCATGATTTTTTGCAGTGAAATCAGTGGCATGCCCGACAGTGGTTGGACGGCCATGCAGACCCGACAGCAGCCCCTGGTGTTGCGCGGCTACGTGAATCAGTGGCCTGCCGTGATGGAAGCGCGACGGTCGCCGGAAGCGTTGTGCCGCTATCTGCTGCGCTTCGACCGCGGTGCGGCGGCGGCGACGGCCGACGCCGTGCTGATGCCGCCGGAGGCAAAGGGCCGGCTGTTTTATGCGCCGGACATGAAGGGCTTCAACTTCGTGCGCAGCAAGCGCACGGTGGCGGCCGTGATCGAGCAGATCGCGCGCTATTCGCAGTTCCCCGTGGCGCCGGCGGTGGCGATGCAGAGCGCATTGCTCGACGACGTATTGCCTGGCTTCGCGGACAAGAACCGCACCCCCCCGATCGATCCATTGAAAGATCCGGCCGTGATGCCGCGTCTGTGGCTCGGCAACGAGGTGGTCACGCCGGCGCATTTCGACGAGTCGCACAATCTCGCCTGCGTCGTCAGTGGCAGGCGCCGCTTCACGCTGTTCCCGCCCGACCAGGTGGCGAACCTGTACCTCGGGCCGCTGGACTTTGCGCCGACGCCCACGCCGATCAGCCTCGTGGACTTTCGCTCGCCCGACTACCGGCGCTTCCCGCGGTTCAGGGAAGCTGAAAGGCACGCGATCGTCGCCGAACTCGAGCCGGGCGACGCGCTGTACATTCCCTCGCTGTGGTGGCATCACGTCGAATCGATCGGCGTGCTGAACACCATGGTCAACTACTGGTGGACCGCGCCGGCGGCCGGTGGCCTCACGAAGGCCGACGTGCTGGCGCAGTCCTTGGAAACCCGATGAAAACCAACAAGCTCCTGGTCGCCGCACTGCTGGCGCTGTGCGGATCGGCCGCACTGGCAGCGCCGCGCGTCGTCGTCAGTGCATATAAATTCCTGCCGCTGAACCGTGCGCCGGATCATGTGATCGGTGCGCGCGACGCCACGCCCTACCTGGCCGGCAAGCCGGCGGCGCTGACGTGGGCGTTTGCCACCGGCGAATGCGGCAGCGAGACGTGGCGCGAACAGACGGGCGCCCAGGTCGCGAAGGCGAACGTGGCAGCCTTCGCGAAAGCCGGCGTCGACTACGTGGTCTCCACGGGCGGGCAGGGCGGCGTGTTCACCTGCGCGACCGACGAGGGCATGGAGCGCTTCATCGCCCGCTACGATTCCCGGCACCTGGCCGGCATCGACTTCGACATCGAGGCGGGCCAGACGAAAGAGCAGATCGCCTCGATCGTGCAGCGCGCCGCCACGGCGCAGAAGAAGCGCCCGGACCTGCGTTTCTCGTTCACCGTGGCCACGCATGCGGCGTCCGACGGCAGCAGGCGCAGCCTGAACGCGCTGGGCGAAACGATCCTCGCCGCCGTGCGCGCCGGCGGCCTGCGCGACTGGACGTTCAACCTGATGGTGATGGATTACGGCCCGCCGGCGCCGGACGCCTGCGTGCTGCGCGGCGACGCGTGCGACATGGGCAAGTCGGCCGTGCAGGCGGTGCGCAACGTGCATGAAAAATACGGCATCCCGCTCGCGCAGATCGAGGTGACGCCGATGATCGGCGTGAACGACATGCCGCTGAACGATTTCACGCTGGACGACGCGCGCATGCTGGGCGCGGCGGTGAAGCAGATGGGCCTGGCCGGGCTGCACTGGTGGTCGCTGGACCGGGACCAGCCGTGCAAGGTGGCGGTGCAGGGGGCCAGCGACCGGTGCAGCGGCATGACGGGCGCCGCGGGCGCGTTCGATGCGGCGTTTCGCGAAGGGTTGGGGGATAAGCGCTAGGGCAAACCGAAACCGGTGTCAAAACGAACCGGTGTCTGACACCTTTTTCGGATGAGGCGCCCGAAAAAGGTGTCAGACACCAGCGCATTGAAGCCAACAATAAAAAAAGCGGGAAGGCCATCGGCCATTCCCGCTTTTTTTTGCGCCGAAGTGGCGCTGATTACTGGGCAGCCTGCGCCTGGGCGTTGCCGCCGGCAGGGCGGTTCACCCACATGATCCAGTAGCGTGCCAGGTCGCCGCGACCATCGGTGCCGGTCACGGTCTGCAGCGTCTTGATCGCGTCGTCCTTGCGGCCGGCCAGCGCGTACGAGTAACCCAGGCGCAGCTTGGCGTCTTCCGCGTTCTGCAGGCCGCCCTTGGCGATGCCTTCCTGGATCAGGGCGATGCCCTTGTCGTGCTGGCCCAGGGTCACGTACGCGTAGCCGAGGTTGATCAGGCCGGTGCCGTTCTTGGACTTGCGGGCCGAGGCTTCGCCGGTGCCGATATTCTTCTGGTCGTCCGCGGCCTGCTTGTCGGCCTGCGCGCGCAGCTTCTTGTGCTCGCCCGCCTTGTTGCCGGTGCCCAGCACGCCGTTCGAGAAGCCGGCGTCCAGCGCCTGCTTCGCCTCGATCGGCTGGCCCGCCAGCAGCGCCAGTTCGGCCAGCGCCGTGTACTCTTCGGCGGCCATCTTCGACACGGCCACTTTTTCAAGCCGCAGCACGTCCAGCGCGAAGCGGTTCGAGTAGCTGGCCTTGCCCTGGGTGCGGCTCAGCAGGTCGAGCCAGTAGTCGTCGTTCGGGTAGTAGCGCACCAGGTTTTCCAGCGCGACGAGATAGGTCGCCTGGTCCTTGGTCTTCGCGCCGGAGTTGGCCAGCAGTTGCAGCTCTTCCAGCTTCGGCGCGGTGCCGGCTTTCTGGTGCACGTCCAGGTCCTTCAGCAGTTCGGTCTTCGCGGTGGCGAAGTCGTTGTTGAAGTAATGGGCGCGGATGATGTACGGGCGTACCTTGGTGTCGCCGGTTTCGGTCTGGTAGCGGTTGAACCAGGTGATCGCCTTCGGGTAATCCTTGTTGTTGTAGTACTGCGTGGCCAGCGCCTGCACGAAGTCGCGCTGCTCGGTCGGTTGCAGCTTGCCGGAGTTGATCACGGCTTCCAGCGCGGTGGTCAGCGTCGCCGTGTCGTTGGTGGCCGAGGCCACCGAGATACGCATGCGGTTCAGCACGAAATCCTCGTACACGGTCCGGTTCGGCAGCGCATCGGCCTGCGCCAGGCGGCTCTTCACTTCGGCATAATTCTTGGCATCCATCAGCGGCTTGATCTGGGCCGGATCGACCAGCTTGAAGATCTCAGGGCGCACGGTGTCCTTCGGTGCCTCGGCCTGGGCTGCGGGCTTGTCTTGGGCGAATGCCGCGGCGGGCAGCGCGAAAGCGGCGTTCAGGCCGATGGCAGCCAGCAGCAGGCTGATGCGGGCGAGACGGAACTGGGGCATGATGAAAAAATCCTTCAATCAAGGGACAAACACTTATTGTCCCATAAATTTCAATAAGAATAGGGTTTCAGTTTACGCAATGATCGCGACGCGTAAAGATACTACGGAAGCTTTCTCAGCGCCATTGGTACCGCAATCAAATCGCGTCACTGCGCCGCGGTCGCCGGCGCTTCGCCGGCCGGCTGTTCGGCGTCTTCCGCCACCCGCGATTCCATTGGAATGAACTGCGACAGGATGGCCACGGGGATCGCCGCCACCAGCACCCACACGAAGAAGCGCTGGTAGCCGAGCGCCGCCTGGATATCGCCGCTGACCCACTTGAACAGCACGAAGCCCAGCTGCATGATGCCGGTCGAGAACGCGTAATGCGCGGTCGTATATTTACCGGGAGCGACCACCTGCATCATGTACAGGATGATGCCGACGAAGCCGAAGCCATAGCCGAACATCTCGGCCGACAGCGCGGCGCCCACGATCACCAGGTCGTGCGGATGCCAGGTGGACAGGTACCAGAACACCAGGTTCGGCAGGTTGACGGCCAGGATCAGCGGCAGGATGGCGCGACGCAGCCCGAGCCAGGACGTGAAATAGCCGCCGGCGATGGAACCGATGATGAAGGCCACCGTGCCCGAGGTACCGTACACGATGCCCACTTCCGCGGTGGACAGCCCCAGGCCGCCCTTGTCGATCGCATCGCGCAGGAACAGCGGCCCGATCGTCTGCACCTGCGCCTCGCCCGCGCGGAACAGGATGATGAACAGGATCGAGACCCAGATGCCGGGCTTGTTCAGGTAATCGACGATCACCTCGCGCAGCGTGCGGGCGATGCCGGCCGCCGTGCGGTCGGCGCCCGTGCCATCCGTCGCCACCGCGTTGGGCGCCGTCGGCAGCGACCAGGCGTGGTAAAGCCCCAGCGAGATCATCGTGCCGGCCAGGATGAGGAAGATGATCGTCCATGCGGCCGTCACGCCTTGCGACTTTTCCAGCTGCCCGGCCAGGATCACGAGGCCGCCCAGTGAAATGAAGCGGCCCGCGTTGAAGAACGTGCCGGTCCAGCCGGCGTATTGCGCCTGCTGCTTTTTCGTGAGGCTGGCGATGTACAGGCCGTCGCACGCGATGTCGTGCGTGGCCGAACTGATCGCCACCAGGCCCAGCATGGCCACGCTGGCCGCCAGCCACATGGGCAGGTGCAGCGCCAGCGCCACGAGGCCGAGGCAGGCGCCGCCCAGCAGCTGGAACGTGACGACCACCGCCTTCTTGCTGGGCGCCAGTTCCAGGAACGGGCTCCACAGCGGCTTGAAGACCCAGGCCGCGCCGATGTAGGCCGTCCAGTGCGCGATATCCTCGTTTGCCACGCCCAGGCTCTTGAACATCAGCCCCGCGATCAGCGCCACGGCGAAGTAGGGCAGGCCCTGGGCGAAATACAGCGAGGGCACCCAGAACGGCGGGTTGCGGCCCTGGCTGGATGCCGGTTTGACTGGAGGGGCGGCGTTCGGCATCGTCTCGTTCCGTATTATTGTCGTGATGTGTTCTTCAGGCGAAGCCCGGCACCGGGCACTTGCCCTCTGCCTCCAGGTCGCCGGCCAGCCAGGCGTTGACCGCATCGAGCGCCGGCGCGGCAAAGCCGTAGGTCATCAGCGCCGGCGCATCGATGTCGAGCGCCTGGTACGGGTTCCACAACGCCATGTGCAGATCCGGCCGCCATGTGGCGCGGGCATGCGGGCCATAGCGCAGGCGCGACGTGGAAGCGAGGATCGTGTAGCGACCATCGGCGGGCAGGGCCGACCAGTCGAAGCTTTCGGCATCGGCGAACGTGAGCAGCTCCACGTCGTACAAGCGGCCCAGCGAAGCGGCCACGGCGGCCGCGGGTACGCCGGCTTCCGACACGCCATCGCTGACGACATCCTGGCGCACCACGAGCCGCACCTTGCTGCCTGCCGCAGGGCGTTGCGGATTGCCGCGGCTTGTGAGCGCGCGGCGCCAGCCTTCGGCCATGATGGCGCGGTCGGCGGTGTCTTCGGCATAGTCGCGCGGCGCGCACGGATACTTCGCGGCCAGCGCGGCAAGGCGGGCAAGGCGCTCGTCGACCTGCGCACGGGTGATCGTGCCGTCGGCGATGGCTTGCGCGATGGCCTCCAGCGTTTCATCCTGCGTTTGCGGGGTGCCGAGGGCCATCACCATGTCGGCGCCGGCGGCCAGCGCGCGCACGGCCGCGTTGCCCACGCCATAGCGGCCGGCGATCGCATGCATGTCCATGCCATCGGTGATGATCACGCCGTCGTAGTGCCATTCGCGGCGCAGGATGCCGTCCAGGATCGCCGGCGACATCGTGGCCGGATTGTCGGCATCGATGGCGGGATAGACGATGTGCGCCGTCATCACGGCCGGCGCCACGGGCGCGGCGAAGCGGAACGGCGCGAACTCGAATGCTTCCAGTTCGCTGCGCGGCTTGTCGACGGTGGGCAGGTCGCGGTGCGAATCCACGCTCGTGTCGCCATGGCCGGGAAAGTGCTTGACGCAGCAGGCCACGCCTTCTTCCTCGCTGCCGGCCATCCACGCCATCGCCAGTTCCGCCGCACGATGCGGCTCGGCGCCGAACGAGCGCTCGGCGATCACGGGGTTGTGCGGGTTGTTGTTCAGGTCGAGAACGGGCGCGAAGTTCCAGTTGAAACCCAGCGCCTTCACGGCGCGGGCCACGGCGGCGCCGGTGCGGCGCGCCAGGCCGGTGTCGTCCGCCGCGCCGAGGCCCATTGCCGCCGGCGGTGCCGGCACCCACGTGGAGCGCACCACGGCGCCGCCTTCCTGGTCGATCGCGATCAGTGCCTCGGGGCCGAGCGCTGCGCGCAGGTCGGCCGTGAGCTTCGACAGTTGCGCGTGATCCGTCATGTTGCCGCGGAACAGGCAGACGGCGCGGATGCCGTTCGCCTTCAGGAAATCCGCCGTGGCCGCGTCGAGCTCGGTGCCGGGAAAGCGGATCATGATCAGCTGGCCCGCCAGCTTTCGGTGTTCGGCACGTTGTGCGCGCTGTTGTTCGTTCATAGTTCGTTCACGTGACCGGTGCAGTTACGTTGAAGGGAGGGCGTCGCCGCGCATGCGCGCGGCTGCCGGGGCACGGCGCTGCGCGGGTCGGCCCGGCTGGCCCGGTCGGCCCGATTGGCTCAGTTGGTCTTTGTGACCTTGGACAGGTGCCGCGGCTTGTCCGGATCGAGCCCGCGCGCGGCCGACAGCTTCGCCGCCATCACGTAGAACGCCTGGATCGCCACGATCGGATCGAGGTCCGGCGTGGTGGCCACCGGCAGCGTGAGGTCGCGTTGCGCCACGTCGACGGGGGCGGCCAGCAGCACGCGGGCGCCGCGCCCGCGCATCTCGTCCGCCAGCGCCAGCAGGCCGGCCTGGGTGGGGCCGCGTGTGGCGAAGATCAGCAGCGGATAACCTTCGTCGATCAGCGCCATCGGGCCGTGCTTGATCTCGGCGCCGGAAAACGCCTCGGCCTGCAATGCCGACGTTTCCTTGAATTTCAGCGACGCTTCCAGCGCCACCGGGAAGCTGATGCCGCGGCCCACCACCATGATGTTGCGGGCCGGCGCCAGCACGTCCACCGCCTGCTGCCAGTCGGCCTGCGTGGCCGCGCGCAGCGCGTCGGGGAGGGCCGCCAGGCCATCCTTCAGTTCCTGGTCGTCCTGCCAGTTGGCCACCATCCGGGCGCCGGCCACCAGCGACGTGATGAAGCTCTTCGTGGCCGCCACGCTTTGCTCCTTGCCGGCGCGCAGCGGCATCGCCCACTCGGCGGCCTGGGCCAGCGGCGAGTCGATGTCGTTGACGAGCGCGACGGTCGTTGCGCCGCCGTCGCGGAAGTAGCGGATCGGCTCGACCACGTCCGGGCTCTGGCCCGATTGCGACACGGCGATCGTCAGCGTGTCGCGCGTGACGAGCGGCGACTTGTGCAGCGTGACGAGCGACATCGGCAGCGATGCGACCACGCGGCCGAGGCGCGCCATGATCAGGTAGGCGATGTAGTTCGATGCATGGTCGGAGCTGCCGCGCGCCACGGTGAGCGCCGTGGAAAATGGCGTGCCCGCGAGCTTGCGGCCCAGTTCCGCATAGCGGTCGATATCGTGGGCCAGCTGTCCGGCCACGCAATCGGCCGCGGACAGCGCTTCCTTAAGCATCATTGAGGTCAACGCGTTCTCCTTCGATGTAGACGGCTTTCAGTTTGAGGTCGCGGTCGAGCACCACGATGTCGGCCCATGCGCCGGTTTGCAGGCGGCCGCGCTCTTCCAGGCCAAGGTAATCCGCGGCATGCGTGGAGACGCGGGCCGACGCATCGGCCAGGTCGAGCCCCAGCCCGACGAGGTTGCGCAGCGCCTGGTCCAGCGTCAGCGTGCTGCCGGCCAGGGTGCCGTCCGGCAGGCGCACGCCGCCCATGCATTTTTGCACCGTGTGCCGCCCCAGCATGTATTCGCCGTCCGGCATGCCGGTGGCGGACGTGGAATCGGTCACGCAGTACAGCCGCGGAATCGCGCGCAGCGCCGTCTTGATGGCACCGGGGTGCACGTGCAGCAGGTCGGGAATCAGTTCGGCGAACTGCGCATGCGCCAGTGCCGCGCCCACCATGCCGGGTTCGCGGTGGTGCAACGGGCTCATGGCGTTGAACAGGTGCGTGAAGCCGGCCGCGCCGTGTTCGAGGGCGGCCACGCCGTCCTCATACGAACCGAGGGTGTGGCCGATCTGCACGCGCATGCCTTCGTCGGCCAGCTCGCGCACCAGCGGCAGGTGCCCGGCGATTTCCGGCGCCACCGTGATCACCCGCAATGGCGCCAGCGCTTCCAGCCGCTTGACTTCGGCCAGCGTGGCGGCGCGCGCGAAATTCGGTTGCGCCCCCAGCTTGCCGGAATTGATGTACGGGCCTTCCAGGTGCGCGCCCAGCACGCGGGCTTCGCCCTTGCCACGCTGGCGCACCGCCGCGCCGATCGCCGTCAATGCCAGGTCGATGTCTTCCGGCGGCGCCGTCATCGTCGTGGCCAGGATGCTGGTGGTGCCATGGCGGGCGTGGATCGCGGCGATCGCGTGGACGGCGTCGCCGCCTTCCATCACGTCGCGCCCGGCGCCGCCATGCACGTGCAGGTCGACGAAGCCGGGCAGGATGTAATCATCCGTATTGCCTGCCGGGTCGGCCGCATCGCCGTCGATGCCGGCAAGGCGTTCGCCGAAGGTCAAGGTGCCCGTGATCCAGCCGTTCGGGGTCAGGATATTGCCCTTGAGGGTATTGAGGTTGTTTGCATCGTTCATCGACGCGACTCCGCTACGAATTCGTAATAATCACTGCGGCACCACGAGTGGGTCAGTTCCACCGCGGCGCCGCTTTCCAGGTAGCTCACACGCGTGATGTGCAGCATGGCCGTGCCGGGCGCGATATCGGCCAGCCTGGCCTGTTCGGCCGTGGCGTTGATCGCGCGGATGTGCTGCAGCGCCCGCATCGGCACCGTGCCGTGCGCTTCCAGGTAGCCGTACAGCGAGTCGGTGACCCGCTGCGGATCGGGAATGTAGGCGGCCGGGATCGTCGATGTCTCGATCGCCATGACCACGTCGTCCGCGGTGCGCAACCGTTTCAGGCGTGCCACCGGCACGTTCGGCGACAGGCCCAGCGACAGCAGTTCCAGCGGCGCGGCGATGCCGATTTCGCGCTGCAGCCAGCGCGAGCCGGCCGTAAAGCCGCGCTGGCGCAGCTCTTCGGAAAAACTCGTCAGGCGTGACAGCGGCTGTTCCAGCTTCGGCGTGATGTAGGTGCCGGAGCCGCGCCGGCGCGTGAGCATGCCGCGGTCGCACAGCAGGTCGATCGCCTTGCGCGCCGTGACGCGCGAGATGTTCAGCGCGTCCGACAGCACGCGTTCGGAAGGCAGCGCCTCGTTGGCGCGCCAGTCGCCGCCGGCGATGCCGTCGGACAGGCGGTTCGCCAGTTGCATGTACAGCGGCGTGTCGCTTGCCGCATCGGGGTGGAAATCGCGCAGTCGGGCCGGCATGGTTATTCCTTCACGGAAGAATGCACGGCATCCGCCGGCAGGCTTTGCCGGATCAGTTGCAGCGCACCGGCCGCGGAATCGCCGCTGGCCGGCACGATGCGCGCCAGCAGGTCGCCCGGCAGGAAGGCGCGCATCGGTTCGGCCAGGCCGCCGCACAGCGCGATCGGCAGCCTGGCCGTCGTGTCCAGCGCGCCGGCGATCAGCGCCACGTGGCGGCCCGCTTCGATCATGATCTCGCGCGCCGTGTCGTTGCTGTCCGCATGGCCGAGCACGATGCGCGCCACTTGCGCATACACGGTCTGCGTGGCGCTGGCGAGCCACTGCTGGATGGCGTCGCGGTTGCCGCCGCAGTGCTCGATGACGGCATCGGCAAACGCGCTGGCGGCGGCGCGGCCGTCGGTCACGTGCTGGATGTGATTCACCGCGTGCATGCCGATCCAGGCGCCTCCCGCTTCGTCGCCGGACGGGAAACCCCAGCCGCCCACTTCGCGCCGCGAGCCATCCTCGCACAGCGCCTCGCCGACGCTGCCGGTGCCCAGCGCGATGATGGCGCCGGGTTTGCCTTCGTGCGCGCCAAGCACCGTGGTATAGGCATCCGTTTCCAGCGCCACCGCCGCGTAGCCGGGATTGGCGCCGATGAAGTCCGCGGCCCAGCCCTTGTTGTGGACACCGGCCAGCCCCAGCCCGATCGCGATGCGTTCGCGTTGTGGAACGGGAATGCCGGCCTCGGCGAATGCCTTGGCCATGGCCTGTTCGACGGATTGCCATGCATTCGGGATGCCATGGAGCAGGGCGGACGGGCCGCTGCTGCCTTCGGCCAGCAATGTGCCGTCTGGCCGTGCGAGGCGCACCCGAGTACCGGTGCCGCCGCCGTCGACGCCGATCAGATAGTCGATCATAGGAGTGGTCTGTAAAGAAGTCGAAGTGACTATAGGGTGGGCCAACCAGCTTGTCAACAGGTATTTAACTGGTATTATCAGGGCGCGTCGTGTCGTACGGTGATGTGCGTCTCTTGGATGGGTAAGTTATTGTTTTTTAAGGGAAATCTAATCCAGTAAAATGGTATGGTGTTTGGTATGCCCAGTACCGGTCCCGCTAATACCAAAAGAAAAACCCGGCACACGGCCGGGTCCCCTGGCCGTGTGCCGGGCTTGGCGGGTAGAGCAGTCTCAGCGTGCGTCGTGCGTGCCGTCGCGGTCGATCGTTACAAGCCGGTCGGGGCCGTTCCTGCCATGGGTTTCGACCTTGCCGCGCACATTGACGACGGCATTGCCGGAACCGCGCACGGCGATCTGGGCCTGGTCGGCAAGGAGGTCGCGGCCATCGATGCCGCCCGAGCCGCTCAACTGGGCCGCCAGCCGTGCCGTGCGGCCCTGCAGGTGGACGCTGCCCGGGCCGCCCAGCGTCAGCCGCACGCTTTTCGCCTCGGCCCTCGCGGTCAGGTCGCCCGAGCCACGCAGTTCGGCATCCAGTGATTCCGTCACGCGCTGCAGGTGGATGTTGCCGGGACCATGGCCGCGCAGTACGGCGCGGCCGGCGGCAAGCGCTTCGCCATCGAAGTCGCCCGAGCCGTTCACCGATGCTTCCAGTACCGCCGTCGTGCCGGCGAGCTTCATGCTGCCGGGACCATCGAGTTCCACGCGCAGGCTTTGCGTCTGCAGGCCGCGCACCTCCAGGTCGCCGGAGCCGCGCACCCGTGCCTCCATCTTGCGGATCGTGCCGGCAACGCAGGCGCTGCCCGGGCCGGACAGGTTCGCGCTGGCGCTTTCCACCGCCAGGGCGCATGCATCGAGGTCGCCGGAACCGGCCAGCGTGGCGTGGAGTTCGCGACTGCGGCCCTGCAGCGTCACGGAGCCGGGGCCGGTCAGCGCGGTGCTGACCTTGTCGGCATGCAGGTCACCCACTTCCAGGTCGCCGGAACCCGTCACGTCGGCCGCCAGTTCCTGGCTGACACCGGCGGCTTCCACGTCGCCAGGACCGCTCATCTTTACCCGCAGGGTGGCCGTGCGCAGGCCGCGCAGGTCGATGTCGCCGCTGCCGCTGCCACGCACGGACACCTCGCGCACATTGCCGTTGGCCTGCAGGTCGCCAGGACCGTTCACCGCCAGTTGCAGCTTGTCGCCGCGCGCGCGGTCCAGCCGCACGTCGCCGCTGCCGGCGGTGCGCAGGCTGGCCAGTTGCGGCGCGCCGATCGTCACGGTGACGGGCTCGTCGCGCTTGCCGAAGCTGAAGTGCCAGCCGGTCTGCCCCTTGCGGCGCACCACGAGCGTGTCGCGGTCGATGAAGGTCTCGATGCCGGCCAGTTCCTTCGCGGGGCCGGCCAGCCGCAGCGATCGCGGCGCCTCCGCATCGACTTGCACGTCGAAAGGACCGGAAAGGTCGATCGCGGTGAAGGCGCCGACGTTGCGGGTTTCGGTGACACGGTCCGCCGCCGGGGCAGCGTGAGCGGCGTGGGCGGCGGTAGCCAGGGCAAGCGTGAAGACAAAGGGAAGCGCGTGGCGGTTCATATTGTTGGCCTCGATGGTGGAACATGATGGAATGCCAACAGGGTAAGCCAGCGGCGGCCGCGCTGCGAGGGCCGCGGGATGGACTGGTGAAAATGCGGTGCCGGCGGCAGAATTGCACGACAGGCGGGAGCGGGCAGGGACGGGTGAGGGTGGTGGACGGTATCGGGGCAGAGTCAGCCAAACACGTCTTCCTTGCGGTTGATGCGCAGGAAGATCAGTGCCAGCCCGACCAGCAGCATGGAGGCCATGTCCGGTTCGGGAAGGGTGGATGGCACCTCGACCCTGGCCGGCACGGGCGGTGAGGGCACCGCTGGCACCACGGGCGGGGCCGGCGCCAAGGTTGTATTGGCGGCCGGGCGCAACGACGGCTGGCCCTCCGCCCACGGCGCGCCGTCGCGCGATGGGCCCGACAGTGCTTCACCCGTGAAGTACCAGGCTTGCGTAACGTCGTGCACGTCCGCCATGTGCCAGGTGGCAATGGCGGCGGGTTCTGGCGCCGCGTGGACGGTGGCGGCGGATGCTGCGGTGGCAAAAGCAACTGCGCGAAGGATTTTCATCATGGTCCCGTCCGACTTGAGCCCGTCTATTAAAACATAGTCCATAGCGAAATGATAACGATTCGCGGAAAACAGACGCCCGCATGCCGGCCGTTGCAAGGAGGTGTCATAATGCATGCCGGAGGAATTTCGCAAAATGATCAAGTATTTAGGCACCCGGAAAACCGATCAGGGCGGGACGTTGTACGTTTTCCTCATCAATGGGCAAGAAAAGCATGTGCCGGAAAGTGCGCTGAAACAGTACCCGGGTTGCTACGAAGCGCTGCCGGAATCGGCCAAGGCCAGGATCGCCGCCAACCGCAAATGGCTGCAAAAGCTGTAGCCAGCGTTGCAAAGGCGACGCTGCTGCTGGGCTGCATCCTCGGCGCGGTCATTTCCCCGCCGGTGCAGGCAAAAGTACCCACGCATTTCGGCGTGGTGATGGGGAACGGCCTGCTGTGCCGCGACCAGACTTCGAACCGCTATTATTTCGACTACATGGTGCGCTGGTTCGGCCAGCCCTACAAGCGCGAGGGTGGCGCGTACTGGTTCCGCACGCCCGAGGCGAAGCTGTGGGGCTTTGCCGTGCGCGAAGTGATCGTCAGCGACGAGACCTTTCCCTATCGTTTCATCGGCGCGGTGGCCGACACCACGCCCGACAAGCTGGCGGCGGCGATCACGCAGCGCGACGGCCTGCGCTATGCGACAATCACGGGCTCCGCGACACCGGTGCGCGAAACCTCCACCGGCGGGCGCATCGCCTACGCGGCTACCCGCTCCAAGATCTACTGCGCCAAGTTCAAGCCGCTGCCACCCGCGCTGCGCTGACCGACAATCCATGTACACGCGATTCTTCAACCTGACCCGCAGCCCGTTTTCCATCGCGCCCGATCCGCGCTACCTGTTCATGAGCGAACGCCATCGCGAAGCGCTGGCACATCTGCTGTATGGCATTGGCGGCGGGGGTGGCTTCGTGCTGCTGACGGGCGAGATCGGTGCCGGCAAGACCACCGTGTGCCGCTGCTTCATCGAACAGGTTCCCGAAGGCTGCAGGCTGGCCTATATCTTCAACCCGAAGCTGTCGGTCGAGGAATTGCTGCAAGCCGTCTGCGACGAATTCCGCATCGCGCTGCCGGCGGGGGCGGGCACCGTCAAGCACTATGTGGATGCGATTAACCGGCACCTGCTGGAGAGCCACGCGCGCGGCGAGAACAGCGTGCTCGTCATCGACGAGGCGCAGAACCTCTCCGCCGCCGTGCTGGAGCAGCTGCGCCTGCTGACGAACCTGGAAACGAGCGAACGCAAGCTGCTGCAGATCATCCTCATCGGCCAGCCCGAGCTGCGCGGGATACTGGCGCGGCCCGAGCTCGAGCAACTGGCGCAGCGCGTCATCGCGCGCTATCACCTCGGTTCCCTGAGCGCCGCCGAAACGGCGCACTACATCGCGCACCGGCTCGCGGTGGCGGGGCTCTCCGGGCCCTCGCCATTCCCGGCCAGCGTAGCGGCCACCATCCACGCGCTGGCCAAGGGCGTGCCGCGCCGGATCAACCTGCTGTGCGACCGCGCGCTGCTGGGCGCCTATGTGGAAAACAAGGCGCAAGTCACGCGCCGGATCGCGCGCCGCGCCGCGCAGGAAGTGTTCGGCGCGGACGTGCCGCGCCCGCGCCCGCGCTGGCCTCTCGTGGCCGGCGGCGTGCTCGCCGGCGCCGTGCTGACGGCCGCCGCCGCATGGCAGCTGGCACCGCGCCAGGCCGTGCCGCCCGCCGCACCGACTTCGGCCGCCGCGCCGTCTTCAACCGCCAGGTTGCCTGCATCGACCGCCACGCCGCCGGCCATGCCAATGGCGACCGGCAGCGACGCCACGTTGCGCCGCCTGGCCGCGCTGTGGGGTGTGACATTGAAGGAGGGCGCGGGAGACGTGTGCGCCGAAGCGGCGCAACGGAACCTGCGCTGCCTGTCCCTGCGCGGCACGCTGGACGACCTGCGCCTGCTGGACCGGCCGGCGATGCTGACGCTGAACGACAATCCGGCCACGCCGACCCATGCCTTGCTGATGGCGCTGGGCGAACGCGAAGGCACGCTCGATATCGGTGGCCGGCGGCAGACGGTGGCGCGCACGGCGCTGGACAACCGCCATGACGGCACCTTCACCACGTTCTGGCGCGCACCA
This sequence comes from Pseudoduganella lutea, assembly GCF_004209755.1. Taxonomy (NCBI): domain Bacteria; kingdom Pseudomonadati; phylum Pseudomonadota; class Betaproteobacteria; order Burkholderiales; family Oxalobacteraceae; genus Pseudoduganella; species Pseudoduganella lutea. The sequence goes on along the minus strand of NZ_CP035913.1, from coordinate 1,515,563 downwards.
GCAGGCTGGCGCGAGCAGGTGGCAGCCGGCGATCGCGGCCCGGAGGTGGACTGGCTGGCGCGGCGCCTGGCCCAGTGGGCGAACGCCGCGCGGCCGCAGGACGATGCGCCGCTGGCCGGCGAAACACTGCGCCGGCTGCGCGATTTCCAGGCTGCCCAGCAACTGAAGGCGGACGGCGTGGCCGGCCCGAAAACGTTCATCCGGCTGAGCCTTCTCGGCGAAGCCGGCACGCCCCACGCGGAGCCCCGGCTGGCACTGACTGCCGGAGAAAAATGATATGTCCTATATTCTCGAAGCATTGAAGAAGGCCCAGGCCGAGCGCCAGCTGGGGAAGCGCCGAGCATCCATGCACCGCTGCCGGACGCGCCGGCCGCCGGCGCCGCGCCGTTGCGCAAGCCGCTGCTGGCGGTGATGGCTGCGATGGGCATCGTCATCGTCGGGCTTGCAGTCGTGGTATGGCGGCAGGCCGGCTCGCAGGCACCGGCTGCGCAACCTGCACGACTGGCACAGCCGGCACAACCCGCGCAACCGGCGCAACCGGCGCAGCCGCAGGCCATGGTCGCGGCGCCCGCACCGGCGCCCGTCATGAACACGCCCGCGCCTGCGGCACCTGCACCAGCACCGGCGCCAGCTGTCGCACCGGCCCCGGTCGACCCGCCGACACCGGCCCCGGCGGCGCGGGAAACGCCACCTGCCGTGGTGGCGAAGGTGCCGGCACCCACCGCGCGCGCCGAGGTGGCTCCCGTCGCGGCCACCGGATCGGCCCCGCAAGCCGAGGTGCCTCCCCGCGAGGAACCGGTCCAGGCGCTGCGCGACTTGCCCGAGCCGATCCGCCGTGCGATCCCGCCCGTGGCCATGAGCGGCTACATGTATTCGCCCAATCCGTCCGATCGCCTCGTGCTGATCGACAAGGTGCTGCGCCGCGAAGGCGATGAAGTGGCGCCGGGGCTCGTGCTGGAGCGGCTGGAGTCAAAGGGAGCCGTGTTCACGTTCCGTGGGTATCGCTACAGGATGCCGTACTGACCGGAGGTGTCGCAACGGTATTGGCTGTTGCGCACGATTGCTACCGTCATCGTGGCGTCACAAACGATTGTCACACTTGCTTTATCGACAACTCAACGGACTGACCATGAAGCTCTCCATCTTGCATGCGTTGCCCCTGCTGGCCGCCGCCGCCCCCGTGCGCGCTGCCTTGCCCGACGGCGCGGCGTCCGAACCGGGCGTGCTGGTCGTCGTGCTCGCCTGCGTCGGCCTGCTGTGCCTGATGAGCAAGGGGGGCGGCGATGGGCCGTTCCGTCCGGACAAGTAATCCGCTTCCATCACCCTTGCACCGCGGCTTCCCTGGCTCCGAGCAATGCCTACTTAACGCGAACAGCGCCTTTATAATGCCTCCATTCCTACAGGAGCAAGAATGGAGCACATACACGCCGCCACGGCGCCGGTCATCGGCATCGTCGGCCGGTCAGGCAGCGGCAAGACCACGCTGCTGGAATACCTGATCGGCCGGTTGGCCGGGCAGGGCCGCAAGGTCAACGTCATCAAGCACAGCCACCACGACCTGGACCTGGAGCCGCCGCACAAGGACAGCGCCCGGCTGCGGCGTGCCGGCGCGGCCGAAGTCATGGTCGCGTCGCCATACCGTTTTGCCATCGTCCGGGAAATGCGCGGCGCGCCGGAACCCGGGCTGGACGAGCAACTGGCCCGGCTGGCACCGGCCGACCTGACACTGGTGGAAGGGTTCAAGTCGTTCCCGATCGACAAGCTGGAAATCCATCGCGGCATTGGTGACAGGGGCCCGCTCTATCCGGACGATCCGCACATTGTGGCCGTCGCATCGACACTGCCGCGCCCGGCCGACGTGGCGCCCCATGTCGCCTGGCTCGACCTCGACGACCGGGAAACCGTGCTGGCCTGGTTGCTCGAGACATGGTTGCCAAAGAAAAACAGGGAAACGACCTCAAGTTCGCCGTGACTCTTCCGTAAATGAGGGATATGCCTCGATGCGGGGCGGCACAGTGGAGGAAGTATGGACGTAATGAGCATCGCCCGCCTGTCGACAACGATCGCCGAGACCGGTACGAAGCAGGATGTCAGCATGGCCGTGCTGAAGAAGGCCATGGATTCGCAGGCTGCTTCCGCCGCCGCGCTGCTTGACGCGCTGCCCGCTAGGCAGCCCGCGCCGAGCCTGCCGTCGCACCTGGGCAACCGGATCAACACCACCGCTTGAGCGCGCCCCGAGCGCGCTGGCCCGCTGTTCTTCGTGGACAGCGGGCTTTTTTTATTGCCTGCAAAATAGGGCGGTACGGCGATCCGGACGTCCCCTTTTCTTTTATTGCCTGAAAAATAGGGGCTTTGCAGGGGTTTCGCAGAGTATGCTCTGCGCCTGCAAAGCGGTGATGGCATGCATGCCGTCACTCCTTCTTCCGGACCCTCTTCAGGCAACTTCCGTTAGAATCAGCTGGTTCGACTGGACTGGCATTGGAGAAACGATGAACAAGAGTGCAATGATTGCCGCGGCGCTGGCCGCCACGTGTGCGGCGGGTGCCGCGAATGCGCAGATGGGTGGCGGGCCGGACAAGGAAAAATGCTATGGCGTGGCGAAGGCTGGCCAGAACGATTGCGCATCGTCGGATGGCGCGCACGGCTGCGCGTCGATGGCGCGAACCGATAACGCCCCCACCGAGTGGAAGTGGGTTGCCAAGGGCAGCTGCGAAAAACTGGGTGGCAAGACCACGCCCCCGGCCAAGCCCGCCGGCAGCAACTGAGCGGGATGGCTGACCCGGCCACGCTTGCCGGCGTCGGCCTGCGGGCGCCGCACTACCGCGATTTCCTCGAGAGCCGGCCGCGCGCCGGCTGGCTCGAGGTGCACACCGAGAATTACCTGGCCGAGGGTGGCCGCGACGTGCACGTGCTGCACCGGCTGCGGCGCGATTACCCGGTCAGCCTGCACGGCGTCGGCCTCGGCCTGGGTTCCGCCCACGGCATCGTGCCGGAGCACCTGCAACGCATCCGCGCGCTGGCCGAACGCATCGAACCTTTCCTCGTTTCCGAACATCTGAGCTGGGGTGCCGTGCCGGGCCGGCACCTGCACGACCTGTTGCCGCTGGTGCTGGACGAGGCCACGCTCGACCTGGTGGCCGCCCGCGTGGCGCAGGTGCAGGATGTGCTGAAGCGGCAGATCCTCATCGAGAACGTGTCCGCGTACGTGCGGTTTGCCGCCGATACGATGAGCGAGGCGCAATTTCTTGCCGCGCTGGCGCGGCGCACGGGCTGCGGCCTGCTGCTCGACCTGAACAATCTGTACGTCAACGCCTGCAACCATGGCGAAGATGCGTTGGCCGCGCTGGCGGCCATTGCGCCGGGGCTCGTCGGGGAACTCCACCTCGGCGGCCATCTCGCCACGCCGGACGTGGTCATCGACCACCATGGCGCGGCGATCGCGGAACCCGTGTGGCGCCTGTACGAGGCGGCGCTGGCGCAGTTTGGCGCCGTGCCCACGCTGGTCGAGTGGGACGCGGAGGTGCCGCCGCTCGGCGTGCTGCTGGCCGAAGCGGACAAGGCCACGGCACTGCTGTCGCAGGCGGGCCCGATGCCGGCAGCGCCCGCGCGGCCACGGCCACTGCTGCTGGCCGAGCCCGACACAACCGCGCTGGGCGCCGTGCAGCACCGTTTTGCCAACGCATTGCTGTCGGCCGGCGAGGGCGGCGAGGCGGGCGGATTGGCGGCCCTGCTGCGCGAGGCGCCCCTGGCATCGCGGCTGGCGGTTTACCGCGGCACGCTTGCCGGCGGCTGGACCCGGGCACTGGCGGCTGCGTTTCCCGTCATTGCACAACTGGTCGGCGAAGAGTTCTTCGGCGCGCTGGCGCGCGAATATGGCACGTGCCATCCGCCCGCTAGCGCCGACTTGAATGCGTTCGGCACCGGCTTTGCAGGCTTCCTCGAGGGGTTCCCGCACGTGGCCGGCATGCCCTACCTGCCGGACATGGCGCGGCTCGAGTGGCTGCTGCACCGTGCATATTCCGCCGCCGACAGGGAAGCGCTGGCGCCGGGGGCGCTGGCGCACGTGGCGCCGGCGGCGTTCGAGCAGTGCCGGCTGGTGCCGCATCCGGCGGCCGCCGTGTTTGCATCGGCCTGGGCCGTGGTACCGCTGTGGCAAGCCCACCAGCCGGACAGCGGGGTACCATTCCCGCACGACATCGCGGCGCCTTCCTGGGGCCTGGTGGTCCGGCGCGGCTGGCAGCCGGAGGTGCTGGCGCAGGATGCCGCCGCGTGGCAAGCACTGGCAGCGCTGGCAGCGGGCGCGACGGTGGGCGAGGCGCTCGACGCGGCACTGGCGGTGGATGCGGAATTCGACCTGGTGCCCCGGCTGGGGCAGTGGATTGCGCACGCCGCGTTCGCGGCGCTGCGCATGGCGGAGGAAGACTAGCGGAAAGCGCGCAACAGCCGGGCTTCGCCGGTGCTGTCGCGATGGAGCAGGCTGGCTTCGTGCGTGGCGGCGATCATGCGCTCGAGCTGTGCATCCTCGATCCGTTGCAGTTCCTCATTGGCGAAGGCCAGTGCCTGCGCCAGCTGCTCGCGCGCGGCGCGGTAGGCGCCGTCACGCGCGCTGTTGGTGCAGTTGAGCAAATCTTCGGCATTGTCGATCACTTGCTGCAAATCGCCGATCAGGCGCTGCTGCATGGGATGCGGGGAAGGGGGCTGCGAGGGTGCTGCAACGGGTGCTGCAGCTGGTGCTGCCTTTTGCAACGAGGTTTTTGGCGGTTCAGGGTGTCGGGTGGGATCGAGGTGGTCCATGGGTGCTCCGGATAGATATTTCCTTCCGCAAATCCGTCCACTATAGCCGCCGAGGTGGCGCAGGATTTGCGGAAGATCAAGACCCGTCGGAACCTTATTGACCCGGGCCGTTGCCTTATCGACCCGGAACGTTGCCTTTGACGGCGATGCGCACGTCGCCGACGGCAACCTGCTGGCCGGCGCGGATCTTGGCGGTCTTGCGCAATTCCTGCTTGCCATCCACGCGCACATCGCCGCTGGCCACGATCTGCTTGCCGGCGCCGCCGCTGTCGCACAGGCCGACCACCTTCAGCAACTGGTTCAGTTCAATAAATTCCGACGTTAATTCAAAGTCTACTTTTTGCATTCTATCCTCGTTTCGATGGGGCCGGAGAAATTTAATTGTTCCGTTACTAACTTTATTCGCATCCGGCCCGTGCCGCCGGGTCAGCCTTTCGCACCCGGTCGTGTCATGTCCAGCGGCACGATCCAGGTATCGAACTGCTCCGCCGTGACAAAGCCCAGGGCCAGCGCCGCTCCCTTCAGCGTGGTGCCTTCATGCTGCGCCTTCTTGGCAATCTGGGCGGCGCGATCATACCCGATGTGGGGCGCCAGCGCGGTCACCAGCATCAGCGAGCGCGCCATCAGCTCGCCGATCCGTTCGCGGTTCGGCTCGATGCCGCGCGCGCAGTGCTCGTCGAAGCTGCGCATGCCGTCCGCCAGCAGGCGCGCGCTTTGCAGGAAGTTGTGGGCGATCAGCGGCTTGTAGACGTTCAGTTCGAAGTTGCCGGAAGCGCCGCCGAAGGAAATGGCCACGTCGTTGCCGAACACCTGGGCGCACAGCATCGTCACGGCTTCGCACTGGGTCGGGTTGACCTTGCCCGGCATGATCGAGCTGCCCGGCTCGTTCTCGGGAATGGTAATTTCGCCCAGCCCGGAGCGCGGGCCGGAAGCCATCCAGCGCACGTCGTTGGCGATCTTGAACAGCGCCGCCGCCAGGGTTTTCAGGGCCCCGTGCGCCGCCACGAGTGCTTCGTGGCCAGCCAGCGCGGCAAACTTGTTGTCGGCGGTGCGGAACGGCAATTGCAGGCGCTGCGCCAGTTCCGCGGCGATCCGCGTCGCGTATTCCGGGTGGGAATTGAGCCCGGTACCGACGGCGGTGCCGCCCGCGGCCAGCTCCAGCACGGCGGGCAGCGTATGCTCGATCGCGCGCTCCACGTAGTCGAGCTGGGCCACGTAGCCGGAGAATTCCTGGCCCAGCGTCAGCGGGGTGGCATCCTGCAGATGGGTGCGGCCGATCTTGACGATATCGGCAAACGCCTGCGCCTTGCCGGCCAGCGTGGCGCGCAGCTGGCGCAGCGCCGGCAGCACGTCGGTTGCCAGCGCCACACCGGCCGCCACATGCATCGCCGTGGGGAAGATATCGTTCGACGACTGGCCCTTGTTGACGTCGTCGTTCGGGTGCAGCGTGCGCTCCTCGCCGCGCACCCCGCCCAGCAGCTCGGAACCGCGGTTGGCCAGCACTTCATTCATGTTCATGTTCGATTGCGTGCCCGAACCCGTTTGCCAGACCGACAAGGGAAACTCGCCGGCATGCCGGCCTTCCAGCACTTCGTCGGCGGCGCGCATGATCGCATCGGCCTTGGTGGCATCGAGAACGCCAAGGTCGACATTGACGCGCGCCGCGGCCCGCTTCACGTTGGCCAGCGCAGCGATCAGCTCGGGCGCCATCTTTTCAGTGGAAATGTGGAAGTGATGCAGCGAGCGCTGCGTTTGCGCCCCCCATAGCTGGTGTGCCGGCACATCGATCGGGCCAAAACTGTCGCGTTCGGTTCTGCTGTCCATGGCGTCCTCTGTGTAAAAGATGCATTAAGTGTAACCCACGCATGAAATTCGGTCCGGGCACTCAAAAAATGCGAATTTCCGCCGTTAAACACTTACGTCACGGAAATTTTCATTTACCATTTCAATCACCATGCCGCTCTTGCTTCGTTCTCCCCTGGCCGTGCTGGCGTTTTTCGCCGTCGCGTCCGCCGCCACCGGTGCCCATGCCGCCGAATTCGGCGATGCCTCGGTGCGCTCGTTCAGCGGCCAGCCGCTGTCGGCCGATATCGAACTGACCGACCTGACCGCGCAGGAACTGGCTGACTTGCAGGTGCGCCTCGCCCGGCCGGATGTGTTCCGGGGGGCCAATGTGAAGATGAGTCCGGCACTGGCCGGCGCCAGCGTCTCGATCGTGCGGCGCAACGATCGCCGCGTGTTGCACGTGACCACGAGCGCCCCGGTGCAGGGCGACGTGCTGCACCTGTATTTCCAGCTGGTTTCGGGCGGCAAGGAACGCGTGCGCAGTGTGTCGCTGTGGCTGTCGCCGGACCCGACTCCCGCGCCCATGCCGGCGCCAGCCACCCCGGCCATCCCTGACGCACTGGCCGCCGCGCCGGTGCCAGCTGTCGAGCGCACCGCCAAGCCCGTGGTCCGGCGCGCCGGCGGCGAACGCCCCGGGGCGCTGGTCGCCACGGTTTCGCCCGGCAGGGAAGCCACCGCGAAGGAACAGGAACTGCTTGGCGCCATCGGCCGGGCAATCGGCGCGCATGGCGGCAAGGTGGCGGAACGCGAGCCGGTCAAGGCCGTGTCCGGCAAGCAGGAAAACCACAGCGCCGAATCCAGGGATGTACGCAAGGAAGCGCTGAAATACGCATCGACCGCCGACGATTTCAAGCGTGGCGCCAAACCGGCCACGCAACCGGCCAAGCCCGCGGTGGCGGAGCGCAAGGTTTCGCCGGCGCAGGAACCCGTGCCTGCACAGGCAGCCGAGCCCGCGCCGGAAAACAAGGCGCCGCAGCGGTCCTTCCTGTCGTCGAAGGCTGAACTGGCCGAGGCGGCCCGGGCCACGCGTGCCAGCGTGGAGGGCGGCACGGCGCCGGCCGTTCCGCAAAAAACCGCGAAAGCCCCGGAAGCGGCCGCCCCGGTCCGGCCAGCCGCCGCGCAGCCCGACATGGCGATGTTGAACAAGCTGTCCGAACTGGAAGGCAAGCTGAAAACGTTGCAAGCGCAGCTGGGAATCGCCAACGAGGCGGGCGCCGCCCGTGTCACGGCGCCGGTTGCCGGCACCCCGGTCGAAGGCAAGCCGATGGACGGCAAGCCTGTCCTTGCGCCCGAGGCACCGAAACCCGCGAACCCGGTCCCGGCGACACGCACACCGGACGTCGCCACCGTTGCCGCCGCAGCCGCGGCGCAGCCGGCACCCGCCGCAAAGGCCGATGTGGTACAGCCGCCACCAGCCGGGACGGGGACGGAACATGCCGCAGCCGGCGCTACCATGCCGGTTCCCCCCGTCGAGGAAGCAAAGGCCCAGCCCGAGGTCAAGAAACCCGAGGAAAAGAAGGAAGCCGCGCCGCCACCGCCAGAACCCAAGAAGCCCATCAAGATCTCCCGGCCTAAGCTGCTGATGTTCCTGTTCGCCGGCTTCCTCGTGCTGGTGGCGATGTTTGGCGTGGCCGTGCACTTCATCCGCAAGAAAAAGATGCGGCGCAGCCCGATCGTGCGGCAAACCTGGAGCCGCGACGAGGACGATGCGCCGGTGCGCATCGAGCCGGCCATCGCACCAGCGGCGCCGCCCGAGAGCAAGGTGGCCTGATCGCGGGGCCCGCCGTGGGCCACCGCCAATAAAAAAGCGCCCCGAAGGGCGCTTTTTTATTGGCAGGCGGATAACTCAGCCGTTCAGGCGGCCCATCCATGGTTCGGTCACGTCGCGGATCGCGCGGTCGTTGGCCATGATCTGCTTGAGCAGGTCGATCTTGCGCTGGCGGGCATTGCCTTCCAGTGCCGGCACGCCACCGATGGCGGCCACCGATTGTACGGCGCACTGGGTTTCCAGGCGGCCCAGCGTCGTCCAGTCGCTGGCCTGGGCAGCCATGGCCATCTTGCTGGTCAGTCCGGCAATATTTTCATACATCGAGAGAACGTCGGTGGAGTTCATGGCGCGCCTTGTAAATCGTAACGGATTACTGCTTGTCATGATTTACGTCAGGCGCGGCGGGAACTTTAGGCTTTTTGAAAAAAAATTTGAAAATAGTTTTCGGCATTGTCACTTCATCATCTCGTCGAGCCCTGCCGCCAGTTCATCGGGCGATGGCATCTCGTCGATGACGGTATCGGCGTCGAGGCCCAGCATCGCGGCGACCTCCTGCGGAAAGTCTTCGGCCAGGTGAGCTTCCTCCAGCGCGCGGGCGCGCCAGGCAGCCACGTGGACGACGGCCGCGAGCCGGTCCACGGCGCCGCGCTCCAGTGGCGCGGGGAACGCCGCGATGGCATCCGAGAACACGGCGGGAAACTGCCAGCGCCGCGCCAGCTCGGCGCCCACGTCGGCATAGGTAAAGCCCAGCGCTTCGCGCTCGACGGCAAGGCGGCGCCCGTCGAGCGGCGCCGCAATGGCGTCCAGCGCCACGGCCTTGTCGGGCATGCCCGCATGGATCACCAGTTGGCCGATCGCATGCATCATGCCGATCGTGAAGGCCAGCTCCTGGTTGTCGCGGGTTTTCTTCGCCAGCCACTTCGCGGATGCGGCCGTGCGCATGCTGTAGCGCCAGAAATCGCCCAGGTCGAGCCCGGTGACCGACTTGAAACCGTTGACGAGCCCTGAGCTGATGACGAGCGTGCGCACGGCCACGAAACCCAGCATCAGCACCGCGTCCTCGACGGTGGCGATACTGCGCGACAGGTTGTAGTAGGCGGAGTTTGCCAGGCGCAGCAGCTTGGCACTCAACACCGGATCGAGCGACACCTTGCGGGCGATCTCTTCGGTGGATACGGAGGCCTTGTCGAAGCTGGCCACCAGTTCCTGGACCACCTTCGGTGCCGTCGGCAGCGCGGTGGGCTGGTCGAACAAATCTTCCAATGTCATCGTGCTTTCTCCGAAATAATTTCCGTAAGTGAACTATAGCCCTGTCGGTGGCCTGGCAAAAGCACTATCTGAACCCTTGCATGCCGGCCCGACTTCGGCAGGCTATCCGCGATTTGCGCAGTCTGTCGCACGGCGCTCGTCATGGCGCGGCTGCGGGACTACAGTGGAGACTGGCGTACCACGCCGAAAAATCCGTTCACACAGATAAAACAAGGGACTTTATGGAAGCATTCCGAGTATTGCGCCGTCCGCCGCGGACGAGCACCCTCGCCCTGGCGCTGAGCATGGCGCTGAGTACGGTACTGGCCTCGACCAGCGCCGGCGCGCAGCAAACCGCGCCCCTGGCTGCCCCGCAGCAAGCCGCCACGGCCGTGCCGCCGGGCGATGATTTTTACCTGTTCGCCAACGGCCAGTGGCTGGCCGCCACGGAGATTCCCGCCGACCGCGGCAGCTGGAGCGCCGCCAACGCGGTGGTCGATGAAACAAACGGGCGCATCCTGCAATTGATCGAGGCCGCCAGCCGCCCGGGCGCATCGACCGATGCCAGAAAGGTGGCCACGTATTACGGCGCCATCATGGACGAAGCCGGTATCGAAGCGCGCGGCATCGCCCCGCTCAAGCCGATGCTCGACAAGATCGCCGCGATCCGCGACAAGGCCGGCCTCGTGCAAGCGCTCGGCGCCAGCCTGCGGGCCGACGTCGATCCGCTCAACGCCACCGACTTCAGTACCGAGAACCTGTTTGGCCTGTGGATCGCCCAGGGCTTTACCGACCCCGACAATTACATGCCTTATCTGCTGCAGGGCGGCCTCGGCATGCCGGACCGGGCGTTCTACCTGGAAGAAAACGAGCGGATGGGCCGGCTGCGCACGGCCTACCAGGCCCATATCGCCGCCATGCTGAAGCTGGCCGGCTTCACGGAACCGGAAGCGCGCGCCGCCCGCGTGTTCGAACTGGAGCGCAGGCTGGCGCAGTCGCATGGCTTGCGCGAAGAGTCGTCCGATGTCAGGAAGGCCAACAATGTGTGGACCGACAGGGACTTCGCCGCCAAGGCTCCCGGCCTCGACTGGAAGGTGTTCTTCCACAGCGCCGGTCTCGGCAAGCAAAAGAAATTCATCGTCTATCACCCGACCGCGATCACCGGCGCCGCCGCCCTCGTGGCCGAGATGCCGGTGCAGACATGGCAGGACTGGCTCGCGTTCCACGCCATCAACCAGTACGGCAGCACGCTGCCGAAGGCCTTCGTGGACCAGCGCTTCGAGTTCTATGGCCGCACGCTGAGCGGCACGCCGCAACTGTCGGCGCGCTGGAAACGCAGCCTGGCCTCGCTGAACGAAGCCATGCCGGAAGCGGTGGGCAAGATGTACGTCGACAAGCATTTCCCGCCGGCCGCGAAGGTGAAGGTGCAGAAGATGGTGGCGAACATCGTCGACGCCTTCCACCAGCGCATCGAACGGCTCGACTGGATGGCGCCTGCCACGAAACGGGAAGCGCAGGCCAAGCTGAAGGCACTGTACGTGGGCGTGGGCTACCCGGAAAAATGGACGTCGTACGGCGCCCTGGAAGTCAAGCCGGACGACGCGTTCGGCAACGCCTGGCGCGCCAGCGCGTATCGCTACCGGCAGCAGCTGGCCAAGCTGGGTACAAAGGTCGACCCGAAGGAATGGTCGATGCCGCCGCAGCTCGTCAATGCCGTCAACATGCCGATGCAGAATGCGCTGAACTTCCCGGCCGCGATCCTGCAGCCGCCATTCTTCGACCCGAACGGCAGCGATGCCGTGAACTATGGCGCCATCGGTTCCGTGATAGGGCACGAGATCAGCCACAGCTTCGACAATATCGGCGCCGAATTCGATTCGAAAGGCCGCCTGCGCGACTGGTGGACGAAGGATGACCGCGAGCATTTCGCCAGGGCGGCGCAGGCGCTGGTGGCGCAATATTCGAGCTATGAAGCATTCCCGGACCTGAAGCTCAACGGCCAGCTCACGCTGGCCGAAAACCTCGCGGACCTGGCCGGGCTGGCCGCGGCGCTCGATGCCTACCATGCGGCGCAGGGCGGCAAGGCCACCGTGGAAACGGATCGCCAGTTCTTCCTCGGCTATGCGCAGGCGTGGCGCACGAAGCCACGCGAGGCCTCGCTGCGCAACCAGGTCACTACGGACGAGCATGCGCCGGCGCAGTGGCGCACCTATACCGTGCGCAACCTGGACAACTGGTACAAGGCATTCGACGTGCAGCCGGGCCAGAAACTGTACCTGCCGCCGGAAGCACGCGTGCGCGTCTGGTAGCGTTTTACCGAGGCTTAGTCGAAACTTAAACCCAACCCCAGGTAGCTGATTATTTTTGCAATGTTAGGGAACGTACGGAGGGGAACAGTTCCTGATCGTATGATTTCCCTAACCACACGCACTACAGCGTGTGAACCAAAGGCAGCGGCCCATTGTGGACCGCCAGCCGTAACGCAGAGGAGCTCGATCATGAACAGCGATCAAATCAAAGGCAAGGCAAAAGAAGTCGGCGGCAAGATCCAGGAAGAGGCCGGCGAACTGGTCGGCAGCTCGAAACAACAGGCCAAGGGCCTGAAAAACCAGGCTGAAGGCAAGGTCCAGAAAAAAGTGGGCGACGCCCGCGAAGCCGTCGAAGACGCGCTGGACGACGACGTCACGATCAACCGTGGCAACCGCCAGGGTCTGTAATTCCCCGGCCCAGTGCCGACAATGAAACAGCCGCCCGAGGGCGGCTGTTTTGCTTCACGGTGTCACTTCAAAACCGGTGACAGACACCCATTTTTTGGAAACATTCCAAAAGAACTGGTGTCTGTCACCGGTTTTCGCTAGCGTGCCCGGTGGTGGAGCAGGGGTTTCAAGGAGCACCGCTCCTTGCCTGCGTAACGGAGAGGGTCTGCAAGCCCTCTCTCCTTCCGGACATATTTTCCGGGCGCTTCATCCGGAAAATGTGTCGGACACTGGTTTTCCGCTCAGAAATCAGCTTCATCATGCGAAAACCGGTGTCGGACCACTAGTGTCCGGACGTTTCTCATAGGAGAGCGAGCTGAATCTGCTCGCTTTTTTGTAGATCATCGTTGTCTGCTCCGCTAAGTAGTTGATTTAATGGGGAAGTTTCGAACATTGCCAGATTGAGAATCTGTAGAATTTCGTAGAGACTTTGGGGTAGTTGGAGGCGTTTTTTTGCGATGGCGATCAGGACGTAGGTCGCGATTGCGATCCAAATTTGGGTCTTCACGGCGTTCTCGCTGGTGCCATAAAACGCCTTGATGCGTAGATGTTGTTTGATCCACTTGAAGAACAGTTCGACCTGCCACCGCTGCTTGTAGAGGCCCGCGATCGTCTCCGGGCTCAGTGAAAAATTGTTCGTCAAAAAGCTGATGCGCTTGCCCGTTTCGTCCTTCACGACCACGCGTCGCAATGCGTCTGGGTAGCGCGAAGCGGTCGCTGGGATCGCCAACACAACGGTCTGATCGCATTCCACATTCGTGTTGGCGCAGTCGACTGAATGCGAGTAACGACGCCTAAGCTTGGTGTTGCTTCTTGCCCTCGAGACGAAGAACGCGCCCATCAAATTGAGGTTGTAGAGACGTTCGAAATCGAGGTAGCCGCGATCTAGCAAGTAGAAAGCGCCTGGTTCAATCGTCAGTCTGTCGAAGCCTCGGACGTCACTCATTTTGCCGTCCGAGATATGGATGAAGCTTGGTATAGAGCCCCGTAGATCAAGCAGTGTATGAAGTTTGATGGCTGCTTTGGTCGACTTGAATGGTGCCCACGGATAGACCGACAGGCATAGATCGATTGTCGTCGAGTCGAACGCATACACAGTATTTTTGAGGTCGACGTCCAGTTCCTCACCAACGTACAAAGGTCTGGCAATGCCGATAAGATGCGCTGCGAGATCGGCATAGATTTGCCATGGCCGCGTCTCGTTTGCATCGGCCAGTGTGCTACGGGAGATCGTCTTGCAGCGGAAGCCCATGTGATAGAGCCGGGCTGCTTGAGCCCTGAGATTGAGCTCGATGTCACGCAGCGATTCGCGATAGGTGAGCTGAGCGAATGCCATCGCCAAGAACTGGTCAAGACATGAAAACGTCTTGACCTTGTAGTGACCTTGGTGGGCTGCGACGCAGCGTCGAAACGTGGTGAGTGGCAGATGCGTCATGATCTGCGCAAAGACGAGTTTGCCCTGATGCATGGGAGCCTTTCGCGGTTGCCAGCAAAAGGCCCAAGTCTGCGCTCAAAATTGAAATCGAGACCAGACCAAACCGTCGAAATCTCGCGTGGAATCAGTAGCTTACAGACGCCATCCGGACCAACGTCCGGACACTAGTGGTGTCGGACACCTTTTCCCTGAAGGAAAAGGTGTCCGACACCGATACGCCAAGGCTGCTGACCGCATCCACTGTCGCTAACCAGACGGTTTTGCGTCAGTCACCGGCTTTCGCCCCGGCGATTACTGCACCGTGTCCGGCTTCAAATGCTTGCGGAAGAACGCCTCGATGATCGTCTGCACGTGCTTCTTCTGCTTGCGATCCGATACGCCGTGCTTGGCGCCCGGGTAGGTCATCAGTTCGAACTGCACGCCGCGATTGACGAGGGCGTCGACCATCTTCGTGGTGTTGGTGAACAGCACGTTATCGTCGGCCATGCCGTGGATCAGCAGCAGGTTCGACTTCAGCCCGTCCACGTGCGCGAACACGGTGCTGTCGGCATAGCCGGCCTTGTTGTCGGACGGCTTGTCCATGAAACGTTCCGTGTAGTGCGTGTCGTACAGCGCCCAGTCGGTGACGGGTGCGCCGGAAACGCCGGCGGCGATCTTGTCCGACCCCTGGGACAGCAGGCGCAGCGTCATAAAGCCGCCGTAGCTCCAGCCATACACGCCGATGCGCTTCGGGTCTACGAAGCTTTGCTTGCCGAGGAAGTCGATGCCGGCCAGCTGGTCTTCTACTTCGACCTTGCCCAGGTTGCGGTAGATCGCGTCCGTGAAGGCACGCTCGCGGCGGCCGGAGCCGCGGTTGTCGAGGCGGAACACCACGTAGCCCTGCTGCGCCATGAACATGTCGAACGGGTCGCCCCACTTGCGCGACACGTACTGCGGGCCCGGGCCGCCGTACGTGGACAGGTACACCGGATACTTCTTCGCCGGATCGAAGCGGTAGGGCTTGATCATCGACCAGTACAGCGTCTGCCCGTCGCTGGCCTGCATCGTGCCGTATTCCACGGGCAGGTGATCGGACTTGTACCGGTAGTACGGGTGCGCCTCGTTGATTTCATTCTTTTCCAGCCACGTGAGGATCGCGCCGTCCGGCTTGCGGATGGACACCTGTGGCGGGTTCGCCGGATCGGACCACGTGTCGACGAACAGCTGGCCATTGCGCGCGAACGTGGTGTCGTGCCAGCCGTCGGCCTGCGTCACGCGCTTCGGCTTGTCCGCATCGCGGCCATCGAGCGACACGGCATAGGTCTGCTTGTCGATGATCGCGTCCTTGTTGGACGAGAAGTACACCTTGCCCGCGCCTTCGTCCACGGCCAGCAGGTTGTCGATGCCCCAGTCTCCCCTGGTCAGTGCGTGCTTGACGTTGCCATCCATGTCGAACAGGTACAGGTGATTGCGGCCGGTGCGGTGCGACGACCAGATGAAGCCTTTTCCGCCGGACAGGAAGCGCAGGTCGTCATTGATGTCGGTCCACGTTTTCGCCGTTTCGGTGACGAGCACCTTCTGCGTCAGCGTGGCGGTATCGACGGCGATCAGTTCAAGCTTCTTCTGGTCGCGCGCCTGGCGCTGGAACAGCAGTTTTTTACTGTCGGCCGAGAAGTCGGCGCGCACCAGGTAGATATCCTTTTCCGGGCCGAGGTCCACTTCCTTCGTGGCGCCGGTGACCGGATCGACGATGCGCAGTTCCACGATCGCGTTCTTGTCGCCGGCGGCCGGGTAGCGCTGCTCGATCACGTCGGTGCGGTCGGCATAGATCTCGAAGCGGCGCGCCACCGGCACCTGCGCTTCGTCATAGCGGCGGTAGGCGATGCTCGAGTCGTCCGGCGCCCAGTAGTAGCCCGTGTACTGGTGCATTTCCTCCTGCGCCACGAACTCCGCCTCGCCATTGTGCAGCGTGCCCTTGCCATCCGTCGTCAGCGCCTTTTCCTTGCCGGTGGCCAGGTCGATCACATACAGGTTCTGGTCGCGCACGAACGACACGTACTTGCCCTTCGGCGAGATCTTCGGATCGGTCACGTTGCCCGAGGCGACCAGGCGTGCCGCATCCGGTTTGGCGACCTCGATCAGGTACAGGTTGCCGGCGATCGGCACCAGCAGGCGCTTGCCGTCCGGCGACCAGCTGTAGTTGATGATGCCTTTCAGGGCGGCGGTGCGCTCGCGCTCGCGGCGCGCCTTTTCGGCGTCCGACAGGTTTTCCTCGGCCACCAGCACCTTCGAATCGACGAGGCGGCGCGTGGACTTGTCCTTCAGGTTGAATTCCCACAGGTCCATCTGGAACTGGTTGTCCGGGCGGCCGCGCAGGAACGTCACGCGGGCGCCATCCGGCGACACTTTCAGCGCGCGCACGCCATTGCCGGCCAGCGCGGGATCGCTGTGCAGGCGGTCGAGGGTCAGGCGGTCGGCGGATGCCGTGCCGGCGGCCAGCAGGGCCAGGATACTGAGAGCGGTGCGCATGAGGGTCCCGAAATGAACGATTTGTTATTGGATGGAAATCGCAAAACGATACCAGACTCAGCTACGACTGGCGAGGCGCGAAAGTTCGGAATACAGGACCTGGCGCCAATTTTCGTTTGGCGCATCGCTCATCCCTTAAGCCATGGCAAGTGCCCTCTGGCGCGACAGCCGCTGCAGGTAGGCCGTCAGCAGCACGGCCGCCACCGTCAGGCCCAGCACGAGGCCGATCCAGAAGCCCGTGGCCGACATCGGCTCGGCCGGCGCGAACGGCAGCCATTGCGGCGCCAGCCCGAGCACGCAGCCGACCGGCAGCGCCAGTCCCCAGAAGGCGATCAGCTGGATCACCATGGGCCCGCGCGTGACCTTGTAGCCGCGGATCGCGCACGAAGCCGCCACCTGCGCGGCATCGGACAGCTGGAACAACGCGGCGAACAGCAGCAGGTGCGCGCACATCTCCTGCACCGCGGCGTCGGATGTGTAGGCGGCGGCGATCTGGTGGCGGAAGATGGCGATGAACAGCGCCGACAGCACGGCGAAGCCGGTGGACATCCACAATCCCACGAACGAGGCGAAGCGGGCGCGCTGCGGGTTGCCTTCGCCCAGCGCCTGGCCCACGCGGGCGATCATGCCGATGCCGAACGACAGCGGCACCATGAACGTGAGCGAGGCGAAGTTCAGGGCGATCTGGTGCGCCGACACTGTGACCACGCCGAAGCGCGCCACGAGCAGGCTGACGGCGCCGAACACGCTGACCTCGGCAAAGTAGGTGACGCCGATCGGCACGCCCAGGCGCAGCATGTTCCACACTTCGGGCCAGTGCGGCCATTCCCATTTGTCGAACGGGTACGAAGCCTTGTACGCGGGCGCGATGCGGATCCACAGCACGATCGCCAGCAGGTCGAGCCACACCACGGTACCGGTGGCCACCGCGCAGCCCAATGCGCCCATCTTAGGAAAGCCGAGATTGCCGAACACCAGTACCCAGTTGACGGCGATGTTGACGAGCAGGCCGATGATCGCGATGACCATCACGGGCTTGGTCTGGTTGATGCTGGCGCTGTAGCCATACAGCGCGCGGTAGGCCGCGAACGGCAGCAGCCCGATGCTGACGATGTGCACGAACATCGAGGCGCGCGCGTTGACTTCGGGCGCCAGCTGCAGGTGGTCGAACAGCAGCGTGGCAAGGTTGGCGGCCAGCGCCGCCACGATGCCCACGCCCACCGCCTTCCACAGCGACTGCCGCACCGAATGGGGAATCTGGTCGAACCTGCCCGCGCCCACCTGGTGCGCGACGACCGTGTTCACGGCCATCATCGTGCCGTTGACGGTGACGAGGATGATCGACCACACGGAAGCGCCGAGCGACACGGCGGCCAGTTCGGCGGCGCTGGTATGGCCCGTCATCGCCACGTCTGCCACGGCCATCCCCACCGTGGCCAGTTGCCCGATCAGCACCGGCCAGGCCAGTTGCCACAATGCCGAGGCTTCTTTGCGGATGTTGGACAGCGTGAATGTGTAGGGCATCGATGGCGATTGAAATGGAGAGAACTTGCGATTCTACCCACAGATGGGAGGTGCGTGCACTGTGCTGGTGCGGGAGCGGAACCGGCGTGGTTTTGTTGTAACCTTTGAACCGGCAATGACTTGAACACGGAGAGCGATATCGTGGAGTACAAGGATTACTATGCGGCGCTGGGCGTGCCGAAGACGGCGAACGCCGACGAGATCAAGGCTGCCTATCGCAAGCTGGTGCGCAAGTACCACCCGGACGTCAGCAAGGAAGCCAATGCCGACGCGAGGACCAAGGAACTGAACGAAGCCTACGGCGTGCTCGGCGACCCGGAAAAGCGCGCGGCCTATGATGAACTGGGCAGCGCGCAATACCGGCAACACGGGGAGGGGGGCGGCGGATTCCGCCCGCCGCCGGATTGGGGTTCCGGCTTCGAGTCGTTCGACGGCGGCGCCGACAGCGATTTCTTCCAGGACCTGTTCGCCCACGTGGGTGGCGCACGCCGGCGCGGTTTCCAGATGCGCGGCGACGACAGTCACGCCGTCATCGAGATCGCGCTGCTCGATGCCTACCAGGGCGCCAGCCGCACCATCAACCTGCGCGTGCCCGAGGCGGACGAACATGGCCGCGTGATCACGCGCCAGCGCACGCTCGATGTGACGATCCCGAAAGGCGTGACGGAAGGCCAGCAATTGCGTCTGGCCGGGCAGGGCCAGCCGGGCAGCGGCGGTGCCGCCGCGGGCGACCTGTACCTGGAGATCCGCTTCGCCGAGGAGCGCCGCTACCGCGTCGAAGGGCGCGACGTGTTTCAGACCGTGCCCGTGGCGCCATGGGAAGCCGCGCTCGGCGCAGGCATCGAGGTGGCCACGCCGTCGGGCCGCATGTCGGTCACGGTGCCGGCCGGTTCGCAGGGCGGGCGCAAGCTGCGGCTGAAGGGCAGGGGCATTCCCGGCACCGCCGCCGCCCCGGCCGGCGACCTGTACCTGCTGCTGGAGATTGCGCTGCCGCCGGCCGATACGCCGCAGGCAAAGGCGCTGTATGAACGGATGGCGCGGGAGTTCGGCTTCGACCCGCGCCGCGGCTTGTAAGGAGGAACAGCGATGGCAAGCGAACAACCGATCCGCGCCGTGCCCCTCGACGAGGCGGCACTGACGCTCGATGAACTGGCGCAGGCCTGCGCCGTGGAACCGGGCTGGGTGGTGCACCGCGTGCGCACCGGCATCCTGCTGGCCGGCACCGACGCGGCGCCCGAGGCATGGCGCTTCACCAGCGTCGACCTGGTGCGCGCGCGCAGCCTGCTGCGCATCGAACGCGATTTCGACGCGAACGAGGAAGTGGCGGCACTGGTGGTGGATCTGACGGAAGAGGTGCGGCGGCTGCGCCGGCGCTTGCGCGCCGCCGGGCTGGGATAAGTCCCGGTGATTATTCGATGCTGCCAGCGGCGTTGGCGGTCTGGTGTCGGACACCGGCTTTTCGGTGTCGGACACCGGTTTTCACATGAGCTGCCGATTTTCTGAGCCGAAAACCGGTGTCGGACACTTTTCCGAATCGACCCGCATCCATACACCCCAAGAGCCAGAGCTGGGGTCAGACCCGGCGGGTCTGACCCCGGCCCCTGCCTCTGGGCTTAACGCTGGTCTTCCGAGCCGCCGCCGCGCGAGCCGCTGCCACCGGACTGCTTGTTGCCGATGTCATCGATATCGTGCCCAGGTTCGCCCGGCGAGCCCTGCATGCCGAGCTGGCGGTCAGCCTGTTCGTTGTCGCTGCGGTTGTTCGGCACGGCTTGGTTTTTCCACGTGCCCGATTGCGCGTTGCCGGCCTTGTCGGACTGCTGGCTGTTGCCACGGCTGCCCATGCCAGCGCGCTCGCCGCCCATCGCATCGGCTGGCAGCGTATCGAGGCTGTCGCGGTCGGCGGACTGGCTGCCGCCGCTGCCCAGCGTCGTCTGGCCGATCAGGTTGTCGCCGGATTGCTGGTTGCCCTGGCTGGAGCCCTGCATTTCCACATTGTTGCCGCCGAGGCCACCGCGGCCTGTCTGGCCGCTTTGCGCGCCCACATTGTGCAGGTCGCCGCCCCGTTCGCCCCCCATGCCGCCCGAGTGCTGGCCGCTATGGCCGCCGCCGGCGCCGGCACGCGGGTTGGACTGGTCCATCTGCTGCGATTGACCGCTACCCGGGCCGCCTTGCTGCTGCTGTTCCTTCATTTGCGCCAGGCCGTTCTGCCCGGGGCCGCCCTTGCTGTTCATGGATTGCTCGTTGCCGGGGCCGCCCTGCAGCTTGTCGGCCATGCCGCCCGAACCGCCAGGGCTGCTCGACTGCTGGTTGCCGAGTTGCTGGCTGCCGCCCGTGCCGCGCTGGGCCGTGCCGGCACCGAGTGCCGAGCCGTCGTCGCGCCCCTTGCTGTGCTGCGACGCCTGGCTGCCGCCATGGGCCACCTGCTGCTGGCTGCGGCCATCGCCCACTTCGCCCGACGTTGCGCCGGATTGCTGGGCGCCATAGCTGTCGCGGTTCGATTCCTGCGGGTCGAGCTGTGTGCGCGGATCGTTGCGCAGGCCGCCCTGGCCGCCGGGCGAGCCGCCCAGGTAGTCGGATTGGCCCTGGGAATGGCCTTGGGCGCTCTGCTGGCTCTGCCCGCCCTGGTTGATGCCCTGGCCGCTGTCGCCGCCCTGCGTGCCCGATGGGGTGCCGCTGATGCCGTCCTGTGCGCCACTGCCGCCGATCGATTGCTGTGTCATGTCCATTCCTCCCGAGTTGCCGACGGGGCCGCTTTGCCTGCTCGCCCCCGGGTTGATATTAGGTGCCCTGTTGACTTGCGTGGTGTCGTTCGCGGGCCCGCCCGCGGCGTGGTTGCCGCTCTGCGTGAAGGTGCCCGCGTCCTGCGTATTGGTGAGTTGGTCCTTTTCCCTGGTCATGTGCGATCTCCTCTTGAAGTCGTGATCGGCACCGGCTCGTGGCACGGTCCCGGCAGAGGTTTATCGTAGGACGGTGTGCGCGGGGAGGGTGTCAGCGCACACGCCGCGCCCATGTAGGAAGTATTTAGGCGTCGCCAAGCACTGCTCGACGCCTTCGATACGGGGACTTATCTACGCATCAGTAGGCGCCGTGCGGCAGCGAATAGTCCAGCTCGAGGAACTGGTCCTTCAGCCAGCGGCCGGCGGGGCCCAGCTGGTCGTCCGCGCGATGAATGACGAACAGCGGATACTGCAACGCATCGCCATCCTGCACGCGCAGGCGCACGAGGCGGCCATTGGCCAGGTCCTCGGCGATCATCGCTTCCGGCATGCTGCCCCAGCCGAGGCCGCCCCGCAGCAGCGCATGCTTGGAGTGCAGGTCGGCCAGGCGCCAGTCGCGCAGGCCGCGCACGCCGAAGTCCTGGCCCGCCGTCAACGGGCTGCGGTCCGTTACCACCAGTTGCAGATGCTCGCGCAGCGTGGCCGCGGGAATGATGCCGTCGATCACCGCCAGCGGATGGCTTGGGGCGCACACGGGCATCATCGTCACATGGCCGGCCAGCTGGCGCTCGATATGGTCCGGCAAGTGCACCGGCATGCCGCTGATGCCCAGCTGGCAGCGGCCATCCAGCACCATCTGCGCCACGCCGCCAAGGGCTTCCGTGTGAAGTCTCAGCGCGACGGTCGGGTACTCGCGCTGGAACGATTCCAGCAGCATGACGAGGCGGCACATCGGGAACATCACATCGACGACCAGGCATACCTCGGCCTCCAGGCCGGAACCGAGCGCCTTGGCGCGGGCGCGCATGCCGTCCACCCTGGCCGACACCGCGCGGGCGTCCGCCAGCAGCGCCTTGCCCGCTTCCGTCAACGTGACCTTGCGCCGGCCGCGGTCGATGAGGGCGATGTTCAGCTGTTCCTCGAGGTTGGCGATCGTGTAGCTGATGACGGATTGGGTGCGGTGCAGCGCCCGCGCGGCATGGGCAAAGCCGCCATGGTCGATGACGGCGATGAACACGCGCAACTGGTCGAGCGAGGGAAGGCCGGGGTCTCTCATATCTATAAAATCGATCAAACGGATTGAAATAAAGGGGATTTCGTCGATGCTAACCCTGTCCTATGATGGCTGCAATCAATCATTCATCGAGGAGTTCATCATGGCAAACATCCTGTACATCAACAGCAGCGTGCGTTCTTCCGGTTCCCTGTCGCGGCAGTTGTCCGCCGAGTTCATCGCGAAGTGGAAACAGAACCATCCCGCCGACACGGTGGTCGAACGCGACCTGGCGGCCAGCCCCGTGCCGCACCTGACCGAGGAAATGCTGGGCGCGTTCTTCACGCCGCCCGAGGCACGCAACGCGGAACAGGCATTCACCGTGAAGCTGTCGGACAAGCTGGTCGACGAAGTGCTGGCCGCCGACGTGATCGTGATCGGCGCGCCGATGTACAACTTCTCGGTGCCATCGGGCCTGAAGGCCTACATCGACCACATCGCCCGTGCCGGCCGCACGTTCAAGTACACGGAAACGGGCCCGGTCGGGCTGGCTGGCGGCAAGAAGGTGTATGTGTTCACGGCCAGCGGTGGCGTCTATAGCGAAGGGCCGGCTGCCGGCTACGACTTCCTGGCCACCTATCTGCGCGCCGTGCTGGGCTTCCTCGGCATTACCGACATCAGCTTCATCCAGGCCGAGGGTGTGGCCCTGGGCGAGCAGGCACTGGCCGACACGCTGGCGAAAAGCCGCCAGTCGATCGACGAACTGGCCGCCGCATAAGGCGGTCTTGCGGCCGGGCTGTGTCCGGTGGCGATGGGGGACGGCGCGAAGGCATGTGCCGCGCCGCCATCACGGTGCAGCCCGGGGGGAGGGGGGCTGCACGCCTGCATGCAGGCACGCCAGCCGGGCAGCGATTCCCGCGCGCGTTTGGTGGGTTTCCGTGCCAGCCGGTATGATGGAGTTTGCCGTCCAAGGAGCCCATCAATGAAAGACCGACTGCACCTGCTCGTCATCGACCCCCAGAACGACTTCTGCGATTTACCTCCCGAATCCCTGCCGATCGACACGGCCACCGGCCGGGCACGCATGCCCGCGCTGCCGGTGCCGGGCGCCCACGAGGACATGCTGCGCCTGGCGCAGCTGATCGAACGGGGCCGCGATGGCCTCTCCGCGATCACCATCACACTCGATTCGCATCACCGTTACCACGTGGCGCATCCCACGTTCTGGCTGGCCGGTGACGGCGGCCCCGTAACGCCATTTACCGAAATCACCGCCGCCGACGTTCGCGCAAGCCGGTTCCTGCCGCGTGACCCGCGCGCCAGGGAACGCGCGCTGGCCTACCTCGATGCGCTGGAAGCGGCAGGCCGCTACCGCTTGATGGTGTGGCCGGTCCACTGCGAGATCGGCACCTGGGGCCATAACGTGCACGATGCCGTGCGCACCGCCTACAACCGCTGGGAAGACGCGTTGCTGGGCGTGGTGGCGAAGGTCGCCAAGGGGTCGAACCCTTGGACCGAGCACTATTCGGCCGTGATGGCCGAGGTGCCCGATGCGGGCGAACCGGATACGCAGGAAAACCGCCGGCTGCTCGACAGCCTGAAGGATTCCGACCGCGTGTACATCGCCGGCGAAGCGGGCAGCCACTGCGTGAAATCCACGGTGGAGCATATCGCCGAGCGCTTCGGCGCCGATGCATCGAAGCTCGTGCTGGTCACCGATTGCATGAGCCCCGTGCAGGGCTTCGAGGCGCAGCAGGCGGCGTTCTTCGAACGCATGCGCGCGGCGGGCGTCGGCTTTGCCCAGGCATCCGATGTGGTGCAGGAACTGCTCGTGAACGCGGGCCGCTGAATGACTGACATGACCAACAAGACCGATATGACTGACAACGTGATTGGCGACTTCAGGCCCGTCGTCCGCAGCCTGCTGGAAACCGACCTGTACAAATTCTCGATGTGGCAGGCACTGCTGCACTGGCACCCGGGTGCGCAGGCAGAATACGAGTTCAAGTGCCGCAACCAGCCCGCCTTTCCGCTCACGGAACTGAAGGACGAGATCGAGCGCCAGCTCGATCACCTGTGCACGATGACGTTCCGCGAAGAAGAGCTCGAATACCTGCGCTCCCTCCGCTATATCAAGAGCGACTTCGTCGACTTCCTGACCGTGTTCCGCTTCCAGCGCAAGTTCATCACGGTGGAGGCGAACGGCGACGAGCTGCTGATCCACGCGCGCGGCCCGCAGGTGCACGTGATGGGCTTCGAGATCTTCGTGCTGTACATCGTCAACGAGCTGTACTTCCGCCGCTTCGACCAGGAGGCGGCGCTGGCCGAAGGGCGCCGGCGCCTCGATGCGAAGATCGCCGCACTGAAGGCGTTCGGCCAGGAGCCGATGCGGCGCAATCCCTTTGAATTCTTTGATTTCGGCGTGCGCCGCCGCTTCTCGAGCGCCTGGCACGACGAAGTGGTGGGCCGCCTGGCGGCCGAGGTGCCGGAGTACTTCAAGGGCACGTCGAACGTGTACCTGGCGATGCGCTACAAGATCCATCCGCTTGGCACGATGGCCCACGAATACATGCAGTCGTTCCAGGCCTTCGGCGTGCGCCTGCGCGATTTCCAGAAAGCGGCACTGGAAGACTGGGTGCAGGAATTCCGCGGCGACCTGGGCACGGCGCTGACGGACGTGGTGGGCATGGATGCCTTCCTGCGCGACTTCGACCTGTATTTCGCCAAGCTGTTCGACGGCCTGCGCCACGATTCGGGCGACCCGGTCGTGTGGGGCGAGAAGGCGATCGCGCACTACGCGCGGCTGCGCATCGACGCGAACACGAAGCGGCTGGTGTTTTCCGATGGCCTGGATCTCGACAAGGCCATCTTCCTGTATCGGCATTTCGCCGACCGCATCATGACCGGCTTCGGCATCGGCACATGGCTCACGAACGACCTGGGCCTAAAGCCCTTGAACATCGTGATGAAGCTGGTGCGCTGCAATGGCCAGTCGGTGGCGAAGCTGTCGGATTCGCCGGGCAAGACCATGAGCAAGGACGAGACCTTCCTGGCCTACCTGCGGCAGGTGTTCGAACACCCTGCCGCATGATGGGATAGCGAAGAGGGCCGGGGCTCAGGCCTCGGCGCCGCCGTAGCGCAGCATGATGGTGGTGGCCTGCTCGCGCTGGTCGGCGTCAACATCTACCGACAGCAGGGCGGCCGGGCGCTGCACCGGATGATCGGTATTGTCCGCGTCGTCCGGCGTCAGCGATTCCATGATGTTGTCGACGGCTTGCGTGGCGGTGTCGGCGGCGCGCGTGTCATGCAGGTTCAACTGCACGGCCGAGCCCTGGAAGCCGGCGTCGAGCAGCGCGGCGCGGGCGGCCTCGGCATCCTCGACCGTCTTGAAGTTGCGGTGAATCGTGTCTGTCATGGCGGTTCCTGTAGGGGTTGACGTGCCGCCATTGTGCTGCAAAAACAACAAGGGCGGCGCCGCGATGGGCGCCGCCGTGCCGTCTGCGGGTTAGAACCCGTCCACGACCGTTTCCGTGTGCTCGACCTTTGGCGGCTCGGCAAAATAGCCGCCCACCAGGCCGCGCCAGGCCGTGAAATCTTCGCTGCCGCGGAAATCCACGGTGTGGTGCTCGAGCGTTTCCCAGCCGACCACGAGGCGGTAGGTTTCAGGGCGCTCGATCGTGCGCTCGATGCGCATCGACACGCAACCCTTGGCGCGCTGGAACAGCGGCACGGCTTCGCGCACGGCGGCTTCAAAGGCGGCATGGGTGCCAGGCTTGATCGTGAGTTCGGCGATTTCGTAGATCATGAAAGGTCTCCTGATGAGTAATCCAGGCATTGTGCCTCAACATCGCCGGGAAAGCAGGGTGGTATTGACTACCGATAGGCTCGTGCTGCGCCTGTGGCGCGACGACGATGTGGCGCCGTTCGTGGCGCTTAATGCCGACCCGGCGGTCACGCAATACCTGCCCGGGCCCGTCACGCCGGAGCAGGCCGCGCAACTGTTCGCGGCGCAGAATGCGCTGTACGCGCAACATGGCTGCTGCTACTTCGCCGCCGAGTTGAAGGAGAGTGGGGAGTTGGCCGGCTTCGTGGGATTGAAGTACCAGGATTTTGCGATGCCGTTCGCGCCGTGCCACGAGGTGGGCTGGCGGCTGGCGTCGCGGTATTGGGGGAAGGGCCTGGCCAGCGAAGGCGCACGCGCCGCACTGCGGTTCGGTTTCGAGCGGCTGGGCCTGGAAGAGATCGTGTCGTTCACCGTGGCGGAGAACGTGCGCTCGCGCCGCGTGATGGAACGGCTGGGAATGGTGCGCGATTCCGGTGGGGATTTCGCGCACCCTGCGTTACTGGCGGACCATCCCTTGTCGCGACATGTGCTGTATCGCCTGCCGCGGGATGCGTTCACCGAGGGCTAGGATCAACCCTGCCGGTTCTCGTCGCTCGACTGCTGGTTGCCGGCCGAGCCTTGCAGACCGGTCGGATCGCTGGGACGGCCGCCGCCGGACAGGCTTTGCTCGTGGTCTTCGTCGCGCGCCTGCTGGCGGTTGCCGCTGCCTCGCTGGGTGCCCAGGTCGCTGGTGCCGTCGCTGACGAAACCTTGTCCATCCTGGTCTGCTTCCGAGCCATCCGACAACAGGTCGTCCGTACGGGTGTCGGACTGCTGGTTGCCGGTCCACGGGGTGTTAGCCGCTTCGTCGTAGCCTTCGTCCGTGCCCGTGCGGCCAGTGCCGCCCGTGCCCATCGTTGCCGCGCTGCTGGTGCCGTCATGGGTCTTCTGGTCGTAGGTACGGCCGGGTTTGTCCTGATCTTTCATGATGGTCTCCTTGTCGGTTGAATGCGACCATCGTAGAGGCCAGCACGGCTTCGTGGAATAGGCGCGCGGGAGAACTGGATGTAGGAGGAAAGGCAGCGTGCAAACGGCGGAGCCGTGGCTCCGCCGCTCTTCACTGCAGTCTCAGCCGTGCGCTGCCTTGCGGCGCGCCGTGAAGCCCACGGCGGCCAGGCCCAGGCCCAGCATCAGCCAGGTCGATGGTTCCGGCACGGCCGCGACGGGGTTGTTGAAGACTGGGCCAGGGATGATGTTGCCCGGGCCGCCGATCGTGAACGAGTACGCACCATATTCCGAATCGTTGAAGCCGGTCACAACGAACGTGTATTGGGTGCCGGCCGTCAGGCCCCAACGCAGGCCCGACGTATTGGGCGACAGGAGGTCGTCGCTGAACCGCACGCGGTTTTCGTTCGGTGCCGCCGCGTCGAAGCCGCCTTCGTACAGGATGACCATGCTGTCGAAGCGGGCGGCAAGCAGGATCTTGTACACGCCATCCTCGTCGACGTGGAAATCAAAGGCCTGGTAAGGCACCGCGGTGCCTACCGCGTCGAAGGCGGCGTCGACATCCCACGTGGGCGCGCCGGTGGAGTCGCCGACGTGGCTGAAGAATTCCGCATTGGCGGTGCCGGCAACTCCGGCGAACAGCGCGCAGGCGGCCAGCGCGGTACGGAACAGTTTCGTGATGTTCATGGCGTTTCCCTGGAAGTTAGTTGTTGGTCTTGGCGGTGCATCAGCGGTCAGCTTTACGGCGTGCCGTGTAGCCGACAGCGGCGAGGCCGAGGCCCAGCATCAGCCACGTGGACGGCTCCGGCACGGAGGAAATAACGACACTGCCCGGGCCGCCGATCGTCAGGCTGTATTTGCCGAACTCGGCATCCGCGATACCGGACAGTACGACGGTGTACTGCACGGTCGGCACCAGGAAGGCAACAAAGCCGGACGTGTCGAAGCCGGAATCGTCCGGGGTGAAGATGTCGTTGTTGTGGGCGATCAGGTTTGTCGTGGGGGCTGTCGGATCGAAACCGGTCGCATACAGGAAGATAGCGCTATCAAACTCGGCGATTTCCAGGAACTGGTAGGTGCCGGCCTGCGTCACTTCGAATGTCAGCTGATCGTAAGGCACGGCATTGCCGGCATCGATATAGATGGCGCCCACGTCCAGCGTGGCTCCGCCCGTGGTATCGCCACGTTCGATGTGGAAATCGGCTTTTGCAGTGCTCGTGAGTCCGATGAACAGCGCGCTGATGGCGAGCGCTGCACGGAAAAACTTGGTGAGATTCATCGCTATGCTTCCTTTTGAGAATAATGGATGTAAAAACCGGCACCGCTGATCAATGTGCCAGCCAGGAGCAACAACCGGCACCCGAAGAGATACCTCAACAGGCAAGAATAGTATTGCATGTACTTTTCCCGGCGCCGCAGTGTCATAAGGTTTATTTAAGAATTAACTTATGAGTATTTATTTATAGAATTTTAAGTTGGCTGTTGTCTACCTTTTCCAGAGTGAAGAAGGTTTATTGTCGATGAATAATATGTGTTCAGGTGCTGTTGGATCTATACGACACAGATAAAACGCATCCCGGGTAATTGGCGTCGCAGGTAAATGGCAAATAAAAAAGCGGAGAATGACTCCGCTTTATATGATTATGTCATCCCCCGGAAGGGGAGTATTTGATTCAACGCCTCCGGCGTTGCGTGTAGCCAAGCAGCCCAATGCCCAGTGCGAGCATTACCCATGTGGCTGGCTCGGGAATGGCCGAGATCATGCCAGGCCCCGCAATCGTTACGCTGTAGGCACCAAACTGTTCGCTATCGAATCCGGTCATCACGAACACATAGGTTGTGCCTGAGTCCAGGGTCGCTTCGAAACCCGATGTATTGAGGCTGATCGCATCGTCATTCCCCACGAGGCCGTTGATGAGGGGGGATGCCGGGTCGAACGAGCTTTCATACAGGAAAGCGAAAGTATCGAATCCCAATCCTGTTGCCACGAATGAATAATCGCCACTCGTGTCCACTGTGAGCGTATGGGTTCGATACGAAACGCCCTCGCCATTTGGCGAGTAAGCCGCCAGGTTGGCAAGCGTTCGGTTGTACGTTGGGCCACCGGTGGTGTCACCGGTCAACGTGACGATGTCGGCTTGCGCCGCCTGGGTCAGGCCGAGGAAGAGGGCGCTCGTTGCGAGGACGGCACGGAACAGTTTCTGGATATTCATGGTGTTCGCTTTCTCAAAAGGATTTCGATGAAGGAACCTGTGAATAAGGCGACAGGAAGGTCAGTATGCGGCTGCTCTCTTGCAATTTGCTAGGTTTTCTTGAGAATTTTTCAAGATTGCTATGGAGGTTATTCTTGGAGGAATTGCAGATTGCTAGGTGGTATGAATGCTGCGGGGAGAGCGCGGCAATATGCCTTTAGTGCACATTTCCGGTGATGTTGGCTGGAAGCCACGGCCGCGATTTCCCGCCGTGGAGAAACCGACTGCTGGAACTCCGTGGTCGTCGCTATGATGGAACAGGCTGCCGATGCGGCCCGCCGCAGTTGGGTGGCAGGCAATGTTTGGCAACAGTCGGCTTTCGCTGTGCTTGGTTTTATCGTGCCGGCGCGCTGCGGTATGCTGGACAGATTTATTTACAGCAATTCTCGATCGATGGTCGCATTGAATGGCTCGGCATTGAAGAGTACTGTTAAATTCCTGACTTTGCAGACTTCGTTGCCAAATCGTCACTCAACCGCTTGCGGGATCCGATGCCTTCGACTATCTTTAATGCATAGTCCCAATCTGTCGTTCGTTCGGACATTTCATTTTCAGGAGGCTTTCAGCATGAGGCACGATGACGAAGGGCTTCCGGTAATGGAATATGATTGGCGGAATAAAAATATAAGGCAGATTGCGGAAAATATCTGGCATGCCCAGGCGGCAGGGTGGCCAAGCGTTCTAACCTACATTTATCGGTCAAGGTCAGTGAAAGCGTCGATCCGGGCAAAGTCACTGAGCGCCGTTCCACGAATCGATAGTCGCGACGAATATCCTTTTGCCAGTACCCTGGAGAACGAAGGTAGTGTGTGGGTTGGCCATGCCTTGGTTTCGCAGCAAGATGCACAGCGCGACTTGATGAATGAGTTCTACAGAAATAACAAGGCATACGTCAAAGGAACGACCCTCAAATTCAGAGTAAGCGTCATAAATCATCCCGGTGACCTGATAAAGGCTTGATGTAAGCAGGCATTCGTACCAATCGATACGTCGCTCGTCACCACTACGGGATCGCTGATTCAGTCATGCCAGCCAAATGCAGGTGCGGAACAAATTCCCTGGATTGAAACCAAGACCAAAAAAGGGTCAAGCAAGCTTGACCCTTTTTTGTTTGTAGGTGGAGGCGGCTAAATCCGCAATCTCAGCCATCAATGAGATTAAAATGTTGATCCTACTGGGTGCTTAGCCTACGCTAATGGCCCCACCGGATCAGGCCTTGCGGCGACGAGCAAGGAATCCCATGATGCCCAAGCCGCCCAGCAGCATGCCATAGGCGGCTGGCTCGGGGACAGCTGAAATTTGAGCTACCTCCACTTCTACTGCAAAATCGGTGAAGTTGAAATACGAATATTCTTGCAGCTGGTGCAGCATTGATCCACTGGCATCCGAATAACCAACTTCTCCATCACGGGATAACGCAGTGGCTGAATTCCAAAGGTAAAGACCAAAATCGCCAGTTAATGGCAAATCATATGTGAGCTTGAATGCCACGGTGCTCTCATTCAGGTTGGTATTATTATTTGTGTACTGCAAAATAGTTTCGTGGCTGTCCAGATCGATGCCCATGTGAGCCATCCCTGAGGAATATGCGGCGGCAGGGGTAACGTAATCAATATGGCAGGTACTGCAGGCACCCAGTCCCGACGGCACTTCATCGATTCGAGCGCCAGCCGTCACATTCCCAGTTGTCGATAAAGAAGTAATACGGTAGCCAGCTTTTACCACAGTATGGAACAAGGCTTCGCTGGCATTGGCCTGATTTTCCGATACTGACACATTCAAGTCGGGTATGGAAATCTTGTAGATATTGTCCTGATTGGAAATCAGATCCAGGTCAACGTACGAGCCAAGCCAAACCTGTTCTAACGAAAACGAAGGTGTATCCAGCGAAATGGCAGCAGAACTGGACACCATATAGGCAGCAAGGGCGCCGGCCAGTGCAGTTTTCTTAAATAGCTGTGTCATTCATTGTTCCCATGAAATTGTTGGCACGAGTAGCCGCTTAGGACGGCGAGGGTGCATGCCTGGGAAGATATCATTAATGATATTTAGATAATCTCACAAATTATCACATTGAAAAAATATGCTTGTGGATCGCGACAGGCTTTTTATTACTGAATTGCAACAGAATGCTGCGGGCCACATACACTGACGGGCCCCTCATATGCGGCGGGGAGTTCAATGGTGCACCAGCACGCCCGCCGGGCGGTGGCGACATCGCGAAGCGATGTCGAGAATGGGCGAATCGGAGAGCCGTGCGCTTGCAAGCGCACGTCGCTTTGCCGGCGGCGAGCAGTGCTCGCCGAAACCCCGCAAATCCCATAGCCTCCCGCTTGCAAGCGGGAGTCGCTTCACGGGCAGGCCGCATGCGGCCTGAATTCCCCGTTCCGCCGTCCGTCGGAGACGGACGCGGATTGGATTCCTGTAGTCGGAACCATAAGAACAAAAGAAAATGGCCCAAGCAAGCTTGGGCCATTTTCTTTTGTTCGGTGGTGGAGACGGCGGGAATCGAACCCGCGTCCGCAAGCACTCCACAGACAGTTCTACATACTTAGCACTATCAATTAATTTAACCGGAACAACGGGGACGTGCACCCTTTGTTCAAGCGAGTTACCTTAAATTTCGGAAGCAACCAAGTAACCCGGTTGATTCCTAGCCTCTGTAAATGACTCCACAGCTTTTAACGGCCCACCCCAGAGGCGAGGTGTTGTGGAGCTAACAGCGATTAAGCTGCCAGTGCGTACGAGTTATCGTTTGCAGTTAGTTTGTTTCTGGATGTATTTACGAGGTGACCAGCCCTCGGTATGCCCTGCTCTGCTTTGCAACCCACGTCGAAGCCAGGTCGTCCCCACAGAAGGAAAGGAGATTGTACTCCAAACCGGGGCAGTGTGCATGCGAATGCAGTGCACGACGGCGAACTTAAGGGCGGTCTAAGCAACGTTCAGCCGCGAAGGGCGGGGAGGGAGCGGTCGTTCTCGCCGAGCCGGCGGATGACCGGGCGGCCAGCGTCGAAGGTGCAGTCGAACAGGTGGCGTCGCGAACGGCCGGCCTGGGTGGATTCGAGTTCGTGGAAGGCGTCGGCGCCCTGGAAGCCCAGGTCCACGGTGAGCTTTTGCAGGAAGTACGTATGGTGCAGCTCGGCCAGGTGGTCGCGCCGGTTGCCCCGTTCGATCTCGTTGCGCAGGCGGGAAGCGGGGTCTTCGAAGTAGCCGATCAGGGCGCCCTCGAGCATGTCGACGTGGGTACGCAGCGAAGCTTCTTCGGAAAGGTCGATCGCCGTCGTGTCCACGGCGACGTCAAAGCGCTGGATCAGCAGGAACATGTCGCTGTCGAGCATGCCAGCGTTGCGTGCCCGGTTGACGGGGGAGTGCTGGCCCTTGGCTAGCTTGCCGGCCGGGTCGTGCGTCTGGCCTACGTACAGCACGGTGCTTGGAAATGCCAGGCCGGTGTCGAAGCGCTGGATCAGGTCGTGGATGCTGAAGGTTTCGACCAGGGCGCCCCAGTTCAGCAGCAGGAATTTGTCCTGCACTTGCACGACGGGCTTCTTGTACGTGGCTTCAAAAGGCACGTCGAGCTCGATCGTGATCGAACTCTTGCGCTCTTCCGGGCCGATTAGCACGGGAATGGTCAGCTTCAGCGAGAAAAAGCCCCAGCTGACGCTGCGCTGCAGGTCAAACCGCACGCGCGGGCGGGCAACGAGGAAGTACAGGAGGCGTTTTTCCATCGTGCCGTCGATGGCGAATTGCATGCGGCGCAGGTAACGGCCGACCGGGTCACGGAAGTCCGGCAGCGGGCTGCCCTCGACCAGCAAGTCGTACCAGTAGAACTTTGTTTCTGCTACCGTGGCTGTCCAGACTTGCGGCGCACTGCTGCGCGGCATGAGGGGCTTCGTGGTCGCGTCTTCGCCAGGCATCGCTGCCTCCCCGGTGAAATTGCTTCGGATTTAACGTGTATTACCGCAATGGTACGTCAAGTTATTGATCTCCGGCAATAAGAGAATGCAGCAGGGACGATCAGGCGGCCAGCGTGATCCCGTCGACGGAGGCCAGCACGAGTGCCAGCAGCGCTTCCGGCGTGGCGACGAGATGGTCCGCGCCCCATGTTTCGGGCTCGGTGGCACCGTTGTAGCCCCACTGGCAGGCAACGGTCGTCATACCGGCCGCGCGGCCGCCCTGGATGTCGCGCAGGTCGTCACCCACGTACCAGCATTGTTCCGGCGCCACGCCGATGCGGCGCGCGGCTTCCAGCAGCGGGGCAGGGTGTGGTTTCGCGTGCGGCGTCGTATCGCCCGAGATCACACAGCCGGCGTGATCGAGGCCGATCATCGGCACCAGCGGATCGGTGAAGCGGGCCGACTTGTTCGTGACGATGCCCCATGCCACGCCCGCATCGGCCAGGCCGTCGAGCAGCGTGCCGACGCCAGGGAACAGCGAGCTGTGCACCATCATCGCGTTTTCGTAATAGATGAAGAATTCGTCGCGCAGGGCGATGAAGCCGTCATCTTCGGGTTGCAGGCCGAACGCGGCGCCGATCATGCCGCGGGCGCCGTGCGACGCCGTCGGGCGCAGGATTTCATAAGGCGTTGGCGCCAGGCCGCGCTCGGCGCGCTGCCGGTTCACGGCGGCGGCCAGGTCGGGGGCGGTATCGGCGAGCGTGCCGTCGAGGTCGAACAGGATGGCGCGCGGGGCGGTCGAAAAGCTCATGGTCGGGGCGTCAAAAAAGGGCGGCCGGGCCGCCCTGGGGTCATTCCGGGCGGGTGCACGACATCATGTAGTTCACACTGGTGTCGTTGTTCAGGGAGTAAAACTTCGTCAGCGGGTTGTAGCCCAGGCCCTTCAGGCTTTCCACCTGCAGCCCGGCGCTGCGCACGTATTGCGACAGCTCGGCCGGCGTGATGAATTTCTCGTAGGTGTGCGTGCCCTTCGGCAGCATGCGCAACACGTACTCGGCGCCGATCACGGCAAACAGGTAGGACTTCGGGTTGCGGTTCAGCGTGGAAAAGAACACGTGGCCGCCCGGCTTCACCAGGGTGGCGGCGGCGCGCACGATCGCAGCCGGGTCCGGCACGTGCTCGAGCATTTCCATGCAGGTCACCACGTCATACTGGCCCGGCTCGGCCGCTGCCATCTCTTCGGCGGCGATCAGCTTGTAGCGCACCGGCACGCCCGATTCCAGGCTGTGCAGGTCGGCCACTTTCAGGGCCCGCTTCGACAGGTCGATGCCGGTCACGGTGGCGCCTTTTTTCGCCATCGATTCCGACAGGATGCCGCCGCCGCAGCCGATGTCGATCACATTCATGCCCGCCAGCGGGGCGCGCGCGTTGATCCATTCCAGGCGCAGTGGATTGATGTCGTGCAGGGGACGGAATTCAGACGTCGGGTCCCACCAGCGGTGGGCCAGCTCGCTGAATTTTTGCAATTCAAGTGGGTCGGCGTTTGCGTTCATGACCGGCATCATAAACGGTATTTGTCGCGTTCCAAAGCGACGCTCACTGCAGTGTTTCCTCAAACCGGGGTCAGACCCCGTTTTTGGGAAATAATTTCCATGGATTCTCGAGATGCTGCGCGATGCAAGTTTGTCGCCACAGGCTGCATTGGTCTGGCTTGCTCGCTTTCCAGGAAAATGCGCCACTGCAATGTTTCCAAAATTCGGGGTCTGACCCCGGTTCCAGGAAACGCAGGCAAAAAAAATCCCGCCGAAGCGGGATTCTTGTGGCGTGAGCCGGGATTACTTGCGGGTGCCCACGACTTCGATTTCCACGCGGCGGTTCTTCGCGCGGCCTTCGGCGGTCTTGTTGTCGGCGACTGGCTGCTTCTCGCCCTTGCCTTCGGTGTACACGCGGTTCGATTCGACACCTTTCGACAGCAGGTAGGCCTTCACGGACTCGGCACGGCGCACGGCCAGCTTCTCGTTGTAGGCATCGCTGCCCACGGAGTCGGTGTGACCCACGGCGATCACCACTTCGGTGTTAATGCCGCCCAGCTTGCCCGCCAGCTCGTCCAGCGCGGACTTGCCTTCCGGCTTCAGCACGGCCTTGTCGAAGTCGAAGAACGCGTCGGCGTTGTAGCTGACTTTTTCAGACGTCGGCACAGGTGCTGCAGCGGGTGCTGGTGCCGGGGCAGGCGCCGGTGCCGGAGCGACTGGCGGCGGCGGGGCCACGCACTTGCCGTTTTCCAGGCGCTCCGGTTCCACGCAGATCGGCAGGTCGCAGCCCGGCACGGCATCGGCCGGCGTCCAGAAACCGGTGCGCCAGCACAGGCCGAACGGGTTGCGGGCGATCACGCCGCGCTGGTCTTGAACGTAGGCGCTCACAGGCTTTGCTGCCTGGATATCCTGGGTCACGGGCGCGAAAGGCGGCGCGGTCGGCTTGTCCTGCGCGGCCACGGAGCCAGCGAACACGGCCGACACTGCGAAGATGCTGGAGATCAGTTTTTTCATGTTTTTGTTTCCTTTCGGGTGTGATATCGGCAGCGTGCGCCGCGCGACATATGTTGCCTAAGTGCGAACGGCGCGAATACTAACATGTGTGGCTCTTGTGTTCCCCGGGCGGGGCAGGTTGCTGCCGATTTGCGATTCAGCCAAGTTTGTATTTCCGTCATTTTGCCATATGCGCCTGTGTCGCACGAAACGCGCTCCGATATGGGCAATTGCCCCATTCAACCAAATTGTTGTGTTATTGCAACGCCCATGCCGACGTGCGGCGATGATAAGGCGTGAATATGTCGGCACGATTACATGTTGATTTTGCACCGTCCGTCGCGACCATGGCGCGCAGTGGCCGGGAGGAAAGAAGCGGATCGGCCGGGGCAATGGCCCGCATGGTAAAATCGTACGATTGTCTGCGGTCCCATGCAGCCTGAACCAACGTCAGAGAAGATCGACCCGCCAATGGATCAATTCGCAAAAGAAACAATCCCCATTTCACTCGAAGAAGAGATGCGCAAGAGCTACCTCGATTACGCCATGAGCGTGATCGTGGGCCGGGCCTTGCCGGATGCGCGCGATGGCCTGAAGCCGGTGCACCGCCGTGTGTTGTTCTCCATGCACGAAAGTAATTACCACTACAACCGGCCGTACGTGAAGTGCGCCCGCGTGGTGGGCGACACGATGGGTAAATACCATCCGCACGGCGACGCGTCGATCTACGACACGCTGGTGCGCATGGCCCAGGATTTCTCGCTGCGCTACACACTGGTCGATGGCCAGGGCAACTTCGGCTCGATCGATGGCGATGCCGCCGCGGCGATGCGTTATACGGAGTGCCGCCTCGACAAGATCGCCGGCGAACTGCTGGCCGACATCGACAAGGAAACCGTCGACTTCCAGCCGAACTATGACGGCAAGGAAAAGGAACCGACGGTGCTGCCGACGCGCGTGCCGAACCTGCTGATCAACGGTTCCTCGGGCATCGCGGTCGGCATGGCCACGAATATCCCGCCGCACAACCTGGGCGAAGTGATCAGCGGTGCACTGCACGTGCTGGCCAACCCGGATTGCACGGTCGATGAACTGATCGAACTGATCCCGGCGCCGGACTTCCCGACCGGTGGCACGATCTATGGCGTGTCGGGCGTGCGCGACGGCTACCGCACGGGCCGTGGCCGCGTGGTCATGCGCGCCAAGACCCACTTCGAGGAATATGGCAAGGACGGCGGCCGCATCGCGATCATCGTCGACGAGCTGCCCTACCAGGTGAACAAGAAGTCGCTGCTCGAGCGTATCGCCGAGAACGTGCGCGACAAGAAGCTCGAAGGCATTTCCGACATCCGCGACGAATCCGACAAGTCGGGCATGCGCGTGGTGATCGAGCTGAAGCGGGGCGAAGTGCCGGAAGTGGTGCTGAACAACCTGTACAAGCAGACCCAGTTGCAGGACACGTTCGGCATGAACATGGTGGCGCTGGTGGACAACCAGCCCAAGCTGATGAACCTGAAGGACCTGCTGTCGGTGTTCCTGTCGCACCGCCGCGAAGTGGTCACGCGCCGCACCGTGTTCGAGCTGCGCAAGGCGCGCGAGCGCGGCCACGTGCTGGAAGGCCTGGCCGTGGCACTGGCCAATATCGACGACTTCATCGCCATCATCAAGGCCGCGCCCACGCCGCCGGTGGCGAAGACGGAACTGATGGCGCGCGCCTGGGATTCGTCCCTCGTGCGCGAAATGCTGGCCCGCACCGGCGACGGCGGCGAGGTGGACATCAACGCGTTCCGCCCCGAGCACCTGCCGAAGCACTACGGTATCCAGGCCGATGGCATGTACAAGCTGTCCGACGACCAGGCGCAGGAAATCCTGCAGATGCGCCTGCAGCGCCTGACCGGCCTGGAACAGGATAAGATCGTCAACGAATACAAGGACGTGATGGCGCAGATCGCCGATCTGCTGGACATCCTGGCCAAGCCGGCGCGCGTGACGGAGATCATCAGCAACGAGCTGACCGCCGCCGTGACCGAATACGGCGCCAAGGACGTGCGCCGTTCCACGATCGAGCACAACGCCACCGACCTGGGCACCGAAGACCTGATCACGCCGCAGGACATGGTGGTCACGCTGTCGCACCTGGGCTACATGAAGGCCCAGCCGATCTCCGAGTACCGTGCGCAGAAGCGCGGCGGCCGCGGCAAGCAGGCCATGGCCACGAAGGACGAGGACTGGATCGACCAGCTGTTCATCGCCAACACGCACGACTACATCCTGTGCTTCAGCAACCGCGGCCGCATGTACTGGCTGAAGGTGTGGGAAGTGCCGCAGGGTTCGCGCAATTCGCGCGGCCGGCCGATCGTGAACATGTTCCCGCTGCAGGACAATGAAAAGATCACCGTGGTGCTGCCGCTGTCGGGCGAGAACCGCACGTTCCCGGAAGATCACTACGTGTTCATGTCGACCAGCCTGGGCACCGTGAAGAAGACGCCGCTGCGCGACTTCTCGAACCCGCGCAAGGCCGGCATCATCGCCGTCGACCTGGACGAGGGCGACTTCCTGATCGGCGCCGCGCTCACCGACGGCAAGCACGACGTGATGCTGTTCTCGGACGCCGGCAAGGCCGTGCGCTTCGACGAGAACGACGTGCGCCCGATGGGCCGCACGGCGCGCGGTGTGCGTGGCATGAACCTGGATGAAGGCCAGAACGTGATCGCGCTGCTGGTGGCCGAGAACGAACAGCAGACCGTGCTGACGGCCACCGAGAACGGCTTCGGCAAGCGCACGCCGATCACCGAGTACACGCGCCATGGCCGCGGCACGAAGGGCATGATCGCGATCCAGACGTCCGAGCGTAACGGCAAGGTCGTCGCCGCCACGCTGGTCGAGCCGAGCGACGAGATCATGCTGATCACCACGGGCGGTGTGCTGATCCGCACCCGCGTATCGGAGATCCGCGAGATGGGCCGCGCCACCCAGGGCGTCACGCTGATCGCCGTCGAGGATGGCACGCACCTGTCCGGCCTGCAGCGCATCGTCGAGGCGGATGCGGACGAGGTCGATCTTGTCGATCCGTTGGCCGATACCACGGCCGGTACCGTGGCCGTGGCCGATCCTGCGCCGGAATCGGACGACAATGCACCCGACAACGCGCCGGAAGACGATTCTCCAGCCGAGTAATCCAGCCCGCGGGCCCGTCCGAGCGATCGAACGGGCCCGCGGTTTTTCAAGCCAACGAAAAGTGCATAAGCATATGAAGAAAATCGCCGCAGCCCTGTTGATGTCGTTTGCCGCCGTCACTGCCGTTAGCAGCGCACCCGCGCTGGCCCAGACCGCCGCTGCGCAGCCAGCCGCCACCACGGCCGCCGCCGCCGTCGACCCGGCCGCCGCCGCCGCCGTGCGCGAACTGCTGGCCGCGATGGACTACAAGAGCGTGATGATCGAGTCGTTCAAGCAGATGACGGCTTCGCTGCCGTCCGCGATCAAGGCCGGTGCCGAGGGCGCCGTGCGTGCCGATCCGAACCTGAGCGACGAGCAGCGCGCGAAGAAAATGGCGGAAGTGGAGCAGAGCGTGCCGAAGATCGCCGCCGCGATCAGCCGCACGTACAGCGACCCGACGCTGGTCGACGAGATGCTCGAGGCGATGGTGCCGATCTATGCGCGCCACTACACGGCCGACGAGATGCGCCAGCTGGCCGCTTTCTACAAGACGCCGGTGGGCGCCAAGACGCTGCGCCTGATGCCGCAACTGATGAACGAAGGCATGCAGGTTGGCCAGCAGATCATCATGCCGCGCATGCAGAAGCTGATGCAGGAACTGAAACAGGAACAGGGCCAGGGGAAATAAGCGACGTGAGCACGATCTACAACTTCTCGGCCGGCCCGGCCGTATTGCCGAAGGAAGTGCTGCAGCAGGCCGCCGATGAAATGCTGGACTGGCACGGCAGCGGCATGTCCGTGATGGAAATGAGCCACCGCGGCCCCGAGTTCATCTCGATCTACCGCGCCGCCGAGCAAGACCTGCGCGACCTGCTGGCCGTGCCGGACAACTACCGCATCCTGTTCATGCAGGGTGGCGGCCTGTCGCAGAACGCCGTGATTCCCATGAACCTGGTGGGCCGGAAGGCCGATCCCGTCATCGATTTCGTCCACACGGGCTCCTGGTCGGGCAAGTCGATCAAGGAAGCGGCGCGCTACGCCAAAGTCAACGTGGCGGCATCCGCCGAGGCCAGCGGCTACACGACGGTGCCACCGCAAGCCGAATGGCAGCTGACGCCCGACGCGGCCTACCTGCACCTGTGCACCAACGAAACGATCGACGGCGTGGAAATCGACTTTGCGCCCACCGTGCCGGCCGGCGTGCCGATCGTGGCCGACATGTCGTCGCATATCCTGTCGCGCCAGGTCGACGTATCGAAATACGGCCTGATCTTCGGCGGCGCGCAAAAGAACATCGGCCCGGCCGGGGTGACCGTCGTCATCGTGCGCGACGACCTGATCGGCCATGCGCTGCCGCTGTGCCCGTCCGCGTTCGATTTCAGGAACGTGGCCGTCAACGAATCCATGTACAACACGCCGCCCACATACGGCATCTACATCGCCGGCCTCGTGTTCCAGTGGCTGAAGAAGAACGGCGGCGTGGCGGCGATGGAACAACGCAATATCGAAAAAGCCAGGCTGCTGTACGCGGCACTGGACGCGGACGACTTCTATCAGAACCGTGTCGCGCCCCCCTACCGTTCGCGGATGAACGTACCGTTCTATCTGCGCGACGAATCGCAATATGAAGCATTCCTGGCCGGCGCCAAGGCGCGCGGGCTGCTGCAACTGAAGGGCCACAAGTCCGTCGGTGGATTGCGCGCATCGATCTACAATGCGATGCCGATCGAAGGCGTACAGGCGCTGGTCGATTATTTGAACGAGTTTGCAAAGCGATAGGCTGGGCCAGGTGTCAGACACTATTTTCTGGGCGCTTCATCCAGAAAATAGTGTCTGACACCGGTTTTCTCATCCGGAGTCGGCAGCGCTTGAAGAAAACCGGTGTCTGACACCTTTTCCGGAAGAAGCCCCGGAAAAGGTGTCAGACACCAGGCAAGCGCCGATGGCCAGACATGCGCCGCTGCGCCACGCAAACCACATCACAAGCACACCATGACAGACAAACTGAAACCCCTGCGCGACCAGATCGATGCGATCGACGCGCAGATCCTGTCCCTGCTGAACCAGCGCGCCAAGGTCGCGCAGGAAGTGGGGCACGTGAAAGCCGAAACCAACGCGCCGGTATTCCGCCCCGAGCGCGAGGCGCAGGTGCTGCGCGGCGTGGCCGAGCGCAACCCGGGCCCGATGGGCGACACGGAAGCGCAGACGATCTTCCGCGAGATCATGTCGGCCTGCCGGGCATTGGAGAAGCGCGTGACCGTTGCGTATCTCGGCCCGGCCGGCACGTTCAGCGAACAGGCCGTGTACCAGCAGTTCGGCCACGCGGTCGAAGGCATGCCATGCGCTTCCATCGATGAAGTGTTCCGCGCCACCGAGGCCGGCACCGCCGAATTCGGCGTGGTGCCCGTCGAGAATTCGTCGGAAGGCGCGATCAACCGCACGCTCGACCTGCTGCTGCAGACGCCGCTGATCATCAGCGGCGAAGTGGCCATCGCCGTCCACCATAGCCTGATGAGCAAGACCGGCACGATGGACGGGGTGACGGCGATCTGCGCGCATTCCCAGGCGCTGGCCCAGTGCCAGGTCTGGCTCAACGAGCACTTCCCGCATGTGGAGCGGCGCGCCGTCGCCTCCAATGCCGAGGCGGCGCGCCTGGCAAGCCTCGATCCCACGGTTGCTGCCATTGCCAGCGAGATCGCCGGCACGCAGTACAACCTGGGCGTCGTCAACAGCCACATCCAGGACGATCCGCACAATCGCACCCGTTTCGTCATCGTCGGCCACCTGCAGCCGGGGCCGTCCGGCAGCGACCGCACCTCGCTCGTGCTGGCGGTGCCGAACAAGGCCGGCGCCGT
The DNA here is from genome assembly GCF_004209755.1 of Pseudoduganella lutea. Classification (NCBI taxonomy): domain Bacteria; kingdom Pseudomonadati; phylum Pseudomonadota; class Betaproteobacteria; order Burkholderiales; family Oxalobacteraceae; genus Pseudoduganella; species Pseudoduganella lutea. The sequence continues at coordinate 1,474,246 of NZ_CP035913.1, read as the reverse complement.
GTACCAGCTGCTCGCGCCGCTGGCGAAACACGGCGTATCGATGACGCGCTTCGAATCCCGTCCCGCGCGCGTGGGCACGTGGGAGTACTATTTTTATGTCGATATCGAAGGCCACGTCCAGAACCCGGCCGTGACGCAGGCGCTCGCCGAACTCAAGAGCAACGCCGCCTTCTTCAAAGTGCTGGGCTCCTACCCGACCAGCCTGAACTGAAAAAAGAAAGAGAGATCCTGTATGTCCAAGCAGTTCGGTCCTGAATACGTCCGTGCCATCGCTCCCTACCAGGCAGGCAAGCCCATTTCGGAAGTGGCGCGCGAGTTCGGCCTCGACGAGGAACACATCGTCAAGCTGGCGTCCAATGAAAACCCGTTCGGCGTGCCCGACTCCGCGAAACAGGCGATGGCGCGTGCCGCCGCCGACCTGGGCCGCTATCCCGACGCCAACGGCTTCGAACTGAAGCAGGCGCTGTCGCAGCGTTACGACGTGCCGATGGAATGGATCACGCTCGGCAACGGCTCCAACGATATCCTGGAAATCGCCGCCCACGCCTTCGTCGAGAAAGGCCAGTCCGTCGTCTATGCGCAGTATTCATTCGCCGTGTATGCGCTGGCCACCCAGGGCATCGGCGCACGCCATATCGTGGTGCCGGCCAGGGACCATGGCCACGACCTGGATGCCATGCTCGACGCGATCGAGGACGATACGCGCCTCGTCTTCATCGCCAACCCGAACAACCCCACCGGCACGTTCATCCCGGGCAGCGAGATCGAAGCCTTCCTGCAGAAAGTGCCGGCGAACGTCGTCGTCGTGCTGGACGAGGCCTACAACGAATTCCTCGACAAGGAAGACCAGTACGAGTCCGCCGCGTGGGTGCGCCAGTACCCGAACCTGCTGGTATCGCGCACCTTCTCGAAGGCCTATGGCTTGGCCGGCCTGCGCGTGGGCTTTGCGCTGGCCCAGCCGCAACTGACGGACCTGATGAACCGCATCCGCCAGCCGTTCAACGTCAATTCGCTGGCGCAGGCCGCCGCGATCGCCGCGCTGAACGACAGCGAATTCCTGGAACGCAGCGCGCGCAACAACGCGGCCGGCTACCAGCAGTTCGTCGAGGCGTTTGAAAAGATGGGCTTGCAGTACGTGCCTTCCTACGGCAACTTCGTGCTGGTCAAGGTGGGCAACGACCTGGGCGCCGGCGCGCGCATCAACCTGGCGCTGCTCAAGCAAGGCGTGATCGTGCGGCCGGTCGGCAACTACGGCTTGCCGGAATGGCTGCGCATCTCCATCGGCCTGCCGCAGGAGAACGCCGTGTTGATCGCCGCGTTGCAGAAGGCATTGGGTGAAGGCCTTGCTGAATAAGGTCGTCATCTTTGGCGTCGGCCTGATCGGCGGCTCGTTCGCGCGGGCGCTGAAGGCCGCCGGCCGCGTGCGCCACGTGGTGGGCATCGACCGCTCCGAGGCGTCGATGCGGCGCGCACTGGAGCTGGGCATCATCGACGAGGTCGGCGCGGGACCGGAAGTGGTGCAGGGCGCCGATCTCGTCGTGCTGGCCACGCCGGTCGCGCAGACAGGGCGCATCCTCGCGGCGCTGCTGCCGCACCTCGATGCGCGCACGGTCGTCACCGATTGCGGCAGCACGAAGGCCGATGTCGTCGCGGCGGCGCGCGCCGCGCTGGGCGAGCGTATCGGCCAGTTCGTGCCGGGCCACCCGATTGCCGGCCGCGAAACCAACGGCCCGGATGCGGCGATTCCCGACCTTTACATCGGCAAGAAATTCGTCGTGACAGCGCTGGCGGAGAACCCGCCGGAAGCCGTCGCGCGGGTGACGGATGCGTGGCAGGCCTGCGGCGCGATCATCCATTGCCTGGCGCCCGAGGAACACGACAAGGTGTTCGCTTCCGTCAGCCATTTGCCGCACCTGCTGGCCTATGCGCTCGTCGACGACATTGCCGGCAAGCCGCACGCGGACCTGCTGTTCCAGTATGCGGCCAGCGGCTTTCGCGACTTCACGCGCATCGCCGGCTCGTCGCCGGAAATGTGGCGCGACATCAGCCTGGCCAACCAGGCCGCGCTGCTGACGGAACTGGACGCCTACATGGCACAACTGGCACACCTGCGCGAACGCCTGGCAGCGGGCGACGGCGCCACCCTCGAAGGCGTGTACGGCAACGCGCAGCGCGCGCGCCGGCGCTGGATCGAGGCGATCGAGGCGGCCGAAGCGCCGCCCCCGAAAGACAACGCAGAATAAAAGGATTTTCATCATGGCAGAACTGAATCACCCGCCGTACATCGACCTGAAGCCGGTGATGCACGTGGAAGGCGTTGTCCGCCTGCCGGGCTCCAAGAGCATTTCCAATCGCATCCTGCTGCTGGCCGCGCTGGCCGAAGGCGAAACCAAGATCGTCGACCTGCTCGATTCCGACGATACCCAGGTGATGCTGGCCGCGCTGCGCGCGCTGGGCGTGGAGTGGCAGGAGGAACCGCGGGAAGCCGTCAACGGCAATGCCCGCACGATCCACCGCGTGCAGGGCGCCAACGGCAGCTTCCCGAACCGCCAGGCCGACCTCTTCATGGGCAATGCCGGCACCGCGATCCGCCCGCTGACGGCGGCACTGGCCGTGATCGGCGGCGACTACAAGGTGAGCGGCGTGCCGCGCATGCACGAGCGCCCGATCGGCGACCTCGTGGACGCGCTGAACGCCGTCGGCGCGAACATCGAGTACACAGGCAATGCCGGCTTCCCGCCGCTGCATATCCGCGATGGCCAGTTCAACACGAACAAGCTGTCCGTGCGCGGCAATGTGTCGAGCCAGTTCCTGACCGCACTGCTGATGGTCGCGCCGCTGATGGCGCATGCGCACTCGGTGACGATCGAGGTCGAGGGCGAGCTGATCTCGAAGCCGTACATCGAGATCACGCTGAACCTGATGCGCCGCTTCGGCATCACCGTGGAGCAGGATGAGTGGCAGTCGTTCACCATCGCCTCCGGCCAGCGCTACCAGAGCCCGGGCAACATCCACGTGGAAGGCGATGCATCGTCCGCGTCGTACTTCATGGCGGCCGGCGCGATCGCCGGCGGCCCGGTGCGCGTGGAAGGCGTGGGCCGCGACTCGATCCAGGGCGACGTGCGCTTCGTGCACGCGCTGCAGGAAATGGGTGCGCAGATCACGATGGGCGACAACTGGATCGAAGCAAAATCGAGCGGCCCCCTGAAGGCCATCGACGCCGACTTCAACCACATCCCGGATGCCGCGATGACGATCGCCATCGCCGCCCTGTATGCCGAGGGCACGAGCACGCTGCGCAACATCGCCAGCTGGCGCGTGAAGGAAACCGACCGCATCGCCGCGATGGCCACCGAACTGCGCAAGCTGGGCGCCGAAGTGGAAGAGGGCGAAGACTACCTGAAGGTCACGCCGCCGAAGGTGCTGTCCGCCGCCACGATCGACACCTACGACGATCACCGCATGGCGATGTGCTTCTCGCTGGCGTCGCTGGACGGCGCCGCCCGCCGCGGCGCCGACGTGCGCATCAACGACCCGAAGTGCGTGGCCAAGACCTTCCCCGACTACTTCACCGCCTTCGCCGGCATCGCCCACGACGCAAAGTACTAAGCTTGAGCTTGCCTGGTGTCGGACATTTTTTCCCGGTTTCTTGGGAAAAAGTGTGCGACACCGGTTTTCGCTTGCGCCACCAGCTCCGGCTTGGAAAACCGGTGTCTGACACTTTTCCGGACAAAGCACCCGGAAAAGTGTCAGACACCGGCACTTCGCCGCCAACGGGGCTCCTTGTACCTGCGGCCGGGTTAAAATCCGCCCCATGCCTACCTCCCACATTCCCGTCATCACGATCGACGGCCCCACCGCTTCCGGCAAGGGGACCGTTGCCCACAAAGTCGCCGAGAAGCTCGGCTTTCACCTGCTCGACTCGGGTGCGCTATACCGCCTGACCGCACTGCAGGCGCTGCGCCGCAGTACGCCGTTGAACGATGAACATGCTCTTGCGAAACTTGCCGAGCACCTCCATATCCACTTTTCCGGCGACGCGATCTTCCTGTCCAACGAGAACGTGACGGATGCGATCCGTGCGGAAGAGGTCGGCAATACGGCATCGAAGATCGCCGTGCTGCCGCCCCTGCGCCATGCGCTGTATGGCCTGCAGCTGGGCTTTCGCAAGGCACCGGGCCTGGTGGCCGATGGCCGCGACATGGGCACGGTAATCTTTCCAAATGCGCAATTAAAAGTATTCCTGACTGCAAGTGCGGAAGCCCGCGCCGAGCGCCGGTATAAGCAATTGATCGGCAAAGGAATTTCTGCTAATATGGACGACCTCCTGATGGATTTGCGAGCGCGCGACGACCGGGATATGCACCGGGCCATCGCACCTCTCGTCCCCGCAGAGGGGGCGCATGTTCTCGATACCTCGAACATGACGGTGGAAACCGCCGTAGAACAGGTGCTGGGATGGTATGCGGCCATCGGGAAGTAAGGAGTAATAAAGCTATAAAGCGGCGCTGTAAGGCTTCGCTCCAAAGCTGAGTTGTAGAGCAGGAGCTGCGGCGTGCTCTGTCCGTGCGCAGTGTGTTTAACCCCTAACCCAGTTGAAGTCGCATTTTGCGAGCCTTGCTGGATAACCTGGAATAAATTTAAATGGAAAGTTTCGCAGCCCTCTTCGAAGAGTCCCTGTCACGTCAAGACATGCGCTCTGGCGAAGTGATCTCCGCTGAAGTCGTGCGCCTGGATCACAACTTCGTGATCGTGAACGCCGGCCTAAAATCGGAAGCTTTCATCCCCGTTGAAGAATTCAAGAATGACCAGGGCGAACTGGAAGTCAAAGTAGGTGACTTCGTTTCCGTGGCCATTGAATCGCTGGAAAATGGTTTCGGCGATACCATCCTGTCGCGCGACAAGGCCAAGCGCCTGGCATCGTGGCTGGCACTGGAAAAAGCCATGGAATCGGGCGAGATCGTCACCGGTACCGTGAATGGCAAAGTCAAGGGCGGCCTGACCGTTCTGACCAACGGCATCCGCGCCTTCCTGCCGGGTTCGCTGGTCGACACCCGTCCGGTCAAGGACACCACCCCGTTCGAAGGCAAGACCCTCGAATTCAAGGTCATCAAGCTGGACCGCAAGCGTAACAACGTCGTCCTGTCGCGCCGCGCCGTCATCGAAGCATCGATGGGCGAAGAGCGCCAGAAGCTGATGGAAACGCTGAAAGAAGGCACGGTCGTGACCGGCGTCGTGAAGAACATCACCGACTACGGCGCGTTCGTGGACCTGGGCGGCATCGACGGCCTGCTGCACATCACCGACCTGGCATGGCGTCGCGTGCGTCACCCGTCGGAAGTGCTGACGGTTGGCCAGGAAATCACCGCCAAAGTGCTGAAGTACGATCAGGAAAAGAACCGCGTTTCGCTGGGCGTGAAGCAGCTGGGCGACGATCCTTGGACCGGTCTGTCGCGTCGTTACCCGCAAGGCACCCGCCTGTTCGGTAAAGTGACGAACCTGACCGACTACGGCGCGTTCGTCGAAGTGGAACAGGGCATCGAAGGCCTGGTCCACGTGTCCGAAATGGACTGGACCAACAAGAACGTGGCACCGAACAAGGTCGTGCAGCTGGGCGACGAAGTCGAAGTCATGGTTCTGGAGATCGACGAAGAGCGTCGTCGTATCTCGCTGGGCATGAAGCAGTGCAAGGCCAATCCTTGGGACGACTTCGGCGTCACCCACAAGAAGGGCGACAAAGTGCGCGGCGCCATCAAGTCGATCACCGACTTCGGCGTGTTCATCGGCCTGGCTGGCAACATCGACGGCCTGGTGCACCTGTCCGACCTGTCCTGGACCGAGTCCGGCGAAGAAGCCGTGCGCAAGTTCAAGAAGGGCGACGAACTGGAAGCCGTGGTCCTGGCGATCGACGTCGAGCGCGAGCGTGTCTCCCTGGGCGTGAAGCAGCTGGAAGGCGACCCGTTCAACAACTTCGCAGCCCTGAACGACAAGGGTTCGCTGGTTACCGGCACCGTGAAATCGGTGGAGCCGAAAGGCGCCGTGATCCAGCTGAACGAAGAAGTCGAAGGCTACCTGCGCGCTTCCGAAATCTCCCGCGATCGCGTGGAAGATGCCGGCACGCACCTGAAGGCTGGCGACAAGGTCGAAGCACTGGTCATCAACATCGACCGCAAGGCACGCAGCATCCAGCTGTCGATCAAGGCGAAGGACAATGCCGAGACCGCCGAGCAGATGCAGAAGATCGCTTCGGACAGCAACGCCGCATCGGGCACCACCAGCCTGGGCGCACTGCTGAAGGCCAAGTTCGATAACAAGAACTAAGCAAGAAGTAATTAACACTGACTTTTTCTGGAACGCAGATGACCAAGTCCGAACTGATCAACCGCCTGGCTGAGCGTTATTCGCAGCTGGTGGCCAAGGATGCGGAGTATGCCGTGAAGACCATTCTCGACGCGATGACCGGTGCCCTGTCGGCCGGCCAGCGCATCGAGATCCGGGGCTTCGGCAGCTTTGCCCTGAACAGCCGGCCACCGCGCATCGGCCGCAATCCGAAGTCTGGCGACAAGGTGATGGTGCCCGAAAAACGGGTACCGCATTTCAAGCCGGGCAAGCAGTTGCGCGAGCGCGTGGACGCGATGGTCGGGCAACCGATCATCGAGGACTGATCCGGCGGGAAAGTCAAAGTCTGAAAGGGGCGGGCGAAAAGCCCGCCCTTTTTTTGTTCCTTTTTTTTCGATGCTGCTAACATGTCGCTTCCGGCATGAGCATGTAGGGATAGCTGAACGATGAAGATCATTTCGACGGTTGTTGGCATAGTGCTGTTTATCCTGTTCTTCGGCTTCGCCCTGAAAAACACGCAGGAAGTCGACCTGCACCTGTTCCTGAATTACCAATTGCGCGGCCCCCTGGTGCTGTTGCTGCTGGCCTTCTTCGTGGCCGGCGCCGCCCTCGGCGTGCTCGCCCTGACTCCCTCCATCGTCCGCCGGCGCCGTGAAGCGATGCGCCAGCAGACCATGATCCTCACGCTGCAAAGCGCCGCGCTGCAAGTGAACCGGGCGCCGGACAACGTCAACGCGCAGCAGTAAATAAAAACAATACGCACACATGGAATTTGAACTCTGGTGGTTACTGGGCATCCCGGCATTCTTCGGCCTGGGATGGATCGCCGCGCGTGTCGACATCCGCCAACTGGTGTCGGAATCGCGCACGCTGCCGCGCGGTTATTTCAAGGGCCTGAATTACCTGCTGAACGACCAGCCGGACAAGGCGGTCGATTCCTTCATCGACATCGTCAAGCAGGATCCCGAATCGACCGAGCTGCACTTCGCGCTCGGCAACCTGTTCCGCCGCCGCGGCGAAACCGAGCGGGCCATCCGCATCCACCAGAACCTGCTGGCACGGCCCGACCTGCCTGCCGACGAGCGCGCGCATGCCGAATATGAACTGGGCCAGGATTACCTGAAGGCCGGCCTCCTGGACCGCGCCGAGGAAACCTATACGCGCCTGCTGGACACGTCGTATGCCGTGCAGGGCCGCCGCGCGCTGCTGGAAATCTACCAGCGCGAAAAGGAATGGCACCGCGCCATCGAGGCGGCGATCGCCCTGCAGGAAGCGGGCGCCGGCTCGCGCCAGAAGGAAATCGCGCAGTTCTACTGCGAGCTGGCGCAGGATGCGCTGGTGCACATGCACCCCGACGACGCGATGCCGCTGCTCGAGAAGGCGCTCCATGCCGACCGCACCAGCGTGCGCGCCACCATCCTGTGCGGCGACGTCCACCTGGCGAAAGGCGACGCGGAGGGCGCGCTGGCGGTATGGCGCCGGGTGGAGCAGCAGAGCGTGCCGCACGTGGCGCTGGTGGCCCAGCGCATCATGGACGGCTACCGGAAAGTGGACCGGGCGCCAGAGGGCCTGTCCCTGCTCAAGTCCTACCTGCAGCAGGCATCGTCGATCGACCTGCTCGAAGTGGTGTTCAAGGCCGTGCTGGACCTGGAAGGCGTGGAAGCCGCGCGCAACCTCGTCGGCGACGAATTGCGCCGCACGCCGACCCTGCTCGGCCTCGACAAATTCCTCGAAGCGCGGATGCTCGACGCCGCGCCGGCCGTGCTGGCCGAGCTGTCGCTGGTGCAGAACCTGGTGCACGGCTATACGCAAAAGCTGGCGCGCTACCAGTGCAGCCACTGCGGCTTCAAGGCGCGCCAGTTCTACTGGCACTGCCCTGGCTGCAGCCGGTGGGAGACTTACCCGCCGCGCCGTACCGAAGAACTGAATGTAATGAATTAAGTTGAACTATCGATGACCACTAACCCCTCCCCAATCCCTTCCCTCGACAAGGTTCGCCTGCTGGTTGTCGGCGACGTCATGCTCGACCGCTACTGGTTCGGCGAAGTCGCCCGCATCTCGCCGGAAGCCCCGGTTCCCATCGTGCGCGTGGAAAAGCGTGAAGCCCGGCTGGGCGGCGCCGCCAACGTGGCCCGCAACGCGGCCGCGCTGGGCGCGCGGGCCGGCCTGCTCGGCGTCGTCGGCGCCGACGAGGCGGGCACCGAAGTCGAACAGCTGCTGGCCGGCGGTGGCATCCACAGCTACCTGAAGCGCGACGAGGCGATTTCCACGATCATCAAGCTGCGCGTGATCGGCCGCCAGCAGCAGATGCTGCGCATCGACTTCGAGGAAGCGCCCAGCGACGTGGTCCTGCGCGACAAGCTGCTGCAATACCGCGCGCTGCTGCCGGATCACGACGTCATCGTGCTGTCCGACTATGCCAAGGGCAGCCTGGTCAACGTGACCGACATGATCATGGCGGCGCGTGCCGCGAACAAGATCGTGATGGTCGACCCGAAGGGCGACGATTTCACCCGCTATACGGGCGCCACGGTGCTTACGCCGAACAAGGGCGAACTGAAACGCATCGTCGGCAGCTGGAGCAGCGAGGAACAGCTGACCGACAAGGCGCAGAACCTGCGCGAGTCGCTGCTGCTCGAGGCGCTGCTGCTGACCCGCTCGGAAGAGGGCATGACGCTGTACACGAAGGACCAGCGCTTCCACATCCCGGCCGATGCGCGCGAAGTGTTCGACGTGTCCGGCGCCGGCGACACGGTGATCGCCACGATGGCCGCGATGCTGGGCGCCGGGGCCAGCTGGCAGGATGCGGTGCAGACGGCGAACCGCGCCGGCGGTATCGTCGTCGGCAAGCTGGGCACGGCCACCGTCACGCGCGAGGAACTGTTCGGCTGATCCGCCGACGGGGAATGTTCGCCGCGCGCGAAGTTCCCTTCATCGCCGAGCCCGCTGACAGGCCGCAACGGCATGCCCGAGAGGCCGGCGATAACCACTCCAGTCCGCTAATCTGTGTCGGGACGCAGCCGCGTCACACCAACCCTCACGGAGGACACCATGCTGAAAAAACTATTGCTCGCCATTGCCGCCATTGCCGCCACGATGGGCATCGCGTTTGCCCAGGTCGACGTCAACAAGGCCGACCAGGCCGCGCTCGACACGGTCAAGGGCATCGGCCCGGCCAAGTCGAAAGCCATCCTGGACGAGCGGGCAAAGGGCGAATTCAAGGACTGGTCCGATTTCGAGAGCCGGGTCAAGGGCGTCGGCGAGAAAAACGCGATGAAGCTGTCCGAAGCGGGATTGCAGATCAATGGTAAGTCGCGCGACGGCGCGGCTGCCAAGGTCGCGGCGGCACCGAAGGACACCGCAAAGAAATGACCCGAGCGGGTCATCCGACGGCCCGGGCCTTGCCCGGGTTTTTTTTTGCGCACACTAGATTAAGTAAACAAATCAGTTTATTTATCTGCGTGACGGGCGTATAGTCAGTCATCCCTTCCAAGGAGACTGCCATGCCTACTGCTGCCATTTCTTCCGAGTGCTCGGCCCTGCTGGCCGACGCGCGCCGCCACGGTCCACTGTACGGGCCCGGCTTTTCCAACCACCTGCCAATGGCGCTGATTGCGCTGGACCGGATGCGCGCGCCACCCGCCGTGCTCGAACGGTTCGCCGACAGCTATCGCCAGCGGCTGCAACCGGCCGGCGCCGACGACCCCGTTACCGATCCACTACCGCTGCTGGGGCAAGGCGTGCACTACGCGGGACTGGAACGCTTCTTCAACGATGCCGTAACTGCCGATGGCGAGGAAGCCGTGCTGCGCCGCTGGCTGCCGGTGCTGTGGCCGGGGCTGGCCGCGGCCGGCTTCCACGCGATGATCCGTCTCGCCTATGCACTGGAAGCTGGAGAACGCGGAGAATTGTGCGCCGCGCTGGCGTTCTGGGTGCTGGCCTACAAGCCGTTGCCGGTACCGCCAGGCCGCACGGATGAAACGCTGGACGGGATCGCGGCGCGCATCGCGGCCGCCACAGGGGAAGGTGGCGGGACGGGGCAGACCATCGGCGCGCGCATGGCCACCGTCGAACGCAGCCCGGCGCTGGCCGGCGCGCAGCCCGCATCGATCGCATTGCGCGACGTGGCCACGTTCGCACTGGCCGCCTTCCATGCCAGCGAGGATTTCATGCTGCTGCATACCGTGACGGCGTGTCACGCGTTCCGGACGGTCGCTCCTTGCCTGGACAATGAAGAAGCGACGCTGCGCCAGTTGTGGCAGGCCGTGCTGGTCGCATGGCTGGCCGCGCAGCGCGAAGGGCGCCGTGCGGTGCCAACCAGGCTTGGCTGGAGCGAAATACAGGAACGCGCCACCCGCTCGACGGACGACCACGTGATCAAGCTGTGCCACACGGCGCGCGCGGAAGACGAGCAGTACGGCGACCCCCGCTACCTGGAGATCGCCGCCCGCGCCGTGACGCCCCGCTGACGGCTATTTCGCCAGCGGCAGGTGGGCCAGGAAGGCGTGGATCTGCGACACGACCTGCGCGCCTTCGCCCACGCCGGCCGCCACCCGCTTCGTGGAACCGGCGCGCACGTCGCCGATCGCGAACACGCCCGGCACGCTGGTTTCCAGCGGCGCCCGCTGCGGCAAGTCCTTCGGGTAGATGCCCTGGTCGAAGTTGGCGCGGCACTGCGCCTTCGTCACGTCGTGGCCGGTGCGGATGAAGCCTTGCGGGTCCACGTCCACGCCGCAGTCGCCCAGCCAGTCCGTGTTCGGGTCGGCGCCGATGAACAGGAAGATGCGGCACACGGTCGAATCGTGTTCCTCGCCCGTGCGGTTGTTGCGCAGCCGTACGCCCTTCAATCCATCGTCGTCGCCTTCCAGCTTCACGATCTCCGTGTGCGCATGCAGCTCGATGTTGGGCGTGGCGTGGATACGCTCGATCAGATAGGTGGACATCGTCGCCTTCAGGCCTTCGCCGCGGATCACCATGTGGACGCGCTTCGCGTGGCTGGACAGGAACACGGCCGCCTGGCCCGCCGAGTTGCCGGCGCCCACCAGGATCACGTCCTCGTTCTGGCACAGGTTGGCCTCGATGCGCGACGCCCAGTAATAGATGCCGCGGCCTTCGAACTGGGCGATGTTGTCCAGCGCCGGGCGGCGGTAGCGCGCGCCGCACGACAGCACCACGGTGCGCCCCTTGATGCGCTTGCCTTCGGCAAGCTGCACCTCGAGCGGATAGGTATCGCAGACCAGCCGTGCCGCGGGCGCGGGGATGGCCATTTCCACGCCGAATTTTTGCGCCTGGACAAAGGCGCGGCCAGCCAGCGCGCCGCCCGAGATCCCGGTGGGGAAGCCAAGGTAATTCTCGATGCGGGCGCTGGCCGCGGCCTGGCCGCCATAGGCACGCTGTTCGAGCGCCAGCACGGACAGGCCTTCCGAGCCGGCGTACACGGCCGTCGCCAGGCCGGCCGGGCCGGCGCCGACGACGATCACGTCCCACACCTTTTCCTCGTCCAGGTCGGGCAGCAGGCCGAGGCAGCGGCCCATGTCGGCATTCGTCGGGTTCTTCTTCACGCTGCCGTCCGGGCACACGACCAGCGGCCAGTCGTCCGGGCCCGGCTGGTAGTACTCGCACAGGCTGCGCGCCTGCTCGTCTTCCTTCGGGTCGAGCACCGTGTGCGGATAGGCATTGCTGGCCAGGAAGCTGCGCAGCTGGTGCAGGCGACCATGGCCGGCCGGGCCACCAGCACCGGGCCGCCCGTATTCGCTTCCAGCAGGCCCACGCGGCGCAGGATCAGTGCCCGCACGATGCGCTCGCCCAGTTCGGCCTCGGCGATCACCAGCGCGCGCAGGTTCTCCGGCGAAATCACGAGTGCTTCCACGTCGCCCACGGCCATCGCATTGACGAGGGTGGGGCGGCCGGCCAGCTGCGACACCTCGCCGGTGAACTCGCCGCGGCCATGCTCCGTGATCGGCCATGAATTGCCCAGGCCATCGTAGCGGCTGATCGCGATGTGGCCGGCCAGCGTGACGATCAGGCCAAACGTGGTATGGCCCGCCTCCAGGATGCGCACGCCATTGTTGTAGGTGCGCACGGTGCCGAAGCGCTGCAGCTTCTTCATCTCCGCTTCGGAGAGCGTGGGGAACATCTGGTAGCGCCGCGATTCGAGGTTCTGCGAAACCGGCGTCACCGCTTCCTCGCGGCTGGATTCGGGCACGAATTGATTCGGGGTCAGCTGCATGTTCGCCATGGCGGGTTCCTGCGCGGTGATGTGGGGAGGCTGCGCCAGTGTAGCCGAACATCTTCCGCCGCAGGGCCGCCGGGGCGCCCGGTATCCCGTTCGGCAGATGTCGCGCCACCCCCACACGACAAATAAAGTCTTTGCATGACCAAATGTAAACGGTTAGATTCGGATTACATTCTTCAAGCGATCCTGGCCTTCTGGCCGTTTTTTTGACGGTGCAATGTAATCGGTTACATCCGGAAAGAACGAGGGCTGCACGGCAATGGGAGTCACCATCAAGGACGTGGCGCAGGCGGCGAATGTGTCGGTGGCATCCGTGTCGCGCGTGCTCAACGGCCATTCAACGGTCACCGACGACACCCGTGCCCGCATCCTCGCCGTGATGAAGGCGCTGCGCTACGTGCCGCACGTGGGCGCGCGCAGCCTGTCCACCAACCTGACCGACACGGTGGGCGTACTGCTGCCCGACCTGTATGGCGAATATTTTTCCGAGATGATCCGCGGCATCGACGGTGCCGCGCGCCGCCGTGGCCTGCACCTGCTGGTGGCCAGCCTGCATGGCGGCGCCGACGAAGCGGCCACCGCGCTGCGCACGATGCGCGGCCGCGTCGACGGCCTGCTGGTGATGTCGCCCCACGCGGATGCCGCCTTCCTGGCCGATAACCTGCCCGGGCAGCTGCCGGTCGTGCTGCTGAACAGCGGCGCCGGCGGTGGCGCGTATGCGTCCGTATCGATCGACAATTTCAGCGCCGCCTATGCGATGGTGGGCCACCTGGCGGCCAGCGGCCACCGCAGCATCGGCTTCATCACCGGCCCGGCCGGCAATTTCGAAGCGCAGGAGCGCTTGCGCGGCTATCGCGCCGCGCTGGCCGCCTTCCTGCCGCGCGCCCGTGAAGCAGTGTACGAAGGCGATTTCACGGAGGAAGCCGGCACCCGCGTCGGCACCGCGCTGGCACGCCGGAAACGGCGACCGGGCGCCGTGTTCGCCGCGAACGACATGATGGCGATCGGCGCCCAGCTCGCGCTGCAGGCTGCCGGTGTCGACGTACCCGGCGATATCGCGCTGGCCGGCTTCGACGACATTCCCGTGGCCCGCTACGTCACGCCGGCGCTGACCACCGTGCGCGTGCCGATCGCGGAAATGGGCGCGCTGGCGCTGGGCCGGCTTGCCGCCCAGATCGCCGCCGGCGCGCACGGCGGCCATGGTGCGGCCGCCGACACGCTGGACGCGCACCTCGTCGTGCGCGCCTCCAGCGGCCAACGGGCACCAGTCCCATCGAACAGGATTCCCATAACAGGAGACCGGCAATGAAGAACATGTCACACCACGCACTGCGCCTCACGGTGATGGCCGGCGCGCTGGCGTCGGCCCTGCTGGCGACGCTGCCCGCATCGGCGCAGTTGTCCACGGCCACCCTGCGCGGGCAGGTCACCGCGGCCGGTGCCGCCAGCCCCGCCGGCACGCCCGTGACGGCCACCAACCAGGCCAACGGCTATGTGTACCGCACCACGACGCGCGGCGACGGCAGCTACGTGCTGACCGGCCTGGCGCCCGGCGCCTACCAGGTGCAGGTCGGCGGCCAGGCCACCGACACGGTCACGCTGGCCGTCGGCCAGACCAGCACCCTGGACCTGAACACGGTCGCGGCCAGCGGCAGCCAGCCGCAGCGCATCGTCATCACCGGCTCGGCGCAGCGGCGCGACGTGACCACGTCCGAAGTGGGCACGTCGGTCTCGCGCGAGCAGATCGAGCGCCTGCCGCAGGTGACCCGCAATTTCCTGTCGTTCGCCGACCTGGCGCCGGGCGTGCGCTTCGACGTCGACCAGTCCGGCAACGTGACCTTGCGCAGCGGCGCCCAGAACCAGGACAACGTCAACGTCTTCATCGATGGCGTGAGCCAGAAGAACAATATCCTGCGCGGCGGCGTGTCCGGCCTCGACTCCAGCCGCGGCAACCCGTTCCCCCAATCGGCTATTGCCGAATACAAGGTCATCTCGCAGAACTACAAGGCCGAGTTCGACCAGGTGTCGAGCGCCGCCATCACGGCCGTCACCAAGTCGGGCACCAACGAACTGCATGGCGACGTGTTCTGGGACCATACCGGCACGAACGTGACGGCCATGGACCCGTTCCAGAAAAAGGCCGAGGCGCAGGGCGTGGGCCGGCCGGACTCCAAGCAGGACCAGTTCGGCATGACGCTGGGTGGCCCCATCAGGAAGGATGTCGCGCACTTCTTCCTTGCCTATGAAGGCAAGAAGATCGACGATCCGCGTCAGGTGCTGGCGCAGAACGCGAACCTGTTGCCGAACGCGGGTGTCGTGCCGTCGCTGCTGGCGCGGCAAGGCGCCACCATGTCGAAGTTCGACGAAGACCTGTTCCTGGCCAAGCTCAATGCCCGCATCTCCGACGAGCACGAACTGGAAGCCACGCTGCGCGTGCGGCGTGAAACGGACCTGGTGCCCGAGAACAAGCTTCTTAGCCTGCCGGGCAACGATGTCGCGCGCGACAACGACGAGGACCGCTTCGACATCAAGCACACGTGGACCACGGACAACTTCGTCAACGAAGCCCGGATCGGCCATGAAAAGTACACGTGGAATCCTCATTCGTCGGCCACCGAACCTTTCCTCAAGTACCTGATCTCGCCGACCAATTCCGCCAACAATGTGAGGGATGTGCTGATCGACGGCGGATCGCCGAACGCGCAGTTCCGTCAGCAAAAGGGCCTGCTGTTCCAGGACGACCTGACTTACACGGGCCTGGACCGGCATACGATCAAGGGCGGCCTCAAGGTCAAGCGCATGGAATACAACCTGTCCGGTACGGCCAACAGCGTGGACATGTATGAGCTGCTGATCCATAACGTGACGGGCGAAACCACGGTGAACCGCTTCCAGCCGGCCATTGCCCCGGCCGGCGTGCGCTTCACCAACAAGCAATACGGCATCTACCTGCAGGACGACTGGCAGGCCACGCCGAAGCTGGAGCTGAACCTGGGTCTGCGCTACGACTACGAAGACAATATGTTGAACGACAGCTACGCCACCCCGGCCGACCGGGTAGCGATCTTCGGCCGGCAGGATCCGCGTGCCGGCGCCGTGGCGGGCCAGACCTATGCTGACTCGCTGTCCAAGGGCGGCATCACGATCGGCGACTACATCAGCACGGGCAGTAGCCGCAAGGCATTCAAGGATGCGTGGCAGCCGCGCGTGGGCTTCTCCTTCGACGTGGCGGGTGACCGCAGTACCGTGGTTTTCGGCGGCTGGGGCCGCGCCTACGACCGCGCCGCCGCCAACTACGCCCTGGACGAGCTGCAAAAGAACCGCCAGGTCAATGGCGAAGTCTGGATGATCCGCAACGATCACAAGGCGCCGTACACGGACCAGTTCAGCCTCGGCCTGCGCCAGGCGCTCGGCATCTGGAATGGCGAAGCCGGCTACACGAACTCGCGCAGCCGCAACCAGTTCAACTGGTTCGGCGGCAACCGCGACCCGCGGGGCGGCTGGGGCAACCAGAGCCCGATCGATCCGCTGTGGGGTTCGGTCGACCCGTACGGCACACTGGTGCTGGGCGATTTCATCAGTCAGGCGCGCACCGAAACCGTCTACCTGAAAGTGGACAAGCCGTATTCGCGCGCTTCGCGCTGGAGCCTTTCCGCCACGTACACGTACAGCGACGCGCAAACGACCAACAAGGAGTGGACCAACGACATCTTCAACTGGACGTATGGCCGTTACCCGGGCCAGTGGTTCCCGTCGACGGTGGTGGAAAAGCACCGGCTCGTGGTCGCGGGCACGTCCGGCGACCTGCTGCCATGGGGGATCATGTTGTCCGGCAAGGCCACGATCGGTTCCGGCCTGCCGTACCGGATGACGGATTGCCACACGGGCTTCAACAACTGCATGTCGGTCAAGGGCGATGGCGACAATTTCAAGCAGGTCGACATCGGCCTGGCGAAGGATGTGCAGTTCCGCTTCGGCGCGCTGACGTTGCGGGCCGACGTGCTGAACCTGTTCAACAGCATCAACTACGGCGGCTACGATGGCTGGATCGGCGGCCCGGGCTCGGCCAACAGCTACGGTGGCGACAATCCGAATCTCACGCTGGCCAACTCGATGGGCGGGCCGATGCGTACGCTCAAGCTGTCGGCACGCTACGCGTTCTGAGGGATGGCGATGCGCCGCACCGTCCTTGCCCTGCTGCTGGCGGGTGCGCTGTCCGCGCCCGCCATGGCGGCCAATACCCTGCCGCCGATGTTCGACGACCTGCAGGAGCGCACCTTCCGCTACTTCTGGGAGACGGCGAACCCGGCCAACGGCCTGGTGCCCGACCGGTACCCCACGCCGTCGTTCTCCAGCGTGGCGGCGGTCGGATTCGGCCTGACGGCCTATCCGATCGGTGTCGAGCGCGGCTACGTCACGCGGGCGCAGGCCAGGGAGCGCACGCTCACCACGCTGCGCTTTTTCCGCAACGCGCCGCAGGGCGACGCACGGACGGGCATGTCCGGCCACAAGGGCTTCTTCTATCACTTCCTCGACATGAAGACGGGGCAGCGCTACGGCAACGTGGAACTGTCGACGATCGACACGGCGCTGTTCCTGGCTGGCGCCCTGTTCGCGCAATCGTACTTCGACCGGGAGGAGGCGGACGAAGTGGAAATCCGCCGCCTGGCTGCCGAGATCTATGCGCGGGTCGACTGGAAATGGGCCGCCGCCAATGCGCCCGCGGTGTCGCTGGGCTGGCGCCCGGAGGAAGGCTTCATCAAGTACGACTGGAAGGGCTACAACGAAGCGATGCTGCTGTACGTGCTGGCGCTGGGCTCGCCGAAGCTGGAGCACGCGCTGGGTCCCGAAGCGTGGAAGGCGTGGACCAGCACGTACGAACGCAGCTGGGCCGCACCATACGACAGGCCGCACCTGGCGTTCCCGTCGCTGTTCGTGCATCAGTACAGCCATGTGTGGATCGACTTCCGCGGCATCCGCGACGGCTATATGCAGGGCAAGGGCTTCGATTACTTTGAAAACAGCCGCCGCGCCACGTATGCGCAGCGCGATTACGCGCTCGCCAATCCCCTGAAATGCAAGGGCTATGGCGCAGATGTGTGGGGCCTGACCGCCAGCGATGGTCCGGTCGACAAGACCTTCGAGTGGCAAGGGCAGCAGATCCCGTTCCGCAGCTATGCGGCGCGCGGCATGGGCGGCCTGCGGCACTACGACGATTGCACGCTGGCGCCCACCGCCGCGGCGGGCGCGCTGCCGTTCGCGCCGGAGATCACGATTCCCGCCGTGGTGGCGATGAAGGAGCGCTACGGCGACTTCCTCTACGGCCGCTACGGTTTCCTCGATGCGTTCAATCCCAGCTTCGCGTTTAACACGAAGCTCCAGCACGGCAGGGTCGTGCCGGGCAAGGGCTGGGTGGCGGGCGACTACCTGGGCATCGACCAGGGACCGATCCTGGCAATGACGGAAAATCACCGCAACGACTTCGTGTGGCGCATCATGCGCACCAACCCCGCCATTCGCACGGGCCTGATCCGTGCCGGCTTCACCGGCGGCTGGCTCGAAAAGTGAGGCAGGGGCGCCGCACCACCTTGCGCAGCGTGCTCGCCGCCGGCATCGCGGCGAGCCTGCCGGCCTGCACGCGCCATGCTGGCAATGGCGATACCGTCCTGAAATTCTGGGCCATGGGGCGCGAGGGCGAAGTCGTGACGGCGCTGGTCCCGGAATTCGAGCGGCTGCATCCGGGCGTGAAGGTGGCCGTGCAGCAGTTGCCGTGGACCGCCGCGCACCAGAAGCTGCTGACGGCGTTCGCCGGCGATGCGATGCCGGACCTGTTCCAGCTCGGGAACACGTGGGTGGCGGAGATGGCCGCGCTGCGCGCGATCGAACCGCTCGACGCGCGCGTGGCTGCATCGCCCGTGCTGGACCCGAAGGATTATTTCAGAGGCATCTGGAACACCAATGTGATCGATGGCCGGCTGTATGGCGTGCCGTGGTATGTCGACACGCGCGTGATGTTCTACAACCGCGAGCTGCTGGCACGCGCCGGCTATCCGGCCATGCCCGCCACGTGGGACGGCTGGATGCAGGCCATGCGGGCGGTGAAGAAGCTCGTGGGACCGGACAAATACGCGATCCTGCTGCCGCACGAGGAATTCGCGCCGCTGCTGGTACTGGCCCTGCAGCAGCCGGAAGAACTGCTGCGCGACGGCGGCCGCCATGGCAACTTCCGCAGCGCGTCGTTCCGCCGCGCGCTCGCCATGTATTCGGCCATGTACCGCGAAGGGCTGGCGCCGATGGAGCGGGTGTCGAACATCTACCACGAGTTCAGCACGGAGTATGTGTCGTTCTACATTTCCGGACCATGGAACATCGGCGAGTTCCGGCGCCGTGTCGCGCCGGCGCGGCAGCACACATGGGCCACGGCGCTGATGCCCGGGCCGCAGGGGCCGGCGGCATCGCTGGCCGGCGGTTCCAGCCTGGCGGTGGCCAGCAGTTCGCCTCACAAGGAAGCTGCGTGGCAGCTCGTCGAATTCCTGTTGCGCGTGGACACGGCGGCGAAGTTCAATGCGCTGACCGGCAACCTGCCGCCGCGCCGCGCAAACTGGAACGATCCTCGCCTGGCGGGCGATCCGCCGGTGCAGGCGTTCCGACTGCAGCTGGAAAACGTGCGCCCGGAGCCGCGCGTGCCGGAATGGGAAAGCATCCTGGCCGAGTTGCGCACCATGGGCGAGCGGGTGGCGCATGGCGGCATCGGCGTGGATGCGGCCGCCGCCGAGCTGGATGCGAGGACCGACCGCATCCTGGAAAAGCGGCGCTGGATGCTCGACCGGAAGGCCCGCCCATGAGGGCGGGCGGCACGAAGATCAATCCGCACGGCGCGGCATGGTGCTTCGTGGCACCGGCGCTGCTGGCGATCGGCGTGTTCTTCTTCCTGCCCGTGCTGGCCGCGCTGGCGATGAGCCTGACGGATTTCGACATCTATGCACTGGCCGATCTCGGCAACCTGCGCTTCGTCGGCCTGCGCAACTACGTCGAGCTGCTGCAAACGCCGCTGTTCTGGCAAGCGCTGGGCAACACGTTCTATTTCGTGATCGTCGGCGTGCCGCTGTCGATCGCCGCGTCGCTGGGCGCGGCGTTGCTGCTGAACGCGCGCGTCACCGGCTTGAAGGCGCTGTTTCGCACCGCGTATTTCGCACCGGTCGTCACGTCGCTCGTCGCCGTCGCCGTCATCTGGCGCTACGTGCTGCACACGCGCTACGGCATGCTGAACTACGCGCTGTCGTGGTTCGGCATCGGGCCGATCGACTGGCTGGGCGATCCGGACTGGGCGATGCCCGCCATCATCCTGTTCGCCGTGTGGAAGAACTTCGGCTACAACATGATCATCCTGCTGGCCGGCCTGCAGAGCATTCCGCGCGACCTGTACGAGGCGGCCGACCTCGATGGCGCCGGCACCTGGGCGGCGTTTCGCTGGGTGACGTGGCCGATGCTGGGGCCCACGCTGCTGATGGTCAGCATCCTGTCGATGTCGGGCTACTTCCAGCTGTTCGCGGAGCCGTATGTGATGACGCAGGGCGGCCCCGTGCAAAGCACGGTCAGCGTGCTGTACTTCATGTACGAGCAGGGCTTCAAGTGGTGGAACCTGGGCGTGGCATCGGCCGTGGCGTTCGTGCTGTTCGCGATCATGTTCGCCATCACGCTGCTGCAGCTGCGAGTGGCGAAAGGGATCGACGCATGAAAAAGATCCTCCTCAACGCCGTGATGGCGCTGGCCGGCCTGCTGGCCGTGTTTCCGCTCGTGTGGATGGTGGCCGTGTCGCTGATGCGGCCCGGTGAGGCCAGCGCATTCCCGCCGCCGCTGGTACCGGCCGAGGCCACGCTGGCCAACTACCGGGAACTGTTTGCCCACGCCGGCATCGGGCGCTACCTGTTCAACAGCCTGCTGCTGTCCACCGGCGCCACCGTGCTGTCGCTGGCATTCAACGTGACCGCCGGTTATGCGTTCGCCAAGCTGCGCTTCCGTGGCCGCGACCGCATCTTCCGCGCGCTGCTCGGCGCCCTCGTGGTGCCCGCGCAGGTGGCGATGCTGCCCCTGTTCCTGCTGTTGAAGCACCTCGGGCTCGTCAACACCTACGGCGCCGTGCTGGTGCCGGCGCTGGCCTCCGTGTTCGGCATCTTCCTCGTGCGCCAGTATGCGCTGTCGATTCCCGATGCCCTGCTCGAAGCGGCGCGGATGGATGGGGCAGGGGAGTGGCGCATCTTCCGGGCGATCGTCCTGCCGCTGCTGGGACCGATCCTCGTGACGCTGGCGATCTTCACCTTCCTCGGCACGTGGAACGACTTCATGTGGCCGCTGATCGTGCTGACCGACAGCGAGCTGTATACGCTGCCCGTGGCGCTGGCCTCGCTGTCGCGCGAACACGTGCAGGACAACGAACTGATGATGGCCGGCGCCGTGCTGACCATCGCGCCCGTGCTGCTGCTGTTCCTAGGACTGCAGCGCTATTACATCCAGGGTTTGCTGGTGGGGAGCGTGAAAGGATGAGGACATCGTTCGCCGCACTGCTGCTGGCGCCCGCGCTGGCAGGCGCCCAATCCCGGCCGGTTATCCTGGACGGCTTTGAAACCCTCGCGCCATGGCAGGCCCAGGCCTCCGACGGCGTCGCGGCGCAGGCAGCTTCCGTGCCGGGCTTCCGGGGCCGGGCGCTGCGGCTCGACTTCGACTTCGGCGGCAAGGGCGGCTATGCCTTCGCGCGCCGCGCGCTGCCGCTCGACCTGCCGGACAACTACGAGATCTCGTTCATGGTGAAGGCCGACGCACCGTCGAACCACTTTGAATTCAAGCTGACGGATGCGTCCGGCGACAATGTCTGGTGGTACCGGCTGCCCGATTATGTGTTCCCGGGCGGCTGGACCCAGGTACGGTTCAAGAAGCGGCAGGTGGCGTTCGCATGGGGACCGGCGAAGGACCGCACCTTGCGGCGGGCCGACCGGATCGAGTTCGTCGTCAGCGCCGGCAGCGGCGGCAAGGGTTCCATCTGGCTGGACGAACTGGTGCTGCGTGCCTTGCCGCTGCCGCCCGCCACGTGGCCCGCCCTGCAGGCGCAGGCCGGTGCATCGGACACGCCGGCTACCCCGGCCTCGCTGGCGGTCGATGGCCGGCACGATACGGCCTGGGTCGCGGATGCGGGCCGGCGGCAGTTGACCGTGGACCTGGGTACCCTGCGCGAGTTCGGCGGCCTCGTGCTGCACTGGCTGCCCGGGCGGCATGCCAGCGGCTATGACGTGGCGCTGTCGATGGATGGGCAAGCATGGCAGGTCGTGCGCTCCGTGCGCGATGGCAACGGCAGCAGCGATGCGCTGTTGTTGACGGAATCCGAGGCGCGCTACATCCGCCTGCTGGTGCAGGAGGGGCCGGCGCAGGGCTATGCGCTGGCGGAAGTGGAGGTGAAGGACCTGGCGTTCGGTGCCACGCCCAATGCCTTCATCGATGCGCTGTCGGCCGCGGCGCCGAGAGGCCGGTATCCGCGCGGGTTTTCCGGCCAGCAGCCCTACTGGACGCTGGTGGGCGTCGATGGCGGAGCGCGCCACGGCGCGCTGCTGTCCGAGGATGGCGCCATCGAACCGGCGCGCGGCGGTCCGGCACTGGAACCGTTCGTGGTGGCCGGCGGCCGCCTGCACGGCTGGGCCGATGTCGACGTCACGCAGTCGCTGGAAGACGGCTACCTGCCGATACCGTCGGTGCACTGGCGTGCGCCCGGCTGGATGCTGACGACGACCGCGGCGGCGGCCGGCACGCGCGAGGCATCGCAACTGCTGGCCCGCTATGAGCTGCGCAACCTGCGCGATGCGCCGCAGGAACTCGAGCTCGTGCTGGCAGCGCGGCCCTTCCAGGTCAACGCGCCGCGCCAGTTCCTGAACACGCCCGGCGGCTTCGCGCCAATCCGCGACATCGCGTGGGATGGCCGTGCGCTCGCCGTGGGCGTCAGCACCTTCATCCCGCTGCGCGCGCCGGACACCGTGGCACTGTCGACGTTCGATGCCGGCCTGCTGCCGTTCGAAGGCGGCGGCACCGGCCGCGCCGTGCGCGACGAAACCGGCATGGCATCCGGCACGCTGCGCTGGAAAATCACGCTGCCGGCACGCGGCAGCGCCGTCGTCGGCGTGGTAGCCCCATTGACGGGCTCTCCCGGCGTCGTGGAGAGCGCCGGGCTCGACGGCGCGCTGGCGCAGGTGGCGGACGACTGGCGGGCGCGCCTGAATGGCGTGGCACTGCACGTGCCGCCGGCGGGGCAGCACCTGGTGAACACGCTGCGCTCGTCGCTGGCGCACATCCTGATGACGCGCGACGGCGCCGCGATCCAGCCCGGCACGCGTTCCTACCTGCGCTCGTGGATCCGCGATGGCGCGATGATGTCCGAGGCGCTGCTGCGCATGGGAATGCCGGAAATCGCCGCCGATTACCTGCAATGGTATGCGCCCTACCAGTTCGGCAATGGCAAGGTGCCGTGCTGCGTCGACCACCGGGGCGCCGACCCGGTACCGGAGAACGACAGCCATGGCGAGTTCATTTTCCTGGCGGCGGAACTTTACCGCTACACGCGCGACAAGGCCGCGCTGCAAGCCCTGTGGCCGCGCATCGATGCGGCGGCCCGCTACATGGAAACGCTGCGCCAGTCGGAACGCACCGCCGCGCAGCGGGGCACGCCGCTGTATGGGCTGATGCCCGCCTCGATCAGTCACGAAGGATATTCGGAAAAACCGATGCATTCCTATTGGGACGGCTTCTGGGCGCTGCGTGGCTACAAGGATGCGGTGGCGATCGCCACGGCGCTGGGGCGTCGGGGCGATGCGCGCCGCCTGGCGCGCCAGCGCGATGAATTCCGCCATGACCTGTATGCGTCGCTGGCCGCCGCGACAGCGCGGCATGGCATCGATTACCTGCCCGGCGCGGCCGAACTGGGCGACTTCGATCCCACGTCGACGACGATCGCGCTGACGCCGGGCGGCGAGCAGCAGCATATGCCGCGCGGCCTGCTGGAGAACACCTATCGCAAGTACTGGGACTTTTTCACCGCCCGGCGCGACGGCCAGAAAGCATGGGACGATTACACGCCCTACGAATTGCGCAACGTCAGCGCGTTCGTGCGGCTGGGGTGGCGCGACAAGGCACACGAACTCCTCGACTGGTTCTATGCGGACCAGCGCCCGCGCGCCTGGAATCAGTGGGCCGAGGTGGTCGGCCGCGAGCCGCGCACGCCGCGCTTCCTGGGCGACATGCCGCATGGCTGGATTTCATCGGATTTCATGCGCGCCGCGCTCGATGCGTTCGCCTATGAACGCGAGCCGGACCATGCGCTGCTGCTGGCCGAAGGCATTCCGCCCGCGTGGCTGGACGGCGAAGGCATCGCGATCCGCCGGCTGCGCACCCCCTACGGCGAGCTTGGCTACAGCCTGCGCCGCACCGGCGACCGGCTGGCGCTGCGGGTCGACGCCGGGCTGGCGATACCGCCGGGCGGCATCGTGCTGCGCTGGCCGTATACGGGCCAGCCCGGTGCGGCGCTGCTCGACGGCAAGCCCGTCCAGGTCCAGGATGGCGCCGTCACGATCCGCGCCGTGCCCGCCACCCTGACCATCGACATGCCGGCCGGGGAGAAAAAACGATGAGCGGTGCCGTCCGGCTGCCCGTCATGCACATCGCCACGCCCGAGCGGCGCGTCGGCACGCATCGGTACATGGTAAGGTCGCAGCCGGACAAGTTCGAGCGGTCACCCGGCTGCGCAAGGTGGCACGCGAACATCGCTGTCAATGTGGAACCAACGACGACGCCAACGAGGGCGCCTGCCTGAACCAAGGGAAGCGAGGGAACATCATGACAACCCCTGCATCGACCACGATGAACGCCGGTACCGGCGCGGATGCGGAGCAGCCGCCAACGCGGTTACAGCCGACGCAGTTACAGCCTGCGCAGTTACAGCCGACGCAGTTACAGCCTAATTCTCGGCTGCTGTCGAACGGCCGCCTGACCACGCTGATAACGGAATCGGGCAGCGGCTTCACGCGCGCCGGCGACATCGCGCTGACGCGCTGGCACGGCGACCGCGTGGCCGATGCCGACGGCTGGTACTTCTACCTGCGCGACGCCGAAACCCACGACCTGTGGTCGATCGGCGCCCAGCCATGCGCGGGGCAGGATCCCGACCTGCAACGCGCCGCCGGCGCCGGACTGGCCAGCATGTGGCTGGAAGTATCGGCCCACGGCATTCTCGCCCGCATGGAAGTGGTGGTGCACCCGGACCGGGACGTGGAATTGCGCGCCATCGTCGTCACGAACCTGTCCGGCCGTTCGCGGCTGATCGAACTGACCGGCTACCTGGAGGTGGTACTGGCCCGGCAGGCCGACGAAGCGGCGCACCCGGCATTTTCCAAGCTGTTCGTGCAGACCGAACACGATGCGGCAACGGGCGCCTTGCTGGCGCACCGGCGGCCGCGCGGCGCCAACGAGCCGGGCCTGTGGATGGTGAATGCCGCGCTGGGCGGCAGCGAGCCACAGTTCGAGACGGACCGGGCGCGCTTCCTGGGCCGTGGCCGGGGGCCGTGGCATCCGCGGGGACTCGACCAGGAAGCGCTGTCCGGTACCGTCGGTAACGTGCTGGACCCGGCGATGGCCCAGCGCCGCACGCTGGCGCTGGGCGTCGGCGAACAGGCCCGGCTCGTGTTCATGCTCGGTACCGCGCCCACCCGCGCCGAGGCGCTGGCGCTCGCGGCGGCCCTGCCGGGCATGAACGTGCCGGCGATCCTCGGCGATGCGCAACTGCGGGAAACGGCGTTGCTGGGGCAGGTCGGTTTGCCGGCCGCGCAGGCCGAGTATTACCACCAGCTTGCCGCCGCCGTGCTGTATGGCCAGTCGGCGGCGCGGGCGCGGGAAGCGGGCGAAAGGGGAGAGGCTGCACCTGCCGATGCCGCACCGTCCAGTACGGCGCAGTACGGGCTGCCGGAGGGCCAGCTGGCCGTCGTGCACACCGCCGGCCCGGACGACCTGATGCTGCAGGCGCTGCTTTCCGCGCGGCGCCTCTGGCAGGCCAAGGGCCTGAACCTGAACATGCTCGTGATGGACGAATACGGCAACGGTACCGCCGTCGAGCAGGGCTTGCTGGTACGGCGCACGGCCGATTTCAAGGCGGATCACCTGGCCCGGTTCGAGCGCACCGCCCACCTCGTCGTGCGTGGCAAGCTGCCCGCGCTATCGCACCCCGATGGCCACGCATCGGTGCCGCCACAGCACCGCGTGTCGGTACCCGCCCCGGAGCATGTGCCGGTCCGGCCTGAGATCGAACAACGGCCGGCACTGCAGTTCTTCAATGGCTACGGCGGCTTCAACGCCGCCGGCGACGAATATGTGATCCGCATGGACTGGGACCGCCATGCTCACGGATTGCAACGCCCGCCGCTGGCATGGACCAACGTGCTTTCGAACGAACGCTTCGGCTGCCTGGTCAGCGAGGGCGGCGCCGGTAACACATGGAGCCGCAACAGCCGCGTCCACCGGCTGACGCCGTGGCACAACGATCCGGTGGCCGATCCGCACGGCGAAGCGCTCTACGTGCGCGACGAGGATACCGGCGAATTCTGGTCGCCGCTGCCCGGCCCGGTGCCGGCCGCCGCCCCCTACGAGGCGGCGCACGGTTTCGGCTACAGCCGCTTCGACCATGCCAGCCATGGCCTGCGGCAGGAAACGCTGGTCTTCGTACCGCGCCACGACCCGGTGAAGATCGTGCGGCTGACGGTCACCAACGGCGATGCGCGGCCGCGGCGCGTGTCGCTGTATTCGTGCCAGCACCTCGTGCTGGGCGGCACGCCGGCCGACAGCAGCGGCCATGTCGTCACCGAACACGATGCGGCTACTGGGGTCCTGCTGGCCACGAATGCGCAGGCTGGCGTATTTGCCGACGGGCTCACGTTCGCGGCCATCGTGGCGCCCGGCGCGCAGGTGACCCATTTCACGGCCGACCGCGCCGCTTTCCTTGGCCGGCATGGCACGACCAGCCGGCCCGCGGGGCTGGCCGTGCCGGCACTCGACCATGCGACCGGCAGCGGCCTCGATCCATGCGCCGCGTTCCAGGCCGTCCACGACCTGGCGCCTGGCGAGACCGTCAGCTGCGTCTTCCTGCTGGGTGAAACACAGGGTCGCGACATGGGGGCGCGCGACATGGCCCTGGAACTGGTGCGGCGCTACCGGGCGCCGGGGGCCGTTCAGGCCGCGCTGGAGGAGGTGGCCGATTTCTGGCGCCGCACGCTGGGCGCGGTACGCATCGATACGCCGGTGAAGGAACTGGACGTGATGATGAACGGCTGGCTCATGTACCAGAACCTGGCGTGCCGGATCTGGGGTCGCTCGGCGTTCTACCAGTCCGGCGGGGCATTCGGCTTCCGCGACCAGTTGCAGGATGCCTCCGCGCTGGTCTACACCCGGCCCGACCTGGCGCAGGCGCAGATTCTCCTGCATGCTGCGCACCAGTTCGAGGAAGGCGACGTGCTGCACTGGTGGCATCCGGCGCCGATGGAGCAGGGCTTGCGCACGCGTTTCTCGGATGACCTGTGCTGGCTGCCCTACATCACCGCGTTCTACGTGAAGACGACCGGCGACCTGGACGTGCTGGACGCGGTGGCGCCGTTCCTCACCGCGCGCCAGCTGGAAGACGGCGAGGACGAAGCCTACTTGTCCCCAACGCCCGCGGGCACCGAAGCGGACATCTACGAACACTGCTGCCGCGCGCTGGACCGCTCGCTGGCGCAGGGCGCGCACGGCCTGCCGCTCATGGGAACCGGCGACTGGAACGACGGCATGAACCGCGTGGGCCGCGAGGGCAAAGGCGAAAGCGTGTGGATGGGTTTTTTCCTGGTGCGCATCCTGCGTGACTTCATCCCGTTCTGCGAACAGCGGCGCGACACCGCGCGGGTGAGGGCCTATGCCGACCACCTGGCGCACCTGGCGCGGGCCGTCAACGAAGCGGGCTGGGATGGCGAGTGGTATCGCCGCGCCTACTATGACGACGGCACGCCGCTGGGCTCGAAGGAGAGCGACGAGTGCCGCATCGATGCGCTGGCGCAGGCCTGGGCGGTGATCTCGGAAGCGGCACCGCCCGACCGCGCGCGGCAGGCGCTCGATGCGATGGAGGCCCGGCTCGTGGCCGAGGACGACAAGCTGATCCGGCTGCTCACGCCGCCGTTCGTCGATACGCCGCACGATCCCGGCTACATCAAGGGCTATGTCGCGGGTGTCCGCGAGAACGGCGGCCAGTACACGCACGCCGCCTGCTGGGCCGTGCGGGCGCTGGCCGAGGCAGGGCGGCGCGGGCGCGCCGCGCGGCTGCTGCGCATGCTGTCGCCCGTCAGTCATGCGCTCGACAGGGCAGCGGCGGATGTCTACCAGGTGGAGCCCTACGTGGTGGCGGCGGACGTCTACGGCGCCGCGCCGCACGTGGGCCGCGGCGGCTGGACCTGGTACACGGGATCGGCCGGGTGGATGTTCCGGGTCGGCCTCGAATCCGTGCTGGGCTGCACGATCGAGAACGGCGACACGCTGGTGGTCGCACCGCGCATTCCCGACGACTGGCCGGAATTCCACGTGCACTACGCGCTGCCGGACGGCGGTTCGTACGACATCGCGGTGCGCAATCCAAACGGGACCGCGGCGAAGGTGATCGATGTTACGCTGGACGGATTACCGTTGAATATCGTCGACGGCGTTGCTCGCATTCCGCTGGTGAAAGACGGCGGCCCGCACGGCGTCGACATCCTGCTGGGAGGAGCGTAGAACATGGCGGACCTGAAGATACGCGGCGTGCGCAAGCGTTTCGCGGAAACCACGATCCTGCACGGGATCGACCTCGATATCGGCGATGGTGAATTCATCGTTTTCGTCGGGCCGTCCGGCTGCGGCAAGTCGACCCTGCTGCGCACGATCTGCGGGCTGGAGGAGCCGGATGAAGGCACGATCGCGATCGGTGGCCGCGACATGACGAACGTGCCGCCGGCGCAGCGCGGCATCGCGATGGTGTTCCAGAGCTATGCGCTGTATCCGCACATGACGGTGTACGACAACATGGCGTTTGCGCTGAAGCTGGCCGGCACGCCGGCGGCCACGATCCGCGACAAGGTGCTGGCCGCCGCCGCCAGCCTGCGCATCGAGGCGCTGCTCGAGCGCAAGCCGAAGGAATTGTCCGGCGGCCAGCGGCAGCGCGTGGCGATCGGCCGCGCCATCGTGCGTCACCCTGAAGTGTTCCTGTTCGACGAACCGCTGTCGAACCTGGACGCGTCGCTGCGCGTGCAGATGCGCATCGAACTGAAGAACCTGCACCGTGCCCTGAAAAGCACGATGGTCTACGTGACGCACGACCAGGTCGAGGCGATGACGCTGGCCGACCGCATCGTCGTGCTGCGCGGCGGGAAGGTCGAACAGGTGGGCGCGCCGCTCGACCTGTACAACCGGCCCGACAACCTGTTCGTCGCCGGTTTCATGGGATCGCCGGCGATGAACTTCCTGCGCGGCGCGGCCGACGGCAACGGCGCCGTCACGTTGGCCGCCGGCGGCACGATCGCGCTGCCGACCGCCGCCGGCCTTGCCGCCGGGGCACCCGTCACGCTGGGACTGCGTTCCGAACACGTGGTGCTGGGCGATGGCGAGGGTGGCGGCGATAGCCTCGTCGCCGTGGTGCAGAACGTGGAACTGCTCGGCGACTTCAGCTTCGTCTACCTGCAAACGGAAAGTTCCGGCGAAGCGCTCGTCGCCCGCGCCGACAGCAACAGCACGTGGCACCCCGGCCAGAGCGCCACCATCGGCGCCGCCCCCCAGTCCTGGCACCTGTTCGACAGCGACGGCAAGGCCCGCCGCTGAACCCACCACCGCCTGCGCCACCCGCCATCGTCGCCAACCGGGGGCGGTGGCGAGCGGCCGGACGTCAACCGGGCTAGAATGGCTGTTTTGGTGAAGATAAGAAGCTAACGCATGGCATACAAAACTATTGCCGACACGATCGGCAACACGCCGCTGGTCCAGCTGGTGCGCCTGCCGGGCGCGGAAGCGGCGGCGCGCAACAACATCATCCTGGGCAAGCTGGAAGGCGACAACCCGGCCGGTTCGGTGAAAGACCGTGCGGCGATGTCGATGTTGCGCCGGGCCGAAGAGCGCGGCGACATCAAGCCGGGCGATACGCTGATCGAAGCCACCAGCGGCAATACCGGCATCGCACTGGCGATGGCGGCGGCGATCCGCGGCTACAAGATGATCCTGCTGATGCCGGAAAACCTGTCCGAGGAACGCCGCCAGAGCATGGCCGCGTACGGCGCGCAGATCATGCTGACGCCGAAGACGGGCGGCATGGAATATGCCCGCGACCTGGCCGAGCAGATGCAGCGCGACGGCAAGGGCATCATCCTCGACCAGTTCGCCAACGGCGACAATCCCCGCGCGCATTACGAATCGACGGGGCCGGAAATCTGGCGCGACACCGAAGGCCGGGTCACGCACTTCGTCTCGGCCATGGGCACGACCGGCACGATCATGGGCGTGTCGCAATACCTGAAGGAACAGAATCCGGGCGTGCGCATCATCGGCGCCCAGCCGGAAGACGGCTCGTCGATCCCGGGCATCCGCAAATGGCCGGAAGCGTACCTGCCGAAGATCTTCGACAAGGCCCGCGTGGACCAGGTGGAATCCGTGTCGCAGGCCGCGGCCGAGCGCATGGCGCGCCGCCTGGCGGCGGAAGAGGGCATCTTCTGCGGCATTTCCGCGGCAGGCGCCTGCGAGATCGCGCTGCGCGTCTCGCAAACGGTCGAGAACGCAACGATCGTGTTCATCGTCTGCGACCGGGGCGACCGCTACCTGTCGACCGGGGTCTTCCCGGCCTGACGGCCAACATGGCCGGCATCGCGCCGGCCCATGAAAAAAGCCGGGTTGCCCCGGCTTTTTTACAATCAGCTATTGCCGTTGTTCGAGTTGTTTGCCGCCGGCGTTTCGCCTTCTTTCGGCTTGAACTGCTTGTCGCTGATGCGGAACTTGTTGCGGCGGTCGCCCATCAGGTAACGCAGGTCGCGGATCGACAGATCGCTCACCTCGTGCATGCGGATCAGCAGGGAAGCACCGACCGGCAGGCGGTGGTGACGGATTTTGCTGATGACCGGCGGTGCGACCTCGAGTGCGCGGGACAACGCAGCGTCGTTTTTCAGGCGCAGGTTTTCGATCAGCGTGTCCAGCAGACGGTTCGGGTTGTACTGCAGCAGATCATCGCCGTCCGAATCGTTGTTCATATCAATGCCGACTTGGTTTGTCATGATGCGTCTG
Organism: Pseudoduganella lutea; assembly: GCF_004209755.1. Lineage (NCBI taxonomy): Bacteria > Pseudomonadati > Pseudomonadota > Betaproteobacteria > Burkholderiales > Oxalobacteraceae > Pseudoduganella > Pseudoduganella lutea. Next base: position 1,443,330 of record NZ_CP035913.1, on the reverse strand, counting down.
TTCCTTCTGTAAAGTTTGTCCTGCAAAGTGAATCACTCGGAGTTCATGCTAAGTTCTTCTTCGCGGAGGAACGATCGACACACGATTCCGGGATAACAAGTTTCATAATATATACACAATTGTACAACATCCGGCAATCTAATACTCAAGAGCAATAAAAAAATATTACTGTTTGATGACGCCGTTGTCGCATTGCAACAATTGGTGAGAATTCTACCGTAGTTCGTGTGATAGTTAAAAGCCAATCAGCGAGCGGGGCTTTGTCAATCGTACAATTTTAAGCATAATATAAAACTTATCATCAATGCTGCTACCAAAGCAACAGTGAATGCAGGCATATTCGTAATACGTTACATTCGGGCAACCAGCTCATCAAGCCGAATTACCCATCTTTACACCATGCAACGGCCCGTCAAGGGCGGGCGAGGCTCACGGCGCGGCCCAGTTCCACCACGGACATCGCATAGAAATAGCTGCGGTTGTACTGCGTGATCGTGTAGAAATTATTCGACGCCACCCAGTATTGTGTTGGCTCTGAACCGTTTTGCAAATCCACCAAGCCATAGAGCATGCCGGGCGGTAAGGTCGATGTCGGGACGACACCGGCCCCTGTCAAGTCTTCCGGCGAAAATTTCGCCTCCAGGCTGCCATCGGCAAAACGCTCCCACTCGCGTGCCGGCGACACGGTGGCCGGGAACACGATCGGCCCCGGCTGGTCGCGCTTCCAGCCGTGGCCGACCAGGAACGATGCCACGCTGCCGATAGCATCGGCGGGGGAATTGCGCAGGTCGACATGGCCGTCGCCGTCGAAATCGACCGCGTATTTCAGGATGTTGCTGGGCATGAACTGGGGCAGGCCCACAGCGCCCGCGAACGAGCCCTGCAGCGACAGCGGATCGATACCGGTCTGCCGCGCATACAGCAGCGTGGCTTCGAGTTCGCCGCGGAAGAACGCCATCCTGGCGTCGCGGTTCGGCGCCAGCGGGTAGGCGAAGGCCAGCGTCGTCAGTGTGTCGACGACACGGAAGCGCCCCGTGTCGCGACCGTAGATGGTTTCCACGCCGATCACGCCGGCCAGGATCTCGGCCGGCACGCCATACAGCGCCTCGGCGCGCGCCAGCGTGTCGGCATGTTCGTTCCAGAAGCGCACGCCGGCGGCAATGCGGATCGGTTCGATGAACCGGCTGCTGTACACGGTCCAGTTCTTCGGCTTGCCCGGTGGTGCGGGCTTCACCAGCTGTACCACCGAATCCAGGTAGCGCACGTTGCCCAGCAGCGCTTCCAGTTCCGGGCGCGTGAAGCCATGCTTCGCGACCATCTCGTCCATGAAGGCCTGTACTTCCTTCCACTGGCCGAAATTGACGAATTCCCCCGTGTAGTAGTCGCTGGCCGGCGCCGGCACAGCCTTCTTGACGGGTTTTTTCTTTGCCTTGCGTGCGGCCTTGGCTTTTTTCGCCTTGGCGGCTTGCGTGGTGTCGCTTGGTGCGGCCAGCAATGGTGCGGGCAGGAGACTTGTGGCGGCAACGGTTGCCGCCAGCAGCAGGGAGACCAGGGTCTTGAATTTCATCGTGACAAGCTCAGCAGTTTGACCAGACGGCGGACCGACCGGTGTCGTTCATCGTCATCGAGCGCGCGGTAACGCAGCGCCGCGTACAGTTGCAGGAATTCGGCCATCGCGGCCTTTTTTTCGTCCGCCAGCGCCAGCGCCGCCACCCGGGGGCCAGGCTGTGCGGCCCTTCGTCCGGTGCCCGCCGGATGCCATGGCGGGCCAGCAACAGCTCGAACCGTTCCCACGCAGTCTGCACGGGATCGCGCCGGCGCCGCGCACGAAGCAGGCGCCACAGCCAGGCCAGCGCCAGCAAGATGGCCAGCGCGGCAAGGGTCTGGCGGTCGGCAGCCCGGGCCGACAGTTCCGCAAGGAAATTCCGCTGTCGTTCCGGATTGTAATCCAGTATCCATTGATTCCAGGCATTATTTCCCGCATTTACGTGGAAACGGAGGCGCGCAAGCCACGAATCCTTGTCTCCCCGAAAAGCGGTAATCCCGTACGGCGCCTCGCGCGGCAGCGCGCCGCCAAGGCCGAGGCGCACCCGGTCCGGCGCCACGGCGGCCGTCGGATCGACGCGCAGCCAGCCATGGCCCTTGATCCAGACTTCGGCCCATGCATGCGCATCGGACTGCCGCACGGTCATGTAGCCGTCCACCGGGTTGAGTTCGCCGCCCTGGTAGCCCGTCACCACCCGGGCGGGAATGCCGGCCGCCCGCATCAGGAACACGAATGCGCCGGCATAGTGCTCGCAAAAGCCCTGCCGGGTGACGAACAGGAATTCATCGATGGCATCGCGCCCCAGCAGCGGCGGCTGCAGCGTGTAGACGAAGCCCTTCATACGCAGCAGCAGCAGGGTTTCCGCAACCACGCGTGCGGTGTCGACGCTGGCACCATCGCCGCGCAGGGTGCGGGCCAGTTCGCGCGTCTTGGGATTGAAGCCGGCCGGCAGTTGCAACCACTTGCCGGTGAGGGCCGGATCGAGTTCCGGCTGCACCGCGTAGTCGGCGTAAGCGGCGGCCCGGTAGCGCACGCGCCGGTGGATCGGGCGCACGGTGAAGCTTTCCAGTTCGTCGGATTCGCCGACCCGCTCACCCGGCACCTCGAGCGCCGGTGGCGTCAGCTCCAGCGTGAACAGCCAGCGGCGTTCGCTCGGTTCCAGCGTCACTTCATAGGGTGCCGGCGTGCCGTTCACGCGCAGCGTCATCGCATCGCCGTCGCGGCGGTACAGGCGGCCGCCGATACGGGTCCACGTGCGGCCATCGTAGTGGCTGAGCACCACGCCGCGCCAGTACAGCCGGTTCTGCGCCGGCGGCGCGCCATCGAAGCGCACGCGGAACGCCAACTCTTCCGACAGGGCCAGGTTCGTCATCGTACCGGGCGCCATCGTGTCGGAGATGCCGCTGCGCGGGCCCTGCGCGTCACCCGGCATGCCCCACAGCGGTCCTTCGAAACGGGGGAACAGCACGAACAGCGCGGCGGCCAGCGGCGCGGCCAGTGCAAACATCTTCGCGGCGAGCCGCAGGCGCCGCCCCAGCGTGGGCACGCTGCCCGTGTACTGGTAGGTGATCTGCACGGTCAGCAGCGCAACGAGGGTGGCGGCCATCGCCAGCCCGGTCAGGATGCCCTGCGAATAAAAGAAACTCGTCAGCATCAGGAAGAAGCTGAGGAACAGCACCACGTACAGGTCGCGCTTCGCATGCATCTCGAGCAGCTTGAACACCAGCAGCAGCGTCAGCATCGCCACGCCGGGATCGCGGCCCAGCAGCGTGCCATACGACTGGAACACGCCGCCCATGGCAATCAGCGCGACCGGCAACAGCAGCCAGACCGGCGGCAGGCGCCGGCCGCGCAGCGTGAGCAGCACGCGCCACAACAGCGTGACGCACACGGTGCCGGTGATCCACCATGGCAGGTGCATGAAGTGCGGCGCGAGCACCAGCAGCGCCGCGGCGACGAGCAGCAGCGTGTCCTGCTTGTCGCGCGTGAGGGGCGCGAGCGCTTTCATGGCAGCGGCTCCCGGCCGTACAAAGCCAGTGCCTGCAGGCAGGCGGCCCGGTGCGCATCGCCCAGGCCGGCGGCGTAGCGATGGTGACCAAGGCGGAACGAGTAGGGCAGCGCGCGCTGCTCCGCATCCAGCACCCAGCGTGTCATGCGCGCCAGCCTTGCTTCCACGTCCATGTGCGGCGGCAGTTGGGCGAAATCGAGCGCCAGTTCGGCCACGGCGCCGCCCTCGAAATGCTTGGTGACGAGCTGGCCGCCATCTTCCGGCGCCAGGCGGGCGATCTGCCGCCACGCCAGGTGGCGCAGCGGGTCCCCCGGCTGGTAGCTGCGGATGCCGGCGAAATTGTCCAGGCCGACTTCGCCGTGACCTTCCTCTCTGGCCGCGCCACGCATGGGCAGTGGCTGGGCCGGCGTTTCCGGGTGCGGATAGACCAGCACGCGCAGGTCCGGCTGCCACCAGCTCCATGCACGGAACAGGCCGAGCGGAAAGCGCGTTTCCAGGTGGACGCGCGGTGCGCGCAGCCAGCCCCGCTCGGGCGCCGCAATGGCGAGTACCACGGTGGCGCTGCCGCGCGCCGGCACGTCAGCCGCGTGTTCCGGGGGGCCCTCGCCCACGGTGCCGAAGCGAAGGCGGATCGCGTAGCGGTCCGTATTGCCGGCGTTATGCAGATGGATGCCGAACTGCGCGGTATCGCCGGCGAAGACCGGCGCGACGCGGCCGCCGGCCAGGCGCAGGCCGGCCAGGTTCTTCACGGTGAGCACCATGTCGGCCACCGCGCACGCGGCGGCGAGAAAGGTCAGGGCGAAACCCAGGCCCAGCGTGTAGTTGGTGGCGCCGATCAGCATCAGCACGAGCAGCACGGTGAACGCGAGTCCGGCGCGGGCCGGCAGGATGTACACGCGGCGCAGCGTCAACACCACGTCGCCATCGCGCGCCTTGCGGCGCTCGAAGCGGAACACGCGGCGCCAGAACGCTTCCAGCATCGCTAGACCGGTACCGACTTCTGCAACTGGAGCACCAGTTCGCGGCTGGCCAGCGCCACGCCCTGGCTCGACTTCATGGGCCGCAGCCGGTGCGCGCACACGGGCACCAGCACCGCCTGCACGTCTTCGGGCACCACGTGGTCGCGGCCTTCCAGCGCCGCCCACGCGCGCGCGGCCTGCACCAGCGCCAGGGCGGCCCGCGGGCTCAGGCCTTCGGCAAACGAGCCATTGCTGCGCGAAGCGAGCACCAGCGCATGCACGTAGTCGATCAGCGCGGCCGACGTGTGGATCGCGCGCAGGCCCCGCTGCGCTGCGGCCAGTTCGGCCGGCGTCATCGCCGCCCCGAGCGACTTGAGCATGCTGCGGCGGTCTTCGCCCATCAGCAGCGCGCGCTCGGCGGCCGGGTCGGGATAGCCCAGCGTGATGCACATGAGAAAGCGGTCCAGCTGCGATTCCGGCAGCGGGAAGGTGCCGATCTGGTGGGTGGGGTTCTGCGTGGCGATCACGAAGAAGGGTTCGGGCAGCGCGCGCGTGACGCCGTCGGCCGTGACCTGGCGCTCCTCCATCGCTTCCAGCAGGCCCGATTGCGTCTTCGGTGTGGCGCGGTTGATTTCGTCGGCCAGCAGCACCTGCGTGAAGATGGGGCCCGGGTGGAAGGCGAAACCATTCTTTTCGCGCTCGTAGACGGAAATGCCGGCCACGTCGGCCGGCAACAGGTCGCTGGTGAATTGCACGCGGTTGAACTGCAGGCCGAGCGACAGTGCCAGCGCATGCGACAGCGTGGTCTTCCCAACGCCCGGCACGTCTTCCAGCAGCAGGTGACCGCCGGCCAGCAGGCACGCCAGCGATTGCCGGATCTGCAGGTCCTTGCCAACGATGACGCTGCCCACCTGGCGCGCGACGGCATGCAAATTCGTATACATGGTCTGTTATAGTTGCCCTTGATGCAGGCCATTCTACCCTGCATGAATTACGATGCGTAAGAATGATGCAGTGAAGAAACCTGCAGGATAGGAAGCTGCCAGACCCGTGACCACCGCCATCTACAGCCACCCCGATTGCCAGCGCCATGAAATGGGCGAATGGCATCCCGAATGCCCCGCGCGGCTGCAAGCCATCGCGGACCAGCTGATCAGCGCCCACATCGACGACCTGCTGGACCACCGCGAGGCGCCGCTTGCCGGGCTGGAAGCGATCGCGCGCAACCACACGCCGAACGCCATCGCCATCGTGCAGAGCCAGCCGCACGAAGGCGACGACTATTACCCGATCGACGGCGACACGTCGATGAACCGCCACAGCTACCAGGCCGCGCTGCGTGCCGCCGGCGCGGCGGTGGCAGCGACCGATGCCGTCATCGATGGCGAGATCGACAACGCGTTCTGCGCGGTGCGCCCGCCCGGCCACCATGCGCGTCCATCGGTGCCGATGGGTTTTTGCCTGTTCAACAACGTGGCCATCGCGGCACGCCACGCGCTCGATGCGCGCGGCCTGGAACGGGTGGCGATCATCGATTTCGACGTCCACCACGGCAACGGCACGGAAGAGGCATTCCGGAACGAGCCGCGCGTGCTGATGGCCAGCTTCTTCCAGCATCCGCTGTATCCGTACACGGACCCGCTGCCGGTCACGCCGAACCGGGTCAACGTGCCGGTACCGGCCGGCACCAGGGGCGACGTGGTGCGCCAGCTGGTGCTAGACCAGTGGCTGCCGGCGCTGCATGCGTTCAAGCCGCAGATGCTCTTCATCTCGGCCGGCTTCGACGCGCACCGCGAGGACGATCTTGCCGGCATGGGCCTGGTCGAGGCCGACTACGCGTGGCTGACGCAGCAGATGATGGAGGTGGCGAAGCTGCATGCCAACGGCCGCATAGTCAGTTGCCTGGAGGGCGGCTACAACCTGTCGGCGCTGGGCCGCAGCGTCGTCGCCCACGTGAAGGCGCTGGCCGAGATCTGAGCGGTTCAGGGCCGCAGTACGCGGACCTTGGGCCAGCGGCGCCGGAAGTCCCTGGCCGTGATTCTCTGCAGGTATTGCTCGCGGGTGGCCAGCGCCGGATTCCAGCGGACGACCATGTCCATCAGATCGTCGAAGCCCAGCGGCGCAACGAACTCGATCGCACCGTTCGATGCCAGGCGCGCGGCGATCGCGGTGGCGGTCTCCGGCCATGTCGCGATGGCTGCCTCCAGTGAGTCATGGGCGGCAATTACCCGTCCAAATGCCTGTTCGTACCAGAGGTGCACACCGGCCTGGTTCGTCACTTCCCAGTTGAATTGCGGTGCACGCTGGCGCAGCGTCGCTTGCAGAATGCCATCGCGAGCGCTGCCGGGATCGCCCGCGTCAAAATACACGACGTCGATATCGGTGGCGGGCGCTTCGGGCGGCAAGCCATGCAGCGCATCCCACACTGCCGAGCGGATCGCGCCGGCGCCGATGCACGCAGGCAGCGGCAATGCCGAGCGCACGGTTGCCAGGGCTTCCATCAGCCAGGGGCAGGCGCGGATGATCGCGCGGCACCGCGCCTCGGCAGCGCTCATGCGGCGTCAGCGGGCGTACGCGAATTCGACCAGCGTGTCGTCGCTCCATGAGCGGTCCGCCAGCGGTGGGTTGAACACACGGCGGTAATGGCGGTTGACGGGAATCTGTTCGCGGCGGGCGCCATCGCGCAGCCATGCCGCCCGCAACGGTGCCGGCGCGTCGAAGCCCATGTGCATCGTCATCGCGCGGCAGGGGCCGCCACCGGCCGACAGCGCGGCGCGCGCCGGCGGGGCCAGGTCTTCCTGTTCGATCGCCCACTGCACCGCGCACTGCGCGCGCAGGTCGCCCAGCCGCCGCGCATCGGCCGGCACGCCGGGGCTGCGCACGTCGGGGCGCCAGCGCACCGTATTTTTCTTCTTGTTCAGCACGAGCGCCGCACCTTCGCGCAGTGCCGCGTCGTTGCGCGGCAACGTGAAGCCGCCGTCGGCCTCGAGCCGCACTGGCACGTTCACCGCTTCGCCGACGATCTTCAGTTCCGCGCCGGTCAGGCTCTCCTCCTGGCCGGCGGGGCGCAGCAGGAAACGCAGCGCCGCCTGCGGCGCATGGGCGCGCGCGGCGTCGAACGCGTCCAGGCCCTTGACCATCGTCGCATAGGCTTTCAGTTCCGGGTCGCGCACGTTGCTGACTTCGACGACGGGCTGCGCCGTTGCCGAAAGCACCACGAAGGCAAGGAAGAAGAGCGGGAATTTCATGGAAGAGCCGACATCCGGGCAAAACGCAAATGGTAACAGCAGCGCCGGTGCCGGTAAAATAGCGGATTGTTCCAGACATTCAGAAGGTAACAGCATGGCCATCCAATGGTTCCCCGGGCACATGAACGCCGCCAAGAAGAAGGCGGCCGAGCAGATGGCGGACGTCGACGTCGTCATCGAAGTCGTCGATGCCCGCCTGCCGCAAGCCAGCACCAATCCGCTGGTCGAGGAGCTGCGCAAGTTCCGTTCGAAGCCATGCCTGAAGGTGCTCAACAAGATCGACCTGGCCGATCCCGACGCGACCAACGCCTGGATCCGCCATTTCGAGCAGGATGCGACGGTAACCGCGTATGCAATGACGACGAAGAAACCGTCGGACGTGGCGAAAGTGATCGACAAGGCGCGCGCGCTGGCGCCGCACCGCGGCGTGCCGACCAAGCCGCTGCGCATGATGATCATGGGCATTCCCAACGTGGGCAAGTCCACGCTGATGAACGCGCTGCTCAAGCGCCGCGTGGCCAAGGTGGGCGATGAACCGGCGGTGACGAAGACACAGCAGAAGATCTACCTCGACATGAACACGGCCATCATCGACACACCGGGCCTGTTGTGGCCGAAGATCGAAATGCCGAGCGACGGCCTGGCGCTGGCCGCCAGTCACGCGATCGGCGCCAACGCGCTGATCGAGGAAGAAGTGGCCGAATGGCTGGCCGCCGAGCTGCTCGCGCGCTACCCGCAACTGCTCGCCGCCCGCTATGGCTTCAAGCTGGAGGGCATGGATGCCATCGCCGTCGTCGAAGGCATCGCGCAACGGCGCGGCTTCCGCATCCGCGGCGGCGACTGGGACTACGAAAAGGCGTCGCACATGCTGCTGCAGGATTACCGCAGCGGTGCGCTGGGCCGCATCTCGCTGGAAACGCCCGAGACCCGCGCCGCCGCGCTGGCCGTCTTCGCCGAGCAGGAGCGCATCAAGGCCGAAGCCGTCGCCGCGAAAGCTGCCGAGAAGGAAGCCGAGCGGATGAAGGGCAAGCGCGGCACCTGATCAACGGCAGCCATTTCCACGGCAGCATTCCGCGGCTGAGCTCGTGTCCACCATGGGGTCAACCCTCAAATCGGACACGACCCCAGCCGGAGGAGCTGCCGAGCTCGTGTCCGAAAATGGGGTTGACCCCAAGGTGGACACGAACTGATCAGTTGCCGAACCTGAAACTGCTCACCGCCAGCGCGCCCATGAAGGCGTCCTCATGGTAGACGACGGTGGCCGGATCGTCCTCGGCGGCGCCGAGTGCCACCATCAGCGGCAGCAGGTGTTCTTCGCGCGGGTGGGCGGCGCGGGCGGCCGGAGCACGGTCCCAGTTCATCAGCGCGATGGCGCGCTCCTTCGGCGCCAATGCCATCGCCTGCCGCAGCCAGCCGTCGAACTGGTGCGACGCGGCGGCGCCGGCGCCGTTGAAGGCGCGCAGGTTGTGGTAACTGAGCCCGCTGCCCACGATCAGCACGCCCTCGTCGCGCAGCGGCCGCAGTGCACGGCCAGCCGCCAGGTGGGCCAGGGGATCGAGCCCGCGCTTGAGTGACAGTTGCACGATCGGCACGTCCGCTTCCGGGAACACCGGGTACATCGCCGAGAACGTGCCATGGTCGAAACCACGCTGCGCATCGAGCCCGGCGGCGATGCCGGCTTCCTGCAGCAGCGCCTGCGCGCGCGCCGCCAGCTCGGGCGACCCTGGCGCGCCGTAGCGGATCGCGTAGGTATGCGGCGGAAACCCGCCATAGTCGTAGATCATGTCGGGTTGCGCGCCGGAGGACAGCGTGAAGTCGCCGCCTTCCCAGTGCGCCGTCACCACCAGCACGGCCTTTGGCTTGCCGCCGATCTGCCGCTCGATGTCGCGCAGCGACGCGTCCAGCACGTCGTAGGCGCCGCCGAATTCGGTTTTCATCCACGGCCACGGGCCGCCGCCATGCGACAGGAAATAGGTGGGCAACATGCCGAGCTCCATCGTTTGAACGCGACGACTATACGGCGGCCTGCCTGTCGCCGCAACGGCCAAAAAATCGATACTGACGTTCGAAGGATTCGCTACATGGTGGCCGATGCAGGCGCCTTTCAATGCAGGCGTGGCGGACCTGCCGCATCTACTCCTGCTTCTGTGCCAGCGCCACCAGCGCGAACAGCCGCGTCACGCGCATCCATGCCAGCACCAGCACGACGAGCTGCGCCAGCAGCAGCGCGCCGAGCGTGCCCACCGGGCCGATGGCCGGCACGTGCAGCCGGCACCATCCCAGCAGCGCGGCCAGCGTCAGGCCCGCCACGGTCGGTACCAGCCACGCCAGCAGCACGCCGCCCGGCCGTTGCGCCAGCAGGCGCAGCCCCGCGCCCCACGCCCGGACCGCGCCCGTGCGCCGGCGGTCGATGGCCAGCATGGCCCGGCCCGCATCAACCGTCACGTTCGCCAGTACCACCACCACCACGGCGGCGGTGGCCGCGGCGAGCTGCCACGGCAGCGTGTCGGCATAGGTGATGGCGCGGTCGGCATGCTGGCGCGCGGCGTCCGCCAGCCAGCTTCCCAGCAGGGCGGCCGCGCCGAGCGGCACCACGGCCCAGGCCAGCATGCGCGCCATGCGCGGATACTGTTCGCCGGCACCGGCAAGCAGCTCGCGCAGCCGCGGCGGCTGCGGCGCGCGCGCCGCCGTCACCGCCGCGCCGGTGAGCAGCGGCGACAGCAGCAGCGTGACGAGCAAGGCGCCCAGCCCCGTGGCCGCCATCGTGTCCCGTTCGCGCTCGAACGCCGCGCCGAGGTCGGCGAGGGCCACCATGTCGAGCGCGCGCGCCAACGCCGCCACGTGCACCGAATGATCGAGTTCGCGCGCCAGCAGCGTCCATACAGGCAGGGAGGCCAGCACGGCCGGCAGCAGCAGCAAGGCAAGCCACAGAAGGAGCAGGCGCCATTGCAGCGCCGCGCGGGCAGCATCGAGCAGGCGCCTCATATTGCCGCCACCAGTGCGAGCAGGGCCTGGAAGACGGCCGCGAAATCCATCGTCCAGCGCCGCGTGGCTTGCGCATCCGCCTCCAGCGTGCGCGTGTCATCGAGCTTGTTCGTGTCGAGCAGGTGGCGGCGTTCCGGGTCCAGCTCGGCCGCCACGGCCGGCACGCCCTTGACCCACTCGAAACGCCGCCATGGCGCGTCGCCGTTCCACCGCACGGTTTCGCGCCCGCCATCGGCGAATTTCACCACCAGTACCTGCGGCACGGCGGCGCCGCGGCGGCGCACCACGACCGTTGTCCGGTACCGCGGCGGTGTGGACGGCGCGGTGGCGAGCATGGCCGGCGTTACTTCCACCAGCTTGCCGCCTCGCGCCGCGAGGCCCGGCTGCGGCGCCACTTCCTCGCTGGTCAGCGAAGCGATGCGGTCGTCCACTTTCTGCACGGCGTACACCTGCTGCGCGAACACCCTTTCGACGAGTGCGCGCTGGCCGCTGACCTCGGCGATCGTTTCACGCAGGTCCGCCGCGCTCGGGTGGCGGAATTGCCAGCGCCGGTAGTACTCCCTGAACGCGCGGTCCATCACTTCCGTGCCCAGCTGCGCCTGCAGGTCGTGCAGCATCACGGCCGTGCGCGAGTAGGCAGGGCCCACGCCTTCGAGCCGGTCGTAGGCGTTGGCGCCAATGGGGTCCGCCGGTTCCTCGCGCGGCGCATCGAAGCGCTCGCCGGGAAACCCGCCGAACGCGAAAGCGCCGCCGCCCTTCAGCAGCGATGCCAGCACGGGCAGCGATGCCGGCCGCTGGCCCAGCATGCGCACGTTCCAGTATTCGTTCACGCCTTCGTCGAGCATCGGTTCCTCGAACTCGTTGCTGGCCACAATACCGTGGAAGTACATGTGCGCAAATTCATGCACGGTGACGAAGTCGAGGTCGTAGCGATCGCGCGTGCCGGGCGACACATCGCGCACGCTGTCGGTGGTGAAGAACGTGGGGTATTCCATGCTGCCCGCGTGGGCGGCATTGAACGGCGCGATCACGACGGTGAGCGTGTCGTAAGGGTAGGGCCCCAGCTTGCCCGCGAAATAGTCCAGCGATTTCTTTGTCATCTCCAGCGCCGGTGCCGCGTTCGACGCATAGTCGGGCGGGTACAGCACGGTGATGTCGACGGGTTTGCCGCCGGGCGCGGTCCACGTGGCGCGCAGCGGTGGCGCCGTGCGGTTGTCCGCAGTCCATGCGAAGTCGTGCACGTCGCCCTGCGCGTAGTGATGGGTCACATGGCCGCCGCTTTCCACCGGCTTGCCCTGCAGCGCGCCCGTGGCGCCCACCGTATACCCCTTCGGCACCGTCAGCTTCACGTCGTAATGGCCGAAATCGGCGTAGTACTCGGAATCGGTGTGGTACTCGTGCACGTTCCAGCGCGGCGCCGTGGCACCGCGTTCGCCCGGCAGTTCCAGCACGCCGATCTTCGGGAACCATTGCGCCACCAGGTGGAACGTGCCGAAGTGGCCGGTGCGCGCCGTCACGCGCGGCAACTGGTCGAAGAAGGCGATGTCGAGCGTGGTGCTGGCGCCGGGCGCCACGCTTTGCGGCAGGTCCAGGCGCACCACCGTGCGGTCGGTGTGCGGTCCGCCATCCGGTTGCACGAATGTCCATGGCACGTCCGTGGCGCCCTGGCGCACGTGGCGCAGGTCGATGTAACCCCATTCGCCTTCGCCCATGCCGTCGGTCAGGCCCTGCGCGCGCAGCTCCGTCATGAAGGTGCTGTCGCCGTTGCGGAACGCGTTCAGGTACAGGTGCAGGTAGACGCTATGCACGGCGCGGTCGCTGCGGTTGCGCCAGGTGAGCTGTTGCCGGCCTTCGATGGTGTGGCGGACCGGGTCGAGCCTTGCCTCGATCCGGTAGTTCGCCACCCGGTTGGACAACGTCGGCTCCGTACCCGTGCGCGGGCCGCCCCACGCCGTGGCGGCACTGGGCGTGGCCACGGCCGCGGCGTGCGGCGGCGCGAACGGAATCTCCTGGCGGGCGGCGGGCGGGCTGCCCTGGGCCAGCAGCGCCGGCTGGACCAGCGCGACCACGGCCGCCGCCGCGGCCACGATGAGGGAATGCGGGACGCGCATGCTGATCCTTGTGCGGGGACGATGGGGCCACTATAGCGAGACCCATGCATGTCCGGCAACGCTTTTGTCCTCTTAAAAGGAGCTTAATTTCACGATGCGCCCATACTGCGCTCGCACTACGTTACTTACGCTGGCGCAAAAAATGGTAATCTCGCGGCGTTTGTCATCTCATGCGAATCAACCAGGAAGGAAGATACATGCGTCCAATGCGCCGCTTCATGCTTGCCGCCACCGCCACGCTGGCGTTGTCCGCCACGTTTGCGGGTACGTCCCACGCCGCCGGGCCGGGGTACACGACCCTGAGCACGCCGGTTCCCGCGACCGCGCCGGGCAAGAAGGTCGAGGTCATCGAATTCTTCATGTACACGTGCCCGCACTGCTACTCGCTCGATCCGCTGCTGGAAGAATGGGTCAAGAAGCAGGGCGACCGCATCGTGTTCAAGCGGATGCACTTCGCGCAGAGCCCGACCGATCCGCTGGCGCATGCCTACGTGACGCTCGAGGCGATGGGCCAGACCGAGGCCGTGCACGGCAAGATCCTGCGCGCCATTCATGGCGAGCGCCAGCGCATCTACCGCAGCGATGAGGAAATGAAGCAGTTCCTCGTCAAGAACGGCATCGACAAGACACGCTACGAACAGCTCTTTAATTCCTTCAGCGTGCAGACTAAGATGAAGCAACTGGCCGGCACGGTCGCGAAGTATCAGGTCAGCTCTGCGCCCACGCTGGTCGTGGATGGCCGCTACATGACGTCGCCCTCGATCGCCGGTGCCCCGGGCACGTCGGAAACGCAGGCCGGCCGCCAGACGATGGCCGTGCTGGATCAACTGGTCGCCAAGGCTGCGGCCGAGAAGAAGTAACAATAAACGTCACCGCAAGGAAGCAGGAGTATCGTCATGACCGATCGCGAAAAAGGCATCATGGAAGCGTTCGACGCGCTGGAACCCGACGAACGGCGGCTCTTCAACGCCAGCAACGTCAACCACCTTGCGTGGAGCCTGGTGGTATTGCTGGCCATCCTCGTGTGCTGGCTGGCGGCGTCGCTCGTCAATGCCGAGAACCAGCGCCACGCGTTGATGACGAAGCAATGCCAGGACCGCGTGTTCAAGGAAGAGGTCGACAAGATGTGCCTGCTGACCGTGCGCTCGCGCGAACACTGGTGGCAGCATCTCGGCTACGGCTTGGGGCACCTGACCCCTGAAAAGTAGCACCGCGCCATGTGACCAACGTACAGAAAAGCCCGCCGATGCGGGCTTTTCTGTTTTCAGGACCTGCCCCGACATTCGATTACAACTGCCCGACAAATGACGACAGACGTCCCCTGTTCGCAAGCGCAGCATTGAACAAGCGACATGCCTGATGCAAGGGGGAGGTGTGAAGCCAAAGCTGTTTTCCTGGGAACAGTCTGCGGGTCGGTGCACCGGCGTTGCGCGGCCAGCCAATGCGATTTCCGCAGCCATATGATCTTGTTGCGCAGTACTGTTCAGCGCAATCCATGATTGGAACTGCCATGTGTAATAACCACGATGTCTATGCCAATGTTTCCCGTGTCTATGCGGCTGCCCAGCGGGCGCCCGATCCGGACCGCTGCATGGTTGCTCCGTCACCGGAACTCAATGAGCGGCTGCGCAAGGAAATCGCAGCGCTGAGCAGTCAGTTCACGAGCCGCAGCGGCCTGCGCCTGCGCGCGACCGAACCCAGGGCGGAAGGCTTCAACGACGGGATGATCATTCCTCCCAGCGAATTCCCGCTGGGCACGTCGCCCAGCGTCATCCGGAACCAGGCGCTCGACAGGGCGCCGCTGCACGGCACCGTGCGGGTCATCGTGGTGCTGGTCGATTTCAGCGATCAGCCGATGGCCCGGACGGCGAGCGACCTCGACCAGTTGTTCTTTTCCGACGGCGTGGTTCCCACGGGAAGCGTGCGCGAATACTTCACCGAGGTCACGCATGGCCTCGTCGACCTGCAGGGCCAGGTCGTCGGGCCTTTCCGGCTGCCACAGACGCTGGCCGCCTACTGCAACGGCGACTCGGGTACCGGCAATGCGCTGCCGAATGCGCGCACGATGGCCAGGGATGCGTTGAGCGCGGCCGATCCGGGCGTCGATTTCGGGCCCTATGACAATGATGGCAATGGCTTCGTCGATGCCTTCGTCGTCGTGCACGCCGGGGCCGGCGCGGAAGAAACAGGGAGCAGCGGCGACATCTGGTCGCACAAGTGGACACTGCCGTCGGGCGCCGTGACGACCGACGGGACCAAGGTGTTCGGCTACCTCACGGTGCCCGAGGACTGCAAGATCGGCGTGTGCGCCCATGAACTCGGCCACCTGCTGTTCGGTTTCCCGGACCTGTACGATACCGACGGCAGTTCCGAAGGCATCGGCCGCTTTTGCCTGATGGCCGCGGGGAGCTGGGGCGGCGGCGGCGATACGCCGACCCATCCCTCGGCCTGGTGCAAGGCCAACCAGGGCTGGGCCACCGTCGACAACGTCACGGTCAACGGCATGCGTTCCATCGCCGATGTGAAGGACAGCCAGTCGGTGCTGCGCCTGTGGAAGGATGGCGCTTCGGGTGCCGAGTATTTCCTGGTCGAGAACCGGCAGCAGACGGGCTTCGATGCCTCCCTGCCCGGCGGCGGCCTGCTCATCTGGCATATCGACGAATCGGTTGCCACCAATACCAACGAGGCGCGCTACAAGGTGGCGCTGGTCCAGGCCGACAACCAGCGCGACCTGGAAAATTCCAACAACCGCGGCGACGCCGGCGATCCGTATCCCGGCTCCACCGGCAACTCGTCGTTCACCAACACGTCGGCACCGAACTCGAAGTCGTATGGCGGCCAGAAGACCTGCGTCTCCGTCACCAGCATCAGCGCGCCCGGGGCCGTGATGACCGCCAACGTCAAGGTCAAGTGCGGCCTCAAGCCGGCCAAGGAATTCACGAAGGACAAGGAGTTCGCGAAAGAGCTGCAGCCCGAGAAACCCGTGCTGGACAAGAACTTCGACAAGCCGATCCTCGACAAGCGGCCGGAAAAACCGGTGATCGACAAGTCGGCCTCCTTCGACAAACCCTTTGACAAGCCCTTCGAGAAACAGGGCGACAAGCCAGTCGATGGCGGCGGATTGCCCGGCGGCTTTGGCGGGGGCTGGGGCGGGGGCATGATGGAGGCACGCATGGCGCAGCTCGAGGCCATCGTCGGCACCCTGCTGGGGCAACCGGGCGGGCAGCAGGCGCAACAAGCCCCGCAGCCCTTCATCGGCGCGGGATTGCGCCCCGACCTGAGCCAGGGCGCGCTGGCCGGCGAGGATGACACGCGGCAGGAGGCCATGCGCCGCGGCGATGCTGCCGGCAAGCGCTCGTACGACACCAAGCCCGGCGACGTCTGAGCGGCCATGCTGGTCATACGCCACCTCTTCGACCCGGTCGCCGACACGCTTGCGGGCGCACTCGGGCCGCGGCTGCGCAGCCTGACGATCGAAACCTGGCTTGCCGGGTGCACGTTCACCCATTCGGTGGGGCAGGGCGGGGTCGCCAGCGAGGTGCGCGCGCGGGGCGGTCCCGTGTTGCTCGATGGCGCGACCGCCATCGTGCTCAACCGGGTGCGCCACGTGCCGGTGCCCGCGTTCCACCGGTCCAGCCAGCCCGACCGCGAGTATGCGAGCGCCGAGGCGACGGCCGCGTTCTGGAGCTGTCTCGAAGGCCTGGACTGCCCGGTGCTGAACGACATGGCCCGGCTGCACATGGCGGGCCACGGCAGGCCGGGGCTCGCCGCCGCCGGCCACGCCGCGCGCGCTGGCCTGCGCACCCGCGTGCTGCGCATGTCGACGCGCTCGCGCCTGGGGGAGCCCGGCACGCTCGAGCCGGTGGGGAACGCGGGCGGCCCTGTGCCGGCCGTGGGTGCCCCGGTGTTCGCCTGCCAGCCTGCCGATGGCGAACGGGGCATGCTCTGGGTCGTCGGAAATGCCGTGGTGGGCGAACTGCAGGGTGTCGGGCACGCAGCCGTCCTCGCATTCGCCCGGTCGACGGGTCTCGGTTTTGGCGTGGTGCAGTTCGTGCGCGGCCCGGATGGCGACTGGCTATGGTCGGGGTTCGACGCCGCGCCGATGGCGGCGCCCGCCGCGGTGATCGGCGCGCTGCGCCAGCACATGGAACGCCAGCCGGCACCCGGCGCCGAAGGAGCGGTCGCATGATCCTCCTGGCCGGCATTCCTTCCGAACCGCCCGTTGCCATGGCACTGGCCAGTGCCGAGGCGCTCGGCATCCCCTGCGTGCTGCTCAACCAGCGATCGTTCGCCCACGACGAGATGGAACTGGACTATGCCGATGGCACCTGCACGGGGGCGATGACCATCGGCGGCCAGGTCTACCCGCTCGAACGTTTCCGCGGCATCTACCTGCGCACGACCGATGCGTCGACCTTGCCGGAGCTGTCACGGATGGGCAGGGCCTGGGATGGCGCGGCGCTGGCGGCGCGCGCGCACGCCTGGAGCGAAATACTGGTGCAGTGGACCGAGATCGCACCGCAGCGCGTGGCCAACCGCCTTTCCGCGACGTTGTCCAATTATTCAAAGCCATTTCAACTGCAGGTCATCCGGCGAGCCGGATTCGCCGTGCCCGAAACGATCGTGACCAGCGAACCGGCGTGCGTGCACGCGTTTCGCGCCAGGCATGGGCGGGTCATCTACAAATCCACCAGCGCGGTACGCTCCATCGTGCGCGTCCTCGACGATGCCGCGCTGGCCCAGCTGGAAAGCATCCGCGCATTGCCCACGCAGTTCCAGCAATTCATCGATGGGGAAAATATCCGGGTGCACGTGGTGGGCGACAGCGTATTCGCCGTGCGCATCATCAGCGACGCCGTCGACTACCGGTATGCCGGCAGGGATGGTCTCGATGTCGACATGGTGCCATTCGCGCTCCCCGCTCGCGAAAGCGACCGTTGCCGTGCCCTGTCGAGGGAGCTGGCCCTGCCGTTATGCGGCATCGACTTCAAGCGCACCCCCGGTGGCGAGTACGTGTGCTTCGAGGTGAATCCGTCACCGGCGTATAGTTACTACCAGGAGCAGACAGACCTGCCGATGTCGGACGCGCTCGTGCGGTACCTGGATGCGCAGGCATGACCACTATTGACGGAGGAGGCCACCATGCAGGTCGTGGAAAACTGGGCCTGGGTGACGTGCCGGCTCGAAGCCGTGCACGATGCCGGGCAGGTCACGGAACTCGAGGTGACTGTCGAATCGACCGGCCCGGTGCAGGGCTTTCCCGACCTGCTTGCCCGGTACGTCGGCGAGCGGGTGCGTATCAGGTTGGGCACGCGGCTGGGCACGCGGCCGCACCTGCCGCCGGGAAGCCGGTTCAGGATCAAGGCGCGCGTTGCCGGCCCCCATGCCATCTGGGGCAGCGCCGACACGGTCGCCGCTGCCGATTGACGCGCGCCCCCGTCAGGCCACCATCAGTTTCACCGACTTCAGCCGCACGCTGTCCGGCCCCGCGTGGATCGTGAAGCTGCCTGGTTCGACCACGCGCCGCATGTCCACGTTGTAGAACGCCAGGTCGGCTGGCTTGATGTCGAACACCAGTGTCTTCTTCTCGCCCGGCTGCAGCGTCACGCGCCGGAACGCCTTCAGCTCCAGCACGGGGCGCGTCACGGACGAGATGTCGTCGCGGATGTACACCTGCACTACTTCGTCGCCCGCCAACGCGCCGGTGTTGGTGACGTCGACTTCCACCTGCGTGGCGCCGTCCGGCCGGATCGTCGCCTTCGTCAGGCGTGGCGCCGAGATGTCGAACGTGGTGTACGACAGGCCGAAGCCGAACGGGTACAGCGGCGCGGTGCTGCCGTCGATATAGCCGCGCCGGGCCGAAGGCTTGTGGTTGTAGAAGATCGGCAGCTGGCCCACGTTGCGCGCGACCGATACCGGCAGCTTGCCGCCCGGGTTGACGCGGCCGAACAGCACGTCCGCCGCGGCGTTGCCCGTTTCCTGGCCCATGTACCAGCCCTCGATGATCGCATCGGCCCGCTCGGCAAGCAGGTTGACCGACATGGGCCGGCCGTTCAGCAGGAACACGATCGTCGGCTTGCCCAGGTCGAAGATGGCTTTTGCGAGGTCGTTCTGCTGGCCCATCAGGTCCAGCGTGGCACGGTCGCCCAGGTGCTTGTCGGCCCAGGCTTCGCGGCTCGTCATCTCGTTGTCGCCCAGGACCATCACGATCGTGTCGGCCGATTTCGCCGCCGCCACCGCTTCCGCGATCAGGCGCGCATTGACTTCCGGGGCGGTGAAGCGGATCTCGTCCTTGCCCCAGATGCGTTCCTCGGTGATGCGCACGCCTTCCCGGTAATCGAAGCCGAAGCCCTGGGCCTTTGCCTCGGCCTGCAGCGCGTCGTGGATCGATACGACCTTGCGGGGAATGTCGGAATAGCCGCCGATCGGCGTGTCCTTCGCGTGCGTGCCGAGCAGCAGCAACTTGCCGGTCTTGTTTGCCCGCAGCGGCAGCACGCCCTTGTCGTTCTTCAGCAGCACGACCGAGCGGCCCGCGGCTTCGCGCGCCAGCGCCACGTCGGCAGTCGTCGCCGTTTGCGCATCGGCCTGCGCGACGTCGGCGTACGGCTGCTCGAACAGGCCCGCCAGGAACTTCAGTTCGAGGATGCGGCGCACGATCGTATCGATCTCCTTTTCGGAGACCCGGCCTTCCTTCACCAGTTCCGCCAGGTGCCGGTAGCCATGGCCATCCGGCGTTTCGATGTCGACGCCGGCTTTCACCGCGTAGTAGCCGGCCTCCTTCGGCGTGGCGGCCATCTTGTGGCGCGTGACCAGTTCGCGGATGCCCATGTAGTCGGACACCATCACGCCCTTGAAGCCCCATTCCTTGCGGGCCACGTCGTTCAGCATCCACCGGTTCGCGTGCGAGGGTATGCCGCCGACCTCGTTATACGAGGGCATGATGGCGGCCACCGTGGTTTCCTTCACGAGCCGCTCGAATGGCGGGAAGAACTCCTCGCGCAGCGTGCGTTCGGACACTTCGGCCGGGCCGATGTTGGTGCCCGACTCGGGCTGGCCATGGCCGGTCATGTGCTTCAGCGTCGTCAGCACCTTGTCCTTGGCGAGCTGGCGCGACGTGCCGGAAAAACCGATCACGGCGGCCTTGCCGATTTCCGCGGACAGGTGCGGGTCTTCTCCGTACGTTTCCTCGATGCGGCCCCAGCGCGGCTCGCGCGCCACGTCCACCACGGGCGCCAGCGCGAAGTTTGCGCCGCGTGCCCGCATCTCGCGTGCCGCCACCGAAAACACCCGGGTGACGAGATCCGTATCGAAGGACGACGCCAGGCCGATCGCCTGCGGGAATGACGTGGCATCGCGCGCCGCGTAGCCGTGCAGCGCTTCCTCGTGCATGAAGAGGGGAATGCCCAGGCGGGTCTGCTCCAGCGCCCATTTCTGCGCGGCGTTCACATACTCCGCCGTTTCCCGAGCGCCGCGGTTCGGGCGCGCGCCATCGTCACCGGCCGCCGCGGCGGCACCGGCTTCCGACTTGCCTTGCCGGTCCGAAGGCCGCGCCAGCATGCCGATCCCGTTTGGAAAAGCCTTCACTGCATTGGCCGCGGAAAAGGCCCCATTGTCTTCGACCTTGCCTTTTTCGATCCAGACGCAATCCATCTGCGCGATCTTTTCTTCCAGCGTCATCCGCTTCAGCAAGTCGTCCACCCGCTTCGGCACCGGCGCGGCCGGATTCTTGTACGTGGGGCGGGCCGTCGCGGCCATCGACAGCGTGGGCGCCGCGCCGGCGGCCGCCATCGTGGCCAGGAATCGTCGCCGGCCGTTGTTCGAATCGTGTTGCATGTGTCTCCTTTGTTTTTTGTGTTTATCGCTTGCCGGCACGGGTAGCCACGTCGACCCACACGGCCAGCGTGAGGATGCCGCCCTTGACGATCATCTGCCAGTACGTGTCCACGTCCAGCATCGACATGCCGTTGTCCAGGCTGGCCATCACGAGTGCGCCGATCAGCGCGCCGTAGACCGTGCCGGAACCGCCGCGCATCGACGTGCCGCCGATGAAGCAGGCGGCGATCGCATCGAGTTCTGCCGACGTGCCGGCCGATGGGGCGCCAGCCGCGAGGCGGGCCGTGTTGATCAGGCCGGCGAGGGCGCACATCAGGCCCATGATCCCGAAGATCCACAGCTTCACGGCCTTCACGTTGATGCCGGAAAGGCGCGTGGCTTCCATGTTCGAGCCCACCGCGTAGATGCGGCGGCCGAACACGGTCTGCGTCGTCATGTAGGTGAAGATGCCCAGCAGCGCGAGCAGCAGCAGCACCGGAAGCGGAATGCCTTCATAGCTGTTCAGCGTGGTGACGAAGCCGAACAGCACCGCGGCGATGATGCCGAGACGCAGGCCGTCGCGCCACGGCGGCGCCTGTTCCAGGCCGTGATGGGCGCGGCTCTTGCGCTGGCGGAAGGTCAGCGCGATGGCGATCACGAACAGCGTCACGCCCAGCACGATGCCCCATTGCGGCGGCAGGTAGCCCTGGCCGATATAGACAAATTCCTCGGACACGGGCGCGATCGTCACGCCGTCGGTCACGCCGAGCAGGATGCCCCGGTAGGCCAGCATGCCGCCCAGGCCCACGATGAACGACGGGATGTGCAGGTAGGCCGTGAGGTAACCGTTGAACAGGCCGATGAACAGGCCCACTGCCAGCACGGCGATCATGTTGACGGGCAGGCCCATGCCGTGCGTGACGTCCAGCACGGCCGCGACGCCGCCCAGCAGGCCAAGCAGGGAACCGACGGACAGGTCGATCTCGCCGGCGATGATCACCAGCGACATGCCGCAGGCCAGGATGCCCGTGACGGCCATCTGCCGCATCAGGTTCGACATATTGCGCGGCGTGAGGAAGCCGCCTTCCGTCATCCACGTGAAGAAACCCCAGATCAGTACGATCGCGACCAGCAGGGCCAGCATCTTGTACTGCGTGAACAGCTTCTTGAATTGATTGCTTTTCATGAGTATTTTTCGATAGAGCCCGTCAGTGGAGCGGTTGCGCCAGGGCGGCGGCCAGCAGGGTTTCCTGCGTGAGGTTGTCGTTGACGAAGTCGCCGCGCAGCTGGCCTTCGCCGATCACGAGCACGCGGTCGGAAACGCCCAGCACTTCCTGCAGTTCCGACGACACCATGATGATCGAGATGCCTTCGCTGGCCAGGTTCAGCATCAGCTGATAGATCTCGAACTTGGCGCCCACGTCCACGCCGCGCGTGGGTTCGTCGAGGATCAGGATCTTCGGCTTCGTCAGCAGCATCTTCGACAGTACGGCCTTTTGCTGGTTGCCGCCGGAAAGCCCTGTGATCGGCAGGAACGGGCTGGCCGTCTTCAGCTTCAGCCGGCCAATCTCGCCGCGGATCACCTTCAGCTCCTCGTCCTGGTCGATGCGGCTGCCATGCGAGAACTGCTGCAGCACGGCCATCGTCATGTTCTGGCCCACCGACAGATCGGGCACGATGCCGTGGTGCTTGCGGTCTTCCGGCACCATGGCCAGCCCCGTGCGGATCGATTGCAATGGCGATGTCGTGTGCCAGCGGCGGCCCTCGTAATACACCTCGGCTTCATACGAGCCTTCGTAAGAACCGAAGATCGCGGACACCAGTTCGGTGCGGCCGGCGCCGACGAGGCCCGCGATACCCAGGATCTCGCCACGGCGCAGCGTGAACGACACGTCGTCCACGCGCTTCCTTTGCGGGTTGTCCGGGTCCCAGCACGTCACGTGCTTCGCCTCGAAGACCACGTCGCCGGGCGTATGCCGCTTTTCGGGATAGAGCTGGTTCATTTCGCGGCCGACCATCTGCGCGATGATCTTCTCCACGCTCATCTCGCGCATCGGCGTGGTGGCGATGTGCTGGCCGTCGCGGATCGTCACGATCGTGTCGCAGATCGCCGCGATTTCGTCGAGCTTGTGCGAGATGTAGATGCAGGTGACACCCTTCGACTTCAGCTGGTGGATGATGTCGAGCAGGATGCGGATCTCGGACGTGGTCAGCGACGACGACGGCTCGTCGAGGATCAGCAGCCGGGCATTCTTGTTCAGGGCCTTGGCGATCTCGATCAACTGCTGGTGCCCGCCCCCATACTGCTTCACGGGCAGCACCACGTTGACGTCGCGGATGTTCAGTTCGGCCAGCAATTCGTTGGCGCGGCGGTTCATCGTGTCGTAGTCGAGGCGCCCGCCGGGCAGGGTGATCTCGTTGCCGAGGAAGATGTTTTCACTCACCGACAGTTCCGGCACGAGCATCAGTTCCTGGTGGATGATGACGATGCCGGCGGCTTCCGTTTCACGGATCGAGGTGGCTTTCAATGGCGCGCCGTTCCAGTAGATCTCGCCGTCGTAGGTGCCGTGCGGGTAGACCCCGGACAGCACCTTCATCAGCGTGGATTTCCCGGCGCCATTCTCACCGCACAGGCCGACGCATTCGCCGGCCTTCACCTTGATGTCGATGCCATTCAGTGCGCGCACACCGTCGAACTGCTTGACGATGGCGCGCATTTCAAGAAGGTAATCGCTCATGCGGTCTTAATTGGCGGTCAGTTGGGCCTTCGTATAGAACCCGTCCTCGGCCAGTACCTGCACATTGGCCTTCGTCAGCGGGATGGGTTTCAGCAGCAGCGTGGGCACCTGCTTGGCGCCATTGTTGTACTGCGAGTTGAAGCCGGGCTTCTCGTTGCGCACCAGTTGCACGGAGAGCTTGGCCGCCTCGGTGGCGATCAGCTTCAGCGGCTTGTAGACGGTCATTGCCTGTGTGCCGGCGATCACGCGCTTCACCGCGGCGAGATCGGCATCCTGGCCGGAGACCGGCACCTTGCCCTGCAGCTTCTGCGACGTCAGCGCCTGGATCGCGCCGCCGGCCGTGGCGTCGTTCGAGGCCACGATGGCGTCGATCTTGTTGTTGTTGGCGGTCAGCGCATTCTCGACGATCGACATCGCCTCGGAAGCGCTCCAGTCCTTGACCCACTGCTTGCCCACGACCTTGATGTCACCCTTGTCGATCAGCGGCTGCAGCACCTTCAGCTGGCCCTCGCGCAGCATCTTGGCGTTGTTGTCGGTCGGCGCGCCACCCAGCAGGTAGTAGTTGCCCTTCGGCTTGATCGCCTTGATCGCCTCGGCCTGCAGTTCGCCCACTTTCTGGTTGTCGAACGAGATGTAGGCATCCACGTCGGAGTTCAGGATCAGGCGGTCGTACGACACCACCTTGATCTTGGCCTTCTTCGCCTCGCGGATCGCGTTGTTCAGCACCGTGGCGTTGTAGGGCACGATCACGAGCACGTCCACGCCGCGCGAGATGAGGTTCTCGATCTGCGAGATCTGGCGCTGTTCGCTGGCATCGGCCGATTGCACGTACACCTTGGCGCCGAGACGCTCCGCTTCCTTGACGAAGTAATCGCGGTCGCGCGTCCAGCGCTCGAGGCGCAGGTCGTCGATGCAGAAGCCGATTTTCGGGTTTTTCGCATCCGCCAGGGCGGCGGTGGAGGTAAGGGCGAGCAGGGCGCTCGCGATGGCGATCTTCAACTTCATGGTGTGTCTCCTAAGATGGGTGGCCTGTGGCCTGTTGTTGTTATCTTGGATCGTTAAAGGTGCTTGTTTAACTCATCGTGCTCGAATTCGTTTGCAACTGGCGCAAAGGCGCCGATTCAATGGTGTCTGACACTTTTTCGCTCGCGAAAAAGTGTCAGACACCGGTTTTCCCGGCCGTAGTCGGCGATCGCTGAAGAAAACCGGTGTCCGACACCTTTTCCGGATAATGCGCCCGGAAAAAGTGTCAGACACCAGCGGATCAACCTCGCGCCGTCAAACCCGTGGTCAGTGGTTATGCCGCGGCACCACGTCGCGCAAATTGCGGTACTCCAGCGCCAGTTCCATGCAGGCGCCCGATTGCATCTGCCCCACGGTGGAGCGGTAGATCTGCTGCCATGGCGTCTGGCTGGCCGGGAAGGCCGGGATGCCATCGCCCTTGCGCCGTTCGATCTCCGCCTCGTCGACGAGCATGTTCGCGGTGCCGTTGTTCAGGTCGACGCGCACGGTGTCGCCCGTGCGGATCCAGGCCAGGCCACCGCCCACCGCCGATTCCGGCGACGCGTTCAGGATCGACGGGCTGTCGGACGTGCCGGACTGGCGGCCGTCGCCCAGCGTGGGCAGGTTCTTCACGCCACGCTTGATCAGCGCATCGGGCGGTTGCATGTTGACGACTTCGGCCGAGCCGGGCCAGCCGATCGGGCCGGCGCCGCGAATGACCAGGATGCAGTCTTCGTCGATGTCCAGCGCCGGATCGTTGATGCGCTTGTGGTAGTCGTCCGAACCGTCGAACACGATGGCGCGGGCTTCGAACACGCCTTCGCTGCCGGGGCGGCTCAGGTAGCGTGCGCGGAATTCGTCCGAGATCACGGACGTCTTCATGATCGCGAAGTCGAACAGGTTGCCGGACAGGACGAAGAAGCCCGCCTTTTCCTTCAGCGGCGCCGCGAACGGCCAGATCATCTCGCGATCGTTCGTCTCCTTGCCGACCAGGTTTTCCTTCATGGTCTTGCCGGTGACGGTGGCGCGGTCGGAGCGCAGCAGGCCGTTCTGCTCCAGTTCCCACATCACGGCGGGCACGCCGCCCGCGCGGTGGAAGCGCTCGCCGAGGTACTTGCCCGAAGGCTGCATGTTCAGCAGCAGCGGCACGTCGTGGCCGTACTTCATCCAGTCTTCCGTGTGGATTTCCACGCCGGCGTGGCGGGCCATCGCCATGATGTGCTGCTGCGCGTTGGTGGAACCGCCGATCGCCGCATTGGTGACGATCGCATCGAGGAACGCTTCACGCGTCAGGATCGACGAGGGGCGGACGTCCTGCTCGGCCAGCGCCACGATGCGCCGGCCGGTCTCGTAGGCCATCTGGCCACGTTCGCGGTACGGTGCGGGAATGGCCGAGCAGCCGGTCAGCGACATGCCCAGCGCTTCGGCGATGGCATTCATCGTCGACGCCGTGCCCATCGTGTTGCAGTGGCCGGCCGATGGCGCGGACGCGGCGGCGATCTCGAGGAATTTCTCGTTGTCGATTTCGCCGGCGGCCAGGCGGCGGCGGCCTTTCCAGATCGCCGCGCCGGAACCGACCAGTTCACCGTCGAGCCAGCCGTCCAGCATCGGGCCGCCGGACAGCACGATGGCCGGCAGGTCCAGCGTGGCGGCCGCCATCAGTTGCGATGGTGTCGTCTTGTCGCAGCCGGTCGTCAGCACCACGGCATCGATCGGGTAGCCGTGCAGGATCTCCACGAGGCCCATGTAGGCCAGGTTGCGGTCGATCGCGGCGGTGGGGCGGCGGCAGTTTTCAAAGATCGGGTGCAGCGGGAATTCCATCGGAATGCCGCCCGCATCGCGGATGCCGTCGCGCACGCGCTTGGCCAGGTCCAGGTGGATGCGGTTGCACGGGCTGATGTCGCTGCCCGACTGGGCGATGCCGATGATCGGCTTGCCGCTGCGCAGCTCGTCGGGAGTGATCCCGTAGTTCATGAAGCGCTCGAGGTACAGCGCGGTCATGTCGATGTGGTCGGGGTTGTCGAACCAGTCCTGGGAACGGTAACGGCGGGTCATTTGATAAATCCAATCATGTGCTGCGGCAGGCCCGGCACGTCGACCGGGAACGCGAACACGCCGCCCGCGAGCGGGGCGACGGCACGTTCCTCGTCGGTGAGGCCTTTCGTGGCGGTCGTGGCGAAGGCGGTTTTCAGGTCCGGACCGCCGAAGGCGATCTTCGTGATGTTCGGCACCGGGAAGGCGATGGTCTGCAGCAGTTCGCCGGCGGGCGAATAGCACAGCACGCGGGCGCCGCGGAAGACAGCGACCCATACGTTGCCGGCGCTGTCGACGGCGGAACCGTCCGGCCAGCCCGGCGCCTCGATCGTGGCGAACACGCGCTTGTTGGCCAGTGTACCGTCGGCGGTCACGTCGAACGCGTACACGGTCTTGCCAAACGTGTCGGTGTGGTAGAAGGTCTGGCGGTCCGGGGAAAACGCCGGGCCGTTGGTGATGATGATGCCGTCGTCGTGCTGCGTGAGGGCGGTGCCGTCATAGCGGTACAGCGCGCCGCTGGCCGCCGCCTCGGCATTGTCCATCGAGCCGAACCACACGGCGCCGTCGTGCGCGACGTGGCCGTCGTTCAGGCGGTTGCCGGGGCGGTCCGCTTCGAATTGCGTGACGGACGTGAACTCGCCGGTCGCGGGATCGAAGTGCACCAGCTTGCCGGCCAGGCCGCAGACGAAGCCGCCCGCCTGCGCGGGCAGGGCGAAGCCGGTCTCGTCGGGCATGTCCCACGTCTGGCGGTGCTCACCCTGCGCGTCGCAGCGGTGCAGCTTGTGCCCCTTGATGTCGACGAAGTACAGCATCTGCTCCACCGGGTGCCAGACCGGACCTTCGCCCAGCGTGGCGGCCAGCGGCCAGATGCACTGGGGTGTCGTCGTCATTTGCCGTCCCCGTACCAGCCGGCGTCGACGAAGTAATCGCGGCCGGTGCAGCGCGATGCCTGGTTCGACGACAGGAACAGCGTCAGCGCCGCCACGTCTTCCGGCTCGATGCGCTCCTTCAGCAGTTGCGAAGCCATGATCTGCGCTTCGCCTTCCGGCGTGTACCACAGGGCCATCTGCTTCGGCGTCTTGACGGAGCCGGGGATCACGGTGTTGACACGGATGCCGTCGTTGCCCAGGTCGCGGGCCAGGCCTCGCGTCAGGCCTTCGATGGCCGCCTTCGCGGTCATGTACAGCGTCAGCTGCGGCAGGGCCAGGTACCACGAGATCGAACCGAAGTTCAGGATCACGCCGCCGCCATTGCGCTTCATGCCCGGCGCCACGGCCTGTGCGCAGAAGAACTGGTGGCGCAGGTTCACGGCCAGGCTGTCGTCCCAGTACTGCGGCGTCACGTCGGCCACGGCGTGGCGATGGTCGTTCGCCGCGTTGTTGATCAGGATGTCGACGGGTCCGTCGCGCTCGATCTCTGCAAACGTTTTCTTGAGCTCTTCAAGATTCGTCATGTCGCAGTGCAGGAAGCGCGGCTGGTGGGGCGCCTGCGGGTAGCTGGCCGCCAGTTGCTGCGACGGTTCATCGGCGATATCCAGGAACACCACCTGCGAACCCTGCCTGACGTAGGCATCCACGATGCCCGCGCCGATGCCCGTGCCGCCGCCGGTGACGACGACACGCTTGTTCTTCAGATCCGGATAGGTGGCATATTCAAACGGTTGCACTCTTTCGCCAGCCATCATTTTTCTCCAGTTGCTGCAGTTACATTTGCCAGCAAGCCGCGGCGTGCCAGGTTGTTGTACAGGGCGCGAACGCCGAACGTCCATGGCGCGATTTCATCGCTGCGGTGGACGTGGTTGACAAGGGCCCCAGCGCCGGGCTCGCGATGGTGACGCGGTCGCCCTTGTGGTGCGTGAACCCGCCGCCCTTGGCGTCGCGGTCCTTGATGGGGGAGAACATGGTACCGAGGAACAGCATGAAGCCGTCCGGGTACTGGTGGTGCGCGCCGCAGGTCTGGCCGATCAGGTCGAGCGGATCGCGGCTGATCTGCTTCATCAGGCTCACGCCGTCGAGCACGAAGTCGTCGTCCACGCCTTCGATGGTCAGGCGCACTTCGGCATTGCGCACGGTGTCGAGCGAGTACTTGTCGTCGAACAGGCGGATGAACGGGCCGATCGCGGTGGAACCGTTATTGTCCTTGGCCTTGCCGAGCAGCAGGGCGCTGCGGCCTTCGATGTCGCGCAGGTTCACGTCGTTGCCCAGCGTGGCGCCGACCGGCTTGCCCTGGCTCGTCACGGCCAGCACGATTTCCGGTTCCGGGTTGTTCCACTTCGATTCCGGGTGCAGGCCCACGTCGGCGCCGAAGCCCACCGCCGACATCGGCTGGGACTTCGAGAACACTTCGGCGTAGGGGCCGATGCCCACTTCCATGTACTGCGACCAGGCGCCGCGGCTGATGAATTCCTTCTTGAGCTGTTCCGCCTGCGGCGAACCGGGCTTGATGCTGGAGAGGTCGGCACCGATCGATGCCAGCAGCTCGCCGCGCAGCTGTTCGGCGCGCGCAGGGTCGCCGTTGGCCTGTTCCTCGATCACGCGTTCCAGCAGGCTGACGGCGAACGTCACGCCGCAGGCCTTGATGGCCTGCAGGTCGTTCGGGGCCAGCAGGCGGGGGATGTCCGCCGCCGGGTTGGCCGACAGCGCATTCTCGATCAGTGTTTCGGCGCGGCCCAGCGATTCGCCCGGCGCCGAGCGCACGATGGCCACGAGGTCATCGCGTTCCAGCAATTCGGAGACCGTCGACACATGGTGCGTGATGTCGAACACTTCGCCGTTACGGACGGCCACGACGGCGGGGCCGTCGACGTTACCGCTCCGCCATACGCGGCCTACGAGCAAAGCCTGCGGCAGATCGGCAGGCAACAAGGACAGGGCTGGCGCTTCCTTCATATGAGTCTCCTCTTGTTCTGGTTATGGATGGATCCGGGGCGAGTCAGCGGCCCAGGCTGGGCAGCTTCGGCGAATAGGTCCATCCGGGAATCAAATACTGCATGGCCATCGCATCGTCGCGCGCGCCGGTGCCCACCTTCAGGTACAGAGCATGCGCGGCGGCGATACGATCCAGGTCCGGTTCGATGCCCAGGCCGGGGCGATCGGGCACGGCCACTTCGCCGCCGATGATCTGCAGCGGTTCGCGGGTCAGGCGCTCCTGCCCCTCCTGCCAGATCCAGTGCGTGTCGATCGCCGTGATGCGGCCCGGCGCGGCGGCCGCCGCGTGCGTGAACATTGCCAGCGACACGTCGAAGTGATTGTTCGAATGCGAGCCCCATGTCATGCCCCATTCCTGGCACAGCTGGGCCAGGCGCACGGAACCCTGCATCGTCCAGAAGTGCGGGTCGGCCAGCGGGATGTCCACGGCGCCCAGCAGGTGCGAATGCGCCATCTGCCGCCAGTCGGTGGCGATCATGTTCGTGGCGGTGGGCAGCCCGGTGGCGCGCTTGAACTCGGCCATGGTCTCGCGGCCCGAGTAACCGTTTTCGGGACCGCATGGGTCTTCGGCATAAGCCAGCACGTGGCCCTGGTTGCGGCACAGGCGGATCGCCTCGTCCAGCGACCAGGCGCCGTTGGGATCGAGCGTCACGCGCGCATCGGGGAAGCGCTTCTTGATGGCGGTGACGGCGGCCATTTCCTCCTCGCCGCGCATCACGCCGCCTTTCAGCTTGAAGTCGCGGAAGCCGTAGCGGGCCACGGTGGCCTCGGCCTGTTCGACGATGGCTTGCGGCGTGATGGCTTCCCGGTGGCGCAACGAGTACCAGTCGTCCTTTCCGGCCGGGCCTTCGAGATAGGGCAGGTCGGTGCGCGTGCGGTCGCCGATATAGAACAGGTAGGCCAGCATCGGCACCTTGTCGCGCTGCTGGCCGCTGCCGAGCAGTTCGCAGACGGGCACGCCGAGGTGCTGGCCGAGCAAGTCGAGCAGCGCGGCCTCGATCGCCGTGACGACGTTCTCGAGGCGCAGGTTGATTTCATGGGGCTGCTTCAGCACGGCCGCCTCGGCAGCCGACGTGACCTGGTGCTGCAGCGTCTGCGGGCCGCTGGCTTTGCCGGCGATGCCTTCGCGCACCGCGTTCAGGGTGCGGTTGAAGCGGCCGATCTGCGTGCCCACGACGCGCGGGATCGCGTTTTCCAGCGCCTTCGTGATGCCGGCGCCGCCCGGCACTTCGCCCATGCCGGTATTGCCCGCGCTATCGGTCAGCAGCACGAGCGTGCGCAGGAAATACGGGCCGTGCGCACCGCACAGGTTGAACAGCATGCTGTCGTGGCCGGCCACCGGAATCACCTGCATCGCCGTGATCACGGGTGTTTTGGAGCCTGCATTCGTCTCGTTATTATATGTTGCCTGTACCATCGGCTTAACCTAAAATGAATAGCGCTAACATTTTGCAGTTTGCGCGAATTAACGTGGCAAGTCAACAGATCGGCACTGTAAAGATTGGCAAAAAGAATGGCGGCGGTAGCGCTACAACATCCGCCCTGAGCAGCAAGCATAAAAACGCACGCAAACTACGTTGAATTCAATTCAACGCGCGATAAAAACGGAGACGACATGCGACAACTGCACACCGGGCTGCGCGCCCGCGGCATGGCTGCCCTTGTGGCCACGATGATGGCGGCTGCATCCGCCACGGCCGCTGAAACACCGAAAAACTGGCACTGGGTCGCCTCGTGGGGCGCCGCCCAGATGGCGCCCGAGCCGCAGAACGAACTGGCACAGGAACACTGGCGCGACGCGACGCTGCGCCAGGTCGCGCACGTGGCCCTGGGCGGCGAGAAGCTGCGGGTCCGTATCAGCAATGCGTTCGGCACCACGCCGCTGACGGTGGAGGCGGCCGGCATCGGCCTGGCCAGGGCACCCGGCCATCCGGATATCGAGCCGCAATCGGCCAGGGCGCTGACGTTCGGCGGCCGTGCTTCCGTGATGATCCCGGCCGGCGCCGAGTACTACAGCGACGTGGTGGCCATGCCCCACAAGGCCGGTGCGGACATTGCCGTATCGCTGTACTTCAACGCCGCGCCATCGAAGCAGACGGGCCATCCGGGTTCGCGCGCGACCAGCTTCGTGGCGAAAGGCCAGCGCACGCTCGACGCGGCCTGGACCGATGTCGAGAAGATCCCCCGCTGGTACATGCTGGCCGACGTGGAAGTGCAGGCGCCGCGCGACGTGGGCGCCGTGGTGGCCGTGGGCGACTCGATCACCGATGGCTATGGCACCACGACGGATGGCAACGACCGCTGGCCGGACGTGCTGGCCGGGCGCATCGCGCAGGGCGGCAAGGCGATGGGCGTCGTCAACGTGGGCATCGGCGGCGGCAGGATGCTGCGCGACGGCCTGGGCCCGAACCTGGCCTCGCGCTTCGACCGCGACGTGATCGCCCGCGCCGGCGTGACGCACGCCGTGGTGATGATCGGCGTGAACGACCTGGGTGGACAGCACCGCAACGGCGAGGATATCCCGGCTGCGCGGGCCAAGCTGGTCGAAGACCTGCAGCAGGCGCACCGGCAACTCGTCGAACGCGCCCATGCGCATGGCATCTGCGTGATCGGCGGCACCGTCACGCCGTATGCCGGCAGCGATTACTACCGGCCCGCCGCCACCAACGAGGCCGACCGCCAGCAGCTGAACGACTGGATCCGCAAGTCCGGCGTGTTCGATGCGGTGGCCGACTTCGACGCGGCGCTGCGCGACCCGCAGGCACCGGACCGGCTGCGCAAGGAGTACGACAACGATGGCCTGCACCCATCGATCGCGGGCCTGCGCGCGATGGCCGACGCCGTGCCACTGAAGGCGCTGCGGACGCGCTGTGGCGGTGCGAAATGAGGGCCGCCCTGCTGCCGTCGACCCTGCTTGCAGCCGTGCTGACGGCGGCAACGGCAATGCCGGCGATCGTGGCCGCGGCCGATACCGGAACCTACCGCAATCCCGTCATCAAGGGCTTCCATCCGGACCCCAGCATCTGCCGCGTCGGCAAGGATTACTACCTGGCCAACAGCACTTTTGAATACTTCCCGGGTGTGCCGATCTTCCACAGCCGCGACCTGGTGAACTGGAAGCTGATCGGCCATGCGCTGACGCGAGAATCGCAGCTGCCGCTGAAAGGCCAGCGCGCATCGCGCGGCATCTATGCGCCCACGCTGCGCTGCGAAGGCGGCACCTTCTACATGATCACGACGAACGTGGAAACGGGCGGCAATTTCATCGTCCACACGAAGGACCCCGCCGGGGAATGGTCGGAACCCGTATGGCTGAAGGAAAAGACGCCATGGATCGACCCTTCGCTGTTCTTCGACGACGACGGCACCGTGTACTACACGCGGCACGACGGCGGCGAGAAGGGCGGCATCGTGCAGGCCCGCATCGACGTGAAGACCGGCAAGCTGCTGGAGGAACCGAAGCGGATCTGGAACGGCACCGGTGGCGTCTGGCCGGAGGGGCCGCACCTGTACAAGGTGGATGGCTGGTATTACCTGATGATCGCCGAAGGTGGCACGTCCTATGACCACATGATCACCGTGGCGCGCGCGAAGTCGCCCTCCGGGCCGTTCGAGGCGCACAAGGGCAACCCGATCCTGTCGCATCGCAACCACCCGGCACTGCCGCTGCAGGCCACCGGCCACGGCGACCTGGTGCAGGCTGAAGACGGCAAGTGGTGGATGGTGCTGCTCGGCGTGCGGCCCCAAGGTGGGCCAAATGAGCGCAAGCACCACCTGGGCCGCGAAACGCTGCTGGCGCCGGTGACATGGCAGGATGGCTGGCCCGTCGTCAACGGCGGCAAACCGCTGGCGCTGGAAATGAGCGCGGCCGGGCTGCCAACCGCGGCGCCCTGGCCGAAAGAACCGGTGCGCACGCACTTCGACCAGCCGAAGCTGGACCTGCACTGGACGTTCGTGCGCGGGCCGTCCACCGGCCTGTATTCGCTGTCGGCGCGGCTCGGCTTCCTGCGCCTGAACGGCAGCAAGGCAACGCTCGACGACATCGCTACGCCGGCCTTCGTGGCGCGCCGCCAGCAGCACCTCGATGCCCGCATTGCGGCGCGCATCGACTTCGCGCCGGATGGCCCGGGGCAGTATGCGGGCCTGGCGCTGCGGCAGAACGAAGCCAACCACTATCAGTTGCGGGTCGCCGGCAGCAAGGCTGCGCGCCGTGTCGAGCTCGTCACGCGCGTGAAAGGTGAAACGAAAGTCGTCGCCTCCGCCGCCTTGCGGCCGGGGCCCGTGGACTTGCAGGTGCGCGCCTGGCCCGACCGCTATCAATTCAGCTACGCACAGGATGGCAAGGCGCCCGTGCTGCTGGGTGCCGCGCCGACGGCCGCGCTGTCGTCGGAAGACGCGGGCGGTTTCACCGGCGTGTTCGCCGGCGTGTTCGCGACCGGTGCGCAAGCCGACGTCGACTGGTTCGACTACGAAGCGCTGGGGGAATGATGAACGCCTTTCGCTTGATCCTGCTGGCGGTGCTGCTCCAGCTGGCCGGTGCCGCGCATGCGCTGGGCCAGAAGCCCTTCATCGCCTTCGAGCGCGACTCGCTGAACGCCGTCGAGCTGCTGGCCCGGGGCAGGGCTGCGCCGATCTTCATCGATGCCGGCGACCATGCGGGTGTGCTGCGCGCGGCCGGCGACCTGCAGGCCGATATCGCCCGTGTCGGTGGCGTGAAGCCGGCGTTGCGCACGGTGTCACGCCCGGACGCGGCGCTCGGCATCGACATCGTCATCGTCGGTACGCTCGGCAAGAGCGCATTGATCGACGGCCTGGCGAACAGCGGCATGCTCGACGTGGCACCGATCCGCGGCAAGTGGGAAGGCTACCTCGTGCGCACCGTGCGCAACCCGATGCCGGGCGTGCAGCGCGCGCTGGTGATTGCCGGCAGCGACAAGCGCGGCACGATCTACGGCATCTATGAAGTGTCCGAGCAGATCGGCGTGTCGCCGTGGTACTGGTGGGCCGACGTGCCGCCGGTGAAACGCAAGGCGCTGTACGCGCAGGCCGGCACGGCGCTGCACGATGCGCCCGTGGTGCAATACCGCGGCATCTTCCTGAACGACGAGGCGCCGGCGCTGACCGGGTGGGCGAAGGAGCGCTACGGCGGCTACAACAGCAAGTTCTACAAGGGCGTGTTCGAACTGATCCTGCGCTTGCGCGGCAACTACCTGTGGCCGGCGATGTGGGATGCGGCATTCTTCGACGACGATCCCGAAAACGGCCGCCTGGCCGACGAATACGGCATCGTGATGGGCACGTCGCACCATGAACCGATGATGCGTGCGCACAAGGAATGGTCGCGCTACGGGAAGGGCCCGTGGGACTACAGCCGCAATGAAGCCGTACTCAAGGCGTTCTGGCGCGATGGCCTGAAGAAGACGCGCGACTACGAGAAAGTCATCACGCTCGGCATGCGCGGCGATGGCGACGAGCCGATGTCGCGCGATGCCAACGTGGCGCTGCTCGAACGGATCGTCGGCGACCAGCGCAAGACGATCGCCGGGGAACTGGATGCGGATGTCACGAAAGTGCCCCAGGCATGGGCGCTGTACAAGGAAGTGCAGGATTACTACGAGCAGGGCATGCGCGTGCCGGACGACGTGCTGCTGCTGTGGTGCGACGACAACTGGGGCAATATCCGCCGCCTGCCCACGAGGGAAGAGCGCCAGCGCGCCGGCGGCGCGGGCGTCTATTACCACTTCGATTACGTGGGTGGCCCGCGCAACTACAAGTGGCTGAACGTGACCCCGCTGCCGAAGGTGTGGGAGCAGATGCACCTGGCGTGGAAGCACGAGGCCACGCGCATGTGGATCGTCAACGTGGGCGACCTGAAGCCAATGGAAGTGCCGATGGAATTCTTCCTGGCCTATGCATGGAACCCCGCCGCGTGGCCGGCCGACCACTTGCAGGAATACCAGCGGCTGTGGGCAACGCGCGAGTTCGGCGCCCTGCATGCGGCGGACATTGCCGACATCGTCGCGAAGTACGCGCAGTACAACGGCCGCCGCCGCCCGGAAATGCTGGAACCGGACACGTACAGTTTTGTGAACTATGGCGAATCGGCGCGCATCGTGGCCGAGTACCGCGAGCTCGAGGCACGCGCGGAGAAGATCTTCGCCAGCCTGCCGAAGGAGCGCCGCGATGCGTTCTACCAGCTGGTGCTGCATCCGGTGAAGGCTGGCGCCGTCGTCAATGAGCTGTATGCAACGGCGGGCCTGAACCGGCTGTACGCGAAGCAGGGCAGGGCCGCCGCCAACGACATGGCCGGCCGTGCCCGCGCGCTGTTCGCCGACGATGCCGCGCTGACGCGCCGCTACCATGCGATCAATGGCGGCAAGTGGAACCACATGATGGCGCAGACGCACCTGGGCTACACGTACTGGCAGCAGCCGCCGCGCAACGTGATGCCGGCCGTGAGCGAAGTGCAGGTGTCGAAGGCCGGTGAGCTGGGCATCGCCATCGAGGGCAGCGAAGGGGCATGGCCGGATGCGCAGGGCCTGAAGCTTCCCGCGCTCGATGCGTTCGAGCGCAAGCCGCGCACGGTGGAACTGTTCAACCGGGGCGGCACGCCGTTCCGGTATGCGGTGCGTGCCAGCGCGCCGTGGATCGTGCTGGATAAACCGTCCGGCACGGTGGACAAGGTGCAGCGCATCGCCGTGGATGCCCGCTGGGACCAGGTGCCGGCCGGCGTCACGGCCGCCACGTTGTTCGTCACCGGCCCGAACGGGGAGGCCAGGATCGAGGTGCTGGTTCACAAGCCGACCGGTGAGCAGCCGGCGCGAGGGTTCGTTGAAGCCCACGGCGTGGTGTCGATCGAGGCCGAGCACTATGCCCGGGCGGTCGCAGCGCCAGGCCGCGAGTGGCTGAACGTGCCCGGCCATGGCCGCACGCTGTCGGGCATGACAACCTTGCCGGTCGATGCGCCGGCCCTGGCGCCGGGCGACGGCATGCGGCTCGAGTACGACATGCACCTGTTCAGCAGCGGCAACGTGAAGGTACATGTCACCGTGGCCCCGACGTTGAAATTCCAGCCAGGGCAGGGCCTGCACTTCGCGGTGGCGTTCGATGGCGAGCCCCCGCAGGTCGTCAACCTGCATGCCGATGCGTCGGAAAAACACTGGGAAAAGATCGTTGGCGATGGTGCCGCCGTGTTCACCACGCGCCATGCGGTCGGCAAGCCAGGGGCGCACGTGCTGAAGATCTGGGCGCTCGATCCGGCCGTGGTGCTTCAGAAGGTGGTCGTCGATACGGGCGGGATGAAGGCCAGTTATCTGGGGCCGCCGGAAAGCCCGCGGGTGAAGTAAGGAATGGCCGTACGCCGTGCCGGATACCACGGAGGTATCCGGCACCGGCACGCATCAGCGCAGCCGTGGCAGTTCGACCCCCACAAGCTTCCAGGTCGCGAATCCTTCGCGTTCGAGGACGAATGCGATGCCCGGCTGGCCGTCGGGGGCGAGGGCCCTGGCAACGAAGACGTTCATGCCGCGGCGCTCGGACGTCCACCGTTTTTCCTCGGGCCGTTCTTCGTGCTTGCCTTCCCGCTTTTTCTCGTGCCGGGTATCGGGTTCCCCGTCCCCGGCATCGTTCATTTCACCGGTACGCATGGCGTCGGCCAGCCGCTCGGGCGTGACCATCACGTCGACCAGGCCGCCCCCGACGAGGTTGCCCAGCATCGCGCCGAAGGCGGCACCGACATCGGCCAGGCCGCTATCGCCGGCCGCTTCCCGCGCGCGGCGCTCCGTCATCGCACGCACCTGCCCCTTCAGGCTTTCCCGCACGCGGGGAAAATCGACGTGCTTAGCCAGTGCCGCCGCATCGTGCGCCTGCGCGGCGTTGCGCATCGCATGCAGCGTCAGGTAAGGGGAAAAGTACCAGAAGGCTGCCAGCGCGGACAGCAACAGGAAAAGCGATGTGACGAGGAGACGGCGGCGGGACATGATGAGGGCTCCGGTTGCAAGGGATCGCCACTATAACCGCACATGTCGGACCGGCCGTGCCCGTGTCCCGGTGCCGGGCGCGAGACCTTGCCAGCCAGAAAAACAGGGGACGTACCCCTGTTTATAGGCAACTAACTACCGACAACTGACGTGGAGCCAGCAAGCGGCGGGGACACCTGCCGCGAAATTTCCCGGAAACCAGGGTCTGTCCCCAGTTTGTTTGCTGGGAAAGGCTGAGGGCCTACGCCTTGCGTTGCGGCATGGCGCGCAGCGAGGCGGCGAGGGCGTCGCGCAGCGGCTTGGCGCGCAGCTGGGCATCGTAAGGGCAGGGGCGCTGCGGCAGCTTGTCCTTGCGCGGGGCCTCGTCCCAGGTCTGCAGCCAGCTCACGTTGTCGGACAGTCCCCACAGCAGGAAATCCTTCAGCTGCGGGTAGGACAAGGTAACGTCGAGGTAATCCCTGGCCATCGCGGCCACGCCGGCATCGCGC
Source organism: Pseudoduganella lutea (assembly GCF_004209755.1). NCBI lineage: Bacteria > Pseudomonadati > Pseudomonadota > Betaproteobacteria > Burkholderiales > Oxalobacteraceae > Pseudoduganella > Pseudoduganella lutea. The sequence continues at coordinate 1,405,493 of NZ_CP035913.1, read as the reverse complement.
ATCGGGAAGTCGGCCGGCAACATGCGGTCGTTGACGTCGAACTCCGTGATCAACAGGTCGTAGCCCATGCCCGTGACTTCGTCGAGGAAAGCGCGCCAGTCGCGCACGGGGTCGGTCTTCTGCTTTTCATCGTCCCACGAACCGATGTGGCTCTGGATGCCCAGCGCCTGCACGGGCGTGCCGCGCTTCTTCAGTTCGGCCAGCATCTTCAGCACGCCGGCCCGGTGTTTCGCGCTGCCCGCATCCTCGCGCATGTAGTCGTTGTAGACCAGCTGTGCGTGGGGGGCCTGCTCGCGCGCCACGCGGAACGCGAAGTCGATCTGTTCGGTCGCGCCCATCCGCTCCGTGAAGACGTTCTTGCGCATGTCGCCGGTCGCCGGGTCGACCGCTTCGTTGACCACGTCCCAGCTGTAGATGCCGGTGCCGTAGTGCTTGCAGACGGTCGTGATGTGCTCGCGCAGCAGCCGTTCCGCTTCGCGCGAACCCTGGCCGAAGTCGTGGGCATTGACCCATGCCGGCAGCCACTTGGCCGGCTGCCAGACGAGCGTGTGGCCGCGCACCTGCATGCCTTCCTTGCGCGCCCATGCGAACATCTCGTCGGCGGGGGCGAAGTTGTGCTGGCCGCGTTTCGGTTCGAGCGCCGGCCACTTGGTTTCGTTCTCGGCCACGATGACGGCACATTCGCGCGCCATCAGCGCGCGGTGCGCCGGATCCTTGAAGTACTTGTAGCCGAGCGCGTTGCCGAAGCGCAGGCCCTTGGCGGCGGCGATCGCCTTCAATGGCTCCTGGGCGGCGGCGAACAGCGGGGGCAGGGTGGCGGCGCAGGCCGTGCCGGCCAGCAGGCGCAGCATGTCGCGGCGGGTCGTGGTCATCTTGTCTCCATGTCGGCTCGTTGGCCGGGTTTTATTTGTGGCGTGCGATAGAAGGTTACGCTAACATCGGAAATGGTGCAAACGGTTGCGCTACCAAAAAACAACGGAGACGAATTTGCGAGTTCTAAAAGGAGCCTTGGCGGCAGTCGTGTCGCTGGTCGTCGTGCTGGCGCCAGCGCACGCCGTGGAAGAAGATGGTTACCAGCTCTGGTTGCGGTACCGTCCCCTGCAGCAGACTGGCCAGGCGCAACAGCAGGCGCAGACGATCAGCTATGCCGGCAAGGCCTCGCCGACGGTACGGGCAGCCATCGACGAACTGCGCCGCGGCCTGCAGGGCATGACGGGCAAGGCACCGGCTGTCGCCACGACGGTCGCCAGCGGTGCCATCGTGCTGGCGAAAGCCGGCGCACTGCCGCAAGGGTTCAGTGCGGACGGCCTGGCGGACCTGGGCCGCGAGGGCTACCTGCTCAAGAGCGCCTCCGTGAATGGCAAGCGCGTGACGGTGATCGCCGCCAATGACGACATCGGCCTGCTGTACGGTGCCTTCGGGCTGCTGCGCGCGCTCGATACCGGCAAGGGGCTCGCCGCGCTGGACGAGCGCTCGGCGCCGAAGCTGCAATTGCGCGTGCTGAACCACTGGGACAACCTCGACCGCACGGTGGAGCGCGGCTACTCGGGCCAGTCGATCTGGAACTGGTGGGAGTTGCCGGATATCCGCGAGCGCCAGTATGTCGACTACGCGCGCGCCAACGCTTCGCTGGGCATCAACGGCACGGTGCTGAACAACGTCAATTCCAAGGCCGAGATCCTCACGGCGCCATGGATCGCCAAGGTGGCCGCGCTGGCCGACGTGCTGCGCCCCTACGGCATCAAGGTCTACCTGTCGGCACGCTGGTCCACGCCGCTGGAATTGAAGGAAACGACGACGGCCGACCCGCTGGCGCCCGAGGTGGCGGCATGGTGGCGCGCCAAGGCGGACGAGATCTACCGCGCCATTCCCGACTTCGGCGGCTTCCTCGTGAAGGCCAACTCGGAAGGCCAGCCCGGCCCGCAGGACTACCATCGCACCCACGCCGATGGCGCCAACATGCTGGCCGCCGCGCTGGCGCCGCACAAGGGCATCGTGATGTGGCGCGCTTTCGTGTACGCGGCCGAGAAGCCGGACGACCGCGCCAAGCAGGCCTACGATGAATTCAAGCCGCTGGATGGCAAGTTCGCCCCGAACGTGATGGTGCAGGTGAAGAATGGCGCGATCGACTTCCAGCCGCGCGAACCGTTCCACCCGCTGTTCGGCGCCATGCCGCGCACGCCGCTGATGATGGAATTCCAGATCACCAAGGAATACCTGGGCTTCGCCATGCACATGGCCTATCTCGGCCCCCTGTTCGAGGAAGTGCTGAAGGCCGACACGATGCAGCGGCCGAACGGTCTCACCGTCGCGCAGGTGCTCGAGGACACCGAGCATGGCCAGCGTTTGACCGGCATGGCCGGCGTGGCCAACATCGGCAGCTCGCGCACGTGGAGCGGTTCGCACTTCGACCAGGCCAACTGGTATGCCTACGGCCGCTTCGCGTGGGACCCGCAGGGCGACTCGCGCGCCTTCGCCCGCGAATGGGCGACGCAGACGTTTTCCCGCGAACCGCAGGCCGTCACGCAGATCGTCGACATGATGATGCGCTCGCGCGAAGCCGTCGTCGACTACATGACGCCGCTCGGCCTGCACCACCTGATGGACACGGGCCACCATCACGGCCCCGGTCCTTGGGTGGACAATCTCGGCCGCCCGGACTGGAACCCCACCTACTATCACAAGGCCGACAAGAAGGGCATCGGCTTCGACCGCACGGCAACCGGCAGCAATGCGCTGGCGCAGTATGCGCCGGGCGTGGCGAAACGGTGGGCCGATCCGCGCACCACGCCGGACGAGCTGCTGCTGTGGTTCCACCACCTGCCGTGGGATTACGCGATGCCATCCGGGCGCACGCTGTGGACCGAGCTCGTGGCCCGCTACGACCGCGGCGTGGCCGAGGCGGAAAGCTTGCGCGCCCGCTGGGAAAAGCTGAAACCGCTCGTGGACGAGCGCCGTTACGACGAGGTGGCCCAGCGGCTGGACACGCAGGTGAAGGAGGCGCGCTGGTGGCGCGACGCGTCGGTGGCGTACTTCCAGTCCGTGTCCGGCTTGCCGCTGCCGCCGGGTGCAAAGAAGCCCGGACGCACGCTGGAGCAGTACAAGGCGATCAAGTTCCCGTACGCCGCCGGACACCACTGAGCGTGCCGCGAAGGGCCGATGTGTGCGCTAACATCGGCCCGACCCCGGTGCTAGAATGGCAGATGCGTGGTAGATGCGTGGCAGATGGGGACATGCCGTGGCACGGTATGTTAGAGTCCGCCAAATAACTATTCGATAAGTACAGTCCGATGACGAAAATACAGGCGAAAGCGCCCATCTCGCCCGGGGAAAAGAGCGCGCAACCGGTGGGTCGGGGCGACAAGCCCGGCGTGCCGACGATGTCCGACGTCGCCAAGCTGGCCGGCGTGTCGCCGATGACGGTGTCGCGCGTGATGAACGGCGACCCGAACGTGCGCCCGGCCACGCGCCGCAAGGTGGACGAGGCCGTGGCCGCGCTGAACTACGTGCCGAACCAGGCCGCCCGGCGCCTCGCCGGCGCGCGCGCGATCCGCATCGGCTTCCTGTATTCGAATCCCTCTGCCGGCTACCTGAGCGAATTCCTCGTCGGGCTGCTGAACCAGGCCAGTATCCACAACGTGCAGCTCGTGGTCGAGAACTGCGAAGACGGGGTCACGTGGGAAGCCCATGCGCGCCGGCTGATCGAGAATGGCGTCGACGGCATCATCCTGCCGCCGCCGCTGTGCGATACGCAGGAACTGATCGAACTGGTCGCCCAGGCCGATATGCCGGCGGCCACCGTGGCCTGCGGCCAGCCCGACCCGCGCGTGGGCGCCGTGTCCATCGACGACTATCACGCCGCGTATGACATGACGAGCCACCTGATCTCGCTGGGCCACCACCGGATCGGCTTCGTCATCGGCCATCCGAACCAGACCGCCTCCGCGCGCCGGCTCGAAGGCTACAAGGCCGCGATCGCCGACAGGGGCGGCGATGCCTCGCCCGAGCTGGTGGTGCAGGGCATGTTCACGTACCGTTCCGGCCTCGACGCGGCCGAGATCCTGCTGGGCCTCGAGCAGCGCCCGACCGCGGTCTTTGCCAGCAACGACGACATGGCCGCGGCCACGGTAGCCATTGCCCACCGCCTGGGCCTGGACGTGCCGGGCGACCTCACCGTGGCCGGCTTCGACGACACTGCGCTGGCGACCACGATCTGGCCCGAGCTGACCACCGTGCGCCAGCCCATCGCGCAGATGGCGGAAATGGCGGTGCAGTTCCTCGTCCGCCAGATCCGCACGCAGCGCGACGGCGTGGTGCAGGCGCCCGAACACATCGTGATGGACTTTTCCCTCATCCGGCGCCAGTCCGACGCCGCCCCGCGCCGCCGGCCGAAGCTGGCCGGCAAGTCGTCCGAGGCCTAGACCGGGGCTCGCCAGAAGCGCCTGGTGTCGGACACCGGTTCTCCCATGAAGCGGCAAAACCGGTGACAGACACCGTTTTTCCTGGAACTTGCGTTCCAAAAGAATCGGTGTCTGTCACCGGTTTTGGCCCTGAATACAGGCAACTTTATTGCGTGACGACGTTGCGGTGATCGTCACTGTACACGTCAGCGCGTGTCGCGTTACAGGTTGTCCAGGTTTTCCAGTTGCCGGGCAAACAGCTGTTCCTGCAGCTTGAGGTCCTGCGGCGTCAACCCGTCGTAGGCCCGCGTGGTGCGGCTCCACACTTCGGGCATCACCTGTTCAATCAGGCTGCGGCCGCTGTCAGTCAGCGAGATCATCACGCAGCGGCGGTCGCCCGGCCGGTTGCCCCGCGTGATCAGGCCCTGCGTTTCCAGGTCGTTGCACACGCGCGTGAGGTTGGCCGGCTTTTCCATGCAGGCTTCGCCCAGCGTCGATGCCGTCGACGTTTCGTTCTCCGAGCCGTACAGCACGGCAAGGACCATGTAGCTGGCGTCCACGAGGTCGTACTTGCGCAAGACGGCGTTCGAGATATCCTTCATCCGTTTTTGCACGTGGTACGTCATGCGGAGCAGGCGCATCAGGTCTTCCGGGAAGGCTGGAATCCGCTCATGGATATTCTTCAGGCGCTTGTTCGTCGCGTCAAAACTGCTCATCGGCGCACTCCTGTGCAATAGGTCTGTCAATACATGGATTGTACTAGTGGTTGCACAAAGGTAAATTGTTTTTAGATGCCTTGACCCAGGCGAATGCCCCGTCCCCAACGCCACCAGGCTTGCAGTATTGTCCGGCCGCGTCCGTTCTGCACGCAATCAACGGCCACGCCAACCCGGCAATACCTGCCGTGTACGCTGGGTGTCACTTGCATCCGCGATGCCGGCCTGGCTGCCTGGCACCCTGAAAACGATTCCGGCCGGTAGCGATCGATAGCATTCCGCCAGACACGGCCGGCCATTCGGAAAGTGTGTCTTTGCTACAACATTAGTCCCTTCGGCAACGCCCTGGCAACGACGAGGGCGGCAGGGCACGACACGCGACGTGGCGCCGACAGGTGCCGTTACTGCGCGTAGTGCTTGCGGGTCTGCGCAACGTCCATGTCGGCTTCGGTTTCGATCAGCGTGCCGTTCTTGCGCGCTTCGACGACTTGCGCCCGTACTTCGGCACGGGTCAGTCCACGCTGCTTCGGTACCTGTACCGTGGCGACTGCCGAGGCGGCGGAAGCGGTGCCCGCGGTCGTGGCGTTTGCCGCATCGGTGTTTTCCGCGCCGAAGGCGGCACCAGCAGTGGCAAGGGTAAGGGCGGCGATGAGGTAGTAAGCAGTTTTCATAATGTTCTCCTGTAGGATGCACTAATTATAGACATGAAATATTCATTTGTGAAATAAAGTGTTTTGATATCGGAGATTCGACAGCGAAATGACTCGGCCTGCTTTCCTGGCGCCAAGGTTCTTGACGATTTCTTCATGTGCGACGCCGTTCGGCACAGGCTGTTACAGTCTTTGCAAGGCCGCACTGGCGGCGATGCAATCACAGGAGGCTTTATGTCAGGTACCAGCACACTCGATCCCGATAACTTCCCGACGGCACCGGACCGCGTGCTCGGTCGTGGCCATGGCACGGGGGCGCTCGGCCCGAGCGACACGTCCGATTCCGGCAGCGACGTGCAGGGCGGTTCGGGACTGGCCCAGCAGATCGAGGAAAACAATCTCGATGGCGGCACCAACGAGGATCTCGACGAGAACACGGCGGGCGGCACGGCCGGGCCGGATGTCGGCGATGCCGATCTGGACAGCGATACGGATGCCGGTGGCACCGGCGAGCGCGCCACCGTGGGCCGCGACACGACGTCGCCGGATGGGGGCGACATCAATGTCGACCACATCGAATCGATACCGCTGACCGGCGAGCGGGAAGCGGACGATATCGAGCGGGGCGCCTGAACGGCGCAGCGAACGAAGAAGGCCTGCAACAAGGCCTGCAGCGAATGAAAACGGGGCCGCAAGGCCCCGTTTTCCATGGTGCGGCGAACCGCGTTACGCGGCGGCCGCGGTTTTTACGACCGGCCTGGAAAACTCGAAGCGCTTGATCTCGCCCACCAGGAACAGGTAACACAGCACCGCCGCCAGCGCGTTGGCGCCGACGAACACCAGCGCGCCGTAGAACGACCCGGTGGCCTGCAGGATGAAGCCGATGACGATCGGCGTGGTGATGCCGGCCACGTTGCCGAACATGTTGAACAGCGAACCGCTCATGCCGCCGGCCTGGCTGGGCGACGTGTCGCCAACGACGGCCCAGCCCAGTGCGCCGATGCCCTTGCCGAAGAAGGCCAGCGCCATCACGGCGACCACCACCTGGTCCGATTCCACGAAATTGCACAGCACCATCGTGGTGGCCAGCAGCAGGCCGCCGATGATCGGTGTCTTGCGTGCCACCGACGTGCTGTAGCCGCGCTTGATCATGCGGTCCGAGATGATGCCGCCGAGTACACCGCCGAGGAACCCCGCGATCGCGGGCAGTGCGGCAATGAAGCCGGCCTTCAGGATCGTCATGTGGCGTTCCTTGACCAGGTAGATCGGGAACCACGTGAGGAAGAAGTAGGTCAGCGTGTTGATGCAGTATTGGCCGATATAAATTCCCAGCAGCATGCGCGAGGACAGCAACTGCTTCAGGCACGACCAGGTGTCGATCTGCTGTTTCACTGCGCCCATGGTTTCCAGGTCGACGAGCGCGCCGCCCCGTTCGATGTGCAGCAGCTCGGCCGCGTTGGCCTTCGGGTGCTGGCGCGGGCCATGGACGAATTTCAGCCACGCCAGCGACATCACGATGCCGAGACCGCCCATCACGAAGAACACGCTTTCCCAACCGTAGGTGTGCACCAGCCAGCCCATGAGCGGGGCAAACAGCACGGTGGCGAAGTATTGTGCCGAGTTGAAGATGGCGGCCGCCGTGCCACGCTCGGATGTCGGGAACCACGAAGTCGTCAGACGACTGTTGCCCGGGAACGATGGGGCCTCGGCCGCGCCGACAATCAGCCGCAGCGTGAACAGCATGGCGACGGCGGCGCCGCCGCTGAAGAAGCCTACCCAGCCCTGGAGCACCGTGAACAGCGACCACAGGAAAATCGAAAAGAAATACACGATCTTGGTGCCGAACCGGTCCAGCAGCCAGCCGCCGGGCAACTGGCACAGCACGTAGGACCAGGAGAAGGCCGAGAAGATCAGGCCCATCTGCACGGGCGTCAGCCCCAGTTCCCTGCTTAGTTCCGGGCCGGCGATCGAGATCGTGGCACGGTCGGCGTAGTTGATCGTGGTGACGATGAACAGGATCGCGAGGATCGTCCAGCGTGTGCGGGTGGCCTTGATGGCCGGTATGTGCTTGCCCATGGTGTCTCCAAAGCTTCCAGTTGTGATCGTTATGGCTGAGTTGTTGTCAGTCGTCATACAACCGTGCGCAGTATAGCGAGCAAATTCCGGCCCGCGCAAGTGGTTTATCGGTCAACATCCATGGTGGCCCGCAACCCATGACAGCGTTTTCAGATTCTGCGGGCGCAGGGGTTTGAAATGCTCGCTTTGGCGAACTGATATGACGCTGCAAGAAGTCGGCGGACGAAAAAAAGGGCTGCCTCAGCAGCCCATTTCAGGAAAGTGAAGCGTTAGTCCGTGCGACCCTGTTCGCCCGTACCGGCTGGCCGGGTCAGCATCCACGCGGCCGCCAGCATGCCGCCACCCAGCAGCGCCAGTTTCAGTGGCGAACGGGTCACGGGGCGGTAACTCGTGTCGGCGCCCGTTGTCTGGATCCCGAGCCTGGTCTGCAGTTCCTGCGTGGGATCGGACGAATGCAGTGCGTCGCTGCGGAACCAACGCGACGGCTTCTTCGTGCGCTGCTGGTCCCACATGGCCGACGCGCCCAGCTTGTCGAACAGGCTGGGCAGCGTGAAGCCGCCGATGGCGTTGGCTTTCGCCGCGTTGCCGACGAAAACGTCGCGCCGCGGATGCTGGGCCGCGTCGAGGATTGCCTCGGCCACCATTTCCGGCGGATAGACCGGTGCCGGCAGCGTCGGTTCCACGTCCATGTAGTTCTTGGCGTGTACTGGGAACATCGTGTCGATCGCCGCCGGTTTCACGAGCGTGACGGAGATCGGCAGCTTGTCGTGCTCCAGTTCCATCCGCAGCGCATCCGTGTAGCCCTTCACGGCGTGCTTCGATGCCGCGTACATGCCCTGCAGGGGCACGGCCACTTCGGACAGTTCGCTGCCCAGGTTGATCAGCGCGCCGCCGCTCTGCCGCAGGTGCTTGACCGCTTCCAGCGAGCCGTTGACCACGCCCCAGAAATTGGTCTGGAACAGGCGGTGGTTGTCTTCCTCGCTCACTTCCTCGGCGCGGCCGAAGATCGAGATGCCGGCATTGTTGACCCACGTATCGATGCGGCCGAAGCGTTTCAGCGCCGCCTGCGCCAGCGCATGCACCTCATCCTTCTTGCCCACGTCGGTGGGCACGGCCAGCGCCTCGGCGCCGCGCTGGCGCAGCTGTTGTTCCAGTTGTTCCAGGGCTTCCTCGCCGCGGGCGGCAAGCACCACCTTCGCGCCGCGCGCGGCCGCCATCCGGGCCGTGGTCAGGCCGATGCCGCTGGTGGCGCCGGTGATGACGATGACCTGGTCCGAGAGTCGTTTCAAACGCATGCTGGGCTCCTTCACTGTGTACAGGTTGACAATTGGTTGACGCGCTATCGTACCCGGCAGCATTTTTAAAGCGCACACCATTCCGGCAGTCAAGACCTGCGTGCATGGCCCGGGCAGGTCAGGCCGCGCTGCCCGACGACCCCGCCCACAGGTTGATGCCGCCTTCCCGGGCCAGCGCATCGATGGCGCGCAGCTCGTCGTCGCTGAACGCGAGCTTGTCCAGCGCGGCGATGTTCTCGCGGATCTGCGCGCTGTTCGATGCCCCGATCAGCGTGGACGTGATGCGCGGATCGCGCAGCACCCAGGCCAGCGCCATCTGCGCCAGCGACTGGCCGCGTGTCCGGGCGATGTCGTTCAGGCCGCGCACGCGCCGCAGGTTGTCCTCGGACAGGTGCGCCGCCTGCAGCGAGCCGCCGCCGGGGCGGTTGATGCGCGCATCCTGCGGAATCCCGTCCAGGTACTTGTTGGTGAGAATGCCTTGGGCCAGCGCCGTGAACGTGATGCAGCCGATGCCCTGGCGGCCCAGCGTGTCGAGCAGGCCTTCGCTTTCGATCCACCGGTTCAGCATGTTGTACGACGGCTGGTGAATCAGGCACGGCACTTTCCACTCCGCCAGCAGGCGCTGCGCTTCCTCGGTCTTTTCCGCGGAATAGGACGATACGCCCACGTACAGCGCCTTGCCCTGCTGGACCGCGTGCGCCAGCGCGCCCATGGTTTCTTCCAGCGGCGTATCCGGGTCGAAGCGGTGCGAGTAGAAGATGTCCACGTAGTCCAGGCCCATGCGCCGCAGGCTCTGGTCCAGGCTGGCCAGCACGTACTTGCGCGAGCCGCCGCCCTGGCCGTACGGGCCGGGCCACATGTCCCAGCCAGCCTTCGTCGAGATGATCAGTTCGTCCCGGTAAGGCTGGAAGTCGTCGCGGAAGAGGCGGCCGAAGTTGGTTTCGGCGCTGCCGTATGGCGGGCCGTAGTTGTTGGCCAGGTCAAAGTGCGTGATGCCATGGTCGAACGCCGTGCGCAGCATGTCGCGCTGCGTGGCCGTGCTCGTGGTGTCGCCGAAGTTGTGCCACAGGCCCAGCGACAGCACCGGCAGTTTCAGGCCGCTGCGGCCGCACGTGCGGTACTGCATCGTTTCATAGCGTTGGCGGGATGCCGTGTAGGTCATGCTGTCTCCTGCAAGGAAAAGCCCGCCGGGTGGCAGGCTTGCAGATGATAAAGCACCCATCGGCATCGGGCGCGCCCGATGGCACTTGCGCGGGCCATGCTGCGACAGGCACCGCCAGCAGTACCAAGGGCAGCAAAGAAAACGGCCCGCGTAGCGCGGGCCGTGATTGCCTGCCATGCTCCGCGAGCGGAGCATGGTCATCTTCAGGCGAAGTTCTGGTTCACGAATTCCCAGTTGACCAGGTTCCACCACGATTCCACGAACTTCGGACGGGCGTTGCGGTAGTCGATGTAGTACGCGTGTTCCCACACGTCGACGGTCAGCAGCGGCTTGTTCTCGGTGGTCAGCGGGGTGGCGGCGTTGGACGTGTTGACGATATCCACCGAGCCGTCGGCCTTCTTCACCAGCCAGGTCCAGCCCGAACCGAAGTTGCCGACGGCCGACTTGCTGAATTCTTCCTTGAACTTGTCGAACGAACCCCACTTGGCGTTGATCGCCTCAGCCACGGGGCCGGTCGGTGCGCCGCCGGCGTTCGGTGCCATGCAGTGCCAGAAGAACGTGTGGTTCCATACCTGGGCGGAGTTGTTGAAGATACCGCCGGAGGATTTCTTGATGATTTCTTCCAGGGACAGGTTCTCGAACTCGGTGCCCTTGATCAGGTTGTTCAGGTTCGTCACGTAGGCCTGGTGGTGCTTGCCGTAGTGGTATTCCAGCGTTTCAGCCGAGATGTGCGGTTGCAGTGCGTCTTTCGCGTACGGCAGCGGAGGCAGGGTATGTTCCATGTGCATTTCCTTATGAGGGGACTAAAGAATCAACGTTTTCAAAACGCCCATCATTGTAATGCGTTGCCTGCCGCCCTGCCGAAATCCCCCGTAAATAGTGATGCTACGGGAAAGTACATACCGCCTGGATCACTACCTCGGCCGCGTTGTTTCGCGCACCACCAGTTCCACCGGCGGCACCCGCGTGGGCACGCGGTCGCCGCTGATCAGCCGCAGCAGTGCGTTCATCGCCGTCAGGCCGATATCGTACAGCGGCTGGCGCACCGTGGTCAGCGGCGGCGTCGTGAACGCGGAGCCGGGCAGGTCGTCGAAGCCCACCAGCGACACGTCTTCGGGCACGCGCACGCCCTTGCGGTACAGCGCCAGGCGCACGCCATAGGCGCTCTGGTCGTTGGCCGCGAACACGGCGGAAAATTCCTGGCGCGTCTCGAACAGGTGGTTGATCGCGATGAGGCCGCTGTTTTCATGGAAGTTGCCCTCGACGACGAGCGCCGGGTCGACCGGGATACCGGCGCCTTCGAGCGCCTTGCGGTAGCCGCGCAAGCGGCTCGAGGCGTCGGCGTGGCTGGGCGGGCCGGACACGAAGGCGATGCGCCGGTGGCCCAGTTCGATCAGGTGCTGCACGGCCAGGAAGGCGCCGTGCTCGTTGTCCATCGTGAAGCCCAGCGCATTCGGCGCATCGAGCGGGCGGCCCGTGACGACGATCGGGCGCTGGGTGGCGAAGTGCAGCAGCTCGTCGTCCGGCAGGTTGCCGGAAAGGAGGATGATGCCGTCGACCTTGCGCGCCAGCAGCAGGCGGATACGGTCCGCTTCTTCCAGGGCGCTCCAGTGGCCGGTGACGATCACGGAGGCATAGCCGGTGCCTTTCAGGCCATCGTCGACGCCGTGCAGTATTTCGTCGAAGAACGGCGACGAGATATCCTGCACGATGATGCCGATCGTGTGCGTGCGGCCCTTCTTGAGGCCTTGCGCCATCAGGTTCGGTGCGAAGTTGGTGCGTGCGATCGCCTTCATGACGGCTTGCCGCTTGTCGTCGGAGACGCGCGCGGTGCCGTTCAGGATGCGCGACACGGTCGAGGGCGAGACGCCCGCCTCCCGGGCGACGTCGAGCAGGGTCGAGGGCCCGGCGGCCACTGTTGGCTCGGTTGTTTTATTCAATTGTTATCCCGTGGGTGTACCGACGGGCAAGATTAACATATAAAAAGTACCATTACAGCGCCGGCTGTACCCCCGACACGGTGACATCGGCACTGCCCTCGGCCAGCCGCACGGTCAGTTTCCGGCGCGGCTGCAGCTGGCTTGGGGAACGCAGGATCGCCCCCTTGCTGTCGGTGATGATCGCGTAGCCCCGTTCCAGCGTGCGTTGCGGGTTCAGCAGTTCGAGCTGCGCGGCCAGCGCGCCCAGCGCTTCGCGCTCGCGCTGCACGCGCGCACCGATGTTGACGGCGCAGCGGTGCTGCAGCGCGGCCAGGTGGGCCCGCACCGGGCGGGTGTCCGGTCGCTGCGCGGCCAGCCGCCCGGCCAGGCGTTCCAGCGCGTGGCGCGCCTGGTTCAGCGGCGTGCGGTTGGCGTGCATCATCGCCGTGGAAAGCGCCAGCAATTCCAGGCGTTGCTGGCGGATGCGCGCGGTGGGGCTCAGCAGCCGGCGCCCATGGAGGTCGAGTGCCTGGGCGGCGTCATCGAGCGTGCGGCGCATGGCGCGGCGCAGGTCGCCCGCGTCGGCGCGCAGCGAAGCCAGCCAGTCGCCGCGCGGCGTGGCGGCCAGCTCGGCGGCGGCGGTCGGCGTGGCCGCGCGCAGGTCGGCGGCAAAATCGGCGATCGTGAAATCGGTCTCGTGGCCCACGCCGGAAATCACCGGCATGCTGCACTCGGCGATCGCGTATGCCACGGCTTCCTCGTTGAAGGACCACAGGTCCTCGATGCTGCCGCCGCCCCGGCAGACGAGCAGCACGTCGCACTCGGCGCGTGCCGACGCGGTGCGGATCGCCTGCGCGATCTGCCCGGCGGCCAGCTGGCCCTGGACCAGCGTGGGGTAGAGCACCACGCGCACATGCGGCGCGCGGCGGCGCAGCGCAATCAGCACGTCGCGCAATGCCGCCGCCTGCGGGCTGGTGACGATACCGATCGTGCGGGCGAACAGGGGAATGGCGCGCTTGCGCTCCTCGTCGAACAGGCCGGCGGCGGACAGCCTTTCCTTCAGCCGCATGAACGCCTCGAACAGCGCGCCGACACCGGCACGGCGGATCGCTTCCACGTTGATCTGGTAATCGCCGCGCGGCCCATACAGCGTGACGAGGGCGCGCACCTCGACCTTGTCGCCTTCGCGCGGCATGAAGCCCGCATACTGGGCGCGGCCGCGGAACATCACGGCGCGCACCTGGGCAGCATCATCCTTGAGAGTGAAATACCAGTGGCCGGACGCGGCGCGCGTGAAATTGGAGATTTCCCCAGCGATCCATGTCAGGGGAAACGACCGTTCCAGCAGGCGCGACACGGCCTGGTTCAGCGCGCTCACGGTCATTACGGCGTTCTGGCCGGGGTCAGAATCGGGGCGGTCGAAGGTCGTCATCGGAAAGACTGTCCACAGAGTCATCAAGCGGTCATGCTTATGTCATATCTCGCCTAAAACAGCAAGGTGTTTTTCCAAGCTACTGATTTATAAAGATAAAAAGACTTGCCGCATTCGTGGGCAGCGTAAGAATATTCTTACAAATCAAAGACTTCACTGATGGGCAGCGTTCTTACACACAAAGATATCCACAGAAATTGTGGGGAACCTTGCAACTCTTAAACATGATTGCTGTAAATTTCCGCAGGAAAACTAATTCTTTGCAAATCATGGACTTGGCCGGTGTCGCTCATGTTTCCCCACAATTTTATCCACAGAACTTGTGCAGAAGCCGCGCAATGCAACCCTGCGAAGGGAATGCCGCCAGGGTTGGTAGCGACTGCCTATTATTTGAGCGTTGAAGGTTTATCCTTATAAATCAATAGTCTCCATGCCGCTTGCGGGCCTTGCGCACAATATTGTCCACAGATTTTGTGCAGAAAGCAGGGCAGGCACTCCGGAGGCAGCCTTGCACGCTGCGCGGCCATGTTTGCGCAATTATTGTGCAGTCTTATTTTATCCTTATAAATCAATGGCTTTGGTGTGATTAGCGAGTCTTGCCAACAATCTTATCAACAGTTACTGTGCAGAAGGCATGCCGGCTGTACCGGTGCTTCCAGCACGGCTGCAATTTTTTTGCGCAAGATGTGAATTGATAGCAATATCAACGACTTACATGCTGCTCGCCGGCGTTGCCAACAATATTGTCCACAGAAACTGTTGAGAATGACAAAGGGCGGCGGTCACAGATCTCTGCCCAAAAAATGTGCATTAGACGAATTCCCTTTGCATTCAATGAGTTGCGCTCTTGAATTGACATTGCTCACAATCTTCTCCACAGAATCTGTGCAGAACGCCCGCCCGGGACAACGCGCCTGGCCGCACTTGCCGCCGCCCCGGCAACACGCTACATTGCGCGTCTGCGTTAATGTCTGTGCCAATACAAGGAGTATGTTTTGCTCGCCATCTTTCAAGCCGCCGGCTGGCCGATCTGGCTGCTGCTGATCGCTTCCATCGTTGCCACCGCGCTGATCATCGAACGCCTGATGACGCTGCGCCGGGCCCGCATCGTTCCACCGAACCTGCTCGATGAAGTGGTGCGCGTCTACCGCAGCGGCAGCATCACCCCGGACATCACCGGCAAGCTGGAAACGAGTTCGCCGCTGGGCGTGGTGCTGTCGGCCGCGCTGCGCAACGTGAACGCACCGCGCGAGGTCATGAAGGAATCGATCGAAGAGGCGGGCAACGGCGTGGCGCACACGCTGGAGCGCTTCCTGACGACGCTGGGCACGATCGCCACGCTGGCGCCCCTGATGGGCCTGTTCGGCACGGTGGTCGGCATGATCGAGATCTTCGGCTCGCAGAATCCGGCCGGCGCCAATCCGGCGCAGCTTGCCCACGGGATTTCCGTGGCGCTCTACAACACCGGTTTCGGCCTGGCCATCGCCATGCCCACGCTGGTGTTCTACCGGCACTTCCGCGCGCTGGTGGACAGCTACGTGATCCAGATGGAGCAGCAGGCCGTGCGCTTCGTCGACATCGTCCACGATTCACGTAAATGAGCACGCAGATGAGCACGCGTATGACCGCGCGTTGGAGCGCGCAGGAGGGCCTCGCATGAATTTTCGCAAGGGCCGGCGCCGCGAAGATCCGGAGATCAACCTGATCCCGTTCATCGACGTACTGCTGGTGATCCTGATCTTCCTGATGGTATCGACGACCTATAGCAAGTTCACCGAACTGCAGATCACGTTGCCGACGGCGGACGCGCAAAAGGCCGTGGACCAGCCGGACCAGATCGATGTGACCGTCGATGCCAAGGGCAACTACACGATCAATGGCGAGCCGGTATCGTTCCGCGACGTGGCGGGACTGGCCTCGGTGCTGAAGGCCGCGGCCAGTCCGGGCAGCGACCCGGTGGTGGTGGTCAATGCCGACCAGTTCGCGATGCACCAGATGGTGGTGAACGTGATGGAAGCCGCGCGCATCGCCGGTTTCGGCAAGCTGACGTTCGCGGCGCAGACGGGGAGCGGGAAATAGCCCCGTTCCAGAGCCGGTTCCGAAGCCCGTTCCGCGAGCCCGCACGCAGCCGATGACCCTCGAATCGACCCTTACCCGCGCCTGGCTGCGACGCGGCCCGCTGGCGTGCGCGCTGTATCCCGTGTCGCTGCTGGTCCGCGCCCTCACGGGACTGCGCGGCTTGCTGTACCGTGCCGGCGTGCTGGCCTCGAGCCGCTTGCCGGTACCGGTGATCGTGGTCGGCAATATCTTCATCGGCGGCACCGGCAAGACGCCGCTGACGATCTGGCTGGTCGAACAGTTGCGTGCGAAAGGCTTGCGGCCGGGCGTGATCTCGCGCGGCTTCGGTGGCAAGGGTGGCGGGCCTGACTCCGCCGGGCCGCGCCCCGTGACCGCGCTGTCGACACCGGCGCAGGTGGGCGACGAGCCGGTGCTGATCGCCACCCGGGCCGCGTGCCCCGTGTTCGTCTGCCGCGACCGCGCCGCGGCGGGCAGGGCGCTGCTGGCCGCACACCCGGAAGTGGACGTGATCATCACCGACGACGGCTTGCAGCACTATGCCTTGCAGCGCGACGTGGAAGTCATGCTGTTCGACGGGCGTGGCGTCGGCAATGGCTGGACGCTGCCGGCCGGGCCGCTGCGCGAGCCGGCCTCGCGCCGGCGCGACGTCACTGTCGTCAATGCGCCGACGCTGACGCCGCGGCTGGCCGCGAGCGTGGGCGGCACGCCATTCCAGATGCTCCTTGCCGGCGCCTGTGCCGAGCGCCTGGCCGACCGGCGCGAGCGCGTGCCGCTGTCCGGCATGGCGGCGCGCGGGCGCCTCGCCGCGGCTGCCGGCATCGGCAATCCGCGGCGCTTCTTCGGCATGCTGGCCGATGCCGGCCTGGCGTTCGAGGAACTGCCGCTGCCCGACCACCACGATTTCCTCGACCGGCCCTTCGCCCGCATCGACGCCGACGCGATCTTGATGACGGAGAAGGATGCAGTAAAATGCGCACAAATCGAAGAACTGAGAAACGATCCGCGGCTGTGGGTCGTTCCGGTCAGCGCGCAGCTCGACGTGGCGCTGGTCGAACACATTGTGGAGAAATGCCGTGGACGCACGTTTGCTTGACATCCTGGTCTGCCCCGTTTGCAAGGGGCCGCTGGAATACGATAAGAAAGCCCAGGAAATGATCTGCCGCGGCGACCGCCTGGCGTATCCGGTCCGCGACGGCATCCCGATCATGTGGGCCGACGAGGCCCGCACGCTGCAAGATCATGTCGACTGAGTGCGCGCGGACTGAAAAGCGAGAAACCGTGAGTTTTACCGTCATCATTCCCGCGCGGCTGGCCTCGACCCGGCTGCCGAACAAGCCGCTGGCCGACCTGGCCGGCAAGCCGATGATCGTGCGCGTTGCCGAGCGTGCCGCGCTGTCCGGCGCCAGCCGCATCGTCGTGGCCACCGACCATCCCTCGATCCTGGAAGCCTGCGCGGCGCACGGCATCGAAGCGGTGATGACGCGCGCCGACCATCCTTCCGGCACCGACCGCATCGCCGAGGTGGCGCTCGCGCTCGGCCTGGCGCCTTCAGCCGTGGTCGTCAACCTGCAGGGCGACGAGCCGCTGATCGACCCGGCGCTGCTGGCCGCCTGCGCCACGCGCATCGGCGCGAACGTGCCGATGGCCACGTGCGCGCATCCGCTGCACGACGTGGTCGATGCCTTCAATCCCAATGTGGTGAAGGTGGTGCTGGACAAGGCCGGCCGCGCGCTGTACTTCAGCCGCGCCACGATTCCCTGGGCACGCGATGCGTTCGCGCAGTCAAAGGAGGGTCTGCCCGATGGCTACGCGCCGCTGCGCCACATCGGCCTGTACGCCTACCGCAACGATTTCCTGCAGGCATATCCGCAGCTGGAAGTCTCGCCGCTGGAGACCATCGAAGCGCTCGAACAGTTGCGCGTGCTGTGGCACGGCCATCCTATCGCCGTGCACGTCACCGACGCGGCGCCGGCGCCCGGCGTGGACACCCCGGAAGACCTGGCGCGGGTCCGCACTCACTTCGGTTGAGCGTTTGACGTTTTTGCGCGGCGAACGGCCTCTCGAAGTGGCGTTGGGCCGGCGTTTTGTGGTAAGTTTCGTCACTAATGACACACTTACCACCAAACTATTAAAATCGTTTTAGGAAATTTCATGCGTCTCATTCTGTTAGGACCACCCGGCGCCGGCAAGGGCACCCAGGCCAACTTCATCAAGGAAAAATACAACATTCCTCAGATTTCGACCGGTGACATGCTGCGCGCGGCCATCAAGGCCGGCAGCGAGATGGGCCTGGCCGCAAAAAAAGTGATGGACGCTGGCCAGTTGGTTTCCGACGACATCATCATCGGCCTGGTGAAGGACCGCCTGAAAGAAGCCGACTGTGCCAATGGCTACCTGTTCGATGGTTTCCCGCGCACGATCGCGCAGGCCGATGCGATGAAGGATGCCGGCGTGAAGATCGACTATGTGCTGGAAATCGACGTGCCCGATGAACAGATCATCGAGCGCATGGATGGCCGCCGCTGCCACCCCGGCTCGGGCCGCGTTTATCACGTCAAGTTCAACCCGCCAAAGGTAGAAGGGCAGGACGACATTACCGGCGAACCGCTGGTGCAGCGCGACGACGACAAGGCCGAGACCGTGAAGAAGCGCCTGGATGTGTACCACACCCAGACCGAGGTACTGTTAGGTTATTACAACGAGTGGGCCAAATCGGGCGCCGCCGAAGCCCCGAAATACCGCAAGATCGAAGGTGTCGGTGCCGTCGATCAGATCCGAGACCGCGCGTTCAACGCGCTGGCGGAATAAGAAAACAACGAACGGACCGCAACGGTCCGTTTTTTTTTGCCGGCCCCCTTGGCCGCAGCCGCACAGGCTTCCACGACAGTCTGATGTACTTCGTCTTGTCTGCATCGTCTTGTCTGCATCGTCATGTCTGCATCGTTTCGTTGCATTGTTTCGTTACCTTCGTTTCGCTTGCCGCTGATGCGGCGTGATGAAGTCCGATTTGCTCCAATTCGATAACGTTGGTTCACAAAGGGGGGAACTTATGGCAGCAGGTCTGTGGTTTGCGGTGGCGTGCGGCGTCATCGCAGTGATTTACGGTCTGTACTCGCGCAGCTGGATCCTGGCACAGGATGCGGGCAATGCCCGCATGCAGGAAATCGCCACGGCGATCCAGCAGGGCGCCAGTGCCTATCTCGCGCGGCAATACCGCACCATCGCCATCGTCGGCGTCATCCTCCTCGTTGCCATCTTCCTGCTGCTCGGCGTGCAGACGGCGCTGGGTTTCCTGATCGGCGCGGTATTGTCCGGCGCCTGCGGCTTCATTGGCATGAACGTGTCGGTGCGCGCCAACGTGCGCACGGCGCAGGCAGCATCGATCAGCCTGGACAAGGCGCTGGACGTGGCCTTCAAGAGCGGCGCGATCACCGGGCTGCTGGTCGTGGGCCTGGGCCTGCTGGGCGTGGCGCTGTTCTACTGGATGCTGACCGCCTTTGCCAGCACCGCCTACCCGGCGCCCGATCTGAACCACCACGATGTGATCAAGCCGCTGATCGGGCTGGCGTTCGGCGCCTCGCTGATCTCGATCTTCGCCCGGCTCGGCGGCGGCATCTTCACCAAGGGGGCCGACGTCGGTGCGGACCTGGTCGGCAAGGTGGAAGCGGGCATTCCCGAGGATGACCCGCGCAATCCCGCCGTGATCGCCGACAACGTGGGCGACAACGTGGGCGACTGCGCCGGCATGGCGGCGGACCTGTTCGAGACCTATGTGGTGACGCTGATCGCAACGATGCTGCTGGGCGCACTGATGATCGCGGATGCGCCGCGCGAGGCGATCCTGTACCCGCTGCTGCTGGGCGGCGTGTCGATCCTGGCATCGATCGTCGGCTGCCTGTTCGTCAAGGCCAAGCCGGGCAAGAAGATCATGTCGGCGCTGTACACGGGGCTGTGGTGGTCGGCGATCCTGTCGCTGGTCGGCTTTGCCGTCGTGACCTGGCTGGTGTGGGACAGCTACGACATGCGCTGGCAGATGATGGGCGCGACCGTGGTGGGCATCGTGCTCACCGGGCTGATGGTGTACATCACCGAGTACTATACGGGTACCGACTTCAAGCCGGTGCGCCACATCGCCGAAGCGTCGACGACCGGCCACGGCACCAACATCATCGCGGGCCTGGGTGTGTCGATGAAATCGACCGCGTATCCGGTGCTGGCGGTGTGCGTGGCGATCCTCGTGTCGTTCGAGCTGGCCGGCCTGTACGGCATCGCGATCGCCGCCACGGCGATGCTGTCGATGGCCGGCATCGTCGTCGCGCTCGACGCCTACGGACCGGTCACGGACAATGCCGGCGGCATCGCCGAGATGGCCGGCATGCCGGAATCGGTGCGGGCGATCACCGACCCGCTCGATGCGGTCGGCAACACCACCAAGGCCGTCACGAAAGGGTATGCGATCGGTTCGGCGGGCCTCGCCGCGCTGGTGCTGTTCGCCGACTACACGCATGCGCTGGAGTCGCGTGGCATCGATATCGCGTTCGACCTGTCGAACCCGATGGTGATCGTGGGGCTGTTCATCGGCGGCCTGATTCCCTACCTGTTCGGCGCGATGGCGATGGAAGCGGTGGGGCGCTCGGCGGGCGCGGTGGTCATCGAGGTACGGCGCCAGTTCCGCGAGATCAAGGGCATCATGGACGGTACCGGCAAGCCCGAATACGACAAGGCAGTGGACATGCTGACGGCATCGGCGATCCGCGAGATGATCGTGCCATCGCTGCTGCCGGTGGTCGTGCCGATCCTCGTGGGCATGCTGCTGGGGCCCGCCGCCCTGGGTGGCATGCTGATGGGTACCATCATCACCGGCCTGTTCGTGGCAATCTCGATGACGACCGGCGGTGGCGCGTGGGACAACGCCAAGAAGTATATCGAGGATGGCAACTTCGGCGGCAAGGGCTCCGAGGCGCACAAGGCGGCCGTGACCGGCGACACCGTGGGCGACCCGTACAAGGACACGGCCGGCCCGGCCGTCAATCCGCTCATCAAGATCATCAACATCGTCGCGCTGCTGCTGGTGCCGCTGCTGCCGGCGACGGGCTGGCTGGCCGTGACGCAGGAACCGGTGCACGCCCGGGCCAAGGTGCAGACCCACGTGGCCACCGGGGTGCCCCAGGCATTGCCGGCGGCACCGGCCGCGGAACGCTGAGCCGGCGCCGGCATCGGCCGGCGCCATCCGTGCCGTGCGGCGGCTCCCCGGCAGGGCGGCGTATCATGAATGCGCCGCCTTGCCCGGATTCCATCATGCCGCCGTGCCGTTCCATCGTTCTCGCCACCGCTCTCGCTACCTTCATGGCCTCGCTGTTGCCGGCGCTTGCGCTGGCACGGCAAGACGCCACCGCCGACCGCGAAGCTTACGCGAAGCTGCCCGTCTGCCGGCTCGGCGCGGATGGCCGCAGCCTGGAAATCGAGCCATGCCGCACGGCACCCGCGCAGCGCCCCATGCCGCGGCGACCGGTTCCGCAACAGGACTACCGCGGCACGCACATCGGCATTCCCGACACCACGCCCGAAGTGACGCCCGACACCCGGCCCGTGCTGCCATCGGCCACGCTCGAGCCGCGTGCGCCGTATCCGGCGGCGCCCGTCGCCCCGGTGCCACCCGCTGTCAATCCTGCTCCCCGTTCCCCGTATGCGAGTCCGCCGCCGGGCACGTATGCCGCCCCCACGCCGACGCGGCCTTCGCCCACGACCTGCGTGGGCAGCACCTGCCGCGACGCCGCGGGCAACACATTCCAGGGCGGCGGCACCGGCGTGACCCGCGGCCCGGCGGGCCGGCATTGCACGACCACGGGAGGCTTTGTCCGCTGCATGTGATTCCGCTACAATGCTCCAATTGACGCTTACGTAAACGTAAACCAGGGAGACGGCATGCAGATTCAGGACAACATATTCATCATCACGGGAGGCGCTTCCGGGCTGGGCGCGGCCACGGCGCGCACGCTGGCGGCGGCGGGCGGCAAGGTCGTGCTGGCGGACTTGCAGGCGGCGGCGGGCGAGGCCCTCGCCGCGGAACTGGGCGGCAGGTTCGTGCGCTGCGACGTCACGCAGGAAGCCGATGGCCTCGCGGTCGTGGCCGCGGCACGTGAACTGGGCCCGTTGCGAGGCATCGTCAACTGCGCGGGTGTGGCGCCGGCGGCAAAGACGGTCGGCAAGGAAGGCCCGCATCCGCTGGACGCGTTTACGCGCACGATCGGCATCAACCTCGTTGGCACGTTCAACATGTGCCGGCTCGCCGCCGATGCGATGGGCCGGCTGGAGCCGCTCGAGCATGGCGAGCGCGGTGTCATCGTCAACACGGCCTCCGTGGCCGCGTTCGACGGGCAGATGGGCCAGGCCGCGTATGCCGCGTCGAAAGCGGGCGTGGCCGGCATGACGCTGCCGATGGCGCGCGACCTCGCCCGGAGCGGGATCCGCGTGATGACGATCGCGCCCGGCATTTTCGAGACGCCGATGCTGCTGGGGATGCCCGACGAGGTGCAGGAGGCGCTCGGCAAGATGGTGCCATTCCCGCCGCGGCTGGGCAAGCCGGTCGAATATGCCCACCTGGCGAAGGCGATCATCGAGAACGTGATGCTCAATGGCGAGACGATCCGCCTCGATGGCGCGATACGGATGCAGCCGAAATAGAGTAGGATTTAGCTACTTTTCATCAGAAACGCGCGCATGGTCGCGCGTTTTGCATTTCAGGGAGAACCGATGACCCGACTTTATTCTTGGGCACAGAGCATGTCGCTTGCCGCGCTGACGTTGTGTGCCGCGACCCCGGTGCTGGCGCAGGAGGCGGTGAAAGAACCAGCTGCCTTGCAGCGCGCTCCCGAAATTGCCACCGGTTATACCGAGAAGCAGGGCGTCGCCGCGCAGCACTACATGGTGGCGGCGGCAAACCCGCTGGCCACCGAGGCCGGGTACCGCATGTTGAAGGCGGGCGGCAGCGCGATCGACGCGGCGATCGCCACGCAGATGGTGCTGACGCTGGTGGAACCGCAATCGTCCGGCATTGGCGGCGGCGCTTTCCTGATGCTGTATGACGGCAAGAAAGTGCATTCCTACGATGGCCGTGAAACGGCGCCGCAGGCCGCCACCGAGCGGCTGTTCCTAGACAAGGACGGCAAGCCGATGTCGCGCGCGGAAGGCATCGTCGGCGGCCGCTCGACCGGTGCGCCGGGCGTGGTGCGGATGCTGGCGCTGGTGCATGCGAAGCACGGCAAGCTGCCCTGGGCCACGCTGTTCGAACCGGCCATCGAGCTGGCCGACAGGGGCTTCGCGGTAAGCCCGCGGCTGAACGCGCTGCTGCGGTACGACCAGAAGCGGCTGCCGCGCGATCCGGTCGCCGCGGCCTACTTCTATGGCAAGGATGGCGAACCGCACCCGGTGGGCTACCTGCTGAAGAATCCCGAGCTGGCGAAGACGCTGCGCGAGATCGCGCGTGGCGGCGCCGACGCGTTCTATACGGGCCGCATCGCCCGTGACATCGCCGCGAAGGTGGCGAACCATCCGACCAATCCGGGCCTGCTGACGGTGCGCGACATCGCCGATTACCGGCCGAAGAAGCGCGATCCGGTGTGCGCCGATTACCGCAAGTGGAAGGTGTGCGGGGCGCCGCCGCCATCGTCCGGCGGCATCGCCATCGCGCAGATGCTGGGCATCCTCGAGAACACGGCAATCGCCGCGCACCCGCCGGTGGCTGGCAACCTCGATGCCGAAGCGATCCACCTGTTTTCCGAGGCGGGCCGGCTGGCCTACGCGGACCGCAACCGCTACGTGGCCGACACCGATTTCGTTCCATTGCCCGGCAAGGGCATCGCCTCCATGCTCGACAAGGGTTACCTGGCCCAGCGCGCGGCGCTGATCGGCGCGCAGTCGATGGGCAGCGCGCAGGCCGGCACGCCGCAGGGCATGCAGGTGGCGTGGGGCACGGATACGGCGCTGGACCGCCCGTCCACATCGCACCTGGTGGCGGTGGACAAGTACGGCAACGGCTTGTCGATGACGACGTCCGTGGAGGACGCGTTCGGCTCGCGCCAGATGGTTGCCGGCTTCATGCTGAACAACCAGCTGACCGATTTCTCGTTCGACGCGGCCGATGACAACGGCCCGATCGCCAACCGCGTGCAGCCGGGCAAGCGGCCGCGCAGCGCCATGTCGCCCACGCTGGTACTGGAACGCAAGGCAAACGGCGAACCCGGCAAGCTGGTGCTGGCAACCGGCTCGCCGGGCGGTTCGTCGATCATCAACTACGTCATGAAAGTGCTGGTCGGCACGCTGGACTGGAACCTCGACGTGCAACAGGCGATCAGCCTGCCCAACTTCGGCAGCCGTAACGGACCGACCGAACTGGAAGCGGGCCGCGTGGGCGCCGACGTGATCGCCCGGCTGAAGGCCAAGGGCCATGACGTGCGCGAGTTCGAGCAGAACTCGGGATTGCAGGGCATTGGACGGGTTCGACGCGACGGCAGGGAGCTGTGGTTCGGCGGCGCCGATCCGCGGCGCGAAGGCATCGTGCGCGGCGACTGAGTCAGGGCCGGGTCAGCAGCGCCAGCAGTTCGGCCGTATCGACGGGCTTGACGAGGTGGTGGTCGAAGCCGGCGGCGCGTGTCCGCTCCCGGTCGCTGTCCTGGCCGTAGCCCGTGACGGCGACCAGCATCACGCCTGCCATGCCGGGCATGGCGCGCAGGCGGCCGGCCAGGGCGATGCCGTCGATGTCGGGCAGCCCGATGTCGAGCACGAAGACCTGCGGGCACGCCGAGGCGGCCACCTCCAGCGCGGCAACACTCGAATGCACGGCGCTGGCCGCATGCCCGCTGGCCGTCAGCAACCCGGCCAGGGAATCGGCCGCGTCCCGGTTATCGTCGACCACCACGATGCGCAGCGAGCGCCCTGGTAACGTTTGCGCGGGCGATGCCGGCGCGCCGGCCAGGGCGCCATCCACGCGCGGCAGGCGCACCGTGAACGTGCTGCCCTTGCCCGCGCCAACGCTGCGCGCGGCGATCGTGCCGCCATGCGATTCGACCAGGCTCCTGGCCAGCGCCAGGCCAATGCCCAGGCCGCCCTGGGTGCGGTCGGGGCCGCGCTGGCCCTGCACGAAGAGGTCGAAGATCCGCGTGGCCAGGCCGGCTTCCATGCCGATGCCGTTGTCCGTCACTTCCAGGACAACATCGTTCGCCGTCGTTGCCAGGCGGATGGCGAGCTCTCCGCCATTCGGCGTGAACTTGGCCGCGTTCGTGACGATGTTGGCGATCGCCTGGATGATGCGCTTGCGGTCCGCGCTCACCATCGCCGGGGCGGCGCCGACGTCGAGCACGAGCCGGTGGCGGCGGGACTGCACCAGCGGCGCTGCCTGTTCGACCGCCTCGGCCACGACGTCGCGCAGGTCGACCGGGTTTTTCGCCAGCGCGACCAGCCCGCGCGTGACACGGGCCACGTCGAGCAGGTCGTCGATGAGGCCTTTCATGTGGCCGACCTGGCGCAGGATCACGGCGCTGGCCTGCCCGATGCGCTCCTGATCGCCGCCGGCGATCGCCAGCAACTGCGCCGCGGCGCTGATCGGTGCGAGCGGGTTGCGCAGTTCGTGCGCGAGCATGGCCAGGAATTCATCCTTGGCCCGATTGGAATGTGACAGCTCCGCCACCAGCGCTTCGCGTTCCCGGTGCGCCAGTTCCAGCAGATGACGCTCGGTCGCATCGCGCGTGAAACAGCGCGTGTAGCGCAGGCGGCCATTGTCGATGCACGCATTGGTGCTGATGACAACATGCCGGATCGATCCGTCCCGGCAGCGCAGGCGCGCGGGCTGGTCGTGCAGCGTTTCCCCGGCCTGCAGGCGGTGCAGGATGTCCTCGATGACGGGCCTGTCGGCATGGAACCTGGCGACGTGGTGGCCGACATATTCGTCCCACCGGTAGCCCAGCAGCGCCAGCTCGGCCTTGTTGGCCCATAGGATGATACCGTCCGGGCCGACCCGGTGCAGGCTTTCGGCGGCGTTTTCCAGGAAGTCCGCCAGCTCGCGTTCGCGGTGCAGCAGCGTCTGTTCCGACGCGCGGGCGCGGGCGACTTCGCTCCGCAGGGCGAGATTGTCTTGCTCGAGAAGGGCCAGTTGCAGGGAGGCCTCGCGCTGCGCAGGCATGGCGGCGTGGCCGTGCGGACGCACATGGTCGTGCACGCAGCAGATCCGGCGAAAGGCCGCCGCTTCGCCATCGGTGGGGAACAGTTGCCATGGATAGGCACAGAACAGCGTGAACCGGCATTCGACGCGCAACCCGTTCCACAGCTCTTCCAGGCGCACCGCGGCGTCGAACCGGCCTTGTTCGCACAGCAGCGCCACCATTTCGCCGAACGCATGCACCGGCCTGCCGGTGTTCGCCGCCTTGCGCACGACGGTACCCACGACTTCGT
The DNA here is from genome assembly GCF_004209755.1 of Pseudoduganella lutea. NCBI lineage: Bacteria > Pseudomonadati > Pseudomonadota > Betaproteobacteria > Burkholderiales > Oxalobacteraceae > Pseudoduganella > Pseudoduganella lutea. The sequence continues at coordinate 1,379,318 of NZ_CP035913.1, read as the reverse complement.
CGAAGCGCCGCGCGTCGGGCCAGCCATCGACCATGAAACGCGCGAGCAGATCGGCCGCATCGAGCATGACAAGCTCCCCTGGAAACCAGCCGGGCTCGCCTTCCAGCCCACCAAGGCCCGCCAGTTGCTGCCGCAGCATGGCCAGGTGTTCCGCCGTCGCGATGGCGATCCCCGCACCGCCCGCGCGCAGTCCCTGGTCGAGAAACTCCGACACTTCGGCCAGCAGCACGACCTCGTCCTTGTAGAACCGCACGAAATGCGCCGCCTCGCTCGAGGCGTCCAGCGCTGCCGGTTGTGTGTCCGTGTTCAATGTGCACCTCTCATCGATGGATGACCGGCGGACCAGGGATCGGCTCGGGACGTCGGGTCGCCGGGAGAAATGGCTGGGCTGCCGAAGGCGCCGCCAGCGCCTGCACGGCCCCGCATCACACTCGCGCCGTGGTCGCCAGGCCGCCGGACCACTCTCCGGCATCATATCATCCACGCCCGGGCCTGTTCAAAGGTGCCTTCCGCCGTGTTACCCTTAGTAAATGGGAATGAAAAAAAAGACCGGCCTGATCCTGACCGGGGCGGCGCGCGGGGCGCCTACCAGGTCGGGGTACTGCAGGCAATCGCGGAGATATTGTGGGATGAAGGCTGGGCGCCTGCGCGCAGTCCGTTCCAGATCATCTGCGGCACCTCGGCGGGCGCCATCAATGCCACGGCGCTGGCCTGCCGGGCCGACAATTTCGGCGAGAGCGTGGCGAAGCTGATGGACGTGTGGTCGCACATCACCGTCGAGCAGGTGTACCGCGCCGATTCCCTGGGCGTACTGCGCTCCGGCGCGCGCTGGCTGTCGCTGCTGTCGTTCGGCTGGCTGCTGCGCAAGTGGCGCGCGGCGCCGCCGACGTCGCTGCTGAACAACACGCCGCTCGTCAGCCTGCTGCACCGGATGCTGGACCTGCCGCGCCTCGACGGCGTGCTGCAGGAAGGCCTGCTGCACGCGGTGGCCGTCACCGCGTCGTCGTACACCGGCGGCCAGCACATCACGTTCTACCAGACCGCGGCCGAGATCGCGCCGTGGATGCGCATGCAGCGGGTGGCGCTGCAGGACCAGATCGGCGTCGAGCACCTGCTGGCGTCGTCGGCGATTCCGTTCATCTTTCCGGCCACGCCGCTGTACGTGGATGGCCAGCGGGAGTATTGCGGCGACGGCTCGATGCGCCAGCTGGCGCCGATTTCGCCGGCCATCCACCTGGGCGCGGCGAAAGTGCTGGTGGTCGGTGCCGGGCGGCTGACTGAAAAGGCGCGCAACGGCGTGGCCAATGCGCGCTATCCGAGCCTGGCGCAGATTGCCGGCCACGCGCTGTCGTCGATCTTCCTCGACGGCCTGGCGATGGATATCGAACGGCTGAACCGCATCAACAACACCTTGTCGATGCTGCCCGCCGACTTGCTGGAAAAGACGCCGCTGCGGCCCGTGGAACTGCTTGTGATCGCACCGTCCGAGCGGCTCGACGACATCGCGGCACGCCACGTGGGCAGCCTGCCGGCACCGATCCGCGCCATGCTGTCCGGGATCGGCGCGACCGAGGCGCGCGGCGCGGCGCTGGCCTCCTACCTGCTGTTCGAGTCCAGCTATACCAATGAGCTGATCCGCCTCGGCCAGCGCGACACCCATGCCCGCCGGGCCGACGTGCTGGCGTTCTTCGGCACCTGAGGCAGGCGATGAAACGAAGCTTGCGCCACCTGTCGTTGTGCCTCCTGCCATGCCTCCTGTTCCTGTGCGAGCTGGCAGCCGCCGCGCCGCCCCGCACGCTGCGCTTCGAGCAGTTGAGCGTGCAGGACGGCCTGCCGCAGGAATCAGTGCTGGCGATTACCCAGGACCGCCAGGGCTTCATCTGGTTCGGCACGCAGGGCGGCCTGGCACGGTATGACGGTTACCGCACCGTGATCTACCAGCATAACCTGTCCGATCCGCACAGCCTGTCGCAGAACTGGGTGCGCGTGCTGCATGTCGACCAGGCCGGCCGGCTGTGGGTCGGTACCGACAATGGCCTGGACCTGTTCGATCCGCTGACGCAGCGCTTCACGCATTTCCGCCCGGTGGAACCGGAGCAGCGCGGCAACGGCAACCGGCACGTGCGGGCCATCGTCGACGACGGCGCGGGTGGCCTGTGGATCGGTACCTCCGACGGCTTGCAGCACCTCGATCCGGCGACCGGGCGCTTCACGATCCGCCATCATGTGCCGGACGAACCGGGCAGCCTGGCGCACGACCAGATCAATGCCCTGGCGCGCGATGCCGCCGGCCGCCTGTGGATCGGCACGCCGGCCGGCGTCGACCTGCTGGTGCCCGGCGGCGCCGGGATGGTGCATTTCACCGTGACCGGGCAAGGCGGGGGCGGGGCGGTGGCCGTACAGTCATTGCTGGCCGACCGCGACGGCACCCTGTGGGTCGGTACGCATGGCGGCCTGGATCACTGGCGGCTGACGGCGCAGTCGCCCGTGTTGCGGCGTGAACGGCTGCCCGACAGCGCGGGGCTGCCGGCCGGTACCGTGATGAACCTCTACCAGGACCCCGACGGCACCGTGTGGGTGGGCATGCGCAACGACGGGTTGTACCGGTGGCAGCCGGAGGCCAAGCGTTTCACCGGCTACCGGCATGAACTGGGCGACCCGCACAGCCTGGCGGACGACTACGTGTCGGCGCTGTTCCGCGACCGCGTGGGCACGTTCTGGGTGGGCACGTGGTTCAACGGCGTCAGCCGGGTCGACCTGTCCAGCGGCGGCTTCGCCCGACTGGTCAAGAACCCCGACCAGGTCGGGACATTGAGCGACAACCGGATTCGTGCCATCGTCGATGGCGACGGCGGCAAGCTGTGGGTGGGCAATGACCACGGCCTCAGCCTGTACGACCCGGCCAGCGGCACGGCCCGGCTTTACCCCCTGCCGCAGGCGGGCAATGGCAGCAGCGACGCCAACGTGACAGGCCTGTGGCGGACCCCCGGCGGTACGCTTTGGGTCGGCAGCCGGGCCGGCGTGCGCACGTTCGATCCGCGGGAAGGCCGCTTCGGCCCGCTCCTGCTCTCGCGCGGCAATCCCGAACTGGACACGGTGCGCTACCTCTTCGGCGACCGCTCCGGCATGATCTGGGTCTCCAGCAAGGCGGGCCTGTACCGGATCGACCCGGCCGGCGGCACCATGCGCGCGTTCCGCCACGATCCCGCCGATCCGGCCAGCCTGGCCGACGACACTGTCCGCCCCGTGCTGGAAGACCGCCGCGGCAACCTGTGGGTGGGCACCTTCAACGGCCTGGGCCTGCTGGACCGCCGCACCGGGCGGTTCCGCCACTTCCAGCACGACCCGCGCGACCCCGGCAGCCTGTCGCACAACGAGGTGCATTACCTGCTCGAGGATGCGCAGGGCACGCTGTGGGTCGGTACCGCGTCGGGCCTGAACCGGATGCAGCGCGATGCCCGGGGCGTTTCGTTCCGCCGCTACACGCGCCAGGACGGCCTGGCCGACGATGCCATCGCGGCGATCCTGCCGGACCGCCAGGGAAAGTTATGGCTGTCGACCAATAGCGGCCTGTCCAGCCTCGATCCGGCCACCGGCCGGGTGCGCAACTATTCCGGCGCCGACGGCACGATCGAAGGCGCCTACTTCGACGGCTCCGCGTTTGCCGCGCCGGACGGCACGCTGTATTTCGGCGGCTTCAACGGCATTACCGCCTTCGATCCGGCGGCGGTGCGCCCGAACGGCATGGCGCCACGGGTGGCGATCACCGACTTCCAGATCTTCAACCGCACGGTGCGCCCAGGCGCTGCGCGGCCGGACGGCAACGTGATCCTGCAGCGTGCGATCGAGGCCACCCGCGCGCTGACGCTGGGCCACCAGGACTCCGTGTTCTCGCTTGAATTCGCGGCGCTGCACTATGCCTGGCCGCAGAACAACCGCTTCGCCTACCAGCTCGAAGGATTCGACCGCGACTGGGTCAGCACCGGTGCCGGCAAGCGCTTCGCCACCTACACGAACCTCGATCCGGGCAGCTACGTGTTCCGCGTGAAGGCGGCCAACAAGGACGGCGTATGGGGCGAGCCCACGGAACTGGCGATCACGATCCTGCCGCCGGTATGGAAGACATGGTGGTTCCGCACGCTGGCGCTGCTGATGCTGCTGGGCGGCGGCTTCGGGCTGTACCACGCGCGGATGCGCGTATTGCGGGGCCAGCGCCTGCGGCTGGAACAGCAGGTGAGCCTGCGCACGGCCGAGGTGGAAATGAAGAACCGGCTGCTGATCGAACAGAAGCATGAACTCGAACAGCGCGACGAACGGCTCAGCCATGCGGTGCAGCGCGCGGAGGACGCGACGCGGCAGAAATCGGAATTCCTGGCCAATATGAGCCATGAAATGCGCACGCCGCTGGCCGGCGTGATCGGCATGCTGGGCTTTGCATTGCGCGACCGCTCGCTGCAGCCGGTCACCCGCGAACAGATCGAACGGGGCCAGACCAATGCGCAATCGCTGCTGTCGATCATCAACGACCTGCTGGACTTTTCCAAGATCGAAGCCGGCAAGCTGACGCTCGAGCAGATCGACTTCGCGCTGGCGTCCACGGTGGAAAACGTGGCCAGCCTGTTCGAGGAGCAGTCGGCCGCGCAGGGCGTGGAATTCCGCATCGACTACGGGCGCGACCTGCCGCACTTCGTCGTGGGCGATCCGACCCGCTTGCGGCAGGTGCTCGTGAACCTCGTCGGCAATGCGTTCAAGTTCACACAGCGTGGCCATGTCACCTTGCGCGTGGCGCGCGCCGGCACCAACGAGCGCGGCTGCACGCTGATCAGGTTCACGGTCGAGGATACCGGCATCGGCATTCCGCCCGCCGAGCTGCCGCGTCTGTTCGAGAAGTTCGAACAGGCCGACGCCACCACGACCCGGCGCTACGGCGGCACCGGCCTCGGGCTGGCGATCAGCCGCCAGCTGGTGGACCTGATGGGCGGCGAGATCGGCGCACACAGCATGCCCGGCGCCGGCAGCGTGTTTGCCGTCACGCTGCCGCTGTGCGACGGCGTGGCGCCGCCCCTGGTGCCGCAGGTGGCGCGCGCGCCGCACACGCACCGGCTGAAGGTGCTGTGCGCGGAAGATTTTCCAACGAACCAGATCATCATCCGCATGATGCTGGAAGACATGGGGCACGGCGTGGACATCGTCGGCAACGGGGCGCTGGCCGTGGCCGCCTGCGCGCAGACGCGTTACGACCTGATCCTGATGGATGGCCGCATGCCCGAGCTGGACGGGCCGACGGCCACGCGGGCGATCCGCGCCGGCGGGCCGTACGGCGCGCCGGTGTGCGACCGCGACCTGATGATCGTGGCGCTGACGGCCAATGCCAGCGAGGAAGACCGCAGCCGCTACCTGGCGGCCGGCATGGATGACTTCCTTACCAAGCCGATCGACGAGGGCGCGCTGCACCTGCAGCTCACGCGCGCCATCGAGCGCCAGCTGGCGCGCGGCGTGGTGCTCGACCCGCTGCCGGATCTGGTACCGCCGCGCACGGGCGCCAGCCGGCCCAGCGTGGCGGAGCTCGATGCGATGTTCGGCATCGATGCCGGCCAGCCGCCGGCCGGTCCGCCGTCGGGCGATGCGGCCGGCGTGCTGCGCTTGCGGCTGCGCGACGCCTTCCTGGCCGACCTGCCGGGCAAGCTGGACGAGCTGGACGCCGCGCTGGCCGCCGCCGACGCCGATGCGGCAGGCCGGCTGTTCCACGGCCTGAAGGGCAGTGCCGCCTACCTGCAGGAAGTGGAGCTGCAGGCGCTGTGCGCCGAACTCGAGCGCGCCGCCGACCGCGCATTGTGGCCGGCGATCCGGCTCAAGCTGCCACGGCTGCATGCCTTGCTGGGGCGGATGCTGACGCCGGCCGACAGCGGGCGCCCCGGCTGAACGCCGATTCCCGTGCACGGCGCCACTGGTTATAATCGCAACGCGCCGGCGCGGGGTTGGCGAAGGGGAATCCATGAAAGTTCTGGTAGTCGACGACGACGTCGTGTCGCGGATGATGCTGATGCACCTGATCGACAGCAGCGGCCACTACGAAATCGTCGAAGCCGAAGATGGTGCCGACGCATGGCAGCAGCTCGTTGCGGGCCTGCGGCCGGCTGCCTGCTTCTGCGACCTGCGCATGCCGCGCCTGTCGGGCATGGAGCTGCTGCAGAAGGTGCGCGGCGATGCCGCGCTGGCTTCGCTGCCATTCGTGCTGGTATCTTCCGCGAACGACCGCGAGACGGTGGAACTGGCCACCCGGGCCGGCGCCAGCGGCTACATCGTCAAGCCGTTCGAGCCGACACAGGTGCGCGCCCAGCTCGATGCGCTGGCGATGCCGCTGCAGGCCGAGGAGCCGGCTGACACGCTGGCGCGGCTGGGGATCGATGCCGCACGCCTGGCCGCCTACCTGGCCGGGTTCGAGACGCAATTGCTGGCCGCCGAGGCCGAGCTGGAAGCGCTGCTGCTGCGTGGCGAACGTGACGAGGCCATGGTGCGGCTGGAACGCCTGCGCGGCGGTTGCGCCACGCTGGGCCTGGCTGGCGCCGCCGGCAAGCTGGCCGTGCTGCCCGCCACCACGGCCGGACTGGCACCGATGCTTGCCACGGTGCGCGACGCCGTGCGCCGTCAGGCGCGGCGGCTGGGCGCTTGAGGGCGGCGCGGGCCTGCGTGCCGCGTGCCTGGTCCCCGGACCGTTCAGGCTTGCAGTCAGTGGCCAGGCCGACCATTCACCACGAGGCGCTCATGGACCACGCCACGCCACGCATCGCCAGCGCGCACGCCGATCCGTTCGCGCGGGCCCACCTGCCGCCCGCCGAGCTGTGGCCGGATCTGCTGTTCGACCTGCCCGAATTGCACTACCCTGCGCGGATCAACTGCGTTGCCGAGCTGCTGGACCGCCACGTCGCGGCCGGCGCGGGAGAGCGCACGGCGCTGTGCGGCGCGGATGAGCGCTGGACCTACGCCCAGCTGCAGGAACGCGTCGACCGTATCGCCCACGTGCTGCGCGGCCGGCTCGGGCTGGTGCCGGGCAACCGCGTGCTGCTGCGGGGCGGCAATACGCCACTGATGGCGGCCGCCATCCTCGCCGTGCTGAAGGCCGGCCTGATCGCCGTGCCGACGATGCCATTGCTGCGCACGCGCGAGCTGGCGGCGATCGTGGCGAAGGCGCAGGTGGACGCGGTGCTGTGCGCCGCCGCGCTGCGCGCCGATCTCGATGCGGTGCCCGGCCTGCTGCCCACGCTGTATTTTGGTACCGATGATTTTGGTACCGATGCTTTCGGTACCGATGAAGACGGCACCAGTGAAGCGGGCTGCCTCGAAGCGTTGATGGCGCAGGCGCCGGCGACGTTCGCCGCGTGCGATACGGCGGCCGATGACGTATGCCTGATCAGCTTCACGTCCGGCACCACCGGCGTACCGAAAGGAACGATGCACTTCCACCGCGACGTGCTGGCGATCTGCGACTGCTTCCCGCGCCACACGCTGCGCACGCAGCCATCGGACGTGTTCATCGGCACGCCGCCACTGGCATTCACGTTCGGCCTGGGCGGGCTGCTGCTGTTTCCGCTGCGCGTGGGCGCCAGCGCGGTACTGCTGGAAAAACTCACCCCCGAAACACTACTCGAGGCGATTGCCCGGCACCGCGCCACCGTCTGCTTCACGGCGCCCACCGCGTACCGGCAAATGGCCGCGCAGGCGGCAAGCCACGATCTGTCGAGCCTGCGCGAAACCGTGTCGGCGGGCGAAGTGCTGCCGGTCGCCACCCGCGAGGCCTGGCAACGGGCGACGGGGCTCGCGATGATCGATGGCATCGGCTCGACGGAGATGCTGCACATCTTCATCGCCGCCGCGGGGGCGGACGTGCGGCCGGGCGCCACGGGCAAGCCGGTGCCCGGCTACCAGGCCTGCGTGCTCGATGCGCTGGGCCGGCCGGTGGGGCCGGGCGTGGTTGGCCGGCTGGCCGTCAAGGGCCCGACCGGCTGCCGCTACCTGGACGATGCGCGGCAGAAGGACTACGTGGTCAACGGCTGGAACCTCACCGGCGACGCCTACGAGATGGATGCCGACGGCTATTTCTACTACCGCTCGCGCACCGACGACATGATCGTCTCGAGCGGTTACAACATCGCCGGCCCGGAAGTGGAAGACGCACTGCTGCGCCACCCCGCCGTGGCCGAGTGCGGCGTCGTCGGTCACGCGGATGTGGCGCGCGGGCAGCTCGTCGAGGCACACGTGGTGCTGCGGCCGGGATACGATGCCACACCGGCGCTGGCGGCCGAGCTGCAGGCATTCGCCAAGGGCGAGATCGCACCTTACAAGTATCCGCGCCGCGTGGTGTTCGCCACGTCGCTGCCGCGCACCGAGACCGGCAAGCTGCAGCGCTTCCGACTGCGCCAGCCATGAACGTGCTGTGCATCGGCGGCGGCCCGGCCGGCCTGTATTGCGCGCTGCTGCTGAAGAAGGCCGACCCGGCGCGCCGCGTGGTCGTCGTCGAGCGCAACCGGCCGCAGGACACGTTTGGCTGGGGTGTCGTGTTTTCCGACCAGGCGCTGGACAGGCTGCTCGCGGCGGACGCGCCGAGCGCACGCGAGGTCATCGACTCGTTCAACCATTGGCAGGACATCGACGTGTTCTTCAAGGGCGCGCGGGTGCGTTCCGGCGGCCATGGGTTTGCCGGTATTGGCCGCAAGCGGCTGCTGGACATCCTGCAGCGGCGCTGCGCGGCGCTGGGCGTGGAACTCGTCTACGAGACGGAAGTCACGGACGAGCAGGCGCTTGCGGCCCGCCACGGTGCCGGCCTGGTGATCGCCGCCGATGGCCTGAACAGCCGCGTGCGCGCGCGGTATGCGGACACCTTCGCGCCGCAGGCCGAGGCGCAGGCCGCGGTGCAAGCTGAATCCCGGCGGTGCCGCTTCGTGTGGCTGGGCACGACGAAGCGGTTCGATGCGTTCACGTTCGACTTCCGCGAGACGGCGCATGGCTGGTTCCAGGCGCACATCTACCAGTTCGATGCCGGCACGTCGACATTCATCGTGGAGGCGCCGGAAACCGTATGGCGCGCCGCCGGCCTGGAAACCATGACGCAGCAGGAATCGATCGCGTTCTGCGAGCGGCTGTTCGCGGATCGCCTCGACGGGCATCGGCTGATGTCGAACGCGGCGCACCTGCGCGGGTCGGCCATGTGGAGCCGGTTCCCCCGCATCGCGTGCGAACGGTGGGTGCGCTGGGAAACTGGATCAACGTCCGTGCCGGTCGTGCTGGTAGGCGATGCGGCGCACTCGGCCCACTTTTCCATCGGTTCCGGCACGCGGCTGGCGCTGGAGGATGCGATCGCGCTGGCACGCCACATTGCCACGCATGGCGACTTGCGCACGGCGCTCGATGGTTATGAAGCGGAGCGTTCGGTCGAGGTTTTGAGGCTGCAGAGCGCGGCGCGCAATTCGATGGAATGGTTTGAAAACGTGGCGCGCTACGCCGCGCTGGACGCGCCGCAATTCGCCTATGCGATGCTGGCGCGCAGCCAGCGGCTGTCGCATGAGAACCTGCGGCTGCGCGACCGTGACTACGTGGCGGACTACGAGCGCTGGTTTGCGCACCGCGCGTTCGGCCAGGCCGGCCTGGCGCCGCCCGACGATTGCGCGATCCCGCCGATGTTCACGCCCTTCCGGGTGCGTGCGCTGGTGCTGAAGAACCGCATCGTGGTGTCACCGATGGCGCAGTACAGCGCTGTCGACGGCACGGTCGGCGACTGGCACCTGCTGCACCTGGGCGCGCGCGCGGTGGGCGGCGCGGCGTTGGTGATGGCGGAAATGACGTGCGTGTCCGCCGATGCGCGGATCACGCCGGGGTGCCCCGGCCTGTATGCGCCGCAGCATACGGTGGCGTGGCGCCGCGTCGTCGATGCCGTGCATGCGGCAAGCGATGCGAAGATCGGCATCCAGCTCGGCCACGCGGGCGCCAAGGGTTCCACGCGCGCGATGTGGGACGGCATCGACCAGCCGCTGGAGGAGGGCAACTGGCCGCTGGTGTCGGCCTCGCCGCAGCAATACCTGGAAGGCGTTTCGCAGATGGCGCGCGAGGCCGGCGCAGCCGACATGGACCGCATCGAAGCCGACTTCGTGCGCGCCACGCAAGCGGCCGACGAGGCCGGTTTCGACTGGCTCGAACTGCATTGCGCGCACGGCTACCTGCTGTCGTCGTTCATCTCGCCGTTGACGAACCGGCGCACCGATGCGCATGGCGGCAGCCTGGAGAACCGCTGCCGTTTTCCGCTGCGCGTGTTCACGGCCATGCGCGCCGCGTGGCCGGCGCACAAGCCGATGAGCGTGCGCATTTCCGCGCACGACTGGGTGACGGGCGGCATCACGCCGGATGACGCGGTGCGGATCGGGAAGCTGTTCAAGGCGGCGGGCGCCGATCTGATCGACTGCTCGTCCGGCCAGGTCAGCAAGGCGGAGCAACCGGTCTTTGGCCGCATGTACCAGGCGCCGTTTGCCGACCGCGTGCGCAACGAGGCCGGTATCGCCACGATCGCCGTGGGCGCGATCTCCGAGGCCGACCATGCCAACGGCATCATCGCCGCCGGCCGTGCCGACCTGTGCGCCGTGGGCCGGCCGCACCTGGCCAACCCGGCGTGGACGCTGGCGGAGGCGGCGCGCATCGGCTACCGCGCGCAGCCATGGCCGAAGCAGTACCTGGCCGGCAAGGCGCAACTCGAACGCCACCTGGCGCAGGCGGGAACCTGAACAAGACATTGAAACGCATTGGAAAGCGCAGGCCATTGGCCCGCGGGGAGAAACCATGAAATACCTGCAGGGGCAGCCGCATGCGCTGCCCGGTCACCGCACCACACTGGCCGGCTACGCGGCGCGGCACTTCCTGTTCGCGGTGGAAGAGGGCGTGGCCACGGTCACGCTGAACCGACCGGAACGCAAGAATCCGCTCACGTTCGACTCGTATGCCGAACTGCGCGACCTGTTCCGCGCGCTGGCCCATGCCGACGACGTGAAGGCCGTGGTGATTGCCGGCGCCGGCGATGACTTCTGCTCGGGCGGCGACGTGCACGACATTATCGGCCCGCTGACGCAACTCGACATGCCGGGCCTGCTGGCCTTTACGCGCATGACGGGCGACGTGGTGAAGGCCATGCGCGCATGCCCGCAGCCGGTCATTGCGGCGGTCGACGGCATCTGCGCCGGCGCCGGTGCGATGCTGGCTCTCGCGTCCGACATCCGCTACGGCACGCAGCGCAGCAAGACGGCATTCCTGTTCACCCGCGTCGGCCTGGCGGGCTGCGACATGGGGGCCTGCGCGCTGCTGCCACGCGTGATCGGCCAGGGGCGCGCCGCCGAGCTGCTGTTCACGGGGCGGTCGATGTCTGGCGCGGAAGGCGAACGGTGGGGATTCTTCAATGCGCTGCACGAACCGGCATCGCTGGCCCAGGCCGCGCAGGCGATGGCGCGCAACCTGGCGCAAGGGCCTACCTTTGCCCATGGCATGACAAAGAAAATGCTGCAGCAGGAGTGGAACATGGGTGTCGACGAGGCGATCGAGGCGGAAGCGCAGGCGCAGGCCATCTGCATGGCCACCAACGACTTCCACCGCGCCTACCACGCGTTCGTGGCGAAACAGAAACCGGCGTTCGAAGGGGATTGACATGGCGGACAAGGCATATCTCGACTGGCCGTTCCTGGAAGCGCGGCACCGCGCACTGGAAGGCGAACTGGATGCATGGGCGGCTGCCCACCTGGGCGCAACGCACGGTGCTGATGTGGATGCCGCCTGCCGCACGCTGGTGCGGCAACTGGGCGAGGCGGGCTGGCTGCGGCACGCGGTGGGCGGTGCGCAGTATGGCGGCACCGCCGATGCGCTCGACACCCGCGCGCTGTGCCTGATCCGCGAGACGCTGGCGCGCCACGATGGCCTGGCCGATTTCGCGTTCGCGATGCAGGGGCTCGGCGCCGGTGCGATCAGCCTGTTCGGCAGCGCCGCGCAGAAGGCAGCCTGGCTGCCGCGGGTGGCACGGGGCGAGGCGATCGCGGCGTTCGCGCTGTCCGAACCGCATGCCGGTTCCGACGTGGCGGCGATGGCCTGCACGGCGGTGCGCGAGGGCGACCATTACGTGCTCGATGGCGAAAAGACGTGGATCTCGAATGGCGGCATCGCCGATTTTCATACCGTGTTCGCCCGCACCGGCGAGGCGCCCGGCGCGCGCGGCATCAGCGCGTTCATCGTCGATGCCGGGGCGCCCGGGCTGTCGATCGCCGAACGCATCGACGTGATCGCGCCGCACCCGCTGGCCCGGCTGCGTTTCGACGGTTGTCGCATTCCGGCCGGCTGCCTGGTCGGCACGGCGGGGCAGGGCTTCAAGGTGGCGATGGCCACGCTGGACGTGTTTCGCACGTCGGTTGCCGCCGCCGCGCTGGGCTTCGCACGGCGTGCGCTCGACGAGGCGCTGGCGCGCGCCACGTCACGCGCGATGTTCGGGCAAGTGCTCGCCGACTTCCAGCTGACGCAGGCGAAGCTGGCGCAGATGGCGACCGGCATCGATGCCGCGGCATTGTTGACGTACCGCGCCGCCTGGCTGCGCGATGCGGGCAGCAAGGTCACCAAGGAGGCGGCGATGGCCAAGATGACGGCGACCGAAACGGCGCAGCAGGTCATCGATGCGGCCGTGCAGATGTTCGGCGGCCAGGGCGTGGTCAGTGGTGCAGTCGTGGAGCGGCTGTACCGGGAGATCCGCGCGTTGCGCATCTACGAGGGCGCCACGGAGGTGCAGCAACTGATCATCGCGCGCGAACTGCTGCGCGCGGCGCCATCGAAAGAGTGAGCATGGAAATCCTGCAACCGCCCGGCTGGCCGCGGCCGAAAGGGTACTCGAACGGTGTCGCCGCCAGCGGACGGATGGTGTTCGTCAGCGGCATGGTCGGGTGGAATGCTTCCGGCGAGTTCGAGAGCGACGATTTCGTGGCGCAGGCCCGCCAGGCGCTGGCCAATATCGTGCAGGTGCTGGCCGAGGCGGGGGCACGGCCAGAGCACATTGTGCGGATGACGTGGTATGTGGTCGACCGCGCCGAGTACCTGGCCGCACAGCGCGCGCTCGGCGCTGCCTACCGCGAGCAGATCGGTGCGCACTACCCCGCCATGACGGCGGTAGTGGTGGCCGGGCTGGTCGAAGCCCGGGCAAGAGTGGAGATCGAGGCGACGGCAGTGGTGCCGCCGCAGGACAGCTGACCTATTCAGACGCTTGCATCGGCGCTTTTTTCACATGCTCACGGGCGACGCTTCCCGCCTTCGCCATGCGCGGTTTCAGCCGGTCGGCAACCCGGTTGAAGAAGTCGCGGAACGGTGCTTCGATCCAGCGATAGCTGTAGCCGGCTGCCCAAACCACGACTACCACATACAACACCAGCGTGACGGTGGCGAGGAGCATTCCCCCAGCAAGCTTTTTCTGGGCTGGCGCCAGTACGAGAAGGATGATCGGGTGCACCATATACACCGAATAGGATCGCTCGCCGAGCAGCTGGAAAATGGGTCGCTTCAATAACCTGGCCAAAGGCCCGCTGTCCTTTTCAAGGCTGAAGACCAGCAGCGCGAACACCGGCGGGCAAGTGAATGTGAGCACGGGCAACCGGTCCGCGAACACGAAGATGCCCATGATTGCCACCATTGCCACCCACTGCATGGCTGTGCGACGGCTTTCGGTCAACGACCCGAACCGGCGGCTGAGTGCCCAGGTAACGGCACCCAGGAAAAATGCTGACACGCAACGAGCAAACCCGAAGTCATAGGTAATATCGAAGCAAAAGCCCGCTGCAAGACAGTTGTGCCGGTCCAGAGTGGCCCAGGCGGTAACGACGTAACCCCCAATTGCAAGGATGCCGAACAGTGGAAGGCGCAGGCGGCGCGGGACAAGCAGGCAGAGGCCAGCGAACAGCAGATAAGTGTAGAACTCGACACTGATGCTCCAGCTGACGGAATTGAGGATCAGTTTGTCGAAGAACCCCATGCCGTGCGTCATGGTCAGTGTCGACGTCAGCTCGGCAAGCGTCGGGATCATGTAGGGCACCGCATCGATGCCGCTCGAGAATTTGGTCAAGCCGCGTGCGACTGCTTCGTTCTTGCCGAAGGCTACAAGGTTCGCGACCAGTACAAACGCAATCGTGGAAACGATCAGCAGCGGGAATAGCCGGCCGAAACGGCGAATGACGAACGGTGCGAATTGCTCCTTGTGCTCAAGCCGCTCAACGTACAGGGAGCAGATCAGGAAGCCACTCAGGACGAAGAACAGGTCAACGAACAGGTAGCCAAATGCAATGAAGGGGATGAACGTGGCAATGCGGAGGTGGAACAGGGCGACCAGCAGCGCGGCGAAGCCGCGCGCGCCCTCGAAAGACTTGATCATCGCTTGCGGCCCGCCCTTGCTGCCATAACGCATAAGCCAAGCGCGAGCATGGCCAATGAAGCCGGCTCCGGTACTGCGCTGATCGTATAGACTTCGACACGGCCGAACGCCAGGTCATCGATGCCGCGATATGCCTGGCCATCGGCGATACTCAAGTTCATGTTCGACAGGCTCGCATCAGCATACGAATACAGCAGCGATGAACCGCGGGTCAGGTCTCCTGCCATCTGCAGGTCGTGGCCCCAGCCGAAGGTGGGACCCATGCCGGCTTCGTTCAGGGTCTGGTAGGAACCGAGTGTTTCAAGATGCTGGGCGCTGAGCATCTGGCGGAAGATCGTGTCCGAGGTCAGGTTGAACAGGAAGGCCGTACGCAGGCTGTCTTCATTGGTGACGGCATAGCCGCCGGAGGAGGCCCATGCGCTTGGATTGTAGCCGCCAAGCAGGAACGACTGACCGGACTTCGTGACAGCTTCCATTACCACGATCGTGGCGCCCTTGCCATCTGCCGCCGCATGGAAATCGGCAGCGGTGCTGCCTGTCGTCTTGGTGAAGATATTCGTCAGTTGAATCGTGTCTTTACCGAGCCAGCCCGCAAGTTGCTGCCGGTCAGTGTCGTTGACCAGGGTGGTATCCGCCCTGGCAGCGGCGCCAGTGCACAAAGTCGCCATGGCAATCATCGATACCGCCACGCATTTAATCAAGTTCATTCCCAGCTCCCCTTCAATTCCTGCTTATTCCGTTCATCTAAGCGATTGTATCCTGCTGGTAGCAAAAAAATATCTATCAAGCATGTCCGATAAAAAAATGACACATTTTAGGAAAAAAATTTGACTTTTGGTCCAAGGTGATGATATTTCGCCATTTTTGTTGAGCGAGTGACGCTGATTGGCTGGATGTATTACCGTGGCGTCCTGCCAGCACAACCATGCAATGCACTTGCGTGGTTGGCACGACATCCGATCTGAAGGAATATGAATGACCGAATGGTATTGCGATCCCACGAAACACGATAACAACGGGCGAGGGCATTCCCCTGCGACCGCCAAGAAGTACCCCGCCAGCATGAGTTCCCTGATTCGTTCTGGCGATGTAGTCCTTTTCCGCAGGGGCTACTACTATGACTCGATAAGCGGCTACTTCATGGCCATCGTCGGGAAGAGCAATTTTACGATCGGCACGTACGGCGAGGGTCCGAATCCCGTCTTCGACAGCATGGTGTATGAGCCACCGGATGCAACGGGCTGGCTTTCCGAAGGCGACGGCGTCTGGTCCAAGCAGCTGGCTTCCAAGACAGCCGCCAATGGCGGTGTCAAGCGGCTTTTCAGAGGAGCATATAACCGGGGCAATATGATTGGCCAGCGCTTCCAGGGCACGGCCATGCGCCGGGCTAGGCAATCATTGAACGGCATGGCGATCGACTACGAATCGGTGGCAGTCGTCAAGCGTTATCTCAACGCGTTGGACCCCTGGATCTGGGGCGGCGCCAAGTTGGGCTACAGACTGTTCGTCTACACCGGCGATGACAGACCACAGGGCAATCCGGCGCGGTTCTATAGTGGCCTGGGCATGGTGCACCAGGACGAAACTGCCGGGTTTGCAACCGGCGCTTTCTATGCCGTCCAGCTCATCGCCTGTAATAATGTACTCATCATGGGAATCGATTCCCACGCCAGTCCGACGCAAGGCTTCGTGGTGACGAATACGGTTGGTTCCGTCCCATGTGAAAATATTTCCATTCTCCATTGCAACAGCCGCTATGCCTACCAGGGGGCAGTCAGGGTCGCACCATCGATCCCCAACGCGGTCGTCAAAAACTTCCCGGTCATCGACACAGTGCTTGTCGAGGATTGCGTTGGCGATGCCGGTACAAGTGCCGAGGAACAGGAGCCAAATCTCGACTACAGAAACCTGTCCGGCGCAATGGATATGTTCACGGTATTCGATGGCGCCAAAAACGTGACCTTCCGCCGGTGCACCTCAATCAACAGCACGCACGTAGCGTTTTGCATGGGGCAATACTCCCTCAACCATAAGGCGCTGCTTACCGACAACTGCGGATTCGAGGACTGCACCATGAGGGCAGCGCCTTGGACGACCTACACGCGGGGCTTTACCACGTTTGGCTGCCTGGCCAGCTGCTTTATCCGGAATACAGTCTTCGATGGCCAGAACGTCAGATGCCAAGTGGGGGGCGCTGTCCGGGTGTATGGCAATACGTGGGTCAACATGCGCGCTTCTGCCCAGAAACGCGATACGGCAGGCTGGATTTCTGGCGCGGCGGAGATCGTCAATCGAAGTGGGCTTGCGGCATGGGGGAACCTTCGGTATGTGTACGTGGTGCCCGATGGCGCGGTCATCGCCCATAACGCTGTCGAGAATCCACGCGGCATCCCGGTGCAGTTCGAAACCTTCAATCCACACAATTACGGTGTTCCCGAACCCACCTTGCGCGATGGTGCGATCACGATCGTCAACAATGCGATCCTCGATACCAGGTCTGGCCTGGCCGAGACGATCCGCTACGTCGACCGAGCGAGCGTCATAGGGCAGCAGGTCATCGAGAACAATGCCATCCACCGTGGCGGACAGGGCGTCGCCAAGGTCCGTCGAATCCGAATGAATCAGTCGGCCCTGATAGACCTCAACAGCTTCCGCGATTGCCAGGACAACTTGCTGGCCGACCCGCTGCTCGATCTCAGCAACCCGCGCAAGCCTCGGCTACGGCGTGGGTCGCCGTGCCGGCAGGCGGGAAAATGGCTGGGCAACTTCCATGGCCACAGGGGCAAGGCGCTCATGAAACCCCCGAGCATTGGTCCAGCGGAGTTCGCTGACGGCTCGTGACGAACATGCAGGATGCCCGCAAGGGTGTCCCTTGAGGGGATGTAGGCCCATGCAGGACACGTGTCGTGAGGCCACGAACGCTGATGGAAAATTGATAATTTTATTTCGCCTGGAACATTATTTCTGATAACATATTGTCGGTCCGCATCTCTGCCCTGGAAAACTATGAAAGTCGTTGTGCTTCATGCTCTCGAGCCTGTCGCCTCCGCGCTGGCTGTCAGCGAACGGAGGGCTTGAGCGTTGTTATTCAATACATTTGCGTTCTTTCTTGTTTTTCTCCCAGTCTCCCTGGCAGCATATTTCCTGATCTCGCGCAAAAACCTGCGCGCGTCGATCGTTTTCCTGCTGATTGCCTCGGTTGCTTTCTATAGTTATTCGGAAGTGGAATACTTGCCATTGCTGGCATTGTCCATTATCTGTAATTTCATTGTTGGCAACCGCATCGTGGCAAGGCGTGAAAGCGAAGAGCTCGCCCAGGCACGACGATGGCTTATTGCCGGGCTGATTTTCAATCTGTCCCTGCTGATTTTCTTCAAATACGCGAATTTCATCGTCGTGAATTTTGCGGCGGCATCCGGTTTGGATATTCCGTCACCGCAAATTGCGCTGCCGATCGGCATCTCGTTCTTTACGTTCACCCAGATTGCATACCTGGTCGATTGCCATCAGGGCAAGGTGCGTGAAACACGGCCGGAAAGCTACGGCCTGTTCGTGACGTATTTCCCGCACCTGATCGCTGGCCCGATCTTGCACCACAAGGAAATGATTCCGCAGTTCGATGCGCCGCGAACCCATGTGTTCGGGACAGGCAGGCTGACGGTTGGCATGGCATTCTTCACGATAGGGCTGTTCAAGAAAGTCATTCTTGCGGACGGCGTGGCACGCTTCGTTGCGCCCGTATTTGACCAGCATTACGCGGAATTGACGCAACTCGAGGCGTGGGCGGGCGCATTGGCCTATACCTTCCAGCTGTATTTCGATTTCTCCGCTTATTCGGACATGGCATACGGTTTGTCCTATATGTTCGGCATTATCTTGCCTGTCAACTTCCTGTCCCCTTATCGCTCGACCTCCATCATCGAGTTCTGGCGCCGCTGGCATATCACGCTGTCGACGTTCCTGCGTGATTACCTGTACATACCCTTGGGCGGCAACCGCAAGGGGCCGGTCCTTCGCTATGTCAACTTGTTGATCACGATGTTGCTTGGCGGGCTTTGGCATGGTGCGAACTGGACATTCATCGTCTGGGGTGCATTGCATGGTTTCTATTTGATCATCAATCACGCGCTTCGGACGGTGTTCGGAGAGCACGGCGGGCTTCCGCGCAAGCTGGCGGGATGGGTGGCAACATCACTGGCGGTCATCGTGGCATGGGTTGTATTCCGTGCAAATACGCTGGAAAGTGCCTTGCTGATTCTGCAGGCAATGCTGCACGGGACTGCGGCCTCCTCGGTGGATGCTGCCTGGCTCGGGGTCGACCGCATCATGCCGATGACCGAATGCCTGTGGTGGCTGGCCGGCTGCACCGCCATCGTGCTGTTGCTGCCCAACGCATACCAGTTGCTCGGGCGTGGCGAGTTGCCTGCGATGGAGCAACGCCTCCAGGGGCCGCGTGGAGGTTTGCTGATAGGCGTGCTGTTGGCAGTGTCGTTGCTGCTGCTGGCAATCAGTGAAACACGCGGTGTTTCCGAATTCCTTTACTTTAATTTCTGACCATATGCGATTCATTTTCTCGGCATTGGTGGGAATGCTGCTGGCACTGCTCGGAATGGAAGGTGTGCTGCGCTGCCTGCCAGTGAACTCTGGCATCAGAATGGCCAACACGACGCCAGAGCTGCCTTTTGCCCGGTATGTGCCGCGCCAGCCTTTCCAATACTCGTTTGGCTGGGCGATGGACAATGCCAGGTCTGGTGTCACGAACGCCGTGGGGATCGTAAATTCCCGTGACCCGGCGGATGGGGCCAATGCGCTGGTCATCGGCGACAGCTATATCGAAGCCTTCATGGTGCATTATCCGGAAACGGTGCAGGGGCGCCTGGATGCGGCGCTGGGCAAGGTCTACTCGGTGGGCATGTCCGGCAATGGCCTGGCAGATTCACTGGCAATTGCCCAATACTATGTTCCGCGAATTCATCCTAAAACAGTTGTGATGTTCGTGGAGCCGTTCGATCTGAGCTTGATTGATCAAAAAACGGGGCGCGGCCATAGTCATTTCGTATTCGAACCCGATGGCGTGTCGCTCGAGCAGATGTCCTATGTCGAGCCCGGCAGTAAGCGCATCGTGCTGCGCTCCTCACTCCTGCTCTATACCTATTACAACTTGAAACTGCAGGAATTCCGGATTGGAGCGCCAAAGGCGGGAGCAGCCCAGCAGGTTGATCCATTGCGTGTGAAGCGGCGCGATGCCGCGCTCGGCTATTATCTGGCGCAATTGCAAGCGTTGCAGCGTGCGCACGGAACGCGCTTTGTTTTCCTCGTCGATGGTGATCGCGGCGCACTCTATTCCCCGAAGACGCGCCGCAACTGGCAGCATGACGATCGCGCCATCCTTCTCCGCGCACTGAAGGCACACGATTTTGCTGTTACTGACATGCAACCCGTATTTGAGCAACATTGGCGCAACTATCACGAGCGAATGGACTTCCTGCCAACCGACGGACACTGGAACAAGGTGGGGCATAAGCTGGCCGCGGACGCCCTGCTCGAACAACTGCGCTGATCGGAACGGCTGCGCGTACGTGATGCCGCCCTCGTGCCTGCCCTGATCCCGGATCGACCAAGCATTTCGCGCCCAGCCATGGTGCGAAATGCTTTTTACTTTCCACGTTATAAGTCGGACCGCAAGGGGGCGTGAATGCCTCGCGTAGGGTTGTGGCTACCCCCCAGCACAATGCCACCAGCGCTGCAGAATACGGTAGGATAGATATTTTATTTATAACTATCGGAGGAAGTATGCGTTCGCTTGCTGGTCTCTTGCTAGCCGTCCCGGCCCTGTTGCCATACTCTGCTGCTCAGGCTGACACATCGCTTTCGGTGCCAGCGTTCTCGCTTGGCATTTCTTCCTATGAGAGCTTTTTCTATTATTCCCCGCCACCTGCCGATGTGCCCCCTTCGATCAGCGTAAGGTCCAGCAGCCAGACTTCGACCGTTATCAGCCTGGACAGTTTTGAGGAAACGCTTCAGTTCGAAGTCCACGGCACGTCGTCCATGCATCCGGGGTATCTGAAGTCAACAATGAACTTGCAGTCAAACGCTGGTTATCTCATCACTGGCGTGATGTTTTCCGCATCGGTCTATGGCGTCTTTACTCCGCCCGAGGTGCCCAGCTTTGCAACCAATGTTGAGTATGGCGGGCATCATGACGTTGCATGGGGTGGCGCGGCTATTTCCGCGCCTGGAAGTACGGTAGTCGTGCCCGAGATGTATCAGGTGACGAATTTCTGGACGCCGGTTGGCGTGAGTGCGAGCGTGTTCAACACGGCTGGCCTAGGCAACTTTGACCTGTCGCTGGAGATGTGGGGGAGTGTGGGCGCAGGCAGAACTTACTGGCAAGCGGCCGGCATTCCGGATGTCGAGTACAAGTCTTATGGCCAAACGGAAATGTATTACGTAAATCCGACGCTGACCGTGTACACGGCTACGCTGCCTGTACCCGAGCCGGGCACGTGGGCAATGATGGTCGCCGGCCTGCTCCTCATTGGCGCGTCGCGCCGCCGTTCATAAGCAAGGTGCAATGCTGGGCTGGTCCCCCCGACTGGAATCGAACCAGTATCCCACGCTTAGGAGGCATGTGCACTATCCATTGTGCTACGGGGAGGACGCAAGGCGAGCGCAATTATAGCCGACATGAGCGTAAATGTTACTGTCCTTGCTGTTCTGTCGGTACAATGTCGGGTTCACCTCTCGTTTATTGCTATGGCAGTCATCTCTCTTACCTCTGCGCAACTCGCGTTCGGCCACCACGCGCTGCTCGACCATGCCGAATTTTCGCTGGACGCCGGCGAGCGCGTCGGTCTAATTGGCCGCAATGGCACGGGCAAATCCTCGCTTCTCAAGATCCTCTTCGGCCAGCAGAAGCTGGATGACGGCTTGCTCGTCATGCAGCAGGGGTTACGGATCGCTTACGTCGAACAGGAGCCGCAATTCGACCCGGCCATGGAAGTGTTCGACGTCGTTGCCGCCGGTTTGGGCGAGCTGCCGAAATTGGTCAAGGAATACGAAAAGCTGACCGGCCAGTTCGGGCAGGGCGATGACGAGGCCCTGGCTGATCGCATGCACGAGATTTCGGCCAAGCTTGATGCGGCGGACGCATGGAGCATCAACAACAAGGTGGAGCAGACACTGGACCGGCTGGGCCTTGCCAGCGATGTCATGGTGAAAACGCTTTCGGGCGGCATGCAGAAACGCGTGGCCCTGGCGCGTGCGCTGGTGGCCGGGCCGGATGTGCTGCTGCTGGATGAGCCGACCAACCATCTCGACTTTACTTCCATCCAGTGGCTCGAGGGCCTGTTGCGGGAATACAAGGGTAGTGTGCTGTTCATTACGCACGATCGCTCGTTCCTCGACAATGTGGCAACACGCATTATCGAACTCGATCGTGGCCGGTTGCTGTCCTATCCCGGCAATTTCAGTGCCTACCAGGCACGCAAGGCCGAGCAGTTGGCGATTGAAGAGGTCGAGAACGCCAAGTTCGACAAGTTCCTTGCACAGGAAGAGGTCTGGATCCGCAAAGGCGTGGAAGCCCGCAGGACCCGCAATGAAGGACGTGTCCGGCGCCTGGAGCGCCTGCGTGACCAGCGCACTGCCCGCCGTGACCAGCAGGGCCAGGTGCGGCTCGAGGTGGCAGCCGGCGAACGCTCCGGCAAGATCGTTGCCGAGCTCGAGGGAGTTGACAAGCGTTTCGGCGCGGCGGTGATCGTGAACGATTTCTCCGCCACCATCATGCGCGGCGACAAGGTCGGGCTGATCGGGCCGAACGGTGCCGGCAAGACGACGCTGCTCAAGCTGATCCTCGGCGTCGACCAGCCCGACAGCGGCACCGTCAAGCAGGGGGCTCGCCTGCAGGTTGCCTACTTCGACCAGATGCGTGCCCAGCTCGACGAAGAGGCCACGCTGGCCGACACGATCTCTCCCGGCTCCGACTGGGTCGAGATCCATGGCCAGAAGAAGCACGTGATGAGTTACCTGGGCGATTTCCTGTTCGCGCCGGAGCGTGCCCGTTCCCCTGTCCGCACATTGTCGGGTGGCGAACGCAACCGGCTGCTGCTGGCCCGTCTTTTCGCAAAGCCCGCCAATGTACTGGTCCTGGACGAGCCTACGAACGATCTGGACATCGACACGCTGGAGTTGCTGGAAGAGCTGCTGGAAGATTATTCAGGCACCGTGTTCCTCGTCAGCCATGACCGAACTTTCCTCGATAATGTGGTGACCCAGGTGATCGTGGCCGAGGGCGGCGGACTGTGGCGCGAATACATCGGCGGGTACAGCGACTGGGAACGGGTTCGCACCCCGATCGCGGCATCCCCGGGACGAAAGCAAGAGCTGAAAGCCAAGGCGGAAGAGCCCGTTGCGGCACCCGCGCCGAAGCCGAAGAAGCTCAGCTACAAGGAGCAGCGTGAACTCGACGAGCTGCCCGGCCGTATAGCCGCGTTGGAGGAAGAGCAGAAGCAGCTGAGCGCAACGCTGTCCGATCCGGGGTTCTACAAGAATTCCGCTGCCGAGGCAGGCCGGTTGCAGCAAAGGTCGGAAGAGATCGATGAGCAATTGATGGCTGCACTTGAGCGATGGGAGCAGATCGAGTCACGCAGTTGACGTATTTTTCGTTTAAATTGCTGGTATGCACGATTCCGCGAGACAGCATCAATTGATTGTTGTAACATTGGCAAATTATTCTGGCAGAACGTGGGAACTGCTTTCTTCGATAGTCCTCAGGTAGATTGTAATGACAGCCCAGCAGCGTATTCGTCCCACCAAGGCTGCCGATACCGGCGCGCTCGACAGTAGCAAGGAGCCAGGCTTTTTCCGGCGGCAGTCTACCGCCCGCATACTTCCCTTTGCGATTTACATCGCTTTCATCGCCATAGCGGATGGGCTTGCGGGCCTTGGCTGGTCGGTGGATGAGCTGCGATGGCTTTATGCGGTCAAGATCACCCTCGTCGTCGCCGCAATGGTGGCCTATCGCAAAATGTATGTCGAACTTGCATGGCGATCCATGAGTTGGCGCTGCTTGCTCGCATCGGTGGTTACGGGACTGGTCGTGCTGGTGCTGTGGGTGAATCTGGATGCGGATTGGATGCAGGTTGGCAAATCTGCCGGTTTCGATCCAACTGCTGAGGGAGGCAGGATCGACTGGCTGCTCGTTGCCGTGCGAATTGCCGGCGCCGCGGTGGTCGTGCCCCTGATGGAAGAGCTATTCTGGCGGTCCTTCCTGATGCGCTGGCTGGAGCAGCGCGACTTTCTGCGCGTATATCCGGCTGCCGTGGGGATGCAGTCGATTGCGATCACGGTAGTGCTGTTCGGTTTCGAACACAACCTCTGGCTGGCCGGCATCGTTGCCGGTATTTCCTACAGTTGGCTGTATATCCGGAGCGGAAATCTGTGGGCGCCCGTGCTGGCGCACGCGGTCACGAACGGCCTCCTCGGGGCATGGGTCGTGGTGACTTCAAACTGGACTTACTGGTAAGATTGTAGATTAATTAATATTTGAGTATTGATAATGCTGAGTAAAAAGCCACGATTGTTGCCCCTTGCGCCGGCCGCGCTTGCCGCGCTGCTGTGCTGTGGCAATGCTTCAGCCGAGATCAGCGACACGATCCACCCGTTTGTCGCCCTGGGCTATACATACGATGACAACTTGCTGCGCTCGCCGGACAATGCGCCTTCCGAGCAGCGCTCCGATCGCGCGCGGCAGGCACAAGGGGGCATCCTGATCGACCGGCCATTCGGACGGCAAAAGCTGACTGGACGGGCCAAAGTATCGCGCGTCACGTTCGATCATTACAGCCAGCTCGATTACAACGCCAAGGATATCGGTGCAGACCTTTCCTGGCAGCTTGGCAATCGTCTCAGCGGCAACCTGGGTGCGAGCTATGTGCAGTCGCTGACCCCTTTCACGGATAGCCAGTCGGACGAGCGGAATCTGCGTACACAACGCAACCAGACTGCCACCGGAGCATGGCGCTTTCATCCGAGCTGGCAACTCCGCGGCTCATTCGTGCGTAACGAGTTCGACTATGAATTGCTCACTCAGCGGATCAATAATCGTACGGACGATCTGGCTGAGATCGGTGTCGATCATCTGGCCGCCAGTGGCAGCCGCATCGGTCTGGTGGCCCGTCATCTTCGAGGCAAATACAAGTCGCCGCGGATCCTGAGCAGCACGTTGATCGACGACGGCTACACCCAGGACGAATTGAAGCTCAATGTCAGCTGGCTGTACAGCGGAGTTACCCAGGTAACGGTCCTGGCGGGTTACGCAAAGCGCAAGCATGAAAGCCTTGCCATGCGCGATTCCAGCGGTGCCAATGGCCGCGTTGGCGTCCGCTGGTCGCCGCTCGGCAAGGTAACCTTCACCGCCGACGCATGGCGCGAGTTCGCGGCGGTGGAAAGCAGCCTGGTGACTAACAGCCTGAACAAGGGCGGCAGCCTTGGTGCGATCTGGACTATCTCGGCAAAGCTCCAGGCCACGGCGAATGTGCGGCATGACACCCGCGAATTCGAACAGGTGCCCGGCGTCGTGTTCAATGGCGATGGCGGTGACCGTATCAACGGCGCAACCGCAGGCGTGACCTGGACGCCCCGGCAGTCCATGCAGGTGAGTGCCACCGTATTCCGTGACAAGCGCGCCGGCAGCCCACTCATCGGCAGCAGTGACTACAAAGCAAATGGCGTTTCCATCAACGCCAGCGCGCAATTCTAAAGAAGTAGCAATGACCATTAACGATATTCCACTGATTTCATTCTTTCAGCGTGTGCTCGACCCGCTGATAATCATGGGCACGCTGTATGTGGCCTCGGCGCTGTTCGGTGAACCGTTCACCGGTTACTCGCTGATCCTGATGATTCTCGCTTTTTTCATTTCATCGGCTGTCTACCAGCATATCGATCCGTACCGCACCTGGCGTAGCGGCCGCATATTGGCATACTCGCGCGACGTCATCGCAGGGTGGGGTGTCACGGCCCTGATCCTGGTTGCCCTGGGTTCGGTCAGCGGCCTGGCTTACCACTACGAAGAAAAAGTGGTGCTGGCCTGGTTTGTAGCAACCCCGTTCCTGCTGCTCATCAGCCATCTGGCCGTGCGAACCATGGGGTCGGATCCTTCCAATGCGAGGGAAGTGCGCTCGGTCCTGATCGTGGGCGCCAACGATGTCGGCATCAAGTTTGCCCGCACCACGGAGCGCTACCCGAACCTCTTCATGCAGGTGCGAGGGTTTTTCGATGACCGCACTGCCGATCGCCATCCCGCCGACCTGCATCATCCAATCCTGGGCAAGATGTGCGACGTCGCAGCATTTGTGCGTGAAAACAACATCAAGATGATCTTCATCAGCCAGCCGATTTCCGCGCAACCGCGGATCCGCAAGCTGCTTGACGACCTGCAGGACACAACAGCATCTGTCTACTTCCTGCCCGATATCTATGTGTTCGACCTCATGCAGGCGCGTTTCGACAACGTGGGCGGCATGCCGGTTATTGCGATCTGCGAAACGCCTTTCACGGGCTTTAATACGTTCGTCAAGAGGGCGAGCGATATCGTGCTGGCACTTGTCATCCAGCTGCTGCTGTTGCCGGTCATGCTGGCGATCGCTATCGCGGTCAAGTTGAGTTCGCCAGGACCCATCATCTTCCGGCAGCGCCGCTATGGCCTGTACGGCGAGCAGATCTACGTCTACAAATTCCGTTCAATGACGGTGACCGAAGACGGGACCAACGTGGTGCAGGCAAGGAAGAACGACCAGCGCATCACGAAGGTCGGCGCATTCCTGCGCAAGACATCGCTCGACGAATTGCCGCAATTTATCAACGTACTGCAAGGTCGCATGAGCATTGTCGGCCCGCGGCCACATGCCGTTGCCCACAATGAGCAGTATCGCAAGCTGATCAAGGGTTACATGCTGCGTCACAAGGCAAAACCCGGCATTACCGGCTGGGCGCAGGTGAACGGCTTCCGTGGCGAAACAGAAACCCTCGACAAGATGGAAGCCCGCATCCGATACGACCTCGACTACCTGCGAAACTGGTCACTCTGGCTGGATCTGTGGATTGTCGTGAAGACTGTCAAGGTAGTTCTGCAGCGCGAAAACGCGCATTGATGTTTTTTTTCGCTCTTAAGCGAATATTCAGGGTTAAGACGTGGCTTGCCGGATAGAATGTCGTTCTCGTTGTAATTTTGCTACTTCCATGCTTCAGCAGTCATGGTCAAAAAGTTGCTAAAATGCTTCATTGATGATAATTTTTGAAATTTTTGGCTGTCACCGTCGCGGCCTTGAACGAACCCTTAAAGCTACTGGAGGAGTATTTTGATAGTTCATACGAAGCCCCTTTTTCAACGTAAGCTGCTGTGCGCGGCTATGGTGCTGGCTGCGGCATCGCTTGCCGCGTGCGGTGATAAAGCCGAGAAGAAGCCAGGCCAGGCGATGGTGAATGTCAACGGTCAGGAAATTACCGTGCTGCAGCTGAACGAGGAACTGTCTCGTGCCAACGTCCCTGCTGCCCAGCAGGAAACAGCGCGCAAGCGGGTGCTGGAGGCGCTGATCGATCGGCAACTGCTGGAAGCGGAAGCCCTGAAGGAAAAGCTCGACCGCGACCCCAAGGTGATGCAGACGATCGAACGTGCCAAGTCGACGATCGTGGCGCAGGCTTACCTGCAAAAGCGCATCGGAACGCCAACGCGGCCGAGCAAGACCGAGGTGGAGCAATATTTCAACCAGAACCCGCAATTCTTCGCGAACCGCAAATTGTTTGACATGCGACAGTTGGTATTGCCGACGAGTGCGCTGACCGACGAACTCAAGGGTGTGATCGATTCGTCGAAGTCGATGGATGTCGTGGCGGCATGGCTGGACGAGCACAAGGTGAAATATGGCCGTGGGCAGCTGGCACGCTCCAGCCAGGAATTGCCGCCTGAGTTGACCAGCAAGCTGTCGACCATGCCGAAAGGCCAGCTGTTCATCATTCGTGAAGGGGAACGCAGTCTGCTGATGACGGTCAATGATATCAAGGACGCGCCGGTATCGATCGAGCAGGCAACGCCACAGATCGAACAATTCCTGGTTAACAAGAAAAACAAGGAAGCCGCGGAAGCCGAGGTCAAGCGCCTGCGTGCCACCGCGAAAATCGAGTATCTGAACAAGGCCGATGCACCGGCTGGCAACAAGCCGTCCGACCCCGCCGCAGCAGTGACCGGGAATGCTGCCGCACCAGCGCAGGATGTCAACGAGCGCGGTGTCGCAGGTTTAAAGTAATTCAATAAACAGAAAGGAAACCAGATGATCAAACGATTCTTTTTCTGGATGGCGGCAGTGATGCTTGCCGGGGCGGCAGGGGTGGCTACTGCGCAGACAATCCTGGGTGCTGGCGACGTCATCCGGATCTCCGTCTATGGCAGCCCGGACCTGGGCCTGGAAACCCGGGTCACGAACAGTGGCGACATCACGTTCCCCCTTGTTGGACAAGTGAAGGTGGGCGGCCTGGCCGTTCCCGAAGCGGAGAAGAAGCTGGGCGCGCTGCTCGAGAGCGGTGGATTCGTTCGCAAGGCGCAGGTCAACATCATCGTCACCGGTGCGCAGAGCGGTCTGGTTTCGGTATTGGGGAACGTCAACCGACCAGGCCGTTATCCGCTGGAAGGCAAGCGTACGCTGATGGACCTGCTGGCCGTAGCCGGCGGCATTGGTCCGGATGGGGGCGACTCGGTCAGCCTGATCCGCAAGAACGGGACCGATACGACCAAGGAAACGATCGATATCATCGGCATGATCAGCAGCGGTCAGCTGTCGAAGGATATGGAACTCAACCCCAACGATATCCTCTACGTGGAGCGTGCCCCGCGCTTCTATATTTATGGCGAAGTGCAGCGTCCGGGTGCGTTCCGCATCGAACGTTCGATGACGGTATTGCAGGCACTGTCGGTGGGGGGCGGCCTGACCCCGCGCGGTACCGAACGTGGCATCATGATTAAACGCCGCGATGCTGGAGGCAAGCTCCAGCTGGTCGATGCCAAGCATGATGACCTGGTCTTGCCCGACGATGTCGTGTATGTGAAGGAAAGCTGGTTCTGATTGCCTAGCTTAAACATTTAGAGAGTGCTTTATGAATTTCCACCAGTTTTTCCTTATCCTGCTCGCGCGCCGATGGATTCTCATCACCACGCTGGTCCTCACGGCGGGTGCCACGTTTGTTGTCAGCCTGCTGCTGCCGAAAACCTACCAGGGTACGGCATCGGTACTGATGAACTACAAGGGCGTCGATCCCGTCACCGGCTTGTCCCTGCCGAGCCAATTGCTGCCAGGTTACATGGCAACGCAAATCGATATCATCGGCAGCAAGAATGTGGCTTTGCGCGTCGTGGAGAAGCTGAAACTGGCGGAAAGCCCTGCCGTGATCGCACAGTTCAATGAAGCTGCCAAGGGCCAGGGCAACGTGCGTGACTGGCTCAGCGACTTGCTGCTGGCAAAGCTGGAAGTCGTGCCATCGCGCGAAAGCAGTGTGGTCAATATCAGTTTCTCGGGGAGCGACCCGCAGTTCGTCGCAGCGATCGCCAATGCTTTCGCCGAAGAGTATCAGAACGCAACGGTCCAGCTGAAAGTGGACCCGATGAAGAAAGCAACCGGTTATTTCGATGAGCAGACCCGGCAATTGCGCGACCGCCTCGAAGTGGCGCAGAGCCGCCTGTCGAAGTACCAGCAGGAGCACGGCATCGTCAGCGTCGACAACCGCCTGGATGTGGAAACCCAGCGTTTGAATGATTTGTCCGTCCAGCTGGTTGCGGCGCAAGCGCAGACCATGGAAGCTGTCTCGCGCCGGACGATGGCGCAAGGCGCTGCGGGCGACGCACCGGATGTCGCAAATTCCCCCATTGTCCAGAACCTGCGTATGAGCCTGGCGACTGCCGAAAGCAAGCTGGCGGAATTGCGGCAGCGTCTCGGTACCAACCATCCACAATACCTGAGTGCGCGCGCCGAAGCAGAGCGCCTGCGTGCTGAGCTGGCTGCGCAGACCCGGTCCACGTCGAAGTCGGTTGGCAACAACGCCGGTATCCTGGCACAGCGCGAGGCTGCGCTGAAACAGGCGCTCGATGAGCAGAAAACCAAGTTGCTGCAGATTAATCGCACTCGCGATGAAATGAACGTGCTGCAGAAAGACGTGGAAAGCGCGCAGCGCGCTTATGACGTGACGTCGCAGCGCCTGGCACAAACCCGCATCGAAGGTCAGTCCGAACAGTCGGACGTGGCGCTGCTCAATCCGGCAGTCGCACCGATCAAGCCGTCGGGCCCGAAGGTCTTGCTCAATACGGTACTGGCATTGTTCCTCGGAACGTTGCTCGGTACTGGCCTGACCCTGCTTGCCGAAATGCTCGACCGCCGTGTGCGCAGTGAAGCCGACCTGACCGACATGCTGCAGATTCCCGTGCTTGGAAGCATCGAATGGAAGGGCGCATCACAGCGCCGACTGGGCCCGGCAAAGTTCTTTACCCAGCGGAAGCTGCGCCTCAACTGATATGGACAAGATCATGAACCCCGCATTGCAATCGATTAATACCAACTCGACCGCTCGCGCCACCGACTCCAGCATAGGCGGCCTTTTGCTGGAATCGGGCAAGATCACCCCGGAGAATGCCGAGCGCGTCCTGCGCATGCAGAAAGAGCTGGGCATTCGCTTCGGTGAAGCCGCGCAGCGACTGGGTCTGGTTACCGAAAACGATATCCAGCAGGTATTGGCGCGCCAATTCGACTATCCCTACCTGCAGCCGGGTACGGGCAAGTTTTCCGACAAACTCGTCGCTGCCTACCAGCCGTTCAGTCCCCAGGTCGAGCGGCTGAGGGCGCTGCGCAGCCAGCTGATGCTGCGCTGGTTCGCGCGTGGCCACAAGTCGCTGATGGTGGCGAGCGTCGCGCCAGGAGAAGGGGTCTCCTTCCTGGCGGCGAACCTGGCTATCGTATTCTCGCAACTTGGCGAGCAGACCCTGCTGGTAGACGCGAACCTGCGGAGCCCCAAGCAGCACGAGATATTCAACCTGCCCGGACGCCAGGGGCTGTCCGATGCGATCGCGGGCCGCGCCAGCCGGGATGCGGTCCAGCGCGTCGAATCGTTTGTCGACCTTTCGGTACTGGTTGCGGGCACGCTGCCGCCAAATCCACAGGAACTGCTCAGCCGGTCCAGTTTCGGCGCACTGGGCAAGGACCTGGAAGCGCACCACGATATCGTGCTCTACGATGCCTCCGCTTTTTCGCTGGGCGCAGATGCGTTGGCGCTGGCAGCGCGCGTGGGCGGCGTACTGCTTGTCACGCGCAAGAACCAAACGAGTATCGCTGATGTGGGCGCAATGGCTGAACAACTGGCCCAATGTGGTACCCAAATCGTTGGCTCCGTCCTGGTAGATTTCTGATGATGCCCATCGCCCGCCAAGACGGTTACTCGATCGCGCAGTCCGGTCGTGAATCGCTGATGCAATGGATGCCGATCCTTCTCGGCATGCTGGTGCTGTACGTACCGAGTCTTTACTCCCTGTTCACGGGAGTGTGGGCTTCCGAAGAACAGGCGCATGGCCCGATCATTCTCGCCCTGTCGGTCTGGCTGATCTGGCGCCAGCGCGACGAGATGCTTGCGGCCGCGTCCTCTTCCGGCAGCCGAGCAGGTGGATGGCTGACGCTTGTGGTGGGACTGTTGCTCTACACATTCGGCCGTTCGCAACAGATCCTGGCATTCGAGATCAGCTCGATGATTTTCGTCACCGCGGGCATTATTTGGGTCAAGCTGGGTGCGAAGTCACTGCGCACCGTATGGTTCCCGTTCTTCTTCATGCTGTTCATGGTGCCGTTGCCGAGTGCTGTCGTCAGCGCGCTGACGTTGCCGATGAAGATGGCTGTCTCCTATGTCAGCGAACATATCTTGTATTGGGCCGGCTACCCGATCGCCCGCAGTGGTGTCATCCTTCAGATCGGACAATACCAGCTGCTCGTGGCCGATGCATGCGCCGGGCTCCAGACACTGCTCACGCTGGAAGCGCTTGGCCTGTTCTACCTGAACGTGGTGCGGCATACATCCGGGTTCCGTAATATTTGCCTGGCACTGATGATCATTCCCATTTCGTTCACGGCAAACGTCATCCGCGTCATTGTGCTGACGCTGGTTACTTATCACCTTGGCGATGCCGCCGGGCAGGGCTTCCTGCACGGATTCGCCGGCATGGTGCTGTTCGTCTCCGCGCTTGTGCTTATTTTGAGTGTCGATACGATGCTTCAAATGATTGTAAAAAGAAAGAGGGGCCAGTCATGATCAAGCGGTTGAACGCTGTGAGCCTTGCCATTTGCGTTGGTATGCTGGGCGCTGCATGGGCTACCCATGCCATTACGCCGACTGTCCGCATTGCGGACACCCGGCCGCAAATCAGGCTTGCCGAATCCATCCCCGCGAAATTTGGCGAATGGGAAGAAGACCGGTCACAGGTTGCTGCAGTGATCAATCCGACCACGCAGGCCGAGCTCGACAAGATTTATGCGGAAACGCTGTCCCGCACGTATGTCAATCAGCGCGGTGAACGCATCATGCTGTCAATTGCCTACGGCTCCAATCAACGCGACGACCTGGCAGTCCACTTCCCGGAGGGCTGCTATGGCGGCCAGGGTTTTGCGGTCGCCCAGACGGTGGCAGGCGAGCTTCCCACGGTGGCCGGAAAAATCAATGTGTCCCGGACCGAGGCCAAGCTCAATAGCCGGATCGAGCCCATCACATACTGGGTCGTCGTAGGCGAGCGCTCGGTTCCCAACTCCTGGGAAGTCAAGAAAATCAAGCTGCAATATGCGTTCAAGGGCTTGATTCCGGATGCCACACTGATGCGGGTCTCCAACATCACGGCTGATCGGGATGGCGGCTACCAATTGCAGCAGCAATTTATCAACGAAATGCTGGCAGCGATGCCTGTGGCGCTGCGTAACCACTTCGCTGGCGTGGGCGGCTGATCGGAGTGCGCATGAAGTATTTTGGTCGTAAAGCCCTGGCCAGCGCGACCGGGGCCGTCCGTGTGCGGCGGCGCTGGACCGGCCCTGGTATCGGCTGGCTGGCCGGGGCGCTGGTCGCGGCAATGGCAGCGGTTTTCATGGGCATGGTCACGGCTCTGGGGTCGATGACACTGACGGTGATCGTGGCGGGAATGCTGCTGGCGCCGCCAATGTTGTTATTGATCGATACGCGCAAACTGTTGCCAACGTTGTTCGTTATCGTTTTTCTGGTCCAGGGGTCCCTGCAGTTCTTCTTCGGCCTGCGCGCAGCAACATGGCTGGCCAGCGGCTTGATCGCGATGTTGCTGGTTCGGTCGGTGGTGGAAATTTTCATGTCAGGCCCCAAGTCAAAGGCCGCTATAGCCGGGCCGCCTCCGTATGGCATTGTCCTGTTCGCAGGGCTGTATCTGCTCGTCTACCTGTTCAGCCTTGCGCTGGGGGACGCGTCGACCACGCAGCGCATTTCCACGCTTCGCTTCTCGATCCCGATTTTTGGCGTACTGCTTGCCTTCTATTGTTTTCGCTGGGAAGACAAGCAATTGCAACGCTTGTGGTTGCTGCTCATCGCAATCGCTATCGTGCAACTTCCGCTGGTAACCTACCAGCATTTCTTCATGATGGCGACGCACGGATGGGATGGCGTGGTCGGCTCGTTTGGCCATGGATTGAGTCCCGTACTGATCGTATTCGTGCTGGCTGCAATGCTGTACACCCTTTCCAGGTGGACGCGAAATCTGATCCCCGGTTGGCAGGTTGCCGCAGCATTCATTGTCGGCATGGCAATCATCCTCTTGGGTGAAGTGAAGATCGTACTGGTCTGGCTTCCGGTTGGCGTGGCATTCGTCCTGCGACGCAAATTGTTACGCAATGTCTTGAACCTGGTGGCGTTTATTTGCTTGGCCAGCGTGTTCTTTGTCGGCACGTACGCCGCATACAAAGTCATGTATTGGGGCGAAGTGGAAAAAACCGGTGGAACGCTTAGCGAGAAGCTCGACTCCGTTGTCGGTTATGCGTTCGATCCCGACGGCGTGAATGACCAGACCGGCGAGATCAGCCGCGTGGCCTCTCTCGCCTTGTGGGCGCGCGATCCTTTGACAGGCGGCGTTGAGCGTTTCATCGGCTATGGACCAGGTTCCACGTCGATCAGCGCCACAACAGGCATGGGTAAGATTGCTGCACGGTATCGCGGTCTGGCAGTCGGATCCACGGCAGTGTCGACACTGCTGTGGGACGTCGGGTTGCTTGGCATGTCAGCATTCATCCTCATGCTTGGCTCCGGCATCGTGGCGGGTTTGCGTTACACGAAAGTGTCGCAACACCAGGAGGCTAGCGCAATCGTGGATACCAGCACAGCTGTTTTGATCTTGCTCTGCAGTACGCTGGTCTATAACCGCACCGTCCTGGATGAGCCAACATCGCAGTTGCTATGCTTCTTCTGCCTCGGTTGCATCGGGCACTATTGGCGCTTTGACATGCCCAAGTGGAAAGCAAAGCCGCTGTACGGTCCAACCCCTGTTCCTGCCACTTCCATGCAAGTTGCCACATGACGCGTTCGAGTTCTGGTTTCGCAAACCTCGTCAAGAACAGCTCCATGATGTTCGGATTGAACCTGGCAGGTGCCGGGGTCAGTGTCATCACCATTCCCATCATGCTGGCGATTGCAGGCGTGCAAGCTTACGGGCATCTCATTCTTGTCCAGTCCCTTGCACTGACGGCATTCACTATTTGCAGCTTTCAATACTGGCAGGGAATGCTGGTCGCGTTGCCTGGCCACAAGATTGAAGCGGCAGTGTTGAAGCGGTCGGTTTGGACAAGCCTGCGCTACGAACTGTTGGGAATCAGCATCGTGGTACTGGGGGCGATTGTATTGGGCGCAATAGGACTGCCTCAAACCGCCGAATTCGACACCTTGCAACTGCTGCTGCTGGCACTGTCAGCCGTATTCCCGGTCATTGGAACCCACACCGCCTACTTTCGGCTGGTAAATCGTTACAATGTCCTGATGCTGGCTGGATTTACGGCCAACTTGCTAAAGCTGCTTTGTCTGGTTGGCGTTTCGCATTACGCTCCCACGGTGACGAATATGGTATTGGCATTTTCCATACCTGAGTTCGTACGCTGCGCACTTCTTTTTTACCTCATCTATCGCTGGAACGATGGCATCGAAGGTACTCTCGACGGCGGCACGATTGATCGCGTAAAAGTCCGCCGCGCCGGCCGCTGGAGCACGCTCCAGGCGATTGCGGATTTGCCGGTCAACCAGGTCGATCGCATCATCATCGGCTTCACCCTTCCGGGTGCCAGTCTCGGGGTGTTCGCGATTCTGAAGAGAATTTACTCGCTGGTAAATATGGCAACATCGCCGTTCTATTCGACGTCGATTCCCGAGTTCGCCGCCAAGGCAAACGCAGGCGATATCAAGGGGGCCTTCGAACTTTGGCGGCGAACGATGAAGATGTTATTCTCGGTCACGGCCGTCGTAGCTTTGGCGTGTATCGTATCCAAGGGTATCTGGATGCCCCTCGTGTTCCCCGTCCTTCAGCCGTATAACATTGAATTCATCATTGTTCTCGTGACTGCTGTCGCCGCCGGCACCTTTATCACGACGCATTCGCTGTACTGGGCCTTGGGTCACCTGCGCCAGACGACCATTATCGCTGTTGGTTCCAACGCCTGCTACCTGCTCGTCTTGGCAGCCTTTACGTGGCTGGGGGGACTCACGGGATCCGTATTGGCCTTTCTGGTGCATGTGCTCCTGGTGGCTGGCCTGAAAATTATTTTGTTGAAACGAGTTAAAAAAACTAATATATGATTCCCAAAACCATTCATTACTGCTGGTTCGGCAATGGCGAAATGAGCGTTCTGCACAAGCGGTGCATCGCCACCTGGAAACGCTATTGCCCTGATTATGAGTTTGTTTTGTGGAATGAATCGAACTCCAATATTGATAACGATTACTGCCGGGAAGCGATCAAGCAGCGCAAATGGGCATTCGTCGCCGACTGGGTACGGTTCGACGTGCTCGCACGTCATGGCGGAATCTATCTGGATACGGACGTCGAGTTATTGCGCTCGCTGGACGAAATTGCTGCCATGAGCGGCTGTGTTCTCGCCCGTGAATCAAAGGAAAGTGTGGCGACCGGATTTATCGCCTGCGAAGCAGGCGATCCAGTTATGCAAAACGCCTGCCGGCTCATGCTTGAAGATCTGACATCGCGCTGTGTTTTCGCCACATCGCCAATTATCGTCATGCAAGCGTTGGCATTATCTTCAGATAAGCCTTCAACGGTGCTTGAATCCGAGACATTTTATCCGTTCAATCCATGGGACAACCATCGTGCGGACAATGCCAAGCAACTGATGTTCAGTGATATCACTCCTCGAACGATCGGCATCCACCATTACAATCCGATCGTTTCGTGGGGCGACTTCGGGTTGCGCAGCCTCTGGTTGAAAGTGAGGAGAAAGGCCCGTCTGCCGCGGCGATGGGATATCTCTTTCAAACCGTTCGATCGGGCTTGATGCCGGCATCCGGGGCATTCTCAAGAATCAGGTGCAACATCTTTCTTGCTGTAAGGTGTTGCCATGCCGAGAAAGTATAGTCATCTGAGCCCACTGGACCGTGCGGTCGTCATGCTCATGTGAGGCGACCATGCAGCATCCGGTCCATTGCTGAACGCCTTGGCCGTGCTGCCAGTACGATCAGCCGTGAACTCAAGCGCGCTGCTGCCACGGTATGTAGGATGCCAATCCGTCACAAACGAAAGCCCTGGCACAACGTGTCAAGGCTCATAAGATGCCCTTGATGCCTGTGCATAGCGTGATGTTCATGATGGTGCGGCATTTCCTCAATTTAGGCTGGTCGCCCCAGCAAATGACTGGCAGGCTCAAAGCCGTTTAACCAGTCGATCTACTCCAGGGAAGCACCCGACGTCATTGCGCCGGAACTCAACCAGCGACCACCTGCTCGCGTTCGCTTCGCAGCCCCTCTGGAAATTTATACTGCTCACACGGTTAACCAAACAACCCGGTGATCACTGTTCATTGACTCGCTATTGCAGTGGGTTCTTGAAACAGCCCAGCATACCTTGTTGCCAGGGATTCTGGAATGCGACGGGAGAATGGGGCATTTCGTTCATCGAAAATCAGCCGAAATTCGCCAGTGGATTGTAGGGTTGCCAACAAGAGATGAATTCGCCTGGCATTGCAATATCGTCCCAGTGTTCAACAAGCTCAGGTAAGTCATCCGTCGCATGCCGAAGACATTCAACAGCCAACCATGCATTGGCACTTCCGATACTGGTTCCCTGATTCGTTTGGCTCATCCAATCCAGCTCTACTTGCTGTTACACCAGGTGATCTTCGCTATGTAGCCGCAGCATGGATTGCTGGACTAGAGTGAATTCATCGCCATGGACCCAACGCTTGAGAACCCCGCGATGGTCGAGATTTAATGTCAGCTGCGTTGGAAAGAGGCGTTGTGCAGGACTTGCATAATGGATCAGTCATAACCCTCACTGCTCATGACTCGCACCATCAATGCGGGATATCCGATACGATTCCACGAACGGTCCCCGGATTGTCAAACTGCCCTGTTCATGAAGGCGTAATGGCAGTACTGAATGCTATCTCGACTATCATGCTCTTGCGGCAACATTGTGGTTTTCGCCCTTCATCGATATGAGTGCAGCAAATTTCCCACAACACGAAAAAAAAACCGCATTACATTTCCTTATGGCAACGCATTCTTGGCGGTGGCAGTGTATATTATTGTTTTTGGGCAATACAAGCATCTAACACCGGCGCGTCAAATTGCTGTTACTAGCATGGTATCGCGTTAGCCCACGCAAACTATCTTTCATCAGGAGCAACAATGAAATTAGCGAAGCAATCTCTGCACGCAGCAGTAGTGTTGGCGATGTCAGTCATCGCCAGCCCGAGCTGGGCAGATTGGGCGGATTCCCAGTATGCCGAGGTCATCCGGCCATTGCCAGCGAACCTCGAAGTGCAGGCACAGAACCCGCCTGCCTTCTCTTGGGCGAAATTTATCAGCAGGACGCCGCCAACGAGCTATAAGCTGGAGATCACAAAGGGTGGGGTGGTGTATCAGACCATTACGACTCCCTGGAATGTCTACTTGCCGAGCAAGCAATTCCCAGCCGGAACCTACACTTGGCGTGTCTTGCCGAACACGGGAACCGAATGGTCGACACCCCGCAGCTTCGTCATCAGCGCAGCGTCGAAGGTGTTTGAAGTCCCCGAAAATGATGCTTTGCGTGCTGCGGTACTCGCGAAGCCGCATCCTCGCATGCTGCCGGCCGATTTCAAGCCTGTGAAATCGTGGAGTCCAGAGCTGGTCAACGCACGGGGTACGGCGCTGGCCCTGCTCAAAAAAGACACCTTGGCGCAGGCTACTACGTTTGTGCTTGCAAACGATGCGTCGTGGCCAGTCACGTCGACGACGCCTAGTGCGGCCCGGCAACTCTACATTAACGATATCACTCGGGTTATCGGCCAAAATGTCCGGCAGCTGGAAGCGTCTGCATTGCTGTTCCGTCTGACTGGCGAAGCGGTCTATCTCAATGAAGCGCTGCGCCGCGGCGATGCGTTGGCCGCGTTGAATCCGTCCGGAATGACCAGTTACGTCAACCATGACATTGCAACCCGCTCCATCATGGTTTCCCTGGCCAAGGGCGCTGACATCCTGAACGGGGACCTCGACGCGACTCGCAAAGCGAACTGGATGGCTTCGGTTAAAGCGCGCGTCACCCCAATGTACACCGACCTGATTTCGAATAATTACCGACTGGACGAGCGTCCGTTTGACTCGCACTCAACGGTAGCTGTCGGCTATGTGGCCGCGATTGCTTCGCTAACGCTGGGGGACATCCCAGAAGCTCAGACCTGGTTTGATTTCTCCATCCGCCGTTATATCAACTCGGTAATGGTGTGGAGCGGCCCTGAAGGAGGCTTCGGCAATGGCACGGCTTATGGCATGTTTGCGGCCGATTATGCAATGCAGCTATGGCAGCCGATCGGCGCGGCGACAGGGGTTGATATCTATAAAAAGCCATGGTCGACCGGCTTTGCAAACTACTTCGCGCAGTTCTTGCCACCGGGCGCACCTGGCAATACATTTGGCGACGCGCATGAGGAATATCTGTACTTGCCACAGCTGAAGGCTTACATGTCGCGTATCGCGACACCGGCTGCTGCATGGTATGTACAAAACGTGAAAACTTCCGAATCGCCGATTACGCTGCTGCAAGCACCGTTTCCATTGCCTGTCGACACGGTAGCGATTGCGGCGCCGCCACCTAACGCTGCTG
Organism: Pseudoduganella lutea; assembly: GCF_004209755.1. NCBI lineage: Bacteria > Pseudomonadati > Pseudomonadota > Betaproteobacteria > Burkholderiales > Oxalobacteraceae > Pseudoduganella > Pseudoduganella lutea. Next base: position 1,340,505 of record NZ_CP035913.1, on the reverse strand, counting down.
TATTCCCGAGTATCGGCTGGGTTGCCATGCACAGTAATCTTGCTGACCGCGCACGTACGTCCGTTTTCTTCAAGTCCAGCCCGTATGGTTCATACAATCACAGCCATGGTGACCAGAATAGCCTGGTCATCGACAGCGGTGGCCGTCGGTTGCTGACCGAAGCCGGTTATCAGGATTACTACTACTCGCCGCTGGGGGTGTCGTGGTATCGCCAGACGAAGTCTCACAACGCGATAACGTATGGTGGCGGTATCGGGCAGGTGACGACTGAAGGTAGTAATAACCTGAAATATAAGGGCAAGATCACGGCGTTCAGTACAACTGCGGCAGTAGATTACGCAGAAGGCGATGCAACGTTGGCGTATAGCCAACCAATCACGTCCGCCATTCGGAAAGTATGGTATCTGCGCAACCAGGATGTTGTTGTCGTTCTGGATAAAATGGCTTCATCGACTGCACAAACCTTCGAATGGAATATGCACGCAGTCGCGCCTTATACGCAGGAAACTGCCTCAAGTGTGAAAGTCACAAACGTGGACCGGTCGCTTTGCATTCGATCGCTGTCCACCGATGGGACGAGATGGGAAAGGCGTACGGGGCCGGCAAATCCAGGCAAGGTCGAGGATCATGGCGTGTTCATCAAGCCTGCTGCAGCGACCTCGGCGGAATTCCTGGTCGTGTTGGATGTGAACTGCAAGCGAGCGCCTGTTTCGATCAGCAACACGTCCAGCGGCCGTGTTTTGAAAGTCGGCACTACTTCCATCACGTTGCCGAAGTAATTTTTCTTTTGCCGAGCTCTCCGCGCGCTCATGGCCATCCCGATGGCGCTCTACCATTGCGTGGTATTGCAGGCGTCCATTGTGCTGTATCCGGTCATACTTGACCTTCGTCGGGCGGCAGTGGCGAGGGAGCAGGGGCAGATGAGCGCCCCTGCCCGCTGAGTCGAGGAGACAGGCTGCATAGCCTGTCTCCTGCCACAATGACGTCACACAAACGAGGCCGGACTGACCTTGCCGCAAGCCAGTTATCTACTGGACTGGCTATGGTAATGTCGGCGGCATTCGGCCTCGATATAAGCGACTTCCTGGTGTAATCCTGCTTGCATGGTGTGCGCCTTTTCAGGACAACCGCCAACCCATCCTCTTTCCCAGCGATGTAGCGCTAGCATATGGGCGCAAGCAGAAACTATGCTTATGAGTTGCCGGGTTGATGCGCGAAATGACTAAGCTATTCGTGCGCCGCCATGTGCTTTAAGTAAGCGGCTCTCCTTCTCCTGGGTCTGTCTTACTGCGTCGATCCTGTCCAGAACACCTGCAGAACGCCGTTGGTCGAATTTTCGGGCAAACATCTTGCCTGATGCATACATGACATCGAAGTCGCTGTCGCAAAGAATCGCAGGGTTATCGCGTGCGGGATTCCAGTCAATGTAATGCAGCGACGCCTTATTCTCGTTTTTCATTTCTCCGGGTGGGCGATGTCCATCCACGTCAAACAGGTTCAGCGTTGGAGCATAACTGGAATTCAAGACAATTGTCTGGAAAAAAATCTCGTCACAACACGAGACACTGTGGAAAAACTTGATGAAGTCCCTGTTGCGCGGGTCATGCACGAAGTTGACAGTATATTTGACAATATCGCTCGAGAGGCACCAGGACGTGGAACCGCGGTAGGGCTGCATCCCATCAATGAACTTCCGGTCTGGAAGCCGGGAGCTGATTTCCTTCACAACTCTGCCTGCCGCGCGTTGCAGGAATCGTGTCGGCAATTTCGCATAGGCGTCGAAGAAGCAGTGCCGGCGAATATTATTGACCAAATCGGTACCGTCTGCCAGCGCATAGAAGTTCATGTAGCTCCGGTCTGGATGACGATCGAGTAATTCAAGCAAATGGCTGTGGGAATGCAGAGGGTAATCACGGCCGCTGAGGAAGATATAATAGTCGTGCTCGCCAGCCTCTACTGCTTTTTCCAGCAATCTCAGCATCGCTACGACTTGAGAATATCCACCCCAGCTCACCTGAACAGGATTGGATACAAAAGTGACGGGTACGCCGGAGCAAGCGCTGGAAAATGGTGTAATGTCGACCTTGGCGTCAATATGCGCGTAGATCGCCGTGCTTTCGGCATGCACTGCACCCACCAGGCGCCCAAACAGTTCCGGCTGGTCATGCGCCAATACTAAATATGCAATACGCATTCATTTTTCCCTATTTAATCAGGGTATCAGTAAGTTAAACAAGAAAATGCCAACACGGCTCGGAAGCGCGGTCAATACCACGCGGTGAGATCGTGGCAACAGCATGCACAGGGTGAGAACCCCTCCTGGGAGGGCGCTTACTCGGCCATATTGGTTGGGTGACATGTAGAGTCTGTCGCGGTAGCGTCGAGCACGATATGTGTACTAAGAGTAATCACGTCTACTTGATCAGCAAGATTTCCCAGCCTCGGGACTCGCGAACTCGACAGCCATTGATGTGTGAATGGGCACAGACTGTTGTCCTGTGCGGAACCTGATGCCGGCTCGGTCTTGTACAGAAAGCGCGACCCTACTACTGAAACTAAGGCAATGATATAGTGTAAATTGCAGTTTCGTCAACGACCGAAATGGAGCAGGCGAAGTTTTGATGAATTGATAACATAGCATGCAGTTGACTTGCCGGTGGCCGTACATTGTAGTGCTTGCCTGATCTACAATTTCACCGTTTCTATCGCTTATTAACTCTTCCGCACCCCCGTATCCTCGGCAATAGAAAATACGTAGTAGCCCGACATTTTCCCTCAATCGAAATAAATTTCTTTAAAGAAACTTTTAGAGGGGTCTGTATGCCAGCTTATCGTGCATGCGACATACGGCGGCTGGTGAGCCTGTTGTGTAGACGCATGATTGCCCCACGCTAGCCATGACGTATCAGTAGCACAAATACGCGCGATGATATCAGGCAGCCTGTTATTTCGATTTACAGACACACCAGAATCAATGCACGAACGAGATGGGCTGCACATTCAAGTGAAGTGATCGATCTTGCTGTGGTTTATGCATGAGTACCGGTCAACATGTAGTTCGCGTAACAGCAGGGGTAACATAAAGTTTTCCTGTGCAACTGTGTTGTCATAGGGAAAATTCATAATCCTCTTTTCCCTCCGCAATCGCCTCTCACTGCATAAGCGCTACTTCAATGGTTCTGTGATTCATAAAAAGACTCAAATCGGAAGGGTAATACGAAGATAAAATCAAGAATGTCGTCTTTTTGCAACTAAATGAAAAACCTAAAAAAAATAACAGAAGTAACAGTTATTTCTAGAAAGAATCTTCTTTTAAGATCACGTAAAATTCCTCAAACTTCGTCTAATTTTCCTTCATTAATGAAATATTGCCCTAGATAATACAGTTGTTTCTAGGCAAAAATCTCCTGTTCAGCATTAGAATCCGGGTCATTTCCTTTGAAAGGCACTTATGTTTAAAAGTGGATGCCGAAGTTGGGCCGGTCTTTTGCTCGTGTTGTCAGTAACTGGATGCGGAGGAGAACAAGCTGATACCGCGTCTTCCAGGGCCTCCGACGTGGGAGCCCAAGGCACTACGTTCGTGGAAGCGCAAGGCACAACGTTCCAGGCAAGTCCAATGATGGCAGTGCGCGGGATTCCTACAGCCACAACTGCTGCTGCGATTGGTTCTGAAGCGAGCTTGTCCTACAGTACCGGGCTGACGCTTGCGGATGCATCACGGTTCTTGTCGCAGGCCACGATGGGGCCGAGCATGTACGATATCGACCAGTTGGCCAGCAAGGGCTACGAAAAATGGCTGAATGAACAATTTTCGATGAAACAGGTGTTGCATCGTGAGCACGTTACTGCGGCTATGGCAAGTATGCCGTTGGGTAGCCTGGGTAGTGAAGACCAATTCTTTGAGTCTTTCTGGAAACAAACCGCTCGTGGGACTGACCAGCTACGTCAACGCGTTGCTTTCGGTCTGTCGCAGATTTTTGTCGTATCGTTCCAAGATGAATCATTGCCAAGCAATGGCCGCAGTGTAGCCAGTTTTTATGATGTACTTGGCAAGCATGCCTTTGGCAATTTCCGCGACCTGCTTCAGGACGTGTCCACCCATCCCGCGATGGCGATCTATCTCACGTTCCTGCGTAACAAAAAGGAATCAGAGACTCGCGTACCTGACGAAAATTTCGCCAGGGAACTTATGCAGTTGATGACGATCGGACCCTATCACCTGAACCAGGACGGCACGATCAAGCAGGTGAACGGGAAACCCGTCGAAACGTACACGCACGAAGATGTGGCTGGTCTTGCAAAGGTATTCACTGGCTGGAGCTGGAGTGGGCCTGACAAGAGCGACGCACGTTTCTACGGTTCCGTTGCCCACCCAAACCGCGACTGGAAGCCTCTGCAAAACTACCCGAATTTCCATTCCACCTCGACAAAGCAAGTACTGGGTACCAGCCTGCCCAATGGGTCGGCGGAAGAGGAGCTCGATGCTGCATTGGATCGCCTCTTCAACCATCCGAACGTCGGTCCGTTCATTGGCCGGCAACTCATCCAGCGCCTGGTTACCAGCAACCCCAGCCCCGCCTATGTCAGCCGCGTGGCAGCCGCTTTCAACAACAACGGGGCGGGTGTTCGCGGCGATATGAAAGCTGTCATTCGCGCCATTCTCATGGATCGTGAAGCACGACAGGTGCCGACTTCACAGTATGCTGGCAGGCTCCGCGAACCGGTGCTGCGCCTGTCGCACTGGATGCGCGCCTTCTATGCTTCATCAACGTCCGGGAAGTACCGCATGTGGCATATGGACGACGCATTGGAAGGTCTCGCGCAGACGCCAATGCGCGCGGCTTCTGTGTTCAATTTCTATCGCCCTGAATACGTACCACCGCAAACCGATCTGGCCGATGCTGGCATGGTGTCTCCGGAAATGCAGATCACGACGGAATCTTCGGTCGTCGGCTACTTGAATGTGATGCAGAGCATCGTCCAAGTCGGTACCGGAAAGAACCGCGATATCTTGCCCCATTATGACCGGGAGCTCGAGTTGGTTGGGCGTCCGGACGCTTTGGTGGAACGGTTGAATATTACGATGCTGCATGGACAAATGTCCGAAGCGTTACGGCAGCAACTGCTGGAAGCAATCAATTCCATCAATCTTTTGCCTCCTACAGCGAACGCCGTAGCGGCTGATTTTCAGCGCAAACATCGGCTCTATGTCGCGGTATTCCTGACGATGGCATCGCCGGAATACCTGGTGCAAAAATAAGGACGACCCATGACACATCAACATTTTTCGCGCAGGGATTTCCTGAGAAGCATCGCATCCGCAACTGGTGTGGCTGCCGCACCGCTGGCACTGAATCTGGCGGCCGCTGGCACGGCAGCCGCTGCCGGGGCGAGCGACTATAAGGCTCTTATCTGTTTGTATATGATGGGAGGAAATGATCATTACAATACTTTCCTCGCAACCGATCGCACATCATGGACCGAATATGAACGACTGCGCGATACGAATGACGCACAATCGATTGCCTTGCCCAAGGACGGCTCATTTGGAGGTGTTCTGCCTGTAGGGACAGCTACAGTGCAGCCAGGCCGGACCTTTGCATTCCATCCTCAATTGGCGGGTCTACGGCAGCTGTACAATTCAGGTCGCGCCGCAGTGGTGTCCAATGTCGGTACGCTGGTCCAGCCGACAACCAGGGAGCAGTACCTGGCGAACAGCGTCCCATTGCCACCAAAGCTCTTTTCCCACAATGACCAGCAGGCTGTGTGGCTGTCGGACCGGGCCGAGGGCAGCACGGTCGGATGGGGTGGCCGGATGGCCGACCTGATCAATTCGGCCAACGGCAATTCCTCGTTCACCTGCATTTCCGCCGCAGGCAATACCGTGTTCCTGAGCGGACGCCAAATGCAGCAATTCCAGATCGCACCAGCAGGCGCGGTACCGATCGAAGGCATCAGCGGACGCGTCCTTGGTGCGAACTTCCAGTTGCGTTCTTTAATTGCGGGTTCGCATACAAACAAATTGGAAGCCGCCCATGCTTCAGTGGTCAGTCGATCCATCGATCTCCAGGCGCAACTGGCCAGCGCAATGGTGGCTGCAGGTCCGGGCGGGGTGCCTAATCCAAAGGGCTACGTCAACCCGATGACGGGTACTGCGGCGGTCAATCCGCTTGCATCGCAGTTGCAGATCGTTGCGCGAATGATCGCTGCACGCGAAGCGCTCGGGATGAAGCGGCAAGTGTTCTTTGTCAGCATGGGAGGTTTTGATACCCATGACGGTCAGAGCAGGCGGCATGCCGCCCTGATGGCCCGGCTTGATCATGCATTGTCGTACTTCGATACCACGATGGCGAATCTGATGGGTGCAAACGTACGGCAGCAGGTGACGCTTTTCACTGCTTCAGACTTCGGCCGTACACTGACCAGCAATGGCGATGGCACCGATCATGGTTGGGGCTCCCACCACTTCGTCGCGGGTGGGGCTGTCCGCGGCAGCGATATCTACGGAGATTTTCCAACGATAGGTCTGGGGCATGCAAACGACATCGGCCAGGGTGCCTTGCTGCCGTCTGTGGCGGTTGACCAGTATGGCGCCACACTGGGTCGGTGGCTCGGCTTGTCGGATAGCGAACTGATCGATGTATTCCCCAGTCTGGTGAACTTCAGCCAACGCGACCTGGGATTCATGCGATGAGCATGGCCGCGCGTCATGTTATCTGAACCATAATAACTCTTGATTTTCGTGTTATATTCCGCGGGCCGTCTGCCTTGGCAGACCAATCCGCCAGTTTGATTCATATGACTTTGAAGATTCTTCAGTTCGTTCCCGAGTCCCTTCCGACTTTCCGTGCCGACGTGGCAACGCTTTTTGGCAAGTACATGCCCCGCCATGGGGTCGTCTGCGACATCGTTGGCAAGCCTTCCCGTGAACCCGAAGCCGTCCAGGGGTTTGCAAGGGCGCGGCGGCCGCAGTGGCGCGGCAGCCGCGCACAGCGGGAATTGCAGTATGTTTTGCTGTGCGTGCGCGCCATGCTGAGTGCCAGTCGTGAAGAGCATGCGGCGGTCCAGGTGCGCGACATGGTAACGATCGGCCTGCTCGGGCTGGCAGTTTCCCGCTGGAAGAAAATCCCTTTTTATTACTGGGTATCCTATCTGATGTGCGAGGGCCGGATCGAAAACGCCCGGGCCAGTCTGGCAAGGCGGAAGTCACTGCGCAATCACCTCGTCTTGTTGAAAGGCAAAGTAGAGCGAGTACTGCTGTACAAGGTCGTGCTGCCCGCTGCCGACCACGTATTCGTACAAAGCGATGCCATGCTGGGCTACATGGAAGCGAAAGGCGTTCCGGCGCATCGCATGACGTCGGTTCCCATGGGGGTCGACATGGAGACGCTGCGCAACCGTGTCATCTGTCCCTCCAGGTTGCCGGGCTGGGAAGGCGTGCCGGTCGTCGGCTATCTGGGGACACTGGACGGAGCGCGCAATCTGGAACGCGTAGTCGATGCCATGTGCATCGTGCGCAAGACATTGCCGGCCGCGCGCCTGCTTCTGATCGGAAATTCGCCGCTGCCGGACGACGAGACGAGGCTGTTGGCGTACGCAGCCGGGAAGGGCCTGGATGGCGAGGCCATCCGGATTACCGGCTGGTTGCCATCGACGGAGGCCTGGCAACTGTTGGCGGCATCCGATGTCGCGGTTTCCTATATACCGCGCGGCCAGCTGTACGATGTCAGCTCGCCGACAAAATTACTGGAATACCTGGCGCTTGGCATACCGGCGGTTGGCAATGACACGCCGGACCAGGACTATGTGCTCCAGCGCAGCCAGGCCGGCTGGCTCACGGCAAGCACGCCGGAAGCGATGGCCGAGGCATTGCTGGCGATTCTCGGCGACCCGTCGGCGGCGCGTGCCCGTGCTGCCGTAGGACCGGCGTTCATCGAGCAGGAGCGCAGTTACCAGGTCCTTGCCGAGAAAGTAGCCGGCCGCTACCAGCAGTTGCAAGAGCGCTAGGCTGCCTACCAGTTGTAGGGCTTGTGCACGCCCGTGCTGATGGCCAGCTTGCGCACCGAGCGGCGCGCCGAAAGGTAAGCCAGTTTGAGCGTCGACTCCGCGCCACGCCAGCCCCGGTAGCCCCAGAACACGGTACCGGGCAGCTTGCCCTCGGTTCCAAAGCGGCCTTCCTTGGAAAACCAGCTGCGATATTCGCTGTCTGTCATGCCGGCGAATGGCGTGCGCTGGCGTATGCGGTCATCGTCCAGTACCGGGCCGCTGTGGTCATAGGTGACCGTTTGCGACGCGGGATCGTATTGCAGCCAGTGCGCGCGCAAGCCACTTGGCGCGGCTTCCAGGATCAGCTGTTCGCAGACGGCAGGTGTCTTGTAGTGCAGCTTGCGGCCGCGATACGGAACCTGCGGCAACAGGAAATTGCCCAGTGAGTAGGCGATCACGCCGGCCTTGTATTGCTCCACCCCCTGCACGATGTGCGGGTGGTGCCCAATGACGAGGTTGACGCCGGCGTCGACCGCCTCGCGGGCCCATTCGCGGTCGGCAGGCTGAGGGTAGCGGGCCAATTCGTAACCCCAATGCATGAAGGCCACCAGTGTCGCCTGCGGGAAGCGGGCGCGCAGGCTGCGCAGCGTCGCCAGTGCCGCGGCTGGCTCGAAGATCAAGGCATGATCGGCCGTGCTGTCCACGCGTGGCTCTGGCAAGCGCGAGCATGCGGCGAACACGACGAACTGCGTGTCGCCAACCGTGAACTCGCACCAGGGCACATCGCGCGTGCCGCAGACTGCGATGTCCTGTTGCGCCAGCAGCGTCTTGCTGATATCGACAGCGCCGACATAGTCGGACACGTGATTGTTGGCCAATCCGCACGCCACCACGTTCAGGCGCTTCAGCACGTCGACCACCGACGCATGCGAGAACAGGTTGAACTTGTATTCGTTGGCAACCGCGCTCTGTTCGGCCGGGCCATCGATGATGCCACCTTCCAGGTTGACGAGCAGGGGGCCATGGGCGGTCAAGTCGCCGAGAGCGGAGAGATCGATGATGTCGGTATCGGGCCAGGCAAGGTCGCCGGCGAAAAGCAGATTCATGGTCGGACATCCAAAAGGTTCGTGTACGCAGACGCCAGCCTGGCGACCGCCTTTTCCGTGGAGAAGTGTTGCCGGGTACGTTCCGCGGCCGCAGCGGACAGCTGCTCCCAGCGTCCGTTCGCCCATAGTGACGCGATCGCATCCGCGTAGTCACGCGCTGGCGCATCGAACGGCAGCACGATGCCTGCTGTTCCGATCACCGATTTGTTGAAACCATTGTCGGTCGCGACGGGCACGCAACCCATCGCCATTGCTTCCGTCAATGCATTCGAGTGTCCCTCGCCCGGGTGGCGCGTCGGGAAGAGAAAGATGTGCGAGCGGCCAAGCAGCGCGAGCACCTGGTCGGACGGTATGGGGCCAGGCCAGTGGGCGCCAGGATACTGCTGCTGCAGGCGCGCGACGAGTTCCGGGCTACCAGGGCCGGCGACCGTCAGGCTGCAGTCGATGCCCGACGCTTTAAGCGCCAGATAGGTCTGCAATGCCGTCTCGACGCCTTTTTCCACGTTGACCCGGCCAATGTAGACGAGCTCAAGCGTGCTAACAGAACCGGCGGTGCGCTGCGGCATCGCTGACACGGGAATGTGGTTCGGCAGATAGAAGGACGGCCGGCCGGTGACTTCACGCACGAACGGGTCATAATCGGTTCCTTCCACCATGACGAGGTCGGCGGCGCGCAGCGCGCGGCGGAACAGCCAGCGATACATGGGGCCGAGCCGCTTATAGTGCTTGTACATCGAGCCCGCGCGCACGTCGTAGATCACTTTCAGCCGCTGGCGGCGCGCCTTGCGCAACAGCAGCCACTCGGCCAGGATGAAGTGCTTGTACAGGCCGGTCAGATGATAAACGTCGCCATCATTGGCTGGAATCTGGCGCAGCAGGCTGGCGAAACCATTCACGTAGCCGCGCAACTTGGCCAGCGCACCACCTTTCGGCTGCGGGTAATATTGCTCGCTGACATCCACGCCGCTTGCGCGCAGGGCGTCAATGGTGCGCCGGTTGCAGGCTTCATAGCCACCGTGAGGTGTGGCGCCGGCCAGCGGGATGGGGCCGCAAAACAGAATCTTCATTGTTGCCCCGATCGCAGGCTCTTGGCACCAGGCCATTCCTGCGACACCCATTTGAACTTGCCGCTGGCCTGCAGGGGAATGTCATCCAGCAGGCGAATGCGTACCTGAAGCCTGTCAGTGACGAGGTCGCGGATATTGTTCAGCATTTTTTCTTCATCAGCCTTGGAAAATCCCTGGTCGGGCACGATTCGCACCTCCCACTCGCCAGGTCCGACTTGCGCCACCTGCGTCTTGCTGATGCGCTCAAGGCCTTTCAGGGCGAATGTGATGATCGACGCGCTGACCGGATTGTTATCGGCGTCGTACAGCTGGTCTTCAACCTTGCCCGAGGACAGTTCGATGCGCGGATAGTGGCGGCCGCAAGGGCAAGGGCCGGAAACCCAGCGCGCCTTGTCCGAGATGCGGTAACGCACCAGGGGCATTACGTGATTGTGCAGCGTGGTACCGACGACATAGCCAAAGTCAGTGGTCGGCTCATTACGCTCATCCAGGATTTCGACATACGAGTATTCCGGATTCAGGTGATAGTAGCCATGCTCGCACTGCGCGGCGAATGCCGTACGCTCGGCCATCCCGTAAAAATCGAACACGCGGCAGTTGAAGGCGCGCTCGATCTGCTCACGCTGTGCCGGGTACACCGGTTCGGAGCCAGTCACTACCGCGCGCAGGCGCAGCGGATGGTTCAACTGCTCCGCGGCCCGCGCCAGTTCATATGAAGAGGAGGGGTAGGCGCGCAATTGCGCAGCGCCCTGCGTCGCTATGCGGTCCAGCATCGCCCCGGCCGTTTGCAGCTTCAAGTGGCGGGTCGACATGAATAACTGCTTGCCATATTTGTCCCACAGCCAGAATGGCGGCGTAGCCTGTCCGGATGGAACGACCTGGTCGCCACGCAGGATGGCTTGCGGGGCACCGTTGCGATGGCCAGCCCATGCCCAGAATTGCAGGTGGAAGGCTTCTTCCCAAATGACCGAGTCGATACTCCGGAATACTTCCAGTGGCGTACCGGACGTGCCGCTGGTCTTGCCGAGCGGCCACCATGGCCTGCGCTTGCCACCGTTCGGATAGTAGAGCTGGCGATTTGCCACCAGATCAGGCTTGCTGATCACTGGATAATGCTGGCGTAGCCAGTCATACGGATTCGCGTCGGGCGGGCAGTCCGGCAGGCTGGAATAGGCGGGCAAGCGCGCGCGCGCGGTGGTCAGGGTCTTGCGTAGCAACCATTGCTGGCGGGCGAGCAATGCTTCCTCTGGCAATGATTCCCGGTCGATGAGCGTCTTTGCGCGGGCCAGCGCGAATGGATTCCGGCGTACCAGGTGCCGCGTGAGCAGCGAAAGACTTTTTACAATGGTGAGCGGCATGTTGTTCTTCGCATCCGCAGGCGAAAAAGCGGAGGAGTGGTTGGTTAAATGCTAACGGCTGCACACTATAGCGGTACATACTGCAGTGCGTCAATTCCAGTGCCGGGATGGATGATGGAGTGTCAGATATGTTACCATAGTTGATTAGATATCAACCATAACAGGAGAGCGCGCCAGCATGTCCACGCTCGCATGGAAATTTAATCGACTGAAATTGATGGGACCTGCCGAGATCTTGTGGCGGGTGCGCCAGATGGCGCAGAAGAAGGCGAGCAAGATCGGTGTCGGGCTTGTTGCCAGTCCCGCTGCGCCGAGTCTCGCTCGCTTCGGTGCCCCTTTCCTGCCACGATCGGCAGCCCCGGAAGGGCTGAACGTGCCCGCCTTGCGCAGTGCAGCCGATGCCGTGCTGGCCGGTCGCTGGAATGTGTTTGCGATGCGTGGCCTGAATCTTGGTTTTCCGCCGCAGTGGAACCGTGATCCGAAGACCGGCACCGTCGCGCCAATGAAGCTGGGGAAGGCGATCGATTATCGCCGGGAATCCGTCGTCGGCGACATCAAATATCTTTGGGAGCCGAGCCGGCACCTGGAGCTGGTGACGTTGGCGCTGGCATGGCGCGCAACCGGCGAGCAGCGCTACGCGGCAGGTGCCCGCCTCTTGCTGGAATCCTGGTTCGACCAATGTCCCTATCCGACAGGCGTGCACTGGACCAGTTCACTGGAGCTGGCGGTACGCCTGTTGAACTGGTCGTTTGCCTGGCAGTTGCTGGGCGGCGCAGAAAGTGCGCTGTTCACGGGTGAAGAGGGTATGCGCTTCCAGCGTCGCTGGCTGGACAATATCTACCAGCACTGCCATTTCATCCGTGGTTACTTCTCGCGTCACTCGTCGGCGAACAATCACCTGTTCGGTGAATACATGGGTTTGTTCGTCGCAAGCCTGCAGTGGCCGTGCTGGCCGGAGAGCGCGGGTTGGGAAGCCCTGGCTCGCAAAGGTCTCGAAACCGAGGCGCTGAAGCAGAACACGGCGGATGGCGTCAACAAGGAACAGGCCATCTACTACCAGCATGAAGTCATGGACATGATGCTGCTGTGCCATCGCATCGGTGTCGCGAACGGCAAAGGCTTTTCCGACGCCTACCTGGAGCGTATCGAGCGGCTGGCCGAGTTCGTTTCCGCGCTGATGGACGTCGGCGGCAACGTGCCGATGACAGGGGATGCGGACGATGCCCAAATGGTCCGGTTGTCATACGAAGCGGACTGGAGTCCGTACCGCTCGCTGCTCGCCAGTTGCGCGCTGCTGTTCAAACGCGGTGATTTCAAGCGCAAGGCCGGTGTGCTCGATGACAGGAATCGCTGGCTGTTCGGTGCTGCCGGTATAGAACAGTGGAACGAACTGGCAGAGGCGCCGGAGCAGCCCGTTCTTGCATTCCATGAAGGCGGTTATTACCTGCTGGGGAAAAACTTCGGTGCGGTTGACGAAGTCCGCATCGTGATCGATTGTGCCCCGCTCGGCTATCTGTCGATAGCCGCTCATGGTCATGCGGATGCGCTGTCATTCACACTGTCGGCAGGCGGCGAGGAGCTGCTGATTGATCCAGGGACGTACGCCTATCACACCCAGAAGGCATGGCGGGACTATTTCCGCAGTACGGCAGCACACAATACGGTACAGGTCGACGGCCTGGACCAATCCGAGATCGGCGGCAATTTCATGTGGCTGGCGAAAGCCAATGCCAAACTGCTGGTGCATGATGCTGTTTCAAATTTGCAACAATTTTCCGGAGAGCACGACGGATACTGCAGGCTGACAGACCCCGTTTTGCACCGCCGCACAGTACATTTTGATGCAAATTGTAACGCCCTTGTTGTAAAAGATATATTAGAATGCCGGGGCGATCATGATATCGCCCTGCATTGGCACTTCGCGGAGAACTGCCGGGTGGAAGTGGACGGGAAAGACCTCGTGGCAGCCGGCCAGCGTAGCGGGTTGCGCATGAGTTGTACATTGAACGACGGGCGCGAAGGACCCGAATTGTTGCGTTGCAGCGAGACGCCGATTGGTGGCTGGGTGTCCCGCCGCTTCGACGAGAAGTCAGCGATCACGACCGCAGTCTGGCGCGGCAGGATCCAGGGCACGACGAGCATGGAAACCCGGATCACCCTCGAAGTCGCAGGCGTTATCGCAAGCGGTAAATTAAACATTTAAGGAGCAGTATCTTGAAAATCAGCATCTTTGGCCTTGGCTACGTGGGCGCGGTATCTGCCGGCTGTCTGGCAGCCGACGGACACGAAGTGATCGGCGTCGATCCGAACCAGACGAAAGTCGACCTGATCAACAAAGGCACCACGCCGATCATCGAGAAAGATATTGGCGAAATGATCGCCAAGACTGTCGAGGGTGGGCAATTGCGTGCCACGACCGACGTGCGCGATGCCGTGCTGAACAGTGACATGTCGCTGATCTGCGTGGGTACGCCTTCGCAGCTGAACGGCAACCTGGACCTGTCGCACGTGCGCAAGGTCTGCGAGCAAATCGGTGCCGCAATCAAGGACAAAGAAGGCTTCCATGTGGTTGTCGCGCGCAGCACGATGCTGCCGGGCTCGATGACATCCGTCGTGATCCCCTCGCTCGAACAAGCTTCCGGCAAGAAGGCCGGCGTCGACTTCGGCGTGTGCAACAACCCGGAATTCCTGCGCGAAGGCACCGCTGTCTACGATTATTATCATCCACCCAAGACGGTCATCGGCGAATCCGACGAACGTGCTGGCGAGATGCTTGTCAAGCTGTACGAGAACATGGAAGCGCCGCTGGTGCGTACCGATGTTGCGACGGCTGAAATGGTCAAGTACACGGACAACACATGGCATGCCGTCAAGGTGGCATTTGCCAACGAAATCGGCAATATCTGCAAGGCGGTTGGTATCGACGGCCACAAGGTAATGGAGATCTTCTGCCAGGATACCAAGCTGAACCTGTCGCCTTATTACATGAAGCCGGGCTTTGCCTTTGGCGGCTCCTGCCTGCCTAAAGACGTGCGCGCGCTGACCTACAAGGCCCGTTCGCTGGACCTGGAACTGCCGCTGCTCGATTCGATCTTGCCGTCGAACCGCAAGCAGGTGGAAAAGGGCGTCAAGATGATCGTCGACAAGGGTACGCGCAAGATCGGCATCCTGGGTTTCTCGTTCAAGGCTGGCACTGATGACTTGCGCGAATCGCCGCTGGTCGACGTGATCGAAACGCTGCTGGGCAAGGGCTATGAGCTGAAACTGTACGACAAGAACGTGAATCTCGCCGCCCTGACCGGGGCCAACCAGGATTACATCCTGAACCACATTCCACACATCTCGAAGCTGATGGTGAATTCGATGGAGGAAGTGCTGGCATTTGCCGACACGGTGGTGATCGGTAACGGCGCGTCCGAGTTCAAGCAGGTGCCTGGCATGCTGAAGGACGGTCAGACGATCGTCGACCTTGTACGTATCAGCAAGGAGCAAAGCGGAGGCCAGTACGATGGCATTTGCTGGTAAGGGCAAGCAGCGTCGCGTCCTGATCCTGGTCGAGAACCTGCCATCGCCGTTCGACCGGCGCGTGTGGCAGGAAGCGACCACGCTGCATGCGAACGGCTATGAAGTATCGATCATCTGTCCAACCGGCAAGGGGTATGAAGGCCGGTACGAGGAGATCGACGGCATTCACATCTACCGCTACAAATTGCCGCTGGAAGCGGAAGGTGCGAAGGGCTACGCGATCGAGTATTCGGCTGCGCTGTTCCATACCTTCCGCCTGGCGTGGAAGGTGCTTTTCAAGCGTGGCTTCGATGTGATCCACGCATGCAATCCGCCTGACCTGCTGTTCCTGATCGGTGGTTTCTTCAAGCTCACGATGGGCAAGAAGTTCCTGTTCGATCACCACGACATCAACCCGGAACTGTATGAAGCAAAGTTCGGGCGTCGTGATTTCTTCTACAAGCTCATGGTGCTGTTCGAGCGTTGGTCGTTCAAGACGTCCGACGTATCGATCGCCACCAACGAATCCTACAAGCGCATCGCGGTCGAACGCGGCGGCATGGATCCGGACCGCTGCTACGTCGTGCGCAGTGGCCCGAAACTGGACCGGCTGCGCGTGCTGCCGCCTGTCGAAGCACTGAAGAAGGGCAAGCGTTACCTGGTCGGCTATGTCGGCGTGATGGGCGCGCAGGAGGGCATCGACTTGCTGCTCGAGGCCGCCCGCCATCTGATCGTCGACATGGGCCGCAAGGATGTGCATTTCGGCCTCGTCGGTGGTGGCACGTCGCTCGACCAGATGAAGGCGCTGGCCGTGAAAATGGGCATCGCCGACTACGTCACGTTCACTGGCCGCGTGCCCGACCAGGACCTGCTGGAAATGCTGAACACGGCGGACGTGTGCGTGAATCCTGACGTGGCGAACGACATGAACGACAAGTCCACGATGAACAAGATCATGGAGTACATGGCGCTCGGCAAGCCGATCGTCCAGTTCGACCTGGTCGAAGGCAAGGTCTCGGCGCAGGAAGCATCGCTGTACGCGAACAAGAATGATCCGGTGGACATGGCGAGGAAGATCGCCGAACTGCTGGATGACCCCGAGCGCCGAGCGCGCATGGGGCATATGGCCGCCACCGCGTGGTCAATGAACTGGAATGGCAATACGAAGCACCGAAACTGCTGGCGGCGTACGAGCGGTTGTATTCAGCCAATGCTCCACTGCCTGGCGCGGTTCCCCCATCATACAAAGGAAGCTGAATGAACATTCTCGTTACCGGCGGCATGGGTTACATCGGGTCGCACACCGTGGTCGAGCTGATCAACGCTGGCCACGATGTCGTCGTGGTGGATAACCTGGCCAACGCTGACCGTGCGGTGCAGGAGCGCGTGCAGCGCATCACAGGCAAGCCCTTTGAATTCGTCGAAGCGGACATCCGCGATCGTGCCGCGCTGGAGCGTGCATTCGCGACCCGGCAGTTCGATTCGGTGATCCACTTCGCCGGACTGAAAGCCGTCGGCGAATCGGTCGCGCAGCCGCTGCGCTATTACGACAACAACGTGTCCGGCAGCGTTGCGCTGCTGGAAACGATGGCGAAGTTCAATGTCAAGTCGATCGTCTTCAGCTCGTCGGCAACCGTTTATGGCGATCCGGCCACGGTGCCGATTACCGAGGATTTCCCGCTGTCGGCAACGAACCCGTACGGCCGCAGCAAGCTGATGATCGAAGAGATCATGCGCGACCTGCACAAATCCGATGACAGCTGGCGCATCGCCCTGCTGCGCTACTTCAACCCGGTGGGCGCGCACGAAAGTGGCCTGATCGGCGAAGAACCGAGCGGCATCCCGAACAACCTGATGCCGTATGTGGCCCAGGTGGCACACGGCAAGCGCGAATCGCTGTCCGTTTTCGGTGGCGATTATCCAACGCCGGACGGCACGGGCGTGCGCGATTACATCCACGTGGTCGATCTCGCGATCGGGCACGTGAAGACCCTGGACAAGCTGGCGACAGGTCCGGGTGTATATACCTACAATCTAGGGACCGGTCGCGGTAACAGCGTGCTTGAAATGGTACGTGCGTTTGAAGCTGCAAGCGGCCGGCAAGTTCCGTACAAGATCGTCGATCGACGACCCGGAGATATCGCCGCCTGCTACGCGGATACGGCAAAGGCCGAGCGAGAGCTCGGCTGGAAAGCACAGTTCGACATTGCCCGCATGTGTGATGACACATGGCGCTGGCAATCTTCATCGAAATAATTTTCCAGGGGGCTTCACATGAAAGCAATGATACTCGCGGCCGGCAAAGGCACGCGCGTGCGGCCATTGACGTACGAATTACCGAAGCCGATGATTCCAATCCTCGGCAAGCCCGTGATGGCATACCTGGTCGAACACCTGGCCCGGTATGGCATCACGGAGATCATGGTCAACGTCAGCTACCTGCACGAAAAGATCGAAGAGTATTTTGGCGAAGGCCACCAGTTTGGCGTGCAGATCGGCTATTCGTTCGAAGGCTACACCAATGATGACGGCGAGGTCGTGCCCGAGCCGCTCGGTTCGGCCGGCGGCATCAAGAAAATCCAGGAGTTCGGCGGATTCTTCGACGAAACCACGATCGTGCTGTGCGGCGATGCATTGATCGACCTCGACCTGAAATCGGCCTTGTTCGAGCATCGCCGCAAAGGAGCATTGGCCACCGTCATCACGCGGGAAGTCCCGTGGGACAAGGTGTCCAGCTACGGCGTCGTCGTCAGCGATGAAGACGGCCGCATCCGCGAATTCCAGGAAAAGCCGGATCCGGCGCATGCGAAATCGAATTGTGCCAGTACCGGCATCTACATCTTCGAACCCGAAGTAATCGACCTGATCCCGACGGACCGCGCCTTCGACATCGGTTCCGAGCTGTTCCCGCTGCTGGCCGAGAAGGGCTTGCCGTTCTATAACCAGACGCGCAAATTCAACTGGATCGATATCGGCAGCGTGAAGGATTATTGGGAAGTGCTGCAAGGCGTGTTGCTGGGCGAAGTCGCCAATATGGCGGTACCCGGCATCCAGGTCGATGAAGGCCTGTGGGTTGGCTTGAACACGAACATCGACTGGAGCGAGGGTACGACGATCGAAGGACCCGTGTACATCGGCTCGGGCGTGAAGGTCGATGCCGGTGCTCACATTGTCGGCCCGACCTGGATCGGCCACGGCAGCCATATCTGCTCCGGCGCAAAGGTGGTTCGCAGCGTGCTGTTTGAATATACGCGCGTGTTACCGGATGTTACGCTGAACGAACTGATTGTCTTTAAAGACTATAGTGTCGACCGTGCCGGCGAAATGAAGCACGTTTCGCAATATGAATCCGATGAGTGGGCCAACGCACGCGACCGCCGCGCAGCCCGCCGCCGGGAAAACGAACCAGACCTTCCTCATTTAGAACAGAAGAAAGCATGAAAATTTATCCCGTCATCCTGTCCGGCGGCGCCGGCACCCGCCTGTGGCCATTATCGCGTGCGGCGCTGCCGAAACAGTTGCTGCCGGTGGTTGCCGACAAGACGATGCTGCAGGACACGGCGCTGCGCCTGAACGGTCGCGCTGAACTGATGCAACCGCTGATCGTGTGCGGCAACGAGCACCGGTTCCTCGTTGCTGAACAGTTGCGTGAAATCAATGTCAAGCCGCTCGGCATTCTGCTCGAGCCGGAAGGACGCAACACGGCACCGGCCGTGGCTGCTGCTGCGCATTATCTGAAGGCAATCGACGACCAGGCAGTCATGCTGGTACTGCCGGCGGATCATGTGATCAGCGACACCGAGGCATTCTATGCAGCGATCCTGCGTGCCGCTGCGCTAGTCGAGCATGGTGCGCTGGCCACGTTCGGTATCGTGCCCACGGCACCGGAGACGGGATATGGCTACATCAAGAGCGGCGAGCCCCTGCCGGTCGGTGACAATTGCTTCAAGGTCGAGCGTTTCGTCGAGAAGCCCGACCGCGGCACGGCCGAGGAGTTCGTCAAGGCCGGCAATTACTTCTGGAACAGTGGCATGTTCCTGTTCCGCGCCGACGGTTACCTGAAGGAGTTGCAGCAGTTCCAACCCGAAATCGCCAACGCCACGGCCGATGCCGTGTCGAAGGGTTATCGCGACCTCGACTTCTGCCGCCTGAACGAGGAAGCGTTCGCCGCCAGCCCGTCCGACTCGATCGACTATGCAGTGATGGAACGCACCCGCCATGCTGTTGTCGTGCCGGCGTCGATTGGCTGGAATGACGTTGGCTCCTGGTCTGCGTTATGGGAAGTGCAGCAGCATGACGAGAATGGCAACGTCTGCCGTGGCGACGTGTATCTGGACGGCGTGAAGAATTCGCTGGTGCGCGCGGAAAGCCGTTGCGTGGCGGTGATCGGCGTGGATGACGTGGTGGTGGTTGAAACCAACGATGCCGTGCTGGTCGCGCACAAGTCACAGGTCCAGCGTGTCAAGCAGGTGGTCGATCACCTGAAATGCCAGGACCGCACCGAGCACCTGCACCACACGAAGGTCTACCGTCCTTGGGGATGCTACGAAGGCATCGACATCGGCGAACGCTTCCAGGTCAAGCGTATCACCGTCAACCCGGGTGGCAAGCTGTCGCTGCAGATGCACCACCACCGCGCCGAGCACTGGATCGTTGTGTCCGGCACCGCCAAGGTCACGTGCGGCGACAAGGTGGAACTGCTGACGGAAAACGAGTCCACGTACATCCCGATCGGCATGAACCATCGCCTGGAAAACCCCGGCAAGCTGCCACTGCACCTGATCGAAGTGCAGTCTGGTAGCTATCTGGGCGAAGACGACATCGTGCGGTTCGAAGACGTCTACCAGCGTACCTGATCGCGCATTTCCCGAATGCCACGTAGCGTGTACGCGCCGCGTGGCATTCTCATATTGATCGGTTACTTTTGCGTCGACTTCCGGTGATCCGTGACGCTACCTGCGGATTGCATCGTCCCGGCAAGCTCGATATTCCCGTTTGGATTGGCAATGATAAAAATCTTTCGTCTGGCTGCATGGTTGCACCGGCACCGTATCCCCCTGCTGCCGCGACTGCTATATGGCCTCAACCGGGTCGTCTTTGCCGTGGTCCTGCCACCCAGCGTCGTCGTTGGCAAAAACGTCCTGTTCGCCTATAGCGGGCTTGGCACGGTGATCCACGCACGTGCGCGGATCGGCAATGACGTCAAGATCTCGCAGAACGTGACCATCGGTGGCCGATCTGGTTTGCACGACGTTCCGGTGATCGAAGACGGAGCAGAAATCGGCACGGGCGCATGTGTCCTGGGTCCCATCGTCATCGGACGCAATGCGCGTGTCGGCGCCGGCGCGGTCGTGCTGCACGATATCCCCGAAGGCGCCGTGGCGACAGGCGTCCCGGCCGTGGTGAGGCAAAAAACATCGGGATCCAGTTGATCAGTAATCCGGATCAGTTCGCAGCCACGCGATATTTTCTATTTCTTTGGTGTTAATGAACAAAAACTGTAGTTGCCATGCTTCTTCCGTATGGGATTCTTTGCCAACAGATATCGACCCACCGTTCTGGTCAGGCAATGCATCGCCGTGCCAAGACAGCGCGCTATAATCAAAACGGAGGCTGAGCCTCCGTTTTTTTTTCTCCGCAGTTCGTTCGTACGGAACCAATACATTGCGACAATCCTTCATCCTGCCAGTCTTGCTGGCCGCGTCTGCCGCAACGGCAGCGCCCGCGTTGCAGCCTGCCCAGCTGGCCATTATCATCAATGACGAAGAGCCCAACAGCGTCGCGCTGGGTGAGTACTACCGTACCGCACGCGGCATACCGGACGCGAATGTCGTACACGTGCGCATTCCGGGGAAGCCACGCACGCTCACCGCTGACCAGTTCGCGAGCCTGAAGGCGGAGATTGACGGCAGGCTGAAACCCGAAGTGCAGGCGGTGCTGATGGTATGGACGGCGCCCTATGCAGTGGAATGCAACGGCATCACGGCCGCCTATGCGCTCGGCTTCGATGCCGAACAGTGCAGCAAGACCTGTGCACCCGGCAAGCCCAGCCCTTATTTCAACGCCACCGCACTGCCAGGCGCGACGCAACAGGGCATGCGGCTGGCGATGCTGTTACCGACTGAGTCGGTGGAGGAAGGCAAGGCATTGATCGATCGCGGCAAGGCCAGCGGATTCCGCATCCCCAATGCCGGCGCTTATTATCTCGTCACGAGCGAAAAACCGCGTAACAGCCGTGCACCGTTCTTTCCGAAGGCTGGCGCAATCCCGCAACGCAAGCTGACGATCCACACGCTGCGCGATGACGCCCTTGAGGGCAGAAAAGACATCATGTTCTATCAGACCGGCAAGGCGCGTGTGGAAAAGCTCGATACATTGCAGTTCCTGCCGGGTGCGCTGGCTGACCACCTGACGTCGGTCGGTGGCGACCTGCTCGGTAATGCACAGATGAGTAGTCTGCGCTGGTTGCAGTCAGGCGCCACTGCAAGCTACGGCACCGTGAGTGAACCCTGCAATTTCTGGCAAAAGTTCTCGAACCCGGCCGTGCTGCTGCGTCACTACGTTGGCGGCAGTACGGCAATCGAAGCGTACTGGCGCAGCGTGGCCTGGCCTGCCCAGGGGGTCTTCATCGGCGAGCCATTGGCCGCACCATATCGGCGCTGACCGTTCCGCGCTGGCTGCGCCGGTGTTATTGTTACTTCTGCATGCTATGACATATGTCAGTCTGAACGGATCAGCTCGCTGTCATTAAGGAGTCATACCGTTTAGCTAATATGCTATTAGCAATATTCGATTCACTCCTTCAATACCGCAGGAATAACATGACACCACACGCTCCGATCCTGGGCCGCAAGACCGCGTTGGCGGCGGCCCTGGCTGCCGCCCTGGCCACGCCGGCCTTTGCCGCTTCCGATATCGTCATCAGCCAGGTCTACGGCGGTGGCGGCAACAGCGGCGCCACGCTGAAGTCCGATTTCATTGAACTGTTCAACCGGAGCGATGCGGCGGTCACATTGTCGGACTGGAGCGTGCAATACGCCAGCGCTGGCGGCGGCACCTGGCAGGTAACGCGACTGCCCGCCGTCACGATCGCGCCGGGCAAGTACTACCTGGTGCAGCAGGCGACCGGCACCGGCGGCAGCGTTGCCCTCGAGCCCGATACCACGGGCACGATCGCGATGAGCGGCAGCGGCGGCAAGGTGGCGCTGGTGAGCTCGATCACTGCGCTGGCCGGTGCCACGCCAAGCGGCGGTGCGCTGGTCGACCTGGTGGGCTGGGGCAGTGCCGGTCACTTCGAGGGTGCCGCGCCCGCCGGCGGTACGGGCAATGCCACCGCCGTGCTGCGCAATGAAGCCGGCTGCATCGATACCGACAACAATGGCGCCGACTTCACCGTGGCCACGCCGGCGCCGCGCAATGCCGCCGCGCCCGCCCACTCGTGCAATGTGCCGGTCAACAAGCCGATCGTGCTGCAGTGCCCGGCCAGCCTGGGCATCGCCCAGGGCTATGCTGGCATCACGTCACTGCGTGCCAGCGATGCCGACAGCATCGTCAACGCCGCTGCGATCACGTCCGCCGCGGTACCGGGCATCACGTTGGCATTCGACGCCGCGACCGTCGATGGCGGCAGCGCGGCCGGACGCCTGGAAGTGGCCGCCAACGTGCCGCTGGGCGACTTCCCGGTCACGATCCGCTTCGCCAATGACGACGCGCAGGATGCCAGTTGCACGGTCAACGTTGCCGTGCGCACGCTGGCAGCCATCACGCACACGATTCCGGAGATCCAGGGCAGTGGCGCCACCAGCCCGTATGCGAACAGCGTGCAGACCACCGAAGGTATCGTCACCGCAAAAGTTGCGGGCGGCTTCTTCCTGCAGGATGCAAACGGCGATGGCGATCCGGTCACATCCGACGGCCTGTACGTCTACAACGCCGCGGCCGCCGAGGGCGTGGCCGTCGGCCAGCGCGTGCGCGTCACCGGCAAGATCACCGAATACACGCCGAACGGCGCCAGCCGCTCGTATACGGAAATGACGGATGTCACGTTCGCGCCGGTGCTGTCGTCGGGCCACAGCGTGGCGCCGACCAACGTCGCGCTGCCGAATGCCCGCCTCGACCAGGTCGAAGGCATGCTGGTGCGCTTCACGAACCCGCTGACGATCTCGCAGACCGATTACCTGGGCAGCCGCGGCGAACTGTCGCTGTCCTCCGGCCGCCTGGAAATCCCGACCAACCGCTATGCACCGCGCAGCGCCGAAGCGGCCGCGCTGGCGGCGTCCAACGCGGCCAATCTGATCGTGCTGGACGATGGCATCTTCACCACGCCGACGACGATCCCCTACATCGGCGAAGGCCGCACCGTGCGCGCCGGCGACCTGGTGCATGACCTGACCGGTGTCGTCGATTATGGCGCGCTGGGCGCCGGCGGCGCCGGCTTCAAGCTGCAGCCGACCGTGGCCCCTGCCATCACTCGCGACAACCCGCGTGATGGGGCGCCGGCGCTGCCGGCCGGGAACGTGAAAGTGGCCAGCGCCAACGTGCTGAACTTCTTCACCACGTTCACCGACGGCACGACGGCCACCGGGCAGACGAACCAGGGCTGCACGGTTGGCTCCTCGACCACCCGGGGTAACTGCCGCGGTGCCGACAACCTGGCCGAATACGTGCGCCAGCGCGACAAGATCGTCAACCAGCTGAAGAATGTCGATGCCGACGTCGTCGGCCTGATGGAGATCCAGAACAACGGTGACACGGCCGTTGGCCTGCTGGTGGAAAGCCTGAACGCGGCCTACGGCGCGCCGGTGTATGCGGTCGTGCCAAAGCCGGCCGCTACCGGCACGGATGCGATCCGCGTGGCCATGATCTACAAGCCGGCAGCCGTCACGCTGGTCGGTGGCGCGCTGGCCGATGCGAACAGCGTCAACAACCGGCCGCCGATGGCGCAAACGTTCCGCGCTGCGAACGGCGAGAAATTCTCCGTTGTCGTCAACCACCTGAAATCGAAGGGCAGCTGCCCGTCGGGCACGGGTCCGGAAGCCGACAACGGCGATGGCCAGAGCTGCTGGAACGCCACCCGCGTCGCCCAGGCGCAGCAGCTGGTCAACACGTTCGTGCCCCAGGTGCAGGCCGCCGCCGGCGACAATGACGTGCTGCTGATCGGCGACTTCAATGCCTATGGCATGGAAGACCCGATCGCCGCCATCACGGCACGGGGCTACGTGAACCAGCTGGAGCGCTTCGTACGCCCGGTGGAGCTGCCTTACTCCTACGTCTTCGGCCACCAGGCGGGCTACCTGGACCACGCACTGGCCAGTGCTTCGCTGAGCCCGCAGGTCGTCGGCGCCGCCGAATGGCATGCGAACGCGGACGAGCCGGAAGTCATCGACTACAACACCAACGGCAAGCCGCAGGACCTGTATGACGCGCAGCCTTATCGCGCATCCGACCACGACCCGGTCGTCATCAGCCTGGCGCTTCAGCCAGCGTACAGCGAGGTCACGGCGAGCGTGCAGGTCAATGCGACGGGCTTGGGGTTCAACCGCGTGACGCAGCTGTTCACCGGTTCGGTCACGCTGGTCAACCGTTCGTCCGCCGCGTTGGCCGGTCCGCTGTCGCTGCGTTTCGATGGCCTTCCCGCCGGGATCACGGTCGTCAACGCGACCGGCATGCACGACGGGGCGCCGTACATCCGCGTCGCGGGCGGGCTGGCACCAGGTGCATCGGTCACGCTGCCGCTCACGCTGCGCAATCCTGCCAAGGTCAACGCCACGTACACGGCGAAAATTTTCAGCGGTAACTTCTAAGGAACGACATGCTTTCGACTATTCTGAAATTGCGGACGGCCGTCGCCGCCCTGGCACTGGTTTTCGGCAGCAGTGCGGCGCTGGCCGATACCACGTTCGCCGTCAGCATCGATACCACGATGTTCGGCAACACCGGTTGGATTGACTTCCAGTACAACCCGGCCATCCCGGGCGTATCGCCCGCAACCGCCGTGACCCTGAGCGGTTTCCAGGGGTTCGACCCGGGCGCGGCGGTGGAAACCACGAGCCAGGTGTCGGGCTCGCTGGCGTCCGGCTACGTGATCGGCAATGGCGAGACCTTCAACAGTCTGTTCCATGCCGTAAATTACGGCCAGGTGCTGAGCTTTGACGTCACTTTCGCCGGTGACAATGTCGATCTGTCCGGCGGCGCCTACGGGTCGCTCTTCGGGGTTTGGGCATACGATGCCGATGTCACGGCAACACTGGGCGCGTCATCCGCCGCCGACGGCAGGCTGCTCGACATCACGTGGGCGCCTGCCACCGCGCCGGGTGGCAGCGGGACATTCAATGCGGTTAGCTACTCGGACGCCGCATCGATTTCCGCGGTACCCGAGCCTTCGTCGTGGCTGATGCTGGGCATCGGCGGCCTGCTCGTCGCCGGCGCTGCTTACCGTAACCGTCGCACCAACGCTGCCTGATCTGCGCATGTCGGTCCTCGACCGACGTGGCTTCCCGCCGAGGTTCCTGAACCCGGCGGGCTGCATCGACAGCCAGGCAGGAGGCGCGCACGCGTCTGGCGGCTGCCCCATCGCCATGCAATCAGTGCCAAATACTTGCCGATTTGCTAAAATAACAAATCCGAAGCAGGAGAGCGCTGAATGAAAACTGTCTATCTGGTGGCCGGTGCACGGCCGAACTTCATGAAGATCGCGCCGATCGTACGCGCCATGGTAGGCCATCCCCGGCTGGCTTACCGGATCATCCACACGGGTCAGCACTATGACCGGGAGATGAACGATGTGTTCTTCGAGGAACTCGGCATACCGGCGCCGGACGTGTTCATGGGAGCGGGCGGCGGCAGTCATGCCGACCAGACTGCCAGGATCATGCTGGGTTTCGAAAAGCTGTGCCTGGAGCAGCGTCCCGACGCGGTACTCGTAGTAGGCGACGTCAACTCCACGCTGGCTTGCTCGATCGTCGCGAAAAAGCTCAACATTCCCGTGGCGCACGTGGAAGCAGGACTGCGCAGCGGTGACATGACGATGCCCGAAGAAATCAATCGCCTGGTCACCGACAGTATCAGCGATTGGTTCTTTGCCACCGAGCCAAGCGCCGTGGAACATCTGCGGCGCGAGGGTAAACCTGAATCCAGCATTCACTATGTCGGCCACGTCATGGTCGATAACGTGCTGTACCAGGCGGGCAAGCTGGCCGACAGCGGCTTCCAGGCCCAATCGTTGAAGCGCGAGTTCGCTGGCCGGCGCTATGGCGTCGTTACGCTGCACCGGCCGAGCAATGTCGATGATGCGGCGATGATGGGGCGGATCGGATCAGCGCTGACGGAGATCGCCAGCGAGGTGCCGCTGATATTTCCGGTACACCCCCGCACCCGTGGGAACCTGGAGCGGTTCGGCCTCGACCTGGGGCCGAACGTGACCCTCGTAGGGCCGCAGGCCTACATGGCGTTCCTCGACCTGTGGAAAGATGCAGCGGTCGTGCTGACCGACAGTGGTGGCCTGCAGGAGGAAACCACTGCCCTGGGTGTGCCATGCCTGACGATTCGCGAAAATACCGAGCGTCCCGTGACTGTCGAAGAAGGCACCAATTTGCTGGTTGGCACCGATCCGGCGCGTATTGTCGACGAAGCGCGCAAGGTATTGCGCGGCGAAGGCAAGCAGGGCAGGCGACCCCATTTATGGGATGGGAAGGCAGCGCAGCGCATCGTGGCCGTGCTTGACCAGGTTCTGAACTGACCCTGGCGCGCCATCGGCTGAGTATTGCACGGCGGCGTGTCTCGACAAGCGTACTGGCGATGCCATGCGCAACTGCCAGGCTTCGACTCCAGCTTGTCCATGGCAGCAGCTCCCGCTTCGTGCCCGCGTTCCACGACACCGACCCGCGTTGCGCCGTGTGATTTGCCGTACTTTCTGCATGCCCGGCACATGCTTTCTGTGATATTTCCACCTCCTTGATACGTCACCGGAGGAGCACCAGACCTGGCTGGATCCTGAACACGTTCATAGCCTTAGAAACCTTCACAACAATCTTATCGAGTTCCCGGTGTGGCAAGGGCTTGGGAATGCACTCCAGGCACGTCGACACGACGCTCCCAAGTCTGTGCCCTAAAATATTATCGAAAAATGCTAACTTCAGCCTCCCCAGATTTGCCAAACCCATTAAAAAGTGCTCCCGCATCTTTGCAGCGGAACGTTTCGATCGATGTATTGAAGTTGGTTCTTGCTTTCATGGTGGTTGGGCTGCATGTAGGTCTGCTGCAGGATACTACGCCACTTATCGGCTACCTTTTCGGGAATGGTGTATTTCGCATCGCAGTACCGATTTTCTTCATCATCAACGGTTTTTACTTCTTTCCAATCCTGCAGAGAGGAGAAGCGAGACGCTGGTTTTCCCGCGTTGTGATGCTTTATCTGTTCTGGACGGTGATCTATGGATATTTTTGGATTCCACCACTGGAGCCTTCGCTATTCGGGATCGCCAAGTTTTTCCATACGATCGTCATCGGCTATTTTCATTTGTGGTACCTCAGCGGCATGATCGGCGCTGCCCTGCTTGTGATCGTTTTCAGAAGCAGCAAACCTCGCGTGGCAGCTATCGTTGTGCTCGGACTGTATGGCACGGGGGTTTTTATCCAGTATGCCGGAAACTATCACGTTTTTTCTGGAACGGTCTTCGACCGGATTTTCAACCTGCTTTGGGTGTACCGAAATTTCCTGTTCCTGGGATTCCCGTTTTTTTACATCGGATTCGCGATAAACAAGTATGGGCTGCAGAAAAGACTATCCAGTGGTCATATTTTGCTGGCTGTTGCAATCGGTGCCGCACTATTGCTTTTCGAATCCAGCATGAATTATTTCATCCGGGGTAGCGATGGGGGGTATGATAACCTGGCGGCACTGTTGCTGATTTGTCCGGCAATATTCATCGCTGTTCATAATTGCAAGCTTTACAGTAACCAGAAACGAATTGCCACGTATTCCAGCGGAATCTATCTGGTACACATGTTCGTACTGCAAACGCTCCAGCCTCATGTCGACATCGGCCTGACAGCGATGACCTTGCTGGTCATGGTTGTGTCGATCGGCATCACGGCAGCCCTGATCCCCTTGAGCCGGAGGGTTGCATTCGTACTGTAAGAGGGGCTTCCCGTATGGCGAAATCCGGTCATTTGCCAACCCGGCATAGCGTCGCGAACTTGCGTGTAAAAAATCGCGCACGCACGGGCCCGTCGCGAAGCTGGTTCCATTCGGTCTGACAACGAGTCGCCCAGCTTGCCGGAATGTCGAATAAAAATTGTCCAAACCACAAATGACGTGGTAGCCTTCACCGTCAACTCGGCAATCGGAGGTTGTTTCGGATGTACGCAGCGAAGTCCAAGTCGCAATTCATGAACCAGCATGCACGCGAAGGTGCGCATGAGGGCGCAGCCGCATGCCGGCGCGAGCGTGGTTTCACGCTGCTCGAACTCCTGGTGGTGATCGTCATCATCGGCCTGCTGGCAGCCTATGTCGGCCCCAAGTATTTCTCGCAGCTGGGCAAGTCGGAAGTCACGGTCGCGAAGGCGCAGATCGAGGCATTCGAGAAGTCGCTCGATACCTATCGGCTCGATGTCGGCCGCTACCCGACCACGGAAGAAGGCCTCGGGGCGCTGCTGGCGGCACCGGCCACGGCGGGCGCCAAGTGGAACGGCCCGTACCTGAAGAAAGGCGTACCGCCCGATCCTTGGGGCCATCCGTACCAGTACAAGGCGCCTGGCACGCGCGGCGACTACGAGATCATTTCCCTGGGCAAGGACGGCCAGCCAGGCGGCACCGCCGACAACGCCGACATCATTTCGCAATAACCGGTTCCAGGCAGCGATTCCATGCAGTTCGACGTCCGTACCTTGTCGCCGGAAATGGTGATCGGCCACCTCGTGGTCGACGGCCGCGACGAGGCCGACGCGCGGCGCCAGGTCGAGGCGCGCGGCCTGTTCGTCAGTGCCATCCACCCGGTGCGCGGCGCACTGCGTGCCAGCCGCGTCAAGGCACTCTCGCTGGTGCTGTTCAGCCAGGAACTGCTGGCGCTGCTCAAGGCCGGCCTGGGTATCGTCGAGGCACTCGAAGCGCTGCTGGAAAAAGAAACCAGCCCTGCCACGCGCGGCGTGCTTGAGCGCCTGCTGGGCGGCTTGCGCGAAGGCCAGCGTTTTTCCACCGTGCTGGCCGAGCAGCCGCAATTGTTCCCGCCGCTGTACGTGGGCATCGTGCGTGCCGCCGAAGGCACCAGTGACCTGCCGCGTTCGCTCGAACGCTATATCGATTACCAGCAGCGCATCGACATCGTGCGCGCCAAGATCGTGTCGGCCGCCATCTATCCATCGATCCTGCTGCTGGTGGGCGGCGGCGTTTCCATGTTCCTGATCGGCTATGTAGTGCCGCGGTTTGCCGAGGTGTACCAGGGTGCGGGCCGCAACCTGCCGTGGCTGTCGCAGGTCATGCTGTCCTGGGGCCAGTTCGCGGGTGCGCACACGGGCGCGCTGCTGGCCGGCCTTGTGCTCGTGCTGGCAGCAGTCATCATGACCGTGCGCCGGCTGATGGCAAGCGGCGGCATGGTGCGCCTGCTGGCACGGCTGCCCGCCATCGGCGAACGGGTCAAGATCTATGAACTGTCGCGGCTGTATCTCACGCTGGGCATGCTCAACGAAGGCGGCATCACGATCGTGCAGGCGATCGAGACGGTGCAAGGCATGGTGTCGGCCAATGTGAAAAGCGGCCTGCAACTGGCGAAGAGCGCCGTGGAATCGGGCTTGCCCCTGTCTACCGCATTTGAAGCCAACGGGCTCACCACGCCGATTTCGCTGCGCATGCTCCGGGTGGGCGAACGCACCGGCGACCTCGGGCCGATGCTGACGCAGTCGGCCGCCTTCTACGACGGCGAAATCACCCGCTGGATCGACCGTTTCACGCGCACCTTCGAGCCGCTGCTGATGGCGGGCATCGGCTTGATCGTGGGCGCCATCGTGGTACTGCTGTACATGCCCATTTTTGACCTTGCCGGAGAAATGTCGTGAACAATCCGGCCATACAGAGCGCCATCGTTTCGCTCGATCATGCGCTGCTGGCGCGGGCGCGCGCCGCCCAGGCCGTGTCCAAGCGCACGCTGGTGGAAGAACTGGAATCCCTGACCGGCATGGAGCCGCGCCTCGTGGTGCGCGCGCTGGCATTGCCGTTCGGGCTCGCCGTGCTGGAAACCGTCGAGATGCTGGCGTTCACGCCGGCATTCGACCTGTTGCCGCTGTCGCAGGCGATGGCGAAGAAGTGCGTGCTGCTGCGCACGCATGAAGGTATGGTGACCGGCGTGATCGCCGATCCGTTCGACCTCGACCTGCAAACATGGCTGTCGGCGCAGGCGCGTGCAACGCCGCACGCGCCGCTGCAGGTGCGCCTGGCGCTGCAGTCCGACATCGCCGCCTACCTGTCGAAACAGGAAGAGGGCGCGCGTGCCACCGATTCCCTGTTGCCCGGTACCGAGAATGGCCGGCGCGATGGCAAGACCGCGGCCGTGCTGTCGTTTGCCTCGGTCTCCGAGGCGGCCAGCCCGGCGGTGCGGCTGGTGAATTCCACGCTGTACGACGCGCTCAAGGCCGGCGCTTCCGACATCCACCTGGAAAGCACGGCGGGCGGCCTGGCCGTGAAGTACCGGGTCGACGGCGTGCTCGATCATGCGACGGCCGTGGGCGGCATCGAGGTCGCCGAGCAGATCATCTCGCGCCTGAAGGTGCTGGCCGAACTGGACATCGCCGAGCGGCGCGTGCCGCAGGACGGCAGCTTCCGTGTCGAATCGGCCGGCCGCGAGATCGACCTGCGCGTGTCCATCATGCCCAGCATCCACGGCGAGGATGCCGTCATTCGCGTGCTCGACAAGCGGGCCATGATCGAAGCGTATGGTTCGCTGTCGCTCGAATCGCTGGGCTTCGATGCGCCCTCGCTGGCCACGCTGCGCACGCTGGCACAGGAAGCCTACGGCATGCTGCTGGTCACGGGGCCGACCGGTTCCGGCAAGACCACCACGCTGTACGCAGCGCTGACCGAGATCCATAACGGCCGCGAAAAGATCATCACGATCGAGGACCCGGTCGAGTACCAGCTGCCCGGCATCCTGCAGATTCCCGTCAACGAGAAAAAGGGTCTCACGTTCGCCAAGGGCCTGCGCTCAATCCTGCGGCACGACCCGGACAAGATCATGGTCGGCGAGATCCGCGACCGCGAAACGGCGGAGATCGCCGTGCAGTCGGCGCTCACGGGCCACCTGGTGCTGACCACGGTGCACGCCAACAACGTGTTCGACGTGTTCGGCCGCTTCACGCACATGGGCATCGATCCCTATGCGTTCGTGTCGGCGCTGAACGGCATCTGGGCACAGCGCCTGGTGCGCATCAACTGCCCGCACTGCGCGGCCGAGTACACGCCGGACGACGACGAGCTGGCCAGCGTCGGCCTGTCCCGCGCCGACGTGTTCGATTACCAGTTCAAGGCCGGCAAAGGCTGCGGCGACTGCCGCGGCACCGGCTACAAGGGCCGGCGCTCGATCGCCGAAATCCTCACGCTGAACGACGAGATCCGCGAGCTGATCGTCGAGAAGCGGCCAATCCGCCAGGTCAAGCAGGCCGCGTATGCGAACGGCACGCGCAGCCTGCGCCATGCGGCGCTCGAACTGGTCAAGCGCGGCGGCACCACGCTTGCCGAGATCAAGCGGGTGACCCTGCATGCGTAGGGCCATCGGACAGGTATTGCGCCTCGGCGTGGCAACGGGTGCCGTCAGCCTGCTGGCCGGCTCGCGCTGGCGTCATGACAAGGTGAACGTGCTGGCCGAGCAGCCGGTGCCGGGCCCCGGCATCGAAGCGCTGGGCGGGGCCTTGCGCGCGCTGCTCGCCGGGCAGGACGTGGCCGGCTGGCCGGTAACGGTGGTGCTGACGGATGAATTGTGCCGCCTGTGGCAGGTGGCGCCGCCGCCGGGCGCCGCGCGGCTGCCGGACATCGAAGCTGCCGCCGCGCTGCGCTTCCATGCGCTGTACGGCGAAGGGCCGGCTGCCTGGCACGTCACGGCGGACTGGCACTCCACCGAGCCGTTCTTCGCCGCCGCCGTGCCGCGCGCGCTGCTGGCGCTGGTCGATGCCGTGGCGCTTGAGAACCGGCTGCACGTGGTACAGGTCGTGCCGCACTTCGTCACAGCGTGGAACCGCTGGTGCCGCGCGATCCGGCCCGGTGCATGGTTCGGCCAGTTGCACGACGGCCTGCTGACCGTGGCCGCGATCGAGGGGCGGCAGCTGCGCGCCGTGCGGGCACTGCAGGTGCCGCCGGGAGCCGACCATTACTGGCTGACGCAGATGGTGGGCCGCGAGGCGCTGCTGCTGGGCCTCGACATGCCGGCACAATTGCAATTGTGCGGTGCGTTGCCCGCCGCGCTGGACAAGCCGGCTGGCGCAGGACAGGTGACCACCACGCGGCTCGACGCAGGGCAGGGAGACGACCTGTCCGCCGCCGGCCGCCTTGCCTTTTCCGGGAGCGCATCGTGAAGCCCATGCGGATCGACTTTGCCCAGGCAACCTGGCGGCGCGCACTGTACCGGCTGCATCCGGCGTTCCTGGCGGCCGGACTGGCGGGCATCGCACTGTGCGCCGGCGGCATCTGGTTCTCCATGCATATGGCGGAGCAGCGTGCCGCGCGCGAAGAACAGGTCGAACGGTTGCGGGCCAGCCAGGCCGCACTGTCGAACCGGCCGGCGCGCATGGCCGAGGTGGCGATTCCGGAAGCGCAGGCCAATGCCGTCAACACGGCGATCCTGCGACTGAACGTGCCGTGGCGCGCGCTCGAGGATGCAATCGGCAGCGCGACCCCGGCCAACATCGCGCTGCTGGCACTCGATCCCGATCCGAAGAAGCAGCTGCTGAAGATCACGGCCGAGGCGCGCAACAGCGACGACATGGTGGGCTATGTACAAGTGCTGAAGCAGCAGGAGTTCTTCACCGCCGCGGCGCTGGTGCGCCATGAGATCGGCGAGCAGGATCCGAACCATCCGATCCGCTTTCAGGTCGAAGTGCAGTGGAGGGCACGATGAAGGACAGCGCGATGAAGGAGATCCAGCTGGCGCCGCTGATGCTGGCGCTGCGCCTGTTTGCGATGCGCACTGGTGGGGCCGCATGCCTGGCGGTGGCGCTGCTGGTGGCCGGCGTGGCCACCTGGGCGTGGCTGTTGCCGCAGCAGGCTGCGTTGCGCGAAGAGCTGGCGCGGCCGCTGCCCACGGCATCCGCGCTGGCGGAAGCGCCGCTGCCGCCAACCGCGAATGAAAACCTGTCGCTGTTCTACGCCACGCTGGGCGAAAAGCGCCATGCCGAGCAGCAGGTCAAGACGCTGTTCGACCTGGCCGGCAAGTCCAACCTTGCGCTCAATCAGGGCGAATACAAGTTCGCGTTCGACAAGGCCAGCGGTGTGACCACGTACCAGGTCGCACTGCCCGTGAAGGGCACTTACCGCAACATCTGGCAGTTCGCGCTGGAGGCGCTGGCCGCCGTGCCATTCGCATCGCTCGACGAAGTAAGCTTCCGGCGCGATACGATCGCGGACCCCGCCGTGGAAGCGCGGTTGCGCATCACGCTGTTCCTGAAGGAGGCGCCGTGAAGTCCCGGCACGTCCTGATGGGAGCGGCCCTGGTGGTTGCCGTCGGCCTCGCGGTGTTCGGCGATAACGCACCCGAGAATGATGTGGCCGAACCGGTCGAGCGGGCGCAGGTGCCGGCGGCGCAGCAGGTTCGCGCGCCGCGCACCGCCGCGCGGGAGGGTGCCACGCCGCCGGCAAGTGGTGCAATCCTCCGCCTGATACCGCGCGCGGAACTGATCGGCGCAACGGGGGAGGGCGCATTCAAGGGCGGCGATGGCGTGTTCGCCGGCCAGAACCTGAATCCGCCACCACCGCCTCCCGAGGCGCCAAGGGGGCCGCCGCCACCGCCGCCCGCACCGACCGCGCCGCCGCTGCCATTCACGGTATTGGGCAAGGGGGTGGCGGATGGTGCCTGGGAAGTCTACCTGGCCCGCCCCGACCGCACCTATATCGCGCGGGTCGGCACCGTGATCGACGGCATGTACCGCATCGATACCATCGCGCCGCCGACACTGACGGTGACTTACCTGCCCCTGAACCAGGTGCAACAGCTAAATATTGGAGTCATGGATTGAACAAGCACGCGAATCGAGGCTGGGTACGTGGTGGCCGGGTGTGCCGGGTGCTGACGCTGTCCGCGCTGGCCCTGGCATTGGCGGGTTGCGCCGGGCAGATGGCCTATCGCGACGGTACCGCGCTGGTGGAAAAGGATCAGGTCGAGGCAGGCCTGCTGAAGCTGCAGGAAGCGATCGCGCAGGATCCCGGCAACGCGCAATACCGCGCCACGTACCTGCAGGCGCGCGACCGCGCCATCATGCGCTACCTGGACC
This sequence comes from Pseudoduganella lutea, assembly GCF_004209755.1. NCBI lineage: Bacteria > Pseudomonadati > Pseudomonadota > Betaproteobacteria > Burkholderiales > Oxalobacteraceae > Pseudoduganella > Pseudoduganella lutea. The sequence goes on along the minus strand of NZ_CP035913.1, from coordinate 1,306,017 downwards.
AGGCCGAGCGGCTGACGGCGGAAGGCCAGCGCGAACTCGCATTGCAGAATATCCAGCGCGTGCTGGCGCTCAATCCGCAGAACGAACGCGCGCGCATGGCGCTGCGCGCACTCGATATGGGCGAACGCCATGACAGGCTGCTCGCCGATGCCGCCGCGCTGGCCGACAAGAAGGAATTCGATGGCGCCAGGGCCAAGCTCGAGGCAGTGCTGTCCGAGAAGCCCGACCAGCCGCGCGCGAGGGCGCTGCAGCGCGAGATCGCCGAGAAGAATCCGCCGAACGGCGGCGAGAACGCGCTGGCGAAGGCCTACAAGCAGCCCATCACGATCGAGTTCCGCGAGGCGCCGCTGAAACAGGTGTTCGATGTCATCTCGCGGCGCTCCGGCCTCAATTTCGTCTTCGACAAGGACGTGAAGGCCGATACCCGCACCACCATCATGCTGAGGAACAGCACCGTCGAATCGGCCGTGTACTACCTGCTGATGACGAACCAGCTGGAACAGCAGGTGATGGATGCGAACACGATCCTGATCTACCCGAACATCGCCGCCAAGCTGAAGGAATACCAGGAAACCGTCGTCAAGACCTTCTATCTCGCCAACGCCGAAGCCAAGCTGGTCGCCAACACGCTGAAGACGATCCTGAAGTCGCGCGACGTGGTGGCCGACGAAAAGCTGAACCTCGTCATCATGCGCGACAATGCCGATGCCGTACGGCTGGCCGAGAAGATCGTGGCGGTGCAGGACATGGCCGAGCCGGAAGTGATGCTGGAAGTGGAGATCCTCGAAGTCAAGCGCAGCAGCCTGATGCAGCTGGGCGTGGCCTGGCCCACCAGCGTGACGCTGGCGCCGCTGGTCACCGGCGAAGGCTCGAAAATCACGCTGAACGATCTCGACAACCTGAACCGGCGCACCCTCAGCATCACCGGGATCAGTGCCACGGCGACGGCGAACCGCAATGCGTCGGATTCGAACTTGCTGGCCAATCCGCGCATCCGCGTGCGCAACAAGGAAAAAGCCAAGATCCTGATTGGCGACAAGGTCCCGGTCATCACCACCACGGTTTCGCCCGGCACCGCCGGTTTTGCGCAGGAAAGCGTCAGCTACGTCGACGTGGGCCTGACATTGAATGCGGAGCCGACCATCTACCTGAACAACGAGGTGGCCATCCGCATTTCGCTCGAGGTGTCGAACCTGGTCAGCACGATCAAGACCAATTCCGGCACCACGGCTTACCAGATCGGTACCCGCCAGGCCTCCACGATGTTGCAACTGAAGGATGGCGAGAACCAGGTGCTGGCCGGCCTGATCAACAACGAGGAACGCAAGGGCGGCAACCGGGTGCCGGGCCTGGGTGACCTGCCGATCGTCGGCCGGCTGTTCGGCACGCATTCAGACGACTCCCAGAAAACAGAGATCGTGCTGTCGATTACGCCACGCCTGGTGCGCAACCTGCAGCGCCCGCCCGCCGATGCCACCGAGTTCTCGGCCGGCACGGAAGCGAACTTCCGCCGCAAGCCCGAACTGTCGGCACGCACCCCGGTGCTGTTGCCGCAGCGTGGCGCACCAGTACCGGGCACGCCGGCCGATGGGGCGCCAGCGAGTGGTGCGCCAGCCGTGCAGGCAACACCCCAGGAGTCCGGCACGCCGGCAGGTGTGCCGCTGTCGACGTCGCAACCAGGTCCGGCATCGAGCGTGACGCAGCAGCCGGTGCAGGTATTGCCGGTCGCGCCGCCGCCCCAGACCACCGTGCCGCCGCCGGCGACCACCGCGCCGCCGCCCGCGCAGAACCAGTGATGAATGGCATGCTCCACCGGCGGCGCGGCTTCACGCTGATCGAGCTGCTCGTCACCGTGGCCATCCTCGGCCTGCTGGCGGCGCTCGTGATCCCGACGGCGCAAGTAACTGTGCAGCGCCGCAACGAGGGCGAGTTGCGCACGGCGCTGTACCAGATTCGCAAGGGACTCGACGACTACAAGCAGGCCTATGATGACGGGCGGATCGAAAAGACCATCGGCGGCACCGGTTATCCAAAAAACCTGGAGACGCTGGCCGAGGGCGTGACGGACTTGCGCGACCCGAAGCGGGGCAAGATCTTTTTCCTGCGCCGCGTGCCGCGCGACCCGTTCTCGACCGACAGCGAGCTTTCGGCCGCGCAGACCTGGGGCAAGCGCAGTTACGCCAGCGAGGCCGAGGAACCGCGCGAAGGCGAGGATGTCTATGACGTGTATTCGAATTCCGACAAGATAGGGCTGAACGGCATCCCCTATCGAAAATGGTAAGCAAATGGCAGGCACATGGTAAACAAGCTGTCCAAGGGATTCACGCTGATCGAGTTGCTGGTGGTGCTGGGCATCGTGGCGCTGCTATTGACGCTGGCCGTGCCCCGTTATTTCCCCAGCGTCGACAAGGCCAAGGAAACCATCCTCGCCGATAACCTGCGCAGCACGCGCTTGGTCATCGACCAGTTCTATGGCGATACCGGCCGTTATCCCGAATCGCTGGAACAGCTGGTCGAGAAAAAATACCTGCGCGCGCTGCCCATCGACCCCATCACGGAAACGGCCGACAGCTGGCAACTGCTGCCGCCGGAAGACCCGGCGCAGGGCGGCATCGCCGACATCAAGAGCGGAGCACCGGGCAATGACCGCAGCGGCAAGCCATATTCGGAGTGGTAAGCGGCCGCGCGCGGCCGGTGGCTTCACGTATGTGGGGCTTATCATCCTGGTTGCCATCATCGGGCTCGTTGCCGCCACCACCGTGCGCGTTGGCGTTACGCTGCAGCGCGCGCAGGCCGAACGCGATCTCCTGCACATCGGCGAGCAGTTCAGCAACGCGCTGAAGAGCTATGCCGCCGCCACGCCGGCCGGCCAGCCACCCCAGCCGCCCACGCTGAAGGAACTGCTGAAGGATCCACGCTTCCCGGGGACGCGCCGCCACCTGCGCAAGATCTTCATCGATCCCATGACGGGCAAGGCGGAGTGGGGCATCCGCTATCTGGCCGACAACCGTGGGATCCTGGGTATCTACAGCCTCTCGGCCGCCACGCCGATCAAGGTCGCCAATTTCCCCTCGCGCTTCCAGGCGTTCAACGGCAAGCAGAAGATCTCCGAATGGGTATTTACCTTCGATGGTCAGGAACCGCTGCCGCCGGGCCAGGTCAAGCCAGGAGAGCCGGGCCAGCCTGGACAAACCAAGCCCGGCCAGCCGGGCGCGCCAGGTCAACCAGGCCAGCCAGGCCAGTCCGGTTCCCAGACTGGCAGCGCACCGACGTTTATTCCTGCTCCAGGCACAGGCACGAGCACAGGCAATCCCGTGACTGTTGTGGAAGAGCCACCGAAGCCAACGGAGGCAGAAGAGCCGGCAGACAATGCCGCTGATGCTCCGGCCGAGCCTGTCGAACCGACCGAGCCTGAGCAAGCCGAACCGGTGACGCCGGTCGAGCCCGCAACAGACGCTCCGGTCGAATCTCCAGCGCCGATACCAGCGAACACCGATTCCTGACCATACGCGACCGCGGTGTTGTTGGAGGTACACATATTTCAATTTCATAAAGCAACACTTAGTTACTAAAAGAAACACACGAGAAGGAATTTCCTGTAGAGTAGACGCCGCTGCAATGAATGTTGCGTAAAAAATACTTGCACTAAAAAATTTACAATTTCATTGTGTTATTTTTTAGTGCCATTATGTTATGATCTATCTCAGCAGTTCAGCAATGTACTGACCAGCGACGTACTACTACTACTACTCTCACAAGGATAATTTCATGAAACTCAAATTCGCCGTAGCTTCCGTACTGGCCGTCGCTTCGATGAGCGCGTTCGCAGACAACCAGACCGTCACGTTGAACGTCGGGGCCGACAACTTCTTCAACACCTCGAACGCTGTCAATGGCGCACTGTACGGCGGTCACGATGTGATTACGTTCAACGGCCTGGAAGCTGGCTTCTACAACATCCTGGTATCGATCAGCGGCCAGAACCTGACCTTCGGCGCCAATAGCAACCTGAACGGTACCACCGGCGAAATCTTCGGTAACAAGGCAAAATTCTTCGAAGTGGAAGTGACCGACCAAGGCCCGTTCGTGCTGAACCTGTACGGCACCGCGCTGGCCGGCGCGAAGTACAGTGGCGAAGTTACCGTGACTTCCGCTGTACCGGAACCAACCACCTACGGCATGCTGCTGGGCGGCCTGGGCATCATGGGCTTCCTGGCCCGTCGCAAGTCCAAGCAAGCGTAATTCAGTTTCATGCGAAAAACCCGCTGCCGTGGCAGCGGGTTTTTTTTTGCCTGGTTACTTTTGGCGCCGTGCGCGTAAGCTTGGGAAGCTTTCCTGCGCAATCACGGTGTGATCTTCTGTTGAGGTACTTCGTGTTGACACGAAGGGCACAATGGACGCAGCGGAGTTCCAAGTGGTGTTCAAGGCGCTGGCGCAGCGCCAGCTTTCCTACGATGAGCTCGCTCTTCTGCAAGCCTTTCCTGCCAACGTCGTGCAACCAGGCCAGTGCCTTCGCGTGATCGTGGCACCCGCGACAACGGCGCGCATAGTTTCATGTTGCTAAGCAATGACCACTTTACGTTAACAGCGCATCAAGTTCAGCTACTTGCCCGTGCGTTTGAAATCGCGCAGGCGGAATCCCAGCGCAAGCAAGGCGCCGAAGTACACGGTGCCGCAGGCGCCAATGATGAGGAACAGGGCACCGGCACGCAGGAACGGCGTTTCGCGCAGGCCCAGCCAGTCGAACTGCTGGCTACCGAACCATGCTACGCCACCCATCAGCATAACGGCGACAACGAGCTTCATGAAAAACTTGCCCCAGCCGGGCAGTGGCCGGTAAATGTCGCGCTTGCGCAGCCCCGTGAACAGGAGGGTCGCGTTGACGCAGGCGCCCACGCCGATCGACAGCGCCAGGCCGGCCACCTCGAGGAAGGGCACGAACACCAGGTTCATCAACTGGGTGGTAATCAGCACGCCCACCGCGATCTTCACCGGCGTGCGGATATCCTGCTTGGCATAGAACGCCGGCGCCAGCGTCTTGACGAGGATGATGCCGATCAGCCCGACTGCATAGGCGACCAATGGCCGGGCCGACATGCGAGCCGCTTCATCGCTGAAGTGGCCGTAGTGGAACAACGTGGCGATCAACGGCAGGGCCAGCACGGCCAGGCCGACGGCGGCCGGGATCGCCAGCAGGAGCGTCAGGCGCAGCCCCCAGTCCAGCAGTGCGGAATATTCCCGCGGATCGCCATCCACGTTGGCCTTGGAAAGGCTGGGCAGCAGGATCGTGCCCAGCGCCACGCCCAGCAGGGCGGTCGGAAACTCCATCAGGCGGTCGGCATAGGTGAGCCAGGAAATGCTGCCTTCGCGCAAGTGCGAGGCGATGGCCGTGTTGATCATCAGGCTGATCTGGGCGGCGGCCACGGCGAACACGGCCGGCCCCATCTTTTTCAGCACGCGGCGCACGCCGGCGTCGCGCAGTCCTGCGAGCGGATTGATCGACAGGCGCGGCAGCATGCCGATATTCACCAGTGCCGGCACCTGGATCGCCACCTGGAGCAGGCCGCCCACGAACACGGCGATGGCCTGCGCATAGACCGGCTGTTCGAGATAAGGTGCCAGGAACAGCGAGCCCGAGATCATCGACAGGTTCAGCAGCACTGGCGTGAACGCGGGGATCTTGAACTGGCGCCACGTGTTCAGGATGCCGCCGGCCATGGCCACGAACGACATGCAGGCAATGTACGGGAACATCAGCCTTGTCATCCAGACAGCGGCATCGAATGCGCCGCTATCCTGCTTCAGTCCCCCGGCGATCACCGCCAGCAGGAGCGGGGCGCCGAGGATACCGGCGGCGCTGACGAGCAGCGTGGCCCATACCAGGCAATTGGCGACATGGTCGGACAGGGTCTTGCTTGCCTCGAGTCCTTCGCGATTCTTGTATTCGGCAAGGATGGGCACGAAGGCTTGGGAAAACGCGCCCTCGGCAAACAGGCGGCGCAGCAGGTTCGGGATACGGAAGGCCACATTGAAGGCGTCGGTATAGGCGCCGGCACCGAAAGCCCGGGCGAACAGGCTTTCGCGCAGCAGCCCTGTAACGCGCGACAGCATGGTCATGCTGGAGACGGCGGCTAGGGTTCTGAGCAGGTTCATGGGCCGAGATTATAGCCGTGCCTCCACGATGCCAGTCTTACAATCTTCTGAAGCCCGGCGTGTATGGTTTTGGCAAGATTCCGGCAAGTTTCCCGCTTTTTGAATTGCTCCGGCATCAAAAGGTCGTTATAATTTAAGGCTGTACAGAATTCAGTGACGCAGACATCGATGTTGACCAGCTCTGCGTTGGCCTGCGTGGTCAGACTGAACGCACCGGTTTGGCAAACGCTGTTGTTTGCAAACGAACTTTGACAACGATTTAGGAAATTCCATGGCAAATACCGCACAAGCGCGCAAACGCGCTCGTCAAGCAGTCAAGCAAAACGCGCACAACTCGGCACAGCGTTCGACCCTGCGTACCGCGATCAAGGCTGTCCGCAAGGCCATCCAGGCCGGCGACAAGGCTGCCGCAACGCAGATCTTCCAGTCCTCCGTGTCGACCATCGACTCGATCGCTGACAAGAAAATCATCCACAAGAACAAGGCCGCTCGCCACAAGAGCCGCCTGGCAGCTGCCCTGAAGGCACTGGCCGCCTAAGTTCGCGTGCGGCGGCAATGGCCGCCAGACAGGTGCACACTTAAAACCCGCATGGCATTGCCATCGCGGGTTTTTCGCTTTGCGCGGCGATCCCGTTCGCGCTGGAGATGGCGAGCCTAGCGTTGCGGCGGCAGATTGCCGATCTTCATGCCCGGCTTGATATGCTTTTGCTGGAACCAGCCACGGTTCATCTCGAGCGCATACTTCACCGGCACGCCTTTCGTCGAGCAGTGGCTGTCAAGGGTTTGCGGCTGCATGTCGCGAATGTTGACGATCGTGCCTCCGGCATCGATGAAAGCGACCGATAACGGCAACAGCGTGTTCTTCATCCACATGCACTGGGTGGCCGGCGCATCGAAAACAAATACCATCCCGGCGTTGGCCGGCATCGACTCGCGGTGCATCAGGCCCTGCGCACGTTGTGCTTCGGTCGCCGCGACCTCGGCCTTGATGAGGTGCATGCCGGCGGTCAGCGTGGTGGTGCCGAAGCGCCCGTCCTGGGCGGCACTGCCCGTCGCTGCGCCGAAGGCGACGAGGGCTATGAGGGCGGAGATTGTCTTCATCATGACGTGGGTAACGTTGGTCGAACAAATAGTTCATGGCTGGCAGGCGCAATGATAGCCGTGCGGGCGCGATGCGCTGCTGTTCCTAAGGTAGCCTTAAGCCTTCAGTTGCGCCGCGTCGATCTCGATCCATTCGCCCGGCATCAGGGGATGGCTGGCAAGGGATACCGCCCCGATCGCGCTGCGCACCAGGCGCAGCGTGGGCAGGCCGACGGCGGCCGTCATGCGCCGCACTTGCCGGTTCTTGCCTTCCTGCAGGGTGATCGCCAGCCACGAGGTCGGCTTGTCGACCCGCGCGCGAATCGGCGGGTCACGCGGCCACAGCCACTCCGGCTCGGCGATACGTACCGCGCGGCAGGGTTTCGTCACGAAATCCCCCAGGTCGAGCGGTGCCTGCAGCCGCGCGAGCGCGTCGGCATCGGCGATCCCGTCCACCTGCACCAGGTAGGTTTTTGCTTCCTTGCGGTCCGGGTGGGCGATCGCATGCTGCAGCTTGCCGTCGTCCGTCAGCAGCAGCAAGCCTTCGCTGTCGGCATCGAGGCGTCCGGCCGGGTAAACGCCCGGTACGGGCACGCAGTCAGCCAGCGTCCGGCGTTCGGGCTGCGGCGAAAACTGGCACAATACGCCGAATGGCTTGTTAAGTAAGATCAGCATTGCGGGATTGTACCGACTAAAGGATGGCAGCCAGTAAAATACTGATGCATAATCGTCCGTTGTCTTTTATCTTATAGAAGACACGCGTGAACTACAGGTCATTGGCGCCGCCAGCGTCGCTTCACTTCGGAGAACTCGATGTACCAACATATCAAAGTGCCGGTCGACGGCGAGAAGATTACCGTCAACGCCGATTATTCGCTGAACGTGCCGAGCCAGCCGATTATTCCGTTCATCGAGGGCGACGGCACCGGCGTCGACATCACACCCGTGATGCTGAAGGTGGTCGATGCCGCCGTGGCAAAAGCCTATGGCGGCGAGCGACGCATCAGCTGGATGGAAATCTATGCCGGCGAGAAATCCACCAAGGTCTACGGGCCCGATGTCTGGTTGCCCGAGGAAACGCTGCAGGTGGTGAGGGACTATGTGGTGTCGATCAAGGGGCCGTTGACGACCCCGGTTGGTGGCGGCATCCGTTCGCTGAACGTGGCGTTGCGCCAGGAGCTGGACCTGTATGTCTGCCTGCGCCCCGTGCGCTGGTTTGCCGGCGTGCCGTCGCCGGTCAAGGAACCGCACAAGACGGACATGGTCATCTTCCGCGAAAACTCGGAAGACATCTATGCCGGCATCGAATATGCCGCAGGCTCGGAAGGGGCGAAAAAGCTGATCCGCTTCCTGCAGGAAGAGCTGGGCGTGCGCAAGATCCGCTTCCCGGAAACCTCCGGCCTCGGCATCAAGCCGGTGTCGCGCGAAGGCACGGAGCGCCTGATGCGCAAGGCGATCCAGTATGCGATCGACAATGACAAGCCATCTGTCACGATCGTCCACAAGGGCAACATCATGAAGTACACCGAGGGTGGCTTCCGCGACTGGGCCTACGCGCTGGCGCAAAAGGAGTTCGGTGGCGAGCTGATCGATGGCGGGCCATGGTGCAAGGTGAAGAACCCGAAAACCGGCAAGGACATCATCGTCAAGGATTCGATCGCCGACGCTTTCCTGCAGCAGATCCTGCTGCGCCCGGCCGAGTACAGCGTGATCGCCACGCTGAACCTGAACGGCGACTATATTTCCGACGCGCTGGCGGCCCAGGTGGGCGGCATCGGCATCGCGCCGGGCGCGAACATGTCCGATTCGGTGGCGATGTTCGAAGCCACGCACGGTACCGCACCCAAGTATGCCGGCAAGGATTACGTCAACCCGGGTTCGCTGATCCTGTCCGCCGAAATGATGCTACGCCACATGGGCTGGGTCGAGGCGGCCAACCTGATCATTGCATCGATGGAGAAAGCCATCACGTCGAAACGGGTCACGTATGATTTTGCCCGCCTGATGGAAGGCGCCACGCAGGTGTCGTGCTCGGGCTTCGGCGAAGTGATGATCGAGAATATGTAGGAGTCAGTGGCGCGATCAGCAAAACCCGCACGACGTGCGGGTTTTTTCATTCAGGCGCCGAGTATCTCAAGTCTTGCGCCGGCGCGCGGCTACGCCGACGGCCAGCATGCCGGTCGTGATCATCAGCCAGGACGACGGTTCTGGCACGGGCAGCTGGACCAGTTCGATGTCCAGCGTAATGTCGCGGAAGCTCAGCGACTGGTACTGGCTCGCGCTCAGCCCGCCGAACGTTTCCGCACCTGAGTACACGCGAATCGTGAACGGGTCGATCATCGGTTCCACGCCGATTTCCGGCCCAAACTTGTGGCTTTCAGTAAAGTCTGTCTCGGCCATTCCCAGGGACGTGCCGAGCAGCCCGGGCGATTCGAAATAGAACGTGTACTTCGGATATTGCCAGTCCAGCAGGGGCGGGCCTTGCAAGTCGACGTCCAGGCGAGCACTGAAGGTGAGCGATTTCACGGCGAAGCCCTGATCCGGCGTGGCAAGCATTGCCAGGGAGGAGTCCAGATAAGTCGGGCCGGCGCTGCTGTCGACGTGGACGTAGTCTCCCCACCCGTCAAACGACAGGCGCGTGGTCAATCCCGCGGTCGATACGACCACTGGCTGCGCTGGCGTATCCCCTGAAGATCTGATATTGGATAAGGTAAGATGCTCGAGGCGAAGGTCGCCATAGTTGGTTGCGCCGGCCTGGGCGGTGGCAGCCAGCACAGTGGCCGCAAGTATGATATGTCCGAATTTCATGATTCCTCTCTGTTGATTGAAAAACATGACAGTGGTCAAATATGCTTAATGCAAGGCCTTGTGTTACTTGCAAGCTAGCGGTGCAACGGCCGAAAAAAAACCCCGCGGTTGCGGGGTTCTTTTACAGTCGAGGAAGCTGATCAGCTAGCCTGGATGTTGGAAGCTTGCTTGCCTTTAGGGCCTTGCGTGACTTCGAACTGCACCTTTTGACCTTCTTTCAGGGTCTTGAAGCCGTTCATGTTGATTGCGGAGAAGTGCGCGAACAAATCTTCGCCACCATCATCAGGGGTGATGAAGCCGAAACCTTTGGAGTCATTGAACCACTTAACGGTACCAGTTGCCATAATAAAAAGAACTTTCAAATAATAACGAATCACACGAGCCATAAAAGCAAGAAGCTTCCTGCCCCCTCCTCGACAACTCACTTCTTACCAACATGTACATTTCTGCACCAGTCGATATGGCATTGTTGGCGGAACAATTTTTTGTGTCAAGCGCTTTGTCGCGGCAATAGTACGATTTTTGCAACAGGAGAAATGATGAAAGCACTTGATTTTGCGCCGGGGGTCGCCATCTGCGCACAGTTGGGAAAGCGCGTAAGATTGAGGACAAATGGAAACGCCCAGCTAAACGGGCGTTGCACCGACCACGAAAGCATTAGAATATAAGCGTATGGCAACCAAGCATGACACCGAGACCGTCCTGGAGCGGCAAACGCTGAAGCCGCCTCCCATGTACCAGGTGGCGTTGTTGAACGACGACTACACCCCGATGGAATTCGTGGTCGCGATCATTCAGGAATATTTCAACAAGGATCGGGAAACGGCTACGCAAATTATGCTGAGTGTGCACCGCTACGGTAAAGGCGTGTGCGGTGTGTTCTCAAAAGATATTGCATCAACCAAGGTGGAGTTCGTTTTAACGCATGCGCGCAAGGCAGGGCATCCCCTGCAGTGCGTGATGGAGGAAGTATGATTGCGCAGGAATTGGAAGTAAGTTTGCACATGGCGTTTGTCGAGGCTCGGCAGGCACGGCATGAATTCATCACGGTTGAGCATTTGTTGCTGGCGCTGCTGGACAATCCTTCGGCAGCCGAAGTGTTGCGTGCCTGCGCGGTCAATATCGAAGACCTGCGCAAGACACTGACCAACTTCATCGGCGACAACACCCCGACCGTACCCGGCACGGGCGAGGTCGACACGCAACCCACCCTCGGCTTCCAGCGCGTGATCCAGCGCGCCATCATGCACGTGCAGTCGGCGTCGAACGGCAAGAAGGAAGTCACGGGCGCGAACGTGCTGGTGGCCATCTTCGGCGAGAAGGACTCGCATGCCGTCTACTACCTGCACCAGCAGGGCGTAACGCGACTGGACGTCGTCAACTTCATTTCGCACGGCGTGCGAAAGGACCAGTCCGGCGAAGCGGCCAAGGCATCCGAGGGTGTCGAGGAAGGCGCGCAGACCGAAGGCCAGGCCAAGGAAAGCCCGCTGGACCAGTTTACGCAGAACCTCAACAAGTCCGCCGCGGAAGGCAAGATCGATCCGCTGATCGGCCGTGAAGAGGAAGTGGACCGCGTGATCCAGATCCTGTGCCGCCGCCGCAAGAACAACCCGCTGCTGGTGGGCGAGGCCGGCGTGGGCAAGACCGCGATCGCCGAAGGGCTCGCGTACCGCATCACGCAGGGCGAGGTTCCCGAGATCCTGTCGAATGCCGTCGTGTATTCGCTGGACATGGGCGCGCTGCTGGCCGGTACCAAGTACCGTGGCGACTTCGAGCAGCGCCTGAAGGCCGTGCTGAAGCAACTGAAGGACAACCCGAACGGCATCCTGTTCATCGACGAGATCCACACGATCATCGGCGCGGGTTCGGCCTCGGGCGGCACGCTGGACGCATCGAACCTGCTCAAGCCGGCATTGGCCAATGGCCAGCTGAAATGCGTGGGCGCGACCACGTTCACGGAATTCCGCGGCGTGTTCGAGAAAGACCATGCACTGTCGCGTCGCTTCCAGAAAGTGGACGTGAACGAGCCGACCGTCGAGCAAACCGTGCAGATCCTGCGTGGCCTGAAGTCGCGCTTCGAGGAGCACCACGGCGTGAAATATTCGGCGTCGGCGCTGTCGACGGCGGCCGAACTGGCGGCCCGCTTCATCAATGACCGCCACCTGCCGGACAAGGCCATCGACGTGATCGACGAAGCCGGTGCCGCCCAGCGCATCCTGCCGAAGTCGAAGCAGAAGAAAACCATCGGCAAGACGGAGATCGAAGAGATCATCTCGAAGATCGCGCGGATCCCGCCGCAAACCGTCAACCAGGACGACCGCAGCAAGCTGCAGACGATCGACCGCGACCTGCGCAACACGGTGTTCGGGCAAGACCCGGCCATCGAAGCGCTGGCCTCGGCCATCAAGATGTCGCGTGCCGGCCTGGGCAAGCAGGATAAACCGATCGGTTCGTTCCTGTTCTCCGGCCCGACCGGAGTCGGCAAGACCGAAGTGGCGAAGCAGCTGGCATTCATCCTCGGCATCGAGCTGATCCGCTTCGACATGTCCGAGTACATGGAGCGTCACGCGGTATCGCGCCTGATCGGCGCGCCGCCGGGCTACGTTGGTTTCGACCAGGGCGGCCTGCTGACCGAGGCGATCACGAAGAAACCGCATGCGGTGCTGCTGCTCGACGAGATCGAGAAGGCGCATCCGGATATCTTCAACATCCTGCTGCAGGTGATGGACCATGGCACGCTGACGGACAACAACGGTCGCAAGGCGGACTTCCGCAACGTGATCATCATCATGACGACCAACGCGGGCGCGGAAGCGCTGCAGCGTGCGCCGATCGGTTTCACGAACACCAAGGAAACCGGCGACGAAATGGCCGACCTGAAGCGGATGTTCACGCCGGAATTCCGCAACCGGATCGATGCGATCATCAGCTTCCGCGCGCTGGACGAGGAAATCATCCTGCGCGTGGTGGACAAGTTCCTGATGCAGCTGGAAGAGCAGCTGCACGAGAAGAAAGTGGAAGCGATCTTCACGGAGCACTTGCGCAAGTTCCTGGCGAAGAAGGGCTTCGATCCGCTGATGGGCGCCCGTCCGATGTCCCGCCTGATCCAGGACATGATCCGCAAGGCGCTGGCCGACGAGCTGCTGTTCGGCCGCCTCGTTACCGGCGGCAGGGTGACGGTGGACCTGGACGAGAAAGACCAGATCAAGCTGGACTTCCCGGAACCGGATGCGGCCCCGTTGCCGCCGCCGGAAACGGTCGAAGTGGAGTAATCCTCTTTGCAACGAAAAAACCCGCTCGCGAGAGCGGGTTTTTTTACGCCCGGCGTATTGATCCGGGGATTACATGCGCCGCCGCCGCGCGGCCACGCCCGCCACCGCCAGGCCCGCCAGCAGCATCGCATACGTTCCCGGTTCCGGCACGGCCGGTACGGTAGACAGCGTCAGCTCCAGGTAGGGCTCGGCGCGGATGCCGCCCAGGTAGATGCCCTGGTCACCCATTTCGACCGGCACCGCGTTGAGCGTCTGGTTCGTGAAGCCGATCACGAAATACGAGCCGCCGGCTGCATTGATGTCGGCCAGCGCCGCGCCGTTCAGGGTGACATCGACGGCGCTGTCGTGCAGCGTGGCGGCGGCATACTGCGTGCCGCCGCCCAGGTCGGCAAACACGTCCGTGCCGGGATGGAAGGTGTTCAGGAACGGTTGCAGGCCGCCGTCGACGTCGAACAGGCCGATGACACTGGGCGGCGCGTCGCCATACACGGAGGGCGACAGCGACAAGGTGGCCGACGCCCATGTGGTGCCGGCCGGGATGAAGAAGGCCGCCCAGCTGTTGAAGCGCAGGCCGGTGTCGTTGCCCGTGTAGGTGTTGCCGAGCGGCGTGGCTTCGTTGCTGCCGCCATTGCTGTTGACCCAGCCCTGCAGCTGGGCGATTTCCGTCACGGAATCGGCTTGGGCGGGCAGGGCGGCGGCAAGGGCAAGCACGCAAGCGGTGGCCAGGCGGGTGGTGGCAAGGCGGGCGGACGATACGGGGGACTGGCGCTTCATGGGCGTTTCTCCTGGTGGTGGGTATGAAGACCATCGTAAAAGCCGGCCGGCCAGCCCATCAATGACATTTACAATTGCGCGTGCCGTGCGTCGGTCTCTGCCAACGGGAGCGCGTTATGCTAGGGAGGCTGATGCATTCATGGCGGCGATCCCGGTAATCTCCACCAGCAATAAATCAGCGCTTTCCTGGCATCGGGTGCCCACGGCGGCACGACTATTTACGTGCCGGCATTTGTGCCAGAATCGGTGCTTCACCTTTACCGCCTCCCTGCAATGCTCCTGCTCCGTTCTGTCCTTGCCGCCGGCCTGCTTGGCACTTCCATTGCGGCGCTTGCCGCTGCTCCCTACCTGCGCTATCCCGCCATTGGTGCCGATGTTGTCGTGTTCACGGCGGAAGGCGACCTGTGGCGCACTGCCGCGCAAGGCGGGCCGGCACAGCGCCTGACCACGCATGCGGCCGCCGAAACGCATGCGGCCATTTCTCCGGATGGCAAATGGGTGGCGTTTGCCGGCAGCTATGAAGGCGCGCAGGATGCCTACGTGATGCCGCTTGCCGGCGGCCTGCCGAAACGGCTGACGTTCGAGAATGGCGGCGTCCTCGTGCTGGGCTGGACGGCGCGGGGCGAAGTCCTGGTCAGCACGTTCCGCTCGGTCGGCCCGGGCGCGCACCGCATCGTGGCGGCCGTGCAGCCGGCCACGCTGGAACGCCGCGTGTTCCCCGTGGCCGATGCAAACGACGCCGTGCTCGACGACGCCGGCAAGACGCTGTACTTCACCCGGCACGGCCTGGTGATGACGGGCGATAACGTGCGCCACTACCGCGGCGGCGCCCACGCCCAGCTGTGGCGTTTCGATCTCGAGGGTGGCGCGGAAGCTCGGCGTGTCTTCCCCGGCAGTGCCGGCAACGACAAGCGGCCCATGTGGTGGCGGGGCAGGCTGTATTTCACCAGCGATCGCGGCGGCACCGACAACCTGTGGTCCGCGGAACCGGACGGCGCCGATGTCCGCCAGCTCACGTCGCACAAGGACTGGGATGTGCGCAACGCCGCGCTGGGCAGTGGGCGCATCGTCTACCAGCTGGGCGCGGACCTGCACCTGCTCGATCTGACACGTGGCGACACGCGGCAACTGCCGGTCAGCCTCGTGTCGGACTTCGACCAGCAGCGCACGCGCCTGATCCGTTCGCCGCTCGAAGCGCTGACGAACGTGCAACTGGCCGCGAAGGAAGAGCGGGTGGTGCTGACGGCGCGCGGCCGCGTGACGATTGCCGGCACGGGCAGCCAGCGCCGCGTGGAAATCGCAATCCCGCAAGGCGCCAGGGCCCGCGACGCGGTGTTCTCGGCCGACGAGAAGTGGGTCTATGCGATCGTCGACACCACCGGCGAAAACGAAATCTGGCGCTTTGCCGCGGATGGCTCCGGGCATGGCGAGCCATTGACCCGCGACGGCAACAACCACCGCTGGGCGCTGTATCCGTCGCCCGATGGCAAATGGATCGC
Source organism: Pseudoduganella lutea (assembly GCF_004209755.1). NCBI lineage: Bacteria > Pseudomonadati > Pseudomonadota > Betaproteobacteria > Burkholderiales > Oxalobacteraceae > Pseudoduganella > Pseudoduganella lutea. Next base: position 1,290,431 of record NZ_CP035913.1, on the reverse strand, counting down.
GCATACCGACAAGAAGGGCCGTTGCTGGCTGCTGGAGCTGGTCACGCGCAAGCAGACGCTGGTCGATGACGCCGGCAAGGCCGGCATCGACCAGCACGACGACGTGGTGTGGTCGCCCGACAGCCGCAACATCGCCTTCGTGCGCAGTGCCAGCACCCAGCTGCGCGACCAGATCGGCCTGTACAACCTGGCCTCGACCGAGCTGGCCTTCGTGACCAGCGACCGCTACACGTCCGCCGACCCGGCATTCTCGCCGGATGGCCAGTGGCTGTACTTCCTGTCGGCCCGCAACTTCAAGCTGTCCAACGGTTCGCCATGGGGCGACCGCAACATGGGCCCCGTGTTCGACAAGCGCGTGGGCATCTACGCGCTGGCACTGCAGCCCGGCAACCGCTTCCCGTTCAAGCCGGACGACGAGCTGTCGAAGACCGCGCCGCCACCGGCCGAAACCGTGGAGGAAACAGCGGCCGAGAAGGCCGTCGAAAAGGCGGTCGACAAGCTGGTGCAGGCGAAGGACGGCAAGGGGGCGAAGGAACCCGTGAAACCCGCCAAGCCAGCATCGCCGGCAATCGTCTTCAAGGGGCTGGCGCAGCGCCTGTTCGAAGTGCCGCTTGCCGCCGGCAATTACCGTCGCCTGGCGGTGGACGACAAGCGCCTGTACTACATCGATGCCGATGGCGCGGACAACAAGCCGGCGCTCAAGACGCTGGCGATCGCGCGCACCGAACCGAAACCCGATACCTTTGCCCCGAACGTGCGCGAATTCGACCTGGCACCGGACCGCAAGCACGTGTACTACCGCACGCTGTCGCCGGCTGGCGCGGGCGAGATGATCATCGTCGACGCCGGCGCCAGGCAGCCGGCCGATATCAGCAAGGCGCGTGTCAGGGTGGAGGACTGGAGCATCGTCTCGAACCCCGTGCAGGAATGGAAGCAGATGTTCAATGACGCGTGGCGCATGCACCGCGATTTCCTGTACGACGTGAAGATGCGCGGCGTGAACTGGATGGCCGTGCGCGACAAGTACGCGCCGCTGGTCGAGCGCGTGACCGACCGCGCGGAGCTGAACGACATCCTCGGCATGATGGTGGCCGAGGTGGGCGCATTGCACTCGCAGGTACAGCCCGGCGATATCCGCAAGGCCGCGCCCGAGGGCACGCCGTCCGGCCTGGGCGCCGTGTTTACGCGCGTGCAGAATGGCTACCGCGTCGACCGCGTGTACCGCACCGAAGAAGAGCTGCCGGCCGGGCGCGCACCGCTGGCGCAGCCGGACGTCGACGTGAAGGAGGGCGATGTCATCACGGCCGTCAACGGCAAGAGCGTGCTGGAGGCGCGCAATATTGCCGACCTCCTGCTGAACCAGGCTGGCCGCCAGGTGCTGCTGAACGTGCAGCCCAAGGGCGACGCAGGAGCAGGCAAGGCGCGCGCCGTCATCGCCGTGCCGGTGCCGGCCGCGAAGGAAGACGCGCTGCAATACAGCGACTGGGAGCAGGGCCGTGCCCGCCAGGTGGCCGAGGCGTCGGCGGGCCGCATCGGTTACCTGCACCTGCGGGCGATGGGGCCGGACGACATCGCCGCCTTCGCACGCGACTTCTATGCGAACGTGGACCGCGATGGCCTGGTCATCGACGTGCGGCGCAACCGCGGCGGCAATATCGACAGCTGGATCATCGAAAAGCTGCTGCGCAAGGCCTGGGCGTTCTGGACCAACCCGAGCGGGCAGGCGTCGCCGAACATGCAGAACACGTTCCGCGGCCACATCGTGGTGCTGGTCGACGAACTGACGTATTCGGATGGCGAAACCTTCGCCGCCGGCGTCAAGGCGCTGGGGCTCGGCCCGCTGGTGGGCAAGCGCACCGCGGGCGCGGGCGTGTGGCTCAGCGACCGCAACCGGCTGGCCGACAATGGCATGGTGCGCGTGGCCGAGCTCGGGCAGTTCGACAGCGACAAGGGCCAGTGGCTAATCGAAGGCGTGGGCGTGATGCCCGATGTGGAAGTGGACAACCTGCCGCACGCCACGTTTGCGGGCCGCGACCGCCAGCTGGAAGTGGCGATCGAGATGCTGCAGAAGAAAGTCAAGGAATCGCCCGTGAAGCCTTACAGCCCGCAGGCGATTCCGGCGCTGAACTACTGACGCTCGCTTACAGGCCGAGGCTGCGCAACTGCGTGGCTCGCCGCCGCGACACCACGACGGTCATCCCGCCTGGCAGCAGCAGGTCCAGCCCGCCGGCGTCGTTGGCGGTCATCCGCTCGACGAACGCCAGGTTGACGATGTGCCGGCGGCTGGCGCGCAGGAAGCGCTCCCGGTCCAGCTGCTCTTCCAGCTGTGCGAGGGAGCGCAGCATCAGGGGCTGCGCGTCGTCGAAATACACGCGCGTGTAGTTGCCTTCGGATTCGAACAGGCGCACGTTGTCCAGCGCCACGAACCAGCAGCGTTCGCCATCGCGGATGAACAGCTTGCGCGGCGCGGCCGGCACGCCGGCCGGCGCTGGCAAGTTCCCCATGCCGCGCCGCAGCGCAGCCCGCCGCAGGGCGTTTGCCAGCCGCGCCGCCTGGATGGGCTTTTGCAGGTAATCCAGCGCATTCACTTCGAATGCCTGCAGCGCATACTGGTCGAACGCGGTCGTGAAGATCACTTCGGGTGCCGTGTCGAGCGCCAGCAGCAGGTCGAAGCCGCTGCCGCCCGGCATCTGCACGTCGAGCAGCAACAGGTCCGGCTGCAAGGCCTTCACCTGCATGATCGCCTGCGCCGCATCGGCCGCTTCACCGACGATCTCGATGTCGGCATGCGCGGCCAGCAGCCGGCGCAATTCGGCGCGGGCAAGGCGCTCGTCGTCGACGATCAGCACGCGCATGGGTGGCGGCGTCATGCGGCCGCCGGTAACCGCAGCGTGGCGCATACCCAGCCATCGCGTTCGGCCAGCTCCAGGCTGGCGGCACTTCCCACCGCCAGCGCCAGCCGTTTGCGCGCGTTGGCAAGGCCCACCTGTGTGGAAGTGCCGATGCCGCGGATCGCGCCGGCATTGGCGATCTCGATCACCGTGCACGCTTCGCCGCGCCACGCGCGGATGCGGATGTCGCTGCCGGTCGTGCTCAGTTCCACGCCGTACTTCACGGCATTCTCGACCAGCGTTTGCAGTGACATCGGCGGTACCATCACGCACTCCACGCCTGCTTCGATGTCGATGTGCACGCGCAGCCTTTCCTCGAAGCGGATCTTTTCGATCGCCAGGTAGGCCTCCACCGCTTCCATCTCCGCCGCCAGCGGCACCGTTTCCGCCTGGCCCGATTGCAGCGCATAGCGCATCAGCCCGGCCAGCTGGTCGATCATCCGGGCCGCCGCTCCAGGCTCTTCGTAGATCAGCGCCCGCACGCTATTGAGGCTGTTGAAGAAGAAGTGCGGGTTCACCTGCGCCTGCAGCGCGCGCAGTTCGATGTCCTTGGCATGCAATTCAAGGCGCAGCGTTTCCGCCTCGAGCCGGTTGGCCCGGCGCAGCGACAGCGCCATCACGTAGCACAGGTTCCATGCCACGAAGGTGATGGCCCACCACAGCAGGGCCATGGGCAGCCAGGCGACATTGTCCACCGGGCGCATCATCAGGTGGATGGCAATGGCCACGCTGAGGGTCATCGCCGGCGCCAGCAGGAACACGGCACCTGCCAGCAGGCGCCAGTCGAGACCACGCGCGGCCCATCCGCGCGCCTTGATGAACCGGTGCCACAGGTCCGAGATGCACAATGCGGACAGCAGCGTCCATGCCACGACCGGTGCCAGGTTCCTGCTGCCGGCGTAAGTAATGGCCTGGAACAGCGCCACCAGCAGCCAGCCCCCCGCCTGACAGATCCAGTACCAGTTCAGGCGCGCAATGAATGGAAGACGAGCCGGCGGACGATGCGACGCCAGGTGACGCGGCGAGTGCGGGGCGGTGGACGGCGAAGTCACGGCGATCGGGCTCACTTCAGGAATCGGTCGATGCGATCATACATCCAGGCCGGGTCGTCGTACATGATGAAGTGGCGCGCAGTGTCGGCGATCTCCACTTGCACGCCAGGCAGCTTCGCGTACTGTGCGCGGTACACCTGTTCCGTTGCCGCGCGGGGCGCATAGTCCTTGTAGGCGATCCACGTGCCGAGCACCAGCGTCGGCGCCTTGATGCGGGCCACGTCGTCGCGCAGGTCGTCGGCGATCAGTTCGGCCATGGCGCCGGCTACGGCCTTGCGGTCGGAGCGCCGGCCCCAGCCAACGATGCGGTCCACGTCTTCCGGTTTGCTCGCCATCGTCATCACCGTGCGGCGCTGGTTGGCCGAAAAGCTTGCATCGTCGGCGGCCAGCATCTGTTCACGCGTCATGTCGGCCATCTGCTTCAGCTGTTCCGCCGTAACACCCGGTACCTGGATCGCACCCATCGCCGGCAACGAGTCCACGATGACGAGCTTGTCCACGAGATCCGGGTGCGTGGCGGCAAAACGCATGGCCACGAAGCCGCCCAGGCTATGGCCGATCACGACCGGCTTGCCGAGCTTGTGGGCGGCGATGTAGTCGGCCAGCTGGCGTTCGACCTGCGGCAGCAGCACGCCCTCGATGGCTGGCTGTCCGGCGAAACCCGCCAGTGTCAGCACGTGGCACTGGCGCGGACCGCACAGGTGTTTCGCCGTGCCTTGCCATACCTCGCCGGATGAAGCGAGGCCAGGAATCAGGATGACCGCGGGACCCGCGCCGGACACTTCGGCCTTGAAGCGGTGGCCGCCTGGGCGGGCAGTGCGGCCAGCAGGAAAGCGGAAAGGGATGCGGCGGCGGCCGCGGCGATCAGTTGACGTTTCATGGTGTTCCTCCTTGAAACGCATCGTCGCACCGCGCCCGCGCGGCGGGCATGGTGGTGTGACGAACGGCGCAAACCAGGGACGAGTGGCGGTGGCGCGGAATCAGCCTTGCGCTTCCTCGCGCAGGCGCCGCCACAGCGTGGTGCGGCTGATGCCGAGGTAGGCTGCGGCCGCGTCGCGGCGGCCATCGAAGCGGCGCAGCACATCGGTCACGCGTTCCACGTTGGGCGGAGACGCCGCGCCATCCGCGCCAGCCGCCAGCTCGGGGCCGACGGCAAGCACGAATGCCGGCGTCAGCGCCTGCAGCGGTTCCGCGGCCAGGAACAGCGCGAGCCGTTCGCACAGGTTGCGCAGTTCGCGCACGTTGCCGGGCCACGCATGCCGCGCCAGCAGCGGCGCGCATGCCTGCAGCTCGGCTTGCAGGTTCGGATGCGCGCGCGCACCCAGGGCAGCCAGCGCATTGCGCAGCAACCACTCGGCCAGCGGCACGATGTCGGCCGTGCGTTCGCGCAGCGGGGGCAGGGACAGACGCAGTACGGCCAGCCGGTAATACAGGTCGGCGCGGAAGCGGCCGTCGCGCACGCGCTGCGCCAGGTCGCAATGCGTGGCGCTGACGATTCGCACATCGACCGGCACCGGCCGCGTGCCGCCCACGCGCACCACCTCGCGCTCTTCCAGCACCCGCAGCAGGCGCGTTTGCAGCGCCAGCGGCATTTCGCCGATCTCGTCGAGGAACAGCGTGCCGCCGCTGGCCGCTTCGAACAGGCCGGCCCGGCCGCCACGCCGCGCGCCCGTGAAGGCGCCTTCCTCGTGCCCGAACAGTTCCGCTTCCAGCAGCGATTCGGCGATCGCCCCGCAGTTGACGGCCAGGAAAGGCCGGCGCAGTTCATCGACCCTGCCGTGCGGCGCGGCGCGGTGGATCGCCTGCGCGGCCAGTTCCTTGCCGCTGCCCGTCTCGCCCTCGATCAGCACCGTGGCGTTGGAGCGCGCATACAGCACCACCGCCTGGCGTACCTGTTCCATCGCCGGCGATTCGCCGCGCAGGTCGGCCAGGCCGTGCCGGGCACGCAGCGTGTCCTGCACGGCGCCGCCGCGGCCGCGGCGGCGCGCACCGCCCGTTTCCAGTTGCGCCAGCCGGGCGATCTCGAGCGCATCGTCGAACGCCTGCCGGATGGACGCCGACGAGTAGACGAACACCCCGGTCAGCCCTGCATCCTCGGCCAGGTCGGTGATCAGGCCGGCGCCGACGATCGCCTCGATACCGGCCGCCTTCAGTTCCCGCACGTGGCCCAGCGCATCTTCCCTGGTCACATATGTGCGCTGTGCCACGTCGAAGCCGAACGTGGCGGCGAACTCGGCAAGCTCCGGCATCGGGTGCTGGTGGGTGATGACGGCGATCCGCGCCGACACGCGGCGCGCCCGTGCCAGCGCTCGCATCATGTCGCTGCCGCTGGCTTTGGCCACCACCAGCGGCACCGGCAAGCGGCCCTTCAGGTAAGCGGCATTCGAGCCGGCCGAAATCACCGCGTCACAGCGCTCGGTGGCCAGCCGTTCGCGGATATGGCGCACCGCGTCGTCGAACCCGAGATGGATCGGCTCGATGGTGGCGAGTGCATCGTATTCCGGCGTGATGTCGCGGAAGAGATCGGAAAGGCGGGACATCGACACTGTCCAGATGATGGGCTTGTCCTGGTCGCTGGCGGTAAGGTAAGTCATGTTTCAATTATAGTTCAATGATGTTTCATACGTTTCAGATGAAACGTCGTTATGGAGTAGGCCCTTGTTCCAAGTCATTGATTCAATGCACTTTCATCTATCTGCAGCGGTCTGGCACATACCTTGCGGTTGGTTTGGTATCCATCACGCCATTTGAAAGGTCATCATGAGTGTTCAGTCCGCTGGAGCAGCATTCCGCCAGGCCGTCCGGGAAGAGTCGCCCCTGCAGGTCGTGGGCGCGATCAACGCCAACCATGCCTTGCTGGCGAAACGGGCCGGGTTCCGCGCCATTTATCTTTCCGGCGGCGGCGTCGCGGCCGGTTCGCTGGGCTTGCCCGACCTGGGCATTTCCAGCCTGGACGACGTGCTGACCGACGTGCGCCGCATCACCGACGTCTGCGACCTGCCGCTGCTGGTCGATATCGACACGGGTTTCGGCGCCTCGGCCTTCAACGTGGCCCGCACCGTGAAGTCGATGATCAAGTCCGGCGCCGCCGCCGTGCACATCGAGGACCAGGTGGGCGCCAAGCGCTGCGGCCACCGGCCGGGCAAGGAAATCGTCAGCCAGGGTGAAATGGTCGACCGTGTAAAAGCCGCGGTCGATGCCCGCACCGACGCGGAATTCGTCATCATGGCGCGCACCGACGCGCTGGCCGTCGAGGGCTTCGACGCCGCCATCGAGCGCGCGGTGGCGTGCGTGGAAGCCGGCGCCGACATGATCTTTGCCGAAGCACTGACGGAACTGTCGATGTACAAGCGTTTCGCGGACGCTGTCAAGGTGCCGGTGCTGGCCAATATCACCGAGTATGGTTCCACGCCGCTGTTCACGCTGGAGCAGCTGAAGAGTGTCGACGTGGACATCGTGCTGTACCCGCTCTCCGCGTTCCGCGCCGCGAACCGCGCCGCGGAGAACGTGTATGGCGCCATCCGCCGCGACGGCACGCAACAGAACGTGCTCGACACGATGCAGACCCGTGAGGAACTCTACGACAGCATCGGCTACCATGTTTTCGAACAGAAGCTCGATGCACTGTTTGCCGCACAGAAAAAATAAAGGAGACCAGCAAATGACCGAAACAACCTTCAAGCCCAAGAAATCCGTCGCACTTTCCGGCGTCACGGCCGGCAACACGGCACTGTGCTCCGTCGGCAAGACCGGCAATGACCTGCATTACCGCGGCTACGATATTCTCGACGTTGCCGATACCTGCGAGTTCGAGGAAATCGCCTACCTGCTGGTGCACGGCAAGTTGCCGACCGCCGGTGAACTGAAGGGCTACAAGGCCAAGCTGAAGTCGCTGCGCGGCTTGCCGCAGGCGGTGAAGCTGGCACTGGAAGCGCTGCCGGCCGGCGCCCATCCGATGGACGTGATGCGCACCGGCGCCTCCGTGCTCGGCTGCGTGCTGCCCGAGAAGGAAGACCACAACCTGGCCGGCGCGCGCGACATCGCCGACCGCCTGATGGCCTCGTTCGGTTCGATCCTGCTGTACTGGTACCACTACAGCCACGCCGGCCGGCGCATCGACGTGGAAACGGACGACGATTCGATCGGCGGCCATTTCCTGCACCTGCTGCATGGCGAAAAGCCATCCGATGCCTGGGTCAAGGCGATGCACACCTCGCTGATCCTGTATGCCGAGCATGAATTCAATGCCTCCACGTTTACGGCGCGCGTGGTCGCCGGGACGGGTTCCGACATCTACTCGGCCATCACGGGCGCGATCGGCGCGCTACGCGGGCCGAAGCATGGCGGCGCCAACGAAGTGGCGCTCGATATCCAGAAGCGCTACGAGAACGCCGACGAAGCGGAAAGCGACATCCGCGCGCGCGTGGCCAACAGGGAAGTGGTGATCGGCTTCGGCCACCCCGTCTACACGGTGTCCGACCCGCGCAACAAGGTGATCAAGGAGGTGGCGCGCGAGCTGTCGCAGGAAGCCGGTTCCATGAAGATGTTCGACATCGCCGAGCGCCTCGAGTCGGTGATGTGGGAAGTGAAGAAGATGTTCCCGAACCTGGACTGGTTCTCCGCGGTGTCGTACCACATGATGGGCGTGCCGACGGCGATGTTCACGCCGCTGTTCGTCATTTCCCGCACTTCCGGCTGGGCCGCGCATATCATCGAGCAGCGCATCGACAACAAGATCATCCGCCCAAGCGCGAACTACGTGGGGCCTGAAGACCTGGCGTTCGTGCCCATTTCGGATCGCAAGTAAGGAAACAACGTGACTACGCCAATGAACACCGCGTACCGGAAGAATCTTCCCGGTACGAGCCTGGATTACTTCGATGCGCGCGCCGCCGTTGAAGCGATCGAAGCGGGCGCCTATGACAAGCTGCCGTACACGTCGCGCGTGCTGGCCGAGAACCTGTGCCGCCGCTGCGACGCCACGCAGCTGACCGCGTCGCTGCAGCAGCTCGTCTACCGCAAGAGCGACCTGGACTTTCCGTGGTTCCCGGCACGGGTCGTGTGCCACGACATCCTCGGCCAGACCGCGCTGGTCGACCTGGCCGGGCTGCGCGATGCCATCGCGGAGCAGGGCGGCGACCCGGCGCTCGTCAATCCCGTGGTGCCCACGCAGCTCGTGGTCGACCATTCGCTGGCGGTCGAATGCGGCGGCTTCGACCCCGATGCGTTTGCAAAGAATCGCGCCATCGAGGATCGCCGCAATGAAGACCGTTTTCATTTCATCGAATGGACCAAGCGGGCATTCCGCAACGTCGACGTGATCCCGCCGGGGAACGGCATCCTGCACCAGATCAACCTGGAGCGCATGTCGCCGGTCGTGCAGGTGAGCGATGGCGTCGCCTATCCGGATACGCTGGTCGGCACGGATTCGCACACGCCGATGGTCGATGCGCTAGGCGTAATCGCGGTCGGCGTCGGCGGGCTGGAAGCGGAAACCGTGATGCTGGGCCGTGCTTCATGGATGCGCCTGCCGGACATCGTCGGCGTCGAGCTGACGGGGCGGCCACGGGAGGGCATCACCGCCACCGACATCGTGCTGGCGCTGACCGAATTCCTGCGCAAGGAAAAAGTGGTGTCGGCCTGGCTCGAGTTCCATGGCGAGGGCACGGCCGCGCTGACGCTGGGCGACCGCGCCACCATCGCCAACATGGCGCCGGAATTCGGCGCCACCGCCGCGATGTTCTCCATCGACGAGCAAACCATCAAATATTTGCGCCTGACCGGTCGCGAGGATGACCAGGTGGCGCTGGTCGAACTGTATGCGCGGCATGCGGGCCTGTGGGCCGACAGCCTCGTGAATGCCGAATACGAACGCGTGCTGCGCTTCGACCTGGGCACGGTGGTGCGCAACATCGCCGGCCCGTCGAACCCCCACAAACGCGTGCCGACGTCCGAACTGGCCGCCCGCGGCATCGCCGGCGTCGTCGAGAACGAGCCGGGCCGCATGCCCGACGGCGCCGTGATCATCGCCGCGATCACCAGCTGCACCAACACGAACAACCCGCGCAACATGATCGCCGCCGGCCTGCTGGCTCGCAATGCCAACCGGTACGGCCTGTTGCGCAAACCGTGGGTCAAGAGCTCGCTGGCGCCGGGATCGAAAGCCGTCACCCTGTACCTGGAAGAGGCCGGGCTCCTGCCGGAGCTCGAGCAGCTGGGCTTCGGCGTCGTCGCCTATGCCTGCACGTCGTGCAATGGCATGTCCGGCGCGCTCGACCCGGTCATCCAGCAGGAGATCGTCGAACGCAACCTGTATGCGACGGCGGTTTTGTCCGGCAACCGCAACTTCGACGGCCGTATCCACCCCTACGCGCAGCAGGCCTTCCTGGCTTCGCCACCGCTGGTGGTGGCGTATGCGATCGCCGGTACGATCCGCTTCGACATCGAGAAGGATGCACTGGGTCATGACGACCAGGGCAATCCCGTCACCTTGCAGGACCTGTGGCCGAGCGACGAGGAGATCGATGCCATCGTGGCGGCCAGCGTGAAGCCGGAGCACTTCCGCAAGGTCTACATTCCCATGTTCGCACGGCAGGAAGCGGCGGTCGGCAGCGTCAGTCCGCTGTATGAGTGGCGGCCGCAAAGCACGTATATTCGCCGCCCGCCTTACTGGGAGGGCGCGCTGGCCGGCGAACGCACGCTGACCGGCATGCGGCCGCTGGCAGTCCTCGGCGACAACATCACGACGGATCACCTGTCGCCGTCGAATGCGATCCTGGCCGACAGCGCGGCCGGCGAATACCTGGCGAAGATGGGCCTGCCGGAAGAGGACTTCAACTCGTACGCGACGCACCGCGGCGACCACCTGACCGCGCAACGCGCCACGTTCGCAAATCCCACCTTGAAGAACGAGATGGTCGTGGCCGACGGCCAGGTCAGGGCGGGCTCGCTGGCGCGCATCGAACCGGAAGGCACGGTCACGCGCATGTGGGAAGCGATCGAAACTTACATGGCGCGCCGGCAGCCGCTGGTCGTGATCGCCGGCGCCGACTATGGCCAGGGTTCGTCGCGCGACTGGGCCGCGAAAGGCGTGCGGCTGGCGGGCGTGGAAGCGATCGTGGCCGAAGGCTTCGAGCGCATCCACCGCACGAATCTCGTCGGCATGGGCGTGCTGCCGCTCGAGTTCACCGGCGGCATCAACCGGCTCACGCTCGGCATCGACGGTACGGAAACGTTCGACGTGGTGGGCGAGCGCAAGCCACGCGCCACGCTGACGCTGGTCATCCATCGAAGCAATGGGGAGAACGTCACGGTGCCGGTGCAGTGCCGCCTCGACACGGCGGAAGAAGTGGCGATCTACGAAGCGGGCGGCGTGCTGCAGCGCTTTGCCCAGGATTTCCTCGCTGCCACCAGCGTGCCTGCCAATAGCGAGGCGGCATGATGACGCCGCCACCACAAACGAGGATCGCCGCAACCTATATGCGCGGCGGCACCAGCAAGGGCGTATTCTTCAAGGTCGAAGACTTGCCCGAGGCGGCGCGCGTGCCGGGGCCGGCGCGCGACGCGCTGCTCCTGCGCGTGATCGGCAGCCCCGATCCGTATGGCAAACAGATCGACGGCATGGGCGGCGCCACGTCGAGCACCAGCAAGACGGTGCTGCTGTCGCGGAGCACGCGGCCGGACCACGATGTCGATTACCTGTTCGGCCAGGTGTCGATCGACAAGCCGTTCGTCGACTGGAGCGGCAATTGCGGCAACCTGTCGGCCGCCGTGGGACCGTTCGCCATCGCCAACGGCATGGTCGACCCGGCCCGCGTGCCGCGCAACGGCCTGGCCGTGGTGCGCATCTGGCAAGCCAATATCGGCAAGACGATCATCGCCCACGTGCCGGTAACGAACGGCGAAGTGCAGGAGACGGGCGACTTCGAGCTCGACGGGGTGACGTTCCTCGCCGCCGAGGTGCAGCTCGAATTCATGGACCCGGCGGCCGACGAGGAGGGTGCCGGCGGCGCGATGTTCCCGACCGGCCGCGTGGTCGACGATCTCGACGTGCCCGGCGTGGGCACGCTGCGCGCGACGATGATCAACGCCGGCATCCCCACGATCTTTGTCGACGCGGCCAGCATCGGCTATACCGGCAGCGAGCTGCAGGAAGCCATCAATGGCGATGCGAAAGCGCTGGCGATGTTTGAAACGATCCGGGCCCACGGTGCGGTGCGCATGGGGTTGATCGCGCACGTGGACGAGGCGGCAAGGCGGCAGCACACGCCGAAGGTGGCGTTCGTGGCGCCGCCGGCCACCTATGGCGCTTCGTCGGGCAAGACCGTGCACGCCGGGGAGGTCGACCTGCTGGTGCGCGCACTGTCGATGGGCAAGCTGCACCACGCGATGATGGGCACCGCCGCCGTGGCGATCGGTACGGCTGCGGCGATTCCGGGCACGCTGGTCAACCTTGCCGCTGGTGGCGGCGTGCGCACGGCGGTGACGTTCGGTCACCCGTCCGGCACGCTGCGCGTGGGCGCCGAAGCGCTCGAAGCGGATGGCCAGTGGCTCGTGACGAAAGCGGTCATGAGCCGCAGTGCGCGCGTGTTGATGGAAGGCCATGTGCGCGTGCCACTTCAACCATAACGCCGCGCTTGCATCGAAGGCAATGGGGTAACCAACTGTTGTATCGAAGCCCGGCATTGCAGGGCTTCTTGCATTGCGCATGGCTATTGCGGAGCGGCTGGTTTATGATTTGAAGCCGAGTTGCCGTATGGCAGCTATTCTTGCGTGACAATATGCCATGAACGATGCTCCCGCCATTGCCGACCCCGTCACCGACGCACTACAGCTGATCGGCATGCCGGCCTGCGCCTGCGATGGCGGCGGCATCGTGGTGGCATCGAACGCGGAGTTCGATGCACTGCTGGCGCGCGATCCGCGCGGGATGGCCATGGTGGACCTGTTTGCGCGGCACATGCGCGGCGACGGCTGCGCGGCACTCGAAGCGGCGCTGGCCGGTGGCGATACGGCCGCGTGGGACAGCTGCGTGATCGCCGCCGCGGGGCGGTACGTGGCCGTGCAAGTCACGGTCAAGCCGTTTCCCGCCGCGCTGGGGCGGCGCGGTGCCACGATCCTGTTGCACGACATCGGCGCCGTCCAGCGCGACCAGCAGGCGCTGCGCAAGGCCTTGCTGGAACAGCGCGCGATCCTGGAGAACGCCGCGGTCGGCATCATCTTCAGCAAGCACGACCATGTCCAGGAATGCAATATGCGCGCGGCGGAAATGTTCGGCTATGCCCGCCACGAGATGGAAGGCAAGCCGAGCCTGATGCTGTACCCGGATGTCGAGCAATTCGACACGATGCGCGAACGCTGGATGCCGGTGTTGCACGAGGGCCAATCGGTCACGCTGGAAACGCCGATGAAGCGGGGCGACGGCGCGCTGTTCTGGTGCCGCGCGCATGGCCGCGCGGTCGACCCTTCCGACCGGCAGGCGGGCATGGTGTGGATCGTCGAAGACATCAGCGAGCAGCGCGCCGCCAGCGAAGCCACCCGCAAGATACTGCTGGAACAGAAGGCGATCCTCGATAACGCATCGGTGGGTATCCTGTTCACGAAGAACCAGCACATGTTGAGCTGCAATCCACGCATTGCCGCGATGTTCGGGTATGCGCCGGACGAGATGATCGGCATGCATGCGGGCGCCGTGTTCCCGTCGGAGCAGGTGTATCGCGAGTTCGGCGCCGAGGCCGGCCCCCTGCTGGCCCACGGCCGGCCATTTGAAAAGAAGGAATTCCGCTTCCAGCGCAAGGATGGTTCGCTGTTCTGGTGCCGCGTGCGGGCCAAGGCGGTGGACCAGGAGCAAAACGACGGCGGCACGATCTGGATCCTGGAAGACGTGACGCTGTCGCGGCAGAACCAGATGGAATCCGAAGCGTTGATGAACAATGCGTCGATCAGCATACTGTTCACGCGCGAGCGCACGATCACGCGCCACAATCGCGGCTTTGCCGAGATGTTCCGCTACGGCAGCGAAGAGGCGAACGGCATGTCATGCGAGGCGCTCTATCCTTCGGTGGCCGCCTACGAGGCGCTCAGCGCGCAGGCCGGCCCGCTGCTGGCCGCTGCCCGGCCGTTCCAGACCGAGATCGAACTGCGGCGCAAGGATGGCAGCACGTTCTGGGCCCAGCTGATCGCCTATGTGGTCAATCCCGATGCGCCGGAGCAGGGCACGATCTGGATCGCCGAGGACCGCACGGAGCACAAGGCCGCGGAGGAATCGTTGCGCCAGGCGGCGGACTCGGTGCGCCGCGCGCGCGACGAGCTGGAGATCCGCGTGCTGGAGCGTACCGCCGAACTGGCCGGCGCGAACACGATGCTGCAGGGCGAGATCGTCGAGCGCCGGCAGGCCGAGGCAAGGGTGCACCATATGGCGTACCACGACAGCCTGACCGGCCTGCCGAACCGCGCGCTGCTGACAGACCGTGTCGAGCGCGCCGTGCTCAATGCGCAGCGCACCGGGCGCTCGCTGGCCGTGATGTTCCTCGACCTGGACCGGTTCAAGACCATCAACGATTCACTGGGCCACCTGACCGGTGACGCGCTGCTGAAGGAAGTGGCGGGCCGGCTGTGCCGGGCGGTGCGTGCCAGCGATACGGTGGCGCGGCTGGGCGGCGACGAATTCGTGGTGCTCGCGCCGCATATCCGCGACAGCGAGGAAGCGGCCCAGGTGGCCGAAAAGATCATCGACGCGCTGGCGCCGCCATTCCCGCTTGACGGGCATACACTGCATATCACGCCGTCGATCGGCATCTGCATCTGCCCGGACGACGGGCAGGACGTGGAAACCCTGATGCGCCATGCCGACGCGGCGATGTACCACGCCAAGGCGGCCGGCCGCAACAATTACCAGTTCTTCACGCAAAAGATGAATTCGGCGGCGACGTTCTTCGAGCTGGAAAGCAGCCTGCGCAGCGCGCTGGCGCAGGACCAGTTCGAGCTGCATTTCCAGCCGATCATCGACATCGGCTCGCGCCGCCTGCATTCGCTGGAAGTGCTGCTGCGCTGGCGCCGGCCGGGCAGTGGCCTGGTAGGTCCCGACAAGTTCATTCCCATCCTCGAAGAAAATGGCCTGATCGTGCCGGTCGGCGAATGGGTCATCCGGCGCGCGTGCGAGCAAAGCATGGAATGGAAGCGGCAGGGCCTGCAGCCGGTGCCGCTGGCCGTGAACCTGTCGCCGCGCCAGTTCATGCACAGGGGCCTGATGCCGGCGATCCGCCGCATCCTCGATGAAACGGGCATCGATCCGGCATTGCTGGAATTCGAGATCACGGAAACCGCGCTGATGCAGCACGGCGAGCAGACGCTCGATATTCTCGGCCAGATCAACGCGATGGGCATTCGCCTGTCGATCGACGATTTCGGTACCGGCTACTCGAGCCTCGCTTACCTGAAACGCTTCCCGGTCAAGAAGATCAAGATCGACCGCGCATTCATCAAGGACCTTGAAAAGAGCGCCGAGGACAGGGCGATCGTGGCGGCGATCATCGCCTTGTCGGACAGCCTGCAACTGTCGGTGGTGGCGGAAGGCGTCGAAACGGAAGGGCATTACGCCCTGCTGCAGCAGCAGGGTTGCCAGTTTGCCCAGGGCTACCTGTTCTCGCAGCCGGTGCCGCGCGCGAACGCGGGCAACCTGCTGGAACGCCTGGACTGCGTTCAGTCCAGGGTGGCGATCACGGGCGTGTGATCGGAGGGCTGTTGCCATTTGCGTGGCGCGCGGTCGATCGTGCAGCCGGTGCAGCGCGCCGCCAGCGGTGCCGACAGCAGGATGTGGTCGATCCGCAAGCCCTGGTTCTTCTGGAAGCGCAGCATCCGGTAATCCCACCAGCTGTATGCCTTTTCCGGTTGCGCGAAAAGCCGGTAGGCATCGGTCAGGCCCACATCGAGCAATGCCTGGAACGCCGCACGCTCCCGCGGCGATACATGCACTTCCCCTTCCCAGGCAGCGGGATCGTGCACGTCGCGGTCTTCCGGCGCCACGTTGTAGTCGCCCAGCACGGCAAGGTTCGGGTTGCGCGCCAGTTCACTCGCCAGCCAGTCGCGCAATGCCGCCATCCAGCCCAGCTTGTACACGTATTTGTCGGAATCGACGGCCTGGCCGTTCGGTACATAAGCGCAAACGACCCGCACGCCGCCGATCGTCGCGGCGAGGATACGCTGCTGTTCGTCCGGATACAGCGGATTGTTGCGGACGATATCGGTCATTGGCAGGCGCGACAGGATGGCGACGCCGTTATAAGTCTTTTGCCCTGAAAATTCGACCGCATATCCGGCCGCTTCAATTGCCGCGACCGGGAATTTTTCATCAGTAAGCTTCGTTTCCTGTATGCAGATTATGTCGACCGGATTTTCTGCCAGCCATTGCAAAAGATGAGGCAGACGGACATTCAGGGAATTGACGTTCCATGTGACGAGTTGCATAGTATTCCTTGCGGTGATTCATTTTGGGCGGCATATTACCGCAATGAGTACTCCACGAGTTGCAAAAACCTAATACAATGTACGGAAGTTCAATTGCGCTGCGTCAGCAATTGAAGACAATAAGACTACTCTCAGACGCAACTTCGTTGCAAAATGCGACCACTTTGAAAAATTATTGCTGTTTTTGCCTCACAGTTATCAAAATAGTACTAAAATTCGCTTAGCGAAGCCGTAAAAGGGCAATATACTGGAGTTTGTTCGTCATCGAACGGCTTCCGCCCGGCTTGGTTCGACAAGCTTTTTGGCGCTTTGACACTGCAAATTGCTACATCTTGAGTGTTGTCTTGCGTCAATGGGTGGTACTATTGAGAAACTTTGGTTAAACGTGCAAAGCATTTGTAAAGGAAGAAAATGCGATCTGCATTCGAAACATGGGCTCAGAAGGACGGGCACATCGTCCGTCGCCGCGAAGACAAGCCAGAAGAATATCTGGTGTATGAAACGCAGCGCCGCTGGCTGATCTGGCAAGCAGCGCTGGAACACGGCAAGACTCCCGGCGGTCGCAAGGCCGCCAAGGATTCTGTCGACAAGGGCAGCGCCCGCACCGCAACCGCCACTGCAACTGCAACCCGGCCGCAAGTGATTGCCTCGGATGAAGCGGAGGTGCGCAACCAGGTGCTGAACGAAGTGCTGGATGCTTTCTCGGCACTGAAAAGCAAGGACAACACGGCAATGGACGACATCATGCATGTCATCCAGGGGCTGAAGCAGAAGCAGCAGGCCGGCAAGAACGGCGACTGACCGCTCGATGCCAACTCGGCAGACCACGTTGACCGGCATGGTGCGCAAGCACGGTGCCGGGGTGGTCTCGGCCGGGCCGCGCGAGCCGTTTGCACGGCAACCCCCACGGTTGCCGTGGCACGCGCGCTTGCGCCTGCTGCTCGTGTCCGTGTCAGCAGCCGCTGGCAGCTTACTGCCCGGTTCCGCGCTCGTCGCGGCACTGGCGGGTTGTGCCACGCTGACCGAATCGACCGAACAGTATGTGATGGTGCAAACCGTGCTCGACCACCAGCAGGTGGCCGGGATCGGCTGCGTGTTAAGCAACGACATCGGGCGATGGTTCGTCACGTCGCCCGGCCGCGTTCGCGTGCGGAAAAGCACGCAGCCGCTGACCGTCGATTGCCGGCTCAATGACGTGTACGTCTACGACCAGATCAGTCCAAAGCAGAACAGCTCGCGCTGGGGCAATATCCTGCTCACGGCCGGCACCGGCCAGTTCGTCGACCGCCAGACCGGCGCCGGCTTCGACTATCCCAGCACCTTGACCGTGCTGCTCAAGCGCGTTGCCCCGCCGCCGCCTGCACCGCCGGCCGCGCCCCCGCCCAAGCCGAAACCCGAGCCGAAACCGGATCCCAAGCCACCCGCACCACCGCCGCAGCCACCACAGCCGCCCGGCGGCTCCACCATTTACTGACTGTCCGCACGGCGCATTCACCGTGGCGCGGCATCGCCGGGGCGACGTCAGCTGGATGATGAGCGGCGAAGGCCTGACACGCATTTGCCAGATGAATTAAAACGCCGCCCGGGTTACCCCTGGCGGCGTTCATCTGTAAGGCGCTCTGCTTCAGGCCCTGATTGCTTTGAACCGTATCGATGCTTCGAGCCCTATCATTGCTTCGGGCCCTATCGTTGCCTCAAACCGTGTTCTTGCCTCAAGCGCTGTTGTTGCTTCAAACCTTATTGTCGCTTCAAACCCTGTTAATCAGGAAATTCGTCAGCAGCGGTACCGGCCGGCCCGTCGCGCCCTTGGCGGCGCCGGATTTCCAGGCGGTACCGGCAATGTCCACGTGCGCCCACGGATACTTGCGCGTGAAGTTTTCCAGGAAGGCGGCGGCGGTGCACGAGGCGCCGCCCGGCGAGCCGATATTGGCCAGGTCGGCAAAATTCGACTTGAGCTGATCGTTGTACTGCTCGCCGATCGGCAGGCGCCACACGGTATCGCCGGTCGCACGGCCGGCCGCGGCGATTTCCTCGGCCAGCGCGTTGTGCTCGTCGTCGTCGCGCGTGAACAGGCCGCTGTGGTGGTGGCCCAGCGCCACGATGCACGCGCCGGTCAGCGTGGCCACGTCAATCACGGCGGCCGGGTTGAAGCGCTCGGCATAGGTCAGCGCGTCGCACAGGATCAGGCGGCCTTCGGCGTCCGTGTTCAGCACTTCGATCGTCAGGCCGTTCATCGACGTGACAATGTCGCCCGGCTTCGTGGCGCGGCCGGAAGGCATGTTCTCGCACGCCGGCACGATGCCGATCACATTCAGCTTCAGGTTCATCTCGCCGATCGCCCGGAACGTGCCCAGCACCGAAGCGGCGCCGCCCATGTCGTACTTCATTTCATCCATGCCGGGGCCCGGCTTGATCGAGATGCCGCCCGTGTCGAACGTGATGCCCTTGCCGACCAGTACCACCGGCGCATCCTTCGGCTTGCCGCCCATGTGCTTCATGACGATGAACTTTGGCGGCTGCTCGCTGCCGTTCGTCACGGACAGGAAGCTGCCCATCTTCAGCGCCTCGAGCTGCTTGCGCTCGAGGACCTCGACGTTGAACTTGAATTCCTTGCCCAGGCTCTTGGCCGTCTCGGCCAGGTAGGTTGGCGTGCAGATGTTGGCCGACAGGTTGGCCAGGTCTTTCGTCAACTGCATGCCGTTGGCCACGGCGATCGCCTGCGCCAGTGCCAGCTTGGTGCCTGCGTTGTTCACCACTGCCAGCGCGATCTTCTTCACGCCGGCGGGGGCCGGGTCCTTCTTCGACTTTTGCGCGTCGGTGCGATAGATGCTTTCGCGCGCGGCCACGACCACGGCGCGGATCGCCCAGTTCACGTCGCGCTCTTTCAGTTCGGCCAGCGGCAGTGCGATAATGGCATCCGCCGCGCCCAGCGTGGCAAACACCTTCAGCGCGGCTTGTACGCCGCTCGTGAACGCTTTCTCGGTCACGCCGTCCGCATTGCCCAGTCCAACCAGCAGCACGCGCTCGGCCGCCACGCCAGCCAGTCCGCGCAGCAGCAGGGTGGAGCCGGGTTTGCCGGTGATGTCGCCGGACTTCAGCGCTTGCGTGATGTGCCCGGCGGTGTCGAGCGCCTGGGCGTCCTGCGAAAGCTTCCTGTTTTCGTATACGCCCACTGCGACACAGCCGGTCTTGGCCGACGCGATGGTGTTCTTGGTGTCGAATGCTTTTATGCTAAAGTCCATTTTTGTTCTCCGTAGGTGCGCGTTAGTTTGTCCGTTCGTCTCGTGGACGAACGCCAAGGCGCGGTAGCTTAACCCAGTTACGTGATTCGGCGGCAGGAGCCGGCTGCATGAGCCGCGCACTTGACGGCCCGAACGAGCCGCACAAATGCGCCGGTCACATAACCTCACTTATCGAATTATAAGCTTCGAATGATTTTTCAACGCGCCCTCAGGCGTGAGCTGCTCAGCTCCGCCGGGGCTACCTTCATGGTGCTGTTCACCATCATCCTCACGTGGACCCTGATCAGGATCCTTGGCCAGGCCGCCGGCGGCAAGGTCGCATCGTCCGACGTCATCGCCCTGATCGCGTTCACGTCGCTGAACTACCTGCCGCTGATCCTGGCGCTGACCAGTTTCATCGCCGTCCTGCTGGTGGTCACCCGAACCTATCGCGATTCCGAAATGGTGGTGTGGTTCGCGTCCGGCCAGAGCCTGACCGCATGGATCCGGCCCGTGCTCACGTTCGGCGCGCCGATCATCGTGGTCACCGCGGTACTCGCGTTCTATGCGGGCCCCTGGGCCAAGCAGCAGTATGCGGAATACGTGGAACGCTTCGCCAAGCGCGAAGACCTGCAGAAGGTGTCGCCCGGCCAGTTCAAGGAATCCGGTTCCACCAACCGCATCTTCTTCGTCGAAGGCACGTCCGGCGAAACGTCGTCGGTGCAGAACGTCTTCGTCAACCAGATCGATGCGCGCGGCACCTCGGTCATCGTCGCCAAGGAAGGCGTGATCGAAACGGGCGATAACGGCCAGCGCTACCTGGTGCTGAAGAATGGCCGCCGTTACCAGGGCGAGCCTGGCCAGGCGGACTTCCAGACAATGGAATTCGACAGCTACAAGATGCGCGTGGCGCAGCAGGCCACGAAGCTCGAGACGATCCAGAAGATGAATGCCGTCCCGACGACGACGCTGGTCAAGATCCCCACCAACCAGGCCCGTGCGGAACTGTTGTGGCGCATTTCCGCGCCGATCACCTGCCTGGTGCTGATGCTGCTGGCGATTCCGCTCGGCTTCGTCAATCCCCGTGCCGGCAGTTCGACGAACCTCATCATCGCGATCCTGATCTTCTTCACCTACTACAACATGACAGAACTGTTCAGGAAAGGCGTCGAGCAAGGCAGGTTCAGCTTCACGATGGGATGGTGGCCGCTGCACGTGGCGGCGCTGCTGACGGTGGTGCTGCTGTTCCTGTGGCGCCTGAACGTGAACAGCCGCTGGCATCCGCAGGCCCTGCTCGCGGCGCGCAAGCGCGGCAAGGGGGCGGCATGAGTGTCCTGCAACGCTACTTCACCGTTTCCATCACGAAGGCCGTCGTGATGGTGCTGCTGGCATTCCTGGGCCTGACCGCGTTCATGGACCTGACCAATGAGCTGTCGTCCGTGGGCCGCAATGGCTACTCGCTCAAGGATGCGCTGCTGTATGTACTGGTGATGATCCCGCAGCACGTGTACGAAGTGATGCCGGTCGCCGCACTGATCGGCACGATCTACACGATGGCGCAGTTCGCATCGTCATCCGAGTTCACGATCATGCGCGCCGCCGGCATGTCGACGCGGATGGCCGGCTGGATGCTGTTCAAGACCGGCATCCTCTTTGTCGTCCTCACGTTCATCTTCGGCGAGCTGATCGCCCCGCGCACGGCGCTGATGGCCGAGCGCCTGCACCTGACGGGCCGCGGCACCACGGTATCTTCCGAATTCCGCTCCGGCCTGTGGACGAAGGACATCGTCAAGAGCGAAGGCCTGACCGGGACCGTGCAAGGCTCGCGGTTCTTCAACGTGCGCCAGGTGCGCCCGGACAGCAGCCTGGTCGACGTGAAGCTCTATGAATTCGACAACAGCTACCGCCTGCGCACGCTGACGGTGGCGAAAAGCGGCACCTACCAGGGCAATAACGTGTGGCGCCTGCAGGACGTGACGGAAAACCACTTCACGAATCCGGCATTGCTGAAGGGCGAGGCCACGGCGCAAAACAACTTCGCGCAGGAGACCAGCGCGATCGAAACGCGCAAGCATGCGACCAAGGACCTCGTTTCCGAGATCACGCCGAAGATTCTTTCCGTGGCCGCCTCGGATCCGGAACGCATGTCTGCCAACGAACTGGCCGTCTACACGCGTCACCTGCAGGAAAACCGCCAGCAGACGGAGCGCTTCAAGATCGCGTTCTGGAAAAAGCTGATCGATCCGCTGGCGATCTTCGTGCTGATGGCGCTGGCGCTGCCGTTCGGCTACCTGCATACACGCAGCGGCGGCGTGAGCCTGAAGATCTTCATCGGCATCATGATCGGCGTAAGCTTCCTGCTCGTGAACACGCTGTTCTCGCATGTGGGCGCCTTGTCCACGCTGCCGGCGTACGTGATCGCGGTGATGCCGAGCCTGATTTTCCTGGCCCTCGCGGTGGGGGCACTTTACTGGGTGGAGCGACACTAGATATGACAAAACGAGCACTGATCCTGTTTGCCCATGGCGCCCGTGCCGCCAGCTGGGCCGCGCCATTCGAGCGGCTGCGCGACCTGGTGGCCGCGCGCCAGCCCGATGCCGATGTGTCGCTGGCCTTCCTGGAGCTGATGTCGCCGCGCTTGCCGGAACGGGCCACTGAACTGGTGGCGCAAGGCATCACCGACCTGACCGTGGTGCCGGTATTCCTGGGCCAGGGCGGCCATGTCCTGCGCGACCTGCCGCTGATGATCGACGAGTTGCGCGCCGAGCATCCGCAACTGGCAGTACGCGTCGCCGAGGCGGCAGGCGAGAATGCCGCCGTGCTGCAGGCGATTGCCGATTACTGCATCGGTGCGCTGGCCGATGGCCGTTGATATCGGCCCCTTTGCGATTGCCCAGACGGTCGTCGCCAAGGGCGATATTGATGTCAACGTCGCCCGGCACGTCGCACTGGCACAAGCCGCGGCGGACGAGGGCGCGCGCCTCGTGCTGTTTCCCGAACTGGCGTTGACGGGCTACGAACCGGCGCTGGCGGCCGGGCTTGCGCTGAACGTCGACGATGCGCGATTGACGCCGCTGCGCGAAGCCGCGATGCGGTACGGCATCGTGCTCGTGACGGGCGCACCGCTGAAGTCGGCCGGCCCGCCGCGTATCGCCGCGCTGTCGTTCCTGCCGGATGGCACCGTGAAGGTGTACACGAAGCAGCACCTGCACCCGGGTGAGGACGCCGCGTTTGCGGCGGGGGATGGCGGCCCGGCTTTGCAACTGGACGGTGCGAGTGTCGCGCTGGCGGTCTGCGCCGATGTCGCGCACGCGGAGCACCCCGCTGCGGCATCGCGCTGGGGCGCGCACCTGTATGCCGCCAGCATGCTGGTGTCGGAACATGGTTATGAGAACGATGCCGCGCTGCTGCGTGCTTACGCGCGCGAATACCGGATGCCGGTAGCAATGGCAAACCACGGCGGGCCGACAGGCGGCTGGGCCAGTGCAGGGCGCAGTGCACTGTGGGATGAGAATGGCACTGCCGTCATCGCCGCGCCGGGCAGCGGTGAGTGCCTGCTGCTGGCTCGACGGGATGGCGCCGGGTGGCACGCGCGCATGATCGATACGCCCGCCTGATGTTCAGTCGAACGGTGGCGGTTTCCTTGCCTCGTGTTCGCCCATCAGCTGGCCCATCGAACCCGGATGCGCGAGTTCCCGCTCGGCCATGTCACGCAGGCTGGCGGACGTGATGCCGGCCAGTGCCTGCGCCCTGAAGGCCAGTGCCTCGGCTTCCCGGCCCAGGCCCGTGAGTATGGCGCAGCGTAACCCGACATCACGGCAATAGCCGGACAGCAGCGCCGACAGCAGGGGCGCCTGCCTGCCAGGCGGGAAGAGTGGCCGGAACGTGGCGGCGCCATTCAGGCCGACCAATTCTTCCAGCGGATCGGGCATGTAGCGTGCGCCAAGGGCAAAGTCGCCCTGGGCCACGATGGCGGGCAACGCGCGCCATGCATAGCGCCGCGCCACTTCGGGGGCGGTCTGTTCGAGGTGAACGAACAGTTCATGGTTCGAACGCCAATCCTTCAGCGTGTCGTTGAACCACGCGATGTCCCAGAACCGGGAATGCGGGCTGCCGTCGAATTCCTGGTGGGCACTGTCGACGTCGCCGTGCAACAGACGCTGCACATGCTCGTCGCGCAGCGCCACCAGCGCATCGCGTGCCGGAGGATGGAGCTCCATCAGCACGCTCCACTCGAACATCACGATGAACGGCAGTGGCGGCAGTGCGGGATCGTTGCGGCGCAGGTCATCGGCAATGCCGCGCAGGATGGCCAGCGCGCCATCGAAATCACCTGCTTCGCGTCGTGCGATCGCCAGCCGCACGGCGTCCATCAATGCTCCGTCACGTTGGCGCGGGCATGCGCCACCATGGCCTTGATCGTGACGCCCGGCGTTTCGAACTCCCGCTCGACGGCATCGCGCAGCGCATCGGATTTCAACTCATCCAGCGCCATCCGCGATACCTGTTCCGCGAGTTCCTCTTCATCCTGGCGCCGCAGCACCTCGACCACGAGGCGCACTTCCTTCGCGTAGTTCAGCACGAACGAGAGCAGGGCGGGCGCGGACGACGTGCCGCCTGTCTTCACCAGTTCTCCCGTGTAGGCGTTAAGGTTGGCGGCCAGCGCCTGCACGCGCGCGGCCGGGTCGCCCAGGTAACGCCGCGCCAGCATGAAATCCTCGGCGGCCACGAGGGCCGGCAGCGCGAAGTCGGCACACTGCACCGCCAGTTCGGGCGACTGGATATCGAGGCGCACGAACAGGTCTTGCGTGGCCCGCTCTTCGCCCAGTGCGCTGTTGATGGCGACGATGTCGCGGAACAGGTCGCGCGATTCACCACCGGTCAGCATGCGGGCCGTATCGCGGTCGCGCAGGCCCTGCAGCGCGCGGCGTGCCAGGGGAAACTGCTCGGCAAGGTAGATCCAGTCGCGCAGCGCGAACGACAGGCGCACGCCCGCCAGACCCGGCTCGACGGCCAGCGCGTTTTCATGGAACCACAGGTGGTCGCGCAGCGCATCCTCGTACCGGCCTTCCAGCCGCGCTGCGCGCGCCCGTTCCAGTACGTCGTGTGCTTGTCCCATGCTGCCTCCCGATCTGTGCAAAAGGCGGTATTTTAGCAGTGTGGTGCATAGCGCAGCATGAACCGCATGCGAGCCGCCTGGCAAGCAGAACCTGCGCTAGAGACGCTTTTTATTCTTGAGCCAGAGCGGCAGCAGCCACCAGACCGAGCTGACAATGATGCCGATTGCGACAGCCACGGCCAGGCCAATCCGGTGGCCGAACACTTCGGACACCACGAGATTGGTGCCCAGCACGAGCGCGATGCCAAGGGCCACCGAGCCGGCCACGATCTGCCGCGTCGCATACCGCTTGAAGCGTTCGCGATTCATCAATGGCCGCATCACGCGATGCTGCACCGCAGGGCCCGACAGCAGGATCAGGCTCGAAAGCGCAAAGAACAGCGTGGCGAGGAACACGTATTTTTCCGACTGAACGATATTCCGGAACCCGCCGTTGAACGGCAGGATGATCAGGAAGGCGGCCAGCGTTTGCGCACCGGGCAGCACGATGCGCATCTCGCTCAGCATGTCGGAGAAGTCGCCGTCTTCGGGCAGGTCGGCGTCGTCGGGGACGTTGCCCTTGTTGGGCTGTTGGGGGTCGACTTTCATATCGTGGGGCTTTTTTCCCATTATAGGGAGAACCCCGCGGGCAGGGCGCCCGCTACCCAGCAGTAATGTGACGGCGCGATAGCACAGCGCGATAGCGCAGTGCGGTAGCGGTATCAGCGTGACTGCAGCGGTCGGGCTTCCATCGCGTCGCCAACCATGACCAGCACGGGGCCGTGCGGCGAACCGAGGCCGTGCGCCAGCTTGTCCAGCGTGATGCGCTCGATGCGCTGATCGGGGCGGCTCACGTTTTCCAGCACCAGCACCGGCGTATCGGGACGGCGGCCCTGCTGCAGCAGGCGCTGGGCGGTGGCGATGGCTTCGCGGCCACCCATGTACTGCACCAGCGTGTCGGTCGACGGGATGCCGGACAGGTCGTCCTGGTCCGGCGCCGTGCTCGACGTGAAGAAGGCCACGCTGCGGGCCACGCCCCGTTTCGTCAGCGGCTGCTTGGCCGCCGCCGCCGCGGCAACGGCCGTGGTAATGCCCGGCACCACTTCGACTTCGATGCCTTCCGCTTCGAGCGCCGTCAATTCCTCGTCGGCGCGGCCGAACAGCATCGGGTCGCCACCTTTCAGGCGCACCACGCGCGCATATTTGCGGGCGCTTTCGATCAGCTGCTGGTTGATGAATTCCTGCGCCGCCGAACGCTGGCCGGCGCGCTTGCCGACCGACACCAGGTCGGCCTGCGGGCAGAGTGCCAGCATTTCCGGCGTAACCAGCGCGTCGTACAGCACCACTTCCGCTTCGGCCAGCAGGCGGGCGCCGCGCACCGTGATCAGGTCCGCGGCACCGGGACCGGCACCCACCAAATAAACTTTTCCGACTGCTGGCAAACCTGACTCCCGTGCTGGCTGGTGAAGGATCGAAGCTGCTATGTACTGCCCAGGTGATGCTTGTTCACCGCGGCGCAGATCATGTTGCGGATCGACGCCGCGGATCAAGGCCGCGAATTACAGCCTGATCATGCCGGCTGCCACGGTCTGGTGCGTGACTTCATCGATCAGTATGAAGGCGCCCGTCGCGCGGATGTCGGCATAGGCATCGGCGGCCAGCGGCTGCTGTACGGTCAGGCCGATGCGGGCCACGTCGTTCAGCTTCAGCGCCTCGGCATCGTGACGCTGCTGCGTGTTGATGTCAAGGATCGAGTCGATCTTTGTGATCTTCGCGGCGGTCTGCTTGGTACCGTGCTTCAGCCAGTACTTGCGGCGCAGGTCCAGCGGCTCTTCGGACAGCCAGCACACGTCCGCGTTGACCTGCTTGAGCAGCGTGGCCGGTTGTTCGGCGGATGCCAGCACGTCGCCGCGCGACACGTCCACGTACTCGTTCAGCACGATCGTCACCGACTGGCCGGCGGTCGCCGACTCCAGCACGCCGTCGAACGTGACGATCTCCTTCACCGTGGCGCTATGGCCCGAAGGCTGCACCACCAGCTTGTCGCCCACGCTGACCTTGCCGGCTTCGATGCGGCCCATGTAGCCGCGGAAGTCGTTGGCTTCATGGCCATTGTGGCGCGCCACCAGCTGCACCGGGAAGCGGAATGGCGATGCGTGCGATTCGTCGTATACGGACAGCGATTCGAGCAGCTCGATGAGCGTCGGCCCTTCGTACCAGGCCATGTTGGCGCTCTTGTCGACCACGTTGTCGCCGGTCAGCGCCGACAGCGGGATCGGCGTGATGTCCTTCAGGCCCAGCGTCTGCGCGAACTCGGCGTAGGCCTTGACGATGCGGTCGTACACTTCCTGGTCATAGTTCACCAGGTCCATCTTGTTGACGGCCACCACCACGTGCTCGATCTGCAGCAGGTGCGCGATCGTCGAGTGGCGCTTGGTCTGGATCAGCAGGTCCACGCCGCCATCTTCGCGCAACTTCACCTTCGACACGTCGATCAGGATGATCACCGCATCGGCGGTCGACGCGCCGGTCACCATGTTGCGGGTGTACTGCTCGTGGCCCGGGGTGTCGGCGATGATGAACTTGCGCTTCGGCGTGGCGAAATAGCGGTAGGCCACGTCGATCGTGATGCCCTGTTCACGCTCCGCTTCCAGGCCATCGGTCAGCAGCGACAGGTCGATCGTATCGCCCACGGTGCGCTTGTGCTTGGCGCGCGAGACGGCCGCCAGCTGGTCGGCGAAGATGCCCTTGCTGTCGAACAGCAGGCGGCCGATCAGGGTGCTCTTGCCATCGTCGACGGAACCGGCGGTGATGAAGCGCAGCAGGGACGATGCCGCGTCCGGCGATTGGCTAATTTGTTCTTTGGTCATGGCGTTCATCAGAAGTATCCGGCTTTCTTGCGTTTTTCCATCGAGGCTTCGGAGGTCTGGTCGTCCATCCGCGTCGCGCCCCGTTCGGTGACCTGGGTGACGGCCGTCTCGGCGATGATCGCATCGACATCGGCCGCATCGGACGATACGGGGCAGGTGCACGAGATGTCGCCCACGGTGCGGAAGCGCACCACCTGCGTTTCCACCGTTTCGCCTTCGCGCGGCGGCGTGATGTCCGTCAGCGGCACCAGCAGGCCGTTGCGTGGAATGACCTGGCGTTCATGCGCGAAGTAGATCGATGGCAGGGCCAGCTTTTCGCGGGCGATGTACTGCCACACGTCCAGTTCCGTCCAGTTCGAGATCGGGAACACGCGCATGTTCTCGCCCGGGTGCACGCGGGTGTTATACAGGTCCCACAGTTCCGGGCGCTGCGCCTTGGGATCCCACTGGCCGAATTCGTCGCGGAACGAGAAGATGCGTTCCTTGGCGCGGGCCTTTTCCTCGTCGCGACGGGCACCGCCGATGCAGGCGTCGAAGCCGTGTTCGGCGATCGTTTCCAGCAGCGTGACGGCTTGCGCGGCATTGCGCGAATCCGTTGCCGGATTACGCAGGCGCACGGTGCCCTTGCGGATCGACTCTTCGACGGAACCGACGATCAGGCGTTCGCCCAGTTCGGCCACGCGGCGGTCGCGGAATTCGATCACTTCCGGGAAATTGTGGCCGGTATCCACGTGCACGAGCGGGAACGGGAATTTGCCGGGGCGGAAAGCCTTTTCGGCAAGGCGCAGCAGGACCACCGAGTCTTTGCCGCCGGAGAACAGCAGCGCGGGGTTGGAGCATTCCGCGGCCACTTCGCGCAGGATGTGGATCGCTTCCGATTCGAGGGTGTCCAGGTGACGCGAGTTCACGTCCTCCAGCCCGGTGATCTTATTTTCTGCCAGTGCGTTCATGTGTCTTCTCTTGTTGTGGCCAGTATTTATGCTGCCACGGATTTGATCCGAATGAGCTTGCCGTCAACGACGTGCAGCCCGCATTCCTTCGATTCGGGGTTTTCCCACCACCAGCGGCCGGCACGGACATCCTCGCCCGGCTGGATCGCGCGGGTGCACGGCTCGCAGCCGATCGACGGGAAACCCTGGTCGTGCAAGGCATTGGTCGGCACGTCGTTGGCGCGCAGGTATTCCCACACGTCTTCCTCGGACCAGTCGGCCAGCGGGTTGAACTTGTCCATCAGGTGGCCGGGATCGTCCTCGTGCACCTGCAGCGAGCCCCGGGTGTTCGACTGCGCGCGGCGCTGGCCCGTGATCCAGGCCTTGTTGCCGGCAAGCGCGCGGCCGAGCGGCTCGACCTTGCGGATGCGGCAGCATTCCTTGCGCATGTCCACGCTGTCATAGAAAGCGTTCAGGCCGTTCTGCGCCACGTACTGTTCCACCGCTTCCGGCTGCGGACGGTACAGCGCGATGTCGTAGCCATAGTGGTCCTTCACGCGGTCCAGCATTGCCAGCGTTTCCTTGTGCAGGCGGCCCGTTTCCAGCGAGAAGATGCCGATTGGCAGTTTCGCTTTCAGGATCAGGTCCGTCAGCACCATGTCCTCGGCGGCGAGGCTGGATGCGAACACGGCTGGCGTGTACTCGCGTGCGATCAGCTCCAGGGTCTGCCTGGTGGACGCGACGAGAGAATCGAGCTTGCTCATGTGGTTTCCTTTGACCGCCTCAGATGCCGGCGCCGACATCGTTGTGCTCGCGCGCGCCGGCCGTGCGGGCATGGCGGCGGAACAGCGGCAACTTGTCGTCGACCGATGCCTGGTAGGTTTCGGAAAACACGGTCAGGCCTTTCAGCGCATCCTCGATGCTGCGGTCCGGGCGCGGTGCATACGCATCGAAGCCGGTGCGCTTCATCTGGAACAGCTGGTCGCGCAGCACGTCGCCGATCGCGCGCAGCTCGCCGGTGTAGCCGAGGCGCATGCGCAGGTTGTAGGCGATCGAGTAGCCGCGGCCATCGGTGAACTTCGGGAAGTTCACGGCCACGACCGAGAATTTGTCCAGTTCGCCCTTCAGCTCTTCGGGACGCTCGTCGGACTGCAGCCACACGCCGATTTCAGCGCGGGCGGCCAGCGCTTCCTTCTGCGCCTGCCACACTGTCAAAGGCACGATGACCTTCCCTGCAGCGATTTCCACAGTGGCAGGTTCCTGGCCTTCTTCGAGGCGCAGCACGGTCCAGTCGTCGTTGACGATCTCTTGACCCTTGATAATCTGATTAGGCATATTCGTCTTCTCCTACCAGGCGGCCCGGTTCGTTGATGGGCGTTGCATAAACATGTTCCTTGAACGGGGCGATGCCCAGGCGCTGCACGGTGTCGACGAATTTCTCGTCGGGCGTGCGTTCACGCAGGTAGACCTGCAGCAGGCGGTCGATCACTTCCGGCATCTGGTGCGCGGAGAACGACGGGCCGATGATCTTGCCGATCGCGGTCGCGTTGCCCTGCGCACCGCCGATCGACACTTGATACCATTCGCTGCCATCCTTGTCGACGCCCAGCACACCGATATTGCCCACGTGGTGGTGGCCGCAGGCGTTGATGCAGCCGCTGATGTTCAGTTCGATGTCGCCGATGTCGTGCAGGAAATCGAGGTGGTCGAAGCGTTCCGCGATGGCCGCCGAGATCGGGATCGATTTCGCGTTGGCCAGCGAGCAGAAGTCGCCGCCCGGGCAGCAGATGATGTCCGTGAGCAGGCCGATGTTCGGCGTGGCCAGGCCATGCGCCTTGATTTCCTTCCACAGGTCGAACAGCTGCGATTGCTTCACGTCCGCCAGCACGATGTTCTGCTCGTGCGTCACACGCAATTCGCCGAAGCTGTAGCGGTCGGCCAGTTCGGCCATGAAGTCCATCTGTTCCGCGGTTGCGTCGCCCGGCGGCACGCCGGTTTTCTTCAGCGACAGGATCACGGCCGCGTAGCCGGCCTGCTTGTGCGGTTTGACATTGCGGCTCAGCCAGTTGGCAAAAGCCTTGTTGTCTTCGTGGCCGGCACGCGGGTCGATCGCTTCCAGCTGCTCGTAGGGGTGCGGCTGGAAGTAGGCGATCACGCGCTCCATTTCCTCCAGCGTCAGCGTTTCCTCGGTGCCTTTCAGGTCCGCCCATTCCTCTTCGACCTGGCGCGCGAATTCCTCGGCGCCGATCGCTTTCAGCAGGATCTTGATGCGCGCCTTGTACTTGTTGTCGCGGCGGCCGTACTGGTTGTACACGCGCATGATCGCTTCCGTGTACGTCAGCAGGTGTTCACGCGGCAGGAATTCGCGGATCGTGGTGCCGATGATCGGGGTGCGGCCCATGCCGCCGCCGACCATCACCTTGAAGCCGATCTCGCCGGCGTCGTTCTTCACCACGGTCAGGCCGATGTCATGGATCGCGATCGCAGCGCGGTCTTCCAGGGCGCCGTTGATCGCCACCTTGAACTTGCGCGGCAGGGCGATGAATTCGGGGTGGAACGTGGACCACTGGCGCAGCACTTCGGCGTACGGGCGCGGATCGATGATCTCGTCGGCGGCTACGCCGGCGAATTCGTCCGAGGTCACGTTGCGGATGCAGTTGCCCGACGTCTGGATCGCATGCATCTCGACGGATGCGAGGTCGGCCAGGATATCCGGCGTCTGCTCCAGCTCGATCCAGTTGAACTGGATGTTCTGGCGCGTGGTGAAGTGGCCATAGCCGCGGTCGTACTTGCGGGCGATATGGGCAAACATGCGCATCTGCGCGGACGACAGCAGGCCATAGGGCACGGCAATCCGCAGCATGTAGGCATGACGCTGCATGTACAGGCCGTTCTGCAGGCGCAGCGGCAGGAATTCTTCTTCGGTCAACTCACCGGACAGCCGGCGCTGCACCTGGTCGCGGTACTGCGCGATGCGTTCTCGCACGATGAGATGGTCGTATTGATCGTATTGGTACATTGGCGTTCCTATAGTCGCAAAGCGTGGAGCTTACCGGCGGTCTCTACCGGCAGGTCGTCCCCAAGGTAGGCGTTATCGTAATAAACTCACGCTTTATTCCAAACTACTTAGTCTTTATTTGCTTATATGCGTAGGCGGTATAAGCTTCAGCGTAAAATAGCGGGCTTACCGCCGGGAACTACATGAATCTTCATCAACTTCGTTTCGTACGGGAAGCCGTCCGCCAGAACTACAACCTGACCGATGCCGCCAAGGCGCTGTTTACATCGCAGCCCGGCGTTTCAAAAGCGATCATCGAGCTCGAGGAAGAGCTGGGCGTGGATATTTTCACCCGCCATGGCAAGCGGATCCGTGGACTGACCGAGCCGGGCCGCCTGGTGCTGCAGTCGGTCGAGCTGATCATGCAGGAAATCGACAGTCTGAAACGGATCGGCAAGGAATACGCGGCGCAGGACAGTGGCAGCTTCACGATCGCCACCACGCATACCCAGGCCCGCTACACGCTGCCGAAGGTGGTGCAGGCATTCATGGTGAAGTTCCCGAAAGTAAGATTGTCTCTCTTGCAAGGAAATCCGCGCCAGATCGCCGAGATGGTACAACGCGACCAGGCCGACCTGGCGATCGCCACGGAGTCGATTGCCGGCGTGGACAACCTGATCACGCTGCCGTGCTACCAATGGGAACATGTGGTCGTGGTACCTGCCGAACACCCTTTGCTCAAGGGAAAGTCGGTGACGCTGGAAGACATCGCATCGTACCCGCTGATTACCTATGATGGCGCCTTTGCCGGGCGCAGCAAGATCGATCACGCCTTTTCGCTGCGCGGCCTGAAGCCGGACGTGCTGCTGGAAGCCATCGACGCGGACGTCATCAAGACCTATGTCGAACTGGGCATGGGGATCGGCATCATCGCGGGCATGGCGTTCGACGCCGAGCGGGACCGCAACCTGCGCGCCATTTCCGTCGGCCACCTGTTCGGGATGAATGTCTCGCGGGTGGCGGTAAAGCAGGGCGCGTATCTGCGCTCCTATATTTATACGTTCATTGAATTATTGGCCCCCACGCTGAACCGCAAGCTGGTCGAGCAGGCGATGCGGGGCGAGCACGAAAACTACGAATTATGAATCAAGTCACACTGAAGCAGTTCTACGCGCTGAACGCGGCCGCCATCGAAGATGCCTACGACAAGCCGGAGCGACAGGCCGACCTGGCCGCGGTGCGCGGCAAGGTGGCCGAGCTGCTGCGCGGCCACAAGGTTCTCGAGCTGGCTTGCGGCACCGGATACTGGACGCGCGTGATCGCGCCGACCGCCGCCTCGGTGCATGCGACGGACGTCAACGAGGAAGTGCTGGCCCTGGCGCGCTCGCGGCAGCAGGGGGGCAACGTGACATTCGCGCAGGCCGATGCCTGGGACCTGCCGTTGTCACCAGGCCAGTACACGGCCGTGTTCGCCGGTTTCTGGTGGTCGCACGTGAAGCGGGAAGAGCAGGAGCGTTTCCTAGCGCAGCTGCGCGCAAAGCTGGGCAAGGATGTGCTGCTGGTGCTGCTCGATAGTGTCTATGTCGATGGCAGCAGCACGGTCATCGCTCGCACCGATCTGGAAGGAAACACTTACCAGTTCCGCCTGCTGGCATCGGGCGAGCGGCTGGAGGTCCTCAAGAACTTCCCGACCGACAGCTTCCTGCGCAAGAAACTGGCGACAGCCACGAAGGAAATCCGTATCGACCGGCTGGAGCATTATTGGCTGCTGACAGCACGGCTGAAATAAAGGCAACGCCTGTTGTAACTCGGTAACAACTTATCGATGTCATATTGTTGAAGTATTTGGAAGGCATGATACGCCGCGTCAGATCCAAAGCGGTCTCACAGTCCGACCAACTCAACAAGAGAACATCAAAGTGAAAAAACTTACCCTGGCCGCACTCATCGCCGGCAGCTTCGCAGCCACCGCTTCCGCCCAGTCGAACGTGACCATCTACGGTATCGTTGATGCAGGTATCGTTCGTGAGACCGGCGGTGCGGCTGGCAGCGTCACCAAGGTGACCAGCGGCATCGGCAGCCAGTCGCGTATCGGCTTCCGCGGTACCGAAGACCTGGGCAACGGCCTGTCCGCGATCTTCACGCTGGAATCGGGCTACAAGCTGGACGACGGCACGGTCGACAGCGCTGGCACGCTGTTCAACCGCCAGGCATTCGTGGGCCTGTCCAGCAAGACGCTGGGTACCCTGACGCTGGGCCGCCAGTACAACCCGCTGTACAACGCCCTGTCGAAAGTCGCCGATCCGTTCGGCGCCGGCTATGCGGGCAGCGCCAAGAACCTGTTCCCTGCTGGCGGCGTGAACACCCGCGTGTCGAACGCGATCGTGTACACCACGCCGAAGTGGTCCGGCTTCTCGATCGAAGGCATGTATGCGCTGGGCGAGCAGGCCGGCGACAGCGAAGCAGGCCGTCTGTTCTCGATCGGCTTCAACTACGCGCAAGGCCCACTGAACGCGAGCCTGGTGTACAACAACCGCAATAACGACGCGGTCGCGACCGGCACCACGCCGGCCGCCAACCGCGAGAACGGCAAGAACACGCTGCTGGCCGTGAACTATGACTTCAAGGTCGTCAAGGTATTCGCCGCCTTCGAGCGCGACAAGGGCCTGAACAGCTCGCCGATCCCGGTGGCCAATGCCTTCGGCTACGCCGTGGCACCGCGCGCTTCGCTCGAAGCGGACGATGCACTGCTGGGCGTGCAGGTACCGGTCGGTTCCGGCAAGATCATCGCTTCTTGGATGAACAAGAACGACAAGACCGCCAACAACCAGGACGCGCGCCAGTGGGCCGTTGGCTACACGCACGATCTGTCGAAGCGCACCAGCGCCTATGTGGCATACGCGAAGATCGACAACAAGAATGGTGCAGGCTATACCGTGGGGAACAACAACGAAGTGGGCAGCGGCGACACCGGCTTCAACCTGGGTATCCGCCACACGTTCTGATATCGCAAGCCTGAAATACAGCAGGACGCCCGGTGCGAACCGGGCGTTTTTTTTTGTGACGAGCTATCCGAAAGCAAGCCGTGAGGGGCGTTCAGGCGCGCCGGTAAATCATCGGCAGGCTTGTACACCCGCTTCCTCCGGCAAGGGAAGATGGATCGCAATCCTGGTGCCGCCGTGGCTGCCGGTGATCGAGATATCGCCACGGATCGCCCAGACGCGTTCGTGCATGCCGAGCAGGCCGAAGGATGTGGGCTTTTCCATGTCTGCCTGGGCGATGCCCCGGCCGTCGTCCTCGATGCTCAGGAAAAGCGTGTTCCGCTGCCGACGCAGGGTGATGCGCACGTGGCCGGCCTGCGCATGTCGCGCGATATTCGTGAGCGACTCCTGCACGATGCGAAAGATTGCAGTGCTGTAGCGGTCGCTCAGCACCAGCTCGTCTTCGCGGGCGATGAGTTCGCACGCCACGCCATGGCGTTCCTCGAATTCGTGCCGCAGCGACTGCAATGCGAAATACAGGCCACCTTCGTCCAGCGCATGCGGACGCAGGTTGCTGGCGATGCGCCGGAGCGACGTGATCGCCGACAGCAGCCGCCCGTCCATGCCGGTCAGCAGGTCGCGCGTGGCCTCGTCGGTCACCGGTCGCTGCATCAGCAAGCTCATGTCCACGCGCAGGGTGGCCAGCAACTGGCCCAGGTCGTCGTGCAGCTCGCGCGCGATATGGGTGCGTTCCTCTTCGCGGATATTCTCCAGCGCATAGTCGGTGGCGCGGCGCCCGGCCATCCGCGCGCGTGCATCGGCCTCGCGCTGCGCGGCGAACGTGGCTGGCCGCGCATCGAGCCGCCAGGCAAGCCGCATGGCGATGAGCAGCGCGGCTGCCAGCAATGGTCGTGACATGGACATCTGATCCCCCTTCGGCTGAAAGCAGGCAGCCGCTTGAAAACCCTAATACAGCCGGGTTCGGGAAAGATTGACGTGGCGCAGTTGCGCAGGTGTAATTACATTTGCTTGAACAGGTGCAGGAAGCTGCGGCTGACTTCCAGCTTTTCCGGCCGGCCCTTGATCATCACCAGGTGGCGGCCGCGAATATCGCGCGTGACGCCCTCGATCGCGTTCACGTTGACCAGGGTTGCGCGGTGGATTTGCCAGAACAGCGCAGGATCCAGTTCGTCGGCCAGGTCGCGCACGGGTTTGCGGATCAAGGCTTCGAACTTGTCGGTCTGCACGCACGTGTATTTTTCGTCGGAACGGAAAAACAGGATTTCCTCGACGGGAATCATGCGCAAGTCCTGGCCGATACTGGCTTGTATCCATTGCAGGAATTTCGGTTTTGGCGCGGCGATTTTCTCGGCAAGCTGCGACAGCATTGCCGTGACACTCGCGTTGACATCGCCAACCGGCTTGTTCAGCCGGTCTTTCAGCCGGTCGGCGGTGATCTTCAGCCGTTCCTGCTCGGGCGGCTTGAGCACGTAATCGACGGCGCCGCGCTCGAACGCTTCCACCGCATAGGCATCGTAGGCGGTCACGAACACGACATGGCTCTTGTTGCCGATGGCCGCAGCCGCTTCCATGCCTGTCTTGCCGGGCATGCGGATATCGAGGAACGTGAAGTCCGGCTTCAGCTCGTCGACGAGTTCGATCGCTTCGTCGCCGTTCTTTGCCTCGCCCACGATCTCCAGTTCCGGCCACACCTGGCCCAGGCGCATGCGCAACTGGTCGCGCATCAAACGTTCGTCGTCGGCTAATATCGCGGTAGGCATGGTTTGCAGATGTGAGGGCAGGGATGCCAATTATTCAATGAATCGGTGCCCCTTGCAATGCCTTCATTGACCCACCATTATTGAGCGGCTCCTTTGCGGGCCACATCCGACAACTGGTAGGGCACTTCGATTGTGGCGATCACGCCGCTCGGCTGGTTGGGCTCGATGCGCAACTGGCCCCCATCGCCGTGCAGCAGCTTGAGCCGTTCACGTATCGTCATCAGGCCCAGGCCCGTGCCGTCGCTGGGCTTGGCGCCAAAACCGAGTCCATCATCCGCGACGATCACGCGCAGCTTGCTGTGCGCAACGTCGGCCCGCACCTTGAGCGTGCCGCCCTCCGGCTTGCCTTCGAGGCCATGCTTGATGGCGTTTTCCACCATCGATTGCAGCATCATCGGCGGGAACGCGGCACTGCGCAAGCCATCGGGAATGTCGAAATCGATCGTCAGCCGTTCCTCCATGCGCATCTTCAGCAACGCCAGATAAGCCAGCACCATGTCCGCCTCGCGACCGAGATTGGTAATGAGCGTATTGTCACGCATCTGGGGCAGCACAGCGCGCAGGTACTTGATCAGGCTGCGCTGCATTGCCGAGGCGCGTGGCGGATCGGTCTCGATCAGGTGTTCGACCGAGGCCAGCGTGTTGAACAGGAAATGCGGCTCGACCTGCGCCTGCATCATCTGCATCTTGGCTTCGGACAGCTGGCGCTGCATGGCAGCGCGCTCGGCGGCGGCATTGGCGCTCTGCGTTTCCGCTTCAGCGCGCTTTTTTCCGCCCATCAGCGCCTTCATGCCGAACAATGTGAGGACGAGCAAAAAGACAAAGCTCTGGAACCACGTCGACGCCTGCTCGTGATAACGCGACACTTTTTCCTCGGCCGCATTGTCGACGGCTTCCTCGAGTGCGTTGGACAGTTCTTCGCCGATCTGTGGCGGCAACTCGATATGGACTTCCTCGCCCGGGAGATTGGTCACGACGGGCGCGGTCCTGGTTTTTCCCAGGGGAGCGACCGGGGCGGCGGGCGCCGCTGGGGCTGCCCCGGCCGCCGGCGCCACAGGGGGAGCATCCGGTACATCGGGCGCATCTGGCGCATCAGGTGCCTCGGGGGCATCGGGTGGCGCAGGCGCGTCCGGCAATTCGGTGGCATCGGGAGGTCCCACCGGCTCGGCCGGCGCCGGATTGCGCAACTTGCCGCCGCGTGGATTGAAGTGAATGCCGCTGTCATCGATGACGATACTGGTATCGCTGCCGGCACTCGGGCGCTTGTGCGAACGGATGGCCACGTCCTCATCCATATTTGGCGAGAACAGTTCGTCCTGCAGGATCGACGCGGCGATCAATGCCAGCGCCGCGAACAGGAAAAACTTCCACCAAGATAATTGCGTAACCCAGGTCGCAGTCTGGTCGAAGCCCTTGTGCAGCGAAGCCAGGACGGTCTTCAGGGTTTCCTGTGTTTTTGGCGTGGGGAACATCGACGGCCTTCGTTCTCTATATAGGGGAGCAAGTGTAGATAACGTTACGCAAAACTGTCCACCACGGCGAGTGCCATGCGACAGGCTGCACAATTGCGGACCTGAGGCGGGAAAGTTTGGGATGGTTGGAGGCGCAAAAAGTGCTTGCGCGGCGGCAGCGGGATTGCTATAGTTCTGTCCCTCGCAGCAACGCGCTGACACGAAAGTGAAGCAAGCAAGTTGAAGCGGGGCAAAAAAGAAGCTTGACGAATCGCACGAAACACTCGATAATCTTGCCTCTCTGCTGCTGACAAACACAACGATTTGTCGACGGGTTGATCCCGAAATGCAGAACCGCTGAAAAGCGAAGAATTCTTTAACAATCAACAGTCGATAAGTGTGGGCGTTTGATGCGATGTGCCTCCGGACTTCGGTCCGGAATGCTCAAAATATAGCAACAAACGCTTACACAAGAAATAAACGTAATCATCTTCGGATGGTTCGTCAGTATCTTGAGTGAGTGACCTCCGATAGCAGTATCGGA
Organism: Pseudoduganella lutea; assembly: GCF_004209755.1. Classification (NCBI taxonomy): domain Bacteria; kingdom Pseudomonadati; phylum Pseudomonadota; class Betaproteobacteria; order Burkholderiales; family Oxalobacteraceae; genus Pseudoduganella; species Pseudoduganella lutea. Next base: position 1,252,150 of record NZ_CP035913.1, on the reverse strand, counting down.
AAAACAGAGATTAAACTGAAGAGTTTGATCCTGGCTCAGATTGAACGCTGGCGGCATGCTTTACACATGCAAGTCGAACGGCAGCACGGGTTTCGGCCTGGTGGCGAGTGGCGAACGGGTGAGTAATATATCGGAACGTGCCCAAGAGTGGGGGATAACGTAGCGAAAGTTACGCTAATACCGCATACGATCTATGGATGAAAGTGGGGGATCGCAAGACCTCATGCTCCTGGAGCGGCCGATATCTGATTAGCTAGTTGGTGAGGTAAAGGCTCACCAAGGCGACGATCAGTAGCTGGTCTGAGAGGACGACCAGCCACACTGGAACTGAGACACGGTCCAGACTCCTACGGGAGGCAGCAGTGGGGAATTTTGGACAATGGGGGCAACCCTGATCCAGCAATGCCGCGTGAGTGAAGAAGGCCTTCGGGTTGTAAAGCTCTTTTGTCAGGGAAGAAAAGGGTACGGCTAATATCCGTGCCTCATGACGGTACCTGAAGAATAAGCACCGGCTAACTACGTGCCAGCAGCCGCGGTAATACGTAGGGTGCAAGCGTTAATCGGAATTACTGGGCGTAAAGCGTGCGCAGGCGGTTTTGTAAGTCTGTTGTGAAATCCCCGGGCTTAACCTGGGAATGGCAATGGAGACTGCAAGGCTAGAGTTTGGCAGAGGGGGGTAGAATTCCACGTGTAGCAGTGAAATGCGTAGAGATGTGGAGGAACACCGATGGCGAAGGCAGCCCCCTGGGTCAAGACTGACGCTCATGCACGAAAGCGTGGGGAGCAAACAGGATTAGATACCCTGGTAGTCCACGCCCTAAACGATGTCTACTAGTTGTTGGGTCTTAATTGACTTAGTAACGCAGCTAACGCGTGAAGTAGACCGCCTGGGGAGTACGGTCGCAAGATTAAAACTCAAAGGAATTGACGGGGACCCGCACAAGCGGTGGATGATGTGGATTAATTCGATGCAACGCGAAAAACCTTACCTACCCTTGACATGTCAGGAATCCTGGAGAGATCCGGGAGTGCCCGAAAGGGAGCCTGAACACAGGTGCTGCATGGCTGTCGTCAGCTCGTGTCGTGAGATGTTGGGTTAAGTCCCGCAACGAGCGCAACCCTTGTCATTAGTTGCTACGAAAGAGCACTCTAATGAGACTGCCGGTGACAAACCGGAGGAAGGTGGGGATGACGTCAAGTCCTCATGGCCCTTATGGGTAGGGCTTCACACGTCATACAATGGTACATACAGAGGGCCGCCAACCCGCGAGGGGGAGCTAATCCCAGAAAGTGTATCGTAGTCCGGATTGTAGTCTGCAACTCGACTGCATGAAGTTGGAATCGCTAGTAATCGCGGATCAGCATGTCGCGGTGAATACGTTCCCGGGTCTTGTACACACCGCCCGTCACACCATGGGAGCGGGTTTTACCAGAAGTAGGTAGCTTAACCGCAAGGAGGGCGCTTACCACGGTAGGATTCGTGACTGGGGTGAAGTCGTAACAAGGTAGCCGTATCGGAAGGTGCGGCTGGATCACCTCCTTTCTAGAGTCGGCACGGATCGTCAAGATCGTGCATCAAACGCTCACACTTATCGACTGTCGAATGAAGAAGAAACAGTAGCACCGCTAGGTAACAATGCGGGTCTGTAGCTCAGCTGGTTAGAGCACCGTGTTGATAACGCGGGGGTCGTTGGTTCGAGCCCAACCAGACCCACCACGTATCAAGCACAAAGTTGTATCCCATGGGGGATTAGCTCAGCTGGGAGAGCACCTGCTTTGCAAGCAGGGGGTCGTCGGTTCGATCCCGTCATCCTCCACCAAGTTTAAGATGTCAAATCTAAGTCCTGAGATTTAGATTTGATCTTTTAGAGATCACTGCTGTTTCGTTCTTTAACAATCTGGAAGAAGTAAAGTTTTATTAAGCGTGCGAGACATCGCACACTTAGGGTAGTGTCCGAAAGGACGCATACAAAAAACTCATCAAACACAGTAGTAAATGCTTGTAGCTATAGCCGTCAAGGTTATAGGGACAAGTGAATAAGTGCACATGGTGGATGCCTTGGCGATTACAGGCGATGAAGGACGTAGAAGTCTGCGATAAGCTTCGGGGAGCTGACAAACGAGCATTGATCCGAAGATTTCCGAATGGGGAAACCCGGCCTTATAGGTCATCACTCACTGAATACATAGGTGTGTGAAGCGAACGCGGCGAACTGAAACATCTAAGTAGCTGCAGGAAAAGAAATCAACCGAGATTCCCAAAGTAGTGGCGAGCGAAATGGGAAGAGCCTGCATGTGATAGTCGGACTGGTAGTGGAACGCATTGGAAACTGCGGCCATAGCGGGTGATAGCCCCGTACGCGAAACCAGACCGGTGGTACTAAGCATGCGACAAGTAGGGCGGGACACGAGAAATCCTGTCTGAATATGGGGGGACCATCCTCCAAGGCTAAATACTCGTAATCGACCGATAGTGAACCAGTACCGTGAGGGAAAGGCGAAAAGAACCCCGGGAGGGGAGTGAAATAGATCCTGAAACCGTGTGCATACAAACAGTCGGAGCGGACTTGTTCCGTGACGGCGTACCTTTTGTATAATGGGTCAGCGACTTACATTCAGTAGCGAGGTTAACCATATAGGGGAGCCGCAGAGAAATCGAGTCCGAACAGGGCGCTAGTTGCTGGGTGTAGACCCGAAACCAAGTGATCTATCCATGGCCAGGTTGAAGGTGCGGTAACACGCACTGGAGGACCGAACCCACTAATGTTGAAAAATTAGGGGATGAGCTGTGGATAGGGGTGAAAGGCTAAACAAACTTGGAAATAGCTGGTTCTCTCCGAAAACTATTTAGGTAGTGCCTCAAGTATCACCATCGGGGGTAGAGCACTGTTATGGCTAGGGGGTCATCGCGACTTACCAAACCATTGCAAACTCCGAATACCGATGAGTGCGAGCTTGGGAGACAGACATCGGGTGCTAACGTCCGGTGTCAAGAGGGAAACAACCCAGACCGCCAGCTAAGGTCCCAAAGATTGGCTAAGTGGAAAACGAAGTGGGAAGGCTAAAACAGTCAGGATGTTGGCTTAGAAGCAGCCATCATTTAAAGAAAGCGTAATAGCTCACTGATCGAGTCGTCCTGCGCGGAAGATGTAACGGGGCTAAGCCAGTCACCGAAGCTGCGGATATGCATTTATGCATATGGTAGGAGAGCGTTCTGTAAGCCTGCGAAGGTGTCTTGTAAAGGATGCTGGAGGTATCAGAAGTGCGAATGCTGACATGAGTAGCGATAATGCGGGTGAAAAGCCCGCACGCCGTAAGCCCAAGGTTTCCTGTTCAACGTTCATCGGAGCAGGGTGAGTCGGCCCCTAAGGCGAGGCAGAGATGCGTAGCTGATGGGAAGCAGGTTAATATTCCTGCACCGTCGTATGATGCGATGGGGGGACGGATCGCGGAAGGTTGTCTGACTGTTGGAATAGTCAGTTTCTGGTTCATAGAAGGTGCTTAGGCAAATCCGGGCACGTAATTCAAGGGACTGGGACGAAGGATCATTGATCCTGTAGCAATCGGAAGTGGTTCCAAGAAAAGCCTCTAAGCTTCAGTCATACGAGACCGTACCGCAAACCGACACAGGTGGGCGAGATGAGTATTCTAAGGCGCTTGAGAGAACTCGGGAGAAGGAACTCGGCAAATTGGTACCGTAACTTCGGGAAAAGGTACGCCCCAGTAGCTTGACCACTTTACTGTGGAAGGGTGACAGGGTTGCAATAAAATGGTGGCTGCGACTGTTTAATAAAAACACAGCACTCTGCAAACACGAAAGTGGACGTATAGGGTGTGACGCCTGCCCGGTGCTGGAAGATTAAATGATGGGGTGCAAGCTCTTGATTGAAGTCCCAGTAAACGGCGGCCGTAACTATAACGGTCCTAAGGTAGCGAAATTCCTTGTCGGGTAAGTTCCGACCTGCACGAATGGCGTAACGATGGCCACACTGTCTCCTCCCGAGACTCAGCGAAGTTGAAGTGTTTGTGATGATGCAATCTACCCGCGGCTAGACGGAAAGACCCCATGAACCTTTACTGTAGCTTTGCATTGGACTTTGAACCAATCTGTGTAGGATAGGTGGGAGGCTTTGAAGCGGGGACGCCAGTTCTCGTGGAGCCAACCTTGAAATACCACCCTGGTTTGTTTGAGGTTCTAACCTTGGTCCGTTATCCGGATCGGGGACAGTGCATGGTAGGCAGTTTGACTGGGGCGGTCTCCTCCTAAAGTGTAACGGAGGAGTTCGAAGGTACGCTAGGTACGGTCGGACATCGTGCTAATAGTGCAATGGCATAAGCGTGCTTAACTGCGAGACCGACAAGTCGAGCAGGTACGAAAGTAGGACATAGTGATCCGGTGGTTCTGTATGGAAGGGCCATCGCTCAACGGATAAAAGGTACTCTGGGGATAACAGGCTGATTCCTCCCAAGAGTTCATATCGACGGGGGAGTTTGGCACCTCGATGTCGGCTCATCACATCCTGGGGCTGTAGCCGGTCCCAAGGGTATGGCTGTTCGCCATTTAAAGTGGTACGTGAGCTGGGTTTAAAACGTCGTGAGACAGTTTGGTCCCTATCTGCCGTGGGCGTTGGAAATTTGAAGGGGGCTGCTCCTAGTACGAGAGGACCGGAGTGGACGAACCTCTGGTGTACCGGTTGTCACGCCAGTGGCATTGCCGGGTAGCTAAGTTCGGAAGAGATAACCGCTGAAAGCATCTAAGCGGGAAACTTGCCTTAAGATGAGATTTCCCGGAGCCTTGAGCTCCTTGAAGGGTCGTTCGAGACCAGGACGTTGATAGGTCAGGTGTGGAAGTGCAGTAATGCATTAAGCTAACTGATACTAATTGCCCGTACGGCTTGTCCCTATAACCTTGACGGTTATGAACCAATCATGGTTCCTTGCATTTACTCTTTGATGAGAGTTACCCAACTTACTTCTTCCAGATTGAGATCGATTGCTGCTCCATTGAGAGCAATCGATCGTACAAGTCATGCCTGATGACCATAGCAAGTCGGTCCCACCCCTTCCCATCCCGAACAGGACCGTGAAACGACTTTGCGCCGATGATAGTGCTGCAACCAGTGTGAAAGTAGGTTATCGTCAGGCTGTTATATAGAAAAACCCCGCTAGCGTGTGCTGGCGGGGTTTTTCGCATTTGGAATGCCACTTCAGCAGTATGTTGCGGACTTCGGCAAGGTTCCGGTTTTTTGCTCGGCCGGGCACTGCCCGACCTCGCTCCACGAACAGGACCGTGAAACGACTTTGCGCCGATGATAGTGCTGCAACCAGTGTGAAAGCAGGTTATCGTCAGGCTGTTACATAGAAAAACCCCGCTAGCGTGTGCTGGCGGGGTTTTTCGCTTTTCGGCTCAAAAAGTTTCTCGAAAACCAATGGGATGGACGCCCCCACCCTAAAACGGCATCAATGTGCCAAAGTGGAGTTGTCGAGAAACCACTTAGCTAGAGGGGGGCGTCACCATGAAGATTACGGTATGCGGTGTTGATTTGGCAAAGGAAGTTTTCCAATTCCACGGTGTAAATGCGGCTGGCAAGGTGGAGAAGCGTATCCAGCTGAGGCGTGGCAAGGTAATGGAATTTTTCGCCAACATGGCACCGTGTCTGATCGGAATGGAAGCATGTGGCAGCGCGCACTACTGGGCGCGGCAACTGCAAAGCCTGGGGCACACGGTCAAGCTGATAGCTCCGCAGTTCGTCAAGCCGTACGTGAAGACCAACAAGCACGATGCAGCAGATGCAGAAGCGATCTGCGAAGCAGTACAACGACCAAGCATGCGTTTCGTGCCGATCAAGAATATCGAACAGCAGGCGATCCTTGCTGTCCACACGGCCCGGGCAGGATTCGTCAAGCAGCGCACGGCGCAGGCTAATCAGATTCGCGGGCTATTGGCGGAGTTTGGATTGATCGTGCCAAAGGGCCTGGCCCTGCTTAAGGAGCGGGTGCCGACATTGCTCGATGAAGCGAAGGATGAACTGCCCGGCGCGTTCCGCCAGACCATCCTCGAACTTCTTGATCACTTGAACGTATTGGACAAGCGAGTTAAGCAATTCGAGCTGGAGATCCAGAATTGGCATCGCTCGAATTCGATGTCTCAGCGACTAGAGAAGATACCGGGCATTGGTCCGATTACAGCGAGCGCATTGGTGGCAGCGATCGGTAACGCCAAGCACTTCGCCAACGGCCGACAGCTCGCTGCATGGCTTGGCCTGGTGCCGAAACAGCATTCAACGGGCGGCCGAACCAACCTTCTTGGCATCAGCAAACGAGGCGATACGTATCTGCGCACGTTGCTCATTCATGGCGCCCGAGCAGTAATCCGGCACGCAGCCAACAAGATCAAGCAAGACTGGCTTCATTCGCTACTTAGCCGGCGACACAAGAATATCGCTGCCGTGGCCTTGGCCAACAAAAATGCAAGAACAGTGTGGGCGTTGTTAGCACATGACAGAGAGTTCCGGGTCGATTACGCTGCCGCGTAATCGACCCGGTTAAGGGTCCCTTGTCGAAGGGAGGCAAACAGTTTTTGGAAGCAGTGCCGGTACATTCCACCGATTGCACAAGCGATCAAGCAGTGATGGCAAACCAGGTAAGACCGTGGTTGGCTAAGCCCGTCTGTCACCAAGCACTTCGAGTGCGTTAAACCGCCGGGGCGTCGACCAGCAAATCCCATCAGGGACAGTGGCATCGGCCACATCAAAGTCCGAATGTACGGGTGCAATCTTTACCTAAAGCCGTCATGAAAAGAAAGCTTGGCATACCGGGGGCGTCCATGTACGGTGACAGACACCGGTTTTCTGGAAATGTTTCAAAATATTGGGTGTCTGTCACCGGTTTTTGGGCTGTACAGGGTAAGACCCCGCCAGCATATGTCGGCGGGGTTTTTTGCTATGGCGACGCGCATTCAATAGCCTCTGACCGACAAAGCGGCATGTACCTTTGACCCGTCGCTATCGATGATTGTTGATAGCAGCACACTGTCGCGCCTTACATACAAGCCCAGAATGATTACTTAAATGCAATTAATCCGTGGTAAAATTAGTAATTAAAAATAGCAAGTTTCAACCCACGGGCGCGTAATGCAAAAGAAAACGCTGATCAAAGCCGTCGCCGGCGTGGCCATCGTCGCCGCTGCCCTGGTGGCCTACCGCACGTTCGGCTGGGGGCACTGGGCGGGGCCGGTCAACAGCCTGGGCATCGACCTGTCGAAGCCCGATGCGCTGATCGTCACGAAGAGCCTGTCCACGCTGCCGCGCGATTTACTGAAGATCCCGCTGGCGCGCGACGTCCTGCGCGAGGAGTTCCTCTTCTACTACGAGCAGAACGAAGACCGGCTGGGCCTGAAAGGCAGCCTGCGGCGCATCGCCTATGAACATGAACTGGGCTGGGGCGACCAGCTGCTGCGCATGGTGCTGGACCAGCCGGCGGACGTGGCGCTGTGGCGCGATGCCGATGGCACGCTGAAGCACTTTGCCATTGCCGTCTCGCGCAACCAGCTCACCCGGTTGGTCGAGGAAGCAGGCAAGGTTGCGCTGAAGGACAGCCAGATGCGCATCGCCGGCGAGCTGTCCGTCGACGGTGCCGACGTGCGCGTGTTCGCGCTCGACTATGCCTACAACCGCACGCTGCTGCTGGCGGCTCACCGCGATCGGCTCGTCGTCCTGTCCCATCCGGGCATGCTGTACGGGGGCGACGACGGCAAGAACGTCGACGAGACCGCCCGCAAAGCCGTGATCGACCTGCTGTCGAAGGATGGCGCACGGCAGCGTGTCTTTCATGACCAGTTCCGCCTGGCGCGCGGCGCGACCGATGGCCACAGCATCGCCGTCAAGGCGGATTTCCTGTCGTTCGGTTACCAGCCATTCTTTGGCGCGTTCGAAGCGCTGCGGTTCGACTTCAGCAAGGGAGCATGGGCTTCACATGCGCTGCTGGACGCAGGCAAGCTGAAGAAGGGCGGTTATGACGCGACCGCACTGTGGCACGTGCTGCCGCATAACCCGAGTGCCTGTTTCATCGTGCCGGCCGACTGGGCAGCCATGCAGCCCGTGCTGGAGCGCATCGATGCCAACGCGCCGCTGTTGCCGCTCGCCGATCAGATGAGCGGTCCCGCTGCCGCCTGCTGGTATGGCGGCTCGCGCCTGCACACGCCAGTCTTTGTCGCAAGCCGCGCTCCGGCCGCAGCGGCCAATACCGAGGCGCTGCTCGGCAGCCTGTTTTCGGCAACGATGGCCGGCAAGGGCGATGCAGCCGCGGCCAGGGCGGAAGGTGCCGTCCGCTGGGAGCGCACCGTGGCGACAAGGCAGGGCGAGGCGAAGGCAACGCTGGCCATGGCGGGCAAGCTGGTCGTGTTTTCCGCGGACGGGAAACTGGTCGACCAGGTACTCGCAGTGCAGCGCAAGCGGGCGCCGGCGGTGGCCGACCTGCTGCCCGATGCCGCACGCACGATCGGTGTCATCGCCCCCGCATCGCTGGCCCGGCTGATCGAAACCGAGGCGTTCGGCAGCCTGCCGCAAAGCCAGGAACCGCTGTTGCGCGCAGCAGCGGACGAGCACCTGGTACCGCGCCTGAACGCGTTGAAAAAATACCCGCCTTACCGGTTGGTGCTGAAAAAGCTGCCATCCTCCGGCGTCGCCTGGGAACCACTGGAATGGCAAGCCGTCAATCGCTGACCGTGCGGCGCCGCTGCCTGCGCCTGCTGGCCGCGCCGCTCGCCGCCGCCGCAGCGCCGGCGTTCGCCCTGAAACGCGCCGTCGATACGCAGGCGCGGCTGACCCAGGCCCAGACCCGCGCATTCCAGGCGTGGATGCTGCGCATCGTCAGCGCCCAGGTCGAGCGCGGACCTTCGCCTCGCTGGCAACACCGTGACTGCGCGGGCCTCGTGCGTTTTGCCGTCAACGAGGCGCTTGCCGTGCACGATGCCCGCTGGTTGCGCGCGAACGGTATCGGCACCGACCGGCGCCTGCCGCCGGAACTGAACCTGACGCCGGCGCAGGCCGCACTGCGCAACCGCTGGGTGCAGTCCGACGGTAAGGTCGGCCATTTCGTCACCGCGATCGCGCTGGTGCAGAACAACAGCAGGTTCGTCTCCCGCGAACTGTCGATGGCGTCGCCCGGCGACCTGCTGTTCTTCGACCAGGGCGACGAACAGCACCTGATGGTGTGGATGGGTGCGCGCATCGCGTACCACACGGGCACGGTCACCCCAATGGATAACGGTCTGCGGACCGTCGATGTTCAACAACTTACGATGTGGAAGGACACGCGGTGGCAACCGACGGTCGACAATCCCAACTTCGCCGGCGTGTTCCGGCTTTCCTTCTTGTCCTGAAGCTGTGCGTGCTGCTGGCCTTTTCCGCGCTCGTGCCGCGCGGCGTCGGTGCGCAGGAGCAGGGCAACGCGCCAAGCAACTACACACCGGTCAAGGGCGAGCCGTTCTTCCTGCTCGCGGACACGGGCTTCGGCCCGGCGGAAGAAGCGCGCGTGCGGCTCGAAGTGCCTGGCCGCGACATGGCGCGCATGAACCTAGAAGCGTATTCGGGTGCCGACATCGTCGTGTACCGCGTGCCCGAGCCGCTGGAGTTCCTGAAGAAGCAGCGCAACCTGCACCGCGTGCAGGTTGAAGGCAATTACCAGGGCGAAGGGCTGGCGAACACGCTGCGCTACCTGTGGGACAGCTGGTGGAAACAGTCGCGCCTGATCTGGCGCCAGCTGTTCTCGGCCGATGCGCGCCGCGCCGTCACGCACACGCAGCCCGGGCTGGCCACGAACGAAGCGATCCGCCGGCCCACCACGTTCCAGAACAACCCCCGGTACAAGCCGCTGAAGGGGTTCGACATGGTGGACCGCTTCCGCTATCCGATCTGGCAGGCGAAACCCATCGAGCCGCCGAAGGGCGTCAAGCTCGATGGCTCCAGCAGCGACTTCATTCCCACCGGTGCCGGCAACCTGATGATCCCGATCGGCAAGCGCAAGCCGGGGCTGTACCTGGTCGAAGCGATCATCGGCGAGCACCGTGCGACCACGCTGGTGTTCGTGTCTAACACGGTGGCCGTGACCAAGGTCTCGTCCGGCCAGATGCTCGTGTGGAGCGCGCGGCGCGACAATGGCGCCGCCGTACCGGGTACCAGTGTCGTGTGGACGGACGGCAGTGGCGTGCTGCAGTACGGCACCACCGGCCAGGATGGCGTCGCCGCGCTCGAGCGGGGCAGCCCGGAGCACACCTATGTGCTGGGCGAGGATCGCGACGGCGGCGTGTTCGTTTCCGAGAATTTCTACTATGACAGCGAGATCTACAATACGAAGCTGTACGCGGTGACGGACCGCCCCCTGTACCGGCCTGGCGACGAAGTCAACGTGAAGTTCCTGGGCCGCGAGTTCACGTCCGCGCGCGCTTCGCAGGCTGCCGCGGCGGCGCCCGTCGGCCTGACCGTATTCGACCCGAACGGCACGCCGCTGCTGACGCAAACGCTGCAGCTGTCGCCGGAAACGGGGACCGAAACCCGCTTCCGCCTGCCGGTGCAGGCCGGCGCCGGTGGCTACGAGCTGCGCTTCAGCTACCAGGGCGGCATGTATGGCGCGGCTTTCCGCGTGGCCGAGTACATCAAGCCGCACTTCGAGATCAGCGTGCAGCCGGCGAAGCCCGAATTCAAGACGGGCGAACGTGTCGAAGGCACGATCGCGCTGCGTTACGCCGATGGCAAGCCGGTGCGCAACGCGAAACTCACGCTGTCGCTGCGCGGCCAGCAGAACACACTCGTGGAAGGCGAGCTGCGCTACAGCGGCCTGTTCCCTGTCGACCTGAAGACGGAAGAATTGCGGACGGACAGCAGCGGCAATGCGGACTTCACGCTGCCGCCGGCCGCCGATCCTTCGCGCTACATCCTGACCGTGCTGGCGACAGACGGCGCCGCGTACCGCGTGAAAACCACGCGCGAGCTGCTCATCGCCCGCTCGGCCACCACGTACCAGTTGAAGGCGGCGCGCCAGTTTTCCGATCCTGGCCAGGTGGTGCGCTTTGGCGTGACCGCGCTGGGGCAGGGCGGTGCGAAGCCGGTTCGCTGGGAAATGGTGCAGCTTGAAACGCAGACAAAAACGGAAGGTCCGTTCGACGGCGCCGCGAAAACGTGGGACGTGACATTCCCGGTATCCGGCTCGTATCAACTGAGCCTGCGCGACGAACGGGGCAACCTCGTGGGCAGTACCAGCCACTGGGTCAGCGGCGCGGGCGTGAAGGCCACGCCGGGCAGCATCGAGATCGTGCTGGACCGCGCCCGCTACAAGCCGGGCGAAACGGCCGAAGCGCTGGTCACGTTCTCTGCCCCCGCGGACCAGGCTCTGCTGACGCTGGAGCGGGACAAGGTGGAGAGCCACGGCCTGTTGCAGGGCGGTGCCGCGTGGTTCCAGGCGCGGCGCGTGGCGCCGAACCAGTGGCGCGTGCGTATCCCCGTGCAGGAGGCGCATGGTCCGAACATCACGTTCTCCGTCGCCGCCGTGCGCAACGGCGAGTTCGTGTTCGAGAACGCGGGCCTGCAGATCATCGAGCCGCGCATCGCGCTGCAATTCGCCACGGACAAGCCGGTGTACCAGCCTGGCGAAAAAGTCACGCTCGACGTCACGGCCACGCTCGACGGCAAGCCCGTCGCCACGCTGGTGGCACTGGGGGTCGTTGATGAGATGATCTACGTGCTGCAGCCGGAGATCGCGCCGGACATCGCGGACTTCTTCTACCACCCGCGCCGCAACAACGTGCGCACGACGGCAAGCCTGTCGTTCATCAGCTACGACATGGCGCAGGGCCGGCTGGGCGGCGTGCCCGCGCGCCACAATTACAACGAGCGCGGCGTGAAGGTGCTGGAGCGGCCGCGTCGCGACAACGTCGATACCGCGCTGTGGGCGCCGTCGCTGATGACCGACGCCGCCGGTCGCGCGCGCGTCACGTTCACGATGCCGGATGCGCTGACGCGCTGGCGCATTACGGGCCGCGCGATGGATGCGCAGGGCCGCGTTGGCCAGCGTACCGCTTACCTGCGCTCGGACAAGGCGTTCTATGCCAAGTGGGCCGCACCGGGCTGGATGCGCGCCGGCGACGCGCCGCTGGCCACCGTGGCCGTGTTCAACCAGAGCGGCGCGAAAGCGGCGCTGGAAGTCGCGCTGACGGCCGGCGGCACCACGAAGATGGAGAAGATCGACGCGGCACCAGGCATCAATTACGCGGCGTTTCCGCTCACGGGCGCCAACGGCGCGCTGCGCCTCGAAGTCAGGCAGGGCGGCAAGGTCGTCGACGCGCTCGACACCACGCTGCAGGTTCAACCCGCCGGCTGGAGCAGTCCCCGTTCGCAGGCCGTTCCGCTGGTAGGCACGACGACGGCGCTGAAGCTGCCGGCCGACGCGCGCAACGTGCGCGTGTCGTTCGCGCACGGCGCTGCCGCGCATTTCGCGCGCATCGCGGACGACCTGATCGACTATCCGTACGGTGGTGTCGAACAGACCGCCAGCCGCATCATCCCGCTGACGATGGCGGTGCACAGCCTGCCGCCCGATGCGGCTGGGCTGCGCGACCGGCTGCTGGCGCACCTGCAGAACCAGCGCCTTCGGCTCGTGTCGATGGCGGGGCCGGACGCCGTGTTCGGCTGGTGGGGCGACGGCACGCAGGACAGCGCGCTGATGACCGCCTATGCCTACTACGCCGACTGGTATGCGGCACGCGCGCTGAAGATCGACCTGCCCGCCGGGCACTGGGAAAACCTGCTGAAAGTGTATGGCGACAAGGTGCAGGAAGGCAGCGTGGGCGAGCGCGCGCTGGCGCTAAGGATGGCGCACGACATGGGCCTGCCGACGAAGACGCTGGCGTCGGGCCTGGTCGACGATGCGGCGGCAATGCCGGCGCCGTCCGCCGCGCGCCCGCGCACGGGATCGGCCAGCATGGTGCTGGGCAGCGACGATGCGGCCGCGCATGCGCTGGCGCTGGGGCTGGTCGCGGTCGTGGCGCAGGAGAACGGCATCGTGGCCACGCCGGCGCTGCAGGAGCGGATCGCGGCCGCCTGGAAAACGCTGCGCGACACGCCCGCCCCGGCCGCGCAGGCGCTGCTGATGCTGGCTGGCGAGGCGCCCGCCAGCCAGGCCGAGGCGACACTGGCGTCGGTGCGTGGCGACATGCCGACAATGGACCGCGCGCTGACATTGCTGTGGGTGCAGAAGAAACTGGGCGGCCCGGCCTTCGGCAGGGGAGCCGACCTTGCACCGCAAGGCCAGTGGCGCAAGGTCGAGACGGCAGCGGGCCAGGCGCAGTGGCGCTGGATGGACCCGAAGGCGCTGCCGGACCAGCTGGCCCTGGCCGCCCCGGCGCCGGCTGGCGCGGCGGCCGTGGTGCAATACGACAGCCGCGCGGCCGAAACCTCGACGCTGGCGGTGACCGTCGAGCGCCGCATCCTGCGCATAAAATCTGGCAACGGCGGCTATGCCACCGAACCCGTCAAGCCCGGCGAGGCACTGCGCACCGATGAACTGTACCTGGACGAGATCCGCCTGAAACCGGCTTCCGGCGCCCGGCATCGCTTCGGCCTCGTGGAAGTACCGCTGCCGCCGGGTGCCAGCGTGGAGCCGACCACGTGGGGCATCGCGCTGGAAGGCACGCCGCCGAAGCAGCTCGAGCGTGCCCGCCACACGGAACGGCCGGATGGCTATTCGGTGCCGGTCGACGCGCTCGCTGGCGAAACCGTGGTGCGCCACCTGCTGCGGTTTGCCCAGAAGGGCAGCTACGTGCTGCCGCCGGCGCGCTATTACCGCGTGTACGAGCCCGAGCAGAAGGCGATCGAAGGCAATGCCGCGCGCCGCACGCTGAAAGTCGAATGATGCGCAGGATGCTGCCCGCCGTGCTGTTCGCCGTTCCGCTGCTGTCGGCGGCGGCAACGCTCGACGTCGCCTGGTGGAAGGAAGGGCGCGTGCAGGTCAGGCAGCTGCAGGACGGTGGTGCGGCGCCACCTCCGTTCGACGGTGCCCGCGAGGTTCCGCTGGGCAGCCTGTGGAAGCTGTTCGTCTACGTGTATGCGGTCGATACCGGCACGCCGCTGCCGGCCTATCGCTGCACCGGCCGCGATCCGGAAGAAGTGTATTGCTGCAACGCGGGCAAGTCCATCGAGCGCGACGTGGCGCTGGCCCGGTCATGTGGGCCATTCTTTGCACCGCGCCGGCTCATGATCGGCGCCGCGCCATGGCGCGCGTGGTGGACGGAGCGGCTCGGCCGCGTGCCGGCCGGCGACCTTGCATGGCTCGCCACGCCCGACGCGCTGGCACCGGAACGCGCGGTACGGCTCGACAGCCTGCTGCGGGCGCTGGACCGCGTGCCGGCCGAGCCGCGCGCCCTGGCGGAAGCGGCATTGCTGCGCGTGGTGCTGGACGGGCGCGGCGCCGACTCGGTGCGCTGGTTCGGCAGCCAGCTGCGGGTCAAGACGTATTCCTGGCACGAGACGCCCGGGCGCGGTGGCGCCGGGCAGCGCCTGGGCGGTGCCGCCGGCTGGCTGGCGGACGGCACGCCCGTGTGGCTCGGTGGCCCTGGCACCAGCGCCGGCATCCTGCGCCGCTGGGCGCCGCGGCTGGCGGCCGCGCTGCCGGCCGCCACCCCGCAGGACAGCGGCTGCGTCGAAGTCGATTTCTTCACGCGCTACCCCATCCGCAGCGTGCAAGGACCCGCCGGGCCGGCGGTCGCCGGGCCGCTGCATGGCCGCCATGTCGTCCGGTTCGAGAATGGCAACGCGTTGCCCGTGCAGGGCGCCGGCGATGTGCTGCTCGAACGCGATAGCACCGGCAGGCCGCGCCTGCGCGGCCGTTTCGGCGTCAACGACTACGTGGCGCGCGTGGTGGACCGGGAAGGGAGCACCGCCGAGCCCGAGGCCGCGCGGGCGCTGGCGATCGCCGCGCGCACCTACCTGCAGCAGAATGCCCGGCAAGGTGGCGGTTGCCAGCGTATCGCCGACAGCAGCGCCACGCAGCGCGTCAGCCCGAACCCCGCAACGGCAGCGGCGCTGGAGGCAGCCCGCTGGACCGACCAGCTGGTGATCGACGGCGCAACGGTAAGGTATCACCGCGACACGGCGGCTCCCGATACGCTCGCGTGGGTGCAGACGGTACGGCTGGCGCGCGAAGGCCGGCGGTTCGACGAACTGCTGGCAAGCGCTTGGCCGCGCGGTGCACTGACGATCGCCGGCAACAGCGGCACCACCTGCACGCGCCTGGTGAAGAACGAGCGATGGCTGGCGCATGCGCTGCCGCGCTGGGAGCGCGTGCTGCGCGCCGAGGCGGGCTACGAACGACCGGCCGACCTGCCGGGCGTCTGCGCACTAGCCGTCGGCGCGCCGTACTCGGAGCAGTCGCGCAACCGCATCTTCATGCGCCCGCTGGCCACGCGCGAGGACCGTATCACGCTGGCCCACGAATACCTGCACATCGGCTTGCGCCGGCATCCGCGTGGCCAGGATGAAATCTATGTCGAGCAGCTCGCGCGGCGGCTGGCCGACCTGAATCCGGAGACACCATGAAACCATGCACCGCATCGGTGTTGCTGACACTGTTCCTTCTGCCGGCGGCAGCCGGCGCACAGGATCGCACGCTGGCCGCGCCCACCGGCGGCTGGAACCGCGCCGGCCTGACGGACAAGTCGCAGGAGCTGGCCAGGAACTATCCGTATTCGCTGATCGACCGCGGCAGCCAGAAGAACCGGCGCATGATCACGGGCCACCTGGCACAGGCGGGGAACAAGCGGCCGTTCGCGAAGCTCGTCGTGAACGGCAATCCCACGCCGCTGTACACGGACGACGAAGGCCGTTATGCGCGCGCCTACTCGTTCGGTTCCGGTTCCAACAGCGTGGAGATCCGCGGGGCGGATGGCCGCGGCGTCAAGCGGGTGCAATTCTACGAGGCTGATCGCAGCCGTCCGCAGCCCGTGCTGCGCGTGATCGCCGCCTGGGATGACAACCAGGCCGAAGTCGACCTCCACGTGGTGACACCGGATGGCCAGCATGCGTTCTGGTCGCATCCCGCGCTGACCAATGGCGGCGGCCTCGATGCGGACACGGTCGACGGTCCCGGGCCGGAGAATTTCGTCATGACGGCGCCGCAGCGGGGCGCCTACCAGGTGTGGATCAACTACTGGGGCAACTTCGGCGATTCGGGCTACCATTTCGACGAATCGACGCGGCAGCAGCCCATCATCACGACCCGCATCACGCTGGTCTTCCATGAAAACACGGCGCGCGAGCGGCGCGAGGCGTTCGTCGTCCCGCTGCGCAGCATCGGCGAACTCACGCTCGTGAAAACCTTCAAATTCTAACCATGACACTGCGCTCGCTCCAGTTGCTGGCTGTATTGCCCCTGCTTCCGTTTTCCGCCTGGGCCCAGGTTGCCATCGATACGCCGAAGGGCGGCTGGCGCAACTCCGCCGGCGCCACGGAACAGTACACGCAGGGTGTCAACTATCCGGCCAATGCCGTCAACCTGCAGCCGGGGCAGGCGGGCACGGCGCAGATTCGCGGGCGCATCGCCGGGACCCGCAAGGCCAAGCCCGCAACGCTCGTCGTCAATGGCGTGTCGATGCCGCTCGAAGTGCAGGACGATGGCACGTTCGCCCGGCCCTACGGTTTCGGCAGCGGCGCCAACAGCGTGGAAGTGCGCGCCCCGGACGGCAATGGCCGGGCACGCACGCAGTTCGTCGATGCCTACGCCGGCAAGACGCAGGCGCGCCTGCGCGTGGTGCTGTCGTGGGACAGCCCCGGCACCGACATCGACCTGCACGTGGTGACACCGGATGGCGGCCATGCCTGGTATGGCAGTCGCGTGCTGGCCGATGGCGGCGCACTCGACGTGGACGTCACCACCGGCTATGGCCCGGAAATCTTTTCCAGCGCCACGCCGCCCAGGGGCAACTACCATGTCTACGTCAACTACTACGGCAGCGGCGAGCCTGCGCAGGCGCTCACGGTGGCACAGGTCGCCATCATCACGAACGAAAACACGCCACGCGAGAAACAGCAGGTGTTCCGCGTGCCGTTGCGTGCCGCGGGCGAGTTGACGCTGGTGAAGTCGTTCGTGTTCCCCTGAAACGCGGGCCACGCCCGTCCATCCGCGTCATCCCCCCTGAAGCGGTGAACCATGCCGAGTGGCTTTTACGGCGCATCGGTATATTCCTGCAAGCCGCCCTGCTAGAATCGACTGGTACCGTCGTTTGCCACGCTGGATGGCGCAGGAAGGTGGTCATTGCGCATCGGGAAAACCCCGTCCGATCGGGAAGGCTCGTGCCTGCCGGCGCATGGATCTGCGTGCTGGTCGGCATTGTCGCGTGCGCCGGCCCCGCGTCGCCTCCGCCCGCATCGCCGCATCTTCCTTCCCCGCATCTTCCTCTCCCCGATAACGCCCTGATCGGTGCATGGTCCCGGGATACTGCCGGATGTGCCCGGCCCGGCATGGGCGAGGCCGCCGACTTCCACGTGGCCGGCCATACCGTCCATGAAGTGGCGCTATGGATTTCGGCGCACCTCGATTTCGACCAGCTCATCCTGGAGAACTTCGTTCCGGGCGCCGCCAGTTCCGGCTGGGTGCACTGCTCGTTTGCCAAAAAGAACCGCGGGATGCAACTGACGAAGTTCAAGGGTTCCAGGCAGTATTACGCCGGCATCCAGCTCACGGTTCCCGTGCCGGCCATGCATTGACTCAGGCTTGCAACAGGTAAGGCTTGTCCTACATGGCCGCACAGGCTGCGCCGATACAGCCATGCGAATGGCAAGCGCATGATCGCCCTGTTGACGCCGGGTCGGCGTCGCCACAGGAGGAGCACATCATGTCGAAGAAAGACAGTCCGGACGACAAGCGCGTCCGCTCGCAAACCACGAAAGACCAGAACACGGTGGCCGAAGGCAGCCTGCAGGGCGTGGCCCCCGGCACAGTCCAGGGCGGCGGTGCGAACGTGCAATCGGCATCGGCAGAGCAGCAGGGAACGTCGCTGCGCGATCGTGGGGAACTGCAGGGCAAGCCCGACGAGAACGTCGGCAGCAGCCGGGGCGGCGAAGGCGCCCAGCAGGCCGGCTGGAGCGCCCGCCAGCAGGCCGTGCGCAATGAGGCCCAATCCGATGAAGACCGCGAAGCAGCACCGCGGCAGTCGGGCCGCGGCGGGCTGGAACAGAAGCAGCGCGCGGGATCGCAGGAGTCGCCGACCGGGCCTTCCGGCAACCGGCAATCGGGCGACGCCAACAACCAGCAGCGCCAGGGCAGCCCGTCTGAAGCGCCATCCGATTCCGGCAGCCGCGGCACGGACAAGATCCAGCAGCGCTGACCAGGCACTGCGCCGGTAGGCGCCCATCCATTGGGCGTGTGCTGGCGCATGACCCCGCCAGCCCGTCGCGCCAGCCCGGCCCCGGTCCGCACACCGGGGGCGGGCAACGCTGCGCCCACACACCCTTGATGGACTGAACGGAGCCGATGCAACGTGCACTGCCGTGCGGGCAGCTGTCGAGCACCATGGGCGTTACAATCCGGATTCAACCATAAGGATGCCCATGAACGAAGAGCTGGCCCGCAGCGTGGTTCTCGTGCGCGCGATCGAAACCACTGACCGGAAGCGCGAAATCCTCAGCGACGACGACCGCCGCTATGCCAACCGCACCGCCCGCGAACTGGCGCGGTGGCAGGCTTCGGAAACCAAGGCCGAAGCAACGTCCGAGCATTTCCTGCAGCAGCGTTCCGAACAGGTCATCAAGAAACTGTCCCAGCGGCACCCGGCCTTTGCCGCGTTTGCGAAGCGCGCCCCGGGCTTGCACGCCACCGCCTGGTTGCTGCCGCTGCTGGCCTTTGTGCTGGGCGCGGGCCTGGACAGGATCACCGATCCGCACCGGGTCGACCTGCTGTCCGCGCCGCTGCTGGCGATCGTCGGCTGGAACCTGCTCGTCTACGTGGCGATGCTGGTATGGCTGTGCATACCCAAGGCGGGAGTCACGCGCTTGCGGGCCACATGGATCCGCCACCTTGCCGTGGGCAAGGGCGCGATGCCGCGCAAGATGCCGCACGCGCTGGCATCATGCCTGCATGCCTTCATGGCCGACTGGGCGCAGTTGAGCGCGCGCCTGAACGGGGCACGGCTGTCGCGCACGGTCCACCTGTCCGCCGCGCTGTTCGCGGTGGGGGCGCTGGTGTCGCTGTATGCACGCGGCATGCTGTCCCAATATGGCGCCGGCTGGGAAAGCACGTTCCTGGGCGCGGCGCAGGTCCATGAACTGCTGGCGATCCTGTTTTGGCCGGCCATGACCGCGTTCGGCTTGCAGGGCTTCACGCTGGCCGACGTGCAGGCGCTGCATTTCAGCGCCGGCGCGCCGGCGGCGGCCAGCGACGGGGCCCGCTGGGCGCACCTGTATGCCGGGACCTTGCTGTTGCTGGTGGTATTGCCGCGCCTCGTGCTCGCCGCGTTCGCGGCTGCCAGGGCATCGGTGCTGAAGCGCCGCTTTCCGCTCGACCTGGAGCAGCCGTATTTCCGCCAGCTGAACGATGCCGCCGGCGGCGAAGCCGGCATGCTGCGCGTGATTCCGTACAGCTTCACGGTGGACGAGGCCCGCACCCGCGGCCTCGAGGCCATGGCTGCGCAACTGCTGGGCGAGCGTGCCCGCGTGCGCCTGCTGGCGGCGGTCCCGTATGGTGCCGACCCCGGCGCCGCGCTGCGCGACATCGATCCCCGCGAGCCAGGTGTGACATCGACGGCGCTGTTGTTCAGCCTGGCTGCCACGCCCGAGAAGGAAAACCACGGCGCATTCATCGCCCATGCCATGCGCGTGCTGCCGCAACGCACCGTGCTGCTCGATGAATCGGCGTTCAGCAGCCGCACCCCCGATCCGCAGCGGGTGCGTGACCGGGTCGAACTGTGGCGCGAGTTCTGTGTGTTCCACGGCGCCGATCCCACGGTCGTGAACCTGCTCGCGCCGCAGCTGCCGGCCAGGGAGGAGGGCGCATGAGCGAAACGATCCAGCTGGCCCTGATCTCCCACACGAACAACGGCAAGACCACGCTGGCGCGCACGCTGCTGGGCATGGACGTGGGCGAGGTGCGCGATGCGGCGCACGTGACCGCGCTCGCCGAATCGCACACGCTGCAGGCCACCGAAGGCGGCGACCGGCTGGTGCTGTGGGATACGCCGGGCTTCGGCGACTCGGTGCGGCTGATGAAACGCCTGGGCATGTCCGGCAACCCGATCGGCTGGTTCCTGCGCGAGGTGATCGACCGCTACCGCGACCGCCCGTTCTGGCTCAGCCAGCAGGCGCTACGTGCCGCGCGCGATGATGCGGACATCGTGCTGTACCTCGTCAATTCGGCGGAGCGGCCGGAGGATGCCGGCTACCTGCCATCCGAAATGCGCATCCTCGAATGGCTGGGCAAGCCCGTGCTGGTGCTGCTCAATCAAATGGGCCCGCCCCGGCCGGCGCCGGAAGAAGCAGCCGAGCAGCTGCGCTGGCGCGAACACATGCGGCAGTACGGTGCCGTGCGCGATGTGCTGCCGCTCGACGCCTTCGCCCGCTGCTGGGTGCACGAGCACGTGTTCTACGAAGCGCTGGGCCAGCTCGTGCCGGACGAAAAAAGGCAGGCGCATGGCCGCCTGCTGGCGGCCTGGGAAGCACAGAATGCGCAGCGCTTCCACCACTCGATGGCCGTGATCGCGCAGCAGCTGCACGATGCCGTGCGCGATCGCCAGCTGGTGGAAACCGCGGAGAAAAACATGCTGGGTTCGGCATTGAAACTGGTCGGCATCGGCAAGGGCGACGACCGCAAGCGGCAGGAACGGGCGATGAACACGCTGGTCGCGCGCCTGAACCTCGGCATCGGGCAAGCGACGGTCAGCCTGCTGTCGCTGCACCGGCTCGACGCCAGCGCGGCCACCACGATCAACGCCCGGGTCAGCAACAATTTCGTCGTCAGGGCGCCTGTCGAAAAGGGCCAGGCCGCGTTGCTGGGGGCGATCGTGTCCGGGGCCGCGACCGGGCTGTCCGCCGACCTGGCCGCCGGCGGGCTCACACTCGGTACCGGCGCCTTGCTGGGCGGGGTGATCGGCGCGCTCACGTTCGCCGGTGCCGCCTGGGGCTTCAATGCGGGCACCGATCGCAATACGCCATCGATCACGCTGTCCGACGCCTTCCTGCGCACCTTGCTGGTCACGAACGTGCTGCGCTACCTGGCAGTGGCCCACTTCGGACGCGGGCGCGGCAACTTCGTGGAAAGCGAAGCGCCGGCGTTCTGGCAGGATGAAGTTGAGCAGGCTGTCGCGCTGCGCGAAGCGGAGGTCACGGCGCTCTGGCGCACGCTGCGCGAGCAGGAAGAGCCGGACATCGCGGCGGCCACGGGGTTGCTGGCAGCGATCACGCGGCAGGTGCTGACGCGGCTGTACCCGGCAACGCCGATCGCCGGCTGACAGGACCAGGCAAGCACGGGGCGCAAAGAAAACGGCGCAAAGGGAAACAAAAACGGCGCAAAGGGAAACAAAAACGGCGCAAAGGGAAACAAAAACGGCGCAAAGGGAAACAAAAACGGCGCGAAGGAAAACAAAAACGGCGCGACCCGTGCGGATCGCGCCGTTATCGATGCGCTGAAACGCTCAGGCCGCCTGGGCTTCCTCGCGTTCCGGCAACGCGATCCGGTTGTCGGTACTGAACTGGTAATCGCGGAACACGTGTTCGGCCGTCAGCAACTGGTAGTCGCCGCTAGCCAGCTTGTGCGTGGTGTCCTTCAGGCGGTAGGTGTAGTGGCCGCACGTCCAGCAATTGAAGTTGCGCATGTGCGTGCACAGGCAGGTCTTGTCCATCACCTTCACGCCCTTGTCGCTGCCGCCGTTCGCCGTCACCTCGCGGTTGTACGAGTTGATGTACGAGCAGTTGCCGGTCGCGTCCAGCAGGTAGCCGTAGGATTCGCAGCCCGGGCGCGTGTTGGCGCCGATCGCCGGCGTGTTGCGCAGCATCCGCATCGGATAGCCGGTCGGCGAGATGCCGTTGACGATCACGTCTTCTTCGGAAGCTTTTGCATATTCCTGCTTCACCTTGTCCGGCAGGCCGCATTCCTTCGTGATCGTGAAGCGCGTGGCCACCTGCACGCCGGCCGCGCCCATCTCGAGGAATGACACGGCGTCGCTGCCGGTGAAGATGCCGCCGGCGGCGAGCACGGGAATCTCCAGCCCTTCGCCCTTCAGGTAGGCGAGGACTTCGCCGGTGATCGTGTGCAGGTCGTAGTCCTGCCAGTCATCCAGGCCGAAGCCCAGGTGGCCGCCGGCCAGCGGGCCTTCGACGATCACGTAGTCGGGCAGGCGATCCAGCTTGGCGTTCTTGCGCAGGAAGATCTGCAGCGCCCGCACCGACGAGACGATGATGCCCAGCTTCGCTTCGCGGAAGCGCGGGTGGTCGGCCATCAGGCCGAACGAATTGAAGTGCAGGCCGGCGGACAGCGTGATGCCGTCGATGCCCGCATCCAGCGCCGCATTCAGGCGCACGCGCAGGGTTTCGCGCGGGCCGTTCATCGTCAGCTTTTCCATGCAGTTCACGAAGATGAGGCCGGGGCCCTTCTTCGCTTCCATGGTCCTGCCGATATGCAGGCGCTGTGCCTCGGCCAGGCGGTTCAGGTCGAACTGCACCACCGCCTTGTCCATGTTATTGATGTTGAACTTGTACAGCTTGGTCTTTTCCTTGACGAAGCTGGTATCGAAGCGGCGGTCGGAAACATCTTCCACCATCGCGTCGGAAATATGACCGATGCCGCCCAGGCGCGCCGCCTCCAGCGCCAGTTCGGACGTGGAAATGTCCACGCCCATGCCGCCGATCATGATGGGTACATACTCGTTGTCGCCGAACCGCAGGCGGAAATCATCAACACGTTTCATTGCTGTCCTCAGTGATTGCCGGCACGCGCCGCGTCAATCGCGGAAGTTGTTGAATTCGAGCGGCGTATCGGCCACTTCCTTGCGCAGCAGCGCCATCGCGGCCTGCAGGTCGTCGCGCTTCGCGCCGGTCACGCGCACCGATTCGCCCTGGATGCTGGCCTGCACCTTCATCTTGCTTTCCTTGATGATCTTGGTGATTTTCTTGGCCGTTTCCGTCTCGATACCGTTCTTCACCTTGATCACCTGCTTGACCTTGTCGCCGCCGATCTTCTCGATCTTGCCTTCGTCCAGGAAACGCACGTCGACCTTGCGCTTGGCAAGCTTGTTGGTCAGCACGTCCCGTACCTGGCTCAGCTGGAAGTCGGAGTCGGCGAATGCCGTCAGCTCATGTTCCTTCTGTTCCACGCGCGCGTCGCTGCCCTTGAAGTCGAAGCGGGTGGTGATCTCCTTGTTGGACTGGTCGACGGCGTTGCGCACCTCGATCATGTCCGCCTCGGATACGACGTCAAACGATGGCATGATGGTTCCTTTCGATTTTTTTGTTGCTCGCGGCAATGCCGCGCAGAGATGGCGACATTTTAACGGACGCACGCTGCGAACGGTCGGTCGTTTTTTTTGCTTCCCTCTATAATCGAGCAAATTTCGAGAAACCGAGTCAGCCGTCCATGCATCCCGAACCAATCCTCCAGCACGATTTTTCCCTGCGCGACCTGAACACTTTCGGCATCGATGCCCGTGCCTCGCACTATGTCCGGATCTCTGCGACGGCCCAGCTGGCGGCGGTGCTGGCAAATCCCGCGCTGGCGGGCCTGCCGCGGCTGGTGCTGGGCGGTGGCAGCAACCTGCTGCTGACGGGCAACTTCGACGGCCTGGTGCTGCACATGGCCAGCAGCGGCCGCGCGGTCGTTGGCGAAACCGGCGAACACGTGCTGGTGCGCGCGCAGGCCGGTGAGAACTGGCACGGTTTCGTGGAGTGGACCCTGGCCCAGGGCCTCGGCGGCCTGGAAAACCTGGCGCTGATCCCCGGCACGGTGGGCGCGGCGCCGATCCAGAACATCGGTGCCTACGGCCTCGAAACAAAGGACGTGTTCCACAGCCTCACGGTATTCGATCCCGCCACGGGGGCGCTGGCCACGTTCGATGGTGCGGCCTGCCGTTTCGCCTACCGCGACAGCGTCTTCAAGCACGAGGCGGGCCGCGGCCTGGTCATCGTCGACGTCACGTTCGCGCTGCCGCGCATGTGGCGCCCGAACCTGCGTTACGCCGAACTGGCCAATGAGGTAGCGGCGATGGGAACCGCCGAACCCACCGCGCGGCAAGTGGCCGATGCCGTCATCGCGATCCGGCGCCGCAAGCTGCCCGATCCGGCCGTGATCGGCAATGCCGGCAGCTTCTTCAAGAACCCGGTCGTGGGCGCCGCGCAGTGCGCCGCCTTGCTGGAGAAGTTCCCGAACCTCGTGCATCACCGGCAGGACGACGGCACCGAAAAGCTGGCCGCCGGTTGGCTGATCGACCAGTGCGGCTGGAAGGGGAAAAGCTTGGGCGCAGCCGGCGTGTATCCGAAGCAGGCGCTGGTGCTCGTCAACAACGGCGGTGCCACCGGCGCTGATGTGCGGCGGCTCGCCGAGGCAATCCAGGCCGATGTGCGCGAACGCTACGGCGTGCTGCTCGAACCCGAACCCGTCTTTATCTGACCGGTCTGGCCGAATACGGCGCTGGCAGCGCGGTTGCGCCCGCCATCCTTGGCCGAGTACAGCGCCCGGTCGGCGCCTTCGACCAGTTCGGCCGGGGACGTATCGGCCGTGGGCACGAGCGTCGCCACGCCGATCGACATCGTGACGACGCAATGCGGCGCCTGCGGGTTCTCGATCCCCAGTTCGGCCAGCGCACGCAGGCAGTCCTCGGCCACGCTGCGTGCGCCGGCTTCATCCGTGTCCGGCAGTACCAGCGCGAATTCCTCGCCGCCATAGCGCGCTGCCAGGTCGGCCGGCCGTTTCAGGCAGGCCGTCATCACGGCCGCCGCCTTCTTCAGGCACAGGTCGCCGGCCAGGTGGCCGAAGGTGTCGTTGTACAGCTTGAAGCAGTCGATATCGCACAACAGCAGCGACAGCGGGCGGCGTTCGCGCTGGCCGCGCTGCCATTCGTGCTGCACCAGTTCGTCGAAGCGGCGGCGGTTGGCGATGCCGGTCAGGCTGTCCAGCGCCGCCAGCTTCTGCAGTTCGATATTGGCTTCGGCCAGGCGGTTCTGGCTCTCGCGCAGGAAGCGGAACGCCTCGTCGCGCTGCAGGCGGCTGATGTAGGCGCCGGAATGGTAGCGCACGCGGGCCAGCAGTTCGAGCCGGTCCGGCAGCTTCACCAGATAATCGTTGGCGCCGACCGCGAAGCCATGCGCTTTCGATGCGGCTTCATCGCGGGCCGACAGCACGATCACGGGGACATGCTCCAGTTCCAGCGTGGCACGGTAGCGGCTGATCAGGTCGAAGCCGTCCCAGCCAGGCATCACCAGGTCTTGCAGGATGACGGTCGGCTGCAGCCGCGCGGCGCAATCGACCGCGCTCGAGGCATCGGTCACGAAATGGAATTCGATGTCGGGCTGGTCGGCCAGCATGCGGCGCACGGCCTCCACGACCAGCAACTGGTCGTCGACAAGCAGTACGCGCACCTTGAAGGCGGTCAGGGAAAATCGGGGTTCCGCGCCAGCGGTGAAGGCCTGCGACATCGGGCTTCCTAAAATTGATCAGTAAGGTTGAACGCTGGCGGCGTTCAGGGTTACTGCCCTAGGGTTTGCCTCCAGTGGTACTGCGTAAAAACGGGCCGATTTTTTCCAGCGGCAGGATCAGCTGGGCCGCATCGAGCTCGGCCGCCGCACGCGGCATGCCGTACACGGCGCTGGTGGCCTGGTCCTGGGCTACCGTGGTCTTGCCGGCGCGGCGCATGGCCAGCAAGCCTTCGCCGCCGTCACGACCCATGCCCGTCAGCAGGATGCCGACGGCATCGTCGCGCCAGTGCTGCGCCACGCAGCGGAAGAACACGTCGACCGACGGGCGGTAGGCATAATCCTTCGGCACCGCATCGTAACCTAGTTGGTGATTTTCATCCAGTACCAGGTGGTCATTGCTTTTCGCAATCATCACGGTGCCACTCATCAGCGGGTCGCCGTGCTCGATGGGGCGCACCGGCATCGTCAGCTGGTCGCCCAGCCATTTGGCGAAGGGATCGGCGAAGTTCTCGTCGATATGCTGTACCACGACGATCGTGCAGCCGGGCGGCGCCTGCCAGCCGGCCAGGATCCGTGCCACCGCCACCGGCCCTCCGGTCGAGGCGCCGATCGCCACCAGCGTGCGCACGTTCGTGATGGCCCGGTCAGCCAGCTGCAGGGTGAGCCGGGGCTGCATGCCATGGGTACCGCCGCTGTGGCGGATCAGCTTTTCCATCGTGCGCAGCTTGGCCAGCAACTGGGCGGCGCCCTGGTCGTGGCCGGGAATCAGGATCGGCGTCGCGGTCACGTCCAGGGCGCCGGCGCCCAGCGCGCGGAATACCTGGTTCACGCTGTCCTGCGGCCGGCCGGTGACCACCAGGATCGCGCATGGCGATTCGGCCATGATGCGCCGCGTCGCTTCCACGCCATCGAGTTCCGGCATGTTCAGGTCCATCAGCACGAGGTCGGGGCGGTTCTCGGCGCACATGCGCACCGCTTCCAGGCCCGTGCGGGCGATCCACACCACCTGATGCAGCTTGGTACCGGCGATCACGCGGCGCAGCGCTTCCGCCGCCATCGCGACATCGTTGGCGATACCGATCTTCATCGGAACGCGTCCCCGATCAGGTCCGCCACGGCATCGAGCAGGGTCTCGTCATGGAAACTGCCCTTGGTGAGATAGTAATCGGCGCCGGCGGCCAGCCCGCGCGCGCGGTCTTCCGGCCGGTCCTTGTACGACACGATCATCACGGGGAGCGTATGCAAGTGCGGGTCCTTCTTGATCAGGTTGACGAGTTCGATGCCATCCATGCGCGGCATGTCGACGTCGGTGATGACCAGGTCATAATCGCCGGAGCGCGCCGCGTTCCAGCCATCCATGCCGTCGACGGCGATGTCCACCTCGAAGCCGCGGCCCGAGAGCAGCTTGCGCTCCATTTCGCGCACGGTCAGCGAATCGTCGACGACGAGGATGCGTTTCATTCTACGCCTTGCCGCGCCACCGGCGCGCGCCAATTGATGCAGGCCGCCTTCGGCCAGCAATTTATCGATCGACATCAGCAGGTCGGATACGTCGAGGATCAGCACCGGTTCGCCATCGTTCAACAGGGCGGCGGCGGCAATGTCGCGCAGCTTGCCGAAGATCGGATCGAGGCTGTGCACGGCAAGACTGTGCTCGCCACGGATCGCATCGACGACCAGGCCGTAGCGGTGCGCGCCGGTGCCCACCACGATTACCGGCAGCAGTTCCTGGAGCGTCATCTCGCCCAGTTGCAGCACCTGGGCGGCCGAGACCAGCCCCACGTTGGCGCCGTCGTACTCGAAGAACTGCTTGCTCTCCAGCGTGTGGATGGCCGTGCGCGGCACCTGCAGCACGCGTTCCACCTTCACGATGGGCAGCGCGTATGCCTCGCCACCCACGTCCACCACCAGCGAGCGCACGATCGACTGTGTCAGCGGCAGCGTGATGTGGGTATGGAAGCCGCGGCCCCGTTCCGATTCGAGCCGCACGGTGCCATTCTGCTCGCGGATGGCGTCGTGCACGATGTCCAGGCCAACGCCACGACCGGAGATCTCCGTCACTTCCTGCTTCAGGCTGAACGCCGGCAGGAACAGGAACTCCATCAGTTCCGCGTGCGACATCGTGTCCGCCATCGCCTGCGTGGACATGCGGCGCGCCACCACCGCAGCGCGGATGCGTTCCGGGTCGACGCCGCCGCCATCGTCGTAGATCTCGATGTTCAGCATACCGGCCCGGTGCCTGGCCTCGAGCACGATGGTGCCATGGGGCGGCTTGCCGGCGCGTTCGCGCAGTGCCGGCAGCTCGATGCCATGGTCCACGGCGTTGCGCAGCATGTGGTTGAGCGGGCTTTCGATGCGGGCCAGGATATCGCGGTCCACCAGCGTTTCCTCGCCGCGGATCTCCAGCCGCACATCCTTGCCGAGGCTGCGTGCCAGGTCGCGCACCATGCGGGGGAAATGGTGCACTCCGTCGCGGAACGGCCGCATGCGCAGCGCCAGCACTTCTTCCACCATGCCCTGCGCCACGGTCAGCAGGCGGCGTTCGTACTGTTCCATGTCGGCCACGTGGCCCAGGATGAATTGCTTGAGCGGCTGTCCGCGTTGCAGGACCTGCGCGGCCTTCTCGCGCAGCACCGGGTCGCCGTTGCGGCCGATCGCTTCCTGCAGATCGTCCAGCGCTGCGAACAGCGCGGCCTGGTGGCGCTTGTGGCGTTGCATGGACTGGATCAACGGCAGCATCTGGTGCGCGGCGATGCGCGCTTCGCCGGCCAGCGACAGCAGCCGGTCCGACTGCACGCCCGGCTTGCCGCCGCGCGGTTCGGGCGCGGCATGGGGCGGCGGTTCCGGCGTGACCGGTGCCGCCGCGATGGACGTCACCGGTGCCGGTGCCGATGCAAGTGCGGGTGCGGATTCTGGCGCAGGGGCAGGGGCAGGGGCAGGGGCCGAAGGGGGGGCGGGCGCCACAGGCTCCGGCAGGAACGCGATGCCGCGGATGGCATCCATCGTGCGCCGGATCGTGTCGCCGTTGGCCGCCAGCCAGCCCTGCAAGCCGCTTTCCTGGAGGTTCGAGCATTGCACGATCAGGTCGACGCCGGCCAGCAGGACGTCGACGCGGTTCGGCGTCAGTTTCAGCAAACCATGCTGGGCGGCGATGAACGCGTCTTCCATGCCATGCGACAGCTGCACGATGACATCCAGTCCCACGATCGCCGCGGCGCCCTTGATGGAATGGGCAGCCCGCATCATCGCTTCCAGGTCGGCCGGGTCGGCATGGCGTTCAACCGCCAGCAAGCCATCCGTCAGTGCCTGGGTCTGGCTCTCCGCCTCCATGCGGAACAGTTCCAGCATCGAGAATTGGGACAGGTCGTCGCTCATCGCAATGCCCTCGCGAGCTGCGGGCCGAGCATGGCCGCGTTGAGCAGGCCGATACGCAGGTCGCCTTCGGCCAGCACGCCCGACAGGTAGCGCTGCGCGCCCTTGTTGATGGTGGCCGCCGGCGGCTGTACGCGGGTGCCGGCGTAGCGCACGATGCCGTACAGGTCGGCGACCGGCAATGCGTAGCCCCGGCCTTCCCATTGCACCAGCAACAGTCGCGCGAACGTGTGGCGGCCGGTACGCACGCTGCCGCCGTCGGCATCGATCTCAAGCAGCTCGGCCAGGGCGATGCACGGGTACAGCTGTCCGCCCACATTGACGAGGCCGCGCATGCCGTGCGCGGTGCGGTGCGGCACCCGGTGCGGCACCGCATGCGGCGCGACGCGCAGCAGCATCGCCGTCGGCAACGCCAGCCATTCGGCGCCGATGCGAAAGGCCACGGCGGAGGCATCGGCGCGTTCCGCGCTGGCGAGCGGAGCGCGGAAGTGTTCGGCCCACTCGTGCAGGTAGGCATCGTCGACCGCGCGGCCGGCATCGTGCCGGCGCTCTTCTGGTGGAATCGGTGTGCTCATCGTTTCTTACTCATGATGGAGACTTGCTGGCCTGGCGGCGGCGCCACACGCGCGCCGCGCGTTCCCGCAGGGTTTCCCGGGCCGCGTTGTCGCCCTGCCGGCCGGCCAGCAATGCCAGGTGGCACAGCGCCTCGTAATGATCCGGTTCCAGGTAGATGCAGCGCCGCAAGTGCGCTTGCGCCTCGTCCGGCGCGTCATCTTCCGTGAGCAGGCCCAGAAGGAACCAGGCGCCCGCGTTGTCCGGCTCGCGTGCTGTCAGGGTGCGGCACAGCGCCTGCGCCTCGCGTGGCTGGCCCAGGTCTGCGAGCCGGGCGGCATCCTCCAGCGTACCCGCCAGCGGCGAGCCGCCGGCGACGGCAGGTGGCGGCGGGGTTGGGCGCGGGGCGGGGCGCAAGGCTGGCGCGGGCGCCTGTGCCGGCATCGGGGGAGGTACCGGCGTCGGCCTGCGCGGCGCCACGCGACGCTCGCGTGGCGCGGCCTCGGGGCCAGGGCTGCAACGCCGTTCGTTGCCGACCTCGTTGACCGGCAAGGGCAGCAGGGCGTAAGGCCCATTCTGCGGCGAGGTATGCTTGCGCAGTGCGAAGGCCTGCCGGTAGGGCAGTGTCATGAAACCGTTGCGCACGAAGGACGGCACCTCGGCGTAACCGGCCAGCAGCACGCCGTCGTTGGCCAGCAGCGCCGCCAGCCGGGCGATCGCGGCGGCGGTGGTCGGCGCGTCGAAATAGATCAGCAGATTGCGGCAGAAGATCACGTCGTAGGTACCGGGCGGCGCCAGTTCGCTCGTCAGCAGGTTACCCTGGCGGAAACGCACGCGGCGCCGCAACGCCGGGTCGATGCGGTACAGGTCGTCGCCTTCGTGCGTGAAATGACGGTCGCGAAAATCGAGGTCCTTGCCGCGGAAGGCATTGCGGCCATACAGCCCTTCCTGGGCGCGGGCGATGCAGGCCGTCGACAGGTCGACGGCATCGATCGCGAATGCCGTTGGCGGCACGCCCGCATCGACCAGCGCCATCGCCAGCGTGTAAGGCTCCTCGCCGCCGGCGCACGGGATCGACAGCATGCGCAGCAGTTGCCGCCCGCCGGTGGCCAGCCGCTGCTTCGTGAATTCGGCCGCCACGGCGAACGCCTGCGGATCGCGGAAAAGCCACGATTCAGGCACCACCACCAGTTCGACCAGTGCCGCCAGCTCGGTTTCGTCGACGCTTGCCTCGTACTGCGCGCGATCCTCGATGCCGTTGGCCCCCATCCGGCTGCGCATGGCCCGCTCGACGGTTTCGCGGCTGAGGTTCAGCCCCGTGGCCGCACGCAGCCGCTGCAGCGTGTTCATGGCGGCGCATCCTGGAACAGCAGGGCGCGCAGCGCGTCCGGCAGCATCCGGTCCGGCTCCACCAGTTGCACGATGCCCTGCGCATCGCCGGCAACGCGGTCGAGGAAGGGCGCGGCCAGCACGCCCGCCGGCGCCAGCGCCGCGTCATCAACGTCCTGCACGCCCTGCACGCGCTCCGCCACGAGGCCCAGGCCGTGCACGGTACCGCCCGGCGCGGTGTAGTCGACCAGCACGATGCGCGTGTCGGCCTGCCTGGCCGCCGCCGCGGCGCCGGCCAGGCGGCTCACATCGAGTACCGGAATGCCGCTGCCGTGCAGGTTCATCAGCCCGGCCACCGCGTCCGGCGCGCCTGGCACGGCCTTCAGCGCCATCAACGGCAGCACGCGGCGGATGCACGCCAGCGGCAAGCCGTAGCGGTCGGGCCCGATGTGGAAGACCAGTACTTTCATGAGATCAGATTCGAGGCTTCGGGTTCGTGGGATCAGACGTTGACCGCGAACGTTGCCACGGAAGATTGCAGGTCGCTGGCGGCGTATTGCAGCTGGTGCACGGCCTCGCTGGTCGCCTTCAGCGATTCCACCGTCTGCTGCGTGGCATCGTTCAACTGCATCATCGTTTCCGAGATTTGCTGCGCGCCCACGGCTTGCGCCTGCATGCCTTGCAACACGGCGTCGAATTGCGGCGCCAGCTTGCGCACCTGGTCCATCATGCCCGACAGGTGGTCGGTCACGGCGCGCACTTCGCCCACGTTGCGACGGATCTCTTCGGAGAACTTGTCCATGCCCATCACGCTGGCCGACACGGCGGACTGCATTTCCTTGAGCATCTGCTCGATATCCCAGGTCGATACCGAGGTCTGGTCCGCCAGGCGGCGGATCTCCGTGGCGACCACGGCGAAGCCACGGCCCGCCTCGCCGGCCTTTTCAGCTTCGATCGCGGCGTTCAGCGACAGGATATTGGTCTGGTCCGCCACCTTCGTGATCGTCGTCAGCACGCTGTTGATGTTGGAAGCTTTTTCCGACAGCGCGGCCAGCTTGGCGTTGATCGAATCCGTGGCCGAGACCATGTTCTGCATCGTCGCATCCATGCGGCGCAGGTTTTCCTGCGCCTCGGCGGTGGCCGACGTGGTGTAGTCGGCTACGGCGGTGGCGTCTTCCATCGTCTTCAGCAATTGCGACGTGTTCGACGAGATTTCCTTTGTGGTCGACAGCACCTCCACGCTGGTCTGCGCCTGTTCCACGCCGGTGGCTTCCTGTTCCTTGGCCGAGGCGGCGATCTCGGTGGCCGACGTGGTGACCTGGATGCCGGCCTTCTGCACATTGTTGAGCAGCAGGCGCAGGTTGTCGAACATGCGCGCCAGTCCGTGGCCCAGCTGGCCGATCGCATCGTTGCCGGTAACCTCGACCTTGCCCGTCAGGTCGCCGGAAGCGGCGCGCGACACCACGGTGAGCAGCGAATCGACCTTGGCGCGCAACTCGTCGGTGGCGGCCCGTTCACGCTGCTGGTTGTCCTGGATCGATTGCGCCATGCGGTTGAATTCCTGCCCGACCTGGCCCAGTTCGTCGCGCGTGACGACTTCGACGCGCGCACCCTGGTCGCCACCGGCGATACGGCCCACGACGTTGGTCAGGTTCGTCAGCGGGCCCATGATCGCGCGGGTCAGCGCCCAGACGATCAGCATGCCCAGCAGGACTGACGCCGCACCGCCCGCCAGCAAGATGAAATTCATGTCGCGGCGCAGCTCGGCCGCCGCCTCGGAACGTTGGGCCAGCAGGGCGTTCTCTTCTTTCCGCGCCTCGTCCAGCAGCGCATGCACGCCGGAAATGACAGGGCTGGCTTGCTGGAACTGGGGCATGCGGCCGATCTCGTCGGCCGCGCCCGGCGTATTGCCGAGCCGTTCGCGCAGCGCGACCTGCGGCTCGAGTACATCGCGCACCCATTCCAGCGTCATGGATTCGAGCCTGGCCGCGCGCGCCGCCTGCGCCGGATTGTCCGCCACCAGTTTTTGCAGGGTCGTGATAGCGGCAGGCACGTGGGTGACCGCCTCCCGGACCTTGGCGCGCCGGGCGGGCAAGCCCGTCAGGTAATAGCCGCGCGCCTCGACCTGCACCTCCGTCACCGCCAGGCTGACCCGGTCGACCGCATTGACCACCTTCATGGTGTGCCGGTCCCACTCGTTGGCTTCGCGCAGTTCCGCGAAGTTGCTGTAGGCGATCGCCAGCAGGATCAGGATGATGGCGAGAATGGCGCCGAAGCCGGCGTACAGCTTGTTCTTGATGCTCATGTTCTGGATCATCGCGGTCGCATCCGAAGAGTTCGTGTCGTGGGCAATGTATCACTTTCCGGGCGAGGCGGAAATGAAAAGGGCTGCCGTGCGGCAGCCCCTGTTTCTCAAAGGCAGATTATGCCAAAGCTTACTGACCCCGTTTCAGGCGGGCGTTGGCGGCGATGCGCATGCGCAGCGCGTTCAGCTTGATGAAGCCGCCGGCATCGGCCTGGTTGTAGGCGCCGCCATCTTCATCGAACGTGGCGATGGTCTGGTCGAACAGCGAATCGGTCTTCGAATCGCGGGCGACGACGATCACATTGCCCTTGTACAGCTTCACGCGCACCCAGCCGTTCACGGTCTGCTGCGTGTGGTCGATCAGCGTCTGCAGCGCTACGCGCTCCGGCGCCCACCAGTAGCCGTTATAGATCAGCGAAGCGTAGCGCGGCATCAGGTCATCCTTCAGGTGCGCCACTTCGCGGTCCAGCGTGATCGACTCGATCGCACGGTGCGCCTTCAGCATGATGGTGCCGCCTGGCGTTTCATAGCAGCCGCGCGATTTCATGCCCACGTAGCGGTTCTCGACCAGGTCGAGGCGGCCGATGCCGTGCTTGCCGCCCAGGCGGTTCAGTTCCGTCAGCACTTCGGCGGCGCTCATGCGCTTGCCGTTCAGGGCCACGATGTCGCCCTTTTCGTATTCGATGTCCAGGTACTCGGCATCGTTCGGCGCCTGCTCCGGGCTCACGGTCCAGCGCCACATCGATTCCTCGGCTTCGGCGCTCGGGTTTTCCAGGTGGCGGCCCTCGAACGAGATGTGCAACAGGTTGGCATCCATCGAGTAAGGCGCGCCGCCGTTCTTGTGCTTCATGTCGACGGCGATGCCGGCATCTTCCGCATACTTCAGCAGTTTTTCACGCGACAGCAGATCCCATTCGCGCCACGGCGCGATCACTTTCACACCTGGCTTGAGCGCGTAAGCGCCCAGCTCGAAGCGCACCTGGTCGTTGCCCTTGCCGGTGGCGCCGTGCGAAATCGCATCGGCGTTGGTTTCGTTGGCGATCTCGATCAGGCGCTTGGCGATCAGCGGACGGGCGATCGACGTACCCAGCAGGTATTCGCCCTCGTACACGGTGTTCGCGCGGAACATCGGGAAGACGAAGTCGCGCACGAATTCCTCGCGCACGTCGTCGATGTAGATGTTTTCCGGCTTGATGCCGAACTTGAGCGCTTTCGCGCGCGCCGGCTCCAGTTCCTCGCCCTGGCCCAGGTCGGCCGTGAAGGTAACGATCTCGCAGTGGTAGTTATCCTGCAGCCACTTCAGGATCACGGAGGTGTCCAGGCCGCCGGAGTAGGCGAGAACTACTTTTTTAATGTCGCTCATTTCAAATTTCCAATCTGCTTCAAACAGGGTCGTGGCATACCGCTTCGATGTTGTGCCCGTCCGGGTCCAGCACGAAGGCGCCAAAGTAATTAGGGTGATAGTGGGCACGGATGCCGGGGGCTCCGTTGTCGCGCCCGCCCGCTGCCAGCGCGGCCTCGTAAAAGGCGATGACCTGCGCGCGGCTTTCCACGCGCAAGGCCACGTGGACAGGGTTGCCGGGGGAGTTGCCGGATTTCGCTTCCGAGATCCAGAAGTCCGGCTTGGGCACGATGCCGAAGCCGGCGACGCGAACGGTACCCGTGATCTCCGGGCCCAGTTCCATCAGCATGGCATAGCCGATCGGTGCAAGCGCCTTCTCGTAGAACGCGCGGCTGTTGGGAAAATCGGTGACGATGATTCCAATGTGGTCGATCATGGCATGGCTTCGCGGGTGTGTTATTTGCCGTCGAGGCGGCCCAGCAGCAGGTATTCGATCAGCGCCTTCTGGATGTGCAGGCGGTTCTCCGCCTCGTCCCACACCACCGATTGCGGGCCATCGATGACTTCCGCCGAGACTTCCTCGCCACGGTGGGCTGGCAGGCAGTGCATGAACAGGGCGTCCGGCGCTGCGCGCGCCATCTTGGCACCGTCGACGATCCAGCCGTCGAAGGCTTTCAGGCGCGCCGCGTTCTCTTCCTCGTAACCCATGCTGGTCCACACGTCGGTATTGACCAGGTGGGCGCCTTCGCAGGCATCCGACGGATTGTCGAACAGCGAGAAGCGGTTGGTGGACACCAGCGACATGTCCATGTCATAGCCCTTCGGCGTGGACACGTTCACGTGGAAGCCGAACACCTCGGCCGCCTGCAGCCAGGAATACAGCATGTTGTTGGCATCGCCCACCCAGGCCACCGTCTTGCCGGTGATCGGGCCGCGGTGCTCGTAATAGGTGAAGATGTCGGCGAATACCTGGCACGGGTGATGTTCATTGGTGAGCCCATTGATCACCGGCACGCGCGAATTGGCGGCGAAGCGCTCGATGATCTCCTGGCCGAACGTGCGCACCATGATGATGTCGCACATGCGGGACATCACCTGGCCGGCATCCTCCACCGGCTCGCCGCGGCCCAGTTGCGAATCGCGCGTGTTCAGGTAGATTGCCGCGCCGCCCAGCTGGTGCATGCCGGCTTCGAACGACAGGCGCGTGCGCGTGGAGTTCTTTTCGAACACCATGACCAGCGTGCGATCGACCAGCGGATGGTAAATCTCGTAATTCTTGAACTTGCGCTTGATGATGTGCGCGCGTTCGATCACGTATTCGTATTCTTCAAGGGTGAAGTCGGAAAACTGGAGGTAATGCTTGATCGGTTTTGTAGACATGTTCACAACGGATTGGGCGGCGCGGTGAGGCTGCACACTTGAATCGGCTCGCCGGATGGCCGGGCCTTCGCGGCAAGTTGGCAAATCATTATAAGGGGTTTTGCCGGTGACTAATAGATCGGCGGCCGATCACCCGGAACGGGAGCGGGCGCGACCAGCGGCAGTTCCACCGTAAACGTCGTGCCGGCGGTGCTGCTGCATACCGTGATCTGCCCGCCCAGCAGGCCGGTCACGATGTTGTAGCTGATCGACAGGCCCAGGCCGCTGCCGCCACGGCCCAGCTTGGTCGTGAAGAACGGATCGAAGATGCGCGACAGGTGTTCGGGCGCGATGCCGGCGCCATCGTCGGCGAACACGATGGTGACCCTGCCGTCCGGTCCGGGGGCGGCTGTCAGGCGCATGGTGCCGCCGGCGCGGTCGTCGAAGGCGTGCAGCAGCGCATTGTTGATGAAGTTCGTGATGACCTGGCCGAACGGGCCGGGGTAACTGTCCAGCTCGATTCCTTCCGGCACGGTGAAGGCGATGCGGTGGCCCGAGGCACGGATGCGGTTCATTATCGTGGCCACGATCTCGTGCGTCACCTGGTGCAGGTGGAAACGGCGGCGCTGTTCGGTGGTGCGGTCCACGGCGACCTGCTTGAAACTGGCGACGAGGTCGGCGGCGCTGCGCAGGCCGCGCATCACCAGTTCCGCCGCCTTGCGCGCATCGCCGATGTAGGCGGCCAGTTCGGAACGGCGCAGCCCGGGCCCGTTCAGCGCGTTCTCCAGGTCGACGGTCTTCTGTTCCAGCGTGCTGGCGATCAGCAGGCTGTTGCCGATCGGCGTGTTCAGCTCGTGCGCCACGCCGGCCATCAGCGCGCCCAGCGCCGCCAGCTTCTCATGCGCCGCCAACTGCGATTGCGCTTCCTGCAACTGGCGGTAGGCCTGCGCATTGTCGAGCGCGATGGCGCCGTAGGCGCACAGCGTGCGGAAGATCAGGCGTTCCCGTTCGCCATACGCGGCGCGCTGTCGCGCCTGCACGCTCATCGCGCCCAGCACGCGCTCGCCCAGCAGCAGCGGCGCGAACAGCGCGCTGGCGCAGTGCGCGCACCCATCCACGGCCGGGGGATGCTGCGCCAGGTCGTCGACGGCGATCTCGCGGCGTTCGCGCACGCAGCGCATGCTCCACGCGGCATGGTCCCCCGGTGCGATGGTGAACGGCGCCAGCGCTTCCCCCGCCTCGGTGCCGAATGCCAGCGCCAGCGCGGCGCCATCGGGCGCCTGCAGCATGATGGTGAACGCGTAGGCGGGCAGCAGCGCATGCACGTAGCGATCGAGCACGTCGTAGACACCGGCGGCGTCGAGGTGCATCGTGATCTCCTGGCCGATCGCGGACAGCCGCTGCAGGATCGCGCTGGTCTGCTGCTGCAGTTCGGCGCGGCCCGCCTCGGACATCGCCAGCGCGCGATGGTGCCGTTCTTCGGCGCGTGCTTTCTCGGTCTGGCGGTGCAGCTGCATGGCGATCGCGCGGCGCGTGGCATCCTGCGTGTGCGTCTTCTCGCGCGCAGCGCTGGCGGCGCGCGCCGTCATGTACGCTTCGCAGTAATCGCCCACGCGCGCGTATTGCTCGGCCAGCGCGTCGTACAGGTCGCCCGGCACGATGTAGCCTTCGATCGTGGCGGCCACCAGCAATGCCTGGCGCAGGTAATGCAGCGCGGGGCTTGCTTCCGCCATGCCGACGGGGCCGGGCAGGGCATGCCGGTTGTGGATCAGCGCAAGCACGCGCAGCCCGGCCACCTGGTTGTAGACGTTGTGGTGGTCCGCGGCCAGGTCGACCGCCTCCTGCGCCAGCGCCAGCGCCTCGGCTGGCCGGTCGAGGAAGCACAGCGCGTGGGCACAGCCGCGCCGCGCCACCATCCGGAAGTCGGCCTGGTCCAGCGCGCTGGCGCGCAGCGACAAGCCATCGAATGCTGCCAGCGCGCCGGCGTAATCGCGCTGGGCCAGGCACAGGTCGCCCGTGTACTGCAGTGCGATCGCATACAGGCGGCTGTGTACATAGGGTTGCAGCAGGTCGAGCGCTTCGCGCAACAGTTCGCCGGCGGCATCGAGCCGGCCCAGCCTCCGCAGCGTATCGCCGGTATGCAGCAGGGCCGCCGCGATGCTGCGCGGCCATTCTTTCGGCCGCGCCATGTCCAGCGCGCGCTGCATCCATTCGAGTGCCGCGTGGTGGTCGTTCAGGTTGGAGAATTTTTCGCCGATGTTGGTGGCGGCAATGATCGCGGTGCGCACCTGCCCCGTCGCCAGCGCGGTTTCATGCGTGCGCAGGTAATGGCGGGCGGCGGCGCCGAAATCGCTGGACTGGCTGGCGGCCATGCCGAGAAAGTCGTTGACCCAGCAGTCCAGGGCCGGGGCGCGTTCCCGGTCGGTGGCGAAATGCTCGCCCCAGCGCTCGCGCGCCATCTCGAGATCGCGCAGCACGGCCCAGCGGGCGCAGGCCGCTTCGGCGATGGCGGCGCGGTCGGCATCACCGGCCACCTGTGCCGCGGCGGCGCAGCGTTCCAGTTCGCGGTCACGGCACACATGGTCGCCCCGGTCGACGGCGATCCAGGCACACAGCCAGTGCGCATCGGCGCAGCCGGCCATGTCGCCGATGGCGCAGAACGCATCGCGCGCGCCTTCGGCCATCGCCTGTGCCCGATCGAGCTCGCCCACCAGCCAGCGCACTTCGGCACGCAGCAGTTGCAGCCGGGCGCCAAGTACGCCGCGCGCGCCGAGATCGGCATCCGGCAGCAGGGCCTCGGCTTCGTCCGCCAGCGCGCCGGCGCGGCCCGTGTCGCGCTGGCGCAGGTGCCAGGCCAGCGGCACCAGCACCGGCAGGCGCGTCGCGCCGGCCAGCCCTGGCAGGGCCTGCTCCCAGTGCGCTAGTGCTTCGTCGCCGGTGAACAGGTCCATGGTGGCAGGTCAGTAAAGGGTTTGCGCCGACTCGTGCAACAACTGCCCGTACAGTTCATGCCGCATCTTCGCGATCTTTCCTGTTCGCACGGCGTCGAGCACGGCGCATTGCGGTTCCTGCAGGTGCCGGCAGTTGTAGTATTTGCAGCCGCCCAGGTAGGGCTGGAAATCCTTGAATGCCCGCTCCAGCATGCCTTCGGACAGGTGGTACAGGCCGAATTCCTGGAAGCCGGGCGAATCGATCACCGTGGCATGGCTGTCCAGGTGGTACAGGCGCGTGAACGTGGTGGTGTGCTTGCCGGTGTCCAGCGCGGCGGAGATTTCACGGGTGGCGATGTCGGCATCGGGGATCAGCAGGTTGATCAGCGACGACTTGCCCATGCCCGACTGGCCGATGAGGATCGTCGACTGTTCGGCCATCAGCGGCGCCAGTGCGTCGACGGTTTCCTGCGGTCGGCCCTTGGCCGATACCTCGTGCACCGGGTAGCCCATCGCCGTGTACATCTCGAGGCGGCGGCGCGTGTGTTCGAGGTTCTCGGTGACGTCGACCTTGTTCAGGATCAGCCGCGCGGCGATGCCGGCCGCCTCGGAGGCGACCAGCGCGCGCGACACCAGGTCGTCCGTGTAACCGGGTTCGGTGGCGACGACGATGAACAGCTGCGTCACGTTCGCCGCCAGCAGCTTCGATTTGTACTGGTCGGAGCGGTACAGCAGCGTCTTGCGCTCCTGGATCTTGTCGATCACGGCCTGGTCGGGGGAGGTCAGCGTGAGGTCGACGATGTCGCCGACCGCCACGTTGGTCTTCTTGCCGCGCGTGACACATTGGAGTCGGGTGCCATCCGCTTCGGCCAGGTAATGGCGGCCATGGGCGGCGATGATGATGCCAGTGCGCTGTTCCTTCTTCATGGGCGGCCCGCCACCCGTACCAGCACGTCCGCCTTGGCGGCACAAATGAAATCGTTCAGGGACAATCCTTTCACGGAGTGCGTTTCGAAGCGCACCACGCAGTTCTTGTAACCCACCACCAGTTCAGGGTGATGGTCTTCGCAATGGGCGATGTAGGCAATGGCGTTCACGAACGCCATCGTCTGGTAATAGTCATCGAAGGCATAGGCACGGGTCAGACGGCCGGTGTCGATCGCCCAGCCATCCAGCAGCGCCAGCAGGCGTGCCGCCTCGGCGGCGTCCAGCGGGTCGGTGGCGTGCGCGCAGCGCAGCGTGCGCAATTGATCCGTGGTCGTGATCATGCGTGCGCCGTGTTCAGTTGCCCGCCCGGGTGCCGGTTCAGGTGCCGGATCCGTACCGATGCCGGCGGGTGCGAATCGTAGAATGCCGAGTGCAGCGGATCGGGCGTCAGCGTGGACGCGTTATCCTCGTACATCTTGACCAGCGCGGAGACCAGGTCGCGCGCATCGGTATGCTGCGCGGCGAACGCATCGGCTTCGAATTCGTGTTTGCGCGAGCTGAGCGAGGCTAGTGGCCCGAGCAGGAAGGTGAACACGGGCAATGCCAGCATGAACAGGATCAGCGCCAGCGCGTCGTTGTTCTGCCCGGGGGCAATCAGCGGCGACACGCCCAGGCCCGTGTAGAACCACACCTGGTTCTTCAGCCAGCCGAGCAGCGCCAGGAAGGCCAGCGACAGCGCGAACATCAGTCCGATGCGCTTGACGATGTGCTTGAGCTTGAAGTGGCCCAGTTCGTGCGCCAGCACCGCTTCGATTTCCTGCGGCGCGAGGCGTGACAGCAGCGTATCGAAGAACACGATGCGCTTGGCCGCGCCAAACCCGGAAAAGTAGGCGTTGCCGTGCGCGCTGCGCTTGCTGCCATCCATCACGAACAAGCCCTTGGAGGCAAAGCCGACGCGCTTCATCAGGCCTTCGATGCGCGATTTGAGCGTTTCATCGGCCAGCGGGGTGAACTTGTTGAACAGCGGCGCGATCACGGTGGGGAACAGCACCATCATCAGCAGCTGGAAGCCGCTCCACACGAACCAGGCATACAGCCACCACAGGTCGCCGGCGCTGGACATCAGCGTGAGCACGATCCACGCCAGCGGCAGGCCGAGCACCACGGCCAGCCCCAGGCCCTTGACCATGTCGGCAACGAACAGGCCGGGC
The DNA here is from genome assembly GCF_004209755.1 of Pseudoduganella lutea. Taxonomy (NCBI): domain Bacteria; kingdom Pseudomonadati; phylum Pseudomonadota; class Betaproteobacteria; order Burkholderiales; family Oxalobacteraceae; genus Pseudoduganella; species Pseudoduganella lutea. The sequence goes on along the minus strand of NZ_CP035913.1, from coordinate 1,211,162 downwards.
GTCATCTTGTTGAAGCCGAACCGTTCTTCCAGCCGGAACTGGCGGTACCAGTCGATGGGCACGTCGATCAGCCCGGAAATCGCGGCAAACGCCACCAGCAGGCCGATCTGGTAAGCCATGCCGCCGCCGGTCAGCCCGAACACGGCCACCGACAGCCATTGCAGGCCGCCCAGCAGCGTGAAGCCCAGCAGCACCGCGGCGTTGACGAACATCGTCACGATGCCGTACTTGGTGCGCGCGACCGTATAGTCGGCCGCCTTCTGGTGCGCCGCCAGCGGAATTTTTTCGGAAAACTCGGCAGGCACGGCGCCGCGGTTAGCCAGCACGTGCCGCAATTGGCGCGACGCCAGCCAGAAGCGCACGGCCAGCGTGAGCGTCAAAAACGCCACAAACAATAGTGAAAACGCGTGTGAAGACATTCTGTGCCTGTGAGAAAATGGCGGTTTAGTTAGGCCAAGAGAGAATTATGTCACAAGCGAACGATACTTCCGTCAGCACACCTGTCGCCACGCCGCAGCAGCGCCCCAATGAAATGAACCTGGTGTGGGTCGACATGGAAATGACGGGCCTCGAACCCGATACCGACCGCATCATCGAAGTGGCGATCGTCGTCACCGACATGCACCTGAACGTGCTGGCCGAGGGCCCGGTGCTGGCGATCCACCAGTCCGACGCCACGCTCGACGCGATGGATTCCTGGAACAAGGGCACGCACGGCCGTTCGGGCTTGATCGACCGCGTGAAGGCCTCCACGATTTCCGAGGAGCAGGCCGAGGCCGAACTGATCGCGTTCATGAAGCAGTGGGTGCCGGCCGGCAAAGCGCCGATGTGCGGCAACACGATCGGCCAGGACCGCCGCTTCATGGTGCGCTACATGCCCAAGCTCGAAGCGTTCTTCCATTACCGGAACGTGGACGTGTCCACGCTGAAGGAATTGTGCCGCCGCTGGAAGCCGGAAGTGGTGTCCGGCTTCAAGAAGGCGCAGAAGCATACCGCGCTGGCCGACATCCTCGAATCGATCGAGGAACTGAAGTACTACCGCGAGCACTTCATCAAGCTGTGATGCGCAAGCTGTAATGCGCAAGCTGTGACAGGCAGGCGCCGAGGTATCGGCGCTATGGGGGCCGTGACGCAATCGCGGCCCCCGGCGGACCGGCTTACTGCGCTTCCGCGCCGCAGCACTTCTTGTACTTCTTGCCGCTGCCGCAAGGGCAATCGTCGTTGCGGCCCACCTTCGGTTCCTCGCGCTTGACGGTGCTCACCGGTGCCTTGCGGCGCGGGATCCAGAACTTGTGGATCGCCGGCAGGTTTGCCTCGATTTCCAGCGCCAGCTTGTGCGCCTTGACCGGGTCTTCCACTTCCGGCAGTTCCTCTTCCTCGATCTCGTCGGCGCCCAGCAGGTAGATCGGGCGCATCAGGGCACCGATCTCGGAATCCCAGATCTCGTCCCACGAGCCGGGGCGCAGTTCCATGCCTTCCCAGAAGCCCCAGCACCATGCTTCGGCATTCATCAGCGATTTGCCTTCGTGCTCGTATTCGACGAACAGCGGCTCGAATTCCTTCGGCGCGACCTCGAACGTGATCGTCACTTCGTTATAGAAGCGCATGATCAGGTTGAACATGCGGTCCGCTTCCTTTTCATTCTTGTATTTCGGCGCCTGCTTGCCGTCGTCGCCCCAGATGCGCGGGATCCACTCGGTCGGCATGATGGTTTCCGGGCCGATCGCGATGGCCGTCATGTAGCCGTGCAGGTGGTCGAGCGTCATCGCATCCTCGGGCGTGCGCTCGCCCAGCAGGAACTGGTCCAGGTCGTCGAGTTCTTTTTCGTTGAGAGGCTGGTCGAGTTGCATGGATGTGCTTTCTTCTAAGGTAATCCGACAGTATACGCGCGTTACGGACAGGTCGCCATGCCGTGGCAAGCCTCGCCGCCTTACAATGGCGGCATGACGACTCCTTCCACTCATCCATTCTCCGCACTGGGGCCCGACTGCGTGCTCGACGCGCTGGCGGCCGTGGGCCTGTTCGGCGACGGGCGCCTGCTCGCGTTGAACAGCTACGAAAACCGTGTCTACCAGGTGGGCATCGAGGATGGCAAGCCCGTCGTCGTCAAATTCTACCGGCCGGCGCGCTGGAGCGACGCCGCGATCCTCGAGGAACACGCCTTCCTGGCCGAGTTGCACGCGCAGGAAATTCCCGCCGTGCCGCCACTGGCGATCGACGGGCGCACGCTGCATGCGTTCAACGGCTTCCGCTTTGCAGTGTTCGAGCGGCACGGGGGCAGGGCGCCGGAGCTGTTCGACCCCGCGGTACTGGAGTGGACGGGCCGCTTCATCGGCCGCATCCATGCCGTGGGCGCGACACGGCCATTCACCGAGCGGTCCGCGCTCGACATCGACACCTTCGGCATCGCCTCGCGCGACTACCTGCTCGCCAACGGTTTCCTGCCGCCGGAACTCGTCGAGGCCTACCGCAGCGTGGCCAACCAGGCGCTGGACGGCATCCACCGCTGCTACGAACGGGCCGGTGACGTTTCGGTGCTGCGCCTGCATGGCGATTGCCATGGCGGCAACGTGCTGTGGACGGATGCCGGACCGCACTTCGTCGACTTCGACGATGCCCGCATGGGCCCGGCCGTGCAGGACCTGTGGATGATGCTGTCCGGCGAGCGGCACGAGATGGTGCGGCAACTGTCCGACATCCTGGCCGGCTACGAGGATTTCGCCGAGTTCGATCCACGCCAGCTGTACCTGGTGGAAGCGCTGCGCACGCTGCGTCTGATGCACTATGCCGCCTGGCTGGCGCGCCGCTGGGACGACCCGGCATTCCCCGCCGCCTTTCCGTGGTTCAATACGCAACGCTACTGGCAGGACCGCATCCTGGAACTGCGCGAGCAGGTGGCGCTCATGGATGAGCCGCCGTTGTGGCCCGTATAGTCCAAGCCTTGAATTGGCGGTAAAAACCGGCTTTGATCGGCCGCTGGCCGTGCGATAACGGCCGGGATAATGACAGCTCGGAAATCCCGCAACCCTCGAGCGAGACTGTCATGCAAGCACAACTGGCCCAATCCCTGCACATCGCCTATTCCGCCGACGAGGAAGACCACGATCTGGCCGAACCGGCCGAAGCGGCCGGCGGCGACGTCAAGTCGGACCGCGCCGACGCGGAAATGCGCGCCATCCAGCAGGCGATCGCGCGGGTGGAGGCCGAGGCCAAGGCTGCCTGCGCGGCGGAGAGCCGCGCGCATGCCGAGTCGCGTGCCCGGGCGCTGGCCGAGGACCGTGCCGCGATGGATAACGCCGCGGCCGCGGTCGCGCTGCAGAATGCCCAGGCCGCCGAAGACGTGATCGCCGCCAACCGCGAGCGGCTGGAAAGCCTGCGTGCCGCCGCCCAGGCCAGCGTGGCCAAGCTGGAAGCCGTCAAGCAGGAAACGGCCGAGCTGCGCGCCCGCGTGGAAGCCGACAACCAGATCCGCCAGGCGGCCGAGGTGCGTGCCCGCGCCGAGGAGGAAAGCCGCCGGCGCGCCGCCGAGCAGATGGAAGCGGAGGCGCATTTTGCCGAACAGGCGGAGCTCGCCGCCGAGGAACTGAAGAAGCAGACCAACGAAGCGCGCCTGCAGGCCGCCGAGCGCGTGGCCGCCGTGCAGGCCGCGAAGGAAGAAGTGATCGGCATCGCCACCGCCGATGCGCGCATGGCCACGCTGGCCCGCGAACGCGAGCGCCAGGCATTCTCCGCCCGGCAGACCGCGCAGCAACTGGCCCAGGCCGAAGCCGAAGCACTGGAGGCGACCCGCCAGCGCGAGCGCGCCGACGGGGTGGCGCTGGAATCGGCCTTTGCCCGCGCGGCCGCGGAAGTGCACGCGGCCGAAGAGGCGCGCGCGCTGGCGCACCTGGAGCAGGAGCGCGAAGCGATCGCGCTGGCCAAGGCCGAATCGGACCGCAGCGCGGCCCTGTCGCTGCACCTGCGCCTCCAGACCGAAAAGGAAATCCGCGATGCCGCCCAGCACCGCGAACGCCTGGAAGCGATGGCTGCCACCACCGCCCAGGCGCGGCGCGATGCCGACGCGCGCATCATGGCCGCCACCGAAGCGCGCATCGCCGCCGACCGCGAATTGCATGCGGTGGCGATGGGCCGCGTCGAGGCGGAACAGCAGGCCGAGTTCGAGGCGCGCGGCAAGCTCGATGCCGAGCGCCATGCCATGGAGCAGGCGAAGCTGCGCCAGCAGGCCGAACAGGCCGCTACCGATGCCGCCCATGCCGTCGCGGAGGAAGAGCAGCGCGCTGCCCGGCTGGCCGAGGAGCGCGACGAATTGTCGCGCGCCGCCGCCGAACTGGCGCGTGCGAAGAACGATGCCGAAAGCGCCGAAGTGGCCACGCTGGCCGAGCATGCCGCGGCGCTCGATGCCGCCAACGAGCTGGCCCGTGAAAAGGCTGCCGCCGCCGAGCGCCTGCTGGCCGCCGAGCGCGCCCGCGCCGCCGCCGAAGGAGAAGCGATCGCCGCGCTGAAGCACCGGCTGGTCGAAGAAGAGCGCGCCACTGCCGCCGCCGAAGCACGCGCGGCCGCCGAGCGCGAGCAGGCCGAAGCCTTCGCCCGCAACGCCGCCGCGGAAACCCGCCGCGCCGAGGCCGAACGTGCCGAAGCCGCCGCGCTGGCCATGATGGCCGAGCAGTGCGACCTCGAAGTGCAGCAGAAGGAAGAGTCGGCCCAGGCCGCCGCCGCCCAGGCCCGCCTCGGTGCCGAACTGTCCGAAGTACACCGCGAGCGCACCCGCGCCGAGCAGGCCAAGGCCGCCGCCGTGCAGGCGCAGATCGACGCGGAACGCGCGTTCATCGCCCGCGAGGAAGCCGCGCTGGCGCTGCTGGAACAGCACACGGCGCAACAGCGCGCCGCCGCCGCGGCCGAGGAAGAAACGGCCTCCGCCATCGAAAGCCGGATGGCCTCGGAGATCGCCATCGCCTCGACCGCGCGGGAACGCGCCGACGCCGAACTGGCCGCCGCCGCCATGCTGCGCGAACGTGAAATGCTGGAAGCGGCCGCCGCGGCCGCCGCGCGCGACAAGGCAGCCCATCAAAAATCGCTGCTGGACGCAGCCCGCGCCCATGCCGACATGCAGCGCAAGGCCGCCGACACCACCGCCGCGCTGGCCGCCGCCAAACAGGCGCTGCTGGAACAGGAAACCACCCGTTACGAAGCCGCCCAGCGCGCGCTGAACGCCGTGCAGCGCAAGCTGGAGGCATAAAAAAACTGGGGACGGACCCTGGTTTCCAAGCAATATTTCTTGGAAACCAGGGTCCGTCCCCAGTTTTGCTGGGTGGAAACCGGTGGCGGGTACCGGCTCCCTGGCCCCCTTACTGGATCGCCACTTTCTCGATGTAGTACTCGGTCTCGCCGAAGCAGTTGGTCGGCACGCCCTTGTGCTGGGCATACGTGAGCGTCACGCGCTTGCCCATGGCGGCCGACAGCTGGGCGGCGACGGCGTCGTCGCGCACGCTGAAGAGGAATTTCTCCGGAATCGCGCCCGGCATCGAGGTCAGCAGCATTTCGCCTTCCCACGTCTTGCAGAACCAGCCCACTTTCGAGAACTTTTGCAGGAACCCGTTACGCTCGCCTTCCGAGTACGAGAAGTTGAGCGTGGCCATGGCCCATACCCAGAACAGCAGGGCGGCCGCCACGAGCAGGCCAATGAGGATCAGGAACGGATTACGTCGGGTGCGTCGGATCATGGCGAATTGGTCAAAGTTGAAATGCTGCGATCTTACTGCATGCGCAAGTTATTTCACCATCTGTTTCCGGTACTTCACCGACGAGTACAGCGACACGACGATGAATGCCACCCCGGAAAGTCCGGTAAACCATTCCGGCACATGGTACCTGACGCTGGCCAGCATGATCACCGCCAGGATGCCGATCGCGTAGTGGGCGCCGTGTTCCAGGTAGATGAACTCGTCCAGCGTGCCCTTGTGCACCAGGTAGACGGTCAGCGAGCGAACGTACATCGCGCCGATCGCCAGGCCCAGCATGATGATGACCACGTCGCTGGTGATCGCGAAGGCACCGATCACGCCGTCGAAGCTGAACGAGGCATCCAGCACTTCCAGGTACAGGAAGCCGCCGATGCTGCCGCGTTGTACGGCCTTGCCCAGCTCGCCATTTCCTTCGCCGTCGTGCTCCTTTTCTTCCAGCAGGCCGGACAGCCAGCTGACACCCAGGTAGATCGCGATCCCCGTGATACCGGCGTACAGCACCGCGAAGCGGTGGGTTTCCTCGACCAGTTCGACGCAGACGAGGATCGCCAGCAGCGCCAGCAGTACAGACAGGCTGCCGGTGCCGATCTTCGCCGCGGCTTTCTCGATCCAGTCGAGCCAGTGCACGTCCTTTTCCTCGTCGAAAATGAAGTTCAGGAAGACCAGCAACAGGAATGCGCCGCCGAATGCCGCCACTTCGGCATGCACGCTCATCAGGTGACGCGAATACTCGGCCGGTTGCGTGGTGGCCATGGTCCATACCTGGAACAGGTCGAGGCCGGTGGCGACGGCCACGATGGCCAGCGGGAACACGAGCCGCATGCCGAACACGGCGATCAGGATACCCACGGTCAGGAACAGTTTTTGCCAAAACGCGTTCCAGTCCTTCAGCACGGAGGCGTTGACCACCGCGTTATCGAACGACAGCGACACTTCCATGATGCCGAGGACGCCGGTGATCCAGAGGGCGGACAGCAGCCCGCCGATGCCGCGCTGGCTGTAGCCCCACCAGCCGGCCAATATCATCAATATCACCGTAACGATGATTGAAATCCTGAAATGCTTCATGCCCCATCCTTTTTTCAAATGTTTTATTGGTATTGAAATAAGCGCCCGGCGATTTTACTTGAGCCGCTTCCTTCGGGGAGCCAGCTTCTGCGATAATGAAGAATTGCCAAAAAGGAATTCGAAAGTTACTCATGGATATTGCCTACCTCGTCACGCCATTGCTTACCTGGATTACCGTCGGTCCCATCAAATTCCTGATCAACAGTGTCCGTGCCCGCAAATGGGCATTCAACCTGGTGGGGAATGGCGGCTTTCCCAGCAACCACAGTGCCGTAGTATCCAGCATGGCCACGCTGATCGCGCTGCGCGAGGGTATTGGCCATCCGGCGTTTGGCGTGGCGGTCACGCTGTGCTTCATCGTGATCATCGATGCCAACAGCCTGCGCCAGCACGTTGGCCGCCAGGCGGCCGCCATCAACCGGCTGGCCGATGGGCAGGCGGCGCACAAATGGCTGCGGGAACGGATGGGTCACACGGTCGTTGAAATCTGCGGCGGCCTGGCGACCGGCATCGCGATCGGTCACCTGGTGCACGCCTTGTTTGGCCGGGGCTGATCGCGGCGGCATACCCCATGGCGGGCGGTGCCGGGCGCCTGCCGTTTATTGTCCAGCACGCGCGGCCGGGCGCGTGCCGGGAATGGTCTCTGCAGTCTGTCCCGCAGTCTATCCCGCAGTCTATCCATGTATTTCAGCAGTCCAGCCACATTTTCGCGCAGTCTGGCCCGGGGTGAATTGACACTGCCTGTCGCACTGGACATACTCGGCGCTCCCGGTAGTACAAAAAACATAACGCAGTCAATAAGCTGTATTCAACGCCAGCAGTCCAAAACTCTCGGAGATCTTCATGTTGCGAAATACCTTGATCGCTCTCGCCGTCGCCACGAGCCTCGTCGCCTGCGGAAAACCACCCGGTGCCGATGGGGCCGCAAAAGGGGAGGAGAAGAAGACAGCCAGGCTTCTCGTCGCACCGGAAGATCTGCTGACGGTGCACAGCAATGCGCTGGCTTCCGGTCCCGTCATCACCGGCTCGATCCAGCCGGAACGCCGCGCCGACCTGCGCGCCGAAGTCTCGGCCATCGTGCTCCAGGTATTGAAGGAAAACGGCGAGCCCGTGAAGAAGGGCGACTTGCTGGTACGGCTGGACGACACGTCGATTCGCGACAGCCTGGCCTCGAGCGAGGAAAGCGTGCGCAACGCGAAGCAGGTTGTCGACCAGGCCCAGCGCATGCTCGAACGAAACAAGACGCTGCGCGCCTCCGGCATGACATCGATGCAGGCGCTGGAAGATGCCGAGGTGCGCCTGAATACCGCGCAAAGCGAGATGGCCGCGGCAAGGGCGCGTGCCGTGGGAGCGCGCCAGCAACTGGATCGCACGCTGGTGCGCGCGCCGTTTGACGGCATCGTCAGCGACCGCAAGGTGTCGAATGGCGATACCGCGCAGATCGGCAAGGAACTCATCAAGGTGATCGACCCGAACAGCATGCGCTTCGAAGGCCTGGTGTCGGCCGACAAGATCGGCGTGGTCAAGGTGGGCCAGCCGGTGCTGTTCCGCGTCAATGGCTATCCGGGCCAGAATTTCCAGGGCAAGGTGCGTCGCGTGGACCCGGCTGCAAACGCTGTCACGCGCCAGGTCGAGGTGCTGGTCGACTTCGCCGGTTCGGCGCAGCCGCGCGTGGCCGGCCTGTATGCCGAGGGCCACGTCGAAGCGGCATCGTCCGACGCGCTGATGCTGCCGGAGTCCGCAATGGTGCAGGCCGGCGACGACCGCTATGTCTGGCGCGTGAAGGACAACAAGCTTTCCAAGGTCACCCTGGCGATCGGCTCGCGCGATGAACGCACGGGCCAGTGGCAGGTGACGAAGGGCCTGGCCGCCGGCGATACCGTGCTGCGTGCTCCCGGCTCGACCGTGCAGGACGGCCAGCCGGTCCAGCTGACCGCGGCGAAGAGCGTTGCATCGGCCAGCGGCAGCGCCGCCAACAAAGGCAACTGAGCCCAGGATACCGAACCATGTTCCTTTCCAACTTCAGTATCAAGCGCCCCGTTGCGACGGTGGTGCTGATCCTCACGCTGATGTGCGTCGGCTTGCTGGCCTTGAGCAAGCTGCGCGTCAACCAGGATCCGGACGTCGAGATTCCGTTCATCGTCGTCGCCATCCCGTACCCCGGCGCCTCGCCCGAGACGGTCGAGCGGGAAGTGCTGAACCGTATCGAGAAATCGCTGCAGAGCATCACCGGCGTCACCGAAATCAACGGCACGGCCGCCGAAGGGTCGGCCACGATCCTGATCAAGTTCACCTTCGAGCGCAACCTGATCGAAGCGTCGGACGATATCCGCAATGCGATCGCCTCGGTGCGTTACAAGCTGCCGAAGGAAATGCGCGAGCCGATATTGCAGCGCATCGACACGTCGGCCCAGCCGATCATGCAGCTGTCGCTGTCGTCCACGGCGCAGAGCCATGCCGAGATCTCGCGCCTGGCCGAGGATGTGCTGGCCGAGAAGTTCCGCGGCATCGATGGCGTGGCCACCGTCAATGTCGATGGCGCACTGCGGCGCGAGCTGTCGGTGCTGCTGAAGGCCGAGAAGTTGCGCGAATACAATGTGTCGATCACCGACGTGGTCAATGCGCTGGACAGGCAAAACACCAATGCGCCGGTCGGCAAGCTGCGCGGCGCGCTGGACGAAAAGAGTATCCGCCTGGTGGGCCGCATCGAACGGCCGGAGGAATTCCAGCAGGTCGTCGTCAAGCGTAATGGCGATGAACTGGTGCGCCTCGGCCAGGTCGCGACGATCGAAGATGCCTTCGCCGAGGTCAACGGCCTGTCGATGCGCTCGAACCAGCCCAACGTGGGTATCTCGATCATCCGCTCGCGCGATGCATCGACGGTGTCCGTGTCCAAGCTGATCCATGCGATGGTCAAGGAAATCGAGCCCACCTTGCCCAAGGGCACCACGCTGGAGATCACGAACGATGGCGGCGAGGATGCCCAGAGCAGCCTGAACAACGTGATCGAGGCGCTGGTGCTGGGCGCCGGGCTCACGATCTTCGTCGTGTACGCCTTCCTGAACTCGTGGCGTTCGACGCTGATCACGGCGCTGTCGCTGCCGACCTCCGTGATTGCCGCCTTCATCGGCGTGTGGCTGTGCGGCTTCACGCTGAACTTCATGACACTGCTTGGCCTGTCGCTGGCCATCGGCGTGCTGATCGACGATGCGATCGTGGTGCGGGAAAACATCGTGCGCCACATGCAGATGGGCTCGGACCGCCGCACCGCCGCGATCAACGGCACCAACGAGATCGGCCTGGCCGTGGCCGCCACCACGTTCTCGATCATGGCCGTGTTCATCCCGGTGGCGTTCATGCCGGGCATCACGGGCGAATGGTTCCGGCCGTTCGCGCTGACCGTCACCGCGTCCGTCGCCGTTTCGCTGCTGATCTCGTTCACGCTCGATCCGATGCTGTCGGCCTACTGGGGCGACCCGCCGGGCCACCACGATGCGCCACGCAAGGGTTTTGAAAAGCTGCTGCAGCGCTTCAATAACTGGTTCGACCACCAGGCCGACCGCTACGGCAACGTGATCGCCTGGGCGTTGCACCACCGCCGCTGGATGGCCGCGATCGCCATCGCCAGCTTTGTCGCGGCCATCGGCCTGCAGATGAAGTTCGGCGGCGGCTCGTTCCTGCCGACCACGGACTTCGGCACCATCATGATCGACGTGCGCACGCCATCGTCCTCGAGCCTGGAGTACTCGAAGCTGAAGATGGTGAAGGCGGCCGAGATGGCGCATTCCATCAAGGAAACGAAAGCAACCAGCACCTACGTGAACCTGACGGGCGGCCGGATCTATGTGGACATCGGCAAGAAGAAGGAACGCGACCGTTCGGCCACCGAAGTGGCCACGGAATTGCGTGAAAAGCTGGCGCAACTGGTCGGCGCCGAATACACGGTGCTGGAAGACTTGAACAACGGTGCCCGCAAGCCCGTGCAGATCGAATTCATGGGCGAGGATTCGCGCAAGCTGATGGAACTGACCAGCAAGTTCATGGACGAGCTGAAGAAGGTGCCGGGCGCGGTCGACGTCAGCCTGTCCGAGCAGGACCCGAAGGATGAGCTGCAGATCGAACTGAACCGTGGCCTGGCGAACTCGATGGGCATCAGTGCCGGCGACGCCGCCACGGCGCTGCGCGTGGCCTTCGCCGGCATCGAAGTGGGCGACTGGGTCGATCCGACGGGCGAAACCCGCGACGTGGCCGTGCGCCTGGCGCCGGAAGACCGCACCAATGCGGCCAATATCGAGCGCCTGCCGATCGCCGTGACCGGCACGAACCAGATGGTGCCGCTGGACCAGATCGCCGCCGTCACGATGGGCAAGGGGCCGTCGAAGATCCAGCACAAGGATGGCAAGCGGGTGATTTCCGTGTCGGCCAACGTGCAGGGCCGCTCGCCCGGCGAGGTGACGGCCGATGCGATGAAGCTGGCGAAGTCGATGGACTTCCCGCCGGGTTACGGCCTGGCCGTGGCCGGTTCGGGCAAGGACATGCAGGAAGTGTTCACGCAGATGGGTATCGCGCTTGTCGCCGGTATCGGTCTGATGTACCTGATCCTCGTGATCCAGTTCGGTTCGTTCACGGCGCCGGTGGCGGTGATGTTGTCGCTGCCGCTGTCGCTGATCGGCGTCGTCGTCGCGCTGCTGCTGACGAAGGGCACGATCAACCTGATGAGCCTGATCGGCGTGATCATGCTGATGGGGCTGGTGGCGAAAAATGCGATCCTGCTGCTCGATGCTGCCCGCAAGCGCGAGGAAGAGGGTTACGGTCGCGAGGATGCGCTGATGTATGCCGGCCGCATGCGCCTGCGCCCGATCCTGATGACGACGTTCGCGCTGATCGCCGGCATGCTGCCGGTGGCCATCGGCCACGGCGAAGGCGGCGAGTTCTACCGACCGCTGGCCGTGTCGATCATCGGCGGTACGATCACGTCCACCGTGCTGACCTTGCTGATGGTGCCCACGTTCTACGACAGCATCGAAATCACCCGCGATCGCATGTTCGCGAAATTCAACCGCCGCGCCGAGCGCCGGAACGTGGCGGTTGCCGGCGTGCTGACGTTCATCGAGGCAATCCTGGCGCTGACCTTCGTGCGCCTGGTCTACCGGGTCATCATGAAGGGCGTCCACAAGATCACCGGCCGGGGCAACAAGACCCCGCCACCGATGGCCGAAGCTGCCTGATCACACTGTCTTTCTCCGTTGGGGCCGCCACAAGCGGCCCCTTTTTTTGCCTACTCAAATTGTTGTAAAAAGGATGGGGACTGTCCCCTTCAGGGGGACTGTCCCCAAAGCCATCCAGCGTTGTTTAGCGACCAGCTCAGCAGTTATACAGTCGCTAGCAATACTGTTGTCACAAAGAAATCAAGCCGAAAAGACGGGTCCTGTCTAGCGGATTCATCAAGCAAATTGTTACAAAAACGGATTTGATACATGTTGCAATGCAGAAAGTGAACGCTCGTATCAAAATTTCGCGTGGTGTAGTATGCTCGCCAGCGCAATCCCGGACTTATAGGGAGGCAATAACCCGAATGGTAAGAATAGACAGCGAGACTACCGTGAATAAAAAATATCTGACCCTGATTATCGCGGCCGCCGTGGCGACCGTGTCCGCGACGGCTGGCGCATCCGGCTACCGCTTCGGCTCGCAAAGCGTGTCGTCGCAAGGTACAGCCGAGGCCAACGGTGCCGAGGCGGCCGATGCTTCCACCATCTTCGCCAACCCGGCCGGCCTGTCGCGCCTGGAAGGCCGCCAGCTCATGACCGGCGTGACCGGGCTGGTACCGCATTCCACCTACTCGGACAGCGGTTCGACCCGCTTTACCCGCACCAGCACCGGTGGCCAGAAACTGCAGGACGAGTACGCACCGACCGCGGTGGCGGCGCCTTCGCTGTACTACAGCCAGAAGATCAACGACCAGCTCACCGCCGGCTTCGGCATGTTCGTGCCTTATGGCGCCAACCTGTCGTACGACTGGGATTGGGCCGGCCGTTACGCGCTGACCGACATGAAGCTGACCGCGATCGCCCTGAACCCGTCCGTCGCGTGGAAGCTCAATGAGCGCCACTCGATCGGCTTCGGCATCACGGCCGAATTCATGAAGGCCCGCCTGGGCCAGAACGTGGACGTGCCGGGTTCGGTGGCCGCCGCCCAGGCGGCTGGCACCGGCGCCGCGCTGCTCCGCCAGATCGTTGCGCTGGGCGGCAATCCGGCCGCCCTGGCGGCGATCCGCGATGGCCGCGCCGAAGTCGAGGGCAAGGACTGGGGCTATGGCTTCAACCTGGGCTACCTGTACCAGCCGGCACCGGGCACCCGTTTCGGCATCGCCTACCGCTCGCACATCGACCACAAGCTGGGCGGCGGTGCGGACTGGGACTTTTCCAATGTGACGACCGACCGCGTGGTCAACGCCATCATCGAAGAGCGCTCGCACCACGAGGATTCGGCCGCGCGCGTGAAGCTGCGCACGCCGGAGACGCTGTCCGTGAACGGCTACCACGAGTTCGATGACCGCCTGGCCGGCATGTTCGATGTGACCTGGACACGCAACTCGCGCATGCAGAACATCAACATCGAATTCCTGGGCACCGACAACGGTGACCTGGTCATCCGCCAGCAATGGAAGAACACCGTGCGCGTGGCGCTGGGTGCGAACTACAAGCTGAACGACCGCGTGCTGCTGCGCGCTGGTATCGCGCATGATGAAGCACCGGTGCGCAGCGACGAGCTGCGCCACGCCGCGCTGCCCGATTCCGACCGCAACCAGCTGTCGTTCGGCGCCAACTGGAAGCTGTCGGCCAATTCGTCGATCGACGTGGCCTACACGTACCTGGACTTCAAGAAAGCCAGCGGCGCGTACACGAACGATTGCCGCCCAGGCCTGCTGACCTGCACGGGCAATGGCGAAACCACGCGCGGCACGTGGAGCACGCACATGAACATGCTGGGCGCGGCGTACAACTACAAGTTCTGATCAAGTACCGCCACGGCGCATGCCGTGGCCGAGGCATGAGAAAAGCCGGCACCTCGCAAGAGGTGCCGGCTTTTTAACGGATGCCGGATTACTGGTTCGGCGTGGTGCCAGTGCCGCCCGTAGTGCCGGGAGCCGTGGTGGCGCCATCGGTCGGCGTCGTGGTGGTACCTGCCGGCGGCGTGGTCGTGGTGTCGGCCGGCGGCGTGGTGGTGGTGCCACCGGTCGTGCCCATGTCGCCGCTGGTGCCGCTGGCTGGCGGCGTGGCCGGTGCGGCCGGGGTGGTGCTCGTATCCGGCGTCACGGCAGGTGCCGTCGTATCGGTTGCGGCCGGCTGGTCCGCATCGCGATTCTTGCAGCCGGTCAGTGCGGCGGTACCCAGCGCTGCGGCCAGGATCAGGGCGGACGATTTACTCAACTTGATCATTTCGACTCCTTTCAGTGGATAAATTGGCGAGACCATCAGATAGCGTGAGAGCGCCAGGATGGTTGCCGTTCGTGATGTGCCTGATAGTAATAGCCGCCGTCCCCTCAGGCTGGGGCAAGCGTACGCAACAGGGCCGGAATCTCGGCCGAAATCTCGCGTGCCAGGTAACCCAGCACGCCATACCGGATCGACAGCTGCTCACCGGCGGACGCATGCAGCGCGATACCCCATGCAGCTGCCTGTTCCAGCGGTGCGCCGCGCGCCGCGAGGCCGGCGATGATGCCCGCCAGCGTATCGCCGGAGCCCGAAATCGCCAGGCCGACATTGCCGCCCTGGTGTTGCCATTGCCGGCCGTCCGGCGCAGCGATCACGGTGGTGGCGCCTTTCAGCGCCACGATCGCGTTCCAGCGCCGTGCGGCCTCCTGCGCCGCCTCGAGCGGCGCGTCGCAGATCTGTTTCTTGTCGCGCCGGGTAAGGTGCGACAGTTCGCCCGCATGGGGCGTCATCAACACCGGCTCCCTGAAGGCGAAATGTTCCATGTCCTTCGGCTCTTCCAGCAGGTGCGGTTCGCCTTGCGCGCGCACCGCGCCCATCGCGGCCGCATCGAGGATCAGCGGCGTGCCGGCAAAGCGCGGCAGCAGCGCATGCACCAGTTCCGCCGTGGCGGCATCGTCCTGCATGCCGGGGCCCACGAGCACGGCGCTGGCCTTGCCGGCCAGTTCGCCGAGCCGGCGCGCCGCCTCGAGCGTGAATCCGCCGCCGTTCGTCTCCGCCAGGCCGATCACGCGCGCTTCGGGGATCGCCGCCGCGACAAGCGGCGCCACCGAAGCCGCCGTGGCCATGGTCAGCTTGCCGGCACCGGCCCGCAGCGCGGCGGTGGCCGCCAGCATCACGGCACCGGGCATTTCACGCGAACCGCCAATGACTAGCACATGGCCGCGGCCCTCCTTGTCGTCGTCGAACGAGGGCTCGGGCAAGGCCCATTCCCGTAACGTGCCGGCGGTGATCTCGGTTGTCATGGATGTTCCTGTCATCAGGCTTTCGGCGCGGCCGGCTGGTCCTTGCTTTTCGTGACCGGGGTGCCGGTCGACGTCAGCGGCGCAACGAAGTTTTCCAGATCGAGCACGAGCTTGCCCCGCTTGCCGGCGTCGGGATCGAAACGGTAGGAGGTGACGCTGCAATTCGGCACGTCGGCCATGCGGTCGATGGCCAGGATCGCACTCTCGTCCATGCGCTCGAACAGGTATCGGAAACAGTTGACGATCACCTGGTGCCCCACGATCAGCACGCGCTCGCCGCGGTATTCGCGGGTGATCATGTCGAGCACGCTGCGCAGGCGCAGGATCACGTCGCACCAGCTTTCGCCGCCGGGCGGCCGGAAATAGAACTTGCCCACGTGGCGGCGCTGCTCATGCAGTTCGGGGAACTTGTCGGCGATGCCCAGCGGCGTCAGGCGGTCGACAATGCCGAATTCCTTTTCGCGCAGCCGCTCGTCCGTCACGACCGCCAGCAACTCTTCGCGATCGAGGCAATCCACGACGGCCAGCGCCGTCTCCCGTGCCCGGACATAAGGGGAATACAGCACGACGTTCGGCCGCTGTTCGGGCGGCAGCGCGCCGAACCACTGGCCCAGCGCGGCAGCCTGGCGCTCGCCGAGCTCGGACAAAGGCACGTCCATGTCCCGCTCGGCGATATCGATCAGAAACTGCGACGCGGCCTCGGCCGCTTCACGCGCGACATTGCCGGCACTTTGCCCGTGCCGCACGATGTAGATCTGCTGAGGCCATTTTTGTTCCATCGCCGTCCGTCTTGGTAATTCGGTTTGCGAATACTAGACGAAACCACAAAACCGTGGCGCAAGATGGCGGCCCAACCGCGCGCGGCCGTCCGGCAGGCGCGCCGCGCCCGCGGTGCGCTGTCAGGCGGGGGTGGTTTTCGATTCGATATCGACGTCGGTGTCGGCATCGGCCTCGTAGTCGTCATCGTCCTTGCGTTCGAAGATGGCGACGTCGGTCTCGCCCATCACGCGCGAGGTCAGGGTGCCGGCCGTGATCGCGCCGGAAACGTTCAGCGCCGTGCGGCCCATGTCGATCAGCGGTTCGATCGAGATCAGCAGGCCCGCCAGCGCCACCGGAAGGTTCATCGAGGAAAGCACGATCAGCGCGGCAAACGTGGCGCCACCGCCCACGCCGGCCACGCCGACCGAACCGATCGTCACCACGGCCAGCAGCGGCAGCAGGAACGAGACGGTGAACGGATCGATGCCGACGGTGGGGGCGATCATGACCGCCAGCATGGCGGGGTAGATGCCGGCGCAGCCATTCTGGCCGATCGTGGCGCCGAACGATGCGGAAAAATTGGCGATGCCTTCCGGCGTGCCCAGGCGCTGCACCTGCGTCTGCACGTTCATGGGGATCGCGCCGGCGCTGCTGCGCGACGTGAAGGCGAACGTCAGCACCGGCAGGATCTTCTTCGCGAAGCGCAAGGGATTGAGCCCGGCGCCGGCCACGATCGCCAGGTGCACGCAGAACATCAGCAGCAGTGCGCAGTAGGAAGCGGCGACGAAGCCGATCAGGTCCAGGATGTCGGCATAGCTCGACGTGGCGACCACCTGCGCCATCAGCGCGAAGATGCCGTAGGGCGTCAGGCGCAGCACCAGGGTCACGATCCGCATCACGATCGCGTGTGCCACCTTCACCGCATGGTCGAACGAGACGAACAGTTCGGGCTTCTTGTCCGCAATGCCGATCGCGGCAATGCCCACGAACACGGCGAAAATGACGACGGCGATCGTCGACGTCTTGCGACCGCCCGTCATGTCGAGGAACGGGTTGGCCGGGATGAACGACAGGATCATGTTCGGCAACGAGATCGCCTGTGCGTCGGCCAGCCGGCCCTCCAGGTAGGCCCCGCGCGCCACCTCGGCCGCGCTCGACGTGAGACCCGCCGCGGACAGCCCGAACAGCTTGGCCATCAGGATGCCGATCGCCGCGGCAACGGCGGTGGTGGCCATCAGCGTGCCGATCGTCAGCGCACTGATCTTGCCCAGCGATTTTGCGTCGCGCAGTTTCAGGATCGCCGCCACGATCGATACCATGATCAGCGGCATCACGATCATCTGCAGCAGCTTCACATAACCGGTGCCGAGGATGTCCAGGTATTCGCCCGTGGTCTTGATGATGGCGCTATCCGCGCCATGCAGCGCCTGGAGTGCCGCACCGAACACCACGCCAAGGCCGAGCGCCGTGAAGACGCGCACGGTGAACGTGGCATGCCGGCGCTGCTGGCTGTACAGGAATGCCAGCAGGAGCAGGGCGGCGGCGAGATTGAGCAGAACGGGAAGTGTCATGGTGATCCTGGGTAATTTATTGCTGTAGTGATTTTACCGCTGCGCCTGGGCTCGCGTGCGACTGTCGAGCGAAGGGCATGCGAATATTGCTGCATATCCTTATTCGTTAGCGCGCAATGAAACTTCTGCAAAAACTGTTCGGTGCCGGCTACATCGTTATCGCGGTGATCTTCCTGCTATGCGGTGTCGCCCTGATGGGCATGGCTGGCTGGGAACTTTGGCATGCACTGACCGCCGTCATCGAAGCCGAGACGCCGCCCCGCTTCGTGCGCGTGCTGGAATGCGTCGGTCTGTTGACGATCGCTGTCGCGTCGTTCGAACTGGGCCAGACCGTGCTGGAGGAGGAGGTCCAGCGCGAAGCCAGTATCAGCACGCCGACGCGGGTACGGCGCTTCCTGTCGCGCTTCCTGGTCGTGGTGGTCGTCTCGCTGTCGATCGAATGCCTGGTCTCGGCATTCCAGTCGCTGCACGGGCATCCGGAACTGCTGCCCCACGCCGGCGTGATCGGGCTGTGTGCCGCCGGGTTGCTGGTGGCATGGGCTATCTTCATCCGGCTCAACATCGGCGCCGAACACCTCGAGCCACAGGCCATGCAGGAAGCACAAGCCGAAGACAAGCAGATCGATACCTGAGATGGCAGAATTGCCAAGAACTTGACGGGAAAGTAACTTATTCAATGCCTTGTATCCTTAGGGCAACACACTTCTTTGCGGTAGCTCAGCACTAGCAATCGAGTTGATGCACTTCTTTGTTGTCCGTGGTAAATTGCCCTGTGGAAAATTAATTTCTCAGGTGCATATATGACGCTCAAGGCAGGCGCTCCTTTCGTGTTCGGCAGTTTTGGCAACGATGTACAGGACGGTACGGATTCCGGTGATGTTTTCGCTGGCGGCTTCGGCTGGACAGGCGATACCGGCGACGATTCGGTCTCGGGCTACGAAGGCGACGACACGCTCCACGGGTCCGATGGCAAGGACGTGCTCGACGGCGGCACCGGTAACGACCTCGTCGACTACGGCGCCGCACCCGGTGCGCTCAATGTCAACCTGGCTGCGGGCACTGCCGTGCTGACGGTCGACATGCCCATCCTGAGCGGCGATCTCGTGGAAACCGATATGCTGGTCTCGATCGAACGCGTGCGCGGTTCGGCATTCGCTGACAGCATCGTCGGCAGCGCCGCCGACAACGTGCTGACCGGCGGTGGCGGCAGCGATACGCTCGATGGCGGCCTCGGCAGCGACACGGCCAGCTATGCCGACGTGGCAGGCAGCGTGACTGCCAGTCTGCTGACAGCCAGTGCGAGCACGGCGGGCGTTTCCGATGTCCTGCGCAATATCGAAAACCTGGAAGGCGGCGCCTTCGCAGACACGCTGACCGGCGACGGCGGCCGCAACGTGCTCGACGGCAGCAGCGGCAACGACGTGCTGCGCGGCGGTGGCGGCAACGACACGCTGCTTGGCGGCATGGGTGACGACACGGCTGTGTTCAGCGGCAAGCAAAGCGACTATGCGGTCGTGACCCAGCCCAATGGCCAGGTCACGGTGACCGACCTGCGTGCCGGCGAAGACGGCATCGACACGCTGATCGGTATTCGGCACCTGCGATTTTCCGACGCGACGGTGGACCTGGCCGGCATCGACCGCCTCGTGGCGGCCGATGCGCAGGCGCAATCCGTCACCGGGCTGGCCAACGGCTCCTACGTGATCGCCTGGCAGGGCAGCGATGCCGACGGCAGCGGCGTGTACTTCCGCCAGTTCGACGCCAGCGGCACGCCGCTGGGCACCGTCAATCAGATCAACACCGCCAGCGCGGGCAACCAGGTGGCACCGGTTGTCGCCGCGCTGTACGACGGCGGCTGGGTGGCCGTCTACCAGAGCGCCACTGCCAATGGGTGGGACGTCGCGCTGCAACGCTTCAATGCCGATGGCAGCATGAACGGTACCGAGGTGGTACTGGGCCGCGCCGGCGACCAGCTGGCGCCGGCCGTCACGGCCACCGTCGACGGCGGCTTCGCCGTGACGTGGCACGCGGCCGGTGCCGACGGCACGACCGATGTGCGCGTTGCCCGCTTCGGCTGGGATGGCGAGGCCCAGGCCGACGTCATCGTGAATACCACGGTGGCCGGCAACCAGGCGGGCGCCGCGATTGCCGAGCAGGACAACGGCTACATGGTGGCCTGGCAGTCGACGAATGGCAGCAGCCATGGCGTGCTGGTGCAGCAGTTCCGCTGGGACGGCGAGGCGATCGGGGCCGAAGTGAAACTGGCCTCGACGGGTGTCGTCAGCAGCGTCGGCATCGCCACGCTGTACGGTGCCGAAGCAACGGTCGTGGCCGGTACGGTCGTCACCTGGATCCAGGATGACGGCATGGCGGCCACTGCGGACGATGCCGTGATGGTGCAGCGTTTCGACGCGGCCGGCAAGCCCGTCGGTACCCCGATCACGGTGGCCAGCAACGGCTACCAGCACGAAGCCACTGTAACCGGTTTGCGCGATGGCGGTTTCATCGTTGTCTGGGACAGCGTCGCAACCGACGGCACCACGATGGTCATGGGCCGCCACTACGACGCCAAGGGCAGTGCCCTCAGCGCCGCCTGGCAGGTCAACCAGGTCGCGGTGACCGGCAAGGTGACCGCGCCCACCGTGGCCGAAGCGGCCGACGGCCGCCTGGTCGTCAGCTGGACCACCACGGCGGACGGCGTCAGCCGGGTCTGGCAACAGATGACCGATGTCGACGGTGCCGCCGAGTTCGTTGCGTCGAGCAGCACCGGCCAGCCGCCCTCCGCCCCGCAATTCACCGTACAGGCCGCCGGCAGCGCCACCGAGGCGGCCAGTGCTGCCACGATGGCATTTTCCGCTGCCGGCGAAGCCGCTGACGCCGATGCGCCCGTGATCGACGAAGGCAAGTTCAGTACCGGCGACCTGCTGGTGACCGGCACCGGCGACGCGGGCGCCTCGGTCACGCTGTATGACGCCGGCGAGGAGGTGGCGGCGGTCACTATCGACGCGGGTGGCAAATGGAGCGTGGAACTGGCTGGCCTGAAGGCCGGCGAGCACCGTTTCAGCGCCATCGCGACGGATGCGCTGGGCCAGGTCAGCTCGGCCAGCAAGATCGTCACACTGGTCGTGCTGGGCACGCTCGAAGGCACGGCGGGCAGCGACAACGCCGGCTACTTCGCCGACCTGGGCGCGGATGAAACCAGCCAGGCGATCAGCGGCGGCGCCGGTAACGACACGATCGACGGCGGCGGCGGCAATGACACGCTGGCCGGTGGCCAGGGCCACGACACCTATATCGTGGCAAACGACGGGATCGTGATCGTCGAGGAATCCAATGGCGGCATCGATACCGTGATCGCCCGCGTCGACGTGACGCTGGCCGCCAACGTGGAAAACCTGGTGATCACCGGTGGCATCGGTCGCCAGGGCCACGGCAATGCGCTGAACAATGCGCTCGCGGGTGACAGCGGCAACGATGCGCTGTACGGCGGCGACGGCAACGATACGCTGCGCGGCAATGGCGGCCAGGACACGCTGATTGGCGGCACCGGCGATGACGCGCTGTACGTCGGCACCGGCCCGGCGTTCGTGGACGGCGGAACGGGCAC
The DNA here is from genome assembly GCF_004209755.1 of Pseudoduganella lutea. Classification (NCBI taxonomy): domain Bacteria; kingdom Pseudomonadati; phylum Pseudomonadota; class Betaproteobacteria; order Burkholderiales; family Oxalobacteraceae; genus Pseudoduganella; species Pseudoduganella lutea. The sequence continues at coordinate 1,189,955 of NZ_CP035913.1, read as the reverse complement.
CGATACCCTGTACCTGGCTGGCGCGATCGGCAACTACACCCCGGTCAGCGTGGGTGCGGCACTCACGCTGACCGGCCTGGACGGCACAGTCATCCAGGCAAACAATGTCGAGCGCTTCGTCTTTGCCGACGGTGCACCCGTCACGCTGGCGGAATTGACGGTCAGCGCAGCGCCCGTCGGCCAGCACCTGACCGGCACGGCCAAGGCCGACACGCTCACCAGCGGCACCGGCAACGACACGCTGGACGGCGGCAAGGGGTCGGACAAGCTCGACGGTGGTGCGGGCGACGACACCTATATCGTCGATGTGGTTGGCGACAAGGTCATCGAACTGGCCGGCAACGGCCGCGACACGGTGAGCTCCAGCGCCACCGGTACGCTGACGCTGGCGGCAAACGTGGAAAACCTGCTGTACACGGGCAAGGCCAAGGCGGCGCTCACCGGCAATGCCGAAGCCAACGAGATCACCAATGGCAATGGCGGCGGCAAGCTGACCGGGCTGGCGGGCAACGACACGCTGACCGGCGGCACCGGCGCCGACAGCCTGGCCGGTGGCGATGGCGACGATGTACTCCGTGCCAATGGTGGCGCCGATACGCTCGATGGCGGCGCGGGCAGCGACATGGCGATACTGGAGGGGAACCGCGAGGACTGGACCATCAAGCGCACGACGGCCACCGACCTGGAGCTGACCAGCGGCAAGCTGAAAGTCATTGCGCGCAGTATCGAAAACTTCACGTTTGCCAACAGCACCGTGGCGTTCGACGCGTTGACGGTATCGACGCAGGCAAGCTCCTGGGCCGACGAACTGACCGGTACCAACGGCGTTGACAAGCTCGATGGCAAGGCGGGCGCCGACACGCTGACGGGCCTGGGTGGCGACGATACCTATGTCGTCGACAACACGGGCGACGTGGTGATGGAAGCCGCCGACGGCGGCAATGACACGCTGCAGATCGCGATCACCACGGCCGGTACGCCTTATGTGCTCGTGGAAAACGTCGAGAACGCGACCGTGACGTCTAAGGCGGCGCTGAACGTGACGGGCAACGGCGAAGCCAATGCGCTGACAGGCAATGCCGCAGCCAACACGCTGTCCGGCCTGGACGGCGATGACAGCCTGCTGGGCGGCTCGGGCAACGACAAGCTCGATGGCGGTACCGGCAACGACCTGCTCAACGGCGGTGCCGGCAACGACGCGATGACGGGCGGTGCCGGCGACGACGAATATATCGTCGACAGCAAGTCGGACAAGGTGACCGAACTGGCCGGCGAAGGCAGCGATACCGTGCGGACGTCGTTGACATCCTGGAAGCTGGCGGACCATGTCGAAAATCTGGTCTTCACCGGCACCGCGGCCTTCACCGGTACCGGCAATGGCGGAGACAACCTGATCACCGGCGGCCGCGGCAACGACCGTCTCTCCGGCGACGCGGGCAGCGACACGCTGGTGGGTGGCGCGGGCAAGGATGCGCTGACGGGCGGCGCCGGCAACGACGAGTTCCGCCTGGATCTCGGTTCGCTGGACACCGTCGTCGATTTCACGGCCGGCAGCGACACTGTATCGTTCGACGTCACAGGCGTGACGCTCGCCGGTGACGGCGTCGTGCAATGGGCATCGACGGGCGGCTTTTCCGCCGACGCCGGCATGGTGGTGTTCGACAACGACGCCGGCGCGCTGACGACGAAAGCCGTCGCGGAGGCGATCGGCAGCGCGACCCAGGCCTATGCCAAGGGCGACATCGCCCTGTTCGCGATCGACGACGGCCAATCGACGGCAGTGTTCAAGTTCGTATCGGGCGGCAGCGATGCCGTCGTGGCATCCAACGAACTGACGCAGATCGCCACGCTGACTGGCGTGCAGGATGCGTCGCTGGTCGACTTCGACCTGTTCATGGCATAAGCGTCCTGTCCCTTCCGAAAAGCCGCCCCGCGCAAGCCGGGCGGCTTTTTTTTGCGCTGCGCGGCGATTCCCAACCATTCCGGCTCGCCGTAAAACGCTGGTTGCGACATTATTTGATGCTTACTGTTAATTCTTTTGTTACCATTTGAGCATTCTCAAAAATCAACAAAAGGGTAGCGATGGCAACAATCTGGGGACATGACGGCGATAACAGCCTGCGAGCCGAAAAGCCGGGGACCGTGTTGGTCGGCGGCCGGGGGAATGACTGGTACCACGTGCACGCCGCCAACGTGAAAGTGCTCGAGGCGGCCGGCGAGGGGACCGATGGCGTGGCGACTTCGCTGGACCGCTACACGCTACCGAACAACGTCGAAAATCTGTCTTACAACGGAGCGAAGGCTGGCACGCTGACGGGCAACACGCTGGCGAACCAGCTCGTTGGCCACAAAGGGAACGACCGTCTGGACGGCGGTGTCGGCGACGACTCGCTCTGGGGGTACGGTGGCAATGACACACTGCTGGGCGGCGACGGCCGCGACTACGTGCAGGGCGGCGAAGGGAATGACAGCCTGAACGGTGGAAATGGCGACGACTCGGTGCAGGGCGATGAAGGCAACGATCGCCTGGACGGCGGTGCCGACGACGACTCGCTCTGGGGCGAGGAGGGCAACGACACGCTGCTTGGCGGCGAAGGCAACGACGGCCTCGTCGGCAACGTGGGCAACGACAGCCTGAACGGCGGAAACGGCAACGACACGGTGCAAGGCGATGAAGGCGACGATCGCCAGGACGGTGGCGGCGGCGACGATTCGATGTGGGGCGAGGAGGGCAACGACACGCTGCATGGCGGCGAAGGCAACGACGGCCTCGTCGGCAACGTGGGCAACGACAGCCTCGACGGCGGCAACGGCAACGACTCGTTATGGAGCGGCGAGGGCGACGACCTGCTGCTGGGCGGCGCCGGTGACGATCGCATCGTGGCGAACGGCGGCAGCGCCACGGTCCGGGGTGGCGCCGGCGAAGACCGGCTGCTGCTGGTCGAGCCGCTGGGCAATTACGGCCGCGAGCGCACCGGCGAAACGGGCCTGCGGCTGACCAGCAAGGTCACCGGTGCCGTCATCGACATGCTCGACGTGGAACACCTCTGGTTTGACAGCACGTGGCACACGTTCGCCGACCTGACGTCCGACCTGCCCTCGCAGTGGGGCGATACGCTATATAGCGGCGGCACCGGCGACACGCTGGCCGGAGGGCAGGGCAACGATACCTACGTGGTGCGGCACCCGGGCACCATCATCACGGAAGCCGCGAATGGCGGCAACGACACCGTGAAGGCCGACCGCGACTATACGCTGGGCGACGGCGTCGAAAACCTCGTGCTGCTGGGCACTGGCACACTGCGGGGCGATGGCAATGCGTTGAACAATAAGTTGACCGGCAATGCCGCGGCCAACATCCTCGATGGCGGCGCGGGCAAGGACACCATGACCGGCGGCGCCGGCAGCGACCGCTACGTGGTCGACGACAAGAGCGACGTCGTCATCGAAAAGGCCGGCGATGCGGGCACGGACCAGGTGATCTCGATGCTGGCCGCCTACACGCTGGGGGCGGATGTCGAAAACCTGACCGCCGGGCGCGACAGCAACTTCACGGGCAACGGCAATGCCGGCGCCAACCGGGTGAGCGGCCTGACCGGTAACGACAAGCTGAGCGGGAATGGCGGCAGCGACACGCTTTCCGGCGGCGCCGGCAACGACACGCTGCTGGGCGGGGCCGGGCACGACGAGTTCATCGGCGGTGCCGGCAACGACTTCTTCGACGGCGGCGCGAACGACGGCTACCTGGACTACGCCGATTACCGGTCGGCACGCGGTGCCGTAACGGTCAGCCTGGCAACCGGCAAGGCGGCCGATGACGAAGGGGGGACCGATACGCTGACCAACATCCATGGCGTGCTCGGTTCCGCGTTCGACGACGTGCTGACCGGCGCATCCGGCACGGGCACCGAATATTTCGACGCCGGCGGCGGCAGCGACACGATCGATGGCGGCGCGATCCGTGGCTGGGACTACAACATGGCGGGCTACGGCACCGAGTCGGCCGCGGTCGCGGTCGATCTCGGCCAGGGCCTGGGCGTCACTGCCACCGGCACGGATGTGCTGCTGAACATCAATCAAGTGGTGGGCAGCTGGTACGACGACAGCATCACCGGATCGGATGGGCCGCGCCCCGAATGGCTCGAAGGCAATGCCGGCAGCGATACGCTCGACGGTGCCGGCGCCTTCGACTATGTCACATACATCAACACGAGCCGGACCGGCGTGACGGTCGACCTGGGCGCGGGAACAGCCACCGATGCGGACGGCGATACGGACACGCTGCGCAATATCGAAGGCATCGTCGGCACCCGGTACGACGATGTGCTGACGGGATCGGACAACCGTGGCCGCGACATCGAAATCTTCTACGGCGCAGCCGGCGACGACACGATCGACGGTGGTCTCGGCTGGGACGCCGTCGACTATGCCGGCCATGCGTCGACCGGCGTGGTGGTCGACCTGGCCGCCGGTACCGCGCAGGATGGCGCTGGCGGCACCGACACGCTGGTTGGCATCGAGTTCGCGCGCGGCACCGCATTCAATGACTCGCTCACCGGCGGCGCGACCGACGACATCCTCGCGGGGCGCGGCGGCAATGACATCCTCGACGGCGGCATCGGCAACGACATCGCGGACTACCGTTATGCGGGCGGCGCCGTGACGGCCAGCCTCGCCACCGGCAAGGCCAGCGACGGCGACCGGGGCACGGATACGCTGCGCAACATCGAGACCATCTTCGGATCGGCTTTCGACGACAGGCTGGTCGGTGATGCCCGCGCCAACGCCCTGCTCGGCGAAGGCGGTAACGACACGCTCGACGGTGGCGCCGGCGACGACTGGCTGGAAGGCGTGGCCGGCAACGACAAACTCTCCGGCGGGGCCGGCAACGACACACTGGCAGGGGGCGGCGGTGCCGATGCGCTGGCCGGCGGTGCCGGTGCGGACACGTTCCACCTGGATCTCGACAAGGCCGACACGATCGCCGATTTCGCCACCGGCATCGACCGGATCGTGATCGATGCGGCCGCCGGCAATATCGGCAACGGCGACAACGTGATCGATGATGGCGAGCTGGTGATCGTGACGGCGAACGCGAAGGCGCTTACCGCCGCGGGCGCGGCGACGCTGTTCGTGGTGGATGACGGCAAGGCGTCCGCCGTGTTCGCCTACCGGCCGCTTGATGCCGACGGCATCGCATCGGCCACCGAGCTGACGCTGGTGGCGACGCTGACCGGCGTGAAGGCCACCGAGGCGGGCGACTTCGCCTTCGGCAGCTTCGGCGGCTAGCCGTTCCGCGCTCGCCGGTGTCTAGAACCCCGGCGGGCGCTCGTTTGCCACGCCGGCCAGCCGTTCCAGGGCCATGCCGGCGCGTGCCAGCGTGCCTTCGTCGAACAGGCGGCCGATCAGCGTGACGCCATGCGGCACGCGGCGCGGCGGAGAAAACTTCGGCAGCGGGCGCGCGGGGTGGGGCGCCCAGTCGCTGCGCGCCTCGCCCACTTTCACGAAACCGGTGCGCAGCGTCAGCGACGGGTGGCCGGTATGGTTCGAGATCACCAGCATCTCGTCGCGCAGCGACGGCACCAGCAGCACGTCGATCTGCCGGAAGATGTCGGCCATGCGCTGCGCCACCATGCGGCGCATGCGGTCGGCCTGCACGAAATCGACGGCGGACAGGAAGCGCGCCTCGCGCAGCAGGTTCGGCCACGCATCCGGCGTCTGTTCGGACAGCATCTCCATCTTGCCGGAAAACGTCCACTCCTCGAACGCGGCGGCCGCTTCGGCGAACAGGATCGTGTTCAGCGATCCGTACGGCCAGTCCGGCAGCGCCACCGGCACGGGCTTCATGCCGGCCTTCTGCACCAGGGCCAGCGCGGCACGGTCGATGTCCGTTCCTTCCTTCATCCATTCGGGCAGGTAGCCCACGCGCAGGCCGCGCACCGGCACGGCGGGATCGAAATCGAGCCGGGCCGGCACGCTGGCCACGTCGTCACCATCCGGGCCGTCGATCGCATGCAGCACCAGCATCGCATCTTCCACCGAGCGCGTCATCGGCCCCAGCTTGTCGAGCGACCAGCACAGTGTCATCGCGCCGGTGCGCGGCACGCGGCCGAAGGTGGGACGCAGGCCGGTCACGCCGCAGCGCGTGCTGGGGCTGACGATCGAGCCGCCCGTTTCGCTGCCGATCGTGAACGCCACCATCGCCGCCGCCATCGCCGCGCCGGGGCCGGCACTGGAGCCGGACGCGCCTTCCTCGGGCAGCCACGGGTTCATCGTCTGGCCGCCGAACCAGATGTCGTTCATGGCCAGCGCACCCAGCGACAGCTTGGCCAGCAGGATGGCGCCGGCTTCACGCAGGCGCGTGACGACGGTCGCATCCGTGACGGGCGTGCGCTCCTTCAGCGGTTCGGCGCCCCACGTGGTGGCGATGCCGGCCGTATCGAGCAAGTCCTTCAGGCCAAAGGGAATGCCGTGCAGCGGCCCGCGGTAGCGGCCCGCGGCGATTTCGCGGTCGGCCGCGCGCGCCTGTTCCAGCGCCGCCTCGGGCAGCAGCGTGATGATGGCGCGCAGGCGCGGATCGAACTGGCGGCAGCGTGCAATGTAGATCTGCGTGAGCCGTTCGGACGTCAGCTTGCCTGCTTCGATCCAGCGCGACAGCCGCGCCACGCTGGCGTAGGCGATGTCGGCATCGCTGGCCGGCAGCGGGCCGGGATCGGCAAAGCTGCGCACGAAGCGGGCCCGCGCCGGGCCGGCTTTCGTGCCCGGCAAAACCGGATCGAAGCGCGACATCGGTGCCACGCTGTCATCGATGGCAACCTTCTTCGGGCCGGTGCGGCGTGCCGTCAGGCCGGCCAGGGTCGTCGGCCAGGCCTGTGCGGCCATCTGGCGCTGGGCCGGCGTGAGCGCGACCTGCACCAGTTTTTCCGCTTCCGCGAACGTGGCCGGCGTGACCTGCGGTCCGGCGGGCGGCAGCGCGCCGAAGGTGGGCGGTGCACCTGCCGTTGCCGGCGGTTCGGCGGCAACGGCGATGGTGGTGGTGGCACTGGCGGCGGCCAGCAGGCCGAGCGGGGCATTGACGAGGAAGCGGCGGCGGTCGGTCATCTCATACGGGAGTTTGATTGGCGGCGGAAAAAGCGGAATGCATGGCAAAGTCTATCATCGGGGCGACAAGGCGGCGTCCATTGCCCTATAGTTCCACGTTTGTACCATCAACATCAAGAAGGAGCCCGCATGCCCACCCTCAACATCAACGGCACCGACACAGCGCTCGATGTGCCGGACGATATGCCCATCCTGTGGGCCCTGCGCGACGTGGCCGGCCTGACCGGCACGAAGTTCGGTTGCGGCGTCGCGCTGTGCGGCGCCTGCACCGTGCACCTGGACGGGCAGGCGATCCGCTCGTGCGTCACGCCGGTCTCGGCCGCCGCCGGCAAGAAGATCGTCACGATCGAAGCGATCGGCAACGACCCGGTCGGCGCGAAGGTGCAGGATGCGTGGCGCCAGATCGACGTGGTGCAATGCGGCTACTGCCAGTCCGGCCAGGTGATGGCCGCGACTGCCCTGCTGGCGGCCACGCCGAAGCCGAGCGATGCCGACATCGACAACGCCATGTCCGGCAATATCTGCCGCTGCGGCACCTATGGCCGGATCCGCACCGCGATCAAGATCGCGGCAGGCACTGTATCCGTCAAGGCAGTGGCCAAATGAAGGGGCGCGCAATGGGAAACATGGATGAAACATTGAACGAACAACTGGACCAGCGAGCGCTGGGCCGTCGCCGCTTCCTGCGCGTGGGCGCCGCCGCCGGGGGCGGGCTGCTGGTGGCTTTCGTGCTGCCTGGCTGCAACCGCAAGGAAAACGACCGCCAGGAGGCACCGCCGGAAAAAGCCGTGGGCCATGCCGCCACGGCGGTTTCGGAAGTGGCGCCGAACCTGGCGCCGAACGCCTTCATCCGCATCGACCGCGAGGGCCTGGTCACGCTGATCATGCACAAGGTGGAAATGGGGCAGGGGACGTACACGTCGATCCCCATGCTGATCGCCGAGGAACTGGGCGTGGACCTGGCCAAGGTGAAACTCGAACACGCGCCGGCCGACAACAACCTGTACAGCGACCCGCTGCTGGGTGGCCAGGTGACGGGTGGTTCGACATCGATCCGCGGTGCCTGGAAGCCGCTGCGCGAAGCGGGCGCCGCCGCCCGCGCCGTGCTGGTGCAGGCCGCCGCGCAAACGTGGAACGTGGCGCCCGATACGCTGCGCGTGGCGAACGGTACCGTCACGAACGGGGCGGGCAAGACGCTGCATTACGGCGAGCTGGTCGACGCGGCGGCCAAGCTGGAGGCGCCGAAGACGGTGACACTGAAGGATCCGGATGCCTACACGCTGATCGGCAAGAGGCATGCCCGCCTCGATTCGCCGCCGAAGGTCGATGGCAGCGCGCAGTTCGGCATCGACGTGAAGCTGCCGGACATGGGCATCGCCGCCGTGGCCGCATGCCCCGTGGTCGGCGGCAAGCTGATTGCATCGAACGACCCGAAGGCGCTGGCCGTGCCGGGCGTGCGCGAGGTGCTCAAGATCGGCAGCGCGGTGGCGGTCGTGGCGACCAATATGTGGGCCGCGAAGCAGGGCCTGGCCGCGCTGGCGCCGCAATGGGATTTCGGCGCCAACGCCGGCGTGACCACGGCCTCGATCGTGGCCGACATGATGGAAAAATCCAAGGCCGCGGGGGCCGTGGCCACCGACGAGGGCAACGCGCTGAAGGCGCTCGAAGGCGACGCCAAGGATGGCCGCAAGATCGAGGCCGTCTACGAAGCGCCATTCCTCGCGCATGCGACGATGGAGCCGATGAACTGCGCCGTGGACCTGCGCGCCGATGGCTGCGACCTGTACTGCGGCACGCAGGTGCCCACGCTGGCGCAGGGCGCCGCCGCCAAGCTGACCGGCTTGCCGCTCGAGAAGGTGAAGGTGCATAACTTCTACCTGGGCGGCGGCTTCGGCCGCCGGCTGGAAGTCGACTACGTGACGCAGGCCGTGGCCTTTGCCAAGGCGCAGGCCAAGCCCGGCCCCGTGAAATTCGTGTGGACCCGCGAGGAAGACATCCAGCACGATATGTACCGCCCCTACTACGTGGACCGCATCGCCGCCAGGCTGGACGACAAGGGCAGGCCGCAGGCCTGGTTCCACCGTGTGACGGGCTCGTCGATCATGGCGCGCTTCGCGCCGCCGGCCGTGAAGAACGGCGTCGACCCGGACGCCGTCGAGGGTGCCGCCGACCTGCAGTACGAGATCCCGGCCCTGCGCGTGGAATACCTGCGCCACGAGCCGCCGATCCCGACCGCGTTCTGGCGCGGCGTGGGGCCAACGCACAATGTGTTCGTCGTGGAAAGCTTCATCGACGAACTGGCACATGCGGCGAAGCAGGATCCGGTGGCCTACCGCCGCGCGCTGCTCGACAAGTCGCCACGGCTGCTGGGCGTGGTGAACCTGGCCGCGCTGAAGGCGGGCTGGGGCAAGCCGATGAAGGCGGTGGCGGGCCGCAAGGTGGGCCGCGGCATCTCCGCCCAGTTCGCGTTCGGCAGCTACATGGCGCAGATCGCCGAAGTGTCGGTGGGGCCGGAAGGCGACGTGATCGTGCACCGCGTCGTGTGCGCGCTCGATTGCGGCCAGCCGGTCAATCCGGACGGCATCGTGGCGCAGATGGAAGGCGGCATCGTGTTCGGCCTGACGGCGGCGCTGTGGGGCGAGATCACGCTGGAAGGGGGCAAGGTGGTGCAGACCAATTTCGGCGACTACCGGATGATGCGGATGAACGAGGCGCCGAAGGTCGAGGTGCACATCGTGGCCAGCCGCGACGAGCCGGGCGGCATCGGCGAGCCGGGTACTTCGGGCATCGCCCCCGCGCTGTGCAACGCGATCTTCGCGGCAACCGGGCAGCGTATTCGCAAGCTGCCCGTCGCGGCCTCGCTCAAGAAGGCCTGATCGACGCATGGCCCGGGTCGCTCGGGCCATGCCGAATCAAACCACGTCCGTCAGGCCGTGACCGTTTGATCCCGCCGGGCGCGGCGCCGTGCCAGCGCGCCGATGCCCGCCAGCCCGCCCAGCAGCATCAGCCCGGCCGAAGGTTCCGGCACGGGGCTGATGCTCCCCGGGCCGCCGGCCGTGATGCTGATGCCACCCGGGCCGCCGGCCGTGATGCTGAACGCCCCGGCATCGCCGTCGACGTAGCCGGTGACGACAAAGGTATAGTGCTTGCCTGGCTCCAGGAACGTCTGCATCGAGGAGAAATTGGTGGCATTGTCCGCGGTCGTCATCAGGTTCGTGCGCGAATCGGCCGGGTCGAACGGACCGCTGTAGAGGAAGGTGGCGCAGCTGAATTCGCAGCTCGTCAGGAACGAGTTCTCCCAGTTGAACGGGCTCGGGCCGACGGTGGTCACGACATCGAAGGCCCGATAGGCCACGGCGGTGATCGATGGAGACGGTTCTTCGCCGTGACTGCCCGGCGGGATGAACGTGGGGCCACCGATGGTGTCGCCGGTCACCGTCACGATCTCGGCGGCCGCATGCTGGAGGAAGCCTGCCAGCAGCAGCGCGGCGGCGATCGTATTGCGGAGCATGTTGTTCATGGGGTCTCCTGGTCAGTCTGCGGTATTGAGGGAGGCGGCGGCGCGGCGCCGCGCAGCGACGCCGAGGCTGGCCAGGCCGGCGCCGAGCATCAGCCAGGTAGAGGGTTCCGGCACGGGATTGATCGGGCTGATCTCGAACGTGCCGATGCCGACGGTGGAAACGGTGGTGCTGAAGGCGCCGTAATACGTGGCATCCTGACCCGTCACGAGGATCGTGTAGTGGCCGATTTCCAGCGGCCCGTAGAAATAGACCGCGTTATCGGTTGCCCCATAACCGTTGGCGAAGAAGAAATTGTCGGTGGGCGCCGCCGCGTCGAAGGTGCCGGTATAGATATACATCGAGCAGTCGAAGGTACACGTCGTGGCGAAATTGATGTTGTCCACATACTCGAGGACATTGACGTCGAATGCGCGGTACGTCGTACCAGGATACGTCGGGTTGAAGGGCCAGTTGCCGGGGTTCTCGTCGATCCGGTCCCAGGTCGGCCCGCCGGTCGTGTCGCCGGTGACGGTGGTAATGGTGGCGCCGGCCTGTTGCGCAAGGCCGGCCAGCAATGCGGCGCCGAGCAGGGCGCGGCGCAGGAAGGTTTTCTGCATCGAAGAAGTGCTCCTATCGTAACGTTCGATCCGGTCGCGGCACCGCCGTCGACAGGCGGGCTTGTGGCCCACCCGCCAACGGCGAGCGCGCCGGGGAGGTAAAACTGATTTAGATAGCGCTACCAATTCGGATCGCGGTCACCATCGGGATGCCTGCAGCGAATGCATCGACCGAAGCGATGCGATCCTGCAGCAGGTATCTTGCGAGGGCCGCGAGCCCTGCGCCGGTGCGGATAGTTGCTTCACCCGACGCATGAGCTCATGGTAAAACGAAAGCAGGTCCAGGAAGCTATCGTTGATAGCGTTATCAAATAATGCCCGGACATGGTGGTGATTTTCGTGTCTTTTTTGCTACAGAAAGTCAGGCGCGGGGGCTGCGCCGCGACCGGCACGGTTCCGAATCGATGAGTTCCAGCAAGCTGTCGGGCCGCACCGGCTTGACCAGGTATTCGTCGAAACCGGCGGCCAGCGCCTTGGCGCGGTCCTGCGGCTGGCTGTAGCCGGACAGCGCCACCGCGAAGACCCGGTCGCCGCCGGCGCGCAGGCGGCGGATCACTTGCAGGCCGTCGATGCCCGGCAGGCCGATGTCGCAGATCAGCACGTCGAATCCGCCTTCCTGCGCCAGCGCCAGGCCGGCGTTGCCATCGTAGGCGGCGATGACGTCGTGCGCGTCGAGCATCAGGAAGCCCTTCAGCGTGTCGCACACGTCGACGTTATCCTCGATCAGCAGCACGCGGCATGAGGCGTGGGGCGCCATGGCCGCATCCTGCTCGGGCGCCGCCGGCATCGGGTCGCCCGCCGGCAGCTCGACGGTGAACCGGCTGCCGTGACCCGGGCCGCCGCTCTGGGCGTGCACGGTGCCGCCATGCATGGTGACCAGGTTGCGCACCACGTTCAGGCCCACGCCCAGGCCGCCTTCGGAACGCGCCAGCGAGCGCGGCCCCTGGGTGAACAGGTCGAAAATATGGGGGAGCACGTCGGCGGCGATGCCGGTGCCGTTGTCGCTGACCGTCACCTGCACGCCGGCCGGGCCGGCACCGGCTTCCAGCACGATGCGCCCGCCGTCCTGCGTGTACTTCGATGCGTTGGCCAGCAGGTTCGAGAACACCTGCATCAGGCGGACGCGGTCGCCATTGAGCGTCAGTTGCGGGGCCGTCACCCGCACGTCGAGCCGCTGGCCACTGTCGGCGATGCGCGGCTGCACGGTCTCGACGGCGCGCTCGATCACGTCGGCCAGCGTGACCGGGGCCACGTCCAGCGTGATGCGGCCGCTGCTGATGCGGGCGGCATCGAGCAGGTCGTCGAGCAGGCGCGCCATGTGCCCCGTCTGGCGGCTGATCACGCTGCGCAGCGCGGACAGCTCGGGCGTCATGTCGGGCATGCGCTCGAGCATCGCGGCAGCCATGCTGATCGGCGCAAGGGGATTGCGCAGTTCATGGGCCAGCATCGCCAGGAATTCGTTCTGGCGCCGGTTCGCCGCCTCCGCCTCGTCCTGCAGCGTCTGCGCGGTGACGGTGGCCTGCACCAGGTGGGAATTGGCTTCGCGCAGCAGGCTGTTCTCGAAGCGCGCCTGGCGCAGCGCCAGGCGCAGTTCCGCCACGTGCTGCGGATCGTCGTGCCGGGGCTGGTCCATGTCCGCCATTGCGCTAGCCGCCGTCTTGCTGCGCCGACGGGCGGCCGGACAGCATCCCCGCGAAGCGTACCCTGGTATCGTCGACCTCGATGCCCGCGTCGGTAATACGGAACGCGCGCAGCGCGGTGCTGTGCGAGCAGCCGCGCAGCTTGACGACGGAAATGACCTTCGTCAGCTCGCCTTCCATCTCGACATAGCGGGTGGCGATGATGCCGTCGGTCAGGAAGGCGATTTCGTCATCCGAGAAGCGCAGCTCGGTAAAGCGGTCCTCGGTGCCCATCGTGACGATCACGGTCACCCCCATTTTCGCGAGGCTGGACAGGATGCGGAACACCGTGAGGCGGAACTCGCGGCGGAATTCCGGCGCGAGGTACAGCAGGAACTCGGAGAGCGAATCGATGACCACCCGCGTCGCGCCGGTTTCGTCGATCGCTGTCAGCAGCTCCTGCAGCAGTTCGTCGGCGGTCAGGTCGAGCGCACGGCTTTCGACGATGCGCACATGGCCGGCCTGCACCATGGCGGCCAGCGCGGCGTTGCGCAAGCGCGCGGTGCCTTTTTCAAAGTAGCAGGCCACGCCTTTCTCGCCCTGGCTGACGCCTTCGGCGAGGAACTGTGTTCCCAGGATGGTCTTGCCCGAACCCGATGGGCCGCTGACGAGGATCGAGTGGCCCTGCGGAATGCCGCCGTGCAGCAGCAGGTCGAGCGATGGGATGCCGATCGAGATGCGGCGCGGCTCCCGGTCCACCGGAACACCCGGCAGCCGGTCCGCCGCCAGCTGTGGCAGCACACGCGGGAAGACGCGCACGCCATCGTCGCCGATGCGGAACGTGTGCATGCCGCTCATGTGCGCCTGCCCGCGCATCTTGACAATACGGATCTTGCGCACGATCGAGTTGTCCTGCTGGGACTGTGACAGCGCCAGAACGCCATCGGCCACCGTCATGATCGGATTCGCTTCCGCTTCCACGTGCACGTATTCGCCGATCAGGAACGTGGTGGCTTGCCAGCTGGTCATCCGCGTGCCCAGTTCCTGGATGAAATGCTGCAGGTCGGCGATGCCTTCACTGCCGCTCTTCGCTGTCTGCGCGACGGAGCGGAACGAATCGACGAACACGAGGCTGGGTGAAAAATCCTCGACTTCGCGCATGATGCGGTCCAGCACGCCGGAAAAATCGCCACTGCGCAGGTCGTCGGCCAGGTTGACGTAGCGGATCGCGCTGCCGACCTTGTCGAGCTGGAAGAAGCTGAACTGCTGCTGGTAGCGCAACATCTTCAGCGGCGGCTCGCCGAGCACGGTGAAGAACAGCGCGCGCCGGTCGGGCGTGGCCAGCGCGAACATCATCTGGTGCGCCAGCGTAGTTTTGCCGCTGCCGGGAGCGCCGGCGATCAGGTTGAAGGAATACTCGCCCAGTCCGCCCCCCAGCAGGGTATCCAACCCCGGCACACCGGTCTCCAGCATTCCCAAGCTCACTTTGTCGGTCATTTACTTCTGCTCCCCTGCATTGTTTGGTGCCTGTGCGCCGTTCCACGCCGTATCGATCAATTGTGTCGTCAATGCTTCGCCGATCAGTTCGGAAAGCAGGCGGGTGAACGTGGTCAACAGGGCTTCGTTCGCCAGCGCCGATTGCGCCGGCTCCACCCTGGCAAGGTCATCATTCAGTGTCTGGAACAATGCGTCCAGCGGCTGCGATGACGGGACAATGGTCAGGCACGCATGCTGCTGTGCCAGCAGCCGCCCCGTTCGCCCGTACAGTGCCCCGAATCCGATCTCGCCGATCAGGGGGCTCAGGTGCACTGCCAGCGAGCGCCATGGCAGCAGGTGCCGCTCCGCGGCGTCCGCGCCACCGGCCTGGGCCAGCATCGCGCGAATCAGTTGCCGGCGCTTCTCGTCTTTGTTATCCATGCATGCTGATCAGTATAGGTGTGCTGGGCGATCGAGGCGCTTGCCTCGTCGCCGGTGGCCGCCATTATAGCTGCGCCTCTGAGAGAGACAGGGCACGCAGGACTTATCGTGCAACTTATTGTGTGCTGCACAATCCTCGCATTGTTGATTCGATAACGCAAGGCCGGCATGTTCGCCCCAAGGCGCGCATTTCAGGAAATGCCTACTTCATCCGGGGCCCGGCAAGCATGACTTCTGCATGTACGCCAGCCAGGCCAGGCTGTTGCGTCACGTTCGTGATGCTGGCACTGTATTTGCCGCGCGGCAGTGTCACGCTGGCGATGCCGCGGGTCTTGGTCAGGTCGGCACCGTGGGCGTTGATGCACAGCGACTCGACGGTGCGCTCGATCACGGTGGCGGCATCGCTGGCACGCCGGATGACGATGTGTAGCGGAATCGGCTGCCCGAGCCCATCGCGTGCGAACGCCGGCACCTGCCCATAAGGGCGCCCGTCGCAGTACCTGTCGTGACGGCTGCCGACGATACGGTCCCCGTTCATCGATTGCCGGTTGGGGAACGTGAACCGGATCAGCAATCGGTATGTCGTATCCACCGGCGCGGCGAAGCTGGCACTGGCCACTGCGCCGGCCTGGTCCAGCCGCAGCGGAACGCCCTGGAACAGCGGTGGAAAGGCGCACTGCGCGGTAATGAACATCAGTGGCCCGATCACGGGCTTGGCACACAGCGAGTAGGCGATAGGCCCCACGGCGACTCCGGTCATTTCATTCAGGAAATGGTAGCGCCGCCAACGCCGCATGTCGAGCAGCCACGAGCAGGGAAATCGCGGTGCTGCCGGCATGCTCGGGTTGACGCTCGTGGCCTGGATTTCTCTCTCATCAGTATTTCCGTCACCGAGCCGGCGCAAGCAAAGTAATACGGTCCGTGCTATCCTGCCCGGCTTTGGTTTTTTCGTCGAACTAACGCATGCAACAAGTAACACTTTCCGATAACAGTCCCACCATCATCGCGCCGCGGGGCGCCGGCATGGCCGAGCTGGCGCTGGCCATCGGCGGCCTGGCCATCGGTACCGGCGAATTCGCGTCGATGAGCATCCTGCCGCTCGTGGCGCAGGACCTCGGCACCACGCTGCCCGACATGGGGCACATGATCAGCGCCTACGCGCTGGGCGTCGTCGTGGGCGCGCCGCTGATCACGATCTTCATGGCGCGCATGCCGCGTCGCATGATGCTGATGTGCCTGATGCTGATGTATGCCGTCGGCAATATCCTGGGCGCGCTGGCACCCACGCCGGGCTTGCTGATCGTGGCCCGCTTCGTGGCCGGCATTCCGCACGGCGCCTATTTCGGCGTGGCAGCCCTCGTGGCCGCGGCACTCGTCACGCCCGACAAGCGTGCCCAGGCCGTGGGCCGGGTGATGCTGGGCCTGACGGTGGCCAATATTGTCGGCGTGCCGCTGGCCACGTGGCTGGGGCAGGTGATGGGCTGGCGGTCGGCATTCGCGATCGTCGGCGGCCTGGCATTCCTGACCGTGGCGATGGTGTTCGTGTTCCTGCCGTTCATTGCCGCCGGCAACGCCAGTATCCGTGGCGAGCTCGGCGTGTTCCGCCGGCTGCAGGTGTGGCTGACGCTGCTGATGGTGGCGATCGGCTTTGGCGGCATGTTCGCGATGTATACCTACGTGACGCCGACGCTGCAGCAGATTACGCATGCGTCGCCACTGGAAATTTCCGTGCTGCTGGGCCTGATCGGGGTGGGCATGACGGTGGGCAGCCTGGTCGGCGGCTGGCTGGCCGACCGTAACCAGACAGCCGCCATCTTCGGCGTGCTGGTCTGGGAAGCGCTCGTGCTGGCCGCGTTTGCGTACACGAGCGCGAACCTGTGGCTGACGGGCCTGAACCTGTTCCTGATCGGTACCGGCATTGCCGTGGTACCGGCCGTGCAGACGCGGCTGATGGACGTGGCCGGCGATGCGCAGACGGTGGCCGCCGCGCTGAACCATTCCGCGTTCAATATCGCCAATGCGCTGGGTGCCTGGGCCGGCGGCATGACGATCGCGGCCGGTTACGGCCTGCAGTCGACCGCGCTGGTCGGCGCCATCCTGCCGCTGGGCGGCATCGCCGTGCTGGCGATCGCGCTGGCGGTCGAGCGCAACAGCGGCACGCGCGCCGCCGTGCCCGCCGCCTGATCCATGAGTGCAACGGCCGCCCGGACCGCGAGCTATACTCGTGGCCCGATCGACCACCACCGCGGCAATGACGGAAGAATACGATGACGAACGGTTGAGCATCGAGCTCGGCCTGGCGGAGCGCGGCATCGCGCTGTTGAAACTGGAGGGCAGGGTCTTCCTGCGCTTCGATGGCACGGCTGACGCCGGCGGCCTGCGCGTGCCCTACGCCCTCGTGCCGGCACAGGGTGTGCTGGCCAAGCCATCGAAGTGGCGCAAGCTCGATGCCGAGGCGCGCGCCGCGCTGGTGCGCGAGCGCTCCACCGACCGCGCGCTGCGCGAACTGCATGACAGCACGGTCGCGTTCGTGCGCGAGCTGGGCGCCGAGTGCGAGGAATTCGGTCTGGCGCCGATGGACTTCCTGCATTCACTGGCCGACGTGCAGACGTCGGAACCGGCGTCGGTCGTGTTCGACCGCATCCGCCAGCGGCTGGGCCATGCCGCGGAGCGGCAGCGCGAGGAACAGCATGCCGAGCGCACCCGCCAGAGCATCAACCTGGCCGAATATCCCGCCTCGTTCGACGTGGCGCGGCGCCTGCCCCGCAAATTCATCGCGCTGCTGGGCCCCACCAATTCGGGCAAGACCCACAAGGCGATGGAAGCGCTGGCCAAGGCCGCCAGCGGCGTCTATCTCGCGCCGTTGCGCCTGCTGGCGCTGGAAAACTACGAGCGCCTGCTGGAAGTGTCGCGGCACGGCAAGCCGCTGGCCGTCAGCCTCGTGACCGGCGAGGAACGCCGGATCGCGGAAGATGCCACCCATGTCGCCAGCACGGTCGAGATGCTCGATACCCGCACGCCGGTCGACGTGGCCGTCATCGACGAGATCCAGATGCTGGCCGACCGCGACCGCGGTGCCGCCTGGACAGCGGCCGTGTGCGGCGCGCCGGCCGGCACCGTGTACCTGGTGGGGGCGCCGGAAGCGCGCCGCGCCGTGGAAGCGCTGGCCGAACGGCTCGAATGCCCGATCGAAGTGCACGTGATGAAGCGTAAGGGGCCGCTGTCGATGGAAGACGGCCCGGTGCGCAAGGTAAAGAACCTGCGGCCGGGCGATGCGCTGATCGCGTTCTCGCGGCGCGACGTGCTGATGTGGCGCGACATGGTCGCCGAGATGGGCCATTCGGTGGCCACCGTGTACGGCAACCTGTCGCCCGAGGTGCGCCGGGCGCAGGCGCAGCGCTTCCGTGACGGCGAGGCCGACATCGTCGTCGGCACCGATGCGATCGCCATGGGCCTGAACATGCCGATCCAGCGCATCGTGATGACGTCCACCGTCAAGTTCAACGGTTACGAGGAAGAGGAAATCCCCGCGCCGCTGGCACGCCAGATCGCCGGCCGGGCAGGGCGCTACGGCATCCATGAGGAAGGCCTGGTAGCCGGCTACGACGCCGACAGCCACGAGGTGATGCGCTCGCTGCTGAAGGAAAAACCGGTGCCGCTGAACACGAGCGGCTTTGCCGTGGCCCCCACGCTGGAGCACCTGCACCGCATTGCGGCCGTGACGCAGGAAACGTCGCTGGCCAAGCTGCTCAAGCGCTTCATCCACAACATCGACGTGCCGGACGGCTTCTTCTACCCGCGCATCACCGAGGACCAGATGGAGCGGGCCCAGTGGCTCGACACGCTGCCCCTGTCGGTCGCCGACAAGTTCGCGCTGTCGCTGGTGCCGGTTTCGACCAAGGTGCTGGCCTTGCAGCGCGCGTGGGAGCACTGGTGCGTGGCGCTGTCGAAAAAGCGCATCACGCGGCTGCAGCCGGACGACCACCAGCTGTATCACATGACCCTGCAGGAAGTGGAAGACACTTGCCGCCTGTATTCCGCGTATGCGTGGCTGGGCTACCGCCTGCCCGACTATTTCCCGGACATCGAGCTGGCGCTGGAACTGTCGCGTGCAGCATCCGAGCGGGTCGATACGATGCTGCAGGACCAGAACACGTCGTCGCGCCGGCGCCACCACCGGCGGCGGTAATCCACCGCGTCGCGCCACCCGGCACCGGTGCAGGCGCCGGTTTCCAAAGCCTTTTATGGCACATCGGCCTGTCACGTGCGCTGAAATGCGCATGTGGATGAGTGTCGTGCGCTGGTAATTGGCAACGTTTTCATCCACAATCGGCGGCACCGCTATTTCCACAGGTTCGCGATGCCGCCCACTTCCCCCGCCTGGATCTCGTCGATGCCCTGCGCGGCTTCGCCATCGTGTCGATCATGCTGCTGCATAACCTCGAGCATTTCGACCTGTACCACCTGCCGGCCGGCCAGCCGGACTGGCTGGTGGCGCTGGACAAGGGCATCTGGGACACGATGTTCTTCCTGTTCGGCGGCAAGTCCTACCTGATCTTCGCGCTGCTGTTCGGCGTAACGTTCCACCTGCAGTTTGCGCGCCGGGCCGCCGTGGGCGAGGATTTCCGCCCACGGTTCGCATGGCGCATGGTGCTGCTGCTGGGCTTCGGCATGGTGAATTCGCTGTTCTACCAGGGCGACATCCTGTCGTTCTACGCCGTGATGTCGTTCACGCTGCTGCCGGTGGCGCGGCTCGGCAGCCGGGCGGTGCTGGCCATCGCGGCGCTGCTGCTGTTGCAGCCCTGGCTCTGGGTCGCCGTGCTGCAGGCGCTGCCGCAGCCGGACGCCAGGCTGGCGGATCCGGCATCCTGGGCATACTTCGGCCGTGCCAAGGAATACATGACGGGCGGAACGCTGTTGCAGACTTACCTCGGCAACATCACGACCGGCAAGGCCGCCGCGGTACTGTGGAGCTGGGAAAACGGCCGCTTCTTCCAGATTCCGGCGCTGTTCATGCTCGGCATGCTGGCTGGGCGCGCCGGCGTGTTTGCCCTGTCCGACGCGAACCGCGCCTTCTGGCGCCGCATGCTGGTGGTGGCCATCGTGTGCTTCGCGGCGCTGTATGCAACCACGCTGGGCCTCGATGCCGCGGTGTCCGGCGGCGCGCTGCGCCGGCCGCTGCTGGTGATCGTCAAGTCCTGGTCGAATTTCGCGCTGATGGGCGTGATCGTCGCCGCGTTCGCGCTGCTGTACCAGCGCGGCACGCTGGTCCGGGCACTGCGTGCGTTTGCGCCGCTCGGCCGGATGAGCCTGACCAGCTACGTGGCGCAGTCCGTGGTCGGCACCGCCCTGTACTACCACTTCGGGTTCGGCCTGTATGCCTATACCGGCGCCACCGTGTGCCTGCTGATCGGTGTGGTGCTCGCCGTGCTGCAGGGCCTGTTCTCGGCCTGGTGGCTGCGGCGCCACAAGCAGGGGCCGCTGGAAACGCTGTGGCACCGCGCCACGTGGATCGGCAGCGGCCGCGCCCGCGCGGCGGCGGCCTGAGACTTTACTCCCGACCCTTTACTCCTGACGCGGGTCTTTCACCCACAGCACCCGGCCATTGCCCGCTTCGTTCAGGCGGGTAACGAGCGCTTCCGCCGCGTCTTCCGGCAGGCTGAAGTGAAAGGCCACGTCATCGCCATGCGCTGCCTCCAGCAGGCTGGCCCCCGCGGCATCGAGCTCGCGCCGCAACAAGCCCTCCAGTGCATAAGGCACCGAGCAGCGCAGCTCGCGCGACTTGACAATGGCGATGCGCTCGGCCTTCAGCAATGCCTGGGCGACGCCATCGGTATAGGCCCGCACGAGGCCCCCCGCACCGAGCTTGACGCCGCCA
Source organism: Pseudoduganella lutea (assembly GCF_004209755.1). Classification (NCBI taxonomy): domain Bacteria; kingdom Pseudomonadati; phylum Pseudomonadota; class Betaproteobacteria; order Burkholderiales; family Oxalobacteraceae; genus Pseudoduganella; species Pseudoduganella lutea. Next base: position 1,169,323 of record NZ_CP035913.1, on the reverse strand, counting down.
AAATAGCGCACCACGGTGGCCAGCACGCCTTCCAGGTCCTGGTGGCGCAGCACGTCGAGCATCGGTCGGCCGGCTGTGCCGCTGGGTTCGCCATCGTCGACGGCGGCCGACTGGCCGCCGGCCAGCAGGGCCCAGCACACGTGTGCGGCGCCGGGGTGCTCGGCCTTCAGGCGCGCCACGACCGCCTGTGCGGCGGTACGGTCGGTCATCGGTTGCACGCAGGCGATGAAGCGGCTTTTCTTGATCAGGAGTTCGGCGGAACAGGGGGCGGCGAGGGTGTGCGGCATCGGTGGCGGGAGGAGGGCGGACCGCCGATTGTAACCGGCGGCCCGGCCGTGCCGGAAGGTCTGGTGGCCCGCCGCTCAGGCGTAGCTGCGCAGGCGTGCCGCGAACTCGCCCAGCATGCCGATGCCCGAACGTTCGGCCTGTTCGCACCACTGCCGCAGATGGGCCAGCAGCTCTTCCGGTGCCGCGTGCTGGCGCTGCCACAATTCGGCCAGCTCGGCGCGCAGTTGCTGCATTGTCAGCAAGGCGCCCCGATGGTGGAGGAACAACGCCAGCGAAGCGGCCTGTTCGCCCGTGACGAGCCCCGGATCGCGTTTCAACAGCCGGTACACCTGGGCCATGAAGCGCTTGTCGAATACCACCTCGTGCGGTTGCCGTGCATCCTGCCGGAACGCCCGGCGCAGCATGCGCGCATAGCGGGCCATCACTTCATGCCGGTTATCGATGATGGCGTGCAGCGTGCGCAGGTCGGCCACCGGCTTGGCGGGCATGCGCCGGGGGCGCGGCGCCACGCGCGTCACGCGGGCGAGCCCGCAGGCCTGCAGCAGCCGGATGTACAGCCAGCCGACGTCGAACTCGAACCAGCGCGACGACAGCCGCGCCGACGTGGGATAGGTGTGGTGGTTGTTGTGCAGTTCCTCGCCCCCGATCAGCAGGCCGATCGGCACGATATTGGTGGCGGCATGGGGGCCGTCATAGCTGCGGTAGCCGCACCAGTGCCCCAGGCCGTTGACGATGCCGGCCGCGGTCACGGGAATCCACAGCATCTGCACGGCCCACACGGTCAGGCCGACGACGCCGAACAGTGCCACCTCGATCACGAGCAACAGGCCGACGCCTTGCCAGACAAAGCGGGAATACACATGCCGCTCGACCCAGTCATCGGGCGTGCCGGCACCATACTGCACCACCGTGACGGGGTTCGCGGCTTCGGTGCGATACAGTTCGGCGCCTTGCGTCAGCACGCGGCGGATGCCGAACACGGCCGGGCTGTGCGGGTCACCGTCGAGCTCGCATCGCGCATGGTGCTTGCGGTGCACGGCCACCCATTCGCGCGTGACCATGCCGGTGGTAAGCCACAGCCAGAAGCGGAAGACATGGCTGGCCACCGGGTGCAGCGTCAACGCGCGGTGCGCCTGGCAGCGGTGCAGGTAGATGGTGACGGCGGCGATCGTGACATGCGTCAGCGCCAGCGTCCAGGCAACGATCGCGATGGTGCTCCAGTCGAGCAGGCCTTGCGACAGGAAAGCGAGGAAGGCATCCATGCTGGTCCTTTCCGGAGAAGGTAGTCCAGCATAGTCAATTTCGGCGGCGGCGTCGATGCGTGCGCATCAACCCGGTTCCGCAAAGCGGGCAGCCATAAAAAAAGCCGGGCTGCGCGAGCAGCCCGGCAGGCGCTCCGGTCGCCGGTCAGGAACGCGCAGCCAGCTGGCGCCGGCGCAGTACCGCCACGCCGACCAGGCCCACGCCCAGCATCAGGTAGGTGGAAGGTTCCGGCACGGCCGATACCTGGATCGAACCCGTGGCAATCGTGGTAGCAATGTCGAGCTCGCCGCTGTCGATCAGCAGCACGTCGGAGAGCGTCAGCGCCGAATTGCCGGCACCTACCGCCTGGAACGTGATCGTTGCCAGGCTGCCGTTGCCGGATACGCCGGGCAGGCTGGCGCCCACCAGCGAGTGGGCAACATAGGACAGCGTGCCGGCCGCGTTGTCGAGGTAGCCGCTGACGGCGGGCCCCGTGGGGTAGCCGCTGAAGATATCGCCCAGCACGACCGAGCTGATCTGCAGCACGGTCGGGTCGAACGACAGCGAGAACTGGTACGTGTACAGGTCGGTCACGTCCGTCAGTTCCACGTCCAGTTCAATGACCTGGCCGACGGTTGCCATATTCGGCGTTGCGACAGGGGTCAACGTCGCCGCATAGGCCTGGATGCTGGCTGCGCTCAGCAGCGCAGCGCCCAGGTATTTCTTCCATCCATTCATCTTGTTTCTCCTCTTTGCCCGTGGGCAGTGATCGGTGATGCCAGCCGGGAAACCCGGCCGGTCTGGCACATGTTCCGGGCCCGGCCGGAGCCTGGCTGCCATCCGCTTGGCGCGGCAACCAGGTCCGTTCGAGCTGGACAGCGGTCAGTTGCAGGACGTTCCCTGTGCGACGCGACGGGCCACGTAGTTCAGGTCGCGTGCGTCGATGACGCCATCCTTGACAACGTCGGCGCGGGCGTCGAAGCCGGGCTGGCCGGTACGCTTGCCGAACGCGGAACGGATGATGCCCAAGTCTGCACAGTCTACGACGCCATCAGCGTTGATGTCGCCCGACAGGTTGATCGTGAAATCCACGTTCGACACGTCGAAGAACACGTTGCCGAGCGCCTCCACCTTGACGCGGGCCTTTGCCGTGGACAGCGCCGGCAGCGTTACCGTGGCGCTGCCATCGTTCGGCGTGCTGGCGGACAGCGTGTGCGGCCAGGTCTTGCCACTGTCGGTCGACAGCGAGATCTTCACGTTCTGCACGCCGACCGGGGCCGTGTTGGTGTTGGCCACGCTCCACGTCACGGTCTGTGTCGAACCGGCCTCGAGCGTGGTGGCCGCGTTGGGCGCGGTCACCAGGAAGGGGCCCGCCGCGTGCGCCAGCACGAGCTGCGTGTCGGCGCTGCTGACGCCGCCACGACCGTCACGCGCCGTCACCCGGAAGTTCAGCGATGCCGGGCTGGCGTTGACGCCCGGGTAGCCAACATAATCGGGCGTCGGCAGGAATTCGGCGAAGCACTCGATATTGGCGGCGGTCGGCGTGGCGGCCGGCGTGGGGCAGGCACCGGTTTGCGCATTGGTATTGTTCGCCAGGATCTGGTCGATGTCCGGAAACACGCGGGTCGGATTGGTCGTCACGTGGTTCTCGCCGGGCGAGTTGTACTTGATCGTGTCCGCGCTGGTCACGACGGCGCGCTTGCCGAACTGGCTGAACAGCGGGCCGTTCGTCTTCACGTTGTCGAGCAGCGCCGTGCCTTCGTCACCGCCATGGTCGTTCTGCTCCCACAGGTAGGTGATCGTGTCGCCATCGGCATCGGTGGCGTCGCCAGTCAGGGCGAACGGCGTGCGCACCGGGATCGTGTAGCTGGCCGGCGCCGTGACCAGCGGCGCGCTGTTGCCGGTGCCGGACACGCTGCCGCCGCGGCGGGTCAGGCCGCCGGCGGTGATTTCGCCGGCAATGCCGCTGGCGCCAGCCGAGAAGTTCGCCAGTCCCAGCTGGGCGGTATTGGTGCCGGCCAGCGCGCCGCCGAACGTGACGGTGAAGCCGTTGTTGTTGACCGAGCTGACCGTGACGGTGGCGCCGGCCGGCCAGCCGGCGATGCCCTCGATCGCCGCCTTGATGCCCGCCGGCGTGTAGTTGGTGCCGCGCACGATGGGCGCCGACAGGGCGCCGTTCCAGCTGACCTGGAACTGCGCGCCGTTCGCGGTGAAGTTGCGCAGCGCAGCCGTCTGCACCTCGTTGAGCGTGGATTCGCCACTCGATGTGTAGGCGACGATTTCATCGAAGCTGCGCTGCGACCAGTACGGATCGCTGTGCGGTTGCACGTTGTCGGATCCGCAAATGCCGGCATACGCCATGATCGACGAGCCGCTGCCCGTTTCGACCGACGTTTCCGGATTGCGGTTGCCGCCGGCGCAGCTGCCGTTGACGCCGTTGAACGTGTGGTTGCCGGAGAACTGGTGGCCAATTTCGTGCGCCACGTAGTCGACCGCGAAATAGTCGCCCACCGGCGTTGGCACGCCCGTGCAACCCTGCGCTTTCGCGTTACCGCCGACAACGCCCAGGCTGGCGATGCCGCCGCCGTCCAGACCGAAGGCGATGTGGCCGATATCGAAATTGCTGGCGCCGACCAGCAGGCCGGTGACGATGCGGTTGCGGTTCAACGTGGCGCTGCCGCAGCCGGATGCCTGGCTGGTGGTGTAGCAGGCGGCGCCGCCGCACGGGCCGTTGGCGCCCGTCATCTGCGCATCCGTATCGAGGTTCAGCGCATCGTTGCCATCGATGAGCACGAGGCGGATCGAGGTTTCGTCTTCGTAGATCTGCGTGACGCGATTGATCAGCGTGACCTTGGCGGCCGTGACGTTGGCGGAACCGCCGAAGTAGCTGGCATACGAAGGATCGGTCACGAGCGCGAGCCGGTAGGTGCGCAGCTGGTTGCCCGTGACGGCGCTGGCCGGCGCGGCGGCATCGACCACGTGGTAGGACGCGGTGCTGGTGGCACGGCCATCGCTCGCGACGACCTCGAAGGCGCCGCTGCTGCCGGCCGGCAGCGTAAGCGAAACAACGCCATTGGCGTCGGCGGTGGCGACCGCGGTCTGCAGGGCGGAGGTCTCGCCTTCGGCGCGCACGGTGACGTTGACCGTTGCGCCGGGCGCGAAGTTCAGGCCGCGCACCTCGAGGTTGTCGCCTTCCTTGTAGAAGCCGCGCGACAGCGTCAGTTGTGCCTCGCCCAGCGCCGCTTCCACCAGCGGACCGTGCTGGTTGGTCAGGTCGCGGGCGTAATAGCTGGCATACAGGCTGTCGTCGAGGTGGTAGTAGGGGTCGACGTACCAGCCGCCGTTCGGCGAGCGCACGGAAGCATGCAGGCCCAGCTTGGTCATGTCCATCCGCAGCGTGGCGGACGGGTCGTCGATACCCTTGCCGCGGTAGGTCTTGATGTCGGGGTGCTTGGCCGCCAGGCCCGCTTCCATGATCGGCGATTCGACCAGGGCAAAGCGCTGGTAGCCGCCGTCCGGATGGGGCAGCGAGATCGTCAGCGTGGTGGGCACTTCGCCGTCGCCGCGTTCGGCCGGTGCGCCGGCCGCCAGGCCCTTCATGCCAAGCTTGTCCAGCGTGCTGGCGTGGAAACGCTTGAGTTTCAGGGCGGGCTTCTTGACGGCATTGCCGGTGGAAAGCGAGGCGGTCGGCACGGCGACGCTTTGCCAGTGGGGCGCGGCGCGCTGGATGGACACTGCGGTTGTGGCCGTCTGCGCAGCGTGCGCGATCGGCGCGGCGGCGGTAAAGGCGAGGGCGATACAGAGGGCCAGGGAGGATTTCACACCCGGCACGTTGCGCATCTGCTGCAGCCCGCCGTGGTGCGGCGGGGTCGACGGCTTGATTCTCATGCAATGTCCTTTCACGACTTGGTTTGCTCTACGCGGTGGTCTTCTTGTGTTGCCTCTTTCTGCTGCTTCCCTTGCTTTCCGCCGTCGGTGCGGCGGTCGTCATTCTGGCGATGATAAAAATAAGTCAATACAACTCAACAATACTATTGCCGGTTTGTTACATAACTCAAGCATAATTTTCAGACACGTTGTAAAGACGATGAAAACCTTGTCAGAGCTCGCCTTGCGGGCGTGGCGAAAGGTCTTTGTTGCCGGTTTTCGCCGGCCGCCGCGACCGGATTGCGCCATGCAAGGGAGGTGCGCCGGCATCTTTCGGGTACGGGCCGGCACCGGGGCGCGATACAATGGCCGGCTTTTTCCATGCGCCGCGCTGTGCGGCCGATTCCAGCCCCCGATAGCCTTGAACCGCGTGCATCCCCTGTCCGAAACCTGCCTGCGTGCCGACCTGGTGCGAGGCCGCCAGCTCGTCAGCGCGGGCAGCTCGCGGCCATGATTGCCGATGGCGCGATCGCTGCCGGCTGGCGCCTGTTCGAAGCGGGATGCGGTGCATTGCACGGGTTCACGGCGGCGCACATTCCCGGCGCCGGCTACCTCGATACCTGCGCATTCGAAGGCGGCCCCCTGTGGAACAAGGTGCCGGACGAAGCGCTGCTGCGCGTGCTGCTGGCGCATGGCATCCGGCACGATACGACCGTGATCCTGTACGGCCGCAACAACCTGGCCGCCGCGCGCGTGGCGCACCTGTTGCTGTACGCGGGCGTGGCCGACGTGCGGCTGCTCGATGGCGGGTTTGCCGCGTGGCACGCCGGCGGATATGCCTGCGAAGCGGGAGCGGCGCACGTGCCGGTTCCGGTGACCAGTTTTGGGGCGCCATATCCCGCACATCCCGAATACCTGATCGGCATGGCGGAGGCGCGCGCTTTGCTGGCGCGGCCGGATGCGGTCCTGGCCAGCATCCGCAGCGAAGCCGAATTCCTTGGAAAAGTGTCGGGATACAGCTATATCGCCGCGCGCGGTGACATTCCCGGCGCCTCATGGGGCAGGGCAGGCGCCGACGGCGACGTCAACAGCATGAGCGCCTACCAGCTTGCCGACGGGCGCATGCGGCCGGCCGCCGCGATCGCCGCCATGTGGGAAGCGGCCGGCATCACGCCCGGCCGGCGTGTCGCGTTCTATTGCGGTACCGGCTGGCGGGCCTCGATGGCCTTCTTCCATGCGTGGCTGATGGGGTGGGAAGACATCGCCGTGTATGACGGCGGGTGGCTGGAGTGGAGCAGCGATGCCGCTGGCGGCGCACGGTGCGCGGCCGGCATGGGCTGAAGATTCGCTTTGCAACCATTTACCCGGCAGGTTGAGGATTGCTCGACAGTGTAAAAAAACGGCGGAAACCGAAAGGCCGCCTCACCCCTTTTGGATCCGAAAAAAAAGGAAGCGTAACAAGGCCCTCGGGTCGAAGGGTCAATTGCCATGGGGCTCCACCAAAAAACTGGAACTGCACCATATATGGGGTAGGAATGCGCAGGTTTGAAAACGATCCTGTCGAATACATCGCCCCTAGTACGGCTGAATCGATGATGGTTAAATCAGGCCGAAGCAGATAGATACGCAACATTTCCTCATTCGGCACATCGTCGGTTACGAACATTAGATAGCCATCACCCCAGTCGAGCGCTGCCTCGAGCGTGGCACCAGCAATCGTTACGTCGCTGGGTATGCCGTCGATGATAATTTCGCTCACCGGGACAGCATCATCCGCCGGGCGTAGAAGCCGCAATGCAAAGCGTGTAAGGGGAAGCCGCTCCATTTTGACTACCAAATAAATGTCGAGCCGAAGGCAGCCAATGCTCCGCCCGCAAATGCGCCGACTGTGACGCACACGGGTGCGCCCGGGCCGCAGGCTAGCCCGGCGAGTGCCCCACCTGCCATGCCGCCAGCAATTCCCGCGCTATTCGCGGCAACTTCCTGCTTTATCGCAGCACTTCTATTGGTAGCTGTTGCGATGTTGTACACCGAAAGTCCAAGTGCGACAACAATCAGTCCCCGTCCGGCATATGCCATGCGTGACATGGCACGCGTAACCTTTGCATTCGACCTGCCTGCGGAAGAGATGATTTCAGCGTAGATGGCGTTTTGCTTGGCAGGTGATAGTTTCGAGAATATGGCGCGTTCGCCGTGCAATCGGATAGTTTGCCGCGCAATTAAATCATTCAGCGTGTAACCTGTCGCCTTGATTTTCTGTGCGATTGCACGGCCGACAGGCGTGCTACGGTTGCGTACGATTTCCATGACCAGGTTTCGCGATTCCTGCGCACGCACTGCTGCCTTTTCCCAAGAAATACTTCCTTTGTTTGCCTGGCTTCGCAAGGTATCCGCCATGCGTTTGATTTCTCTTGCGTAGAGTTGTCTGGCTGCCGAGTCAATCGTGAGATGTGCCCCAGCGTTTGCAAACTGGGCCTCCAATGACTTAATAATCTTTTCAAACTCGATTTCTTGATTTTGCTGCACATTAGTATTCATATCGCGGCCCTCGGAGAAGTAGCAGAGCTACCAGCATAAAAGCGGCGCTTGTCAGTGGGGTTGCTGAAAGTCAACTATTGGCTGAGCAGGATATGTGTCCGGTGCCGGGTGGTCGACGCCCGATGTATGTCGCAAAAGAAAACCCCAACTCAAGGTTGGCGTTTTGTCGGGTGCTGGCTGCCGTGCTCCAGTCTCTCGTAGTGAAGGAAGGCAGTGTTATTGCTAAGGCAGGTCTACCCTTGGCCAGCGATACCGGCTGCCTTCGCCCGCGCCGCGTGCAGCTTCCGGTAGCTGTCGAGCAGGCGCTCGTGGCGGTCGAGGCCTTCGAGTTTCATGCTCGTCGGCGTCAAGCCATGGAAGCGCACGCTGCCGTCGACGGAGCCCAGCACGGCATCCATGCGCGGGTTGCCGAACATGCGGCGGAAATTGACCACGTAGTCGTCCAGTTCCAGGTCATCGTCCAGTGTCACTTCCAGCACGGCTTCCAGGGCCTGGTAGAACAGGCGGCGTTCGACCGTGTTGTCGTTGTATTGCAGGAAGGCGCCCACCAGTTCATGCGCCTGTTCGAACTGCTTCAGCGCGAGGTGGATCAGCAGCTTCAGTTCCAGCACCGTGAGCTGGCCCCAGTCCGTGTTTTCATCGAACTCGATGCCGATCAGCGTGGCGATGTCGGAGTATTCATCCAGTTCGTTGTTCTCCAGGCGGTCCAGCAAGTCTTCCAGCGTGGCGTCGTCCAGGCGATGCAGGTTCAGGATATCCTCGCGGAACAGCAGCGCCTTGTTGGTGTTATCCCAGACCAGGTCTTCGACCGGATAGATTTCCGAATAGCCGGGCACCAGGATGCGGCAGGCGATCGCGCCCAGGCCGTCATGCACCGCCATGTAGACTTCCTTGCCCATCTCTTCGAGGATGCCGAGCAGCGTCGTGGCTTCGTCGGCGTTGGAATTCTCGCCGTGGCCGGAAAAGTCCCATTCGACGAATTCGCAGTCCGCCTTGGCACTGAAGAAGCGCCATGACACGATGCCGCTCGAATCGATGAAGTGTTCGACGAAGTTGTTCGGCTCCTTGACGGCATGGCTGGCAAACGTGGGCCGCGGCAGATCGTTCAGGCCTTCGAAGCTGCGGCCCTGCAGCAATTCCGTCAAGCTGCGTTCCAGTGCCACCTCGAAGCTCGGGTGCGCGCCGAACGAGGCGAACACGCCGCCCGTGCGCGGGTTCATCAGCGTTACGCACATGACCGGGTATTTCCCGCCCAGCGAAGCATCTTTCACGAGCACCGGGAAACCCTGTTCCTCCAGCCCCGCGATGCCGGCCAGGATGCCCGGGTATTTCGCCAGCACTGCCTGCGGCACGTCGGGCAAGGCCATTTCGCCTTCGAGGATCTCGCGTTTCACCGCCCGTTCGAAGATCTCGGACAGGCATTGCACCTGCGCCTCGGCCAGTGTGTTACCGGCGCTCATGCCATTGCTGACGTACAGGTTCTCGATCAGGTTGGTCGGGAAATACACGGTTTCACCGTCCGAATGGCGTACATACGGCAGCGAGCAGATACCGCGCGCGGCATTGCCGGAATTGGTGTCGACCAGGTGCGAGGCGCGCAATTCGCCATCGGGATCGTAGATTTCCCGGCAGTAGTCGTCGAGGATCTCGGGCGGCAGCGCATCCTTGCGGCCGGGCTTGAACCAGCGTTCGTTCGGATAGTGGACGAACGGCGCATTGGCGATTTCCTCGCCCCAGTACTGGCCCGCGTAGAAGTGGTTATTGCTCAGCCGCTCGATATATTCGCCGAGTGCCGACGCCAGCGCGCTTTCCTTCGTCGAACCCTTGCCGTTGGTGAAGCACATCGGCGAGTGGGCATCGCGAATATGCAGCGACCAGACATTGGGGATGATATTGCGCCACGACGCGATCTCGATCTTGATGCCCAGGCCCGCCAGCAGGGCGGACATATTGGCGATGGTCTGCTCGAGCGGCAGATCCTTGCCGACGATATACGTGGCCGCGTCGGAGGAAGGATTCAGCGTCAGCAAGGCCTGCGCGTCCGCATCGAGATTGTCCACCTCTTCGATGACGAATTCCGGACCTGCCTGCACCACTTTCTTCACCGTGCAGCGTTCGATGGAACGCAGGATGCCCTGGCGGTCCTTTTCCGAGATATCGGCCGGCAATTCCACCTGGATCTTGAAAATCTGCTGGTAGCGGTTTTCCGGGTCGACGATATTATTCTGCGACAGGCGGATATTCTCGGTCGGGATATCCCGGGTATTGCAGTACAACTTCACGAAATAGGCCGCGCACAGCGCCGACGAGGCGAGGAAGTAGTCGAACGGACCCGGTGCCGAACCATCGCCCTTGTAGCGGATGGGCTGGTCGGCAATGACGGTGAAGTCGTCGAACTTGGCTTCCAGGCGAAGCTTGTCGAGGAAGTTGACCTTGATTTCCATGGGAAGATTCCAGATAGATTGATTTAGCCGCCATTATCCGCCTTTTCGCGAAGCGGGCGGACATCACTTGCTGATGAGTAATGTCCCTGAGGCCCGCGTCGTGGCAGGCAGCCTTGGCGCGGCGCGCCGGCCGGGCAGGGCCCGGAAAACAAAAACGCCAACCCGGAGGTTGGCGTTTTCGCGAAATCTTGGTAGGCCGTGCGGGATTCGAACCTGCGACCAACGGATTAAAAGTCCGCTGCTCTACCAGCTGAGCTAACGACCCAAGGTAAAACACAATATTTGCAATGGTAGGCCGTGCGGGATTCGAACCTGCGACCAACGGATTAAAAGTCCGCTGCTCTACCAGCTGAGCTAACGACCCTTTGCAAAACATGCACAACTCGCAACAATAACAATGCAACTTCGCTGCGTCTTTCGAGTGGTAGGCCGTGCGGGATTCGAACCTGCGACCAACGGATTAAAAGTCCGCTGCTCTACCAGCTGAGCTAACGACCCTCCGAAAGAAGCGGGATTATAGGATGGCCCGGCCGTTCCTGTCAAATGCTTAGGAGCATCGAATTATGCCGGAAGGGCCGGGCCGCCATGCGCTGGAGCGAACCCGACCGTAGATGCGCTTACTTGCCGCCCAGGCGTTCCTTGGCCGTGCGCGCGGCCGCGGTGTTCGGGTAGGCCTTGATCAGCTCGTTCAGCGTTTTCTTGGCGTTGTTGACGGCTTTCAGCTCCGTCTGGCAGCTGGCGATGTTCAGCATCGCGTCCGCGGCCTTCGGGCTGTCCGGGTAATTCTTCACCACGGCCTGCTGGGCAACAATGGCCGCCTTGCAGTCGCGGTTCGCGTAATGGGCGTTGCCGAGCCAGTACTGGGCGTTGGCGGCATAGGCGGAAGCCGGGTAGCGGCGCACGAAGGCTTGCAGCGCCGTGGCGGCGCCTTCGTAGTCGCCCTCCTTGAACTGCTGCATGGCCGCGTCGTAGGCGTTCTGTTCGGACTGGTCGACCGAGGCTGTCTGGCCATCGATTTCCACCTGGCGCGGCTCCAGCGCGCGCAGGCGCTTGTCCATGTCGGCGTACAGGTCCTTCTGGCGCTTCGAGGCCACTTCGATCTCGTTCTGCAGCACTTCGACCTGGCCGCGCAGGCGGGCGATTTCCTGCATCGTCTGGTCGTGCTGGGCGATCAGGTCCAGCGTCGATGTCTTGTCCGCTTTCGTGTCCAGGCGCGTGGCCAGTTCCTTGGACAGCGCTTCCACCTTCGCGCGCAGGTCGAGGATGGCGCGGCGCGCTTCGTCGTCGTCGAAAACGCCGGCGGCGGCATGCAGGGAGAAGGTGGCAACGGCCAGCGCGACAGCCGTCTTTGCGAATTTGATCATGTTCTAAACGCTTTCAATGAAAAAAACGGGGCAGCGCGCAGTATAACTTGCGCGCTGCCCCGTCTGTACGATGTCTGGATCGTGAGCGGCGATTACTTGTAGACGATGTCGGCGCGGCGGTTCTGTGCCCACGCTTCTTCGTTGCTGCCCGTTGCCTTCGGCTTTTCCTTGCCCAGCGAAACGGCTTCGATCTGGCCTTCGGACACGCCCAGCGCGACCATCGAGCGCTTCACGGCTTCGGCGCGCTTCTGGCCCAGGGCCAGGTTGTATTCGGCGCCGCCGCGTTCGTCGGTGTTGCCCTGGATCAGGATGTTGCGGCCGGTGTTCTTGGTCAGGTAGCCGGAGTGGTTGGTCACCACCGATTTGCCGTCTTCGCGCACGACATAGCTGTCGAAGTCGAAGTACACGCTGCGCTGCGCCAGCACGCCTTGCGGGTCATCCAGCGGGTCGATCGACTTGGTTTCCACCGGTGCCACGGCACGGGTGTCCTGCGCTGCCGCTGGTGCTTCGGCTGGCTTGCTTTCCACTACCGGTGCCGGCTCGGAAACCTTGACGGGGCTCGAGCAAGCTGCCAGCAGGGCGGCGCTGCTGATGATGAAGGCGATGCTTTTTACGTTACGCATGTTGATTCTCCTGGTCGTTGTGAAAGGTCTTTACTGCCTGTTTTACTTCTTTTACTTCATGAAAGGACCCCAGGTGGGCTCCTTGATTGCTCCGGCCTGAATGGTCAGGCGCTGCTTGACCCGGCCGTCCACCGACACCACCGCCAGGGCCTTGCGCCCGCCCGATTCGGTCGAGTACAGGATGTACTTGCCGTTCGGTGCGAAGCTGGGGGCCTGGTCGTTCGTGTTATCCGACAAACGGAGCTCCTGGCCGCTTGCCAGATCCATGACATAGAGCTGGAAGTTGCCGTTGCGCCGGGAAATATACGCCAGCGACTTCCCATCGGAGGAGATGCGCGGGCTGATGTTGTAGTTACCCTTGAACGTCACGCGCTGCGCATCGCCGCCGTTCGCACTCATGCGGTAGATCTGCGGGCCGCCGCTGCGGTCGCTGGTGAAGTAGATCGACTGGCCGTCCGCGGAGAACTGCGGTTCGGTATCGATGCCGCTGCTGTTCGAGATGCGGCGGATGCCGCCGCCGCTGCTGTTGGCGATGTAGACCTGGGTATTGCCCGTTTTCGACAGCGCCAGCGCGATGCGACTGCCGTCCGGCGACCAGGAAGGCGCCGAATTGCTGCCACGCTCGTTGGCGATGACGGTGCGCTGGCGGGTGATCAGGTTCTGCACGTAGATCACCGGCTTTTTCTGCTCGAACGACACATAGGCGACCTTGGTGCCGTCCGGCGACCACGACGGCGAAATGATCGGCTCGTTCGACGACAGCGCCAGCTGCACGTTTTCGCCATCCGCATCCGCCACTTCGAGGCGGTACGAACGGCCTTGTTGCGTGACATAGGCGATGCGGGTGGCGAAGATGCCGCGCACGCCGGTCAGTTTTTCATAGACGTCGTCGGCGATCTTGTGCGCCGACAGGCGGGTGAATTGCGCCGGCGCCTGCTGGTCCAGTTGCGAGATCTTCGCGTTCTGGATCGTCGACATCAGCTTGTAGCGCACGTCGTACGTGCCGTTCGGCTGCTTCTGCACGGTGCCGACCACGAGGGCGTCCGCGCCGCGCGCCTTGTAGGACGCGGCATCGACGCTGTTGATATCGCTGATCGTGCCGGCATCGATCACCTTGAAGGCGCCGCTGCGCTCCAGGTCGGTCTTGATGACCTTGGAAATCTGCGTGGGCGACTGGCCTTCGTCGACGAAGGCGGCGACCGCCACGGGAATCTGGTTGCTGCCGACACCCGAGATTTCCACGCGCAGTTGCGCCTGGGCGGTCAGGCTGGCCAGCATGCCGGCGGTAAGGAACAAGGTATTGAGTTTTTTCATGTTTCGCGTCAAGGCAAGTCTTTCAAATTAAAGTTGGCATTGATATCCCGTTCCACCGTGCCGTCTTTCTTTTTCGGCAGAGGCGACGATTTGTTGATCGCGTTCTCCACGGCGGCATCGTAGGCGGGAATCCCGCTGCTCTTGATCTTTCGGACCGAAATGATTTCCCCAGTCGGCAATTGCGAAATCTTGAACTCGGCACGCGGATTGCCGGGAACATCCTGGCTGCCCGCGTAGCTGATATTGCTCTTGATCTTGGCCGTGATGGCGGCCACGTAGCCACTGTCCATCCGCGGCGCGGTCGATTTCTCGGCCGTGCCCGAACTGCCGCCCGCCGCGCCCGTGATGCGGCGCATTTCTTCCGAGCGGATCTTCGCCAGGCGGTCGGCTTCCTTCTTTTCCGCCGCCTTTTTCGCGGCCAGCTGTTTCTTCTTGTCTTCCTCGGCCTGTTTCTTCTCGGCCTTTTCCTCGGCCAGCCGGCGTTCTCTTTCCTCTTCCTCGCGCTGTTTCTTGTCTTCTTCCTTCTTCTTCTGCTCGGCGAGCTTGCGCTCCTTCTCGTCCTCGAGCTTCTGCTTGCGCTTCTCCTCGGCCTTTTCGGCCGCCAGGCGCTTTTCCTCTTCCTTCTTCTTCTCGCGCTCCTTCTTCAGCGCGATCTCCGGATCGGGCTTCGGTGGCGTCACCTCGCGCGGCGGCGGCGGGGCCGGCGTCGGGGCGGGTGGCGGCGGAGCCGGTTCAGGCTCGGGCGTGGGGGTGGGTTCCGGCGCGGGGTCCGGTTCCTCGGCGGCCGGCGGCGGCGGGGCCGCCTGCTGCGTCGTCAGGTCCCAGACTTCCGCTTCCACCGCCACCGGCTCCGAACTCTGCCAGTTGATACCGATGCCCAGGAACAGGAACAGCAGCGCGTGCGTGGCCAAAGCCAGGCCGAACGCCCGCCAGCCGCTGTCGTGCCGGGGTACCCGGTAAGGGCCGCCCGCTGTGGCTTCCTTGTTCGTCATGCCTTACTTCGTCGCCAGACCGACGCGGGTGATGCCCATCTTCTTCGCTTCGGAAATCAGCTGGATCACGTCGTCGTACTTGCTTTCCTTGTCGCCAGCGATCAGCACCGGATAGTCGGGATGATCCTCGTGCAGGACCGCCAGCTTGCGCACCAGCGCATCGCGGTTCGGCGCCGTTTCCGGCGCATCCGCATTCTTGCCCGCGATGCCGATCGACAGCGCACCGTTGGGCTTCAAGGTGACCTGGATGTAGGCATCCGGCGGCCGCACCGACTTTTCCGCATGCGGCAAGTCGATCGAGCTCGGATTGTTCGAGCTCGGCATCACCATGAAGATGATCAGCAGGCACAGCATCACGTCGATGTACGGCACGACATTGATCTCGGATTTGAGCTTGCGGCCGCGGCCGCCGCGCATGCTGCCGCTGTTGAAGGACGATGCCATGGTGACTCCTTTCCTGGTTAGCGCGACTGGCGCTGGAGGATGTTGGAGAACTCCTCGACGAAGCTTTCAAAGCGGATCGCCAGGCGGTCGATGTCATGCGAAAAGCGGTTGTAGGCCACCACGGCTGGAATGGCCGCGAACAGGCCGATCGCCGTGGCGATCAGTGCCTCGGCGATGCCGGGTGCCACGGCCGACAGCGTGGCCTGCTGCACATTGGCCAGGCCGCGGAACGCGTTCATGATGCCCCACACGGTGCCGAGCAGGCCGATGTATGGCGACACGGAGCCCACGGAGGCCAGGAAAGCCAGGTGCGATTCGAGCACGTCCATCTCGCGCTGGAACGCGGCGCGCATGGCCCGGCGTGCGCCGTCGAGCAGGGCGCCGGCATCGAACGTTTCACGGTTGGCGGTCACGGCCTGCTTGCCCTTGATGAACTCGCCCATGCCGGCCTCGAAGATGCGCGACAGCGCGCCATTGTTGGCGCGGTTGCTGCCGGCGGCCTGGTAGAGCTGGTGCAGATTGCCGCCGGCCCAGAAGGTTTTCTCGAAGTCGATCGTCAGGCGGCGTGCGGCGCGCACGTCGAACCACTTCTTGAAAATGTAGGTCCAGCTGACGATCGAAAGGCCGAGCAGCAACGCCATGATCAACTGAACGATCAGGTGCGCGTTGGAGATGAGGGCAATGAAGGAAAGATCTTGAGAACCGTTCATTTATAAATTAGTTAGAATGATAAGTACGGCAAAGGGTACGCGAACGGTGGTGCAGCGTGACGTTAGTTTGCTTGCTTATGTTGGTTACACTACATATGCACGCATGCCGGCAATCACATCGTCGGGCAGGGCACGCGGGCGCAGCGCGGAATCGACGCAACCCACCTTGACGTGCGCGGTGTTGAGCAGCGTGGTGCCGCGCCAGGCCTGCTGCCGGAACACGACGGAGGCACGGCCAAGCTTCTCGATAACTAGTGTTAAGTTTAGAACATCGTCCAGCTTGGCCGGCGCATGATAGTCCGCGCTCACGTTCTTCACCACGAACATCGCGTCATGTTCTTCCAGCAGCTGTTGCTGGCCGACGCCGATCGCACGCAACCATTCGGTACGCGCGCGTTCGAAAAATTTCAGGTAATTCGCGTAATAAACGATGCCGCCCGCGTCTGTATCCTCGTAATAGATACGGACTTCCCAGGTAAACTCTGACAACATGGTGGAATCGCTACAAGTGTTATTAGGCAACATTCTACGCCATTTGGCACGAACTGTTGCCAAAAGTTTGCTGACTCAATGTCAAGCTGATCAGTTAAACAAATTTGCTGCGAACGACCAAACTTTGTAACAATCGCTTACGATTCGTTCACTCAGGCAACATCGTCATGCCTGGACGCGCTTGATGACCAGTGGCCCGGGTGCCTGGCACGTCGGCATCAGTTCGATCTGGTTGATGTTCACGTGGGGCGGCAGGGTGGCGATCCAGTAGGCGGTCGCGGCGATGTCGTCTGCCGTGAGCGGCGTCGTGCCTTCGTAGATCTTCGCGGCGGCCGTATCGTCGCCCTTCAGGCGCACGTTCGAAAACTCCGTGCCGCCGCACAGGCCCGGCGCGATATTGGTGGCGCGCACGCCGGTACCCACGAGGTCTGTCAGCAGGTTTTGCGTGAACTGTTCAACAAAGGCCTTGGTGGCGCCATACACGCTGCCGCCCGGGTAGGGGTAGCGGCCGGCGATCGAGCCAATATTGATGACGAGGCCGGTATTGCGTTCCACCATGCCGGGCAGGATGGCGCGGGTCATCGTGACCAGGCCGCGGCAGTTGGTGGCGATCATCGTTTCCCAATCCTCCAGCTGGGCTTCATGGGCCGGCCGCACGCCCAGCGCCAGGCCGGCATTGTTGACCAGCACGTCGATGTCGCGCCAATCGGCCGGCAAAGCCTCCAGCGTGGCATGGATCGCGGCCTTGTCCGTCACATCGAGCGGCACGACGCGCACGTTCGGGCCCAGCTCGGTGGCAAGGGCCTGCAGCCGGTCCTCGCGGCGGCCGGCGATCAGCACGCGGTGGCCGTTGGTGGCAAAAATGCGCGCCATGGCGGCGCCGAAGCCGGCGGTTGCGCCGGTGATGAAGACGATCATGTTCGGTTTTCCTCGAAGTGCGGTTGGCGCGAATTTCGGTGCATGGCGGCCGGGATGGACACCAGGCCCGGTCAACCCTGGATTGTAGCGGAAACGACAGGATTGTGTTCGCGCTACCAATGCAGCCGCCTTGAGCTGGACGGCCCGCTTCCTTGCTCAGATTCTGCACTTCACATACAATCTCGGCTCCATTTATGTCTCACGTAACTGGCGAAAAGCCTGCGATGCCGCGAAGTTTCACTGGCATTGCGCGCGAAAGGTGGAGTTCCACCGGGGAACGTGAGATGTCACAACGCCGTTCGCCTGGGCAGCCAAGATGGAATCGCGCGGATGTGCGTGCGGCCGGGCTGCCTGTGGAGTTGGTTCCTCATTTACCCGGCCTTCGTCATTCGATCCTATCTGCCAGTCCTCATCGGAGTTTATTCATGTTCGCAAAAGATCACACCCTCGCCGCCATCGACCCGGAACTGTTCGGCGCCATCCAGAACGAGAACAAGCGCCAGCACGACCATATCGAGCTGATCGCGTCGGAGAACTACACGTCGCCGGCAGTCATGGAAGCGCAAGGCTCGCAGCTGACCAATAAATACGCGGAAGGTTACCCGGGCAAGCGCTACTACGGCGGTTGCGAATACGTGGACGTGGTGGAACAGCTGGCGATCGACCGCGTCAAGCAGCTGTTCGGCGCCGAAGCCGCCAACGTGCAGCCGAACTCCGGTTCGCAGGCCAACCAGGGCGTGTTCTTCGCCGTGCTCAAGCCGGGCGACACGATCATGGGCATGTCGCTGGCCGAAGGTGGCCACCTGACGCACGGCATGGGCCTGAACATGTCCGGCAAATGGTTCAACGTGGTGTCCTATGGCCTGACCGCCGAGGAAGACATCGACTACGCGGCCATGGAAAAGCTGGCCCACGAGCACAAGCCGAAGCTGATCATCGCCGGCGCCTCGGCCTTCTCGAAAAAGATCGACTTTGAACGCTTCGCCGCCGTGGCCAAGGCCGTTGGCGCCTACTTCATGGTCGACATGGCCCACTACGCCGGCCTGATCGCCGCCGGCCTGTACCCGAACCCGGTGCCGCACGCCGACTTCGTCACGTCCACCACGCACAAGTCACTGCGCGGCCCGCGCGGCGGCATCATCCTGATGAAGGCCGAGCACGAGAAGATCATCAACTCGGCGATCTTCCCGGGCATCCAGGGTGGCCCGCTGATGCACGTGATTGCCGGCAAGGCCGTGGCGTTCAAGGAAGCGCTGACCGAAGAATTCAAGGCTTACCAGCAGCAGGTGGTGAAGAACGCCGACGTGCTGGCGAAGACCCTGATCAAGCGCGGCCTGCGCATCGTGTCTGGTGGCACGGAATCGCACGTGTTCCTGGTGGACCTGCGCGCGAAAAACCTGACCGGCAAGGAAGCCGAGGCGATCCTGGGCTCGGCCCATATCACCTGCAACAAGAACGGCATCCCGAACGACCCGCAAAAGCCGTTCGTCACGTCGGGCATCCGCCTGGGCAGCCCGGCAATGACCACGCGTGGCTTCAAGGAAGCGGAAGCGGAAGAAGTGGGCAACCTGATCGCCGACGTGCTGGACAACCCGCAGGACGCCGCCACGATCGAACGCGTGAAGGCCGCCGTCAAGGTGCTGGCTGACAAGTACCCGGTTTACGCATAAGCAACGCGTTGTTACTATCGGGGCGCCGGATCGGAAGGTCCGGCGCCTTTTTTTGATCCTCACCTGGTCCATCCATGAAATGTCCGTTCTGCCAGCACGATGAAATCCACGTCCTCGATACCCGCGTATCGGAGGAAGGGGATGCGATCAAGCGCCGGCGGCGCTGTGGCAAGTGCGACAAGCGCTTCACGACGTATGAACGGATTGAACTTTCGATGCCGTTCGTGGTCAAGAAGAACGGCAGCCGCATGGAATACGCGGAAGCCAAGCTGCGCGGCAGCCTGATGCTTGCCTTGCGCAAGCGCCCGGTCGCCGCCGCGGCCGTCGACGATGCGGTCAAGGCCATCGCGGAAAAGCTGCTCACGAGCGGCAAGCGCGAAGTCGATTCGAACCATATTGGCGAACTCGTCATGGCCGAACTGAAGCGGCTCGACAAGGTGGCTTACATCCGCTTCGCTTCCGTCTACAAGAACTTCGAAGACCTGGCGGAGTTCCAGGATGCGATCGAAGAGGCGGGGCAGGAGCGCAAGCGGCAGGAGTGACGTTCTCCCGGCATTGACCACGTCGGTCATCGCGCCCGTCGCTGTCGTTGCCGCCATGGTCGTCATTGTTCCCACCGGCGGCCATCGCGCCGCGCGAAGTTCCCTCTTGTTTCCTGCGCTGGCGCAAGCTGCCTGCGCAAATTCTCCGCAGAAATTTCAGTCAAACCGACTCATCCTTGAGAGCGCGCAACCGCTCCAGTCCGCTGCCGGGTAACTTGTACGGCTGACTTGACTGGGAGGTGTCATGCGCGATGCTGCCGGTTTCACGCTGGTCGAAGTGCTGGTTGCCCTGCTGGTGCTGGGCGCGGGCATGGTTGGGGGCATGGCCATGCAGTTGCACGCGATGCGCACGCGGCATGAATCGGCATTGCTGTCCGCTTCCACGCAGCTGGCCGTGGCGATGGCCGACCGCATGCGCGCCAACGCCGGGCAGGTAACCGCCATCTACCTCGGTGTCGATTACGACGCGCATGCCGCACCCGTGCCCGCCGCGCCGGACGACCCGTGCCGCCTTTACCCGTGCGATCCCGCCCGCATTGCCCGGCTGGATATCCACGAACTGGAACGCCAGGTGCGTGCGACGCTGCCGGCCGGGCGGGCACGCATCTGCCGCGATGCGCAGATGTACGTGGGCGGCCAGCTGCGCTGGGAATGCAGCGGCGGTCCCGACGACCCGATCGTCGTGAAGATCGGCTGGCGCGGCAGGCACCCGGACGGCACGCCGCGGCGCGACGGCGGGCGTGGCGCCGTGCCCGGGGTGGCGATCGTCGTGGCGGGAGTGCGGCCATGAACGGCCGGTGCCGGCAAGCCGGTATCGGGCTGGCCGAGATGCTGGTCGCCCTGGGTCTTGGCCTGTTCGTCACCCTGGCGGCATCGGCGATGCTGCTGCTGGCGAACCGGGATTTCGTGCACCACGCGGCCGGCACCCGGCTCGACGATGGCGGCCGGTATGCGCTGGAACTGGTGGGCCAGGCCTTGCGGCAAGCCGCCTGGGCCGACCTGGACAGCGGCGTGCCGCCCCTGGACAGTGCCGCCGGCATCGGCGGCCTGGACAACCGCACGCTGCCGCGAATGGCCGCCGGCCTCGAGGGCGCGTTGCCGGCCGGTGCCGCAGCGTTGCGTGGCAGCGACGTGCTGGCCGTGCGTTTCGGCGGGCATGGCAGCGCCGGCGGCGACGGTTCGCTGGTCGACTGCGCAGGTTTCGCGATCGGTGCCGGCGAGCCGGGTTGGAGCATTTTCTATGTGGGCATCGCCGACGATGGCGAAACGGAATTGCGATGCAAGTACCAGGCGCAATCGGGCGGCTGGAATGCCGACGCCATCGTGCGCGGCGTCGATTCCTTCCAGGTGCTGTATGGCCTCGACATGGACCGCGACGGCATTCCCGAGCGCTACCTGAACGCCACCGCCATCAATGCCCTCGATGAAGGTCTCGCGCTCGCGGACGGCACGCCGGCGGAACAGGCGCAGGATCTGCGCCGCTACACGCACTGGAAACGGATCGCTTCCGTGCGCATGGCGCTGCTGCTGCACGGCGAAGCGCAGTCGCGGGCCGGCTCGCTGCCGGTGCGCTACCACCTGTTCGGTACCCCGCCCCAGCCGGACGATCCCGGCACCGTGGTCGACGAGGCCACGCTGCCCGCGCCGTTGCGCCTGCGTGCCCGGCGCGTGTTCGAACAAACCGTGTTGCTGCGTAACCGGGATGGCTGACGATGCGCCGCGAACGCGGGATCGCGCTGGTGGTGGCGCTGGTGATGCTGGCGGCGGTACTGCTGCTGGCGGCAACGGCGGCCGGCATGGCTTTGATGGGCGAAAAGGCGGCGCGTGCGGAGCGGGACCGGCACGTGGCGCTGCAAGCTGCGGAGGATGCGCTGATGGATGCGGAACGCGATATCGACGAGGCGGCCTCCAGCCGCGAGGCGGTGCTGGCGGGACCGGGGGATTTCGCCGCCGGCTGCGGCGCCGGTGCGGCCCTGGGCCTGTGCGGGCCGGACGACGGCGCAGGCGCGCCGCCGTGGCAATCGGTCGACCTGGCTGCCGGGGATGCCGGCGTCGCACTGGGCCATTTCACCGGTGCGGCCATGCAGACAGGGCAGGGCGCGCTGCCGATGCGGCGGCCCCGCTACATCATCGAACGGCGGCCTTACCACCGGCCGGGCGAGGAGGCCGGCGCCGCGCCCCGCTACTACTACCGCGTGACGGCAATCGGCTTCGGCAACCGCGAGGCGGTGCAGGTCGTGCTGCAGTCGGCCTGGCGCCGGCCCGGCGATTGAGCGGGAGGAGCGATGGACACTTCCGGCAACGTTCAGGACCCGTCGTGCCGCCCGCGCGGCAGCAGCGCAGCCTGCATTTCACCGCTCCTTGCGCTCGCCCTCGGCCTTTGCGGCGCCATGGGCCTGCCGGAGGCGGCCACGGAGCCGCCATGGGTGGCCATCGACGATGGCAATGCCGCGCTCGCGTGCAGCGTGGCGGGAGGCGCGGGCGGCACCGTGCAGGGCGCCGTGCTTGCCATCCCCGCGGCGCAACTGCCGCCTGGCGGAAGCGATGCCGATGCTGCCGTGTTCCGCGTGGCCTATGACCTGGCGGCCGGCAGCGGCACGCTGACCCGGGCTTCGCTCGCCCGGAACGGCGACGGTACGTCCCGGCTAACCGCCCCGCTGTGGGACGCGGCGGCGGTGCTGGCCGCCATGCCGCCGGCCGCGCGCCGCCTGTTCACCATGGACGATGCTGGCCTGACCACGCCGTTCGAGTGGCCACGCCTGTCGCCGGCGCAGCAGGCGGCGCTGGACCGGCCGCCCGGCGGTACCGCCGGCGACGGCCGCGGTGCCGATCGCGTCGCCTGGCTGCGCGGCGACCGCACGCTCGAAGGCAGTTTCTTCCGGCGCCGCGCCGGCCTGCTGGGTGATGCGGTGCACGGCATGCCGCTGTACCTGGGCGGTGGCCTGAACCTGCACGGCGATGCTGCCCATGCCGCTTTCCAGGCGCGCACGTTGCAGCGCACGCCGGCCATCTACCTGGGCGCCAACGATGGCATGCTGCACGCATTCGATGCCGGCACGGGCACCGAGCTGTTTGCCTACCTCCCCGCCATGCTGCTGCCGGCGCTGAGCGAACTGCCGGCACCCGGCTACACGCACCGCCCGTATGTCGACGGGCCGCTGGCGTCCGGCGAGGCGCTCATCGGCGGAGCGTGGCGCAGCGTGCTGGTGGGCACGCCCGGTGCTGGCGCGCAAGGGCTGTTCGCGCTGGACGTGACCGACCCCGCAGCGTTCGACGCCGGCCTGGGCGCGTTGTGGGAATTCACGGCGCGCGACGATGCCGCCCTCGGCAACGTGATGCAGCCGGCACAGGTGGCGCGCCTGAAGGTGCGCAACCGCGCCGGCGTGCCCGAATACCGCCATTTCGCCATCGCCGGGAATGGCCTGAACGGCCATGCGGCAAATCGCGGGCAGGGCGGGCAGGGCGGGGGCGCCTTGTTCCTGCTTGCGCTGGACAAGCCGCCGGCCGAGCGCTGGCGGCTGGACACGAATTACTACCGACTCGACACGCCGCCCGGCGATCCGGCGCTGCCGTCCGGCCTGGGCGGCGCGGCGCTGGTGAACGATGACGACAAGGTGCTGCGCCATGTCTATGCCGGCGACCTGCAGGGCAGGCTGTGGCGCTTTGATTTTTCCCGCAACGCGCCTTGGCGCAGCAACCCGGCGTGGCGGCCCGTGTTCGTGGCCCGCGATGCGGCGGGCCGGCCGCAGCCGATCACGCAGCCGCCGAAGGTCGTGCATGCGGAAGGCGGCGGCTACCTGGTGCTGTTCGGCACCGGCAGCCTGTATGGCAGGACGGAACGCGAGGCGGCGAACTTCACGCCGCAATCCTTCTACGCGATCCACGACCACCCTGGCCCGGAGTTGCCAGCCACGCCACTGGAGCGTGCCGACCTGCTGCAGCGCCACGTGGAAGGCGCGGCAGAGGATGCCGGCTTCACCGTTTCCGGCCGCCTCGCCTCCTTTGGCGCCGCCGGCCGGCCAAAGGGCTGGTATCTCGATTTCGCCCACGGGCCGTGACCGGGGAACGCAGCCTCGCACCCGGTACGCTCGTCGACGGCCAGCTGGTGTTTAGCACCGTCGTGCCCGGCGGCGATCCCTGCGCGGACAGCACCAGCCGCCGCTACGTGCTCGACGCGCTGGCCGGCCTGCCGGCCGACGGGGGCACGGCACCGTCCCGCGGCGTGACCGGCGTGCTGGTACCCGGCCCGCTCCATGGCGCGCCACTGCTGCTGCCCGGCCCGCGCACGCGCATGCCGCGTGATCCGACGGGCCGCATCCGCGTGACGCAAGACACGGCGATCGTGCACTTCGGTGCAAGCGGGCAGCCACTTCCCGGCGGCAGCAGTACGGCCACGTGGGCGGCGGGCCGCCTGTCCTGGCGGGAAGTGGCCAACTGGCGGCAGCTGCACCGGCGCGCGGCGCAAGGAGCGGCGCCATGACAGGGCATGCCGGAAAGGCGGGCGGCTTCACGCTGGTCGAGCTGATGGTCGTGGTGGCGGTCGCGGGAGTACTGGCGGCAACGGCCTATCCCGGCTACCGGCAGCACGTGATCCGCGCCAAGCGCACCGAGGGGCAGGTGGCGCTGCAGGCACTGATGCAGCAGCAGGAGCGCTACTTCACGCAGAACAACCGCTACATCGCGTTCGATGCCGCGAGCAACAGCGACGAAGCACGGCTGTTCCGCTGGTGGTCCGGTGCCAGCGCCGCCACCAGCGCCTACGAGATCGAAGGCCGGGCCTGCGACGGCGAAGCGATCGCCGATTGCGTGCAGCTCATCGCCACGCCCGGCACGGCGCGCGTCGATGGCCGCCACCGCGACCCGTCCTGCGACCGGCTGATCCTGACGAGCACGGGCCTGCACCTGGCCAGCGGCCCGGCTATCCGCTGCTGGCAATGATGGGGTTAAAAGCGGGGCCAAAAACAGGACCGAAAGTGCTGCCAATAATGCCGTCGAACAGGGTGCCGACATCGCCCGGGCTGGCGAAGATGCCACCGCCAGTGGCCGCGTTCACACTCGTCGAAGCGATGGTCACCCTGGCCGTGGCGGCCATCCTGCTCGGGGCAGCGGCACCGGCCTACCACGCAATGCTGGAACGCCACGCCGTGCGCGCAGCGTCCGCCGACCTGCTGGCGGCGCTGCACCTGGCCCGCTCGCAGGCGATCGGCCGCGGCGAGAACATCGTCGTCGCGCCCGTCGACGCGGCTGGCACGGCCTGGCGCGACGGCTGGGCGGTGTTTGCCGACACCGATGGCGATGCCCGGCCCGGCCCGGGCGAAACGGTGCTGTTCCGCCATGGCCCGGCGGCGGACCGGCTGGACATCCGGTCGCGGTTATCGGACACCACGCCGCCTTTCTATGTCGCCTATAATGGAGCGGGCCGTTCTTGCCGCGCCGGCAACAACCTGGCCACCAACTGGGGCACGCTGTCGCTGCAGCTCGGCAGTACGCGGCGCAACATCAAGATCAACATGCTGGGCCGCGCACGGCTGTGCGATCCGCAGAAGGAAACCGGCTGTGATTCTGCCGGCGAATAGGAACCATGGAAACCAACGCGCACAGCGACGATCCAGACCTGGCCAATCTTCACATCGCCGACGACCTGTCGGCCATGCGCCTCGCGCTCCAGTGGGCGGAGCGGGGCCTGTACACCACGTCGCCAAATCCGCATATCGGCTGCGTCATCGTCAAGGATGGTGTCGTCATCGGCGCCGGCGTTACGCAGCCGGCCGGGCAGGACCACGCGGAAATCCAGGCACTGAAGGATGCGCAGCGCCGCGGCTTCGACGTGCGCGGCGCCACCGCCTACGTGACGCTCGAACCGTGCAGCCATTATGGCCGCACGCCGCCATGCTGCGATGCGCTGGTGCGATCGGGCCTGGGCCGCGTGGTGGCGGCGATGGAAGACCCGAACCCGCTGGTGGCCGGCCAGGGGCTGGCGCGCCTCGCCCAGGCCGGTATCGCCGTGTCGTCCGGCCTGCTGGCCGACGAGGCCCATGAACTGAACATCGGCTTCTTCTCGCGCATGACGCGGCAGTTGCCGTGGGTGCGCATGAAAACGGCCGCCAGCCTCGATGGCATGACGGCGCTGCACAATGGCGCGAGCCAGTGGATCACAGGCGAGGCGGCGCGCAACGATGGCCATGCCTGGCGCGCCCGCGCCTGCGCGATCCTGACCGGCATCGGCACCGTCAAGGCGGACGATCCGCAGCTGAACGTGCGGGCCGTCGCCACGCCGCGCCAGCCGCGCCGCATCGTCGTCGACAGCCGGCTGGACATCGACCCGGCGGCGCGGGTTCTCGAGGGCGGCGGCACGTGGATCGTGTCGGCCGTCACCGACCACGAACGCGAGGCGCGGCTGCGCGACACGGGCGCCGAGATCATCACGCTGCCGAATGCCCAGGGCAAGGTCGACCTGCCGGAACTGATGCGCGAACTGGCGCGGCGCCAGGTCAACGAGCTGCATGTCGAGGCGGGCACGAAACTCAATGGCTCGCTGGTGCGCGAAGGCTGCGTCGACGAGCTGCTGCTGTACCTGGCGCCCACGCTGCTGGGGGATGCGCAGGGCATGTTCGCGCTGCCGGCACTGGAAAACCTGGCGGGCAAGTACCCGCTGAAATTCCACGAGGCGAGGATGGTGGGCGACGACCTGCGCATCCTGGCCCGTTTTTATTAATAAGTTCAACGTCAGCGACAAGAACATTTATTGAAAGAGAAGAACGACCATGTTTACCGGAATCGTCGCCGCTGTCGGCAATATTGAAACCGTGATCCCGCTGCCCGGCGGCCATGACGCGGGCGTGCGTCTCGTGATCGGTGCGGGCGGCCTGCCGCTGGCCGACGTGGCGCTGGGCGACTCGATCGCCATCAACGGCGCCTGCATGACCGTCGTCGAAAAAACGGCGGACAGCTTCGCTGTCGATGTGTCGCGCGAAAGCCTGAACTGCACGGCGGGACTGGACAGCGTGGGCGAAGTGAACCTGGAAAAGGCACTGACGCTGCACGAACGCCTCGGCGGCCACCTCGTCTCGGGCCACGTCGATGGCCTCGGCATCGTGCGCAAGTTCGAGCCGGTGGGCGAATCGTGGGAGTTGGTCATCGAAGCACCGGCCACGCTGGGCAAGTACCTGGCGTTCAAGGGATCGATCGTCGTCAACGGCGTGTCGCTGACGGTCAATCGCGTGGAAGACGTGCAAGGGGGCTGCCGCTTCTCGATCAACCTGATCCCCCACACCATCCAGGTGACCACGCTGAAGCATCTGAAGGTGGATTCAAAGGTCAACCTGGAAATCGACCTGATCGCCCGCTATGTCGAGCGCATGCTGACGGCTGGCCAGCGCGTCGCGCAGGCGGCGAAGGACTGACCCCATGAAGACGCTGGCTGCCTTGCTGCTCTGCGCCTGGTGCGCCGTTGCGGCGGCGGCCAGCAATATTCCCGTTGCCTTCAAGCCGGCCGGGCCGCAGAAGATGCCGGGCCGCGAAGTGTGCAGCAGCGATTTCGCGACCGCCTCCGGCAGCGACACGGCCGCGATGACGGCCTTGTTGTCCGCGCCGGAATACGCTTCCGTGCGGCCGCTGTTCAACGCGGCGCAGCCGCAGGTGATGTGGTGGATCCGCAAGGCTGCGTCGATGGACCTGCAATCATTGCTGACGGCGTTCCACGAGGCGAACCACATGCTCGACTTCGCGCTGTCCGATTGCCACGGCAGGCGCGCCGTGTTCCACTTCCGCGGCGAGATCCACGTCACCGACTACGAGCGCGGTCAGGCGCCCAAGTTCCTGCTGGCGGCCAGCGAGATCCCCGACGACATCAAGGCCGAACCGAACGGCCGCTACAACGCGTACTTCGGCAACCCCAGGATCAACCGTGGCGATTTCTTCCCGCTCATCGACGAACTGAATGCCCACGTGGCCGGCGCCGAATTCGAAGTCGCGGTCGCCGACACGCCGGTGTACCGTGCGATGGCGGCGCGGGCCAATTCCGTCAACGGCAATATCGGCGGCATGGCCGACTTCATGCTCTATACGGTGGCCTACCTGAAGGCGCTGCGCGCCAGCGACCCGGACGCGTGGCGGCGCCTGGTCGCGCGCAAGAAGATGATGGCGCACGTGCAGCGGCTGTGGACGGCCGCCGAAGCCGTGCTGGCGAAAGCCGCGCCGCTGGCGCCGGAGCACGGCGGCCTGTACCAGTTTCCGGCGGCGGCGCTGAACGCGGCCTATGCGCCGGCGCTGCTGGCCGAACTCGATGCGGCCGGCATCCGGCACGGCGGCCGCCCGCCTCAAGCCAAGGCCGTGCAGGCCAAGGCCGCGCAGTCTCAGTCCGTCACTGCGCCTTCCGGGGCGCGATGAAGTCCTGCTGCACGGCCGCCTTCAGCAGGTCGGGCGGCAGGATGCCCTGGGCGATGACGAAATCGTTGAATTCCCTCGCCTTGAAGCGCTCGCCCAGCTCGATCTCGGCCAGCGTGCGCAACGCGCGCAGCTTCACGTAGCCGTAATAGTACGACGTGGCCTGGCCCGGCGAGCGGTACGAGTAGCGGTCCACCTCCGATTGGGCAAACGGCTCGGACAGCGCCACTTCCTGCATCAGGAACGCCTTCGCCTGTTCGGGCGTCATGCGGCCCAGGTTGATCGACGGGTCCAGCATCGCGCGTGCCATCCGCAGCATGCGCATCTGCAGCGACACCAGCTGGCCCTCCGGTGGCATGTAGGGCAGCATCATGGCTTCCGAATACAGGCCCCAGCCTTCCACGTTGGTGCTGTTGAAGGCAAAATTGGCGCGCGCGATCGACATGCCCTGTTCCACCATCGAGGCGAACTGCAGCTCGTGGCCCGGGCGCGCTTCGTGCGCGGACAGCGTCCACGCCATGGCCTCGTAGTCGAAATCGTCCATCTTGCCCTTGGATTTCGGATTCGACAGCGGAATCACGAATTCGCCGTACTCGCCCGTATTGCCGATCAGGCGGGGAGGGCTCATGAATGGCGCCGGCGTGGCGGCCGCCTCGGCATCGGTGGCGGTGCGGATGTTCGGCGCGCGCGCGGGCAGGGCGACGATGTCATGCTTGCGGATGACTTCCTCGATATCCTTCACGCGCTCGCGGTAATAGGGCAGCAGCCGGTCGGCCGGGATCGACGTCTTCTTCAGCTCGCGGATCACGTCGCGGTAGTCGCTGGAGGGCAGCTTGCGCTGCACGGCGATCGTGCCGGCGATCACGCGCATCTGGTCGCGTACTTCCTGGAAATCGAAGCTGGCGCGTTCGATCATCTGCTCGGGCGTGATGTCCACGCCCACGTTGGCAAGGCGGTTCACGTACAGCGCCGGCGGCAGGCGCACTTCCTTGCGGGCGCGCGGCAGGACGCTGGCGCGGGTCCACTCGTCATAAGCCTTCACCTGGGTCGTCAGGGCCTCGAAATCCGCTTCCCAGCCCGTCAGCTTCGCCGCCTTGAACAGGTCGGCGATACCGGCCAGGTAGGTCGGGTTGTTGTTCAGGCCATCCTCGACTTCGCCCATGTAGGGGCCGATCAGGCCCTTGCGCGCCAGCCGTTCCTCGCCGCGCTGGCGGACCAGCGTGGCCAGCGGCGTGTAGCCCTTCTCGTTGCCGGCGTAGCGCTTCAGGCGAACGAGGGCGGTCTTCTGGCGCTCGGGCTTGTTGCGCGGGTCGAGCAGCGCCTGCAGGCCGCCGTACGCCAGCTCCGCCACGTTCACGTAGTTCAGCAGGTACTGGCGTTCCAGCTTCATGGTGGCGATCTTCTTTTCGCGCGAGTCGATCAGGATGTCGAGGTCCTGGCGCACCTTTGCATCCTTCTCCGCGGTGCGCTGCTGGCGCAGCGATGCCAGGCGTTTTTCCGTGTCCGCCAGCTCGCGTTCGTAGTCGCGCGGCTTGAAGTCGGCCACCGCCGTGTCGAATTCCTCGCTGCCCAGCGACGACGCGTTCTCGGGCTGGTACCTGCCCGAGTCCTGCAGCACGGGTTGCGCGTAGGCGTCGCTTTTCGCGACCCAGGCGGGGGCGGCGGTGGCGATCGCGCTGCACAGGAGCAGGGCGGTAAGGGTGGCGAGGCGGCCGGCGCGTGGCATGGTGCTTCCTTTCTGTTCGGTACCCGATGGGCAATGCGCGATTGTATGCCGTGCTCCGGGCCGTTGTCATAAACTTGCAGCCATGACCGTTGCCGATCTTCGCGAAACGCTGCTGTTCCTGCTGCTGGCCGGGCTTGCCGTGCCCTTGCTGCAGCGGCTGCGCATCAACCAGATGCCGGGCTTCCTGCTGGTGGGCCTGTGCTTCGGCCCCCACGGCCTGGGCACGTGGGCCGGCGCCGCGCCCTGGCTGGCCGATATCACGTTCCACGATGTCGAAGGCGCCAAGATGTTCGGCGAACTGGGCATCCTGTTCCTGATGTTCATGATCGGCCTGGAGCTGTCGCCGGCAAAGATCTGGGCGCTGCGGCGCGACGTATTCGGCAGCGGCGTGCTGCAGCTGGTGTTGACGGCGGCCGCGATCGGCGCCATCGCCTTCGCCTTTGGCAACCCCGCCGCGCCGGCGCTGACGATCGGCCTCACCCTGGCGATGTCGTCCACCGCTGTCGTCATGCAGTTGCTGGTCCGCGCCGGCGCACTGGCCACGCCGCTTGGCCAGGCCTGTTTCGGCATCCTGATGCTGCAGGACCTGGCCGTGGTGCCGGTGCTGATCCTCGTCAAGGGCCTGGCCGGCAGCGCCGGTGCGGCGCTGGGGTGGACCCTGCTGCTCGCGCTGGCAAAGGCGGCGGCGACGATCGCGCTGGTCTACGTGGCAGGCCGGCGGCTGGCCCGCCCGCTGTTCGCCGCCTTTGCCGTGCAGCGCCAGCCCGAGGTCTTCGTGGCGCTGATCCTGCTGCTCACGCTGGGCGTGGGGGCAGCCACCGCGGCGGCCGGGCTGTCGATGGCGCTGGGTGCGCTGCTGGCCGGCCTGCTGCTGGCCGACACGGAGTTCCAGTACGAGGTCGAGATCATCGTCGAGCCGTTCCGCGGCCTGCTGATGGGCATGTTCTTCATGGCGGTCGGCATGGAGCTCGACCTGCGCATCGTGGCGCGGTACCCGTTGCTGCTGCCGCTGTCCGTGATCGGCCTGCTGTGCGTGAAGGGCGGCGTGATCGCGCTGGTCCTGCGGCGGCTGGGCTGGCGCCGGGCCGTGCACGCCGGGCTGCTGATGGGGCAGGGCGGCGAGTTCGCGTTCATCATCCTCGGCTATGCGGTGGGATCGAGCCTGCTCGATGGCGAGACCGGCCAGTTCATGCTGGTGCTGGTCACGGCCAGCATGCTGGCCACGCCCGGTGCCGCGGCGCTGGGCGAGCGCATCGCACAGCGTGGCGGGCCGGGCGACACGGCCGCGGCGTCGGCGGAACCCGCCTGGCGGGGCGGGCACATCATTATCGGTGGCTATGGCCGGGTGGGGCGGCTGGTGGCGGACGTGCTGGCGCGCCAGGGCATCGCCTGCGTGGCGGTCGAGCGCGACCACCAGCTCGCGGCCGCCGGCAGGGCGAGCGCATCGAACGTGTATTCGGGCGATGCGTCCATGCCGGACATGATGGCGCGGCTCGGCGCGGGCAGCGCGGCCGGCGTGGTGCTGACCATGGACGATCCGAAGGCAGCGCTGCAGGCAACGCATGCGCTGCGGCGACACTATCCCTCGCTGCCGATCTTCGCGCGGGCGCGCGACGAAATGCATGCGCGGCTGCTGAAGGATGCAGGCGCCGATGGCGTGATCTCGGAGACGGTGGAGTCGGGCCTGCAACTGGCCCATTTCGCGCTTGGCGCGGCCGGCATGCCGGAAGGGGCTGCCGGCTTGCATATCGGTGTCGAACGCGCCGAACGGCTGGCGCGCGCGGCCGGCGACCCGATGCCGCCGGCAGACCGCTGAAACGTTACAGCAGCGTGGCGTCCAGCGTGATGTCCGCCTTCAGCAGTTTCGACACGGGGCAGCCCGCCTTGGCCTTGGCGGCCAGTGCCTGGAAGGTCGCATCGTCGGCACCGGGGATCTTCGCTTGCAGCGTCAGGTGCACGGCCGTGATCGCAAAGCCGTCATCCTGCTTTTCCAGCGTGACATCGGCTTTCGTTTCCATCTTCTCGGCGGTCAGGCCCGCTTCGCCCAGGATCAGCGACAGCGCCATCGTGAAGCAGCCGGCATGCGCCGCGCCGATCAGTTCTTCCGGGTTGGTGCCCGGCTTGCCTTCGAAGCGGCTGGCGAAGCCGTACGGATAGTCCTTCAATGCGCCACTCTGGCTGCTGATGGCGCCCTTGCCATCCTTGATGCCGCCGGACCAGACAGCCGAACCGTTAGTCTTCATATCAACTCCTCAACAGGGGTTTATCGGTGAAGCCCGGCTATCTTAAGCCGGGAACGGCGATGCTGACGTCTTCCTTGCGGCAGAGGGCATGTGACCGAAGCTCAGCCGGCATTCAGCCGAACTTCAGCCAAAATTCAGCCAAAATTCAGCCAGGTCGCAGCTTGACTTCAGCCGAAGCGCGCCACCGGCACGCCCGCCACGTCGGTGCGCACGGAGAACAGCGCGCCGGCATGCGGATCGGCGGCCCGCTGCGCCGCGTCGAAGCCTTGCCAGGCGCTCGTGATGTACAGCGTTTTCAGGTCCGCGCCACCGAACGCCACCGACGAAGGCTGCGTCACCGGCATGGGAATCGTCGCCAGCAGCTCGCCGCCCGGGCTGTAGCGGCACACGCGGGCGCCGCCCCACTGGGCGATCCACACGCAATCCTCGCTGTCGACGGTCATGCCATCCGGCGACCCTTCGCCTTCGCGGAACTGGCGCCACAGTTGCGGTGCGCCGAGGCTGCCGTCGGCCTTCACTTCATACGCGTAGGTACGGTTCAGGAAGCTGTCGTTGTGGTACATGGTGCGCCCGTCCAGGCTGAACGTGGGGCCGTTGCAGATATGGTATTCGGGCAGCGCCACGTGCAGGCTGCCGTCGGGATCGAGGCGGAACAGCTTGCCGTCCGGGCGGCTCACGTCGCGCGCGTTCATCGACCCCGCCCAGATGCGTCCGGCCGCATCGGCCTTGGCATCGTTCAGGCGAATGCCCGTGTCGGCACTGGGCAGCTTGTGCAGGTACTCGAAACGTGGCGCCGAGGCGGATGCCGACGGCAGCCACAGGCGCACGATGCCGTCGCGCAGGCCGGCCATGTAGCCGTCGCCGTCCTTGCGGGGGATCAGCCAGCACACGTAGTCCGGCAGCGGCCATGCATGGCGCGTGCCGTCGGCATCGAGCGCATGCAGCGTGTTGCCGACGAGGTTGACGAAATACAGGCGGTTCTGTTCGGGGATCCACACGGGGCCTTCGCCCAGTTCGGCGCCCAGCGGCCACAGGTTTTGCGGGGTCATATGCTCTGGCAAGTTGGAGGGAAGCGTTAACTTACCCGAAAAAAGTTGGCACGTGGGCGCCGCGGGGAGGGGTTGCCGAAATTGTGATCGCAGCGCTCGCGGAGGTTATCGATTGACTGAGCGATCGACTGAGCGGTCCGGGCACCCATCTGATCAATCGACGGCGCGGTCGCTGGCGCCGCCGGCATCGGCCTGCGCCGCCCGGCGCCGTGGCTGCGCCGCGTCGAACGCTTCGCGCACCGCCTGCCGCAGCTCGTCGTCGTCCCACGGCTTGCTGAGGTACTTGTAGATCGCGCCGCGGTTGACAGCATCCATGATCGACGCGTGGTCCGCATAGCCGGACAGGATCATCCGCACGGTATGCGGGTACAGCTCGCGGATGCGCGCCAGCAGTTCGGCGCCGCTCATCTGCGGCATGCGCTGGTCGGACACGACGACCTGCACGTCGTTCACCGCCAGCAGCTCGAGTGCCTGCGGCGCGCCGTCCGCCAGCAGGATGCGCCAGCCCTCGCGCCGGAACACGCGTTCCAGCGCCCGCAGCACGCTCGGCTCGTCGTCCACCAGCAGCAGCGTGCGCGCGGCCGGTGGCGCGGTGACCGCCGGCGCCAGCGTGCGCTGCTCGCGCAGCAGCGCCGCCAGGTCGTCGGCCGGCAGCGGGCGGCTGAACAGGTAGCCCTGGATCTTGTCGCAGCCCATGTCGCGCAGGAAGGCGAGCTGGCCCTCCGTTTCCACGCCCTCGGCCACCACCACCAGGTTCAGGCCGTGCGCCAGCGCCGTCGTGGCGCGCGCGATGGCGGCGCTGCGCGGCTCGGTCGTGATGTTCTTCACGAAGGTCTGGTCGATCTTGAGCTTGTCGAGGCGAAAGCGCGACAGGTAGCCGAGCGACGAATAGCCGGTACCGAAGTCGTCCAGCGAGATCGATACGCCGAGCGCGGCCAGTTCGTTCAACTGCATCTGCGTGTAGTCGCTGTCGTTCATCATCACCGTTTCGGTCAGTTCCACCTCCAGCCAGCGGGGCGCCAGGCCGTTGGACTGCAAGGCGCTGCGCACCACGGCGGGCAGCGTGCCGGCCGCGAACTGGCGCGCCGACACGTTGACGGCCACCGTCAGCGGCGGCAGCCCGGCCGCCTGCCATGCCTTGCTTTGCCGGCAGGCTTCCTCGATGACCCATGTGCCGATCTCCAGGATCAGGCCACTGTCCTCGGCCAGCGGAATGAAGTCGCCCGGCGGCACGTTGCCCAGCTCGGCGCTGTGCCAGCGCAGCAGGGCCTCCGCGCCGGACACGCGGCCGTCCGGCAGCGACACCTGCGGCTGGTAATGCAGGCGCAGTTCGTTGCGCTCGATCGCGTGGCGCAGGTGCACTTCCAGCGACATCCAGCGCAGCGCATGCGCATTCATCTCGCCGGTGTAGAAGTGGAAGTTGTTGCGGCCGTTGTCCTTCACGTGCGACAGCGCCACGTCGGCGCCCGTCAGCAGCGCACCCGGCGTGGCGCCGTCGCGCGGGTAGATGCTGATGCCGACCGACGCCGTCACGTACAGGTCCTTGCCAGCGAGGTGCACCGGCTCGGCCACCTGTTCGCGCAGCTTGCGCACGGTGACGATGATGTCGTCCACATTTTGGCAGCGGGTCAGCACCAGCGCGAATTCGTCCGCGCCCAGGTGCGCCAGCGTGTCGCCCGGCGGCACGATGGCGGCCACGCGCCGGGCGATCTCCTGCAGCAGCGCGTCGCCGACAGGGTGGCCGAGCGCGTCGTTGACGCGCTGCAGCCGGTCGATGTCGAACAGCAGCAGCGCTACCTCGTTGCCGCCATGCTGCGCCGCCGCGAGCGCCAGCTGCAGCCGGTCGTTCAGCAGGTTGCGGTTCGGCAGCAGGGTCAATGGATCGTGGTTGCTGAGGAAATCGAGCTGCGTGTGCGCTTCCTTCAGCGCGCTGATGTCGCTCGATACGGAAACATAGGCCACGACCTGCTCGCGCTGGTCGCGCACCGCGTTGATGCGCAGGCGCTCCGGATAGACCTGGCCGTTCTTGCGGCGGTTCCAGATCTCGCCGGCCCACTGGCCCTGCGTCTCCAGGCTATGCCAGATGCCCCGGTAGAAGGCGCTGTCGTGCCGGCCCGAACGCAGCAGGCGCGGATTCTGGCCCATGACTTCGCGCTCGAGATAACCCGTGGTCTGTTCGAAGGCGGGATTGACGCCGATGATGCGGCCCTGGGCGTCGGTCATGGTGATGCTGTCCTGCGTGCTGTCGAAAACCTGGGCCGACAGGCGCAGGCGTTCCTCGAGCGCGCGGCGCGCGGTGATGTCGCGCAGGATGCTGGTGAAGATTGCTTCGCCATTCACGCTGACGGCCGACAGTGCCAGCTCGCCGGTGAACTCCTCGCCGTCCTTGCGCTTGAGCGTGAGTTCGACGAGGCGCGTGCTGTAGGAGCGCTCGCGGCTCTTGCGGTAGCGCTGCACGCGCTCGCGGTGCTCGGGCAGCGAACGTTCGGCGATCAGCAGCGTGATCGGCTGCCCGAGCATTTCCTGTTCCTTGTAGCCGAACATGGCTTCGGCGGCGCGGTTGAAATGCAGCACATGCTCATCCTGGTCCGTGCCGATGATCGCATCGGGCGCCGATTGCGTCATCGCCCGGTAGCGCGCTTCGCTGGTGCGCAGCGCCGCATCGGCGCTGCGCCGTGCCGAGGCTTCCATCTGCAGCTGGGCCGCGTGGCGCTGGATCACCTCGTACAGGTTCATGTTTTCGTAGGCCACAGCCAGCTGGGCGGCCAGCATGCGGATGAACTGTTCATCGGCATCGTCGAAGCACGGCGCGCCGCGGCGGTTGGCCGCATACAGCCAGCCGTACAGGTGGAACTGGTCGCGCACGGCGAGACCGAGCAGGTTGGCCACTTCCGGGTGGCCGCCGGGCAGGGCCGGCATGTCGCCGTCGGCACGGCAGCGGCGCAGCACGTCGTGCCGGTCCATCATCGCGCCCGGGAACGCGCCCCGGTCGACGAGCACCGATTGCACCAGGGCCGCGTCGATGCCCAGTGCTTCCACGTGCTGCACGGCGCTCTCGTGCGCGTCCAGCAGGCACAATACAACGATGTCGGCATGCAGGATCGCGCTGGCGCTGGCGCAAAAACGGCGTGCCATCGCGGCGGCATCGCGTTCGCCGTTCAGGCGCAGCGACAGCTCGTGCAGGGCAGCCATCCGCTCCACCGTGCGCTCCGGCCCGGGCGGTGGCATGGCGGTGGGAGCGTTAGAATGAGCATCTGCTGGCGGAGAGGTGAAATACGCCGCGGCCGGCGGAGAGGAGAAGTACGCCGCGGCCGGCGGAGAGGTGAAATACGCCGCGGCCGGCGGCGTGACCGCCCGGGCGACTTCGCCCGACAACTTCGGGTACGCTTCATCCAGGCCCAATTCCAGGTGGATCGCATCGAGGATCGCCTGTGGTTCGGCCGGCTTGGGCAATACGGTGCGCACGCCGCATGCCGTGCCCATCGCCCGCAGTTCGGGCAGCGAATACGTTGCGGAAAAGAAGATGATGGGCGTGTCGGCCAGGTCCGGCGTGGCGCGCAGGTGTTGCGCGAACTCGTAGCCGTCCATCGTGGGCATCAGGATGTCGGTGATTACCAGGTCGGGACGATGACGGTGGCACAGCTCCAGTGCCTGTGCGCCATCCACGGCTTCGAGCACCGTGTGCGACGTGAAACCGAGCAGTGTCAGCAGATAGTCGCGGTTCGTGGGGCGGTCGTCAACGATCAGAATGGTGGACATAATGCCTTTTCGACCAGTCGGTCCTGTATTCCATGCTACCCCGCCGACCTGGCAGCGGGCGCACGGCTGTTGTCCTGTTCGCCGATCATAGCCAGTACGGTCGAGGTTGCCTATGGTTATGTTGGTTTTCAGATAAGCACGACAGATTGTTCCAATGGAAATCCATCGCAATGGCCGGCGCGGTGGATTGTCGGGTGAAAGCGCGCCAAATCCATTAAAATAGCGGGTTGCGAAACACGCCAAGGATTTATTACATGACTATCTCCAGCACCGAAGAAATCGTCGCCGAGCTGCGCGCCGGCCGCATGGTGATCCTGGTCGATGAAGAAGACCGCGAGAACGAGGGCGACCTGGTGCTGGCGGCCGATTTCGTCACGCCGGAAGCCATCAACTTCATGATCCGTTATGCACGCGGACTCGTTTGCCTGACGCTGGCCGAGGAAATCGTCGACCGGCTCGAGCTGCCGCTGATGGCCACCCGCAACGGCACCTCGTTCGGCACTAACTTCACGGTATCGATCGAGGCCGCCGAAGGCGTGACCACCGGCATCTCGGCCGCCGACCGTGCGCGCACGATCCAGGTGGCCGTGGCCAAGGGTGCCCAGCCGTCCGATCTCGTGCAGCCGGGCCACATCTTCCCGCTGCGTGCCGTCAAGGGCGGCGTGCTGATGCGCGCCGGCCACACCGAGGCGGGTTGCGACCTGACCGCGATGGCGGGCCTCACGCCGGCATCCGTGATCTGCGAGATCGTCAAGGACGATGGCACGATGGCGCGCCTGCCTGACCTGCTCGAATTCGGCAAGGAACACGGCATCAAGATCGGCACGATCGCCGATCTGATCCACTACCGCAGCGCCAAGGAATGCATGGTCGAACGCGTGGCCGAGCGCGAACTGCGCACGGCGCATGGCGATTTCCGCATGATCGCGTTCCGCGACACGCCAAGCGGCAGCGCCCACCTGGCGCTGGTGCATGGCGACGTGGACGCCGACGAGGAAGCCCTGGTGCGCGTGCACCAGCCGGTCTCGATCCTGGACCTGCTGGAAACGGACGCCACCACGCACTCTTGGAACGTGTCGGCATCGCTGAAGGCCATCAAGGGCGCCAGGTCCGGTGTGATGGTGCTGCTGAACTGCGGCGAGACGGCCGAGCAGCTGTTCGGCCAGCTGGCCGCGTTGAACAAGGAAGCGAAACCGCAAGGCCGTGCCGCCAGCATGGACCTGCGCACGTATGGCATCGGCGCCCAGATCCTGCGCGCCATCGGCGTGCGCCGCATGAAACTGCTGGCCAGCCCGCGCAAGATGCCGTCGATGACGGGCTTCGATCTCGAAGTGACCGGCTACCTGGCCAAACCCGAAGCGTAATCCACCCACCCACTATATAAGAGGCCTCTCATGACGGTAGGAACCTACGAAACCAATCTGAACGGCGAAGGCCTGCGCATCGGCATCGTCCAGGCGCGTTTCAACGAAGACGTATGCCACGGCCTGCTGTCGGCATGCCTGGCCGAGCTGAAGCACCTGGGCGTGGCGGATGAAGACGTGCTGCACGTGACCGTGCCGGGCGCGCTGGAAATCCCGCTGGTCCTGCAGAAGATGGCCGAATCCGGCCAGTTCGATGCACTGGTGGCGCTGGGCGCCGTGATCCGTGGCGAAACCTACCACTTCGAGCTGGTCTCGAACGAATCCGGTGCCGGCATCACCCGCATCGGCCTGGACTTCGGCATTCCCATCGCCAATGCCGTGCTGACGACCGAGAATGACGAGCAGGCCGAAGTGCGCATGGCCGGCAAGGGCGCCGACGCGGCCCGCGTGGCCGTGGAGATGGCAAACCTGGCGATCGCGCTGGAAGAGCTGCAGCAGGGCGACGAAGAATAAGCCGCCAAGAAGAGTAATACTGAAAGAACATCATGAACGATAAAGCTGTACACGCCAACCCGAGCAAGAACCGCACGCCGCGGCACCGCGCGCGCGAGTTCGCGCTGCAGGGCCTGTATCAATGGCTGCTGAACAACGAGCCGGCGAAAACGGTGGTCAACAACATCCGCGCCGCCCACGGCTTCGACAAGGCCGATGGCGATTTCTTCGCGGCGCTGCTGTATGGCACGATCGAGCAGTCGGTCGCGCTGCGCGAGGATTTCGCGCCGCTCGTCGACCGTGGCATCGGCGAACTGTCGCCGATCGAGCATGCGGTGCTGCTGCTGGGCGCCTACGAGCTGAAGAACCATCCGGAAATCCCGTACCGCGTCGTCATCAACGAAGCGGTCGAGCTGACCAAGTCGTTCGGCGGCATCGATGGCCACAAGTACGTCAATGGCGTGCTCGACAAGCTGGCGCCGAAACTGCGCGCCGACGAAGTCGCGGCCGACAAGAAGCGCTGATCCACCGCGCCGCACGATCCAGCCACCTTCGGGTGGCTTTTTTATTGCCTGGAAAATGGGGACGGACCCTGATGCTGTTTAGTTAAGCCGACGTGACCATTGATTACTATTAGCGTGACTGGTGTCGGACATTTTTTCCGGGCGCTTTATCCGGAAAATGTGTCGGACACCGGTTTTCCGCTCAGGAAATCGGCAACATCATGCAAAAACCGGTGTCCGACACCGAGAAGCCGGTGTCCGACACCAATACGCTAGCATCGCGGACTGCATCGAATTCCGTTAACTGAACGGCAGTACGGACGTACCCCATTTTTCAGGCAATAAAAAAGCCACCGTCCGGTGGCTTGGTTTCGATGACTGGGGCGGTTCACAGGCCGGCCAGTTGTTCCGCTTCGGTCTTGGGTGCTTCGGCCTGGGCGGGTTTGGGTTCGGCGCTTGCCGTTACCGTGGTTGGCGTCGGGGTGGAAGGGCGGGTGAAGGTCGGCACTTTCTTGCCGGCGGAGACTTGCTTCAGGCGCTTGTATTCGGCCAATACTTTCGAGCCGTAGCCATCATCGGTCTCGAACGCGGCGGCGCCCACGTAATATTTGAGGCCGGCTTCGACGGAACCGCCACGCTTCACGTAATCCTTCAGGATCAGCGAGCCGACGCGGATGTTCGCTACCGGGTTCAGTGCGGCCTGGACGCCGCCCATATCCTGGAACTTGTCGTGGTGGACCTTGGACATCACCTGCATCAAGCCCTGTGCGCCCATCGGGCTTTCGGCAAACGGATTCAGCCCCGACTCGATGGCCATCACGGCCAGGATCAGCAACGGATCGAGCTTGATCTCACGTGCCGTCACGTAGGCGGTCGATACCAGCATGTTGGCAGCATCGTTCGCCACGCGGTAGCGCTTGGACAGCCAGTCCGTCACCCATTGTTGCTGCTTGCGGGTGCCGACCAGGGCTTTTTCCTCGGCCGGCGTCAGCTGCCTGCCGGCATCCGTGGCGGCGGCGGTGATGGCGGGCGCTTCCATCAGTTCATGGAGCGGCGGCGCCGTGACGGTGACGGCCGGGGCGGCCATGGCTGGCGCCTGCTGTTGCTGTGCCGGCACCAGCGATGCCGTCAATGCATGCGCCAGGTCGGGGCGTGCCCACAGCACGGCCACGATGACGAGGGCGCTCACGCCGAAGATCGTGAGCGTGTGTTGCGCAGTCGTAAAGACGCTGCGCAGGGTGATGCGCTGCGCGCCGAGGCGCGCGGCTGGTCCTGAGACCAGCGAGCGGCCGGCAGTTGCCAGCCCATTGAAACGATTGATCATAGAACTCCCTGCAATGTCCGTAAAAGCATGGCTTCGCCGCGCGCAGGCGCGCGACTCCTTAGCTGTGCAATTGCCGTGCATCAGATGTGTTATCGTCCGTCGCCGCCGGGGAGGCGCGCGAGCCGGAACGTCTTCATTGCTTGCCTGAGCTGATTCGTTCGGTAAATCAGTCGCAATACAACTTTTTTCGGGGGTAAGGCTAAAAACGCCTTAAGGCAGACGCCTTGGGAAACAACACTCCTAAAATGTTTTGTGGAGCCCCGACTCCGTGAATGAATGAGCGACACGTAGTTGGCATTTTTGCCATGTCCTCTTCAAGTAGGTCGAATTGTAGAAGCCGTTTTATATCACGTCAATACTAACGCGGACGTTCTTTATAACTTTTAGGTATGACATTGTCGAGCGTAGTTGAGCTAAAACCAATAGAATCAAGCACTTGTCCGGACGACTTGACGCCGGCCTTCGACCGAGAAAAAAACGTAAAATTTGTATGAAATATTCAGATCTGCGGGATTTTATTGCCCAATTGCAAAAAATTGGCGAACTTAAGCATGTTTCGTTGCCAGTTTCGCCACATTTGGAGATGACGGAAGTCTGTGATCGCACGTTGCGGGCCGGCGGGCCTGCTCTGCTGTTTCAGAATCCTACAAATTTCACCATCCCCGTGCTGGGCAACCTGTTCGGTACCACGCGCCGCGTGGCGCTGGGCATGGGCGCCGAAAACATGCAGGAACTGCGCCGCATCGGCCACGTGCTGGCGCGCCTG
Organism: Pseudoduganella lutea; assembly: GCF_004209755.1. NCBI lineage: Bacteria > Pseudomonadati > Pseudomonadota > Betaproteobacteria > Burkholderiales > Oxalobacteraceae > Pseudoduganella > Pseudoduganella lutea. The sequence goes on along the minus strand of NZ_CP035913.1, from coordinate 1,128,264 downwards.
AAGGAACCCGAGCCGCCCAAGGGTTTCAAGGACATCATGGACATGGGCTCGCTGGTGAAAGCCGTGTGGGACATGGCGCCGAAGGAGCTGCGCGGCGCACCGTGCCATGACATCGTCTGGGAAGGCAACGATGTCGACCTCGGCCGCTTGCCGATCCAGCATTGCTGGCCGGGCGACGTGGCGCCGCTGATCACCTGGGGTCTCGTCATCACCAAGGGGCCCAATAAGAAACGCCAGAACCTGGGCATCTACCGCCAGCAGGTGCTGGGCCGGAACAAGGTGATCATGCGCTGGCTCGCGCACCGGGGCGGGGCGCTGGACTTCCGCGAGCACTGCATCCGCAATCCCGGCCAGCCCTATCCGGTGGCCGTGGCGCTGGGCGCCGATCCGGCCACTATCCTGGGCGCCGTCACGCCGGTACCCGACACGCTGTCCGAATACCAGTTCGCCGGCCTGCTGCGCGGCAGCCGCACCGAGCTGGTGAAGGCGATCGGCAGCGAGCTGCGCGTGCCGGCATCGGCCGAGATCGTGCTGGAAGGGCATATCTATCCGGATGAAAACCATCCATCGGGTTATGAGCACGCACTGGAAGGGCCGTATGGCGACCACACCGGTTATTACAATGAGCAGGACTCGTTCCCCGTGTTCACGATCGACCGCATCACCATGCGCCGCGACCCGATCTACCACTCCACGTATACAGGCAAGCCGCCGGACGAGCCGGCCGTGCTGGGCCTGGCGCTGAACGAGGTATTCGTGCCGCTGCTGCAAAAGCAGTTCACGGAAATCACCGACTTCTACCTGCCGCCGGAAGGGTGCAGCTACCGCATGGCGGTGGTGCAGATCCGCAAGCAATACGCGGGGCATGCGAAGCGGGTGATGTTCGGCGTGTGGAGCTTCCTGCGGCAGTTCATGTATACGAAGTTCATCGTCGTCGTCGACGAGGATGTCGACATCCGCGACTGGAAGGAAGTCATCTGGGCCATCACCACCCGCGTCGACCCCACGCGCGACACGACGCTGGTCGACAATACGCCGATCGACTACCTCGATTTCGCGTCGCCAATCAGTGGCCTCGGCAGCAAGATGGGCATCGATGCCACGAATAAATGGCCGGGCGAAACGACCCGGGAATGGGGCACGACGATCCAGATGACGCCCGAGGTGAAACGCAAGGTCGACGATATCTGGCAGCAGCTGGGCCTGTAATTTTCCCGGGATGTTCCCGTTCAGCGCGGGACCGGTTATAATGATGTCTGGCGGGCCCCTGCGCATTGCGGCATGGTTTACCTGGTCAGGTCGGGAACGAAGCAGCCAAAGCCGTTCACCGCAAGTGCCGCAGATCAGGCTCGCCTCCCGATTTCAGAACGAAGCTTCAAAACGAAGCTTTAGAAGCAAGCTGCCCGGCAAAACTGCCCCGGCAGCTTTTTTTACGCCCATCTTTTTGCTCTTATATAGTCCAGCCCGTGTCCACCCTGGGGTCAACCCCAAAAGTGGACACGGGCTCGGCGCTGATGGCGACCGCGGCCCGTCGGCATGGGATGAGCCCGTGTCCGATTTCAAGCCTGACCCCAGGGTGGACACGAGCCCGGCCGCTTGGTCGGGCCGGCTATTGTTGGCCTCATCGCGCCTGGTCTGCGGTAAAATCCCGGCATGTCCTATCAAGTCCTCGCTCGCAAGTACCGTCCCCGCAACTTTGAAACGCTCGTCGGCCAGGAGCACGTCGTGCGTGCACTGACGCACGCGTTGGGCACGGGGCGCCTGCATCACGCCTACCTGTTCACCGGCACGCGCGGGGTGGGCAAGACCACGCTGTCGCGCATCCTGGCGAAATCGCTGAACTGCACGGGGCCGGACGGCAATGGCGGCATCACCGCCACCCCCTGCGGCGTGTGCGAGGCCTGCCGCGCGATCGATGGCGGCCGCTTCGTCGACTATATAGAGATGGATGCGGCGTCGAACCGCGGTGTGGACGAGATGGCGCAGCTGCTCGAACAGGCCGTCTACGCACCGAGCAATGCGCGCTTCAAGGTCTATATGATCGACGAGGTGCACATGCTGACGAACCACGCGTTCAACGCCATGCTGAAAACGCTGGAAGAGCCGCCCGAGCACGTGAAATTCATCCTGGCGACGACCGATCCGCAAAAGATCCCCGTCACCGTGCTGTCGCGCTGCCTGCAATTCAACCTGAAGCAGATGCCGCCAGGGCATATCGTGGGCCACCTGGAAAACATCCTCGGCCAGGAAGGGGTGACCTTCGAGCAGCCGGCCTTGCGCCTGCTGGCGCAGGGCGCCCATGGCTCGATGCGCGATGCGCTGTCGCTGACGGACCAGGCGATCGCCTACGCGGCCGGCGCCGTCACGCTGGACGCGGTGCAGGGCATGCTGGGCGCGCTCGACCAGTCGTATCTCGTGCGACTGCTCGATGCGCTGGCGAACCGCGATGGCGCCGACCTGATGGCGGTGGCCGATGAAATGGCCAGCCGCAGCCTGTCGTACAACGGCGCGCTGCAGGACCTGGGCACGCTGCTGCACCGCATCGCGCTGGCACAGACGGTGCCGGCGGCCGTGCCGGAAGACTTGCCCGAACACGCGGACATCATCCGCCTCGCCGCTGTGTTCGACGCGGAAGAAGTGCAGCTGTATTACCAGATCGCCGTCCATGGCCGCAACGAGCTGGGGCTGGCGCCGGACGAATATGCCGGCTTCTCGATGACGCTGCTGCGGATGCTGGCCTTTCGCCCCGGCGTCGGTGGCGCCGAGGCGGCACCCGGCGGTGCCCCGGCCAACACGCCGGTAATGTCACGCCCGGCCGCGGGTGGCTCACCGGCCCGCGCGGCCGCCGCCGCCGCGGCACCCTCGGCACCGTCGGCCGCGCCACGTGCCGCTGGCGCTCCAGCGGGCAGCCACGCGGCTGTCACGCCGCCGCCGGCAGCCGCCGCGCCTCGAGCATCGGTTCCGGTATCCGCTCCCGCAACTGCGCCCGTCTCTGCACCCGCTGCCGCACCCGTGCCACCGGCACCCGTGGCCGCGGCGCGTCCATCCGGCCCCGTGAGCCCGGCGCGTGCCGCGATCAATGCGGCGCTCGAAGCAGCCCGGGCCGCCACGCTGGCACGCACCGGCGGGCGGCCGCCGATGCGCACCGCGGAGCCGGAAGCCGCCCCGCCGCAAACGGCCATGCCACAGGCACCGGCGCCAACGTCCGCGCCGGGCAGGCCGCTGCCGTGGGAAGAGGCCCAGCCGCAAGGCGAAGCCGCCGTGCTGGAAGCGCCGCCCGCGGTGCAGCCCGCGCAGCCACAGGCGCGTCCGGCCCCGCCGGACGATGACCTGCCGCCCTGGGTCACTGAATTCTCCGATGACAGCGCCGTCGCGGCACCGGGCCATCGCGCGCCGCCGGCCGCATCGCATCATGCCGGCCTGCGCGCCGAAGCGCCGTCGGCACCGGCGTATGCGGCGCATCCGGCGGCGTCCACGAATGCACGCGCCGAGGCGCCTGCGCCGGCACCCGCGCCCGCACCGGCTCGCCAGCAGGCGCCGGCACAGGCCCCGTATGCCTATGTGGTCACGCCCGTTCCCGAACTGGCATGGGATGGCAACTGGCCGCTGCTGGCCGCGCACCTGCCGCTGCGCGGCGTGGCCCAGCAGCTGGCCACGCAGGCCGAGCTGATCGCATGCAGGATCGACGGCAATGCCGTCGTGTTCCACCTGCGCTGCCCGATCGATACATGGCGCACGGCGCCGAACGTGGAAAAACTGACCGCCGCGCTGGCCGAGCGCTTCGCGCGCCCCGCGCGCGTGGAGACGGAACTCGGCCCGGTGTGGTATACCACCGCCGCCGAGCAGCAGGTACACCGCGAAGCGTGCCAGCGCCAGGCCGAGGACACGGTGAACAACGATCCGTTCGTGCAGGCGATGGTGCGCGAATTCGGCGCCTTCGTCGTGCCCGGCTCGATCATCGCGCCCGTTACACCTGCGCACTGATCCGGGCACTGAGCGATTAACCCCACCGGCGCATCGAGCCGACCTACCAATCTATCAACCGATACGGAGAAATACATCATGATGAAGAACCAGCTCGCCGGCCTGATGAAACAGGCACAAGCAATGCAGGACAATATGAAGAAGGCGCAGGAATCGCTGGCTTCCATCGAGGTGGAAGGCCAGTCCGGCGCCGGCCTGGTGAAGGTCGTCATGACCTGCAAGAACGACGTCAAGCGCGTGTCGATCGACCCGTCGCTGCTGGCCGACGACAAGGACATGCTGGAAGACCTGGTCGCCGCCGCCTTCAACGATGCCGTGCGCAAGGCCGAAGCCACCGCCGCCGAGAAAATGAGCGGCCTGACCTCCGGCATGAACCTGCCGGCCGGCTTCAAGATGCCGTTCTGACGGCTGCACGGGGCGCGCCATGTTCATCGTCACGCTGACCTACCTGAAGCCCAACGAGGAGATCGACGGTCTCCTCGCCGCGCACCGCGCTTTCCTGCGTGAGCAGTATGCGAACGGCATGTTCGTGCTGTCGGGCCGGATGGTGCCGCGCACCGGCGGCATCATCATCGCCGATGCCGACAGCCGCGCGGACGTGGAAGCGGTGATCGAGCTGGACCCGTTCAAGCAGGCCGGCGCGGCCAGCTACACGATCACCGAATTCGTGCCGACGATGGCGGCGGACGGGCTGGAAACCTACCTGCCCGCGCCCCAGGCTTGACACGCGAACCGGAAAATTGACCTGATCCATGGCGAAATCGCTGGAATACCTTACCGAGGCGCTGCGCCGGCTGCCCGGCGTGGGGCCGAAGTCGGCGCAGCGGATGGCATTCCACCTGCTGCAGCATGACCGCGAAGGCGCGGCAATGCTGTCACGCGCGTTGTACCAGGCTGTCGAATCGGTCAATCACTGCGCGCTGTGCAATACGTTTACCGAAGCCGAGGTCTGCGACATGTGCGCCGACGAGGCACGCGACCGCCGCCTGCTGTGCGTCGTCGAAACACCGGCCGACCAGGTGATGATCGAGCAGACGCTGACGTACAAGGGCCTGTACTTCGTGCTGATGGGCCGCCTGTCGCCGCTCGACGGCATCGGCCCGAAGGACATCCACCTGGAAAAGCTGCTGGCCCGTGCCGCCGACGGTGTCGTCGGCGAAGTGGTGCTGGCCACGAACTTCACGAACGAAGGCGAGGCCACCGCGCACTACATCAGCGAGATGCTGAAGGCGCGCGGCCTGGCCGTGAGCCGGCTGGCACGCGGCGTGCCCGTGGGCGGCGAACTTGAATACGTGGACGCCGGCACGATCGCGCGGGCGATGCTGGACCGGCGCAGTACGTAGCTCCAGTGAAGAAAACCGGTGTCCGACACTATTTCCGCGAAGCGGAAATAGTGTCGGACACCAGCTGCTAGCGGACCACGGTCTCGCAGGCGCCCATCAACAGCTCGCCGATCGCTTCCTCGGGTGACGGGTGCCCGAGCAGGTAGCCCTGCGCCAGGTCGCAACCATACTGCTGCAGCAGCTGCAACTGCTCGGCGGTTTCCACGCCCTCGGCCACCACGGCCAGCTTCAGGCCGTGCGCCATCGCGATGATGGCGCGCGTGATCGCGGCGTTCTCGGAATCTTCCGGCAGGCCGCTGATGAAGCTGCGGTCAATCTTCAACGCGCGCACGTCGAAGCGCTTCAGGTAATTCATCGACGAATAGCCGGTGCCGAAATCGTCGATCGACAGGTAGACACCGATCGCGCGCAACTGTTCGAGCGTGGACAGCGTGGCCTGCGCATCGTCCATCAGCGTGCCCTCGGTCAGTTCCAGTTCCAGCAGGCGTGGGTCGAGGCCTGTTTCGTCCAGTACCGACAGCACCGTCTGCGCCAGGTTCTCATCCTTGAACTGGCGTGCCGACAGGTTCACGGCAACGCGCACGGCGCGGCCGCTCTGCTCCTGCCAGGCGCGCACCTGCATGCATGCGGTGCGCAGCACCCAGGCGCCGATCGGCACGATCAGCCCCGTTTCCTCCGCCAGCGGGATGAAGTCATCCGGCGCAACCAGCCCCAGTTCCGGATGGCGCCACCGCAACAGCGCCTCGACGCCCACCAGCTGCGCGCTGCGCACGTCGATCTGCGGCTGGTAGTGCAGGTACAGCTCGTTGTTCTGCAGCGCGCGGCGCAGGCCGGTCTCCAGCTTCACGTGGCTCATGATCCGCGTCGTCAGCGCGGAGCAGTACAGCTTGGCGTTGTTCTTGCCGCAGTTCTTGGCATGGTACATCGCCGTGTCCGCGTACTTCAGCAGCGAGGTGGCATCGTCGCCGTCATGCGGGTACAGCGAGATGCCGATGCTGGCGGTGACGCAGATCTCGTGCCCGTCCAGGTGGAACGGCCGCCGCATCGCTTCCTTGACGCGGTGGGCCACGTTCAGCGCGTCTTCCACGCGCTCCAGGTCGGGAATCAGGATCGTGAACTCGTCGCCGCCGAGCCGGGCAAGGTTGTTGCCGCGCCGTTCCGGTCCGCCGCGCGGCGGCTCGCCCGCCGCCTGGTGCACGACCACGTCGCCGGGGCGGATCGTTTCATGCAGCCGCTCCGACACCGCCTTCAGCAGCAGGTCGCCCACGTTGTGTCCCAGCGTGTCGTTGATGCGCTTGAATGCATCGAGGTCCATGAACAGGATCGCAAACTTGCGATCGTGCTCGCGCGAGCGCACCAGTTCGCGCTCCAGCATTTCCAGGAACGCCTGCCGGTTCGGGATGCCGGTCAGGCTGTCGCAATACGCCAGGCGCCGGATCTGTTCCTCGGTGCGCTTGCGTTCGCTGATGTCGCGCACCAGCCCGAGCACTTCACCGGCGCCCGTGCTGACGAGGCGGGCCTCGAAATGGTGCACCGTGTCGTCGCGCTCCAGCGCATAGTCGACCGAGCGGATCGAATGGGTATCGAGCACGGATCTGAGCTGGTCGAGCAGGCGGTCGGCGATCCCGCGCGGCAGCACGTCGCGCACGTGCCGGCCCACACACTGCTGCTTGGTGAACGCGGCGCCGGCATCATGGCCCTGCTCGTAATCGAGGTAGTAGCCTTCGGGGTTCATGCGAAAGAACGTGTCCGGGATCGCCGCCAGCACGGCACGGTTGTGCGCATCGGCGATGCGCAGGCGGGCGATGGCGTCGCTGGCGCGCAGCACATACAGCACGCGGTGGCCCAGGATCGGCCAGTTGATCGGCTTCGACACGAAATCCGTGGCGCCCGCCTCGTAGGCCAGCGTGACGGCTTGCAGGTCGTCGTCGCCGGTCACCATCACGATCGGCACCGCGGCGGCCTGGCCGCGGGCCTGCTCGCGGCTGCGGATCTCCCGGCAGACGCCAAAGCCATCCAGCCGCGGCATTTCCACGTCGAGCAGCACGAGGTCGGGCGCAAGCCGGTCGAAGCAGGCCAGGGCCTGCTCGCCATCTTCGGCTTCGATCGTGTCCAGTCCGACCTGGGCCAGCATCTCCTGCATGAGGAGGCGCATGACGGGGTCGTCGTCCGCCACCAGCACGGTGCCGCGTTGAGGGAAGGGCGCTGCCATTCTAGGTCTCCTTGACGAATATCGAAGTAAGCGTGTCGCGCACGGCCGTGAATTCCCGCTCCATCGTCGAGAGCAGGGCGGCGGCGCCACTGGTGGTGTCGGTGCGGCCCAGCTGTTCCATCTCCCGGCTCAGCTGGGCCAGCATGTCGGCGCCGACATTGGCGCTCGACGATTTCAGGCTATGGGCGGCCTTGCGCAGGGCGCCCGCATTGCTGGTTGCGATCGCCTCATGCAGCGATGCCAGGCGAATGGGCGTATCGTCGATGAACGCGTGCAGCACGCGCTGCACCAGCACCTCGCCCTTGTCCGCACTGAGGCCGCGGATGGCTTCGAGGGCTCGGCGGTTGATCGAACAGCCCGCCGGTTTCGGCGCCGTGCCCGGTGGCGCTTCGGTGCCGTCCGCCGCTCCCGGCGCGTCGCCATGATGCACCAGCGTGGCGCGCGGCAATGCGATCCAGCGTGCCAGCGTGCCGGACAGCGCTGCCTGGGTGAACGGTTTCGACAGGTAGTCGTCCATGCCCGCGGCAAGGCACGTTTCGCGGTCGCCCTGCAGCGCGTTGGCGGTGATCGCGATGACGGGCAATTGGAGCACGCGGCCCTGCTGCTGTTCGTGGCGGCGGATCTCGGCGGTGGCGGCCATGCCATCCATCACCGGCATCTGGCAATCCATCAGCACCAGGTCGAAGTCGTCCGCCTTCGCGGCCGCCAGCGCTTCCTCGCCGTTGCCGACGGCGCACACGTCGAGGCCCATCGCTTCCAGCATGGCGCAGGCCACTTCCACGTTGACCGGATTGTCCTCGGCCACCAGCACCTTGTGCCGTTGCCGCGTGGCCGGCCGCGGCTCCCCCGGCACCAGCGATTGCGACAGCAGCTGCGGCAGCAGGTCCGGCTGTGGCGGCGAAGCGGTACGCATGCCTTCGCTGGCACGCAACGGCGTCACGATGCAGTCGTACAGGTCGCTCGGGCGCGCCGGCTTGATCAGCTGGAAGGCCACGCCGGCTTCGCGCCGCTGCACCGTGTCGGCGGCATTGTGCTCGGTCGACAGCAGCAGCAGGCGGACGGGCGCCAGCGCCGCATCGCCCTTGATCTCCGCCGCCAGCGCCAGGCCGCCGATCTGCGGCAATTCCATGTCCAGCAGCGCTACGTCGTAGGGCTGGCCGCAGTCGACGCCGGCGCGCAGCATGCGCAACGCTTCGTCGGCAGTGCCGGCGCTGTCCGGTTTCAGGTGCCAGCGCGCCAGCTGGCTTTCCAGCGCGGCGCGCGCATCGGTGCCGGGATCGACGACGAGCGCGCGCAGGCCCTTCGTGGTTTTCTGGTTGAACGACGCGTCGTCCACATCGACGAGGCGCTTGTCGAAGCGCACGGTGAACCAGAAGATCGAGCCACGGACCAGCGCGTTGTCGACGCCGATCGCGCCACCCATCAGTTCCACCAGCTGCTTGGAGATCGCCAGCCCGAGGCCCGTGCCGCCATGCTTGCGGGTCGTGGAGCCATCGGCCTGCGAGAACGAATCGAAGATGCGCGTGCGGGCATCGCACGACACGCCCACGCCGGTATCGTGCACTTCCACGCGCAGGCCGACCGACTGGGCATCCTCGCCGGTGACGGCGATGCGCACCGTGATGCGGCCCGCGTCGGTGAACTTGATCGCATTGCCCAGCAGGTTGACGATCACCTGGCGCAGCCGGTTCGGATCGCCGATCACGGCCACGGGGATATCGTGCGCGATCGCGAATTCCAGCGCCAGCCCCTTTGCCTGCGCCTGCGGCGAAAACACGTAATCGATGTCGTCGAGCAGTTCGCGGAAATTGAAGTGGATGTATTCCACCGTCAGCTTGCCCGCCTCGACTTTCGAGAAATCGAGGATGTCGTTGATGAGCACCAGCAGGTGGTCGCCGGAGCGCTTGACCATGCTGGTGTAGTGCCGCTGCCGCTCCGTGAGGCCGGTGCCCATCAGCAGCTCCGTCATCCCCAGCACGCCGTTCATCGGCGTACGGATTTCATGGCTCATGGTGGCAAGGAAGGCGCTCTTGGCCTGGCTGGCCGCTTCCGCGGCATTCTTGGCCTTCTCCAGCTGTTCGGTGCGCACGCTGACCTGGCGTTCCAGCTGGTCGCGATACTGGGCCAGCCTGGCATCGCGCGATTCGATCTGCGCCAGCATTTCATTGAAGCTGTCGATCAGCGTGCCCAGCTCGTCGCTGCGCTCGTGCTGCACCGGGGCATAGGACTGGCTGGTGGACACGCGCTGCGCGGCGGCGATCAATTCGCCGATCGGCTGCGCAATGCCGGCCTTGAACCGCCTGGCCAGCACCAGCGCCATCACGAACGAGATGCCGGTGGCCAGCGCGGTGATGCCCAGGCTTTCCAGCATGCCGAACCACATGCGGCCGCCACTGGCTTCGATCATCACCGCGCCCGCCAGGTTGCCGGCGGCCCCGACCGGGCGAACGACCCGCGCCTGGCGGGAAAAGCCCTGGCCGACGGGGTGCCCGAGGGACTGCATGAAGGACTGCATCAGCGACTGGAAAAACGGCGCCATCAGCGGCTGCGCATCTGGCTGCCCACCCGCCTGTCCACCCTGCTGTCCACCCGGCTGCGCCATATCGAGTGCCGCCAGCACGTCGGGCGCCAGCGCCAGCGCGGCGCCGCCAGCCGGAAAAGTGGCGAACGGCTTGCCGTGGCGGTCGTACAGCACGGCCTGCGTGATCTCGTCATCCACCACGAGTGCCGCCAGTGCCTGTTCGGCCCGGGCGCGGTTCGCATCGAGCATCGGTGCCACGCTGTGGACGCCGATGACGTCCGCCAGCGAGGTCAGCCGGCGAGTCTGGTTCTTCGTGTGGCTGAACACGCTGGCCAGCGCGAACGCGGCAAATACCAGCAGCAAGGCGCTGCCGGTCGAGAGAACGGTGATGAGGGTCAGTTTCCTGCTCAGGCCTGATTTTTCGAAGTTCAGCATGTCGGCCCCGGTGAAAGATTCCATCAGGAAAGACTCTAACTGTTCAGAAAAATCACACCTTGATACCCATCTACGTTTTCTGTCGCAAATTTCCCATTGTTAAGTTGATAATTGTCGAGTTACACTCGGTTTTTCATGTGGAAAAAGCAAGCCATGAGCGAAAACGGTATTGACGCGGCATTCTGGGAACGGGCGGATGCCATCATCCGGCTGGCCAACGAGCAGGGCACGAAGGCGCCCAACAGCAACGTCAGCGCATCGCTGCTGTACGCCGCTGCGCGTTTTAACGCCTTCATCGTGGCCAACGGGGCCAGCAGCGCTGACTCGATGCAGAAGGACAAGGAAGACGCACTCCGCTATTTCACCGAGGAATACCGGAAGATGCTGAGCCAGAACCTGGACGATTACGTCGCCAACTTCGCGACCTATCTCGAAAAACGGTGACAGGCAGTAATGCCGTTCAGTTAAGGTGACATGACCATTTGAGTTGGCACTAGCGTGCCTGGTCTCGGACATTTTTTCCGGGCGCTTTATCCGGAAAATGTGTCGGACACCGGTTTTCCGCTCAGCAAATCGGCAACATCATGCGAAAACCGGTGTCGGACACCGAGAAGCCGGTGTCCGACACCAATACGTTAGCGCCGTGAACTACATCGAATCTTACTAACTGAACGGCATTACTGACAGGCAGCGGTTTCCCGGAACAGGTTGAACCGGCCACAATAAAAACGGCCCGGCCGCTTGCGCGTCCGGGCCGTTCATTGTCACGGGCCGGCGTGCCGCGTCAGCAGCAGCCGCCCCGCTTGCCGGCACCGCCGTAGCGGGCCTCCTGGCGCTCCTTGAAGAACTCCTCGTAGCTCATCACCGGCTGGTCCGGATGGGTGGCCTGGCAGTGCGACACGTAGGTGTCGTACTCCGGCAAGCCCACCATCAGCCGCATGCTCTGGCCGAGATAGCGCCCGGCCTTGACGATTTCATCGAACATGGCGTTCCCGCTTATTGCGCCGGCATCATCTGCGGCGGCGTTTCCTTGTGGCTCGGATGGGCCGCGGCATGGGCACGCAGCGCCATGCGCACGCCGAACACCAGCACCGACAATACGACCACCATGAAGAAGGCGGCCAGGCCGGCGTTGATGTAGTCGTTGAAGATCACCTGGCCCATTTGCTCGAGCGACTTGGCCGGGGCCAGTACCTCACCCTTGTCCAGCGCGTCCGAGTACTTGTCGGCGTGGGACAGGAAGCCGATCTTCGGATTCGCGTCGAACACCTTCAGCCAGCCCGCATACAGCGTGCAGATCAGCAGCCAGATCGTCGGCACGATCGTCACCCACGCATAGCGGGCGCGCTTCATCTTGAACAGCACCACGGTGGCGAGGATCAGCGCGATACCGGCCAGCATCTGGTTGGCGATGCCGAACAGCGGCCACAGCGTGTTGATGCCGCCCAGCGGATCGACCACGCCCTGGTACAGGAAGTAGCCCCACGCCGCCACGCACAGCGCGGTCGCCACGAGGCTGGCGAACAGGTTATCGGTCTCTTTCATGGCCGGGGCAAAGGCGCCCAGCAGATCCTGCAGCATGAAGCGGCCGGCGCGCGTGCCCGCGTCCACGGCGGTCAGGATGAACAGCGCCTCGAACAGGATCGCGAAGTGGTACCAGAACGCCATCATGGCCTGGCCGCCGATCACGTTGGACAGGATATGCGCCATGCCCACCGCCAGCGTCGGTGCGCCGCCGGCGCGCGAGATGATGGTGTGCTCGCCCACGTCCTTGGCCATCTGCGTGAGCATTTCCGGCGTCACGTAGAAGCCCCACTGCGAGATCGCCGCGGCAGCCGATTCGGGGGTGGTGCCGATCAGCGCGGCCGGGCTGTTCATCGCGAAGTAGATGCCCGGCTCGATGGTGGAAGCGGCGATCAAGGCCATGATGGCGACGAACGATTCCATCAGCATCGCGCCATAGCCGATGAAGCGGGCATGCGTTTCGTTCTCGATCATCTTCGGCGTGGTGCCGGAAGAGATCAGCGCGTGGAAGCCGGAGACGGCGCCGCAGGCAATGGTGATGAACAGGAACGGGAACAGGTTGCCGGACCAGACCGGGCCCGTGCCGTCGATGAACTTCGTGATCGACGGCATCTGCAGCGTGGGCGCCACGATGATGATGCCCAGTGCCAGCGCGACGATGGTGCCGATCTTCAGGAACGTGGACAGATAATCGCGCGGCGCCAGCAGCAGCCACACGGGCAGCACGGAGGCGATGAACCCATAGCCGATCAGCATCCAGGTCAGCTCGGTGCCGGTAAACATGAACATCGGCGCCAGCGCCTCGTGTTCCTGCACGTACTGGCCGCCGACGATGGCCAGCATCAGCAGCACGAAGCCGATGATGGAGACTTCGCCGATGCGGCCCACGCGGATGTAGCGCGAGTAGATGCCCATGAAGATGGCGATCGGGATCGTGGCCATCACGGTGAACGAACCCCACGGCGAGCCGGTGAGGGCCTTCACCACGATCAGCGCCAGCACGGCCAGGATGATCACCATGATCATGAAGGTGCCCAGCAGCGCGATATTGCCGGGGATCGGCCCCAGCTCGGACTTGATCAGGTCACCCAGCGAGCGGCCGTCGCGGCGCATCGACAGGAACAGCACCATGAAATCCTGCACGGCGCCAGCGAACACCACGCCGGCCAGGATCCACAGCATGCCGGGCAGGTAGCCCATCTGCGCGGCCAGCACGGGGCCGACCAGCGGGCCGGCGCCGGCGATGGCGGCGAAGTGGTGCCCGAACAGCACGTTCTTGTTGGTGGGGACGTAATCGAGGCCGTCGTTGTGCTTGTACGCCGGGGTCATGCGCTTTGCGTCGAGCTGCATCACGTCGCGCGCGATGAACAGGCTGTAGAAGCGGTAGGCGATCAGGTACACGCAGACGGCGGCGATGACGATCCAGATCGCGCTGATCGGCTCGCCGCGCTTCAGGGCGATCACGCCCAACGCGCTTGCGCCGGCCAGCGATAGCGCTGCCCAGCCGAATTTCTTCATTACGGGGTTCATGTTTCCTCCAGTGGTTTGCCGCTTTGCCCGTGAGTGATTCACGCGCAGCCCTATTGCAGCTTATATATTAAGTATTCACGACCTGTATATCTCCCACAAGCGCACTTCTACGCAGACGCGCTGCGTAGTATTACGTAGAATTCCAGCCCCGCGCGCAACGTACAATCGCGGCATGAAACTGCGCCAGAAAGTCATCTTCCTCGCGATCACGCCGCTGATCCTGGCCCTGTGCGCGATCGCGCTGGCCGTGTGGCACCAGTCGGCGCTGCTGGCCACGCAGCAGAAGGCAGCGATCGAGCAAGCCTACCTCGCCAGCAAGGAAGCGGAGCTGAAGCACTACGTGGCGCTGGCCTTGCATTCGGTCGAGCACCTGTACGAGTCGGGCCGGTCGGATGCCGCCACGATGGCAGAAGCAAAGCGCATCCTCGCCTCGCTGTCCTTCGGCGACGACGGCTACTTCTTCGTCTACGATATGCAGGGCAACAGCCTGATGCACCCGCGCCAGCCCGACCTCGTGGGCCGCAACCTCTACGCGATGCGCGACAGCGCCGGCAACCCCACACTCGTGCGGCTGCTGGCGCGGGCCCGGGCGGGCGGGGGGCTGGAACGCTACCAGTGGGTCAAGCCGTCGACGCGGCAGGAAGTGGCGAAGCTGGGCTACGTGATCCCGATGGAGCGCTGGGGCTGGATGCTGGGCACCGGCATCTACCTGGACGATGTGGAGCGCGCACTGGCCAGGATCGATACGCAGCAGCGCGGCAATATCCAGAAGACCATGCTGTGGATCGCGGCGATCGCCATCCTGTCGGCGCTGGCCGTGGGGTTCTCCGGCCTGGCCCTGAACGTTTCCGAATCGCGCGTGGCCGACGCAAAACTGAAGGCCCTGGCCCAGCGCGTGGTCGAATCGCAGGAAGAGGAGAGGGCGCGCCTGTCGCGCGACCTGCACGACGGCATCAGCCAGTGGCTCGTGTCGATCAAGCTGCAGATCGAGGCCGGCATCGAGCGCCTGTCCGGCCAGCCTGCGCAAACGGCGAAGGCGTTGACGGTGTTCGAGCACACGGCGGGACAACTGAACAAGGTGCTGGGCGAGGTGCGCCGCATCTCGCACAACCTGCGTCCGGCGGTGCTGGACGATATCGGCCTGGCGCCCGCGCTGGCCCACCTGGCCGAGGAATTCCAGCACGACAGCGGCATGCCCGTGCGCTTCGCCGCCAACGGCAGCACCGCGCGGCTGCCGGAAACGGCAAACACGGTGCTGTTCCGCATCGCCCAGGAAGCGCTGACGAACATCGAGCGCCACGCGCAGGCAAGCCGGATCGCCATCGCGCTGACTGGCACGCCGCGCGGCGTGACGCTGTCGATCGGCGACGACGGCGTGGGCTTCGACGCGGCCGGCATCGCCCAGCACCCCCAGCGCGGCATCGGCCTGCGCAACATGATGGAGCGGATGGAAACCATCGGTGGGCGCCTGGAGCTGGAATCTTCCCCGGCCGGCACCACGGTGCGGGCGCATATCGACTATGGACAATGACATGACGATCAGGATCTTGCTGGTGGACGACCACCCGCTGGTGCGCGATGGCCTGCGCGCCCGGCTCGAAGCAGTGCCGCACTTCGAAGTGGTGGCGGAGGCCGGCAGTGCCGCCGAGGCGCTGGAAGCGGCGCGCGTACATGCGCCGGGCCTGGTGCTCATGGACATCAACATGCGCGGCACGAACGGCATCGAAGCCACGGCGGCATTCCAGCAGCGGTTCCCCGATATCGCGGTGCTGATCCTGTCGATGCACGACAAGCAGGAATATGTGTCGCAGGCGATGGCCGCAGGCGCCAGTGGCTATGTGCTGAAGGATGCGCCGGGCAAGGATATCGTGGTGGCGATCGACACCGTCACCTCCGGCGGCATCTATTACAGCGCGGCGCTGGCCCGCCAGCTGGTGCACGCGCCATCCCAGGAAGAGCTGACCACGCGTGAACAGGAAGTGCTGCGCCACATCGCCAATGGCGAATCGAACAAGCAGATCGCCCGTGAACTCGACCTGTCGGTACGCACCGTAGAAACGCACCGCCTGAACATCAAGCGCAAGCTCGGCATCGAAGGGCAGGCCGAATTGATAAAATTTGCGGTACAACACGCCCGTAACTTGTAAGCAACAGATAAGCGTTTTTCTGTTGTTGGTAATGAACATCTGGCGGTGCATATGGGCACTCTGTAGGGTGCACGAGCGTGTTTCGGTGGTTTTCTGATATATTCCCAAGTGCATCTTTTGCTTTCGTGAAATATTCAGTGGGCAATGATCGGCATGTTGCCCTGCGCAAATCGGGTTTCCAGCCGTTAATCCCTGCATGACCATTGCGCCCAACCGCTCCGAGAAAATGATGTTCGATCCCGACCTGTTCCCCGTGCTGGGACTGGAAGCCGTAGCCGATACCCGGCATCAGTGGACAGCCTTGTCCGTGCAATCCAGCCCGAAAACCGCGACCGCTGCCGTGCTGGCCCTGCTGGGCCAGCCGGAAACGCAGGCTGCCTTCGCGCCGCTCGACTGCATCGTGCCGCTTGCCGAACCGCTGGCCATCGACGCCGCGCTCGTGACATCGCTGCCTGCCGACCGCATCGTGCTCCAGGTGCCGGCCGCCGCGCTGCAGGATGCCGCCGTGCGCCAGCATTGCGCAGGGCTCGCGGAGCAGGGCTTCCGGCTGCTGGTGGAAGGTGAAGCGGGCGTGCATGCGCCGCAGGCCGGCATCAAGGGCGTTGCGCACGGCGGCTCGGGCTTGCCTTCCGCGCTTTCCCTGTTGAGCCTGCCCGGCCCGCACTGGGCCCACGGCGTGGCCGATACCGCCCGTTTCGCCGCCTGCCGCGATGCGGGCATGGGCTGGTTCAGCGGCCCTTATGCGCGCCGCCGGGCGACCGATCCGAAGGATGGCGCCGGGGATGGCACAACCCGCAAGCGCCTGTTATCGCTGCTCGGCCTGCTGGCGCAGGATGCCGATTCGCGTGAACTGGAATCCGTGCTGAAGCAGGATCCGGCCCTGTCGTATCACCTGCTCAAGCTTGTCAACTCGGCAGCCTTCGGCTTCACGAAACCGATCCATAATTTCAGCCAGGCGATCAATGTGCTGGGCCGGCGCCAGTTGCAGCGCTGGCTGCAGTTGCTGCTGTATGCGCGCCCCCAGCAGGATGGCTCGCCGAACCTGCTGCTGCCCGAAGCGGCGCGGCGCGCGGCGCAGATGGAAGCGCTGTGCAGCCTGCTGGGCCATGACCGCGACCGGCAGGACCTGGCCTTCGTGGTGGGTGTATTCGCCCTGCTCGACGAACTGCTGGCGATGCCGATGGCGGACATCGTCGCGGCCCTGCCGCTGGACCTGGACGTGGTGGGCGCGCTGCTGGACCGCGCCGGCCCGTTCGGCGCCATGCTGGCGCTGGTGGAACAGCCGGTACCCGACCCCGCCGCCATCGCGGCCCTCGGCCTGACGCCCGAACAGTTCTGGCAGAGCCAGTTGCAAGGCTGGCGCTGGGCGATCCAGGTGAGCAGGACCATTTGATGTCTTTGCATCCGCCTACAGCCCTCCACACCTCGGATTACCTCGGCAGCAGCGCCGCGCTGTGCGACGCCGTGCTGCGCCTGCGCGGCCCGGCGCTGGCCGCGGAACTTGGCCGCATCGCCGGCGAAGTGACGGGCAGCCCGTGGGCCCGCTACGTTCCCGCCGATGCCACGCCCGCCGCGCCCACGCCGCCGCAAGCGCTGGTGCAGGAAGTGGCGCACGACGGCCACGCCTTCGGCCGCTTCGAAGTGGCCAGCGGCACCTACGGCGCCTGCGAGCGCCGCAACCTGGAATACCTGGCCAGCCTGGCCGCCGGCGTGCTGCACGTGCATTCGCTGGCCCAGCGCTCCACCCACGCCTATGCGCAGGTGGAAGCGATGCTGCAGCACCAGGCGCAGATCCTCGACCAGATCCACGAATCGGTGGTGACGATGGACCAGCATGGCTTCATCACGAGCTGGAACGGCGGCGCCGAGCGGCTGTTCGGCTACACGGCCGTGGAAGCGATCGGCCGCAACATCCTGTTCCTGTACGACGACGAAGACCCCACGTTCCACGACCCGTTCCTGGCGCAGGGTGGCCGGCTGATGGAAGTGCGGCGCAAGAAGAAGTCCGGCGAGGTGTTCTGGGCCAGCCTGTCGCTCTCGCCGCTGTTCGACGCGAACGAGCGCTCCGCCGGCCTGATCGCCTACCTGACCGACATCACCGAGCGCAAGCAGGCTGAGGAACGCATCCACCACCTGGCTTACTACGATGCGCTGACCGGCCTGCCGAACCGCACGCTGCTCACCAAGCTGGTGGACCAGGCACTCTCGGTTGCGCAGCGCACCAAGTCGCACGGCTGCGTGCTGTTCATCGACCTGAACCGTTTCAAACTGATCAACGACACGCTGGGCCGCGGGGCCGGCGACCAGTTGCTGCGCGAAGTGGCGCAACGCTTCCGCATGGCGCTGCGCGACCAGGACGTGGTGGCGCGCCTGAACGGCGATGAATTCGCCGTGGCCCTGTTCGAGATCTCGCAGGAATACGAGGCCACCACGGTGGCCCAGAAGCTGATGGCGGCGCTGGCGCAACCGTTCTCGATCGATGGCCATGACCTGCGCGTGGGGGCCGCGATCGGCATCAGCGTCTACCCGGAAGACGGCCTGGATGCCGAAACGCTGCTGCGCCAGGCCGACATCGCCATGTACCGCGCCAAGCAGGGCGCCGAAGTGGATGGCGTGGCGTTCTACAGCGAAGACATGAACCAGGGCATGCACGAACGCATGCGCATCGAATCGGGCCTGCGCCAGGCGCTCGGCAACAGCGAGCTGCTGCTGCACTACCAGCCCAAGTTCTCGATCACGGACGGCAGCATCATCGGCGCCGAAGCGCTCGTGCGCTGGCAGCACCCCGAGCGCGGCATGGTGCCCCCGGCGAATTCATCCCGCTGGCCGAGGCCACGGGCCTCGTCGTGCAGGTAGGCGAGTGGGTATTGGAGGCTGTGTGCGCCCAGGCCCAGGCCTGGAAGCGCGCCGGCATGCGCCCGATCCGCCTCGCCGTCAACGTCTCCGCCCGCGAATTCACCCCGACATTGCCGCACCGCGTGCAGGACACGCTGCGCCGCTACGGCCTGGAACCGGCGTGGCTGGAACTGGAAATCACCGAGAGCACGCTGATGCACAACATCGACCGCGTGATCGCCATCATGGACCGCATCGCCGCGCTGGGCGTCACGCTGTCGCTGGACGATTTCGGCACCGGCTACTCGAGCCTCTCGTACCTGAAGCGCTTCCCGATCCACACGCTCAAGATCGACCGCTCGTTCACCACCGGCATCCCGCACGACGCCAGCGACTGCGCCATCGCCAGCACGATCATCAGCATTTCGCGGCAGCTTTCCCTGCGCGTGATCGCCGAGGGGGTGGAGACTTCGGATCAGTTAGGGTTCCTGCAGCGCTCCGGGTGTGACGAGGTGCAGGGCTATCTGTACTCGCGGCCGCTGCCGCCCGTGGAGTTCGAGCGGGCGCTGCGGGAGAAGGGGTGGGCGGCGGATTCTGCCGTGTGCTCTGGCGGTGGGGAATGATTTCTGTATAATGCGGGGCACTTCGGGGTTTGCTTGATGAAACCCCGAAGTCAGAAGGAAGCGTGGCCGAGTGGTTGAAGGCAGCAGTCTTGAAAACTGCCGACGGTGTGAGCCGTTCGTGAGTTCGAATCTCACCGCTTCCGCCAGAATGAAAAAAAAAAGACCGCCGCGAGGCGGTTTTTTCGTTTGGAATTCTGGCAGAAGCGAGGAGGGCACCTGCGTGCCCTCCGTGTGAGATTCGAAGGGCGTACGCTTGCAAGCGTAGCCCTGTCCGAATCGCCCATTTGTCGTTGAGACGGGATTTCCGCTTTGCGGAAATTCCGCCTCAACGGCCTCGCGCGCCAGGGGCGCGCTCGTTCCCTCCGTTTCAATGCGCCGGTTGACGCCGGCTAGTCGGCGGCGGTCTGCCGCAAAAGCGACGCAGCGGAGCCGCTGAGCGCTTCTCTTTACGACCTGAGATAGGCATGCAGCCGCAAATCATGGTCTTGTGGGAGCAGGTGATTATAGTTTCTCTGCATGGCAACACCTTAATGCATGAGGGTGTTGCATTTGATTCTTGAAAGCGGGCTGCCTTTGCGCTGGATGTGCATTACGCCACTAATCTGCGCTTATCGACAGCTTGTAGCCGAAATGGACTTGCCATGCTTCTTCGTCCAGCGTGCGTCTTGATCATTCTGCCACTGCTTTGGTGACGACTACTCGGCGGGCATGGCGTTGTCGCCTGCTACCGTCGCATTCCTTGCTCAGGGACTGTTTGGACACCTAGACGATGTAAGTATTGACCATTTGGCCGCCACGGGAGAAATAGCGATGCCGTGCATACTGCCGATTGACGGCATCAAAGACGCGCCGGCTCGCGCCGATTTTAATCCGGCGCTCCTTAAATTCCAGATTGTGGTGAAGTTCGGAATTTAGCTCGATCACACAGCCTGCAAAGCGTTGGAAGCTCAAGCGATCGAGCAACTGGAATTACCTCCACATGCCGGAGAGATTAATAGCGGCTCAATCCGCAGAGTCTGTACCATGACTTCGGTTGGGAATCGCGACCGTCCGCCGCGCTCGTGACTGGACCTTGGTACTGCTTCAACGACGGCTGCAGCCATCGTTGGCAATTCGACATGCTACTCAAGTATTTGGAGAGCGTTGCTAAGCGTCGTCAGCTTCGCCTCGCGCTCCTGAGCAGCAATCAGGTCCGTTCTCATCATGGAATAGTGGTCAAGTGCAATGCGCCGACGTCATGCCATTGACGCAAAGGTTTTTGCAACTATACGAGGTAATGCGAGCAGAGTGGCCTGCCCTAGTGCTCTTGTGTTTTTGGAAGGCATGCTAAATAGAGCAGGAGGGCAGGAACTCGTCAGCTAAGCACATACTCTTGCAGCAAGAAACGCCCTTCGAAGCGGTGAAGTATAGTATCAGTACGGCAACGACCACATCTATCATGATTTCTTCACTGCAACAAATTATTGATTTTGACGGTTCCTTAGTTACCGCTACGGGACAACATACCCCTGCCACCTGTAAAGTTGTATTGCCCGATGCAACATGGCAACCAGTTAATATATCGATAAGCCTCTCTCAGTCGGGTCGAATAGTAGACTTGGAAACGCCATTTTCATTAAGTGGTAAAGACCGATATGGGAGAAAGATAAGTATCACAGACATACACTATCACGAAATAAACTTTGAATTAAATCGGCATACCGGGCTGGCTGAAATGAACATTCAGCTTATTGGTGAAATTGAGGTAATTCATGGCGTCCGAGTGACGCAAGGTGAAAGGAAAGTAAATTTTTCCATAAGTGATGCAATTTACCTTAGAATGGCTAAGGCTGCATCTGTTGACTTTAAACCTGAAACGCAGGTTGAGGACCTTTTCTCGCTTACATTGCCTGAAGTAGGAAGTGCGAATTTTCTAAGGCAATGGCGGTTCTGGAGAAACGCTGATAACGTGACGTCAAAGGGAGGCTGCAGTTTCATCTTGGAGCTTGCAGATGCTTCCAAAGTGCCAGACTTAGCCGCAGCGGCAGCGGCAGCGGTGCTGAGACGGGCTCTTGTTGTGCCATCGATCTTCATACGCCAGAGAATCGCGGTCAACGGTTGGGAGGAGCAGGGAAGCAGCACGGTTGAAGTAATCCGGCAGCCCCTCATGCCAATCACGCCTAAATCGTATGCGATTGAGCCGAATAAACATATTGTCGACAAACCTCGGCTCATGAAAGTTGCGGAGCAAGCATGTCTGAATTTTTCTGGGCTGAGCGAATCTCTTAAAGGTACTATAGAGAAGATTTCAATGGGTCTGGTCCCCTATATAAACCTCAATTACGAAGAGCGGTTTCGAGCGATGTTTTATGGGCTGGAGAGTTGCAGAAAATACGCGGGTAAGAAGCCGTCTGATGAAGTGATTCAGGCAAAAAATGAAGTCCTAGCAGCGTTGAAGGAAGCAAAAAAAATACTGACGGGTCTGCTGCAGAGCGCATCCAAGGTTTTATAAAAAGTGTTGAGGCTGGACCGCAAGTTGACTTGAGAATACAGCTTGATGAGGTATTGAAGAAATGGGAGGTTGTTACATACGATCTTTGGCCAATCCATGGTAGCGACACTGAGCCTGGACTCAAGAACATCCGAGATAAGTTGTCTCACTCGGGCGGAACTGCAGTAAATGGGGATAGCCTTGTGATCGCTACCTATCATCTCAGTATCCTAGTTGAAAGGATCGTGTTAGCAATTCTTGAGATACCGCTTGACGAAACGGAGATCTCGGTCGCGCGACTACGAAGTGATCCTTGGTGTACAAGGGCGGCATTGCAAGAAGCTCGACGCGGGACGTTTAAGGTGGATTAAGCAGGATAAAGGATTTTTTTAGGACATGTTTGTGGCGTGCGTTGGTTGTGTTGTGGGTGTTATCAAGCGTTCATGCGGGTTTCGAGAGTTTGTTAAGCTGCCGCCGCTTCCGCCAGAATGAAAAACAAAAGACCGCCGCGAGGCGGTTTTTTCGTTTGAATTCTGGCAGAAGCGAGGAGGGCACCTGCGTGCCCTCCGTGTGAGATTCGAAGGGCGTACGCTTGCAAGCGTAGCCCTGTCCGAATCGCCCATTTGTCGTTGAGACGGGATTTCCGCTTTGCGGAAATTCCGCCTCAACGGCCTCGCGCGCCAAGGGCGCGCTCGTTCACTCCGTTTCAATGCGCCGGTTGACGCCGGCTAGCCGGCGGCGGTCCGCTGGAAAGCGACGCGGCGGAGCCGCGGATCGCTTCGCTGAACACGATCAACTAGCCGGATTCAAGCAGGTGCTAACTCAAGACAGTAAGGCCCTCAGCTCACGTGATTCATCGCTTGGCCGAGCAGTCGCTTCGATATTCCGCAAGCTCTTGCACTCAATAAGTCCTATTCATTGATTTTCCTCGTGGACCATTCTGCCTGAAGCCAAGCCGCCTCCTGTTCAGCCGGAAAATAATCCTTGTTGAACATACAACGGAAGGCATCATGGCAAACGACGCATACTTGCAGATTGACGGAATCAAGGGAGAATCTGCGGATCAGAAGCACAAGGAATGGATAGAGGTATGTAACGTACTTTACGCGATCCATCAGCCGAGAGTCACTGTGGAATCGACTGGTGGAGGGCATACAAGTGGTAGAGCTGAGCTTTACCCTATTTCCTTTCAAAAGCTCGCCGACCTAGCCTCTCCTGTTCTACTACAGACTTGCGCAACCGGTAAAACTCTACCAAGGGCGATTCTAGAGTTCATGAGGGCAGATGGCAATGGCAATCCCATCCCTTATTTTCGGATCGAGCTGGAAAACCTTATGATTGCGAGTATCACGCCTGACAGTGGAGAGAGCGGAATCATTAGCGAACGGGTTCAGCTAGCATATGCAAAAATAAAGTGGAACTACATACGCCAGTCCATCAGTGGCGGAGCACAAGGTAACACGTCCGGTGGCTGGGATTGCTCAGCCAATCGAGTTTGCTAATCGGAGGACTGCATGACGCAACCATATAATGGTGCTCAAATGTTGGTCTGCCCAGTCGAAACGGCAGACTTCCAGCACACTTGCGCTGTCGTCGTGTCAGGCGATGGCATCAACGCATGTGGGCATACGCTGCTGCACATCGGTGGCCACTGGAGTTGGTATGTCCATATCGCTGGTTTTTACAAGGTGCCCAAATTCATGAACGGAGACGGCTACAAGCGTTATTTGAAAGAGAACGGAAAACGCGAAATTCGCCGCTGGCCTGTCAAGCTCCCTAATCCCCAGGGAGCCCACGATAAATTGCATGAACTGATAGAGAAGCCATGGTTATGGGGCATCATCGCTAATAACTGCGCATCCTTTGTAGAGGAAGTTGTGCAGGCCGGTGGCAATAAGGCCGGCGTTTACCTGAATTGCCCTGTTGCGGAACCATTCGCATGAAAAGAACACTCATTTCATTTGGCGTTGCTTTCTTGGTGGTTGTGATTGTTTATATTTCCATACTTTTTTTTGATCCTGGAATGAATGTTGAAAAGGCGTTTAATATCATTGTCCTTTCATTCATCGGATCGGCGGTTCTTGCAGCACTGGTGTTGAGGCTACGACGCCGGCGTCGCTAGTTGCGATTGATCGAACCAGCGCAAGGGCAGGAGTCTGTCAGATTTTCTGTCTGGAACGGGGTCATGAAATAGTCCTGATAGGACTGTTCCATGACCGACGTAATAACCTTGGCTATACTTAGGAAACAGAAAGCAGCGTACCCGCTCCTGAGTTGATCGACCAGTTGCTAGCCCAGGTTGAAAACAACGGCGCCGAGTCGGACCTTCGCAAACACGTCTTGCCAGGCGAACTCAAGAGGTGCTGGCCGGCCACATGCTGTCGGCCGAACTGAGCCATCATCTGGCAAATGAAGGCGAAGGCAGCAAGAATCACCGTAACGACTGAAGCCCGACGAGGTCCCGGCGCCCGCTAGTAAGCTCAACTTGGCTATCCCGCGCGATCGTCTGCCGAGCTTCGAGCCCAAGCATGTGTCCAAGCATCACCGACACATATCGCACCTCCGCCTGCTGCTATAATCGGCAGCTCCCAAGGACCCGATCGTGCGCCACCTGCTCTGTATCCTGCTAATGCTGTGCCTGCCTCTGCAAAGCTTCGCGCTGCAGTGGGAGCACGTGCTTGCCGGCGAAACGACGCTGGCACACGAAATCGAGCACGACGAACACGTCCCGCATCACCACGATGACGACGGCGATGTCCATTACGACAATTCCGACGAGTCGGCCAAGCACGTGCAGGACCACACCTGTTCACCGCAGCCAGCCGCCATCCCGCTGGCGTCGGAGGCCGTGCTGCCGACACAACTGATTTCCATCGTCCGTCCGGACGGTCCGGCCCCGATGCCGGATCCCTTGCTGGACTGTCCACAACGTCCACCTTCCGCATCCCTCGGCTGAGCCGCCGGGGGAATATCGCACAGTCATCCAGCGCGGCATAGCCGCGCCCAGTGCGCTTCCTTTGGCGATGAGTTAACTCACCCAAGGAATCTTGATGCGTATATCACGCTTGCCCCTTTATCTGGCGGCCGCTGCCTGCATGCTGCCGCCCCTGTCGAGCGCGCAGGACACGCTCGCCGCATCCGCCACGCCAACGTTGCACGCGCTGGTCGAAGCCGCCTGGCAGCGCTCGCCGCTGGCCCGTACCCTGGCCGCCCGCCAGCAGGAAACCGCCGCTGCACGCGAGGTCGCCGCGTCGTGGCTGGCCGCCGCCCCGACGCTCGGTGTATTGGACCGTTCCGACCGGTGGACCGACCAGCGCAACGCCCGCGAGACGGAACTGTCCCTGTCGGCCCCCATCGTGCTGCCTGGACAGCACTGCGCGCGCCGCCAGCTGGCCGAACGGGCTGGCGACGAGCTCGACGCCCAGCTGCTGCAGGCCCGGCTCGCTATTGCCGAAGAAGTGCGCAACCGGCTGTGGGAAGCGGCGGCTGCCCGCGAAGTGCTGGCCGAAAAGAACGACCATCTGCACCATCTGGAAGAACTGGCGGCCGATGTCGACCGCCGTGTCAAGGCGGGCGACCTGGCCCGCAGTGATGGTTTGCTGGCAAGGCAGGAAGTGCTGGCGGCCACCACGGATCTCGCCCTGGCGCGTGGCCGTGCCGGCGAGGCGCTGGCCCGTTTTCGCCTTGTCACAGGCGCGGCCACGCTCCCTGACATGGCACCCGAACCGCTGCCGGTCGACAGCAACGCAACGGACCATGCACGGCTGCGGGCGGCACAGGCTGCGGAGACGCGCGCGCGGGCGGCCGTCGCGCTGGCATCGGCCAGCCGGCAGGCACCACCGACTGTCGCGCTGTCGATGCGCCGCGAGCGCGATGGCAACGTGCTCGGCGTCGACCGCAGCATCGGCATCGCGCTGCAAATCCCGCTGTCCGGCAAGCTGCGCAACCGTCCGGCCGAAGCACTGGCAGGCACGCAACTGGCAACCGCCTCCGCCGAGCTGGCGCAAACCCAGGCCATCGTGGACACCGACCTGGCGCTCGCGCAGGACCAGCTGGCCAACGCGCGTGCCGCACTGGAGGCCGCCACCGACCGAGCCGCCGCGCTGCGCGAGCATACCGCGTTGTTCGCGCACGCGTTCCGCCAGGGCGAAAAGCCGCTGGCCGACCTGCTGCGATCCCGCGCGCTCACCCACGAAGCCGAAGTGGCCGTCCGCCAGCAGCGCGTCGCTCTGGCGCTCGCCCACGCCCAAATGAACCAAGCCTCTGGAATCCTCCCATGAAACTGTTTATTTCCCTGCTGCTCGCATTGGCCGTCGCCATGCCGGCGCACGCTGCACCGGGTGCCCATGGCCCCAATGGCGAACACCTCGATGGACCTGCCGCGGCGACAGCGTCGGGCAGCGTGCCGCGCGTCGAAACGTTCACCGAGCTGTTCGAGCTGGTCGGCCAGCTCTCGGGCGGCGAGCTGTCCGTGATGATCGACCGCTACGAGACCAATGAACCTGTCCTCGGCGGTACGCTCGAGGTGGAATACAAGAACCTCAAGGCGCGCGCCAGGTTCCATGCCGACGTGGGCGACTATGCCATCGACGACGAGAAATTCTTGAAAGCGCTGTCCGTTCCCGGCAAGCATGCACTGCTGTTCACCTTCACGGTTGGTGGCGAAAGCGATCTGCTGGAAGGCACGCTGGACGTGCCGGTCGCCGCGGCCCATGAACATGGTCACGAACAGGACCGCCGCTGGTGGTGGCTCGGCGCCTTGCCCGTGATCGCCATCCCGGCCGCGCTGATGGTGCGCGCACGGCGCCGTGGCACGAAGGAGGTGCAAGCATGAACGTCCGTCAACTGTTCACTGCGATCGCCTTTGGACTGCTCGGCATGCAATCCGTCCACGCGTCGCCCGGCGCCCACGGCCCGAACGGGGAACACCTGGACGGGCAGGCGACGACGTCCGCCATCGGGCTGGCCCGCCTGCCCGATGGCAGCGTGAATGTGCCCAAACTGGCCCAGCGCCGCATGGTGATCCGTACCATCATGGCGGTCGAAGGCGATCATCCGCAGACGGTCGAACTGAACGGCCGCGTGACCATCGACCCGAATGCCGGTGGTCGCGTGCAGGCGCCGTTCGCCGGCCGCATCGCACCGGGACCACGAGGCTTGCCGACCGCTGGCCAGGCCGTTCGCAAGGGCCAGGTGCTGGCTCGGCTGGTACCGGTGTCCAGCGCGGTCGAACGCGGCAACCAGGAAGCCACTCTGGCCGACTTGCGGGCGATGCGCGGGCTGGCCGAGCGCCGGGTCATCCGGCTCGAGTCCCTGGAAGGCACCGTGCCGGCGAAGGAAATCGACGCGGCGCGCGCCGAGCTCGCCAGTATTCTTGGCCGGGAAAAAGCGGTAGCGGGCACGGTGCGCGGCAGCGAAGCCATCGTGTCGCCAGCGGACGGCATCATCGCCAGCGCCCAGGTGCTGGCCGGGCAGATCGTTGACGCCCGCGACGTGCTGTTCGAGGTCATCGATCCCGCGCGCGCACTGGTCGAGGCGAGCACACCTGACGTTACGCTCGCATCGCGCATCGCCACGGCGACGCTGCCGGCGGCGCCCGACGCCAGGCTGGTCCTGGTCGGTGGTGGACGCAGCCTGCGCGACGGTGCCTTGCCGATCAGCTTCCGTGCCACCGGCAAGGCCTTGCCGCTGGCGGTGGGCCAGCCGGTATCGGTGCTGGCGAAGCTGCACACGACCGTCAAGGGCATCGTCTTGCCAGCCGCAGCCCTGGTGCGCAATCCAGCGAACGAAACGGTGGTGTGGATCAAGTCGGGGGCGATGCGCTTCATCGCACAGCCCGTGGAAGCGCGCCCGCTCGATGCCGGCACGATCGTCGTGACCCGCGGCCTCTCCGCGGAAAATCGCGTGGTCGTCTCCGGCGCCGCGCTGATCAACCAGATCCGGTAACGCCATGTTCAATGCAATCGTCCGTTTCAGCCTGCACAACCGGCTGCTGGTGCTGGCCGCCGCCGTGCTGCTCATGGTGTATGGCGCGTTCACGGCCCAGCGCACGCCGATCGACGTGTTCCCGGACCTGAACAAGCCGGTCGTCACCGTGCTGGCCGAGGCCGGCGGCATGGCGCCCGAGGAAGTGGAGCAGCTCGTGTCGTTCCCGCTGGAGACAAGCCTGAACGGCATGCCCGGCGTGACGCGCGTGCGCTCCGTGTCCGGCGTCGGCCTGTCGATCGTCTACGCGGAATTCGACTGGGATACCGATGTGTACCGCAACCGCCAGCTGGTGGCCGAACGGCTGTCGCTGGTGCGCGAGCAATTGCCCGCCGGCGTGAATCCGGTCATGGGGCCCGTGTCCTCCATCATGGGCGAGATCATGCTGATCGCGCTGCCGATCGACCTGGCCAGGACCGATCCGATGAAGGCGCGCGAGTATGCCGACTTCGTGCTGCGGCCACGCCTGCTGTCGATTCCCGGCGTCTCCCAGGTGATCCCGATCGGCGGCGACGTGCGCCAGCTCCGCATCGAGCCGGACACGGCCCGCATGGCCCAATACGGCATCACGCTGGGCCAGCTGACCGGTGCGCTGCAGGGCTTCGCATCGAACACGAGCGGCGGCTTCATCGACCTGAACAGCCGCGAATACCTGATCCGCAACCTGGGCCGCACCACGCGCCTGGAAGATGTGCGCGGCTTGCCGGTGGCCTATCGCAATGGCATGCCGGTGCTGCTCGAGCAGGTGGCGCAGGTGCGCTACGCGCCCGCCTTCAAGCGCGGCGACGCGGGTATGAACGGGCGCCCGGCCGTCATCGTCAGCGTGCAGAAGCAGCCCGCCGGCGACACGGTGCAGCTCACGCGCCAGATCGAAGCCGCGCTAGCCGAGCTGCGCCAGGGCCTGCCCGCCGGGCTCTCGGCGCCCGAGATCCTGTTCCGGCAGGCGAGCTTCATCGAATCGTCGATCGGCAACGTGGTCGAGGCATTGCGCGATGGCGCCATCCTTGTCGCGGTCATCCTGTTCGCTTTCCTGCTGAGCGCCCGCAGCACTGTCATCTCGCTGGTCGCGATCCCGCTGTCGCTGGCCGTCACGGCGCTGGCCTTTCACCTGCTGGGGCAATCGATCAATGTGATGACGCTGGGCGGCCTGGCGATCGCGATCGGCGAGCTGGTCGATGATGCCGTGGTCGATGTCGAGAACATCCTGCGCCGCTTGCGGCAGCGGCCGGAAGGCACGTCCGTGCTGGAGACGATCTGGCACGCCTCGGTCGAGGTGCGATCCGGCATCGTCTACGCGACGGTGATCGTGGTACTGGTGTTCGTGCCGCTGTTCGCCCTGCCCGGCATCGAAGGCCGGTTGTTCGCGCCCCTGGGCATTGCCTATATCACGTCGATCCTGGCGTCGATGCTCGTATCGATGACGGTCACGCCAGTGCTGTCGATGGTCCTGCTGCCGCGCATGAAGCGCTTGCGGCATGGCGACAGCCCGCTGGTGCGCTGGCTCAAGCGGCACGATGAACGGCTGCTGCACTGGTCGCTGCCGCGCGCGCGCGGCGTGCTGGCCATCGCCGTCATCGCCGTGGTCGCCGCTGCGGCGTCAGTGCCATTTTTCCCGCGCACCTTCCTGCCTGCGTTCAACGAGGGATCGCTGGTGATGGGCATGACGTTCGCGCCCGGCACGTCGCTGGCGGAAGCAAACCGGATGGGCGCACTGGCCGAAACCCTGATCGGGCAGGTGCCGGAAGTCGTCAAGGTGGGCCGCCGCACCGGCCGTGCGGAACTCGACGAACATGCCGAAGGCGTGCACTCGTCGGAGATCGACGTGGACCTGAAACCCTCGGAGCGCTCGCGCGAACAGGTGATGGCGGCGATCCGCTCGCAACTGTCGGTCATCCCGGCATCGGTGGCCATCGGGCAGCCGATCTCGCACCGCCTCGATCACCTGCTGTCGGGCGTGCGCGCGCAGGTCGCGCTGAAGATCTACGGCGACGACATCGACACGCTGCGCGGCCTGGCCGAAACGCTGCGCACGCGGCTGGCCGGTGTGCCCGGGCTGGTCGACCTGTCCGTGGAGCGCCAGGTGCTGATCCCGCAGATCAAGATCCGCGTCGACTATCGCAAGGCAGCACAGGTGGGCCTTTCGGCGGGGCAGGTGCTCGCTGCGATCGAGGCCCTGTCCGAGGGCACGAAGGCGACGCAGGTGATCGATGGCGCCCGTCGCCATGATCTGGTCGTGCGGCTGGCCGACGCGCAGCGCACGCCGCAAGACCTGGAACGCCTGATGCTGGACACGCCGGCTGGCCGGCTGCCGCTGTCGTCGATCGCCACGGTCGAAGAAGGCGATGGCCCGAACCAGATCGGCCGGGAGAATGGCCGGCGCCGTATCGTGGTGTACGCGAACACGGATGGCGCCAGCATGTCGCGCATCATCGGCGACGTGCGCAACGCGGTTGCGGCCACGCCACTGCCAGGCGGCTATTTCATCAGCATCGAAGGCCAGTTCCAGGCGCAGGAAGCGGCACAGCGGCTGATCGTCGGCCTGTCGCTTGCCTCGCTGTCACTGGTGTTCCTGGTGCTGTACACGCGCTATCGTTCCACCATTCTGGCGGCCGTCATCATGGCCAACATCCCCTTTGCACTGGTGGGCAGCGTGGTGGCGATGTGGCTGGCCGGGGTGTCGCTGTCGGTCGCATCGATGGTGGGCTTTATCACGCTGGCCGGGATCGCCACGCGCAACGGCATTTTGAAGATCAGCCACTACATCAACCTGTGCAAGTTCGAAGGCATGTCCTTCGGCTGGCCGATGATCGTGCGCGGGTCGCTGGAACGGCTGACGCCTGTGCTGATGACGGCACTCGTCGCGGCGTTCGCGCTGGTGCCATTGCTGCTGGCGGCCGATGCGCCGGGCAAGGAAATCCTGCACCCGGTGGCGGTGGTGATCTTCGGCGGCCTGGTCAGCTCGACGCTGCTCGATTCGCTGCTGACGCCACTGATCTTCTGGCTGGTCGGCAGGAAGCCGCTGGAAGCCGTGCTGGCACGCAGCGGCGCGGAAAGTTATTGAAACAGGGTCCGGCGGTGGCGCCCACTGTGAAGGCCGCCGCATTACATCACTTGATGATCACTTAACGCAATGGAGCATGCAATGAAAAAAATCGCAGCAATGATGGTACTGGGCCTGGCAATGGCCGCCGGCGCACCGGCAATCGCCCACGAGAGTCCGGCCAAGCACGGCGGCATCGTCAAGAGCGCGGGCGATCTGTCGTTTGAGCTGGTCAACAAGGAAGGCAAGATCACGATCCATGTGGACGACCATGGCCAGCCCGTGACGACGGCGGGCGCCACCGGCACGCTGACAGTGCTGAAGGGCACGCAGAAGTCAGAGACGACGCTGGTCGCCGGCGCCGGCAACACGCTGGTGGCAAAGGATGACGTGAAGCTCGAAGCCGGCAACAAGGTCATGACCCGGGTGACACTGCCGAACAAGCCTGCCGTCAGCGTTCGTTTCGCGATCAAGTAAGGACGCTTGACACAACCTTCATGGCGCGCTGCACCGTTTCGCCGCACAGGCGTACGGCCTTCGACGGCGCGCCTTGCCCGGAGGTTTGCCGGGTGTTCCCAGCCGCTCATCCAGGAGCGTGCACGGCGGACTGGAAAGCATGGCGTTCGTGGCGACGAATTGAAGCGTCTTCGGGAAGGCGTGGCACGCACGGTGGACTATCTTCGCAGTGTACTGAATGTGGCGATTGCGCTGGCCCGTATGGCGGCAGATCGCAAGTTCCAGCGCGCAGGTACTTTGCCCGTGTAGCGGAGATTTGTTGAAACTGTTTGCTGAAGGCGCCTAGCGTTCGCAATGCGCTGTGCTGGAGCCTTTGCTGACCCGATACCAGCTCGAGCTGTCATGGCCGCCGCCGACATCCAATTGCTCAACGCGACCGCAGCTAATGCATGTGCGGCGCTTGTCCCACTCCAAAGTCGACATCACCCACTGATGAGCGACTGGCGTCGCACGCCTGGTTGCCCGGGGCGCTCCTGACACAAGAGCATGAAGAATTGACCTGATGGAAATCATTTTAAGTTCGCTATTGCAACAATGACCAGCAAGGGTATGGCGGTGCAATATTATAGTCAAGAAATATTTGTTTTTATCTGGCATTTCCGATTGGCGGCGGCGCATCCTTGCTGCACTGGAGCCAAAGCATCGGCAATCAGCTTAGCCCTGACAATAATTTCTGCGGCGATGCGAAAGCATTGCGCTTGCGGGATAGTGAAAAAGCCGACGCTGGCGCAGGGGAGCGTTCCCTCGTCCGCCAGATCGGACTGCTGCAGGATGTTGCGGTGCCTCGCGACCGATAGCCCACTCCATCCCGCCTCGCCGTGCTTCATCCCGGCCCAGCGTGCTTCATCCCGGCCCAGCGTGCTTCATCGCATGCCAGATGCCCCGCGATGGCCTTGCTCACGCTCGTTGAAAACGCCGTGCGCCATGGCATCGACCCCGGCGAGGAGGGCGGCAGCATCGATATCACGATCGAGCGGCGCGGCACGCGCTGTTTGGCCCGCGTCACCGATACCGGCGTCGGCTTCCATCCATCGAGCGCCCCCGGGACCGGGCTGGCCACCTTGCGGGAACGCCTCGCGCTGACCTTCGCCGGCGACGCGGAACTGCGCCTGATGCCGCGCCGGCCCCATGGCGTGTGCGCCGAAGTGGAATTTCCCGCACTGGAAAGCAAGCCATGAACCATCCGACCGCCCTCATCGCCGATGACGAGCCGCTGCTGCGCGATGCACTGGTGCGGCAGCTGGCCCAGGCCTGGCCCGAACTGCGCGTGGTGGCGCAGGCGCGCAACGGCCGCGAGGCGATGGAACAGTTCGAAGCACTGGCGCCGGATATCTGCTTCCTCGACGTGCACATGCCGGGCATCTCGGGTGTCGAAGCGGCCAGCCGGATCGGCCGCCGCGCGCACCTCGTCTTCGTGACGGCGTATGACCAGTATGCGGTGCAGGCATTCGCGCAGGGTGCGCTCGATTACCTGGTCAAGCCGGTCGAGATGGCGCGCCTGGCCGACACGGTGGCGCGCCTGCAGGAACGCCGGGCGGCCGCGCAACCCGCCGCGCAAACGGAAGCGCTGCTGCGGCAACTGGCCGCGCAATTACGGCGCGATGCGCCGCCACGGTCGCTGCACTGGATCCATGCCCAGGTGGGCCAGACCCTGCGCCTGATCCCGGCCGACCAGATCGACTACCTGCGCTCGGACACCAAGTACACGGCGGTGGCGTGGTGCGACAACGGCCAGCCGGCCGAGGCGCTCGTGCGCACGCCGCTGAAGGAGCTGCTGGCGCAGCTCGACGCCGATCATTTCGTGCAGGTGCACCGTGCGGTTGCCGTCAACCTGCGCGCCGTCAGTCACGTCACGCGCGGCGGCGAGACCGCCACCATCCACCTGCGGCATCGCGCCGAGTCATTGCCGGTCAGCCGGACATTCGTGCACCTGTTCCGGCAGATGTGATGGATGGGGCGTTCCCGGCCGGCCGGAGGAGGGGAGTCAGCGCGGCACGAGCTTGAAACTCAGCTCGACCTTCTCCGTCCACTGCGTCTCGCTTCCCGGCTTGCTGTACACCTTGGTCCCCGCATACGTCCAGGCATTGCGCCCGGGGTTGGTCACCGCCCCCAGGTGTACGACCGCGGGGAACTTCTTCATGCCGTCATAAAGCTGCTTCTCGAACGCTTCGGTGGGCTCCTGCCCCAGCTTCGGGAACAAATCGTAATCCCGCTTGAACATGAACTTCCCGTCGGACGGATTCGCCTCGAGCAGGCTGAGCCCCATCAGGTTGCCTTCGGTGCCCATTTCGGTAACGGCGCCGCTGGTATGGGTGGACTTCACGACCATGTTCCCGTCCATCGGCATATTGAACCGCAAATGGATTTCATCGCCGACGCCCAGCTTGGAGCGGGCAATCCGCAGCTCGTAGTCGCCAAGTTTGCCGGTCCACGTGCTGTCGCCGCGTGTCTTGACGATGGAATTGCTGTCCGGGTTGTCCATCGACAGCTGGCCAGTTTCCGAGATCGTCCCGCTCATCCGCATGGGCGCACCGCCTTCCGGCGTGACGTCGAGACTATCGCCGCTTTCTTCCACCTGCACGACCTGGTCGATCTTCCCCTGCAAGACCATCTTGCGGGTCAGGAAGGGCGCGCCCGACTTGCCGGCGATCGCATAATCCTCGGTGATCGACAGCGTGCCAACCAGGCGCTGCAAGGCTGGCGTCGGCGTTGAGTCGGGTGGCGCCTCGGCAGGCTCTTCGTCGGCTTTCGGGCTGCAGGCGAGCAGCATGCACGCGGCAAGGGCGGTGGCAAATACGGATTTCATAGATCCCTTCAAAGATGATCTCGACAGCCGTCATTGTATTCGCATTGCATTGTCAATAATGCATTGAGCAGTCGGCATTTGACCCGACCGCAGGCGATATTCGCGTGACAGGGCCGTGCTAGCCCTTGCGCCGCGCCTTTACCGCTTGCGCCTTGACCGTCTTCGCCAGATCAGCCAGCGTCACCCGCCCGAACCGCTCCAGCAGCATCCGCTCCGCCTCCCGCATCGCATCGCCCAGCTCCGCATTGACCGCCCGCTCGACAAGGCAATCGGCATGTTCATCCGTGGTCCCGAGCGCGAACACGGGCGGATCGCCCAGCGCGTGGTGGATGTCGAGCAGCGTGATCTCGCCCAGCGGCCGCGCTAGCGCCCAGCCGCCGCCGTGCCCCTTGCCCGACTGGACGTAACCGTGTTCGCGCAGGCCGGCCATCGTGCGGCGGACCACGACGGGATTCGTGTTCAGCATCGCGGCGATCGTTTCCGATGTGGCGGGAGCGTCCAGGCTGTCCATGTGGATCAGCACGTGGAGCATGCGGGAAAGGCGGCTGTCGTGTCTCATGCCCGGATCATAGCAAATCACTGCACACGTAACTATTGCAGTTGCATGATGTCGATTTTGCGTTATCATGTAACTCCATAAAGTACGTAAGGAGGAATCCATGTTCGATGCGATCATCGTTGGCGGCGGCTTTGCCGGCCTGTCCGCCGCCCTGCAACTGGCGCGGGCGCGCCGCAGCGTGTTGCTGGTGGATGCGGACCAGCCGCGCAACCGGTTCGCCGCCACGGCGCACGGCTTCCTGGGGCATGACGGCAAGCCGCCACGGCAGATCCGCGCGGAAGCCCGGGAGCAGTTGAAGCGCTATCCCACGGTCACGTTTGCGGACGGATCGGCCACGGCGGCCATCCAGTCGAACGGCGGCTTCGTCATCGAAATCGGCAGCGACGGTGCAGCCGGCACGCGCCAGGAAAGCGGCAGGCGGCTCGTGCTGGCAACCGGCGTGCGCGACGAGTTGCCGGCAGTGCCCGGTTTGCAGGAACGCTGGGGCCACACCGTCATCCACTGCCCGTATTGCCACGGCTACGAGGTGGCCGGGCAAACGCTGGGTATCCTGGGCGGTGACGCGATGGCCGCGCACAAGGCGGCCATGATTCCCGACTGGGGCCGGCGATCCTGTTCACGCAGGGCGTGGAACCGGAAGCGGAGCAGGCCGCACTGCTGGCGGCAAGGGGCGTGGCGATCGAACGCACGCCGGTCGTTGCACTGCTGGGCAATGCGCCGGCCCTCGACGGCGTTTGCTTGGCCGATGGCCGGGTGATCGCACTGGGCGCGCTGTTCGTTTCGCCGCGCACGACACCGGTCAGCCCGCTCGCCGGACAACTGGGCTGCGCGTTCGACGAAGGCCCGTTCGGGCCGTATGTGCGCGTCGACGAGCGCAAGGAAACGACGGTGCGGGGCGTGTTCGCGGCCGGCGACGCGGCAACGCCGATGCACAGCGCGACATTGGCATCGGCCGCCGGCGTGCTGGCCGGCGTGCACGCGCACCAGTCGCTGGTGTTCGGGTAGATCGCAGCCGGCGCAGGGGGCGCCGGCCCGGCTTATTTGACCACTGCCCGGAACCCGTCCCGGTTCGGCATTTTTATCGCGGCCAGCGATGTCGCATCGAGTACCGCATCGGCGCCAACGATCCCGTTCAGGTGCAGCGTATAGGCGGTCACCGCATACACCTCGTCGGCGGTCAGCGATTGCGGGCTGTCCGGCGGCATGGCGCGCCGGATGTAGTCGAACAGCGTGGGCGCATAGGGCCAGTAACTGCCCACGGTCAGTACCGGTGCCTTCGTTGCCAGCGTGCCCTGGCCTCCGGCCAGCCGTGGTGCGATGCCTTTTTCGCCCTTCGCGCCATGGCAGGCCAGACAGCGCGATTCGTAGAGCGCCTGGCCCCGGGCCACCGTGCCCGAGCCGGCCGGCAAGCCGGTGCCATCGGCGCGCACGTCGATGTCCCAGGCGCGCACCTGTTCCGCAGTGGGTGTCGTGCCGAGCCCCAGCCGCTGCGCCGGCGCCACCGGCGTGCAGGCCGCCAGCGCCATGGCAGCTGCGGCCACCATGGCAAGCGATGTGAACACCTTAGACGTGGACATTGCCGACCTCGCCATTCGATGCCACTTGCCAGCT
The DNA here is from genome assembly GCF_004209755.1 of Pseudoduganella lutea. NCBI lineage: Bacteria > Pseudomonadati > Pseudomonadota > Betaproteobacteria > Burkholderiales > Oxalobacteraceae > Pseudoduganella > Pseudoduganella lutea. The sequence continues at coordinate 1,092,123 of NZ_CP035913.1, read as the reverse complement.
CTGGATGGCGTTGTAGTGGTAGGCCGAGTTCTGGCCATCGCTTGCGAGCAGCGCGGAACGTGTAGGCTGCACGTTCCCGCCTTCGTCCACGCCGCGGCTTTGCAGGATCGCTTCCTGGCCCGTCCACACCCACGGGAAGCGAAAGCGCGTCAATGCCCGGCTTTGCACCGGTCCGTCCAGCGCCGCTGCCCCCCAGTGGCGCCCGCCGTCCACCGAGACGTCCACCCGGGTGATGCGGCCATGCCCGCTCCACGCCAGGCCGGTGATTTCACGGAATCCGTGGCCCTCGAGCACCTGGCGCGCCGATGGCGCGGTGATCACCGATTTCACGCCCATGGGGAAGGTGAACAGGCGCGCCGTGCCGTCCGGCATCAGGTCCGTGTATTTCGCGGTTTCCTCGCGCGTGTGGAACGGCGCATCGCCCACCTTCAGGCGGCGCAGCCACTTGATGCTCATGTTGCCTTCGAAGCCCGGCAGCAGCAGGCGCAAGGGATAGCCTTGTTCCGGGCGCAGCATCTCGCCATTCTGACCATAGACCAGCAGCGCATCGTCGAGCGCCTTGGCCAGCGGCACGCTGCGCGTCATTGCCGCGGCGTCCGCGCCCTCGGCCAGCACCCAGCGGGCCGAGGGCAGCAGGCCCGCTTCGGCCAGCACGTCGGCCAGCCGCACGCCGGTCCATTCGGCGCCGCTGATCAGGCCGTGGATGTCCTGCACGCTGCCTTTGCCGGGCGCCTTGAATTCCGCCATGCTGTTGCCGGAACATTCGATGAAATGGCTGCGCGACACGGCGGGAAAGCGCAGCAGCGCCTTCATGTCCAGCAACAGCGGCCTTTCGACGAGGCCGTGCACCATCAGCCGGTGCTGCGCAGGGTCGATCGGCGGCACGCCGGCGTGATGGCGTTCGAAGAACAGGCCATTCGGGGTAATGGTGCCGAACAGGCTTTGCAAGGGCGTGCGGGTGGCGGTGGGGAAGGGCGGCGGCGTGTCGGGCAGCTTGCGCAGCACGTGCTGTTCAAACGGCGACGGCACGCCATAAGCGGGATTCAGGAAGCCGGCGCCGGGCTCGCGCATCCACCGAGGTACGTTCGGCGGCAGGTTGTCCGATGTTGCCGCCTGCACGGCGCCAGGCAAGGCGGCCGCACCGCCGGCGGCGGCCAGCGAGGCCACGGCGCCACGCGCCATGAAGCGGCGCCTGCGCAGTGATTCTGGTGCCAGCGCACCGGGTTCCGCTCGATCGTCGTCCATCCGAACCTTTCCATCACGATGGTAGAGCTGGCAATTCTGCGCTGGCGCGAAAGGCCCGGTCAATGGATCGGCTAGACCAAGTTCAGATAAGCTCATGCGCTTCGCGCATGCCGCGGCATCGCAGCGCTTCCTCGCCGCCTGACGGCATTTCGCGGATTCGCAAACCGGCCGAAGTGCTGGACGTCCAGCCATTCCTGGCAGGTATCACAATTTTTCGCCGGTGCTGTTGCGCGGGTACCACGAATCCTCACTGAACGGCGCACGCAGTCACATTACGATGCCGCACCTGCGCTGATGCATAGTTGTCATGAACGGCAGGGCAGCGGACTCGGGTTGGCATGCGCGACGCATGACCCGGCGATGCTTGAAAAAATCGGCTGGCGTGGCCGGGCAGGGGCGTGCGGGTGCTTGTTGCTCCTGCAAGCATGCTTAAAGGTTTAGAAACACCGGGGCCATGCACTGCAGTTAGGCGCTAACAATAGGCTTTAGTTTATGGCAACAACGCAGCCTGCCCGCAAATGCAATACGTTAATCGATATAACTGATATGCATGAAAGACATATACGGTGGGCAGCCCAGGCCCTAAGCTTTGACAGTTACTTCATAACGACGAGACACCCCGACGACGCCATGCGGCAGAGTCGGCGGGTATATACAGGAGCAGCCGCCATGTCCCAGCCTCAAATGCGCGTCGAGCGCGACAACAGTCTCACGCCCCCGCCTGCCGCTACCGGCAAATTAGACCAGTATTTCCAGATATCGGCGCGCGGCAGCACGCCACGGCGTGAAGTCGTTGCCGGTGTGACCACCTTCATGGCCATGGTGTATTCCGTGTTCGTGGTGCCGGGCATGCTGGGCAAGGCCGGCTTCGACGTCAACGCCGTGTTCATCGCCGTGTGCCTGACCGCCGCCTTCGGCTCGCTGCTGATGGGCTTCTGGGCCAAGCTGCCGATCGCGGTGGGTTGCGCCATTTCCCTGACTGCCTTTACCGCGTTCGACCTGGTGCTGGGCAAAGGCCTGTCGCCGGCCATCGCCCTGGGCGCCGTCTTCCTGATGGGGCTGATCTTCACGGCGATTTCCGTGACCGGTGTGCGCTCGTGGATCCTGCAGAACCTGCCGGCCGGCGTGGCGCACGGTACTGGCGTGGGCATCGGCCTGTTCCTGCTGATGATCGCGTCGAACGACGTGGGCCTCGTGGTCAAGAATGCGCATGCCGGCCTGCCGGTTGCGCTGGGCAATATCACGTCGTTCCCGGTCGTCATGACCATCATCGGCCTGGCCGCCATCTTCGGCATCGAGCAGCGCCGCGTACCCGGCGGTATCCTGCTGGTCGTGATCGCCATTTCCGGCGTCGGCCTCGCCTTCGATCCGAATGTGCGCTTCACGGGTGTCTTCTCGTGGCCGCAGCTGAGCGCTCCGGGCCAGGCTTCCCTGATCGGCTCGATGGATCTGCAGGGCGCGCTCAGCATGGCTGTGCTGCCCAGCATCCTGGCGCTGGTCATGACCGCCGTGTTCGATGCCACCGGTACCATCCGTGCCGTGGCCGGCCAGGCTGGCCAGGTGGATTCGAAAGGCTACATCCATAACGGCGGCAAGGCCCTGACGGCCGATTCCGTGAGCTCGATCTTCTCCGGCCTGGTCGGCGGCGCGCCTGCCGCGGCCTACATCGAATCCGGTGTCGGCACCGCCGCCGGCGCCAAGACGGGCCTGACCGCGGTGGTCGTCGGCCTGCTGTTCCTGGCGCTGATCTTCTTCTCGCCGCTGGCTGGCCTGGTGCCGTCGTATGCCACGGCACCGGCGCTGATGTATGTCGGCCTGCTGATGCTGGGCGGCGTGGCCCACATGAGCATGGACGACAAGATGGATACGCTGGCTGGCCTGGTATGCGCCGTGTTTATCCTGCTGAGCTGCAATATCGCCACCGGCATCATGCTGGGCTTCTGCACCCTGGTGATCGGCCGCGTGGTTGCCGGCGAATGGCGCAAGCTGAACGTTGGTACCGTCAGCATCGCCGTCGCACTGGCCGTGTTCTACGCGGGTGGCTGGGCGATCTGATTCCAGTCGGATTCCTGCAAAAAGGGCAGCGCTTTGCGCTGCCCTTTTTTGTTTTTACACCGGCCGCCCACCTTCGATCCACTCCTTGAACGGCTCCGGCGATTGCCCCGGCACCAGGAAGAACACCTTCCGCGTGCCATCCCAGTGCGCCCCCAGCTTCCTGGCCCTGGCCCAGTCATCGCCATTGGCCCTGAATTCGATACGCGCCGGCGCCGCCTGGCGCTGGCCGTTGCGCGTGAGCGCCAGCTCGGCGCGCGACCGGTTGCGGTCGATCTGCATGCGGTCCACGAAGGGACTGCGCAGGGTGGCATCGCTTGGACAAACGAGTGTGAGCGCCGAGATGGCGCGTGTGATCGCCACATAGAACAGGTTCTCTTCCTCGGCGCGGTCGGCCCGCGCAAACGGGAACTCGTCCACCTCGAGGAAGGGCAGGATCACGTGACCGAACTCCTTGCCCTTGGCGTTGCGAACGCAGTCGAGCTGCACGCAGTTCTTCTGGCGCGCGCGCGATCCATAGCGGTCCGCCGTGGCGATCCATTCCGAAAACTCGCGCAGGTTCAGCCGCAAGTCTTCGGCAGCCTTGATGAACCCGGCAATCGACCTGCGCACCACGCGGGCCTCGTGCGCGTGCACGTACAGGCGCTTGGCCAGCGCCTCGATATCCATCAGCACGCAGATGTGGCGCAGCACGTCGTGGGCGGGCGCGTCGGGCCCCGCATCGCGCATGTAGGCGATCACCCTGGCCATGCGCTGTTTAACGTCGCCCGCCACAACCTGGTCGAGCTTGGATAGCAAGGTCAGCAGATGATTGCGCAGCATGTTCAGCAAGGTCTGCGCATCGACGACCAGGACACTGCGTTCCAGGTAGCCGATGAGCGTATTCACGTCCTCGTCGACGTGCGCCAGCGCGCGCATGAGGGCCGTGTCACCGTGGCTTTCTTCTTCCGATCGGATGAATTCCAGCAGGCTGCCGAGCTGCTGGCGCATGGCGCCCAGCACCAGGTCGGGCGCCTGGCTGCGCGACGCGTCGATGAGCGCATCGATTACGCGCGCAACGCGATCCCGCACGTCCTTCGACCCCCGCTGGTCGACGCGGCCGGTGAACAGCCAGGTCAGGGCTACCGGTTCGTCGATCACGGCCTGCCGCATCTGGTCAACGTTGTCGTCGCGCGTGAAGCTTACTTCGGCGAAGGTTGCCACGGCGTCGAAGATGGGGCCCCGCCTGGCCTTGTCCGTGGCGGCGAAGTCGTCGAGCGCAATGGCGATCATGCCCCGCAAGAACAGGATCTCTTCACGATCGAGGTAGCGCGGCATCTCCAGCGTGCGGTAGGCGAGGCCGGCCTGCATCAGGGAGTTTTCGATGTCGATCGCCTGGTACGGTTCGCGAACGAGGATCGTGCAGTCTTCCGCCGCCTTGCCCGCTTTCGTCCACAGCCGCACGGTTTCCACGACCCGTTCCGCGCAGCTCGCGCCGCCGGGACCGTAGTCGACCTCGCGAATGTCGGTGCGCAGGTCGAGCACCGAGTCGGCCGCCTTGTTCTTGAACGCGCCCGCCGCATACGCCAGGTGGGGGCCGTGGCGGAAACTGTACGTCAGCGAATAGGTCGCGGTTGCCGGGAACGCGGCCACGAAGCGGCTGCGCATGAATTCGTCGCTGGCGCCCAGGCGCGAGTGGATCACCTGGTCGATGTCGCCGGCACCGATGAAATACGTGTAGTCCGGCACGATCATGTGCAGCAGCAGGTGGAACGATGCTTCGTTGAGATCATGCAGCTCGTCGCACAGGATGATGCGCGGGCGCGGCAATTCCTGGCGCAGTTCGGGATCGCCGTCGAGCATGCACGCCAGGTCATAGGTCGCATCGAACGGGCCGCGAAATTGCACGCGGTCCCGTGAGCGCAGGCGCAGGTGCTCGTACTCCGTGATCGTCAGCGCGGTGGAGATGCCCACGCTCAGCGCATCGCTGATCTCGTCCTCGCCAAGGCCGTCGAGATCGGCCTGCAGGCGCAACGTTGCCTTCAGTTCCAGCTGCGTGTGGAAGAACTGGCTCAGCCCCGCGGTCGACGTGTCGGACACCAGGTAGTCGATCTTTCCGGCGTACTTGTCGCTGGCATTCTGGAGCGCTTCATCCACATACGGCTTCAGTTCCTTGATGTGGCGGATCTGCGGCACCGGGCGCTGTTCAAGCGTTTCCAGCGCGTCGATCGAGAACTGCTCGAACGTGGCCACACGCAGCCGTGCCGCCGTGGCGGCCGGGATGCCGACTTCCACCAGCCGGCGTTGCAGCACATCGCGGGCTTCCTGCGTGAACGTGAGCGTGAGGATATGCTCCGGCGGCAGGCCACGAGCGATCGCTTCACCGATGCGCAGCGCGAGGGTCGTGGTCTTCGCGGCCCCGGCATTGGCCCGGATGACGACGGTCTTGTCCCGCGACAGCTGGATCGCGACCTGCTCGTCGGTGGGGCGGATGGTCTGGGGGGCGAAACGGGGGGCTTCCTGGGTCATGACATGCCTGCGATGAGAATTGATCGTCGCCGGCACCTTGTTTCCTGAAGCCGGGGAAGGGATTCTATCGTTTCCCCGCGCCGGTCCGGAAAAGATCGCCCCGCAAGCCTGGCCCGGCATGCGGGGCGTCGATTCAACGCCGCGTCATCAAGCCTTGCGGCGCTTCACGGCGGTCAGCAGGCCGAGGCCCGCAAGCAGCATCGCATAGGTGCCTGGTTCCGGCACTGCCGCGGTAACGCCCGTCAAGGTCATTGCGCCAAGGCGGACCGTGCAGCAATCGGTCTGGTCGGTGGTGATCACGACCTGGCCGTCGGCAAAGATGCCCAGTTCCGCACCGCTGAAGCTGTAGCTCCAGGCCTCGGGCCCCGTGGACCAGCAGAACGATGCCATATCCGCGCAGCTGGCGATCAGGATGCCATCCGCATAGACCGAATGCACGGATGTCGAAGTGATCTCGCTGTTACCGAATGTGCCGTCGATCCGGGCGGAGAGGATTGTTTCGTTGGCTGGAACGCTGAAGGTGAACATACCGACGGTTTCGACGCCATTGGCACCGGTTCCACTAAATTCCGGCAAGGAGTCCGAGAATGTTCCTGCATGGCTGGCGGAAGCCACGACGAGTCCGGCGAAAACAGCGGCGATACGGTTGAAAAGTCGATGCTTGATCATTTTATTCCCGATTGTCCTGGAGTTTGAAGGCAAGATGTCGTGGATGCTTGCCGGCTCCTGTGCCGGCGGGCAGCGCAGGCCGCCACACCCGGCGGGAATATAGCGCGCGAGATTCATCCGGATTCTCACGAACGGTAACAAAATGAAAATATTTTTTTGAAACTTTTTCGTGCCGTGGCAAAGCGACCGGTCGTTACCGCGGGTAGATGAAACCAGTCCGGATATCCATCGGGACGACCCGGTTTCCATCCTTGACCATCAGGCGTTGCGGCGGTTCCACCCCGGCCAGCGCGCGGGCGAAGACAGGCAATCCTTCCCCCTTGCGCACGAGCGCGTCGCACCGTTCATACACGTTGGGGCATTCCGTTACCTTCAGCAGCGCCTGTACCACGGCCACCTTCCACAGGTCGACCGCCCCGGCATTGAACTGGCACACCAGGTATCCGGTGGGGCCGCCATAACTGTGCACCAGCAAGCCCGGCAGGCCGTCCTTCTCGCCATCGACCAGTTGCACCAGTGCCAGCGGATCGGCGCCACGCAGCGCCTGGGCACGGCGTTCCACGGCGGCCTGCACGCGCCGCTTCATCATGGCGTGGTCGACCGGCTCGTCTTCGCGCAGTGTCCACACGCGGGCCACGATCTGCGACTTGGCGTTGTAGGCCGCCCGGGCCAGGAACTGGCGCGATGACGACTGCACGATCGCCGTGGCGCCGGGTTTGTTGCGCTCCTGCGGCTTGCCGTCGACTTTTTCGACGGCGGAGGCGTAGATCCATGGGTCGCCGGCCAGCAGGCCTTTTTCCTTACCCTGTTTGATGGTGATGATGAGCATATGGGGCTTTCTTGAACAGGGTCGGGATGATACAGCAAGCCGGTACGGTGCCGGCGGCCCGTACCGGCATCAAAAGATACCGTTATTCACCGACTGACGGGTGTCCACTGCGCAGTCCGGTCGCTATACTGTCGCAGCGCCGCGCCAGCGGTGCGCGAGCCCCGATCGGCATCCGCCGGAATCCACCAACCAAATGAAGAATACGCAATGCAAAGTGACTCCATCTCACAGCGAATCCGCGCGCTGGTCCGCTCCCTGCCGCCCACCGGCATCACGCTGAGCGAACTGATACACCGTGTCGGCGACGACGGTCTGCTGCTCCTGACCGCGCTGCTCACGCTCGTGTTCCTGATTCCCGTGTCGATTCCCGGTGTCAGCACCGTGTTCGGCGCGGCGATCCTGTTGATCGGCCTGAGCCGTCTGTTCCAGCGCGAGCTGTGGATTCCCGCCCGGTTGAAGCACAAGACGATCGGCACGAGAAAGCTGCGGCCGGTGCTGCGCAAGGCCTTGCCCTGGCTGCAGAAGATCGAACGCGTGAGCCGCCCGAACCGTATCAGCTGGCTGGTGGCAAAAGGGCCTGTCGAGCGCATGAACGATGCGTCGCTGATCCTGGGTGCCGTGCTGTTGATGATGCCGTTCGGCATGATTCCGTTCAGTAACACCATTCCCGCCGTCGCGGTCCTGTTCCTGGCGATCGGCCTTCTTCAACGCGATGGCGTGTGCGTATTGCTGGGCTATATCAGCAATGTTGCCACCATCGTGTATTTCGGTGTGCTCATCACGGGCGGCGGTCTGGCAGCCCGCGAGGCTTTTACCCGCCTCACCTCCTGAGAAACCGAAATCCGGAGATACCCTGGAAAATTGCCATTAAATAGTTATCTTTGAATAACAAAAGTTGCTATCATCTATATCCTTATAATATCCATAACTTAGGGAAAAGATGGCAATCAAACAGGGTACCAATGGCGCTAACCGGCTGGCGGGCGACAAGCCGGGCGATATTCTCGTCGGCCGCAACGGCGACGATCTCTACGATGTCTCCGCCAAAGGCGTGACGATCAGGGAAAAGGCAGGCGAAGGCAACGACTCGGTGCTCACCGCGCTGGTCAGCTACACCCTGGCGGCCAACGTGGAGAACCTGTATTACCAGGGCACGGACGGCGCCACGCTTGTCGGTAACGCATCCGCAAACCAGATCGTGGGCGGTATCGGCAACGACAAGCTCGATGGCGGCAATGGCAATGACACGCTGTGGGGCATCAATGGCAACGACACCCTGCTGGGCGGCTCGGGGGACGACCGGCTCATCATGGTCGCTGGCAGCGCCATGGTGCAGGGCGGGGCGGGCGAAGACTCGTTGCTCGTTTCCGAAGCGTTCGGAAACTACACGCGCGTGCGCACCGGCGCCACGAGCGTGCGGCTGACCAGCACCGTTACCGGCGCCGTGATCGAGGCGCAGGATGTCGAATTCATTTCGTTCAACAAGGTGGTTTATTCGCTGGCCGACGTACTGCCTGGCACGCCTTCCCCGTGGAACGACAAGGTCAATTCATCCGCGCACAATACGACGCTGGAAGCGGGCACTGGCGACGATCTCTACGTGGTGCGCCACGATGACGTTGCCATCATCGAGACCGCCAAGGGAGGCAAGGATATTGTCGAGGCCGATCGCACGTACACCCTTGGCAACAACATCGAAAACCTCATCCTGACCGGCACCGGCAATACGAACGGCTACGGCAATGCGCTGGACAATGTTTTGACCGGCAACGCCGGCGCCAACCTGCTCGATGGCCGTGCCGGCAAGGACGCGATGGCCGGCGGCGCGGGCGACGACGCCTATGTCGTCGACGACAAGGGCGACGTGGTCGTCGAGAATGTCGCGGACAAGGGCGTCGATACCGTGTATACGTCGCTGTCCAGCTACACGCTCGGGGCCGGGGTGGAGCAGGTGATCGCGTCCGGGCCCGATGGTTTCAAGGGCAATTTCACCGGCATCGGCAATGCCCTCGACAACTTCCTGCAGGGCGCGGATGGCAATGACAAGCTGAGCGGCAATGACGGCAGCGATTCGCTGAATGGCCGTGCCGGCAATGACAGCCTGTCGGGTGGCCTGGGCGACGATCACCTGATGCCCGGGAGCGGCAGCGACACGGTGGACGGCGGCGCCGGCAATGACCACCTTCACCTGGACGGCACGCTGGCCGATTACGAAAAAGTCCGCGTCAACGCCACCGACCTGCGCCTGACCAGCAAGATCACGGGCGATACCGTGCTGGTGCGCAATGTGGAATCGTTCTGGTTCGATGGCAAATACCAGTCGCTGGCGGACGTGCAATTCAACATGGTCTCGTCCGGCAAGGACACGCTTGCCAGTACGAAGGACGGCGACATCCTGGCCGGCGGTGCCGGCGACGATGTCTACCTGGTCGCGCATGATGCCGTTTCGATCACCGAAGTGGCGAAGGGCGGCACCGATACCGTGCGGGCCGCCGTCGACTTCACGCTGGGCGCCAACATCGAGAAACTGGAACTGACGGGCGACGCGCTGGAAGGCCGGGGCAATGGCCTGAACAACACGCTGACCGGCAATGCCGGGGATAACTTCCTCAATGGACTCGAAGGTGCGGACACGATGATCGGCGGCGCCGGCGACGACACCTACCAGGTCGACAACGCCGGCGACAAGGTCGTGGACACGGCAGGCTACGATTGGGTCTTCACGTCGACGGCAATCTACCGTCTCGGTACCGGTATCGAAGCGCTTGGCTTCCGTGGCACGGGTGACTTTCAGGGCACGGGCAATGACCTGGACAACGACATCGGCGGCTGGACGGGCAACGACAAGCTGCTCGGTGGCGGCGGCGACGACTCGCTGAACGGCTGGGGCGGTGCCGATACGCTCACCGGTGGTACCGGCAGCGATGATTTCTTCATCTGGCAAGACGGGGCGGACACCATTGCCGACTTCAAGTCGGGTGTCGATCGCGTGGTGGTGAATGTGCACGGCAAGCCCGTGGGCGATGGCGACATGATCGTCGAGGCTGGTGACGTGATGATCGTGTCCGACAATGCCAAGACATTGACCGCCGCGGACGCCGCCGCCGTGATCGGTACTGCGAAAGCCGCTTATGCCGAAGGCGATACCAGGCTGTTCGTGGTGGATAACGGCACCTCGACCGGCGTGTTCCTGTTCGAGTCGGCCGACACGGATGCCACCGTGTCCGCGGGTGAACTGGTGCTGCTGGCAACCCTGACGGGCGTGAAGGAAACGACGCTGGGCGATTTCAGCTTCGGCAGCGCCGACATCGCGTAAGCAAAGGCGGGCACGGCGCTGGCCGTGCCCGCTGCCTCCATCACGTTCCGCGCCGGCGCACATGCCGGCGTAATCGAACGGGAACGCGCCGGCACTGGCAAAACGCGCCATTGATGGTCACGGCAGCAGGTGCCTGGGAGCGTGCCGCTACGAGCAGCAGCGGCGCGAAAGGTAGCGATCAGGCAGCGATCAGGAAGCGGGCTTGTCGCCCGTGGGTTCGCTCTCGCAATCGTGGGCCTCGTGCGCCTCACGCCGGTCGGTCGCGCGGCGCTGTTCGGGCTCGTCGAGCACCCGGCGGATGACCTGCTTCGGCACGCCGTCGCGCGCCATCACCAGCGCGGCCTGGTAGCGGCTGATGTTCGGCATCAGTTCCACGGTGGCGTCGACGGCTTCGGCCACCGGTTCGTTCGGCTGGGTTCGACGTTCATTCTGCATGGCTCACCTCCAGCCGCCAGCTTACACGGACGCCCCCGCACCGGACAACCGGAACGTCGCCGCGCGCCGTTGTGCACGCCGGGCCATGCATGCGGCGCCCGCCGAGACGGGCAGGCCGGCCAGGAAGAGCGCCCACGCGGCCGGCGCCGGCACGGCTGAAATCGTGAACGTCGTTTCGGGCGTCCACGAATACGCCCACTCGTCGAAACTGCCCGGCCGGTAGCTGAAACCGAACTCGCGGTCGCCGGAAATATAGTAGTGGCCGCCGCCCACCCATCCTTCCGGGTCGCTGCCGCCCTGGCCGGCGGAAAAGGACAGCACGCCGGCCGCGTAGGAAAAAGACTCCATGCCGCAGTGCCAGTACGCGTTGCTCTGGCTTTCGCAGGCCACGAAATCATAGCCTTCCAGCATGAAGGAGAGGACCTCGGCCCTGACGATGGCGCCGTCGCCATCGCTGTCGTGGGCGGCAAAGCTGCCGGTCAGCTTGCGGTCCGGGATGAACGCGCCCGTGACCGAATGGTGGAAGCCCTGGTACGCGAAGGTCCAGGTCGCGGCATGGCCGGGAAGGGCGCATGCGACCAGCGTGGCAGCACAGAGAAACTGTCCCAGGATCGGTCTCGACAGCATGGCAACCTCCGCGAACGTGGCATGAGATTTTCAGTCTAGGACGGCTTTGCGGCGACCGCGAGCAGCGATTTAACAGACTTGTCGGCAGTCAATGCCGTCCTGCTTCACGGCAGGGCGAGGCCGGCCGTGCGGCGGGTGGCAAACGGCGCAGGCTGGAGCGTGGTCAGTTCGGGCAAGTGCTCCGTCACGAAGCGGGCGAGCGGCTCGCCCAGCAGGAGCCCGGCCAGGCCCACGGTGGCAATCACGCCCATCGCCACGGCAATCGACAGCACGAAGCGGCGGTTCGGCACGCGCAGCACGAACGGCAGGTTGATCGCCACGCTGGCCAGCGATGCGAGAATCGCGCCCGTGGCCGCCACGTCGAGGGCGAGCTTGCCCTCGGCCGCCAGGCTGGCCGCCGCGGCCACGGCGCTGGCGCTCGACACGGTGCCGCCGATCACGCTCACCACGTAGAAGCCCACGTTGCCGAAGTACTTTTGCGTGAGCACGCCAACGATGTGCAGCACCAGGAAGATCAGGCCGTATTTCAGCGCGCTCCACAACGAGAACGGCAGCACGATCTGGTTTTCTTCCGTGTCGGCCGCCTGCGTTGCGGATTCGGACGGGTGGCGCCGCACGAACACGAAGAAAGCCGTGGCCGCCAGCATCGCGGCGAACGCGCCGATCCCGGCCACCGCCACGGCGGGGGCCAGCAGCGCCAGGATCACGGCGTTGCGCATCACCATGGCCACGGTGGCCAGCAGGATGCCGCGATAGGCCGCCGCCGCGACCGCGCCCACCGCGCTCGCGCTGACGCGCGAGGCCAGTTCGTTGACCGTCACGCTGCTGTTGACCAGGCCGCCGAGGAAACCGGCGATCGTCACGCCGCGCGCGCCGAATGCCTTCCACAGCACGTAGTTGACGAAGCCGATGCCGGCGATGAGGATCACCGTGGCCCAGGCCGCGCGCGGCTGGATCAGGCCCATCGGCCCGATGCTCCCGGTGGGCAGGGCGGGATAGATGACGATCGCCAGGATCGCCAGCAGCAGCGCGGAGCGCAGCTCGCGCTCGGTGAGGCCGATCGAGAAGCCTTGCAGGATGTCCTTCCATGCGAGCAGCGCGGTCGATGACACCATGATCGCGGCCGGCGTCAGCGTGTGGCCCTTGCCGCACATGATGCCGGCCACGCAGGTGACCAGCATGGCGGCGGACGTGGTCAGCTCCGTGCCCTCGTGGGTGCGCATGTCCTGCAGGTTGAGGAAGATGGTCAGCAGCCCGGTCAGGCACAGCACGATATAGGCATAGGTATCGCCCAGCGACGCGCCGACGGCACCGAGTACCGCGATGAAGCCGAAGGTGCGCAGGCCCGCTTCCTTCTTGCGCCGTTCCCGTTCCAGGCCGATCAGCAGCCCGAGCGCCAGCGCCAGCGCAAAGCGGGTCAGCATTTCAAGGTAGGGCCAGTCCGTGACAGGGTGGATTACCGCTGGCACGGCCGGCAGGGCGGAAATCAAACTCATGAGCCGACTCTAACGCCGATCGCCCCGCACCGCCCACACATTTTGGAGCGCGGCAATCCTGTGCGGCGAAAAAATCCATTGGGCTAAGATGAACTTTCGTATAACACAGGAGGCATCATGCAGAACGACAAGGACAACAGCGAAAGGCTCGCGCAGCCACCGATCCACACGCACCTGCCGGACACGGTGCCGCCCGAGGATGTGAAGAAGATCGTGGGCGACCCGGTGCCGCACGGCGCCGACTACAATTCGCCACCGCCGCAAGGGGCCGGCAAATCCCTGGGGGGCAGCATTGATGATGCGGTGGGCGGCCCCGGCCTGGGCGCCGCGCCCGTGCCGCAAGGTGTCGGTGCCACCCGGCGCGACCAGGACAGCCGCGCTGTCGACGAGCACATGGGCTCTATGCAGCAAGGAAATGGCGGCAATGCGCAGTCGGCGGGCGAGTCGGCAGGCAACGCGCAGTCGGCAGGCAACGCGGGCGGGGCGCCGGCCGGCGGCAAGCAGTCGGCGTCGTCTGGTAACACGCAGCGCGACGACAGTGCGCGCTCCGAAGGCCTTCTGCCAAGCCAGGGTGAGGAAGATGGCCGCTACGCCGTGGCGGAAGAAGTCAGCCTCGACCAGCAGTCCGACAGCGCGCGGCGCGTCGGCAGCATGGAAGAAGCGGCCAAGGGACCGCATGGCGACCAGCTGGCGGACGCGGTATCGCGCTCGCTGGGCAAGGACAGCGGCAAGTCGTAAGCCGTTGAACGGCGGGCCGGCGCGATGCCGGCCCTGTCGGATCGCCGGTCCATCCCTCGGCACATGCGCGATTTTGCACTGCCGATAACACTTTTGCGGCATGTGCCTCGCGCGGGAGCAAACGCGCAGACTTTTTCCCGTGACTTTTAAGATGCGTCAAATCTCCTGCTGAGCATTACCCTGCCGGCTCTGCCTATACTGCGGAGTATTGCGCAACGCATCGTGTGTTGCCTTACGTCAGGGAGAATTCCATGCGCCAGGATCCGCTTTTAGCCAGTATCGGCGGCATGCTGCGCCGGTTCAAGTGCGCCGAAGCATGGCTGTGCAGGGCCGGCCTGCCAGTGTTCCTGGCACGCGTGCCTATATGGCTGCTGTGCCTGCAATACTGCATGATGATGCGCGGCAAAACGGTGCGCATTTCCCGCATTGCCGAACGCATCGTGGGCTGGCTGCAAACGATCACCCGGCTCTCGCAGGACGAACAGGCCTGCACCGAGCTGATCGACATCGACAGCGGCATGCGCAACGATATCGAGTCGACCAAGCGTACGCTCCTGCAGTTGCGCGAGCTGTGCGTGGATGTGGGTGGCATGTTCCACAGCATCGGCTTCGAATCCGCCATGCTCGAGACCACGCAGGAAAACTTCCTGGCCGTCGTCGATGAGTCCTGCATCACCGCCGCCACGTTGCAGCGCGCGCTGGAAATGCATGACGTGCGCGCGCTGGCCCTGCTGCGCGAGATGGCGGATGCCGACCGGGCCCACTCAGCGAGGGCGGATGTCGGTGGGGTTGATGACGATCGGGGCGATGACGATCGGGCGTACAGGGAGCCAAGGCTTGAGCGCCTGAATCACGCCGGGACGTGACCACCGGCACGGCTGCCGGTTGCATGCCTGCGGCCATCAACTTGCGCGATGGGTGAAGAGGGGCCATCGCGCCTGCCGCGGCATGCCGGTCACGTCCGCCGTGATCTTTCGCGCACTTGCGCACGTATCGTACTGATCGCTACCGATTGGTACCGATTGGTACCGATCGCTCCGGACGCACGAAATTGCGGTAAATCGTACTCAATCGCCTTCCATCAAATTGCGTCGCATCGGATCGCTTTCGACCGCTCCCGAGAGCGCCTGATCGTACTTGATCGCACCAGCAAACCATGCACGGTGCACCGGGCGCGTTAAACCGTACTCAAGGAGTCGTGGCGATTGTGCGACACTGCACAGAAGAATTACTGTGCTTTGGACAAGATCAACAGCCAGCGCCCGAACAGCAGGATCTCGATATGGCCGGGTTGCACGCCGGTGTCGCATTCAATCACAGGATTGACCGGATAGAAACGCTTGCGGAAGTCGCGGCAAACCAGCATCTCGCGCCTGCCGAAACGCACCAGGAAAGACGTTGGGGCGTACTCGAGTCCGAAACGCGATTCGAAACGCGATGGGAGGCGGCGAGGGTCGATGTCCATGATTGCCATGAGGTTTCCTTAACGAAAAAAGGATCGAATAAACAATGGCTTGCAACGGGATTCCTGCCTGGCGCCATCGATGGTCGGGTACGACGATCTGGTGCTGCCCGGTGCTGCCTACTGGATACAAGCTTAACATAACTACTGTACAAAAACACAGGGCTGTATGAAAAAACAGGTTTTTCCATCAACCGTTGCAAGCACGCGAATCCGATGAACGAGACCCACTTTTCGAAGCTGCTGCGCTTCATCGGGGCCCGCCTGACACCGGGCGGAGAATTTGGATTGCACCTCACCGCCGGGCTGGCGCTGCTGGTGGCGACCGTGTCCATGTTCCGCGAAATCGCCGAGGCGGTAGGCGAGCAGGACGATATCGCCGTGTTCGACGTGCAGGTGGCGCAGTGGTTCAATACCCATGCATTCGAGCCGCTGACGACCGTCATGCTGGGCATTACCCATCTGCATGGCATCGTCGGCATGTCGGTGGCATCCACGCTGCTGGCCGCATGGTTCTGGCGCAAGGAGGCGCCCTACTGGCTGTTGTCCGTGCTGATCGTGGCACCCGGCGGCATGCTCATCAATGTGCTGTTGAAGAACACGTACGCGCGGCCCCGGCCCATGTTCGATGAACCGCTTCTCACGCTGGCAACCTACAGCTTCCCCAGTGGTCACACGGCCGCCTCCACGCTGTTCTATGGCCTGATCGCCTGCTACATCATCGCCACGTCGCCCAGCTGGCGCCGTCGTGTCGGCGCCGCGCTGTTCGCCACCGTGATGGTGCTGCTGGTGGCGTTCAGCCGCGTCTATCTCGGCGCGCATTACGTCTCCGACGTGATCGCGGCAATGGCCTACAGTACCGGCTGGCTGGCGGTCTGCATCGCGGCCGTGTCGACGCTGCGGCGCCGCCGCGCCGGGCGCCGGGATCAGTAATGACGCCGGTGACGGTGATCGTCAACGCGGGTGCGGGGCAGGGCTATCGGGGCGAGTGGGCCGCCATGCTGCGCGACAGGTTCGCGGCAGTGGGCCTCGAGGCGGATGTGACACTGGCCGGCAGCGGCCAGGAAATGATCGACGTGGCGCGCGAGGCCGTCGACGATGGCGCAAAGGTCGTGGTGGCGGGCGGTGGCGATGGCACGCTGAATGCCGTGGCTTCGGTGGTCGTGGACAGCCCGGCCGCGTTCGGTGTGCTGCCGCTGGGTACGCTGAACCATTTCGCCAGGGACCTGGGCGTTCCGCTGGCGCTCGACGATGCCATCGCCACGATCGCGCATGGCCGGCCCATGGCCGTGGACGTGGGCGAAGTCAACGGGCGCATCTTCCTGAACAATTCGAGCCTGGGCCTGTATCCGGACATCGTGCGCGATCGCGTGAAGCAGCAGCGCCGCCTGGGCCGCGGCAAGTGGCTGGCATTCTGCTGGGCCAGTCTGTCGGCACTGCACCGCTTTCCATTCCTCAGCTTGCGGCTGCATGTGCACGGTAGCGAGCATGCGCGGCGCACCCCTTTCGTCTTCATCGGCAATAATGCCTACACGATGGAGGGATTCAATATCGGCGAACGCACGCGGCTCGACTGCGGGCAGCTGAGCCTCTATATGGCGCAACGGCCGACACGCTTCGGCCTCGTGCGGCTGGCCTGCCATGCGCTGGCCGGGCGGCTGGCGCAGGCCCGCGATTTCGACATGTTGCTGGCTGAAGACCTGACGATCCATACCCGGCGCAAGCTGGTGCGCGTCGCCACCGATGGCGAGGTGTCACTGATGGCGCCGCCGCTCAACTACCGTTCGCGCCCCGGCGCGCTGACGGTCATCGTACCCTAGGAGAAAGCATGCGAACCATCGTGCACCTGTCCGACATCCACTTCGGCCGCGTCGACGAGCGGCTGCTCGCGCCGCTGCGCGCCACGGTCGAAGCGGTACAGCCGCACGTCGTGGTCGTGTCCGGCGACCTCACGCAGCGTGCCCGAAGCGAACAGTTCAAGGCCGCCCGGGCATGGCTCGACACGCTGCCCGGCCCGCAGATCGTGGTACCCGGCAACCATGACATCCCGCTGTACAACGTGGCTGCCCGTTTCCTCGCGCCCTTGACGAAATACCGGCGCTACATCACGGAAAACCTGGCGCCCGAATTCGTGGACGACGAGATCGCCGTGATGGGCCTGAACACGGCGCGCTCGCTGACGATCAAGGATGGCCGCGTCAACCGCGAGCAGGTGCAGCGCCTGCAGGAAAGGATGGCGAAGGTCGACGAGCGCCTGACGCGCATCGTCGTCACGCACCACCCGTTCGACCTGCCGGAGGCATTCGACGAGGACGACCTGGTCGACCGCGCGCCGATGGCGATGGAAGCGTTCTCGAAATGCGGCGTCGACCTGCTGCTGGCCGGGCACCTGCACGCCAGCCATTCCGGCAGCAGCGCGCGGCGCTACAAGATCGCCGGCTACGCGGCGCTGGTGGTGCAGGCCGGCACGGCGACGTCCACGCGGGGGAGGGGAGAAACGAACTCGTTCAATGTGCTGCGCATCGATGGCGACGAGATCCAGGTCGAGCGCTATGGCTGGAACGAGGCGACGGGCTCGTTCGACGTCGCCACGATCGAGGTGTTCCGCCGCGATGGCAACCTGTGGCAACCGCTGGGCACGGCACCGGACATGCCCGAAGCCATTACGAGCGACGAGACCGTGGCCCCGCAGACGGTCAGCGGGTGACGTAGGTCGGACATTTTCAGCCAAACCCGGAGGCAGAGGCCGGGGTCAGACCCAGCGGGTCTGACCCCAGACCCTGGCTTAGGTTATGTGCCTGGTGTCGGACATTTTTTCCGGGCGCTTTATCCGGAAAATGTGTCGGACACCGGTTTTCCCGCGTGCACTGATGCCCCATGGGAAAACCGGTGTCAGACACCATTTTGCAAGCAAAATAGTGTCTGACACCAGCCAAGCGAACGCCGCAGGCTACAGCCAGTAATCCCACACCTTCGAAGCGTACTCCTTCATCCGGTCCAGCAGCGGCCGGGCGCGCCAGGGCGTCAGCAGGACCTGGCGCGAGTTCTTCACGTCGTCGCGGAACGCGGCTTCCATTTCCTTGCCGAACGCATCGCCCAGCACGATCACGTTGACCTCGGCATTGTGCTGGAAGCTGCGGCGGTCGAGATTGGCCGAGCCCACGGTGGACCACACGCCGTCGATGACCATCGTCTTGGCGTGCAGCACGGCCAGCTTCAACTCATAGATCTGCACGCCGGCCGACAGCAGCCGGTCGTAGAACGCGCGACCGGCGTGGAACACCATGCCGCTGTCGGAAACGCTGGGCAGCACGATGCGCACTTCCACGCCCCGCCTGGCGGCATCGATCAGGGCTTGCACCGTCTGTTCATCCGGCACGAAGTAGGCGCACGTGATGTGGATCGATTTTTTTGATTCCCGCATCGCCAGAAGAATCGCCTTGTAGATTTCGTACTGCCCGCCCGGTTCGCTGCCGAGTACGCGCATCAGCTTGTCGCCGGCGATGATCGGGGTGGGGAAGTAGTCGGCCTCGCGCAGGTCGTCCGCATCCTGGCCCGTCCAGTGTTGGATGAACAGCCATTGCATCGCCTGCACGGCCGGGCCCTCGATGCGCACGTGCGTATCGCGCCAGCCCACGTCCTTGGCGTTGCTCGGCCGGCTCTTGGAGCGGAACGGCGAGCTCTTCGAATACGTATCGCTGATGTTGATGCCGCCCGTGAAGCCGATCTTGCCGTCGACAATCAGCATCTTGCGGTGGTCGCGGTTGTTCACTTTCCAGCCGTTGCCACGCACCTTGGCCGGGTTTACGGGGTTATAGGCAACCAGGTGGATGCCGGCTGCGCGCATGCGGTCGAAGAACGCCTGCGGCACCATCAGCGTGCCCACGCTGTCGTAGATGATGTTGACGGTCACGCCAGCCTTCTGCTTGGCGATCAGCAGCTCGGCGAACTTGTCGCCCAGTTCATCCTCGTCGAAGATATAGGTCTCGAAGTTGATGTTGTTCTTTGCCCCTTCGATGGCTTTCATCATCTCGGCCATCGTCACGGGACCGTCGAACAACAGCTTGACCTGGTTGCCGGCGATCAGCGGTACACCCGTCGCGGCTTCCTCGAGGGCAGCCTGGGCCTTCAGGTCGAGCGTGTTCTTCGACCAGCGCTTGGCCAGCAACGCCTTGGCGCGGCTGGCCGGCAGCGCGCCATTGACCGATTTCACGACCGGTGTCTCGGCAGCGGCTTCCTTTGTCTTGTCCGGATCGACAGCCGGCAGCGACGCGCACGCCACCAGGCACCATCCGGCCAGGATCACTGCCACGGGCTTGTGGCCCGTCCAGCATCGTGGATTCCAGCATTTCATGATTTGCTCTCCTTGGACCCGATGAAAAAGTCCACCGGCGATTTACGCAACCGGTTGCCCAATGCCCGAAGCAGCAGGAAACCGTGCTCGAACGGAATGCGGCGCGCGCGCAGCGCCACCCATAGCGCAAGGCCGAAACTGACCAGCAGATTCACGGCCCCGATTGCCAGGAAACCCGTGATGGATGTTACGACCAGTTGCCAGCTGACTTTATAGTCCAACGCGACCATTGCTGTCGCAAAGTTTGCGGAAGAGAACGTTACATGGCGGATATCGATGGGCAGTCCCAGCAGCACCCCCAGTGCGCTGGCCATGCCGAGCATGATGCCGAAGATGAAATTGCCCATCAGGCTGCCCAGGTTGTGCTCCAGGTAGCGGCCGAGGCGCTGCGTGCGCTCGGGCCCCAGCACGGCGTTCAATCCGCGCAGTTGCTCCACCCGCCGGCCCCAGCGCGAGTAGAGGGCCTGGTTGTCGTAATAACCCGAGACCAGGCCAGCCAGGAACAGGCACACGCCGGCGATCGCCGCATAGAACAGCGCGGGCGTGTGAAGCGGGTCGATGTCGCTCAGCAGGTGCATGGCCTTGCCTTCGGACACCAGGTGATGGCCGGTCACCTGCAGCCACCCCCAGGCGATGGCCCAGGCCGTCGGCAGGACGGTGGCGATATTGCCCAGTACTGCGGTGACCTGCGTGCGGAATACCTTGTTGATGAGTTCGGCCAGGCTGTCCAGGTCGACGTGGCGGCCATCGGGGCTTTGCAGGCTGGCTGCGATGTGCGATGCCGTCATGGCCGGCTGCTTCGTCGCCACCGTGAAGTGCAGCAGGTGGATCAGCACGAAGCCCAGCGAGTAGTTCATCGAGAACAGGAACGCTTCCACCAGCGGCGCGGCCCGCAGCGTGCCAAGCAGGATCTTGAACAGCGCCATGAAGCCGACGATGAAGCCGGCCCCGGCCGCCGACAGGAACATGCCCACCAGCTGGCGCCGGTTTTCCGCGATGTAGTGCTCGCCGGTGCGGCTGGCATTCTCCGTCACGTTGCGGGCCAGCAGGTGGATGTTGTCAGCGAGCAGGTCCCTGACCGTGTATTTGTTGTTGTGCGCCTCGATCAGTTCGAGCGTCAGCGCCAGCGTGGCCGCGCGGCGCTGTGCCTGCCGGGTGGCGGGCACCCGCTGCGGCTGCGTGCCGACCGTGCCGTTCACGAGGTTGACCGACGGCGCGGCCCGCAATTCGCCCGATATGTCGACCAGGAACAGCAGCTTGCGCATGCGGTCGATGCTCTGCGTCAGCGTCACCAGCAGGTAGGTCAGCGCGATGGTGGTGCCCTGCACGAGCGCCTTGCGGCGGATGCGGGCGATCACGGCTTCGCACTGGTCGAGCATCACCAGCAGGTGCTTCGGGTCGTCCAGTGCCACGTCTTCGCCCGCCATCACGCGCTTGTAGCCGTCGAGGTAGTGCACGACTTCACGGTTTTGCACGAGGAACGGCGATTCGAACTGTTCCATCTCCGGGTGGAAATTGGTCAGCTTCGGCTCCAGGCCAACGGCCGCCACGCGGTAGGAGAGGGTGCGGATCGCTTCGAGCATGCCAGGCAGCATCACCATGCGGTCGCGGCGATGGAACAGCGTGTCGAACAGGTCGAGCCAGTCGAGCGCCGGCACCGCGCTGATCCATTGCCAGTCGCTCTGCTTGTAGAACACCTGGTCGAGCAGGTCGGCCAGATATTCGTCGCCCAGCGCGGGCGGCAGGATGCGATAGGCGATGCGGCGCTTGAGTTCGGTAAAGAAGCCGTCGTTCGACAGTACGCCCACCTCCGTGTACAGGCTGGCATGGCGGCGCGCCGCCAGCAGGCGCAGCACATAGGCGCGCAACTGGCGTGCATGGTCGGGATTGCCGCGAAGCAACTGGGTCAGCGTGCGCACATTGGCTGCCGCGCGGATCGTGTTGCCACGGCGGCGCGGGCGCAACTGGCCGACGAGGTCGACCAGCGCGGCCACCCCCGTCGTGTGTTCGTCGATGCTGTCGAGGATGGCGAGCATGAAGTACTTCGTAAGGAAAGTCCGCAGTATACCGCTCAGCCATACAGCGTCTGTTCGCTAGCGAACTATAGGTTTTGCCGCCATCGTCGCCATGGATTGATTCCCTGGGTAAATGTTACGTGCTCTGCAGTTTTTTGTTCACATCCGCGCCGATCAGGTATATGGTTGAACGACGGGTTCCGGTTTGTGAGCCTGCGCACAGAAGGGCGGCGCAAGCGGGCGTTATGCTTGCGTCAAGCTTTAGGGATAAGCACGCAAGGTGGCGGGACCGAGCCAATCGGTCGTTGGACTTGACCTAGAGACGAATCATGAATACCAAGTTGATCGCATTGGCCTGCCTGCTCCCAATGGCGGCGCTGGCCCAGGACTCCTCCTCGATCCGCGTGTATGGCGTGGTCGATGCCGGAGCGGTGTCCGAGCACGATTGCCCGAACGGCGATTGCCCCAGCACGAAGATCTCGCCCGGTGTTTCCACCGGTTCGGTGCTTGGCTTCACCGGACAGGAAAACCTTGGCAACGATACCCGCGCCATCTTCACGCTCGAAGCGGGCGTGCGCAACGATACCGGCCAGTCCGACCAGAATGGCCGACTGTTCGGCAGTCAGGCCTACGTGGGCCTGGCCAACCGGTGGGGTGCGCTCACGGTGGGCCGGCAATACGACGTGGGCTATGAAACGCTCGTCGAGGTGGCCGACCCGTTCCGCACCGGTACCGCCGGCACGGCAACGAACCTGATCGGCAACGGCACGAAACGGTCGGACAATTCCATCAAGTACCGTTCCAGCAAGTTCCGCGGCTTCTCCGCCGGCGCGATCTACAGCTTCGGCGAATCGGCGTTCAGCACCTCGCGCAACCGCGCCTACGGCGCCACGATCGGCTACGAAGGCGGCCTGTTCACGCTGCGCGCGGCGCACCAGCGCAAGAACAACTTCCTGCAGGGCGCGGGCGCTACCACGCCCGTCGACCTGTCGTCCCGCAATTCGATCATCGCTGCCAACATGCACGTGTCCAAGGCTGCCACGCTGTACACGGCCTACGCCGTCAACAAGGGCGTCGGCAGCTCGCCGTGGGACCAGGACAATCCCTATGGCGCGCTGGTGCTGGCATCGCCTTCCACGCGCAGCAACGATGCGCTGGCCGGCGTCTCGTATTCGGCTGGCGCAGCCACCTTCATGGTGTCGTACATCCGCAAGGACGACCGCACGCTGGCCAACCAGGATGCCAACCAGGTGGCTGTCGGCATGACGTACGCGATGTCGAAGCGCACCGCGTTCTATGCCGCGTATGCAAAGATCCGCGACGAAAACAACGCGCCGTACAGGGTAGGGAACTTCAGCGAGCAGGGGAAAGGGCGCAGCGCGTTCAACCTGGGGCTGCGGCACGCATTTTGAACCGGTTGTCGGACGGTTTTCGGGCGCCTCATGCGAAAACCGGTGTCCGACACTATTTTCCGGATAAAGCGCCCGGAAAATAGTGTCGGACACCGGTGTGCATAGGCCAACGGTGAAGCGTAGCGGCTCGTTGACGCCGCGAAGGCTACTGCACCGGCAACGTGCTGCCGCAGTCCGCAGTCACCCACCGCCCGGCGCTTTCCACTGTCATCTGCTGGGCTTGCCCCTGCACGGTGCTGTCGACATCCATGCGCATCGAATAGCCGCTGTCGCCTTCGAAGATCACCTGGCCTTTTCCGGACGATGGGGGCTTGTTGCACTTGAACGTGATGTTCAGGCCGCCGGGTACCGGCGTCTGCGTCGTGTCGCACTGGCCGGGCTGGCCGGATGGCAGCCGTGGATTGGCCGCCTGTTCCTTCGTCAGGCAGAAATTGACCTTGACGCCGCCACCCTCGGCCAGCTGCATCGTCACGCCATGCCGGGCCAGCATCTGGTCGATGGCGCGGCGTTGCTCGGCCGGCAGCGTGGCCATCTGCTGCTGGGCCAGTGCCAGCGCCTGCATCGTTTCAGGCGTGGCGGAGGCAACCTTGCTGGTCATTTCCCACAGCCCCGGTTTCAGCGCGGCGCCGTGGGCCGCCTGCGCGCAGGCGGCGGAGATGACCACGGCAAGCAGGCGTGACGTGTGCATGGCGGCCTCGCGGATCAGGAACGGGGTGCGGGCTCGGCCACGTAGATTTCCACGCGGCGGTTGCGGGCACGGCCGCTGTTGTCGTCGTTCGACGCGATCGGCTCGCGCGCACCGCGGCCTTCCACGACCACGCGGGTCGGCGATACGCCGCGCGAAGCCAGGTAGTCGCGCGTGTGCGAAGCGCGCTCCACCGACAGCGGCTGGTTGACCGAATCGGAACCCGTGCTGTCCGTGTGGCCGATGATCGTCACGGTCGTTGCCGGATTTTCCTTCAGCGTGGTGGCGAAGCGGTCCAGGATCGGGCGGAAGTTGTCCTTGATGTCGGCGCGGTTCGTGTCGAACGAGATATCGCTCGGGATCTCCATGCGCAGCCGGTTGTCGGCGGTCTGCGAGACCTGCACGCCGGTGCCCTTGGTCGCTTGTTCCATCGCCTGCTTCTGGCTTTCCATGCGCTTCGACCAGATATTGCCGACCACCGCGCCGGCAGCCGCGCCCAGCACGGCACCGCCGGCGGCACGGCCGCCACCGCCACCACCCGTGGTCGCGCCCAGGATGGCGCCCAGGCCGGCGCCGACGCCGGCACCGGTGGCGGTGCCGCGGTCCGTTGAATCCATATTGGCGCAACCGGTGGCGCCCACGGTCATCGCCGCGGCGACGGTAACAGCCACGGCCTTGCGTGCCACACCGGAAATGTTCAGGGAAATATTCATGGTTTTATCCTCCTTGTATTCGCATTCTAGTGCGTCGAGACTGACGCCTCAAAACAAAACGGCGCTGCAAGCTATGCAGCGCCGCCTCGGTGCCCGTCAACGCTACAGGCCTCGTCCACTGATCAGACGCAGCAGGATCATGATGACGGCAACGACCAGCAGGATGTGGATGAAGCCGCCGATGGTGTAGGAGGTCACCAGGCCAAGCAGCCAAAGAATGATAAGTACTACCGCAATGGTATAGAGCATGATCGTGTCCTCTCGTCTCAAGTTTATGTATTCGGGCTCGCGCCGTCATGGATTACATTATGCGATTGACCATCGCGGTCTTCTGTACGGTGCCGTACGAAGTTTGTCATTTTTTCATTTACGCCCGGGCCGCGGCACCCATCCCAGCAAGCCAAGCAGGCCCGTGATGCCGATCAGGCCGATCAGCAGCCCGCCCGTCAGCATGACCAGTACCGTCAGTTGCGGCCCGGCCGTGCCGGCCGCTGCCGGTTCCCCGGAACCGAGTTCGATGTGCGCGATCCGCGCCAGCAGCAAGCCCGCGGCGATCAGCCAGCCCCACAGCAATCTGTTCATGTCGTTCTCCCCGTGCGCCCCGGTGGCGCTTGTATTCATTGTCGGGGTCGCTCATCGGCAGATTCTGTTCGCTGGCAGACAGAGCCAAAGAAAAGCCCCGCACGGCGGCGGGGCTGTAACGAAACAACAACGGCTGCGGATCAGCGCGAGAGCAGCTTGTCGCCCTCGATCTTGACCTGGTCGCCGGGGCGCCAGATGACCTGGTTGGTCTGCACGGTGCGCAGCTGGCCGTCGTGCATGCGCACGACGATGTCGTAGCGCTTCGAATCCTTCTTGTTGCTTTCGATCTTGTTGTCCACCGCGGCGCCTGGCGTCGTGCCGTCCTTGTTGTCGTTGGCAAACCTGGACTGGCCGTTGACGGTTTCCACGACACCGCAGTTCGCGCAGACGGGCTTGCCCGGTTCCTGGCCGGGGGGCGCCTTCGCGTCATTGGAGCCGCCGGTGCTGCCGGCAGCGGCAGTGCCGGACGTGACCGGCTGGTTGCCCACGGTGCCGGCATCGGCCGTGTACTGGCTCGATTGCGTGGCGCCCGTTGGCGCGGCATCCGTTGCCTTGACCAGTTGTTCGGTGGGCGGCGTCACCATATCGCTTGGCCGGCCGGCCTGCGACGTGGAAGGCAGCCAGCCCATCAAGGCAGCAAGGCCGACGCCGGCAAAGAGGATCAGCACGATGGCCACGATGATGGCGAACGCAGGCTTGTTCTGCTTGGTGGGAGGAGTGCTGGGGTGATTCATGTCGAGTCCTTTTTTGTGTGTGACGGCCAAAGCTGGCACGGTGAATCGATTGTCCCGCCGTGCCGGAGGGTATTCCGTGCGTCACCGTACATACACCTCTGTAATGAATCGTTAACCTCTTTACCAGATGTGCACATGCCAACCCATCAGACCAATATGAACCTGTATTTCGACACCGCGCACAGCAATCCCGCGCCGCCGCCGCAGGTGAGCAATCGCCTGATGGCGAGCTTGCCGGAAGAAGACTTCGCCCAGATCGAGGCCTTGTGCGAGACGGTCGAAGCCGACGTGGGCGAGGTGCTGTATGAACCCGGCCAGCCGATCACGTATATCTACTTTCCCATCGACGCGCTCGTGTCGCTGCTGGCCGTGGCGGAAGGCAGGATGACGCTCGAGGTGGGATCCGTCGGCCGCGAAGGCATGATCGGCGCCTCGGCCGCGCTGGGCCACCGGCAGGCGCAGGTGCGCGCCGTGGTGCAGCGCGCCGGTACCGTGCAGCGCATGCGCGCCGAAGCCTTCCGCACCGAATTCGCCCGCATGGAGTCGTTGCAGCACCTGCTGCACCGCTATACCGATACGTTGCTGTCGCAGGCCATCCAGATCGCCGTGTGCAGCCGCTTCCACGTGCTGGAAGCGCGGCTCGCGCGCTCGCTGCTGATCACGCGCGACCGGCTCCAGTCCGAGAAATTCCACCTCACGCATGAATTCCTCGCGCATGCCCTCGGGGTGCGGCGCGTCGGCGTCACGAAGGCCGCCAGCGCGCTGCAGAACCAGAAGCTGATCACGTACAGCCGCGGCAATATCGAGATCCTCGATTCGGCCGGGCTGGAAGCCGTCTCCTGCCGGTGCTACGAGCTGGTGAAGGAAAACGGCGCGATCGGCATGGGCACGGTGTTCGTCTAGCGGGTCGCCTGCCGCGGCTTGGAACTCCAGATCCCGCGTCGTGACCAGGCGCCGGCACGTCGCCGAGGATCACCTGCATGACCGCGTTCACCGTCACCGGATCGTTGTCGAAGCCGCCGTGCGTATTGCTCTGCGAACCCGGTCCGGACGGCCCCACGCTGCCCGCCACAATGACCACTTTACGCGAACAGCGCCCATAAAAAAACGGAGCACATGGCTCCGTTCCTGTTGGCCAAAACGATGACGGGATCAGCGGGTAGGCTTGCTGACCTGGTTGCCGATCACGCCACCCACGGCGGCACCACCCACGGTGCCCAGCGCGGAACCGCCGGACAGGGCGGAGCCCGCCACTGCGCCGACGCCGGCGCCGATCGCGGTGTTACGGTCCTGTGCGGACATATTGGCGCAGGCCGACAGGCCCAGTACCGAAGCCACGATGGTGGCGCGCATGGCGATTTGCTTGATGTTCATGATGCACTCCTTCATAAGTTGTCCAGCGGGTTGCCGGAGCGGCCCGCCACTTCGCAGCGGTGGCCTGGACTGCCTTTACTTGACCTTCAGGTCGTTCCTGACGACTTTCACGCCCGTGATGCTGCGTGCTGCGGCCACCGCCTTTTCCGCCTCGTCGGCGCTGGCGGCAAAGCCCGACAGGCGAACTTCGCCGTCATAGGCCTCGACCATGATGTCCGCCGGGTTCAGGCCGGGCTGGCTTGCCAGGCTGGACCGCACATTCGTGGTCAACGTGCTGTCGCTCATTTCCACACTGGCCGGGGGCGACACATCGACCGATGCGCAGGCCACCAGCATTGCCAGCACCATGCCGGACAGGACAGTCGTCGGGGAAGTCAGGTTGTTCATGGCTCGCTCCTCGTTTGAAAGGCGCGGCGTGTTTCCGCACCGATGGGGCCAGCTTAAGAAAACCGTATAAACCGAACTGTTCGCGAACGCACGCAGTAACGATTTGTTACGTTGTTGCATGAGTGTTTAACCTTGTCACTTCCGCAACGTTGTCTGTTTATTGTTGTCACATGCGCCCAATTGCTTCGGTGATAAGGACTTATGTGCGGCAGCGTACCGAGAAGATGTTGTCCGTTCGGCTATAAAGTCACTATGTTCCGTGCATTCACACGGATACTCTCAACCAGAGGAGAAAAAGAATGAGCCCTCGTTACACCGCCCCGATGTTGCTTGCCGCCGCAGCGCTGCTGTCGGCATGCGCCAGCCAGAAAACCCCCGCCACTGCGGAAGTCGCCGTTTCGCGCGCCGCCGTGGAAAACGCCGCACAGGCTGGCGCTGCCGACCTGGCCCCGGCGGAACTGCTGGCTGCCCGTGAAAAGATGCAGCAAGCCAGCCGCGCCCTGGCCGACAAGGACTACAAGCTGGCGCGCGACCTCGCGCAGCAGGCTGAAGCCGATGCAAAGCTGGCCCAGAGCAAGGCAACCTCCGCCAAGGCGACCAGCGCAGCCACCGCGGTACAGGATAACGTGCGCGTGCTGCGCGAAGAGCTCGACCGCGCCAACAGCGCCAACCAGTAAAGGAGGAGCAACATGCGTAATAGCTCAACCCATAGCGCCATCTACAGCCCACTGAAAAGCAAGCTGACGCCCATCGTGCTGTCGCTGGCGATCGCACTGTCCGCGTGCAGCTCCGCGCCGCTGACCACGAGCACGCTGGACCAGGCCCGCAGCGATTACTCGGCGGCACAGAGCAATAGCGCCGTGTCGCAGTATGCGGTGCGCGAATTCAATGAAGCGACCGCGGCGCTGAACGCGGCCAACAACGCGGCCAGCGAACGCGAGAAAATCGAGAAGGTCGACCAGCTGGCCTATGTCGCCAAGCAGAAGATCGCCACCGCCCAGGAAGTGGCGCGTGCCCGCAAGGCGGAAGTGGACCTGAAGCAGGCGGCGCAGCAGCGCGACCAGGTGCGCCTGGAAGCCCGTACCGTCGAAGCCGAGGCTGCCAAGCGCTCCGCCGAGAAGGCGCAGGCCGAGGCCGAAGCGGCCCGTGCCCGCGCCGAGCAGGCCAACGCCGCCACGCAGAATGCGCAGCAGCAGAACCAGGCGCTGGCTGCGCAACTGGCCGAACTGCAGGCCAAGCAGACCGAGCGCGGCACCATCATCACGCTGGGCGACGTGCTGTTCAACGTCGACCAGGCCGTGCTCACGTCGGGCGGACAAGCCACCGTGCAGAAGCTGGCCACCGTGCTGCGCGAGAACATGGATCGCACCGTGCTGATCGAAGGTTTCACCGACAGCACCGGTTCCACGGCCCACAACCTGGAACTGTCGCAGCGCCGCGCCGAAGCGGTGCGCAGCGCGCTGTCGCAGGCGGGCATCGACCGCTCGCGCGTCGAAGTGCGGGGCTACGGCGAAGCCTATCCGGTCGCCGGCAATGAATCGGCTGGCGACCGCCAGTTGAACCGCCGCGTCGAGATCGTGCTGTCCGAACCGGGCAAGCCGATCCAGGCGCGTCGCTGATTACACAGGAAGGAACACCATGTCCGAAACGACCCCCACCCAGGCCAGCGGTATCGATACCGCGGCCATCCGCGCCGCCGCACAGAACCTGTCGGACGGCCCGGTCACGGCAGGCTACAAGGGCGACCGAGAAGCCGTGCTGAAGATGCTGAACGACGCGCTCGCAACCGAGCTCGTCTGCATCAACCGCTACAAGCGGCATTACTACACCGTCAGCGGCAAGAACAACGCGGCCGTCAAGGCCGAGTTCCTCGAGCACGCCGGTGAAGAAGAAAAGCATGCCGACTGGCTGGCCGAGCGCATCGTGCAACTGAACGGCGCCCCCGACTACAACCCGGCCACGCTGCACGAACGCAGCCATGCCGAATACGATGAATCGCTGGAAGTGCAATCGATGGTGCGCGCCAACCTGATTGCCGAGCGCGTGGCGATCGAAGCCTACCGGCAGATGATCGAACAGATCGGCGACACCGATCCCGTGACGAAGCAGTTGCTCGTCAAGATCATGGCCGAGGAAGAAGAGCACGCGGACGATATGCGCGATTTGCTCGAATGAGCATGCCGTTGTAAAGTTGATACTCAACACTGTGAAAAGGAGCTTTAATCATGCTGGAAAATAACATCAGTACCGTCAACAACGACGTGAAAACCCTGGTCAAAGACGCACAAGCCCTGTTCACTGCCGCCACCGCACTGACTGGCGAAAAGGCGGAAGAACTGCGCGGCCGCGGTATGCGCGCGCTGGATTCGGCACTGGCCAAAGCCCAGGATGCACAAGTCAAGGCAGTTGAAACCGGCAAGCAGGTCGCCGCAACCACGGATGTGTACGTCAAGGAAAATCCTTGGCGTTCGATCGCCGTCGCGGCCGGCATCGGCCTGCTGGCCGGCGTGATCCTGGGTCGCAAATAAACGCGCGGCTCTGGGAGACGTCATGGAGCACTCCGAGCATACCGAGCCACGTGCGCCCGGCCTGATAGGCTCGGTTTCCGGGCTCGTCAAGACCACGCTGCGCCTCGTCCTGTCCCGGCTGGAACTCGCGCTGGCGGAACTGTCGGACGTTCGCGATCATCTCGTCAAGCTGGCGGTGCTGTTCGCACTGTCGATCCTGGCGGCGCTGTTCGCGATCGGTTTCGGCACCGCGACGCTGGTGGTCCTGCTGTGGGACGCGCTGGGCTGGAAGATCCTGCTGATCCTTGCGGTCGTCTTTGCCGTGGTTGCCTACCTGCTGGTGCAGGCGGTCATGGGCAGGATACGCAGCGGATCGCTGGCCCTGCCGGCCACGATGGCGGAACTGAAGGCCGACCGCGACATGCTGTTGTGAAAGGAAAGCGATGAGCGACAAGGAACAACGCAAGGCCGCGCTCGACGCCACGAAGGCGCGGCTGATCAAGGAAGGTGAGATGTACCGCATCGGCGTGCTGGCAGGCAAGCACAACGTGGCGCAAGCGCTGCATCCCGAAGTGCTGCTGCACGGGGCGGTCGACCTGGCCGTCGGCACGGTGCAAACGCGGCTGGCCGGCGTCATCGGCGGCACCGCCGCTGCCGCCGGTGCCGGCGGGCTGCTGGCCAACTACAAGACGATCATGCCGATCGCCATGTCGGTGGGCTCCTTTATCTCGCGCAAGCGCATGGTGAAACCAGCCATCGGTGTCGGTGCCGTGCTGGCCGCGATCGGTGCGTATATCTACAAGCGCAAGCAGAGCGGCGCGCTGTAAGGCACGCATGCTTTCCCGAAACGCCGCGGACTTCCGCGGCGTTTCTTTTTGGGCGCTACAATGCCCACCGATGCTTTCAACTCCCGGAGGTAAGGCATGAGCGATGCGGATCCCCATCCACTGAACCCGAACGGCATGCGCGTGGTGCTCGTGCTGCAAGGTGGCGGGGCACTCGGTGCCTACCAGGCCGGCGTGTACCAGGCGCTGCACGAGCACGGGCTGGCGCCGGACTGGGTGGTCGGCACATCGATCGGTGCGATCAACGCCGCGCTGCTGGCGGGGAATCACCACGAACACCGGCTGCAGCGGATCAGGCAGTTCTGGGACCGCATGTCACAGCGCGATCCCTACGACCCGATGTGGATGAGCGAGGCGCAGCGCCGCCAGAACATCCGGCTGTCGACGATGCAGGCGATGGTGGCGGGCGTGCGCGGCTTCTTCCGGCCGCGACCATTCAGCCCGTTCAGCCTGGGGCTGCAGGTGCCGGCCGAGCAGGCCAGCTTCTACGACACGGCGGAACTGGGCGCCACGCTCGAGGAACTCGTTGATTTCGACGTGCTGAACAGCCCGGAAGGCATGCGCCTGACCGTGAATGCGCTGCGCGTGTCGACGGGCAGCCTGGTCAGTTTCGACAGCCTGGACACGGGCCGCATCACGGCCGACCACATCCGCGCCAGCGGTGCCTTGCCGCCCGGTTTCGCGGCCGTGCGCATCGACGGGGAGCTGTACTGGGATGGCGGCCTGTACTCGAACACGCCGCTGCAAACCGTGCTCGACGATACGCACCGCCCGGTCGACACGCTGTGCTTCATGGTCGACCTGTGGAGTGCGCAAGGTCCGGAACCCGATACGCTCGAGGAAGTGCAGACCCGCTTGAAGGATGTGACGTTTGCTTCCCGCTCGCAGCGCCACCTCGAGGATTACGTGAAGACGCGCCGCCTGCAGCAAAAGCTGCGCGAGCTGTATGCAACGATGCCGCCGCAACAGCGCAGTGCGCAGCACGGACGTGACCTTGCTGAACTCGGCTGCGATACGACCCTGCACGTGGTCCGCATTCCGTATGCGGGTCACGACTGGCACATGCCGCTGAAGGACATCAATTTTTCACGGGGCTCCGTGGAGTGGCGCTGGAACCAGGGCTATGCCGATGCCCAGCGTGCGATCGGTGCGGCCGGCTGGCTCGCGTTCGTCTCCGAAGACACGCCGCTCGTCGTGCACGAGCTGCCGCCGCTGCCGGACTCGCCGGCCACCGGCACGCGCCAGCTTCCCCTTGGCGACAAGGCGCCGGCACGCTGAAGGTGCCGCGCCCGCGCCCGGTGCACGGCTACTCCGACGGCCCGGCCGTGTCGTACACGCCGCCCATCGTGTTGGATTGCGCCACGAGTTCTTTCACGTTGGCCATGTCGCGCCGGTAGGTTTCACGCGCCTCCCGCACGCAGGCCTGGCGCTCGCCGCCGGCCTGCTTGCAATCGTTGAGCGCTTCGTTCAGTGCCGCGGCGATTTCCTTGCGCTTCGTGGCGACCTGGGCCTGCATGGTCCCATCGCCTTTCATCCAGCGCGCCGGTTCGCCGCGCGCGAGTTCTCTTTGCTGATGCTGCGCCACGGCAGCCGGTGTGCTCTGCGCCCATGCGGCGCCGCACAGTCCGGCAAGACCGGTGGCCAGCGCGGCACCCACGATGATTCGTTTCATGACGACCTCCATCGATGCAGCGGGGCGCTTGCCGCGCCCCGCGTTTGCGTTACAACCTGCCTGTCAACAGCATGATCAGCAGGACCACGACGATCAGGCCGGCGATGCCGCTCGGGGCATAGCCCCAGTTCCTGCTGTGTGGCCAGGTCGGCAGTGCGCCGATCAGGACGAGTACGAGGATGATCAAGAGAATGGTGCCCATGCTTGCTCCTTATGTGTCTGTGTAGTTATGTCTTATGTATGTCGGATGATCCGGGCTTGTCGCGCGCGCCGGGTCGGGCGCGCGCTCCGCCATCGTGACCTCCACGATGGCGCTCATCGGCATCAGTAGCGATAGACCCGGCCGTCCACCAGGCGCACGCGGCTGCCAGCGCGCAGGTCGTAGGCGCTGTCCTGGTTCACGGTGCGGTAGTCGCCGTTATCCAGGCGGATACTGATCTGGTACATGTCGTGCGGGGCGTTGCGGTTCGATTCGATCTGGTTGCCGACGACCGCACCACCGATGGCGCCCGCAGCCGTGGCCGCGGTGCGACCACCGCCCGATCCGATCTGGTTGCCGACCAGTGCGCCGACCAGGCCGCCCGCGACCGCCCCTGCACCACTGGTGGCGGGATCCACACGTACGACCTGGATATTCTCGATCGTGCCGTAGGTGGAAGCGTCGGCCTGCGTCGAGTAATTGGTGCTGGTCGGAGCATTGCTGGCGCAGCCAGCGGCCAGCAGGGAGACCGCGACCATCGCCGCGCTCAAGGCGTGAGTAGGTTTCATGTTCGTCCTCCTTGATGATGTGGCGCCAGATTAGTCCTGTCGCGCCGTGGAGGTCTGTGCGATGCCGCACCCTGTCCTGCCGAGCAGGGGCCGATCATCGTGTCGCAGGTGGATGGTGTACCACTCGGCGAACGATTGTTGTAAAACTTGCACCTTCTGTACGCCAGCGTACAGAAGGATGGGCGTGATAAAGAGACACTGTCATCCATGGAAACAAGCATGGAGCCCTTAGCATGGACTGGGCTGTAAAGCGGAGTGTCAGTCGGACGATGGCGCAGGCGATGAAGCTGATGGCGCTTGCGGGCCAGGCCGCCGCACTGCTCCTGTGTGCCGGCGCCGCCAGCGCGGCAACGCCGGAAGCGAAAGCACTGTTCGAGCAGGCCAAGGCCGCCGCAGCGGCGCAATACAAGGCAGCCCGCGACCAGTGTAACGCCAGCGAGGGCAACCCGAAGGATGTCTGTATCGCCGAGGCGAAGGCTGCGCGGGTTCGTGCCGAAGCCGATGCCACGGCCCATTACCGCAACACGCTGCGGGCCTACACGAAGGCGCGCATCGATATCGCCAATGCCGATTTCGCGCTGGACCGCACGCGTTGCGCCGCGCTGGCCGGCAACGAGCGCGACGTGTGCGTGGAAAGAGCCAAGGCCAGCCGCACCGCGGCGCTGGCCGATGCGCGGGCGGACAAGAAAGTAATCGAGGCGCGCAGCGATGCGCGCGAGGACAAAAGAATCGCCGAGTACAAGGTCGCCGCGGAAAAATGCGACGCCCTGGCCGGCACGGCCAAAGACCAGTGTGTCGCGGCTGCGAAATCCCAGTTCGGCTATTGAAGTCGGTCGCTACTGGATACAAGCTCGTTCCCGGGCATTTTTACAACACCAAGAAGGAGTCACATCATGAAAATCGCTCAGAAAATCGCAACCGCAGTATTCACCGCCGCCACCGTATTCACCGTGGTTGGCTGCGCCGGTTCGGCCACGAAGGAAGGCACTGGCGAATACGTCGACGACGCCGTGATCACCACCAAGGTGAAGTCGTCCATCTTCAACGAGCCGACCCTGAAGACCACCGAGATCAACGTGGAAACCTTCAAGGGCACCGTGCAGCTGTCCGGCTTCGTGGCCCAGCCTGGCGACATCACCAAAGCCGGCGAGATCGCCCGCGGCGTCAAGGGCGTGAAGTCGGTGAAGAACGACATCCGCGTCAAGTAATCGGAACGCGGCCGGACCGTCCAGCACAAGTGGGTTACTTGGCATGGGCGTGGTAGAAACGCGATTTGCGTGCCAGGCCAGGCGTGAATTCCCCGGGATAGCTGGCTATCCCGGGGAATTTCAACGCTGAATGGCGCCGAATACACGCTTTCAATCCACGATCAGTTGCCAGGCGGCCGACCAGGGCGGCTCCGGCCGCGATGCATGGATGGACCGTCCGCATATCATTCCCGACGAGCCGCCTCCGGAAGGGGGCGACGATGCGTCGAAGCTGCAATTGCCACTGCATGTGCATGCGAAAGGTCTCGCACTGGGTGTCATTGCCACTGTCGCCTTCCTGTATGCGCTGCAGTGGGGCAGGAATTTCCTCGTTCCCCTGTTATTGGGCATCTTCATTGCCTATACACTCAATCCCCTCGTCAACTGGCTCGAACGGCTGCGCATCAAGCGCATCATCGGTGCCACGCTTGTAACGGGCGCCATCTTTGGCGGCTCCGTCGTCGTCATCGACAAGGTGCATGGCGAATTCCAGAACATCGTCGAGGAACTGCCGACGATCACCCACAAGCTTTCCCGGCTGCTCGCCTCCACCACCGGTTCCAGCACCAGCACCATTTCACGCATCCAGGCCGTCGCCAACGAGATCGAGCAGGCCACCGCCGGCAGCAGTGCGCGCCGTGCGGCGAAGCGCCAGCAGGAGGCGACAAGCCCGCCGCCTGCCAGCACCGCCAGCGCCGCCACCGGCGGCATCCGGGTGATGGACTGGGTGTGGGTCAGCGCGCGTGGCCTGATGGGGTTCCTCTCGCAGGCCACGATGGTGATCTTCCTCGTGTTCTTCCTGCTGCTGTCGGGCGATACGTTCAAGCGCAAGCTCGTCAAGCTGACCGGCCCGTCGCTGTCGAAAAAGAAGATCACCGTGCACATCCTGGAAGACATCAACACGTCGATCCAGGCCTACATGTTCATGCTGCTGGTGACCAACGTGCTGCTGGCGCTGCTGATGTGGATCGCGCTGCGCGCCATCGGGCTGGAAAATGCGGGGGCGTGGGCCATCGTGGCCGGCCTGCTGCACATCATGCCGTATTTCGGCCCGCTGCTGATCACCAGCGCGACCGGGCTCGTCGCCTTTCTCCAGTTCGAATCGCTGCAGATGGTGCTGCTCGTCACCGGCGCCTCGCTCGGCATCGCCACGCTGGTCGGCACCTTCGTCACCACGTGGATGACGGGCCGCATCGCCCGCATGAACGCGGCCGCCGTGTTCGTCAGCCTGCTGTTCTGGGGCTGGTTGTGGGGTGTGTGGGGCCTGCTGCTCGGCGTGCCGGTGATCGTGATCGTCAAGGTCGTGGCCGAGCGCGTGGAAGGCATGGAGATCGTTGCCGAGCTGCTGGGGGAGTAGGGCGCCTGGCAAACAGCCGCTGAAGTAAAACCGGTGTCTGTCACCGGTTCTCCTCGAACATTCGTTCCAAAGAACCGGTGTCTGTCACCGTTTTTCCCAGAACATTCGTTCCAAAAGAACCGGTGTCTGTCACCGGTTTTCAGCCATTTTGCTACTTCATCTTCAGCTTGCCTTGCTCATCGCGCGGATGATGCTTCAGGCTGCCGATCCGCAGCGCGTACTGACGGGCGAATTCGGCACCCAGGAAGAAGATCTGGGCCGAGTAGTACACCCACAGCAGCAGCGCGATCGTGGAGCCGGCGGCGCCGAAGCTGCTGGCCACGCCGCTGTTGCCGATATAGGCGCCGATGCCGAACTTGCCGATCATGAACAGGATGGCGGTGCCGATCGCACCGATGATCACATCGGGCCAATCCAGCTTGATGCGCGGCAGCAGCTTGTAGATCACGCCGAACATGGCGGCGATCACGAGGAAGCTGATCGTGTGGTTCAGCACCGTGATGAACACGGTCGCGTCCGGCCAGTAGCGGTTCCAGAAACGCTGGAAGAGTTCCAGCGCGGCGCTGACCACGAGCGACGTCATCAGCAGGAAGCCCAGTGCCAGCACGAGCCCGAACGACAGCAGGCGGGTGCGGATCGTGTCCCACACCGTGTTCTCCGTAACGGGCGGCAGCTGCCAGATTTCATCCAGGCTCGCCTTCAGCTCGGCGAACACGCTGGTGGCACCGAACAGCAGCAGGGCGCCGGCGATCACCGTGGCGATCTTGCCTTCCTCTTCATTGCGCGCACCGGCCAGGATCAGCTGGATCGCTTCCGCCCCTTGCGCGCCGACCATGCCGCGCAGCTGCGTAAACAGTTCGCCCTGTGCCGCTTCCTTGCCGTAGAAAATGCCGGCGATCGCGATGACGAGCACCAGGATCGGAGCGAGCGAGAACAGTGTGTAGAAGGCCAGCGCCGCACCCTTGCTGCTGCCCCGGTGGTCGAACCATTCCATCACGGCGCAGTACAGCAGGTTGGGAATTTTCTTGGCGATATGGGGAAACTTTCTCCAGTTCATTTTCAGCTCCGTATAAACAAAAAGGGGCCTAAGCCCCTTTCTGCGTAATGCACCTGAAGGCAAATGCCTTCGGGCGATTAGTTCACTTTACGTTCGATCGTGATCTGTTCCACTTCGACGCGACGGTTCGGCTCCAGGCACTTGATCAGGTCCGAACGCTTCTTGTCGTTGCACTGCACCAGCGGCTGGGACTCGCCCTTGCCCTCGGTGGTCAGGCGGTCCGCGGCGATACCCTTGCTCACCAGGTATTCCTTGGCGGCGGCGGCACGCTTTTCGGACAGCGTCTGGTTGTACTTGTCGGAACCGATGCGGTCGGTGTGACCGGTGATCGTGATGCCCGTCAGGCTCGGGTTTTCGTTCAGCACGCGTGCCACGTCATCCAGCTTGGCCTGGTCGCCACGCAGCTTGGCGCTGTTGAACTCGAACAGTTCGGTGGCCGACATCGTCACTTTCTCGAAGCGTGCCGGTGGTGGCGGCGGCGGCGGCGGAGCTACCGGTGCTGGCGGCTCTGCGACCGGTGCCGGCGGCGCAGGTGGTGCCGGCGGCTGCGGTGCCGGGCCCAGGGCATAGTTGAAGCCCACGGTGGCGTAGACGTTATTGGAACGGTCATGGCGGAAGTCATCGCTGCCGATGAAGCCATAGACGCTGCGCACGTCAGCCTGGAACGACCAGCGGTCGTTGATGACGGACTGGAAGCCCAGGCCGGCCGAGATGTAAGGCGACGTGCGGTGCGGTTCGGCCAGGCTGCGGAATGGATTTTCCTTGTCACGCTGGGCACCCAGGCCCACCAGCACGAACGGACGGAAGGTCTTGCGCGAGAACAGGTACAGGAAGTCGACACCCAGCGTTTCCTGCTGGTAGCGTGCGCCGTTCTCGCTCGAGCGGGCATACGTGTAACCCAACTGGATATCCCAGTTTTCCGAGATCGGCTTACCGAACTTCAAGCCGCCGCCATAGCCGGTCTTGTCGGTGGCCCAGTCGGAGTCAGGCTTCATCGCGTTTACGCTTGGCTGGATGTACCAGTTCGGATTGATGACGGCATCCTGCGCCGAAGCGGCGACGGAAGCACACAGCAGGGCTGCGGCAATTGCGATCTTCTTGGATTTATTCACGGATAACTCCTGATGCGTTGGAAGAAATGTTTGTAACTACAGCAATATTGACGGAGCGGACGTTTATAAACTCCCCGCTCTTCTTTCAATTTTGCAGCTTTTGCATTGCTGTTACGTCAAGTTTATGGCGCAAGCAACGAAAACATCGGTGCGCTAGCGCACAATGAGCTTGCGTTATATCAAATGTGTGGTGATCTTACAACAGGAATTGAACACTCGTCTTTCCGTCCAACGGGAGGGAAGAATGAAAAAACGCGCCGTTAGCCGGCGCGTTCGGTACAGCGGTGCGGTAAGAGCTGCGCATTGCGCGTCGCTTCCTGCCGCACTCGTTACCGCGCTTATTGCGTGGTCGTGCCGCCAGCAGGCGGGGTGGTGCCGGCCGGCGTGGTGCCCGTGCCTGCAGGTGCCGTGGCGTCGGCTGGCGGCGTCGTCGTATCGGCCGGTGGCGGCGTCATGGTATCGGCAGGTGCCGCAGCCGGCGCTGCCGGTTCGGTCGTTGCCGGTGCCGTGGCCGGCGCCGTCGTGGTATCGGTTGCAGGCACCGTGTTCTCGGTCTTGTTGCAAGCGGAAAGGCTCAGGGCCGTGATGGCTGCCAGCAGGATGGAGTATTTCATGGTGTGTCCTCTCTAAGGGTTGGTCCTGCATGCACTTTAAACAACAGGTCATCGCCGATCTGTTCGCGAGCGCACATTCAGCGGCGAAGTGGTGGATGTAAGACAACGGCAGCCACAGAAAACAGTTCTTCGTAGCAACAACGTAACTTTAAGCTTTGAACCATTTTGTGTTCGTTGCCGCACAGACTTGTACAACGCATAACGGCAATCTGGAACCCAATGAATGAATGAATGCGCAGTGACCCCGCACCGCGCAAACCGGCTACCGTTATAAGGAGTGTTCAAATGCACGCAATCAGAGATTCTCACGACCTGTCGAACAGCGATGTGATGGCCTCCCAGCCCGCCGCGAAGCCGCGCCTGGCGCTGGTGGAGCGCCCGGGTCCGGGGACCGAGCGCAAGGCATTGTCGCTGGCGCCGATCGAGCGCGTACGGTCCACTTCGGCAACCCTGCGCCGCATCGAGAACATGCAAAAACTGATCGGCGAGTTGCAGCAGCACGAG
The DNA here is from genome assembly GCF_004209755.1 of Pseudoduganella lutea. NCBI lineage: Bacteria > Pseudomonadati > Pseudomonadota > Betaproteobacteria > Burkholderiales > Oxalobacteraceae > Pseudoduganella > Pseudoduganella lutea. The sequence continues at coordinate 1,052,807 of NZ_CP035913.1, read as the reverse complement.
ATGCTGGCCGACGAAATCGCCTGGTTCCTGAAATTCTCGCCGTCCGGTGCCCGCAAATATATCCGCGACCTGCGCGAAGCGGGCGTGATCGAACTGGCCCGCTATATCGAAGGCACCGCCACGTACCTGGGCAAGGCTGTGTATCGCCTTACCCCGGATGCGGAACGCGTGCAGGCCTTCCTGGCGGCGATCGCCCAGCCGAAGCGCGAAGGCACGCCGCCGCGCAAGGAGCGCCCGAGCCTGCGCGAGCAGAGCATGGCCGGCAGCGGCCGCCACTTCCATATCCTCGCCGACGACACGCATTATGCGATCCGCGTCAACCGCGGTCCGGTGACCCGCGACCCGCTGGTGGCAGCGTTGTTCGGCGCCCCGCAATCGCTGCAGAAGGCACAGCAGTAAAACTGGCCACTGCGCAGGCAAGTATGCAGACAGGGCGCCGGCAACGGCGCCCGCTTCATTGAATTGTCGGCAACGCTCCCCATCTGTGGCGACATATATCGTTATGGACGGCCAATATGGACGCATTGCTTGGTTTGACGCTCCTGGCGCTGGCAGTCGCCGCGCCATTCCTGTATCCCCGCCTGACATTGCGCCGGGCCCTGTCCCGGCCGCTGGCCCCGGCTGCGCTCGATGCGCTGCGCCGTTACGTTCCCATCCTTGACCGCCTCGACCCCGCCTTGCAGGAGCAGTTGCAGCGGCGCGTGAAGCAATTCCTCCACGAAAAGAAGTTCGTCGGCTGTGCCGGCCTCGAGGTGACCGATACCATGCGCGTCGCGATTGCCGGCCAGGCGTGCCTGCTGCTGCTGAATCGCGCCACCGGTGTCTATCCATCGCTGCGTACGATCCTCGTGTATCCGGGCGCGTTCGCGGCGGCGCGGCAGGACGTGGGGCCGGGCGGTGTCGTCACCCATTTCCGCCAGACGATGCTGGGCGAATCCTGGCAGGACGGGCGCGTCGTGCTGTCCTGGGATGATACCGAGCGCGGCGCGTTGGCCTGGGACGGGCACAATGTGGTGCTGCACGAGTTTGCCCACCAGCTCGACAGCGAATCGGGCCAGACCAATGGCGCGCCTTACCTGGGCAGCCAGGAAAACTACCGCAACTGGTCCGAAGTGCTGTCGCGCGATTACGCGCACCTGCAGCGTGCGGCCTGGCTGGGCAACGCCGACAGCGTGCTCGATCACTATGGCGCCACCAGCCCCGCCGAATTCTTTGCCGTGGCGACCGAGGCCTTTTTCGGCAAGCCGTGGCAACTGGCGCAGCGCCACCCGGCACTGTATGACGAGCTGTCGAAGTATTATCGGGTCGACCCGCGCCTGTGGCTCGACGAGCCGCCAGCCGCGGATTCACCGGAATCCGCACCGGAACCCGTCGTCATGCCGGCATTGCCGTCGAATCGTTCGTTTGCCTGGGCCAGCTGGTAATGCATTTCGAGGATTTCGATGCTTCCCCGGCCGCTGCGCCAGCCGGCGCCGCGTCGTCCGGTCCCGTGCGATCCACCCGCCTGCAATATTTGATCGACAACACGCCGGCGCTGATCTACTGCACGGTACCCAGCGGCGACTTCAAGATGACGTTCGTCAGCAATAACGCGTTCAACATGCTGGGTTACCGGCCGGACGAAATGCTGGCCGATCCGAATTTCTGGTTCGATCACATCCACCCGGAAGACAAGCCGCGCATCGTGGCCAGCCTGGCGGAAGTCTTCACCGAAGGCCAGCGCGTGTACGAGTACCGGTTCCGTGCGGCCGATGGCCGCTACCTGTGGATGCACGACACACTGCGGCTGATCCGCGATGAAACGGGCCGGCCGCTGGAAGTCATCGGCGCGCTGACCGACATCACGGACCGGAAGGCCATGGAGGAAGCGCTGACGGCCAAGGGTGTCGAACAGCAGCAGCTGATCGGCAAGTTGCGCGAGGCCCATGAACAGTTGCTGCAATCGGAAAAGATGGCGTCGATCGGGCAACTGGCGGCCGGGATCGCCCACGAGATCAACAATCCGATCGGTTTCGTCAATTCCAACATGGGCACGCTGCAAGGCTATGTCGGCGCGCTGCTTGACCTGATCGATGCATACGACCGCGCGATCGCCGGTGACGCCAGCCTGGTGGAGCGGATGGCGCCGATGCGCCAGGTCGCCGACCTGGCGTTCGTGCGCGGCGACGTGATCTCCCTGATCCACGAGTCGATCGAAGGCCTGCGGCGGGTAAAGGAAATCGTGCACTCACTGCGCGAGTTCTCGCACGTGGGAGAAACGGAATGGCAACTGGCCGACCTGCACCGGGGGCTGGACAGTACGTTGAACATCGTTGCCAACGAGCTGAGGTACAAGGTGTCGGTGATCACGGAGTATGGCAACCTGCCGCTTGTCGAATGCCGGGCCTCGCAGCTGAACCAGGTGTTCATGAACCTGATCGTCAATGCCAGCCAAGCCATCGCCGGCAAGGGGAAAATCCGACTCCGTACCGGCGCCCAGGACGGCTGGGTGTGGATCGAGATCGCCGATACCGGCGGCGGCATCGCGCCGGAGCACCTGACGCGCATCTTCGAGCCATTCTTCACCACCAAGCCAGTCGGCAGCGGTACCGGTCTCGGGCTTTCGCTGTCCTATGGCATCGTCACCCGCCATGGCGGGCGCATCGACGTGCGCTCGCTGCAGGGCGAGGGCAGCACGTTCACCACCACATTCACCGTCTGGCTGCCACAGCGTTCGCCGCACCCGGCAGGCGGCGCCGCCGCTGCCTGATAAGGCAGCACTTTTCGTCTCTTTTGACTGGCCACCGTCGGTGATTTCGCTACCATGCCCGCTGCCGGGATGCTTGCGCCAGGCTATGTGCGTCAACGTACGGAAACACGGCGGGGGGCGCGGCAAGCTGAGTGCGTCCAATTCATGCAGGAGATAAAAATCATGACAACCATCATCGCCGGTCATTTCCAGTTGCAGGAACAAGTCGACGGCGCCCGCCAGGCGCTGCAGGCCGAAGGGTATCCCGACGACCGCATCAGCACGTTCTATGTCAACCAGCCCGGCCAGCATGACATGCATGCGCTCGGCGGCGACCGCACCCTGTCCCCCGGTGCGAAGGATTCGCCGGAGGGCTTGGCAAAAGGCGCCGCCACGGGCGGCGCGATCGGCGCGGCCATCGGTGCCGCAACGGTGCCGCTGACCGGGCCCGTCGGCCCGGTGGTTGGCGGCCTCGTCGGTGCGCACGTGGGCTCGCTGTACAGCTTCTCGCACATGAAGGAAAAGGGCGAGCCAGAAGCGGGCGGCGAGAACGCCATCGCGCCGCGCAAGTCCGGCATGCTGATCGCCGTTGCGCTTCCGGACGGTGACGAGGACCGCGCCGTGCAACTGCTGCGCAAGCTCGGCGCCAACGATATCGAGCGCGCCGAGGGCACGATCGCCGGGGGCGACTGGAAGGATTTCGATCCGCTGTCGCTGCCGCGACGAATCGGCTGACGGCGCCGCCGGCCCCGTCGCGCCACATTTCTGGAGGCGTGCATGACACACGCATGGGTAGAGCTCACCGGGCCGGACGGCCACAATGTGCAGGCGCCAACCGAGGCGCAACTGGCGGCCGCGCTGTCGGAAATCTACGAGGGCAACGGGGCCGCGCTGGACGGGATCGCGCCATCGGCCGTGCTGCGCTTTGGCTACGACGACGGTTTGATGTACCAGCTGGAAGTGGCGCGCGGTGGCGCGATCCGGTTCGAGGAATGGTCCGATCGCGATTGCGAGATCGCCCTGGCCAGCCCGCGCCAGATGTCCGCCGGCAAGGAAGACGCGCTGCAATTGTGCAAATGGATGACGCTGCGCCAGGTGGCAAAAATCCGCGACCAGGACTGGCAGGAGTGATAGCAAAGGGCAAGGCCGGGAGCGAGGCTGCGCCTGCGTGGAGCACCGCTCCGCGCCTGCCGAACAGTGCGAGCCAGCCAGCTCGCACGCTCTTCCTTTTCAATGCGCCATCAGCACCGGCACCGTCATCGATTCCAGCACCGTGCGCGTGACGCCGCCCAGCAGCGTTTCGCGGAAGCGCGAATGGCCGTAGGCGCCCAGCACGACGAGATCGCAGCCTGTTTCGCCTGCCAGCCCCATGAGGACCTCGCCCACGTCGCCAGGGCGCTTCAGCAAACCCTGGCGGGCAGCTTGCCGCACCTGCACGTCGGCCGCGATGCCGTGGCGGGCCAGCCATGCCAGCACTTCCGCACCCGGCGTGTCGCCAAACGCCGCGGGCCTCAGGTCGGCATCGATGATCGCCACCGTCACCTTTTCAGCCCCGGCCAGCAGCGGCAATGCCTCGCGCACCGCGCGCGCCGCTTCCTTGCTGGCATTCCAGGCCACCAGCACGTGCCGGCCCGGCGTCGGGGATCCCGCGCTCGCCACGCCGGCCGGGGTGACCGAAATCGACCCGCGCGGTCGCGCCGTGTTGGGCACCACCAGCACCGGGCAACCCGATTCGGTCAGCACCTCGGCGGGGAACGCCGCCGGGCTGGAGCTGCGCGCGTCCGGCAGCGCCTGCCCGACGATCACCAGGTCGGCATGCCGCGCCACGAGCGCCAGGCCGGTGCCCGGTTCGTCGTCCAGCACGCGTTCCTCGAAGCCGTGCACGCCCAGTGCGCGCAACTGCGGCGCAAAGTCGGCCAGCGCGCGGCTTGCCCGTTCACGCAGCACGTCGAGGTGCTGCGCGAGGTTCGGATCCTCGTCGTCGACCATTTCGTTCTGGTACAGGAAGCGGGACACGCCCGTCAGCGCCACGCCGATCACGTGCGCGCCATGCTGGAGCGCCAGTTCGGCCGCCATCAGCACCCGCGCAGCCGAGTGCGGTGCCTCATCCACGTGTACCAGTATCGTCTTGTAGCCCATGCGGGAATTATAGGCCGGTGCGCGCGCAGCGCCGCGCACAGGATGGATCGGGTTGCAACTAAATGAAGGGCACGCGCAGCGGCGATCAGCGCCGCTGTTGCTCTAGCCGGGTCTGGCAGGCGATGCAGAAGCGCGCCTCGGGGCGCGCCTCCAGGCGCGAATAGCCGATCGGCTCGCCACAATTCTCGCAGTCGCCGTAGTCGCCGCTGTCGCCATTGTCGGCGCCGTCGAACTTGGCCAGTGCGTGGCGGATCGACGACAGTTGCGCGATCCGCAGCTCGTCCGCTTCCGCCTCGAGCTGGTTCAGCGTGCGGTTGCTGGCGCTGTCGGCCGGGGAGGTTTCCACTTCCTCGACAGCTGGCGTGCGGTTGAACTCGCTGTTCGGCCGGGTGGCGAACTGCCGCAGCAGCGCGAACTTGCGCTGCTCGAGCGAAGCTTGCAGCGCCGCGCGCTGGTCGGGTGTCAGGATGTTCATGTCTCCATTCTATGCCCGCTGCCGGAAGAGGGGGTGGTCAACTTGTCGGTGTCGCTGGCGGCGTCGGTATCGGGCAGGGCCTGGACATGCTCCTTCAGGTCTTCCAGCGCGGGCACCAGGGCCTCGGGCTTCAGCGCCGCAATGGCGGCGGCGGCATTGAACAATGCCGAGGCGATACCGGCCAGTTCCTTTGCACGGTCGATGCGCCGGATCCGTTCGCGGGCGCGCACCGCCAGGTCGAGCAGTTCCCGTACCGGCAACGCCGCGCCCCGGGCGGCAAAACCGGTCGCATCCGCATACAGGCTGTTTGCCTGCTGGCGCAGCGCGATTTCCTGCTCGAACAATTCCTGCGCCTCGGCATGGGAAATCGCTGCGCCGGCAGTGGATGCGTTCTTGCGGATCGCCGCCATGATGCGTTTGTGCAGCGCATCGGCGTTGTCGGACAGGCTGTCGGCCAGCGCCTCGATGTCGGCGGGCGACAGCGCGGCAGCGGAGGTAACGGCGGTATCGGCACTGGTGGTCGGCTTCATGGCTGGGCTCCCTGGTTGGCGGCGACGCGCGCCGCGGGTTGCGGACTGGCGGGCTCGAGGCTGCGCACCAGCGCCTCGTGGCGTTCGCGGATCGCCTGCACGTTCTGCCGGACCAGCGTGTGGCGCCGGCCCAGCAGCCGGTACTCATTGAGTTTTTCATGACGGTGCGCTTTCGCCAGCGCCGCCAGCAGGCGGTCCTGCGGCTTGTCGGCAAACGGGATTTCCGTTTCCAGCATGCCGATCACGATGGCCTGTTCGTTGTCATGGTGCTTGTCGTAATAGCGCAGCACCGTGCTCATCGCGTCGAGGGAATCGCGCAGCGGCTCGTCGCCGTCGCGCAGCATTTCCTGCACCGCCTGGTCCTGCGCCCGCCCCGTCGCCACCCGGGCGATCGCCCGCGCCAGGCCGGACACGGCATTCACATGGCGGTCGGTCAGGCCGGTGTCCGGCCAGGCCTTGATGCCTTTCGCCACATCCTTGATTGCGTCGCCCGGGTCGAACTGGTCGCCGCCGGCAAGCTTGCCCAGCGTGCGCAGGTAGGCGGTAACGGCCTCGTGGATCGCTACCAGGTCGGGATAGGCGGCGCGGCGCTCGGCGTCGATGGCTTGCTCGCGCTTGTCCGCAGCCGGGGCCAGATAGGGTTTCTCGCGCTCATAGGTGTCGCGGTAACGCTGGCTCAGTTCGATATAACCGTTCAGTTTCGGCGCCTCGGCGGCCAGTGCGCGCACTTCTTTCAGGCGGGCATTGCCGGCGCACCCGGCCAGCACCGCGGCCAGGAACAGGAGCATCAGGGCGTGAAGGAGACAGCGGCCGGCTGGCGGCAGGCGCCGTGACCAGGGATGGGGCAGGAAAGAAGGGCGCATGATGTTCCCGTGTCGTGATCGGAATTAACATCTTGCGCTTGCAAAAATGCGGCTGTTTGCGGCAACGCAAACCGCCGACTACGGCGGGGAATGTCAGGCGGCCGGGTCCAGGCAGGCGATGTCCGGCATGGCGGCCATGGATGGCCCATCGCGCCACCGCAGGCCAGCCGCGGTATCGCCGCGCGGCCGGTATTCGCAACCGATCCAGCCCTGGTAATCCAGTTCATCGAGCAGCGCGAATATGCCGGGATAGTCGATGACGCCGGTGCCGGGCTCGTGGCGGCCGGGCGCGTCGGCCAGCTGCACGTGGCCGATGCGGGGCAGCGCGCGCCGCAGCATGGCCGGCACGTCTTCGCCCATGCAATGCATGTGGTAAATATCGGCTTGCAGGAACACGTTGTCGTTGTCGCAGGCCGCGATGATATCCAGCGCCTGCTCGGTGCGCGACAGGAAATAGCCCGGCATGTCGATCGTGTTGATCGGCTCGATCAACAGGCGGATGCCACGCGGACCGCATAGCCTGGCCGCATGCTCCACATTGAAGAGGTAGGTTTCACGGGCGCGGCGCAGATCCATGCCCGGCGGCATGATGCCGGCCAGGCAGTGCACCCGCGGCACGTCGAGCAGCGTGGCATATTCCAGCGCCATGTGCACGCTGTCGCGGAATTCGCGATGGCGGCGCGGATCGCACGCCAGGCCACGGTCGCCGGCTTGCCAGTCGCCCGCGGGCAGGTTGAGCAGCACCATGCGCAAATCGTTGTCATCGAGCCTGCGGCGGATGTCAGCGGCGTTGTGATCGTAGGGGAACTGGCATTCGACGGCATCGAAGCCGGCTGCGCGGGCAGCGGCAAACCGGTCCAGGAACGGTAATTCCGTGAACAGCAGGGTCAGGTTGGCGGCGAACTTGGGCATGTGCGGCTACTCGGTTGAAAGCCACTATGGTAACAACTGCGGGCGGGGTTAGCAATTATGCACGATTTTGCGCCTGGCCGCCAACGCGGCGGCCAGGCGGAGGATTGATCAGCGGCCGCGGCCGCCATTGCCACCGTTGCCGCCGGAACGTGCCGGAGCCGTGCCGGCCGGGCGCTGGCCGCCGCGCGAATTGCCATTGCGCGCCGGCTGGGCACCGGCCGGGCGGCTGCCGCCTGCGTTGCCGGTAGCGGCGGGACGTCCACCACCCGCATTGCCGGCACCGCCGGAACGTCCACCACCCGTATTGCCGGCACCGCCGGAACGTCCACCACCGGCACCACCGGCACCCGCGCCGGCACTGCTGCCGCTGCGCGGCGCGTTGGGCTTGCCGCGGCCGCCGCCATTGCCGCCATTGCCTCCCGCGCGGGGATTGCGGTGCTGGCCATTGCCGCTGCGCAGCTGGATCGGCTGCGGGCGGGCGGTCGGGTCCGGCTCGAAGCCGGCAATGACTTCACGCGGCAACGTCTGCTTGATCAGCTTTTCGATGTCTTTCAGCATGTCGTGCTCGTCCACGCAGACCAGCGATACGGCTTCGCCCGTCGCGCCGGCGCGGCCGGTGCGGCCGATCCGGTGCACGTAATCCTCCGGCACGTTCGGCAGGTCATAGTTGACCACGTGCGGCAGCTGGTCGATGTCGATCCCGCGTGCCGCGATGTCGGTGGCCACCAGTACCTGCAGCGTGTTGTCCTTGAACTCGGCCAGCGCGCGGGTGCGTGCCGACTGGCTCTTGTTGCCATGGATCGCCATGGCCTTGATGCCATCCGAACCCAGTTGTTCGACGAGCTTGTTGGCGCCGTGCTTGGTGCGGGTGAACACCAGCACCTGCGTCCACTTGTGCGTGCGGATCAAGTGCGACAGCATCGGGTGCTTCTTGTCGCGGTCGACCGGGTGGATCTTTTGCGCGATGATTTCCACCGTCGAATTGCGACGTGCCACTTCGATCGTGGCGGGCTTGTCCAGCAGGCCATCGGCCAGCGCCTTGATCTCGTCGGAGAACGTGGCCGAGAACAGCAGGTTCTGCCGCTTCGCCGGCAGGGCGGCCAGCACCTTGCGGATATCGCGGATGAAGCCCATGTCGAGCATGCGGTCCGCTTCGTCCAGCACCAGGATCTCGATCTTGTCGAGACTGACGGTACCCTGCTGCATGTGGTCGAGCAGGCGGCCCGGCGTGGCGACAAGGATGTCGACGCCATGCTTGAGCTGCTTGATCTGCGGATTGATCGACACGCCGCCGAAGATCACGGCCGAGTTGAGCTTTGTATATTTGCCGTAGACGCGCACGCTTTCCTCGACCTGGGCAGCCAGTTCGCGGGTCGGCGTGAGGATCAGGGCGCGGATCGGGCGCGCCGAGGTATTGTTGGCCAGCTTGCTGCCGGCGGCATCGGTGGACAGGCGGTGCAGCAGCGGCAGGGTGAACCCTGCCGTCTTGCCCGTGCCGGTCTGGGCGCCGGCCAGCAGGTCGCCGCCGTTCAGTACGGCAGGGATCGCCTGGGTCTGGATGGGCGTGGGCGTGGTATAGCCCGCTTCGGTCACGGCGCGGATGATAGCGTCGGACAAGCCAAGTTGAGTGAAGGACATAGTTGCTCTGAAAGAAAACGGCCCCACGCCAGTCACAGGCAGGGTCAAAATTTAGCGAGGCCGGACTGGTCGGCAATTTCTCTCAGGAAGTATATCAGTATCCACGTAAACTAAATTTCGTCAAGGCAATAAAAAAGGCCCAAATGGGCCTTTTTTTGTATCAAAGCTACACTAAGTGTTGATATCAGGCAAATTCTGCCAGTAAACCGACCATTTGGCCGAAAACCCGCGGGCTGCCGGCGATCACATGGCCGGTCCGCATGTAGCCGGATTCGCCATTGAATTCGCCCGCGATGCCGCCCGCTTCCGTCACCAGCAGTGTGCCGGCGGCGATATCCCAGGGTTGCAGGCTCTTTTCATAGTAACCGTCCAGGCGGCCGCAAGCCACATAGGCCAGGTCCAGCGCGGCGGAGCCGACGCGGCGCACGCCGTGGCAACGCTCGCCCATGATGCCGTACATCTTGAGGTACTCTTCCAGCGCCTTCGGACTGCCGTTCTTGTAGCCGGTGCCCAGCAGCGCGCCGCTGATGCGGTCCAGCTTGCGCACGCGGATGCGCTTGTCGTTCATGAACGCACCGGCGCCTTTTTCGGCCGTGAACAGTTCGTTGCGCACCGGGTCGTACACCACGCCCAGCGTGATCACGCCGCGCTGCTGCAGCGCGATCGAGACCGCATACTGCGGAAAACCGTGGATGAAGTTGGTGGTGCCGTCCAGCGGATCGATGATCCACACGAATTCGCTCTCGTCGTTCACGTTGCCCGTGGTACCGGATTCCTCGCCGAGGAACGCGTGGGTGGGGTAGGCCTTCTGCAGCACCTCGATGACGGCTTCCTCGGCGGCGCGGTCCACGTCGGTAACGAAATCGTTCGGGTTTTTCTCGGCGAAGCTGACCCGGTCGAGGTCGAACGAGGCGCGGTTGATGACGGCGGCGGCGCGGCGTGCGGCCTTCACGGCCGTGTTGAGCATTGGATGCATGGCGATTCCGTAATAAAAAATGAACAGCCTGCCGGACGCATGGTGCCGGGGCCGTGTAAACAGGAGCGAATTAGTAAAGTAAAAGAGCGGCGCGAAGTGGCGGATCAATGGCAATCCTGGCAACTCCCTGGCAAATCCATGGCAAATGCAGGGCAGGCACTGGATCAACGCAGGGCGTTGTAAAATCTGCCGTTTCGCGAAAACCGCTATTTTAAATGATGCCGACGGAAAAAACACTGAACACACCGGCTCTTTTCGGTCGACTGCCGATTTTCCCCCTGCGGGTCATCCTGGTGGAGACGAGTCGTCCGGGCAACATCGGGTCCGTCGCTCGCGCCATGAAGACCATGGGTTTTTCCGAGCTGGTACTCGTCAATCCCCGCTTCGAGGGTGCGCTGCAGCACGAGGAAGCCGTGGCCTTCGCCAGTGGCGCGCAGGATATCCTCGCCGGGGCGCGCATCGTCGCCACGATGGCCGAGGCGCTCGATGGCATCAACCATGCCGCCGCCGTATCGGCCCGGCTGCGCGAATTCTCGCCGCCGGTGCAAACGCCGCGCGAAGTGGCCACGCACGTGGCGGCGGCAGCGGCACACGCGGCGGCAGGGCAGGACCTGTATCCCGCCCTGGTGTTCGGCAACGAGCGCTTCGGCCTGCCCAACGAGATCGTCGAGCGCTGCAACGTGCTGATCAATATCCCGGCCAATCCTGATTATTCCTCGCTGAACCTGGCGCAGGCTGCGCAGGTGCTGCTGTACGAATGCCGCATGGCGGCGCTCGACCCCGCCGCGCCGGCCGCCACGCCCATCGGTTTCCATGGCGATGCCGCCAGCCAGGCGCAGATCGAGGGCATGTACACGCACATCGAGGAAGCGCTGGTGGCGATCGGCTTCCTCGATGCGGACAACCCGCGCAAGCTGATGCCGCGCCTGAAGCGCCTGTTCGCCCGCACCGGCCTGGAGACGGAAGAGGTGAACATCCTGCGCGGCATCGCCCGGCAGATGATGGCGCAGGGCCGCAAACCGGAGAAGTGAATTTTCGCTCCGGATTCGCGCCGGAATTTCGCTGCCGAAGCCGATTTGAAGGAGAATGTGCAGGATACCGGTTGCTCCGATATGCCGGGTCTTCACGATAAGGGCGACAACATGGTGGTGCGCATCCTGCTGGCAATCATGGCGGTACAAATCGCGGCGGCGCTGGCGATCTGGTATGCGGCCGCCCGCTATGTGCCGCTCGACCTGGCCCTGCTGCTGGCGCTGCTGGCCGTGGTGCTGGTGCGCGGCGCGATCAATGCCAACAATTTCAGGATGGCGCGCAAGTTCGCCTGCGACGTGCCGGCCGAGCACCGGCTCGACCTGGGCGGCCGCATCTGCCTGTTCTGCGGCGAGTTCCGCGCCTCGATGCTGGCCTCTTCCTGGTTCATGCTGCGCCATCGGCCCGAGCCGTATTTCGCGCCCGATGCCCATGCGCTGCCTGTCCTGCTGGTGCATGGCTACGGTTGCAATGGCGGCTACTGGACACCGCTGCGCGCGCTGCTGCGGCGCGAGCGCATCAGCCACGCCACCGTCGACCTCGAACCGGTCGCCGCGCCGCTGGACGATTACGTGGAACAGGTCGAGTGCGCGGCCCAGCGCCTGCTGGCCGCCACCGGCGCGCCACGCATCGTCATCGTCGGCCACAGCATGGGCGGCCTGGTGGCGCGCGCCTGGCTGCGGCGCCACGGCGCGGCCCGCGTGGCGCGCATCGTCACCATCGGCACACCGCACCAGGGCACCGGGCTCGCGTCCCTGGGCTTCGGCGAGAACGCCCGGCAGATGCGCCAGGATGCCGAATGGCTCTCCCAGCTGGCGCAGGACGATGCCGCGCATCGCGCGCTGATCACGTCGGTGTGGTCGTGGCACGACAATATTGTTGCCCCGCAAACTTCCTCCCGTCTGGCCGGCGCCCGGAACGTGGCCTTTTCCGGTATCGGCCATGTCGCCCTGGGCAGCGATCCGCGCGTGCTGTGCCGCATCCTCGATGAGATCCTTGGCGCCGGCCCTTTGACGCGGCCGCTTCCAGCCGCTACAATTAGTTGACGTACGGCAATAGAGATTAATTTTCGTTCATTCTCTGTCCAGCGTGCCGGCAGCATTTCCGGCACGGCCGACGTGCACGCCTGCCGTGCTTCGCCTCCGTACGGAATAAGGGATACTGACACCACGGGGAGGGCTGTTGCCCGGCAACGATAATTAGAGCCGCTGATACAAGCCCCATGGCCGGCCTGGCCTGGGGAAACCGGCTCGTGACAATAGAATGGAGGGACGACGTGTCTGCACGCATCCTCATCATCGAAGACAATCCCACCAACATGGAGTTGATGGTGTATCTGCTGCGCGCCTTCGGCTACACCCCGCTCACGGCGAGTGATGGCGAGGAAGGCGTGGCCGCCGCGCTGCGCGAACAGCCGGACCTGATCATCTGCGACGTGCACCTGCCCAAGCTCGATGGCTACGGCGTCGTTACCGCGCTGAAGGCCGATCCTGTCACGCGGCGCATACCCGCGCTGGCCGTCACGGCGCTGGCGATGGTGGGCGATCGCGAACGACTGCTTGCCGCGGGATTCGACGGCTACATCGGCAAGCCGATCGAACCGGACAGTTTCGTCACGCAAATCGAATCTTTTTTACCAGGGGAGATGTCGCCCCGTCAGAATGACGACATCGCAACGATCCTGATCGTCGACGATCACGTGCTGAACCGGCAGTTCCTGATGACCCTGCTGGGCTTTTCCGGCCACCGTCTCATGGAAGCGGCCAGCGGCGCGGAGGCGCTGAAGCTGATGGAGCGCGACCGGCCGGACCTGATCATTTCGGACATCCTCATGCCGAACATGGATGGCTACGAATTCGTGGCCCGCGTGCGCGACAATCCGGACACGGCCGACGTGCCGATCATCTTCTACACGGCGACCTACCGCGAACGCGAGGCGGTCGCCGTGGCGCAATCGTGCGGCGTGCGCTGGGTGCTGCCGAAGCCCTCCGATCCCGATGTGATCATGGCCACCGTGCAGGAAGCGCTGGGCGTGCCCGCGGCGCACGCCAGCGTGCCGGACTTCGCCACGGGCCTGGCCGAGGCCCCGCAGGGCGACACGAACCTGGGCGGCATCGGCCACAAGATGGCCGAGTACCTCGATGAAGTGGAAACCAGCAGCCAGGTCATCTCCGAGCTGGCGCACCATGAAACGCCCGATGGCGAAGCCGAGCGGCTGCGCTCGATGACGCAGCGGCTGTCGAAAAGCCTGTCCAGCCTGCAGGCCGTGAGCCTGCGGCTGACGGCGCTGATCGAACTGGGCATCGACCTGTCCGCCGAACGGGAACCGCAGGCGCTGGTGGACATCGGCTGCAACGTCGCGCAAAACATCTGCGTGGCGAAGTATGCGTGCATCGGCGTGCTGAACGAGGAAGGCGACGCGCTCGGCTGGTTCAGCCATTGCGGCAGCGCCGAACCGGCGCGCGTGCTGTGCGGCGCGCCCGATGCGGGCATCCTGAAACGCATTCTCCAGGAACGCCAGCCGGTGCGCGAGCACGCGCTGCCGGGCGACCCCGCGCACCTTGGCCTGCCGGACGACCATCCGCCCGTGCATTCCTTCCTCGGTGTGCCGATCGCTTCGGCCACGCGGGTGCATGGCTGGCTGTACCTGGCCGACAAGTTGGGGGACAACGGTTTTTCCGAGATCGACGAGCGGATCGCCGTCACCGTCGCCTCGCAGATCGCCGTCTCGTATGAAAACCTCAGGCTGTACGAGGAAGTGCGCCGCAACCACGAGCAGCTGCAGCAGGACATGGCCGCGCGCAGCCGGCTCACGGAAGACCTGCGCCGCTTCCGGCTGGCGATGGACGCGACGGCCGACGCCATCTTCCTCGTCGACCGCGCCAACACGTGCTTCGTCGACGTCAACGTGACGGCGTGCCGCATGCTCGGCTTCGAACGCGAGGATTTCCTGCTGGTGGGCGATCGCGGCAACGCGCCGATGCAACTGGTGGATTTGTACGACAAGCTGCTGGCCGGCGACCAGGGAGGCGCGATGGCCGAACTGCTGCTGCACCGGCGCGACGGTTCGCTGATCTCGGTCGAGGTGCAGCGCCGCACGCTGCGCTCGGGGCAGAACTGGATCCTGGTGGCGGTGGCCCGCGATATCACGGAGCGCAAGGAAGCCGAGCGCCGCCTGCTGAAGCTGGCGCACTTCGACACGCTGACGGGCTTGCCGAACCGCAGCCAGCTGTATGAATCGCTGACCCATTCGCTGAAGCAGGCCGCCGAGCACCGCTGGGCACTGGCCGTGCTGTTCCTCGACATGGACCGCTTCAAGAACATCAACGACACGCTGGGCCACACGATCGGCGACGAACTCCTGAAGGAGTTCTCCAGCCGCCTGGTCGACTGCCTGCGCGTGCGCGACACGATCGGCCGCTTCGGGGGCGACGAATTCGCGGCGATCCTGATGCTGCCCGAGGGCATGCAGGGGGCCTTGCCGGTCATTGAGAAGATCCGCGAGGCGATGCGCAAGCCATTCGACCTGAAGGGGCACGAAGTCACCGTGACCGCGTCGATCGGCATCTCGGTCTATCCCGATGACGGCCAGGATGCCGATACGCTGATCAAGTATGCCGACACGGCCATGTACCGCGCCAAGGAAGCGGGGCGCGACGCGTTCCGCTTCTTCACGGCCGAGATGAACGCCCAGTCGCTGGCGCGCCTGGACATGGAGAACGCGCTGCGCCGGGCCATCGACAACGAGGAATTCGTGCTGCACTTCCAGCCGAAGATCGACATCGGCACCGGCCGCATCAGCGGTGCCGAGGCGCTGATCCGCTGGAACCGGCCCGGCCACGGCATGGTGTCGCCGGCACTCTTCGTGCCGCTGCTGGAAGAAACCGGCCTGATCGTGCGGGTCGGCGCCTGGGTGATCCACGATGCCTGCCGCCAGATCGCGCACTGGAAGAATTCGGGTGCCGGCGCCGTGCAGGTTTCCGTCAACGTCTCGGGCATCCAGTTCTTCGTCGGCGGGCTGGAAGAGGAAGTGCTGCGCGCGCTGCGCGAACACGACATTCCGCCCGAGCTGCTGGAACTGGAGCTGACGGAAAGCTCGCTGATGAGCAATGCCGAGGAAACCATCACGATGCTGCAGAACCTGAAGGAACTGGGCATCAAGATCTCGATCGACGACTTCGGCACCGGCTATTCGTCGCTGGCCTACCTGAAGCGCTTCCCGATCGACAAGCTGAAGATCGACATCGCGTTCGTGCGCGAAGTCACGTCGAACCCGGACGACGCGGCCATCGTGCTGGCCATTATCAACATGGCGCACAGCATGAAGCTGAAGGTCATTGCCGAGGGCGTGGAAAAGGATGCCCAGCTGGCTTACCTGCGCCGGCACGACTGCGACGAGATGCAGGGCTATTTTTTTTCGCGGCCCGTGCCCGCCGCCGACTTCGAGACGATGCTGCGCGAGAAGCGCTACCTGCCCGCGCCGGCCGATGAGGCGCGCGACGACGGCAAGCCCACGCTGCTGATTGTCGACGACGATGCGTTCATGCTCGACGTGCTGTCCGATTTCCTGGCCCAGGACGGCTACCGCATCCTGACGGCGCAGACGGCGCATGAAGGCTTCGACATCCTGGCGCGCCACAATGTGCAGGTGATCCTGTGCGACCAGTGCATGCCGTCGATGAGCGGCACGGAATTCATGGAGCGGGTGAAGAACCTGGCGCCGGATACGTTCCGCATCATGCTGTCGGCCTACGCCGATCTCACGCCGATCATGGCCGCGATCAACCAGGGCGCGATCGACCGCTTCTACACGAAACCGTGGAAGGGGGCGGTACTGCGCGAAAACATCCGCGAAGGCTTCCGCCTGTATGCGCAGTCACGGCGGGCCCAGGCCGCGTAGGAAGGAAAAACACCATGGTGAAAAAACGCATCCAGGCGATCTGGCAGGCCGGCCTCGAAGACTTCACGGTGCGCCGCGAGCGCGCCGAGGCCTTGCGCGCCGTGGTCCGGCACGAATCGGCCGCCTCGCCAAAGCGGCAGCTGCGCGACCGGGCGATGGAGGAGCAGGTGCAGCGCGCCGTGATCGCCGCCACGGCGCCGCTGCGGCAGGAGGTGGACTCGCTGAAGCACGAGGTGAATGAACTGAAGGGGCAGGTGATCCGGCTGAAGAAGGGCAAGTAGCCGCGCGCGAGCAGATTCCGCACGGCCGTTCCATCGGTGTTATGCTTGCGACCAAAACAACAGCACCCCGGCCATGTTACAGAAAGCTCCCAGAAGAACGCGCGAACGCATCCAGGAATTGTCGCTGCGCCTGTTCAACGAGTTCGGTGAACCGAACATCACGACGACCGTGATCGCCGAAGAGCTGAACATCTCGCCAGGAAACCTGTACTACCACTTCCGCAACAAGGATGACATCGTCAACTCGATATTCATCGAGTTCGAGCAGGAGATCGAGCGCATCCTGCACGTGCCCGCCGGCCGCCGTTCCAATATCGAGGACGTGTGGCAGTACCTGCACCTGATGTTCGAGCTCATCTGGCGCTACCGCTTCTTCTACCGCGACCTGAACGACCTGCTGTCACGCAACCGCAAGCTGGAACTGCACTTCAAGCAGATCCTGGCGCACAAGATCAAGGTGGCCAAGCAGCTGTGCGAAGATTTGCGCACCGAAGGCTCGCTGGAAGCGAACGACCTGAAGATCGATGCGATGGCAACGAACATGGTGGTGGTGGCCACGTACTGGCTGTCGTATGAATATGTGCGCAACCCGCGCAAGTACACCGAGCAGCAGTCGATGGCCGATGCGCTGGCGCGCGGCTGCTACCAGGTGCTGATCCAGGTCGAGCCCTACCTGCGCGGCGAAACGCTGGCGCGCTTCCAGAAACTGTCCGACGACTATCTCAAGAAACTGAACAAGTGAAATCCATCTGTGTGTACTGTGGCGCCAATGCGGGCGCCAGGCCGCTGTATGCGGAACGCGCGCGTGCCCTCGCGGCCGCGCTGGTCGATGCCAACCTGTCGCTCGTGTACGGCGGCGGCAACGTGGGGCTGATGGGCGTGATCGCCGATGAAGTGCTGCGCCTCGGCGGCGAGGTGACGGGCGTGATCCCCACCGCGCTGGTCGAACGCGAAGTGGGCCACACGGGGCTCACGCGCCAGTTCATCGTCAAGGACATGCATGAACGCAAGGCCATGATGGCCCAGTTGTCCGACGGTTTCATCGCCATGCCGGGCGGCCTCGGCACGCTCGAGGAACTGTTCGAGATGCTGACCTGGTCGCAGCTGGGCATCCACGACAAGCCCATCGCGCTGTACAACGTGGACGGCTTCTACGACCGGCTGACCGACTTCATCGCGCACGCTCGCGAAGAAGGCTTCATTCATCCGCGCAATGCCGAGCGCATGCTCGTCGAGGAAGCCCCGGCGGCACTGGTGGCGCTGCTGAAGGCGCAGCGCGGCGGCTGACCGCGTCCACGGCATGGAAATCGCGACCCTTACGCAGGCCGATACGCGCAACGAGATCCTTTGCGAGGCTTTTCTCGTGACAGGCCTGGAGACCTTCGAGCAGCTCCTGGCAGTGCATGAGTACTACTCGCGCAAGTTCCCGGACCGTTCCGTGCTTGTCTCGCTCGACGATTTCGCGCAGGCTTCGTACACCTGCACCCACGCCATCATGGCGCATGGGCTGGACGACACCGATGGCCACGACCTGTCGCAGGTGGACCCGGCCGCGTTCGAGGACGGCGAGCATCCCGGCTTCCTGTCGACGCCATCGGAGTTCTTCATCCGGCGCGACAACTTCATCGCGAAGTCGGCCTCCGTCCGCTTCGACGATGCCTGTGACCGCGGCATTGGCATGAACGACGAGGACCTGGCCGAACTGGAGAGTGTCAATGCCACGCCTGGCCTGATACTCGATGACCGCGCCGTCATGTGGGCAGTGCCGGTGGACGACCCATCGCTGGCGTTGTGCGCGTTCCCGAATGGGTATTTCACCAGCGACCTGAATCCTTTCGAAAACCATGCGCTGGCCGCGCTGTTGCATCGGCGGTTCGGCTACCGGCTGTTCGGTATCGGGGCGTCATGGCTCGGTTTCCGGCGCGAGGCACCGCTGGACAGTGAGCATGCCGATCAGTTGGCACATGCGTTGGCGCGCCTGTACAGCGTCGAGGATGATGGTGCGGCAATCGGGAAGCTGCGGGAAATCGCCGGGCGCCATGCATGGCTGTTCCTGCGCTATACCGAGTGATCGGCCACGTCCGCGTCCGAAGTGCTCGCATTCGACCGGGTGGACGGCCTGGCCTGGAAGCAGTCGGACCTCGGTATCGATGGCGTGGTGCTGCACCGTGCAGGCATGGGCCGGATCGATGGCGAAGGCGACCAGGATCCGCCGGGTGGCTGGCAGCCGTTCAGCTTGCAGTCGGATACGGGCTTCACGATCGGGAATGACACGTGAGCATGGCACCGCGTGGGGTACCATGGTCGCCCGACGACATCCATACCATGCCAGGGATGACCCTTTCCCATGCCTGCTGACCGCACTCCCGCGCAACGGCGGCGCGCCAACTTGCTGAGCGTCCTGGCCCTGCTCCACATTGTCGGAGCGGGCCTGCTGGGCCATTTCAGCGGGCGGTTCGTCTTCGACCATGCCGGACCCTGGATGAGAATGGCTCTGTGGTCGTCGGCAGTCCTTGTGCCTCTCGTGATTTTCCTGATGGCGGACAGCCGGGCATTCACAAAACAACTGGCAATAAAAACTCCGACGACCTCGCTGAGGAACGGGATCGTGATACCGCTTTGCGCCTTGGCGGCGGTCGGCCTGTTCTTCGCGGGACCGCTCGGGTGGTACGTGGGTGTCATGGCGTGGTCCGGCGGCCCGGTACAGCATGTGGGTGCGACCGCGATCGACGTCGGCGCCCACGGCCAGGCCAAGGGTTGCGATCAGTCTGCGACGCTGCGCATCCTGTCGGCCGACGAGAAGACCTGCCTGGATGGGCTGTATCCCCCGGGTGCCATGCGACCCGGGGAACGGCTCGACGTCGGCATTATCGTATCGCCGATCGGTTTCCTGATCGTGTCGATGTCAGGCACCTCGGCACCGCGAGAGTCGGGACGTCCATACGACGTGGAATAAGCGTCTGGTGTCCTGACGCGATCGAGGCCATGCCGGTGGACGGAGCAGCCCAAGGCATCCATTCTCATCCATGTCAATTCCGATATCGGACGCGCATTTATCGTGATCGCAGAAGCCGTCATGGCGGCGCATTGTCGAGGTAACATCTGTTGGTTCGACCCGGCCTTCCGATCATCCAATTGCCCCGAGAATGAATCCACACCGCAGAAACCTCCTGACCGCTTCCATCCTCTCCGGCCTGGCCAGCGTGGCGCCTTCCGTCACCAGCGCGGCGACCGCAACCACGGCAAGCCCGGCGCGCAAAATAAACGAACTGGCCCCGACGCCGCCGATGGGCTGGAACAGCTGGAACTCGTTTGCCACCACGATTACCGAGGCGCAGGCGCTGGAAAATGCCCGCATCATGGCCGACAAGCTGCTGCCGTCCGGTTACGACGTGTTCACCGTCGACATCCAGTGGTATGAGCCGAACGCCAACAGCTACGAATACCGCAAGAACGCGCAGTTGACGATGGACGAACACGGCCGCCTGCTGCCGGCGCCGAACCGCTTCCCGAGCGCGGCCAAGGGCGGCGGCTTCAAGGCGCTGGCCGACCAGGTGCACAAGCTGGGCATGAAGTTCGGCATCCACGTGATGCGCGGCATTCCGCGCCAGGCCGTGGCCGCGAACACGCCGGTGCTGGGCACGACCTACCGCGCAAAGGATATCGCCAACACGAACTCGATCTGCGCGTGGAACCCCGACATGTATGGCGTCGACATGAGCAAGCCCGGTGCGCAGGCCTACTACGATTCGATCTTCGCGCTGTACGCGTCGTGGGGCGTGGACTTCGTCAAGATGGACGACATGTCGCGGCCGTATGAATTGAACTGGCCGGAGATCGAGGCGGCGCAGAAGGCGATCCGCAAGACGGGCCGGCCGATCACGCTCAGCCTGTCGCCCGGCGAGACCGACCTGAAATGGGCAATGCACGTGCCGCACCATGCGCAGATGTGGCGCATCTCGGATGACTTCTGGGACGAGTGGAAGCTGCTGCACGAGCAGTTCACGCGGCTGGAAAACTGGAATCCCGTCATGGGGCCGAATGCGTGGCCGGATGCGGACATGCTGCCGCTGGGCCGACTCGCGCTCGGCGAGCGCGATACGAAGTTCACGCCGGATGAACAGCAGACGCTGATGACGCTGTGGTCGATCGCCCGCTCGCCGCTGATCATGGGCGGCGACCTGCGCCACCTTGATGAACGCACGCTGGCGCTGCTGACCAACCCCGAAGTGCTGGCCGTGAACCAGCGCAGCACGGCCAACCGGCCGCACCGGGCCGATGCCGGTACCCGCATCTGGAGCGCACAGCCTGCAGGCAAGGACAATGTGTATTACCTGGCGCTGTTCAACACGGGCGACCAGGCCACGGAACTGGTGTTCGACCTGTCGCGCCTGAACCTGGGCGGGCGTCAGGTCAAGTGCCGCGACCTGTGGGCGCGGCGCGACCTGGCGCCGGTTGCCGGCAGCATCCGCCAGGCGCTGGCGCCGCACGCTTCGGTATTGCTGCAACTGACCGCGTGAGGTCGATCCACGGTGGTCAGCGTTCGCGCACGAGCCCGAAGTGCCTGGCCTGCCGGCTGTAGGTATCGGCGGTGCGCTTGATGTAGGCGGTCAGCGCATCGCCGGTGAGTGAAAACGGATACAACCCCGCCTGCGTGCGCAGTTGCGCGAAACCGGGTGCCGATTCGATGCCGGCAAAGGCCGCCACCCAGCGCCGGTAGTCGGCATCGGGCACGTCCGGCCCCATCCACACGCCGCGGATCACGGGCCACACCACGTCATACCCCTGTTCGCGCGCGGTCGGCACGCCGGCCAGCAGCCCGGGCAGGCGGCGCTCGGCCAGCACCGCCAGCACCCGCACCTTGCCGGGTCCGGCATACAGCAGCGCTTCGGACGTGTCGCCCGACACCGCCTGCACGTGATTGGCCTGCATCGCCACGAACTGCTCGCCACCGCCTTCGAGCGCCACGAAGCGCATCTGGCGCGGATCGACACCGGCCATGCGCGCCAGCAGCGCCATCTTGATCCAGTCCTGGCTGCCCACCGTGCCGGACATGCCGATCAGCACGCGGCGCGGATCGCGGCGCAGCGCGCCGAGCAGGTCGCCCAGCGTGCGCCACGGCGAGTCGGCCGGCACGGCGACCATGCCGTAATCGGCACCGAACGCGGCAACCCAGCGCACGTCGCCGACGTCGGCCTTGCCGAACTTGCCCAGCGCCAGGTTCAAGACCGAGCCGCTGGAAAACGTGACCAGGGTATCGGGCTCCGCGCGGCGCTGCGACACGAGCGTGTGCCATGCCACGGCGCCCACGCCGCCGGGCAGATAGCTGAGCTTCAGCCGCGGCGCGGCGGGATCGGTCTGCAAGGCTTTCTGGGCCAGCTTGCAGGTCAGGTCCATCGCGCCTCCCGGTTTCGACGGAATGAGGCATTCGGCTTCGGGCGGTTGCGCGCCGGCGGACCCCAGGCAGAGCAGGGCCGCGCACGACAGCAGGAGGCGACGTGGATGGTTCATGCACCCATGATAGCGCGCCGGCATGGGCCGGGGTCAGAAGCGGTGCTGGATGCCGGCGGTGACGCCCGTCTGCGTGGTGCCGGTGCCGGCATCGTCGCGCGACAGACCCACCAGCTGGCCGTCGTGGGCCTTTGCGTGCGCCACGGACAGGTAGAGATCGGTCCGCTTCGACAGTGCCAGCATGGCGCGCGCCACGAACATCGTGGGGTCGGCATCCTGGCCGGCCGGCAGGTTCTTCGTGTCGATGTGGTAGACCGCGCCGGTCAGCGTCACGTCGTCGATCACGCGCGTGATGCCGCCCCAGTACGTGTTGCCGCGCAGGTCGGCGATCGCCGGGCTGCCGGAGCGCAGCTTGTAGTTGCGCATGCCGGCCGTGTAGCGCCAGTCGCCCGTTTTGTAGTCAGCCCCCGCGTGGCAGGCGTTGGTCTTGTCGCGCCCCGTCGCCGGCGCGGCCGTGATGCCGGCGGTCGTGTTGCCGCCAGCCGTTATCCCATTGATCTGTTCGCACGTGGCCATCAGGCCGATGCCGTCGCCGAACCACGAACCGCCCAGCGAGATCTTGCGGCCATCGGTCGAGTTGCCGGCCCGTTCGCCCAGGGCGACCGTGGCGCCATAGGTGAAACCGCCGGTCTTGCCGGTGTATTTCACCATGTTGTCGAATGCTGTCGTCATGCCGTATTTCGACGGTCCGGTGGCGCCGCCCGAGGTGGCCCACGAGTAATTCGGCGCGAAGCCCAGCGGGTCGAACTTGATCACCAGCTCATAGGTGGTGGTGAACGAGCGGCCGATTACCAGGCGGCCGTAGGCGCCTTCCAGGCCCACGTAGGCCTGGCGCTTGAACAGCGCGCCGTCGGCGCCGCCGGTGTCCATCAGGATGCCGCCTTCGAGGTTGTAGACGGCCTTCAGGCCGCCACCCAGGTCTTCGCTGCCGCGGATGCCCCAGCGCGAAGTGTTCTTGCCGCCCGAGATCACGCGCGCCAGGTTGCCGCCATCGGCGCTGGCATGGTTCACGTATTCGACGCCGGCGTCGAGCAGGCCGTAGAGCTGCACGCTGCTCTGGGCAAATGCGGAATGGTTCAGTGAAAGCGCTGCCAGGGCGGCGAGCGCGAGCGAAGATTGCTTCATGGTGTCTCCTGATAAGTCGTTATGTGATGCTTGTTTGGGTCGGACTATATGCGCGCCGAGCTTTCAATTCCCTTTCAGTACGCCGCAAATCACCCGGGCGGCCCGCCAGCCTTTCCCCGGCGCGGTATTTGCGCTTACACTGGCGCGATGAGAATCCTGTTAGTCGAAGACCATGTCGAGCTGTCGCACTGGGTATCGAAAGCCCTGCGCGACGCCAACCTCACCGTCGAATGCGCGGCCACGGGCGCGGATGCCGACACGCTGCTGCATACCCAGGATTACGCGCTCGTCATCCTGGACCTCACACTGCCCCGCATGGACGGGATGGAGGTGCTGCGGCGCCTGCGCGCCCGCGGCGGCACGCGCGGCGGCACGCCGGTACTGATCCTGACGGCCCGCGGCGGCCTGGAAGACCGTGTGCAAGGCCTGAACGAAGGCGCCGACGATTACCTGGCCAAGCCGTTCGAGCTGGCCGAGCTGGAGGCGCGCGTGAAAGCGCTGCTGCGCCGGCGCAGCGGCAACGAGTCGCTGGTGCACCGCTGCGGCCAGCTCAGCTTCGATACCGTGTCGCGCATGTTTGCCTACTGCGGCGAGCCGCTGGCGCTCACGCCGCGCGAGCACGCCGTGCTGGAAGCCCTGATCGCCCGGCCGGGCCGCGCGCTGTCGAAGGAAAAGCTGTTCCAGGAAGTGTTCGCGCTGGAAGACGACGTCAACCTCGACGCCATCGAGCTGTATGTCCACCGCATCCGCAAGAAGCTCGAACGGCGCCCGGATGGCGGCGCCTCGATCGTCACGCTGCGCGGGATCGGCTACCTGATGCAGGAACGCCCGGCCTGAAGCCGGCGCCGTCATGCCGCCTGTCGTTTCCCTGGTTATCGATTTCCTGACTCGTCGCCCGGGCAGCGGCGCGACGAGGGCGCTGGGCAGCCTGCGCAACCAGCTGCTGCGCTGGCTGCTCCTGCCGCTCGTGGCGCTGGTGGCGCTGAACGCGATCTCGGTCTACCGCGACGCGCTGGAGACCGCCGATGTCGCCTACGACCGCTCGCTGCTGTCGTCCACGCGCGCGCTGGCGGAGCGGGTGACGGTGCGGGGCGGCAAGGTGGTGGCCAACGTGCCCTACGTGGCGCTGGACAGTTTCGAGACCGACACGCTGGGCCGCATCTACTACAAGGTCACGGGCCTGCGTGGCGAAACCGTGTCCGGCTACGACGACCTGCCGCCCGTGCCGGCCAGCGTGCCGCGTTCGGACCTGTACCCGGCGCTGGTGCGCTTCTACCACGCCAGCTACAACGGCGAGCCGGTGCGCATCGCGGCACTGCTGCAGCCCGTCTATGACGATTCGATGCGCGGCATCGCCCTGATCCAGGTCGGCGAAACGCTCGATGCGCGGCATGCCTTGTCGCGCCGCATCCTGCTCAATACCCTGCTGCGCCAGGCGCTGCTCGTGCTGGCCGTGGCCACGCTGGTGTGGTTCGCCGTGCGCCTCGTGCTGCGGCCGCTGATGCGGCTGAAGAATGAGGTCGAGACGCGCCCGCTGTCCGACCTGTCCAATATCGACGAAGCCCTGGTGCACCGGGAAGTGCGGCCCCTGGTGGGCGCGATGAACGGCACGATGGCGCGCATGCAGGACCTGATCGCCAGCCAGCGCCGCTTCATCGCCGATGCTTCGCACCAGTTGCGCACGCCGCTCGCGGTGCTCAAGACGCAGGCCGAGATCGCCTTGCGCGAAGACGATCCGGCCGCGATGCGCGCCATCGTGCGCTCGATCGCCGGCACCACCGATTCTGCCATCCACCTGGCCAACCGGCTGCTGACCCTCGCGCGCATCGAGCACGGCGGCGGCAGCGCCCACGCCGCGCCGGTCGCGCTGGCCGCCGTGGCGGCGCAGGTCGGGCTGGAGCTGGCCGTGCCGGCCGTGCAGAAAGGCATCGACCTGGCGCTGGAAGCGGAGGAGGGTGCCGACAGCACGGTCGCGGGGCAGGAACTCTTGCTGCATGAGCTGGTCTCCAACCTGGTCGACAACGCGATCCGCTACACGCCGGCGGGCGGCAGCGTGCTGGTGCGGGTGAGCCGGCCACCGCCGGGCGTGCTGCTGGAAGTGCTCGACAGCGGCCCCGGCATCGCCCCGGAGGACATCGACAAGGTGCTGACGCCGTTCTACCGCGCCCAGGCCACGCTGGAAGCCAATCCCGGCGGCACCGGCCTCGGGCTGACCATCGTGCGCGAGATCGCCAGCCAGCATGGCGCCGCCGTGGCGCTGGACCGGGGCATCGAAGGCCGCGGCCTGAAGGTGGCAATCCTGTTTCCCGTGATTGGCGACGCGCTGAAAGCCAGTTGAAAGCCTGGCGGGCTTATAGTCGGCGCAGACAGGCAGACACCGCTGCACTTTTCCAGTACCTGCGACGTGCCTGCCGCGCCCCCGCGCTTCCCAAACAGACAATGATGGGCAATCCAGCCCACGCCATCAGCAGGTACAGCACCTGCAAGGAGACTGATGATGTTGACCACCCTGGCCTATTCGATGGTCGTAGTGTTCATGTTCCTGATCATGACCAAGCGCCTGCCGGCGCTGGTCGCGCTGATCATCGTGCCGATCGCCTTCGGCATCATCGGCGGCTTCGGCCCGAGCTCGGGCCGATGATGCTCGACGGCATCAAGAAACTGGCGCCCACCGGCGTCATGCTGATGTTCGCGATCCTGTACTTCGGCGTCATGATCGATGCCGGCCTGTTCGATCCCGTCGTGCGCCGCATCCTGAAGGTGGTGCAGGGCGATCCGATGAAGATCGTCGTCGGCACCGCGGTGCTGGCCATGTTCATCTCGCTGGACGGCGACGGCGCCACCACGTACATGATCACCGTGTCGGCCATGCTGCCGCTGTACCAGCGCCTCGGCATGAGCCGCCTGGTGCTGGCCTGCGTGATCATGCTGGCGGGCGGCGTGTTCAATATCCTGCCGTGGGGCGGTCCGACGGCGCGGGCTGCCAGCGCGCTGGGCGTGGACGTGAGCGAGATCTTCGTGCCGATGATCCTGCCGATGGTCGTCACGGCCGCCTGGGTGGTGTTCGTTGCCTACATGCTCGGCATGAAGGAACGCAAGCGCCTCGGTTTCGTCGCGCTGCCGAACGAGAAGCCGCAGGCCGGCTTCGTGCAGCCCGCCATGGCCGGCATGCCGGCGACCGCCGAGCTGAACGCGATCGCCGACCAGTGGGTCGCCCATGGCGGCAACTCGGACAACGTCGACGAGGCGCGCCATGCCGCCGCGGGCGGCGCCGCATCCGGTTCGTCCGCGCCGGACATGGCCGTCGCCGTGTCGCCCAATGCGCGCCCCAAGCTGATCTGGGTGAACTTCGCGCTGACGGCGGCCCTGATGGCGCTGCTGATCATGGGCGCGCTGCCGCTGCCCGCACTGTTCATGATCTTCTTTGCGATCGCCATCATGATCAACTACCCCGGCATGCAGGAGCAGAAGGAGCGCATCGCCGAGCATGCCGCCAACGTGGTGCCCGTCGTGTCGCTGATCTTCGCGGCCGGCATCTTCGTCGGCATCCTGCAAGGCACGAAGATGGTCGATGCCATCGCCGCCAGCGTCATCGCCGGCGTGCCTGAATGGATGGGCCCGTACCTGGCCGTGGTCACCGGCATCCTCAGCATTCCGTTCACGTTCTTCATCTCGAACGACGCGTTCTACTTCGGCATCGTACCGGTGCTGGCCAAGGCGGCCGAAGTCTACGGCATCACCGCCGCCGAGATCGGCCGCGCATCGATCATCGGCCAGCCGGTCCACCTGCTCAGCCCCCTGGTGGCATCGACGTACCTGCTGGTCGGCATGTCCAAGATAGAATTCGGCGATCACCAGCGCTACACGCTGATCTGGTCGATCACGGCATCGCTGGTGATGCTGGTCGCCGGCATTCTCTTCGGCGTGATCCCGCTGATGGGCAATGCCTGACGCGCTTGCTCAGCCGGTTGAGCGATGATGCGGTAGATTTGTTTGATATATATGAAGTACACTGGTGCCCTCCGGACGAACTGAAAGGGCACCATGAAAGCTGTCGTTTGCGAATCCCCCGGCGAGCTGCGGCTCGTCGAGCGGCCCGTGCCGCAGGCCGGCCCGGGCGAAGTGCTGCTGCGCGTGCGCCGCATCGGCCTGTGCGGTACGGACATGCACATCTTCCGCGGCACCCAGCCGTACCTGAGTTATCCGCGCGTGATGGGGCATGAACTGTCAGGAGAAATCGTCACGGCACCGGAAGACAGTGGCCTGCACGCTGGCGACCCGGTCTACGTAATGCCTTACCTGTCTTGCGGCGGCTGCGTGGCCTGCCGGCAGGGCAAGACCAATTGCTGCACGCGTATCCAGGTGCTGGGCGTGCACCGCGACGGCGGCATGGCCGAATACCTGGCATTGCCCGCCCGGTTCGTGTTCAGGACCGACGGCATTTCACTCGACGATGCAGCGATGCTGGAATTCCTGGCCATCGGCGCGCATGCCGTGCGGCGCGGTGCCGTGGGCACCGGCCAGAACGTGCTCGTGGCCGGCGCCGGCCCGATCGGCATCGCGGTGGCCCTGTTCGCCCGGCTGCAGGGCGGCAAGGTGACCGTGCTCGATGCGCGCGAGGACCGCCTGGCGTTCTGCAGGCAGGCGCTGGGCATCGACCGCACGGTCACGGTGGGCGATGGCGACAGTGCGGCACTGGCCGCGCTGACGAACGGCGAGTACTACGATGCCGTGTTCGACGCCACCGGCAACGCGCGCGCCATGGAGCGGGGACTGGAGTTCGTTGCCCATGGCGGCACCTATGTGCTGGTGTCGATCGTGCGCGACCGTATCTCGTTCGACGACCCGGAATTCCACAAGCGCGAAACGACGCTGCTGGGCAGCCGCAACGCCACGGCCGACGATTTCCGCACGGTGCTGGCGGCGATGAAGGCGGGGCAGGTGCCCACGGGGCTGATGAACACGCACCGCGTCACGCTGGACGGCTTCGTCGACGCGCTGCCCCGATGGATGGACCCGGCCGCCGGCGTCATCAAGGCCATCGTCGAAGTGTGACGGCCCGCGTCCTGCACCGTGTCCCGCATGGCCTGGCAGGTAGAATGAGCCATTATTCATCCTGCCGCCCGCACCATGTCCAAGCTGCCCACCACCACGCGCCGTTGTACCAACCTGCTGCTGGCGTACATCGCGGACAACGTGGCGGTCGGCGAAGCGCTGCCGACCGAAGTGAAGATGACCGAAGTGGGGCAGGGCAGCCGCACGGCGATCCGCAGCACGCTGGCCTACTTCATCGAGCGCGGCCTGATCGCCGGCATGAAGGAGCGGCAACTGCTGCGCAAGCCGCGCGACGACGACTGGTTCGACGTTTCGGAACTGCACAGCGGCACCGAGCGGCTGCAGCAGGTGCTGATGGAACGCATCTACCAGCGCGACCTGCCGCCGGGCGCCGAGTTCTCGGAAGCAGAATTGTCGCGCGCCTCCGGCGTCAGCACGATCGCCGTGCGCGAATTCCTGATCGGCTTCTCGCGCCATGGCCTGATCGAGAAAAAGCCGCGCGGCGGATGGCGCCTGTGCGC
This sequence comes from Pseudoduganella lutea, assembly GCF_004209755.1. Classification (NCBI taxonomy): domain Bacteria; kingdom Pseudomonadati; phylum Pseudomonadota; class Betaproteobacteria; order Burkholderiales; family Oxalobacteraceae; genus Pseudoduganella; species Pseudoduganella lutea. Next base: position 1,024,124 of record NZ_CP035913.1, on the reverse strand, counting down.
ATTCGATCCTTCGTTCGCCCAGGAGCTGGGCGAGGTGCGGGAAATGTTCGAGCTGAAGGCGATCGAGCGGGTAGCGGCGCTGCCGCCGGACCACGAGGCCTTCGACCGCCTGGCCGAACTGCTGGCACGGCACGAAGCGCTGGGCGCGGCGCCGGCGGCCAGCCATGCCGATTTTCCGCCCCTCGACCGCGAATTCCACACCTTTCTCATCGGCCTGCTGGACAACCGCTTCGCGAACAGCCTGAACGACGCGGTATCGCTGGTCTTCCACTACCACTACCAGTGGGACAAGCGCGACGAACTGCCCCGCAACCAGTACGCGGTGCAGGAACACGTGGCGATCCTGCGCGCGCTCGTGGCGCGCGACGTGCCGGCCGCGCTGGCGGCGATGCGCACGCACTTGCAGTCGTCGCGCAGCACCATGCTCGACGCGCTGCGCCTCCGGGAGATCCGGCAGCACGCGGGTTGACTGCCGGCGCGGCCGGCTGTCGCGCTTTTCGTGGCTTCGGCGCGGCCGGCTGTCGCGCTGTTCATATTTCCGTTCCGATCCGACAGGACCGCCAATGACCGCTTTCCGCATCGCCGTACCCCTGTTCGCCGTCTTGCTGGCCGGAGGCGCAGCGGCCGGCGCCCAGCCCGGCAACCCGCTGGCCTTGCATTACGACCGGCCCGCCGAGGCCTGGACCGAGGCGCTCCCCATCGGTAATGGCCGGCTTGGCGCCATGGTGTTCGGCCGCCCCGGGGAAGAACGGCTGCAACTGAACGAAGCCACGCTGTGGAGCGGCGGGCCGGTCGGCAAGAACCTGAACCCGGGCGCCTTCGCCGCGCTGGGCAAGGCGCGCGCCGCGCTGGCCGGTGGCGATTACGCTGCCGGCAGCGACTGGGCTCGCAAGATGCAGGGGCCATACTCGGAAAGCTACCAGCCGCTGGGCGACCTGCTGATCCGGCAGGACCTGAAAGGTGAGGTTACCGGCTACCGGCGCGCCCTCGACATCCGCGACGGCATCGCCACCACGTCGTTCACCGTCGATGGCGTGCGTTACGAGCGCGAAGTGTTTGCTTCCGCGCCGGATGGCGTGATCGTCGTGCGGCTCACGTCGAACCAGCCGGGCCGGCTGGACCTGGACGTGGCGGCCAGCAGCCAGCTGCGCGCGCGCACGACCGCCGCCGGCACGTCGCTCGTCATGGCCGGCAAGGCGCCGGCGCATGTGGACCCGAACTACGTGAACTACAACGCCGAGCCGGTCGTGTGGACTGACCCCGCCAGATGCCGGGGCATGCGCTTCGCGCTGGTCGTCAAGCCCATCGCCAAAGATGGCACGGTGGACACGAGCGGCGAACGCATCGCCATCCGCGGCGCCTCGGAAGTGGTGCTGCTGCTGTCCGCCGCCACCAGCTTCGCCGGCTTCGACCAGTGCCCCGACAGCGCGGGCAGGGACCAGCATGCACTGGCGATGGCCCATCTCGACAAGGCTGCGAAGCGCGACCATGCGGCCCTGCGCGCGGCCCACGTGGCCGAATTCCGGCGACTGTTCGACCGCGTGGCGCTCACGCTCAATCCCGATGAACCGGACCGCAGCGCACTGCCCACCGACCGCCGCCTTGCCGACTTCGCCGCCGGCCAGCCCGACGCGGCGCTGGAAGCGCTGTACGTCCAGTTCGGGCGTTACCTGCTGATCTCGTCGTCACGCACGCCCGGTGCGCCGGCCAACCTGCAGGGCATCTGGAACGATGCCATGCGGCCGCCCTGGAGCAGCAACTACACCACCAACATCAACCTGCAGATGAACTACTGGCCGGTGGAAAGCGCGAACCTGTCCGAGCTGTTCGCGCCGATGGACGACCTGGTGCGCAACCTCGCGGTGACCGGCACCGGGACGGCCACGTCGTACTACCATGCGCCCGGCTGGGCCGTGCACCACAATGCCGACATCTGGGCGGCCAGCAACCCGGTCGGCGATTTCGGCAAGGGCGATCCAAAATGGGCCAACTGGTCGATGGGCAGCGCATGGCTGAGCCGCCACCTGTGGGAGCACTACCAGTTCACGGGCGACAAGGCCTACCTGCGCGAGGTGTATCCGCTGATGAAGGAAGCGGTGCGCTTCACGCTGGCCTGGCTGCACCCGGATGCCGAAGGTCACCTCGTCACGTCGCCATCGACGTCGCCCGAGAACGATTTCCGCCATGGCGACGGCAAGACGGGCACCGTCAGCGTGGGCGCGACGATGGATATCGCGATCGCCCGCGACCTGTTCGACAACGTGGGCGCAGCGGCGGCAGTGCTGGGCATCGACAGTGCGTTTCGCGACGAGCTGAAGTCCGCCACCGGCAAGCTGCTGCCGCTGCGCATCGGCGCCCGGGGCCAGCTCCAGGAGTGGTACAAGGATTTCGAGGAAGTGGACCCGCACCATCGCCACGTGTCGCACCTGTATGCGCTGCACCCGGCACGCACCATTTCGCCGCTCGCGACGCCGGCGCTGGCCGCCGCCGCGCGCCGCACGCTGGAACTGCGCGGCGACGACGGCACCGGGTGGGCACTGGCGTGGAAGGTCAACTTCTGGGCGCGGCTATTCGATGGCGACCGCGCGCACAAGCTGTTCCGCAACCTGCTGCGGCTGACGAAACCGGGCGACAAACACGGCGGTGCCTACGCCAACCTGTTCGACGCCCATCCGCCATTCCAGATCGACGGCAACTTCGCCGGCACGGCCGGCGTGATCGAGATGCTGCTGCAAAGCCAGAACGGCGAACTGCACCTGCTGCCCGCGCTGCCGGGCGCGTGGCGCGACGGTTCGGTGAAGGGCATCGTCGGGCGGGGCAATTACGTCGTCGATATCGACTGGAAGGCCGGTCGGCTGCATGCGGCCCGCATCGAGGCGCGACAGGACGGGCAGTGCGTGCTGCGCACCGCCGTGCCGGTGGAAGTCGATGGCGTGAAAAGCCGACCCGGCGCCGTTGGATTCACGCTGGCGTTCAAGGCGGTGAAAGGGCGACGTTACGCAGTGCGGCCGCTGTAAGCGCGGTGGCACGTACGGCACTGCCGGTGCAACGGCGCCGCCGCATGGCGCGTCACCACAGCCGCTGTCCGCTGTGCTCCAGCTCCGTCAGGTACAGCCGCACATCGAACTCGTACTGGTGATAGTGCGGTTCCATGTAGGTGCACAGTTTGTAGAACGCCTTGTCATGCTGCTTTTCCTTCACGTGCGCCAGCTCGTGCACGGCGATCATGCGCAGGAATTCGATCGGGCATTCGCGGAACATGGTGGCCACGCGGATCTCGTGCTTGGCCTTGAGCTTGCCGCCCTGGATGCGCGAGATCGACGTGTGCAGGCCGAGCGCGTGGTTGATCACGTGGATCTTGCTGTCGAAGAGCACCTTGTCGATCGGGGCGGCATTGCGCAGGAATTCGTCGCGCAAGTCCTGCACGTAGTCGTACAGCGCCCTGTCGTTGCGCACGTCGTGGGCTTTCGGATAGCGCTTCTTCAGCACTTCGCCGAGGCGGTTCTGGTTCAGCAGGGCTTGCACCTGGTGGCGCGTGTCGTCGGAGTAGGCGCCGAGGTATTTCAATGGAGCGGTCATGGCGGCGAGACTGTATCACATGGCACGACCGGCGGCCGGGCGCAGGCTGTGGATCGGCTACCACATCGGTTCATGATGAGCATGTACTTTTTGTTAACGCCGGCGCTGCCCCGTGATAGTGTTGCAAGGAATTTAGTTTCCTTCTGCACACTCATCGATGGATTTCATTCCCCTGACCGGCGCGCTGGCCGCCTTGCTGGCGGCACTGGCCGCGGTGCGCATTACCGCGCGCTGGACGCCGTTGCCGGCGGCTGGCCGCTGTGAAACGATCGACGGCTTGCGGGGATTCCTGGCCTTCGCGGTGTTCCTGCATCACGCGGCCATCACCGAGCGGTTCCTGGCGCACGGCACGTGGACGGCGCCCCGGTCACACCTGTTCGTCAATTTCGGCCAGGCCAGCGTGGCGCTGTTCTTCATGATCACGGGTTTCCTGTTCTATGGCGCGCTGGTCCGGCACCGTGGCGGTTCGCTGGACTGGCTGCGGCTGTTCTGCTCCCGGATACTGCGCCTGACGCCGCTCTACCTCTTCGCCATGGCGCTGATGTTCGTCATCGTTGCCGTGCAGACCGGCTGGACATGGCGTCAGCCCCCGGCCGAGGTGCTGGCGGGCGCCGGCCAGTGGCTGGGTTTCACGGCCTTCGGCACGCCCGACCTGAACGGTCTGGCGCGCACGTATGTCATCACGGCTGGCGTCACGTGGTCGCTGCCCTACGAATGGGCGTTCTACCTGTGCCTGCCGCTTCTTGCGCTCGTCCAGCGCGTTCGCGTGCCGCTGGCCTGGCTGGCCGGCAGCGCCGCCGTTGCCGCGGCGATCGGCCCCGATGCGTTGCGCTGGCCGCACACGCACTACATTGCCGCCTTTGCCGGCGGGATCGTCGCGGTGCACGTCGCCGCGCTGCCCGCCATGCGTGCCTTTGCCGCCCGGCCGGCCGCCTCGGTGCTGCTGCTGGTGGCGGGCGCGTGGGCGTATGCCGGCTTCCCGTCCGCCTGGCAGCCGGCGAGTCTCGCGCTGCTGGGTGTCGTGTTCACGCTGGTGGCGGCGGGATGCGACCTGTTCGGCGTGCTGCGCGCGAAGACGGCGCGCGTCTTCGGCGAATATGCCTACAGCATCTACCTGCTGCACGGCATTGCGCTTTACGTCGCCTTCACGCTCGTGCCGGGGGCAGGGCAGGCGGCGCAGTTGTCGCCGGCGGCCTACTGGTGCGCGGTGGCCGCGCTGGCGCCGCTGCTGGTCATCGCCTGTTCATTGACATTCCGTTATGTCGAGGCGCCGATGATGGGCCGCACCGCGGCGCTGGTGGCGGCGATCCGGCGCCAGCCGAAGGTGGCGCCGGTCGCCCCGTGACCCGCTCCCGTACCGGGATTATTCAGCATGAGTTTATTGCCTCACCGACACACCGGGGCGCCGCTCTTGTATGATGGCGGCATGCGCACCCATGTCAATTCCGTGGGACTGCTGGTCCGCGCCGACCCCGCATTCCTGTTCGTCTATCCCGACCACATTCCCCGCGACTGCATCGATGTCCTGCCGCAGCAGCCGGGCATCTATATCTTCCGTGACGAAGCCGCCACGCCCATCTACATCGGCAAGAGCGTCAATATCCGGCAGCGCGTGCTGTCGCACCTGCGCACGCCCGAGGAAGCGCAGATGCTGGCCCGCACGCGCCACATCGATTTCGAGCGCACGGGCGGCGAGCTCGGTGCGCTGCTGCGCGAGGCGATGCTGATCCGCGAGCACCAGCCCGTCTTCAACGTGAAGCTGCGCAAGCAGCGCGAGATGTGTTCGATCGCCCTGCGCGAACACCGGCCCGAGATCGTGTTCGCGAAGGAGGTCGACTTCGGCCGCACCGATGGCCTGTTCGGCCTGTTCGGCACGAAGAAGGCGGCGCAGGAGACCTTGAAGAACCTCGTGGGGGCGGCCAATCTGTGCAGCGTGGCAACGGGGCTGGAAAAGGGCAGCCCGGGCCGGCCGTGCTTCGCGCGCCAGATCGCCCGCTGCCGGGGCGCCTGCATCGGCGAGGAAAGCGCGGCCGACCACGGCGCGCGACTGCACGCGGCACTCGGCCACATGCTGGTGCGGCGCTGGCCGTACGACGGGCCGATCGCCATCGTCGAAGAATCCGACGGCCTGCGGCAAAAGCAGCTGGTCGACAACTGGTGCTACCTCGGCACCGGGAAGCTGAAGAAGAAGCGCGCGGCGGCCCGCTTCGATCCGGCCGTGTACCACATTCTCCAGCGGCCGCTGCTGGCGGGCGGACTGGCCATCGAGCTGCTGTAGCGTTCCGTCATATCCATTTTCGCGTATGAAATCATCCGCGCAGGAATATAAAAGGCGCTATATAGTGGTGTATATTGCGCTCTACCCATCCGACGAGGATTTTCATGCGCAAGTCACTGTTCGCCATTGTCGCCGCCACGCTGCCACTGCTGGCCGGCGCGGCCGATCTCACCGTTTCCGCCGCTGCCAGCCTGACCAATGCGTTCAAGGCGCTGGCGCAGGCGTTCGAAGCGGCGCATCCCGGCGACAAGGTACTGCTGAACTTTGCCGCATCCGATCCGCTGGTGCAGCAGGTCGCCAGGGGCGCGCCGGTGGACGTGCTGGCGTCGGCCGACCAGGAAGCGATGGACAAGGCACAGAAGCTGCAGCTGCTCGCCGCCGGTACCCGGCGCGATTTCGCCAGCAACACCGTGGTCCTGGTCGTGCCGCACGGCAGCAAGATCGCCTCGCTGGCCGACCTCAAGCCGGCGCAGCGGCTCACCACCGGCAACCCGGCCAGCGTGCCGATCGGCCGCTATGCGCAGGCAGCGCTGGAGAAGGCGGGCCTGTGGCAGGCGCTGCAGCCGAAGTTCGTGTTCGGCACGTCGGTGCGCCAGAGCCTGGACTACGTGGCCCGCGGCGAAGCCGATGCCGGCTTCGTCTACGCCACCGACGTGCTGGCGCAAAAGGACAAGGTGAAGGCGGTGCTGGCCGTGCCGACGGAAACGCCGGTGCGCTACCCGATCGCCGTGATTGCCAACGCACCGCAGCCGCAACTGGCGCGCCAGTTTACCGATTACGCGGTCTCGCCGGCGGGCCAGGCGATCCTGGCGAAGCACGGCTTCGGCAAGCCCTGATGGGAGAGGCCTGGATCGCGCTCGCCCTGTCGCTGAAGGTGGCGCTGTGGGCCACGGTCCTCGACCTGGTGTTCGGCGTGGCCATCGGCTGGGTGCTGGCGCGCAAGCGCTTTGTCGGCCGGGAAGTGCTCGACGCGCTGCTCACGCTGCCGATGGTCATGCCGCCCACGGTGCTCGGCTACTACCTGCTCGTCGTCATCGGCCGCAACGGCCCGCTGGGCGGCTGGCTGCATGATGCGTTCGGCATCAACCTCATCTTCACCTGGCAGGCCGCCGTCATCGCGGCCGCCGTGGTGGCGTTTCCCCTCGTCGTGAAAGGTGCCCGCTCGGCGTTCGAGACGGTCGACCCGCAGCTGGAACAGGCCGCGCGCGTGCTCGGCGTTTCCGGCATGGGCGTGTTCCTGCGCGTGACGTTGCCGCTGGCCTGGCGCGGCGTGCTGGCCGGCACGCTGCTGGCGTTTGCCCGCTCGATGGGCGAGTTCGGTGCCACGCTGATGGTGGCCGGCAGCATTCCCGGCAAGACACAGACGCTGTCGATCGCCGTCTACGAAGCCGTGCAGGCGGGGCAGGACGATACCGCCAACCTGCTGGTGATCGTCACGTCGGTCACGTGCGTGGTCGTGCTGGTGGTGGCCAGCCGGCTCGCGCCCCCACGCAAGGCAATGCCATGATCCGGCTCGACATCGACACCACGCTGCGCTCCGCCGCGCGCGAATTCCGGCTGCGCGCAAAGTTCACGTCCGCCAGCCAGCGCGTCGTCATCTATGGCGCCTCGGGCGCCGGCAAGAGCCAGATGCTGAAGGCGGTGGCCGGGCTGGCCCGGCCGGACGCCGGCCGCATCGAGCTGGCGGGCAGGGTGCTGTTCGACAGCGCCAACGGCATCGACGTGCCGCCGCAGCGGCGCAACGTGGGCTACCTGTTCCAGGACTATGCGCTGTTCCCGCACCTGAACGTGCGCCAGAACATCGCGTTTGGCCTGCAGCGCGGCCTGTTCAACCCGCCGCGCAAGGTCGATGGCGAGCGGATCGCCTACTGGCTCGACGCGTTCGGGCTGGAAGCGGTGGCCCTGCAGGTGCCGGACCAGCTCTCCGGCGGCCAGCGGCAGCGGGTGGCGCTGGCGCGCGCGCTCATCGCCGAACCGGCCGCGCTGCTGCTGGACGAGCCGTTCGCGGCGCTCGATCCCGCGCTGCGCGTGCGCATGCGTGCCGAGCTCGACGCGCTGCAGCGCCGCCTCGATATCCGATGATGATGATCACGCACGACCCGGAAGATGCCGTGGCTTTCGGCGGGCACGTACTGACGATGGCCGATGGCGTTATCGTCGAGGAGAAGACATGAGCGAGAAGCCATGAGTGAAGCAGCGGACCCGGCACCTCTTGAGCTGCACGGCAGCCTGTGGCTGGCCGCGGGCGGCAGGCAACTGGGCGGCGCGGACCGCATCGCGCTGCTGGCGGCCATCGACCAGTGCGGTTCGATCACGGCGGCGGCCAAGGCCGTAGGCATGAGCTACAAGGGCGCGTGGGATGCGGTGGAGGCGATGAACAACCTGGCCGGCGCGCCGCTCGTGGAGCGGCTGGCCGGCGGCAAGGGCGGCGGCGGCACGCGGCTCACCGAACGCGGTGCGCAACTGGTGGCGCAATTCCGGCGACTGGAAGAAGTGCACCGCCGCTTCGTCGAGCAGTTGGGCAAGCAAACGGAGACCGGCGTGGATTCATCCGGCAAGGATTCGTCCAACAACGATCTGCTCGACATCCATCTGCTGCAGGCCCTGCACATGAAGACCAGCGCGCGCAATCAGTTCCTGGGCACGGTGGATACCGTGGCGCGCGGCGCCGTCAATGACGAGGTCGTGCTGCGCATCGTTGGCGGGCAGCGCATCGTGGCGGTGGTGACGCATGAAAGCACGCAAAGCCTCGGCCTGGTGCCGGGCGCGCGTGCGTTCGCGCTCGTGAAGGCGTCGTCGGTGATCGTTGCGGTGGCGGCGGAAGGACTGAAGCTGTCGGCCCGTAACCAGCTCGCGGGCACCATCGCGCGCGTCGTGCCCGGCGCGGTGAATGCCGAGGTGACGATCGCGCTGCCCGGTGGCGGCACGATCGCGGCCACGGTAACGCAAGACAGCGCGCTAGGGCTGGAGTTGGTTGCCGGCATGCCGGCGACCGCGCTGTTCAAGGCTTCCAGCGTGATCGTCGGCGTGGCGCCGTGAGGGTGGATCAGGCGGTGCGGGTGGATTCGAACAGGAACCAGATGCGCTGTTCCGCTTCGTCGATCCAGTTTTCCAGCAGGCTGGCGGTGGCAATATCCTGGTCTTCGTCGCACACGTCGTGCACTTCGCGCATCGATTTCACGAGCGACTGGTTGTCGCCGCGCAGCTCGTCGAGCATGGCGATCGCGTCGACGAACGGCGCGTCATTGTCCTTGATGCGCTGCAGTTCCGAAATGTGCTTGATGGAGCGGATCGTGGTGCCGCCCAGCTTGCGCACGCGCTCGGCAATCGGATCGAGCATCGCATAGATTGCCGTGGCTTGTTCGTCGAGCAGCAGGTGGTACGAGCGGAAGTGCGGGCCGCTCACGTGCCAGTGAAAATTCTTGCATTTGATATACAGCGCAAAGGTGTCCGCCAGCAGCGCATTGAGTCCTTCAGCCACTTCCTTGCGGGCTTTATTGCCGAGGTCGGTCGGCGTCTTGAGTGCTTCCACTTGTGCTTGGTCGTTCATGTCTGCCTCGTCTTAATTTGGAAATTCATTGTATCGCAGACAACGAAATCGCGTGATGAACCGTGCGGGCGGGTGCCATCACTACCGGAAGGGAGAGGAACTTTGCGCTACGCCCCTGACAGAGACGATTTGCCAGCATCCGGAACACCTTGGGAAGATGGCGCGGACATGATCGGGCCGGCTGCGCGGATGATCGTGCCGATAAATTTACGGGGCAATGACGGGACAATCGCGGGGCGCTTGCTGCGGGCTCGCGACGCTGAATCGATATGGCGGAGCCGGGCGCACCCCGGCCCGCCGTGATGTGAAGGAATGTGCCGGCAATGCGCAGCTCGACCGGCGATACGCGTCAGCGTTTTTCTTCCTTTGCGCCCTGGCGTGCGAGCCGACTCGCGGACTGGCGGCTTTCACCGCCCTTGCGGCCGATTTCCGCCATGTGCTCGCGATCCCGGCTCACAGCCTCGCCGCCTTTCTGGCCGGCGCGGCGTGCTTCCTCGGAATCGAATTCGTGCGCGGTCCCTTTCTGGTGGGCTGCCTGGCCCCTTTGCTGGCAATCATCCGCTGGGTTGCCTCGTCCATTGCGGCAAACCCCCGTTTGCTGGTGCTTTTTCCACTCCCTTGTGATTCCGCCCGCTGGCTGTTCCCCTTGTTCGCTTCGGATCGCTGCCCGGAGGCTGCTTCGGTTCCGAGGCCGTTCCGTGCTTCGCTCTGTGCGTTGCCGTTTGGATCGCCGCTTGCGCCGCCGTTTGCATTATTCCGTGAGTCGCCGTGATTCGTGGACATGTTTCACCTCTTTCTCGCTCTTTGGATCGAATGGATCGAATGCATCGAAGCCGGGCCGCTGGCCCGGGCCACGAAGCGGCAAGGTCGGCCGCTTCGTGTGATTAGAGGAGGAGGTCGTCGCGTAAGTTCCGGCGATCGTTCAGGAATCGGCTTTGCCGATGGCCGAGCGTTCGCCGACGGCTTCGCGGGTGCCGCTGCGCAATGGCCGGGCCCCCATATCGTGTTCCAGCTGCTCCTTGCGGTCGGCCAGCTGTTCGCACAGCGCCGTCAAGTCGGCGCCGCCCTGGCGTGCTTGCGGGAACATTTCCTGTTCCTCTTCCGTCACGTGGTGCTCGATCGCCTTGCGCAGCATCGCCATGGTGCTGTCGAGATCCGGATCGTCGCCGCTCATGCCCTGGATGTGGGCGATCAGCTCCTTCGCCTCGGCATGTTCCTGGATGGCTTCCTGCACCATTTTTTCGTCGCCGGTTTCGCTGCGCACCGCCGGGTAGAAGATTTCTTCCTCGATCATCGTGTGGATTTCCAGTTCCATGCAGATCTGCAGCGCGAGGTCGGCCTTCAGGCTGATATCGCCGATGTTCTGCAGCCGCTCATACTCGCGGAACAGTTGCTTCACCTTGTCGTGGTCCGCGGTCAGCAGGGCAACGGCATCCTTCGAGCGGTTGTTCTGCGTGCGTGGCATGCTGGCGGCCGGGTGGTCGCTGCTGCTGGGCATCGGCACGGCATCGCCGGCGTTGGCCGAGGGGTTCATGGTACTGCGGTTATCGTTGGTCATGGGTGGCTCTCCTGGTGTGTTGTGAGATGCCGCGCCGGGCCGCGCGGCGGCTGCCTGTTACCTGCAACCGAGTATAGGCCGGGTGCCGCGAGGCAGGCGCGCTCTTGCCATATTGGTATGCTCTGCCGTTCGTGCGACAATAGCGCTCTTCGGCAGGTGCGTTTGCCCGATCCAGCCCTGCTTCCAGCCTGATTTAAGCCCGACCTTTCAGCCCGATCTTTCAGCCCGACCTTTCAATCATGCATCCCGAATACATCCTCACGCTTTCCTGCCCGGACCAGCGCGGCATCGTGCACCGCGTATCCGGTTTCCTTGCCGAGCACGGCTGCAACATCATCGATTCCGCCCAGTTCGGCGACCAGGAAACGTGCCGCTTCTTCATGCGCGTGCATTTCGCCGCCGAGGATGCGGCGGTCGGCGATGCGGCGCTGCGTGCCGACTTCACCGAACTGGCGGACACGCTGCGGCTGGAATGGCACCTCCACGATGCGCACCGCAAGCCGCGCGTGCTGCTCATGGTGTCGAAGATCGGCCATTGCCTGAACGACCTGCTGTTCCGCTACAAGAGCGGGCTGCTGCCGGTCGAGATCCCGGCGATCGTGTCGAACCACATGGATTTCTACCAGCTGGCCGCCAGCTACAACATCCCGTTCCACCACCTGCCGCTGGCCGCCGGCGCGCCGGAAAGCGCCAAGCTGGCGCAGGAAGCGCGCATCGTCGACCTGGTGGATTCGCACAACATCGACCTGGTGGTGCTGGCACGCTACATGCAGATCCTGTCGCCATCGCTGTGCACGCACCTGAAGGGCAGGGCGATCAACATCCACCATTCCTTCCTGCCCAGCTTCAAGGGCGCGCGGCCGTATGCGCAGGCGCACCAGCGCGGCGTGAAACTGATCGGCGCTACGGCGCACTTTGTCACGGGCGACCTGGATGAAGGCCCGATCATCGAGCAGGACGTGGAGCGCGTGGACCATTCGATGGATGCGGAAACGCTGTCCGCGATCGGCCGCGACGTGGAATGCGTGGTCCTGGCGCGCGCCGTCAAATGGTTCGTCGAGCACCGCGTGCTGCAGAACGAACACCGCACCGTGATTTTCAAATAAGACTGTACCAATGGCACTCAAGGCAACAATCTACAAGGCGGAACTGTCGATCGCCGACATGGACCGCAATTACTACGGCACCCACGCGCTGACACTGGCGCGCCATCCCTCGGAAACCGACGAGCGGATGATGGTGCGCCTGCTGGCGTTCGCGATCCACGCCAACGAAGCGCTGAGCTTCACGAAGGGCATGTTCGACGTCGAGGAACCGGACCTGTGGCAGAAGGATCTGACCGATGCGATCGAACTGTGGATCGAGGTGGGCCAGCCGGAAGAGCGCCGCATCCTGAAGGGCGCCGGCCGTGCCGAACACGTGATCGTGTACAGCTACAGCACGGCCAGCCCGATCTGGTGGAAGAACATCGCCAACAAGATCGAGCGCGCGAAAAACGTTTCCGTCGTCAACCTGCCTTCCGACACCACGGCGGCGCTGGAGAAGATGGCGCAGCGGAACATGCAGCTGCAGTGCACGATCCAGGATGGCCAGATCTGGCTGACCGACGGCACCGAGACCGTGCTGGTCGAACGCGAAGTCTGGAAGGCCGAGCGCTAGGCAAGGTCGAACGTCAAGTAAAGCCGAACGTCAGGTAAAGTCCTTGTAGGCGGCGTTGCGCACGTCGCGCGGGAAGGCACCCGCCATTCCTTCGAACGTGGTGTTGGTCAACTGCACCACGGCCAGATCGGCGAGCGGATCGAAGAACCACAAGTGGCCGTAGGCGCCGCCCCACTGCAGCGTGCCGGCCGATTGCGGCGAGTGCGCTTCTTTCGGGTGGCCCAGCACCGCGCCCAGGTAGCCGAAGCCCCAGCCGGGGCCCTGCGTCATCGCGCCCGTGCCGGTGCGGTCCACTTCGGCCGCGCGCAGGATGGCGCGGTTCGCCGTCCTCAGGCTCAGCAGAAAACGCATGAAATCGTCCGCCGTGCCGGCCATGCCCGAGCCGCCGGATGGATACGATGCGGCATCGAAGATCCGCCCCGGCGCGAAGTGCGCGAAGCCGTCCATGAACGGCACCGTTTCCTCGTCGCCCATGCGCGCCGGCGGGGCGGGCTTCGCATCGCGGTAGGGTACGGCCAGCCGGCCGGGATCGACGACCTCGAACGCGGTCTCGCGCATTCGCAATGGTCCCGTCACCTCGCGCTGCACGATCGCCGGCAGCGGCATGCCGGTCGCTTCCTGGAGCACGGCGCCGAGCACGTCCGTGGCCACCGAATAGCGCCAGCCGGTGCCGGGCGCATAGGCCAGCGGGGCGGCGCCGATGCGGGCCAGGTTCTCTTCCAGCGACAGGCCGGGCTGGTCGAGGCCGTCGGACACGCGCGCGCGGCGATAAGGCCCGTCGGCCGCTTCCAGGAAGCCGTAGGACAGGCCGGCCGTGTGCGTCAGCAGGTGGTGCAGCGCGATCGCGGGCGTGGAACCGTCGGCAAGGCGCGGGCGGAAATGCGGCAGCCACTTCGTGACCGGCGCGCACAGGTCGATCGTTTCCTCGTCCGCCAGCTTGAGGGCGGCCGTGGCGACCAGCGGTTTCGTGAAGGAGGCAAGCCGGAAGATGGCGTCGTCGCGCATCGGTACGGCGTGCTCGCGGTCCGCGCTGCCGGCGGCGCGGCGGTAGACGATCTCGCCGTCGCGCGCGACAAGCACCACGGTGCCGACGATGCGCTGGCGCGCGATCGCGCTGTCGATCACCTTGTCGAGATGCGAACCGGTCATGATGGGCCTTTTTTGAACAGTTCGCCATGATAGCGGGAACATGCCCGCCGGCGTTTGCCGACCCGGCAGCGCGGGCTATAATTCCCCGCCTGCTCCTCGTTGCAGCCTCGTTCAATCACCAGGGGTCACCATGAAACACCTCGTCAGCGCCGCCATTCTCGCGGTTGCCTCCATGTCCGTCCACGCGCAGGTGATCGTCACCGATGCGTGGGCGCGCGCCACCGTGCCGGCCGCGAAGGCTTCCGGCGCCTTCATGCAGGTCGCATCGAAGACCGATGCCCGCCTGGTCGGCGTCAGCAGCCCCGTGGGCATGGCCGAGCTTCACCAGATGTCGATGCAGGACAACCGCATGACGATGGCCCACGTGGACGCCATCGACCTGCCGGCCGGGAAGGCGGTGCAGCTGGCACCCGGCGGCTACCACGTGATGCTGATGCAGCTGAAGCGCCAGCTGAAGGAAGGCGAGACCGTGCCGGTCACGCTAGTCGTCGAGCACAAGGGCGGCAAGCGGGAAAACGTGGAAGTGCAGGTGGCCGTGCGTCCACTGACTTACGCGCCGCCGCGCCACTGAGTTTGCGCCGGGCCGCGGATTGCCGGCCGCTTTGCAGCCAATCCGCGGCCGATGCCTGGCCGATGCCTGGCCAATAGATGACAGCCCCGGCGGGCTGAGCCTGCCGGGGCTGGCAAAGGGGGAGCGGCGGTGCTCAGCGTGCCGATGTACCCAGGCGCCGCACGGAGCCGGAGCCGGCCACCGCTTTCGTGAGTTGCGCATCGCCGTAGTAGCCCACGCTGCCGGAACCGGTGACGTTGGCGGTGAGGGTGGCGCGTGCCGTCAGCACCGACTGGCCGGAACCGCTGACGCTGACCGCCGCATGCTGCACGTTCAGGCGGGCGGTATCGGCCTTGCCGGAACCGGCGATCGAGATGTCGGCCCGCGTGGCCTGGCCGGCCACTTCGACCTTGCCGCTGCCGGCCACGGACACGTCGACCGTTTTCGCTTCGATGCCGTCGATGTCGAGCGCTCCGGAGCCGGCCACTTCGATCGCCAGCTTGTCGGCACGCACCCGTTTCGCTTCGAGCCTGCCCGAACCGGCCACGCCCAGGTTGTCCACGTTGCGCGCGTTCACCACGATGCGCACGCGGCGGCCGTCGATCTGCATGGTCTTCTTCACCGGCCGGATCGTCAGCACGCCATTGCGCACCACCGTCTCGATCAGGGGCACGATGTTGTCGTCGCCTTCGATCGTCAGCGTATCGTCGCCACCGATCACCACCTCCACATGCGCGCCCGTCGCCAGTTCCACGCCGTGGAACGGGCCGGGCTGGCGCGCCTGCGACACGATCTTGCCACTGCCCTGCACCTGCTCCCCAACGCCGAGCCGCGCCAGCAACGGCGCATCCGCCGCCACGGCGAAGTTCGCAGCAGCCGCCGCAATCATGGCAGTGGCCAGCAGGGCGCCGGCGGTGAGGGCGATGTTCTTGGTTTTCATGATTGTTCTCCGGGAATGCCTTGTCGATGGCTTGGATCCTACGCAACCCCGGCGCGCCCGTCTCCTGCTGTGCGATGAACTGCTCAAGCAGCGGAACAGAATGCAGAAGTGCAAAACTGGGGACGTACCCCTGTTTAGAGGAAATTTCCTCTAAACAGGGGTACGTCCCCAGTTTTTCTGGCGGTCAATCCAGTGGCACGGCGCGGTAGGCGTTGACGTCCACGCTGGAGACCGGCGGTGCGTTGTTGCCCCAGGCGCTGCGCAGGTACGACACTACCTGCGCCACTTCGGCATCGTCCAGCACGTGGCCGAACGGCGGCATGCCGTAGGGCCGGGGATTGCCGCGCGTGCCGGGCGGGAAGCCGCCATTGAGCACGATGCGGATCGCGTTCGTGGCATCGGGCATCGTCAGCGCGCGGTTGCCCGCCAGCGGGGGATAGTGCGGCGGCGCGCCGGCGCCGGTGGCGCCATGGCATTCGGCGCAGTGCTTGTCGTACAGCTTCGCGCCAGCCCGCAGGGACGCTGCCGCCTCCGGGGCCGTCGAACGTTCGTAGGGCTGGCCGCGACTGCCCGATGCCGGCAGGGATTTCAGGTACACGGCCATGGCGTGCACGTCCGCCTCGGACAGGTGCTGCAGGCTCTCGCGCACCACCTCGGCCATCGGCCCGAACACGGTGGCGCGCGGCGATACGCCCGTGTGCAGCAGCTGCGCGATCTCCCGCACGGGCCAGGTACCCAGGCCCGCTTCCGCATCGGCGGTCAGCGATGGCGCATACCAGCCCAGCACCGGCACGAGGCCGCCGGACAGCTCGCCGCCGCTGCCGCCCAGCACATTGCGCGCGCTGTGGCATGCGCTGCAGTGGCCAGGGCCTTCGACCAGGTAGGCGCCACGGTTCCATTCGGCCGGGCGATCCTGCCGTTCCTGGAAGACGGCGGGGCGGAAGTACAGGGCGCGCCAGAACGCCAGCGCCACCTGCGTGTCGTACGGGAAGCGCAGCTGGTGCGGCGCGCTGGCGCGGCGCACGGCGGGGATGGTGCGGAAGTAGGCGTACAGCGCATCGGCATCGTCGCGCGTGATCGCCGTGTAGTTCGTGTACGGGAAGGCCGGGTACAGCAGCCGGCCATCGCGCGCGCGGCCGTTGTGCAGCGCGTTCCAGAAATCGTCGGCCGTCCAGCCGCCGATGCCGGTGGTCACATCCTGTGTGATGTTCGGCGAAACAATCGCGCCGAACGGCGTTTGCAGCACGCGCCCGCCCGCGTACTGCTCGCCGCCGCGCACCGTGTGGCAGGCCATGCAGTCGGCCGCGCGGGCCAGGTAGGCGCCGCGCGCAACCTTCTCGCCGATGGGCAGCGCGGCAAAGGCGGCGCTGGCCGGGGGGCCGTCATCGTGGCGCGGCCACAGCAGGCCCACGCCCACCACCAGCACCATGGCTGTCGCGCCCGCGATCCAGCGCAGTCGGCGGCTCATGGCGCGCCTCCATGGTCCGGCACGCCGCCGCAACGCATCGGCAATGGCGCTGCCGGCGCCGTGGCCGGCCTTGCGGCATCGTCCACGGGCTGGCTCGCCAGCCAGGTCGACACCGCCGCCACGTCCGCCTCGGTCAGGCGGGCCGCCACGTCGGCCATGCAGTCGGGCGCCTGGGCGCGCCGTGCCCTGTTCTTCCATGCCCCGAACTGCGCGTTGATGTAGTCGCGCGGCAGCCCGACGAGGCCGGGAATCGCGGGTGCAACGCCGGTCAGGCGCTGCCCGTGGCAAGCCACGCAGGCGGGGATCCTGCGCGCCGCGTCACCCTGCAGCACGAGCATGCGGCCCCGCGCCAGCACCTGCGCGGTGGCTGCCGGCACCGGCGCCGGCACATGAGGTGGATGCTGGCTGGCGAAGAACTGCGCGATCTCGCGCAGGTAGGGCTCGGGCAGGTTGCCGACCATGTACGTCATCATGGGAAACTGGCGCCGCCCGTCGCGAAAGTTCAGCAACTGGTTGTACAGGTAGTCTTCCGGCTTGCCGGCGATGTGGGGAAAGAACGCGTCATTGCGGCCTTGCGGCTGGTGGCAGGCCAGGCACGGGGCCAGGCGCCGCGCCAGCGTGTCCGAAGGTGCCGCCGTCGGCGCGGAGAATGCGATGGACGGCGCGAGCAGCGCGATGCGCAGCAGGAATCTCGAAAGGGTCATACCGGTCCCGGACGGATGTCGACGGCCCGAGCATACCCTTGCGCACTGCCGAAGAACAGAGGAGCACGTTCGTCGGCATTGCAACATACATTCTCCAAGTTATTAATAATAATTGACAGGAAATAATTTATAAAAAATAATCGAACGTTTCAGCAGAATATTTTCAATCAATGCCAACCGTCAGCGACATTTCGAATCCCACCACTCTTTCCGGCCAGGCGCACATCGATGCACTGCTGGAGCCATATGCCGTGCGGTGGAATTACCAGACCGTCAATCCCCCGAACACGATCTATTATTCGTTCTCGCTTGCCGGGTATACGCCTCCGTCCGAGAATGAGTACGTGCCGGGAGAGCTTTCGGAAGTATCGGACATCCAGCAAGACGGTATCCGCCTCGCTGTCGAGTACGTAGCTTCGGTCACCGGGATCGAATTCCTGGAAACGGGCAGTGCCGCGGTCGCCGATATCCATTTTGCGAACGCCGACATCGGCGAGGATTTCGCCGGCTATGCCTGGTGGCAGAGCTGGTACCGGCATGAAGGCGAGACCTTGACGGGATACATGGCCGACGGTGTCGTCTACATGGATAACGCGCGTTATGAGGAATATAACGCGGTGCCGCTTCCGGGCGGCTTTGCCTATGAGCTGGTACTGCACGAGCTGGGCCATATCCTGGGCCTGAAGCACCCGTTCGACGGCGACATCCTGTTGCCGGACCATCTGGATTCCACCGACCATACACTGATGTCCTACACATCCCATGCCGGTGCCTACAGCGTGTTCAGCGAATACGACCTGGCGGCGCTGAAGTGGCTGTACGGCGGCGACGGACTGGGCGGGAACTTCGGCCTCGGCACGCCGGGGCGCTACGTCGCCGGCACGGCGGCAAACGATACGCTGGCAGGGGGAGACGGCAATGACAAGCTCGAGGGCGAAGCGGGCCACGACAAGCTCGATGGCGGCGCCGGTTTCGACATCGTCCTGTATGCGGGCGCGCGTGCGGATCACGCGATCACGCGCACGGCCCAAGGCTACACCGTGTCCGGCCCCGGCGGCACGGACACGGTGGTGAACGCCGAACGCATCGACTTCGCCGACACGATGGTCGCGCTCGATAGCGACGGCGCGGGCGGGCAGGCCTACCGGCTGTACCAGGCCGCGTTCGACCGCAAGCCGGATACGATCGGGCTCGGCTACTGGATCGACGCGATGGACAAGGGGCTGGGCCTGCGGGACGTGGCGGCGCACTTCATCGCGAGCGAAGAATTCGCATCGCTGTACGGCGGCGCGCGGCCGGACAACGCCGTGTTCGTCGACAGGCTTTACGCAAACATCCTCCATCGTGCGCCGGAGCAGGGCGGCTATGCTTACTGGACGGGCGTGCTGGCACAGGGGGCGGACCGCGCAGAAGTACTGGCAGCGTTCTCGGAAAGCGGCGAAAACCGCGAAGCGGTAGCAAAGCTGATCGGCAATGGGTTCGACTACACGGCCTGGGTGACGGAGATGTGACAGGCGCGGGGCGCCCGCTTCAGGATTCCGGCGTGGCCGCCGGCCGCCGCGGGCGCGGTGCCTTGGTCGCGGACAGCCTGTTGCCGAGCGCGAGCCAGTGGCGGTAGAGGCGCAGCGCTACCTGCGCATCGTCGGCCGCGTACAGCAACTGCTTGTCCGTCAGCCGCGGCGCGGCCCAGTTGGTGGTGGAGATCTTCTTCGATTTTTGCAGCTTGCGGCCGAAGTACTGGGCCACTGCACTCTTTGCGCCCAGGTCGTGCTTCTGGCCGGGCACGCGCAGCGCCTTCGACAGGTCGGCCACGGATGCCGCTTCGATCGCCAGCTTGGCACGCAAGCGCTTCACGTCGTCCGCCAGGCCAAAGCCCACCTTCAGCGTGTGGGTCGATTCGAGGATGGCCTTCAGCGCCGGCAGCAGGGGCGCCACGTCGGGGCCGATCGGGAACAGCCAGGCCGTGCGTTCGTCGGCGAACTGCACCAGGTGCGGTCCGTCCGAGCTCTGGCCCTTGACGAAGGTGGGTTTGGATTCGGTGTCGAAGCCGATCGCATCGTGCGCCAGCAGCGCGGCCTGGGCGGCCTGCGCTTCCTCGGCGGTGCGCACGAGACGGATGTCGGCCAGCGCGATGCCCTGGTAGGGCGGCAGTTCGGGTTCGCGCGGCAGTGCTTCGGTATGGAAGACCATCAGCCCTTGCGGGAGAACTTCGCGCTCAGCTGTTCGAGCTTTTCCTGGCGGCGGCGTGCCGCTTCGTCGGCCGCCTGCGCTTCGCGTTCGGCCTTCTTGCGCTCCGCTTCCTTGCGGAAGCGTTCGGCCAGCGTGTCCTTCGCGTGCTTGCGGTGCACGTCCGTGACTTCGGCGCCGGTCGAGCCATCGAGGTTGTAGCGGACGGTGGCTTTTTCCATTGCGCGCAGGTAGCGCTGCGAACCCGTGTGGATACCCAGCGCGGCACGCATCATCTTGCGGTCGATGCCCGGCAACTGTGCGAGGATCTGCTTGTCGATGCCGATTGCCAGCGGCAGGAAATCGCGGAATGGCGCGAACTGCTGGCCCAGCTGCTTCAGCAGGGCACGGGCGCTCGGTGCCGTGATGGCAGGTGCCGCAGGGGCTCCCGCGGGAACGGCATCGGCGCGAGCACCTTCGGCGGGATCAGTTTCGGCGGCGGCAGCATTGGTGTCGACAACATTGGTGGACTCAACGTTGGTGGACTCAACATCGGCGGAGGCGGTTTCGGCAGCGGACGTCTCGGGGGTAAGGCTGGTATTCATCGACTTCATGGATTGATCAGGAGGCGCCAGCATACCATGCGCGACACGCGCGCGCGTTGCATTTTTCTTCATCATGCCGGGGCGACCACAGGCGATCCGGGGCCTGCCGAAGATCCTCCGGTGGCCCATCGCGTGCCAGGCGATGTCAAAGCGTGTATAATGGCCGACGCACCAAAAGCAGCGCGGTGCGGATTCAGTCTGTAAGGAGTTGTCCGCGGTCCCCTGAACAGGGTTTTCCGCATGCCGGCGCCCGCGGTGCAGTTGCCGCAGCGGCGCGGAGGCCGAGCCCTCTCTTCTGTTCGCACTGAGCTTTGACACTGATTTTGCACTGAGTAATCCACGGAATTGCCATGATTGGGGTCCGCGAATCGAACCCGAAAGGTTCGTGTGGCGCGGGCTTTTTTCATTCCGGATGATCCCCATATACGTACCGGCACGGCCTTTGCGAAGGCCGGGCTGGATTGTTCAATTTTCCACCTGCGTCGTGCCCCGCCAGGCACTGAAGAGATATTTGATGACGACGAAAACGCCGAAGACCCTAACGCTGTCCACCAAGAAGCCGCGCGCCGAAGCTGCGCCGCTGACGGTGCCGAAGACCACCTTATCCTATGTGATCGACAATGCGCAAGAGGCCGCCGGTAAAGTGACCGTCGTGAAGAAAAAGACGTCCCGCCTCGCGGCGCTGGCGGCGGACGAACCGGTGCAGGCCGAAGCATCCGTGGTCGAGGCCGTTGCTGCCGACGAGCCGGCTGGTGCCGAGCCGAAGAAAACGCTGCGCAAGGCCGTGCCGGGCGCCGACGAAGCGCCGAAGGCGCCGGTGGTGCGCGTGCGCAAGGCCAAGCTGGAAGCGCCGGCACCGTCGCCGTCCGCCCCGGCTGCCGTCAGCCAGGTCACCGATGCCGCCACGCTGGCATCGATCGACACGTCCGGCTACCTGCTGCCTTCCGTGAAAGTGCCGGGCCGCCGCGGCCGCAAGCCGAGCGAGTTCACCCCCGAGAACGATGAAGTGGCGGCACTGAACGCCGTCGAACGCGCCGAGCTGAAGGCCGCGTCGAAGGCGCGCGAGCGCAAGGCCAAGGGCCTGGACCCGTTCGGCGGCGAAGCCGGCATGTCCACCGACGACCTGGAAAAGCGCCGCCAGCAGTTCAAGAACCTGATCAACATGGGCAAGGACCGCGGTTTCCTTACTTATGCCGAGATCAACGACCAGCTGCCTGAAAACATCGTCGATCCGGAAGCGATCGAAGGCATCATCGCCACGTTCAACGACATGGGCATCGCCGTGTACGAACGCGCGCCGGATGCCGAGGCGCTGCTGCTGTCCGATAACGTGCCGTCCGCCACCTCCGACGATGAAGTGGAAGCTGCCGCCGCGACCGCGCTGTCCACGGTGGACTCCGACTTCGGCCGCACCACCGACCCGGTGCGCATGTACATGCGCGAGATGGGCGCCGTGGCGCTGCTGACGCGCGAAGGCGAGATCGAGATCGCCAAGCGCATCGAGGAAGGCCTGCGCGACATGATCCAGGCCATCTCCGCCTGCCCGACGACGATCAACGAGATCGTCGAACTGGCCGCGAAGATCGAGAACGACGAGCTGAAGGTCGATGACGTGGTCGACGGCTTCGTCGATCCGGACGAGAATTCGGCGCCGGCACCGGTGCGTGCCCCGGCCCCTGCCGCGTCCAGCGACGAGGACGAGGAAGAGGAAGAAGAACTGGAAGAAGAGAGCGACGGCGACGCCAATGGCGGCGCGGCCGGCTTCTCCACCGAGCAGCTGGTGCAGCTGCGGGTCGACGCACTGGAGCGCTTCGCCGTCATCTCGTCGCAGTTCGACAAGATGCGCAAGGCCACGTACGGCTCGGCCGTCTACCAGAAAGCACAGGCCACCATTTCGGCCGAGCTGCTGGGCATCCGCTTCACGGCGAAGGTCGTGGAAAAGCTGTGCGACACGCTGCGCGGCCAGATGGAACAGGTGCGCAGCATCGAGCGCGCCGTGCTGGAACTGTGCGTGAACCGCTGCGGCATGCCGCGCGCCCACTTCATCAAGGTCTTCCCGGGCAACGAGACGAACCTGGACTGGGTCGATGGCGAAGTGGACGCGCGCCATCCGTACAGCGCGGTGCTGGGCCGTAACGTGCCGGCGATCAAGGAACTGCAGAACAAGATGATCGACCTGCAGGAACGCGTGGCGCTGCCGCTGGCCGACCTGCGCAAGATCAACAAGCAGATGGCCGCCGGCGAAAAGCGTGCCCGCCACGCCAAGCGCGAAATGACGGTAGCCAACCTGCGCCTGGTGATCTCGATCGCTAAGAAATACATCAACCGCGGCCTGCAGTTCCTCGACCTGATCCAGGAGGGCAATATCGGCCTGCTGAAGGCAGTCGACAAGTTCGAGTACCGCCGCGGCTACAAGTTCTCCACGTATGCCACGTGGTGGATCCGCCAGGCGATCACGCGTTCGATCGCCGACATGGCCCGCACCATCCGCGTGCCGGTGCACATGATCGAAACGATCAACAAGATGAACCGTATCAGCCGCCAGATCATGCAGGAAACCGGCAACGAGCCGGACATGGCGACGCTGGCCGCGAAGATGGAGATGCCGGAATCGAAGGTGCGCGAGATCATGAAGATCGCCAAGGAGCCGATTTCGATGGAAACGCCGATGGGCGAGGACGGCGATTCGCAGCTGGGCGATTTCATCGAGGACAACACCACGCTGGCACCGCTGGATGCCGCGCTGCACGCCTCGATGCGCAACGTGATCAAGGAAGTGCTCGATTCGCTGACCCCGCGCGAAGCCAAGGTGCTGCGCATGCGCTACGGCGTGGAGATGTCGAACGACCACACGCTGGAAGAAGTGGGCAAGCAGTTCGACGTGACCCGCGAGCGTATCCGCCAGATCGAAGCCAAGGCGATGAGCAAGCTGCGCCAGCCTTCGCGGTCGGACAAGCTCAAGACCTTCCTGACGCAGAACTGATCGGGTCCGGTGACCACGAAAAAGGAAGCTTCGGCTTCCTTTTTTTCGCTCTGCGAGCACGATACAAAGCGGAAATGATTAGGTGAACGGGGCCGGGCGCGGTATGCTTTGCCCACGCACCATGTCAAGTGACCGTTGTTTTCGCCGGTCCTGTTTTCCCGTCTCGCCTTCCGGTGGACCGTTCGAACGCCGCCTTACACCGTTGCTTGATTGCGTGTGCGCCTGGGTTCCCTCTGAACGAACAATTGACTGGAGAATACCCATGAATGAAGCGGATTTGTCCGACACCGAAATGGTGGTCACCGTCCTGCAGGCCTTGCAGGAAGAAATGACCGCCGACCTTGCCGACCTGGAAAGCCGTATTCGTGAAGGCACCGGCGACATCCGGGCCGAAGCGACCGATGGCGACGGCGAACAGGCCGAACTGCGCACCGCCAGGACAGCCATCCACAGCGGCCTGGCCAGTATTCGCGAAGTACTCGGCTGGATCGAGTGGATCGCTGAAACCGACCCGGAAAGCAAGGTTTCGATTGCTGCGCAGCCATTGCCGACCGAGCTGACGTTTCCCATTCACTGACGACCCGGAAGGTGCTGGCTACGCTGCGTGAACAGCCTGCAATGCCGCCGAACCAGCAAAGCCTCCCAGGGTCGACCCGGGAGGCTTTGTTCATTCCGGATGCAGGGATGGCCCAGGCGGGTCATTTGCCTGAACACGACAACGGATAAGGCTTCGATTCAATGACGCCGTGCATGCGCACCCGCGCAGTGCCGGCCGCGATGCGCGCCGCCACGGCCGGATCGCTGACCGCGCCGGGCGGTGGGCGGCGGTCCTCGCAATCGCTGAGCAGGTTCGCGGGCCGGTCGCCGATGGACCAGTGCGCGATGCCGAGCGGGTCGGCGGCGAATGAGGGTTCCGACAGCGTCGTCAGCCGCGGCGCATAGTGCGCGCCCAGCTTTGCCACCATCCATTGCAGCGATATGTTCGACAACCCTTGCGCATCCTCGTAGCCGCCGCCGATGTCGGCATGCGCGCCTGGAAACCAGACTTCACCGAGCTCCGTATGGGCAGGGGCGAGCGCAGGGCACAGCAGCAGCGGGCGGAACTTGCTGCGCTTTTCATCGAGCGACACGGCATGGAAGATGCGGCGGATCGGCGGATAGGAATCGGACTTGTAGCGGTCGCCATCGCGACGGTCCGCCAGTTCCCGGCAATTGCCAAAGGTCTTGAACGCGGAACCGGGCACCGTATCCCACACCCCGAGGAATGCGATTTCGACCGGTATCGTGACGATCGCCAGGCGGGTGCCGACCTCCTTCGCCACGACGGGTTCGGCGCCGGGCCGCCAGGCCCGCCATGCCGATTCGAAGTCCCTGTCGTTCTTGCCCTTGACGATTTCGATGATGCGGTTGTGCCGCTTCAGGCGTGCGGCGCGATCGTCCATGGCAGCGGGCGGCACTCCGGCGTAGGCAAGCAGCCCGGCCAGCGCGCGCGCCGAATGCGCGCCGCGGCTGAAGCCAAAGAGGAACACCTCGTCGCCCGGTCGGTAGGCCTGGGCGATGAAATCATAGCCGCGCAGGATTCTGGGTTCCATGCCGAAGCCCAGGCCCGACCCCAGCAGCGGCGTTTCCGCACTGCCCACGCCTTCGATGTAGAGACTGGTGGTCTGCGGATCCTTCGCGGCAACGACGGCGTCGAACAGCTTGCGCACGTTGGTACCGGAGCCGGCATCGTTGCGCGTGCCATCGAGGAACACCATGATGCGTTTTGGCTGCCCCGGTTCGCCAGCCAGCGGCTGTTCCACGGCTGGCGGCTGCGCATCCTCGCCATTCATCGACGCGCAGCCCGACAGCAGGAGCGGGAGGGCAAGCAGGAGACCATGCAGCATTGATCTGGCACCCAAGCTGGTACATAAGCTGGTACCCAGCTTGCTACCCAATGCACGTCCAGCCAGGATTTCCATGGCGGCTGCTCCTTTGAACAAGTTTGACGACGTCTGTTCAAGATAGTCCGATGCCAGGCTTTCGCAACCGTTTCAGTGACCGGCGGGCGACAGCGACGCTGGCGCGCAACAGGCGGTCACCTGTCTGCCAAAGCTCATCCGTGCTACGATGCCCGATTGTCCTGACTGTTTGCACGATCATGAAGCACACGCTGTTCCTGTTCGACCTCGACGATACGCTGCTCGACTTCAAGGCATCCGAACACCTCTCCTTCGCGCGCACCCTCGGTGCCCTCGGTTTCACCGGCCCGCTGGATGGGCTGTTCGCGCAGTACCAGGTGTTCAACACGGCGCTGTGGGGCCGGTTCGAGGCCGGTACCGTGTCCAAGGATTTCCTCAAGGTGGAACGTTTCCGCCAGACGTTCGGGGCCGGTGGCCTGGACCTCGATCCCGAGGCGGCCAGCCGCCTGTTCGTGGAATCGCTGGCCGACACCGTGGTGCTGGTCGACGGCGCCGTGCAATTGTGCGAAGCGCTGGCCGGCGTGGGCGAGGTGGGTATCGTCACCAATGGCGCCGAACAGATCCAGCAGCTGCGCATCGCCAGCTCCGGGCTGGCGCACCACATCTCCTTCGTCTGCACATCCGAAGCGTGCGGTTTCGCCAAGCCGGACGTGCGCTTTTTCGAACATGCGGGCAAGCTGGCGCGGGCTTTTGCGCGGCACGAGGCGATCATCGTGGGCGACCGGCTCGACGCCGACATCCTCGGCGCGAACCGCTATGGCATCGACAGCTGCTGGTTCAACCCGAACCGGCTCGCCAACGCTACGCAGGCGGTGCCCACGTTCGAGGTGGCCACCCTGCACGAGGTGGTGCCGGCGCTGGCCGCACGCGCCTGCGCATGAATCGAACAACCGTGGAAGGGAAATCAATGGCAGGCGTCGCACAACTCCGTTCGGTGGCGGAACTCGTCGAGCATGTCCAGTCCGGCGCGCCGGTCGACATGGTCCTGTTCTGGGGCCACAGGGCGGCGAAGGACGGGTCGGTGACGAAGAGTTGTTTCAGCCAGTGGTTCGAGGCCGCGTTCACCCTCGACGGCATCCGCTACGCCTCGGCTGAACAATACATGATGGCCGAGAAGGCCCGGCTGTTCAACGATGACGCCGTTCTGGGCCGCATTCTCGAGGCATCGGCGCCGGATGCCGTCAAGGCGCTGGGCCGCGAGATCGGCAATTTCAACGAGGAAGTCTGGCGTTCCCACCGGTGGGAGATCGTCGTGCGGGCCAATCAGGCAAAGTTCTCCCAGAACCCGGCCTTGCAGGCATTTCTCGTTCAGACCGGGGACCAGGTCCTCGTCGAAGCCAGCCCGGTCGACCGGATCTGGGGTATCGGCCTGGCTGCCGACGATGCCCGCGCGCGGCAACCCGCCGCATGGAACGGCTTGAACCTGCTCGGCTTCGCGCTGATGGAAGTGCGCTCCCGCCTGGCGCCCAGGGACGCAGAGGAAACATCCGCGCATCTGCTCCCTCAATAGATCGCCGGTTTGCCCAGCACGCCATGACGCCAGTGCACGTAACCCTTGCGCAGGCACCAGCCCAGCATCAGTACCAGCAGCGTGACGAGCATGTAATCCGACGGTTTTGCCTTGTACGCGAGGTCGACCGTCGACGGCACCGACAACGCCTGGTAGCGGTGGCCCGTGTAGTGGGCGCCGACCACCTTGCCGTCGTCGGTGATCTTGCCGGTCTCGTACAGGGCGTTGCGGTTCGGGTGGATGCGCATCCGGCCATCCTTGTACACGAAGGTCAGCGGCGCATTGTCGCGGAAGCGGATCGTGCCCACCACGTCGCCGGCCGCGTTGATGCCGGTGGCATAGCTCTGGCCCTTGGCGATCATCGCGCCGAGGTCGATCATCTTCGTGCCGTCATGCAGGAACGCGTGCCACTTGTGATCGGCCGTTTCGGAGGCACCCGCCACCATGCCGCTGTCATTGATCGCCGTGGCGGCGCTCACCCGGCCGCCCAGCGTGCCGAGGTCGCGCATGCCGTTTGATGCGGTCCACACGAAGGCGCGCCGGTAGCCATTCTCCAGCTGCGCCGCGCCCACCACCATGCCGCGGTTGTTGATGCCCGTTGCGTAGCTGCTCCGGCCGCCGAGGGTGCCGAGGTCCGTCATCTTCTCGCCGTCGTGCACGAACGCGTGGAAGTTGCCATCCTCGACGTCGGCGTAGCCGGCGATCGTACCCGCCTGGTTGATCGCGATCCCCAGGCTGCTGCCTCCGCCCAGCGTGCCCAGGTCCCGCATGCCTGCCCCGGCCTGCCAGCGGAACGCGCGCCAGCGGTTGCTGCCATCGAGCGCACCGCCCGTGACCGTGCCGGCAGTATTGATGGCGCTCGTATAGCTGTCGGTACCGCCAAGCGTGCCGAGATGGGTGACCCGGCCATCGCGGTACACGACGGCGCGGCGCTGGCCATTCTCGTTGCGGATCTCGCCGGCCACGAGGCCGGCGGAATTGATGTCGGCGGCCAGGCTGTGCTGGACGTGGCTTTCGCCAAAGCCCGCCTGGGCCATGGCGGCGCCGTGCATTACCAGCAGTGCGAACAGGAAGCTTGTCTTACGCATGCAGATCTCCTTGGAAGGTTGGATTCACTACATACAACTGCCCGCCGCGGCCGCGGCGGGCCTTCAGTAAGGCTGGCCGGTGACGTCGAGCGCGATGCGCCAGAGCGCGCGGTCGCCCGTGATGAAGAGGGTGCGGCCATCGGCGCCGCCGAAGGCTGCGTTGGTGACGTTGGCATCCACGCGGATCGTCGCCAGTTCCTTGCCCTGCGGCGAGAACACGCGCACGCGGCGCGCGCCATGCTCGGTCACGTACAGGTTGCCATGGCAGTCGAGCGTCATGCCGTCGCCGCCATCGATGCCCTTGATGAACGCGCGGCCCGCGCCGGGCACGCCGTCGACGATCGGATAAGCGCGCACTTCGCCGTCGCCGGCGTTCACGTACAGCAGGTCGCCCGCGAGCGACAGCGCGATGCCGTTGGGGTTGCGCCGCGTGCCGTCCACCAGCGTCACCTTGCCGTCGGCGCCCACGCGGTAGATGCCGGTCACGCCCTGGCCGCCGGGCGCCGCCGCCTTCTGGTAATCCGGGTCGGTGAAGTAGAGCGTGCCGTCGGCGGCGATGGCGATGTCGTTCGGGGAGTTGAACACATTGCCCTCGTACCTTTCGGCGATGGCGCTGCGGGCCTTGCCCGGCATCGCGTAGCGCGACAGCGCCTTGTACTTGTGCGTGGCGGCGACCAGGTTGCCCTGCGCATCGACCGCCAGCCCGTTGCTGCCGCTATCTTCGAGGAAGGTGCTGACGGTGCCGTCGGCGGCCAGCTTGCGGATGCGGGAGGGGAAGCCGCCCGCGTGGCCGAAATCGGAAAAGTACAGCGCATCCCTGATCCACACAGGGCCTTCGTACAGCTGCGGCCCCGTGCGGGTCGGCGCCGCGGCGGCGACCCGCTGCGCGGTCAGTTCGCCGGCCGGCGCCTTGCCGCAGGCGGCGGCAAAGGCCGGGCCGCAATGCCATGCCAGCAGCACGGCGGCCAGCGTTGCGAAAGGTTTGAACGGGGTCGATGCGGTAAATGCCATACAGTGCCTTGAGTGGATGAACCCCGGCGATTGTAGGATTGGATTATTTTTAAAGCAATTGAAATCGTTTGCGGCGACCGCTTACACCTTGCGCACGAATTCCGACTTCAGGCTCATCGCGCCGAAGCCGTCGATCTTGCAGTCGATGTCGTGATCGCTGTCCACCAGGCGGATGTTCTTCACCTTCGTGCCCTGCTTGATCACGCCACCGGAGCCCTTCGGCTTCAGGTCCTTGATAACGGTGACCGTATCGCCGTCCTGCAGCACGTTGCCCGACGCGTCGCGGTAGACGCGCGCAGCATTGGCGGTAGCGGCAGCCGCGGCGGCAGAGGGCGACCATTCATGCGCGCACTCGGGGCAGACGAGGTTGGCGCCGTCCTGGTAGGTGAATTCGGAACCGCATTGCGGGCAGGCTGGCAGGGCGCTCATCGTGGAATCTTCGCGAAAAAGCGGGCAGTATACCCCCTTCGACAAGGAGGAAGACGATGGGAAGGCTGGCCAACCCGGTCTGGGCCGCGCTGACGAGCGGCCAGCGCCACCTGGCGCGCGAACTGGGCGACATGCTGCATTACGAAGCCGACGTGGCGCCGTTCTGCGCGGTGCCGGAGGAGGGCATGCCGGTGCCCGCGGCCGACCTGGAGCGGCTGCCCGCCGACATGTACTTCGTCGGCGCGATACCCGCGGTGCCCGAAGGCTGGCACCTGACGGAGCTGTCCGCGGTCCTGCAGATGGTGTACCGGGGCGGGCCGGTGGCGCCGCCGCCGGGCGGCGAAATAACCGTGCTCGATGCGCTCGATCCGGCCATGCAGGCGCTGACGGCCGTGGCGTTCCCCGGCTACTTCCGCGCCCGCACCGGAACGATGGGCCGTTATGCCGGCATCCACGCCGATGGCCGGCTGGTGGCGCTGGCCGGCGAGCGCATGGATTTCGGCACGCTGCGCGAAGTCAGCGCCGTCTGCACGCACCCGGACCATGCGGGGCAGGGCCATGCGCGGCTGCTGGTGCGCCACGTCATGCATGGCATGCAGGCGCAGGGCGTGACACCGATGCTGCACGTGGGCGCCCGGAATGCGCGGGCCATTGCCCTGTACGAGGCGCTCGGCTTCGAGGGCAATGGCGTGCTGCGGCACGCCAGCCTGTCAGTGGTCCGGCCCCTCAGTCGCCCGCCGTGACGTTGCCGATGCCGGACACCGACTTGTTCAGCGACTTCGGCTTGCCGAAGTAGGTCAGGCTGCCCATGCCGCGCACGACGGCGTTCAGCGTCTGGCTTGCGTGCACCTTCACGTCGCCGATGCCCTCGAAGTTGACGTCGGCACGCTCGGTCTTCAGGTGCTGCGTGACCACCTCGCCCACGCCGCGCGCCTTCAGCCGCAGCCACTTCGTGCTGCCTTTCGCTTCCAGCCGCCCGGCACCCTCGAACTGCAGGTCGAGCCGCTCTTCCTTCACGTTGTCGATGACCACCTGGCCGGCACCCTCGACGACGCACTTGACCAGCGAGGGCACGGTGATCACGATCCGGTCGCCGTCCTTGAGCGACACGTTGTTCTTTTCCGCGTAGTCGATCCGCAGTTCGTCGGACTTCACGCTGGTCACCACCTTGCCGATGAATTCGGGCCGGCCGATCACCTTCACCGACTGCGCCTTGCCGGCGTGGACCTCGATGTTGATCGGGCCGTGGATGGCGATCGCGCGGAAGGCGCCGAGCTGGCGCGCATCCTCGGCGCCATGGGCCGAGGCGGCAACGAAGGCCGAGCAAAGCAGGGTGCAGAGCAGGGTCGGGACAGAACGCATGGCGGAACCTTTTATCGTGATTGTATGGTGAAGCGATTCTAGGACCGCGGCGCTGGCGCTGCCAGGAAATTGCGACGAAATGCCGGCATCCGGGGCTGGACTGCAGCCGGCGGCGCTGCAGCGATCAAGCTGCATACGGGACTGCATGCGGGGCGTCATACAATGATTTATCCTTGCAGTCACCCCTGAAATAATCTTATTATTAAAACATGAAAAGTCGTGCAAATGGTGGTCTTGTCTATTCCACCGATGGCGGGCGCGTGTGCCCTGAATGTCGCCGTCCCCAGTCCGAATGTGCCTGCAATGCCAAGGCCGTGATCCTGGGCGATGGCGTGGTGCGCGTGTCGCGCCAGGCGAAAGGCCGGGGCGGTAAAACCGTGACGCTCGTGAAAGGGCTGGCACTCGATGCGATCGCGCTGGCGTCGCTGGCGAAGCAATTGCGCACGGCCTGCGGTTCGGGCGGCACCGTGAAGGATGGCGTGATCGAGGTGCAGGGCGATCACTGCGAGCGGGCCATGGAATTCCTGCGGGCCCAGGGCCACGACCCGAAACGCGCTGGTGGCTAGGCCCGTGCGCATGAAAGCCAGCGTGGGAATCGGCCTGGCATCCGTAACGCCGGCATGCTGACCGATAAAACCATGTTCCTGGCACTCGGCGCCGTGCTGGTGATTGCCGTGCTGGCAATGGACGCCGCGTTGACGCGGCGGCGCAAGCGCCGCAATTTCCACAGTCTCTGTGCGTTGTGCGGCACCGGGCTGACCGGGCGTCATGTCGAGGAAGTGAAGATTGGTGGTGGCGAGATCGGCGTCCAGGGGCGGGTATGTGGACGCTGCGCCCGCCGCGAGCGGCTGATCGTCCGGGCGGTGGCGGGCATGCTGGTGTGCGCATTTGTCACGGCCATGGTCGCCATCTGGCCAGGCGGATGAGGTTTTTTCCCAGGCCGCTGCCGGGAAACAGTCGATGACGACGATATTCGTCACCAGGGAAATTCGTCACCATGGAGACGCCACGCTGTTTGCCGCCATGCCGGCAAACAGCGTGGCCCTGCCGCGCACTTTTCATTGCGCGAAAACCTGAAGGGCACGTGACGACGATGAGGAAACTTGACCGCCTGTTATGGATTGCCCCGCTGCTGACGGCAATCGTGGCACACGCCCAGCCGATCCGGACGCCTGTCGAGGCACCGGGCCCCGGCGGCCCCTTGAAAGGCGAGATGCTGTCGCCAGGCCCGCTGATTGGTCAACCTGTCGGTCCACCTGCTGGTACACCCATCGGTCCCGTCGCGCTCATCATCCCCGGCTCCGGGCCGACGGATCGCGATGGCAACAACCCGCTGGGCATCCGGGCATCGACCTATCGGCTGCTTGCGCAGGACCTGGCGGGGCGCGGCATAACGACCGTGCGCATCGACAAGCGCGGGATGTTCGCGAGCGCCGCTGCAACGCCGGACGCCAACGCGGTGACGATTGCCGACTACGCGAGCGACACGGGAGCCTGGATCGCGGCGCTGCGCCAGCGCACGGGAGCCGCCTGCGTCTGGCTCATCGGCCACAGTGAAGGGGGCCTGGTCGCCATGGCGGCGGCGAAGAGCCAAGCCGGCGTCTGCGGCCTCGTCCTCGTGTCGGCCGCCGGGCGCCCCCTTGGTGAAGTGCTGCGCGAACAGCTGAAGGCGAATCCGGCGAACGCCCCGCTGCTTGCACAGGCCATGCCGGCAATCGACGCGCTGGAGCAGGGGAGAAACGTGGAAACCGCCGCCCTGCACCCAGCGCTGCTGAATCTGTTCGGGCCGCAAATCCAGGGATTCCTGATCAGCGCCTTTTCGTACGATCCACGCCGCCTGCTGGCGGGCTACCGGCAGCCGGTCCTTGTCGTCCAGGGCACGCGGGACATCCAGGTCGGCGAAGCGGATGCGCGCCTGCTGAAGCAGGCGTCCCCGCACGCCGAACTGGTGCTGCTGCCCGACGTCAACCATGTCCTCAAGCGTGTGGCATCGGAAGACCTGCGTGCCAATCATGCCGCCTATGCCGATCCGGACCTGCCGCTTGCTCCCGGCGTGGGCAGTGCGGTGGCAGGCTTCATCGAGCGCCATGCGGCAGCGGCCGAACCATCGAGGTAGCGCCTTCGCCGTCATTCACCCTGGCGGGTGCCCTTGCGGTAGTCGGACGGGCTGCTGCCGGTCCACTGCCTGAACGCGCGGCAAAACCCGGTGGCGTCCGAAAAGCCCAGTTCGAACGCCAGCGCGGCCACGCCCGTGTTCGAACTGGCCAGCCGGTGGACGGCGATGTCCCGCCGCAGCCCGTCCTTCACCGCCTGGAAATGCGTTCCTTCTTCCGCCAGGCGGCGGTTGAGGGTGCGCACGGAAAGATGCAATGCCTGGGCGAGTGCCTGTATCGTCATCGGCTGTGCGAGGTTCTGCTCGAGCTGCTCGCGCGTCCTGGCGGCGATGGAGCCGCGATGCAGCGTGGTGAAGGTCCAGTCTTCCGGCGCGCGCTTCAGGAATGCCCACAGCTCGTGCTTCTCGCGCTTGAAGGGCGCCGCGCAATCCTGGTAAGCAAGATGGATGCTCGTGGTGCCCGCATCGAAGCACACTTCGCCGGGATACAGGAAAGCATAATCGTCCACGTGCCGCGGCCTGGCGAAGCTGAAGTCGACCCGCTGCAGGCTGGCTTCCCTGCCGAGCAGCCACGAGACGATGCCGTGGGCAAGTTTCATCATCAACTCATGCCCGAGCGGCGCGACCGGCGTGCCGGGCACCCTTTCCACGAGGGCCAGCCGCACCACGCTGTTCCGGGTGGAGAGGTGCAGCCGGTAATCGTCGAGCAGCAGGTTCCAGAAGCGGACAAAACGATTCAGTGCGACCAGCACCGTCGGCGCATCCAGCAAGCTGAGCATCAGGTATTTCAGCGTGCCGGTGCGGATCGGCCGCGACCACAGCCCCAGCATCTCATCGTCGAGCGTTGCCGCGACCGCCCGGTACAGCGCGGCATATTGCTCGCGTGTCAGCCGTGCGTCGGGCTGGTGGAGCAGGGACTGCGGAATG
Organism: Pseudoduganella lutea; assembly: GCF_004209755.1. Taxonomy (NCBI): domain Bacteria; kingdom Pseudomonadati; phylum Pseudomonadota; class Betaproteobacteria; order Burkholderiales; family Oxalobacteraceae; genus Pseudoduganella; species Pseudoduganella lutea. The sequence continues at coordinate 990,534 of NZ_CP035913.1, read as the reverse complement.
GCGGCGCTTGCGAGTACCCGGGCCACCGCTTCGTCGCCGTGCCCCGCACGCACGCGCTGCAGCATCCCGTGCAGGAAGTGGGCCGAAAGGGTAAGCGCGCCTTGCCTGGATGGTTTCATGGTGCCGGCCATTATGGCGCATTTTGCATATTCGTTGGCGCGATGTGCCAACCATTCGCTGGCCATCTTCCTATACTGAAGCCTGTCTTCATGGGCGTGGATAGCTGAAGCCGCCGTGGGGTGGCGTATTTTGTCAATCAGTGACCGCATTTCTTGATTGGTCGAACAGGAGCGTGAATGGGTACCAGAAGAATCGTCGTGACCGGCATGGGGATCGTGTCGCCGCTGGGCTGTGGCGTGGAAGCCGTCTGGCGCCGGCTGCTGGAAGGCAGTTCGGGCCTGGTCGTGCTGCCCGATGACGTCACGGAAGGCATTGCCGCCAGGGTGGCGGGCGTGGTGCCGGGCCTGGCGCCCGAGCGCCCCTGGGGCTTCGATGCCGCCCTCGCCGTGGAGCCGAAGGACCACAAGAAAATGGACCGGTTCAGCCTGTTCGCCGTGGCCGCGGCGCAGCAGGCCCTGGCCCAGGCCGGCTGGCAGCCCGGCAGCGACGAGGCGCGCGACAGGACGGCGACCATTGTCGGCTCGGGCGTGGGCGGCTTCGGCGCCATCGTGGAGGCCGTGAGAACCACCGATGGCCGCGGGCCACGGCGGCTTTCGCCATTCACCGTCCCCAATTTCCTGGCCAATATGGCCGCCGGCCATATCTCGATCCGCCACGGTTTTCGTGGCCCGCTCGGCGCGCCCGTCACGGCCTGCGCGGCCAGCGCCCAGGCCATTGGCGACGCCGCGCGCCTGATCCGTGCCGGCGAAGCCGATGTCGCCGTGTGCGGCGGCGCCGAGGCCTGCATCGATCGCGTCAGCCTCGGCGCGTTCGCCGCCGCCAGGGCGATGTCGACCGGCTTCAACGACGATCCGGCCCGCGCATCGCGACCGTTCGATGTCGATCGGGACGGGTTTGTCATGGGGGAGGGCGCCGGCATGCTGGTCATCGAGGAACTGGATCACGCCTTGCGCCGCGGCGCCACGCCGATCGCGGAACTGCTGGGGTACGGCACGAGCGCCGACGCGTATCACATGACGTCGCCGCCGGAGGACGGCGCGGGCGGCCGGCGCGCGATGGAACTGGCAATCCGCCAGGCCAACGTGGCACCCGGACAGATCGGCCACCTGAATGCGCATGCGACGTCCACGCCGGTCGGCGACGCCAGCGAGCTGGCCGCCATTCGTGCGATCTTCGGCACGGATCGCGGCCCCGCCATTTCGGCCACCAAGTCGGCGACCGGGCACCTGCTCGGGGCGGCGGGCGGCGTGGAAGCCATCTTCACGGTGCTTGCCCTGCGCGACCAGCTGGCGCCGCCCACGCTGAACCTCGCGCGCCCCGACCCGGCGGCGCAGGGCCTCGACATCGTCGGCGGCACGGCCCGCGCGCTGTCGACGCAATACGCCATCTCCAATGGCTTCGGCTTCGGCGGCGTCAATGCCAGCCTGGTGTTCGGCCGGCCCTGATCCGCGCCGAATGCGTTTCCCTAATACGAAATCTCGTTTTGATGCGGTAATTGGCGGGCGGCCCACTCGTAGATCTCGCGTGCATGGGGGCAGAGCGCCACGAGTACCGGCGAAGCGCCGGCCCCGTTGATTGCAGCGCCGCGTTCGATGTTTTCGCAAGCCGCCAACGCCTTGCGCTTGCCCTGCCATTGCATCAGCGAATAGCGCCTGGCCAGCAAGGGCAGTCGTTCACCCGCCACGGTGAGCGCGATATAGGGCACCGGCACGATGGCGCCGTCCATGTAGTGCAGGTGCGCCTCGGCCAGCCGGAACCCGCCTCCGTGCACGCCCTGGAACAGGAACATCCTGTCGATCGGGCGCATGCCGCCGATGCCCGCCGAGGCGGTGAAATCGCACACGCCGTCACCGTTGAAATCCATCCACGTCAGCACGCTCTCCTGGCCGTCCGGATAGTGAAAGCCACTCTCGACGAGCGCTTGCCTGGCGATCCGTATTTCTTCCTGTGTCAGCGGCGTTTCGTCCATTGGATCGGCTTTCGGCTCCCCGGAAGGATCGTACTGGGCCAGGTACCGCGCCAGCTCGCGACCAGGGCGATGCGCCTGGCTGCAGTCGCCCTGCACCGCCAATGACAGGGTCCGCCCGCCGATGGTGAGTGCCTTGTCCGCGGCGGTGACGTTGCTGGCGACACCACTCGCGGCGAAAAGCAGGCAAAGCAAATGCAAACGCAACGTCGCCATTGGATCGGACCTTGTTTCGGGAGGAGGCTGGCATATCGAACGCCAAGGTTAGCACGCCATACCTGGATCGGCACTGCTGGCGGAGACGACGGACCTTGCATCGCGCGCCGGTCCGGCCGTGGCTGGCGACACGGCTTCGCAGGGACGTTTACAGTCGAGTGGCGGCCGCACGACAGCGGTCGTTGCCAGTCCGTGTGCCGGAAAGTCATTTCACGTCGCATGGGAAACGTCCACCCGTACAGGAGTTTTGTAAGATGAATGTTCGCAGCCTGCTTCCCTCCATCCTGATCGGCGCCGTCGCCAGCGCGCGGTCGATGACGCCCATGGCCACCATCGCAACGGCGCGCCTCGCCGGCCGCCACACACCGGGGCGGCTGGTGCTGCTGGACCATCCGCTGTTCAAGTATGGCGCGCTGGCGATGGGGGCGGGGGAACTGGCCGGGGACAAGATGAAGTCCGCGCCGGACCGCACCGTTGCCTTGGGGTTGCTGGCACGCGTGATGAGCGCCGGGATCGCTGGCGCCGCGCTGGCACCGGAAGGCCGCGAAGGGGCGGGCGCGGCGGTCGCGGTGGCAACCGCCGTGCCGCTGGCCTACCTGACGCTTGCGGCCCGCAAACAGGCAATGGAGCGCATCGGCCAGACCCGCAGCGGCCTGATCGAGGATGCGCTGATCCTTGCCGCTGGCGCCGCGATCGTGGCCCTGTCATCGAAGCAGTAGGCAGGCAAAAGCACCGCTCATGAAAAAGCGGGCCCGCAGGCCCGCTTGCTTGTTGCCGGCACGAGTGCCGGCATCGTGGTTGAAACCACTCAGCCCGTGTTGCGCAACCCCGCGGCCACGCCGTTGATCGACAGGTGGATCCCCCGGTGCACGCGGGGATCGGCCTTGTCCGTATCGACGGCCAGCGCGCGGCGCCGCTTGATCAGCTCCACCTGCAGGTGGTTCAGCGGATCGAGGTAGGGGAAGCGGTTCTGGATCGAGCGCGCCAGCAGCGGGTTGCCGGCCAGCCGTTCGGTCACGCCCGTGATGGTTTCCAGCACTTCCAGCGTCTGCCGGTACTCGTCCCCAATGCGCTTGAAGATCCGCTCGCGCAGCTCCTTGTCCGCCACCAGTTCCGCATAGCGCGACGCGATCGCCAGGTCGGTCTTGGCGAAGACCATGTCCATATTGGACAGCAGCGTGGCGAAGAACGGCCAGTGCTCGGCCATGTCGCGCAGCTGGGCCATGCGCTCGTCGCGGTTGCCGTCGGCCAGCCAGCCGGCGACGGCGCTGCCGAAGCCGTACCAGCCCGGCAGCAGCAGGCGGCACTGGCCCCACGAGAAGCCCCACGGAATCGCGCGCAGGTCTTCGATGCGCTTGGTCGACTTGCGCGAGGCGGGGCGCGAACCGATGTTCAGCTCCGCGATCTCGGCGATCGGCGTGGCGGCGAAGAAGTAGTCGGTGAAGCCCGGCGTTTCATACACGAGGTTGCGGTAGGCCTTGTAGGCGCGGTCGGAAAGGTCGGACATCACGGCCTCGAAACCGGCCAGCCGTTCGCCGTGTTCGGGGTGCGCCGCCGGCATCAGGCTGGCCTCCAGCGTGGCGGCCACGAGCCGCTCCAGGTTGCGGCGGCCGATCTCCGCATTCGAGAATTTCGACGAGATGATCTCGCCCTGTTCCGTCAGGCGGATCTGGCCGTTGACAGTACCCTTCGGCTGCGCCAGGATCGCTTCGTAGCTAGGGCCGCCGCCGCGGCCCACGGTGCCGCCGCGGCCATGGAACAGGCGCAGCTTCACGCCGGCCTTGCCGAACACCTCGATCAGCGCGATCTCGGCCTTGTACAGCTCCCAGTTCGACGTGAGGAAACCGCCATCCTTGTTCGAATCGGAGTAACCCAGCATCACTTCCTGGATGCGGCCACGCTGTTCGATCAGTTTCTTCACCAGCGGCAGGGCCATCACGGCATCCATGATGCCGGCGGCGCGCTGCAGGTCGGGAATCGTTTCAAACAGCGGTATGACCATCAGGTCGGCCGTCGTGTCAACGGTGCCGTCTTCGCGCAGCTGGCCCCGCAGCAATCCCGTTTCCTGTTGCAGCACCAGCACTTCCAGCAGGTCGGACACGGTTTCCGTGTGCGAGATGATGTAGTTACTGATCGCCCGTTCGCCATAGCGGCGGCGGATTTCGCGGGCGGCGCGGAAGATCGACAGCTCGGTCTGCGTTTCTTCCGTGTAGTCGAGGTAGGGCGAATACAGCAGGCGTGGCTGGTCCAGCTCTTCCAGCAGCAGCTTGACCTTGGCTTCCTCGTCGAGCTCCGCGTAGTTCGGCAGCGCGCCGGCGCGGGCGAGCAGCTCGGTCAGCACGCGCTCGTGCACGTCCGAACTCTGGCGCATGTCCAGCGATGCCAGGTGGAAGCCGAAGATGTCGGCCGCGCGTTTCAGCGTGGTCAGGCGCGGGCGCGCCAGCATGCCGCCATGGTTGGCTTCGAGCGAATCGATCAGCACCTGCAGGTCGGCCGAGAATGCCGTCGCCCCCGCATAGGGTTCGGCGTGGCCCACTTCCTTGCGCAGGATATTGGTGGCGCCCAGCGCGCGGGCCGTGCTGGCCAGGCGCGCGTAGATGCCGATCAGCGCACGGCGATAGGGCTCGTCGGCGCGGTGGTCGGACTGGTCCGGCGACGCATCGGCCAGCGCCTGCAGTGCCGGGCTGCACCCGATCATCAGCGTGGAGATCGACAGGTCGGCGCCCAGCGCGTGCGCCTCATCGAGATAGAAATCGAGGATGGTCGTGGCCTGGCGGGCCAGCGCATGCTGCATCGTGCCGGCGTTCACGTTCGGATTGCCGTCGCGGTCGCCGCCGATCCAGCTGCCCATCTGCAGATAGGGCGCTTCGATGCGGGGCACTTCGGCCGGCACATCGCCGGCGCCATACTGCTCGGCGATATCGCACTCGATGTCGTCGTACAGGCCCGGCACTTCGGTCAGGAAGGTGATGCGGTAGTACGACAGCGCATTCTCGATCTCGTCGGCCACCGTCAGTTTCGTGTAGCGCAGCATGCGGGTCTGCCACAGCGTGGCGATGCGCACGCGCAGCATGTGCAGGTTGGCGGCGCGTTCGCGCGGCGTGAGCGGCAGGTCGCGTTCGGCCAGCAGGCGGGCGATGTCGTGCTCGGCGTCCAGGATCGACTTGCGCTGCACCTCGGTCGGGTGGGCGGTCAGCACGGGCGCGATCAGCGCTTCCTGGAAGAAGTCCTGCACGCTTTCCTGGTCGACGCCGGCTTCCTTCAGCTTGGCGAGCGCAAAGCGGATACTGCCGCGCCTCGGCGCCGAGGCGGCCAGCAGGTGGGCGCGGCGGCGGCGGATGTGGTGCTGGTCTTCCGCGATATTGGCCAGGTGCGAGAAGTAGGAGAAGGCGCGCACCACCGAGATGGTCTGCTCCTTCGTCAGGATCTTCAGCATGCCGTCCAGTTCCTTGGCGGCGCCGGCGTCGGCCTCGCGGCGGAAGCGCACCGCCGTCTGGCGGATCGTCTCCACCACGGCGAAGACTTCCTCGCCTTCCTGTTCGCGCAGCACGTCGCCGAGCAGGCGGCCGAGCAGGCGGATGTCTTCTTTCAGCGGCGCGTCCTTGTCGACGGTCCCTTGTTCATTGTGTGGCTCAGCCACTTGACTAGCACTTGCTTGATTAACCATGGAATGATCGCTACGAAGTGGCAAAGTTGTGGTTCGGTGCATTGGGCTCGTGGCCACGGCTGCAGGGAAGGCGCGTGCTAGAATTTGTGATCCATTGTGTGGCCCATTCTCACGCGCAGCTTGCTGGGCACGCCGGTCGGCGCGGGCAGCAGCGAATAATTATTGAAAATATAGCGAAAAGTACAGGAAAGAAGCGGCTTTGAATACCTCTGAAATTGTCGGGACTGAAGTGCTCGGGACTGAAGTGCGTTTGCAGGTTCCATCCAGGCTGGTGATCGCTTCGCGCGAAAGCCGCCTCGCCATGTGGCAGGCCGAGCACGTACGCGCACGCTTGTCTTTATTATATCCCCAGTGTTCCGTCGAGATCCTCGGCATGACGACCCGCGGCGACCAGATCCTGGACCGCACGCTGTCGAAGGTGGGCGGCAAGGGGCTGTTCGTGAAGGAACTCGAAGTGGCCATGGCCGAGGGCCGGGCCGACCTCGCCGTGCATTCGCTGAAGGACGTGCCGATGGAGCTGCCGGAAGGCTTCGCGCTGGCCGCCGTGCTCGAGCGCGAAGACCCGCGCGATGCCTTCGTGTCGAACGATTACGCCTCGCTGGACGAATTGCCGGCCGGCGCCATCGTCGGCACCAGCAGCCTGCGCCGCCAGGCGCTGATCGCGGCGCGCCATCCGCACCTCGTGATCAAGCCGTTGCGGGGCAACCTCGATACGCGCCTGGGCAAGCTCGACCGCGGCGACTACGCGGCCATCATCCTCGCCGCCGCCGGCCTGAAACGCCTGGGCCTGCCGCAACGCATCCGTGCCGTGCTGGACCCGGCCGACAGCCTGCCGGCCGCCGGCCAGGGCGCCATGGCGATCGAGATCGCCGACCGCACCGATGGCGTCGACCTGGTGGCGCTGCTGGCGCCGCTGAACCACGTGCCCACCGCGCAGGCCGTGACGGCCGAGCGCCGCGTATCGAAGGTGTTCGGCGGCAGCTGCCAGGTGCCGCTGGCCGCCCATGCGACGATCGATGGCGACGGGATGCACCTGCGCGCCATGGTTGCCACCCCGGACGGCAAGCGCATCGCCAGCGCGGAAGTGCACGGCCCCGCCACCGATGCGTCGCAGCTGGGCGACCAGGTCGCGGAAAAGCTGCGCGAACAGGATGCGGTGGCGATCCTCGCGTCCTGCCTGGCGGAGGCGGACGGCGGGGCCTGACGGATGCCGGGCGCCGTCGTCATCACCCGTCCGCGCGCGCAGGCGCTGCCGCTGGCCGAGCGCGTGGCGGCGCTGGGCCGGCGTGCCGAAGTGCTGCCGCTGCTCGAGATCGCGCCGCTGCCGGACACCGGCGCGCTGCGCGCCGTGCTGGCGCGCCTGCACGACTTCGCACTCGTGGCGTTCGTGTCGCCGAATGCGATCGACGCGGCGTTTGCCCACATCCCCGACTTCCATGCCACTTGGCCGGCCGGCGTCACCGTGGCCGTCGTTGGCGAGGGCAGCCGGGCCGCGCTGGCGGCCCATGGCGTCACGCCGGCCACGGTCACCATCGTCAGCCCGCTGGACCCCGTCCACAGCGATTCCGAACACCTGCTGCAGGCGCTCGACCTGGCCGCGCTGGACGGCAGGGAAGTGCTGATCGTGCGCGGCGAGGCGGGCCGTGAACTGATGGGCGACGGCTTCCGGGCCGCCGGTGCCCGTGTGACGGCGATGCCTGCCTATCGCCGCAGCGTGCCGGCGCTGACGCCGGCATTCGCGGCGCGCCTGCGCGCGCTGCTGGACGAACCGAACGACTGGATCGTCACCAGCTCGGAAGCGCTGCGCGGCCTGTTCGTGCTGCTGGAAGAACTGGGCTGCGCGGCCAGCGGCGAGAATGTTGTGGCAAAGATGCAACAGCAGCACTTCATTGTCCCGCATACCCGGATTGCCGAAACGGCGCACTTGCTCGGCATCTCCCAGGTAACCCTCACAGGATCCGGCGACGATCGCCTGCTCGCCGCGTTACAATCACGGCCATGAACGAATTGCCTACCTTACCCGACCCGGCCGCACCGCAAGGCGCGGCCGCTTCACAAGCTGGCCTCCAGGCCGGCGCGGCCGTTCCTCCGGCCCCCGCCGGCCCGCCGCCGTCCGCCCCCGCCAGCGGCCTCACGAACCGCAACCTCACGATCGCCGTTGCCATACTGGCCGTGCTGCTGGCCGCGCAGGCGGTGAACACGCACACGCAGTTGCGCAAGGTGCGCGCGGAAACGGCGCTGCGGCTGCAGAAAGGTGATGCGGTCAACGCGGAATCGAACCAGCTCGTGAAGACCGTGCAGGAAGCCACGCGCGAGCTGCAGGTGAAGGTGGGCGTGCTGGAAAACCGCCAGCAGGAAGCGCAGGCCCAGCAGCTGGCGCTGGAGCAGCTCTACAACGACATGTCGCGCAACCGCGACGAGTGGGCGCTGGCCGAGATCGAGCAGGTGCTGTCGACGGCAAGCCAGCAGCTGCAACTGGCCGGAAACGTGCCGGGCGCACTGATCGCGCTGCAGAACGCCGACCGCAACCTGTCGCGTTCGGACACGCCGCAATTCATCACGATCCGCCGCGCCATCGCGCGCGATACCGAAAAACTGAAGGCGCTGCCGAGCGTGGATTCGGTGGGTCTGGCGGTGCGGCTCGACAATATGATCGCCCTCGTCGACGCGCTGCCGATGCTGGCCGACGCCACTACGGCGTCGGAGTCGCAGCGGCTGGGCAAGGACCGGGCCACAGGGGCCAGCAAGGCGCCCCAAATGGAACCGGTGGTGCCGCAGGATACCTGGGTCACGCGCCTGCAGGCGGCCTGGAACGGCTGGAGCAGCGAAATGTGGACCGACGTGCGCCAGCTGATCCGCGTGCGCACCGTGGAAAACCCGGAGTCGATGCTGCTCGCCCCCGAGCATGCTTACTTCCTGCGCGAGAACCTCAAGCTGCGGCTGCTGAATGCGCGCATGGCTCTGCTGTCGCGCAACGAGGCCGCCTTCCGCGCCGACCTGCTGGCCGCGCAGGAAATGCTGGCCCGGCACTTCGACACGCGGGCGGGCGCCACGCGCACCGTGCAGACGCTGCTGCGCCAGCTGCAAGGGAGCAACCTGTCGATCGAGATGCCCACGCTTTCGGATAGCCTGAACGCCGTGCGCAACTACAAGGCGAAGCCCTGACATGCGCGTTTTCCTCTGGTTACTAGCCCTGATGGCGGCCGCCATCGGCATCGCCGTGACAGCCCGCTACAACCCGGGCAACGTGGTGCTGTTCTACGATCCCTACCGGATCGACCTGTCGCTCAATTTCTTCGTGGTGCTGCAGGTCCTGCTGTTCGCGCTGCTGTACGCGGTGGTGCGCGCCGTGCGCGCCACGGCGAACATGCCGGCGCGCGTGGCCGAATACCGCCAGCGCAAGCGTGAACGCGATGGCAACAAGGGCTTGCGCGATGCGTTGAAGGCCCTGTTCGAAGGCCGCTTCGGCCATGCCGAGAAGGCCGCGCTGCGCGCCGCCGAGCTGCCGGAAAACGCCGGCGTGGCCGCGCTGATCGGCGCGCGCGCCGCGCATCGCATGCGCCAGAATGCCCGCCGCGACCAGTGGCTGGCCCGCATCGCCGACGATGCCACGATGAAGACGGCACGCCTGATGACGATGACCGAGCTGCTCGTCGACGACCACCAGCCCGAAGCGGCACTGGCCGCCGTGCGCGAGCTGAACGCCAGCGGCACGCGCCACATCCACGCGCTGCAATGGTCGCTGAAGGCCGAGCAGCAGGCCAAGAACTGGCCCGAAGTGCTGCGCCTCGTGCGCTCGCTGGACAAGCACCGCGCCCTGCATCCGGCACTGTCGGCGCGGCTGCGCGAACTGGCCTATGAACACCTGCTGTCGAACCGGGCGCACGATGCCGAATCGATCCTGCGTGTCTGGTCGACGATCCCGACGTCCGACCGCGTGAAGCCTTATGTGGCGTGCCGCGCCGCCACCGCCCTGAATTCGCGCGGACTGCACGACGAGGCGCGCAATGTGGCCGAGGAAGCGCTGAAGGCGAACTGGGACGAGCGCGTGGTGCGCGCCTACCGCGAAGCGGCCGCCCCGGCCGGCTCGGCCGCGCTGCTGGCGCAGATCGAGCACTGCGAAGCCTGGCTGCTGGAACGCCCGACCGATGCCGAGCTGGCACTCACGCTGGGCTCGCTGTGCCTGAAGCAGAAATTGTGGGGCAAGGCCCAGCGCTACCTGGAACAGGCCCTGTCCGACGCCGCCGACCCCGCCATGGTGCGCGACGCCCACCTGAAACTCGCCCAGCTGCACGAAGCGCTGCAGCAACCCGAGGAAGCCGCCAGCCATTACCGGCAGTGCGCACTCGCCACCATCCTGTAGAGTGCCGCGAAAACCGGTGTCAGACACCTTTTCGGGATGATTCGCCCCGAAAAGGTGTCTGACACCCGTCTCACTTGCTGCGCCGCACCAGCTTGCATTTGGCTATAATTGCGCGGTTTAGCCAATTGACAAAGCTGTATTACCGAGGAAAAACATGAGTCTGAATAAAGTATCCGCCGGCCGCGACGTGCCGAACGACTTCAACGTGATCATCGAGATCCCGATGAACGCCGATCCGATCAAGTACGAAGTGGACAAGGAATCGGGCGCGATCTTCGTCGACCGCTTCATGGGCACCGCGATGCACTACCCGTGCAACTACGGCTACGTGCCGAACACGCTGTCCGCCGACGGCGACCCGGTCGACGTGCTGGTCATCACCCCGTTCCCGCTGATCCCGGGCGTGGTGGTGCGCTGCCGCGCGATCGGCGTGCTGAAGATGACGGACGAAGCCGGCCAGGATGCGAAAGTGCTGGCCGTGCCGGTCGACAAGGTGCTGCCGATCTACAAGCACTGGCAAAAGCCGGAAGACCTGCAAGACCTGCGCCTGCAGCAGATCCAGCACTTCTTCGAGCACTACAAGGACCTGGAGCCGGGCAAGTGGGTCAAGGTCGACGGCTGGGCCGGTCCGGAAGAAGCCAAGGAAGAAATCCTGTCGGGCGTGGCCGCGTACAAGAACGGCGAATCGAAGTAATCGCTTTACGCACCGCCAATGGAAAGGCAGCTTCGGCTGCCTTTCTTTATGGGCCGTCGCTTACTTCGACGCCCGGGAACCGGTCAGCGGCGCAAGCTCCGTATCGCAGGCGGGCCCCCCTTTGGCGAGTGCCGCCTGGTTCAGGCATTCCCCTTGCGCCCATGCCTGCTGCAGCCGTTCCCGGGCATCCAGCAGCGCCTGGCGCTGGGTGGCCAGCGTAGCCATCAGGCCATCGATCTCGCCGAGACGGGTGTCGAGGCCCTGCAGCAGGCCATCCTGCAACGCCGCGCCCTGCAATCCGAGCACGGTACGGATTGCATCGAGCGAAAAGCCCAGCTTCTGCCCCACATCGATCAGGTTCAGTTGCTCGAGCGCCGATTCCTGGTAGACGCGATAGCCGTTCGCGTTGCGGCTGGCCCGGGGCAGCAGTCCCTCCTGTTCGTAATAGCGGATCGTCGACGCCGCCATGCCGCTGCGGGTGGCCAGTTCACCGATCCTCATGTGCGGGCCGATGCCCAACCCAATCCCCGTGCTCATTCTTCGCTTGACCTTCAAGTTGACTTGAAGCTTAGGATACCCCATCTTTCCATCCATTCCGAGGTTTCCATGCTGTTCACCCCGCTCGTGTTGCCAAACGGCGCCACTGTGCCCAATCGCCTTGCCAAGGCCGCCATCGAAGAAAACATGGCCGGGCCAGGGCAATTGCCGGGCGCCGCGATCCACCACCTCTACGAACGCTGGGCGGACGGTGGCGCAGGCCTGATCATTACCGGCAACGTGATGGTCGACGGCCGCGCCCTGACCGGTCCCGCCACGCTCGTGCTGGAAGCGCATACGCCGCTCGAATCCTTCCGGCTCTGGGCACGAGCGGCACGGCGCCACGGTGCCCAGGCGTGGATGCAGATCAACCATCCGGGACGCCAGGTGATGGCGAACATGGGCGGTGCCGCCATGGCGCCATCGGCCATCGCGCTCGACATGGGCAAGCACAGCAAGCTGTTCGCCCAGCCGGTGGCCATGACGGCCGCCGATATCGGCGAGGTGGTCGCGCGCTTCGCGGCGACGGCGCAGGCGGCCGAAAAGGCGGGCTTTACGGGCGTGCAGATCCATGCAGCCCATGGGTACCTGATTTCACAGTTCCTGTCGCCGCTGGCCAACCAGCGCACCGACGAATGGGGCGGCAGTCTTGCCCGGCGCGCAAGGCTGCTGCTGGACGTGGTGCGCGCCGTGCGCGCCAGCGTGTCGCCAGGCTTCTGCGTGGCGGTCAAGCTCAATTCCGCCGACTTCCAGCGCGGTGGCTTTTCCGAGGCGGACGCCAGGGAAGTGGTGCTCATGCTGAACGAACTGGCGGTGGACCTGGTGGAGCTGTCCGGCGGCAGCTACGAAAGCCCGGCCATGCAGGGCGAGACCGCCGACGGCCGCACGCTGGCGCGCGAAGCCTACTTCCTTGATTTCGCCCGGGAACTCGCCGCCGTGGCACGCATGCCGGTCATGACGACGGGCGGCATTGCCCGCCGCGCCGTCGCGGAACAGGTGCTGGCCAGCGGCGTCGCCATGGCCGGCCTCGCCACGGCGCTGGCCGCCAGGCCGGACCTGCCACGGCAATGGCAGGCGGGCCATGATGTCGAGGCGCGCATGCCCGCCGTGCGGTGGCGGGACAAGACCCTTGCCGGCCTGGCGCGCCTGGCGCTCGTGCGCCGCCGCATCCGCAACCTCGGCGCCGGCCGCGATGGCGGCCTCCGTTACCAGCCCTTGTGGACGCTGGTCGTGGACCAGTTGCGCTCGGCATGGATGGCGAAGCGCTACCGCGCCTGGCGCCTATCGGTCAACCCAGCCAATTGACATAACGATATGCGGTGCCGCCACATAACATTATGCAAATGTATTCGTGGCCGGTCTCATAACCCCTCGTTATGATGATGACACTCATCTGTAGTCATCTCATCTAAAGGAGGTTTTCATGACCGCTGCACCCCGCCGCTTCGTTTCCCTGCCCATCCACACCGTCGCTGTGGCAGGCATGATGCTGGCAATGTCGGCGGCCGCGGCCCCCAGCGTGTACCCGACCGGCGTCACGCGCTACGAGCCGGATCGCGCATGGAACGGCTACGTGCTGTTCACGGGGCAGGACAAGAAAACCCACCTGATCGACATGAACGGCAACGAAGTGAAGCAGTGGCCGTACGAAGGCTTCCCGCCCGTGCTGATCGATCCTGCGCTCACCAAGGGCAAGAGAGGCAACGTGCTGCTGCAACTGGCCCAGCTGCCCGGCGTGCACCAGGCCGGCAATGGTCTGGGCAACAAGGCGATCGGCGAAGTGGACTGGAACGGCAACGTGCTGTGGCAGTGGGGCACCGGCGCGCAGGATGCCTATGCCTCCGCCTCGGTCGACAGCGGTGGCGCGCCGGGTGGCGCCGCCAAGCAGCACCATGACTGGCGCCGGCTCGCCAATGGCAATACGCTGGTGCTGGCCAACAAGGTGCACGCGGTGCCCGGCTTTGCGGCGAAGGCGCTGCTGGACGATGTGATCTACGAGGTCACGCCCGATGGCAAGATCGCCTGGCAGTGGACCGCCTCCGAACACCTGGACGAATTCGGCTTCTCGCCGGCGGCGTTGAAGCTGGTGAAAGCCGCACAGCCGAAATACGGCGCGCAGGCGGTGGACTGGCTGCACATCAACGACATGGCCGTCGTCGGCCCGAACAAGTGGCACAAGGGCGTCGACGGCAAATCCGGCGACGAACGCTTCAACCCGGACAACATCGTCGTCGATTCGCGCGAAGCGAACTTCATCGCGATCATCGACCGCAAGACCGGCAAGGTGGTGTGGACGCTGGGCCCGGATTACCCGGCCATCGCCGGCACGAAGGTGCCGCGCCCCGTGGACCAGATCATCGGCCCGCACGACGCCCACATCATTCCCGAAGGCTTGCCGGGCGCCGGCAACCTGCTCGTGTTCGACAACCAGGGCGAAGCCGGCTATCCAAAGGTCAGCCCCGGCATCTTCCCGCACTCGCGCGTGCTGGAAATCGATCCGGTGAAAAAGGAGATCGTGTGGCAGTACACGGCAGTCGATTCGGGCCTGCCGGCCTGGAGCTTCTACAGTGCGTTCATCAGCAGCGCACGCCGCCTGCCGAACGGGAATACGCTGATCGACGAAGGCATGAATGGCCGCTTCTTCCAGGTCACGCCGCAGGGCGACATCGTGTGGGAGTACGTGAGCCCGTACTACGGCAGGTCCGCGGTGGGCGGCAATGGCAAGCAGGTCGACACCAACTGGGTGTACCGCGCGCAGCCGGTGCCGTATGACTGGGTGCCCGAGGGCACGCCGCACTCCGAACAGCCGGTGAACGTACCCGCCGTCGCCAAACAGTAAATCACCATCGCAGTTCCGCATGCACCGGCGCGCCCGCCAACGGGGCAGGGCGCCGCCACGCCCGGAAAATCATAAAAATAGGGGAATACCTTGACCAAGCCATTCAATCGTACCGCCATCGCCCTGGCATTGCTGGGCGCATTCGCCGGCACCGCCAATGCCAGCCCGGTGGTGGCCGCCGTGGCCGGCGCGCCGTCCGGCGTCGCACTGGCCTTTGCGGAAACCGCGGCCGGCGATGCCGCCGCAACGGCAGCCACTGCGGCAGCCGCACTGGAACCACAAGCCGCAACGGCCGGCGCTTCCGCCGAATCGTTCGTCGGCGCCGTGCAGACCGTGCTCGTGACCACGCGCCGCCGCGTGGAAAGCTCGCAAAGCGTGCCCACGCCGATGACGGTGCTGGGCGGCGACGTCCTCGAAGGCAGCCGCATCTACCGCGTGCAGGACCTGCAGCAACTGCTGCCCAGCACCACGATCAACTATGTGCATGCGCGTCAGCTGAGCTTTGCCGTGCGCGGCCTGGGCAACAATCCGGCCAGCGACGGCCTGGAAGGTAGCGTCGGCATCTATCTCGACAACGTGTACCTGGCCCGCCCCGGCATGGCTGCGTTCGACGCGCTGGACGTGCAGCAGCTGGAACTGCTGCGCGGCCCACAGGGCACGCTGTTCGGCAAGAACACCACGGCCGGCGTGCTGAACATCTCGACGAAGAAGCCCACGTTCGGCCCCGAGCGGAGCGTGGAACTGTCCGGCGGCCAGTTCGGCTACGTGCAGGGCAAGGTGTCGCTGTCCGGGCCCGTCACGGACCAGGTGGCGGCGCGCTTCTCCGCCTACAAGACGCATGACGACGGCTATATCACGAACCGCTACAACGGCAGGAAGGTGCAGGGCGGCGACCGCCAGGGCGTGCGCGGCCAGCTGCTGTACGAACCGGGCAGCGCGTTCAGCCTGCGCGTGATCGCCGACTACAACGAAGAGAATTCAAATAACGGCACGCTGGTGTTCTTCAACGCGGGCCCGAGCGGCCGCGCCATCGCGCAGGCCGCGCTGGTGGGCGCCACGCCGGTGCTCGATCCGGCGGCTCGCGCCGTCGATCTCGACAGCGGATCGAGCGTGACGGTGCACCAGGGCGGCGTGTCCGCCGAAGCCAATTGGACGTTCGGCGACGATGCAAAGCTGACGTCGATCACCGCCTGGCGCCGCTGGAACTTCGTGCCGCAGAACGACGACGGCCTGCCGGTCCCGGTCACGCTGAACGTGGGCGCGTCCGCGAACCACAGGCAGTTCACGCAGGAGCTGCGCTGGTCCACGCCATCAGGCCGCGCGGTGGAATCCGTGTTCGGCGGCTATTACTACTACCAGGAGCTGTCGAACAATTCATTCACAGTGAACGGCCCGCTGGCCGACATCTACAACGGCAATCCGGCCGGCGCGTGGGCCAACGTCAGCAGCACGGCACCCGGCGAGCTGCGCGTGAACAGCTACGCGCTGTTCGGCCAGTCGACATGGCATGCGACCGACAAGCTGGATCTGACGGCCGGCGTGCGCGCGAGCTACGAGGACAAGTGGGCACGCGTGATCCGCAACGCGCCGACCGGTGGCGCCGCCGTCACCGGCGCTGCGCTGGGCGCCCGCAACGGCCGCTATGGCGCCTTTGATTCGGGCGACCTGTCGCTAACGCAGTCGAGCCCCACCGCGCTGCTGTCTGCCGGCTACAAGCTGCAACCGGACGTGCTGCTGTACGGCAGCCTGTCGCACGGCGAAAAGTCCGGCGGCATCAACCTGGCCGTGCCGGGTGCCGGCGGCGTCGCCTCGATGCTCGTGGGCGCCGAACGGGCCAACGCGCTGGAACTGGGATTCAAGAGCTCCCTGCTCGACAACCGCCTGCAACTGAACGGCAACGTCTTTGCGACGATTGTCCACGGTTACCAGAGCAATGCCTACGACCACGTGAGCCGCACGCAGTATCTGACCAACGCGGGCGACGTGCGCACCCGCGGCATCGAGGTCGAAGCCATCGCCACGCCGTTCCGTGGCCTGACCCTGCGCGCCAACGGCTCGTTCAACGACGCCAGCTACCTGCGCTACACGAACGCGCCGTGCGCACCGGAGCGGGCGGGCGCGTTCTGCGACCTGTCGGGCCGTAACGCGCTGGTGAACGCGCCGCGCTGGATCGGCAACCTGGGCGCACAATACTCGCGCGCCGTGGCCGAAGGCCTGCAGGGCTACGTCAACGCGAACTACGCCTACCGCGGCGCCACGTACGGCACGCTGGATGCTTCCGAGTACGCGACGATCCCGTCATACAGCGTGAGCAACCTGTCGGTCGGCCTGCGCAGCACGCGCGGCGCGGCGTGGGACGTTTCGCTGTGGGTCAAGAACGCCTTCGACAAGCATTACTACACGAGCCTGTGGAACAGCGGCTTCGGTTCCTACAACGCCGTCATCGGCACCCCGCGCACCGCCGGCATCACCGGCCGCTACGAATTCTAAGAGGAGATTACCATGACTATCGATCGCAGTTTCAACCCGAAGCGCCGCGCCGTCGTCGGCGGGCTGTCCGCCTTGGCCGCCTTGCCGGCCATCGCCCTCGGCAAGGCCGCACGCGGTGGCTCGAACGGCAAGCCGAACATCATCTTCATCCTGGCGGACGACCTGGGGTGGGGCGACCTGTCCGTGTATGGCAATACCGAGTTCAAGACGCCGGTCCTCGACAGACTGGCCGCGCAGGGCCTGCGCCTGACGCAGCATTACTCGAATTCCGCGGTCTGCTCGGCCACGCGCTTCGGCCTGATCACGGGCCGCTACCAGTACCGGCTGCGCGGCGGCCTGGAAGAACCGATCGCCGGCGCCTCGGACACGATCGGCTTGCCACCGGACCACCCCACCTTGCCGTCACTGCTCAAGGCCGCCGGCTACCGCACCGCGCTGTTCGGCAAGTGGCACCTGGGTTCGCTGCCGAACTTCGGCCCTTTGAAAAGCGGCTACGAAACCTTCTTCGGCAACTACGGCGGCGCGATCGACTACTTCACGCACAAGCCGGGCGTGGGCCCGAACGTGAAGGAGGACCTGTACGAAGGCGAGACCCCGGTGTCCGAAGTGGGCTACTACACGGACATGCTGGGCGACCGCGCCTCCGGCTACATCAAGAAGCACAATCCGGATAAACCGTTCTTCCTGTCGCTGCATTACACCGCGCCGCACTGGCCGTGGGAAGGCCCGAAGGATGAGGAAGTGTCGAAGCAGATCTCGAACATCTTCCACTACGACGGTGGCGACCTGGCCACCTACGCGAAGATGGTGGTGGCGCTCGACGCATCGATCGGCCGCGTGCTCAAGACGCTGGAGCAGAAGGGCTTGGCCGACAACACGATCGTCATCTTCACCAGCGACAACGGCGGCGAGCGTTTCTCGAAAACGTGGCCGTTCGCCGGCCAGAAAACGGAACTGCTGGAAGGCGGCATCCGCGTGCCCGGCATCGTGCGCTGGCCCGCGAAGATCAAGGCGGGGCAGGTGAGCGACCAGGTGGCGATCAGCATGGACTGGCTGCCCACCTTGCTGGCCGCCGCCGGCACCGAACCGGCCGCCTCGCACCCGCCCGATGGCCGCAACCTGCTGCCGGTGCTGCTGGGCGACGAGAAGCCTGCCGAGCGCACGCTGTTCTGGCGCTATAAAGCCAACGCGCAGCGCGCCGTGCGCGCCGGCGACTGGAAGTACCTGAAACTGAACGGCAACGAGTTCCTGTTCGACCTGTCGAAAGACCACCGCGAACGTGCCAACCTGGCCCGCAAGCACCCGGACAAGCTGGCCGACCTGAAGGCGCAGTGGGAGCAGTGGAATGCCGAGATGCTGCCGATCACACCCGAGGTGCGCACGCACGGCGTGAATGGCAAGGTGCAGGCCGACAAGTACGCGCCGGAGGGCACCGACTGATTCCTTCCCGAAAAACTGGGGACGTACCCCTGTTTCCAGGAAATGTTCAAGGCGGGGCAACTGCCGGCCAGTGGGTGCTTCCTGTCCCCTGACCGGCATGCCGCATGTCGCAACCGTAAAACTGGGGACGTACCCCTGTTTCCAGGCAACAAACGGGGCAACGCCTACTGAGGTCCACCGCATCCTGCCTGTCTACCGCCCCTTGGCCGGTCTGCCACACTTCACAATGGGACTACCCGGCAGTGTATTGCTTCGGGTAGCACGGCGAAGCTCGGCAAGGTCGACATCGGATGGCGGCGCAAACCTGGCCTGGTAGGCTTCGCCACGCGCAATAGCCGTGGCCCCGAGCGCAGTGTAGAGACAGTGCGGGCTGATCGCAGAATCTTCCGCCAGCCCCGCATTCGCCCGATAGCTGGACCAGGGATACTCTGCGACGGTTTCGACCATGCCGGCACGCACCGGGTTGAGTTCGATGTAGTGGTGGCACGTCATCAGGTATCGCTCCACCGGCACCGGGCAGGAGCGGTATCTGCCTTCCCATAAGGTGCCGCTCCTCCCAAGCCGCCGGTTGAGATATTGCGTATACGCCTGCAGGACCGCCTTCATGTACTCGCCCGGCAAGGCGGCGGGCGAGAACGAAGCGAGTATGTGCAGATGGTTGGTCATCAGTACGTAGGCGTGGACGGCTACCTCCATCAACTCGCCGAATTTGCGCAGCAAGCCGAGAAAGTACAGGTAGTCGCCATTGGTGTAGAAGCATTGCTGCCTGTAGTGTCCTCGCTGGATCAAGTGAAGCGGAATACCCGGCGATTGAATGCGTGCTCGGCGTGGCATGGCTGGCCTCCTGGAAATTTCCTGGAAACAGGGGTACGTCCCCAGTTTTGCTGTCAGGGGAAGAAAAAGTAGCATCCACGCATCAGGCAGCGATTTGGCGTGGTCAATCTTCGTGGCGGAACTTCTGCCGCAAGGTCATTCATGCCAGACTTTCTGGACGCCCGCATCCGGAGTGCCACCCATGAACAAACGCCTTTGCTGCCTGCTGCTTGCGCTTTCCAGCGCGGCCGGCCCTGCCCATGCCGGCAGCGCATCTCCGCAGGAAATCATTGAACAAGCTGTCCAGGCAGGCCTGCGCGCCACCGGCGCCCGCGGCCTCGCACTCGCCGTCATCGAGCCCGGCAAGCCCGCCTTCATCCGCACCTGGGGCGAACGCAACGCAGCCGGCGCGAAGCTCGAGCCGGATACGATCATGTACGGCGCCTCGCTGACGAAAACCGTGTTTGCCTACCTTGCGGCGCAACTGGCCGACGAAAAAAAGCTCGACCTCGACCGGCCGCTCGCGGATTACCTCAATAGGCCGCTACCCGACTACGGCAACCTGCCGGCCTACGGCAACTGGGGCGACCTGCGCGGCGACGATCGCTGGCGCCGCATCACGGCGCGCATGGTGCTCAACCACGCCACCGGCTTCGCCAACTTCGCCTTCGTGGAACCGGACGGCAAGTTGCGCATCCACTTTGAACCGGGCAGCCGTTATGCGTATTCCGGCGAAGGCATCATGCTGCTGCAGTTCGTCCTCGAAAAAGGGCTGCAGCTGGACGTGGGAAAAGAACTGCAGCGCCGCGTCTTCGACCGCTTCGGCATGCGCGATACGAGCCTGACATGGCGCCCCGGCTTCGCGCGCAACCTGGCCGATGGCTGGAAGGCCGACGGCAAGCCCGAACCGCACGATGAACGCAGCCGCGTGCGCGCGGCCGGCTCGATGGATACGACGATCACCGACATGGCGCGTTTCGCCACCGCGCTGGTGAACGGGGAGGGATTGCGCGAGGCGGCGCACGACGGCATGCTGCGCCCGCAATTGCCAATCACCACGCGCAGCCAGTTCCCGACGTTGCAGGCCAACGCCGCGCCGGCCGAACGCGTCGCCGGGCTGTCGGCGGGCCTGGGCGTCGTCACGTTCACCGGCCCCCAAGACCCCGGCTACTTCAAGGGCGGCCATAACGACTCCACCGGCAACATGCTGGTGTGCCTGCGCGTGCAACGGCGCTGCGTGGTGATCCTGTCGAATGACGTGCGTGCCGAGCCGGCCTTCGCCGGCATCGTGCAGGCCGCGCTGGGCGAGACCGGCATGCCATGGCAATGGGAATACGGACCGGCGAAAACAAGCGTGCCGTGACGATGACTGGTAACGTGACCATATACCGCAAGTCAATGCTGTCCGCAAGCTGATATTTCAGCTTGTTGCTCGATCAACACTGTTCGCCGGGGAACAGTCAACCCGCTGACCGTTTGCCGCCGGCCTGCTCAAACGATGGTTCTCATCTTCTAGAATCGGTCCGAAAGGTAACCACCTTTCATATCGATAATAAGATTCTCGGAGACCAGAAGATGCCATCGAATCACGCCCCATTCGGCCGCTCCACGCGTTACCACATCCATCCCACCGTTTGCGCCGCCGCCGTCGCCACCGCCATCTCCCTGCTGGCGGTCGATACGGCCAGCGCCCAGCAGGCAGCCGCCGCGCAACCGTCGAGCGTCGTCGTTGTTTCCGGCACCCGGGCATCGGTGGCGTCGGCGATCGACCGCAAGAAAAACGCTTCCACGATCGTCGATTCGATCGTGGCCGAAGACATCGGCGAATTCCCCGACAAGAACGTCGGCGAAGCCCTGTCGCGCGTGACCGGCGTGCAGCTGTCGCGCGATTTCGGCGAAGGCTCGCAGGTGAACATCCGCGGCGTGGAAGCCAACCTGAATCGCGTGGAGATCAATGGCCTGTCCGTGCTGTCCACCAATGGCACCGCAGGCCGCGGCGCCGAGCTGCGCGAACTGCCGGCGGAGCTGATCAAGTCGATCGACGTGGCCAAGGGCGTGACGGCCGACCAGACCGAAGGCGGCATCGGCGGCACCGTCAGCATCAAGACAAACATGCCGCTGGACTTCAAGACGCGCACGCTGGTCACCAAGCTGGAAGCGGAGCACAGCACGAACCGCGGCGGGGTCGACCCGCGCGGCAGCATCCTGTTTGCCGACAAGTTCCTGAATGGCCGCCTGGGCGTGATGGCCAACGTGGTGTACGACAAGGTCATGACGCAGAACGATTACGTTCGCAACAGTAACTGGCGCTACCTTCGCGACTGGGATTTCTCGCCCGAGAAGACCAATACGAGCCTGAACCCGGCGGCGGCGGCCGTGGCCGACAAGGCCGGCTGCGCGGCGCTCTCCGGCGCGAACAAGAGCGCCTGCGAAAGCCAGTGGAACGACTATTCGCCGGGCGTGCCGCGCTACGGCATCTGGACACGCGACCACAAACGCTCCAGCGCCGAGCTGACCGCGCAATACCGGATCAACAACGGCTTCGACGTCTGGGCGCGCTACAACAAGAACGACCAGAAGCAGATGCTGAACGACCGTAACTACACGACGGACTTCGGCTCGCTGAACCGCTTCTCCACGGGCGGCGTGGCGCCCACGTATGGCGCCAACGGCAACATCCTGGCGGGCTCTCCGACGGCCACCTGCGCCAACCCGGCCGCGGGCGTCACGCCACCCGGCATGACGTTCGTGAACCACGTCATGACCGAGTTCACGGCCGGGACGTGCCAGAACGTGCCGGGGCAGGGCGCGTCGTACAACTTCGACACGGCGGCGCGCGACTTTGCGTTGAACATCAATTCGGACTACAAGTCGGCTGGCTTCAACTGGAAGAACAGCCAATGGTCGGCCGATGGCCTGGTGGCCAAGTCCAAGTCGTTCTACGAGCTGCACACGAACCTGATCTCGATGGCGGGCAATGTCCCGGGCCTGAAGGTCAAGCTGGACGATCAGGGCCTGCCGAAGTTCACCTTCCCGGCCGGCTACGACCCGAACGACAGCAGCACCTATACGCGCATCCGCTCGCAATACCAGCCGTCGTTTACGGAAAACACGGAAGACCAGGTCAAGCTCGATTTGAAATGGCGGCCCGACCTGCCGTTCCTGAAGTCGATCTGGTTCGGTGGCCAGGGCCGCCGCGCCACGGCCGAGCAGTATCGCTGGACGGGCTACCTGGTGCCCAACGATCCGAACAGCACCTCGGACGACGTCTACGTGCGCAGCCCGGAAGTGCTGCACGAGATCATTCGCGACCCGAACAACACGAGCGGCGTGCTGCGCAACAATGGCGCCATCATCCCCGGCACCAACCTCACCGCCAACAACACCACGCGCTACGTGTCCCCCGCCGAGATGGCATCGCTCGTCGATGCGATCCGCACCGGCACACCGGGCAGCTTCCTGAACGGCTACAGCGGCCTGTCGGGCTACCCGAACGGCTGGATGGCGCCGAGCTTCGCCCAGTCGACCCAGTACTTCGACCTGTCGCGCTACAACCACGACCTGCTGCGCAATTCGATCGGCAGCGATGGCAAGAGCTACCCGATGCCGCCCCAGTTCGCCGTCGAGGAACGCATCCGCGCGTTCTACGTGCGGGCCGACTTCTCGCAGGAACTGTTCGGCATCGAGTGGGACGGCAACGTGGGCGTGCGCTATACCGGCACGCGCACCCGCGCCAAGGG
Source organism: Pseudoduganella lutea (assembly GCF_004209755.1). NCBI lineage: Bacteria > Pseudomonadati > Pseudomonadota > Betaproteobacteria > Burkholderiales > Oxalobacteraceae > Pseudoduganella > Pseudoduganella lutea. The sequence continues at coordinate 967,649 of NZ_CP035913.1, read as the reverse complement.
CCTGCAATCCTCGCGCGCCTACCGGCTCGATGCGAACGGCGTGCGCGTCGAGGACATCCGGTCGAACCAGATCATCACGGTGGAAAACAAGTACAGCGACGTGCTGCCGAGCTTCAACCTGGCCGGCTGGCTCGTGCCGGACAAGCTGGTGGCCCGCATCGGCTGGGGCAAGGTGATGTCGCGCCCGCCGATCGACAAGCTGACGCCGAACTACAGCTGCATCGCCGGCAGCGGCCAGTCGCAATTCGGCGGCGACGGCGGCACCGACGACTGCACGGCCGGCAACGTGAACCTGGAACCGTTCCGCGCCACCAACAAGGATGCCAGCGTGGAGTGGTATCCATCGGTGGACAGCCAGCTGTCGCTGGCGTTCTTCCGCAAGGATATCAATACCTACATCCAGAACGACGTGACGCTTCTGAACCGGAACCTGTTCGGCGACGGCCAGCTGTGGGATGTGAAGACGTCGATCAACAGCCGCGGCACGACGACGAAGGGCTGGGAACTGGCGGGCCGCACGGCGCTGACAATGCTGCCGGGCCTGTTCAGCGGCCTGGGGCTCGATGCCAACTACACCCGCATGAGCTTCAAGTATGCGCCGGGCAATGAGCTGCTGAACCCGCTGGACAATTCGGTGCTGCCTTACCCGGGCCTGTCGCGCAACAGCTATAACGTGGGCGTGTGGTACGACCTGGGCAAGTGGAATGCGCGCCTGGCCTACAACTACCGCGATGGCTACTACACCGGCACGGTCGATGCCAACGCGCAGTTGCCGGTCTACGGCGAAAAAGCCGGCTTCCTGGACGCCAAGCTGCAGTTCCGCGCCACCGAGAACCTGACGCTGTCGGTCGAAGGCAAGAACCTGACGGACGAGGGGCAGTTCCTGAACGCGGGGTCCACGTCGCGGCGCAATGAGCTGGCCTGGTCGGGAAGGCGCTACTTCGTGGGGGCGACCTACAAGTTCTGATTTTTCGGACCACCGTGCCTGGCGCCAGGCTCCTGCGGGAGCTTGGCGTTTTTCGTTGGCACCTCATTGGCACCATTCTTGCAACGCTATTGGCTCACGCGCACAGCACAGGAGGGCATGATGGCTCGACCAACCGGAACACCTTTGGCGATCGGCGTGGCACTGCTGTGCCTTGCTTCGACCGCCACGGCCGCCAATCCGCTGGGCATGGCGGTCGCCGGCGCCCCGTCGATGTTCGTGCTCGCCGTGGCACAGGCCCGGGCCGACGACAGGAACGCCAGGGCCGCCACCGAGGAACCCGAGCCGCGGGCGGAACCCGCGGAACGCCCCCGGCAAGCCGCCGAACCCGCGCCGCGACGGCCCGCCAGCGAGCGCGCAAGCGAGCCCGCCAACCCGGACGACCGCAAGCTCACGCTGCGCTGAGTATTTGCCGGCGGCACCGCGACGGTGCAGGCGGGCCTCGCAATGGGGAGTGCCGCCCGTTCGCGGGCGTCGTCACATGCCCGGACAAACCAGGCATGCAGGAATCAGGGTCTGAACGGATTGCGCTCGTTCAGCTCATCCATGTAAGCGTCGATCCCGCCGCTTTCCCGCTCCAGGAACCGCTCCACGGCATCGGCGAACGCCGGATGCGCCAGCCAGTGCGCCGACCAGGTGCGCGTGGGCAGGAAGCCGCGCGCCATCTTGTGCTCGCCCTGGGCGCCGCCCTCGAACGTGGCGATGCCCTGTTCGATGCAGAACTCCAGCGGCTGGTAATACGCGGTCTCGAAGTGCAGGCAGGGCACGTGCTCCAGCGCGCCCCAGTAGCGGCCATACAGCGTGTCTTCCGTGTGGACCAGCAGCGACGAGGCGATCGGCTTGCCATCCCGCTCGGCGATCACCAGCAGGATATTGTGCGGCATCGTGGCGCCGATGCGCTGGAAGAAGTCGAGGTTCAGGTACGGTGACGAGTGGTGCTCGGCATACGTGTTGCGGTAGCAGCGGTGGAAGAAGCGCCAGTCGGCATCCGTGGCATCGATCCCGCGCACGCGGCGCATCGTCACGCCGGCTTCGCGGACCTTGCGCCGTTCCGCGCGGATGTTCTTGCGTTTCTTGTGTTCCAGCGAGGCGAGGAAGGCCTCGAAGTCCGGATAGTTCGCATTGAGCCAGTGGAACTGCACGCCGCTGCGCAGCAGGAAGCCGGCGTCGTGCAATGCATCGGCCTGCGCCTGCGGCGGGTACAGCACGTGGGTCGACGACACACCCGAGGCCTCCTGCTGCTCGCACAGCAGCGCGACGAGGGCGGCGCGGGCCGCGTCGTCGCGTGCCAGCAGCCGGCCGCCGGTCACCGGCGTGAACGGAATCGCCGACAGCAGCTTCGGGTAATACTCCACGCCGTTGCGGTGGTAGGCGTCGGCCCACGCCCAGTCGAACACGTATTCGCCATACGAATGGGATTTCACGTACAGCGGCATCGCCGCGGCCAGTTCGTCGCCCTCCCACAGCGCCAGGTATTGCGGCTGCCAGCCGGTTTTTTCGCTGGCGCTGCCCGATTCATGCAGCGCGTGCAGGAAGGCGTAGGACAGAAAAGGATTCGGCGCGCGGCCGGGATCCTGTTGCGCCAGCAGTGCATTCCAGGCGGCTTCGCCTGCCTGCGACAGCGAAGTAAGAACGGCGGTTCGAAAGCTCATCGGGGCATTGTACGGGAGTTCGGCGGGCATTGCCGGCCGCTTGCCGGCGCCATCGGGATGCAATGCGCGGCATTGGTGCCGTATTTCCGCCATCGGTCTCGATCGATATTGTCCGGTTTAAAAAGCGTGCGATCAGGATTTTGATTATTTTTAATGCAGCGGTTATTGGTTCGGCGGCCCGGCATAATCGCCGGGTTAATTTTTCCTGTTTAAAAATGTTATTCCGTCCGACTTCCATTTTAATATGCGCGATCAGTGCTTCGGCATTCGCGCAGGAAAACAAGCCAGCCGCACCGCCAGCGCCGTCGCCATCGGAACAGCAGCCGGTCGCAAAAGTGGAGATCAGGGGCTCGGCCGAGGACTACGACCCGCGGCGCGACGATACCGCCAGCAAGACCGTCATCGGCAATGCGGAGATCATGAAATATGGCGATACCAATATATTCGACATATTGAAACGCGCGCCCGGCGTGACGGTGATCGGCAACAGCATCCGCATGCGCGGCCTGGGCGGCAATTACACGCAGATCCTCGTGAATGGCGAGCGGCCGCCGCCAGGATTCTCGCTCGATAACCTGCCGCCGGAACAGATCGAGAGAATCGAGGTGATCCGCGCGGGCACGGCCGAACATTCGATGCAGGCGATCGCCGGCACGATCAATATCGTGCTGAAGAAGGTGGTCGCGAAGGCACAGCGCGACGTGCGCATCAACACCAGCTATTCGGACCAGCAGCGCAACCTGTTCGTGGCCGGCACGCTGGCCGACCGCGCCGGCAACCTGTCGTGGTTCGCCAATCCCGTGATGGGCCGCTTCCTGATGGATTCGGCCGGGGAGGGCCTGGACCGGTTCATCGATCCGGCCGGGCAGGTCACCAAGCTGCGCGACTACACACGCGCTTCGACGGGCGACAACACGTTCGTCGGCTTCTCGCCGCGGCTGAACTGGAAACTGCCGGACGACGGGCAACTCAACGCCAGCGCCTTCATCAGCGGCAACCGGAACGAATTCAACAATGCATCGGCCTATGTCTACCGCACCGGCAGCTTCAACCGCATCGACTACGCCGACGTGACCACGCAGAACGCCGGCCGCTCGCGCAACGCGCAGGGGGAACTGAACTGGGTAACGAAGCTCGCGGGCGGCAAGCTCGATGCAAAGCTGTCTGCTTCGAGCCGCTCCAGCACGCAGACGATGCGCTCGCGGTCCGTCACGGCCGACCGGGCGATCCGCTACCGGAACGACAGCGATACGGAAGAGGACAGCACCACCTGGAGCACGACCGGAAAATACACGCGCACGCTGTTCGAAGGCCACGCGCTGGCCACGGGCTGGGAATACAACCGGCAGCGCAACGACGATGACGTGCTGCGCATCCAGGGCCGGCTGGGCAGCGAGCCGGCGCCCGTACGCGAGCGGTTCGAACCGGTGGTTGCGCGCTATGCGGCCTACGCCCAGGACGAATGGAACGTGACGAAGGACTGGTCGATGTATTTCGGCGCGCGCTGGGAAGCCATCCGAACCGACAGCGTGGGCACCGGCCTGCCGTCGACGCGCTCGAAGAGCCACGTGCTGAGCCCCGTCGCGCAAACGCTGTTCAAGTTCCCGGACAAGAGCGGCCGGCAACTGCGCGCCGCGCTCACGCGCACCTACAAGGCACCGAACCTGCAGCAACTCACGGGCCGCCGTTTCTATGCGGAGGAGAATTCGCTGTTCACGCCGGACGGTGGCGGCAACCCGGATCTGCAACCCGAGCTGGCGAACGGCATCGATCTCACGTATGAGCATTTCTGGGCGCCGGGCGCCGTGTTCTCGGTCGGCACCTCGCAGCGCCGCATCCGCGACTACATCCGCACGCTGCTGCGCCAGGAAGCCGATGGCCGGTGGATCTGGCGGCCGGTCAACAGCGGCAACGCCACCGTGCGCACGCTGGACGTGGAGCTGAAGTTCCCGCTGAAGGCCGTGATGAAGGAGGCGCCCGGCATCGACCTGCGCGCCGGCTTGAACCGCAACTGGTCGAAGGTCGACGGCGTGCCGGGGCCGGACAACCGGCTTGACGAGCAGATCCCGCTGACGGCGACGCTGGGCATCGACTACAAGGGTGGTGCGCACAGTGGCGGTGCCAGTCTCGCGTACCGCGGCGGCGGCCCGCTGCGGGTCTCGGCGGAACAGTACCGGCGGCAGTTCCTGCGCCGCGACCTGGAGGCCTACTGGCTCTGGAAGTTCACGCCGCAATACCAGTTGCGGGTGACGGCCAGCAATATCCTCGGCGAGGACAGCCATGAATACCAGCGTTACGTGACGGCCGCCGGCGCGGAGGAAAACGTGGGCCGCAGGCCCGAATCGGCGCGCATTTCGGCAAACCTGGAACTGAAGTTCTGACAGGGCAAGGAGATTGCACGTCGCTACGGCGGCATCGCAGCGGCATTGCAAGGGGCTCAATGTTAAAATCTTCGACATTCACGTGAAGAACGAGCCCCATGCCGCAATCCTTCCACAATCTGTACACCCATGATTTCGTCCGGGTCGCAGTCGGCGTTCCGCGCTGCCGCGTGGCCGACCCGCTTTTCAATGCACAGCAGACCATTGCGCTGGCCGAGCAGGTGAGCGCGAAAGGCGCGGTGCTGGCGGCATTCCCCGAGCTGGGCCTGTCCGCCTATACCTGCGACGACCTGTTCCACCAGCGCGCATTGCTCGACGCCGTGCAGGTTGCGCTGGGCAAGATCGTCGAAGCATCGATCCGCATCCCGGTGGCGATGATCGTCGGCATGCCGTTGCGCGTCGACCACCGGCTGTTCAACTGCGCGGTGGTGGTGCAGGGCGGGCGCATCCTCGGCGTGGTGCCGAAGATCTACCTGCCCAACTATAACGAGTTCTACGAAGTGCGCCAGTTCAGCTCCGCCGACGATGCGGTGTCGACCGAGATCGAACTGCTGGGCCAGCGCGTGCCGTTCGGCGCCGACCTGCTGTTCCAGGCCGCCAACGTGCCGCTGCTGCGCTTCCACGCCGAGATCTGCGAGGACGTGTGGGTGCCGATTCCACCGTCGTCGTATGCGGCGCTGGCCGGGGCCACCGTGCTGGTGAACCTGTCGGCCTCGAACATCGTCGTCGGCAAGTCCGATTACCGCCACCAGCTGGTGGGGCAGCAATCCGGCCGGTGCATGGCCGCCTACCTGTATTCGTCGGCCGGCCGCGGCGAGTCGACCACCGACCTGTCCTGGGACGGCCAGGCGCTGATCTACGAGAACGGCGAGATGCTGGCCGAGTCCGACCGCTTCGAGGATGAGTCGCACGTGATCTTTGCCGACATCGACCTGGAACGGCTGTCGCGCGATCGCATGCGCACCAATACCTGGGGCGATTCCGTGCGCCGCCATGCGCAGCAGGTGGAAGCCTTCCGCGTGGTGAAGTTCGCGCTCGAGCTGCCGGTGCAGGACGTGCTGCCGCTACAGCGCACCGTGGCGCGCTACCCGTACGTGCCCGCAAACCCGGCCGTGCGCGACAAGCGCTGCATGGAGGTCTACAACATCCAGGTGATGGCGCTGGTGCAGCGGCTGGCCGCCAGCGGCATGAAGAAGGTCGTCATCGGCATTTCCGGCGGCCTGGACTCCACGCACGCGCTGCTCGTGTGTGCGAAGGCGATGGACCGCCTGAACCTGCCGCGCACGAATATCCTCGGCTACACGATGCCGGGCTTCGCCACCAGCAGGCGCACGCTGGACCAGGCGAGGAAGCTGATGGAATTCGTCGGCTGCACCGCGCATGAAATCGACATCCGCCCCAGCTGCATCCAGATGCTGCAGGATATCGGCCACCCGTACTCGGAAGGCAAAGAGGACTACGACGTCACGTTCGAGAACGTGCAGGCGGGCGAACGCACCAGCCACCTGTTCCGGCTTGCGAACCACCACAACGGCATCGTGGTGGGCACCGGCGACCTGTCGGAGCTGGCGCTGGGCTGGTGCACGTATGGCGTGGGCGACCATATGTCGCACTACAACGTGAACGCCAGCGTGCCGAAGACGCTGATCTCGCACCTCGTGCGCTGGGTGGCCGAAAGCCGCCAGTTCGGCGAGACCGACTCGCAGGTGCTGCTCGATGTCGTCAATACCGAGATCAGCCCCGAACTGGTGCCGGGCAAGGCCAATGACTCCGCCCCAGCGCAGAGCACGCAAAGCGTGATCGGCCCGTATGAACTGCAGGACTTCACGCTGTACTACACGCTGCGCTTCGGCTTCACGCCGGCCAAGGTGGCATTCCTGGCCCTGCACGCGTGGAAAGACCGGTCGATCGGCGCATGGCCCGAGGATGCGCACGTGGTGCGCAACCAGTACACGCTGAAGGACATCAAGCACAACCTCGGCATCTTCGTGCGCCGCTTCTTCCAGAGCCAGTTCAAGCGCACCTGCGTGCCGAACGCGCCGAAGGTGGGCTCCGGCGGCTCGCTGTCGCCGCGGGGCGACTGGCGCGCACCGAGCGATGCCGAATCGGTGGTATGGCAGGAGAACCTGAAGACCGTGCCCGATGCCTGAAGCTCTGTGCTCGAGACCTGAACCAACAATTTCTATAAGGAGAATGCCATGAAACAGATTACCGCCGTTATCAAGCCCTTCAAGCTGGACGAAGTGCGCGAGGCGCTGGCCGAAGTCAACGTGACCGGCCTGACCGTCACCGAAGTGAAGGGCTTTGGCCGCCAGAAGGGTCACACCGAACTGTATCGGGGCGCCGAATACGTGGTCGACTTCCTGCCGAAGGTGAAGGTGGAAGTGGTGGTCGACGACGGCGTCGCCGAGCAGGTGGTGGACGCCATCATCAAGGCCGCCCGCACCGGCAAGATCGGCGACGGCAAGATCTTCGTGCAGAACGTGGAGCAGGTGGTGCGGATCCGTACCGGCGAGACGGGCCCGGACGCGGTTTAAAAACCGCCGCGTGATGCATCTGGTGTCTGACACCGGTTCCCGGTAGAAGCATCCGCCAAGGCCTGCCCACCCGCAAATTTACGGCCGGCCCACCCGCAAATCGAACTTCCACGTCACCAGCCGCAGCACGGTGATCGTGGCCGCGGATGTCCACAGCGCGATGTCTTCTCCGGCATCCACCTGCCGCAGCAGGATGTACAGCCAGCAGCCGAAGAACGCGCAGATCGCGTAGGGCTTGCCATCCCTGAACACCATCGGCACCTCGTTGCAGACGATGTCGCGCAGCACGCCGCCGAAGATCCCCGTGATCACGCCCATCATCGCCGCGATGAAGACCGGCATCTGCGCCGCCAGCGCCTGCGACACGCCGGCCACCGCGAACAGCCCCAGGCCCATCGCATCGGCCACCACGATCAGGCGCTCCGAAACGATGTGGCGCAGGTGCTTCATGAACGGCGCCACGGCCAGCGCCAGCACGAACAGCAGGATCGTGTACTCCTGGTGCTCCACCCAGAACAGCGGGCGCTTGTCGAGCAGGATGTCGCGCAGCGTGCCGCCGCCGAACGCGGCGATGAAGGCCACGATGATGACCCCCACGATATCCATCCGCTTGCGCCGCGCCTCGACAAACCCCGAAAACGCCCCGACCAGGATCGCGATCACTTCGATGACGGTGACAAGGGAAACGTGCGGGACGATTTTCATGCGGGCAAGGGAAGTAATGGTGCCCACAGGTTAACAGAAAACCTGATTTTGCATGGGGAATGCGGCGCCAGCGGTGGCCTGCGGCGTAAAAAAACCGGTGTCTGACACCTTTTCTGGATGAATCACCCAGAAAAGGTGTCAGACACCGGTGTTCGGCTGCCAACAGCCACGTAAATTTTTTACCGTTCGGGGCGCAGGGCGGCGCGCAGCAGCACGATGAGGGCGCCTTCGCCCCCCTCGGCGGCATGGGCCTGGCAGAAGGCGATCACGCCGTCGGTCTGCACGAGCCAGCTGTGCACCATCGATTTCAGCACGGGTTCGCCGCCGCGCGAGCCGAAGCCGCGGCCGTGGATCACGCACACGCAGCGCTGGTTGCGCTGCACCGCCTTGTGCAGGAAGGCGGCGAGGGTTTCGCGGGCGTCGTCGCGGCGCAGGCCATGCAGGTCGAGTTCATCCTGCACCGGCCAGTAGTTCTTGCGCAGGCGCTTCATCACGTCGTTGCCCACGCCAGGGGCGAGGTAGTTCAGCGACGGCTCTTCTTCCATGTAGTGCTCGACCCCGAACAGGTCGGACAGCGATTCGCGCAGCACCGCCGCGTCGTCGTCCTTCTGTTCGGTGGCCGTCAGCTTGCGCTTCGGCGGGGCCGGCGGGGTGATGACGGGCTTCGGCATCTGCGGCACGTACCGGTTCGATTCGGGCAGCTTGTTCACGCCCTTCATCGTGGTGCGGAAGATGCTCGCCTCGGCCACGCGCTGCTTCTCGCGCTCGATGCGCTCGGCCTCGGCCTTCGCGCGTTCGGCCGCTTCCCGTTCGCGCTCCTCGCCCTTGCCCTTCAACTGCTGGCCGAGGGCCTTCAGGGCCGCGAAATCCTTCATGCTGCCACCTGCCATATTGAAATTACTCCTGTGCTTCCAGGTAGCGTTGCGCATCCAGCGCGGCCATGCAACCGGTACCGGCGCTGGTGATCGCCTGGCGGTAGACGTGATCCTGCACGTCGCCGGCGGCGAACACGCCCGGGATCGACGTGGCCGTGGCCATGCCTTCGGTGCCGGCGCGCGTCTTCAGGTAGCCGTTGTGCATGTCCAGCTGGCCTTCGAAGATACCGGTGTTCGGCTTGTGGCCGATCGCCACGAACAGGCCGTGCACGGTGATCTTCGACAGCTCGCCATCGTTCGATTTCAGCGTCAGGCCCGTCACGCCGCTGTCGTCGCCCGTCACTTCGTCGAGGTTGTTGTTCAGCTTCAGTTCGATCTTGCCTTCGGCAACCTTGGCCATCAGGCGGTCGACCAGGATCGGCTCGGCGCGGAACTTGTCGCGGCGGTGGATCAGCGTGACCTTCGTGGCGATATTGGACAGGTACAGCGCTTCCTCCACGGCGGTATTGCCGCCGCCGATCACGGCCACTTCCTGGCCGCGGTAGAAGAAGCCGTCGCACGTGGCGCAGGCGGACACGCCGCGGCCCATGAACGCTTCCTCCGACGGCAGGCCCAGGTACTGGGCGGAGGCGCCGGTGGCGATGATCAGCGCATCGCACGTGTATTCGCCCGCATCGCCGATCAGGCGGAACGGTTTTTCATCCAGCTTGGTCGTATGGATATGGTCGAACACGATGTCGGTATTGAAACGCTCCGCGTGCTGCAGCAGGCGCTGCATCAGTTCCGGTCCCTGCACGCCCAGCGGATCGCCCGGCCAGTTTTCCACGTCCGTCGTCGTCATCAGTTGGCCGCCCTGTTCGACGCCGGTGATCAGCATCGGCTTCAGGTTGGCGCGCGCGGCATACACCGCCGCGCTGTAGCCGGCTGGACCGGAGCCAAGGATGAGTACGCGGGCGTGTTTGGTAATGGTCATGGGAGCTTCTCTGCGAAATATGGGTATTAGCCCTGGATAAGGGGACAAACCGAATATGGAGGCCTTGCCGAAACGCACAAGTGGTTCGGTCAAGCAAAACAGGATTATATGCGAACCCCTGCTTTCTTGAATCGGGAGGCCGGAAGACGCCGGGATGCCTTAAAATAAGCGCAATAGAAACAATTCCTTTGGCGCAACTGCTGGTTCAACCGTCCTGCGCCCACCCACCGCACCGTATTCACTAAGCAGCAATGAGCAAAACCACGCAACAGACGAGCAATTCCTACCGGCGCACGGCAACCGAACGACAACCGTTGCCGAACCGGCTCGTGCGCCTGCTGTCCGAAGCGCGCTGGCTGGCGCTCGCCTTCGCTTGCCTGTATTTCGTGCTGATCCTGGCCAGCTACCACGAAGGCGACCCGGGCTGGTCGCACGCCAGCCTCGTGCCGGACGTGAAAAACCTGGGCGGCCGGGGCGGCGCCTGGCTGTCCGACCTGATGCTGTACATCTTCGGCTTCTCGGCCTGGTGGTTCTGCGTCTACCTGGTGCGCTTCACGTGGCGCGGCTACCGACGGCTGACGAACAAGTTCGTGCTGGAGAAGGAAGAAGACGAAGAGCACAGCCACGAGGGCATCATCCGCCTGATCGGCTTCGTGCTGCTGCTGACGGGCAGCATGGGCCTGGAATACCTGCGCATGTACTCGCTGCCGGTCGACCTGCCGCGCGCGCCGGGCGGCGTGCTGGGCCAGCTGGTCGGCCACGCCGCGCACGTGGGGCTGGGCTTCACGGGCGCCACGCTGATCCTGCTGCTGTTGCTGGGCATGGGCATTTCGCTGTTCTTCCACGTATCGTGGCTGACGGTGGCCGAGCGCATCGGCGCGGGCATCGAGACGGCGATCGAATGGGTCGTGCTGCGCTACGAAGACCGGCAGGACCGCCGCCAGGGCGCCGCGGCCACCGTGAAGCGCGAGGAAGTCGTCGTCAAGGAAAGAGTCAAGCACGAGGAAAAGCACCCGGAGATCCTGCCGCTGAAGGTCGAGCCGCAGATGGTGGTCGTGCCGCGCGCCGAGCCGGTGGAAAAGCCCGAACGGCCGTCGAAGGAAAAGCAGCCGTCGCTGTTCACGGAAGCGGAATTGCCGCGCGAAAAGCCGGTACTGTTCCAGAACATCGACAATACCGACCTGCCGCCGCTGGCGTTGCTCGACGAGCCGCCGCCGGCGCAGGAAACGGTGTCCATCGAAACGCTGGAATTCACCAGCCGCCTGATCGAGAAGAAGCTGTCGGACTTCGGCGTGGAAGCCAAGGTCGTCGCCGCCTATCCGGGCCCCGTCGTCACGCGTTACGAGATCGAGCCCGCCACCGGCGTGAAGGGCAGCCAGATCGTCAACCTGGCGCGCGACCTGGCGCGTTCGCTGTCGCTCACGTCGATCCGCGTGGTCGAGACGATCCCCGGCAAGAACTACATGGCGCTGGAACTGCCCAACATGAAGCGCCAGATCGTGCGCCTGACCGAGATCCTCGGCTCCAAGGTCTACAACGAAAGCGCCTCGGCGCTGACCGTCGCGCTGGGCAAGGACATCGCCGGCAAGCCGGTGGTGGCCGACCTGGCGAAGATGCCGCACCTGCTGGTGGCCGGCACCACCGGCTCGGGTAAATCGGTGGGCATCAACGCCACGATCCTGTCGCTGCTGTACAAGGCCGATCCGCACGACGTGCGCATGATCCTGATCGACCCGAAGATGCTGGAAATGTCCGTCTACGAAGGCATTCCGCACCTGCTGGCGCCGGTGGTCACCGACATGCGCCAGGCCGGCCACGCGCTGAACTGGGCCGTGAACGAGATGGAGCGGCGCTACAAGCTGATGTCGAAGCTGGGCGTGCGTAACCTGGCGGGCTACAACGCCAAGATCGCGGACGCGGCAAAGAAGGAACAGCACATCCCGAACCCGTTCTCGCTGACGCCGGATGCGCCGGAGCCGCTGGAAAAACTGCCCACGATCGTCATCATCATCGACGAGCTGGCCGACCTGATGATGGTGGTCGGCAAAAAGGTGGAAGAGCTGATCGCCCGTATCGCGCAAAAGGCGCGCGCGGCCGGCCTGCACTTGATTCTCGCGACCCAGCGCCCATCTGTGGACGTGATCACGGGCCTGATCAAGGCGAACATCCCGACGCGTATCGCGTTCCAGGTGTCGTCGAAGATCGACTCGCGCACCATTCTCGACCAGATGGGCGCGGAAGCGCTGCTGGGCATGGGCGACATGCTGTACATGCCGCCCGGTACCGGCCTGCCGATCCGCGTGCACGGCGCGTTCGTGTCCGACGATGAAGTGCACCGCGTGGTGGCCCACCTGAAGGAACAAGGGGAACCGAACTACGTGGAAGGCATCCTCGAAGGCGGCACGCTGGAAGGCGAGGGCGGCGGCGCGGATGGCGCGGCGGCCGGCGAAGGCGGTGGCGAAGCCGATCCGATGTACGACCAGGCCGTGCAGGTGGTCCTGAAGAACCGCCGCGCATCGATCTCGCTGGTGCAGCGCCACCTGCGCATCGGCTACAACCGCGCGGCGCGCCTGCTGGAGCAAATGGAAAACAGCGGCGTGGTCTCGGCCATGCAATCGAACGGCAACCGGGATATCCTCGTGCCGGCCGCTTCCGCAGAACAAGGATAACAATGGTATTCAAGCAAATGAATCAGCAAATGAATCAGCATATGAGTCGTTTCATGGTTGCCGCCGCGCTGGCGGTGTCGTTCGCCGGCGCCGCGCATGCCGCCGCGCTGGACCAGTTCAAGTCGTTCGTGGGCTCGACCAAGTCGGCCAAGGGCGAATTCACGCAGACGATGACGAAGAACGTCGATGGGGCGAAAAAAACGTCGGCGCCATCGACCGGCACCTTTGTCTTTGCCCGCCCCGGCAAGTTCATCTGGACTTACCAGAAACCCTATGAACAGGTGCTGCAGGCCGATGGCGATCAGCTGTACATCTACGACAAGGACCTGAACCAGGTCACCGTGAAGAAACTGGGCGATGCGCTGGGTTCCTCGCCGGCCGCGATCCTGTTCGGCTCCAATGACCTGGAAAAGAATTTCACGCTGTCCGAAGCGGGCACCCGCGATGGCCTGGAATGGCTGAAGGCCGTGCCGAAGGCAAAGGACACGAGCTTCGAGCTGATCTCGATCGGCCTGAAGAACGGCCAGCCGGAAGCGATGGAGCTGAAGGATAACTTCGGCCAGGTGTCCGTGCTGGCGTTCCGCAAGTTCGAGAAGAACCCTGCGCTGGCCGCCACCGCGTTCCGGTTCGACGTGCCAAAGGGCGCCGACGTCGTCAAGCAATAGTCAAGCAATAGTCAATCAATAACGCGCACCCATGGCCGACCTCTTTTCCGCCGAGCCCCGGCAACCGCTTGCCGAGGCGCTGCGGCCGAAAACGCTGGACGAAGTGATCGGCCAGCAGCACCTGCTCGGCGAGGGCAAGCCGCTGCGCCTGGCCTTCCAGGCCGGCAAGCCCCATTCGATGATCCTGTGGGGCCCGCCCGGTGTGGGCAAGACCACGCTGGCGCGCCTGACCGCGAACGCATTCGATTCGGCCTTCATCGCGCTCTCCGCGGTGTTCGCCGGCGTGAAGGACATCCGCGCCGCGATGGAACAGGCGCAGCAGAACCTCGACCAGTTCGGCCGCAACACGATCCTGTTCGTCGACGAGATCCACCGCTTCAACAAGGCGCAGCAGGATGCGCTGCTGCCGTTCGTCGAATCGGGCCTCGTCACGTTCATCGGTGCCACGACGGAAAACCCCAGCTTCGAAGTGAATTCGGCATTGCTGTCGCGCGCCCAGGTGTACGTGCTGAAATCGCTGACCGATGCCGAGATGCGGGAGTTGCTGGAAAAGGCGCGTTCGTCCGCGCTGCCGGGCCTTACGTTCGACGACGTGGCCATCGACACGCTGGTCGGCTTTGCCGACGGCGATGCGCGCCGCTTCCTGAATCTGCTCGAACAGGCCGACACGGCGGCCCGCTCGGCGCGCATCACGCACATCGACGCGAAGTTCGTCGAAAACGCGATGACCCTGAACGCGCGCCGCTTCGACAAGGGCGGCGACAATTTTTACGACCAGATCTCGGCGCTGCACAAGTCCGTGCGCGGCTCGCATCCCGACGCGGCGCTGTACTGGTTCTGCCGCATGATCGACGGCGGCGCCGACCCGCGCTACCTGGCCCGCCGCATCGTCCGCATGGCATGGGAAGACATCGGCCTGGCCGACCCGCGCGCGCTGACGATCGTGAACGATGCCGCCGAAACCTATGAACGGCTGGGCTCACCCGAGGGCGAACTCGCGCTCGGCCAGGCCGTCGTCTACCTGGCCATCGCCGCCAAGAGCAATGCCGGCTACAACGCCTTCAACGCCGCCATGGCGTTCGTGAAGAAGGACAAGTCGCGCGAGGTGCCCGTCCACCTGCGCAACGCGCCGACGAAGCTGATGAAGGAGCTGGGCTACGGCCACGAGTACCGCTATGCCCACGATGAGCCGAATGCCTATGCCGCTGGCGAAACGTACCTGCCGGATGGCATGCCCGAGCCGCGCTGGTACAATCCGGTGCCGCGCGGGGTGGAGAGCAAGATCGCCGAGAAGCTCACATGGCTGCGGGAGCTGGACCGGCAGGCGGGCGAGGAGTAGCAACGTCTCAGGCAGCGTTCGCATCTTCATCAGGCGGCTCATTCTCGGTGCGGCTGCGACTCCTGGATCGCAAACGATCGCGCATTTCTTTTGCCCTCTGGTTATCCGACATGATCTTGAATGGCAGGTAGGTCAGAGCGAAGGACATCAGGCATAGAATCAAGGACGCACTGCGCTGCTCAGCCAGCGTCTTGCTGACATACTTTGCACGATCGCTTTCTTCTTCCTTCTTCCCAAAAGCGTCACAGATTATCTTTGCATCACTGGGAGAAAAACCTGAGGTCGATGGGTTTGCCACAGTCCCGCACTGTGCAAATATGAGTCTATTATCGGACCATAGCGGTTGTGCAGAGTCGGCGGACAGACTGAAGATGGTGCCGCTGGCCTTCAATTGCAGCAGTGCTCTGTCGTACAGCGCAATTGACAAAAACGCGGCCGCAAGAACTATCAGTGCGATGAATGTTGCGAAGCTTGCGCCATTACGCTGGGCGCCGCTTGTCGCAAAAGGCTCCTTCAAGCCCGGCAGCTCCCAGTCAAATTGTCTGCCACAGCGTGCTGCGTCGAGCAAGCTCTCATCGTGTCGTTCGCACCACTGGATCACACGCTTTGCATGTTGTTCGGTGCGTATCCTGGTGCCAATGGAGAAATTTAACTGCATGACCGCCGTGAGCGAATCGAGATGGTTCTTGATGAAAGGAACAGATGCTGTCCCTTTGCCGTGGAAAAACGTCCACATTCTGGAAAAGACAGTTAGAAAGGATCCCGTTCTCCACCGGATGAAAAGTGCCAGTGTGACGAGCGTGAGGGGTGCAGCGGCGGACGCAAAGATGAGCCCGATATTGCCAAGATTGCTGACGGCCGTATTTTCCAAGGCTTCCTCCTTCAGTTGAGCTATCGCAAGCGGTAATATATGCCACATCAGCGCCCCAAAAAATCACCAACAAACACATGGTATGAAGGTTTTGATATCGCTCAACGAAGAGGCTGATAGGTGAAAAAAACAGTGATTGCTGGTGTCGACGTTTACCGTGACGGCTCCGGCCCCGACACCATCCTCATGCTCCACGGCTGGCCCGACACGGCCGCCATGTGGGAACCCCAAGTCGCGGCGCTGAGCCCGTACTTCCGCTGCGTGCGCTTCACCTGGCCCGGCTTTGAAACCGGCGCACCCCGCAAGGAACACTCGCTCGATGAGCTGATCGCCCTGTGCGAGCAGGTCGTCCGCGAAACGAGCCCCGACAGGCCCGTCACGCTGCTCGTGCACGACTGGGGCTGCCTGTTCGGCTACCAGTTCGCGCAGCGCCATCCGGAACTGGTCGCCCGTATCATCGGCGTGGACATCGGCGATGGCGGCTCGAAAGCGCACCTGGACGAAATCGGCCTGAAGGGCAAGCTCGGCATCGTCGCGTATCAATTGTGGCTGGCGGCGGCCTGGAAGATCGGCGGTGGCATTGGCGAATCGATGACGCGCTCGTTCGCGAAGAAGGCTCGCGTTCCCGTCGCACCCGAGGCGCTCACGCCGGAAAAGAACTATCCGTATTACTCGACCTGGACCGGCAAGTACAAGGGCGCAAAGCCGTTCCGCCCGACGTGCCCGGTGCTGTTCATCTATGGCACGCGCAAACCATTCATGTTTCATTCGTCGGCCTGGACAGCCGAGCTGCAGGGCAAGCCCGGCAGCAAGGTGGTGGCGATGGACACCGACCACTGGCCGATGCTGCGCCAGCCCGACGCCTTCAACCGGATCGTGCTCGACTGGCTCGGCGCGTCCACTTCCACGGAAAGCCCCAATGCACTACCTGCTAACCTATGAGCTCGCCGACGATTACCTGCAGCGCCGCGGCGAATTCCGCGACGAACACCTGAAGCTGGCGTGGGATGCCGTCGAGCGCGGCGAACTGCTGCTGGCCGGTGCCGCCGGCGAGCCGATCGACGTCGCCCAGCTGGTGTTTACGATCGACACACCGACCCTCGCGGAACAGTTTGCTGCGACGGATCCGTACGTAAAGCACGGTCTCGTCAAGCGCTGGACGGTGCGCAAATGGCACACCGTCGTTGGCGAACTGGCCAGCATGCCGGTGCGCTGAGCAGGGGACACCGAACGCGGCGCGGTAGACTCAGGCGCTGCGGATCGTCTCCAGCACGGCCGCCAGCTCCTTGAAGTCCACCGGCTTGACCAGGTGGTGGTCGAAGCCCGCATCGAAGGCCGCGCGACGGTCCTGCTCCTTGCCATAGCCCGTAATCGCGATCAGCGTCGTGTGCGTGGTTTCCGGCTGTTTCCTCAGCCGGCAAGCAGCTCGTTGCCATCCATGCCCGGCAGGCCGATATCGAGCAGGCACACGTCGGGGCGCAGTGTGCGGCTGCGTTCCAGCGCCACCAGCGGGTCATGCACGGCAGCGACGCGATAGCCCGACGCCTCGAGCAGCAGCGCCAGCATTTCCGCCGCATCCACGTTGTCGTCGACCACCATCACGGACAGGCCGCTGCGCGCCGCCGGCATGGCCTGGATCTGCTCGCGCTCCTCCTGGTCCCGGCGTTCGGCGGCGCGCGGCAGGCACACCGTGAACGTGCTGCCCTGGCCAGCGCCGCTGCTGGCACCATGCACGGAGCCGCCATGCAGTTCCGCGAGGCTCCGCACCAGCGCGAGGCCCAGGCCCAGCCCGCCCTGGGCACGATCGGGCGTGCGTTCGGCCTGGGCGAACAGCTCGAACACGCGGGGCAGCAGTTCGGGCGCGATGCCGATGCCGTTGTCTTCCACCTCCACCAGCACGTGCCCGTCGTCGACGCGGGTGCGCAATGCGATGCGCCCGCCAGCCGGCGTGTACTTGGCGGCATTGTTCAGCAGGTTGGTCAGGATCTGCACCAAGCGTTTCGCATCGCCCATCACGCAGGCCGGCGAGGGGTCGAGGTCGATGGTGAGATGGTGCCGGTGCGATTCGATCAGCGGGCGCACCTGCTCCACGGCGTTCGCCACCACGGTCTTCACGTCCTGCAAGCTGGTTTCCAGCGTGACGAGGCCGCGCGTGACGCGCGACACGTCCAGCAGGTCGTCGATCAGCCCCGTCATGTGCCGCACCTGCCGCGATATCACATGGCTCGTCTGCTTCAGCCTGGCCTCGTCCAGGTAGGCCTGGCCGATCAGCGCGGCCGCTGCGCTGATCGGTGCCAGCGGATTGCGCAACTCGTGGGCCAGCATGGCCAGGAACTCGTCCTTGCGCCGGCTCTCGGCACGCAGTTCCGCCTCCGCAGCCTTGCGCGGCGTGACATCGAGCACCACCGCCAGCACGCTGGCGACCGCGCCCGTCTCGTCGCGGATCGGCGTCACGGCCTTCGTGACCCAGATGGTGCTGCCATCGGGGCGCAGGTAGCGGTTTTCCAGTTCGAATGGCGAACCGGCCATCATCCGCCGTTCATTCTCGGCCCGGTCCTCGGGATCGACGAGCCGGTTGAAATGCTTGCCCAGCAGTTCCTCGCGCGGCCGGCCGACGATCTCGCAATAGCGGTCGTTGACGCGCACCAGTACCCCGTTGGCATTCGCTTCGGCCACGCCGGCCGCTGTCTGTTCGTACAGCGACGTGAGGTGCGCTTCGCTGTCGCGCAGCGCCATGCGGCCACGTTCCGCTTCCATCTGCACATGCAGTGCCTGTTCGCGCCGTGCGGCTTCGCGGCGCTGCCGGCCCAGCGCCACGGCGCCATCCACGCGGGCGCGCAGCTCGCGCGCGCTGAATGGCTTGACCATGTAGTCATCCGCGCCCGCGGCCAGGCCCTCCGCGCGCGCTTCGGTACCGGCACGCGCCGACAGCAGGACCATCACCACGCCAGCCGTGGCAGGGTCGGCGCGCAAGGCGGCGAGCAGCGCGAAGCCATCCATGTCCGGCATCATCACGTCGCTCAGCACCAGCTCGGGCAGTGGCCCGCCACGGATCGCAGCCAGCGCGGCGGCGCCGTTGCCCACGGCGTGCACCTGGTAGCCGCCTTCCCGCAGCACGCGCGTGACGTATTCGCGCATATCGGCGTTATCGTCCGCCAGCACGACGCGGGGCCTGTCGGGCACCGCGTCCGCACTGCCGGCATCGCCCGTTCCGGCACGCTCGGGCAGCCAGCGCAGCGCTTCCTCGACATAGGTGTTGGCCAGCGCGGGCATGTCGGACTCCCTGGCCTCGCTGCCTACCTGGTCGGGTGGCAAGTGCGCGCGGCCGAACGGGATGCGCACCGTGAACGTGGTGCCGCGGCCTTGCTGGCTGTCCACGTTGATGGTGCCGCCGTGCAGCAGTACCAGTTCGCGCGCCAGCGCCAGGCCGATGCCGGTGCCTTCCGCCGAGCGGCCATGCTGGCCTTCGACTCGGTGGAAGCGTTCGAAGATGCGCGGCACGTCGTCGGCGGGGATGCCCACGCCCGTATCGGCCACTGTCAGTTCGAGGCCCTTGTCCCCGGAACGCAGCGTGACCCGGATGCCGCCCTGCAGCGTGAACTTGAACGCGTTCGACAGCAGGTTCAGCACGATCTTTTCCCACATGTCGCGGTCGATCCAGGCCGACTCCCGCTGTGGCGGGCAATCCACGTCGAGCGATAGGCCCGCCTGCATGCAGGCGGAGCGGAAGTTGGACGCCAGCTCCGCCGTCAGTGCCGCGGCGTCGGTGGGAACGAAGCGGGCAGCGGCGCGGCCCGCCTCGGTGCGCGAAAAGTCGAGCAGCGAATTGACGAGCTTGAGCAGGCGCAGCGCGTTACGGTGTGCCAGCACCAGGCGTTCACGCAGTTCGTCGCTGCCGTCCGCGCCGGCCAGAGCATCTTCCAGGGGCCCCAGCATCAGCGTCAGCGGCGTGCGGAATTCATGGCTCACGTTCGAGAAGAATACCGTCTTGGCGCGGTCGATCGCCGCCAGCAGCTCGGCGCGCTTGCGTTCTTCCTCATAGGCCGTGACGCGCGTCAACGCGGCGGCGAACGCGGCGCCCAGCAGGTCGAAGAAGCCGCGGTAAACGTCGTCCAGCGGCAGGCGGCTGCTGGCCCCCGCCATCAACAGTGCCACCGGCGCATCCGCGCCATGGCGGCGGATCGGGATGGCGAACGCCACGTCGGGCGGCTCGTCGTATGGCCCGCAGCGTTGCGTGCCGATCCGGCTGCGCAGTTGCGGCACCTGGATCGCGGTCATGCCGTGCATCAGTTCCGCTACCGGCCAGCCGCCCGGTTGTGCAAGCGACAGCACCTGCGGTGCGAGGGACGCACCGGCATCGATGCCGTGGTGGCCGTGCAGGCGGTACGAGGGCTCCGGCTTGCCTGTCGACGCCGGATCGGGCTCGTAGAGCAGCACAAATGGGAGGTCGAACTCAAAACCGGCGAGCGTGTCGATGGTCAGCTGGAACACCTCATCGGTGGTGATCGCCTGCGTGAGGCGCGCGGTCAGGTCGCGGACGGCGCGGGTACGGCGCTCGCTCACCATGGTGGCGGTGGTTTCCGTCACCGGGTGGAACAGCCCGCCGATACCGCCGGTCTCGTCGCGGATCGGACTCAGCGAAAAGGTGAAGAATGTCTCTTCCAGGTAGCCGTTCCGGAACAGGAACATGCGCACGTTTTCCAGGAACGACGTTTCGCCCTTGCGCGCCTGCTCGAACGGCTCGCCGATGGCGGGCCAGGCCGATGCCCAGCATTCCTTGTAGTCCATGCCCAGCGATGCCGGGTGTTTTTCGCCGCATACGATGCGATAGCCATCGTTATAGATCTGTACATTGTCCGGTCCCCAGATGATGTTGATGGGGAAGTTCGACGCCAGGCACAGGCTGACCGTCGTGCGCAGGCTTTGCGGCCAGCCTTCGATCGGCCCCAGCGGCGAGCGCGACCAGTCCAGCGAACGGATGAGCATGGCCATGTCGCTGCCACCGTCGAGGAAGCTGGCGTCCCGGCCGTGCGGGCTGCGATCGGGAATGAGGGGGAGGGCGGTATCGGGCGTCATCACTGTGTTGCTTGTCAGAGGAGGTTCATTCCCGAGTGTAATAGCAAGTCAATTGCCTGCCCGCACGATTGCCGGGCCACGCAGCCGGTGCGGGCGGCATCGCGCAATGTCGGCTCCGTGCGTCTTGCCTGGTGCCGGCCGGCCGATCCCCTTGAGGCGCGTCAATGAGCTGGCGTGGCCGGCACCTATCCTCGTCATGCGGGGTTCCCGCCAGCTTTCACGCATTCCATTCCGCGTTTCCTGCACTTCGTCGCAGATCGATGGAGCCGCAAAGCGCCTTTAGGTACAGTGCAAACATCCCGGGACGTCTTATAGAACGCCCCGGCACCAGCCAGAAACCAATCCACCATCGGAGCCCATCATGAACGCACTGAAACACATGGAAGCCATCTTCTTCAGTATCGCCGCCATCGGCGTCACCGCCGCTATCGCCACCAGCGAAACACAGCCCCTGATCGTGTCGGCGGACCGCCCGCTGTTCATCCACCCCGATGTGCAAATGCCGGTCGTGACGATCGCGGCCAAGCGCCTGTCGCCTGCCGAAAAAGCCGAATTGATGTAACACGGCCGGCCTGGCAGGGCCACACGCCGCGAGGGCGTAAAACTCCAGGGAAGCGGCATCGTCTTGGTACAATTGCGGTTTCGACATTTGCCGCGATTGCCCCATGATTGACATCCAACTTCTCCGTAAAGACATCGACACCGTGGCCGCCCGCCTGGCGACCCGCAAGTTCCAGCTGGACGTCGCCGGATTCACCGCCCTGGAATCCGAGCGCAAGGCGATCCAGACGCGTACCGAGGAGCTGCAGGGCAAGCGCAATTCGCTGTCCAAGCAGATCGGCATGTTGAAGGGCAAAGGGGAAGACACTTCCGCGGTTATGGCGGAAGTGGCCGGCATCGCCGAAGAGCTGAAGAACAATGAAGTCGCGCTGGCGGCATTGCAGCAAAACCTCCAGGCCTTCCTGCAAGCGGTTCCGAACCTGCCGCATGAATCGGTGGCCGTCGGTACCGACGAATCGGGTAACGTGGAAGTGCGCAAGGTCGGCACCCCGCGCACCTTCGACTTCGAAGTGAAGGATCACGTGGACGTTGGTGCCGCGCTGGGCCTGGACTTCGACACGGCGACCAAGCTGACCGGCTCGCGCTTCTCCGTCATGAAGGGCGGCATCGCCCGCCTGCACCGCGCGCTTGCCCAGTTCATGCTGGACACGCATACCGACAAGCATGGCTACACCGAGTGCTACACGCCGTACATGGTCAACGCCGATTCGCTGTACGGCACGGGCCAGTTGCCGAAATTCGAAGCCGACCTGTTCTCGGTGAAGAAGGGCGGCGTGGAAGGCGAGGGCGAGACGTTCTACCTGATCCCCACGTCCGAAGTGACGCTGACGAACACCGTGCGCGACGAGATCCTGGCCGCCGACGCGCTGCCGCTGAAAATGACGGCGCACACCCCATGCTTCCGCTCGGAAGCCGGCAGCTACGGCCGCGACACGCGCGGCATGATCCGCCAGCACCAGTTCGACAAGGTCGAGATGGTGCAGATCGTCCATCCGGAAAAGTCGTACGAAGCGCTTGATGAAATGGTGGGTCACGCCGAAGCGATCCTTCAGGCACTCGGCCTGCCGTACCGCGTGCTGTCGCTGTGCACGGGCGACATGGGCTTTGCCGCCGCCAAGACGTTCGACCTGGAAGTTTGGCTGCCCGCGCAGAACACCTACCGCGAGATTTCGTCGCTGTCGAACTGCGAAGCCTTCCAGGCCCGCCGCATGCAGGCCCGCTTCCGCAACGCGGCGGGCAAGCCGGAGCTGGTGCACACGCTGAACGGCTCCGGCCTGGCCGTGGGCCGCACGCTGGTGGCCGTGCTGGAAAACTACCAGCAGGCAGATGGCAGCGTGGAGATCCCGGAAGTGCTGCGCGGTTACATGGGTGGCCTGACGCACCTGAAAGCCGCGCACTGAAAGCTTGAGTCGGGCTTATGAAAATAGCCCTTCCATTTTATTTTCGGGCTGCTATAATCTTGCCTCTCGCAGCGATGCGAGAAAGGAGAGGTGGCAGAGTGGTCGAATGTACTTGACTCGAAATCAAGCGATGGGGCAACCCATCCGTGGGTTCGAATCCCACCCTCTCCGCCATGAATAAATAAAAAAGGCCACCCCTGCGGGTGGCCTTTTTTATTTATTCGGACGGAGAGGGTGGGATTCGAAGACCGGGCCCTGCCAGGCCCGGGCTCTCCGAATCGCCCATCTGCCGCTGCTTCGCAGCGGCTTCGCCAGCGCTTCGCGCTGGCGCTCGTTCCCTCTGATTTTGCTTCGCCTTCGCTCCGCCGCTTCGCCTTCGCCTCCGCTTCGCCTCCGCTTCGCCCCCGCCCCCTGCGCTGCCGACATATCAAAAAAGCATGTCATTCCGCAAAAAAGCCATAAGTTCCGCGAATCGTCCCCCGGTAGACTGCATCGGCCGTGGCAACCGCCGCGGACCTACAACAAGCTTTTAATCTTCGGAGGAGACATATGATCGACAGGATACTTGGCCGTATCGCCGCGGGCGTACTTGCGGCGCTGCTTTGCGCTGTCACGATGCACGCCCAGGCCGCGCCGGAAGTGCAGAAGGGAGGCTCGTTCCTGGCGGGCGGCGACGTGTCCGTTCTGCCCCTGATGGAAACCCACGGCGCCCGGTACAGCGACCGCGAAGGCCGTGAAGGCGATGCCTTGTCGATCCTCGCGGCGGCCGGCCACAATATCGCCCGCCTGCGGCTCTACGACCAGCCCGGCCCTGGCCATGGCAGCGACGGATGGCACTGGCCGGCGGGCTCGCAGGACCTGCCGGACCTGCTGGCGCTGGCGAAGCGCAGCGCCGACCTCGGCATGCAGATCCAGCTCACGCTGCACTACAGCGACTTCTGGACCAACGGCGGCCAGCAGAACGTGCCGTTCGCGTGGCGCGAGGAACTCGCCGCCATCGCCGACGATGCGCAGCGCTTTGAGCGCGTGCGGGAACTGGTGTACGAGCGCACCCGCGAGGTCATGATGGCGATGAAGGAGCAGGGTACGACGCCGCAGTTCGTCTCGCTGGGCAACGAGATCGCCGGCGGCATCCTGTACCCCTACGGCGAGCTGTTCCCGAACGGACAGCCGAGCCCCACCGGCTGGACTCGCCTTGCCGCGCTGCTGCAGGCGGGTCATGACGCCGTCAAGTCGGTCTCGCCCACATCGCGGGTCGTCATCCACCTGGATGACGGCGGCAACGTCGGCAAGTACAACTGGTTCTTCGACCAGCTGAAGGCGCATGGCGTGCAGTGGGACGTGATCGGCGCTTCCTACTATCCATTCTGGACCGGCAAGACCGTGGCGCAAATGGCCACCTTCGCGCGGTTGGTCACGGCGCGGTACAAGAAGGAGCTGCTTGTGATGGAGGCCGGCTTCAACTGGGCCCCGCTGCGCCCGGACGGCTGGCCCGGCCAGCTGACGCACAACGGCCCCTACCCGGAATCGATGAGTTCACCCGAAGGGCAGAAGGCATTCGTCGAAGAGCTTCTCGCCACGATGAAGGCCACGCCGCATGTGATCGGCGTGCTGTACTGGGATCCGGTCATGATCGCCACGCCGGGTGTCGGCTGGGCGGTCTGGGAGAACGGCGTTGCGGGTGCGAACGTGGTGTCGAACACCACGCTGTTCGATTTCGAGGGCAGGGCGCTGCCTGTGCTCGATATCTGGAAGAAATACACGACGCCAAAAGTCCATCAGCCAACGCGATGATTTGACGCACAGGAAACGTTGCTATAGAATCGTGCCTCTTGAGTTGCAACAAACATTTTGTGCGGTTCAAGAGTGCAGGGCGCCGAGTCAGCGTACTGCAGGTACCACCTGGAGAGGTGGCAGAGTGGTCGAATGTACTTGACTCGAAATCAAGCGATGGGGCAACCCATCCGTGGGTTCGAATCCCACCCTCTCCGCCAGAACAAACAAAAAAAGGCCTCCCCTGCGGGAGGCCTTTTTTTCGTTTGTCTGGACTGGAGAGGGTGGGATTCGAAGACCGGGCCCTGCCAGGCCCGGGCTCTCCGAATCGCCCATCTGCCGCTGCTCCGCAGCGGCTTCGCGCGCCGTGGGCGCGCGGCGCCTGCCTCATCTTTCGCTGAGGTCGGCATGAGGACGCCACTTTGTCGCGCGCTCCGCGCGCGGCTTCGCCAGCGCTTCGCGCTGGCGCTCGTCCCTCACTTCTGCTGTTCTCCGCTGTGCTGCCGTTCTCCGGCAAAAACAAATAGACGTCCACCCTGCGTGGCCATTTCCCGCGATCCATCCCACCGTATCCACCGGAACCGCCACCTCATAAATTAATCAGACGTCTGACAAGTTGATTGCTAAACGCCTCCGGTCTGCCCGGAAGCTGCGAACGGGCGATGTTTATCCCTTCGCCCCCTGCGACTCCAGCGCGCGCCGCAGGCGCTCGCGGCTGTTATTCAGGTGGGTATGCATGGCGGCACGCGCCGATTCCGCATCCTGCCGTGCGATCGCGCCATAGATGTCCTCGTGTTCGCGCCGCACGCGTTCGATGAACACATCCGGCGTATCGCGCGGCAGGTCGCCGAGCAGTGCGCGCGCACGCGGCAGCAGCTCCTTGCTCAGGTGGCTCAGCACATCGTACAGATACGTGTTGCCGGAGGCCTGGGCGATGGCGAGGTGGAATTCGGTGTCGTTGGCGGCATCGTTCTTCCCCGCATCGCATTGCGCCAGGAAGGTGTCCAGCGCAGCGCGGATGCGCGCCAGTTGCAGCTTGCTGCGGCGCCGCGCCGCCAGGCCGGCCGATTCGGTCTCCAGGCTGAGGCGCAGTTCCAGGATGGCCAGCACGTCGTGCTGGCGCATCTCCGGCGGCACCTGCAGTCCCATCGGCTGCGCACTCCGGTCGAGCACGAAGGTGCCTTTTCCCTGCCGCGTTTCCACCACGCCCGTTGCCTGCAGTTGCGACATGGCTTCCCGTACCACGGAGCGGCTCACGCCCAGCGCCTGGATGATCTCCGCCTCCGACGGCACCTTCTCGCCGGGAGCGATCCGGCCGTCGCGGATCAGGTCCGATACATAGCTGATCACGGCGTGGGCCAGGTTGCGGGGTTTGGCGTGGCGGGGCGGCAGGTGGTTATCCATGGATCGTATCGGGGTCTCGAACATTGATTGCGTTTTTTGAATGTCGTAATTATACTTGGACGTAAGTTGTCAGATGACCGACAACCGATAGGCGAAAAATACAAGGCGCAAAGCGCCCGCAGGCAACGCCTGCCGCATGACCCAACCCATTGTGTAACTTTGGAGGAGACAGCATGCATCACAGTCATCACCCCGTTCCCCATCGGCTTGCCTTGAGCGCGATCGCGCTGGCAGTCTCGGTTCTTGCCGGACAGGCTGCGGCACAGGAAGCGACCACCGCACCGGAGGCCGCGCCCCCGATGGCCAGGGTGGAAGTCACTGGTTCCACGATCAAGCGCGTCGCCGGCGAGATGGCGTTGCCGGTCTCGACCGTGAAGTCGGACGACATCGCGAATGCCGCACTGACCACGGTGGCCGACCTGGCCACGTCGCTGCCGTCGAGCGCCACCAATGCACCCTCGTCGGCGGGCGCCGGCACCAACATGAACATGCGCGGCATCGGCATCAACCGCACGCTGGTCCTGCTCAATGGCCGGCGCATGGTCAACGAGCCGCTCAGCAACGGCTTCGTCAACGTCGACCTGATTCCCATCAGTGCCCTGAACCGGGTCGAGGTACTGCGCGATGGCGCGTCGTCCACCTACGGCACGGACGCCATGGGCGGCGTGGTCAACTTCCTGACGCGGCGCAGCTATAAAGGCCTGGAGCTGACCGGGCAGGTGGTCCGGCCCGAAGCGTCGGGCGGCGGCCGCGAACACCGCGCAAGCATCCTCGGGGGCATCGGCGACCTGGCGGCGGACGGCTGGAACGTGTATGCCACGGTCGACGTGCACAAGCGCAACAAGCTCGAATCGGCCGACCGTCCGGAGCTGACCAACCCGGCCCTGCTGGCCAGTCTCGGCATCGCGCCGAAGGCCGCCAGCGGAACCTATGCGTGGCCGGCCAACGTCTTCTCGCCCAGTACCGGCATCACGGGCAATCCCTATCATGCGAGCGGGTGCCTGCCACCGTATTCGGTGCCGGCCACCCGCAACACCTGCGTCCAGGATGCCAATTACGTGCTGGCCCTGCCGGCCAATGCCCAGGCCCATTTCTTCACCAAGGGCAGCATCAAGCTCCCTGGCGACCACCTCGTCACCGCTGAAGTCCTGTACGCGAAAGAGCATATCGAGACCCAGAAGCCGCCCACCACCACGGTCGGTTTCAATGGCGCTGTGGCGCGGATCACGCCGGCCAGCCCGTATTACCCGGGCGGCAGCGCCGGCGTGCCGGCGATGGCCGGCATCAACGGCTCACCGCTGAACGTGTCGTGGAGCGTCGCTGAACTGGGCCCCGCCATCGCGAAGGACAAGCAGCAGGCCACGCGCGTGGTGGTGACCGGCGAAGGCACCATCGGCCAGTGGGATTACCGGCTGGGCGGCATCTACGGCCGAGGCAAGCGCGATTCGTACTTCGTGCGCGGCTACCTGAATGGCGCCGGGCTGCAGGCCGGCGTGGCCAACGGCATCCTGAATCCCTTCGGCGCACAAAGCGCGGCGGGCATGGAATACCTGAAGAGCATTTCCGCCGACGGTGGCCAGATCCGCCACACCACGAACCGCTACTATGGCGCGGACCTCACGCTGACGCGCGAACTGATGCAACTGGGTGGCGGGGCCATGACGCTGGCGCTCGGCGCCGAATACCACCGCGACGCGAACGACGACCGCGCGCTCGACGGCGTGATCGACGTGCCGTACCAGAACCGCCTGCCCAGCTATGCCGAGGGCAGGCGCAACATCGCCGCGGTGTCCACCGAACTCGATCTGCCGGTGACGGCGGACCTGAGCTTCAACGTGGCGGCGCGGCACGACGACTATTCCGACTTCGGCGGCACCAGCAACCCCAAGGCCAGCTTTCGCTGGCAGCCCACGAAGCAGGTGATGTTCCGCGGCTCGGCCAGCACCGGCTTCCGCGCACCCACGCTGTTCGACCGGTATGGCTACCGCCTGCCAGGCGCCACGTCGCTGTCCACCAGCAAGTGGGACGATCCGCTGCTTTGCCCGGGCACCACGGGCATGGCCGGCACCGGCACGGCGGTCCCGGGCGCCAACCCGCTGCTGGTCTGCAACACGGCCTTGCCGATACAGCAGGGCAGCAATCCGGACGTGCAGCCTGAAACCTCGCGCAACCTCACGCTGGGCGTGGTGATCGAGCCGGTGCGCAACCTGATGGTGATGCTCGACTACTACAACATCCACGTGAAGGACAGCATCGGCCAGCTGGCGCAGAACTCCATCTTCACCAATACGGAGAAGTATGCCGACCTCTTCGTGCGCAATCCGGACGGCTCGCTCGCCTACGTGCGCAACACGGTCGACAACCTGGGCGACCTGCGCACCACCGGCATCGACGTGGGCCTGTCGTATGCGTTGCCGAAGGCTTCATACGGCCAGTTCAAGGCCGCACTGGACGGCACCTACGTCACCAAGTTCGAAAACCAGACGGAGAAGGACGGCCCGTGGATCTCCAACCTGGGCCGCTTCGGCTCCGTCAACTCGGGCAATGTCAGCGCCAGTCCCACCTACACCTTCCGCTGGAAGCACACGCTGCGCCTGTCCTGGGAGCGCGGCGACTGGTTCAGCCAGCTGACCCAGTTCTACAACACCGGCTACCACGACCTGAACAACGTGGCGCCGGAATTCCACCGCGATATCGAACCATATTCGGTATGGAACATGACCGTGAACTACAAGGGGATCAAGCATGTCAGGGTATCGCTGGGCATCAGCAACCTGTTCGACGAGAATCCCCCTGTCACCAATTCGAATTCCACCGCCTACGCCAACAATATCGCCAGCCCGATCGGCCGTGCCTACAACGCGCGCCTGACTTACGAGTTCTAAAAGTTCAAGAAAGGCAGTCCATGAAAATCGAACGTGTACAAGGCACCGTTTTCCACTATCCGAGCAAGCGCAGTGTCGACGCCGCCGGCCACTCGCATCCCGGCCCCGAAAAGAACGTCCCCATGGCCATGCTGACGATCACCGCCGACAATGGCGTCAGCGGTCATGCATTCGGTCCGGTCGAAGTCGCGCGGCCCCATGTGCTGGAAGCCTTCGTGCGCAAGGTGCTGGTCGGGCAGGACCCGTTCGATCGCGAACGCCTGTGGCAGGACCTGGTGCACTGGCAGCGCGGCAGCGCGGGGCAGCTGACCGACCGCGCGCTGGCCGTGGTCGAACAGGCGCTGTGGGACCTGGCAGGCCGCGCGCTGGGCGTGCCGGTCTACAAGCTGCTCGGCGGCTTCCGCGACAAGGTGCCGGCATATGGCAGCACGATGTGCGGCGACGAACTGCAGGGCGGCCTGTCCACGCCCGACGAATATGCCGCCTTTGCCGAAAAACTGGTCGCGCGCGGCTACAAGGCCATCAAGGTGCACACGTGGATGCCGCCGGTATCGTTCGCGCCCAGTCCGGCCATGGATATCAAGGCGTGCGCCGCGGTGAGGGAGGCGGTCGGCCCGGATATCGCGCTGATGCTGGACGGCTATCACTGGTATAGCCGCAGCGAGGCGCTCGCCATCGGCCGCGCCCTCGAGAAGCTCGACTACGCGTGGTTCGAGGAGATGATGAACGAGCAAAGCATCGCATCCTACGCCTGGCTCGCGAACCAGCTCGACATCCCGATCGTCGGCCCGGAAACGATCTCGGGCAAGCATCACAGCCGCGCCGACTGGGTGCAGGCTGGGGCATGCGACATCCTGCGCGCCGGCGTGCCCGGCGTGGGGGGCATCACGCCCACCATGAAGGTGGCCGCGCTGGCCGACGCCTTCGGCATGGACTGCGAAGTGCACGGCAACGGCGCGGCGAATCTTACGGTGGTGGCGGCGATCAAGAACTGCCGCTGGTACGAGCGCGGCCTGCTGCATCCCTTCCTCGACTATGATGTGCCGCCGGCCTACCTGCGGTGCCTGCCGGACCCGATGGATGCCGACGGCTTCGTGCACCTGTCGCAGGCGCCGGGCCTGGGCGAAGACATCGACTTCGAGTACATTGCCGCCAATACCGTGAAATCCTACTAGGATGCGCGCATGAGCCTTGCACGAACCTTACTCACGCGCGGCAACGGGCTGCTCGCCGCGCTGGCTTGCCTGGCCGCGCTGGTGCTGGCGGCGCCGGCGCAGGCCGCCACCCCGCGCGACCAGCTGGTGATCGGCATGAACATGAACAACCTGCTCTCGCTCGATCCGGCCGGCGCCACCGGCAACGACGTGCTGGGCGTGGTGGCCAACCTGTACGACTACCTGGTCGAACTCGATCCGCACGACCTGGCCCGCGTGCGGCCGGCACTGGCCGGGCACTGGGTGTTCGCCGACGATCGCCGCAGCCTGACCCTGACCCTGCGCGAGGGCGTGCGCTTCCAGTCCGGGCGCCTTCTCACCGCGGACGATGCGGCGTGGTCGCTGCAGCGGGTGCTCAAGCTCAATCTCGCCATGGCTTCGCCATGGAAGAGCTACGGCTTCAGCGCCGCCAACGCGCCGCGCCTGATCCGGGCGCTCGACGCCCGCACGCTGCGCATCGACTTTCCCGAACCGACCGATCCGAAAATGGTGCTGTACACGCTGGCCACGTCGGTCAGCGCGGCCATCCTGGACCGCCAGGCGGTACTCGCGCACGAGCGCAATGGCGACCTCGGTGCCGCCTGGCTGCTGACCCACGCGGCAGGCTCCGGCCCGTTCGCGCTGACCGAATGGCGCGCCAAGGATGCCATGCTGATGGATCGCTTCAATGGCTACTGGCGCGGGCCGGCGAAACTGCGTCGGGTGGTGATGCGCCACATCCCGGAATCGCTGTCGCTGCGCTTCATGATCACGCGCGGCGATGTCGACCTGGCGGCCGGCATGGCCGGCCCGG
The DNA here is from genome assembly GCF_004209755.1 of Pseudoduganella lutea. Lineage (NCBI taxonomy): Bacteria > Pseudomonadati > Pseudomonadota > Betaproteobacteria > Burkholderiales > Oxalobacteraceae > Pseudoduganella > Pseudoduganella lutea. The sequence continues at coordinate 936,891 of NZ_CP035913.1, read as the reverse complement.
ATATCGAGGCGCTCAAGCACGATGCCAGCGTGGTCGTGCAGCCGGTGCTGCGCGGTACCTCGTACTACGTGGCGCTCAGCATGAAGAACCCGCGCTTCGCGGACCGCCGCGTGCGCCTGGCACTGCGCAGCCTGATCGACTACGACGGCATCAACAAGGCCATCATGCCGAACTACGGCGTGGCCCACCAGCGGCCGGTGATGATCGGGCTGGCGGCGGCATTGCCCGATCCTGGCTACCGGCTCGATGTGCCGCGTGCGCGCAAGCTGCTGGCCGAAGCGGGTTACCCGCAAGGCTTCCGCACCACGATCCGGGTGTTGTCCGATCCGCCGCTGATCAATATCGCCACCTCGCTGCAGGCCACGCTGGCCCTGGCCGGTATCGACGCGGAGATCCTGTCCGGCACCGGCAACCAGGTCTATGGCGCCATGCGCGATCGCAAATTCGATATCGTGGTCGGCCGCGGCGGCGGCGGCGTGGAGCCGCATCCGCATGCCAACCTGCGGGCCCTCGTCTACAACCCGGACAACAGCGACGCCGCCAGGCTCACCAATTTCCAGGGCTGGCGCACCGGGTTCCACAGCCCGGCCATCAACCGGCTCATCGAAGAGGCCGTGCGCGAACCCGACGAAGCGCGGCAGAACGCCATGTACCGCGAGGTGCAGCGCCTGTACGACAGCGAAGTGGGCGCCATCCAGCCCATCGCGCAGATGCAGGAAACGGTCGTGTTGAGCAGGCGCGTGCACGGTTATGTCGGCCATCCATCCGCCACCACCCACCTGCGCGATGTCCACAAGGACTGAGCGCGGCGCGGGAGGCGACACCATGTCCAGCTCATTGGCCCACCCTTTGGCCCACTCTTTGGCTCACGCATTGGCTCACTCATTGGCTCACTTATCGGCTCACTTCATGACAACCTCATTGGCAAACGCATGGGCACGCGCGGGCGCACTGCGCGCACGCCTGCTGAGCACCCTGGTCACGCTGTTCGGCCTGCTGGCGCTGACCTTCTTCATCGGCCGCGTGATGCCGATCGACCCGGTGCTGTCGATCGTGGGTCCGGATGCCGATGCCTCGACCTACCAGCAGGTGGCGGTGCAACTGGGCCTCGACCAGCCGCTATGGGTGCAGTTCGGCCGCTACCTGAACGAACTGGCGCACGGTAACCTGGGCGTCTCGCTGCTGACCGGGAACCCCGTCGGCGCCGATATCGCCCGCGTGTTCCCGGCCACGCTGGAACTGGCCACCTTCGCCATCCTGATCGGCACGCTGGCCGGCGTGCCGCTGGGGGTGCTGGCGGCCAGCCACCGCGGCCACTGGCAGGACAATGCGGTGCGCCTGCTGAGCCTGACCGGCTATTCCACGCCCGTGTTCTGGTTCGGCATGATGGGGCTGCTGGTCTTCTACGCCTGGCTGGGCTGGGCCGGCGGTTCCGGGCGCATCGATCTCGCGTTCGATGGCTTGCTGCCGCCGGTTACCGGCCTGATGCTGGTGGACAGCTCGCTGGCGGGCAACTGGCCCGCATTCGGCAACAGCGTGCGCCATCTCATGCTGCCGGCGGGGATCCTGGGCCTGCATTCGATGGCCTACATCAGCCGCATGACGCGCAGCTTCATGCTGGCGCAGCTGTCGCAGGAATATATCCTCACGGCGCGCGTCAAGGGCCTGCCCGAGTCCCGCGTCATCTGGGGCCACGCCTTCCGCAATATCCGGGTGCAATTGCTGACCATCGTCGCGCTCGCGTATGGCGGGCTGCTCGAAGGCGCGGTGCTCATCGAAACCGTGTTCGCTTGGCCCGGCTTCGGCCAGTACCTGACCAACAGCATGCTGCTGGGCGACATGAGCGCGGTGATGGGCTGCGTGCTGGTGGTCGGCATCATCTTCGTCGGCCTCAATCTCCTTTCCGACCTGCTGTACCAGGTCTTCGACCCACGGATGCACTGATGACCACTTCCGCCCTGATGCCATCTTCCGCCCCGATGCCGCCTTCCGCACCGTCGGCTGCCCCCACGCCCGCCCGCCGCCAGGCCCTGCGCCGCGCCATGGGCCACCTGCTGCACAATCCCATGACCCTGGCCGGGGTCGTGGTGATCCTGCTACTGCTGGCCGTGGCCTGCGCCGCGCCGTGGGTCGCCACCCACAACCCGCTATTGCAGGACCTGTCGCAAGCGCTGCAACCGCCGAGCGCTGCACACTGGTTCGGCACCGACGAGTACGGGCGCGACAGCTTCAGCCGCCTCGTGTACGGCGCCCGCACCACGCTGTACATCGTGGGCCTCGTCACGCTGGTGGTCGGCCCGATCGGGCTGGCCATCGGCACCATCTCCGGCTATTTCGGCGGCTGGGTCGATACATTGTTCATGCGCGTGACGGACATCTTCATTTCCTTCCCCAGCCTGGTGCTGGCCCTGGCCTTCGTGGCCGCGCTCGGGCCGGGCCTGGAGCATGCCGTGATCGCCATCGCCCTTACCGCGTGGCCGCCGATCGCGCGCCTCGCGCGGGCGGAGACACGCTCGCTGCGCAAGGCAGACTTCGTGGCGGCCGTGCAGCTGCAGGGCGCCTCGTCGCTGCGCATCCTGCTGCGCCATATCGCGCCGCTGTGCCTGTCGTCGGTGCTGGTGCGGCTGACCATGAACATGGCCAGCATCATCCTGACCGCCGCCGGCCTCGGCTTCCTGGGGCTGGGGGCGCAACCGCCATCGCCGGAGTGGGGCGCCATGATCTCGGCCGGGCGCCGCTACATGATGGAGTGCTGGTGGCTGGTGGCCATGCCCGGTGCGGCGGTCATGCTGGTCAGCCTCGCCTTCAACCTGCTGGGCGATGGCCTGCGCGACATGTTCGATCCCCGGAGCTGAAAGGAAACGCCAATGACCGACGTCAAACTCGAAGTGGAAGACCTGAGCGTGCGCTTCGCCACGCGCGATGGCCTGGTGGATGCCGTGCGCGGCGTGTCGTTCAGGCTGGGCCGGGAAAAGCTGGCCATCGTGGGCGAATCCGGATCGGGCAAGTCGACCGTGGGCCGCGCGCTGCTCAAGCTGCATCCGGCCAGCGCCCGCATCGATGCCCGCGTGCTGCGCTTCGGCGACACCGACCTGCTGCGCGCCGACGAGAAGGCGATGCGCGCCATCCGCGGGCAGCGCATGTCGATGATCATGCAGGATCCGAAGTATTCGCTCAATCCCGTGATGCGCGTGGGCGACCAGATCGCCGAAGCGGTACTCGTCCACCACAAACTGCCGCGCGCGCAGGTGCGCGACATGGTGATCGCGATGCTGGAGAAGGTGCGCATCCGCGAGCCGCAGCGCGTCTACGACCGCTATCCGCACGAGATCTCGGGCGGCATGGGGCAGCGCATCATGATCGCCATGATGCTGATCCCGAACCCGCAGGTGGTGATCGCGGACGAGCCGACGTCCGCGCTGGACGTGTCGGTGCGCTCGCAGGTGCTGTCCGTGCTGGACGATCTCGTCGATGAACGGGGCCTGGGGCTGGTCTTCATCAGCCACGACCTGAACCTGGTGCGCAGTTTCTGCGACCGCGTGCTCGTGATGTATGCGGGGCGCGTGGTCGAATCCATCGCGGCGGCGGACCTGGACCGCGCGCAGCACCCCTACACACGCAGCCTGCTGGCGGCCTTGCCGGACATCGACCATCGGCGCGCCGTGCTGCCGGTGCTGCAGCGTGACCCCAGCTGGCTCACTCAACAGGAAATCAACGCATGATCACCGTAAAAGCCTTGCAACTGGGGTTCGGCGAAGGCAGCCAGTACCAGCAGGTGCTGCATGACGTGGGCTTCTCGGTGGGCGAGGGCGAGGCGTTCGGGCTGGTCGGCGAATCCGGCTCCGGCAAGAGCACGGTGCTGCGTTGCCTGGCCGGCCTGTACAGCCACTGGCATGGCGAAATGACAATCGGAGGCCGGGCCCTGGGGCACAAGCTCACGCGCGAGCGCTGCCGCCTGATGCAGATGGTGTTCCAGGACCCCTATGGTTCGCTGCATCCGCGCCATACCGTCGACGCGGCGCTGATGGAGCCCCTGGTCATCCACCGGATGGACCGGCAGCACGAGCGCGTCTCGCAGATGCTGGTGAAGGTGGGCCTGAACGAATCGTTCCGCCACCGCTACCCGCACCAGCTGTCGGGCGGCCAGCGGCAGCGCGTGGCCATCGCGCGCGCCCTGATCCTCGAGCCGCGCATCCTGCTGCTGGACGAGCCGACATCCGCGCTGGATGTGTCGGTGCAGGCCGAGATCCTCAACCTGCTGGCCGAGCTGCGGGCGCGCGACGGGTTGACCTACATCCTCGTCACCCACGACCTGGGCGTGGTGGTGCACCTGTGCGATCGCCTGGCCGTGATGCAGCAGGGCCGCATCGTGGATACGCTGGCCAGCAGCGCGCTCGGCAACGGCGGCGTAACGAATCCCTACACCCGCACGCTGGTCGACGCCACCCGCAGCTATTCCCGCGCGGCCTAGCGCCGGATGACCACCCATTTCACGCTAAAACCTCCCAGCGGTTACACTTCGCCCCTGCATTTGGGAGGGAAAGCATGTCGGGTCGTCGTTTCATCCTGCTCGGGCTGGTGTTGTTGTGGGAGCTGGCGACAATAAGTTTCGCCATGGCGGCGCCATCGTTCGAGCGCCGCATCTGGACGCGCGCCGAGGGCGCGCCCCAATCGGCCTACGGTATCGCGCAGGACGCCGACGGCGTGCTGTGGTTCGCCACCGTGACGGGCCTCTACAGTTTTGACGGTGCGCATTTCACGCGCGAGGAGGCGGTGTACGGCCACCGCCTGCCATCGAATAACCTCGTCAACGTGGTGGCCATCCGCGGCGGCATCGCCGTGGGCTACCAGTTCGGCGGCGTTTCCACATTCACGCGCAGCGGCGCCCGGCACTACACCACGGCCGACGGCGTGCCTGCCGGTTCCGTCGGCGCGCTGGCCGTCGATGGCGCAGGCACGCTGTACATGGGTTCGAGCACGGGCATGGCGCGACTCGATGCCGGGCACGGCAAGTGGACGGCGATGGCGGGGCTGGGGGCTTCGCCAAGCTTCATCATGTGGACGCAGTTCGATGCCGGGGGCACGCTGTGGACGGTGGCGAATGCGAACCTGTATGCGATGCCGAAAGGAGCGGGCCGGTTCCACCATGTAGCGGCACTGCCGCAGAATTCCTGGCCGGCGATCGTCCGCGGCCAGGCATCCGTATATACCGCCAATGGCCAGCTCACGCGGTTCTCGTCCAGCGGCGTGCCCGAGACGATACGCAATACCGTCGGCTACAACCGCGAGAATACGCTGTTCGAGGGGCCGGATGCCACCGTCTGGGCCTGGCTCAACCATGGCACCACGGTGCTGCGCAATGGGGCCGATGGCGTTCTGCATGCCGGCCAGACCTTCGAAGGCGGAGGGCTGCCGGGGAGGATGGCCAACCGCATGCTGGTCGACCGGGAGAACAACCTGTGGGTCACCACCCTCGACGGCGTCGAGCGCTATCGCGTGCGCCGCCTGCACGAAGTGCCGTTCCCCGGCACCGAGCTGGGCTTCCTGCCCGGGCAGGGCCTCGGTACCGGCATGCTCGTGGCCACCGGCGCCAAAGGCAGCGTCTGGCAGATCCATGCGGCCGGCAGGAAGCGATTGCCCGGCCTGACGGGCATCACGGCCATGCACCGCGAAAGTGCCGGCAGCGTATGGCTCGGCGGCCCTTCCGGCCTGTTTCACATGACGCCGGCGGGCATGGCGGCCTGGCCGCTGCCTGCCCGTATCGGCAAGGATTTCGAAGTGCAGGGCATCACGACGGACAAGACCGGGAAACTGTGGGTGGCCATCGTGCGCCATGGCCTGTTCCAGTTCTCGAACGGCACGTGGACGAAGCTGCCCGGTGATCTCCCGGGCGGCGACGCCACGCCGGTCCGCATGCTCACTGGTGCCTCCGGGCGCACGTGGCTCGGCTTCACGAATGGCCGGCTTGGCGAGCTCACGGCCACGGGCGTGCGCCTCGTCGCCACCGGTCTTGCCGGGTCCGTCGGCAACATCCTCAGCCTGCTCGAGATCGATGGCAGGCTGCTTGTGGGCGGCGACCGAGGCATCGTGTGGCTGCGCGGCGAAAAGGCGCAGCCGATGGTGCCGGCGCACATGCCCGCATTCCTCGGCATCTCGGGCATGGGCCTGGACCGGCGCGGCGACCTGTGGCTGCACGGGCCGGATGGCTTGTTCCGCGTGGCGGCCACGGCGCTGGCGGGTTTCTGGGCCGACCCGGCGCACCGCCTTCCCTGGGAAGTGTTCAACCACGAGGACGGCCTGCGCGGCCAGGTGGCGCAGATCCGCCCGCTGCCTTCGCTCGCCGTGGCGGCGGACGGCAAGGTCTATTATGCAACCGGGTCGCAGGTGGGCTGGATCGATCCGGCCGCGATCCGGCGCAATACCCGGGCGCCGACGGTGCTGGTGCGGTCGCTGCGCACGCGCGATGGCGACACGATAGCCACGCCGGGCATGACGCTGGCGGCCGGCACCACAGGCGTCGAGATCCGCTTCGCCGCCACCGCGCTGTCGATCCCGGAACGGGTGCGGTTCCGCTACCGCCTCTCCGGTGTCGACCAGGAATGGCAGGAGCCGCAGTCCGAGCGCGCGGCGCGCTACACGAACCTGGGGCCGGGCGATTACCGCTTCCAGGTCGCGGCGGCCAACGAGGATGGCGTGTGGAACGAGGCGGGTGCGACCCTCGATTTCCATATTGCCCCCACCGTGTGGCAAACCACGTGGTTCCGCGGCCTGGCCGCCATCGCCGTCGCATCGCTGCTGTTCGCGCTGTATCGGTGGCGCATCGCCGCGGTGGCACGCCGCGCCGCCGAGAAAACGGCGGCCCGCATCGAGGAGCGCGAACGCATTGCCCGCAACCTGCACGACAACCTGCTGCAGGGCGTGCACGCGCTGGTCCTCAATTGCCATGCCGTGCTGATGCGCATGCCGAAGGGCACGCCCGAGGAAAAATCACTGGGCAACGCGCTGGCGCGGGCCGATGCCGTGATCGAGGAAACCCGTGACGAAGTCATGAACCTGCGGCGCGAGGCCATCAAGCCCGCGCTGGTCGCGCGCCTGGACCATGCCATCGAAGGGCTGGAAGCGGCGGTGCGCGGGCGGGTGGAGCTGGCGTTCACCGGCTGCGTGGAGCTGCTCGGTGCCGACGTCGCCGACGAGCTTTTCTACGTGATCCAGGAAGCCATCGTCAACAGCGCCCGGCATTCCGGCGCCGCGCGCATCGTCGTCTCGCTGCATGCCTCGGCCAGCGGTGTCGAAGGCTCGGTGACCGACGATGGCTGTGGCATGGCCCCCGATCTGGCGCAGGCCGGCAGGGCGGGGCACTGGGGGCTGGTCGGTATGCGCGAGCGGATCGCCCGGCTGGGCGGCACGCTGCGCATCGATGGCGGGCCGGGGCAGGGCTGCACGGTGTCGTTCAGCGTGCCGGCGCGTTGCGCCGCCTGAGCCCGCACGGTTGGGCACGTGCCGGCACCCGGGCCTTGTAAAATGAAACCGGAACTGGCATGGTCCGGTTCCGGCCGCAGAACGTCTGCACTGTTACACGACATTGGAAAAGCACTTTCATGACCCATTTCAAGAAAATCCGCGAGCATGCGATCCCCTCCCTGCAGGCTTCGGTAGAGGAATACCTGGACCCTGCCAGCGGCGCGCGCCATATCCACCTGGCCAACGCCGGTGCGGAGATGGCCTTCCTGGTGGCCTTTCCCACCGTGCCGGACGCCAGCGATGGCCGCGCGCACATCCTGGAACACCTGGCGCTGTGCGGCTCGCAACGCTACCCGGTGCGCGACCCGTTCTTCGCGATGATGCGGCGCTCCACGGCCACGTTCATGAATGCGTTCACGTATGCCGACCGTACCGTCTACCCGTTCGCCAGCACGAGCGAGCCCGATTTCTTCAATCTGCTCGACGTGTACCTGGACGCCGCGTTCTTCCCGAAACTCGACTACCTGGACTTCCTGCAGGAAGGCTGGCGCCACGGGCTGGAAGACGGCAAGCTCGCCTACCAAGGCGTGGTCTTCAATGAAATGAAAGGCGCGTTCACCGATCCGATGCACGCGCTGTACCAGGGCATCGCCGGTACCCTGCTGCCCGATACCACGTATGCGTTCGACTCCGGCGGCGACCCGCTCGTGATCCCGGAACTCACCCACGCGATGCTCAAGGAGTTCCACGCCAGCCACTATCACCCGTCGCAGGCCATCTTCATGACGGCCGGCCCGATCTCCGCCGAGGCCATCCAGCGCCAGATCGCCGAGCGCGTGCTGGCGCAGCTGCCGGGCGCTTTCCCGCGCCGGGTGCCGCAACTGGCGGAGATCCCTGCGGCTCCGCGCAGCAACACGGTGCGCATCCCGTCGCAGGAGGCGCGCGACAACGAATATGGCATCCAGCTGGCCTGGCTGCTGGGCGAATCGGCCGACCCGCGCGTGGCGCTCGACGCCGGCCTGCTCACGGCCGGCCTGCTCGGCGATGCCGCCGCGCCGCTGACGCTGGCGATGGAAACGGCCGGCTATGGCCGGCCGGCGCAGCTCAACGGCCATGAAGACAATGCCCGCCAGATGCTGTTCCACCTCGGCATGGAAGGCCTGACGGTGGACGAAGTGCCGCTGGCCCAGGCGCATATGTGGTCGGCGCTGGAGCGGGTGGCCGAAACCGGCGTGCCGCCCGCCACGCTGCAGGCGGCCCTCCGGGACCTGAAATACCAGCAGCGCGATACGCGCGGCGGCTATGTGCCGAACGTGCTGGAACGCCTGCTGGCGGCGCTGCCCGTGGCGATGCGCGAAGGCGACGTCGTCGGCGCCTTCGACAATGAAGCCGTGGTGGCGGGGCTGGAGCGCGACATCGCCGATCCCGACTATTTCAAGAACCTCGTGCGTGGACTGCTCGCGTCGTCCGCCCGCCTGACGACGACCGTCGTGCCGGATGCCGCGTACTTCACCGCGCGCGACGAGGCCGAGCGTGCGCGCCTGGCCGAAGCGGAAGCGGCGCTGGGCGACGCGGACCGCGCGCGCATCCAGGCCGAGTCGGCAGCCCTGCAGGCGCGCCAGCAGCAACCGGTGGAAACGCACCTGCTGCCACGCATCCGGCCGTCCGACGTCAGCCCCGCGCCCCGCACGCTGCAGGCGCTGGTGCCGGCAGGTGAACGCGCCTTCGCCGGCAGCATCGCGTCGAACGGCATCTCCTATGCGAACGTCACGTTCGACGTGTCGGCATTCCCCGCCGCGGACTGGCCGTGGCTGTCGCTGTACGCGGAACTGCGGGACGACCTGGGCATCGTCGGGTCCACCTACGCCGACGCGGGCGCCTGGCGCCAGCGCATGGTGCCGTCGTTCAGCCTCGAGTTGCGGGCCACGCAGTCCGTCACGGGCGCGCTGCTGCTCGACCTGGCCTTCGCGGCCAGCGGCCTGCGCGAGGAACATGCGAACATCGCCACCGTGCTGGCGACCTATATCGGGCAGCCGCGCTTCGACGAGCACGATCGGCTGGCCTTCCTCATCGAAAGCAAGGTCGAGAATACGCTGAACGGATTGGCCCAGGCGGGCAACGGCTATGCGGCGCTGGCCGCCGGCGCGCCCTTCGCGCCGGCACGGCAGTTCCTGGACGCCACCCGTGGCGCCGGTTCATTGCCCTTCATCGGCCGCATCGAGCAACTGGCGGCGACGGCCGAAGGCCTGGCCACCATTGCCGCCGAACTGGCCCGCGTGCATGCCGCGGTGGTGGCCAGCCCGTCCACCATCCTGGCGGGCGGCAGCGGCGACGACGGGCAGGTGCTCGCGGGCCTGGTGGCGGAGCAGGTAGCCACTTCCGTGCCGGCGACCACCGGGTTTGCCGCCGCACCGTCCGTCACCGGCGCATTGAGTACCACGGCGAAGGAAACGCGGCCGCTGGCCAATGCCGCGCTGCACGCGGCCAGCCAGGTCAACCATTGCGTCATCGCCTGGGCAACCCCGGCCGTCGGCCACGAGGATGCCGGCGTGCTGGCCGTGGCGGCCGAGCTGCTGACGCACCAGGCGCTGCACACGCTGCTGCGCGAAGAGGGCGGCGCGTATGGCGGCAGCGCCAGCTATGCCGGCGACACGGGCGTGTTCTCGATGTCGTCGTACCGCGATCCGCGCCTGGCAGGCACCTACGCCGATTTCCAGGCCGCGCTGGACCGGGTGCTGGCCACCGACTACACGGACGAGCAGGTGGAGGAAGCCATCATCAGCGTCATCCAGGGCCTCGACAAGCCCGATGCGCCGTGGGACGGCGTGCGGGCCGCGTGGCAGATGGGGCGCCGCGGCGTCACCCCGGAGATCCGCCAGCAGTTCCGGCGCGGGGTGCTGGGCTGCACGCAGGATGACGTCAAGCGGGTCGTGCGCGCCTGGCTGCAGGGCACCCCCGCCAGCCGCGCCGCGTTTGCCGGCAACACGGAGCAGGATCTGGCCGGCCTGGCGGTGGTGGACCTGCTGGCGGAAACCAGGCGCTGACACTGGTAAGGCGCACGCCACGGCCCACGGGGGGGCCGTGGCGTGCGGCGCCAGGCTGATACACTGCGGCAGTAGTGACAAATCCATAACTTCTGCCGCGAACATGACTGCCCACATCTCCCGCACCGACCGCTATTTCATCGTCATCAACCGCCTTGTCAGCCTGCTCCTGCTGCTTGCCCTGCTGGGCATGTTTGCCGGCGCGGCCGTGCTGGGTTTGCTGTCGCTGGACGGGGGACCGGTCAAGGAACCGGGCATGGCCAAGGTGGAGGAAAAGACGGTGGAGAGCAGCAACGCCGTCATCCTCGGCTTCGCGGACGCCGAACAGGTCCACGGTGCCGATACCGACATGGTGCGGCTGGTCGTCACGAACCGGGAGCGTGCTTATTCTGCCGGGCGGAGCGGCGAAGCGAGGAACGTGCTGTTCATCGGCGGTGCGGGCCAGCCGGCCCGCTGGCTGTTCAAGGCCCACCGGAACGAGGTGCACGTGCTGGAGCAGTTGCGCGAGGGAGAAGAGGGGCGGCGCGACGGACGCACCGCGGCGCTCTATCTGGAATTCACGGAGCGCCGGGCTGGCGACGACGCGGGCAAGGCGGGCAACGCCGTCACGGTCGCGCTGGCGAAGCCCGATGGCACCGGCATGAAACCCGTGTTGCGCGACGTGACGCGGGTGCTGTCCCACAAGGCAGAAGCCGGGCGGCACATCAACGTGCTGTTCCTGCGGGGCACCGCCCTGAGGCAGGCAACCGTCTCGCTGGACGATTTCACCGTGACGGCCGAACGCGAGGTCGCGAAGTTGCCGACGTCGATCTGACGCCCACTCCGGCAGTTCGAAATGCAGGCATTCACCACAAAAGCAAAGGGCTGGGGTCAGACCCGGCGGGGCTTTGCCGGGATTTCAAGGAGCACCGCTCCTTGCCGGCAAAGCGGTGCTGGCCTGCAGGCCAGCGCTCCTCCCTGCCCCCGGAATCCGCCTCTGGGTTTGGCCTACCTGACATTACCCCGTCAGGCCGGTCACCGGCGTGATCGCCTTCGTGATCTGGATGAGGGACGGTCCCAGCAGCACCACCAGCAGGGCCGGGAAAATGAAGAAGATCAGCGGGAACAGCAGTTTCGTGGCGATCTTCGCGGCTCGTTCCTCCACCAGCTGGCGCCGCCGCGTGCGCAGCTGCTCCGACTGGATGCGCAGTGCCACGCCGATGCTCGTGCCGAAGCGGTCCGCCTGGATCAGCATCTTCGCCAGCGCGTCAACGTCTTCCACGCCGGTGCGCAGGGCCAGGTTGCGCAGCGCCTTGTCCTTGCTGCTGCCAGCGCGCAGTTCCAGCGTCACCAGTTGCAGCTCTTCGGCCAGCACAGCGCTCTTCAAGCCGATTTCCGCGCCTACACGGGCCAGCGCGGCATCCATCGCCAGGCCCGCTTCCACGCACACGGTCATCAGGTCCAGCGCATCGGGAAACGACTCGAAGATCTCGCGCTGGCGGTTGGCGATGCGGCGCCGCAGCACGAGGTCGGGCGCGTAGTAGCCGCAGGCGGCGGCCAGGGCCACGCCCAGGAAAGTCATGCTGCCGTCGTGTTGCGGATCGCTGCCCAGCAGCAGCCATGTCGCCAGTGGCAGGCCGATGGCCAGCGCCGTCTTCCCGGCGTGGAACAGGCCCGGCGTGGACGGCCCGCGCCAGCCCGCGTTGATGAAACGCAGCCGCACGGGCGAGTTTTCCCAGCCTTCGGCCGGCACGGACAGCTTCGCCAGCGGTTCGGCCAGTTGCGACAGGCGTTGCAGCCAGTCACGGGCGGGCGAGCCGGTTGATGAAGCAGCCGAACTGTCGCGCTCGTCCAGCGCGGAGAGCCGGTGCTTCACGGGGTCGCGCGTCAGCACGAGCATCGCCAGCACGGCGGCGCCGAAGATCAGCACGAACACGGCTGCCAGGATCAGGATCTGTACGTTAGTCATGCCGAGGCCTCACACGCGGATGCGGATGATCTTGCGGATCGCCAGCACGCCGATGACCATCATCAGCGCGGCAATGCCGACCAGCTTGCGGCCGCCAGGGTCGGTGGCCAGCACGGACATCGATTCCGGATTGGCCGCATACATCATGGCGCCCGCGCCGAACGGCAGCAGGCACAGGATCCAGGCCGACATGCGGCCTTCGGCCGACAGCACCTGCACCTGCCCCAGCAGGCGGTGGCGGTCGCGGATGATGGCGCTGATGGAGGACAGCAGTTCCGTCAGGTTGCCGCCCGTCTCGCGCTGGATCAGCACGGCCACGACGAAATACTGCAGGTCCATGCTGGGCACGCGCTGGGCCAGGTTGTTCAGGGCGTCGCCCATGCCGATGCCGAAGTTCACTTCGTCGAACGCCGCCTTGAATTCCTCGCCGAGCGGCGCGGCGATCTCGTCGCCGACCAGCTTCACGGCGGTGGGGAACGCGTGGCCGGCACGCATGGCGCGGCTCATCATGTCCAGCGCTTCGGGCAGCTGGCGCTCGAAACGGGCAAGGCGCCGCTCGCGTGCGCGCCCCAGGTGCAGCAACGGCAGGCTGGCGCCCGCCGCGCCGGCCAGTGGCAGGGCGTAGAGCGGCAAGGCCAGCCAGGCCGCAAGCAGCGCGCCGGCCAGGAAGCCCACGGTACAGTAAGCCACCAGGCGCGCCGCCAGGTAGCGCGCCCCGGCCTGCATCAGCATGCGGTCCAGCAGGCGGATGCCGGGCAGCCGGCGCAGCAGCGCATCCACCTCGGCGCTCTCGCTGAGCCGGCGCTCCTTGACGATGGTGACGTCGGATTCCCGTATTTCGCCGCCGATGATGCCGCGCAGGCGGCGCGCCACGCGCTCTGCCTCCGGGTCGCGGTGCGCCATCCAGCCCGTGTAGACACCCCAGACCAGCAGCGCCACGGCGGCGAACAGCAGCACCACGAACAGCGCGAACGTGGTGTTCATCGCGCGATTTCCATGCGCGGTTCGAACACGGCCGGCGACAGCGTCACGCCGAACGTGCGCAGCCGCTCGGAGAACCGTGGCCGCACGCCGCTGGCCGTGAAGTGGCCCTGCACGGCGCCGTCGTCGGTCACCCCGGTCTGCTTGAACGAGAAGATCTCCTGCATCGTGATGACATCGCCTTCCATGCCCGTCACCTCGGAGATCGACAGCACCTTGCGCTTGCCGTCGGTCAGGCGCGATACCTGCACCACGACGCCGACAGCGGAACTGATCTGCTGGCGCATCGCCTTCGCCGGCAGCGTGGCGGCCGCCATGCTCACCATGTTTTCCAGGCGCGTCAGCGCATCGCGCGGGGTATTCGCGTGGATCGTCGCCATCGAGCCTTCGTGGCCCGTGTTCATCGCGCCCAGCATGTCCAGCGCCTCGGCGCCGCGCACCTCGCCCAGGATGATGCGGTCCGGGCGCATTCGCAGCGCATTGCGCACCAGCGCGCGCTGCGTGACTTCGCCCTTGCCCTCGATATTGGCGGGGCGCGTTTCGAGGCGCACCACGTGCGGCTGCTGCAGCTGCAGTTCGGCGGCGTCTTCCACCGTGACGATGCGCTCGTTCTGGCTGATGAAGCCGGAGATCACGTTCAGCATCGTGGTCTTGCCGCTGCCCGTGCCGCCCGAGATCAGGATGTTCACCTTGGCCTTGCCCAGGCCCTGCAGCACCTCGGCCATGTCGGCCGTCATGCTGCCGTAGGAGACCAGGTCGGCCAGGCGCAGCGGGTCGGCCGAGAAGCGCCGGATCGACATCACCGGGCCGTCGATCGCCAGCGGCGGGATGATGGCGTTGACGCGCGAGCCGTCCGGCAGGCGCGCATCGACCATCGGGCTCGATTCGTCGATACGGCGGCCCACGCGCGACACGATCTTGTCGATGATCTTCATCAGGTGCGCATCGTCGGTAAACGTCACGTCGGTCAGCTCCAGGCGGCCGCGCCGTTCCACGTACACCTGCTTGTGCGTGTTGACGAGGATGTCGGACACGGTGGGGTCTTCCAGCAGCGGCTCCAGCGGGCCGAAGCCGAGCATCTCGTTCTGGATGTCGCGCGTGAGGGTCTTGCGCTCGGCATCGTTGATGACCACCATCTCTTCCTCGAGCAGGCGCTCGACGAGGATGCGCAGCTCCTGGCGGATCTGGTCCTGCGACAGGCGCTGCATGCTTTCCAGGTCGATCCGGTCGAGCAGGGCTTCATGGATGCGGCTCTTGAGCTGGTGATAGGCGCGGTTGTCGATCGCGCCGCGCTGCGCGGTGGGGCGCGGCGCGCCATTGCCGAGGCGTTCGCGCAGGGAAGAGGAGGGCATGTTCATCGTGTGCTTTTCCTAAGTGCCGCTCAGGCGGCGCGGCGCCCGAACAGGCGCGAGATCAGGCTGCCGGCCTGCTGCGGTGTGGCTTCCCCGGTGAGGCCGCGGGCCATGTCTTCGAGCGCCGCCGACAGGGGGCTGTCGGGCACCAGGCGCGTCACCGGCACGCCCTGGTTGACGGACTTCGCGGCCGCGTCGTAATGGTTCGGCATCGTGCGCAGCACGTTCGTCTCGAACGCATCCTCGAGATCCTTCAGGCGGATATCGCTGTTCTTGTCGTGCCGGTTGACGATCAGTTCGATCTTGTCCTTGCCGTAGTCCAGGTTGCGGAACACGGTCAGCAGGCGCTTGCCGTCGCGGATGTACGGCAGCGTCATCTGCAGCACCGGGTAGATCGTGTCGGCATGGTCGAGCGCGCGGATGCTCACCGGGTCCAGGCTGCGGCCCACGTCCAGCACGATGAAGTCGTACTGGCGGCGTGCCAGCTTGACGATGGCGTCGATGTGCTCGGGCTTCACGTCGCTCGCGTGGGCGGGGTCCGAAGGCGCCGCCAGCACGCTGTAGTTCGGCGTCACGCTGACCATACTCGAGGCGAGGAACGACGGATCGAGACGGTGGATCTGCGTGGCCACGTCCGACAGGGTCGCCAGCGGCTTGATGTCGGAAACGAACAGCGACGCATCGCCGAACTGCAGGTTCATGTCGATCAGCGCCACGCGCTTGGTGCCGCCGGCGGAGAGTGCGTAGGCCAGGTTCGTGGCCAGGAAGGTGGAACCGCTGCCGCCCTTGCAGGAAATGAAGGCCAGCACCTTGCCGTTCGTGCCGCCCTGCGTGCCCAGCTTCTCGGCCACGCGGTCGAGCGCCTGTTCCAGCGCGGCGGCGGCCGGATTCGCCGGCAGCACTTCGCGCACGCCGGCGCGCATGGCGCGCAGCAGGAATTCCTGCGACAGGTCGCCCGTCAGCACGATGAACGCCATTCGCGGGAACAGGTGGCCGAGGCGCTCGAGCTGGTCCAGCTCCCCTTCGTCGGCGCGCGGCTGGTCCACCACGAGCACGTCGGGCACGGCATCGTCGGCCAGCGTGGTCAGGCGTGCCGGCGTGCCGGCGATCATGTCTACCTCGTCGGTGCCGGGGCGGTTGCGCAACTGGCGCGCCACCTCGATCAGGTGGCGGTCGTCACGCGACAGGACTGCGATTTTCATGTTGTTTCCTTACTTTCCGCCGAGGCCCGAACCGATCATTGCGCTGTCGCCTTGCGGCGTCGGCGTCACGTACGATCGCTGGTAATTGGCATAGCCCGCCATCGCGGCCGCTGCATCCGTTCCCCGCTCTGGCCGGGGCTGGGCCGGAACCACCTGGCTGGCCATGATGGCGCGCACGGTGGCGCCGGTGCCGGCCGGGTGCCGCGTCGCGCAGCCGCTCATGGCCGCGAGGCATGCCACGGTCACGGCGGCAGTACGGAAAAAATTAAGGAAGGTCTTCATGGTTGCTCCTTCGAAGCGGGAGTGGCGGCAGGCGCCGGACGGGCGCTGCCTTCGTGCTGGCCGCCGATGAGGAACTGGGCGCGGCTCGGCTGCACGTAGTCGTCCGTCGGCAGGCGCGGTGCGGCCGGCAGAGGCTTGGCCAGGTGCGGCGTCACGATGAAGACCAGCTCGGTGCGGTCGTTCTGGAAATCGCTGCTGCGGAACAGCGTGCCCAGCACGGGAACGTCGCCCAGGAACGGGAAGCGCTTGATGTTGCTCGTCACGTTGTTGCGGATCAGGCCACCGATGGCGAAGCTCTGGCCATCCTGCAGCTGCACCGTGGTGCTGGCGCGGCGCGTGGTGAACGCGGGCAGGATCGCCGTGGCCCCCGTCGTGCTGCTGCTGATGCCGATGCCTTCGCGGTTCAGTTCCGACACTTCCGGCGCCACGCGCAGGTTGATACGGCCGCCGGCCAGCACGGTCGGCATGAACTTCACGGCCACGCCGTATTCCTTTTCTTCCAGCGTGATGGTGTTGCCGCCGGTGGCCGAACTCTGCGCCACCGGAATGAAGATCTTGCCGCCCGCCAGGAAACTGGCTTCCTGGCCGCTGATCGCCATCACGGTGGGTTCGGCCAGGATCTTCACGAGGCCATCGCGTTTCTGTCCGTCGATCACCAGCTGCGTGGTCGCGTTCTTCATGGCGCCCAGCACGTTGCCCGTGTCCGCCAGCAGGCTGGAGGCGATGCCGTAGGTCCAGCTGCCGTTGGTCTTGGTGAAGCCCAGGTTGGCGCCCAGTTGGTCGACCAGCGATTTCGACACTTCGGCGATCTTCACTTCCAGCAGCACCTGCTGCGGTGCCGCCACGGCCAGCATGTTCAGCACTTTCGACGCGTTCGACGACGATGCGGCCGCCGCGCCGGCACCGGGCGCCGATGCCGCGCCCACGCCGCTGGCGGGCGGGCTGCCCGCGCCGGCGGCCGAGGCCTGCGCGCTTTCCTGGAACGCGCTGGCCAGCGCCACGAGCTGGCTGGCCACGGCGGAGTCGCTCACCATGCCGGACAACACCAGCGCATTGCCGGTGCTGTCGATGCGCACGTCCTTCTCCGCCGGGAACAGCGCGGCGAACTGGGTGCGCAGCGGCGCCGTGTCGATCGCCACGGCGATGTCGAACACGGTGGAGCGGCCGTCGCGACCCGACACGATCAGGTTCGTCGTGCCCACGCTGCGCGCCACGATCACCACTTCGCTGGCATTGGGCACGACCACGTTGGCGATCTCGGGGGCGCCCACGGTCACCTGGGCCGCCGGCGTGCAGAAGCGCTTGAGCGTGGACTTGCCGCGCACCAGCTGCAGCGTCTGCGCGTCGCTGCCACCGCGCAGGTCGATGCAGTCCTGCGCGGCCAGGCTGGTGCCCGCGACCAGCGCGAGGGCGCCGGCCAGCAGGGCCTTGTTGCGTACTTGGGGAAGATGTTTCATGACAGGCTCTTAATGAATGGCTTGCGGCGCGGCGTCGAGGCCGCGGATCACGAGTACACCTTCGGTCCGGCGTACGGGAGTGGGAGCGGGGGCGGCCGTGCGCGGTGGCGCCTCGGCACGCACGGGGGCAGGGGCCGGAGCCGCCGGTTTCAGCGGCGGCAGGCCCAGCACGGATTCGCGCGTGGCGCCGGCCGTGTTGGCCGGCTGCGGGTCGACCTGGTTGCGCAGCACCAGCGACAGCGAACCGATGCTGCGTGCCAGGTCGAGCTTTTCCACCTGGTCCGGCGCCAGTTCCAGCGTCACGGCGTTGACCACGCGGGGCTTGGTGTCGTCGCGGTTCGATTCCTGCGCCACGGCCAGCACGAGGATGCGTTCCAGCACGATCTTCGAGATCGACTGCTCGCGGGCGCCCGCATCGCTGGCCGCGGTTTGCAGGTTGACGAGGATATCGACGTAGTTGCCCGGCAGCGCGAAGCCTGCCACGCCCACCACGTCGTTCACGCGCACCGTCATGGCGCGCTTGCCCTCTGCGACCACGGCGGACAGGCCGCCGGTGGTGCCCGGCGGCGCCAGCTTCGATTCGAGCACGGGTTCACCCTTGGCGATGTCGGCACGGGTGACGCGGCCGGCCAGCAGCTTCGGGTCGGTGACCGCGCCGGCCGGCACGGAGCCGGGCGGCCAGTCCACCATCTGCACGCTGGCGGCTTCCAGGCGGCTGCCCTGGCCGACATCGGCGGCGGCCACGGCCACGCGCGTGCCCACCGTACTCTGTTCATTCATCCACTTGGCGGCCACCAGCACGGCGGCCAGCGCCAGGAACAGCGCCACGCCAACGATCAGCAGCGATCGGCTATTTCGCATCGAGATTCTCCAGTCGGGTTTCATGCGTGCCGCGGTCGCGGCGTTCGAGTTCGAGCGGGCAGCCATGCTGGCTGCCCGCGGCAAAGTAGTTGTCCCAGGCCCAGTCCAGCGTGCGGCGGCTCAGTTCCGGTACCCGGTCCTCGTAGCGGGCCAGGTCGCGCAACTGCCGCACCAGGTCGCGCGGGTAGCAGGCCAGCAGGGGCACGCCGTGTTCACGGTGGCAGTCCAGCAGGTAGGCGAATGCGTCGGCGAATACCTGGCCGTCGGCGCCGATACCGGCCTGTGCGCAGGCCTGGCGGAACAGCTGCGCGTATTCGTCGTTCGACGCTGGCGGCACTTCGATCTTGTAGCCCAGCCGGCGCAGGAACGCGCCATCGCTGAGCCGGTGCGGCACGAAGTTCGACGAGAACACCACGATCACGTCGAACGGCACCTGGAAGGTGTGGCCGGTGTGCAGCGTGAGGTAATCGACGTTGCGGTCCATCGGTACGATCCAGCGGTTCATCAGCGCCTCGGGCGAGCAGCGCTGGCGCCCCAGGTCGTCGATGATGAAGATGCCGTTATTCGATTTCAGGTGCGGTGGCGCCTGGTACAGGCGGGTGTGCGGGTCGAAGCGCAGATCGAGTATGTCCAGCGTCAGTTCGCCGCCGGCCAGCGCCGCGGGGCGGCGCACGCCGCGCACCCAGCGCATGTCGGGTGCCGTGCCGCGGTCGATGCCCGTGCTCGCGGCCACGGCGTCGCTGGCCGTGGCATCGGCACAATGCGTGTGCTGGACGCTGTCGAAGAACGGGATCACTTCGCCGTCCACCATCAAGGCGTAAGGCACGGCGATCGTGCCGGTCAGCAGGTCGCGCAGCCGCTCGGCCAGGTAGGTCTTGCCGCTGCCGGCCTGGCCGTGCAGGAACAGCGCGCGGCCGGAATTCATCGCCGAACCCAGTTGCGCCAGCACGCGCGGATTGGCCACGATGCCGTCGAACGCGGCGGCCATGTGCGCACGCGTGACGTGCACGCCGGCCACGCTTTGCGCCTGCACCTGCGCCGTGTAGGCGGCCAGCGTCACCGGCGCCGGGCCGGCGTAGGCATTGCGGCCCAGCGCTGCGGCGGCGCGCTGGCGGCCGCCTTCCGTCAGCAGGTAGGAAATGTCGGCATCGGTGCCGCTGTTGCCCGTGCGGGCCACTTCGCACAGCTTTTCGGCGCGCAGGAAATGGATCAGGGGATCGATGACGCCCACGCCCAGCTTCAGGTGCGATGCCAGTTCCGGCAGGCGCATCTGGCCGCGCTGGTGCAGCACCTTCGCCACCAGTTCGGCAAGGAACAGGAAGGGAAGGCCGGTCTCTTCCACCGTGCGGGGCGCGCGCGCCTCGGCCGGTGCGGGCGGCAGTGCGCTCACAGCGGCAGCTCCCCGAATGCGCGCAGCCATGCCAGGCAGGCCACCGTGCCGGCGGCGATCGCCACGGCATACGGCAGCCGCCCGCTCGGCGTGGGCAGGGCGAGGCCACCCTGCATTTGCGACAGGCCGGCGTGCAGCACGGTCTGGTACGTACTGTTCAGGATGCGACGCAGGATGCCCTGGCGGGCCGCCACGGCCAGTGCCAGTACGCCACCGGCCAGCAGCGAGGCAATGCCCACCGCGGCGATATCGCCGGCGCCCATGAAGGCACCGACCATCGCCAGCATCTTTGCATCGCCCGCGCCCATCAGGCCGAACGCATACATTGGCAACAGGATGGCCAGGCCGATGCCCAGGCCGCCCAGCGCGGAGGCGATGCCCAGGCCGCCCATCGGCGTGCCGAACAGGCCCGCGCCGGCCGGCAGCAGCGCATGCAGCGCCAGCCCCAGCAGCGCACCCGGGAACACGATGGCGTTCGGGATGCGGCGCGCGCGCACGTCATGCCACACGGCGAGGGCGAGCAGGGCGAGCAGCAGGAGAAGCGGAAGCTGGGATGGAAGCATCGTCAAGTTTGATGGTTTGGAAAATGCGGGCTGCAAATAAAAATCCGGAACGGGCGAACCCGTTCCGGACCTGGGGTGGCGCCGTGGCGGGCCAGCCGGGAATCAGCCCTTGTCGACCGTTGCGCCGATGCGGCCGAACAGGCTCGAGATCTTGCCGCCCAGCGTGTTGAACGCGACGATGACGACGCCGGCGATGACTGCGGCGATCAGTGCGTACTCGATTGCCGTGACGCCGTCTTCTTCCTTGATGAAGTTCTTGATGAATTGCATGATGTATCCTTGACGATGATGTTGGTGGGTGCTTATGCGCCAGCCCAGGCGGCCATGACCGCGATGAGGCCGACGACCGCAACGAGAACCGACAGCACCACGCAGGGCATGGTCGGATTCGCCGTACGTTCGTACTGCTGTTCCGGGAAGTCTTCCTTGTCGTGCACGTTCGCTCCAGTTCGGTTGCCGTCGCGCCGCTTGAATGTGGCGCAGCGCATGAACAGCATCGTACCGGTCACCCCTTTCCCGCACATCCGTCAAAGCTCCCCTTTTGCGTAGGAGGTTGCGGCATGCCGGCATGGGACATATGTCCTATGCCTCCAGCCCCAGGCCGTGCCGGGTCGCGTACATATATAGCTCGAGGCGGTTGGCCACATCCAGCTTGGCGTAGATGGCCGTCAGGTGGTTGCGCAGCGTGCGCTCGGAAATGAACGCGCGCTCGGCCAGCTCCTTGTTCAGCGCGCCGTTGCCCTGCACGATCATGCCGATCACCTCGCGCTCGCGTGATGTCAGCGAGGCGATGCGCTGCGCTTCCGGGTTCGCGGCGGCCGGTGCAGGCGCCACGAGCTGCCCGAGCAGCGCCTGCATCAGTGGCTGATCCAGCCACAGTTCGCCGCCATGCACCTTGCGCACGGCCGCCAGCACGTCCTCCGTGGGCGACTCCTTGCTGACCACGCCCCGCGCGCCCAGCTTGACGGCACCGGCCAGCGTGGCGTGATCGCGGTTGGCGGACAGGATCACCACTTTCGTCACGCCGTTGGCCACCAGGGCGGGCAGGATGTCGAGCGAACTGCTGCCCTTCAGGTCCAGGTCGAGCAGCACCATGTCGGGCGTGTGCCGGGCGCACAGCGCCGTGGCTTCCTGCGCGTCGCTGGCGGAAGCCACCAGCGCGAACGCGGGGGCCTCGGCCTGGATCAGGCGTTCCAGGCCCCACAGCATGGTCTTGTGGTCGTCGACCAGCATGATGCGGATGGTCATGTGTGTTCCAGTTCTCTTGTCGGTATAAATGTCAAAGCGGCATGCGCACGCGGATCACGGTTTCGCCCGGGGACGGTTCCACCGCCAGCTGCCCGCCCAGCGAGAACACGCGCTCGGCCAGCGACACAGGCAGGAATGGCGCGCAGGGCGTGCCGCCATCGGCCGGATTGACGATGTCGATCGCCAGGTGACCCGCCTCTTCGCTCATTTGCACGTGCGCGGTGCGCGCGTGGGTGTGCTTGCAGATATTGCTGATGCCTTCGCTGACAACCTGGAACACCTCGGCGGCCATGCGGTCGCTGATCAGCGGCGCGTGCTGCGCATCCAGCGTCACGTCCACGTCGAAGAACGAGCGCACCTTGGCCAAGTGGCGCTTCAGCGCGATCTGCAGCTCCGGTTCCTCCTGCCGGCCATTGCGGAAACGGTGCGCGAACTGGCGCATGTCGCCGATCACTTCCGTGCACATCGCCACGAGGTGGTCGAGTTCGGGCGTCACGGGATTGCCGTCGCCTGCGCCGTTGCGGATAGCCGATACCGCGTTGCGCAAGCCGATATAGGGCTGGATTGTGCTGTCGTGCAAGTCGCGCGCGATGGTTTGGCGCTCGCGAAAGGCCGCTTCCGATGCCAGCCGGTCCAGCAGGTCGATGGTTTCGATCACCGGGAACGCCTGCTGCACGATATGGTTCAGGAACGTGGCATCGGCGCGGCGCAGGCGGTGCGGCGCAGTGACGAAGATGCGGCCGGCGCCCTTGCGCAATGGCAGTGCGGCGCTGATGAAGAAGTCCGTGTCGAGCAGGTCGGCGACGCCGGCGCAGGCGCCCGGGTCGACATCGCCCCAGCGCTCGCCGGCAAGCAGCTGCTCGGCACGGGCCGGCGTGCCGCGATACAGCACCGTGGCGTGTTCGCCCAGTGCCAGCAGGGGCTGTACTGCGTCTTCGCGCATGCTGCTGCGGTTTACCGGGCGCCCGGCCGCGGGGTGGTGCACGGTATTGAGCGTCCAGCGGCCGGCGGCATCCTGCATCAGCAGCACGCACGTGGTGCCGCCATAGAAACGCAGGATCTTTTCCATCAGCGAGTCGAGCGTGTGCTGCACGCCGAAGCGGGGATTGGACAGCCGGCTCACATCGCGCAGCAGCGACAGCCGGCGCCGCTGGTCGATGGCCAGGCCGGCCCAGTAGGCAATCATGTAGCCCAGCGCGAGCACGAACGTGGCGCGCAGCAGCAGCAGCTGGATGGACGACAGGCCCTGCGCCGCCAGCACGGCGATCGTCACCATGGCAGCCGATCCCAGCGTCAGCCGGGCGCCATCGTCGAACCCGCGCTGGAACGATGCCGCCAGTATCGCAAAGAAGAAGAACGAAAAGAACGGGCTCGGGGCACCGCCCGTGGCGTAGATCATCAGGCCATACCAGCCAATGTCGACCCAGTAGATGACGGGGCCATGCCAGAAGCCCGCCCGCACCCTGGCCACGCACAGAAGGACCAGGCTGTGCAGCACATAGGCATGGAAGAACAGCCACGTCCAGACTCCCGTGGCGATGAGGTCGGCCGGCCCGATATACAGCGTGAGCAGGGCGGAAACGGCCAGCAGCATCCGCATGCCGAACACCATCCATGCCTCTGCGTCGGGCGCGGCGGGGCGCCGGAAAGACGGGATTGTCGCTGCTTGCTGCAATGTCTCTTCGTGCATGCCTTTAAATCATTCTTCGTTGTTCTGGCCCGACAGCGGCGCATTTCTCCGGCGATCTCGCTCTACCAGAAGGAAAGTTGCATTGTAGAATCTCAAGCTTACCGCATACAACCGACTCCATCGGCCAAACTTTCCAAATGTTTACGAAACGCCGTCAATCTGGCGCCACACTCGTCGAAATGGCGTTCGTGATGCCGGTATTCCTTCTTGTCTTGCTGGCATTGGTCGAGTTCGGCTTCATGTTCTTCGTCACCCTGACCATGCAGTACGCCGTGCGCGAAGGCGCACGCTATGCGATCACCGGGCAAAAGAACCTGGACCCGAACGCTGCCAGCCAGCAGCGCTACGCGGCCGTCATCCAGAAAATCCGCGACAGCTCGTTCGGCATGTACGAGAAAGTGGGCCCGGTCATTTCCGTCAACGGCACATCGTACAAATCTGAAAGTTACAGCAATGCCATGTTCGGTGGCGCCGGCAGCATCATCGTGCTCAAGCTCGACTGCACGTGGACGGTGACGACACCGCTGATCTCACGGGTATTCACAGACGGCAAATACAGGTTCGCCGTGGCGGCAACGATGCGCAACGAGGTCTTCGAGTGATCCCTTGCCCGCACCTCCCAGCCACGTTGCGCGCGCGCCAGCGTGGCGTCGCCGCCGTCGAATTCGCATTGATCCTGCCGATGCTGCTGATGCTGTTGTTCTGCATGATCGACGCCGCCCGCGCACTGCAGGCCAAGATCATCATGGTCAACATCGGCCGCGAAGGGGCCAACCTGGTGGCGCGCGGCAACATGCCGTTGGAAACGGACAGCCAGGACATCATCTACGCACTGATGGCGAGCGCGCCGCCGCTGGACGTGAACAAGCGGGGCATGGTCTACATCACCCGCGTGATGGGCGTGGTCAAGAGCGGCGTGGCGTCCAGCGTGGTGCTGGACCAGTACCGCTGGGACGACAAGGCACGCGGGCTCGGTTACAACTTCAGCCAGTATGCCCCGGCCAGCAAGGTGTACACGTGCAACGCCTGGAGCACGGCGGCGTGCACCGGCATCAGCAGCACGTCGCGGCCGGGCACCACCATCATGAACGGCCAGCTGGACGACGGCGAGGTGGTGTACGTGGTTGAAACCTTCTACAACTTCGACATGCTGCTGACTGGCCAGTTCAACGTGCCCACCTTCGGGCCTGACCTGTATTCGATGACGATATTCTGATGACTCCACTCCTGAAACGGCAGCGCGGCGCCGTTGCCATCATGGTCGCGCTGGGCATGATGGTGCTGCTGGCCGTGGCCGGTCTCGCCATCGACACGGGCCTGGCCTACCTGGTCAAGGCACGCCTGAACGCGGCCGTCGACTCGGCCGCGCTGGCCGGGGCGCGCGCCGTCACGGCCGGGAACACGCAGTCGGAACAGACGGCCAGCGCGCAGGCGGCGGCGAAGCAGTTCTTTGAAGCGAACATTCCCGCGTCATATCTGATGTCCAGGCCGAAGCTGCTGAGCACCTCGGTCGTGTTCAACGCGGGCGAGGTGACGATCGACGTGAAGGCCGATGCGCCGATGCCCGTGTCGATCATGCAGCTGATGGGTTTCAAATCGTTGACACCCGTCGCCTCTGCGCAGACCGTGCGCCGGGACCTGGACATGGCGTTCGTGATCGATACGTCCAGATCACTGATCGATGTAGGTCCAACGGTCAGGACATCGGCCAAGAGCTTCCTGAACAAGTTCAATGTCACGCAGGACCGGGTCGGGCTGGTGCATTTTTCTTCCGGTGCCGTGATGGATTATCCGATCTTCAAGTCGGCCCGTGGCTTCCAGCGCGACGCGATGCTGTCGACCATT
Organism: Pseudoduganella lutea; assembly: GCF_004209755.1. Classification (NCBI taxonomy): domain Bacteria; kingdom Pseudomonadati; phylum Pseudomonadota; class Betaproteobacteria; order Burkholderiales; family Oxalobacteraceae; genus Pseudoduganella; species Pseudoduganella lutea. Next base: position 911,567 of record NZ_CP035913.1, on the reverse strand, counting down.
TCGGGCTTTGTTTTCGACGGCGGCACTTCGTCGTTCGAAGGGATGCGACGCGCGCGCGATGACCTGAACGCGATCCCGCCCCTTAACCGATCCAGCCTGCGCGTGATCGTGTTCTTCTCGGACGGCGCACCCACGTCGTTCGGCGTCAACCTGCCTTTCGGCACCTGCAACAGGCCGGGTGTCGTCGACTCGGTCGGGGTGGGGCTCTTGCGGCTGGACGCCCAGTACGAATATGTCAGCAATGCCTGCACGCTGAGCAGCCAGGCATGGAACACGCTCAAGAAGCTGCCGAAGTACTACAACGCCGTCGATACGGCTTCCACGGAGTGGAAAGTCCAGACCCTGTCGCCGCGCCCGGTAGTGGAGGATATCGGCGATGCAACGAAGTTCAAGCAGAACGTCGGCAACGCCGCGCGCAACCTGGCCGAAGCTGTCGCGGCCAAGGCACGGGATGACAACATCTTCGTGTTCACACTGGGCATGGGCGAAGGACTGAAGGACAAGAACGCCGATGGCGAAACGGGCGAAGCCGTGCTGAAATGCATGGCCAACGTGGCCGATGGCCCATCGCGCTGCTACAACGCCAACAAGAACGTCGGCATGTACTGCTACGCGGCCACGGAGGCCGACCTGACACCATGCTTCTCCAAGCTGGCGTCGGCCATCCTGCGCATTTCCAAATAACGCGCGGCGACCGCCCCCCGTGCCCGCCGCCTTCGCACCACGCGAGCGGCGGTACCAAAATGCTATGCCATCGCAATGCATTTCGGTTACTATGCGCGCTTGGGTGCGCTCTTCCCGTTCGGGGAGGGCGTTAAACGGGAAACCGGTGAAGCCGCCACGCGCGGCCATTCCGGTGCAGCCCCCGCTGCTGTAAGCCTGACGGATTCCGCCTATTAGCCACTGCGATTAATCGCGGGAAGGCGCGGATGAAGGATGACGGCGAGCCAGAATACCGGCCCAAGCAAGTCAGCACCATTCCCCGGGGTGACGGGAAGCCGCTGTCGAAGCGGCGCCGTGCCTGGCCCCGTCTCGACCGTCTTTTCATCTCCCGCTGGTGCTCTTATGGACCATTCGACGGGAGGTTTCGAATGCATATCATGGAAGGGTTCCTGCCGCCTGCGCATGCGCTGGGCTGGTCGGCCGTCTCCGCCTGTTTCCTGGCCGTGGGCCTGCGCGCGATGGCGCGCGACCTGCGCCTGCACCCGGAACGGCGCATGCTGTTCGGCGTCGCCGCCGCATTCGCGTTCCTGCTCTCCGCGCTGAAGCTGCCGTCGGTCACGGGCAGCTGTTCGCATCCCACCGGCGTGGGGCTCGGCGCACTGCTGTTCGGCCCCGCCGCGATGGTGCCCGTCGGCTTCGTGGTGCTGCTGTTCCAGGCGCTGCTGCTCGCCCATGGCGGCGTGACGACGCTGGGCGCCAACGTATTCTCGATGGCCGTGGTCGGCCCCTTCATTGCGTACGGCGTGTTCCGCGCCGCCGCCGCGCTGGGCATGTCGCGTTCCGTTGCCGTGTTCGCCGCCGCCTGTCTCGGCGACCTGGCCACGTATGGCACCACATCGCTGCAGCTGGCCTGGGCGTTTCCCGACCCGGTGGGCGGCATGGCCGCTTCGCTGGCCAGGTTCGCCGGCATCTTTGCATTGACCCAGGTACCCATCGCCATCAGCGAAGGACTGTTGACGGTGCTGGTGGTGAATGCCATCGCCCGCTTCCATGGCCCTGAGCAGCGCAATGCCCCCGTGTTCGCGCACTGTGCCAGGGAGCGCACATGAGATGGCAAATGAGGCCGCGCACGTGGCTGGCATGGACGGCGATCGTGCTGCTGTCGGTACTGCCTTTGTGGCTTGCCGGCGAGGCGGCGTTCGGCGGGGCGGACGAGCTGGCGCGCCAGGCCATCGGCACGATCGCGCCAGGATATCAACCGTGGTTCGCGCCCGTGTTCGAGCCGGCCAGCGGCGAGATCGCCTCGCTGCTGTTCGCCTTGCAGGCGGCGCTGGGCGCGGGCGTGATCGGCTACTGGCTCGGCCTGTCGGTAGGACGCGAGCGTGCCCGCGCCGCCGGCGGTGAATCCGATGGTGATCGCCGATGCTGATCGAAACGACCGCCTATGCGAACCGCTGGCGCGGCGTGGCGCCGTCGGCCAAGGCGCTGTTCGCGCTGGCCGGCATCGCCGCCGCATGGATCGCGCAGCGGCCCGGCACGCTGGCATTGCTGGCGCTGCTGCTGGCCCTTGCCGCGCTGGTTGGCGCGCGCGTGCCGCTGCGCGCATGGCTGGCGGCGGCGCTGGCGCCCCTCGGTTTCCTGTTGCTGGCGTGCGCCACCATGCCGATCGGACCCGACGCGCATGGCGACTGGCACTGGCATGCCGCGATGGTGCCGGTGGCGGCGCAGGCGGGGTGTCGCGCGCTGGCCGTGCTGGCCGCGCTGCTGGGTTTTACGTTGACCACGCCGCTGCCCGACCTGCTGTCGCTGCTGCGCCGCCTGCGCACGCCGGAAACGCTGCTCGACCTGATGGCGCTGTGCTACCGCATGCTGTTCGTGCTGCGCCGCGCCTGGGACGACGGGGTCGATGCGCAGCGCGCGCGCCTGGGCTATCGCGGCTGGCGCCATGGCTTTCGATCATCCGGGCTGCTGGCCGGCCACGTCGCCCAGCAGGTATGGCTGCGCGCGGCGGCGTTGCAGACGGCCGCGGACGCGCGCTCGTATGCCGGCACGCTGCGCTTCCTACCGGCCGCGTTTCCACGGGCGCGGCGCCAGAATACGCTCGCCCTGCTGGCCGGTGCGCTGCTCGTCGCGCTGGCGCTGGGAGACCGCTGGTGATGGCGCATCCCGTGCTTGAACTGGTCGACGTCGATCACGTCTACCCCGATGGCGGCACCGGCCTGCGCGGCTGCACGCTGGCGCTCGGCCGCGGCCGGCGCCATGCGCTGCTGGGTGCGAACGGCGCCGGCAAATCCACCGTGCTGCGCCACCTGAACGGCTTGCTGCGGCCGGGCGCCGGGCAGTTGCGCAGCGACGGCCAGCCCGTCGATGGCAGCCGCGCCGCGCTGGCAGCCTTGCGGCGCCGCGTGGGCCTCGTCTTCCAGGACCCGGAACGCCAGCTGTTCGCCGCGCACGTGGGCGAGGACGTGTCGTTCGGCCCGCTGAACCTGGGCCTCGATGCCGCCACGGTGGCGGCCCGCGTCGATGCCGCGCTCGATGCCGTGGGCCTGCACGGCTATGCGGGCCGCGCCGTGCACCACCTGAGCTTTGGCCAGAAAAAGCGCGTGTGCATCGCCGGCGTGCTGGCGATGGAACCGGAAGTGCTGCTGCTCGACGAGCCGATGGCCGGGCTCGATGCGCCGATGCAGGTCGACCTGGCGGCGCTGCTGGACCGCCTCGCCGCGCGCGGCGTGACGGTGCTGCTCACGACCCACGACGTCGACTTTGCTTTCGGGTGGGCCGACGACATCCACCTGCTGGCCGCCGGCCGCTGCATCGCCTCCGCGCCGGCCGAGCGGCTGGCGGCGCGCGCGGACCTGCTGCATACCGCCGGTCACCGCGTGCCGCTGGCCATCGCCTTGCATGCGCAACTGGCCGCGCGCGGCGTGTTGCCAGCCATCCCGGCGCCACGCAGCGTGCCGGCCTTGCTGGAGGCGCTGCAGGCGGATCTGGCCACATCTTCCGCCATATCGAACATCCTGGAGAGCACCGAATGACTGTTGAAAACCCCGGCAAGGTATGGTTCGTCGGCGCCGGTCCCGGCGACCCGGAACTCGTCACCGTCAAGGGCCGCCGGCTTCTGGGCGAGGCGGGCGCCGTGCTGTTTGCCGGTTCGCTGGTCGACCGCGCCGTCACGCTGTACGCACCGCCTGGCTGCACGATCCGCGATTCGAAGGACATGACACTGGAAGAAATGACCGCCTGGCTCATTGAACAGGCGGCCCGGCACCGCACAGTGGTGCGCCTGCAGACGGGCGACCCGGGCCTGTACGGCGCGCTGATTGAGCTGGCCCGCCCGCTGGGCGCGGCGGGCATCGAATGGGCCGTGGTGCCGGGCGTGTCGTCGGCGATGGCGTCGATGGCGGCGGCCGGCGAATCGCTGACCTTGCCCGAGGTTACGCAGACCGTGATCCTCACGCGCGTGGAAGGGCGCACGCCGATGCCGGAAGGCGAAGACCTGGCCAGCCTGGCCGCGCACCGCACCACGCTGTGCATCTTCCTGTCGATCACGCTGCTGCACAAGGTGGAAGCAGCGCTGCGCGCAGCCGGCTGGCCGGAAGATGCGCCGATGCTGGTGGTGCACAAGGCCAGCTGGCCGGGCGAGGAAAAGATCCTGCGCGGCACGCTGGCCGACATCAAGGCACGCTGCCGCGAAGCGGGCGTAGCCAGCCAGGCGATGATCGTGGCCAGCCCCACGCTCGGGGCGCTGCACTGGGAAACGCTGGCCCGCTCGAAACTTTACGACCCCACTTTTACCCATCGTTATAGAAAGGCAAGCGCATGAACGGACCAGTCATGATGCGGCCGGCGCCAGCGCCGGCGACTGACATCATTCTCATCGTCGGCCACGGTTCGCGCGAGGATTCGGGCAACCGCGAGATCCGCGAATTCACGGAACAGTGGCGCGCACGCCGCCCTGGCTGGCGCATCGAACTGTGTTTCATCGAGTTCGCGCCGCCGGAACTGAACGCCGCGCTGCTGGCCGCGGCCCGCGCCGCCAGCCGTGTGCTGGTGGTGCCGCTGATCCTGAACGCCGCCGGCCACGTGAAAATGGAAATTCCCGAGGCGATCGAAGCCGCGCGGGCCGCCTGCCCGCCGGCCGCCGGCCACCAGGTCGACATTCTGCTCGCGCCGCACCTGGGCGCCAGCGATCCGGTGCTGGCGGTGTTGCGCCGCCGCCTGCGCGGCGCGATGGCCACGCTCGACATGCCCGACCCCACCACGACCGGCGTGGTGCTGCTGGGTCGAGGCTCTTCGGACCGCGGCGCCAACGGCGACATGGCGAAGATGGCGCGCTGGCTGCTGGAGGAGGGCGACCATGAGCTGGTCGACCTGGCATTCACCGGCATCACGTGGCCCCGGCTGGAAAAGGTGGTGCAGCGCCAGGTGCTGCTGGGCATGCGCCAGGTCGTCGTGCTGCCGTATTACCTGTACACAGGCACGCTGATCCAGCGCATCCACAGGCAGGTCGAGCATCTGCGGGCGCAGTACCCGCAGGTGCGCTTCGCGTGCACCGAACACTTCGGCTTCGAGGCGGAAATTTTCGGGCTGATGGACGAGCGTGTGGAAAACCTGCGCGCGGGCGTGCCGGACAGCCGCCTCCCGTGCGACGGCTGCAGCTACCGCGAAATCGCCCATGAGCTGGGACACGGCCATTCGCATGCGCATACGCATGCGCACGCTCCCGCGGCTGCCGATCCGCACGCCCATGGGCATGACCACGGCCACGGACATACCCACGAGCATGGCCATTCGCACGAGCATGGTCATGACCATCACCACGACCATGAACATCGCCACGACCATGGCACGACCGGGGTGCCCGCATGAGCAGCGTGAACACGGTCACCGAGCAGCTCACCCGCGCCGGCCAGGCGATCGAGCATGACAGCTTCGCCATCATCGATGCCGAGACAGGCCCGCACGCCTACACGGCCGCGCAGTGGCCGATCGTGCGCCGCATGATCCATGCAAACGCCGACTTCGATTTCAACGGTCTCACGGAATTTCATCCTGAAGCCGTGGAGGCGGGCATTTGCGCCATGCTGGCCGGCGCCACGCCGGTGGTGGCCGACGTGGAAATGGTCTGCTCGGGCCTGTCGCGGCCGCGTCTGGCGCACTTCGGCATGGCCACGCACCAGTTCATCAGCGATGCCGACGTGATCGAACTGGCCAGGGCCGAAGACACCACGCGCGCCGTGCAGGCCATGCGCAAGGCCCATCGCCTGGGCTTGCTCGACGGCGCCATCGTCGGCATCGGCAACGCGCCCACGGCATTGATCGAACTGGTGCGGCTCATTCGCGAGGAAGGCGTCCGTCCGGCCCTGGTGGTGGGCATGCCGGTCGGCTTCGTGTCGGCCGCCGAATCAAAGGACCTGATGGCGGAGCAGGGCGACGTGCCGTGGATCGTGATCCGTGGCCGCAAGGGCGGCTCCACGCTCGTGGTGGCGGCGCTGCATGCGCTGCTGGCGCTGGCCGAGGAACGCCAGAAGCTCGGGAACCACCTGGAGGCGGCGCGCGCATGAAGGAAAAGTCGGCGACCGAACGCGGCACGCGCACCGGCTTCACCACCGGCGCCTGCTCCGCCGCGGCCGCGCGCGCGGCGATGCTGGGCCTGGCCACCGGCAGCGTGCCGGAGCAGGTCGAGGCGCTGCTGCCCAACGGCAGCCGGGTGACCTTCGCCGTGCATGACGGCCGCTGCGGCGAAGGCCGCGCCCATGCGATGGTGGTGAAATTCGCCGGCGACGACCCGGATTGCACCGATGGCGCACACATGACGGTCGACCTGCGCCTGCTGCCGGGCCAGGGCGGCACGGTGGCCTGGGTGGCCGGCGACGGTGTCGGCACGGTCACGATGAAGGGCCTGGGCCTGGAAGTAGGCGGGCCGGCGATCAATCCCGTGCCGCGCAAGAATATCGCCGACAACCTGCGCGAAGCGGCACCGGACCTGATGGCCGACCATGGCGTGGAAGTGACGATCAGCGTGCCCGATGGGCAGGTCATGGCGAAGAAGACCACGAATGCGCGCCTGGGCATCCTGGGCGGCATCAGCATCCTGGGCACCACGGGCATCGTCAAGCCGTACTCCACGGCCGCCTGGCGTGCCAGCGTGGTGCAGGGCGTGCAGGTGGCGTCCACGGCCGGTCACGGCATGGTGGCGCTGACGACGGGCGGGCGCACCGAAACGTTCGCGATGGCCACCCTCCGCGGTGAACGGCCGGACCTGCCGGCCGCCTGCTTCGTGCAGATGGGCGACTTCCTCCGCTATGCGCTCGATGAAGCTGTGGCGCAGGGCATCGGCCTCGTGGTGCTGGCCGTCATGGTGGGCAAGCTGACCAAGATCGCCCAGGGCGAAACCATCACCCACGCCAACCGCAGCGAAGTCGATACCGACCTGGTGGCGGAGATCGGGCGGCGCATCGGCGCCAGCGCCGAGGATTGCGCCGCCATGGCCGCCGCCGAGACGGCCCGCTTCGGCGCCGAGCTGATGGTCGAGCGGGGCCTGGGCGAGGCATTCCACCGCGCGCTGGCGCAGGCCGCGATCGACACGCTGACTGCGCCGGACCGGTATGGCCGCACCTTCCAGCTGCGCGTGCTGGTGTGCGACTTCACGGGCGAACGGGTGGCCGACGTGTGGTCGGCCCCGGCGCTGCCGCGTGCGCGCCCGGCCAGTGCCGGCCGCACTGGCATCGCCCACATTGCCGATGCCGAATCCTGACTCTGGACGAACACTCATGGACACTCATCTGAAAGACCCCAACCCCTGCCGCGTGATCGGCGTCCTCGACGACGGCGTCGCCAGCCTGAACGCCACGGCGCTGGCGCACCTGCGCGGCGCCGACGTGGTGATCGGCGGCACGCGCACGCTGGCGCTGCTGGCGCGCGAGCTGAAAGCGGGCGCCGTGCAGCACGACCTGACCGGCCGCCTGAAGGACGTGCCGGCGTGGGTGCGCGCCGCGCGCGCCGACCACCTGAACTGCGTGGTCCTGGCCACCGGCGATCCGCTGTGCCATGGCATCGCCCCATACCTGGCGCAGCACCTGTGCGTGCAGGCGCTCGAACTCCTGCCCAATCTGTCGACCTTGCAGCTGGCCTGCGCGCGCATCGGGCTGGCATGGCACGATGCCGCCATCGTTTCCGTGCATGCGAAGGACGCCGGCGAATGGCGGCGTGGCGCCACGCCGGAACACGGCCTGTACGCACTGGCGCAGGCCTTGCGCACCCATGCGCGGCTGCTGGTGCTGACGAGCCCCGACAACAGCCCGGATCGCATTGCCCGGCTGCTGCTGGCAGAAGGCCTGGGCGACGATTTCCTCATGGCGGTGGCGGAAAACCTGCTGCAACCGGAAGAGCGCGTGCTGGCCGAACTGTCGATGGCCGATGCAGCCGGCACGTGCTTCGCCGCGTTGAACGTGGTGCTGCTCTGGCGCGTCGCGCCGGCACCGCAACCGGTGCGCTTCGGTTTGCCGGACACCGCGTTCGTGCAGCGCCAGCCCGACAAGGGCCTGATCACCAAGCAGGAAGTGCGGGCCGTGAGCCTGGCGCGGCTGCAACTGCGGGCAGGCAGCGTGGTGTGGGACATCGGCGCCGGTTCCGGTTCGGTGGGCCTGGAAGCGGCGCGCCTGTGCCCGCGCGGCCACGTGTACGCCATCGAGAAGAACGAGGCGGATCACGCGATCGCCATGCAAAACCACGCCGCCTTCGGTGTCGCCAACTACAGCCTGCACCTCGGCAAGGCGCCGGACGGCCTGGATGCCTGGCCGGACCCGGATGCCGTCTTCATCGGCGGCTCGGGCGGCGAGCTGGCCGGCCTGATCGCAGGCGTGATGGGCAGGCTGCGCCCCGGCGGCACGCTGGTGATGAACTTCGTCACGCTGGAAAACCTGGCCACGGCGACCGCCACGCTGGCAGCACTTGAAGAGGAGGGCGGAGGGGGGCACTTTGCATGGGATGTGCTGCAGCTGCAGGCCGCGCGCAGCAAACCGATCCTGCACATGCACCGCATGGCGGCCGAGAACCCCGTGTGGATCGTGTGCGCACAGCGGGCCGGGAGCGCGGCATGAGCGGCACGCTGTTCGGCATCTCGCTGGGCCCCGGCGACCCGGGCCTGATCACGCGCGCCGCGTGGGCGGCACTGGAGCGGCGCGACGCGGTGTGGGTGTATCCGGCGCGCAGCGGCAAGACGCCCAGCTATGCGCTCGACATCGCGCACCGCGCCGGCCTGGTGCCGCCGCCCGAGCACGCGCTGCTGCTGTTCCCGATGACGCACGATGGCGAGAAGCTGGCGCGCGCGTGGCTGCGCGCCGCCGAGGCAGTGCTGCCCTGGCTGCGGGCGGGGCGCGACGTGCTGTTCCTCGTCGAAGGCGACGCCAGCACGTACGCCACGTTCGGCCACCTGGCGCGCACCGTGCGCGCGCTGGACGAACGCGTGCCGGTCGAGATCATCGCCGGCGTGAACGCGTTCACGGCCGCCTGCGCGCTGGCCGACGTGCCGTTCGCGGAGCAGGACGACACGGTGGCCATTGTGCCGGCCGCATATGGCGTAAGTGCGGTCGACCGGCTGCTGCCCGACTTCGACACGCTGGTGCTGATGAAGGTGAAACCGATCCTCGATGAGCTGATCGACTGGCTGGCGCGGCGCGAGCTGCTGGCCGGCGCCCATTTCATCGAACGGGTGGGCGCACCGGACGAGCGGCGCTTCAGCGGCGACGCCATCCTGGCGCTGCGCGGCACGAAGGTCAGCTATCTGTCGCTGCTGATCGTGAAGCACGGGCACCGCATCCGCGGCGAACGCATCAAGGGCTGCCTGCGCAAGAGCGGCCCCCTTACCCCTTATACGGAGACCGCATGACCGATTCACCCAATGCCAATGCCGGCGTCGACATCAAGGCGGACGCCACCCCGCGCCTGTGCCTCGTGGCGATCACGAAGCATGGCGCCGCGCAGGCCGCGCGCCTGGCCGCCGACCTGCCGGAAGCCGACATCTGCACGGCCGCGAAATTCGCCGCCACCTTCGCCGGGCTGCCGAACCGCCTCCACCCGTATGGCGGCGCGCTGCGCGACGAGATGGCCCCGCTGTTCGCCGGCTACGACCAGCTCGTGTTCTTTGTTTCGCTGGGCGCCGTTGTACGCCTGATCGCGCCGCACCTGCGCAGCAAGGATGAAGATCCGGGCGTGATCGTCGTCGACGACGCGGGCCAGTACGTGATTCCCGTGCTGTCCGGGCACGTGGGCGGCGCCAACGAATGGAGCGAGCGCCTCGCCACGCTGCTCGGCGCAGCCCCGGTGCTGACCACGGCTTCCGACGTGGGCCGCACGATCCCCGTCGACATCCTGGGCCGCCACCTGGGCTGGCGCGTGGAAGCGCCGAAGATCAACATCACGCGTGTCTCCGCGCACGTCGTCAACGGCGAGCCGATCGCCTTCGTGCAGGAAGCGGGCAGCCCGCACTGGTGGACCCGGCCCACGCCGCTGCCGGACAACATCCACCGCTTCGCGCGTTTCGCCGACGTGCCGCTGGACCGCTATGCGGCGCTGCTGTGGGTCACGCATGAGCAGGTGCCGGCCGAACGGTGGGATGCGCTGCACGAGCGCCTCGTCGTGTACCGCCCGCCGGTGGACGCCGCGCCGTGAGCACCGCGGTGGACCCCGCCGTGGACACCTACACCGTGGGCCTCGGTTGCGACCGCGGCGTGGCCTTGCAGACGGTGCGCGAAGCCGTGCAGGCCGCGCTGCGCGAGGCTGGCGCGATGCCCTCGCAGGTGACGGCGGCGGCGTCGATCACGCTCAAGCAGGATGAAGCGGCGCTGCTGGCCATCGCCAGCGAATACGGCTGGCCTCTGCGTTTCTATGAAGCCGCGGCGCTGGCCGCCGTGCCGGTGCCGCACCCGTCGGCCACGGTGCTGCGCTACACGGGCACGCCGTCCGTCAGTGAAGCGGCCGCGCTGCTGGCCGCCGGGGCGGGCACGCCGATGACGGCCCTCATCGTCGAAAAACACAAACACCGGGGCGCCGATGGCCGTCATGCCACCGTCTCGATCGCCAGGAAGAACCATGAACGATTTGTCCGCATTACCTGAAATGCCGCCGGCCACCGCCGGCAAGATCATGCTGGTGGGGATCGGCCCCGGCAGCGTGGAGCACATGACCGCCAGGGCCCGCGCGGCCATCGCCGAAGCCGACGTGGTGATCGGCTACGTCACCTACATCAAGCTTGTGGCGGATCTCCTCGAGGGCAAGGAGATCATCCGCAAGTCGATGACCGAGGAGCTCGACCGCGCCGTGAGCGCGCTCGAAGCCGCGCGCGCCGGCAAGAAGGTGGCGCTGATCTCGTCGGGCGACGCCGGCGTGTACGGCATGGCCGGGCCCACCTACGAGGTGCTGTTCCAGTCCGGCTGGACACCCGACGATCCCGTGCAGGTGGAGATCGTGCCAGGCGCGTCGGCATTGAACAGCTGCGCCGCGCTGGTGGGCGCGCCGCTGACGCACGACTTCTGCGCGATCTCGCTGTCGGACCTGCTCACGCCATGGCCCACGATCGCGCGCCGCCTCGACGCGGTGGCGATGGCCGACTTCGTGGTCGCGCTGTACAACCCGAAGAGCGGCCGGCGCACGCGCCAGATCGTCGAGGCGCAGCGCCTGTTCCTGCGCCACCGCCGGGCCGACACGCCGGTGGCGATCGTCAAGAGCGCCTACCGGCGCCGCGAGAACATCGTGTTCACCACGCTCGACCGGATGGCCGACGCGGACATCGGCATGCTCAGCACCGTCCTGATCGGCAACAGCAACACGTTCGTGCGCAATGGCCTGATGGTCACGCCACGCGGCTACGCCAACAAATACGACATGGAAGAAGGCGGCACCACGCGCGCCGGCGAAAAGGCCGGCCGCTCGCTGTCGACGGGCCTGCTGGGCTGGCTCGATACGCTGCAGGCGGAGCATGCGGCCGGTGCCAGCATCGCGGCGCTGGCGGCCCGCCACCGCCTGCCGGCCGACTACATCGCCGCCACGCTGGCCGAGCCGTGGGCCGACGAAGCCGTGCCGGCAGGGGAGGGGGAAGCATGAGCGAAGTCAGCAAAACCGCCGAAGTGGTGAAACCAAAGATCGGCAGCTACCGCCGCCACCTGCTGGTGTGCACGGGCCCGCGCTGCAGCGCGGACGACGCATCGCAGGCACTGTTCGACAGCCTGGGCGACAAGCTGAAAGCGGCTGGCCTGACGACGGGCGACCTGCGCGTCAAGCGCAGCCGGGTCGGCTGCTTCGCCGCCTGCAAGGGCGGTCCGATCGTGTGCGTGCAGCCGGACGGCACGTGGTACTACAACGTCACGCCGGAAAACATGGACCGCATCATCGGCGAGCACCTGTGCAATGGGCGGCGTGTGGAGGAACTGGTGTTCCACCAGGCTGGCGAGGAGTGATCCCCCATGCGTTGCTATGGCCTGATCGCTTGCACTGCCTGCAGGCAGAGTGGGATTTGTCGTTTTACAACGTGCATCATGATCGTCGATATCTTGTCATCGCATTGCCGCGTAATATGGAATTAACGTAGGTCATGGGCACCCGGAACGACAGGCAAAAACGTATAAGTTGAAGCCTATACCAATGCCTGCACTGCATTGACAGGCGCGTACCTGATGACAAGAGGGCAGGATGATAAAGGCACGCTCCCGGCCAGCCATGGCATTCAGCGGACTTCGATCGTTTCTGATCGTATCCAGCTTTGCAATCTTGATTCTCTCGACCATTGCTGCCTGGCTGCAGCAACCTCTTGCAAATCCTCTTGAGCGTGCCGAGCGATGGTCTCGCCAATGGTGGATCTCGCCTGTAGAAAGTTCGCCTTTGCAGCGCTTTGCGCTGACCGCTCCGGGAGATATTTTCGCGCTGCGCGAAGGTACCCACATGTGGATCGTGGAAGGAAATTCCATCGCGTGGACCAAGGATCGTGCCAGCACATGGGAAAAGGCCCGACTTCCTCTTTCGACTGCCGAATGGCAAATGCAGTTCGTAGATCCAGTGCATGGCTGGATCCACGACATATCCTACGGTAGCGAGCCAAACTTATTCTCGACCAATGATGCAGGGCGTAACTGGACACAACTTGCACTCCCGCCGGTCGAACTCGACGACGAGAAACCCATTATCGACTTTATCGATCCGAAGCATGGTTGGGCAAGCATGAAGGGCCAATTATTCGAGACAATGGATGGCGGGCAGACTTGGAAATTAGTCTTCGGAAGACCTGATTCGCCTAGAATAACCGCACTTGAATTTTCCGATTCAAGAACTGGATGGATGAGCACGGAAAACGACGGAGGAATTGTTCAATTTTCTTCCGATGGTGGGAAAACCTGGAACACGGAAATAGTACCAAACGCATTGCCTGTTACTCAAAAAAAATTTGTAATCGAGAATAACTCAACAAGTTTATTGATAACAATCCGAGCCGATTCCATTACCTTAGATAATCCACAGCCTGCACTGTATGTCAAGAAAAATCAGGGAAAGTGGCAGGCGGTAACATTGCCAGAAAACTTTCAAGGTGAAATCAAAGCTGGTTCTCTTCAGAAAGATCGAATTTGGGTATTCAATGACAGTGGCCAGCTATTCACTGGAAATGTCGATGGAGGCAGTTGGACCCGTCATAAAGTACCTGCACTGACGGAAGACCTACAGATATCGGAAGACGGTAGAGGATGGAGCAAATCGCGCGACGGTTCGATTTGGCTCACCACCGATATTCGCAAGGGGTGGCAGCCCGCAACATTATCACTGGAGCGACCTCGGCTGCAAGCCTTGCATTTGAGACCGCTTGGCACGGGCAGGTTTATCCTGGCGCAAAACGGGCAGCACATCCTTGCATCAACCAAGGATGGGGGGCGCAACTGGCAGTTCTCTTCGTTACCCGAGATTGCGTTCCGATTAAGAACTCTTTTTACGGATGACAGGCGCGGATGGGTATATTCCTTCTTGGCAAACGAGTTCTATCGAACAGATAACGGGGGCGCCAGCTGGAAAGGCCTGGATCTTCCAAATGGTCGTATTCGCAGGATTTTTTTCATGACGCCTGACAGAGGGTGGGCCTTCGTGACGAACGACAGCACCCGGAAACTCGCGCTCGCCCACACTATGGATGGAGGCGAGTCATGGAGTTATTCTTCCAAGCCTCCTCGAATTCCATTCTCCCATGTACACGATATGCATTTCATGACTGAGACGACCGGATGGGTCCGCGTTGGCAGTGAAAGAAATCGTGGGTCGAATTTTTACATGACATGGGATGGTGGAACGAACTGGCACCTGGCGCCGGATGTGATGGATTTGGACGTTGCAACATGCAGTTTTTCCGATGTCGCCAACGGGTGGCTGTTGGCGATGAATGGGGACATTGGTCAGCTATACAAAACCGTCAATGGTGGACGCGCGTGGACCAAAATCGATGCTTTTTCGATGGTCGTGAGTCCGGTCAAAGATTCCCGTCTCACCAGCGCGAATCTGTTGCTTCGCCTCTCGGCGCCGGATCCTGACCATGCATGGGTTTCTGACAGGACAGGCCGTGCATTACGTACGTCAGATGGCGGCGATAAATGGGCGCCACTGAAAATCGTCCCCCAGAGCAATGGCCCAATCGGCGTTATGCAGTTTACCGACGCTAAAAATGGATGGGTAGATGCTGCCGGAACGCTATATCGGACCGAGGATAGTGGAACGACCTGGTCTCCTGTCTCGTTCGCCACCGGAGTCACCGGTACCATGGCCGCATGGCACCCGCCGCTTTCCGGAGCCGGTTTTTGGATAGGCACCAATGATCAACGCTATGAAACCAGCGATTACGGGCAGCATTGGTCACCGAGCGGTGAGTATCGAAAATATTTTGCGCCGTGGTGGTGGCTGACCGCGGCGCTCGCACTTGCCATGTCAGGCCTGGCGGTCACCATCGATCCAGGCCAATTGCCGCGCCCCGCCTCGATCGAGGACAGGCTCTCGCCCGATGTTCCCATTACATCACCGCAGGAAGATCAGCTCGGATACAGCCGCATTGCGGATGGCCTGGCCGCATTCATATCAAATCCGGCCACGGCACCACCATTTTCCATCGCAATTACGGGGCCTTGGGGAAAGGGCAAGAGTTCGATCATGTCGCTGCTGCGGCGTCGCCTCGATGAATGGCATTTTCCGATCGTATGGTTCAACGCCTGGCATCACCAGAAAAGCGAGCAGATCCTTGCATCGCTGTTCGCACATATCCGCGAACAGGCACTGCTGCCCTGGTACACCAAACAGGGCCTGGGTTTTCGCATGCGGCTGATTGCCGATCGTTGGCGGGATGGCTTGCCACTGCTCGCATTGGCTGGCTTGCTTGTGTTTTTTGGCGCGTGGTATTTCACCGATCAGGCCAGCCTTGCTGCGCTTGCCGAAACACTGAAAGAGAAAGCGGTCGATAACGAGGGCGGCAACAAGCAGGAAGGATTACTCAGCGCGACCTCGTGGAAGGCCGCAATCGCTGCGGGCGGGACACTCGGCCTCGTCTTGATCGCCAAGAATTTCATGGGCATCGTCACGGCATTCGGTGTAACCCCGAAGATGCTGCTTTCCGCCACGGCAGCCTTAAGGCCGGGCAGCCTGGCATCCGCCGCGGCGGCACGTTACCAGTTTGCAAAAGACTTCGGGGAAGTATGCAATGCCTATGGCATTCGCAGGCTGGTCGTGTTCGTCGACGATATCGACCGATGCGATCCCGCTGTCGTACCGGAGGTCCTAGAGTTAATCAATTTCCTGATGAGTTCCGGGCGCTGCTTCGTCGTGATGGGTGCCGAGAAATCATGGGTATGTGGTGCGGTCGCCAACGCTTACAAGGATCTGGCGGAGCAGGTAGCAAAAGGGAATGGCCAGCACACTGCCGATGCCCAGGGAGAATTCGCCGAACGTTATCTGGAAAAGCTCTTCAACCTGGAAGTTCCAGTGACTGCAAGCGGAGACAATGTCATCAAGGCCATGTTGGCAAATGACCGGCCAACGGAAGAAAGCAAGCCAAACATTGCCGGAACGCTGGTGACCTTGGGCAGGCGGCTGGCACCTGCTGTACTGTCTATTGGAGTGATCATCCTCTTGGCATGGCTGGGCTTTCATGTTGGCAGCAACTCCGAAAATGCACGTGAAAAGGCGTCATTCCAGCCTCTGCCGGTCATCGAAGCCGTGAAGGACGTGTCCGGAACGAAGCGGCAGCGCTGTGAGGGAGATCCGGAAAAGTGTCGCGAAAGCGACAAGGAGAGGGCAAAAGCCGAGGAACAGGATAACGCCCCCTTGAGAGAACTGCACCGCCCGGCGCTAGCCGACGACTCGCCGTTCCCGATATGGTACGTGGTGGTTCCGCTCGCCCTTCTGATCGCCGCTGCATTTGGCGCGGCGGTCCGGCTTCCACGGTTCGTCCATCGGGATTCGGTTGATTTTCTCCGCGCCCTCGAAACGTGGAGCGAATGGCTCAGCGAAACCTATACGACGCCCCGAAGTTTCAAGCGCTTCGTGAACAAGGTGCGGTTCCTGGCGATGCTGGAACGCGCGGCTCCCCAGGTTGCCGAGGCACGCAAGCGCACCAGAAAAGACCGCCGTCGGCGTGCGGCGGCGCAAAACGAATCGCATGATATCGCCAGTCCTGCCATCGTTGCCTATGCGGCAATCCTGTCGCGGCAGCCAGGCTGGCGCCGGGAATGTTTTGCCGGCCAAGGCATACTTGTCGATGAACCAGAGCTTCGTGCAAGACTGCAAAAGTCGTTCACTCCTGAGACCAAGACGTTCGATGAGGTGTATGGCGAACTGGTAGTCACGCTCGCTCAACACAATGGCGAGCAAGCGGCCGGCGATGGTGCGAGTAACTGGCTTCCGTCAGTCGCCACGGGGCGTTTGATCGAGCGCCTAGTGCTCGCGGACTAAGAGCCGCTTACACAAGTCGTCTACGAGGCGAGAAGTTATGATTGCAGCAGCCGGTGAGAGCAGCGCTTTATGGATGACTCGCGTCGACGACGATATGCCGTTTGGGGTTTGGTTTTCCACGATCTGTCGGGTTTGGACCCGTTTCGTAGCGCCTCGGTGCGGCCACATTGGCCTGGTCATCGACCGAACGCCGACGGCCTCTTTTTAGCGACGGGACAAATTTCGGTATCAACGGCTCCAGCACCGCCCACGAATCATTGCTAACTTTTCTTCTTGCCGTGCCCGCTACAGAACGCAGACCATGACCGCCCGTCCAGTTGTATTAGCAGCTCTAAGTTTGCCATCGATCCTTTGTGGCTGGCTTGGCACTACGACGGACTGTCAGCCGACATCGCGCTAAGCCACATCATGAAGATGAATACACTATCCAAGGAATACATCGGGCGCATGGTGACGAGTGCGCTTTTCGGCAATCACTTGGATGAGGTGCGTCAGGGTGAAAAATCTATTGCCTGGAGCGTACAATATTGTTGCGCTCAGGTTAATCAGCCGGTTTTGTTAAATATTCTAAGCCGCCGTAATTGCAGTTCGGGATAGTAAAGGGGGCCATGCATTCAGGAGAGCGAAAGTCCGAAGTCAAAACACATTACGTGATCGATGCTTTTTGAACTCATGGCGTCCCCCACGTATTCTCATAAACGATCCCGCCCAACTCGCGCCGGCTGTCCCACCGCTCGGTCTGCAGCATCGGCTCCGGATAAAACGCGTCCACGTGGCCAACGCACAGCAGCGCAATAGGACGGCTGCCTTCAGGCATTCCACACAGAACACGCACGTGCTCCGGATCAAACAGCGACACCCACCCAACGCCCAAGCCCTCGGCCCGCGCAGCAAGCCAGAAGTTCTGGATCGCGCAGGAAGCCGATGCCAGGTCCATGTCCGGCATGGTGCGGCGGCCGAACACGTAGCGCTCGCGGCCCTCGACAAGCCCCACGACGAGCAGCTCGCCGCACGCGAGGATGCCTTCCACCTTCAGGCGCATGAATTCGTCGGCCCGTTCGCCCATGGCTTCGGCGGTAAGGGCGCGCTCGGCGTCGACGTGGGCATGCAGCTCGCGCCGCAGCGCCGCGTCGGTGATGCGCAGGAAGCGCCACGGTTGCATGTAGCCCACGCTGGGCGCACTGTGCGCGGCTTCGATGAAGCGCGCCAGCTGCACCGGGTCGATCGGATCGGGACGGAAGTGACGCATGTCGCGGCGCTCGCGGATGGCGCGGTAGACGGCGTCGATCGCATCGCTGTCGTACGAGTGCGGATTGTGCTGGTGGGGATTGGTCATGAACGCATCGGCGCTGGCGGAAAGGGCGACTCTACCATGGGCCCGGCGCTTCGGAAAAGGCAGCGCGCGGGTCGCAGACCGCGCGCGCTGGATCGACTTTATTTCTTGCCGACGGACTTCGGCAGCTCGCGCACCTGCGGCTTCTTCTCGGCTTCGGCGATCGCGGCCTTGCAGTTTGTGTCCGGCACCTTCGACACGTTCACCAGCGGCAGCACGGCGGCCAGCGGCGACACGGCGGCCAGGGCCACGGCGGCGCCGGCCTTCAGTGCCAGCGGACCCTTGTACGGCCCCACGTCGGGATCGGCGAACGTGCCTTTCGCATACAGCGGCGTGCGCAGCGAGAAGATGCGGGTGCCCTTGGTTTTCGGGCGCACGTCCAGGTTCAGCTGTTCCTGGGCCAGGTCCACGTAGCCGGAAACGTCGACCACCGCTTCATCCGTATCCAGCACGAAGCGCTGCACGTTCGCCCGGCCATTGCGCACGGCCGCCTCGGCGGCCAGGCAGTTCATGTTGATCTGCTTGTCGCCGAATACCTTCACGAACACCGCGTTGGCCACGTTCAGGCCCGCCAGCTCCAGCACGAACTTGCTCACGGAGCCCTCGGTCACCACGGCATTCATTTCGCCGTTCGACGACGCCAGCATCGAAGCCACCGTGTTCCCCTTGCCGGCCAGCGCCGCGTCGCCGTTGATTTCGCCGAAGCTGCCGCGCATCGATTCCAGTTTCGGGAACAGCCGGTTGATCTTCAGGTGCCGCGCCGCCACGCGGGCCTGCGCATCGATGGCTTTCTGGCGGCCGTCCAGCGAGATATTGGAAATCACCTGGCCACCCGCCATGCCGAATTGCAGCGGCGTGAGCCGCAGTACCTTGTCCTTCATGTGGAGGTCGGCCACGATGTCCTGCAAGGGAATGTCGTTGGTGCGCACGATGCGCTTGCCGGTGAACTTCACGTCCGCATCGAGCGCGCCCCATTTCGACGTATCGAATTCGTCCACCGGCAATGCCTTGCCGGCGGGCGGCGCCTTCACCTTGCCGGCCTGCTTCGTGCCGGCGCCCGTGTCGGCGCCCACGGAAGGGCCCAGGTCCGCGAGGCGCAGTTGCTGCGATGTGAGCTCGCCGCGCAGCAGCGCCCGCGGCTTGCGCTGCGAATACGACAGCGTGCCGGCGATATCGCTGGCGCCGACCTTGCCTGAGAATTTCTGGTACGTGAACGTCCACGCGTCGGCATCGTTCTTCTCGCCGAGCAGCCGGCCATGCGTGGAATAGGGCGGCGTTTCCGGCAGCAGCACGCCGGTCAGCGGATACAGGTCGGCCATGCTGGGACCGGCCAGCTTCAGTTGCAGGTCCATGCCGGACAGTGTTTTCGGATCGTCCAGCGTGCCCTTCACGGAAATCTTGTTGCCGCCGATGTCCGCATTGGCCTCGACTGGGAACTTGATGTCCGAACCCGTCAGCGTCAGCACCGCGCCGGCCTTGCCGCCGCCCGTCACGGGCGCCTTGTTGTATTTGCCGCTCAGCGTGAAGGCCAGGCCGTAGGGCTGCGCGCCCGGCGCGGCCGGGGTGGTGTTGCCGTTGATCGATTTCGCGTCCGCCCGCAGGTCGAGGTCGATCGCTTCGTCGAGGTAGCGCAGCCTGCCGGTCGAGAAGGCCAGGCGCTGGATATCGACTTCCCATTCGGAAGGGCCATTGTCCTTCAGCGTCCACGAATTGCTGCCATCCTTGCGGCGCTGCAGTGCCACGTTGGGCTCGGCCAGCCGCAGGTCGGTGATGACGAATTCCTTGCCCAGCAAGGGCAGGATGCGGAAGCCCACATCAACGCGCTTCGCCGTGGCCATCTGATTGCCGACGGTGCTCCATGCCGGGTTGCTCATGCGGATGTCCTCGACGCTGACATAGGGCCGCGGCACGTAGCGCCGCCAGCCCGTTTCGCTGTCGAGGCCGCGGTGGAACTTCACGTCCAGGTTGCCCTGGATGGCAAATTCGCGCCCCGTGGTCTCGGAAACCTTGCGGTTGATGTAAGGGCGCAGCATGTTCCAGTCGAACAGCGCAAAGAGGATCAGCAATCCGACGATTGCCGCGAGTATGGCTCCGCTTATCTTGAGAGCCTTGGAATTTTTTTTCATAGCCTCGCCACCTGGTTGAAGGCGCTTGCGGACGAATACCAGACCCCGCTTTGTACGCCAGAAAACACAAGCCTACCTTCGATGGCGCCTGCTGTTTGTTAGACACACAACCTTGCATGCACATCGGCCATGACGACCTGCCAACTGTGTGCGCCTCGACCGACAAAGTCGCGGCAATATACGCGAATTCTCACCATTTGCTGGACATGCTTCCGCGAGTAAAGCTACTGTTGCCACTAGGTATTAAATATCTTTCCTTTCAGCGAGCCAGCCATGCGCCATTTGTCCATCAAGCAAGCATTCATCGCCACCTTCTTACTGACCGTGCTGCTCGCGGCCGCCACGCTGTGGGCGATGCTGCGCGTCTCCGAGAAGCAGGCCTCCGCCACGGCGGCCAGTCAGTCGCGCTACCAGTCCTACCTGCTGGCCGATGAACTGCGGCAAAGCTCGGACGACCTGACCCGGTTGGCGCGTACTTATGTCGTGTCCGGCGATGCGTCGTACGAGCGGCAGTACATGGACATCCTCGACATTCGCAACGGCAGCAAGCCACGCCCGGAAAACTACGGGCGGATCTACTGGGACTTCGTGGCGGGCGGCCTGCCCGTGCCGCCGTCGTCCGGCAAGAGCGTCTCGCTGCAGCAGCTGATGCAGGAGGCCGGCTTCACGGAGCAGGAATTCGGCAAGCTGAAGGAAGCCCAGGCCAATTCCGACGGCCTCGTGAAAACCGAGGTGATCGCGATGAATGCCGTGAAGGGCCTGTTCGACGACGGCAAGGGCGGCTTTACGCGCAAGGGCGAGCCGGACCTGGAGTTGGCGCGCCGCATCATGCACGACACCACGTATCACCAGAACAAGGCGCGCATCATGCAGCCGCTGAACGAATTCCTGGCCATGCTCGATGGCCGCACGGCCGCGGCGGTGGAGAAGGCGGAAGGCGAAACGCGCACGGCGTTCGCCATGGCGGTCGTATTGCTGGCCCTGTCCGTGGGCGGCACCGTGCTGTGCCTGCTGCTCGTGTACCGCTACATCGCGCGCAACCTGGCCAACGCCACGGCCACCGCCGCGCGGATCGCGCAAGGCGACCTTACCGAGGATATCCGCGTGACGCACGACGATGAAGTGGGCATCCTGATGCGCGCCATCGCCACCATCAACGCCAACCTTGCCGGCATGATCGGCAAGATCCACGCGAGTACCGACGAAATGGCCGTGGCCACCGGCGAGATCGCGCGCGGCAACGCCGACCTGTCGGCACGCACGGAATCGCAGGCCAGTTCGCTGCAGGAAACCGCATCGTCGATGGAAACGCTGACCCATACGGTGCAGCGCAACGCCAGCGACGCCAGCGAAGCGAACCGGCTGGCGGCCGATGCCTCGTCGATCGCCGCGCGGGGTGGCGAAGTGGTGTCGAAGGTGGTCGGCACGATGGGCGCGATCCGCGAAAGCTCGACCCGCATCGGCAACATCACCAGCGTGATCGACGGCATCGCGTTCCAGACCAATATCCTGGCGCTCAATGCCGCGGTGGAAGCGGCCCGCGCCGGCGAACAGGGCCGCGGCTTTGCCGTGGTGGCATCCGAGGTGCGCAACCTGGCGCAGCGCAGCGCGGCGGCGGCCCGTGAAATCAAGGAACTGATCGGCGACTCGGCGGGCACGGTGGAAGAGGGCGCCCGCATGGCCGACCAGGCCGGCCAGACGATGGGCCAGGTGGTCGACGCCGTGCGCAAGCTGGAAACCATCATGGCCGGCATCACCAGCGCCAGCGCCGAGCAGAGCACGGGCCTGCAGGAAATCAACCAGGCCGTCACGATGATGGACGACATCACCCAGCAAAATGCGGCGCTCGTCGAGCAGGCCGCGGCGGCGGCCGAAAGCCTGCGCGACCAGGCTGCCAGCCTGTCACAGGCCGTCGGCACGTTCCGCCTGCGCGAGGTTCCCGTGGCGCGTCACGCAATCGCCGCGCAACGTCGCCCGCAGTTGTCACACTGACCGGCGGCGTTACCGGCGGCGAGATGCTGCATATCGCGACACCTTCCCCGCACGCCTTCACCGATAATTGCAGCCTGCGGGGGCAGCCTGGCGCAGGCAATTACCGAGCCGATACAGGCCGGCTTTGCGTGCCGGCGCCCCGGGTGACGAACATCATCCGGCTCGGTGAACGTACCGTAGCGGTATGCCACACGCCGCGCGGCACCACGACTGCACAACTGCCCGACAGCGCAACGGTGACGAGTCCTTCCTCCCGGTCGAGATGCAGCTCGACATCGCCCGACAGCAGGTATACGAATTCGTCGCCGTGCGGATGCATCTCCCAGTTCGGCCAGTCGTCATCGAAATCGAACGCAGTGACCAGCCAGCCCCGGTCATAGCGGCCGGCCTCGGATTCGGGCATCTGCCAGAAGGCGTCGCCGGCCAATTGTCGCGCGGTGCCGTCTTCAGCAAGGTGGAGATACGTGTCGCGGGGATCGAAGATCATTGCAACTCCGTCGGTGTCGATGAAAGCCCGATGCTATCACCGCTTCACTCTTCCCATCATGCCGGCAGGCTGCGGCCCAGGAAATCCAGCATGGCCGCCGCGATCTCCCGGCCATGCGTTTCGATGGCGAAGTGGCCCGTGTCCAAAAAGCGCACTTCCGCGTTGCCGTTGTCGCGCTGGAAGGCTTCGGCGCCGGCGGGCAGGAAGAACGGATCGTTCCAGCCCCAGATCGCCAAGGTGGGCGGCTGGTGGCTGCGGAAGAATTCATGCAGCCGCGCGTAGTGGGCGACATTGCTGCCATAGTCGACCAGCAGGTCCATCTGCACGTCGACGCCGATCCGCTCGATCGACGCGTGAGCCAGCTGCCAGCTCTCCGGTGCCAGCAGCGAGGTATCGCTGACGCCCTCCGTGTACTGCCAGCGCAGCATCTCCAGCGTATTGAACTTGCGCAGCGCTTCGCGGTTGGCGGCGGTCGGCTCGGCCCACGCCTTGCGCATTTCCGCCCAGCCCGTGCTCAGGCCTTCCTCGTAGCCATTGCCGTTCTGGGTCACGATCGCGGTAATCCTTTCCGGATTGTCCACCGCCAGGCGCCAGCCCACCGGGGCGCCGTAGTCGAACACATAGAGCGCATAGCGATCCAGTTCCTTCGCGCGGGTAAAGGCGTCGATCACCGATGCGAGGCTGTCGAACGTCCAGTCGAAACCCGCCGGGGCGGTGGTCTGGCCGAAGCCCGGCAGGTCGGGCGCGATCACTCGGTAGCGCCCGGCCAGTCGCGGGATCAGCTCGCGGAACATGTGGGATGAAGCGCCGAAGCCGTGCAGCAGCAGGATGGCCGGCGCCGCCGGTGCGCCGGCTTCACGATAGAAGAGATCGACACCGTTGATGTCCATCGTGCGGTAATGGACCTGCCCGGCATGGGCTGTTTCGGCATGGGCGGTTGCGCTTGCGGTGGGTGCGGTCATGGTGGCTCCTGGTAGGCGGGTCGGTGGGATGGCTTGATAACCTGTATAATCAAATTTATTGGGTTACTTGAACCGGAGTGTGCGCCGCCTTCCGTAACCTGTCAACGTATTTTTCAGGGGTTATTTGATGGCAACTGCGACAACTGCGACAACCGCGGCAACTGCGAAACATGCGCCGGACGAGGCCCCGGTGCTGGCCGATCACCTGGCGTTGGACCTGCTGAACACCGAGGCGCGCGACGATGGCGCGGCCGTCGATTTCTGGCGCAGTGGCGACGATGTGCGGCGCTGGCTCGAGCGGCAGGGTATCGTTGCGCCGGCAGGCGCGAAGGCGGCCGATGGTGCCGCGTTGCTGGCGCAGGCCACGGCGCTGCGCACGCTGGCCCGCGGGCTGGTCACGCGCCGCAAGGCCGGCAAGACGGCTGATCCCCGCCCGTTGAATGCCATCCTCGCCACTCATGTCAGTGCGCCGCAACTGGTCCACGACGGCCATGGCAAGCTGGTGGTGAAGCGCGAGCCGCGTGGCGACGCGATCGCGGCGATGCTGGGGCCCGTCGCGGAAGCGGTGGCGCAATTGCTGGCCGACGGCGATTTCACGCTCGTCAGGCAGTGCGAGCACCCCGACTGCGTGCTATGGTTCTACGACCGCACGAAGGCGCACAAACGCCGCTGGTGCAGCATGGCCCTGTGCGGCAACCGCCACAAGGCGGCCCGGTTCCGCCAACGCTCGGTGGGGGAATAATGGACTCGATCACGCTGGGCCCCGTCGTGCTGCCGACGAGTGCCGTGCTGTCCCTGCTGGCGATCCTGCTTGCCACCGGCATCGCGGACTGGTTCCACCGCCGGCGCGGCGTGGATGCCGGCCCGCTGTTGTGGAAGATGATCGTCGTCGGCTTCCTCGCCGCACGCCTCATGTTCGTGTTCAAGCACCGCGATATCTATGCAGGCGCGCCATGGACCGCGTTCGATATCCGCGATGGCGGTTTCGAGCCGGCGATCGGCCTGCTCGCAGCCTGCGTGGTCGGTATCGAGCTGGTGCGGCGCAGCGATGCGCTGCGCCGCCCGCTGCTGGTGTCCGCGCTGGCCGGGCTGGCGCTGTGGGGTGGTGGCACGCTGGCCGTGCAGTGGATGACGCCGGCGCGTGCGCCGATGCCGGATGTGACGGTGCGCCAGCTCGACGGCACCGAGATCGCGCTGGCGCGCTTTGCCGGCAAGCCGCTGGTGGTCAACCTGTGGGCCACGTGGTGCCCGCCCTGCCGGCGCGAAATGCCGGTGCTGCATGCCGCGCAGGCGGCCAATCCGGAGATCGGCTTCGTGTTCGTCAACCAGCGCGAATCGGCCGACACCGTGCGGCGCTACCTCGCAGGCCAGGGCCTGCATCTGCAGAACGTGGTGACCGACCCTGCCGGCCGGCTGGCGGCCAGTACCGGCTCCGTGGCCTATCCCACCACGCTGTTCTACGATGGCGCCGGGCGGCTGGTACTGCGCCACGTGGGCGAGCTGTCGCAGGCGACGCTGCGCGACAAGCTGGAAAAGATCCGCTGAGGCCGATGTCGACACCGGAACGTTGCGGGGCCGTCGTCGCCGCGCAAGCCGATGCCGACGTTCCCGCGACGGGGCGCATTCACCCTGCGCCGTCGTACCGCAGCGTCACGGGCCCCAGCAGGCCCGATGGAAACAGCACGTCGCCCGGCTGGTAAGGATTGAACGTGGCCCAGGCGATGCGTTGTTCGGGAGGCAAACCCGCGTCGGCGATCAGCCGGTTCGCCCACAGGTTCGCGACCCGGACTTCCAGCCGGTTCCGGCCCTTGCGCAGGTGGCGGCCGATATCGGCCGCGTAGGGCGCTTTCCATAGGGTGGTCACTTCCGTGCCGTTGACGGAAACGGTCGCCACCACTTCCACTTGCCCGAGGTCGAGCCACACGGCGTCCCGCGGCAGGCGTGGCAGGTCGAACTGCGTGCGATAGATCGCCGTGCCCGAGTAATGGCGCACGCTTTCCAGTGCATGCGCCGTCCAGCAGGCGAGTTCCGGCAGCACGAGCGATGCGGGGCCGCCCCAGGCCGGATCGAAAGCGACCCGCCACGGCCCGCGCAGCGTGTGCCGCACGGGCAGCTCGCCGATCAGCGACAGCGGCCCGGCTGCTGCTGCTGGCGCTGCGGGCGCGCCGAATACCACGAACAATGACGCATGCTGCTCCAGCCGCAGCGGTACCGTCGTGCCGCGCGGCGTGGCGCGCGCACCGGGCAAGGTGCAACGCTGGCCGGTGCCCGGGTCCCACGCCTGCGGCGCGCCGGCGCCATCGCGGAACAGCGCGTCGACGGCAAGGGGCCCCGGCCGATGGTTGGCGACAAAATACAGGTCCATGCCGTCCACCTTACGGTGCACGAACAGGATATCGAGCGGGTCCAGCCCCGCGGCATGGAAATCCGTGCCGATGCCGAGCCGCGCCAGGTGCACCGCCGGTTCCTCGCCCCACATCACGACGCCGGCACCCACGCGGCGTTCGCCCCGTGCTGGCTGCGGTGCCACACCCCATAGTTCATCCGCGATGCGCAGCAGTTCGGGCTGGCCGGCGGCATCGGCGAAGCCGGGCGTGCGGCGTGCCCGCACGGGGCCGATCACGCGTGCGCCGTGCCGCACGAGGTGGAGCACGTGGCGCGCGGCCGCCAGCGTCATGGCTTCGCCCCCGGCCAGCACGAGCACCGGGTAGCGCATCCCGCCGGGCATGACCAGGCAGCCGTCGTCGATGGTGGCGCGCAGCAGTTCCTCGTCGCCGCACACGTCCCAGTCGTGGCCGGCCGGCGGTGCGGGCCGCATGCGCGCGGTGGCGATCTTCAGCGGCGTGTCGCTGCCCAGGTGGTACAGCAGGTCCACCACCGGCCGGCCCAGGCCCAGCAGGTACGACGCGCGGCCCAGCGTGTGCCAGAACGGCGTGCTTTGCTTCCACCACGTGTTGTTGCGCTGGTAGGGCAGGAAGAATTTATCCTCCGTGACGCCGGGTTTGCGCCGGTCCCCATACGGCTGGTGGTTGCCGGCCAGGACCACCATGCGGTTGATGCCATTCGCGAAAGCGGCATCGGCGAAGGGTTTGAGCATGGCGGGATGGATGTGCGCCGGGCTGCCCGTGAATGCTTCGGCGGCCACGATCGGCTTGCCGTAGAGGTGCGCGGCACTGGCGGCCTCGCGGCAATCCATCGTGCCTTCGGGCTGGCCCTCGCCGCCGAACTGGTTGACCCAGAATTCACCCATCGGGATATCGACCCGGCCCTTGGCACCGATGTTGTCGCCCGGCAGGCAGGTGGCGATGCCGGGCGCCTGGGCGGTGACCGTCATGCCGGCCGCATTGGCGAGGCGCGTGAAGGTGCCGAAGTATTCGTCGCTCATCAGGTCGGCGATCGTGCGGCGCACATCGAACAGCACGCGGTCCGTTGCTTCGGCGCTGGCGACCGGAATGCCCATCATCGCGGGCAGCCATGGCAGCAGGTCGTAGCCGCGCCGCTTGCGGAACTGGGCCGGGAAATCCGTCGTCCAGTTCTGCGACCCGTGTTCGGCGCTGTCGATGCCGATGCCTTCGATGCGCCCGCCTGGCACCGTGCGCACCGCTGCCAGGATCGGGCCGATGTAGTGTTCGAACTGCACGCCGGTGGCGTGCGCGCTCAGCTTGTCGCATTCGAGTCCCAGCGCGCCGGGATAGCCGTGTTTCGTGCGCGCGCCGGTGGGCGTGTGGCCTAGCCGCAGGATCGTCCAGTCGCCCGGCGGCGGTGTCCAGTCGAGCGAGCCATCCGGCGCCAGGTGCGCTGTCACGTCGACCACGGTGGTGGGATCGACCACTTCGCCATGGCTGTAGCGCGGCGTGCGGTCCGGGTCGGCGAAATCGGCCAGGTTGCCGGCCTTGCTTTCCCACCGGTCCACGCGGGCGGAGCCTCGCAGCGTCAGGCCGCCGAGCAGCAGGTCGTCGTCACCTGCCGGAACATTGCGCCCCCAGCCGTGCAGGTTCAGCCGGAAATGGCGCGCCGTGACCGCCGCGAACGACACGGTAAGCCGGTCCCACCATCCATGCTGGTAACCCATCGCCGGCAGCTCGGCGACCGCCGCCCAGCGCTGGCCGTCGGTACTGGCTTCCAGCATGCCGAGCGGCGGGTTGCGCCGCATGCCCTGGCCGAGCGCATCCGGGCCCCAGCGGCCGGGCACCTGCGTGGCGATGACGGGGGCCTTGGAATTCTTGCGTTGGGTGAACGTCAGGCTGCGCACCGTGACGGCGTGGCCGTAATCGAAAGCGACCAGCACTGGCTGGCCATCGGCGCGCGGCCGGATGCGCGCCTTGCGGCGGCCGGCATCCGCCTCCCCGGCGACAGGGGGGCGTGCCATCATTGCATCGAAGTCGATGTCCGTGGCGTTGCTGGTGATCGTGGGCAGCGGCAGCGGCGCGCCGCCGTCGACGGTGCGGTAGGCGAGGCAGGCCACGTCGCGGTAGTAATCGAGGTTGGTTTCCGGCTGCCGCAGTTTCAGCACGCGGCGCGCATCGCCCGTTACGTGCGTCTCGCTGGCCACGAGACGCTGCATGCCCAGTGCCGGCGTGATCCACGGCCCGCCGGCCACGTAGCCATTGCTGGCATTGACTTCGAGTGCGAGCCCGAGGCGTGCGCATTCCGCGGCGGCGAAGCGCACGCGCGCGAGCCATTCGGGCGACAGGCTGGCGAGTGAATCCGGCGCGGCCTTGAACACCTGCTCGTACAGCACCACGCCGCCGAAGCCGGCCTGGCGATAGGCTTGCAAATCGCGGGTGATGCCTTCATCGGTCGTCACGGACTCGCCCCAGAACCACCAGATGCGTGGTCGCGCGGGCATGGGCGGATCGGCAAAGCCGGGGTAGGGATCGCCATGCCGGGCAGCATGGGCAGCTTGGGGGATGAGCGTAAAGGCAAGCGATGCGCCGGCCGTCGCCAGGAAGGCGCGGCGGGTCCAGCCTGTTCGTTCGTCCATGCCGAGCACCGTTGGTTGACCAGTGCCCAGAATATAGCAAGGGCCAATCGGCCATGGCCGGCAGCGGAGATTCTCACGGACTTGAGCGGAACGGCAAACAAAACGGGGAAGCCCAACGGTGCGCAAGCCACGATCGGCTTGCGCACAGCACTGCTACGGGGTGGCAACAGCGGCGCCCGCCGCCACCACCCCCATTACCTTACTGGCGCGACTTGCCGCCGGTTGCCTGGGTAGCGGCAACCGTTTCACCTTGCACATTGCCTTTCGACGAAGCGCTGTCGTGGTCGCGGTCGCCGGCGGACTGCACATTGCCTTGATAGCTGGCGCCATTGCCACGCTGTGCGCCCGGGATTTCAAACGGGTCGCGGAAGTTCTTCAGCGCTTCTTCCTGGTGGCGCACATTGCGGTCGGTTTCCTCGGCAGCCGTACGGGCGACCTGGTCGGCCAGGGCGCGGGCGGTGCGCGAGGTTTCCTGCACGTGCTGCTCGGCCACGCGAGCCAGTTCAACCTGGGCATCTGCGGCGACGCGCGAGACGTGCTGCTGGTAGGCGCGCAGTTTTTCCGAAGCAGGCTGGGCGCGCGAAGCGGCCACCTGGATCACGTCGTTTGGACGATCGGTGGTCAGCAGCTGGTGACCGGCAATGGTGCTTTCCTCGATCAGCGTCTGGCCCAGCTGGATGTTCAGCTGGCACAGGTTCTGGAAGGAGCGCGACAGCGATTTCGACATATCGTTCAGGAAAGCTGCCTGGGCATTCAGGTGGGAGCGAACGGCAGGCGTCACGGAATGGGAAAACGGGAACATGGCATACCTCGTAAAAGTGAAAGATCACAGGGCGAGCACATCGGATCACGACCGCATCCAACGGGCCACGAAGCGCGCAACCATAACTGCTGCGCTAGTCCGGCCCCCCATCACAGGGGGCGCGTTCGTTAAGGTAGGCCCGCTATGTGACAGGCGTTTGACATGATGACGATAAATTAAAGTAAATTTATTATTTTTAATTGCACGATGAAAGCTTTTAAGAGGAGTAAGCAACAAAGAAAACTTTCTTGCGATGCCCTGGATCGTGCTTGAACGCATCGACAATGCCGAACCCGTACCCCGCTGTCGCGCATCCGTCAAGCCGAACCCCGGCCCCGCTGGCGATTCGCTTGCGGCGTGCTAGGCCCTCGCGTATGCTGGCTAGGCAGCACCGTCGAGATTTTCGCTCGGCGGCACACATCGCATGAAGAAGCAGGGATGGCGTTGGGAGAAACGATGGACGGGCCGAAGAGCATGGCGCTCGCATCTCGTGCCCTGCGCACGACGCGGGCGGCCGCGCTGCCAATTTTCGCTTGGCCTTTTTTCGGCCTGATCGTTGCCTGTACCTGCTGGGTCTACCTCATCCAGGTGCTCGATGCCGAGCGCGTGCAGTTCGAACGCCGCACCTACGAAGCGTCGAGCCGCGTTGCGGAAAGCCAGGCCGCCCAGCTCTCGCGCGACCTCACGATGATCGACCAGATCCTCGTGCTGGCCGGCTCTCACTGGCAGGCCGTCGGCGGCAAGCCGGAGCAGAAGGCGCTCGATGAAGTGGTGGGTCCGGACAAGGCCATCCTCAACATTTCGGTGTTCGGCGCGGAAGGCGACATGCTGTTCACGAACAGCCCGGAAGCCTGGCCGCGCGACGAGCTGGACAGCGTGACGGGCCTGCCGTTCTTCGCCGAACAGAAGCGCAGCACCACGGACACGATGTTCATCGGCATGCCCAGGAAGATGGCGGGGCAGGACCAGTATTTCATCCGGTTTTCGCGCAAGATCCTCGATGCCGCGGGCAGCCTGGCCGGCGTCGTCGTCGTCGCGCTCGACAGCGAGGCCCTCATCGCACCCTATGACAGTGGCGTGCTCGGCACGCAAGGCTTCGTTACCTCGGTCGGGCTCGACGGCAGCACGAAAGCGTTCCGCATCAACGGGGGAGGGCGGCAGCCGCCGGCCATTCCGTCATCGCTGCGCTTTGCGCTCGATAGTTCGGCCGGCAACATCTACGTGGCCGGCGGCGATTTCGGCGACACCGTCAGCCGCTTCATCTCCTGGCGTCGCGTGGATGGTTTTCCCATCGTGGTGGTGGCCGCCGCCGACCAGACGGAGGCGCAGGTGGCCCTGAACGAGCGGCGCATCGGCTCGATCCGCGTGGCCGCCGGGGCGAACTTCGTGCTGGCCGTGTTCGTGGTGATCGCCACCACGATGTCGATCCGCTTCCACCGCGAGCGGCGGCAGCTGGCGCTGTCGCAGGCCGCCTATCGCAAGGCCACCGAAGGCGGCACGGAAGGCTTCTTCATCTGCAAGCCCGTGCGCGGCGATGCGAAGGCAATCGCCGATTACCGGGTCGTCGATTGCAACGACCGCGGCGCCGGTTTCCTGGGAACGGCGCGGCAGGCGGTCATCGGCGCGCACCTGTCCGGCATGCGCGGCGGCCTCGCCGGGGCATCGTCGATCAAGGCCTTGCTCGACAAGGCGTTCCGGCAGGGATCGGCCGAAGACGACTTCCAGCTCGAAGGGGGCAGCAGGCAGGAACAGCACCTGCGGGTTGGCGTCGTCAAGTCCGACGACGTGCTTGCCATCACCGTGCGCGACATCACGCTGGAAAAATCGCACGTCGCCGACCTGGAACGGCGCAGCAACGAAGACATGCTGACCGGCCTGCCGAACCGCGCCTGGATCCGCCGCAACCTGCCCACCATGCTCGAACGCGCGGACAAGGCCAATGCCAAGGTGGCCGTGCTGTTCGTGGACCTGGACGGCTTCAAGCTGGTCAACGACACCTTCGGCCACGGCGCCGGCGACGAAGTGTTGCAGCATGTGGGCAAGCGGCTGAAGGTGGCCGTGCGGCCGAACGATCACGTGGTGCGCCTGGGGGGCGACGAGTTCGTCGTCGTGCTCGAGCTGGTCGGCAACCAGTCGGAGGCGGAGCATGTGGCCGAACGCATCCTGCACGCATTCCACGCGCCGTTTTCCACGTCGGCCGGCACCGCTTCCGTCGGCACGTCGATCGGCATCAGCCTGTATCCGGTCGATGCAAAGGACATGGACACGCTGTACCAGCATGCCGACATCGCCATGTATGAAGCGAAAACGTCGGGCAAGAACCGCTACCACCTGTTCAACTCGGCGTTCTACGATGCGATGCGCCAGCGCACGAAACGCGAAAAAGAACTGCGCGCGGCGATCGCGGAAAACCAGTTCGTCATGCATTACCAGTCACGTGTCGACTGCAAGACCAGCAAGGTGACGAGCCTGGAAGCGCTGGTGCGGTGGAACCATCCGACCGAGGGCATGCTGGGGCCTGACGAATTCATCGGCCTGGCCGAGGAAACGGGGCTGATCCTGAACCTCGGCGAACTGGTGATCGACCTGGTCTGCACGCAGATCGCCCAGTGGGCGCATGGCGTGTATGCCTGCGTGCCGGTGTCGATCAACGTGTCGAGCCGGCAGTTCAACGAGCGCGACATCCGCGAAAGCATCGCCAGCGCGCTGGCCCGCCACGGCATCGACGGCTCGTGCGTGGAAATCGAGCTGACGGAATCGTCGATGGTCGTCGACCCGCGCCGCACGGCCGACAACCTGCGGGCCATCCACGCGCTCGGCGTGAAGCTGCTGGTGGATGACTTCGGCACCGGCTACTCGTCGCTCTCCATGCTGCACAACATGGCGTTCGACGTGCTGAAGGTCGACAAGTCGTTCACGAGCCGGCTCGGCATCGACGAGAGCGGCGAAGTCTTCTTCCGGGCCATCATCACGATGGCCCATTCGCTGGGCATGCGCGTGGTGGCCGAGGGCGTCGAAACCGCGGAGCAGGCGCGCATTCTCGAAGCGCTGCAATGCGATGAGCTGCAGGGGTTCTACCTGTTCCGGCCCGTGCCGGCGGAGGAGTTGCCCGGGAGCCTGCATCTGGACAGCTTGTCCGCCGCGCATTGACGGCGAACGTGCCTGGCAGTCGAAAGCTTTATCCGGCGTGGCCGGTCATGCGGGCAATGCCCCGGACTGCGTGTCGCCGGCATGGCCTTCGCCTTCGCGCACCAGGAATGCTTCCAGCTCGGCCAGCGGCATCGGCCGCGCGAACAGGTAGCCCTGGCCTTCGTCGCATGCGGCGTCGCGCAGGGCTTCCATCGCCACACCGGTCTCGATGCCTTCGGCCACCACGGAGAGATTGAGCACGTGCGCCATGTCGATCAGCGCCCGCACGAAGCCGTCGCCGGCCGGGTTCTCGGCCACGAACGAGCGGTCCAGCTTCAGCACGTCGATCGGCAGGCGCTTCAGGTAGGAGAGGCTCGAATAGCCGGTGCCGAAATCGTCGATCGACAGCCGCACGCCCAGCGCCTTGAGGCCTTGCAGTACCAGCACGGACTGGTCGAGATCCTCGATCAGGGCGCTTTCCGTCAGTTCCAGTTCCAGTGCCGCCGCCGGCAGGCCCGACTCGGCCAGCACGCTGCGCACCTGGCCGATCAGGTCGGGCGAGCGCAACTGGCGCGCCGAGACATTGACCGACACGTGCAGGGCCAGGCCGAACCGTTCATTGATGTGCTTGACCTCGCGGCATGCCTCGCCCAGCACCCAGCGGCCGATGGTGCCGATCTGGCCCCGTTCCTCGGCCAGCGGAATGAACTCCAGCGGCGGTACGCGGCCGAACTCGGGGTGCTCCCAGCGCAGCAACGCTTCCACGCCGAGCGTGCGCAGCGAGCGCAAGTCGACGCGCGGCTGGTAGTGCACCGCGAACTGCCCGTATTCCAGCGCGCGGTGCAGTGCCGCCTCGATGTGCAGGCGGCGCTTCGCTTCCAGCCACATTGCCGGCTCGAAGAACTGGAACGAACCATCGCCCAGCGCCTTGGCCTTGTACATCGCCGTATCGGCCTTCTGGAACAGGGCTTCGGTCGACGTGACGTCCATCCCGGCGAGGCTGATGCCGATCGACGCACCCACGCGCATCTCCATGCCGTCGATGAAGAATGACAGCTTCATCGTGGCGAGCAGGCGCCGGGCGATGGCCGTCGCCGCCTCGCGGCCCGCGCAGCTGGCGGCGACCACGAATTCATCGCCGCCCAGCCGGGCCACCACGTCGCCCGGCCGCATGCACGATTGCAGGCGCTTGCCCACCAGCTGGAGCAGGCGGTCGCCGGTGGCATGGCCCAGCGAATCGTTGACCTCCTTGAACCGGTTCAAATCGATGAAGAACACCGTCGTCTCGCCGTGGCCCTGGCCCAGCATGTCCGACACGCGCCGGTTGATCCAGGCCCGGTTCGGCAAGCCCGTCAGCGTATCGCGCGTGGCCAGTTCTTCCAGCCGCGCCTCGGCACGCTTGCGCTCCGTGATATCGGTGATGAATGCCGTCAGCGACAGGGGGCTGCCCTGCGCATCGCGTTCGACGGTCTGGTTCACGAGGGCCACCATGCGATGGCCCTGGCGATGCAGCAGCACCGTTTCGAGCGCATGGTCATGGTGGCCGGTGTGGCCGATGTTCAGCGCCGCGCCGGCGCCGCCATCGGCGAGGATCGCCGCCACCGGCTTGCCGACCAGCTCTTCGCGGGAATAGCCGGACAGCTGGCACAGGGCGGGATTGATGTCCTCGACGATGCCCTCGCCGTTGACCAGCACGTAGCCGGCCGGCGTGATGCGGATCGTTTCGCGGAAGCGCCGTTCACTGTCGCGGATCTGCTGTTCGCGCGCCACGCGCTCGGAAATATCGTGGAAGAACACCGACAGGCCGTCCTCGTGCGCATAGATCCGCTCGCTGATCCAGGCGCCCACGGGTTCATAGAACGCTTCGAAGCTGATGCTCTCGCGGCGCGCCATGGCCGTGCGCAGATGCTCGCCGGCCACCGATCCCGCAAGTCCCTTGGCCAGGTCCCACACCACCTTGCCGATCGCCGCGTCGCGGTCGACACCCACGAAGTCGGCCGCCCGGTTGTTCGCGTAGACGATTTCCCAATCCGTATTGACCGAGAAGAAGCCGTCGTTGATGCTCTCGATCAGGGTGAGGTTCTGCTCGGCCATGCGTTCCAGGCGCCCCAGCATTTCCTTTTCCCGTTCGATGTCGCGCGACACGAACACGGCGCCCAGGCATTCGCCCGTCGCCGGTTCGATCACCATGCGCGTCTTCGATGCCAGCGTGAGATAGCGGCCGTTCGTGTCGCGCTTGCGAAGTTCGATCGCATCAGGCCGCGATTCGCCGGCCAGGATGCGGCCCATGTCGTCGTTGGCATGGGCGTGGTCGTCCGGGTGCACGAAGTCGATCGCGGGCTGCCCGACCAGCTGTTCCCTGGTCCACCCGAGGCTGCGCGTGAAGGACGACGAAATGTCGATGTAGCGCCCATCGAGGCCGCAGAAGGCAACCAGGTCGGTTGCGTTGTCGACCATGAGCCGCAGCGTTGCCGCCGCGCGCGTGGCGTTGTCCAGCGCATCCTGCCGTTCCGTCACGTCCACCAGTGCGCCCGTATAGCCATCCCCCTGTTGCCGGGGCAGGCCGGTGACCAGCACGTGCCGGTGCCGGCCGTCGCCGCAGGCGATTTCCAGCTCGCAGTCGAAGGCCTGGCGCCGCGCCATCACGTCACCGAGTTCCGCCGCCACGGCAGCGCCATCGTTCACGGCCACCGTGGCCATCCAGTCCGCCAGCGGTATGCCGGCCATCGCCGGCAGCAGTCCGGGGCACCATTCCAGCGGGGCCGCGCAGACGCCTTCGGCATCGGTGGACCATGCCAGGTGAAGAAGCGGTTCCCGGGTCGAGCTGCGTTCGCGAATCATGGTAGGGCTGCCTTGTGTCATGAGCCGGACGCGAAGGCGCCTTGCTCAATGCTGGTTGATCATCGGAAGAATGGCCAGGCCGGTGAAACGATGGGGGCCGGTAGCTCACGTACCTTGGTGACGGGCGGGGCAGGGGTGGGGCCGCGGTGGGAGCAGGATCGTGACGTTACCATGATTAATGCTTACGGGCAACATATACACCAGGTTGCCGCAGGTTGTGGCTTCGCGGCAACGAGTGCCGCGGGCGGACCGGGATCGGGACCAAGGGCATGTCCGGCATGTTTTTTTGCCAGCCGGCGCTGGCCGTGCCGCGGGGCGGTGCCGGCCGGCAGGCCTTGCCTATTTGCGTTGCGCTTCGCCGATCTCGTTGCCGTTCATGCGTACCACGAGCGCCGTGGCAGGGCCCGCGGCGCCCGCGCGGAACTCGACCTCGGCATTATTTTCCTTGACGACGAAGGTATGCGGCTTGTCCAGCGGATGCAGCACGAGGTTCTTGCCTTCATAAGCCACGGTCAGCTCGTTCCCCGTGCGCGCGAATGCCAGGGGCGGCATGCCCTTGCCAGTGAACTCGCCGACATAGCGGTCGATCTGCGCCGCCGTCAGCGCCGAGCTGGCGGCCGCGGTGGCCGGCGGCGCGCCGAACGGCTGGTGGTCGTAGCTGACCGCGCGCGACAGTTCCCACGCGCCGGGGCTCTTCTGCAGCCACACGTGCGAATAACGCGCGCGGCCTTCCGTCACTTCCGCAGCAGTGCCGCGCTTCACATGGAAGATGTGCTCACCGGTGACCAGGGCGCCGTACACCTTTTCTCCCTGCTTGAGCAGGAAGACCTGGGATTTCTCCGCCTGGCGGCGCGTCTTCTGCTGTGGGTTGCCGCAGATATTGTTGCGCACGGCGCCGGCCAGGGCATCCTTGCCTTTCAGGCTGCCGCCCATGTCGTGGTAGAACTCCACGTCGTTCGCCAGCCGGCTCCCGATTGCCGCATGATCGCAGGCGTTATATGCCTGCCAGAAACCCGCTTCGGCGGTTTCGACCTGCGATTGGGGCGTGGACTGGGCGGCGGCAAGCAGCGGTGCCGCGGCCAGCAGGGAAAACAATGAAATGCGGTAGGTCATCGGTTTGTCTCCATCGTTATTGGTCTTTTATCATACCTGTGCGTGTGATTTTTTTGGCAATTTTCCGTTATTTCAGGGGAGGGCCGGGACAGGTGACCGGCTTGCAAAACAGTAGCGGTATGCATGCATGCGAGCCGATAAGGAAACCCGTGGTAATGTGAAACGTGCCATCATCGGGAAGGTAACCGGAGACGCATCCATGTCCAGGTCCGACGATATCCATCGCATGGAAATTACATGCACTGAACGTGACGCGTACACGATCGACATCGGGTTTTCATTCATTTCAATGAATGAAAAGGCCTATCTGGTCGACGGGATTTGCGTGGAGAACGACATCTTTGAAGTGAAAGCCCACACGCTGGCGAACATGCTCGCCCGGTCCATCACCTTGCCTCGGACTATTCGTTTCGGGTTTTCGGAAAACGATGCGCGCCACGTCGCTTTCGCGTTCAGCGCGGGCCCGGGGGAATCGATTCTGCTGGCATGTAAAGCATTCGAACCGTCGTGGCGTGGAGCAGCCAGCGAAGGGATAAGCTTCGAAGCCGGTGACGAGAACGCGTTGTCACGACTATTGGAAGGATTTGATTGCCTGAAACGCGCGGGGCAAGGCACGTTTGTCTGGCCTGTCGGTCAATGACGGCACCGCGGAGCAACAGCGTATGAAATGCAGGTGGCTGTGCCGGCGCCACTATGCCGTCGCCAGCAGCCTGCCCGGCATGGCGCCGGGCAGGCATTTACTCAGGGAGCGACGCCCACCACGCGCCCGTTCAGCGGCTGCACGGGCCGCGCATTCATGCGGTACAGCTTGCGAAACGCCGCGAGCTGCGCGGGCGAGACTTCCACCGGCTGCTTCAGGATATGCCAGCGCACGCCTTCGCTGCACGGCGGCGTCGTCAACGAACCGGTGTAGCCGTAGTAGCTGCGCTGCTCGGGCAGCAGGGAGGCGGGATCGAAGTCGTCGTCGGTCGTATGTTTTTCGCCCGCCGTCGCCGGCAGGCCGGCGAACACGGGGGCCAGCGCGGCATTCTCCCGGCCCTTCTTGAACAGCACGGCCACCACGGCCAGCTCGCCCGCGTCGCTCTTGTGGACCAGGTGGGCTACCAGGGGATAACGCCGGCCGTTGAACGCTTCCTCGCTCGGCGTGTGGAAGTGGAACTGCACCAGCCGGTAGGACGTGCCGCCGACGTCGATCGCGCCGCCATCGGCCAGGTCGATCTGCACCGTGTGGCCGTTATTGACGATATCGGCGCTGCTCGCGCGGTAGTCGAAACTGATCGGCGCCACCGTGCCCGCCTTGGAAGCACGGATATCGATCGGCGATTGCGCCTTGCCTTGCCGGCAGGCGGCAAAATCGGGGGCCAGTTCGCCCCAGTGCGCGGCGCCCGCCTTGCCCTCGTATTCCCAGTGAGCGCCCTTGTCGGCCGCCCCCGCGCTTGTCGTGACGGTCAATGCCGCCAATGCCGCTACCACCAACTTGACTTTCGATTCCATGGACACCCTGTTCAATGAGTTGATGCCTGCTTGACGTTCGCCCGCCCGGGCGCGACAGCGGCCCTTGGCGCGCACAGGTCGCCAGGGATGCTTCGAACAGAGGAGGAGCGAGCCGGGAAAGTGGCGATGGCCACCCATCATCGCGCCGCATCGCCTTGCCCCGTGTGGGAGGCCGGGCCGCGGGCCGATGGCGTGGTACGGGCAAGCAGGCGCCAGCCGGTCCACGCGGTCGTGCGAACAGATCGCATACAAGGATTGTATACAATTTTGCGAGATCGGCAAGACCCTGGAGCGTAGCTCGGACAGGAATGCGACAGGCGTGATGCGGTTGTCTTCACCGCATCGGCATTGCACGGCTTGACGATCTGCATTCTGCAACGCGCCGACCATTACTCTGGCCACCTTTTCAATGACCGCCAATTGAATAAATCCTATTTGTCAGGTTATTCCCGTCAAATGTCTCAATTTGTCGCCAACTCTTTCAATTTGTATTGAAATATTATTAATACGGCATCCTTCGTTGACGGTCTGGACTGTATCGGATTAAATCCGGTTCTCGACGGTATGCGCACTCTGCCAGAGGCTGGCGAGGGCGACCACGCTGATAACGAATGACGTATCCGGTAATGTAATTCGATGACGTGATCCGGATACGTGATGCGGCGACGAAATGCAATGTGGTTGCCGTGCGGTGCGCGCGCATGAATCGGGGCGCTGGTTTCATTCGAGGTTATCAGCCGCAAACCGGCCAGGTTTATTACCCGTATCGGCAATAACCCCGGCCTTATCCGACACCACATCATTCAGGAGATGCAGCAATGGCCTCAAATAGTACGTCCGCCAATTCCAGCGCCACATTGAACGCGGCAATGACCGTGGCCGGCACGGCCGGCCACGACTCGATCGGCGGCTACGCCACCGCCGACAGCCTGTCCGGCCTGGACGGCAATGACACCATCCGGGGCCAGGGCGGCAACGATACGGTCCTGGGCGGCACGGGCGCCGACATCGTGTACGGCGACAACGACAACGACAGCGTCGGCGGCGATGCGGGCAACGACCGCGTCTACGGCGGCACGGGTGACGACGCACTGGCCGGCGGCACGGGCGACGACGAACTGTACGGTGAAGCTGGTGCCGACCGGCTCGATGGCGGCGCCGGCAAGGATTACCTGGCGGGCGCGGCAGGGGCGGACGTCTACCTGTTCGGCAAGGGCGGCGGCCAGGATACCGTCTACAACTACGACAGCGATGCAGTGGGGGCGAATGCCGACAAGGTGCTGCTGGCCGCCGGCATCGCCCCTGCCGGCGTCACACTGGTGCGCTCCTACAATGACCTGGTACTCAAGCTCAACGGCACGGGCGACCAGCTGACGATCCAGGGCTATTTCACGGGCGACGGCACCACCGCGTCGGCGGTCGAAACGCTCGAGTTCGCTGACGGCACCACGTGGGACGTGGCGGCGGTGAAGGCCAGGGTACTGGCCGGCTCGGCCGGCTATGACGCCATCACCGGTTATGCCGCCGCCGACAGCCTCGCGGGCCTGGACGGCAACGACACCGTGCAGGGCCAGGGCGGCAATGACACCGTGCTGGGCGGCACGGGGGCCGATGTGCTGTATGGCGACGACGGCAACGACACGGTGGCCGGCGAGGCGGGCAACGATCGCGCCCATGGTGGCGCCGGCAACGATGCCGTGTCCGGCGGCGCAGGCGACGACGAACTGTACGGCGACGCCGGCGCGGACTGGCTCGACGGCGGCGCGGCCAAGGATTACCTCACCGGCGGTGCCGGAGCCGACGTATACCAGTTCGGCAAGGGCAGCGGCCACGACACCATCTACAACTACGACAGCGATGCCCTGGGCACGAATGCCGACAAGGTGCTGCTGGCCGCGGGCATCACCGCGGCCGGCGTGACGGTGCTGCGTTCGTCCAGCGACCTGGTCCTGAAGATCGACGGCACGGGCGATCAGCTGACGATCCAGGGTTACTTCACCACGGACGGCACCACCGCCTCCGCGCTGGAAACGATCCAGTTCGCCGACGGCACCATATGGAACGTGGCAACCGTCAAGAGCAAGGTCGCGGCGGGCACAGCGGGCCATGACGCGATCGTCGGCTATGGCAGCGCGGACAGCCTGTCCGGCCAGGACGGCAACGATACCGTGCAGGGTTCCGGCGGCAACGACACGGTCGCGGGGGGCACGGGCGCCGACACGCTGTATGGCGACGAAGGCAACGACAGCCTGGCGGGCGACGCGGGGAACGACCGCGCCTGGGGCGGCGCCGGCAACGATGCGCTGGCGGGCGGCAGCGGCGACGACGACCTGCATGGCGACGCGGGCGCGGACCTGTTCGACGGCGGCGCGGGAAAGGATTACCTGGCTGGCGGCACCGGCGCCGACGTCTACACGTTCGGCAAGGGCAGCGGCCAGGATACCGTCTATAACTACGACAGCGATGCGCTGGGCACCGATGCCGACAAGGTACTGCTCGGCACCGGCGTCACTCCGGCCGGGGTCACGCTGCTGCGCTCGTCCAGCGACCTGGTCCTCAAGATCAACGGCACGGACGACCAGCTGACCATCCAGGGCTACTTCACCAGCGAAGCCACCACGGCGTCGGCCGTCGAAACGATCCAGTTTGCCGACGGCACCGTGTGGAACGTGGCCACGGTCAAGACCAAGCTCACCACCCCGGCCGTCGTGCCGCCGAAAACGCTCACGGGCACGGCGCTGGCCGATACCCTCGCGGGCGGCGCCGGCAACGACTCGCTGTATGGCTACGCGGGCGGCGACCGCCTCGATGGCGGCGGGGGCAACGACCACATGGATGGCGGCGCGGGCAGCGACACCTACCTGTTCGGCATCGGCTCGGGCCGCGATACGATCAGCGCCTACGACACCACGGCGGGCAAGGTCGATGCGATCGTGCTGGGCGCCGGCATCACGGCCGCCAACGTGACGGCCACGCGCGATGGCTGGACCCTCGTGCTGAAGATCCACGGCACCGCCGACGAGCTGCGCGTCACCAACTATTTCACGGGCGACGCCGCGGGCGGCTACCAGGTCGAACAGATCAGGTTTGCCGACGGCACCAGCTGGGACGTGGCCACGGTGAAGACGAAGGTCATCGCCGCCACGGCCGAGAGCGACGTGCGCTACGGCTATGCGACGGCCGACGTGCTGTCCGGCCTGGGTGGCGCGGACACGCTGTACGGCGCCGCCGGCAACGACAGGCTCGATGGCGGCACGGATGGCGACACCCTGTATGGCGAGGATGGCGACGACAGCCTGGCGGGCGGCGCCCACGACGACCGGCTCGATGGCGGCAACGGCAACGACACGCTGCAGGGCGGGGCCGACCGCGATACGCTGTATGGCCATGCGGGCAACGACCAGCTCGACGGCGGCGCCAGCGACGATTACCTGGACGGCGGCGCGGGCAACGACACGTACCTGTTCGGCGTGGGATCGGGCAAGGATACGATCAGCGCGTATGACGGGACCGCGGGCAAGGTGGATGCGATCGTGCTGGGCGCCGGCATCACGGCGGCCAACGTGACGGCCACGCGCGATGGTTCGACCCTCGTGCTGAAGATCGTCGGCACCGGCGACGAGCTGCGCATTGCAAGCTACTTCAATGGCGACGGCGCGGGCGGCTACCAGGTCGAGCAGGTGAAGTTCGCCGACGGCACCATCTGGGACGTGGGCACGGTGAAAACGAAAGTGCAGGCCGCCACCGCGGAGAACGACGTGCGCCACGGCTATGCGGCGGCCGACGTGCTGTCCGGCCTGGGTGGCGCCGACACGCTGTACGGCGCCGCCGGCAACGACAGGCTCGATGGCGGCACGGACGCCGACTACCTGTACGGCGAAGACGGCGACGATACCCTGTCGGGCGGCGCCCACGACGACCGGCTCGACGGCGGTATCGGCACCGACAACCTCAATGGCGGCGCGGACCGGGACTCGCTGTACGGCTACGCCGGCAACGATGTCCTCGATGGCGGCACGGGCGACGACGCCCTGGACGGCGGCACGGGCAACGATACCTATCTGTTCGGCCTGGGTGCGGGCAAGGACACGATCAGCGCCTACGACGCCACGGCGGGCAAGGTCGATGTGATCCAGCTCGGCGCTGGTATCGTGGCGACGAACGTGACCCTTCTGCGCGATGGCACGGCCCTCGTGGTGAAGATCAACGGCACCGCCGACGAACTGCGCGTTGCCAGCTACTTCAGCGGTGACGGCGCGGGCGGCTACCAGGTCGAGTTCATCAGGTTCGCCGACAACACCCTGTGGAGCGTGGCGGACGTGAAGACGAAGGTCATGGCCGCGACGGCGGAAAACGACGTGCGCCATGGTTACGCAACGGCCGACGTGCTGTCTGGCCAGGGTGGCGAGGACACGCTGTACGGCGCCGCCGGCAACGACAAGCTCGAAGGCGGCGCGGACAACGACATGCTGTACGGCGATGACGGCGACGATACCCTCGACGGCGGCGCCCACACCGACTACCTGGCCGGCGGCGCGGGCAATGATCTCTACCTCGTCGAGAGCAGTGCCGACAGGGCGATCGAGTTCACCGGTGGCGGCAACGACACGGTGTACAGCACCGCCAGCTTCGTGCTCGAAGCGAACGTGGAAACTCTCACGCTGCTCGGCAACGCCGCGATCAACGGCACCGGCAA
The DNA here is from genome assembly GCF_004209755.1 of Pseudoduganella lutea. Lineage (NCBI taxonomy): Bacteria > Pseudomonadati > Pseudomonadota > Betaproteobacteria > Burkholderiales > Oxalobacteraceae > Pseudoduganella > Pseudoduganella lutea. Next base: position 868,979 of record NZ_CP035913.1, on the reverse strand, counting down.
CACCCAGGCCAACACGATCACAGGCAATGGCGCCGGCAACGTCATCGCCGGCGCCGGCGGCGCCGACCTGCTGACCGGCGGGGCGGGTATGGACGTCTTCGACATCAACGCCCTGGCCGATTCGGGCACCACGGCCGGCACGTGGGACGTGATCGCCGACTTCGTGCGCGGGACCGACAAGATCGACCTCGCCACGCTGGACGCCAACACGGCCACGTCAGTCAACGACACGTTCACCGGCTTCATCGCCAGCGCCGCCGCCTTCACCGCGGCGGGACAGCTGCGTTTTACCAGTGGTGTCCTGTACGGGAACACCAACGCGGACAGCGCGGCGGAGTTCGCGATCAAGCTGACCGGGATCGTGGAGCTCAATGTGGGGGATGTGGTAATGTAACCGGGACCCTGCGTCCAGCGATGGCGGGCCTTCTGACGATGGCTCGCCAGGTATCGATATCCATCAAACGAGACAGTCAATTTCCGGCACGTGCATTGCAATGCAGCACCGACAGAGTTGAACAGCTGTGAATCCTTCAAGCGAAATAGTGCACCGCAACGAGCTGAAAGCAGTCCGCTGGCTCGCAAAGGCGCGCCCTCTGCTGGCGCACCCGTTTCCAATAACAGGGCACGACTCGACCGCCATGCGTCTAAGGCTCTCTACAAACTCGCCTGCTCCGGCAAATCGTACGGACTATTGTAATCACTTGGAGCGCCTGACAAGACCACTAGCTTGTCCTGGAGGCAACAACCAAGTACACTTTAGCGATGTGACAGGGCGCTTTCGGCCACCAGCGGTCATTCCTCGCGAGGAAATATAAACCTAAACTTTTTGAAACGATTTTCCTTCGGCGCTCACCCAAAACGCATTGAGCATCCATTGTTCGGCACGGCATTGCTCATGGAGACGAAGTCAGGACCGTATTGGGAAATCGAAACTGTCGTTTGGGACAGGCCGTTCACCGTAATCATTGATACACAGGGCGATGAGGAGCCGACGCTCGATCAAATTGACTTTTACCGACGCTTTACCGATGATCCTGATGCTGCCTTTGCATTCGCCAGCAAACTACTCATCAAAGAATATGAAAAATGGACAGGGGAATCGTTCCCTTCTCATTGGAAGACTGCTTTTGCATTCGTAGGTCTGTCGATTCCCCTTGCCGGGAATCCCCGAAACGTTTGGGACTTGTCTTTCGATTGCTTGACGGATAGTGCAGGGCATCAGTTCACATGCTGCGTAGAAAATGGTGAGCCGTCCTATGTTACGGTCGACGGATAACACGTCACCGAGACCGTTTTTCTTGTGAACGCCATGATCGGCAGCGTCCGCTTTGGGTCGGGATCTGCCGGTCGTGACAGTCTGTGACTTTTCCGGTTGGACGGACTTCCCTGCTGCAGCGAACGGCCGAGTTCAGCGGACCTCCGCTGACGAATTTCCCAATCACAGCAGGACCACAACGAAAGCGCAATAGACGATGAGCTTGTCATTTCACATTGACTACAACGGCGACTGCGAAGAGGCATTCAACTTCTATGCAGAGTGCCTCGGAGGGAGGATTGGTACGCTGCTCAAGATCTCAGATTCACCGATCCCAGCATCGACGACGCGTCCGGGACGTCACATTGTTCATGCAAATATCTGTATCGATGGGGTTGAGCTGGCCGGTGCCGATGTTGAAACACATAATTACAAAAGACCAATGGGCTTCTATATTTTGCTCGGTGTCGATTCGGAAGAAAAGGTCGATTCTTATTTCAGTGCGCTACAGACCAGTGGGCAGGTGATCCTGGCGCCGCAGCAGACTTTCTGGTCTTCCCGCTATGCCATTGTGATCGATAGGTTCGGCGTACCTTGGAAGATCAATCGCGGAACGTGACAAGGTCTGCTATGGGGCGGAACCGGTCAGCTAGCGAAACCGATTGGAGCGCTCGTCACGGATCTTTAGCGCCTCAGGCTCGGACGTCCAATAGAGCCAATGGCAAAAGGAAAGACGATCAGCCGCGAGCGGATCGCTAGTTGTGCTTGCATATCTGACAACCCCTTGGGCTAGAGGCAGGAAGGATGAGCCATAAGATACTGCTCCCATAGGGAGGGGCCGGGTCCGTAAGGATGCATGCACATCCTCGGGCTTATTTCCGAGATGCGACGATCTAGAAGCTTGTCTGGACTACAATGGGTTGGCTTAGGCTCTGACAAGCCGCCATCCATGCGGACAATGGCTGTTCGCATCTCGTACAAGGGGCCCACCATGCTGTACGATTTTCTCTCCAATAACGCGGACGACCTCGTTAAGCGCTGTGTAGACAAGGTCGCTAAGCGTCCAAATCGACACGCTTCCGAACTACAGCTACGCAATGGCATTCCGATGTTTCTAAGCCAGTTGGTCAGAACTCTTAAAGCTGAAGAGCAAAGTGGCTCGGCCGCCGGGATGGTCATTTCGGGGGCATCCGGCGGCGAAGACAAGGATGTATCCGAAATGGGCGTAAGCGCTGCCGCCCATGGTTCGGCTCTGCTGGCATTGGGCTACAGCGTCGATCAAGTCGTACATGACTACGGTGATCTCTGTCAGGCCATCACGGACATGGCGGTCGAACGCGATGCGCCGTTTTCCGTCAACGAATTCCGCACGCTCAACCGGTGCCTTGACAATGCAATCGCCAGTGCGGTAACTGAGTTTAACTTGCAGCGTGATGTGTCCTTGGCCGAACGTCAGTTGGTCGATACGAACCAGCGTCTCGGGTTTCTGATGCACGAGCTGCGCAATTCGCTCAGCGTCGCAACCATGGCCGTCGCAGCAATGGAAAGCGGGCAGCTATCCGTTACGGGCGCCACTGGCGCTGTGCTCAAGCGGAGCCATACGGCCATGGCGCGCCTGATTACGCTGTCGCTCGATGACGTACGTGCCAACGGCGTGGTGGGGGGGCAGAAGGATATCTTTTCGCTCGCCGTATTCATCCATGATGCACGCGAATCGGCGCAGCTTGACGCCAATGCACGCGGTTGTCCTCTTCTCGTGCCGCCGGTCGATGAAACGCTGGGAGTGCAAGGGAATCGCGAATTGCTGCTTGCTGCGCTGGCCAACCTGCTGCACAACGCGCTCAAATTCACGCAAGCAGGCACAACGGTGACGTTAACGGCGAAAGAGGCCGGCGACCGGATCCTGATAGTAGTGCGGGATCACTGCGGTGGCTTGCCAGCCGGCGATGCCGAAAAAATATTCTCGCCGTTTTGTCAGAGCGGAGACGATCGCTCCGGGCTTGGCCTGGGGCTGTCAATTGCCCGCCAGAGTATTACTCAAGATGGCGGCTTGCTCACTGTCGAGAACTTCCCTCGCACTGGCTGTGCCTTCACTATGAATCTCCCGCGCCATCCGGCTCCTTGACGGGCGGACTAGAACGGGGCGTCAATGCCAAGCTGCCAACATCATGGGAGCAGCGTTCTTCTGCCTGTAACGGAACGCCGGCCGACAGTCAGGAACTCATGCGCACATGTGGCCTGTCAGCGCCCAGGCAGGGACGGCCGAAGATTAGCACTCCCTTCGTCAGGGCCAACGAGACTCGGCGGTGTCGCTCGAATGTTTCTAGGTCCGTTTTGGGGCGTAATCGGCCGTTGCTCCGACCAACTTTATCGGTAACACTACGAGGGCTCGTCCTGATCGGATACGGTCCGATCAACTTTCGGAGCGTCGTGAGGTCCCTTTGAAACAACGACTTCCAGCTTTCCTTCCCGACCAACTTCAATCGCTCTAGTCAACCAACACTTCCGGCAAGTCGATACAGGGCAGGGCGGCCGCCCGCCCGAAAGCTGTCGCTTCGCTGCTTCCTTCATGGTCAGATACACGGCTCGCAGGCAGGCATCCGGTTCTTCACCATGCAGCATTAGACAACAAGCCGATTCGTGGATACCCATCTCGCGCTTCGCCGTCGGCCATGGCATGCCCTTGTAATCGAGACGAGTTATGCGAGTTCCACCTCCGCATCCTCGGCAATGATGACCGGCGCATGGCCGCCCAGCTCCATCATGGCGCGCTTCGTGTACGCACCCGCGAGGGCGGCCAGTTGCTTGCCGGCCGGGGTGGAACCGGTGGACGTTACCTTTGGGATCACCGGATGCGGAATCCGATAGCCGAAATTTCAGGCGGGTTGCCGAACACCAGGCCGACCACGCCGGGCGGCAGACCAGCATCCACGAAGTACTGCAGCAGTGCCGCGGGCGATGCCGGGGTTTCTTCGGGCGCCTTGTACAGCCTCGAAGCCCTGCTCGGCAGCAGCAAGTGCGCGGTCCAGGTCTGCCACGCTGGCGTGTGCCACTGTGCCGATCGGTTTCCCGTGGCAGGCGTCACTCCGCAATTCACGGCACTGCCAGCCACGCCTTTCAGCGCGGATAGACAAACCCCGTCCGGATCCATCGGCACCAGGCGGTTGCCATCTCGCACCGTCAACCGCTGCGGCGGCTCGCTGTTATCCTCTACGGGAGCACCAACGCGGAAAGCGCCGCGGCGTCGCGATCAAGCTCACCAGGACCGTGGGGCTCGATGTGGGGGATGCGGTGATGTAAGCGCCAAGGCCTGGCGGGCCTGCCATGCGCGTGATGAATACCCCTTGACTTCGAGCGCACTCGAAGCTCTAGCCTGTGCCCATGCATGAACCCATGCACCCGCGCCCGGCGGCGCGGTTAATCACGGCACTCAAGGGGAATGGCAATGGCAAGCAAGACATCGGCGATTTCGGCAAGCTTACTCGTGGCAGGCGCACTGGCCGCGCCATCGGCCTCGCCAGCGGACAACGATGGGAGGCGGGCGCGTGGCGAAGCGGCGCTGGCGAGGATTACCGGCGCGGAGGGCCGCACGGTCGTGGAATCGATCCGGCGCACGTCGCCGGAACTGGGGGACTGGATCGTGGACTTCGCCTATGGCGATGTGTTCTCGCGCCCCGGCGTGGCGCTGTGCACGCGCGAACTTGCCACCGTGGCGGCCTTGACCGCCCTCGGCAATGCCCAACCGCAGTTGAAGGTGCATGTCGAAGGTGCGCTGAACGTGGGGTGCAAGCCCGATGAAATCGTGGAAATCATCATGCAGATGGCGGTTTATGCCGGCTTTCCCAGCGCGCTGAACGGCATTGCCGCGGCCAGGGAAGTGTTCGAGAAAAAGGGCGTGCGCACGACGGCCATGGAGGCGGCGCAGCCGGTGGCGCCCGCCCGCTGACGCTTGTGCCGCGGCTTCGCTGCCCCTACAGTAGCGGGGTGGCAGCCTTCATCCCTTTCAGCGAGCGCACATGGAACCACACCTGAGCATCGACGAAGTCGCCCGGCGCACGGGCCTCACGGCGCATACGCTGCGCTACTACGAGCGCATCGGCCTGATCGCGCCGGTCGGCCGCGCCGGCGGCGGCCAGCGGCGCTACGCGGCGGCCGACCTGGCCTGGATCGAATTCCTGCTGCGCCTGCGCACCACGCGCATGCCGATCAGCAAGATGCAGAAGTTCGCCAGGTTGCGGGCGGCCGGCGATGCCACCATGGCGGAGCGCCGCGGCATGCTCGAAGCGCACCTTGCGGAGGTTCTCGCGGAGATCGATGCCATGCGCAACGCTGCCGGCATCCTGCAGCAAAAGATCGGATATTACGCGGCGGCGGAAGGGGAGGCGGCGCTTGCCTTGTCCTGCATGGAGGCGCCTCGTCCCATGGCGTTGGACCCGGCGGCCCCGGCCGAAATCGAGGCATTGCCCGCAAGGCAATAGTCGTCCGGCAGGATCGTGGTTGCAATGCGGCACAGATTTAACTATAATGAGTGCTCACTCATTAATTTCCCCCACCCATCCGATCATGGCCCGCCCCAAGAGCGAAGAAAAACGCCTCCACCTGCTGCACGCCGCCGCCGAAGCCGTTGCCCAGCGCGGCGTCGGTGCGCCCACGGCCATGATCTCGACGATGGCCGGCGTGGCCGAAGGCACGCTGTTCCGGTATTTCCCGAACAAGGAAGCGCTGTTCAACGAGCTGTACCTGTACCTGTTCCGGCACATGTGCGAAGCACTTGGCGAAGCGCTCGCTCTCGACCAGCCGCTGATGCAGCGCGCGGAAGGGCAGTGGAATGCCTACATCGACTGGGGCCTCGCGCATCCCACGTGGATCAAGGCCATCAACCAGCTGACGGTGACCGATATCCTCACCGCGGAAACGCGGGAAACGGAAATGTCACTGTTTCCGGACGTCGGCCTGGTCGAAGCCAGCATGAAGAGCGAACTGTTCGAACACCTGAATCCCGCCTTTGGCGACGCCATGTTCATCGCCATCGCCGATGCCACGCTCCGTTTCGCAGCGAGCGAGCCCGAGCGCGCGGCCGAGTACAAGCTGAGCGGTTTCAAGGCTCATGCGCGCATCTTCCTTCCGAACCAAGATTGAAGTCCCAAAAAAATTTACCGAATAAATGAGTGAGTAGTCGCTAATAATTCCACCCAATACTGTCCAGAACGAGTCCAACCATGAACCCAACTTCGCATCGCCGGCCCGCCATTGCCGGCATCCTTTTCCTCGCAGGCGCGGCGGCACTGACCGCCGGGTGCGACTCCGACAAGCAGCAGGCCGGCGCGCCGGGCGGCAAGATGCCGCCGCCGCAGGTGGCTGTGTACACGGTGCAGCCGCAGGCGCTGGCCGTGGTGACCGAACTGCCGGGCCGCACGTCCGCCTTCCAGATTGCCGAAGTGCGCCCGCAGGTGGCGGGTATCGTCAAGAAGCGCCTGTTTACGGAAGGCGCCGACGTCAAGGCCGGCACGCCGCTGTACCAGATCGACGCAGCCACCTACCAGGCCACGTTCAGCGCGGCCAAGGCGGCGCTGACCCGTGCCGAGGCGAACCTGCTGACGGCCGGCCCGAAAGTGAAGCGCTACAAGGAGCTGGTGGAGATCGAAGGCGTGAGCCGCCAGGATTACGATGACGCGGTGGCCGCCGAGGCGCAGGCCCGTGCCGACGTGGAATCCGCGAAGGCGCAGTTGCAGAGCGCACGGATCAACGTCGGCTATACGACGGTGGAAGCGCCGATCTCGGGCCGCATCGGCCGCTCGAACGTGACTGCGGGCGCGCTGGTGACGGCCAGCCAGGAAACCGCCATGACCACGGTGCAGCAGCTCGACCCGATCTATGTCGACGTCACGCAATCCAGCGAAGAACTGCTGCGCCTGAAGAAATCGCTGGACAGCGGCGGCGTGACGAAATCCGCCGGCAAGGTCACGCTGAAGCTGGCCGACGGTTCCACCTACGCGCAGGAAGGCAAGCTGCAATTCGCCGACGTGGCCGTGGACCCGGGCACCGGCAACGTCACGTTGCGCGCGCTGTTCCCGAACCCGAAGCATGACCTGCTGCCGGGCATGTTCCTGCGCGCCATCGTTGAAAACGGCGTGAACGAGCAGGCGATCGCCGTGCCGCAGCAGGGCGTGACCCGTAACCAGAAGGGCGAAGCCACGGCGCTGGTGCTGAACCGGCAGGGCATCGTCGAGCAGCGCGTGATCGCCACCACCGGCACCAGCGGCGACAAGTGGCTCGTGAAATCGGGCCTGGCCGCCGGCGACCGCGTGATCGTCGAAGGCATCCAGAAGGTGAAGCCGGGCGCACCCGCTGTCGTGGCGGCAGCCACCCCGGCCGCGGCCAGCACCGCCGCCGCCAAGCCGGCCGCCGCGGCCCACTAAGCAAGCAGGAGTCCATTCAATGGCAAGATTTTTCATCGATCGCCCCATCTTCGCATGGGTGATCGCCATCGTCATCATGCTGGGCGGCGTGCTCGCGATCCGCGGGTTGCCGATCGCGCAGTATCCCAGCATCGCACCGCCGACGATCCAGATTTCCGGTGCCTATCCGGGCGCGTCCGCGAAAACCGTCGAAGACGCCGTCACCCAGGTCATCGAACAGAAGATGAAGGGGATCGACGGCCTGCGCTACATGTCGTCGAATTCCGATACCACGGGCGCCGTCAGCATCACGCTGACGTTCACGAACGGTACCGATCCCGACATCGCCCAGGTGCAGGTGCAGAACAAGCTGCAGCTGGCCACGCCGCTGCTGCCGGCGGAAGTCACGCAGCAGGGCCTCGTCGTCTCGAAGGCCACCGTAAACTTCCTGCTGGTGCTGGGCTTCGTGTCCGAGAACGGCAGCATGAACAATGCCGACATCGACGACTACGTGGCCTCGAGCGTGCTCGAACCGCTGTCGCGGGTGCAGGGCGTGGGCGAGATCACGCACTTCGGCTCGCAGTATGCGATGCGCATCTGGCTCGATCCGGCAAGGCTGACCAGCTACCAGCTGACCCCGAGCGACGTGATCGCGGCCGTGCAGGCGCAGAACGCCGAAGTGTCGGCCGGTGAGCTGGGCGGCGCGCCTTCCGTGCGGGGCCAGCAGCTGAACGCCACCATCACGGCGCAAAGCCGCCTGCAGACGGCCGAACAGTTCGGCGCGATCCTGTTGAAGACGCAGGCCAGCGGCGCCACCGTGCACCTGCGCGACGTGGCGAAGATGGAACTGGGCAGCGAGAACTACAACAGCGTGGTGCGCTTTAACGGCAAGCCGGCCGCCGGCCTGGCGATCAAGCTGGCCACCGGCGCGAACGCGCTCGATACCGCCGAGGCAGTCAAGGCCAGGGTCGAGGAAATGGGCAAGCTGTTCCCGCAGGGGATGAAGGCCGTGGTGGCGTTCGACACCACGCCGTTCGTCAAGCTGTCGATCGAGGAAGTGGTCAAGACGCTGGTGGAAGCCGTGGTGCTGGTGTTCCTCGTCATGTACCTGTTCCTGCAGAATTTCCGCGCCACGCTGATCCCGACGATGGCCGTGCCCGTCGTGCTGCTGGGTACCTTCGCCGTGCTGTCGGCGCTGGGTTATTCCATCAACACGCTGACGATGTTCGCCATGGTCCTCGCCATCGGCCTGCTGGTCGACGATGCGATCGTGGTCGTGGAAAACGTCGAGCGCGTGATGACGGAGGAGGGCCTGTCGCCGAAGGAGGCAACGAAGAAATCGATGGGCCAGATCACCGGCGCACTGGTCGGCATCGCGCTGGTGCTGTCCGCCGTGTTCGTGCCGATGGCGTTCTTCGGCGGTTCCACGGGCGTGATCTACCGCCAGTTCTCGATCACGATCGTGTCGTCGATGGTGCTGTCGGTGCTGGTGGCGATGATCTTCACGCCGGCGCTGTGCGCCACGTTCCTGAAGCCGGTGGAGAAGGGCCACCATCTGACCAACCGCGGCTTCTTCGGCTGGTTCAACCGCACGTTCGAAAAGAGCACGAACAAATACCAGGGCGTGGTGGCCACGATGATCCGCCGCCGCGCGCCGTCGATGCTGCTGTATGCGGTGCTGCTGGCCGTGCTGGCGGTGGTGTTCATGCGCCTGCCCACGTCGTTCCTGCCGGAAGAAGACCAGGGCGTGCTGTTCACGCAGGTGCAGCTGCCGTCCGGCGCCACGCAGGAGCGCACGCTGAAAACGATCCAGGAAGTGGAAAAGCACTTTCTCGTCAACGAAAAGAACAACGTGGACTCCGTGTTTTCCGTGGCGGGTTTCTCGTTCGGCGGCAATGGCCAGAACAACGGCATGGCGTTCGTGAAGCTGAAGGACTGGGCCGAGCGCCCGGGCGACGAGAACACCGGTGCGGCCGTGGCCGGCCGCGCGATGGGCGCGCTGCTGCAACTGCGCGATGCGATGGTGTTTACGTTCGCACCGCCGGCCGTGATGGAACTGGGCAATGCCGGCGGCTTCGACCTGCACCTGACCGATACCGGCGGCATCGGCCACAAGGCCCTGATGAATGCCCGCGACCAGCTGCTCGGCATGGCCGCGCAAAATCCGAACGTGGTGGGTGTGCGGCCGAACGGACAGGAAGATACGCCGCAGTACAAGATCACCATCGACCACCAGAAGGCCAGCGCGCTGGGCCTGACGGTGGCGGACGTGAACCGCGTGCTGTCCGTGGGCTGGGGCTCGTCGTACGTGAACGACTTCGTCGACCGCGGCCGCGTGAAGAAGGTGTATATCCAGGGCACGGCCGAATCGCGCATGCTGCCGGAAGACCTGGACAAGTGGTTCGTGCGCAACAACGCCGGCGAGATGGTGCCGTTCACCGCGTTCGCCAGCGGGGAGTGGATCTACGCGTCGCCGCGCCTGGAACGCTACAACGGCGTGTCGTCGATGAACATCCAGGGTAGCCCCGCGCCGGGCGTGAGTTCGGGCGTGGCGATGGCCGAGATGGAAAAGATGATCGCCCAGCTGCCGCCGGGCGTGGGCTACGAGTGGACCGGCCTGTCGATCGAGGAACGCGACTCCGGCGCGCAGACGCCGATGCTGTACACGATCTCGATCCTGATCGTGTTCCTGTGCCTGGCCGCGCTGTATGAAAGCTGGTCGGTGCCGTTCTCCGTGCTGCTGGTGATCCCGCTGGGCATCATCGGCACCGTGATCGCCACGTGGGGCTTCGGCCTGGCGAACGACGTGTACTTCCAGGTCGGCCTGCTGACGGTTGTCGGCCTGGCGGCGAAGAACGCGATCCTGATCGTGGAATTCGCGAAGGAACTGCAGGAATCGGGCCGCGACCTGCGCGAGGCAACGCTGGAAGCCGTCAAGATGCGCTTGCGGCCGATCCTGATGACGTCGATCGCCTTTGGCCTGGGCGTGCTGCCGCTGGCGATTTCCAGCGGCGCCGGCTCCGGCAGCCAGAACGCCATCGGTATCGGCGTGCTGGGCGGCATGCTGACCGCCACGTTCCTCGGCATTTTCTTCGTGCCTGTGTTCTTCGTGCTGGTGCGCAGCATGTTCTCTTCGAAAGAACAGCCCGCCACCGGTACGATCGTGAAAGAAGTGAATTGACATGAACAAGACCTTATTGACCCTGGCCGCGGTGGCGGTGCTGTCCGGCTGCAGCCTGGCCCCCGTGTATGAGCGCCCCGCGGCGCCCGTGGCGCAGGCATGGCCGAAAGGCGATGCCTACCAGCCCGCGAAACGCCCCGGCGAGGCGAATGCCGCGCACGACATCGCGTGGCGCGACTTCATCGCCGACGAACAGCTGGAAAAGCTCGTCGAACTGGCGCTGGCGAACAACCGCGACCTGCGCGTGTCGATCCTGAACATCGAGGCCGCTCGCGCCCAGTATGGTATCCGGCGCGCCGACCGCGTGCCGGGCCTGAACGCCAGCGTGGGCCAGACGGCGCAGCGCGTGGCGGACAACCAGTCCGCCACCGGCGATGGCTATATCACGCGCCAGTACTCGGCGGGCCTGGGCATTCCGGCCTTCGAGCTGGATTTCTTCGGGCGCGTAAAAAACCTGTCCGAAGCGGCCCTGCAGCAATACCTGGGCACCGAGGAGGCGCGCCGCTCGCAGCAGATCAGCCTGGTGGCCGAAGTGGCCAATGCCTGGCTCACCCTGGCGGCGGACCAGGAACGCCTGCGTCTGGCGCAGGACACGCTGAAGAGCCAGCAGACCACGCTCGAACTGTCGCAACGCCGCTTCGAGGCGGGTGCCACGTCGGGCCTGGACATGTACGAAGCGCAGACCAGCGTCGAAACGGCCCGCAGCGACGTGGCGGTCTACACCGCCCAAGTGGCGGCGGACCGCAACGCGCTGGCGCTGCTGGCCGGTGCTCCGGTGCCGGCCGAACTGCTGCCGCGGGATACGCTGCAACCGGTCACGCAACTGGCCGACTTGCCGGAAGGCGTGCCATCCGAAGTGCTCGCGCGTCGGCCGGACGTGATGAACGCCGAGCGCACGCTGCAGGCGCAGAACGCCAACATCGGCGTGGCCCGGGCCGCGTTCTTCCCGAGCATCTCGCTGACTGCATCGGCCGGCGCCGCCAGCGGCGACCTGTCGAACCTCTTCAAGGCGGGCGCCGGCACATGGTCGTTCATCCCGCAACTGGCGCTGCCGATCTTCTCGGGCGGCCGCAACCAGGCCAACCTGGACCTGGCGACAACGAACCGCGACATCGCCGTGGCGCAGTATGAAAAGGCGATCCAGTCGGCGTTCCGCGAAGTATCGGACGCGCTGGCCCAGCGCGGCACGCTCGATGAACGCGTGGCCTCGCAGGCCGCGCTCGTGGAAGCTTCCGGCAAGAGCTACCGGATCCACGAGCAGCGGTACCGCAAGGGCGCCGAGTCTTACCTGAACGCGCTCGTGTCGCAGCGGAACTTGTATGCCGCGCAGCAGACCTACATCAGCGCGCGGCTGGCGAAGGCGAGCAATCAGGTGACGTTGTACAAGGTTCTTGGCGGCGGCTGGCAATAAGGTTTGCGGCTGAGCAGCTGGGGTCTGTCCCCGCCAGTCGTTGACGCTATCTGGGTTACCGGCCGTGATCCAGGGGACTGACCCCGGTTTTTGGCAAGCAGACCGGCGGCGCAAGCAAAAAACCGGGGTAGAAAAAGGTGCCGGACACCGGTGTCTGGTTGCCAACAGCTACCGGTTCAAGCGATCGATACGCATGCATACGAAGGAAACATCGAGATGAATGATGGATCAGCAAGCGAAACAACTGTCGTCTCCCGCGACGTGGAGGTATCCGGCGCCACCGGCCCATTACCGGCCCGCCTGCACCTGGCCGGTCCCACCACGGGCAAGCGCGACACACTGGTCGTGTTCTTCCACGGCGGCGGCTTCATGGGCGGTTCGATCAGCGAGGCCGACGAGTTCCTGCGCCAGCTCGTGGCCGCCGACCCGAGCCAGGTCGCGCTGGCCGCGGGCTACACGCTGGCATGCGAAAAGCCGTTCCCCGCCGCGGTCGAGGATGCCCACGCCGTGCTGCTGTGGTCGAAGAAGCACAAGGCGAAGCTGGCGTGGAGCGGCAAGCGGCTGATCGTGGCGGGCATCGAGGCGGGCGCCAACCTGGCCGCCGTGGCCTCGCTCGTGGCGCGCGACCGTGGCGGCCCCGCGCTGGCCGGCCAGGTGCTGATCATGCCGATGCTCGACCCGGGCCTCACCACGTGCTCGATGCGCACCATGCCGTCGTGCGTGGACAAGGCCACGGTCGTGGACGAAGTGGCGCGCACCTGCGCGGAAGGCTACCGCGCCTACCTGCCCAACGCGGCCGACCGCACGCACCCGTATGCGTCGCCGCTGCAATCGTCGCGGCTGAAGAACCTGCCGCCGGCACTGATCCTGTCGGCCGACGACGACCCGCTGCGCGACGAAGCGGAACAATACGGCGCCCGGCTGATCGCCGCCGGCATTCCCACGGCCGTCAAGCGCCTGCCGCCCGCGCCGCTCGAGGAGCCGGGCGGGCGCAGCGATTGCGTGTGCACGTTCGCGCTGGCCGAGATTGCCGCGTTCATCCATGGCATCGGCTGACCTGGCGCCGGCCCGGCCTACCTGCCGGCGGCGATCGGCGTCGTCAGTGCCTTGTCGTCCGAATCCACCACGAACACCGCCAGCAGCTTCGCCGGTTCCGTCTTGCTGGCATTGGCGCTCACGTCGTGGCGATCACCAGGCTGCTCCGTGAAGTTCTGGCCTTTCGTGAAAGTGCGCACCGGCCCGCCGTTCAGCTGGTTCAGCACGGCGCCTTCCAGCACGGTGGCATAGATCAGCGCCGACTTCGCATGCGTGTGGGCGGGATTGGCGGCGCCCGGCGCGTATTCCACCAGCACACCTTTCAGGCTCTTGTTCGGCATGCCGGGAATCTTGTGGTCGTACACCTGCGTGACCTTCACGCCGCCAGTGGCGGCAGGGGTTGCGTGGACACCGTGCTCCTGGGCCAGGCTGGCGTGAAAGGGCAGGGCGGCGAACAGCAGTGCGGCAACGGGATGTTTCATGGTGTTCTCCTTTCGATGGCAACGGATCAGCGGTTCCAGGTATCGATCGTGATGCGGCCCAGGTGCGGCGTGGCCAGCGGCACGAGCGACAGTTCCTCGACCTTGCCGCCGAAGTACAGCGCCGTATCGTCCCGTTCCACCGTGCGCGGGTCGCCCACCACCCGCAGGTGGCGGCGCACGATATCGTCGAACGGGGCGCGTTCCGGGCCGGCGATTTCCACGACGCCGTTGCGCGGCGCCTGCACCGCGAAGCCGGCAAGGAGTTCGGCCACGTCGTCCGCTGCGATCGGCTGGAACTGGCCGCCTGCTACTCTTACCGTGCCGCCGGCCGTGCTGCCGTCGGCGATGCCTTTCACGAATTCGAGGAACTGGGTCGAACGGACGATGGTGTACGGGACGCCCGAGCCTGCAACGAGCCCTTCCTGCACGACCTTGGCCGCGAAGTAGCCATTGCCCGGCATGCGGTCCGCGCCCACGATGGACAGCACCACGTGGTGGCGCACGCCGGCCCGCCGTTCCGCGGCCAGCAGGTTGCGGCCCGACGTTTCGAAGAAGGCGCGTACCTCGGCCGGATCGAACGTGGGGGCGTTCGATACGTCGATGACCACGTGCGCGCCGGCCAGCGCATCGTCCAGCCCTTCGCCCGTGACGGTGTTCACGCCCGTGCTGGGACCCGCGGCGCGCACGGCATGGCCGGCTGCTTTCAGCAAAGCAACCGTTTTCGAACCGATCAAGCCGGTGCCGCCGATGACTGCGATGTTCAGTGCGTTCATTTTTGATCTCCTGGAAGGTTCCCGCGGTGTGCAGGGTTGAAGCCATCTTAGGCTTCGGGCCGGCAGCCGGCTTTCCGGAAATTGCGGCGGCTGTTCCATTCTTGCGGCGGCCGTCAGGCGGCGGCGCGGAAGGCGGACGGCGTGGAGCCCGTTACCTTGCGGAAACTGGAAGCGAACGACGACGGCGTCTGGTATCCCACGGCCAGGGCGATGGTGGTGATGGGCGTGCTGCGGTCGGCAAGCAGGCGCTTGGATTGGGCGATGCGCAGGGCCGTCAGCCATTCGTGGGGCGTCTGCCCCGTGGCCTGGCGAAATGCCGTGACGAAGTGGAAGCGGCTCAGGTCGACCAGTGCGGCCAGGTCGTCGAGCCGGATTTCCTGGTCGAGGAAATCGCGCATGTAATTCGTGACCCGTTTCACCTGCCAGTCCGCGAGGCCCTTGCGGGCTTGCGGGGAGGGGGCCGCCGCGCCGGCCGAATGAGCGCGGATGAGCTGGGCGCATAGCAGGTCGAGCGCCTGCTCGGCGAACAGCGAGGACGACGCATCGCCGCTGGCCGCTTCATGGCCGAGCACTTCGAGGATGCGCGCGGCGACGGCATCGTCCGCGCAGATCCGGCCCACCAGTTCCACGGGCCGGCCCTTCGCGAACGTGTCGGCGGCCGCCTGCAGGCGCTCGTTCGTCAGGTACACGTGCGACACCTCGATGGGACCTTCCACGTCCCACTGGCCATCCTGCCCTTCGGGAATGATCGTTACGGTGCCCGGGCGGGTGCGGGCGCGCAGGTGACGGCCCTCCTGGCGCCAGCCGGCATCCTGGGCCGCGCCGTAATACGTCATGACTACATGGGTTTCCATGGCCGGCAGCGCCGCGTGGAATTCGCCGTGGCTCCAGCGCTGCGTGAGGCGCGTGCCGCCGCGGAGCACCTCGGCGCCGAACCGGGGCGGCGCATCGAGGATGCCGCCGATGGCGTCCGCCGCATCGTGCGTCCGCGCGCTGGCGCCGGACTGTGGTCTGTCGTTCATCGAGCCCCTGTCATTGGTCCTGCTGGCTGGTCCGTCCCGAGGGAGTGTAGAAGCTTGTGACATCTTTGCCAATGGACAGGGTCGCCATTCATCCATGAAGTAACCAATATTCAATTGTGCGTTAGAAAATATCGGTTCAGCTAAAATCGGTCGAAAACTTGCACAGAGTGCGCCACAATTTCCGGTCGACAGCCCGGCACAATTTATTCAGGCCAACGACCATGACGGTAACGAAACGCATTCCCACCGGTATCCCCGAACTTGACGCCGTATTGCGCGGCGGCCTGCTGGATGGCCGCATCCACCTGATCGAGGGCCGCCCCGGCACCGGCAAGACGACGATCGGCATGCGGTTCCTGATCGCCGCCGCGGCGGAAGGGCAGGGCAGCCTGTATGTCACGTTGTCCGAAACCGAGGAGGAGCTGCACGCCACGGCGGCCAGCCATGGCTGGTCGCTGGACGGCATCCGCCTGTTCGCGCCCGACCTGCTCGAAGCGCAGGAATTCCATGAACAGACGATCATGCTGCCGAGCGATGCCGAGTTGTCGCAACTCGTCGATGCGATCGCCGGCGAGGTCGAGCGAAGCGGCGCGACCCGCGTGGTGATCGACTCGATGGCCGAGATCCGGCTGCTGGCGCACGACAGCGCCCACTACCGGCGCCAGATCATCACGCTGCGCAACCGCCTGGCGCGGGCCAACGCCACCGTGATCCTGCTCGACGACCTCACGGCCATGAACCATGCATTCGAACTGCAGAGCGCCGTGCACGGTGCGATCACGCTGGAGCAGCGCGACCGCCCGTATGGCGCCGGTTACCGTACGCTGAAGATCGTGAAACTGCGCGGGGCCGACTACCAGAGCGGCTGGCACGATTTCGCGATAGAGCGCGACGAGGTGCTGATCTTCCCCAGCCTGATCGCCGAAGAGCACCGGCGCGACTACCAGCCCGGGGAACTCCTCAGCGGCGTGGCCGGGCTGGACGACATCGTGGGTGGTGGCATCATCGATGGCACGTCGACGATGATCGTCGGCCCGGCCGGCGTGGGCAAGACGACACTGGCGCTGCAATATGCGCTGGCGGCGGTGCGCGTCGGCGACAAGGCCGCCTACTTCGTGCTCGACGAAGCGGAGATGACGCTGCGCTCGCGCATGATCGCCCGCTTCGGCATCCACGATGAAACAGGCGAACCGCGCGGGCTGCTGATCACGCGCATCAACCCGTCGCGCATTTCCGCGGGCGCCTTCATCTGGCGCGTGCGGCGCAGCGTGGAAGACGACGGCGTGCGCATCGTGGTCATCGACAGCATCAACTCCTATCTGGACCTGGTGCGCGAGGAAAGCACGCTGCTGCTGCAGATGAATGAACTGTTTTCCTACCTGGCGAACATGGGCGTCATCGCCGTGATCGTGGGCGCCCATTCCGCCGCGCTGGACACGACACGCGAGCCGGATGCGCTGTCGATCATCACCGACAACGTGATCGCGCTGCGCTTCCACGAAGCGCACGGCATCATGGACAAGGCCATCAGCGTGATGAAGAAGCGCCATGGCCGCCATAGCCATGAAGTGCGCGAGTTCCGGCTGGTCGAAGACGGCATCGAGGTGGGCAATCGCGTCGACGATGCCGGGCCGGACAATGCAACGCGGCTCGCTCACTGACATGCATGTCGTCGTGTACGCGCCGGTGGGCCGGGATGCCGACGTGCTCGGCACCATGCTGGCCGCAGTACACCTCGAGGCGGTGGTCTGCACCAGCGCCGCCCAGTTCAGCGCCGCGCTCGACGACAATGCCCTGCTGGCGATCGTGACGGAGGAGGGCTTGATGCGCTGCCCGGCGGACCAGCTGGCCGCGCAGCTGCGCAGCCAGCCGCTGTGGTCCAACATCCCCATCATCGCACTGGCCAATGCGGACGCGGTGCTGGTAGGCGGGGCTGCCGGCGTGCTGGAAAAGCTCGGCAACGTGACCCTGATCGCGCGCCCGTTGCGGCGCGACGGCCTGCTGCTGGCCCTCATGTCCGCGCACCGTACCCGGCTGCTGCAATTCCAGGTGCGCGACCAGCTCGTCCAGCTGAGCCAGCACGCGGCGGAACTGGAACGGCGCGTGGACGAACGCACGGCCGCGCTGGCCCACGAAGTGCGCGAACGCCGGCAGGTGGAAGCCACGCTGACCGAGGCACGCCGCCTCGAATCGCTGGGCCGCCTGACGGGCGGTGTGGCGCACGATTTCAACAACCTGCTGCAGGTGATCTCCGGCGCCACGCAGGTCATCCGGATGCTCGGCCGCGACCAGCCGCAGTTGCAGAAGCCCCTCGACAGCATCGCCCGCGTGACCGACCAGGGAGCGCGCCTGACCCAGCAACTGCTGACCTTTGCCCGCCGCCAGCCCATGCAGGTGACCGCCGTACAGCTGGACGAGCACGTGCATGCCGTCGCCCAGCTGCTGCGCCATTCGCTGGGCAAGCGCATCACGCTGTCGATCGATATTCCCGCCACCCCATGGCCGGTGGAGACGGACCTGGCGCTGCTGGAAATGGCGCTGCTGAACCTGGCGATCAACGCCCGCGATGCGATGCCCCACGGCGGCAACGTGGTCCTTTCGGTGCGCAACATCGACCTGCCCGCGGCCGACCTGCCCGAGCTTTCCGCCTTGCGCGGGCAATTCGTGGAAGTGGCGCTGCGCGACGAAGGCACCGGCATGCCGGAAGCCGTGGCGCGGCAGGCCTTCGAACCGTTCTTCACCACGAAGCCGCTCGGCAAGGGCACCGGCCTGGGCCTGTCGCAGGTGTATGGCTACGCGCAGCAGAGCGGCGGCACCGCCTACCTGCGTAGTTCACCCGCCGGCACCCTCGTCGCCATCGTGCTGCCGCACCGCGGCGAATCCCGGCTGGCGCAGGCCGCGCCGGCAACGGACGAGCAGGAGAACGATCTCTTCGCCGGCCTGCGCGTGCTGTGCGTGGAAGACGATGCGCTGGTGGCCGAAGTGGCGGTGGCGCTGTTTTCCGCGCTCGGCTGCACCGTGTGCTGCGCGGGCAACGCGGAAGAGGCGCTGCAAAGCAACCTCGACGTGATCGACCTCGTGTTCTCGGACGTACGCATGCCGGGCGCCTTCGACGGCATCGAAATGGCGCACCGCCTCGCCCGCAGCCATCCGCGCTTGCCGGTCGTGCTGGCCAGTGGCTTCATCGGGGAGCCGGACCGGCTGGCCGGGTTGGCTTCCGAGTTCGTCCGCAAGCCGTATACGACGGAGATGGTGGTTACCGCCGCCTCGGCGGCACTAGCCCGGGTGCGGGGCGGGGCGGCGATGTCGCTGCCCGCTATGGGTTCGACCGCGGATATCCGATCGGCGCAGCGCAAAGAGGGTTGACGGTGCGCAAGGCGCTCACTATAATCATGCCTCTTTCAGGGAGGTTAGCTCAGGGGTAGAGCACTGCATTCACACTGCAGGGGTCGCAAGTTCGAAACTTGCACTTCCCACCAGGATTCGTCGAAAAGGCCCGCAACGTGAGTTGCGGGCCTTTTTGTTTTGTCCGGACCGGGGTTGATCTGCAAACCGGACTGCTTCACTGTCGAGGCGACGGGCGGCCACGCGTGTTGTAATTTTTACCCAATCGGACGAATAAGTTTTCCGCCGGAGTCGTTTTCGCCGGAGCGGCTGCATACTGCAAGCAGCAGGAGCGCGCCGTACCCCGCACGCCAGGGTCTTCCCGTCGCGCGTTCTTGCTGCACCACGTCACTGCAAGGCCTCTTCTGTGATTGGAGTTACAGATGGCAATCCGCATATCGATCGCGCTCGCAATGGCACTATGCCTCGGAGCCCCTGGCGCCCTGGCGCAGGATGCCGCCCCTGGCCCGGTCGCCCCGGCTCCGCTTCCTCCAGCCCCCGACGCCGCAGCGCCTGTTCCTGCGCCGGCACCGTCCGAAAAGCCAGTCCGGGTGCTACCACGGCATTTGAATTTAAAGGAAGGCTGCCCCACCTGTGCCGCTGTCCGGGATCCATCGCGGCCGAAAATCGGACTGGAACCGAAAACGACGGGCGCGGCGGCTTGCCGCGCCAAGGGGCGCGTGTGGGACACGGCGAACCGGAAGTGTCTGCGAAGCGGCGGCTGATGCATCGCTCCTGCCTGGTTTTCCGATGAAGGCACCCTTCAGGTTATGGCTGCAACGCCTTCTGCTGCCGGTGTTGTTCGGTTGCCTGCTATGGCAGCCCTTGCCGGCTGGCGCTGCCGAGCTCGAGCTCGCAAGTTTCGAGCAATGCCGCGCAAAACCGGTGGCGTGTTACCAGGATGTCGCGGAAATACGGCGGGAACAGCTCGCGAGCGAACGCGAGCGTTTGTTCGTCGCCGTCGAGCGGGCGGAATTCGAGGATTACGAGCAGGCCAGGAAGCACCGCGCCTATACGTTGTGGGGGCAATTCTTCCAGGGCTGGATCCTGCTGCTGATCGGCATCGTCATCGTCGGCGTCGGCATCGTGATGAGCTGGCAGCAGATGGTCAGGGGCCTGCAGGATGGCGCCAGCCTGGACAACGCGTTCGAACTCGGGCGGGACGGCGTGCGGCTGCGCTCTCCCATCGTCGGGCTGTTCATCTTCGGCGCGTCGATCTGGTTCTTCAATACCTACATCGACAAGGTCTATACCCTTACCCTGCTGCGCGAGGAAGTGCAGGCCGAGGCTGCGCAGCCTGCTGCGGCGCAGCCCGCGGAAGAGGACCCGGCCAGCGATGCCGATGGCAAGGCGACCGATGGCGCCAAGCCTTGACAGTACGGCGGCATCAATCCGGAACATGCCCCGCGCACGATTGCGAGGCATTGTCCGACACGAACCGACGAGTGACGAATTTGCAGTTATATTTTTGGTAATTGCAAACACCAACCTCTTCGTCAACCCGGCCCATGAAAACCTTCCACTGCGACAAATGCTCCCACCAGGTCTTCTTTGAAAACACCGTCTGCCTCAACTGCGACAGCATGCTCGGCTACCAGCCCGCGCGCCGCAGTATCAGCAGCTTCGAGCAGGTCGACGACACCCAGTGGCGCAGCCTGAACCGCAAGGACAAGGGCAAGCTGTACAAGCAATGCGGCAACTACGTGGCGCACAACGTGTGCAACTGGATGCTGCCGGCGGACGACCCGCACGAGCTGTGCGAGTCGTGCCAGCTGACCGTCGTCATTCCGGCGTTGTCCACCGAAAAGAACCACATCCTCTGGTGCCGGCTGGAAGCAGCCAAGCGCCGGCTGCTGTTCTCGCTGGCGACATTGCACCTGACGCCCGTGCCGAAGGCGGTGGAGCCGGAGACGGGCCTGGCGTTCCAGTTCCTCGAGGATGGCGTGAGCGACCAGACCGTGATGACCGGCCATGCGAACGGCCTGATCACGCTGAACATCGCCGAAGCCGACCCCGCCGAACGCGAACGCACGCGCGAGCAGATGCACGAGCGCTACCGCACGCTGCTGGGCCACTTCCGCCACGAGAGCGGGCATTACTACTTCGACCGGCTGGTGGCCGGCAGCGCCTGGATCGACGAATACCGCGAGCTGTTCGGCGACGAACGCGAGAGCTATGCCGATGCCCTCAAGCGCCACTACAACGAAGGCCCGCCTGAGGACTGGGAGTCGCGCTTCGTGAGCACCTATGCCAGTTCCCATTCGTGGGAAGACTGGGCCGAAACGTGGGCCCACTACCTGCACATGATGGATGCGCTGGAAACGGCCCATGCGTGCGGCATGTCGCTGCATCCCACCCGGCCGGACGAGCCGTCGCTGGAGATCCCGGCCCCGCCGATCAGGAACGACACCTTCCAGGAAACGCTGGACGAGTGGTTTGCCCTCACCTATGTGCTCAACAGCCTGAACCGCAGCATGGGCATGCCCGATTCCTATCCGTTCAAGCTCAGTACCCCCGTGCTGGCCAAGCTGGCGTTCGTGCACAAGGTCGTGCGTGCGCAAATGAAACAGGCGCGCTGACGCACCACGGGGGAGCATGCGCCGCACGGCCACGGCAGGTTCGTGGCTTGCAAATAAAATCTTCCGTGCCCGCAATTGCGCGTACACTGGGCTGGCTTGCTCCGGCCAACAGAACGGGCACACAGGCTCGCGAATGCCTCCGGGCCAGTGATCCGCGCGCTGCCCGGCGGCGCGCGATCGCGAAGCCGCCCGCCATGTGCGGGCAAGCCTCTCCGCCGCGTCATCCGGCCCGGCGGCCATTCTTCCTTTGGAGTGCAACATGTGTCCCACTCGTCTGGTCGTCGCCTTGTCGGGCGCCGGGAGCTTCCTCGCAACGTCTCCCGCGGCCGGTGCCGCGATGAGCATCCGATGAACAAGACCATGGGAGCACTGTTCGTGCTTGCCGCCGCGGTGGCGTGGTTCCTGTGGCCGCGCAACGCCTATCCGAACCAGCCCGTCCCGCGGCGCCCGTCGTCACGGTGGCGGCCACGCCGGCCTGACGAGGGCAACGCTGCAAAGGCGGCGGGCGTGGCGTCACGCTTGCGCCGGCTGCGACAGGAACGTTCGTTCGAAGGCGTCGGCCGACAAGGCGTGGCCATAGTAGAACCCCTGTCCCTGCGCGCAGCCCGCCAGCGACAGGAAACCCGCTTCCAGCCCCGTTTCGACGCCTTCCGCCACGGTGGGCAGGCGCAGGCTGCCGGCCAGCGCGATCACGGCGTGCAGCAAGGCCTGCCTGCGCGGCTGCGCATGATCGATGCCATGCACGAAGCTGCGGTCGATCTTCAGCACGTCGATCGGCAGGTCGGCCAGGTAGGAAAGGCTCGAGTAGCCTGTGCCGAAATCATCGATGGCCAGCGACAGGCCAAGGCCTTTCAGGCGGTTCAGGATGCCGGCCGACTTGTCCATGTCCTCCATCACCGCCGATTCCGTCAGCTCGAGCTGCAGGGTGGCCGGATCCAGGCGCGCGTCGGCGATGTGCCGTTCGATATGATCGGCAAACGCGGGGTGCCGCAGTTCGATCGCGGAAACGTTGATGGCGATCGTGCCCGGATCGAGCCCGCTGGCCAGCCAGGCGCCGGCTTGCCGGACTGCTTCGGCCAGCACCCACCTGCCCAATGCCACGATCTGCCCCGATTCCTCGGCGCTGCGGATGAATTCCACCGGGCTCACCCAGCCCCATTGCGCATGCCGCCAGCGCAGCAAGGCTTCGCAGCCGCACAGGCTGCCATCGGCCAGCCGGATCTTCGGCTGGTAAAACAGTTCGAAGTCGGCCGCCGCGAGGCCGGAGCGCACGCCGTCTTCCAGCTGCTTGCGCTGCATGGCGCTGGCCAGCATGTCCGGCACGAAGAACCGGTAGGCGTCGCGCCCGGCCGCCTTCGCGGCGTGCAGGGCCGTGTCGGCATGGTGCAGCAGGGACCTGCTCGTGGTGCCGTGTTCGGGATACATCGCGATGCCGATGCTGCAGCCGATATGCGCCTCCGCCTCCGGGAGCTCGTAGGGCAGGGCGATGGCGGCCAGGATCCTGTCGGCGGCGCGCGTGGCATCCGCGCGGCTCGTTCCGGGCGCCATCAGCACCACGAATTCGTCGCCGCCCTGGCGGCTGACCTGGTCGACCGCGCGGAAGCAACCACGCAGCCGGGCCGCCACGGCCACCAGCAACGCGTCGCCGGCGGCGTGGCCCAGCGTGTCGTTGACCGACTTGAACCGGTCCAGGTCGAGGAACATCACTGCCAGCGCCAAGGTCTTGTCCTGCGCCTCGAGCAGGGTGCGCTCCAGGTGGCGCTGCGCCGCGAACCGGTTCGGCAGGGCGGTGAGGAAATCGTGCCATGCCAGGTAGTCGACCTGTTCCTGCAAACGGTGAGCATCCGTGATGTCGTGGAAGACCATGACCCCGCCTATGACCGCGCCGGCGTCGTCGATGATGGGCGACGTGGAATCGTCGATGACGATCTGGGTGCCGTCGTTGCGCAGCAGGATGGATCCCCTGGGCAGGCGCCTGACTTCACCGGTGCGCAGGGTTTCCAGCAGCGGGTGGGATATCCATGCAAGCGTGGCGCCATCCTGCAATCGCATCACCTCGGTGATCGGCATGCCGAGCGCCTCTCGCGGCGTGAGCGCGACAAGGCGCAGGGCGGCCGCGTTCAGGTAGCGCACATTGCCGGCGCTATCCGTGCTGATGACGGCATCCGTGATGGCGTCGAGCACCGCGCCGCGTTGGCCGCCGCCTTCCGTGGCGCGCTGCATGCGGCGCGCCGCAGTGACGATGCATTGGAACATCTCCCAGAGCAGGCGGTGCGGTGCGAATTCCAGCGCGATGTGGGCAACCACGGGATCGGCGATGGACTTGTCCGGGCCGTGGTACCGGTCGGCGGCGGCACTTGTGGCGCACAGCATGATGACGGGAGTGGCCCCGTAGTGCAGCGCCAGCGCCGCGGGCAGCGTGCCGCCCCGGCTGCGCTGGCCGCTCGCGTTCAGGAGGATCAGGTCGGGAACGGGCCGGGGCACGACGCGCAGGGCCTCGGCAAGGCTGGCGGCGTGGAGGAAGGCCAGGCTGCCGGGCGGACCGCGGTGCGCGCGCCCGACTGGCGCGAGCAGCTCCCGGTCGCGCGGATCGGAAGAGACGACGAGAATCTGCATGTCCATCGACTTCCTTTCCGCGGCGCGGAGCACCTTTCATGACAGTACCATACACGGCCCAGCAGCGCGGCAACACTGTCCGGCAATCGTCCCTGCCGGGACACGCGATCTGTCCGCGGTGCCCGGTGCCCTTGTGTGATAATTGGCGGGGAAGTTTCATGATGGTGCCGACCCTGAAAGAATCGCTCATGCAAGACCCACTCATGCACGCCCCGCTCATAGCGGCCGCGGCCCCTTCGTCAACCCGACGGTCTGGCTGACTTGCAGGCCCCGCAGACCCTGCTCGCCGGCGACGGCACGGTGCGCGCCCTGTTGCGCGACCGCGACTGGTCCGCATTCCCGTTCGGCCCGCCGGATCGCTGGCCGCCGGCGATCCGCGCCGTGATCGACATGGTGCTCGGCTCGTCCGCCCCGATGAGCTTTTTCTGGGGCCCGGACTACCTTTACTTCTACAACGACACCTACGCCCGCATCCTCGGCGACCACCACCCGGCGGCCCTGGCGCGGCCGTTCTGGGAAAGCTGGGAGCACCTGCGCGAAGGGTTCACGCCGATCCTGGCCGAGGCGCAGGCCGGCCGGGCATGCACGCTGACCGACCTGCGTTTCACGGTCGTGCGCAACGGCGTGCCGGAAACAACCTACTTCAGCTATGCGCTGTACCCGGTTTTCGGCGCGGACGGCGAAGTGGTGGGCATCCTCAATCCCGCCACCGACAGCACGGCGGCCGTGGTGTCGAACCGCCGCCGCGAGTTCCAGCTGCGCCTGGGTGACCTCATCCGTTCGCTGACCGACCCTGGCGACGTCATTGCCGGCGCCAGCGCGCTGCTCGGCGAATTCCTCGACGTGGACCGGGTCGTGTACCTCACGGTCGATGACGAGGGCAGGGCCGGCAGCATCGAGCGGGACTGGACCAGCGGCCGGCTGCCGTCGATGGCCGGGGCTGCGGTGGACCTGGACGATTTCGGCGCCTTCGCCGTCGAAGGCGCGCATGCCGGCAGGCCCCTGGTCGTCAGCGATGTCGCCGCCGACCCGCGCTGCGCGCCGCATGCCGGCGCCTATGAAGCCATCGGCGTGCGCGCCGTGCTGGCCGTGCCGCTGATGAAGAACGGGCGCCTGCATGTGCTGCTCAACGCCCACGATTCGCGCGTCCATCGGTGGACGAATGCCCAGTTGGGCATGGTCGAGGACATGCTGGAACGCACGTGGGCGGCGGTGGAGAGTGTGCGGGCCCAGGCGGAATTGCGCCGCGAACGCGACCAGAGCGAATACCTCTTCGACAACATGGCCGAAGGCTTCGCCCTGCTCGACAGCGAGTGGCGCATCCTGCGCATGAATGCCGAAGGCCTGCGCCTCACGCACCAGACGCTGGCCGGCGTGATCGGCCGCAGCCATTGGGACCTGTGGCCCGACCTTGTCGGCACGCCGGTCGAGAAGCTGTACCGGCAGGTGCGGGACGAGCGGCAGTCCGGCATGATCGACATTCCCTACACGCTGCCGTGCGGCGACATCTGGATGGAGGTACGCGCCTATCCGGCCCTGGAAAGCGGCCTCGCGCTGTTCTTCCGCGACGTTACCGCGCGCAAGGTGGCCGACGAAAAACTCCGGGAAGCGGACCGCCGCAAGGACGAGTTCCTCGCCATGCTCGCGCACGAACTGCGCAATCCCCTGGCGCCCATCAGCGCGGCGGCGGAGCTGCTGCAGCTGGGCAAGGTCGACGAGGCGCGCGTGCGGCAGACCAGCCAGATCATCGGCCGCCAGGTGCGCCACATGACGAGCCTGGTCGACGACCTGCTCGACGTGTCGCGGGTCACGCGCGGCCTGGCCGAGCTGGACATGCAGCCGCTGGACATGCACCGCATCGTGACCGACGCGGTCGAGCAGGTCACGCCGCTAATCCGCAACCGCCGCCATCACCTGGCGCTGGAACTGCCGCCGGATGCGCCGCTGGTGATGGGCGACCGCAACCGGCTCGTGCAGGTGTTCGCCAACCTGCTCAACAACGCGGCCAAGTACACCCCCGAAGGCGGTCACATCGGCCTGCGCACGGAGGTGCGGCCGGGCGGCGTGGTGTTCCACGTGACCGACACGGGCATCGGCATGGCGCCCGAGCTGGCGGCCCGCGCCTTCGACCTGTTCACGCAGGCCGAGCGTTCGTCCGACCGCTCGCTGGGCGGTCTCGGTCTCGGCCTGGCGCTCGTGAAAAGCCTCGTGCACCTGCACGGCGGCACCGTCACATGCGCCAGCCCCGGCCTGGGGCAGGGCAGCACGTTCACCGTGAGCCTGCCGCGCCTGGCCGCCGAAGAGGGGGGCGGCGCGAAAGCGCCCGTGGAAGAACCGGCGCCCCCCAGCGGCGGCGGCGCCCTGCGCATGATGGTGGTGGACGACAACGTGGATGCCGCATCGATCCTGGCCATGCTGCTGGAAACGGCCGGGCACGACGTCATCGTGGAATACGACGCCCGCGAGGCGCTGGCGCTGAGCGGCATCGGCCACTGGGACGTGTTCGTGCTCGATATCGGCCTGCCGGGCATGGACGGCAACGAGCTCGCCCAGCGCCTGCGCGCCCAGCCCGCAACGGCCGGCGCGACCCTCATTGCCGTCACGGGCTACGGCCAGGAAAGCGACCGCGCGCAGACGAAGGCCGCGGGCTTCGACCACCACCTCGTCAAGCCGGTCGATATCGACGACCTGTTTGCGATCCTGGCGCGGATCGGCGAGCGGGGCTGACGGACCGCCGATGGCCCGGCCGCAATACATGGCGGCGCGGCTTCACGGTCGTGCCTTGCGGGAACGGACTTTCGACGGGATGTGCTCCCGCACGCTGCCCCGACCGTCGACCGCCGCCTTGAAATGGTCCGCGAGGAAGTCGATGAACGCCCGCGCGCGCACCGGCAGGTTGCGGCGTTCGGGATAGTACACATACAGGTCCGCCGACGGCAGCTCGAAGTCCGGCAGCACGATGCGCAGCCGGCCGCTGTCGAGATACTTCGCCAGGTCCCATTCCGAGCGGATCAGGATGCCGTGCCCGTCCAGCGCCCAGCCCAGCACGATGTCGCCGTCATTGCTCGACAACATGCCGTGTACCTTCACCACTTCGCTGTGTTCATGGTGCAGGAAGCGCCAGATTCCGTAGGCGTCGTCGTTCTGGCGGTGAATGATGCAGCGGTGGCCCGCCAGGTCCGCCAGCGTGCGCGGCGTGCCGTGGCTTTCCAGGTAGGCCGGCGATGCGCACAGGAAGCGCCGGTTCGACATGATGCGGCGGGCGTTGAGGCGCTTGTCGGGCAATTCGCCGAAGCGCACGGCGAGATCGAACCCGGTGTCCACCAGGTCGACGGGCCGGTCGGTCACCTCGACGAGCACCTCGACTTCCGGATAGCGTTTCGCGAACGCGGACACCAGCGGTGCGATCGACGTGCGGCCGAAGTTCAGCGTGGCATTCACGCGCAGCAGGCCGCGCGGCACCGCGCGCCCCTGCGAGACGGCATCTTCCATCTCCCGCACGTCGGCCAGGATCCGCGTGGCGTGTTGAAGGTAAGTCTCGCCCTCGCTCGTCAGGCTGAGGCTCCGGGTCGTGCGGTTCAGCAGACGCACGCCGAGGCGCGATTCCAGGGTCGCCAGCCGCTTGGTCGCGGCCGGCGGCGTCAGGTCCACGGCCCGGGCCGCCGCCGCAAGGCTGCCCAGCCGGGCGATCAGCACGAACAGCTGCATGTCCGATGTGGCGTCATTCTTCACTTGTTTTCACTTTTGAAGTCAATTCCTGGAAATTATAGACCGCCTTTTCACGATTAACCTGTGAGTTCCCGATACCTGTCGCAACACACAACACGCTTCCAGGAGACCCGCATGAGAATCGTAGAAATCCGTGAACAAACCCTGCCGATCAGCTCGCCGATCCGCAATGCCTACATCGACTTCAGCAAGATGACGCTGAGCCTCGTCGCCGTGATCACCGACGTGATCCGCGACGGCAAGCCGGTCATCGGCTACGGCTTCAATTCGAATGGCCGCTATGGCCAGGGCAAGCTGATGCGCGAGCGCTTCATCCCGCGCATCATGGAAGCCGATCCCGCCTCGCTGGTCGACGATGCCGGCACCAACCTCGATCCGCACAAGATCTGGAACTGCATGTTCACCAACGAGAAGCCGGGTGGCCACGGCGAGCGCTCCGTGGCGATCGGCACGATCGACATGGCGGTGTGGGATGCGGTGGCCAAGATCGAAGGCAAGCCGCTGTTCCAGCTGCTGGCGGACCGCTACGGCAACGGCAAGCCGGATCGCAAGATCTTCGTGTACGCCGCCGGCGGCTACTACTATCCGGGCCAGGATCACCAGAAGCTGAAGGACGAGATGCGCAGCTACATCGACCGCGGCTACACGGTGGTCAAGAAAAAGATCGGCGGCGCCTCGCTGGACGAAGACCTGCGCCGCATCGATTCGATCCTTTCCGTGCTGGGCGATGGCCAAAAGCTGGCGGTCGATGCCAACGGCCGCTTCGACCTCGATACCGCCATCACCTATGCGAAGGCGCTGTCGCAGTACGACCTGTTCTGGTACGAAGAGCCGGGCGACCCGCTGGACTTCGAGCTGCAGGCCACGCTGCGCAATTACTACAAGAACCCGATGGCCACCGGCGAAGACCTGTTCTCCATGCAGGATGCGCGCAACCTGATCCGCTATGGCGGCATGCGCGCCGACCGCGACTGGCTGCAGTTCGACTGCGCCCTGTCTTACGGCCTGGTCGAATACCTGCGCACGCTGGACATGCTGCGCGAGCACGGCTGGTCGCCGAGCCGCTGCATCCCGCATGGCGGCCACCAGATGTCGCTCAATATCGCGGCGGGCCTGGGCCTGGGCGGTAACGAATCCTACCCCGACCTGTTCCAGCCGTTCGGCGGCTTCCCCGACGGCGTGGCCGTCGACAATGGCTACATCACGATGCCCGACCTGCCGGGCATCGGCTTCGAAGGCAAGGCGGACCTCTACGCCGAAATGCAGAAGCTGTCGGCCTAGCCCGACCCGGGCTCCGCGCCCGGCCATGCCGGCAACGTCTCCATAGAAGAGGCGTGCCGCGCAAGCAATCCAGTCGACAGGGCAGCCACCATGGCAGCCGCCGCAGGCGGCGTTGCCACGGCCGCGCCTGCCCATCCGCAGTCCGGAACGCCGTACGAAAAAATCGCAACAGGAGACAGCCATGCGATCCACCTTCTTCGTCAAATCCCTTTCCAAACTCTATGTCCAGGTCCTGGTCGCCATCGTCGTCGGCATCGCCCTCGGCCATTTCATGCCGGACCTGGGCAGCCAGCTCAAACCCCTCGGCGACCTCTTCATCAAGCTGATCAAGATGCTGCTGGCGCCGATCATCTTCGCCTCCATCGTGGTCGGCATCGCGCGCATGAACAATGTCCACGAGGCGGGGCGCGTCGGGCTCAAGGCCGTGCTGTACTTCGAGATCGCTTCCACGTTCGCCCTCGTGATCGGGCTCGTCGTCGTCAACGTCTTCCAGCCCGGCGCCGGAATGAACATCGACCCCGCGCACATCGACGGTTCATCGGTCGAGACGTATGCGAAGAGGGCGGAACAGCAGGGCGGCGCATTCGACTTCATCCTGAACATGGTGCCGCACAGCGTCGTGGGCGCCTTCGCCGCCGGTGAAATGCTGCCGATCATCTTCTTCTCGCTGCTGTTCGCCATCGCGCTGGCCCGCGCCGGCAAGGCGGTCGAACCGTTCGTCGACATGCTCGACCAGTTCCTGCAAGGGATGTTCGGCGTCGTGCGCATCGCCATGTACGTGGCGCCGCTGGGGGCCTTCGGCGGCATGGCCTTCACCGTCGGGAAATACGGCATTGGCACGCTGGCCTCGTTCGGCCAGCTGATCCTCTGCCTGTACCTGACCTCGGCCGTGTTCATCGTGCTGGTACTGGGCCTCGTCATGCGCGCATGCGGCCTGTCGCTGTTCAAGTTCATGCGCTATATCCGCGACGAGATGCTGGTCACGCTCGGCACGGCGTCGACGGAAGCGGTGCTGCCGCAAATGCTCGTCAAGCTGGAAAAGCTGGGCATTCCCAAGCCGGTCGTCGGCCTGGTGCTGCCCACCGGCTATGCGTTCAATGCCGACGGCACGGCGATCTACCTGACGATGGCCTCGATCTTCATCGCCCAGGCCATGAACATCGACCTGACCTTGTGGGACCAGCTGGTGCTGCTGGGCGTGCTGCTGTTCACCTCGAAGGGCTCCGCGGGCGTCGCCGGTGCCGGCTTCGTGGCACTGGCCGCCACGCTGGCGTCGATGCACAAGATTCCCGTCGAAGGGCTCGTGCTGCTGCTGGGCGTGGACCGGTTCCTGAACGAGGCCCGCGCGGTCACGAACCTGGTCGGCAACGGCGTGGCCACGGTCGTGGTGGCGCGCTGGGAAAAAGCCATCGACATGGACCAGGCCAGGGCCGTCCTCGATCGCGGCAAGGCGTTCGGCGAGGACGCGCCCGCGACGGTACTGGAACCGGTGGTGCCGGTCGCGCGCATGGGACAGTGATTGGCGCTGCCTCACCGGGGGGCGCAGCGATGGATTGCCGCCCGAGCGTGAGGTTTTTTACTTCAGGTAGGGAGCGATCGCCGGCACCTCCCGCGCCAGCTGCCTGCCCACCATGGCGCCGAACAGCGCCGCGCCCTTCGGCCCCAGGTGCGTCCAGTCGAACTTGCTCTTCACCTTCGCGCCATCGGGGGAGGGCGGCGGTGGCGGCGCTTCCGCCAGCGTGTCCGCCTCGGCCGGGCCCATGGCCTGCACGGCCGCGGCGCTTGCCGTATTCAGGTCCAGCACGGCAACGTTCTCGCGGGCGGCAGCCCGCTTCGTCGCGGCACCCCAGGGCGCCAGCGTGTCGCGCAGCCAGGCGCCCTTGAACGTGCGCCGCGTGAGCGGCGTGACGAGTACCGGCACGCCGCCCAGCGCACGCACGTCGGCGGCATAGCGCGCCATATTGGCCGGGAACTCGGTGACGAGATCCGTCGCATGCCGCTTGCCCGGCTGGTCGTTGTGGCCGAACTGCACCAGCACATACTGCGCGCCGAAATGTCCACCATCCTGCAAGAGGTCCAGCACCTTGTTCCAGCGGCCTTCCGCGCGGAAGCTCTTCGAGCTGCGCCCGTTCGCGCCAAGGTTCACGCACGTGACTTCGGGCCGGAAGTGGGCGCACAACCCGTCGCCGTAGCCATTGCCGGGGGCAACGGTGGAATCGCCCACGAGGATCACGCGGATCGGCGGCAGGGGCGCAGTCGTGCCCACCGCGGCGGCGCTGGCCGACAGCATCAGCGCCGCCAGCATCCATGCCTGTCGCACTCTCATCCCGACAGCTTCCGGTTGACGACTTGCCCGCCGATCGTTACGTTCGTGAGCGCCACGTTTTGCGCATTGTGCAGGTAGACGGGCTCCTTGCCGTTGCGCGGCGTGCCGAAATCGCAATCGGTGATCGTCACGTTCGTGACCGGCACGATGGCCGTGCCGGCCGGCCCATTGAAGCTCGACGCCACTGGGCCGAGGATCAGCACGGCCTGCCAGCACGAGAACGCGCCGTCCGCCATCTTCGCGTTCCCAGCGCGCAGCCTCGAGATGTGGATGTCCGACACCTGCGGCGGCCGGGTGCGCACGCCGTCGTCGCCGGCCGCGTAGTTGCAGTCGATCGTCACGATGGCGCCGCTGCCGGTCGCCAGCCCCTTGAAGGCGTTGGTCGCATCGGGCGGGGCGGCCTTGCGGGCGCGGGCATCCACGCCGTTCGGCACGGTTACGTCGCGCACGTACAGGTGGCGCAGGAAGCCGCCGCGGTTCATGTTCGTCTTCAGGCGGATGGCGCTGCGCAGCGGGTCGGTGGCCCAGTAGGCGTTGCGGAACTCGATGCGCTGGGCGTACACGTGCTCGATGCCGGCCGCCATCTCGCTGCCCAGGGTCACGCCGCCATGGCCGCTGTTCATCACGCAATCCTGGATCACCACGTTGCGCGTGGGCCCGAGGTGCGTGTCGAGGTTCTTGCCCGACTTGATCGCGATGCAGTCGTCGCCCGTGTTGAACGTGCAGTGTTCGACCAGTACGGTATCGCAGGATTCCGGATCGAAGCCGTCGTTGTTCGGCCCCGTGCTTTCCATGTTGACCCTGGCGAAGCGCACGTTGCGGCAGTCCACGGGATGGTGCAGCCAGAAGGGCGAGGCCACCACGTGGTAACCCTCCAGCAGCACGTCGCTGCAGCCGATCAGCTCGATCATGCAGGGGCGCAGGTAATGGCCGATGCCGAACACGCGTTGCGGCACTGGCACGGCCGCTTCGGACAGGGCCGGCAGGTAGCGGGTATCGCCATTCCAGCGCGGGTGCGTGCCCTGGATCAGCGCACGCTGTCCGGCCGTCAGGCCCGGCGCCACGGTCTCCAGCGGCAGGTTCAGCGGATTGACGCTGCCGGCATTGACCTTGCCTTCCTTGCGGTCGATCCAGTCCCACCACGGGCCGTCGCCCGCGTCGACGTGCACGCCGGCCTGGCCATTGAGCACGCTGGTGCCATCCTCGCCGGTCAGCGCGATGTTCGTCTGCCTGTACGCGTAGACCAGCGGGCAGTAGTTCAGCAGGTCATTGCCCTGCCAGCGCGACCGCACCAGCTTGCCCGCCTTGCCGCAGTCGATGTCGCCGTATTTCGCGTAGTCGGCCGGGTCAGCGCTGAAGTAGATCTGAGCGTTGGCCGCCAGGTGCACGTGGACATTCGAGCGCAGCACGATCGGGCCCTTGCAATACCAGCTGCCGGCCGGGATCAGCACGCGGCCACCGCCCGCGCGGCTGGCCGCGGCAATGGCGGCGGCGATGGCGGGATAGCAGTCGGGGGAGCCCGGGGCGGGCGTCTTGACGTCCGTGATTTCGGTGCGCCACACGAGTTTCGCCGGCACCAGCGCGCAGCTTGCCGCGCCGAACGCGGTGATCAAAAAGTCTTCGGTGCGGAACGCCAGGGGGCGCGAGCAGCGGTCGGCAATCTGCTGCGCGCGTTGCCATGGGTCCGCCGAGAACTGGGGCTTGACGGGAATCGCCGCCGCCAGCGGGAGGGCGCCCGTGGCCAGCAGCGCGGACGTGGCGCGCAGCAGGCGGCGGCGCTGCGGGCTGTGTTGCAGGCTATGTTGCGGGCTGTATTGCTGGATGTTGTCTGGATTGGTCATCTGTCGTTGCTCGTCATTTCAAGGCAGTCTTGCAAAACCCTCGGCGCGCACGACCCAGGTGCCATCCGTGGGGAATCCCGGCGTGGCCCGCGTGTTGCCATCCCAGCCGCCCGCCATCAGCGCCACGGCGGCCAGCAGCGAGCCATTGCCGGGCAGGTAGACGGGCAGCCGTTTGTTCGGGTTGTGGCCGGCCTTTGTATAACCGTTGTTCGGGCCATCCGATTTCAGCAGCACGCCGACGGCCAGCTCGGGCGCGTCCAGCCGGGCGGCCGTCATGGCAATCATCGGGTAATCCCAGCCCCAGATCTTGGTTTGCCAGTCCCATGTCGCCAGCACGGCGTCGAGCGTGTTGCGCATGACCTGGCGGTCCACGCCATCGCCCGGCAACTGGCCCAGCGCCATCAGGAACGACGGGTGGTCGTGGCGGCTGTCCACGTTGTCCCAGGTGTCCGGGTTCGATTCAATCGCCACGTACTTGCCATCCTTTTGCGGCAGCTTCGACAGGTTCGTGCGCCGCTGCTCCCAGCCGGCATCGCGCGGCATGCCGAGCCGTTCGCGCCACTGCTGGGCGATCTCCAGCCCGCGCGCCCAGTAGCTCAGCTCATAGGTCGGGTTCATGCTGGTGGCCTGGTCGTAGATTTCCTGGGCAATCCACAGCGGTGGGCCGAGCACGTAGCGTTTGTTCTTCTCATCCCAGTTCAGCATCGAGGCCATGCAGTCCGCCGTGTCGAACACCAGCTCGCGGTAGCGTTCCAGCGTTTCCTTCGTGGGATTGGCGCGGTACAGCAGTTCGGCCAGGTGGATCGGGTGCGGCTGGTTCCAGATGATCAGCGGGTTGCCGCCCGGGCTTTCGCGGCCGCCGGGGCCCGTCATCTTCATCCAACGCGCGCCTTTCAGGCCGCGTTCGGCGGCCACGTTGCGGGCCACCGGCAACGTGCGCTGGAACCACGTGAGCGTGCGCGCCGTGAAGTCGGGGCGGCCCCACAGCGCGAAGTGGGCCGTGTGCCACCACACCATTTCCGTGTGGTGCTTGCCGTACCAGGTCGATGTCGTCAGCCCGCTCTCAGAGGCCGGCATCTCGTCGCCCAGCTGGATGGCAGTCAGGTATTGCGACAGCACCACGCGGCGTTCCAGTTCGGCCGCGCGCGGATCGGTGCTGCCTGCCAGGTCGATGGCGGCGCCGCTGCGCCAGAAGCGGTCCCAGTGCGCGCTGCTGGTGGCGAACACGGTGGCGGCATCGGGCGACGGCGCGGTGCCGTCTTTCGCGAACGACACTGTCAGTTCCAGCGTTTCGCCGGATCGCGGGGTGATCTCGAACACGTGCGGGCCCGGCTGGCTGATCGTCAACGGTGCGGCGCTGGCGACCGTCATCGCATAGCGGGCGGTATCGCGCCTGTGCTCCACCACGAGCTTGCGGCTTGTCTTCTCGAGCACTGTCGACTGGTGGCCTTCCGGGTGCGACCAGTCGAGCGGGGGATTGTGGTGGGCACCGGGCCGGTAGCCGTAGGGCAGGGCGATGCGCACGGCCACGCGCTTGTTTGCCAACAGCGGCGAGCGGATGCGCAATGCCAGGGTGTCGCTGTCCGGGCTGACTGCGCTGGTGACGCTGACCGCTTGCCCCAGCAATCGCACGCGGCTGTCCAGCTGGCCCTTCCACATGTCGAGCCGCTGGTCGACGTTCGCGACGTCGGCCGGGGTGATGGCCCGCGCATCGGTACCCGTCATGACGAAACCGATCTGCGGCAGCGGGTGGATGTGCGGATTCTCGCGCAGCCACTGGCCGGCGGGGATCTTCGTGTTCATCGGATAGCCCACGGTGCGGCCCCAGGCCGTGTACTCGCGGTTCACGTCCGACAGCTTGTAGCCGTTCGGGTTCGCGTGCTCGTGCCACGACCAGCGTGCGCCCGTTTCGGTCGGCGTGCCTTTTTCGTGGTAATGGTCGGGCAGCGTCTGCAGGCCGGTCACGTCGGCCGTGAAGGCGAAGCGCCCGTTGCCCACGCTGAGCGGCGACATGGGGTCGATGCCGGTCATGTGCGGGTTGTGGCGCTTGACGACGGCCTGGCGGTCGATCGGTGCCGCGTGGGCGCCCGCGACGGCGGCCAGCAGGGCCAGGCAGGGGAGGCAATGTCGCTTCATCATCCTTCCTTCTTCACCGGTGGGGGAGCATCGCGGATGACGAATGTGCCGGTTGGCAGGCCGTCCACCTTGCTGGCCGTGCCCACTTCCACGGGCGCTTCGGCCGGGATGGCCAGCTTCGTGTTGGTGAAGCGCCAGTCCCGCGCCTCGCGGAGATAGCCGCCGCTCTTCGCCTCGATGTCGATGCCGTCGAACGTGAAGCGTTGCAGCGGCGCCTCGGCGATGCCGGCCACTTCGAACGCGCTCTTCGCGCCGGTCGCCTTGATGTTCCAGATCTTCACGTCGCTGAAGCGGGCAAGGCCCTTGTCCTTCGGCACCGGCGTGGCCATCACCTTCCAGTGCGGCGGCACGTTCTTCTCGCCGGGCGGGATGGCGGCGTAGCTGTAGTTCGGATTCCAGTTCATGTTGATGCGCAGGACGATGGGCGTGCCCTTCATCGTGATGTCGTGCAGGCGCAGGTTCTCGCCGAAGCCGCCGCGCGTGTGGGCCGACTTGAACAGGATGCCGACGGGCGTGTTCTCGTCGAACGTCATGTTGTAGGCCTCGATGTTGCGGAAACCGCCCGACGTTTCGCTGCCGAACGTGATGCCGCCCTTTGAGGCGCGCACGATCACGTCGCGGATCACCACGTCCTCGGTCGGGCGGTTCACGCGCAGGCCATCCGCATCGCGGCCGGCCTTCAGCACCACCGCGTCGTCGTTGACGGAAATGTCGGCGTTGGCCACCAGCACCTTGCGCGACGAGTCGATGTCGATGCCGTCCGTCGACGGTCCCTTGCCATCCTCGTTGTTGCGGATCGTGACGCCATCCACCGTGATGTCGGACGAATAGCACACGTGCACCGTCCAGAAGCCGGCGCGGCGCATCAGCAGGCCGCCACCCACCTTCACATCGGACGAATCGAACACCTGCACGAGGCGCGGGCGCTTCGCATCGTAGTCGGATGCCCAGCGCAGGCCGCGCGGCTGGTAGTCCTTGCGCAGCGCCCAGTAGTAATCCCAGAACGGCTTGCCGTCGCCATCGATCGTGCCTTCGCCGGTGATGGCCGCTTTCTTCTGCTGGTAGACGTTGACGAGGGCCGCCGGCCACGTCATTTCGATGCCGGCGATCCGGGTGGGCATCATCGGGTAGTCGTCGATGTTGCGCGAGCCGAGCAGGGTCACGCCCTTGTCGATCTTGAGCGTGACGCCGGTCTTCACGAAGATCGAGCCCGTGAGATACGTCCCGGCCGGGAAGACCACGGTGCCGGCATCCTTCGCCGCCGCGTCGATGGTCTTCTGGATGGCGGCCGTGTTCATCGTCACGCCATCGCCCTTGCCGCCGTAGTCGCGCACGTTGAAGTCGGCCGCGCCGGCGTGCGCGGCGAACAGCAGGGAGGTGGCAAGGATGGAAAGTCGCATCGTGGTCGTCCTGGTTCTAAATAAATAACGGACTTCAGTGTAGCGATCTTTTATTCGTCTGCGCGCCGCTGGTTCACTTGCTCAATAACGTGACCATTTCATCACCGCAAAACTGGGGACGTACCCCTGTTTCTAGGAAAAACTGGGGACGTACCCCTGTTTCAAGGAAATCCGGAGAAGTGTCTTGTCGCAGCTCCGCGTGAACGGAAAACTTTCCGCTAAACAGGGGTCCGTCCCCGGTTTTGCTGTCGCTGCAATAAAGCCGGGATATAATTTATTCAATACCATATAAGAGACGCCATGGCCCGACCACCCCTCGTCTTCAAGCGCAGCACGAACCTGCTGCTGGACCACCTTGACCACCATGTGGCGGTCGGCGAACCGCTGCCGACCGAGCAGCACATGGCCGAACTGGTCGAGGGCAGCCGCACCGCGGTGCGCAGCGTGCTCGCGCACCTGCATGCGCAGGGCCTGATCGGGGACATGAAGGAGCGCCGCCTGCTGCGCAAGCCGCGGCGCAACGATTACTTCGATATCGCGGAACTGCAACCGGGGTCGGACCGCATCCGTGAGGTGCTGATGGAGCGCATCTACCAGCGCGACATGCCGCCCGGCGCGGAATTCTCGGAAGCGGAACTGGCGCGTGCCTCGGGCACGGGCACGATCAGCGTGCGTGAGTTCCTTATCGAGTTTTCCCGTTCCGGCCTCATCGAAAAGAAGCCGCGCGGCGGCTGGCGGCTGTGCGCATTTGACCGCTCGTTCGCGATGGAGCTGGCCGACGTGCGGCAGATGTTCGAATTCGCCGCGCTCGACCAGTTCGCCCAGCTGCCGCCGGACGACCCGGCCTTCGCGCAACTGAACGAGCTGATCGCGCGCCACGAGCAGCTGGGTTCCGTGATGCCGGCCCGGCACAAGGATTTCCCCGCCCTCGACCGCGACTTCCACACCTTCCTCATCGGGCTGCTGCACAACCGCTTCGCGAAAAGCCTGTATGACGTGGTGTCGCTGGTGTTCCATTACCACTACCAGTGGGACAAGGACGAGGAACAGACCCGCAACCAGTACGCGGTGCACGAACACCTGGACGTGATGACGGCGCTGGCCCGACGCGACTTTTCCGGCGCCCGCGAAGCCATGCGCATCCACCTGAATTCCTCGCGCAGCACGCTGCTGCAGGGCATCCGCGCGCGGGAGCAGAAGGCCCGGCCAATGGCACGCTCCAGAGGCTGAGCTGGTATCAAAACAACACCGGGGAAGTTCCTAATGCCGTTCAGCGAAGGTAACTCGATGAAGCCCGCGGCGCCAGCGTATCGGTGTCTGACACCGGTTTTCGCATGATGTCGCCGATTTCCTGAGCAAAAAACCGGTGTCCGACACTTTTCCGGATGAGACGCCCGGAAAAATGTCCGACACCAAGCACCCAAACGCTAACTCAAAAGTTCACGGCGCATAACTGAACGGCATTAGGGACAGTCCCCAAGGTATTTACAACAGTTCTCTCAACGATAACGAGGCAAATCACCGATGACCGACTTCGACCAGCGCCGCCGCACCCTTTGCATGCAACTTCTCGGCGGCCTCGCCGGTATCGCCCTCGGTGGCGCCGCCAGGGCGAGGCCGGTGGTGGATGACGCCAATAAAGTCTTCCGGCTCGATGGCGGTGGCGTCACGTATGCGTTCGGTGTCAATGGGGAAGGGCAGTTGCAGTCGCTGTACTGGGGCAGCGCGCTGGCGCCTGGCGACAGGTTGCCGGCCCCGGTGCAGGTGCCTGAAAATTCGTCGAACGAGATGCCGGTCAACCTCACGCCGTTCGAATTTCCCGGCTTTGGCGGCGGGCTGACTGTGGAGCCCGCGCTGAAGGTGACGTTCCCCGACGGCGTGCGCGATCTCGTGCTGCGCCACGTCAGCCACCAGGCCGACGACGAAAAGATCGTCATCCGCCTGAAGGACGTGAGCCGCGCGGTGCACGTCACGCTGACTTATGCGATGGACGCGGCGACCGGCATCCTGGCCCGCTCGGCGGTCGTGGAAAACCGCACCGCCAGCTGGCTCCAGGTGGACCAGCTGGCCGCCGCGAGCCTCACCCTGCCATACAGCGACGATTACCGCATGTCCTATCTCACCGGGCGCTGGGCGGGCGAGTTCGCGCTGCAGACGCGCCCCATCGTGCCGGGCTCCATCGTGATCGAAAGCCGCAAGGGCGTGACGTCGCACCAGGCCAACCCGTGGCTGGCGATCAGCCGCGGCGCGACGGAAGAGGAGGCCGGCCCCGTGTGGTTCGGCGCGCTGGGCTGGAGCGGCTCGTGGCGCATCCACGTCGACATGGATTCGCTGGGCGGCCTGCGCACCACGGCGGGCTACAACCCCTTTGATTTCGCCTACCGCCTGAATGCGGGCGAAAGCCTGGCGTCGCCAGTGTTCCATGCCGGCTATTCGGAGGAGGGCTTCGGTGGCGCCTCGCGCCTGTTCCACCGCTACCAGCGCGAAAAGATCCTGCCCGGCGCGCCGGCACCGCGCGTGCGGCCCGTGCTCTACAACTCGTGGGAAGCCACGCTGTTCGCCGTCGACGAGCCGGGCCAGATCGCGCTGGCGGAAAAGGCCGCCAGCATCGGTGTCGAGCGCTTCGTGATGGACGATGGCTGGTTCGGCGCGCGCAGCAGCGACAAGGCCGGCCTGGGCGACTGGGTCGTCAACCGCAAGAAGTTCCCGAACGGCCTGGCCCCGCTCATCAGGCGCGTCAACGACCTGGGTATGGAGTTCGGGCTATGGGTGGAACCGGAAATGGTCAACCCGGACAGCGACCTTTATCGCGCCCACCCGGACTGGGTGATCCACTTCCCGGGCAGGCCGCGCTCGGAAGCGCGCACCCAGCTGGTGCTGAACCTGGCGCGCAAGGATGTCTACGACTACCTGCTGAAGATGCTCGACCGACTGCTCACCGACCACAGGATCGGCTTCCTCAAGTGGGACCACAATCGCGCCTGGTCGGAACCGGGCTGGCCGGACGTGGCGGCGCCCGGGCAGCAGCGCCTGTACGTGGCCTACGTGAACAATCTCTACAAGCTGCTGGCCGAACTGCGCCGGCGCCATCCGAAGGTGGAAATCGAATCGTGCGCCAGCGGCGGCGGCCGCGTCGATCTCGGCATCATGGCGCTGACCGAGCAGGTGTGGACGTCCGATAACACCGACCCGTTCGACCGCCTGCTGATCCAGGACGGCTTCACGCGCGCCTACACGCCGGCGATCATGATGGCCTGGGTGACCGATGCGCCGAACTTCGTCAACAAGCGCGTCACGTCGCTGGAATACCGCTTCCTGTCCGCCATGCAGGGCGGGCTGGGCATCGGCGCCAACCTGAATCACTGGAAGGACGACGATTTCGCCACGGCGAAGCGGCTCGTTGCGGACTATAAAACCATCCGGGCGACGGTCTTGAACGGGAACCTGTACCGCCTCGTGTCGCCGCAGGGCGGCTCGCGCCGCTCGGCCACGCTGTCGGTGGCGCAGGATGGCAGCCAGGCGGTGCTCTTCGCCTTCCTGCATTCGAGCGGCCTGCGCGAGCGCCAGCCGCGCATCCAGCTGCGCGGGCTCGATGCGAAGAAGGTGTATGCGCTGCGGGCGATCGCCGGCAAGGCCGCGCCGCGGACGCCGGAACGGGCCAGCGGCGCCTACTGGATGGGCCATGGGCTGAGCGTGGCGATGGAGGGGGATTTCCAGGCGGCGGCGTTCGCGCTGGAGGCGCGGTGACGTGAGGCGGAGCGTCAGCGCGGCTGGCCTTTTTTGGGGGGATGGCGGATGGTCGTGGTTCGCGACCGCTACCGCCGCAAGATGCGGAATTCGTCGGGCAATCGATCCGATGGGTAGGAACCTGCCATGCGCCGGTACCACGGCTGGTCCCAGAAGCTGCAGCCTGCCAGGCGACATGCGTCTTCCGCTTGCATCCCCAGGTGGACCAGTTCATCCGCCAGCGTCAGCTGGCGCATCAGGTAAAGGCCATCGCGCACCATCAGGACCCCGCCCACCAGCAGGACCGCCAGCATCACCAGATACCATCCCATGATCGTCCCCTTCCTGGAGCGACATGCCCCAGCGCGAATGCGGTTCGCTGGCGCGCCAGGAACGCGTCACGCCGCAAGGCATGATCGAGCGTAGACCGCGCACATGACAGGCATATGACATGGCGTGCGGGAACCAGCGAACGGGCTATCCGGAAGGCTTGTGGCCCGCAGGGCTACCGGAACAGGAATCGACCGCGCGTGGCCCGGCAGTGGAGAGGGCACGTCGCGTACGAAAACCGTTGCCGATGAGTCGCCGGCATCATCATTCGAACAGCGTCAACCCCTCATAAGGCTCGCGCCGCAGCGACGCCAGCCGCGATTCCAGGCTGCCGACGTGGATTTCCAGCTTGTGCCCGTCCGGGTCGAGGAAATACAGCGAATCGCCCTCGCTGCTGTTGCGCTGCCATGGCGTGACGCCGCGCGCCGCCAGTGCGGCGGCATGGGCGGCGAACTGCGCGGCTTCGACGGTGAAGGCGATGTGCGTGTATTCGGGCAGCGGCCCCTGGCGGCAGTGCCGGTCGAGCGTGAGGCACAACCACAGGCCCTCGACGGAGAGATAGGCGCCCCGGGCCCATTTCGCGCGAGGCCGGAAGCCCAGCGTCTCCACATAGAACGCAAACGACGTGTCGAGATCGGCGACGGCCAGCGTGATGTGATTGAGCGAAGTGATCATTGACGGTGGAAGCAGGAATGGGAAGACCATTGTAATGATGCGGGGGCATCCTGTGATCCGGACGATTCTCAAATGTTTGATCGGCCGTTACGCAT
Source organism: Pseudoduganella lutea (assembly GCF_004209755.1). Lineage (NCBI taxonomy): Bacteria > Pseudomonadati > Pseudomonadota > Betaproteobacteria > Burkholderiales > Oxalobacteraceae > Pseudoduganella > Pseudoduganella lutea. The sequence goes on along the minus strand of NZ_CP035913.1, from coordinate 827,304 downwards.
TTCTCCCTCGGCGAACTGGTACAGTGCCAGCAGCCTCGCCGAACCCTTTTCCCACCACACGATGACGCTGCCTACCACGAAAACCGCCCTCGGCGTGCTTGCCGCCATGGCCTGCGCCGCCGCCTTCGCCCAGGACGACCGCGGCTACAAGGTCCACCAGTTCCCCTCCAACAGGATCCCCGTCATCGATGGCAAGGCCGACGACTGGCGCGATTTTCCGGACGCCTACGTCGTCGGCACCGACCAGTTGCGCGACGATTCCGGCAAGGGCCGCAAGGTCGATCCGAAAAGCCTCGACGTCAAGGTGCGCGTGGCCTGGGTGGCGGGCCTGAACCGGCTGTATTTCCTGTACGAGGCGTGGGACGACCACTGGGATTTCGCCGATCCCGGCCTGCACAACGACACGTTCGAGATCGTGGTCGATGGCGATCTGTCCGGCGGGCCGCTGGTGGACACGCTGCACCCGAACCCGGCGCTGCCGTGGGCGCAGCGCTATTTCGCCTATCACGGCGTGCATGCGCAGAACTACCACATCTTCACCCCGGCGGACGGCAAGGACTGGGCGCTGCTGTGGGGGCCGCAGGCCTGGCTGAAGAAGCTGCCGTATTCGAACATCGCGTATGCGTACGACTTCAAGCCGGGCCAGCCGGGCAGGCTGACGGCCGAATTCTGGATCACGCCGTTCGATTACGCGGGCGCCGAACAGGCGCGCGCCGTGGAAACGCAACTAACCGAAGGTAAGCGGATCGGGCTGACCTGGGCCGTGATCGACTATGACGGCGCCGATGAGAGCAGGCAGAAGGCGTTCTGGAACCTGTCGGCGCATCGCAAGATGTATGGCAACTCGAGCCTGGGTACGGTGTTCACGCTGATGCCGCTCGACGCGAAACACCGTAAACCGTTCGAGGCGCGCTGGTCGTTCATGGTCACGGACATGGCGCGCCGCAGCGTCACCTTCCGGGACGAGAGCGTGGGGCCAGTCACCCGGTGGCGCTGGGATTTCGGCGACGGCGCCACGTCGGGCGAACAGCATCCGGTGCACCGCTACAAGGAGGCCGGCAAGTACCTGGTCGTGCTGACGGTCGACGGGCCGCAGGGGTCGTCGCGACTGGCGAAGCTGTGGGATGTGGCGGTGGAGTGAGGCCGGCCAGGCCCGGCTGTGCAGCACGGAACTTTTCACGGCAGAGCTGCTCAAAGGAAGTCATGCATCTTTGAAATTACCATGAAAGGATGAACCGTGGACAGCATCAACGACCTGCCAACCAAGGACTTTCCTGCCACCCCACGCAAGGCCAGGCCCGGATCCGTGCACGGATTCAGGATCAGGCCCAAGCCGATGTTCAGGTTGAAGCGCATTCCCAAGACCCGCTTGAACTTCAAGCGCAAACTGCGCGACGCGGGCGAAGCGGAGCACCAGATGTGCAGGGCGATCGCGGCGCTTGGCGTGCTGGCCGGGGTAGACGTCGGCATGGGCCTCGGCCCCGAGAACATGGACCAGCTGCTGATCGAGGCGGCCCATCAATGCCACTTCGACGATGCCGAGTTCATGGATGGACCATGCTGCTTCGAATTCGTGAAGACGGTCGTCGATGCCGATATCCTCAAGCTGCAGGCCGACGCGGTGGCGCAGGGCCTGGCCAGCTACATCCGCCGGCACGCCAGCCCCGAAGCGATCCAGGCGGCGGACAGGCAGCTGGCGCTGATCGATGCGGCGTTTGCATGGCTGAAGAAATCGGCAAGGAGCGTGTGACGCGCTGCCGGGCCGGCGGGCGTCAGCCGCGCCGCGCCGCCTCGATCGTGGCGATGTCGATCTTCTTCATCCCCATCATCGCCTGGAAGGCGCGCTGCGCCGCTGCCCGGTCAGGATCCGTGAAAGCCGCGGTCAGCGCGCGTGGCGTGATCTGCCACGACAGGCCCCATTTGTCCTGGCACCAGCCGCACTCGCTTTCCTGGCCACCGTTGCCGACGACGGCATTCCACAGGCGGTCGGTTTCTTCCTGGTCGTCGGTCGCGATCTGGAACGAAAACGCGATGCTGTGCGTGATGCCCGGGCCGCCGTTCAGGCCCAGGCAGGGGATGCCGGCCACGGTGAATTCGACGGTCAGCACGTCGCCTTCCTTGCCCGCGGGGTAGTCGGCCGGTGCCCGGTGGATGGCGCCCACGGCGCTGTCCGGGAAGGTGGCCGCGTAAAACTGCGCGGCGTCCAGCGCCGTACCGTTGAACCAGAGACAGATGGTGTTCTTTGCAACCATGGTGTTCCTCCGTTGGGATGGTGAGCGGACAGCTTAGACCACGCAGGCCGGGTGGTCCACCTTAAAAACGCGGCTGTCCAGGTGCCCGATGCGCTGCCGGCTCGCAGGTGTTCCATGCGCGCCGCACCGTTGCCAGAACGAAGACCATGAAGCCGGCTTGCGCGGCGAACGACGGCATGTCGAAGCGGTAGGCCAGCCCGGCGGTGGCATTGACCAGCACGTCGGTGACGATGATCAGTACCGTCAACACGAGGCCTGCCCGTGGCCGTGCCAGCAGCAGGAGCACCGCCAGCGAATCGAAGAATGTCAGCGACGTCCAGAACGTGGCGTAGAACGGGTGGACACCACCATAGTTCCACCAGAGACCATGATCGAACAGGATGCGGGCGTGATTCCATGCCGCGCCCGCGAGGCATACCGCGTACACCAGCCGGATGACGAGCGAGGGATTCTTCATGCTGCCGATATGGACCTTACAGATGGTGGATGTCCAGCGGCGGCGTTTCCCAGTTGTCGTTCCTGCCGTCGAGGTACGTGATCGGGGCACTGGCCAGCTCTTCCGGTGTAGCGTCGTCCAGGCACGTCACGTTGACGGCGTAGAAGTCGCCCCAGCGCGGCGAGCGGCCGATGACGAACGGGCGCACGCCGCAGTGCCGGCAGAACAGGTGCCGGTCCCGCTTCGTGTTGAACCGGTAGGTCGTGAGCGCATCGTCACCCGCGAGCAGCCTGAAGGCCGCCGGTTGCACGATGGCCGGCCAGAACCGCACTTTCGTGCAGATCGAGCAGTTGCAGCGCAGCGTGCCCTGGCCCAGGTCGATGTCCGCTTCGAAGCGCACCGCCGTGCAATGGCAGCTGCCGTGGTAGGTCTTCACTGCCGTGCTCCGGCCAAAATGCATCGCCAGGTGTACCAATGCGCCAAAGGCGGTACCGCCTGCTGCCCACAGAGGCCGCGGTCGGCCTGCGGCTGATGCATTGTGTTCATGCGCATCCTAGCCCAGCCAGGTGATCACGGCGTGCCCCTGCGCGGCGGCATTGCGGTAGAACGCCCGCACTTCCTGCAGGTGCTCCATCAGGTAATCGAGCGCTCCGTCGCCTTCGTCCCAGATGTTCGGATAGATCTCGTCCATCGCGTCGGGATCGAAGCGGGCGCGCAGTTCGTCGTCCGTCACGGCTTCCAGCGCAGCGGCGATGTCGGTCACGTCGGCCGCGTCGCTGGCCATCGCCGGGCCATAGCCGAGGTCTTCCTCGCCGAGGGGCGCGAGGCCGAACACCACGTGGTCCAGCGGTCCGTCGCCGGGCACCACTTTGCCGGTCAGCAGGAAGTGGATGCCGTGCCAGGCCTTTTCAACGTTCACGTCATCGTCTTCATGCGTGGTGAACAGCGCCTCCTGCACCTGCTCCGGATCGGCGCGCAGCGCATCGAGTTCGACCTGGGGCACGGCGAGAAAATGACCAATCATCGACATAACGGTTCCTTGGTGGTTGGGGGCGGCGCGCCCCGGTCTGGCTACAGAGCATAGCAAAATGCAAACCAGGAAAATGCGTGGATTGTCACGGCACCGGCCATGGAGGTGCCGTTGCCGCCCCGGCGACCGTCAGCGGACGTCAGCGATCGCTGGCGACGGCTGGCGACCCGCAGCCCGTCCACCCTGTTGGACCACGTGCGGCATGGACGTCCCGGCGTGCCGGGTGACCAGCACGTCGTCGCCGGGGCGTTGACCGGCCGCGCAGAAATCCACGACCACTTCGCCTCGGCGCGACGTGAAGTGACCGCGCGTCACTTCGTCCACCGCGACCGGCTTGCCGTGGCCGAAGCTGGCGTAATAACGGTCCCGCCACTGGTGGAGATGCAGATCGCCGCCATCGGCGAGGCGGTAGACGCCGGCATAGGGCGCGCCGGCTACCCGGCATTGGTCGGCCGCAGTGGCGGGGGCGAGGAAGGCGGCACTGGCGAGGGTGAGGAACAGTGCGCTGAATAGTTTGTACATGGTGGGTCCTGTCATGGCTGGAGGTTGTCCGCCCGCGCCGGTACCGGCGCGGGCCGGGGCTTCGCTGACCGCCGGGCGGTTCATGTTCCGGCGGGTCGGCTGATACTCAGCAAGGCACGTGCCAGCGTGTTTGCAGGGGGAAAGTGCTTGTCGCACGGGGCAAGTTGGCCGGAACTGGACGGTGGATGTCCGCATGCGGACGCGCGGGCATGCCGCAGCGCCGCCTAACGCGTGGTCATCAATCAGCGGGAACCGTTACAGTATCGGCACTTGCCACCTGTTGAGCGACGGGGACCGACGTGAACGACCTGACTGACAACCCACAGCCGCAGCGCCTGCTGCTCGCCACGGACCTGACCGCGCGTTGCGACCGCCCGCTGGATCGCGCCAAGCAGCTGGCCATCGAATGGCGGGCCGAACTCACCGTGCTCGTGGTCCAGCAGGGCCCCAGCACGCCGGAAGAAGTCTCGGCCTGGCTCGATGGCGGCAGCACCGGCCATGCGTTCGCGCCGGCCGCGCGCGCCGAACTGGCGGAGGAATTCGCCGGCACGGACGTCACGCCGGCCCTGCAGGTGCTGGAAGGCGACGTCACGGACGGCATCCTCGATGCCGCCGCCACGTTCACCGATGCACTCGTCGTCATCGGCGCGTCCACGCACGCGCCCGTCCAGCAACTGATCCTGGGGTCCACCGCCGCGCGGCTGGCGCAGGAACTGGCGCATCCGCTGCTCGTGGTGAGGCAGCGCACCCGCGGCAGCTATGCGCGCATCCTCGTGGCGAACGATTTTTCCGATGCGTCGCGCCGCGCGCTCGCCACGGCCCTGCGCTTGTTCCCCGATCGGGCGGTGACGCTGTTCCACGTGGTGGAAGAGGGCGCGGGCGGGCCCGTCGACGCCACCGTCGCCAGCCTGCCGGGTGTGCAGGAGAAAAGCGAACATTTCCTGGAAAGCTGCAAGCTGGCGGCGGGCGAGCGCCAGCGCATCCGCGCCGTGGCGGGCCATGGCCTCGTCACCGAAGCCATCACGCGCCATGTCGTGGAGGAAGCGATCGGGCTCGTCGTGCTGGCCGTGTACCGCCAGTCCGCCGTGGCCCGCGTGTTCATGGGCAGCAAGAGCGAAGACCTGATGCAGCAACTGCCGTGCGATACGCTGCTGGTGCGCGCGCCCGAGGGCGGTGACGATGGCTGATGCGCTGGCGCGACGGGGCGCGCGTCGTCCTGCGGGAAGCTGACGATGCTCCTGTTGCTGCTCCTGCTGCCGTTTGCCGCGGCACTCATGACCGCGTGCATGCCCGGCGGCTCGCGCGACCGGCCCGCCGCCGTGGCGGGCATCGCCAGCCTCATAGGACTGGTGCTGGCCGCCAGCCAGTTCGGCGCCATTGCCGACGGCGCGGTGCCGACGATGCGGTTTTCGTGGCTGCCCGCGTTCGGGCTCGAGATCATCCTGCGCATGGACGGCCTGGCGTGGGTGTTTACGGTGCTGGTGCTGGGCATCGGCATGCTGGTGCTGCTGTATGCGCGCTACTACCTGTCGCGGCGCGACCCGGCCCACCGCTTCTATGCGTGCGTGATGGCGTTCATGGGCGCGATGCTGGGCGTGGTCCTGTCCGGCAACCTGATCCAGCTCGTGGTGTTCTGGGAGCTGACGAGCTTTACCTCGTTCCTGCTGATCGGCTACTGGCAGGAGCGCAACGATGCGCGGCGCGGCGCGCGCATGGCGTTCACGGTCACCACCATCGGCGGCCTGTGCCTGCTGGCCGGCGTGCTGCTGCTCGGCCATATCGCCGGCAGCTACGAGCTCGAGAAGGTGCTTGCCGCAGGCAACACGATCCGCGCGCACGGCTGGTATGTGCCGGCCCTCGTGCTCGTGGCGCTGGGCGCCCTGACGAAAAGCGCGCAATTTCCCTTCCACTTCTGGCTGCCGCACGCGATGGCCGCGCCCACGCCGGTGTCGAGCTACCTGCACTCGGCCACGATGGTCAAGGCCGGCATCTTCCTGCTGATCCGGCTGTGGCCCGCGCTGGCGGGCACGGCGGAATGGACGTGGATTCTCGGCACCGCGGGCGTCTGCACGCTGCTGCTGGGTTCCTGGTTCGCCATCTTCCAGTGGGACATGAAGGGCTTGCTGGCCTATTCGACGATCAGCCATCTCGGCCTGATCACGGTGCTGCTCAGCATCGGCACGCCGCTGTCGGTGGTCGCCGCCATCTTCCACACGATGAACCATGCCGTGTTCAAGGCATCGCTGTTCATGGCCGTGGGCATCGTCGACCATGAAACGGGCACGCGCGACATGCGGGAGCTGCGTGGCCTGCGGCAAGCCATGCCGCATACCGCGGCGCTGGCGGTCGTGGCCAGCGCCGCCATGGCCGGGGTGCCGCTGATGAACGGCTTCCTGTCCAAGGAGATGTTCTTTGCCGAGACGATGATCGTGGGCGGCAGCGACAACTGGTGGATGTCGGTGGCCGCCGTCATGATGGGCCTGTTCAGCGTGGTGTACTCGCTGCGCTTCATCAGCGTATTCTCCGGGCCGCCGTCGCCCGGGCTGCCGTCCGAGCCGCACGAGCCGGCGCGGTGGATGCGCGCGCCGATCGAACTGCTCGTGCTGCTGTGTATTGCCGTGGGCGTGATGCCGGAACGGGTGGTGGGCGACATTCTCGCGGTGGCGGCGCGGTCGGTGCTGGGGCCCACGGTGCCCGAGTACGATCTCGCCATCTGGCATGGCGTGAACCTGCCGCTGCTGATGAGCTTTGTGGCGCTGGGCGGCGGCGTGGCCGTCTACCTGCTGCTGCGCAAGCGCTTCCGCCTGGCCGAGCGGGGGCGCGTGCCCGTGCTGCACCACGTCAAGGGCGCGCAGCTGTACGAGAACGTGATGTTCGGGCTCTCGCAGGGCGCCGCGCGGCTGGTGCAACTGGCCGGCACGCGGCGCCTGCAGCCCCAGCTGCGGATATTGATGGCGGCCTTCGTAGCCGTGCCTCTGCTGCTGGTCTGGCCGATGGGCGCGTTGCCGTTGCCGGCCCCGCGCGGCGCCGACCCGCTGCTGGCGGTGCTCTGGCTGATCGGCGCCGGCTGCGCGCTGGCCGCGGCATGGCAGGCCAAATACCACCGGCTGGCGGCGCTGGCACTGGTCGGCGGCACCGGGCTGGTGACATGCGTGACCTTCCTGTGGCTGTCGGCGCCCGACCTGGCGCTGACGCAGCTGATGGTGGAAACCGTGACGACGGTGCTGATCCTGCTCGGCCTGCGCTGGCTGCCGCCGCGCCGCCAGCCGCCGCACCTCGCGGGGCCGGCGCCTGCAAGGACGCAATTGCGTCGCGCGCGCGACGCGGCCATTGCAGTCGCCGGCGGCCTGGCGCTGGCGGCGGCCAGCTATGCGGTGCTCACGCGGCCCGGCGTGCCCGGTATCCGCGATTTCTTCGTGCAGCGCGCGCTGACCGAAGGTGGCGGCGCCAACGTCGTCAACGTGCTGCTGGTCGACTTCCGCGGCTTCGACACGATGGGCGAGATCACCGTGCTGTCGGCGGTGGCCCTCACGGTCTACGCGCTGCTGCGCCGCTTCCGCCCCGCGCCGGAAAGCATCGCCATCCCCATGCAGCAGGCCAGCGACGTGGACCCGGCCATCGCCCAGAAGCCCGGACAGCAGGCACGCGACGGCTATCTGATGATCCAGGCCGTGTACCTGCGCTTCCTGCTGCCCGTGATGGGCGTGATCGCCGTGTACTTCTTCATGCGCGGCCATAACCTGCCGGGCGGCGGTTTCGTGGCCGGCCTGATCTTCGCCACCACGCTGATCGTGCAATACATGGTGGCCGGCGCCGACTGGGTGGAAACGCGCCTGCGCCTGCGGCCGCACCGCTGGATCGGCTGGGGCCTCGTGTGCGCCTGCGGCACCGGCATCGGCGCATGGCTGTTCGGCTATCCGTTCCTCACCAGCCACACGGCGCACGTCACGCTGCCCCTGCTGGGTGAGCTGCACGTGCCGTCGGCCTTCGTGTTCGACCTGGGCGTGTTCCTCGTGGTGGTGGGCACGACGATGCTGATCCTCGTGGCGCTGGCCCACCAGTCGCTGCGCAGCCGCCGCCCGCAGCCAGGCGCGGTGCGCAATGCCGATCTTGCCGCCGCGCCCGCCGCCATCCCACCACCCAAGGAGATCCAGTAATGGAAACCGTACTCGCCCTCGGGATCGGCATCGTCTTCGGCGCGGGCATCTGGCTCGTGCTGCGGCCGCGTACCTTCCAGGTGCTGATCGGGCTGATGCTGATGTCGTATGCCGTCAACCTGTTCATCTTCGCGATGGGGCGCCTGGCCGTGGACCGGCCGCCGCTCACGCCGGCGGGCACGGTGCCGGATCCCGCGGCGCTGGCCGATCCCGTGCCGCAGGCGCTCGTGCTGACGGCGATCGTGATCGGCTTCGCCACCACGGCGCTGTACCTGGTGGTGATGATCGGCGCGCGCGGCCTGGCCGGCACCGACCACGTGGACGGCGAGGAGCCCGGCGAATGAGTCTTGCGTGGACCCAGCACCTCGTGGTGGTGCCGATCGTGCTGCCGCTGCTGTGCGGCGCAGCATTGGCGCCGCTCACGCAGGGCTGGCACCGGCTGAAGTTCGCCGTGGCCTATGGCTCGGCGCTGGCGCTGCTGGCCAATGCGCTGGCGCTGGCGGTCCTGGCCGATGGCAGCTGGCCCGCCGGCATCGGCGTCTACCTGGCCGCCAACTGGGCGGCGCCGTTCGGCATCGCCCTCGTGGCGGACCGGCTGTCCGCCTGCATGCTCGTGCTGACGGCCGTGCTGGCGCTGGCCGCGCTGCATTACGCGCAGCCGCGCTGGAGCCGTATCGGCGTGCACTATCACTCGCTGTTCCAGTTCCTGCTGATGGGCGTCAACGGCGCCTTCCTCACGCACGACCTGTTCAACCTGTTCGTGTTCTTCGAAGTGATGCTGGCCGCCTCGTACGGGCTCGTGCTGCACGGGTATAACGTGGAACGGCTGCGCGCCAGCCTGCAATACATCGCCGTCAACCTGGTCGCGGCGCTGTTCTTCCTGGTCGGCACGGCGCTGCTGTACGCCACGACCGGCACGCTGAACATGGCCGACATGGCCGGGCGCGTGGCCGCGCTGGCCCCGGAAGACATTGGCCTGCTGCAGGCCGGCGTGGCGGTGCTGGCGCTGGCCTTCCTCGTCAAGGCGGCCATGTGGCCGCTGGGCTTCTGGCTGCCGACCACCTATGCGGCGGCATCGCCGCCGGTGGCCGTGATGCTGGTGCTGATGACGAAGGTGGGCGCCTACGTGATCCTGCGCCTGTGGCTCCTCGTGTTCGGCGCCGGCGCCGGCGCGGCGTCGTACTACGGCTACGACGCGCTGCTGTGGGGCGGCATGGCGACGATCGTGTACGGCGCGGCCGGCATGCTGGCCACCGACACGGCAGGGCGCCTGGCGGGATACGGGGCGATCGTATCGTCCGGCACGCTGCTGGCCGTGGTCGGCTATGGCCAGCCATCGCTCGTGACCGCCGCGCTGTATTACTTCATCGCCTCCACTCTCGCCATCGCGGCATTCGTGCTGCTGATCGAGCTGGTCGACCGCATCCGCACGCCGGGCGCGGCGATGCTGGCGCTGACGGCCGAGGCCTTCGCGGTCGAGGACACGCCGGCCGAACCGAAGGGCAGGGGCGTGCCCGCGGCGATGGCCTTCCTGTCGCTGGCGTTCGCGGCCTGCGCGCTGACGATCGCCGGGCTGCCGCCGCTGTCCGGCTTCGTCGCCAAGTTCGGCATGTTCCATGCGCTGGTCAACCCGGGGCCCGGCGCGGCGGGGATCGGCGTCACCGGCTGGGTGCTGATGGCGCTGATCTTCCTTTCCGGCCTGGCCGCGATCATTTCGCTGCTGCGCTTCGGCGTGCGCACGTTCTGGGCCACGGAAACGGTGGGGCCGCCGACGCTGCACGCGGCCGAAGTGGTGCCGGTGGCGGCGCTGCTGCTGGCGTCGGTGTTGCTGACGGTGCAGGCGCAGCCCGTGTTCGACTACCTGGCGCGCGCCAGCGCAGACATCCACCGGCCGGCGCTGTACATCGAACATGTGCGCGGCACCCCGCCCGTCGCCGGCCCGGCCGCGGAGGCGCCATGACGCGCTGGCTGCCGTTCCCGGTCGTGTCGCTGGCGCTGTGCGCCCTGTGGCTGCTGCTCAACCAGGCCATCGACCCGGCCAACGTGCTGTTCGGTGCGGCCCTCGGCATCGCCGTGCCGCTGCTGACGCGCCGGCTGCAGCCGCTGGGCTACCCGCGGTTGAGGAAGCCGCTGGTGTTCGCGCGGCTGATGGGCATGGCGGCGGTGGAGATCGTCCGCTCGTGCTTCGGCGTGTGCCGCGTCATCCTGTTCAAGGATTACGCCAGCGTGAATTCGCGGTTCATCCGCGTGCCGCTGACGATGCGCGACCCCTACGGGCTGGCGATGCTGTCCTGCCTGATCAACATGACGCCGGGTACCGTGTGGGTGGAACTCCTGCCGGCGCGGCACGAACTGGCGCTGCACGTGTTCGACCTGAACGACGAGGCGTGGTGGGTGAAAACGATCAAGACCCGCTACGAGCAGCCGCTGATGGACATCTTTGAAACGGAGCCCAACGATGGAAACCCTGCTTGAACTGGCGATCGCCTATGCGCTCATCTGCGTGCTGGTGGCGATGGCCCTGTGCGCCGCCCGCCTGCTGATCGGCCCCACGGCGCACGACCGTGTGCTGGCGCTCGACACGCTGTGGATGTGCGGCATGCTGCTGGCGATCGTGCTGGGCATCCGCTTCGGCACCCAGGTGTATTTCGAGGTGGCGATCCTCGTCGCGCTGGTGGGCTTCGTGTCGACGGTGGCGATGGCGAAGTTCCTGATGCGCGGGGAGATCATCGAATGAGCGGCATCGAACACCTGCCCGGCTGGGCCGCGCTGCCGGTGGCGCTGCTGCTGGTGCTGGGCGCCACCATCATCCTCATCGGTTCGCTCGGCCTGCTGCGCCTGCGCACGTTCTACCAGCGCATCCACGGCCCCGCCATCACCGTCACGCTGGGCGCCGGCTGCCTGCTGCTCGCGTCGATGCTGTACTTCACGGTGGCGCAATCGCGGCTCGTGATCCACGAGATCATCATCACGGTGTTCATCCTGCTGACGGCACCCGTGGTGGCGATGACGATCATGCGCGCCGCCGTCTACCGCGACCTGCGGGCCCGCCGGGGCGAGTCGGGCGTGACGGCGGGCGAGGTCTACACCCTCACCGAGGGCCCGGACGAGGGCCGCAGCGAGCCGCATTAGCGTTGCCGGCGTCGCTACACATGCCAACCGGCAAACTGTTTTCTAAAAATTGGGGACTGGAAGGAGTGGTGGCTTGCAGGCCACCACCGCTACGTCGGCAAGGAGCGGTGCTCCTTGAAGCTGCGGCCCTGCATGGCCGCATCGTTCCGCAGGCCTGGAGCAGGCTCCAGGAAACCCCTGCGTCACCCCGACTCCGCCCCCGAATTTTGGCAACACCTGCAAAATCAACGGCTTGCGTGACTCGCGCTATTGTTGAGCTGGTTGTAAAACAACGGTTATTGTATGGTCGAGATAGCTTCGCTGATCACTATCGCCACGCGGTCGCGAGTTCCGGCACCAGGCGGTTGATCACGCTGTAATTGATGCCGGTCCACCATTCGGACCCTTCGCCCAGCAACGGGCTTTCGGATGCCTCGATCGCCGCGTGGTCCGCGCTGACGAGGTAATCCTCCACGTCGTTGAGCGAGGCGAACGACAGTACGGACACCGCGTCGATCCTGCTGCCTTCAGGATCTGCCTGGGTCGAGCCGATATTGTGGAGCTGCGCGTAGCGGCGCACGAATTCGCGCGTTGCCGGTTGCGCCATTACGAGCGGTGCGTGTTCGTCCAGCATGCGCCGCTGGAATTCCTCCCGCGACAGGCCGGGCGCACGCATGTGGATCTTGACCAGGCTGACCGGATCGCGGTGCCGCGCGCTGGCGATCAGGATGTATTCGCGCGTGATCTCGCGGGTGACCATGCGAAACGCCACCTGTTCGTCGGCGACGACGCGCTCGGCGAACTTTTCCTGTTTCAGCGTGTTCTCGATATCGGCTTCGTCGGCATACGCAATGTACGCAAAGCCGTCCCACCGTGGCCGGCGCAGTGGCGGAACGCGGCGCTCGGGGTCCGTTGGCAGCCGGCCGTTGTCGTCGACCATTGCGCGATAGGGTGGCGGGAATGCCGACGAAGGCCCGGATGCGATGCGGTGCACCTGGTCGTAGCGCAACACCCGCGCCGACGAGCTGCCCGGCTCGTCCCAGGCGAACTTCGGACCGTGCACCTTGCGCCAGTACTCGTCCCAATGCTCGAACGCCAGGTTCGGATCGGACTCCAGCGCCAGCGCGTGCGGCCGCCAGTTCGGGAAGTGGACCTCATGGCCATGCCGGCTCTTCGACGCGCCCGGATCCTGCGGCCGCTCGCCGCGCGGCGTGTCGTCGACGCGGCTGACGAAGGTCGGCGTCACGATCAGTGGCCTGGTGGTCGACGTGACGGCCGCGCCCAGCGGCGGGCGGTGGAGGTTGTCGGCGCGATCGAACTCGGTGCTCATCTGGATTCTCCTCGGTGGATACGGTGACCCGCGGATTGTCCTCCGTCGCCTCGGCCGCACGATTCGCGCACGGCGCCGAAAAGTGCGCCTGCTCACGCTCGATGCATAAAACATCGCCACCAATATGTTTCCTAAAACCGGGGGCGTAGCCGGGGGTGACGCAGGGGTTTCCTGGAGCCTGCTCCAGGCCTGCGGAACGATGCGGCCATGCAGGGCCGCAGCTTCAAGGAGCACCGCTCCTTGCCGGCGTAGCGGTGGTGGCCTGCAGGCCACCACTCCTTCCTGTCCCCGAATTTTGGCAACATCTTCAAAATCAACGGCTTGGATCATTCACGCTGTTGTTGAGCTGGTTGTAAAACAACGCCTGCTAGCAATGATGAGATATCGATACCGATATCGCTCTGCAATTAGAAGCGATTGGATTTGCATCGTCGTGACGTTCTAACATCCTTGCAGGCCGCGCGCAGCCGTGGCGATAACGATAAATAAAACCGTCAGGAGACGACACCATGAACCACCCGTATCCGGGCCGCGCGAGCGACGTCCGCAGGAATCCCTTTGCCTTGAAGATCGTCGTGGCGGCGCTGGCCGGTGCGGGGCTGCTGGCCGGTGCGCCGGTGGCACGCGCGCAGGATGCGCAGGTGGCCGCGGAAAAGGAGCAGGAGGAGGGGCTGAAAGCGCAGCCCGTCAACGCCGTCATCGTCACCGGCGTGCGCCGCGCGGCGCAGAGTGCGCAAACCATCAAGCGTAATTCCGATGAAGTGGTCGATTCCATCGTGGCGGAAGAGGCGGGCAAGTTCCCCGACAAGAACGTGGCCGAGATCCTCGGCCGCGTGACGGGCGTGCAGATCCGCCGCGAGTTCGGCGAAGCCAATTCCGTGATCGTGCGCGGCCTGCCGGGCCTGGCCACGCTGCTCAATGGCCGCGAAGTGTTCACCTCCAGCGGCCGCAACCTGTACCTGGCCGACATCCCCACCACGATGCTGCAGCGGATCGACGTCTACAAGACCCAGGGCGCCGAGATGGTGGAAGGCGGCACGGCCGGCGTGATCGACGTGCGCACGTCGCGCCCGTTCGACTTCAAGGGTTTCACGGCCAATCTGAATGGCCGCATCGAGCACCGCGACAAGTCCAACACCAACGATCCACAAGTCTCCGGCATGCTGTCGAACCGCTGGAAGGGCGCCTTCGGCGAAGTGGGCGTGCTGGCCGGCCTGTCGTACCAGAAGGGCAATTACCACGACGAGGTGACGTGGAACTCGCCACCCGAACACCCGGTGGCCGGCAACCGCACCGTGACCGGCCCGTTCGACCTGGGCCACGTGAACTACCAGGGCGAGCGCATGCGCTATGCCGCCAACTGGGCCGTGCAATGGCGCCCGGTGCGCGAGGTGGAACTGTTCGCCGAAGGCTGGTCGACGCGCATCGACCACGATGCGCAGCGCCAGTTCTTCACGGGCCACGTGGGCTGGAACGCCCAGCCGTGGACGCCCAGCGGCGACGTCGAGTGGGGCCAGGGGCGGTACACCAATCCCACCTACACGCTGTTCCCGGGGACGAACCAGATCGACAGCGTGACGGCCACGAAGCCCGATGGCAATTACCACTTCTTCGCCGCAAGCGGCAGCCAGGCGCCGCGCGACGATTCGGAAGGTCACCAGGGCGCGATCGGCGCCCGCTGGGACATCACGCCGAAGCTGCGCCTGACGGGCGAACTGGCGCGCACCATCAGCCGCTGGAAGCAGGAAATGCCGATCATGGAACTGCTGGCGGACCCGCAGACCATCACGGCGCGCACCTACGTGAACGGCGGCGCGTGGTTCGACTACCCGGGCACCGACATGATGAGCCCGGACAGCTACCGCCTCGGCGCCTTCACCGACAACTGGTCCGGCTCGCGCGGCCAGTCCACCGACTGGCGTGCCGATGCCACGTATGACAACGGCGAGGACAGCTTCTTCCGCGAGTTTTCCAGCGGCGTGCGCGTCGCATCGCGCAAGGCGTCGTACCAGCACGAGAGCGCCAACTTCGTGGGCGCGCATGCAAACCTCCCGGCCGTCGCCGCGCTGCCCGGCGGGGCGATCTGCCCGTCGATGCCGCTGTCGGAGAACTACGGCATGAACCAGTGGCTGACCGTGTGCGACGACTACATGCATGCGAACATCGACCAGATCCGCAAGATGTACCTGCGCGACGGCAGGACGGAACCGTGGCCCTATTCGCTGTACCGCAACACCGAAGACACCACGGCGTTCTATGCCAAGACCAAGTTCGGCTTCGCGGTCGGCGGCATCCCGGTGGAAGGCACGGCGGGCGTGCGCTACGTGAAGACGGAGCTGGACGTGAACGGTTTCTCCAACGTGCAGAACAACCCGGTGCCGGCGCACCGCAACACGTCCGATAACGACATCCTGCCGAACCTGACGATGAAGGCGCTGCTGACGAAAGACCTGATCGGCCGCTTCAACGCCGGCAAGGCGATCCAGCGCCCCAACTTCGGCGACTTCAATCCCGGCGAATCGCTGGGCACGGCGCCGAACAGCCAGGGCATCTACGAGGGCAACGGCGGCAACCCGGACCTGAAGCCGGTGATCGGCAAAAACTACGACCTCGCGCTGGAGTGGTACTTCGCGCCGACGGGCAGCCTGACCACCACGGTATTCAGGCACGACTTCGAGAACTACATCGTGCGCCGCCTCGGCATGGAAACCATCGGTGGCCGTGAATACCGCATGGACCGCCCGCGCAACGTGAACGAAGGCCAGCTGAAGGGTGTCGAGATCGGCTACCGGCAGTTCTACGATTTCCTGCCGGGCTGGCTGGGCGGCTTCGGCCTGGAGGCCAACTACACGTACATGGAAGGCTACCTGCTCGAAGACGGCAAGCGCAATCCGTTCGTGGGCATGTCCAAGAACGCCTACAACATCGTCGGCCTGTACGAGCGCGGCCCGTGGTCGGCGCGCCTGGCCTACAACTACCGCAGCCAGTTCGTCGATGCCTACAACTACCGCGGGCTGGGCTTCAACCTCGTGGTCGAGCCGATCAAGACGGCCGATGCCTCGCTGTCCTATCGCTTCAACGAGAACATGGGCATCACGCTGGACGTGGAAAACATCACCGACCGCACGTACAACGACTACCACGGCATCGCGAGCAACCCGCGCGACGTGCGGCGATACGACCGGGTCGTGGGCCTGTCGCTGAGGTGGCGCATGTAATCCGGGCCTCCGGGGAAGGGGGGCACGGGTGAATGTCCTACGCGGTTGCGGGCAATTTTCCATCCCGCGCCCCCTCGCAAGCGGTAGAGTAGCCAAAAAACATGCAGGAGACCCTACCAATGAACGGAGTCTTCAATGATACAAACTTTCTGCGAGCAATGGACTCGGCTGGCCTTCATGCCGGCATTCCTTCCCCTGAACGGTCTTTACGAGGCCGCCAACCCGGCCGGTGACGGCGGCGACGATGCCGCATCCCGGCGCAACGCCACGGTATCCCGGTTCATCAACCGCACGTTCGATACGCCGCATGGTTCGCTGGGCTACAAGCTCTTCATTCCGGCATCCTTCAACGAAAAGGAATCGGCACTGGTGGTCATGCTGCACGGCTACAGCCAGAGCGCGGACGATTTCGCCACCGGGACCGACATGAACGCGCATGCCGAGGAGGCGGGCTGCCTGGTCATGTATCCGGAGCAGACCCACTTCGGCATGCCCGGCGGTTGCTGGAACTGGTTCGATGCGGCGCACCGGCAGCGCGGCCAGGGCGAGGCGGCACTGATCGCGGAGGCGGCGCGTCAGGCCGCCGGCGAATATGGCGTGCCGGCGAACAAGGTCTTCGTTGCAGGTATGTCGGCGGGTGGCGCAATGGCCGTGGTGCTGGGCTGCGCCTATCCGGACGTGTTTTCCGCCGTGGGCTGCCATTCCGGGCTGCCGCATGGCTGTGCGGACGATACCTCGACGGCGCTGCAGGCGATGCGCGATGGCATCTTCAACCGGGCCGCCTCGCCCATGCAGGGCGCCGTGCCGGTCATCGTCTTCCATGGCGATGACGACCAGACCGTGCACGTCGCCAATGGGCACACGGTCATCGAACATTCGCTGGGCGCACTGTGCCCGGCCACGAGGCCGAACGGCGCCCGGGGCATCACGGTGCTGAAGGAATCGGGCACCACGCGCGGGCGCGATTTTACCCGCGTGGTCCATCGCAGCGTCGACGGCCGGGCACTCGCCGAGCAATGGGTGATCCATGGCGCCGGCCACACCTGGTCCGGCGGCAGCGCGCGGGGCAGCTATACCGATGAAAAGGGCCCGTCGGCCAGCGCGGAAATGCTGCGCTTCTTCCGGGAAGTGAGCCAGGTCGGCTATGCCGCCGCGGCTTAGCGGGTCACCTGGCCGCCTGCGCTCACAGGGCTGATCGCCGCCGGCTCCTGCGTTTCCCGCGCGGGAGCGGCGCAATTGACGGCATGCCGCAGGAATGGCCGGCAATCGACGGGCACGTCGATCGTGAAGGTGGTGCCGGCTTCTTCCGAACTGTCGACCGATACGCTGCCGCCATGGCCTTCGGCCACGTCGCGCACGAACGGCAGGCCGATGCCCCAGCCCACGGTGCTTGGCCCTCCATAGCGGAACAGGTAGCCGAAAATCCGCTCGCGCCGCTCCTCCGGAATCGCCGGCCCCATGTTGTGGACCGCCAGCGACAGCCGGCCCCGCTCCGTGGCCACCGTGATCCGCACCTCGCCGCCGGTACCATATTTCACGGCGTTCGTGAGCAGGTTTTCCAGCGCGCGACGCATGGCCGGTGCGCACCAGTGGCCCGTCACGCTTTCGCCGGCAATGGTGAAGGGACCGCCACCCTGTTCGCCGAACTGGCGGGCAACCTCGCTGGCCAGTTCATGCATGTCGAACGACGACAGGGCCAGCGGCGGCAGTTGCGCGCGCTGCACGGTCAGCGCATCGAGCAGTTCGCCCATCATCGATTCGAGGCGCATGGCGTGGCGTCGGATCTTGTCGGCGGAGCGCCGCGCCAGTTCGATGTCGCTGGTCAGGGCAACGAGCTGGGCGCCGGTGGCGATGACCGCCAGCGGGGCCCGCATATCGTGCGACAGCGCGGCGGCCACGCGCCGGCGCAGCGCCTCGTGCGTGGCGGCGAATTCGCGCAGCGACTCGCAGGCCGCGATCTCGATGGAGCGCGCGATCGTGGCCCATACATCGGGCGACCAGGTCATGCCGCGCACCTGGGCCACGTCGCGGATGGCGTCGCGGAACAACTGGTACTCGCGCAGGACTTCGTCGGGGCCAAAGCACGTCAGCCGTGCGCGCTCGCTGCCATGGGACATCGCTGCCGTGGTGTTCTGGGTCGCCGTTTCCCGTGACCGGCCGGGGCTGATGGCTTCGGCCAGGTTGTCGTAGAGATTGGGAAGATTATCGGTCAGTGCCGGGCCGAGCAGCTCGGCGGCGCCCTTGATCTGCGCCCGGACCAGGCTTTCCCAGTGGTCGAGAACGGCTTCCCGTATCGACAGGAGTTCCCTTGCTTCGCCCGACAGCCCATCGCCGTCGAAATCGTGATCGGTAGCCAGCGTCATCGCACATCCATAAGCGGCCCGGCAGCGCGCCGGGTCAGGCGTGAGAACCGGCGTGCCCTGCCGGCAGGTTATTGTTGGATATTAACCTGAAATCACCCGCAGCGCGGAAGTGTACGGAACGGCTGCCGGGATACTACGGATGAGCAGGATGGCTGGCGGCCGGGAAGGACAGCGTAAAACGTACCTTCGTGCCCTCCGCCACGACGCCGGCCGACCCGCCGTGCAGCGCCATGATGGCGCCGGTGATCGACAGGCCGAGCCCCGCCGATCCGCCGGCATCGCCGCGTGCCGAGTCGGCCCGGTAGAAGCGCTCGAACAGGTGCGGCAGGTATTCGGGTGCGATCGGTGCCCCGGTGTTTTCGACGCCCAGCTCCACGGCATCATCGGCGGCGTGCGCGCTCAGCACGATGGTGGAGCCTTCGTCGGCATGGCGCACCGCGTTCGAGACGAGGTTGGCCAGCGCGCGCCGCAGCAGGGCCGGATCGGCGTGCACCACGCCCGCGCCGGTGCAGGCCAGGCGCAGCCCGCGCTCCTCGGCCATGCCTTCGAAGAAGCCGGCCACTTTCGCCAGTTCATCGGCCGCCTGCAGCGGCCGGCGTTCCGGCAGCACTTCGTCCTGCTGCGCACGGGCCAGGAACAGCATGCTCTCGATCATCCGCGCCAGCCGTTCCAGCTCTTCGATATTCGATGCGACGAGGTTTTCGTATTCGGCGACGGTGCGAGGCTGCGCCAGCATCACCTGGCTTTGCCCGAGCAGGTTGGCGATGGGAGTGCGGAATTCGTGCGCCAGGTCGGTCGAAAAGCCGGAAAGGCGCGCATACCCTTCCTGCAGCCGCGCCAGCATGGCGTTCAGCGCATCGACGAGCGGCAGCAGTTCGGAGGGCGCGCCTGCCGCGTCGAGCCGCCGCGCCAGCGTGCCGGGCCGCACCAGCGCCGCATGCGCGGCCACGACCCGCAACGGCCGCAGCCCGCGCCGCAGGATCAGCGCGGCGCACAGCGCAACGGCGAGGGCGCTCAGGGCGGCCGCGCCGGCGATCCGGCCACGGTATCGCGCGAACATGGCGCTGCGTTCCGCATACAGGCGGGCGACGACGACCGTCACGGTGCGGTCGCCCACGCGGGCGGTGCCGGCCACGACCCGGCCGGGATCGCCGCGGCTGCCGGTCCAGTCGGCGATCGCCGCGCGATCCGGAGACGTGCCGGCGGCGGCCGGCACCGGATAGCGCTCACTGCCGGCGTTGATGTCGGCCAGCACGGTGCCATCGGGCGCG
Source organism: Pseudoduganella lutea (assembly GCF_004209755.1). Classification (NCBI taxonomy): domain Bacteria; kingdom Pseudomonadati; phylum Pseudomonadota; class Betaproteobacteria; order Burkholderiales; family Oxalobacteraceae; genus Pseudoduganella; species Pseudoduganella lutea. Next base: position 807,614 of record NZ_CP035913.1, on the reverse strand, counting down.
AGGAAGCGCACCAGCGAATTTTCCTGACCGCTCATCGTGTCGCGGAACAGGCCGGGCTGCGTGTCCAGCAGGCCGGCCGCGCCGGGGCGGCCGAGCAGCAGCTGGATCTGCCGCAGCTTGCCCAGCAGCGCGACATCGTCGCGCCGTTCGATCTCGGCCACGAAGGACACGTACAGGTAAGTGCCGAGCCCCGCCGCGGCCAGCGCGACGATCAGCATGAACAGCGCGGTGACGCGCGCCGCCAGCGAATGGCGCAGTCCCGCCATCATGGGCCGGGCGCCGGTTCGGGTTCGCATGGGTCGGTCTCACAGACATACCCCATGCCGCGCCGCGTGTGGATCAGCTTGTTCGGGAACGGATCGTCGATCTTGCGGCGCAGCCGGCGCACGGCCGCGTCGATCACGTTGGTATCGCTGTCGAAGTTCATGTCCCACACCTGCGAGGCGATCAGGGCGCGCGACAGCACCTGGCCCTGGCGTCGCGCCAGCAGGTGCAGCAGGGCAAATTCCTGGGCCGTCAGCACGATCGCCGTGCCGGCGCGGCGCACGCGGCGCCGGATCACGTCGATCTCCAGGTCGGCGATGCGGATCAGTTCTTCCTCGCGCACCGGGCCGCGCCGCAGCAGCGTGCGGATGCGCGCCACCAGCTCCACGAACGCGAAGGGCTTGACGAGGTAATCGTCGGCCCCCAGTTCCAGGCCGCGCACGCGGTCGTGCACCTCGTCGCGCGCCGTCAGGAACAACACGGGCACGTGCTCGGTTTCCGGATCGGCGCGCAGCGCTTCGAGCACCTGCCAGCCATCCATGCGCGGCAGCATCACGTCGAGTACCACCAGTTCGATGTCCCCTTCGCGCGCGATGGCCAGCCCGTCGCGCCCGTTGCGCGCGAGGCGCACGGCAAAGCCCGATTCGGCCAGGCCGCGCTGCAGGTAGTCGCCGGTCTTCGGCTCGTCTTCGATCACGAGGATGGTCATGGCTGTGGCGCCCAAAGCACCCATTCTATGCCGGTTGGCGGTGCGCGAACATGACAGGATTGTCATCCGGCGATCATGCTGGCGTGGTGGCGCGCCCGCCACAATGGCGGTCTCGAATCACCAACCGCGAAACCCGATGCCGAAACCAACCGCTCATCTCCTTGCGCTGCTTGCCATGCTGGCAGCGCTGCCAGCCGGCGCCCAGGTGCGCCAGCAAGGCGACCTCACGCTGGAAAGCGCCAACCGCCTGGTGGCCGGCGCCCTCGATGCCTGCCGGCGCCAGGACCGGGCGATCGTCGCCACGGTGCTCGATCGCGGCGGCAACCTGCTGGCGCTGCAGCGCGCCGAAACGGTCGGCCCGCACAATACCGAAGCGAGCCGGCGCAAGGCCTACACGGCCCTGTCGACGCGCACCGCCACGCTGGACCTCGCCCGCGCCGCCGCGGCCAACCCCGATGCGCGCAACCTCGCCACGCTGCCCGAACTGCTGCTGCTCGGCGGCGGCGTCCCGGTAATGGCCGCGGGGCAGGTCGTGGGGGCGATCGGCGTCGCCGGCGGGGGCGGTGCCACCAATGACCATGCCTGCGCGCTCGCCGCCATCCGCGCCGTCGATGGCCTCGATCGGCCCGCGGCACCCTGACCATCCATCACCTTCCACTTCACGGAGAACATCCATGTCTCAAACCAGAATCCACCAGCTTAAACAGATCCTTCTTGCCTGCGCTCTGGCCGGCGCCACGACGTTTGCCGCGGCCGCGCCGAACCCGCTCAGCGTCCACGTGCTCGACCTGCAGAGCGGCCAGCCCACGGCCGGCGTGCGCGTGACGCTGGAGCAGCGCGCCGGGGAAGGGTGGCGCGCGCTCGCTGCCGGCGTCACCAATGCACAGGGCCGCATCGCCGCGCTGTACCCGGAAGACAAGGCGATGGCCGCCGGCGACTACCGCATCGTGTTCGAGACGGGCGAACATTACGCCCGGCTGAAGCAGGACACGTTCTTCCCGCGCATTCCGGTGGAATTCAAGGTCGGCGGCAGCGCCCAGCACTACCACGTGCCGCTGCTGCTCAGTCCTTTCGGTTATTCGACCTACCGAGGCAACTGAAAGGCGCGGCCCGGTTGTTGCAATGCTGGCCTATCGAGCCGTCATTGCAGGTGATAACGTTATCTCACATCGGGGTTGGCCGGCACCGATGCCGGCATCCGATCCGATCACGTTACACCACCGGGAGAATGTCAATGAACGAGGCACACCATGCCTTGCGGGCGGCGTTGCTGCTGGCCGCAGTCCTGCTGGCCCCGCACGCGCGGGCCGACGAATTCGACGATTTGCGGCTGAAGTGGCGGAATCGCGCGGCCAGCGCCCCGGCGCTGCCGGCCAACGATCCCGACCTGCTGGCGCAGGGCAGTGCGGGCAACGCCGCCGCGCAGCAGTACTGGTCGGCGATGGACCGGGGGACGGGGCGCACGGCGCTGTGGCCCGACCTGCCGCTGGGCACGGTGTCGGCGAACGTCACCGCCAGTTTCACGCGCCTCAATGCGCTGGCGGCGGCGTACGGCACCACCGGTTCGCCGCTGCAGGGCGATCCAGCCGTCCTCGCGGCCGTGGTGGCTGGCCTGGACTGGATGGTCACCCATGCCTACACCGCCAGTGGCACCCGGCATGACAACTGGTGGGACTGGCAGATCGGCGCGCCGGCAGCGCTCAACGCGGCGACCGCCACCCTCTACACCGCGTTGACACCGGCGCAGGTGGCCAGCTACATGGCGGCGATCGACTACCACATGCCCGATCCCACGCGACGCACCAACCTGGACGGCACACTGTCGGCCACTGTCGAAACGGGCGCGAACCGGCTCGACAAGGCATTCGTCGCCGTCCTGCGCGGCATTCTCGGCAAGTCGTCGGCGAAGATCGCCGCCGGGCGCGACGCCATCGGCCAGGCGCTCGCCTACGTCACGTCCGGCGACGGTTTCCATGCGGACGGCTCGTTCGTCCAGCACACGCACGAACCCTACGTGGGCGCCTACGGCACGGTGCTGGTCACGAACATCGCGCGGCTGTACTACCTGCTGAACGGCTCCAGCTGGACCGTCACGGACCCGAACTACCTGGCGCCGTACGACTGGGCCATGCGGGCCTTCCGGCTCTATCTGTACGACGGCGCGATGATGGACAACAACCGCGGCCGTTCGATCGCCCGCCAGTACACGCCCGACCACGTGGCGGGGCGCGGCGCCATTGCCGCGATGGCGGAGCTGGCGCAGGTGCTGCCGGAGCCGCAGGCCGGCACGCTGAAGGCCATGCTCAAGGGCCAGGTCCGGCGCGACACCAGTTTTGGCGCCAGCTATTTCACGCCGGTTCCCACGAGGACCCCCGGAATTACCCAGGGGGTAAGCGCCTTCGACATCGCACTGCTGAAGGGCATCCTTGCCGATGACGGCATCGCTGCCGCGCCCGAACCAGAGCAGGCCCGCTACCTGCCGGCCACCGACCGCGCCGTGCAGCGGCGCGACGGCCATGCCTATGCCGTGTCGCTGTTTTCATCGAAGCGGATGTCGGCGTTCGAATACGGCAACGGCGAAAACTACCGGGGCTGGTGGACCGGCATGGGCATGACCTACCTCTACAACGGCGACCTTCTGCAATATGGCGGCAACTACTGGGCCACCGTCGACATGGGGCGCCTGGCCGGTACCACCACCGATCGCAGCGGCAGCGGCGAACCGGTGGCGTGGAAATTCTATGGCAACACGAAGAACACCGTCGGCGGCGCCGAACTGGACGAGCGGTTCGCCACCGTGGCCATGGATTTTGCGACGCTGAACGTCACCGGCACGACCCTGGCCGGCAAGAAGGCGTGGTTCCTGTTCGGCGACCGCGTGGTCGCTGTGGGCACCGGCATCGCCAGCACGGGCGGAGCACGCGTGGAAACGATCGTCGACAACCGTGCGCTGAACGCCGCCGGCGACAACGCGCTGACCATCGATGGCGGCGCAAGGCCCCCATCGCCCGGCTGGAGCGAGGCGGTGAGCGGGGCAGGGTGGGCGCACTTGGAAGGCAACGCCGCCGCGGCGGACATCGCCTGGGTGTTCCCTGACCGGCCCGTGCTGGCGGGCCTGCGGGAAACCCGCACGGGCAGCTGGCGCACCGTCAACAAGGCCGGCAGCACGGACAGCGTCAGCGCCAGCTACCTGAGCCAGGCGCTGGACCATGGCGTCAATCCGGCGGGCGCCGCGTACACGTACATCGTGCTGCCCAACCGCACGCCGCAGCAGGCGGCCGCCTTCGCCGCGGCCAATCCCGTCACGGTGCTCGAGCGTTCCACGTCGGCGATCGCCGTGCGCGACAGCGAGCAGGGGCTCACCGGCGCCATCTTCTGGGCCGATACCGCGAAGACCGTCAGCGCCGGCGGCCAGCCCTGGCTCACCAGCGACCGGCGCGCCGTGGTCACGGTGCAGCAGCAGGGCACCGACCTGTGGCTGGCGGTGGCCGATCCCACCCAGGCCAATACGGGCACGATCAACCTGGAACTGAACCGCGCCGCACAAGCCGTGGTCAGCGCCGACCCGGCCATCACGGTCACGCAGACGACACCCACGATCCGGATGGCGGTGGCGGTCAATGGTTCGGCCGGCGCTTCCTACCATGCCCGATTCACGCTCGACACGACCGTGGCTTTGTCCCCGTCGGCCGATGCCTTCGTTCGCGATGGTGCCTATGCCGCCACCAACTACGGCACGGCCGCCATGCTCACCGTGAAGGAAGATGCCGCGGGCTACCGGCGCAGGAGCGTGCTGAAGTTCGACCTGTCCTCGCTCTCCGGCACGATCGGCAGCGCAAGGCTGCGGCTCACGCCCACGTCGGTCGGCACCGCGTCCGGCATCGTGCATCGCCTGTACCGGCTGGCCGGCGACGGCTGGACCGAGACCGGCATCACGTGGAATGGCCTGCCCGCCCATGGCAGCCTGCTGGGCAGCTGGACCGTGCCCACCGCCGGCACGGCCGTGGAAGTGGACGTGACGGCGGCGGCTGCGGCCGTCTTCGCCGGCAGTGGCGTGCTGGCACTGGAAGTGGAAGCGGCGGCCAATTACGGCAGCGCGGGCTCGGTCGACTACGCGGCGCGGGAGAACGCCAATGCCGGCCTGCGGCCCGTGCTCATCGTCGATGCCGAATGACGTCGGGCGGTCATGCACCGCGGCCGCTTTCGCTTTCGGGTCGTGCCTTCCGCACGGAACCGAAAGCGGCGATCGAAAGACTTCGTCATGTGAAATTGGATGTGATATCGTTATCTCATCGATCTGACACCGAGGAGAATGCCGTGCATTGCAAGCCTTTCCAATTGACGCCACTGGCCGTGCTGTGCGCCGTTGCCGTGACCTGTGTCGCTGTGCCGGCGGCTGTGTCGGCGGCGCCAGCCACCGCGTCCGTCCCGGTGCTGGCCGCCGCCGCCATGCCGGCGCCCGCTGCCGCGGCCACGCTGGCCCTGATGGAAAAGGCGGCGGACTGGCAACTGGCCCATCCCACCGACTACCCGGCCGACGACTGGACCGAAGCGGTGGGCGACGCCGGCTTCATGGCCCTGGCCGGCGTTTCCGGCAAGGCGGCCTACCGCGATGCGATGCTGGCGATGGCGCGCAAGAACCGCTGGCGGCTCGGCCCCAGCCTGTACCACGCGGACGACCAGGCCGTCGGCCAGACCTATGCCGAGCTGTACCAGCAACTGCGCGACCCGGCGATGATCGCGCCGATGCGCGCCCAGTTCGACGGCATCCTCGCCGAACCGCGCGACGGCACGCTGGACTTCCTCGTTCCCGGCGTGCTGATGCGCTGGTCGTGGTGCGATTCGCTGTTCATGGGGCCGCCGGCATGGGCGCGGCTGTCGTCCGTCACCGGCGATCCGCGCTACCTGGAGTTCGCGATCGAGCGCTGGTGGCGCACGTCGGACTACCTGTACGACAAGACCGAGCACCTGTTCTTCCGCGACAGCCGCTACTTCAGCCAGCGCGAGGCCAACGGCAAGAAGGTGTTCTGGGGCCGTGGCAACGGCTGGGTGCTGGCGGGCCTGGCGCGCATGCTGCAGTACGTGCCGGCCAACCACCCGTCGCGCGCCCGGTTCGAGCAGCAGTACCGCGAGATGGCGGCGCGCCTGCTGCAACTGCAGCAGGCCGACGGCCTGTGGCGCGCCAGCCTGCTGGACCCGGCCAGCTACCCGGGCAGGGAAACCAGCGGCACCGGGCTGTACACGTATGGGCTGGCCTGGGGCGTCAACCAGGGCCTGCTGCCGAAAGAGACCTACGGCCCGGCCGTGAAGCGCGCGTGGCAGGCATTGTCGTCGCACGTGACGGCCGAGGGCAGGCTGACGCACGTGCAGCCGATCGGCGCCGACCCGAAGCGCTTCGATCCCCGCTCGACGGACGTGTTCGCGGTGGGCGCGCTGCTGATGGCCGGCAGCGAGATGTACCGGATGGGCCTCGTGGAAGCGGCCGCGCCGCGCATCGTCACCGTGACCAATGGCGGCGCGGCCTACCGGCTCGAAGAATTGGTTGCGGCCCCGGGCACCGACATGGTGGTGATGGATGCGATCACCTCGCGCGTGCTGCCATCGCAAGCGGGGGGCGACGGCGTACGGTTCCAGGCCGACCTGGCGCCGGGCGAAACACGCCGCTACCTGCTGTTCCCGCGCCAGGCGCTGCCCGCGGTGCCGGCGTCGCTGGCCGATGCGCGGGCGTCGCAGGGGGCGCGTCCCGCCGGCGCGGTGCAGGTAGCGGTCGCGCAGTGACCGGGGTGGCGGCATGAGTCCCTTCCGCCGTGCCGCCATGCGCGTCGCCTTAGTCGCCGCCATGCGTGTCGCCTTCGTTGCCGCATTCGTGGCGGCGCCCGTGCCCGGTCTGGCAGCACCGGCGGCCGCCGGCACTGCCGACCGTTTCGACACGCTGCACGCACGCTGGCAATTGCACCTGACCGGCGCCGCGACGCTGGATCGTGCCGATCCGGACGTGGCGGCCCAGCTGCACGCCCGCTCGCGCGCTGCGCAGGGCTGGCTGGCCGGCATGCACGCGGCGCCGGATGCGACCAGGCTGTGGGACGACATCGCCGGCTTCGATGACCCGAAACGCTTGCTGGCCTCGGCGGCGGTGACCGCGAACGCCGCCCGCCTGCAGCAGATGGCGCTGGCGTATGCGGCACCGGGCGCGCCGTCGCATGGCGATGTCGCGTTGCGCGATGCCGTCCTGGCCGGCACCGGGTGGCTGCTGGAACATCATTACCGGCGGGGCAAGCCGGCCTTCGGCAACTGGTGGGACTGGCAGATCGGCACGCCGCTGCGCCTGCTCGACATCGTCACGCTGATGCATGCGGAAGTGCCGCGGCCCCTGCGCGAGCGTGCCGTGGCGGCCGTGAACTGGCATGTGCCGGACCCGCGCTACCGCACCCGCAACGATGGCACCATCGACCGGCACAACGCCGAGACGGGCGCCAACCTGCTGGACAAGTCGCTGGCCGCGATCCTTGCCGGCATGCTGGCCCGCGACGAAGACCGCGTCGCGCTGGGCCGCGATGCCATCGGCCCGGCGCTCGACTGCGTGGAGACGGGCGACGGCTTCTATCGCGACGGCTCCTTCGTGCAGCATGGCTGGGTGCCGTACACGGGCAGCTACGGCGCCGTGGCGCTGGCCGATTTCGCCCGGCTCGTGCACCTGCTGTCCGGCTCCGCCTGGCCGATCGGCGAGGCGCGCCTCGCGCGCATCGTCCGGTGGGCACGCGACAGTTATGCGCCGTGGTTCATCGACGGCGGCATGCCCGACGCGCTGCGCGGCCGCAAGATCGCCACGCCCACGCAGACCGAGCACTCGGTGGGGCGCGGCATGATCGCCAGCCTCGCCACACTGGCGGCATCGGCGCCGGCCGCCGATGCGACCGCGCTGCGTGCCGCGATCAAGGGATGGATGGCGCGCGACCGCACGTTCGGCGCCGCTTACCTGGCGGCGCCGGGCGGCATGGGCATCTCGGCCCTGTCGCTGTACGAACTGGGGCTGCTGAAGGCGATCGCCGCCGACCCGGCCATTCCGGCGGCGCCGGAACCGCCGGGTGCGCGGCTGTATGCCTCGATGGACCGGGCGATCCTGCGCGGCACCGGCTTCGCGGCCGTGGTGAGCATGACGTCGCCACGCATGTCGGCCTTTGAATCGGGCAACGGCGAAAACCTGCTGGGGTGGTGGACCGGCATGGGCATGCTGGCCCTGTACACGGCGGACCAGGCGCAGTTCGGCGGCGCGTTCTGGCCCACCGTCGACATCCGGCGCCTGCCGGGCACCACGACGGACCGCAGCGGCAGCGGCTGGCCGGTCGACTGGAAGATGTACCCGAACAAGGAGCGCTGGGTGGGCGGCGCCACGCTGGGCCGGCACGCGGCGCTGGGCATGGCGTTCTCGCTGGAAGGCGTTACGGGGTCCACGCTGCACGGCAGGAAATCGTGGTTCCTGCTGGGCGAGCGCATCCTGGCCATGGGCGCCGGCATCGGTGGCGGCGCAGGGCCGGCCGAGACCATCGTGGAGAACCGCCGGCTGGCCGATCCCGCCGCGCGCTTCGTCATCGATGGTGCCCCGCGGGCCAACGGCAGCGTGCGCGGTGCACGCTGGGCCCATCTGCGGGACGACCGGGCCGGCAGCAGCATCGGCTATGTGTTTCCGCACGGTGCCGACGTGGTGGCCGGGCGCGGGGAACGCCGCGGCGCGTGGCGTGCGCTGAACGACCAGGGCAGCACGGAAGAACTGAGCGCGACATTCCAGTCTTTGGCACTGCCGCATGGCGCCAGGAGTGACTATGCCTACGTGCTGCTGCCCAACGCCAGCGTCGCCGCCACCGGGCAGGCCGCGCGGGAACCCGGGCTGCGTATCGAGGCGAACGACGCCACCGCTGCCGCCGTGCTGGACCTGGCCGCGAACGTGTATGCCGCCAACCTGTGGCGAGCCGGCAGCGCGCCGCGCGCGGGGCGCGCCTATGTCACGGCATCCGGTCCGGCGGCCGTGGTGCTGGCCGAGGAGGGTGGCCAGTTGCACTTGTCGATTGCCGAGCCCACGCAAGGGCTGGACAGCCTGGAACTGTCGGTGGCGCGGCCGGTGGCGGCCGTCTTGTCCGCCGACCCCGCCATCACCGTGCTGGCCACGGCGCCGCGGCTGCGCCTGCGCATCGACACCGCGAAAGCGGCCGGCAAGAGTCACGCCGCCGTGTTTTCACTGCCGGCGGCGCACGCTCTCACGCCCCGTCCTTGAAGCGCGGCGCTGGAAGAGGTATCGTTATCACTTCGCCCACGAGGCGGCGTTCAGAACGGGATAGCGATGAAGAAGCAGGCGGTGACACTGGTACAGGTGGCGGCAAAGGCGGGCGTTGCGGTAATGACGGCGTCGCGCGCCATTTCCGGCGATGGCTACGTGTCGGAGGAAACCCGCAACAAGGTGCTGGCCGCCGCCGACGCGCTGGGTTACGCGCCGAATGCGCTGGCGCGCGTGATGAAGGGCGGGCGCACCAATGTGCTGGGCGTCGTCGTCAACGACCTCAGCTCGGTGGTCGTCAACGCCTTTGTTTCCGCGCTGACCGAGGAAGTGCGCAAGTACGAGATGGACCTGTTCATCTACAACTCCTCCGTGCAGCTCGACGAGCAGGCCCAACGCCGCCACGGGCAATTGCTGCACGGGCTGTGGGATGGCCTGATCTACGTGCTGCCGCGCATGACGGACGAATACCTGGCCGCGCTGGAAGCCAGTGGCAGCCCGGTCGTGCTGGTGAACTTCTGCCGGCGCCCGACCACGCTGCCCGTGGTGCTGGGCGATAACTTCAATGGCGCGCGCGATGCCGTGGCCAGCCTCGTGGCGCAGGGGCACGCGCGCATCGCCTTCATCCGCGGCTCGCACTGGACGGGGCAAAGCGCGGAACGCGAGCGGGGCTATCGCCAGGCGATGGCCGACGCGGGACTGCCGGTCGACGAACGGTGGGTGGCGCAAGGCACGTTCAGTGAAAAGTCCGGGCTGGAAGCGGGGCAGGCACTGTTCGCGCTCGATCCCCGCCCGACCGCCGTGTTCGCGGCCAACGATGAAATGGCGCTCGGCTGCATGAATGCCGCCCGCGCACTGGGCCTGCGCCTGCCGGAAGACGTGTCGCTGGTTGGCTTCGACGACGTGCCTGGCGCCGTCACCGCGCAGCCGCCCCTTACCACGCTGCGGCACCCGCTGGCGCTGATGGCGCAGGCGACCGTTCAGGAGCTGATGCGCCGCGTGCTGCATGAACCGGGCACCCGGCAGCGCGTGGAATTCCCCGCCGAGATGGTGATGCGCGGGTCGACCGCGCCGATCGCCACCGCGCCCGCCGCTGCCAAGCGGCGCACGCGCAAGGCCTGAGCACCTCTTCCGGTACGCTTCCGGCTTCCGCCTACCACCTTCCGCCTACCGGCTTCTTCCTGGCTCCATGCTCCTTGCGGCGTGCCGACCGTCGGCGTGATGGCATCCGGCCCTGCCACCGCGCTTTCGTTTCGCCACGCTGCAGCACGATCCGCAAGCACTTTCGATTCTTCACTTTATCGAATAAAAACAAAGTGTTGTAATCGTTTATCCCATTTCGAACGAAAATGTAAAAAGCATATAAAAGCGCTTGTCATCGATTGGTCATGCTGATAACGTTATCTCAATTGCCCGGCAGACAGCGTTGATGTTCAATGCAACATGCGCCGCCGGGTGTCCGGCCGCTTGCGGTTTCATTTTTGGTTTGGTGTGATAACGTTCACATACCCGCGCGCTGGTTGCCCAACGTTTCATTCGATGAGGAGAAAGCAGTGAGCAAGAACATGCAGCAGCCAGCCAGCCTGGCAATCCGCCCCGCGGCGGCGGCGGTCGCCCTGGCGTTGTCCGTCCTGGCGCATGGCGCGGCGGCCCAGGAAGCGCCGGTCGACGACGGCAAGGTGGAGAAGGTGGTGGTCACGGCGAACAAGCGTGCGCAGAACCTGCAGGACGTGCCGGCCGCCATCACGGTGCTGAGCGATGCCACGCTGCAGCGGAACAATGTCCGCGACATCAACGACCTGCCGAACCTGTCGCCCGCGCTGACCGTCACGTATTCCACGCAGCCGGGGAACTTCAGCATCAACATGCGCGGCATCGGCACCTACTCGCTGGGCATCGGCGTCGAATCCGACGTGGCCGTCGTCATCGACGACATCCCGTTCGCGATGCAGGCGAATGCGTTCAAGGACCTGGCGGACGTGTTCCGCGTCGAGGTCCTGAAGGGACCGCAAAGCACGCTGCTGGGCAAGAGCTCGATCGCCGGCGCCGTCAACATCACGACGAAACCGATCGACAGCGCGTGGAAGACGAAAGCCACCACCTACGTGTCCGACGATGGCGAATGGCGCGCGATGGGCTCCGTGTCCGGCGCGTTGAGCGACACGGTGCGCGCGCGCATCGCCGTCAACAAGTCGTCGTTCGATGGCGTGGTGAAGAACCTCGCCACCGGCGACCGGCTGAACGGCTCGCGCAGCACGAATTTCGTCGGCAAGATCGAGTGGCGGCCGGACGACCAGTGGATGGTCACGCTCAGCCCGCGCGCCAGCAAGTCCACGGTGGCCTGCTGCGTGCAGCCGTTTTCCAGCATGACGCCGGGTGGCCTGTACCAGAACGTGGCGCAGCTGCCCGCATCCACGCTGCTGGCCGGGATCGCGCCCGGCCCCGGCAATGTCAGCGTGCGCAACGACTTCCCGGCGGGCGGCAAGGCCCGGGACAAGGGCGCGGGCCTGAAGGTAAGCTACGCGTTCGACGAGGCGGGGCCGCTGGCCGGCTATACGCTGAGTGCCATCACGTCGTGGTCCAACTACCACATGGACGACTACCAGGATGGCGACGGCACCGACGGCGACATCCTCGGCTACCTGCCGGTGAATGGCGCGGTGACGGGCCTGCACGGCGGCCTGTACCAGTTCGGCCTGTTCGATGTCACGTCGCGCACGGCGGAACTGCGCCTGACGTCTCCCGACGCGGGCCGCTTCAAGTACGTGGCCGGCCTCTGGTACGGCGATAACGACCTGGCGCGCGAACTGACCCGCGCACCGGTATCGACGTACGTGACGGATTACGGCGCCACCGCCTACAACACCAGCTATGCGGCATTCGGCCAGGCCACCTGGGACTTCACGCCCGCCACGAGCGTGATCGCCGGCGTGCGCTTCAACAAGGAAGACACGGGCTACACCTTTACGCGCTACAACCCGCCACCGGCGACGTCGCGCGTGGTGACCGAACGACTGGCCGGCGACGACAGCGAGACCGACATTACCGGCCGCCTCGGGCTGGAACACCGTTTCAACCCGAATGCGATGGCCTATACGACGTGGTCGACGGGGCACAAGGGCGTGGCGTACGACCTCACGTCGAGCTTCAACGGCGCGATCGCGAAGAACCAGCCGGTGCCCGGCGAGGATGCGCGCAGCATCGAGGCGGGCCTGAAACTGGGCTTGCTGGACGGCCGCATGTCGCTCGACCTGGCCGTGTTCCGCACCAGCTTCACGGGGTTCCAGCAGTCGGCCGGCTTCTACGACAACGATGGCGTGTTCCGCACCACGCTGCACTCGATCGGCGGCCTGCGCACCAGCGGCTTCGAGGCGGACCTGGGCTGGCGTGTCAACAGCCGGCTGCAGCTCAATGGCGCCTTTGCCTACACGCGCGCCGTCGTCACCGAGTTCGAGAACGGCCCGTGCCACAGCGTGCTCAATGACGCCGGTACCGGCACCCGGGTCGGCGGCAATTGCGCGCCGAACCCCCGGTACAACAACACGAACGTGGCCGACCTGGCCGGCGCCACCTTGCCGAACGCGCCGAAGTTCAAGTTCAACCTGGGCGGCCAGCTCGACATCCCGACCACCCGGTCGTTCAACGGCTTCATTACCGGCGCCTGGCGTTTCCAGAGCAGGACGCAGTTCAACCTCAACCAGGATCCGATGACGGTGCAGGGTGGTTACGGCATCCTCAACCTGGGCGTGGGCATCCGCGACAAGAAGGATGCCTACAAGGTCACGTTCCTGGTCAACAACGTGTTCGACAAATCGTACGCCACGGGCCTGGCCAATAACTGGGGCAACGGCACCTGGAGCACGCGGGCGCCGAACAGCGCCGTGCTGGTCAACACCACGCAATGGACGCCGGCGCGCGATTACCAGCGCTACGTCGCCGTGCGGGCCGACTTCACCTTCTGACCAGACTGCTTTTCTTCTTTCCCCCGGCCAGCCGCCCGGCTGGCTTATAGTAGAGCCGATCGCAGCCATGGCAGGGCTGCGGGCAAGGCCGAACAACGGACGGGGAGAAACGGCGGTGCGGGATGACGTGGCAGGCGCCAGGACAGGGCGCGCGGCACTGCTGGTGCTGTGCGCCCTGTTGCTGTTGGGGGATCTCGGCTGGTCGCTGCGCGAACGCTCCGTGCAGGAACTGTTCAAGATGCGCCTGCTCGACTTCAGCCGCGATGCCACGCTGCTCAACTTCCTCATCGGCGCCATGCCCGCCCTGATCGCCGTTGGCCTGGGGCCGCCCGTGGGCGCCTGGAGCGACCGCACCCGTTGCCGTTTCGGGCGCCGCATTCCCTTCATTTTCGGCAGCGCCCTCATCGCCACCGCCGGCATGCTCGGCATGGCGTTCAGTACCGGCCTGGCCACGCTGGCCTTCTGCTGGATCGTGTTCGAGATCGCCACGATCGTCGGCAATCCACTGTTCCTCGCCCTGATCAACGACACCGTGCCGCGGCCGGTGCTGGGCCGCTTCTTCGCGCTGTTCCGCATCGTCAGCCTGGTGACCGGCGCCGGCTTCTTCGCGCTGTTCTTCCACAACGAAGCCGCCGCCGTGTTCCAGCCGCTGCTGACGATGATCGCCATGGCCTACCTGGGCTGCATGCTGCTCGTGTGCTGGCGCGTGCGCGAGCCGCCGCATGTTCCCGTGCCGGCTGACGGCTGGTGGCCGCGCGCGGATACGGACGGCAAGTGGTGGCGCCTGTTCGCGGCCGTGGCGCTCGGCGCGGTGGCGGTCCTGCCGATCAACATCAATGCCTTGAACGCGTGCGCGCAGTTCGGCGCGGATGCGGGAGATTTCGGTCGCGCGATCGCGTTGACGTATGCGATTTCCGCCGTGCTGGCATGGCCGATGGGCTGGCTCGCCGACCGCTTCCATCCGCTGCGCGTGGGGACGGTGGCGCTGGCCGCCTATGCCTTGTGCATGCTGGGCGCGTGGCAGCTGGTGGCGGGGCGCACCGGCTTCATCGTCGCCCTCGTGGCGCACGGTGTGCTGGCGGGGTGTTTTCTTACCGGGACCGTTTCGCTGCTGCCGGCCGTGCTGCCGCGCGCCCGCTTTTCGCAGCTGGCGGCGGTGTCGGCTTCGGTGACGGCGGTACTCGTGGTGGCGGCGGCGATGGGCCTGGGAGCGCTGCTGGACGCGACGGGCCGGGACTACCGGCTGCTGTATCCGGCCGGCGCCCTGGCCGCCGGCTGCGGGGTGGTGCTGTGGTGGAGCCTGTGGCGGCGGGAGCTTCCGCCACGGCCTTGAGCTGTTTCCTCAAAACAGGGGTCAGACCCCTGTTTTGAGGAAATTTCTTGAAAACCAGGGTCTGACCCCGGTTTTGCTGTCAGGCAGTCAGTGGCGGGGCTTTTGCGTCGGTGCCCTTGTGCCCCTCGAAATACCGGCCGATCTCCTCCAGCGACTTGCCACGCGTTTCCGGCAGCAGGAACGCGGCGGCGAGGAAGTACACGACGGTGCAGCCGGCCCAGAAGAAGAACATGGGCGCGTAGCCGTGCAGGCCGACCACCGGCAGGAACATGGCGGCCAGCACGGTGGAGACGAACTGGTTCACGAGCAGCGCCACGCTCATGCCGTTCGAGCGGATCCGGTTGGGCATCAGTTCGGACAGCGCGAGCCACACGCACACGCCGGGGCCGACCGCAAAGCTGGCGATGAAGCCCAGCAGGCAGGCCAGCACCAGCCAGCCGTGCATGGCGCTGGGGCGTGGTCCGAGGCGGGCGCGTTCGATGCGTAGCGGCGCAGCCGGCGCGGCCGACATGTCGGGGAACGGGTTCAGGTGCAGGCGCCGGAACGCGGCGCCGATCACGCTGTCGCCTTCCACGGTGGCGGGCGGCGCGATGTTCAGCGATTCGCCGGGGCGCAGGCTGCGCACCTGCGTCAGCGGGCCGTAGCTCCAGGCGATGTCGAGCTGGTAGTCGCCGCCGCCGGCCAGGGCGCGCAGTGCCGGTGCGTCGAGGGCCAGCGCGTTGTCCGCCATGCCTTGCGCGAGAACGGGGCGGATGTCGGCCTGGGCGGATTCGGCGCCACGGAACAGCAGCGCGGCGGCCACCAGCGACAGCACGATGCCGCCCGAGCCCAGCATCAGCAGGAACTTGCGACCCTTGCGGTCGACGAGGATCACGGCCACCACGGTCATCAGCGCATTGAGCACCTTCAGCGCCACGTCGCCCACGTTGCCCATCGTGCCGGACAGGCCGCCCTGGTCGAGGATGGTGACGGCATAGGCCAGCACCGAGTTGATGCCGGTGGCCTGGTTGCACGCGAGGATCAGGCAGGCGAGCAGGAAGGGCAGCACGAAGCGGCGCCGCAGCAGGCTGCCGCCGCCCCGATGGTCCGCCTCATCTCCGGCGGTGCGGATGGCCGCCAGTTCGGCATGCGCGTCGGCTTCCGTGCGGGTACGCCGCAGGGCCAGCAAAGCGTCCGATGCGCGCCCGCGCGCCAGCAGCCAGCGGGGCGATTCGGCCAGCCACAGCACGCCCAGGGAAAACAGGATGCCGGGAGCGAGGCTGAGCCAGAAGATGCGCCGCCACGCGGCATCCTGCACCGCCTGCAGTGCCGCCGGTGCTTCCTGCGCGGCTTGCGCCACCTGGTGCGCGACGAGCAGGCCGATGGCGGCGGCCAGCACGAGGCCGATGGTCAGCAGCAGCTGGAACAGCGCGGTACCGCGGCCGCGCACGGCCGCGGGCAGGCTCTCGGCCAGGTACAGCGGCACGACCACACCGATCAGGCCACCGCTGACGCCCTGCAGCAGGCGGCCGAGCAGCAGCGGCAGGTAGCCGTCGGCCAGCGCGATGACGGGGATGCTCAGGCTGAACAGCAGTCCGGCGGCCAGCATCACGGGCTTGCGGCCCCATTTCTCGGCCAGCGCGCCCGCCGCCAGCGACGACAGCACCGAGCCGAGCAGCACGGCGGCGACGATGAATCCCAGCTGCTGCGACGACAGCTTCCACAGCTGCACGGCGCTGGCTTCCAGCCAGGGCAAGGCGCCGGCGATGATGCCGACGTCGATGCCGTACAGCAGGCCGCCAAGGCCGGCGACGAGCAGCAGATAGCGGGTCTGCAGGCGGGTCTGCAGTTCAGGAGAAGACAGGGGCATGGTTTCCTTCGGCGGGGTTGAGGGCATGGCCGGCGATGACGACCTGCCGGATCTGGAGATCGGTGCCGAGCACCACGAGGTCGGCGCGCTGGCCCGGCACGAGACGGCCACGGTCCTGCAAGCCCAGGTATTCGGCGGGGAAGCGCGTGACGCGGTGCGACGCATCCTCAAGCGTCAGGCCGATGTCAACCAGGTTGCGCAGCGCCTGGTCCATCGTCAGCGCGCTGCCGGCCAGGGAATCGCCCAGCACGAGCCGCACGCAGCCCGCGCATTTCAGCACGCGCTGGCTGCCCAGCATGTATTCGCCGTCCGGCATGCCGGTGGCGGCGGTGGCATCGGTGACGGCGTACAGCCGTGGGATCGCGCGTAGCGCGGCATGCAGCGCGCCCGGCTGCACGTGCCGCAGGTCCGGAATGATCTCAGCGAACTCGCCGTGGGCCAGCGCCGCGGCGGCGATGCCCGGCGCGCGGTGGTCCATGCCGGACATGCCATTGAACAGGTGGGTGAAGCCGGCCAGGCCCGCTTCCAGCGCCGCGACGCCGTCCGCATACGTGCCGGCGCTGTGGCCGGCCTGCACGCGAATGCCCAGCGCCGCCAGCTGCGGGATCAGCGCCAGGTGGCCGGGCACTTCCGGGGCCAATGTCAGCACCCGGATGGGCGCGATCGCGTGCCAGCGGCGCACCACCTCGATCGACCCGGTGGTCACCAGCGGTGGCTGGGCACCGAGGCGCGCGCAGTTGAGGAACGGCCCTTCGAGGTGCACGCCCAGCACCTGTGCAGCATCGGGGTCCGGCGCGGCGATCGCGGCGGCCAAACCATGCAGCGCCCGGTCGATCTGCTCCGGCGGCGCCGTCATCGTCGTGCCGAGCAACGTGGTGGTGCCATGGCGCGCATGCAGGCGGGCCACGCGGCGCGCGGCGTCGCCGCCCTCCATGATGTCGGTGCCGCCGGCGCCATGCACGTGCAGGTCGATGAAGCCGGGCAGCACCAGCCGGTCGTCCGGCGCCGCGTCGTCGGCAATGATGTGGCCGATGCTTCCCGTTCCCGCGTCGACGTGCAGGTAGCCGCGCACCCAGCCATGCGGCGTGAGGATGCGCCCGCCCACGCTGGCGGGGCGGTTTTCAGCTTGTGTCATGGCTTGTGTCATGGCTTGAGTCATGGCTTGAGTCATGGCCTGTCTCCGGCGATCAGTATCCGCACGCCCCGCTGCGACAGTGCCGCGCGCATGTCCGGGTCCAGGCTGGCATCGCTGATGACGGTGTCGACGCGGGCCAGGCTGCAGATGCGGTACAGGCAGATGCGGCCGAACTTCGACGCATCCGCCAGCAGGATGACCTGGCGCGCATGGGCCACCATGCGCGCATTCAGCCGCGCGTCCGTTTCATCGTGCGTGGACAGGCCGAATTCGGCATCGCAGCCGTCGGCGCCGAGGAACAGCTTATCGAACACGTAGTCGTCCAGGCTTGCTTCCGCCTGTGGCCCCAGCAGCGACTGCGACGCCTTGCGCAGCGTGCCGCCGGACAGCAGGAGCTCCACGTCGTTGACAGCCGCCAGCGCGTTGGCGATCGGCAGGCTGTTGGTGAACACGGTCAGCGGCAGCGCGGCCACGGGCTGCGCCAGCCGCCGCGCAAGCTGCAGCGTGGTGCTGCCGGCATCGAGGATCAGCTTGTCGCCGGGCGCGACCAGCCCTGCCGCACAGGCAGCGATGTCCTGCTTGCGGTGGCGGTGCAGCGTGCGCTTCTCGGCCAGCGGCGCTTCCTTGGGCGCCCGCTGCGTGGCGCACGCGCCGCCATGCTGGCGCTGTACCAGGCCGGCGCCGGCCAGCGCCTTCAGGTCGGTGCGGATCGTGACGGCGGACACGCCGAAGCGCTGGGCCAGGCGCGTGACGTGTACTTGTTCCTGCAGCTGCAGCGCCTGCAGGATCTGCTCGCGGCGGCTTTCGTGGCTCAGCATACGGCTTCCGCCGCCGGTGCCTGTTCAGCGGTTTGCGCCACTCCGGCCGGCCTGGCGGCGCCCGCCGTGTTGGCATGGCAGGCTCGCGCATAGCGTGCCAGCACGAGGCCGATCTTGTGGCGAACGAGGTCGGTGGCCCGGGCGGGGAGGGTGCCGTCGAGCACCGCCGCCAGCTGTTCCGGCAGATGCTGGCTGACGAGCGGCAGCGGCAGGTCCATGCCGGCCAGGTTGGCGTGCATGCGATCGAGCGCCCGTGCCACTGCCGGCTCGCCCCAGTAATAGCGGCTGCGGTCGGACAGCGCGTAGCGGCGCAACATGCGCAGCTCGTCCGGCGTGCCGCGGTAGTGCTTCTGCCAGTGGCGCGGCTGTTCGAGCATGCTGCGCTCCAGCACGTCGGCCAGGTGCGAGCGCCGCTCCACGGGCACCAGCGCATCCTCGATCGCCGCCAGCGCGAAGCTGGCTTCGCGCAGCGCGTTCGTCGCGGCCGGTCCCACCTTCAGGATGGCGAAGTGGTCGCGCACGAGTGCATGGAGCGCGCGTTCGGTCTGGTAATCCGTCGAATGGGCCTCGTAGACGAGCCCGGGATGCCTGCCGATGAAAGCCGACAGCTCGGCCGCGTCGGCCGGTGCGTAATGGTGCACCGTGCTGTGGTCGAAATCGACGCCCGGCTGCACCACCAGCGCAATGACCCGCTCCCAGGCGGCGTGTAGGCCGCGGCTGGCGAATGCGCGCGTGTGCGCTTCCAGCGTGGCCGCCGCGGCTTCCGGCCGTGTCACCTGCAGGCCGTCGGCCAGCGATGCCTCGCCGCCGGGGATGGGCACCTCGGTGCCGATCACGTAGACGGGCGGCGGCAGTCCGGCCCGCGCCGCGGCGTCTTCCGCCACCTGCGCCAGGTCGGCCGAGCGGCTGGCGACGATATCGTCGGGCAGCGGCACCGGATCGCCGGCGCACGCCATGCTGCAGTCGATGTGGATCTTGTGGAAACCGGCCAGCACATAGGCGGCGATCAGGTCGCACGCGTTGGCCATCGCCAGGCCGGGCGGCAGGTGCTGCCACGTGTTCGGGCCGAGATGGTCGCCGCCCAGGATCAGGCGATCGCGCGGAAAGCCCGCGCCGTCGGCCAGGTCGCGCACATAGGCGATGTAGTCCGCCGGCGTCATGCCCGTGTAGCCGCCGAACTGGTCGACCTGGTTCGACGTGGCTTCCACCAGCATTGCGCCACCGTATTCCAGCGCCACGGACATGGACGCCAGCAGCACCTGTTCGTTGCTGCAGCAAACGCTGTACAGGCCGACCGGCGCGCCGGCGTGGTGTTCGCGGATCATGGTTTGCAAGGGGGACATCATGGCTCCTGAAAAGAGGAAAAAGCAGGCTGGTGCGCCGCGGTCGCGGCAAGGGAACTGAACGCCTGGCGCGCCAGCAGCGCCGCGCCGCGGGCACCGCCGGCATCGCCGAAAGCGGGTGGCAGGATCGGCGGCACGCCCAGGCCGGGGATCAGGTGCGGGCGGATCGCCCCGGGCAGGCCGGCATACAGGTGCTCCAGGCGCGACAGGCCGCCGCCCAGCACGATCACGTGCGGGTCGTAGGCCAGCACGATGTGCGCCAGCGCCGCGCCGAGCAGGTCGAGGTGGGCATCGAAAACGCGGCCGGCCAGCGGGTCGCCCGCGGCGCGGCGTTCGGTCAGCCGTTCGGCGCTGTCGCCACCGCCGCCGAAGTGCGCATGCAGGCGCCGCAGGCCGGTGCCGGACACATAGCTTTCCAGGCAGGCCGCGCGGCCGCAGGGGCAGGGCAGCAGCGGCAGGCCGTAGCGGCGCAGCAGCGCGGGATCCAGCGGCCAGTGCCCCCATTCGCCGGCGGCGCCGTGCAGGCCGCGCACGAGCCGGCCATCGATCACATAGCCTGCGCCGGCGCCGGTGCCGAGAATGAGCCCGAATGCGCTGCCCTTGCCGTCCGCCACGCCGCCATGGGCCTCGGACAGCGCGAAGCACTGGCAGTCGTTGCCCAGCGCGACCGGGCGTGCCAGGCGTGTGCGCAGTACCGGCAGCAGTTCCCGGCCCGTCAGGCAAGGGACGTTGGCGCACAGGTGGGCGCCGCTGGCCGCATCGACGATGCCGGGCACGCCGATGCCCAAGGAGGTCGTGGCGGCATTGGCGCCCAGCTCCGCGTCGGCGCCACGCACCAGGTCCACCAGTGCTTCGACCAGGGCGTCATGGTCATTGGCGGGCGTGGGAACGCGCTGGCGGTAGCGCACGGCCAGTCCGGCGTGCGGACCGGCCTCGCAGGCCACCAGTTCGATCTTGGTGCCGCCGAGGTCGATGCCGTAGAGCAGGTCAGGCGCGCGCATGGATGGTCACGCCCTGGACCACGCGGTTGACCGTGCCGTCGGGGAATGGCGAGTCCGGTGTCAGCCCGAGGCGCAGCGACTGGTGCAGCGCCAGCAGCTGGGCGAGGATCACATAGGCGGTTGCCAGCCAGGCATCCGGAACCGACTTGTCCGCGCCGAGCGCATGGCCATCGACGGCCACCACGTCCGTCGCGACGCCGTCGCGGCGCAGTTCGGCCAGCAGGTCTTCGTCATAGCGGCGTGCGTGCGGGTCCTGGCTGTGGAACAGCACCACGAGGCTCGACCGGTCGAGTACCGCCTTCGGGCCATGGCGAAACCCCAGCGGCGTATTGGCCAGCGCGACGATCCGGCCGCCGGACAGTTCCAGCACCTTTAACGCCGCTTCGCGCGCCAGTGCTTCGAGCGGGCCAGCACCCAGGTAGACGATGCGCTGCAGCGGCAACTGGCCCAGCGCGTGCCATGTTGCAGCCTGGCTGTCCAGCCAGCGTCCGGCCAGCGCGGCCAGCGCGTCGATCCGCTGCGCCGCCGCCGGCAGCGGTTCCGGCCCGAGCAGGGCGAGGGCGGCCAGCAGCATCGTCGTGAAACTGCTGGTCATGGCGAATCCCTGGTCGCAGCTCGCGGGCGGCAGCAGCAGGTTCATCGTGTCGCTGCTGGCTGCGCCGTCGCGTGCCAGCCGGCCTTCGGCGTTGCAGGTGATGTTGAGGAAACGCGCGCCGGGCACTGCCGCGCGCACCAGCTCCACGGCCGCAAGGCTTTCCGGGCTGTTGCCGCTGCGCGCGAACGACACGAGCAGCACCGGGCGCCCGGCCGGCAGGTAGGCCGCAGGGTGGGTCAGCAGCGTGGTGGTGGCCAGCGCGCGGACCTGGGCGGGCCAGGTCGCGTCGAGATGGTCGGCCGCCAGTTCGCCCGCGTAGGCCGATGTGCCGGCGCCCGTCAGCAGGACCAGCGCGGCCGGGTCGGCCAGCAGCGCATGCAGGCTGGCGCGCGTGCCCGGGGCCAGCCGGTCGAGGCAGGCCGGCACCTGGCGCCAGGTGTCCGGTTGCTGGGCGATTTCCCCTGCGGTGTGCATGCCGCCGCCGGCGGTCCAGCGCGCTGCTGGCAAGTGATGGAGCGTAGTCATTGATGGGTTTGCCTATCGGTTGTTCGATAGAAAACATGATAACGTTAACCTATCGAATATGGCCGGTGGCTTTCGGATTTACTTGCGATCGAAAAAGCGAAGGTGTTGTCCCGTGGCCACCGTGCGCCGCCCGATGCCGGGGCTTTCTATACTCGCCACTCCCTGTGATCGCCAAACGGAGTTGCCCGATGCTGAAATCGCCGTGGATGAAATGGACCATCGTGCTGGGGATCGCCCTGGGCGGATTCTTCGACGGGATCCTGCTGCACCAGGTGCTGCAGTGGCACCATTTGTTGAGCCTCGTGCCCGGCATGGACGACTTGCGGCTGCAGGTGATGTGGGACGGCTATTTCCACGCACTCATGTACGTGCTGGCGCTGCTCGGTATCTACGGGCTGTGGCGGGCGCGCCGCCGTGGCATGGCCGCGCCCGGCATCCCGGCGCTGGCGGCGGCGCTACTGGTGGGCTTCGGTATCTGGCACGTGCTCGACACGGTGTTGTCGCACTGGGTGCTGCGCATCCACCGCGTTCGTGTCGACAGCCCCGATCCGCTGTTCTGGGATCTGCTGTGGCTCGCGCTGTTCGGGCTCGTGCCGCTGGCGCTCGGGGCGTGGCTGCGCAGGCGCCCGCCGGGCACGGGCAATCCGACAGCCACCATTGGCACGCTGGCCATCGCCGTCACGGTGGCTGGCGGCTGGGCATTGCAGGAACCGCCCGGCCAGCAGTTCACGGCCGTCGTGTTCGCGCCGGGCACCACGCCGGCGCAGGTGTTCCGCGCGCTCGACGCCGCCGATGCGCGCCTCGTCTGGACCGATCGGCCGATGGGCGTGGTGCTCGTGTCAGTGCCGGAGGAGCGGCGCTGGCGCTTCTACCGGCACGGCGCCGTGCTGGTGGGCGGTACCGGCTTGCCGGCCGGCTGCATCGGGTGGAGCCGCGTGTAGCAAGGGAAGTCCGGGATCGTCAGCTGCGCAGCAGCCGTACCACCGTATCGATCGTGTAGGGCTTGGCCACGAACTGGCAGTTGCTGTCCATGCCCGCCAGCAGCGCCGGCGACGTGTAGCCCGACGTGAGCACGATCTTCATGCCGGGATGGCTTCGGGCGACCGTGTCGGCCAGCTCGAGCCCGGTCTTGCCGGGCATCATGATGTCCGAGAACAGCGCGTCGACCGCGCCGCCGCCATCGAGCACCTGCAACGCCTCGGCCGCCGAATAGGCCACCCGCACCGTGAAGCCGTGGTTCGCCAGCAGCGCCTCGGCCAGGTCGGCCAGCTCGCGTTCGTCATCGACGACGAGTACCGTGATCGGCCCGGCGGTCACGAATTGCCCACTATCATGCCCGCCGGCCGTGCACCGCCCGGCCAGCGTGGCATCGTCACGGTGAAGGTGGTGCCGTCGGCCGCATTCGAGACCACGCCGACCTGCCCGCCATGGGCGAGCGCGATCTCGCGCGAGATGAACAGGCCGATGCCCAGGCTGGTGCGTTCCGTGTCTTCATCTTCATCGCAGGCGCTGGCGGCGATCCGCACCATGGGATCGAAAATGCTGGCGATCTTGTCCGGCGGGATTGCCGGCCCGCGGTTGTTGATGACGATCGATATCTCGCGATCGGTGTCCGTGACGCCGATCGCCACCGGCGCATCCTTGCTGCCATACTGCAGCGCATTGCCGATGAGGTTCGACAGCATCTGGGCAACGCGGCCTTCATCGAAGACCGCCTCGAGCCGGTGCGGCGCGCGCAAGTCGATGTGGCGCTGTGGGTGGGCGGTGCGCAATTCGTTGGTCACCTGGGTGCACAGGGCTGTCAGGTCGCTCTCGCCGGCCCGGATCGGAATGCCCGGGCCGAGATGGGTGCGCGTGAAATCGATCAGGTCATTAATGAGCCTGCTCATGCGCCTGGCGCCGTCGAACATGCGCTTGGCAACGAGCACGTACTTCGGCGGCACATCGGCCCCCTGCATGATGATGCTCGAGCCGCTGACCAGCGTGCCCAGGGGATTACGCAAGTCGTGGCCGAGGATCGCCAGGAACATGTTCTGCGATTGCTTGACCAGGCTTTGGTAGCGGGCGACCGACTCGGCAAGCGTCTGGTCGACGGCCTCGTTGAACCGCATCATGTCGACCATCACCGTGCCCGAGCAGTCACCCACCCTGGCGGCCCATAGCGCCAGTACGCTGGCACGCAACGCACGGTATTCGGACACGAGCTGCACGACCGTATAGCCGGACAGCAGGCGGGCCTCGGCGTGGACCTCGGCGGCCGTGTCGCCCTTGCCGCGCTTGCCGTGGCCGATGGACTTGGCCGCGGACTCGACGTCGGACTGTTCGGTTTCGAGATCGTCGGCGAACACGAGCAGCATCTGGCGGGCATGGTCGCGCAGGTCGTTGTCGGTCATGGTGAGGGCGGGCGGTTCGATGGTACGCGCGAAATCTTCCCACGCCTGCAGGATCGGTTCCATATTGTCGCGTATGAAAACGGCGAGTCGGGGGGATGTCATGAAGATACTGCCTTATTTGAGCCGCGGCTTTGCAAGATTCGCTTCGACCGGGTGTCCGATAATATCAGCTATGCGGTGAAAATAATTTCTTGCCGGAAGAACGCACAGTAATGAAAAATAAATCCGAAATAATTAGGTATTCACCGCAAAGTGCTGTATCTTTTGTCTGGCACTGAATCAAGTCGTTGTTATTGTTGGTCTTTCTCTCCCGTCTAGCCAATCCGGTTTTCCGTTTGGCGGTCCCGTTTGATTTCCTCCGTTATTCCTCTTGGTCAACCGTGCATACCGGGCGTCTTTGCCCATGCAATATTTAAAGGACTAAATAAAATGACTACTCAAACCGGCACCGTAAAATGGTTCAACGATTCCAAGGGCTTCGGCTTCATTACGCCTGATGCTGGCGGCGGTGACCTGTTCGCACACTTCCAGGACATCCAGTCGGAAGGCTTCAAGAGCCTGTCCGAAAACCAGCGCGTGTCGTTCGAACGCTCGACCGGCCCTAAAGGCGAGAAAGCCGGCAATATCCGCGCGATCTGATATCTGATCGGCCGGACCGGCACTCGCGGCCCGCACCACGCAGATAGCGTGGGCGCCGCAGCGGTGCCAGGCCCGCAATGCAAAAGCCCACCTCACGGTGGGCTTTTGCATTGCGGACTTGAACACATGGGTGTTCCCTGCTACGGCATCGCGGCATGCCCGTTTGGCGGCTGCGCCGGCATCTGCACCAGCGCATTCTTCATTTCCGCCGCCTCGTGCGCCGGCGTGCGGCCGAAGAAGCGCTTGAATTCGCGGCTGAACTGGGAACTGCTTTCATAGCCCACCCGGTGGCAGGCGGTGGCCGCGTTCAGGCCATCCTGCACCATCAGCAGTCGTGCCTTGTGCAGGCGCGTCGTCTTCAGGTACTGGATCGGCGTCGTTTGCGTGACGGCCTTGAAATGCGCGTGGAAGGCGGCCAGGCTCATGCCCGCCTCGCTGGCCAGCGTGCCCACGTCGATGGGCCGGTCGTAGTTCGCATGGATGCGCCGCAGCGCCTTGCCGATCTTCCCGAACTGGCTTTGCTGCGTGAGCGCGGCGTGGATGGCGCCCCCCTGCGGGCCGACGAGCACCCGGTAAACCAGTTCGCGCACGATGCCCGGGCCCAGGATGGCCGCTTCGGTGTCCGATTGCAGCGCCTCCAGCAGCCGCAGCAGCGTATCGCTCATCCGCTCATCGAGCGGCGTGGACACGATGCCGGCGGGCGCGGCGCGCTGGCGATGCCGCTGTTCCAGCGCCAGCACCAGTTCCGCGGCCACCTTCAGGTCGATCGGCACGGACACGGCCAGCATCGGTTCGGCGGGACTGGCCTCGGTCTCGGACTCGAACGGCAGCGGCACGGACAGCACCAGGTAATGGTGAGCGTCATAGACATAGCCTTGACCCCCGGTGAACCCGCGCTTGCGGCCCTGGCAGACGATGACGATGCAGGGGTCGTACATGACGGGCGTGCGCGCGATGCTCTCGTTGGCGCGCATGAATTTCAGGCCGGGCAGGGCCGACAGCGTATAGCCTTCATGGGGCGCCAGCCGTTCGAGCAGGCTGACGATGCGGCGTTGTCGCGAGTCGTTCATGGATGAAAGCGTGCAGGTGCGGGTTTGGAGAATCGGGCAATCGGCAGATATTAATCGATATTTTTCATTGCGCCAGCGGCCGGCATACTTCTTCCATCGCAACGAACAAGGAGAACACCATGAATGCAGCAGAACGGAAAGTCGTCCTGATCACCGGCGCCAGCAGCGGCATCGGCGAGGCCACGGCCATCCACCTTGCCGCACGCGGCATGCACGTGGTCCTGGGGGCGCGCCGCACCGGGCGGCTCGAGGAACTGGCCGCCCGCATCAACGCCGAAGGCGGTTCGGCGGCGGTCCGCGAGCTCGATGTGACAAGCCTGGAAAGCATGCAGGCGTTCGTCGATTTCGCCCTCGAACGCCATGGCCGCGTGGACGTCATCGTCAACAACGCCGGCGTGATGCCGTTGTCGAAGCTCGAGGCGCTCAAGGTCGACGAATGGAACCGCATGATCGACGTGAACGTGCGCGGCGTGCTGCACGGCATCGCCGCGACGCTGCCGGTGATGCAGCGGCAGCGGAGCGGGCAGATCATCAACATGGCGTCGATCGGCGCCTACACGGTCAGCCCCACGGCCGCCGTGTATTGCGCCACCAAGTTCGCCGTCGCCGCGATCTCGGAAGGGTTGCGCCAGGAAGTGGGCGGCGATATCCGCGTCACCGTGGTGTCGCCGGGGGTGGTGGAATCGGAGCTGGCCGAGTCGATTTCGGACCCGGGCGGGCGCGAGGAGATGCGCGCCTTCCGGCGGATCGCCATCAAGCCCGAGGCGATCGCCCGCACGATCCACTTCGCGATCGAGCAGCCGGCCGACGTGGACGTCAGCGAGATCATCGTGCGGCCGACCGCCAGCCCGTACTGACGGCCGGCGCGGCGGCGCTGAACAGTGCGCGCCATCCGCTACACTGCCGGAATCCATATCCAACTGGAGCGAGCATGGCAAACCGGCAGTTCAACTCTCCGCAATTCACGCCCGAAGGGAGCCGCGACGAGCAGGTACCCGCGATCGCGGCCTCGATCGAACAACGCCGGCACCAGATCTTTCCGGTGCTGGCGGAACACGAGATCAGGCGCCTCATGCGCTTCGGCACCGTGTGCACCTACGACGATGGCGTGCGCATCCTCGAGGCGGGCTTCACGCCGTTCGGCATGGTGCTGGTGCTGGCCGGCCGCATGGCGTCGCACCGCTACGACGGGCTGGGCAACTCGGCCCTGATCGTCGAGCATGGCCCGGGCGAGTTCACGGCCGAGGTGTCGCAACTGGCCGGCCGGCCGTCGCTGGTGAACGTGACGGCGCTCGGCCGCGTGGAAGCGCTCGTCATTCCGGCCGACCAGCTGCGTGCTCTCGTGATCGCGGAAGCGGAGCTGGGCGAACGCATCGTGCGGGCACTGATCCTGCGCCGCGTGAACCTGATCGAATCCGGCTCGGGCGGCCCGGTGCTGGTGGGGCCGCCGGGTCACCCGAACGTGTTCCACCTGCAAAGCTTCCTGACGGCGAACGGCCACCCGCATACGGTGCTTGACCCGCGCGAGAACCATGACGCGCAGGCGCTGTGCGAACACTACCAGCCCACGGCGGACGACTGGCCACTGGTCGTGTGCCCGGACGGCAGCGTGAAGATGAACCCCTCCAACGCGGACATGGGCCGCTGCCTCGGCATGCTGCCGGACCTGCCGGCCGACAAGGTTTGGGACGTGATCGTGGTCGGCGCCGGACCTGCCGGTCTGGCCACCGCCGTGTATGCTGCCTCGGAGGGCCTGTCCGTGCTGGCGCTGGAGCAGCGCGCGTACGGCGGGCAGGCGGCGGCCAGCGCGCGCATCGAGAATTACCTGGGCTTCCCCACCGGGATCTCGGGCGGCGCGCTGGCCGGCCGCGCCTACGTGCAGGCGATGAAGTTCGGCGTCGAGGTGGCGATACCGATGGTGGCCGCGCGGCTGGTGTGCGATGCGTCGCCGCTGGCGATCGAGCTGGCCGACGGCCAGCGCGTGCGGGGCCGCACCGTGGTGCTGTCGTGCGGCGCCCGTTACCGCCGGCCGTCGCTGGCGAACATCAGGCAGTTCGAAGGCCGCGGCATCTACTACTGGGCGTCGCGCATCGAGGCGAACCTGTGCGCCGGCGCCGAGGTGATCCTCGTCGGCGGAGGCAATTCGGCGGGACAGGCGGCCGTGTTCCTGTCGGCCCATGCGGCGAAAGTGCACATGCTCGTGCGCGGCGACGGCCTGAAGGCCACCATGTCGACGTACCTGATCGAGCGCATCCGCGCCACGCCCAACATCGAGGTGCACCCGCATACGGAGATCGTGGCGCTGGAAGGCGATGACGAAGGCTTGCAGGCGGTCCGCTGGCGCAACAACCGCTCGCTTGGCGAACGGGAATGCGCGGTATGCCGGGTATTCCTGTTCATCGGCGCCGACCCGAACACGGACTGGCTGGGCGACTGCGGCGTGGACGTCGATGCGCAGGGCTTCATCCGCACCGGCGCGGCGGTGGTGGCGCCGGCCGCAGGAGGAAGCGAAAGCGCACGCGCGGCGCTGGAAACCAGCGTGCCGGGCGTGTTCGCCATCGGCGACGTGCGGTCGGGGTCGACGAAACGCGTGGCGGCCGGCGTGGGCGAGGGCGCCCAGGTGGTGGCGCAGATTCACGGCTACCTGGCGGCAATGCAGTAGCGCCGCGCAGGGACCAGGGCGCGCTTTCATTGTCGAGCGTGTTGTTCGCGGAGCCATTCATGCCGGCAGTGCGCAGGCATGACACATCAGTCGCCGGTGTGCGCCGGCGGCCGGTTGCCTGCCAGGGGGCCTTACGGTTTCCTGGCTGGACCGCCCATGAACAGTACTCGTGCAATCACGTCTTCGGGGACGCCCTGGCTGTAGAGCAGTGCCTTCAGTTTTTCGGAATTGTTTTCGTTATGCAGAGCGAGGGCGGCATTCACATACGCGGCCTGGACGTAATTCTTTCGCCTGCAGACGTAGGCAAGGGTGGGGAACATGGCTTCTTCTCCTGTGAAATCACAGTGGCGCGGAGAAGAGGCGTTAATTCACTTCGCGGAACGTGCAGATGCTTCCACCATAGCACGTTCGGCCCGGGCGATGTGTTTTACCGTCTGGTGCGAGCTGCCTACCTCGCAATCGCGGGATCGAGCGCCTCGGCAATGGCGATGCTGTTGCCGTCCGGGTCCTTGATCATCAGTGTCTTCACGCGCTCGTTGCTGGTGCGGGCGCCAGGCGGCACGCCCATCGCGGCCAGCTTTTGCGCAACGGCTTCGATGTCGCTGACCGCCAGCGTGAACGAGCAATTGCCGGCGCGTTCGGCGCCCTGGTAGACCTGCAGCCCGCCGCCGCGGGGAAACATCCATTCCTCGACTTCGGGCATGGGCCGGTGGCCGCTGGATCCCAGGAGTTCCGTGTACCAGGCCGCGGCCTTGTCGATGTCCTTCACGGCCACGCTGGCCAATGCGTTATCGATGCTCATGTCAGGCTCCTTCCTGTTGTGCGAGTTCGCTGTAGCGCATGTCCGCAGGCGTGTGGCGGGCGATCTCGGCTTTCTGGTCTTCCTCGGCCCGAACGTGTGCGGGGCGGGCGAGGATCGAGCGATGCCAGGCGGCCAGTGCCGGCAGCTCGTCGAGCAGCGAGAGCCGGTCGGCAATCTTGAGGATGGAGGCGAGCATCAGGTCGGCGACGGTGAAGCCATCGCCCACGAACCAGTCGCGCCCGGCGCGCGCATGCTCGAGCATCGACAGCCGCTCTTTCGCCTGCCGCACGACGACCGGGCGCCTGGCTGTCTTCACCTCTTCGTCGTCCATGAAGTATTCGACCTCGGCCACGTTGAACAGCACGGGTTCGAGCGAGTTCAGGCCGGCAATCACCCATTGGAGCGCGGCGGCGCGCTCGGGTGTGCCCTCGGCACCGATGAATCGGCCGGCGCGCATGGCGACGTCGAGCACGATCGCGCCGCTCTCGAAGACGGGCGGCCGGCCATCCTCCTGCAGCACGGGTAGCTGGCCGAATGGCTGCAACGCGCCGCAATACTCTGCCGATTTCATGGTCGGCGCATCCACCAGCCGGACCTCGTAGGGCCAGCCCACTTCGTTGAGGATCCAGCGTGCGCGGTGGTCGCGTACCTGGCCGGCGGCGAACGGTGGTGCCCATTTCATTGCTGTGACGATGATCATCGGATGTCCTCCAGGTGCATGTCGGCGTGCGTATGCGTTCTCATCTAGGACAGCGCCCGCGCCTTGTGCTGCAACTTGTCGAGCGCGCCGTTCCAGCCCCGCTCGTGGCTGTCGCGCGTGGCGTCGTCCCGGAGCAGCGCATGGACGAAGGTCAGCTCGGTGTACCCCGCGCCGACCGGCTCGAATGTGGCCTGCACGCGTGATGGCGGTGAGTCCTCGCCTTCCCACGACCAGCTCATGGCAAGGCGGTGCGGCGGCTCGAATACCTCGAAGTCGCCGAAGCAGCCGTGCTCGCTGCCGTCCAGCATGCGGAAGCGCACATGGAAGCGGCCGCCGGGGCGCGCATCGACCTCCGCGTATGTGACCGGCCCGTCGTCCGGCCCCCACCACAATGCGATCTTGTCGGGTTCGACGAATGCGGCAAAGACGGCCGGGGGCGGTGCCTCGATGATGCGGACGATGGTCAGGCTGGTCACGAAGAATCCTCCCCGGATGCAGGTGGCCCGGTTGGCTCCGGGACGGCGACGAAGGCGGCAAGCCGGTCCAGGCGGCTCGTCCAGAACGTTTCGGTGCGCTGCAGCCATGCCATCGCCTCGGCCATGGCGGCCGGCTGCAGCGTCACGGTGACGGTGCGGCCGGTCTTGTGCCGCGACACCAGCGCGGCACGCTCCAGCACGCTCAAGTGCTTGAGCACGGTCGGCATCGCCAGCGGCAACGGTGCCGCCAGTTCGCTTACCGTAAGCGACCGTGCATGCGCCAGCCGCCGCAGCATGGCCCGCCGGGATGGATCGCCCAGCGCACGGTAGATCGTGTCGAGCCTGTCCGTTTGCATCAGTTCACTATAGGGTGAAGTGTTTGGCGTTTCAAGGTGAACTTGCGCCACGGCGTCGGGTTGTCCTGGAGGCGAGACGGATCACCTTTCCCTGTTCGCAGGCAGTTAAAACAGCAGAGCTCATTGATTGGCTCGATTTCGCGCATGGGGCCCAGTATGGTATCGGCTGGATCGACGTATTGCGCGAGCAGTCGTCCAGTTTTCGATTGCCGAAATTCGGAACCGATGATGGAGGAAATCTTGCGATCGAGCTGATAAGGAAGTTTTATGCCCGCAACCAGGTGTTTGCGGGCTATACAACGCAGTACGAGTATTTTGCCAAACATGCCATGTTCCCGAGCGAGCATCAGCAATATGTAGAACGGCTGGGTAAGACCAGGACCGTTGGCGGTTGCCACGTGCTCCTGTCGAAACAGCATTTGTCAAAGCCAAAGCAGATATAGGACGGAGCACCGGGGAAGGCCGGCACATGCCGGCCATTACTCAACCACTATTCCACCCGCTCAGAACCGGTAATCGACCGTCACCCCCACGCGCCGGAACGAGTTTTCGCCCAGGCCATAGGCAAAGCCGGACCCGGCGCCCTTGCCCGGCAGCGGGTAGATGATGGCGTTGGGCACCCGCGTGTCGTTCAGGTTGCGCGCATACAGTTGCGCACTCCATTTGTTGTCCGGCGCGTTCAGCGACAGGCGCAGCGACGAGATCGTGTGGCCGCGGAAGCTGCAGTTGTCGTCGATGGAATTGCAATAACGCACGCGGCTCTTGTACACCAGGTCGCCGCCCAGGCGCAGTTCGTACTCGCCCGGCAGGTCCCAGCTGTAGTCGGCCGACGCGGTGACCTTCTGCTTCGGCGAGTACAGCAGGCGCCTGCCGCCCACGTCCTGGCCATCGAAGATGAAGCCCGTCGGGTAGGCGGTGTCCAGGATCACGGCCATCGACAGGCCCAGTTGCAGTTGCGGCAGCGGGCGGGCGCGCAGGTCGGCCTCGAAGCCCTTGCTGGTCACTTCCGGCACGTTCAGCGGAATGCAGCTCAAGGCGCCCACCGCAGTGAGCGTGCAGTTCTGCTCCTGGAAATCCTTGATCTTCGTGTGGAACACGGCCAGGTCGACATCGAGCCTGCGGTCCAGCAGCGACAGTTTCGTGCCCACTTCCACGCTCGTCGGCAATTCCGGATTGACCAGCTTGCCCGAGTAGGCCCCCGCCGCGGTGGCGGCACTGACGGGCGACGCGTTGTCGACCTGCGGGCCCTTGTAGCCGCGGCTCAGCGTCGCGTACACGTTGGCCTGTTTCGAGAACGTGTGCTGCAGGCCCACCTTGCCGGAGACGTTGGTCTCGTTCGTATCGCCGCTGGCAGTCTTGACCGTGGTCGGCACGCTGAACGCAGCGAAGTTCACGGTACTGCCTTCGATATAGCTGGCCGATACCGCATCCCTGGTGTAACGCAGCCCGGCGATCAGGCTGGTGGCCGGCGTGAAGCGCCACGTGGCCTGGCCGAATACCGCTTTGGTCGTCATCTGCGCGTGTTCGGTCGTGTCGGTGACGATCGAGCGGGGCACGGCGGCGGGCAGCGCGGGGTTGGGCTGGATCGTCGTGATGGTCTGCTTGTCGATCTTCGAGTCCGCGTAGAACAGGCCCGCCACGTACTCCAGTTGCCGGCCGCTCGGCGAGGCAATGCGCAGCTCCTGCGAAAACTGTTTCGATTCCTGTGCCGGTGTCAGGTTGCGGATCTTGTCGTAGCCGAGCGACATGTCGATACCGCTGGAGTTCGGGCCCACGTTGCGCTCGCGCCAGGCAGTGATGGAAGTCAGCGTCGAGCCATTGGCGAGGGTCCAGTCGACCTGGCCGGAAAGGCCGCGCACCTTGCTGTGCGAGAGTTCCGTCGCATCGCTGCAGATCTGGTTGTTGGTGCGCGACACCGTCACGCCGCAGGCGGCGAACTCGGCCAGCGGCCGGTGGTTGCCCGCCGTGTTGGTGACGTTCGCGATTGC
Organism: Pseudoduganella lutea; assembly: GCF_004209755.1. Taxonomy (NCBI): domain Bacteria; kingdom Pseudomonadati; phylum Pseudomonadota; class Betaproteobacteria; order Burkholderiales; family Oxalobacteraceae; genus Pseudoduganella; species Pseudoduganella lutea. The sequence continues at coordinate 774,725 of NZ_CP035913.1, read as the reverse complement.
CGGCGCAAAGAATGTCGCGTAATCGACACGGGTGTTCGAAGCCTCGCCGATCACGTTGATGGACAGGTCGCTGTTCGGGCGCAGCAGGTAGCGCAGGCGGATGCCCGCGTTGTCGGCCACGCTGTCCTTGTCGTTGTGGACATTGTGGTACACGCCCTTGTTGCGTTCGACCAGGCCGGAAACGCGCAGCGCCGAGATCTCGTTGATCGGCAGGTTGACCGTCGAGCGCACGGCGGCGCCGTAGGTGCCCTTGTACTCGAGCTGCACGTTGCCGCCGGTGTCGCCGATCATCGGCGCCTGGGTCGACATATTGAGTACGCCCGCCGAGGCGTTCTTGCCGAACAGCGTGCCCTGCGGCCCGCGCAGCACCTCCACCCGCGCCAGGTCGAGCATCAGGCCACTGGCCGTCGATCCCTGCGGCACGCCATCCACCACCACGCCGACCGAACCCTCGGCCGACGTGGTCATCACGGCCGTGCCGATGCCGCGGATCGACGCGCTGCCGCCCGGGCCGCTGGTCGAACTCTGGTCGCCGAACTCCAGTGCGGCGGCGGTCTTGGCCAGGTCGCCGATGTCCTTGACGCCGGCGCGCTCCAGCTGCGCGGCATTGACGACGGTGATCGCCAGCGGGACTTCCTTGATGTTCTGCGTGCGCTTCTGCGCCGTAACGACGACGGTCTCGATGCCGCTATCCCGTTTCGATGGCGCTGCAACGGCGGCAGCCGGTTCCACGACGGCAGCCGTTTCCGCGGCGGGGGCCGCGGCCTCCTGGGCGAGTGCTGGCTGGATGGCTGCAAGGCTCATGGCGAGGATGGTGAGCTGGCCGATGGCCGGCTGGTAAACATGGATGCGCATCTTGTCTCCTGGGTAATTGCCGGATCTGTGCCGGCTAGATGTGTGCGACGCTGGTGCTGTCCCGGCCCGGGGCCGGCCAGCCCCGGTCGATTGAGGCGAGTATAGGTTCGGCGTTTCGGCGGCCTGAAGCCGTAATTCCTGATACCTGCTATCGCGTGCCGCAGGTGATGGCTGGCGCCCCGAACGATCGCAATCGGTGATACGTCGTATCAAAACTCAGGCGTTCGGTTTTGACAGGGCCGCTGATATCGTTGATTCCACAAGAACGTCACAACAATGTGGAGACAACCATGCAGAACCTCGCTCAAGGGCGTGCGCCGGAGACCTGGCGCGGCCGCGGCATCCTCATGCTGTGCCACTTTACCGGCATGGTCGACCTGGTCGCGCTGCCCGTCTGGGTCGGTGCGCTGGTCCAGCACTACCAGTTCAGTCTCGAACAGGCAGGTATCACGGTCACCGCCTTCCTGGCCGGCGCGGTGGCCGCCAGCCTGTTCACGGCGCCCCGGTTTGGCCGGCTGCCGCGCACTGCCTGCGTCGCAGGCGGCTATGGCATCGCCGCGCTGGCATTCGCAGGTGCCGCCTTCACGCCAGACTTCGGCATCCTGGCCTTGCTGCACCTGGTCGCCGGCTTGGCTGCGGGTACCGCGCTGTCGGTCACGCACGGCACCATCGGCCGCAGCGCCGATCCGCACCGGCTATTCGCGCTGGCCGGCACCGCGCTGGGCATCGGCGCCGTGGTGTTCTACGCTGCTGTGCCGCCGGCGATCGCAACGCATGGCGGCGCCACGCTGTTCAAGGTGCTGGGCGGCCTGATGGCCGTGACGGCGCTGGCGGCGCTGGCCTTCCCGCGGCATGCGAAAGCGGGGCACGAACATGTCGTGCACGGGCGGTTGTCCCGCGGCGCCTGGTGGGCCATTTTCGGCGTTACCGCGATGGCGCTGAACCAGGCGCTCACGTTCAGCATGCTGGACCGGATCGGCATCATGCGCGGCTTCGGACAGGAAGCCGTGAACCAGTTGCTGGTCGTGGTCGGCCTGGTGAACCTGCTGCCCGCGGCCATTGCCGGCTTCCTGGACAAGCGCCTGAACCCGGTGCGCGTGGCCCTCGTGGCGGCGCCGCTGCAGGCCGTGCTGGCCGTGACGATCTCGCTGGCCGCCGGCTATCCGCAATACGCGCTGGCGGCCAGCGTCTACCCGGCCGTGCTGATCTTCATGCACACCTTCCTGTTCGGCCTGATCGCCCGGCTCGACCCGAGCGGCCGCGCGCTGGCGTCCACGCCGGCCATGATGATGACCGGATCGGCGATCGGCCCGGCACTGGCGGGCACGGTGGCGACACACGCCGGCTTCGGCGGCCTGGCCGCGCTGGCGGTGCTCGTCGGCGCCTGCGCCACGCTGTGTTTTGCGCTGGTGGCACGCCAGGCCCGTACGCCCGCCGCGGCGGCCGCCTGAATACTTTGCTTTTTAAAGGAGCACCGATGACACACGCACTGACCCAACCTCTGACCCAACCTCTGACTCTCGCCGAAGCCAACGGCATCCTGCATGCCGCGCTTGCCGCGGCGCGCGCCGCGAACATGCCGCCGGTGGCGGTCGTGGTGCTGGATGGGGCCGGGCACCTGGTGGCCCTGCAGCGCGAGGATGGCGCCAGCATGCTGCGCGCCGACATCGCGCTCGGGAAGGCCTGGGCGGCGGCCGGCATGGGCGTGGCCGGCAGCGTGCTGCATGGGCGCGCGCAGGGCAATCCCGCCTTCTTCAACGCACTGGCCGCGACCGGCCAGGGCAAGTTCATTCCACAGGCCGGCTCGGTGCCCGTGGTCCGCGACGGCATCGTCATCGGCGCTGTCGGCGCCAGCGGCGGCAAGGGCGAGGACGACGAAGCGATCTGCGCCGCCGGCGTGCTGGCCGCGGGACTGGCGACGGCATGACGATGGGCTTTCACGAGCACCCGGCCTGCACCTGCGGCATCGACGTGCATGCGCACTTCATCCCACATGATTTCCCCCGCTACCTGGGCAGCGCCGTGCCGGCCGACTGGCCATCGATGGCGCCGGCCCATGCCTGTCACCGCCACGTGATAATTTCCGGGAAGGTGTACCGCACCGTGTCGGAGATGGCGTGGAGCCCGACCCGCCGCGTCGCCGACATGGATGACATGGGCCTGGCCCGCCAGGCGATCTCGCCGATGCCGGAACTGCTGTCGTACTGGATGGCGCCCTGCGCGGCGGCCCAGCTGGTGCGCTACGTGAACGACCAGATCGCGGCCGCGGTGGAACTGGCTGGAGGCCGGCTGGTCGGCATGGGCGCCGTGCCGCTGCAGGACATGGACCTGGCGCTGGCCGAGCTGGATTACCTGACCGGGCAGCTGGGCTTTCGCGCCATCGAGATCGGCAGCAACATCAATGGCCGCCCGCCCGGCGCGCCCGAATTCGCGCCGTTCTTCGCCGCGTGCGAAGAGAAGGGTGTGGCGGTATTCGTCCACGCGCTGAAACCGGCCGGCGCGGACCGGCTGGTCGGCCCGTCGAACCTGCTGCAGGCACTGGGCTATCCTACCGAAGTGGGGCTGGCGGCGGCTTCCGTGCTGACCTCGAACCTGGTGGAACGCCATCCCCGCCTGCGCATGGCATTCAGCCACGGCGGCGGCACGCTGGCCATGCTGCTGCCGCGCCTCGAACAGGCCCGCAAGGTGTTCCCGGCGCTGGCCGAGGCGATGCCGGTCGGCCCGTCGGAACAGGCGCGGCGCCTGTTCTACGACACGCTGGTGTTCGATGCGCCCACGCTGGGCGTGCTGCTGCAGCGCTTCGGCGCCGATGCGCTGATGATCGGCACCGATTACCCGTTTGCATTCCGCGACGCGCGGCCGGTGGCCAGCATCGAGGCCGCCGTGTCCGATCCATCGGTGCGCGAGCGGCTCGTTGCCGGCAACGCCGCGCGCTTTCTTGCCCTCGATATCGCCATCAATTCCCAAGGAGTACCCGCATGACTTCCGCACCAGCCGGCCAGCTGCGCAGCATCGCGATCGGCGTGACCGACCTCGATGCCGCCGAACGGTTCTACACCGGCACCTGGCACCTTCAAACCGTGGCCCGCACGGGCGACGCCGTCTACCTGCGCGGCACCGGCAGCTTCCACCACATCCTGTCGCTGCATCGCGGCGCGCAGCCGGACGTGCGCAACCTGACCTTCAGCGTGGCGGCACCCGGCGACCTGGCGGCGATCGCCAGCCGCACGCCCGGCGCCGGCGGCACGGTCCTTTCCGGCCCGGCACCGCTGGACGAGCCGGGCGGCGGCACGGCCGTCGTCATCGCCGATCCGCAGGGGCGCATCCTGCGCTTCGTGCATGGCGACGAACGCCACGTCGCCACGGATGTGGGGCGCGATGCAAAGCGGGATGCACCGGTCCGCATCACGCACGCGGTATTCAACAGCGCCGACGTGGCCGCCGCGCAGAAATTCTTCGAAGAGGCGCTCAGTTTCCGCCTGTCCGACCGGACTCGCGTGATGGCGTTCATGCGCTGCAATACGGACCACCACAGCATCGCGCTGGCCGATGCCGATTCGAACACGCTGAACCACATCGCCTTCGTGATGCCCGACCTCGACGCGGTGATGCGCGGCGCCGGCCGCATGAGTGATGCCGGCTGGCCGATCGAGTGGGGCGTGGGCCGCCACGGCCCCGGCAACAACGTGTTTGCGTACTTCGTCGGGCCGGACGATTTCGTCATCGAATACACGGCCGACGTGCAGCAGGTCGACGACAGCTACAAGGTCGGCGCGCCATCCGACTGGACCTGGCCGCCCGGCCGCTTCGACCAGTGGGGCGTGTCGAAGCCGCCCTCGGACCGCATCAAGCAGGCGCAAAAGAAAATCCGGTTCATCGAACCCACCAAGTAATCAATCAAGCAACAGGAGAAACACATGAAATTCGTCTCATACCGCAGCGGCACCGAAGCCCGCCTGGCCATCCTCGACGGCGAGACCGTTATCGACCTCAATCGCCTGGTACCCGAGGTGCCGGCCGATGCGCGCAAGGCGCTGCAATCGGGGATCGACCTGCAGGCCGCCGCGCGCCGGGCCATCGAACTGGCCGGCCCTGCCGACCGCCAGCCGCTGGCCGGCGTTGCGCTGGCGCCGGTGGTGCCGGAGCCGGGCAAGACCGTGTGCCTGGGCCTGAACTATTACGACCACGCCGCCGAGAGCGGCCGCGACAAGCCGGTCTACCCGTGGTTCTTCCTGCGTTCGACCACGTCGCTGCTGGCGCATGGCGAAGCTGCCGAACGGCCGCGCGTGTCCGAAAAGCTCGACTACGAGGCCGAACTGGCCGTCGTCATCGGCAAGCGCGGCCGCCATATCACGAAGGAGAACGCGCTGGACTACGTGTTCGGCTACGCGGCCTTCAACGACATCTCGGTACGCGACTTCCAGAAGCGCACCCCGCAATGGACGATCGGCAAGAACTTCGACCGCACCGGCGCGTTCGGCCCGGTACTGGTCACGGCGGACGAGCTGCCGCCGGGCGGCGCCGGCCTGCGCATCCAGTCGCGCCTGAACGGTGAAGTCATGCAGGATGCGAACACCCGCGACATGATCTGGGACGTGGCGGAAACCATTGCGCTGCTGTCCGAATGCGTGACGCTGGAAGCGGGCGACGTGATCGCGATGGGCACGCCGGCCGGCGTGGGCCAGTCGCGCGTGCCGCCTGTCTGGATGAAGCATGGCGACACCATCGAAATCGAGATCGAGGGCGTGGGCCTGCTGGTCAACACGATCCACGACGAAGCACAGGCATGAACACGCATCCCGACTACGACGTGGCGGTCGTCGGCTTCGGGCCTTCCGGCGCGGTGGCTGCCGCGCTGCTGGGCCAGGCCGGCCTGCGCACGCTGGTGATCGACCGCACCGACGAGGTGTACCCGAAGCCGCGTGCCATCGCGCTGGACCACGAGATCATGCGGGTGTTCCAGAACCTCGGGCTGGCGGACGCCATCGCGCCGTTCTGCGAGCCGTTCACGCCGTCCGAGTACTACGGCGTCGATGGCCAGCTGATCAAGCGGCTGGCCACGGTGGCGCCGCCTTACCCGCTGGGCCACACGCCGTCGATGGTGTTCACGCAGCCGCCGGTGGAAGCGGCGCTGCGCCGGCACGTGCGCGAGCTGCCCAATGTCGAGGTAAGGCTGGGCATGCGTTTCACCGGCCTGGAACAGCATGACGCCGGTGTCACGCTGCACCTGGAAGATGCGGGCGGTGAGCGCAGCACCGTGAAGGCGCGCTACGCGATCGGCTGCGACGGCGCCTCCAGCGCGGTGCGCGAAGCGCTCGGCATCGAACTGGAAGACCTGCGGTTCGACGAACCGTGGCTGGTGGTCGACGTGCAGGTCAACGAGCGCGGGCTGGCGAAGCTGCCGTCGACCAGCGTGCAGTTCTGCGAACCCGGCCGGCCGTGCACCTACGTGATAGGGCCGGGCAACCACCGCCGTTGGGAAATCTCGCTGCTGCCTGGCGAAGACCCGGCATACATGGCGACCGAGGAGGGCGCATGGAGCGTGCTGCAGCGGTGGATCGGCCGCGACGACGCCACGCTGTGGCGCCAGGCCAGCTACCGCTTCCACGCGCTGGTGGCCAGGGAATGGCGCAAGGGCCGAGTGTTCATCGCCGGCGATGCGGCGCACCAGCAGCCGCCGTTCCTGGGGCAGGGCATGTGCCAGGGCGTGCGCGATGTGGCCAACCTGGCGTGGAAGTTGCGCGCCGTGCTGGGCGGCGAAGCGAATGAGACCTTGCTCGACACCTATGCGGACGAGCGCCGCGAGCACGTGCGCCAGCTGACCACGCGCATCAAGGAAATCGGCGCCGTGATCTGCGAGCGCGATACCGTCAAGGCCCGGGCGCGCGATGCGGCGCTGCTCGATGCAGCCGGCGGCCAGGTGAAAACGCAGGCACGGCAGGACATCATCCCGCCGCTGTCGGCCGGCCTGCTGGACGCGGATGGCGGCAAGGCCGCCGATGGCGTCGGCAGGCTGTTCCCGCAGCCCCGCGTGCACGGTCCGGCCGGGCCGGTGCTGCTGGATGACATCGCCGGCACCGGCTGGCGCATCGTCACCGACCTGCCGGTCGACGGACTGCCTGCCGGCCTGCTGCCGGTGGCGGCAAGCCTCGGCATGCTGGTGTCGCTGCCGCCCGGCGAAGACGGTTTCACCAGCGGCCCGCACCGCATGCAGACGGGCGAAACCGATGGCGTGGTGGCCGGCTGGCTGGCGCGGCACGGTGTCCATGCCGCGGTGGTGCGGCCCGATCACTACGTATACGGCGTGGCCGGCGATGGCGCCGGGTTACTCGCGCTGGCGGCGGGCCTGAAGGACCGCTTGCAATAGCCGCGTTCACGATCCGCTTGTAACGACGCTCATCACAACAACAATGGAGACAGGCATGACCCATCAGTCCGACAAGGGCAATACCCCGAACAACCCGCGCCGCCGCAACCTGCTGGGCCTCGGCACGGCGCTGGCCGGCGCCGCCATGCTGCCCGGCGCCGCCACGGCCGCCGCTGCCGCCACGAAAGCAAAAGGCGCGTTCCCAAAAGGCTTCCTGTGGGGCGCGGCGATCGCCGGCCACCAGGCCGAGGGCGACAACGTCAACAGCGATGCGTGGTTGCTGGAAAACGTGCAGCCGACCGAGTTCAAGGAACCGTCGGCCGCCGGTGTCGACCATTACCGGCTGTTCGACCAGGATATCGGCTTGCTGGCGCAGGCGGGCCTGAACACGTTCCGCTTTTCGATCGAGTGGGCACGCGTGGAGCCGGTCGAGGGCCTGTTCTCCATCGCCGCGCTGGAGCATTATCGCGACGTGCTGGAAGCGTGCCGCAGGCGCGGCGTGCGCACGATGGTCAGCTTCAACCACTTCGTCAACCCGCGCTGGTTCGCCGCGCGCGGCGGCTGGGAAGCGGAGGGCGCGGCCGAGCTGTTCGCGCGCTATTGCGACAGGGTGACGCGCCACCTGGGCCACCTGATCGACTACGCCACCACGTTCAATGAACCGAACCTGGCGCGCCTGCTGTTCGGCATCCCCGGCCCGCTGTCCGGCATGGCCGGCAACCCGCGCATGAAGGCCATGCTGGCGGAGGCCGCGCGCCAAAGTAGCTCCGACAAATTCTCCGCCTGGCTGTTCGGCGATTTCGACAAGATCCAGGCCGGCCAGCTGCAAGGCCACGCGGCCGCGTACCAGGCCGTCAAGGCGGTACGCCCGCAACTGCCGGTGGGCTTCTCGATCGCCATCGCCGACGACCAGGCAGTGGGCGATCCCGCCATGCGCGACCGCAAGCGCGCGATCGCCTATGAACCGTGGTTCAAGGCGATCAACGAGCATGGCGACTTCTTCGGCGTGCAGACGTACACGCGCGAGCTGATCGGCCCGGAAGGCGTGCTGCCGCCGCCCAAGGATGCGGTGATGACGTCGGCGCACATGGAGTACTACCCGCAGGCGCTGGAAGCCACGCTGCGTTATACGGCGCAGCACGTGAAGAAGCCGCTGTACGTGACGGAGAACGGCACGTCGACCGACGACGACAGGCAGCGCGTTGCCTACATCGGCACGGCGGTGGCCGGCGTGGCCGCTTGCCTGAAGGATGGCATCGACGTGCGCGGCTATGTCCACTGGTCGCTGCTGGACAATTTCGAATGGATCTTCGGCTACGGTCCCCGCTTCGGCCTGATCGACGTGGACCGCAAGACGATGAAGCGCACCGCCAAGCCCAGCCTCGCGGTACTCGGCAAGGTCGCCAGGGCGAACGGGGTCTGACGATGGCACCGCGCTTGAAGACGATCTGCCTGGCGGTTGTTGCCGCCGTGACGTTGCCCGCCTGGGGAGACGAGCTGGCGAAGGGGTTTGCCGACCCGCCGCAAACGGCCCGCCCGCGCGTGTGGTGGCACTGGTTGAACGGCAATATCACGAAGGAGGGCATCCGCAAGGATATCGAGTGGATGTCGCGTTCGGGTCTGGGCGGCCTGCAGAACTTCGACGCGGAGATGATGACGCCGCCGCTGGTCGCCAAGCGCCTGGTGTACATGGATGAAGGCTGGAAGGAGGCGTTCCGGTTCGCCACGCAACTGGCGGAAGAGAAGAACCTGGAATTCGGCATTGCCGCTTCGCCGGGCTGGAGCGAGACGGGCGGGCCATGGGTGCCCGCGCAGGATGGCATGAAGAAGCTGGTCTGGTCCGAGACGGTCGTCGATGGCGGCAAGCCGGTCGAGCTGAAGCTCGCGCCCGCGCCACGTACGAGCGGGCCGTTCCAGGGCCTGTTCGTGCTGCCCGATATCATGGGGCACCGGCCGGACGCGCAGAAGCTGGCACAGGCCGGCGCCGACGTCGGCGTCTATGCATGGCCGGCCGGGGCAGGGACCGGCGAGCTGCCAGGCATCCGGCTCGGCGAAAGAACGCTCGATGCGCGCAGGCTGGCGATGGCGCACGACGGCGACGTCGTCGAGATCGCGCCGCCGGCTGCCGGCGAAGCCATCGTCGTCACGCTCGACTACCCGGCACCGCGCACCGTGCGTTCGGCCACGATCTTCACGCCGGGAGCAGGCAACATCTTCGAGGGTCCCGCTTACCAGTCCGTGCTGGAAGCCAGCATGGACGGCCAGACGTGGAAGAAAGTCGCTGACCTGCCGCTGTCGCTGGTGCCGGCCACCGCCGGCTTCGCACCGGTCACGGCGGCGAAGTTCCGGGTCGTGATCAAGGCCAACCCGCCAGCCGTCAATCCCGGCTTCATGCCGGTGCCCGGCGCCGATACGGGGCCGTTCGCGGCGATGGCCAGGCCGAAGAACCTGCGCCTCGGCCAGCTGGTCCTGTCGGCGGAGCCGCGCGTGAACCAGTTCGAGGCCAAGGCCGGCTTCGCGACCGTGGCCGACTACCACGCGCTCGATGCGGCCGCCGATCCGAACGAGGCCGGCACGCCGCCGTCGCAAGTCGTCGACCTGACGGGCAAGCTGGCCGCGGACGGCACGCTGCGGTGGACGCCGCCAAGCGGGAAGTGGAAGATCGTGCGGCTCGGCTGGTCGCTGACCGGCATCGAGAACCACCCGGCGACGCCGGAAGCCACCGGGCTGGAAGTCGACAAGTACGACAGCGGGGCGGTGCGCCGCTACCTGCAGACCTACCTGGGCAATTACGAAAGGGCGGTTGGCAAGGATATGATCGGCAAGCGCGGCGTGCGTGCGCTGGTGACCGACAGCACCGAGGTCGGCGCCGCGAACTGGACACCGCGCATGCTCGACCAGTTCCGGCGGCTGCGCGGCTATGACGCGCGGCCCTGGCTGCCGGCCCTGACGGGCCTCGTCATCGGCAACCGCGCCCGTACCGACGCCTTCCTCTACGATTACCGCCGCACGCTGGCGGAGCTGGTGGCCAGCGAGCACTATGGCACCGTGGCGTCCGTGGCGCGCGAACGGGGCATGAAAGTCTATGGCGAGGCGCTGGAGAGCGCGCGCGTCACGCTGGGCGACGACATGGCCATGCGGCGCCACGCGGATATCCCGATGGCGGCGATGTGGACGTATCGCCCGGACCTCGGACCCAACCCGACCGCCATCGCCGACATGCGGGGCGCCGCCTCGGTCGCGCACCTCTACGGCCAGAACCTGGTGGCGGCCGAATCGATGACGAGCGCGATGGCGCCGTGGGCCTTCGCCCCGTCCGACCTGCGCCCGATGATCGACACGGAGTTCGCCAACGGCGTCAACCTGCCGGTGATCCACACGTCGGTGCACCAGCCGCTGGGCGAGGATAAAAAGCCGGGCCTGTCGCTGGCGATCTTCGGCCAGTACTTCAATCGCAACGAAACCTGGGCCGGCATGGCGCGGCCGTGGGTCGACTACATGGCGCGCAGTGCGTACCTGCTGCAACAGGGGCGCCACTACGCCGACGTGGCCTACTTCTACGGAGAAGAAGCGCCGCTGGTGACGCTGTACAAGGCGGGCCAGCCGACCGACGCGCCGCGCCGGTACGCCTACGACTTCGTCAATGCCGACGCACTGGCGCAGGCGCTGTTGGTGAAGGACGGCGACCTGGTGGCGAAGAGCGGCGCGCGCTATCGCGTGCTGTACCTGGGCGGCAGCAGCCGGAAGATGACGCTGGCCACGCTGCGCAGGCTGCACACGCTGGCCACGCAGGGCGCGACGATCGTCGGACCTGCTCCCGCCGGCTCACCGGCGCTCGGCGACGATGCCCGGCAATTCGCCGCGCTGGTGAAGCGCATGTGGGGTGGAAAAGGCGGCGGCAAAGACAGCGGCAGGGTCGGCAAGGGAAGGGTCGTCGACAGCCGCGACGTGGAAACGGTGCTGGCGACGCTGGGCCAGGCGCCGGACGTCGAGTATGCCGGTGCCGGCGCCGGCGATACCCCGCTGTCGTTCGTGCACCGCCGGCTGGACGACGGCGACGTGTATTTCATCGTCAACCGCACGGCGGCGCCGGTCAGCACGGAGGCGCTGTTCAACGTGCGCGGCAAGGCGCCCGAATTCTGGCGTGCCGACAGCGGGCTGGGTGAGCCGGCAAGTTATCGAACGGCGGGCGGCAGGACGGCGATGCCGCTCTCGCTGGGGGCGAACGAATCGGTCTTTGTCGTGTTCCGCAAGGCGGCCACCGCGCCGGGTGCCACGATCGCGGCGCCGGAATGGTCGCAGGCCGCCCGCCTGGACGGCGACTGGCAGGTCGCCTTTGACGGTCTTGCCGCACCGGGCACCATCGCCGATCGTGCACCGGGCTCGTTGACGGACAGTGGCGACCCACAGGTCAGATATTTCTCGGGAACGAGCATCTGGCGGCGCGGCTTCACGCTGCCCGACGGTGCGGAACCGGGCAGGCCGCTGAAGCTGGACCTGGGCCGCGTGGGCGACGTGGCCGAAGTGATCGTGAATGGCAGGAGTGCTGGCATCGCGTGGAAGCAGCCGTATGAAGTCGACATTGGTCGGCTGGTCGTGGCGGGCGCCAATACCGTGGAGGTCAGGGTGGCCAACCTGTGGGTCAATCGCCTCGTCGGCGACGCGCAGCCGGGTGCTCGAAAGGTCACATTCACCGCCGCGCCGACGTACAAGGCCGACGCGCCACTGCGCCCCGCGGGGCTGATCGGACCGGTCACCCTGCGGGTACTGTCGCAGTAGCGCAGGCCCGCCGGCGCCAGGACGCGCGATAGCTGGTATCGCCAAACAAGGCTTTGGCGATACCGGCGGCCCCACTAAGCTGGGACATCAAATTCAGAAATACAGGAGACACAAGTGGCAGGAATCATTTTCAACAACGTACGCATCTTCGACGGTGCCCAGCTGCGCCCCGGCATCGGCGCGGTGCGCGTGGAAGGCAACCGCATCAGCGAAGTGGCCGATGGCGGCCGCCGCATCGAGCGGCAGGCCGGCGACCGCGTCATCGACGGGCAGGGCGGCACCCTGATGCCGGGCCTGGTCGAGGCGCATGCGCACCTGTCGTGGCCAAGCTCGGTCGAGCGCTTCGTGCCCGGCATGGCGCTGCCGCCGGAAGACCTGGTGCTGACGACGGCGCGCAATGCGCGCATCCTGCTCGATCACGGCTTCACGAGCGCCTATTCGGCCGGTTCGCTGAGCAAGTCGGTTGAAGTCGTGCTGAACACCTTCATCACGAGCGGCGGCATGCCGGGGCCGCGCCTCGTCGCTTCCTCGATCGAGCGTTCGCCGCCGACCATCGACGAGCTGGATCCAGGCCAGGTGGCCGAGCACGGTACCGGGCCGGAAGCGGTGCGCGAGTTCGTCAAGCAATGCGCATCGATCGGCGCCAAGTCCGTGAAATTCCTGCTGTCCGGCGAGGATGCGCTGATGCCGGGCGCTTCGCAGCAATTGCTGTACACGCAGGAAGAGGCCAGCGCCGCCGGCGAGCAGGCGCGCGAATCGGGCGTGTGGCTGGCCTGCCATGCGCAGGCCAACGAGGCGGTCAAGATGGGCCTGCGCGCCGGCTTCCGCGTGCTGTACCACTGCTCGTACGCCGACAACGAAGCGCTCGACATGCTGGAGGCAAAGCGCGACGACATCTTCATCGCGCCCGCCGTCGGCATCATCCAGGCAACGCTGGACGCCACGCCGCCGCCGCATTTCGACATGACGCACATGAAGGCCAGCGCCGCCGAGGTGCTGGCGCTGCAGAAGAAGCTGGTGCCGGAACTGAAGCGGCGCGGCCTGAAGGTGCTGCCGGGTGGCGACTACGGCTTCCCGTTCAACCCGAACGGGCGCAATGCGCGCGACCTCGAACTGTTCGTCGAGCACTTCGGCTACAGCCCGGAAGAAGTACTGTCCGCCGCCACGCTGCTGGGCGGCGAGCTGATGGGCATGGGCGATGAGCTGGGCCAGGTGAAGCCAGGTTTCCTGGCCGACCTGCTGCTGGTGGATGGCGACCCGGTGGCCGACGTGACGGTGCTGCAGGACCGCAAGCGCCTGCGCGCCATCATGAAGGATGGCCGCTTCCACAAGGACCCGGCGCTGGCCGGGCTGGCGGGGGCGTGAGCATGGAGGCAGGCGTCAATGCGCCGGACATGCGCAAGCTGGAAAAGGCGATCCGCGCCGCCGGGCCGGTGATCGACCCGGCGTTCGCGAAGAACCTGTATGCGCCGCTGCTGGCGAGTGCACCCCGCGGCGGCGAGATCCTCCGTGACATCGCCTACGGCGACGACGAGCGGCACCGGCTGGACGTCTACCTGCCGCTCGGCACGAAGGCCCCGGCGCCGGTGGTGATCTTCCTGCACGGCGGCGGCTTCATTCGCGGCGACAAGGCCGACCGGGAAGCCGTCGGCCATTTCTTCTCGCGCCACGGCGTGCTGGCCGTGCTGCCGAACTACCGGCTCGGGCCGCGCCACCGCTGGCCCGCCGGCGCGCAGGACGTGTCGTCCGTGCTGGCATGGACGCGGGCGCACGTGGCGGCGCATGGCGGCAATCCCGATCACATCGTGCTGGCCGGAGAATCGGCCGGCGCGGCACACGTGGCCGCGGCCACGTTGGTGCGGCGCTTCCAGCCCGCCGAAGGGCTGAAGATCGCCGGCGCCTTCCTGGCCTCAGGCGTCTACAACGCGGAACTGGAGCTGCTGGCGCGCACGCAGCTGAACATCGCCACGCCGGACCCGCGCAACGAAGCCTATTTCGGCACCGATTTCGCCGCGTACCGGGCCATGTCGACGGTGGCGCTGGTCGACGCGGCACCGTTCCCGCTGGCGATCAGCTACGCGGAACTCGATCCGGTGCAGATGCAGGCGCAGGCCGGCGAGCTGTTCGCCACGCTGGTTACGCGGCACGGCTTCCAGCCGCAGATATCCGTCGTGCGCAATCACAATCACCTGACGCAGGTGTATGCGATCAACAGCGGGGATGACGCACTGGCTGGGCCGATGCTGGCCTTCGTGCGCGCGCCACGCGGGTAACTGGCGAACGAGCAACCTGCGGCCGACGAACACCGGTGTCTGACACTATTTTCCGGATGAATCTCCCGGAAAATAGTGTCAGACACCGGTTCTCTGCTGCCAACCATGAAAGCGCCCCGCCGGTTATTCCAGATGACAGCAACTACTAAAAGCCCTTACAGTGGAAGATAAAAACATGCTGGCTACGAATAATATCAAGGAGACAAAACCATGCGATTCAACCGGCTGGACCTGAACCTGCTGCTCGCCCTCGACGCGCTGCTGGAAGAACAGAACATCACGCGCGCCGCGGCCCGCGTCAACGTCAGCCAGTCCGCCATGAGCGGCATGCTGTCGCGCTTGCGCGAGTTCTTCGAGGATGACCTGCTGGCCGCCGTGGGCCGCAACATGGAGCTGACGGTGCTGGGCCGGCAGCTGGTAGGGCCGGTGCGCGACCTGATCCTGCACGTGCACGCCACCGTGGGCATGCGCGTGTCGTTCGACCCGGCGCGTGAAACGCGCTGCATGAAGATCATGGTGTCCGACTACGCCACCGAGGTGTTCCTGAACAAGGTGGTGGCGCGCGTGCTGCGCGATGCGCCGAACATGACGCTCGACCTGGTGCCGCTGGCCGACGATGCCGCCGAGAAGCTGCGCCGCGGCGAGAACGATTTCCTCATCATCCCGCGCCAGTTCCTCGACCCCGAGCATCCGCAGCGGCTGTTGTTCGAGGACCATTACTGCGCCGTGATCTGGGAAGGCAATATGCACGTCGGCGACACGCTCGATGCCGCCACCTACGAACGGCTGCCGCACATCGCGCCGATGCTCGGCCGGCCCCGCTCGCCGACGGTCGAAGAACTGCTGCTGAAGGCGCAGAACGTGAACCGGCGCATCCGCGTCATCACGGCCGATTTCACCAGCATGGCGACCGCGCTGGTGGGTACCGACCTGGTGGCCACGATGCACACCCGGCTCGCGCTGGCCTGCGCTCGCCGCCTGCCGATCCGCGTGCTGCCGCTGCCCTACGCGCTGCCGTCGATGGCCGAGTGCCTGCAATGGCACCGCTTCCAGGAAAACGACCCGTGCCACATCTGGCTGCGCGGCATCATGCTGGAAGTCGGCCGCGGCCTGCCGGCGAATGCCGAGCTGGCGATGGCGCCGCACAGCGCCAATGCGATCGAGACGATGCCATCATTACGGCTACCGCTGCTGGAAACCGCCTGACGGCACAAGCGCGCTTTCCTCCTGTCCTGCGGCGCGCGCCGCCGCTTCCAGCAGCACCGCGTCGATGCTGGCCAGGTCGGCCGGCTTCGTCAGGTGCGCATCGAGGCCGGCGTCGCGCGAGCGCTGCCGGTCTTGTTCCGTTCCCCAGCCGGTCAGCGCCACGAGCATGGCATTGGCCATGCCGTCCATGCGGCGCAGCTGCGGCGCGATTTCGTAACCGCTGAGGTCCGGCAGGCCGATATCGAGCATCACCACGTGCGGGCGGTCGCGCGCGGCGATGGCCAGCGCGGCGTTTCCGGTGTGCGCCAAGTGCACCGCGTGGCCGCGCATCTCCACCAGCGCCGCCAGCATCTGCGCCGCATCGACATTGTCGTCGACCACCAGCACGCGCAACGCGGCGGGTCCCGCGGGGGCATCGGCGGGCCCGGCATCCTGGGCGGCGGCCTGGCCGGCGTCGCCTTCGCGCAGCGGCAGGGTGATCGTGAAGCGGCTGCCCCGGCCCGCGCCGTCGCTGTGCGCGCCCACGCTGCCGCCATGCAGTTCGACGAGGCGCCTGACGAGATTCAGGCCCACGCCCAGCCCGCCCTGTGCCAGCTCGTGATGATGTGCGACCTGGGCGTACAGGTCGAATACGGTCGGCAACATGGCGGCATCGATGCCGATGCCGTTGTCGGCCACGGCGATCGCGATGTTTCCCTCATCCAGGCTGGCGCCGATCTCGATCCAGCCTTCCGGCGGCGTGTACTTGGCGGCATTGTTGACGAGATTGCTCAACACCTGGGCGATGCGGTGGCGGTCGACGAACAGCGTGACGGGTTCGCGCGGCAGGTCGAGGGTCAGCCGGTGCCGGCCGGCCTGCACGAGCGGCGCGCTGATTTCCAGCGCGTCGCGCACCAGCTGGTCGAGCTGCACGGGTTCGCGGCGCAGCGCTACCTTGCCTTCGGACAGGCGCGCCATGTCGAGCAGGTCGTCGACCAGGCGCACCATGTGCGTTACCTGACGGCGCATCATGCCGTGGACCCGGTCCGCATCCGGCCCCGTGGGGCGCGCCTGCATCAGTTCCAGGCCCGTGCGGATCGGCGCCAGCGGATTGCGCAACTCGTGTGCCAGCGTGAACAGGAATTCGCTTTGCATGCGGTTCTTCGCGGTCAGCTCGTCCGCCAGCCGCTGCAGTTCCCGCTCGGCCTGGGCGCGCGCGTCGACGTCGACCACGGTGCCCACGAAGCCGCTCGGCTGGCCCGCTTCGTCGAAGCGCGGCATGCCCGCGTCGATGAACCAGCGGTACGTGCCATCCTTGCCGCGCAGGCGGTAGTCGAACGAGAAGGGTACATGGCTGGCATTGGCATCCAGGAAGATGGTGCGCGCCCGCGTGATGTCTTCCGGATGCACGTTTTCCAGCCAGCCCATGCCCAGGTCCTGTTCGGGCGAGCGGCCCGTGTATTCGTACCAGCGCCGGCTCAGGTAGGTGCACAGGCCTGCCGTATCCGTCGTCCACAGCATCACCGGCGCCATGTCGACGAGCGAACGGAAGTAGGTTTCGCGTTGCGCCAGTTCGGCATGGTGGTCGCTGCGCGCGCGGGCCATGCCGAGCTGGCGTTGCACGCGCGCCAGCAGTTCACCGGCGGCGAACGGCTTGACCAGGTAGTCGTCGGCGCCGGCCTGCAATCCTTCCACCTTGGCTTCCTGGCCGGCCCGCGCCGACAGCAGGATCACGGGCAGGTGGCGCAGCGATTCGCTGGCGCGGATGCGGGCGAGCAGGCCGAAACCGTCCAGCCGCGGCATCATCACGTCGCTGAGCAGCAGGTCGGGCGGATCGTGCCGCAGCAGCGCCAGCGCCGCTTCGCCATCCGCGCACACGGTCACGTCGGCATGCGGCTCGAGAAGCGATTTCAGATAGGCGCGCATGTCGTTGTTGTCGTCCGCGACCAGGATGCGCGGCAGGGGCGCGGCGGTCGGTTGCGCAGGCGCGCGGCTGTCCGGCGATCCCCCAGGCGCCAGCGCCGGTTCCGGCGCATCGGGCAGCCAGCGCAGCGCTTCCTCGACGAACGAGGCGGCGCCCATGCGGCGCGCGTCGTCGCCGTCCGCCGGCACGCCATCCGCGTCGCCGCGGTGGTCGACGTGCCCGGCGGGCAGGTGGGCATGGCCGAAGGGGATGTCGACGTCGAAGCGGGTGCCGTTGCCCTCCCTGCTGTGCACGGCGATGCTGCCGCCGTGCAGGCGCACCAGTTCCTGGATCAGCGCCAGGCCGATGCCGGTGCCTTCATACGTGCGCCCCGGCGTGCCTTCGATGCGGTGGAAACGCTCGAACACACGCGGCAGTTCGGCCGCCGGAATGCCGCTGCCGGTATCGCGCACGGACAGCCGGGCCATGCCGGCGTGGCGGTACAGGCTGACGATGACCGCGCCCTGCAGCGTGAACTTGAATGCGTTCGACAGCAGGTTGAAGACGATCTTTTCCCACATGTCGCGGTCGACATAGACGGGCTGGCCCAGGTCTTCGATGTCGAGCCGGTATTGCAGGCCGCCTTTTTCCATCGCCGATTCAAAGACGCCGGCGAGGTCGGTGGTCAGTCGCGCCAGGTCGAGCGGTACATAGGTGGCCAGCGCGCGCCCGGCCTCGATGCGCGAGAAATCGAGCAGCGAGTTCACCAGCTTGAGCAGGCGCAGGGCGTTGCTGTGCGTGACGTCGATGCGCTGGCGCTGCCCCGGCGGCAGCGGCTCGCGCGCATCGGCCAGCGCATCGGCCAGTGGGCCGAGGATCAAGGTCAGGGGCGTGCGGAATTCGTGCGACACGTTGGAAAAGAACGCGGTCTTGGCGCGGTCGATCTCCGCCAGCTCCTGGGCACGGCGCTGCTCCTTTTCATATGCGACCACGTTGCCCACCGCCGTGTTGACCGTGGCGCCGAGCAGTTCGTAGAAATGCAGGTAATCCTCGTCGAGCGCGCGCGCCGCGCTGACGCCGGCCACGACGAAGCCGTACGGCTCCGCCTGGCCAGGTACCGTGACCGGCAGCACCAGCGCCGCGTCGGGCGCGATCTCGTAGGGACCGCAAGGCCCGCCGGCAAAGCGGCCCCGCAGGCCATGCACCTGCTGCGGTGCGCGTGCCCGGGCTGCGCTGGCAAATGGCCAGATCGCGTCATCCGCCGCCACGACCGGCGGTGCCAGGTGGGCATGCCCGGCGGTGCCGGCCGCGCCGCGCAGCAGCAGGTTGCCGCTTTGCGCGTCGATCTGGTACAGCAGGACGAACGGCAGGTCGAGTGTCATGCCCTGGTAGTGCGCTTCGATGTCGTGGGCAATGTCGCCGATCGCCCGGGCGTCGGAAATGGCGGCGTTCAGGTCGCGCAGCACGCGGGTGCGGCGCGCGTTCAGCACGGCCGCCGTCGCTTCCGTGATGGGGTGGAAGATGCCGCCCACGGCGCCCGTTTCATCGCGGATTGGCGAGAACGAGAACGTCATGAAGGCTTCTTCGAGGTAGCCCACGCGGTCGAGGAACATGCGCTGGTCGCGGATGTACACGCCTTCGCCATGGTGCGCGCGCTCGAAGGCGTCGCCCACCACGGGCAGCGCGCTGGCCCACACTTCCTTGAACGCGCCGCCCATCGCGCGCGGATGCAGGTCGCCGCAGATCGGGCGGTAGGCATCGTTGTAGATCTGGATATCGTCCGGCCCCCACGCCACCAGGATTGGAAAGGTGGACGACAGGCACAGGCTGACGGAGGTGCGCAGGCTCTGTGGCCAGCTTTCAAGCGGCCCCAGCGGCGTGGCCGACCAGTCCATCGCGCGGATCAGGGCGCCCATTTCGCCACCGCCAGCCAGCCAGCTCAGGTCGTCGTTCATCGGGGGCGGGGCGGTGGGTTGCATATTGCTTTACGGAAAGTAAAAAAAGACGGTCGTACCGTTTGTCAACATATTGTATGCCAGCAAGTGCCATTGCATGCCGAAAGCCGCTCTCCGGTGTGCGCGCGCCCGGTCGCTTACTGCTGGCCTACAATCGGGCTTTTGACCATGAGGAGCACCATGTCCGCCGCATCCGCAACCGTCGAACAGGGCATCGTGGCCGCCGGCGTCGGCAAGTTCCAGTATCGCCTGTTCGTGATCTTCGGGCTAGTGTGGATGGCCGACGCGATGCAGGTGCTGTCGATCGGCTTCTCGGCGCCATCGATCGCGAAGACATTCGGCATCGCGATGCCGCAGGCGCTGCAGACCGGCACGTTCTTCTTCATCGGCATGCTGATCGGCGCCTTCGCCTTTGGCCGGCTGGCGGACCGCATCGGCCGGCGGCCGGTGCTGATGGCGGCGGTGCTGGTCGACGCGTGCTGCGGCGTGGCCTCGGCGTTCGCGCCGGATTTCACGTGGCTGCTGGCGCTGCGCTTCCTCACCGGCATCGGCGTGGGCGGCACGCTGCCGGTCGACTACACGATGATGGCCGAATTCCTGCCCAGCGACCGGCGCGGCCGCTGGCTCGTGATGCTCGAATCGTTCTGGGCGGTCGGCACGATCCTGCTGGCGATCCTGGCCCTGTTCGCCGCAAGCTGGGGCGACGACGCGTGGCGCTTGATCTTCTTCGTCACCGGCATCCCGGCGCTCGTGGGCGTGGTGCTGCGCCTGTACGTTCCCGAATCGCCGATGTACCTGAACCGCAGCGGCAATCCGGATGCGGCGCGCAAGGTGCTCGAGCGGGTAGCCCTGGCCAATGGCCGCAACGTGCCCATCCCGCCGCTGCTGCCGGACAGCGCCGGCCGGCATTCGCTGTTCGCGCTGTTCTCGCAGCACCTGCGCCGCCGCAGCGTGGCGCTGTTCGCGGCGTGGGGCCTGATCTCGATCGCGTATTACGGCGTGTTTGTCTACCTGCCCGTGAAGCTGGGCGCCGAGGGCTTCGGCTTCATGCGCGGCCAGGTGTTCCTGATCGTGCTGGCGCTCGTGCAGTTGCCGGGCTTCGCGCTGTCGGCCTATGGCGTGGAACGGTGGGGCAGGAAGCCAACGCTGGTGGGCTTTCTCGTGCTCAGCGCCCTGGGCTGCATGTGCTACAGCCTCGGGAGTTCGACGCCGGTCGTCGTCGGCTCGACACTGCTCATGAGCTTTGCGCTGCTGGGCACCTGGGGCGCGCTGTATGCGTTCACCCCGGAGGTGTATCCGACCGACCTGCGTGCCAGCGGCATGGGCATGGCCGGCGCCGTGGCCCGCTTCGGCGGGCTGTTCGCCCCGGCCATCGTGGCGCCCGTGATGGCGACGCACTTCACGCTGGCGCTGGGGATGCTGGCCGTGTTCCTGCTGATGGGGGCGGGCGCGATCCTGTGCGTGGATGCGGAGACGCGGAACCAGGTGCTGGAATAATCGCTAAACGAAAGGATTGCATGCGTGAAATTCCAGATATCTGCAGATAGAAATCTAGTGCTCCGGGGCGACGTGCATACGGTCGGCATAAGCTTTGCTCTCGTATCGAAAAGTGGAAGCCGATATCTGGTAGACGGGGTTTCCGCATCGCCGGATATCTCGAGATAAAGCTCATACGCTCGCGAAGATTCTTTCCGGATCAATCACGTTGCCCAGGGTCCTTGATTCGGATTCTCGGATGCGGGCGACCGGTATGTCCATCTTAAGGTGGACCATGGACCGGAAGGCGTGGTGATTCTGACACGCACCGCATTTTGCGTTGCTGGACACCCGGGGGCATTGTATTAACAAAGTTCGTTTGCTTAATTGCCATCATTGTCTGCCGAAGGAGAACCGGACGTACCTGATTTTTCGTTGAAGATAATTGGTCCAAACCAATGGGTCAGGCCATCGAACGATGACGATTTTGATATGAAAAGTGTGTTCGCACTGCAGTTCGCATAGATACGAAGAAGAACGCCATCCATATTATGGCTGCCGGAACCAATCTCATGTGTTTTCGCTGGTCGCAAAGGTACGTAATTACCCGGTGAGATTTCAGGGGCCTCAATTTCAAGAGGTTTCATGAAAGAAGTCTCCGGAAACCCTACTATCAACCGTTCTCGAGCGAACTTTACCAAATGCGGGCAAGCTTTTTCTTCCAACGGGGCGACATCATTTGGTACCAGTTTCAGGGCCTGAAAAGAGTACATATCTGAGCAATATGCGTAAGCAGAGGTTTGCATCACTAATGCCAACGTATAATAATAAGTTTTTTTCATGGTGAAAAGCGCTTTGCAGCGCTTTCTTTAATTAGCCATAAAATTGCTGGAGTTCAAAGCTTGCGGAGCCGACTATCTGAGTGGAAATAAATTCATCGGAATTTTCGACGCTCGCATCAAGATAAATTTTGTTCGTCCCTTCCAGAATCTGCAGATCAAGGTTGCCATCATACGCCGGTGCCTTCGGTAACGAGCCCGGTGCCATCGTATAAGTGGCAGTAATGTTTCCATTCGCATCTACTCCATACATGGTCGCTCCATTTTCGTTAACAAATCCAGAAGCGCCGCCGGCAAACGTTCCGTTGTGATAGACGCTCATTCCTATGGAAACATTTCCAGTATTATTGTCGGTAGCGACGTCCCATAACCAACGAAGTTCTGAACCATTAATCATCTGCGTGATCGTAAACGACTCGGTAACAATGCTGCCATGTGTGACTGGTGGATGATCGTTAATTTGAGCGCCACCAAAAGGAGCAAGAAAGTTTTCCGTCTGCCAAGTTGATGAGTCTGCGGAAAACCAAGAATCAAAAGAATCGTCCTCCAAGTAGTCCTCAACCTCCCAAGCATCCTCGTCACTCCAAGAAGATTCTTGGTTGAAAACACTCTGCGTCAGAAGTTTATCATTAATCTGAGGGGGCTGTATGCGAGACATATATCTTCCACTTATATGGTTAAGCCGGTTGGCAGATAAATATTAATACAAAATAATGTCTGGAAAACTATCGGATTCTCACGAGAGCTAAAATTTCTTTGTTTGAAATTGCATAAATTGCGAGATCGAATCAAGAATATGCTAGTGTTCAGCAGAAGAAAGCGGCTTAATTCAGTGCCAGATAGCGTCGAGGTCTCAGCAGGCGCGTATATCGTGGAATAGCGCCGTTAAGCAAACTCGGTCAAACAGGCAACGGCTTGCTGGCGTCCGGGTGATCCGAGCATTTACGATAAGATCGGGTATCGCCAAGCGACATCAGAACACCGCCCGCAATGTCGCCGACGCCGTGCGCGGCTCGGCATAATGCAGCCCGTTATA
Source organism: Pseudoduganella lutea (assembly GCF_004209755.1). Classification (NCBI taxonomy): domain Bacteria; kingdom Pseudomonadati; phylum Pseudomonadota; class Betaproteobacteria; order Burkholderiales; family Oxalobacteraceae; genus Pseudoduganella; species Pseudoduganella lutea. Next base: position 752,057 of record NZ_CP035913.1, on the reverse strand, counting down.
GAAGCCCACACGGTTGTAGTAGGTCTTGTCGAACAGGTTGGCCACGTTGACGCTGGCGGTGAAGTGGTCGTTGATGCGGTAGCTGGCCGTCAGGCTGGCCAGCCAGATCGAACCCTGGGAGATGCGCGACGGCGCCGTGATGGGCGCGCCATCGGCGTTGTAGGCGCCGGTGGGTTGCTGCGCGGTGTTCCACAGGTTGCTCTGCCAGTTCACGCCGCCGCCGACCGTGTAGCGGCGGTCGGGGCCGAAGCGATACGTGGTGAAGACCTTCAGCAGGTTGCGCGGCACCACCGTGTTGATCGGGTTGCCGCGCGCATCGCGCGATCGGGTGTGGCTGTAGCCGGCCGAGAGGTTCCATTCCGGCAGGACCTGGCCGGAGGCTTCGAGCTCGAAGCCGTCGACCTTGTTGCCCTTGCCCGTGGAGCGGTAGGCCTGCACGGCGCCCGGCAGGGAATTCGGCGGCACGCTGTCGTCGATCTCGCCCACGTTGTCCTTCTCGCTCCTGAACACGGCCGCCGAGAAGTTCACGCGCCGGTCGAACAGTTCGGCCTTGATGCCGGCCTCGATGCTGTTGCCGTCCACCGGATCGAGGAATTCATTGTTCCTGTCGCGCAGGTTCTGCGGTTGGAAGATGCTGGTGTAGGCCGTGTACGCGGTCCACTGTTCATCCAGGTCGTACAGCAGGCCCACGTACGGCGTGTTCACCGAACCGAGCGTGAAGCCGGTCGTGGTGCTGGCACTGCCGTCGGCATTGAAGTTGCGCGTGCGGGTCGTGTAGTCGCCGTGGCGCAGGCCCACCACGGCCTTCAGGGCGTCCGTGAGGTTCAGGCGCGTTGCCACGCTCAGCGCCTTCTGGTCGACGTTGCCGATGCTGTTCGGTACCGCGCCGACCGTGGTCGGGAATTGCGGCACGTCGCCGGTCCACGTCTGCCAGTTCGGGATCTTGTCGTAGCCGGCCGGCACCGCGCCGATGGTGACGCGTTGCGAAACCATTTCGCGGTCGGCCTTGCCCCAGCCGAACACGATATCGTGGCGGCGGCCGAACAGGTCGAACTTGCCGTCTACGTTCAGTTCCAGCACATCCATCGTTTCGTCGACGGGGAAGCGGTTGGAGGCGACGGTGATGCCGCTGCCGTCGGCGCGCGGGTAGCCGCCATAGCCGAAGTAGAGGCTGCCGTCCTGCACGCGGTCGGTCCTGCTCCACGCGGCGCGCAGGCGCCAGTCGTCGGCAAAGCGGTGTTCCAGCGTGGCAAAGGTCTTTTTCTCGTCCATGTTCCAGGAGGCCCACGGCGTCGACAGGTTCAGGTTGGAGGGCAGGTTGGCCAGCGAGCCGTCCGCGTTCCAGTAAGGCACCGTACCCCATGTGGAACCGCGCGGATCGGACTTCTGGCGCTCGTAGCCTACCGCCACCGTGGTGGCCGCACCCAGGTCGGCCTCCAGGATGCCGTACAGCGCGCCCATGTCCTGCTCGTACATGGGCCGGAACGATTCGGCCTTCTGCTTCGCGGTGACGAAGCGGCCTCGCAGCTTGCCGTCAAATGCCAGGGGACCGGAAACATCGAGTTCGGCGCGGCGCAGGTCGTAGCTGCCGATACGCAGCGCGGCATTGGCCTGGAACTCGCGCGTCGGACGCTTGCGCACCTGGTTGATGGTCGCCGATGGATCGCCGGCGCCTGTCGTCAGGCCCGTTGCGCCGCGTACCACCTCGATGCGGTCGTACACCACGTTGTCGCCATTCGCCTTCAGCGAGCTGCCGAACAGGTTCAGCATGCCGTCGACCTGGAAGTTGGTCACCGCGTAGCCGCGCGCGTTGTACGTGACGCGCTCGGTGTCGTTGTAGTTCACATAGAGGCCGGTCACCTGCTGCATCGTCTCGGCCAGCGTCTGCAGGCCCTGTTGTTCCATGCGCTCGCGCGTGACGATCGACAGCGACTGCGGCGTTTCGCGCGGGCTCAGGTCCAGGCGCGTGCCGCTGGCGATGGGGCCGGTCGTCGTATAGGAACCGCTGTTTTCCGTGGTGGCGTCCTTCGTGCCCGTCACTTCGATTTCAGCCATCGTGGCCGGTGCCGTTTGTGGCACGGTCTGCGCCTGCGCGTGCCAGAAGGGAAGGATGCCGAGGATGGCGGCGGTGGTGGCATGGCGGACAAGGGTGGAACCTGAAGATGGTGTGCTCATGATGATTGTGGTTGCATGACTAATTAATAATGATAACACGAATGATTCTCATTAATAATCAACGTCATCTGGGCCGCAAAGGGGGCTGCCGCCGGGTTGTCGTCTCTCGTAACGTCTAAATGGCAACTAATATTTCTATAAGGTTACTTTTGGAGAGAATTGGCGGCAAGCCGGCCTTCTACAATGGCGGCGTCCAGCCTTTTATTGTCGAGCACGTCAAAGAACGCGTCGCAGGCTTGACGCATACCAAAACCATTCAGGGAAACGCCATGTTCATCCGCACCATTCTTGCAGCGCTTTTGTGCCTGCTTCTCGGTTTCGCTCGCGCGGGCGAAACCTCCCCCGAGCAATTGCTTGCCTCGCTCAAATTCCAGCACGGCCGCATTACGCTGGCCGATGGCATCGCCACACTGGATCTGCCGGCAGGGTTCCGCTATCTTGATCCCGCCGATGCCGGCCGCCTGTTGTCCGAAGGCTGGGGCAATCCGCCCGGGATCAAAACGCTGGGCATGATCGTACCCACTGCGGTGAATCCGCTGGCCGCCCACGGTTGGGGCGTGGTAATCACGTATGAAAATGATGGCCATGTGGACGATGGCGACGCGGACGGCATCAAGTACGACGAGCTGCTCCAGTCCATGCAGGAAGCGATGACGGGGGCGAACGAGGAGCGCAAGAAGCAAGGCTATGCATCGATGACGCTGATCGGCTGGGCCGAGAAACCCCACTACGACAAGGCCAGCCACAAGCTGTACTGGGCCAAGGAACTGCATACCGAAGGCGACCAGTACAACGGCTTGAACTACAACATCCGCGTGCTGGGCCGCGAAGGCGTGCTGGTGCTGAACGCGGTTGCCGGCATGGATCAGATCGGGCAGATCCGCGACGAAATGAAGAACGTGACGGCATTCACGGATTTCGCGCCGGGCCACCGCTATGCGGACTTCGATGAAAAAACGGACAAGGTGGCGGAGTACGGCATCGCGGCCCTGATCGCAGGCGGCGCGGCCGCCAAGCTGGGCCTGTTCGGCAAGCTGCTGGCGCTGGTGCTGGCCTTCAAGAAGGTGGTCTTCGTGGGCGGGGCTATCGCGGCGAGCTGGCTCTGGACGATGCTGGGCCGCCGCAGGAAGGTCAATCTTTCCAAGCCAGGGTAAGCGATGGGCAAGTTACTCGTCTGGCTGTTCGCGGCCGGGAAGATGGGCAAGCTGCTCACGAGCGGCGGCACGATGCTGCTGTCGCTGGTCGTTTACAGCTGGGTCTTCGGCTGGCGCTACGCCGCCGGTTTCGTGCTGCTGGTGTTCGTCCACGAGATGGGGCATTACGTGGCCGCCCGCCAGCGCGGCATGGAGGCGGGCCTCCCCGCATTCATACCCTTCGTCGGCGCCTGGGTGGCATTGAAGGACCAGCCGCGCGATGCCGAGACGGAGGCGTACATCGGCTTTGCCGGCCCCGTGGCGGGCACGATGGCCGCGATGGCGTGCTACTTCGCCGCGCGCGACACGGGCAGCCAGCTGCTGATGGCACTGGCCTATTCGGGCTGCATGCTGAATCTGTTCAACCTGATTCCGCTGGCACCGCTCGACGGCGGCCGCATCACGGCCGTCATCTCGCCGAAGGTGTGGCTGGTGGGCGTGCCATTGCTGGCCGCACTGTTCTTCGTGCGTCCGAGCCCGATGCTGATCTTGGTGGGACTGCTGGCACTGCCGCAATTGAAGCAGGCATGGCAGGGCTCGCCCGGCGCGGCCGCCGGTTACTATGACACGCCGCTGGACAAGCGCATCAACTATGGCGTGATGTACCTCGGGCTGGTGGCATTCCTTGCGATCATGAGCTATGGCATCCATGAGAGCCTGCGTGTCTGAATGCCGGCCTGGGCGGCAGCCGTCACCGGATATGGCCGGGATCAGAAACGTCTGCGCAGGAATTTCATGAGAATTCGCCCCTACCTCGTGCCGCCACTGGTGTTCATGCTGATTGGCCCGCTCATCGCGTTTTTCATCTTTTACGGAAGCGTGCTACCCCACAAGGGCGACGATAAGCTGTTCTTTATCCTGATGTTTCTCAGTTGCTTCACCGGTGCGATTCCCGCCCTGATCACTGGTCTGCTGTATGTCGTGCTGTGGCCTTGCGTGGCGCGCCTGCCTGTCCTGCAGGTACGGGAGCAGGGATGCGTGACAGGACTGGCCAGCGTCAGCCCGCTGGTCTGCCTGTTGGCCTTCAAGCCGCATCAATCGCTGCGGGAGTACGCGATAGTGCTGGTTCCTGCGGTGCTGTGTGGCATTCTCGCGGCGAAAGCCCGCCATGGAGGAGAGCCTGGATGAGCAACTTGCCTCAGCCACCTGGTCCGGTGGCACGCTTCGTGCTGGGTAAGGGAACGCAATCGTTCACCCACCACTGAAAGGACCACCATGCAACGCACCGACGTCACCGAAATGATCATGACCGCCAAGATCCGCAAGGGCATCAAGTGGTGCGACGTGGCCGAACAGGTCGGGTTGTCGAAGGAATGGGTCACGGCCGGGTGCCTGGGCCAGATGACGTTCGATGCGCGCCAGGCGGCGATCGTGGGCGAAGCGTTCGGGCTGCCCGAGGAGGCGGTGCTGCTGCTGCAGCAGCCGCCGTACCGCGGTTCGCTGCCGACGGCCGTGCCCACCGATCCGCTGGTCTACCGCTTCTACGAACTGGTCAGCGTATACGGCACCACGTTCAAGGCGCTGATCCATGAGGAATTCGGCGACGGCATCATGTCCGCGATCGACTTCCGCATGGACATGCAGCGCGAGCCGGATCCGGCGGGCGACCGCGTGAGCATCACGATGTCCGGCAAGTTCCTGCCCTATAAAACGTACTGAAGACGTGATCGGCCGCGCAGGGCAATCCGTGCACCGGCGCGGTGCACGTGCGCGCGCATGGCGCATGCCGGCCCTCAGGCGGCGCGCAAGGGGCCGCGCTCTTGCAGGCCACGCTCTTGCGGGCCACGCTCTTGCAGCCCGATCTCGTGCACGCCGATCTCCTGCATCCGGTGCTCGGCGGCCACGGGCCGGCCGAACAGGTAACCCTGGAAGTGCGAACAGCCTTCCTGCTGCAGCTGGCGGAACTGTTCCTCGGTCTCGACCCCTTCGGCCGTGATCTCGATCAGCAGGCTGCTCGACAGGCCGGTGATCGCGCGGATGATCGCCATCGCCTCGCGGCTTTCGCCCATGTCGCGCACGAACGACCGGTCGATCTTGATCTTGTCGAACGGGAAGGAGCGCAGGTAGCTCAGCGACGAGTAGCCGGTGCCGAAGTCGTCGAGCGAGATGCGCACGCCCAGGTCCTTCAGCGCCTGCAGCGTGCGGATATTGCCTTCGGTATTGGCGAGCAGTACCGACTCGGTGATTTCCAGTTCTAGCCGGTGCGCCGGCAGGCCCGCATCCTCGAGCGCCAGGGCCACCGTCTTGACCAGTTCGCTGTTCTTGAACTGCACCGGCGACAGGTTCACCGCGACCGTTTCGCCGTTCGTCCACGTGGCCGCTTCCTGGCAGGCCAGGTTCAGCGCCCGCGTGCCCAGTTCGTGGATCAGGCCCGTTTCCTCGGCAAGGGGGATGAACTCCATCGGCGGCACAGGGCCCCTGGTCGGGTGCTGCCACCGGATCAGCGCCTCGTAGCCGGAAATGCGGCATCCGGCTTTTTCGATGATCGGCTGGTAGTGCATCTGCAGCTCGCCGCGGTGCAGCGCGCGGCGCAGGTCGATTTCCATCTGCCGGCGCAGGCGCGAAACCGCCTCGAGCTCGGGGCGGAACAGTTCATAGCGGTTGCGGCCATTGCGCTTGGCTTCGTACAGCGCCATGTCGCCGAAGCGCAGCAACTGCTCGGCGGTACTGCCCTCGTGCGACGAGATGGCAATGCCCACCGACAGGCCCACCGTGAAGCTGTGGCCATCGATCGCAAATCCCGGTACCACCGCTTCGATGAGGCGCTGCGCCGCGTGCTTGGCTTCGTCGAGGCGTTTTACCCGCGGCAGCACCACGGCGAATTCATCGCCGCCCAGGCGGGCCAGCGTGTCATGCTCGCGCAGGCATTTCTTCAGCCGGCCGGCCAGCATCAGCAGGATCTTGTCGCCAAAGCCGTGGCCGAAGGCATCGTTGATGTTCTTGAAGTTGTCCAGGTCCAGGCACAGGATCGCCGCGTGGCTGCGGTCCTCCAGGCTGTCGACGATCGCGGCGGCCAGGCGTTCGTTGAAGAACGTGCGGTTCGGCAGGTTGGTCAGGCCGTCATGCTGCGCCATGTGATTAATCTGCGCGTAGGCGGCCAGTTCGTCGGTAACGTCCTCGGTAATGACGAGCAGGTAGTCGCCGGCGCCGTCGGGGCGGCTGCCCACCACCGTGCGGCTGCGCAGCGTGCGCGGGCCGAGCGGCGTTTGCACCATGCTGTCGTCCGACGCATCGCCGCCGGGGGAGGCCGCCGCCAGGCGTTCGATGTATTGCGCCACGTCGCCATCGAGGCTGTCGCGCACGCGCCTGCCCTTGATGTCGGCGCCGTCAAACGCGAACAGGCGGCGCGCCTGGCCGTTGGCCAGCAGGATCTCACCCAGCTGCGCACCCGGTCGAACGTCCAGCGCCAGCACGCTGCCGGGAATGTTGGAGATCACGGAATCGAGGAAGTTCGACAGCCCGGCCATCTGCCCGCTGTACTGCTCGGCCAGTTCCTTGGCTTCCACCAGCTTCAGCTGCTGCTCGTGCTGCGCGGTGATGTCGCGCGTGATCTTGGCGAAGCCCACGAGCTGGCCGGCGTCGTCATGGATCGCATCGATCACCACGCTGGTCCAGAACCGCGTGCCATCCTTGCGCAGGCGCCATCCTTCCGCCTCGAAGCGCGATTCGGCGCGCGCCGTGGCCAGGGCCTTTTGCGGCAGGCCCGCCGCGCGGTCTTCCTCGCTGTAGAACACGGCAAAACTCCGGCCGACGATTTCCTCGGCCTTGTATCCCTTGGCACGTTCAGCGCCGGCATTCCAGTTCGATACGATGCCTTCCGGCGTGAGCATGTAGATCGCGTAATCGACAGTGCGTTCGACCAGCAGGCGGTACATCAGATCGGAGGTGGGGGCGGTCATCGTCTGGGTGGCGTTGGAGCAGTGTTGGAATCGGATGGCGGTTCGCCGGCATCCGGGAACGGGTTGTCCATTGCAGAGTGACTATACCTTAGTAAGTGCCGGAGAGAAACAATTCGTTGTCCTGGACCGTGGGCTTCGCTTTTCCCGGCCGGAACTTGTTGCGCCGATGCAAATCCACTCCGTCTTCTGGCGCATTGCAAATGCGAATGATAATGCATTATCATTTGTGTCGGTGCCGGGCGGCAGTGTCGCCCTGGCCATGCCTTTCCAATCGAAGGAGAATCGCTTGAACATCACGCACGGCACGGCCCTGCCGGACCACGTACTCGAAGCCACGGCGGTCGTCGCCGGCTATGGCGGCAAGACCATCCTGCGCCAGCTCGACCTGCACATACGCCCGGGCGAGATCTACGCGCTGCTGGGCGCGAACGGCGCGGGCAAGACCACCACGCTGAGCCTCTTCCTCGGCTTCGTCACGCCGGCCGCGGGAACGGTGCGCGTGAACGGCATCGATCCCGCGACACAGCCGGACGAGGCGCGGCGCCACCTCGCCTACATTCCCGAGAACGTGGCGCTGTACGAACACCTCACCGCGCGTGAAAACGTGGCGTACCTGCTCGACCTGGCGGGGCAGCGCGGCGATGGCGCTGCCGACGCGGCCATCGCGGCCATCGATAATGCGCTGGCGGCCGCCGGCCTCGCCGCCGCCGCGTTCGACCGGCGCGTGTCGGGCTTTTCCAAGGGCATGCGGCAAAAGGTGGCGATCGCGCTGGCGCTGGCCCGCAAGGTACCGGCGCTGCTGCTCGACGAGCCCACGTCCGGCCTCGATCCGCAGGCCACCACGGAATTCAACCGCCTGCTCGGCGTGCTGCGCGCCCAGGGCGTGGCGGTATTGATGGTGACGCACGACCTGCTCAGCGCCGCCGACGTGGCCGACCGCATCGGCTTCCTCGATGCCGGCCGCCTGCTCGAGGAAGTCGCGGCCACCGGCGCCGACCGCTTCGATGTGCGTTCGCTGCACCGCCGCTACGGCGCCCTGGCGGCATGAGCGCCGCCCGAAGTGCATTCTCGTGCATCACCCGCATCGCGCGCGAGGAATGGCGGGCGCTGTTCCGCGACCGCGCGGCCGTGGCAGGCCTGCTGCTGCTGACGGTGCTGATGCTGGTGGCGGCGATGACCGCCCACGAGCACCAGCGCAATGCCGACGCCGAGCGGACCCGCTACCAGGTGCAGGCCAACCATGAATTCGAAGCGCAGCCGGATCGCCATCCGCACCGCATGGTCCATTACGGGCATTTCCTGTTCCGCCCCCTGAATCCGCTGGCCGCGTTCGATCCCGGCATCGACGGCTTCACCGGCAACACGCTGTTCCTGGAGGGGCACCGGCAGAACAGCGCCAACTTCGGCGACGTGCGGCAAACCTCGCTGCTGTTGCGCTTCGGCCAGCTGACGCCTGCCTTCGTGCTGCAGGTGCTGGCACCGCTGCTGCTGGTGTTCTTCGGCCACGCCGCCGTGGCGCGCGAGCGCGAATCGGGTACCTTGCGCGTGCTGCTGGCGCAGGGGGTGCGCAGCCGCGAGGTGGTGCTGGGCAAGCTGCTGGCGCTGGCCGGCTTCGCCGGCCTGGCGCTGCTGCCGGCACTGGCCGCGCTGGCCTGGTTCGCCGCCGCCGGCCATGCGCCTTGGCCACTGGCCACCGTGCTGGCCGCCGGCTATGCCGCCTGGCTGCTGCTGTGGGTGCTGGGCGTGGTGCTCGTGTCGATGTGCGTGGCGCGCGGCCGCGATGCACTGCTGGTGCTGCTGGCCGCGTGGGCCGTGATCGTCATCCTGCTGCCGCGCTGGGTGCCGGACATGGCCAATACCGCGGTGGCGTTGCCGACCCGTTTCGAGGACGCGATCCACGTGCAGCGCGAGTACCTGGCACTGGGCGATTCGCACGATCCGAACGATCCGAAATTCGCCGCGTTCCGCGACAGGCTGCTCAAGCAATATGGCGTGGCTCGGGTGGAAGACCTGCCCGTGAACTTCAAGGGCGTCGTGGGCATGGAGGGCGAGCGCAAGTCCAGCGACCTGTTCAACCGCTACGCGGCCGCCGCGTTCGACCGGCAGGAGCGCCAGGCCGAGATCATCGACGCCTTCGGCTGGGCCAGCCCGGCGCTGGCATTGCGGCGCCTGTCGATGACGGCGGCCGGCACAGACCTGGCCAGCTACCGCAGCTTCCTGGAGCAGGGCGAGCGCTATCGCTATGCGCTGATCCAGGGACTGAACCGTCTCCAGGCGGAGAAGCTCGCTTATGCCGACGACATCGACCGGAGCAAGGAAAACCGCGTGTCGCGCGAGCACTGGCAGGGGTTCCCGGCGTTCCGCTACGAACCGGCGCCGCTGGCCGACACGCTGCGCCGCGCCGCGCCGGCCGGCGCCACGCTGGCGCTGTGGCTGACGGCATTGGGCGCGCTGGCCTGGCTGCTGGCCGGCCGGCTGGGGAGGGCGGTGCGATGAGCCGGCTCACCTTCGAACTGCGCCTGATCGTGCGCTCGCGGCTGTCCATCGCAGCCTTGCTGCTGCTGTTGCTGTTGTCCACGCTGGCCGTCTGGTCGGGCATGCAGGAAGTGGAACGCCAGCGGCAGACCATCGCGCGCCTGGCGCCGCTGCACGAACAGGACGTGGCCGCGCTGGCGGCCCGCTACCCGGCCAGCAAGGATGCCGGCAATCCGGCCTACTACACGTTCTACAACACGTGGGATGCGCCATCGGATGCCGCCTTCCTGGCGCTCGGCCTGCGCGACGTGGCGCCTTACGTGCTGCGTATCCGCGCGCTGGGGCTGCAGGCGCAGCTCTACGAGGGCGAGACGTTCAACCCGGAAATCGCGCTGCCGGGCCGTTTCGATTTCGCGTTCGTGCTGATCTACCTGGCGCCGCTGATCGCGATCGCGCTGCTGCACGACCTCGTGTCCGGCGAGCGGCAGGCAGGCCGGCTGCGGCTGCTGCTGGCGATGCCCGATGCGGCGCGCCTGTGGCGCCGGCGCGTGGCGCTGCGCTATGCATTGCTGTTCGCCTGCCTGGCCGTTCCCGCCTGCGCCGGCGCGGTGTTGTCCGGCACCGGCGTCGTGGCACTCGTCATCGTGCTTGCCGTTGTCCTCATCCTGATCGCGGCCTACCTGGCTTTCTGGACGGGGCTGTCGATGGTCGTGTCCGCGCGCGGCTGGCGTTCGGTCACCAATGCCACCACGCTGATGGGCACCTGGGCCGTGCTGACGCTCGTGCTGCCGGCCCTGGCCAACGTGGCGTTGGTGCGCGCGATCCCGGTGCACCAGGGCGTGGACCTGATGCTGGCCCAGCGGCAGACCGTGCATGGCGCGTGGGAAGTGCCGCGCGATGAAACGATGCGCAAGTTCGTCGCCAGCCACCCCGAATGGCGCGACAAGGCGCACGTGCCGCCGGGCTTCCACTGGAAATGGTATTTCGCGTTCCACCAGGTGGGTGACGAAAGCGTGGCGGGGCAGGTGCGCGACTACCGCGAAGGCTTGCTGGCGCGCCAGGCATGGACCGGGCGGCTCGGCTGGCTGCTGCCGGGCGTGGGAGCGCAGGCCGTGCTGCACCGCCTCGCCGATACCGACCTGCCGGCGCAGCTGGCCTACCAAGACGAGATCGCGGCCTTCCATCGCCGTATCCGCGCGTTCTACTACCCGTACCTGTTCAATGAGCGGCCGTTCGGGACGGAGGATTTCGGCAAGCGGCCGGCGTTCGCGCCGCGCGCGGCCGATCCGCTGGTGCCATGGGGCGACGTGTTCGCTGTGTTCGTACTGGCAGGCGTCGTGCTGGGCGCGGGGCTGGTGGGGCTGCGTCGCCTGCGCGTGGAGGGCGCCGACTAAATGGGGCGGTGACAGCGCGGCTTGCTTGCAGGTAGAATCCCGTCTCGAGTAAACGGTGCCCTCCCGCCTGCCGGCGCGAGGGTGAAACGGGAAGCCGGTGACGCGGGGGATCTCCATCCCCCGCCAGTCCGGCGCAGCCCCCGCTGCTGTAAGCCAGACGAACCGGTTCCACCGCCACTGTGCCGCGCACGGGAAGGCATGAGCCGGCAAGAACGATGGCAAGCCAGAAGACCGGCCGTTTGCAATGATGTGCCGGGCCCGGGGTGTGGCCTGGCCTGTTGCGTTTCACGGCCGGTTCCTACTTTTGAGCATTTCTCCATTCTTGCGCGCGCTGCTTGCGCTGCTGTGCATCCTCGCCTGCGTGCGCGGCCATGCCGCCACGCTGTTCGCCATCGTCACGGAGCGTGCCGCCCCGGTGGCGATCGAGGCGGCGCACCGCCACCTGGCCCTGCACCCGAAGGACCGCATCGTGCTGCGCACGCCGGCGCAATGGATGGCGCTGGATGAGCGCGATGTGGCACGGCTCGTCGGCGGGGCCGACACGATCCTGGCCGTTTCGCTGTTCGGCGACCCGGCCGCGCGGCTGAAGGCGGCACTGGCACGCCATGCGAAGCCACGCACGGTCGTGCTGGCGTTCAATGGCGATGCGGGCCTCAGCCTGATGAGCCGCGATGCGCAGGGCGCCATGCGCGATTTTCCCGCCGAAACGCTGCGTGACCTGTCCACCGAGACGCCGCCGGCGGCGGCATTGCAGGCCGCGCAGGCGCATCCGGCGGCGCCGGGCTGGCTGGCCGCGCGCCGCGTATGGCAGGCCGGCGGCGTCGACAATACCGCGGCGCTGTTTGCGCACCGCCTCCATCCCGCCAGGCCGCTGGCCGCCCCGCAACCGGAACCGACGCTGCGCGTGCGCGTGGGGCGGCGCGAACTGCTTGACGCCGCCGCGTGGGGCAATGGCGCTCAGTTGGGGTTGAAGGCGCAGGCCGCCGTGGTGGTGCTGGACCTGTCGAACATGGATGGCGCCGTGCCGGCCGCCGTGTGTGCGCGCATCGAAGCGGCTGGCCAGCCCTGCGTGCAGGTCCTCACGCGGTGGGGCGGCGCGTCGCGCGAGGCGCTGGAGCGGCTGCCTGAACTGCTCGCCCCGGCGCGGCCGGCGGCGCTCGTGGTGCTCCAGGATTTCGTGGTGGGCGCGGCGGAAGGGCGCGAAGCCGTCGCCGAGGCGCTGAAATGCCTCGATATTCCCGTGTTCAAGGGCATACGGCTGTCCGACCGCACGGCGCTGCAATGGCGCCTGTCGCCGGACGGCCTGCCGCCGGACTCCGTGCAATACCGCGTGGCGTTGCCGGAACTGCAGGGCATCGGCCAGCCGATCGTGGTGGCCGCGCTGGGCAATGCGCAGCGGGACAAGGCGACCGGCATCGAGAACCGGCCGCCGGTCATGCTCGACGCGGAAGCGGAACGGCTGGCGGCCCGCGTCGTGCGCTGGCTGGCGCTGCGCGACAAGCCCAACCGCGACAAGCGCGTGGCGCTGATCTACTACAACCACCCGCCGGGTCGCCAGAACATCGGTGCCGACAACCTGGACGTGCCGGCCTCGCTGTTCGACATGCTCCATGCGCTCAAGGATGCCGGCTATACCGTGGGCGAACTGCCCGCATCGCCGGAAGCGCTGCTGGACCGGATCATGGCGCATGGGGTCAACCTGCCGGAAGACCGGGCCGCCCTGCGCGAACTGGCCGGCACCGTCAATACCGTGAGCGCGGCCGACTACGGCAAGTGGTTCGCCACGCTGTCGCCGCGCGTGCAGAACGAGATGACGAGCGGCCTGCTGGGGCGCCTGCATGCGGACGTGCTGGAGGCCGAGAAAGCCGGCGAGTGGGTGCTGGGCCGCAAGCAGGTGGACGTGATCGTCAAGGAGCTGCAGCACCTCGTCGAGGGGGCCGACCACCCGCAGCGGGAAGCGGCGATAAGCGACCTGGCGGCGCTGGGCGACGGCTACCGCGCCTGCCTGGACGTGCGCGCGCCGCGCCGCTGCAAGGCGTTGGCGCCGCTTGCGAGCAAGCTCGCCGGCTACGGCATCGAAGGCCTGAAAGGGTGGGGCAACGCGCCAGGCAGGATCATGGTCGACTCGGGGAAAATGCTGGTGCCGGGACTCGTGTTCGGCAACGTCTTCATCGGCCCGCAACCGCCGCGCGGCTGGGAAGTGGACGAGGAACTGCTGCACGCGAACACCAGCATCACGCCGCCGCACCAGTACCTGGGCTTCTACCACTGGGTGCGCGACCGCTTCAAGGCCGACGCGCTGGTGCACGTGGGGCGCCACTCCACCTATGAATTCCTGCCGGGCAAAGCGGTCGGCCTGGCAAGCGACGATTATCCCAGCCTGATTGCCGGCGACCTGCCGGGCATCTATCCGTACATCGTGGACGGCGTCGGCGAAGGCACGCAGGCCAAGCGGCGCGGGCTGGCCGTGATCGTCGATCACCTGACGCCGCCGCTGGCCAGCACGCCGCTGTACGACGACCTGCTGGCACTGCGCCAGGTGGTGGAAAGCTACGAGGCGGCGAACTCCGAATCGCTGAAGACGCAGGCGGCCAGCCTGATGCGCGAACGCGTGGTGGCGCTGAACCTGAAGGCGGAACTGGAAGCATCGATGGCCGACGTGCTGGCGGTGCGCGGCATCGGCTACGACGCGGCCGACGACGATCTGCTGGCGCACGAGATCGGCCATTACCTGACGAAGCTGCAGGAGAAATTCATGCCGCACGGGCTGCACATCTTCGGACGGCCGTGGAAGAAGGACTCGATCGACCTGATGCTCGCGTCGATGAAGAAGGGGGGCGTCGACGGCCAGGAAGTGAGCGCAGAGGTCGCCGCGAAGCTGACCGCTTCGCCGCGCCTGGAGATGCGGGCCTTGCTGGCGGGGCTCGACGGCCGCTACATCGAACCCGGCAAGGGGAACGACCCGCTGCGCTCGCCCGAGGCGCTGCCGACGGGGCGCAATTTCCATGCGGTCGATGGCGACATCCTGCCCACGAAGCTCGGCTACCAGCTCGGCGCGAACCTGGCGGACAAGGCGATCGCCCGCGCGCGAGGGGACGCGAAAGCGGCGCAGGGCAGCGAAGGCATCATCCTGTGGGCCTCTGACGCGGTGCGCGACGAAGGCGTGATGGTGGCGTTCGCGCTGGCGATGATGGGGGCGGAGCCCGTGTGGAATGCGCGCGGCATCGTCACCGGCGTGCAGCTGAAACCGGGGGCGCCGCGGCGCGACGCGCTGGTGACCACGTCCGGCCTGTTCCGCGACCTGTACCCGAACCTGATCCGGCTCATCGACCGCGCCGGCCGGCTGGCGCTCGCCGCATCGGCCGATACGCTGGTGGCGCAGGATCCTGCACTGCGCGAAGCGCTGGAAGCCGCGCTGGCACCACTCGGCGGTGCCGCGTGGGGTGACGAACCGGTGGCGGGCAATCGCGTGGCCGGCGAATGGCTGACCCGCCACCGCGCACTGGTACGCGCGGGCCTGCCGGTGGCGGAAGCGGGGCGGGGCGCCGCGCAGCGCGTGTTCGGCGATGCGCCGGGCGCCTATGGCACGGGTGTGAACCGCCTGACCGAGCGCTCCGGCGCATGGCGCGAGCGCGATGACATCGGTGCCGCCTACCGCAACCGCATGGGGCATGCGTATGGCCTCGACGGCAGCGGCGAAGCGCAGCATGCGGCCTTCGACGCGGCGCTGGACGGCATCGCCCGCACCTACCACGGCCGCGCCAGCAACCTGTACGGCCTGCTGGACAACAACGACGCGTTCGATTACCTGGGCGGCCTGTCGCTGGCCGTCGAAGGGCGCACCGGCCGCGTGCCGGACGCGCTGATCCTGCAGCATGCGCAGCCCGGCCGGGCGGATGTGGAACCGCTGGCGGCCGCATTGCTGGGCGAGCTGCGCGGCCGTTTCCTGAACCCGGCATGGCTGAAACCCCTGATGGGTCATGGTTATGCAGGGGCACGCACGATGGGCCAGGAATTCCTGGAAAACCTGTGGGGCTGGCAGGTAACGCGCCCGGACCTCGTCAAGGACTGGGCGTGGGATGAAGTGAAGTCCGTCTACTTCGACGACCGGCACGGGCTCGGCCTGCCGCAATTCCTCGGCCAGCGCCACAATGCGCACGTGAAGGCGCACATGCTGGCGATCTTCATGGTCGCCGCCGAAAAGGGCTTCTGGAAGACCGACCCGGAAACGATCAAGCGCATGGGCGGCGAGCTGGCAAGGCTCGTTGCCGCCAACGGCCTGCCCGGCAGCGGCCACACGGCGCCCGACCACCCGATGTGGACCTGGCTTTCCCCGCAGCTGGACAGCGCCGACGCGCAGGCGCTCGGCGCCACGCTGGCCAAGGCGCGCGGCGACCTGTTGCCTGCCGTCACGAATGTCGATGGCAAGGCTGATGTCCCCGGCAGTGCGGACACAGCCCGCACGACGCAAATTCCGCAGCAGCCGCAGTCAAAGCCTGAAGGCGCGGCCGACGACAAGACTGACGACGCCGCCCTGGCCGCCGCGGCGCCTGCCTTGCGCGCCTACGAACTGCATGAGCCGGCCGCCGCCGTGGCGCCGGCCGGCATCACCGTCGCGCGACTGCTGGCCTGCCTGGCCGTTCTTGCGGCCCTGTTCGCGGCGGGCCTGTGGCGCGGCCGCGCCGTACCTCAACCTTCAAGGAGCTTCACATGATCGAACCCCATTCCTTCGGCTGGCTGCACGACGCGGTCAGCTGGCTGCTCGTGCCCTCGCTGGCGGCGCTGCTGCTGGCCTGCGCCATTGCCGTGATCGAGGCCGGCATCGCCGCCGGTGAACGGTTTCACGGCCTGCCCAAGTTGCGCGCCGGCGGCAATGTCGCGCACGTGCAGGCGATCGCCCGCCGCCGCCTGGAACGTGCCGACCTGCTGGCACGGATTCCGCCGATGCTGGGCCTGATGGCGACGATCATCCCGCTGGGCCCGGGCCTGGCCGCGCTGGGCGCCGGCGATCCGGCGCAGCTGGCCAGCGCCGTCACCGTGGCGTTCGACGCGACCGTGCTGGGACTCGTGGCCGGCATCGCCGGCCTCGTGATCGGCAAGCTGCGCCGCCGCTGGTACGAGGAAACGCTGGAAGCCATGGAAGAAGCGATGGAGCAGGCGGCATGAGCGCCAGGCCACCGCGCAAGCGCCTGCGCCTGTATTCGCACCTCGATGCCCGGTTCGATGGCGGCGACGAAGACCCGCGCGCCAGCCTCGTGAACCTGGTCGACGTGATGCTGGTCTTCGCGTGCGGCCTGATCGCCGCGATCGCCGGCAGCCAAGGCGCGCTCAAGGCACCGCAGCCGGTCGAGAAGGGCCGGCAGATCGAGCGGCCCGCCGCCGGCGTGACGCAGGCCGGCAGCGG
Organism: Pseudoduganella lutea; assembly: GCF_004209755.1. NCBI lineage: Bacteria > Pseudomonadati > Pseudomonadota > Betaproteobacteria > Burkholderiales > Oxalobacteraceae > Pseudoduganella > Pseudoduganella lutea. Next base: position 735,517 of record NZ_CP035913.1, on the reverse strand, counting down.
CTACGACCGGGTCGGCGAAGTGTACCGCGATCCGAAGACGGGCAAGCTGGTGCTGGTCGAACCGGGGCCGCCGGCACGGGCGAAGTAATTTCGACAGGGCGTCCCGCGCGGCGTCCTGCACTGTCCAGTTCCATTCCCTGCCCGACATATGCCGGGCAACCCGGCCGCCGCCGCCGGGCGCCTGTTGCGCCGGCGCCATAGCTGCGCCGGGTCCAGCTTCGCTTGGTGAAGCCGCGCACAGTTCGCGCGTTCCGTGCACGGCATACTCGAATCGCAAGAAGATATCGAACAGAGGTCCGCCCCCCGGTCGGGCGGCCCATATCCAATGACTGATAACGGGGAGGCACACATGATCGGCGCACAACTGTCGCAGTTGAAAACCGTGCAGTACAAGGGCTATGAAATCTGCATGGGCTCGGTGTACAAGGATGGCGAGCCGTTATTCCACTATTACGTGCCGCTCGGGATGAACGACGGCGGTGTCGAGCAGGGCAAGCGCATCATCGACCAGATCGGCGAAGAAGGCGAGTAAGCACCCGTCCACCGGCGGCGCCCGGCCGGGTGCCGCCATCCGCGATTTCCGCCGCGATTTCCCCAGCTGTCCCGGCATTGACCCGCCTCCGCTGCAATCCGCCTACTTGAATACGCCCTGGCGCACCCACTTGGTGGCCACCCATTTCTCGCCGCGCTCCACGGGCGCGCCGCCGTGCAGGCTGGCCTCGTCGAGCTGGCCGGCTTCGTTGACATATTCAAAATACACGGCCGATCCCTTGCGCGGCACGATCGACAGGCCCAGCTTCGGAAACACCGTGTCGCCCGCTTCTTCCACGTCGTTCAGGTAGATGATCAGCGTGGCCACGCGCTGGCCACCGCGCTTGAGCGTGGCCGCGAAGCCGGTATTGGACGGATCGAAGTAATCGTGGTGCGGCTTGTACTCGGCACCCACGCCATAGTGCAGCACGTGCAGTGCTTCGCCATTCTCCACCGGCTGGTTCATGATCTCGGCGATGCGCCGGTTCAGGCGCTGCAGCAGCGGTTCGTCGCTATCATCGAGGAAGGCGCCCTGGCTGGTGCGGTGCTCCTTCACCTGATTCTCGCCCGTGGTGGGGCTGAGCGTGGCCGACGGTTGCAGCCGTGCGCGCGCCAGTGCCACGACGGCATCGCATTCCTCCGGCGAGAACACGTCGTCCAGCACCGCCACGACCGGCTGTTCGATGCGCATCGTCACGCGCACTGTGCGGTCGGCCGTGGCGATCGTATTGTTGCGGTGCCGGATCGTCGGCGCGCCGTAGCGGTAAGGGCCTGCCACCACCGGCGCCGGCTGCGAGCGCCGCGCCTGGCGTTCGGCCACCGTGCGCTCCGCATAGGCCGTGTCGTAGTGGGCGGCCACCATCGCGGCCACGATGTCCTGCGTGCGGCAACCCTTGTCCAGGCTGGCGTCGAGCCAGCGATCCCATTCTTCCGACATGCGTGTGTACTTGTTCATGGCCGTGAAGTATACCGAAAAGCGGCGCGGATCCGCCTACCGGTCCGGGGCCGGCGCCGGGGCGTCGTCGGCGGAAGGCGGCGGGGGAGCGGGGCGGTCGACGACCAGCACATCCGTCACGCGGCGCGTGTCACGCTGCTGCACGATCTGCGTGGGAATGGCCCGGCGGGGCGGTTCGGGGCGTGGTGGTTTCGGAAACATGTGTCTTCCCTATAACAATATGGGCGTAAATACGGTTCGTTGCGCATTTCACAAGGGCGGTATGCTAATGTGCGCGAGGGGATCCGTCGCAGCGCTTATAATTTCTTGAGAAAAATTCAACTTGCCCGGCGCGGCTTATGAGACCAATCAAAAGAGGTCCGTTGACAATTTGGGCGCCGGTCGCGGCTTGCCTCCTGGCGGCGGGCGGACCGGCATGCGCCGCGCCGCTGCAGGACGATATTGCCGAGCTGTCGCTCGAGCAATTGAGCGACATCGTCATCACGTCCGTCTCGCGGCAGGAAGAACGGCTTGGCAATGCGTCGGCGTCTATCTACATCATCGGGGGCAACGAGATTCGCCGCAGCGGCGCACGCACGCTGCCCGAGGCACTGCGCCTGGCTCCGAACCTGCAGGTGGCGCGCGTGGATGCACGCAACTACGCGATCACGGCGCGCGGCTTCAACAGCCTGCAATCGAACAAGCTCCTCGTGCTCGTCGATGGCCGCAACCTCTACACACCACTGTTTTCCGGCGTGGCATGGGACATCCAGGACATGCTGCTCGAAGACGTAGAGCGGATCGAGGTGATCAGCGGTCCCGGCGCCACGATCTGGGGCGCCAACGCGGTGAATGGCGTGATCAACGTGATCACGCGCTCGGCCAAGGATACGCAGGGCGGCCTGCTGGCGGGTGCGTTCGGCAAGGATGACCGCGAGGGCAGTGTGCGCTACGGCGGCGCGTTGCCGAATGGCGGCCATTACCGCATCTATGCGCGCTATGCCGATGCCGACGATGCGGTGCGCGACACCGGGAGTGCGTCCAGTGGCTACACGCGGCGCCAGGCGGGCTTTCGCGCCGACTGGGACCGCTCGCGCGGCGGTCTCACCCTGTCGGGCGATGTCTATGAGGGCAACCTGGCGCAGCGCGGCACGGGCGCGGCGCAGATTTCGGGCGCCAACCTGGTGGCCCGCTTCACGCGCCGGCTGTCGGACGATTCGAACGTGCGCCTGCAGGTGGTGCTCGACCATACGGAGCGCAATCAGCCGAACGCGATCTTCGAGCGCCTCGACACGGTCGAGCTGGAAGCGCAGCACAGCCTGCGGGTGGCGACGGATTCCGCCATGCCCCACAAGGTGACATGGGGTGCAACCTACCGGCATTCGCGCGACCGCATCACCACGGGGCGCACCCAGGTGTACCTGCCGAACGACCTGACGATGCACTGGGGCGGCCTGTTCGCGCAGGACGAGGTGGCATTGCGCGACGACCTGCGGTTCACGGCCGGCATCAAGGTGGAGCACAACCACTACACGGGCGCGGAGGTGCTGCCGGGTTTGCGGCTGGCGTGGACGCCGGACAGCCGCCAACTGGTGTGGGGCAACCTGGCGCGCACGGTACGCGCGCCGTCGCGCGTGGACCGCGACCGGTATGCCCCGGCACAGCCCCTGATCATTGCCGGCGTGCCGCGCTACCTGTCCGGCGGGCCCGCATTCGAATCGGAGACGGCGCGGGTGGTCGAGCTGGGCTATCGCATCCAGCCCACGCCACGCTTGTCCTATTCGGTGACGGCGTTCGCCGCGAGGTACGGCCGCCTGCGCACGCAGGAGCCGAATCCGGACGGCCCCGCGTACAGCGGGCTGGCGGAATACCGCAACCTGGCTTATGGCCACACGCGCGGCGTGGAAATGTGGGCGCGCTGGCAGCCGGCGGATGGCTGGCGCCTGGATGGCGGCCTCGTGGTGCAGCGCGTGCGCACGGCGCTGCGGCCCGAGAGCCGCGACCCGACCGGCGGCGTGGACCTGATCGGCGCGGACCCGAGCCATTACTGGCAGCTCCGTTCGTCGCATGACCTGCCGAACGACATGCAGCTGGACTGGACACTGCGCAGGGTCGGCGCGCTGCCGCGCCCGGCCGTGCCCTCGTATAACGAACTGGACCTGCAATGGTCCTGGAAGGCCACGCGCAACCTCGAGCTTGCGCTGGTCGGCCAGAACCTGCTGCACCGGTCCCACCCCGAGTTCGGAGCGGCGCCGAACCGGAGCGTGTTCGAGCGTACCGCCGTGCTCAGGCTTACTTACCGTTTCTGACATGACGCCACTCGCGATCGAACCCTGCCGCCGGACGGCCCCGCACAACTGGCCGGGCTGGCTTTCCGTGCTCCTGGTGCTGGCGCTCGCCCTGCTGTGCCTGGCGATGAGCGGGGCAGCCGTGGGCCAGACGGCCGCGCCTGCCATGCCGAACCTGGAGCGCAGCGTGAAGGCCGCTTACCTGTTCAAGTTTCTCGGCTACGTGGACTTCCTGGCGCCCAGGGAGGGCGCGGAAAGCGGCAGTCCGCTCACCGTCGGCGTGCTCGGCGCGGAAGACGTGGCCGCCGAACTGTCGCGCATCACGGCGGGGCGCACCGTCAACGGCCGGCCGATCGCCGTGCGCAGCCTGCGCGAGGGCGAGCCGGTGGCCGGCCTGCAGATGCTGTATGCCGGCACGGCGACCGACCTGCCGAAGGTATTGCGCAGCGCGGCGCAGAACGGCGCGCTCGGCGTGGCCGACGACGAGAACGGCCTGCAGCATGGCGCCGTGATCAACTTCCGCATCGTCGAGGACCGCGTGCGCTTCGAGGTATCGCTGCCGGCCGCGGAGCGCAGCAACCTGAAACTCAGTTCGCGCCTGCTGTCGGTGGCCTGGCACGTGCAGAAGGGGAACTAGTGCTGTCCCGTCTCCACTCCGGTAGCGTGCGCGCGAAACTGGTGGCAATGGCGCTCGCCACCACGTTCGCCGCGCTGCTCACCACGTCGATCAGCATGCTGGTGTACGACCTGACGACGTTCCAGCAGAACTGGATCGACGACCTGACCACGCAGGCCGAGATCGTGGCGACCGTGTCGGCACCCGCGGTGGGCTTCAACGATCCCGCCGCGGCGCGGCAGAACCTGGCGCTGCTGCGGGTACGGCCGCAGATCCAGCAGGGCGCCATCTATGCCGCCAACGGTGCGATCTTCGCCGCCTATGCCGAGGCAGGTGCCGACGTGCCGCCGCTGCCTGCCCGCCCTGGCCCGCCGGGCCCGGCCGTCGAGGGTGGCCGGATGGTGGTGTATCACCCGATCATGGAAAACGGCGAACGTGTCGGCACCGTCTACCTGAGCGCGCGCTATCGCCTGATGGAGCGCCTGGTCAGCTACGCAACGATACTCGGTGTCGTCACGATGGCGAGCCTGCTGCTGGCGGCGGTGGTGGCGACGCGCCTGCAGCAGTCGATCACGCGGCCGCTGCGGGCGGTGACGGAAGTGGCGCGCGCCGTGATGCAGCGGCGTGACTTTTCGCTGCGCGTCGAGCACCATCATGATGAATTGCATGGCGCGTCCTACCCGGAAGGCGGCAAGGGCGCGCGCCACAGTGGCGAGATCGGCACGCTGGTCGATGCCTTCAACGACATGCTGGCCGAGATCGGCCGCCGCGCCAATGCGCTGCAGGAAGCGAACCTCACGCTGGAACGCGAGATGGCCGTGCGCCAGGGCGCCGAACGCGCACTGCTGCTGGCGGACCGCCGCAAGGATGAATTCCTGGCCACGCTGGCGCACGAACTGCGCAACCCGCTGGCGCCGCTCCGCACGGGGCTCGACATCATGCGCCTGAACGGCGGCGATCCCGCGGCCAGCCTGCGGGCACGCGGTGTGATGGAACGGCAACTGAAACAGATGGTGCGCCTGGTCGACGACCTGCTCGATGTTTCCCGCATCAATACCGGCAAGCTGACGATCCGTCGCGAAAACCTCGAACTGCATGCCGTGGTCGCCAACGCGCTGGAGATCGCCCGCCCGTTCATCGATGCGCAGGGCCACGACCTGGCCGTGCACTTGCCGCCCGGGCCGGTCCACCTGCTGGGCGACACCACGCGGCTCGCCCAGGTGCTGTCGAACCTGCTGAACAACGCCGCCCGCTACACGCCGCATGGCGGCCATATCGTGCTGTCGGCGGACGTTGGCGCCGAGGGCCGCCTGCACATTTGCGTGGCCGACGACGGCATCGGCATCGCGCCGGGCATGCTGGCCGATATCTTCGAGATGTTCGTGCAGGCCGATGCTTCCCTGGAGCGTTCCAGCCAGGGGCTGGGCGTGGGGCTGTCGCTGGCGCGCCGGCTGGTCGAGCTGCATGACGGCACGCTGGAAGCGGCCAGCGAAGGGCAGGGCAAGGGCAGCACCTTTACCGTGACGCTGCCGGTGCTGGCCGAAGTGCCGCAGGCCGCGGAGCGGCCGGCACCGGGCCTGGCCGGCGACCGGCACTACCGCATCCTGCTGGTGGACGACAACGAAGACTTCGTCAACGCGATCGGCGGCCTGCTGCGCACGTTGGGGCACACGGTCCACGTGTGCCACGACGGTCCCCAGGCCCTGGCCGCGGCCGAAGGCTTCGCGCCCGACTTTGCATTCCTCGACATCGGCCTGCCGGGCCTGAACGGCTACGACCTGGCACGGGCGCTGCGCGCCGTGCCGGCCCTGGGGCGCACGATGATGATCGCCGTGACCGGCTGGGGGCAGCAGAAGGACCGCGACCTGGCGTTCGAGGCGGGGTTCGAGGAACACCTGGTCAAGCCGGTCAGCGTGGAGCAGATCCTCGCCATCCTGGCCGGACACCGGGAAGGCGTGGCGATCGCGGACCGCTAACCTCTAACTTCCTATCCTCCGTACCGCTCCGTGCGGATCGCGCGCGGGGCGATACCGGCCGCCACCAGCAGTTGCGCCACCGCTTCCACGAAGGCGTTGGCGCCGCACACATAGCACACCGCCGGGACCGCGCCCAGCCGGGCCAGTGTCGCGTCGACCATCGGGCGGTCGATGCGGCGCGCGTGATCCGCGGCGTCATTGCCGGCCCGCGTGACGGTGGTGACGTAACCGAATCCCGCATGCGCACCGGCCATGCCGCGCAGTTCGTCGCGGTAGGCCAGCGCCTCCCACGTGCGGGCCGAGTGAAGCAGCAGCATGGGCGCCGGCGCGCCGGCCCCGCGCCATGCGCGCGCGATCGAGACGAGCGGCACCACGCCGGAACCGCCGGCCACCAGCAGAACGGGGCCGGGCTGTCCCGGGTGCCACAGGAAATGGCCGCCGAGCGGACCGCGCACCTCGATCGTGTCGCCAGGCTGCGCCACGTCATGGAAATAGGCGGAGACTTCGCCGTCATCGAGCAGCTCGATACCCAGCTCCAGTTCCTGCGCGCCGGGCGCGGAGGCGATCGAATAGCTGCGGCGGGCCTGGTAGCCGTCCGGCGCCGTCAACCGCACGTCGACATGCTGGCCGGCGGCGTGGCGTGCCAGCGGTGCGCGCAGGAAGAAGCTGCGCATGCGCGGCGTGGCTTGTTCGATGCGGGTGATGACGGCGTGTTCCCAGGCGCCCGGGCCGTTGGTGCTCATTGGCTGCTCATTGGCCGTTCACTGGCCGCTCAGTCGTCGTCCGTGTAGCGCTGTTCGCGCCACGGATCGCCGCGCATGTGGTACCCGCGCAGTTCCCAGAAGCCTGCTTCATCCTTCTCGGTGAACTTCAGGCCCTTCAGCCATTTCGCGCTTTTCCAGAAATACAGGTGCGGCACCAGCAGCCGCGCGGGGCCGCCATGCTCGGCCGCCAGGGGCGCGCCGTTGAAATGCGTGGCCACCATCGCCTGGCCGTTCACCAGGTCGGCGACGGGAACGTTGGTGTCGTACTCGTCGAACGACTGGGCCAGCAGGAATGGCGTTGGCGCGGCGATGCCGGCCGCGGTCAGCAGGTCGTCGAATGCGACCCCTTCCCACACCGTGTCGAATTTGCTCCAGGTGGTCACGCAGTGGATGTCGCCGCGCCACGTGGTGCGGGGCAGGGCGAGGAACTGTTCCCAGTTCCAGCTGGCCAGCGGGCGCGCACCCTGGCGCAGCGTGAAGCGCCAGTTCGCCAGGTCGATCGCGGGCGCCGGCCCGAGCGACAGCACGGGGAAATCATCGGTCTCGTGCTGGCCGGGCGGCAGGCGGCGCGCCGCGTCGGCGCCGGGCCGGCGGCCCGTGAATCCTCGTGTACTCATCGTGTGCTCCATGGCGCGGTCGTCGTTGCGCTATCTGGTCGGGCCATCAGTGTAAACCGTTTGCCGCCGTGGACGGATCTGCCATTGGGCGTGGAAGGCCATGGCGGCGGAGGCGAAGGGAGGCGGCGGCGGGGCCGTCGTCGGGACCGGATTACTGGACAGGACCGATGGCGGACGACGCGGGCGCCGTGTTTGCGGTGACGGTGATAAGCTTTTTAGCAATATTTACCGAGGAGCATCGACATGAGTGGAGACCTGGACCGCCAGCCGCACATCACGTCGCCAGCATCGCTGGCGCCGGACATTTCAGCACATATCACGCCGGACCCCGACACGCCGCCGCCGGAGCAGGACCCGCCGAACCAGCCGCCACCGAACGAAAAGCCCCCCAGCGAGATCCCTCCGGTGGAAGAGCCGACCGCGCCGGCACCGCCGATCCGGATGGACTAGTTGGCAGCATAGGCAAAGGCGGCGCGGGCCGCCTTTGCCTTTTATGGCTTTTCTGCTTTCTCTGCTTCAGGCGCCCGGCTTCGGCGGTTCAGGCGTGCGCTGCGGGATCTGGCGGATCTGTTCCTCCGTTTCCTTCTCGCCCGGCGATTTCTCGCCGCTGCCGATATCCGGCTCGTCCATCATGTGACCGCCTTTTTCAGAATCGTCCGCGCTGCTTGACTGTTTTTGAGGTTCTGGCATTGCTTTCTCCCGTGGGTGAATGATGGCCCATCGTAGCAAGGGGACGAATGGTGCGGCGCTATATTGACTAGAAGAACACAGGTGTTGCTGGCAGCATACAAGGTTTAACTATTTGTGCCTGCTGTCACAGTCGCGTCACTGAAGTGTTCCTATAATTGAGTCAGTAATGGACGATTCATCTGGAGACTGTCATGGGTAACTCTTTGCACAACAAAATCTATCTTGGCCGCCGTAGCGATCGCATGCGCAGGCTGCTGGCCGGCATGGTGGCCGGGCTGGGCGTATTCCTGCTGGCATTCAAGGCGTTCAAGTAATTTCCCGCGCCGCTTGCCGGGCCGGTGCTGCCCGCGTACCATGACGGCCGCATCCGCCATCATGGAACAGGTTCAATGAAAGACGAAAAACTCACCACCGACGAATACAATGCGCTGGACGAAGTGCGCCGCGGCATTTCCGGGCGCCCCAGCGCCTGCGTTGCCCGCAACACGAAGCGCCTGTCCGGCCTGAAATTGTTGTCGTTCGCCCGCAGCGGCCACCTGTCGCTGACCGACAAGGGCAAGGAAAAGCTGTTCCTGCGCCGCTGCGTTCTCGGCCTGCGCGCCCTGACCGACGATCCCGCCGCAAAGCTCGATGACGATGTGATTGCCTTCCTCGGCAAGAAATCCCATATCGTCGCCAGCGACGCCGGCTTCGCCGTCACCGACAAGGGGCGCGAAACGCTGGCCGATATCGAAGCGAACAGCCTGTAATCGGTCCTTTGCGATCGCCGTTCCTCCCTGACCCGGGTGCCTGCGCAAGATCGCGATGGGCTCCGGGTCAGCTTTCCGGATCGTAGCCGAACTCGCGAAGCTCTTGCGCGCAGCGGCAAGCCGCCGCAATCCTGGCCGCCCATTGCACGGCAACCGCCCTGGATGGAAGCTCGAGCACACAAAAACCCCCATCCAGCTCCCTGGTCTGGCGATATGTCGCGGTGGTACAGCTGCCATCGCCGGCAACCATCACCGGGGCGACGTCGGCATTGATTCCGCCACCGAACACGTAGACGCCGGCGGCTTTTGCTTCGCGGATCACTTCACGCGCCGCCTCGCCCACGGCAGCCATCTCCTCGGCGGGAACATTCATCGCCTCCGCAGGGAAGGAAATCAGAAACTTTGTCATGACCGCTCCTCGAGCTGCACAGCATGCATGCCAAGTCGATGGTATAGCCGTACGGCGGGATTGTCGACATGCACCTTCAGGTCGATGGATGGCGCGTTGCGCTGGTGGAAAAAGACAAAGGCTTGTCGCAGCATTGCTTTGCCAAGGCCTTGCCCTTGCCATGTCGGTGCCACGGCAAGGTCCTTGACGAAAGGGACGCTCCAGCACAAGGCGATGCCGGCCAACCGGCCTGCCGCGTCCACAGCGGTGAAGATGGTGGCCGGGTCGTATTCCGGATCGCTGGCTACTGTTGGCCACCATTGCTCGAACACCTCGACATGCCCGCCACCGGAACGGTAAGCCAGTGCCAGCAAATCCCGCGCGGCGGATGCGTGTTCCGCCACACTGAAGGACACGGGCTGGATACCAGCAGGAAATCGCGGTGCCTGCTGCGGCGCCAGCAAGTCCTTGCGCAAGTGAAGGTACGGTTTATCCATGGCGATGCCATCCTCATGCGAGCCTGTTGAACGCTGACGACGTTCGGCGCTGGCGCGTTCCCGGGAAGCGCCATCCATCGAAGCCCCTTTACAGCGGTCGTCGGCGAGTATTCGTCGATACACGTGCGCCCAGGGCGCTTACAATCCCGGCTTTCTCATGCAAAAAAGTCGAGGCCCCGTGCAAGCACTTTGGGAGTATTACAGACAGCTGGAAGCGCGCTTGCCGGCGCACGGTCCAGGTTTCAGTGTCGCGGTCATGCGTGATACCGAAACCGTGTTCGAACGCCATCATGGGCTGGCTTCACTTGAACTGAAAGTGCCATTGTCGCGCGACTCGGCATACTATCTGGCGTCGGAATCCAAGCAATTCACGGCGGCCTGTGTCATGACCCTGGTGCGTGAAGGCGTTGTGGGCCTCGACGACGACGTCTGTCCTTATCTGCCCGAGCTGGCGAAATTCGAACAGGCATTCCCCTTGCGCAGTTTGTTGAATCATAGCAGCGGAATCCCGGACTATTTCCAGTTCCTGCAATGCCAGCTGGGGCGCCATGAAGCTGACTACTTCAACAACGACACGATCCTGGGAATCATTGCCTGCATGGATACGGTCGAGTGCCCGGCACAGACCGAATACCGCTACAGCAACAGCAACTACATCCTGCTTGCCGCACTGGTTGAACGGCTTGCCGGGATGTCGCTTGCGGATTACGCCAAAAAGATGTTGTTCGAGCCGCTTGGCATCCATCGCCTGACCTTTGATGACGACCGGTCCAATGTGATCGAACATCGCGTGTCCAGTTACGAAGCGGACCCGGCTCGCCCCTTCGGCTACAAACAGCACCTGGGCAATGCCAACACGGTCGGCGATGGCGGCATCTATGGCAGCATCGCCGAGCTGTTGCGGTGGGAGATGGCGTGGCACCGCCAGTGGGCCGACAGTTCGAGCCTGCTGCATGCAATGCTGCAGCCATCGCCGTTCGTGGACGGCACCGTGCCCGACTATCGCTTCGGCCTGGAGCTGACGCAACGGTGCGGCCAGGACGTTGTGTTCCACAGCGGCGGTCTGTGGGGATTCGGCACCTTGATTGTCAGGCTCCCGCACACCCGCACGTCGATCATCCATCTGGCCAATTGCGAGGAGGCCGCACCCGATATGGATCGGATACTCGCTGCCGCACTGCAGTAGCGACGGCAGCCAGATCAGTCGCCAGACTGCATGACGATGCCGAACGCTCTGCTCGACCCTGGTCTTGAATCCGGCATGGCGGGCAGGCGGGTCAGCACCGCGCCTGGCCAGGCGCTACCGCAATATCCACCATTGCGCCGGTGTCGCCCACGCCGCGGTATCGAGCATGCACCGCCGGCCCGTGCAGGTGCGCAGAGAGCGCCTTCGCGTTTCAATGGGTGATCGAACCGCTGGCGTCACCGCCGGCCTGGATTTGCAGCGTCGCCGCACGCTGCGCAGCGGTACTGGCCACGCCGCGCGCCGTAGTCGCCGCATCGCGGGCGGCGCCCGCGCCGTTGGCGGCGGACGTCTCGACGTAGGTCCGCGTCGCCGCGGCCTGTGTGCCTGCCGCCGATTGCGCCGATTGCGCCAGGCCGGCGGCAGCGGAGCGTGCGGCCGATGCGTTGCCGGCCGCATCCAGGTTGATCGTGCCGCTGCCGGCTGCCTGGCCGCTGGCGCTCGATCCGGAAGGCGTGCGCGCCGGGGCGGTTTCCATGGCGGTGACCGGGCGCGCCGGTTGCATCGGTGCGCGCATGGCATTGTCCATGCCACCCATGCGGGTGATCGATCCGCTCCCGCCAAGGGCGCCACCGAGCGAGCCACCCAGTGCGCCGCCACCGCCCAGCAGTTGGGCATTGGCCGAAGCAGCGATGGCGAGGGAGGCGATAAAGACGATTTGTTTGGCTTGCATGGTTGTTCTCCTGTTTCGTGGCGCGGCCTTTCCGCTGCCTTCACAGTGAAAACGATGCTGCCCGGCGGTTTATTCCATGCGATTGAAAAAAATGGCGCTGTTCGCGTAAAGTGGTCATTGCTTCGAGCCGTGGAACTTTCTACGAGCCCCCTTGTCGCGGGTACCGCCATCAGCCAGACGCAACCGCAACACGCAGCCATTGCGCCGGTGTCGGCCACGCCGCCGTATCGAGCACGCGCTGCCAGCCCGTGTAATTGGCCAGGTAGCGGCTGGCCACACCGTTGAAATGCCGCAGCCAGGCCTTGAAGCGGCTGTGCCAGGCATTCACACCCTGGAGGTGGATGGCGCCGCGCGTTCGAATGCCTGCCTTGACGTTCACTGCCTCGTGCGTGATGCCAGCCTGCCTGGCGAATGTGGCATACGCCCTGGCGGCATCGCTGATCAACAGGATGTCTAGCGCCAGCACGGGCTTCAGGTGTTCGGACAATTGGCTGGCGCTGACCGCGCCGCGGCCGGTGACGAATTCACAGGTCTGCCGCGTGCGGTCACGCGCCACCAGGATGCAGTCGAACTCCTTGCTGATCCCGCGCTTGGATGCCTTGCCGCCACGCTTGCGGGGCCGCCGATCCAGGTGCCGCGAACCTTTTTGTGATTCGAGGTGATACGTTTCGTCGGCTTCGACGATGCCGGAGAGTGTCGGCCGAAGCTCTCGGCGCACGGCGGCAACAAAGCGGTGGCGCCACCGGAAGCTGGTGGATTTCGCCACGTCCACCCGCTCGGCGGCCTTGCGCACCGTGCGCGACTCGATCAGGCATAGGAAGTAAGGCAACCATTTGTCGCGCAGGCGCAGGCGGGCCAGCGGGGTGCCGGTCAGCGCATTGAAACTGCGCCGGCAGGCAATGCAACGATAGCGTTGCAGGCCGTTGGCGTGACCGCTGCGGTGGCAACGCGTGCCGCCGCATCTGGGACAAGGCCGCTTGCCGGCAGCCTCTTCGATCAGGCGCAGGCACTGACCGGGTTGCACGACGTTCGCAAGGAAGCCTTGCAGAAGGGCGATCTCATCGTCGGAAAGCTGGAGCTGCGCCAGCGCCTTGAACACCACGTGGAACTCCGCTGCGCCCATCGCACCCTCCGCGTATACATGAAGTATCTCAACAGAAGATCTGACCGTGATTCCACAGGGAAGTTCCCCAGCTTTACGCGTACAGCGCCAAAAAAATTCAACGCATCGCGGAAGGATCGTTTCGCAACGCCGCGCCAACGACGCCGTTGCCGACGGCATTGCGGTCCGCGCCCGCCACAGCCTCCTGTGCCAGCGCGGTGACGGCTGCCTGCGCGCGGACCGGGTCCGGATGCGGCAGGCGGGTTGCCAGCAGCGCCGCGACGATCGGGGCGGCATACGACGTGCCGCGCACTTGCCGGAACGGCGGGGACCCGGGCGATGCGCTGATCATCTGGCTGCCTGGCGCGGCGAACATGACCTGCGGTCCGCGCGCTGCTTCGGGCAACGGGCGTCCACGGCGGTCCACACCGGTCACGCCCACGACGCCCGGGTAGCTGGCCGGATAGAGCGGAGGCGCGGCCGGGCCATCGTTGCCGACGGCCGCGACCAGCAGATGCCCCCGTGCGACCATGGCTGCCACGGTCCGGCGCAACGCTTCATTCGATGGGCCGACGAGGCTCACATTGACGACACCCACGTTCCTCTTTGCCATCCAGGCGAGGGCGGCGCCGATCTCCAGCGCGGAACCACCCGTGGGACTGTCGCAATAGACGTCATAGGCAAACAGCGTCGCTTCCGGCGCCACGCCCTTGAAACCGTCCGCACGGCCGACCAGCAGGGCGGCGACGGCGGTACCATGCGCATGGGGTTGCGCCGTGCCGCCACACCCGTCCCGGCGGATATCGGCATCGTCGAACACGGCGTGGCCTGCATCCACGCCACTGTCGACCAGGCCCACGACGGCGGCCGGCCCACTGCCGGCCGGGATGCCGGTCGCGTTGCCCGAGCCCGTGTACAAATGGTTGAAGTCATACGTGCCAGCCGGATCGGCCATGCGCAGGGCCTCGAGCAGACGGGCCGTGGCGGCACCTTGCGGCGCCCTCAGCACGACGATATGCAGGCCGAGCTCGTCGGATCGTTCTTCCCGCACCACCGCCAGCCCGAGGGTTCGCGCCGCCGTCAATCCTTCGGCCGAAGGCGACCAGGCGAGGATTTCGCCCCGCACCGCGGGCTCGCCGCGCGGATCGGCTTCCACGATGTCCGGGTGGCGGCGCAGCAGACTGTCGACGAGTTCCCGGCGCAGCCCACGCACGTCGGCCAGGACCCGCGTGTCGACGAGGCGTTCGACAGGGCCACGCAGCAGATCCGTGTTGAGCGGCTGTGGCACCTGCAGCGATGGCAGGCGCAGCTGGGCATTGGCGGTGCTGCAAAGGCAAAGGAGCAGCGTGCAGAGGTAGCGTGGCGGGATCATGGCGCAATGATAGTATCGGTCGGCATTGCATGTAAAACGTCCGGGGAATGGAATAAAATCCCCGCCGCCGTCGTTCTGCCAATGACAGATGATGAAACTGAATGCCGACATTGCCGACCTGCTGCCCCGCATGCGCCGTTTTGCGCGCGCGCTGACGTTCAATCGCGAGGACGCCGACGATCTGGTACAGGTCGCGGCGGAACGCGCGCTGGTGCGCCAGGACCAGTTCCAGGCCGGCACGCGGCTCGACAGCTGGATATTTCGCATCATGAAGAATGCGTGGATCGACGAGGCGCGCAGCCGGATCCGGCGCGACGACCTGTTCGCGCCGGAGGAGGCGGGCGAGCACGTCGGCGATGACTCGGCCGAGGCGCATCAGCGAAAGCTCGCGGTGGAAAAAGCCATGAGCATGCTGTCGGAAGACCACCGCATGGTGATCGCACTGGTACTGGTCGAGGGCCTGCCATATAAAGAGGCGGCCGAGGTGCTTGGTGTACCGATGGGAACATTGACGAGCCGCCTGGCGCGCGCACGCGAGGCGTTACAGGGCTTGCTGGCAGGGACATGAAATGAAGATCTCGGATGAACTATTGATGGCGTATGCGGACAACGAACTCGATGCGCCGCAGCGCGAAGCCATTGAACAGGCAATGCAAACCGACCCGTCGATCGCCCAGGCCGTGGCCCGCCACAAGGCATTGCGGCGGGACGTCTTCGACGCCTTCGCGGGCGTTCTGGACGAGCCGGTGCCGGCACGCCTGCGGCCCCGGGCTGACAACGTCGTGCCCATGTCGGCCGTGCGCGAGCGGGCACAGCGGCGCCGCTGGTCATGGCCGGAGTGGGGCGCATTAGCCGCTTCGCTGGCGATCGGGGTGTTCGCGGGCGGCGCCGGGTGGCAGGTGCTGCGTGACGACGCCAGCCAAGTAGTGCTGGAACAGGGCGGTGGCGCGACCGCCCGGGGAACGCTTGCCAGCGCGCTGTCGAACCAACTGGCTGCCGAATCGTCGGATGGCGTGCGCATCGGGGTCAGCTTCGTCTCGACGGAAGGCGCCTACTGCCGCAGTTTCACGGTCCAGCGAACGGCCGGCCTGGCATGCCGGGATACCGGTGATTGGCGCATTGCCGTGCTCACGGAAACCCCGGCGGCGCGCGACCAGCAATACCGCCAGGCGAGCGCGCAGATGCCGCAGGCGGTACTCGATGCGATCGATGAGCGCATCGCCGGCGATGCACTCGATGCGCAAGGTGAACGCGCGGCGCGTGACCAGCGCTGGGCACGGTAAAGGCAGGTCACGCGGCAGGCGGCCCCGCGCTTGTTTCCAGGCCGGCTGTTGGCCTATGGGGATTCAGTACCGTGATTGTCAGGTCCGCGCAATTCCGGTGCTTCGATGACCGTACTGCATTGCGAAGTTTGACACCGCTACCATCGCGAGCTATCTTGTTTGCGCTAACAAAAAATGATACGCGATGGTAGCGGATATCAAGCCTCACGAAGGAGACACTGTGACCAAATGGATGAGCTCGCGCTCGAGCAGCCTTGCGACTGTTTTCGCCTTGAAACGGTGGCGATTTTTCAATCGTATCCAGATAACCCGGATCCTCGCGGCCCTGATCTGCCTGATGGCGGTGGCACCGGCCAATGCGCTCGGCACCGGACGCTTCGTGCAACTGGACGGGCGCGATGGCATGATCGTTGCCAAGACAGGACGCGCAGCCCCGCTGCTGGTATCGCGCGGCGATTTTCCCGGCGTGCTGCGGGCGGCACGCGACTTGCAGAGAGATATCGGCAAGGTCAGCGGCGCCACGCCCGCCTGGCGCACGGAGACCGTGACCATGGCCGGCGACATCATCATCGCCGGCACGCTGGGCCGGCACCCTGTGATCGATCAGCTGGCAAAGGAGGGGAAAATCGATGCGGCGCATCTTTCCGGACAGTGGGAAGGTTTCCTGATCCAGGCTGTCGTCGATCCGATGCCGGGCGTGAAGCGTGCACTGGTGATTGCGGGCAGCGACAAACGCGGCACGATATATGGCCTCTATACGCTGTCGGAACAGATCGGCGTATCGCCGTGGCACTGGTGGGCCGACGTGCCGATCCCTCGCCACGCTTCGCTGACCGTTCCGCTCGCCACACGCGTGACCGAAAAACCCGCCGTGCAATACCGCGGCATTTTCCTGAACGACGAGGCGCCTGCGCTGACCAACTGGGCAAAGGAGCGCTTCGGCGGCTTCAACCGGCAGTTCTACGAGAAGCTGTTCGAACTGATGCTGCGCATGCGGGCCAATTACCTGTGGCCGGCAATGTGGTACTCGTCGTTCTATGACGACGACAAGGGCAATGGCGAGCTGGCGGACATGATGGGCATCGTCATGGGTACCTCGCACCACGAGCCGATGATGCGCGCCCAGCAGGAGTGGCACCGTTATGGCAAAGGTCCCTGGGACTACCAGCGCAATGGCGACACGCTGCGCAAGTTCTGGGCCGGTGGCTTGCGCAATACGAAGAACTACGAAAGCGTCATCACGATGGCCATGCGTGGCGACGGGGATGAGCCGATGTCCGAAAGCGCGAACGTGGGGCTGCTCGAACGCATCGTCTCGGACCAGCGCGAGCTGATCCGCAATGAATGGCAGCGCGAGCCGGAAACGGTTCCCCAGTTGTGGGCCCTGTACAAGGAAGTACAGGACTACTATGAGAAGGGCATGCGCGTGCCGGACGACATGCTGCTGCTCTGGTGCGACGACAACTGGGGCAATATCCGCCGCCTGCCGACGCCCGAGGAGCGCAAGCGGCGCGGCGGTGCCGGCGTGTATTACCACTTCGATTACGTTGGCGTGCCCCGCTCCTACAAGTGGCTGAACGTCACCCAGATAGGCAAGGTCTGGGAGCAGATGAACCTGGCCAACGAATACGGTGCCAACAGGATGTGGATCGTCAACGTGGGCGACCTGAAGCCAATGGAAGTGCCGACCGAATTCTTTCTTGCGTATGCATGGGATCCTGCGGCCTGGCCCGCCGAACGCCTTCCCGATTACCTCCGCCAGTGGGCAGCCCGGGAATTCGGTGAGCGGCACGCGCACCGGATCGCCGACATCGTCGACCAATACACGCGCAACAACGCCCGCCGCCGGCCCGAACAGCTGGCGCCGGATACCTACAGCCTAGTGAACTACGACGAGGCAGAACGCATGGTCGCGGACTACACCGCCTTGTCGGAAGAGGCGCAACGCATCGGCAAGACACTGCCCAAGGCCATGCGGGACGCCTACTTCCAGCTTGTGGAATACCCGGTGCGGGCCTCCGCGAACGCGGTGGACCTTTACGTGTCAGCCGGCCGCAACCAGCTCTACGCGCGCCAGGGGCGGGTCAGCACGAACGACATGGCGGCGCGGGTGCGCCAGCTGTTCCAGCACGATGCGGAACTGGCACGCCAGTACCAGCAAGGGATCAGCGGCGGCAAGTGGAATCACATGATGTCGCAGACCCGTTTCGGCTACACGAACTGGGACCAGCCGTATCGCGATGTGATGCCGGCCGTTTCCGAACTGCGCATTCCCGAGCCGGGCCAATTGGCGGCGCCGAACGGCATCCACCCTTCGGACCAGATGGGCGTGGCTGTCGATGGCAATCCCGTCGCCTGGCCTGTCTTCCCGCTCCGCCAGCTGGTCCTGCCGGCGCTCGACCGGTACGAACGCCAGCCTCGCCATATCAACCTGTTCAACCGGAGCAGCGCACCGTTCGACTACACGGTCACCGCCAGCCAGCCGTGGCTGAAGATCAGCCACCCGGCCGGCCGCGTTAGCAAGGAGCGGCGTATCGCCGTCGATGTCGACTGGGATGCGGTGCCGGCCGGCGTGACGGAGGCGGAGCTCACCGTACACGGCCCGGACAAGGCCAGGGTTGTCGTCAGGGTGCCGGTGCATGCGCGTACCGATACCGTAGAAGGCCACGTCGAAACGCGCGGCGTGATCGCGATCGAGGCCGAACATTACAGCCGCGCCCTGGCGCCGGCGGGCCGGCGGTGGCAGACCATTCCCGGCTACGGCCGCACGCTGTCCGGCGTGACGACGATGCCCGGTGCCGCACCAGCCCTGACCGTACAGGATGGCATGCGCCTCGAGTACGACGTGCATCTTTTCAGCGCAGGCAAGGTGCAACTGCATGCGGTACTGTCGCCGACGCTGCAGTTCCAGCCCGGCAATGGCTTCCGCTACGCGGTGTCGATCGACGATGGTCCGCCACAGGAGGTGAACGTGCACGCCGACCAGTCAGAAGACTACTGGCGCCGGATCGTATCGGACGGCGTGGCGAAGTTCGCCACCACGCTGGAGGTCGACCAGCCCGGGAAGCACACGGTGAAGTTCTGGGCGCTGGACCCCGAGCTCGTCTTGCAGCGGCTCGTCATCGATGCAGGAGGATTGCAGCCAAGTTACCTGGGACCGCCGGAAAGCCCGCGGATCGTCCGTTCCCGGGAGTGATCCGAGTCGCCGAGCCGCTGCCAGTCTCGAAGCAGAATTGCTTTCGGCGTGCGATCAGCTCGCCAGTTCGACGATGGTGTCGTATTGGCGAAGCGGTCCGCGCACAGCGGAAGCAGCCTGTCTCGGCCGACTGCTTTCGCCCCGAAGCGGACCTTCAGCTGCCGAGTAAGGTTGTGATGTCTCGCCAGCGTATAGTCTGAGGAAGCTCGTGACCTTGCAAGAATGCGGTAAAAGCGTCAATGACAAGCGGAGCGGATATCCACTCGTCGGCTCGAAGCTTTACTTGGCCACCGCTGAAGGCAAGGGTGGTACCGTCCGGATGTATGCCGCTTGGCTTTTCTAGATATGCCCGGAAGTGCTGCGCACCTGCCGCAGTTCGCCTTTCGAGCAGACAGGTTAACCCTCCTCCGGCCACCTGCAGGTAATTCCCGTGCGCATCGGTGAGTGATGCAAAAGATGACGGTCCATAAGACCGCAACTTCGTGATCGCAGCGATTACCTGAGCCGTAGTCGGATCTTGCTTGGGAGCCTTCTTTTCCACCACAAATAACACCATACCTCCCTGCAAATTGTTCGAGGCTAACGGCCGCTTCTGGCCCGAAACCAGACCTTCAGATGCCTCCCTATTCCGGCATCACCCGGCCTGGTTCTCGAGACCAGCCAGATTCACTTCCTGCCAGGCCTGAAGCCATCCGCACTGATCTCCAGTTCCGTCACCTCGCCATACTTGGCCGCCACCTTGCGGATATCGTCGGCCTTGCCGACCAACACCATCTGCAGGTTCTGGCGCGGGAAGTGCCGGTCGACCAGCTGCTTCGCCTTCGCCGGCGTCAGCCCGTCCACGTCGCGCATGAAGTTGTCGATCTGGGCGCGGTCCACGCCCAGCGCATACATGTCGCCCAGCAGGCTGGCCAGCTGCTCGCTTGTCTCGAAGCGGGGCGGGAACTGGCCTTTCACGTAGGCTTTCGCCGAATCAAGCGTGGCCTTGTCGATCCCTTTTTCCCACAGCCGGTTGTACGTCTTCAGCGCCAGGTCGAGCGCCGCTTCCGTCTTGGCCGAGGCGGTGAAACTGGACACCGCGAAGGTGCCCGATTGCGCCAGCGGGGAGAAGGCGCTGTTGGCGCCGTATGTAAGCCCCGAGTTCACGCGCAGCTCGTCGTTCAGCCACGACGTGAAGCGCCCGCCCAGCACCGTGTTCAGCACCTGCAATGGCACGTAGTCCGGATCGTTGCGGGCGATGCCGGGGCCGCCGATGACGAACGTGGTCTCGATCGCATCGGGCTTGTCGACGAGCCACACGCGCGGCTTGGCCGCCAGCGGCTTGCCGTAGTCGGCACGCTGCGGCGCCGGGCCGTCGGCCGTCCATTGGCCGAACAGCGTTTCGATCTGCCGGCGCATCGCGGCCGGGTCGAAATCGCCGACGACGATGATGGCGGCATTGTCCGGCCTGAAGTAGCGGCCATGGAAGCCCTGCACGTCGGCGCGCTTGAGCGCGGCCAGGCTGTTCACCGTGCCGCCCGCGGGGCTGGCGTAGGGCGCGTCGCCGTACAGCATGCTGCGGTAATACGTGCCGGCGACCTGGCGCGGGCTTTCCTTGGCCTGTTTCAGGCCGCTGACCTTGCGGTTCTTCAGCTTGTCCAGTTCGGCCGCTTCGAAGCTGGGCTGCTGCACGATCTCGGCGAACAGCGGCAGCAAGGCCGCCGCGTCGTTCTTCGCGAAGTTCGCCTGCACGGTGGTCTGCTCGGTGGCGCTGCCGCCGGCGAGCTGCGCGCCGCGAAAGTCGAATGCCTCGTCGATGGCGGCCTTGGCGTGCTTTTCGCTGCCCAGCAGGATCGCGTCGCCGGTCAGGTTGGCCAGGCCGGCCTGCGTGCCGTCGTTCACGGCGCCAGCCTTGACGACGGCCCGCACGGCGATCAGCGGCACTTCGTGGCGCTCCATCAGCATCACGGTCAGGCCATTGGACAGCTTTGTCGTCTCGAACTGCGGCAGCTTGAATTCAGCCCCTTGCGCAGCCCCATGCGCCGCGGCGGCGCCGGCCAGGGCGGTGGTGAATACCAGTTTCTTCATTATTCCTCCTTCGCGGCCAGCACGCCGATGGTGCGCTGCTGCTTTTTCAGGTAGCGGGCGGCCACGGCCTGGATGTCGGCGGTGGTCAGCTTTTCGAATTCGGCCGGCGCTGCGAACAGCTTGCGCCAGTCGCCGAAGAAGGTTTCGTAGTTGCCCAGTTGCTGCGCCTTGCCGTTGATGGTTTCCTGCGCGCGGTACAGGTTGACCAGCTTCTTGTTCTTCACGGCCTGCAGCTCCTGCTCGGTGATGCCGTTCTTCACCACGTTGTCGATTTCGTCGAGCAGCGCCTTTTCCACCTTCGCGCCGTCGACGCCGTTCGCGGCCACGGCGAACACGTACAGCAGGCCCGGATCGAAGCCATCGGTGGCGTCGGTGCCGACGGAGGTCGCCAGCTGCTTTTCCACGAGCGCCTTGTACAGGCGCGATGTCTTGCCTTCGGTGAGCACGCCTTGCAGCACGTTCAGCGCGTAGTAATCGGGGCTGTCCGCGCGGGGCGCCTTGTATGCCACCATCAGGTTGGCCGACGTGGCCGAAGGCTTGGCGACGAACAGGCGCCGCTCGCCTTTCTGCTCCGGTTCCACCGTCTTCACGGCCGGCGGCGCCGCCCGTTTCGGGATCGCGCCGAAGTACTTCGTGGCCAGCGTTTTCACGCGGTCGGCCTTCACGTCGCCAACGATCACGGCCACCGCGTTGCCGGGCGCATAGTAGGTGCGGAAGTAGTTGACGAGGTCTTGCTGCGTCCAGGCCTTGATGTCCGACTCGAAGCCGATCACGGGCCACGAATACGGGTGGGCCGAGTAGGCCACGCTGTTCAGGTCTTCCATCAGCATGCGGATGTTCGAGTTTTCCAGGCCCGTGCTGCGTTCGGACAGCACCACGCCGCGTTCGCTCTCGACCATCTTCGGATCGATCGTCAGGTGGGCGATGCGGTCGCTCTCCAGCTTGAAGATCGTTTCAAGGGAAGTGGCGGGAAACCAGTCCTGGTACACGGTCACGTCGCTGCTCGTGTAGGCGTTGTTGCTGCCGCCGTTCGCTTCCATGGTGCGGTCGAACATCTTCGGCCCGTAGTTCTTCGAACCATTGAACATCATGTGTTCGAAGAAGTGCGACAGGCCGGTGGTGCCGGGCGCCTCGTTGCGCGAGCCGACCTTCCAGAACGTGTACATGTTCGCGTTGGGGATCGTGCTGCTTTCCAGGACGATGAACTTCATGCCGTTGGCGAGCGTGAACGACTGCACCTGGTCGGACGTAAACGCGGCCTGGGCCGAGGCGGCAAGCATGCTGCCGGCCACGAAGGCGGCAAGTTTCCACTTCATGGGGGCGCCCTTTCAATGGTGAAATTGATGATGCGCAAGCATACGGCATTGCCGTTAGAATGTGTAGGACCCTCAACCACTGGAAAGCACGATGGAAAGCGCAATGCACTGGTCGGCCCACGAGCTGACGATGACCGTCCTGATGACGCCCGACATGGCCAACTTCTCGGGCAATGTCCACGGCGGCACGATCCTGAAGTTCCTCGATAGCGTGGCCTACGCGTGCGCCAGCCGCTACTCGGGCAGCTATGTGGTGACGCTGTCGGTCGACCAGGTGATGTTCCTGCAGCCGATCCACGTGGGCGAACTGGTGACGTTCCTCGCTTCAGTGAACTACACGGGGCGCACGTCGATGGAGGTGGGCATCCGCGTGGTGACGGAAAACATCCAGCAGCGGCTCGTGCGGCACGCCAACAGCTGCTACTTCACGATGGTGGCGGTGGACAAGGACCGCAAGCCCGTGGCGGTGCCGCAGCTGGTGCCGGAAACGCCGGAACAGGTCGCCCGCTTCGAGCAGGCCGAGGCGCGCAAGGCCGCGCGGCTGGCGCTGCACGGGGCCAAGAACAAGGCAAAGGGGCAGTAGGGGCGAAACAGGAACCAAACCAAAGGCGGCAGGACTGAACCTGGAACCGGTAAATTTGCCGGCTCAGGAAGCGTTCGAAGTCGCCGTCGGCCGTGACGCGTACTTGACGCCGGGCCGCTTGTACGACGGTGGCGTGACGGCGCGGCGCCGCTTCGGGTACACGAGGGCCCGCACGGCCACCTCGACGGGCACGTGCATCGAGGCGAGGAATTCGGCGGACTTGCGGATGCCCACCTCGGGCAGCGCGGTCACGGCCTTGTCGACCAGGTCGCGCATCTTGCGGTTGGTGCGCGCATGCTGAGGCTTCAGCAGGAATTGTTTCTTGGCTCGTGCATTCATTGTTGTTATCCCCCGTTCGGTAAGTCTTTACGCTGGCAGCAGTTCCGGCTCCGCCGCCGGCGCGAGCGTGCTGCCGCTCTGTATCATCCGCTCGAATTCCTCCGCCGGCAGCGGCCGGCTGAAATAATAGCCCTGCATTTCGTCGCAGCCGTGGGCGCGCAGGAATTCCAGCTGAGCCAGTGATTCTACCCCTTCGGCGATCACCCGCAACTTGAGGTTGCGGGCCAGCGCGATGATGGAGACGACGATCGCCGCCTCGTCCGCGTCGCTGGCGATATCGGCCACGAACGAGCGGTCGATCTTCAGCACGTCGATGGGGAACCTGCGCAGGTACGAGAAGCTCGAGTAGCCGGTACCGAAATCGTCGATCGACAGCGCCACGCCCAGCGCCTTGAGCTGGTGCAGCACCTCCACCGCCTGGGCCACGTCGTCCACGAACAGGCTTTCCGTCAGTTCCAGGTCCAGGCACGCGGCCGGCAGGCCCGTGTCGGCCAGCACCTGCGCGATCGACGGCACGAGGTCGGGCTGGGCGAACTGGCGCGCCGACAGGTTGACGGCCACCCGCAGCGGCGGCAGCCCGCCTGGTGCCCACGCGTCGTTCCAAGCCTTCGCCTGTGCGCAGGCGGTGCGCAGCACCCAGGCCCCGATCGGCACGATCAGGCCCGTTTCCTCGGCAAGGCCGATGAAGCGTTGCGGCGGCACCATGCCCAGCTCGGGGTGCTGCCAGCGCAGCAGGGCTTCCATGCCGACGATGCGCCCGCTCGCCAGGTCCACCTGCGGCTGGTAGTGCAGCACGAACTCGCCGCGCTCCAGCGCGTTGCGCAGCGCGCCTTCGATGCGCAGCCGTTCCCGCGTTTCCTCGTTCATTGCGCCATGGTAGAACTGCCAGCGGTTGCGGCCCAGCTTCTTGGCCGCATACATGGCGATATCCGCATGCTCGATCAGGTGGTCGGCCGGCGTGCCGTCGGCCGGGTAGCTGGCCACGCCGATGCTGCAGGTCACGCAGAACTCCTTGCCATCGAGCGTCATCGGCTGCGCCAGTGCGGCCATGATGCGGTCGATGATCTCCGGCGCCAGCGCCTCGTCGGCATGCTCGGACAGGATCGCCACGAACTCGTCGCCGGACAGCCGCGCCACCGTATCGGTCTCGCGCACCGCCGCGCGCAGGCGCCCGGCGATCGTGCGCAGCAGGTGGTCGCCAGCCTTGTGGCCCAGCGTGTCGTTGACGAACTTGAATCGGTCCAGGTCGATCAGCAGCACCCACATCCGGCGCCCGCCGCGGTTGGCATAGGCCACCGCCTGGGCCAGCCGGTCCTGCAGCAGGATCCGGTTCGGCAGCCCGGTCAGCGCATCGTGGTGCGCGATGTGGCGGATGCGCTGCTCCGTCAGCTTGCGTTCCGTGATCTCGCTGCCGGTGCCGCGGTAGCCGCGGAAGTCGCCCTGGGCATCGTAGACCGGTTCGCCGGTGGACTGGAACCAGCGCGTCACGCCATCGTCGCCAGTGATCTCGTGTTCCAGGCCGGCGAACGGCTGCCGCGCCTGCAGCAGCGCGAGATGGTCGCGGCCAGCCGTCGATTCGAGGAAATCCGGCCTGATCTGCCAGCGGGTGCGGCCGAGGTATTGCTTGCGCTGCACATGCGCCTTGTCGAAAAAGCCGTCGGCAAGGTAGGTGAAGCAGAAATTCGCGTCCTGCTCCCAGTACCAGTCGGACGACAGTGCAAGCAGCCGGCGGAAGCGGTGTTCGCTTTCCTGCAGGGCGCGCTCGGTGCGCTTGCGCGCCGCCACGTCGTCGTTCAGCCGTGCATTGCTGCGCTGCAGGTCGGCGGTGCGCTCGTCCACGAGCCATTGCACGCGGCGCGAGCGCTGCTCCAGTATGTGCACGAGGGCGGCGGCCAGCATCGAGAACAGCAGGCCGCCGACCAGCGCGATCAGCGAGCCGGCATGGTCGGCCAGGAAGGGCCGCGGCAGCGCATCCACGCGCACCCGCCACGTCTGGCCCAGCAGGTCGAACCGCTTGGCCACGTGCTGCGGGTGATGGAACGCCAGCCATGGCGGCAGCGTGAACAGGGCGCGGTTGTCCGCTTCGGCATCGGGGCCGGTCGCGTAGACGAGGTCCGCGTCATCGCCGGCGTACACGCGCAGCAGCAGGTGGGGATCGTCCAGCAGGCCGCCGTACTGCAGGATCGTGTGCACCAGGTGCGGTGCCCGGATCAGCGCGGCCGTCTGGCCCATCCAGGCGGCGCGGCGCTGCAGCGGCGTTTCCGTGGGCATGCCCGGAAGGTACAGCGGCACGAGCAGCACGAAGCTGTCGCGCCGCGCCGGGTGGAGCACGCTGACGAGCGGCGTGGCGGTCGGCTTGCCCGTATAAAGCATGCGTTCCACCGTTGCTTCCGCGGACTCCATCGGCAGCACGTCGAGTCCAAGCGCGCCGTTGTGCGCCTGCAGTGGCGCGAACAATTCCGTGACCAGGTAGCGGTCGCGCCGCGCCGCCGGGACGAAGCGGCCGGCGCGCAGCTCGGTCACGGTGAAGCCGGGGCGCGTGCGCCCCATGAGCGCTTCAAAGGCGAGGCGCTCATCATGCGTCATCAGGTGCTGGTGGGTGAACGACACCATGAAGGGGTGGCGGTGCAGCAGCGGGCGGGCGAAGTCGCCGAACTGCTCCTGCGTCACGCCGGGCATCGTGCGAAACAACTGGTTCGTGACGGTCAGCACCTCGACGGCATCGTCCAGGCCGCGGCGGATCGCCGCCAAGCGCAGGTTCGCGCGCTGCTCGAAACTTTCCGACAGCCTGCCGTATTCGAGCGCGCTGACGGCAATGAACAGGGCGCCCGTCACGCACAGGCCGACGGCGAGCGTGACCGCCGCTGCCAGCGAAACCGGGGTGAACCTGCGTGCCATGGGACTCCTGTGTCTGAACGAAACCACCGGGCGAGCAAGCCCGGCCGTCAGTGTGTCATAAAAGCAGGGAGCCTTCGAGAGATTATATCTTCTAAGAACGTATTGTTGCATTTGCGCACCATTTTCGATCGCATTCCGGCTTCTCGCGGATACGAACGCGATGCGCTCGGCGCCGCCGCAATGACGAGCCGGAGGCGCGGGCCGTGGAACGACGGCCGGGCCAGTGGCCGGGGCAGGGGTGCGACGTCAGTATTGCCGGCTGGTGCGGGCCGCTATGGCGGGCCGGCGTAGCGGGAGCCATCGCTCCATGCAATGTTCTCCCGGGATCCGGCAAGATAGGCACGAATGGCGGTAATGGCATTTTCGATTGCATTGATCGGGTCGACGCCGATGACGGAACGAAAAAGAACGTTCCCATTGAGCCTGACCTCGCAACCAGCGCCATCGGGACAATACTCGGGATCGGAGATGGCAAACCTCAATTCCTGCTCCGGATTGTCCAGCGATTTCAATAACAGTTGCATATTCCAAAATCCTTCGGCATTTGGCCATGCACGGCCGCGATTTTCATGACAACGACCGCCCGGCAAAAAACCCTGGGGTTCCTGGCCGAGCTGGCAGCACATTCACCACGCCAAAAAACACCAATATAAAGCGTGTACCGTAAATCCAAAGCTCATCCACGACCGGAACAAGCTGCTATCATCAACGTCCGGATAAGACTGGTTCAATCCTGTGCCCATATTGGCGCGTCAAAGCCTGTCCGTCCATTGGAAACTTCTATCTTCATGGTTATTTACAGACGGAGAAACTGTTGCCAAAGCTCGGGGGATCAAACAGGATCTGCGCCGTCGTGTTCGACGTCTATGGGACGATCGCGCACATCAATGACAAGCGCAGTCCATTCGCGGGACTGCTGGGACTTGGTCAATTGCGCGGCAGGCCGAAGACCGATGAAGATGCCCGAACGCTGATGGGACGCAGCCTGGGCTTGCGCGATGCCGCAGCCGTGCTGCGGATCAACCTCGAAGCGGAGGAACTCGAAAAGCTGGAGCATGATCCGCGGAGCCGCTCGCTCGACACCGCACGTGCTGTATTCCCTCGAGCCATTGCTCGATCTTGTGGAATGAATCCGGTATCGCGTGTCGAACAGATTGCAAGGCCTATCACCACCAACCCGAAAATGAGTACTCACAATGACTTTCCAGCTTGCCACGCTTGATCCTGCTGAAACAGCGCTGCTTGTCCGGCGTCTCGCGGGGCCGGTCCTGTCGCTCTCGAAGACGTATTCCTTCGACGCGGAGGCGGGAGCGACCTTCCTTTCCCTGGGCGGGCAGCCCTGGCGCAACCCGGCGGACAGCGAGCCGCCAGGACATTTCAACCTTCTGTGGCGCGACCAGGCCATTTTCATCAGCGGCTACTGCACGCTCGTTCCGCATGGCGACGGCACGATCACCCGCTTTCAGCTGTCGCTCAGCGTGCCCCATGTCCTTGCCGGACAAAACGATCAGGTCACGCGGCTGGTCAGGGAAGGCCTGGAGGCCTTCTGGTGCGGCCTGACGCCATTTCGGTCGCCTGTCGACGTCGAGATTTCCGGCATTACCTACATTGACGAAGGTTCCGCCAGCATTCCGGCCAGCCACGGGGAACCGGTCAAGGAAACGGCACACGACAGTCGTGAACACGCTGCAGTGCACTTCATTTCCGATAAGGACAAGCAATTTTCGCCGCTTCCCATTTTCGTGACACGAACGACCCTGGAACAGCTCCAGGACACGCAGCCCGACGAGAAGCCGTGAACGCGACGAAAGCAGGTAACGCCGCGGCCGAACCCGACTCGCGCGGCAGGGAATCCCACGTGAATCAGTTGCCAGGATAAACAGCGTTCCGCTTCATAGCGGACATCGCTGTCCTGATTCGCTGCCAATGCACCGGTGCATCGGATACGTTTTATTTTTGTACAGCATTAAGATAACCGGATGCTCGCCATGTGCGATGCCGCGGTCCACGAGGAGGTCAAAAAAGGCCGAGTCGTTATCATGGAATTGGGGCCTGCATTGGACTTGATAATGTTGTCGTCATCATCTTGCATGCGGCAAGCCATAGAAACTTCAAACTACGGTTAATCTCGACTCTTATGATAAGGAAAACTATGAAACTGCGCGGAAAGATATTATGGGTCGCGTTTGCAACGCTGGTCTCCAGCACTGCGACTGCCGATGGCCAGACTGCTGCCCATAACCTGTTCGGCAATCTGGCTCGGGCAAAGGCCAGCCTCGGTGTCGATGAGAAGACAACCGCGGTCGGGCCGACCCTCGTCAAGGGCATGTATGTTTTATCTGACAGGCAAGGCCGGTTTATTGGTTTCACCAACGAAACAGGGACGCTATTTGGCGATTCGCGCGGTTTCAACGTCGTGTCGCCTGCCGGAGCGCAGCCACGTGCAATGACGCCGGATGAAAGAAACCAGCTTCAGCGAGAAGTCCTTTCATCGGTTGACTACGACAAGCTCCCCAAGCTGACATACGGCAATGGCGGAGGGCGGCGCTTGCTGATGTTTAGCGCTATTGACTGCGGATTCTGCAAAGAGTTCGAGGACAGCATGCGAAAGCACGCTGCCAAGCTCGATTCCACGATCTATGTGGTGCCCTCATCGCTTCAACGGTTGTCCCAGGGGGGCAGCAGGCATGGGGCACCGTATCCCGCATATGGTGCGACGCCCGGCCCGACGATGCCTGGCAACGTTACTGGACTACCCGGGCCATACCGGAGCCGCGCCAGTGCGCGTTTGCCGATCCGCGCGTGGCCGAGAAGGCCGAGCTGCACTTGCGCGACATCTTCCAGGCGACCGGCCTGCGAATTGCCGGGACTCCGCAAATCGTGCGCGAGGATGGTACGCTGATCCGCATCAAGCCAAGCATGGATGCAGCGTATATCACGACGACGTTCGGACGCTCGGGAGCGCCCAATGTCGACGGTGGAAGCAATCGATGGCTGGGCGCCGCTGTCGATGCAAGTTTTGATGCCCGACCCGTTGACCCATCCGCTGGCTCACAGGCCCAAGCCAAGCCGGCGGGCAATGCAAACAACTTGCTGAGTCTGAAGAAACTGCTCGGGCAATAGCGCAGGCGCGGCTTGCCGGAGGGGGCGTCAAGCCGCCGTCTGGCGCAGCCGCCCCACGATCCAGTGGGCCAGCAGGCGGTTGAACGGCGCCAGGCCGGGCCACAGCGCGCCGCACAGCGCCACGCGCTGCACCAGGCGGCAGGCACGCGTCGGCGCACCGGCTGCGGGCCGCAGCGCGAACAGGATGTGATTGTTGCCGGCAATGCCACGGAACTGGCAGACATGGCCGCCGAACGCCTGGCGCAGCCGGTTCGCCATGGCGTGGTAGTTCGGGTCGTAGCTGAAGATGTTCGCCACGAGCAGGCCATCGGGCCGCAACGCGCGCCGGCAATCGGCGTAGAAGCGTGCACTGCCCAGTGCGGGCGGCAGGCCGGAAGCGTCGAAGCCGTCGACCAGCAGCACGTCCGCGGTGCCCGCCAGCTGCGGCATGTGGCGGGCTGCATCGGCATGGATCACGCGAAATCGGTCGTTATCCGGCGGCACGGCGAAGTGCTCGCGCAGCGCGATCACGTCCGCGGACAGTTCCAGCACGGTGATGCGGGCGTCCGGCAGGTAGTGGTGGCAGAACTTGGCCAGCGAGCCGCCGCCCAGGCCCACCATCACGATATGCGCCGGGCGCGGCTTGAAGAGCACGAAGCACATCATGGCCCGGGCGTAGGCAAGCACGAGGCGATGCGGATCGGCCAGGTCCATCTGGCTCTGCACTTCGCCCGGCGCGAATTCCAGCGTCAGGCGACCTTTGCGCCGGCTGAGCAGGGCTCCCCCATTTCCATTCGCAGCGGGCTGGCCGACGGGCAAGGGCATGGGTTGAGTGGCAGGCTGTAGAGCAGGGCCCTGGCCGGCGGGCAGCGGCTGGCCGGGCGCCGGATCAAGGGTGTGCGGCATGGTGGCTCGGGTTGGTGTCGGGGACGCTTTCTGCTAAGCTCACTGGCTCGCCGAAAGTGTACCCCGGCGGCGCATTTACACGAAAACGTTTTGTGGGTACATTGCCACGGCCGGCTCTCGATGGAGAATACAATGTTCCTGGATCACCCGACCATTACCGCGACCAACAGTTTCACCGAGCCGGACCGTATCGAACGCCTGAACCGTGTCTATGGCTACGCGGCTGCGCTGGCCGATGCGGCCGGCCGGCAGAACTTCATCGAGAAATGCAGCCAGCTGCATGACCACAAGGGCACGCTGATCGTGTTCTGGCACGACACACCCACCGAGGAAGAAAAGGAATTCTTCAGCCGGGCGTGGGCATCCAAGGTGGGCGACGGGACGACGAACGTCGAGCACGAGATCTGACGTGGACGTCAGGACGCTGGTACTCACCCTGGCGCTCGGCAATCTCGCGTTGTGTGCAGCCCTTTTCTTTCACGATACGGACAATCGCCAGCGCGGCGCGCTGGCCACCTTTGCGCTGGCCAGGCAATTCCAGGCGGTGGCCTGGCTGCTGCTTTACTTCCGCGGCGTGATTCCCGAACTGCTGGCCGGTCCCCTTGCCAACGTATTGCTGTTCGCCGGCGTGGCGTTCGATGCCGGCGCGCTGTGGGAGCACGCGGGGCGTACCGGCTGGCGGCGCATCGTGCTGCCGGCGCTGGGCCTGGGGACCGCGGCATGGCTCGCCTGCTATGCGCTGGACGTGGACAGCGGCCTGCGGGTGGCCGGCGGCTACGCCATCGTCGGCGCGTTCTACCTGGCCGGGGTGGCGGCGCTGGCGCTGGACTGGCGTCGTGCCTCGATGCTGCGGCGTTTCCTGACCCTGGCGCTGGCCGTGCCGGCGCTGGCGATCGCCGGCCGCGGCCTGCTGGCGATCGCGCTGCCGCAGGGCTGGGCCGGGTTCGGGCCGGCGCAGCTGCAGGGTCTCGCCTACGTGGCCTTTTTCCTGGCGATGCTGATCGTCAGCGCCGGTTACCTGCTGCTGGCGCGCGAGACGTTGCAGGGCGAACTCGCGCGCCTCGAAATGGTGGATGCGCTGACGGACGTGCCCAACCGCCGCGGCTTCTACGGTGCGCTGGCGCCATGGCTCGCGCTGGCACGCCGCCCCGGCACCCCGACCGCGCTGCTGATCCTTAATCTCGACGGGTTCAAGCGCGTCAACGACCACTATGGCCATGCGGTGGGCGACCAGGTGCTGAAGGCCATGGTCGTTGCCTGCCGCCGCCAGCTGCGCGACAGTGACCTGATGGGGCGGCTGGGCGGTGCCGAATTCGCGATCCAGCTGCCGCGCACCGCGCTGGCCGACGCCGTCCACGTGGCCGAGCGTATCCGCGCATCGATCGAGGCCGCGCCGGTAAAGGCCGAGCGCGCCGTGATCTCGCTGACGGCCAGCCTGGGCGTGACGACGATCCGCCCCGACGATACGCCCGTCAGCCTGTTCAAACGCGCCGACGAGGCGCTGCAGGCGGCCAAGCTGCATGGCCGCAACCGGGTGGTGGCCGCGCCGCCACCGCTGGTGGAGGAAGAGGGCACCGGCACCTGAACAGACCTGGAACGCGCGGTTTGTCCTGTGCACACGATTATCCTGTCATCAAGCCGTCATGTGGGCGGACTAATGTGATAGGATTTTCAATATAAACAATATAAATTAATGGAATCCCCGATGTATGCAGCGGTCGATCTCGGATCGAACAGTTTCCGCCTGTCGATAGGCAAACACGATGGCGACACGATCCGCGTGCTCAAGAGCATGCGCGAACCGATCCGGCTGGCCGCCGGGCTCGATGCCGCCGGCAACCTCACCGAAGCGGCCCAGCAGCGCGCCATCGCCTGCCTGCAGAACTTCGCCATTACGCTGTCGGCCTACCAGCTCGACGCGGTGCGCGTGGTGGCCACGTCCACGATGCGGCAGGCGCAGAACATCGCCACGTTCCTGCCCCAGTGCGAGGCGGCCATCGGCTTTCCGATCGAAATCATTTCGGGCGAGGAGGAGGGGCGGCTGATCTACATGGGCGTGGCGAGCGCGCTGGCCCAGCCGAACGAGCGGCGCCTGGTCGTCGACATCGGCGGCGGGTCCACGGAGCTGATCCTGGGCCGCGGTTTCGATATCGAGCGGGTCGAGTCGTTCAGCGTGGGCAGCGTGAAGCAGAGCCTCGCGTTCTTCGTCAACGGCTACGTCGACGGACCGTCGTACGAGGCGGCGATCCTGTCCGCGCGCAGCCACTTCGAGGATGGCGCGCCGCCCTACATGCCGCAATTCTGGAAGCGGGCCTACGGTTCGTCCGGCACGATCCGCTCGATCGCCGAGGTCATCGAAAAGAACGGCCTTGGCAAGGGCATCACGCCGGACAGCCTGGAAGCGCTGAAGCGGCGCTTCATCGCGCTCGGCCACGTCAACCGCATCGACCTGCCGGGGCTGCGCCCGGACCGCGCCTCCACCGTGGTCGGCGGCCTGGCGATCCTGATCGGGGTGATGCACGAACTCGATATCGAGGAATTGTGTCCGATCGAAGCCGGTCTGCGCATGGGCGTGATGTGGGATCTCACGATGCGCGAGATGCGGCGCGACCGCCGCGAGCAGTCGGTGCGTGATTTCGCCCGCAAGTTCCATGTCGACGAGGCGCGTGCCGCGCGCGTGGCCGACGATGCGCTCGCGCTGGTGGAACAGCTCAAGCTTGCGAACGACGCCACGGCGCGGCTGCTGTACTGGAGCGCGCTGCTGCATGAAGTGGGGCAGGCCGTGTCGCAGACGGGCCACCACAAGCATGCCGCCTACCTGATCGAGAACGCCGACCTGCCGGGCTTCACCACGCGCGACCAGCGCACGATGAGCCGGCTGGTGCTGGCGCAGAAGGGCAACCTGCGCAAGGTGGAGGAATTCCTGTCCGACCCCGACTTCGCCCGCGCCGTGGTCGCGCTGCGGCTGGCCGTCGTCTTCATGCATGCCCGCATCGCCGTGGCCGACGCCCAGCCGAAGCTGCGCATGAAGAACCGCATCGAACTGGAACTGCCGCGCGCGCTCGTCAGCGGGCATCCCACGCTGTCCTACTGGGTCGAGAAGGAGCAGGAGCACTGGGACGAGGTGGGCGTGGACCTGGGGTTGCGGACGGGGACCTGACTGGGAACATTATTCGGCCGGCGTGGGGAAGGCAGTTTGCCGCCCTGCGCTGGCGAAAGCCAAAACGCCTGGAATGGTGCGGACCTATTCTCATTGCTGGTAAATGCGTTGTTGAAATAGCCAGCTTGGGCGGCACTGCAAGCTACTTGCCAGCTATTGATGCAAGCCGCTCTTTTATTCGAATCCGAATATCTCGGCGCATGAACTCCCTGGCACCGTTCGATTGTGCTCGCTGCGTTTCTATAACGGCGAGCTGCTTGTTATTAACAAGCCAGTTCCTGCCAGGGGAGGCAAGGACTCCGTCCAGTCCAAGCCGTGCGGCGACCAGCAGACGGTAGTGCTAGCATCGAAACTTCCGCGTACCTTGACAGGTTCAATATGCTGCATGCATTCACGCGTAATAAAAGCAAGGCTTACACCCGTTACCTTGGCATCAGGGATCCTTCGGAGCCGCGAGTCAGCTCGGAAGATGAAATCACTTCCATCATATTTGGCCCCCTTGAGTTTCTATCCGCTTCAGACAACTGGACGTTATGGAAGCAAGTGCTGGCGAGCGCAGAATCGAACAGCCTGTGCGGGCCACTGCCATCGGACTATTTCCAGGGTTATTCTCCTGTGGCCTGTACTTTCGAGTTCTGGCCAAGAAAGAATGGTATCGAGCCGGATCTCGTCATCAGGTTTTTAGATGCACAGGGCGAGCCGAGATCCCTTCTTGTGGAACTGAAGTGGGATGCTGGTGTCAGTGGTGCTGACCAGTTGGAAAAGCAATGGTCTCGTTATCAAAGTGGCCAGCATGGTCATTCGCTCCATGTTTTCATTGGAAAGCGTGTAAAAGAACTCCTGCCAGATAGCCAGGCCTGGGTCCAGAATGAGCCGGATGGCGTGACGGTAAATCGCTTGCGAGCCGTGCGCTGGCATGAATTCAAGCATGAGATTTCAAAACTGGCTGCTCGGCCGGATACTTCCGCACCATTGAAGCGGTGGAGCGTTCTGATTGGTGAATTCTTGGGCCATGTCGGTATTCGTCCATTCGTGGGTTTTCACGCCGCGATACAGCTGGCCAATGCGATCGCAGATAGCGATAATGCCGCGTTGAAATTCTGGCTGGGCACCAAGGAATAAGGAACTACCCAATACCATAGAGGGAGAGCTTATGAATGCCGGGACAAAGATCGTGCGGAGTTTTGAGCTTGTAGAGAGTATTTGGTCGCAGGTGCAGGAATTGACCAATTCGTTGAGTGCCATGACGGAAGCTGCGCTCGAAAAGGGAGAGTTCGGTCAGCTGCGTAGCGCAGGGCCATGGCGGGAAGCCTGGGATGAAACAGCGTCTGGATGGGGTAGCACTAAGTATGCGATGAGTTTTCCTGCCGCAGGCAAAAGACGGCGTAACGACACCATCGACGCATGGATCAATTACCAGATCAGCCTGTTTGGTAGCGGCATTCCGCCCCTTGTAGGCGCGACCCAGGAAAGCTTGGGTCCTGTAGTACACGTTTCATTCTGGCACTATGAAACGGATTTTTTGGAGTCCGGTTTCTACGTCGAATTTCCCTCGGCCTGGGATGACTCAACCGAGATCAAGGAAAGCCGCTTGCTGTTCTGGGACAGCGAGAAAGAAGGACAACTGCCGCAGTGGACTTTTTCTATCCGGCTGCTCGATCTGAATAGCGAAGACGCCCTCCGCAAGAGCATTATCGAACCCGTTCGCGCATTGTTATCAGGATCGCAGCCTGCTCTTGCGCTGCCTGAGGATTTGCCAGGTCTGGTTTTTTACGAGGGCCACGACAGGGGTGATGCTGGATGGACCCTGCTTGCAAAGGACAGGCCCGGAAACCCGACTCAAGAACCCGCCATCGCTGCAGGTGCTGGATCCGGAGCTGAGTAAGTAAAGCTAAACACAGTTTGTAAGTTTCGCCAAACCTGACAGTCAGCAGCTGCTCGTCACCACGGTGATTACCGGCGGCGTAACCGCATTTCCCGTCCGGCTGGCCCCTGTGTACTGGGCATAGCAGCCCAGCGCCTTCGGCGTGTTCTGCACGTCGACAGGAATGGCCGCGAACGAGTTGATGGGCAGGGCCGGCTGGGTGGCCGTCGCGGTGGCCGAGCCGTAGCGGATGATGTAGTCGGCCGTGTCGAGCCCCGCCGCCAGTGCCATGTTGCCGACGCGGGCTGCCGAAGGGTAGCCGGCTTCCAGCGTGACGACCACATTCTCGCTGGTGACAGTGGTGGCCGACGGGTCGATCAGCGCCTTGCCATGCACCATGGCCGACGTGGCCGCCAGCGCGCCCCCGACGGCTTTCACGGAAGCGATGCGCGCGTCCGATCCCAGGTCGACGAATTTCGGCAGCGCGGTGGCCGCAAGGATGCCGAGAATGACGATCACCGTGATCAGTTCGACCAGCGTGAACCCCGCCTGGCCGTGCCGCGGCATGGCCGGAGGTGCCTGGATACGGGCTGTCGGAATCGTGGGAATCTTCATGGGGGCCGGCGCAGGCGCGGATTGATATTGCTGGTCGTAAATTAAAGCGGCTTTTCGCACTGTAGTGACCTTCTCGCCGCGTGGCAATCTCCAAGGCCCGCGACGACTGAAATTGATGGTTCATAGCAACAAAAGTGGCAGGTGAACCCATCCATCTTTGCAATCGGGCAAGCGAGCGCTGCCGGTAAACACCGCATGCGACGATGGTTTTTTATCATTTCAAGGAAGCCATCACATGGAGAACCAGCCGCCGCGCCGGGATTTCCTGCGCTATGTGGGAACCCTGGCCGCATTGTCCACGCCCGCATTGCAGGCCGGAGCCAGCGAAAAGGACCGGGTCGAATTCCCGCCGATCTTTGACAAAGCCGAAAAGCCCGAGCGCACCGAGCCGCCCGGCGATCCGTGGAACGAACGCGTGGGATCGCCATCGTCGGGCTGGGGCGGATTTCCATCAACGAGATGCTGCCCGCTTTTGCGCAGAGCAAGCATGCGAAGCCCGTCGCGCTGGTGACCGGCGACCGGGCCAAGGGCCTGAAGATCGCGCACCAATACAACATCCCGGAAAGCGCGGTGCTCGATTACCGCGACTATGACAGGCTGGCGCAGATGCCGGACGTGCAGGGCGTGTATATCGGGCTGCCGAACCACATGCATGCCGAGTACACGGTGCGCGCCGCGCGCGCCGGCAAGCACGTGCTGTGCGAAAAGCCGATGGCGAACAGCGTGGCGGAATGCCGGCAGATGATCGATGCGTGCCGCAAGGCCGGCCGCAAGCTGATGATCGCCTACCGCAGCCAGTACGAAGCGCTGGACCGCACCCTCGTGAAGATGATCCGCGAAAAGAAGCTGGGCGCGCTGAAGGAATTCGTCTCCGTCAATTCACAGAACATGGGCGACCCGCAGCACTGGCGCCTGAAGCGGGCGCTGGCCGGCGGCGGCGCATTGCCGGACATCGGCCTGTATTGCATCAACGCGGCGCGCTTCCTCAGCGGCGAGGAGCCGAACGAGGTGATCGGCAGCACGTGGTCGACGGCGGGCGATGCGCGGTTCCGCGAAGTGGAAGAGTCGTGCCAGTTCGTCCTGCGCTTCCCCAGCGGCTTCATCGCCAGCTGCAGCACCAGCTATGCGGCGCACAAGTCGCAGATGTTCCGCCTGAACGGGGCCGACGCGTGGGCCGAGATGAACCCTGGCTATGCCTACCATGGCAACCGGCTGCGCATCTCGCGCGTGGTCGACGGCAAGGAGCAGGCCAGCGACATCCAGGCCGAGGAACAGAACCAGTTCACCGCGGAGCTGGACCATTTCGCGCAGTGCATCCAGCAGGGCAAGGACGTGCACACGCCGGGCGAGGAAGGCTTGCAGGACCAGCGCATCACGGAAGCGATCTACGAGTCGGCGCGCACGCACCGGCCGGTGAAGCTCGCGCTGCCGGGGCGCACGCGCGGCCCGGAACCCCAGGAGACCTGAACCCGGCCGGCCTGCGGCGACCGGTGGCACTGGCGGTTCCCTTGACCCGTCTGTCCTTCGTTCCGGGCCGCGCCTGGCCCGATGGGAGTGCCCGCGCGGCCGCCCGGCGCCGATACTGCGTTGCGTGCCGAAGCAGCGCGAATGCCGGCTTCGGGTGCGCGCTGCTTAAGTTTCGGCTCATCTTGCCTTAACTAAATTTTCACCGCGCGCTTGTTACCGTCGGCGTGCCGATGCCTGCGCGGGCACCGGCACCGAATGTCACTCAACGAACCGGGTCAACCATGAAAAAGACACTACTGATGCTGGCAGCCGCCCTGGCTGCCATGGGAAGCGTGCACGCCGCCGACAAGGGCGCCGCGCACTGGGAATACACGGGCAAGGCCGGCACCGCGCACTGGGGCGAGCTCGAACAGGACTTCGCCGCCTGCAAGCTGGGCAAGGCGCAGTCGCCGATCGACATCCGCGGCGCGAAGACTGGCGCGCCCGCGCCGATCGATTTCCATTATGCGGCCAGCACTGCCGACATCGTCAACAACGGGCACACGGTGCAGGTGAACCTGGCCGAGGGCGGCGCCGTGCACCTTGCCAGCGGCGACTACAAGCTCGTGCAGTTCCACTTCCACACGCCCAGCGAGGAAAAGATCAACGGCAAGCGGTATCCGCTGGTGGCGCACCTGGTCCACCGGAACGACGCCGGCGAACTGGCCGTGGTGGCCGTGCTGTTCAGGCAGGGCAAGGAGAATGCTGCTCTAAAACCCGTTTTCGCCGGACTGCCGGCGCACGCCGGCGACCACCATGCGGTGGCGGGCGAGCTCGACCTTGGCGCACTGCTGCCGCGGCAGCACGCCTACTACGCGTATATGGGTTCGCTGACGACGCCGCCGTGCAGCGAAGGCGTGCACTGGCAGGTGCTGAAGCAGCCGGTGGAGCTCTCGAAGGGCCAGCTGTCCGCCTTCCGCAAGCTGTACCGCATGAATGCCCGGCCCGTGCAGCCATTGAACGGGCGCGTCGTCGAAGTGACCGGCTGAGTTCCCCCAGGGCCGCCACCCTGTGCAGGCCGGTGGAAATTGTCAAAGAGAATCTCCACGGGCCTTGTACTTTTGCTTACACTATAGGTTGTGAGCATGGAGGCGGGGATGGCGGTCGGGAGCACTGGGCGGATGACGAGGATGGCGGCGGCGCTGGGCGCGTGGGCCGGGCTGTACGCCATGCCCGCGCCGGCCGTGTTTGCCGCTGAATCTGCCACCGGATCGGCCACCGCAGCGGCAACTTCACCTGTCACTGCACTGGCCGCCCCGCCCGTCGTCACGCTGTGCTACGAGCGCGCCAACGTGCGACCGTGGCGCACCGAGGATGGCCGCGGCCTGAACTTCGAGCTGCTCAAGCTGGTGGGCCGGCGTGAAAACATCCGCTTTGATTTCCAGAGCATGCCCTGGAAGCGCTGCCTCGCGCAGCTCAAGGCCAATGCCGTGGATGGCGCATTCGCCGTCAGCTTCAAGACCGACCGGCGCGAGATCGGCGAGTTCCCGGGCGGTGCCACGCCGGATATCGCCAAGCGCATGCACATCGACCGCTACATCCTCATCCGCCGCAAGGGCAGCAATGTCGAATGGGACGGCAAGGCGCTGCACAACATCGATGGCGCCGTCGGCGCGCAGCTCGGCTATTCCATCACCGACCTGCTGCGCAGCCTGAACGTCACGGTCGACGAAGGCAGCCAGCGCTCCGATGAACTGGTGCGCAAGCTGCTGGCCGGCAGGCTGGCCGCCGCGGCCCTGGGCGGCAGCGATGCGCGCACGCTGCTGGCCGGCCCGTTTGGCCCGCAGATCGAGGCACTGCCCAAGCCGCTGGTGGAAAAACCCTACTTCCTGCTGCTGTCGCATCGCCTGGTCGAGCGCCAGCCCGACCTGGCGCGGCGCATCTGGGATGCCGTGGAAACGGAGCGCAACGGCGCCGAGTACCGCAAGCTTGAAAAATCCGAATTGCCGGTTGCCGGCAAGGGCAAGCAACCCTGATGCTCACAGCGCTGCGCAACCTGCGCGATACCTGGCGGCGCGACATCGTGCTGCGCCTGGCCGTGTCGATCTTCCTGGCCGTCGCGCTGTCCACGGCCGCCTACACCACGTATGCCGTGCGCACGCTGCACGCCGAGGCCGAGGTCCAGCTGCAGGAGCGTTCCGAGCGGCTCGTGACGGTGCTCTCGCAGGCGCTGGCGCGCCCGCTGTTCGACATCAACGGCGCGGCGATCACCAGCGTGGTCGATGCCATGCGCGCCACGCCCGAAGTGCTGATGCTGCGCGTGCTGGCGCCGAACGGCGCCGAGCTGGCCGGCTTCGGCACCGGCAAGTTCGACCCGGCGGGCGCGATCACCGTGCACCGCGACATCAGCTTCCAGGATGGCGCCCGCAACTACAAGGTGGGCGCCATCGACCTCACGTACTCGCGGCGCGAAGCCGACGAGGCACTCCAGCAGCAGCTGCTGCATGCGCTGACCGTGAACCTGCTGCTGGCGCTGACGATCGTCGGCTCGGTCTTCGTCGTCGCGCGCAAGACCGTGCGCCCGTTCGGCGACATCCAGAAATCGCTGGAAAAGCTTGCCCAGGGCAAGACCGACATCCAGCTCTCCGGCATCGGCCGCGCCGACCAGGTAGGGCGGCTGTCCATCGCCGTGCGCAGCTTCCGCGACACGCTGACGCGGCTGCGCTATGCCGAAAGCGAGTTGCGCGAGCTGAATGGCGACCTGGAACAGAAGATCGATACCCGCACGCAGGAACTGAAGCGCACCATCGCCGTGGCGCGCGATTCCGAACGCAAGCTGCGCGCGATCGTCGACACGGCGCTCGATGCCGTCGTCAACATGGACCGCAACGGCCGCGTGGTGGGCTGGAACCGGCAGGCCGAGATCATCTTCGGCTACGAGCGCGACGAGGCGCTGGGCCAGCAGCTCGACACGCTGATCATCCCGCCGCGCTACCGTGGCGACCACCGCAAGGGCATGGCGCGCTACCTGGCCGGCGAAAGCCCCGGCGAAGTGCTCGACCGGCGCATCGAGGTGGAGGCGCTGCATGCGGATGGCACCGAGTTTCCCATCGAACTGTCGATCACGCGCATCGACCTCGATGCCGAGCAGTTCGAGTTTTGCGGGTTCGTGCGCGACATCAGCGAACGCAGGGAGCGGGAACAGAAACTGGTGGCCGCCAACGTGCGGGCCGAGGCGGCCAATATCGCCAAGTCGGAATTCCTCGCCAACATGAGCCACGAGATCCGCACGCCGATGAGCGCGATCATCGGCATGGCCTACCTGGCGCTGCGCACCGACCTGAACGCGAAGCAGCACGATTACGTGAGCAAGATCCACCGCGCGGCGCTGGCGCTGCTGGGCATCATCAACGACATCCTCGACTTTTCCAAGATCGAGGCGGGCCGGCTGGAAGTGGAGCAGATCCCGTTCTTCCTCGACGAGGTGCTGGCCAACGTGGCCAGCGTGACGAGCCAGCGCGCCGCGGAAAAACAGCTCGAATACCTGTTCAACGTGCCGCCGGCCATTCCGCGCCACCTGGAGGGAGACCCGCTGCGGCTGGGGCAGGTGCTGATCAACCTCGTCAACAACGCCGTCAAGTTCACGGCGCAGGGCGAGCTGGAACTGTGCTGCACGCAGTTGCCGGCGCCAGGGCCCGGACGGACCGCCTTGCGTTTCTCCGTGCGCGACACCGGCATCGGCATGCCGGAAGAGCAGATGGGCAAGCTGTTCCGCGCTTTCAACCAGGCCGACGGTTCCACGTCGCGCCAGTTCGGCGGCACCGGCCTGGGGCTGT
The DNA here is from genome assembly GCF_004209755.1 of Pseudoduganella lutea. NCBI lineage: Bacteria > Pseudomonadati > Pseudomonadota > Betaproteobacteria > Burkholderiales > Oxalobacteraceae > Pseudoduganella > Pseudoduganella lutea. The sequence goes on along the minus strand of NZ_CP035913.1, from coordinate 694,466 downwards.
CGATCTCGCAGCAGCTGGTGCGGCTGATGGGCGGCACGATCACGGTCACCAGCGAGGAAGGGATGGGGTCGGTGTTCTCGTTCGACCTGGAATTCGGCCTGTCGGGCCAGCCCGAGCGGGCCCCGGTGGTGCCGGCCGCGCTGAACAATGCGCGCGTGCTGCTGGTGGACGACAGCCCCATGGCGCTCGAAGTACTGGGCGAGGCGGCGCGGGCGCTGCCGCTGCGGGTGCATATGGCGTCGTCCGGGGCCGAGGCGCTGGCCGGCGTGGTGGAGGCCGATGCGGCCGCCGACCCGTATGCGCTGGTGCTGACCGACTGGCAGATGCCGGGCATGGATGGCATCGAGCTGGCGCGCCGCGTGGCCGCCGCGCCGCTGGAACGCAAGCCGGGCATGGTGCTGCTGACGGCGTTCGGCCGCGAGGAAGTGCAGCGCGAGGCCGAAGACGCCGGATTCGTCGGTTACCTGTTCAAGCCCATCGGCCAGTCGGTGCTGGTCGATACGCTCGTATCGCTGTTCGCGCCGCCGCGCCGCCACGGCCTGCCGATCGAGGCCGGCAGGCTCGATGTGACGGGCCGGGTCCTGCTGGTCGAGGACAATCCCGTCAACCAGCAGATCGCCGCGGAACTGATGGGCATACAGGGCATCGCCGTGGAGTTTGCCGGCAATGGCCGCGAGGCGCTGGACCGGCTCGCGCAGGCCGGCGCGGGCTACTACGACCTGCTGCTGATGGACCTGGAAATGCCGCTGCTCGATGGCCATGAAACCACGCTGGCGCTGCGCCGCGACCGCCGCTTCGACGGCTTGCCGATCATTGCGATGACCGCGCATGCGCTGGCCGACATCCGCGAGCGCTGCCTGGCCGAAGGCATGCAGGATTACGTGACCAAGCCGATCGATCCGGACATGCTGTATGCCACGCTGGCGCGCTGGCTGGGCCGGGCCATGCCGCCGGTGGCGCCGCGGCTGCCGCGCGCACCGGGCGTGAGCGGCGGCCTGCCGGTCCTGCCGGGAATCGACACGGTGCGCGGCCTGCGCCACGTGGCCGGCAACGAAACGCTGTATCTGCAGTTGCTCGACCGGTTCCGCAATTCGCAGCGCGATGCCGCGGCCGAGGTGGCGACCAGCCTGTTGCACTGCGCACGCGACGACGCGCGCAAGCGTGCCCACACGCTGCGGGGCGTGGCCGGCAACGTCGGTGCCAACGCGGTGGAAGCGGCCGCGCGCGCCATCGAGGAACTGCTCGATCGCGACGAAGTGCCGACCGCCACGCTGGTCGAGGAACTGACGACAGCGCTGCGCACCGCGATCGCCGGCCTCGATGCGCATTTCGCCGGGACGGGCGCTGACGATGGTGCCGACGCCGCGAACATGCCGAGCGTGGCGCCGACCCCGCCCGACACCGGCACCGTGCCCGAGGCGCTGGCCCGGCTGCGCGGACTGCTGGCCGACTACAGCGGCGACAGCAACGATTACTTCGCCAGCGTGCGCACGGTGCTGGCGGCACAACTGCCGGCGACCGCGCTGGAACGCCTGGCCGCGCACATCGCCGCCTATAATTTCGACGCGGCCCGGCAGGTGCTCGATGCCGCCGCCCGGGAGGAGGCTTCATGAACGACCCACGCGACATCGACCGCGCGACGATCCTGATCGTGGACGACACGCCCGACAACATCATGCTGCTGTCGGCACTGCTGAAGGAACGGTACCGGACCAAGGTGGCGACCAACGGCGCCACAGCCCTGCAGATCCTTGCGGCGGGCGGCGTGGATCTCGTGCTGCTGGACGTGATGATGCCGGACATGGATGGCCTCGAAGCCTGCCGCCGCATCGTGCAGGACCCGCGCACGGCCGACATGCCGGTGATCTTCACCACCGCGAAGAGCCAGCCGGAAGACGAGGCGCGTGGCCTGGCGGCGGGTGCGGTCGACTACATCACGCGACCGGTCAGCCCGCCCATCCTGTTTGCCCGCGTGGCCACGCATCTCGCGCTGCGCGCCGTCCGCCGCGACCTGGCACGCCGCAATGCGGAACTCGAGGCCCTGCTCGCGGCGCGCGGCGGTTCGGGGCAGGGTGGTGCGGCAGGGAAATTTGAAATTCCTTAAGAAATGCAACCGAACGTGTAATGGTAGGTGCTCTTTCCTTAAAAATGGTATATATTATTTATATAGTTCAACTTTTTCAGGAGCATCAATGAACGCCAAGACCGATGTAACGAAGACTTCCGCCGATACCGCCACGAAGCTGGCCAACCCCGCTCCCGCCGCCGACAAGCCGGCAGCCAGGGCCGACGCGAAAACCGAAACGAAGCCCACGGCAAAGCCGGCGGCGCGCAAGCCCGCCGCGAAGGAAACGGCCGCGAAGGAAGCCGCGGTGAAGGACACCACCGAAGCGCAGCCGGCCACGCCGGCAAAGGCCCGGGCGACGAAAGCCGCGCCGAAGGCGGAGGTGGCCGTTGCCGCCAAACCGAAAGCGCAGAAGCCGGCCAAAGCCGCTGCCAAGCCCGCCGCCAGCGTGGAAAGCAAGGCGGAACCGAAGGCCGAAGTCAAGCCCGCCGCCAAGGCCGTGAAAGCAAAGGCCGCCAAGCCGGCAGCGGCGCAGGCCGAGCCGAAGGCCGCCAAGGCAGCCAAGCCGGCAAAGCCTGCCAAAGCGGTGGCCAAGGCCGCGGCCAAGCCTGTCGAGAAAGTCGCGGCGCCGCGCAAGGAGCGCCTGGTGCGTGACAGCTTCACGATGCCGGAAGCGGAGTACGCGGTGCTGGGTGAAGTGAAGAAGGCTTGCCTGAAAGCCGGCTTCGAGATCAAGAAAAGCGAATTGCTGCGCATCGGCGTGGCATTGATCAGCCAGATCGACATGGCCACGCTGCAGAACGTGCTGGCTTCGCTGCCGCAACTGAAGACGGGCCGTCCAAAGAAGGACTGAGCGCCTCGTCTGCCGGGCGGCGCCGGCACGCCGGCTTCCTCCATGGAAGCTGACGCGCCGGCGCCACGGTCACCGAACCGTTATCTTGCTGTCATGTTGTTGAAGTAATCCATCGCTACGCTGTGCTTCGTCTCCACTTCACCGAGAGGACGAAGCATGCAGCAGACGACCATCCAGCAGACGAATACTGCAGCCGGCGTCCGGGCCCCGCGCCCGCGCCTTGCCACCAGCATCGCCACCACCGCGGAAGAGTTGCGCGAAGCGCAGCGCCTGCGCTACCGCGTTTTCATCGAAGGCATGAATCTCACCGCGCTGGCACGGCCGGACGGCCTCGATTGCGACGAATTCGACGAACATTGCGACCACCTGCTCGTGCGCGATACCAGCACGCTCCAGGTGGTGGGCACCTACCGCGTGCTGGCGCCCGCCGGCGCGCGCCGGCTCGGCCGTTTTTATTCCGAGGGCGAGTTCGACGTGGGCCGCCTCAATCCGCTGCGCGGGCGCATCATCGAAGCCGGCCGCGCCTGTATCCATCCCGATTACCGGGGCGGCAGCGTCATCATGCTGCTGTGGGCCGCGCTGGGCGAGTACATGCGACGGCAGGGCTGCGACTACCTGGCCGGCTGCGCCAGCATCAGCCTCGCGGACGGTGGCCACAACGCCGTCGCCGTGTTCCGGCAACTGCGCGAAACGCACATGGCGCCGGCCGAATACCGCGTCACGCCGCACCTGCCATTCCCGCACACGAAGATCGAACCGGCCGCCGCGGCCAATGTGCCCGCGCTGCTGAAGGGTTACATGCGTTCCGGCGCGTGGCTGTGCGGCGAGCCGGCCTGGGACCCGGATTTCGACAGCGCCGACCTGTTCCTGCTGATGCCGCTCGCGAACCTCGATGCGCGCTATGCACGGCATTATGGCGTGGATGGGGCGGTTGAGATGGCGATCGCGGCCTGACGCCGTCAGGCGCCCAACCCCGTGTCCGCATGGTGCCGCTTGTGCGGCGCGCCCGAAACGCGCAGCGCCAGGGAGCGCAGCAGCACGTAGAACAGCGGCGTGAGGAACAGCCCGAAGAACGTCACGCCCAGCATGCCGGCGAACACGGCCACGCCCATCGCGTGGCGCATCTCGGCGCCGGCGCCGCTGGAAAACACCAGCGGCAGCACGCCCATGATGAAGGCGATCGATGTCATCAGGATGGGCCGCAGCCGCAGGCGGCATGCCTCCAGCGCGGCCTGCACCACGGTGCGGCCATGGTCTTCCAGCTCGCGGGCGAATTCCACGATCAGGATCGCGTTCTTCGAGGCCAGTCCCACCAGCACGAACAGCGCGATCTGCGTGAACACGTTGTTGTCGCCACCGGTCAGCTTCACGCCCACCAGGGCGCACAGGATCGACATCGGCACGATCAGGATCACCGCCAGCGGCAGCGTCCAGCTTTCGTACTGCGCGGCCAGCACGAGGAACACCAGCAGCACGCACAGGGGGAATACCAGCACCATCGTGTTCCCGGACAGGATTTCCTGGTAGGTCAGGTCCGTCCATTCGAATGTGATCCCCTTCGGCAGCGTTTCGCGGGCCAGCGCCGTCATCGCCTCCTGCGCCTGGCCGGACGACACCCCGGGCGCGGCGCCGCCGCTGATGTCGGCCGACAGGTAGGCGTTGTAGCGGTTGACCATGTCAGGCCCGTAGGTGTCGCTGATGCGCATCAGTGACGACAGCGGAATCATCTCGCCCTTGTCGCTGCGCACTTTCAGTTGCGCGATCTGCTCGCGCTGCGAGCGGAATGGCGCATCGGCCTGCACCACCACCTGGTACGTGCGGCCGAACTGGTTGAAGTCGTTCACGTACAGCGAACCGAGATTGATCTGCAAGGTCTGGTACACGGACTGCAGCGGCACGCCGAGCTGCTTGGCGCGGGTGCGGTCGACGTCGGCGAACAGTTGCGGCACGTTGATCTGGTAGCTGGAGAACACGCCCGCCAGTCGCGGCTCCTGCCACGCCTTCGCCTGCAGGGCCTGCACGGCGGCGTACAGCGCGTCGTAGCCGAGGTTCGCGCGGTCCTCGACCATCATCTTGAAGCCGCCGATCGCGCCCAGCCCGTTCACGGGCGGCGGCGGGAATACCATGATGAACGCATCCTCGATCGCGCCCATCCGCTTGTTCACCTCGGCCGCGATGCCGTCGCCCGACAGTTCGCGCGATGTGCGCTCGTGGAACGGTTTCAGGCCGAGGAACACGATGCCCGTGTTCGGCGCGTTGATGAAGCCATTGATCGACAGGCCGGGGAAGGCCACCGCGTCCATCACGCCCGGCACGTCCTTGGCGATGGCCGACATGCGGCGGATGACGGCATCGGTGCGGTCCAGCGATGCCGCGTCGGGCAGTTGCGCGAAGCCGACGAGATACTGCTTGTCCTGCTGCGGCACGAAGCCGGCCGGCACGGCGCGGAACACGAACACGGCCGCCACCGTCAGCGCGAGGTAGACGCCGATGCCCAGGCTCTTGCGCGCCATCACGCCCTTCACGCCGCGGCCATACGATTCCGAGGCGCGGCTGAAGAAGCGGTTGAACCAGCCGAAGAACGGGCCCAGCACCCGGTCCATGGCGCGCGTGAGCCGGTCCTTCGGCGCATCGTGGGCGCGCAGCAGCGCGGCCGACAGGGCCGGCGCCAGCGTGAGCGAGCACAGGGCCGAGATCACCGTGGAGATCGCGATCGTCAGCGCGAACTGGCGGTAGAACTGGCCCGTCAGGCCGGACACGAACGCGATCGGCACGAACACGGCGCACAGCACCAGCGCGATCGCCACGATCGGGCCGGACACTTCCTTCATCGCCTGGATCGTCGCGTCGTGCGGCGACAGGCCCGAAGCGATGTTGCGCTCCACGTTTTCCACCACGACGATGGCGTCATCCACCACGATGCCGATGGCCAGCACGAGGCCGAACAGCGACAGCGTGTTGATCGAGAAGCCGAACAGCATCATCACGGCGAACGTGCCGACGATCGACACGGGCACCGCCAGCAGCGGGATGATCGATGCGCGCCACGTCTGCAGGAACACGATCACCACCAGCACCACCAGTGCCACCGCTTCGAGCAGCGTGTGGATGACGGCGCGGATCGATTCGCGCACGAACTGCGTGGGGTCGTAGACGACCTGCCATTCCACGTCCTCGGGAAAGTCCGCTTCCAGCCGTTTCAGCGTAGCGCGCACGTCGTCGGACAATTGCAGCGCATTGGCACCCGGCGCCTCGAAGATGCCGATCGCTGCCGCCGACTTGTTGTTCAGCAGCGAGCGCAGCGAATACGAGTTTGAGCCCAGCTCGACGCGGGCCACGTCGCGCAGCAGCGTGACGGCGCCATCGGCATTGGTGCGCACGATGATCGCGCCGAAGTCGTCGACCGTCTTCAGGCGCCCGGCGGTGTTGACAGTGAGCTGGAACTGCGACCCCTTGGTGGGCGAGCCGCCGACGACACCTGCCGCCACCTGCACGTTCTGCTCGCGGATCGCATCGGTCACGTCGGATGCCGTCATGCCTCGCGCGGCCAGCTTTTGCGGGTCGATCCAGATGCGCATCGCGTAGTCGCCGGCACCGAACAGGATCACCTCGCCCATGCCGGGAATGCGCGACAGCTGGTCCTTCACGTTCAGCACCGCGTAGTTGCGCAGGTAGACATCGTCGTAGCGGCCTTTCGGCGACACCAGGTGCGCCACCAGCGTCAGGTTCGGCGACGATTTCGCCGTGGTCACGCCGATCTGCCGCACTTCCTCCGGCAGCCGCGGCAGTGCCCGCTGCACGCGGTTCTGCACCTGTGTTTCCGCCTGTTCCACGTTCGTGCCCACCTTGAACGTGACGGTCAGCGCCAGCGCGCCATCGGACGTGGCCTTCGAATCCATGTACAGCATGTGTTCGACGCCATTGATCTGCTCTTCCAGCGGCGCGGCCACCGTTTCGGCGATCACCTTCGGGTTCGCGCCGGGGTACTGGGCGCGCACCACCACCGAGGGCGGCACCACCTCCGGGTACTCGGAGACCGGCAGCGAAACGATCGACATGAGGCCGGCCACGAAGATCAGGATCGACAGCACGGCCGCGAAGATCGGCTTGTCGACGAAGAAGCGGGGAAAATTCATGGTCACCCCGCCTTCGGCTGCGCGGCGGCTCCGGCCTTCGCCGGCGCATCGGGATCCGTGTCCATCGGCACGATCTTCGGCTGCAGCGGCGCACCGGGGCGCACCCGCTGCAGGCCGCCCACGACGATCTTCTCGCCCGGCGCCAGGCCCTTGCGCACGACGCGCAGGCCGTCCGCGGCCGGGCCCAGCACCACGGGCCGATACTCGGCCTTGCCATCCTTGACGACGTAGACGAACTTGCGGTCCTGGTCCGTGTTCACGGCGCGGTCGTGGATCAGCAGTACGCGTGCGGCACCGGCGCTGCCGTCGCCCTCGGTGCCCGCCGAGACCTGCACGCGGGCGAACAGGCCGGGTACCAGCGTGCCGTCCGCATTGGCGAAGGTGGCGCGCATGCGCACGCTGCCCGTGGCCGGATCGAGGCGGTTGTCGACGAATTCCAGCTTGCCGGCATGCGGGAAGCCCGTTTCGTTGGCCAGCCCGATGCGCACGGGCACGGGCTCCCGCTGGCGCGTGCGGGAACGCACGCGCAGGTAAGTGTCCTCGTCGCCATCGAAGCTGGCATAGATGCGGTCCGTCGAGACGACGGACGTCAGCACGGCATTCTGGTCGACCAGGTTGCCCACCGTGATCTCGGCCTTGCTGGCGCGGCCGTCGATCGGCGACGTCACGCGCGTATAGCCGAGGTTCAGGCGTGCCGTCGCCACTTCGGCCCCGGCGGAGCGGGCGGCCGCATCCAGGTCCTTTTGCGCGGCGACCCGCTCGTCGAACTCGCGGCGCGCAATGGCGCGGTCGCCCAGCAGCAGTTCGGCGCGCTCCAGTTCCACCTTGGCCAGCCCGGCCCGCGCGCGGGCCGAATTCGCGTTGGCTTCGGCCCGTTCGACTTCGGCCTGGTAGGGCCGCGCATCGATCGTGAACAGTGGCTGGCCTTTCTTCACCAGCGCGCCCGGCGTGAAGTGCACGGCCGTGATGTATCCCGGCACGCGCGGGCGGATCTCCACGCGCTCGACCGCTTCGAGCCGGCCGGAGAATTCCTGCGTTTCGACGATGTTCCGTTCCACGACGGCGGCGGCGGAAACGGGGGCGGGCGGCGGTGCGCCGGCAGCGGGTGCCTGGCCCTCGGCGCGATCGCAGCCGGTCGACAGGAACAGGGGGATGGAAATGGACAGCATGGCGGCCACGCCCAGCGGACGGCGCAATGGCTGGCGGAACGGTTCGGACATCGCTTTACCCTCCGGAATCGGCTGCCGGCAGGCATGCCGTGCACCAGTCTAGGGCGGGCAGGAGAGGGCGGCTTCTCCCGAAAGGAAGATGCGGGAAGATGCGGGAAGATTGCGCGAAGACTGCGGGAACGTGAACCGGGGCATGCGACACCGGGAAAACGGCGAGGCGCTTTATCGCGGGAAGCGATTAATGAAGAAAGCTGTTAATGCGGGGAGTTTGACTGCGAGGAGTTTGACCGCGGAGAAAAAGAAGGGCGCCGGGAATGCGATGCCGGCGCCAGGCATTGCACACATCAGTGCACTGACGCATTGGTGAGTTCTTTGAGTTCTCGGATGCTCAATTCGGATTTCTCATGCATGCGCAACAGGATCGTTGCGCCAACGGCCAGCTTGCGGTGCCGGATCTTGCTGATGATCGGCGGTTGCACCTCGAGCACCCGGCACAGCTCGGCGTCGTTTTTCAGGTTCATCCGTTCGATCAGCGTGTCCAGCAACTTGTTCGGCACGAAACTGGAAGGTTCCAGTGCCCGCGCCCGGTTCATCGCTTCGATCAGCTCGAGTTTTTTTTGCCTTACGCTCATTTTGCTCCCCTCCCTCAAAAGAAATGCGTGAAAAGGCGTTGGCTTGTTGGAAAGTACAAAACTATTGATAACCAAGCAAGTTATTTAAATCATACTACGGTTATAAAAAAAAGCGCGCGTCCTATACAAAAATATGACGTCTTAATGACGCAACGGCTTGACAGCCGTAGCATCCTGCAATCCAGATCGGGTAAGGATGAGCGTACGGTCCGCCATGGCCGCGGCTGCCTCAGAGTGGGTGACCATGATCGTGCACGCGCCACTGGCGCGGATTTCATTGCGCAGCACGTCGAGCACGGCATGTGCCGTATCGGGATCGAGGTTGCCGGTGGGCTCGTCGGCCAGGACCAGGGCGGGCCGGTGTGCCAGCGCACGGGCGATCGCCACGCGTTGCAGTTCGCCGCCGGACAGTTCGTGCGGATAACCGTGCTCGCGCCCTTTCAGCCCCACGGCGGCCAGCATCTCGGCCGCCCGTCCTTGTGGCATGCCGTTGAGCAACAGGGGCAGCGCCACGTTCTGCAGCAGCGTGAGGTGGGGCAGCACGTGGAATGCCTGGAAGATGAACCCCATGCGCTGGCGGCGCAGGCGGGTAGCGGCATCGTCGTCGAGCGATGCCATGGCGATGCCGTCGACGAGGATGGGCGCCTCGGCGCCTTGGTCGGGGTGATCCAGGCCGGCGATCAGGTTCAGCAGCGTGGACTTGCCGACGCCGGAATCGCCCATGATCGCCACGAATTCCCCAGCCTGGAAACGGTATGAAAGCTTGGACAATACCGGGCGGCCGCCCGCATAGGATTTGCTCAGGTTGCGCAGTTCCAGCATCGGGTTCCTGTCGGGTATCGGGGTGGTGATGCCGTCATCGGCGGGTCGTTATCGCGTGAGGGTACGGCGCAGCCAGAAACTGGCGGCATCCACGAGTGCCACCAGCAGCAGCATGGCCAGGATCACGGTGGCGGCCTTCTCCATCTGGAACAGCGACAGGTGGTATTTCAGCATCTGGCCCAGGCCACCCGCGCCGACGACGCCGAGGATGGCGGCGGCGCGGATATTGTTTTCCCAGCGATAAAGCGTATAGGACAGCATTTGCGGCAGCGTCTGAGGCAGCGTGGCATACAGGAATGCGGCCATCGGCGTGGCGCCGTTGGTGCGCAGGCTCTGCTCGGGCAGCGGCGTGGCGTTTTCCAGCGCATCGGCGAACAGGCGGCCCAGCACGCCGGCCGTGTGCGCGCCGAGGGCCAGCGCGCCGGGAAACGGGCCCAGGCCCGCGGCGATCAGCAGTACCGATGCCCATACCAGTTCGGGAATCGAGCGCAGCACATTCAGCACGGCGCGCACGGCGCCGCGCAAAGGGCGGCCGAAGCGGCCGGCGGCGGGGATCGCCAGCAGCACGCCGGCCACCACGGCCAGCAGCGTGCCGACCGCGGACATGGCCAGCGTTTCCGCGGTGGCGATGGCGGTCTTGCGCAGGAAACCCGCGCCCGTTTCGGGCGGGGCGAACCCGGCGAGGAATTCGGCCACGGAGGAAACCGCGTCGGCGGTGAAGAATGCCGCGAACTGCAGCGGCAGGCTGGCAAAGCTGGCCACGACCAGCGCGGCCAGCAGCAGCGCCATGACGGCGCCCGACCAGCGGCGTGGCGGCGGCGAAGGCATCCGGGGCGCGGTCATCCGAGGCGCTTTCGCAAGGCTTTGGACACGACGTCGGCGCAGGCGACGAGCAGCACGAACACCAGCAGCATCGCCGATACCTCGCCGCCGGCCAGCATCTTCATCGATTCATCCATCCGCTGGCCCAGGCCGCCGGCGCCGACGAAGCCCATCACGACGGAACCGCGGATCGCGCATTCCCAGCGGTACACGGTGTACGACACCAGTTCGGAGGCCGATTCCGGCAGCGCGGCATAGAGCAGCGCCTGCAGGCGCGAGCCGCCGTTGGCCAGCAGCGTGTCGCTGGCATGGCGCTCGGACGATTCGAGGATCTCGGCATACACCTTGCCCAGCATGCCGCAATAGGTGAGGGCGATGGCCAGCACGCCGGCGGTGGGGCCGAGGCCGATGATGCGCACGAACAGCAGCGCCCACACGAGTTCGGGCACGCTGCGCAGCAATACCAGCAGCCAGCGCATGGCCTGCCGCACGGCGCGCGAAGCCCATGCCATGCGGCCGGTGCCAAGCCGCGAGATCGACAGGCGCTCGGTTACGACCAGCGTGGCGGGGATGGCGCCCAGCAGCGCCAGCGTGAGGCCGGCCGTAGCGATGGCGACGGTCTGCCACGTTTCGCGCAGCAGCAGCAGCAGGAACTCGGGCGAGTGCGCCGGCGGCAGGAAATCGGCGAGGAAGCGCAGCGTGGCGGCCAGGCTGTCGCCATCGAACAGGATCGATGGCTTGAATTCGCTGGCGACCAGCATCGGCCACAGGATCAGCAGCGCGACGACCGTGTACGTGACGCGACCGCGCCACGCGGGATCGGGATGGCGCTCGGCATAGGGTGCGGCGGGAATGCTTTGCATCGTTCTGCGGTGGCGGTGGATCAGAGGCAGGCGCCGACGGCCAGCTTGGCCGGCAGGTCGACCGGATGCGGCGTGTTCGCGGGCGGCTGTTCGTTCAGGTACAAGTCGTCGATCATGGCCTGCGTGACCTGGTCGCGCGGCAGGTCGAACACGATGCGGCCTTCCTTCAGCGCCACGATGCGGGGAAAGTGCGCCAGGGCGAGATCCACCTGGTGCAGGCTGCACACGAGGGCGGCGTTGCGCGCCGCCGCTTCCTGCTGCAGCGTGGTCAATGTGAGTTGCGACAGTGCGGGATCGAGCGCGGACAGCGGCTCGTCCACCAGCAGGGCCTGCGCCGACGACAGCAGCAGCCTTGCCAGGCCGCAGCGCTGGCGCTCGCCGCCGGACAGCCGGTCCACGCGCGCATACAGCTTGTCGCCCAGGTTGAAGCGGGACAGCGCGCGCCAGGCCGCTTCCGGCTCGGCGGGCCTGACCAGCGATGCCAGCGCCTGCCACAGGCTCCACTGCGGCAACCGCGCCGCGAGAACGGCGGTGACCACGCGCTGACGCGGCGGCAATGGCGGCGTTTGCGGGGCCAGGAACAGGCGCGCGCGCAGCTTGTGGCGCTCGCGGTCGGACAGGCGCCAGGGATCAAGGCCGAACGCCTCGAACCTGCCGCCGTCCGGCGCGTGGCCCACCGACAGCGTGGCCAGCAGCGTGGTCTTGCCGGCCCCGGAAGGGCCGATCAGCGCCAGCTGTTCGCCAGGCCGCACGGCCAGCGTGATGCCTTGCAGCGCATATGCCCGCGTGCCGCCCGCATGGCGGGCGGACATTTCTTCCAGCCGATAGATGAACGTATCGGAGGTCACGCTGTCGCGGTCACGCGTCACGTCGCTGCCTTCCACGGCTTACTTCTTCAGCAGGCCGGCGTTCTTTGCCGCGGCTTCGATGTTCACGTAGTTTTCCGCCTTGGTCGGGATGAACTTCGTGGCACGCTGCAGGTCGAGGATTTCCTTGCCTTCGGGCGTGGACGGATCGAGGGCCAGGAAGGCATCGGTGATCTTCTTCTTCAGGTCGGCCGGCATGTCGGCGCGCACCGTCCAGTTGTAGTCGTAGTAGGTGGGCGTGGTGTAGAACACGCGCACTTTCGACGTGTCGACCTTTTTCTCGCCCACGAGCTTTTCCCACACCGAGATGTTCAGCGCGCCGGCATCGACCTTGCCGCCGCTGACTGCGGCCACCGTGGCGTCGTGCGCGCCGGAGAAGGCGATGCGCTTCAGGTCGCTGTCCGGGTCGATCTTGGCGGCCAGCAGGAACGAGCGCGGCATCAGGTGACCGGACGTGGACGACTCGGAACCGAACGACAGCGTCTTGCCTTTCAGGTCAGCCAGTTTCGTGATCGATGGCGACGTGGTGATGAACACGGAGCGGAATTTCTCGTCTTCCACACGCTGCACCAGCGGCACGACCTGGCCCTTGCTGCGATCCTTGGCCTGCACGAACGTGAAGCCGCCGAACCACACCATGTCCAGCTTGTTGTTGACCAGGCCTTCGACGGACGCCGCGTAGTCGGTCACCGGTGTGAACTCGACCTTCAGGCCCGTTTTCTTCGACAGGTATTCACCCAGCGGCTTGAACTTGCGCTGCAGTTCGGTCGGCGCCTCATCGGGAATGGCCGACACGCGCAGCACTTGCTGGGCATGCGCGGACAGGGAAAGCAGGGTACCGAGGGCGAGGGCGCCGAGCGCACGTTTGAAGGTTGGTTTCATGAGCAGGAAATAAAATTGTTGTTGAATGCAGGCGCCCAGGGAGTTCCGTGAGGGACGCTCTGCCATTTTGTAATTGAGTATCATAGCAAAATTGCCTTTGCCGCCCGACTGTCCGTTACGACAGGCCGTGCCGCCAGCCCGTGAGACTAACCGAAAAGAACAGGAAGAGCGCCATGCCCATGACCAGAACCGCCACCGCCCTGAGGGCGTTGCCGACCCACTCGTCCGACATTGCCGAGGGGCCGCAAGGCGACCGTGCCACGGTTGCCGAAATCCAGGCGGGGCTGCTGGCGCCGCAGGCACGCACTTCGCCGAAATACCTGTACGACAGCCTGGGATCGCGCCTGTTCGAAGCCATCTGCGAATTGCCCGAGTATTATCCCACACGGACCGAAGCGGCGATTTTCGCGGCGCACGGTGCCGACATCGCGCGCCGCGTGGGCACGGGGGGCACGCTGATCGACCTGGGCGCCGGCAACTGCGCCAAGGCCGCCAGCCTGTTCCCCTTGTTGCAGCCGCAACAGTATGTGCCGATCGACATCTCGCGCGACTTCCTCAACGAGGCGGTCGGCCGCCTGCAGCAACGCTTTCCATCGATCGCCATGACGGCGCTGGCCCTCGACCTGTCAGGCCCGTTCACGCTGCCGCCGGCCGTCAACGCGGCGCGCCGCACGTTCTTCTACCCCGGCTCGTCGATCGGCAATTTCGCGCCGCACGAGGCCATTGCCTTCCTGCGCCGCGTCCGCGAGAACACGTCCAGCGACGGTGCCCTGCTGATCGGCGTGGACCTGATCAAGGATGCGGCCGTGCTGGATGCGGCCTATGACGATGCGATCGGCGTGACGGCCGCGTTCAACCTGAACATGCTGCGCCACGTGAACCACCTGACCGGCGCCGATTTCGACGTACGCCAGTGGCGCCACGTGGCCTTCTTCAACGCCGAGGAAAGCCGCATCGAGATGCACCTGGAAGCGCGCACGGCGCTCACGGTGCGCTGGCCGGGTGGCGAGCGCCGCTTCGCGCGCGGCGAGCGCATCCACACCGAGGACAGCTACAAGTACACGCCCGAGAGTTTCGCGCAGTTGCTGGCGCAGGCCGGCTTCGCGGCCGATGCCGTGTGGACCGACGATGCGGGCTGGTTCGCGGTGATGCATGCGCACGCGGCCACGGCGTAGGAGGAGCCATGCAACTGAACGATCCCGCCGTCTGGACGGCCCGCTACCGCGCCGTGCGCGAGCATTCGCTGGCGCTGGCCGCGCCCCTGTCCGACGAGGACTGCGGGGCCCAGTCGATGCCCGACGCCAGCCCGATCAAGTGGCACCTCGCGCACACCACGTGGTTCTTCGAGACCTTCATCCTGGAAGCGATGGAACCTGGTTTCGCGCCGTTCCACCCGGCGTTCCGCGTGCTGTTCAATTCCTACTACAACGGCGTGGGCCAGAAGCACCCGCGGCCCCAGCGCGGCCTGCTGACGCGCCCGGCCATGGCGCAGGTGCGCGCCTACCGGGCCAATGTGGACGGGCGCATCGCCGCGCTGGTCGGCAGCGGGCTCGATGCCGATGCCCGTTCCCGCCTCGCGGCCTTGCTCACCCTGGGCCTGCAGCACGAACAGCAGCACCAGGAGCTGATGCTGACGGACGTGAAGCACCTGCTCGCGCAGAACGGCCTGTGCCCCGAATACCTGGCCGAAGCGTTGCCGCGCGCGGCCTCCGCCGGGGCACTGTCCTGGCTGCCGTTCGAGGGCGGCCTAATGGAGGTGGGTTACGACGGCGACGGCTTCTGCTTCGACAACGAACTGCCGCGCCATCGCCAGTTCGTGGAGCCGTTCCAGCTCGCATCGCGGCTGGTGACGAACGGCGAATTCCTCGCCTTCATCGAGGCTGGCGGCTACCGCAACGCGGGACTGTGGCTGGCGGAGGGGTGGGACTGGATCTGCGCCCAGGGCTTCGACAGGCCGCTGTACTGGCGGCAGGATGACGACGGCAACTGGTGCGAGTTCACGCTGATGGGCCTGCAGCCGCTGGACCCCGGACGGCCGCTGACGCACATTTCCCTGTTCGAGGCCGACGCCTACGCGCACTGGGCCGGCGCACGGCTGCCGACGGAGGGGGAATGGGAGCATGCGGCGCGTGAAAGCGGTGTCGTACCGGGCGCGCCGCCGGCGCTGCCGCATCCGGGCGGTGCCGCTGGTTCAGGCGCGTTGCGGGAGATGTTCGATCACTGCTGGCAGTGGACCAGCAGCAGCTACGCGCCTTACCCCGGCTTCCGGCCTGCCGCGGGCGCGATCGGCGAATACAACGGCAAGTTCATGGTGAACCAGTATGTGCTGCGGGGATCGTCGTGCGCGACGCCGGCGGGGCATGCGCGGGCCAGCTACCGGAATTTCTTCCCGGCGGGGGCGCGGTGGCAGTTTGCGGGGATACGGCTGGCGAGGTGAAGCACGATGCTTCGAGAACGGCTGCGTCGCAGGGGTCTGTCCCCGCCAGTAGCGGCTGGTGTCAGACACTTTTTTCGGATGATTTTTCCGAAAAAGGTGTCTGACACCGGTTGTCCCCAGCGCAGCGTTTTTGCATGGAAAAACCGGTGTCTGACACTATTTTTCTGCGAAAAATAGTGTCAGACACCAGGCACACGTTATATCAAGCCGCGGCGTCGCTCGCCTGGGCCGGTGCCGCTTCCTTCTGCCGCAACTGCCGGTTCACGGCCGACAGCACGGCCTTGAACGATGCCGTCACGATATTGCTGTCGATGCCGGCGCCGAACAGGGTCGGACCGTTGTCGAGGCGCAGTTCGACGTAGCAGGCCGCCTTGGCGTTGGCGCCGTGGCCGATCGCGTGTTCGTGGTAGTCCATCAGCTTGATGTCCAGGCCCAGCGCGTCGACGAACGCGTCGATCGGGCCGTTGCCGCCGCCTTGCAGGGCCATCGAGGCACCGCGGTGCAGCAGGCCGATGTCGATCTGCACGGATTCATCCGCGCTGCTGTCCTCGACCATCTTGTGCGACACGTAGGCATAGGGCGACGTTTGCGCGAAGTATTCGCGTTCGAAGATCTCGTGGATGCCTTCGGACGTGATTTCCAGGCCGGTCTGGTCGGCCACGGCCTGCACGGCGCGCGAGAACTCGATCTGCAGGCGGCGCGGCAGCACCAGGCCATAATCCTGTTCCAGCAGGTAGCTCATGCCGCCCTTGCCGGACTGGCTGTTCACGCGGATCACCGCGTCGTAGCTGCGGCCCAGGTCCTGCGGGTCGATCGGCAGGTAGGGGATTTCCCACTCCGCGCCCGGCTGCTGTTTTGCAAAGCCCTTCTTGATCGCGTCCTGGTGCGAGCCGGAGAAGGCGGTGAACACCAGGTCGCCCACGTACGGGTGGCGCGGGTGCACCGGCAGCTGGTTGCATTCCTCGACGATCTTGCGCACGGAATCGATGTCCGAGAAGTCCAGGCCCGGATGCACGCCCTGGGTGTACAGGTTCAATGCCAGGGTGACCAGGTCGACGTTGCCGGTGCGTTCGCCATTGCCGAACAGGCAGCCCTCGACGCGCTCGGCGCCGGCCAGCACGGCCAGTTCGGCGGAAGCCACGGCCGTGCCGCGGTCGTTGTGCGGGTGGACGCTGATGATGACCGAGTCGCGGCGCTCGATGTTACGGCACATCCATTCGATCTGGTCGGCATACACGTTCGGCATGCTGCATTCGACCGTCGTCGGCAGGTTGACGATCATCTTCTTTTCCGGCGTGGGCTGCCAGATGGCGGTCACCGCGTCGACGATCTGCTTGCTGAAATCCAGTTCCGTCGTCGAGAACGATTCCGGCGTGTATTCAAAGGTCCAGTTGGTTTCCGGATGATTGGCCAGCAGTTCCTTCACCAGCGTGGTACCCGTGGTGGCGATGTTCACGATTTCTTCGCGCGACATGTTGAACACCACCTTGCGGAACACCGGCGCCACCGAGTTGTACAGGTGGACGATGGCGTTCTTCGCGCCGGCCGCCGCCTGCACGGTGCGGCGGATCAGTTCGTCGCGCGACTGGGTCAGCACGATGATGGTCACGTCGTCCGGGATACGGTTCTCGTCGATCAGCTTGCGCACGAAGTCGAAGTCCGTCTGCGATGCCGAAGGGAAGCCCACTTCGATTTCCTTCAGGCCCGTCTTGATCAGCAGGTCGAAGAACTTCAGCTTCTTTTCCACGCTCATCGGCTCGATCAGCGCCTGGTTACCGTCGCGCAGGTCGGTGCTCATCCAGATCGGCGGCGTGGCGATCGTCTTGTTCGGCCACGTGCGGTCGGCCAGCTGGACGGGCGGGAAGGCGCGGTATTTGGCGGCGGGGTTCTGCAACATCATGGTGTACTCCTGGGTTCTCGAATTTTGTCGGGCGGACCGCTGTCGTCAGCGTTCCTTGGTCGCATGCATGTGGCGGAGGGCTGCCTGGTGGGCCACGGGGCGCTAGACCAGGCAACCGGTCGGTAGCGATAGCAGTATCGGCAGCGGCTGCGCGCGGGCGATGAGTGCGACGGTAGGGCAATGGATGGCGGGCATGGGTGCATCTTTCCTGACTGTGTTCCGGCTTCGAAACGGGTGTGGCTTGTGGCCAGCTGGAGGTACGGCGGGTGTGCAGCGCGCACAGGGGTGAAACGAATCAGGCGCGTGCTAGCAGGGGCGTTGCCAGCGATAGGCTGGCAAGCGATAGCAGGAAAGCGGATAGTTGCGGATGCGTGAACATGGCATCAATGTAAGAGAACCTGTTTGCTATTGTCAAGACAATTCGCCCGCAAACGTGGTACCGGCACCGCCGGAAAGCATGGAGGATCTGGTGTCGGACATTTTTCCGGGCGGTTCATCCGGAAAAAGTGTGCGACACCGGTTTCACGCAGATGGTCGGCAAGATCGTGGGAGAACCGGTGTCCGACACCATTTTCTGGAAGAATCGCCCAGAAAATAATGTCGGACACCAGGCATACGTTGCCGTGTTCTCAGGCGGCGACTTGCACGCGGGCGTCGCCGGCGGCCATTTCGCCGATGACGGCGGCGGCTTCGAAGCCGCCGGCGCGGAAGATCGCCAGCACGTCATCGACCGCGGAAGGGTCGCACGACACGAGCAGGCCGCCCGACGTTTGCGGGTCGGTCAGCAGCGTATGCTGGGCCGGCGTGACGTTCGGCGACAGGGTCACATCCTTGCCGTAGCCCTCCCAGTTACGGCCCGAGGCACCGGTGAAGTAGCCGTCGTGGGCCAGCTGCTCGACGCCTGGCAGAAGCGGGATCTGCGACATCGTCAGCTTCGCGGTCAGCTGCGCGCCGCGCGCCAGTTCCAGCAGGTGGCCCAGCAGGCCGAAGCCGGTGACGTCCGTCAGTGCATGCACGCCCGGCAGTTCGGACAGCGCCTTGCCCGGCTTGTTCAGCTTCGTGGTGTTGGCGATCATCGCCGCGTAGCCTTCTTCGCCCAGCACGTTCTTCTTCAATGCGGCCGACAGCACGCCCACGCCCAGCGGCTTGCCCAGCACGAGCACGTCGCCCGCTTTCGCATCGGCGTTGCGCTTGATCTTCGACGGGTGCACGAGGCCCAGCACCACCAGGCCGTAGATCGGCTCGACGGAATCGATCGTGTGGCCGCCGGCGATCGGGATGCCCGCTTCGGCGCAGACCGACTCGCCGCCCTTGATGATCTTGCCGATCGTTTCGACCGGCAGCTTGTTGATCGGCATGCCCACGAGCGCCAGCGCCATGATCGGCGTGCCGCCCATGGCATACACGTCGGAGATCGCGTTGGTGGCCGCGATGCGGCCGAAGTCGAACGGGTCGTCGACGATCGGCATGAAGAAATCGGTGGTGGCGATCAGCGCCTGTTCGTCGTTGAGCTTGTACACGGCCGCGTCGTCGGCCGTCTCGATGCCCACCAGCAGTTCCTTCGGCACGGGAAAGCCGCTGGAGTTCTTGAGGATCTCGGACAGCACGCCGGGCGCGATCTTGCAGCCGCAGCCGCCGCCGTGGGAAAACGAGGTGAGTTTGATCGGTTCAGTAGTCATGTTCTTTTGCCAATTGAAGGTGTCGGTTGAAGCAGATTATCCACCAGCCGCAGCAATGCTGCCCGTTCCGCCCCCGGCGCGAACAGCGGGGCGCGGGCCGCGCACTGGGCGCGCAGGGTGGCGATGAACGCCTCGTCCTGCACGCTGCGGTCGATCAGGCGGGCGAGGGCGGGGGCGTCGCCGACGGGGAAGAAGCCCGCGTAATCGTTGCCGAGCATCCCACGGTTGCCGCTGATGTCGCTGGCCAGCACAGGCACGCCACTGGTGATGGCCTCGACGATCACGTTGGCGCCGCCCTCCATCGTCGAGCAGATGGCCAGCGCGTGGCTGCGGCGGATGGCATCGCGGGCGAACTCGCGCGGCGTGCCGCCCAGCCATGCGTAATGCGCCACCGTGTCGCCCGTGCGTTCGGCCAGCCGCTCGAGGTCCGGGTCGAGCGCCGCGCCGATCTGCTGCAGGAAGACGCCGGGCGCCGTCACCAGCGCGGCGGCACGCATGAACGTGGCCGGGTCTTTCACGGCACGCAGGTGGCCGACCATCGTGATGTCCTTGCGGCCGGGAATCCTCGGCAGCGCTGGCAGCGCGTCGGCGGACTGGTAGATCACATGGGTGTCCGCCCGCACGGTGTCGGGCAGCTCGTCGATTGCGGCCGGTTGCAGCACCACGAGCGCGTCGGCCAGCCGGATCGCGCATTGCGCTTCGGCGTCGTGATGGATGTCGTGGTACACGTCCGTCCCGGTCAGCACCAGCATGGCGGGACGGTCGTCGCAGTGCAGGCGGAAGTCGGCCAACGACCTGGCGGAGCGGCGTGCATGGAGCACGATCAGCAAGTCCGGCGCGGGCCACCGCTCCGACCACCGCTCCTGGACCACCACGTCGTAATCGTCGCGCAGGAAGCCCGCCCAGCGGTCGGCGGTGTGCCAGTTGCCGTTGTTGTCGCGCGCCGTGCCGGGGCTCACGATACAGATCGTCCGTTTGCCGGAAGCTGCCATTGGTTACAATCCTTCAATGAATTCCATCACCGCCTCCTTCCGTACCGCGCGCACGCAGCAACTGGCCGAGGCCATGCAGGATGCGCGGCATTATACGCTCGCCCTGTTCGATTGCTTCGCCGCCGCCGGCATGGACGTGCCACGCAACGTGCCCCAGCTTCGCATCGTCAACCCGCCGTTGTGGGAGCTGGGCCATACGGCCTGGTTCGCCGAATGGTTCATCCTGCGCGAGGCGCTGTCGAGCCATCCGGCCGATGCGCAATTCGCCTCCTTGCTGACGAAGGGCGACGACTGGTTCGACTCGGCCAACGTGCCGCACCGCAGCCGCTGGACGCTCGACCTGCCGAGCACCGGCGGCGTGAAGACCTATTGCCACGAGGTGCTCGACCGCGTGCTCGACAAGCTGTCGCGCGAGGCGAATACCGACGAGGCGCTCTATCCCTATCGCCTGGCGCTCGCCCACGAGGACATGCACGGCGAAGCCTACCTGTACACGCTGCAGACGCTTGGCCTGGCGGCGCCGGCGCAGCTGATGCAGGACGAACCCGCACCCGCCAGCCACGGCGACCTGCTGTTCCCTGGCGGTACCCTGCAGCTGGGCAGCGCGGCCGACACCGCCGGCTTCGTGTTCGACAACGAAAAGACCGCGCACGCAGTGTATGTGGCGCCGTTCCGCATGGATGCGGGCCTCGTGACCAACGCGCAGTACATGGACTTCATGGCCGACGGCGGCTACGACAACCGGCAGTTCTGGAGCACCGGCGGGGCCGCGTGGCTGATGCGGCAGGAGCGTTCCGCGCCGCGCTACTGGGAACGCGACGGCGCCGGCTGGCGCACCGTGCGCTTCGGCCGTCCGGCCACGTTGAACCCGGATGAGCCGGTGCGCCACGTGAGCCTGTACGAAGCGCAGGCCTACTGCGCGTGGGCGGGCCGGCGCCTGCCGACGGAAGCGGAGTGGGAATATGCGGCATTGCATGGCCACCCGGCGTTCCGCTGGGGCAGTTATGGGAGTGGACGGCTTCGCCGTTCGAACCGTATCCCGGTTTCACGGCGGACCGCTACCGCGAATACTCCGAGCCGTGGTTCGCCACGCACCAGGCGCTGCGCGGCGCGTCGTTCGCCACGCCGTCGCGCTTCGGCTCGGCGAAGTTCCGCAATTTCTTCATGCCCGAGCGCGACGATATCTTTTGCGGGTTCCGGACGTGCGCGTGGGCGTAACGGGCAGTTCTGTCCGGGTCAATCCTCGTACAGCTCGAGCGGCAGGCCATCCGGGTCGGCAAAGAACGTGAAACGCCGCCCGGTATGCTCGTCGATCCGTATCGGCTCGACGGCAACGCCTTGCTCTTCCAGGCGGGCCTTGCAGGCATCGATGTCGTCCACCGCGAAGGCCAGGTGGCGCAGGCCCCGTGCCTCGGGATACGAGGGGCGTTCGGGTGCGTCGGGGAACGAGAACAGCTCGATCTGCGCACCGTCGGCCAGTTGCAGGTCGAGCTTGTACGAGTGCCGCGCCGTCCGGTAGTTTTCCGCGATGATGCGCAGGCCGAGTACCTCGGTGTAAAAACGTTTGGAGCGCGCGTAGTTGGCGCAGATGATGGCTGCGTGGTGGATTCGTTTGAACATCGGTAGTAACGCCTTCGATGGATGAGCCTTGCCGCATGCGCTGCAGTGGAATGAACGGCATTATATTCGCGTGCATTTCGATGCGTGCATCGGTTCATGCACCGGCGGGTCTTATACATGACCTAAGTAGAATCCCGAATAGGTGGGGCGGCCACGCGGGCCTAAGATTCGTCTGGCCCTTCCGGGCTTGTCTCTTCAATAGACGCACAGAACACAGCTTGCCGTCCGCATGCCGGAACCGGCATGCCGTCGTTTGCTGCTAGTCTCCTGTCACGGTCCATCGATCCACTCAACAGTGTCGCGCCGTGACGTTGCTTCCGCTGCGCGTCGTGTGCCCCGATTCACCGTGGCTGCACGCTCCTTACGGAATTTTTTTGTTTGGTCTCCCCGGCCTGTCGGAAATATTTCGCAAGGAACCGTTGAAGTTCTTTTAACCGGATGGTGGCGGTGGCAGCACCGCGATCATCGTTCAGGTAATGTCATCATGCGTAAGTCATTTGTCGGTAAGTCGCTCGTTGTCCTGTTCTCCTGTTTGATCCTTTCCTCCTGCACCAAGTCCCCGCCGCCCTCCGCCGACAAACCGGTCGACGTGGTGCTGGTCGGCGCCGGTGTCATGAGCGCCACCCTGGGCACGATGCTCCATGAGCTGCAGCCCGGCCTGACCATGCAGATGTTCGAGCGCCTCGATACGGTCTCGGCCGAAAGTTCGGACGCGATGAACAACGCGGGCACCGGCCACTCCGGTTTCGCTGAACTGAACTACACGCCGGAAATGCCGGACGGCAGCGTCGAAACGAAGAAAGCCGTCGACATCAACGAACAGTTCGAAGTGTCCAAGCAGTTCTGGGCCTACCAGGTGCAGAAGGGCTACCTCGGCGATCCGCGCACGTTCATCAACAACGTGCCGCACATGTCGTTCGTCTGGGGCGATGACAACATCGCCTTCCTGCAGAAGCGCTATGCCGCCCTGCAGAAGGAAAACCTGTTCAAGGGCATGATCTACACGGAAGACCAGGAACAGCTGCGCAAGTGGATTCCGCTGGTCATGAACGGCCGCGACAAGAACCAGAAAGTGGCGGCCACGCGGATGGAAATCGGCACCGACGTCAACTACGGCACGCTGACGCGCAGCATGGTGAAGCACCTGACGGAGAAGGGCGGCATGACGCTGTCGCTGCGCCACCAGGTGGAAGACATCACGCGCGGCACGGATGGCAACTGGAACGTCACCGTCAAGAACCTGGCCGACAACTCGATGAAGACGGTGCGCGCGAAGTTCGTGTTCATCGGCGCCGGCGGCGGTTCTTTGCCGCTGCTGGAAAAGAGCGGCATTCCGGAAGCCAAGGGCTTCGGCGGCGTGCCCGTCGGCGGCCAGTGGCTGGTCACGAGCAATCCCGAACTGATCAAGCAGCACAACGCGAAAGTGTATGGCAAGGCTTCCGTCGGCTCGCCGCCGATGTCGGTGCCGCACCTGGATACCCGCATCATCGATGGCAAGCAGGCGCTGCTGTTCGGCCCGTTCGCCACGTTCTCGACGAAGTTCCTGAAGAACGGTTCGTGGATCGACCTGCCGGCCTCCATTGGTGGCGACAACGTCAAGCCGATGCTCGAAGCGGGCTACGACAACATCCCGCTGACGAAATACCTCGTGCAGCAGGTGATGCAGTCGCCCGAAGACCGCCTGGCCACGCTGCGCGACTACCTGCCGGAAGCGAAACTGGAAGACTGGACGCTCGTCAACGCCGGCCAGCGCGTGCAGATCGTCAAGGATGACCCGAAGAAGGGTGGCCTGCTGCAGTTCGGCACGGAGGTCGTGAGCTCCGCCGACGGCACGATGAGCGCGCTGCTGGGCGCCTCGCCGGGCGCCTCGACGGCCGCGCCGATCATGCTGAAGGTGCTCGAGAAATCGTCGTTCAAGGGCCAGCTGGCCACGCCGGAATGGCAGGCGAAGATGAAGGAAATGGTGCCGTCGTATGGCCGCAAGCTCAATCCCGACGCCGCCTATGCGAACCAGATCCGCCAGCAGAGCAGCGCCGTGCTGGGCCTGAAGGCGATCACGCTGGACGTTCCGGCGACCGCGCAGCAGTAATCCATCGCCCAACAAAAATCCCCCTCCATGCATGGCATGGAGGGGGATTTTTTTATGCGCATTCCGTCCGTTTATTTCGCTTGCTGCTTCAGGTGCTCATCGAGCCAGCCGATCACCGTGTGATGCCACTGGATCGAATTGGCTGGCTTCAGCACCCAGTGGTTCTCGTCCGGGAATACCAGCAGCTTCGATTTGATGCCTTGCCGCTGCAGCGCCGTGAAGGTGCCCAGCGCCTGGGCGGTCGGGATGCGGAAGTCCAGGTCGCCCTGGATCACGAGCATCGGCGTTTTCCACTTCGTCACGTGGTGCACGGGGTTGAACTTCTCGTAGCCTTCCGGGTTCGCGTACGGCGTGCCGCCGTTTTCCCATTCGGTAAACCACAGTTCTTCCGTCGAGTAGCCCATGCCGCGCTGGTCGAACACGCCGTCGTGGTTGACGATGCACTTGAAGCCGTCGCTCCAGTTACCTTCGATCCAGTTCATCATGTAGCCGCCATACGAGGCGCCCAGTGCGCAGGCGTTCGACGTGTCCAGCCACGGATACTTCTGGCCCGCGGCGGCGAGGCCTTTTTTCAGGTCTTCGAGCGGCTTGCCGCCCCAGTCGCCGCTGATCGAATCCGTGAAGGCCTGGCCATAGCCGGTGGAGCCGTGGAAGTCGATGAACACGGTGGCATAGCCGGCGCCGGCATACACCTGCGGATTCCAGCGATAGCTCCACGAGTTGCCGAAGCTACCCTGGGGGCCGCCGTGCACGAGGAAGGCCACCGGATACATCTTGCCGGGCTCGGCGTTCCACGGCTTCATCACGTAGCCATGGACCGTTTCGCCGTTGGCGCCGGCGAACGAGAACTGTTCATACTCGCCCATCCTGATGTCCGCCAGACGCTCGCGGTTGGCGTGCGTGAGCTGGGTGGCCTTCGTGCCTGCCAGTTTGAACAGCTGGGCGCCATCGCGCAGGCTGTTCTGCGTCATCACCACGGTATCGCGCTTTGCGTCGAACTCGGCGACATAGCCCTGGTCCGTCAGCGCGCTGACCTTGCCGCTGGCCGCGTCGAGCGAGAACAGGCGGTGGTTGCCCACGTCGTCGGCATTGGCCAGCAGCGCCTTGCCGTCCGGGCGCCAGCGGTAGTCGGCGATCGAACGGTCCCAGCTCTCGGCCAGCACGCGTTTCTTGCCGGACGCAACGTCCTGCAGGACCATGTGGAAGCGGTCCGCCTCGAAGCCGGGGCGCTTCATCGCCAGGTAGGCCAGTGTCTTGCCGTCCGGAGAGAACTGCGGCTTGGTGTCCCAGGCCGGATTGTCGGCCGTCAGGTTGCGCGGTGCGGCGCCGCCCGCGGCCGGCACTTCATACAGGTCGAAGTTGGTCGACCATGCCTCGCTCTTGCCCGCCACGCGCACCGAGAACACGATGCGCTGGCCGTCCGGGCTGAACGTGTATTCGCCGCGGTCGCCGAACGGCTTGCTGGTGATGTCGCCATCGAGCGTGCCGGACAGGCTCGTTGCGGTGGACGCGGGTGCCGCGCCCAGTGACACGGTGTGCAGCACATTGCGCTTGCCGTCCGCCCACGTATCCCAGTGGCGCACGAACATCTGGTCGTACAGCTTGCCGGTGGCCTTGTTGGCGGCCTGGTCGTCGTTGCGCTTCTTCGTGCAGGCCAGGTCGGCGCAGTCGCGGAAGACGGCCATCGTCACCGCGAGGCGGTCGCCTTTCGGGGACACGTGGAAGCTGTCGACATCCACCGGCAGGTTCGTCACCTTGACGGCCTCGCCACCGCCGGCAGGCAGGCGCCACACCTGCGCAGAGCCGGACCGGCTGGACAGGAAGTACAGGGCATCGCCGCTGGCCGACCATTCCGGGTCGAAGCTGCTCGATTCATGCGACGTGAGCTGCTGCGGCACAGGCTTGGCGGCGCGCAGGTCGATCATCCACAGCTGGGTGATGCCACGGTTCTTTTCCAGGCTGGTGCTGCGCACCGTGTAGACGACGCGCGAGGCGTCGGGCGACAGCACGGGGCTGCCTACCCGGTCCATGCTCGCGAGGTCTTCGATGGTCAGGCCGCGTGGCGCCGCCATCGCAAGGGGCGCAGCCGATAGGGCAACGGCCGCGAGGGCGGCGCTGGTTGCCAGCAGGCGTAGGGTCATCCGGTTTCTCCGATGTAAAAGGGGAGGCCGGCACGCGCCGGCCAAGGCGCGCATGATAGCAAATGACAATCCAACAGCAATCGGAGGGCGGTGTCAGACATCTTTTCCGGAGTCTTTCCCGGAAATGGTGTCTGACACCACTAGTGTCCGGACGTTGGTCCGGATGGCGTCTGTAAGCTACTGATTCCACGCGAGATTTCGACGGTTTGGTCTGGTCTCGATTTCAATTTTGAGCGCAGACTTGGGCCTTTTGCTGGCAACCGCGAAAGGCTCCCATGCATCAGGGCAAACTCGTCTTTGCGCAGATCATGACGCATCTGCCACTCACCACGTTTCGACGCTGCGTCGCAGCCCACCAAGGTCACTACAAGGTCAAGACGTTTTCATGTCTTGACCAGTTCTTGGCGATGGCATTCGCTCAGCTCACCTATCGCGAATCGCTGCGTGACATCGAGCTCAATCTCAGGGCTCAAGCAGCCCGGCTCTATCACATGGGCTTCCGCTGCAAGACGATCTCCCGTAGCACACTGGCCGATGCAAACGAGACGCGGCCATGGCAAATCTATGCCGATCTCGCAGCGCATCTTATCGGCATTGCCAGACCTTTGTACGTTGGTGAGGAACTGGACGTCGACCTCAAAAATACTGTGTATGCGTTCGACTCGACGACAATCGATCTATGCCTGTCGGTCTATCCGTGGGCACCATTCAAGTCGACCAAAGCAGCCATCAAACTTCATACACTGCTTGATCTACGGGGCTCTATACCAAGCTTCATCCATATCTCGGACGGCAAAATGAGTGACGTCCGAGGCTTCGACAGACTGACGATTGAACCAGGCGCTTTCTACTTGCTAGATCGCGGCTACCTCGATTTCGAACGTCTCTACAACCTCAATTTGATGGGCGCGTTCTTCGTCTCGAGGGCAAGAAGCAACACCAAGCTTAGGCGTCGTTACTCGCATTCAGTCGACTGCGCCAACACGAATGTGGAATGCGATCAGACCGTTGTGTTGGCGATCCCAGCGACCGCTTCGCGCTACCCAGACGCATTGCGACGCGTGGTCGTGAAGGACGAAACGGGCAAGCGCATCAGCTTTTTGACGAACAATTTTTCACTGAGCCCGGAGACGATCGCGGGCCTCTACAAGCAGCGGTGGCAGGTCGAACTGTTCTTCAAGTGGATCAAACAACATCTACGCATCAAGGCGTTTTATGGCACCAGCGAGAACGCCGTGAAGACCCAAATTTGGATCGCAATCGCGACCTACGTCCTGATCGCCATCGCAAAAAAACGCCTCCAACTACCCCAAAGTCTCTACGAAATTCTACAGATTCTCAATCTGGCAATGTTCGAAACTTCCCCATTAAATCAACTACTTAGCGGAGCAGACAACGATGATCTACAAAAAAGCGAGCAGATTCAGCTCGCTCTCCTATGAGAAACGTCCGGACACTAGTGGTCGGACACCGGTTTTCCCTTGATGCAAAGACGCCATTGCTCATCAGGGAACACCGGTGTCCGACACATTTTCCGGAAACAGCGCCCGGAAAAAATGTCCGACACCAGAGAACCGGCGCCGTCAGGTGTGCCGCCAGGCACGAGGACACGAACTCAGCGTGGTGCTACCGGCTCGGTGTCCAGCAGTGCAGCAGCGGCATGCCCAGTGCCGGCCTGATCGAACGGCAGCCCGTCGAGCGACACGGGTTCGACGATGGGGGCGCCGCGCCGCCGGGCGCGCAGCTTCGACGACATCTCGTACGCGGCCTTGCGCACGCGGTTGACGGCGCCCAGCGGCCGGTGGGCGGCGAGACCGTGCCATGGCGAGAAGCTCATGCATTCGTCGATCGCCGCCGACAGCGCCTCGCTCCAGCCGATCTGCGGCGGCGCGATGAGGCGTGCCACGGTCACGTAGGGACTCAGTTCCTCGGACCACTCGGATGACGCATCCTCGATCGGCATTTCCTCGATGTTCGTGCAGAACTGCACGCGCAAGTCCCACTCGCCACCTTGCACGGCGAAGTGGTCGGAAACGACCTTGCGCAGCACGTCCGGATCGGCGGAATAGTCGACCGGCGCGTCCTTCAGGGTTGTCAGGCCCACGGCGGTCGGCACCAGCGCCACCTTGGCCATGTACGGGCCGAACAGGATCGGTACCTGGCTGTAATAGCTGTCGCCGAGCGGATGGGTGGCGGGTTGGCCGCCCATGCCCTTCAAGGCCGCGCTGTCGGTACCGGCTTTCTCGATGGCCCGCTCGACTTGCCGCAGCGCGGCCGACAGCATCTTCTTGAGCGCGGGCGCCTTGTCGGTGGTGGCGGCGAGCATCTTCAGACCGCCAAGGAAGGCTTTTGGCCCCGCGTTCAGGAACGTGGTGCCGTTGACGAGCACGAAATCCTGCGTGGCATCGTCTTCGCTGCCGGGCAGGCGCGGCCCCTGCGCGCCGATCACCTTCAAGGCCACGCCGCGCGGCGTGGAGACGCTGTCCTCGAGCACGTCGCCGGGCGTGGTCGACA
Organism: Pseudoduganella lutea; assembly: GCF_004209755.1. Taxonomy (NCBI): domain Bacteria; kingdom Pseudomonadati; phylum Pseudomonadota; class Betaproteobacteria; order Burkholderiales; family Oxalobacteraceae; genus Pseudoduganella; species Pseudoduganella lutea. The sequence continues at coordinate 665,984 of NZ_CP035913.1, read as the reverse complement.
GGCGCATCACGACAGGATAGCTGGCGGGCGTGGCTAACAAGCCCTGTGCCAGCACGGAGGGCAGGTCCGGCAGCACGCGCAGTTCGGCGCGCAGCAGGCCATGGCTCTTGGCGTGCACGCTGCGCAGCGGCTGGCCGGTGTCCTTGAAGGTCGTGTCCGCGATGGCGTGCAGCACGTCGAGCAGTTCGGCCTGCGTGTCGCCTTCATCGGCTTCGGGCACTTCGTAGCGCGGGTCGTATTCGATCGGTGGGCGCATGGCTGCTCCTTGGCATTGATATGGACCAGACGATTCTCGTGCGCTTGTAACTTGTTGTCTGTGAGCCACCAAACAATGCGGCGAATAACGCCGGCCCCCTGCAAAAAAAGGCGCTGCCTCGCGGCAGCGCCTTCATGTCTCCTCCGCTTCTCCGGCGGAATGGTCGGGACTCTTTACGGGTACAGGCCGCGCACTTCGCGCGCTTGCAGCACGCGCGTGCAGGCCAGGATGAAGGTGGCCGTGCGCAGCGACACCTTCTTGTCCTGCGCCACTTCCCACACGGCGCTGAAGGCGTCCTGCATGATGCGGGTCAGGCGGGCGTTGATCTCGTCCTCGCTCCAGAAGAAGCTGGAGAAGTCCTGCACCCACTCGAAGTAGGAAACCGTCACGCCACCGGCATTGGCCAGCACGTCGGGCACGATCAGGATGTCCTTGTCGTTCAGGATGTCATCGGCTTCGGGCGTGGTCGGGCCGTTGGCGCCTTCCAGGATGATCTTCGTGCGGATGCGTGGCGCGTTGGCCGCGGTGATCTGCTGTTCCAGCGCGGCCGGGATCAGGATGTCCGAAGCCACGTCCCAGAACGCGTCGCGGTCGAGGAAGGCATCGGCACCGGGGAACCCGTTCACGCTGCCGGTCTCGGCCACGTGCCGGTGCAGTTGCGCCACATCGAGGCCACCCTCGCTGACGATGGTGCCGGCATGGTCCTGCACGGCGACGATCTTCGCACCAGCCTCGGCGAACATCGTGGCGGCCACGCCGCCCACGTTGCCGAAGCCCTGCACGGCGACGCGGGCGCCGGCAATGGCCACGCCGCGCTGGCGCGCCGCCTCGCGGCCCACGACGAACACGCCGCGGCCGGTGGCTTCGCGGCGGCCCAGCGAGCCGCCCAGCGAGATGGGCTTGCCCGTCACTACGCCGGTCGACAGGTTCCCTTCGATCATCGCGTAGGAATCCATCATCCACGCCATGACCTGCTCATTGGTGTTCACGTCCGGCGCCGGGATATCCTTGGTCGGGCCGATGATCAGGCTGATCTCGCTCGTGTAGCGGCGGGTCAGGCGCTGCAGTTCGCCTTTCGACAGCAGCTTCGGATCGACGCGGATGCCGCCCTTGGCACCGCCGTAGGGCACGTTGACGGCGGCGTTCTTCACCGTCATCCATGCGGAAAGGGCCATCACTTCGGACAGGGTCACGTCCTGGTGGAAGCGCACGCCGCCCTTGCCGGGGCCGCGCGACATATTGTGCTGCACGCGATAGCCCTCGAAGTGGGCGATGGAACCGTCGTCGCGCTCGATGGGCACGTCGACGGTGAGGATGCGCTTCGGACGCTTCAGCGTTTCCACCCAGCGGGACAGGGCGCCCAGGTGGGGCGTGACACGGTCGATCTGTTGCAGGTACTGGCCCCATGGGCCGAGGTCGTCGGCATTGAGGTAGGAAGGCAGTGCGTGGTTCGGCATGGGATTCGTCATGGTATGACTCCTGTCTCTCGCTTGTTTTGTGATTGGGCAGTGGCTCTTGCCAGCGAGATGAATCATAGGATGCACGGCGATTTTCCGGCCAATGCCGCTTGCGCATCCGGCCATGCAAAAAATGCATAACGTGTGATTTGCGTGAATCCCGGCACGCGGCGGCGTCAGCGCTCCGACACGGTCATGCGGCGTTTCGCCCTGGCCGGCTGCAGCTGCTCTTCGAGGAAATCCCACAACTCGGCCACGAGCGGCTTGCCCGGGCGGGCCGGGGAGGGGCGCTCGCGGTACAGGCGGATTTCCATCTCGATTTCCCAGCTGCCCCGCTCATCGGCGGGCGCCAGCAGCTTCTGCTTCACTTCGCGCGTGACGGCCGATTCGGGGAGGAATGCAATGCCGCGGCCTTCCAGCGCCATCATCTTCAGGCCTTCGGCCATGTCGGTTTCGTAGCGCTTGTCCAGGTGCAGGGCAGGTTTCGCATCGGCGAGGATCAGGTCGACCATGCGGCCCAGGTAGGCGTTTGTCGTGTAGGACAGGAAGGGCAGCGGCGCCGCCTTGCGGCCGGGCAGCGTGAATAGCGGCTGCCTGGCCTTGTCGCTGCGCGCATAGGCGCGCAGCGCTTCGCGGCCCATCACCAGCATGTCATAGCGGCCCGGATCGAGCTGCACCGGCTGGCGCGGATGGTGGTAGCACAGCAGCAGGTCGCAGCCGCCCTCGACCAGTTGCAGCACGGCGTCGTGCACGTTCAGCGCCATCAGCCTGCTGTGGATGGGGCCGAAATCATCCTCGAGCTTCGTGATCCACTTGGGCACGAATGTCAGCGACAGCGTGTGCGGCACGGCCAGGTCGATCGTCGTCTGCGCGGCCACGCGCTTGTGGCGCAGCAGCTCGCGCACGCCGTTGATCTGGCCCAGCATCTCCAGCGCCTGCTCGTAAAACACGTGGCCGGCCGGCGTGAGCCGCGTGGGGAACGTGGTGCGGTCGATCAGGTCGGTGCCGAGCCAGTTTTCCAGCGACTGGATGCGGCGCGAGAACGCCGGCTGCGTCACGTGGCGCAACTGCGCCGAGCGGCTGAAGTTGCTGGTCTCGACCAGGGAGATGAAATCTTCGAGCCATTTGGTTTCCATCGTGTTTTCCGTAGTAGCGACGAGCCGCTATTCTAACGACCGGTGTGACCGTGATCGTATGCGGCGGCCTGGACCGCCAAGCGGCGTCGGCATGTCACGCGCCGGGCCCGAGGATGTTGCCGAGCACCGCCGCCAGCGCGTCGAGCTGTTCCTGGGGGGCGTGCCTGAGCAGTTCGGCGCAGGTTTCACGGGCCGTGAGCAGCGCGTTGTCGAGCAGGTTGTGGCCGGCCGGCGTGATGGCCGCGAAACCTACGCGGGCGTCGCGCTCGTCCGCCATGCGGGCCACTAGGCCCGTTTTTTCCATCGGCAGCAGGGTGCGGGTCACGCCGGATGCCGTGAGCCCCTGGCGTTCGGCCAGGTCGACGCGGCGCAGCCGCCCACCAGGGGCTTTCGACAGGTGGTGCAGCAGCATGAAGTCGCTGAACGAGAGGCCGTGATGCCCGCCCAGCACGGCGTCCAGGCGGCGCACGACCGTGGCCTGGGCCCTGGCAAGGCGCAGGCAGAAGTCGAGGGCCGCGGCGCCGCGGTCGTTATCGGAATGGTTATCCATAATCGATCCTTGAAATATACTTGAGTCCTCAAGTATATTTTAAGAAGTTGCAACGCGCCATAGAAATCGCTGCGCAGCCAGCCGCGGCAAACAGGAGTATCATTCAGGGATGAACCAACGCAGATCATTCCTCAAGAAATCGGTAGCCGTCGCGTCCGCATTGAGCATGCCCGCGCTGGCCCGTGCGGCCGTGGCCGCTCCGCATGAACGCATCCTGCGCTTCCATAACACGCACACGGGCGAGTCGCTCAAGAGCGTGTTCTGGGCGGAAGGGCAGTTCATTCCTGAAGCGCTGCAGGACATCAACAAACTGTTGCGCGATCACCGCAGCAATACGATTGCCACGATCGACCCGGCATTGTTGCTGCTGGTGGATAAGGTCGCCACGCAATTCGGCAGCAATAACGTGGTGCACATCATTTCCGGCTACCGCTCGCCGGAAACCAATGCGAAGCTGGCTGCCGCCAGCGGCGGCGTCGCCCGGCACAGCATGCACCTGGAAGGCAAGGCGATCGACCTGCGCATTCCGGGCAAGGATTTGAAGCACGTGCACAAGGCGGCACTGGCGTTGAAATCCGGTGGGGTCGGGTATTACCACGACTCGCAGTTCGTGCACATGGATACGGGGCGGGTCAGACACTGGTAAGCACTGGTGGCGCTGGACAGCGCTACCCGCTACTGACGTAAGAACCGGTGCCAGGCACGTTCCCGTTCGTGGGGAACGTGCCTGGCACCGGTGCGCCTGCCTGGTTTATTTGGCGGTGCCGGCGAGGTAAGGATAGGGATTCACCGGCGTGCCTTCCCACCATTTCTTGTCCGCACCCAGTTCAAAGATCGCAAAGTGCAGATGCGGCGCATTCGGGTCGGAGTTGCCCGTCACGCCCACGTAGCCGATCATCTGGCCGCGCCGGATGGTATTACCTTCCTTCAGCTCTGGCGCATAGCTGTCCAGGTGAGCGTAGTAGTACGCGTATTTTTCCGATGGATCGAACTGGTAGACGGTCAGGCCACCCGGTTTGCTCGTGAACAGCTTGGCGATCTTGCCGTCGGCAACCGCCAGCACCGGCGTGCCTTTTGGCGCCGGAATGTCCAGCGCCTGGTGCTGCCGCTCCGTGCCGCGCGGCTGGTTGAACGTGTCCGCCAGTTCACGGGGACTGACGCCGGCGACCGGCAGCAGCAACGGGCCCGTCGATGGCTTGACGTCGAGGTCGAACGTGGTGGCCGCAGGGTTGACCGGTGCGGGTGCCTGTACTTCCGGCAAGTCCTTGGCGGGCAGGGGAACGCCCGCTGCCGGTGCCGGGGCAGGCGCAGGCGCGGGGGCCGGAGTGGCAGGTGCCGGGGCCGGTGTCGCCGCGGGTGTCACGGCGGTGTCCGCAGGGACGGTCGCTGGCACATCGCGCCCCAGCCACAGCACCGCTCCCACCACGCCCAGCACGGCGCCCAGCAACAATGTCAGCAGCCATTTCATGATGCGCCTCCGTCTGTTTTAATCTTGCAGGATGACCTCGAAGCCCGGCGTGACCACATTGGCCACCTTGGCGGCGTCCCAGTTCGTCAGGCGGATGCAGCCGTGCGACTCCGTCTTGCCGATCTTGGACGGCACGGGCGTGCCGTGAATGCCGTAGTGTTCCTTCGACAGGTCGATCCACACCACACCCACCGGGTTGTTCGGGCCGGGCTTGATCATGGCCTTGCCCTCGCCGGGCTTGGCATCCCAGAACAGTTTCGGGTTGTAGCGGTAGTCGGGATTGCGGCCCACGCCGTTGATCTTCCACGTGCCGACCGGCAGCGGATCGTGTTCGCTGCCCGTGCTGGCAGGGAACTGGGCAATGACCTTGCCGCTTTCGTCCAGCAGCGACAGCGTGCGGTCCGAGTCGTCGACGACGAGTTTCGCGGCCGCCGGCAGCGGCCCTGTCGCACCCGTGTTCGGTACCAGGATCGTTTCACCCGCCCGCATGAAATTCTTGCCGGGGTTCATCTGCTTGAGCAGTTCCGGGCTGGCGTGGAAGCGTTCGCCCAATGCCTCCTCGATGGTTTCGTAATGCAGCGACGCCAGCTTTGCCTTGTCGCCCATCGATTCCGGCACGGGGCCGTACGGGCCTTGCACGTCGACATCGGTGATCGTGTAGGAGCCAAGGATGGGCTGGCGGTCTTCCAGCGCATTCCAGGTGGCCTGGTCCATCGTGCCGGTCACTTGCAGGCCCCGTGCCTTCTGGAAGCCGGCGATCGCTTGGCGCATATTGCTGCCCACCTTGCCGTCGATCTCGCCGGGCGAGAAGTGGGCACGGTCGAGCAGGACCTGGGCGCGCAGGTCGGCTGGCACGGCATCCGGGGTGATCGGGGCCTGGGGCGCAGGCACCTGGCCCGGTTGCGCGGCCTGGGCCGGTTGTGCGGGCGGTGCCGGCTTGCTGGCCGGCGTGGTTTGCGCATGCGCCAGCGGCGCAGCGACGAGCAGGGTAAGCAGTAATTTTTTCATGACCCCAGTGTGACGCCGCACTGGTCGTCGTTCTGTACGGCAGCGTACATGTGCGCTCGGCAGGACGCGCTGGCGTACGACAGCCCCATGAAAAAAGCCGCCGGGCGAACCCGGCGGCTTTTATTTATTGCACGCTACGCTGGCGATCAGCGCTCGCCCCACGGACGGCGCGGTGCGTCGGAACGCGGTGCGCTGTCGCGACGGAAACCGCCGCCTTCCTTGCGGGCCGGCGCGCCTTCACGGCGGAAGCCGCCTTCAGGACGCGGTGCGCCTTCCTTGCGGAAGCCGCCTTCCGGACGGCCTTCGGCGCGGAACGGGGTGCCTTCGCTACGGTAGTGGCTGCTGTCGCGGGCAAAACCACCGTCACGCGGTGCGCCATCGCGCGGGGTGAAGGTGCGCTGGCCCGGCTTGCGGCCTTCGCCCGGCTTCCAGCCCGGACGAGCGGCGGAGCGTGGCGCCGCCGATTTCTTCGGCTCGAGACCTTCGACCACGTTGACCGGGATCGATTGCTTGGTGAAGCGTTCGATGCGGCGCACGTTCATGTTTTCAGAGTGGTTCACCAGCGAGATCGCCAGGCCGTTGCGACCGGCGCGGCCCGTGCGGCCGATACGGTGCACATAGTCTTCGGCGAACTTCGGCAGGTCGTAGTTGAACACGTGCGTGATCGTCGGCACGTCGATGCCGCGCGCGGCCACGTCGGTTGCCACCAGCACCTTGACGGTACCGCGACGCATGCTGTCCAGCGTGCGGTTGCGGGCGCCCTGGTGCATGTCGCCATGCAGTGCGGCGGCCGAGAAACCGGCGATGTTCAGGCGGTCGGCGATCGTGTCGGCATCGCGCTTGGTGGCCGTGAACACCACGGCCTGGTCCAGCGATTCATCGCGCAGCAGGTGATCGAGCAGGCGGTTCTTGTGCGACAGGTCGTCCACGAAGTGCACGCGTTGCGTGATGTTTTCGTGCTTGTTGGCGGCCTGCATGATCTGGATCGTCATCGGATCCTTCGTGATGCGGCGCGCCATGTTGCCGACGGTGCCTTCCAGCGTGGCCGAGAACAGCATCGTCTGGCGCGTTGCCGGCGTGGCGGCGACGATCTTTTCGATGTCGTCGATGAAGCCCATGTCCAGCATGCGGTCGGCTTCGTCCAGCACCAGGATTTCCAGCTGGGAGAAGTCGATCTTGCCCGATTCCATGTGGTCAATCAGGCGGCCCGGCGTGGCCACGATGATCTCAGGATTGCGCGACAGCAGTTGCATCTGTTTCGGATAAGGCATGCCGCCCAGGATCGCCACGGCTTTCAGGCGACGCAGGTTGACGGCATATTTATCGGTGTTCGTGGTGACCTGCAAAGCCAGTTCGCGGGTCGGGGTCAGTACCAGCATCTTCGGCTGGGCTGCCTTGAAACGCGGGCGCTCGCCGCGTGCCTGGGCGGCTTGCTTTTCCTGGTTCGGCGTGCGGCCGGCCGACTCCGCTGGCGACAGTTCGGCCAGGCGATGCAGCGACGGCAGCATGAAGGCCGCGGTCTTGCCGGAGCCCGTTTGCGAGGAAACCAGCAGATCCTTCCCGGCCATTGCGGCAGGCAAAGCTTGCTCCTGGACTGGCGTCGGCGTGGTGTAGCCGGAATCGGTCAGGGCTTTCAGGATGGATGCGTGGAGACCTAGTGCTTCAAAACTCATGTATATCTTTCGTAAAATTGCGCGTTCCTGCAGAACGCAACATAGCTACGCCAACCGAACGAAATGACTCTATACAACATGAATAGAAATTTCGGCACAAAAGCTTTGCGCCGGGACGGTGTCATGCAGCGATGATTTGCGGCGACACACTGGGGCGGGGGGCTTTTTATAAGCGCCATCCGGACATAAGCATTGGCTGTATCGAACACAGCGCGAGCAAAGAAACCGGGATGCGCGAAGGCTTGCGAAGCTGATTAAATAGCTGAATAAATCTTATATTCTTCTTCTTTGTGCGCCGTCTGTTGCAACGCACAAAGGACATCATACCCGATTTGATTCATTCCTGCACGGTTTTCTAAACCGTGCAGGCCGGGCGCGGATGCCGGCGCCCGCGTTGCGGGAGCGCCGTCGGGACGATCGACTGCAATTATTGATAATCGCTGGCGTTCAGGCCCATCACATGCGAGAAGCCGCCGTCGACGTAGATGATGTCACCGGTGATGCCGGAGGACAGCGGCGACAGCAGGAATGCGGCCGTGTTGCCCACTTCCTCGATCGTCACGTTGCGGCGCAGTGGCGCGTGGCTGGCGGCAAAGCCCAGCAGTTTCGAGAAATCCTTGATGCCCGAGGCGGCCAGCGTCTTGATCGGGCCGGCCGAGATGCCGTTCGAGCGGATGCCTTTCTGGCCCAGGTTCTCGGCCAGGTAGCGCACCGATGCCTCCAGCGAGGCCTTGGCCAGGCCCATCGTGTTGTAGTAGGGAATCGCGCGCATGGCACCCAGGTACGACAGCGTCAGCACCGACGAGCCTTCCTTCAGCATCGGCAGCGCGGCCTTCACCATGGCCGGGAAGCTGTAGGCCGAGATGTCATGCGCCACGCGGAAGTTCTCACGCGAGAAACCATCGAGGAATTCACCGGCAATCGCTTCGCGCGGCGCGAAGCCGATCGCGTGCACGAACCCGTCGAGGCTGTCCCAGGTCTGGCCCAGGTCGCGGAACAGCGCTTCGATCTGCTCATCGCTGGCCACGTCGCAATCGAACACCAGCTTGCTGCCGAACTCGGCGGCGAAGTCGGTGATGCGGTCCTTGAAGCGGTCGCCAACGTAGGTAAAGGCCAGTTCGGCGCCTTCGCGGTGGCAGGCCTGCGCGATGCCATAGGCGATCGAGCGGTTGGACAGCAGGCCGGTGATGAGGATTTTTTTGCCTTGCAAGAAAGCCATGATTACTCCAATTGCCTGTTGCGCGCATTGGCGCAAGCATGAGTTGTTGTTCTAGTTGGTGACGGACCAATCGATGACGGGTACGCATTACCGCAGGATCGAGATTGTATGGCTTGGGGGCGGCGGCTGCAAGTTTGGCCGATTCCTGCGGGGCCGGGTGGCCGCGCGCATGACGGACATGATCCGGCCAGGAATGACAAAGGCTGCGGGGCCATTGGCCGCGCAGCCTCGATGTGCTGGAGATGTGATCCGCTGGCCGATCGGCCGGCCGGTCAGTTCCTGCGTTTCTTGCTCGCCTGGTCGCGCGAGACGCGCGCCTTGACCAGCTTGATCGGCGATTTCGACTTGCTGTTCGACGCCTTGGCCTTGCGATAGTTGCTGCGCTTGGCCACCGGTTCGTCGGCCACGTTGACGGTCGCGTTGTCGGCGATGTCGACGGGGATGTCGATATGGGTGCTGGTGGAGATCTTCGGCACCAGGATCGTCGAACCGGCCGTCAGCACGCCGCGCGACGGCAGGTTGTTGGCCTTGCGGATCACATCCGGGGTGGTGCGGAACTTCGATGCCAGCGAGGCGATGCTTTCGCGTGCGCTGCTGACACGGTGCGTGGTCCAGGTGGACAGCGCCTGGCCCCACTGCGCCAGGTTCAGGTGGAATTTTTCCGCGTTTTCCTTAGGCAGCAGGATCTGGGTCTGCTCGCCGCCGGTAATGACGGGGCGCTTGAACTGCGGGTTCAGTGCCTTGAATTCGTCCACCGACAGCTCGGCCAATTGGGCGGCAATCGCCAGGTCGATGTCGCTGGTCTTGTCGACGGTCGTGAAATAGGGTTCGTTGCGGATCAGCGGCAGCGACAGGCCGAAGCGGGACGGGTTGGCGACGATGTTCTTCACCGCCTGCAGCTTCGGCACGTAATTGCGGGTTTCGGCCGGCATCAGGTGCGCCAGGCTGTCGAAATCGGTCGGCTTGCCGGCGGCGCGGTTTTTCGCGATGGCCTTCTGCACCGAACCTTCACCCCAGTTGTACGCCGCCAGCGCCAGTTGCCAGTCGCCGAACATGTCATACAGCTTTTGCAGGTAAGTCAGGGCGGCATCGGTGGACGCGAGCACGGAGCGGCGGTCATCCTTGAAGGCGTTCTGCTTCAGGTTGAAATCGCGGCCGGTGCCGGGCATGAACTGCCACATGCCGCCGGCGTTGGCGCTCGATACGGCCACCGGATTGAATGCCGATTCGATGAAAGGCAGCAGCGCCAGTTCGGTCGGCATGTTGCGCTTTTCCAGTTCCGTCACCACATGGAACAGGTACAGCGAAGCGCGGGCCGACGTGCGGGCCATGTGGTCGGGACGGTCGGCATACCAGTTGGCATGCTTCGTCACGAGCGGGTTGTTCAGGTCGGGGATCGAAAAGCCGGTGCGGATGCGGTTCCACACGTCCGTTTCACGGAAAGGATCTTCGGCGGAGGTCTTGGTGGCGTATGCAGGGGGCGTGGCGAGATTGGGTGCAGGTGCCTTGATGGCGGAGGACAGCGGGATCAGCGGGAGGGAAACTCGGTCCGTCGCCACGGCGGACTCTACCGCCAGGCTGATCGCCGGTGCCGCGGCGAGTGCCGCCAGCAGGGAGATGTACTTAATTCGCATAGTGCTCCATTGTGTTGTCGTCAGGTTAACCAGGGCAAGCCTGGCGCGGGGACGGACTACCAATTCAAAGGCTGAGTTTAAGGATGTTGCTGCGCCGCCGTCAAGCAATATGTCGGCTCGGTTACAAAAAACTTGAGCTGTGGAATCAAGATAATTACATGCGAGATCCATGGAAATCGGGTCAAAATGGCAGGAAATAGCGAAAATGCCATTCGATGCGTAGAATGACGGACCAGCATTTCAGAACCAGGAAGTTGAACATGAACAATAGTGTAAGCAAGAGCGGAAGCGATGGCGCCGTGGACCATGCGCGGGCGATCGCGGCGACCGAACAATGGCTGGAAAAGGCCGTGATCGGCCTGAACCTGTGCCCGTTCGCCAAGGCCGTCCACGTCAAGAAGCAGATCCGGTACGTTGTGTCGGATGCCACCACGCCGGAAGAGCTGCTTGAAATGCTGATGAACGAGCTGCAATACCTGTCCGACACGCCGGCCGAACAGGTCGATACGACCATGATCATCCACCCTCGCGTATTGAATGACTTCGAGGAGTACAACGAGTTCCTCGACGTGGCCGACGCTGCGCTCGAGGACATGGGGCTCGACGGCGAGCTGCAGGTCGCCAGTTTCCATCCGGATTACCAGTTCGCCGATACCGGCAGGGACGATATCGGCAACTACACGAACCGCTCCCCCTATCCCACGCTGCACCTGCTGCGCGAGGAGAGCGTCGAGCGCGCCGTCGAAGCCTTCCCCGAAGCTGAAGCCATTTTCGAGAAAAACATCGAAACAATGGAAAACCTCGGCCACGAAGGCTGGAACGAGCTGTTCCCGCAGGCAAAGCAATGAGCGACGAGAAGCTGCCCGAACGCCCGGATACGCCGTGCGTGGCCGTCTGCTCGACCACGTTCGATGATGTGTGCCGCGGGTGCGGCCGCACTTATATCGAAGTTGCGCATTGGGTGTCGATGTCGGCCGACGAAAAGGAAAAGGTCTGGGAACGCATCCTGGCCCAGGGTTATCCGCGCCGCAACGGCTGACCTCTGGCTAAAATCCGGCAGCGAAAACCGGTGCCCGTCACTAATGCTGTTCAATTAGTGCTTGGCCGACAAGCAGACACCCCTAAAGCGAAGGGCTGGGGTCAGACCCGGCGGGTCTGACCCCGGAATCTGCCTCTGGGTTTGGCTTATCTGAACGGCATTAGTGCCTGTCACCGGTTTTTTGTCGTGCTTATTGCGGAATCGTACCGATGAAATCCTTCTTGCCGATCTCGAGGCCATTGTGCCGGAGGATGTCGTAGGCGGTGGTGGCGTGGAAGAAGAAATGCGGCAGGGCGTAGTGCAGCAGGTAAGCCTGGCCCGTGAAGTGCCGTGTCTTCTCGCCGCTGCCGGTGGTGATCGCGCGTTCGGCGCTGAGTTCGATATCGTGGCGCGGCAGGCTGTCCAGGAAGGTCAGCGTCTTCTTGATGCGCAGTTTCAGGTCGGCGAAGGTTTTTTCCGTGTCTTCATAGGACGGCACTTCCTGGCCGGCCAGCCGGGCGCCGGCGCCCTTGGCGAAGTCGGCGGCGATCTGGATCTGGCGCGTGAAAGGCAGCATGTCCGGGAACAGCCGGTATTGCAGCAGGGCGTTCGGGTCGATCCGGGTGGTCTCGACATGCTTTTCAGCCTTGTCGAGAATCTCGAGCAGGCTGTTCAGGATCTGCTGGAACACGGGTACCGAAGCGGAATACATCGAAAAACTCATGGGAACTCCTGTCAAAGAGTGGGCATCATAGCAAGTTTGCGCAGACAGCGACGCCTGCACGACGGGGCGCTACAGTTCCGCACGGCATGCATGGCTAGCTTGCCGCTTTGCGTGCATAATTGCGCTACGATAATACTGCGCTGCTCAAGATGCTCTTGAATTTCCAGCCCGCCGTTTCCGCATGAGGGAGCCGCCGACCCGCGGCCTGCGTGCCCGGCTGGGTGCGCTGTACGGCCAGTCGATCGTCGGTTCCCTGCTGCTCGTCGTGCTGGGCGGCCTGATCGTGCCTGCGATCGTCGGCAGCTATCTGCTGGTGGGCGTGCGCGAGCAGCAATCGGCCCGCACCGCACTGAACGAAACCTTGCAGCGCAACGCCGACATCCTGGCGCTCGGCCTGCAGGAATCCCTGTGGAACATGCATGCCGATTCGGCCCAGCTGCTGGTGCAGTCGGTGATGCGCGATCCGGCGGTCGTGCAGGTGCGGGTCACCAGCCAGGCCGACACCGGGTTCATCCACGAGAAATCGCCGGCGCGCCGGCTCGGCAACGTGCTCCGGGCCGAGCGCGACGTGACGGTGCGTGGCGAGCGGATCGGCCACGTGATGGTGGAGATGGACGATGCCCGCAGCCAGCAGGAACTGCATGAGAAGCGCCGTTCCTTCATCTTCGTGCTGGCCGCCCAGCTGACCGTCTCGCTGCTGCTGATCGTGCTGTTCCTGGACAAGCGCGTGATCGGCCCGCTGCGCCACCTGATGCGTGTTTCCGACCGGTTGGCGCAAGGCGACTTCGATACCCCCATCGACGTGCGCGGCAATGACGAGCTCGGCCGGCTGGGCGGCCAGCTCGAACAGACGCGCGAAGCGCTGCGCCGGCTCTTCGAGGATGTGCGCCAGCGCGAGGAGCGCTTCCGCACGATCGTCTCGCAGGTGCCCGGTGCCGTGTTTCGCTACCGGCCGGACGGGCCGATCGAATTCGTCAGCGACGCCATCGAGGAAATCTCCGGCTACACGGCTGCCCAGCTGATGCGTGGCACCACGCATTCGTGGGTCAACCTGATCACGCCGGAGGACCGCCGCGCGCAGCGCCGCACCCTGAAGAGCGCGGTCGAGGAGGGCCACGCGTACGAGGCCGAATACCGTATCGTCGATGCCAGCGGCACCGAGCGCTGGGTGCTGGAAACGGGTCAGCCGCAGGTGCCGCCGGGTGGCGGGGAGCCGTGGGTGGACGGCATCCTCTCCGATATCAGTGAGCGCAAGCACAACGAGATGCGCATCGAAGCGCTGCTGGCCGAGCAGGGCGCGATCCTGGACAATGTGGTGTTTGGCGTGATGTTCGTACGCCACCGCACCATCATGTCGGTGAACCGCCGCTGCGAGGAACTGTTCGGCTACGAGCCGGGCGACATGGTGGGCAAGTCGACGGCCATCGTGTTCCCCACGTCGTTCGATTTCGAGGCGGCCGGCGTGCGGCAATATCCCACGCTGGGGCAGGGCGACTATTTCAACGAGGAGCGTCGCTACCGGCGGCGCGACGGCACGCTGTTCTGGTGCATGGTCAGCGGCTGCGCGATCGACCAGCACCGCCCGAACGACGGCAGCATCTGGGTGTATGCCGACATCACGGCGCGCAAGGAAGCGGAAGACAAGGCAAGGCTGTCCGCCACCGTGCTCGAGCACATCGCCGACGGCGTGGTGGTCGTGGACCGCGAAGGCCGCATCGCGGCCGTCAATCCCGCCTTCACGCAGATTACCGGTTACGCGGAGGCGGAAGCGCTGGGCCGCGACATCAGCCTCACCCGTTCGGAACGCCACGACGCGGCATTCCACCAGCACTTGTGGACGGAACTGGTCACCACCGGCTACTGGCATGGCGAGCTATGGGCGCTGCGCAAGAACGGCGAGCAGTTCCTGCAGGCGCTGACCATGACCGCGGTGCGCGATTCGCAGGGCTACATCACGCACTACGCGGGCGTCTTCAGCGACATCACGCTGGTCAAGGAGCACGAGCGCAAGCTCGACCACCTGGCACACCACGATTCGCTGACCGGCCTGCCCAACCGCCTGCTGTTCAACGACCGCCTGCAGCACGCGCTTGACCGCGCGCAGCGCTCGCAGGAGCAACTGGCGCTGCTGTTCATCGACCTGGACCGGTTCAAGAACGTCAACGATACGCTGGGCCACCACATCGGCGACCAGCTGCTCAAGCAGGTGTCCGAGGCCCTGCGCACACGGCTGCGCGATGCCGATACGCTGGCCCGGCTGGGTGGCGACGAATTCGTGGTGCTGCTCGAGGGGCTGGGCAGCGAATACTCGGCCACGCTGGTGGCCGAAAAGCTGGTGGCGATGTTCGAGCAGCCATTCATCGTCGCGGGCCACGAACTGTTCGTCACGTGCAGCATCGGCGTCAGCCTGTACCCGCACGATGGCACGGACCTGAACGTATTGCTCCGCAATGCCGACGTGGCCATGTACCAGGCCAAGGCACGCGGACGCAACGGCTATCGCTTCTATGCGCTGTCGATGACGGGCGAGGGCGTGGAGCGCCTGCGGCTGGAAGCGTGGCTGCGCCGTTCGATCGAGAAGGACGAGATGTTCCTGAACTACCAGCCGCAGGTGGAAATCGACACCGGCCGCCTGGTCGGCGTGGAAGCCCTGGTGCGCTGGAACCACCCGGAACTGGGTCTCGTGCCACCCGTGAAGTTCATCCCGCTGGCCGAGGACACGGGGTTCATCATCCAGCTGGGCGAGTGGGTGCTGGCCGAGGCTTGCCGGCAGATGGTGCGCTGGCAGGAGGCGGGCCTGGCCGTGCCGAAGATTGCCGTCAACCTGTCCGTGCGCCAGTTCGAGCGGGGCTCGATCGTGCGCACGGTGGACGATATCCTGCGCGCCACGGGGCTGGAACCGGGCCGGCTGCAGCTGGAAGTGACGGAATCGCTGATCATGAACACGGGCGATGCGCTGCAGTACATCAACGGCCTGCATGCGCTTGGCGTCAGCCTGGCGATCGACGATTTCGGCACCGGTTATTCGTCGCTGGCCTACCTGAAGCAGATGCCCGTGCAGACGTTGAAGATCGACCGCTCGTTCATCAAGGACATCGACGAGGATGCCAACGACGAGGCAATCGCGATCGCCATCATCCAGCTCGGCAAGAGCATGAACCTGTCGGTGATCGCCGAAGGCGTGGAAACGGACGAACAGGCCGCCTTCCTGCTGCGCCATGGCTGTAATCTGGCCCAGGGGTATTTTTACAGCCGCCCGGTCATGCCGGACGACCTGCTGCGCCGCTGGCTGCCGTGACGATGGCGCAGTGGACGCGGCGCCGCTTCCTGCTGGCCGGCGCCGCCACGGCCGGTGCGCTCGTGGTGGGCTGGGGCGCGCTGCCGCCGCGGCAGCGCCTGCACGCGACGGAACCGTTGCGGTTCGGCGGTGACGCCGTGGCCCTGAACGGCTGGGTCGTGCTGGCACCCGACAATACCGTGACGGTCGTCGTGCCGCGCGCCGAGATGGGCCAGGGCATCCACACGGCGCTGCCGATGCTGGTGGCGGAGGAACTGGACATGCCGCTGGCACGCGTGGCCATTGCCGCCGCGCCACCCGACAAGATCTATGCCAATCTCGCCGCCCTGCGCGACGCGCTGCCGTTTCATCCGGACGATACCGGCACCGCGCAGGCATTCGCGCGCTGGACGCTGGCCAAGGTGGCGCGCGAGCTGGGCATCAGCCTGACCGGCGGTTCCTCATCGGTGAAGGATGCATGGCTGCCGATGCGTGAAGCGGGCGCCGCCGCGCGCGGCATGCTGGTGGCGGCCGCGGCGCGCGCATGGGGCATGGCACCGTCCACCATCCGCACGGACAATGGCGAACTGTTTCACGACGCCAGCGGCCGCCGTGCCACCTACGGCAGCTTTGCCGCGGCCGCCGCCCTTGAATCGCCGGGCGACGTGGTGCTGAAGGAGCCGCGGGCATTCCGGCTGATCGGCCGCGACGTGCCGCGCCGGGAGGGGCGCGCCAAGGTCGATGGCGCGGCACGGTTCGGTATCGACGCGCGCCCGCCGGGCATGGTGTATGCCGCGCTGCGGATGGCGCCGACGCTCGGCGGCACGCTCGCCGGCATCAATCCCGCAGGCGTGCTGGACATGCCTGGCGTGCTCAGCGTGATCGATATCAGCAACGCGGCCAATGGCGCGTTCGGTGGGCAGACGGGCGCACAGGCCGGCGTGGCCGTCGTGGCGAAAACGTTCTGGCAGGCGAAAGTGGCCGCCGAGGCGCTGGCGGTGCGCTGGCATCCCGGCCCGCACGCGGACCTGTCGGGCGAAGCCATCCTCGGTGCCCTGCGCGGCGCGCTGGACGGCGAAGGGCACCACGAATACTTCAGCCGGGGCGACGTCGACGCGGCACGCGCACACGACAGCGGGGAGGTGCCCGGCCACGTGATCCGCGCCGAATACAGCGTGCCGTTCCTGGCGCACGCGGCGATGGAGCCCGTGAACTGTACCGCCCAGGTGGCCGATGGCAAGGTGCGCCTGTGGCTGTCGACGCAGGCGCCGTCGATCGTGATCGGCATCGCGGCCAGCGTCGGTGGCGTGGCGCGCGAGCAGGTGGAGCTGCATGAATACCTGCTGGGCGGCGGCTTTGGCCGGCGCCTCGAGGGCGACATGGTGGCGCAGGCGGTGGCCGTCGCGCGCGAATGCCATGGCCTGCCGGTGCAGGTGATCTGGACGCGCGAGCAGGATATCCGCCATGACGTCTATCGCCCGGCGGCGGTCGCGCGGCTGGCCGCCATGCTCGATGCCGCGGGCACGATCAAGAGCTGGGAATTCACCGGCGCCGGCGGCGCGCTGACCGGCCAGTTCACGCTGCGCAACCTGGGCGTGCCGGCGGCGGGACCGGACCGGACCACCATCGAAGGCGCCTACGACATGCAGTACGAAATCCCCCACCAGCGCATCGCCCACGCGGCGGTGGACAGCGCGGTGCCGCTGGGGAACTGGCGCTCCGTCGGTCATTCGTACAACGCGTTTTTCAAGGAAAGCTTCATCGACGAGATGGCGCACGCGGCCGGCAAGGACCCGGTGGCCTTCCGCGCCGCGATGCTGCTTGCCTACCCGCGCCACGCGGCGGTGCTGGCGATGGCCGTGCGCGCGGCCGGCACGCCGCCTGCCGGCCGCGCGCACGGCGTGGCACTGCACCAGAGCTTTGGCACGATCGTGGCGCAGGTCGCCGAGGTGTCGGTGCGGGATGGCGCTATCCGCGTGCACCGGGTGGTGTGTGCGGTCGATTGCGGGCTGGCCGTCAACCCGGGGCACATCGCGCAGCAGATGGAGTCGGCCGTCGCGTTCGGCTTGAGCGCTGCCCTTGGCGGCGCGATCACGATCGAAGGCGGGGCGGTACAGCAGTCGAACTTCGGCGACTACCCCGTGCTGCGCATGGGCCAGGTGCCGGTCGTGGAAACGGTGATCGTGCTGTCCACCGAGCCGCCCGAGGGCGTGGGCGAACCGGGCGTGCCGCCGGTGGCGCCGGCCGTGGCCAACGCCGTGTTCAGGCTGACGGGGCAGCGCCTGCGCAGCCTGCCGCTGCGGCTGGCGTGACCGTCCGCAAAGGGCGCTCAGGCCGGGGAGCGACAGACGGCATGGGCGCGTGCGGCGGCGCGCCGGGCCGCCCGCCAGCTGGCCAGCCAGCAGGCCAGCGCCGCCATGCTGACGGCGGCGCCCAGCAGGCAGACCAGATGCCATCCACCCGCCGCATGCGCGGCCGTGGCGGCCAGCGCACCGGCGCCGCTGCCCACCGCGTAGAACAGCATATAGCTGCCGACCAGGCGGCCAGGGGCCGCGCCGCTGCGCAGGATCAGGCCCTGGTTCGTCACATGCAGCGCCTGCACGGCCAGGTCCAGGGCGACGATGCCGATCCCCAATGCCACGAGCGACGCCGGCGTGAAGGCCAGCGGCAGCCACGCCGCGCACAGCAGCACGAGGGCGACGCCGGTCGTCCATTCGCCGCGGCCGCTGTCCACCAGGCGGCCCGCACGCATCGCGCCAAGTGCGCCGATCAGTCCCACCAGGCCGAACGCGCCGATCGCCGTGTGCGGCAAGGCATGCGGTGGCCCGGCAAGTTCCAGCGCCATGGCGCTCCAGAAGATATTGAAGGCCGCGAATATCAGCAGCGCGATGACGCCGCGCACGCGCAGGACCCGGTCGGTGCGCAGCAGCGTCACCATGGAGCCGATCAGCTCGCGGTACGGTAGCGGCCGCGCTGGCGGGGGCACAGTGGGCAGTGCGCGCCACAGCAGTGCTGCCAGCAGCACGGTCGATGCGGCGGACACCGCATAGACGGCGCGCCAGCCCGCGAGGTCGGCGATGCCGCCTGCCACCACGCGTGCGCCCAGCAGGCCGAGCACCACGCCACCCTGCACGACGCCGACGACATGGCCGCGCTGGCCGTCATCGGCGGCGGCGGCCACGCAGGCAATCAGGCCCTGCGTCATCGCCGTTCCCAGCAAGCCGGCCAGCGCCATCGCGCCCAGCAGCGGCATGACCTGTCCGGCTGTCGCCACGCCGGCCAGCGCGAACGCCAGCGCGGCGAGCTGCACCAGCAGCAGGCGTTTCCGGTCGAAGCGGTCTCCCAGCGGTACCACGAACAGCAGCGCCAGCACGCTGCCCAGCTGTGTCGCCGTAACGATGCCGCCCGCCATCGCGCGGTCCAGCGCCAGGTCGGCGCCGATCAGGTCGAGCAGCGGCTGGGCGTAATAGACGTTGGCGACGCACAGGGCCGCCGATGCGGCGAGCAAGGCGAGACGGGTGGTGGAAAAATGCATGGCGGGCTCCAAGTGGTTGCAAATCAAAACTACTTGTAGCGTAAGCTTTGTAGTTTTAAAATGCAACCACTTGTGAGGAGATGGCATGGCAGGAAAGAAAAACAGCGCGGCGCAGCCATGTCCCGTGGCGCGGGGCGTGGACCTCGTTGGCGACCGGTGGGCGCTGCTGATCGTGCGCGATGCGTTCGACGGGGTGCGGCGGTTTGGCGATTTCCAGCGCAACCTCGGCGTGGCGCGCAATATCCTGGCCGACCGGCTGCGCATGCTGGTCGATGCGGGGATTCTCGCCAGCCAGCCGGCGTCCGATGGATCCGCCTACCAGGAATACGTGCTGACGCCGAAGGGGGACGACCTGTTCCCCGTCATCGTCGCGCTGCGCCGCTGGGGCGAACGCCACCTGTTCGCGGCAGGCGAGGCGCATTCGGTGCTGGTGCGGCGGGACACGGGCGAAGCGGCCGGCGACCTGGCGCTGCGCACTGCCGGCGGCGAGCAATTGTCGGCGTCCGACGTGTATGTGAAGAAAGTGGCGGACGGCCCCGGGCCGCGCTGACGCAGGTCGTGCTGGCCCAGGCCGCGCCGGTCAGGCGGTGCCCATCAGCTGGCGCAGATTGCACGCCTGCTGCCATTGCCGGCGCTCGGCGGTGCTGCCGGCCTGGCGGTCCAGCTCATCGTCGCCGGTGGCGGCAATGGTGTCGATCAGGCGGCTGGCCACGTTCGGGTCGGGCAGCATGGTGCCGAAGAACGCCACCGTTTCATGGCGCTGGATCAGCAGCGTGGGGAAGTTTTCCACGTCCAGGTCGCCCACCAGGTCGGCATGGTCTTCGATGTCGACCCAGAGAAAATACTTTTCCGGGTGGCGCGCCGCCAGTTCTTCGAACGCGGTGCGGTAGCTGGAGCAGGTGCCGCACCAGGCGGCGCACAGGCAGGCCACGACCAGGTGGTCCTGCGCCAGCGCGGCGGCCACTTCGGCGCGGTTGTCGGCGTGTAGGGTTGTGCTGTGCATTTCGGCATTGTACAGCGTCGTCCGTCGCGCCGCCGCGCTACCGATGCCTGCGCCACGGCGCCCACCGATGGCTGGGCCGGCGCCGCCGCGCAAGGTAAAATACGGCCTATGTCCAAGTCTTCCCCTACCATCCTCGCTCTTGAAACATCCTCCGAACTGGCTTCCTGCGCGCTGCTGCACGGCGCGCGCCTGACATCGCGCAGCTCCGACGGCGTGCGCACGCACTCGGCCGCGTTGCTGCCGATGGTGCAGGAACTGCTGGCCGAAGCGGGCATCGCGCTGACCGATTGCGACGCGATCGCCTATGGTGCCGGGCCCGGCTCGTTTACCGGCGTGCGCACGGCCTGCGGCATTGCCCAGGGCCTTGGTTTCGGTGCCGGCCTGCCGCTGGTGCCGGTCGTCACGCTCGACGCGATGGCGCTGGCCTGCCGCGAGCGGCATGGCGCCGCGGAGGTGCTGGCCGTGCTCGATGCGCGGATGAACGAGGTGTACTGGGCGCAGTACCGGTTTACAGGCGAGGTGCCCGTGCCCGTGCTGCCGGCCGCGCTGTCGGCGCCGCAGGATGTGCACCCGCAGGGCGAGCCGCTCGCCTGCGGCAACGGGCTGACGGCATATGCGGAAGCCTTTGCCGGCAAGGCATTCGTTGCCGGCGCCGATACGGCCGTGCTGCCCCATGCGGAGCAGGTCGCCCGCCTCGGCGCCGTGGCATTTACGGCCGGGCAGGGCGTGGCCGCGGCCGACGCGCAGCCGCTGTACCTGCGCAACAAGGTCGCGTACACGAAGGCGGAACGGGCGGTGATCAATCATGAAAAAGCGCAGGAAAAAGCGGCGGGGATTCCGGCGGACCCTGCCGGCGCCGTATCCGCTGCCGTTTCCGATCCTGCCTCCGGGGTCGCGCCATGACGCTCAATCCCGCATGGGACCTGGCGCGGCTGGTCTATGAACCGATGCGGCAGGCCGACCTGGACGAGGTGGTGGCGGTCGAATACAGCGTGTATCCGCACCCGTGGACACGCACGAATTTTGCCGACTCGCTCAAGCACGGCTACCACGCCTGGGTGCTGCGCGACCCGTTGCGCGAACTGCTCGGCTATTTTCTCGTGATGGCCGTCGTCGACGAGGCGCACCTGCTGAACGTGGCCGTTGCCGCGCGCTGGCAGGGCAAGGGCCTGGGCCGTTTCCTGCTGAACCAGTCCGTGGCGTGCGCGCGCGGACTCGGCATGGAATCGATGCTGCTGGAAGTGCGTCCGTCGAATGAGCGCGCGCTCGGCATCTACCGGCGCTACGGCTTCACGGAGATCGGCCGCCGCAAGGGCTATTACCCGGCGGCCGACGGCAAGCGCGAGGATGCCATCGTGATGCGGATCGCGTTATGACGGAGCGTGCCATGAGCCTGTCGCAGCGCAGCAGCGCCTTCCTGCGGGAGATGGGCGTCGGGCCGCGCTGGCTGTTGCGCGACCGCGTGCATGCCGTGACTGACGCCGGGTCCGCGATGGCCTTCGAGCAGGAGGCGCCTGTCATCGAAGCGGAAGCTACCGTGCCGGTGCCGGCACGGCCTGCGCCGGTTTCAATGCCCCC
This sequence comes from Pseudoduganella lutea, assembly GCF_004209755.1. Classification (NCBI taxonomy): domain Bacteria; kingdom Pseudomonadati; phylum Pseudomonadota; class Betaproteobacteria; order Burkholderiales; family Oxalobacteraceae; genus Pseudoduganella; species Pseudoduganella lutea. The sequence continues at coordinate 644,448 of NZ_CP035913.1, read as the reverse complement.
GGCCGTGCCGGCCGGGCCGCCGCCGGCCCCCGTCGTTTCCCCGGCGCCGGCCCCCGTCGTTTCCCCGGCGCCGGCCGCAGCCGGCGACGATATGGCCTGGTTCGATGACGCGCCGGCCCCGCCGCCGAAGGCGCCCACGCTGAAGCAGCCGGCGCCCCCGCGTGCAAAAGCCGATGCGCCGCAAGCGGGTGAAGACACATCCTGGTTCGATGCCGTGCCGGCCGCGCCTGTCCAGCGTGGGGGCGGGCGCACCGCTGCCACCGACGAGGACATCGCGGCAATGGACTGGCCCGAACTGCAGGCCGCCGTGCGCAGCTGCACCCGCTGCCGGCTCTGCGAAACGCGCCGCGTGGCGGTGCCTGGCAACGGCGACGAAAATGCGCGCTGGCTTGTGCTGGGCACTGCGCCCACGCGGGCCGACGAGGATGCGGAACAGCCCTTCTCGGGCAAGCCGGGCCAGCTGCTGCACAACATGCTGCGGGCGGTCGACCTGCCCATGGGACATGGCGCGTATTTGACCACGCTGGTCAAGTGCCGCCCGGTCGCGGACGACGGTGCCGAGCGGCGCCCCGCCGCCGATGAACTGGCGGCGTGCCGCCCGTACCTGCAGCGCGAGCTGGCGCTGACGGGGGCCGGCATGGCGCTGACCCTCGGCGGCGTCACGGCGAAGGGCCTGCTCGGCATGGCCGAGCGCGGCAAGGTGCTGCGCTTCGAGCACCCGGGCGGCGAGCTGCCCGTCGTTGCCACGTTCCACCCGGCCGACCTGCTGAAGAAGCCGGAAGACAAGGGCAGGGCATGGTCCGACCTGTGCCTGGCGCGTTCCGCCCATGCCGCCCGCCGCTGACGACGGGAACGGGCTTTCCAGCCAGGCGCGCTTCGAGCACCGCTGGCATCACCTGACGCGCCCGCATGTGCGCGCGCTGGCGTGGCTGCTCGAGGCCCCGGACCTGCTCGACGCGCAAGCGCCGTACTGGCACGGCCGCCTCGCATCGCTCGGCCCGGTCTCGCCGGACGTCGACGCGTGGCTGGCGGCACTCGAGGCCGACCCGGCCCCGCTCGATGCCGCGCTGGGCGGGCGCTTCTACACCCGCCTGGGCCTGTACGCGGAAAAGCTGATGGCCTTTTATTTCGCGCAGCATGGGCACCTGGTGGCGCATGGCCTGCAAGTGCGTGCCACGCACAAGGTAGGCAAGGAAACGGTGGGCGAATTCGACTTCCTGCTCGACGAGCCGGATGGCGGCCTGCGCCATATCGAATTCGCCACCAAGTTCTACCTTCTCGACAGCACTGTCCGGTCGGACGACTTCGACCTGCTCGTGGGGCCCAACCTGGGCGACACGCTGGGCCGCAAGATGCGCAAGATCTTCGAGCAGCAGCTCGAGCTGGCTTTCCACCCGGCCGCGCAGGCGGTGCTGCCGCGGCCCGTGACGTCGGCCCAGGCGCTCGTCAAGGGCTGGCTGTTCTATCCATCGGCCGATTTGTCCACCGATCCACCGGTCATCCCCGGCATCACGCCGGATCATTGCCGCGGGTGGTGGCACACACTGTCCGCCTTCGCCGGCGGGGCCGGGCACCCGGGCGGGCGTTTCGTGGTGATGCCGCGCCTGCAGTGGCTGGCGCCATTGAAGGTGCCGGCACGGGAAGTGTCGGAGGGCGTTTCGTCGCCGCTTTCCCGTGGCGAACTGGCCGCCGCCCTTGCGCAGAAATTCGAGGGCGATGCTTCGCCAGTGATGATCGCGTCGGTACGCGAAGTGGACGGCTGGCTGCTGGAAGAGGCGCGGGCTTTCGTCGTGCGCGACGACTGGCCCGCGCGCGCGGCGGTCAGGCGTGAGACGGGGCAGAAGCCGCCCGCATGAAGCTCACTGGTGCGGCTGCCCATTGGATGCCATCAGGCCCGCATCGACCGGCAGGTTGACGCCTGTAATGAGGCGTGCATCGTCGCTCGCCAAAAATGCGATCGCTGCCGCGACACCGTCCGGATCCTCGGGCGCGCCGAGCGGCATGCGCTTCCGGAACTCGGCGACCAGTTCGGGATCGTTCACCATGTCCTCGGTCATGCCTGTTTTCGTGAAGCTCGGGTTGACCGCGTTCACCCGCACGCCATCCTTTGCCGCATCCATCGCCATCGCGCGCACCATATTGCTGACGGCGCCCTTCGACGTGTTGTAGGCGAACAGTTCCCAGTCGCCACCGAGGCCCGAGACTGACGACGTCATCACGATCGAGCCGCGGGTCTTCACGAGTTCGGGCAGCGCCGCCTTGGCCATGTGGAAGTAGCCCGCCACGTTGACTGCCATGACACGGGAGAAGTCTTCTTCGCTGGTCTGCAGGATGTCGCCCTCGGTCGCCACGCCGGCGTTGTTGACCAGGATATTGAGCCTGCCGAAGCGTTCGACGGCAGCCTTCACGGCGAGCACCGCGGTCTGCCTGTCGGCGGTATCGCCGGCCTGTACGAGAATGCGGTCCTGCGGCATGGCGGCAGCGACTTCGCGAAGCCTGGCTTCGTCGATATCGAGCATCACGACACGGGCACCTTCATCGAGGAACCGGCGGGTGGCCGACAGGCCGATGCCGGAAGCGGCGCCGGTGACTAGTACGGTTTTGTCCTTGAAACGGTTCATTCCTTTCCTTTCCTTTCATGCGGGCCGGGGCGGTGTCGGCAGGACGGGCAGATGTGTGGGCCATCCGTCGCGCCCCGTATGGTTCACTAAAATGTGGCCAAAACCATATCACGGCAGTGCAATCACCGCTTTTCAGTGGTGCCAGGAAATCTCGAGCGCGGTGCCATCCGTATCGCGGAAAACCGCGGCCGGTGAGGGCGATGGTTGACCTTAGCCCGTTGGCTGCCTTCAAGTTAGTCGCGCGACAACCATTGGTTGGACAGCGCGCGACTTCGAGCTTGCATCAAGCCTTGTTGTCCAGTTCAGGGATGCCACTGCTGCGATCCGCATACGCGGCCTGGAAGCTCGGACGTTGCTGCCAGCGCTGCCAGTAGGCGTCCAGGAACTCAATACGCTCGTCCAGTGGCGTAGCGTTCACCGGGAATTTCGAGAACGCGATGGCAGTTGCCAGCGTGATATCGGCAAAAGTTGGCTCGTCGCCCCCCAGCAACCATTTCCGTCCATCCGAAAGATGTTTGTTGACCAGGGCGGCATGGGCCAGCGCTTCTTTGCGGCAGTGTTCGCCCCAAGCTTCGTTCTTCGTCAGTTCGAGTTTGAAGCCGAGACCGGTATGCAGGACATGGAAGGCCGTCACGATGCGATACAGGATGTGAACCCAGATGCGGTTATCCCACATATTGTCCAGGCCCTGTTCCAGTGGCATGTCCCCCATGATCTTGCGGCCGGGGTAGGACTGGTCCAGGTAACGGACGACTGCTGCCGTTTCGGATATGTAACTGCCATCAGCGAGCTCGAGGGTCGGTGTCTCACCCCAGGGATTCATCTTCAGATGACGCCAGCCACGCTGTTCACCGACTGGTGTCATGTCGTAAATGGTTTCCTGGAACTGATCAGCGATTCCCTTTTCATGCATGAACAGGCGCAGGCGCTGCGGGTTAGGGAAAGCCGACGGCGAGGTAAAAACGTTCAATTTGCTGGTCATTTCGAATTCCTTCAAGTATGTCGAGGGGTAGGCCAAAGCCGAGTCCTGCTTGAGTAGCGAGGCTTGGCGCGTTGTTGCTGAAGCAGTGGACGTAATTTAATGCGTTGTTCTTGATCGATAAACCATGTGATAATCAATTCATTTATTACAGATGGTAATGAATATGGCCGCGGGCAACGCACTTCAGCTGGGCAGCATTGAACAGTTTTGTAGAGCAGCGGAGACTGGCAGCTTTACCGGTGCAGCCGAGATGCTTGGTTTGACACCGGCCGCGGTCAGCCGGTCGATCAGCCGGCTCGAGCAGCGCCTCGGTGTACGCCTTTTTTTAAGGACTACCCGCGCCGTCAAGCTGACAGCTGAAGGCGAGCTCTATTGGAAGGAATGTCAGCTCGCACTTGAGCAGATTGTCGAGGCCGAGCGTGCGATTACAGGTGCCCAAACCGTCCCGAGTGGGCCGCTACGCATCAGCGTCAGTGCTGCTTATGGAACGTTTCGGTTGCTGCCTTTGATGCCCAGGTTTACGGAGCTCTATCCGCAGATCGACATCGAGATCAGCATTTCGGACAAGATCATCGACTTTGTCGAAGAAGGCTTCGACCTGGCAATCAGGCTCGGTATTCAACAGGATTCACGTCTTGTCGCGTTCAAACTTGAAGACGCCATGCTGGGGGTCTTTGGTACCCCGACATACCTTGCAAAGAAAGGCGTACCACGCAGTATCGATGATCTCAATGAACACGATTGTATCCAGTACATATCGCCGAATACCGGGCGGCCACTGCAGTGGCTGTTCACCGATGATCAAGGTACTGCAATCGAGAAGCCGATAGCCAGCAGGATGCGTGTGCTTAACGATGCGTTAGGAGCTGTCGCTTGGGTAAACGCGGGCGGAGGTCTTTATCAGACATATCGCTTTGCAGTAGGCGACGCCCTGCGGCGTGGTGACCTTGTGGAAGTCCTTGAAAAGTACGGCGGCCGCTCCCGCCCGTTTTCGATCCTCTATCCCCAGAACCGCCACCTGTCGGCCAGAGTGCGTGCATTTGTCGATTTCTTGCGCTCGGCAGTGAAAACGTAAAGGCGCTGTGCGCGTAAAGCTGGGGAACTTCCCTGCGGAATCACGGTCTGATCTTCTGTTGAGATACTTCATGTATACGCGGAGGGTGCGATGGGCGCAGCGGAGTTCGACGTGGTGTTCAAGGCGCTGGCGCAGCGCCAGCTTTCCGACGATGAGGTCGCTCTTCTGCAAGGCTTCCTTGCAAACGTCGTGCAACCCGGCCAGTGCCTGCGCCTGATCGAGGAGTCTGCCGGCAAGCGGCCTTGTCCCAGATGCGGCGGCACGCGATGCCACCGCAGCGGCCACGCGAACGGCCTGCAACGCTATCGCTGCGTGGCCTGCCGGCGCAGCTTCAACGCGCTGACCAGCACGCCGCTGGCCCGCCTGCGGCTGCGCGACAAATGGTTGCCGTACTTCCAATGCCTGATCGAGTCGTGCACGGTGCGCAAGGCCGCCGAGCGCGTAGCCGTGGCGAAATCCACCAGCTTCCGGTGGCGCCACCGTTTTATCGCCGCCGTGCGCCGGGAACGCCGGCCGCAACTCTCGGGCATCGTCGAAGCCGACGAAACGTATCACCTCGAATCGCAAAAAGGCTCACGGCACCTGGACCGCCGGCCCCGCAAGCGCGGCGGCACGGCGTCGAAGCGCGGGATCAGCAAGGAATTCGATTGCATTCTCGTGGCACGTGACCGCACGCGCCAAACCTGCGAGTTCGTGACCGGCCGCGGCCCGGTCAGCGCCAGCCAACTGTCCGAACACCTGAAGCCTGTACTGGCACCGGACATCCTGTTGATCAGCGATGCCGCCAGGGCGTATGTCACGTTCGCCCGACAGGCGGGCATTACACATGAGGCGGTGAACGTCAAGGCAGGCATGCGAACGCGCGGCGCCATCCACATCCAGGGCGTGAATGCCTGGCACAGCCGCTTCAAGGCCTGGCTGCGCCGTTTCAACGGTGTGGCCAGCCGCTATCTGGCCAATTACACGGGCTGGCTGCGCGTGCTCGATACCGCGGCGTGGCCGGCACCGGCGCAGTGGCTGCGTGTTGCGGTAGCGTCCGCCTAATGGCCGCCCCCCGCGACAACGGCGCTCATTAAAAGTTCCATGCCTCTAAGCAGCGACCACTTTACGCTAACAGCGCCAACGTAAATGATCTCAACCTGGTCAGGCGCGTATACAGCCGCCGCAGTGAGGTGCAACCATCACGTGCCGGTACCCGTTGAGCGTTCCTCGATGCGCCCGTTCGGGCCCGGCTGGCGATGCCGCCGGCGTTTAATGCTTGTGCTCGCCGATCAGCGCAAGCGAGTCGTGTTCGCGCTGGTTGGCCACGTGCAGCCGCTTGATGGCGATCATCGTTCCCGACAGGAACAGGCCGAACAGGATGATGATGGTGTTCAGCGCCAGGTCCATGCGCAGCATCAGCGAGTACATGGCGAGCATGACCAGGATCGACAGGTTTTCGTTGAAGTTCTGCACGGCGATCGAATGGCCTGCGCTCATGAGCACGTGGCCGCGATGCTGCAGCAGCGCATTCATCGGCACCACGAAGAAGCCGGCCAGCGCGCCGATCACGATCAGCATCGGGTAGGCGATCAGCGGCGTGTGGATGAACGCCATCGTCATCACCATGAAGCCCATCGCGATGCCGAGCGGGATCACGGAAAGCGACTTGCGCAGCGTGATCATCCTGGCCGACATGATGGCGCCCACCGTCACGCCCAGGCCCACGAGACCCACCATCGTGGTGGCCTTCTCGTAGCTCATGCCCATCGCCTGCTTGGCCCATTCCAGCACGATGAACTGCAAGGTGGCGCCGGTGCCCCAGAACAGTGTCGTGACGGCCAGCGAGATCTGGCCCAGCTTGTCGCGCCACAGGACCATGCAGCAATTGGCGAAATCCTCGATCAGGCGGATCGGGTTGCGTTCCTGGTGCGGATAGACGCAGCCGGTCAGCGGAATACGCAGGTTGAACCCCGCGGCGACGATGTACAGCACGCCCACGATCATCAGCGCGCCGTAGGCGGCGTTGCCGATGCCGATGTCCCAGCCCAGCATGATGGACTCGGCACGGTCGCTGACGAGCGCGCCGCCCATCACGGTGCCGAGGATGATCGAGGAAATCGTCAGGCCTTCGATCCAGCCGTTCGCGGCCACCAGCTTTTCCGGCGGCAGCAGTTCGGTCAGGATGCCGTATTTGGCGGGCGAATAGATGGCGGCGCCGATGCCCACGATCGCATAGGCCGCGAGCGGATGCACTTCATAGAACAGCAGGGCGCAGCCGAAGATCTTGACGAGATTCGCGTAGAACATGACGCGGCCCTTCGGCAGCGCATCGGCGAAGGCTCCCACGAATGCGGCCAGCAGCACATAAAACAGCACGAAGAGGAATTTCAGCAGCGGCGTGATCCATGCCGGCGACTTCATCGTGATCAGCAGGTCGATCGCGACGAACAGCAACGCATTGTCCGCCAGCGACGAAAAGAACTGCGCCGCCATGATGGTATAGAAACCACGATTCATTGTGGAAGGGCCTTAAAACCGATATCGGCTTGCTTTATACCATGAAAGATATGCTTTCCAAAGAAAACGGCAGGGCAATTCGAATGGTCGTTCGATTGCTGCAAGGCGGCATGACTGCGGGCATGGCGGCGCGTTCTTAAGCCCCGCCTAAGGAAGTCGCCGCGAGAGTGTCTTTGGTAAAATGTCGGCTTCCCATTTCACGCGCATTGCGTCCATCCCGTCATGCCAAGGCCGATCGTTGCCACCATCCACGTCGCTGCGATGCAGCATAACCTGGCCCGTGCACGTGCCTGCGCGCCTGGCGCGAAAGCCTGGGCAGTGGTCAAGGCCAACGCCTATGGCCATGGCCTGCAGCGCGCGCTGCGCGGCTTCGCCGAGGCCGATGGCCTGGCGCTGATCGAGTTCGACAACGCGGTGCGGCTGCGCGCCATGGGCTGGACCAAGCCGATCCTGCTGCTGGAAGGCTGGTTCGACGCGGCCGACCTGCATGCGATGGCGGAGCACGGCCTGGAAGGCGCCGCGCATTGTATCGAGCAGATCGCGCTGCTGGAACGCACGCCGCTGGCACGGCCCGTCGATGTGCACCTGAAAATGAACACCGGCATGAACCGGCTGGGTTTCAAGCCAGCCCAGTTCGGCGCCGCGTATGCGCGCCTGCGCGCCATCCCCCACGTGGGGCGGATCACGCTGATGACGCACTTCGCCAATGCGGACGAAGCGGCGCACGAGTGCCTGCCGATCCGCGAGCAGATCCGCCGTTTCAACGAAGGCGCTGCAGGCATCGAAGCGCCGCGGAGCCTGGCCAATTCGGCCGGTGTGCTGCGCATGCCGGCGTTGCGGGACGAACTGGTCAGCGACTGGATCCGCCCGGGCATCATGCTGTATGGCGGCACGCCGGGCGGCGCCAGCGCGGATGGCTACGGCCTGCGCCCGGCCATGACGCTGGAAAGTGAACTGATCGGGATACAGGACATCGAGGCGGGCGACTTCGTCGGCTATGGCAGCCGCTTCGAGGCCGACCGCGCGATGCGCATCGGTACCGTGGCCTGCGGCTATGCCGATGGCTACCCGCGCCACGCCCCCACCGGTACGCCGGTGATGGTCGATGGCGTGCGCACCCGTACCGTGGGCCGCGTGTCGATGGACATGATGGCCGTGGACCTGACCGGCATCGACACGGCGCGCGTGGGCAGCCGCGTGGTGCTGTGGGGGGAAGGCTTGCCGATCGACGACGTCGCCACGTCCGCCGGCACGATCGGCTATGAACTGATGTGCGCGGTGGCGCAGCGCGTGCAGGTAGTGGAAAACTGAGCGAAAACTGAAGGAAGACCGATGGCCAAGGCTAAGACCCAATACGTGTGCAGCGAATGCGGCGGCACGAGCAGCAAGTGGACCGGCCAGTGCCCGGCATGCCGGCAATGGAACACGATGGTGGAATCGGTGATCGAGACGGCCGGCGTGAACCGCATGTCGCAGTCGCACCAGGCGCTGGCGCAGACGGCGCCGGTGCTGTCGCTCTCCGAGATCGAGGCGCTCGACGTGCCGCGCTTCGGCACGGGCATCGAGGAATTCGACCGCGTGCTCGGCGGCGGCCTGGTGTCCGGCGGCGTGGTGCTGATCGGCGGCGATCCCGGTATCGGCAAGTCGACGCTGCTGCTTCAGGCGCTGGCCAACCTCTCGCACCTCAAGAGCGTGCTGTACGTGTCGGGCGAGGAGTCCGGTGCGCAGATCGCGCTGCGCGCCAAGCGGCTGGCCATCGACGCGAAGGACTTCAAGCTGCAGGCCGAGATCCAGCTGGAAAAAATCCTGCAGACGCTGGGCGACCTGAAGCCGGAAGTCGCCGTCATCGACTCGATCCAGACGGTGTACTCCGATGCGCTCACGTCCGCGCCCGGTTCGGTGGCGCAGGTGCGCGAATGCGCGGCGCAACTGACGCGCGTGGCCAAGCAGACCGGCGTGACGATCATCCTCGTCGGCCACGTCACGAAGGAGGGCGCGCTGGCCGGGCCGCGCGTGCTCGAGCACATCGTCGATTCGGTGCTGTACTTCGAGGGCGATACCCATTCGAGCTTCCGGCTGGTGCGGGCCATCAAGAACCGCTTCGGCGCCGTCAATGAACTGGGCGTGTTCGCCATGACGGAGAAGGGCCTGAAAGGCGTGTCGAATCCTTCCGCGCTGTTCCTCTCGCAGCATGACAACCAGGTGCCCGGGTCCTGCGTGATGGTCACGCAGGAAGGCACGCGCCCGCTGCTGGTGGAGATCCAGGCGCTGGTCGACGCCAGCCACCTGCCGAACGCGCGTCGCCTGTCCGTGGGCCTGGAACAGAACCGGCTGGCGATGCTGCTGGCGGTGCTGCACCGGCATGCGGGGATCGCAGCGTTCGACCAGGACGTGTTCATCAACGCCGTCGGCGGCGTGAAGATCACGGAACCGGCAGCGGACCTGGCCGTGCTGCTGGCGATTAATTCCTCGATGCGCAACAAGCCGCTGCCGCGCGGCTTCGTGGTGTTCGGCGAGGTGGGCCTGGCTGGCGAGATCCGCCCCGCGCCGCGCGGCCAGGAGCGCCTGCGCGAGGCGGCCAAGCTGGGTTTCTCGATCGCGATGATCCCGAAGGCGAATGCGCCGAAGCAGCCGATCGAAGGCATGACGATCATCGGCGTGGACCGGATCGACGATGCGTTCAACCGGCTGCGCGAGCTGCAGTAAACGTTACACAAAAGCAGTGACACAAAAGCGGCGACACAAAAGCGGCGACTCAGAAACGGCGACTCAGAAACGGCGACACAGAACCGCGATACAGCGCACAGCAATACGCGGTGGTGACTGCCATCTTGCAAAGAACTTCATTAATGCATGATCGGCCGTCGCGCAGTAGAATATGCGGCCGGCTTTTTTGCCGGCCGTCTTCATTTTTATACCGAGGTTTTCAAGTGTCAGTCGATCAGAGGCAGGGCGTGCGCAAGATCCTGCGTGTCAGGGCAATGATGGTCATCGATGGCGCCGCGCCGGTTCCCGCGCGCACCTTCGACCTGGGGCTGGCCGGAGTGTCCGTCACGTCGGGCACGAAGGTCGAACCGGGGCAGGTCGGGCAAGTGGTGTTCGAGATGCTGGTCGATGGCAAGCCGCAGATCATCACATGCCGCACAAAGGTCAGTCATTGCATCTTTTCCGGTGACGAATTCAAGGTCGGCTTCGTGTTCCTGCCGCTGAACGCGGAGGCCATGGCCGCCATCACGAAGTTCATGCGCTGACACGCCTGCTGGTAGCGATACCTCGGCCGATGCCGATAGCCGGTGGTGATCGGAACAACGGGGCGTGCACGGTTCTGTTTGCTATTTTGATTCCCCGGGCCGATAGGATCATAATAGTCCGACATCGGAGGATTCCATGGTCATCAACACCAGCACCCTCGCTTCACTGTACGGGACGAATTCGATTGCCACGCTGTACGGCAACGGCAATCTGAGCGGCATGCTCGGCGGTACGCAGGTCACGGGCAGCACCACGCTGTCGGCCTCGGTCGCGGCCCGCGTGCAGCAGGCCCTCGCGGGCCAGCGCGGCAATATCGACCTGTTGAACGCCAGCCTGGCAAGCACGCAGACCCGCCTGTCCGGCCTGGGCCAGTTGCAAAGCGCGCTCGACACCTTCGAGGCGCTGGCGGAAAGCCTGGCCGGTGCGGGGCTGTCGACATCGGCATCGGTGTCGACGGGGGGCGTGCTCACGGCCTCCACGAGCGCCGGCGCGAAGCCCGGCAAGTACGCGGTCGACGTGCAGCAGCTGGCGCAGGGGCAGGTACTCAACAGTGGCGTGCAGCCGGCAGCCGGCGCCGCGATCGGCACGGGCCTGGGCGCCACCGTCCGGCTGGAATGGGGCACGCTGGGCGCGGAGGGGTTCCAGCCCACGGGCGGCACGGCGCAGACCATCACGATCGACAGCAGCAACAATACGCTGGAGGGCATTGCCGCCGCATTGCAGGAGGCCGGCGTGAGCGCCACCGTGGTGCGCTCGAATGGCGGCTACGCGCTGCAGGTCAACGGCGAGTCGGGGGCCACGCAAACGCTGTCGATCAGCGTCAGCGGTGACGCGGCGCTGAAGGCTGCGATCGGTTTCGACCCGGAAAACCCGGCCGCCGCCGGCATGACGCAGGCACAGGTGGCGCAGGATGCGATCGTTTCCATCGCCGGCAAGGAGTACCGGAGCAGCACGAACACGGTGACCGGCGCAATCGCGGGTGTGACATTGAACCTGGCCGGCAAGGGCGAGACACGGCTGGCGATCACGCAGGACAGCAGCCAGATCGCCACCAATGTCGCCGCTTTCGTCAAGGGCTACAACGCCCTGGCCGACAAGCTGGCGGTGCTGCAGGAAGGCGCGCTGAGCGGCGATAACGCGCTGTCGAGAGTGTCCATGCAATTGAATGCGGTGATGCGGATCGGCGGCGCCGGCGCCTCGGCGCAGGCGCTGGCGGACGTGGGGCTGTCGCGCGATGCCGACGGCAAATTGGTGCTGAACGAGATCAAGCTGAAGGCGGCCATCGCCGACGATCCCGATGCCGTGAGTCGGCTGTTCACCAACGAAGGCACGGGCCTGGCCGACCGCATCGACGAGCGTCTCGGGACGCTGACGGCCGAGAATGGCCTCATCCGCCGCGCCCAGGAACGCACCACGCACGACCTCGGCAGGCTGAACGACCAGCATGCGATGATGGCGCAAACGCTGACCATCCAGGCGCAGGCGCTGGCGCAGATGTACACGATGCAGGAGCAGATGGGCGGCTCGGGAATGCTGCTGAACTGGTGGGGATGAAAGCGGGGACGAGGGAGACGATGGCAAGCATGCCATCTCCGCTGCGCAGGTAGAAAGCAGGCTTTCCGAAACCTCTGCTACGCCCGAATGACGAAGGCCTCGCTTGCAGACCGTAGTGATACGGGCTGCCGCGAGGCCTTTGCTTGCTAATGAAGCATTCGCTATTCGTCGTGATAGCGATCAGTCAGATGGCCGTGGCCACCACGGCTTTCAGAAAGGATTTCATAGGCGATCAGCCCCACGGTGGCCAGGAAGATGCCGATCGTCAGCAGAGTGGGCATGATAAACCAGCCATCCTTGCGGAAGGCTGCTCCTTGTAAATGTACAAAACATACATGGCAACGATACGTTTACTCCGGTACTACATTTGTACTGTAGCAGACGATCATGCCATTACAAGGGGCGTGCGGGGCGAACCCGTGACTTATTTGACGACCAGGTCGGCTGCCATCACCGCCTTCAGGTAAAGGCTGGCGGGGTCTTCCGCATCGCGCTGCACGAACCACCAGGCGGCCGCCTTTTTCATCTCGAAATCAAGCGGTTCGCCCGTCAGCAGCAACGCGGCCACCTGGCCCAGCGTCGGCTGGTGGCCCACGATCACCACGGTTTGATTGGCGGCCGGCCAGTTGGCCGCCTGCAGGATCGCTTCCGGGGCCGCGCCGGGCACCAGTTCGGCGTGGGTCTTGTATTTGCGGCCCAGGCCCTCGGCCGTCTGCACCGTGCGCACGGCCGGGCTGGCGAGGATACGGCAGTTTTCCGGCAGTTGCGAATCGAGCCACTTGCCCATGCGCCGGGCCTGTTTCACGCCTTTCGGCGTCAGCGCGCGCTCCAGGTCCGGCAAGCCTTCGTGGCCCGGTTCCGCCTCGGCATGGCGCCACAGGATCAGGTCCATCGGATTCCTTTCTTTTTCTTGTGATCGTGACGGTTATTACTCGGCCGCGGTGCCGAGCGTCTTCATCAGGTATTGCTGGGCGCTGAAAGGCTGCTGCTTGCCACGCGGCTTGCGGCGCTGGTAATGCCCATCGGACTCGAGCTCCCAGGCGTTCGTATTATCCTTCAGGTAGGGGTTCAGGCCTTCGGCCATCACGCGCCGTTTCAGCGCGCGGTCGAGCACTGGGAACGCTACCTCGATACGCCGGAAGAGGTTGCGGCTCATCCAGTCGGCGCTGGCAAGATAAACGTCGTGTGCGAGGTCGTTGCGGAAGTAATAGATGCGCGTGTGCTCGAGGAAGCGGCCGATGATCGAGCGCACCTTGATGTTTTCCGACAGCCCCGGCACGCCCGGGCGCAACGTGCAGGCGCCGCGCACGATCAGGTCGATCTTCACGCCATCCTGCGAGGCCGCGTACAGGGCGCGGATCACCGATTCGTCGACCATCGCATTCACCTTGACGATGATGCGGCCCGGCTTGCCGGCCTTGGCGATCTTGGCCTCGTTGCGGATCGCCTTGATGATCTCGCTCTGCAGCGCGAACGGCGCCAGCCACAGGTGGTTCAGCTTGTGCGGCTTGGCCAGGCTGGTCAGGTGCATGAACACTTCATTGACGTCGCGGGCCAGGCTCGACTCGCACGTGAGCAGGCCGAAGTCGGTGTAGAACTTCGTCGTGGTCGGGTGGTAGTTGCCGGTACCCAGGTGCGCGTAGTAGCGCAGCTCGGTGTTGTCCGCGCTGCCTTCGCGCCGGATCACGAGCGCCATCTTTGCGTGCGTCTTCAGGCCCACGACGCCATAGACGACCTGCGCGCCGGCCTGCTCCAGCTTGTCGGCCCAGTTGATGTTGGCTTCCTCGTCGAAGCGCGCCATCAGTTCCACGATCACCGTGACTTCCTTGCCCAGGCGCGCGGCGAGGATCAGGGCTTCCATCAGGTCCGAGTTCATGCCGGTGCGGTAGACGGTCTGCTTGATCGCGACCACGCACGGGTCGGTTGCCGCCTGGCGGATGAAGTCGATGACGGTCTGGAACGACTGGTAGGGATGGTGCAGCAGGATATCCTGCTTGCGCAACGAGGCAAAGATGTCGTTGCCGGTCGGATGCACGCCCGGCAAGAACGGCGTGAAGCGCAGTTCGGGCATCTTCGTGTGCTCGATCATTTCGTTCAGGCGCACCATGTTGACGGGGCCATCGACCTGGTACAGGCGGGAGCGGTCCAGGTCGAACTGGTCGAGCAGGAATTGCGACAGTTCCGGTGGGCAGTTCTTCGCCACTTCGAGGCGCACCGAGCGGCCGAACTGGCGACCCTGCAGTTCGCCCTTCAATGCCTGGCGCAGGTTTTTCACTTCATCCTCGTCCACCCACAGGTCGGAATCGCGCGTGACGCGGAACTGCGAATAGGCCATCACTTCGCGGCCCGAGAACAGGTCGGAAATATGCGCGTGGATGATCGACGACAGCAGGCAGAAGCAGGTGCCGGGCTTGTCCGACAGCTCGTCCGGCAGCTTGATCACGCGCGGCAGCACGCGCGGCGCCTTGATGATGGCGATCGCCGTGCCGCGGCCGAAGGCATCCTTGCCGGACAGCGCCACGATGAAGTTCAGGCTCTTGTTGATGACTTGCGGGAACGGGTGTGCCGGGTCGAGGCCGATCGGCGTCAGCAGCGGGCGCACTTCGCGTTCGAAATAATCCTTGAGCCAAGCGCGCTGCGCGTCATTGCGCTCGTTATTGCGCAGCAGATGCACGCCATGCTCCTTCAGCAGCGGCAGGATCTGGGTGTTCAGGATGTCATATTGCCGGGTCACCAGCGCGTGGCACTCCGACGAAACACGGTTCAGGTTGGCCGTCAGGGCAGGGTGTTCGGACAGCTTGCCGTCGACGGTGGCGGCGGCCAGCAGGCTGGCGACACGCACTTCAAAGAACTCATCCAGGTTGCTCGACGTAATACAGAGATAACGGAGCCGCTCCAGCACGGGAATCGACGCATCCTCGGCCTGCGCCATGACGCGGCGATTGAAAGCAAGCTGAGAGAGTTCACGATCTAAAAACTGGGTGTGACGCGTTACTTCCGCGCGGATCTCGGGTTTCATGGTTTTATCGGTTTTTCTATTCATTATTGCAAGATTTTAGCGCTGCCGCAGGTAGCTGAGGGCAACGCTGGCGCTCATGACAGTCTAGATAAGAAATATGACAACAACATGACATCCAAAAGTGGCTTTCAAACAATTATGACATAAATTTATGTCCTTATAATTCAATGGGTTAAACGCTTTATGACGCGACGTCACACAACTTATGACAGACTTTTCGGTCAAATATTTCAACCTGCGTCAAACATGTCATAAAGCCGTCATATTCGGTCACTACACTGCGCAGCATTCAGTACCCCAACCCCGAAAGAGGAACTTTGATATGCGTATGAAACAGTTGATGGCCTCCCTCATCGTAGGCGCTTCCGCAGCAGTGGCCTTCACTACCGCCGCCGCAGCGGACATGACCGGCGCTGGTGCTACCTTCCCGTACCCCATCTATGCCAAGTGGGCCGAGCAGTACAAGGCTTCCACCGGCAACGGCCTGAACTATGCATCCGTGGGCTCCGGCGCAGGTATCAAGCAAATCAAGGCGAAGACCGTCGATTTCGGCGCTTCCGACATGCCGCTGAAAGCGGAAGACCTGGATGCGTCGGGCCTGATGCAATTCCCTGCCATCATGGGCGGCGTGGTGACCGTGGTGAACCTGCCCGGCATCGCTCCGGGCCAGTTGAAGCTGACCGGCCAGGTCGTCGGCGACATCTTCCTGGGCAAGATCACCAAGTGGAACGATCCGGCGATCGCCACGCTGAACGCGGGCGTTGCCCTGCCGGCGGAAGACATCACCGTCGTGCACCGTGCCGACAGCTCGGGCACCTCGTTCCTGTTCACGGACTTCCTGTCCAAGACCAATCCGGAATTCAAGTCGACCGTGGGCGCCAACAGCGCCGTGAAATGGCCGACTGGCGTGGGCGGCAAGGGTAACGAAGGCGTGGCCGCCAACGTGCAGCGCATCAAGGGCGCCATCGGCTACGTCGAGTGGGCGTATGCGAAGAAGAGCAAGATGCAGCACACGCAGCTGCGCAACAAGGATGGCGTGTTCCTGCAGCCGGACGACGAGAACTTCAAGGCCGCCGCCGCCAATGCCGAGTGGACCAAGACCCCGGGCTTCGGCGTGGTGCTGACCGACCAGGCCGGCAAGCAGTCGTGGCCGATCACCGGCGTGTCGTTCATCCTGCTGTACAAGCAGCAGGCCGATGCGGCCAAGGGCAAGGAAGTCGTCAAGTTCTTCGACTGGGCCTTCGCCAACGGCGACAAGGCCGCCGTGGAACTGGACTACGTGCCGCTGCCCGACACCGTGGTCAAGCAAGTCCAGGCCGCCTGGAAGGCAAACCTGAAGGATGCTTCCGGCAAGGCGCTGTACTGATCGATGTACCTGCTCCCTCGGCTGACCCCGAGGGGGTTAACCGGGAGAGCTCAGCTGGATGCCAGCAGGGGACTCCCGGTTAGCCCATTTTCAAGAAAAATATCCAAAAACTATGTCCATGAGTGCAGAAATTACTTCCGTCCCGGGGCTGATTCGCAGGCGGTGTCCAAGGTGTCGCAGGCCGCGATGCAATCCGTGATGCGCCGGCAGCGGATCCAGGACTGGATCTTCCACAAGGTGACGATGACGTTCGCCCTGTCCGTGCTGTTTGTCCTGATCGGCATCATCATCTCGCTGGCGATGGGTGCGTGGCCGGCGCTGAAGGAATTCGGCCCCGGCTTCGTCACGCGCGTCGAGTGGGACCCGATCAACGACCAGTATGGCGCCCTGATCGCCATCGTCGGCACGCTGTCCACGGCCGGCATCGCCTTGCTGATCGCGTTCCCCGTCAGCTTCGGCATCGCGCTGTTCCTGACCGAGATCTGCCCCGTGTGGCTGAAGCGTCCGCTGGGCACCGCGATCGAGCTGCTGGCCGGCGTGCCATCGATCATCTACGGCATGTGGGGCCTGTTCGTGTTCGTGCCGCTGTTCGGCGACTACGTGCAGCCGTTCCTGAAAGCCACGCTGGGCCAGGTCCCGTTCATCGGCGTGCTGTTCAGTGGGCCGACGATGGGCATCGGCATCCTGACCGCCGCGCTGATCCTGGCCATCATGATCATTCCCTTCATCTCTTCCGTCATGCGCGACGTGTTCGAGATCGTGCCGGCCGTGCTGAAGGAATCCGCGTACGGCCTGGGCTGCACGCGCTGGGAAGTGGTGCGCAAGATCGTGCTGCCGTACACCAAGACGGGCGTCGTGGGCGGCGTGATGCTGGGGCTGGGCCGCGCGCTCGGCGAAACGATGGCCGTCACGTTCGTGATCGGTAACGCCAACAAGCTGTCCGCCTCGCTGTTCGCACCGGGCAACTCGATTGCCTCCACGCTGGCCAACGAATTCGGCGAAGCCGCCACGCCGCTGCATGTGTCGTCGCTGTTCTCGCTGGCGCTGATCCTGTTCGTGATCACGTTCATCGTCCTGACCGCCGCCAAGCTGATGCTGGCAGGCATGTCCCGTAAAGAAGGTGTCAAATAATGCAAACCGCTGCTGTCAGCTCACCCATGAATGCCCGCATGAACCCCGTCTACCGCAAGCGCCTGTGGACGCACCGGATCGGCATCGCCATGTCGGTGGCGGCCATGTCGGTCGGCGTCATCGTACTGCTGTGGATCCTGGCCACGCTGCTCATCAACGGCTTCGCCGCGCTGACGCCGGCGCTGTTCACGGAAACCACGCCGGCACCCGGCAGCGATGGCGGCGGCCTGCTCAATGCGATCGTCGGCAGCCTGCTGATGGTGGGCCTGTCGACGCTGGTGTCCACGCCGATCGGCATCCTGGCCGGCATCTACCTGGCCGAGTACGGCGAGGAAAACAAGGTGGCTGCGATCACCCGTTTCGTCACCGACGTCATGCTGTCCGCGCCGTCGATCGTCATCGGCCTGTTCGTCTACGCGCTGTACGTGGCCAACGTGAACCACTTCTCCGGCTATGCCGGCTCGATCGCGCTGACGCTGATCGCCGTGCCGGTGGTCGTTCGCACCACGGACAACATGCTGCGCCTCGTGCCCAACAGCCTGCTGGAAGCCGCGTTCGCGCTGGGCGCGCCGCGCTGGAAGGTGGCCATGACGGTGCGCCTGCGTGCCGTGAAGGCCGGTGTCGTGACGGGCGTGCTGCTGGCCGTGGCCCGCGTGGCCGGCGAAACGGCGCCGCTGCTGTTCACCGCGCTGTCGAACCAGTTCTTCAATGCCGACATGAACAAGCCGATGGCCAACCTGCCGTATGTGATCTACCAATTCGCCATGAGCCCGTATGACAACTGGCGCGATCTGGCCTGGGGTGGCGCACTGCTGGTCACGTTCAGCGTGCTGGCCCTGAACATCCTGTCGCGCACCGTCTTCACGCAAAAGATCCCGAATTGATCCGGGCCGACCCGTTCAGCCGAATACTTCATTCAAATTATTTACCAAGAGAACCGCACATGAACGCGCAAGTGAATGCACCCGCGAAGGCCGCAGCGAAGATCATCGAGATCAAGAACCTCAACTTTTTCTATGGCAAGACGCGCAGCCTGCACAACGTCAACCTGGACATCCATGAGCGCCAGGTGACGGCCTTCATCGGCCCGTCCGGTTGCGGCAAGTCCACGCTGCTGCGCACGCTGAACCGCATGTACGACCTGTATCCGGGCCAGCGCGCCGAAGGCACGATCGCCTACCGCGGCACCAATATCCTCGAAGGCACGCAGGACGTGAACATGCTGCGCGCCAAGGTCGGCATGGTGTTCCAGAAGCCCACGCCGTTCCCGATGTCCATCTACGACAACATCGCCTTCGGCGTGCGCCTGTATGAAAACCTGTCGAAAGGCGAAATGGACGAGCGCGTGGAATGGGCACTGAAGAAGGCCGCGCTGTGGACCGAGGTGAAGGACAAGCTGGGCAAGAGCGGCCTGTCGCTGTCCGGCGGGCAGCAGCAGCGCCTGTGCATCGCCCGTGGCGTGGCCGTCAAGCCCGACGTGCTGCTGCTCGACGAGCCGACGTCGGCGCTGGACCCGATCTCCACGTCGAAAGTGGAAGAGCTGATCAGCGAACTGAAGCAGGATTACACGATCGCCATCGTGACCCACAACATGCAGCAGGCTGCCCGCTGCTCCGACTACACCGCCTACATGTACCTGGGCGAACTGGTCGAGTTCGGCGAAACGGACCAGATCTTCATGAATCCGGCCCGCAAGGAAACCCAGGATTACATCACCGGTCGCTTCGGCTGATCAGAAAGGTAAGGACATCATGATTGGCGAACATTCCTCCAAGGCGTACGACCACGACCTCGAAGCGATCCGCTCGAAGGTGCTGCTGATGGGCGGCATGGTCGAAACGCAATTCCTCGATGCGATGACGTGCTTTCGCATCGGCAACCAGGAGCGCGCCGAACGCGTGATCCGCGAAGACGATGCCGTGAACCAGCTCGAAGTGCAGCTGGACGACCAGTGCAGCCACCTGATCGTGCGCCGCCAGCCGGCGGCCAACGACCTGCGCACGATCATGGCCACCATCAAGGTGATCACCGACCTGGAACGCATCGGGGACGAAGCCGCGAAGATCGCGCGCACGGCGAAGAGCCTGCACAGCCGCGGCGCCGTCACCGTGAACCACTACGAGATGGTGCGCAACATCGCCACGGCCACCAGCGACATGCTGCACGACGCGCTGGATGCCTTTGCCCGCAACGACCACACCCAGGCGCTGGCGCTGATCGCGCAGGATGCGATCATCGACCATGAGTTCCGCACGATCATGCGCAACCTGATTACGTTCATGATGGAAGATCCGCGTACAATTTCGGCAGCGCTCGATACGATGTGGGTCGCCAAGGCGATCGAGCGCATCGGCGACCATGCGAAGAACATTGCCGAATACGTGATCTACGTGGTGGAAGGCATCGATATCCGCCATAGCCGCGCCGTGGCGGCGGGCGAGGGAATCAAGGAAGACTGAACGAGAAATGGCAGCGGATAAAACGACAGTACTGATTGTTGAAGATGAACCGGCGATTGTCGAACTGGTCACGTTCTCGCTGCGCGAGTCGGGCTGGAACGTCAGTTCGGTGCAGAGCACGCAGGAAGCGTGGGACTTCATTCACGAGCGCAAGCCACAGCTGATCCTGCTGGACTGGATGCTGCCGGACCAGACGGGCCTGCGCCTGCTGGCCCGCATCCGCGGCGACCGCCATTTCGCCGACATCCCGATCATCATGCTGACGGCGAAGAGCATGGAAGAAGACAAGCTGGCGGGCTTGAACAACGGCGCGGACGACTACATCACCAAGCCGTTTTCGCCGCGCGAACTGCTGGCCCGCTCGCGTGCGCTGCTGCGCCGCAAGAGCCCGGAGCACGCCGATGCCGCCATGCGCGCCGGCCCGATCACGCTCGACCCGATCAGCTGCACCGTGTCGCTGGGCCAGGCCAAGATCGATATCGGCCACGCCGAATACAAGCTGCTGAAATTCTTCCTGGCCCATCCGGAACGCGTGTTCTCGCGCAGCCAGCTGCTCGACAAGGTGTGGGGCGACCACGTGGTCATCGAGGAACGCACGGTGGACGTGCACGTGCTGCGCCTGCGCAAGGCGCTGAAGGAAGCGGAGCACTTGATCAAGACAGTGCGCAGCGTCGGCTACATGCTGTCTGAAAAAACATGAATCCACGGTTCGTGTTCTGGGTACCGGTCGCCATCCAGATGGTCGCCGGCGCGTTCGGCATCGGCCTGTTGTGGTGGTGGTTCGGCATGGTGACGGCGCTGTCGGTGGCGGTAGCATCGCTGGGTGCGATGGTGCTGGTGCAGCTGCACTACCTGTACCAGCTGTCCGGCTGGCTCGACGAACCGAACAGCGCCAAGCTGCCCGATGGCTGGGGCGAATGGACGCCGGTGTTTTCCCGGCTGTACCGCCTGCGCCGCGACGACGAGAAAAACCAGGCCGAACTGACCGAATGGCTGGCCCGTTTCCGCCAGGCGATGCACCTGCTGCCCGACGGCGTGGTGATCATGGACGACGTGCTGTTCCTTGAATGGTGCAATCCGGCCGCCGAGGAACACCTGGGCCTGCGGCATGACCGTGACAAGGGCATGCGTGTGACGAACCTGGTGCGCAGCCCGGATTTCATGGATTACCTGATCCTGGGCCGTTATGACCAGCCGCTGGTGCTGTCCTTCCGTGGCCGCAAGCTGATCACGCACATCATTCCGTTTGAAAACCGGCGCCAGATCCTGGTCACGCACGATGTCACGGAAAGCGAGCGCACCGACATGATGCGCCGCGACTTCGTGGCCAATGCCTCGCACGAATTGCGCACACCGCTGACGGTGGTGCTGGGGTTCCTGGAGATTGCCGCGGCCGAACAGCTCGACGAGGGCACGCGCCAGGCCCACTTGAAGCTGATGATGGACCAGGCTTACCGGATGCAGCACCTGATCGAGGACATGCTGACGCTGTCGCGCCTGGAATCGATCGACCACCCGGTGCGTGCCGAGCACGTGCATATCGACCAGTTGCTGGAAAAGGTGCGGCGCGATGCACTGGCATTGTCCGCCGGCAAGCACGAGATCGTCCTCGACGTGAACGGCAGCGACGTGATGGGTGGCGTGGAAGAGCTGTACAGCGCGTTCGGCAACCTGGCCGCCAATGCCGTGCGCTACACGCCCGCGGGCGGCACCGTGTCCATGAAGTGGGAAGACACGGCCACCGGCGTGCGCTTCACGGTGCGCGATACCGGCATCGGCATCAGCCCCGAGCACATTTCGCGGCTGACCGAACGTTTCTACCGGGTCGACAAGAGCCGTTCCAGGGAAACGCAGGGAACGGGCCTGGGCCTGGCGATCGTCAAGCACGTGTTGCTGCGCCACAACGGCACGCTCTCGATCAGTTCGGAGCCCGGCAAGGGCAGCACGTTCACCGTCAACCTGCCGAAGACGCTGGCGGCCGCGCCACAGCCAGCCGCCGCGCTCGCCGCGAACTGATACAATCTGCCGTTTTGCCGCGCACCCGCGCACGCTTTTCGCGTTCCTGGTGCCGGCCCCAACCAGATTGACAGTGATGTTCCTGAAACGATTGAGCGTGTATGCGCTGGCCGCGGCCTTCCTGGCCGGATGCGGTAGCGCTCCCGTTATTCCCCCTGGCACGACGGTCGCCGCGAACGGTGCGCCGGGCGCGGCGGGAACGCTGCCGCCCGTCATTCCGCCTGCGCTCGGCGATGCGACGCCCACCATCCACACGCCCGCCGCGCCGCCGCAGCGCAAGGTCAGGATCGGGCTGGCGCTGGGCGGCGGTGCCGCACGCGGCTTTGCCCACATCGGCGTGATCAAGGCGCTCGAAGCGAACGGCATCATGGCCGACGTGGTGGTCGGCACCAGTGCCGGCAGCGTGGTCGGTGCGCTCTACGCCGCCGGGAACAACGCCGGTGCGCTGCAAAAGATGGCGTATGCGATGGACGAGGCGGCGATCTCGGACTGGGCACTGCCGCTGTTCGGCACCAAGTCCGGCGTGCTGAAGGGCGTGGCACTGCAAAGCTACGTCAACAAGGCCGTCAACAACCGTCCGATCGAAAAACTGAAGCTGCCGTTCGGCGCCGTCGCGTCCGACCTGAAGACGGGCCAGCCGATCCTGTTCGCGCGCGGCAATACCGGGCAGGCCGTGCGCGCCAGCTCGGCCGTGCCGGGCGTTTTCCAGCCGGTCACCATCGGCAACCGCACCTATGTCGATGGTGGGCTGGTGGCACCCGTGCCGGTGCGCTTCACGAAGGAAATGGGCGCCGAGTTCATCATCGCCGTCAACATCAGCACGCAGACCGAGGCGCAGGCCGCCGTATCGTCGCTCCAGGTGATCATGCAAACCTTTTCGATCATGGGCCAGCGCATCAACCAGTATGAATTGCGCGATGCCGACGTGGTGATCCAGCCGGCGCTGGGCAATATGGCCGGGAACGACTTCGCCAGCCGCGCGCGGGCGATGCAGGCCGGCGAGAAGGCCACGCTGGCGCTGATGCCCCAGATCAAGCAGAAACTGAAGGCCCGCCGGGAATCACCGGCCGTGGCCAGTCAATGATTCATCAACCGAAGGAAGAAGTAACATGCAAAGCAAGCCTTACCTGACACTCGCCGATGTAAAGAAGATCGCCGCCGCCGCCGAAGCCGAAGCACTGGCGAATGACTGGGCGGTGTCGATCGCGATCGTCGACGACGGCGGTCACCTGCTGTGGCAGCAGCGCCTGGATGGCGCCGCGCCGCTGACCGCGCACATCGCGCCGGCGAAAGCCAAGACGTCGGCGCTGGGCCGCCGTGAAACGAAAATCTATGAAGACGTGATCAACAACGGCCGCTACGCGTTCCTGACGGCGCCGGAAGTGGAAGGCTTGCTGGAAGGCGGCGTGAACATCGTCGTCGACGGTCATTCGATCGGCGCCGTGGGTGTTTCCGGCGTGAAGTCCGACCAGGACGCGCAGATCGCCAAGGCCGGTATCGCCGCGCTGGGCTGATTTTCTCCCCACCCTGTCCGGTGTGGCGGCGCGCCAACGGCGCGGCTGATCCGAAGCCTCCGGCTGGCATTTCCGGCAGCGGCTGCTATGCTGTAAGCCAGCATGGCTGCGGCGCCGCGTTTGCCGCATGGGCTGCAAAGTGCGGTGCCGACCCAACGGAGGCTCACATGAGAAATGCGATGGCCGGGTTCGCGCTCGGCTTGCTGTTGTCCTCGCCCGTTCCCGCCGCCACCACCATCGACACGGCGGCCTTCACCATCACCTACGTCGGCGGCCCCACGCCGGAAGACTGGAGCATCACGCAGGTCGACCTGTTTCCCGGGGTGGCCAGTTTTTCCCTCGACACCCTGAACCAGTCCCTGGCCGTGGAGGCGCACGATCTCACCGGCGCCGGCGGCTTCGCCGCGACCGTTTCATGGAGCGCGCTGCGACTCGACATCGGTGCCGGCTACCGCGTGACGCGGCTGTCCGTGACCGGCATCGCTTTTGGCGAGCTGGCCCCTGGCCAGTTGCCCAACTTCCCGCCGGGCACCGCCAATAACGAAGCAAACCTGTACCTCACCGTCGGAACTTCCGACACGTGGGGTGCTTCCTATGCCGGTTTCCAGGCCGAAAACACCGTCGACGTACCGACCGGGCCGCTGGATCTTTCCGGTACCGCCAATGTCAGTATCTCGGGCATGCTGGCGGCGCAGGCGTGGGGCGTGGAAGGCGGCGGCGCGTTTGCCGAGTCGATGGCGTCGTCATCCCTGCGCGACCTCGTGCTGCATGTGGAAGTGGCGCCGGTGCCCGAACCGCACGCGGGCCTGATGCTGGCGGCCGGCCTCGGTGTGCTCGGCCTTTTCGCGCGGCGCCGTCGCGCACCGGCTCCGCCGCTTGCGGCGCCCGGCCCGGATTAGACCGATAGCGGCTTGTCTTCGCATCGTTCCGGCGGCCCGCGCCGCCACCCATGCTGACGGAGGTTCAGATGAAAAACGCGCTGACCGGGCTGGTGCTCGGTGCCATGCTGTCCGCCGTTCCCGCCGTGCAGGCTGCCACCGCGCTGGCGTTCCAGGGATTCACGATCACGTACATCGATGGGCCCGCCCCGGAAAACTGGAGCATCAGTGTGGCGGCGCTCACGCCGCTGACGACCAGCATCTCCCTCGATACGCTGAACCAGGACGTGCAGCACTTCCCGGCCGACGACCTGACCGGTGTTGGCGCAACGAACGGTGGCGGTCACCAGAGTACCCTGCGGATCGATGTCAATCCCGGCTACCGCGTCACGGGGATCGGGCTCCATGCGCTGGGCTATGGCGAGCTGGGCGCAGGGCAGGCGCCCGACGCCGAACCGGGCAGTGCCAGCAATTTCGCCAGCCTGGGCTTCCTGCTGACGGCGCCAGGCACGCTGCTGCCGCGGTCCTGGGCGGCGACGGACTTCAATGGTTTCCAGCCCGTGGCGCTGGGTGCCGGGCCGCTGTCGCTGGACGGCACGTTCCAGGTCGAGCTCGGCGCCACGGTCTTCGCGCAGGCCTGGGGTTCCGTGGGGCCGGACAGTTCTTCCGCATCGCATGCGCTGGCGTCGATCGGCAATGCGCTGCTCAATGTCGAGGTGGCGGCCGTGCCGGAGCCCGCCACGTACGGCATGATGCTGGGCGGCCTGGGCCTGCTGGCCGCGGCTGCCCGCCGGCGCCGCACCTGAGGGCGGATGGCTGTGGGGCGCCCCCGCCGCCTGTCCGCTCAACTTCACGATTATCGTTCGCCAACCGGTCCTGCCTCATTGACCTGGCCTGCCGGCCAGGATTAAATCGTTGCGTGAGTGACAACGCTCTGCGCGGTGCGCGGCGGGCTTTTCCTGCCCCTGGCCGCAGGCATCGCCACGTCCACACGCCAGCAGCGATTCCCTGCCCATCAATGACAAAGGAGACCAGACCGATGATCCGATCACAGCTTGCCCGCGCATCCATGACCGCCATGCTGCTTGCAACCGCCATGGGGGCGAGCGCGGGAAGCGACGCCAACGGCCAGCCGCCATACCGGTTCGACTTCGGCGATGGCCCGGTCGCGCCGAGCTATATCGGTGTGCGCGCCGAGGATGCCTACACGCCGGAAAAGGGCTATGGTTTCAACACGCCGGAACACATGAGCAACGTGCCGGCCAGCGGCACCGGCACCGACAGCGACGCCGTGCGCTTCCTGCAGTTCGGCACCAAGAGCACCAACACCTTCAACGTGGACCTGAAGCTGGGCCTGTACAGGATTTCGGTCACGCTCGGCAATACGTCGCGGGCGACGGTGGCCGCGGAAGGCGTCTACCAGGTGCTCAACCTGACGGGCAATAACGCGACGGACGCATTCGAGATCCCCATCACGGACGGGCAGCTCAACCTGCTCGTCACCGAGGGGAAGGCAGGCACGGCGTTTACGCTGAGCGCCCTGGAGATCAAGCGTGTTTCTCCCAAGCCCGAAACCAGCCCCACCATCTGGGTGGGCGGCGATTCCACGGTCGCCAGTTACTATCCGCTGGCGACCAGCGCCCAGGGCGGCTGGGGGCAGCTGCTGGCGGACCATGTGGACCTGCGCGCGCACCAGGTCCGCAATATCGCCACCGGCGGGCAGATCGCCCGCGGCTTCCGCGACGGCGGCCAGCTCGAGACGATCGTCAAGTATGCCAAGCCGGGCGATCTCTTCCTGCTCGAGATGGGCATCAACGACACGAATCCGAAAAACGAGACCACGGAAGCGCAATTCAAGGAAATCATGCGCGACATGGTGCGCCAGGTGGCCGCCACCGGCGCCCGGCCCGTGCTGGTCACGCCGCAGGGGCGCGCCACCGACTTCAATGCCGAGGGTGTGCACAGCGCGACCGGGCGCTGGTACCGCCGTGCCACGCTGGCCCTGGCCCAGGAGGAAAACGTGGCCTTGGTGGACTTGAACGTGCTGTCATCGGCTTACTTCACGCAGATCGGCCGCGAGGCAACGCTGGAGCTGTACATGCCGGGCGATTCGCTGCACCCCAACCGTGCCGGAGCGGCCGAGCTGGCGCGGCTGGTGGCGGAAGACCTGGAACGGCAGCAGATCCGCGTCGCGGCACATTGAGCAGGGCGGTGGCGCCTCCATGGGGGCGCCACCCGCAGGCGTTACGGTCTAGAATCCGTGAATGGATTGCCCGCCCGGCATTGCCGGGCGACAGCCTTTGCGCTATAATCCAAAGGTTTAGCCAATACATATCCGTCGTAGCGCCTACCTCATCATTCCATTCTCATCCACCCGCAGCCAGGCCCAGCCCGGCTAATTTTTTATGCGGGCTGCTGACGTGGCGCTGCTACGGTAACTTTACAGGAGTTGCCCTTGCCGCCATTTTTTTCTGGCCCTTCCGTTCCAGCCATCCTGGCTCTTGCCGACGGTACCGTCTTCAAAGGTTATTCGATCGGCGCCGCCGGTCACACGACGGGCGAAGTTGTCTTCAACACGTCCATCACCGGCTATCAGGAAATCCTGACCGACCCCAGCTACTCGCGCCAGATCGTCACGCTGACGTATCCGCACATCGGTAACTACGGCATCAATGCCGAAGACGTCGAAGCCACGAAAGTCCACGCCGCCGGCCTGATCATCCGTGACCTGCCGCTGCTGGCCTCGAATTTCCGCTCCACGCAGTCGCTGGCCGACTACCTGAAAGCCGAGAACGTTGTCGCCATTGCCGGCATCGACACCCGCAAGCTGACGCGCCTGCTGCGCGAAAAAGGCGCACAGGCCGGTGCGATCCTGACGGGCACGCTGGGCAACGAGCCATCCGTGGCGCAGGCTGTCGAACTGGCCCGTTCGTTCCCGGGCCTGGCGGGCATGGACCTGGCCAAGGTGGTCACCACGCAGGCGGCCTATGAATTCACCGAGACGGAATGGAAGCTGGGCGAAGGCTACGGCAAGGTCGAGAACCCGCGGTTCCACGTGGTGGCGTTCGACTATGGCGTGAAGCGCAATATCCTGCGCATGCTGGCCCAGCGCGGCTGCAAGGTCACCGTGCTGCCGGCGCAATCGACGGCGGCCGACGCGCTGGCCCTGAACCCGGACGGCATCTTCCTGGCCAACGGCCCGGGCGATCCGGAGCCATGCGACTACGCCATCCGCGCCACGCGCGAACTGATGGAAAAGAAGATCCCCACGTTCGGTATCTGCCTGGGCCACCAGATCATGGCGCTCGCCTCCGGCGCGAAGACCCTGAAGATGAAGTTCGGCCACCACGGCGCCAACCACCCGGTGCAGGACCTGGATTCGAAGCAGGTGCTGATCACGTCGCAGAACCATGGCTTCGCCGTGGACGCCGCGACGTTGCCCGACAACTGCCGCGTGACCCACGTGTCGCTGTTCGACGGTTCGCTGCAGGGCTTTGCCCGCACCGACACCCCCGCGTTCTGCTTCCAGGGCCACCCCGAAGCATCGCCTGGCCCCACCGACGTATCGTACCTGTTTGACCGCTTCATCTCGATGATGGAAGCCGCGGAGAAGAAATAAATGCCAAAACGTTCTGACATCAAAAGCATCCTGATTATCGGCTCCGGCCCGATCGTGATCGGCCAGGCCTGCGAATTCGACTACTCCGGCGCACAGGCCTGCAAGGCGCTGCGCGAAGAGGGCTATAAAGTCATCCTGGTAAACAGCAACCCGGCCACGATCATGACCGACCCCGAAATGGCGGACGTCACGTACATCGAGCCGATCACCTGGCAAGTGGTGGAACGCATCCTGGCGAAAGAGCGCCCGGACGCGATCCTGCCGACGATGGGCGGCCAGACGGCGCTGAACTGCGCGCTGGACCTGCACAACAACGGCGTGCTGGCCAAGTACAACGTGGAGCTGATCGGCGCCACGCCGGAAGCCATCGACAAGGCCGAGGACCGTTCCAAGTTCAAGGACGCGATGACCAAGATCGGCCTCGGTTCGGCACGCTCGGGCGTGGCGCACTCGATGGAAGAGGCCTGGGCGGTGCAGCGCGAAGTCGGCTTCCCCACCATCATCCGGCCGTCGTTCACGATGGGCGGCAGCGGCGGCGGCATCGCCTACAACGAGGAAGAATTCGAGCAGATCTGCAAGCGCGGCCTGGAGGCTTCGCCGACCAACGAACTGCTGATCGAGGAATCGCTGCTGGGCTGGAAAGAGTACGAGATGGAAGTGGTGCGCGACAAGGCGGACAACTGCATCATCATCTGCTCGATCGAGAACCTGGACCCGATGGGCGTGCACACCGGCGACTCGATCACCGTGGCGCCGGCACAGACGCTGACGGACAAGGAATACCAGATCATGCGCAATGCCTCCCTGGCGGTGCTGCGCGAGATCGGCGTGGACACGGGCGGCTCGAACGTGCAGTTCTCGATCAACCCGAAAGACGGCCGCATGATCGTCATCGAGATGAATCCGCGCGTATCCCGTTCCTCGGCGCTGGCATCGAAGGCCACTGGCTTCCCGATCGCCAAAGTGGCGGCCAAGCTGGCCGTGGGCTTCACGCTCGACGAACTGCGCAACGAGATCACGGGCGGCGCCACGCCGGCATCGTTCGAACCGTCGATCGACTACGTCGTCACGAAGATCCCCCGTTTCGCATTCGAGAAATTCCCGACCGCCGACGACCACCTCACCACGCAGATGAAATCGGTGGGCGAAGTGATGGCGATGGGCCGCACGTTCCAGGAATCGTTCCAGAAGGCGCTGCGCGGCCTGGAAGTGGGCGTCGACGGCATGAACCAGATGACGGTCGACCGCGAGAAGATCGAAGAGGAACTGGGCGAGCCGGGTCCGGAGCGCATCTGGTACGTGGGCGACGCGTTTGCCCAGGGCTTCACGATGGAAGAAGTGCACAACCTGACCAAGATCGACCCGTGGTTCCTCGTGCAGATCAAGGAGATCGTCGACCTGGAGCTGTGGCTGGATACGCAGAAGCTGGAAAACCTGGACAAGAACACGCTGTACCGCCTGAAGCAGAAGGGCTTCTCGGACCGCCGCCTGGCCTACCTGCTGCAGACGACCGACACGGCCGTGCGCGAGCAGCGCCGCGCGCTGGGCATTCGCCCGGTGTACAAGCGCGTGGACACCTGCGCCGCCGAATTCGCCACCAACACCGCGTACATGTATTCCACGTACGACGAGGAATGCGAATCGAACCCGACCGACAAGAAGAAGATCATGGTGCTGGGCGGCGGCCCGAACCGGATCGGCCAGGGCATCGAATTCGACTACTGCTGCGTGCATGCCGCGCTGGCGATGCGTGAAGACGGCTACGAGACCATCATGGTCAACTGCAATCCGGAAACCGTGTCGACCGACTACGACACGTCGGACCGCCTGTACTTCGAATCGCTGACGCTGGAAGACGTGCTGGAAATCGTCGAGCTGGAAAAGCCGGTCGGCGTGATCGTGCAGTACGGCGGCCAGACGCCGCTGAAGCTGGCGCTGGACCTGGAAAAGAACGGCGTGCCGATCGTGGGCACGTCGCCCGACATGATCGACGCGGCCGAAGACCGCGAGCGTTTCCAGAAGCTGCTGCAGGACCTGGACCTGCGCCAGCCGCCGAACCGTACCGCGCGCACGGAAACCGAAGCCCTGGCCCTGGCCCAGGAAATCGGCTACCCGCTGGTGGTGCGTCCTTCCTATGTGCTGGGCGGCCGCGCGATGGAAATCGTACACGAGCAGCGCGACCTGGAGCGCTACATGCGCGAAGCGGTCAAGGTATCGAACGATTCGCCCGTGCTGCTGGACCGCTTCCTGAACGATGCGATCGAATGCGACGTGGATTGCATCTCCGATGGCGAGACCACGTTCATCGGCGGCGTGATGGAACACATCGAGCAGGCCGGCGTGCACTCGGGCGACTCCGCGTGCTCGCTGCCGCCGTATTCGCTGTCGCAGGAAACCATCGATGAACTGAAGCGCCAGACCGCGCTGATGGCCAAGGGCCTGAACGTGGTCGGCCTGATGAACGTGCAGTTCGCGATCCAGAAGCAGGAGATCGACGGAGAGCAGAAGGATGTCGTATTCGTCCTCGAAGTGAATCCGCGCGCCTCGCGCACGGTGCCGTTCGTGTCGAAGGCCACCGGCCTGCAGCTGGCGAAGATCGCCGCGCGCTGCATGGTGGGCCAGACGCTGTCGTCGCAGGGCATCACGACCGAAGTCGTGCCGCCATACTACAGCGTGAAGGAAGCCGTGTTCCCGTTCGTGAAGTTCCCGGGCGTGGACACGATCCTCGGCCCGGAAATGAAGTCGACCGGCGAAGTGATGGGCGTGGGCCAGACGTTCGCGGAAGCGTTCGTGAAATCGCAGCTGGGCGCCGGCGTGAAACTGCCGAAGTCCGGCAAGGTGTTCCTGTCGGTGAAGGCATCGGACAAGCCGCGCGCCGTGAAAGTGGCGCGCGACCTGGTCGAGGCAGGCTTCTCGCTGGTGGCCACGAAGGGCACGGCCGCCGTGATCTCGGCGGCGGGCATTCCCGTCACGCCGGTCAACAAGGTGGTCGAAGGCCGCCCGCACGTGGTCGACATGATCAAGAACCACGAGATCGCCCTGGTCATCAACACGGTCGAGGAAAAGCGCAGCGCCATCGTCGATTCGCGGGCGATCCGCACGTCGGCACTGCAATCGCGCGTGACGACCTACACGACGATCGCCGGTGCCGAGGCGGCGGTGGCCGGTATCCGTCACCTGGACGAGTTGCAGGTGTACGATTTACAAGGGCTGCATAAAACCTTAAACTAAGTGCTTACCGCGGGTCTGTAATGACCCGCGGCCTGGTTACGAAGTTTGGTACAAAGTCTGGTACAAAGTCTGGTAGTACGTGAAGTATTCACGTCACCACAGCCCCACGACAGAGCCCGCGCCGAAGCATGGCGCGGGCTCTGTGCTTTTTCAATTACCCAAGAGACGACACATGAATTCTGTTCCACTCACCAAGTACGGCGCCGAGCTCCTGAAGGAAGAACTGCACCAGTTGAAGACCAAGGAACGCCGTATCGTCATCGATGCGATCGCCGAGGCGCGCTCGCATGGCGACCTGTCCGAAAACGCCGAATACGATGCCGCGAAAGAGCGGCAGGCATTCGTCGAGGGCCGCATCGCCGAGCTGGAAGGCAAGCTGTCGAGCGCCCAGATCATCGATCCCGCCACGCTGGACGCGGAAGGCCGCGTCGTCTTCGGCGCCACCGTCGACCTGGAAGACCTGGAATCGGGCCAGAAAGTCAGCTACCAGATCGTGGGCACCGATGAAGCCGACATCAAGGTCAACAAGGTGTCGGTGACGTCGCCGATCGCCCGTGCGCTGATCGGCAAGTCGGCCGGCGACGTGGTCGAAGTGCAGGCCCCGAGCGGCCCGCGCGAATACGAAATCCTCGAAGTGCACTACGTGTGATGCTGGCGAAGCTGCGGCTGCTGGTCGCGGTGCTGTGGGCCGGCAGCCTGTGGACCGTCGGCTACCTCGTCGCGCCCACGCTGTTCACCACGCTCTCCGACCGCGTGCTGGCCGGCACGCTTGCTGGCGCGATGTTCCATGCCGAGGCGATGCTGTCGCTCGGTTGCGCGCTGGCGCTGCTGGTACTGCTGAAGTTCGCCACGCCCGACTGGACGCCGGCGCGCCGGCGCACCATGCTCGCGCTAGTGGCCGCGATGGCGCTGTGCACGGTCGTGAGCCATTTCGGCCTGCAGCCGATGATGGCCGAACTGCGCGCCGCGGCAGGGCCCGGCGGCGTGATGGAATCGGCCGCCAAGTCGCGTTTCGGCATGCTGCACGGCGTGTCGAGCGTGATCTACCTCGTGCAGAGTTTTCTCGCCGGCTGGCTGATCCTGAAGCAATAGTTACCCGAAAAATGGGGACGTACCCCATTTTCCGAGAAACATTGCCCAAATAATACGCTGGAGAGTACGGTCTCGAAGGCTGCGATAGAGATCTACGGGCTTTCGAGTTCCCGGTACGATGCCCAGGCTGAGAAAATGTTGCTTGAAAAATGGGGTACGTCCCCATTTTTCAGGCAACAAAAAAGCGGGCAGTGCCCGCTTTCATGGTGGAGCCGGCCGGTCAGCCGACGTTCTTCTTGGTGCTGGTCTGGCGTTTCTTGGCACGCTTGATGGTGCCGCCTTCGGTGACGCGTTCATTGCCTTTCAGCATGACCTTGCTGACGGAAGGCTTCTTGGTGCCGCTGGCGCTGGGCTTGACGATGGTGACCATGCGCATGCCCTTGCCGGTTTTCGCGGAACGGGCTTTCTCTGCTTCCTTTTTCGGGCGGTACAGCACCAGCAGCTTGCCGATATGCTGCACGGGAGCGGCTTCGAGCTGTTCGCAGATGGTTTCGTACATTTCGATGCGGGCTTCGCGGTCGTCGCCGAACACGCGGACCTTGATCAGGCCGTGGGAATCCAGTCCCAGGTCGATTTCCTTCATCACGGCCTCGGAGAGGCCTGCTTCCCCAATGAGGACGATGGGCTTGAGCGCGTGGGCTTCTGCGCGCAGGGCGCTGCGCTCAACAGGGGTCAGATTCAACATAATGATTTATAGGTAGTTCTCTTAAAGGCAGTATTCTACGCGAATGGCAAAGAACAAATTAAACAAAAACTGGTTGCACGACCATATTAACGACCCTTACGTCAAGGCGGCGCAGAAGGATGGCTACCGGGCCCGCGCGGCCTACAAGCTCAAGGAAATCGACGAGGACGAAAAGCTGGTGCGCGCGGGCCAGGTGATCGTCGACCTTGGCTGCACGCCCGGCAGCTGGGGGCAATACGTGCGCCGCAAGCTGGCCGGCAAGGAAGGCGGCGGCATCAATGGCACGATCATCGGCCTCGACATCCTGCCGATGGAGCCGATCGCCGACATGCATTTCATCCAGGGCGATTTCCGCGAGCAGGAGAGCGTCGACCAGCTGGCCCAGCTGCTGCAGGGCCGCAAGGTCGACCTGGTCCTGTCGGACATGGCGCCCAATCTTTCCGGTATCGCCTCGGCCGATGCGGCACGGATGGAAGACCTGATCGACCTGGCGATCGAGTTTTCACAGTTGCACCTGAAACCGGGCGGCGCGCTGCTGGTGAAATGCTTCAAGGACATGGGCTTTTCGCAAATCGTGGAAAAGTTCCGCCATGAATTCAAAACTGTCGCGCAGAAAAAACCAAAAGCCAGCCGCGTCAAATCGTCCGAAATTTTCCTGCTCGGCCGCGGTTTGAAGAATCCTGCGGAAAATTGAGCCGGACGTCGTGATTTCCCATGCCGGTTTGTGCAAAAGGGTGGAAAAACCTCCGGGACGCCCTTGTTTTTCGCGCTCCGAGCCGCACATCGGCAGCACATGGCGCGTTGCGCACGCCCGCATTGCCGGATTCGGCGCGGGATTTGAAGATTTGATACGTGCGCTGCTGCTTTCGCGCACCTTTAGGCCGCCTTGTAGCACGCTTTGGCCTAATGCGGGTAAAATCGAATTTCTGCTACAGGTAACAGGTGCGCGAGCATCCAAGGAGTTTTCGTGAATAACATGTTTTCCAAATCCGCCATCTGGGTTGTCGTAGCCCTGTTGTTGTTCATGCTGTTCAAGCAATTCGACAACCACAGCATCTCCGGCGGCAGCAAGACCATCGCGTATTCCGACCTGCTGGATGAGATCAAGGCGAAGCGCATCAAGGACCTCGTCATCGAGGGCAACACGATCACCGCGACGAAAACCGACGATTCGCGTGTCCGCACCACGTCCACCTACCTGGACCGCGGCCTGATCGGCGACCTGCGCGACAACGGCGTGCGTTTTGACGTGCGTCCGCCGGAAGAGCCATCGTTCCTGCAACAGGTATTCGTGTCCTGGTTCCCGATGCTGCTGCTGATCGGCGTGTGGATCTTCTTCATGCGCCAGATGCAGGGCGGCGGCAAAGGCGGCGCGTTCTCGTTCGGCAAGTCGAAGGCCCGCATGTTGGATGAAACCAACAATACCGTCACGTTTTCCGACGTGGCCGGCTGCGATGAAGCCAAGGAAGAA
This sequence comes from Pseudoduganella lutea, assembly GCF_004209755.1. Taxonomy (NCBI): domain Bacteria; kingdom Pseudomonadati; phylum Pseudomonadota; class Betaproteobacteria; order Burkholderiales; family Oxalobacteraceae; genus Pseudoduganella; species Pseudoduganella lutea. The sequence continues at coordinate 609,984 of NZ_CP035913.1, read as the reverse complement.
GTGACGGAGATCGTCGACTTCCTGCGCGATCCGACCAAGTTCCAGAAACTGGGTGGCCGGATCCCGCGCGGCGTGCTGATGGTGGGCCCTCCGGGTACCGGTAAAACGCTGCTGGCGCGTGCCATCGCCGGCGAGGCGAAAGTACCGTTCTTCTCGATTTCCGGTTCCGATTTCGTTGAAATGTTCGTTGGCGTGGGCGCGTCCCGCGTGCGCGACATGTTCGAGAACGCCAAGAAGCATTCGCCGTGCATCATCTTCATCGACGAGATCGATGCGGTGGGTCGTCACCGCGGCGCCGGCATGGGCGGCGGCAACGACGAGCGCGAACAGACGCTGAACCAGCTGCTGGTCGAGATGGACGGTTTCGAGGCTTCCTCGGGCGTCATCGTGATCGCCGCGACGAACCGTGCCGACGTGCTGGACAAGGCGCTGCTGCGCCCGGGCCGTTTCGACCGCCAGGTCTCCGTGGGCTTGCCGGACATCCGCGGCCGCGAACAGATCTTGAACGTGCACATGCGCAAGGTGCCGATCAGCACCGACGTGAAGGCCGACATCCTGGCTCGCGGTACCCCTGGCTTCTCCGGCGCCGACCTGGCCAACCTGGTCAACGAAGCGGCCCTGTTCGCCGCCCGCCGCAGCAAGCGCCTGGTGGACATGGCCGACTTCGAGGATGCCAAGGACAAGATCTTCATGGGCCCGGAACGCAAGTCGATGGTGATCCGCGAAGAGGAACGCCGCAACACGGCGTATCACGAGTCCGGCCACGCCGTCGTCGCGAAGCTGCTGCCGAAGGCCGATCCGGTGCACAAGGTCACCATCATGCCGCGCGGCTGGGCCCTGGGCCTGACCTGGCAGCTGCCCGAGCACGACCGCATCTCCGGCTACAAGGACAAGATGCTGGAAGAAATCTCGATCCTGTTCGGCGGCCGCATCGCCGAGGAACTGTTCGTCGGCCAGATGTCCACCGGCGCCTCGAACGACTTCCAGCGCGCCACGAAACTGGCCCGCTCGATGGTCACGAAATTCGGCATGTCCGATTCGCTGGGCGTGATGGTCTACGAGGACGAGGCGAACGAAGGCTTCCTGGGCGGCAGCAACAAGACCATTTCGGAAGCCACGCAACAGAAGGTGGATGCCGAGATCCGCGCGATCCTCGACACGCAGTATGCGCTGGCGCGCAAGTTGCTGGATGAAAACCGCGACAAGGTCGAGGCGATGACGAAGGCGCTGCTCGACTGGGAAACCATCGACGCGGACCAGATCAACGACATTATGGCCGGCAACGAACCACGGCCGCCGAAGGCCGGCGTCACGATTCGCAAGCAGCCGAACGGCGACGGTCCGTCGTCGCCGTCGCCGAACGCCACCGCGCCGGCGTAAGCAGCGTCATGTCGTCATAAAAAGGGTGAGGAGCGATCCTCGCCCTTTTCATTTGTAGAAATCATGTCCCAGATCCCCTTCGGCCGGCACAGCTTGCCGGCCAATCGCGCCCTTGTCATGGGCATCCTGAACGTCACCCCCGATTCGTTTTCCGATGGCGGCAAGTTCGCCGCGCTGGACTACGCGTTGTCCCATGCGGAGCAGATGATCCGCGATGGCGTCGATATCATCGACGTCGGCGGCGAATCCACGCGGCCCGGTGCGCCGCTGGTGCCGGTCGAGGAAGAATTGCGTCGCGTACTACCCGTGCTGTATGCATTGCGCGATTGCGGCACACCGGTCTCGCTGGATACCTGCAAGCCGACGCTGATGAAGGAAGCCGTGCTGGCCGGCGTCGACATGATCAACGACGTCAACGCCTTCCGCGCACCCGGTGCGATCGAGGCTGTGCGTGACAGCGACTGCGCGTTGTGTATTATGCATATGCTTGACAAACCTGCAACAATGCAGGATAAACCTGCCTATGACGATGTCGTGCTGGAAGTCATGGCGTTCCTGCGCGAACGGATCGAAGCGCTCACGGGCGCCGGGATTGACCGGAGTCGACTGTGGGTCGATCCCGGGTTTGGTTTCGGCAAGACCGTCGACCATAATTATGCTTTGCTCAAGGCCGGCAGGCGGATGATTGACGAGCTCGGCGTTCCGCTGCTGGCGGGCGTGTCGCGCAAGTCGATGATCGGTGCCGTGACCGGCAAGCCCGTCGAGGGGCGGCTGGCCGGCAGCATCGGCGGCGCGCTGGCCGCCGTTGCCCATGGCGCCGGCATCGTTCGCGTGCATGACGTCGCTGAAACGGTCGACGCTCTGAAGGTATGGCACGCGGCTCAATGAACCTTAACTGAAGAGAACAATATGGCACGTAAATATTTTGGAACCGATGGGGTTCGCGGCCTGGTCGGCGAAGCGCCGATCACGCCGGATTTCGTGATGCGCCTCGGCTATGCCGCCGGCAAGGTGCTGGCGCGCACGGCAACGGCGGGCGCGGCCCGTCCCACCGTGCTGATCGGCAAAGACACGCGCATTTCCGGCTACATGCTGGAAGCGGCACTCGAAGCTGGCCTTGCCGCGGCTGGCGTGGACGTGATGCTGGCGGGCCCGATGCCCACGCCGGCAATCGCCTACCTGACGCGCGCACTGCGGCTGCAGGCCGGGGTCGTGATTTCGGCATCGCATAACCCGTTCCAGGATAACGGCATCAAGTTCTTCTCCGAGCAGGGCACCAAGCTGCCCGATTCCGTGGAACTGGCCATCGAGGCGCAGATCGACCAGCCGATGGCATGCGTGGCGCCGGAAAAACTGGGCCGCGCCAAGCGCCTGGAAGACGCGCAGGGCCGCTACATCGAGTTCTGCAAGAGCACGTTCCCGAACGAGCTGGACCTGCGTGGCCTGAAGATCGTCGTCGACAGCGCCCACGGCGCCGCCTACAACATCGCCCCGCACGTGTTCCACGAACTGGGCGCCGAAGTGGTGTCGATCGGTAACAAGCCGGACGGCTTCAACATCAACGACGGCCACGGTGCCACCGCGCCGAAGGCCATGGCCGCCGCCGTGCTGGCGCACGATGCCGACCTCGGCATTGCACTGGACGGCGATGCGGACCGCCTGATCATGTGCGACGCGAACGGCCGCCTGTATAACGGCGACGAACTGCTGTACGTGATGGTGATGGACCGACTGGCCACCGGCGAAGTGAAGGGCGCGGTCGGCACGCTGATGACGAACATGGCGCTGGAAGTCGCGTTCAAGGAAAAAGGCATCGGTTTCGCGCGCGCCAAGGTGGGCGATCGCTACGTGCTCGAGGTGATGAAGGAAAACGGCTGGATCCTGGGCGGCGAGGGCAGCGGCCACCTGCTGGCGCTGGACAAGCACACCACCGGCGATGGCATCGTTTCCGCGTTGCAGGTGCTGTCCGCACTGAAGCGCAGCGGCCAGTCGCTGGCCCAGATCGCCGGCCAGCTGGAACTGTTCCCGCAAACCTTGATCAACGTGCGCGTGCCTGCCGGCTTCGACTGGCAGCAGAACCCTGCCATGGTGGCCGAGAAGGAACTCGTGGAGCGCGAGCTGGGCGATACGGGCCGCGTGCTGATCCGCGCATCCGGCACCGAGCCCCTGATCCGGGTAATGGTCGAGGCGCGCGATGCGAACCTGGCGCAGAAATGCGCCCGCCGCATTGCCGACAAGGTCGAAGTGCCCCAGGCGAACGCCGCCTGAAGCATCGCCGGGCCGCATTGACGCTCCCAGTGCCAAGCGGTTATCATTTTGCTCCCACAGCGGGCGCCTGCCCGCTGTCGTTATATCCGGACCTCCACGGCCCGGTATGCTGCCCATAGCTCAGCTGGATAGAGCAACGGCCTTCTAAGCCGTAGGTCGCTGGTTCGAACCCAGCTGGGCAGGCCAGTCATTCGCCCCACGCATTTCATCCTACCTCGTCACTTGTATTTCCGACCGGTCGTTCACATTTGATGCCGGATGAAACACCGCCGTTGCGCATGCAAAGCATGCCCGGCGCCAGGCTGTTCCTGCCGGCATGAAGCCGGCGCTCGGCAAAGGTCAAGCTATGCACGAACATGAACAACGCGAACCGATGTTGCGCAGCGATGCGGCCAAGGCGGCCATCATCGATGAAGCGCTGCGCCTGTGCGAAAGCGAAGGCATCGATGGCGCGATCCGCCACATGGAGCAGCACCAGCTCGACCGAGCCACCATCCTGCGGGTATTGTGCTCGCCGAAGTTTCACCGCTAGTGGATCAGCTGGCAAGGATGCATCGCGCGGCAATGCACGTTGCTAATCCACGATCAGTTGCCAGCCCCATAGCGCCGGCATCGTCCCGCGTGGCAAATCCGCAACCATAATATTTACCCACGAATAGTTGTCGTTGTTATAATCGCACGCTTCTGTTTCGGAGGTGTCATGTCGGAGATCCGGTTTTCCAGCAATTACCAGGACCTGAGCCAGTCGTCCGGCGTCGACGCCGGTTTTCAGTTTGAGTTCTATTGCGAACGCTGTAATGATCGCTGGCGCACGCATTACAAGCCATACCGCAGCGGCCAGGCGTCCGGCTGGATCCAGAAGGGTGCGAGCATTTTCGGCGGCCTGCTGGGCAATGCCAGCACGGTCGTGAGCGGCATGGCGCAGGCCGGCTGGCACGGCGCCCGCGACGACGCATTCAAGGAAGCCATTGCAGACGCGAAGGCGCATTTCAACCGCTGCGGCAATTGCCACGACTATGTGTGCGAGCCTTGTTTCGACACGGCCAACGGCCTGTGCTTCAATTGCGCGCCGAACGTGCAGGTGGCCATCACGAAGGCACGTGCCCAGGGCGAAGTGCGCAGCGCGGCCGACAGGGCGGGCACGGAAGGCGAGAGCCGCGGCACCCGCCATGACGTCAAGCAGGACATGCAGCTCGTCTGTCCGCAGTGCCGGGCCGAAACGCACGGCGCCAAGTTCTGCCCCGAGTGCGGCTACAAGATGGCGCAGCAGGTGGCCTGCACCGCGTGCTCCACACTGCTGCAGCCAGGCACGAAGTTCTGCACCGAGTGCGGCCACCGCCAGGCGTGACGGCAGGCCCGTCGATCACAGCGCAGCCACGCCGTCGGCCACCAGGCTGGCGGCCAGCGCCAGCATCACGGCACCCGTCAATCCCTCGATGCATTTCCATGCCGCCGGGCGTGCCAGCACGCCGGCAAAGCGGGCGGCGCCAAATCCCAGTACGCTGAACCACAGCAATGACGCGGTCATGGCGCCGGCCGAGAACGCCGTACGTTCCGCTTCCGGATACCGGCCCCCGATCGAGCCCAGCAACACGACGGTGTCCAGGTAGACATGCGGATTGAGCAGCGACAGGGCCAGCACGCTGGCCAGTGCGGCGGTGGCGGTGCGTGGCGCGGCGGCGCAGGCGATATCGAGCCTGCTCGTCGCGAGCATGCTTCGCCAGCTGCGCAAGCCATACCACAGCAGGAACGCCGCGCCGCCCCAGCGCGCCACCGCCATCAAGACCGGTGACCCTTCGATCAGCGCGCCTGCACCCGCAACGCCAGCGCCAATCAGCGCAATGTCCACGAGAATGCACGCCGCCACGGTCAGCGCGACATGGCTGCGCTGCACGCCCATGCGCAGGACATGGGCATTCTGTGCACCAATGGCCATGATCAGGCTGGCACCCAGGCCCAAGCCACTCAGGAATACCTGTGTCGTCATTTTGTTCCCCATAAAAAATATATTGTCACGGGAACTGTGCTGGAAATGAAGCTGGATTAATATAATTCAGCTTTCATTAAAAACTCTAAGGAAGCGGTGGACACACGACATTGCGAAGCGTTCATGGCCGCGGCGGAGACCGGCAGTTTCGAGCAGGCAGCCAGCCAGTTGCACATCACCCCATCGGCGGTATCGCAGCGCATTGCCGCACTCGAGACGTCGCTCGGCGCGCCATTGCTGATCCGCAGCCGGCCATGCCGCACCACGGCGACGGGGCAGCGCCTGCTGGTATACCTGCGCCGCAGCCGGCTGATGGAGGATGAGTTTCTGGCCGGACTGCGCGACGAGGCCAGCACGTCGCTGCGCATCCCCATCGCCGTCAACAATGATACGCTGGCAACGTGGCTGTTGCCGGGCATTGCCGGGTTCCTGCAGCGCGAGCACGTCACGCTCGATATCGTTCTGGACGAACAGAATTACACGTATGCGCTGCTGGAGAAGGGTGTGGCGGTGGCGGGTGTGTCGAGCGAACCAGGGGCGATGCGGGGGTGTGTCGTGCAGCCCCTTGGCACGATACGTTACCGGATGATGGCCGCGCCGGCCTTCGTCGCCCGCTGGTTTCCCCAAGGGTTCAAGCGCGCTTCCGCCCAGCGCGCGCCGGTCGCGGTGTTTTCCCGCAAGGACCGCTTGCAGGCCGATTTCATCCAGGCGGAACTGGGGCTGATGCCTGGCGCTTACCCGGTGCATTACGTGCCGGCCAGCGGTGCATTCCTGGATGCCGTCAAGCTGGGTCTCGGCTACGGCATGCTGCCGTCCCAGCAGATCGGCGGTTCGGAGGCGGCCGGAGAATTGGTCGACCTCGCGCCGGGCAAGACCACCGACGTGCCATTGTTCTGGCACGCGTGGCGCGTGCAGTCGCCGGCCCTCGAGCGCCTGGGCCAGGCCGTGGTGGCGGCGGCGCGCGCCGCCCTTCATCAGCCGTGACCGCGGCCTTCAATACGTATAGAACATGCGCTGGATTTCGGCCGTGTTGCTGGTCTTTGTCAGCGCCAGCATCAGCAGGATGCGGGCCTTTTGTGGATTGAGCGTGTCGGCGGCGATAAAGTCGAGCTCGTCATCATTGGCTTCGCCATTGCGCGCCAGGATGCCCTGGCCGACGCGGCTGGCCCGCACGATGAGGGTGCCTTTCTTGCGCGCGGCAATCAATGCCGGCTTGACACGTGCAGCCAGGCTGCCATCGCCGACACCGGCGTGGATGATGCCTTTCGCGCCGGCGGCAACGAACGCGTCCAGCGCCACGGTATTCATGTTGGCATAGCCATACACGATATCGACCTGGGGCAGGGCGGCAATATTGGCGATGTCGAATTCGGTGTCGAACGTGTGCTTGCGCGTGGAGGCGCGGTAAAAGAACGCCTTGCCGCCCTGGATATAGCCAACCAGGCCCAGTTCCGGCGTCCTGAAACTGTCGGGGGTCGACGTATTGGTCTTCGTCACGTCGCGCGCCGTATGGATCTGGTCGTTCAAAGCCACCAGCACGCCCTTGCCGGCGGCATCGCGGCTGCCCGCGACCAGCACGGCGTTATACAGGTTCAGCGGGCCATCGGCCGACAGCGCCGTCGAGGGCCGCATCGCGCCGACCAGCACGACCGGTTTGCGGCTCTTCACCACCAGGTCGAGGAAATACGCGGTCTCTTCCAGCGTGTCCGTGCCATGCGTGATGACGATGCCGTCGACGTCGGCCTGGGCCAGCAGGGTGTTGACGCGCTTGCCCAGCGTGAGCCAGTGCTCGTTCGTCATGCTTTCGCTGGCGATCTGGAAGACCTGCTCGCCCTTTACATTGGCCACTTTGGCCAGCTCCGGCACGGCGGCGATCAATTGCTGCACGCCGACGGTTGCCGCGGTGTACCCGACCGTCGTGGTGCTGCTGGCACCGGTACCGGCGATCGTGCCGCCGGTGGCCAGGATCATCACGTTCGGCCGCGTCTGTGCGTGGACGCCGGTCAGCATGAACAGCAGCGTGGCCAGCACCAGGAACAATTGCGGGAAATGCAGCGTCTTGTGTCGCGACATGCGGATTCCTTTCAGGACTTGTTGAAAAAAACGCATCTTATACCAACGGCATGTGCAACCAAAGGCGCTGAGCGAGCGTTGGCCGAAAGTGCCACACATATGAAAAAAACCCGCCGCAGCGGGTTTTTATCGTGGTAGAGGCAGTCAGCCGAGTTTGGTGTCGGTCTTGCGGCGCGCCGTGAAGGCCAGCAGGCCGATGCCGACACCAAGCATGGCAAAGACGGTGGGTTCAGGTACCGGAGCCAGATTCAGCGTGCCGGTATAGATGCCGCCCGTATTGGCGGCCAGTGTGTTGCCCGTTACCGTGAAGCCGTAGGCGCCGGCATTCAGCGGGTCGACCGGATAGAAGACGATCCCGCCGGTGGTGTCGAACACGGTCTCGAGGTCCATGCGCGTGCCTCCGGCATCTTCCCAGAAGAACTGGATGTCGGTGATCGCATAGTTTTCCACGCGGGCGCCGTTGATCACCGTGCGCCCGACAACAGCGGTGCCGGTAGCCCACGACGTCATGTCCACGTCGAACAGGTAGGTGTCGATATTCGTATCGGCGGACCATGCATGCGCGGCGGTGAAATCGGCATTGCCGTCGGCATTGAAGGTGAGGGTGGTTTGAGCGGACGCAGCGCCAGAGGCAAGCAGACCTGCGGTGAGCAGCAGGGAACCTGCCACCTGTTTGAACAAAGCTTTCTTCATTTCGATTTACCCCTTGACTCGATTGTTGTTACGAAGTGATAGCTCGGTGTCGGCAAGCGCGTAAGGAGATGACTGCAAGTATTCGACTGCACACTCAGGACTACGATGTTTGACTGCGAAGTTTGACTGCGAAGTTTGACTACAAAGTTTGACTACAAAGTTTGACTGCAAAGTTTGACTACAAAAGCTGGACCACCGGAGCTGGATTACAACGCCGCATTGCGCGACACTGCGACGGCGATGAAGGCAATGGCAGCGCCAACAGTAGTGGCTGAAAAAATATAAGATTACATTCTTGCCAACATTGTCAATATAGCCCGGCTAAATGTCAGGTTGCTTCACTGATGAAAGGTGTGTCCATCCGACTCATGGGATGGGGATATGAGACAAGGGCGGAGCTGAGGGTTAATCGGAAGTCAAGAAAAATATTTTATTGCCGAGTAGCGCCGCCGATACGGCAGTCACACCCTTATCAATGCGTCTGATTTGCCCGTGGATATCAACTCGGACGACCTGTAAACGTTCGTGGCCGTCATCGACAGCGGCTCGCTGAGCGCCGCTGCGGTACACCTCGGGCAGACCGCGTCCGGCATCAGCCGGTCACTGGCGCGGCTCGAAGACATGCTGCAGACATCGCTGCTCACGCGTGCCACGCGCCGCATGGAATTGACGGAAGAGGGGCAGCTGTTCCTCGATCGGGCGCGTCGTATCCTGTCCGCCGGACGACCTGGCGCGCCATGCGCTGCTCGGGTTCGTGCAATACGAGCAGGGCAATGTGTGGCCCATGCGGCACTGCGGCGGCGACAGCCTGGCCGTGACGCCGGCGCTGGCGGCGTCGTCCGGCGAAACAGTGCGCCACCTTGCGCTGGCTGGCGAAGGCATCGCATGCCTTGCCGATTTCATGACACGCGCCGACATCGCCGCCGGCCGGCTCGTGCCATTGCTGGCAGCATTCAACACCGGCTGCCGCCAGCAGATCCAAGCTGTCTACCATCCCAACACGCCGCTGGTTTAGCGTATCAGCTGCTTCCTCGAATGCATGCAGAAAATCTGTCGATCCACGGCTTGCGCCTGTAGGCGCGGTCCCACATTCACACGCGCGAAAGCGCCGGCGCAATTGTTCGCTGGCGCACGGTGTCAACCGGGGTGCATTTATAAGATGGAGTTGCGTGACTAAGTTGTGTAACTGGAGCGCGATGCAATGATCAGGATAACGAAAGCTGGTCGCTCGTCCGCAGGCAAGCCGGTCGCCTCAAGCGCCGGCACCAGATTTTTCGACCAGGCAGCGACGCACCCGACCGCCAAAGAGCAGGGCCGCGACCGCGAACAATATAGGAGGTCATCATGATGACGATGCAGACCAGCCACCCCTCGAAGGAAGCGGTGCGTGAATACCTGGAGCGCAGGACCAATGACGTGGAACCGCCGCCGACGCCGGAAGAAATCCGGCGCCAGCTCGGATGGGGCCTCGTGATGTTTGACCAGAAGTACGACGGCAGATCTTGATCAAAAAAAGGAGAACACATGACACACCGTATCGGTAACAAGGATATTGCGCAGATGCGCGGCAAAGAGGAAAAAAAGCGGACCCGCGCCTTCAACAAGGCGATGGAAGCTGAAAAGCAGGCCATCGCCCGCGCGAAATACCGCAACCAGGTGAAGGGCCAGGCCGCGCCTGCCGCCTGAGCGTCCCCGGCAAATTACCACCCCGCGCCCACGGCATGCCGTGGGTTTTTTTTGCGTGGTGCATACGAACGGACCGGCGCACGGGAGGCGGGCCGCCGTTCGGCGGATTTCTTCGTCATTCACCGGTGCCGGGCCGCCATTCACCGAAAAGCGGTTTCGCTCGCGACCCGTGCCGCGTATCGTTCCATCATCGATCCGATGGAGGAAACCATGCAAAGCGAGGAAGAGAAGGCAACGATCAAGTTGCGCCGGCAAGTGACCTGGGGCCTGACGCTCGTGGCGTTCGGCGTGGCCTACCTGGTCAATCGCGACGACCATGAAGCCGTGCTGGGGCTGTGGACATACTGGCCGCTGGTGCTGAGCGCATTCGGCCTTGGCAACATGCTGCCCCCGGTCGATGGCCGGCGATTCGTCGACGGCCTGTCGCAGGTGCTGTTCGGCGCCTGGTTTTTCGCCACCTACGAAGGCTGGTGGGGGCTGACCTTCCGTAACAGCTGGCCATTGCTTATCATCGTGGCGGGCGCCGGCATGGTGCTGCAGCCGCTGGCGACACGCTACTTCGATCGCAACCAGGGAGACAAGGCATGAGAACCGGGCGCCAACACAATCCGGCCGCGCAAGTCGTGGTCGGCCTCGCCGTCATCGCGGTGGGGATGCTTTTCCTGTTCGACAATCTCGGCTGGCTCGATGTCGACATGAGCGTACAGTTCTGGCCGGTGGTCCTCATCATCGCGGGCGTCCTGAAAATCATGGGTGCCCGCTCCACGAATGGCAGCCTCATCGGCGGCGCGCTGCTGTTGTCCGGCGCGGTGCTGCTGCTGAAGGGGCTCGGCATCCTGGCGATCGGGTGGAACGTGCTGGCACCGGCGGCGATGATCGGCGTGGGCCTGTTCGTGGTGGCCCGCTCGATCGGGCATCGCCGCGCGGACACGCCTTCCGCGATGCCGCTGAAAGGCCGCGGCGACGATGCCGTCTTCGCCACCGCCATCCTCGGCGCGTACAAGCGCCGCATCACGTCGCAGCAGTTTGCGGGTGGCGAGATCACCGTGATCATGGGCGGTTGCGAACTCGATCTGCGCGAAGCGTCGCTCGAGGGCGAGGCGGTCGTCAACCTTTTCGCACTCATGGGCGGCATCACGATCCAGGTGCCGGTGGACTGGACCGTGCAGCTGGAAGGCGCGCCACTCCTCGGCGGCATCGAGGAATCGACGCTGCGCCCGAAAGACGGTTCGAAGCGCCTGGTCGTGCGCGGGTACGCGATCATGGGCGGCGTGGAAATCCGCAACTGATGGCCGTGCCGCTGTGAGCTGGCTGATCCGGGCCCGGCGCGGGGCGCTGCTGTACCTGCTGGCGTGGCTGATCGTCGGCGCCGTGCTGGGCGGCGTGTGCGCGGTGATGGCGCCGGCGCGCCCCGTCAATGCGCTGCTGTTCGCCATTCCCGGTTCGCTGGTGTATGGCGTGGCCGCCGGCTTCTCCGCGTACTACCTGTGCCGCGCCAATCCGCTGGGTGCGCGGCCACCCGCGATGATCGTGCTGGCGCTGTGCACGGCGGCGGTGCTGGCCGCGTTCATGTGGCTCGCGGTGCTGGGTGGCTGGAACGAACTGACGCTGGCCTTCGGTGTGCACTGGGCCGGCATCGTGCGGACGCCGCTGCTGTCGGCGTTCCTGTTCGCGCTGGGCGCGCTGTTGTACGGCCTGCTGGTGGCGGTGAACTACCTGGCGATCGAATCGGGCCGCGCCCGCAACGCCGAACGGCGCGTGCTGGAATCGAAGCTGATGGCGCAGGACGCGGAATTGCGCATGCTGCGCACGCAGGTCGATCCGCACTTCCTGTTCAACAGCCTCAATTCGGTGAGCGCGCTGACGTCGCAGGACCCGAAAGGCGCGCGCGAGATGACGTTGCTGCTGGCCGGCTTCTTCCGCCGCAGCATGGGCCTGGCGGGGCAGCCGCTGATCACGCTGGCGCAGGAAATGGACCTGGTGCGCGACTTCCTCGCGATCGAGAAAGTGCGCTTCGGCGAGCGGCTCGTCACCGAGGAAGCGCTGGAAAAGGGCGCGCTCGATTGCCTGGTGCCGCCGATGATCATCCAGCCGCTCGTGGAAAACGCGATCAAGCACGGCATCGGCCAGCTGACCGAAGGCGGACTGGTGCTCGTGGCCGCGTGGCGCGACGGTGGCCGGCTGTCGATCACGATCAGCAATACGATCGATGCCGAGATGCAGCAAGTCGGGCAGACAATCGGCTCGAAAACAGGGCCGGAAGCGCAGCGTGGCGTCGGGCTCGCCAACGTGCGCCAGCGGCTGGCCTGCGCCTATCCCAACGCGTCGGCGCTCGAATGGAAGCGGGAAGGGGACACCTTCAGTGTCGAAATCCGCCTGCCGGCACAGACGGCGGAAACGGCTATAAATCACATGGGGAAACAGGATGCGGCTGATCGTGGTGGATGACGAACCCCTGGCGCGCGGCGTGGCGCGCGAATACCTGGCGGCGCATGCCGATATCGAGATCGTGGCCGAATGCGCCAACGGCTTCGAGGCCGTGAAGGCGATCACGGACCTGGCGCCGGACCTGGTGCTGCTCGATATCCAGATGCCCAGGCTCGATGGCTTCGAAGTGGCCGAGCTGGTGGGCAGCAAGACGCGTTTCATCTTCGCCACCGCATTCGACCAGTATGCGATCCGCGCCTTCGAGATCCATGCGCTCGACTACCTGCTGAAACCGTTCAGCCAGGAGCGCTTCGACAGGGCGCTGGCCCATGCGCGCACCAGCCTGGCCAGCGCATTGCCACGGCAGGAGGCAGCCGTGCGCGAAGCCATCGCCGCCCGTGACAGGCCGCTCGGCCGCGTGCTGATCCGCGACGGCGCCCGGGTGCACGTCATCGCCACCGAAAAGATCGCGTGGATCGAGGCGCAGGACGACTACGTGCAGATCCACGCCGACGGCAAGGCCTGGCTGAAGAACGCCACGCTGGGCGAACTCGAGGCGCAGCTCGATCCCGGCCGCTTCCTGCGCATCCACCGCTCCCACCTCGTCAACGTCGACCACGTGGCACGCATCGAACTGGCCGGCAAGGACAGCCATGCCGCCATCCTCGCCGACGGCACGAAGCTGCCGATCAGCCGCAGCGGCTACCAGAAGATCCGCGCCGCCATGCAGTAGCCGCTGGCGCAGAGCCCGTGTCCACCCTGGGGTCAACCCTCAAAGCGGACACGAACTCGGCTGTAATATCCGAAATGACGGCAGAGGCTGTGTCCACTTTCGAGCCTGGCTCCAAGGTGGACACGGACTGGGCTGTCAGCGCGGCACGTGCCACCAGGCGGGCAGCAGGGCGCGGATGTCGGGGCGGGCGAAGCGGTCGTCGATCAGGTGCACGGTGCCCGTGTCGCTCGTGGTGCGGATCACGCGGCCGGCCGCCTGCACGACCTTCTGCATGCCGGGGTACAGGTAGGTGTAATCGTAGCCGGCGCCAAAGATGGCCTGCATCCTTTCCCGGATGCGCTCGTTGACGGGATTGAGTTGCGGCAGCCCCAGCGTGGCGATGAATGCGCCGATCAGCCGCGTGCCAGGCAGGTCGATGCCCTCGCCAAACGCGCCACCGAGCACGGCGAAGCCGACGCCCTGGCCCGTTGCGGTAAAGCGGGCCAGGAAGGCCTCGCGCGCCGTTTCGTCCATGCGGCGCGGCTGGCGCCAGACCGTCACGTGCGGGTGCTCGCGCGCGAACAGGTCGGCGGCCTTGTCCATGTAGTCGAAGCTGCTGAAGAAGGCCAGGTAGTTGCCCGGCTGGCTGTCGTACTGCTCGCCCATCAGGCGCGCGATCGGCGCCAGCGAGCGGTCGCGGTGCTGGTAGCGGGTGGAGATGTGGCCGGCGATGTGCACCGTCAGCTGCGCCGCCTGGAAGGGCGAGGCCACGTCGACCCACGCCGTATCGGCCGGCATGCCCAGCGTGTCGCTGTAATAATTCCACGGGCTCAGCGTGGCGGAAAACAGCGCCGTGGTGCGTGCCGCGGCGAAGCGCGGTTGCAGGAAGGGGGCCGGCACGATATTGCGCAGGCACAGCACCGAGTCGACGCGCGTGCCGCCGCCGGCGCCCCGGTTCGCGATCGTGACGTCGAACACCGAATGCTCGCCGAAACTCTCGGCCAGGCGCGTGAAGTGCAGGACGGCGAAATAAAAATCGAGCACGTCGGCATCGAACCAGGCCGGGTTCTCCGCCATGTAGTCGCCGATGTCGGTGGCCGCCGTCTGCAGCGCGTTGACGAATTTGTCCGGCAGCGCGTCGTAGGCGCGATAATCGCCATCCTGCTCTTTCTCCAGCGCGGACCATTGCCGGTGCACGCGGTCCAGCGCCTTCTTCAGCGCGCCCGGGGCCGTCTTGCGCAGCAGCCGCAATCCGGCATGTTCCAGCTCCGCCGAATACATCTTGCGGGCGCGCGACACCATGTTGTGCGCCTCGTCGGCCAGCACGGCGATGCGCCATTCGTTCATCACGGTCAGCGAATGGAGCATGGCCGTCACGTCGAAATAATAGTTGTAGTCGCCGACGATCACATCGGCCCACCGAACGAGTTCGCTTTGCAGGTAGTACGGGCACACGTCGTGCGCCAGCGCGACCGCCCGCACGCCGGCGCGGTCGAGCATCGGCTCGCGCACCGCGGCCGCGCGGGCTGCGGGCAGTCGGTCGTAAAAACCCTTCGCCAGCGGGCACGATTCGCCGTGGCACGCCTTGTCGGGATGCTCGCAGGCCGTGCTGCGGGCCGCCAGTTCCAGCGTGCGCAGCGGCAGCAGCGGCGCGCCCGCCCTGATCGACTCGACGGCATCGAGCGCCATGCGCCGCCCCGATGTTTTCGCCGCCAGGAAGAAGATCTTGTCGTGGCCATGGGCGGCGGCGGCCTTCAGCAGCGGGAACAGGCTGCCCACGCTCTTGCCGATGCCGGTCGGCGCCTGCGCCAGCAGCGCGCACGAACGGGCGCTGGCCTTGAACATCGCCTCGGCCAGTTCGCGCTGGCCGGGGCGGAAGTCGGCGTGCGGAAAGCGCAGCGCCTTCAGTTGCTCGTCGCGCGCGGCGCGGTGCGCCAGTTCCATTTCCGCCCAGGCCAGGAACAGGCCGCACTGCGCTTCGAAATAGGCCCGCAGCGATGCCGAGGCATGCTCCTCGACGAGATGCGTTTCCTTCTGCGAGCCGATGTCGTAGTACACCAGCGCGAGGCGCAGCGACGGCAAGCCGCGCGCGGCGCACAGCAGGTGGCCATAGACCTTCAACTGCGCCCAATGCAGCGCGCGGTGGTTGCCGGGCATGCGATCGAGCTCGCCGCGGAAGGTCTTGATCTCCTCCAGCTGGTTGCGCTTCGGGTCGTAGCCGTCGGCGCGGCCGCGCACGTGCAGCGGGCCGAAATCGCCGGACAGCGCGATCTCCTTTTCATAATCGTCGTCACGGCGCGACGTGACGACGCCATGCCCGGCGATGCCTTCCTGCGCGGTCGGCGAGGGCGTGAAGCGCAGGTCCAGGTCGCCCGTCTTGGCGGTGAACTCGCACAGCGCGCGCACGGCCACCCTGTAACGGGGTCCCGCCGCGGCCGTGTCCACCGGGCCCGTATTCACGATCTCCACCGTCATTGCGGCGCCCATTGCAGGTAGCAGACGGTGACCGGCATGCGGTGCTGCGCGCAGTAGTCGATCCAGCGCAGCTGGTTGTCCTGCAGGCGGTCGCCGGGGCCCTTTACTTCGATCATGTTGTAGCGGCGCTCGGCCGGCCAGAACTGGATCAGGTCCGGAAAACCTGTGCGGTTGGCTTTCACATCCTGCAGGATGCGCAGGAACGCTTGCTTCAGGTGCGCCGGCGGAATGCAGTGCAGTGCCAGCTCGAGCAGCGTTTCATCCATCGCGCCCCAGAACACGAACGGCGACGAGATGCCCCGCTTGGCTTCCAGGTTGCGCCGGATCGTGGCCGGATAGCTGCCGTCGTCCAGTTGCGCCAGGCAGGCATCGAATTGTGCGGTGCGGCGGCGGTGGAAGTCGGCGCTGTGCAGGTCCGCCGGGCCGTGGTGGAACGGATGGAAGAAGGCGCCGGGAATCGCGGCAAAGACCGCATCCCAGCACAGCAAGCCAAAGAGCGAATTGATCAGGGCATTTTCCACGTAGAAGACGGGCGCTTCCTCGCGGTTCAGGTGGTCGCGCACCACGCCTTCGACCCACCACTGGCCATCCGGCTGGGGCAAGGCGAGGTCGAACCGGCTTGGCGGCGCAGCCTTGCCGGTGCTCCCCCGCGGATGGCCGAGTCGGCGCGCCAGCCGTGGCGCCATGCGCAGCAGGTGCTGCCGCTCCGCTTCGCTTTCCGGCGCCGCCATGGCTGCCTGCAACCGTTCCCAGGCGGCGCCGAACTGCTCGTCCTTTTCCAGCACGCGGATCGCGCGCGCCCGCGCGCCCGGATAGGCGCAGTCGCTGTAGACGGTGCAGGCGCCGGCCCAGTCGCGTAGCTTCTCCAGTTGCTGGCCCAGCTGGAACAGCAGCTTGTGGCGGCGGCTGGCCAGCCATTCGTTGTCCGTGCCGGGCGGCGGCACGTCGCGCAGCACGTCCAGCGGCGCTTCGCCATTGCCGAAACGTTCGCGGCAGGCGTGCAACTGCAGGTAGTCGTCGATGTCGCGGCGCGTGCGAAAGCCCCGCGCCGCTTCCGAGATTTCCACGTGCTCGAAGCGGAACACGCCGAGGTCGGACAGCACGAACTCCGTCCAGTCCTGGTGGTAATTGCCAAAGAAGATCAGCCGCAGCCGGTCGCACAGCGGTTTTGCGACGATGCGGTAGGCTTCGTCCCGCGGCGCACCGTCGCCGCACCATGCCGAGAAGGGCCGCGCGGTGTCGTGCTCCGCGCGCAGCGCCTCCAGCTGCGCTTCCTTGCGGGCCGAGCGCAGCGCGCCGGCCAGCCCGAAGGCCTGGCACAGTTCCGGCTTTTGCAGCAGGTCGAACAGTTCATCGAGCGACATGGCCGGATCGACGACGATCCAGCCGGTTTCCGCCAGCGCCGCGGCGGCGGCGCGGGCGCAGCCGATTTCCTCGTAGACGAGCTTCGAGGCGCGAAACAGCTGCCCCTTGCGCATCACCATGCGCACCAACAGCGCGCGCGATGGCCGGGGCAGGGCGGGGAAGCGGTCGATGAAGTCGCGCTCCTCGCTGTCCAGCAGGTCGGCATAGCGTTCGCCGATCCATTCCAGCACCTGGTGGAAGTTATCCAGGTAGTAAAAAGGGTTTTCGAGGACTGGTTTCATCGGTACTGCGGGGATGCGGGCAATCGGAACGGCGGTAAAAAGAAGCGGCTAACAGTAGTGGCCAAAACAGGCGGCCAAAACAGGCGCAAAAAAAAAAGCGGGAGGGCGATAGCTGTATTTATATACAGTCTATCGCTTCTCCCGCCGCTTGCCCAGCGTTTTATTTTATGCCGGCAATACGCGCAACGACGTCAGTGCTTGGTCTGTCCGGCGCCCTGCTGTTCGGCGAGCGAGGCCGCTTTCGCCAGCTGGTCCTCGAATGCGGCAACGGCCTGGCGCGTGGCCTTGGTGACCTGTTCATAGCCCGCGAAGGCATTGTCGATCGCCGTCTTGACGATTTCCACCGCATTCTCGGAGCCCGGGCGCACGTTCTGCGTCACGTCATAGATCAGCGCCGACAAGTTGCTGCGCGCTTCGGCCAGGTGGGCTTCGGCGGCAGTGCTGAATTCGGTGTGGATTTCGGCGAGGATCTGGCCCAGCTGGTGGTTGTACTCGGCCACGTTGGTCAGGTTCTGCATCCGTGCGCTGGCGGCCGCCATGGCTGCTTTCGGGTCCGTGGCCTGGCTGAGCTCCTTGCCGGCGGCGATGTTCTTTTCGACGCCGCTCCTGGCCGTGTCGATATTCAGTTGCACAACCTGTTCAATGCCCTGGACCGCCTTGCTGGTCAGCGTGTTGAAGGTTTCGAGCTGGAACTCGAACAGGGCTTTCGTCGCTTGGGCAAATTGCTCGGGATTCTGAAACATGTCTCCTCCGTCGGTGTGAAAAAGCTTGTCGGGCCATTATTGAACACGAATCAACTTCTCGCAACGGGAATCCTTGTACGGGCCCAGCAGCTTGCGCCAGCCGGGGCCGAGCGGCGTCTGCGAGCAGACCTTGGCGCCGCTGCCGGTCACGCTTTCCCACAGCCACCAGGGGGCCGGCGCGGCGCCGGCGATGGCGGCCAGCAGCAGGGTACTCAGGAACAGCTTACGTTTCATCGGGGAGCGATCGCGGGAAGGGTCATCGTGAAGGTGCTGCCGGCGCCCGGCGCGCTGCGCACGGCGATCCGGCCACCGAGCACGCCGGTGACGATATTGTGCGTCACGTGCAGGCCCAGGCCGGAACCACCCGCGCCGGGCCGGGTAGTGAAGAAGGGATCATACACCCGTTCGAGATTCCCTGGAGCAATGCCCGCGCCGTTGTCCGCCACGGACAACGCGATCCAGCCATCCTCCAGTGCATGGGCGGCCAGCGTGACGGTGCCGTCGCCGCGCCCGTCCAGCCCGTGGATCACGGCATTCTCGAACAGCGCGGAAACGGCTTGCCCCAGCGGACCGGGATAGCTGTCCATCGCCAGGCCGGGCGCCACTTCCTGCACGACGCGCGGGCGCGGCGGTGCGATGCCGGCCGTCAGCGGCAGCACCAGCTCGGCAATGAATTCATCGAGCCGGAACTGGCGGCGTTGCGAACTGGCCGTGTCGACGGCTACCTGCCGGAAGCTGGCGATCAGCGCGGCGGCACGGCGCAGGTTGCGCACCACGACTTCGTCGGCCTCGCCGGCCTGGGCCAGGAATTGTTCGAGGTCGGAGCGGCGCAGGCCCGCGGCCAGGCCGGCGCGCAGCGCACCCAGGCGTTCGCTCATGGCGCTGGCGATTGTCAGCGTGTTGCCGATCGGCGTGTTCAGTTCGTGGGCCACGCCGGCCACCAGCCCGCCCAGCGCGGCCAGCTTGTCGCGCCGCACCAGCTCGGCCTGGGTCTTGCGCAAGTCGTCCAGCGCCGCGGCCAGTCCGGCGCTGGCCAGTTCGGCCCTTTCCTTCGCACTGAGCAGCTCGGCCGTGCGCGCCGCCACCAGGTCTTCCAGGTGATGGCGGTGGCGCGCCAGTTCCGCCTCGCGGCGCATGCGTTCGATGGCGATGCCGGCCAGGTGCACGGCCACGGCAATCAGCCGCTCGTCGTCGGCGCGTGGCAGGCGAATATCGCGGTAATACATGGCAAACGACCCGAGCACGGTAGCGGACGAACCGAGCGCCATTGGGCGGTCGGTCATGATCGGCATGGCCCAGCACGCGTGCAAGCCATGCCTGGCGGCGAGTTGGTGCCAGCCGTTCCACAGCGGGTCGTGGTGGATGTCGGCCACCACCACGGGTTCGCGGCGGAACATCGCGGTCCCGCACGAGCCGGCCGAAGGGCCGATCGGCTGGCCATCGAACACCTGCAGGAACTCCGGCGGCAGGCTGGGCGCGGCGCCGCCGCGGACGGTTACGCCATCCTCGTCGAGCAGCAGCACGGTGCAGACGAGGCCCGGTGCCTGGCCTTCGATCAGGCGCAGCAGGTTGTCCAGGATATCCTGCAGGGGCGCGCCGCGCGCGATCATCTCCAGCAGCCGGTTCTGTCCCGCCCGCAGCGCCTCGGCAACGCGCTGGCCCGTCACATCCGCGACGCGCATGTGCAGCAGCCGCATGTCGGCCTTTTGCAGCACGACCAGGCGCAGCTCGCCATCGATATGGCGCCCGCTGCTGTGCTGGAACGTCAGCGGAAAGATGCGGATATCGCCGGACAGGCCACGCGTGACCAGCGCGGCGACCGCATCGGCCGACGCCATGCCATCGGGCTGGCGGGGCGGGCACAGGTCCGCCAGCCGCATGCGCATCAATTCCGCGCCGCTGCGCCCGAACATCCGCTCGGCATTGCGGTTCACGTCCACCGGCAGGCCGCGCGCCGCGTCGTACAGCAGGATCGCGTCGGGCGAGCCGGCCAGCAGCGCGTGGTAATTGACTTCGAGGTTGCCGGTATCGAGCGGGCCCCCGACCGGCAGCCAGGCATGGCGCGCGGTGAGTTCGACGGTCACTTTCTCCACCACGTCCTCGGGGGCGCAAGGCAGCCGCAGGTAGCCCACGGCGCCGGCGTGCAGCGCCTGTTCCTGTTCCTCGTCGGAAGGTGCGGCCGACATGACCAGCACGGGTGCCGTGCCGGCCAGTCGCGCGCACAGTTCCATCCGCGCGCTGCCGGCCAGGGCGGCATCGAGGAGCACGAGTGCCACGTGGCCATCCGGGCGCGGCTCGCAGACGGCCGCCAGCGCGGTGTCGCCGCGGTTGACCACGCCGATGCGGAACCCGGCATGGGCAAGCGCATCTTCCAGCGCCGGGAACGCGGTGGCGCTGGCGATCAGGATGGTGTTCAGCGTGTCCGATGGGGGCAGGGTGACCATGGGCAGAGTGTAGACCATGTGGCGCGCATGGTGGCCGGCGCAGTGGCCAACGCGGCGCAGGAAAGAGAAACGCCACCGGCTCCTGCGAGCCGGCGGCGTTTCTCAAGGCTTCCTGCGAAGCCGGTATCCGGTAGAGTGGTGCCCACGGAGGGACTCGAACCCCCACACCTTGCGGCACATGGACCTGAACCATGCGCGTCTACCAATTCCGCCACGTGGGCACTGCTGCTTCTCTAGTATTGCCTGCCAGTTATTACTGACTACTGCGTGTAATGAAAACAGGACTTGGTGCCCACGGAGGGACTCGAACCCCCACACCTTGCGGCACATGGACCTGAACCATGCGCGTCTACCAATTCCGCCACGTGGGCCCTGTTTTCTTACTTCGTTGCGTTGTTCAGCAACAGAAGGCACGCATCTTAAAGGCCGCAACCGGATCCGTCAACTTCATTTTTTGTTTTTGCGAAATACTGCCGGTTTCCGTGCCGCTTTGCCTACCGATCTGCGCAGGGCGCGGCCACCGAGCACCAGCAGGCCGGCGCCCAGCATCGCGCAGGTCGACGGTTCCGGAATGGGCGACACGTCCCATCCGATCACATCCATTGCCAGCAGGTCGTCCGGCGAGATCGCCAGCGCCTCGCCCAGGCCGGCGGTCGGGTCCATCAGCCCGATGAACAGGTCGTCCTTCCAGTGGCTGGCCTGTCGACCGTCACCGAACATCACGCCATTGGAGAACCGCGGGCCGGCCGTGGCGCCGCCATCGATCGAAAAAAACTTGTCGCGGTTGTCGGCGCTCCAGTCGATTACGCCCAGCGCGGCGGATTGCGCCGAATAACGGAACATGTCCAGGCCGGATACCCACGTGAAGTCGTTGTCCGGGAACAGGTTCGGCGGGGTGGCATTGTTGTCCAGGATGTCCACGCCGCTGACGAATCCCAGCGCGTGGCCGATCTCGTGCGCGGCCGTGCCGATGAAGTCGTAGGCGGTCGCACTGACACCGTCGGTCGGGTTGAAATCGAACGTGAAGTTGCTGTTGAACTGGATGAACGCGTCGCATGGTCCGAGGCAGCCGCTCAGCGTCTGGGCCCGCGTGGCCAGGCCGATCGCCTTGGCCTCGGCGGTGGTGACGCGCACGAAGGCATTGTTGGCGTCGGCATCATTGTCGAGCCAGGGCGTGGCACTGCCGGGGCCGTTTGGATTGTTCGACGTGCGGTTCAGCAGCATGCCGAAGGTGTTGCCGCCCGCCAGGCTGGCGGTGGCCGTGGTGTCGAAGGTCGATGTGATGTCGTTCACCAGTTCTTGCCGGAAGGCCGAGTAGGAGTACGCCTGCCTCGCGGACTGGGCTTGACCCAGCACGCCAGGGCTGAGCGGGTTGAAGCCCACCGTGAGGTTGATCGTCACGTCGTCGGCAAGCAGGTTGGACCAGCGCGTGGCTGCCGCGATGAATCCCTGTTGCGCCTGTGCCGACGTGCCGGGCGTGAACTGGAAATTGAAGACCGGCACGGCGCCGGCGGGGCCGGCTGCAACGGCGGCCGTGGCCAGTGTGATGGCGGTCAGCAGCGTTTTCATGGCGTACTCCCTGTGGTTGGACGACAGGGAGCAGGCAAGAAGCGTGCACAGGCGTGCCGCCAGAGGGGGAGGGCATGCGCCTGCGGCGTGGCAGGCGAAAGAAATGGGCGAGCGTCAAATAGTCCGACGCAAAAGAAAAGAGCCGTGAATCCTGCGATTCACGGCTCTTTTCATGTATCCGGTAGAGTGGTGCCCACGGAGGGACTCGAACCCCCACACCTTGCGGCACATGGACCTGAACCATGCGCGTCTACCAATTCCGCCACGTGGGCACTGCTTGCTCATTTCCCGCTGCGCTGTACTGCAACGAGGCACGCATCATAACGGCCCGGACGCGATCGGGCAAGAGGGAATTATGCCTTTTAGCAAATATTGCCTGAGGGCCGTGCTCCCGATGCCTACGCCACCCACCGGATCGCCGTTACGCTGCCGTCGTCGATTTGCGCGCCGATTTGCGCGCTGCCCGGCCGCCCAGCAGCATCAGGCCGGCACCCAGCATCGCATACGTCGACGGCTCGGGAACCGGCGACACATCCCACCCGATCGCATCCATGGCCACCAGGTCTTCCTGCGAGATCGTCAGTACTTCGCCCAGGCCGGCGGTAGGGTCCATCAGGCCGATGTATTTATCGTCCAGCCAGTGACTGGCCTGGTTGCCGTCGCCGAACTCGCGGCCGGTGGAAAATGGCGCGATGGCCGTGACGCCGCCGTCGATCGAGAAGTATTTCTCGCGCTTGTCCGCCGTCCAGTCGATCACGCCCAGGGCCGCGCTCTGCTCGGAAAAGCGGAACAGGTCGAGCCCGGAAACGAGAAAGGCATCATCGGCATACAGCTCCGGCAGCGTGCCGACGAAGTCCAGGTCGTCCACGCCGCTGGAGAAGCCCAGCGCGTGGCCGATCTCGTGCGCGGCCACCCCGATGAAATCGAACGCGTCCGCGCGAACGCCGTCGTGCGGGTTGAAGTCGAAGTTGAAGTCGCTGTTGAAGCGGATGAAGCCATCGCACGTGCCGATGCAGCCGGCCAGCGACTGCGGCAGCTCGCCCAGGCCGGCGGCCTTGGCCTCGGCGCTCGTGACCGTCACGAAAGCGTTGTTGAAGCCGCCATTGTTGTCGAGGTAGGGCTTGGCGCTGCCGGCACCGTGCGGGTTGTTCGCCGTGCGGTTCGTCAGCACGCCGAAGGTGGCGGTACTGGGCAGGTTGCTGGTGGCGATGGCATCGACATGGGACGTGGCATCCCGGACCAGCGCTCCCCGCACATCCGAATAGTCGGTGTACAGCAGCGCCGAGTGCGTCTCGCCGATGATCCTGTCGCCCAGCGGATTGAAGCCCACCGTGAGATTGATCGTGACATTGTCGGTCAGTACGCTCGACCAGCGTGCAGCCGCGGCGATGAACCCTTGCTGCGCCTCGATCGACGTGCCTGCCGTGAACTGGAAGTTGAACACCGGCGCGGCGGCGGCGGAGCCGGCCGCGGCAACGGCGCAGGCCATGGCAATGGCGGTTACGAGTTTTTTCATGACATCCCCTGTATTAGTTGTTGGGCGAAACCCGCCGACAGGACATGGCTATATGACCGCCACATCTGCCGGACAGGATTCACCGTCGCGGATAGCGCTAACAAAAAGCGCGATGATTTTCCGCGGAAAGAGGATATCGGCCAAGCGCCAGCTCAGCAATAGAAAAATGCCTTTTTATAAACAATTATCTGGCAACGAGGGGGGGCAGGCTTATCGGGTGGCCTGAAATGACAAAAGCCGTGAATCTTTCGATTCACGGCTTTTGTCGGGGCTTGCGCCCGGTATCCGGTAGAGTGGTGCCCACGGAGGGACTCGAACCCCCACACCTTGCGGCACATGGACCTGAACCATGCGCGTCTACCAATTCCGCCACGTGGGCACTGATTTGCTTGCAACTCCTGCTATCATACTGCCATGGAGAGTTTTGCGCCAGATGAACTTTCATTCCACGCTGCACATCCACTCTGTTACGGCTCATCTACTACTACCCATCAACAATCCCAGTAAAACTGCGATCGCTGCGAGAGCCAGGATTATAGAGTAATCTTTTCGAAAGTCAAAGGGGTCCGTAAAAGTGCCCGGGGCGCACGTTCCAATTGCCCGCGTTAGGCAAACCGGCGCGCCTCCGGTACACTACGCTGCCACCTTTCCCTCACGATCATCCTAATAAGACCAAAGAATAGTTTTGAACCAGACGATCCATACCATCCCCAGCCGCGAGGAAATCCTCGGCATCTTCCGTAGCGCCAGTGCGCCGCTTGATCTGCGCACGCTTTCCATGTCGCTCGGTGTGAAATCCGATTCGCAGGAGGTGCTGACGCGCCGCCTGAATGCGATGGAGCGCGACGGCCAGATCCGTTCGGACGGCAGCGGCTTCTATGTATTGGCCGACCATTCCGATTTCGTGTCGGGACGCGTGAGCGCGCACCGCGACGGCTTCGGTTTCGTGATTCCCGACGAACCGGGCGACGACCTGTTCCTGTCCGAGCGCGAAATGCAGAAGGTGCTGCATGGCGACAAGGTCATGGCGAAAGTCACCGGCTACGATCGCCGCGGCCGCCCGGAAGGCACCATCGTCGAGGTGGTCCAGCGCGGCAACACGCACGTCATCGGCCGCCTGCTGAAGGATAACGGCGTGTGGATCGTGGCGCCCGAGGACAAGCGCATCGGCCAGGATATCCTGCTGGCCGGGTCGCCCGGCAAGGCCAAGAGCGGCCAGATCGTCAGTGTCGAACTGACCGAGCAGCCGGGCCGCTTCAAGCAACCCGTGGGCAAGATCGTCGAAGTGCTGGGCGACATGGACGATCCCGGCATGGAAATCGAGATCGCCGTGCGCAAGTTCGGCGTGCCGCACGTGTTCTCCGACGCGGCGCTGAAGCAGGCCGCCAGGCTGCCGGACGTGGTGCATGAAAAGGACTGGGGCGACCGTGTCGACCTGCGCGACGTGCCCCTGGTCACGATCGATGGCGAGGATGCGCGCGACTTCGATGACGCCGTGTATTGCGAACCCGTGAAAGTGGGCCGTGCCAATGCCTTCCGCCTGATCGTGGCGATCGCCGACGTTTCCCATTACGTGAAGCCGAACGACGCCCTCGATGCGGACGCGATCGAACGCAGCACGTCGGTGTACTTCCCGCGCCGGGTGATCCCGATGCTGCCGGAAAAGCTGTCGAACGGGCTGTGCTCGCTGAACCCGGCCGTCGACCGCCTCACGCTCGTCTGCGATGCCGTGGTCACCGCCGAGGGCGAGATCAAGGCCTACCAGTTCTACCCGGCCGTGATCCACTCCGCCGCGCGGTTCACGTACACGGAAGTGGCGGCGATCCTGTCGAACACGAAAGGCCCGGAGGCGGCGAAACGCGCCCACCTCGTGCCGCACCTGCAAAGCCTGTATGCCGTCTATCACGCGCTGCTGAAGGCGCGCCTGGAACGGGGCGCCATCGATTTCGAAACGACCGAAACCTACATCGTCTGCAACCCGGCCGGCAAGATCGAGAAGATCATCCCGCGCACGCGCAACGATGCGCACAAGCTGATCGAGGAGTGCATGCTGGCCGCGAACGTGTGCGCGGCCGACCTGTTGTTGCGCCACAAGCACCCCGGCACCTACCGCATCCACGCCGCGCCGACCAAGGAAAAGCTCACGCAGGTGCGCGAGTTCCTGAAGCAGGTGGGCCTGTCGCTGGGCGGCGGCGATACGCCGGTGGCCGGCGATTACGCCGAGCTGATGCGCAAGATCAAGGAGCGGCCGGATGCGAGCCTGCTGCAGACGATGCTGCTGCGCTCGATGCAGCAGGCCGTCTACAGCCCGGAAAACATCGGCCACTTCGGCCTGGCGTACGAAGCCTATGCGCACTTCACCAGCCCGATCCGCCGCTACCCCGACCTGCTCACGCACCGCTCGATCAAGGCGATCCTGCAAGGCAAGAAATACGAGCCGAAGGTCGAGGACAAGAGCGTGCTGAACACCACCGTGTCCAACGCCACGCGCCGCCAGCAGGTGAAGGACAAGGCCGCCGGCAAGGAACCGAAGGCGGCGCGCGACCTGACCGTGTGGGACGCGCTGGGCGTGCACTGTTCGGCCAACGAACGGCGCGCCGACGAGGCATCGCGCGACGTCGAGGCCTGGCTGAAGTGCTACTTCATGCAGGACAAGCTGGGTGAGGAATTCAGCGGCCTGATCACCGGCGTGACCACGTTCGGCATCTTCGTGCAGCTGGACCAGCTGTTCGTCGAAGGCCTGGTGCACGTGACGGACCTGGGCGCCGATTTCTTCCAGTACGACGATGCCCGCCACGAATTGCGCGGCGAGCGCACCGGCAAGCGCTACCAGTTGACCGACCGCGTCATGGTGCAGGTGGTGCGCGTCGACCTCGAGTCGCGCAAGATCGACCTGCGCCTGGCACCGAGCGAGACCGCCGGCATGCCACCCCCGGCGCCCCGTAACGGGCGCAAGGGCCAGTCGTTCGACGACGACGGCTTCGGCAACGACGACGTGAAACCACGTCGCGGCAACTCGCGCGGTGGCCAATCGCGTGGCGGCGCGGGCGGCAAGGGTGGCGGGCGCAACGCGGGCGGCGGCAGGAACGCCGGTCCGGCGTTCGGCCAGGACAGCGCGCCGCGCATGGTCGCGGACGAAGCCGTCGCGCAGCAGAAGGGCAGGGGCAAACGCGGCGGCAACGACGTGTTCGAACCTGCTCCTGCGAGGGCGGCTGCCCCCGCACCGGCGCCTTCGGTTGCGCCCTCCATTACGCTGTTGCCGCAATTCGAGGCTGAACCAAATGCGAAGAGCCGCGGCAAGACGGCCAAGGCCACCGCACCCGCCAAGAGCGGCAAGACCCGTGCCGCGTCCGGCACGGCGGCCAAGCCTGCCGCCAAAGCAGGCGGCAAGGCTCGCAAGAAATCATGATCCCACGCCGCGGCGCCTGCCGCGGCGCTTTTCCCCCAGCACTACCCCGGCGACGCCGTTTGCCATATAAGAACCCCGTACCATGTCCAAGAACAAAATGATTTTCGGCTTCCATGCCGTGACCTCGCGCCTGCGCCACGAAGCCTCGTCGGTCGAGGAGATCTTCGTCGATGCCGCGCGCGACGACCGCCGCATGAAAGACCTGATCGCCAACGCCAAGTCGGCCGGCGTGCGCGTGATGCCCGTCGACTCGGCCCGCCTCGACAAGATCGTCGGCACGCGCCGCCACCAGGGCGTGATCGCCTTCGCATCGCAACTGGCGCTGGCGCGCAACCTCGACGAGCTGCTCGACGCGATCGAAGGCCCGCCACTGCTGCTGGTACTGGACGGCATCACCGACCCGCACAACCTGGGCGCCTGCCTGCGCGTGGCCGACGGTGTCGGCGCGCATGCCGTGATCGTGCCGAAAGACCGCGCGGTCGGCCTGAACGCCACGGCCGCCAAGGTGGCCAGCGGCGCCGCCGAGACCGTGCCCTACATCACGGTGACGAACCTGGCGCGCACGCTGCGCGAGCTGAAGGAGCGCGACATCTGGCTGATCGGCACGTCCGACGACGGCGAAAAAGGCCTGTACGAAGCCGACTTCACGGGCCCGACGGCGCTGGTGATGGGCTCCGAAGGCGAAGGCATGCGGCGCCTCACGCGCGAAACGTGCGACGTGCTGGTGAGCATTCCCATGTTCGGTTCCGTCGAGAGCCTGAACGTGTCGGTGGCGTCGGGCGTGTGCCTGTACGAAGCGCGCCGGCAGCGCATCGCAAAAGAGGGCTGACAAGCGCCTGGCCGGCGGAGAACGGCCGCGCCGCAGTGCCGGTCGCCATGGCGGGCGCATCCTGCAAGTTGCTTGCCGATGCGCTACCATCGTGATCCGACCGATACTGTTTCCACCCATGTTCCGCCACCTGCGCCAAGACATCCGCAGCATCATCGAACGCGATCCCGCCGCCCGCAACGCCTGGGAGGTGCTGACGTGTTACCCCGGCCTGCACGCAATCATCGCGCACCGCTGGGCGCACTGGTGCTGGACGCACGGGCTGAAATGGCCGGGCCGCTTCATCAGCTCGCTCGCGCGCATCGTCACCGGCATCGAGATCCACCCCGGCGCCAGGATCGGCCGGCGCGTGTTCATCGATCACGGTTTCGGTGTCGTGGTGGGCGAAACGGCGGAGATCGGCGACGACTGCACGATCTACCAGGGTGTCACGCTGGGCGGCACGTCGCTGTCGCCGGGCAAGAAACGCCATCCCACGCTGGAGCGCGGCGTCATCGTCGGTGCCGGCGCCCAGGTGCTGGGCAGCTTCACGGTGGGCGAATATGCCAAGGTGGGTTCCAACGCCGTGCTGCTGAAACCCGTGCCGCCCGGCGCTACGGCCGTCGGCAATCCTGCCCATGTCGTGCAGAAGCATGACACCAACGCGCAGCGCCCGTTCGCGGCCTACGGCGTCACGCCGAACGGCGACGATCCCCTGTCGAAGGCGCTGCACGGGCTGATCAACCATGCGGCGGCGCAGGAGCGGCAGATCGAGCGCATCGTCGCGCTGCTGAAGGAAAACGGCTTGCCATGCGGGGACATCGAATCCGTCGGCAAGTCCGACCCCGCCCAGCTGAACAAGTTGGTCGACTGAAGAATGATGAGCAAGGAGATGCGATGACCGATGCAGTGAACAGTGGCGTGACAGCGGCGCCGGCGGATGTGCCGTCCGATACGCTGGACCCGTTCGAGATCCGCGTGCTGGCCGTGCTGGCCGAAAAGGAAGCGCTGACGCCCGATAACTATCCGATGTCGCTCAATGCGCTGACCAATGGCTGCAACCAGCTGTCCAGCCGCGACCCCGTGATGCAGATCTCGGAAGAAACGGTGGCCGACGTGCTGGCCCGGCTGACCGAGCGCCGCCTCGTCAATGCCGTGGCGGCGGCCGGCGCCCGCGTCACGAAGTACGAGCATCGCATGCGCATCAAGTGGTCGCTTGAGCAGGACAAGCTGGCCGTGCTCACGATCCTGATGCTGCGCGGCCACCAGACGGCGGGCGAGATCCGCACGCGCACGGGCCGCCTGCACGAGTTCAAATCGGTGGCGGACGTCGAGCAGGCGCTGCAATTCTTGATCGACAAGTACCCGCCGGTCGTGGCGAAGCTGGCGCTGGCGCCGGGCACGAAGGAGCCGCGCTATGGCCAGTTGCTGGGTGGCGAAATCCAGCTGGCGCGGGAAGAGGCCGGATACGGCACGGCGTCGGTGGCGCCCGGTGGCGCATCGCGCGGCGACCGCGTGGCGCAGCTGGAGCTGGAAGTGCAGCAGTTGCGCGCCGACTATGCGGCGCTGGCGGAGCAGTTCGAACAGTTCAAGCGGCAGTTCGAGTAAGCGGCTGCCGCCGACGCTGTGCAAGCGACATGATGAGTGAACGGCCGCCTGACACCGGGGGTGCAGGCGGCAATGTGAATGTACGGCTGCCTGACGCTGCGGTTCAGGCAGCAATCAGGACAGACTGCTGCGACGGCATGCCGGCCGCGGCGATGCCGCGCAGTTCGGCCAGGCCAGCGGCCAGCGGGATCTCCTTGCCATCCAGCAAAGCGCCGACAAGGCCGATGGCCAGGTTCAGCGCCGCATTGGCCACGGTGCCGCAGCGGAACGGCAGGATCAGCCGGTAGCGGCCCGGCATCTTCGGCACGCCGCCGACAAACCCCATCATCACTTCGTCGCCGGTCAGGCGGTGCAGTTCGATCGCCACGCTCTGGATCAGGCGCGCCAGTTGCAGGCCGCGGCCCGGCGCATCCACGTCGTCACCCACCACGCCGATGAGGCTGCGGCCCTGGCGCAGGCCGGGCAGCGCCGTCTTCAGGCTCGTTCGCAGGCGCTGCATGTCGCTGGCGGAATAAGGAGCAGGGTGGCCGAGGTCGAGAATGCTCAGCAGGCAGGGCTCGGTGCAGTAACGGTTGGCACCGTCGAGGTAACGCTGGTCGATTATGTTCATGTTGTAACCATCCTTCAAAACAACAGCCAACGCGAGACCGGGAGGTCTGGCGCTGGCGGAATGGTTGGCATTATCTCAACGAAAGCCGCCGGGCGGCATCGGTGCCTTTCTGGTAGCGCTGTAAGACGACGCTTACAGCTGAGCTATCGACCACTGCGCGGCGGTCAACCTTCCTCGCGGCGGCGGCGCAGCCAGATCGCGCCCGCGATCATGGCGCCGCCGGCCAGCGCGCCGCCGATCATTTCCGGCGTTGCCACGGCGGCCCACGACGACTGGTAGATCATGTCGAACGCCGCCACCGGGCCCCGCGTGTTGGCCGTGATGTCCATGTCGCGCGCCCGGTGGGCCACGTCGCTGGCCATCAGCCAGGTGCCGGGTACCACGCCGATCAGCAGCCGGGAGATGAGCTTTTCGATCAGCCACTGCGTGTTGACCGCGACCTGCAGGCCCTTCTGCATCCACACGACAAAGATCATCGTTGCCAGTGGCACGCCCACGGCCCACAGGAAGACCTTGGCGCGGGCCCAGGCGGAAACCAGCAGCAGCCAGCCCACCGTTGGCAGCGCCCACAGCGCATACACGGGCAACAGCGACAGCATCTTCAATGGACCGAGCCAGAATTGCGGGTGCGACAGCACCTGCGGGAACACATTCACGCCCTTGATGGCGAGGGCGGTCAGGCCGATGGCGACGAGGATCAGCGACGTGGCCAGTTCCACCACGATCATCAGGAGCGGAATGCCGATCAGCGCCAGCGCCGCCTTCGACAGCACGGTGGCCGCGTCCGATACCGGCAGCGATTTCCAGAACAGGATGCTGCGGTCGCGCCGTTCGTCGTACAAGGCGCCGAGGCTGTAGAAGAACACCATGAAGGCGAGCGCCAGGTAGATCGGTGCCGCGCCCACGGGCGAGACGGCGACAATGCCCTCGGCAAGGCGCTGTTGCTGTCGTTCGCCCAGCTCGATGGTCGTTCCCGCGACGGACGTCGTCACGCCATCGACCTGGATCGTGGCGTTGTGGCCGGTGATGGCCACCCCCGTCACGATCACGATCATCAGGGCGGCCAGGGCCAGCGGCACCCAGGCAAGCATGCCCTTGTGCTCCCACATCTCGCGGCGCAGCAGCCATTGCATCGTTTTCGCGTTCATTCGTAGCTCCCTTTCATGCTGGCGACGAACAGGTCCGCCACGCTGGGCGTGCGCATTTCGCCAAGGTTTTCAAGCTGCTGCCTGGGCACGCCGTCGAACAGCATCACGCTCTTGCCGAACACGGTGCGCTGCGTCAGCGGCTGCAGCGCGGCAGCCGCCGCGGCATGCTGCGGGTGCACCATCACTTCGGTATAGCGCTCGCCGATCTCTTCCATCGAGGCGGCCAGTGCGATGCGGCCTTCGCGGATGAACAGCACGTCCGTGAGGATGTGTTCCACTTCTTCGATCTGGTGGGTGGTAATGACGATCGTCTTGTGCTCGTCGAAGTAGTCTTCCAGCAGGTTCTGGTAGAAGCCCTTGCGGTACAGGATGTCCAGCCCCAGCGTCGGTTCGTCCAGCACGAGAAGCCGTGCGTCGATCGCCATCACGAGCGCCAGGTGGAGTTGCACGATCATGCCCTTCGACATGGCATTCACGCGCATGCCCGGTGTCAGCTTCGTGCCGGCGATATAGCGTTCGGCCTTCGCGCGATCGAAGCGCGGGTGGATGCCGGCCACGAAATCGATCGCGTCCTTCACCTTCAGCCAGCGGGGCAGGATGGCCACGTCGGCGATGAAGCACACGTCCTTCATCAGTTCGTCGCGCTGCGTGCGCGGATCGAGGCCCAGCACCGACAATTCGCCGTCGAACTGGCACAGGCCCAGGGCCGCCTTCAGCGTGGTGGTCTTGCCGGAACCGTTCGGCCCGATCAGGCCGACGATACGGCCCGGCTGCACGTCGAAGGTCAGGCCGTCGAGCGCGGTGCTCTTGCCATAGCGCTTGACGAGATTGCGGGCGGTGATGACGGCGCTCATGGTGCGCTCCCCGGCTGCGCGCCGCGCAACAGCTGCTCCAGGTCCAGCCCGAGCCGGCGGATGCGTTCGACCATCGCCGGCCATTCCTCGCGCAGGAAGCGCTCCCGTTCGGATGCCAGCAGTTTTTCCACTGCGCCTTCAGTCACGTACATACCCACCCCCCTTCGTTTTTCCACCAAGGTTTCATCGACCAGCTCCTGATAGGCCCGCGACACGGTGATCGGGTTCAACTGGTAGTCGGCCGCCACCTGCCGTACCGAGGGCAGGGCGTCGCCGGGCTTGAGCAAGCCATCGAGCATCATGCCGATCATCCGCTCCTTCAGCTGGCGGTAGATCGGCGCATTGTCATTCCACATACATGGGTCCTCCCGTGTCGGTGCGTTATTGAGGTGGTGATGTAGTGAACTATAACACCAAAACGGCGGAGCGCAAGCGACGGTGAAAAAATCATGGGATTGAGCGACGAAAAACGGCTTGCGTGTGGCCACCAATGGTCCATGAAGGATGCCCGGCGCCCGCCGAAACATCTTTATTTGGTCAATATCGAGATATTGTCATCGAATATATCCGTCATTTATCTCCGTGATTATCGGCGCAAAGCCGCATATTTACTGGCATGCGTATTTCAACGATTACAATAAAAATATCCTGACAAAAAAATATAACTTTCCGGAAATACGTAGTAATACGGATCGGGAAAATCGTAATTGCGCACCGCAAAAAACGCGTGCTATATTGTTTCGACAGATGGAGCTTCGTTGACATTTCCCGGGCAATTACGAGGAGATGCCGCGGCTTCGCCATTCATTGCCAGTGCGGTGCCTCTCTCAGTCGGGAGCACTGCCGCCCACGATTATTATTCGATAATCAGCGTTTCTTATTACAGATTCGTGGGATGAGGGGCTGGCGCGTACGACTGATAATCGATTCGAACGCGTGTGCCATGAATATCCATCACCTCAAGCAAGATATCCCGGCAGGGATTGTGGTTTTCCTCGTTGCCCTGCCTTTATGCCTCGGCATTGCCCTGGCCTCCGGTGCGCCCCTGTTTTCCGGGATTATCTCGGGCATCATCGGAGGCATTGTCGTCGGGCTTCTCAGCGGCTCGCATACCAGCGTCAGCGGTCCCGCCGCGGGCCTCGCCGCCGTGGTACTGGCGTCCATCACGAAACTCGGCGCATTTGAGATCCTGCTGGCGTCCATCGTGATCGCCGGCTTCCTGCAACTGGCCCTCGGCATTGCCCGCGCCGGTTTCATCGCCAACTACGTGCCGTCCAACGTCATCAAGGGCTTGCTGGCGGCCATCGGTGTGCTGCTGATCCTCAAGCAGATCCCGCACGCCCTCGGCTACGACGCCAACAACGCCGACGAGTATTCGTTCTTCCAGGCCAACGGCGAAACCACATTCTCGGCGCTCGGCAGCGCCCTGGGCAGCATCACGCCGGGCGCCGTCATTATCGCCGCGCTGTCGATGCTGGTGCTGCTGTACTGGGACCGCACGCCGCTCAAGAACGTCAAGCTGCTGCCTGCGCCGCTGTTCGTCGTCGTGCTCGGCGTCGCGCTGCACCTGCTGTTCAGCCGCTTCACGCCGGGCCTGAGCCTGGAACAGTCGCACCTCGTGGAGATCCCGCCGGTCGACGTCGGCAATCTCGGTGCCTACCTGAACTTCCCGGAACTGCGCCATTTCGCCAACCCGGACGTGTGGTTCGTGGGCGCCACGATCGCCATCGTGGCGTCGCTGGAAACGCTGCTGAACGTGGAAGCGGTGGACAAGGTCGACCCCCACAAGCGTGAAACACCGCCGAACCGCGAGCTGGTCGCGCAGGGCGTGGGCAATATCTGCGCAGGCCTGCTGGGCGGCCTGCCCGTCACGTCCGTGATCGTGCGCAGCTCTGTCAATATCCAGACGGGTAACGCTACCAAGGCATCTGCCGTGTTCCATGGCCTGCTGCTGCTCGCCGCCGTGCTGGTGCTGAGCCCCGTGCTGAACCAGATTCCGCTGGCCGCGCTGGCCGCGATCCTCATCATGACCGGCTACAAGCTGGCCAAGGTTTCGCTGTTCCGCGACATGTACACGAAGGGCGCGTCGCAATTCGTGCCGTTCGTGGTCACGGTGGCGGCGATCGTGCTGACCGACCTGCTGATGGGTGTGATGATCGGCCTGGCCGCCAGCCTGTTCTACCTGCTGCGCAGCAATTTCCGCAACCCGTTCGCGATCGAGCAATACCGCCTGCATATCGGCGAAGTGATCAAGATGGAGTTGCCGAACCAGGTATCGTTCCTGAACAAGGCCACGATCAAGACGGCGCTGTGGGACGTGCCGCCCGGCTCGAAAGTGCTGATCGACGCGACCAACGCCGACTACATCGACAACGACGTGCTGGAAACGATCGAGGACTACCGCGTGGCCGCTTCGGAACGCGACGTGCAACTGAACGTGATCGGCCTGCGCGACGAGTACAGCCTGGCCGACCCGATCCAGTTCGTGCCGGCGCTCGACAAGGAAACCCAGACGAGGCTGCAGCCCGAGGACGTGCTGCAACTGCTCAAGGATGGCAACGAGCGCTTCCAGGCGGGCCGGTGGATCAAGAAATACTACCTGCACCAGGTCGATGCCACCGCCGGCGGGCAGCACCCGATGGCCGTGGTGGTCAATTGCATCGACTCGCGCACCTCGCCGGAGATCATCTTCGATGCCGGCCTGGGCGACCTGCTGACGATCCGCATCGCCGGCAACGTGATCAGCGACGAGATCATCGGCAGCCTGGAAATCGCCCACAAGCTGGGTGCCAAGCTGATCGTCGTGAAAGGGCACTCCAGTTGCGGCGCGATCGGGCTGGCGCTGAAGAACGTGGATGCGCACAGCATCGGCACGATCACCGGCAAGATCCAGACGTCGATCTGGCAGTGCCAGTGCGCATCGCACGGGGCGCCGGCACCGGCCGGCAAGGAGCTGCTCGAACAGGTCACGCGGCAGAATGTCGAGAATTCGCTCGCAGAAATCATCAATGGCAGCGAATACCTGCGCGATTGCATCGCGCGGGGCGAGATGGGCCTTGTCGGTGCCTACCACGACATCGCCACGCGCACCGTGGAGTTCGGCGAGCTGATCACGCCGGACCGCTTCGACCGCTACCGCTCCGACAGGGCCGGGCTGGCTGCCTGATCCACCAGGCCGGCGCTCCGGCCGATGAGTTCGAGTGCATTCGACGTGGCGGCGCCGCTTGCCGTATTGTCGAGGATGCACCAGGAGCCGGGGTGCCGCGCCAGCCAGGCGCGCACCTCGTCCATCCGTTCCGGCGTGTAGCGCGAATAATAGATGCGCGGGTTGCCATGAAGCCGCACGTAGGCCGGCGCCGTGGTCGGTTCGAACGCGCCACTGTAGCCGACCACCGGGTCGGCCAGCACGCGCGTGACCCCGGCCTGGTGGAGCAGGCTCGTTGCCGCGGGCGTGAACCACGTGGCGTGCCGCGCCTCGCACGCGATCATGCACGTGAAGCGCTGTTGCAGCGCGGTGAACAGCGCGGCGGCGGCGGCGGTATCCAGCGCCAGGCTGGGCGGCAACTGCACCAGCACGGCACCGAGCCTGTCGCCCAATGCCCCGGCCTCTCCCGCGAAACGGGCCAGCAGGTCGTCGACGCCGTGCAGCCTCGCTTCATGCGTGATGGTGCGCGGCAGTTTCACCGCGAAGCAGAACGCCGGCGGCGTGGCGGCGGCCCAGCGCTCATAGGTTTTCGGCTGGTGCGGCCGGTAGAAACTCGTGTTGATCTCGACCGCGTTGAAGACAGCCGCGTAGCGTTCGAGCTGGCTGCCCTCGGCCGGAAACGCGGGCCAGGTGTCACGGGGCAGGCTCCAGCCGGCAGTGCCGATCAATGGGGACGAATGGTCGGATAAGGTTGGCATGGCCTCACATTACGCCGCCCGCTCCGACGCAACCGTTCGCTCCCGCACACCGGCCCTGGCTGCCTGCATCTGTGACGGTGACTGTTACATTATTTGACACATTTCCAGCTTCGATCGGCTATCATCCGCACTCTTTTGATTGAAAGGGTGGGGGCGACGATGTCTTACGCACGCAGGTTCCTGTTGATCGCGCCGTTGGCCGCGGCTGCCTTGCTGGCGGGCTGCGCCAGCCTGACGGGCCCACGCGAAGTGGACGTGCCGCTGGAGCGCCTGCAGCGCGGCCTGGACGAGCGCTTCCCGTTGCAGCAACGTGCGCTTGGCGTATTCGAACTGGAGCTCTCCCGGCCCCAGCTGGCGATCCTGCGCGACAACGACCGGCTGGCGCTGTCCGCCACGGTTGCCGTCACGTCGCCGCTGCTGCGGCCCCTGCAGGGCAACGTGGCGCTGTCCGGCCGGCTGCAGGTCGACAATGTGCGCAACGCGGTCGTGCTCTCTGACGCGCGCATCGATGGTTTCTCCGTCGGCGGTGTCGATACGGCCACACGGGGCCAGCTGGCGGCTGCCGCCAACGTCGTCGTCGAGCGCATCGTTCGCGACGTGCCCGTGTACCACTTCCGCCCGGACGAGCTGCGGTATCTCGGCGTGCAATATGTGCCGACGACGATCCACACCACGCGCGAGGGCTTGCGGGTGCGCTTCGAGCCCGCCAAGTGACGTGATTGCCTTGCAGCTCGTAAGTTGCACGGGGGAATCAAAAATCCTAGAATGAACACACGGTAAACAGGTGGAGAGCGCAGGTGGAGAGCGCAATGATGGTCGGAATCGGGTTGCACGTGCTGGTCGCGGTTTTTTTTGCCGTGCACGCGATCCGCAGCCGGCAGCAGAGGGTCTGGCTGATGATCCTGTTCATCTTCCCGCTGCTGGGCAGCCTTGTCTATTTCCTTGGCATTTACCTGCCGCGCTCACGCCTCGATCGCGGCGACGGCACGCCGGTGCCCGGCCCCGCGCGGGCACCCGACCCCACGCGTGAACTGCGCGAAGCGCAGGCCGCCGTGGCATTCACCCCCACGGCGCAGAACCAGATGCGCCTGGCCCATGCCCAGCTCGAGGCTGGCGATGCGGAAGGTGCCGCCGCCACGTTCGCCACCTGCCTGCAAGGCGCATTCGCGGGCGACCCGGACATTCGCCTGGGCGCCGCCCGCGCAAGCTTCGCCTGTGGCCGTCATGCCGAGGCGCTGGCGCAGCTGGAGCAGTTGCGGCGCACCGATCCGCATTTCCGCCCTGAACAAACGAGCTTGCTCATGGCGCGCGCGCTGCATGGCGCCGGCCACCCCGACGCCGCGCGCGCCGAGTTCGAAGCGGCCGTGCGTCGCCATGGCAGTTTCGAGGCCAAGGTCGAGTTCGCGATCTGGGCGGCGGATGCACGTGAATTCCAGCTGGCGCACCGCCTGCAAAACGACCTGCACGCGACGATGGACCGCTGGAACCGCCACACGCATGCGATGAACCTGCCGCTGATCCGCCGCCTCGAGGCGGCTTATGCCGGCGTGCCGCGCCAGCACTAGCACTAGCAATAGCGCTACGCGCGCAGTGGGTCAGGCGAGGGTGCTGCGCAGCAGCTTGTAGGCCGCCAGCCTTTCCTTCAGCCCCACCGTGCCGCCGTTGATGCGCCGCGTGATTTCCGTGAAATCTTCCAGGTCGTCGTCCGGCTTGTCATGGTCGGCCAGCGCATTCAGGCCGCGGCTGTCCCAGAACCATGCGGCCGACAGTGCCGCCACTTCCTTCGATACCAGGCGGTCGGGCGTGCCCAGCAAATCCAGGCCCAGCGCTTCGCCAGCCTGGCGGTAGTTGCTGCGACCCGTCAGCTGGATGAGCCCGCGGCCGCGGAAGAGAAAGCCGTCGCCGCTGGCTTCATCGCCATTGCCCATCCGCCGCGCATACACGAAATTGGCCAGCCGCTCCGGGTTCTGCACGAACGGCGTGGCGCTCGCGACGCTGGGAAAGCGCTTCGGCCACACGGCCATCAGCCGTGCGGGCGTGCGGTAGAACAGCGATTCCTCCAGCCGGTTGAAGTGACCCGATTCGTGGCTGGTTTGCGCCAGGAACGCGCACACGCGGTCGCGCGTGGTGATGTGGAAGCGGACCAGTGCACTGTCGAGCGCGGTGGCCCAGTCATCCGCATCGGCGCAGTCGGGAAATACCTGGCGCAAAGTGTCTCCATTCAGCATGATGGCTCCTCAGGATGGACGGCGGGCCTCTTGTGGCCGCCCTGATCGTTATGGTTGTTCACCATCCAGCTTATTTCGTGGCGTGCGATTTTCAAGTAACCTGCCTGTTTCTTTGCGAGGAATACCACAGTGCCCCAGCCAGCTTCCACGTCGCTGTCGCGCTACCTGCTGGCCCAGGCGTACAACAATGCCTGGTCCGACCACCGGCTGCTGCGCGCCTGCAATACCTTGTCGCAAGCCGCGTTCGAAGACCAGTCTCGCACGAGTTTCTTCCCCAGCATCCGCTACACGCTGAACCATAACCTGGGCGTGCAGCGCTTCTAC
Source organism: Pseudoduganella lutea (assembly GCF_004209755.1). Classification (NCBI taxonomy): domain Bacteria; kingdom Pseudomonadati; phylum Pseudomonadota; class Betaproteobacteria; order Burkholderiales; family Oxalobacteraceae; genus Pseudoduganella; species Pseudoduganella lutea. The sequence continues at coordinate 571,473 of NZ_CP035913.1, read as the reverse complement.
CTCGATGCGCTGTGGCGCGACTGGCGCGGCGAGCCACCCCACCCGGATTACCACACATTCTTCGAACCGGAAGAGCCCTATGCCACCTGCCCCCCGCTGTGGCAGGCGCAGCGCGAAAGCAACGACTCGCTGATCGCCTATTGTTCCGGGCTGCGCGACGAGGTGCTGGACGCCGTCGTCGCCATCGATCGTGGCGACCATGTGCAGCGCGATACCCGCCAGCGCCTGCTGGCGCACCTGTTCCAGCACCAGGTGCACCACCGCGGGCAAGTCCACGCCATGCTGGCCGGCACGCCGGTGGCGCCACCGCAACTGGACGAGTTCTATTCGGCGGGGGAAGCCGACCTCCGGGCGCAGGACTTTGCCGAGCTGGGGTGGACCGAACAACAAGTCTGGCCGTAACGCAAAACTGGGGACGTACCCCTGTTTGCAGGCAAAACTAGGGACGTACCCCTGTTTCGCGGCAAAACTAGGGACGTACCGGGACGCCGGACCGCCCTGTTTCCAGGCAAAACTGAAGATATACCGGGACGCCGGCCGCCCATGTTTGCAGGCAACTCTGCAAGGAGGGCCGTGTGCAATATTTCCGCTAAACCAGGGTACGTCCCCAGTTTTGGTTCAATGCAAGATGGTGCCGTCGAGCGCGTGCCGCGTGATCGCACCCTCGTCGTCGATGGCGATCCACCCGCCCCGTGGCGGCGTGGCTTCCGGCTCCCAATCGGGCAGCACGTAGCGCAGTGTGCCCGCCACGGCATGCAGGGCAGGGCGGTGCGTGTGACCGTGGATCATCACGCTGGCGTTCGTTTGCGCGAAGACGGCGGCGATCGCCTGTGGCGTCACGTCCATGATTTCATAGGATTTTTCGCCCTGGTCCTTGCGGCTGTTGTCGCGCAGGCCGGCAATGATGGCCTTGCGCTGCGCCAGCGGCATCGCCAGGAACTGCTGTTGCCAGGCGGGCTCGCGCACCTGCGCGCGGAAGGCCATGTATTTCGTATCGTCGGTGCATTGCGCATCGCCGTGCACGAGCACGATGCGGCGGCCGTGGTCTTCGATGACCCACGTTTCCGGCAGCAGGGTGAGGCCGGCCGCGTTGGCGAATCGCTCGCCGACGAGGAAATCGCGGTTGCCGGCAATCCAGAAGATGGCGACGCCGCCATCGGCCAGCGCGCGCAGCGCGGCGGCGATTCGGGTGTGGAAGGCATCGGCGAGGTCGTCGTCGCCAGCCCAGTATTCGAACAGGTCGCCCAGCAGGTAGAGTTGCCGGGCGGAGCGGGCCCGCTCATCGAGGAAGCGCAGGAACGCTTCGGTCAGCGCGGGCCGGTCGACCTGCAGGTGCAGGTCGGAGACAAACAAGATCAAGATGCGAGGCCCGATGGATTACGCGGCTTCGACCTTTTCGATGATCACGTCTTCCACCGGCACGTCGGCGAACATGCCGCTGCGCGTGGTCTTCACCTTGCGGATTTCATCGACGACTTCCTTGCCCTCGGTAACCACGCCGAACACGGCATAGCCCCAGCCATCCTGGCCCGGGTAGTCGAGGAAGCTGTTGTTCTTCACGTTGATGAAGAATTGCGCGGAAGCGGAGTGCGGTGCCGACGTGCGGGCCATCGCCAGCGTGTACGGCTCGTTCTTCAAGCCGTTCTTGGCTTCGTTTTCCACGGTCTGGTCGGCAGGCTTCTGCTTCATGCCCGGCTCGAAACCGCCGCCCTGGATCATGAAGCCATCGATCACGCGGTGGAAGATCGTGTTGTCGTAGTGGCCGGCCTTGGCGTAGTTCAGGAAGTTCTCGACGGTCTTCGGTGCTTTTTCAGCGTCCAGCTCGGCAACGATCTTGCCCTTGTTCGTGGTGATGGTAATGGTGGTCATGGTGCTTTCCTGTTGTAGGGGAAGAGTGTTCGAAAGAGGGCCGCGATCTTACCGCAGCCGATGGCAAAACGCTATTTTACTGTGCCGGCGCCGGGGCTGCTTCGGCCGGCGCTTCCGGCTGTGCCGCCGGAGCCGGTTCAGGCTGCGCCGCTTCCGTTGCCGTTGTCTCGGCCTGCGCGGTCTGTCCCGGCGCCGGCTTCGGCGCGATCGGCTTTTTCAGCAGGGTGGCCGACTTGATGACGATCGGCGTGACCGGCACGTTCTGGAACACGAAGCTTTTATCGTCGACCAGCACGCCCTTGATCTTGTCGACCACTTCATAGCCGGAAATGACGCGGCCGAACACCGTGTAGCCGACACCGTCGAAGTTCGGGTAGTCGAGCGCCATGTTGTCGGCCACGTTGATGAAGAATTGCGACGTGGCCGAGTTGGGATTGTCCATGCGCGCCATGGCCACCGAGTACGTCACGTTGTTCAAGCCGTTCTTTGATTCGCTGGGAATCGGCGGGCGGGTCGGCTTGCCTTTCAGGTCCTTCGTGTAGCCGCCGGCCTGGATCATGAAGCCGTCGATCACGCGGTGGAAGATCGTGTCCTTGTAAAAGCCGCTCTTCACATAGGCAAGGAAGTTCGCCGTGGACTTCGGCGCCTTGTCCTGGTTCAGTTCCACCACGATCTCGCCGGCGGTCGTCTTCAGGGAGACCTGCGGATTGGCCGCGAACACGGAACCGGACAGCAGCAGCCCGGCAATCATGGTTGCGGTCGACACCTTATTGTTCAGCTTATTGTTGTGCATGTTCTTGTCTTTCTGTTGCGGTTGGATATTGAGCCCAGCACATTTTAACAATGCTATACTTGGCGACCGCTCCATTCTAGACCGTCTTGGGTGGAACGAAGAACACCAGAATTAACGCAGTAGCAGCGGTGCAATTGCAGCAGAACAGTAGCAGTGCAATAGCAGCACAGTAGCAGCAGAACAAACAGAGAACTACAGCAGAACTACCGAGGGTCTGTCCGGCTTCCCAGGCGAACGAGAAACCCGGCGCGGCGTGCAAGCCGGTGCCCGGCTTTCTCATTGCGCGCTGGCGGTGGCATTCGCAAAGAATAAGAGTCCGATGAGCAACTTAAAGATCTATAACACGCTGGCGCGCGACAAACAGACGTTCACTCCCATGGAGGCCGGCAAGGTCCGCATGTATGTCTGCGGTATCACGGTCTACGATTACTGCCACGTGGGCCATGCGCGCATGATGATGGCGTTCGACGTGATCTACCGCTGGCTGACGACATCGGGCTACGACGTGCAATATGTGCGCAACGTCACGGACATCGACGACAAGATCATCCGCCGTGCGGTCGACAACAACGAATCGGTCCGCGCGCTGACGTCGCGCTTCGAGCGCTACATGGATGAGGACACGACTGCGCTGGGCATCCTGCCGCCGACCGACGTCCCGCATGCCACCGAGTACGTGCCGCAGATGCTGTCGATCATCGAGCAGCTGGAAGCCAAGGGCCTGGCCTACCAGGGCGAGGACGGCGACGTCAATTACGTGGTGCGCGGCTTCGACGGCTACGGAAAATTGTCCGGCAAGTCGCTGGACGACCTGCGCGCCGGCGAGCGCGTGGACGTCAACACCGGCAAGCGCGATCCGCTCGACTTCGTGCTGTGGAAGGCGTCGAAGGAAAGCGAACCGGCCGAAGTGAAATGGCAATCGAAGTGGGGCAGCGGCCGCCCGGGCTGGCACATCGAGTGCTCGGCGATGGCCTGCGCGCTGCTGGGCGAACAGTTCGACATCCACGGCGGTGGCCAGGACCTGCAGTTCCCGCACCACGAAAACGAAATCGCGCAATCCGAAGGCGCGTTCGGCAAGCCGCTGGCGAACTACTGGGTCCATAACGGTTTCGTGCGCGTCGATAACGAGAAAATGTCGAAATCGCTCGGCAATTTCTTCACGATCCGCGACGTGCTGAAAAAGTTCGATGCCGAAGTGGTGCGCTTCTTCATCCTGCGCGCCCACTACCGCAGCCCGCTCAATTATTCCGACGTGCACATCGACGATGCGCGCGGCGCCCTGACGCGCCTGTACACGGCGCTCGATGGCGTCGAAGGCGATGGCGCGGCACTGGACTGGAACGAAGACCACGCGAAGCGCTTCGCGGAAGCGATGGACGACGATTTCAATACGCCGGTCGCCGTGGCCGTGCTGTTCGAGCTGGCTTCCGAAGTCAATCGTTCGAAGTCGCCGGAAGCGGTGCGCCAGCTGAAAGGCCTGGCAGGCGTGCTGGGCCTGCTGGAGCGCAGCCCGCAGGCATTCCTGCAGGCCGGCGTGGCCGATGCGTTCGGTGAGGCATCCATTGCACAAGCCATCGAGGCCCGTGCGGCGGCAAAGAAGGCGCGCGACTTCGCGCAGGCGGACAAGATCCGCGCCGACCTGCTCGCCGCCGGTGTCGTCCTCGAAGACAAGCCAGACGGTACGACGAACTGGCGCCGCGCATAATGGCTCTCCAGTCCAGGGACAAATCGGGCGGCGCGGGCCGCCAGGTGGCCGTGCCGCCGTACTGGGAAGAAGCCAAGGCCGAGCTGATGCGGCGCGACCGCATCATGAACAAGCTCATTCCCCAGTTCGGCGACCTGCACCTGGTGGGGCACGACGACCCGTTCACCACCCTGGCACGCTCGATCGTCAACCAGCAGGTCACGCCGAAAGCCGCAAACGCGGCATGGCAAAAACTGCTGCTGGCGATCCCCAAGTTCACCCCCGCGCTCGTCATCAAGGCCGGCGCGGTGGAGCTGGCCGCCTGCGGCCTCTCGAAGCGCAAGACGGAATACATCCTCGACCTGGCCGACAATTTCAAGGCAAGGAAAGTGCATGCCGGCGAATGGCACCAGATGGAGGATGAAGCCGTCATCGCGGAGCTGGTCCAGATTCGCGGTATCACGCGCTGGACAGCGGAAATGTTCCTGATCTTTAACCTGCTGCGGCCGAACGTGCTGCCGCTGGACGACCCGCGCCTTATCGCCGGCATCAGCCATAACTATTTTTCCGGGGAGCCCGTTTCGCGCAGCGACGCGCGCGAAGTGTCGGCAAACTGGGAACCGTATCGTACCGTTGCTACCTGGTATTTGTGGCGTAGCCTCGATCCTGTTCCGGTAGAATAGCCAAAAAATTCTGAAGCCTCGCCCGCTCACGCCTGCGCGAGCGCGCCCTGGGTTCATACTCTCGGAGGACCAATGACCAAAACTACTTTCCTCAATTTTGAGCAGCCCATCGCGGAGCTCGATTCCAAGATTGAAGAGCTGCGCTTCGTGCAGGACGATTCCGCCGTCGACATTTCGGAAGAAATCGACCGCCTGGCCAAGAAGAGCCAGCAACTAACCAAGGACATCTACGCCAAGCTGACCCCGTGGCAAGTGTCGCAGATCGCCCGCCATCCACAGCGGCCGTACACGATGGACTACGTGAACGAGATCTTCACCGACTTCCACGAACTGCACGGCGACCGCACGTATGCGGACGACCAGTCGATCGTCGGCGGCCTGGCCCGCTTCAATGGCCAGCCCTGCATGGTGATCGGCCACCAGAAGGGCCGCGACACGAAGGAACGCGCGCTGCGCAACTTCGGCATGCCCAAGCCCGAAGGCTACCGCAAGGCCATGCGCCTGATGAAAGTGGCCGAGAAGTTCAATCTGCCGATCTTCACGTTCGTCGACACGCCCGGCGCATTCCCCGGCATCGACGCCGAAGAGCGCGGCCAGTCCGAGGCGATCGGCCACAACCTCTACGTGATGGCCGAACTGAAGGTGCCGCTGATCGCCACGATCATCGGCGAAGGCGGCTCGGGCGGCGCGCTGGCGATCGCCGTGGGCGACTCCGTGCTGATGCTGCAATACGCCACGTATTCCGTGATTTCGCCGGAAGGCTGCGCGTCGATCCTGTGGAAGACGGCCGAACGCGCCGCCGATGCGGCCGAAGCCCTCGGCCTGACCGCCCACCGCCTGAAGGCCATGGGCCTGGTCGACAAGATCGTGTCCGAGCCCCTCGGCGGCGCCCATCGCGACCCGAAGGAAATGGCCCGCCTGCTCAAGCGCGCGCTGGCCGACTCGCTGCGCCAGTTCCAGGGCGTCAAGACGAAAGACCTGCTGGACGCCCGCCACCAGAAGCTGATGAGCTACGGCAAGTTCAAGGAAACGACCTTGCCGGAATAATTTCCAGCGGCGGTGAATCACGGTGTCTGACACTATTTTCTGGGCGATTCATCCAGAAAATGGTGTCAGACACCGGTTTTCTTTTGAGGCACCAACATCGGGGACAGCCGCCAGCGCGGATTGTCCCCGATTTTTTTACGAATCATGATGTCACTCCAATCCAATCTTGCCCCGCTGTTTTCCAAGACACTGTCCGCGCTGCCGCGCGAAGCAGGGCAGCCCATCGCCATTGCCTACAGCGGCGGCCTCGATTCCTCCGTTCTGCTGCACCTGGCCCACGCGGCAGCGGGTGACGCACCGCTGTTCGCCTTCCACATCCACCACGGCCTGAGCCCGAACGCGGATGCGTGGGAATCCCACTGCGCGGCCGCATGCGCCACGCTCGGCATCACGTTCGCATCGCGCAGGGTCACGCTGGAGGACCGCAAGGCCGGCACCGAGGCATCGGCAAGGCAGGCGCGTTACCAGGCCCTGGGTGAGCTGTGCCGCGAGCATGGCGTCGCGCTGCTGCTGACGGCCCATCACCTCGACGACCAGGCCGAAACGGTGCTGCTGCAACTGGCGCGCGGGGCTGGCCCGGCCGGCCTGTCCGGCATGGATGCGTTCAACGCGGCGCCCGGCCTGCTGGGCAGCAGCGACATCCTGCTGGCCCGCCCACTGCTCGAGGTCTCGCGCGCGCAGCTGGAAGCGTACAAGAACGCGCACGCCATTACGCACATCGACGATGAGTCGAACGCCGATATCCGCCATGCCCGCAACGCGCTACGCCACACGGTGATGCCGGCACTCGCCGCGGCCTTTCCCGGCTTCCAGGAGCGCTTTGCCCGCAGCGCCGCACACGCCCGTTCCGCCCAGCGCCTGCTGACCGAGCTTGCCGAGCAGGATCTGCAGGCCGGGCTGGCGGAAGACAGCGTTGCCGTCGACCACCTGCGCGCGCTGGGCGAGGACCGCCGCAACAATCTGCTGCGGCATTGGTTCGGCGTGCGCGGCATCCGCATCCCTTCGGCCGCGTGGCTGGCCGAGATGGTGGCGCAGCTGCTGGAAGCGCGCGAGGGTGCCGAACTGCTCGTCACCCACCCCGACTGCGAAGTACGCCGCCATCGCGGCCGCGTGTACCTGGTGCCGAATCCGAAAGCGCTGGCGGGCGACGAAGAGGACGAATACGACGAACGTCCCGTCCAGCACTTCCGCTGGCAAGGCGAAGCTTCGATCGCTTTCCCCGACTATGGCGGCACGCTGCATTTCGAGCCGGTGCCGGAGGGAACGGCAGGGGAGGGGTTCGCCGCGGAATGGCTGCAACAGCAGCAATTGACGATCGCATTCCGCCGTGGCGGCGAGCGCCTCAAGCTTGCGCCGAACCGCCCCACGCGCGGCCTGAAGCAGCACCACCAGGCCCTGGGCACGCCCGCGTGGGAGCGTTCGCGGCTGCCGGTGGTCGGCATCCCCGGGCGACTGTTGTATGCGGCCGGCATCGGCATGGATTGCCATTATGTCGCCACGGAATCAAATTTCCGGATCGCAATGCGCTGGCAGGCCGAATAAAATTCGGTCACCCTGCGGGTTTCTTATGAGCTTATGCCCTAAGTGTATGACTTCATTACTTTTTTGACTTGTTCTTTTGCATTGCAGCAGGTACAGTAAAGGGCTCCCTTACTTCAACCGACTGAAAAACGCAATGGCTTTAATCGTTCATAAATACGGCGGGACGTCGATGGGATCGACGGACCGTATCAAGAACGTCGCGCGACGTGTCGCCAAATGGCACGATGCGGGACACCAGGTGGTGGTGGTGCCGTCGGCAATGTCCGGCGAAACCAATCGCCTGATCGCGCTGGCCAAGGAAATCCAGAATCCGCCCGACCCGCGCGAACTGGACATGATTGCCTCCACCGGCGAACAGGTGTCCGTCGGCCTGCTGTCGATGGCCCTGCAGGCGATCGGCAAGGCCGCCGTGTCGTATGCGGGCTGGCAGGTCGGCATCAAGACCGACTCCGCGTTCACCAAGGCGCGCATCCAGTCGATCGACGACAAGCGCGTGCGCGCCGACCTGGACCAGAACAGGATCGTGATCATCACCGGCTTCCAGGGCGTGGATGAAAACAGCAACATCGCCACGCTGGGCCGCGGCGGTTCGGACACGTCCGCCGTGGCGATCGCCGCCGCGCTGAAGGCCGACGAGTGCCTGATCTACACCGACGTGGATGGCGTCTACACGACCGACCCGCGCGTGGTGTCGGAAGCGCGCCGCCTGAAGAACATCACGTTCGAGGAAATGCTGGAAATGGCGTCGCTGGGCTCGAAAGTGCTGCAGACGCGTTCGGTGGAATTCGCCGGCAACTACCGCGTGCCGACCCGCGTGCTGTCGTCGCTGACCGACCCGCTGATGGACCTGGCCGAGGAAGCCAAGTCCGGTACTTTGATTTCGTTTGAGGAAGACAACATGGAACAAGCAGTCATCTCCGGCATCGCCTTCAACCGCGATGAAGCCAAAATCACCGTCATGGGCGTGCCTGACCGTCCGGGCGTGGCTTACCACATCCTGGGCCCGGTGGCCGACGCCAATATCGAAGTGGACATGATCATCCAGAACCAGTCCGTCGAAGGCAAGACCGACTTCACGTTCACCGTCTCCCGCAACGACTACAACAAGGCGCTGCAGGTGCTGGAAGACCAGAAGGACGAACTCAAGTTCGCTTCGCTGGTCGGCGACGCGAAAGTGTCGAAGATCTCCGTCGTCGGCGTGGGCATGCGCAGCCACGTGGGCGTGGCCTCGCAGATGTTCCGCACGCTGGCCGACGAAAGCATCAACATCATGATGATCTCGACCTCCGAGATCAAGATTTCCGTGCTGATCGACGAGAAATACATGGAACTGGCCGTGCGCGCGCTGCACAAGGCTTTCGAACTTGAAAAAGAGTAAATAGTTCAGAAAAAAACCGCCGATTTCCTTGACCAAACAGGTCGTGGCAATTACTATGGCGGGCATCTGATCTGACGCAGAAATGTTGCAGAAAAGATGATAGGTGAGTAATCATCTAGGAGACGTGGCCGAGTGGCCGAAGGCACTTCCCTGCTAAGGAAGCATATGGCTTATACCCGTATCGTGGGTTCGAATCCCACCGTCTCCGCCAGAACAAACGAGAAAGGCCTCCCCTGCGGGAGGCCTTTTTTGTTTGTTTGGACGGAGACGGTGGGATTCGAAGACCACGCGCCTGCAGGCGCGGGGGCTCTCCGAATCGCCCATCTGCTGGCGCTTTAGCGCCAGCCTCGCGCGCCGAGGGCGCGCGGCGTACGCGTCATCTTTCGCTTGGCTTCGCTTGGCTTCGCTTCGCTCATCTGCCACAGCTTCGCTGCCGCATCGTGCCGAATGCGCATGACGCGTTATCCAGGATATCCCCCTCCATCATGACGGCGTTTAACGGGGCGATTACCTTCTCCCGGGCGGCGTCGCGCCATCCGAGTCGACGAGTGTCCGTGGAGATCCCAGTAGACGGGCGCTCATGCAAACAACAACCAGTGGCTCGATGTAGACAAGTCCACCGCCAACCTGGCAGACCCCGGTGCCAACAACAGTAGCGTGGGCCTGTCCAATTTGTGCAATACCCCGCTGCTGCCATATCGAAATCGTTGTAATCACAAAACATTCCCTATAGACATAAAGATTACTTAGCCGGATAAACGAGAATTTGCAGATATCATTGGATTGACCGCCGCGAGCGGTAGTTCAACCACTCAGCAAATTCAAATGCGACAAGTAGCGCAATTGATCGCTCCGATCATCCTTTCCCTGGCAGTTTCGTGGCTTGGCCCGCCGGCGTACGCCAACGACGTAACTGCGCGCGCATTGGCTGCGCAACTGGAGACAGATGCGGCCGCGCGGCCGGCGGCAGCGCTGGCGGACCTGTCGCGCATCGATGCGGCACTGCCGGGCGCCAGCGCGCCCGTGCAGCGCGAGGTCCTGCTGCGCCTGCGCCAGCTCCACCGCGATGTCGGCGACTACCGGTCGGCTGCGGCAGTCAATGCGCGGCTGCGCTCCCTCGGCAAGCAATACCACGACCGGCTCGCGCTGGTCCAGGCGGCCCTCGGCGACCTGGACGACCAGATCCGCGCCTACAATTTCGCCGCCGCCTAGGCCGCCAAGGAAAGTATCGAGAGAGACTTCGACCTCGTTTCGATGCCGGAAGTGAATTTCGCAGCGCAGATGTCGTTTGGCCGGCTCCACCTTCTCAATAGCGAGTACGAGCGCACGCTGGCGCATTACGAAGCAGGGCGGGCACTGGCGACTCGTCTGGCGCATCCGGTTGCTGCTCGGGCGGAGGCGCTGATGAACCTCGGGCAGCTGTACAACGCATCGAAGGATCCCGCCCAGGCCTTGCGCCACGTGGACGAGGCGGCGTCCTCCGCCGATGCCTTGCGCCCGCGCATGCGCAGCCAACTTCACTTCACACGGGCGCAGGTACTGGTCAACCTCGACCGGCTCGCCGATGCGCAGGCGGCATTCCAGCGCGCACTGGAGATCGCCCGGGCCGGTGGCATCGACGTGATGGAAACATATGTACTGGGCAACATGGCCGACCTGGCGCTGCGCCGCCACCGCTGGCGCGAGGCGGAGCAACTGGCCCGCGACGCGCTGGCCGTCGCGTCGCGCAGCCATAATGAGTCCGCCGCGTTGATGGCGCGGGCCAATCTCGGTTTCGCGCTGGGCGGGCAAGGCAACATCGGCGCGGCGAGACCGCTCGTGGACAGCGCGATCGCCAAGTTCCGCGAGGATGGCAACCTGCAGGCGCTTTCCGCCATGCTCGACGAGAAAGCCAGCCTGCTCGAGCGCGTTGGACTCTACAAGGAAGGCATGGCGGTGCTGCGCGAACAGCAGGCGCTGGAGCGCAGGCAGTTCACGGTCGACCGCGCCAATGCGGTGGCCGCGCTACAGGACAAGATCGCGGATGCCGAAAACCACCGTCGCATTCAGCAGTTGCAGGAGGAAAACCGGCTGAAGGACGCCGACATCCGCAATCGCGAACTGAAGCAGCTGGCCCTGGCACTGGTGGCGCTGCTGATGCTCGCGGTGGGCGGATTCGTGTTCGTGCTGTACCGCCGCGCCGGCGAATCGAACAGTCAATTGCGCGAGCTGAACACGAAGCTCGAGTACCACGCGGAACGCGACGCGCTGACCGGCTTGTACAACCGCCGCTCGTTTGTCGAGAAGATGCGTGCGGACACCGCGGTGACACCTGTGGAGCGGCGCCGCGCCGATGCGCCAGCGAGCGACATCTACATGATCCTCGATATCGATCACTTCAAGAGGGTCAACGATACGCATGGCCATGGCGCCGGCGACCAGGTGCTGGTGGAGGTCGCGCAGCGCCTGCAACAGGCCGTGCGCGCCGGTGATACCGTGCTGCGCTGGGGCGGCGAAGAGTTCGTGATCCATTTCCGCGGGAAGCAGGGCGCCCCGGCCGCCATGCTGGGCGCGCGCATCCTGGCAGCGATCGGCGGCGCGCCGATCCAGGCCGGCAGCGTCGCGCTGGACATCACGGCCAGTGCGGGATTGATCGAGCTGCCGCTGGCTGGCGTGCCGCCATCCACCCTGGACTGGGAACGTGCCATCGCCCTGGCCGATATGGCGCTGTATCGCGCCAAGTCGGCGGGACGCAACCAATGCTGCCACGTGATCGGGCTGGCCAACGAAGCGGATGCCGGGCACCTCGCGGAACTGGAACCGGTGCAGGCCCTGGCGCTGCTGGAGACCACGACCATCGCCGGTCCATTGCGGCCGGCGTGACAACCCGCCATATCGGCGGGCCTGCAGGTCCACGTGCCCGCCGCAAGATCAACCGACGCGACGTGAGCGCATCGTTGGCCGGGCGGGACCGCAGCGTCCGGCATCGGCCGGGTGCAAACTTCGATGTCTTGCTGCCGGATCGCAGGATTGCCACCGGCATTTGCTTCAGTTCACAGCATGCGGGCACCTACTAGGGCTGGCTCTGGCTCTGGCTCTGGGCCGGGCTTGCGGTTGGCTCCGTTCGAGGCAAGGAAGCCCTGGCGGAGAGCGGCCTTACCCAGACATTGCGGAAGCTGACCGCATCGCCATGATCCTGCAGCTTGATTGGCGCGGGGCCATGCTTGCGGTAAGACGGCTTGCCCGCATACACCGACTCTCCGCGGACTTCGACATGGTTCTGCACCAGTACGCCGTTATGCAGGGCAGTGACGTAGGCGGGTGACAGCAATGACCCATCGGCGGCAAAGCGCGGCGCGGTCCAGATGACGTCATAGGTCTGCCATTCGCCGGCTTTGGCGCATGCGTCCACCAGCGGGATGTGCTGCTTGTAGATGCTGGCGGCCTGTCCATTGGCATAGGTCCTGTTGTTGGCGCAGTCGAGAATCTGGATCTCGTATCCGCTGTCGATGCCGGTCGATGCCAGGAACAGGCCGCTGTTCCCTTTGCCCTGGCCGCTGCCTGTCGCCGATGCCGGCACACGCCACTCCAGATGGATCTGGTAGTCCGTGAACAGCCTCCTGGTCTGGATATGGCCTGCCCCGGGCCGCACGGTGATCGTGCCGCCCGACACGATCCAGCCGGCCGGCTTGTCGGGCGAAGTCGTCGAAACCCATTCGGAAAGATACTGTCCGCCGAACAGCACGATCGCATCCGAAGGCGCGCTGCTTGAGGAACCAGGGATGACGCGCGGCAGGTCCGCTGTCCATACTTCCGTGTCCTTCGGGTCCGGCTCGGGAGCAGGCGCGTTTTGTGCAGCGGCGGAAAACATCGCTGAGCCGATCATGGCCGCAACGGTCTTTATCATCATCCTTCGTCCTTTGGTATGCGTGGCAGCGCAGGCATGCCTGGGTTGGCAATCCTGCCGCACCATCAGGGCCTGCTCGCGTAATTCGATCCCGGACCCACGTTCGCAGGTTTGGTGAGCTTCGATTATGCGCTACGCGACGCGGGAATGATGCTCGGCACCGTCGGGGCCATCGCCAACCGGCTTCCAATGAAGCGCCTGCGATCGTGGGGGAAGAACAGCGCGGCGGAAGGATCGCTCCTTCCGCCGCGCGATCCGGGGTAGCCGGGTCCAACGTGGAATGGCCATCAGGCCTTGATATGCGCGCTTCCCGAAATCGATTGGAGCAGTCCGTTGATCTCGGTGGTCCGGGCGTTCATCTGCGCCACGTTCAGGCCGAACGCCAGTTGGCGCTGCTGCATGTCGGTGAATGTGCTTTCCAGATCCGTCGGCGTCTGCGTGACAGGCACGCCGCACTGGGGAGCGGGGCGTGCGACCGCGGGTTCCGGAGGGCAGGGGTAGTGGGATACGCCGCCGCAGCCCATGGCCTACTTAGCCCTTGATGTGTGCCGCTTCCGAAATCGACGACAGCAGCTGGTTGATCTGCGTGGTCTTGGCATTCATTTCGGCGACTTTCAGACCCATCTCGATCTGTTTCTGCTGCATGTCGGCGTATTTCTGTTCCAGCTCGGCCGGGGTGATAGGTGTGGACATGGTGTACTCCCTTGGTGGATGAAAAGTGGTGGTATTCAACGCTGCCGGCTGGTCTGCCTGCTACCTTGTACCTTCGCGTTCGACCGGAAGAATCTTCTCATGGGGTGTCGCGCCGACGTGGATTTTTAGACAATCCTTTACATTGCCGGTCGCCTGTATCAACCGGGCCGGCGCCACTGCGAAAGGCGCCATGCACGGCAACGCGGTGCTTCATTTCGCCAGCAGCGAACCCAAGGCGGCGGCGGCTTCTTCGGGAATGAATTCGTTGAGCTGGCAGCGCAGGTATAGCAGCCGCGTCAGCGCGTCGTCATGCTGGACGCGCATGCCGGTGGCGGTCGCCCTGGCCAGCAGGTCGGCCGCCGTGCTGCCTTGCGCCTTGCACAGGACCATCGGCAGCGGCGCCTGCGCGGCGTCGTAGTAGATGGCCACCAGCTGCCCTGCATCGTCGTGCAGGACCATGGTGGCATTGGCGAAATTGTCCAGATTGTCGGGTTGCTGCATTTCCCTGGCGGTGCTCATGCGGCGCGACTTGAAGAGCGGATTGCCGTCCTGGCTGATGCGCTCGCGCTTGACTTCATCCTTCGACATCTTCAAGTCCTTGAGCCACACGTGGCGCTTGAACAGGTAATCGACAGCGGCAATGGCGAGGAACAGCGGCACCACGAAAGCGATCAGCTTGCGGAACATGGCACCGGCGACGATCAGCACGCCGCCCAGGCCGCTCTGCGGCAAGTGCGCCAGATCGTTGACATGCTGGCGCAGCAGCAGCACGACGGCGCCGCCGATCAGGGCGATGGCGAGCAGCGATTTCGCCAGGTCGAACAGCTTGCGCAGTTGGAAGAGGTTCTTCAAGCCCGCGACAGGATCGATTTTCTCGAGGGAGAACGCGATCCGCTCGGCGCTCATCGACAGCCCGACCTGCAGCGCCATGCCCGCCATGCCCAGCACGCACGCGAGCCCGAGGATGGGCAGGACAATCGCGGCCAGCGTGTCGATGGCCGCGTCGAACAGGGCCGGCACGTCGCGTTGCGGCGAGGCGATTGCACGGTGGATCAGCGTCGACAGTTGCGCCAGCTTCGCATGGATGGCGCCCAGGCCGAGCATCAGGGCGATGCACAGGGAGGCCAGCACGAGCACCCCCGCCACGTCCTGCGACACGGGAAAATTGCCCTTGCGTTTGGCATCCCGCAGCTTCTTGGCAGTGGGCTGTTCGGTCTTCTCGCCACTCATGTCCGCCGCACCATGTCAGCCGAACGCCTTCTGCAGCATCAGCGGCACGGCGCGGTAGCGCTGGACCACTTCGAGTGTCCGGTCGAGGATGAAGGGCAGCGTCCCCAGCACGATCAAACTGGCCAGCCAGGCTTTCAGCGGCCGCAGCATGTCGTCGATGGCCATGTTCGGGGCGGCCCGGTTCAGCAGGCCGACGCCCAGGTCGACCAGCAGCAGCACGATCAGCGCCCCTGCCGAAAACAGCAGCGTGAGCGAAAACATCAGCCCGACCTGGTCGGTGAAGATGTTCTGCCAGCCGGGCAGCATGCGCGGCGTGCCCGTCATGACCGGCCAGATCAGGTAGCTGGCATACATCGCCTCCAGGAATTGGCGCAATCCGCCGATCGCCAGGAAATACACGAAGAAGCATTGCGTCAGCAGGCGCGCATGGACCGAGCTCTGGTTGCCCAGCAGCGGATCGACCACCTGGCTGAACGTCAGGCCGGTCTGGAAATCGATCAGGTGGCCGATGTTTTCGATCGCCCAGAAAATCATGCCGAACGAAAAGCCGAGCAGCAGCCCCAGGGCGACTTCCTTGATCAGCAAGCCCACGGCCAGCAGCGAAAGATGCGCGATCGCCGTCTGGCCGGCAAGCGAGGGGATCACGGCGATCGACAGGGCGAAGGCGATCGCCGTCCTCACCGTGCGCGGCAGGTTTTGCGACGAGAACAGGGGCAGGATGGTCATTGCCGCCAGCATGCGCGCCATCGCCAGCACGCCGGCGATGAAGTGCGCGCCGACGATGTCGAATAACTCGAACATACGGTCCTAGAAGTGTCCGATTTGCGAAAACACCCGTTCGGCGTAGGTCATCACATGGCCGCCTATCCAGCGCCCGGCGACGGCCAGCAGCACCCCCACCACGATCAGCTTCAAGGAGATGGCGATGGTCCCGTCCTGGATCGAGGTGACGGCTTGCGCGATGCCGACCAGCAGGCCGACCAGGGCTGCCACCAGCACGATCGGCGCCGTCAGGAAAAGGGTGAGCTTGATGGCGCCGTTGGTCAGGTCGACGATGGTGTCCGGTGTCATGGGGGACCTATTGGTAGGAGAGCACGAGTGCGTGCAGCAGCCGCGACCAGCCGTTCAGCATCACGATCAGCAACAGCTTGAAAGGCAAAGCGATGGTCGTCGGCGACAGCATCTGCATGCCCAATGCCATCAGCGTGCTGGCCACGATGAAGTCGATCACCAGGAAGGGCAGGAAGACCAGGAATCCGATCTCGAACGCCGCCGTGATCTCCGCGGTCACGAAGGCCGGCACCAGGATCAGCATATCGTCCTCGAACAGCGTCGCCGCCGTCGCTTCGCCCATCAGCTGGTGCGAGGCCTGCAGGAAGAATGCCCGCTCGGCAGGCTCCGAATGCTTGGTCAGGAAGTGCTTCAAGGGATCCTTCGCCGCTTCGCTCACCTGCAGCAGGTCCTTGAACGTGACCGGGCCCGGCTGGGCCGCGATCTGTTCCGCGCCGGCGTTGTAGGCTGCCAGCCCGACCGGGTACATCACATAGATGCTGAGCACGATGGCGAGTCCGTTCAGCACGATGCCCGGCGGCACCTGCTGTATGCCGAGGGCGTTGCGCAGCAGACTGAGCACGATAATGATCTTGGTGAACGAGGTCGTCATCATCGCCGCGAATGGCAGCGCCGCGAGGCCGACCAGCAAGGTCAGCATGATGATCGGATCGCTGCCGTTAAGCATGAGCGGCCGCCGTCCACCGGGTGATGCGCACTGCCAGTTCCTCGTCGACCACCACCAGCTCGCCCTGTCCGACGACCGTCCCGTTGGCGCGGATCGTGACGCACGCCTGCAAGGGATCGAAGCCGAGCGGCATCACCAGCCCGGGCCGCAAGCCGTTCAATTCCTTCAAGGTGAGGGACTGGCCGCCGATCTCGTAGCGCACGTCGACGGCAATGTCGCCAATCCCGTCCATTTCGCCGATGTCTTCGCTGCCGGCCGCTTCGTGGCTGGTGGTACTCATGCTTGCAATCTCCAGATGGTGTCGAAAAGATGGGTCGATGCCCGGGCGGACCAGTGCGATGGTGCGCTCGCCGAGCAACAGCGCGAATTGCGGCGGGTCGGCCGGCATGGCCACGCTGCTGCGCAGCACATCGCCTACGTGCACCCGCGCCAGCGCGCGCGCGGCGATGCGCGCCTGCCCGCAGCCCAGGCGCAGCGGCAGCGGCAAGCCATGCCAGCGTTCCCACCCGTCGTCGGGGCAGGGCGCCAGCGCGAGTGCTGCCGGGCGTTCGCACACCAGCCGTCCGTGCACCGGCGGCACGGCGGCGCAGCGCCGGTAGGCGAACGACAGGCCGGCCCGGGGTGGCGCCATGGCAGGCTCGAGCAAAAGGCCCATGTGCACCTGCGCGACGCTGAGCGGCTGGCGCAAGGCCTGGGCCAGCAGGTCGAGCAACGGCGCCGCCGCGATCTCGACGAGCAGGCACCATTCTTCCGCCGGCCAGGCATCGAAAGGCCCGGTGAGGAAGGATGCCAGCGCCGGCAGCGATTCGAGCTGCAGGGTCAGGCGCTCGGATCCCGCCATCAGGCGCAGCGATGCGTGGGGTGTCCATTGGCCGCCCGCCTGCCAGTCGAGCCGGGCCCCGTCCGCGTGCATCAGCGGTCCGCTGCGGTAGGCCTGGTTGGCCCAGAGGGCATGGTCGCCGTCGATGCGCTTGAAGCGGCCGGCGGCGGCGAGGGGCTTGGGTGCCAGGGACCTGGCGGAGAATTCGCGAGTATTCATGGCCTTCTCATGTCGTCGATGGCGGCGGACGGTGGGTGGTGGCGGGCGATCAGGAATTCCTCGATGCCGTCCTCCGCGCGCCGCGCGGCGCGCCGTGCGTCAGCGCGTGCGAAGGTCTCGAGGGCTTCCTCGGTGCGCATCCTGGCCGATTCCGCCTGGCGCCGGTGCTGCAAGGCCTGGTCGACCTTGCGCTGCTCGGCGGCCAGCCGGAGCTGGGCCTGCAACCACTGCAGGGTCAGTTGCTGGTCCTGGCGCCGCAAGCGCGCCAGGTACGGCACCGCGCTGGCCTGGCTGGTGCGGTCGACAGCCGCGCCGCCGCGCGCCGCCGCAGCTAGCGCCTGGCCCAAGCCGTCCAGGGTCGCCGTGCCCTGGGCGGCGAGGGCGCGGCGGGCCTCCTCGATCCGGGCGACCGCCCGTTCCGCCTCGTCGCGTTCGTCGCAGCACCGCCGCCATGCCTGCTGCGCGCCCTGTTCCATCCGTTGGCGCACCTTCAGCAGGATGTTCCACTGCGCATGCATCGTCATTGCACGGCCTCCGCCAGGCGTTGCAGGCATTCGCGAAACGGTGTCCGGTCGTCGGTTGCCTGCCTGAGAAAGCCGAGCAGCCCGGGATGCAGGCGTACCGCGGCATCGGCCTCGGGATCGTGACCGGGCTTGTACTCGCCCAGGCGGATCAGCATTTCCAGGTCCTTGTAGCAGGTCAGCAGCGTGCGGGCGCGGGCGGCATGGCGCTGGTGGGGAATGTGCGCGACGCGCGGCATCACCCGGCTGACGCTGGCCAGCACGTCGATAGCCGGGAAGTGTCCGGCGCTGGCCAGCTTGCGCGACAAAACGATGTGGCCATCGAGGAGCGAGCGTACTTCCTCGGCGATCGGGTCGTCGTTGTCCTCGCCTTCTTCCAGCACGGTATAGAAGGCGGTGATCGATCCGGACGGGGACATGCCGGCCCGTTCGAACAGTTGCGGCAGCGCGGTGAACACGGACGGTGGAAAGGCCCGGCGCGTCGGCGGCTCGCCGCCCGCCAGCCCGATCTCGCGCAAGGCGCGCGCATAGCGGGTGACCGAATCGGCCAGCAGCAGCACGGCCTTGCCGCGCTCGCGGAAATACTCGGCGATCGCGGTGGCGACCAGTGCGGCGCGGGCCCGCTCCAACGCGGGGCGGTCGGAGGTGGCCACGACCAGGACGGTCTTCCTCAAGCCCTCGGGTCCGAGGCAGTCGTGGATGAATTCCTGGACTTCGCGTCCGCGTTCGCCGATCAGCGCGACGACATTCACGTCGGCGTCGGCGTTGCGGGCGATCATGCCGAGCAGGGTGCTCTTGCCGCAGCCGGCCGGCGCGAAGATGCCGATGCGCTGGCCGACGCCGCAGCTCAGCAGACCATCGATGGCGCGCACGCCGACCGCCAGCGGGTGCTCGATCAGCGGCCGCGTCAAGGGAGCGGGCGGGGCCGCGTAGACGGCCTGCGCGATGCCCCGGTCGATCGGCGGCAAGCCATCCATCGGGCGCCCCATGCCGTCCAGTACACGGCCCAGCAAGGCGTCGCCAACCAGGACCTCGGGCGCACGCTTGCGCGACACGGCGGCCACGCCGGTCGACAGGCCGTGCATCGACCCGAGCGGGGCAAGCAGGGCGTAATCGGTGCCCAGCCCGACCACTTCGGCCTGCAGCGCAAAGTCGCTGGACAGGCCGGTGAGGTCGCACATATCGCCCACCCGCGCCGCCAGGCCGCGCACCTTGATCAGCGTGCCGATGGCTTCCACCACGCGGCCATGCGCCGGCATGGCGCCAGGGATGCCGCCGCTGCCCAGCAGCGCGGCGCCGCGGGCCAGGCGCAGCCGGCCTGCTTCGATGTCGGCTTCGACGTTGGCTTCGATGTCGGCTTCAATGCGCTCGCTCATGAGGCGGCCCCGCTTTCCACGGGTGCCTGCAGCGACGACGCGATCCCCAGTCGCAAGGCGGCGATCTGCGTCGCGAAACGGCCGTCGATGACGGCGTCCTGGGTTTCGATGAGCACATCGGCGGCGTCCAGGTGCGGGTCGGGAATCACCTGGAACAGCGTCACGTGCGGATGCGCCTCTTCCAGTTCCGGCAGCGCCGCCCGCAACATCGGCAGGGCGGACGGGGCGACGCGCAGGCCGACGTGCCGATGCGGCCGATATTCGCGCAGCAGCGCATGGATGCGCGGCACCAGGGCCTGCGGCGCGCCCGAGGCCACGTCCGCGCCCAGCAGGCGCTTCACGCACGCCAGCACGATGTCGACCAGGTCGGTTTCGATCTGGCGCCAGCATTGCTCGCGCTGCAGCGCCAGGGCCGCCAGCTGCGCCGCATACAGGGCGCGCCCCTCGGCCGCGCCGGCCTCGGCTGCCTCGCGGCGCAGCCGTTCGGCCTGTTCGTGCGCCGCCTCCAGCACGCGCACGCGTTCGCGGCCCAGGTCGGGGCGCAGCCTGGCGCGGCCGGCGTGCAGCAGCTGGTCGAACTCGTCGGCGCGCAGCAGGTGGTCGCCGGGGCGCTGATCGGCGTGTCGTTCATGATTTCGGCTCCTCGAGAATGGGCTCGGCGAGCGGCGCGCAGGCGCCGTCCACGTTCAGGCGGTAGCCCTGGCCGTAGACGGACTGGATTTCCCAGCCCGGGTCGGCCAACGCGCGCAGGCTGGCGCGCAGGCGGCTGACGTACATGTCGACGAGGCGCGTCTCGGTGCCGTTCTCCATGCCCCATACCGCGGCCAGCAGCTGTTGACGCGATACCGGCGTTCCGGATCGGGAAGCGAGCTGCCACAGGATGGCGAATTCCTTGTTGCCCAGCTTGACCGTGGCACCGGTGCCGGTCACCGCCTGCGCCGCGGCATCGAGCGTGCAGGCGCCGATCGGCATCGGCTTCCTGCCCGGTGCATCGGCGCCCTGGCCGCGCCGTAACAGGGCGCGCACCCGCGCCAGCAGCACGTCGCGCGAAAACGGCTTGACGAGGAAGTCGTCGGCGCCCAGGTCGAGGATGTGCACACAGTCTGCATCGTCGCAATGGACGGTCTGGAACAGCACCGGTATCTGGATGCGCGCGCGGCGCCGCAACAGGTTGAGCAGCTGGTCGCCCGCCATGCCGGGAATGTCCCAGTCCAGGATGATCAGGTCGACCCAGTGTTCGTGCAGGAAGCTGCGGGCGTCGAGGCCATTGTCGACCCCTTCCACCTGGTAGCCTTCCTGCTTGAGCCAGATGGTCAGCAGCAGCCGCTGGGCCATGTCGTCTTCCACCACGAGGATATGGATTCGGGAGCGCATGGTCGACCTCAGACGGCCTGGCCGGTTTTGGCGCGCCCGGCCACGCCGCGCCGCCAGGCCAGCCAGGCCAGCACCGCCCCGGCCAGCACGAGGCAGGCAGCGGCGCCCAGCAAGGTGGCGGGCCGGCCCTGCGTCCAGCCGTCCGTGACGGCGGCAGCGACGACGGCGCTGGCACCGGCGGCCGTTTGCACCGAAAACAGGCCGACGCTGACGTTGTCGTAGGTGGCGCCTTCGATGCCGTTGACAACCAGGGTCTTGATGCGGGGCACCAGCCGCTGCAGGTCGGCGTCGGTGCGGTGCTTGATGAAGACCGACACCGACGACGGGCGCTGCTGCCCGGTGAGCGGATCCGGCGTGGCCAGCGCCACATGGACGCGGGCGACGACGACGCCGTCGATGCGTGACAGCGTTCCCGCCATCTCTTCGGACAGCGCATAGGTCAGCCGCGCCCGTTCCTCGACCGGCGACGAAATCAGCCCCTGTTTCTTGAAGACGTCGCCCAGGCCGGACGCCGGTCCGTGCGGATAGTCGGCTTCCTTCAGCACGGCGACGGCGCGGGCAAAATCTTCGTGATCGATCGAGACCGTCCAGGTCTTTTCCTCGCCCGGCGTTTTCTCCGCCGGGATGTCCCGTGCGAGCAGGGCGCCGACGATGTCGTTGGCTTCCCGCTCCGACAGGTTGGTGTACAAGGGTTCCTTGCACGCGCCCAGGCAGGCGGCAAGGGCGAGCATGCCGGCGATGTGCGCAATCTTCATTCGACCTCCAGTGGCAGTTCAGGCATGGATCATGGACAGGGGCGTGATGTCGACACCCGCATCGACTTCGGCAAACGACAGCACGGGCAGCCAGGGCAGCTCGAGCTCGATCAGCTTGCGCAGGGGCCGGCGGATGTCGGCCGCCACCACCAGCGGCAGCGGCTCGCGCTGGCCGCCCTGGCGCTGCTGCTGTACTGCGCGCCGCACGCTGTCGACCAGCGCACGGGCCTCGGGCGGCGCCAGCGCCGCCACCAGGCCGTTGCCCGACATGGTCAGCGAGGCGCGTATGCGTTCTTCGGCGCCGGGGTCCATCAGGTAGGCGTCCAGGCTGGCGCCACCCTTGTCCTGCTTGCCGTGCATCGCGTCCCCGGACTCCCTGATGTAGCGGCTGCTGATCGAGCGACCCAGGGCGGCCCGGATCCGCTCGACGATGATTTCGTCGTTCTTCTCGGCGGCGCCGTTTTCCAGCGCCACCTGCAGGATGTCGCGCATATTGCGCAGCGAAACACCCTCGGCGCACAGGCTCCTGAGCATGCGCGTCAGGCGCGGCAAGGGCACCACCTTGATCGCTTCGCGTACCAGGTCCGGGTACTCGCGCGCGCAGGCCGTTACCAGCGACTGCGCATCCTGCATGCCCAGCAGCCGGTGCGCGTGCAGCGTGACCACGGTTTCCAGATGCGCGACCAGCAGGCGGCTGGCCGACCAGGTGGCGACGCCGTGCTGGCGCAGCAGCTTGGCACCCTGCGCCGCGACCCAGTGCGCGCCCGCGCCGAGGAACACCGGGGGCGCGTCGATCGGCGCCACGCCCAGCGACGCCAGGCGCTCGCGCGAGGCGAACGCCAGGACCGCGTCGGCGCACAAGGTGCCGCCCACGGCGCGCACTTCCAGCACGCTGATGTTGTAGCGCAGCGCCGGCAGCGTCTCGTCGATGCGGATGCGCACGCCGGGGAAGGGCAGGCCCAGGTTCAGGCTCAGGTCGCGCCGCAGGCGCGTCAAGGCCGTATCCAGTTCTTCGCGCGACAGCAGCGGCAGCACGGCGCGCGGTATCTCGAACAGCAGGGCGGAAAACACCGGCGGCACCGATTCGTCGACGATCGGATGCAGCTCGCCGCTGCCTTCGCGCGCCATCGAGACGATGCCGGTGCCCGCGCCTTCGACCGCGCGCCGGCGCCGCAGCGTCAGCATCGCGCCCAGCGCGGAAATGGTGCCGCCCAGCGCCAGGAAGGTCAGCGCCGGGAAGCCGGGCACCAGCGCGAACAGGGCCACCACCGCGCCGGTCAGCATCAGTGCGCGCGGCTGCGACAGCACCTGCGTGGTAATCGATCCGGCCAGCGAACCTGCCTGGCTGGACGAGGTGCGCGTGACGATCAGGCCGGCGGCCATCGAGATGAACAGCGCCGGGATCTGGGCCGCCAGCCCTTCGCCGATCGTCAGCACCGAGTAAAGCTCGGCGGCCGTGCCGATGTCGTGACCCTTGATCATGACGCCGATGGCGATGCCGCCGATCAGGTTGACCAGCACCGCGATGATGCCGGCGATGGCGTCGCCCTTGACGAATTTCATGGCGCCGTCCATCGAGCCGAAGAACAGGCTTTCCTGCTCGACTTCGGCGCGCCGCTGGCGTGCGATCTGTTCGGAAATCAGGCCCGAGCGCAAGTCCGAATCGATGCTCATCTGCTTGCCGGGAATGGCGTCCAGCGTGAAGCGCGCGATCACTTCCGCGACCCGTTCGGCGCCCTTGGCGATGACGATGAACTGGATGATGGTGATGATGGTGAACACCACTAGGCCGACGATCAGGCTGCCGCCGACGACCAGGCGCCCGAAGCTGGCGATGATCTCGCCGGCGTTGGCATTGAGCAGGATCTGGCGGGTGGTGGCCACGTTCAGCGCGATGCGCAGCAAGGTCGTGATCAGCAGCACGCTGGGGAAGGTCGAGAACGCGACCGGGGACGCCATGTAGATGCTGTAGAGGAGCATGGCGATCGAGAGCGCGATGTTCAACGCGACCATGATGTCCAGCAGCAGGAAGGGGATCGGCAGCACCATCAGCGCGATCACGACGATCGACAGCCCGACCAGGGCCAAATCGCTGTGCCGGCCGACACCCTCGCCGAAGCGGTTCAGTTTGCGCGAGACGCCGTTCATCGCGCCTCCCCACCGCGCGGCGACAATTCGTGCCAGACCCAGTCGAACAGGCTGTCGCGCCGCACGGGCAGCGTGTCCATCAGCGCCGCCAGCTGGGTGCACGCCTCGGGTGGCGGCGCGGTCGGCGCAGGATCGGCGCCAGTGTCGGCGTCGGCAGCGGCGAAGCGCAGCAGGAAGCGCTGGGCGACGCCGTCGTCCTGCGGCAGCAGCGCGGCCAGCAGCAGGGCGCCGCGCCGCGTCAAGCGCGCTTGCAGCTGCGCGTCGAGCGCGAGCGCCGTGCCGGCGCTGGCCAGCGCGGGGTAGGCGGCGGCATGGTCGAGGGCGCGCGCAAACTGCTCTTCGCCCAGGTAGTCCGCGACCTGGCGGCGTGCCTGGCGCGTCAACTGCATGGCGAAGAAGGCGCCGTGGCCTGCCAGGCCCGCCTCGAAGGCGCGTGCATGCAATGCTTCCGACTGTTCCAGCAGCCAGGGATAGGGCAGGGCATCGCGACGCCACAGGCCGCCCAGGCCGTGCTCGCGCAACAGGCGCAGCGACAAGGCGCGCTCCGCCCTGCTGCCAGGGGCGCCGGCGAACTTTCCGCCGCCGAGCAGGCGCGAGCGATGGGCATAGCGTGCCGGCAGCCAGTTCCACGTCAGGCGCAGCAGCTCGGCCGCGTGGCGCGACGGCGTGCTCACAGCACCACCCTGCGCTTGGCGCCGTCGATCGTCACCAGCACGGAGGTCGGATGGATGTGTTCGACCGTGGTGCGGGCGTCGAGCTGCCCGCCCTGGAACAGGCGGCGGCCGCCTTGCGTCAGGATCGACGGCATGGGCTGCATGCTGACGATGACGATGCGGTTCTTCCCGCTGAACACCGCTTCGGCCGGCAAGGGCAGATTGTCGTCGATGACGATGCCGTCCGGGCCGCGGCGGGCGCTGAGGGGCGCTGCGCCGGGCGATGCGCCATTGCCGCGCAGGCGGACTTCCACCCGGTCGATGCCATTTACGTCGCTGAGCAGTGCGCCCAGCGCGGCGCGTGCCGCGGCAATGCGCTCCGGCGCCACAGTCAACACCAGCAGCCGGCCGACCGGCATGGCGAGTTCGCCCTGGATGCGGCGCGCTTCCAGCACCTCGCGTGCTTCGGCCAGTACACGTGCCGGCGACATGGGCGCGGCGGGCAATGCCGGGGCGTCGGCGGCGGACACCCTGGACGCCTCAGCCGGCATCGAGTAGTTAGCGCTATCATCAACGGCCTCGACATCCCACGCGGCGACACAGGCGCACGCCAGCAACAGGCAGGCGGTTGCCCCCGCCAACGCGAAACGCGCGCCCCGGGCGCGGGAGGCGACGGCAGCCATGGGTTGCGGCGCCGGCGCGCTCGCGGGCGTGGGGTCGAACCAGTGCGTGTCTTCCGCGGCGGCGGGGCTGGGCGTCGTCGCCGCGTCCGTTGGCGTGTCGGCCCCCGCATCGGCGCCATCGGTGGGCGGGAAGGCCGGGCCGACAGCGCCCGGCTCGTGGTCGGTCAGCAGCAGGCCGATGTCGGCCAGCCGTATCGTGTCGCCATGCACGACGGTCCGGCTTTCGCCGGCGGCGATGGCGACCTGGTTCAGGTGCAGCGGCCCGCTCATGGCGGCGATCGACAAGCGTCCGTCGACCAGGCTCAGCATCGCACGCAAGACCACGCCCGGCCGGTGCAGCACGATGTCGCATTCCAGGTCGTTGCCGATCAGCAGGCGACCGGCGCCCAGCGAGACCACCGCGTCCTTCTGGGCACCATTCAGCACGCGCAAGTCGAACAAGGGCGCCGCGATGGCACCGGCCGGATCGGCGCCGCCCGGTGGCGATGCAAGGGGACGCAGGCGCGCGCCGAGCGCCTCGCACGGGGTGGGAAGCGGGGGGAGAAGCGGGGTGGGAAACGCAGCGCTCACGATCCGCTCCGTGCCACGACGCGTGGCGTGATCAGGAACATGCGTTCGGCACGCCGGCTGCGATCGGCCTTCTGGCGGAACAGAGCGCCGATCACGGGCAGGTCACCCAGCACGGGTACCTGCTGCCGGTCGCGCAGCGTTTCTTCGACGATGTAGCCGCCCACCAGCACGCTGTCGCCTTGCCTGATCACGGCCTGCGTGTTGACGCTCTTGCGCGTGACGACGGGAATCTGGTCCACCCGTTCGTTCGACAGCGTGCCATCCTCGATGTTGATCAACAGGCGGATACGGGCGCTGCCGTCCTGTTCCGAAATCTGCGGCGTGACGCGCATGACCAGGCCGGCCGTGACCGAATGCACGCTGCTGTCGTAGGCGCCGGCAACGCGAATGAAGAAATTCTGCTGGTTCTGCAGCAGCGCCTCGGTGTTGTCGAGCGTGAGCACGCGGGGCTTGGCCACCACCCGGGCGTTGCCATTGCGTACGAAGGCGTTCAGCGCGGCCGAGAAGAAGCGCCGTTCGCTGCCCAGGACGATCGAACTGATCATGGCGCCGGGAACGCCCAGCAAGCCGCCGGCGCCCGGGATGGCACCCGCATTGGCGAGCTGCTGCAGGCCGTTGGCCGCGGCATCGGTGGCGGACGGCAGCAGCGGCTGGCCGATACCGGCGTCGAAGTGCCCGAGGTTCGCCACGCGCGCCGAAATCCCGAACTGGTCGGCCTGGTCGGCGTCGACGTCGATGATGGTCGCTTCGATCTCGACAAGGTCGGACGGCGTGTCGAGGTCGGCGATCAGCTTTTCGCACAGGGCGATCTTGTCGCGCGGACCGCGCACGATCACCGCATTGGTGCGCGGGTCGGCCTCGATCGACACGTCGCCGCCCTGGCGCGCTGGCGACGCCGTGTTCGAGCGGAGCGCGGCCACGAGATCGGCCGTATCGCCACTGTCACCACTGTCCCGCATCTCGCCCGCAAGTCCGCCGTGGCCGGCTGCGCGCCCGGCACCGCCGACCGGCGGCAGGGGCAGACTGCCGCGGTTTGGCCGCGCGCGTCCCTTTGCCTCCAGCAGGGCCGGATCCGGCTGGCCGCCGACGAGCTGGCGCAGCAGCGTGGCGACGCCGGGCAGCGGCGGCTGGTCGGCGCCGCCGTCGATGTCCTTGGCCCATGCATGGCGCAAGCGGAATACGCGCACTTCGATGGGCGCATTGGCGCGCACGGTGTCGCCATCGACCAGTTGCGCCAGTTCCTGCATATGCTCGACGTAGCGCGGCGGCCCTGATACCTGCACCGCGTTTTCGGGGGCCAGCCAGTGCAGCGGGAGGCGGGTGCCGTCGATGCCGAGCCGCTGCATCAGCGCGCGCAGCTGCGGGAAGCGCTCGGCCGACACCGGCAGCATGCGCGTCAGGTTCTCGGTCTGCGCAGTCACGTACAGCAGGTGGCCGTCGTAATACCAGGACAGGCCGTAGGACTTGGTCAAGGCGTCGAACAAGGCGTCCGGACGCTGCAGGAAGGTGCCGGTGACGCTGCCGCGCACCGATTCGCTCAGCACGATCGGCACGTGGTTGTCGACGGCGAGCATGTGCAGGATGTCGGACAGGCTCTGGTTCTTCACCGACACCGAGATCGGTTCCGTGTTCAGCCACGGAATCTGCGCAGCCTCCGCGCCGCCGGCGCTGCCGATCAGGGTCGATAGGGCGAACAGCGCGCAGCCGAGCGCACGCCTGCCGGTCTTGCTACCGAAGCGACTACGCATGTGCCATCGCCTCGACCGGGGCCGGCGTCGTGTCGGAACAGGGGATGCGCATCGTGAATGTCGTGCCGCGGCCGTTCGATTCCGCGAACAGGTCGCCGCCGTGCATCTGCACGACTTGCGTCGTCACTTTCAGGCCGAGTCCGAATCCTAGCCTGGCACGCGAGGTGCCCTGGGCGAAGTCGCGCAGGCGGCCGCGCGGCGGCAGGCCCGGCAGGCCGCCGGCGCTATCGCATACTTCGATGTCGGCCATGTCGTCCATGGCGCGCAGCACGATCGACACCGCGGCACCTTGCGGCGATGCGTTGACGGCGTTGTCGACCAGGTTCTGCACGGCCCGGGCCACGAACACGCGCACCCCGCGCACCCAGACGCCGCCAGGCGGTGCCTGCAGGCGCAGGTCGATGCCCCGGGCCGCGGCCGCCACCTCTTGCTGCACGATCAGTTGGCGCACCGTTTCGTGCAGGTCGAAGCGGAGGAAGTCAGGGCGCTGCATGGTGCCCACCAGGGACGAAATAATGAAGTCTTCGCTCAGGGCCAGCGAATAACGCGCCAGTTCCGCGATGCGCCCCATGCCGCCACAGGCGCAAAAGGCGTCGTGGTCGAGGTCATGAAGCTGGGCCAGCGCGAGGATCGAGTTTTGCGGCGAGCGCAGGTCGTGCGACAGGAAGCGCAGCGACGACATCCTCTGGTCGATATCGCGCCGCAGCAGCGTGATATCGATCAGCGACAAGGTGGCGGCGACGGTTCCACCCTCGGGCACGGCGCACAGCTTGACCCACAGGCACATGCTTTCGCGTTCGACTTCCAGGCCCTGGCCCAGGAGACTGAAGGCGTCGTGCAGGCACTGCGCCGGCAATTGCGGCAGCAAGTCGTGCAGGGCCTGGCCGGCCACGGGGAGCATGCCAAGCATGCGGGCGGCTTGTGCGCTGGCCGCGATCACCCGCGCGGAAGCGTCGATGGCGATCGTACCCCATGGCTGGCTGTCGAGCATGTCCCTGAAAAGGGCATTCTCCGCAACGGCCGACTGCTTGCCGAACGGGTTTTCAGGCGGCTTCGCGGCCGGATTCTCCGTCGGCTGGCGCCGTCCCGGGACCGCACGCTGGTTCTCCTCGGGGCAGCGCAGCTGCCGTCGACCGGCGCTTGACGCATTGGTATTGGTGCCTGCTTTTGCGCGCCGCGGACGAGGTTCGGCCGGCGCATGCCGCGTTCTACGACTAATCATGTTTCCTTTGAGATGTTTGCCGGAATCGTGCACAAGCCACTGGACCGGACCATTCTTGCATTCATTGCAACAACAAGAATGTCACAATTCTGCTGCAACGAAGTTACATGGCCATGACAACGTTTGCAAAAATTCATTGTCGGAATAGTCATGCCAGACAATGTAAAAGAATGTTGAATTTGCATCATTCGTCCCGTTGCCGGTGCTACCGTCAGCGCCGCCAACACGGGAGTACGCATGCCAAATCACACCAGGCTCGAAGAAGACCTCGGGGCCAACGCCAGCAACGCCCAGATTCAATCCATCTACGACGACCTGTTCACCGACCAGCACCATATCGACTGCCTGCTGGCCCGCCCGCTGCCGCCCGAGGTGTTCCGAACAGCCGGTGCGCTGCGCGACGCGGTGACCAGCAGCATGCGGATCCTCGCCAATGTCGTCATCGACAACCGCAGCGCCCACGATGGCTGACCCGATCGAAGCGGCCATCGGCCCGGCGGCGCGCCGGCGGCTATGGTTCTATGCGGTCGCCGCCGCGCACCGCGGTTACTGGGAAGAGGGCGAGACGATCTGCAAGGCGCTGGAAGGTTTTGCGGACATCCGCCAGGACGTGCTTGCGGCCGCCGCATTCATGACCTGGCGCCGCACGCGCGCGCTGGATGCGCTGGGACGCCTGCAAAGCCAGGCCGACGGCGGGCACATGGTCGCGCGCCTGCTGCTCGGCTATGTACACCTCGAGTCGGCGCTGCCGTCCAGCGCATTGGACGCCCTGCAAGCGGTGATGCAGGGCGCCGACCCGGTCGCACAGGAGATGGCCGTCTTCCTTGAGCGGCAACTGTGCAGCCATCTCGCGGACGCCGCGGCTTTTTGAGCCTGCTTTTTTCAATCCTGTTCCTGACCTTACCTTTCGCCAGCACATGAGCACCGAACCGATCAGCGCAATTTCCCACGTTTCCCATCTCGCCCAGTCCGCCGAGGTTCTCCGCCCCGACCTGCGGCAGCCCGCGGGCGTGCCGAACCCCGCGGCCGTCGACGCATTCCAGGCGGCGCTGCGCGCGGCGGCGAGCGACGGCCCGGAAGTCATCGGCGGGGCGACGCTCGGCCCGGGCGAGCGCTTGATCGATACCGTGGGCCGGATGGAACGCGATATGAACGCCTGGATTGCCGAGGTCAAGACACTGGGAACGCATGCCAGCGAGGGCGTGCTCGATCATCAGCAGATGTTGGCGCAAATGCTGCGTGCGGGGAGATGTCGGTGCAGATGTCGCTGCTGACGAACCTGTCCAAGGAGCTGTCGGAAGGGATGCACACGCTGTTCCAGCAGCAGAACTGACGCCGGCCAGCCTGGCCCTGGTCGTGCGCAGAAATCCAGGGAAATACGCGGGGAAATACCCGGGCGAATACCCGGGAAAATCCCCGCGGCGGTACCTCAGGTCGGGTAATACACCCAGTACGGATCCAGGTCCGAATCCGGATCTTTCTTCGGCTTGTCGCTTTCCTCGACCGGTCCGCCGTCCGCGCCGTAGCGTTCCAGCACGGGGCTGATCTGGCTCCAGAAGGTCTTCGAGTCCTTGGCGATGCGGTTGTCCTTGATCGCCATTTCCACCAGTTGCCAGATGGCGATGCCGACCGTGAAGACGCCGGACGCCACGCCCAGCGCGCCCGAGATGCCGCCTGCCACCTGGGCAACCTTGGCAAAGTTCGAGAGCGCGGAAATGCCTTCCACGATCGACAAGGCGCCCGCCGTGGCGAACAGCGAGCCGCTGGTGATGTTCACCGCGCCGAGAGGGCGGTTGGTGCCGAGCTGCCCGACGCCGCTGATGATGCCCGTCACCCCGGCGATGATGTTGCCGGCGCCGCCGAGCATCTTGCCGGCCTGCTCGATCTTGCCCAGCATTTTCTTGCGGTCCACGCCGTCGTGGGTCGCGTCGTACTTGCTGCCGCTTTCGATGCCGGTGCCGACCACGGCCAGGGCGCTGCCCATATACGAAGCGATGTCCTTCGGAGTGGTTTCCTTCTTGGCGCCGGCGCGCGCCGTCAGCGCGAAGGCGCCGAACAAGGCGCTGACCCCGTGCATCACGCCGTTCTTGTAGATCGGATCGAGCTTGTTGTTGTTGGTGCTGCCAACGCCCTGCAATACTTTTTGCCAGGTGTCCTTGGTCAGCACGTCCGACACCTTGGCCGCGTTGCGCCCGGCGTCCCATGCGCCGCGCAGCGCCCGCAGGATGTCCGGGGCCATCGACTTGCCTTGCGCATCCTTGAACAGTTTATCGTTAACCTTCTCGGCGTTCTTCAGCACTTCCTCGAGCTTGGCCTCGTCCATGCTGCCATCGGCCTTGGTGAACTGCTTGGCCACGTCGCTCATGTCGGTGTTTTCCACCAGGGCCTTGGTGGCGTTCTCGGTGAAGTTGGCGTTCTGCAGGTCCTTGTGCATCTTGACCATGCGCGGATCGGTCGCGGCGGTGATGGCGATCGCTTCGCGCCCCGCGCGCGCGATCGCTTCCTCGATGTCGATCTTCGGATCGTCCTTGATGATCTGGGCGATCCGGTCGCCGTCGACGACTTCGTTGATATAGGTGTCGTGGATTTTCTTGCGAACGTCTTTCAGTTCCGATTTGTTGAGGATCGCCGACAGATCGGGCTCGCCCTTGCCAAGCATCCTGGCCAGGGTGCCGGCCTGGCTGATGAACTGGCCGAGACCGTCTCCTAGCGACAGCGATTTGCCGTCGGGACCGGTCTGCTTGCCGTTGACGGCGTCCTTCAGGCCGTTGCCGTTCTCCACATAATGACCGTAGTGATGTTCGATCCGGGCCTTGAGGAGCGGATTGGCCTTGGCCACCGCCTGATAGGCGTTACCCAGCTTGGTGGACATCGACTTGGCCATGTCCTCGTCCGCGGCGAGCGCCGCGATACGCTCGTCGAGGTCGCCAGCCAGCTTGTCGGGATTGGGATTGATCCCGTATTTTTCCGCGTCCTTGAAGCGGTACAAGCCCTGTTGCGCGCCTGCGGTCAGCTTGGCGCGCGCGTCCTGCAGTTCGATCATCGCGGCCGCGCGGTCGGCTGTCGAAAACTTGTCCTTGTTGATCGTGATGTTGCCCTTGCTGTCGGTCTTGAACAGGTCGCCCTTGATCTTGCTCGTATCGCCCTGCATCGTGGCGATCGCCGTATGCGTCGCTGCCTTCTCGAACAGCGCCACCGCCTCCTTGTCGTTCCTGGGCGCGCCGCTCTTCAGCCACTTCGTGAGGTTGTCGACATTGAACAGCTGGTCGCGGTCGTGGGTGGCGATGTTGACGCCGGAGCGGTCGATCTGGGCGAACATGCCCTCGCGCGCGAACAGCTGGGCGGCGTCGCTGACGATCCCGAAGTCTTCGAGCGACAGGGCCTTGGTTCCCTTCAGGCTGGCCAGCGGGTTCTTATCGCCAGGAACGTTGGTGTCGGCGCCGTGCAGCAGCGCTTCGTTGGCGACCAGGATGGCGGCCGTTCGCGCCAGTTCGGTGGCCATGCCGCCGGCATTCTTGTTACTCGATTGCCATTGCGAGAAGACCTTGGCGGCTTTTTCCTGCTGATCCTTGTATTGTCCGACGAAGGCCTGCACGTCGTCCTTGCTGATCAGGCCATCCGGCTTCGCGCCCTTGGCGTTGGCGGTATCGATCGCCGTCTTCAGCGACGGGTGGTCCTTGAGGTAGCGCAGCAGATCCTTTGCTTCCTGCGGCAGGTTGCCGGGCGGGTTCTTGACGAGTTCATCGACATTGGCGTGCTTGCCCAGGTTCCACTTGCCCCAGTTTTCCTTCAGGTACTCAGCAGCCGCGAGCGGCCGGTTCAACTCCTTCAGCATCTGGTCGTGCTGGTTGCCGGACAAGCCGTCGACCAGCATTTCGGCGCTGCTGTCGGCGTCGCCGAAATTCGGCGGAAGCATGGGCATGCCCGGGCCGGTATGCATCGGATTGTAGCCGGGCGTGGGCGGGCGGCTGGGGTCGGCGCGCTTGTCGAGGATGCGCTCGACCTTGTCGCTGTTGTCGGCGTCCTTGACCAGTTTCTGCTCGTTGCGTGGGGGCTTCGGCAAGTCAGGGCCGGCATTGTTTTTCAGGTCTTCCAGCAGCTTGTCCGCCTCGGCGTTGGCCGGCTTGACGTGTTGCGCGACAACCTGCCTGGCAAGCGAGAGATGGGGGGCGCCGGCAACTGGCGCTTGTTGGGTGTTTTGAACGGTCATGGGGCATCCTGCGGGAGTGAACGATAGTCAGGCGGCACGCGCCAGCATGATCGGATGTTCCCATGGCCACCTGTCGACGACGGCCCCCGGCAGACAATCTGTTACATTTCAGTCAACCGCTCAGTCAACAGTTCGAGGCCGAACGCCGGTGCAGCACCCATGCGGCTGCGGCGCCGAATCGGTGGCGCGCCGGTTCCCGTTCCCTTTCAAGCCTGGTCCAGCAGCCGCGCCAGCTCCACGGCCGACCGGATCGCCAGTTTTTCCATGATCCGGCTGCGATGCGCTTTCACGGTGCGCTCGGTGGTACCAAGCGCCGCCGCGACCTGCTTGTTCAGCCAGCCGCGCGCCAGCAGCAGCGCCACCTCGTGCTCCCGGGCGCTGAGCCGCGCCAGCAGTTGCGCGCGCGCCGCCTGCCGTTCCTGCGTGGCGCGGGCCCGTTCCGCCCGGGCCAGTGCCCGTTCGATCGCTTCGACCAGCACCACGCGGCCGACCGGCTTGGTCAGGAAATCCTCGGCGCCCGCCCTGATCGCCCGTACGCTCATCGGTATGTCGCCCTGCCCGGTAATGAAGATCACGGGCAGGCTGTCGGCATGCGGCGCGAGCCGCGCCTGCAGGTCGAGACCCGACAGGCCGGGCATGTGCACGTCGAGCAGCAGGCAGCCGGCTGCCGGGCTGGGCACCGCGAGGAACTCCTGGGCGCTGCCGTATTCCTGCACGGTATGCCCGAGCGCACGCAGCAGGCGGGCCAGCGCGCGGCGAAATCCCAGGTCATCGTCGACGAGATGCAGGACCGGAGTCATGGCGATTGCTCCATCGCGCATGGCAGGCTGAAGCGGAACAGCGCGCCGGCGCCGGCCGGCTGCTCGGCCTGCAGCGTGCCGCCATGGCGTTCCAGGATGCTCCGGCTGATCGACAGGCCCACGCCCAGGCCATCCGGCTTGGTGCTGAAGAACGGCTCGAACAGGCGCTCCGCCGCCACGCCGGACAGGCCCGGCCCGCTGTCGATGACGCAGACGTCGGCGCCGCCGGCCGCGTTGCGGGTGCTCCGGATGGTCACCCGGCGCTGTGCCGGCGCGACCTGCTGCAGCGCATCGAGCGCGTTCAGTACCAGGTTCACCGCGACCTGCTGGATCTGCACGCCGTCGGCGACCACGTCCGGTACCGTATCGCCCAGTTGCAGCCGCAGCTCCGTGCCGCGCATGCGGACTTCGACCCGCAGGATGCGCGCCACGTCGCGCAGCAGCGGATTGAGCGCCAGGCGCTGTTGCTGGCCGGCGGCGTCGGCGATCCAGGCACGCAGGCGCACCAGTACCGCCGCGGCGCGTGCGTTGTCGTCGCGGATGGCCGCGACGATCTCGCGCAGTTCGTGATAGGGCGGGGCGGGCAGTTCGAGCAGCACTTCGGCAGTTTCCGCGTTGCTGAGGATGGCGCCGAGCGGCTGGTTGATTTCGTGGGCCAGCGCCGCCGACAGGGCGCCGACCGCGCCCATCCGGTCGAGCCGCGCCAGTTCGCCCAGATGCTGGCGGGCCCGTTGTTCCGCACTCTTGCGGCGGCGCCGCTCCAGCAGCAGCGCGCCGATCAGGGCGCTCTGGATTGCCAGCACCAGTGCCGTCGCCAGCACGGTGCCGCGATACGCTTCCCACAGGCCGGGCGGCCGGAACAGCAGCTCGCTGCCCGGCGGTAGTGGCGCGCCGGCGAGTCCGGCACGCTGCAGCGCGCGCCAGTCGAACTGCAGGCGGGGAGCGCTGTGCGGTTCGAACCCGATGCGCCCGGGGGAAACACCGGCCAGCAGCCGGTTCAGCTGCGAGGCGATGTCGCGCGCGAAGGCGGCCGGCGAATGCACCCAGCCGCCCACCGCGCCAGTACCGAGCAGGGTCGCGGCATCGATGAAGATGGGCATCCGCGTCTGTGGTGCCAGCCCACGCAGTGCGTCATAGGGCGTCATCACGGCCGAGCTGTGGCCCGTGTTGGGCGCGGCGAAATACAGCGCGGTGGCGGGTGGCAGGTCGCGCAGGCGGCGCGCCAGCTCTTCCGGCGCCAGGCCGCCAAGGTCGATCAGCGTGGCGCGACGCAGCCAGGGCTCGAGGGCGGCGCGCCAGTTGCGCCGGATGGGATCACGGTCCAGGCCGGCGCTGACGATGGCGATATGCCGCGTTGCCGGCGCCAGCGCAAACATCAGCTCCAGGTTGCGCGCGACCGGGTCGTGCTTCAGCAGGCCCGTTACGCGCGGCGCCGATGCCAGGCCGGCCAGCATGGCCCGGTCGAGGTCCGGCGCGACCACGGTCGCCGCCGGCCACAGGCGATCGCGCAATGCCAGCGCGACCGGCAACTGGTCGGCGGTCAGCGGGACGACCGCGGCATACGCCTGCCCGGCGTACTTGTCGGTGAGCCAGCGTGGCGGCATGGCACCGGCACTGGCTGGCTGCTGCAGCACTTCGAGATGGAGCTCGGCATGGGCATGGGTTCGCAGCACCTCGCCGCGCAGCGTCTCGCCAAGCCGAAGCGACCACGGTGCCGAGGCCCCGCCGGACATCAGCAGCAGCACCCGTTGCGGCGCCGCGCAGCTGCCCGCCTGCGCCGCGCAGTACAGCGCGATCGGCAGCAGCAGGCGGCGCGCGGCCTGGCGGGACAGGAGGATCATCAAGGAAGGCCTTACCAGGAGGGAGCGGACCGGTACAGCGGGTTAAGGGTACGACGGTCGCGGCCGGGCGGCTATTGTACCAAGTGCCAATAGCCGTCCAGCGCGATTGTGCCGACTATCGGGTTTCCACAAAAATAACGGAGACACGCATGCGCTGGAAAACTTCGCACGTCCTGGCGACGGCTTGCGCCATCGGCCTGGGCCTGGCCGGCTGCGGCGCGGGCAGCCCGCCGCCCACAGCCCGCCCCAATATCCTGATGATCATGGCCGACGACCTGGGGTATTCCGACATCGGCGCCTACGGCAGTGAAATCAGCACGCCCAACCTGGACGCGCTGGCCGCCTCCGGCCGCCTGGTGACCAATTACCACACCGGCTCGACGTGCTCGCCGACCCGCGCGATGCTGATGTCCGGCACCGATCACCACCGCGCCGGACTCGGTTCGATGGCTGAAACGATCGGCAGCCTGGTCGCCGGCAGCGTCGCGCCGTACGGTGCCGCCAACACCTACGGCTTCGACACGCTGCCGCCCGGCTACGAGGGCTACCTGAACGACCGCTCGCTGTCGATGGCACAGTTGCTGCGCGATGCCGGCTATCACACCTACATGGCCGGCAAGTGGCACCTGGCCAGCATGCCGAGCGCGGCCCCGCTGGCCAATGGCGGCAGCCCGTGGGTGTTCCGGCCTGCCTCCTTCCCGAATGCCAAGGGCTTCGAACGTTCCTATGTCCAGCTGCAGGGCGGTGGTTCCCACTTCGCACCGGTACCGGGCCGTCCCACGGTGGCCGATCTCGGCTCGGTCCACCAGGAAGACGGCCAGCCGGTCACGCTGCCGGCCGATTTCTATTCGTCGACGACCTACACGGACAAGTTGATCGCCTACATCGACAGCAACCGCGGCGACGGCAAGCCCTTCTTCGCCTATGCCGCCTACACGGCGCCGCACTGGCCGCTGCAGGCGCCCGATGCCGACATCGCCCGGTATGCCGGCAAGTACGACGAAGGCTATGACGTGATACGGGCGCGGCGCCTGGCCCGGCAGAAGGCGCTCGGCCTGGTGCCGGCCGATTTCAGCGGCAATCCCGGCCTCGATGGCACGCTCGGCCGACCCCGCTGGGGCAGCCTGACGCCGGCGCAGCGGGCCACCGAAGCACGCAAGATGGCGGTGTACGCGGCGATGGTGGAAAACCTCGACCGCAACATCGGCCGGCTGATCGCCCACCTGAAGCAGACCGGCGCCTACGACAATACGCTGATCGTGTTCACGTCGGACAACGGCGCGGAAGGCGCGGCCAGCCAGTTCCCCGACAATGCCAATGTCGATAATTCGCTGGGCAATATCGGCCGGCCGCTTTCCAATGCGACCTATGGCGAGCGCTGGGCGGAAGTGAGCGCGACGCCGTTCCGCCTGTGGAAGGGCATGCCGGCGGAAGGTGGCGTCAGCGCACCGATGATCGTGCGCCTGCCTGGCCAGACGAACGGCCGCCCCGCGCTGCACGACCTGGCCCATGTGAAGGATCTGCTGCCGACGTTCCTGGCCGCGGCCGGCATCGCCGATCCGGGCGCCACCTATGCCGGCAAGGCCGTCAATCCGATCACCGGCCTGTCGCTGCTGGCCCGGCTGGATGGCGCGGATGGCCCCGACGTCCGCGCCGGCCAGGTACTGGCCGACGAGCTGTTCGGCGGCCGCTACGTTATTCGCGACGGCTGGAAGATGGTGTCGATGCAGCCGCCGTTCGGCGACAATAGCTGGGCCCTGTACGACTTGCGCAACGACCGCGGCGAGACCCGCGACCTGGCGGCAGCGCAGCCGGAGATCGCGGACCGGCTGCGCCGGGACTACGATGCCTGGGCCGGCCAGGCGGGGGTGGTATGGCTGCCCATTCCGTCCAAGCGCCCGCCAGCGCCATGAGCCGGTTCGACAGCGGCGCGGCGATCGCGCTGGTCGCAGGCGCGGTGCTGGTGGCCAGCACGGTACTGGTGATGCAAGCGCTGGGCGCCGCGCCGGTCGCGCCGGTGGCGGCCGCGCTGGGAAACAGGGCCGCGTGCGCCGCCTATTCCGGCCTGCCGCCCGGCTGGGGCAGCGATCCCCGTGCGGGCATGCAGCGCCTGCCGGGCGGCAGGTTCGTGCTGGGCGCCGCCGACGGCTACCCCGAGGAGCGACCAGTCCGAGAAGCCACCGCCGCGCCGTTCTGGATCGACCGCACCGAAGTAACGAACGCCCAGTACGACACCTTCGTGCGCGCCACCGGCTACGTAACCGAGGGCGAACGCAACGGCAGCGGTGCGGTGTTTCGCGCACCGCCCGCCGGACGCGGGGAGGACGTTGCCTACGGCAGCTGGTGGCACGCCGTGCGGGGTGCCGACTGGCGCCATCCGGAAGGGCCGGGCAGTTCCTTGCGCGGCCGCGAAAACCAGCCGGTGGTGCAGCTGACCCGTGCCGATGCCGCCGCTTACGCGCGCTGGCTCGGCCGCAGCCTGCCGACCGAGGCGCAGTGGGAGTATGCCGCGAGGGCAGGCGGGCAGGGCGAACGCATCGAACGCGGTCCCCGCGGGCAGGATGGCCAGCCTGCCGCGAATTTCTGGCAAGGCATCTTCCCCTACCTCGATTCGCGCGAGGACGGTTACGCCGACCGCGCGCCGGTGGGTTGCTACCCCGCCAATGGCATGGGCCTGCACGACATGATCGGCAATGTCTGGGAATGGACGGCCGATCGATGGCATGGCGACCACCAGCCGCACGGCACCGGCGCGCCGGCGGCGATATCGGCGGACGAAGGCCTGATCAAGGGCGGCTCGTTCCTGTGTGCCAGCGATTTCTGCACGCGTTACCGGGCATCGGCGCGCCATCCGCAGGATACCGCGCTGGGAGCGGTGCACGTGGGCTTTCGCACGGTGTCGCCTGCAGCGCTGTAGGGAACCGCTTCACCGCCTGGTGGATGCCGACGTCAAGTCGATCCTGCCGGCCGCGGTCGACCCGCGCCCGCGGCGGCAGGCGCGGAAGGGCGCTTACCGCTACCGGCCGTACTGACGAGCGGCAAAGACATTGGATCGTCGTGGCGGCGTGACTTCCTGCAAGATAGAGTGCCGCGCCGGCCGATACCGGCCGGCGCACGCTGGCGTGCAAGGCAATAGCCGCCACAGGCTGCGTGATAGACTACCCGCATCCTCAGGGCACGCCAATGCACAGAATCCATCCGTTCGGTACGCTCAAGGCGCGCATGACCGTCGTCGTCTGCGCGCTGGTTTTCTTGTCCGGAATATTGCTTGCCATCTACGCGGTGAACATCGTCGAGCGGGACATGGCCAAGCTGGTCGGCGATCGCGAATACGCGCTGCTGTCCAGCGCGGCAGTGCAGATCGAGCAGGACTTGCAATCGAAGCGTGCCTTGCTGCGGATAACGGCCGAAGGCATGCGCGCCGCGCAGGTGGTCCGCCCGGTGGCAGTGCGCCGGCATCTGCAGCAATTGCCGTCGCTGGAACAGCAGTTCTTCAACACGGTGGCAATCGACGCGAACGGCGTGCTCATGACCAGCCTGACCGGCGGCGCGGCCGCCGGTCAGGCCACTGTCGCTGCGCGCGAGTACTTCCAGCGCACGGTGGTCACGCGCAAGGGCCAGCTGTCGCGGCCACTGCGCAGTGCGCTGTCGGGGAAACCAATCGTGCTGCTGACCGAGCCCGTGTTCAACGCGGCGGGGACGCTGCAATTCGTCCTGGCGGCCTCCATCGACCTGTCGCAGGCGGAGTTCTTCCGTCACCTGGACCGTCTCAAGCCAGGCCGGCATGGCTACCTGTTCGTGGTAACGACCGAAGGGATCGTCCTGCACCATCCGGACCCCCGCCGCCTGCTGCGCAATGTCGCCGACGAAGAGGGCGGCATCGTGCCGTCGACGCGGCAGGCGCTGGCGGGGATGAATGGGTGGGTGATCGCCAGGAACAAGGCGGGCGTCAATTCGCTGATCGGCTACCGGCGGCTGGCCACCACCGAATGGATCGTGGGCATCGTCTACCCCACGGCGGAGGCGTTCGCGCCGCTGGTGGCGATGCGCCAGCGCGCGCTGCTGCGAACCGGCATCGCCGCGGCCGTCGCTGGCTTGCTGGGGCTGCTCGCCATCGTGGTCCTGCTGCGCCCCCTGGAAACCTTGCGCCGCCAGGTGGCGAGCATTCAACGGGGCGATGCCGGCATCGACATCATCGACCTGGCCCGCCGGGACGAGGTCGGCGCCCTGAGCCGGGCCATCCATTCGCTCACCGAGGAGCGGGCGAAAGCGGAGGCCGAGTCGGCACGGCTGGCCAGCACCGACCCGCTGACCGGGCTGTGCAACCGGCGCATGATGGAATGCGAGATGGACAGGGTCTTGAAGCGCCAGGGCCGTACCCACGTCGGTATCGGCGTGGCGTTTCTCGACATCGATCATTTCAAGCAGATCAACGACAGCCATGGCCATGCCACCGGCGATGCCGTACTGGTCGAATTCGCCACGCGGCTCAAACTGGCCGTGCGCGGCACCGACATCGTGGCGCGTTATGCGGGCGATGAATTCGTCGTGGTGTTCGAAGGCCTGTACGCCGCCGATGAATTGCCTGCCCTGGGCGAAAAAATCGTCGAGGCCATGCGCGTGCCGTTCGACGTCATCGACGGGGGCTTGCGCGTCACCACGAGCGTCGGCCTCGCCTTCGGTGGGGCCGACAGCACCCGGGAAAGCCTGTTGAAGTGCGCCGACGAAGCCCTGTATGTGGCCAAGGCCGCGGGCAGGGACGGCTTTTCGATCGATGGCGTCGCTGCCAAGGTATGCGGCGCCGATCTGGCCTGATCCAGGGTCCGCATTCCGCATCCCGCTTTCCGCATGCGGCCGGCATTGTGATGTGTCGCATCATCCCCAGATATGTCGCCACGACCGACGTACACGGCACCGCGCACCCGATGCCGGCCGTGCCTCTTACCATTTGGGAAATGCACATGACACAGCAAACCGAAACCGCCATCCTCGCCGGCGGCTGCTTCTGGGGAATGGAAGAACTGATCCGCCGCCAGCCGGGCGTGCTCTCCACACGCGTTGGCTACACGGGAGGCGACGTGCCGAACGCCACCTATCGCAACCACGGCACCCATGCCGAAGGCATCGAGATCGTCTTCGATCCGGCCGTCACCAGCTTCCGGCGCATGCTCGAGTTCTTCTTCCAGATCCACGATCCGACCACGCGCAACCGCCAGGGCAACGACATCGGCACGAGCTACCGCTCCGCGATCTTCTACCGCGACGCTGCGCAGAAGCAGGTGGCCGAACAAACGGTGGCGGACGTCGATGCATCCGGCCTGTGGCCCGGCAAGGTCGTGACCGAGATCGCGCCGGCCGGGCCTTTCTGGGAAGCGGAACCCGAGCACCAGGATTACCTTCAGGTGCATCCGAACGGCTACACGTGCCACTGGATCCGGCCGGACTGGCAGCTGCCGGAACGCCAGGCGTAGCGGTTATCGGGCGTCCACGCCCACGCCGGCGCTGCCCATGGCGCTGAAGGGCGTGCGTCCTTCTTCAATGGAGGCGCAGCGCCGATACTCCCGAGGCGCGTTCCTTCCAGCGCACAGGCGAATGTTCGCTTCCAGCCATTCGTTCGCTCCGTCCCATACCGGCCAGCGCGCCAAACAATCAAGCTCGTGACCGATCGCGCCGGGGTGGTTCGCCCGGTTCCCCCTTGCCTGTACCATCGGCTGGATGCGTTGCGGGCCTGCCTCAGTTCCCGCGGCGCGCGCGGGAATCCGTCGGCGACGCGGAGGCGCTGCACCCGTGCCGGACCGGCACGGCACGGCAAGGTCGCATGATCCAATCATCCACCAATCCACAGGAGCACACATGAAGAAGCGGGACGGGAGACGCGAAACACTGAAAATGCTCACGGTGTCGGCCATGCTGGCGCTGGCTGGCCCGGGCGGTGCCGGCATGGCGCACGCGGCCTCCACGCGGTCGGTCATACTGGACCAGGCGAACAACCCGGTGTACGGCTTGCTGGGCAATTACAAGAGCTGGCTCAGCAAGGCTTCCGACCCCTCGGCCGCGCTGGCGGCGGACCGTGCCAAGGCCGATAACATCATCACGTGGCAGATGCCGCATGGCGGCTTCTACAAGGATCCGTCGTGGTATGCGGCGCCGTGGAACGGCACCGCGAAGCGCTCCGGGTGGACCGGCGCGAACGGCGTCGAACTGGGCACGATCGACAACCATGGCACGGTCAGCGAGATCATGTTCCTCGCCGACGTGTACCGCCGCAGCGGCGCCTCGAAGTACCGCGACAGTGCCCGCAAGGCGCTCGATTTCCTGCTGACGATGCAGGTGGCGTCCGGCGGCTTCCCGCAGGTCTATCCGGCGCGTACGGGCACCAGCTATTCGAATCACGTGACGTTCAACGACGACGCGATGGTACGCGTGCTCGTGCTGTTCGACCAGGCCAACAAGCGCAAGGCGCCGCTCGACGGCAGTGTGTTCAGCAGCTCCCAGCTGACCAGGCTCGAACCGGCGATCGAGAAGGCGGTAGGCTACATCCTGAAGGCGCAGATCGTGCAGGGGGCTTGCCCACGGTGTGGTGCGCGCAGCATGACCCCGTTTCCTACGTGCCGCGCGGTGCGCGGTCCTACGAGCTGCCGTCCAAGAGCGGGTCCGAGTCGGCGCGCATCGTGCAGTTCCTGATGTCCCGGCCGCAGACCCCCGCGGTGGAGACCGCGGTCAGGGCGGCACTCGCCTGGTATCGCAATCCCCGAACGCAGATCTTCGACACGATCTACGACCGGGGCGCGCAAGCCACCAACACGAGCCCGTTCGTGCAGAAGATCGGCGCACCGCCGCTGTGGTACCGCTTCTACGACCTGGGCGCGGACACGGGCTTCTTCAGCGGCCGCCTGCCGACCGACAACCCGCCGGGCACGGGCAAGCAGTACGACATCATGCTCGTCGAACCCGAGCGACGCTACGGGTACCAGTGGGCGGGCGAATACGGCAAGGCGCTGCTGGCCTATGCGGCCCAGGTAGGATACTGACCTGCTGACCGGCGGGTGCCGGGTCAGCCGCCGGTGCGCCGCACTGGCGGTACCGGCCGCGCATGCAACATCTTTCGCTTCACTTCTTCGCTGTGCCCCCGCACCTGCGGGATGCCATTCTTGTTCCCGACATATACTCCGCGTCCGCACCGCCGGCACCTCACGCCGCAAACTCATAACGATTTTCGAAACTATCGCAATTGCCGTTCCGGTATCGCTGGATCAGCATAGCAGTCGTACCTCGCGGCACTACGCGACCGCGCTTGCCAGCACTCCGCCGGCAGGGCGCAACGATATCAGGCGTTCATTCCTGTGGCGCTGCCGCGCTGTCACGCAACCCAACCTTCCTCGAAAGGATGTTATGAAACGACACCGCATTTCCCTGGCGATTACCCTGTTGTGCAGCCTGGCCGGCGCCAGCCTGCCCGCGCTGGCCTGGCAGGAGGGCGGCAACGAGGCGCCCAGCGGCGAACCCTACGATGTGCTGGTGCGCAGCTATCCCGGCCCGCACCAGGCCTACCTCGCCTGGTCGAACGACGCGGCCGATACCAACGGTTTCCGGATCGAGCGCCGCGAAGCCGGTTCGACCGAGTGGCAGGCTGTGGCAAGCGTTGGCCCAGCGGCACGCAGCCACGTCGATTCCGGCCTGCGCCGCGA
Source organism: Pseudoduganella lutea (assembly GCF_004209755.1). Classification (NCBI taxonomy): domain Bacteria; kingdom Pseudomonadati; phylum Pseudomonadota; class Betaproteobacteria; order Burkholderiales; family Oxalobacteraceae; genus Pseudoduganella; species Pseudoduganella lutea. The sequence goes on along the minus strand of NZ_CP035913.1, from coordinate 528,302 downwards.
GACCGCATTCGAGTACCGGATCGTCGCGTTGCGTGCGGACGCTTCCGGCGGCGCCGCCTCCGCCGAGGTTGGCCTCGTCACGCCGGGCAAGTCCGCCGCGAAACGCGACTACGACCGCGCCGCCGCGCCGCGCCGGCTCGCCGCCCAGCCGATGAACAGCCAGGAAATCATGCTGGAGTGGTCCGATGTCACGCCGGACGAAAGCGGCTTCCGGATCGAGCGTCACGAGCCGGGGACGGGCTGGCAGGAAATCGCCATGCTCGAAGCGGATACGGAAGTGTACCGGGACAGTGGCCTGCAATCGGGCACGCTGTACCGCTACCGGGTGAGCTCGTTGCGCGACAGCGGTGGCGCCATCCGCGGCGAAGTGGCGGCGACCACGCCACCGCTCGATATCCAGCAGGTGTTCTACGTCGACGCGCGGTACGGCAACAACGCCAATCCTGGAACGGAAGACCGGCCGTTCGCCACCATCCAGAAGGCCCACGACGTCATGACGCCGGGCCAGACCGTCCTCGTGCGCAACGGCACTTACACCAATCCGTGGAACTACACGGTCGTAATGATCAGGACGTCCGGCACGGAGGGCGCACCGATCACGTACCGCAACTATCCGGGCGAGCGTCCACTGGTCAAGACTACGAAGGGCAAGAACCACCATGGCATCGAAGTGCGCGACGCGGCCCATATCGTCATCGACGGCTTCGAGGTGGAAGGCCACGTCAAGCAGGTGACGTACGAGGAGGCCAAGGAGCAGAACGACCTGGCGCTGGCCTACTCGAAGATGACGCCGCCGAAGTACATCGGCGCGATCGTCGACTCGAACGGCATCAGCCTGTCGGGCAAGACGCTGAACAAGACCCACCATATTGTCATCCGCAACAACGTCGTTCGCGACACGCCGGGTGGCGGCATCGCCGCCAACTTCACTGACTACGTCACGATCGACAACAACCGCGTCTCGGGCACCAGCGCCTATTCGCCATACGGCACCTCGGGCATCAGTTTCCTGACACCGTACAACTACGACGCCAACACGGCCAGCTACAAGCTGGTCGCCACAGGCAACGTGGTCTCCGGCGCCAGCAACCTGTTCCCCTGCAACTGCTTCGGCTTCAGGCAGCCGACCGACGGCAACGGCATCATCATCGACTCGTTCCTGAAGTACGCCTACGCCGGCCGCACCCTGGTGGCCAACAACATCGTCTTCGACAACGGCGGGCGCGGCATCCATTCGCTCAACGTCCAGCACCTGGACGTGTTCAACAACACCACCTACCGGAACAGCAACATCGAGATCACCGGGGAAGGGGAGATCTCGATGCAGAAGACCCGCTTCGCGCGCATCTGGAACAACATCATGGTGGCGCGTCCCGACCGTCCGGCCAATCGCTACTTCCAGTCGAGCGATATCGATTTCAGCCACAACATCGTCTACGGCGGCAACAGCTGGATCGAGACCGGCGGCAGCAACAACCGGGTCGGCGTCGATCCGCGCTTCGTCGCCACGTCCGGCCCGCTGGCTTTCCAGCTGGCTGCCGACAGCCCGGCGGTCGACAGTGCGCATCCGGCCGGCGTCCCGTCGACCGACGTGTATGACGCCCCGCGCCCACGCGGCGACGCGGCCGACGTGGGCGCGGTGGAAAGCTTCTAGCCTTCAGGGGCGCAGCGCGCCGGCGGGACCATTGTCCCGTCCGGATCGCCGTGCTGGAGACCGGGCGCACCGCGCACTGCAGGCACGCCCAGGCTGCCGATGGTGTACGAGGTTGTTCCCGCACCTGCGGAGCGGGAACGAAGATCTACGGCATGGAAGGCGGCGGGGCGCTGCGCGTGGCCCAGGCGGTCGGCATGGCGCTCATGGTGAAATGCAGGCGGTGCGTCCTGTCCAGCTCCGCATGGCGCAGCCACGATCGTTCATGGGGCTTGCCATCGAGCGTGACGCCGGCAACGTAGATGCCTTCGCCGCTGCGCGTGATCTGCAGGTCGGCTTTGCCAGGGCGCCGCACGGCCAGCGCGTCGAACGCCGGTCCGTTGAGGAAGTACACATCCTGGCCGGCATTGGGGAACAGGCCCAGCCTGGACCACACGTAGTAGGACGACATCGCGCCGCTGTCATCGTCCCCCGGGTAGCCCTTCAGCGTGAACTTTTCGCCGGTAATGCGCTGCAGCCACCTGGCCGACAGGTCCGGCCGGTTCACGTAATGGAACAGTTGCGGGACCAGGAACGACGGCTCGTTGAACGTGTCGATCAGGTTGTTGGCGAAAGCATACTCGAGGCGTTCGATGAAGCGCTGCCGGCCGCCCATGCGCTCGACCAGCATTGCCGCCTGGTGCGGCACGAAATAGGAATAGGTCCACGCGTTCGATTCGTAGAAGTGCGGCTTCCAGGAGCCGCCATATTTCCGGGTATCGACATCGATCCACGTGCCGTCCGCCTTGCGCGGCATGGTGAAACCCTGGAAGCCGGCATCGGCGGCGTCGGGATTCCACAGGCTGGTCCACTTGCGCGAACGCTCGCGCCAGCGCCGGGCATCGTCGGCCTGTCCCAGCGCCTCGGCCACCTGGGCGGCGGCGAAGTCGTTGTACGAATATTCCAGCGACATGGAGTTCGACATGATCCCGGCAGGGATCCAGCCCAGTTCGCGGTAGGGGCCGGGGCCCTTGCCGGGGTTGTCGAAGTGGGGGCCGGTCCGGCGCCGGTCGGCGTTGTGCCGGATGACCTCGTAGGCCTTGTGCCAGTCGACCCCGGCGATCCCTTTCGCATGGGCGTCGGCGATGATCATGTCGGTGCCGTTGCCGCCCTGTTCGCGGAACTGCGGCACGCCGGCGATGAAGGTGTCCGGCACGGCGCCGTCGGCCTGCTGGCGGGCGATGAAGGAATTCACGGTGTCGCGCACGACGTCGGGCCGGATCAACGCATACAGCGGGTACAGCGTGCGCCACGTATCCCAGATCGCGTAGTGGTCGTCCCACATGGGCGCGGTGTCGGGGAAGCGCTCGAATTGCCCGGTGCGGTCGCGCGGCATCACGTGGGCGTGGTACAGCGCCGTGTAGAAGATCGTCCGCTCGGCGTCGGTGCCGCCCTGCACGTCGATGGCGCCGAGCGCCTCGCGCCAGTGCCGGGCGCCGGCGTCGCGTACTGCCTCGTAGTTCCAGCCAGGGATTTCCCGCGCCAGCGTCGCGCGCGCATGCTCGACGCTGCGAAACGATACGGCGATCTTCATGGTGACAGGGCGGCCATCGCGCGTGTCGAACCGCCCGTAGCTGCCCAGGTGTTCCAGCGTGCCGGAACTGTCGATGCGGCGCGCGCCGGGCTGCAAGGCTTTGTCGCGCCAGGTGCCGAAAGCGCTCGGCGCGCGGTCGATCTCGGCGTAGTAGTACGCCTGGTAGGGGCCGCCGAAGCCGCCCGGGAAGCGGGCATGGCCAGACAGGCTGCGCCCGTCCGCGGAAAGCTCCAGCCTGGCCGGTACCGGCGTGCGGTACTGCGCCATCATCGACTCGTTGATATGGCCGGGAATGTGCTGCACGGCGTCGAACACTATGTGGGCATCGTCCGATGCGGGAAAGCGGAAACGGTAGATCACCGCGTTGCGGGTCGGCGCCAGTTCGGCGCCGATGCCGTGGCGCGTCAGGCGCACGCTGTACTGGTGCGCCTCGGCCCGCTCGTCCGCCTTGGCGGAGTCGTACGTGCCGGGCACGGTGTTCAGGCCGACCTGCGGCGAGATCAGGAAGTTGCCATACTGGCCCCAGCCGGTGCCGCTGACATGCAGCTGGGAGAAGCCGCGGATCGGCTGGTCGGGCCGGTAGCCGTCGTTGTCGCCTCTGGCCGTGTCGGGAGCGGGGTGCACCGAGCCGAATGGCAGCGACGGGCCGATCACGGTGGCGCCGTCGCCCACCACGCCGATGCGGGGATCGACATGGCGCAGCGGATCGGCGATTGCGTGCAGCGGCAGTGCGGCCAGGGCCAGCGCGATCGGAGTGAGTCTGATTCTGGTCATGGATGAGCGTACTCGAAGAAAATTCGTGGTCGGGCGCTGCCTGGCAGCGTGCCGATTATAGGAGTGCCGCCATGGCCGCCGCTGTGCCGGCGGTGCGGTTTACGCCAATTCATAAGGGCATTTCAAAATTCGTAAAGCCTTGGCCGACCGCGCGTTCCCGCCGGATAAGCGGGCGATCGGCAGAAACAGTAAGGACGCCGAAAAAATGGAATTGCATCGCTTGGGGTATCCGATAAGATCGCCGGCGAAGTGGCAGTTCTATTGCTCTGTCTCCGCAGCCGATGTCGCTGTTTTCCCGGGATGCGCGTTGCGCATCCTGTTTTTTTTCCGGCGCGGATTCGTCCCGATTTCAACAACAACGACTGGAGATCCATGTTCCGCCGTCTATTCCTCGCTCTGGGCCTGTTGCTGGCGGGCGCCGCGGCCAGTGCCGCCGCACCCGCGCCGCTGACCCCGGCATTGCAGGCCGCCCGCCCGCTCGACATGCTGGCCCCCGACCGTTCCGCCTTCAGCTTCCGCGATGCGATCAATCCCGAAGGTGCCAAGGGCAGCGTCACCGTGGCCGGCAATGCCGATGGCGCGCCGGTGTTCCGCGCGACCAACCCGAAGGGATCGTCGAACTACGACGGCATCGCCGTCAGCTGGCGCACGGCCGGGCCGATCCGGCGCGGCGACGTGCTGTATGCACGCGTGGCCATGCGCAGCCTCGGCGCGCGCCAGGAATCGGGCGAATCTGAAGGGTTGCTGTACTTCCGCAGCGAGGCCGGCGGCGATCGCCAGCCGCAAACCTTCAGCATCGGCCAGGAATGGACCACGGTCAGCTTCCCGTTCGTGGCGCGCGAGGACGTGCCGGCCGGGCAGGGCGTGCTGGCCTTCAGCTATGGCAACCTGGAACAGACGTTCGAGATCGCCGGCCTGGAACTGCTCAACTTCGGCGACCGTGTGAAGCTCGCTGACCTGCCGCTGACCCGCTTCACCTATGCCGGGCGCGAACCGGACGCCGCGTGGCGCAAGGCAGCGTTGCAACGCATCGAACAGGTGCGGACAGCCCCGATTGCCATCAAGGTGGTCGACGCGGCCGGCAAGCCGGTGCCGGGGGCGCAGGTCAAGGCCGAGCTGGTGCAGCCCGAATTCCTGTGGGGCAGCGAGGTCGATGCCGAACGCCTGGTGTCCGCAGGCCCGGATGGCGAGCGCTATCGGAAAGAAGTGCGCGAGCTGTTCGACACTACCGTGATCGGCAATGGCCTGAAGTGGCCGCGCTGGCGCGATCCCAAGTACCGTCCCAGCGCGGAACAGGCGCTCGACTGGCTGCGCGCCAACGGCAAGCGCGTCAAGGGCCACAACCTGGTATGGCCGGCCTGGAAGTTCACGCCGGAGGATATCGCGCGCGACCCGGCGCAGCGCGCGCGCATCGGCGAGCTGGTGGAGGCGCACATCCGCGACATCACCGCCGCGACCCACGGCAAACTGATCGGCTGGGACGTGATCAACGAGCCGGTGCACGAGCAGGATTACTTCAAGCACGTACCGGTCGAACGCGTGGCGGAATGGTTCAAGATGGCCGAGAAATCCGATCCGGCGCTGCAGCTCACGCTGAACGAGTACGCCATGCTCAACCGCAGTTCCAGCCCGCTGTTCATCCGGGAGTTCAAGGATTTCGCCGCCATGCTGCGCAAGAACGGCGCGCGCATCGATATCCTCGGCGTGCAGGGACACGTCGGCCAGACGCCGCGCGCGCCCGTCTCGGTGCTGTCCGACCTCGACCTGCTGGCCGAAGGCGGCAACAAGGTGCAGATCACCGAATTCGACATGAACACCCCGGATGCGGCGCTGCAGGGCGACTACACGCGCGATTTCCTGATCGCGGTGTACAGCCATCCGGCCGTTACCGGTTTCATCCAGTGGGGCTTCTGGGAAAGCGCGCACTGGAAACCCGATGCCGCGATGTACCGCAAGGACTGGACACCCAAGCCGAACCTGGCGGCGTGGAAGGAGCTGGTGCTGGACCGCTGGAAGACGCGCCTGGACAGCCGCACCGGCGCCGCCGGCGAACTGGCCGCGCGCGGTCACCGCGGCCGCTACAAAGCCACCGCCAGCGCCGGCGGGCGCACCGGCAATGCCGAGTTCACACTGGGCGCCGAAGGCGCGCAAGCTCTCATCACCCTCAAATAACAGGAAGTTCCATGAAACGCACCATTTCCCCGCTGGCCGCGCTGGCGCTGGCAAGTACGCTGACGAGCACGCCGGTGCATGCCGCGCCCGCCCTCACGTCGCCGGACGGCCGCCTGTCCGCCAGCTTCGGCGACGCGCCGCTTGCCGAGGGCAAGCCGGACGGCATCGCCTCGTTCACGCTGTCGTACGGCGGCAAGCCGATCCTGATGCCATCGCCGCTGAGCCTGCGCACCTGGACCCCGCAAGCCGGCAGCAAGGGCTACCGGCTGGTCGGCGCCAGCCCGGCGCGCGAAGTGAAGGACAGCTGGGCGCCGGTTGCAGGGCGCTTCGCCCGGGTGCCCGACCACTATCGCGAGACGATCCTGACCTACCAGGATGCGGCGCTGCCGCAGCGGCGCATCGACGTGGTGTTCCGCCTGTACGACCAGGGTGCCGCGTTCCGCTACGTGATCCATGGCACGCCCGGCGAGCGGCTGGCGATCAAAAAGGAGGATACGCAGTATGCGTTCGCCGCCGATTTCGACTGCTGGGGCTACAACCAGGGCCAGTACACCGGCGGGCACGAGGGCGAGTTCGACCCGGTCAAGGCCTCCAAGATCCGCGACGCGAGCCTGTACACGCTGCCGCTGGTGTGCAAGACCGGGCAGGCCGGCACCACGATCGCGCTGACCGTGTCCGACGTGCGCGACTACCCGGTGGCGTTCGTGGGCGGCCGCGAGAACGGCGCGCCGGGCGTGCAGCTCAAGCACCCGGTGCGCTTCGATACCCCGTCCAGCCGGCGCCAGACCACGTCGATCGCCGAGGCCACGCTCGGCAAGGAAGGCTTCAGGACCCCCTGGAACGTGCTGATGGTGGCCGACAGCCCGGCAGCGTTGGCCACTACCAGCCTGGTGCAGACGCTGGCCGCGCCGTCGCGCATCGCCGATACCAGCTGGATCAAGCCGGGAAAGGTGGCGTGGGACTGGTGGAACGGCTCGCAGGCGGCCGTGGCCGAACCGGGCATGAACACCGCCACCTACAAGGCCTTCGTCGACTTCGCCGCCGAGCTGGGGCTGGAATACATCATGATCGACGAAGGCTGGTCGGTGGGCAGCGCGATCGAGCCCGTGAAGGGCGCCGACGTCACCCGCCACAAGCCCGAACTGGACCTGCCGGCCGTTATCGCCTACGCCCGCACCAAGGGCGTCGGCGTGTGGCTCTGGCTGCAGTGGGAACAGCTGGACCAGCAGATGGACAAGGCGCTGGCCACCTACGAGCGCTGGGGCATCAAGGGTATCAAGGTCGACTTCATGAACCGCGCCGACCAGCAGATGGTCAATTACTACGAGCGCCTGATCGGCAAGGCGGCGCAGCACCGCATCATGGTCAACATGCATGGCGGCTACCCGTCGATGGGCCTGGAGCGCACCTGGCCGAACCTGCTCACGCAGGAAGGCATCATGGGCGCGGAATTCAACAAATGGAGTTCGCGCGTGACCGCCACCCACAACGTCACCCTGCCATTTACGCGCATGCTGCTCGGGCCAGGCGACTACACACCGGGCGCGATGCGCCATGTGGCGCCCGGCGCGATGCAGCAGAACATCCGTTTCAACAATCCCTACGTGCAGACTACGCGCGGGCACAACGTGGCGATGTACGTGGTCTACGACACGCCGCTGCAGATGGTGTCGGACAGCCCGCCGTCCTACCGCAAGGCGGACGGCAGCTGGCAGGACGGCGTCGATTTCATCAAGGCCGTGCCGGTCACATGGGATGAAACCCGCGTGCTGCAGGGCGATATCGGCCAGTACGTGGTCACCGCGCGCCGTTCCGGCAACGACTGGTACATCGGCGCGATGAGCAACGAGCAGGCGCGCACCATCGACCTGCCGCTCGACTTCCTCGGCCAGGGGCGCTACCAGGCCCGCGTGTGGGAAGACGGCGCCGCGCCCGACACGCTGAAGGTGTCCGATCGCACGGTGGATGCAGGCGCCCGCTTGCGCCTGGACCTCGCAGCGTCGGGTGGCGCCGCGGTCGTGCTGCGCCGCGCGCCATGACGGCGCGCCGGTGGGCCGGGCGGACGGCCATGGCCGACAAAAGGACGCAGCCATGAGCCGGCGACTGCAAGCTGGCCTGGAAGTGGTGTCGCACATGGCGGCGCTGGTGGGGGAGGGGGCGGTCTGGTGCACCCGCAGCAGCCGCCTGCTGTGGGTCGACGCCTGGGCCAATGCGGTGCTGCGCTACGATCCGGTCACCGGCGCAATGGAAAGCTGGGTCCTGCCGCAACGCACCGGCTGCGTCGCGCCGGCCAGCGACGGCGGCATCCTTGTCGGGCTGCAAAGCGGTTACTGGCGCCTCGATCCCGGCAGCGGCGCGGTGGACGCGGTGCTGACGCTCGACCATGCCGATTACAACCGCTGCAACGACAGCGTGGTCGACCCGTTCGGTCGTTTCTGGTGCGGCACCATGAACGTGGCCGGGCTGAATGGACCCCGGACCGGCGAGCTGTTCGGATGGGACGGCCACGGCCAGCCCGTGCGCCGGCTGGAAGGGCTGGGGCTGTCGAACGGGCTTGCCTGCAGCCCGGACGGGCGCATCCTGTACTTTTCCGATTCGCATCCCGCCGTCAACCGTGTCTGGCAATACGACCTCGATGGCGCGACCGGGGCGCTGTCGAACCGCCGGCTCTTCTTCGACACGGCGCTCCTGCCCGGGAGGCCGGACGGCGCCACCGTCGATGCCGACGGCTGCTACTGGATCGCCGCGGTCGACGGCTGGGCCGTGCTGCGCATCACGCCCGATGGCCGGGTCGACCGCCGTATCGAGCTGCCTGTCGCGAAGCCGAGCAAGGTCGCGATCGGTGGTGCACGGCTGGACACGCTGTTCATCACCAGCATCAGCGCCACGCTCGATCCTTCGCAGCGGGCAGCACAGCCGCTGGCAGGCCACCTGTTCGCCGTGCACGTGGGCCCGATCGGCGTGGCCCAGGCCGAAGTCCGGCTGCAAGGCTGACGACAACGGTATCCCGGCGGCTGCGCAATGCGCCGCCGGTCATGGGCTGCCTGCCTGTCCCTCCATATCTCCGCAGCATCTCCTGACTTTTCGGCTCCCTGCCTCCCCGATCGCGTCGCGCACCCTCTCTCTGGTGGCCACGCCGCAATGCTCCAGCACCGCCTGCCCACGGCCCACGGTACAACGTTGCAACTACGTCACAAGCTTGGCCCAGCGCTTGCGCGCTGTATGGTATCTGATATCATATAAGTCAAGCCAACCAAAGGCAGCCGGTGACCGAGGTTTCGTCCAGCCGGCAACCCATACCAGGAGACCGCCATGCACCCCCTCTACGCAATTTTCATCCCGGCTTGATCACAGGCGCATTGCGCGCCATCCAATGCTTCGGCCCAGCGGCCCATTGCCGGCCGGGCACTGTCATATCCCCGCATGGAGCCCGAGATGAGTCCTATCCCCCGCCATCGTATTGCCCTGTTGTTCAATGCCAACAAGGGCCATGAGCGCGACGTGATCGCCGGCGTGGCCGATTACAAACGTGCCCAGCAGTTGAACTGGGACCTGTTCGTCGAAGACGATTTCCGCCGCGGCCTCGACGGCATCGCGCAGTGGCAGGGCGACGGCATCATCGCCGACTTCGACGATCCGGACGTGGCCGCCGCGCTGGCCGGCTGTCGGGCGCGCGTGGTCGGGGTCGGCGGCTCCTATGCCAACCCGGCCGACTATCCGGCCGGCGTGCCCTACGTGGCCACCGACAACGAACGCATCATCGGGCTGGCCCACGACCACCTGATCGATGCCGGGATCTCGTCCTTCGCGTTGTACAGCGTTCCGCCGGCGCGGAACCGGCGCTGGGCGCTGGAACGCGAGCAAGCGTTCGCGCGCCGCATGCGCGCCGACCATCTCGAGCCCGTGATCTACCGGGGGCACGACGGCGGCATCGCCGGCTGGGAGCGCGGTCTCGACGAGCTGGCCGGCTGGCTGCGGTCATTGCCACGCCCGGTCGGCATCATCGCCGTCACCGATGCGCGCGCCCGCCAGCTGATCCAGGCCTGCGCCATCGCGGGCCTCGCCGTGTCGCACGACGTGGCCATCATCGGTGTCGACAACGATGCGCTCGCGCATGCGCTGGCCCCAGTTCCGCTCAGCTCGGTCATCCAGGGCGCCGCCGAGATGGGCCGCACCGCGGCGCGCCTGCTGCACCGCTCACTGCTGGGGCAGCCGGTCGGCACGACCCCGGTGCTGGTGGCGCCTGTCGGCGTCAACGCCCAGGCAACGTGTTCGCGCACCGGCGAGCACCATCCGCACATTACCCGTGCGCTGCATTTCATTCGCCAGCGGGCGCGGCGCGGCATCAAGTCCGAGCAGGTCGCCGATTTCGTCGGCGTGTGCCGGTCGGGGCTCGATGCCACGTTCCGCCGTGAACTGGGCCACAGCGTGCACGAGGAAATCCTGCGCTACAAGCTGGAACAGGCAAAGCAGTACCTTGCCAGCGGCCAATGGAAGATCGCCGACGTGGCCCTCGAATGCGGGTTCACGTCGGTGCAGTACCTGTACACGGTCTTTGCACGCGAGATGGGCTGCACTCCGCGCGAGTATCAGCTTAAGGCAAGTGCGGCAAACATGTCGTTCCATCCCGCGATGACGCGGCCCCTGTCTGCCGGGCCGATGGCGGGCCGCATGGCTGCCTGATGATCCGCTGTATCTCGACGCCAGCAAATTATCCAACACGCATCTTGTAAGAGAACAGATATCTGATAATATAAATCTTCGATCGCATCGTGTTTCGACAAGCCAGATATTTACTCAGGAGACAAGAATGGCCACCACCAAGAGAACATTGCTGAGCGCCGCCGTTGCAGGGGCGTGCGCCGCAATGGCGATGCCCGGCTGGGCGCAAACCACCGCAACCGCGGAAGCGCAGGGCGGCGCGGAAATCCAGACCGTGACGGTCGCGGGCTTCCGCTCCAGCCTGGAGAAATCGCTCGACCTGAAACGCGCCTCGATCGGCCAGCGCGATTCGATCGTCGCCGAAGACCTGGGCAAGTTCCCCGAGCAGAACGTGGCCGATGCCCTGGTGCGCCTGCCTGGCGTGGAAGTGGTCAAGGATGGCGCCAGCAACGAAGGCCAGCGCATCCAGTTGCGCGGCCTCGGTTCCGAATACACGGTCACCACGTTCAACGGCGCGCCGGTGCGCGCCACGTCCGCCGGGGCGATCGGCAGCTCCACGCGCGACTTCAACTACGACGTGTTCCCGTCCGAACTGTTCGGCCGCGTCGACGTATACAAGACGCCGCTGGCTGAGCTGGAAGAGGGCGGGGTGGCCGGCGTGGTCGACATGCAGACGCCGCGCCCCTTCGACCGCAAGGGCAGGGTGCTCAGCTACAGCGTGACCGGCACCTACAACAACCGCAGCAAGGACAGCACGCCGCGTGCCAACGTCCTGTTCAGTAATACCTGGGGCAAGTGGGGCTTCCTGACCAGCATCGCCGGCAACCGCACGCACAACGCCAACGCCGGCTTCCAGTCGACCGGCACGTATGCCAGCTACAACCAGCGCTTCACCCAGGGCAATTTCCAGTATGGCTGGAACCTGGTGGATCCCCGCGCCAACCTGGGCAGCCTGACCGCCGCCCAGCTGTACGACGCCAACATGCCGCGCTTCCTGCGCCTGACCGCCACCGACAACGAGCGCGAGCGCGTGGGCGTGGCCAACTCGCTGCAGTACAAGGGCGACAAGCTCGACATCAGCTGGGATTCGCTGTATTCCAAGCTGAACGACGATACCAAGAACAACTACATGAACTGGATCACGAACGCCAGCACGGGCGCGCGCGCGCTGGTGCCGGTCGACGTGACCATCGACGCCAACAACAACGTGCAGGGCACGATCGGCAACTATACGGCCGCCACCAACGCCGTGCTGGGCGTCTCCGAAACGCGCTTCCTGTACAACGCCATCAATGCACGCTACCGCGTCAACAGCGACCTGCGCTTCACCGGTTCGCTGTCGATCAACGAGAGCAAGGCGTGGCGCAGCGGATCGACTGTCACCCTGGACGCCAACGACGTGGCGAACCGCCAGACCATCACGTTCAACACGACGAAGGATGCGATGTTCCCGGACATCCGCACCGACCGCAACCTGCTCGACGCCAACAACTACAACCTGCTGAGCTACAGCGGCGGCAATTACCAGACCGAGACCGACAAGCAGAAGGCATTCCGTGTCGGCATGCAGTACGACTACACGCTGTGGGGCGTGGAGGGCAAGCTGAAGATGGGGCTGAGCCAGGTCGAGAGCACTAAGATCGCCAACCAGTACCTGCCGACCAACCTGCTGAACAACCTGCCGCTGGCCGACGGGCGCCTGTACGGCTCGCTGCCAAACACACCGGCCGGCAATGCCGAGCGGTATGCGTTCGCCCGCCAGTTCCTCGTGTCGAACGACCTGAACAAGATCAGGGCCGGCGGCGACGTGCCGCGCGACTGGCTGACCGTGTCGCGCGACTTCGTCTACAACACGCTCGATGCAGTCAATGCCAACCGTTCCTCGCCTTCCAACCTGGGCAGTACGTTTACCGCGGTGGAAACCGTGCGGGCATTCTATGTCCAGTCCGATTTCGAGAAGGAAGTCTTCGGCCGACCACTGCGCGCCAATGCCGGCGTGCGCTATGTGCGCACCGGTTCCGAGGTCGATAACTACCGGCTGACCTCCGCCGGCTACGTGCCGGCCGCCCTGTCCGGCAGCTACACCAATGCCTTGCCGTCGGCCAGCCTGTCGTACGACCTGACGGACGACCTGGTGGTGCGCGGCTCGGTGGGCAAGACCATCAAGCGCAGTTCGATCTCGGCCATCGCCCGGTCGATCAACGTGCCCAATGCGGGCGACCTGGCGGTGCAGATCGGCAATCCGGAACTGAAGCCGGAAAGCTCGACGAACCTGGACGCCAGCGTCGAGTGGTACTTCGAGAAAGGCGGCGTGGTGGCGGTGTCGGCCTACCGCAAGAACATCAAGGATCGCCCGAACACGCGTTCGGTGTTCCAGCCGTTCAGCGCCCTGGGCATTCCGGTCACGCTGTTCACGTCCAACGTGCAGCGTGACCTGCAGGCCGATCCGAACCTGCCGACGGAAGTGCGTTTCTTCGAGAATGCCGAGGCATTCCATATCCGTGGCCTGGAGCTGACCCACCAGCAGAACTACCGCTTCCTGCCGTATCCGTTCAACAACCTCGGCTCGATCCTGAGCCTGACCAGCATCAAGACGGCCGGTGTCAATCGCACCTACAACAACATCGTCTACGAACTACCGATCGTTCCGAACCGCACCATCGCCGCCACGATCTACTACGAGGAAGGCCCGTTCGCGTTCCGCACCTCGTACAACCGCAAGAGCGAGTTCGCCAACTTCACCAATACGGCGCTCAATCCGCTCGGCTACCAGCGCTGGTACAACAAGCGCGGCTACCTGGACATGACGGTCAGCTACAAGTTCAACAAAATGTTCGAACTGCGCCTCGACGCCACCAACCTGACCGACACCCGCACCTACGAATACCTGCGTCACTTCGAGGGACGCAACGGCGATGAGCGGTCGCGCCTGGATGGCGCGAACCAGCCAGGCCGCAATTATTCGCTGACCCTGCGCGGCGCATTCTGATGCGGGCCATCCCGCCGGCACAGACATCCAAGGACTGAACATGACGACCAGATCGACCATCCTGCGCGGCGTGCTGCGCGCATCCACCCTCGCCATCCTCGCCACGCTGGCCGCCTGCGGCGGCACCGAGGACCCGGATATCCCGTTCCAATCGAAGCCGATCACCGTCAGCGGCACGGTCGCCACCAGCCGGGCCGCCGACGCCACCACCACGGCGCTGAACGTGCCGGTGACGCTCGACTGCCGCAATGGCCATGGCACCGCCATGAGCGATGCCAGCGGCAACTACACGGTGACGACCACTGGCTTGACGTCCGGCCCGTGCGTGGTCACCGCCACCATCGTCAGCGGCACCACCGCGACCGTGCTGCGCTCGCTTGCCGCCGGCGACGGCAGCCGCGCCAATGTCACGCCGCTGACTGAAATGCTGACCCAGTATGTCTGGGCCCAGACCGGCTTCGTGTTCCCGGCAGGCCAGAGCAACTACGCCACCCAGCCGGGCAGCGCGCTTGCCGAGCTCAATCGCTTCCGCGACCTGATGGCCAACCAGGTCACGCTGGATGCATCGCTGGGCCGCGTGATCGCCGTGGCGCAGGCCAGCGAGGCGGCACCCGCCGTCGCCATCCCGGCCGACTTCCTGACCGGCCAGCTGGTGGCCAGGACGGCGAGCAATCCGGGCAATGCGCAGAGCAAGGTGATGGAGGACTTGCGGGCCAGGCCGCTGGCGGCGCCAAATGCCGCCAGCAACGTCATCGATGCGGGCGGCCTGCCGGCGGCACCGCTACTGGCGCTGCTGCACGCGGACGCCAGGGCACGCCTGCTGCCGTAACACGGGCCATCGAATATTTCATCGGAATAAAACTGGGGACGTACCCCTGTTTAGCGGAAATATTTGCTCAGTGCGAGAGTTTCCTGGAAACAGGGGTACGTCCCCAGTTTGTTGTTAGTGCAACACCTGGCCCGGCTTCCGCCGGACGTCGCCGACACTAGCCTTGCCGGCCGGCTTTGCGCACGGTCGCGTTGACGATGGCGTCGACGGCGTCGAAGTGGCGTTCGATGGCTTCGCGCGCCTTGTCCCGCTTGCCGCTCTTGATCGCCTCGAACAGCTCGACGTGGCGGCGGAAGCTGACCGCCGGATCGCGCGCGGGCTGGGCGGCAATGATCTGCCGGTTGATGCGCTCGATGGTGCTCTTCAGCGCATCCTGCAGGAAGGTGTAGAAACGGTTGTGCGACGCGGCGACCAGGGCGGCGTGGAATTCCACGTGCGCCGGTACCCACTGGTCGTAGTCGGCCTTGTGGCGGTCGAGCGTCTCGATCAGCTTGCCCAGGCGCGCGATGTCTTCCGGTGTCGCGCGTTCCGTGGCCAGCAGCATGCTTTCGATTTCCAGTCCGCGGCGCAGCTCCACGGCCTCGCGCAGGCTCTCGTTCCCACTGTTCACGGCCAGATGGAAAAAATTCACCAGCGGCACGGAATTCATCTGGCTTACGGTCGGCGGCTTGCCGTGCGAGATTTCCACGGCGCCGACCGCGACGAGATGCTTCAGCGCTTCCCGCACGCTCGGCTTGCTGACGTTGAAGATGCGCGCCAGCTCCGCCTCGGGCGGCAGGTGATCGCCGGGCGCATAGCGGCCCGTGGTAATCCAGGTCGTGATTTCTTCCGTCACCTGTTGGGTCAACGACCGGCGTGGCTCGTGGACCACAGCAATGGGTTCCATTTTCATTCCTTCAACTGTTAAGATATGTGATATGATAAATCAAATTACAGATGGTGCATGGTAGCGCGTCCATGCCGGCGCGGCAATCGTCGGAAGCCACATTTCACAGTCGCGACGACGTTTGCACGAGCCGACGGGATCGCCACGATAGGGCAGTCATGAAAATCACTGAAATCAAGACATTCCTGATGCAGGCCGGTTCGCCGAAGGAAACCGCCTGGTCGGCCAATGGCATCAGCAGCGCGGGCACGCGCAACTGGCTGTTCGTTAAGATCTACACCGATGCCGGCGTCACCGGCCTGGGCGAATGCAGCGGCTGGCCACGCGTGGCCGAGGCTGCGGTGCGCGACTTGTCGCATATCCTCGTCGGCGAAGATCCCACGCACATCGAACGGCTGTGGCAGCGCATGCATACCGCGCTGATGGGGCACGGGCAGTCCGGCGTGGTCGGGCACGGCGCGATGTCGGGGCTGGACATGGCGCTGTGGGATATCAAGGGCAAGGTGCTCGATACCCCGGTGTGGAACCTCCTGGGCGGCAAGGTGCGCGAGCGCATCCGCGCGTACTCGCATGCCAGCACGGTGGAAAATGCCATGAGCCTCGTGGCGCGCGGCTACACCGCCATCAAGACCGGTGGCGTGGCCGATCCGCTGGGCAAGCTGGCCGACCTGCGCGCCGCGCTGGGCGACGAGATCGACCTGATGGTCGACCTGCACGGCCCGCCCTGGCTGACCGCGCCCGATGCGATCGCGCTGTGCCGCGAGCTGGAACAGTTCCATCCCTTGTTCGTCGAGGAGCCGGTGGCGCCCGAAGCGGTGGACGCCATGCGCCGGGTACGCGATGCCACCAGCGTGCCGCTGGCGGCGGGCGAACGCCTGGCCGGCCTGTACGGTGCGCGCAGCCTGATCACCGATGGCCTCGTCGACGTGATCCAGCCCGACACCGGCCGCGCCGGCGGGCTGACCCCGATGAAGAAGATCGCCGCGCTGGCCGAAGCGCATTTCGTCAGCATGGCGCCGCACGCCGGCACCCTGGGGCCGGTGGCCGAATATGCCGCCGTGCACCTGCTGGCGGCGATCCCGAACGCGCTGATCCTCGAGCGCTTCGAGGATGACTGGACGGGCAAGCAGGCGGTGCTCAGCCAGCCGCTCGAATGTGTCGGCGGACACCTGCTGGTGCCGGACCGTCCGGGCCTGGGTGTCGACATCGACGAGGCATTCATCGCCGCGCATCCGAGCGTGCGCAACTGCCGCCTGCCGATCACCGAAGGGGCGGGCGCGTATGCGCCCGGCACCGAGGCGGAAGCCGTCTATTTCCAGTCCCGCCAGGGACGCCATCACTATTTCAAACGGAGCTAAGCCGCATATGAACTATTCCAAGGAGACCCTGGCGCGCCTGGCGCAGGCCAGCACCGCAACGCTGACGTCACTGCTGTACAAGCGCGGCTTTCGCAACGTATTCATCCAGGGTGCCCGGCCCCTGAAGGCGGGCCAGCGCCTGCTCGGGCCCGCCTTCACGCTGCGCTACATCCCGTCGCGGGAAGACCTCGATCCGATCACCGTGTTCCGCGACCCGCAACACCCGCAGCGCGTGGCCGTGGAGACCATTCCGCAAGGCGCGGTGCTGGTGATGGACTGCCGCGGCGATACGAGCGTGGCCTCGGCTGGCAGCATCCTGGCCACCCGCATGCAGGTGCGCGGTGCCGGCGGCATCGTCACCGATGGCGGCCTGCGCGATGCGGCCGGCATCGCGGCGCTCGACATGCCTGCCTACTGCAGCGGCCCGTCGGCCCCCACCAACCTGATCCGCCATCGCGCGATCGACCTCAACCTGCCGATCGCCTGCGGCGGCGTGCCGGTCTACCCGGGCGACCTGATGCTGGGCGACGACGACGGCGTGGTCTGCATCCCGGCCCACCTCGTCGAGGAACTGGCCGGCGAAGCGGCCGAGATGGAGCGCTTCGAGGCCTTCGTGCTGGAGGAAGTGACCGGGGGGCGCGGCATCATCGGCCTGTATCCGGCCACCGACCCGGACACCACGGTGCGCTACCATGCCTGGCTGCGCGCGCGCGGTGAAGACGTGGCGGCCTGATACCCCCGCATCCACTGAGGCGAGTCCACGATGGCCAGCATTTCCCCACCGCAGGCGGCCGGTGCCGCCCCCGGGTCCACCGCGACGACGGCCGCGGCGCCGGACGATACCGTGCCATTCAAGGCCTGGATCATCCTGGCGCTGCTGACGATCGAGAGCATCCTCGGCATCATCGACCGGCAGTCGATCTCGGCATTGAAGACCACGTTGATGGCGGAGTTCGGCACCGACAACGCCGGCTACTCGATGCTGGTCAACGCGTTCCTGATCCCCTATGCGCTGTTCTACCCGGTCTGCGGGGCGCTGGTCGACCGCTACGGCACGCGCCGCACGCTGTCGACCTTTGTCATCCTCTGGTCGAGCGCCACGCTGCTGTGCGGCGTGGCGCGTTCGCTGGAAGAAATGATCGTCTACCGCGCCATCATCGGCGCGGCCGAAGCGGGCCTGCTGCCGGCATCCATGATGGCGCTGGTGATCTGGTTCCCGAAGGCGAAGATCGGCACCGCCGGCTCGCTGCGCAGCGCGCTGCAGTCGGCCGGGCCGATCATCTGCACGCCGCTGATCGTGTGGATCACGCTGCAGACCAGCTGGCACTATGCCTTCATCCTGCCGGGGGCGATCGGCATCTTCTTCGGAATTGCATGGTTCTTCGCGGACCGCAACCCGCCGGCCTATCGCGATCGGGCGGGCGCACCGAAGGTGAAGGCGCGTGCGCTCGACATCCTGCGGCATCCGGCCCTGTGGGGCATCCTGCTGGCCCGCGTGGTGTCCGATCCGCTGTGGTTCTTCCTCAACTACTGGCAGGCCGGCTACCTGCAGGAAAAGATGGGCCTGACCCTGAAGGAGATCGGCTACCTGCTGTGGATCGCGCCGCTGGTGGCGTCCATCATCATGGTCGGCATCGGCATCTTCTCGGACCGGCTGGTCAAGCGCGGCTGGTCGCCCGTGCGCAGCCGCATGCGCATCATGCAGTGCAGCGCCGTGCTGGCGCCGCTGATCTTCCTGGTGCCGCACAGCACCAGCCTGCCGCTGGTGATCGCGCTGCTGTCGGTGGCCTACTTCGTGGCTTACCTGTGGCTGGTGTTCGCCAACATCATGGTCACCGACCTGTTCCGCGACAAGGGCGTCGGCGTCGCACTCGGCCTGGTCAACGCCTGCGGCACGGTCGGCGCGTCGTTCTTCACCAGCTATGTCGGCATCACGCTCGACCTGGTCGGCTACCTGCCGGTCTTCCTGGCGCTGGCCTGCATGCATCCGCTGGCGGCCGTGATCCTGCAGGTGGGCTACGGCCGGCGCGTGAAGGCCGAAGCGGCCGCCATGAAGGCGACATGAAGGCGGCATGATGGTGACATGAAGGTGACATGAACTACGGCCGCCGTGCCGGCAAGCGATCAGACAAATAAAACCTTGGAGAAGACAGGATGTCGAAGATGTTCAGGTGGATTCCCTTGCTGCTGGCCCTGAGCGCCGCAGCCGAAGCGCGCGACTGGCACGTATCGCCGAAAGGCAGCGATGACAACAGCGGCACCAGTGCCAACGCGCCGTTCCGCACGCTGCAGAAGGCCGAATCGGTTGTCGAACCCGGCGACGTGGTCCTGATCGGCGGCGGCATCTACCGCAGCGAACCGGACGCGGACCGCGGCCATAACACCGCCTTGCTGAAAGTACGCAAGTCCGGCCGGCCGGACGCCTGGATCACGTGGAAGGCCAGGAAGGGCGAGAAGCCGGACCTGCGCTCGCGCCAGTGGTCGGCCATCGAGGTCAACGGCTCGTACCACGTGTTCGACGGCCTGACGGTCACCGGCCATAACGACGAGCTGGTACTGCTGAAGGCGATCGAGGCGAGCAAGAAGCCGGGCTTCGATGCCGAGCACAATACCAACGGCATCTTCGTGGAAGGGCGCAACAACCCGCCGGACAGCAAGCCGCATCACATCGTCGTGCGCAACTGCACCGTGTCGAAGATGCCGGGCGGCGGCATCGTCGTCATCGAGGCCGACTACGTCACGGTCGAGGACAACAAGGTGTTTGAAAACGCCTGGTACATGCGCTATGGCGGCTCCGGCATCACCTTCCTGAACAACTGGGCGTTCGACGACAAGCCCGGCTACCACATCATCGTGCGCCGCAACGTCGTGTGGAACAACAAGACCATGGTGCCGTGGGAGCGTATCGGCAAGCTGAGCGACGGCAACGGCATCCTGCTGGACGTCAGCGATCCGGACGACGCCGGCGGCGCGACCAATCCGAACGCCGACGCCGTGGTGGAGAAGGAAACGGCGGCCACCGCCACCGCCGCCCCGGCCGCGAAGCCGAAGCGGCCGCTGTGGAAGAACCGCGCGCTGGTGGCCAACAACCTGTCGGCCTTCAACGGTGGCTCTGGCATCCATACTTTCCGCACCTCGCACGTCGACATCGTCAACAACACCACTTACTGGAACGGCGCGGTGGTGGGCTATGAAGAACTGTTTCCGAACCGCTCGCGCGATATCGTCATCCTCAACAACATCATCGTGCCGCGCCCCGGCGCGAAGGTCACGTCGAACAATCGCAACACCGACATCCGCTGGGACTACAACCTGTATCCCGTGGCGCAGGACGTGATCCGGGGGCCGAACGACATCGTTGCCGACCCCCGCTTCGTCGATCCCTACACCGACCTGCGCCGCGCCGATTTTCGCGTCAAGCCGGGCAGTGCGGCCATCGGTTCGGGTACCGGCGACGTGGCCCAGCCCGACGACCTGGCGGGTGCGCGCCGGCCCCAGGGCAAGGGCCGCGACCGGGGCGCGTACGAACAGCGCTGACCGGCTGGCGCCCATGCCGCGGCATGGGCGCCGCCGGCACCACCGTCAGCCGCGCCGCAGCAGCATGTAGTTGTACAGCGGCCACGCATGGGCATGCGAGCAGAAGCCCACGAAGGCGACCTTGAAGAGTTCGGGGAACCAGTAGTTGAACAGTCCCTCGCGCGGCGACAGCGTGCTCTGCATGCCGTCGAAGCGGGTCCACTGGCCCATCCAGTAGCGCGGATAGACGCGGGCGCGCGTGGCAAAACTCATGCGCTCGAGCAGGCGTTCCGCTTCCGCCTTGTCGAAGCTCAGCACGCCCTTGAGCAGCTGGTGTTCCAGCGCCGCCCATACGGCGCCGTCCTCGCCTTCGCCCTTGCCGCCGAAGATCGGCTTTTCATGCACGCGAAAGCCGGTGGGTTCGAGCAGGGCCGGCTTGATGCGCGCGTACATGCGTGCCTTGCGCGCCGCTGGCAGGTCGGGCAGCTGCAGCAGGAAGCCCTGCGCCTCGATGCAGACGATGTCCTCGCCGAAGCAGCCCTTGCCCTCGCCCAGGTAGGCGCGTGCAGCGAAGTCGCGGTTCCCCAGGTCGGCGAAGAACGCCTTGCGCAGCGCCGCCACGTAGTCGTGCAGGGCCGAGACGAGTTCCCGCGCTGCCGGCTTGCGTGCCGCCTCCAGGGCTTCGATCAGCGGCGGGATGACCGCCAGCGCCATGGCGCTGTTCATGTGCGATTCGGCCGAATGGAACACCGTGTTGACCGGCACCGTGTGGAAGAACGAGTCGCTCCAGTCCGAGTTCAGCATCTTGACGAGGCCATGTTCGCCGAGGCCGATTTCATCGCGCAGGTAGGTGAAATGGCGCTTGAGCATCGTCAGCACGGTTTCCTCGCGCCCTGCCTCGATCGGGTAATACGCGACCGGTTCATCGAGCATCGCATGGTCGCCCGTCACGCGCAGGTACTCGCCCACCGCCATGAAGGCATACAGCTGTTCGTCGCTCTCCTTGTAGATGCCGGGTGCGCTGTAGCCGACCCCGCTGTTGCCGCGGCGGATCTCGCCGGCCGGCGTGGTGTGCTTGAGCATGTAGCGCAGCGACGACTTCGCCAGTGCCGGGTTGGTATACACCAGCGGCAGCACGGCCTGGGCGTGGTCGCGATTGGAGATGTTCTCGCCATCCTGGTAGCTGTAGACCTGGCCCTGCGGGATGAAGGTTTCGCCGAAGTAGCTGCTCCAGGTGGCCATCGCCTCCAGGCAGTAGGCATTCCACAGCGCCTCGCGCCGCAACAGCGTGTTCCGCTCGGCCGACAGGTCCGGCAGCCGGCGCACCCACTCCGCCAGGAACAGGCCTTCGCCCGGCGTGTCGCGGCGGGCGGCCGCGAACAGCTCGTCGGCCTGGCTGCGCGCCTCGGCCATGCCCGCCGACGTGAGGCCGATGGCGATGTCGAAGGTGACGCTCGCGCCCGGTGCCAGCGTGGCCCACGCATGGGCGTGCAGGCCCGTGGCATCCGCGCCGCCGGCGTCGATGCGCCCACCTGTCCCCGCGCGCGTGGCCAGGAACAGATGCGACGGGGCCGTGTCGTCGATCGACGCCGCGCCGTCCGGCTCCGGCACCCTCAGCCGAAGCGGGCGGAAACGGTTGGTCGACAGGGCCAACCCGCGATCCGCATCGACGCTGACACTGGCTTCGTAGCGCGCGCGCCGCGCGGCGGGCGCGGTGCGCTGCGTATCGGCCGTCACGTAGCTGTTGCCGACCTGTTCGCGGTAGTCCAGTCCCACCGGTGCCGTGCCGTGGTTGGTCAGCGTCACCGTGATGACGAGGGTGGGATTGCCGCGGTGGATGGCGGGCGACGGGCGCACCGATACCATGCGGGTGCAGGCCACGTTGCCGTCGACCTGGTAGTCGTGGCGTGCGAAGCCCACGCCGAACAGGCGGTCGCAGCGTGCCGGGTCGGCAGCCAGCGAGCGCAGGCCCACGAGGTCCACGCGCGGCGCGCCATCGATTGCCAACGAGGCGGCGTGCTCGCCGTAGTTGAGGCGTTCGCCCGAAGCATTGGCGCGCGCCCAGGCGCGTTCGCCCGTCAGGATCTCGAGCACGCCGCTGGCATGGGCAAACACGGTGAGGCGGTAATTACCAAGGATGAACATCGGATCGTCGGGCTGTTGCGCATCGAGGCCTTCGCGGTCGAGCGCGCGGAACGGCAAGGCGCCGCGGTAGCGGAACGCCGGCATCCGGTGGCGTCCGTCGCGCCATTCGCCAATCGGCATGACGGCGGGGGCGCCGGGTGCAGCGGCAAAGAGCGGCAGCGCGTGGGTGGCGGCAGCCAGGGCGGCGCCGGTTTTCAGGAAGGTGCGTCGAGTCGATGTCATGCGATTGGCCGTGTTGAATGCCTGGTCCGATTGCCCAGTGCGACCAGCATAGCCACGCAGCCGCCGCCCAGGATTACGCTTTTTGCGCCCCGGCTTTATGAAAACTGCGCGTGCGTCCCGCGCCGCGGGGCGGGCGGTCGCCTGGCCCCGCGCGGCTTGCGAAATTGATGACGGCACCGCAAATTTCGCAATATTTATCGAGGCGGTTCGATGTTACTGTCGCGGCCGATGCGGTGTGCGCACCGCGCTCCTTTCCACCCTTCCGAGATTCCTATGGCAAGCATTCCGCAACCCGGCCTCGCCGTGACCGAGCACGACGGTTCACGCTCCAACACGCCCGCACTGGTGATCGTCACCCTGCTGTTCTTCATGTGGGGCGTGCTGACCGCGCTGAACGATGTGCTGATCCCGCACCTGAAAGCGCTGTACACGCTGAGCTACGTGCAGGCCATGCTGGTGCAGTTCTGCTTCTTCGGCGCCTATGCCGTGGTCTCCATCCCGGCCGGCGCCCTGATCCGCCGCATCGGCTACCAGAATGGCGCCGTGGCGGGCCTCGTCGTGGCCGCCGCGGGCTGCGCCATGTTCTATCCGGCCGCGGTGAGCGGCTACGGCCTGTTCCTGCTCGCCTTCTTCGTGCTGGCAGCCGGCATCACGGTGCTGCAGGTCGCCGCCAATCCCTACGTGACGGTGCTGGGCGACCCGCGCACGGCGGCCAGCCGCCTGAACCTGACGCAGGCCTTCAATTCGCTGGGCACCACGCTGGCGCCGGCCGTGGGCGGCATGCTGATCCTGTCCGGCGCGGTGCTGTCCGCGGACCAGATCGCCGCTCTGCCGGCGGTGGAGCAGGCCGCCTATCGCTCGCAGGAAGCCGCGCTGGTGCAGGGGCCCTACCTGGCGCTGGCCGCCGCGCTGCTGTTGCTGGGCATCCTGTTCAAGATGGCCCGCCTGCCGCGCATCGCCCAGGGCGCGCAGGCCAGCGGCGGCATGCTGGCGGTGCTGCGCCACCGGCATCTGCTGCTGGGCGCGATCGGCATCTTCCTGTATGTCGGCGCCGAGGTCAGCATCGGCAGTTTCCTGATCAATTTCCTCGGCGAGCGGAGCGTGGCAGGCCTGAGCCATGCCGACGCGGCCTACTACGTCAGCTACTACTGGGGCGGCGCCATGATCGGCCGCTTCGTCGGCGCGGCCGCGATGCGCCACCTGAGCCCCGGCCGCACGCTGGCCGGCAATGCCGCCTGCACGGTGCTGCTGCTGGCGGCGGCCATGTTCGGCCAGGGCAGCGTGGCCATGTGGGCGGTGATCGCCGTGGGCCTGTTCAATTCCATCATGTTCCCGACCATCTTCAGCATGGCGCTGCATCGCCTGGGCAGCGCCACCGGCCAGGCGTCCGGCATCCTGTGCGTGGCGATCGTGGGCGGCGCGCTGGTACCGTTCGGCCAGGGCCTGGTCGCCGACCACGCGGGGCTGCACCTGTCGTTCGCGGTACCGGCCGCCTGCTACCTGTTCATCCTGTACTACGGCATCCGCTATGCCAACCTGCATCGCGAAGGAACGCCCGCATGACGCCGAACTTCCGGTCCCGCGAGTTCCTGCTCGGCCATATCCGCCACACGCTGGCGTTCTACGCGCCGCGGTGCAGCGATCCGGATGGCGGCTTTTATCACTTCTACCGCGACGACGGCACCGTCTACGACCGTCATACGCGCCACCTGGTGAGCAGCACCCGCTTCGTGTTCAATTTCGCCATGGCGTTCCGCCAGTTCGGCGACCCCGCCGATGCGGCGCGCATGCGTGCCGGCCTGGCTTTCCTGCGCTGCGCGCACCGCGATCCGCGCACCGGCGGCTATGCCTGGCAGCTCGACTGGCGCGGCAGTCGCAGGGAAGTGATCGATGCGACCAACCATTGCTACGGGCTGGCGTTCGTGCTGCTGGCCTACGCCCATGCGCTGCATGCCGGCGTGGAAGAAGCGCGCGACTGGATCTCGGAAACGTTCTTCCTGATGGAACGCCATTTCTGGGAGCCGGAACACGGCCTGTACGCCGACGAGGCCAGTGCCGACTGGTCGCAACGGTCGCCGTACCGGGGCCAGAACGCCAACATGCATGCGTGCGAGGCGCTGATCGCCGCGTACGAGGCGAGCGGCGAACCGGCCTACGTGCGGCGCGCGGCCATGCTGGCCCGCAGCATCACCGTGCGCCAGGCGGCCCAGTCCGATGGCCTGGTGTGGGAACACTATCGCGAGGACTGGTCGGTGGACCCCGACTACAACCGCGATGCCAAGACCAATATCTTCCGCCCCTGGGGCTTCCAGCCGGGCCACCTCACCGAGTGGGCCAAGCTGCTGCTGATCCTTGAACGGCACCCCGTGGCGCTGGGGGGCGACACCGCGTGGCTGTTGCCGCGCGCCGTATCGCTGTTCGATGCCGCCATGCGGCATGCCTGGGACGAACGCCATGGTGGGCTGGCCTATGGCTTCGCGCCGGACGGCACGGTGTGCGATGGCGACAAGTACTTCTGGGTGCAGGCCGAATCGCTGGCGGCGGCCGCGCTGCTGGGTGCGCGCACGGGCGAAGCGCGCTATTGGGACTGGTACGAGCGCCTGTGGCGCTACAGCTGGGAGCATTTCGTCGACCACCGGCACGGCGCGTGGTACCGCATCCTGGGCCCCGCCAACGAAAAACTGACGGATGAGAAGAGCCCGGCCGGCAAGACCGACTACCACACGATGGGCGCCTGCTACGAAGTGCTTAACGTGCTCAACGGGCTCAACGTGCTCAACGTGCTCGAGGAGTAAGCCATGCCGGCATCGAATTACCCCGCATTCGTCGCGGTCGGCGAGGCGCTGACCGACCTGATCGTCGACAACGCCGCCGGCACGCGCTGGCACGCCGTCACCGGCGGCTCGACCTGGAACGTGGCGCGCGTCATGGCCACCCTTGGTGCGCCTGCCGCGTTCGCAGGCGCCATCAGCCGCGATATCTTCGGCCGTGCGCTGTGGCAGGCCAGCGAGCAGGCCGGCCTGGACCTGCGCTTCATCCAGCGTAACGACCGCGATCCCTTGCTCGCGGTGGTGCACCAGACGCATCCGCCGGACTATTTCTTTGTCGGCGGCGACAGCGCCGACCTGGGCTTCGATGCCCAGGCCATGCCGCCGGGGTGGATGGACGCGGTGCGCTGGGTCCACTTCGGCGGCATCAGCCTGGCGCGCCAGCCGCTGGCGGCACGCCTGGTCGCGCTGGCGGAATCCCTGCGCAGCCGCGGCGTGCGGATCAGCTACGACCCGAACTACCGCAAGGTGATGACGCCCGCGTACGACGCCACGCTGCGGCGCATGGCCGCCGTGGCGGACGTCATCAAGGTCTCCGACGAAGACCTGGCCGGACTGTTCCGCACCAGCGACCTGGACGCCGCACTGGCGACGCTGCGCAGCTGGAATCCCCAGGCCACCGTGCTGTACACACGCGGCGCGCAGGGCGCCTCGCTGCATGTGGGGGCGGAAGAGTGGTGTACCGGCGTGCCGCCCGTGACGGTCGTCGATACGGTCGGCGCGGGGGATGCGTGCATCGCCGGTCTCGTCTACAGCATGCTGTACCGCGACGAACCGGGACCGCTGGGGCACCTGCGCTTCGCGGTCGCCACCGGAGCGGCGGCATGCTGCACGGCAGGGGCGGCGCCGCCGCCGCTCCATGTTGTTTTCGGCCTGCTCTGACGCCGCAGGGGCTGGTTCCCTTGATCGGGCAAAAAAGGCAAAGCCGTTAGCAATTTCCATCATTGCCAGCCTGGGGCGGCGTGCCGATACTGGGCCGGTCACATTACTGAAACGATCGAGTCTCCATGCGATTTTCCTTGTCCCCGCGCCGCCTTGCCCTGGTCCTGGCCGCGCTTTACCTGGCGCACGCCGCGGTGCCGGCCCATGCCGCCCCGCCATCGCCGGTCCCGGCTTTCGCCGGCAAGTTCAACACAAAGCAGCTGATCACCGGCCCGGATTGCCTGGCGCTGCAATGGTCGCAGAAGCCGGGCGACGCGTTCGGCTGCACCGACGCGCAGCTGGCCGACTGGCGCGCCAGGCTGGCCGAGTGGCGCACTGCGCGCCTGGCCGAACTTCGGTACGACGATGCACGCTACCGCGAACCTGCCCTGGCCTGGGCGCGCAGAAGTTTCGTGCAGCCGCAGATGATGGTGCACGACCGCTATTTCTACGATCCGGTAGCCGGCCGCTACACGGTCGACCGCTATCTCGACGACCTGGTGGCCCGCTATGGCGGCATCGATTCCGTGCTGGTCTGGCCGATCTACCCGAATATCGGCATCGACAACCGCAACCAGCTCGACATGATCGAGCACCTGCCCGGCGGGAAGGAGGGCGTGAAGCGCATGGTGGCCGAATTCAAGGCGCACGGCGTGCGCGTGCTGTTTCCGGTGATGCCCTGGGATACCGGCACGCGCGACCCCGGCCGGCCGTTGCCGGACGCGGTGGCCGCCCTGATGAAGGAGCTGGGCGCCGATGGCGTGAACGGCGACACGATGACCGGCGTGCCGCTGGCGTTCTCGCAGGCCGCCGAGAAGATCGGCTATCCGCTGGCGTTCGAACCGGAAATCGCGCCGCAGGAAGACCAGCTGGGCTGGAACGTGATGAGCTGGGGCTATTTCGACTACCCGTATGCGAACCAGAACCCCGCCGTGCACGTGGCCAAGTTCAAGTGGCTGGAACCGCGCCACATGGTGCACGTCAACGACCGCTGGCAGCGCGACCGCGCCGACATGCTGCAGTTCGCGTTCTTCAACGGCGTGGGCATCGAGACGTGGGAAAGCGTCTGGGGGATCTGGAACGGCTTCACCGTGCGCGACAGCGAGGCGCTGCGGCGCATCGCCACGATCTCGCGCGCGTTCCCGCAGCACCTGACCAGCCGCGGATGGGAACCGATGACGCTGACGCGCCAGCATGGCGTGCTGGCCAGCCGCTGGCCGCACGCGGACAGCACCCTGTACACGATCGTCAACCGCAACGAATACGGCGTCAACGGCGAACAGCTCGCGGTGCCGCACGTGGCTGGCATGCGCTATTTCGACGTCTACCACGGCGTCGAACTGGCGCCGCGCCGCACGACGGATGGGCAGGACGTGCTGGCTTTCGACCTGGAGGGCAAGGGCTTCGGGGCGGTCCTCGCGACCGGCGCCAAGGATGCCGCGCTGGACCGGCTGCTGGCGACGATGCGCCCGATGAGCGCGCGGCCGCTGGCGTCCTACGACAGGACCTGGAAACCGCTGCCGCAACGGATGGTGGAGCAGGGGGCCAGCCCGCGCAGCAAACCGGCGCCCGAAGGCATGCGCACCATCCCGGCCGGCCTGTTCGACTTCCGGGTCACCGGCATCGCGGTCGAGGGCATCAACCAGGCCGGGGTGGACGTGCAGTATCCGTGGGAAGATCAGCCGCGCCGCTTCCACCGCAAGACGCTGCAGGTGCCGTCGTTCCACATCGACACCTACCCGGTCACCAATGCGCAGTACCAGCGCTTCGTCGACGCCTCGGGCTACCTGCCGCGCGACCGCCAGAACTACCTGCGTCACTGGCAGGATGGCCGCTTCGCGCCTGAACTGGCGAACCGGCCGGTGGTATGGATTTCGCTGGACGACGCTCGCGCCTATGCGCGCTGGGCCGGCAAGCGCCTGCCCACGTCGTGGGAATGGCAGTATGCCGCGCAGGGCACCGACGGCCGCCTCTACCCGTGGGGCAACGAATGGGACGCCGGCCGCGTGCCGAAGCCCGAGACCGGCCGCGACCCGGGCCCGCCCGCGCCGGTCGATGCCCACCCGGGCGGCGCCAGTCCGTTCGGCGTAATGGACCTGGTCGGTAATGTCTGGCAGTGGACCGACGAATTCAGCGACGAGCACACCCGCGCGGCCGTGCTGCGCGGCGGCAGCCTCTATCGCCCCCAGGGATCGCACTGGTATTTCCCGCAGGCCCAGCGGCTCGACCAGCACGGCAAGTTCCTG
The DNA here is from genome assembly GCF_004209755.1 of Pseudoduganella lutea. Taxonomy (NCBI): domain Bacteria; kingdom Pseudomonadati; phylum Pseudomonadota; class Betaproteobacteria; order Burkholderiales; family Oxalobacteraceae; genus Pseudoduganella; species Pseudoduganella lutea. Next base: position 499,530 of record NZ_CP035913.1, on the reverse strand, counting down.
CTGATGGCGCCCAGCCTGGACCGCAATGCGTTCACCGGTTTTCGCTGTGTAAAGGATGTCCAGCAATGATGTTGTCTTACGATTTTCCCCGCGTTTCACCATCCCGCTTGCCGCGTTTTCTTCAGGTGCTGGTGGCCGGCCTGTGCCTGGCCGCCGCCGCTGCCTGTGCCGCGCCCGGTGCCACGGGCACTGCCGCCGGCTACTACCTCGACTCGGCCGCCGGCTCGGATGACAACCCGGGCACCCGCGAGCGGCCATGGAAGAGCATCGAGCGCGCCAACCGCGCCGTGCTCAAGCCGGGCGAAGGCCTGTACTTCGCGCGCGGGCGTTCGTGGGCCGGTGCGCTGCGGGTAGCGCAGTCGGGCACCGAACGCCAGCCGATCGTGGTCTCCAGCTACGGCAAGGGGCGGGCGCCGCGCCTGTCGAACCCCTTCCACGCCTGGTCGATGGGTCGTGTCATCGAGGTCTTCGGCAGCCATGTCGTGGTCGAGAACCTGTACCTGCACGACACGCCGACCCCGCCGCCGGACAATCCGCCGGTGCCCTGGAAGGAGAGCGCGCAGCACCGCGGCGTGACGCAGCTGGCGGCGCTGTTCGTGGACCGCGGCGCGCAGCGCGTCACCGTGCGCAACAACGAGTTCGTCAATACCCCGGTCGGCGTGCGCGTGCGCGGCGCCCATTCCCGCGTGGTGAACAACCTGTTCCGCGACAGCGGCAAGATCACCGAGCAGTGGGGCGCGATCGCGGTATCGATCGTCGGCCCGCACAACGAGGTGGCCTACAACCGCATGCAGAACATCGGCTTCTACGGCGGCATCTATGTCAATGACGGCGCGGCCGTGGAGCTGGACGGCGAGGACCCCGAATATGACGCCCACGATATCCACGTGCACCACAACGTCTCGTTCGACGTGAAGGGCGGCTTCCTCGAGATCGCCGGGCGCTCGCAGAACGTGCTCATCGAGCACAACCTGTCGGTCGACGTGGACAAGTTCGTCGGCGGTACCAATGTGCGCAACGTGCGCATCCTGAACAACACGATCGTGCGCCTGTCGCTGCCGAACTTCCCCGAAAGCGACTTCTTCCCGCTCGGCACGGTGTTCTGGAGCTTCAACGACAAGGGAATCGATGGCTTCGAGGTGGCCAACAACCTGTTCGTGCTCGATGGCCGGCAGCGGCTGTACAAGAGCGCGGCCCATCCGCTGGGCATCGTGCCCGAAAAGCGCGCCAACAACCTGTACACCACGCCGAACGGCGACGTGCCCACCATGCTGGGCGGGCCGCTGGCACCGACCGAGGTGGCCGCGCCGGTGCAATTCGTCGACGAGCAGGCGGAAGACTACCGGCCCCGCCTGCCGGCGCCGCGGGCCGCCGCAGGCTACTTCGGCGCCTTCGCACCGGGCCAGCCGGCCTGGAAGGCCGGGCTGGTGACCGCCGACTGACCGCGCCGCATCCGCAGATCGCGTTCGGAAAAGAGACGGCCGCACCGCGCAATGTGGTGCGAGGGCGCGTTTTTTTTCTTCCCTTTGATTAGCTGGTGTTGGATAGCAGTATCATTTCCGATCCGGCCGCGCAGCGTGGCCACTTTCGTTGGCGATGACAGCATGATCGTGGGAACGGCTCGGAGAATGGTATTGATCGGCGTTACGTTGGTGCTCATCGGCATGGGCATCACGGCCATGGCCAGCGGCGCCGAACTGCCTGCGCCATTGACGGCGGCCGATTCACTTGCACAGACCCGTCCGCGCGAAGCCATCGCCGTTCTCGAGCACTTCGCCGCGGAACCCGGAGCACGGGCCTTGCCGGTGCGGCGCGCGCTGTTGCTGCGCCTTCGGCAGGCGTATGTCGACCTGGGTGACAACGCCGCTGCGGGACGGGTCAGCATGCAGCTGCGCGAGCTGGGCCTGCGGGAGCGCGACCCGGTCAGCCTGGCCTGGGCGCAGCTGCCCGACATCGACGAGCACCTGCGCAGCTATCGGCCCGATGCCGCCCGCGAAGCGCTGGATCGCGTCGCCGGCGGGGGCGACCTGCCTGGCGCACCCGACCTGGCGTTCAGCATCGACATGGCCTACGGGCGGGCGCATTTGCTCAAGGCGGAGTACGAACACGCCATCGAGCGGTTCCAGGCCGGGGCCGCGCTCAGCGACCGGACCGGACACCCGGCCGCGTCGCGGGTCGAGGCGCTGATGAACATCGCCTACACCTATACCGGCTTGCTGGACCATGCCGGCGCGTATCGCGTGGTGACGGAAGCCTTCCAGGCGGACGATGGCAGGCTGCGCGCGCGGACGCGGTCCCTGCTGCACCTGGCGCGCGCATTGTCGCTGATCGATCTTGGACGCCCGGCCGAGGCGGAACAGGATTTCGCCCGCGCCCTGCGCATCAGCCGCGACGGCGCGATGTCCGTGCTGGAAGGGCGGGTGCTGGCCGACTGGGCCGACCTGGCACTGCGGCGCGAACGGTTCGCCGATGCCGAGCGCCTTTCCCGCGCTGCCCTGCGGGTGGCCGAGGCGTCGGCCGACAACGGCACGGCGATCACGGCGCGCGCCAATCTCGGTTTTGCGCTGGGCGGCCAGAGCAGGCTGGCGGAAGCCCTCGGCTACATCGACCAGGTCATCGCGCATTTCCGCAGGCAGGGCAACAAGCAGGCACTCGTCAGCATGCTGGACGAGAAGGGCCGCATGCTGCAGCGCCAGGGTGCGCTGAAGGAACTGGTCGGGGTGCTGCGCGAACAGCAGGAGCTCGAGCGCAAGCAATTCACGGAGCAGCGCAGCAAGGCTGTCGCGGCGCTGCAGGAGCGCTTCGAACGGACGGAGAACCAGCGGCGCATCGAATTGCTGCAGGAGCAGAACCGGCTCAAGGATGCGGTCATCCGCAACCGCGAGCTGCAGCGCGTGGTGCTGGGCCTGGCGGTGGTGCTGATGCTGGTGATCGGTGGTTTCATCGGCCTGATGTACCGTCGCGCCGGCAAGTCCAATGCCCGCTTGCGGGAACTGAACGGGCGCCTGGCGGAGCATGCGGAGCGCGATCCGCTCACCGGGCTGTACAACCGCCGTTCGTTCGTCGACAGGATGCAGGCGCGTGCCGGCGGTGTCGCACATGAGCGGCGCGGCCAGGCACGGGGCGCCGGCGACGTCCTGGTGGTGCTGGACCTCGACCATTTCAAGCAGGTCAACGACACCCACGGCCATGGCGCGGGCGATGCCGTGCTGGTCGAGGTGGCGAAACGCCTGCAGGCGGTGGTGCGCGACAGCGACACCGTGCTGCGCTGGGGCGGCGAGGAGTTCGTCATCCACTCGGCCGGCTGCGATGCCGCGCAGGCCGCCGCCCTGGCCCGGCGCATCCTCGATGCGATCGCCGGCACCCCGGTCGACGCGGGCGGCACGCTGCTGCGGGTCACGGTCAGCGCCGGCATGATCGACCTGCCGTTTGCCGGCCTGGACGAGGCGCAGTGCGGCTGGCAGCAGGCGCTGGAACTGGCCGACGGGGCGTTGTACCTGGCCAAGTCGGCGGGGCGCAACCGCTGTTGCCAGTTGCTGCCGCCGACGGGGCCGCCGCCACCCGTGGCCGAGCTGGAGCGCGACCTTGGCGCAGCTGTCGCCGCCGGCCTGGTTGGCCTGCGCACGATCCTGCCGTCGGCCCCGGACGCTGGCGCTGCCGGCGATGCGGGTCTGAGCTATGCATCCTGACAACACTCTCGCAACGTTACCAGAAACCTGTTGACGTCCTCCATTACGCGCCATAACATGATAAAAAATTGTTCAAGGAACGTTACCAGAGCCGTCTGGTAACGTTCCTTGAACCAAAAACGCGAATACAGGAGACATGCCGTGGAGCCGACCAAACGTAGCCGAATCGCCCTGTTGCTGGGCGAAAATGAAGTCAGCAACAGCAAGATGATCACCGGCATTGTCGAGCACATGCGCCAGCATCTGCTCAACTGGAACCTGTTATTGACGAGCGCCCCTGCCGACGGCGAATCGCTGGCGCCGCTCGCCAGGCATGCCGACGCCTTCATTGTCAACAGCGATGTCCATGACGTGGAATCGCTGCGGGCGGGCGGCGCCACCGTGATCGGCGTTGCGCTGGGCCGCAGCGCACTGCCCGTGGAACACCGCGCCCCCACGGTCTTCGCCGACAACGTCGCGCTGGTGCGCAAGGCCTACGACTACCTGATCAGCCATGGTGCGGCACGTTTCGCGGTCCTCAGTGCGCCGGCCGCGGAGGGACGGTGCTGGGTGCGGGAACGGGAAGAAGAATTCATCGCGCTGGCCCGGCGCGACCGGGCCGATGTGTCCGTGTTCCAGGGCGAGCAGGGCAGCCAGCCGGTATTCGGCGTGGCGATGACCCGGCTGATCGGGTGGCTGGATGGCCTGCCCAAGCCGGTGGCGATCTTCGCCGCGGATGAGATCCGTGCGCGCCTGCTGACCCAGGCCTGTGCGCTGGCCGGCTACGACGCCGGATCGCAGGTGCTGATCGTCGGCATCGACAGCGACCCGCTGGCGCAGGACCTGTCGCCGGTGCCGCTGGCCTCGGTCATGCTGGACCGGCAGGAAATGGGCCGGCGCGCCGCGCAGATGCTGCACCGCGCGCTCGAGCGCCGCCTGCAGGTGCAGGAGGAATGGGTGGCCCCGCTGGAACTGGCGCAGGCCCCGCACAAGACCGGTGCGCCCAGCTACCATCCGCAGGTCATGCGCGCGCTGCACTTCATCCGCCTGAATGCCCGGCGCGGCATCAAGGCGGAGCAGGTGGCGTACTACGTGCGCATGTCGCGCTCGGCGCTGGAAGCGCGCTTCAAGCGCGAGCTGGGGCGCTCCGTGCACGACGAGATCCTGCGCTTCAAGCTGGAAGAAGCCAAGCAGATGCTGCGCAGCGGGGCGGCCAGCATGCCCGAGGTGGCGGTCAATTGCGGCTTCACCTCGGTGCAGTACCTGTACACCGTCTTCGGGCGGGAGCTGGGCTGCACGCCGCGCGTGTGGCAGGACCGCATCCTCAAGCAAGGCGCGCTCGCCGCCGCCTGAAGGCCCCCGAGCCGGTTGTACCGGCATCCCGCATGACAACGCCGGCCCGCACGCCGGCGTTGTCGTTTCCGTGCGCCACCGGCACGTGGCGGGTCAGGGAAGCGGCGTGCTGCAAATCCAGGAAGAAGCAAAAGCCGGCGCGGGGCGTGGCCGCGACCGGCCGCGCCCCGCGCCGCTTGCCTGCTTCCCGGGCGCCTCAATAGTCGACGTGGTAGTCCTTGGGGAAGGGCTGGTTGGCGAAGGCTTTCTTCTGGGTCCAGTCCAGGGCCGGCGCGGTCCAGTAGCTGTCGCTGGCCGGCAGTCCCAGCGTGATCAGGCTTTCCGCGGCGATGTACATGCTGCCGGTGTTGGAATACCAGTCGCCCAGCGTGGGCTGGTGGCCGGCGAAGCCGATGGTGAGGAAACCACCCTTGCCGAAATTGCCGGCCGGCGTCCAGATGGCCCGGTGCACCGCCTCCAGCGCCGCGCGCACCTGGCCTTCGGGCAGGCTGGCGGGCAGCAGCCTGTGCAGCGCCAGGAAGGCCAGCGGCTGGAACGCCGCGGTGCGATAGGTGATCGAACGGCCGATCGGCGGGTAGGTCCCGGTGGGCGAGATGTAGCGTTCCAGGTGCTCGCTGTAGCGCTGCATGCGCCGGGTAGCCTGGGCCAGCAGGTCGGCCGGCGCGGCGCCCCAGTAACTGGCCTTGTACCTGACCATGGTCTGCAGCACGGTCACCAGCATCGGATAGATGACAAAGGCGTTGTAGTAGTCGAAGTGGAAGGTGTCGCCATCCTTGATCCAGCCATCGCCCACATACCATTCGCGCATCTTGCGCACGCCCGTGGTCAGGCGCAGCGGGTCGTATTTTTCGCCCACCGACAGCAGGAACGCTTCGTTCATCGAGGCGAACAGCAGCCAGTTCGTATGGGCCGACTCGATACTGCGGATACCCTTGATCACCTCCACGATGCGCCCCCTGGTGGCGGCATCGAGCGGTTCCCACAGCGCGGCGGGGGCGCGCAGCATGGCGCTCGAGATATAGGCCGAATCGACCAGCACCTGGGGCGGTCCCTGCCACAGCAGGAAGTCCGGGCTGGCCGGGTCGACCGCGTGCGCCAGGCTCTTCAGGGCCAGCTGGCGCAGGCGCTTGCGGCTCCTGCCCTCGGCACTGTCGTCGTCGGGCAGGGCGAACCATGGCGCGCAGGCCGACAGCAGGCGGCCGAAGCACTCGAGATAGGCGACTTCCTTCGGCCGGCCGTCCCAGGTGGGCGACAGCTCCAGCTCGAAGGTCTGTTTCAGCTTGCCTTCGGCCATGGCGCTGAACACCGGCTCGGCGATGCGTTCGAGCAGCTTCACCAGGTACTGGCGCGCCGGCGGCGATGCCTGCGTGCCGGCGGCGAGTGCCGACAGCGGCAATCCGGCGGTCAGGGCGGCTGAACCGGCGAGAAGGCCGCCAAGGAACAAGCGGCGTTTGGGTGGCTGGTCTTGCATGGGAATGTTCGTCATTTGCTGGTTGCTTTGGAGGGTTGGTTCGAGGCGTCTAGCTTGAGGTCGGCCACGGCCGTGGCGGCCATCAGGAAAGCGCCGACGCCGTAATACTGGGTATCGTCGTGAGTGACGTTGTCCGGACTGTCGCCGATCGGCTGCACGTGGCCGACCTTGCCGCTGGGGTGGACCGATGCCGTCAACGCGCGCCAGCCGCGGCGCACCACCGGCTCGTAGCCGGCACGATCGAGCAGGCCATTGCGGATGCCCCAGGCGAAGCCATACGTGTAGAAGGCGGTGCCGCTGGATTCGGGCAGCGACTTTGCCGGATTGCCCAGCAGCGAGGGGCTCCAGTAACCATCGGGTTTCTGGATGCCGCGCAGCCTGGCGGCCATCTGCCGGAACGTGGTCTCGATGGCGCCCCGTCCCGGATCGGTTTTCGGCAGCGCCTCCAGCGTGCGCGCGAGGCCGGCGAACACCCAGCCGTTGCCGCGGCTCCAGAAGATCTTTTCGCCATCCGGGCCGCGCCGGTCGAAGAACCGCGAGTCGCGGTAGTACAGGTGCTCCTTCGGGTCGAACAGGTAATCGGTGGTGACCTTCAGCTCTTCCTTGGCAAAGCTGGCGTAGCGGGTGTCGCCGGTGGCGCGGCTCATCTGCGCCCACAGTGGCGGCGCCATGAACAGCGCGTCGCACCAGCACCAGCGGGTCTGGCAATCGACGCCGGCTTCGGTGAAGAATCCCAGCGGCACGCGCGGACGCTTCTCGAGGATCTGGTCAAGTGCCTTGCGGCTCGGCGCCAGCGCCTCAGGGCCGGCGCCGTTGGCGGCGGCCCATATATAGGACTGGCCGATCACCTGGTCGTCGGCATGGTACAGGCGCTCGTCCAGTTTCCATTCATTGGCGATGCCCCGCAACAAAATCGTCTGCCGATAGATCGGGCGGCTGCTGCGCGCGGCAAGGTCGGTCAGCCCGACGAAAAACGCACCCTGCACCCAGCCCTTCCTGTCCGGGGTTTCGTAGGCGGCGTTGGCCGGCACCCAGCCGGCCGCCATGCTGGCCAGCTGGTAGTCGGCGGCACGCTCGGCGAGGGCGAGTACGGCGTCCGGTGCGAGCGTCGGCTGCGCCGAGGTGGCCGCCGTGGCCGCCGGCGCCTGCAGGGCGAGGAGCATCAGCAGCAACGTGCCGGCGCCACGGCAGGCACGGCGCGGGGCACGCGGCCGGCGTGCAGGGGAAAGCGGGATGGATGAATCGGTGACGGGCATAGGTGCATGATCCATGAAGGTGCGCCGCGGCGATCGCGGTGCCATGGCCGAAGTCTGCGGCCTGGCGGCTTGCCCGGCAATTGCGAAATCTGGTTGGTGCCCTAGCGATTTCCCTGCGCGGCCGGCGGGTCCGGGCGCCCGTGGCCGGCCCAGGCCAGGCGTGCCAGGCACAGGGCGCAGGTGGCGCCGCACAGCGCGGCAAACAGCAGCGTCAGGCGGTAGTCCTGCCCGAAGCGGTCCAGTACGGCGCCCTGCGCGAAGCTGAGGGCGATGCCGAGGAAGGAACCCAGCAGGTCGCGAAACGCGCAGAAGCGCAGGAAATCGAGGCGCGGGAACAGCGCCATCGGCAGCGATGCGGCCGCGGTGAAGTAGGCGCCCGACAGGATCACGTGCGCCGTGTAGACATGGCGGAACGCGGCGGCGTCGGCAAGCAGCACGTAGCCGGCGCCGACAGCCACGCTGTATAGCGCCATCACGTACAGGGACATGCGCACCGCGCCGATGCGGTCGACCAGCATGCCGATCATCAACGCCAGCGCCATCGACACGCCATAGGCCAGCGACGACAGCTCGCCCAGTTCGGTCTTGGTCACGCCCAGCGATTCGGCGTGGTACTGGCTGAAGGTGTTGAAGGGGCCGAACGCCATGCCTCCCAGGATCAGCGCGCCATAGATCCAGCCCGATTGCGGCAGGGTGAAGGCTTCCGCCAGGGTAGCGCGGGCCCGCGCCAGGGGCGGCGCAGCCGCGCCGGGGCGGGGCGTGGCCGGCGGATACGCGCCTTCGCGCACCATCGCGCACATCAGCAGGATCATGCCCGTGAAGATGACGGCGATCAGCGCGATCACCCGGTGCGGATCAGCGTCCAGCAGCGGGAATACCCACAGGTAGAAGCCGATGCCGATCCCCAGGCTGAGCACCCGGTACAGGCCGAAGAAGCGGCCCAGCCAGGCGCGCGGCAGCACATCATTGATCAGCCCCGTGTAGAGCGCCTGCATGCACAGGAGCACGCCGGCGAAAATGGTCCAGCAGACCGCGAACACGGTCAGCGCGTGCTCGGCCGGCGCGCCACCGGCTCCCGGGATGCCGGCGATGATCGTGCCCAGCCGGTTCGAGCCGGCGATGCCCAGCAGGGCCAGTCCACCGAGCGGGGCCAGCACGGCCAGGAAGGGCCTCCTGCGCCCCCAGCGGCTGCGCAGGCGGTCCGAGACCGGTCCGATCAGGGGGCTCATCACGAGCGACAGCAGCGCCGGGATGCCGCTCAACAGCACTGACACCGTGTGATTCGAGGCGCCATAACGGCGCAGCACTTCCAGCGCGGTGGGGATGACCGCGCGGTCGCGCATGGCGAAGCCGATCTCGCCGACCAGCAGCCAGCCGATCACCAGCAGCAGTCCGAGCAGGCTGTAGCGCAGCGTCCCGGCGTCGTAGCGCGGCGCGCGCGCGCGGTCGATCAGGGGCGGGGCCATGCGCGATAGGCAGGTGGCGGGGTTGGCGGGTCAGTTTCGCCGGAGCGGGCCGGTGGATGCGCGCACCACCAGTTCGGCCGCGATCAGCTCGCGCGCCGGATCGAACGGCTCGCCGTCGATCATGGCCAGCAGCCGGTGCACGGCGCGCACGGCGATGTCGTGCGAAGGCTGGCGCAGGGTGGTCAGGGGCGGCTGCGCATAGCTGGCCAGGGGCATGTCGTCGAAGCCGATCACGGAAATGTCAGCCGGCACGGCCAGGCCGCGTGCACGCAGCACTTCCAGCACGGTGAGCGCCATGCCGTCGTTGGCGGCAAAGATGGCGGTGGGCGGCTCGGCCAGGTCGAGCAGGTCGGTGGTGGCGGCGCGGGTTTCGACGGGATTGAAGTTCCCCAGCACCATCAGGGCGGGATCGGGCGCAATGCCGGCCGCTTCCAGTGCATCGACATAGCCTTTCTGGCGCTCGGTGCTCTGGCCGGTGGCATGGCTGCCGTGGATGAAGGCGATGCGCCGGTGGCCGAGGCCCAGCAGGTGCTCGGTGGCCGTGCGCCCGCCCGCGCGGTTGTCCACCGAGACCACCGGCAGGCCGATCTCGCGCGCGGCGAAGCTGACCAGCACGCAGTTGCCGCGCTCCCGTTCGAGCACGTCGAGGATCTTGTCTTCGCGATTGGGCAGCAGCATCAGCAGGCCGTCGCACAGGTCGGCCAGCAGGTCGCTGGTACCGATGCGGCGGCGGTCATGGAAGTTCTGGGCCGAGAACACCACCAGGTCGAAGTCGAGGCGGCGCGCCTCCTCGCTGATGTGGTCGACCAGCTCGTGCACGACGCCCCAGCCGATCGCATTGACGAAGATGCCCAGCAGGCGTGCCTTGTCGCCGCGCATGCGCCGGGCCAGCACATTGGGACGATACTGCAACCGCTCGGCGGCTTCCTGGACGCGCGCGCGCGCCTCGTCGGAAACATAGCGGTCGGCACGGATCGCGCGCGATGCTGTGTTCAGCGACACGCCGGCCGCATCGGCTACCTGCTGCAACGTGACTGCCTTGCGCATCATCGGGGTTCCTGCTCCTGGTCGGGACCTTGTCGGGGGCGGCGAAACTGCGCCTGCCGCGGTTCATTTCATCGTGCCGCATGGTAGCAGAAACAGGCCCTGCCCGGAGCATGCCGACGGGCTGCCTCGGGCAGGCTCAGGCTCGCACCCGGTAGCGCGGCGCGCGCGACGGCGGCAGGGCAAGCAATTGGCGCAGGCGCTGCATGCCGAACTGGTGGCGTTCCTCGACCAGGGCCATGGCGCCGGCCAGGCGGCGCCGGGCGGCCGGCAGGTCCGTCACGATACGCATCAGCGCATCGGCCACGTCGGCGCCGCCGGCGCGGTTGATGTCTTCGATATACCAGTCGCCCAGGCCGATGTCGGCGAACATGTCGCTCTTGAACGAGTCTTCCGGCTGGTGCACCATGACGAACGGGGTGCCGGCGGCCGCCGCAAGGATCGGCGAGTGGTTCTCCATGCTGACCACGGCCTGGGCATGGGCGAACACGGATTGCGCCTCGTCCGGCAGCCAGTAGTCGCGCCGCGTCACCACCTTCGCGGCGACGTCGGCCGGCAGGCCGTCGCGCAGCATGGCATCCAGGTGCGCGACCACGTAGACCGTTTCGGGCACCAGCGCCACCTTGTTGCCGGTCTGGCGCACGTAGGCCACGATGGCCGTGCGCAGCGCGGCGCAGTCCCGTTCGAAGTACAGCGCATTGTAGGCATCCCGCGAATCGCCCTGGCGGGTCGGCGTGCCTGTCGGGGTCCAGCGGTGGCGCGGCACCACGCAGATGAACTTGCCCGATGCCAGTCCGTGCGTCTGCAGGAACACGCGGGCGCGCGCCTCGTCGCGCGCGGCGAAGGCAAACGTCGTGTCGGGAACGAAGGCGGCCGGCACCCCGGACAGGTCGATGCCGGTCGCCTTGCGGTTGATGGCTTCGTTGACGGGGGTGTCTGGCCGGTCCGGCGAAGCGCCGTCCGGGCCGTCGACGTCCTCGCCCCGCAGGACGCGCAAGGAGGTGCGCTCGCGCGTGAACACGAAGCTGGCCGCGCGCAGCGCCTGCACGTCGGGGCTCGCTTCGCCGTCGTGGAAATTGCTGAAGTTGAACGGGTCGGTGGTGATGCCGAACATGCCCATCGGCTTGCCGGTGCGGCGCGTGAAGCGCAGCAGCGCATTCGGCTCGAGGATGCCGGCGCCGGAGCCGATCGCCATCAGGCCGGCGGCGGAAACGGCCGCGTCCAGCGCGGGATTGTCGGCACGGCCGTTGGCATCCAGTTCGCCGCGCACCACGTGCAGGTCGGGGATCACCTTGCGGCTGACCGTGCCGGCATCCAGCGCGCCGTCGGCCACCCGGCCCAGCGCGGCGTATTCACCGCGGATCACCAGGTCCTTGTGCGCCCACAGGATGACCTTCGCCTCGGGAATGTAATGGCGCAGCAGGGCCAGGGCGCCCGGCACGTGGCCGATGTCGCCGATGTTGTTGGTGTTCCAGGCATTGCGCCACAGGATGACGGGGCGGCGCGCGGGGCTGGCGGCGAAGGCCGCGGGCAGCGTGCCGGCGGCGCCGAGTGCCGCCAGCAGCAGGCGACGGGTGTGGTTGGGTTGGTGCATCGCATTCTCGAGTAGGGCAATATGCCCATGCTAGGCCAGCCGGGGCAGGGCTGTCGATACTGAAAACGCATGGCGCCTCATGTTTCCGATGGGGCGCCATCGCCCTTCGGCACTAGGGCCGTCGCCCAGCCTGGCGCGCCAGGTAGTCGAGCCACTCGGCCGGCCGGGTGATCTCGCCGTCGCCGCTCCAGGCGAAGCCGCTGCGATACTTCACGTAGCCGGCGTCGTCCACGCGGGTGAAGACCAGGCCGTGCGCATGCTTGCCTTCCTTGTCCGCGGCTGCCAGCCTGGCGGTGCGCACCACGCGCGCCGGGTCGATCACCACGCCGGCCCCGAACGGCTTGCCGTCGACCGGTTCGGTCACGGCGATCAGGCCACGCGGACCGTCCAGCACCACCTCCGCCCGGCGCGCATCCTGCGTCACCAGGCCGATCGCCACCTCGTAAGGGAAGTCGCGGATCGGATGCGAATCGTACAGGCTTTGCGAATGCGAGAAGAACGAGCGGATCTCGGTCATGCGTTCGCCCATCTTCAGGCGCGAATAACGGTGCTCGTAGACCGGCTTGCCGTCGATCTTGATCGGGTATTCGAAGATGTTGGAGAACTCGGCCACGTCGGCCTTGCTCCAGTGCACATGGCCCTTCACGAACGTGTCGGAGGTGACGAGCCTGCCATCGACCCACAGCCCCAGGCCGCCCACGCCGCGCGTGTCGCCGACGTGGTAGGCGTCGTAGCCTTCGCCCCGGTCGACGTGGTAGCTCTTCTGCTGCTTGCCGGTGGCCAGGCCATACCATTTGTCCAGCACCGGGTAGTGCACCTTCTTGAACCATGCGTCGATGCCGCTGTCTTCCGGGCCCGCGCGCAGCGCCGGACCATACATGCGGAAGGCCACCTTGTCGTTTTCCCAGGCCAGGTCGTCCATCCGTTCCGGCACCACCCGCGCATAGGCGCGTGGCTGCTGGGCTTCCCTGGCCAGGCGCGCTTCGGCATCGGCCAGCAGCGCGGCCGGCTTGACCGACCTTGCACCGCCGGCCAGGCGCAGCATCTCGCTGGCGGCCAGCAGGAACGCGCCCGTTCCGTAGTCCTGGGTCGAGTCGGGGTCGAGCACGCGCGGCTTGGGTGGCGCATGCACCTTCGTCCCGTCCGGCATGACGGTCAGGTAGGCCTCTTCCGACCGCGGCGCAGAGCCGATCGGCTGCACATAGCCGACGTAGCCGTCCGACCGCACGCGCGTCATCAGGCCCGCCCAGCCGCGCGCCAGCGCCGGCCAGGTCGCGGCCCGGTCCAGCAGGCCGTGGTTGATGCCCCAGGCCAGTCCGTAGACGAAGAAGCCGCTGCCGGAGGTTTCGCCGATCGGCACTTCCTCGGGATCGAGCAGGCTGGGGCGCCACAGGCCATCCGCCTGCTGGGTCTTCAGGATGCCGATCGTCATGTCGCGGAACAGTGCCTCGTAATAGCCGCGGCTGGAATGGTTCTTCGGCAGGTAGGTGAGGATCTGCGGCAGGGCGGCATATACCCAGCCGTTGCCGCGGCTCCAGAACACCTTCCTGCCATGCGCGGTGCGCTTGTCGATGAAGTTGAAGTCGCGGTAGAACAGGTGCTCGCCGCGGTCGTACAGGGCATCGACGGCGGCGCGGTATTCGCGGTCCATGAAGGCAAGGTACTTGGCGTCGCCCGTGGCGCTGTACAGCCGCGCGAACACGGGCGGGCCCATGTACAGCGCATCGGACCAGGTCCAGCGGTCCACGAAGCTCACGCCGGGCGTCGCGGGCGTGTGGTGGTAGACCAGCTTCTCGGCGATCGGGTTGTCGACGATCCCGCTCATCTGCTCGCGGATCGCCGCCAGCCGCTCGGTGCGGCGCGGATTCATCAGGTACAGGTCGAGCCAGGCATGGCCCACCGCGTGGTCGTCGGCGAAGCGGCCGCGCGAACCCAGGGTCCAGCCGGACTGCTGGCCCATCCGCAGCACCGGCACCAGGTAGTGCGCCCGCCCGGTCGCCAGCGCGGCCTGTATCAGGCCATCGTACAACGGCGCGATCACCCAGTCCCGCATGGCGGTGCCGCTGGGGTTGGCCAGTTGCCAGGCGACGGTGCGCTCGATGGCGGCGGCGATCTCGGTGGCTTTCGGCACAGCGGCGGGCGCCGTGGCGGCGGGCGTGCCGCCGGCCGGCTGCGGTGCCGCGGCCAGTGCCGGCATGCCGATGCCGGCACTCAGGGCGAGTCCGTACAGGATGGTGCGCATTGCGGGTCTTTCGAAACGTTGATGACGGGGCTGGGCATGCCAGCGTGGTGGCGCGATTATTGGTGCCGGCCCTGCCGTTGGCAATTCCGAAAGTACGCGGCCGGTTGCGTTTTTCCTGTGCGCTCATGTGCGCTCATGCGCGTCGCCGGCCCTGCCGCGGCGAGCGTCGATTCGCCGCCCGTCGCCGCCATGGGCCGGAAATCGGCCCGCCCTGGGAGCTCGTCGAAGGAAAGGCTTACTGCTCGTAGGCGCCGCGGTCGCGGCCCTTGCCTTGCGGGCGCTTCCTGCCGGCCAGGTCGAGCGCCTGCGGCACCTCCGCGCAGCCCGCGTCACGCGCCGCACTACCGGGTTTCAGGCGGAAGTCGGCATCGCGCAAGTCGCGCGCCACCTTGACGAATAGCGGATCGGCGACGCTGTCGCGCGCACCCTTGAACACGTCCTGCGCGGCTGAATAGACGTTGCAATCCCAACGGATATTGGTATTGCGGTTGTTCGAGGTGACCTTGCCGCCCGGGCGCGGCACGATGATGTTGTTCATGATGACGACATCGTCCGAGCGGTTGGGAAACAGTTCCTGGTAGTCGACGACGCTGCCGTTCCAGTACGTGGTGTTGTTGACGATGTCGACGTGGGCCGCGCGGAACGTGTGAATCCCGGAACCGCCGTTGAAGGCCGACAGGTTGTTGGCGATCAGCGAGCGCGCGGTCCAGACAGGGCGCTTGCCCTTGGCTACGCCCGGCGGAGGTGCCGGATCGGCGGTCGCCGTGGCCGCTTCCACTTTTTGCGCGGCCGGCCTGGCCGCCTGCACTACCGCGTCGGCGTTCGGATTGGTGGCGCCGCCCGAGCCGCCGGCCTGGTCGGTCACGTCGAGCAGGATGCCGTTACCGTCCGACAGCTTGCCGATCTTCGACCATGGCACCATGGTCCTGTTGTTCCACACCTTGTTGCCGCGCACGACGATGTGATAGCCGGGCGCGTCGTCGACCTGCCAGTTGGTGAGGAAGGTGATGCCCGAGCCGCCGTATTCCATGAACCAGGCGTTGTCGAACACTTCATTGTTCTCCACCGTGACGTGGTCGGCCTCGATCGCCGTGATGCCGCCGCCGGGGAATTTCGATACGCTGTTGTTGCGGATGACGACATGGTGCGGCTTGCTGTCGGCACCGTTGCGGCGCCCTTCGACCAGGATGCCGTTCGTGTTGTAGTAGGGATCCTTGGTGGCCTTCTTCGGTGCTTCCAGCGCCTTGACCAGGGCGATCTCGTCGTTCGCGCCGACCAGGGTCAGGCCCTCGATGATGTGGTACGACCCTTCGACCTGGATGCCGGCCCAGGCCCGCGGATGCAGCACGGGGCGCGCCTTCGGCGCCGCCTTCCACGTGATCCAGGCATCCGGCCGGCCGCTGCGGGTGATCTTCAGCAGGGCCGATCCGTCGGCCCGGTCCGAGGCGGGGTCGCTGGGGTAGTCGCCGCTGGCGAGCAGCACCACGTCGCCCGGCTGCACCACCGACTCGGCGTGCTGCAGGGTACGGAAGGCGGTGGCAGGTGTGCGGCCATCGCGGCTGTTGTCGCCGTTCGGCGCGACGTGCCATTCGGTGGCGAACGCCGCGTGGCTGACGGCAAAGGAAACGAGCAGGGACAGGGTCGTTGGAATCAGGCGCAGTGTCATGGGTTCGGTCTTGGGCAAGGAAATCAGGCGGTCGAGGGCTGGCTGGGCAGCGAGCCGATTATAGGAGCGCTGCCGCGCCCGGCGAAGGGCCGGCGGCGCCGGATACGGCAATTCATAATGGCGAGATCAATTTCATAAGCTCGTTTCCTGCATCGTCGAAGCGGGTGCGGGCGTGGGCGACTGGCGCGCCCGGTTCAGGCGGCCGGCAGCACGCGCAGCGGCGCCGATGCCAGCTGGACGCTGCTCGCGCCGGCGCGCACCTGGTAGGTGCCGGGTGCCGGCTGGCGGCGCATGGCGCGGTCCCAGGCGTGGAAGTCGCGCGGGCCCAGCGTGAACGCCACGGTGCGGCGCTGGCCCGGTGCCAGGGTGACGCGGTGAAACGCCCGCAGGGCCAGCGTGGCGCGCGTGACGGGCCCGCTCTCCGGGCTCAGGTACAGTTGCACCACTTCATCGCCCTCGCGTGTGCCGACGTTGGCCACCTCGACCCGCACCCGCACCGATTCGCCTGCTCGGATGCTGCTCCGGTCCAGTTGCGGCGCGCCGATCGCGAAGCGGGTATAGGACAGGCCGAAGCCGAACGGGTAGAGCGGTTCGACAGGACCGTCCAGGTAGCCCCGCCGCGCACCCACCTTGGTGCGGTAGTGGACCGGCAACTGGCCGGCGTCGCGCGCGATGGTGACCGGCAGCTTGCCGCCCGGGGTGGCGCGGCCGAACAGCAGGTCGGCGACCGCATGGCCGGTTTCCTGGCCCATGTACCAGCCTTCGATCAGCGCCGTGGCGCGCCGCGCCAGCAGGTTGACCGACAGCGGCCGGCCATTGAGCAGCAGCACCACGGTCGGCTTGCCCAGGTCGAAGATGGCCTGCGCCAGCGCGTTCTGCTGGCCCAGCAGGTCGAGGCCCAGGCGGTCGCCCAGGTGGCGTTCCGACCAGGCTTCGCGTGCCGTCATTTCGTTGTCGCCCAATACCATGACGATGGTGTCGGCCGCGCGCGCCGCCTCGACCGCCTCGGCGATCAGGCGCCGGTTGACTTCCGGCGGCGTGAAGTTGATCGGATCCTGGCCCCAGATGCGCTGCTCCGTGAGGCGCACGCCCTCCGCGTAGGCTACCGGGAAGCCGGCGCGCACGCCTTCTTCCTGCAGGCCTTCCAGCACCGACACCACCTTGCGCGGCACACCGGAATAACCGCCGATCGGGGTGTCGCGCGCATGGGTGCCCAGCACGAGCATGCGGCCGACCTTGTCCGCGCCGAGCGGCAGCAGGCCTCCTTCGTTCCTGAGCAGGACGGCGCAGCGCGCGGCCGCCTTGCGCGCCAGCGCGATGGCGGCAGGGGTGGCCGTGGCGGCGTCGGCCGCTGCCGGATCGGCATCGGCCATCTCGAACAGCCCGGCCTCGAACTTGACCCGCAGCACGCGCGCCACCGCCTGGTCGACCAGGGCGATGTCGATGCGGCCGGCGCGCACGCCCTCGGCCAGCTTCTGGAACGCGCGCGCATCCGGCGTGTCGACGTCGACCCCGGCGGCCAGCGCCATCGCGGCGGCCTGTTCCAGGTCGGCGGCAACCTTGAAGCGGTTCGCCAGGTTGCCGACCCCGCCGTAGTCGCCCACCACGATGCCGTCGAATCGCCATTCGCCGCGCAGCACGCGGTTCAGCAACCAGTCATGGCCATGCGCCGGAATGCCGTCGATCTCGTTATAGGCGGGCATTACCGCGACGGCCTTCGTGGCGGCAAGCACGTCCTCGAACGGGGCGAGGAATTCCTCGCGCAGCACCCGCTCGCCCACCGACACCGGCCCGGTGTTGGTGCCGCTCTCCGGCTGCCCGTAGGCCGCGAAGTGCTTGAGCGTGGCCAGCACCTTGCCGCGCGCCAGCGGCAGCGTGTCGCCGCTGAAGCCCCGCACGGCCGCCTTGCCGATCTCCGCGCACAGCAGCGGGTCTTCGCCGAACGTCTCCTCGATGCGGCCCCAGCGGGGATCGCGCGCCACGTCGACTACCGGCGCCAGCGCCAGGTTGGCGCCGCGCACCCGCATCTCGGCCGCGGCGACGCCGAACACCTCGGTCACCAGCGCCGGGTCGAACGACGAGGCCAGCGCGATCGCCTGCGGGAAGCTGGTGGCGCCGCGCGCGGCATAGCCGTGCAGGGCTTCCTCGTGCAGGAGCAGGGGGATGCCCAGGCGCGTGTGTTCGCGCGCCCAGCGCTGCACCGCGCCGCTGTAGCGCGCCGTGTCGGCGGCATCGCGGTGCACGTCGCGGCCGGTATCGCCGATCACGTCCAGTCCCACGTCGACCTGGCGCTCGCAGGGGCGCGCCAGCATGCCCAGTCCATGCGGCAGGCGGCGGCTGGCCTTGTCGGGCGAGAAGCTGCCGTCGGGGTCCTGGAGGGCGCTCTTGCCGCTCCAGATGCATTGCAGCTGCATGACCTTCTCGTCCAGCGTCATGCGGGCCAGCAGGTCGCGCACCCGCTGGACGGCCGGCAGTCGCGGGTCGCGGTAGGGCGCGTCGGCGGGTGGCCTCGCGCCTACGGCGGCGGCTCCGGCGGGCAGGACGGGCAGGGCGCCGAGAACGGCGGCTTGTTGCAGAAAACGGCGGCGGGAACGGCTCACTTCTTCTCCTGGGCGGGCGGGCATCCGCCATGCTGGCCCGGCCGGCGACAAAGCTCAATTGCGTTTTCTGGACGTTTCGTTGCGATTTCTGGCAGCCCGTGCGCGCTGGCGCAAGCCGGCCCAGCATGCGGCGATGCCGAAAAAGCATGAACCGGTCGCCTGTTTTCGCAATTGCCAAGGGCGCGGTGGGTGCGCAGACTCGCCGTTTCACCAGCCATGCCGACAACGGAAAACCCATGCACGAAACGCTCCCTCGCCAACGGCCGCGCAGCCCCATGCTGCCGCTGGCGGCCGCCCTGCTCATCCTGTTCAACCTGTGCCCTGGTGGCGCGCTGGCCGCCGGTACCACGCCGGAACGCGCGCCCCTGCAGGCAACCGGCAATTGGACCGCGCTCGCCCGCGGCCACGCACCCTTGCCGCCGATGGGCTGGGCCAGCTGGAACGCCTTTCTCACCGACCTGTCCGAACAGCGCGTCATGGCATCGACCCGGGCGCTGGTCGATTCGGGGCTGGCCAGGGCCGGCTATGTGCATGTCAACATCGACGACGGCTGGGCGGCCAGGCGCGATCCCGCGACCGGCCGCCTGGTGGTCAATACCGAGCGCTTCCCGTCGGCGGCGACGCCGGGCGGCAACAGCTTCAAGCCGTTCGCCGACCGCATCAAGGCCATGGGACTGAAGCCCGGCATCTATACCGATATCGGTTACAACACTTGCGGACAGCAGGCCAACAGCCCTGGCGACATCGCGCGCTCGCCGCGCGGCACGCTGGCGGAGAAGTCGATCGGCATGCGCGGCCACGTCGCCCAGGACATCGACCTGTTCATGGGAGAGTGGGGCTTCGACTACCTCAAGCTCGACGCCTGCGGGCTGGCCATGTACGGTCCCGAATCCCGCCCGGTCAAGGAGCGCGGCTACCGCATGGTGCAGCCGTGGATCGACGTGGTCTCGCCGCTGCGCACCGATATCGCGGGCGTGCGCAACGCCTACGACGAGGTGGGGCGCGCCCTGGCGAAGACCCGCCCGGCCAACGACTTCACGTACTCGGTCTGCGTGTGGGGCGATGCCGATTCCCGCACCTGGGGCCAGCATGTCGGCAACGTGGTCCGCACCAGCCTGGACATCGCGCCGTGGTGGGGCCGCATGCTGCACGCCTTCGACAGCGCCTCGCACCGCGCCCTGTATGCGCGCCCGGGCAGCTGGAACGATCCGGACATGCTGCATATCGGCCATGGCGAATTCGATGCCGGCCACCTGACCGAGGCGCGCACCCACTTTGCCATGTGGGCCATCATCAATGCGCCATTGCTCATCGGCGAAGACCTGAGCAGGACGCCGGCGTCGCTGCTGGCCATCTACGGCAACACCGACGTCATCGCGCTGAACCAGGACAAGGCCGGCAACCAGGGCACGCTGGCCTACGACAGCCACGATATCCAGATCATCGTCAAGCAGCTGGCCGACCCGTCGAAGAAGGGCGTGGTGATCGTCAACCGCACCGGGTCGGCAATGAGCGCCGACCTGACCGCCGCCCACCTGAAGTTCGATGCGGCCGCGCCGGTCCGGCTGCGCAACCTGTGGAGCAAGGCATCGTCCAGCTTCACGGGCGAAACCAGTTTCCGGCTCGAGCCGCACGAGTCGCTCACCTTCGAAGCGAGCGGCGAACGCGAACTGGCCGACGGCCTGTACCTGTCCGAGATGCCGGGCCGCGTGCACGTGGCCGACGATGGCATCGTGGTACCGCAGGCGGATCCGACCGTGTACCGGTCGATCAATGTCTGGGCTGGCACCCGCAATGGCGGCGAGCGGCCGCAATACATGGGCTGGGGTGGCGCGCAGGTGGACATGACCCCGTACGACGGTGCGCTGCAGGTCAACGGCAAGGGCTACCGCACCGGGATCGGCATCCTGGCCGGCTCGCGCATGGAGGTGAAGAACGATGGCCAGTTCAGCCGGTTCACGGCCGAGGTGGGCGTCGATGACGGCACCCGCAACAGCCGGGACGCGGTGGTGTTCGAAGTGTATGGCGATGGCCGTCTGCTGGCCAGCACGCCCTTGCTGCGCTGGGGCCAGGATGCCCGGGCGCTGCAGGCCGACGTGGCGGGCGTCAAGGTGGTGGAACTGATCGCGCGGCAGGTCGGTACCGAGGGCGGCGCCGGCAACCTGGTGGTCACCTGGGGCAAGGCGGCGCTGGGCGCGGTCCGTCCGGCCGCGGCCCTGGGCAGGGAGCCGAAGCAGGAGAAATCAGCAATGGACTGGCGGAAAACGCAATTGCCCGGCAATCGTGCCCGACAGACCATGTCGTCACCCGGCCGGACTATCGGATAGTCGCGGACCGGATCCGTGTGGGCGTGATGGAGGAGATCCGAACGCCCGACTCGGCCCGATGGGCCGACTTTTTTTATCAGGGAGCACAATGAAACAACAAAAACGGTTCCTCCTGCGAGCACTGGCGCTTGCCGCCGTGATGACCAGCGCCGCGCCGCTGGCCGGCGCGGCCGTCAACGAACCCTACACCGTGCGTGTGGCCTACGATCCCGCCACGCCCAGGGCCACCGTGACCTGGGGTGCGGACGCGCCGGCCGCCAGCGGCTACGGCATCGAGCGCCGCCCGGTCGGCGCCACCGCCTGGAACGAGATCGCCTATGTCAAGGAGCCGCTGCGCAGCCATGCCGACACCACCGTGGCGCCGCTGACCCGCTACGAATACCGGGTCAAGGCCTATCGTCCGGGCGGCCCGGGCACCGGCTACATCAGCACCAGCACCGCCGCGCTCCAGCTGAACTTTCCGTACAGGCGCGGTTACGGGCGCGGCATATTGCCGTCGAACTACAGCCAGGACCAGATGGACGCCGACGTACGCGACATGTACAACCTGTGGCGCGCCAAGTACGTGACCACGGCGGGTGCCGGCACCGGTGGCGCGCGCGTCTACAAGCCCGACGAGGGTGGCGAAACGGTGTCCGAAGGCCAGGGCTACGGCATGCTGATCTCGGTCTACATGGCCGATGGCGCGAACCAGGGCAAGAGCGACTTCGACAAGATGCTCACGTACTACAAGTCCAAGCGGCGCATCCTGAACGGCGAGAACACGGGCCTGATGAGCTGGCGGATCAATGGCGACGGCAGCGTGGCCGATGTGTGGACGGCGCCCGACGGCGACATCGACGCGGCGTTCGCGCTGCTGGTGGCGGACAAGAAATGGGGCAGCGGGAACGGCAACCCGAACTACTGGGCGGAAGCGCAGACCATCCTCAACGGGCTGCAGCGGTTCGCCGTCTACAACCGCGGCGATACCCACTCGGACCTGGTCGCCAACAGCGAGAAGGAGCTGTCCTCGACCGAGGGCGATGCCAACTTCACGATGAGCTCCTACCAGGTGGTGTCGTACATGCGGCAATTCGCGAACGCCTCCGACGCCACCCGCGCGGCGAAGTGGCGCGACACGCTGCGCGCCGGCTACAAGGCCTTCGACTATTATTACGAGGCCAACCCTGCCACCGCGCTCACGCCGTACACGTTCCTGACGAAGCCGGGCGCGAACCAGTACAAGCCGTCCGCCAAGGGTTACAACTTCGGCCCCGACTCGTGCCGCATCCCCTGGCGCGTGGGGCTCGATTTCCTGTGGCACGAGAACGGCAATTCACGCTACGCCAACAGCCTCGATGCGAACATTCGCGCCACGCTGGCGCAGGACCTGCCCAAGGTGAACGCGGCCTGGTTCATGAACACCGTCAACAACGACCCGACCGCGGCGCTGTACGGCTACCAACTGAACGGCTCGCCGTGGCCGAACACGTTTGTCTACGGGCAGCGCCACACGGCCGGCGCGATGGCGGTGGGCGCGATGACCGACGCCAGCAATCAGGCCCGCCTGAATACCCTGTATGACTGGATGCGCAAGCAGATTCCCGGCCAGCCCTACAGTTACAACGGCAAGAGCGTGACGCCCGAATACTACGGCGACACGGTGCTGATGGTGACCATGATCGCGGTGACGGGCAATATGCCGAACCTGCCGGAAGTGCCGATCCCGGCCAAGTAAGCACGCTGCCCCGTGGCCCGGGCGCGGTACACCGTGGCCGCGGCGCACATGTCGCTTTCCCGCGTTGCCGCTACAGCCTGCGCACTTCCAACAGGCGCCCGCCGTGGTCTTCGTCGATCCGCACGGCGAAGCCCTGGCTGCCCAGCTGCGCGCCGCTGGCCCGGGCGACTTCGCGTCCTTCCATGTCCAGCACCAGGTAGGTGGCGCGTGCCTGCAGGTGGCCGACCCTTGCCGTCACGGCGGCGTCGGGCGCGCCATGGCGGAACACGCCGACCATGCCGCCGGCGCCGCTGTCGGTATTGATGCGCTGGAAGCCGTCCCAGCGGCCTTCCTGCGGTTCGCCGAATCCCGGCAAGTCCTGGCGGTAGTCCATATAGCCGCTGCGCTGGTGCAGCGCGCTGAACCAGGCGCTGTAGCGGCGGCACAGCGCCTTGCGTGCCGCATCCATCTTGCGCGGGTCGCCCAGCAGCATCGGCAGCGTGCCGGCCAGCGACTGCAGGTGCGTTTCCACGCCGCCGTCCTCCAGCCGCGCGTTGCCGATCACCAGCGCGGCGGCCGGCATCGCCGGCGCGCGCCACCATGCCATCTGGCGGATGCGCAGGTCGTTCGCCGCGTCGGCCTCGTTGAAGTTCGACAACCAGTTGCCTTCGGCATGGCGCAGCATCGCGTAGTCGATCAGCTGCATGCCGCCCATCGCCTCGAACGTGCAATCGATGAAGAGCTGCGGGAACTGGCGGTGCAGGCCGTCGAACAGGTCCCACATGGCCTGGTGGTTGAGGGCCAGCGACTCGGGCTGGTCGGCATGCGAATGCTTGCGCGCGTGGCAACCGTTGCGCTTCAGGTCGAAGACATAGGAGCTGGTGACGACGGCGAAGTCCAGCTTCAGGTAGACCAGGCCATGTTCGCGCACCAGCCGGGCCAGCACGCCGCCGATGTAGTCGCGCCAGCCGGTGGTGAAGCAGGCGGTGAGCTTGTCGCCCGCCCAGCTTTCCAGGTGCAGGTTGGTGAGCTGGCCCGCGCGGTTCTCGACGAACCAGTCGGGGTGGGCGCGGAACACCCGGCTGTGCTTGTCGGCCGACCCCACGCTGACCCACAGGCCGGGCTTCATGCCGCGCTGGCGGATGCGCTCGATGACGGGGCCGAGGCCGCGCGGGAACCTGGCGCGGTCCACGCCCCAGTCGCCGTTGACGTCCTGCCAGCCATCGTCGATGACGAATTCCTGGGCGCCGGCGTCCGCCGCGGCATCGACCAGCTCGAGCAGCAGGGCTTCGTTGATATCGGTCTGGAACGGTTCCCACGTGTTGTAGACGAAGCCGGGGCGGTGCGGATTGGCCGCCAGCCGGCTGCCCAGGTGGCGACGCACGAAGTCCGGCACGACGCTGTTGAGGATCGTCTCGAAGGTGCGCGCGTTGGCGTAGACGATCGAGAACACCTGGGGCGATTCCCAGCTGCGCCCCGGCGCCAGGTGGCGGCGGAAGGCGTACGGCTGGCCGGCCGGCGTCAGTCCGGCCACCAGTGCCCGGCTGTCGTAAAAGGCGGCCATGTGCTTGAGCACTCCCGGCGCCTCGTTGCCCAGCACGATGCCTTCCTGCCAGTCGGGATTGTGCAGCGCCATCAGGCAATCCTGGCGCGTGCCCAGGAACGGCGCCAGCGACTTGCGCCGGCCGTAGTCGCTGTAGATCCAGCCGTAGGTGCCGGGATAGTATTCCTCCATCTCGAAGCGTTCGATCTCGACCGACTCGATGCGCACGCGGCGGCGGCCGCGGTTGGTCACGGCCAGGCGCTTGCGCACCAGCGGCAGGCCCGGATACAGCAGGTACTCGACGGCCACCGACAGCCGGCCGTCCACGGAATCGAGCGCGATGCGGGCACCGTGCCCGCCGTGGGCGTCCCGCGCCGCGGCGATGTTCTTCACGCGCCAGCCCGACGCGCTGGTGACGGCCTTGCCGTCCACCAGGAAGCGGAATTCATCGGAGCGCCGGGGCTTGCTGCCGTCATGGCCGGCAAAGAAGCGCGACGGCGCCCGCGCGCCGCGATAGTCCACCGTGGCCAGCCCGGTTCCGGGACCAGGGAGGGCAATGCGGCGGCGCACTGCGCCGTTGTCGAGCAACAGTTCGGTGGCGCTCCAGCTTGCATAGGCCGGCGCCTCCTGGGCGGTCGATGGCGCACACCAGGGCAGGGCGGCAAGCGCGGGGGCGAACGCCAGCAGGCGGCGGCGCGGGTTGGGCAGTGCGGTGGGGTCGGTGGTCATGTCGGCAATCGTCGAAGGATCAATCGGTGCAGCCTAGCGATGCCGGTCGTGCCAGGTCAATTGCGATATTGCACCGGCGCACAAAACGCAAAGGGCCGGCCTGGCGCCTGTCGGCGGAAATGAGTACGCCATCGCAAAAAACGCAATTTCTGCGCGATCCGGGCCGTGCTACGCTCGCCCGAATTTTGGATATTGCTAAGGAAATCATGAAGCGCACCCTTGTTTCGCTTGCTGTACTCGGCATTTGCGCCGGCCCCGCCCACGGCACCGATGCCGCCACCGCCGCGAAAGTGCGGGCACTGCTCCAGCAGATGACGCTGGAAGAAAAAGTCGGGCAGCTGAACCAGGTCGTGGCCAGCGGCCTGACGGGCCCGGAAAACGCCCAGGCGAAGAACGTCGACAAGCGCGCCGACATCAAGGCGGGCAAGATCGGCTCGCTGCTGACCGTGAAGTCGGTCGCGGAAACGCGCGAGCTGCAGGACTTGGCGATGCAGTCGCGCCTGAAGATCCCGCTGATCTTCGCGCTCGATGTCATCCATGGCCACAAGAACGTGTTCCCGGTGCCGCTGGGCGAAGCGGCTTCATGGGACATGGAAGCGATCGAGCGCTCGGCGCGCATCGCCGCCACCGAAGCCGCTGCCTCGGGCGTGCACTGGACCTTCGCGCCCATGGTCGACGTGGCGCGCGATCCGCGCTGGGGCCGCGTGATGGAAGGGGCGGGCGAGGATGCGTTCCTCGGCTCGGCGATCGCGAAGGCGCGCGTGAAAGGCTTCCAGGGCAAGGGCATCGGCCAGCTGGACAGCGTGATGGCCACGGCGAAGCACTTCGCCGCGTACGGCGCCGCCGTGGCCGGGCGCGACTACCAGGCCGTGGACATCAGCCCGCAACAGCTGCATGAGGTGTATCTGCCGCCGTTCAGGGCGGCGGTGGAAGCGGGCGTGGCGACCTTCATGAATTCGTTCAATACCCTGAACGGCATCCCGGCGACCGGCAGCGCCATGCTGCAGAAGGACATCCTGCGCCAGAAGTGGGGATTCGATGGCATCGTCGTCAGCGACTGGCAGTCCGTCGCGGAGATGGTGCGCCATGGCTACGCGGCCGACCTGAAAGACGCCGGCGCCAGGGCGATCAACGCCGGCAACACGATCGACATGGAAGGCTACGCCTACAGCAACCACCTGGCGGAGCTCGTCAAGGAAGGCAAGGTCGGCCAGGCCACGCTGGACGACGCGGTCGGCCATGTGCTGGCCAAGAAGTTCGAACTGGGCCTGTTCGACGACCCGTACCGCTACAGCGACGCGGCACGCGAGAAGGCGGTGCACGCCAATCCCGAACACCGCGCCGCCACGCGCGACGTCGCCAGGAAGAGCATGGTGCTGCTGAAGAACGAAGGCGCCGTGCTTCCCCTGAAGAAGGACACGCGCCGGATTGCCCTGATCGGCCCGCTGGCCGAGGCCCGCCGCGACCTGGAAGGCGCGTGGATCGTGCACAGCGATCCGAAGAGCGTGCCCTCGCTGGCCGACGGATTGCGCAAGGGATTGGCCGCGGGAAGCCGGCTGACGGTGACTGCCGGTTGCGACATCGCCTGCAAGGACAGCAAGGGCTTCGCCGCCGCGGTGAAGGCGGCACGCGAGGCGGATGTCGTCGTGATGGCGCTGGGCGAATCGTTCGACCATACCGGCGAAGCGCGTTCCTACACGTCGATCACCCTGCTGGGCAAGCAGGACCAGTTGTTCCACCAGGTGCGCGCCGCCGCGAAGGCGGCCGGCAAGCCGGTGGTGCTGGTGGTGCTGGCGGGCCGCCCGCTGGCGTTCGCCGACGTGGCCGAAAAAGCCGATGCCATCCTGTATGCATGGCTGCCGGGCAGTGAAGGCGGCAATGCCATGGCCGACGTGCTGTTCGGCGACTACAACCCGTCGGGCAAGCTGCCGATCACCATCCCGCGCAGCCTGGGCCAGGTGCCGATCTACTACTCGTACCTGAACACGGGCCGCCCGGTGCCGGAGGTCGAGGCGCTGTATGGCTCGGCCTACATGGATTCGCCGAATACCCCGCTGTACGCCTTCGGCCATGGTCTGTCGTACACCACCTTCAAGTACGACAACCTGCGCCTGTCCACCAGCAGCCTGGCCGGCAACGGCAAGCTGACCGTGTCGTTCGACCTGCAAAACAGCGGCAAGCGCGCCGGCGAGGAAGTGGTGCAGCTGTACCTGCGCGATCCGGTGGCGTCGATCGCGCGGCCAGTGAAGGAGCTCAAGGGCTTCCGCAAGCTGCGCCTCGAGCCCGGCCAGCGCCAGTCCGTCAGCTTCGAGATCGACCGCGAACTGCTGTCCTTCCACAACGCCGACCTGAAATGGGGCGCCGAGCCGGGCCGCTTCGACCTGATGATCGGCAGTGCGTCGGACGACATCCGCCTGAAAGGGCAGTTCGAATTGACCGACTGAGGCTGGCTGGCCTGGACACCGCACGGGCCCGCGCGTGCGGTAAAGCATGAAAAGCCGCAAATATCGCAATTGCAGGGCCGCGGCAAGCTCCCCACAATGCGCCGGGAACCATCCTTCGAGCGGAGCAAAGCATGACCCTGCACTTCCTGACTTGGCAATTCCTGGCCCGGCACATCATCGGCCGCTGGCTGTGGGCGCTGGCGATGCTGGCGGCGGTGCCCGCGGGCGCCGCGGCCCTGCACGTGCCGTCCTACCCGGCCGACCTTTCCAGCGTCGAACGCCTGCACCATTCCGCCCGTTACCAGGTGCTGGTGCGCCCGCACGGCGCGGGCGAAGACGCGTGGCGCCGGGCCACGGTGTTCGAGACGCGCAACGACTGGGTGCTGTACGACTTCTTTCATCCCGACCCGGCGCGGCGGCGCGACGTGCTGCAACCGGCCGGGCAGGTCGGCCTGTCCCGCGTGATCCCGGGCCGCCTCGATACCGGCAAGGCCGACCTGCGCACCGCGTCGTTCTCGCCGTTCTCGTTCGAGGGCATGGCGGTCGACGTGCGCATCAAGCTGCTCGATCCGGCGGCGCGCGCACGCACCGTGACCGTCCGCCCGCTGCGCCGCGCGATCCCTGCGGTCATCGCCGCGGACGGTCGCACGGTCGACATCACCCTGCAGCGCGCCCAGAAGCTGTCGGTCGAGATCAACGACCGCCTCGACCCGCTGTTCCTGTTCGCCGATGCGCCCGACGTGCCCGACACCGCCGCCACCCATTATTTCGGCCCGGGCGTGCACCGCCTGCCCGGCGACGGCACGCTGCACCTGAAGTCGCACGAGCGCGTGTACATCGCCGCCGGCGCCATCGTCGAAGGGCGCTTTGACCTGGCCGAGGGCAGCGAGCACATCACCATCCGCGGGCGCGGCCTGCTGTCGGGGGGCGAATGGCCGTTCGAGAAGGTCGATCCGCGCTGGCAGTACACCCGCCCCGCGATCGGCGGCAAGGGATCGCACCACTTCACGCTGGAAGGCATCACGCTGGTGCAGAGCACCACCTGGCAGGTGGCGCTGGAGGACGGCGGCGGCAACGCGACCCATCACAACCAGTACCGCAACTTCAAGACCGTCAGCTGGAACGGCTGCACCGATGGCATCTGGGTCACCGGGGACCACAACGTGGTCGACGATGTCTTCATCTTCAACAACGACGATTTCTTCGTCACCAAGGGCGGGCGCGGCACGCGCGTGTCCAACGCCGTGGTGTGGGGCGGCACCTGGGGCCGCATCCTGCTGGTGCAGAACATCTACCGCGACACGCATCCCGTCGAAGACCTGGTGATCGAGCATGTGGACATGATCGGCAAGGAGGGCGCGCATGTGCTGTTCGTGCTGGAATCGTTCTCGACGCCGTCGCGCCGGGTGCGCAAGAATGCGCGCGGCATCACCATCCGCGACCTGGTCGTCGAGGAACGCCGGCGCAGCGGCAACAGCAACAACGTGCCGTACAACATGGCCGGCCTGTTCGGCTTCGATACCAGCCACGCGCCGGGGCGCATCGATGACCTGACCTTCGAGGACATCGTGCTGGACCAGTGGTTCGCCGACGAAGGGCATATCGTCGGCACCGAGCAGTCGCCGATCCACGGCCTCACGCTGCGCAATATCCGCGCCGGTGGGACGCGCCTGGGCGCGCACGGCTTCAACCCGGTGCGCTTCAACCGGCACGTGCACGGCGTGCGCATCGAATAGGCGGGCCGGCGCGTTCTTTGCGGAACGCGCCGACGGTTTTCGCAATTGCCAGGCGGAGCGGCGCTCTTCAGAATCCGCGCACGACAACCCGACCCTGGAGACAAGCATGACCCAGCACCAGCCATCCCGCCGCCGCGCGCTCGGCGTCCTGTCCGCCGCCGCCGGCGCGGCGATGCTGCCTTTCGCCGCCCTGGCCGCCGCCGGTCCGCGCCGCATCATCCTGCGCTCGCACTGGCAGATCGAGAACATCGGCGACGTGGCGCATACGCCGGCCGCGCTGGCGCTGCTGGAGCGCCACCTGCCGCAGGTCGAGGTGACGCTATGGCCGTGGTACGACGAAGTCCCGGCGCACGAAATCCGCATGCTGACGAACCGCTTCCCAAAGCTGAAGATTGCCCAGGGCAAGCTGGACGCCAATGGCGCCGGCTCGACGCCGGAACTGGAGGCGGCCGTGGCATCGGCCGACTTCATGCTGCACAATTCCGGGCCGTACGCGCTGGCATGGATGGACCTGGAAGCGTTCAGCAAGCGCACCGGCAAACCGTTCGGCGTGTATGGCGTGACCTACGGCCACTGGATCTTCGGCAACGCCGAGAAAGACACGCTGACGCGCGCCGCCTTTGCCTACTTCCGCGATTCGGTGTCGCTCAGGAAGGCCGAGCTGGACGGGGTGAAGGCGCCGATCATGGGCTGGTCCCCGGACGTGGTGTTTTCCACCGACGTGGCCGACGACGCGGCGGCGGCGCGGCTGCTGGAGAAACTGGGGCTGGCCGACAGCAGGTTCATGGTCTGCCTGCCCAAGCAGCGCTATACGCCGACCTGGCTGCACGTGCGCAAGAAGCGCGCCTTCGACGGACGCCAGCACCAGCGCAACGAGGAAATGAAGGATTTCGACCATGCGCCGCTGCGCGAGGCGATCGTCGCCGTGGTGCGCCAGACCGGCCTGAAGATCCTGATCGGCAACGAGGACGAGACCGAGACGGAGATCGGCAAGACCTGGGTCTACGATCACCTGCCGGAAGACGTCCGGCGCAAGGTCGTCTGGCTGGACCGGCCATGGACGCTGGAAGAGGCGATGGGCGTCTACAAGCGCTGCGAGGGCATGTTCAGCAACGAGATGCACAGCCCGATCATGTGCATCGGCCTGGGTGTGCCGGCCATCGTTAACCGCTGGGTGGAGCAGAGCAGCAAGGGGCGCATGTGGGACGACATCGGCCTGTCGGAATGGCTGTTCAATTTCGACGTCGAGGAAGAGGTGGCGGCATTCCCGGCCGCCGTTCTGAAGATGGCGCAGCAACCGGCCGAGTCCCGTGCCAGGGCGGGCCGTGCACGCGACCTCACCCGCAGGCGCCACGCGGAGACCATGGCGGTGCTGGGCAAGGAACTCGACAAGGCGCGCCGCGCCTGATGCGAGCCCCCGCCATGGCGCTCAGCCGGCGGGCGACGCGGCCGCCAGCGGCACCAGCGACTTGTCGGCGATCACCACGGGACCGTCGAACAGCGGGATGTTGGTGAAGACCGTGCGGCCGTCCTTGACGTGCCATTCGCTGGCCGGGATGTCGTAGACCTTGCCGCTGATGACGTCGACGTACACCGGCTGCTCGAAGCGGGCGTTGGCCAGGCCGATCCGGTAGCTTTTCCTGGCCAGGTCGCTGCCGGGGATGACGTCGGCCAGCCACAGGGTGTACGCGTCCTTGCCGCTGGCCTTGTGGCGGTAGCCATAGGCCGCGACCGTGCGGTCGGTCGACGCCGTCATCAGCACCTTGCGCGGGTCCTGCGGCACCAGCTTGTCGTTGTGGACGTGGCCGATGTCGGGCAGGCGGGCCAGCTGGTCGTCGAAGATCGCCACCACTGTCTGCACCGCGCGGTAGGCCGCCTTGGGCCGCAACGCGCGCTTGCTCGCATCGGACTTGATCAGGCCCTTGGTGTTGAGGGTATTGATCGGCCCGTTGGTATAGGCGATCTCGATGATGGTGAACACGCTCGACTCGATGTCGTGCCCCAGGTCGCCCAGCATGCGGCGCGTGGCCCACTTGGCCTGGGCGATCTCGGACCAGGCCCAGTCGCCCAGCGCGCCGCCGCTGTAGGGCACCGACGGCGCGCCGTTCTCGCCCTGGCGCAGCGGCATGCCCGGCGCGTACTTGTGCAGGATGGCGCGCAGCTTTTCCACCTTGGGGTAGTGCTGGTCCGGGTTGTAGACGTAGTCGTGGTAGGTGATGTTGTCGAACAGCGCCAGCTGGCGTTTGGCGTGCAGCGCCTGGAAGAAGCGCTCGGCGTAGTCGTAGTCGATATGGCCCAGCGCCAGGCCGGAGATCTTCGCTTTCGGCTGCAGGCGGCGGATGATGGCGGCGCTGCGCGCCGACAGCGCCGCGAACGACTCGGGCGTGTTGTAGGTGTTGTCGCCGAAATTCGGTTCGTTCCACACTTCCCAGTCCGTTACCCGGTCGCGGTAGCGGGTCACCAGCGCGGTGACCCAGCGGTCCCAGGCGGCCAGCGCTTGCGGCGAATCGGGCACGCCGGCGGCCAGGTTGGTGCCGCCGCCGCCGGGATAGATGGCGTTGCCGTACGCGAGTTGCAGCCAGGGCGCCAGGCCGCGCGAGGTGGCATCGTCGACGATGTGGTCGAGCCAGGCCCAGTCGTATTCGCCCGGTTTCTTTTCCGTCTTGGCCCAGCCGGCCTGCAGGCGCAGGCGGCGGATACCGAGCGGCACCAGGTAGTCCTTGTAGGCGTCGTAGCTGGCGAAATCGCGGTCCAGCGTCTCGCAGCCGAGCAGCCAGTTGTTGCGCGTGCCGGCATGGGCGGGCCTCGGCGCCACATCGCCGATATGGGTCAGGGGCGGCGCGGCCTGCTGTGCCACGGCGACAGCCGGGAGGAGGGCTCCGGCCGCGGCAAGGGTCAGCAGGGTGCGTCGGGTCAGGGTCGTGGTCAAGTGAGGCCTCTTCGATTGTTCAGGCGCCGGGACGGCGCTGTGCCAGCCAGTCGGCCGCCTTCTCGCCGCCCAGGCAGGACCATTCCGACACCCGGGCGGTATCGATGCCGGCCGCCCGCAGGCGCCCGATCCACTGTTCCGCATCATCTTGCGGGCGGTAGCCGATGCGTTCGGCGGCCGGGTCGTTCTTTATCGTGCGCGTGTTGCCGGACACGCCCCAGATCACCTGGAAGCCCGGCCCGGTCCAGCGCAGGCAGCGGTCGACCAGGCGGGCGGCATCGTCCGGGCTGCACCACATGCGCAAGTCGCGTGCGTTGACCGGCTCGGGCTTGTACGCGCAGATGCGCCAGGCAAAGCCGATGACGGGAAAGGCGGCGCATTCGGCGCGCAGCAGGCTTTCGCCAAACACCTTCGAGGCGCCATACAGGCCGGTCGGGTGAGGCGCCAGGTCGGCCGCCAAAACCGTGTCCGCGGGATGCAGGCCGCCATAGTGGTTCGAGCTGGCATAGATGACGGTGGAAATGCCGGCCCGGCGCGCAGCCATCAGCGCATTGTAGGCGCCGGTGAAATTGAGCGCCTCGATGGTTTCCCAGTCGGCTTCGCGCGGATGGCCGCCCAGGTGCACGAGGGCACGACAGCCGGCCATCGCGGCCGCCATGCCGTCCTGGTCGGCCAGGTCGAGCTGGTAAAAGCCGTCGAGGTTGCCGTCGGCGGGTGGCCGGATATCGGCAAAGCGCACCTGGTAACCCAGGGCGGCAAGGCGCGCGCGCAGGTCGGTGCCGATGCGGCCAGCGCCGCCGGTGATGAAGACGGTGCCTTCCGGCACGGCAGTCGGGGATGGAGTCAGGGTCATGGGCGGCAGGCTGGAACGCCGGTGCCCCGGTGCCGCAGGTGCGTCTGGCGCATGGCATTCCTCAAAACAGTTAAGATATGTTATATCGTATCATGTCAGAAGCCGTTTGGCATGCTGAATTCGATCTGGCGTTCGCCGACGACCATCATGCCGGGATTTCCGCTGCAAGGATCGGGAGCCCGGCGTTGACCCAGCCATCGATGCCGTCTTTCAATGAAGATACGTGCAGGTAGCCCAGCCGCCTCAGCCGACTTGTCACGTGGGCGGACGATACCTCGTCCGGGCAGGCGCAAAAGATCACCACGTGCGCCTCCCTGGGGATCGAGCGGACGATCTTCTCCAGCTCGTCGACATCGAAGACCATCGCGCCAGGAAGCTGCCTGCCGTCCAGGTTTCTCGCGGCGGCGGAGCGGACATCGACCAGAACCGCGCCTGCTGGTGCCGACAGAAGGTGCTGCGCCTGCCTTGCACTGATCCGCATCGCCTCGACCACGCGGAGCCGGCGCTGGCGATGCAGCAGGCGGACGAGAACATAACTCGCCAGCATGGTCGCCGTGGCCAGTGCCGTGTAGATGCCCACGCGTTCCAGCACCGCAATGACGGTGCCTGCCTGTACGTCCAGGGCGTAACCGATGGCGATGAAAGTACCTGCCCACAACAAACCTCCCATGCCCGCATACACCAGGAAGCGATGGCACGGCATGTGCAAGATGCCTGCCAGGGGCGGGGCGAGCAAGGCCGCCCCGGGAACGAATTTCGCGAACAGCAGCAGCCCGCCTCCCCAGCGCTCGTACTTGATCTCTGCCTGCCGTACGCACAGATCGGGCGACAGCGAAAAACGGCAGAGAACCCGCAGGACGGTATATCCGAGGCGGCGGCCTGCCAGGTACCAGCCATAGTCCGCCAGGGTGCTTGCCATCACCGCCGCTGCAAGGACAAGGACCGGGTCGAGCTGTCCTGCCGCCACCAGGCCACCCGCAATGATCAGGCCAGGCACTGCCGGAATGGGCAGGCCCAGGTGAACAAGCAGCACATTCACGAACACCAGCAGCGTGCCGTACTGGTTGAACAGGCTCGACATCGACTCCGGCATGATTGCCTCCCCGTGCCTACTTCCGTGACGCCCGGACCAGCCGGGTCCGCGTGTCTGTCATGTGCGCGGGAAGGCCAGCATTCCGGCATTCCGGCGATCCTTCTGCGTTTGCGGCCAGCCGTGGCCGAACACGACCGGTTGGCCATGTCCCCAATCGGTGAAGTGGATGATGGTGCCGTCCCTGGTGGCGACGGTGTCGATTGTGCGATGGGTGTTCATGATTCTCCTTTCGGATGCAAGGCGGTAAATGCAGCCGGTAGATGAAGCGGGGCGGCCGGGAGCGCGCCGCAAACCGCCTGGTTGCTGGTTCGCGCCGCGCCGTGCAATGTCGAAATTCTATGGACGTGGATCGAATGCCGCGTTGCGCCCCTTGCGCAGTTGAAGCCGATCTTGCGGTCCGATGAGGCGGCGATTGTCCATGTCGAGGAAATCGCCGCCATGCAGATGGCCGCTCGTGCGTTCGGGGCGAAAGCGGCGTTTCGCATCACGTCCGGGCAGCGTGTCTTATTTGCCCTTGCCCACTTCGAACGCCGGTGCGCCTGGATCGGTTTTCACTGTCCAGCTGCCGCTTTGCCGGAACGACGCGGCCGATGCATAGGTATCCTCCATGAACTGGAAGTACACGATCTTCCCGTTCCTCACTTTGGAATGGATCGAGAATGGCGAACTGAACAAGGTGCCGACAGCCACCGAGCGGTAAGTGAAGGTCCCGAACACCGCAACGTTTTCGCCACTGCCGAACATGTCCGTGATCTTGAAATCCTCGATCTTCCAGTACTTGGCCACGCGCGAAAACGTGGTGCTGAAGCCCGCCGGGCCGGTCGATTTCCCTGCCCAGGGCTCGATCTTCTTGAGCTCCGGATTGTCGAAGGTGAGGGAGATATAGGTCGCGTCGGGCGCGACCAGCCGCTTTGCCGCGGCATCGACCTTGTCGGGAGCGGTGTTCTCGAGGAATTCCTTGACGACGTCGATCGGCGCGCGGCTTGCGGCGGCCTTCGCCGGCTCCCGTGCCGAAGCCGATGAAGCGCCGAGCAGCATGACCGCGCCGACCGACACTACGGCGGCGATGAAGGTTTGTCGCGCGGTGCCTGCGATATTGATGATGGGTTTCATTTTATTCCTTTCCAGTTGGTCGATACGTGGCGCTCTGCCAAAACGAGCTTTCATCAGCTTCGTGCCCTAGCAGTTTGCAAGCCCCGTGCCACCTTGTACGGAATCCTTTCATGGCGTGAGAAAAGCCATTTCTGCTGCAATGCACACCGAGACAGCAGGCTGAATCCAAGGCATTTCACGCGATTGGTATGCTGCATTGCGATACCGGAAGCGCCAGGTCAGGTCGTTTTTATCATTTGGAGAAGTTGCAGCTTTATCTACCGATGAGCGTACGAAATGATTAAAATTTGGTATCAGGCTGCACGACGCGTTGCCTGACATTCGCTTGAGGAGATGTGATGATCGAATTCCCCGAAGACCTGGATCTACGCCGGCTCATCCGCTTCTCGCCGGACGACGGGTCGATCTGGCTGTCCGAAAGCCGGATGCTGTTGCTGCATGCGGCTTCACTCGGCGGCTTGCGCGAAGAGATGGTCAATTCCGTCGGCCAGGAATTTACGCGGCGAATGTTCACGCGCATGGGTTTTGCGTCCGGAAAGCGCGACGCGGAATTGGCGCGCAAGATCCGTGGCAATCTCACGATCGAAGAAGCGTTTGCAACGGGACCGCAGATGCACATGCTCGAGGGCGGCGTTCAGGTGATCCCCGTGCTTGGCCACATGGACGTCGAGAAGGGTGAATTCCATGGCGAGTTCATCTGGCGTAACTCGTGGGAAGCCGATGCCCATGTCAATGCCTTCGGCCCGCAGCAGGACGCCGTATGCTGGAGCCTGATCGGTTACGCCTCCGGCTACACGTCCGCCTTCATGGGGCGCTTCATCCTGTTCAAGGAAACCAAGTGCATCGGCTGTTCGGACGACGAATGCCGGATCGTCGGCAAGCCCGTCGAGGAATGGCCCGACGCCGAGGACTTCACGTGCTTCTTTGAACCTGAATCCATCGTTTCCCAGATGCTGGAACTGTCGTCCCAGGTCGAGACGTTGCGCAGCAGCCTGAAGACATCGCGTACCCTGGAGGACATGGTCGGCGAGTCGCCAAGCTTCAGGCAAGCCTACCGCCTGGTGGAGAAGGCTGCCGAGACCAGCGTGACCGTGCTGCTGGCCGGTGAGACCGGCGTGGGCAAGGAACGGTTTGCGCGTGCCATCCACAACCGGAGCCGGCGAGCGGACAAGCCCTTCGTGACGATCAACTGCGCGGCACTGCCGCATGACCTGATCGAGGCGGAGCTGTTCGGTGTGGAAAAGGGCGCCTTTACCGGCGCAAGCAATTCCCGCGCAGGCAAGTTCGAACGTGCCGACGGTGGCACCCTGTTCCTGGACGAACTTGGTGAGCTGCCACTCGCCTCGCAAGCGAAACTGTTACGGGCACTGCAGGAAGGCGAGATCGAAAGGCTCGGCGACGACCGTCCTCGCAAGGTCGACGTGCGCATCGTTGCGGCGACCAACGTCGACTTGCCGGAGGCCGTCAAGGCGGGGCGCTTCCGGGCTGATTTGTACTACCGCCTGAGTGTCTATCCCATCCTGATCCCCCCACTGCGGGAACGGCGCAGCGATATCCCGTCCATGGTGTCGACGATGGTCGAGAAGTTCTGCGCGCTGCACGAAAAGCGCGTGGCAGGCGTGACCGACCAGGCGATGCGGGCGTTGACGGCCTACGACTGGCCCGGCAATGTTCGCGAGCTTGGGAACATGATCGAACGCGGGGTCATCCTGGCTGGTCAGGGTGACTGGATCGAATGCAAGGAACTGTTTCCGAACTTCGTGCTTCCCGAAATGGAGCGCGTTGCCGTCGACAAGGCGGGGGCACTCCAAGACCCTGGCCAGGAACGCGAGGGCTCGCTATGCGACCGGATTCTTGGCAGCGGCATGTCGCTGGAGGATATCGAGAACATGGTGCTGCGCGAAGCGGTCGCCCGCTGCAAGGGCAACCTGTCCGGCGCCGCGCGCCTGCTCGGGATCACCCGGCCGCAGCTCAGTTACCGGCTGAAGCGGTGCACGCCCGGCACCGCCGACGATCACGTGCCAGGCTGATTCACGCGCTGCGCATTGCCGCCGGGATGGCCCGATCCTGTTGGCTGCCGGCTTCCGCAATGGCGATCATCCGGGCGACCTCGTCGTAGCCGTGGAGTTCAGCGAGTTCGCGCGGACGCAGCCCCGCATGTGACCGAAGATCGAGCCGCGCACCGGCCCGCACCAGCGCGCGCGCCGCGTCCAGATGGCCATGCCACACAGCGTCATGCAACGCGGTCATGCCGTTGTACTGTCCCCGGGCATCGATATCGACGACGGCGGCGCCCTCGTGAAGCGGCGATGCCAGGACGCGCAGCACGTCGGCATGCCCGAAATAGGCAGCCTCGTGAGCAGCTGTCGCTTTCATCGGACCATTGACACGGGCCGCATCGGCGCCAAGCTCGAGCAAGGCGCGCACGATCCCGGCATGCCCCATGCGCGCAGCCATGCCGAGCGGCGTGCAGTCCTCGTCCGGTCCGCCGCTCCTGGGTGAGCGCTCGTCGACGGCATGGCCTGCCGCGACCAGGCGCCGCACGTCGGCAAGGTCGTCTCGCTTGACCGCCGCCATCAGCGACTGGCCACGAATACGTGCCTGGTCGCACGCGATCCGAGTCTCGATCAGGCCGGCGATGGCCTCGAGCCTGCCGGCGCGCGCCAGGTCCAACGCGGTCTCCCCGGCGTAGTTCATTGGCGTGGTCCTGGCGCCGCGGTCGAGCAGGAACCGGACAACGCGCTCATGCCGGTGGACTGTGGCGTCCATCAGCGCCGTGTTGCCGAGGCCGGCCGATTGCTGGTCGATGAAGGCCCCGTTGTCCAGCAGGACGCGCACTGCGTCGACCGATCCGGCCTGCGCCGCCTTGTGCAGGGCGGTCGTCCCCATGCGTGCGTCGACCGCATGCACGTCGGCCCCGGCGTCCAGTAGCAGATGAACGATCCCTGTCTTGCCCAGGGCGCTGGCAAGCATGAGGGGTGTAAAACCGTCAGCGTCACGCTGAGCCGGATTTTTCATGGTGCCGAGGTGTTCGCGGACCTGCGTCATGTCGTCCTGGCGGATGGCGTTTGCAAGATTCATGACGCCCCCAGTCCCGCCAGGAATTGCAGCAAGGCCGCATTGAGGCGGTCCGGCGCTTCGTGCTGCACCCAATGGCCGACGCCATCGAGCCGGACCTGATCGACCAGCCGCGGTTGCATGCGCCGCAGCTCGGCCAGCTGGGGCGTGTCGGGATGGAAGAACCGGCACAAGCCATCGTCGGCGCCCCAGACGTATAAGGACGGCTGCCTGATTGGCGCGTCCTTGAACGCCGCCGTTTCCGCAAAACTGACGGGCAATGCGCGGTAATAGTTCAAGCCGCCTCGAAAACCGCTTTCCTCGAAGCTCCGGATGGTGTGCCGCACATAGCCGGGGTCCGCCCAGGCGGGCAAACTGGCGGGAGCAGGGCGCAACAGGCTGCGAGACGGGTCGACCGGATCCCAGCGCCGGTCCGGCGGTGGGCTGGAAGAAGCCCAGTACAGTATTGACCGGATCGACGCCGCCGCTGGCGTGAAGGCCGCCTCCGAACCGGGCTTGAGCCAATCGAGGGCGTAGTAACGCTGACCCAGGCCGCGGCGGCGCAGGGATTCCCAAGTGTCGATCTCGCCCCGGGGCGCGTACGGGATGCTGATGCTGACCAGGGCCCGGAAGCGCTCGGGATGCATGAGTGCGGCGCGCTGCGCATGATCGGCGCCCCAGTCATGGCCGACGATGGCAGCCGACGGTATCTTCAGTGCGTCGAGGATGCCGACCAGGTCGGCCACGATGTGCCGCGAGCTGTACAGGCTTGCCGCGGCCGGTGCATGGCTCTTGCCAAACCCGCGCATGTCCGGCGCAACGGCACGGTAGCCCGCTTCCGCCATGGCGGACATCTGCTTGCGCCAGGTTTCGGCGGTATCGGGAAAGCCATGGCAGAACAGCACTGCCGGGCCCGTGCCCTGTTCGAGCACATGGAATGGCTGCCCGTTGATGCTCAATGAATGCCGCTGCAGCGGGAACCGGGATGGGCGTTCGGGCTCGTCCGCAATGGCGCGAGGCTGCACGCCGAGTCCGAGGAGGGCAGCGG
Source organism: Pseudoduganella lutea (assembly GCF_004209755.1). NCBI lineage: Bacteria > Pseudomonadati > Pseudomonadota > Betaproteobacteria > Burkholderiales > Oxalobacteraceae > Pseudoduganella > Pseudoduganella lutea. Next base: position 460,602 of record NZ_CP035913.1, on the reverse strand, counting down.
CACCGAGAAGCCGCCTTCTGGTATGAAGAACCGGCGTCGCAACGCCGGCGTGTAACCGGGCAAACGATTGGAAATCCGGGAGCATGCTGAAACTCCTTTTCTGAAGTGGCCCGTCGACAGGGAAGTGGCAGCTCGTCTGCCACGGCACTGATCACGGCAGCGCTTTGCGTGCCATGGCCGACGGCGCGGGAAGCCGCCAGAGGTGACTGGTCCTGGCCGCACGATGTGTTACGATGAGTAAGCTACGTGTCGTAAGTTACGTTTGGTAAGTATAATCGGCTCGGACACGGTGTCAAGCGCGCACGAAAGGGAATGCATGAAGAAGATGAGCAAGGACGAACGGCGGGCGCAACTGCTCGCCACGGCGTGGGATATCGTCCGGGAGTACGGCACCGATGCGCTGACCCTCGGCGCGCTGGCCCAGCGGGCAGGCATCAGCAAGCCCATTGCGTACAACCATTTCCAGACGCGCCCGGGGCTCATGATTGCGCTCTACGAAGACATCAACCAGCGACGCTTGCAGACGGTTGCCGCGGCACTGCGGGAGGTTCCGGCCAATCTCGCGGATGTGGCAGGCGCCTTGGCCTCGGCCTATATGGCCTGCCATGCAGCGCTGGGGCCGGAATGGCATGCGATCGGCGCCGCGCTGCGCGGCGATGCCGAAATGCAGCGCTATCAGCGGACGATGATCGACGGCTATGTCGAGTTCTATCACCGTTTCCTGGCGCCGGTATCGCCTTTGCGTTCCGATGAAGTGCGGCGCCGCTGCGTTGGCATCGTCGGGGCGGCCGAAGCGTTGTCCGACGCCATGGTGCTGGGCCGTGTGAGAGAGGAAGTGGCTGCCGGAGACCTTGCGTCGCTCACGGTAGCGTGGCTCTCGGCGCCCGCATGAGGATCGGTCGACGTGGCTGCTCTTTCCGCCACGCGCGATAGCGCCATTGTCCACCGCCGGGTTGGTGGCGCGTTTCTGTCCTGCTGCACGGCTATCCCGAGCCTCGGCACTTCCGTGTCCAACCGTCCCGCTCGATTGATCATTTCGTCACCTTGAGCTACGTGCTCTACATAAAATGACGAAATGGTGATTATAGATAACGGGAAATATTATTTTGCAATGCAGCATTATTGCTGCGATCTTTGACGATTTCTCTTCTGTCGATGTGTCTTTTGCGGTGCAGCGCAGCCAGCTCCGGTGAGCCCGTCATCGGATCGATATTTGCTGGCATGGCGCTTGCAAACAGGAATAGGGAAGGGCACTGAAACATGGAGCGCCCTGGAGGAACCCTACTTTTCTGGAGGCCATATGAAACTACCCGCATTGACATTCCCCCACGCACGGCACTGGATCGACGGCGCCTGGCGCGACTCCGCCGAGCATGGCGACAGCTTCGATCCGGCCACCGGTGAAGTCATCGGGCGCTACGCTTTTGGCGCCGAGTATGAGGCAGCCGATGCCGTGGCTGCCGCTTCGCGCGCTTTTCAATCCGGGCCATGGCGCCACGACCGGGCATTGCGCGTTCGCGTTTTGCATGCAATGGCCGACCGGTTCGAGGCGCGCGCCGGCGAACTGGCGGCACTGCTGAGTCTTGAAAACGGCAAGATCGCGGCGGAGGCTACTTTTGAAATCGCGCTGGCGGCGCCCGGTCTGCGCTACTGCGCGGCACTGATTGCAACCGACCAGGGACGCGCCTCCGAGTGGTCGCCCGGCAGGTTTTCCATGGTCCTGCGTGAACCGATGGGCGTTGCCGGCATCAGCGTTCCGTGGAATTCGCCTGTCGGACTGATGGTGCGTTCGCTTGCGCCTGCGCTGGCGGCCGGCTGCACGGCAGTCGTGCAAATGCCGGCCCAGACCGCCCAGGTCAACGCACTGGTCAGCAAGGTGATCAGCGAAACACCCGGGTTGCCGCTTGGTGTCGTGAACATCGTGACCGGTAGCAAGGAAGTGATCAGTTACCTCGTCGACGCGCCTGACGTGCCGACGATCAGCTTCACGGGCAGCACCGCGACCGGACGGGCCATTTCCCGGGCCGGCGCTGTGCGGCTCAAGCGTTTCGGACTCGAACTGGGTGGCAAGACGCCTTTCCTGGTGTTCGACGACGCCGACCTGGACGCCGCCTTGCCGCGCATCGAGAAGGCTCTGACGACCTTCGCTGGCCAATTCTGCATGACCGGCAGCCGTCTGCTGGTCCAGCGTGGCGTTGCCGACCAGCTGCGCGAGCGGCTCAAGCGACGACTGCCTGAAGTGAAAGCAGGGCCGGCATCGGACCCGTCCAGCGAAATGGGGCCACTGATCGATAAAGCCAATGTCGCTCGCGTCGACCGGATCGTCGAAGCCGCGCTGGCCGCCGGCGCAAGCAGCATCGTTCGCGGCGGACCGGTGCTCGATGGTCCCCTCTCACGCGGTGCCTTCTATCTGCCAACGCTGCTGGAAGTGAACGACCCGACGATGGCGATCGTGCAGGAAGAAACCTTCGGCCCCGTGTTGACCATGCAGGTATTCGACACCGAGGCGGAGGCCATCGCGCTGGCCAACGACAGCGAGTATGGCCTGGCGGCGAGTATCTGGTCGCGGGATGTCGACAGGCCGCTGCGCGTCGCGCGGGCCATTGAAGCGGGAACGATCTGGATCAACGACTGGGCCGTCATGCGCGATGAATTCGAGGAAGGCGGATACAAGCAAAGCGGGCAGGGGCGTTTGCGCGGCGTTGCGCAACTCGAGGATTTCCTGGAACACAAACACATCGTCATGCAACCGGGGGTGGCCTGATCCATTGAAAGACAGTCAGGACTAACTGCGTTCCACAAGTGCCGTCGTTATCCGTCTTTTCGTACCGAGGGACCACCATCGCCGGTGGCCAGGGGCAGTGCCAGCCGAGCGAGATCGAACTGGGTGGAGCGCGGCACCAAGGGGGAGCTGGTTGCCCGAACCGCCGGCCGGCTTTTTGGTTGAGGAACACGAAAGGCCAAGCCGCTTCGGCCCGCGACCTGTGATTTCATTGCGCACATCCTGCGATCGATGGCCGTTCATCACTATGCAATGACGTAGAGGTCGAAAACAATGAACACACATACCGACGCCGCACAGGGAACCAGTGTGATCGTCCACGACATCGCACCCGACCGCCACGCCAGTTACGAAGCGTGGATCGATACGGCGGTAGCGGCCCACCGGCTGTTCCAGGGGTATCTGGCAACGGATATCATCCGGCCGGTGGGGGCAGGTCTGCGCTACGTGGTGATACTCCGGTTCTGTTCCGGTCCCGACGCCGAGGCGTGGCTCCGATCGGGCGTGCGTGCGGCGCTGTTGAAGGAGGTCGAGCCCTGGCTCCTGCGTGAAGACACCTATCGGGTCCATGACAACAATGAATTCTGGTTTTCAACGCCCGGCAAATCCAGCCCACCCAAACGCTGGAAGCAATGGCTGCTGTCGACACTGGCTGTCTTTCCCTTGACCGCGGTGATCCCTGCGCTCGTCGGCGCGCTGGCGCGCAAGCTGCCCCTGGCCGTGCCTGGTGTCCTGGTGCTGGCGTTCACCGCCGCGATCATCTCGGCCATCATGGTGTACTGGCTGATGCCGCTGCTCTCCCGGTGGGCGGGAAGATGGCTGGCGATGCAATGAACAAACACAATCGGCCACCAAAAAACGCAATGGGCGGTAACTCGACAATGTCCACGGCCGACGCGGATAATCGTCGAGTGATCCGGCGACTTTCTCCTTGACCTTCACCCGGGCCACAGTAGTGCCTCGGCCGTTACGATATTGTCATGATAGGATCCGATTGGCGTAAGATTGTCCAGGACATCGAAAGTCCGGTGTCCGTCAGATCGGGAAAGGCCGGAGGGTAGCAAACGGAGGACTTCGCTGCCAGCCGCTTCTGCGAAAGGATTCTGGAATGCTCAATACCAATAGCTTTACCGAGTGGTACAGCGCCAGTCACGAAGCAAGCTACGTGCGCACCAGGAAATCTCCCGGTGGGCTCCTCGATCTGGTCGATCTGGCGCGCCCGGCCGGCGACATGTCGCATCCGGCGCTGGCGGAACTCGTGCTGTACCAGGATCAAGTCGGTGGCGGCCAGGTGAGCGCCAACGCGGGAGGCGGATTTTTCAGCGTGAAAAGCGAGCAGGGCAATTTTTTCCTCGCCGCCCCCAATTTTGCGCAAACCGTGATGGTCGACAGGAGTCATCACGTCCGCAGCCTGTCCTTTTCCCTCACGCAGTGGCAGACCATGCTGGACGAGGCAGCCGGCGGGCAGTTTTCCGTTGAATCGCTGCGTCTTTACCGTGGCGCCTTCCACTCGCCAGTCATCCGTTCGGCACTCCAGAACCTGTGGTTCCTCGGTGAGGAAGAGGGCGTGCCATCGCGGCTGCTGGTGCGCGCCGCCGGATGTGAAATCCTTGCCGAGCTTTGCCGCTTGGGCGGTGCGCCGCTGGAAACGGTGACCGGCGGCCTTGCTCCATTGATCAGGCGCCGCTGCCTCGAAGCGATGCGGGCACGGATGTCGGAAGATCTCAGTCTCGACGAACTGGCTGCCGATGCAGGGCTCTCGGTGTTTCATTTTGCTCGCATGTTCAAGCAGAGCCTCGGCGTGCCCCCCAGGGTCTATCTCACGCAACTGAGAATGCAAAGGGCAACCGAGCTGTTGCAAAAGACCGAGCTGACGATTACCCAGATCGCCCAGGAAGTCGGCTATTCGTCCAACCAGGTGCTGGCGCGGATCTTCCTCAAGCACTTTCACCGGAGCCCGACCGAGTATCGCCGTATCATTCGCAATACCAGGACCTGACGCCCGTCAACGCGGCCGCGCCTTCCATAAACCCGGCAGGCGTGCCGTCAGCGGTCCGCCGCCCCTGCTTCTCCATCCCATCCCTCCGGGGACGTCTCTTCCGCATTCCGCCCAATAGCCGGCGTGCAGGCATCGCCCTGCCGTTCGCGGCCCGGCCGCGCATCGAACCGCAAGATCGGCACCCTTGGCGCAAGGCAGGCAACGCGCCATCCATCCCCGCTCACTACCATTGAATCCATCGCACGACATTGGCTGGGCCGGACCGGCATCGGAGCGAGATTGATTGATCCGGATCGCAGCACGACGCGTGGCGGCCATGCCGCCATGGCGCTTCCCACATGGAGAAAGACATGCAAAACGCATTTCCAAATAGCCACCCGGCGACGCCAGGCGCTACCCCTGACGCAGTGCAACTGCTGCGGCGCAGCCTGGAAACGTTCCTGGCCAAGGACATCGCAGGCTGGGCCGCACTGTGCGACGAGAACGTGATCGTCGAGTTTCCCTTCGCACCCGATGAAGCATCCAGGAAGATCGTCGGCCGGGCGGCGATCTACGAGTACCTGAAGGACTATCCCGGCGTCATCGACCTGAAGACGACACGCACGATGAGCATCCATGGCACCGACGATCCGCGCCTTGCCATCGCCGAGTGGAGCGTTTCGGGACAGGTGATCAGCAACGGCAATCCCTACGAGATGAGCTACGCGACATTCGTGACCTTCGACAATGGGCTGATCGTGAATTACCGGGAGTACTGGAACCCGTGCGCGTTCTCAGCGGCCATGGACGGCGCGATGTTCTGAGCACGTCGCCTGCCCGATACCGTTATCTGACATAGGAGAAAATCATGAACCGAATCGATTCACAGGAAACCCTGGCAGCGACTTCCGCGCGGCGGATCCTCAGGCGAACGCGCGGCACCGAGCATGGCGGGATCAGGCGCCTGATGAGCCCCGGCACCCTGGGGCGGTCCCTCAAGCCCTTTGTATTCCTCGACCTGTTCGACCTGGATCTGCATGATCCCCGTGCCGAGTTCCCGATCCACCCGCACTCGGGCATCGCGACGATCACCGTTCTCGCCGATGGCGACATGCGCTTCGACGACCCCGCCGGCGGCATGGGGCGCATCGGCTTCGGGGGCTTCGAATGGATGCGTGCCGGCGTCGGCGTCTGGCACGGTAAGGAAATGTCCGCCGGCGACTCGCCGAGGGTGAAGGGTTTCCAGCTGTGGATCGCCCTGGGGCCCGGGCTGGAGCTCGCGCCGGTGGACAGTCAATACGTGGAAGCGGATCAGGTGCCGGCGAGCGGACCTGCCCGCGTGATCCTGGGGAGCTATGGCGCCGCGCGCAGCCCCGCGCGCGCGCCGGACGGAATCAGGGCCTGGCTGGCCGTTGCCAGTGGCGCGCTGGAAGGCGATACCGCCGCCACGGCGGGCGACATGCTGGTCTTCGAACAATCCGGGCAATCGTTCACCGTGCAGGCGAGCGCGGAGGGCGACGCCGTGATCGTCATCGGCAGCGCCGTGCCGCATGCCCACGAGCTGCATCTCGGGCACTACTCGGTGCACACATCCGCGGCGGCACTGGCCAGGGGCGAGGCCAATATCGAGCACCTGCGCACGCTGTTGACCGCAGCTGGCGACCGCCGCCAGGCCACTGGCAGTGTCCCGGTATTCCAGGGCTGACCGCAGCATGTTCTTGTTGTTTATGAGGAGGGAATGGCAATGATTTTCAAACTACTGATGACGCTCATGGCGGCGGGCGCCGTGACACTCGCGCATGGCCAGGCGAAGCAGGAGACGGCTGGCGCGGACCTAATCGTCCACAACGCAAGAATTTTCACCGGCAATCCGGCGCAGCCCGAAGCGTCCGCCGTGGCGGTCAGGAATGGCCGCATCTACTCCGTCGGCGGCGATGCCGAGATCCTCGCACTGAAGGGTGCCGCGACGCGCCTCATCGATTCGCGCCAGCGCAGGCTGATTCCAGGCATTATCGACTCGCACACCCATGTGCTCAACGAATCCGGCTATACCTACAACGTGCGCTGGGATGGCGTGCCGACGCTTCGGCGGGCACTGGCCATGCTGGGCGAGCAGTCGAAGCGCACACCCAGGGGACAATGGGTCAAGGCCATCGGGGGCTGGTCTCCCTATCAGTTCGAAGAGAACCGTTTCCCGACCATGCAGGAACTGGACAAGGCCGTCCCGGACCATCCGTTGATCGTGCAATACGCCTACAACCGGGCTTTCGTGAACCAGCGTGCGATGAAGGCATTGGGCGTCGGCACCGATAAATTTCCCAACCTGCCCGGCACCGAATTCGAGAAGGACAGCAAGGGGAACTACACCGGTGTCGTGCACGGCTATACCTTTACTTTCATTGCGGTGGAAACCATGGTGCCGCAGCTCAGCGCGGAAGAGGAGGTCAGTTCGCTTGTCCATGTGGTGCATGCGATGAACCGCTTCGGCGTCACCTCGGCGATCGATGCCGGCAACCGCGGCTACCCGCGCATGCAGGCCAACGTGGCAGCGCTGGCGCGCGAAAACCGGCTCAATCTGCGCATGCCGTTTGTCGACATGCAGTTCGGTGACGGCAGCCCGATGAACATGGTCGATGCGCAGATCACCGCCATCACCCGGACCGCGCCAATCAGTCCTGGCGAGAATCTGCACCCGGAACTGGCCCACGGCCATGTCTACCGCGGCGCCGGCGAAGTATTGCACCTGGATGTCCACGATCACGAGAACTTCGACAAGCCCGCCGTCATCATCGAGCCCGGGAAGATGCGGCAACTCGTGAACCAGGATGTGGCCAAGCTCGTCGAGCGTCGCATCCCGTTCCGCCTGCATATCAGCTACGACGAGAACATCACGCCTTTCCTGGACGCCCTGGAAGAGCTGAACAAACGCAAGCCGCTCGCCGGCCTGCGCTGGAGTATCGAGCACGCCGAGACCATCAGTCCGGCCAACATCGCCAGGGTCAAGGCGCTGGGCGGCGGGATTGCGCTGGACCCCAAGATGGCCTTGCATGGCGATGGCTTCATCAAGACGCACGGCCGCGAAAAGGCATTGATGACGCCACGCCTGCGCCAGCTCGTCGACAGCGGTGTCAACGTGGCGATGAGTACCGACGCCTTCCGCGCCGCGACCTTCAACCCCTGGGTCGGCATCAGCTGGATGGTGACCGGAAAATCGGTCTCCGGGTCCGAGGTGCTGGCAGCGGATAACCGGCTCTCGCGGGCCGAAGCGCTGGACCTGTTCACCCGGCGCGCCGCATGGTTCATGAACGCGGAGTCCGAACTGGGCATGGTCGCACCAGGCCATCTGGCCGACTTCGTCCTGCTGGACAAGGATTACTTCACGGTGCCGGAAAACCAGATCAAGTCGATTGCCTCGGTCCTGACCGTGATGGACGGCAGGGTGGTGTTCGGCGCGCAGGACTATCGCACGCTGGCGCCACGACTGCCCGAAGTGCTGCCGTCATGGTCGCCCGTGAAATACTTCGGCGGATATTACGAAGCCAGGTAGGAGCGCGACCAGATGAGCGGCCTTCGCCAAGGTCGAACGGGAATCCGGTTGCGCCCAACCGCCCGTGGCCGCTCAGTCGCAGCGTCGTGGACGCAGTCCAGCCTCACGGTCTTTCTTCGCGTCGCGATCGCATCGCACCTTGCGGCTCATTTCCTGGCTGTCCCTGGCAATCTGGCTGGTCAGCGCGGTCTGTTCGAGCGAGTCGCGTTGCTTGTTGTCGCGCCGGCTTTGCTGGGTCAGCATGCATTCGGTGTACTCCGGCGTGCCGGAGCGCGCGCCGAACTCGGTACAGGTCGCGCCGTCCTGGTAGAGGTTGGCCTGTCGCTTCTGCTCCGGGGATGCGCACGCGCCGAGGCCCGCGCCACACGCGGCGGCGAAGCCGAGCGCAAGCGCGCGGCGGGTCATTCTGGTCGAGTAAGGCAACTTCATGGTCTGTTCTCCTGTTGTACGGTTTCGGTTCATGGCCCTGCGATCGGGTGGCAGGACCCTGGCTGTACGACAGTAGAACAGTTCAGGATTGCGGGATCATGGCGTGTCCCGTAGGGCAGGGCGTACCGGAGGAAATTCAACCCGCGCGACCGTGCCGCCACCGCGCGCGTCGCTGATCGACACGTGGCCGCCGTGCCGTTGCACCACGTGCTGGACCAGGTGCAAGCCGAGACCGCTTCCCGTCGACCGCGGCCGCAGGCGGTGGAACGGTTCGAATACACGCTCGCGCTCGTCCGGCGGAATGCCCGGACCGTTGTCCTCGACTTCGACCGCCGTCCCCTGGACCCGGATGGTGACAGAGCGCCCGCCATGGTCGATCGCGTTCTGTACCAGGTTCGTCAGCACCCTTTCGATCGCGCTGGCATCGCCGCTGACCTGCTGCGCGTGATCGACCACGACCTCGATCGAGCGGTCCGCTGCGATCACCAGGGGCGCGAGGTCGGCGGCTACGCGGCGCACCAGCAGGGCGAGGTCGAACGCCTGTTCGTGCCAGGCCGAATCGAGGCGCTGCAGGTCGAGCATCTGCTCCGCCAGGTTGGCGAGCCGCTCGATATCGATGCCCAGCCTGCGCGTAGCCGGCTCCGGCGCCGCATCGACCTTGACGCGCAGGATCGCGATCGGCGTACGCAATTCGTGCGCGGCGGACGCGATGAAGCGGCGCTGTCGCTCATAGCCCTCATCGAGGCGACCGAGGGCATCGTTCACCGCCCTGACCAGCGGCGCGATCTCGACCGGCACATGTTCCTCGCTGAGCCTGGCGGCGCGACTGCCTGCGCCGATCCGTTCGGCTTCCCGGGCGATCTGCGCCACGCCGGCCAGCGAGCGCCTGACGATCAGGGGAGTGGCGATGAACGACACCAGGACCATCAGGAGCGCGACCGGAAGGGCGCCAACGCTGGAGGCCAGGAGTACGGTGAAGCTCAGTTCGGTCAGCTTGCCGTGTCCCATGATCGTCAGTGGACCAGCGGGCGAAGGTTCGCGGCGAATGACGGCGGACATGACGTGGGGCGCGAAGCGGTCGCGCACATGTCCATACGCGAGCTGACGAAGTACGCCGCTGAATGCGGCGTACTCCACCGGCACCTGGCCGAAGCCGACGCGGCGGCCGGCATCGTCCTCGGCGATGTACCACAGGGCCGGCGTCTCCGCGCGCAACGCGGCCAGCTCGCGCGTCATGCGCACCGCCAGCCGGCCATCGCCGTCGCGCACGATGGCGCCGGCGATGACGGGGGTGATGGTCTCGTCGGTGTACGGTCCGCCGCTGTCGATCCGTGTCGCCAGCGCGATCATGCCGACCAGGCCGAGGAACAGGATGGTCAACTGCAGCAGCAGCGGCTGGACGATCAGCGGCCACTTCAGCGAAGGCAGCCGCTGCCTCACGGGCGCGCCTGCAACAGGTAGCCGACCCCTTTGATGGCGTGGATCTCGACGCCCGCATTCGCCTCGGCCAGCTTGCGGCGCAGCCGCGAAACATGTGAATCGAGCGTGTTCGACTGGATCGCATCGTCGAAGCCATACACGCTCTGCTCCAGCGATTCCCGCAGGACCGTGCGTCCACGCCTCCTGATGAGCGTGGCCAGCACGCGCAACTCGCGGCGGGCCAGGACGAGGCGGACGCCGGCCACGCTGGCTTCGTCGTTGGCGATGTCGAAAACCAGCGCGCCGACCCCGATCTCTTCGACGCCGAGGTCGGCGGGACGACGCCGCACCGCGCGGATGCGCGCAAACAGCTCTTCCAGCGCGAACGGCTTGACCAGATAGTCGTCCGCCCCTTCGTCCAGTCCCGTGACACGCTCGGCCACCCCGCCTCGGGCGCTCAGCACGATCACCGCCAGTCCAGGAAGCGCGCCGCGCAAGGCGGGCAGCAAGGACAGCCCGTCGCCGTCGGGCAAGGTGCGGTCGAGCAGGACGAGGTCATAGGTGGCCAGGCGGCATGCCTCGCGGGCCACTCCCAGGCGGTCCGCGTGGTCGACCACGAATTTTTCTCGCTCCAGTGCGCTGCGCACGGTGTCGGCAAATTCGATCTCGTCCTTTACCAGCAAGATTCTCATCGATGGCTTCCCTCCAGTACGGTTCGGCGCAGCGGCAGGCAGGCGCCATGACCAGCATAGCGGGTGCACATTGCGGGAACATGGCATGGACGGCTGTCGCGCGATGATGCGCTCGTTCCGGCTGGCCGAGATTCGAGACGCCGGCAGTGGCGTGGACTGCACAGCCACGCAGCCGGGCAATACTGTCGGACAGTCAGGCCGGCACGACACCTGCCCCGGGTGAAGCCTTGCACACGTAGATCGTGGCGCCCATCCCGTTCGGACCCGTATATTCCTTCGTCACGGCGTCGCGTACGGGCGTTACCCTGGCGTCCGGAACCAGCGCCACGACGCAGCCGCCGAATCCACCGCCCGTCATGCGCACGCCGCCCTCGGACCCGATGACGTTCCTGACGATGTCCACCAGCTGGTCGATCAGCGGCACGGTGATCTCGAAATCGTCGCGCATCGATGCGTGCGACGCGGCCATCAGCTCGCCCATGCGCGCCAGGTCGCCCCGGCCCAGTGCATCGGCGGCCGCCAGCACGCGGGCATTCTCGGAAACGATGTGGCGCGCACGCTTGAGCGTGACGGCATCGAGTCCGCCGCCGCGCGCATCGAGCATCGCCTGGTCGACGTCGCGCAGCGCCTTCACGCCGAAGTGGCGGGCGGCCGCCTCGCACTGCCTGCGGCGCGTGTTGTACTCGCTGTCCACCAGGCCGCGCTGCACGTTGGAGTTGAAGATCATGATGGCCGCGCCGGCCGGGATCGGCACCGGCGTGGTTTCCAGCGAGCGGCAGTCGATCATCAGCGCATGGCCGGCGATGCCGGAGGCCGAGATGATCTGGTCCATGTTGCCGCACCTGGTGCCGACGAAGTTGTTTTCGGCGCGCTGCGCGGCCAGGGCGATGTCGATCGGCCTCACGTCCTCGAGGCCCGGCAGCGTGGCGAACAGGCGGCCGATGGCCACCGTCAGCGATGCCGACGACGACAGGCCGGCGCCCTGCGGCACGTCGCCCGATACCACCATGTCGAAGCCTTGCAGCGGCAAGCCCCGTTCCACCATGTCGCGGATCACCCCGCGCACGTAGTTGGCCCACATGGGTTCGTCGCGGCGCTCGATCGGCGCTTCCAGCGAGAATTGGTCTTCCGCGCATGTGTAGTCCGCCGCCACGATGTGCACGATGCGGTCGGCGCGGCGGCGCGCGGCGATCACGGTGCTGTAGTCGATGGCCGCCGGCAGCACGAATCCGTCGTTGTAATCGGTGTGTTCACCGATCAGGTTGACCCGGCCGGGGGCCTGCACCATCACCTCGGGTGCGGCACCGAACTTGTTCTCGAACGCGGTGCGGGTGTGGTCAATCAGCATTTCGCTCATCAGGATCTCTTCTTGTTTGCGTGTCGAATAGGGGTAAGTCGTCGGTGTGCACTACGGGCGTTGCAGGTAGTGCACATCGGGCAGCGCGCGCAACCGCGCGGCCGCCTGCTCCGGCGTCAGGTCGCGCTGCGCCTCGGCCAGCATCTCGTAGCCGACCATGAACTTGCGCACCGAGGCGGAGCGCAGCAGCGGCGGGTAGAAGTGCGCATGCAGCTGCCATGGCGCGCTGGTGTTCCCCTCGTTGCCGCCCTGGCCGTCCACCGCGTACGGGGCGCCATGCCAGCCCATCGAGTACGGGAACGAGGTCTGGAACAGGTTGTCGTACTTGATGGTCAGCTGCTTGATGGCCACGGCCAGGTCGGTGCGCTGTTCCTTCGTCAGCTCTTCCAGGCGCTTCACTTCGAAGCGCGGCAGCAGCAGCGTCTCGAACGGCCAGGCGGCCCAGTACGGCACCACCGCGAGCCAATGCCCGGTGATGACGACGGTGCGGTCGCCCGCCGCCGCCTCGCGTTCGGCATAGTCGAGCAGCATCGGGCGGCCGTGTTCCTGGTGATAGGCGCGCTGTTGCACGTCTTCCCTGGCCGGCGAGTTCGGGATGAAGCTGTTGGCCCACACCTGGCCATGCGGGTGCGGATTGGAGCAGCCCATCGCCTGGCCCTTGTTCTCGAACACCTGCACCCACGGGTACGTCCTGCCCAGCTCCCCGGCCTGCGCGCACCACGTGTCGACCACCTGCTCGAGCCCCGGCAGGTCCATTTCCGGCAGCGACTTGCCGTGGTCCGGCGAGAAGCAGATGACCCGGCTCAAGCCGCGCGCGCTCGTGTTCCGGAACAGCGGGTCGGTGCCGGCCGGCGCGTCCGGCGTATCGGCCATCAGCGCGGCGAAATCGTTGTTGAAGACGAACGTTCCCTTGTAGTCGGGATTGACTTCGCCGTTCACGCGCGTGTTGCCGGCGCACAGGTAGCAGTGCGGATCGTGGGCGGGCTTCGGCGTATCGTCGACCGCTTCCTGCTGCCCCTGCCACGGCCGCCTGGCGCGGTGCGGCGAGACGAGCACCCACTCGCCGATGAGCGGGTTGAAACGGCGATGGGGATGGTCTGTGGGATCGAACATGCGGCTCCTCTGTGATCGATGGGCGGTAACGGGCGCGCCGCCATCTCGGAAATTATTGTCGGAACATCAAACGTTTTTCGCGAGTGCATGCCGGACGGCGGCGCCGGTTTCGTCGAACAGGTGGGCGCACCGCGGGTCCAGCGCCAGCGCGATGGTTGCGCCTCCTTCGGGCACAGGCACGTCGTGCTCGTACTTGAAGGCCACGGTCTCGCTGCTGCCCTGCACTTGCGCGTGTACCAGGGTGACGTCGCCCAGATACTCCACCAGTGCGACCGTGGCAGGAATCCCCCCGTTCGTCGGCCGGGCAAGGGCAAGGTGCTCGGGACGCACCCCCAGCGTGACCCTGGCCCCCGGCGGCAAGGCTCCGGCATCGGCCGCCACGCGCACCAGCGCGCCCCCGGGCAGGCGAACCGTGGCCAGCCCTTCCTCGCAGCCGGCCAGTTCCCCGTCCAGGAAGTTCATGTGCGGCGAGCCGAGGAAGCCGGCGACGAATTTGTTGGCCGGGCGTTCGTACAGTTCGCGCGGCGTGCCCTGCTGCTCGATATGCCCGCCGTTGAACACCACGATGCGCTGGCCCAGGGTCATGGCCTCGACCTGGTCGTGGGTGACGTAGATCATGGTGCTCTTGAGCTCGCGGTGCAGGCGGGCCAGCTCGATGCGGGTCTGGCCGCGCAGGGCCGCATCCAGGTTCGACAACGGTTCGTCGAACAGGAACACGTCCGGTTTGCGAACGATGGCACGGCCGATCGCCACGCGCTGGCGCTGGCCGCCCGACAGGGCCCTGGGGGTGCGTTCGAGGAGGTGGCCGATCTGCAGGATCTCGGCGGCGCGCGCCACCCGTTCGGCAATCTCGGCCTTCGGCACCCTGGCCAGCTTGAGCGCAAAGCCCATGTTCTCGGCCACGGTCATGTGCGGGTACAGCGCGTAGCTCTGGAACACCATGGCGATGCCGCGGCGGGCGGGTTCCACTTCGTTGCAGACCTTGCCGCCGATCTCCAGCGTGCCTTCGGTGATGTCTTCCAGGCCGGCGATGATGCGCAGCAGGGTCGACTTGCCGCAGCCGGAAGGGCCGACGAATACCACGAACTGCTGGTCTTCGATATCGAGGTCGATGCCCTTGATGACCGGATTGTTTTCGTATTGCTTTGTGATGCCACGCAGACTGACCGATGCCATGTCGACTCCAAACAGATGATTGACTGGGATTGCCCAGGAAATGCCAGGCTTATTTGAGCCCGCTTGCGGCCAGGAAGCCCTGGGTCACGCGGCGCTGGAACAGCACATACGCCAGGCCCGCCGGCAAGGCACCCAGCAGGGCCGCCGCCATCAGCTGGGCATACCGTACGCCGTAGGCATCGTAGGTCTGGGTCAGGCCGAGCGGGATGGTCATCATGTCGTTCGACGTGACGATGATGAACGGCCACAGGAAGTTGTTCCACGCGCCGATGAAGGTCACGATGGCCATGGCCCAGACGATGTTGGCCGAGACCGGCAGATACAGGCTCCACAACACCCGCGCGGGCGAGGCGCCGTCGATGACGGCCGCCTCGCGGAAGTCTTTCGGAATGGCGTCGAAGAATTGCTTGAACACGTAGATCACCATCGGCGACACCACTTGCGGCAAGACGATGCCGGCATAGCTGTTGATCAGGCCGAGCTGGTTCATGGTGCGGAACAGCGGCACCAGCAGCGCTTCGAAGGGCAGCAGGAAGGCCACCATGGTAAGGCCGAACAGCCAGCCGCGCCCGCGAAAGCGCATCTGCGAAAAAGCGTACGCGGCCATCAGGCTCAGGGCCATGGTCAGCACCGTGACCAGCACCGCCACCACCGCGCTGTTGAACAGCCAGCGCGGCACGTTGCCGGCACCGAGCACCTTGGCGAACGCCTCCAGGGTCCAGGTACGCGGCAGGAAGTGGAACACGCTGGAGACCGTTTCGTGCTCGGGGCGCAACGCGGTACTGAGCGCCCACAGCAGGGGAAACACCCACAGGGCGGCCAGGGTGATGGCCGAGACCAGGGCGACGGCCGACCAGCCGATGCTGCTGCGCCGCTTCATTCTGTACTCCTCATGTCGTACTCCTCATGTCGTTCTTGTCATGCATGCTTGTCATGCCCGTTTCCTTGCCGACCATCTGACCAGGCCGCCCTGCAGCAGCGACAGGGCGATCACGATGGCCACGAAGGCCATGGCGATGGCGGCGGCGTAGCCCGCGTCGCTCTGGGTAAACGCGGTTTCGTACATATAGTGAAGGGTGACCCGGGTGGTATTGAACGGCCCGCCCGTGGTCAGGATGTAGGTCTGGCCGAAGATCTTGAGCGAGGCGATCAGCGACAGCAGTACGGCGGTGCCCACCACCGGACGCAGCGCGGGCCACGTGATGTGGCGGAACAGCGTGAAGCCGCGCGCGCCATCGAGTGCCGCCGCTTCGTACAGGTCGACCGGGATGTTGCGCAGGCCGGCGATGAACATCAGCATGTTGAAGCCGACCGTCCACCAGATGGTGCCGATGGCCACCATCGGCATGGCCCAGTGCAAGTCGGCGAGCCAGGCGCGCTGCGTGCCCAGCAGGTGATTGACGATGCCCGACGAGGGCTGCAGCATCCAGTCGGCGATCAGGGTCATCACCGAGATGGGCAGCACGAAGGGCAGGAAGAACGCTCCCTGCAGCCAGGAGCGGGCGCGCGTGAAGTGCTCGACCAGCAGCGCCATCACCAGGCCCAGCGCGGTCAGCGGGATCACGGTCAGCAACGCGAAATAAAAGGTATTGCCGAGCGAAGCCCAGAACCCGGGATCCTGCACCAGCGTGGCGTAGTTGGCCAGGCCGACGAAGCCGCTGGTGCGGGTCAGGCTGCTCTCGGTCAGGCTCAGGTACAGCGTCTGCAGCGCGGGCACCAGGAAAAACAGCAGGAATACCAGCGCGAACGGTGCCAGCAGCATGGCCGCGGCCAGGTTCTCGCGGCGCGCGCGCGCACCGGCCGGCGGCGAATGGAAGTTCGGTTTCATCGAGGTTCCCGCTTCAGTAGATGGGTGGACGCTTCTTGATCAGGCGCCCGGCTTCTTTCTCGAACATGCCCAGCGCCTCGGCCGGCGTCAGCTGCCGCGACAGCGCCGCCGGCAGGAACTTGGACGCCATCGCCTGCAGCGGCCCGGCCGCGCCCAGGTACCAGCCGTCCGGGTCGTACACGACGTTCTGCGCGGCTTGCGCATACATCGCGTTGGGCATCAGGGCGCGCGCCTGGGCCGACTCGGCCACCGGGCGGTAGGCGGGAATGTGGCCGCCCTCCGCCCAGCGCAGCGAATTGCGGCTCACGAACGCCGCGAAGCCGAGCACCGCGCGGGCCTTGGCCGGCGACATCGGGGTACGCTGGTTGACCGGGATCGCCAGGGCATGCGAGTCGGCCCAGGCGCTGGCGTTGTCATACATGCGCGGCAGCGGCACGATGCCGTAGTCGAAGCCGAGCGTGCCGGCGGTACTGGCGCGCACCATTTCCGGCACTTCCCACGCGCCGTTGATCATGAAGCCGGCCTGGCCGCCCATGAACTGGGCCGTCGAGGCCGCGTAATCGAGGCCCGGCACGGCATAGCCGCGGTCGAACCAGGCGCCCACCTGGGCCAGGCATTCCTCGCCGGCGCGCCCGTAGGTAAAGCGGCCCTGGTCGATCACCGCGACATTGCGCTGGGCCAGCATGGACAGCCACAGGCGCCAGATGGCGTAGGAACTCTGGCTGCTCTCCATCGTCATGCCGGCCTTGCCCGTTTGTTCCCTGACGGCGCGGAAGGCTGCGGTGAGCGCATCGACCCCTTCGATCGGTTTCAGCTTGCCGGCGCCGTCGAGCAGGCCTGCCTCGCCAGCCAGCGTCTTGTTGTAGTACAGGACCAGCGGATGCAGGTCGAGCGGCACCGCGTACAGGTCGCCCTCGTACTGCGCTTTTTGCCACTGGCGCGGGAAGAAGTCCCGGCCGGCCAGCCCGGAGGCCGCCAGTTCCGGCGCGGCGATCGGCCGCAGCACGCCGCCGCTGGCCAGGTTGGGAATGCGCGACAGGTGGACCGTGGCCAGGTCCGGGCCGGCGCCGACCACCGATGCGGTGATCAGCTTGGTGTAGAAGGGCTCGCCCCACTTGAGGGTGGTGCTGACCACCCGCACCTCGCGCTGGCTGGCGTTGAACTGCTGTATCAATGCCGCCATGCGTGCGCCGTCGCCCCCGCTCAGCAAGGTCCACAGCCTGACTTCGATCTGTTCGCCTTCCTGCTGCCTGGCCTGGGCCAGCGCCGGGACGCATAGCGCGACCAGCAGGGCGGCAAGCGATTTTCCGATAAACGTCACGGTGTCTCCAATCTTGTAGTGTTGCTGTTCTGGCTCTTCTCTACCTGCTGCGCGCCGCGACGTGCCGTCGCGACCTGTCACGCATCCTTGCCTGTCACTGGCGGCTCGCCATGGGCCTGGCGCCGCCCGGCGCATCGTCCGGCCCCACGCCGAGCTGGCGATCCAGCGGCGGCAGCACGTCGGCCGTCTCCGCCGGTGCCGGTGTCCCGGCAGGCAGGACCGCCAGGCCGGGCTGGGCCAGCATCTCGGCGCCGGTCAGCATCCATTCCAGCTCCCAGTCGCCGCCGCGGCGGCCGCGCCACTTCTCGCTGTGACCGAGCGGGTCGATGTACCAGTCGTGCAGGTTGGCTTCCGGACCGCGCGTGGCCTCGGCCAGCGCCGCGATCGGCGCCTTGGGAACCCGGTCCTCGGTCAGCAGGCCGTTCTTTTCCAGGAACGTGTCGGTCAGCTGGGTGTAGCAGAAACCCGACAGGGGACGGCAGCGGTGGATCGCGGCCATCAGCTTCTGGTAGCGTTCCAGCAGTTCCGGCCCGTCCTTGGCCACCGAGTAGCCCCAGCCTTTTTCCTTGGACGAATCGAGGCAGGCGATGCCGCCGAACTCGGAGAGGAACAGCGGCTTGCCGGCACCCGAGAAGCCGTCGATGACCAGGCGCCGGCGCGCCGGACGCACGTGTTCGAGCGTATAGGCAACCTTGTCGCGCGTGCCGTAGCGCCCGTACAGCTCTTCGGGATCGGCGTGATAGTCATGGATGTTGACGAAGTCGCCGCACGGCATTTCCCAGCCGTCGTTGCCGACCACCGGACGCGAGCCGTCCAGCGCGCGCGTCATGTGGTACATGGCGCGCACGAAGTCGACCTGGCGCTTGTCGTACATGAGTTCAGGCACGCCCCACGATTCGTTGGTCGGTACCCAGGCCACGATGCAGGGGTGGGAGATGTCGCGTTCGACCAGCTCCTTCCATTCCTCCATCACGCCGTGCACGGTCTCGCTGGAAAAACCATAGGCGGACGGCATTTCGCCCCACACGCACAGGCCCAGCACGTCGCACCAGTACAGCCAGCGCGGGTCTTCGGATTTCTGGTGCTTGCGCACGCCGTTGAAGCCGAGCCGCTTGATCAGCATGACGTCTTCCTTGAGCTGGTCGCTGGAGGCCACCATCAGGCTCTCGGGCCAGTAGCCCTGGTCGAGCACCATGCGCAGGTAGTAGGGCCGGCTGTTGAGCACGAAGCGGTCGCCGTCGACGCCCACCGTGCGCAGCGCGGTGTAGCTGAACACCGTGTCGAGCAGGGTACCGTCGGCGTCGTGCAGGCTGACTTCGGCCTCGATCAGTTGCGGGCTTTCCGGGCTCCACAGCCACTCGGCCCTTGCGTCGTCGATGCCCGGGTCGGGCAGCTGGAAGATGCGCGACAGCCGCGGTCCGGTCAGCATGCAGCGGTCGTTGACCAGGGTCTTGTCGCCCAGGCGCAGGATGACGTTGAGGGTGCAGTCCGGCGGCACGTGCGACACCAGCGCGTTCAGGTGGATCTGCCAGCAAGCCACGTCGGCGCTCCAGCGCAGCTGTTCGACGTGGGCACGCGATACCTTCTCGAGCCAGACCGTGCGCCAGATGCCGGTGGTGCGCGGATACCAGATCGAGTGCGGGTCGAGTTCCCAGTCCATCTTGCCGCGCACCTTGTGCATGTCGGTCGGGTCGTCCTCGGCCTGGACGATGATTTCGACCGGCTCGATCCGCTCGCCTTGCCCGGCCACCAGGTAGCGCGTGATGTCGATCGAGAACGGGCTGTGGCCGCCCTTGTGCTGGATGGCGAAATGGCCGTTGACCCATACCCGCGCGCGGTGGTTGACCGCGCCGAAATGCAGCATCAGGCGCTCGTCCCGGCCCGGCGCCAGGCTGTCGTCGTCCAGCCCGACCACGCGGCGGTACCAGACGCGCCGGCGGAAGCCCGTGTCGTGCACGCCGCTGGCTTTCGCCTCGGGCGGGAAGGGCACGATGATGGTACGGTCGAACGGTACCGTCGCCGGGTCGGCATAGTGCGCCTGGTCGTCGAGCATGGCGTCCCATGCGCCGTCGAGATTGAGCCATTGGGTACGCCGCATCTGCGGGCGGGGATAGTCCACGGTGTGATTCCTCCTTGAAAGCCGAGTGCGCGCCACTGGCGGCGCGTTGTGTTCGATTGGTTGAAAAACTGGAATTGTTCGCAGGGATTCAGCGTTCCAGGCGGCTGAGCGCGAGGTCGGTGAACGTGGCGCGCTGGCCGTCCCCGCCCATCGCCACCAGGCCCAGCCGGACATTGCCGCCCAGGCGGTGGGTCCAGCTGCCGCCGCGCACCCAGGTGCGTCCGTCCTGGCTGGAGTACGCCGTGTACAGTTCGTCGTGGCCGGCGCCGCCATCGCTGCCGCGGCCACCACGCCGGACATCGATCCTCAGCCAGGTCCACTCGCCGGGCGTGCCCACCACGGTGTTGCCGTAGCGTGGATAGCCTTCTTCCACCGGCCAGGTCTCCTTGGCGAATTCCACCTGGCGCAGGCCGCGGTGGGCCAGTTCGACCAGCTTGATGTATTTGTCGTCGTCGCCGTACACGACCACGCCCGCCTGGACCGGATCGGCGCAGCAGTCGTCCGGCGCGCCGAGCCGCACGCGTGCTTCGATCCGGTAGTCGCCGGTGGCCGGCAGGGCCGTCGTCAGCACGCCGGCGTCGTTGCTCGACTGGTGCAGGTCGGTCTTGCGGGTCTCGCCCTGCAAGCCCTGGGCACCGGTGCGCCAGCCATCGGCCTTGCGCACCCACCGCCAGCGCGGCGCCAGCCGCGATGCGGTAAAGCGCTCGCGCCACAACAGCGTCGCCCTGGGCGCCAGCTCGATGCCGGCAGGGACAGCGCCTGGCGCGGTTGCCGGAACCAGGCTGGGCGCCGGCAGGCGCTGGTCGGAGGGCCCTGTCGCAATCGGCCAGCCGTCCACCCAGTCGATGCGGTCGAGCAAGGCGACGCGCCGGGTCAGGCGGTCCTTCGCGCTGAAGTAGGGATTGTTGCGGTCGACGGCGTGGTAGATGGTCCACCATTGGCCGGCCAGGTCGGGGAAGACCGTGTTGTGGCCGACCCCGACCCAGCGGTTGCCGTTCTGCGCCAGCAGCGGCGAGCCGCCGGCGCGGCTGGCCGCCATGTCGTTGCCGAGGCGGTCGAGGAACGGGCCTTGCGGGCCGGCGGCACGGCCGACGAAGACGGCGTAGCCGGTCAGCGGGCCGTTGCAGCAGTCGGTGGCGGAGGCGAACAGGTACCAGGCGTCGCCATGGCGCACGACCTCGGCGCCCTCATAGCGGCCGGCGGCGCCGATGCGGACCGGCATGCCGGTGGCGCGCAGGCCGTCCTCGCTCAAGGGCTGCACGAACATGCCGCCGCCGTAGCTGCCGTAATACAGGTAGCCGCGGCCATCGGCATCGACGGCCACTTCGGGATCGAAGGTCCATTCGAAGTCGCAGCCCTTGCCGGCGGCGGCGCGGCGCGGCGGCACCACCAGCGCATCGCCGACCTGCCACGGGCCGGTGGGCGAAGCCGAGGTGGCGACAGCGATCGCGCTGTCCTTGTCGCAGCCCGGCTCCGGGCTCAGCGCATCGATCACGTCGGTGACGGTGAAGTACAGGTGATAGCGGCCGTTGAGCCAGACCGGCTCGGGCGCCCACAGTCCGGCCTTGGGCGCGGCCAGGGCGGGCAGGCCGGTGAAGGCGTCGCCCACCTCGTCCCACTGCACCAGGTCGTTCGACCGGTAGACCGGCATCAGGCGGAACTTCCAGGCTGCCGGGTCGCCATCGGCCCGCTCCGTGCGGCTGACCGGGTCGGTGGTGCAGAACAGGTACCAGGTCGCCCGGGCGGCCTGCTGGTCGCGCAGCAGGGCCGGGTCGGCGCAGTTCTCGGCCAGCGTGCCGTTGGCCAGCCGGACCGGCAGCGGATTCTGGTAGGTTGCCGGCGCACTGTCCGGCGCTTGCGCCCGGGCGTTTTCAGGCGTCAGCGCCAGCAACGGCATCAGCAACGGCATCAGCAGCGGCATCGACAACGTCGCGCCACGGCCCAGCGGGTTCTTCAGGAGTCGTCTCATCGCCAGTCCGCTCAAGGCACCATGGTGGGGCCGCGCACCAGCGGTGCGCCATCCACCCAGTCCAGTTTGTCGATATACATGAAGCGGCGATCGCCTTTTGCGCCGCCCGCCAGTTGTTCCCACGCGTGGTAGGCGATCCAGGTCTGGCCGCCGGCGTCGAAGAGGTGCTGGTGGCCGGGGCCGATCAGGTTGCCGCGACTGTGGAGCAGCGGCGCCTCGGCACCCGCCTGGCACGGTCCCATCGGACCGGCGCAGCTGACATAACCGACCGCGTAGGCGCTGCCGCCATAGTCGTTGGCCGAGTAAAACAGCAGATGGCGGCCC
Source organism: Pseudoduganella lutea (assembly GCF_004209755.1). Classification (NCBI taxonomy): domain Bacteria; kingdom Pseudomonadati; phylum Pseudomonadota; class Betaproteobacteria; order Burkholderiales; family Oxalobacteraceae; genus Pseudoduganella; species Pseudoduganella lutea. The sequence goes on along the minus strand of NZ_CP035913.1, from coordinate 438,548 downwards.
TGGTGAAGATACATGCTGGGCGCTTCCACCACGCCGCCTTCCCAGCCGCGCTGGTTGCGCAGCAGGGGAACCGGCGCGCCCTTCAGGGCCAGGCCGTCGGCGCTCAGCTCCTGCGCGTAGAGATGGGTGGGCATGCCGCAGCAGTTCCCGTCGTTCTTGAAATACAGGTACAGCCGGCCGTCGGCGGCCAGCGGGCTGGCGTCGATGGTGCCGCCTTCGGCCCGCTGGCAGACCAGCGGCACGCCGGCCGGGTCGCGAAACGGCCCGCCTGGCGCGGTCGCCACGGCGGCGCCGATGCACTGTTTGCCGCTGGCGTGCTCGCGCGCCGTGTAGTACAGCACGTAGCGTTCACCGAGCATGACGACTTCCGGTGCCCACACATCCGGCCGGTCTTGCCTGACCCAGCTGGCCAGCGTGGGCATCGCATCGGGCAGGGGCTTCCAGGCGCGCAGGTCGGTGGAGTGCGCGGCCTGCACGTGGCGGCCGGATGCATTGGTGGCGTAGGCATACCAGCCGCCACCATCGGCCAGCACGAAGGGATCCGGGAAGTCGCCCAGGGAGCTCGTGGCCGGCGCAGCGGGGGCTACAGGAACGCCGGCAGCGGTGCTGGGCGCCGGCGCGCCGCTGCCGCAGGCGCCCAGCAGCAGCGTGCCCGCCAGCGCAAGGGTGAATCCGGGCGCCCGCAGGCGGGCGTTCATGGAGAGGATCGGGAGCAGCATGGCGCAGAGCACGGCGGCCGTCAGTGCATGAAGCTCTGATAGCGTTCGCCAGCCGGCGCCGCTGTTTCGCCCACGGCGTCGCCCGCCGCGTCCACCACCGGATTGAAGCGCAGCAGGTGGGCGGCGCGCTCCGGCAGGCTGGCCAGCAGGGCGCGTGGCACCGCGATGCTCACTTCCGGGCGCAGCAGCCAGCGCCGCGAGTAGCCCAGCACCACCATCGGGCGCGGGGTCTCGGTGCGGTTGGGGGTGCCGCGATGGATCGCGCGCACGTCGCGGATCATCACGTCGCCCAGCCGCATCGGTACCGGCAGCACGGCGATGCTGCCGGCTTCGATGCCCGCCAGCGCTTCCTGGCGCGGCATCAGGTGGGTGGCCCGGGTGGTTTCGAACGGACCGTTCTCCAGCGTCACGTCGCACAGGGGGAAGTTGACCGCCAGCTGGAAAGCCGGCGTTTCTTCGCCGGTCTCGGGGAACAGCGGCGGCGTGTCGCGGTGCAGCGGCTGGTAATCCGAGCCGCGCATCGGCGTGTCGGTGGCGAGCTGACACAGCACCGGCTCGGGGCCGACCAGGCGGTCGACGATGCCGAGGATGTCGGCATCGGCGAACACTGCCGGATCGGCGAAGATGCCGGCCAGGGGCAGGGTGATGTAGTGGCGCGCCGCGCCGCGGTTGGAATCCTGGGTTCGGGCCAGGTGGGCGTCGAGCAGCGGCGTGAAGGCCGCGGCCCAGGCACGCAGCATGGCCGGATCGAAATGCTCGCGCAGGATGGTGATGCCGTCGCGCCGGACATCGGCGGCGTGCTGGTCCAGCTGGCTGGCGGTGAGGCGTGCCATGGGGTCTCCTTTGTTGTAGGCAATATTTTCTTATTGGACGAATTCTATCACTATTATTAGTAATAAATCGATATAGTTTTTTTCCGCTTCATCGCTCCGGTATACTGATATATCTCTGGTAAGTGAATAAATAACAACGATGACCGAACCGACCCGCTCCCGCCGTCCCACCATGACCGATATCGCCAAGCTGGCCGGGGTCTCCCAGTCGACCGTGTCGCTGGTGCTCAACGATGTGCGCGGCACCCAGGTCTCTGCGCGCACGCGCGAGACAGTCCTCAGGGTCGCGCGCGAGATCGGCTACCCGATCGACCGCCATGTGCGCGGCCCGGCGCGCCAGCAGCGCAACCTGATCCTGTACCTGACCGACGAACTGTCCACCAGTCCGCACACCATGCAGACCATCGACGGCGCCAAGGATTACGCCTGGGAGCAGGACTGCCTGGTGGCCGTTTTCGCCACCCGCAGCAATCCCGACCTGGAAAGCGCAGTGCTGGCGCAGATGCTGGACAACCCGGCGTTGCTGGGGGTGATCTATTCCACCATCTTTACCCGCGCCACCACGGTGCCCGCGGCCCTGGCGCAGGTGCCGACCGTCCTGCTCAACTGCCACACCAAAGGGCGCACCCATTCCTCCGTCGTGCCCAGCGAAATGCTGGGCGGCTTCGCGGCCACCATGCACCTGATCGAAGCGGGCCATCGCCGCATCGGCATGATCACGGGCGAGGGCTGGATCGAAGCATCGGGCGAGCGCCTGAAGGGCTACCGCCAGGCACTGTCGACCTGTGATATCCCGTTCGATCCGGCGCTGGTGCGCCAGGGCGACTGGCAGGTCGGCAGCGGTTTCGAGCACGCGCGCGACCTGCTGTCCAGGCCCGGGCGTCCCACCGCGCTGTTCTGCGCCAACGACCTGATGGCGCTGGGCGCGATCGACGCCGCCCGCGAACTGAAGCTGGCAATACCTGACCAGCTGTCGGTGGTCGGCTACGACGACCAGGACATCGCGCGCTATACCCATCCACCCCTGTCGACGGTGCTGTTGCCCAACTACGAAATGGGGCGCTGGGCGGCCGAAACCCTGATCGCCGAGGCGCGCGCCGAGGCGCCGTTGCGGCGCGTCGCCATCAAGATGGAATGCCCGCTGGTGCCACGAGACTCGGTGGCCCCGCCGGCCGCCTGAAGGACCGGCTTGTCGTATTTCCAACACGGTCACGAAAATTGGTAATTGTTATTAGTAATAATCTTCGATAGTATTAGTCGTCCTCAAGCATGGACTTTGCGATCGCGGGCGGAAGTCCGTGGTCGTCGACTAATAAAATCAGGAGACGCACGCATGACCGTATTCACTCTCCGGCCGGTATGCGCGGCCATCATGTTGTTGACCGCTTACGCCGCGCCATCTTTTGCGCAAGAATCCGGCACCAGCGCCGCTGCCCCTGGCGCGCCCGCGAGTCCGGCGGCAGGCGCCGCTGCAAGCCCCGATGAACCGACCGCCGCACCGGTCCAGACGGTGCAGGTCACCGGCCTGCGCCAGAGTATCCGTTCGGCCGAGCAGATCAAGCGCCTGGCGGCGCAGGTGGTCGACTCGATCAACGCCGACGACATCGGCAAGTTCCCCGACCGCGCGGCCGGTGACGCGCTGCAGCGCATCGCCGGCGTGCAGGTGGGGCGCGACAGGGGCGAGACCAACAGTGTCATCATCCGCGGCCTTCCCGACGTCTCCACCACATTCGACGGCAACGAGATCTTCACGGGCACCGGGCGCCGCCTGTCCTACCAGGACTTGCCGATTTCCTCGATCGGCGGGCTCGACGTGTACAAATCGGCCAGCGCCAACCAGCTCGAGGGCGGCATCGCCGGCGGGGTCAACGTGCGCCTGCGCGCCCCGTTCGACTTCAAGCAGGACACCCTGACCGGCCACGTCGAAGGGCGCCGTTCGTCCACCAATGGCAGCAGCAATGCCAGGGACAAGACCGATCCGGGCGGCAGCGTGTTGTACAGCAAGCGCTGGAACAGCGGCATGGGCGAAATGGGCGTGGTGCTGGACGCCTCGTGGAACCGCCAGAACTGGACCTATCCGGTACAGTGGAACGACCGCGTCGACCGCCTGTTCTCGGTCAGCCCGGACGGCACCGCGGTGCGCCTGAACGACGACCAGCCGGTCGCGCCGCTCAAGGCCGGCGACCGGCTCGGCAACCTGCCGCACATCGGCGGGATCTACAACAACGGCGAACGTTCGCGCTCCAGCCTGCACGGTGCCTTCCAGTGGAAGATCAATCCCAGGCTTGAATTCACCACCCAGTACCTGGGCATGGGCTATCGTGGCGAGCACGAGGTCGACTACATCTTCTCGATCGTCGGCTGGGCGCCCAGGCTGACCAACGTGGTACTGCCGAAAGACGATGCCTGGTGCGGCACCCGGGATGGCGCGATCTGCCCGATCACCTCGGCCACCGCACCGGCCGCCAGCTTCGGCGGGCCGTACGACTGGGATCCGTTCACCGCCACCAGCACCTGGGGCGTGCAGGAACGCACCAAGGGCCACTACCTGAGCTTTGCCCTGGAATACAAGGACGGCCCATGGAAAGTGGTGTCCAACGCCGCCTTCTCGCGCTCCAGGTTCACCGATGAACGCCTGATCGTCGACCAGGCGATTCCCGGCGCAAGCTCCAGCGTGTACACCTACGGCGCCGATGGCCATGGCGGTTTCAATGCCATCACCACGCCGACCAGCAATGCGCCGCTGACCGATCCACGCCAGTTCGTGATGCGCGGGATGGTGGAGAACTTCGCCGTCTCGAAGGGGGAGCAGGCCCAGTGGCGCACCGACGCCACCTACCGCCTGAACGCCGGCATCCTGTCCGCCCTCGACATGGGGGTGCGCCTGTCCCGGCGCGATGTGACGTTCCACGGCGGCGAGGCCCACTACGACGTCCAGACTGCCGTGCGTCCGAATCCGGTCGAGGCATTCGGGCCCGGATTCGAGAAACTGGTGGGCGGCGTCGACCGCCTGGGCGGTCCCTTCGTCACCCCATCGCGGGAATACCTGATCGGCCAGGCCGACAAGGTGCGCGCGTTCTACGGCGCTCCGGCAGGGCGGGTGGCGGAAGACCCGAACCGCCTGTTCGACCAGCGCGAGACCACCGGCACGCTGTACCTGAACGGACGCTGGCAGGCCACCGTGATGGGCATCGACGTCAGCGGCCAGGCCGGCGCGCGGGTCGTGCGCGTCAACCGGGACCTCAAGGGCAAGAGCCGGGTCGGCAACGTGGTGTCCGACATCGACCTGTCGACCTCGGAGACCAATGTACTGCCGAACCTGTCGGCGGTGGTCGGCTGGACCGACAAGCTGCAGTCGCACCTGAGCGTGGGCAAGATGATCACCCGGCCGGAATTCCAGCGCCTCAATCCCGCGCTGTCGCTGATTCCGCCGACCGTCAATGCGCCTGGTACCGGCTCGGCGGGTAATCCGAACCTGGAGCCGACCAAGTCGGTCAACACCGACGCGACGCTCGAGTACTACTTCGAGAAAAACGGCTTTGCCCAGGTGGCGCTGTTCCACCGCGATATCGACGGCTACCTGCAGAACTTCGAAGTGGCCGAGACGATCGACGGCCAGAACTACCGCGTCACCCGGCCTCGCAACTCCGGCAAGGGCTCGCTCAAGGGCGCGGAGTTCGGCATCCAGAAGTTCTTTGACTTCCTGCCAGGCCCATGGAGCAACTTCGGCGCGCAGTTTAACTATACGTGGATCGACGGCAAGAACGAGACCGAGACCACGTTCGGCAGCGGCGTCTTCAAGCGCTCCGAACTGATCGACGTGGCCAGGAAAAGCTATAACCTGGCACTGCTTTACGAAGGCCACGGCCTGACCGGCAGGCTGGCCGCCACGCATCGCGGCAAGTACGTCGAGCAGATCGCCGAGCCACGCTTCGACCAGGACCGCATCGTTGCCGACTCGACCTATGTGGACCTGAGCCTGGGCTACGAGCTGACCAGGAATCTCACCTTGCAGTTCGACGCCATCAACCTGACCAAGGAAAAGTACGAGAGCTACGTGGGCGATCCGCGCCGTCCGCGCGACATCCGCTACTCGCCCACGGTGTACGGCGTCAGCCTGCGCTTCAAGATGTAAGGCAAGGCATGCGGCGGTCAGCCGCATGCCTCTCGTCATCGTATCGCGCCATCATCCAGTGTGCATGCCTGCCATGGACCGTCGAGGCCCACGGCAGGCCCGCGCGTCAAACCCTGCCCATTCCCTGCCCACTCCCCAACCTATGCCAGGAACCTACACCAATCCCGTCTACCACGACACCATGGCCGACCCGTTCGTGCTGCGCCACGAAGGCCACTACTATGCCTACGGCACCGCACCCGCCGCAGCGGACGGCAAATGCTTCCCTGTGCTGCGCTCGCCGGACCTGATCGGCTGGGAGCCGCTCGGCCACGCGCTGGTCGCGCCTGGCGGAAACGACTTCTGGGCGCCCGAAGTGGCCTTCAATGAAGGCCGCTTCTACATGTACTACTCGGCGCAAGGCATTGACGGCTGCGACCACCAATTGCGCGTGGCCGTCAGCGACAGGCCCGAAGGGCCGTTCCTCGATACCGGCCGCAAGCTGGTGCCGGACCAGCCGTTCTCCATCGACGCCCATCCGTTCCGCGACCAGGACGGCCAGTGGTACCTGTACTATTCGGTCGATTTCCTCGAGCTCGAGGGCGACCACCGGGTCGGCACCGGCATCGTGGTCGACCGCATGCTCGACATGCTGACCCTGGCGGGCGAGCCGCGCCTTGCGGTCCGTCCGCATGCCGACTGGCATCTGTTCCTCAAGCAGCGCAGCATGTACGGCAAGGTGTACGACTGGCACACGGTCGAAGGCCCGGCAGTGCAGAGGCACGCGGGCCGCTATTACCTGTTCTACAGCGGCGGCGCGTGGGAACGCGAGAACTACGGGGTCAGCTACGTGGTGGCCGACCATCCGCTCGGCCCGTTTACACGGCCGGACGAGGGCGGCGGCGCGCTGCTGATCCGCACCGCACCCGGCCGGGTGATCGGCCCCGGCCACAACTCCTTCACGCTGTCGCCGGACGGCACACAGACCTGGATCGTGTATCACGCCTGGGATGTGGCGCGCACGGCACGGCGCATGTGCATCGACCGGATGGCGTGGCAGGACGGTCGGCCGCGCACGGCTGGTCCGACCTGGGATGAACAGCCGGGACCGGCTTGAAACGGCAAGGGCGCGCACGCAAGCGCACATCAGCGCCGCATCACCGCAAGGCGAGGCAATGACGGACCCAGGGTCGCAACGCCTGGTCCGCGCGCATCTGAAAATGCGTCACCTGGTCCTGCTGGTGGCATTGGGAAAGCACGGCTCGATCATGGGCGCGGCGCACGCTGCCAATCTCACGCAGCCCGCGGCATCGAGGCTGCTCCGTGAGCTGGCCGAGCTGGCGCGCCAGAGCTGGATCCTGCCGCCGGCCGGCAGCATCCTGCGCAAGCGCCTGGCCACGCTGTTCCTGTCGAAAGGGCTGGAACCGCCCGCCGACACGGTGGAATCCACGGCACTGCCCCTGATCGCCAATCTGGTGGCAGGCAGCGACATGGTGGTCGCGCTGCCGCGCGAACTGATGCAGCCCTATCTCGACAACGGCAGCATGGTGGTCGCGCCGTTCGACCTGGGCATCGGCAAGGGTATCTACGGCCTCATCACGCGCCGCGGTCACCGGCTCTCGCCAGGCGCGAAAGCCATGCTCGAGGCGCTGCGCGAGGTAGCGGCACGGCGCTATCGTGCTTGAGCACGCCGGCCACCCCGGGCATCCGCCGACGGTGCGTGGCATGCGGACCCATGGAGACGCGTATGACTCCCTGCATCTGCGGCATCCGCGCCGGCCGACCTGGCCGGCGGTGGTCCCATGCACGCGGATCGCTCTCCTATTTTTTACCAGGCTGTATGCGTCGGCGTGCGATCAGTACTCCCAGTCCGAAAGCCAACATGGCATAAGTGGCCGGCTCGGGGACCGGTGACAGCGTAACGACGAAGCCGCTACCATCACTATCCATGCCGTAAAAGGTTTTTCCGTCGGCTGAAACGCCGAGAGGCAATGCCAGCGTACGACCGCCAAGGTCTACCCCGTGACTGGTGATGTAATCGGTGAAGTCGAGCATGCCCTGACCTTCGATCCAGATGGTGCCTTGGCCGGCGGCAGCGGGGCCGAAGCCCCGGTCGTAGCCGACAATGATCTGGCCATCGGCCGAAATTCCGGTTGCCCCCTGAAAGTCACCCGCCGCGTCCAGGTCGCCGAGCCACTCTGTCTGCTCAGTGACAGTGTTGTATCGCCAGGCCTGGCCGAAGTTACCGGTCCCGACAATCCAGCGGCCGTCCCCCGATACCGCACCCGCCTCCTGTAAAGCATTGCCCTGTCCATCGACCATGTCATGCAGCGTGCCGTCCTTCCAGTAGGCACCGGTCCATTGCCCGTTCGGTTGCTCGACCCAGCCAGCGATGACGCTGCCGTCATGGGACACGCCATTGGCACGCGAGGAGCCTCCGAGAGAGCCGAGGTCGCTGACGCCGCCGGCAGTGGACGCGGTGGCATGAGCAGTGCCACCGTCAACCCATCCCAGGCCAACCACAGTGTTTCCATCACCGGATATACCCCAGCTTGCGCTGGCCGACGTCCCCGAGATGCCGCCAATGCCGCCCAGTGTTGTCCACTGGCCGGTGCCGACCGAGTAGTATCCCGCATAGCTCAGGCCATCGCTTCCGTAGGCCGAGCCGGAGATGCGCGAACCGTCAGCCGACACACCAGCCATGCCACCTTGCCATGCCCCGCCAATGGAAGTAACGCCGGTGGCAGCGGTCCACATGTAATAGGCCCCGTTTTCGCTATAAGCGCCGATCACGCTGCCGTTCGCCGATGAACCTGAAACCGTAATGCCATAACCGAGATCCCAAAGATTGCCTGCCGCGTGAGCGAGTGGGGCGGTCAAGCTGCCAACGAAAGCAGTTGCCGCAAGAGCAAAACGAGCTGATGTCATCATGTTTCGTGCCTTGGATTGAATGGAACAATGCTGGGGTCACCAGCTTCAAGTGGATCATTCGGCAAACAAATTACGCTCCTGGCCAGCCTCGAGTCGACGCCAGAAAATTGAAGCGATCGCGACGAGGCGGGCTTTCCTGCTGCACGGCCAGCGCATTCAACCAGCGTGACTTGGCGAACCGTTTAGCAGGGCACAGGCGTGAGGTTCGTCGGACGAGGTGAGCGGCAGGGGCATTACGGCTGCTGCGGTGACGCAAAGGCCGCCTTGCTTATTCGGGCAACGCAGCAACCGTGTCAGCCCCGATCGCTCAACGGCGGGCGCGGCGACGTGCCAGCGCGGCCATGGCGGCCAGGCCGGCCAGCAGCATGCCTCCTTGCGCCGGTTCGGGCACGGGGCTGATGCTGATATTGTCGACAGCCACGTCGAAGTAGGTGAAACCGAAGGCAAAGCCCGGCACGAAGGTGGTGAAGGCTACTTCGTCCACGCCTGCCAGCACGCTGGCAAAGGTGCGGTCGGACGGCAGGTACGGGTTGCCTTGCGCATCCTCGTTACCGTAGCCGCCCCAGCCGGCGGGGAGGCCCAGCGCAGACGTGTCGGCAATCGTCACGGACAGATGCTGCCAGCCCGCCTTGCTGGCGTCCAGCGTGCCCACCTTGGTCCAGACGCTCGTGTAGGGCAAGCCGTTGGCCTGGTTGTCGTAGTCGCGCAATTCGATGACCAGGTCGCGCGTGACTTCGCGGTTGAAGAACCAGACGCTGTTGGCCAGCACGTCGATGCCGAAGGTGACACCCTGCATCTGCGTATAGTCGCGGACAAAATTTGTGTTGGTCGTCGTGCTCCACGTGGCGCCGAAGTGCTCGATCTGCGTGTGCAGGGCCGGGGCCCCGTTGCCCAGCGACGTGTCGATGCTCGTGCCGCCATTGCCGTCCATCGGCTGCAAGCCTTGCCAGCCTTCTGCTCCCTGGCCGAACGTGACAGTCGAATCGGGCGCGGCCACTGCGGTAACCTGGAGCGCGGCGAGCAGCAACATCGTCAAAGTCTTCTTCATGGTAGTCCTTGTGTGTCGGAAAACCCGTATCGCTGCGCCACCGTGGGATGGACGGAGCCAGTCTGGTACGTTGGGTATGGTACCAGTCTTAAGAATTTATTAAGAGATACAGGCCTATTCTCGACAGGCAATTACCGACTGTCAAAGAGCTTTGTTGGTTACTTTGTAACAAAGTTCCGTATGAAAATTGCTGTATGGAGGCGGCAATATTTTGCTCTTGGAGATGTGCAGGCGCGTCCACAGCCGTGCCATGCGAAGTTCGTCGGCCACACGAAGGTGCAACGCTGACTGGGTGGCATGACCGCGCCTTCGCGGTGCTCGGCGGGCATCCCGAAGAGCATCCGGCACGACGATATGAAGACGGTGATCCGGGCGCAGCCAGGCAAACGTCGGGCAGCTCACCTGGGCCGAGATATCGAAAGCGGGGTCACAAATTTCGCAATTCAGGCCAATGCCGAGTGGCGCTACGATCGGCTGCCCTGGCCTTTGCGACTGGACCCATCATGACCCTGCGCCCGAGCATTCGCGCCGCGCTGCTGTATTGCCTCCTGACGTATGACGCGGCCGCCAAGGAGCCGGTCGATCAGGTCGACCCCTTCATTGGCACGCTTGGCGAAGGCAATGTATTTGCCGGAGCGACACTGCCGTTCGGCTTCCTCCAGCCCGGCCCGGACACCGGTCCTGGCAGCGGCGCGTCGGGCTACAAGCATGACAAGCCGATCACCGGCTTCTCGCAGCAGCATATCTCGGGCATGGGCGGCCCGCTGTATGGCCACCTTTCGCTCATGCCGGTGGCTGGCGCGTTCATCGATCCGGCACGCCTGGCCGCTGCTGGCAAATCGGACGAGGTCGCCACGCCCGGCTATTACGCCGTAACGCTGCAACCGTCCGGGGTCAGGGTTGAACTGACCGCCACCCGGCACGTGGCGCTGCACCGCCATACCTTCCCGGCCGGCGCCGCCCGGAGCGTGGCGCTCGACATCGGCCATGTGCTGTACGGCGCCGGGAAGCCCTCATGGAACTCGGCCAGGCCGGTCAAGGGCGAGGTACGCATCGACCCGGCAAGGCGCGAAGTCAGCGGACACATGACTTACCAGGGCGGACGCAGCAGCGCGCGCCGCTACAAAATCCATTTCGTGGCCAGGTTCGACCAGGCTTTCGCCGACTTTGGCGCCTGGACGGCAGGCGCGTCACCACAAGTGCGCGTGGCGCATCTCGAGGGCGAGCGGATCGGCGCCTGGCTGCGCTTTGCCGAGACCGAGGCGAGCGTGGTGGGAGCGCGTGTGGCCCTGTCTTATACGGGCCTGGAGCAGGCCCACGCTTACCTGGAGCAGGAAACGCACGACGTTGCTTTCGAGCGCGCCAGGATGGACGCACGCGCCGCCTGGGGCGAGGTGCTGGGCAAGATCACGGTGGAAGGCGGTACCCGGGACCAGCGCACCCAGTTTCACTCGGCCATGTACCGTATCCACATGACGCCCAACGACTGGACCGGCGAAGCCCCGGCCCGCTATGGCACTGCGACCTATTATGAAAATATGCTCTGCCTGTGGGATACGTTCCGCACCGTCAATCCGCTGCTGACACTGATCCAGCCGACCGTCCAGGCCGGCATCGTCAACACCCTGATCAACTATTACAAGCACGACGGCTGGACCGGCGACGCCCATAGCGCCCATCACTATGAGCATGTGCAGAACGGCTCGAGCGCCGATGTCGTGGTGGCCGACGCATTCGTGAAGAAGCTGCCGGGTATTGACTGGCGCGACGCCTACGCGGCGATCCGCAAGAACGCTTTCGTGGACGACGATCCGGCGATCGACGGCCGTCCCGACAAGGGGCGCTTCCGGCTGGACGATTACCGGAAACACGGCTACGTGCCAGTCGACGCCAGCAGTACCTACAAAGCCATCCAGGCCGTATCGCGTACCCTGGAGTACGCGCACAATGACCACGCGGTACTGACCCTGGCGCGCCGGTTCGGCAGCACCGAAGATGTCGCGGAACTGGAAAGGCGCGTGCTCTGGTATCGCAATGTGTGGGATGGAGAGACCCGCTTCATGCGCGGCAAGCGCAAGGACGGCAGCTGGCTTGCGCCCTTCGATCCGGTCGCCAACGCCCACGGCAGCGGCGCTGGTCTGTGGTACGGCACCGGAGAGCAGTACTACGAGGGCAGCGCATGGACCTGGAGCTGGCATGTGCCGCACGATGTGCAGGGCTTGATCACTCTGAACTTCGGCAACGAGCGCTTCGTGGAACGGCTCCGCACGGCGGTGGACCGGCACTACGAGGCCTACAACGAGCCCGGGATGCTGCAGACCTTCTTGTTCAGCCATGCGGGCCGTCCCGATCTGACCCAGCACTATTCACGCCACGCGCTGCGCCATTTCAGCGCGACGCCCGCGGGCCTGCCGGGCAATGACGACAGCGGCACCACCTCGGCCTGGCTGGTGTGGGCGATGCTGGGCTTGTACCCGAACGCCGGCCAGGACTGGTATTACATCGGCAGCCCGGTATTCACCCGCGCGCAGATCCATCTGGCCGATGGAAAGCGCGTCACGCTGGAGGCGCCAGCCGCCAGCGTGGCGAACAAGTACATCGCCGCGCTCACGGTCAATGGGCGTGCCTGGACGCAGCCCTGGATCCGCCATGCCGACCTGGTTGGCGGCGCGACACTCAAGTTCACCATGAGCGACAAGCCAGGAAAGTGGGGCAGCGCTTTCCCACCGCCGTCGCACTCGCGCGGGCCGGGTCGCTGAACTGGCGGCCCGACCGGATCAGCTTCGACGGACCTCGTCTGGATCGCGCTGTCCACGAACGGCATCTGGCAATGCAACCTATCGTTGTGTCCGAACATACTTGCCCAACGCGCAGGTCTCGAAAGCGATTTCGAAAACTCGCTGCCGATACCACGGGCAACCAGATCTTGCCCACAGCTGGAGCTTGCTGCATGACACGCATTACCAATGCGGCAAACAAAAAAATATTATGCCGTCATGACTTCCACCGCATGCATCGGGTCGGTGTACTCCCGGACTTCCGCGATCTTCCCGTCACGAAGCCGAAACAGGATGTGATACTCGTTCTCGTAGCGTTTTCCACTTTTCGTTTTTCCAAGCGAACGCGCTTCTGCGGCGACAGTATCGCCCTCTCCAATCGAGCTGTTCAACTGCATTTTTAATCCACCATCAAAAAAAGCAAAGAGATCGTGAAGAACGGGCCGCATTTCAGCTTTCGTTTTTGATCCGGAAAACGCAAACAGGTGCGGTTTTCCGTTGACCCACCAGGTCGCGTCATCCGTCAGCATGGCAAGAAGCTCGTTTGCTCCAGCAGTTTCAAAGTGGCTGAGGAAGCGTTCTACGACATGTTTGTTTGATGTGATACTCATCAGTAATCTCTCCTCGAGGATGGGACAAGCGCGGTTTTTTAACTGGCCAACGTCATGCTATTCAGTCAAATGACGACTCTCGCTCTTGCGATCCGAGACGTGGACGGAAAGGCCGGTTTGCCCGGGGAGTATGTCGCTCCGCAAGGTAAGCGCCGGAATGTCGTAATCGCCCTTGTTCTGAGGACGAAACGCGATGGGATCCGCGCTGAAGAGCGTATCGAGTCGTTGTCCGAGTTCGTCGCGGATGCGGGCAAACCTGCTCTCATCCGTGCTGCCGGCTCGATACACCACGAACGGCGGCATCACGTCGAAGCCCGGATAGAACAGGATGCCATGCTGGATCGGGTAGAGGATGTCATCGATCGGACCATTGATGCCACGCGGACCGTAATGCGATTCCCAGCCACCTGCCGTCACCATCAGCATGGCTCGCTTTCCGGCCAATGTGCCCTCGCCAAAGCGATCCCCCCAATGGGTGTCGGAATGCTCCCCAACGCCATACGCGAAGCCGAACGCATAAACCCGCTCGATCCAGCCTTTCAGAATCGCCGGCATGGAGTACCACCATAGCGGGAACTGAAGAATCACCGCGTCGGCCCACAACAGCTTTTCCTGCTCGCGGCCGATGTCTTCACTCTGGAAGCCGTTTTCAAAAGCGTGCTTCGATTCGAAGGCGACATCGAACCGGGTCGTCGACAGCCGTTGGGTGGTGTCCGCAGCATCGACAGCCGCTTTCCAATTCATTTCGTACAAATCCGACACTTTTACCGAGTGTCCGGCGCTCTGCAGCCGCTGTACGGCGAAATCTTTCAGCGCACCGTTCAAGGACCGGGATTCCGGATGCGCATGGACGAGAAGGATGTTCATGATTGTTCTTTAAACGTAAGCAGGGAAGGGCAGGATAGGTTCGATTCAGGTATATTGGAAATGAATTGTCAACATACGAGCTATTAAGATGGTTAATTTGCGAAACCTCGACTTGAACCTGCTCGTCACCCTCGACGTGCTGCTGGCTGAACGGAATGTCACGCGGGCAGCGCGGCGCCTCAGCTATTCGCAGCCTTCCGTCAGCGTTCACCTCGCCAAGCTCCGGGATATCTTTGGCGATCCGCTGCTGCTCCCCGGTCCGCGCGGCATGCAGGCCACCGCAAGAGCCGAGGCATTGCGCCAGCCATTGCGCGAAGCGCTGGAATCGCTGGAGCGCGCAGTGACGCCAGCGCGGCCGTTCAACCCGGCCGAGTCCGAACATACCTGGCGCGTCGCCGCTTCGGACTCCAGTGGATCGACCATCCTTTTACCCGCGATGACCGCTATCCGGGCGGCGGCGCCGGGAACCCGGCTTGCAGTACTGGACCTGGTACCGTCACGCCTTGCGAAGCAAGCTGAACAGGGGGAGGTGGATCTTGCCTTCCATACTGTCGAAGACTCCCCTCCCGGACTGCGCCGTCGGTCACTTTTCACAGAGCGCTATGTGCTTGCCGGCCGGGTGGGGCATCCGCGTTTGCGTCCGCAACTGACCTTGGCGGAATTCTGCGAACTGGAGCACGTAATGGTGTCGCCGGACCGCGGCGGCTTCCATGGCGTCACTGACGATGCGCTTGCCAAAGCCGGATTGCAGCGCAAGGTGGTCCTTTCCGTTCCCCACTTTCTGTTGATGATGTCCGTCCTGGCCAGCACCGACCTCGTGGCGATGTTGCCCTCGCGCCTGGTGCGCAATACCCGGACACTGCAGGTCATCGAGCCACCTGTGGATGTTCCCGGGTACGAGATGGTGATGCTCTGGCATGAGCGTTCCCATCGGGATCCTGCCCATCAGTGGTTGCGGGAGGTCATCGCAACGCCGGTATGAACTGATTCCTATACCGATTGCTGGCACTGGGCGTGTCGCTTCGCCTGAATGCCCTCACGCGCCGCCGGCCGCTTCCCAGCAGTCCTCGGCGATGTCGGCCAGCAGCAGCCCCTGCTGCCAGCGGTCGCAGTCGTCCTCGGTGCGGCCGTCCACGCCGCGCCGCTGGCGCGCATAGGCCGGGTACACCATGCGCCCCTCCACCTCGAACGCGTGCGGCAGCAGCTCGGGCGCGAAGTACAGCGACTCGCCGGGACCGGCATGGGCCCGGAAGCCCGCCATCGCGCGTGTCCACAACGCGCGGAAGTCGCGCACGTGCGGCACTCCCTCGTCGAGGATGGCCGGCTGCAGTGCCCCGCAGTCGGCGATGCGGCCGTGCAGGTAGCGCACCCGGTCGAACACCGGCTGCAGCAGGTCGAGCTTGCGTTCCCAGTCGCCGTAGCGCAGTTCGCAGCCGGCATACCAGTGCGAGAAATCGCCATTGAAGCGCAGCGCCGGATAGCGCTCCACGAGGTCCAGCGTGCGGCGCGGGTCCTGGGTGAGGGTGGCGCGGTGCGTTTCCACGTGGACGGGGTAGCGCTGCGCGGCGGCCGCCTCGAGTACCGCCTCGACCAGCGCATGGCCTTCGGCCGCCGACTCGAAACCGGTGCCCAGGTGGATCGTGGTCAGGCCGAAGCCGAGCGCCTTGTGCCGGGATACCAGCTCGTGCGCCTGGGCCGGCGCGATGACCCGGCCGGCCGCGTGCATCACGGCGCCGGCGCGAAAGCCGGCATCCATCAGGGGATCGCCTGCTTCGACCTGCAGCCCGGCATAGCCGGCCTGCAGGATGGCCGCGACGGTGGCCTGCGGATCGTCTTGCAGCGGCGCCCTGGACCAGGCGGGCAGCGCGCGGAGCGTCCAGGTGCTGAGCATGCGCACCAGGCTGTGCTGTGGAGGCACCACGGTCAGCGCCCCGCCAGGGTGCTGACCGAGCGGTCGGTCTCCGGCGCCATCAACGCTTTGTCATCGTCGGCGAAGCGCTTCTGTCCCATGGCCAGGACCTGGTCGTCGTCCAGCTTGTGCAGCGGGGTGTAGTTCGGGTGGTGGGACGGCTTGTATGGATCGTTGTCGGCCGCGTTGTAGCAGCAGATCATCGACCAGCGCGGCTGGTCCGAATGGTTCTGGTCGGAGCGGTGCAGCGTGTTCGGATGGAACAGCAGCAGGTCGCCGGGGGCCATCTCCACGTGCACGGTGTCCAGCCGCGCGGTGATGGCGGCGATGCGTTCGGGATCGATGCCGGCCTGGTCGCCGGTCTGCTGGTGATCCAGCCGCCCGAGCAGGTGCGATTGCCGGATCACCTGCAGGCAGCCATTGTCGCGGGTGCAGGGGTCGATGGCGATGAACGCGCTGCACAGGCGCGGGAACAGCACGCCGTTCTGGTACCAGTAGCCATAGTCCTGGTGCCAGGCCCACGCGCCGCCGATCCGGGCGTCCTTCATGATCATCTTCGAATGGTAGTGATAGATCTCGCCGCCCAGCAGCGTCTCGATCGAGTCGACCAGCGAGCGCGAACGGGCGATGGCGCCGTAGATCGTGTCGGTCGGGTGGTTCCACAGGGACAGGCGCACGACGCCGCCTTCGCCGTCGGCACGGCCGAACGAAGCCTGGTCGAGCACCCGGTCCTGCTGGGCGCTGTCGCGCAGGAGCCGCACCTCCGCGGGTTTGAAGAAGGCGGGCAGCAGGACATAGCCGTCACGGTCGTAGGCGGCTTTCTGGTCCTGGTCGAGGACGTAGTTGGGCATGGCAATCCCTTTCGGATGCAGGTTGAATATGTGGGGTAGCCGTGCGCCCGGGAGCGCATGGCCAGCGATTCAGCGGGCCTTGTTCCAGCCGGCGGCGATGTCTTCCAGCGAGCGGTTGCGGGTTTCCGGCACGAAGAACCAGGCAAACAGCCCCTGCGTGGCGCAGAAGGCGGCCAGCAGGGTGAACGTGGCGGCGCTGCCGAGCCGGTTGAACACATCCGGGAACAGCAGCACCACCACCGCGTTGGCGGCCCACTGGGCCAGGACCGGCACGATCATGGCGCGGCTGCGGATATGGTTGGGCAGCAGTTCCGGCAGCAGGGTCCAGAACACCGGGCCGATGCACGCCGCGAAGAAGAACAGGTAGAGCACGACCAGGGCGAGCACCAGCATGCCTTCGAAGTGCCCGGTCCAGGCGGCCACGGCCAGCCCGGCGAGGGTCAGCGCCATGCCGATCGACCCGGTGATGTAGAGGGGGCGCCGGCCCAGCCGGTCGATGGTCCAGAACGACAGCAGCGTGAACACGAAGTTGGCCAGGCCGACCACGAAGGTGGAAAACAGCGCGGCGTCCAGCGTGAAACCGGCCGAGCGGAAGATCATCGGCGAATAGTCGATCACCGTGTTGATGCCGGTTTGCTGCACCAGG
Organism: Pseudoduganella lutea; assembly: GCF_004209755.1. Taxonomy (NCBI): domain Bacteria; kingdom Pseudomonadati; phylum Pseudomonadota; class Betaproteobacteria; order Burkholderiales; family Oxalobacteraceae; genus Pseudoduganella; species Pseudoduganella lutea. The sequence continues at coordinate 421,242 of NZ_CP035913.1, read as the reverse complement.
ATCGCCAGTACCAGCACCACCAGCAGCGGGCGGCGGTTGGCCGGCGCCGCCAGCGCGCGCCAGCCGGCATCCTGCTGCGCCAGCGAAGCGCGGATGGCGTCCAGCTCGCGCCGGGCGTGGGCGTCGCCGCTGACCCGGGCCAGCACCCGCAGGGCCTCGTGATCACGGCCGCGGCTGGCGAGGTAGCGCGGCGTTTCGGGCGAGGCCAGCATCAGGGCGAACAGCATGGCCGAGGGCAGGGCGCCGGTGTAGAACATCAGGCGCCAGGCATCCGGGCCGGCGTCGCACAGCGCGTAATTGATCAGGTAGGACACCAGGATGCCGGTCACGATGGCCATCTGGTACAGCGCGCCCATGCGCCCGCGCAGGCGTGGCGGCGCCACTTCCGAGATGTACACCGGCGCCGCCAGCGACACCACGCCGACCGCCAGCCCGCCCAGGAAGCGCGCCACGTTGAACCAGGTGAAGTCGGTGGCCGCGCCGCTGGCCACGCAGGTCGCGCCGAACAGCAGCGCCACCCACAGCATCACGCCGCGCCGGCCCAGGCGGTCGGCCAGCGCGCCGGCGGCGGCCGCGCCGAGCATGCAGCCGAACAGCAGTGAACTGAAGGCGAAGCCCAGTTGCAGGTGGGTCAGCCCGAACTGCTTTTCGATGAACGGGCCGGCACCGGTGATGATGGCGATGTCGAAGCCGAACATGATGCCGCCGAACGCGCCGGCCAGGCCGAGCAGCATCAGGGCGCGCAGGTTGACCGGGGCGTCGCCGGCGGGCGTGCCGGCCTGGTCCGCTGGCGCCGGACCGGTGTCGATGATGGAATGCATGGGTCTCCCGGGGCAGTGCCCTCGTTGATGTCGTTGTCAGCGGTCGGGGCGGCGCTGCGCAGTGCGGTGCAGTGCGGCCGACCTTCGGCAAAGGATAGCCAGCGCACGGCGGTCAGGTTTTATGCTTCTTGCGCGGGCGCTTTATGAAATCTACTCGCCTGTTGCATCGCCCACGCCGCTGCGCCTACGATGACCGCAGGAGACCCGTCATGAACCACGCACGCAAACGCATTGCCCTGCTGTTCACCGCCAGCAATTTCTACTACCGCGACGTGGCCGCCGGCGTGGCGGCGCACGTGGCGCGCCATGGCCTGGACTGGGAACTGATCGCCGCCGACCTGTCGTCCTGCTCGATCGAGCAGGTGGCGCAGTGGCGCATCGAAGGCATCATCGCCGAGATGGACCAGCCGCAGGCCGTGCACAAGCTGGCCGCGGCGCGCGCCTGCGTGGTCGGGGTCGGCAGCGCCAGTGCCGACACGCCGCCCGGGCCGTTCTCGATGGCCGGGTCGGACAACCTGGCACTGGTGAAGAAGGCCTACCGCTACCTGGTCGAGCAGGGCGCGCCGCACCTCGCGATGTACAGCCTGCCGCCGGCGCACAACCGCCACTGGGCGGTGGAACGCGAACGGGCGTTTGCCCGCCTGTGCGCGGCCGACGGCGCGGTCGGACCCGTCTACCACGGCCATGAACCGAGCGTGCTGGCGTGGGAGTCGCAGCTCGAGGAACTGGTCGACTGGCTGGTCCTGCTGCCCAAGCCGGCGGCCGTGCTGGCTGTCAATGACGCGCGCGCACGCCACCTGCTCCAGGCCTGCGCCGCCGGCCCCCGCGCGCTGGCGGGCAGCATCAGCATCGTCGGCATCGACAACGACCCGCTGGTGCACACGCTGGCGCGCGTGCCGATCAGCTCCGTCATGCACGCCACCGACGCCATCGGCCGCGCCGCCGCCTCGCTGCTGCACCAGGACATGCTGGGGCTGGGGCTGGGCGTGCGCAACATCCTGCTGCCGCCTTCGGGCATGAACGGCGCCGCGCCGCGCGAAGGCGCGCACGGCGAGGCGGTGGCCCGCGCCCTGCATTTCATCGACCTGCACGCCACGGACGGCATCAAGGCCGAACAGGTGGCGCGCCATGTCGGCCTGTCGCGCTCCTGGCTGGAACGCCAGTTCCAGCGCGAGCTGGGACACTCGCTGCACGACGCCATCTTCCGGCGCCGGCTCGACGCGGCCAAGGCGATGCTGCTGCACGGCCATGGCGACCTGGCCGAGGTGGCCGCGCGCTGCGGCTACAGTTCGGTGCAGTACCTGTATGGCGTGTTCGCGCGTGAACTGGGTTGCACGCCGCGCGACTTCCGCCAGCGCGGGCAGCCGGATGCTTTGCAAAATCCGTGCATCGACACGCAGATTTCATAATGTCTGATCGTCCTGGCGTGTGCCACACTTTGCCGCCTGCTGCAAGCCGGCCGCTGTCATTGTCTTCAACTACCAGGACACCATGCACCCGAACGATCCCCATGGCGGCTCGCGCCGCGACTTCCTCAAGACCGGTTCGCTCGCCGCCGCGCTCGGCGCCATCGGCGGCGCCGATGCACTCGCCGCCCCCACGCCCGGCTACCGGGGCAACAAGCCGAGCCTGCAGCATCACCGCTTCGGGCTGAACTACGTACCGTCGAAGAACTGGTATTTCAGTTTCAACGACTGGAAGATCGCCGACATCCGCGAGGACATGGCGCGCATGGCCGAACTGGGCATCGATCACTTGCGCGTGATGGTGGTGTGGCCGTGGTTCCAGACCAACCCGAAGACCGTCAGCACCGCCCACCTGGACCGCTTCGACCAGCTGATGCAGGCCGCGGCCGCCGAAAACCTGGACGTCATGCCGACCATCTACACGGGCTGGCTGAGCGGCTTCCGCTTCGATCCCGTGTTCTATCACAAGGAACCGTTCTATACCTCGCTCCAGTGGGCGCGGGCGCAATCGGTGTACCTGCAGGCCCTGGCCGCGCGCATGCGGCACCACCCGAACTTCATGGGCTTCGACATCGGCAACGAGATCAACGTGCAGTGGTCGGACAAGATCGCGCAGGGCGACGCATGGATGCGCCGCGTATTCCAGGAAATGCATGCGCTGGCGCCGGGCAAGGTGCACGTGAACGGCGTCGACAACAGCCCCTGGTTCAAGGAAGACACGTTCTCGCGCGAGGCGCTGATCGCGACGCAGCCGATCGTGGCGCTGCACTGCTGGCCGTTCTGGACCGGCGCGGGCAAGCTGGGCGGCCCGCTCGACAAGCCGTACACCCACCTGCCGGCCGCCATGGCGGCGCTGGTGCGCAGCCACGCGCGCGATCCGGCCAAGCCGGTGTGGATCCAGGAGTTCGGCGTGTGCAATGTCGAGATGCCGGAAAAGGATATCCCCCGCTACCTGGAGGTCGCCGTGGAAGCGGCGCTGGAGGAGGGCGTCAACTGGTTCACCTGGTGGGCCAGCCACGATGTCAGCCGCCAGTACGAATTCCATCCATTCGAGTACGACCTGGGCCTGCTGGACACCAGCAACCGCATGAAGCCGGCCGCCCACGTGTACCGCCGCCTGGCCGAGCGCTGGCGCGGCAAGCCGGTCAAGCCAGCCAGGACGCCGGCGGCACCGCCCGCCGTTCGCAACGACGACGCCACCTGGGCGTGGCTGACGGCGCACATGGGCTATCGGGCCCGCCCGGCTTCTGGGCAGCAAAGCTAGGCCATCAGGTCGGGCAGGGCGGCATCGGCCGCCTGTGCCGCGCGCAGCAGGGCGATCTTGCCATCGATGAATTCGAGCGGCGGATTGCGCACGAAATCGGCGGCGATCGAGTCGCGCGTGACGCTGTCGCCGGCGGCGGTGTTCACCAGCTTGCCCAGGTGGACGTCGAAGGCCGCGCGGGCGGCGCGCATCTTCGCCAGCTCGCCCAGCGCGGCAGCGATGTGCGCGGCACGGTTCGCGGCAACATCGGCTTGCACGGCGGCCAGCGCGTGGCCGGCCTTGCCCCAGTGGATACGGATCGCATGGTAGTGGGCGGTCAGGGCCAGCGTGTCGTGGAACTGGCGGCGATACAGCGCGCCGGCCGACGCGTTCAGGCGCTCGCCGAGCGCGAGGCAGGCCTCGGCATTGCGCGCGGCATCGTCCAGCAGGGCGGGCGCATGGCCCTTGGCCCACAGGTAGAAGCCGCACGTGTCCGAATGGGTGGCCGGGTTGTAGCGGGTCCAGGCGCGGATCTTTTCCGGCTCCTTCAGCGATCCCAGCAGGTCAGGAATGGCGCTGGCCGGCTGCAGGTAATCCAGCGCGGTCAGGCGCCCGAACAGTTCGGCGAAGACCTTGCCGTGCACGGGGCCGAACAGGTCCATGCCCAGCGCGACGATGCCCTCGCTCCAGCGGGCGTCATCCTTGTGCCACTGCCAGCGCATCATCTGGTACGACTTCAGCCAGTACAGGTATTGCGTGGTGTTGAGCGTGGCCAGGTGCGCCATCGCGACGTCGCGCGGCACGCTGCGCAGGTCGACCTCGCGGCGGCGCAGGATCGACGGGCGGAACAGTGGAATGTCGTAATTGCACAGGAAGGCCACCTCGCCGATGTGCACGGCGCGGATGGCGGTCTTCTCGCGGGCGTTGCGTGCCTGGATGCGTTCGTAGACGGGGGCAAAGTGGTTCCAAGAATCCTGCTGGTAGGTATGGATGCTGACCAGGCCGTTGCGGGGCAGGAAATCGATCACCCTGCCACTGACGAAGGGGCTGTCGGCGTTCGCCCCGTGGGTCGAGATCACGAAGCCCAGCGGCAGCCTGGCGCCGCCGCGCGCTTCGACCTGTCCGCGGACCTGGCGCAGGTCGCGCTCGATCAGCACGTCGCCGGCGATGCCCGCGTGGCGGCTGCAGCGGCTGGCCTGGTGCGCCGCCCAGGTGTTTTCACCGTAGCCGATCAGGGTGCCGATCGCCTCGGGAGCGGCGAAGTCGACGCCGGCGATATTGCTCGCGGCCAGCCGGGCATACTCCGGCACGCGCGGGCACAGGGTCTTGCGCCAGTCGGCCTCCTCGATGCTCCTGCCCTGCGCATCGACACAGGTGAGCGCTTCCCATTTGCCGCCGCGGGGGCGGCCTTCGTTGGAACCCCAGCCCAGCCCGAGCACCTGGCGCAGCCCGCGCTCGCGCCAGTAGCGCCGGAGAGCCTGCGGAAAACGCGCCGACAGGGCGTCGTCGTTGAACACGTCGTCGAACCAGAACAGCGTGTTCTGCCGGTTCTTCACGAGCCAGTCGCCCAGCCGTTCGAACCACGCCCAGTCGCGCGCTTCGAAGCGGGCATTGATGTCGCAGAAGGTGGACAGGCCGCGCCGGTCGTAGTTGTAGTTCCACGGATACAGGCCGCGGTAGCGGAACTCCGGCGGCGCGGCGGCCGTGGCGATCGGTTGCGGCGGGCCACGAAATGGCGGTACATGTTCGAAGTCGGGATGCAGGAAGCGCACGCCGGCGTAGCGTTCGAGGAAGTCGTAGCAGCAGAACTGCCGGCCAAGGAGGTCGGCGCCGGCCAGGAAGTAGACCGGGCTGCCCGGTTCGTCGGCCCGGTCGTGGGTGACGATCGAGAACGCGTCGCTGCCGGCCGGTGCCGCGCGCGCCGGATACGCGCCGCGCAGCGCGGCCATGGCCGCATCGTCGTCGACGAGCACGACCAGGACGCCGGCCGGCAGCCTGCCCGGTGCCGGCACGCGCGCCGTTACCGGCACGCCGGCCGCCGCCAGGTATTTGCGCAGGTCCTTCAGCGCGAAGCGCCAGCCGGCGGCCGGCTTGCGGCCGTGCAGGATCGTGACGGGCGGGGCCTGCGATGGCGTGGTGGCCGGACCGGCTACCGCGCAGGCGGGCATGCTGGCCGCCAGGGCGGCGGAACTACCGAGAAAATCGCGACGATGCATTGGATGTCTCCTTGGGGCCCGGCGATGTCGAACTGCCGGGCATGGCGTGGCGGGAAGCGTTCCGCGATCAGATGTGCACGGCCGGCGGCGCGACGATCGCCATCTGGCGCGCCACTCCTTTCGCCAGCGTCACCAGGGTGCCATTGCACAGCAGGCGGCAATCCTTCCAGGCACGCAGGGTGACCTGGCCGGCGCCGTCGCGCAGCGTGCCGCTGACGGTCACGCCCAGCCGGCTGCGCACGTTGGCGAAGGACACCGGCCCGGCGAACGGGTTGCAGGCACCGATGCGCAGCTCGCCCCAGTAATCGCTGACCAGGTTCTCCACCAGGCTCTGGGCGAACAGGCCGCTGGTGGTCACATAGAACGCCGAGGCCGGGCGCGCGCTGGTTTCGTAGATCTGCACCCATGCCGGGTCGGTGTAGTCGGAACGGCGCACGTTGTCCCAGTCGCGGCGCCAGCCCGCAGGATCGCCCGCGTGGGTGCCGGCCAGCAGGAATTCCCCAGTGTCCAGCCATGGAAGTAGGGCTCGGTTGCGCGCTCGGTCGAGCTGTAGCGCTGGCGGTAGGCGGCCAGTTCGGGCGCTGCGGCTTGCTCTCGGTGGGCAGGTAAGCCAGTCCGTTCAGCTGCACCGGGTGCTTCTGCGTGCCGTAGTCCTTCGGCCCGGAGCCGGCCGACGCATAGTAGAACTGCTTGTCCGACAACAGCGTATCGAACGCCAGGCCGTCCTGCAGGATGCGGCGGTACCTGCCGTCGGTATCGAGCCCGTGTTCGATGGCTTTCTGGAAGCTGTACCTGGCGCTGTACAGGGCGCACAGGTAATCCTTCTGGTTGCGACCGCCGGCTTCGTCCTGGCCGACGGACGGCGACAGGAACAGGTGCCAGCGGCCGTCCGGTTCCTTGCGGCAGAAGCTGTGGAAGAAGCGGGCCGTTTCCTCGATCAGGGGAAGCGCATGTGCACGGGTCCAGGCGGGATCGTCGACCATCAGTGCCGTGTCATGTGCCATGCGGCACAGGTAGCCGGCATTGTGCGGCTCGTAGCAGTAGACGATCGGCACCGACGGGTCGTGGTAGCCCTCGACCGGGCCGAACGGCAATTCCCATGGCGGGTAGATGCCCCGGGTTTCCGGCCACAGGCGGCGCGCGTAGTCGCGCATGCCGGGGATCATGGCGGCGAAGCGCTCGATCCAGGCCTTGGCCGGTGCCACGTTGCCGCTTGCCAGCAGGGTCGGGTGCACATAGAACAGGTCTTGCGCATAGTTGAACATGTACAGATTGCCGGAAAACCCGTTGGTCGGCGTGAAGCCATAGCCGTCGTCGTTGAAGGTGGACAGGATATAGGCCAGCGAACGCACCCATGTCTGCTGCGCGCGTTCGTCCGGCAGGTCCAGCATGGCCGAGGTTTCCCACGTGCGCTGCCAGTGCGCGCGCGTACGCCGCAGCGACAGCCTTGGCGCATCGGCGGGCACCGGCTCGCCATACGAGATGAACAGCTGGCTGCGCCCCCGGCGCGGCCGGATCAGCAGGCCATCCGGATGGGCTTCGACGGCGGCGTCGGTCTTGAGATACAGCGCCGACACGGCGGCCGGCTTGCTGGCCGCGCAGGTGATGTCGATGCGCCACTGGTCGCCCATGCGGACGACGCGGAAGCTTTGCGTCGTCGGCTCGGCGAAACCATACGCGTAGGGCACGAAGCGGGTGACGGCGGCCAGTACCAGCGGCATGGCCGGGCCGTCCATGTCCAGTTCGATCGCGCTCAGATTGCGCGCCACGGGATCGAACCACGTGGTCACGCCGGCCCTGCTGCCCGCCGCCGTGCGAAAGCGCGTGACGACGGTGCCATCCATGAATGACTGGTGCTGCAGGTAGTCGGTCACGCCCTCGGGCAGGTCCTGCCAGTGGATGCGCGCCAGCGGCAGCAGGTAGTCGGCGCTGGTGTCGGCCTTGCGCTCCGCCGAGTGGAAGAAGAAACGGCCCCAGTGCTTCATGTGCATGATCTGCGTGAAGCCGTGCCTGTCGTAGTCGTCGCGCTGGTCCGGGTGCGCATGCAGGCCCAGTTTCGCGTACACGCCGCCGAAGCGCCCGTTGCCCTGGTAGCGGCCGACCGCGGCCTCCGGCCGGTACGCGCGCTCGATGATGTCGCCACGGCCGACCAGGCGGCGCACGTCGTGCGCCGGTCCGGCGGCCGCACGCGCCGCCATTGGCGCGGCCAGGCCTGCCGGCAGCGCGCCCGCCATGGTCGCCTTGCCGGCCACGCCGAGGAAATGACGCCGCGTGGTGCCGGGTGGCGCCGGGAGCGGCTTTGCCTTGGAAATCGTCATGGTGTTCCTGCCTGCTTCACGTGATAGAAATGGTGGACCGTGGTTTGCCGGTAGACCTGGCTGGGATCGAGGCGCGTGCCCGGGAAGTCGGGCCGGTTGGGACTGTCCGGATAGGCCTGCGCTTCGAAGGTGATGGCCTGGTACTTGGCCAGGTGCTGGCCGCCTTTGCCGGCGATCTTCCCGGCCAGGAAATTGCCTGTGTAGACCTGCATGCCGGGCTCGGTCGTCGAGATCGTCATGGCGCGCCCGGAGCGGCGGTCTTCCAGCGTCACCGCCAGCTTAGGCGTGGCGGTCCGGCCGCCACGCAGCAGGTAGTTGTGGTCGATGCCGCCGTTGGCGATGGCGAGTTGCGGGTGCGCCATGCGTACCCGGCCGGTCACGGCGGCCGCGCGCCGGAAGTCGAAAGGCGTGCCGGCTACCGGCATGGCCTGCGCCAGCGGAATCAGCGACCCGTCGATCGGCAGGATGGCGTCGGATTCGATGGCCAGTTCGGCATCCGTGGCCAGGTGCGTGGCCGGGATGCCGCCCAGGTTGAGCATGCCGTGGTGGGTCAGGTTGATGACGGTGGGCTTGTCGGTGGTTGCGCGGTACCGGATGGTGAGGTCGTTGTCGTCGTTGAGCTCATAGGTGACGTCGGCCGTGACCGTGCCGGGAAATCCCTGGTCGCCGTCGGGCGAGGTCAGGGTGAAGGTGACCGCAGCCTTGCCGGTGCCCCGGTCGATTGCCTTGATGGCCCAGTTGCGCTTGTCCCAGCCTTCGGCCCCGCCGTGCAGCAGGCTGGTCCCTTCGTTGGCCGACAGCTTGTAGGTCTTGCCGTCGAGGGCGAAGCCGGCACCGTCGATACGGTTGGCGAAGCGCCCGATGGTCACGTTGGTATAGCCCGGCGTGGCCTCGTAGCCGGCCAGGTCGTCATAGCCCACCGCCAGGTCGGCGACCTGTCCATTCCGGTCGGGAAAACGCAGGCTTTGCAGCGTGGCGCCGTAGGTGATCACGGTTGCCGACAGGCCGTGGCGATTCGTCAGCACGACCGCTTCGACCGGCGCTCCGCTCGACAATGCGCCGAATGGCATGCGAGTCAGACTGACCGCTGGGGTGGGAGCCCGCGCCGGGGAGCGGGGTTCCGCCCCGGCGTGCGGCTTGCCGCAGGCGCCAAGTGCGATCAGCGAAACCAGGCACATGGCGGCAGCCGGCAAGCGCGGTGCGGTACGACGGCAAACGGCAGTCATGATCGATCCGGGAATATCTGTTTCAGCGGCCATGCAGGTCCATGGTGCGGGCTCGCAGCTTGACCGGCACGCGGGCGACGATGTCGCCGGCCGAGCGTGCCAGCAGGACCTGGTAGCTGCCGGCGGCGATCTTCCACGTCTTGCCGCGGCTATCCCAGTCGGCCAGCAGGCGCGGGTCGACGGCGAGCTCGAAGCTGCGGCTCTCGCCTGGCTTCAGGCTCGCCTTGGCGAAGTTGGCCAGCCGCTTCGGGGCTTCCCAGCGGCCGCGCGGGGCGGCCACGTAGACCTGGCCCACCTGGCTGGCCGCGCGCTGGCCATGATTGGTCATCCGGAACGTCACCTTCAGGGTCTTGCCGTCCAGGCGCGCGCCCAGGCCTTCCAGCTTGACCTCGCCATACGACAGGCCATGGCCGAACGGGAACAGCGGCTTCCTGTCTTTCAGGTCATACCACTTGTAGCCCACCGCCGCACCTTCCGGATAGGTGAGATCCCAGCGGTCTTCCGGGCCCTTGCCCTGGCCCGGCAGTTGCGGATGGGGCAGCTGGTCGAGCGAGGCGGGGAAGGTCAGCGGCAGGCGGCCGGCCGCGTCCACTTCGCCGGTCAGCACGCGCGCGATCGCCGGGCCCCCGGAAGTGCCGGGATACCAGGCCTGCAGCACGGCCGGCACCTGCGCCAGCCACGGCATCAGTACCGGGCCGCCCGTTTCCAGCACCACCACCGTGCGCGGGTTGGCACGCGCCACGGCGGCGATCACGTCGTTCTGGCGCTCGGCCAGGTCAAGTGACGCATCCAGCGACTCGGCGGTCCACTGGTTCGCGAACACGATCACCACGTCGGCGCCGGCGGCGGCGCGGGCTGCGCTGTCCGGGTCGCGGCCGGCGTCGAACGTGAAGGTGGCCTGGTGGCGCTCCTTGAGCGCCTTCAGCGGCGACGAAGGGAACCATACGAGCGGCCCCGGAAATTCGTTCGGCCCCAGGCCGGGCAGCGGCAGCTCGCCGCGCGGATAGACCTGGGACGAGCCGCCGCCCGAGAGCACGCCGATGTCGGCATGCGAGCCGATCACGGCGATGCGTTTCAGGCCCGGGGCAAGCGGCAACAGCTTGCCGCCTTGCGGCGCGGCGTCGTTCTTGAGCAGCACCATGCCCTGCTCGGCGTCGGCCTGGCTGATCGCTTCATGGCGTTGCGCGTCGATGGGGCCGCCCTCGGCGACCGGATGGTCGACCACGCCCTTGTCGAACATCGCCCACAGGATGCGGCGCACCATGTCGTCCAGGCGCGCCTGTGGCACGTGGCCATTGGCCACCGCCTCCTGCAGGCCGGCGGTGAAGTACTGGTGCTTGTCGAGCGGCCAGCCGGATTGCTGGTCCAGGCCGGCCATGGCGGCCGGGATGGTCGAATGCGTGGCGCCCCAGTCGCTCATGACGAAGCCCTTGAATTGCCAGTCCTGCTTGAGCACCTGGTTCATCAGGTAGTCGCTCTCGCAGGCGTAGAAATCGTTGTAGCGGTTGTAGGCGCACATCACCGAGCCGGGATTCGATTGCTCGATTGCCAGCTGGAAGGCCAGCAGATCGGAGCGGCGCGCATCGCGGTCGCTCATCTTCACATTGACACCCATGCGCGAGGTTTCCTGGTCGTTGGCCGACAGGTGCTTGATGGTGGAGATCACGTGATTCGACTGGACGCCGCGGATCTGGGCGCTGACCATCGTGGCGGCCAGCCAGGGATCTTCGCCGGCGTACTCGAAGTTGCGGCCGTTGCGCGGCTCGCGCGTCAGGTTGATGCCGCCGGCGAGCATCACGTTGAAGCCCGAGGCGCGCGCCTCGGCGCCGATCATGGCGCCGCCCTGGTAGGCCAGTTCGGGGTTCCACGTGGCGGCCGTGGCCAGGCCCGAGGGCAGGGCGGTGCGCTGGCGCGGTTTGGGGCCGCGCTGGCTGGCCACGCCGATGCCGGCGTCGGTCTCGAACAGGTCGGGAATCCCCAGCCGCGGCACGCCGGGAACCCAGCCGGCCGATTGCGGCCGCGATGCCTGCGGGCGCTGGTAACCCTTGTCGGCGATATCGATCGCGAAGTAGCCGAATACCAGCTTGAGCTTTTCCTCCTGGGTCATGGCGCCGAGTGCGAGTCCGGCGCGCTGTTCCGCGGGCAGCGCGCGGTTCATCCACGGCTCGGTGGCGGGAGTGGTCTGGGCGGCGGCATTGCAGGCCAGGAGGGCGGCAACGGCGGCCGCGAGAATAGTGTGTTTGACGGGCATCGAGGCGGGTACGCGGATAAGTGGATGAGCGAATGACGGCGCGCGCGGCTCCGGCAGGCGGAGGACGCGCAAGCCGCCATGCTGGACGCTAGCGCGGCGCGATGCAATTGCGATATTTACCGGCGCAAGCGCCCGGCCGCCGAACGCCGGCCAGAAACATAAACAATCCCGCCGGCAGTGCTGCGCCGGATGGCCCGGTCCCGCCCCAAAGGGAGCCTGTTCCACGCCAGGCTGTCCCGGCACCGCATCGCGGTTTTCGCAGAAAAGCGAATGACAGGCGCGATTTCGCAATTGCGCGACCCTCGCGGCGTCCTCCACAATTCCCTGCACTTTCAGCTGCGTGCCTTGCTTTCTGGTACTTGCTCGAACACATTGAAATCTGAGGCGCATGCCCGCCACGTCGGCTGTTCGGGTGGCCTGCCACGGCATGCATGCGCCTCAATAACAGGAGATACCATGTCGCCCAATAACTATAATCGAAAGCTCATCAGCCTGGCCGTCGCCAGTGCCTGCGCGGGCTTCATCCAGCCCGCCCTGGCCCAGGAGAGCGGCGCGCCCGGCAACACGGCCGAGACCACAGCCACGGCGACCAGTACGGTTGAACCCGCGGCCACCACCCCCGCCGAGCCGGTCGCCGCGGGCGAAGTGCAGCAGGTGACGGTGACGGGCTTCCGTTCCAGCCTCGAGCGCGCCATCAACCTGAAGCGGGCTTCCATCGGCACGCGCGATTCGATCGTGGCCGAGGACATCGGCAAATTCCCCGAGCAGAACATCGCCGATGCGCTGGTGCGCCTGCCGGGCGTGGAAGTGGTCAAGGACCCGGGCACCAACGAGGGGCAGCGCATCCAGATGCGCGGCCTGGGTTCCGAGTACACGGTGACGACGTTCAACGGCGCCGCCGTGCGCGCCACATCGGGCGGCAGCATCGGCCAGTCCACGCGCGACTTCAACTACGACATTTTCGCGTCCGAACTGTTCGGCCGGACGGACGTCTACAAGACGCCGCTGGCCGAGCTGGAAGAGGGCGGCGTGGCGGGCGTCGTCGACATGCAGACGCCACGGCCGTTCGACAGCAAGAAACAGACCTTCCGCTATTCGGCCGCGGTGGCGCGCAACACCCGCAGCGGCTTGAACAGCCCGCGCATGTTCGCCCTGTACAGCAATACCTGGGGTGACTGGGGCTTGCTGGTGGGCGTGACCCGTTCCGGGTCGAAGAACGCCAACGCCGGATTCCAGTCGACGGGTACCTACGCCAGCACCAATCAGCGGCTCGATCCGGGCAGCTTCAACTACACCTACAACCTGACCGACCCCAGCGCCAACTACAGCGGCGTTGGCCTGGCCGACCTGCGCAATGCGATCCTGCCGCGCTTCTTTCGCTCCAGCACCAGCGAGACCGAGCGTGACCGCGTGGGCTTCAATACATCGCTGCAGTGGAAGTCGGGTGACTGGGATGTCAGTCTCGATACCCTGGCATCGCAGCTGAAGGACAAGAACAAGAGCAACTCGATCGCGTTCCCGATCCGCGACAGCACGGGCGCGAACGCCTTGATCCCGCGCGGCGTCACCGTCGACCAGAAAAACAACCTGCAGGGCAGCCTGGCCAATGTGCAGGCGATTTCCGGCTCGGCCGTCTCGCGCGCCGAGACCGAATTCAAGTACGTGACGCTGAACGCGAAGTGGCGCGCGACCGATGCATTGCGTTTCACCGGCCAGCTCGGCACCAATCGCAGCGAGGCCTGGAGCACCAACGCGTCCATCAATGGCGAAACGGGCAATGGCAACTTCGACAACCGGCACACGATCACCTTCAACACGACCGATGACCCGATGTTCCCGCAGTTGTCGTCCGACCGCAACCTGCTCGATCCCAACCTGTACCGTGTATTCGGCTACAGCGGCGGCTACCGCACCGAGACCGACAAGCAGAAGAACATCAAGCTGGTGGCCGAGTACGACTACGGCTTCTGGAATGTCGAGGCCAAGCTCAAGACCGGCCTGTCGCGCGCCGTCAGCACGAAGGATTCGCGCCAGTTCACCACGACGAACCTGCTGAACGCGCAGCGGCTGGCCAATGGAAAACTGTTCAGCGAATCCACCGCGGCCGAGAAGGCGGCGTATGCCCAGGGCTTCATGGTGCCGAACGACCTGAAGAATGTGAAGATCGACAATGTGCCGACCGACTACGCGGTCATCAGCAAGGACTTCATCTATGGCAACCTGAATGCCGTGGCGGCCAACCGCGCGGCGGCGCCGAACTTTGGCGGCACGTTCGTTGCCAAGGAAACCATCGACGCCTTCTTCGTGCAGTCCGATTTCGAGACGAAGTTCCTCGACCGCGACCTGCGCGCCAATGCCGGCGTGCGCTATGTGCGCACCACGATGGATGTCGACAACTACCGCCTCAATTCGTCCAACGTGTACAACCCGCAGCAGGCCAAGAGCAGCTACCACAATGTGCTGCCTTCGCTGTCGCTGGCGTACGACTTGACCGACGACCTGGTGGGGCGTGCATCGTGGGGCAAGACGCTGACGCGCAGCTCGATTTCGCTGATCGCCCGGCCGTTCTTCGTGCCGGGCGCGGGCGACCTGATCGTCAACGCCAACAACCCGGACCTGCGTCCGCAGCAGTCGAGCAGCCTGGACGCCGGCCTCGAATGGTACTTTGAAAAGGGCGGCGTGCTGGCGCTGTCGGTGTTCCAGAAGGACATCAAGGACCGGCCGCAGTCACAGTCGACGTTCGTGCCGTTCAGCAGCCTGGGCTTGCCGAAGGAACTGTGGACCTCCAACATCCAGGGCACCGTGACCGCGGATCCGAACACGCCGGTCGAGCTGCGCCGCTGGGCCAACGCCGACGAATTCAAGGTCAAGGGTCTGGAGATCGCCTATCAGCAGGCTTATCGCCGCCTGCCCGCGCCATTCAACAACCTCGGTTCGATCGTCAGTTATACGCGCATCGACGCGGCCGGCTTCAAGGCGCAGTACAACGGCGCGGTCTACGAGCTGCCGATCATTCCGAAATCGACCTACGCGCTCACGCTGTACTACGAGCAGGGCCCGCTGGCGCTGCGCACGTCGTACAACCACAAGACCGAGTTCGCCAACCAGGGCGCGCCGGCACTCAATCCGCTGGGCTACAACCGCTGGTTCAACGAGCGCGGCTACCTGGATGCTTCGGTCAGCTACAAGTTCAGCGACGCCCTCGAGCTGCGCCTCGATGGTTCGAACCTGACCAACGAGCGCACCTACGACTTCCTGCGCCACTTCGAAGGCCGCTATGGCGACGAGCACTCGCGGATCGAGAACGCCAACCTGGCCGGCAAGACGTTCACGTTGACGCTGCGCGGCAAGTTCTGAGTCCGGTCCGCGCTGCGGGTTCACAGGAAAACCAAGGAAAATTCATGCAATCCACTTTGAAAACTGTCGCTGCTCCCGCCCGGCTGGGCGCCACCATGATGCTCGTCGGCGCGGTATTGGCCGGCTGCGGCGGCGGCGATGATTACGATACCGGCGACCTGTCGGGCACGCTGACCATCACCGGTACGGCCGCCACCGTGGCGGCCGGTACGGAAACAAGCGCGATCGGCGGCGCTGCCGTCCTGGCGACCTGCGCCCGCGGGCAGGGGACCGCCACGACGAACGCCGACGGCAGCTTCTCGGTCACGGTGGCCAATCCAGGCGCGGCACCCTGCGTGCTGCAGGTCTTCAGGGCCGACAATTTCACGCTCCGGTCGGTCGCCACGGGCAACGGCAACTTCAACATCACGCCGGTGACCGAACTGCTGGTGCAATACATCTCCTCGCAGATCAGCACGACGGCCGTGCCGGTCACACCCGGAACGACCAATTCGCCGATCCCGTTGACGAGCAACGCCGCCTTCGCCAGGCTGATGTCCAGCCCGGACCTGCTGAACCGGTCGATCGCCCGCGTCGGCGAATTCGCCAGAACCGTCCCGGCGCCGGCATCGACGCTGGTGGTACCCGGTGATTTCCTGACCGGCAAACTGGTAGCGCGCACTGCCAGTTCGGCCGGCAACGAGCAGAACGTCTTCCTCGAGGCACTGCGCGCCCGCGACACGATCACCGCAACCGGGGCACTCAATGCCGCCACGGCCACGGCAGCCAATGCGGACGCCAACCTGCCCGCCAACAAGGTCGCCGCGCCCTGAGCGCTTGCCTGCTTTTCCCTCCTTGTCAGCTGTCCGGCGATTCGCCGGACAGCTGTTTTTTTGTGGCAGTCAGGTGTGCGAGGCATCCGGCACCACGCCATGGACGACATGCGTGGCTGGTCACCCGCGTGTTCAACAACCCTCCCAGGAACGGAGCCCTGCATGACAATGAAAAAACCCTTCAATCGCCTGTTGCTGACCGGCGCGGCCGGCGGCCTTGGCAAGGTGCTGCGACAGCGCATCGCGCCCTGGGCGTGGATCGTGCGCCTGTCCGACCTGGGCGACATGGGCCAAGCCGGCGAAGGGGAAGAGATCGTCCGGTGCGACCTGGCCGACAAGGCCGCCGTGCTGAAGATGATGGAAGGCGTGGACGCGGTGCTGCACTTCGGCGGTATCTCAACCGAGAACACGTTCGAGAACATCCTGTCCGCCAACATCCAGGGTACCTACAACATCTATGAAGCGGCGCACCGCCACGGCGTGCGGCGTATCGTGTTCGCCTCCTCCAATCACGCGATCGGCTTCTATCCGCAAACGCAGGTGATCGATGCCGACGACCCGCCGCGCCCGGACAGCCTCTACGGCCTGTCCAAGGTGTTCGGCGAACAGCTGGCACGCTATTACTTCGATCGCGCCGGCATCGAGACCGTGTGCCTGCGCATCGGTTCGTCGTTCCCCAGCGTGGACAACCCGCGCATGATGTGCACCTACCTGTCCCACGACGACCTGGTCGAAGCACTGCGCGTGTCGTTGCTGACACCGCGCGTGGGCCACACGATCCTGTTCGGTGCGTCGAACAACCAGCGCCAATGGTGGGACAACCGCAAGGCGGCCCACCTGGGATTCCACCCGAAGGATTCGTCCGAACAGTTCCGCGGCGCAGTGCCCGAATCGGGGACCTACCCGTCGCCCGACGACGCGGTGGCGAACTACCATGGCGGCAAGTTCGTCTTCGATGGCCCGATGTACGGGGAACCCCAGCCGTAGGTGCAGGTGACCTGGACTGCCCTGTCGAGTATATTGGCCTGGCCTGTCACGACAACCACCCGGAAAGCCGATTCATGCACAGCAAAACGTCGATCAGTATTGTCCCCTACCGCGAGGAGCTCAAGGCGCAGGTCATCGACCTGATCCTGCATATCCAGAACGTCGAGGCCGGGGTCGGCATCTCCGCGCAGGAGCAACCCGATATCCTCGCCATCCAGTCTTCCTACCTCGACCAGGGGGGCGGATTCTGGGTGGCGCTGGACGAAAGCGGGCAGGTCGCCGGTACCATCGGGCTGCAACGTGAAGACGCGATCACGGCCGTGCTGAAAAAGTTCTTTGTGCGGGCGGACCATCGTGGCACGCCGGAGGGACCGGCGATCCGGCTCTATGCCGAACTGCTTGCCTTTGCGTCCGGCGCAGGCATCCGGACGATCGTGCTCGATACGCCGGCCGTGGCAACGCGCTCCCATGCTTTCTATGAAAGGGCGGGGTTCAGGAAGATCGACAAGGCTGACCTGCCCGTCGCCTACGATTATCCGGACCGCGGTTCGCTGTTGTTCCGGCTTGACTTGCCCTAGTCTGTATCGACGATCCGCGCCGTCGCCGCCACCAGTAAGCGCAAGCGCTCCTTGCGGGTGCGCAGTGCCGCCCCGGCCTCGACTTGGTCGGTGATGTCTTCGTCCATCGGCATGTCCAGCCGGTTTCCGTCACCGCCCCGATCGCCTTCTCAGGCGATGTTTTTTCGCAGATAACGCACACGTGACCGTGTCGCCGGACGTCGGCATGGCATCCGTCCGGGTGTCTGGACAATTCACTGGAACGGGTTCGGTTTGTCGGCAAACAGACCGCAGCGAGCGGTTTGTTACATTCTGTAAGGCGTTTCTGCTGCTGGCGACAGTGCGAGCATACTGTGCGGCTGCACACTGAAGAAATGCAAAGTCCGCGTTATCGTGACGCCCCAGATAGCGCCAAAACCATGACACGCAGAATCGACCGACGCACTGCCGAGCTGATTGATATTGCTCTTCTCACCAAAGCAGCATTCGACGAAGCAAAGTTCGCGAACTTTGTCGAGGACGCAGGTCTTTCCGCGCATTTGCTGCGACAGGTTCTTTCCAGGCCGTCCGAACAGCTCAGGCCGCTAGGCATGATTTGCTGTTCAGGAAGCAGCACTGACCGCCGACGCCGACGAAATATTGAATAAATTTGCTACGTAAGGCTGCCGTAGCTTTCCGGGAACAGAATGATGAAAAAATCGCCGCGTGCGGATGTGTTAACCCGCCAGCACATCGAGGTTGCTCTTGTGTTTCAAAAAATGGTTGGTAGCGAGGAAGCGCTTCACTACTTGAAAAAACATGGGGTGCCAATCGAAACGGCGCGGCGGGTGCTGTTCTCGCCGACGGACCGTCGAGGTCCAAAGGTCGCCGCGAATGGCCCAGTAACTTACACCAGTGTCCCGGCTCAGGTACTTTCGTCCACTCTACGGCAGCAGTCCTAGCTGGCTATGCCAAGCTGGAACACATTGACAACGCCCTTGAGCGTCGCTGCCTGATCCTGCACTGCTCCCGCCGCAGCGGCGGCTTCCTCCACCAGTGCCGCATTCTGCTGCGTGATGCCGTCAATCTCACTGATGGCGCGGTTGACCTGTTCGATGCCGCTTTCCTGCTCGGTACTGGCGATACTGATGTCCGTCATGACAGCACTCAAGCGTTGCACACTGGCGACCACCTCTTGCATTGTCGCGCCAGCAGCGTGGACCAGCGTGCCACCGCGGGTGACAGCGTTGGCCGCCGCGCCGACCAGGTGCCTGATTTCCTGGGCAGCGGCGTTTGAGCGGTGAGCCAGGCTTCGCACCTCGGAGGCAACGACAGCGAAGCCCCGGCCTTGCTCACCCGCGCGGGCTGCCTCGACGGCGGCGTTCAAGGCAAGGATATCGGTCTGGAATGCGATGCCTTCGATGACCCCGATGATGTCGCCAATGCTGGCCGATGTCGTACTGATTTCCGCCATCGTCTCGACAACTTCGCCAACGACCACGCCGCCCCGGACGGCCACGTCCGATGCCACCGAGGCGAGTGTGGTGGCCTCGCGGGCATTGCCGGTGTTCTGCCGCACGGTCGACGTCAGCTGCTCCATCGTGGCTGCGGTTTCTTCCAGCGAACCGGCTTGCATTTCGGTGCGGGACGATAAGTCCATGTTGCCGGCCGCGATCTGGCTCGTTGCAGCGGCAATGCTGTCGGTATTGGTGCGCACCTGCGACACGATTTCATGCAGGCTGGCGCGCATATCCGCCAGTGCCAGCGTCAGGCGTCCGGTTTCGGTGCGGTTGTCGGCATGGCCTTGTGTGGCGTCTTCGGTCAGGTCCCCGCGGGCGATGCGGGCGGCAGCTTGCATGACCGCATTGAGCGGAACGACAATGGCGCGCGCGTTCATCTGGCCCAGTGCCAGCGCGACGACCATCGACAACATCGAGACCGCCACGATTCGCAGTTTCGCGTCATGCGCGGTACTCTCCCCGGCCGCGGCCAGCAGCGTGGAATTCTGTTCGATATGATCACTCAGCGCGGCCATGCTTTGCTCAAGCTTGCGAAAACTCGCCAGGAACGCCAGGTAGGCGGCGTCGATGGCGGCCTTGTCGCCGGCGCCCATCTTCCCGATGACGCTGGCACTGGCCAGATAGACCTCGGCGTCCGGCATCACCGCTGCCATGGCATGTTGCAGGGCAGCGTCGCTGGTCAACCCGGCCATGCTGGCAAGGCGCGCGCGCAACAGCGTCGCATGTTCAACGAGATCCTGGCGCGCTTCGTTCGCCTGGGCTGCATCGCCGCTGGTCGCGCTGAGCAGGATGCCCAGGACGTCGCCGCGGATGGCGTCGTGCGCCATGTCGGCCTGCAGCTGGTCCTTGATGGCGCTGCCGTTGTCGCGCACTGCCTGCATCGCAGCGTCCAGGTCGCGGACGGCCTGGAAGCCGATCAGCCCGCAGACTGCGACAAACATCAGGGTGGCGATATTGGACAGCAGAAGGCGCTTGCGGATGGACAGGTTCATGGGTGCGATGATGTCAAAGCTTGATGGACAGGCCGACGGTCATGCCCGAGTCGGGCGTACGCCCGTTCAGGCCGCGCGAGAACGCCGTGTCGATCTGGATATTTTTCTGCAGGAGGTACGCGGCACCGACAGACAGGCTTGCTTCGGTACCGCCGTGCGCGGCGCGAGCGATGTGGGGCGACGAAACCTCGACGAAACCACGCAGCCGGTCGCTCAACGACTTGCCCACCACCAGGCCGAAAATCGCGAACGTCGTGCCGCCGTGGTCCTTCTCGTGGCCGATCCCGGGCATGATGCCGAGTGACAGGTCGTGTGGCAGGTCCCACTCGGCAACCACGCGCGCCGTCGGGCGCGTTCCCTCGCCGCGAAATGCGGTGCTACCGGTGTTCAGGTCGGCGTGCAGCAACACGCCGACAGAGGGCAGGTTGCCGACGGCGTCCATGGCGTGCCATTTCATGCCCAGCGAAACGTCAGCATGACCCCGTTCGGTGATCGGGGCGTGGCCCGCCACGCTGCTACGCTGGTGTAACGCACCATCGGACTCGATACGCAATTCGACCGACTCGCTGATGCCGAACCGTAACAGCGTTGGCGTCGCCCAGAGCGTTTCCGTGTCGCCATGGCCCGCGGTGCGATCGCGTGCAATGCTTGTTTCGATCTGTAAACGCCGATTACCCACGACGTCGCTCGATTCGACGAAATCCGGACGATCGGTGGCAATTGGTTCCTCGTTCGCCGCGAAGGCAGGGGTTTGGACGCATGCGAGCATGATGAGGGCAGCCTGCAAGCGGCAGCGAGGTCGGGTAGACAAGGGAAACTCCGATATGCAAGGGTAGACGGCGAGGCCATTGTCGTCCGACATGCCTGGAACCCGCATGAAACCTGTCAGCTTGATATTGAAATGCCGGCTCTTGTGTTGTTGTTGCGCAACTCGAAGGCGGTTGGCGTGAGCACATCTGCGCCGGTTTTCCGTATGTCGGACGATTGCACGACAGGGAGCCCTAAGGCACTGCCTCAGCGAGGATGGTTCTTGCAGGACGGAAGCCCGCGGCCGGGCGGATGGCGCGCGCAAACGGACGCGCCACCAACGCAAGATCGACTACGATAATGCGCTTGTATCGGCGGTGGCACGGCGGGGACACCCGGCCGCGCGGACCGCTGAAAGCGATGCCTGTCCAAGGCACTTATATACCTGATCGTCTCGCTCGGGGAGGTGCGGCGATCTCGCAGGAGAAGACCTCATGAAAGACCATCCTCAAGACCCGCGCGCCTCGTCGGTCAGTTTCGATACCGACGGGACCGTCCCTGCCGATTTTCCTCCCTCCGACGACGTGCTCGACCTGCTCGAGGGAGCAACCGATCGTGCCGACCCGGATGCCGACGCGGCACTCCTGGCGGTCGAGCATATCCATAACCTCCATATGGAACGCTTCACCCAGTGTCGTGACCTGGCAGAGCGGTTATGCGACATCGTGCAAGCCCGCGCCAGCGTCCCCGCGACCTGGAAGGCACAGGCGAATTTACTGACCTGGTACCGCAACTCCCTGGTCTCGTCCGGCTGGACATCCGTCGAGGAAGCCTATTGGGTTACCCACCGGATGGCGCTCTGGCTTGGATGGACCGGCATGACCTGCGCGTCTCGCCACTAGGACCTTCTGCTTTGTTTTGGCTGTGCGGCGGGTGCGGCCACCGCTGGTGCACGGGCAATGGCAGCGCATGGTCGAAGCGGGCGCAAGTCCTGCCGCAGGCGGCGTATCCTGCAAGGGTCTTACCTCTGCATTGATTCTCTTGCCGCAGGCTGCTCCATGAACTTTTCGCTACGTCGTGCTCCGGTAACTGTCGCAACAGCTTTCAGCCTGCTCGTATTGACGGTGGCCTGGCTGGCCCTTGGCCGCAGTATCCGGAACGAAACCGAATCGTGGTCCTGGCTCGTGCATACACGGGAAGTACTGGAACATGTACAGACGACGATGACCCTGATCAGCGATGCAGAGGCGGCGCAGCGTGGCTTCCTGCTGACCGGTAATGAGCGCTTTGCGGCGACCTACACCGTCGCGCGAGACAAGGTCCCGCTCGAGATGCTGGCGCTGCGCCGGCTGACCAGCGACAATCCGCGCCAGCTGGTGCCGCTGCGTTCGCTGGAAACGGCGCTGCAACAGCGCCTGCACATGCTCGAAGTGGTGATGCAGCGGTACCGGGCAGGCACGATTGTCGATCCCGTCATGCTCGAATCGGGGCGTCTGATCAAGGAGCAGATCGTGACGCATGCCACGGCGATTCGCCTGGAAGAGCAGCGCTTGCTGCGCGAGCGGCAGGTCCGCGCCCGAGGAACACGGTGGGAGCTGATCATTGCGGTGACGGTCGTGTCCGGCCTGTCGGTTTTCCTGACGATACTGTTGTGGGTCGTTTCGCGACGCGACGCCGTGCGCCTGCGGGCCGAGCGTGCCCAGCTCGACGCGACCCTGCGCGGTATCGGCGACGGGGTCGTCGCAGTCGACGGCGAAGGTATCGTGCGGCTGGTGAATCCGGTCGCGGAGAATCTGATGGGTGTCACCGAAAACGAGGCCGTCGGCCGGCGCCTTGCGGACCTGCTGGTATTGACGCACGAGAACGGTGTTCCGGTGCCGGCCGCCGACGCGGCGATCGCGGCCAGCGGGACGCGCCGCTGGCACCTGGGTGCTGGCGATCACCACCACGTTGTCGAGTTCAACATGGCGCCCATCAACTCGGGCGATGCGGCACTGCGAGGATCCGTGCTGGTCATGCGGGACGTCACCGAACGCGACGTACGCGAGCGTGCGCTGCGCGAATCCGAAGCCAATTACCGGTACACGATCGAGCTCAATCCGCAGATTCCATGGAAGGCCGATCCCGATGGCAACGTCAAAGGCGTGTCGGAACGCTGGCTCGCACTCACTGGGCAATCGCATGCCGCGGTGACGGGGGCAGGGTGGGCAGACGTCGTGTATGCCGAGGACCTGCCCGGCATGGTGGCAGCCTGGACGCATTCCGTCACGACGGGGGAGCCCTACGACTTCGAGCACCGTATCCGCATGGCCGACGGCAACCTGCGCTGGATGCGCTCGCGTGCGAATCCCCGTCGCGACCAGTCGGGCGCCGTCGTCGCATGGTATGGCCTGACCGAGGACATCCACGCGCACAAGGAAGCGGAACTGGCGTTGCGCCACCGGGAGGCGGAACTCCACGAGAAGTTGGTCCAGGTCGAAACCATTTACCGCGCCGTTCCCATCGGGCTTGGCTACGTGGATATCCGGTTGCAGGTCCTCGAATTGAATGAAGCGCTGGCCGATGTCGCCGGCCTGCCGAAGAACGACGTGCTCGGTCAAACGCCCGCGGCCGTGCTGCCGGCCCCATTCGGCGAGCAGGTCAGCGACGTGCTGTCCAACGTCGTGCGGCAGCGGCACCAGGTGAGCGGTGTGGAATTCCATGACACGAGCATTGCAACCGGGGCACGGCGTGACTGGCTGGGCAGTTTTTTTCCCGTGCTCGATGGCGACGAGGTGCAGGGGGTCGTCATTGCCCTGCTTGAGGTCACGCAGATCAAGGTTGCGCAACGCGAATTGTTGCAGGCCAACCAGTCGCTGGAACAGCGCATCGAGGAGCGGACAATGCAGATCGGCGAAGCGAACGCCGAGTTGCGCGCCTTTGCGCACACGGTTGCCCACGATTTGCGGGCACCGCTGCGCAATGTGGAAGGGTTCGCGACAGCATTGCTGGAGGACGAAGCCGAACGGATGTCGGAGGATGGCAGGATGTTCGCCGAGCGGATCGTCGCCGCCGTCACGCGGATGGACCGGCTGATCACGGACCTGCTGTCTTACAGCCGGCTGTCGCGCGCGGAACTGCGCATCGAACCGATCGATACCGCCGCCGTGATGCGCATCGTGCTGCGCGACCTGGAGGCCGAGATCGCTGCCAGCCGTGCCGCGATTGTCGTGGCGCACGGGCTGCCGATGGTGATGGGTAACCAGGCCATGCTGGTGCAGGTGCTGGCCAACGTGGTCTCGAATGCGATCAAGTTCGTTCCGCTGGGCACGCTGCCGCGCGTGTCGATCCGTGGCACGAAAGACGGAACGATCGCCACGCTGTCAATCGAGGATAATGGCATCGGTATCGCGCCTGAGCACCACAAGCACGTGTTCGGTGTTTTTGAACGTCTGCATGGGCAGGAGCAATATCCGGGAACGGGCATCGGCCTGGCGATCGTCAAGAAAGGTATTGAACGAATGGGCGGAAATGTACGCATCCTGGCGGCTGCCGAAGGTGGTTCGGTATTCGAGCTTGTCTTGCCGGCGGCCGCATGACGGCGGGGACTGACATGGACCCGACCACTGCCACCGCCCTGCGGGACGGCGCTCCCGTCATACTGCTGGTGGAGGACAATCCCGATGATGTCCTGCTGGCGAAACGCGCCCTGAAGAAAGCTGCCCTGGCCGTGCTGATGGAGATCGTCAACGATGGCGATGAAGCAGTCGGTTACCTTGATGCCGCGGCGCAGCCCGGCGCTGGGGGGCAGGCTCTGTCGCCGTCGTTGATCCTGCTGGACTTGAAACTGCCGAAACGCTCGGGCCTGGAAGTATTGCGCTGGATCCGCGCGAACCAGCACTACGACGCGACGCCCGTCGTCGTGCTGACGTCTTCCAGTGAAGACGAGGACATCCAGAAAGCGTATGCCCTCGGGGCCAACTCCTACCTGCAAAAGCCGGTAGCGTTCAATGGCCTGGTGCAGCTTCTCGGTGTGCTGGATTTGTACTGGCTGCAGAACAACCTGACTGCCCCGCCCAGGGTGGCGCAGTCATAGACGGGCAGGCCCGAAAGATGCAAGCGTGACGATCACTCTATTACTGCTGGACGACAATCCCGACGATCGCGCACTCGCGCGGCGCGAACTCGAACGCCATTTCGACGGATGCGTCATCCGCGAAGTGGGTGACCGTGCCGGCTTCGACCGTGAAATGCAGGATGGCCTGCAGGTCGACCTGATCATCACCGATTTCCAGATGCGCTGGATCACGGGCCTCGATATCCTGAAGCAGGTCCGCGCCTACGATGCGCAGCTGCCGGTCATCATGTTCACGGCCACCGGCACGCAGGAAATCGCGGTGGAAGCGATGAAGCTCGGCCTGGACGACTATGTGATCAAGAGTCCACGCCACTACGCGCGCCTGCCGGTTGCCGTGCGGACCTGCCTTGACCGCTCGGAGATCCGGGCACGCGCGATCCGCTCGGAGTCCCGCCTTGCCGGTCTGCTGGAAAATATCCAGCTGGGCGTATTCCGCATGAGCCTGGATGGCCGCCTGCAGGAAGGGAACCGCGCCTTCTGGACGATGCTCGGAGGCGATCCAACCGCCCCGGAGACGTTGCGGCATCCATTGCTCGACCAGGTATTGACGCGCCTGCCGGCGCTCCAGGCCGCCCTGGACACGGCGGAGCTGCAGGCGGAACTCGGCGCCATCGATGACGCAGGCCGCTTCTTCGTGGTCAAGCTCGTCCGTGTACGCGTCGATGGACACGATGCCGTCGACGGTATCGTCGAGGACGCGACGTCGCTGCGCCGGGCCAGTGCCGAGATTCTCCGCCTCAATGCGGAGCTGGAACAGCGTATCGTCGAACGCACCAGGCAGCTGCAGGAAGCCAACGAGGCCCTGGAAACTTTCGGCTTCTCGGTATCCCACGACCTGCGTGAGCCTTTGCGCACCATCCAGGGGTACGCGGCGGCGCTGCGCCAGGATGTGCGCGCGGGGGATCTCCGGCATCTGGAGAAGTTCGTCGAGCGCATCAATGCGATCGCGCGACGGATCGACCAGATGGTGTCCGACCTGCTGGAATTTGCCCGCCTGTCCCGGGCCGAAATCGCGTCTGAAAACCTGGTGCTGACGGACATTGTCCGCGATGTCCGGATCGCTTTGCAAAACGACCAGGATTACCGCGCCGCCGTGGTCCAGGTCGATATCCCGGACGATCTGCGGGTCAGGGCGCATCGTCCGATTCTCGTGCAGGCGCTGACGAACCTGCTGGGTAACGCGGTCAAGTTCGTGCGGCCCAATACGCACGCCGCCATCAATGTCGTGGCCCGTGCCCACGGCCGCCAGGTCCGGATCGAAGTGCAGGACAACGGCATCGGCCTGGCCGAGGAGGCGCGGACACGGGTCTTCAACGTCTTTGAACGCCTGCATGGCGAGGAGGAATATCCCGGCACGGGCATCGGCCTGGCGATCGTGAAGAAGGGCGTCGAGCGCATGGATGGCTGCGTGGGTGTCGATGCCGCCCCGGGTATCGGATCAACCTTCTGGATCGAGTTGCCAAGTGCCTGACATGCCTGTTGACGCCGAACGGCTCCGCATTCTCCTCATCGACGACAACCCCGATGACCGCGCCCTGGTCGAGCGGGAACTGCGGCTGCGTATTGCCGCCGTGTCCGTCCGCCACGTTGCCGACGCCGCCGCGCTCGACAAGGCCTTGATGGAGGGAGAGTTCGATGTGGCCGTGACGGACTACCGGCTGCGCTGGACACTGGGTACGGACGTGCTGCGCGCCATCAAGCAGCGGTATCCGAATACGCCGGTCGTCATGTTCACGGGGAGCGGCAACGAGGAGGTCGCCGTGACGGCGATGAAGGAAGGCCTCGACGATTACATCACCAAGACGCCGAAACACTATCCCCGGGTGCCCTTTGCGGTATTGGGCTGTTTCGAACGCGTGAATAACAGGCTGCGCTTGCAGGAGTCGCTGGCGCGCGAAACGCTTGCCAAGGCGCGGCTGGAAATCGCTTTGCAGTCCGCGCGCATGGGGACCTGGCAGTATGACCTTGAAACGCGTCAGCTCGCGTTTTCAGAAGACATCGGCCCGATGTTCGGCCACGCCAGCGGGTTCGTGCACGCAAGTGTCGAGGACGCACTGCTGCAGGTGCATCGTGCCGACAGCGAACGGGTGCGCAATGCCTGGGGGGAAGCCACTGATCGTGACGCGGCGTTCGGCATCGAGGCACGCGTCGTCGGCGCAGACGGCAGGACGCGCTGGCTCGCCGTCAGCGGCAAGGGGGTGGGCAATGGGGCCGGGATGCCGCGGATTATCGTCGGCACGGCGCGCGACGTCACAGCCGAAGTGGAGGCGAAAGAGCAACAGCGTGCGCAGCAGGAAGAATTGCAGACGGTGCTCGATGTCCTGCCCGTCGGGGTCGCGATCAGCCACGATCCGCAGATCAACGACATCACGGTGAGCCCTTATTTCTGCGGCTTGCTGGGAATCGAACCGGGCACCAATCTCGCGCAAGTGCCGGCGGGTGGCGGCGGCCAAGCGCCGTACCGGTACTACCGCGATGGACAGCCGCTTGATCCTGCCGACTGGCCGATCCGTATCGCGGCCCGCGAGGGTTTGCCGGTGCGCAGCGAAGAGCTCGAGGTACGTTTCGACGACGGGCGCACGCTCACCATTCTCGTCAATGCGGCACCGCTGCTGGACCAGCAGTCGGCTGTACGGGGTGCGGTTGCCGCCATCATGGACGTGAGCGCACTGAAGTCCGTGCAGCGTGAACTGGAGCAGGCAAACCGCCAGAAAACGGAATTCCTGTCGGTGCTGGCCCACGAGCTGCGCAACCCCATGGCGGCGATCAGTTATTCGGTGGAGATGCTGCGCCACGTTGCGACACCGGATGCCATCAACAAGGCTCGCGACGTGATCGGACGGCAGACCGCCCACATGCGCAAGCTGCTTGACGACCTGCTCGACCTGAGCCGGATCACCCATAACCGCATCGAACTTGTACTCAGGCCGCTCGATCTGCGGCGCGTGATCGAACACGCTTACGAAAGTACGCTGGCGCTGCTGGAGGCGCAACGTCATCGGGTGACGTTCGAACTCCCGGACACGCCACTGATGGTGATCGGCGATGAAGTGCGGCTGACCCAGGTCCTGAGCAATCTGCTCAATAACGCGGCAAAGTTCACGCCGGCCGGCGGCGCGATCACGGTGGCCGGGGCAATCGACGGGCGACAGATCGTGCTGAAGGTGGCGGACAACGGCGCCGGCATCCACCCATCGGAACTCGAGCAGGTTTTCGAGATGTTCGCGCAGGGGAAGGCCAAGGCCAGCGGTGGCGCACCCGGACTGGGGATCGGCCTTGCCATCGTTCGCAAGCTGGTGGAGCTGCATGGCGGCACAGTCAGGGCGATCAGCAAGGGCCCCGGCAGTGGAACCACGTTTCGCCTGGAGCTCCCCCGTGTCGAAGATGCCGAGACGCCGCAAGGCACGTCGCGGCTGTCCCAGGCAGGCAGCCAGGGGCGATTGCTGGTCGCTGACGACAATATCGATGCAGCCGACCTGCTGGGCGCCGTGCTGCAGATGGAAGGTTACCCCGTCGAGGTTGCATACGATGGCCAAGCCGCGATCGAGCTGGCAGGGCAGTGGCGGCCCGATCTGATGTTGCTGGATATCGGCATGCCCCGTGCGAACGGGCTCGACGTGGCGCGCTGGGTGCGCGCACAGGATTGGGGCCGGCGGGCGGTGCTTATCGCCATCACCGGCTGGGGGCAGCCCAAGGACCGGCACGCGACAAAGGAAGCGGGATTCGACATCCACCTTGTCAAGCCTGTCAGCCCAACCGAAATCGTGGCATTGATCCGCGAGCACCTGGGCGCGGGCCATCCGCATGAAGGGCACCGCGACGCCAGCGACTGACCGGCACCGGTGAAGACGCCATTGCAGTGCATACAGTGGAGCCGTGAGGCGCTTCGTGGCGCCGCGGGGCTGTCGCGCGCAATCGGCGCGATGCCGGGGCAACGAATGCGACAAACTTGAAATCATCTTTTCGGCAGGAGGGCGCAGCGGCGGAACCGCCGGCGCGGCGTGCGATCGCAAGGCAATAACGCGTTGTACGTTCCTGTAGAAGACACATATTGCAACGTTCTATTTTGCAGTTATGATGGTACATCACTGGATGCAAGGCAAGATTTTGTCCAGGACGTCGATGAGGACAGCGAGATGAGAGATTTTGCACGCCCCCCGCAACCCGATGACGAGGAAGATCGCCTGAAAGCACTGCAGGCTGCGCAGTTGCTCGATACGCAGCCGGAGGAAGTGTTTGACAGGATCACGCGCATGGCATGTTCTGCGCTCGGCGTCCCGGTCAGCCTGATCTCATTGGTCGACAGGGATCGTCAATGGTTCAAGTCCAGCTGTGGGCTGGAGGCACGGGAGACCGGCAGGGACGTGTCATTTTGCGGCCATGCCATTCTTTCCGATGCACCCTTCATCGTCGACGACGCCGGCATGGATCCCAGGTTTGCCGCCAATCCGCTGGTGACGGGCGCGCCGGGGATCCGCTTCTATGCCGGGATTCCCATCCATGCGGGGCCCAGCCGCATCGGCACGCTGTGCGTCATCGATACTGCGCCGCGAACGCTTGGCTCGCGCGATATCACGCTATTGAAAAGCCTGGCACGGACAGTCGAAGATCTGCTGTATGTCCGGCAAGCCACGCTGGAGTCGGTTCAGTCCCTGAACGACTGGATGGAGCATTACGGGGACAAATCGCGCAGCCGCGTGCAGGCGTTGAGAAATCTGGTGCTGCGCGATCGTCTTACTGGTCTGCCCAGCCGCGTCGCGATCGACAGTGCAATTGGCGATGCCGTCAAGGATGGCAAGCATCACGAAGGCGCAGGTCTGCTGGCGGTCGTCGACATCGATAATCTTTCCGCCGTCAACGAGCGGTTCGGGCATGACGTCGGCGACGGGTTGATCGGGCTGACCGCCGAACGCCTGCTGCAGGTATCGGAAAAGACGGATATCGCCGCGCGCATCGGTGGCGGCATGTTTGCGTTCCTGCTGCGCGGCGCACCCGACCATCGAGCGGCGGTCGCACGGCTGGCCGGCATTCACGAACTGCTGAACCGGTCGTTCGTCGGCAGCCACGGCATTATCCAGTGCAGCCTGACGACTGGTTATGTGCCGCTGGGCCAGCAGGATGGCGGCGCCGAAGCGTTGCTCGACACGGCGCACGAAGCCGTGCGGCAGGCGAAGGCCCTCGGGCATGGCCTGATGAGCGCCTATAACCGGTCGCTGGGTCGCCTGGGCCAGCGCGCACTGGAGCACGACCTGCGTGCTGCGATCTCGACCGATCAACTTTTCCTTGTCTACCAGCCAAAGGTTGATTTCGACACCCGCGCACTTGTCGGATGTGAAGCCTTGCTGCGATGGCAGCATCCCTCCCTTGGTCTCATCGCGCCGTGCGATTTCATTCCCGTAGCCGAGGAGAGTGGCGTCATCGTGCAGCTGGGTCGGTGGACGCTCGATGAAGCCTGCCGCCAGATTCGTCAATGGCTCGATGCGGGAAAAGACGGTCCTGGCGTGGCCGTCAATCTGTCGCCGCGGCAGTTTTTGCATGGCGATATCGTGGAAACGGTACGGACGTCGCTGGCGGCCCACGGTGTGCCCGGGAACCTGCTGGAACTGGAGTTGACGGAATCAGTCGCGGTATGCGATGTCGACCGTGTCATCGCCATCATGCATGAGCTGAAGCGACTGCACGTCAGTCTCAGCATCGACGACTTTGGTACCGGCTTTTCCAGCCTGTCCTACCTGATGCGCCTTCCAGTCGATACCCTCAAGATCGATCGATCGTTCATCTGTGACCTCGTCACGGACCAGCGCGCCCAGGCGCTCGTCAAAGGCGTTATCGACATTTGCGATGGACTGGGAATGAACGTCATCGCGGAAGGGGTCGAGACAGCCGCTCAGGCATCGCTGCTCTCCGTACTCGGTTGCTCGACAATGCAGGGATATCTGTTCGGCAGGCCGATGTCCCCGGATCAGTTCGAGGACGCGCTGCAAGCGGTTTCCGATTGATGGGGAACTGGCCTGATCCGCCAATCGCAATGATGTACTCTAACCATGGGAGTGGCGGTTTTCCCACCGCTGCGCGGATCGGCTCTGGTTCGACAATCGCGGCCAGCCAGCCAGGCCAATGCAAGGCGCATCGAATGTCACGAATCGCCGGGTCAGCCGGAATCCCCATGCTGTTCCATGTTCCGTCACAAGCCAGCCGGCGCGGATATCCACCTGTCCATGGGAACGTACTTATTGACTGATTCCCTCAAACTCGATCGCCTTCTCGGCGCGCTGCTTCTGATCCTGGGTGTCAATACCATGACGGGATGGCTTTTGCAGGTACCAGCCATGGTGGAAATTGTTCGTGGCCTTGTCCCCATGGTGTTCAATACAGGTCTGGGCTTTGCGCTGACAGGCATGGCATTGCTTGTGGGCGAACGTCGACGCGGCCAGGTGCGCGCGATGATAGGCTGGAGCATGCTGCTGCTGTACAGCATGACGTTGGCGGAGCATATCGTGGATGCCAGCCTTGGTATCGACATGGCATGGGTGCACCAGTGGTACAACTACGGCAATACCCGCCCCGGGCGAATGGCGCCCAATAGCGCATTGGGCTTCATGCTCATCGGTGCGGTGAATAGCGCTTTGGGCCGCGTGGACTCCCGTGTCACGGCACGGTTGATCGTTGTGCTGACGTTGTGCGTCCTTACGATCGGCCTGACCGGACTGGGTGGATATCTGCTGGCGCCGGACTTGCTGTTCGGGTGGTCACGCTCCGCGAGGATGGCGGTGCACACCGCAACTGGCATGATCGCGGCGGCGATCGGGATGTGGGCCGCTTGGTCCGGCAGCAGCTGGTATGCCGACCGGCGATTTTTCACCGAGGCCGGCAAGGTACGATTGCTGGGAACGGCGATCCTGATCGTGGTCACGACCACGGTCGGCCTGGCCGGCTTTGTCCTCATGCAGGAATCCCTGGAAAAAGCCATCGAGGGACGTCTGCTCTCGGTCGTGCAAAGCCGTGGGCCATGGCTGGCAACGATTACCCGTGAAACGGTCCAGCATGCTCGCAGCGAGCTGCGCATGGTGCAGGCACAGGAGGGTGCATTGCCCTTGTTGCGCCCGTCCGGATCTGGCGCCAAGCCCCATACTTTCGATGACGCCGCCCGGCGGTTGCGGGCGGAAGGGTATCCGCATGTCGCTGTCGAGGATGTACATCGACGCGTCGTCTGGGAGGCTGGCGAGCTCGACAAGCCAGCGGAATTCACGGCGACGCTCGACAACGATGGCACGGAGTTGATCTGGAATGGCGTTCCACTGTTACGCGTCCGCGCACCCGTGATCGAAGGCGGCGCACTGCTCGGATACCTCCGGCTCGACAAGCCGATGCCAGCATTCGACCGCGTGTTGTTCAATGGCGCGACGTTGGGCGAAAGCGCGGAGGTGACGGCCTGCGTGCAGCAACATGGTCACATCGTATGCCTGCCGAACCGGCAGCATGCGCGTCCATTCAAGCTCGGCCTGGCCGAGGGCGATCGCCATGCCGACTTGCCGATGGGGTATGCCCTGCGCGGCAAGACAGGCGTCATGTACACGCTCGACTATCGCGGCCACAACGTGGTGGCCGCCTATGGTGCAATCGTTCCCGGCGTGGGCTTTGTCGCACGGCAGGACACGGTCGAGGCATACGCCGTTATTCGCCGGGCACTGGCATTCGGTGCGCCGATCATCCTGCTGATCTCCCTCGCAGGCGCCTACGTCCTGTATTCACAGACAGATCCACTGGTCACGCGGATGTACGAATCGGAGCGGCGTGCGGATCAGGCTGCAGCGGAAATGCGCACCCTGATGCATGCGGTAGCCGACGGCATCATGACCATCGACGGGGCCGATCGGGTGCGCTCCGCCAATCCTGCCGCCTGCGAACTGTTTGGCTACCCGGAAGGCGCGATCACTGGCCGCAATGTCATCGGCCTGATCGATTGTGCGGTGCCAGTCGTCCAGGGCGGAGAAGTCGTCCCGGAAGCAAACGGTGAATTTTCACGACTGGTTGGTACAGCGAACGTGCAAGTCGAGGGGCAGCGCAGCGACGGCACGCGTTTCCCACTGGAGCTGACAGTCACCGCTGTCAACGTTGCAACGGACAGGCATCTGGTGGTGATCATGCGCGATATCAGCGAACGCCAGGCCATCGAGCGCAGGCTGGAGCGGATGGCGCAATACGACTCGCTGACGGGCCTGGCGAACCGCACACTCTTCGTTGATCGCCTGAGAATCGCACAGGCCCGCAGCCAGCGCGCTCAGTCGTCGCTGGCAGTACTGTTTATCGATCTGGACGGATTCAAACAGGTGAACGATAAGATGGGGCACCATGCAGGTGATCAGCTGCTGGTTGGCGTAGCGCAGCGGATGACATCGATCGTGCGGTGTACCGATACCGTGGCGCGTCTTGGCGGCGATGAATTTACCGTTCTGCTCGAGGACGTGAACCAGGCCCCCCGCAGTGCCTTCGCGGTGGCGCAAAAGATTCTCGCAGAACTGCAGGAACCCTTTACTCTCGGCGCCGGTTCCGTAGCGATTGGCGCCAGCATTGGCTTGGTGGTCTGGGAAGGCGCCAGGTCGACTGAGGACATCGAGCAGATCCTGCAGCTTGCGGACGCGCGGATGTATCTGGCCAAGCAAAGCGGCAAGAACCGGGTGGTGGGGCCCTAGCACGTGCTCGAATCCTGCCGCGTAACGCAGCGGTTTGAGCAGTGAGTACCGTTTACGTGGGTAGCTGGGGGCGTTGAGGCTTGTGGTGGATGACACTAAACATTCACGCGTATCGGGGCGCCTGAAGCATTCCCGACCATGCCTGTCGGTGTACAGGAGTGCGGCCCTCGACGCCGCGTCTCGCCACGGGGATTCGTTCCGCTCCGGGACTGGTGGCGTCAATTTCACAATTTATTCAGTGATTCTTAGCTTCTTTCCATCGGTTTAGATGCACTGCCGCCGTTAACCCCACTGACGAGCTGGAATGTATTCACATCAATAGGGGAATTACTGTATGAGAGTCAAGGATTTGTCGATCGCAAAAAGACTGGGCCTTGGGTTCGGAACCGTGAGCGTATTGCTCGTCTGCCTGATCGTGATGAGTAATGTCATGCTTGGGCGGATGGACTCGAACACCGACGCGATCGTCCATGATCGCATGCCGAAGATCATGGCCACGAAAGACATGCTCCTGGAAGTGAACGATATCGCCATCGCTTTGCGAAATATGATGCTGTCGCCGACGGCAGCCGACCGCACAGCACAGATGGACGAAATCAAGGTATCGAGAGCGGCCATCGCCGGCATCCTGAACACCATGAATGCATCAATGAAGCGTCCCGAAGCGAGGGCATTGCTGGCACAAATTACCAAGGAAATGGATGCCTACGTGGTCGGGCAGGATCGGTTGATCCAGTTCGTCAACGATGGCAATCTGGATGCGGCGCGTACCTTGTTGAGTACGGAACTCCGGCCGTTGCTGGTGCGCCTGAAGGGATCGGCAAATGAATTGGTCATCTTCCAGAAAGGCTTGAGCGATGAATCGGCCGCGGCTGCGGCCGCGACATACACCGAGTCAAGATTGCTTTCGATCGTGATCGGCCTGCTTGCCGTTGCGTTTGCGGTGGGCGTGGCCTGGTGGATCACCGTGTCGATCGTTCGCCCCGTGCGCAGAGCCCTGGAAGTGGCCAATACAGTCGCGGCTGGTGACTTGACCAGTCAGATCGACGTGGAAACGGCCGACGAAATGGGGCAGTTGCTGCAGGCGATGAAAGCGATGAACGAAAGCCTGGCCCGGACAGTGCAAGTTGTCCGCTCGGGTACCGACACGATCGCCACGGCAGCCGCGGAGGTCGCCGCAGGTAGCCAGGATTTGTCGGTACGTACGGAACAGCAGGCCAGTTCCCTCGAGGAGACCGCTTCTTCGATGGAGGAATTGACGTCGACAGTGAAGCAGAGTGCCGACAACGCCCGGCAGGCGAACTCGCTCGCGGAAAGCGCGTCTGCTATCGCCATTCGAGGTGGTGAAGTCATCGGGCAAGTGGTGATCACGATGGACGAGATCCGGGCTTCTGCGGCAAAGATCGGCGACATCACCAGCGTCATCGATAGCATCGCCTTCCAGACCAATATCCTTGCCCTGAATGCAGCTGTCGAGGCCGCGCGCGCGGGCGAGCAGGGACGCGGCTTTGCGGTCGTTGCAAGTGAAGTGCGCACGTTGGCGCAGCGTTCGGCAGCGGCAGCGAAGGAGATCAAGCAGCTCATCAGCGATTCGACGGAGAAGGTCGCCGGCGGCACCGTGCTGGTTGGCCAGGCTGGCGCAACGATGACCGAAATCGTATCGAGCGTGAATCGCGTGACCGGTATCATGGGGGAAATCACGACGGCGAGTACCGAGCAGACTGCAGGCATTGAACAGATCAACCAGGCGGTGGGGGAGATGGATTCGGTGACTCAGCAAAATGCTGCCCTGGTCGAGCAGGCGAGTGCGGCATCCGAAACGATGAGCGAGCAAGCCGCCAAGTTGGCCGAGGCGGTATCGGTGTTCCGTCTTCACGCTCCGATGACGCTGGCGTCAACGGCAGCCAGGGGCGCGTCATCTTCGATACGGCGCCCGGCACTTGCAATGAACTGACGAGACATCGATCACCCGATCATACGCATGGACGTCCCATGGGTCGGGGCAGGGCGGCTGCCATTGCCGGTCGCCCCCTACGGGCTCATTTCCACCGACAGCCAGAATCACTCGGTGCAGCAACAGCTCGACTGGTGGATGACGAACCTGTCGGAACCTGTCCGACAGGCGCTTCGGCACGGCAGTTCAGCAAACAGCGAACTTCACGTGCGCATTGGCTGACGAAAGCGCTACAGCATTATTCGGTCAACCGGGGAACTCGGTCTCCAGGAACAGCGCTTCCACCTCTGCGCGCGCCCAGGGCGTGCGGCGCAGGAACTTGAGGCTGGACTTCACGCTCGGGTCGCTTCGAAAGCAATTGATGTCGATGCGGCGACCCAGCTCATGCCAGCCATAGTGGTCGACCAGCCGGGTGAGCAGGGATTCGAGGGTAACGCCATTCAGGGATTGCACACGCATGTCAGAGGGAGTTGGGCGGAGAGGCCGACAGTATAGCCGCGCGCCTCCACCAGCGGAAATTGTCGACGGCGCTGCGGTCAACGATGGCGCTAAGGCGTGGTGTACGAGAAATGCTTTTCAGCTGCACCAGCTGCAAGTTATCGCGGGGGGCAGGGAAACACCAGCCCTGAGGTGCGCAACGCATCCAGGCGAAAAAAATCCCGGTCGCGCCGGGATGAAGATCTTTGCCAAAGGGGTTTACGGATACCGAAGCGGCTTCGTACAGCTACGCTTCGGACGTGAACCCTGCAGGCCCGGCCTGTATCAAATCAGCTGGCGGCACCGAGTGGGCTCTTCTTCACGGCCGAGGTAAATTGCTCGACAGCCGCGTTGACATTGCCTTCGATCACGTCCGAAGCCTGTTTCGTCGCCTTGGTAAGCTGCCGATAGCCGGCATCCGCGCCGCCCATTGCGGATTTGAAGAAGGCAACGGCTTTCTCGCTACCGGCCGGAGCATTCCTGCTTACCTGATTGACAAGGGAAATAACCTTGTTGTTCGTTTCCAGGGCTTGTTCCTTGGCGACCTTGGTGAACTCGGCAGCGGTAGCGGCGACGATCGAGGACGCCTGGCGACCGTAAGCAACGGCTTTCTCGGCAGCTGGCTGGGCCTGGGCGGTGCCCAGCGCGAAAAATTCTTGCGGGTTCTTGGCAGACAGCAACTGCTTGGCGGTGGAAGACGAATTGTCCAGCGACGCCTTGGCGGTGGTCAGGTTCAGGTCGACAAGTTTCTCGATACCTTCGAATGCCTTGCCGGTCAGGGTCGAAAAGATTGCCAGTTGGCTCTGGAAAGTGGTCTTTGTTGCATTGGAAAATTGCTCAGGAATCGAAAACATGGTTTGCTCCATTCGGTAAGGTTGATGAGAGCGGTTGTTAGCGGCTCGCGATATTTATTGTGCACTGCAACATGATCAAGCTTACAGGGTTAAAGCGCGAAGTCAAGCAAAGTTTTGTGCACTGCACAAATATGAGGGTCCGGTGCAGGTCGGATTGTTCTGCGGACTTTTGTAGTTGTGATCGCCAGGGTGCGGGCTTCAACCATCGCGGTCCCCGGCACGGCAGTCAACGAATGAACGGCGACTCGAAGAGGATGGCCTTTGCAGCCGGAAGGAAATACGTGTCGGGATAGATGGTGTAACCCGTCCACATGATCGATGCTTTCGCATGCTCGGTACACGACGGCAGCCCGGCATCGCAGCCTTCCGGGTGAGGAACATGCAGGGTGTGTGCGATTTCATGGGCGCCGCCACCGGTCCATCGGATCGTCTCGAAGCAGTAGGTCGTCCCTTCGTCGGAGACCACGCAGGGGGCGCCACCCAGGCCCTCCAGGTCCTGGCGCGGGAACATGGCAAGGCGCGGCATCCCCGCGCCGAGCCTCCCGGGGGTGTTCACCGCGTGCAGGACGTCGGCATACACGATCCAGTCGACGTCCTGCCGTGTGTGGTCGAGGCCACAGTGTTCGGTCAGGTCGCGCTGGACCGTCGCCCACGTGTCGTTGCTGAAGTAATCGCGCGACGGGCGCGGCAGGTTGCAGACTTCCGGCGCGGCAGCGTAGATGGTAAATGTGGGCCCGCCGAGCTGATGCTTGAACCATTGCTGCAGGTGGACGGCGGCTCCCTGGATGGCCTTCGACCAGCCGTCGTTGAAGGGTCGGTCGCTCGGCACGGCATAGATGAAGCGCAGATGGTGGCCGTTCGGTGCCGGAATGTCGACCGGGACGGTGGACGACGGGACGCCGCCTTCGGGCCCGGCCACGCTGACCGTGCAAGTGTATTGAACGTTGTTGCGCAGGCCTTCGACGACCACGGGACTGGCTGTCGCATACCCCGACAGGCTCTCGCCGCCATACGCGCAGGTGGCGAGGTAACCGGGAGGCGCCGTGTTGCCGATGCGGGGCGGGGCACCGAACGCCAGGAAAGCGCGGCCCGCCCTGGAAGTGGACAGGCCCGTCGCCACGAGATCCACCGGTGCCTGCCACGTGAGCGCCCCTGCCTGCGGCGTGACGTCGACGACCTGGGACACGGTACCCGTGCCGGCACCGTTGCGCGCATTGACGGCGCATGAATATGGCACGCCATTCTGCAGCCCGCCGACGATCAATGGGCTGGCCGTACCGTTCATCGAGGCGACTCCTGACGGGCTGGTACAGATCGCCGTGTAGTCTTCGATCGGGCTGGCGCCATTCGACTGCGGTGCGGCGAACACGAGGACGATCTGCGTATCGGTCGGGACGGCGCTGGTGATGACCGGTTGGCCGGGGGCGCCGGCAGGACGCGGGGCGGCAAGCAGGGACTGCAACAGCGCCTGGAACGCGGTGCCGAGGTCCGCCAGGTCGCTGCCTGCATCGACCCGTTGCAGGAGCTGGCGCGCCGCTTCGTTCGGTGAAGCGCCGGCATACGCCGCGACACGGGCGGGCGTGTCCAGCAGGCCGACAAAGGCCACGGACGCGGCGACCTTCCTTTGCACGGCAACCATGTCGCTTGCCTGCCCGCCGGCCATGATGGACAGCGCGGCATTGCCCCGGGTGATCGCACCATCACCCAGCAGTTTGGCCCAATACGCCAGGCCGGCGGCATCCGGTGCACGGTTGAACAGATTGCGGTAGATGGCGGTGATGAAGACCGTATTGTTGCCGGGATAGAGGTCGCGGGATTCCTGGCTCGCCGCCATGTCGTCGATGGTCTGGCGCACTGCGGGATCGGACGAATAGGCGGACCTGAAATCGGCGAGTGTCGTCGGGGCGCCCAGGCCGGCGTACAACCGGGCATAGTAAGCCAGGCCGGCGGGATCGGGCGGACGGCCGAAATAGCCGATGTAGATCGTCTGGACAATGGTCTCGTAATCCGCGGCGCGTTCCGCGATTCGCGGCGCATGCCGGTCCGAAGCGGCTGCCCGCGTACCGGACGCGGGTGGGGCGTCCGGCCCGCCACAGGCGCACAGCAGGACGAATGCACAGCATGTTCCAAGCCGGTGG
This sequence comes from Pseudoduganella lutea, assembly GCF_004209755.1. Lineage (NCBI taxonomy): Bacteria > Pseudomonadati > Pseudomonadota > Betaproteobacteria > Burkholderiales > Oxalobacteraceae > Pseudoduganella > Pseudoduganella lutea. The sequence continues at coordinate 382,517 of NZ_CP035913.1, read as the reverse complement.
AGCATCGGGCCCATGTATGCCCCCTTTTGATTACGTAGTCAGAATGAGGCCGACTATACGCGGGAACTGGCAGGGATCAGCGGCTGCTGGCGAATATGCAACACAAATAGTTTTGTGGCCAAGCGCAGTTGACGAGCAGACTGGATGAGCCAGTTACGCTGCGATCTGCGAACCCTGCGTTGGACACCGCCGACATACCTGTGCAGTCGGCAGTGTCTCCTGTCCCGGCTTCTGGAAAAGATACCCGCCGCCTCAAGGCGCGATCGGGAATGCGGGCACCTGCCGCAGGGCTGACAGGCCGACCACGATGGATGCTGGTCCGGTCGCATCGACAGGGCCGCCGATGTCGTTGAACACATGTTCAAAGCCGCCGGACCCGAAGACCTTGCCCGCGCTGGTGCTGGTAAAACGCACGCCCGGCGCGACGGGCGCCTTGCAGCGCCGTGGTACTGCGGGGGAGCGACTTGTGCGAAACCAGCGATACGCGGCCTGGATACATGGCATGGGTACATGGCACGAAGATCCGGGTCGCCGGATGTCGGTTCAGGAAGGAGACAACACGGCCCGGTCCGCGCGGCTTGGCAGGAAGCAGACCACCGCGCAGATGGCGATGGCGGCCGCGGCCAGCCCGAGGCTAGGGTAGCCGGACAGCTTCACCACCGTCCCGCCCAGAATGGGGCCGATCGCCGCGCCGGTCATCAGCATGGCCGGCGTTGCGCCCACCGCGCGGCCACTCGGATCGAGCGTCGCCAGCAGTCCGAACGCGAACGTGTGCGTTAAGATCATCACGGCCGCGAAGCACGCCGCAGCGGCCGCGTAGGGCAGGAAGGCCTGGCTCTGCGTCATCAACAGGGCCAGCGCTGCCTGGACGACGGGACCGCACACGAGCACCGTGCGCGGGTTGACGCGCTTTTGCAGGAACGCGGCAAGCGGTGCGGGAAGCAGATTGACGAAACCCAGTGCGATCAGCACGCCCGCCACGGCGGCGCCGTCGAAACCCCGTTCGGCGCCGATGCGCTCGACGAAGGCGAAGATCATGGCCTGGACTAGGCCCATGCAGCTGACGCCGATCGCGGCCAGCCATACCGCGCGGGGCAGGCGGCCGGCAGTGTGCTGCGCGCCGCTGTCGACGGCGCGGGCCGTGGGAAACGCCAGTGCGGCAACGCAGGCGGCCACCGCCATGATGCCGCAGAAGCTCCAGAACAGCGCCGGCGCGCCCAGCGAGGCCACGAGTTTCGGAACGCCGCCCATGAACAGGATGCCGAAGACGCCCAATGCAAAGCCGACGAGGGCGAACAGCCGGTGCGGGTTGCCGCTGCCGCCAATGGCCGCGTGGGTCACGCTCAATGCCGTTGCGGCAGCCAGTCCCGCGACCACGTGCAGCACCGCCATCGCCGCATAGTCGTTCACCAGCCCGACAGCGCCGAAGGCCAGCGCCGCGACGGCAAAGCCGCCGGCCGCGGTGGCTCGGGCAGGCAGCCGGGCCGAGCGGGGAGCGACGAACAGGCTTGCGCACACGGCGCCAACCAGGAACAGGGTGGCCAGCCCACCCGCCTGTTGCGGGTCCAGGCCGTAGCCGCTGATCAGCACGCCGACCCAGACCGGCAGTGCGACCAGGTCGACCATCCCGGCACAATGTGCCACCATCAGGCTGGCGCGGCCAGCCCGGCTCTCGCTGGTTGTTTTCATGATTGTCTCCTTGATTTTTGGGCTGTCCAGGCGGATGCACCGGCAAGTTCGCGCCGATGCGCTGGCTGTCCGGAACGATCCGCTCACCGCTCACGCAGCCATGGCGGCCGCAAGACGATTGCCCTTGTATTGGTAACGGCTCCTCAATTTAGCGGTGGCGCCCGACCGTCACAAGTCGGACCTTTCGATTGCAGGTATCCGCCAGGGCGATGGGTTGGCCTGCACCGGTCCGCGGGCGCCGGCTGTACCGAGGCTGGTCCGGCGCGCGCGTGGTCGCGCATCGGATTCGTGGATACGAGCTATCCACACAATCCATCGGCGAACAAAGGCAACTACCTGGGAAAAAGCAGGCGGCTTCGATAAGATCGTCCGGGCGCCGGTTTGTCCCGTTCAATCGAAGGGCCGCGGAACCGGCGCGTCATTCCGGAGGCAAACGCATGCAGTACGAAGGGTTACAAGAGGGTGGGCAGGCCGCGACGTCATCCGCGTCGGGAGCGACCGGCAGCGGCGCCGCCGTGTTCCTTTGCCGCCTGGACGACATACCGGACGGCGCGTCGCGCGGCTTCGATCCCTGGGGCGAGGGCAGGGACACGATACTCGTCGTGCGGCAGGGTGGCCGCGTGCATGGCTGGCGCGACGCCTGCCCCCACTACGGCGATACCCCGATGGCATGGCGCAAGGACGCCTACCTGAATGGCGACGGCACGCGCATCGTCTGTGCCGCGCATGGCGCGCAGTTCGACATCGCCACCGGCATCTGCACGCTCGGCCCGTGCCTGGGCCAGGGCTTGCGCGCGGTGGCGCTGGTCGTCATCGGCAACGAAATTCATGTCCCGTCCACGGGCGGGACGGGACAAGCATGAAGTAGATGCATGAACACGGGCGGCGGGCCCGCCGCATGATGGTGCGCGCCGCGCCGTCATGCGGCGCGGCGACAGGCCTGCATCAGCGTGGGCTGGCCGCACTGGCAGGGAGACCCGCCTCCAGCTTGAATGCGGCCACCAGGTGGTTCAGGTGTCGCGCCTGATCCGCCAGTGCTTCGGCCGCGGCGGCGTCTTCTTCGACCAGCGCGGCGTTGTGCTGCGTGTTCTCGCCGAAATCGATGATTGCATGATTGATGCGTTCGATGCCTTCGTTCTGGTCCTGGTTGGCGGTACTGATCTCGGACATGATCGCCGTCACGCGCTGCACGCTTTCCACCACTTCGAGCATCGTCGTTCCCGCCTTGTCGATCATCTGGGTGCCGCCTTCCACCGTGCGCACGGTATTGGTGATCAGCGCGTTGATTTCCTTGGCCGCCGATGCGGACCGGTGTGCAAGGTTGCGCACTTCGGCCGCGACCACGGCGAAGCCGCGCCCCTGTTCGCCCGCGCGCGCCGCCTCCACGGCGGCGTTCAGCGCAAGGATGTTCGTCTGGAAGGCGATGCCGTCGATGACGCTGATGATGTCCACGATCTGGCGCGACGAGGCGTTGATGTCGCCCATGGTGTTGACCACTTCCTTGACCGCTTCGCCGCCCTTGATCGCGACGGCGGATGCCGCCTGTGCGAGCTCATTGGCATTGCGCGCGCTTTCGGCATTCTGGCGGACCGTCGCGGCAAGACGCGCCATCGCGGACGCCGTCGTTTCGACGCTGCTGGCCTGGTGCTCCGTGCGCCGCGACAGTTCTGCATTGCCCTCGGCGATTTCGCCCGACGCACCGGCAATGGTCGCGGCGCCATCGCGTACGCCTGCAATGGTCTCCCGCATCGTGACCAGCATGTGCACCAGTGACCGGGCCAGCCGGCTGCGGGGATTGGCAGCGGGAACCGACAGGTCGATCCGGCCTTCGATATCGGCGAGCGCCGACACGATGCTTTCCAGTTCGCCGGCCTGGTAAGCCGCGCGGCGCAGGATCGTTGCCAGGAAAATCAGGACCGCCGATTCCACCACCACGTAGGCGGCATGGATGAAGACGGTCGACAGTTGCGGGCGCGTGAAACACATCACGCCGTAATTCAACTCCTGCAGGTAATGGAACGACAGGTGGTGGATCGCGATCACCGCGGCGGCCAGCACGATCGGGCGCCAGTCGCGGTAGGCAAGCAGGAAGGCCAGGTAGACGAAGATGCCGAAGTGCAGTTCGGTCAGGCCGGCGCCTTGGTGGATATTGAGCGCGGCGAACACCATCACCGCGACCGCAACGGCGCAGCGCGTGGCCAGCGATCCCGGCGCGTAGACGAACAGCAAAGTAGGCAGGCCGGCGGCCACGAGGCCGATGCCCAGCGCGATGCCGAGGGTATCGTTCAGGCCGGCCAGCGCCAGCGAGAACACCTGCAGTGCCCACAGGACGCACAGCATCATCTTGTCGGCCTGGACAGCGATTGCCTGCAATGGATCGGTTCGGTTGATCATGTTGGACTCCGCTTGCATGGAAGAGACCCGTGGCGGGACGCGGCGATGGCAAGCTGAAACGGTGGACGATGTTCGGCGAATTCGGGGCCAGGCGATGGTTGCCGCGTCGTGGCGGCACATGCGGAACGGGGTTCCTCATCGGACGGTGGCAAATGCGGATAGGGGATCTGCAGCCGCGCGAATCACATGCGGGAGCGCCGATTGTAGCGTCATTCCAGGGGCCTGGTTTCGTTGATTGCATCGATAGTTGCTAACAGGCTACATCTTCTTTCCTTGCGGATGCCGGAAACGCCATGCCGCGCAGCAGGCCGAGCGGTTGCACGGAATCTCGGGTGCCCACTGCGAGCGTCCCGTGATCAATTCAGACTATCCAGCGCAAGACGGGTCAGTGCCACGCGCGCCTTGCCATGGCACCATCTTTTCGTCACGGACAGGCGCCACCGCCTGGACCCAGGCTTCCCGCAACGGCGCACGAGTGCCACATCCTCAAGGAGCTTTCCATGTCAAAGACCGGTCTTCCCGCACTGCTTCGTCCCGAAGACAGCATCGTCGTGCTCATCGACCACCAGCCTTACCAGTTCGCGAACCTGCACAGCCATGAGCCGACCATGATCGTCAACAACGTCGTCGGCCTGGCCAAGGCCACGAAGGTCTTTGGCGTCCCGACCATCCTGACCACGGTGATCGAAGAGCGCGGCGGCAACCTGATCAAGGGATTGCAGGATGTGTTCCCCGACCAGAGGCCGATCAACCGTACCTTCATCAACACCTGGCAAGACCCCAATGTCACCGACGTCGTGAAAAGGAGCGGCCGCAAGCAGCTCATCCTGGCGGCGCTGTGGACCGAGATCTGCCTTGCCATGCCGGCGATCCAGGCGCTGGGCGAAGGCTACGACGTGTTCATCGTGACCGATGCGTCGGGCGGGGTGTCGACCGAGGCGCACGACATGGCCGTGCGCCGGCTGGTGCAGGCCGGCGCCGTGCCGATCACCTGGATGGCGGTCATCTCCGAGTGGCAGCGCGACTGGGCACGCGAGGAAACCGCCGCCGAGCTCTCGAACGTCGTGCTGGAGCACGGCGGCGCGAGCGGTGTTGCGTTTGCCTGGGAACTGCAACTGCTGCAGACGGCGGCGCGGGCCTGAGCCGGACCGGGCCGGGCCGGGCTCAGCCGAGACGATCCCTGCGCCAGGCTGACGGTGTCGCGCCTGTCAGCTTGCGGAACGTCCGGCCGAAGTGCACGGCGTCCGCAAAACCGGTAGCTTCGGCCACATCCTCGAGCGACCCGCGGGTCTCGAGCAGCAGCGCCTTGGCTCGGGCAATGCGCGCCTGCAGCTGCCACTGGTAGGGCGCCAGGCCGGTGGAGGCCTTGAAGGCCCGGTGGTAATGGGATTGCGACAGCCCGGCAAGGTTCGCCAGCGTGGCCAGCTCCACCCTGGAAGGGAGGCTTGTTTCCAGGAAGCCCAGCGCATCGCTCAGCTGCAACGGTGACAATTTGGCCGGACCCCTGGCAGGCGACCGGTTGCCGCGAAGGAGACGGATGCCGATCGAGGTCACCAGTGCGTCGCCATACAGCTGCGCGGACGGATCCGGATCGCGCACCGCGTCCGCCAGCAGATTGAGGAGCATGTAGATGCCATCGTCGGTGAACCGGTGCCGCGGCTCGGCTGCAAGGCCGTGCCGTCCGTCGATCGCGCAGCGCTCGGCGAGCGCGCCGATGTCGAAGCACAGGTTGATATCCCGGACATAGCGAACGTCGTCGCTGTATCCCCACAGCTCGGTGCCGGCGGGCGTGAAGCACATCTGGCGCGGTTTGTGGTCGATCGGACAGGGCAGATCGCCGCGCAGCCGCGGCTCGCTGCGGCCTTCGCCGACTTCATCAAGGAGCATGCCCAGCCGCGACTGGTCGGCGTGCTCCAGCCGGTGCAATACCCTTCCGGTACCGAAGAACTCGGTGATCACGACGTCGACACCATTCCAGGTGCGATCGACGCTCGCCACGTTGAACAGGTTCTCCGGCAGGGTGTCCCGGTTTGCCGCGAGAGGCACTGGAGAAAGGCATTCTCCAGGTATGGTCGCCTCGTCGGGGAAAACGCGGCGCGCGCCGAAGCCGGGCGGCACGCCTCGCGTGCAATGGCCGGGTTCGGCCAGAAGGGAGTCTCGGCCGTCATAACAGGTCATTGTCGGCATCCTTCATCGGTGAGTGGCTGGGTTGTACCGGACGCGTGCGAAAGCTGGCGTTGCCGGAAACATAATTTTCGTGTTCCGCTTCCCGCACCGGTAGTGCCATGTGCCGGCACGCTGTGTCGCGTATTGCGCAACACGGCGATCGTCCCCGAGTCCTTGCACCAGCCGGCGGCGCCGAAATAGCGTTCAGATAAACCACCACCTTGCGGCATGATGCCAGCATGGACGTACCACGATCAATCGTTGCCAGACCCGGGGGCTGAAGAAATTGGATATCGAAGAATTGCAGACATTCGTGGAAGTTGCCGATGCCGGTGGCATTTCGCCCGCCGCGCTACGGCTCGGCGTTTCCAAGTCGATCGTAAGCCGGCGGCTCGCCCGCCTCGAAAGCCACCTGGGTGTGCAACTGCTGTCGCGCACGACCCGTGGCGCGGCGCTCACGGAAGCGGGCGCCATGTTCCGCGACCACGCGGCCAAGGCCTGTGCCGAGATCGGCCTGGCCAGGGAAATGCTCTCGCCAGCGGGGGAACTCCAGGGGCGCCTGCGCATTGCGGCGCCGTTGACCTTCGGGCCCACCCATTTCGCGCCCGTCCTGGCGGAAATGGCGCGACGCCACCCGCAGCTGCACATCCATACCTGCTACAGCGACCAGGTGGTCGATCTCATCAAGGATGGCTACGATTGCGCGATCCGCGTCGGCTGGCTGCCGGATTCCAATATGGTGGCGCGCAAGGTCGGGCCGATCTACGGGGCGACCGTGGCCAGCCCCGGCTATATCGAGGCCCACGGGGCGCCGGACACACCGGCCGAATTGCTCGGGCACGAAGCGCTCATGCAGGGCACCGAGTCGTGGAACTTCATGGATGGCGACGACATCGTCACGATTCGTCCGCAGGGCCGTTTCAAGGCGGATAACGGCGTGGCGCTGGCCGCCGCCGCCGCGGCCGGGCTGGGCATCGCCTATCTCCCCAACCCCCTTACCCATCAATACGTGAGCACCGGCGCACTCGTCCCCGTCATGACGCGGTATCCCCCGCCACCCGCGGGTGCCTACGTGCTCCGGCCGCCGGGCCAGCATCCGGCCAGGAAGATCCGGGTCCTGGCCGAGCTGCTGATCGAGTATTTCGAACAGCTGCCGCCGGCCACGGGTGGCGCGCTCGGTTGATCCGCGCCGGCTGGCGGGCTCCTGGGCGAGGGCGGTGTTGCGCTTGCCGCGACATGGCTGCACCGTGGCTGCAACTACCCCGGAGGAGGCAGGCCAGCTATATTTTTGCCCAGCGCGCCGCATCCGCCGGCCCACTATCCACAGCAGCGGCGACGCGCCACTCTTCCAAGGAACCCTCATGCACCCAGTCAGTGAACTTCCAGTATCTTCGACCACCAACCGGCGCAGCGTGACCCACCGGACCCACGGCATCACGCACGGCCCCATCACCCGCCTGATGAGCCCATCGGACCTCGGCCACGTGCTCAAGCCCTTTGTCTTTCTCGACCTGTTCGACCTGGACCTGCACGACCCGCGTGGCGGACTGACGATCCATCCCCACTCGGGACTGGCGACGATCACCGTCGTCGTCGAGGGCGACCTGCGTTTCGACGACCCGGCGGATGGTACCGGCCACCTCGGGTTCGGCGGCTTTGAATGGATGTGTGCCGGCAACGGGGTATGGCACGGCAAGGAACTGTCGGGTGGCACGTCGCCGAGAGCCCGGGGATTCCAGCTGTGGATTGCCCTGCCGCCCGAACTCGAGCACTCGCCTGCCGACAGCCAGTACGTGGAAGCGCAACACGTTCCCGGCGCGGGTCCGGCACGCGTCATCCTTGGCAGCTACGAGGGAGCGCGCAGCCCGGCACGTTCGCCCGATGGAGTCACCTACCTGCTGGTGAAGCTTGCCGCGGGAACGACCTGGACATTCACGCCGCCCGAAACCCAGCCGGTGGCCTGGCTCGCCGTCGCCAGCGGCATGCTGACAGGCGAAACACGGGCGGGCGCGGGAGAAATGCTGGTGTTCGAGCAATCGGCGCAGCCGATCACGCTGGAGGCAGGGTGCGCCAGCGATACATTGTTCGTCATCGGGTCCGCTGCGCCCCATCCGCACGATCTCCACTTGGGAAATTATTCGGTACACACGTCGGCCGAATCCCTGGCAGCGGGGGAGGGGAACATCGAACGCCTCCGGCTGCTGTTGCTGGAGGCGGGCGATCGCCGCAACGCCGGCGGCAGTATTCCGGTGTTTCGCGGCTAGTGCGTGCCGTTGCCCAGGTCGTCTAGAAGCGGTACTGGACGCTGGTGCTGACGAAGCCCAGCGCCTCCCCGGCGCCCGTTTCGCGCAGAAACGCGCCAGGCCGGCCGTAGGCCAGCACTGTCGTTGCGGACCAGCCAGGGGCAGGCGTCCAGGTGGTGCCGACCGATGCGATGGTCGCCACATAGCGGGCGCGGCTATCGCCGGCCCCCCGGATCAGCATGCCATTGGGTGCATACACCCCGTCGCGCGTGCTGTGGCGCCAGAAGAAGTCGAGGCTGGCGTTCAGCTGTAGCTTCGGGGCGAGCCGCCAGGTAAGCAGCGGGTGAATGTTGAAGAAGTTCCGGGGCCCGAGCGTCGCTTCGTCGCCGAAGTAATTGCCGCGCGGGTAGAGGGGATTGAGGGTGCCCAGGCGATCGTCGCCGGGATCCTTGTCGCCGCTGGCGACGGCAAGCAGCAGCGCGGCACGTGGCTGGCCGGCCACGCCCTTGAACGTGTAGCCGGTATCCGTGGCCAGTGACCAGGCGTGGATCCTGGCGATGCCGAAACGTCCGCCCTGCATGGCCAGTTCCCAGTTCCAGTCCCAGGCATCGCTGCGCCCGAACAGCCGGGTGCCGAGCGACCAGCGGCGTTCGTGCGCCGTGCCCTGGTCGAAGCGCGCAGTGGCGTCTTCGTAGTGCAGTGCGTAGACATCCCAGGAGGCGAGGGCGCCGGTGCGGGTCGCGTAGATGCCGCGCAGCGCCTGGGTCGACGAACGCGCGTCATCGAAGCTGCCCTGGCGGTTCAGCCGTGGCGCCGCGGCGAACAGGTCGATACGCCAGGGCCCACCGGTCGCATACGCGCGGACGGCCTCGAAACTGCGCCGTACGTTCGGGCCCTCGCGGGCGTCGATCGCGCGCCCGGCGCCGAACTGCAGCTCCTGGATGCCGGCACGCAGTCCGAAGCTGCCTGCGCCGTCCCGGGTCGCTTGCCATTCGACAAACAGGTTGGTGGGATCGAGCCGGTTTTCGTCGACCGGGGACGGGCCCGCGGCGCGGCCGTTGGCGGTGGAGCTGGCCAGCTGCGCGAAGGCGCGCCAGTGCGGGCCGAACCGCAGGTCGGCGAAGACGGACGCGCGCTGCATCAGCACCCCCCACCGGTCCTGGCGCTCCAGTCCGTAGCGGGGATTGTCGGCGTACTCGTGGCGCAAGCGCAGGTCGCCGCCGACAGACAGGCGCACATTGGAGAGCAGTCGATGCGCGGCGACCGGCCGGTCCTTCCAGCATGCGGCACCCTTGTCATCCTCGCCGCATCGCTGGCGCTGGGCGCCGGCATCGTCGTCGAAGCGCAGTGGATGAAACTGCGCCAGCGCGGTGCCGGCGCCCAGCAGCAAGGTAGCGCCCAGCCATGCCGCGTGCACGCGCATCCAAAGTGGCGGCGGCCTCACCGGGCGTGGTGATAGCCGCCGAAGTGCCCGATCGGCGACCAGGCGGGCAGGATCGCGGGCAACGCGGGCGACAGCGACTGGTAGTCCTGCGCACCGTACACCACCCGGCCATCCATCACGGTCAGGAGCGAGACGATCGATGCGATCTGGGCTTCCGGTACCGAGAAGTAGTCCTTGTCCAGCACGGCGAAGTCGGCAAGCTGGCCGGGCGCGATCATGCCCAGCTCCGATTCGGCATGCATGAACCACGCCGCCTTGCGCGTAAACAGTCCGAGCGCTTCGGCACGCGACAGGCGGTTGTCCCTGGCCAGTACCTCGGACCCCGAGACGGACTTGCCCGACACCATCCAGCTGATGCCGACCCACGGATTGAACGATGCCGCCCGGAAGGCGTCGGTCGTCATGGCCATGGGAATGCCGCTGTCGACCAGCTGGCGCAGGCGCGGCGTCTGCAATGCCTTGTCGCGGCCGTGGGTCTTGATGAAGCCGTCGGCGTGCAGCGCCATCTTGGTGTCGAGCGCGATACCGCCACCCAGCGCCTTGACCCTGGCGATGTTCGCGGGACTGATGGTTTCGGCATGTTCGAGGCTCCAGCGCAGGCCGTCCAGCGGTGTTTTTTCGTTCAGTTTTTCCAGCGCGTCGAGGAACGGCGTGATGTTCTCGTCGTAGGTGATGTGCAGGCGGAAGGGGATGCGCCGCTGGACCAGCTTGGCCACGTCGCGCTCCACCAGTTCGCGCATCTTCGCCGGCTCGATGATGACGGCCGGACGGTCGAAGTTCTCGTGGTCGTGGACCTCCGCCGCCAGCAGTTCGCCGGCGCCGCGGTAGACGAAACCGTGCGCCAGTGCCGGGTGCAGGTTGTGGCCGGGACTGATTGGCGCGGTGCTGGTGATCGCCGCGATCTGGGCATCCACCATGTTGGTGCCGTCGTCGCCGAACTGGATGTCCACGAAAGGCATGCGGATGTTGAGGCGGTTGTCGCGCGCGACGGCGTCGACGGTCGGGTTGGCCTTGGGGTAGCCGCGGAAACCCGTGCCCGCGTCGACGATGGAGGTGATGCCGACGCGGTTAAGGCTGTGAACGGTCTGGACCAGCGAACTCACGCCCTCGTCGAAGGACAACTGGGGCACCATGCTCTCGATGACGATGAACTGGAACGTGTAGGCATGGATCACGCCCGTGTACCTGCCCTGGGCGTCTTTTTCCAGCTCGGTGCCGGGCAGCAGCGGAAACGTGCTGGTGCCAACGCCAAGGGCTTCCATCGCCTGCTGGTTCATGAAGGCGCGGTTGTAGGCGTACTGCACGATCAGCGGACGATCCGGGACCGCCGCGCGCAGTTCTTCCAGGGTGGGGAAGCGCTTTTCCTCGAACTGATAGGGAGACCAGCCGCCAACCACCTTCACCCAGTGGCCTAGCGGTGTCCGCCTGGCTTGCTCGCCCAGCATCGCCAGCGCCCGGCGCAAGGTCGGCACGCCGTCCCATCGCAGGGTGTAGTTGTAGCCACCTTCGTTGAGCACGTGGGTGTGCGCGTCGATGATGCCCGGGATGATCCGCCGGCCACGGGAATCGATGACCCGGGTGCCGGCGTTTTTCAGGGCCAGCACCTCGGTATCCGAGCCGACGGAATAGACGCGGCCGTTCTTGACGGCCAGCGCGGAGGCTGCCGGTTGGGCCGGGTTGCCGGTGAAAATCCTGGCGTTGTGGACGATCAGGTCCGCGCCAGCCGCTTCCCTCACGGTTTGTGCATGGGCGGCGGTCAAGCCGTTCATCACCAGTAATCCAATCAGTAATATCGATTTCACTGCCATTCCCCATGTGAGTCATTCGAAAGGACACCAGCGGTGCGCGCTGGATGACAGCATGGTAGTGAGCCGGGTCCGCGCGGTCACTGATCGATCCTGCTGCGGGCAGCACGATTTGCTCGTGGGGGCAGGGCGCCGGGCCAGCCCTTCAGGCGGGAATATCGCAGCATGGGTATTGAAATATCGGGAAATGTCGATATAATCGGGTCATGGACCTCCTCGAAATATTCAAAGCCCTTTCCAATCGCACGCGTCTCGATATCCTGAGGCGGTTGAAGGACCCCGTGAACAATTTTCCTCCGCAAGACGAGGGGGACGTGAACACGGTGGGCGTTTGTGTCAGCAGCATCCAGGAGGGTGTCGGATTGTCGCAATCCACGGTTTCCGACTATCTCTCCACCTTGCAGAAGGCTGGCCTGGTGGAAGTCCAGCGTATTGGCCAGTGGACGTACTACAAGCGCAACGAAGGAGCCATCAGCGCTCTTGCCGAACGCATTGGCAAGACTCTCTAGGTCTCCGCTGTTTCTTTATCCGTTTATATCGAGAATTCTCGATATCCCTTTTTAACGAAATGAGGATCCCATGAAAGCTGTCACACTCAACAGTTTTGGCGGTACCGATGCATTCATCCTGCGCGAGGTGCCCAAACCGGTACCCGGACCGGGCCAGGTGCTCGTGCGTGTCCATGCGACATCGATCAATCCCCTGGACTACCAGGTAAGGCGCGGCGACTACCCGGACCTGGTGCAACTACCGGCCATCACCGGCCACGACGTGTCCGGCGTGGTGGAGGAAGTCGGGCCAGGCGTCACGGCATTCGCCCCGGGCGACGAGGTCTGGTACACACCCCAGATCTTCGAAGGTCCCGGGAGCTATGCGGAGTACCACGTGGCCGCCGAAAATATCATCGGGAAGAAACCCGCTTCGCTGAGTCATCTTGAAGCTGCAAGCCTGACCCTGGTCGGGGGAACAGCCTGGGAAGCGCTCGTGGTGCGTGCGGCACTCCGGGTAGGGGAAACGGTCCTGGTGCATGGCGGCGCGGGCGGCGTCGGCCACGTGGCGATCCAGGTCGCCAAGGCCATCGGTGCGCGGGTCATCACCACCGTGCGCGAGGCGAACTTCGACTTCGCACGCAGCATGGGAGCCGATGTCGTGATCGATTACGAGGCCGAAGACTATGTCGACGCCGTGATGCGTGAAACGGGAGGCCGGGGCGTCGATGTCGTGTTCGATACGATCGGCGGCGACACCCTGTCGCGCAGTCCCGACGTCCTGGCACAGCTTGGGCGAGTCGTTTCGATCGTCGATATCGCGCGTCCACAGAACCTCGTCCAGGCCTGGGGCAAGAATGCGAGTTACCACTTCGTGTTCACCCGGCAGAACCGGGGCAAGCTCGATGAACTGAGCGCGCTGGTCGAACGCGGCCAGCTCAAGCCATATGTCGGGGCGACCTACACACTGGCAGACATTCCCCTTGCCCATGCCCGCCTTGAAAGCCGGGATAACGGCCTGCGTGGAAAAGTCGCGATCGCCGTCGTCCCGACAGCGGAGCCGGACATTCGACAAGCCCGGCCATGAACACGGGCCGATAACGCCATGCATCCATGATGGCCTGCAGGGCATGGCGCCGCCGAGCCGGTTGTCGGCGGCCGCCGGTTCTTGCTCGTTTGTCTTGCAGGTCGGCAAGATTCGAGGAGGTATATTCGCAGCAAATTTCACGGAATCGAATTTGATTGCACATGGTGAAATGCAGAACGACTTTTTTAGGCCCGCCGTTTGCAATCCGCAGAATGATCTCCCGCATTATGAAACGTATTATGTAGGCTATTGATAAATAACATAAAAAATAGTCCGCAACTCTTATATAAGACATAAGAGGACAAGCGGCATTGGCCTTATGATGGATCCAACGAACAGCGGTTTTCTCGACAAGAGTTCAACGGCAAACAACCAGTTTCGATTCATCCTAAAGGAGCATCACATGTCCCACTACCAGAACGATATCCAGGCCATTTCCAACCTGAAGCAACAGCAGGGCAGCGCCTGGGATGCCATCAGCCCCGAGTCCGCGGCACGCATGCGCGCGCAGAACCGTTTCCAGACCGGCCTCGATATCGCCCGCTACACGGCCGGCATCATGCGCCGCGACATGGCCGCCTACGATGCGGACCCGTCGCAGTACACGCAGTCGCTGGGTTGCTGGCACGGCTTCATCGGCCAGCAGAAAATGATCTCCATCAAGAAGCACTTCAACAGCACGGACCGCCGTTACCTGTACCTGTCGGGCTGGATGATCGCCGCCCTGCGTTCGGAATTCGGCCCGCTGCCGGATCAGTCGATGCACGAGAAGACCGCCGTGTCCGCGCTGATCCGCGAGCTGTACACGTTCCTGCGCCAGGCCGATGCGCGTGAACTCGGCGGCCTGTTCCGCCAGCTCGACGCCGCCGAAGGCCCGGCGCGCGCCGCCATCCAGGACAAGATCGACAATTTCGTCACCCACGTGGTGCCGATCATTGCCGACATCGATGCCGGCTTCGGCAATGCCGAGGCAACCTACCTGCTGGCCAAGCAGATGATCGAAGCGGGCGCCTGCTGCATCCAGCTGGAAAACCAGGTGTCGGATGAGAAGCAGTGCGGTCACCAGGACGGCAAGGTCACCGTGCCGCACGAGGATTTCCTCGCCAAGATCCGCGCCGTGCGCTATGCCTTCCTGGAGCTGGGCGTGGACGACGGCGTCATCGTGGCGCGCACCGACTCGCTCGGCGCCGGCCTGACGAAGCAGATCGCCTACACCCGCGAGCCGGGCGACCTGGGCGACCAGTACAACAGCTTCCTCGACGTGGAAGAAATCGCGGCCGATGACCTGGCCAACGGCGACGTGGTGCTCAAGCGCGAAGGCAAGCTGCTGCGCCCGAAACGCCTGCCGAGCAACCTGTTCCAGTTCCGCGCCGGCACCGGCGAGGCGCGTTGCGTGCTCGACTGCATCACCTCGCTGCAGAACGGCGCCGACCTGCTGTGGATCGAAACCGAAAAGCCGCACATCGCCCAGATCGGCGGCATGGTCAGCGAGATCCGCAAGGTCATCCCGAACGCCAAGCTGGTGTACAACAACAGCCCGTCGTTCAACTGGACGCTGAACTTCCGCCAGCAGGTGTTCGACGGCATGAAGGAACGCGGTGAAGACGTGTCGGCCTACGAGCGTTCGCAGCTGATGAGCGCCGAGTACGACAACACCGACCTGGCACGCGAAGCCGATGAGCGGATCCGCACCTTCCAGGCGGACGCCGCGCGCGAAGCCGGCATCTTCCATCACCTGATCACGCTGCCGACCTACCATACGGCCGCGCTGTCGACGGACAACCTCGCCAAGGAATACTTCGGCGACCAGGGCATGCTCGGCTACGTGGCCGGCGTGCAGCGCAAGGAAATCCGCCAGGGCATCGCCTGCGTCAAGCACCAGAACATGTCGGGTTCCGACCTGGGCGACGACCACAAGGAATACTTCAGCGGCGAGGCGGCGCTGAAAGCAGCCGGCAAGGACAACACGATGAACCAGTTCTGACAGGCGTTCCGCTTCGGGCGGCCATGGCGGCCCGATGCTTTCGCCAGGATCCGGCAAGACCGTTGCGCCTTGTCGGATCCTGGCGCCATACAACAAGGAAGGAACATGAGTAAATTGAACTGTGCTCCCGCTGCCACGGACCACATCGCACACGATGCGCCGCGCGCGATCGGCCGGGTCGGCATCATGGGCGCGACCGCCACCAGCGCCGGTATCGTCATCGACCTGCTCGATGCCGACATCCCCGTGACGGTCTACGACCTCACACGGGATTCGCTCGGCGATGTGTTCGCATCGGTACGCTCGCGTTACGAGCAGTCGGTGGCCGCAGGTGAAACCACGGCCCACCAGCGCGACCTTCGCATGGCGCTGCTGGCCACCACGGTCAACCTGCATCACCTGAAGGACTGCGATGTCATCATCGACGCCCTGGGCACCGACAACGACGCCCGGGCTGGGCTGGTCCGGCGGCTGAATGAAGTAGTCAAGCCGGATGCCGTGGTGCTGACGTGCCCGTCGAACCTCGATGTGTACGCCATCGCGAACTACGCGCGGCACCTGGGCAACGTGCTCGGCATGCAATTGCCGGCCGCCACGGACGTCATGCAATCGTGGGAGTTCGTGCCCGCGAAAGCCACGTCGGCCCGCACACTGGCCACCGCCACCGCGTTGGCCCGCAGCGTGAACCGGTCGTCTGCCATGGTCGCCGGCCACTAGTACCACACCCCCATCCGCGCGCCGGCTCCCGCCAGCGCGCGTCTCTCCGCAGTGCCGGCGCCTCGCAGGCGCCGGCCTCTTCCAGCAGCCGGATCGGTTGACAGCCGCCGCCCCGCATCCCGAGCCTGGAAAACAACCCATCCGTATGCCATGCGGGACAAGCGGTCCGCCTCCCACTATAGTGTTCTCTTGGTGTCATCCCCAACCAGGAGCCCTGCCATGATCAAGGAACTGTTTGCGTACCTGTGTGTCAGCGATGCCGGCGCGGCCATCGATTTCTATCGCCGTGCATTCGGCGCCACCGAAAAGTTCCGGCTGACGGAACCCGGCGGCCGCATCGGTCATGCCGAGCTCGATTTCGGCGGCGTCACGCTGATGCTGTCGGACGAATACCCGGAATACGGCATCCATGGTCCGCGTGCGGCGCAGAGCCCGCCGGTCACCATCCACCTGCACGTGGACGATGCAGACGAGGTCGTCGCGGGCGCCCTGGCGGCCGGCGCGAGCCTGGAGCGGCCTGTGCAGGATGAGTTCTATGGCGAGCGTGGCGGCGTGGTCCGCGATCCGTTCGGGCACCGCTGGAATATCGGCCACAGCATCGAAGAGATGTCGCCCGAAGAGATGCAGCGGCGTTATACGGCGTTCATGCAGGGGCAGGGCGCATGAGCGGGCGATGTCACCCTTCAGCAAGGAAATCCGCGATGACAACCTTCCCGCCGACCGTCGCCGTGGCGCTGCTGGTTCTTGGCACCGCGGCGGGGGGCGCAACGCCGGGTCTCACGCCGGCCGATGCAGCCGCCGCGTTCAAGGCGGCCGGTTTCACGCTGAAGGGCAAACAATGGCGCCAGTGCGACGACCCGACCCCCACGTACGTACCAGGTGAAATCGCGGAAGTACGTGACCTGAATGGCGACGGGCGCCCCGAGGCTGTCATTACCGAAGGCGGCACGGTTTGCTTTGGGAATACCGGCATGGGTTATACGGTCGTGTCGAAGCAGGTCGACGGCAGCTGGAAAAAGATCACGGCCAATATGGGCAGCGCGACGTTCCTGCCAGCCAGGGGCAAGGATGGCTGGCCCGATATCGAGGTGGGCGGTCCCGGATTCTGCTTTCCGGTCTGGCGCTGGAATGGCCGGCAATATGTCCTCGATCGGCACCAGTACGAGGGCAAGCCCTGCGAGCGGAACCGTTAAGCGGGATTACCTGAGCTGTACGACTTAAGCTGCACGACTTAAGCTGCACTACTTCCGGCAGGGGCAATCGTCCCCCGCCGCGGCCTAGAATGATCTTTTCCATAAGGAGGCGCCATGACCACCCCTCGACAGCCCAAGCCCGCACCCGCCCGGGCGCCCGCGGGCACGGCACGGCAGGACACCGGAGCGGACAAGCAATCGGACGAGCTGGACGAAGCGCTGGATGAATCCTTCCCGGCCAGCGACCCCGTGGCGATCAACATCACCGCCGTCGATCCGCCGGTGCCGCCGAGGTAAGCGGCATGCGGCCGTGATCACAGCAGGAACTTCCTGCCGCCCTCCGCGGGCACTACCGCCTGGCCGCCGCTCTCGTCCTTCAGCCCGACGCCCGTCAACTGGCGCCGGCGCGCTTCCGCCAGCAGGTAATGCAGTCGGGCCGCCGCTTCGCCGTAAGGTTGTCCGGCCGGCCGCACGTTCGAGATGCAGTTGCGTCGCTCGTCCGTCAGGCCCACGGCGGGCGCCCACGTGATGTACAGGCCCATGCTGTCGGGCGAACTCAGGCCGGGCCGCTCGCCGATGAGCACCACGACGACCTTTGCGCCCAGCCGTTCGCCGACTTCATCGCCCACCGCCACGCGGCCCTGCCGCACGATGGCGATGGGCGCGAGCGACCACGGTTCGTCGTGCAGCTGCTCGTTTAACCGCTCATTCAACCGCTCCCGCAGCGCCGCGAGAAACGGCGCCGCATGCTGCGCGACGGCGAGCGACGAAAGGCCGTCCGCCACCACGAACGCCACGTCGAACGGTCGCGCGCCGGCATCCGGGCGCGTTGCCAGCGCACGTGAAGCGTCGTCGAGCCGGCGGCCCAGGTCCGGCCGCTGCAGGTAGACGTGGCGGTTTTCCGCCGCGCTGTGCAGCAGCAGGCAGGGGCCCGCTTCCGGCCACGCCGCTTCGATCGCCCGCGCCAGCGCGCCGGCGTCGAGCGCATGGTGGACGGCATCGCGGGCCCGCGCATGGGCAAGCTGGAAGTCGAGCTGGGCGGCGGTGGGCTGGCTCACGCCCGTGTGGCCAAGGGCGATGCGGGCCGCGGTGAACCGGCGCAGCGCCTGCCAGGGATCGGGCTTGCCGATGGGGTCCGACACGATGGGTCTCCTTCAGGAAAGCTGGAGCAGCGCGCGCTGGAACGGGGCGGGCAGCGTGCGACCCAGGCTGACTTCGCCGTCGCCCGTGAAAATGCCCAGGTCGCGCAGCCAGCGCTCGAATTCCGGCGCCGGCCGCAGTCCGAGCGCGCGGCGCGCATACAGCGCATCGTGGAACGACGTGGTCTGGTAGTTCAGCATGATGTCGTCCGAGCCGGGGATGCCCATCACGAACGTGCAGCCCGCGGTGCACAGCATCGTCAGCAGCACGTCCATGTCGTCCTGGTCCGCTTCCGCATGGTTCGTGTAGCACACGTCGCAGCCCATCGGCAGGCCGAGCAGCTTGCCGCAGAAATGGTCTTCCAGCCCCGCGCGCGTGATCTGCTTGCCGTCGTACAGGTACTCCGGCCCGATGAAGCCGACCACGGTGTTCACCAGCAGCGGCTTGAACTTGCGCGCCACCGCATAGGCGCGCGCCTCGCAGGTCTGCTGGTCCACGCCATGGTTGGCGCCGGCCGACAGCGCGCTGCCCTGGCCCGTCTCGAAGTACATCACGTTGTCGCCCACGGTGCCGCGCCCGAGCGACAGGGCGGCGGCACGGGCCTCGCCCAGCAGCGCGAGGTCGATGCCGAAGCTCGCGTTGGCCGCCTGCGTGCCGGCGATCGACTGGAACACCAGGTCCACGGGCGCGCGCCGTTCGATGGCGGCGATCGTGTTCGTCACATGGGTCAGCACGCACGATTGGGTGGGAATGGCGTGGCGCGCAATGATCTCGTCGAGCATGCGCACGATGTGGATCACCTGGGGCACGTTGTCGGTCGCCGGGTTGATGCCGATGACGGCATCGCCGCTGCCGTACAGCAGGCCGTCGAACAGGCTGGCGGCGATGCCGGACGGATCGTCAGTCGGATGGTTCGGCTGCAGCCGCGTCGACAGCGTGCCGGGCAGGCCGATCGTGTTGCGAAAGCGCGTCACGGGCCGGCACTTGCGGGCCACGAGCACCAGGTCCTGGATGCGCATGATCTTCGAGACGGCGGCCGCCATCTCGGGCGTGATCCCCGGCGCAAGCCGCGCCAGCGCGGCCATGTCGGCCTCATCGCTTAGCAGCCAGTCGCGGAAGTCGCCCACCGTGAGGTGGCGCACGGGCGCGAAGGCGGCCGCATCGTGCTCGTCCACGATCAGCCGCGTGACCTCGTCCGTTTCATAGGGCACCACGGCCTCGTTCAGGAACGTGGTGAGGGGCAGGGCGGCAAGGGCCATCTGCGCCGCCACGCGTTCTTCGGCGCTGCCGGCCGCCACGCCGGCGAGGTGATCGCCCGAGCGGGCCGGCGTGGCCCGGGCCAGCAGTTCGCGCAAGCCGGCGAAGGTGTAGGTCCGGGCACCCACCGTGTGGGAATATCGAGGCATCGCTGTCGGGCTCCACTGCGAAAACTGCGGTCAGAATGTCTGTGTTGCGCTGATCACGACGGCCGATCCGGCCACGTGCTTGCCGCGGCCGTTCGCGTCGAAGAAGGTCCACAGCGGCACACCGCCACGGTCGGCCTCGCCATCGTTGTGCATGGCGGCCAGGCTGAACGACCAGGTCTTCCACTGCTTCGTCACGCCGATCCGCACGTCGTTGAAATCATAATCCCCCAGGCGCTTCACGTGCTGCCTGCCAGCGTGCAGGTTGAGCACAAGGCCGGGCGCCAGTTCCGGCGACCAGTTCACTTCCAGGTAGCCGGTGCCCCGCGTGGCCACTTGCCGGCCGCTGGACGGATCGGCCGCGAAGCCGAACCAGTGCTCGCTCAGGCCCACCCAGCCGGTCACGTTGAAGCTGCCCATGTTGACGGCCAGCTTGGCTTCCTGCGTATCGTAGTCGATATGCTGGCCCGGCAGCTGGTAACCGGCGCCCGGGAACCAGTAGGTGACGATGCCGGCGTCGATCGTGTTGCCTTCGGACCAGGCGAACCGGTAGCCGCCGTACACGTCGATTTCCGTGCCGCTGCCATTGTTGTAGGCCGCCTGTGACACGCTGGACGCGAACAGGCCCACATACAGGCCGCTGGCATGGGCCGCATCCAGCGTTCCCTGCACCACGGGGCGTTTCTGGGTCTGCGACAGGCCGCGGAAGCGGTAGTCCGAGGCCAGCGTCAGGTTGCCCGATACCGTCCAGGGTGCTTCCTGGGCCGCCGCGGGGATGGCCGCCGCGGCGATGGCGAGGGAAAGAAGCAGTCGTGCGAAGGAATGCGTCATCAGATGGTCTCCACGGCAGGGGTGGCGGCGGGCTTGCCGCGGCTGAGCAGCAACATGGCGTAACCGGCGGCCAGCAGGCCGAGGTAGACGCAGAAAATCAGGAAGTTGTAGTACACCATGGTGACCAGGCAGACGAGCGCCGCCATGACGGCGAAGCCGGGCACCCAGGGGTAGCCGGGCGCGCGCCACGGGCGCACCAGGTCGGGCTCCGAGCGGCGCAGCTTGAACAGGCTCAGCATGCTGACGATGTACATCGTGATGGCGCCGAACACGGACATGGTGACGATATTGGCCGTCAGCGTCTGCCCGCCGAAGCTCACCCACTGGTCGCTGAAGATGGCGGCGATGCCGACCACGCCGCCGGCCAGCACGGCCAGGTGCGGCGTGCGGAAGCGTGGATGGATCGTCGCCAGCCGGCGTGGCAGGAACCCTTCGCGGGCCAGGGCAAAGATCTGCCGCGAGTAACCGAGGATGATGGCGTGGAAGGAGGCGACGAGGCCGAACAGGCCAAGCCACACGAGCATGTGCAGCCAGCCACTGTCGGCGCCCACGATGGCCTTCATCGCTTGCGGAAGCGGGTCGTTGATGTTGGAAAGTTTGGTCCAGTCGCCCACGCCGCCGGCAAACACCATCACGCCGATCGCCAGCACCACGAGCGTGAGAATGCCGGCGATATAGGCGATAGGGATGGAGCGGCGCGGGTTCTTCGCTTCCTCGGCCGCCATGGCCACCCCTTCGATGGCGAGGAAAAACCAGATCGCGAACGGGATCGCCGCCAGCATGCCGGGTATGGCCGCCGTGCTGAACGCGTCCTGCCCAGCCCAGCCGCCGCGCACGAAATTGGCCATCGAAAAGCCGGGCGAGACCACGCCCATGAAGACCAGCAGTTCGCCGATCGCCAGCACGGTGATCAGCAGCTCGAACGTGGCCGCCAGCTGCACGCCGGCGATGTTCAAGGTCATGAATACCAGGTAGGCGCCCACGGCGATCCACTTCGGATTCAGTTCCGGGAACTGCACGTTCAGGTAGGAGCCGATCGCCAGCGCGATCGCCGGCGGCGCGAACACGAATTCGATCAGTGTGGCCGCCCCGGCGAGATAGCCGCCCGTCGCCCCGAATGCCCGCCTGCTGTAGGCGAAGGGGCCGCCCGCCTGGGGGATCGCCGTGGTCAGTTCCGTGAAGCTGAAGATGAAGCAGGTGTACATCAGCGCGATGAAGATCGCCGTCACCGCGAAGCCCAGCGTGCCCGCCGAAGCCCATCCATAGCTCCAGCCGAAATACTCGCCCGAGATCACCAGCCCCACGGCGATCCCCCACAGCTGGACAGTGCCCAGCGTTTGCCTGAGCGCCGGCGCGCCCGGTGTGCCTGCGATGTTCATCCTGTTCTCCTGTTGGCTCATGCATTGGCCCAAGCCCCGGCGACGCCGCGCCGGAACGGTCGTGGAACGCGAATTGCTAAGTCGAGTGTAGGAAAGGACTGCGCGACAGCGTTAGCGGAAATTGGCAAACTTGCAGCGAGCGCGGCGCATTTACCACGGTGGCGGACCGGTGCCGCACCGTGACCGGCATAACTGTCCCAAGGTGAAACAGCCATGCACCACATTGAAACGATTTCCGCCCCTGCCGGCGCCATGAAGGAGCACGGCGTGCTGCGGCGCGTCACGGCCGAGGATGCCGACGACCTGGCACGCCACCTGACCGGCTGGGAGCAGGTCTACGACCAGATCACCTGCGGCGCCTTTGCCGGTGGCCTCGATGAACTGCGCCTGCCCGAGGTGCAGGTCTTTCGCGAGCGCATCAACCAGTCCGTGCACCAGGCCTGCCGGGTCCGCGCCGATGCCTTGTGGTTCGGCCTGCCGCTGGAACTGGAGGCGACCCGCATCAACGGGCGCAAGGCGGGCGTGGCGTCGGTGATGGCCCGGCCGGGCGGCAAGGACTTTGAACTGGTCACCCCGCGCGGGCACGACATCTATGGTATCGTCGTCAGCCGGAGCCTGTGCGAGGAGCGGGCGCGGCGCCATGGCTGCGCCGGCGCGCTGGCGGCGCTCGAGGGCGCGGAAATCCTGCGCGTCGAACCGGCGGCGCGTACCGCCTGCCTGCGCCAGCTATCGGCATTGCTGGAAGGCGTGGGCGAAGAGGTGTGGGAAGAGGAAGGCGATCCCGATGCCGCCGCCACCGAGGCCATGCAGCAAGGGATCGTGGACACGCTGCTCGACATGCTGGGGGCGACGCGCATCGAGGCCGCCGCGCTGAAGAGCCAGCAGCGGCGCCACCGCATCGTGGCGAAAGCGCGCGACTACCTGTTCGCGCACCGGCACAGGGCCGTGACCATCCCCGAATTGTGCGAGCATGCCTGCGTCAGCCGCCGCACCCTGCAATACTGCTTCGACGATGTGCTGGGTGTCAGCCCCGTGGTCTACCTGCGCAGGCTCCGGCTCAATGCCATCCGCCGCATGCTGCTCGAGGAACCGCCGCACGGGCGCGGCATCGGCCTGCTCGCGGGCGACTGGGGGATCGACAACGTGAGCCAGTTTTCCAGCGACTACAAGAAACTGTTCGGGAAGTCGCCATCCGCCTACGCCAGGAGGGCCGGGCGCACCGGCTGAGCGCAGCGTATCAGGTCAGCTCCTTATCGGGTGCAGCCTATCGGGTTGGCCGCGCCTGCCGGTCAACGCTTACGCGCCGCCTGCGGGCGCGCCAGCCTTTGCCGCGCGCAGCGTGATGAGCGTGATGTCGGAAGGGCGCCCCAGGCGGATCGGGAAACCCGGCCACAGCCCCGCGCCATTGCTCACGTACAGCGTCGACCGGCCGACGCTGTAGCGGCCGGAAACGAAGCCTTCGTTGAAGCGGGCGACGATCAAGTCGAGGCCGCGGGCGTGCCCGCCATGGGTGTGCCCGGAGAGTTGCAGGTCGACGCCGAACCCGGCGTTGCGCAGGATCGTTGCCGGCCGGTGGTCGAGCAGCATGACCGGCAGGCCGTCCGGCTTGCCGGCAAGGGCCGCGGCGATGTCGGGCACGCGCTGGCCATGTTTGGCGCTGACCTGGTCGGGAACGCCGGCCAGCACGAAACCCTGGCGCACGACCACGTGCCGGTTCTCCAGCATGTCGATGCCAAGCTCGTCGAACTTGCGCATCCAGGCCACGTAGTCGGCATAGTATTCATGGTTGCCGGCCACGGCGAACACGCCATCCTTCGCGGCCAGGGCCGCCAGGGGCGCCACATCGCTGGTGCGCGCCGCGGGCGTGCCGTCGACCAGGTCGCCCGAGATGACGATCAGGTCCGCACCCAGCGCATTGGTCGCCGCGACCACCTCCGTTGCCCAGGGCGCCTGCAGCAGGCGGCTCAGGTGCAGGTCGGTGAGATGGGCGACCTGGTAGCCATCGAGTGCCGCCGGCAATCCCGGCAGGTGGACTTCGAGCGGCTTCACGGCCGGCACCCTGATCGCCTGCGCCACGCCGATGCCTGCCGTGACGATGCCCAGGGCAAGGAACACGTGCGGTACCGCCCTGTTGCGCAGGATCTTCCGGCCCGTCTCGCGGGAAGGCAGCCAGGCGGCGAGGCCGGCCAGGTCCGCCAGCAACAGCAATACGGCCGTCACGACCAGTGCGCCATACGCCACGCTGATGCCGATCAGCGCGGCCCGGGGAATCTCCGGCGATGCGATGGTCGTGCCAAAGATGCGGCTGACGAGCCAGTGGTGCTCGATCAGCGCCATGAGCACGGCCGCCAGCACGGCCCTGGCGGCAAGGTTGAGCGGGAACCTGAACAGATACCGCCACACCAGGTAAAGGCCCAGGAAGAGGTTGACGATGGGTAGCACGGGTGGATCCTTGATTCGGTCGATGGCCAAGGCACTGCGCGGGGCCGTGGCCGGTTGGATGGGCATTGCATCCGGACGGCTGGCGGCGCGGGTCGATACCCTTACTGTCCAGCAGGCCTGCGGCCGGTATGCTAGCAGGAAGCTGGAAAGTTCGCCTGCATGCACGATTGCTTGCCATAAAGACATGGAGTCCTTCCCGTGGCGTGCCCTGGCGCCGCAACCGGGGTTATCGCTTCGCCCGTATCAGCACGCGCGCGGGTGAACCGCTGACCCCCATCAGCCGCAAGGGCAGAGCGATGATGTCGCCCGCGGGCGCCAGGTCGCCAATGTCGTCCAGCACCGCTTCCAGCAAATCTTCGGCAAGGAATTTTCCTGCTCCTGCCACGCGCCGGTGGAACCACAGCGGGTCGGCATGGGCGACGTTCAGGTTGCCGACCATGACGATCATCAGGGGCGGCAAGGCCAGCATGGCGTCGATGGCGGCCGTGGCGGCCGGATGCGGCGTCCGCGCATCGAGCAGCACGTGGCTTTCGCCGGTCCAGTCGAAACGGACGTCCGGGTCGGCGAGATCTTCCGCCGTGACCAGCCGATAGGTGCCCACGCAGGCGCCGGCCGGCAGCGCGTCCAGCGTCGCGCCGCCATCGGCGAAGTGGCATGGGGCATCGATATGGGTGCCCGTCTGCGTGCCCAGTGCGAGGCGCCATACCTCGAAGCCTTCGGTGGCGCGCTCGGCCCACCGCTCGATGGCCAGCGGCGGGTCGGCATAGCCGTCTTCCTGGTAGATCCACAGATCCTGGTCCAGCTTGCGGGTCAGGTCGATCCAGTCGTTCATGGGCTTTTCCTCCGGGCCAGCGGGCATGGTAACGCGGCCTGGCGGTTTCCGGCGACGCCGTGTCAAAAGGGCCGTGGTACCATCGAAGGCATTGCCAACTTGATAGCCACGCCATGTATGGGGTCCAGTAACGCCGAGGAGATCCAGCGCCGACTGGACGACCTTCTCGATCACCTGCCGGCAGGCGTCGTGGTGCATGGGACCGACGGCCGCATCCTGAACGCCAACCGTCTCGCCTGCGAGCTCATCGGCCAAAGCGTCGAGCAGTTGCGCGGCACCAGCTCCGATGAAAGCGCCTGGCACCTCCTCGCGGCCGACGGCACGCCGCTGTCCCCGGAGCAATTCCCTGTCAACGTGGTGCTGCGCACGGGCCAGAAGCAGTCGCAGATCCTTCTCGGGCTTCCGCTCCCGGAGGCCGGATTCGTGCGCTGGGTGATCTGCAACGCGTATCCGGAAACCGACGCCGACGGCACGCTGTGCCGTGTCGTCGTCTGCTTCACGGATTGCACGGGGCTGAAACAGGCGGAACAGGACCTGCACAAGTCGGAAGAGCGGCTGAGGCTCGTGCTGCAGGGGTCCACCGATGCCCCCTGGGATTACGATCTCGTGAAGGGCGAAATCTATTATTCCGACCGGTGGTGGAACATGCTCGGCTACGAGCCGGGCGCGCTGGCGACGACGCCGGACCTCTGGCTGGCGCTGGCGCATCCCGACGACCGGCAGCGTGTCGTCGGCTTCCTGCAGGAGGTGCTCGGCGGGCAATGCGAGGGCTACAATTTCGAATTCCGGCTGCGCCACCGGGATGGGCATTATTTCCCGGTCCTGTCGCGCGGCTGGGTATCGCGCGATGCACACGGCACGGCGTTGCGCCTGTCCGGCACCAATACCGACCTGACCGAACGCAAGATCGCGGAACAGCGCATTTACGAACTGGCCAATTTCGATCACCTGACCGGCTTGCCGAACCGCCGCCTGCTGATCGAGGAGCTGCACAAGGCACTGGTCCGCGGGCAGCGCTCCGGGCGCTTCGGCGCCGTCGTGTTCATCGACCTGGATAACTTCAAGCTGCTGAACGATACGATGGGCCACGACCTGGGCGACCTGCTGCTGCGCCAAGTGGCCGACCGCCTGCGCCGCACGCTGCGCCACCGCGACCAGCTGGCCCGCCTGGGCGGCGACGAATTCGTCGTCGTGCTGGAAGACCTGGGCGACGACCCGCACGGTGCCGCGAACGAAGCCCAGCATGTGCTGGAAAAACTGCTGGCCGCGCTGGGGCAGCCGTATTACCTGAACGACCGCCTGTTCCTGAGCACGCCAAGCATGGGGGCCACGCTGTTCGACGGCACCGCGACCGACATCGAGACCCTGCTCAAGCAGGCCGATCTCGCCATGTACCGGGCCAAGTCCGACGGGCGCAATACCGCCAGGTTCTTCGATCCCGCCATGCAGGCCGTGGCCGAGCACCAGGCGGCGCTGGAGCGCGCCCTGCACGACGCCCTGTCGACCCGGCAGTTCGTGCTGTTCTGCCAGCCGCAGTTCAGCGCGGCGGGGCAACTGGTCGGGGCGGAAGTGCTGGTGCGCTGGCGGCGCGCCAACGGCGAACTGCTCGGCCCCGACGCATTCATCGGCCTGGCGGAATCGTCGGGCATGATCGTGCCCCTCGGCCAATACGTGCTCGAGGAGAGTTGCCGCGCACTGGCGCGCTGGCGCACCGATTGCACGCTCGGGAAACTCGAGCTGGCCGTCAATGTCAGCGCCCAGCAGCTGCGCAACGACGACCTGGCATCCAGCATGGCCGGTATCCTGCGCCAGACCGGCGCGCCTGCGGAAAAGTTGTGCCTGGAGCTGACGGAAAGCGTCTTCGCGGAAAACGTGGCGGCCGTGATCGAGCGCATGCACGCGCTTTGCAGCCTGGGCGTGCATTTTTCCCTGGACGATTTCGGCACCGGCTATTCCTCGCTGGCCTACCTCAAGCGCTTCCCGCTGACGGCCCTGAAGATCGACCGCTCGTTCGTGCACGACGTGCACCTCGATGCCGACGCCACGTCGATCGTCGAGGCGATCATCGCGCTGGCCCACAAGCTCAAGCTCGACATCGTTGCCGAAGGCGTCGAACACGAGGCGCAGCGGGCCTTCCTCGTCGACAGCGGTTGCAATACGCTGCAGGGCTACCTGCTGGGACGGCCGATGCCGATGAGGGATTTCGAGCGGCTGTACAGCGGCGCCGGGACTGGTGGGTAGCGCTATCGGGCCGATTCGTTTCGTCAGGGCGGCACTGCGGTTATAAGATGGCGCATGCACGGACCGCCCAGGTCCGTTTCGGGAAAACCAAGCAGGAGGCGCCATGCCGGTACAACGCCTAGCCACCGTCGAAGATCTCGCCGCCCTGTGGGCATTGCGCACCCGGGCCGTTCGCAGCGGCTGTGCCGCGCACTATGCGCCGGACGTCATCGAGGCCTGGTGCGCCGCGCCGATGCCCGACAGGATGCCCGGCCTTGTTGCAGGCGGCGGATGCCTGGTCGCCGAAGACGAAGGCCGGCTTGCCGGCTATGCGATCCTCGATGTGGCAAACGGCGAGGTGGACGCGGTCTTCGTCGAGCCCTCGGGGCAGGGGAGAGGGATCGGCATCGGCCTGCTCGTCGCGCTCGAAGCGCTGGCACGCGAACGGCGGATCGGCAGGCTGTACCTGTCGGCTTCGCTGAACGCGGTGCCGTTCTACGCGCGCGCGGGGTTCACCGCGATCAGGGAAGAGCTGTATCCGCACCGCAGCGGCATCGCCATTGCTTCGGTGCTGATGGCGAAGTCGCTGTAGCCCGGGCTCCCGCTTTACAGCATGACGCGTGGGCGGTACGATGGGTAATCGTTTACCGGAGGCCCGCTTTGAAACGTCAAGGCTTACATCCCGATGGCCACGCTGTCCGCCCGCGCCGGTCGCTGCTCCTTCCCATGCTGTTGCTGGCGATCGCGAGTCGCAGCGCCATGGCGTGCGAGGCGCCACCGCCACCGGTGCGCGACATCGACGCGAACCGCTATTACACCGATGCCCGCAGCTCCGTCATCGACCCGGTGCTGAAGACGCGCAATGAAGCGGCGGTCCGGCCGGTCAACGATTTCCTTGAAGTGGTAGCACGCCGCGCGAGCGCATGGCAGCGACGCGGCGACGTGGCCGATGCGCATTGCGCGCTCAACTGGCTCGAGGCATGGGCCCGGCCCGGCGCCATGCTGGGAACCATGACGACCCCACAGTCGTACTACACGCGCAAATGGACGCTCGGCGGGATGGCGCTCAGCTACGCGCGTGTGCGGGACGCGGCCACGCCGGCGCAGCGGCAAGCCATCGAGGGCTGGTTCGGGCGCCTGGCCGATGCCACCATCGCCCATTCGGACGCGCACAAGGGGGTGCGCAACAACCACTACTACTGGGAAGGCCTGGCGGTGACGGCCGCCGGCGCCGTCACCGGCGAGCAGCGC
This sequence comes from Pseudoduganella lutea, assembly GCF_004209755.1. Classification (NCBI taxonomy): domain Bacteria; kingdom Pseudomonadati; phylum Pseudomonadota; class Betaproteobacteria; order Burkholderiales; family Oxalobacteraceae; genus Pseudoduganella; species Pseudoduganella lutea. Next base: position 353,809 of record NZ_CP035913.1, on the reverse strand, counting down.
TACCTGGCCTGGGGGCGCAAGGTGTTCGGCGACGCCATGCGCCAGGTGCAGCCCGACGGCTCGCTGCCGCTCGAACTGGCGCGCGCGGGCAAGGCGCTGCACTACCACCTGTACGCCGCCGCGCCGCTCGTCATGATGGCCTCGATCTTCGACGTGCAGCACCCGGCACTGGAACGCCTCGTGCGCTACGCCGTGGACGGCATCGCCGACCCGGCACGCATCGAGCGTGCCGCGGGCGCGCCGCAGGAGCTGCCGGCGCGCATCCCCGGCTGGATCGCCATCTACGATCGTCATGCGCCACGCCCGCTATCGGTCGGGCCGCCGCCCGGCGATAACTGGGATGCGCGCATGGGCGGCGACCGGAACCTGGCCAATCCGCTGGAGCATCCGGTCCGCTGATTACTGGTAGCGGATCGTCCAGCTGACGACGAGCGGCTCGCGCAGGCTGAACGCGCCACTGCTGCACCGGACCACCGAGTGCATCGAGCCATACGGCGCGCGATAGGCGGGGTTGTCGCCGGCCGGCTGCACGGCGCACGAAGCGAGCGAGCTCACTTCGAATGCCCGCACCGCGCCGTTCTTGAAACGCACCGTGTTGCCGTCGACCGTGGCACCGGTCGAGAACGAGGCGAATTCCAGGCTGACCTGCGACACGTCGAGCGGCGCCGTCGGGATGTAGCGGTCGGTGCGCGTGATGGCGCCCGACTGCAGCGCATATTCGGTTTCGACACGGATGCGGCCATCCTTTTGCGGCAGGTTCTTGCCGAGCCGCGTCAGCTCGTCCTGCCGGTAGGTGACGACGTGGCCGGCACCGCGCGCGCTGCTCCGGATGTCCTTCATGAAGGCGGTGGCGATGAGTTCACTGCCGTCGGCCAGCGTGAACTTGGGCAGCAGTTGCGGATGGGCGTGGCCGCTGTCGGCGACGCCTGCGACGACGTTGTGCGCGAAGGGCAGCGGATAGTAGGGGCTGTTCGCATGCTGGCCCTGGCCGCCGTTGATCAGCGACAGGCTGAACACGTGCCCCTTGTCTCGCCAGATCGCCAGCGCCCGGTCGTACTCGCCGCGCGCAAACCGGGTGAGGCTGAACTTCGGCCGCGTGCGTTCGAACCATGCCGCCAGGTCCTGGCGCGGCGTTACGCCCTTCATCTCGGCGCGGTTCCACAGTTCGTTGGTGGCGATGAGCTGGTGCAGCAGCGAAAAGTTTTCGCCCAGGATGCGGTGCTTGCCCCGATAGGCGTCCGTGCGCCGGCCCTTGTTCCACAAATCGACGGAGCCGATGCCGCTGTCGTACCAGAAGGTCATGTAGCGCTCGGCGATGCGCGCCGAGTAGGCGTAGGCGTATTCCTTTTCCTCGGGGCTCAACACGCCCAGATAGGCCGCGGTCGACAGGATCTCCAGCATCGCGGTCTCGCCGTAAGGGCCCAGGCTGCGGCCCATCGTGAACCCGGTGCCGTCGGCCGTGGCGCTGTTCAGGGCCACGTCGGCGGACTTGCGCAGCAGCGCCTTGAGCTCGGGCGTCACCGTCATGCCAGTCTCGATGAAGCGTTCGCAGATCTCGGCCGCCAGCAGGATGCTGTAGCGGTCGAAGCGGCCCTGGCCATCGGTCTCGTCGCTGAAGCCGTATTCGCCCGAGTAGGCGGCATAGTGCTTGAGCATGCGGTCGAGCAGCACCGCGCTGGCGCCCGCGTCTTCCCAGCCCATGAGCATGCGCAGCCGGGCGATGCTGAACGCCACGCCGTAATAGTTCGTCGGCAGGTTGACCAGTTCGAAGCCCGGCTGCGTGACGAAGGTGCGCCAGTCGAGGCGGTCGCGCAGCCTGGCCAGCGTGGCGGGGCGCACTGCGCGTCCCAGCAGGCCTGCTTCCTTCAGCCGGTGCAGCGCACCGATGTAGTAGTAGATGCCCCACGTCTCGTTGTCCATGCCGATGGTGAGATCGGCCAGGTCGGCATAATCGCGCAGCATGCCGGGCAGGCGCGGATCGGCGGGGTTCACGGATTGCACGTGCACCAGCAGGTCGGCCAGGCCGGTGGCGATCTTGCCGGGCAAGAACCTGTCCTTGCTCTTCAGGGCCGCCTGTCCATCCATCGTGATGCCGTCCCGTTCCTTCACCAGCTTGTGGAACAGGGCCTCGAGCTGCGGGTAGGCCTGGGCAACGCTGCGTTCCAGCGGCAGCGCGGCGTGCGCGCACGGGGAAAGCAGGCTCGCGGCGGCCAGCAGGGTGAGGGCAAGGCGCATGGTGTAGTCTCCAGTCATGTTAAACGTTTTCTCTAAAATTGGCGGTCAATACTTCTAAAAGACGGCAGAATGCAGCTGGCGTGACGGGACCCCATTATTGACGCTGCGTTTGGTTCGGCTATACTAAGGTAAACGTTTACCTTCACCTGGAGCGAACCATGCAACAAGACACACCGCACAAACCCTTCAAACGCCTGCTGCTCACCGGTGCCGGCGGCGGCCTCGGCACCCTGCTGCGCGAGCGCATCAAGCCGTGGGCGGACGTGATCCGCGTTTCCGATATCCGCGACATCCCCACGGCGCAGGCCGGCGAGGAAGTGGTGCGTTGCGACCTGTCGGACCGCGCCGCGGTGCTGTCCCTGCTCGATGGCGTGGATGCCGTCCTCCACTTCGGCGGCGTGTCGGTCGAGGAGGAGGTCGACAGGATCGTGCAGGCCAATATCGTCGGCCTGCACAACCTGTACGAGGCCGTGCACAAGCAGGGCATCCGGCGCGTCATCTATGCCAGTTCCAGCCACGTGGTCGGCTTCTACCCGACCACCCAGGTCGTCGACGCCTGCGCACCGCTGCGCCCCGATTGCCTCTATGGCGTGTCGAAGTGCTTCGGCGAAGCGCTGTCGCGCTACTATTACGACCGCTTCGGCATCGAAACCGTCTGCCTGCGCATCGGCTCCTCGTTCGACGCACCGCGCAACGCGCGCATGATGGTCACCTTCCTTGCGCATGACGACCTGGTGGAGCTGGTGCGCTGCGCGCTGTTCACGCCGCGCGTCGGCCACACGATCACGTTCGGCGTGTCGGACAACCCGGTGCGCTGGTGGGACAATGGCCAGGCCGCCCACCTCGGCTTCGTGCCGAAGCACAGCTCGCGCGAGCACGCCGGGCGCTTCCCGCAGACAGGCGCCTGGCCGCCGGTGGACGATATCGGCGCAACGTTCCAGGGCGGACCCTTCGTGCTGGCCGGACCGATCTACAAGGATTGATGCCGGCATGATCAAGGGGCGGCCAGGCGGCCGCCCGGCCCGCGACCGGACCATCCTCAAAACTTCACATCCAGCTTGGCGCTGAAGTAGCGGAACACGTCGCGCGGCGGCACCCAGTTGTCGACGGTGATACTGGGCGACGTCGACGTGGGGCCGGCGCGGAAGCTCAACCCGCTGGCGTTCGCGTTCGGAATGTAGAACCGGTCGAACAGGTTGTTGACGCGGAAGCTCAGGCGCCACCGGTCCTTGTCTTCACGGATGCCGAAGCCCAGGTCGGCGATCGTGTAGCTGTCGTTCACGGCGCGCGGGTCGTTGTTGATGCTGGTCTGGTAATCGCTCTGGTAGCGCACGTTGCCGTTCACGAACAGGCGGTAGGGGATGGCGGTCAGCCGCATCTCGTAATTGCTGCCGATGTTGACCTTGACCTTCGGCGTGCCCGGGAACACGCCGCCGGACAGGTCCTGGATGCCGGTCGTGGCGCCGGCGCGGATCGGGAAGCACTGGCGGTTCCAGCCGCCCAGCGAGCCGCCTTCGCCCAGGCCGGTGTTGCCGATCGCCGGGTTGGTGTTGTCCTGGTAGCAGGGGCCGTTCTTCCAGTCGACGATGCTCGGCCGCGTGTAGGCGAGAGCGGCGTTGACCGACCAGCCCGGCGAGAGCAGCATGTTCGCATCGATCTCAAAGCCTTTCGTGCGGATCTTCGGGATCGAATTGAGCTGCGTGTAGATCGTGGGGTCGTCGGGCAGCACGAACGACGTGTTCTGCTGGTAGTGCTTGAAGTCGGTCTTGAACAACGTGGCCGCGACCGACAGGCGGTTGTTGAACAGGTTGGCCTTCGTGCCCAGTTCGTAGGTGCGGCTCGTTTCCGGGTCCACCGGGAAGGCCGCGGATGCGCGCAGGCCGCTAGTGACATCGTACGCCTTGCCCTTGTGGCCCGTGGCCGTCATGGCATACACCATCACGTCGCCGGTGACCTGCTTCTGGATGCTCAACTTGCCGGTCGTGGCCCAGTCCTCGTTGCCGCTGCTGCTGAACACGTCCACGCCGACGGGGCCGGGCACGAACGTGGCGCGGTCCAGCTGGTCCGTGTAGAAGCTGCGTTCGTAGTTGAAGCCCGATTCCTCCAGGTTGCGGCGCACGCCGGCGACGAGGGTCCACGTCGGTGCGAAGTCCCACGTGCCCTGGCCGAACACGGCCTTGTTCACGTTGTAGATGTCGGTGTAGTAGTTGGTCGGGCTCGAGGGCGAATTGGCGGCGCACCGTGCGGGCGCCACGCAGAAGCCGCGGATGAAGTGGCGGTCGATCTCGTTGCGCGCCCACCACAGGCCGGCCACGTAGCGCAGGCTGCCGGCGTCCGGCGACACGAGGCGGAATTCCTGCGTCTTCGAGCGGATGTCGTAGGAGCCGAACTGGCTGTTGCCGACCGTGAACCGGGTTTCGCCGGGGCGGGCAATGGTCGGCACGTCCGTGAAGTCCTGGTCGCGCGCGTCGTTGGCCTTGTAGCGCTGGTAGGACGAGATCGACATCAGGATCGCATCGTTGGGCAGCGTGTACGACAGCTTCAGGCCCGTGCCCGTGGTGCGCGAGCTGATCCCGGTGGGGAAATCGCGCCGCACGGAGCGGTTGTTTGGATTGGTCGGGTCGATGCCGGCCAGTACCAGCGAGGCGGGCAATTGCGGATTGCCGTTCATGTACGCGGTCGACAGGTCGACCGGCACGCGCGCCAGGTTGCCCGCCGCGGCCGAACCGGTCGTGCGATAGAAGCCGTTCACCGCGGTCACGCCGCGCGTGTTGGACTGCTCGTTATATTGCGGCATGAAGTCGATGTCGAGGTTCGGGACCGGCGTCCACGTGAACTTCGCCATCAGCGTCTTGCCGGACGAGCCGTTGACCTTCTCGCCCGTCGTCAGGTTCGTGAAGTTGCCGGGCATGTCGCTCTTGTTGACGGCGATGCGCATGCCGAACGTGTCGGTCATGCGCCCGCCCACCGAGGCGGCCAGCCGCCACTCGTGGTCGTCGGTATAGTAGGCGCTGCCCCGGTACACGATCGGCCCGCTGATCGGCTTCGTCACGATGTTGATGGCGCCGGCCACGGCCGACTTGCCGAACAGCGTGCTTTGCGGGCCCTTCAGCACTTCGACGCGGGCCACGTCGGCCAGGTCGCGGAATGCCTGGAACTGCACGGCGATGGGGATATCGTCGATGATCACCGACACGTCGGACTCCACGCCGATGCCGACCGATACCGTGCCGATGCCGCGCATGAACAGCGCGTTGTTGGCCGCCGTCGTGCCCGACGCCTGGGTCAGCGACGGGGTGAGGGCCACGACGTCCTCGATCTCGCGCACGTTGTTGCGCTGCAGTTCTTCTTCCGACAGCACGGAAATGGCCATCGGCACGCTCTCGAGCTTTTCCACGCGCTTGTTGGCTGTGACGACCACGGACTGCAGCCGGTTCGGATCGGGCTGCGCTTCGGGGCTTGCCTGCCCGTGGGCGGGCAGCGCCCATTGCGCGAGGGCGAGGGCGACGACCGCGGCAAGCGGTTGCAAGGCAAGCGGCTTCGTGGCCACTGCGGCGCGTGTGTTGTGGTTCTGGTGCATGCTGGTCTCCTGTTATTTTTGGTAAATACAGCCGGGCCCGGGTGGCGGCCACCGCGCGCGTGAAGCCGCCGGCCGATCCCGATGCGCCGGCGCGATGGGTCATCCGCCGGCGTCGGCGCCGCCCTGTGCGGCCTTCAGGCGCAGCAGGGCTTCGAGAAAGTAGTAGTCGCCGTAATTCAGGGGCACGTCGATTTCCTTGCCGGCCGGCTTGTGGCCGGTGGCGTGCTTGAGGAGGAAGTCGCCGTTTTCGCCTGGCCCGGCAAGATAGGCAGGGGAGGCGAGGCTGCGCAACTGCGCTTCGGCGAACGCGCGGTACCGCTGCGCCAGGCCCTTGTCCGCAAAGCGCGCCAGCTCCAGCAGGGCCGAGCTGGTGATGGCGGCCGCCGAGCTGTCGCGCGGCGCGTCAGGGATCGCCGGGTCGTCGAAGTCCCAGTAGGGCACCTTGTCCGCCGGCAGGCGCGGGTGATTCATGATGAACGCGGCGATCCGGTGCGCTTGGCGAAGGTACTCGTCCTTGCGGGTTTCGCGGTACATCATCGTGTAGCCGTACAGTCCCCACGCCTGGCCACGGGCCCACGCCGAGGCATCGGCGTTGCCCTGCACGGTGATGCGGCCACGCACCGCACCGCTTTGCGGATCGTAGTCGACGAGGTGATAGCTGGAGTGATCGGGCCGGAAATGGTTTTTCAGCGTCGTATCGGCGTGGGCAATCGCGATGTCGCGGTAATGCGGTTCATTCGCCGCGCGCGATGCCCACGTCAGCAGTTCCAGGTTCATCATGTTGTCGACGATGACGGGGAAGGTCCACGTGCTGTTCTTCCACAGGTCCCACGACTGGATGCTGCCCACCTTCGGGTTGAAGCGCGTGACCAGCGTGGTGGCGCCCGCGAGGAGGGCGTCGCGGTAGGCCGGATCGCCGGTGAGGCGATAGCCGTTGCCATAGCCGGCACCCAGCATGAAGCCGAGGTCGTGCTGTGTCTTGTCGAATTTGGCGGGCGCCGTGCGGGCCGTATAGTCGATGGCCGCGGCCCGCCACCGGGCGTCGCCGGTCGCTTCGTACAGGTACCAGAGCGAGCCCGGGAAGAAGCCCGCGGTCCAGTCCTTCACATCGACGAGCCGCACTTCGCCATTCTCGACCGTGCGGGGAAAACCGGGTTGACGCTGCACTTTCGCCAGCAGCGTGCCGTAGCGCTCCGCTGCCGCCGCGAACGTGTCGCGTACCAGCTCTGCGGCCGGCTTGTCTGCCGTTGCCGCCATGGCCGTGCCGACCAGGGGCAGGGTCGTGACGATGCCGCACACTGCCGTCGCAAGCACGCGGGCGAGGGGGGAATATCCCATGATGACTGTCTCCTGTTATTTCTTCTGGTCCATCGATCGTATGCAGGCGATGTGCCAAAGTCAACAGGATTAGGTAAACGATTACCTTCCTCTTGAAGTTCCGTTGTATGCGGCACAACACCGATTGGAAACGATACCAATTTTATGGGATTATGCAATAATCGACGGATACCAGAAAACGTTTTTTAACGCCGGCATGGCCCAGGGACGGTAGCAGGACGGGTCCCGTTCTGTAGCGCTGGGCAGGAAATGGACGATTGCGGCGCCGGGCCGTCATCACGCTTGGGTGAGGACCCGGCAAGGAAGATACCGCCCGATGCGCGGGCTGGCTACCCGCGATCGGGGATGGCTAAAGCGGTTTTCTAACGGTCGGGGTATCGCGGCTGGCTGGGGGCGCCGCGTGAAGGTCAATGCATCATTCGGATGCGGCGGCAACAAATCCCTGCACAAGCCGGCTGAATGCCGCCGCATGCGTGGCCACCATGCCGTGCGAAGCGCCAGCAATGGTGTACTTCTCGGCGCGACCGCACCACGCCATGAGCTGCGCCACATTGTCGCGATACATCCGCGGGCTTTTTTCGCCTTCGACCAGCAGCACCTTGCAGCGCAGGCTGGCGGCGGCGGCCTGGGTGTAGGCCGGCAGCGGATCGCGGAACTGCTTGGGCAGCGTGGAGGCGTTATCGAGCGCCATCCTGCGGAAGGCCGGCGGGCTGCGGCGCCAGGCGCCGGTCATGCTGACGGAATCGACGAACAGTTCGAGCCCGGCATCGATGTCGCCTGCCTCGACAAGCTCCGCCACCCGTGCGCGCAGGGCGGTCGTTGCCGCCGGCATCTGCGCTTCGGGCAGGCCATCGACCTGCAGCGGCCCGCCCGGATCGGCCAGTGTCAGCGACTTGACCAGGTGCGGATATTCGCGCGCCAGCTGGAAGGCGACGCAGCCGCCACGCGAATGGCCCACCAGGTGCACCGGCCCCACGTTCATCATCGCGATGAAATCGGCCAGTTCCTCCATGTGCGTGCGCCAGCCGAATTCGCCGGGCATGCGGTCCTGGTCGTCCGGCCAGTAATGGCTCAGGCTTACCGACATGCAGAAGAACTGCTTCGACAGCACACTTGTCTGGGCATCCCAGTAGCGGTAATCGCACAGCGAGCCGTGGATGAACACCAGCGGTTCGCCGTAGCCGCTGGCCACATACGGCACGCGGGTGCCGGAGGGCAGTGTGGCGAAATACACCTCGGGGGTGGCAAGGCTCGGCAGGTTGGTTCGTGCGTTCATCGGTGGGCTCCTTTCCGACACTATGCATCACGCACTTCTCCAAGAAAATCGCATAATATTGAAGGTAACCATAAGATTTTCTGATACTGATGCATAGGATTCAATGAAAGCACTGGACCTCGATGTCTTGGCGATGATCGTCGCCGTGGCCGATACCGGCAATATCAGCCGCGCGGCCGAAGTCGTGCACCGTTCGCAATCGGCCGTGAGCATGCAGATCAAGACGCTCGAGGCGGCGCTGGGCAAGCCGCTGTTCGTGCGCCGGCCGCGCAGCGTCACGCCCACGCAGGATGGCGAAGTGCTGCTGACCTATGCGCGGCGCATGCTGGCGCTGCGCGACGAGGCGTGGGCGGCCGTGGTGCGCCCCGACATCACGGGCCGCGTCGTCATCGGCGTGCCGGACGACTATGCGTCGTCGCTGTTCCCGTCAATCCTCAAGAAGTTTTCCGCCACCTACCCGAAAGTCGAGATCCAGGTGGTCGGGCTGCCCAGCGTGGCGCTGGCGCCGATGGTGAAGGATGGCTCCGTCGACCTGGTCTGCGCCACGCGCGTGAAAGGGCTGTCGGGCGAGTTCGTGCGCTTCGAGCCGATGGTGTGGGCCGCGGCGCCCGGCGCGGAAGCCATCTGGCGCGAACGGCCGCTGCCGATCGCCGTCTTCCTGCCCGGCAGCGTGGCGCGTGAAAACGCCATCCGCAGCCTGGAGCGCGCCAGGATCGGCTACCGCACGTCGTTCGAGAGTCCCAGCCTGATGGGTTTGCTCAGCATGGTCGAGGCGGGTCTCGCCGTGGCGCCCCTGGCCCAGTGCGCGGTGCCCCGGCATTTCACGCTGCTCGGCCAGGGGCAGGGCTTGCCGGAGATCGACGCGCTGGAAGTGATCCTGGCGCGCAGCGCCAAGTCGAAGCGGCCGCCATGCGACTTCCTGGCCGAGCGGATCATGGCGGAATTGCGGCGGTGAGCCATTGCGGGCACGACTGGGCGGGGTCCTCGCCGCGCTGCGCACCGCTTCTCCGCCCGGCGAGCCATCGCGTCATTTCCCCGGCGCGTCCTCCTGCAGCAGCGCATCCAGCGCATCGAAACGCTGCTCCCACATCCGGCGGTTGGCCGCCACCCAATGGGCAAGGACGTCGAGTCCCTGGCCGTCGAGCTCGCACATCCGGACGCGGCCGACCTTGCGCGTCCGCAGCAGGCCGCAGGTTTGCAGGATGCGCAGATGCTGCGAGATGGCGGTCAGCGTGACATCCAGCGCGGCGGCCAGGGCGCTGACCGATTGCGGTCCCTGCGCAACCAGCCTGACGATCGCGCGGCGGGTGGCGTCGCCCAGCGCGGCGAAAACCTGGTCCGCCGCGTCTGTCTGCAGTGCCTGTGCCTGATTCATTCCGGCCCTTTACTTGATCGCGAGGGCAGCATGTAACTGGCCCAGCAGCTGCTGCCAGCCCGCTCGCCGCAGTTCCGGGCCGTCCGCACCGTCGCCATACATCGCCTGATGGGTAAAGACCAGGCGTGTCGAGTCGGCTCCTTCGCTGAAGAACTCAAAGGTGTGCAGGGAAGCGGAAAAGCGCCGTCCGTCCATCGCCATCGTGGCGGCGGCGACGATGCGCTGTTGCGGAACGATGTCAAGGAAGTAGCCATCCGATTCCAGCGCCACGCCCGCGAAGGGCATGCCGGGCTTGAAGCGGTAGCGCGCCAGTTCGCGGCCGCCGACCTCGAATGCCATGTCGTACTGCTCGATCTCATGCTGGGCCCCTTCGGTAAACCAGCGCTTCTTCTCGCGCGGCTCGCTGAATGCCCGGAACACGCGCGCCAGCGGGGCGGCGAAGGTGCGCTCCAGCGTAAAAGTGTCGAACTGCGCTGCCTGAACCATGATCCGCCTCCGATAGTGAAGTTGAGACTTCAGTTTAAGACGATCGGATGGTGAAGTCAACGCTTCACTAATGCGGCTTGCCATGCCGAAGTCGGCCTCAGCAATGATTGCGAATCTGCAAACATTGTAAATCCGTGGTAACTTGCCCGCCTGATGTCAGGTTGTAATCAATAACTCCAGGAAAAAACGTGAACAAAACTACCCATATCGCTGCACTCGCACTGATGGCTGCCGCCATCGCACCAGCAGCTCACGCAGCACCACCGAGTGCCGTGTGGATCGACATCCAGTCGCCCGCCACGTCGGGCTTCACGGTCGGCTCCTCGCAGGTGACATACGGCCCTGTTGCTGCCGATCAGGTATGGGTCTATGACGGTGCCAACATCACGCCGCAAAATGCCGCGAACATCGAAAACATCATCGAGACGCAATTCAACTTGCCAGGCACGGGTGTCGGTTCGCTGGTTCTCGTGGGGCAGAACGATTCGCAATCGAGCAATTCCTTCACGCTCACCAAGGCGACCAGCTACCTGGCCATCCATTACGGCCGCGGCGAGCTGCTGTTCCACTGGGATACGCCGCTGGCTGCCAACACCGTTTTCCAGATCAACAACCTGCCGCGCGGCATCAGCAACTTCCGTGCTTTCGACACCATCGCCGCGCCGGTACCTGAACCATCGACCTACGCGATGATGGTTGGCGGGCTGGCGCTCCTCGGCTTCGTGGCCCGTCGCCGCAAGCAGGCATAAGCACCAACAGCAACGAACAGCTGGATCGAACAGGGCGGATGCGATGCGCCGGATGCCATGGCAAGCATGAGCTACGGGAATCGCGTCCGCTAATACCTGGAGTCTGCAGGGGGGCGAAGGCGGCCCTGCACGGGACGGCAGATCACCATACGCGGCCTGTCATCAGCGAAGCATTCTGGATGAACGAATCGTTCCGGCCTAGCGGTAATCCTCGGCCACCAGCCCGTATTTCTGCATCTTGTGATACAGCGTCTGCTTGGGCAGCGCGAGGGCGGCACAGGCGGCGCCGACATTGCCGGCCGCGTCGCGCAAAGCCAGTTCGATGAGCGCGCGTTCGAACGCGCTGACCTGGTCCGCCAGCGAGGCCGCCCCGATCCCGGTGCCCGCGCTGCCCGTGGTATCGGGCGTCGCGGCGATGCCGGGCAGGGCGCCGCCCAGCCCCAGCACGTAGCGGTCGGCCGTGTTGCGCAGTTCGCGCACGTTGCCGGGCCAGTCGTGCCGCATCAGCGCCTGCATGTCCGCGGCGGGCACCATGGGAACAGGGCGAGAATAGCGGCTGGCCGCGTCGAGCATGAAGTGTTCGAACAGCAGTGCGATGTCCTCGCGCCGCTCGCGCAGCGGCGGAATCCGCAGCACGATCAGGTTCAGGCGGTAGTACATGTCGGCGCGGAATTCGCCCGTCTTCACCAGCGCCTGCAAGTCGGCCTTCGACGCGGCGATCACGCGCACGTCGACCGGCAGCGGCTGGACCGAGCCCAGTCGCTCGATATAGCGCTCCTGCAGCACGCGCAGCAGCTTGACCTGCATGGCCAGCGGCAGGCTCTCGATCTCGTCCAGGAACAGCGTGCCCTTCGACGCATGCTCGATCTTGCCCACCTGGCGCTTGGCGGCACCCGTGAACGCGCCGGCCTCGTGGCCGAACAATTCGCTTTCAAAGATCGTTTCGGGGATCGCCCCGCAATTGATGGCCACGTAATGGTTGCGCGCCCGTGCGCTGAACTCGTGCAGGCAGCGCGCCACCAGTTCCTTGCCGGTGCCCGTCTCGCCGTAGACCAGCACGTCGGCGGGCTGGCTGGCCACCTCGAGGATCTGGCGGCGTAGTTCGCGCATGGCGGGCGCGTTGCCGAGCAGCGCGGCATCGATGCCCTGGCTGTGCGCCAGGCGCTCGCGCAACTCGTGCACTTCCAGCTGCAGGCGGCGCTTGTCGGCCGCGCGCCGCACCACGTCGGCCAGTTGCGCGGACGAGTAGGGCTTTTCAATGAAATCGTAGGCGCCGTCGTGCATCGCCTGCACGGCCATGGCGATGTCGCCGTGGCCGGTCACCAGGATCACCGGCAGGCCGGGATCGATGGCGCGCGCGGCGGCCAGCAGTTCCAGCCCGCTCATGCCGGGCAGGCGCACGTCGCTCACCAGCACCGCCCGGCAGTGCGCATGCAGCAGCTCGCGCGCCGGCTCGGCGCTGTCGAAGGCGCGCACGGCAAAGCCGGCCAGATCGAGCGCCTGGGCGCTGCCCTCGCGCACGGCGGCGTCGTCCTCCACCAGGATCACTTCCATCGTCGTCTCCATCGTATTGTTTTTTATCTCATCCATCGTGTTTGACCGATGCGGGTTTGAGTTCGATGACGAAGCATGCACCGGTGTCGGCCGGCTCGGCGCGCAGGCTGCCGCCGAAGTCGCGGATGATCTGTTCCGAGATCGCGAGGCCGAGTCCCAGGCCTTCGCCCTGTGGCTTGGTGGTGTAGAACGGCTCGAACAGGTGGCCGCGCGCTTCGTCGGACAGGCCGGGGCCATTGTCGGCAACGCGGATCAGCACCGCTTCGGGCGTTCGCGCCACGCTCACGGCCAGTGCGCGGGGCGCACCGCGCTCCAGCGTGCCGAGCGCGTCGAGCGCGTTGCTCATCAGGTTCAGCAGCACCTGTTCCAGGCGGTTGCTGTCGCACAGGGCGTAGATGTCGGCCGGCGGGATGTCGAGCGTGAACGCCACCTTGTCCAGCTCCAGGCGGCGCTCCACCAGCACCAGCGCGTTCGAGATCGCGGTGTGCATGGAAGCGGGCGCCAGGTCGGCGCTGGACTTGCGCGCAAAGCTCTTCAGCTTGCCCGTGATGCCGCCCATGCGCGCCACGATCTGCGAGATCTTCGCCAGGTTCTGCCGGGCCTCGTCCATGCGGCCCCGCTCGAACAGCAGCACGGCATTGTCGGCCATCGTGCGCAATGCCGTCAGCGGCTGGTTCAGTTCATGCGTGATACTGGCCGACATCTGCCCCAGCACGGCCATCTTGCCGGCCTGGTACAGCTCGTTCTGCGTGCGATGCAGCTGCTGCTCGGCCTGGCGCCGCACCGCCATCTCGTCCATGAGGCTTTGCGTGGTGTGCGCCAGCCGCGACGTGCGCTCGGCCACCATGAGTTCCAGGTTGTTGTTGGCATCCTGCAGTTGCGCCTTGGCCTTCAGGCGCTGCCGCACGTACAGGAAGAGCAGCAGCAGGAAGCCATATGCCACGCAGGCGAACAGCGCGGCCGCGCGGGCGCTGGCGCGCACCTGGCTCAGGTCGGACAGGTGGATGAACGTCCACTGGCGCGGCGCCAGCGAGCGTGTCTGCATCAGCAGGCGCGGCGCGTTTGCAGCACCGGCTGTGGCACCATCGGGGCTGCCGATGGCCACCACGCGCGTGCCGTCGCCGCGCGGCTCGTCCTGGGCGATGCGCAACGGCGGCAGGGGAAGGTGGTGGTACTGGCGCGTCTGTTCCAGGTGGGCGCGCACGCCGGCGGAGAGGGGGCGCAGCGTGCGGTATTTCCAATCGGGTGCCGACGACAGGAACAGCACGCCGTTCGCATCGGCCAGCATCACCTTGTCCGCGCCCTGTACCCAGCCGCGTTCCTGCTCTTCGATGTTGACCTTCACGACGGCCACGCCCAGCATGCGCCCGGCGCGGTGCACGCCGCGCGCATAAAAGTATCCAGGCTCGCCGCTGGTGGTGCCCACGCCGTAGAAGCCGCTCGGGCGGCCGCGCAACGCGTTTTGCAGGTAGGGCCTGAAGCCGATGTCGTCGCCCACGAAGCTGCCTTTCTGGCGCCAGTTGCTGGCCGCCAGCGTGCGGCCCTTCAGGTCGACGATATAGATGATGCGGGAGCCGGCCTGCCGGCTCAGCCGCTCCAGGTAGTCGTTCACTTCCTGGCGGCGCGCGCCATCGGCCGGATGTTCCAGCAAGGCCAGCACGTCCTTGTCCAGCTCCAGCATGTGCGGCAGGAAATCGTATTTGTCGAGCAGGTTTTCCAGGCTGGCCGCATACACTTCGAGGCGCTGGGCGCCGGCGGCGCGCAGCTTTTCGGTGTTCACTTCCTCGGTCCACCAGTAGGCGGCATACGCCAGCGCTACCCCGCCCGCCAGCGCCGCGCACCAGGCCAGGCGCGCAAGGCGACGCCGCCGCGGACGGGGCGCGGACGGCCGCGAGGCGGGCGCCTGGCTGGCCGGACTGGCGATGGGGTCGAACGGGGCTGGCATCGCGGCCACTATAGCAAAACCGGCGCCCCCGTCCTTCAGAACGTGTGCCGGAAACCGAGGTTGAAGGCCGCGTTGCCGCGGCCGTCGTCGGTGGCATTGCCCACCTTGAACGCGGCGCCATTGTCGTTGTCGATATGACCATAGGCCGTGTACACGTCGGTGCGGCGCGACAGCGCATACAGGTAGCCCACGCCGAACTGGCGCGCATCGCGCCGCGCGGCCGTGCCGTCGTCGTGCCGGACGGCGGAGAGCAGCACGCGGTGCGGGCCCGCCGTCCACGTCATGCCGAGCAGGGCATCGCGGCTGCCGGCGCCGCCCACGGCGCGGGCGCGCACGTAAGCGGCATGCGCGGTGATGGCGCCCAGCGTGTAGCGCGCCGCCAGCAGCGTGTTCTTTGCATGGTCCGGCAGCAGCGCATCCTCGCGGCGGTGGTGGGCCAGCACCACGGCCAGCGGGCCGGGCGCATAGCTCAGCGAGGCGCTGATCACGCGCTTGCGGGTGGCGTCGCCCGCCACCTCGCCGGCGCCATATGCCATGTCCGCCGACCAGCCGGCCACCTTCGGCGTGGCGTACACCACCGAATTGTCCATGCGGCGGAAGCCCGAGATGATGTTCATCGCCTGCCCGGCCAGGCCGTCGCAGAACGGATCGGCCACGTCGCGCAGCGCCTTGTAGTAGGGCGACAGCTGGCGGCCGGCGCTCACGCTGCCGAACGCGCCGGACAGGCCCACCCAGGCCTGGCGGCCGAACAGCACGCCGCCCTGGCCGGACGTGCCGGTGTCGAGGTTGAAGCCGCTTTCGACCACGAAGTTGGCGGACAGGCCGCCGCCCAGGTCTTCCGTGCCCTTGAAGCCCACCCGGGAGCCGGAGGCCACGCCGCCGCCCAGGCCCATGCTGCTGCCATCGGGCGTGCCGGATTCCTTCACGAGGCCGGCGTCGACGACACCGTACACTTTGACCTGGGATTGGGCGTGGGCTGGTACGTGGGCGGCCGCGCAGGCCAGTGCCAGCGCGGCGGTTACTGCTTGTTTCATGGGGTCTCCCCTGTTGTTATGTGATCGGGTATGCGTGGTTCAGGCGGCCTGGATGCCGCGGGATGGGTCGCGCTGTTCTTCGCGTTGTTCCTTCCCTTCCTGCGCCGGGTCTTCCAGCGCGCCTTCCCACTTGGCCACCACGGCGGTGGCCACGGCGTTGCCGACGGCATTCGTGGCCGAGCGGCCCATGTCGAGGAACTGGTCGACGCCCATCAGCAGGAGCAGGCCGGCCTCGGGAATGTTGAACTGCGTGAGCGTGGCGGCGATGACCACGAGCGATGCGCGCGGCACGCCGGCCATGCCCTTCGAGGTCAGCATCAGCAGCAGCAGCATGGTGATCTGCGTGCCCATCGACAGGTCGATGCCGTAGGCCTGGGCGATGAACAGCACGGCGAACGTGCAGTACATCATCGAGCCGTCCAGGTTGAAGGAATAGCCCATCGGCAGCACGAAGCTGGAGATGCGGCGCTGCACGCCGAACTTGTCCAGCGCAACCAGCAGCTTCGGATACGCGGCTTCCGAGCTGGCGGTGGAGAAGGCCAGCAGGAACGGTTCGCGGATCAGGCCGACGAGGCGGAACACGCGCGGTCCCAGCGCCAGGAAGCCCGCGCCGATCAGCAGCAGCCACAGGCACAGCAGGCCCAGGTAGAAGCCGCCCATGAACTTGGCGAACGTGGCCAGGATGCCCAGGCCATTGGTGGTGACGACCGACGCCATGGCGGCAAACACGGCCAGCGGCGCCATGTTCATGATCGAGCCGGTAATGCGCAGCATCACCTGCGCCAGCTCGTCCACCACGCCGAGCAGCCGCTTGCCGGATTCACCGAGCGCGCCCAGCGCGGAGCCGAAGAAGATCGAGAACACCAGGACCTGCAGGATCTCGTTGTTGGCCATCGCCTCGATCGGCGACTTGGGCACCACGTGCGTGATGAAGTCCTTCAGCGTGAAGGCGGCGGTTTTCAGGCCGGTACTGGCATCGGCGGCGGGCAGCGGCAAGCCGAGGTTCGTGCCGAGCTGCATCAGGTTCGACAGCACCATGCCCAGCGCCAGGGACACGAGCGAAGCCATCAGGAACCAGCCGAAGGCCTTGGCGCCGATGCGGCCGGCGGCCTTGCCGTCCGCCAGGTTGGCGATGCCGACGGTCAGCGTGGAGAACACCAGCAGCGCGATGATCATCTTGATCAGGCGGAGGAAGATGTCCGTCACCAGCGAAATGTGACCCGAGATTTGGGTAGTCATCGCCTTGTCGGGAATGGCGGTGTGACAGGCATAGCCGACAGCGATACCGAGCAGCATCGCGATCAGGATGTAAAGGGTAAGAGGGCGCTTTTTCTGCATTGCAGTCTCCGTTTTTAGAAACCGCGGCAGGCCACCGCGGGTGGCTCGTAGATAGCAAGCGCTGTGCCAATCCGGTTGGCAGGGCTAAGTGCTTGTCTTTATTGGAATATTTTCCAGGCAAGAGGGCGTGGCGTATGAAGAATTGGACGGGATTTCGCGGCCGTGTCCAAGAGTTTGGACGCCGTGGCGTGGCGGGGCATACGGACGCCGGCAGCGACACGGTGCGTTCCGCGGTGGGGGCGTGATGCGCTGCACATCCTTTGCCGCCTGATGGCGCGTGGTATCTTAAAAAAAACAACCATACCGAGACACGCGACATCATGAAGATCGACCCGATGCCACCCCTGAACAGCCTGGTGGCGTTCGAGGCGGCCGCCCGCCACCTCAGCTTTACCGTTGCGGCCGCGGAGCTGAACGTCACGCAGGGGGCGATCAGCCGCCAGGTGCGGCTGCTGGAAGACTACCTCGGCACCCCGCTGTTCGAGCGCACCACCCGCCGCATCGTCCTCAGCTGCAAGGGCGAGGAGTATTACCGTTCCGTCCACGACGCGCTGACGCAACTGGCGCGCGCCACCGGCGAGGTGCGCCACTGGAAAGGCGCGCAGCAGGTCACGGTGTTCACCAGCACCGCGCTGGCGTCCATGTGGCTGTTGCCGCGCGTGGCGCAATTCCAGCGGGAGCATGAAGAGATCGAACTGCGCATCATCGCCAACGACCAGGCCAGGGATTTCAGTCGCCTCGACTGCGACCTGGCCGTGTTCTTCTCCGGCCGGCCGCCCGAAGGCATCCGCGCGACACCGCTGTTCGCCGAGGAGATCTTCCCGGTCTGCAGTCCCGCGTACCTGGCAAAGCACCCCGGCCTGGCGGGGCCCGGGCAGCTGCACGACGGCACCTGGCTGTGGCTGGAAGATCCGCAAAGCGGCTGGATCGGCTGGCCCGAATGGTATCGCCGCGTGGGCCTGGCGCCGGTCGAGCCGCGCCGGCGCATCAACATCAACAATTACGCGATGCTGATCCAGTCGGCCGTCGCCGGCCAGGGCATCGCGCTGGCGTGGGCCAACCTGGTGGACCGGCACATCGAGACGGGCGCGCTGGTGCGCCCGGTCGACACGGCGCTGCGGACGAACGGCATGTTCTACCTGCTGGAACCGGAAGACCGGGGGCCTGGCGGCACAGTGTGCGGCGCTTCCGCGCCTGGCTGCTGGAGCAGGGCGCCACCGTCGATTCATGACAAAAACTCACAAATAAGCGTCCAAAACTCGTTTGTCGATGTTCCCCTGCAGCCCGAAACTAGGTGCCACAACACCTGGGCATTCGGGCCCGCAGATAAAGGAGATCGACATGAGCACTACCCCTTCCCGGCACATCGCATTCCACAAGCTCGAAGACGTGCTGCGCCCGATCCACGAGGCCAGCGGCCTGGGCAACGAGTTCTACACCGGGCAAGCCGCTTTCGAGCTCGAACGCGACCAGGTGATGGGCAAGACCTGGGCCTGCGTGGGCTTTGCCAGCGACCTGCCGAAGAACGGCATGGTGAACCCGGTCGACTTCATGGGCCTGCCGCTGCTGCTGATGCGCAACCGCGACGGCGTGCTGCAGGTGTTCCACAACGTGTGCAGCCATCGCGGCATGAAGCTGGTCGAGCAGCCCGGCGAAGTACAAGGCGTCATCCGCTGCCCGTACCACTCCTGGACGTATGACCTGAACGGCGGCCTGAAGGGAACGCCGCATATCGGCGGCATCAACCAGCACAAGGATGAACGCTTCGCCTGCGAAAAGCATGGCCTGAAGCCGATCCGCAGCCAGGTCTGGATGGACATGGTGTTCGTCAACCTGTCGGGCGACGCAGCGCCGCTGGAAGACATGCTGGCGCCGCTCACCGAGCGCTGGTCGCGGTTCCTCGGCCGCGACGGCATGGGCCTGCTGCGCCGCAAGGGCAGCGGCGACGCCACCAGCATCGAGGTGAACTGCAACTGGAAGCTCGCGGTGGAGAACTATTGCGAGGCCTACCACCTGCCGTGGGTGCATCCGGCGCTGAACAGCTATTCACGCCTGGAAGACCATTACAACATCCTGTTCGCCGGACACTTCGCGGGCCAGGGCAGCTATGCCTACAACCTGTCGGACGTTGCGGGCACCAATCTGCCCACGTTCCCCGACTGGCCGCAGGACCAGCTGCGCAACGCCGAATATGTGGCTTTCTTCCCCAACGTGCTGCTGGGTATCCAGGCCGACCACGCGTTCGCCATGCAGCTGCAGCCGATCGCGCCGGGCAAGACCATCGAACACCTGCGCCTGTTCTACGTGGGCGACGAGGCGCTGGACGACAAGTACGCCGCCTGCCATGCCGCCGTGCTGGAAGCGTGGCGCGTGGTGTTCGCCGAAGACGTGGCCTCGGTCGAGGGCATGCAGAAAGGCCGTTCCTCGCCGGGCTACCAGGGCGGCGTGTTCTCGCCCGAGATGGACGTGCCCACGCACTATTTTCATCAATGGGGCGCGCGCCAGCTGCTGGCCGCGGCGCAATCCGGCGCGGCCGCGGCCTGAGGAGCGGCCATGTTCCCGATAAAGCCGCACTGGCTGAACTATATCGATGGCGAATGGTGCGACAGCACGCGTTCGCTGACCGTCGACAATCCGGCGACCGGCGAGCCGCTGGCCACCATCGCGGAAGCGGGCAGGGACGACGCCGAGCGCGCGCTTGCGGCGGCACGCCGCTGCGCCGACCGGGCGGAGTTGACCCGCGTACGCCCTGCGCAGCGCGTCACCTGGCTGCTGCGCATCGCCGACGAAATCCGCGTGGTGGCCGACGAGGGCGCATGGGTGCTGTGCCACGAAAACGGCAAGAGCCTGCGCGACGCCAGGGATGAATTCACCGAAGCGGCCCGTTATTTCGAATACTACGCCGGCGTGGCCGACAAGATCGAGGGCACCTCGATCCCGCTGGGCGACGGCTACATGGACTTCACGGTCTACGATCCGATGGGCGTATCGGCCCAGATCGTGCCGTGGAACTTCCCCGTGTCGATCTGTGCCCGGTCGCTGGCGCCGGCACTGGCCGCCGGCAACGCGGTGGTCGTCAAATCGCCGGAACTGTCGCCGCTGGGCATGTGCGTGCTGTTCGAGGCGATCGCCAGGGCCGGCTTGCCGAAAGGCGCCGTGAACCTGCTGTGCGGCCCCGGGCGCCAGGTCGGCGCGCACCTGGTGGAGCACCGCCACGTCGATCAGATCGTGTTCACCGGCTCGGTGGCCACCGGCCAGTCGATCCTGCGCGGCGCTGCGGCGCGCGCCATCCCAAGCGTGATGGAACTGGGCGGCAAATCGGCCGCGCTGGTCTTCGCCGACGCCGACCGCCAGCAGCTTCTCGACAGTGTGAAGAGCGGCATCTTCTTCAATGCCGGGCAGGTGTGTTCCGCCATGTCGCGCCTGCTGGTGCAGCGCGCCGTGTACGACGAGGTGGCCGATGCCGTGGCCGCGCTTGCCGATGGCCTGCGCATCGGCCCCGGCTGCGAGAACCCCGACCTGACGCCCGTGATCAGCGCCGGCCAGCTCGAACAGATCGAAACGATGTGCCGCAAGGCCGTCGATGACGGTGCGCGCCTGGCCGCCGGCGGCGCCGCGTGCCGCGAACGGGCCGGCTGGTTCATGCAGCCGACCGTGTTCCGCGATGTAGCGCCGACCATGCGCATCGCCCAGGAAGAAGTGTTCGGCCCGGTGCTTGCCGTGATCCCGTTCGACACGGAAGAGGAAGCGCTGGCCATTGCCAACGGTACCGAGTTCGGCCTGGTCGCCGGCGTCTTCACGCAGGACATCAGCCGCGCCATGCGCTGCGCGCGCCGGCTGAAGGCGGGCCAGGTGTTCGTCAACGAGTGGTACGCAGGCGGCATCGAGACCCCGTTCGGCGGCGTGGGCCTGTCCGGCTTCGGCCGCGAAAAGGGGCAGGAAGCGCTGTACAGCTACGTGCGCACCAAGAACATCGGCATCCGCGTGGCCGGCGAATAAACAGCAGCAGGAGGAGACGATCATGAAAACATGGCTGTGCATTATCTGTGGCCTGGTCTACGACGAGGCCAAAGGCTGGCCGGAGGACGGCATCGCGCCGGGCACGCGCTGGGAAGACGTGCCGGACGACTGGCTGTGCCCCGACTGCAAGGTGGGCAAGGCGGATTTCGAGATGCTCGATGTCAGCGTGCCGGTGGCCGCCGTGGCCGCGGCGCCATTGCAGGAGAAGGCAGTAACCGCGGCAGTCGCGGCGGTGGTGCCGCGCCAGCCGGTCGTCATCGTCGGCAGCGGCCATGCCGGCTACGGGCTGGCCGCCGCGCTGCGCAGGAACGACCCGACCGCCGAGATCCGCGTGGTGACGGCCGATGACGGCTTCGTGTACTCAAAGCCGGCGCTGTCGATCGGCATGGCGCAGGGCAGGGCGGCGGATGCCATGGCGACCGAGTCGCCGCTGGCGATCGAACAGCGCCTCGGCATCCGCGTGTATCCGCATTGCCGCGTGGAGCGCATCGATGCCCAGGCCCGCCGCCTGCAAACCAGCCTGGGCGAGATGACCTACGGCCAGCTGGTGCTGGCCTGCGGCGCGCGGCCCGTGCGGCCCGCCATCGACGGCGAGGCGGATGCGGTGCTGAGCGTGAACGACCTGCAGGAATACCGCCGGTTCCGCGAGCGGCTGGCTGGCGCGCGCCGTGTCGCCATCCTGGGCGATGGCCTGATCGGCTGCGAATTCGCCAATGACCTGGCCGCCGCCGGCATCGAGGTCACCGTGGTGGGGCTGGGCCGCTGGCCGATGGAACGCCTGCTGCCGGCGCAAGCCGGGCAGCGGCTGCAGGATGCGTTGTCGGGCCTCGGTGTCCGGTGGCGCCTGAACACAACGGTACGGCGCATCGACCGCGCGGCCGATGGCTATCGGCTGGCGCTGGCCGACGGCCGGCAGGTCGACGCGGACCTTGTCCTGTCGGCGATCGGCCTGCGCGCCGACGTGTCGCTGGCCGCGGATGCCGGCATCGCCACCGGTTGCGGGATCCAGGTCGACGCGCACCTGCGGACGTCGCAGCCCGGCATCCACGCGCTGGGCGACTGCATCGAGATCGACGGTTGCCTGCTGCCCTACCTGACGCCGATCAACCAGGGCATCCAGGCCCTTGCCCGCACGCTGCTCGGCCAGCCCACGGCCGTGGCGTACCCATTGATGCCGGTGACGGTCAAGACGCCGGTAATGCCGTTGTGCCTGCTGGCCCCGGCACCCGGTACGGCCGGCGCATGGCAGTGCACACCGACCAGCGATGGCCTGCAGTGCGCCTTCCACGATACGCAAGGCGCGCTGCGCGGCTTCGTATTGCTGGGTGCCGCGGCGCAGGCCCAACGCAACGCCTTCCTGCAAACCTGCCAGCAAGATCAACGCGCCGCCGCCTGAAAGCACATCATGACCAAGCACATCAATCTTCCCTTCGACGACGGCGGCTGCGGCTGGTATGCGGCCCTCGCCCCGCGCCCGGCCGTGCGGCGCCTGCAAGGCAGGCAGCAGGCCGACTATGCGGTGATCGGTGCCGGCTTCGCCGGCCTGGCCGCCGCGCGCCGGCTGGCCGAACGGCTGCCCGAAGCGCGCATCCTGCTCGTCGATGCCCAGCGCGCCGGCTTCGGCGCCTCGGGCCGCAATTCCGGCTTCGTGATCGACCTGCCCCACAAATTCGCGTTGGAGCATCCCGATCCGGCCCACAAGCAGCGCCTGCTGCGGCTGAACCGGGCCGCCATCGCGCAATTGCAGGGCCTGATCGAGAAGCACCGCATCGACTGCCAGTGGTCACCTGCCGGCAAATACCAGGGCGCGGTCGGGCCGCGCGGCCAGGCTTACCTGGACCATTTCGAACGCCTGCTGGGCGAACTGGGCGAGCCGTTCCGCCGCGCCGGGCCGCAGGAGCTGAAGGCCGTGCTCGGTACCGATCACTACAGCGATGCGATCTTCACGCCCGGCTGCTACCTGATGCAGCCGGCCGCGCTCGTCACCGGGCTGGCGCGCTCGCTGCCTCCCAATGTCGAGCTGCTTGAAGAGTCGCCGATCCGCCGGCTCGAGCGCGGGCAGGGCGGCTGGACACTGCATGGCGACGACGGCAGCATCGCCACGCCCACGCTGCTGCTCGGCACCAGCATCTTCACGCAGGAATTCGGCTACCTGCGCAACCGCCTGCTGCCGGTCATGACGTTCGCCAGCTGGACGCGGCCGCTGACAGATGCCGAACTGGCGCGCTACGGCGGGCAACTCGACTGGGGGCTGACGCCGGCCGACCACGCCGGCACCACCGTGCGCATGACGCAGGACCGCCGGCTTATCATCCGCAACACGTACAAGCACGTGCCGCGCTATGGCCGCAGCACCAGCGATGCGATGCGCGAGCAGGTGCGCGCGAAACACCGTGCCGCCTTCCTGGCCCGCTTCCCGCACCTGGCCGACGTGCCCTTCAGCCATACGTGGGGCGGGGTGTACGCCATCTCGCGCAACTTCACCAATTTCTTCGGTGAGCTCGACCAGGGCGTGTACGCCACGGCCTGCGACAACGGCGTGGGTGCGGCCTGGGGCACCATCTCCGGCACGCTGCTGGCCGACCGGGCGATCGGCGCCGGCTCGGAACAGTTGCGCGATATCGAGGCCGTCACCGGCATGCCCTCGCGTAATCCGCCGGAGCCGTTCCTCGGCATCGGCGTACGTTCGCGCATCCAGCTGGCGGCCTGGTCGAGCAGGAGCGAGCTGTGAGCCCGGTTGCCAAGGCAGGCACGGCGGGCAAGCGCCCCGTGGTGCTGGTCGACCACGCATCGCTCGACTACACGCAGCGCGG
Source organism: Pseudoduganella lutea (assembly GCF_004209755.1). Taxonomy (NCBI): domain Bacteria; kingdom Pseudomonadati; phylum Pseudomonadota; class Betaproteobacteria; order Burkholderiales; family Oxalobacteraceae; genus Pseudoduganella; species Pseudoduganella lutea. The sequence goes on along the minus strand of NZ_CP035913.1, from coordinate 330,066 downwards.
CGGGCCACCTGGCGCCGCGTGGGTGGCCCGCGCGGTATCGAACGAGGTATCGCCCCATATCGGCTTCGGCTTCGCCCGATGGGAGGGGGCCGGGGTGGAATGGACGGTGCTGTACGACGAGCTCATCTTCGTGATCGAAGGCGTCCTCGAGCTCCAGGCCAATGGCGAGCCGTTGCGCATCACGCCGGGACAACTGGCCTGGATACCGGAAGGCACCGAACTGGTGTATGGCGGACACGCGCTGTTCGGCTACGTGGTGCGCCCGGCCAACTGGAGGGAATTGCATGAGCTCGCCTGAGGGCATGCCAGGTGCCGGCAGCACCAAGGGAACGTGAACATGGCGGCCACCGGCAAGACCTTCGGCGCGCTCTACCTGTCCGCGGCGCTGCTGCAGTTCGGCGCCACGCTGCTGATTTCCCACCTCGCGCTGCGCCTGGGCGCCGGCGGCGCTACCGAAGTATGGATCGGCGCCTTGATGGCGGCCAACGCGCTGGGCATGGCGATCGGCGGGAGCGTGGGCCACCTGTTCATCGAGCGGTTCGGCCACGTCCGGCTGTTCGCGGCGGGTACCGGCGTCATGGTGGCTGCGGTTCTGGCCCATGAGCTTGGCGCGGCGCTGTCGTTCTGGATCGTGCTTCGCGTCGTCGCCGGCATGGCGCTGATGACGCAGGTGATTGTGCTCGAAAGCTGGCTGAACGACCGTGCGGACGGGCCGCGGCGCGGCCGGGTGCTGGCGGGCTACATGATCGCGACCTACGCCGGCATGATGCTGGGGCAGCTCGGCGTCGCGCCCGGTGGCGGTGCGGACGGTGGCGCCGTCATCGCGGTTGCCGTCGCGTTCGCCTGTTGCGTGGTGCCGGTGGCGATGACGCGCACGCCGGCGCCGGCTGTGCCGCCGCAGGGGGGCATCACGTTCGGGCGGATCATGCGCCGCGTGCCTCGGCCGCTCGCCATTGTCCTCGTGTCCGGCATGCTCAACGGCAGCTACTTCGGTTTGGCGGCGATCTACGCGGCGCAGCATGGCATGAGCGCTGCCGGTACGGCGATGTACCTGGCGTGTCCCGTGGTGGCTGGCCTGCTGGCGCAGTTCCCGCTGGGCGTGCTGTCCGGCCGCCTGCCACGGCCCGTGCTGGTACGCGGCATGGCGATAGCACTGGCGCTGGCCAGTGCGGTACTCGGCACGGGTCAGCCCATGCCCTTCGCAGTCCTGCTGGGGTTCGCCTGCTGCACCGGTGCGCTGCAGTTCTGCCTGTATCCGCTTGGCGCCGCGTGGGCGAATGGCCTGGTCGAACCGGGAATGCGCGTGGGCCTGGCCGGCTTGCTGCTGACCACCTTCGCCGCCGGCTCCTGCATCGGGCCGCTGCTGGCAGGAGCGTGGATGAGCGGAGCCGGCGGCTCGAGCCTGTATTGCTTTTTTGCGGCTTGCGCCGTCGCGCTGTTCGTCGCCGCAGGCAGGGCAGGGTGGCCGGCAGCGCCATCGGCCTCGCCGATTCATGACAAAAGCTGATGACTCGACGATTTTTCATGATTTGTCGTTGATGCAATGCGGTCCGAAGATGGCTACCAGCCATCGGCCTTCGCCGCGCTGAATTTCCGCACCAGACGGAAAGCGCGCGGCGACCTATAGTGAACAACAATGGAGACAATATGAAGCAGATCGCCTCAGGCCTGTCCACGGCCACACCCGCGGCTACCCGCACGGAAGTCCGGTTACCCACGGACTTCAACATCGAAGTGCTCGGGCTGAAGATGCACAGGGTCATTTTCCCCCTCTCGATTCTCATCGTGCTGGCGCTGGTGTCCGGCGCATTGTTCGACCCGCCGGCCGCCGCCGCGGCGCTGGAGGACATCAAGACGGCAACCCTGAAACACCTGGACTGGCTGATCATGATCGGCGGGAACGTGATGGTGCTGTTTTGTGCCGTACTGGCGGTCTCCCCTTATGGAAAGATCCGGCTGGGCGGCAAGGATGCCCGGCCCGAGTTCCGCACCCTCTCCTGGTTCTGCATGATGTTCGCCGCGGGCATGGGTGTGGGGCTGCTGTACTGGGGCGTCGCGGAACCGGTGGCACACTACACGGCGTGGTTCGAGACACCATTCGGCATCGCCAGCCGCACACCCGAGGCGGCACATGCGGCGATGGGCGCGACGATCTTCCATTGGGGCTTCCATCCGTGGGCCATCTACCTCACGGTGGCCATCGTGGTCGGCTACTTCTCGTACAACAAGGGCCTGCCGTTCTCGCTCAGCTCGGGCCTGCAACCCCTGCTCGGCAAGGCGCACAAGGGTCCGATCGGCCACGCCGTGGACATCTTCACCGTGGTGCTGACCGTCTTCGGCCTGGCGACGTCGATCGGCCTGGGCGCCATGCAGGCGACCGCCGGCATCACCCACGTGCTCGGCCTGCCGAACACGATCATGCACCAGATGCTGTTCATTGCCGTCGTCACGCTGCTGGCCGCTATATCGCTGTGGCGCGGCCTCGATTCCGGGCTCAAGCTGCTCAGCAACATCAACATGCTGCTGGCACTGTTGCTGTTTGCGATCGTGGTGGCCGGCGTGGGCGTGATGGCGTTTTCTTCGGGCGTGCTGGGCACGACGATCGACTTCGGCAGGTACTTCCTCCCGTTGAGCAACTGGATCGGCCGGACCGACCAGGACTGGTACCACGGCTGGACCGTGTTCTACTGGGCATGGTGGTGCACGTGGGGCCCCCTGGTCGGCGTGTTCGTGGCGCGGGTGTCGAAAGGCCGCACGCTGCGCCAGTTGGTCGGCGTGGTGCTGCTCGCGCCGACGGCCGTGGCCATTCTATGGTTCACCGCGTTCGGTGGCGGCGCCATCGCCAGCGTGGCCTCGGGAACCGGCGCACTGGCCAGCGGCACGATGAACGTCGACATGGCCATCTTCCATTTCCTTGAAACGCTGCCGATGTTCGGCGCCACGTCGATGCTCGTGGTGGTGCTGCTGGTAATCTTCATGGTCACTTCCGTCAACTCGGGCGCCATGGTGGTCGACAGCCTGGCCGCCGGCGGCGATACGGACACGCCGGCCGCGCAACGTGTCATCTGGCTGCTGATGATCGCATTCGTGACGGTGATCCTGTTCGTCATCGGCGACAATACCGCCCTCAAGGCCATCCAGGCCGGGGCGGTCGCCATGGGGCCGCCCTTCATTGCCCTGATGCTGTTGCTCATCGCCGGCTTCGTCAAGGCCATCGCGAACGAGCCGCGCTGACCTGTTCGCGGACGAATCACCTCTCCGCGAAAGCTATCGGGACAATCAACGTTACGGAAGGCCGGTGCCCAGGGCACCGGGGAAGAACATCATGATCAGCATTCGACTCCGGCGCGCATGTGCCGCCGCCGTGCTGGGCCCCGCCATGCTGGCGGGCGGCCACGCCCACGCGGACGAACCCGCATCGCCGCTCACGATCGGCGGCGCGATCCGCTTCAATTATGTGCACAAGGGCTGGCAGCCGGAGAAGCCGCGCGGCTTCGTCGGCCTCGATACCGCGCGCATCGAGGTCAAGTATGACGACGGCACCCGTATCGCCTCGGCCCAATACCGCTACAACCGCTTTCCGGAAGGGCAGGGCGGCTACTGGCAGCACTTCCTGCATCACGGCTGGGTGGGCCTGCGCTTCGCCGACCGCAGCACCCTGCAGGCGGGCGTGACGAAGGTGCCGTTCGGCCTTCTGCCGTTCGCGTCGAACAACTTCTACGAGTCCATCGCCTTCTATGCCGGTTTCGAGGACAAGTACGATGCCGGCATTTCCTATGCCAGCGCCCCCGGCAAGCTCGAATGGCAGCTGGCCTTCTTCCCGCGCGATGGCGGTTCCTATGGCGGCGGCGACAACACGGCGCCGGCATCGAACCGCTACTCGTACAACATCGTGCGCGACGATGACGAACACGGCTATGGCACGGGCCAGCGCGACAGCGAGCGCAACACGCTGGTCGCCCGCGCCGCATGGCAGGCCGATACCGCCATCAAGCAGGAATTCGGCGCGTCGGTGCTGGGCGGCGACATCCGCAACGGCGCCGGCGAGAACACGCGGCGCCATGCCTTCGCCATCCACTACCGCGCCACGCCCGGGCCGGTGACCGTGATGCTGCAGGCGATGCGCTACCGCTACAAGACCCGTCACGCGCCCACCGAGACCTATGGCGGCCTGGATGCCAACAGCTTCGTGATGGTCGGCGGCTTCGGCTACCCGTATCCGGTGGCGACGAAAGGGGACATCTATATCGCCAACGTGAGTCATGACATCGCCGGCACCGTCGGGCCGTTCGGCGGCTTCAAGGTGTACAACGACTACAGCGCGCTGCACAAGCGCATCGGTGGCTACGGCCCGTCGCGACAGAACGTGACCGGCCTGTCCTTCTCGGCGGGCAAATGGTTCTTCCAGGCGGACCTCATGCTCGGGAAGCACCATCCCTACCTGTCGCCCGATTTCGGCGGACTGGCCTCGACCGCCGGGCAGCACGACAGGTATTCCCGGCGCATCAACCTGCAGGCGGGTTACTATTTTTGACCCGGCGCGATGCGCGTGCCGGTGTCAGTCGGCGCGGCGGCCGGCCAAGGGCCGCGCCGGGTTGCCCGCGACCGTCACGCCAGCCGGCACGTCGCGCGTCACGACGCTGCCCGCGCCGACCAGCGCATTGTCGCCAATCGTCACGCCGGGCATGATCAGCGCGCCGCCGCCGATCCACACATTCCTGCCGATGCGCACCGGCCGGCCGAACTCGAGCCCCTGCGCGCGCAATGCCGGATCGCGCGGATGGTCGGCGGTGAGAATCTGCACGCCCGGGCCGATCTGCGTCATGTCGCCGATCTCGACCTCGACCACGTCGAGGATCACGCAATTGAAATTCAGGAAGACACCCGCACCGAGCCTGATGTTGTAGCCATAGTCGCAGTGGAATGGCGGGCGAACCACGCAGTTCGTGCCGACCTCGCCAAATCCTTCGCGCAGCAGTTCGCCATAGGCTTCGAGGGAAATGTCCTGGCCCCCGTTATACCGCCGCATCCAGTCCCTTGCCGCGGCCTGGTCCGCCTGTATTTCGGCATCGCCGGCGTAATAGAACTCGCCAGCGAGCATTTTCTGTTTTTCCGTTTTCATGTTCGACCTCGCAGTTGACGTGGCTCGACAGTCTTCGGAGCCACAGGTTTGGCTGAAGTGTACAACAACGTACAAGTTTACTTTGACGTTTGTAGACGATATGATCCACTCATGAGCGATATTCCCATTGCCCGGCGCGACGTCATCCTCCACCGGCTCGACCGTGGACTGCCCGTGGTCGCAGCCGACCTCGCTCTGGAGTTCGGCGTGTCGGAAGCGGCCATCCGGCGCGATCTGCGGGCGCTGGCGGCCGAAGGGCGCTGCCGCCGCGTATATGGCGGCGCCTTGCCCACCTCGCCGGCATCCGCGCCCATGGTCGTGCGCGTGGATGAAGCGCGCGAGCGAAAGCAGGCGCTGGCGCGCGTGGGTGCGTCGCTGGTGCAACCGGGCCAGCTTGTATTCCTCGACAGCGGCAGCACCAACCTTGCGGTCGTGCCGTGCCTTCCTGCCGGCAGCGGCATCACCGTGGCCACGAATTCGATCGCGATCGCGGCGGAAGTGGCCAGGCGCGAAGACCTGCAACTGCTCATGGTCGGCGGCTTCGTGGACCGGCACGTGGGCGGCAGCGTCGACGCGGCGGCGATCGCCATGGTGTCGTCGCTCAACGTCGATCACTGCTTCATGGGTGCCTGCGCCGTGTCTTCCGTAACCGGCGTCAGCGCGTTCAGCATGGCCGATGCGCTGTTCAAGAAGGCGCTGGCGCTGGCGGGCCACCACACGGTGATACTGGCCACGAGCGAAAAACTGGAGACGCGCGCGCCGTACCGGATCTGCGCCGTCGGCGAGATCGACCACCTCGTCGTCGAACATGATGCGCCTGACGAACCGGTGCGGTTGCTGGCCCAGTGCGAGACGACCGTCCTGCGCGCCGCGGCGCCGCCCTGATCGACGACATTTTCGACCTCATTTTCCACATTCTTCAACCGTCATTCACACCATGCACCTGCCTTCCGCCGACAGCCCCGCCAGCCGCCTCGCGACGCGCTTGTTGTTCCTCGTTGCCGGCTTCGGCTATTCATGCTGGGCGCCGCTCGTGCCGTTCACCAAGGCCAGCCTCGGGATCGACGAACACGTGCTCGGTCTGCTGTTCCTCTGCATCGGCACGGGTTCCATCGCCGCGATGGCCGTGACCGGGCCGCTCACGGCGCGTTTCGGCAGCAAGCCGGTCATCGTCGGCAGCGGCTTCGGTTTCGCGGCATCGCTGGCGCTGCTGCCGCTGTCCGACACCACGTTCACGCTCGGGCTGAACCTCGCGGCGTTCGGCGCAACGCTGGGCGCGCTGGACGTGGCGATGAACCTGCATGCCGTGGAAGTGGAGCGTGCGGCCGGCAAGCCCTTGATGTCCGGGTTCCACGCCCTGTTCAGCATCGGCGGGTTCTCCGGCGCGGCGCTGATGACGTTGCTGCTGTCGAAACGCTTCGAACTCCTCGACAGCACCCTGTTCTGTGCGTCGCTGATGGTGGTGCTCATGATCCTGGCAACGCCGCGGCTGCTGCGATCGGGCGAACGGAAGGAGGGGCCGCTGTTCGTGCTGCCGCGCGGCCTGGTGCTCGTCATCGGCGCACTGGCGTGCATCACCTTCCTCGTCGAAGGCGCGCTGCTGGACTGGAGCGCGCTGCTGATCACCGACAATGGCCTGTTCCCGGTTGCGCAGGGCGGCCTTGGCTACATCTTCTTTTCGGTGGCGATGACCGCCGGCCGGCTGACCGGTGACGCCATCGCCAGCCGCATCGGCGACCACAAGACCATGCTGTATGGCGGTGGCATTGCGCTGGCCGGGTTCGTGGTGCTGCTCACCGCGTCGACCGGCGCCATCGCGCTGCTGGGCTTCGTGCTGATCGGCCTGGGATGCTCCAACATCGTGCCGGTGCTGTTCCGGCGCGCCGCGGCGCAGAAGGCCATGCCGCCGGGGCTCGCGATCGCGGCCATCTCGACCACGGGCTACGCGGGCATCCTTGCCGGCCCGGCCGGCATCGGTTTCGTGGCCAAGGCCACCGGATTGCCGGTCGCCTTCTGGATGCTCGCCGGCCTGCTTGCCCTCGTGCCCTGTTTCGCCGGCGTGGTCACGGCAGATCGGCATTGATGGTACGGCCCCCGCTGAACACCCGAACTGAGAACTGCAACACTGACTAGAGCGAATAAAGTTGGTCGGAGCAGGCCCCTGCCAGTCGCCAACCCAATGGTGGCGGTAGGCATGCTCATGTACAGTGGCCCTGCTTCTGGCCGGTTTCGGCCAGGAGCAGACACTGGCACATTCACTCCAACAATCAAAAGCTCCTCACCGAGCTCACTTGCAGTTTATAGCTCACTTGGTAGAGCTGGGCTCACCCGTCAATAAATTTATCGGAGAACTGCATGTCGTGCTATCGCTTCGTCGTCCTCAAAAAGGACCGCAGCTGAACGGCAATACATCGAGGGTGGCGCTGCCGATACGTGAAAAGACCACCTGTGTTACATAGCTTTTGCCACTCAAAATTGTCTGCCTCCGCCAGCGAGTTCGGCAATCGTTCGGGCGTCACCCCCGGTGATCACCACAGCATTGGTCTATCCCAGCTTTTCCAGAACACCCAGCGCTGGACTTCGCGGTGCGCGCCGGTGCCGATCTGCCATGGTTCGGCACCCGGCGCATCCAGCGCAAAGGTGCACAGGAAGCCGGCATAGGTCGCGACGATCAAGGTCTTGCCGTCCATCGAAATCGCCATGGCGGTCACCGTCGAGCCGATGTACTGTTGCCAGCGCTGTTCGCCGGTATGGCTGAAGGCACGCACATAGCCGTCCGCGTCGCCGATGATGAATTCATCGCCGCGGTGCACCGCGGCGTACACGCGGGCGCCCTCCTGCAAGGTGGGCGTGCGCGGATCGTCGGCGTAGTAGTCGGTATCGAGGCCGGGAAGATCCTTCACCGCTACCCCGAGAGTGGCGCCGCTGTAGAAGTGGCAGGCATTGAAGATCGCCATGCTGCTGTCACTGCTGAACAAGGCAAAGTGCGGATATTCGCTCACCGGGCCGATGCGCGCTACCGGCTGCAGGTCGGCATCGAGTACCCAGTGGCGGTCGGACTGGCTGCCCACGCCGATCCAGCGGCCGTCTGGCGACATCGCGCCGTGCGCCATCGCCAGGCTGACTGGATATTCGTCCACGTCCGCGTCCTTACCCTCGGCTTCGTCCCGTGCTGCGATCTCCACCTGCTCGAGCTCCTCGCGCGTTGGATACACACGCCGCGCCCCGTCCTCCGCCAGCACGAACACGCCTTCCCCGCTGACCAGCAGCACGCGCTTGCCATCCGGGAAAGGGATGAGCTGCAGGGGTGTCGGGTGCGCGTCGAACGGTGCAGGCGCAACGCCGTCCGGCAAGTCTTCCCGGCCGGTCGGCCAGGCCAGACGCGCCACTTGCGGCCCGTGCCAGCCATCGGTCAGCACCACCCCATCCTTGTTCGCCAGGGCCAGATAGCGCCCTGCTGGGCATTGGCCGAAAAACTCGACATCCGGGACGCGCTCAACGCGCTCGCCGACGATATGCAGTACGTACCCGCCCTCATACCAGGTGCCAACGCGCGCCAGCATGCTGTGGTCATTCAGGCAGGCGAGCGCACTGATGGCAATGGCCTCGTCCGACAGCAAGTCGATCAATGGTGCATGTGCAGGCGGCCAGTCCCGGCGAAACGCAGCGCGGTCGGTGGCGCTGGCACCCGGTGCATTGGCAGCTTCCAGCGCCGCCCGCCAAGCCGGCAGCGTCTCGTCCAGGCTCACCATCGACGGTTCCTCGCCGCAGGCATCCCAGCCCTCGGCCAACCCTTTGGCGACATACGCATTGATCGCGGCAACGTAGCGTGTTACCACGAGCCGCCACTTGCGTTGAGCCGTCATTGAAGTAGTACTCAGCTCGTTCATTGAACTCCTTGGTGTGCTGTCATCAAAAAATCAACCGCGTGCACTGCGGTGTACTCAAGTGTACCGCGATGAACTGTTACAACGAAACACCCCCTCAAAGGTGAATGCCGTTCACCTGAACGAAAACGCCGTCATTCCCGCGTAGGAAGGATGAAGGCGTTTCCTTTTAACTGAACGGCATTACCGGCTCAACTGGACTATTCCACAAGGTCCGCTTTTGGTTGCGGATTTGATCGGCGAAAGCGGCCATTACCGACCAACTTTATTGTCGGCGCCGCGCAGCTTGCAGGTAGTTGTCCTTGACCCGCACGTAGTGCTCGGCCGAATAGCGCAGCCAGGCGATTTCCTCGACGGTCAGGGCGCGCACTTTCCTGACCGGCCGGCCAACATAGAGGAACCCACTCTGCAGCGTCTTGCCAGGCGGGACAAGGCTGCCGGCACCGATCATGGTCCGATCTTCGATGATCACGTCGTCCATCACGATACTGCCCATGCCGACCAGGCATTCGTTACCGATGCGGCAACCATGCAGGATCACCGAGTGGCCCACGGTAACGTAATCGCCGATGTGCAGGGGCGAACCCTGCGGTTTCGCCGGGGTCCGGTGCGAGACATGGCCCATCGAGAAATCCTGGATGTTGGAACAACATCCGATGATGATGTCGTTGACGTCGCCGCGCAGTACGGCATTGCACCACACCGAGCTGCCGGCACCGAGGCGCACGTTACCGATCACTTGGGCCGTTTCATGGATATAGACACCCTCGGCAAGTTGTGGAGCGACATCGAGATAAGACGATAAGGGCATATTGATGAGACAGTTTGTCTGGAATTGGACATTGTGCCAATTCCAGACCTGCAGTGCAAGCCGGTTGCCAGCCGGTCAGCTCACTGCGCCCTGGCGCCCACGCCCGCCGGCATTGCGCCCGCCGCTGCTTCCGCTCCAGTGCCACCGGCCGCCGTATCGGCCATGGCCGAGCGCCGGTTGTCGATCAGCGAGACAGTGACGGCGGCCAGCAGCGAGGGCAGGGCGATGGCCACGAAGTTGTATTGGAGCGGCAGTTCCATGCCCACGAGCAGGCCGATGACGATCGGCGCGGAGATGGCACCGATGCGTGCGAAGCCCAGCATGAACCCCACGCCGGTGGAACGGATCGCCATCGGATAATACTGGCCGCAATAGGCGCAGATGACGATCTGCGTGCCGATCGTCGTGGCGCCCGCCAGGGCGACGACGATGTACAGCGCTTCCGTCGGCAGCTTGAAGCCGAGCAGCGTGATCGCCACGGCGGCCAGCAGGTACATGCCGACCAACACGCGCTTGATGGGCAGCCGGTCGGCCAGCGCGCCGCCGCCGATCGCGCCGACGATGGCGCCGGCATTGAGCACGAGGACGAACGTCAGCGCGGAGCCGAGACCGTAGCCGGCGCTGGCCATCAGCTTCGTCAGCCAGGAACTGAGCGCATAGACCATGAACAGCGTCATGAAGCACGTCAGCCAGAACATCATCGTGCTCATGCCGCGGCCCTGCGCGAACAGCGCGCTGAGCGGGGCGCTGCCGCGGGCGCTGCCCGGCAGCTCCAGCTGGTCGCCGGCTTGCGGCACGTACGCGGGTTCCATGCGCGCCGCGATGGCCTGCAGTTCGGCGGTGCGGCCCCGCTTGGCGAGGAAGGCCATCGATTCCGGCAGCGACGCCAGCAGGAACGGCAGCATCAGCACGGGCGCGGCGGCCGCCAGGAACACGGATTGCCAGCCATAGCTCTCGATCAGGCCCTTGCCCAGCAGCGCGGCCAGCATGCCGCCCACCGAATAGCCGCTGAACATCAGCGTGACCATCGTGGCGCGGATGCGTTTCGGCGAGTACTCCGTCATGTGCGCGATCACGTTGGGCATCACGCCGCCGATGCCGAGCCCCGCGAGGAACCGGGCGATGCTGAAGGTGACCGGATCATTCGCCAGACCGGCGGCCGCGGTGAAAACGCTGAAGAGCACCACGCATAGCGTGATCGCCCATCGCCGGCCGATGCGGTCGGCGATGGTCCCGAGCAGCACGTTCCCGAACATCATGCCGAACAGCGCCGAACTCACCATGAACCCGGCGCTGGTGGCGTCCACGCCCATCTCCTTCATGATCGACGGCAGGGCGATGCCCGACACGGCAAGGTCGTAGCCGTCGCAGATGATGATGACGCTGCACCATAGCAGCACGCCCAGGTGGAATTTGTTGAACCGGGCATTGTCGGCCAGGCCGTTCAGATCGATATGTCGCATGCTTGTCCCGTTGATTGTCATGGCCGTCTAAGCCTGTTTTTGCATGGATAACCCCGCCATCGCGTCGATGCCCGGAACCCGCGGCGGGTGCTGTGTTTGCACGGCAATCCTACCGAAGCGCGGACGCCGTGACTATCCATATCTGGCCGCATGTGCCGGTGTTTTTGGTCGTTTCTGGCAGGTGCCGGTGCGTTTCGGCCATTCCTTCCTGCACCGCGCTGAAACGGATGATCTTTCGCCGTCCGCATGCAGGAACCGGATAGTTCGGCCCATCGCCGCTCGCTAGACTGCGTTCACATTGTGTAACCAGGAACGGAGATGACGATGGCTGAAACCCTCACCACCGACAGCGGCACCCACGCCGCGGATCGGGATGTATTCTTCCCCCAGCCGGACGGCTCACGGGTGCCCTATGCGGTATTCAGCTCGCAGGAAGTGTATGACAGGGAGCAGGAGCGGATCTACCGCGGCCCGCACTGGAGCTTCGTGGCCCTGGCCTGCGAGATCCCGAACCTGAACGACTTCAAGAGCACGTTCGTGGGCGACACCCCGGTCGTGGTCACGCGCACCGCCGACGGCTTTGCCTGCTGGGTCAACCGCTGCGCCCACCGCGGCGCGATCGTCTGCCGGGAGAAACACGGCAACGCCGCATCGCACACCTGCGTGTACCACCAGTGGAACTACAGCTGCGAAGGCGACCTGCAGGGCGTGCCGTTCCGCCGCGGGCAAAAGCAGGGCGACATCATGCTGGTCGGCATGGCCAAGGCCTTCGATCCCGCGCAGCACGGCCTGCGCAAGCTGCGGGTCGCCGAGTACAAGGGCCTGCTGTTCGCCACCTTCAGCGACGACACGCCCGACATCGAGGACTACCTGGGCCCGCAGATGCTGCCGTGGGTGGACCGCCTGTTCCACAAGCCGATCGTGTACCTGGGCTGCACGAGGCAATACTCGAAGTCGAACTGGAAGCTGTACTTCGAGAACGTCAAGGACCCGTACCACGCCAGCCTGCTGCACCTGTTCCACACCACGTTCAACATCTTCCGCGTGGGCATGAGCGCGCGGTCGATCCCGGACGCCACGCACGGCCTGCACAGCCTGATCACGGTAACGAAGCCGAGCGTGGAAACCAATACCGCGTCGGCCTACACGGACCAGAAGATCCGTTCGATGCAGGACGGCTTCGCGCTGGAAGATCCCTACGTGCTGGGGCAGATTCCGGAGTACGAGGAAAACTGCACGAACCAGATCCAGCCCATCTTCCCGCAGCTCGTGATCCAGCAGATCCACAACACGCTGGTGGCGCGCCAGCTGCTGCCCAAGGGGCCGTCGAACTTCGAGCTCGTATTCCACTTCTTCGGCTACGAGGACGACACGCCGGAACTGCGCGAGCTGCGCCTGCTGCAGGCGAACCTGGTCGGGCCGGCGGGCTACATCTCGATGGAAGACACGGAAGCGACCGAGCTGGTACAGCGCGGCACCGCGCGTGACGGCGACAAGACGTCGTTCATGGGCATGGGCCTCGATGCACCGGACCAGACGAACAGCAACATCACGGAAAACCTGATCCGCCGGTTCTGGGCGGGCTACCAACGCACGATGGGGTATTGAGATGACGGATCAACTGCGCTTGTGGCTGGAGGTATGCCAGCTGCAGAACAACTATGTCCACGCGATCGACAGCGGCCGCCTGGAAGACTGGCCCCGCTTCTTCACCGAGGATGGCGTCTACACGATCATCTCGAAGGAAAACGAGGACCGCGGCCTGCCCGCGCCGATCATCCACTGCCGCAACCAGCGCATGATGCGCGACCGGGTCATGGCACTGCGGCACGCCAGCATCTACGAGGCGCACAGCTACCGGCATGCGCTCGGCGGCATCGTCATCGAATCGGCCACCGACGACGAGGTCCATGCCGTCTCGAGCTATATCGTCGTCAACACCGGCGCGGCCGGCGAATCCGTCGTGTACCAGGCCGGTGTCTACCGGGACCGGCTCGTCAAACAGCAGGGCAACTGGCTGTTCCGTGAAAAACGCGTCGTGTACGACACGTCGCGCGTCCAGACCCTTCTGGCCACCCGATCTAGGAGACGCACCGATGAGCAACTGGCACGATGTGGGCGTTCCCACGGATTTCAGCGAAGATGAACCGCGCGCCGTGATGGCGGCGGGCGAGCCGGTCGCCGTCTTCCGGCTGGGCGACGAGCTGTTCGCACTGCACGACCTGTGCACCCATGAGCGGGTACCGCTGTCCGAAGGCTTCATCGAGGACGGCTGCATCGAATGCCCGCTGCACCAGGGCCTCTTCGATATCCGCACGGGCGCGCCGCGCAAGGCGCCGTGCACGGTGCCCGTGCGCACGTATCCGATCCGGATCGCCGACGGGCGCGTGGAAGTCGATGTCGCCGGCGCCGAGGCGCTGGCCTGAGGAGCGGCGATGAACGGCACCATGGAAACGATCGTCGTGATCGGCGGCGGCCAGGCGGGCGCCTGGGCCGCGCGGACATTGCGGGACAGGGGGCACGCCGGCAGGATCGTGCTGGTCGGCGCCGAGCCGCACCTGCCCTACGAACGCCCGCCGCTGTCGAAGGCGATCCTGCTGGGCGAGGCGCTTCCCGAGTCGGCGCGGCTGCTGTCGATGCACGACATCGACAGGTTGCGCATCGAGTGGATCGGTGGCGTGGCGGCGCGGCGCATCGACCGCGAACGCCGCACCGTCGAACTCGACAACGATGCGCTGGTCCCTTACGACAAGCTCATTCTCTGCACCGGCGGCGTCGCCCGGCCGCTGCCGCACGATGGGGCAGGCCATGTCCACCTGCTGCGCACGCTGGACGATGCCGCCCGGCTTGCGTCGATGCTGCGGCCCGGCATGCGCCTCGCGGTGATCGGCGGCGGCTGGATCGGGTTGGAAGTGGCCGCCAGCGCCGTCAGCAAGGGCGCCAGCGTCACGCTCGTGGAGGCGGCCGCGCGGCTGTGCGAGCGCAGCGTCACGCCGGCGATGTCCACGATCCTGCGCGACCTGCACCTGCGGCACGGCGTGGACGTGCGCCTCGGCACATCGCTGGACCGGCTGGACTGGCGCGATGACGGCAGCGCCACGCTGCACCTGGGTGACGGCACCGCGATCGCGGCCGACGCGGTGGTGGCGGGCATCGGCCTCGTGCCGAACGACGGCGTGGCCCGCGCCGCCGGCCTCGCATGCGATGGCGGCGTGATCGTCGACGCGGCGTGCCGCACCAGCGACCCGCGCATCTTTGCGGCCGGCGACGTGGCCGTGGCGCCCAACAGCTGGTACGGGCGGCCGCTGCGGCTCGAATCGTGGCAGAACGCGCAGGAGCAGGGCATCGCCGCCGCCGAATCCGCACTCGGGCTGCCGGTCCAGTACGATCCGCTGCCGTGGTTCTGGTCCCACCAGTTCGACCGGCACATCCAGCTCGTTGGTGTGCCGGGCGGGTACCACAGCGAGGTGGTACGCGGGGACGCGGCCGGTGGCGAAGGCCTGCTGTGCTACCTGCGCGATGGGCGCATGGTCGCAGCCATCGGCATCAACGCCGCCCGCGACCTGCGCTTTGCGCAGCGGCTGATCCAGCGCGGCACCCCTGTCGATGCGGAGGCGCTGGGCGATCCGTCGGTACCGATGGCGAAGCTGTGACCATGGGCGGCCCGCCGCGACCGGTCAGTTGCGGCGGCATGCGCGCTGCGTCTGCCGCGGCAGCTCCTGGAAGCGCGCTTCGTAGTAGGCGGAGAACCGGCCCAGGTGCCCGAAGCCGAAGTTCATGGCCGTCTCGGTGACGGACGCATGGGGATCGACGCGCAGCCGGCTGTGCACCGCGTCGAGCCGCCGGTTGCGCACCACTTCCATCGGCGTCATACCGAAATGCCGCTGGCACAGCGCATTGACGGTGCGGATGCCCAGGCCCGTCGCCAGGGTCAGGTCCTGCAATGAGATCGGGCCACCCAGGTGCTGGTCGATATAGCCGACCAGCGCATCGATCGCGCCTCGTCCGGCGTTGCCATCCGCGCAGTGCCCCGGCGCGATGGCTGGCGCGGTCGCGCCTTCCTGCGCCGGCTCGTGCAGCACGATGAACGCGGCGATCGTCTGTTCCAGGTGGGAAGTCCACTGCCGCCGGGGTGATGCCTGGTCGGCACTGGCCAGTGTCGTCTGCACCAGCAGCTTCCATTGTTCATCGAGCGCCGGCGGCAGCAGGAAGCCCGGTTCGGGTGCCACCGTGCCAATGCCTGCGTTGTTCGCGGCCGCGACCAGCAGCCGGCGCGGCACCTTGACGATCATCTGCCGGTTGCGCGGGCTCCACCGCAGCTGCACATTCTTCCTTGGCGCGAGCACGGCGCTGCGGCCCTCGCGGATCCACAGCTTCCTGCCGTCGCAATCGATTTCCATGCCGCCGTGCAGCGAGGTGTGGACCAGCACGAAATCGTCGAAGGGATGGGCCCGCACTTCGACTTCCGGGCCGTAACGCAGCATGTACACGCTGATGTCGTCGAGCGCCGACTTGTGCATCGCCGCGTCGGGCGTGCCGGCACGCCAGTGCAGCGTGTGTTCGGCGAACTCGCTTGCCACCAGGTCGTGGGCCTCTGCCCTGGTATCCGAGCGGAACAGGGGTTTGCTGTAGAGCGCCGCCAGCGCCTTGTCGTGGAACGCCATCTTGTCTCCTGGCTTGCGAAGCTGGGTGAAGGTAGGACTTTGAAACAGGTACGACACACTCAGCAAATAGCGTGCCGACTCCTTCGGAGCGTTGTTGTTTTGTTTATTCAGTATAGCCCGTTGTTGCGGCAGGACCGGGCCCTGGCGGCAGGAGGCCGCACCATGGCAACACGGTGCGCCGACGATCATTCATGGTGCGCCAACTGCCAGCGATGGTGCGAGGGTTGTGTCCACTGCCCGCGCGCCATGGAGGAAGTCGCGTACCAGGGCCGTGAAAGCGGCGTCGGCTTCGATATTGGAGATGTGCGACGCGGGCAGCGTGGCGAGCACGGCGCCCGGTATCTGCTGGCAGAGCCATGCGCCATCGGCAACCGTGGTCACGGGGTCGTGCTCGCCGGCGACGACGAGCGTCGGCACGCGGATATCGGCGGCCTGCGTGCGCAGGTCCGCCACGGCCAGCGCTTCGCAGCACGCCGCATAGCCTCGCGGGTCCTGTCCGCGCAGGGCGGCCGTGAGGCGGGCCACCGTGGCGGGTTCCCGCGCGGTGAAGCCGGGCGTAAACCACCGTGCCGCCGCACCCTCCGCAACAGCGGCCAGGCCCTCGGCGCGCACGAGGTCCGCGCGTGCCCGCCACCCCTCGGGGGTGCCGATGCGGGCCGCCGTGTTGGCCAGCACGAGATGCGTCAGGCGCGGGGCCGCATGGATGCCGAGCCACTGACCGACCATGCCGCCCATCGAGATGCCGCAGAAGGCGGCACGTTCGATGCGCAGGTGGTCGAGCAGCGCCAGCACGTCGCGGCCGAGGCGGGCGATGTCCGGCGGGGCGTCGCCGGCCGTGGACGACCCGTGCCCGCGCGTATCGTGGCGCACCACGAAATGGTCCGACGCCAGCGCGGCGGCCTGCGCATCCCACATCGACAGGTCCGTTCCCAGCGAATTGCACAGCGCCACGCAGGGATTGGCGGGGTTGCCGTCGACGCGGTAATGCAGCCGGGCGTCATCCAGGTCCAGGAAAGGCATGCGCGCCTCTCAGGCCGCGGCGCGCGGGCGATCGACTTCGCTGGCCGGCGCCGCCGCGCTATCGCGCTGCAGGTGGAAATCGAAGTCGATCGATGCGAAGGGCTTGTCGAGCCGCTGCGCGTCGATGCGGGCCGGATCGGTGACGCGCGTGATCGGCGGCACCAGGCCTTCGCGCGTCGCGAACGCGAAATCGTCCCACAGGTAGTCGTCACCCTCGATGTTGATCTGCGTGGTCAGCTTGCGGTGGCCGGAGGCGCTGATGAAGAAGTGGATGTGCGCGGGGCGCTGGCCGTGGCGGCCCAGCAGGTCGAGCAGCTGCTGCGTGGTGCCGTCCGGCGGGCAGCCGTAGCCGACCGGGATGATGGACTGGAAGCGGTAGCGGCCCTGGTCGTCCGCGACGATCGTGCGGCGCAGGTTGAAGTCGGACTGCGTACGGTCGAAGAAAGAGTAATTGCCCAGCAGGTTCGCATGCCAGACTTCGACCTTCGCGCCGGGCATCGGCTTGCCGTCGTCGTCGAACACGGTGCCCTGCATGACGAGCGTTTCGGCGCGGTCGCTCTCGGTGCCGTCGTCCAGCCGCGCGAAGCCCACGCTTTCCGGCGCGCCCGCCACGTACAGCGGCCCCTCGATGGTGCGCGGCGTGCCGCCTTCCAGGCCCGCCTTTGCTTCCGCTTCCTCGGCGCGCAGGTCGAGGAAGTGTTCCAGGCCCAGGCCCGCCGCCAGCAGGCCCAGTTCGTTCGCCGCACCCGCGGCCGACATATATGACACGCCGCTCCAGAATTCGCTCGGCGTGACGTCGAGATCCTCGATGGCTTTGCACAGGTCGCCCAGCAGGCGCACCACGACCTGCTGCACGCGCGGATTGGCGGGGCGGTCGGCGGCTTGCACGACCCACTGGTTGACGAGGGTTTCGATTGCTGCGTGATTCATGGTTGTCTCCTTTGGTCTTGCGCTTTTGTGGGTAATGCCATTCATACACCCAAAGCAGAGGCTGGGGTCAGACCGCCGGGTCTGACCCCGGGTTCTGCCTTTGGGTTTTACTTGAACGGCACTGGCTACGAATCGTTGTCGCGGATCGACGAAGGGTGCCGGCACAGCGGCATCACGTCGACCTGCATATAGGGGAACAGCGGCAGGGACGTGAGCAGCGCGTGCAGTTCATCCACGCTGTCGACATCGAACACGCTGATGTTGGCGTATTGGCCCGCGATGCGCCACAGGTGGCGCCATTTTCCCTGGTCCTGCAGGCGCTGCGCCAGCGCCTTCTCATCGGCCTTTAGTTGCGTGGCCTGGTCGGCCGGCATTGCGGCCGGCAGGTTGACGTTCATGCGCACATGGAACAGCATGTCATTTCTCCTTGTCGTCAATGACGGCGCAGTGACTGCAGCCTGTCGGTATCGATCTCCACGCCCAGGCCCGGGCCCGTGGGCACCTGCAGCTGGAAATCGCGGTAGACGAGCGGTTCGCGCAGCACTTCCTGCGTCAGCAGCAGGGGGCCGAACAGTTCGGTGCCCCACGCCAGTTCGGGGAACGTGGCGCACACGTGGGCCGTGGCGGCGGTGCCGATGCCGCCTTCGAGCATGGTGCCGCCATACAGGCCGATGCCGGCGAGGCGCGCCACCGTCGCCACTTCCAGCGCCGCCAGCAGGCCGCCGGACTGCGTAATCTTCACGGCATACACGCCGGCGGCATCGTTGCGGGCCAGCGCCATCGCGTCGTGCGGGCCATGCAGCGCCTCGTCCGCCATGATCGCCACGTCGAAGCGCTTCGTCAGCCGCGCCAGCGCGGCGCCGTCATGGGCCTTGACGGGTTGCTCGACGAGGTCGATGCCGCCCGCTTCCAGTGCCGCGATCGCGCGCACCGCGTCCGTCTCGTTCCACGCCTGGTTGACGTCCACGCGCACGCTGGCCCGGTCGCCGAGGGCGCGCTTGATCGCCAGCACGTGATCGACGTCCGCCATCGGTTCACGCAGGCCGATCTTCAGCTTGAAGATGTTGTGGCGGCGCAGCTCGAGCATCTGCTCGGCTTCATCGATATCGCGGGCCGTGTCGCCGCTCGCCAGCGTCCAGGCGACGGGCAGGGCGTCGCGCACGCGCCCGCCCAGCAGTTCCGACAGCGGCACGCCCAGGCGGCGCGCCTGTGCATCGAGCAGGGCGGTTTCGATGGCGCACTTGGCGAAGCGGTTGCCCTGGACCGCCTTGCGCAGCTTGGCCATCGCCTTCGCCACTCCGTCCGCCGCCATGCCCACGAGCAGGGGCGCCATGTAGGTGTCGATATTGGTCTTGATGCTCTCCGGGCTTTCCTCGCCGTAGCTCAGGCCACCGATGGTGGTGGCCTCGCCCCAGCCCACGATGCCGTCGCCGCAGCGGATGCGCACGAGCACCAGCGTCTGCGTGTGCATCGTGGCGACGGACAGCTTGTGCGGCCGGATGGTCGGCACGTCCGCCAGTATCGTCTCGATCGATTCAATCATATGTATTCCGTATCTTGAGCAGCGTTGGGGATACGATATTCCCCGCGAGCCACGCAGTCCAACACCGAATTGGTATCATCAAGATACTTTGGAGGTATCAAATGGAATTAAGGCACCTGCGTTACTTCGTCGCCCTGGCCGAGGAGCGCAATTACCGCCGCGCGGCCGAGCGCCTGCACATCGCCCAGCCGCCGCTGAGCCGCCAGATCCAGCAGCTCGAGGAAATGCTGGAGGTGGCGCTCGTCGAGAAAGGCTCGCGTCCGCTGCTGCTGACCGAGGCGGGTGCATTTTTCCTCGTGCACGCCCGGCAGGTGCTCGACCAGGTGCGCGACCTGCAAACGATGACGCAGCGCGTCGGCAAGCTGGAACGCCGGCTGTCGGTCGGCTTCGTCGCCTCCACCCTGTATGGCGAACTGCCCGACATCATGCGGCGTTACCGGGCGCTGTATCCGCAGGTGGAGGTGACACTGCACGAGATGACGACGGTGGAACAGCTGGCGGCGCTGAAGGAGGGGCGCATCGACGTGGGCTTCGGCCGCCTCAAGAGCGAGGATCCCAGCATCCGCCGCATCGTGCTGCGCGAGGAACCGCTGGTGGTGGCGCTGCCGCCGGATCATCGCTTTTCAAGGCGCGAAGAGCGCCTGCGCCTCACGGAACTGGCGCACGACACGCTGCTCGTCTATCCGAAAGCCCCGCGACCGAGTTTCGCCGACCAGGTGCTGTCGATCTTCGCCCAGGCGAACGTGACGCCGGCGGCCGTGGTCGAAGTGCGCGAGCTGCAGATCGCGATGGGGCTCGTGGCGGCGGGCCAAGGCATCGCGATCGTGCCGGAAAGCGTGCAGGCGATGCACCACCGCAACGTGGTGTACCGCCGCCTCGCGGACCAGCACGTGCTGTCGCCGATCCTGTTCAGCGTCCGCAACGGCGACCGGTCGCCCGAGCTGGAAAACCTGCTGGCGGCCACCTATGCCATCTATGACGAGCTGGGCATCGAGTATGCGGCGGAACGCCTGGCCGGGTGACGAGGGTTGCTCCGGGCGGCCGACGGTCGCCGGATAGCCGTACCGGCAATCTGTCGCCGCCGGTCCCGGCCCGCCGTTCTGTCGTGTTCCGGTAACAAAGCGGATTTATCATCGCGCGGCGAGAAACGCCTGGTGGATGCGCGCCATGTACCTGGCCGCAACGTCGCGTCAGGATTTCGTTGCACGTAACGTAGTGCCATGTTAACGTTAACGCTAATAGCTGCCGATGCCCGCGTTCGATAACATCCGCGGTCGCCACTGCCGCCGCGCCAGCCACCCAACCGTCACGGAGGATGCATGACCCGACTTTCCCGCCGCCGCTTCCTGGGCACCACGGCCGCCGCCGGCGTGCTCGGCGCCATGCCGCCGCTGCTGCGCGAAGCGCTGGCCGTGCCGGCACGCCGCGCCGCCGGCACGCTCGACGACGTGCGCCACGTCGTCATCCTGATGCAGGAAAACCGCTCGTTCGACCATTATTTCGGCACGCTGGCCGGCGTGCGCGGCTTCGGCGACCGCATGACGATCCCCGTGCGCAACGGCCGCACCGTCTGGCAGCAGCACAATGGCCGGCGCATCGTCATGCCGTACCGGCTCGACGCGGGCACCGGCAATGCCCAGCCGGCGCTGGACTTGCCGCACACGTGGCCCGATGCGCAGGCGGCGTGGAGCGACGGCCGCATCGATGCGTGGCCGCGCGCGAAGACCGATGCTGCGATGGCGTACTACGCCCGTGCCGACCTGCCGATCCAGTTCGCGCTGGCCGAGGCGTTCACGCTGTGCGATGCCTACCACTGCTCGCTGCAGGGCGGCACGAATCCGAACCGGCTGTTCCTGATGACCGGCACCAACGACCCCTCGGGCCGGCACGGCGGCCCGGCGATCGACAACCGCATGGAAGGCTTCGGGCCGCCCGAGCAGGGTTTTACGTGGACCACGTATGCCGAGCGGCTGGAAAAGGCCGGCGTCAGCTGGAAGGTCTACACGGACATGGCGGACAACTACGACTGCAACATGCTGACGACGTTCCGCAGTTTCCGCGAGGCCCACGCCGCGCGACCGAACCCGCTGGCGGACAAGGGTGTCAGCAGCACGCTGGGCAATGCCACGCTGGACGGCCTGCGGGAGGATGTGGTGAACGGCCGCCTGCCGCAGGTGAGCTGGGTGATTTCCCCGCGCCTGTATTCGGAGCACCCCGGGCCGTCAACGCCGGTGCAGGGTGGCGCCTACACGCTGCAGGTGCTCGAGGCGCTGCTGGCCGATCCGGAAGTGTGGAGCGGCACCGTGTTCCTGCTGATGTACGACGAGAACGATGCGTTCTTCGACCATGTGCCGCCGCCGGCGCCGCCGGCGCTGCTGGGCGACGGCAGTCGGTCGGGCAGGTCCACCGTCGATTTCGCGGACGAATGCCATCGCGACGGCTTCCTGTATGGCCTGGGGCCGCGCGTGCCGATGGTCGTCATGTCGCCATGGAGCAAGGGCGGCTGGGTGAACTCGCAGGTGTTCGACCACACGTCCGTGCTGCGATTCCTGGAGCGCCGCTTCGGCGTCGTCGAGCCGAACATCAGCGCCTGGCGCCGGGCCGTCTGCGGCGACCTCACGAGCTGCTTCGACTTTGCCTCGCCGGATGCCGCCACGCCGCGCCTGCCCGCCTATGGCATGGCGCAGGCCGACGCCGAGCGGGCGCGCCAGCGGGCCACGCCCGCCATCGACGTGCCGGCCGAACGTGCGCAGTCCGCACCGCGCCAGGAGCCGGGCACGCGGCCGTCGCGCGCACTGCCGTACAAGCTTGAAGCGCGGCTGGAAGCCCCGGCCGGGCCGGGCGGCGATGGCGTCGTGCTCACCTTCGTCAACAGCGGCACGGCCGGCGCCGTGTTCCATGTCTACGACCGGCTGCGCCTGGGCCGCGTGCCGCGCCGCTATACGGTGGAAGCGGGCAGGGAGCTTGTCGACCGGCTGACTGCCCCTGCCGGCGAGCGAGGCGTCGCGCCCGGTGCTTATGACCTGTGGATCCTCGGGCCGAACGGTTTCCATCGCAGCCTGCGCGGCAGCGGCGCGCCGGGTATCGCCGTGCGTGCCGTCACGGAAGGCAACCGGCTCGTGCTCGAGCTGCACGGCCGCGGCGAAGGCGTGCACGAGGCAACGGTGACGCTGCTGGCCTATGGCGACCCGGCGCCGCGCCGGCTGCGCGTGGCCGCGGGCGGCACCGAACACATCGCGCTGCCCGGACCCTGGTATGACGCCCAGGTGGAATGCGACGGCGCCGTGTGGCGTTTCGCGGGCCGCATCGAGACCGGTTTCGACGGTACCAGCGACCCGGCACTGGCGTGAGATGACTTCCCTGTCAAAATAAATCCGATGCAAAAATAACTTCCTATGCCGGATTGAAAATGGTAACGTTAACGTTATCAACCTCGGACACGATGCAGACCCCATGAAAAATCCTCCCGTAACCCTGATCACGATCGCCGAGAAGGCGGGCGTCTCGGTCATGACCGTGTCCCGCGCGCTGAACGACGAAGGCTCGGTTGCCGCAAAGACCCGCGCAAAGGTGCGGGCGATCGCGGCGGAACTGGGCTATTCGCCCAACCTGTCGGCCAAGATGATGAAGGGCAGCCGCACCAACGTGATCGGCATCCTCGTCAACGACCTGCAGTCGGCCGTGATCAACGAGATCATCGGCGCCGTCAGCGTCGCCGTGCGCAAGCTCGAGATGGACCTGGTGATCTACAACTCGATCGGCGACACGGACAATGCACCGAGCCGCGGCCTGGGCCACATGCTGCAGGGCCTGTGCGACGGCCTGCTGCTGATCCTGCCCCGCATCAGCGACACGCAGCTGCGCCAGCTGGAGCAGCGCGGGCTGCCCGTGGTGCTGGTCAATTACTGGCGGCCGACGGACTTGCCCGTCGTCCGCGGCGGCAACAGCGACGCGGCCGCCGCGGCCACGCGCCACCTGCTGCAGCTGGGGCACCGCCGCATCGGTTTCATCACCGGTTCGGCGTTCACCGGCCAGAGCCAGGAGCGCCAGCACGGCTATGAATCCGCACTGCGCGGCGCCGGCATCGAGGTGGATCCGAAGCTGATCGCGGCGGGCGACTTCGGGCGGCGTTCCGGCTACGAGGCGGCATCCGCGCTGCTGACGGCGGAAAACGCGCCGACGGCGATCTTCGCGGCCAACGACGAGATGGCGTTCGGCGCCATCGACGCCGTGCGCGCCTGCGGCCTGCGGATGCCGCAGGATGTTTCCGTGATCGGCTTCGACGATATTCCCGCGGCGGCCCACGTGCACCCGGCGCTGACGACCGTGCGCCAGCCGCTGGCCGCCATCAGCGACGCGGCCGTGCGCGAACTGCTGCTGCGCATCGCGGGCAGTGGCGGCGAACAGCAGCGTGTCGAGTTCCCGTCCGAGCTGGTGCTGCGCGATTCCACCGCCAGGGCACCGGCACGCGCCGATGCCGCGCCCGCGCCGAAGCGCGCCACCGCGCCACGGCGCACCGGCGCCGCCGCCGTAAAGCCCGCACCTATGAAGGCGGCAACCGTGAAGCCGGCAACCGTGAAGCCGGTAGCCGGTGCGGCCGCCAGCCGCAAGCGCCCGGCAGGGAAGGCCTGAGCATGACCGCCCCAGCCACCCCGACCACCCGCCCGCCGGCCCCGTACCTGCGCCGCCTCGGCCGCGACCTGGCGCGTAACCGCGTCGCTTACCTGATGCTGCTGCCGGTCGTGGCGTACTTCGCCATCTTCCACTACGTGCCGATGTACGGCACGCTGATCGCGTTCAAGGATTTCAATCCGGCCGCCGGCATCGCCGGCAGCGAGTGGGTCGGGCTCGAGTGGTTCAGCCAGTTCTTCAACGGCCTGTTCGTGGAACGGCTGATCGTCAACACGCTGCTGCTGAACATCTACGACGTGCTGTTCGGCTTTCCCGCCCCGATCATCCTGGCGTTGCTGCTGAACGAGCTGACGAGCGAGCGGTTCCGCCGCCTCGTGCAGACCATCACCTACCTGCCGCACTTCATTTCCGTCGTCGTCGTGGCGGGCATGCTGCTCGACTTCGCCGCGCGCGACGGCATCCTCACGCAGATGGCCGTGGCGCTCGGCGGCACGCCCGATCCGCTGATCAACGACCCGTCCTGGTTCCGCACGCTGTTCGTCGGTTCCGAGATCTGGCAGAGCGTGGGGTGGGGCTCGATCATCTACCTGGCCACGCTGTCCGCCATCAATCCCTCGCTCTACGAAGCGGCCCGCATCGATGGCGCGAACCGTTGGCAGCGCATGGTCCACGTCACGCTGCCCGGCCTGCTGCCGATCGTCAGCACGCTGCTGGTGCTGCGGCTCGGCCAGCTGATGACGGTGGGCTTTGAAAAAGTGATCCTGCTGTACAACCCGGGCACGTATGAAACGGCGGACGTGATCTCCACGTACGTGTACCGGCACGGGATCCTCGATGCGAACTACAGCTATGCGGCCGCCGTCGGCCTGTGCAATTCCGCGGTGGCGCTGCTGCTGCTCGCGGCCGCCAACCGCCTCAGCCGCAAGCTGACCGGCAACAGCATCTGGTAGGAGACGCCATGCAAACCCCCACGATCTCCGATATGGCCGCGCTGCCGCCTTCACGCCTGCGCCTGGGCCTGCGCGCCTGGCGCCCCCGCCAGGGCTGGGCCGGCGCCGCGTTCGACACGGCCAATGTCACCGTGCTGTCGCTGCTGTGTTTCATCACCTTCTACCCGTTCTGGTATGTGCTGATCGCCTCGCTCAGCGATCCGCTGGCGCTGGCGTCGCACCAGGGCCTGATGCTGCTGCCGCAAGGCCTGTCGTTCGAGGCATTCGAGCGCGTGTGGCAGAACCCGATGGTGCGCAGCGGCTTTTTCAATACGCTCGTCATCGTGGTGGGCGGCACGGGGTTGAACCTCGTGCTCACGTGCTGCGGCGCGTATGCACTGTCGCGGCGCCGCCTGATGCTGGAAAAGCCCGTGATGCTGATGATCATCTTCACGATGTTCTTCACCGGCGGCCTGGTGCCGAACTACCTGCTTGTGCGCGACCTGGGCCTGCTGGACAGCCGCTGGGCCGTGATCCTGCCGTTTGCCGTCAGCGCCTGGAACCTCATCATCCTGCGTTCGGCGTTCAACGCAGTGCCGAAGGACTACGAGGAAGCGGCCCGCATCGACGGCGCCGGCGACCTCACCATCCTCACGCAGGTCTACGTGCCGCTGTGCATGCCCACGCTGGCCGTGGTGGCCATGTTCTACGCGGTGGCGCACTGGAACGGCTACTTCTATTCGATGATCTACCTGTCCGACCGCGAGCTGTTCCCGCTGCAGCTGGTGCTGCGCGAGATCCTCGTGTCGAGCAGCACGGATTCGATGATGACAGGCGAGGCGGCGGGCCGCGAGGCGCTCAGCACCACGATCAAGTACGCCACCGTGATCGTGGCCACGCTGCCGGTGCTGGCCGTCTACCCGTTCCTGCAGCGCTTCTTCGCCAAGGGCGTGCTGGTGGGAGGGATCAAGGAATGAAACGCATTTTTTCGAATCCAGGAATGTTAACGTTACCTAAGGCATTGTTGACTGCGTTGCTGTCCATGCCGATCGCGGCGATGGCCGTATCCGACGCACCGGCCCTGCCGATCGTGCCGAATGTGCATGCTCCGTTGACGCTGACGTGGTTCGTCAACTTCAACGCCAAGGCCGCCGTGTCGATGAACAGCTATGCCGAGCAGACGGCCTACCAGGTGCTGGCCGAGCGCACCGGCATCCGCGTGCGCTTCGATCACCCGCCGCTCGGCGCGGAAAAGGAGCGCTTCAACCTGCTGGCCGTCTCCGGCAAGTACCCGGACGTCATCGAGGCCGACTGGTTCGGCTATCCGGGCGGTTCCGAGAAGGCCCTGCGCGACGGCGTGATCATCCCGCTCAATGACCTGATCCGCCGCCATGCGCCGAACTTCCAGGCGCTGCTCGATGCCAACCCCGAAGTGTTCCGGCAGGTGTCCACGGCCGACGGCCGCATCTACGCGTTCCCGATGCTGCGGCTGGACCCGGAAGTGCGCAATGTCTGGGGCCCGCAGATCCGCGCCGACTGGCTGGCGAAGCTGGGCCTGGCCGCGCCGGAAAGCATCGACGACTGGTACCGGGTGCTGAAGGCCTTCCGCACGCGCGACCCGAACGGCAACGGCAAGGTCGACGAAATCCCGTTCTCCGTGCTGACGATCAATGGCGACCGCGCCGTGCCAGGGCTGCCTGCTCCGATGTGGGTCTTCCTCGGCGGTTTCGGCCTGGCCCCGGAATTCTTCCGCAAGGATGGCCAGGTGCGCTACAGCCCCGCCGAGCCGGCCTACCGTGAATTCCTCGCCACGATGCGCCGCTGGTATGCGGAAGGGTTGATCGACCCGGACTACGTGTCGCAGACCGAGCGCCAGTTCGATGCGCGCATGACCAACAACCTGGTCGGCGCGTATGCCGGGTTCAATGGCGGCGGGCTGGCCCGCTTCACCAGCATGAACCGGCAGCGCTTCCCGGGCTTTCGCCTCGTGGCCGTGCCGTATCCCAGCGGCCCGGGCAGCGGCGGCCGGCATTACCTGACGTGGCCCGAAGCGGGTCAGCTCTATTCCGGCCTGGGCGCCGCCGTGAGCAGCCAGAACCGCCACGTGGTGGAGACGGTCCGCTACCTCGACTACGGCTATTCGAAGGAGGGCGGCAGGGTGCTGTCCTATGGCCGCGAAGGGCTCAGCTACACGATGGTGGACGGCCGGCCGCGCTACACGGACCGGGTGATGCGCCACCCGAAGCTGTCGGTGGCCGAGGCGATCTACGTGCATGCCCGCGTGCAGAGCGCGCCGCTGGTGCAGGACGCGAACTACCTGCAGCAGTTTTACACGATGCCCGAGCAGCGCGAGGCCGTGGCCATCTGGGCCGGCGCATCGCCGGACCTGCTGCTGCCCGCGCTGGAAGTCGACCCGGCGGACTCGCGCAAGTTCAACGCGATCATGAGCGACCTGAAGCTCTACATCGCCGAGATGACGACGCGCTTCATCACGGGCCGCGAGCCGATGGAAAACTTCGACCTGTACATCAAGCGGCTCGAGCAGGCCGGCGTGCGGCGGGCGACCGGCTATATGCAGAAGGCGTACGACCGCTACCAGTCGAAATCCCCGCGGGCGTGCCCGCGCCCACGTCAAGCAAACCCGATACCGCGCAACCCTGACGAGGACGACATGCCCCGACATTTCCACCACGTGCCCACGCACCGGGCCATGCACCACATACGTTCGACCAGAAATGTGAACGTTAACGCCGCCATGCCGGTCCGCTGATCCACTTACCAAAGACAACCATGACGTCATCCATTTCTCTCTTATCCGCGGCCGCCATGGCCAGCGCGGGGTCGGACAACGCACCAGCCCAGGTGCCAGCCACTGCGTTCGATAATGCGCTCGATACTGCGCTCGAGCTGGCGCTCGGCCAGCTGGCTGCCAACGTCCGGCGCTTCACCGAGTGCTTCCCGGACGACACCACCACGGGCAACCACTACACGCTGCGCCAGTTCGATGGCCATCCGCCGGGCGTGAACGCCGGCTGGACCAGCGGCTTCTGGACCGGCATGCTGTGGACCGCCTACGAACTGACGGGCGCCACGGCATTCCGCCAGGCCGCGGCAAGCCAGTTGCCCAGTTTCGCGTGGCGGCTGGCGAAGCGTGTCCAGATCGATCACCACGACCTGGGCTTCCTGTACACGCTGTCGGCGATTGCCGCGTGGCGCATCACGGGCGATCCTGAAGCACGCCGCATCGCGCTGCAGGCGGCCGACTGCCTGATGCAACGCTACCTGCCAGGCGCCGGCATCATCCAGGCATGGGGCGACCTCGACGACCCGGCCCAGCGCGGCCGGATCATCATCGACTGCCTGATGAACCTCCCGCTGCTGCACTGGGCCAGCGCGCAGAGCGGCGACAACCGCTATCGCGACGCCGCGCTGTCGCACGCGAGGCAGTCCCGCAAGTACCTGGTGCGGCCCGACCATTCCAGCTTCCACACGTATCACTTCGATCCGGTATCCGGGGAAGCGCTGGGCGGCAGCACGGCCCAGGGGGCGTCCGACGATTCGTGCTGGGCGCGGGGCCAGGCGTGGGGTATCTACGGCTTTGCCCTGAACCACCGGCACGCGCCGGACCTGGGGCTGCTCGACATCGCCTGCGCCCAGGCCGATTACTTCCTGGCCCGGCTGCCGGAGCATGGCATCGCCTGCTGGGACCTGGCCTACGGCGACGGCAGCGGCGAGCCATGGGACAGCTCGGCCTCCGCCATCGCCGCCTGCGGGCTGCTCGAGATCTGCGGCCAGCTGCCCGACGGCGAGGCGCGCGCACGCTACCAGGCCGCGGCGCTGCACCTGCTAGGCAGCCTGGCCCGGCGCTGCGCCGCACGCCAGCCCGGCAGCGACGCGCTGCTGCTGCACGGCGTGTACAGCAAGCCGCACGGGCAGGGCATCGACGAGGCGAACCTGTGGGGCGACTTCTTCTATCTGGAAGGCCTGGCCAGGGTAACGCGCGGCTGGACCAGCTACTGGTAAGGAGAAGGCGGAGGAGACAAACAAGGCAAGGCACGCGAATCGGCTTACATCACAAGCAGTCAATAAAACAGGCAGTTCTCATCAGGAGAAAACATGATTACGCATTTCAGCAACCAATCCACCAGCCCGCGCCTGCGGCCCATCGCCGCCGCCATCGCGCTGGCTACCCTGGGCGCCGTGCCCGCCCAGGCGCAGGCGCAGCAAGATCAACCGGCGCAGCAAGCGCAACAAGCGGACAGCGCCAAGCTCGAACAGGTGGTGGTCACCGCCAACAAGCGGGCGCAGAACCTGCAGGACGTGCCGGCGGCCATTTCGGTCATCAACGACGCCACGCTGCAGCGCGCCAACGTGCGCGACATCGACGACCTGCCGTCGCTGTCGCCCGCGCTGACGATCTCGTATGGCTCGCAACCCGGCAACAACAGCATCAACATGCGCGGCATCGGCACGTTCTCGCTGGGGATCGGCACGGAGTCGGACGTGGCCGTGATCGTCGACGATATCCCGATGGGCATGCAGGCCGGCGCCTTCAAGGACATGACGGACATCTTCCGCGTGGAAGTGCTGAAAGGCCCGCAAAGCACGCTGTTCGGCAAGTCGTCGATCGCCGGCGCACTCAACATCACGACCAAGCCGATCGCCGGCACGCGCAAGGCGAGCACCAGCTTCCTGCTGACGGACGACAAGGAATGGCGCGCGACCGCCAGCGTTTCCGGCCCCGTGACCGACACCCTGCGCGGCCGCGTCACCGTCAGCAAGACGGGCTTCGGTGGCGTCGTGGACAACCTGTACGACGGCTCGAAGCTCAATGGCAGCCGCGGCGAGACCATCATGGGCAAGTTCGAGTGGAATCCGACGGACCAGTTCCAGGCCGTGTTCTCGCCGCACTACAATCGCACGAACCGCAACTGCTGCGTGAATCCCTACACGTCGATCACGCCGGGCGGGTATTACCAGAACGTGCCGCAACTGCCGGCCTCCGTGCTCAATGCCGGCGTGCCGATCGGGCCGGGCAACACGGTCGTCAGCAACGATTACCCGGCCGGCGGCAAGTTCCGCGATGCCGGTGCCGGCCTGCGCCTGAACTGGCAGTTCGGTGACGACTCGGTGCTGGCGGGGCACAACCTCACGTCGATCACGTCGTTCAGCAATTACCACATGGATGACTTCCAGGATGGCGACGGTACCAGTTACGACATCCTCACCTACCTGCCGGTCAATGGCCGGCCGTCGGGGCTGACCGGTGGCCTGTACAGCTTCGGCACGTTCGACGTGAAGTCGATCACGCAGGAAGTGCGCCTGACGTCGCCCGACAGCGGACGGTTCCGCTACGTGGCAGGCCTCTGGTATGGCCGCAACATGCTGAACCGCCTGCTGGTGCGGGCCCCGGTGAGCAGCTACGTCACCGCCTATGAGGCGCAGGCGTGGAACACCAACTATTCGCTGTTCGGCCAGGGCAGCTTCGCCATCACGGACAAGACGAGCCTCATCGCGGGCCTGCGGCTGAACCGCGAGGATTCCGGCTACGGCTTCACGCGCTACACGCCGCCACCGGCCGCCCGCGTGCCCACCGAGTTCTACACGGATGACCACTCGGACAATGCGGTGACCGGCAAGGTGGGCCTCGAGCACCATGTCGGCCGCGATGCAATGGCCTACGCCACGTTCTCGACCGGCTACAAGGGCGTGGCCTACGACCTCACGAGCGGCTTCAACGCGGCCGTGGCGCGCAAGCAGCCCGTCGATCCGGAAAAGGCCAAGAACTTCGAGCTCGGCCTGAAGACGACGTTGCTGGACAACCGCGCCACGCTCGACATCGCACTGTTCAACACGAACTTCCGCGGTTTCCAGCAGGCGGCCGGCTTCACGGACGACGACAACGTCTTCCGCACCACGCTGCACAGCATCGGCGGCCTGCGCACGCGCGGCCTGGAAGTGGACGGCACGCTGCGCGTGAGCCGCGCGCTGCTGCTGAACGGCAGCTTCGCGTGGACGCAGGCCACGATCACCGAGTTCGAGAACGGGCCATGCCACTGGGTGCTCAACGCGGCGGGCACCGGCGCCATCGTGGGCGGCAACTGCGCGCCGAATCCGAAGTACGCGAACAGCAATGTGCAGAACCTGGCCGGCGCCACGCTGCCGAACGCGCCGAAGATCAAGGTAAACCTGGGCGGGCAGTACGACCTGCCGCTGCGCGAAGCCGGCTTCGACCTGTTCTTCACGGGCGCGTACCGCTGGCAGAGCCGCACGCAGTTCGCGCTGAACCAGGACCCGATGACGGTGCAGGGCGGCTACGGCATCGCCAACATCGGCTTCGGCATGAAGGACAAGCGCGACCGCTACAAGCTGTCGTTCTTCGTCAACAACCTGTTCGACAAGACGTATGCGATCGGCCTGGGTAACTCCGTGGCCACGGGCACCTGGAGCGCCCGGGCACCGAACCCGGTGGCGGTCGTGAGCACCACGTCGTGGCTGCCGCCGCGCGACTACACCCGTTACTTCGGTGCCCGGCTGGACCTGAACTTCTGACGATCCGTGGGTGGCGCGCACCGTCTCCTCCTGGTGCCGTGCCACTCTTTCAAGGGACACCGCCGCAAGCGGCGCTCCCTTTTTTTTATTCCTCGCCTGTTCCGACCCTATGCAAACTACACCTTCCTTCACGATCTCTGGTGACCGTTTTCTTTTGAACGGCGAGCCCCTGCGTGTGCTGTCCGGCGCACTGCATTATTTCCGCATGGTGCCCGGCCAGTGGCGCGACCGCCTGCTCAAGCTGCGTGCCATGGGCCTGAATACCGTGGAAACCTATGTCGCCTGGAACCTGCACGAGCCGCGGCCCGGCGAATTCCGCTTCGACGGTGGCCTGGACCTTGCCGCCTTCGTGCGCCTGGCGCAGGAACTGGGCCTGCACGTGATCGTGCGCCCCGGGCCGTACATCTGCGCCGAATGGGAATTCGGTGGCCTGCCGGCCTGGCTGCTGGCCGACCCGGCGATGGAAGTGCGCTGCTGTTACCCGCCATACCTGGATGCCGTGCGGCGCTTCTATACCGCGCTGCTGCCGCAACTGCTGTCGCTGCAGGTGCAGCACGGCGGGCCGATCCTCGCCATGCAGGTGGAAAACGAATACGGCAGCTATGGCAGCGACCGGCAATATGTCGAGTGGGTGCGCGCCCTGATGGTGGAACTGGGCGTCGAAACGCTGCTGTTCACTTCCGATGGCGCCACCGACCACATGCTCACGCATGGCACGCTGCCCGACGTCTTCAAGACGGCGAACTTCGGTTCGCGCGCGAACAGCGAGTTCGCCAAGCTGCGCGACTACCAGCCGGGCGGGCCGCTGATGTGCATGGAATTCTGGAACGGCTGGTTCGACCACTGGGGCGAGCCGCACCACACGCGCGACGCGGCCGATGCCGCGCAGGCCCTGGACGAAATACTGGCCAGCGGCGCCTCCGTCAACGTCTACATGTTCCATGGCGGGACGAATTTCGGCTTCATGAATGGCGCCAACACGGACCTGGACACGCGCGCCTACCAGCCCACCGTCAACAGCTACGACTACGATGCGCCGCTGAACGAGGCGGGCGAGCCGGCCGCCAAGTTCCACGCCTTCCGCAACGTCATCGCGAAGTACGTCGACCTGCCGCCACTGGACCTGCCGCCGCCCGCGGCGAAACTGGCGCGCACCACGCCGCGGTTCACCGGTGTCGTCGCGCTGGCCGATGCGTTGCCGGTCCTGTCGGCGCCGCGCCACGACATCGTGCCGCGCGCGATGGAAAGCCTGGGCCAGGACTATGGTTTCATCCTGTACCGCACGACCGTGAATCATCCGCCCGGCAGGGTCACCTTATCCGTCGAGCGCGTCCACGATCGCGCGCTAGTGTTCGTCAACGGCGTCGAGGTGGGCGTGCTGGCGCGCGATGGCGATGGCAAGCTGGAGATCGAGGTGCCGGCCGGCCCCGTCACGCTGGAGCTGCTGGTCGAGAACATGGGCAGGGTGAACTACGGGCCGGACCTGCAGGACCGCAAGGGCCTGCTGGGCTGGGTGCGGCTGGGCATCAACAAGCTGTATCACTGGACGATGTTCCCGCTGCCGCTGGCCGACCTGTCCGGCCTGCGATTCGCCGACCCGGGAGCGGCCGACGCGGCCGGCCCGGCCTTCCACCGCGCGGTGTTCACCGTCGACGCGCCGGGCGACAGCTTCCTGGCGCTGCCCGGCTGGACCAAGGGCGTGGCATGGGTCAATGGCTTCAACTTGGGAAGGTACTGGGAGAAGGGGCCGCAAACCGCACTGTACGTGCCGGCACCGCTATTGAGGCATGGCGAAAACGAACTGATCGTGTTCGAACTGCACGGCGCGCGGGGCGTTGCGGTGCTCGAAGGTTGAAGGCGCTCCGGTAACCGTTCGCCACTTCCGCCGGCTGCTGCAGGCGGAAGTGGCGCTCGACGCCATCACCGCCAGGCGATGATGGCCGTGCCGATGGGCTTACGACTTGCGGCGCCGTGCCAACGTCATGCCCGCAATGCCAAGGAGAACCAGGGCGATGGAGGTTGGCTCGGGAACGGCAACCTGGGCCGGGGCGACGGAGAGCTCGAATTTCGCAAAGTTGTAGGACGCGAGCGAGGCCATATCCATCGAGAAGTTCTGGCTGATCAGGCTGGCGGCATCGCCGCTCTGCTGGTGCGCATTGCTTGCGCCAGCGCTCCAGACGGTAGTTCCTTTCTGGTTCAGACCATAGGGGACGAGAGAAATGCAGACGCCGTTGTCGCTACAGCCCAATGTGTTCTGCGGGCGGGTATCGAATTGCCCTCGGGAGCCATTGACGAACACCTGGTCGAGAAGCGCCAGGCTGGCCGCCTGAGCACCAGTGGCAGTTGCAAAGGCAAAATCGGATACGGCATTACAACCGGTGAACAGGGTAGAGCACTTGCCGTCGAGAAATGTAACGTCGTACAGGACGCCCTGGACGCTGACATTTTTCGCGCCTGTCAGGATACCGTCCGTGACCAGAAGGATAGGTCCCGCGCTCGCGTGCGCGGTGGCAGCCAGTGCAAGCGCACCGATGGACGCACGAAGCGCCGAAATGAGTTTCATGATTTCCCCAGGAAGGTTGAAGTATTATTGTTGCTTTTTGGAACTGCTGATTAACTTAAGCAATTATCATTCCTGAGTTGAAATGTCATTTACAAGCAAGTAGTTACAGATTTTGTGTAACCGGCGGGTATCTCAAGTGTAAAGTTTTCCGACACTCGCCGGCAGGCGTTGACCAACGCAGCGCAGCGGAGGGCAAAGAGCGGTGCTCCTTGAAACCCCTGCTGCGCCCAATGTGGGCACGAGCTCGGCAGTGAGGCTGTCAGTAATAATCCACCACGAGCGCCGGCAGCGGGGCGGTGCCGTTTTCGCGGCTCGAGTATTCCACCCAGCCATTGGCGCCATAGTAGGCGGCCGCCTCGACCCGCACCGACAGCCGCTTGCCGCCGGCCAGTGCGGCGGCGGCGGCCGATGTCACGTCGAGCGTGGCGTAGCTGTTGATGGCGGGCACCGTCCACGTGCCCAAGGTGGCGATATCGGCCGGCCGGGTATTCCAGGTGACGCCTGTTTCGCTCCACGCATCGGCGACCTGCAGCACGTTGTGCGTCATGGCGCTGGCCTGGCCCACGAAGCGGGGCGCCAGCTTCAGCGTGGCCGCGCCGATGGTGCCGTCGATCGAAGAAAGGTCGAAGCGCGCCAGTGCCTGGCGGGCATAGCCGACGCCATCGTTCTTCACGACGACCGTCGCCGTGCCGCCATAGTTGGTGGCGCCGTAGCTGCCGTCGCGCAGCGTGGCGTCCGCGACCGGCCGCAAGGTCTTCGTGCGCAGCACGCTGAAACTGGCATGGAACGACTTGCCGGCCGCCGCGCGCACGTCGACGGTGAGGCGGATCGTCGGCTTGAGCTGGTTCACCGTCACGCCCGGCGACGTGGCGATCGCGGCACCGGCCGCGCGGGCGATTTCCACGGTGATCGTGCCCGTGTTGGCTTGTGTGGGATCGGCCACGGCCACCTGCAGCACATTGTCCGCCTCCTTCGTGAGGACCGCCGCCTTGCGGTTGCTGGTCACGTAGGGCGCGCCGTCGACGTTGACCGTTTTCGACGCGTCGGTCCAGAAATGCGCGCCCACCAGGCCAAGAGCCGTATCGCGCACGGCGGTGGCCGTGGCCGACCGTTCCAGGATCGTCACGGCAGGCGCCGCCGCATACGCCGCCGCTTGCGCCGCGCTGCGGCCCGGCAGGATGACGTAGGCATAGGTACCGGCCGTCGGGTTCGCGCCGTGCGGCAGGGCCAGGCTGTGGAAATGGTTCGACACGCTGGCCGTGCTCGCGCCGCTGTACATCGTCCGCCACGTGGCGGTGCGGGTCTCGCGCAGGCTGTTCACCGTGGGCGCGTCGGGGAAGTACCACGCCACGTCGGCGCCGGGCACGTTGCCGGCCAGGTGGGCCCAGCGCACGGCGCCCAGTGCCGCGCCGCTGCCCGGCGTTGCCGGCTGCGCCACCCCGTTGACGGTCAGCGCATTGCTGCCGTCGGCATTGAGCTTGCTGTTCTCGACGATCGTCTCGACCGCCGCGCCACCCGTGCTGGCGATGCCGGCACCCACCGCGACGATCCGGTCGCCGAACATGAACCACGATTTCCTGCCCGTCAGCGCGCTGCCCGTGACGCCTGAGGTGGCGAAGTCCATGCCGACCGCCGCATACAGGTCACCCAGTTGCGCGCCGCCGACCCAGTTGCGCGTGTTCGGATAACTCTTCCACGCCACCGGCGTGCCGCTGCCGGAACGGTCCGTGGTGGTGCCGGGCAGGCGCAGCTTGTCGACGGTGGGCCAGTAGCCGTCCAGGTAGCGGGCCTGGTCGGCGTCGTAGAGCGCCAGCATGCCCATGCCCGTCCACCAGCCGGCCAGGTTTTCGCCGTTGCCGTATTCGAAGGCCGCGATCCGGTTCGAGAACAGCGACAGGCTCGCGGCGAAGCCGGGGCCGCGCTGCATGACGCGGTCCATGGAGGCAAACACCCGCACGCCCGCCGGCTCCGGCGCGGCCGGCACGTCCGGATCGGCGGCCAGCGCCTTCATCAGCGTCATTTCATACACGGGCAGTGGCGAATACACGCCGGCCACCGCCGTGGGCGTGGCCGAAAGGTAGCTCGCGCCGAACGTGGTGTCGCGCGCCATCCAGCCCTTGACGGCGGCGTTGATGGCGGCGCTCTGCTGCGGCCAGGACGTGGCCCCCGCCTGCGCCAGCCGCACCAGCGCCGTGACGACGCTGCGCCCGGCCGTATGGTCGGTCGAGTACTGCCGCGCGATACCGCGGCCGCGCACCGCATCCATCATCGCGCCATCGTGGATCAGCGGCGCGAAGGCATCGATGGCCCAGTCGTACGCGTTGGCCACGTTCGGGTCCGTGAACGCCCAGGTGGAGCCGGTCAGCAGGTACAGGAGCTTGGACATGTCGTCGATCATGGCCGGGCCATAGGAGCCCGTGTACGCGATGTTCCCGTGCTGGATGAAGGAACCATCCACATAAAAGCCATCGCCCTGCGTCACGTACAGCAGGCCGGGACTGATCGCGTCGCGGCCCTGGATGATCTTCGCCGACGACTTGCCCAGCACGCCGCGCACGATGACGGCCAGCGCCTTGTCCAGCAGATTGGCGCCCGTTTCCGTCGTCAGCGCCGTGCCGTCCGGTTTCAGGCGCACCGCGGGATTGGGCACGAACTTGTCGATGGCCTGCAGCCAGGCGGCGCGCTGGGTGGCCGACAGCCGGTCGTACATAAGCGTCATCGTATTGGTCAGCGAGTGCGGCGTGCCGATGTGCCAGTCCCACCAGTTGTCGTAGTACGTCACGTTCTCGTTGTAGCGCCGCGCGTAGAGCCAGTCGAGGCCCGCCACGATGTCGGCCGCCAGCGCCGCGTTGCCTTGCAGTGAAGAACCCTTGGTGGACCAGGCCAGTGCCATCGCGTGCAGCCGGCCGTAGCTGTTGGTAACGTGGGAAGACGTCGTCGCCGACGCCAGGTCGCTCCACAGATACGTGCGGCCGGCACCCTTGTCCATCGCGTTCCAGTGTACCTGCGCGTTCGCGGCGATCATCGCCACGGCCTGGGCGATGTCGGGATCGGCCGTGTCGATTGCGGTGCCGCCGGTCAGGCGGGTCTGCCATTTCGTGCGCAGCGTGTCGTATTCGTCGGCGCTGGCCGCGCGGGGCGCAAGCGCAAGCGTGGCCGCGCACAGGAGCAGCAGCGCCTCGGCGCAGCGCTTGCGGGATGGTCTGGCAGTCGATGGGGTGGTCGGTCGGGCGGGCAGGGTTGGCATGGCGTCTCCATTCTCGTCGGTGAGTCGTTCGGGGACAATCGTTAACGTTATCAATCCAGAGGCCACGTAATCGTTGCGCCGGCCGATAACTGAGGCTACTATACCTGCGAAGAGCGATAACGTTAACATTTTTGGAGATGAATGGGCATGGCGGCGATCTCGTTACAACAGGTGCGCAAGTTCTACGACAATGGCTTCCATGCCGTGCGCGATTTCAACCTCGATATCGGCGACGGCGAATTCGTCGTCTTCGTCGGCCCGTCCGGCTGCGGCAAGTCGACCACGCTGCGCATGATTGCCGGCCTGGAAGAGATTTCGGACGGCCAGCTGCGCATCGGCGGCACGGTCGTCAATGACCTCGAACCGAAGGCGCGCGACATCGCCATGGTGTTCCAGAGCTATGCGCTGTATCCGCACATGACGGTGCGCCAGAACATGGGCTTCGCACTGAAGCTCGATGGCGTGCCGAAGACGGCGATCACGCAGCGGGTGGACGAGGCGGCGCGCATGCTGCAGCTCGATCACCTGCTCGACCGGCGGCCCAAGGAACTGTCCGGCGGCCAGCGCCAGCGCGTGGCGCTGGGCCGCGCCATCGTGCGCAAGCCGCAGGCGTTCCTCATGGACGAGCCGCTGTCTAACCTCGACGCCAAGCTGCGCGTGGAAATGCGCGCCTCGATCCTGAAGCTGCACCGGCAACTGGGCGTGACCACGGTCTATGTCACGCATGACCAGGTCGAGGCGATGACGATGGGCGACCGCATCGTCGTCATGAAGGGCGGCGAGATCCAGCAGGTGGCCAGCCCCATGGAATTGTACGAGCGGCCCGTCAACGTGTTCGTCGGCGGCTTCATCGGCTCGCCCGCGATGAGTTTCCTGGATGGCGAGCTGCGCGACGGCAGCGTCACGGGCGATGGCTACGCTTTGCGCCTGCCGGCCGCGATGGCCGCCCGGGCTGCGGGCAACCAGGGCGCCGGGCGCGCCGTGAAGCTTGGCCTGCGCCCCGAGATCCTCTCGCTCGACCCGGCCACCGGCGCGGCGCTGGCAGTGGTGGTCGACGTGGTGGAGCCGCTCGGTGCGGAAACGATCGTCACGCTGCGCGTGGGCGGCGGCACCGTCGTGGCCCGGCTCGGCGGCAACGTGAAACTGGTGCCCGAGCAGGCCATCACGCTGTACCTGGACACCGCCCGCGTGCACGTGTTCGACGCCGCCACGGAAGCGAACATAGGCCTTGGCCCCCGGGAGGCCGCATGATGCCCCATTGACATTGCTGGCGATCGACGAAGGCCGCCAGCGCCTGCACCTGGTCGATACGGCCGACGCGCGCGCCGGCTGGCAGCGCGACCTTGGCGATTTCCCGCTGGCGCGCGACCTGCAGCGCCTCGGGCGCGACCGCGCGCTGGTCGGCTTCGAGCGCGGCTTCATCGAGATCGATATCGCCAGCGGGGCCGTGCTGCGCACGTGCGACCGGTGGTCAGGCGTGACGGCCGCCCGCCGCCTGCCGGATGGCCGCACGCTGGTGACGGGCATGAACCTCGACGGCGGCACGGAGGGCATCAACGTGGTGACGCTCGACTCGGACCTGCGCGAGATCGAGTCCGTGCGCCGCGATGGCGACTACGTGCGCGGCATGCGGCCCGCCGGCGACGGTTACCTGCTGTGCACGAACGATCACATCCTCGAGACGGATGCCATGCTGCGGCCGCTGCGCAAGCTTGTCGCTCCCGGCTTCGAGCATGCGTGGAAGGCCGAGCGGCTGCCCGGCGGCGACACGTTGGTGTCCGCCGGCTATGGCGCCTTCATGGCCCGCTTCGATGCCGAGGGCGTGCTGGTACACACGTTTGGTGGCGCGGCGGAGGTGCCGGAGGCGGTGGCGCCATTCTTCTACGCGACGTTCCAGGTGCTGGACGACGGCCGGATCGTCGTGGCGAACTGGCAGGACCATGGGCCGGACAACGGTGCCAAGGGGCGGCAGTTGCTGGTGTTCGGTGCCGATGGCGCCCTGCTGGACACGTGGTCGGATGCAGAGCGGATTTCGTCGCTGCAGGGAATCCTCGTCCTGTAGCCGTATCTGGCGCTCAGCGCCCCGACGGCGCGTCCACCAGCTCGCGCATGATGGCCAGGAAGACCTGCAGCACCGGTGACGGATCGTCCTTGCGGTACGTGGCATGCAGCGTGGTGTCCGGGGCCGGCCCCGCCAGGTTGCGGTAGACCACGCCGGCGTGCCCGAACTGGCCGGTGGAGGCGGGCAGCAGGCCGATGCCCAGGCCGGCGCGCACGAGGCCCAGCAGCGTCTGCACCTCGACCACCTGCTGGTAGATGTTCGGCGTGAAGCCCGCCTCGATGCAGCTCTGGTACAGGTACGTGGCGAAGCG
The DNA here is from genome assembly GCF_004209755.1 of Pseudoduganella lutea. NCBI lineage: Bacteria > Pseudomonadati > Pseudomonadota > Betaproteobacteria > Burkholderiales > Oxalobacteraceae > Pseudoduganella > Pseudoduganella lutea. The sequence goes on along the minus strand of NZ_CP035913.1, from coordinate 290,331 downwards.
CGACTGGTCCAGCTTGAACGAGATGAAGCGTTCGTCGGCCAGATCCTTCAGCGCCACGCGCGCGCGCCGGGCCAGCCTGTGCTGCTGCGGCAGCACCACGGCGATCGGTTCGCTCGACAGCGGCTCGCTGGTCAGCTCCGGGTCGCTCGGCCCCATGCGATAGAAGCACAGATCCAGCCTGCGCTCCTTCAGCGCCGCCAGCTGGGCGGCCGGCTGCAGCTCGTGCAGCGTCCATTTCACGTCGGGATACCGGTCCTGCAGGATGCGCAACGCCTGCGGCAGCAAGCCCACCATCAGCGAACTGATCATGCCGATTTCCAGCGTGCCCCAGTGGCCCCGGCCGGCCTGGCGCGCCAGGTCCACGGCGCGGGCCATCTGCGCGAAGACGAGGGCCGCCTGTTCCTTCAAGGCGACACCGGCCGCCGTCAATTCCACGCGGCGCTGCGTGCGCGTAAACAACGGGGTGCCCAGTTCGGTTTCCAGCAGCTTGATCTGCTGGCTGAGGGCGGTTGCGACATGTGCAGCCGCGTGGCGGCGCGGCCGAAGTGCAGTTCCTCGGCCAGCACGGTGAAGTAGCGAAGCAGGCGCAGATCCATATTCTCCCGATATCAATCGACACGTAAGAATATATTGTACAAATTACCGGTCCGTTTCCATACTCATTTCAACAACGAGAACAGGAGACCCCGATGCGACTGAACGTCAACAACGAGGAACGGAATGTGGCCGTGGCGCCGGACACGCCGCTGCTGTGGGTGCTGCGCGATCACCTCGATCTGACCGGCACGAAATTCGGCTGCGGCGCCGCCCTGTGTGGTGCCTGCACCGTGCACCTGGATGGCGAAGCGGTGCGCTCGTGCAGCGTGCCGGTATCGGCCGCCGTGGGCCGCAGGATCACCACCATCGAAGGCTTGTCCGCCACGGGCGAGCACCCGCTGCAGCTGGCCTGGCTGCAGGAAGACGTGCCGCAGTGCGGCTACTGCCAGTCCGGCCAGCTGATGTCGGCCGCCGCGCTGCTGCGGCAAAACCCGGCACCCGGCGACGACGACATCACCAACGCCATGTCCGGCAACATCTGCCGCTGCGGGACCTACGGGCGCATCCGCCGCGCCATCCATGTGGCCGCCGCGAAGATGGCCGGAGCGAAGATTGCCGATCAAGGAGAGGCGTCATGAAAGGCAAGGCCATGACACCGGTAACGATCGTCCAGCCGAAGCGGCGCATGTTCCTGCAATCGGCGGCCCTGCTGGGTGCGGGCCTGGCGGTGGGCTTCGTGCTGCCCGGGGCCGCTGGCGCTGCCGCCGGTCCTTCCGCGCCGGCAGCCGGCATGCTGGCGCCGAACGCGTTCGTGCGTGTCTTCCCCGACGACACCATCCGGCTCGTGGTGCACAAGCACGACTCCGGCACGGGCACCCGCACGGCGCTGGGCCTCGTGCTGGCCGAGGAGCTGGAGGTGACGCTGGAGCAGGTGGAAATCATCACGCCCGAACACCCGTTCTTCAAGGATTACATGCACCCGCAGTGGCACGTGTTTTCCACCGGCGGCAGCACCAGCGTGATGCTGGAATACGACACGCTGCGCAAGGCCGGCGCCAGTGCCCGCACGATGCTCGTGCAGGCCGCCGCGGCACGCTGGCAGGTGCCGGTGGACGAATGCCACGCACGCGACGGCAAGGTGATCCACGCTGCCACGGGCCGCCAGTTCGGCTATGGCGCGCTGGCGACCGAAGCGGCGCGCCTGGCACCGCCAAAGGAGCCCCGCCTGAAGGACAAGAAGGATTTCCGCCTGATCGGCAAGCTGCACCGCAAGCTCGATGCGCAGGCCAAGGTGACGGGAAAACAGACCTACGGCATCGACGTGAAGCTGCCCGGCATGCTGGTCGCCGTCATCCTGCGTTCGCCCGTCGTCGGCGGCCGGGTCAGGCGCTTCGATGCGCGCAAGGCGCTGGCCGTGCCCGGCGTGCGCCAGGTGCTGAAGGTGCCCGCCGCGCCGGCCGGCATGCTGGGCGGCCACCAGGAAGGCGTGGCCGTGCTGGCCGATACCTATTGGGCGGCGAAGCTGGGCCGCGATGCGCTGCAGGTGCAGTGGCGTAACGGCAGCTTCGCGCGCTTCGACAGCCGCGACGTGCCGGCCCTGCAGCGTGCCCACCTGGCGCGCAAGGATGGCCCGCTGGTGCGCACCATCGGCAAGGGCGATGCGGCGCGCGCGCTCAAGAGCAGCGGCAGGGTGCTGCGCGCCGAGTACACGATGCCGTACAAGGTGCCCAATCCGCTCGAGCCGGAATGCGTGGTCGTCGAGATCGTCGACGGCACCATCACCTACTGGGGCGGCCTGCAGGTGCCAAGCAACGCGCAGTTCGCGGCCGCCGCGATGGCGGGCATCGGCCAGGACAAGGTGGTGTTGCGCGAACTGGTGGGCGGCGGCAGCTTCGGGGCGCGCGAATCGCGGCACTGGCTGCTGGAGGCGACATGGCTGGCCAAGGCCAGCGGCCGGCCGGTCAAGCTGATGTACAGCCGCGAGGACGAGGTGCGCGGCCTGTACTACCACGCCGCCACCTATACCAAGGTGTCCGGCGCGCTCGATGCCGAGGGCGGCCTGTCCGCCCTGAAGCTGCGCGCCGTGTCGCCGGCCTCGCCGGAAGAGTGGGAGCCGGGCTACACGGACCGCAAGGACCGCATGGACTACAGCACCACGGAGGCGATCTGCCGCTGGGACTTCGCCTACCAGCCCGATCACCTGGACGTGGGCTGGGTCAGGCACGAGACGGGCATGCCCACGGGCTGGTACCGCGCAGTCAGCTTCATCCCCAACGTGTTCGCCATCGAAAGCTTCATGGACGAGCTGGCGCATGCGGCGGGCCGCGACCCGCTGGCGTTCCGCACCGGCTACATGAAAGGCCGCCCGCGCCACGTGGCCGTGCTGGAACAGGCCGCGCGCCGGGCCGGCTGGGACAAGCCGCGTGCGCCCGGCCGCGCGCTGGGCATCGCCACGAACCAGGCGTACAACAGCTATATCGCCATCGTGGCCGAACTGGAAAAGGTCGATGACGTGGTCAAGGTGCGACGCATCACCTGCGTGGCGGACTGCGGCCTCGCCGTCCACCCGGGCAGCGTGGAAGAACAGCTGTATGGCGGGCTCATGTGGGGCCTCGGCCACGCGCTGCATGACCGGCTCGATATCGAGAACGGCCGCGTGGTGCAGTCGAACTTCCACGACTACCCGGTGATGCGCATGGCGGACATGCCGGAAATCGACATCACCATCGTCGAAGGCGATACCGACAAGCCGAGCGGCGTGGGCGAGCTGTCCAACCCCGGTGTGGCGCCGGCCATCGCCAACGCGCTGTTCGCGCTGACCGGCCGACGCCAGCGCAGCACGCCGTTCGACTTCTCGGCCGGGGGCGACGCATGACGAAGCGCCTCGTCATCGCCATCACGGGTGCCAGTGGCGCGATCTACGGGGTGCGAATGCTGCAGGCGCTGGCCCCGCTGGACGACTGGGAAAGCCACCTGGTGCTGTCCCCGTCCGGCGCGCTGACCGCCACGCATGAACTCGACCTGCGCAAGGGGCAGATCGAGGCCATGGCGGACGTGGTGCACAACGTGAAGGATATCGGCGCCACCATCGCCAGCGGTTCCTTCCAGTGCGAAGGCATGGTCATCGCGCCCTGCTCGATGCGCACCCTGGCGGCGGTGGCCCATGGCCTGGCGGACAACCTCGTCACCCGCGCGGCGGACGTGATGCTCAAGGAGCGCCGCCGGCTCGTGCTGCTGGCGCGGGAAACGCCGCTGAACCTGGCGCACCTGCGCAACATGACGGCGGTCACGGAGCTGGGCGGCATCGTCTGCCCGCCGGTGCCCGCGTTCTACCAGCATCCCCAATCAATCGAAGACATCGTGGCCCACACCGTGGGCCGCACGCTGGATCTGTTCGGCGTTCCGCACGAAGGCCTCGTGCGGCGCTGGCAGGGTATCACTGCATGACAACACGGAGACAATATGAATCAAACAACAATGATGCATGAAACCGGCGCGGCAGGAACCATCCCGGTGACGATCCTGACGGGCTTTCTTGGCGCGGGCAAGACAACGCTGCTGAACCACATCCTCACGGCGCAGCACGGCATGCGCATCGCCGTGATCGAGAACGAGTTCGGCGCGGTGGACGTGGATTCCGACCTGGTACTGGCCTCCAGCGAGGAAATCTTCCAGATGACGAACGGCTGCATCTGCTGCGTCGTCGACGTGCGCAAGGATCTCGTGCGCATCCTGCAGGCGCTGCTGGCACGGCCGGAACAGTTCGACCACATCATCGTCGAGACCAGCGGCCTGGCCGACCCCACGCCGGTCGCGGCCACTTTCTTCATGGACAACGACGTGGCGCGCCGGCTGCGGCTGGACGGCGTGGTGACGCTGGTCGACGCGCTGCACATCGAGGGGCACCTGGACGATCCGGCGCTGGCCGGCATGGACAACCAGGCCGTCGACCAGATCGTCGCGGCCGACCGCGTCATCATCAACAAGACCGACCTCGTCGAACCCGCCAAAGCAAGGGCGCTGGAAGAACGCATGCGCGCCATCAACCAGGGCGCCCGCATCCTGTACTCGTGCCATGCGCAGGTGGACCTGGGCCAGGTGCTCGGCATCGGCGGCTTCGATTCCGGCGCCGCGCTGGTCGATCCGCATTTCCTCGACGAGCACGAAGCTCATGTACGTGATGATTCGCATGCTCACGCCCATGAATGCGGTGGCGACGAATGCGATCACGCGTCCCATGCCCATGCCCATGCGCACGCCTCTCACGCCGATATCCCGGGGGGCGTGTGCGAGGCGCCCGGCAACCGCGCCGAGGCGCACGGCCATTCCCACGATCCGTCGGTCGAATCGGTCTCGCTGACGTTCGCCGCGCCATTCGACCGGCGCCTGCTCGACGCCTGGCTCGCACAGCTGCTGCAGGCGCAGGGCGACGACCTGTTCCGCCTGAAGGGCATCCTGGCGATCGCCGGCGACGGCCGCCGCCACGTGCTGCAGGCCGTGCACCGCGTGCTGGACCTGCGCCCGGCCGACACCTGGCCCGCCGGCGGGTCGCGCGTGAGCAAGCTGGTGTTCATCGGCCGCAACCTCGACCGCGACACGCTGAAGTCGGGCCTCGACTGGTGCCTGGCCGTGCCGGCAACCGCCGTGCTGGAGGCATGATGACGACCGATCACATGGCGCAGGGCGTTCCCCGGCTGGCACTCCGGGGCATCCGCAAGGTCTACCCGTCCGTGGTGGCCAACGACGGCATCGACCTGCAGGTGATGCCCGGTGAAATACATGCCGTGCTGGGCGAGAACGGCGCGGGAAAGTCCACGCTGATGAAGATCATCTACGGTGTCACGCAGGCCACCGAGGGCGAGATCGCCTGGGAAGGGCAGCCGGTGCGGGTGACGAGCCCCGCGCATGCGCGCAGCCTGGGCATCGGCATGGTGTTCCAGCACTTCTCGCTGTTCGAGACGCTGACGGTCGTGGAAAACGTGGCGCTGTCGCTGCCGGGCAAGCCGGACCTGGACGACCTGGCGTCCCGCATCCGCGCCGTCTCGATGCGCTACGGCCTGCCGGTCGATCCGTGCCGCCTGGCGCATGGCCTGTCCGTCGGCGAACGGCAGCGGGTGGAAATCATCCGCTGCCTGCTGCAAAACCCGAAGCTGCTGATCATGGATGAACCGACGTCGGTGCTGACGCCGCAGGCGGTGCGCACGCTGTTCACCACGCTGCGCCAGCTGGCGGCCGAGGGCTGCAGCATCCTGTACATCAGCCACAAGCTCGACGAGATCCGCGAGCTGTGCCACGGCGCCACCGTGCTCCGGGCCGGCAAGGTCACGGGCGCCTGCATCCCGGCCGAGGAAACGCTGGCATCGCTGGCGCGGCTGATGATCGGCAAGGAACTGCCCAAGTGCACGCGGGGCGCCGCCCGGGAGGATGGCGAAGTCCGGCTGGCCGTGCGCGGCCTGTCGCAGCAATCGCCCGACCCGTTCGGCGTGGCCCTGCGGGACATCCGGCTCGACGTGCGGGCCGGCGAGATCGTCGGCATCGCCGGCGTGTCCGGCAATGGCCAGCAGGAGCTGCTGTACGCGCTGTCGGGCGAGGCGCCGCTGGAAGCGCGGGAGGCGATCCGCATCTGCGGCACCGCTGCGGGGCACCTGTCGCCGGGACGGCGCCGCGCGCTCGGCCTGTGCTTCGTGCCCGAGGAACGGCTGGGGCGGGGCGCGGTACCGCGCATGTCGCTGGCCCGCAACGGCCTGCTGACGGCCTACGGCAGTGGCCTGCTGAAATTCGGCCTGGTGCGGATCCAAGCCATGCACGAGCTGGCGCGCCACTGTATCGAGAAATACAACGTCAAGTGCGGCGGTCCGGAATCGCAGGCCCGCTCGCTGTCGGGCGGCAACCTGCAGAAGTTCATCGTCGGGCGCGAGATCATGCAATGTCCGAAGATCCTCATCGTGGCGCAACCCACATGGGGCGTGGACGTGGGCGCGGCCGCCTTCATCCGCCAGGCGCTGCTGGACCTGCGCAGCAACGGCACGGCCGTGCTGGTGATTTCCGAGGAACTCGACGAGCTGTTCGAGATCACCGACCGTATCGCGGTCATCGCCGGCGGCCGGCTGTCGCCCGCCACGCCCACCCGGGACACGAGCGTCGAGGAAGTGGGCCTGCGCATGAGCGGCGTGTGGCATGACGGCGGCAACGTGTCCGATGCGGTCGATGCGGGCGGGAACTGCCAGGATGATGCATCGGACGATACGCCACCGGCCGGCGAACTCGAACCGTGGACCCATCGTGGAACCGGCGCGGCCTGCACGCACAAGGGGCACAGCCATGTTGCTTAAACTGGAACCGCGCCCCAGCGCATCGGCCACCATGCGCTACGTGTCGCCGCTGGCCGCGGTGGCGCTCACGCTGTTCGCCAGCCTGTTCCTGTTCGCCGCGCTGGGCAAGGATCCGTTCACCGCCTTCCGGGTGTTCTTCCTCAACCCGCTGCGCGACATGCACGCGCTGACCGAACTGCTGCTCAAGGCCACGCCGCTGATGCTGATCGGCATCGGCCTCGCCGTGGGCTACCGCGCCAACGTGTGGAACATCGGTGCCGAGGGGCAGTTCGTCATGGGCGCCATCGCGGCCACGGGCGTGGCCCTGCAGGCGGGCGACGGCGGCCCGTGGACGTGGGTGCTGATGCTGCTGGCCGGCGCCTTTGGCGGCGGCATGTGGGCGGCCGTGCCGGCCCTGCTGCGCACGCGCTGGCGGGCCAACGAGATCCTCGTCACCCTGATGATGGTCTACATCGCGCAGTTCGCCGCATCGTGGCTGGTGCACGGGCCGTGGAAGAATCCGGACGGGTTCAACTTCCCGCAGACCCGCATGTTCGCCGATGCCGCGCTGCTGCCCATCCTCGTCGAGGGCACGCGCCTGAATGCGGCGTTCCTCGTGGCGCTGGCCACGCTGGCGGTGGGCTACGTGTTCCTGGAACGCAGCTTCTATGGCTACCAGATGCAGGTGGCCGGCGAGGCCGACGCGGCGGCGCGCTACGCCGGTTACTCGGCCAGCCGCGCAATCTGGATCGGCATGCTGGCCAGCGGCGGCATGGCGGGCGTGGCCGGGGTGGCCGAGGTGGCCGGCCCGATGGGCCAGCTGACGGAGTCGATCTCCAGCGGCTACGGCTTCGCCGCCATCATCGTCGCCTTCGTCGGGCGGCTGCACCCGGTGGGCATCTGCCTGGCCAGCCTGCTGATGGCGCTGCTGTTCCTGGGCGGAGAACAGGCGCAGCAGTTCATCAACCTGCCATCGTCGATCTCGAAGGTGTTCCAGGGATTGCTGCTGTTCTTCCTGCTCGGCGCGGACCTGTTCATCGGCTACCGCATCCGTTTCGATCGCACCGTCAACCCGGGGAAACTGCCATGGAAAACCACCTGATCGCCTCGATGCTGGCCGCCACCATCGTCTCCGGCACGCCGCTGATCCTCGTCGCCATGGGCGAACTGGTGACGGAGAAGGCCGGGGTACTGAACCTGGGTGCCGAAGGCATGATGTCCATCGGCGCCGTGACGGCCTTCGCCGTCGCGCTGTCCGGGGGCGGCCCCGTGCTGGCCGTGCTGGCCGGCATGGCGGCGGCCTGCGTGATGGCGCTGGCGTTCGGCTTCCTCACGCTGACGATGATGGCCAACCAGGTGGCTTCCGGCCTGGCGCTGGCGCTGTTCGGCGTGGGCCTGGCTGCCTTCATCGGCAAGCCATTCGAGTCCACGCCGTTGCCGATGATCGCTCCGGTGCCGGTACCGCTGCTGGAGCACATTCCCGTGCTCGGCCCGGCACTGTTCAACCAGCAGGCGATGGTGTACCTGTCCTGGGCGATCGTGGCGGCGGTGCTGTATTTCCTGTACCGCAGCCGCTGGGGCCTGGTGTTGCGCGCGGTGGGCGAATCGCCGTCGTCGGCCCATGCCGTGGGTTACCGCGTCATTACGCTGCGCTATGCCGCGGTGGCGTTCGGCGGCGCCATGGCCGGCATGGGCGGCGCGTTCATCTCGGTGTTCTACACGCCGCTGTGGGCGGAAGGCATGGTGGCCGGGCGCGGCTGGATCGCGCTGGCCCTGGTGGTGTTCGCCACCTGGCGGCCGCTACGCGTCGTGCTGGGCGCCTACCTGTTCGGCGGCGTGATGATCGCCCAGCTGTTCGTCCAGGGCTCGGGTGTACAGCTCGACATGCCGGCGCAGCTGATGTCCTCGCTGCCATACATCGCCACCATCGCCGTGCTGGTCCTCATTTCACGCAACGCCCACACCATCAGGCTGCATTCGCCCGCATCGCTGGGGCAGCCATTCCGGCCCGACGCCTGAATCACGACAATAAAGGAGACACAACATGCCATACGATTCGCGCAAGGATGTCCGCAAGGATGGACGTCGACCACGGTGCCTGCCGGCCATGGCGGCGCTGCCGGTATTGCTGGCCATGTCGGCCGGCGCGGCGGCCACCACCGCCACCAACGCTGCGCCCGCCGCGCCCATGAAGACCTGCTTCCTGTACTCGAACCCCATCGGCGAGAGCGGCTGGACCTACCAGCACGAGCAGGCGCGCAAGGCCATCGCCACGAGCATGGCGGGCAAGGTCACGACGAAGTACGTGGAAAACGTGGCCGAAGGGCCCGACGCCGAACGGGTGATCCGCAACTTCGTGCAGGAAGGCTGCAAGCTGATCTTCACTCCCTCGTTCGGCTTCATGGAACCGACCATCAAGGTGGCGCGCCAGGCGCCGAAGGTGATCTTCATGAACGGCACCGGCTACCGCACGGCGCCCAACGTGGGGGCCTACAACGCCCGCTACTACGAGGGCCGCTACCTGGAAGGCGTGCTGGCCGGGCACCTCAGCAAGAAGGGGCTGGCCGGCTATGTCAGCGCCTTCCCGATTCCCGAGGTGCTGCAGGGCCTGAACGCGTTCACGCTGGGCATGCGCAGCGTGAACCCGAATGCCCAGGTCAAGCTGATCTGGGTGAACGCCTGGTACGACCCGGGCAAGGAACGTGCCGCCGCCAACACGCTGCTCACGCTGGGCGTGGACCTGCTCACCTACGACACGTCGTCGGTCGCGGTGGTGACGGCCGGGGAGGAAAAGGGCGTTCCCACGGTGGGCTATTACTCGGACATGAGCCGTTTCGGCCCGAAGACGAACCTGACCTCGGTGGTGCAGACGTGGACGGGTTTCTACACGAAGACGATCGAGGACGTGCTGGCCGGCCGCTGGAAGGCGGCGCATACGGTGGGCGGCCTGCGCGAGGGCATGATCAAGATGGCCCCGCTCAACGCTTCCGTGCCGGCCGACGTGCGGGAAAAGTTCGCCGCCGCCGAGAAGGACATCACCGAAGGCAGGCTGCACCCGTTCGCCGGCCCGATCCTCGACCAGTCCGGCAAGCAGCGCGTGGCCGCGGGCCAGGTGCTGGGCGCCGCGGAGCTGGACAAGATGAATTTCCTCGTCAACGGCATCGACGGCACGCCACCCAAATAGACCAGACAGGATCGACCATGAGCAACAAACTACTGATCAGGGATGCCCACAGCATCCTTACCGGCGCCCGCGGCGACGCGGCCCGCAGCACGGCCACCGATGTGCGCATCGCGGACGGCGTCATCACGGAAATGGGCCGCGCCCTGGAGCGCCAGCCGGACGAACGGGTGCTCGACGCACGCGATTGCGTGATCTATCCGGGCTGGGTGAACACCCATCACCACCTGTTCCAGTCGCTGCTCAAGGGCGTGCCGGCCGGGATCAACCTGACACTGAGCCCGTGGCTGCAGGCAGTGCCGTTCATCTACCGGCGCGCCTTCGACGAAGACCGGCTGCGGCTGGCGGCGCGCATCGGCATCGTCGAGCTGATGATGTCGGGCTGCACGACGATCGCCGACCACCACTACATCTACCATCCGGACCTGGGCTACGACCCGTCGGCCGCGCTGTTCGAGGAGGCGGACAAGCTGGGCGTGCGCTTCATGCTGCAGCGGGGCGGCGGCACGGTGACCCGCAAGCTGGAAGCGGATGCCAGCACCTACGTGCCGCCGGAAACGCTGGACGGCATGGTGGCCGACGTGGAGCGCATCGCCGGGCGCTACCACCAGGTCGGACCGCGACCGCGCACCCGCGTGGCAATGGCGCCCACGACCGCCACGGTCTCGGTGGCGCGGGGCGAGTTGCGCGAAATCGCCCGCGCCGCGCGCCGCATGGGCGTGCCGCTGCACACGCACATGTCCGAAACGGTCAGCTTCATGGAGCACTGCAGCGCCGAATTCGGCTGCCTGCCCATCGAATTCCTGGCCGAGCACGAGTGGCTGGGGCCGGACGTGTCGCTGGCCCACCTGACCCACCTGGCCGATGCGGAACTGCGGCTGCTGGCGCAGACGGGCACCGGCATGGCGCACTGCCCGCAAAGCAATGCGCGCCTGGCCGATGGCGTGGCCCGGGCGCCGGCGCTGCACCGGCTGGGAGGCGCGGTGTCGATCGGTGTGGATGGCGCCGCGTCCAACGAGGCGGCCGACATGCTCAGCGAGGTGCACTTCTGCTGGCTGATGCACCGGGCCCACGCGGGCGCCGCCACGCGGCCACGGCCGGCGGGCGACGGCGAAGCGGGTGCCGACACCGTGTCGGTCGAGCAGGTGGTGAACTGGGCCAGCGAGGGTGGCGCGCGCGTGCTGGGCTTCGATGGCGTGGGCACGGTGGCGGTAGGGCAGGCGGCGGACCTGGCGGTCTACGACCTCGACGCGCCCCGTTACTTCGGGCTGCACGACATGGCGATCGGCCCCGTGGTGGCGGCCGGCAGGCCGCGCCTGAAATGGCTGCTGGGGGCGGGGCGGGTGCTGGTGGAGGACGATGCCATCCCCGGCCTGGACATGGCGCAGCTGCGTGCCGAAGCCAGCGCCGACGTGCTGCACCTGGTGCGGACGATCGGGCAGTGACCGAAGCGCTGCGGCAACAGATCAGGCAAGGCGATGAAGAAGTGAAGCAGTAACGCAGTAACGCAGTGAAGCAAAGAAGCAGTAACGCAGTAAAGCAGTAAAACAGTAAGCAGTAAAACAAATCAGCAGTACCAGTAGTGGGTAGAAGCGTTCAACCGGTGCACCTGGCGATGCAGGGCCAGTGACCCGGTGGGAGATTGCTCACTGGCGGAGGAACCGCCAGCGGCCATTCGTCCCATGAATGCGCCCCTGGCAATTCTCCAGTTAAGCGAGGCGTGAATCAGCAAGACCGCCTTTTACCTGAAGCAATTGTGAGGAGATCCCATGATCATCGACACCAGCTGTTATCCGACCAACCTGGTCGACCTGGCCTGGCGCCACGATGGCGACCCATTCACCGGCGAACGCCTGATCCGGATGATGGACGGCCCGTACATCATCAACGGCAAGCCGCGCCGCATCGACAAGGCGTTCATCCAGCCGCCCCAGGGCAACACCATCTACACGTACACGGACGGCGAGAAATCCGGCACGGAATCCATCGATGCCTACATGGCCTACACGCTGGAGATGGTGCGCAAGTACCCGGACCGCCTGATCGGCTGCTTCGTCTACAACCCGCGCTGCGGCGTGCAGAACGGCGTGGGCGCCATCGAGCGCTATGTGCGCGAGTACGGTTTCAAGATGGTGCAGTTCCAGGCCAATATGCACGCCTACCGGCCCGACCGTGCACTCGACTGGCTGCGCCCCGCGCTGGAGAAATGCGCGGAACTGGGCGTGCTGGTCAAGCTGCACACGGGCGACGGCCCGTACAGCATTCCGACCGAATGGGTGCCGATGATCAAGGAGTTCCCGACCGTGAACTTCATCATGGCGCACTTCGGCGTGCAGACGGGCGGCGTGTACTGCTTCGAGCCGTTCCAGCTGGCGATGGACTTGCCGAACGTGTATTGCGAATCGGGCTGGTGCCTGCAGTCGCGCATCGTCGAATTCGCCAAGGTGCTGCCGAAGCACAAGATCCTGTATGGCTCCGACACGCCGCCGAACGAACCGGGCATGTGGCTGCGCCTGCTCGAGGTGCTGTGCTTCGAACCGCCGCAGGGCCTGAACCTGGACGAGGACACGCTCGAGGACTACCTCGGCAACAACGTCGCCCGCATGGTCGGCCTGGAACCGAGCCCGCCGCCGCGCACCGTGGCCGAAGCCCAGGCGCGCCTCGACATCGGACACCCCATCACGCGCATCAACGACCGTTGAGCGGCCAACATCACAGGAATTTGACATGATCATCGATACCCACCTGCACCCCACCAACCTGGTCGACGAGGCATGGCGCCACACGGGCGAGCCTTTCACCGGCGAACGCCTGCTGAAGATGATGGACGGCCCTTACATGATCAACGGCAAGCCGCGCCGCATCGACATGGGCTTCATCCAGCCACCGCCCGGCAACACGGGCTACCGCGACGGCAACCGGCGCGGCCGCGACGGCATCCGCGACTACATGGCCTACATCGCGGAACTGTGCCAGAAGTACCCGGACCGCTTCATCGGCAACTTCACGTTCAATCCGCGCTGGGGCCCGGAAGAAGGCGCGCTGGAGCTGGAGTACCACGTGAAGGAATACGGCTTCAAGATGCTCAAGCTGCACGCCAACATGCACGGCTACCGGCCCGACCGCGCCCTCGACTGGCTGCGCCCCGCGATGAAGATGTGCGCCAAGCACAACGTGGTGGTGCTGATCCACACGGGTGACGGGCCGTACACGATCCCGACGATGTTCTACCCGATCATCCGCGAATTCCCGATGGTGAACTTCATCATCGGCCACTTCGGCATCCAGACAGGCGGCAACTATTCGTTCGAGGCGTTCTGGATGGCGATGGACACGCCCAACGTGGTGTGCGAATCCGGCTGGTGCTTCCAGTCGCGCATCGTGGAATTCGCCAAGCAGCTGCCGCGCAACAAGATCGTGTTCGGCACCGATTCGCCGCCGAACGAACCGGGCATGTGGCTGCGCGAGCTCGAAGTGCTGTGCTCCGAACCGCCGCACGGCATGGGACTGGACGAGGATGGGCTGGAAGACTACATGGGCAACAACATCGCCCGGCTTTGCGGCATCGAGACCACGCCGCCGCCACGCACGCTGGAAGAGGCGCAGCTGCGGCTGACCGATACCTATGCGGGCCTGAGGTAAGCGCCGGCAGGCAGCAAGCAGCAACCGAAGGCGGCGCGCCCGGCAAGGGCGCGCCGCCGCAACCAATGAAAGAGGGCAGACATGATCCCCCAGGACTTCCATCAATTCCTCAGCCAGTACCGCGAACTGTACCCGCAGGACGTGCTGGCCGTGCGCGAGGAGCTGGCCGGCGGCGAAGACGTCACCGCGCTGGTGTGGCAGCTTGCCGCGCAGGACCGGCATCCGCTGCTGGTGTGCGAACGCGTGCGCGGCATCGACACGGCGCTGGTCACCAACATCTTTGCATCGCGCGAGCGCGTCGGGCGCATGCTCGGCGTGCCGGCCGCGCAGATCCATGCCGAATACCAGGCGCGCAGCCGCAGGCTGGTGCCGCCGCTGCTGGTCGACAGCGGCCCGGTCACGGACAGCGTGCAGCAGGGCGACATCGACCTGCGCAGCGTGCCCGTCGTGCAGCACTTCGCCACCGACCGCGGGCCGTACATCACCAATGCCATCCTCGTGGCCGAGCATCCGGACACGGGCGTGGGCAATATGAGCTATCACCGCTCCACGCTGCACAGCCCCACCGAGATCGCCACCAGCCTGCATTCGCGGGGCCACCTGTGGCGCCTGCTGCAGATCGCCCGCGAGCGGGGCAGCCCGCTGCCGGTGGCGATGGTGATCGGCGCGCATCCGCTGTTCATGCTGGCCGGGGCCGCGCGGCTGCCCTTCGGCGTCGACGAGCGCCACGTGGCCGGTGGCCTGCTGGGCGCGCCGCTGCAGGTGGTCCGCACGCCGAAGTACGGCATCGCGGTGCCGGCCCACGCCGAGTTCGTGCTCGAAGGCGTGATCGACCCGGAGGCACATGTGCCGGAAGGGCCGTTCGGCGAATTTTCCGGCTACTCGTCGGACCGTTCCACGAACAACCTGCTGCGCGTCGAGTCGATCCTGCGCCGGCGCGACGCGGTGCTGGTCGATGTGGTGGGCGGCAATTCGGCAGAACACCTGAACCTGGGCCGCATCCCGCGCGAATCGGAGATGGTGGAAAAGCTGCGCGAACGCTTTCCCGGCGTGACCTCGGTGCATTACCCCAGTTCCGGCACCCACTTCCACGCCTACGTGGCGGTGCGGCAGAGCCGCCCTGGCGAGGCGCGCCAGGTCATGCTTGGCCTGCTGGGCTGGGACCCTTACCTGAAGACCGTGGTCGCGGTCGACGACGACGTGGACATCACGCGCGACAGCGAGGTGCTGTGGGCGATGGCCACGCACATGCAGCCGCACCGCGATGTCGTCATCGTCGACGGCCTGCCCGGCAGCGCGCTCGACCCGTCGGCGTCGGGCATCGGGACGACTTCGCGCATGGGCCTGGACGCCACGCGGGGACCGGACTTCGATGGCACCCGCGTGCGGATCGCACCCGATGCGATGGCGCGCATGGCCGCCGTGCTGGCGCGCGCGTCGGGCTGAAACCGGGAGGGCCTGCCGAATCACCACCAATTCACGGAAGGGAATGTATTGAAACTACATCATTAAACTCGAATTCGGTTGACATGATCCCTCTAATAGCCAAGACTTCGTTTACCGCAGATACAAGATCCTATAACTGGACTACACGCGGTATGTAGTCAGACTACTCGCCTGCCGCGAGCGGGCATGTCCGGCGCGGGCAGGTCTGATCATTTGGAGGAGATACCAATGAAGAAACGCATCGTTACCGCCATCGTGGCGGCAGGCCTGATGTCGGCCGTGGCCCACGCGGGAGCGGCAACGCCGAAGCAGCAGGCCGGTGGCAGCAAGGCCATCCTGCTGCAGGGGTTCCACTGGCATTCGGCCGGCTATACGCGGCCGGACTGGTACAACACGCTGACGGACCGCGTCGACGACGTGGCCGCGCTGGGGATCACGCACGTGTGGTTCCCGCCACCATCCGATTCCAGCGCGAAGGAGGGTTACCTGCCGCGCCAGCTCAATTCGCTGATGTCCGCCTATGGCAGCCCGGCCGAACTGACGGGCGTGGTGGCCGCGTTGAAGAACCGCGGCATCCAGTCCGTCGCCGACATCGTCGTCAACCACCGCGTGGGCACGAACGGCTGGTCGGACTTCACCAATCCCACATGGACCACGCACGCCGTCGTCAATGGCGACGAGTGCAATTGCGGCCTGGGGAGTGCCGACACGGGCGACGGTTTCAACGCCGGGCGCGATCTCGATCACACCAATGTGGCCCAGACGCAGAACGGCATCATCACGTGGCTGAACGGCCCGATCAAGCAGGCCGGCTTCACGGGGCTGCGCTTCGACTACGTGAAAGGCTTCAACGCTTCGTACGCCGGCAAGTATGCGAACGCGTTCGCGCCGGACTTCTGCGTGGGCGAACTGTGGGGCGATTTCAATCCCAACGACATGAATGCCCACCGCCAGGCGATCATGAACTGGATCGACGGCACCGGTTCGTCGTGCGGCGCGTTCGACTTCACCACGAAGGCGATCCTGAACGATGCGCTCGCCAACGGCAACTACTGGCGCCTGAAGGACAGCGCCGGCAAGCCGCAGGGCGCGATCGGCTGGTGGCCGGCGATGTCGGTGACCTTCGTGGACAACCACGACACGGGGCCGGCGGAAAGCTGCGGCACGGGCCAGAACCATTGGCCGGTGCCATGCGGCAGCGTGATGCAAGGTTATGCCTACGTACTGTCGCACCCTGGCATTCCGACCGTGTTCTACCCGCACGTGTATGACTGGAACCTGAGGGCGCCGATCGCCGCGCTGATCAACGCGCGCAAGGCGGCCGGCGTGCACTCGACGTCGGCGGTGACGATCCATCAGGCGACGCAGGGCCTGTATGCGGCCACCGTCACCGGCACGTCGCGCCAGCTGGCCATGAAGATCGGCCCGAACAGCTGGAGCCCGGGCAGCGGCTGGACGCTGCAGGCGTCGGGCAACAACTACGCCGTCTGGATGAAGTAATCCTCAACCCGCTCCAAGGCTTGCCCGCCAACCAGGCGGGCAAGCCTTCGCGTTCAGGGCCGTGGCGCCACGCGCCGCAGCACGTCGTCATAGGCCGGAAGGTCAAGGAAGGCGGTCGCCTCGATCGCCCGACCGCCGCGCATGCGGAAGATCCAGACGTAGTTGTTGTGGTAGGCCCGGCCATCGCCGGCCGTCCCCTCGCCGCGCCAGCGCACGATGACATGGTCCGCGTCCGCCCAGACCTGCCGTGCCACCGGCCGGACCGGTGCGGCCATCCTGGCGGCAAACGGTGCTACCGCACTGTCCAGGAATGCCTGCCTGCCGCGGTAGGTGACGGCCGATGGGCCGCTGCCCGCGATCGTCCACACCACGTCTTCGTGCAGCATTTCGTCGAAGAAGCCGCTGCCGCCGGCCGCCCAGCGCTGGAAGGCCGCGTCGACGGCCTGGCGGTTGCTCGCGGTGTCGGGCGGCCGGGCGGCTGCGCATGCGCCGGCCGACAGCAGCAAGGCGATGGCAAATGCGCGCCCGTTGCGCAGCCGCCATGGGCTTGCGCCGCACGCTGCGGCCTTGCCGGTGGGATCGATGGTGGTCAGCATGATGGTCCTCCATGGTGGAAAGCACGGGCTCCCATCATGCCGGCCGGCGGCTATGCGCGCATCGGCCATGTGTCCGGATTCATTGCACGATCCTCCAGCCGGGCGCTGGTCAACCCGTGTTGCGCAATCCCGCCGCCACGCCGTTGATCGACAGGTGAATCCCGCGGTGCACGCGGTTGTGGCGATCCTCCGGCGCTGCGGGGTGTGCCCGGTGGCGGCCGATCAGCTCGACCTGCAGGTGGTTCAGCGGATCGAGGTAAGGGAAGCGGTTCCGGATCGAGCGTGCCAGGCTCGGATTGTCGACCAGGCGCTCGCCCTTGCCGGTGATAAGTTCCAGGCAGCGCAGGGTTGTCGCGTGTTCGCCGGCGATGCGCCCGAAGATGCGCTGGCGCAGGTCGGCATCGGGCACCAGCGCGGCATAACGGGAAGCGATCGCCAGGTCGGTCTTGGCCAGCACCATGTCCATGTTCGACAGGAGCGTGGCGAAGAATGGCCACTGTTCCCCCATCTCGCGCAGGGTGGCCAGGCGCGCCTCGCGGTCGCCGCCATTGCCGTGGTCACCATCGTCGAGCCATCCGGCGATGGCGGAGCCGAAGCCGAACCAGCCGGGCAGCAGCACGCGGGACTGGCCCCACGAGAAGCCCCACGGAATGGCGCGCAGGTCTTCGATGCGCCGGGTCGACTTGCGTGATGCCGGGCGCGAGCCCAGGTTCAGTTCGGCGATCTCGGCGATCGGTGTCGATGCAAAGAAGTAGTCGGTGAAGCCCGGGGTCTCGTACACGAGGCCGCGGTAGGCGTGGTAGGCGCGTTGCGACAGGTCGGCCATCACGTGTTCGAACGTGGCGAGCCGTCCCGTGGCTTGAGGACCGGCGCCGGCGGGCAGCAGGCCCGCCTCGAGGGTGGCGGCCACCAGTAGTTCCAGGTTGCGGCGCCCGATCTCGGGATTGGAAAACTTCGAGGCGATGATCTCGCCCTGTTCGGTCAGGCGGATCTGGCCGTTCACGGTGCCCGGCGGCTGGGCCAGGATCGCCTCGTAGCTCGGGCCGCCGCCGCGGCCCACGGTGCCGCCACGGCCATGGAACAGGCGCAGGCGCACGCCGGCGTCGGCGAACACGTCCACCAGCTTCAGCTCCGCCTGGTACAGCTCCCAGTTCGACGTGAGGAAGCCGCCATCCTTGTTCGAATCCGAATAGCCCAGCATCACTTCCTGCAGGCGGCCCTGGTGGCCGATCAGTTGCGCCACCGGCGGCAGCGCCATCCAGTCGGCCATGATGCCGGCGGCGCGCTGCAGGTCGGGAATGGTTTCGAACAGCGGCACCACCATCACGTCGCCGCGCATGTCCTGCGGGCGCAGCAGGCCCGTTTCCTTGTGCAGCACGAGCACTTCGAGCAGGTCGGACACGGTTTCCGTGTGCGAGATGACGTACTGGCGGATGGCCCGCGCGCCGAAGCGCTGGCGCAGTTCGCGCGCGGTGCGCAGGATCTCCAGCTCGGAAGCGGTGGTCCCGGAATACTCCAGGAACGGCGAGAACAGCAGGCGGGGCCTGGACAGTTCGCCCAGCAGCAGCGCCACCTTGGCGTCTTCCTCCAGCGCCGCGTAGTCCGCTTCGACGCCGCCGCGGGCGAACAGCTCGGCCAGTACCGCCTCGTGCACGTCCGAACCCTGGCGCATGTCGAGCGAGGCCAGGTGGAAGCCGAAGATGCGCGCCGCGCGCAGCAGGCCATCGAGGCGCGGCTCCGCGAGGATCGCGCCGTTGTTGGCGGCCAGCGACGCGGCAAGCACCGACAGTTCCGCCTGCAGCTCGGCGGCATCGCGGTAGGGCAGGGCGTCGGCCGCCTTGTGCGGAGTCTCCGCTACGCCCAGTTCGCGCGCGGTGGCGGCCAGGCGCGCATGGATGCCGATGAGGGCGCGGCGGTACGGTTCATCGTTGCGGTGCGGCGAATCGTCGGGGGACGCTTCGATCAGTGCCAGCAAGGCGTCGCTGGCCGGCACCAGCAGCGTGGACGTCGACAGCTCGGTGCCCAGTGCCCGCACTTCGTCGAGATAGAACTCGAGGATGGTGGCGGACTGGCGCAGCAGCGCGTGGCGCATCGTGGCGGCGTTGACGTTCGGGTTGCCATCGCGGTCGCCGCCGATCCAGCTGCCCATCTGCAGGTAGTCGGCGTCGCCCAGTTCCAGCGCGGCGCCGCCGTAGCCGTGCGCGATCTCGCGCGCGACATCGTCGTACAGGGCGGGCAGTTCGCGCAGGAACGTGGTGCGGTAGTAGGACAGGGCGTTGTCGATCTCGTCGGCGACTGTCAGCTTTTCATAGCGCAGCATGCGGGTCTGCCACAGCGTGGCGATGCGCGCCTGCAGCAGGCGCACGTTGCGCTCCCGTTCCCGGGGCGTGAGCGGCAGGTCGCGCTCGGCGAGCAGGGCGGCGATCGCGTGTCCGGCATCGAGGATGCTCTTGCGCTGCGCCTCGGTGGGGTGGGCAGTCAGCACCGGCGCGATGAGCGCCTCGCGCAGGAACGAGGCGACGGCGTCGCTGCCCACGCCCGCTTCCTTCAGCCGCATGACCGCGTGCGCCACGGTCGATGGCTGCGGCGCCGAACCGGCCAGCAGGTGGGCGCGACGACGGCGGTTGTGGTGCCGGTCCTCGGCGATGTTGGCCAGGTGCGAAAAATAGGAAAACGCGCGCACCACGGCATTGGTCTGTTCGGGCGCGAGGTTGGCGAGCAGCGCCGACAGTTCGGCGCCCGCGGCAAGGTCGTCTTCCCGGCGGAAGCGCACGGCGCTCTGGCGGATCGTTTCCACCACGTCGAACACGACATCGCCTTCCTGTTCGCGGATCACGTTGCCGAGCAGGCGGCCGAGGAGGCGGATGTCTTCCTTCAACGGTGCATCCTTGTCCGGGTCCGGCAGGCGGGTCGCGGTGGGCAGGGCTGGTTCGCTGTGGTCGTGGAGAGCGCTTGTTTGCATGGCGATGGATTCAAGAATATTGGGTTCATGGCCGGCATGCCTCCCGCATCGGGGGGCTCGTCGGAGCGCCGATATAAAAATTGGCGAATCCCGAGCTTTGCCGCTGCGCGCGCGGCATGCCGTGACTTTTCCAAATATTGTTCAATCGCCAAGCGGCTGTCAATGGAAATGTAGCTTGCAACAAAATTACAACGGAATTTACGTAAATTTCCTACGTGCGTTTCGACTACATCCGGCTGTAGTTGACTTTGCTGTCATCGACCTTGTAATTTCCGCGATCCGGCAGGCATCCTCGACGCCCGGGCACGCCGGGACGCCATGGCGGCGCAATCAATGTCCCGCGGCGACGAGCGGGGCGTCTACGTGAAGCCGACGCTGCAGCAGGTCCCTGGCCACCGCGAGCGCCTGATCCGGCTTTGCCGCGATATCCGGGATGACACCCACGCCTTCCCAGTTGGTCTGGGTAAGCGGGCTGACGGGGCGCACGTCGGGAATCACGGCGAAGAAATGCTCGCCGAGCCGGAAAGGCCGCGCCAGGTGGGCGCCGCCCCAGGTCCGCTCGCCGATCACCGTCGCGCGCTTCAGTGCCTGCATCGTGTAGGCAAAGTCTTCGCAGCCGGATATCGTGCCCGGGCCGACCAGGATGACGACCGGTTTCTTGCCGCCATAGCGCTTGCCGCCAGGCTTGTCCACCGTCCATTGCCGGGTGGTGACGTTGGTACGCCGGTCCCACAGGTCGTTGAGGCGGGTACGCTGGTCGACGAAATAGCTGACCAGCAGGGCCACCGATCGCGGGTCGCCGCCGCGGGTGTCGCGCAGGTCCACGATGAGGCCCCTGGTGTCGGCGAGTTTGTCCATCGCCTTGGCGTATTTTTCGGCCACGAGGAAATGCGGCGGGAAGCTGGAAAGCTGCAGGTAGCCGATGCCGGCGTCCAGGTGATCGACCTTCTCGACGTCAAGGTCCGATACGTGACGGAACAGCCGCAGGGGAAGGGGAGCCGACCGTTCCCACTCCGCCAGCGTCGCGGGGGGCGGCCCGACCGGCTCGGGCGGGACCGGCCGGGGGCTGAACTCTACCGCCATATGCAGGTCGTGGACCACGCCGCGCACGTCGTTCGTCAGCTGCCTTGCCAGCTGTTCGCCATCCGTCAAGCCATCGTACTTGCCCTCTTGCTGGCGCTGGCGCAGCACCGTTTCGATCGCCCGGGCCTTGTCGGGAAAGATATAGTGCTCGTTCAGCTTTGCCACCAGCGTATCGATGGTCTGCGACCGCATCGCGCGATCGATCGCCATCTTCGGCGGCGGATTGACCCTTTCCCAGAGCGGCCGCCACATGGGCTGGGTGACGACTGCCCCAACCATGGCCAGCGCCAGCAAAGACGGTATGACGATCCATTTCTTCTGCATTTCTCTCTCTCCTCCTGGTTGACATCAATGGGTTTGCCGATGGCGCGCGCGTGCCCGATCGGCGGCGTTGTCCACAGCCGATCCAGCGGCTCATCGAGCGCTTCGGAATGACGATTCCCGGTATGTGTCGGCAGTGACACCGCGGGATGGCACGACTGGCCATCGCCTGCGTTCACTGCCTCACCCGGCCGGGTCCGGGCTACATCTGGCGGAACTGCCGGGTAAAGGCTTCGCTGACGGCCAGGCGCTCGGCCCGGCCTTTCAGGATCACTTCCACGCTGGCGCATGCGCGCGCTTCGTGGTCGTTGCGTTCGATCCGGTCGACGGCCTGGAGGTTGACGATGGCGCTGCGGTGGATTTGCGCGAACTGCTGCGGGTCGAGCTGCTCGAGCAGGGTCTTCAGCGGCAGCCGGATCAGCGCATCGCCGTTCGCCGTCACCACCCGTGTGTACTTCCCGTCCGACTGGAAGTACAGCACTTCGCTCACCATCACCAGCCGCACCGTGTTGCCGCTCGACGCCTTGATCCACTTGAGGTACACCGGCGCGCGCTCCCGCTCGAACAGCTTTTCCCACACGACCGGTGGCGGGCTTGCGGCCGCGCGCGACTTCAGGCGGCGGATCGTCTGCAGCAGGCGCGCGGTCGTCAAAGGCTTGACGAGGTAGTCGGACGCGCCGGCATCGAAGGCGGCCAGCGCATAGTCCGCGTAGGCCGTGACGAACACCACCTGGCAGGACTCGGGGATGTGGCGCGCTACCTCCATGCCGTTCAGGCCGGGCATCTGGATGTCCAGGAACACGATGTCCGGCCGCAAAGCGTCGATGGCCGCCACCGCGTCGATGCCGTTCGCGGCGTGGCCGGCGATGTGCAGCTCGGGCCACAGGATGTGCAGCTGGTCCGCCAGTTCCGCGCGCAGCAGCGGCTCGTCTTCGACGATCAGGGCAGTCGGCATCACGCGTCCCTTCCTGCCACGGGCACCGTCAGCACGGCCCTCACACCCCGTGCATCGCCTTGCCCTGCATTAGGTTCCATCCCGGGCTCCACGACCAGGCTGGCCTCGCGCCCGTACAGCAGCATCAGGCGTTCCGCGATATTCGCCAGGCCCGTGCCTTCGCCGGCCTGTTCGGTCAAGCCGACGCCGTCGTCGACCACGGACACGCTCAGCAGCTGTCCGCCGTTCCTGCGCTCGCACCATGCGTCGATGGTGATCAGGCCGGGCCGGCTGGCCCGTTCCAGGCCATGCTTGACCGCGTTTTCCACCAGCGAGATCAGCATCGCCGGCGGAAACGGCAGGCGGCGCAAGTCCTCGTCCACGGCGACGTCGAAGCGCAGGCGCTCGCCCATGCGGATACGCATGATCGCCAGGTAGTCGCTGGCCAGATCCAGTTCCCGGCCCAGGGTCGAGGACACCGAGCGCATGTCCGGCAGCGCGTTCTGCAGGTAGCCGACCAGGTGGTCGAGCATGTCCTGCGCGGCCTGCTGGTCGGTGCGGATCAGGTATTTCAGGTTGGCCAGGGTATTGAACAGGAAGTGCGGCTCGACCTGGGCCTGCAGCGCCGACAGGCGCGCCTGCAGCGACGTGCGTTCCAGCTCGCGTTCCCGGCGTGCCGCTTCCAGCGCGGCCGCGTGGCGCTCGAGGTGTTGGCGCAGCTGGGCGCACACCGTCTCGGCGGCCTTCAGCGACTGGCCCTGCTGGATCGCGAACCAGGCCAGGCCCGGGCGGCTGCGCAGCTCGATGCGGCAGCTGGGACCCAGCTCGGTCGATACCTTCACCTCGATATGGCGACCCAGCGCGAGCGGGCGCCAGCGGCCCAGCACGATCCGGCCCTTGAACGGGTCGTGGAAAAACGCCGGCGGACCGGCGTAGCCGAGCGCGGTGCCCAGCGCCAGTCCCGACAGGGTTTCCGTGCACAGGTCGAAGGTGGTGTAGGGATTGAACGGCGCCTCGATGCGGCGTGTCACCGTGGATGCGAGCCACTCGGCGGACAGCGCCTTGCCTTCCTCGGCCAGCCGGGAAAGAAAGCCGCGGGCGATGCCGCTGGACAGCAGCGCGAGCCAGAGCATCACGGCCAGCACGACGCCGCCGACCAGGTAAGGGTTCAGCTTGCGTACCCCGGATTCGCCCGGCGCGGCCGGGCCGATATCCAGCCCGAGCGGCAGCAGCGCGACCGCCAGCGACACGAACAGCAGCGAACCGGCATTGAAGCGCAGCGCCGACTGCAGCAGATAGCGGCGCACCAGGCGACGGTCATGCGCCACTTTCGGTAAGGGCGGCGCGTTGAACGGCGGGAAATCGGGAGAGCTCATTGCATCCTCGTGTTGGACTTGCCGCCATTCTAGCGGCGCTGGCAATCCTGCTTTCACCCATGCGACGAACGGCCGCGAATCGGGGAGGAATCCGGCGTCGGCGGGATGAATGCGGGAGACGGATCGCTGGGCGGCAATGCCGGGCGCGGCATGCGCCGGCCCATTGGCCCCGATGGCACAATAGCGCCAGAGGGCGGTCTCGAGCCCGTGACAAAGGCGCTTCTTGTTGCACGATCTACACGACACGACAGTGAATTCGCAGCCGCCCGGCGCGGGCGTGGATGACCAAGCCGGCCTGCTGCCCCCGCGACGCCACCCCGTCATACGGCTCGTGGTGCTGGCCGCGGCTCTGTCCTGCCTGCTCGTGATGGGCTTTTCCGCCTGGTTCGTCTGGACGTCGCGGCAGGTCCAGATCCGCCAGACCGAAGTGGCCACGTCGAACGTGGCGCGCATGGTCGGCGCGCAGGTCGAGTCCGCGATGAAGATCGCCACCATGGCCCTTGCCGACATGACCGAGCAGGTCGAGCACGATGGCACGACCGGCCCCGCGCTCGAACGGCTGACGGACAACCTCGAAACACTCGCGTCCACCACGCCGGAGCTGTATGGCCTGTTCGTCTACGGGGCGGACGGCAGCTGGCTGGCCACGTCGCTGGCCCGGACCGTGCAGGGCAACAATGCGGACCGCGCCTACTTCCAGTACCACCGCACGCACCCGGGGCGTGGCATCCATTTCGGCGCTCCCGTCAAGAGCCGCTCGACGGGTGTCTGGATCATCCCCGTGTCGCGGGCCTTCTACGATGCCGGCGGCAAGTTCGCCGGCGTGGCGCTGGTGACGCTGCGGATCGATTTCTTCGAGCGCATCTATGACGAACTCAATATCGGCAGGACCGGGACCGTGCTGCTCATGCTGTCCGACGGCACCGTCGTCTACCGCCGGCCCCTCGACGAAAAGCTGCTCGGCACCGACCTGTCCAACGGCGCAATCTTCGCCGAACTCCGGAAGCGCGATATCGGCTCGGCCATGCTGAAGGCGAAGGTGGACGGCATCGAGCGGCTCTACAGCTTCCGCCGCATGAAGGCGTACCCCTTCCTCGTGGCGGTCGGGCGGACCAAGGATGAATTGCTGAGCAACTGGCGGCGTTCGAGCCTGCTGATCGGCGCGGCCGCCTTCCTGATCAGCGCGGTATTCGTGGCGTTCGCGACAAAACTGATCATGCAGGTCCGCATCCGGGACACGCTCGACCAGCAACTGCGCCGCTATTCCGAACAATTGCGGCAACATAACGATGGCCTGCAAGTGCTGGCGCATACGGACAAATTGACCGGGCTGGCCAACCGGCGCCGGTTCGACGAGGTGCTCGATCTCGAACTGAAGCGCGCGAAACGCAGTGGAACACCGCTGTCATTGCTGATGATGGACCTCGACTACTTCAAGCAATACAACGACAGCTATGGCCACCGCGCGGGCGATGACTGCCTGCACGCCGCGGCGCAGGTGCTGGCGGGCCAGATCGTCCGGGCCGGCGACCTTGCCGCGCGCTATGGTGGTGAAGAGTTCGCCGTCATCATGCCCAATACCGACCAGCCGGGCGCGGCGGCGGTCGCCGAGCGGGTCCGCGCCGGCCTCCAGGCGCTGGCCATGCCGCACCAGCGGTCGCCGTTCCACATCGTCACGGCCAGCTTCGGCCTGGCGACACTGGTGCCGCAGGCCGTGCGCGACATGACGACCAGCGGCTTGATCGAACTTGCCGATGCGCAGCTGTACCACGCCAAGGAAGCGGGGCGGAACCGGATCGGCGCCGCATAGACCGGCGCTTCAGGCCTGGGCATGCGCACCGGTGGCGATTTCCACCCGGTTGCGGCCATTGCGCTTGGCGACGTACAGCGCCGCGTCGGCGCGCTTGATGGCCTCGCCCATGTCCGCGCTGCCGTGGATCGCGGCCACCCCGATCGACGCGGTCACGCGCAGGCCCTCCGGCCATGCCATGCCGGCCAGCCGGTTGCACAGCCGCCGCGCCAGCTCCACGGCATTGTCCTGGCCGATCCCGGCGCACAGGACGAGGAATTCCTCGCCACCCCAGCGCACCAGCTTGTCGGACCCCCGCAGCACGGGCGTGGCGACGGCGGCGAACTGCTTGAGCACCCTGTCGCCCACGTCGTGGCCATGCTGGTCATTGATCCGCTTGAAGTGGTCGAGGTCGATGAACAGGACGGCATCGAACTGCCCGTCGGCATTGCTTTCCTGGTCTTTCAGCAGCACATCGCGCAAGCCCTGGCGGTTGAGCGCGCCGGTCAGCGGGTCGTGCTTGACCAGGTCGGCCAGTTGCTGCGATTCGAGCTGGAGCGCGCGGTTGATGACCGTGAGCGTGGCCACGCGTGCCTTTTCGCTGCGAAGCTGCCCGCGGTACTGGACCATGCCGAGGGCGAGCCACGATGCGCCGTACAGGCACCAGGCGCAGACGAGCGCCAGGGCCAGCTGGCGTTCGCTGATCCATTTGCCTTCGAAGCGGATGGCCTGCACGTGCATCCGGTGGGTGCCCATTTCGCTGAGGCTGCCCGTGTACAGCTCGATGGAGGTGACATTGTCGAAATTTGGCCCGGTGCGCAGCAGCGGCACCTTCATCATGGAATTCCACCATGCGGCGGTGCGAAGCAGGCCGAGCGGGATGGTGACGCTGCCCGCCGGGGGAATCGTGAATTCGATCTCGTTGATTTTCTGCGTGCGGTAGTCCGCGACCGTGGAGAAACCCCGTTCGAAGTTGCGGATGGCGACGCGGACGTGGTGTTCGCCCGGGCCGGCGCGGTCCATCACCACCGTCATGTGGTCGAACACGGACAGGTCGATGCCGCCGTCATCGCGCCCCAGCAGGAAATGCACGCCGCAGTAAGGCCAGGCGTACGCGCTTTTCGTCAGCGTGCACGTGAATGCAAAGGGATTTTCCGGCGCCAGCACGGCCCGCGACATGCCGCCATCGGCGTGATCGTCCCGCGCCTCCACCGCATGGCCGCTGCGCGCCGAGATTTCCAGAACGCGCACCATGCCCAGCCGGTGCCACCAGAGCAGCGCCGCGGTGAGGATGATCATTGCCAGGGTGATGTACTGCATGGCCCGGCCGACTTGGTTTTTTCGCATCGCGGTGGGTCGAATGCCCGGAGTTCATGGGAGGTCCCGCGATTCGTGCGGGTGGAGCGGTAAACGTAGCATGGATATTGACAAGGAACAATATTTGCTGCCGTATAGGCAGTGTATGCATGGACCGTGATGGGCCGGAGCAACACCATGCTGGCCTTACCGCCAAGATGGCCTGCGCGGCACGATCCGGGATCGAAGGCCGCGCAGCCGCTGGCGCCGGCGCCCGTTCAGCGCGCATGCGCCGCCGGCAGGCCGGCAAGCCAACCGCGCAGCAAGGCCTGGCCGGCCTGTGCCAGCGTGTCGCCATGCCGGGACGTGTCGCGGCGCAGCGCGGCCAGGTCGGTGCCGGCCCGCGCCAGTTCCACCGCGTGCCCGGCCAGCCATTCCTCCAGCGCGTGCGCCGCGAACTCGGCGTGGAACTGCAGGCCCAGCGCATGGTGCCCGGCGGCGAAGGCCTGGCAGGGTGTTCCCGGCGTGGCGGCCAGCGATACGATGCCGGGCGGCGGCACGATGTTGTCGCCATGCCAGTGCAGCACCGGGATGCCCTGCAAGGCGCCGAGCGGGCCGGCGTCTGCCACCGTGTCGAGCGGCGCCCAGCCGATCTCCATGGCCGGCACGTTATCCGCCCCGCGGCGCTCGATGCGCCCACCGAGGGCGACGGCCATCAGCTGGGCGCCCAGGCAGATGCCCAGCGTGGGGCGGCCAAGGGCCAGCCGCTGGCGCAGGCCGTCGATTTCCGTGGCAAGCCACGGGTAAGCGGCCAGGTCGCCGGCGCCAAGCGGGCCACCGAGCACGACGACCAGCGCCGCGTCACGCCACTCGTCCGGCGTCAATGGCTGCGCGCCGGCGTGGCGGTACTCGATTTCGTAGCCCTTGGCGGCGAGGGGGCGGCAAAGCTGCCGAGATCCTCGAAGCGCACGTGGTACAGGGCGATGCAGCGGCGGTGCGTTACTTG
The DNA here is from genome assembly GCF_004209755.1 of Pseudoduganella lutea. Taxonomy (NCBI): domain Bacteria; kingdom Pseudomonadati; phylum Pseudomonadota; class Betaproteobacteria; order Burkholderiales; family Oxalobacteraceae; genus Pseudoduganella; species Pseudoduganella lutea. The sequence continues at coordinate 262,351 of NZ_CP035913.1, read as the reverse complement.
CATGGACACTCCTTTCAGGTGACGGAGGACAGCGGAATGCGGCAGCCGCCATCGTCGCATGCCGCGTCATCCGCGTGTTCGTGCACGAGCCCCGCAATGAGGGCGCCCACCCGCATGTCGTCGGCCATGCCGAACACCTGCTGGCGCAGCATGCCCCGGCGGTCGAACAGCAGCAGCGTGGGCGTGCCGCGCATCCGGTACTTCGCCATCGTGCGCGGTACCGGGCTGCTCTCGGACGGCAGGTCGATGCCGACCGGGAAATCGATCCGGTATTCGTGGATGAAGGCTTCCAGCGCTTCTTGGCCCATCACCGCATGGTGCTCGAATACCGTGTGCAGGCCCAGTACTTCGACGTCGCCGCGGTCGAACGTGGCGGCGATCTTCTTCGCCTGGGGAATGCCGTGCGACACGCAGCCGGGGCACAGCATCTGGAACGCGTAGACCGCCACCACCTTGCCGCGCAGCGCGGCAAGGCTCACGGGCCCGCGGGCGTTCAGCCAGGCCGCCACCTCGAATTCGGGGGCGGTGCTGAAATCCGTCACGGTCCCGGCGCTCATTTGGCGCGCAGCTTCACTTGCGGGAAATCGACCGGCACGGCGAGGGCCACGTTCACATAGTTGGTGAACAGGTTCAGCGCCACGTGGGCCACGATTTCCACGACCTGGCCATCCTCGAAGCCGGCCGCGCGCAGCGCGTCGACTTCCTCCGCGCCGACCTTGCCCCGGTTGCGCACCACGCGCGTCGCGAAGGTCAGCGCGGCGGCCGTCTTCGGATCGTGCGACTGCCCGGCCTGGGCGGCCGTCATTTCATCGCTCGTGGCGCCGGCCTTGCGGCCCAGGGCCGTGTGCGCGGCCAGGCAATATTCGCAATCGTTGATGTCGGCGATGGCCACGGCGATCTGCTCGCCCAGCTTCGCGCCCAGCGTGCCGCTGCCGAGGGCACCGAAGGCGGCCCACATGCTGGCCAGCGCCGCGGGGGAGTTGGCGACGGCCTTGAACATGTTCGGCGTAACGCCAAAGGCGCCATGGATCTGTTCGAGCAGCGGCTGCGAAGCGCCCGTTGCGGTGTCGCGGGTGAGAAGTGCAACGCGGGCGGTGGTAGTAGTCGAGGCCATGATGTTTCCTTTCGGGTCGTGAAGTTAGGATTCCTGATTAATGATGGGGCAGTCACCTGGATCGGCACGCTGAAGACTGCTTGCCGTGCGTCCATGGAAAGCATCATAGCAGCGAATGTATAGGACTCCTACATAATCATAGCTATTGCTGGTTTAGCCCGGCGCTATGGCGGGATCGGCCCTGAACGGTAGAGGCTTGGCACAGTGAAGCCGGCGTCGTGGTCACCTGATACAGGTCGCCACGAACTAACAATGCCGTGCCAGCGCCGCGAAGATCCGGACATATAAAGCCGATTTCGAATACGAATAAGGCGACCAAGCTAGCTCCGCTTCTGGTCGGTTCCGGTCCTTCGTGACAGTTTGCGAATTTCCGCCTGGCCAGCTACTATGCCGCGGCGAACGGCCAAGATCGGCAAGGATCAGCCATTGACCAAGTACGCAGTTCGTTACACGAAAAAGGGACAAGACATGCTGGAACTGAATAATCCACGATGGCGTGAACTGGGCGATGCGTACGGTAGTGCCGCGAAGATTCCTGAGCTTCTTCGCCAGCTATCGGCTTTACCTGGTGATGACGGCAGTTCCGAACCGTGGTTCAGTCTCTGGAGCGCCCTTGCTCACCAAGGCGACGTGTACTCGGCTTCATTTGCAGCGGTTCCCCACGTTATTGCGGCAATCGCTGGTTCACCAGAACGCTTGCCCGATGTGTATTTTCACTTCCCGGCATGGATCGAAATCTGCCGGCACAAGAATGGCGTCGATGTTCCCGATGAGCTGGCAGCAGACTACTTCGACGCACTAAGCCGCATTCCTGCATTAGTTGCAAGTGCCAAAGGGAATCACTGGAGTGCTGCTTTTACAGCCTGTGCCTTGTCTGCCACGGCCGCCGCAAAGGGGCAATACGAGCTTGCAGAGGCGCTGCTGGAGATGACCTCATCGGATACCGTTGCCGAGTTCCTAGAGTGGTCCTACGACCGCTAAGGGGCAGGGAGCCGCCATACACTGGACGGCAGCAACCTGCCAGAAGCGGTCATACCAACTTTGACTGTCGCCCGAGGCTCCCATGCGCCGGGCCGTGCGATGGTACAGGACGCAGGTTTATTTACTAAGGGTAGTAATATAGAACTCCGCTGCGCAACGCTAGTCGGGGGGATCTAAGATGCCGCCGCGTCAGCAGGGACGTCGAAAACGAGAACGGTCATCAAAAACTCGCGGTTGCGGTCGCCATTCTGATGAAATATATAGCGGTAGCCGGAAGAGTGGGGCCAATTGACGACACGCTTTAAATTGGGGTGCGACTCGCATACATCCTTGACTCCTTCCAGTACGGTCGACGTCGCTGTACCGCGGTTAAACACCAAGATCGCGGTTTTGCTGTCCCGCCATGCCGTATAGCCGAGCAATTGGTCGATCGCCTCGCGAAACTTTTTCGGTCCCTTCCAGAATTTGCACTCAGCGATAAATGCATTTCGAGCACCTTCGCGGAGGAGGATGTCGGTCTTGCCATTCAGATTGAACGTTTCTCCTGTTGCCCTGCCCTCGAATTGTCCGTTGAGCTGCACGAGAAAATGCTGGCGAAGCGCCTCTTCGTCCATGGTGCTAAATGCACTCGGACTACGTTCCATAACCAAAGTCATCTGCTGGATGACATTTAGGGCATGCTCGTACTGGTCCATGGCCCAAGTAGGCTCTGGCTCGAACGGTGCAGTAGTGGCGATCGGCAAAGTCGGCAGTGCCTTTTTACGCACCGTCGGAATCGTGTAAGTAGCCGGCGCGTCAGCCCGAGTGCGTACCGGTATCCCCAAGTTTGTCAGGCGCCGGGTATTGGCAAGCAGACGACGCCGGCGCTCGTTAATCGCGGTATCGGCTGCACCTTGGAGACGCGCGTTGTGGGCAAAGATCTGGGGTGCCTGCCAATTTAGATACTGCTCGATTTGAGCAATAGTCGCATCGAGATCGGGTTTGATGTCGCGAGTGACGTCGTCCGCGATGTCGTAGGTAAGGATTATTTCTTGACCGGTGACCTCCGCGATAGGTGAGCTGGTCGTGTACGTGCTGGGCCGCGCCTTCAACAAGGGCGCCTCGCATATAAACGGCAAGTGCACAACAATCTTTTGCCCTGGACGATAGAAGGGGCGACTCCGGTCCTCGATCCACCGGTTATGGTCCTGGCTGACGTCAACTTTAGTTTCTGTTGCTTCAACCGACATCTGGTCGCGTTGTAGGTTCACTTGCTCAACGCTGAACTTTTCGACAAGATGAGCAATCAGGTCGTCATGGGCGGTATTCAGAAAACGCTCTGCTGGGATGTTGTCGACGGTAGTGCACAGTTCGTGCAGCGTGATATCGAGCTGGTGTTGAAGGTCGGTATCAGCAAAGAGATGGTTGTATCGATTGCCGGATCTGCGCATCAATCACTCACGAAAATAGGTCGGAAATAACGGGTATTGTTTGGTGATTCTAGCACTTCATACTTTCAGCTTTGCAATCACTGCGCTGGAACAGCGGCTGAACGTCGGCGTCCACGATTGTGGCGATGCGTGCAACTCGCTGAATGCAACGTTTGAAGAGCCTAAACGGAACACATGAGCGTCCGCTTTGGGGCGTAAGTAGCCTGTCGTGACAGTCTGTGATTTTTCCGGTTCGGCAACTGCTATGCTGCGGCGAACGGCCGAGTTCGGCCAGAAGCGGATCATGCAGATCCTGGATTAATGATCAGCTGCGCACGCTGAGGAAATTTATGGATACATCACAACGTTTGCAAGTCGAGGTGCTCTTCACGCCAACGGCATCAGGGGGGCGGAAGCCCTCATTAGATTTGACAACGGGCACTTACCGTCCCCATCTGATAACTGAGTCCAGCGAACTCCTTGGAGTTGTCTTCGTACAGTCGACCCCGCCCGTCGTAGAGCCAGGTGATTCGGCAGTTGCAATCGTCGCGTTGATGTATCCAGGCGTCGACTATTCAGCGCTCGTGCCTGGCGCAGGATTTCGCGTTGTGGAAGGGAGCCAAGTTGTGGCAACTGGCAGAGTTCTAATCTCCAAGCAAGCCTGATGGGAAGGTGTGCAATGGGTCGATAGCCGTCGTACACTGGGCGGCAGCAACCGGGGCAAGAGCGGACGGTCGCTGTTCGAAATTGATCGGCACAATAGATGAGGTACGCCGGATTGAAAATCCTGAGTTTACTGATCAACGGCTGGGCGTTCACTGCTGCGGGCATATTCCGAGGAGAACGGCCCTCGCTCTTGGTCGTTAGAGAAGACGAGGACTGGCAATTCTTGTGCGGTAACGTCGATAACGACGATTCGCTTAAACCCTACCATGTGAGCTTGGGCGTGTTGCTTGTTGCAGACCTCACCCTAAACGAGATCGCAGACCTGCTGCCTGGCTGGGAAGCCGAACGTTTCGAGATCGGGGCCGATTGGCTGAAAACTCATGGCCAGCAGTAAGTTTGGCATTGGCTGTTCCAATGCAAGCCGTTGCAGGGGTTATTAAGGTCCGCTTGGGGCGGGAGCTGCCTGTCGTGACAGGCCATGCCTTTTTTGGTTCGACGACCTGATACGCTGTGGCAAACGGCCGAGATCGGCCAGAAGCGGACCTAAGTCCCAGTCAGTTTTCCGGACAAATGACACCATAGACGCATACATGATCGCAGTCGATTTTTTCGGATGCAAAAGAGAGCAGATCGTTACTTGCACTTTCAAGAGGCATGTGATCGATTTCCGTGTATTGGCATCACAATGCCCGACGCTAGCGCGCTTATTTCGCTAGGTGAGGCAATCACGGGAAGAGCCGAGTTTTCCGCTGAACCAGTGCCGTTATCCCTTGAACCGTTCCGTGAACTTAGTGATTGTCTGCAGGCTAAGGTTGAACAGGCTTCGGCGGAGGAATTGATAGATGCCGGCGCGCGATGGGCGCAGCTATTGCCATGGAAACCACTCGACACGAACCCAATGGATTTGGCAGGATTTCTACTCCATCTCCAATCTTTAGCGCATGGGCCAGACAGAGAGGGAAACTCGATTTTTCTGTTGATGGAACCGGACAATTTGCCCACATTCTGACATTCGCCTATGTCCCCTATGGGGCGGGAGCGGACTTTGGCGTAGCGGACGTGCCCCAGCAAGCTGTAGGCGACTTCATTGTTGCAAGCTCCCGAACGAGCCGGTCTGGCTTCGTTCAAGACACGTATCTTGATGCGCATGCACAACATATCGGCACATGTGTACTATCCGTCGGGGGATCGACGAAAAATAATGTCTGATCCCATGATATAGTTCCTTGCATCAACTTTCGCCAGTCATGCTTCCGCTATTGCCTTTGCAGGCAGCATCGGGCAGAGGCCGGCGAACGCGATACCGTGAATGGCACCAGCTTCCATACCGACAGATCGCCCGCGCCGCTAGCGGGCAGCCGGTGCCTTTCTGCATTTTTCATCCGCCGGGCGGTACGGCATTCACAGCGGGAACGCACCGTGGATTCACCTGACCCCGCATCGCCAGCGCAGTCTCCGCTGCAACGCGCAGCGCATCGCTTTGCCGACCTGGTGCTGACCACCGACTTCAAGCAGCGGCGCCGGGCCATCGTGGCATTGATGACCGCGGGCGTGTACACGATCTGCATCGCCATCCTGTACTACGGCAGCGCGCGGGGCATTTTCAACAAGAACTGGATCGGCGCGCTGGCGCTGGCTTGCGCGGCCGTCGTCACCTGCTTTTATATCGCCATCCGCAGCGGCTTCAACCTGCGCTTCGCCGCGCCCTCGCTTGCGTTGCCCCAGGCAATCTGCGCGCAGACCCTCGTCGCGGCGGCCTACATGGTCACGGGGCCGGCCCATCCATCCGTGCTGGCACTGGCTGCCATGGTCATAGTATTCGGCATGTTCGAAATGCGTGCCAGGCACGTGTGGCTGCTGATGCGCTATACGCTCGTGCTGATGGGAGCCGTCATGCTCTGGTGCGCCGGCCACGACCCAAAGACGTACCAGCCCGATGTCGAGATCATCCACTTTGCGATGCTGGCGACGGTGCTGCCCGCGATCTCGTCGCTGTCCGCCCAGTTGAGGGCGATGCGCGAGCGCCTGCAGAAGCAGCGATCGGAGTTGCAGGTTGCGCTGGAAAAGATCCAGCGTGTCGCAACGCTGGATGAGCTGACCGGGCTGCCGAACCGGCGCCATGTGCGCACCCTGCTGGCGCAGCACATCGAACGCTTCGACCGCGGGGGGCGGCGTTCGCGGTGGCGATCGCCGACCTCGATCATTTCAAGAACATCAACGACCGCTATGGGCACGCCATCGGCGATGCGGTACTGGCCGGTTTTGCCGAGCGGGCCCGCGCGCACCTGCGCAGCACCGACGTGCCCGGACGATGGGGCGGCGAAGAATTCGTCATCATCCTGGCCGGCCCCGCCGCGTCGGACCCCCATCTGGGCATCGAGCGGCTGCGGCGCGCCCTGCTGGAAACGCCGGTCTGCGCGGAAGCGCCGCACATCCAGCTCACGTTCTCGTCCGGCATCACCGGCTACCGGAAAGGCGAGGCGATCGACGACGTGATCGAGCGCGCCGACAAGGCGCTCTACGACGCCAAGCACGCCGGGCGCAACCGCTCGGTCACCATGTAGCGCGGAGCGGGTCGCGCGGCATGGGGCAGCAGAACTACACCTTTGCTTCCAGGCCCGGCGTGGCCGACCGCACGAGGAACGCCTGCGTAGCCGCGCCCGGCAGCCGGATCTGTCAGGCCAGGGCGCTGGGCCCTGTAGGAACATGCCGCATCGCGATCCGGAGAAACGCAAGCGGAGGCACTTCGAGTGTTCAGCGCCCGCGCACCACCTGGAGCTTCACCTTCTTGCCTTGCCGGTAGGTAAACATCGTCATTGCCGCGTCGCGCAGGTCGCCCCTGGCGTCGAAGCCGATGTCGCCGGTGATGCCTTCATAGCGCACCTTCGCGAGGGCAGGAAGGAATTTCGCGGGCACGGTCGACCGTGCCTGCTGCATGGCCGTGGCGAGCACCATCACGGCGTCGTAGGCATACGGGGCGTAGGTTTCGACGGGCAGGTCGAAGCGCTCCCGGTAGCGCTCCGTGAACGCCGCGTGGCTCGCTTCCTGCGGGCCGTCGATGCCGCCGGCGACCACGCAGATCACCTTGTCGTCACCCAGCGCATCGCCCGCCAGCAGCGGCAGGCGCTCGGAGCAGATGCCGTCGCCGGACACCAGCCGCGCGTCGATGCCCAGCGTCTTCATCTGCTTGAGCATCGGCCCGGCCACGGCGTCCATGCCGCCGTAGAAGATCACGTCCGGTTTCTTGCCGCGGATCTGCGTGAGGATGGCGTTGAAGTCCACTGCCTTGTCGTTGGTGAACTGGCGGCTGACGATGGCTTCGTTGCCGGCGATGGCGCGTACGCCCTTGGCGAATTCGTCGGCGAGCCCCTGGCCGAACGCCGTGCGGTCATCGATGATGGCGATCCGTTTCGCCCGCAGCGCCTTGATCGAATAGGTGGCCAGCGTGCGGCCGATCAGGTTGTCGTTCGCCACCACGCGGAACGCCGTCCTGAATCCCTGCCGCGTGTAGACCGGCGTGGTGGCGGCCGGCGAGATCTGCGGGATGCCCGCCGCCGCATAGATCTTCGACGCCGGCACCGTGGTGCCCGAATTGAGGTGCCCGACCACGCCTGCCACGCGCGCATCGGCGAGTTTCTGCGCGACGGCCGTGCCGGCCTTCGGGTCGCTGGCATCGTCTTCCGCCATCAATACCCATTGCACCTTCTGGCCACCGATGGTGATGGCTTTCGCATTCAGGTCGTCGATCGCCATGCGCGCGCCGTTCTCGATATCCTTGCCTTGGTGCGCGCCGGGGCCGGACAGTGGAGACGCAGTGCCGATCTTCACGATGGTCTGGGCACTGGCGCCCGTGGCGAGAAGGCAGGCGGCAGCAACGATGGCAAGGCGGCGGACCATGACGGCTTTCAGAATGGAAAGCGCCGATTGTAATGCCGGGCTCGCGGAAGCGGCGCGCGCCAACGCCTCGGAAGGGCCGGGGAAAAGAGCTTATGGCGTGCAGGGCGAGGGTGAACGGCGCCTGCTACTTCGCCACCCCGGCCGGGCGTCGTCCGGTATCGGGCGGCGCATCCGCCCGCGTGGTGCGCACCGGTGCGATGCCCAGGAACGGCCGCAACGGTGCCAGGCGCCGCGCCGCTTCGAACAGGGCGAAGCTGCCGACGAAGGTGAGGACGATGATGACGGAGGCCTCCGTCACAGGCGGGATGCGCAGCGGCTTGAGCACCGTTGCCACGACGACGATCAACGTCTGGTGGACGATATAGACGCAAAAGACCGCGCCGGTGAGGTAGCGCCGCGCCCGGGCATCGCGATTCAGGTGCCGGTAGCCGAACCCGCACACGGTGAGGATGGCGCACCATTGCTGCACACTGCGCACGCAGGCGGTGGCCAACGCCAGATGGTCCCCTTGCCGCGACGCTTCCGGCACGGCATGCAGGCACACGAGCAGCGCCCAGCCGCCCAGCGCCAGGGCCAGCGTGACGAAGCGCAGCCGCGACGCTTCTTCCCAGAAGCGCTGCTGCCGGGCGACCAGCACGCCCACGAGGAAGACGGAAAAGTACACGGCGTGGTTGTACCAGTCGTCGACGAGCGCATGCGTGTCGCCGAAGCGGGGATGGAGGATCGCCCGCGCGAGGGCAAGGGCGACGATCGGCGGCAGCACGGCGCGCCATCCGGTGAGCACGCCGCCAAGCCACTGGCCAGCGGCGGCAAGGCGATCCCTGCCGGCGATGGCCACCAGTACCGACAGCACCAGCGTGTAGACCCACAGGTAGGCCACGAACCACAGGTGGTTCCATGCCGGCAGTGCCAGGCAATGCGTGTCCGTGCAGAACCCGGGGTCCGCCGCCAGGTAGCGCCCCATGAATTGCCCATAGCTGCCCTGGTAAGCCATCTTTTCCGCCACCTCGCAGAACGTTTGCGGTGGCACGAGGACGAGCATGCCGAACAGCAGCGGCACCAGCAGGCGCGTGCTGCGCTCGCGCAGGAACCGCCCGTCCGGCGCATTGCCCAGCAGGAGGCCCGACGCCGCGCCGCTGATGAGGAACAGCAGCGACATGCGCCAGGGCGATGTCAGCAGCAGGAGCGGCTCGACGGCCGTGCCGGCATGCGCGCTTTTCACGTGCCAGTCCCAGGGCCCGTAGTAGAGGCCCGTATGGAAGCAGACCAGGACGCCGAACGCACCGATGCGCATCCAGTCGAGGAAATACAGCCGCTGGGTGTCCGCCAGGCTGGACGAACTCGCCGGCGTGGGGATGCTCCGATCGCGTCCGTGCATCGCATTGCCCATCGCGCCTCCGTCATGCCATGGTTGGTGTGTCCACAGCTTAGGCTCCACGGTCGCCGATGCAAGCCGCGTGAAGAACTTGCGACAATTGGTGAAGCATCCTTACGTGCATGCTGAGCTGCGTGCATGCCGGGCTGGCGCGATGGTGGCGCGGTGGTGGCACGGTGGTGACACGATGGTGGCAATCCCCGCGACCGGCCGGCACGCCGCACCGGAGGTGTTGGCAGGAGCGCGGTCGCGATGTATGCTGCGGCGGCATCGGACAACCATAACGAAAGAACACCATGAAAAAGATGATCTCCTCCTGCGTCCTCGGCGTGGCCCTCACGCTGGCGCTGGCCGGCTGCGACCGCGCCAAGGAAGCCCCTGCGGCGGGCGCCGCGCCCGCCGTCGCCGTGCCTTTCCAGAAGGTCGATACCGTGGCCGGTACCGGCAAGGAAGCGGTGGCCGGCAGCACCGCCGTCGTCAACTACACGGGGTGGCTGTACGTACCCGCTGCGCCGCAGCAGCGGGGCGAGAAATTCGATTCCTCGATCGGGCGCGGCCCGTTCACGTTCCAGCTCGGCGCCGGCCAGGTCATCAAGGGCTGGGACGAAGGCGTGCAGGGCATGAAGGTCGGCGGCAAGCGCACGCTGATCGTGCCGCCGGACATGGGGTACGGCGAGGGCGGCGCTGGCCCGATTCCGCCGAACGCCACGCTCAATTTCGAGGTCGAACTGCTGGACGTGCGCTGATCGGCAAGCGATCCGGGCTTGCACCCATGAAAAAGCCGCGCATCGCGCGGCTTTTTCATGGCAGGGGCACACCAAGGCGGCAGGTCCGCATGGCCCATCAATGACAAACGCCCTGGATGCGGGGCATCCGGGGCGTTCCTTGAACGGTTCAGCCGGTGATCAGATCGCGCGGCGGACCATCAGTTCCTTGATCTTGCCGATCGCCTTGTTCGGGTTCAGGCCCTTCGGGCAGACGTCCACGCAGTTCATGATCGAGTGGCAGCGGAACAGGCGGTACGGGTCTTCCAGGTTGTCCAGGCGCTGGCCGGTGGCTTCGTCGCGCGAGTCGGCGATGAAGCGGTAAGCCTGCAGCAGGCCGGCCGGGCCGACGAACTTGTCCGGGTTCCACCAGAACGACGGGCACGACGTGGAACAGCACGCGCACAGGATGCATTCGTACAGGCCATCGAGCTCTTCGCGCTCGGCCGGCGTCTGCAGGCGTTCCTTCTCGGGCGGGATCGAATCGTTGATCAGGAACGGCTTGATCGACTCGTACTGCTTGAAGAACTGCGTCATGTCCACGATCAGGTCGCGGATCACCGGCAGGCCCGGCAGCGGGCGCAGGATGATCGGTTCGGACAGTTCGTTCAGGTTCGTCGTGCAGGCCAGGCGGTTCTTGCCGTTGACGTTCATCGCGTCCGACCCGCACACGCCTTCGCGGCACGAACGGCGCAGCGCCAGCGAATCGTCCACGTCGGACTTGATGCGCTGCAGCGCGTCCAGCAGCATCTTGTCGGTGTCCTTCAGCTCGACCGTCAGGTCCTGCATGTAGGGCTTGGCGTCCTTGTCCGGATCGTAGCGGTAAATCTTGAATTTCAGGGTGCGTGCCATGTTTTGCTACCTTAGAAAGTGCGTGCTTTGGGCTTGAAGGTTTCCACCGTCAGCGGCTTGGTGACGACCGGCTTGTACTCCAGGCGGCAGCCTTCGGAGAACCACAGCGTGTGCTTCATCCAGTTTTCGTCGTCGCGGTTCGGGAAGTCGCTGTGCGCATGCGCACCGCGCGATTCCTTGCGGGCCACTGCCGACGTGATCGTGGCCTTGGCCGTTTCGATCAGGTTGTCCAGCTCCAGCGCTTCCACGCGGGCGGTGTTGAACACCTTCGACTTGTCCTTGAACGACACGTGCTTGCGGCGTTCGTCCAGCTTCATGATTTCGTCGAAGCCGGCTTTCAGCAGGTCGTCGGTGCGGAACACGCCGCAGTATTTCTGCATCGTGGCGCGGATATCGTTGGCCACGCCCTGCACCTTTTCCGAACCGGTCGAGGTTTCCAGGCGGTTCAGGCGGTCCATCGCGAAGTCCGACGCATCCTTCGGCAGGTCCTTGTGTTCCTTCGCCTTCAGGTTCGAGGCGACGACATGGTTGCCGGCCGCGCGGCCGAACACCACCAGGTCGAGCAGCGAGTTCGTGCCCAGGCGGTTCGCGCCGTGCACGGACACGCAGGCGCATTCGCCGATCGCGTACAGACCGTTGACGATCTTCTGCGAACCGTCGGCAGAAGGTGCGACCACCTGGCCGTGGATATTGGTCGGGATGCCGCCCATCTGGTAGTGGATCGTCGGCACGACCGGGATCGGTTCCTTCGTCGCATCGACGTTGGCGAACTTGTGGCCGATTTCCAGGATCGACGGCAGGCGCTTCTCGATCGTCTCTTTACCGATGTGGCGCAGGTCGAGCAGCACGTGATCCTTGTTCGGGCCCACGCCGCGGCCTTCCTTGATTTCCTGGTCCATCGAGCGCGACACGAAGTCGCGCGGCGCCAGGTCCTTCAGCGTCGGCGCATAGCGCTCCATGAAACGCTCGCCCTGCGAGTTGATCAGGATGCCGCCTTCGCCGCGCACGCCTTCGGTGATCAACACGCCCGCGCCGGCCACGCCGGTCGGGTGGAACTGCCAGAACTCCATGTCCTGCAGCGGCAGGCCGGCGCGTGCCGCCATGCCCATGCCGTCGCCGGTGTTGATGAACGCGTTGGTCGATGCGGCGAAGATACGGCCGGCACCACCGGTGGCGAAGATCGTCGTCTTCGCCTGCAGGATCATCACGTCGCCCGTTTCCATTTCCAGCGCGACCACGCCGATCACGTCACCTTCGCTATCGCGGATCAGGTCCAGCGCCATCCATTCGACGAAGAAGTGCGTGCGGGCGCGGACATTGCGCTGATACAGCGTGTGCAGCAGCGCGTGGCCGGTACGGTCGGCCGCGGCGCAGGCGCGCTGCACGGCCTTCTCGCCGAAGTTCGCCGTGTGGCCGCCGAACGGACGCTGGTAGATCGTGCCGTCGGGGTTGCGGTCGAACGGCATGCCGAAGTGTTCGAGTTCATACACGACCTTTGGCGCTTCGCGGCACATGAATTCGATCGCGTCCTGGTCGCCCAGGTAGTCGCCGCCCTTGACCGTGTCGAACATGTGCCAGAACCAGTTGTCCTCGGCCATGTTGCCCAGCGAAGCACCGATGCCGCCCTGTGCGGCGACGGTGTGCGAACGGGTGGGGAAGACTTTCGACAGCACGGCCACGTTCAGGCCAGCTTCTGCCAGTTGCAGGGAGGCGCGCATGCCGGAACCGCCGGCGCCGACGATCACCGCGTCGAAGCGGCGGACTGGGATGGAAGATTTGATTGCTGCCACGATTTACACACTCCAGAGGATCTGCACCGACCACACGGCGCACGCGATCAGCCACATGGCTGACGCGGTTTGAATGAGGAAGCGAACGCCCACGTTCTTGATGTAGTCCTGGTAGACGGAAACGACGCCGACCCAGGCGTGATAGAACAGGCCGATCAGCGTGGCCAGCGTGAACAGCTTGAACCACGTCTGCGCGAACAGGCCGGCCCAGCCCTCATACGAGAAATTATTGCCAGTCAGGAAAGCGGCCAGCAGCACGACGGTGTACACCACCATCACGATCGCGGTGGCGCGCTGCGCGAGGAATTCGCCCAGGCCGTAGTGGGCACCGACGACGAGGCGCTTTGGTCCGATATTGTTTTTCATCTCAGAACACTCCGAACAGTTTCAGGGCGACCAGCAGGGTCACGACCAGGCTGATGATCAGCACGGCGACCGACGTCTTGCGGGCCGAATCCTTGTCCAGGCCCACGTGCGTGTCCATCACCAGGTGACGGATGCCGGCGCAGAAGTGGTGCATGTAGCCCCACACCATGGCCAGGATGACCAGTTTCGCGAGCGGGTGCGAAGCGATGCCCTGGAAGTGGGCGAAGGAGATCTCGGAGCGGATGCTTTCCTGCAGCAGGTACAGGATGAACGGCAGCAGCACGAACAGCAGCATGCCGCTGATGCGGTGCAGGATCGACACGATGGCCGAGAACGGCATGCGGTAGTTCGACAGCTCGGTAACGTGGATGTTGCGGAACTCTCGTCGCGCTTTTATTTGGGTTTCTTGTACAGCCATGGAGACCTCTCTCGCCTGGGTTTTAAATGACGCGCGCGACCATGCCCATGGTCAACGCAGGTTGCAAGGCACGGATTATGGTGAAATGCCGCTATACTGTCCAATATATGAAACGTTTGGAATCCAGATGAAAATCAGATACCGGAGCACTTGCTGGTGCGATTCGCCTGTTTTTCAGGCACATCAATGATTGGATTATTGCAATGGAATTAAGACGGTTGCGTTATTTCCTGGCCGTGGCGGAAGAGGGCAATGTGACCCGGGCGGCGGAGCGGCTCGGCATCGGCCAGCCTCCGCTGAGCCAGCAGATCCTCACGCTGGAGCGGGAACTCGACGTGCAACTGTTCCATCGCACGGGCCATGGGGTGTCGCTTACGGAAGCCGGCAAGGCGTTGATGGCAGATGCCAAGCGGCTGCTGAACGATGCGCAGAGCGCTGTGGCGAATGCGCAACGCGCCGGCCGCGGCGAAACGGGCCGCCTGCACCTTGGCTCGACCGCCTCGGCCGCGTTCCACCCGATCGTGCGCGCGCTGATCCGCGCGTTTCGCGCCACGTATCCGGGCGTGGCGCTCACGCTGACCGAAGGCACGACCACGCAGTTGCTGGCACTGCTGGAGGAAGGGCGGCTCGACCTGGCGCTGATGCGCCCCGGCACCCACTCGTTTGCCGGCATCGCGCTGTACCAGATCGCCAGCGAGCCGATGAAGGTGGTGCTGCCGGCCGGTCATCCGCTGGCGAAGAGCCGCCGCATTCCACTGACGGCGCTGGCGGCCGAATCGTTCGTGCTGATTCCCCGCGAGGAAAGCCCGATGCTCCACGACGAAATCTTCAACGCATGCCGCAAGGCGGGCTTCGAGCCGCTGCCGGGGCAGCAGGCGCCGCAGCTGTCGTCGGTCGTCAACCTCGTGTCCGCCGAATTCGGTGTCTCGATCGTTCCGGCATCCGTCAGCCAGATCCGCGCGGAGGGCGTGGTGTATGCGGACATCGCCGATGCGAAGGTCGTCACCAACCTGGCGCTGGCGTCGCGCGATGCGGAACCTTCCGCGAAGGTGGCCAACTTCCTCGCGCTGGCCGAACAGGCGCGGTCGGCGGCGGGCGTGGCGGCGGGCGGCCCGCGCCGGCGGCCACGGGGCCCCGCCGGCAAGGGCGCCGCGCCGGTCAACCGTTGAAACAACGCCGGTCGGGATGCGAAGGGCTGAGAAGATCGTGGTGTGGGATGGGCTGGCCGTCTGTCCCGCCGGCGATGCGCGGCGGTCACTCGTGAAAGCGTGACTGCCGCGCGACGCGTGGTGGTTACCAGCGGTGCTGGTAGCTGGCGCTCAGCACGGCGCCAAGGGCCGGCAAGCGGCTCGTGTTGTTGCTGTTTCGCATGAGCTGGCTGTAGGCGGGCAGGTAGTAGCGGTCCAGCAGGTTTTCGATGCCGAACGTGATGGCATCGCGCGCCGTCAGCTGGTAGCGGCCGGTCAGGTCGAGCGTGGTGTAACTGGACACGTCGCGGCGGCCGAAGCTGGCCGCGCCATTCAGGCGCGAGTCGCGGGCACCATAGTGGGTGGCCTGCAAACGGGCGCTCCAGGCGTCGCCCGGCTTGTATTGCACGTAAGCGGTGACCTTGGTCGGCGGAATGCGGTAACCCGTCATGACCTGGTCCTGCGTGCTGCCTTGCGGCGTTTCGCGGCCCGACATCGCTGTCAGCGTGGCGCCATAGCCCCACGAGGAGGCGACCGGCAGATAATCGACGGCCGCTTCCAGGCCGCGGATCTTTTCCGCGGTGCGCGTCAGGATCAGCCCGTTGTTGAAGCTTTGCAGGTCGCCCAGTTTCGACGTCGTATAGAACAGCGCCAGCGTTCCGTGCAGCGCGCCGGCACCGCCGCGCCAGCCGAGCTCGTAGTTATTCGTCTTGACCGGCGCCAGTGCCGACGAGGTGAGGTTGAACGCCGGCGTGGCGTTGCGGACCTGCAGCCCCATGTCCGGCAGCTGGAAGCCCTGGCTGAACGAGGCATACAGTTCGTGCCCCTTGGCCGGCTTGAACACCGCGCCCACGTTTGCCAGCCAGGCGGCATACGACAACGTGCCGCCCCGCACCTGGCGCGGGCTGGCGGCACGGATCTGCGACAGCGGCACGAAATCGTCGAAATGCGCGCGGGCATGCTCGCGGCGCAAGCCGCCTTCGAGCGCCCAGGCCTGGCTGATCCGGTATTGCAGCTGACCGAAGCCGCCGATGCTGCGGGTGGTCAGCGATGGCATGTACATCACCGTCCGGCTCGGCTCGAAAACCAGACCCCCGCTGGCGTCATACGCGGCCGCGTCGAAAAAATCGTTCGGCATGTCGCTGCGTTCGTGGTTGGCGTCCAGGCCCCACAGCAGCTTCCAGTCCTTGGCCAGCGGCGTGTCGAACGTGGCCCGCCCGCCCCAGATCGTCGAGTTCTGCATCACCTGGTCGACGTTGTTGCCGCGCGTGGCGACCGCGCGCGCGTCGAACGGCGTGAATCGCGTGAAGTAATCCCGGAAATACAACTGGGTCGACAGGGAACTGCCGGCGATATTCCCGTGCTGGTAACTGGCGTTGAGCAGCGTGTTCCTGATCTGGTTCTGCTTGTCCAGGCGCAGGCCATGGATCGGCGCGGCGACCGCGGAACCGGCGGGCAGGCGCGCCACCGAGGGATCGGAAGCAACCTCGCTGTCCTGCTCGGCCACGTAGCGGCTGGCGCTCAGTTGCACGCGCTGGTGGCGGTCGATGCGCATGCCGATCTTGCCGCCGACGGTGTAGTTTTCGCTGTCGAACAGGTCGCCCTGGCTGGGCTCGGGCGCGATGCGCCGGCCCTTGCCGTCGTAGGAGGCGCCGATATGCTGCAGGCCGACATTGACGGCATAGTCCACCGCGCCGGCGGACCCGGACAGGTAATGGCTGATTTCGCCGCCGAGGCTGTCGGCACGCGGCTGCGACAACGACGAGCGCAACGACACGGTCGTTTCCGCATGGGGCGCGCCGCCGGCCGGCCGCGTGGTGATGGCGATGATGCCGCCGCTGGCGCCGGCCCCGTAGATGGCGCTGCTGCCGCGCAGCACTTCGACGCTTTCAATGCTGGCCAGGTTCAGTGTCGCCATATTGCGCGCCGAATCGCGGTTCGTGTTCAGCGGGATGCCGTCGACCAGCACCAGCGCGTTGCGGCCACGCAGCGTCTGGCCATAGTCGGTGATGGTGCGGCTTGAATCGGCCATGCCGGGTACTGCCTTGCTCAGCACGGTCGCCAGGCTGTCGGACGCCTGGCGCAGTTCAACGAACTCATCGCGCCCGATCAAGGTGCTTTGCCGCGTCGGCCGGACCAGCTCGCTGTTGGTGCGCTGCGCCGTGATCTCGACGGTCGGCAGCTCCGTCACCGCGATGTCGGCGCGCGGAATGGCGTTGCCGGCAGGTGCCCCGGCCTCGAGCACGTAGCCGCCACTGGACAGCCGTCGCACCTGCAGCCCACTGCCTTGCAGCAAGCGTGTGAAGCCGTCGCTGACGGAGAAGCTGCCGCGCAGCCCCGGGCTGGTTTTCCCTTCCAATAAACGGCTGTCGAATGACAGCGCCACGCCGGCATCGGCGGCAAAGCGGGACAGGACCTGGCCGAGCGGGCCCGCCGCGATATCGCGGTAGGTGGCGGCGGCGGTGCCGGGCGCCGGCTGTGCCTGGGCGGCTGGCACCAGGGATGCTGCCGACAGCATGGCGGCGGCATATCCGATGGCCAGCGACAGAGGGCTGCGCCGCAAGACGCCCGCACCGGGGGACCGGAGCATGCCGGGTTGGTGTGCCGTCCCGGCATGTGCCCGTTCTTGCTGCTGATCTTGCAGATCCTGCTGAAAATTCATTACGGCCTTTCGATCATCAAATGTGCTGTCTCATCTGATATGTCGAACGAGAATCGAAAAAGGCTCAAATATTTTCAGTGATATTCAGGCTGGCCCCACGGTGACCCAGTAGCGGGTCAGGTACCGCACCCTGATCGCGTGGGTTTGCGCCAGCAGCGACAGCGCCAGGTCGGTGTCGGCCACGGGAAAGGCGCCCGAGACCGCGAGCATGGCGACAGCTGGATCGCACTGCAGCGTACCGCGGCGATAGCGGTCCAGCTCGGCCAGGAAGTGCGACATCGGCATCCGGTCCGCGATCAGCATGCCTTGCCGCCAGGCCGTGACGGCTTCGTCGACGGCGGTGGATGCGCCGATGTGCGAACGGGAAAACGATGCCTGCCGGCCGGCGGGAATAATGGCCTTGGCCGAGGGCATGCCGCGTGGATCGACCTCCACGGCGCCGGCAAACACCGCCACATGACTGAGGTCGTCTTGCTGGCGGACCGTGAAGCGCGTGCCAAGCGCGCGGATCATGCCGTCACGGACGGCCACTTGGAATGGACGGGGCGGATACGCAGTGTCCTTTGCGGTGCCGACGAGGATCTCGCCCCGCCGCAGGTGGACGATCCGGTCCGTGCGGTCGAATGCGATGTCGATGCCGGTGTCCGTGTTGAGGATCACCTGGGATCCGTCGTCCAGGGCCAGCGTGCGGCGTTCGCCGGTGGCCGTGCTGTAGGTCACCGCCTGTGTCCATGGCGCGCCGCGGTAAGCGAGCCACGCGGCTGGCCCGGCCACCAGCAGGGTGGCCAGCGCCTTGACGGCCACGCGACGCTCGGGTTTCGCCATGGTCTTGAGGGCCGCGGCGCCACCGGGTGGCAAGGCCTCGAATTTGCCGAGCAGCAGGGTGGCCTTTGCCCAAGCCCGTTCATGTTCGTCGCTGCGCTGGCGCCATTGCTCGAGCTGCAGGCGCTGCCGCGTGTCCAGCGGGCCGTCGTGCAACGTCATCAGCCAGGTGGCGGCTTCCGTCAGGACGCGCTTCGAGATCGCGTCGTCGTCCTGCGTTGCGCGCGCCACTACAGCGCCACCAGGCAGCGGCGGAACGCCAGCACCATGTGGCGTTTGACGGTGCTCAGCGAAAGATCGAGCATCGCGCCGATGTCGGCATAGCACAGCCCGTCGAGCTGGGCCAGCAGGAATACCTGCTTTGCCTTGCTTGGCAAGCGGTCGAGGATGCCGTCGATCTCGGTCAGCGTTTCCAGTACCGCCAGCCGGTCTTCCGGCGATGGCTGGGCCGCCTCGGGCAATGTGGCGAGCGCCGCCAGGTAAGCCTCTTCCAGCTTCCTGCGGCGCAGATGGCTGATGAGCAAGCCCTTCGCGATGACCGTCAGGTATGCGCGCGGCTCGCGCAGATCCAGGGGCAGACGGGCAGTGAGGATACGCAGGAACGTGTCTTGCGCCAGTTCGGCCCCGAGGTCCCTGCACTGGAGCTTATGGCTGAGCCAGCTGGCCAGCCAGCCGTGATGCTCGCTGTAGAGCGTGCCTATTTGTCGATGCGCATCGACAGGGGACAGGGTTGAGTTCATTTCGGCGAAAGACCGGCTAAAAACGGTAATGAGAATTATTCTCATGTTAGCGTAAAGTACACGCCCTCGGCAAATCGACTTGCCTGCGGCGATGGACCACGCAGGTCGCAGCCTTGTCGCTCGCCTGTGCCACGGCGCGATGACGAGCCGTGCCCAGATGCGGCGGCGGAAGCGTCCCGGTCGCATAATTTTTCGAACAAATGTCTTTTAGGCTGAGAGTAGGGCCAGTGACAAGCCACTAAAACGATTAATAATTCGTACATGCGTCATGGTCTTGTCATGAACACTCGCTAGTATCGCTGCTCCACAACACAGCAGCATCCAAGAGGAATCCATGACACTACGGTTGATCTCCGCCGCCGGGCTGGCCCTGTGCGCCAGCCACGCCCTTGCCCTGAACATCGTCGTCGCCAACGATGACGGCCTGACCAGCAACGTGAAGGCGCTGTACGATGAACTACGCGCCGCCGGCCATTCGGTCATCGTGTCGGTGCCGTGCACGGGCCAGAGCGGCCGCAGCTCCGCCATCGTGATGTACAGCACCACCACGATCGTGGCCGACAACGACAAGACGCAGATCGAGGCGGAAGGCGGCTGCCACAACGGCGCCGCGCCACTGGGCGCGCCGGCCGTCGGGCCGTTTACCAAGAGCGGCTACACGGGCGGCGATTACCACTATGTGCATGGCACGCCGGTGATGGCGTTGATGTACGGCCTCGACGTGCTGGCGCCGGCACGCTGGGGCAAGGCGCCCGACCTGGTGTTGTCCGGCCCGAACGAAGGCCAGAACGTGGGCAAGGTGGTGATCAACTCGGGCACCATCGGCAATGCCCAGTTCGCCGCGGGGCGCGGCCTGCCGGCGATCGCGCTTAGTGCCGGTACCGACACCGTCGACAACACGGGCCTGGCCAATCCACGCTCGCGCATCGTTGCCCAGCTGGCCGTGAAGCTGGTCGCGGCGCTGCAGGCCAAGGCCGGCAATGGCGCGCTGCTGCCGGCCGGCATGGCCCTGAACGTGAACTTCCCCGACGCACCGGCGGCGAACGTGGGCTGGGCGTTCGCCCGCCAGGGCACCTACGATACCTATCGGCTGAAATTCGCCAGTGCCGCGCCATGGGGCCTGTCGGGCGCGGCGCCCGGTGCGGCGACCGCCGACCAGGCCGAGGACGAAGCCCTCGTCTACAAGACCCGGGTGGCCGTCACCGCCATGCAGGTCGGCTACGAGCAGCGCCCCGCGGCGCAGCAGTGGCTGCGCCTGCGCCTGCGCGAGATGTTCCAGTGAGCCGCGCCATGAAGCCGATGTCACGCCGCGGTGCTGCGGCCGCGCTGCTGGCCCCATTCCTGCCATTGATGCTCGCCGCCTGCGGTAGCAGCCATGACGATGACGCGCCCACGATGAAGGTGACCGAGCTGGCCGCCGGCGCCTATGCCGTCAGCACGGGCGATGCCGCCAGTCCCGTCGACGGCAAGTACTACGCCGGCGCCGATGGCAGCCGGCTGCTCGTCCTCAACAACAGTGACCAGGCCGCCGCCGCCCTCTACCGGCGCGACGGCAACGGCCCTTGGCGCGGCACGCCCGCGGCGGACGCCGATACCGTGGTGGACCTGACGGGCAACAACACCATCGCGGCCAGCACGCCCGGCGTGGCGTCCGTCGCGGGCCGGTATGAAGTGCGCCTGGCCTCGGGTGCGGCGGCTGCGTTCTCGGTCGGCGCCGGCGGCGATATCGTGCCGGGCACCACGGCGTGCAGGCTGTCCGGCAAGGTGGCGGCTTCCACGCTGCCGAACACGCTCAAGCTCACGCTGGCCACGGCCGGCTGCGGCGACCTGCCGGCCGGGGTGGAGGGCTATCTGGTGATCGATGCCGACTATGCGCCGGCCGCCTTCCGGCTGCTGGGCACGGGCGGCACCGCGCCGCTCGACCTGTGGGCCTACCCCGGCTGATCGCCAGCCACACGGCAGGGCCATGCCGCCCGAAATCCCATGCAGCAACTGCCCAGCTCGTGTCCACCATGGGGTCAACCCCGGAATCGGACACGAGCTCGACACTAACGTCGTTGGAAAGCACGTTGACCACGGTTGCGACTGCCGAGCCCGTGTCCATTTTTGGGGTTGACCCCAAGGTGGACACAGGCTCGGCCTTGGTGCCTGCGGTCAGGAAGCAGGCGGGTGCCCTGTTCTATCGGTGGCGGTCCTGCAGCCACCGGGCGGCGGCGGTGAACGCCGCCTGCACCGACTGTTCGCATGCGTCGCCCGGTGGCAGGCTGTTGATCAGCCCCGTCAATCCCAGCGACACCACCTGTGCGCAGAGCGCGTCGATGCCGGGCGTGTCGGGCAGGTATTTCCGGAACACCCTGGCCAGATGGATGCCGCGCCGGCTGCGCATGTGCGCCGTGTGCGGCACGAGTTCGGGCATGTGCGTGGCGGCCAGCGCAACCGCGCAGTTGGCGCGCGCCAGGTCCAGCTTGCGGCCGTCGCCCTCGCTGCGCAGGCGCTGCACGTCGTCCAGGCCGGGGCCATCGACGGCGCCGAGCACGTGGGCGGTGATCGACGCCAGCCCGGCCAGCACGAGATGGTGCTGCGTGGGGAAGCGGTAGCTCAGCGTGGTGTGGGCAATGCCGATGTCCGCCGCCACCGCCCGGTGCGTCAGGCCGCCGATGCCCTCGGCGGCCAGGCGCATGCCGCAGGCGCGCGCCGCCGGTGCCAGCCATGCGGGCACGCGTGCGCTATCGGCGCCGGCCGCGGGCGGCTCCATCGCGTGGCGCATGCGTTCGCCCGCGTGGACGAACAGCGCATCTTCCGCCGCCGCCGCCGACCCCGCGGCCGGGCCGGCGAACAGGCGCTGCAGGCAGAGCCGGCGCAGCATCCGGTAGGGCAGGTTGCCATCCAGGGCGAGCCCGTAGAACTGCTCGGCGATCGCGTAGCCGTGCCACCAGCCGCAGGCCAGCATCGGCCCGGGAATGCCGGCCCTGCGGCCGAATTCATCCCAGAAGCCGCGGCGTTGCCCGGCCCAGCCCGCAAACGCCGGGCGCAGCGACGGGTCCGAGGCGCTGGCATGCAGCATGGCCACGTACAGCATCGAGAGCGCCCGCCGCGCCGTGGCTTCTTCCTCCAGCATCGCCTCGGCCAGGTCGGCGGCCATCGCTGGCGTCATGGCACCCATGGCCGCCAGCGTCGCGCGCCAGCGCTCGAACGGCACGGCGTCGCTGGCGCTGGCGGCCCGACAGATGGCCGCGAGCACGCCGGCCCGGTCGCCAAAATGCGTGGCGAGCACGGTCACGGAAACGCCCAGTTTCTGGGCCAGCGGCCGCAGCGCCAGCGCATGCAGGCCGCCGCCACCGGCCACGATGTCGCACGCGGCCGCGAGCAGCGCCCCGGCGGACGGCGTCTTGCGGGTGGTTTTCATGGCGGTGGCCAGCTCGGTCAATGGATGCTCGGACGAAGGACGGACTGCGCGATTGTAGAGGGTAATCGCGGCTGCGGGGACCCGCGGGTGCCGGCACACGCCCTGTGCCGGCAGTGCCGCGACGCTTTGGCGTACCATGGCGCTGGTGGAACGTGGAGCGGCCGCTCCCACCGCCAGGAGATTGCATGAAACACATCCGACGAATCCTGTGCGTGGCGCTGGCTTGCCTGGTGCCGGCGTGCGCTCTGCCGGCACAGGGGCGGGCGCCAGGTGACGCCAGCGGCAAGATCCCGTATGCAAGCGGCGGCGCCAGCGCGGCCGAACGCACCGCGCTGGCCACCCGGCGCGACGACTACAACCTGCGCCTCGTCTTTGGCGTGCACGATTCAAACGCGATGGTGGCCAATGTGGCACTGACGGTCGACGACGTCCGGCGGGGCCGGGTGTTCGCGCTGCAAGGCAGCGGGCCGCTGGTCTTCCTGAAGGTGCCGCCCGGTACCTACACGGTGGTGGCCACGTCCCGGGGCGTCGAACAGCGGCGCCGGGTCACCGTGGACGTTGCCGGCGGCGCCCGCGACCTGTATTTCTACTGGATCCGCGAGCGTGCCCCAACACGGCCTTGAGCGATAGTGGCAGTCTATTGCCGGGCAACCGCCGGCGCCTTCTTGTCCGCCACCGGTTCGCCGAAGTCCGGCGTGCCGTCCGCCCGCCATGCGATCGCCTGCGCGCGGGTATGGCGGTTCGGATCGTGCAGCGAATCCCCGGGGATATGCTCGTAGCCGCGCGCGTGGTAGACGAGGATGTCGGTCTTGCCATCGGGTGTGGTGGTGAACGAGTTGTGCCCCGGGCCATACTGGCCGGTGGCCTTGCTGCTCGCGAAGACGGGCTTCGGCGACTTCGTCCACGACTTCGCATCGAGCAGGTTCGCCCTGGCATCGGCCGTGACCATGCCCAGCGCATAGTTCGCATCCGTGGCGCTGGCCGAATAGGTGACGAACACGCGGCCGTTCTTCACCAGCACGGCCGGCGCCTCGTTGACGTCGAACTTCACCTTTTCCCACGGATGTTCGGGCGTGGTCAGCAGGGTTGCCGGGCCCTTGATCGACAGCGGCGTATCCATTTCCGCGATGTACACGGCCGTCATGTGCTTGTCCGACTTGGGCGGGCGCTGGGTCCACAGCAGGTAGCGCCGGCCGTCCAGGGCGAACGTGGTGGCGTCGAGCGCGAACATTTCCCAGCCCGTCTTGAGCTGCCCGCGCTCGCGCCACGTGCCCTCGAGCGGATTGGCGGCGTCGTTCTCGAGCACATACAGGCGGATGTCCATCGGCGCATCGGAGCGGCCGGCGGTGAAATAGATGTACCACTTGCCGTCGATGCGGTGCATCTCGGGCGCCCAGATACTGGCCGCCATCTCCCCGGAAGCATGCTTGCGCCAGACGACCTTGCTCTCGCCCTTGCCGATCCCGTTCAGGTCGCGCGCGCGGCGCACCTCGATGCGGTCGTATTCAGGCGCCGTCGCGGTCAGGTAGTAATAGCCATCGGCCTGCAGGGTCACGTGGGGATCGGCACGCTGCGTCACCAGGGGATTGTCGAACACGGGGGCGGCGCCGGCGGTGGAGAAGACCAGGGCGGCAAGCACGGGGAGGGTACGGTAGGGCATGTCTCGAGGATATCGTTATGGTGCGGCGAGTGTGCCATCAGCCCCGCCCCGCGCGCCAATCACTTTTGCCGGCCCAGGGATGCCCGAACGGATATCGCGCAATGGATCAAGTTCCTGACTGAATGGCCTGCGGCGCTGGCCTGCCGGGCAGTACGGCTCTACCATGGCCGGTCCATTCCCATGAGGTCCGGCATGCCCAACCACCCGCTCAACCGCCGCAGTTTCACCCTGTCGCTGCTGGCCACGCCCTTCCTTGCGCTGCCGGCCTGCGCCACGCTGGACGATTCCCAGCGCTTCGCCATCACCGCATTCGGCGCCGTGGCCGACGACCGGACCGTCAACACGGCCGCGATCCAGAAGGCCATCGACCACGCGGCCGGGCAGGGCGGCGGCACCGTGGTGGTGCCGGCCGGCGTGTTCGTCAGCGGCGCATTGTTCCTCAAGCCGAAGGTGAACCTGCACCTGGACAAGGGCGCCGTGCTGAAATGCTCGACGGAGCTGTCGAATTTTCCCGCGCAGCGCACCCGCATCGAAGGGCATTTCGCGCCCAGCTTCAACCCGGCGCTGGTCAATGCGAACGGCTGCGACGGCCTGGTGATTTCCGGCGAAGGCACGCTCGACGGCGCGGGAAGGCCGATCTGGGACCGGTTCTGGCAGCTGCGCAATGCCGCGCCCGACCCGCACAACTTCGCCAACATCAGCGTGCCGCGCGCCCGTCTGGCGCTGATCGAGCGGTCGCGCGGCGTGACCGTCGAAGGTGTCACGTTCAAGGATTCGCAGTTCTGGAACCTGCACCTGTACCGCTGCCAGGACGTGACGGTGCGCGGCGCGCGCTTCGAGGTGCCGGATGACTACAAGCAGGCACCCAGCACCGATGGCGTGGACCTGGACAGCTGCCAGCGCGTGACCATCGAGAACTGCTATTTCTCCGTGACGGACGACTGCATCGCCGCCAAGGGTTCCAAGGGCCCGTTCGCGATGGATGACAAGGACAGCCCGCCGGTCGAACAGATCCGCGTGCGTAACTGCGAGTTCCGCCGGGGTCATGGCGTGATGACGCTGGGCAGCGAAGCCACCATCGTGCGCGATGTCATTGTGGAAAACTGCAAGGTGGGGCCGGGCGTCTCCAACGTGGCCGTGCTGAAGCTGCGCGCCGACACGCCACAGCATTACGAGAACATCCACTTCCGCGGCCTCACGCTCGATTCCGAACGCGGCCTGATCGTGGCTTTCCGCCCGTGGACGCAGTACTTCAACCTGAAGGGCGCGCCGCCGCCGAAGTCGGTCGTGCGCAACATCAGCCTCGTCGACATCAAGGGTCGCTTCGGCACGTTCGGCAAGATCGCGCCCAATCCGGGCCAGACGGAAATCGCCGACATCCTGCTGAAGGATATCGACGTCGACCTGAAGACAGGTACGCTGGACGCAACGGGCGCGAGCAACCTGCGGCTGGAGAACGTGCGCGTCAACGGCAAGCCGCTGACGCTCTAGGCGCTTCCCCCGGCGGCGGGCTACTGCGTCGGCTTGCAGTGGTCCCGTTCCGGCGGAGAAGGCGCCATCACATGGTCGCCATCGAGGTCCACACGCTGGTTCAGGATCTCGAGCCTCCCGCCGGCATCGCGCACCTCGTACAGCTTGCCGCGCGCGTTCTTGAAGGGCCGGTGCACCACCAGCATGCGCTTGCCGTCGAACGTGTCGAACAGCATGCCGTGGCCCGAATCGCGCCGCACGATCGGTTCGAGCTGTTCCCACGGGCCGGCCAGCTCGCCGGATGCGGAGCGGGCCACCGACTGCACGTAGCCGTTGCGGTCATAGCTCGACCACAGCATCAGCAGGCTGCCATCCTTCGACGGATACAGCTGCGGCCCGTCGGTCACGTAGACATTGGTTTTCGCCGGCGTGCCGTCCGGCGCCACCGGGCGTTGCCCGTTCGACCACGGCGCGCCCGATGCCTTGAACAGCAGTTTCGGCGGACCGGCCGGTTTAAGGTCCTGGGTCAGCGGCAGCGCCTCGATGGTGCCGTCGCCGGCCTGGATCCACTCGTGGGCATACACATAGGAAGGCTTGCCGGCCCGGTCCACATACAGCGTGCCGTCCAGCGTCATCCGGTCCGCCGGTGCCATGGGCTCGCCGCCGTTCGCCACGGTGAACGGCCCTTCCGGGCGGTCCGCCGCCGCCATCACGGTGCCGCGCCGGTAGGCCGGCCAGCCCGACGCTGATGGCGTGGCGATGGTGGCCGCCTCGTTATGCAGCGTGGTGAAAAGATAGTACTTGCCGCGCCACGCATGCACTTCCGGTGCCCAGGCGCCGCCGTTCGCCCAACTGCCTTCGGGCAGCCTGAACACCACCTTCGGCGGCATCCATGACTTCAGGTCGCGGCTCGTGTAGGCCATGATGCCGATGCCGCATTCGCCGCTCACCAACGGCACGTTCGACGTGTACAGGTAATACGTGCCGCTGGCCTTGTCGGCCACGATATACGGATCGTGCAGCGGCATGTCGGGCATCGCCAGCCGGCGCGGCTCGGCGGCGCCGGCTGGCAGGGCCAGCGCGGCCAGCAGGATCGATGGCAACAGTGCTGCCGGGGCGGGGCGTCGTGTCATGGGGGCTCCGGGGATTTGACGGCCGAGTGTAGCCGACCGTATGCACGGGCAGAAGGGCAGGCCCGATCAATCCGCTGACCGGTTTGTTGTATCGCCGACGCACCTGGGCGAAAAAGGCGTGGACGTAAACGCACGTTTCAAGGCGATAGGCACAGATCGCGTTTATTATTGCCGTGTGGATATACATCCCGCACCGGGCGCTTTCGCCGCGCGGTACTTTTCCCCGGCATGTTCGCCGCTACCTGACGACAATCACATGAATCAAGCCCAACAGTGGAGCATCGCGCTCCTGCCCGTGCTTTGCCTTGCCGTGTTCGCGGGCGCCGCGCACGCTTCCGACACCGACGCAGAGAAGGAACCGCAGGCGCAAGCGGCGCAATGGACCGCGACCACGAGCGTCGTGTCGCAATATGTCTCGCGCGGCATCCGCCAGACGTGGGGCAAGCCCGCCGTGCAGGCCGGCGTCGACTACGTGCGGCCGGACGGCTGGTCGGCCGGCACGTGGGCGTCGACGGTCAGCGACCGCTTCATGGAAGACGGGCGCGTGGAGTGGGACCTGTATGGCGGCTACAGCGGCAGCGCCGGCGCCATCGGCTACAGCGTGATGGCGTATTGCTACGCCTATCCGGGCGCGCGGATGAGCGCCACCGGCGACCGTTTCGACTATGCGGAACTGGCGCTGGGCTTCACGTGGCGCGCGGCCTATGCAAAGTACTACCGCACCGTCAGCGCCATGTTCTTCGGCATTCCCGATTCGCGCGGCACGGGCTACCTCGACGTGGGCGCCAATCCCGACCTCGGCAACGGCTGGACGCTGAACCTGCACGCGGGTAACGGCCGCGTGGCCGGCGCCGGCAACGACATCTGGAACTGGCGCGACGCCAAGGCCGGCGTGACGAAGGACCTGGGTGGCGGCTGGAGCGCATCCTTGGCCGTCACGCGCGCCTGGGGGCGCACCGGTATCTATAAAACCTACACGACGGGGATTGCGGACAGCGCCGGGAACCTGCGCTACGCGAACGTGGCGAAGGCCACGGCTATCGTGGGCGTGAGCCGCGCGTTCTGACGCACCTTCCGACACACCTTCTGATTCAGCAATCGATGGAGAGCAGCATGACTTTGCTTCGCAACCTTTCCCTGAACGCCCGCATCAGCCTCGCCGCGACCACGCTTGTGATCGTGAGCCTGGCGCTGGTGGCCATCATCACCGGCGCGCACAACCGCGACAGCGCCGTGGACGCGGCCATGCGCCTCGCGCGCGTTTCCGCCGAGGCGGCCGCCGCCACGCTGTCGGGCCGCATCGAAGCGAATTATTCCTCGACGACCACGCTGGCCAACACCGTGGCCGCCGCGCTGGCGGCGGACAAGGGTCTGGCGCGCGACCAGGTCGATGCGGCGTCGCAGGCCTTGCTGCGCGGTTCCGATGACCTGCTGGGCGTTTCCGTGACGATGGAGCCGAACGCGCTCGATGGCCGCGACGCCGAATTCGCGGGCCAGAAACCCCGCTTCGACGCGACCGGCCGCTACATGCCGTACTTCACGCGCAAGGCCGACGGCGGCGTCCACGTCGAACCGATCACGTTCAGCGACAAGCCCGGTGCCAACGACTGGTACGACGTGCCGAAGAAAACCGGCAAGCGCTATCTCACCGAACCGACCACGTATCCCGTCGCCGGCAAGGACGTGCTGATGATCTCCCTGATG
The DNA here is from genome assembly GCF_004209755.1 of Pseudoduganella lutea. Classification (NCBI taxonomy): domain Bacteria; kingdom Pseudomonadati; phylum Pseudomonadota; class Betaproteobacteria; order Burkholderiales; family Oxalobacteraceae; genus Pseudoduganella; species Pseudoduganella lutea. The sequence continues at coordinate 233,935 of NZ_CP035913.1, read as the reverse complement.
GCGCCCGTCGTTGTCGCGGGTCAGGTCAGGGGCGTGGTCAGCGCCGACTTCCTGCTGACGAAGCTGGGCGATATCCTTGCCGGCCTGAAGACGGTGGAAGAGGGCAGGCTGGCGCTCGTGTCGAACGAAGGCCTGTACGCCAGCCACCCGGACGCGGCCCGCAACGGCAAGAAGGCCGACGACATGCCGCAGGCCGCCCTGGCGGCCGTGCGTGCCGGCCAGCCGTTCGAATACGAAGCCGACGGCATCGTCAACCTGGTGCAGCCGCTGCATATTTCCGGCGGCGTGGCCCCGTGGGCCGTGCGCCTGGCATTCCCGAAAAGCGTGGCCACCGCGCCGGCGCACGAACTGATGGTGTACACGGCGATGGCCTCGGTGCTGTGCGCCGCCATCGCGGCCGCCGTGATGGTCTTCGTGCTGGGCCGCCTGACCCGGCCGCTGCGCGAACTCGCCCGCACGATGACGCAACTGGCCGGCGGCAATGCCGACCTGACGAAGCGCCTGGCGGTAAAGGGCAACGATGAACTGGCCGTGATCGGCAATGGCTTCAATACCTTCGTCGCGAAGATCGAGGCGGTGCTGGCGCGCGTGCGCGACAGTTCCGCCAGCGTGGCCGTTGCCAGCAGTGAAATCAGCCAGGGCAACGCCGACCTGTCGGCGCGCACCGAGCAGCAGGCCAGCGCGCTGGAGGAAACGGCGGCATCGATGGAAGAACTGACCAGCACCGTGAAGCAGAATTCTGACAACGCCGCGCAGGCGCGCCAGCTGGCCGCCAATGCTTCCGGCGTGGCGACACGGGGTGGCGCCGTGGTGGCCGAAGTGGTCGAGACGATGGCCGCCATCAACGCATCGTCGACGAAGGTGGTCGACATCATCGCCGTCATCGACGGCATCGCGTTCCAGACCAATATCCTGGCGCTGAACGCGGCGGTCGAAGCGGCGCGCGCTGGCGAACAGGGCCGCGGCTTTGCCGTGGTGGCGAGCGAAGTGCGCAACCTCGCGCAACGTTCGGCCAGCGCGGCCAAGGAAATCAAGGCGCTGATCGGCGATTCCGTCGCCCAGGTCGAACGCGGCAGCGCATTGGTGCAGGGCGCCGGCGCCACGATGGATGAAGTGGTGACGAGCGTGCGCAGCGTGGCCGACATCATCGCCGGCATCGCCGCGGCCAGCATCGAGCAAAGCGCCGGCATTGGGCAGGTCACGCAGGCCGTCGGCCAGATGGATGGCGTGACGCAGCAGAATGCCGCGCTGGTCGAGGAAGCGGCTGCCGCGGCGGAGAGCCTGCAGCAGCAGGCGGCCACGCTGGTGGCGCTGGTGGGAGAGTTCAGGATCGGGGCGTAAGTTCGAGGCGGCGCCTCCCACGCACTGCGCCACCAGCCGGTGGCGCGATGCGCAGCTTCGTTTCCGGAACGTGACTATTTCTCGGAATCAGCCCAGCTGGCATTTTGTCCCGGGCAGGTCAGCAGATGCATGCATGAAAATGCCGCATCAAGCGTCTCGGCGGGTGGGGTTGGCTTTGAGGATTACCTCTTTTAATGATTCGGCAGAGTAGGTCTCTTGTCCATCCAGCTCGCCTGCATCGTTAAAAACAGTTCGTCCCCATGCCTTGCAAAAAGCATATGCGACCACGGCGGCGAAAAGCCAGCTGCCGCGAGTTTTTACATCGCAAAGAATGCAGCACTCGGCATCGCCGGTAAATTTCGGGTCGCACCTGCCAATCGATACCCAACATTGATCTTTGTCGTGTTGTCCTTCGATCATGATGAAGCCATCAGTTAACGATAGAGATTCTCGACCCTGTTTATCGATCCGGACTGACGGTGTCAAAAAACCCAATTCTGCAAAAGCAAAATTTATAACGGAACTCAATTCAAGGATATCCGTCGGCATTCGCAATGCTGGTACAAAAATACTGTTTGCCATAGTGATCCCTAGGGCACTTCGCGCGCTGGTCGAGAAGCCGCCGCCGCGGGGTAGAGCTTGCAGCAGCAGGCGGGCCACGCTGGTGGCGCTGGTGGGGAGTTCGGGATTGGGCGTGAGGCGCACGTGAACCGCCGACAAGCCGCATCGCGCTGTGCCTGATCACCTTCGGTCGAGGCCAGACTGTGCTTGCGCACATGCCACAAGTGCCTGGTGCGAGCTTGCCGGGCCAGCGTTAGTCCCAGTCGTCCTGCTCTGGTGGCTTTTTCGCGGCCTTCGATAAACCCAGCCAGGAAATGCCCTGATCTTCCTGCAAGAATGTAATGCCGATGGTATTGCCATCGTAATCGTACCAGACGAGACTGCGCTGTTCGCCATAGGTATGACTTACCGTTGGGCTGCCAAAAATGTTGATCGCCTCCGCGGATGTGGATTTGAATGACAGGCCATACGGGAGCGGACCAGGATATTGTTCGAATCCACTGTCGTTCACTGCTCCATAGATCTGCAGTTCTGAAAATATCATCGACCCCTTCTCCGAAAGCGGTCCATACATTTCCTCATACAGCCCGGCGGTGTCGAAAACCAGCGAGAGGCCCGAGCTCTCGAGGCTGATTCGATCGACAGGCGTTTCCCGGAAGACGGGGCGATGTGAAATGCCGTGCGTGGCGAGATATTTGTCAAATTCGATATTCTGGGCGGGCAGGCCCAGGAATTTTGTTATTTTATCGATCGTCATGGTCTACCTTTCTGGACTGACTTGACGCGGATGTCTGACTGACAGCGCCGACGATCCAGTTCCAGTTTCAGTTGCACTCTTCGAGCTTAAACCGGTCATGTCGGTCATTCAAGGTCTGCTTTGTCTCATTCTTGCGTAATTGAATGCGCAACGCAAATTAATCGAAATCCATCTGTTCTGGTGGTTCTTTCTCGGCTCTCGACAATTCCAGCCATGAAATACCTTTCTCTTCCCCTAAGAAGGTAACTCCAATGGTATTGCCATTGTAATCATGCCAAACATACGAAGGCTCTTCGCTGAAAGTATATTTCACTGTCGGTGTGCCGAAGATAGTCATTGCTTCCATGGGGGTGGATTCAAACGAAAGACCATAAGGCAGCGGCCCACCGTATTGTTGAAATCCACTATCGTTGGCGGCGCTATAAACCTGTAATGATGAAAAGATCATTGATCCTTGTTCTTGCAGAGTGCCATACATACTCTCGTAAATATTGGCACTGTCGAAAACCAGCGAAAGACCTGCCGCTTCAATGTTGATGTCGTCAACCGGCGTTTCTTTGAATTCTGGTCTATGTGAGATGCCATGCGCAGTAAGATATTCGTCGAATTCTCTGCTTTGGGCCGGCAGCCCAAGAAACCTGATAACTTCTTCAATATTCATGGATACTTTTTATCATCTTCACCGGATCTATGAATTCTCATTGCTTCGGAGGAGTGGTTTGGAACGGCAGCTAATGAGCAAGTGTCTCTGAATTTCCGCTTTTCTGTATTTCGATCACGTCGGCAACTCGAGGAGCGGCGACTCCAATAATGACGGAGAGTAGTAGGAGTGGGCAGCTATATAAATGCGGTTGATACGTTGCTCCATGACGCTGTAGCCGATGTGAAGAAGGTGTTCGGGAAGCCGCCAAACATAGTACCCAGTCAGAACATTCGCTTTTCCGGTCACCGGATAGCAACCTACCTTTGCCAGGAATTGTTCCGGGGTGTCGTCGAAGCCTATCCCCATCGGAAGATCCCCATCAAAACCGGAAGACCAGTTCAGGCCTTTGCGAATGTACCGCGCGCCTGACAGCACCGATTTCGCATCGATGGTTTCCTTGGACTGACGGAAGTACAGTTCGACCCCGTGCGTCGGTAACGCGTCGATCTCATCTGGGCAATCTTCTTCAGCGGCAGGCTCGCAGAAGCCTGACAAATCGATGCCCTCGAATCGGTCATCTTCGCTCACGATGTCCCAACTTCTTGTCAGCATCGATTGCAACGCATGGATGTCGGGTTGCAGGATCTTCGGCAAGACGGTTGCATCTGACTTCTTAGGCTTCAGCCCGATCTGGATCATGCTGATACCGGAGCCATCGTCGGCATACTTCACAAGAATCCAGCGATCCGGCAGGTCGAATCGTTCGAGCTTGAACGGTGCGACCAGCGGAAACCGCCAGGCGCCCTGACCGAGCTTGTCGATGACGGCTGCACGGTCGTCATCAAAAGACAAGCCGAACGGTAGTTCACCTTCATACCTGGCGTGATTGTAATAACTCTCGCCGGAATAGAACTGCACATTGGTAATGATGGCAGGATGATTGGTCAGAGCATCGTTCACATGATAGAAGTCCGGTGCGCAGAAGGTAATGGATAATCCATGATCCTTGAAAAATGCTCCTCCGATCGGTGAGTGATCCGGCAACTCGAAATCCGGTGAGTCCGCGTATGCGAAAACAGACTGGTCAAGCGTTTCCAGCGGTAGACCAAGGTGCGAAAGGAGGAGGTTGGCGCTGGGGACAATATTTTTACTCATGGTTGTATCCTTTTCATTCGGTTCGCATCAATCCCAGTCAACTTGCACCGGAGGTTCCTTCGCTGCCCTCGTGATCTCCAACCATGAAATACCTTGCTCGTCTGATAGAAACGTGATGCCAATTGTGTTACCGCGAAAATTGTACCAAACGTAACTGTGCTCTTCGTCGAAGGTGTGACTTACCGTTGGCGTGCCAAGAATTCCGATTGTATCTGTCAAAGCAAGCTTGAATGTCAGGCCATAAGGCAGAGTGCCGCGATACTCTTCAAACCCGCTGTTATTTGCGTCGCTGTAAATCTGTGCCGTAGAAAATATCATTGATCCACCTTCGCGCAGTGGGCCATGCATCTTTTCGTAGCGAATAGCGGTGTCGAAAACCAGCGAAATACCAGCGGCCTTGACACTGATTCGATCGACTGGCGTTCCTTTAAAGACGGGGCGGTGGGCAAGTCCATGCGCAGATAGATATCGATCAAAATCCTTGCTTTGTGCAGGGAGTCCCACGAATTTGGTTACTTCTTCGATATCCATTTTTTGCTCTCGTGGCTATCACAATTGCGGGTCCGTCATCGTCAGAGGAATTCAGGCGCAGCAGGCGGTTGTGCTTGCGCATTTTGTTCAACAACTCGAGTGCGGCGCGCATAAGTCTCACCACATGCCGGTGCAGAGGTTCAACAGTCAGGTTTCCGCAGCTCGGATGATCGTGCTCAGCCGGCTTCGGACTGAACATTATAATGATAATATTACGAAAATGCTAAGATCGGCGTCGTGTGGCGTGCGTGCATCGATCGCCTGGTTTTCGCCAGAAATATCCGTAATGGCGTTTCACGAAGGTCGACCGGGATCGATTCGGATCACCGGGCAATGATCCAAAGTCGCTTTTATATCGATAGGAAATGGCGGCAGTCAGTGGCCAGGGCGGCGTTGCGAGAAACACCGACGGCGCCTCATCGCCTGGAATGACTGATCGCCGCAAACGGCTTTATGTCCCGGCAGCCGTTGCTGGCGCGAGGCTGCTTGCCGTCCAGCCATGGGTAAGGCCACGATAGCTCGGATCGACACGATTCACTGTCCATTCAGCAATGGCAGGCGTGCTTTGTGCTGCCGGTTCGACCGGCAAGCATCGACAGTCAGGCGCGTTCCATCGAGAACCGCCCAACGGCCGCCAGCAGATCCTGCGTTCGCCCCTGCATCGCTTCGGCGCTCCGTGCGGCCTGTTCGACCAGCGCGGCGTTCTGCTGCGTCACCTGGTCCATCGCGATCACGGCCTGGTTGACCTGGTCGATGCCATCGCTTTGTTCGCGGCTGGTATTGCCGATTTCAATCATCAGCGTGGAGACCCGTTCGATCTCGGCCAGCACGGCCGTCATCGTGCGGCCGGCTTCGCCCGCATACCGGTTGCCGGCAGCCACCTTGCCGGCCGATTCCTCGATCAGGGCCTTGATTTCCTTTGCAGCGGCGGCGGAACGCTGTGCCAAGTTGCGCACTTCGCTCGCCACCACCGCAAAGCCAGGGCCCTGTTCGCCTGCACGGGCCGCTTCCACGGCGGCATTGAGCGCCAGGATGTTGGTCTGGAAGGCGATGCCGTCGATGACACCCGTGATGTCGCCGATGCGCCGCGACGATTCGCTGATGTCGCCCATGCGCTCGACCACCTGCGCCACCTCGGCGCTGCCGCGTGCCGCCACGTCGGCCGCCGCGCGGGCGATGCGGCTTGCTTCCTGCGCGTTGTCCGCACTCTGGCGCACGGTGCTGGTCAATTCCTCCATCGACGACGCCGTTTCTTCCAGCGAGCTGGCCTGCTCCTCGGTGCGGCTGGAAAGGTCCAGCGAACTGTGGGCGATCTCGCCGGCCGAGCCGGAAATGGCGTCGGCATTGGCGCGCACGTCGCGCACGATGCCGCTCAGGCTGTCGCTCATGGTGGCCAGGGCGCGCAGCAACTGGCCCGTTTCGTCGTCCGTCGTGGCGACGATACGGCGGGAGAGGTTGCCGGCGGCGATCGTGTTGGCGATGTCGACGGCTTCGCGCAGCGGCAGCGTGATACTGCGGCGCAGCCAGTAAGCCATTGCGACGGCCAGCGCCAGGCCGGCACCGGCCAGCACCAGCGTCAGCGTGCGACCGCTGGCATAGGTCTGTCCCGCCTGCACGGCGCTTTTTTCCATCAGCTCGCCACCCAGGCGATTCATGTTCTGCACCAGCTCCATGTAGGCCGCGTGGCTCGTGGACAGGGGGCCCAGCAGCAGGCGTGTCGCTTCGGGCTTGTTCCCGGCCGAGAGAAGGGCGAGAAAGCGTGCCTGGTCGGCCTCGTAGCGTTCACGCGCGGCCATCACGGCCTTCATGCCGGCGCGCCCCTTGTCCGTCGTGATGCGGCCTTCGAATTCGCGCAGCGTCGCCAGCGCTTCGGTATCGCGCGCTTTCAGGCGCGCGCGTTCGGCCTGCACTTGCGCGGGATCCTCGGCAATCACCAGGCCGCGCATCGTCGTGGCCGCATCCTGGATGCCGTCCAGCGCCCGGGTGCCCAATACCACTTTCGAATAGCGGTCGCGCACCACGAGGTCGACATCGTCATACAGCGACGCTTGCCGTGAAATGCTCAACAGCGTGATGCCGCACAGGATCATGACGATAATGCCGAAGGCAAGCGTGAGGCGGGTACCAATGGAAGTGCGGGAAATCATATCGAGGATTGAAAAGATGATTTAGGGCAATGCCGAAGTCTACCGGTATTCATGCCGTCGACGGTGCGTTTCACTGCATGGGTGTTGCGTTCAAGCCTTGGCAAACTGTCCAGCGAAGCGAAAACCGGGGCGGCTGCGGCAATACCACTTGCCACTGGTCTTTAAGCGGTACTACTGCTAGCATGCCTTACGGACAATAAACGCTACCAAGGGGATCGCATGCTCCAGCCCACCGCCGCCCGACCGGCCACATTCGCCGCACCAGCCCGCGCCATCACGTCCACGAGTAGCGCCGCATGGAAATGAGCGCCAGCGAAAGGGCAGGGCGCGCGGGCAATGGCTCGCGCGAAGTGGTGGTCGGCATGCTGTTCGTCGGCCTGCTGTTTTTCATCCTCGGCTTCGTCACGTGGCTGAACGGGTCGCTGGTGCCGTTCCTGAAGATCGTTTGCGGCTTGAACAACTTCCAGGCGCTGTGGGTGACGTTCGCGTTCTACATCGCCTACACGGTGATGGCGCTGCCATCGGCGGCGGTGCTGCGCCGCACCGGCTACAAGAACGGCATGACGATCGGCCTGGGCATCATGGGCCTTGGCGCGCTGCTGTTCATTCCGGCCGCCTACAGCTCCCGCTATGAACTGTTCCTGGCCGCGCTGTTCACGCTGGCCACCGGCATGACCTTGATGCAGACGGCGATCAACCCCTACATCGTCTGCCTCGGCCCGCGTGAAAGCGCCGCCATGCGCATCAGCATCATGGGCCTGTTCAACAAGGGCGCCGGCGTTGTCGTGCCGCTGATCTTCACGTCGCTGATGCTGGCCGATATCGACAATTTTTCGCACGCCGCGCTGTCGTCGCTCGATGCCGCCACGCGCGCCGTGCTGGCGCAGCGGCTCGCGTTCCCGTATGGCTGCATGGCCGGCGTGCTGTTCGCGATCATGGTGTTCATCCATTTTTCCAGCCTGCGCGACATCCCGCCCGAAGTCGACGAACCCGGTGCGCAGGTCGAGCGGACGGGCGTGCTGCAGTTCCCGCAACTGGTACTGGGGGCGCTGGCGCTGTTCGCCTACGTGGGCGTGGAAGTCATCGCCGCCGACACCATCGGCCTGTATGGCCATGAACTGAACGTCGCCAACTTCGGCATGCTCACGTCGTACACGATGGTCTGCATGGTGCTCGGCTACCTGGTCGGCGTGGTGGCGATCCCGCGCTACCTGTCGCAGCACCGCGCATTGCTGCTGTCGGCCGTGGCCGGCATCGTGTTCACCATCGGTGTCGTCACCGGGTCCATGCAGTCGACCGGCATCTCGACGGCCTTGGTGGGCTGGACGGGGATCGCACCGGTGCCCGATACCGTCATGTGCCTGGCACTGCTGGGTCTTGCCAATGCGCTCGTGTGGCCGGCCATCTGGCCGCTGGCCCTGCAGGGGCTGGGGCGCTACACGGCCAGCGGCTCGGCCGTGCTGATCATGGCGATCTGCGGTGGCGCGGTGCTGCCGCTGCTGTACGGCCACCTGTCGGACCTGGCGTCCGCGCGGGACGCCTACTGGCTGCTGCTGCCGTGCTACCTGATGATCCTGTGGTATGCAGCGAGCGGCCACAAGCTGCGCAGCTGGCGCCGGACAGGTCACTGAAAAATCATGAACAGGGAGACATGCTTGGGACATCGAACGAACGCCTGGGGCCGCGCACTGGGCGCGCCGCTGCTGCCGGCGCTGGTGCTGGCCTTGCTGGCAGCGGCGACAACGCCGGCCATGGCAACGCAGGCCGGCCAGCAAACCATGGCGAAGGCGCCGGACGGTGCGGCCAGCGGCGCCCGGCTGCAATTGCGCTGGGAATTGCAGCGCAACGTGTTCGACGCAGCCGCACCGAAAGGCCGCACGCAGGCGCGCCTCATCGTCAGGAACAACGACGGCCAGCCATTGCCGGCGCAAGGTTGGTCGCTGTATTTCAACAGCATGGATGAGCTGCAGACGGGCGCCGTGGGCAGTGGCCTCGTGTTGGAGCAGGTGGCGGGCCCGTTCTTCCGGCTTCGCCCGGCGGACGGTTTCAAGGGACTGGCGCCGGGGCAGTCGCTCGAAGTGAGCCTGCTGTATCCCTACCGCATCGTCAAGCTGGACAAGGCGCCCACGGGGCCTTACCTCGTCTACGACGCGGCGCCCGACACGGGCGTCGCCATTCCCGATTACGCGCTGATGCCGGTCACGCGGCCCGAACAGGTGGACACGGGCGACAACGGCCTGAAGGCGCTCGTGACGCCGGCCGACACGTATCGGCGCAATGCCCGCGCGGACGTGATGCCCCCGGCCGCGATTCCGCCCGTGCTGCCCACGCCGCTGCAACTGCAGGCCGGCACGGGCACGCTGCGGCTGGCCGGCAGCGCAACGGTGAGCGCACCCGCGGCGCTGGCCACCGAAGCGGCACTGGCGCGCACGCTGTTTGGCGCCGGCGGCGCCGCCGTGAAGCTTGCGGTTGGCACGGTGGCGGGGCAATCGTCGCCCGAAGCCTACCGCCTCACCATCGATGCGAACGACGGCATCGCCATCACGGGCAACAGCGCGGCCGGCGTGTTCTATGGCCTGCAGACGCTGCGCGACCTGATGCCGCTGCCGGGCACCACCGAACCGGCGTTGCCGGTGTTGACGATCGTCGATGCGCCGCGCTTCGGCTATCGGGGCTTCCAGCTCGACGTGGCGCGCAATTTCCACGGCAAGGACACTGTCTTCAAGTGGCTGGACCTGATGGCACGCCACAAGCTCAACAAGTTCCACTTCCACCTGACGGACGACGAAGGCTGGCGTCTGGAAATTGCCGGCCTGCCGGAGCTGACGTCGATCGGGGCCGTGCGCGGCCACAGCGCGAAGCCGGGCGTGCGGCTGCAGCCGGCCTACGGGTCCGGCCCCGATCCAAAGAATGCATCCGGCACCGGCCATTACAGCCGGACCGACTACATCGAGATCCTGCGCTATGCGGCGGCCCGTCATATCGAAGTGATCCCGGAAATCGAAATGCCCGGCCATGCGCGCGCCGCCGTGCAGGCGATGGAGGCGCGTTACCACCGGCTCAAGGCGGCGGGCAGCAAGGATGCCGCGAAATATCTGCTGAACGACTTCGACGACCGGTCCGTCTATAAATCGCCGCAGATGTTCAACGACCACGTCGTCAACCCCGGGCTCGAATCGAGTTTCACCTTCATCGATCACGTCGTGGCGGAGGTCGTGAAGCTGCACAAGGCCGCCGGCGTGCCGATGCGCACGATTCACATGGGCGGCGACGAGCTGCCGGATGGCGCGTGGGAGAAGTCACCCGCGAGCCATGCGCGCATGCGCAAGGAAAAGCTGGAAACCACCGCCGACCTGTGGGATTACTTCTATGACCGCGTCGATGCGATCGTGAAGAAGCACGGCCTGTTCGCATCCGGCTGGGAAGAAATGGCTTCGCGCAAGACGCTGCTGCACGGGCGCCACAAGCTGATCCCGAATCCGCGCTTCACGCAGCGCGGCTTCTCCGCTTACGTGTGGAACAACACGGTCGGCGCCGAGGACCTGGCCTATCGCCTGGCCAACGCGGGCTACGACATCGTGCTCGCGCCGGTCACGAAAATGTACATGGACATGGCGCACAACCAGAATCCCGACGAACCGGGCGTCAACTGGGGCGCGTACGTGGAGCTGGACGACGTGTACGACTTCATCCCGTTCGACTACCTGAAGAATGCCACCGACAAGGCGCGCATCGGCAAGGATGGCCTGACGGACTACGGCAAGCGCCGCATCCGTGGGCTGGAAGCCACGCTGTTCACGGAAACGGTGCGCGACGCCCAACGCATCGACTACCTCGTGATGCCGCGGCTGCTGGCAGTGGCCGAGCGGGCATGGGCGCCGGACCCGGCCTGGGCCACCGAGGCCGACTCGGGCAAGGCGGCCGCGCTGCACCGCACTGCGTGGTCCGGTTTCGTCAACGCGCTGGGGCAGCGCGTGCTGCCGCGCCTCGACCTGGAACGGGCTGGCGTCGATTACCGCATCGCGCCGCCCGGCCTGCTGGTCGAAGGCGGAAAAGTACTGGCCAACCATGTGCTGCCCGGCCTGGCGCTGCGCTACACGAGCGATGGCAGCGCGCCCACCGCGGCCAGCCCGCTGGTGAGCGGGCCGATCGCGGAACGCGGTGTCATCAAGGTTGCCGCGTTCGACCGCAATGGCCGGCCTGGCCTGGTCGCCAGCGTGGAGAACCGCTAGGCCGGGTAAAAGCGTCAGCGGGGTGGCGGCACCGTCACCCCGGCCTCGGTCTGTACCACCGGTTTCATCGTGCCATCCGCGTTGTATTGCAGGTGCTCGACGGTCACGGCGCGGCGGCCGATCGCGCCGTTCATGTCGCCCACTGCCAGCGTGGCGTTGTGCAGGAACAGGTACCAGTTGTCCTTGAACTGCACGATGCCCGGGTGGATCGTGAAGCTGTACTTGCCCGAACCCGTGAGCAGGCCGCGATGTGTCCACGGGCCCTGTATGCTCGGCGCCGTCGAATACGACACGTGTTCGTCGCGCTGGGTGGTGCGGTCCAGCGAGGCGTAGGTGAGGTAGTACAGCTTGCCGCGCTTGTGCAGCCACGGGCCTTCCTCGAAGTGGGGCGGCGTGATCTCGCGGATCGGGCCGTCGATCTCCGTCATGTTGGGTTTCAGCTTCGCGATGTAGCACTGGCGGTTGCCCCAGGCCAGCCACGTGGTGCCGTCGTCGTCCGTGAACACGGTCGGATCGATGTCTTCCCAGCTGTGCGTGCCTTTCGGCGTCATGGCGTTGGTGACGAGCGCCGAACCGCGCGCATCGCGGAACGGGCCGGTCGGCTTGTCGGACACCGCCACGGCGATGGCCTTGCCGGGGTGCGTGGCGTCATGCTCGACGGCAGCGTAAAAATAGAACTTGCCGTTCTTCTCGATCGTTTGCGATGCCCAGGCGTCCGCCTTGGCCCACTTGAAATCCTTCACGTGCATGATCGGGCCGTGGTCCTGCCACGTCTTCATGTCCTTCGTCGAATAGACGAGCCATTCGCGCATATTGAACATCTCGTCGCGCTGCGCCTGGTCGTGGCCCACGTACAGGTACAGCGTGTCGCCGACGACGAGCGGCGCGGGATCGGCCGTGAACTTGTCGCGGATGATCGGGTTCGATCCGGGCGCCTTGCCCATCTTCACCTGCGCGGCTGCCGGCGCGGCCAGTGCGGCGGCGCACAGCGCCGTAACGGCCAGGCGCATTGCCCGGCTTCCTGGATGTTTCGTGGATGATTTCATGGTGTCTCCTTTTTATTGGGGGTTATGCGACTGCACGTAAGGGCCGATCACGACGCCGACGAAGCCCTTGGCCTTCTGCGTGGACAGGAACGTCACGTCCACGCCCGTCTTCAAGGTCTTCCATTGTCCGCCGCTGCGGTAACGGTAGTCCGACTGGCCGCCGCGCATGTGCATGGCCAGCTCGACGTTTCCTTTCGGCGCCGGTGCGGGCGCCGTCGCGAGCAGGGTCTCCTTGCCGCCCTCGGACTTGACCAGCGCCACGACGCGCTTGCCGTCCACCCATGCGATGCCGAGGAACATCCAGGCGCCATCGTTCTGCATCGCCAGCAGGCCGGCACGGTCGCCATCGCGCCGGGGCGTGTAGTCGACGACCGTCGACACGCTCGCATCGTGGTGCTGCTGGCGGCGGCCGACGAAGCCCGGCACGCCGGCCAGGTCGCCCAGCGGCCGGCCCGCATGCAGCACCAGTGCGCCTTTCTTCAAGTCATACACACGCTCGCGTGGCGTACGGATGCCCATCCAGGCCGGCGCCAGCGGGGCATCGAACTCGTCGACATAGGAGAAGTCGCCATTCATCGGTATTGCCGGCGCGGGCTGCGCGGGCAGGTCGGGCTTGCGGTGGGTATAGGGAACCGTCTTGCCCTGTTCGAGGATCATCGGCCAGCCATCCTTCCACGTCACCGGCAGCAGGAAGGTGTCGCGGCCGATATTGTAGAAGTTGCCGGGGTAGGGGCGCGTGGCCAGGAACACGGCCCACCATTCGCCGTTCTGCGTTTGCACGAACTTGGCGTGGCCGGCCGTCGTCACGGGGTTCGGGCGTTGCGGATCGAGGTCGCGCTGCGTGAGGATCGGATTGACGGGGCCCGGCACGTAGGGCCCCATCACGTCTTTCGAGCGGAACACCACTTCCGAGTGGTTGTCGGCGGTGCCGCCTTCCGCGCAGATGAGGTAATACCAGCCATCCTTCTTGAAGATGTGCGGCGCCTCGATCCAGATCGGCTTCTTCGACGGATCGACGCCGCCATCGACCAGCACCTTCGGCGTGCCGATGCGCTGCAGCGACACCGGATCGAGCTGCGTGATCCATATGGCGCGGTGGCCGTCGTAGCGGGGCGTGCCTTCGGGCGCATCGTTGTGGACCACGTACATTTTCTCGCCATCGCGGAAGATCGACGGATCGATGCCGTTCAGCCCTTGCACGGTAATGGGATCGGACCACGGGCCGGCCGGGTTGGTGGCCGTGACGATGAAGTTCCCCACGCCGCCGGGGCAACTGGCGCAGGTCGTGATGATGTAGAAGCGGCCGTCGTGGTACGAGATGTCCGGCGCGAAGATGCCCTGCGAGCCGCGTACGCCGGTGAAGTCGATCTGCCCGGGACGGTCCAGCGCGTTGCCGACCTGCGTCCACGTGACGAGGTCCTTCGAGTGCATGATCGGCAGGCCGGGGAAGTTCGTGAACGAGGAGGCAACCACATAATAGTCGTCGCCCTTGCGGGCAATCGACGGATCGGGATAGTAGCCGGCGAGGACCGGGTTCGCGTATTCGCCCGCCCGCGCTGTCGTCCGTTCGGGCGCCTTGCCGGCGTAGCTGAAACGCTCGAAGCGCGCGCTGGCGGCCGGGTTGTCCGCAGCCTGCGCGGCGGTGGTGAGGAGAAGTGCTGCAAGCAAAGCTGTTGGCTGTCGCATGAAAGAGCCTGGAAGGAAAAACAAAAAAACGCGACCCTGCGCAAGCAGGGCCGCCAACTCGCCGGAGCGAGACCATGAAACGTGACGACTGAACTCAGCCCATCAGAACGCCGTGCGCAGCGACATCGTGTAACTGCGGCCCGGCTTGTACTCGTCGTAGATCGCGTTGCCGAACTGCGTGTAGGTCTGGCTGATCGCGTTGTTCAGGTTCCAGGCCGACAGCGTGAGGTCGGTGTTGTACGCGAAATTGAACATGCGCTTCAGGTTCATGCTCAGCGACAGGTCGACCTGCTTGCGTTCCGTCGTGTACGCATAGGCGCCGCCCGGCACCGACAGGCCTGTGCTGGTATTGACCACGTGCGACGCAGTGTACTGGCGCGACACGCGGGCCGACAGGCCGTTGCGCTCGTAGTACAGCGTGAAGTTGTTGGTGCGGGGCGGCACGCCGGCCACGGGTGGCGCGTTGGCCGCTTCGTCGGTCTGCTTCGTGTACGTGAAGTTGCCGGTGAAGCCGAAGCCCTTCACGGGCAGCATGTCGAGCGGCTGCTGCCACGTCAGTTCCACGCCGCGCACCTTCAGCTTGGTGTCGATGTTGTACGGCGCGGTGATCTCGACCAGGTGGTTGGCCCGGCCGCCGCTGGCGGCAACGGCGACCTGCTGCGCATCGGTGAGGCCGATCTCGCCATACAGCGCATCGAGTTCGGCCAGCGTGTACTGCAGCACGCGCAGGCCGGGGCGGCTGGTGATGTCCTTGGCGAACACACTGCCCGCCACATAGGCTTCGCGGCTGAAGTAGTACTCGATGCCGGCATCGTAGTTGTTGGCGGCGAAGGGCTTGAGGTTCGGGTTCGTGAGGTTGCCCTGCCGGGCGCCCTGATCGCCGATGGACAGGCGGGTCTGGCGCAGGTCGGCCGGGTTGGCGCGCGTCAGCGATTTCGAGCCGGACAGCCGGAAGATCGTGTCGGGCGTGATGTTGTAGGCCAGCGTCATCGACGGCAGGGTATTGCTGTAGTGAACCGTCTCGTAGGCCCATGACGAGATGTTCGGATACAGCCCGCCGGCCTGCAGCCCGGCATTGCGCGGATCGGCCACGGACGACAGGTCGCCGATCGTCTGCTTCGTGCGCGCATGGCGCAGGCCGGCGTTGTAGCGCAGCGTGCGGCCGAAGACCTCGGCGCGGCCATTGATTTCCGCATAGGCGGACGACACCACTTCGCGGATGTAGCCACCGCTGCCGCTGTTGAAGCCGTTGTAGATATTGTCGCGGAAGTACTGGTAATCCGTATCCTTCGCGAACTTCGGCCAGTCGACGGTGATGAAGCCGTGGTTGCTGGAGTACGCGTAGTTCGGTACCGCGGCATTCGGCACCACGGAGCCCAGGTACGCCAGCGGCGCGCCGCCGGCCGTGTAGCCGGTGCCGTAGCCGGGATAGGCGGTGGCGGCATCGGCGATCGGGCCCGGCGTGCTGCGCCCGTCGCAGCCGGGCGAGCGCAGCTGCGGGTTCGGCCCGAACAGCCGAGCGTTGACGTTGTTGCCGCAGGCGACGTTCATCCACGCATCGGCCGTGCTGTAGCCGCGGTAGCGCCGTTCGATGTCATCCCACGCCGCGCCCACTTTCAGCGACAGGTCGCTGTCGCCCCAGGCCACGTTCAGGCGCGAACCCTTGGTGGTGTTGGTGCGCTCGTACAGGTCCATGCGCAGCCCGGACAGGTTCTGGCCGGCCTGGTACCAGCCGAAGTTGGCCGGGTCGTTGACGTCCAGGTTGCCCGTGTAGGTGGGCGTCTGTCCCGGCGTGGTGTTGTCGTAGTCGATGACCGAGTTCGCGGACCGGGTGGCCAGCAGCACGGTCGGCATGTCGCGCCAGAAGGTGCTTTTCGTGTAGTTCACGTGGCCGTCGACCGTCCACTTGTCCGCCGGGCGCCATTCGAAGCCCGGGTTGAAGCTGCGGAACACGGTCTTCTCCTGCATCGGCCGGAATTCCAGCGACCAGAATGTGTTGGCGAACGTGCCCTTGGTGATCACGCAGCCGATGGTGCAGTCGCTGCGGTCGAATTCGAGGCCGATGGGGATCGGCGTGTTGGCGCGCGTGCCCACGTTCATGCCTTCGGACAGCATGCTGTTTTCCTTTTGCGCGAACAGCGTGTCCAGGTAGATGTCCCACTGGTCGTTCGGCTGCCACTGCACGCTGATCACTTCACCGGCGCGCTTGCGTTCGCCCTGGTAGATGATGTGGCGGCCCAGGCGGCCCATCAGGCCGTTGTCGATCTGCTGGATCGTCGCGCCGGGGTTCAGCGCCAGCAGCATGTTGCGATCGATCTGCTTGCCGGGCACGAGCACCGATTGCGCATACGAGGGCAGGGAGGCCAGCGGCAGGCCGGAGGGCACGGTATCCGGTGTCGACTGCGAGCCGCCGCCGGTGCTGTTCGGCTTGTCCGCCGCGTTGGCCTGGAACGATTTCAGTTGCAGGTTGCGCATGTCCACGGTCTGGAAGGCGTCGGTCTTGTACTTCGTGTTCCCCCACGCCACGCCGCCGAGGATGCCGAAGCGGCCGAAGGTGCTGCTGTTCCATGTGTTGCTGATCAGGCCCGATCCCGTGTTGCCCCATTTGCCGTCGCGGTCGCGGTAGTTGCCGGACAGCGTGAAGGCCGAGCGCAGGCCTTGCTTGTCGAACGGGCGCACGCTGCGCATGTTGACGGTGCCGGCAATGCCGCCCTCGATCACGCTGGCCTGCTGGCTCTTGTACACGCTGGCGCTGCGGAACAGTTCGGACGGCAGGAAGTCCATGTCCACTTCGCGGTTGGCGCTGATGTTGCCGCCCCAGCTGCCGGCCGACGCGGACGCCATCGGTGCGCCGTTCAGCAGCACGCGCGTGAAGGCCGGGCCCATGCCGCGGATCGAGATGTTCATGCCTTCGCCGTCGATCGAGGCGCGGGTCACCTGCACGCCCGGCACGCGCGACAGCGCATCGGCGATGTTCGGGTCGGGGAACTTGCCCATGTCCTCCGAGAACACGGTATCGGACAGGCCGATGTTGTCGCGCTTTTCCGCAGCCGACAGGCCGAGCGAGCTGCGAAAGCCGCTGACGGTCACCGTGGGCAGCACTGGGGATCCCTGGGCCGCGGTGCCGGTGCTTGTCGCGGCAGGGACGGGCCCCGGGGGCACATCGGTCTGCGCCTGCGCACAGGCACCGCCGACGAGTGCCGACATCATGCTCATCACGAGCGCATCGCGCCCGCGGCCCATCCGGCGCAGCGGCGCGCCTGCATACTTTTTGTTCATCCATGTCTCCGTTATTGTTGGCTCGAGGCCTTGGTCGGCCGGGTTCGACCCGTGCCGCGTGTTTTTTTACTGGATCAATGTATTACTGGAAGAAACAACAGCAACGTACAAGCTTCGTGGTCTCACTCGGTAGCGCTAAATGATATGCGCAATCATCAATCACGGACGTGATCGTTCGTGCGCCAGCTGAAATATTTGCTGCCCTTGAATGCGAATCTAGCCCTTAGCCTACCCGTAATCCAATAACTTTTATGCCATCACTGATATGCAAAATGGTATCAGCAAGCCTGATAAAGGCGGCCATCATAGTGAAGCGGCTGATATAAATGAATAGCGCAAACATGAAATTTGGTAGCGCTTCCAATGTCGTTGTGGTTTGCTTGCATCGCCTGACGTATTTTTGCAACATCGACAATGCTGTAAGCTCATGCATTTGCGTCACCTACACTGCAAGTCAACATGCTGATCAACTGCGTCGCCTACCAGGAAGGCAAGAAACTGCTCGATGTCCCCGTCGTGGACATCAGTGAATACCTCAAGGAACCCGAGACGTTCGTGTGGGTCGCGCTGCGCGACCCGGACGTGGATGAAATCGCCCTCATGCAGGACGAATTCAGCCTGCACGAACTGGCCATCGAGGATGCGGCCCGCGGCCACCAGCGGCCCAAGATGGAGGAGTACGGCAACAACATCTTCGTCGTCGTGCACATCGTGGAAATGCAAGGGGACCAGCTGAAGGTCGGCCAGCTGGCCGTGTTCGCGGGGACGAACTATGTGCTGTCGGTGCGGCGCGATTCGCCCCAAGATTTCCTCGGCGTGCGCGCCCGCGCCGAACGGGAACCGCACCAGCTGGGCAAGGGCGCAGGCTTCGTGCTGTATGCACTGGTGGACGCCGTGGTCGACCGTTATTTCCCCATCGTCGACATGCTGGAATCGGAACTCGAATCGATCGAGGACCACATCTTCAGCCAGAAGGACGAACAGCGCGCCAACGTGGAACGCCTGTATGCGCTGAAACGCAAGGCGCTGGTGTTGCGCCACGCGGTGATGCCGCTGATGGACGCGATGGGGCGCCTGCACGGCGGCCGGGTGCCCGCCGTGGTGGCGGAAACCCAGGATTACTTCCGCGACGTGCACGACCACCTGTTCCGCATCGCCGGCCGGCTCGACGCGGTGCGCGACACGATCAATACGGCGATCCAGGTCACGCTGTCGATGGTGGCGATCGAGGAAAACGACATCAGCAAGAAGCTGGCCTCGTATGCGGCGATCTTCGCGGTATTCACCGCGTTTGCAGGCATCTGGGGCATGAACTTCGAATACATGCCGGAGCTGAAGTGGAAATACGGCTATCCGTTCGCACTGTGTACGATAGCGGCCGTGTGCGGCTACCTGTACCGGCGATTCAAGAAGGCAGGCTGGCTTTGATTCGGGCCCGGATCATGTACCGGCCAGTACGAAAATAACCCTTCATGATGTAAGGAAATATTTACTATTTGTCATAAATCCGTCATACTCCGAATCCTCCAAGTAATGCTCCAGACGCAGCACTGATAACGCTAGCAGCACCGGTCAACGGAGCACTTAGCCATTCGGAAGATCCCTTCAGGCGCGAACTATCCACGCAACGTGGTCGCGCCCGGGCGCTCGCTGAGGAGGTCGAATATGAGAACAACGGTACTTGATGTGGCGGTAACGGACGCGCCGGTGGATGAGGCGTGCCGGCGTGTGATGCAAAAACTGGTGTCGGCGGGTTGTGTTGTGGCCGACATGCCTTATTCGGTGGAACCCTTCCAGGTAGCGGAAACGGATTTGCGCTACCTGCTCCACCACGGCGAGGTCTATGAGCCTGGTACCTCGCTCGTGATGCCCGTCCTGCGTTCGGTCAGCGTCGAGAAGAAGGGCGCCGACGTCGGCAAGATTTCCTTTGTGCTGGCAGTTAATCTAGTCTGAGATGCGCTGGCCCCGGATGTTCAGGCCGCCCGGCCAATCGCCGCCAGTTCCTGGTGGATGGCATTCTTTTCCAGCATGTGCAGCGGCAGCGCCACGAAGATGCTCATGCGCGCGCGGATCTGGTGGAATGCCTGGTGGTAGGCGGCGCGCCGGTGCTCCTCGGTGCCCTGTACAACAGCGGGATCTTCCACGCTCCAGTGCGCGGTGATCGGGTGGCCGGGCCAGAACGGGCACGATTCGCCGGCGGCGTCGTCGCACACGGTGAAGATGAAGTCCATCTGCGGTGCACCGGGCGCCGCGAACTCGTCCCAGCTCTTGCTGCGCAGGCGATCGAGCGGGTAGCCGGTCGGCGCGATCTGCTCGAGCGCCAGCGGATCGACGCTGCCGGCAGGGCGGCTGCCCGCGGAAAAGCCGCGGAACCTGCCGTTGCCCATCGTCGTCACGAGCGCTTCGGCCATGATGCTGCGCACCGCGTTGCCGGTGCAGAGGAACAGCACGTTGTAAACCTTTTCTGTCATCGGAATCCTTGGGGTTGAACCGTGCGCGGCATGCCGGCACAAGGGTTTCCAACGTTAACCCGCGATCTTGACCGCATGATGACAGTCAGCTCTCCAATTCGGGATAGCGCCTGAAGATGCGCCGGTACCAGGGCAGTTGCCAGAACAGGCAGCCGGCGGCCCGCAGCGCATCCTGCTCGGCCATGCCCGCCGCGATCAGGCTGTCCGCAGCGCGCAGGTGGACGACGAGCCGCAGGCCGTCGCGCAACAGCCAGGCCGCCACGGCCGAAATGACGCCGAGCGCGATCCATGCCGCGGTGTCGCCGGCGCCGGCAAATACGTAAGCGATTGGATGCATGGTGGGCCGCCTCTTGATGAGCAGGCCCCCGCGCTGTCATCCGGCGTGCCTGCGATCCGCACAGCGTAGGGGACGCGTATGACGGCACGATGACATCGTGGCGGCAGCCGGGGCGGCGGCGTTATACCTCCCACTGCATCTTGATGGTCAGCGCCTTGTTGACCGTGTTGGCTTCGCTGGCCCGGTCGCGCGCGTAGCCGACCGACATCGAGCGGCCATGCCGCCACAGGTGCCGGTACAGCAGCGAGCGGTGCGAGCCCCGCTCGGCCCACAGTGGCAGCCCGGACACGCCATCGTCGCGCCGCGACGACGAGGTGTTCTGCGCCAGCAGCCGCAGCGAATCGCTGGCCGTGAAGTGCAGCATGCCGAGCCAGCGCCAGCCGTTGTCGGCGAATGCCGGGCGGCCGAGCGTGCCCTCGATCCACGCGCGGTTCACACGCACATCCGATTCCATCGCCCAGCCCCGTGCCAGTGCGCCCAGCGCGCCCAGCGGAAAGCGGAAGCCGGCATCGATGACGACATTGCCGCCGCGGCCGACCCGGTCGGCATCCACGTCGAGCTGCCGGCCCAGTGTGACCTCGCCCTTCAGTACGGGCATCCACGGCAGCGGCGACGAGGCAAAGCCGAAGTGCAGGGCCGGCGTGTCGTGCAGCCTGCCCTGGCGGTGCGCCCGTTGCTGGTCGAAGCCCAGGTTGGCCCACAGGTCCGTCTGGCGGCCCGCGCGGAACCAGATCCCCGGCTGCAGCTTGCGTTGCACCACCTGGTTGGCCCGCTGGCCCAGCGTGGCATCGGACAGCGTGCGGATCTCGTGCAGGCCCAGGTGCGCTTCCAGTTCGTAGAGTTTCAGCGGCGCGATGCCGGGCGCCGGGACGGGCACGTTGTGCTCGCCCAGGCGGCGGTTCAGGTTGATGTCCGTCTTCACCACGCCGGTCTGCGGCACGAAGCCATTGTCGTTGACGAAGCCGGGGCCGATCGCTTCCACCTTCACTTCGTTCCACCAGTCGTCGCTGATGTGCACGTACCGGCCCTGCCCGTAGCTGCCGCTGCGCGTGGGGACTTTCACGGTGGCCTCGCGGGGCTCGTCGACGAAGCCGGCGCTGTTTTGCGAGTGCATCAGCAGCATTGATGCCTGCGTGCCGCCGCCACGCCACTGGCCGTCGAACCCTGCCACCTCGTTGCTGCCGCCATCGCCATAATCGCGTTGCGACAGGAAGGCACCCAGCAACATGCCGTCGCGATGCCAGCGCGCGCGCGCCACGCTGGCCAACGTGCGGCGCGTCTGCGCATGCTGCGCCGTTTCATACACGCTGCCGCGCAGCACCACGCCGCCTTCCTCGTCGCGCAGGCTCATCGCGGTGGCGTCGGCCCGGGCATCGCGCCACGTGGCACGCAGGCCCCACTGCGGGCTGGCGACCGTGCGCGAATACACGGCCGACAGCGGCAGGCCCAGCACGTCTGCACTCTCCAGGAAGAAGCCGCGCTTCTCCGGCAGCGACAGGGCGATGCGGCTGGCGCCGGTGGGCATGGGCTCGTCGATTTCCACCTGCGAGAAATCGGGATTGAGCGTGGCGTTGAACACCCAGTCGGCGCGCGGCCGCGCATTGATCTCCAGGCCGACGCTGGCCTCGTTGCCGTGGCGGCGGCCGGCATCGTCCCGGTCGTGGCTGGCGCGGACCGTGAGTTCCGGCTTCAGGTCGACGAAGGCGCGGTCGCGCACGGCCTGCACGGTGCCGCCCATGCCGCCGATCTCCTGCAGCGCATCGATGTAGCTCAGGGAGCCCGTCTTCAACGGCGTGCTCGTGAGCCGCAGCCCGCCCGCATGCGGCACGCTGCGTTCCACCATCAGGCGCCACGTCTTGCCGTCCGCGTAGGGAAAGCGCAGGTTCGACATCGGCCAGCGGATCTCCATGCTGTAGCCGTCGGGCAGGCGGCGCACGGCCGCATCGATGGGAAAATCGGGGCCCAGGTCGTCCTCGTCCTCGTCGGCGCGGTACATGCCGTCGGTGAGCACCCCGTCGATGTTCACGCGCACGAACTGGGCGGCGCGGCCATGGCCGGTGGGGTCGAGCCAGATGCCGATGAAGTCCTGGTCGTTCGCCACCTTGTCGCGCCGCGCCAGCGAGCTGCGCATGTTGTCCGGCGCGCCATCCCATGCGCGGATGCCGAAGATCAGCGCATCGCCATCGATCAGCAGGCGCACGCTCGTGCGCAGGCCTGCCGGCAGCGGCTTGCCGTTCTCCGGCAAGAACTGGTGGAACGTGGCGAATTCGGGCGCGGCCCGCCACGGCGCCTCATCCAGCTTGCCGTCCACCGTGACGAGCTGGTGGCGGTCCAGCAGCAGCGCGGGCATCGATGCGAGCACCGCGCCTTTGTCGGCCGCGGCGGCATATGGCGCGGCAAATGGGGCGACAAACGGGGCGACGGACAGGCAGGCGATGCAGGAAGCTTTCTTGATGAAGTCCATGGATGGGCAGTGGAGTAAATACGATGCCCTAAAACAGTCGAGTCGGGGCGGGGCGGCAGTCTAGCATTAACTTTCTGATAATTCCAGGGCTCCGTGGCCCCCGTGATGACGGGTGACATCCGGTGACACTCCGGCACGCCGTGCGGACACAATCACGACATCCGGCGACAGACGCATTCGCCGGTCCGGCGCAGCATGGAGATCTGCAAATGCATGCGGCGGTGCCATCCGATACCGCCGGGATCCATGGAGGTACTTTCATGATCGCCTACCGGTCGAGCGCAGTGACACAGCACGGCGCGCATTCCATCAACCAATCGCGGCGCAGCTCCTTGATGACGGGCGCGCGCTGGCTGGCCGCGTCGGCCTGGCTGCTGTCGCCGCTGACCATCGGGCCGGCGCTGGCGCAAACGCCGAAGCAGCGCGACTGGCGCTACTGCCACAAGTGCCATGCGATGTTCTTCAACGGCTATCCCGCCAAGGGCGTGTGCAAGGCCGGCGGCGCGCACGAGGCGGCCGGCTTCAATTTCGTGCTGCCGCACGGCGTGCCGGAAACGGCCACCGCCCAAAGCAACTGGCGCTACTGCGGCAAATGCCAGGCATTGTTCTTCAACGGCTTCCCCGGCAAGGGTGTGTGCGCGGCGGATGGCGGACCGCACGTCGCGGCCGGCTATACCTTCACGCTGCCGCACAGTGCCGCCGAAACCCCCGTCGCGCAGGCCAGCTGGCGTTTCTGCCACAAGTGCATGCTGATGTTCTACGACGGCTTTCCCGACAAGGGCAAATGCAACGCCGGGGGCGGGCATGCGGCGGCCGGCCTGGTATTCGTGCTGGCCCACGCGACGAATTACCGGCAGAAGCTGCAGGCCCTTGCGCAACAGCCGGCACGCATGCAGGAAATGCTGCAGATCATGTGGGACGGGCGCGGCAAGGCGCTGCTGACGGAGCACATCGACAAGGCGATCCGCAACCGCGGCCTGGCGGACGGTGTCAACATCAAGGATCCCCATGTGAACCTCGGCAGTATCACGTCGACCGTGCGGCAACTGGCCCCGGACCGGTATGCGGTCGGGTTGGCGGCGCCGGGCAACAACATCAAGTTCGACCTGACCACGCCCACCGTATTCGGCTCCTACGGCGACCCCAGTTTCCGTGTCGGCTTCAAGATGCTGGTGAACCTGGAGATCGCCTACCAGCAGGGTGGCAGCCCGCCCGTGGTGGTGACCGTCGTCGATGCGCGTGTCCACGATTCCACCATCCATGGCGCCAACGCGGTGGGCACGATCGCCGAAACGGCGGGGGACTTCATCACGAAGGGCGGTTTCAGCCGGTCGGTGACGGAAGCGATCAATGCCAACGGCGATTTCAAACCGGACCTGAGCAAGGCCATCACGGCGGCGATGAACAAGGTCAATGCGTGACACCGGACCATCCGCCAGCGCATCTATGGAGGAAGCATGGCTGGTACAGGCTCCGAAACCGCTATACCGCAGCGACCCGGCTGGCGGTTGAACACGCCGCCTTCCGCCGCCACCAGCAAGGTTTCGCTATCCATGCCGTTTCCTTTCGTCCGCTGCCGCGTTGTGGCCTGCAGGGAAAGCATGGGCGGATCGGGCGCACGCGGGCGCTGAAACTTGTGGTGGCACCAGTCTCGTCGGTATGGTATATATTTAATACAGACGACTTGGAGACTGCTACGGATGACAACCGAAACCCCCATCCTGCAATTCGGGACCAGCCGCTTCCTGCAGGCGCACGTCGACCTGTTCGTCGACGAAGCGCTGGAACGGCACGATGCCCTGGGCCGCATCGCCGTGGTGCAGACCACCGGCAACCCGCAAAGCCTGCGCCGGATCGCCGCGCTGGCCGCGCCGGGCGGGTACCCGGTGCGCATCCGCGGTCTTCTGGAGGGCCGGGTGGTCGAGGACGAGCGGCAAGTTACCGCGATCGCGGCGGGGTTCGATGCCGACCGGGACTGGCCCGCAATCCGTGCGCTCGTGGCGACGTCGGTGCAGGTGATCGTGTCGAACACGGGCGATCGTGGGTATGAACCAGTGGCCGGGGATGGGCCGCACCTGCTCGATGGCGATGCGCCGCCGCGCGGCTTTCCGGCCAAGCTGCTGGTGCTGCTGCACGGGCGCTGGCAAGCCGGTGGTGCGCCGCTCACGCTGTATCCGTGCGAGCTGGTCGCGCATAACGGCAGCGTGCTGCGCGACGTGGTGTCGAACATGGCGCGCGCGTGGCGGCTGGACGAGGCATTCGTCGCGTGGCTGCGCGGCCGCTGCATCTGGGTCGATTCGCTGGTGGACCGCATCGTGTCGGAGGCGATCGAGCCGGCCGGCGCGGTGGCCGAGCCCTATGCGATCTGGGTCATGCAGGCGCAGCCGGGCATGGTGCTGCCGTGCCGCCATCCGCGCATCGTGCTGACGGACCGTCTGGCACCCTACGAACGGCGCAAGCTGTTCCTCCTCAATGCCGCGCACACATTCCTCGCCGAACGCTGGCTACTGGAAGGCCGCGCGGCCGATGAAACGGTGGGCCGGGCAATGGCCGATCCGGCGCTGCGGCGCGACCTGGAAGCGCTGTGGGAAGACGAGATCCTGCCCGTGTTCGGTGCGATGAACGAGGGGCCGGCAGCGCGCGCCTACGTGGCCGAGGTGCGCGACCGGTTCGCCAATCCGTTCCTTGCGCACCGCCTGGCCGACATCGCCCAGAACCATGGCGAGAAAAAGCGCCGCAGGCTGCTGCCGATCGTCGTGCTGGCCAGCGAGCTGGCATTGGGCCTGCCCCAGCCGCGCCTGTCCGCCGCGCTGCACATGGAGGCCGCATGAGGATCGACGCCCACCAGCACTTCTGGCAACTGGCCGCGCGCCATGGCGGCTGGCCACCGCCGGAACTGGCCGCCATCCACCGCGATTTCGCGCCACCCGACCTGGAGCCGCTGCTGCGCGAACACGGCATCGGCGCGACGGTGCTGGTGCAGTCGCTGCCGGAGGAAGCCGACACGCGCTTCCTGCTCGATCTCGCGGACCGGTTCCCGTTCATCGCCGCCGTGGTGGGGTGGACGGATCTGAAGGCGCCCGATGCGCCGGAGCGGATCGCCGCGCTCGCGGCACATGCCAAGCTGCGCGGCTTGCGGCCGATGCTGCAGGACCTGGCGGACGAGCGCTGGATCGACGATGCCGCGCTCGACCCGGCTGTGGAGGCGATGCAGCGCCATGGCCTCGCGTTCGATGCGCTGGTGCTGCCGCGGCACCTGCCCGCGCTGCTGGCGTTCGCGCGGCGTCACCCCGCGCTGCCGATCGTCATCGACCACATGGCCAAGCCGCCCATCGGTGCCGGCGCGGCAGAAGCGCTCGCGCGCTGGCGCGACGATCTCGCTGCGCTGGCGGCGCTGCCGCAGGTGCACTGCAAGCTGTCCGGCATCGTCACCGAGGCGGGGCAGGGCTGGACGTTGGGGCATCTGCGGCCCTGCGTAAGGCACGTGCTGGAAACGTTCGGCGCCGGCCGCGTGCTGTGGGGCAGCGACTGGCCCGTGCTCGACCTGGCGGCCGATTACGGCCGCTGGATCGCCGCCAGCGAGGCGCTGCTGGCGCACCTGGACGCGCCGGCCCGCGCGGCCGTCTTCGGGGAAAATGCCCGGCGGTTCTACCGGATTGCAGGCTAGCCGTCCGGATCGCTGATCCTTATTGCAACCATATGGCGACAATCAAAATACAATTTACCTGAACTTTCATCTTCCTGCCCGTGCCATCCTCGCCCCCATTCGCCGGCAATCGTCGGTCAACAGCGCGATGGAGGACACGATGATCCAGTTCAACGGCGGGCAACCGCAGGGCGGTGCGCAGCACCAGGGCCGCAGGAAAATCCTGGCCGGCGACGTGGTCACGATGGATGCGGGGCGCAGGATCGTGCGGCACGGGCGCGTGTGCATCGATGGTGCCGCGATCGCGGCCGTTCTCGCGCCAGGTGAACCGCTGCCGGCCGGCTTCGGCGATGTCGACGTCACGGAAACGGCCGGCACCATCTTTCCCGGTCTGGTCGACTTGCACAACCACCTCACCTACAACATGCTGCCCTTGTGGCAGGTGCAGAAGCGGTACACGAACCGCAACCAGTGGCGCACGCAGGAGGCGAGCTACCAGTCCGACGTGGCACGGCCGGCCAGCCTGCTGGCCCGCCATCCCGATCCCGGCTATACGCGGGCGATCATCCGCTATGCCGAATGCCGCAGCCTGTTTGGCGGCGTGACGACAGCGCAGGGCATGTCGCTGTCGTCGTCGCACGGCACGCGCAAGCTGTTCGAGGGGCTGGTGCGCAACGTCGAGCAGCCGCTCGAACATGATTGGCCGATAGCAGGGTGCCAGACGCTGGACTTCCATCCCGAGGAAATCAGGAGCAAGCTCGTGCCGGCACTGGCGACCGGCATGCCGTTCTTCTACCACCTGAGCGAGGGCACGGACCGCCTGGCGCGCCAGCGTTTCCGCGACCTGCTGCTGAACGATGGCCGCTGGGCCGTCGGCAAGTCGATGATCTGCATCCACTGCGTGGGCCTGAAGTCGCGCGACTTCAGCGTGATGGCGCGCACGGCCGGCATGGTCTGGTCGCCCACCAGCAACCTGCTGCTGTATGGCCGCACGGCCGATGTCGCCGCCGCGAAGAAGCGCGGCGTGCCCATCGCCCTCGGTGCGGACTGGAGCCCGAGCGGGTGCAAGAACCTGCTCGGCGAGCTGAAAGTGGCACGGGCGGTCAGCGCACGGCGGAGCACGGGCGGGGACAGCCTGTTCACGCCACGCGAGCTGGTGGAGATGGTGACCTCGGTGCCGGCGACCATGCTGGGATGGGCGAAGCATATCGGCTCGATCGCCACCGGCCTTCGCGCCGACCTGCTCGTCATCGACGGCACGCACGCCGATCCGTACACCGCCCTGATCGATGCCGGCGAGTCCGCGATCCGTGCCATCCTCATCGATGGCCGTATCCGCGTGGGCGAAGCCGCCGCGTTCACCGTCGGCGATCCGCTGACGAGCGAGTCGTTCACCATCGGCGGCAAGGAATACCACATCGACCTGGTGGAAGAGGGGGACGACGCGATGGGCGGCATGACGCTGGCCGCCGCCGTGGACAAGCTGGCGCATGGCCTGGCGCACCTGCCAGAACTCGCGGAAGAGTCGGCGCAGCCGGCGCCGGCGATGGCGCGCGGCGCGGCCCCGGAATGGCGGCTGGACCTGGAGATGGAAGACCACGACGACCATGTGCACATGGGCGCCCGTGCCCACGCCGCGCCGGCAGGCATCGCCCTGCGCGCCGCGGCCGACACGCCGGTGCGGCGGATGGCCCTCGATCCGATCACCGCGGTGGACGACAACCGGTTCATCGAACGCCTGCTGGGCAATCCGAACCTGCCGGGCTATGTGCGGAAGAGCCTGCGGCAGTAGCGCTGCTGCGCCACGCCCCGGCATGGAAACGGCTGAAGAAGGCGGCCACCGCTGGAGGTTTCGCCGATGACCGCGTGCCTGACCAGCTTGTGAAACGGTACTCTGCTATGGCAATCACCTTTGCTGCGAAGCTGCCTGATGGGTGGGAGTATACTGCCTGCTCATTGGGAGCAACGGGCGGCCCTGCGCCCGGCCGACCGCGGAGGCGACATGAACAGACGAGCGGTGTCCAGCGCAACCCTGCTGCTGCTTGCTGCAGTCGCGGCCGGCGTCGCGCCCTGGCTCGCCTACAGGGAAGCGCATTACCAGGCCCATCGGGCCGAGGCCGACCTCGCGCTTGGCTACGCACGTGACATCACGCGCCGGACCGACGAAACGGGGCGGCAGGCATTTCGCGGCATCGATCAGCTTGAAGCATCCGGCTTCCCACCCTGCTCAGTAGAGTCACAGGCGCTGATGCGTCGTATCGACCTGTCGTCCACGTACATCCAGGCCATCGGTTACGTCCGTGGCGATACGCTGGCATGCTCTTCGATGGGTATGCAACCCGTCGCTCTGGGCGCCAAGACATTTCGTACTTCCAGGAATGTTGTCGTGCACACCCGCGTGCCGCTTGCCGGCGATATCTCCAGCCCGTTGATCGGCATACAGCGCGGTGATTATGCCGTGCTGTTTCACCGCGACCTGCCGCTCGATACCTGGACCACGGTCCCGGATGTGTCGCTCGCCGCGCTGCACCTGGAGATGAAGGATAGCGGCACGCCGATGACCAACCGGGGATACGTCGATCGGCGATGGCTGGAGCAGCTGGGCGACAAGCGCGAAGTCACCTTCCTGACCGACCGTTACCTCGTTGCCGTGGTCCGTTCCCCGTCCTACCTGAACGCGGGTGTCGCAGCCGTGCCGCGCGCCCACCTCGACCGGCGCACGATGGACATCGCAATGCGGGTGGTCCCCGCCGGCGTGGTGGCCGGCATCGCGCTGGCCCTGGCGATCCTGTTGCTGGCCCGGCGCCAGATGTCGTTGGCCAGCGCCATCAGGCATGCCCTGCGCAAGAACGAGTTCTTTCTTGTCTACCAGCCGATCGTCGAGCTGGCAACGGGAAAATGGGTGGGTGCCGAAGCATTGCTGCGCTGGCGCCGCGCCACGGGTGAACTGATCGGCCCCGACCTGTTCATCCCTGTCGCCGAGCGCACCGGCGCCATCACGAAGCTGACCGAACGCGTGCTTCGCCTGGTGCAGGAGGATACCGGCCGCTTCCTGGCCGATCACCCGACATTCCACGTCGCCCTGAATCTTTCGGCAGCCGATCTCCTGACGACGACCATCGTCGATCTGCTCGACCAATTGCTCCATCGGACGGGTGCCAGGCCGAGCAACGTGCTGGTCGAACTGACCGAGCGGGCCTTGCTCGACATCGGACCTGCCCGGAAAGTCATTTGCGACCTGCGAGCGCGTGGCATCGAGGTTGCCATCGACGACTTCGGCACCGGATACTCGAGCCTCTCCTACCTCGAGTCGCTGGAACTCGATTATCTCAAGATCGATCGCTCGTTCATCGAAGCCATCGGCACGCGTGCCCCCACCAGCCAGGTGGTCAGCCACATCATCCCGATGGCGCGCGCAATGGGATTGCGCATGATCGCCGAGGGCGTGGAGACCCGGGAACAAGCCGACTTCCTGATCGAAAACGGCGTGCAGTATGCGCAGGGATGGCTGTTTGCCAAGCCGATGGCGTTCGCCGAACTCTGCCTTGCGCTCGAGCGGATGAACGGCGTGCAGGCAAACGAGGATTTGGCTGCCCAGGTAACGCAAACGTAGTTTGCCGTGCCGGAGTACATTCCGGAATACATAGCTGTTAGCGAACATCTGGTCGAGCAGAATACTTGGTGGTCATGTCAACCACGCCTATACTGGTCTTGTTCGGCCTCACCCGGGCCCAGCCACACGGAGGCGATATGGCACTGGAGCAAGAGAACATTGAGATGCTATACAGATGGCTCTTGAAATGCTCGAAGGAGACATTAGTCGGCAAGCCAAATCAATTCTATATCGATACGTTGTGCACGGATATCAAAGATTTTTGCTGCGGGGGACAGTGGAACGGGCTCGACCAGACGTATCGTGGTGCGTGGCTGGGCGAAATCGCAAGGCGCCTCGAAATCGCGTTTCCGGATGCGGAAACTGGCGTGTTCAAAAATAGTAAAGATACGTTCGTTAAGCGCAAGCAAATCGAGAACCTGTAATTTGAAGAGGCTACGGGTTTCAGGAAGATATTCTTCAGCCAATTCGACATCAATCCCAATTGAAAGGGAGTAGGCGGCATGTCGCCCGCATGGATTGCGAGGAAGTCAATCTTATCTGCTGCGGAGGAACTAAAGTTATCTGTTTCGACGAGCAAACAGCAGCAATTGCCTGACGAGAAGAGCAATAGTCTGCGCATTAGCCTGTACCTGCATGCCGGTAAATGGATCACGATGAACAATCGGGGATTTGCTTTGCACTCGCTCGCCGAAGTCCGCCCGCAACGGCTCGTGTTCGTTACTGCGCTGAGCACCGACGAAAAGGGCCGCTTGAATACGACTATGCGCCACTTGAATTTTAGCCAATCCGAACCGGTCACGCGGCGGCGCGCGGCCAATTGGGAGGCTCAAATTCCGACCAGCGTGATTGCGGTACCGTTCACCAAGAAAGATACCAGGGTGGTTTATACGGTCAAGGCGATCGATATGGTCGGCCCTCTAGATCACGGAAACGCCGGCGTGATGAGCAAGTGCAATTTGCTCGTAACCGGTGCCGATTGACGATCCCTGGGCAGTGGTCGCTCTCAGACGTAGAAGCCAGACTGCGACGGCAGGCGCGACACGCTGGCGAACTTGTGTAAGTCGCCCCATCCGAACATAGATGATGATCTTGTGCAGCTTGCAGGTGGCCAGCTAGTTTTGCTCAATGCCGATGTACTTAGCGCCCAGCTCGGTCAACTGAACAGCCGATTCTTACTACTCATCGGGATGACCCGCAGCATCTGCCTGAGTTGATTCGGGTCGATCGATTCTGGATGATCCAAATAGCCGACAGCCCGACCTGGCCCTCACAAATATATGCCAGCGCACCAACTAATGAGCTGCTCGGCAGGAATCCCTCAATAGTCTAGACTGTCATGGGGGCTCGTCTACTAAGTGCTAGCGTTACCGAGGCGTAGTCGATTTCTGTCTAAGTGTTGAAGTACCTCCGTGTTTCTCGACAACTTTAGACGAAAGGCGCTTCAGGCAGATCATCTTAGACCGCGCATCCGAGCGCTGTAGGGCAGGCACCCGAAATGGTTCTCACGGGTTTGAGCGCGCGAGCGGCCTCAGCCGTGGTAACCTGCCGAAAACTACCGGCAGGTACAATGAAGAACAAGCCCATTTCACCGGATGCCGTCCGTCGCGCGCTCGCGGAATTCGACGATGTCGGCCGCTCTTATTTCCACGAGAAGTATGCGGTTCCTCGCTCAAGGGAATATATGCTGCGCGAACCCGTCAGTGGCAAGCTGTACGACGTATTGGCGGTCACCGCGGCCGTCGCAAGAAGTGCCGGTCTTAACGGTGAGCCGGTCAACGTACTAACGAACGGCGAAGATGATGCCGGGCAATTATTGGTCGACCTGGGTTTCGAGGTCGTGCGCGTCGGGCTCGACTGGAGCTCGGCCGAAGTGGAAGCGACCGTGGCTGACTATTTCGAGATGCTGAAACTCGAATCGCTCGGCGCACCCTACAGCAAGGCCGAGCATAATGAGCAGTTGCGTAAGCAACTGACCACCCGCAGCAGATCGTCAATCGAACTGAAGCATCAAAACATCTCGGCGGTTCTCGACCAGATGCAGCTGCCTTATATCCGCGGCTACAAACCGCGCGGGAACCTGCAGGCACTGCTGCGCGAAACCGTGCTGCGCCATGTCGATCGGCACCGCGAAGCATTGCAGGCCGTGATGGACAATTTTGATGCGCAGGTGCAGCCCGGCGAGGAGCGTTACATTGGCGTCCTTGTCGAGCGCCCCCAGGTGGTGGAGCTACCTGCACCCCAACAGCGCACGCGTTTGCCGCGCAAGCTCGACTATGCGGCACGCGAGGAGCGCAACCGCTTACTGGGACGGGGCGGCGAAGCATGGACCGTTCACTACGAGCAGGCACGCTTGGCCGCAGAAGGCAGGCCCGACCTCGCCGGAAGAATCGACTGGATCAGCGACAGGCTGGGTGATGGCGCCGGCTACGACATCCTGTCCTATGAACGGTCCGAGGTCACGCGGTTCATCGAGGTGAAGACAACGAATGCCGGCCCGCTGGCACCGTTCATCGTCACGCGCAATGAACTGACGTTCTCGGAAGAGTTTCCGGATGCGTTTTGCCTGTATCGCCTTTTCGAATTCGCCAGTGCACCGAGACTGTTCGTCCTGAGGGGGCCGCTGGCTGACCATGTGCAGCTGGAAGCGATCGACTTTCGTGCAAGGTTGAAGGCGGTATAGATCCGGCACCTCCTGCCAGCGCCAGAATTGCCGGTTCGCGACACTCACCGTTTCACTCAGCCGCATGCATGATTGCTGGCACGCGCAGCAGCGCTGTCGTCGCCGGCGCGGCCGATCCAGTAGAATCTGGCCTTCCCCGCAACCGGCCACTTTCGTGACAGACCAGGATCAGCTTCTCGCCTTTACCCTCAACGGCGGCGCCACCGGCGCGCGGATGCGCGCACGCGACTGGTCCGGTCATCCGCTGGGTGCGCTGGCGCAGTGGCCGTCGGCCCTGCGCACCACGCTGGGCACCGTGCTCGGCTCGTCGTTCCCCACGTTCGTTACATGGGGCGAGGCGAATTACCTGTTCCACAACGACGCCTACCTGCCGATGCTCGGCAAGCGGGCGGACAGCACGCTCGGCCAGCCATACGAGCAGGTGTGGAGCGAGGTGTGGGCGGACCTCGGGCCCTACGTGGCCCGCGTGAAGGACGGCGAATCGTTCTTCTTCGAGAATTACGCCACCACGCTGTACCGCAACGGTGCGCCGGAACAGACCTGGTTCACGTTCTCGTTCAGCCCCGTGCGCGACGAGGCGGGACTTGTGCGCGGCATGCTGTGCACCGTGATCGAAGTCACCGACAAGGTGCTGGCGCTGGCCCGGCACAAGGAGGCCGAGGAGCGGCTGGCGCTGTCGCTGGAGGCATCCGGCAATATCGGCACGTGGTCGGTGGACCTCGAGACGGCAACCACGCATGTCGACGAACGCTTCGCGCGCCTGTTCCAGCTCGATGCGGCCGTGGCGATGGCGGGCACGGATCTGGTGCGGTTCACCGACATGATCCACGCCGAAGACCGGCCCCACGTGCTGGCCGCGATCGATCGGGCGATCAACGACGAAACGCTGTACGACACCGAATACCGTATTCCACAGCGCTCGGGGCTCGACGTGTGGATCAATGCACGCGGCAAGGTGTTCACCAGCCTGGAAACAGGCCGGCGCCAGTTCGCCGGCATCGCCATCGACGTCACCGAGCGCAAGCTGGCGGAGCGGCGCCGCATCGAGAGCGAGCAGGCGGCGGCCGAAGCGTCCATGCGGGCGGCCGAGAGCGCGCGCAGGATGGAGGACAGCGAAACGCGCTTCCGCCTGATGGCCGACGATATTCCGCAAATCGTCTGGGCAGCCAACGCCGCCGGCATCAACGATTACATCAACACGCGATGGTTCGAGTACACCGGCGAGCCGCTGCCGCGCCGGCCCGACTGGGACTGGCGGCCGCTGATCCACCCTGACGACCTGCCGCTGCTGGAAGAGGCGTGGCGCGCCTGCCTTGCCACCGGCCACCGTTTCGAGATCGAGCATCGCCTCTGGCACCACACGGGCCAGTTCCGCTGGGTGCTGAACCGCGCCGTGCCGTCGACGGACGCCATCGGGCCGCATACCCGCTGGTTGGGCACGCTGACCGACATCCACGACAAGAAGACGGGCGAGGAGGAGTTGCGCACGCAGTCGCGCCGCAAGGATGAATTCCTGGCCATGCTGGCCCACGAGCTGCGCAACCCGCTCGCGCCCATCAGCACCGCCGCCCATATGCTGGCGCTGGGGCGCCTCGATGCGGAGCAGGCGCGCAGATCGAGCGAGGTGATCGTGCGGCAGGTGCGGCACATGACGAGCCTCGTCGACGACCTGCTCGACGTGTCGCGTGTCACGCGCGGGCTGGTGGAGCTGGAGCGTGAAGTAGTCGACCTGCCCTCCGTGCTGGCCAGCGCCATCGAGCAGGTGCGCCCGCTCGTCGACGCGCGCGGCCATGTGCTGGCGGTGGATATGGCAGATGCGGCGGATGCGGCGGGCGGCCTGCCGCTGGTGCACGGCGACCGCGTGCGCCTCGTGCAGGTGGTCACCAACCTGCTGAACAACGCGGCCAAGTACACACCGCCGAACGGTCGCATCGCCGTGTCGGTCACGGCCGGGGAGGGCAGCGTGGCCATCGCCGTGTGCGACAACGGCGTTGGCATCGCCGCGGACGTGCTGCCGCACGTGTTCGAGCTGTTTACGCAGGCCGAACGCACGCCGGACCGCTCGCAGGGTGGCCTGGGCATCGGCCTCGCGCTCGTGCACAGCCTCGTGCAGCTGCATGGCGGCACCGTGTGCGCCGCCAGCGCGGGGCTGGGGCAGGGCAGCACATTCACGGTGACACTGCCGGCGCTGGCCGAAATGCCCGCTCCCGCATGAAGCCGATTGTGACAAGATATGGCTTTTGGTGATGATTGGTATGGCCACAATAAATTGGCCTGACCGGAAACACGGTGGCATGATGCACCTGTCTCCTCCAATTTCCCAAGAATTGGAATTTGCCGGCTCTCGAAGCCGGCTTTTTTTTGTCCGGATTTCCGCGCGCATGCCTTGAGGCTTCGTGAAAGCCAGATGAAAGCACGGGGAAGGATAATGGGCGGGCAATCGCGATCGGGACGCGCAGCCAGGCCGGGTAGGTGGCTTATAGCTGAGCGTTAATGCGAATGGTTCGTATTTTACGAACCGACGTTCAAATTAGTTCGCCTTATTTATTCCGCCAGGAAGTTCTACACTAGCCCCGGCGAGACAGCTCGCACAGTGTTTCGACAGCGCCTGCCCCATGGCGCGCTTCCCTTCGCGGTGGTCCGGTTTCCGGCCGCCGCTTTTTTTATGGGCGCTGCAAAACACCAAAACACTGCGCGAACCGCATTTTCGCTTTTCTTTGCGAAGTGCGCCAGTCCCAATGCACCAGGACAGGGCGGCATGGGCGCCCGAGAGGCCGTAAGCAGCCCGTGTTCAGCCGCCGGAACCTTCCCAGCCGCCGCCCAGCGCAAGGAAAAGCGCCACCTGGTCGGCGGCCACCTGCGCATCGGAGGCCGCCAGCGCGCTGTCGCCGGTGACCAGCGTGCGGTCGGCATCGAGCACCGACAGGAAATCGATCTTGCCGGCTTCGTACAGGCGGTGCGACTGGCTGGCGGCCAGCGCGCTCTGCTCGCGCGCGGCGCGCAGTGCGGCATTGCGATCGAGTTCGCGCGCGTAGACGGTCATTGCCGATTCCGTTTCACGCAGGGCGTTCAGCACGATGCCATCGAAGCGGGCCAGCGCCGCGGCCGTGGCGCTTTCCGCCTGGGCCACGCGGGCATGGCCGGCTTTCGTGGGCAGCGTCCACGAGACCAGCGGACCCAGGCTCCAGCGCATGGCGTCGCCGGCGCCGAAGCGGTCCAGCGCGCCCGTGCTGCCGGCCGACAGCCCCAGGCTCACGCTGGGATACAGGTCGCTGGTGGCGACACCGATGCGGGCGGTGGCGGCGGCCAGGCTGCGCTCGGCGCCGCGGATGTCCGGCCGGCGGCGCAGCAGCGCGGCACCGTCGCCCACGGGCATGGGCTGCGCCAGCCGCGGCGCGGCGGAGCAGGCGATTTCGCCATCGGCCATGTCGGCGGGTGCGCGGCCGGTCAGCGCGGCGAGCCGGAACCGCGCGGTGCGGGTTTGCGCCAGCAGGGGCGGGAGCGCGGCGCGCAACTGTTCGAGCTGGGCGCGGGCGCGCGAGGCCTCGAGCGCCGTGCCGCGGCCGGCGCGGATGCGCCGCTGCGTCAGGTCCACGAAGCGCTGTTGCAGGTCGACCGACCGGCGTGCCACGTCCAGCTGGTGGCGGGCGCCGCACGCGTCCACGTAGGCACGGGCCGTGTCGGCGGCCACGGTCACGCGCGCCAGGTCGAGCGCCGCTTCGGCGGCCTCGCTGTCCGCGCCGGCCGCCTCGACGCCGCGGCGGATCTTGCCGAACAGGTCGAGCTGGTACGACACGGTGACGCCCGCGTCATGGCTGTAACCGTCCGCCAGGGGCTCGGGCAAGCCCTTCGCCGCGGCCGATGCGCGGCCATAGGCCGGCCCGCCGGAAGCGCCGATCACGGGTTCGGCGGCGCCGGCCACTTCACGCTGTACCGCGCGGGCCCGCGCCAGGTTCGCGGCCGCCACGCGCAGGTCGGTATTGGCGGCGAACGCCTTGCCGACCAGCGCGTCGAGCGCCGGGTCGCGGTACAGCCGCCACCAGCCGGGCGGCAGAGGTTCGCCGCGGAACGCGGGTTCTCCGGCGCTGACGAACGGCGCAGCGGCGGCCGGGCGCTCGATCACCGCCTTGGCGGGCAGCTCGTAGTCGGGGCCCACGGTGCCGCAGGCCGCCAGCACGGCCAGCGATGCAAGCAGCGGCAGTCGCATCAGGTTGCGCATGGTTTCCTCCTCCATGGTTTACTCCTCAAGACCGCGTGGCGTGCACGGCGACGGTGGCGCTTGCGGGTGGCGCCGCATGCCTCACGTCGACCGTCACCGTCTGGCCCGCAACAAGGCGCGTCCCGGCGGGCAGCGCATCGAGTTTCACGCGCACCGGAATGCGCTGCGCCAGCCGCACCCAGTTGAACGTGGGGTTCACGTTCGACAGCAGGTTCGGCGACGTGCTGCGGTCACGGTCGGCGATGCCGCCGGCAAGACTCTCGACGTGGCCATGCAGCACACCGGTTGCTCCCATCGGCGTTACCAGCACCGGGTCGCCGATGCCGATCACGGCCAGTTTGGTTTCCTCGAAATAGCCTTCCACGTAATACGAATCGCGGTCGATCAGCGCCATCACGGCGTGGCCGGCCGTCACGTAGCCGCCGGCGCGCAGGTCGAGGTTGGTGACGGTGCCGTTGACGGTGGAGACGACGCGCGTGCGCGACAGGTTCAGCCTTGCCACGTCGCGGCCGACGATCGCCTGTGCCAGCGCGGCACGCAGCTCGTCCACTTTCGCGGACGACTGCTCGCGCACTTCCTGCGCCACCAGGTCGCGCAGTTCGGCATTGCGGCGCGCATCCTTCTCGGCCTGGCCAAGCGCCACGCGCTGGGCCGTCACCGCCGCCTCGGCCTGCCGCAACGCCAGTGCGAAGCGCGACGGGTCGATCTCGAACAGCACGTCGCCCGCCTTCACCTGCGCGTTGTCGCGCACCAGCACCTTCGTCACCTGCCCGGTCACGTCCGGCGCCACCTGCACCACGTCGGCCTTCACGCGGCCATCACGCGTCCAGGGTGCCACTTCGTAGTGCTGCCACAGGCGCCAGGCGAGGGCGCCGGCCGCGGCCAGCGCGGCCATCGTCACGAGAAAGCGCGCCAGCGCCAGCGCGGAGGTCTTGAGGGTGGTTTCAGTAGCCATAACGGGTCATCAACAGGGAAAAGCCGCCCAGCACAATGCCGAACAGCGCGAATTCAAAGAGAGCGGGGTGCCACACGAAGCGGTAGAAGCCAACGCGCAGCAGCAGCTTGCCCAGCACGCGGGTGCACACCAGCGCGGCCAGCGCGAGCAGCAGCAGGGTGGGCACGTAGAGGCCGTGCAGGCTGACTTCGGCGATCATCGGAATTCCATGGGCAAGGGTTCATAAGGAGCGGCATGGGGAAACAGGTCGCGCCGCATGCTGGCCAGCGCGGCGGCAGCCGTGGCGCGCATGGTGTCGTCCAGCGCATGGCCTTCGACCGCGCGGCAGACGGCACGCAGCGTAGTGTCGAGCTGTGCCAGCAGGCTGTCGCGGGACGACGCGGCGAGGCTGAAATGCGCAGCCACCTGATCGAGCAGCGCGCGCAGCGGCACGCCGGCCGGTTCGAGCCGCGCGCCCAGGCCACGCAGCTGCGCGATGTGCAGGCCCACGCGCAGTTCGCGCATGTTTTCCAGCGCGGCGGCACGCACTTCCGGTGCCGCCTTTGCCAGCGCGAGACGGGGCATCAGCAGCGCGACGCGGTCGACCACGCGCGCCGACACTTCCAGCAGCGCCGGTGCACGGGGCGACCGCGCCATCCGCACCAGTTCCGCGCGGGCGCGAGCGAGCATGCGGCGCGCCATCCATGGCGCATCCACGGTGCGCATCATGCGCGTGACCACCGCGGCGGCAATGTAGCCGAGCATCTGCGCCAGCAGGCCATTGACGAACGACGCCATGTCGAGCTGGTTCGTGTCCTGCAATGCCAGCGTGCTGGCGATGCCGATCACGAACGTCAGCGCGTTGCCATAGGTGGCCGGGCGCGCCATGTACACGCCCAGCAGCAGGAATACCGGTGCCAGCGCCAGCACCAGCATTTCATAACTGTGCACGGCCGGCAGCACCACGAGGATGTAGAACACCGATACCGGCACCGACCACAGCGTGAACTTCACGAAGCCCGTGATCGCCGGCACGGGATCGTCCATCGTGGCGAAGAAACAGCAGGCCACGCCGGCCAGCATCGGCGCGGCGGCGCCGGCCGGCCAGCCGGTCACGATCCAGAACGCGCAGCAGGCCAGGATCGCGATCGCCGCCGCCAGCGCGGAGCGCAGCGCCATGCCATGGTCGCGGTGCAACACCGCCGGCGTGAGGTGGGGCGGCGTGGCCGGCGGTGCGCCGTGCAGCACGGCGTCGATGCTGTCGCGCAGTTCCAGGCTTTCCTCGCAGGCGGCGACCAGCGCGCCGAGGCGCTGCGCCAGGTTCACCTGCAGGATCGCGCGCCACGCCGCATCGGGCGCCAGTGCCGGCGTCAGCGCGGCGAGCCGTGTGCGCAAAGCCGCCGCGCGGGCGGGATCGGCGGCGCGGCCTTCCTCGATCCACCTCGCCACGTCGTCCAGCATGGCCTGCCAGTGGGCTTCGACGGGACCAATTTCCGCCAGCGCCTGCAGCCGGTCCTCGACAGCGAGCAGCAGCGGCACCATCACGGCCAGGCGGTCATGCAGCGCATGCACCATCGCGCCGGTCCAGCGCAGGTGCGACGTATCGAACGGCAGGTGCGTGGACATCACGCGCATGTCGCTGATCTCGGCGGCCAGCGCCAGGCGCACGTGCGTATCTTTCCTTCCGGCGGCGGGCCGCAGCACGTCGAGCATCCAGCCGCGCGCGTCGCCGATCGCGCGGTCCAGCCGGCCCAGCAGCGCCGGCCCGACACCCTGGGGAAAGACCAGCGAATGCACCAGCGTGGCGGACAGGATGCCGACACCGATTTCCTCGACACGGGCCAGCGCCGTGTCGAACACGGTGCCGGGATCGGCCACCGACGGAAAGCCGATCAGCCCGGCCGTGTAGCCAGCCAGCATGAAGACATAGGAACGCGGCGTGCGGTCGAGCAGCGAAACGTACAGGCACACGGCGACCCAGCAGGCCAGGGCGAGCGACAGCAGTTCGGGGGCGTTGGCCAGGTTCGGCACCATGGCCACCGTGGCGGCCGAACCGACGAGCGTGCCGCAGACGCGGAACTGCGCCTTCGAGCGCACCGCGCCGGCCAGCGGGCTGGCCACGATGTACGCGGCCATCATCGCCCAGAATGGTCGCGGCAGGCCGGCCGCCATCGACACGTACAGCGCCAGCATCGATGCCGTGAAACACTTGGCCGAGAACAGCAGTTCGCGCGGCTGTGGGCATTGCAACAGCATCGCCGCTCAGCCTTTCGCGCGGCCTGCCAGCAGCCCGTCCAGATGGGTGAGCACGCGCACGCAGGCTTCGATATCGGCCTGCGGCAGCCCGGCGAACAGCTCGCGGCGGAATGGCAGCAGCAATTCTTCCAGCTGGGCCGCGCAGTGGCGCCCCTCGGCCGTCAGGTGCAGCGTCTTCGCGCGCCGGTCGGCCGGATCGTCCTGGCGCGTCACGAGGCCGGCCGTCACGAGCTGGTCGATGATGCGTACCAGCGACGGCGGCTCGACGCCCAGCGCCTCGGCCACCGTACCCGGCCGCACGCCATCGCCGAGCCGGGCAATCATCACCACGGGCCAGCCACTGGCGTGCGACAGGGCGAAATTGCCGGCCACCCGGTCCGCCGCCGCCTTGTAGGCACGCGCCGAGTGGATCAGCGTGTGGGTGAGGGACATCAGGGTCTTGTCGAGATCGGGCATTGCGCTGGCTTTCGATTAGGATACGAAAGTTTAGCATCCTAAGTAAAAGCTTGCAATGTACCGGCGAGGAGAGCGTGACGATCGAAGGGAAGGAAGGAGAGAACGGGAAAGGCGAAAAGCGGAAAGAGAAGAGTCATGCGCAGGGTGCCTGCGCATGAAAAGCCAGGCCGGTTCAGCGACCGGCCGTGGCTGTCAGCGGCGGATCAACCCAGCGGGTTGATGACGAACGCCGGCATCTGTGCCTTCTCGTTCGCGCATTCGAGGAACTTGTCGGCCGTCTTCAATGCCTCGTCGATGGTGACGTCCATGTCGAGGTAGCGGTAGGTACCCAGGCGGCCGATGAAGGTCACGTTGGGTTCGTCGTTCGCCAGGTTCACGTATTTTTCCAGCTGCACCTTGTCGCGCGCCAGGCGGATCGGGTAGTACGGCGTGTCGCCTTCCTCGCACTGCCGGCTGTACTCGAAGTAGCAGACGGTGCCTTCATGCTGTTCCCACGGCGAGAAGTGCTTGTGCTCGGTGATGCGCGTGTAG
Organism: Pseudoduganella lutea; assembly: GCF_004209755.1. Lineage (NCBI taxonomy): Bacteria > Pseudomonadati > Pseudomonadota > Betaproteobacteria > Burkholderiales > Oxalobacteraceae > Pseudoduganella > Pseudoduganella lutea. The sequence continues at coordinate 192,947 of NZ_CP035913.1, read as the reverse complement.
CGCTGGGCATTGTCGCAATAGTTGATCACGGCATTGCCCTGGTAGTCGCCCTGGTCGCGGTGCACTTCGAAGTCCAGCGTGCGGTAAGGCAGGCGGCCTTCGCGGTGGCCGAACCAGGCATCGATCGGGCCGCTGTAGAACACGTGGGCATAATCGGACTTCTGTTCCGGCTTGAATGGCGTGTTCAGGTGCACGGTGATGCCCGGCACGTCGAGGATCTTTTCCACGATGGCCGTATAGCCATCCTTCGGCATGCCCTGGTATTTGTGGCTGAAATAATTGTCGTCGTAGTTGAAGCGCACGGGCAGCCGTTTCAGGATGCTGGCCGGCAGCTCGGTAGGGTCGAGGCCCCACTGTTTCACCGTGTAGGTCTTGAAGAAGGCCTCGTACAGATCCCTGCCGACAAAGCGCAGCGCCTGGTCCTCGAACGTGACCGGGTTCTCGATCGTCTTGTCGCCCTGTTCGGCCAGGAACTCCTGCGCCTCGGCCGGCCGCAACGTCTTGTTGAAGAACTGGTTGATCGTCAGCAGGTTGATCGGCAGCGTGTAAACGCGGTTGTTCGTGATCGCCTTCACGCGGTTCACGTAAGGCTTGAATTCGGAAAACTCGTTAACGAACTTCCATACCCGCTCGTTATCGGTATGGAAGATGTGCGGGCCATAGATGTGGACCATCACATTGGTTTCGGCATCGCGCTCGGAATGGCAATTGCCCGCGATATGCGACCGTGATTCGAACACTTCGACTTGGTAGCCCGCTTTCGCGAGCTGGTGCGCGATAACCGCGCCGGAGAAGCCTGCCCCGATAATAGCTACGTTCTTTGTCATCACGCTCACTTGATTTAGGGTGGTTGAAATGCGTAGTTAATGAAATACCTGAAGAAACACCTGAAGAAATACCTGAAACTGGAATGCCTGAACTGCATGCCTGAATACGGTGTCGCCTTTGCGGCTCCGGATGCCGGACGACGTGGCAACTTTACCATGTAAAAAAAACAAGCGTTGCACGTTAGCGTGGCGAATTCACAAACGCGCGCCGCGTGGTCCGTTTCGTACGTGGCCGCACATAGGCCGCCCCGGCCGTCGCATAAGATCGGCCCGCTGCTTGACTTGATTACGAGCGGAGTCCACGTGAATGGAGACGTACTGATCATCGCTGGCGGGCTGCCCGCGCCGCGCCTGACGATGCCCGACAATCTGTCGATGGCCCGGCTCGGCCTGGCCGGCGTGCTGTTCACGGAAACCGTTGTGGCGGGGTTCGACGGGCTGACGTGGCTCGTGCGCAAGCTCGCCAGCGAGCCCCGAGGTCAGGGCACGATCGTGATGAACAGGTAGACGGCGAAGATCACCACGTGCACCATGCCCTGCATGATCGTCGTGCGGCCATTGCCCAGCGAGATGGTGGCCACGATGACCGACAGCAGCAGGAGCACGGTCGACTTGACGTCGATGCCCAGCGACAGCGTCCAGCCGTTCAGCAGCGACACGATGGCCACCGCGGGGATCGTCAGGCCGATGCTGGCCAGCGCGGAACCGAGCGCCAGGTTCAGGCTCGTTTGCAGCCGGTTCGCGCGCGCCGCCTGGAACGCGGCGATCCCTTCGGGCAGCAGCACGACGGCCGCGATGATGATGCCCACCAGCGCCTTCGGCGCGCCGAGCGCCAGCACGGCCGCTTCCAGCGGCGGCGACAGCGACTTGGCCAGCAGCACCACGCTGCCCAGGCAGGCCAGCAGCAGTGCGCTGCTCCACCACATGACTTTGGCGGATGGCGGCGGCGCGTGCACGGCCTCGTCGGCGGTGGCCACTTCGGGCAGGAAGTAATCGCGGTGCCGCACGGTCTGCACCAGCACGAAGGTGCCGTACAGCACGAGCGAGACCACGGCGATGAACACCAGCTGGCTGCTGCTGTAGGAAGGGCCCGGCGTCGTCGTCGTGTAGTTCGGCAGCACCATCGTCAGCACGGCGATCGCGGACAGCGTGGCCAGCGCGGCGGAGACGCCACCCTGGTTGAAGCGCTGCTCGCCATGGCGCCGCCCGCCGGCCAGCAGGCAGATGCCGACCATGCCGTTCAGGATCAGCATCACGGCTGCGAACACGGTATCGCGCGCCAGCCCCGTGGTCGATTCGCCGCCGGCGATCATCAGCGACACGATCAGCGCCACTTCGATCGACGTGACCGCCACCGCGAGCACCAGCGTGCCATACGGTTCGCCGATCCGGTGCGCCACCACTTCGGCATGGAACACGGCGGCCAGCACGCCGCCGAACAGGCCGGCGGCCAGCAGCGCGACGTACACACCGCCCAGCGCGTCGCCAAGGCCGGCGGCTTTGCCGGCCAACAGCAGCCAGGCGACGATGGGCGCCGCGATCGTCCACGCGGGCAGGGAATTCGATATTTTCATGGGCAGTCTCGTGGTCGTTTCGTTGACGTCAGTGGCCGCCCTGGCAATGCAAGGCTGGCAGGGCGCAGTGTACACGCTCGGCCATGGGCATCTTTACGGCCGCGCCGGCAGGCGGCGGCCAGATGGCCAGCGGCTAGTGGGGCGCGAGCAGGATTCGAAAACAGGGCAGGGGAATGGAACGTCGACGCTGGGCAGCGTGATAGATGCCTGCGCCTGAAGGGGCAGGCGGCATGGGAGAACCGGTCGGTCCGCCGCAGCGGTCTGACACATTTTCCGGATGGAGCGCCCGAAAAAAATGTCAGACACCGGTGTTCGGCAGCCAACGGCTACCGGGTGACGCGATCGGGCTTTCCTTCCCGCAGATCCTTACAGCGTGCGGAACGACACGCCGACCATGATGCGCCGGCCGGCATAGGCGTAGTCCAGCAGGTTCGGTACGCCGTTGCTGAGGGGGGCGTAGTGGGCCTGGCTGTTCGACGTGGTGGCGTTGCCGATATTGCGGCCTTCCAGGAAGAACTCCACGTCCGGGCGCCATTTCCAGGCGATCTTCGCGTCGACGAAGCGCGTGGCGTCCTTGAAGTTCGGCGATCCGGGCGAATAGATCTTCGGCGTGGAATTGTTCACGTTCACGCCCTGCGCCGGATAGTTGATCAGCTCGCGCGGCGCCTGCCCGCATGGCGAGATGCAGGTGAACCAGGCGGCGGCACCCTGCAGTGCCACGCGGGCCGACAGCCGGCCATCGTCGTACCACAGTGCCACGTTGTACTGCGACTCCGATTCGCGCGCCGGCGGCAGCGCCGTGCCGGTCAGCAGGTCGACGATGGACGCGGTCACGTGCTTCGATTTCACCTTCGTGTAGTTGGCATCGAAACCGGTGAAACTCAGCAGGCCAGGCAGGAACGTAAAGGCCGTCTTCGTGGAAAACTCGGCGCCGTTGCGCGTCGAGACCGGGCCGTTCACATACGTGGAATAGTTGAACGGCAGGTCGGACAGCTTGACACCTGTCTGCGGGTCCACCAGGTCGGACCCGGCGAACAGCTGGCCGCCGCTCACGCCCTCGGTGATGAACTGGCCCACCTTGCCCTTCTGGTTGAACCAGGCCAGGCTGAACATCGTGTCGCGGTTCGGGTACCACTCCAGCGACACGTTCTGGTTGACGTTCTTGCGCGCCTGCAGGGCGGGGTTGCCGATCGTGCCGTTGCAGCGTTGCGTGCCATCGGCATCGAGGTCGGCGGCGCGTTCGTCGTAGATGCAGGTGCTGGCCGGCAGCAGTTGCTGGATGGGCGGGCGCGCCACGGTCTTCGCCACGCTGTAGCGCAGCACCAGTTCGTCCGGCCGCAGCCAGGTGGCCAGGTTCAGGCTGGGCAGCACGTCCGTCGTGGTGGCATCGACCGCCGTGTTCTGCACGATCGACGACTGCACGTAGCCCGCGGAGTTGTTCGGGTCTTCCGGATCGTACAGCGCCGTCTTCGAATACGACGTGAACGTCATCGTGCCGGTGCCGCTGACGCGGCTGCGCACGTAGCGCACGCCCATGTTGCCATCGAATTCGAGGCCGAACGGCAATGCGCGGTTCGTGAAGGGTACGTGGTCGAGACCGAAATCGGTCATCAGGTAGAACGCATCGATGCGTTCCTGCAGCTTGTTCACGGGCTGGTCGTAGACCTTGCCGTCGGTGCCGGTGCAGGTCTGCACGCAATCCCAGTTGCGGTTGGCGAAGTTGGTGAGCTCGACGGCCTTCGCGATGTCGATGCCCATCCAGTTCTGCGGCAGGATTGCCGGGCGGTCCTTGGCGCCGTGGAAGAACGAAGTGCCGGTGGCCGGCTTGGTCAGCGTCTGCTGGATGATGTTGAGGAAATCCTGCTGCGACAGCACCAGCGTGCTGTCGCGGCCACTGCGCGGGTCGCCCGGCGGATTCATGCCGTACTGGCAGGCGTCGCCGCCCGGCGCCAGCGACGCGGGCGTGTTCTGGCAGCCTTCGAAGCGGTTGTCGACACGGGCCTGCGGCAAGTATACGCCCGGCACGTAACCCTCTTTGCCATAGGTGCCGATCGGTGCCTTGACCATGCGGTCGCCGGCACCGCCTTCCCAGGAATTGCTGTAGCTGTCGCGCAGGTTGAAGCCGGCCTTGAAGCGCTTGAAGAACGGAATGCCTTCCGGCGTCATGTACGTCACGTCCAGCTTGGCCGTGCGCTCGCCCGTCTCGCGGATCTGCGGCAGCCACAGGATACCGGTCGCCATCGTGCGCAGCGGCTGCACGGCGGCCGCATAGTTCGGCCGGAAGATGGTGTTGGTGTTGCCCAGCGCGGCGCCGCCGACGGTGCGCGGGAACAGCGCCGCGTAACCGGCTGGGTCGGCCTGGTTGACGCCGGCCGGGAAATTGAAGCCCCACAGGCCGCTGGGGTCCAGTTCGAACGTGGTCGGGCCCGTGTTGAGCGTATAGCTCATGCGCTGCTGCACGCGGCGGAAGTCGGAACGCGCGTCGGCGAAGAAGAATTCGGCGGTCAGGCCATCGTTCCGGTAGGTGCCGCCCGTCTGCAGGTAGCGGCTGATGGTGCGGGCAAATTCCAGCGTCTGGTCGGGAATCGCCTGGCCATCGGAGACCGTGAACCGGGTCAGGTGGTGGCTCGGGTCGACGAGCACGGAAGCCGGATCGATGTTGGTGACGGCGCCGGGAATGACGTAGTTGTTCGACCGCGTGGAGTAGCCGCCCGGGTAATGGAAGAAGCCGGAGCCGAGTACCACGTTGCGCACGTTGTTGATGGCATCGTCGGCAAAGACCGCGCCCGTGTAGCCCGGCGTGACCAGCGGGTTGGGCAGCTGGTTCGGATTTTTCACGAGGCCCAGCTGGTAGGTCATCTGCTCGATGCGCGTTTCGCGGCGGTTGAAGCTGCCCTTGGCATAGACGGTCAGCTTGTTGTTCACCTTGAAGTCGCCGCGCAGGTCCAGGTTGTCCTTGCGGTCGTGTTCCTTCTTGATGAAGTAGCGCACGTTCGACGGCGTGTAGTCGTTCCACTGGTTCAGGCAGGTGAGCAGCTCGTTGCCGCGCTGCGCCCGCGCCGCGCCCTGGCTGCCGGAAGGAATCAGTGCCAGCTGCGCGGCCGACAGGTCGGGGAACAGGTTGTGGCAATCCTGCTTCGTCTGCGCGCCCGCCGACTTGGTGATCAGCGACAGCGGCGATTCCGAATTCAGGAAGTTCGTGCCGCCCATCGGCGTGCGCAGGATCGGCGTGGTGGCCGTGCTGTCGTCGCTGGCCACGGTGCTGGGCAGGAAACTGTACGTCTTCTCCGGTGAACCGTCGAAATCCAGCAGGCGGTAATAACCCTGCTGGGCCGTCTGCGACACCTGCATCGAATGCGCCTCGTTGTTCAGCGTGCTGTGCGAGGCGTTCAGGATCAGGCCGAGCCGCCCGTCGAGGTATTTGTTCGCCAGGATCAGGTTGGCGTCCGGCTTCCATTTCTTGTCCAGCGAATTGTGGCTGCCGCCCAGCCGCAGCGAGGCGAACGGCTTCTTGAAGTCCAGGCCGGTGCGGGTCTTGATGACGATGCCGCCGCCCAGCGCGCCCTCGGTCATGTCGGCCGTCGATCCCTTCACGACGTCGACACTCTTGATCAGATCGGCGGACAGCTGGCGGAATTCCGTGCCGCGGCTGTTCGCGCCGCCTGTGGCGCCGGCATCGGTGCCGCCGGCCGACTGCACGCTCTGGCCATCGAGTTCCACGCGGGTCAGGTCGGCGCCATTGCCGCGCACGGACACCGTCACGCCTTCGCCATAGTCACCTCGGTCGAGCACGATGCCCGCCATGCGCGAAATGGCTTCGCCCACGTTACGGTCGGGCAGCGAGCCCACGTCCTCGGCCACGATCGAATCCATCGCCGTGGCGGCATTCTTCTTGCGCTCGATGCCCGACTGCTGCGAGGCGCGCGTCGCCACCACTTCGACGCGCTGGATCGCGCCGTTCGCGGCCGGTTCGGCCGGCGCGCCTGTGCTTTGCTGGGCCAGCGCAGCCTGGCTGGCAACCAGCGAAACAAGCGCCAGCGAGACGGCGTGCGTTAAACGTTTAACCCTGAGCGTGCTACCGGGATTGCGGCTGCTGTGCTGGTACATGGTCTCCTCCAATGCGGTTTGATGTTGTGTGCGGGCGTGCCGGGGCCGGCCGCGTATGGCGCTGCTTTTTTCGGTGAAACGGATCGGTGGGCCGCCGGTGCGCGGCCGTGTCGTCACGGCGCCGCTCATGGCGGCGCCGGGCAGGTCACTTCAACCCATGGAGCGGCCGCCAGCCGTCGCTGCCGCCAAGGATGTTCGCGGCCGTGTACTCCCGCGCTTCGGCATCCGTCAGCTGCCGCGACCAGCCGGCCCGCTTGCCGGGATTGGCGCCGTCGCCACGGCTGTTGTATTCCACGTAGCGGGCGGTTTTTTCGTTGTCCGGCTTGCCCCAGTTGTTCCAGCCCTCGGGCCGGATGTGCGCCCCCATCTCGGTGTCGATGAATGCGACGGCGCCGTGCGGCCGCCAGGGCCGGCCCAGGTAGGCCAGCGGCGTGGGTGCCTTCGCTTCGATCCTGCCCGTGGGGTCGACCCAGGGCGCCGGATCGTTCGTCAGCCGGCTGTCGATGAACACGAAGCCGTGCCGGCGTTCCGGCGGCGTGCTGGCCGCCGTGACATAGCCGCCGTTCTTGCTGCGGATCTCGCAGCGCTCGAACACCGCCGTGGCGCTGCCGTAGATGAAGTCGACGCGGCCTTCGATGTACGTGTCGCGGAAGTAGTGGCGGCCATGGTTCAGCATCACCGTATCCTGCCATCCCAGCAGGCGGCTGTTGGTGACCACCGCGCGGTCGCCGTCGATGCGCAAGGCCAGTGCCTGGCCATGGTCGCCCGATGTGTTCCGGAACGTCAGCCTGTCGGCGCGGAAGTCATCCGCCAGCACGACGAGCGCCGTGCCCTTGTGCCGCGGATCGGTACCGGGCGGCTGTTCCTCGTTCGTGTTGACGTGCCAGGTGAGGATCGTGGCGTCCGCCACCTCGCCCTGCAGGGTCACGTTCTTCTTTTCCTTGCGCAGGATTTTCTGGCCGTCGTACACGCCCGGCTTTACGAGGATCACCGTGCGTTCGGCGCTGTTGTCCGGTACCGCGGTAAACGCTTCCTGCACGGTGCGCACGTCGCCGCTGCCGTCCGCGGCGACAACGATCGTGCGGCCCCCGGCGAGCGCGTCGAGGCAGCCGAACAGCAGCAGGGAAGCGCCGACGAGGGCGCGCGTGGTTGCGATATTCATGTCTCCTCCGAAGGGGGATGGTTCGTTGTGTTTGTTCTATTTATTCTAGGAAGATGTCCCGCTGAAGTAAAACGTTTTCTGGCTTCGCGTGCAACAGTGTCGTAAATATGTTTGCGCAATCAATCACGCGAATGATTGCTGTAACCATCGCCGCAGAAATTCGTTGACGGTACTGAATATATTTAATACATTTGATGGCATCGACTCCAACGGAGAGCTTGCGATGCATCCAGATCCCGCGCCGGCGGCGCCCCATCTGCTGTTGATGTCCCCCGAGGACAATTGCCTGATCGCGCGGCTGCAGCTTGCCGCCGGCGACGCCGTGGAGATCGACGGGGCCCGCGTCATCCTGCCGGAAGCCGTGCCGCTGGGCTACAAGGTCGCCCGCGTGGCGCTGCACCCCGGCGACAAGGTGCTGCGCTATGGCGCGCTGATCGGCTCCGTCACGGCGCCGGTGGCGCAGGGCGCGATCCTGCACACGCACAACCTCGCCAGCGACTACATTCCCACCTATACCCTGGACGACGACAGCAAGTCCTTCATCGGGAGCTCCCACTGATCATGAACGATCGTTCCTCACCGCCGGCACTGGCCGGCTACCTGCGCGACGATGGCCGAAAGGGCATTCGCAATGTCGTGGTCGTTGTGTACACGGTCGAATGCGCGCACCACGTTGCGCGCCTCGTCGTCAACGCCTTCCACGGCCAGCCCGTGCACCTGATCGGCTTTCCCGGCTGCTATCCGAACGATTACGCCGACCGCATGATGAAGCGGCTCGTCACGCACCCGAACGTGGGTGCCGCGCTGATCGTATCGCTGGGCTGCGAGAGCTTCAATCGCCGCGGCCTGGAAGAGACCGTGGCGGCCAGCGGCCGGCCGGTGCACACCATCACGATCCAGGAAAACCGCGGCACGCGCACCAGCGTGGCCGATGGCGTGGAATGGGTGCGCTGGGCGCTCGAGGCGCTGGCCGCGCAGCCGCGGGTGCCGATGGGGATGGAGGAACTGGTGGTGGCCACGATCTGCGGCGGTTCGGACAGCACGAGCGGCATCACGGCCAATCCCGCTGTGGGCGTGGCGTTCGACCAGCTGGTGGGCGCCGGCGCCACCTGCATCTTCGAGGAAACGGGCGAACTGGTTGGCTGCGAATTCCACATGAAACGGCGCGCCGCCACGCCCGAACTGGGCGACGCGATCGTGCGTTGCGTGGACAAGGCGGCGCGCTACTACACGGTGCTGGGCCATGGCAGCTTCGCGCCCGGCAATGCGGATGGCGGGCTGACGACGCAGGAAGAAAAATCGCTGGGTGCGTATGCGAAGAGCGGGGCGTCGCCGATCGTCGGCATCCTCAAGCCGGGGGACCTGCCAGAGGTCGGCGGCCTGTACCTGCTGGACGTGGTGCCCGACGGCGAAGTGCGCTTTGGTTTTCCGAACATTTCGGACAACGCCGAGATCGTGGAGCTGCTGTCCTGCGGCGCCCACGTCACGCTGTTCACCACCGGGCGCGGCTCGGTGGTCGGTTCGGCGATCGCCCCCGTCATCAAGGTGTGCGCGAATCCCGCCACCTACGAGCGGCTGGCCGAGGACATGGACGTGAACGCCGGCCGGATCCTGACTGGCCAGGCGTCGCTGCGGCAGGTGGGCGACGAGATCGTCGACCTGGTGGCGCGCGTGGCGAACGGCGAGCCAACCTGCTCGGAAGCGCTCGGCCACCAGGAATTCATCCTCACCTACAAGCAGTTCGAGCCGTCCGGCCCCGGATGCTACCCGTTGAAGGCCGCCTGATGAATGTCCATGACACGCGCATGATTGGGCGTAGTGCAGGGCGCAGTGCAGGGCGCGGTGCCGGGCCCCTGCCACTGACCTGCATGGGCCTGGGCTGCGCCCAGCTCGGCGGCCTGTACGAGCCGATGGACGATGCCGATGCCCGGGCGATCGTCGACGCGGCCTGGGATCTTGGCATCCGCTACTTCGACACGGCGCCGTACTATGGTTTCACGCTGTCCGAGCACCGGCTCGGCGCGGCATTGCGGCAGCGGCAGCGCGCCGACTACGTGGTCAGCACGAAGGTCGGGCGCCTGATGCGGCCCGATCCCACCGTGAACCCGGGCGACTGCGGCTGGGGCGCGCCGCTGCCGTTCCGCCCCGTGTTCGACTACACGTACGACGGCATCCGCCGCTCGCACGAGGACAGCCTGCAGCGCCTGGGCATGGACCGCGTGGACATCCTGTATGTGCACGACATCGGCCGCACGACACACGGCGGCCACGGGCGCCACGAGCACTACTGGAACCAGCTGACCGATGGCGGCGGCTTTCGTGCCCTGACGCAGTTGCGCGACGAGGGCAGCGTGCGGGCCTTCGGGCTGGGCGTGAACGAGTGGGAAGCGGTGGCCGATGCGATGGATGCGTGCGACCTCGATTGCGCCTTGCTGGCCGGGCGCTACACGCTGCTGGAACAGGCTTCCAGGGAGCCGCTGCTGGACCGCTGCGCCGAACGCGGCATCGGCATCGTGATCGGCGGGCCGTTCAATTCCGGCATCCTGGCGGGCACCCGCAAGTTCAATTACGAAGACGCGCCGGCCGATGTCGTCGCCCGCGTCCAGGCGATCGACGCAACGTGCCGCGAGGCCGGGGTGTCGGTGCCGGCGGCCGCGCTGCAGTTCCCGATGGCGCACCCGGCCGTGGTGTCGTGCATTCCCGGCGCGCAGAGCGTGGCGCAGTTGCGCCAGAACGCCGCCTGGTTTGCGCAGCCGATACCGGCCGACCTGTGGGGCGCGCTGGCCGGTCGCGGCCTGATCGACCCACGCGCGCCGGTGCCGGCTTGAACCTTTCTGAATCATTCGATGTGACCAGTAACCCGTAAAGGAAACCCATGAAATTGCTGCGCTATGGCCCGAAGGGCGATGAAAAACCCGGCCTGCTGGACCCGGAAGGGCGGATCCGCGACCTGTCCGGCTATATTCCGGACGTGGAATCGGCTTACCTGGGCAGGGAGTCGCTGGCGCGCCTGAAGGCGCTCGACTGGCGCGCGCTGCCCGCCGTGGCGCCGGCAGCGGCAGCCCGGCTGGCACCGATCGTTGCCGACACCGGCAAGCTCATTTGCGTGGGCCTGAACTACTCGGACCACGCGGCCGAATCGGGCATGGCCGTGCCGAGCGAACCGGTACTGTTCATGAAGGCCACCAGCGCGATCGTCGGCGCGAACGACGCGGTGGTGCTGCCGCGCGATTCCGTGAAGAGCGACTGGGAAGTGGAACTGGGCGTCGTCATCGGCACGCGCGCCCGCTACGTGGACGAGGACAAGGCACTCGACTACGTGGCCGGCTACTGCGTCGTCAACGACCTGTCCGAGCGTGAGTACCAGCTGGAGCGGGGCGGCCAGTGGGATAAAGGCAAAGGCTGCGACACGTTCGGCCCGGTCGGCCCGTGGCTGGTAACGGCCGACGAGGTGCCGGACCCGCAGAACCTCGACATGTGGCTCGAGGTCAATGGCAAGCGCTACCAGCAGGGCAGCACGCGCACGATGGTGTTCACGGTGGCGCAGCTGGTCAGCTACATCAGCCGCTTCATGACGCTGTACCCGGGCGACATCATCAGCACCGGCACGCCGCCCGGCGTGGGCCTTGGCCAGAAGCCCGATCCCGTCTACCTGCGCGCCGGCGACGTGATGCGCCTGGGGATCGCCGGACTGGGCGAACAGCGGCAGGTCGTGCATGCTTGGAACGAGGAATTGCTCGATGCATGACGTATCGAAGCATGACATGATCGACGCATGACGTCCCGCCGCCGCGCCGTGGCACCGGCGCGGCAGCCGCAGGGTGCCTGTCCTGACACGAAAACAAGGCCGCGCAATGTACGCGGCCCCACTGGAGACATCAGACATGACCGTACCGACCGCCCGGCGTTCCTACAAGTTCGCCTTCATGATGCTCACCACGCTGTTCTTCCTGTGGGGCTTCGTCCATAACCTCGATCCGATCCTGATCCCGCACCTGCGCCGTTCGTTCAGCCTGACGGTGCTGCAGGCCGCGCTGGTCGATTCAGCCGTCTACATCGCCTACTTCGTGATGGCGCTGCCCGCCGGGCTGCTGATCCGCCGGGCCGGTTACCGGTGCACGATCATCGCCGGCCTGCTGCTGTTCGGCATCGGCTCGCTGCTGTTCCTGCCGGCGGCCGACACGCACCGCTACGCGGTCTTCCTGGCCGCGCTGTTCATCATCGCCTGCGGGCTGACCTTGCTGGAAACGGCCGCCAATCCGTATGCTTCACTGCTCGGCCGGCCGGAACGGGCCACGCAGCGCCTGAACCTGGCGCAGTCGTTCAACGGCCTGGCCGCCGCCGTCGCGCCGATCGTGGGGGCGCGGCTGATCCTCGTCGAAGGGGCGAGCGACCAGCAGTTGCAGGCGATGACGGCAACCGCGCAGCAGGCCGCGCTGGCGGCCGAAGCGGCCAGCGTGAAGGGCCCCTACCTGGTGCTGGGCCTCGTCATCTTCGCCATCGCCGTCGTGTTCTATTTTATCCGGTTGCCCGAGCCGGAGCGCAAGGCGGCCGATCCGGATGAACGCGTGGCCGGCGCCATCGGGCGCGCCTGGCGGCACGGGCCGATCCGGCGGGCCGTCATCGCCCAGTTCTTCTACGTGGGTGCGCAGGTGTGCGTGTTCAGCTTCTTCATCCTGTTTGCCGCCAGCGCGGCCGGGCTGTCGCAGGTCGCCGCCGCCGATTACCTGGGCTGGGGGTGCGGCGTCGCGTTCGTGGTCGGCCGCTTTGCCGGCACCTGCGCGATGAAATACGTGGCGCCGGCGCGCCTCCTGCTCGTCTATGCGCTGCTTTGCGCGCTGCTGTCGGTGGTGACGATGTTCGCCAGTGGCATGGCCTGCGTGGCGGCGGTCATCGGCATGGTGTTCTTCATGTCGATCATGTTCCCCACCATTTTCGCCCTCGGCATCGCCGATGCGGGCGCCAGCACGGAAATGGGCAGCAGCCTGATCATCATGGCCATCGTCGGCGGCGCGCTGCTGCCGCTGGCGTTCGGCTTCGTCAGCGATGCCACGCACAGCCTGCAGCTGGCCTACGGCGTGCCGCTGGCATGCTTCCTCGTTGTCGCCTGGTTTGCCCGCACGGTGCTGGCCGCGGACCGCCTGGCGCCCATTCCACCCCTTACGAACGGAGCCTTGAAACGTGTTTAACCTGAACGACAAGAAGGCGGTCATCACCGGCGCCGGCAGCGGCATCGGCCGCGCCATCGCGAAAACGTTCGCCGCTCGCGGCGCCGCCGTCCACGTGCTCGACATCGGCGAAGACGCCGCCCGCGAGGTGGCCCAAGAGATCCGCCGCGATGGCGGCACGGCCACGGTCCACGCGTGCAACGTGACGTCGCAGGCCGACGTGCTGGCCACCTTTGCCGCCATCGGCCCGCTCGACATCCTCGTCAACAACGCCGGCATCGCCCACGTCGGCAAGGCCGACACGACCGCCGAGGCGGACTTCGACCGGGTGATGGCCGTCAACGTGAAGGGTGTCTACAACTGCCTGCACGCGGCCATCCCGCAGTTGCGGGCCAATGGCGGCGGAGTGATCCTGAACATGGCGTCCGTCGCGGCGCGGGTCGCCGTGGCAGACCGTTTCGCCTATTCCACCGGCAAGGGCGCGGTGATGGCGATGACGCTGTCGGTGGCCAAGGATTACATCCACGACGGCATACGCTGCAATTCGATCTCGCCGGGCCGCGTCCACACGCCATTCGTCGACGGGTTCCTGGCGAAGAACTATCCGGGCCGCGAGGCGGAGATGTTCGACAAGCTGTCGAAGACCCAGCCGATCGGGCGGATGGCGCAGCCGGACGAGGTGGCGGCGCTGGCGCTGTACCTGTGCAGCGACGAGGCATCGTTCATCACCGGCACGGATTACCCGATCGACGGCGGGTTCATCACGCTCAATTCCTGACCGGCTCCCTCGATGGAAGCGTTGACGAAAAAGCATTGCTTGCGCTAACATCGCCGATTCAGCCAGCCTCCAGCTTCCGCCAGCCGACAATCGACCATCCACACCGCCGTCCGACACCGGGTCGTTCGTCGTGGATGTCCGCTGAGGAAACGCATGCCGTCATCATCTTTGCCGCGCCACGGCGGCGCGCAGCTCGCCGCCGTGCTTGCGGTGCTCGTGTCCCAGGGCGCATTCGCCCAGGCCGACCCGGAGGCCGCGACCGTCGTCGTTTCCGCCACCCGCTCCAACCTCACCGCCGACGATGCGCCGCAGACGGTGCTCGTGATCGGCAAGGAAGACATCGCGCGGCAACTGGCCATCTCCGGCAATTCCTCCGACGTGCTGGCCAGCCTGCTGCCTTCGTTCGCGCCCAGCCGCGGGAAGATGACGGGCAGCGCCGAAACGCTGCGCGGGCGCACACCGCTGATCCTCGTCGACGGCGTTCCCCAATCGAACCCGCTGCGGCCCACCGGGCGTGAAGCGCACACGATCGACTATGCGCTGGTCGAACGCATCGAAGTGATCCAGGGCGCCAACGCCGTGAACGGCCTGGGGGCGACCGGCGGCACGATCAACATCGTCACGCGCCGGCCAGGCAAGGATACGCTCAGCCAGTCCCTCGACGTGCAGGCGACGCTGCCCACCACCGATATCGGCAGCAGCATTGGCAATAACACGATGAACTACAAGGCCGCGTACCGCCTGGAAGGCCGCGGCGATGCCTTCGATTACCTCTTCGCGCTCAGTTACGAAGACCAGGGCCTGCACCTGGATGGGCAGGGCAGGCCGCTCGGCACGGACAATACCCAGGGCGACCTGATGGACTCGCGCAGCTACGACGTGCTGGCCAAGCTGGGCTACGACATCGACGCGGACCAGCGCCTGCAGCTGTCGGTCAACCGCTACCGGCTGAAATCGAAGGCGGGCTACCTGGCGGTGGCGGGCGACCGCGCGCGCGGCATCCCGACCGTGTCGGTGGAAGGCAACCCTCCCGGCACGCCGCCGTGGAACGACGTGTGGACGACCGCGCTGACCTACCGCCACGCCAGCCTCGCCGGCATGGAGCTGTCGGCGATGGTCTTCAACCAGGAATTCGAGGGCCTGTTTGGCGCCGACAACTCGGCCACGTTCCAGGATCCGCTGATCGCGCCCGCTGGCACGCTGTACGACCAGTCGCGCATCGTGGCGTCGAAGTACGGCAGCAAGGTGGGGCTGACGAAATCCGACCTGCTGGACGGCCGGCTGAAGCTGACCGGCGGCTTCGACACGCTGTACGACAAGGGCGAACAGGATCTGTACGGCACTGGGCGCAACTACGTTCCGCCATCGGCATTCCGTAACCTGTCGCTGTTCCTGCAGGGCGAAGCGCAGGTAACGGATGCGCTGGCGCTGCACGCGGGCATCCGCCGCGAACGCTCCGACGTGCGCATCGACAGCTACACGACGCTGGCTTCGTTCCGCCGCGTGGCCGTGGAGGGCGGCAAGCTCGATTTCAACGAAACGCTCAAGAACGCCGGCCTCGTGTTCAAGCCGTTGCAGCCGGTCAGTCTGTTTGCCAGCTATTCGGAAGGTTTCGGCATGCCGGACATCGGCCGCGTGCTCCGTTCGATCAATACGCCCGGTGTCAGCGTGGCCCGCATGCGCGACCTGCAGCCGATCCTCACCCGCAGCGCGGAGGCCGGCGTGCGGATACGCGAAGGCGCGTGGGACCTGGATGCCAGCTGGTTCCGCTCGCGCTCCGACCTGGGCGCGCGCGTGGCCACCGTCAACGGCGCATTCGTCATGGCGCGCGAAAAGACCCGCATCGACGGGTTCGATGCCGCTGCAGGGTACCGCTTCGGCAAGGCGCACCGCGCGCGCATCGCCTATGCCCGCACCAATGGGCGCTACGACAGCGATGCCGACGGTACGCTGGACGCCAGGCTCGATGGCCTGAACGTGGCACCCGACCGCGTGATCGCCAGCTGGACGGCGGACTGGAACGGCCGGCTGTCGTCGTTCGTGCAGGCGCAGCATGCGTTCAGCGACACGTTCGACGATCCTGCGATGAACTTCGGCGGCTACACGCTGGTGGACGCCAGCGCGAACTGGAAGTTGCGGGAGGGTGGAAAGGTGCCACATGGCGAACTGCGCTTCGCGGTGTCCAATGTATTCGACCGTATGTACATCACGTATTTCTCGCAAAGCGCGCTGGTCGAGCCGAAACGCTATTTCGCCGGGCGTGGCCGCACGGTGAGCCTCGGCTATGCGCTGCGGTTCTGACGGGGTGCGCCCGGTGCTGCGCCTGTCATTGCGCCTGGTCGGCGCGATCGGCGGCGGCTACGCGTGCACCGCGCTGGCGGTGACCACGGGTGCCGCACTGCTGGCCGGGGCCGGCATGGTGCGCTCGGAAGCGGTGGTGCTGATGGCGATGCTGGGTTTTCCGCTGTACCTGGTGCTGCTGGTGTGGGGATTCGCGGTGCGCCGCGTGCGCACCCTGTGGCTCGTACTGGGCGCGCTGGCCGGCGCGCTGGCGCTGGCCGGGCTTGCCGCCGGCTGAACGCGCATGGGATCGACGTTCGGCAAGTCGATGGCCTGGCTGCACACGTGGGCCGGCGTGGTGCTCGGCGCCGTGCTGTTCGCCGTCTTCTGGACGGGCACGCTGATCCTCTATTGGGGCGAAATCGACCAGTGGATGATGCCGGATACGCGCCTCGCGCCCGTATCGGTAACGGCAACGGCAACGGCAACGGCAGCGGCGCCCGTGTCGCTGGACCGGGCGGCCCGGCTGGTACTGCCGCTGCTGCCGCGAGACGCCACGCAGTGGCGCATCGACCTGCCCACTTCGCGCACGCCCGTGGCCGCGTTCAGCTACAGGCTGCCCGGCGGCGAAGAACACACGCGGCTCGTCGACCCCTTGCGTTATCGCTTGCTGCCGGAGCAGGGCACGGACGGGGCTTCAGGCTTCCTGGTGCCGCTGCATTACAGCCTGCACCTGTCGTGGCGGGGCACCGGCAAGTGGCTGGTGGGCCTGGCCGGGATGGCGATGCTGGCGCTGCTCGCGTCGGGCATCGTGATCCACAGAAAGCTGGTCGCGCAATTGTTCACATTCCGGCCCCGCAAGCGCCTGCCGCGCAGCGCGCTGGACCTGCACAACCTGTCCGGCGTGCTGCTGCTGCCGTTCCATTGCATGCTGGCGCTGTCCGGCCTCGTCATCTTCATCACGGTGTACTTCCCGCAGGCCCACGTGGGCGTCTATGGCGGCGGCCCGAAGGCGAAGGCCGCCTTCATGGCGGAGGCATACGGCCGCCATACCCGCAAGAAGGAAGGCAAGCCCGGTGCGCTGGCCTCCCTGGATGCGATGCGGGCCGTTGCCGAACGGGAGTGGGGCGGGCGCGCGCCATATTTCGTGCGGGTGTGGCAGCCGGGCGATGCGGCCGCCGTCGTCGAGTTCCGGCGTTCCTATGCGCGGGAGGTAACGATGAACCTCGACCAGCTCTATTTCGATGCCGCTACCGGCAGGCCATTGTGGCGCTTCGAAGCCGGCCCGCTGATGACGGTGCAACGCGTGTTCTCGGGCGTGCATTTCGCCCGCTTCGACCATGGCACGCTGCGCGCCCTGTACCTTGCCGGCGGCCTGGGTGGCTGCGTGCTGGTCGCCACCGGCTTTCTGTTCTGGATCGAGGCGCGCCGCGGCCGGCATGCGCGCGACGCGCTCGGTGGTGTAAGGCTCGTGGAAGCGCTGGCGATCGGCGGCATGACCGGCATCGTGCTGGCCACGCTCGCGTATCTCGTAGCGAACCGGGTGCTGCCCGCGGATGCCATGCTGCCGGGCTGGGACCGTTCCGCACTTGAACGCGCCGCGTTCTACGGTGTGTGGCTGGCGGCCTTCGCGCATGCGTGGCTGTGCCGCACGGCGGCCTGGCGCGGGCAGTTGCTGGCCATTGCGGCGCTTGCCGTTGCCGCGGTGCTGATGAACTGGGTCACGACGGGCGACCACGTGCCGCGCGCACTACTGGACGGCATGCATGCGGTCGCGGGCATCGATACGGCGCTGCTGGCCCTGGCAGGCCTTGCGTGGCATGCCGCGCGACGCATCGGCGCGAAAAGCCAGGGCAGTGCCGATGGCTGACCTGCTGGCCACATTCGGCGCTTTGCTCATGTGCTGCACCGGCTGTGCGCTGCTGGCACTGTCGCAGCGCGAGCACTGGTCCCAGGCTGGCGGGCTGCTGCCTTTCCCGTCACCCCGTGCAGTGCGCAGGGCACGCGTTGTCGCGTCCATGCTGCTTGCCGGTGCGCTGGCTCCGTGCATTGCCTGGCATGGCGCCGGTTTCGGCACGCTGCTTTGGATCCTGCTGGTGGCTGCTGGTGGAAAGGGCATCGCCTTCACGCTGGCGTGGCGACCGCACTGGTTGGCGCCGCTGGCCTTCTTTATGTGCGATTCGGTATAACAATCCTCGTTTTTATTCCTTCATCAATGGGTTTTGGCCTTTTATGATGCGAATCAGTCAAGCCACTCAGCGTTATCCACGCTGGATGCGCCCCCGTGTTTGCGTGCCTGTCGCGATCGTGCCGCACACCTGACGAGTGTTCCGCCGCGTTGCGCCTGCCGAATCCCGCAGCCGTTTCGCCGGCAGGCGATCCCGTTAGAACAATCATCAGGAACCACCATGCATGCATCCCTTCCGGGCGTCCCTCGCCGGCGCCTTGGCCTGCTCGTTGCCGGCCTCTTTGCCACCGTGCCGCATTTCCATGCCATTGCGCAGGAAGCCACCGTCGGCGCCATGCTGACCGTGACCGTGACCGTCACCGGCGAGCGTGAAAGCGAAGCGAAACAGGCCCGCTCGCGCGGCGCGCTCGGTTCGCTGTCCGACCTGGAAACGCCGTTCGCCACGGCCACCGTCGGCAGTGAACAGCTCGAGGACAGGCAGGTCACCACGCTGGCCAACGTTTTTTCCGAAGATGCATCCGTCAGCACGAAAGGCGGCACCTACACGCAAAGCTCGTATGCGATCAACGTACGTGGCCTGACGCTGGACTTCACGAACGGCTACAAGATCGACGGCCAGCCGTTCCAGATGTATGGCGTGGAACTGCCGCTGGAAACCGTGGAATCGGTGCAGCTGCTGAAGGGGGCAACGGGCTTCCTGTACGGCTTCGCGGCGCCGGGCGGCATCATCAACTACGTGACGAAGCGGCCGACCGAGGAGCGTACGTTCAGCGCTTCCGCCGGCTACACAAGCGGTGGTCTGGTGCGCGAGCACATCGACGTTGGCGGAAGGGCCGGCGCGGATAACCGCTTCGGCTATCGCCTGAACCTGGCGCACGAAGAAGGCGATACCTATAACGGCGCGTCACTGAAACGCGACGCGGCATCGCTGGCGCTGGGTGCCCGGCTGGCGAAGGACGTCACGTGGAGTGCGAATTTCCTGTACCAGGAGCGCGACCTGCTGGGCGGCGTGCCGACCGTGTCGCTGCAGGCGTATCCGGCGGCGAGCGTTGGCCTGCCAGTGGCGCTGGACGGCCAGGCCGACCTGGGCGCCTACCCGACCACGTACTACGACTCGACGATGTACATGGGCACCACCGCGCTGGACTGGCGGATCAACCGCGACTGGAAGCTGAACGTCAACTACGGCTATTCGCTCAAGCGCATCGACAGCTCGATCGAAACGCTGTATCTGACGAGCCGCTCGGGCAACTACAGCAACCGCCTGAATCCGTTCTACCGGCCGGAACTGACTTACCACGCGGTGAACGCGCTCGTCGAAGGCGGCTTCACCACGGGCGCGCTGAGGCACCGCGTGTCGTTCGGCGCGGGCCGCCAGACACTGACCCGCATGCTGAACGTGCAGTCGGCATTGAGCCTGTTCGGTCCGAACACGGTGGGCAACCTGTATGCGCCGCCGCCGGCACTGGTCGACACATCCTTCAACGACCCGCGCGTGTTCAAGATTTCGGACTACGCGCAGAAGTCGCTGTTCGCCAGCGACAACATCGACATCGGCGAGCACTGGTCGGTGCTGGCCGGCGTGCGCTGGATGGATTACCGCAACCTGAACTGGAACGCGGCCGGGGCGCAGACGTCGGATTATCACGAGAAACCGACCACGCCGACCGTCGCGCTGCTGTACAAGCCCTCGTCGAACACCACTGTCTACGCGAGCTACGTGGAAGCGCTGGAAGATGGCGGCACGGTCGCCACCACGTATGCCAACGCCAACGAGTCGCTGCCGCCGCTGACCAGCCGGCAGGCCGAACTGGGCGTGAAGACCGACCAGGGCAATTGGGGCGCTTCCGCGGCCGTGTTCCGCGTCAAGCGGGGGGGCGGCCTACGCGGACTACAGCAGCAACCCGCAGGGCATCTACGTGCAGGCCGGCGAACTGCGTTACCAGGGACTGGAAGTGAATGGCCACGCCGACCTGCAACGCTGGCTGACCGTCAACGCTGGCGCCACCTGGCTCGATGCCGAGTATCGTGCCACGACGCCGGCGATCGTGGGCAACCGCATCGAGAGCACGCCGCGCTTCCAGGCCGTGCTGGGCGTGAACGCGAAAGTGCCGCAAGTGGCCGGTCTTTCGCTGCATGCGGATGCCAGCTACGTCGGCGCGCAGAAGGTGAACAGTGCCAACACGTTCGAGGTGCCGGCAGTGACGCTGGTGAACGCCGGCGGCGCGTACCGCACGCGCATCCGCGACCACTACGTAACGTTCCGCGTGCAGGTGAACAACCTGGCGAATCGCGCCTACTGGTATTCGACAAGCTCGAACACGCTGCAGATCGGTGCGCCGCGCCAGGTGTCCGTCAACGCGCGCTTCGACTATTAAGGCAAGACGCATCGAGTCCGCGACGGATCGGGCCGATGGTGACAAGGGCGGTTCGGTCCGTGCTTGCCCGACCGCGCGGGCACCTTCGTGCCTGGACGCGCGAACCTCGGCCAGTGGCCAGAACGCCAGTCATTCGCAATTTCGCACGCCATTAAGGGGAATTTAAAGTACCGCTTGCATGATGATCATTGTTGTTGTAATGAGAATCATTCGCAATTAGAATGGTATGGGCATTCAGGCCAGGGCTTCAGAAAGGAACACACGATGCAGGTAACCGCCGACGATTTCGACCAACTGCTCCAGGAACATGCCGCGCTGCTGCGTGCCTACGGCGCCGTGCAGGTGCGCTGCACCGAGCAATTGCAGGTGCAGGCCCGCGAGATCGGGCGGCTCGATGCCGAGGCGATGCGGCTGCGCGCGGAGCTGATCCGGCGGGATACCGCGCTGGCCTGGGCGAAGGAGGATCGAGCCGCACTGGAACACGCCATTCCGGGGCTTGCCCGGCGCGAGAAACTGGCGCAGCACGTGACAGCCTTGCAGGCGCGCGTGCGGGAACTGTCGGACGAACTGCAGTGGCGCGACATGCGCATGGCGCTGGAGCGGCCCGTCACCCAGCCGGCGGCCGCGGCCGACGATTTTGCTGCCCTCGAAGCCGATCTCGCCGCGGCCGACCTGGTCATCTGCCAGACGGGCTGCATGAGCCACGGCGCCTACTGGCGCGTGCAGGACCATTGCAAGCGCACGGGCAAGGCATGCGTGCTGGTTGAAAAACCGGACGCGCTGCACATCGTGCGCATCCAGCGGGCCGGGGAAGGGGAGGCTTTGGTCGCATCGCAGCAGGGCTGACGGCGGCCAAGCCAGGCCGGTACCGGCCTGGCCGGCGCGTCAGCTCGACAATAGAGTCATGCAATTGCCGGGTGTCCGGCTCCGCCAAGGTCGTGCCGGCAAAAAAGCTTCTGTAGTAAGCTGCGCCCATCATGCAACGGACGGATGACATGCAGGAACAGACACCCACATTCGAAGAGGTAGCAGCGGCCGCGAGTGCCCTGCACAACGATGGCAACCCTGTCACGGTCGAGGCGGTACGCGACGCGCTCGGCACGGGTTCGGCCACCGCCATCCACAAGCATCTCGCGGCCTGGCGAGCGGACAATGTTCCGCCACCCGAGGCGCCGAAAGCGGAAATCCCCGAGCCGCTGGTGGCCGCGCTGGCAGACTGGGCGCGCCAGTTCGCCGAACAGTCCGGTGCCGGGAACCGGGACAAGCTGGCCCAGGCCGAGAGCGACCTGGACGCGCTGGCGCGTGCCGGAGAACTGCTGGAAGAGGAGCGGGACGATCTGCTGTCGCAGCTGTCGACGGCGAACGCACTCGCTGCCGAGCGTGCCGAACAGATCGAACGCCTCACCGTGGAGCTGCGGGATGCGCGTGAGGTCGCCACCAACGCCCTGGTCGGCAAGGCAAAGGACCAGCTGGCGATCGACGGCAAGGAGCGGCAACTGGTCGACCTGCGTTCCCAGCTGGAGCGCAGCATGGCCTCGGCCGCGTCCGACTCCGATGCCCGGCTGACGGCCGAGATGGAACTCGTCGGCGCGGTCACTGCGCGCGACAACTATGCGTCCGAACTGAAGGCACTCCGGGCCCAGCTCGAATCGCTGAATGCGGACCGCACGGCCTTGCGGGCCGAGGTCGACGGTTTGCGCACGCGGCGATCCTGACAGTCGCAATAAATTCGTCGAAAAGGGGCTTGTGGATGGGCAGGGCGTTTGCTATAGTTCTGTCCCTCGCAGCAACGCAGCTGTCACGAAAGTGAAACAAGCAAGTTGAGGCGGGACAGAAAGAAGCTTGACGAATCGCACGAAACACTCGATAATCTTGCCTCTCTGCTGATGACAAACACAACGATTTGTCGCCGGATGGAACGAAAGTTCACCGGATCCGCAGCAAGCCCGAAGTTGAAAATAGTTGGGCAGAATTCTTTAACAATCAACAGTCGATAAGTGTGGGCGTTTGATGCGATGTGCCTCCGGACTTCGGTCCGGAATGCTCAAAATATAGCAACAAACGCTTACACAAGAAATAAACGTAATCATCTTCGGATGATTCGTCAGTATCTTGAGTGAGTGACCTCCGATAGCAGTATCGGAAAAACAGAGATTAAACTGAAGAGTTTGATCCTGGCTCAGATTGAACGCTGGCGGCATGCTTTACACATGCAAGTCGAACGGTAACAGGGAGCTTGCTCCGCTGACGAGTGGCGAACGGGTGAGTAATATATCGGAACGTGCCCAAGAGTGGGGGATAACGTAGCGAAAGTTACGCTAATACCGCATACGATCTAAGGATGAAAGTGGGGGATCGCAAGACCTCATGCTCCTGGAGCGGCCGATATCTGATTAGCTAGTTGGTGAGGTAAAAGCTCACCAAGGCGACGATCAGTAGCTGGTCTGAGAGGACGACCAGCCACACTGGAACTGAGACACGGTCCAGACTCCTACGGGAGGCAGCAGTGGGGAATTTTGGACAATGGGGGCAACCCTGATCCAGCAATGCCGCGTGAGTGAAGAAGGCCTTCGGGTTGTAAAGCTCTTTTGTCAGGGAAGAAAAGGGTACGGCTAATATCCGTGCCTCATGACGGTACCTGAAGAATAAGCACCGGCTAACTACGTGCCAGCAGCCGCGGTAATACGTAGGGTGCAAGCGTTAATCGGAATTACTGGGCGTAAAGCGTGCGCAGGCGGTTTTGTAAGTCTGTTGTGAAATCCCCGGGCTTAACCTGGGAATGGCAATGGAGACTGCAAGGCTAGAGTTTGGCAGAGGGGGGTAGAATTCCACGTGTAGCAGTGAAATGCGTAGAGATGTGGAGGAACACCGATGGCGAAGGCAGCCCCCTGGGTCAAGACTGACGCTCATGCACGAAAGCGTGGGGAGCAAACAGGATTAGATACCCTGGTAGTCCACGCCCTAAACGATGTCTACTAGTTGTTGGGTCTTAATTGACTTAGTAACGCAGCTAACGCGTGAAGTAGACCGCCTGGGGAGTACGGTCGCAAGATTAAAACTCAAAGGAATTGACGGGGACCCGCACAAGCGGTGGATGATGTGGATTAATTCGATGCAACGCGAAAAACCTTACCTACCCTTGACATGTCAGGAATCCTGGAGAGATCCGGGAGTGCCCGAAAGGGAACCTGAACACAGGTGCTGCATGGCTGTCGTCAGCTCGTGTCGTGAGATGTTGGGTTAAGTCCCGCAACGAGCGCAACCCTTGTCATTAGTTGCTACGAAAGAGCACTCTAATGAGACTGCCGGTGACAAACCGGAGGAAGGTGGGGATGACGTCAAGTCCTCATGGCCCTTATGGGTAGGGCTTCACACGTCATACAATGGTACATACAGAGGGCCGCCAACCCGCGAGGGGGAGCTAATCCCAGAAAGTGTATCGTAGTCCGGATTGTAGTCTGCAACTCGACTGCATGAAGTTGGAATCGCTAGTAATCGCGGATCAGCATGTCGCGGTGAATACGTTCCCGGGTCTTGTACACACCGCCCGTCACACCATGGGAGCGGGTTTTACCAGAAGTAGGTAGCTTAACCGCAAGGAGGGCGCTTACCACGGTAGGATTCGTGACTGGGGTGAAGTCGTAACAAGGTAGCCGTATCGGAAGGTGCGGCTGGATCACCTCCTTTCTAGAGTCGGCACGGATCGCAAGATCGTGCATCAAACGCTCACACTTATCGACTGTCGAATGAAGAAGAAACAGTAGCACCGCTAGGTAACAATGCGGGTCTGTAGCTCAGCTGGTTAGAGCACCGTGTTGATAACGCGGGGGTCGTTGGTTCGAGCCCAACCAGACCCACCACGTATCAAGCACAAAGTTGTATCCCATGGGGGATTAGCTCAGCTGGGAGAGCACCTGCTTTGCAAGCAGGGGGTCGTCGGTTCGATCCCGTCATCCTCCACCAACGCATCTACTCAAGATATTAAACGTAAGCGTGACGAGTTCACTTTTATGTTTAGTCTTTTAGAGACTACTGCTGTTTCGTTCTTTAACAATCTGGAAGAAGTAAAGTTTTATTAAGCGTGCGAGACATCGCACACTTAGGGTAGTGTCCGAAAGGACGCATACAAAAACTCATCAAACACAGTAGTAAATGCTTGTAGCTATAGCCGTCAAGGTTATAGGGACAAGTGAATAAGTGCACATGGTGGATGCCTTGGCGATTACAGGCGATGAAGGACGTAGAAGTCTGCGATAAGCTTCGGGGAGCTGACAAACGAGCATTGATCCGAAGATTTCCGAATGGGGAAACCCGGCCTTATAGGTCATCACTCACTGAATACATAGGTGTGTGAAGCGAACGCGGCGAACTGAAACATCTAAGTAGCTGCAGGAAAAGAAATCAACCGAGATTCCCAAAGTAGTGGCGAGCGAAATGGGAAGAGCCTGCATGTGATAGTCGGACTGGTAGTGGAACGCATTGGAAACTGCGGCCATAGCGGGTGATAGCCCCGTACGCGAAATCAGACCGGTGGTACTAAGCATGCGACAAGTAGGGCGGGACACGAGAAATCCTGTCTGAATATGGGGGGACCATCCTCCAAGGCTAAATACTCGTAATCGACCGATAGTGAACCAGTACCGTGAGGGAAAGGCGAAAAGAACCCCGGGAGGGGAGTGAAATAGATCCTGAAACCGTGTGCATACAAACAGTCGGAGCGGACTTGTTCCGTGACGGCGTACCTTTTGTATAATGGGTCAGCGACTTACATTCAGTAGCGAGGTTAACCGAATAGGGGAGCCGCAGAGAAATCGAGTCCGAACAGGGCGTTAGTTGCTGGGTGTAGACCCGAAACCAAGTGATCTATCCATGGCCAGGTTGAAGGTGCGGTAACACGCACTGGAGGACCGAACCCACTAATGTTGAAAAATTAGGGGATGAGCTGTGGATAGGGGTGAAAGGCTAAACAAACTTGGAAATAGCTGGTTCTCTCCGAAAACTATTTAGGTAGTGCCTCAAGTATCACCATCGGGGGTAGAGCACTGTTATGGCTAGGGGGTCATCGCGACTTACCAAACCATTGCAAACTCCGAATACCGATGAGTGCGAGCTTGGGAGACAGACATCGGGTGCTAACGTCCGGTGTCAAGAGGGAAACAACCCAGACCGCCAGCTAAGGTCCCAAAGATTGGCTAAGTGGAAAACGAAGTGGGAAGGCTAAAACAGTCAGGATGTTGGCTTAGAAGCAGCCATCATTTAAAGAAAGCGTAATAGCTCACTGATCGAGTCGTCCTGCGCGGAAGATGTAACGGGGCTAAGCCAGTCACCGAAGCTGCGGATATATTTCTCGTAATTTATTACTTGATCTATATGGTAGGAGAGCGTTCTGTAAGCCTGCGAAGGTGTCTTGTAAAGGATGCTGGAGGTATCAGAAGTGCGAATGCTGACATGAGTAGCGATAATGCGGGTGAAAAGCCCGCACGCCGTAAGCCCAAGGTTTCCTGTTCAACGTTCATCGGAGCAGGGTGAGTCGGCCCCTAAGGCGAGGCAGAGATGCGTAGCTGATGGGAAGCAGGTTAATATTCCTGCACCGTCGTATGATGCGATGGGGGGACGGATCGCGGAAGGTTGTCTGACTGTTGGAATAGTCAGTTTCTGGTTCATAGAAGGTGCTTAGGCAAATCCGGGCACATAATTCAAGGGACTGGGACGAAGGATCATTGATCCTGTAGCAATCGGAAGTGGTTCCAAGAAAAGCCTCTAAGCTTCAGTCATACGAGACCGTACCGCAAACCGACACAGGTGGGCGAGATGAGTATTCTAAGGCGCTTGAGAGAACTCGGGAGAAGGAACTCGGCAAATTGGTACCGTAACTTCGGGAAAAGGTACGCCCCAGTAGCTTGACTGCTTTACTGCAGAAGGGTGACAGGGTTGCAATAAAATGGTGGCTGCGACTGTTTAATAAAAACACAGCACTCTGCAAACACGAAAGTGGACGTATAGGGTGTGACGCCTGCCCGGTGCTGGAAGATTAAATGATGGGGTGCAAGCTCTTGATTGAAGTCCCAGTAAACGGCGGCCGTAACTATAACGGTCCTAAGGTAGCGAAATTCCTTGTCGGGTAAGTTCCGACCTGCACGAATGGCGTAACGATGGCCACACTGTCTCCTCCCGAGACTCAGCGAAGTTGAAGTGTTTGTGATGATGCAATCTACCCGCGGCTAGACGGAAAGACCCCATGAACCTTTACTGTAGCTTTGCATTGGACTTTGAACCAATCTGTGTAGGATAGGTGGGAGGCTTTGAAGCGGGGACGCCAGTTCTCGTGGAGCCAACCTTGAAATACCACCCTGGTTTGTTTGAGGTTCTAACCTTGGTCCGTTATCCGGATCGGGGACAGTGCATGGTAGGCAGTTTGACTGGGGCGGTCTCCTCCTAAAGTGTAACGGAGGAGTTCGAAGGTACGCTAGGTACGGTCGGACATCGTGCTAATAGTGCAATGGCATAAGCGTGCTTAACTGCGAGACCGACAAGTCGAGCAGGTACGAAAGTAGGACATAGTGATCCGGTGGTTCTGTATGGAAGGGCCATCGCTCAACGGATAAAAGGTACTCTGGGGATAACAGGCTGATTCCTCCCAAGAGTTCATATCGACGGGGAGTTTGGCACCTCGATGTCGGCTCATCACATCCTGGGGCTGTAGCCGGTCCCAAGGGTATGGCTGTTCGCCATTTAAAGTGGTACGTGAGCTGGGTTTAAAACGTCGTGAGACAGTTTGGTCCCTATCTGCCGTGGGCGTTGGAAATTTGAAGGGGGCTGCTCCTAGTACGAGAGGACCGGAGTGGACGAACCTCTGGTGTACCGGTTGTCACGCCAGTGGCATTGCCGGGTAGCTAAGTTCGGAAGAGATAACCGCTGAAAGCATCTAAGCGGGAAACTTGCCTTAAGATGAGATTTCCCGGAGCCTTGAGCTCCTTGAAGGGTCGTTCGAGACCAGGACGTTGATAGGTCAGGTGTGGAAGTGCAGTAATGCATTAAGCTAACTGATACTAATTGCCCGTACGGCTTGTCCCTATAACCTTGACGGTTATGAACCAATAATGGTTCCTTGCATTTACTCTTTGATGAGATGTAGTTAAACACTACAACCCAACTTTACTTCTTCCGGATTGAGCAGTGGCGTTGCCCCATAGGGAACGGCACTGCGTACAAGTCATGCCTGATGACCATAGCAAGTTGGTCCCACCCCTTCCCATCCCGAACAGGACCGTGAAACGACTTTGCGCCGATGATAGTGCTGCAACCAGTGTGAAAGTAGGTTATCGTCAGGCTGTTACATAGAAAAACCCCGCTAGCGTGTGCTGGCGGGGTTTTTTGCTTTTGTAGCTCGAAAACCGGTGACAGACACTAATGCCGTTCAGATAAGCCAAACCCAGAGGCAGGTTCCGGGGTCAGACCCGCCGGGTCTGACCCCAGCCCTTTACTTTTGGGGTGTCTGCATGCGGGTCAACATCGCGGCCAAGCACTAACTGAACGGCATTAGTGACAGACACCGGTTTTTTTGGAAATATTTCAAAGTAATTGGTGTCTGGCACCGGTTTTGGGCTGTACAGGTAAGAACCCCGCTGGCGTGTGCTGGCGGGGTTTTTTGCTTTTACGGTTTGAAAACCGGTGACCGACACCAGTTTTTCGGAAATGTTTCAGATTAACTAGTGCCTGTCACCGGTTTTGAAACAGAGCCAGCATTCTCGTCCATATACTGGTTGGACCTTCTTAGATCATTTACCCCTGTCTCTGAAAGCCAGACAAGCGTATCCAGGGAGTTTTCAATTTTATTCACTATTTCTTCTCGCGGTCCATTGCGCCATTCTTGAGATCCATAAAAATGGTCTTGACGATTCTTCAGGTCTGCCAAGTCCTGATAGGAGCGAATGAGAAAATAGCCATCCTCCTGGTGCAGGGACGGCCCGAATGCCACCACCTCGGTACCCCAATCAGTCAGCATGGGAACCGCCTTTTTGCTGAAAAGCTGATGGAACACTCTAGTGGTTCCCGGCTTGAGTTTGTACGAACGAATTTCGATAAGGCGCATGATCGATGTGATATTTTTTGATTATTGAATTTTGCTGCGAGAAGTATATTGCATGCAAGCTGCGCAGGAATCGAACTTTGAAAATGGCTTGCATCTCGTTCCTGCAATTTTTGTTGACATAAGGAAGCCGGGAAGGTCATCGATTGTGTCCCCAGGAGTGGTGCATGAGGAGTGCTCTCAGGGGGCCGGGTCCCCGATCAGTTAATCACGGCGGAGAGCCGTGCGCGTTGATTGTCACTCAAAGGACAATAATCCTTCAAGCTGCATATGACGGCGCTGTAAAGACCACTCAATGCCGCCACCCTCCCCAGGCGGACACGTAACTGGTTCTATGGCCCGCTCCCGCCGCGGCGCGAGTTCGCATTCGTGCGAAACACGATCGGCTGGACTTGCTGCTGCCGCGTCATTTCCTGTGCCCGTTGGGCCTGAATGACGATGGCATGGACGTCGGCGTGTTGCGGCGACCGTGAGCATACCGGGTCGGCATTTGCGGCGTCCCCGGTCAGTGCGTAGGCCTGGCAGCGACAGCCACCGAAATCCTTGTCTTTCTCGGGGCAGGCGCGGCAGGGTGACTTCATCCAGGCATCGCCGCGGTAGTGGTTGAAGGCGCCGCTGGCGTACCAGATGTCTTTCAGGCTGTATTCACGAACGTTGGGGAAAGTGATGCCCGGCAGCGAGCGGGCGGCGTGGCAGGGCAGGGCGGTGCCGTCCGGGGCAATGCCGAGGAAGACCGAACCCCAGCCGTTCATGCATGCCTTGGGGCGCTCCTCGAAATAGTCAGGCACCACGAACAGGATCCGCACCTTGTTGCCGATCCGGGCGCGATAGTCGTTGACCACGGCCTCGGCACGCCGCAGTTGCTCGCGCGTGGGCATCAACTGCGCCCGGTTGACCAGGCCCCAGCCGTAATACTGCGTGTTCGCCAGTTCCAGGTAGTCGACGCCCATTTCCAGCGCCATGTCGATGATGCGGTCGACGTGGTCGAGGTTGAAGCGGTGCAGCACGACATTGAGCACCATCGGATAGTCATACTGCTTGATCAGCCTGGCTACCCGTGCTTTCAGGTCGAAGGTCCGGGTACTGGACAGGAAATCGTTCATTTCGCGGGTCGAGTCCTGGAACGACAACTGGATATGGTCCAGCCCGAGTTCCTTCATGCGGGCCAGGCGCGTTTCGGTCAGGCCAACGCCGGAGGTGATGAGGTTGGTGTAGAAGCCGAGCCGGCGGCCTTCGCCGACGAGTTGTTCGAGGTCGTCGCGCACCAGCGGCTCGCCGCCCGAAAACCCGAGCTGGGCCGCACCGAGCTGGCGTGCCTGGCGCATCACGTCAAACCATTGTTCGGTGGAGAGTTCGGCGCGGTTTTTGGCGTAATCGACGGGGTTGTAACAGAAGGCGCAGTGGAGGGGGCAGCGATACGTCAGCTCCGCCAGCAGCCAGAGTGGTGCCGTGATGGCCTGGCGGGGTTCGGGGGCGTTCACGGCCGCAGGCTCATGCCAGCCAGCCACGTGCGCTGGCGGAGTGCAGGAACGCATCGACATCGGCCCCCAGACCACTGGCCTTGAACGCCTGTTCCAGCTCGTCGACGATGGCGGGTACGCTGCGCTTTCCGTCGCAGCGTTTCAGGATCTCGGCCGCGCTCTGGTTGAGTTTGACCATCCCTTCCGGGTACAACAGCACATACGCGCCTTGCGTTTCCTCCCACTGCATGCGGAACAGGCGGGAAAGAACTGGCTTGTCGGGAATCTGGTTCATCGTGGCACCTGAGGTCAAGGGTAGGCTTTTTCGATCGCATCGAGCATGGCCCACAGGATGTCGAGCTTGAACTGCAGGATCTCGAGCGCACGCTCCTGCTGGGCGCGCGTCGTGAAATGATCGAGCGTGACCTGCAGGCCGTGTTCGACGTCGCGTTCGGCCAGCGAAATACGACTGCGGAAATACTGCAGGCCCGCCTGGTCGATCCAGCCATATTGGGCAGGCCAATTGGCCAGGCGGTCCTTGTGGATCTGCGGGGCGAACATTTCCGTCAGCGACGAGCAGACCGCCTCCTGCCAGGGCGCCTGGCGCGCGAAGTTGACGTAGGCATCGACAGCGAAACGGACACCGGGCACCACGTGGCGTTGCGACCATAACACCCCGTCTTCGATGCCGACCGCTGCCCCGAGCCGCAGCCAGGCTTCAATGCCACCATCGTTGCCGTCGCAGCCGTCATGATCGAGGATGCGGCGCACCCATTTGCGGCGGGTTTCCCGATCGGGGCAGTTGGCGATGATCGCGCCGTCCTTCTGCGGGATATTGACCTGATAATAAAACCGGTTGGCTACCCAGCCGCGGATCTGGTCCTCGCGCAGCAGGCCGCTGTTCATCCTGACGTTGAACGGATGATTGATGTGGTAGCCGGCGCCACGCGCGCGCAATTGCGCTTCGAACTCGGTGCGGCTCCAGGCCGGCGCGCTCGTCACAGGACGATTTCCATGCCGTCGAAGGCGACTTCGATGCCGTGGCGCGCCAGCAGCGCACGCTGCGCCGAGTCGTCGTCCAGGATCGGGTTGGTGTTATTGATATGAATGAGAATCTTGCGCCGTTCCGTCCGGCGCGGTGCATCCCCGTGCGCATCCAGGCTGTCCAGCACCGCGATCATCCCGGCCTCGCCCGACTGCGGCAAATGGCCCATGTCGGCCGCGCTTTTGCTGGAAAAGCCCAGTTCGATCATCTCGTCGGCGCGCCAGAACGTGCCATCGACGAGCACGCAGTCGGCCTGGCGCATCGCGGCATCGACCTGCGGTTCGATCATGCCCAACCCCGGCGCGTAGAACAGCGACCTGCCGCTGCCGGTATCCTCGATCAGCAGGCCGATATTGTCGCCGATGCCCGGCTGCGCGCGGTGCGGCGAATACGGCGGCGCCTTGCTGGACAGGACCAGCGGCGTGAAACGGATGCCGTCGATGCCCGGCACCTGCACCGCCTGCATGCCGGGCCCATCGCCGATGGTGTGCAACGCATGCCAATGCACGCCGCAGTAGTGCGACAGCACCGGCGCCAGGGGCAGGCTGGTGTTGAGATCGTTCCATACCGATGCGGTGCAGTAGAGTGGCAGCGGCCTTCCCTCGCGCAGCATCAACAGACCGGTGACATGGTCGATCTGCGCATCCATCAGCATCACGGCGGCGATGCCGGAATCGCGCTTTGCCCGCGACGGCTGCAGCGCCGGCGTCGCGCGGATCTGCGCCAGGATGTCGGGAGACGCGTTGATCAGCACCCAGTCGTTGCCATCGCCCGAGACCGCGATCGACGACTGGGTACGGGCCGTGGCGGCAAGCGTGCCGCTACGTACGCCCGCGCAATTGCGGCAGTTGCAGTTCCACTGCGGGAAGCCGCCGCCGGCTGCCGAGCCCAATACGATGATTTTCATGGTGTCGTTCAGTGGACGAAGCCCGTGCCGGTGCGATCACCTGGCGGCACGGTTCTCTGGCCAGCTTGCTAGCGGTTTGCGATATACATCGTGATTTCAAATCCGAAACGCAGGTCGGTAAACGCGGGTGTGCTCCAGGTCATGATGGTTTCCTCAGGATTGGTGTGATGAGCAGGCCGGTGATGCGGACGGACGGCTCAAGGGCTTACCGCACGGTTCGTGCAGTTACAGGCATAAAGCGATAATCGTGCCAAAGAGGACGAGGCGGGGCGAGGCGGGACCCCGCGCCTGGTGGGCACAAGCGGGAGGACGGTTGCGCCATCGGATGCGGAACGGCCGTGACACAGGTGGACGCAACAGTGTGTCACAACCGAACAGTGTGTTCGCTCCGATGACGCACTGTGACAGTTGAATCGGGGGCCTGCCGGTCTGCGCCTTCTGGCAGCAGCTGTGCGGCGGGCGCACCCTGACCGGGGCTTGTCACAGCAAGGGCAGCTTGATGGTCACGTCCAGGCCGTGGGGCTCAACGTCCGCCAGCGTCACGCTACCGCCATGCTGCATCACGATTTCCTGCACGATCGCCAGGCCCAGCCCGCAGCCCAGTCCCTGGTCCGTGGCCCGCACGAAACGGTCGAACACGCGCGCATGGTCGGCGAGGGCGATACCCGGCCCGTTGTCGCTGACACGGATATGAGCGTGGCCGTCATCGCGCCGGACCGCCACGGTGATCTCGCTGCCGGACCCCGCATATTCGATGGCGTTGTCGAGGATGTTGACGAGCGCCTCGGTCAGCAGCATCGGGTTGGCGAGAACACGCAAGGGCGCCGGATCAGGGGGTGCTTCGTCATCGGCAATGCCGAGATCGGCGCCACCGCGCAGCGCTTTCGGCACCTTGTCGGCAACGACCTGCTCGACCAGCGCGCGCAGATCGACCGGCAAGCGCTCCTGCGCCATCGCCGCTTCCGGTTCGGCGCGCGCCAGCATCAGCATGCGGGCGATCAGGTGGGCGCTGCGGGTGGCGCTCTGGTGCAGCAGGGTCAGGCGGGCCACCAGCGCGGGGTCGGTCGTTGCACCCAGCGCCAGTTCCGCGTGGCTGATCAGGCCGGCCAGGGGCGTGCGCAACTGGTGCGCGGCATCGGCGATGAAGCGTTTCTGCGCGTCGACATTCTGGCGCACGGCGGCCAGCAGGTCGTTCAGCGCGCGCACCAGCGAACGCAGCTCGCGCGGGGCCGCCTGGGCGCGCAGTGGCGTGAGGTCGTTCGGCGTGCGGCCTTCCACTTCGCGGCGCAGGCGCAGCAGCGGCGCAAGCCCGGCGCCGGTGCCGGCCCACACGATC
This sequence comes from Pseudoduganella lutea, assembly GCF_004209755.1. Classification (NCBI taxonomy): domain Bacteria; kingdom Pseudomonadati; phylum Pseudomonadota; class Betaproteobacteria; order Burkholderiales; family Oxalobacteraceae; genus Pseudoduganella; species Pseudoduganella lutea. Next base: position 159,648 of record NZ_CP035913.1, on the reverse strand, counting down.
ACGGTCATCAGCAAGATCAGCGCCGACAGCGGCAGCAGGGTGTCGACGAGGATCCGCTTCCAGATGGATTCGCGCGCCGCCATGCCGCGCGCCACCTGCACCAGCATCCACTGCTGGCGCCCGTTCACCTCCCCGTTCCTGAGGAACAGCGCCGCAACGCGCACCCTGGCCGGCCCCGACGCGGCGCCCGGCTCGTCGGGGACCATTTCACCGTCGTAGAAGTAAGGATCGTTCGCACGCGGCGCCATGTGCGCGGGCGGCAGCGGAATGCTGTTGTTCCCGAGGATGAACCGGCCGGGCGGCGTGCTGACCGTGTACAGGAAGCGGTCGTTCGGATCGGCTTCCAGGATGTTCTGCGCGGCGCGGGGAAGGTCGATCAGCAGGCCGCTGCCGATCGGCTTGACCTGGCGCGCCAGCGTGCGCGCGGCTTGCGACAGGGTGGCGTCGGCCGCCTCGTTGACGTAGCTCACCGCGAGCCGGTAGGTCGCGGCGCCACCGGCGACCCACAACACCAGCTGCGGCAGCAGCACCCACGCCACCAGCTGTGAGCGCAGCGACCAGTCGGCCGCGGGCCGCACGCTGCGCAGCCAGGACATCAGTCGCGCGCGCCTGCCGGCTCGGCTTCCAGCAGGTAGCCCAGGCCGCGCACGGTCCGGATCACGACGCCGGAACTTTCAAGCTTGCGGCGCAGCCGGTAGATGTGCACCTCGGCCGAATTGCCGCTGCCGTCGTCGTTCCACAGGGCGGCGATCTGGTCCTTGCGGACCACCTTGCCGGTGTTGGCCAGCAGCAGGTCGAGCAGGATCGCTTCGCGGGGGCTCAACTCGACCGGGTCGCCATTGACCATGGCGCGGCGCGTCTCGCGGTCGAAGCACAGCGCGCCCGCAGTCAGTTCAGCGATGGCGCCCGCACCGGTACCGGCGTGGCGCGAACGGCGCAGCACTGCGCGCAGGCGCGCTTCGAGTTCGGAAAAAATGAACGGCTTCGTGATGAAGTCGTCCGCGCCACCATTCAGGCTGGCAAGGCGGGTGTCGAGCTTGTCGAGCGCCGTCAGGATCACCACCGGCAGTGCCGGCCGCGCCGCCCGCACCGTCTTCAGCACACTGAGACCATCGATCATCGGCAGGCCGAGGTCGATGATCGCGATATCGTAGGGCTGGTTGAGCAGCAGGTATTCGGCGACCGGGCCGTTCGGCGCATGCTGCACGGCGAATCCGGCCTGTGCCAGCTGGGCGCTCAGGCCCGCTGCGAGAATCTGGTCGTCTTCGGCGAGTAGTAATTGCATCGCGCGATATTAACGGGTTATGTCGGCAGGTACAACGTCGTCCGGTGGCCGCCACGCCTTTCCCCGGGTACCGCTTGCGTGGTAATGTCCGGCTCATTCGATGCCAAGGAGCTGTTTTGAAGCCACCCCGCCTGTCCGCCCGCGCGGCGATCGTCGTCGCCATGCTGACGTGCTGTGGCATGCGCGCGACCGCGGCCGGCGAGCTCGAGGTGCTGCATTACTGGACCGGCGACGAGTATGCCGGAGCGATGGCGCAGCTGCGCAACCGCATGGCTGCACAAGGCCACGACTGGCGCGATGTCGGCGCCAGCGCCGATGGCGCGGACGCCGTTACGCTGCTGCGAAGGCGCATCATGGCCGGCGATGCCCCCGCGGCGGCGCAACTGATGCCGGTGGATGCCATCGGCCAATGGGGGCGCCAGGGCGCGCTGGGCGGCATCGACCCGCTGGCCCGTGCCGAAGGGTGGGACAGGCTGCTGCCGGCCGCGGTCGCCGCCACGCTCAAGTACCGCGGCAGCTATGTCGCCGTTCCGGTCCACGTGCACCGCAATAACTGGCTGTGGATGAACAACGCCGTGCTGGCGAAGGCCGGTGTGCGGGCGCCCGGCACGTGGGACGAATTCTTCACGGCCGCCGGGGCGATCCGCCGCGCCGGCTTCGTGCCACTGGCGCACGGCGCCCAGCCGTGGCAGAACCTGCACGTGCTGGAAACCGTGGTGCTGGGCAGCGCCGGGCCGGCGTTCTACCGCCGGGCGCTGGTGGAGCTCGACCCCGCCGCGCTGGCGAGTCCCGAGATGGAGCGCGCCCTGTTGACCTTCCGGCGCCTGAAGCAGTACACCGATACGCGCCGGCCAGAGCGCGACTGGACCACCGCGTCGGCGGAGCTGATACGCGGCCAGGCCGGCATGCAGCTGATGGGCGAGTGGGCCGGCCCCCTGTTTGCCGATGCGGCTGCGGCGGGCCGGCTGGACTACGCCTGTGCCGCCGCGCCGGTGCACACGCGGGCCGGTACGCCGGGCCATGCGCCGGGCTATGTCTTTGCGCTCGATTCAGTCGTGCTGTTCAAGGTCGCGCCGTCCAGGGCCGGGGCGCAGCGCGATTTCGCATCGGCGCTGATGTCGCCGCCGATCCAGCGGCAGATGAACCTGGCCAAGGGCGCGCTGCCGGTGCGCCTGGACGCCGACCTGGCGCCGTTCGGTCCCTGCGCCCGGGAATCGGGTGCGGCGTACCGGCTCGCTGCCCGCACCGGTACGCTGGTGCCGAGCATGGGCGTGGGACTGGCGCCGACCGTGGTGGACGCGCTGCGCGACATCGTCACCGACTTCTGGCGCGACGAGCGGATCGCGCCGCGCACGGTCATGGACCGCATGATCGCCGCGGCGGGGCGCCGGCCATGATGGGGGCCGCGCACATGCTGCTGGCGCTGGCCCTCGCCGGCGCAGCCGCCGGCAGCGCCGCAGCGACCCTGGAAGTGCTCAATCATCTCGAGACCGGCCCCGACCAGCAGGCCGCCCAGGTGTTGCAGGCCGCGCTGCGCGCGCGCGGGCATGAGTGGATCGATTTCGCCGTTGCCAATGGCGCCGAGGGGATGGCCACGACCCTGCTCGACTCTCGCATACGGCTGCGCAATCCGCCCGCCGTGGCGCAGATGAAGGGCCCGGTCATCGCCGCCATGGCCCGGCGCGGCCTGCTGCTGCCGCTCGATGAACTCGCGCGTGCCGAGCGCTGGGATGCGGCGCTGCCCAAGGTGGTGGCCGAGGCCATGAAGCACCAGGGCCGCTATGTCGGCGTGCCGCTCAATATCCACCGCCTCAACTGGCTGTGGATCAACCAGCGCATCCTGAAGCAGGCGGGCGCGCGCGTGCCGGCCAGCTGGGACGAGTTCTTCGCCACCGCCGAGGCCATGAAGCGCGCCGGCCATACGGCGCTGGCCTATGGCGGCCATGCGTGGGAAGAGCAGTTGCTGTTCGAAAGCGTGGCGCTGGGCGTGGGCGGGCCGGTGTTCTACCGCCAGGCGCTGGTCGCGCACGACCCTGCCCAGCTCACCGGGGCCACGATGACGCGGGTGCTGCAGACGTTCCGGCGCATCCGGGCCTATACGGGAGCAGGGCAAGCGGTGCCGGAGCAGGGAGCGGCCGTGGCGATGGCCAGCGGCGCCGCGGGAATGCTGCTGATGGGCGACTGGGCCAATCCGCACCTGTACCCGACACCACGCAAGCGGGGCGACAGCTTCGCCTGCGTGCCGTCGCCAGGAACGGCTGGCAGCTTTTCCTATGTGGTCGATTCGTTCGCGATGTTCAAGGGCCCCGCCGGCCAGCTGCGCGGCCAGCACGATCTCGCGGCGCTGGTCATGTCGGCTGGCGTGCAGCATGGCTTCAACCTGCACAAGGGCTCGATCCCGGCCCGCACGGGCGTTGCACTGGACGGCTACGGTCCGTGTGCGCGCCAGGCCGCCGCTGCGTTCCAGGGCGCGACGCGCGACGGCACGCTGGTTCCGGCGCTGGCCATGGCGCTGGCACCGGAGCTCGAACAGGCCTTCCGGGACGTGCTGAGCGAATTCTGGAACGACGAGCGCATCGCGCCGGAGACGGCCATGCGCCGCCTGGTCGCGATCACGCGCAAGCCGCAGGCGCAGGCGGTCGCACCGCACCCGTCCGGCGCTCCCTGATCGTCATCCAGGGTTCATTCGAGGTTCATCTACCTGAATGGCGCCACCTTCGCCGCATGGCTGGCGAACCACTCCTTCGACCATTTTTCCTGCTGCCCCGGGCCAGCGTTGCTTTCCAGGCACGCTTGTTTAGTAAGCACCGCGAAATAACTCCTGATCCGCATGGCGGCCTTGACGCTGCAGAGGCCATGATTCATCGTTCCGCTTGAAATCTTTCGTATATCTTCCGTTCAGGTTGATGACGAAAACAGGAACGGCATGCACGGGCGCGCCGTAAAAAAACAGACCAGGCTCGCCATCGCGCGGCCTGGCCCATCAGGAGGGGACAACATGAAACGAACCAGCAGGACCGTCATCGCCATGGCGGTGGCCCAGCTCGCGTGGATGGCCGGCACGGCGCACGCGCAAGAAGCCGATAGCGGATCGGTGGTGGTGGTCACCGGCCAGCGCGCCGCGCTCAATTCCGCACAGAAGATCAAGCAGGACTCCGACGAGATCGTCGATTCGGTCGTTGCCGACGACATCGGCAAGCTTCCCGACCGCTCCGTCACCGAGGTGCTGCAGCGCGTGGTCGGCGTGAGCATCAACCGCCAGGCCGGCGACAACGAACGCTTCTCGGTGGAAGGGGCCGGCGTGAACATCCGTGGCCTGAACTACGTGCGCTCGGAACTGAACGGGCGCGAGGCCTTTGCCGCCAATGGCGGGCGCTCGCTCAGCTGGGGCGACATTCCACCCGAACTGATGTCGGGCGTGGACGTCTACAAGAATCCGTCGGCCGAGCAGACCGAAGGCGGCATTTCCGGCCTGGTCAACCTGCGCACCGCGCTGCCGTTCGACTTCAAGGGCCAGCGTGTCGGCGGTTCGCTGGAGGTCACGCATTCGACGCTGCGCAAAGGCAAGCCGGACCTGTCGGGCTCCCTGCTGTATTCGAACCGCTGGAAGAACAGCCTGGGCGAGTGGGGCGTGCTGTTCGATATCGCCTCGTCGGACAGCTCGACCCGCACCGACACCTTCCAGTTCGAACCGTTCTACCCGCGCACGGACATCGAGCCGGGGCGCACCGTGTGGATCCCGAAAGGCGCGCAGTGGCGCACCTACGAGTACGACCGCAAGCGCCAGGGCGCCTACGGTGCCCTGCAATGGCGCATGAAGGACGTGCGCAGCCACCTGACCCTGTTCCAGTCGCGCTACAAGGACAATGCGCTCGAACAGTCGATCTTCTCCTCGGCCGCCCCATACGACCTGCAAGTGTCCGACGCCACCTACGACGAGCGGGGCGCGCTGCTGACCGGCACCATCAGCGACCGGGTCAACGGCGGCATCCCGTTCAGTAACGCGGGCGGCTTCAACAAGGGCAACTCGAAAACCACCGACATCGGCTGGAACGTTGAGTGGAAGGTGTCGGACGACTGGACCTTGTCCAGCGACCTGCAGCGCACCACCTCGAAGGCGGATGCCTTTTCGTCGGCGGTGGGTCTGGGCATGCTGATGCCGAGCCAGCGTCTCGACTACCGCGGCAAGCTGCCGAGCATCGCGTTTACCGACGACCAGCGCACCTTCCTGGCCAACCCCGCGAACTATTACTGGGGCAGCACGATGGAACACATGCACCGGAACACCGGCGAGCTGAAGGCGTGGAAGGGCGATGCCCGCTATACCTTCGACCATCCGGTACTGCGCGACCTGCGCTTCGGGGTGCGCCTGACCGACCGCGAGGCGCTGACGGTCAACTCCGATCCCAGCTACAACTGGAAGGGCGTGACACAGCCGTGGATGATCGACTGGGACATCGGCAAGCTGGCCTACCTCAGCGACCCGCGCTTCAACGCGCCGACCGTGACGAACAGCTTCCCGAACTTCTTCGGCGGCGACATCAGCGTGCCGGCAGTGGTGTTCCCGGCGCCCAGCGTGGCCGCCGGCTATCCCGACTCGTACCAGCTGCTGCACTCCTACCATATGCTGCTGTGCCAGGAGCAGAGGGTGGCCCTCGGCGGCGGCACCTGCGAGGCGTGGACGCCCGCGCGCTTCGGCGGCGACAACCCGGCCGGCACCAACGACCAGCGCGAGAAGACGCGCGCCTTCTACACCCAGCTGCGCTTCGGTTTCGACAACCTGGCGTACCCGGTCGACGGCAACATCGGCGTGCGCTACGTGCAGACCCGTTCGCGCTCGCGCGGCTACACCTCGTTCCGGCCCGGTGCGGCGCCGCCAGCGGGGGCCCAGGTTACCGGCCTGCCGGTGCCGGTCATTCCCGCCTTCGAAGAGCGGCGCGACGTGAAGAACGACTACAACAACGTCCTGCCCACCTTGAACCTGCGCCTGAAGGCCAGCGACAAGCTGCAGTTCCGCGCGGCGTTCGGCACCTCGATGTCGCGGCCGGACTTCGCCGACCTGCAGGCCTACACGAGGATGTCGCAGGACATCGACTCCGTGCTCAACGAAGCCACCGGCGTCACCACTGTGACCGCGGTGCGCCGCACCGGCACCGCGGAAGGCAATCCTTCCCTGAAGCCGATCACCTCGCGCCAGCTGGACCTCACGGCCGAATGGTACTTCGCCAATTCCGGCTCGCTGACGCTGGCCTTGTTCGGCAAGCGCCTGAAGGATGTGGTCATCGACCAGACGGTGTCGATCGGCCTGCCGGACGTGCAGGGCAGCACGCAGCAGTTCCTGGTGACGTCGCCCGTGAACGGCGCGCGCGGTAACGTGCGCGGCGCCGAGATCGCCTACCAGCAGTACTTCGACGGGCTGCCCGACTGGCTGAAGGGGCTCGGCCTGCAGGCCAACTACACCTACGTCGACAGCCATCGCAAGCTGTACAACCCGGTGCGCAGCGAGTTCTGCTCGGGCAGCGAAGGCGGAGCCGCCAACATCAACCTGAACATGAACGGCTGCGACATCGATGGCCGCACCTTCGGTGACCTGCCGCTGGCGCAGATGTCGAAGAACGCCTACAACATCGCGATCCTGTTCGACCGCGGGCCGTGGTCGGCACGCCTGGCCTACAACTGGCGCTCGCGCTACTTCCTCAGCACCAACACCAATGGCACGCGCGGTTCGGACGGCACCGACATGAACCCGGCCAGCGCGGACTTCGGCGAGCGCAACGTGGCCTGGGGCCTGCCGCTGTGGGCCGATGATTACGGCCAGCTCGATGGCGGCGTGTCGTACAAGTTCAGCGAGAACTTCAAGGTCGACTTCCAGGCGCAGAACCTGAGCGATGCGCGCTATGGCCAGACCATGCACCAGGGGATCGGCGACAAGCGCCGCGCCCACTTCGTCTCGGGACCGCGCTACAGCCTGCGCGCCGGATATTCGTTCTGAACCATCTTACCAACTGATGCGGGCAGCGGCGCTTCCGGCGCCGCCCGCATCGCTTTACTAGAAGAGCCATATGAAAGCACGACTGCCACGACTGATGCTCGGCGCCCTGGTCGCCGCCCCCTTTGCTGTTGCCTTTTCCGCTTCCGACGCCCACGCCCAGGCCAGCGTCAAGCCGGCGGCCGCCACCGCCCCGGCCAAGTTCACCGAACTGGCGAAGACCCCGCAGATGGGCTGGAACACGTGGAACACCTTCGCCTGCGACATCGACGAAAAGCTGATCCGCGAAGCGGCCGACGCGCTGGTCTCGACCGGCATGCGCGAGGCCGGCTATGTGTACGTGAACATCGACGACTGCTGGCACGGCAAGCGCGACGAGAACGGCTTCATCCAGCCCGACCCGCAGCGCTTCCCCTCGGGCATGAAGGCGCTGGCCGACTATGTCCACGAACGGGGCCTCAAGCTGGGCATCTACTCGGACGCCGGCGCGCATACCTGCGCCGGCAAGCCGGGCAGCCGCGGCCACGAATACCAGGATGCGCTGACCTATGCGCGCTGGGGCATCGACTACCTGAAGTACGACTGGTGCGATACCGAGGGATTGAACTCGAAGGGTGCCTACACCACCATGCGCGACGCCCTGCGCGCCGCCGGCCGGCCAATCCTGTTCGCCATCTGCGAGTGGGGCGACACCAAGCCGTGGGACTGGGCGGCGGACGTGGGCCACTCGTGGCGCACCACGGGCGACATCTATCCATGCTGGGACTGCGACTTCAACCGCGGCACGTGGTCGTCGTGGGGCGTGCTGCCGATTCTCGACAAGCAGGCCGGCCTGCGCAAGTATTCGGGGCCGGGTCGCTGGAACGACATGGACATGATGGAGGTCGGCAAGGGCATGACCGAGGACGAGGACAAGGCGCACTTCTCGATCTGGGCCATGATGAATTCCCCGCTGATCGCCGGCAACGACATCCGCAAGATGTCGGCAACCACCCGCAAGATCCTGACGAATCGCCGCGTCATCGCCCTCAACCAGGACGAGCGCGGCATCCAGGCATGGCGCTTCATGAACGACGGGCAGCTGGACATGTATGCCAAGCCGCTCGCCAACGGCGAGTGGGCGCTGATGTTCCTGAACCGCGCCGACAAGCCGCGCAACTACCGGTTCGACTGGAACGAGCATGAACTGAAGGATGAATTCACCCACAACCAGGTGCACTTCGGCAAGGTGCGCCACAGCTTCACGGAACTGTGGACCGGCGCCACCGGCGACACCGGCAAGCCGTACGCGATGAACGTGCCGGCGCACGGCGTGGTGGTGCTGCACCTGCGCCCGCGATAGCAGTGCTTCCACCCCGGAGCAAAATCCGGGGTCAGAGAGGAGTGCTGGCATGCATGCCAGCACCGTTCCGCAGGCGCGAAGCATGCTTCGCGAAACCCCTGCTTCACCCCGCCGGGTCTGACCCCAGCCTTTCGCTTTTGGGGTGAAAGTTTGCGACCCGCGTTCATCATCCCCTATCCTTCATCCACGGGACCACCATGTGGCATTTCTTCAAACGTGTCTTGCTGGCGCTGTCGCTACTGGCATGGCTGCTGCCGGCCGGCGCGCAGGCGCCGCGCGAGCGCATCAATATCGACCGGGACTGGCGCTTCGCGTACGGCCACGCCTTTGACGCGGGCCAGGACTTCGGCCACGGCACGCGGGCGTTCTTCTTCGCCAAGGCGGGCTATGGCGATGGCCCGGCCGCACCCGGCTTCAAGGACGCCGGCTGGCGCCGGGTCGACCTGCCGCACGACTGGGCGGTGGAGCTGCCGTTCGATGCGCGCGGTAATACCAACCACGGCTCGAAGGCGATCGGCCGTGCCTTCCCGGAAAACAGCGTGGGTTGGTACCGAAAGACCATCGACATCCCGGCCAGCGACAGGGGACGGCGCATCGCACTGGAGTTCGACGGCGCCTACCGCGACAGCGTGGTCTGGGTCAACGGCCACTATCTCGGCAGGGAACCCAGCGGCTACTCGGGCTTTCGCCACGACATCACCGATTACCTCGACTACGGCGGCACCAACACGATCGTGGTGCGGGTCGACGCCACCGTGGAGGAGGGCTGGTTCTATGAAGGCGCCGGCATCTACCGGCACGCCTGGCTGACGAAGACCGCGCCGCTGCATGTGGCGCAGTGGGGCACCTTCGTGAAGTCCACCGTGGCCGGCGGCCGCGCCGCGATCGAAGTGGACCTCACTGTACGCAACGACGCCGACAAGGCCGCGCGCTTCACAGCCGAACACCGCATCCTCGGCCCGGATGGCGGCACACTGGCAAGCACCCGCGCCGCCGGCCTGGGCGTCGGCGCTGCCGCCACCGCCGATTCCCGCCAACGCCTGGCGCTGGTGAACCCGCGCCTGTGGTCGCTCGACGATCCGCACCGTTACGTGTTGCGCACCACACTGCTCCAGGATGGTCGTATCGTCGACACCTACGACACCCGCTTCGGCATCCGCACCGTGGCGTTCGACCCGGACAAGGGCTTTTCGCTGAACGGCAAGCGCATCAAACTGCAGGGCACCAACAACCACCAGGACCATGCCGGTGTCGGCGTGGCGCTGCCCGACGGCCTTCAGGACTGGCGCCTGGAGCAGCTCAAGTCGTTCGGCGTGAATGCCTACCGCACGGCGCACCATCCGCCCACCCCGGAACTGCTCGACGCCACCGACCGCCTCGGCATGCTGGTCATCGACGAGCACCGCATGATGGGCACCTCGCCCGAGATCGTCTCGCAGCTTGAACGCCTCGTGCGGCGCGACCGCAATCACCCGAGCGTGATCCTGTGGTCGGTCGGGAACGAGGAATGGGCGCTGGAAGGCAAGCCGCTCGGCACCCACCTGGCGCAGCGCATGCACGCCATCGTCAAGCGGCTCGACCCGACGCGGCGCACGTCGGTGGCCGCCAGCTCGTCCGGCCGGGGCACCTCGCTGGGCGCCGACGTGATCGGCTTCAACTACGGCGCCCAGCACGACGTGGACGCCTTCCACCGCGCCCACCCCGACAAGCCGGCCGCCATGACGGAGGAGGGCTCGACGCTGACCACGCGCGGCATCTATGTCGACGACCGCGCCAAGGTGCACCTGAATGCCTACGACCGTCAGGGCCGCCCGGGCAACAGCCTGAGCATCGAGGAAGGCTGGCGCCGCGTGCAGGAGCGTGACTGGATGTCCGGCATGTTCGTCTGGACTGGCTTCGACTACCGCGGTGAGACCACGCCGTTCGGCTGGCCGGCCATTTCGTCGCAGTTCGGCATGCTCGATACCACTGGGGTGTTGAAGGACACCGCCTGGTACCTGAAGGCATGGTGGCGCCCGGAGCCGATGGTGCACATCCTGCCACACTGGAACTGGCCGGGCAGGGAAGGGCAGCCCATCGACGTGCGCGTGTACAGCAATGGTGACGAAGTCGAACTGTTGCAGGACGGCCGCTCGCTGGGGCGCAAGCCGATGGTGCGCGACTCGCACCTGCGCTGGAGCGTGCCGTATGCGCCCGGCCAGCTGGAGGCCGTGGCATACCGGCGCGGCGTGCGGATCGCCGGTACCGAAGTGGCGACCACCGGCGCGCCGGCCACGGTACATCTTTCCGGCGGCATGGGCGGGCTCGCGGCCGATGGCCGCGCCGTCGCTGTCGTGTGGGTCAATGTACGCGACCGGGAAGGGCGGCTGGTGCCGACCGCCTCGGACCGCGTGGACTTCGCGGTGAGCGGGCCGCTGCGCATCATCGGCGTGGGCAATGGCGATCCGGGATCGCATGAAGCCGACCGGCCGGCCGAGCGCCACGCGTTCGTCCCGCTGTCGGGATGGCGCACGCTGGCGCTGAATGGGCCTGATGCCGGGCCGGACGCGGGGTTTGCAGTGGCGCCCGACGCCGACATGACGAACTGGCGCGATCCCACTCAATGGCTGCCACCCGAGCAGCAGCCGCCGCGCACGCCCTACATGGTGCTGCGCGGGCAGTTCGACCGCCCACGCCTGGCCGCCGGGCAGAGCGCCATGCTGTTCATCGACCAGCTCGACCCGGGCCAGCAGGTGCACGTCAACGGTCGGCGGGTAACGCCGGAGATGGTCGACGGCAGCCCGGCGGTACCGCTGGACCCGGCGCTGCTGCGCGACCGGAACAGCGTGGCCTACGTGCTGCCCACGCCGGCCGACGGCGTGGCCGGGCTGTTCGACCGCTCGGCCGGCACCAGCCGCTGGGGCAACGTGCGCGTGACCACGGCTGCCGCCCCATGGCGGCGCAGCCTGTTCAATGGCTGGGCCCAGGTGATCGTGCAGTCGACCGGCGAAGCGGGCACCGGCACGCTGACGGCGACGGCGCAGGGCCTTGCGCCGACGAGCTTGCAGTTTGAAGTGCGGTGACTTTGTGCAGGGCGGGGCAGGGATGCGATGCGTTGCACGCGGGCTCATCTGGCACATCCCCGCCCAACAGAATGGCCCTAATCCTGGCGGGTGGGCGGAGCAGGAACTGAAAGCAGCAATGGACTTCAAAAGCGGTCCCGCGGAAATCAGTCCTTGCTCCGTACTTTGCTGTTCGCATAGACCCATGTGTATTCGGCGCCGAACAGGAAAATCTGCGCCGAATAGTAGAACCATGCGACGAGAATCACAATGGAGCCGGCTGCACCAAAACCGGAGGCCACGTCCGATTTTGCGAGATACAGGGCAATCAGCGATTTGCCTACGTTGAAGAGCAAGGCCGTTACAGCTGCTCCCGTCCACACGTCGTGCCAGGATATCTTCGCACTTGGCATGATCTTGAAAATCATCGCAAACAGCACTGTGAAAATGCCTAGCGAGGCAGCGAAATTCAACACATTGGCGATAATGCTTCCCGCTTCCGAACTACCGCCCAACCATTCGCCGGATGCTGCAAGCGCAGCGCTGACGACGAGCGACATCATCAGCATGAAAGCAAGCCCCAGCACCAAGCCAAAAGATAGAACGCGGGCGCGTAACCAGCCCCAGATACCCGACGGTTTATCTTTTTCCGGCACTTCCCAGATGCGGTCCAGATCAGTTTGCAGTTCGGCGAAAATCGCCGTTGCACCCAACAGTAGCAGTAGCCCGCTGGTGATGCTGGCAATGATTCCGGTCGACGATTCATGTGCAGCTTCAAGCAAGCCCTGCACGGCAGTTGCCCCTTCCTCCCCCATGATGCCTCCAAGCTGCGCGATAATCGCGCCTTGCGCCGCATCGTGCCCAAATACAATGCCGGCAATCGCGATGACGATGACCAGCAAGGGTGCCAGGGAAAACAGCATGTAATAAGACAGCGCAGCTCCCATACTCGGTGCGTAATCGTCGATCCATGCATTGCCCGCTGCCAGGCATATTTGCCACTGCCTGCCAATCCAGCTTGCCGAGGTATGTTCGAACCGTGGGCGCGGGGGCGTGCTTATGTCTGGCTGAGCATCCTTCACATCAGGCAGGTGCTCCTCTGAACGCGTCGGGACAACCTGTGTGTCGTTCTTGATGGCGGGCGCGCCGACCTTGGCATTGCTGGTAGCCGATGCAAAAGACGCGACCAGTGAAACAAGTGAGCCAAGCACTGCCAGCATATCGCCATGGTCCTCGCTGCGTTCCGGCGCCGTAGTATGTGGTGCGGGTTTCTTGTATGGCGCGGCTTTCTTATAGGGCGCGGTTTTCTTGCGCCTGACGAGCGCATAGCCCGCTGCCGCGATCCCCAGCGCAGCCCCTCCAAGCACATAGGGAGAAGAAAGCAAGTCCGAAGATCTGGATTTCAATGCGCCGGATTCCTCATTCGTCCGGGGCTCGGCGGTGGCGATACCGGTTTGGGCGTCGCGCATTTCTGCAACGGTATGGGTCATCTTTTCCTCATCTGATAGGCATTCATGCCGAAGCGACTTGGTGGGCGGCTAAAAACGACGTCAAGCCCTACCATTGCAATTCAGTATAGAGAGAAAGGCGATGGGCTCTGTGCGGTATTAAACGTAGTTGGGGCTCGCGGCCGATGGCCGCGCCGTCGCCGTCGTCCGGGTCAACGTGCGCGACCGGGAAGGGTGGCTGGTGCCGACCGCGTCGGACCGCGTGGACTTCGCGGTGAGCGGGCCCCTGCGCATCATCGGCGTGGGCAATGGCGATCCGGGGGCGCTTGAAGCGGACCGGCCGGCGGAGCGCCATGCGTTCGTTCCGCTGTAGGGCTGGCGCACGCTACCGCGACTGCGCAGGGTCTTGCGCTGGCGCGCTTGCAGCTTGAAGTGCGGTGACTTTGTGCGGGGCACGGAAGAGCGCAGGAATCATCTTATCGCGCAACCTCGCACTGTACGAGCTTGGGTTTCACTCACGCGGCAGGCAGGCGCCTGTGCCTGGTTGCAGCGAGTCCCAACAGTGCCAGTCCCGCTCCCAGCATCGCGATGACCTGCGGCTCAGGTACGGGATTGAGCAGCACGAGCTGGCATGCATCGCCCAGGCAGGCAGACGCGACCACCTGGCCGCGGTCGTTGATCAAGTCCCATTCCGTGACACGCCAGGGCGAATCGGCAGGCATCAGGTCCGCGATGTCGTACAGGATGCCGTCAGACTCCCAGATGCCGCCCTCGCCAACGATTTGCGTGTGATTATTGATGTCATAGGCGCGTCGTCCGAAGCGCAGCGGATTGAGCGCATGCGTGACGCCGTTCTCGAACAGGTAGGCACCATCGCCGTTGTGGGTTTCGAACCAACCCACCATCTGTCCTGCATCGTTGATGCCGGTAGCCATGTGCCGTTGAGACCAGAACGCATTGTCCAGGTACGGTTGACCCAGGCTGCCATCGGCATAAAACAGGGTGGGGCGCTTTTCATTGGATCCTCGCTGATTGAACGCTCCCGCGACGTCGCCATGTTCGTTGATGTCGACTCCCTCGCTGGACCACCACGAATCGCTCCACGTCACGGCACGCACCGAACCGCTATCGAAAATCACTGCCTGGCGGCTGGTTCCGCTCCACTGCGCCCAGCCGGTGGCCTGGCCGGCATCGTTGATGGCGGCGGCTCCGCTGCCCACGGTGCCGGTGCCGAGATAGCTGATCCTGCCTGCAGAGTACATGACCGCCTGATTGCCAGCCGAGCCAACGATCTGACCGGCATTGTTGATGCCGCTGACGGTAGCATTCAGCGCGCTCAGTGGCGCTATGTCGACCATTCGCGCGCCGTCGTACAGGAAGGTATGCAGGCGTCCTCCGGCATCCGTGGCATTGCCGATTACATGGCCCAGGTCGTTGATTGCCGTGGCGTCAAAATTGCTCAAGCCGGGCAGAGTGCCCAAGGGGCGCACTGCAAAGGAGTAAGGGGGTGGATCTGCCTCGGCCCGCGCAGGCGACGCGGTGGCGCAGACCAGTACAACCACAAGCCCGCGTACGAGTCCGCCCAAGAATGCCATGGTTTTCATGTTGCCTCCGGTTGCCTGCCAAATGCAGCGGTGTAGGTATCAGCTTAGATGCACGTTAAGACTAGAGATGTTCGTTCAAGATTTTGTTTGATAAAAATCAAACTACTTGAAGATATTCAAAGGCAAGCCGCTGCGGTGCCTACACTGGATGCCAAGCGCGACCGGCACCGGTGCGCATCCGAACTTGAAGGGAGGCCATCATGCCAACGCCGCGCAATATTGCCTGGAGCATCGTCGCATTGTCGTGGATTACCGTTACGCTCGCCGCGGGGCCGCACGCCCGGGCCGATGCTTTTGCCTACGGTCATGTATGGGCCGACCTCAGCGCATTGCAGATGCGCCATGCCGATGGAACCCCGTTCATGGCCGGGGACTTCGCTTCGCTCACCCAAGAGTACCGCGCCGAAAGCCACCTCTCCTCCGGGCTGGGGCGGATATTGAACCAGGCGTCGGGCCCCTCATCCACTCCCGTCGATCTGGCGCAATCCTGCCTGGGACCGACCTGCCCCCGATGGCCGGAAAACGCGATCGACGCGTGGGGCGCCGTTCCGCTCGTGTTTACGTATGCCGACCAGCAGATGGCCGCCGCTCCGCTCGGCGACCCTGCCGGATACCGGCTCAGGCAGCGCAATAAAGCCGCCAGCCTGGATGGGATAGGAGAACCGTGGGGTACCTGGCAAAGCAATGCGCAAAGCCAGCTCAGCATGGAGTTTCGTCCAGTCTCGAGCGGTTCGATGACGGTATCGTTCGTCGGCACGAGCCTGGCCTTTGGCATGCAGAGTTTTACCGATGATGCCTTGATGCTCGGTTACGTCGCCACCACGGTCGAAATCATCCATGTCGACAGTGGCGAGCGCTGGGCGTTGGCACCAGCCGCCCTGAACATCCAGCTCGGCAGAGCGAACACCGATTTTCCCGATTGGCGCGAAGACAGCTATACCCTGACGACAGGGGAACTCGATGCCAACGATCTGTACCGGCTCAACGTGACGATGACCAGTGAAATGCTTGCATCGGCCGGGACGGTGGCGCCGCCGGTCCCGGAACCCGCGAGTTATGCCCTGTATGCCATCGGCCTGCTGGGATTGAACTGGTACCGCAGGCGGCATCCCAGGTCGTCACTTCGGTACCCTGTCGAAAACCGCGTAATGAATTCCAGGGAACACCACCGCTACCTGACACCAGCCTTACCCCGCTAGGCCCGCGGTCGCGGCACGTGGTGAAAGATTTTCACTTCAGGCGTCAATTCATTTCAACGGCGGGCGGCGGTTTTCGCGCGCATGCCAGCCTTACACTCCTCCGGACATTACAAAAAACCAATCGTCTGGAGGAGCACACCATGCAGGTCTGGCACCAAATCTACGCACCGCTCGGCAGCCTGGGGCTGTCCGCCCTGGCCGCCGCCATTCCCATCATCTTTTTCTTTATCGCGCTGGCCGTGCTGAGGATGAAGGGCCACGTCGCCGGTTCCGTCACGCTGGCGCTGGCCCTGCTCGTCGCCATCTTCGCCTACGGCATGCCGGTCCCGCATGCGCTGGCGTCGGCGGCCTACGGATTCGCCTACGGCCTGTGGCCGATCGCGTGGATCATCATCACGGCGGTGTTCCTGTACAAGATCGTCGAGCGCACCGGCCAGCTGGCCGTGATCCGCGCGTCGATCCTGTCCATCACGGATGACCAGCGCCTGCAGATGCTGCTGATCGGCTTCTCGTTCGGCGCCTTCCTGGAGGGCGCGGCCGGTTTCGGCGCGCCGGTGGCGATCACCGCCGCGCTGCTCGTCGGCCTGGGCTTCAACCCGCTGTATGCGGCCGGCATGTGCCTGATCGCCAACACGGCGCCGGTCGCCTTCGGCGCGATGGGCATCCCCATCATCGTGGCGGGGCAGGTGACGGGCATCGACGCGATGCACATCGGCGCGATGGCCGGCCGCCAGTTGCCGCTGCTGTCGCTGTTCGTGCCGTTCTGGCTCGTCTTCATGATGGATGGCCTGCGCGGCGTGAAGGAAGTGTGGCCGGGCGCCCTGGTGGCCGGCGGTACCTTCGCCGTCACGCAGTATTTCACGTCCAACTTCATCGGCCCGGAGCTGCCGGATATCACGTCCGCCCTGGTCAGCCTGCTGTCGCTGACCTTGCTGCTGAAGGTCTGGCAGCCGGCGACTTCCAAGAACGCCGCGCGCGACGTCGTGGCCACCGGCGGTGCGGCGGCGCTGACCGGCTTCGGCGGCGGCATCGCGGGCGGCGCGGAATTGTCCGGCCGCACCCGTTCGCCCTACACGCTGGCGCAGACGGTGCGCGCCTGGGCGCCGTTCGGCATCCTCACCGCCATTGTCACCGTGTGGAGCCTGCCGCTGTTCAAGGCCCTGTTCACCAATGGGCCGCTGGCCTGGACCGTGCTGAAGGTGCACATGCCGTATCTCGACGGCCTTGTCATGAAGATGGTGCCCATCGTGGCCGAGCCCAAGGCCTATGAAGCGGTGTACAAGCTCGACGTCCTGTCCGCGGTCGGCACGCCGATCCTGATCACCGCCATCATCTCGATGGTCCTGCTGGGCATGAAGGCCGGGGACGGGGTGCGCGCCTTCCGCGATACGGTGGTGGAACTGCGCAAGCCCGTGCTGTCGATCGGGCTGGTCCTCGCCTTCGCCTTCGTGGCCAACTACTCCGGCATGTCGTCCACGCTGGCCCTCGTGCTGGCCGGCACCGGCGTGGCCTTCCCGTTCTTCTCGCCGTTCCTGGGCTGGCTTGGCGTGTTCCTGACGGGCTCGGACACGTCGTCGAACGCGCTGTTCTGCTCCCTGCAAGCCACGACCGCCCACCAGATCGGCGTATCCGATACGCTGATGGTGGCGGCTAACACGACGGGCGGCGTCACCGGCAAGATGATCTCGCCGCAATCGATCGCCGTGGCCTGCGCAGCCACCGGCCTGGTGGGCCGGGAATCGGAACTGTTCCGTTTCACGCTCAAGCACAGCCTGCTGTTCCTCGTGATCGTCGGCATCATGACCATGCTGCAAGCCTATGTGTTCACGGAGATGATTCCGCACTAGAATGGCTTGTCCGCTTATTGGGCCCATATTGCGGCCAAGTTGCGCCGATATTGCGCCCGTGCCAGCCTGGACGGGCGCTGTGGCGTTTTCAAGTCTATACAAAGCATTTCCGGAGCACGATGGCAAAACGATTCCCACCCGTCCACGCGCTGGTCGCCTTCGAGGCCGCCGCCCATGCCAGTTCGTTCGCCGTGGCGGCCAACCAGCTGTGCATCACGCCATCCGCGCTGTCGCACCGTATCCGGCTGCTCGAGGAGTTCGTCGGCGACCGCCTGTTCATCCGCGATGGCCGGGCGCCGACGCTGACGCCTTTCGGCCGCAGCTATCTCGACGTCGTGTGCTCGGCGCTGCAGACGTTGACCGACTTCCCGATGCCCGGCCGTACTACGCCGGCGCAGCCGCGCATCAAGCTCACGGTGCCGCCCACGTTCGCGCGCTACCTGCTGCTGCCGCGCCTGGCCGGTTTCACCAGCGCGCACCCGGACATCGTGGTCGACGTCTACCTGTCCGTGCCGCTGTACGACCTCGCTCCGTCGGAGTCCGACCTGGAAGTGCGCTTCGGCGCCGGCAAGTACCCGGACCTGGAAACGGTGAAGCTGCTGGAAGAGCCGGCCTTCCCTGTGGCCACCCCCGCCTACCTGGAGCGCATCGGCGGCATTGCCAGCCCGGCCGAGCTGGCGAAGGCCACGCTGCTGCGCTCCGCGCTGGAGCCATGGAAGCCATGGTTCGAGGTGGCGGGCCTGGACTGGCCCGAGCCGACCACGAACCTGCGCATCGACGATCTCGGCCTGCTGCTCGAAGCCGTGCGGCTGGGGCAGGGCGTCGGTCTCACGCGGCAGCACTTTGCCCAGGAGATGATCGAGAAGGGCGAAGTGGTCGAGCTGTTCGGCATCCGCCTCGCCTCGCCGCCCCATGCGTATTACGTGGTGTACGAACAAGGCATGCAATTGCGGCCGGAGGTGAAGCTGTTCGTCGACTGGCTGATGGCCACCTACGCCGGCGGATGAAAAATATCGGATACAGCGGTTAATTCTTTTCACCGCTGCCGGGGCCGGGCTGCCGCTACACTGGTTTCACGTTTGAAAACAAGCCAGCAGGAAGCCGCCGAATGAACGCACCCGATCACGATCTTGCCCTGGCCGCCGAACGACGGCGCGCCACGGTGACCGCCTTGCGCGCCGCCCTGCGCACCATCCTCCCGCAGCACTGCCTGCTGTTCGACGAAGAAGATACCCGACCGTACGAATGCGACGGCCTGACGGCCTATCGCCAGTTGCCGCTGGCCGTCGCGCTGCCGGAAAACGAGGCGCAGGTGGTGGCCGTGCTGCGCGTCTGCCGCGAGCTGCGCGTGCCGATCGTGCCGCGCGGTGCCGGCACCGGGCTGTCCGGCGGGGCGCTGCCCATCGCCGAAGGCATCGTGCTGTCCACGGCGAAGATGAACCGCATCGTCGCCATCGATGCGCAGGCCCGCACCGCCACCGTGCAGCCCGGCGTGCGCAACCTGGCCATCTCGGAATCGGCGGCCGCCCACCGGCTGTATTACGCGCCCGACCCGTCGTCGCAGATCGCCTGCACCATCGGCGGCAACATCGCCGAGAATTCCGGCGGCGTGCATTGCCTGAAGTACGGCCTCACGCTGCACAACGTGCTGCGTGTGCGCATCGCCACCGCGGACGGCGAGATCGTCGAACTGGGCGGCTGCGCGCCCGATGCGCCGGGGCTGGACCTGCTGGCCGTGTTCATCGGCTCGGAAGGCATGCTGGGCGTCGTGCTCGAAGCGACGGTGAAACTGGTGCCGAAGCCGCCGCAGGCGCGCGTCATCATGGCGTCGTTCGATAACGTGGTGCAGGGCGCCGACGCCGTGGCCAGCGTGATCTCGGCCGGCATCATCCCGGCCGGGCTGGAAATGATGGACCGCACCAGTGCGCGCATGGTCGAGCCGTTCGTGCGCGCCGGCTACGACACGGAGGCCGCCGCCATCCTGCTTTGCGAATCGGACGGCCTGCCGGAGGAAGTGGAAGAGGAAATCGCCCACATGAGCGCCGTGCTGGCGCGCTCGGGCGCCACCGCCATCGCCGTGTCGCGCGACGAAGCGGAGCGCCTGCGCTTCTGGTCGGGCCGCAAGAACGCGTTTCCCGCCGCGGGGCGCATCTCGCCCGACTATTACTGCATGGACGGCACGATCCCCCGCCGCAAGCTGGCTGAGGTGCTGACGGGGATCGACGCGCTGGCGCTCGAATATGACCTGCGCTGCGCCAACGTCTTCCATGCCGGCGACGGCAACCTGCACCCGCTGATCCTGTTCGATGCCAACCAGCCCGGTGAATTCCATCGCGCGGAGCGTTTCGGCGAAGCGATCCTGGCGCTGTGCGTGGCGGCGGGGGCACGATCACGGGCGAGCATGGCGTGGGCGTCGAAAAGCTTGATTCGATGTGCGAACAGTTCACGGTCGAGGAAATCGCCGCGTTCATCGCCGTCAAGCGCGCGTTCGACCCGGCACAGCAACTGAACCCCGACAAGGCCATCCCCACGCTGGACCGCTGTGCCCAGTACGGCAAGCGCAAGGTGGAGGCGGGACTGTTCCGGTTCGCGCAGGCGCCGCAGGCCCGGCATGTGAAGCGATAAAGCAAGCTCAAAGAACAAGCGAGGAGACAGGAACATGGACGATACGCTGGAACCATTGCGCGCGGCATTCCGCGAGCGCGTGCTGGCCGCGGGCCGCGACGGGGTGCCGCTGCGCATCCGCGGTGGCGGCAGCAAGGACTGGTACGGGCGCGCACCGGAAGGCGCGGTGCTCGACACCACGGGCTACCGCGGCATCACCGGCTACGAGCCCACCGAACTGGTGGTCACCGCGCGCTGCGGCACGCCGCTGCGCGAGATCGAAGCGGCGCTGGCGGAACACGGGCAGATGCTGGCGTTCGAACCGCCGCATTTCGGCGAGGGCGCCACTATCGGCGGCGTCGTGGCCAGCGGGCTGGCCGGGCCGCGCCGGCAGGCCGCCGGCGCCGTGCGCGATTTCGTGCTGGGCGTGACCCTGATGAACGGGCAGGGCAACGTATTGCGCTTCGGCGGCCAGGTGATGAAGAACGTGGCCGGCTACGACGTATCGCGCCTGATGGCCGGATCGCTCGGTACGCTGGGACTGATCCTCGACGTGTCGCTGAAAGTGCTGCCCCGTCCCGCGGCGGAGGCCACGCTGCGACTGGCGCTGGACCAGGAAACCGCGCTGCAGCGCGTGAACGCCTGGGCCGGGCAACCGATGCCGGTGTCCGCCAGCGCCTGGCACGATGGCCTGCTGACGGTGCGCCTGTCCGGCGCCGGCGCGGCGGTGGCCGCGGCGATGGCACGTATCGGTGGCGAGGCGCTGCCCGCCGGAACGGCCACGGCGTTCTGGCACGACGTGCGCGAGCAGCGCCATCCGTTCTTTGCGGACGCCGCCGCCGCGCCGCTGTGGCGGCTGGCGGTGCCTACCGTGGCGCCGGTGCTGGCCCCCGGGCAGGAGGACGGCGGGACGCAACTGATCGAGTGGGGCGGCGGGCAACGCTGGCTGCGCTCGCACGAGACGCCGCAGGCCATCCGCGCGCTGGCGGCACGCCATGGCGGCCATGCCACCCTGTACCGCGGCACCGCGCGGCACGACGTGTTTCAACCGCTGGCACCCGCGATCCATGCGATCCACCGCAACCTGAAAAACGCTTTCGACCCGGCCGGCATCTTTAACCCGGGCCGCATGTACGAGGACCTTTGACCATGCAGACCAATCTTGCTCCCCAATACCAGGGCACGCCGGAAGGCCAGGAAGCGGAAGCGATCCTGCGCAGTTGCGTGCATTGCGGCTTTTGCACGGCCACCTGTCCCACCTATCAATTGCTGGGCGACGAACTCGATGGCCCGCGCGGGCGCATCTACCTGATCAAGCAGGTGCTGGAAGGCGCCGAAGCGGGACCGGGCACGCAGCTGCACCTGGACCGTTGCCTCACATGCCGCAACTGCGAGACCACGTGCCCGTCCGGCGTGCAGTATGGCCGGCTGCTCGATATCGGCCGCGGCATCGTCGAACGGCAGGTGCCGCGCCCGGCCGCGCAACGGGCCGCCCGCACGCTGCTGCGCGAAGTGCTGCCGCGCGGCTGGATCTTCAAGCCGGCCATGAAGGCGGGCCAGTTGCTGCGCCCCGTGCTGCCAGCGGCGCTGCGCGGCAAGGTGGCGCGCGCCACGCCGCCGGGCCGGTGGCCGACAGCCAGCCATGCGCGCAAGATGCTGCTGCTCGACGGCTGCGTGCAGCCGGCGATGGCGCCGAACATCAATGCCGCCACGGCGCGCGTGCTCGATGCGCTGGGCATCGAACTCGTCATGGCGCCGAAAGCCGGGTGCTGCGGTGCCATCCGCTACCACCTGAATGACCAGGAGGGCGGGCTGGACGACATGCGCCGCAATATCGATGCATGGTGGCCGGCGGTCGAGGAGGGCGCCGAAGCGATCGTCATGACGTCGTCGGGCTGCGGCGTCACCGTCAAGGATTACGGCCACCTGCTGCGCCACGATGCCGCCTACGCGGCGAAAGCCGCCCGCATCGCGATGCTGACGCGGGACATCAGTGAAATCCTGTGCGATTTCGAGGATGCGCTGGCAGCCCGCATCGACAGCGTTCACGCCCGGTCGGTGGCATTCCACCCGCCCTGCACGCTGCAGCACGGGCAGCAGATCCGCGGCAAGGTCGAGGGCCTGCTGCGCGCGGTGGGCGTGGACGTGCGGCTGTGCGCGGACAGCCACCTGTGCTGCGGCTCGTCCGGCACGTATTCGCTGCTGCAGCCGGAGCTGTCCGGCCAGCTGCGCGAGCGCAAGCTGGCGGCGCTGCACGCCACCGACGCCGAGGAGATCGTGTCCGCCAACATCGGTTGCCAGAGCCACCTGCAAGGCGGCACCGGCACGCCGGTGGGGCACTGGATCGAATTGCTGGACCGCTTGCTGCAACAGTCGTCGCAACCGTCGCAGGACCAGGCGCGGCGTCGGTCGCAGGCGCCGGGCGGGAGGCCGCATGCAGCCGCGTGACCCGATGCCCATGTCAGCCGCCACGGCGGCCGTGACGGATGTCTACCTTTTCGGCACGTGCGTCATCGACCTGTTCATGCCACGGGCCGGCCTCGATGCCGTGCGCCTGCTCGAACGCGAGGGTGTCGTCGTGCATTACCCGCGCGGCCAGAGCTGCTGCGGCCAGCCCGCCTGGAGCAGCGGCAACCCGGCGCACGCGCGCGAGGTGGCGCTGGCGCAGATGGCCCTGTTCCCGCACGACTGGCCGGTGATCGTGCCGTCCGGTTCCTGCGCGGGCATGATGCGCCACCACTGGCCGGAACTGTTCGCTGCCGATCCGGTGCTCGCGGAGCAGGCTCGCCGGCTCGCCGGGCGGGTCCATGAACTGAGCGAATTCCTGCTGAACGTGCTGCGCGTGCGCTATCCCGCGCAGGCGCAGGCCGACGAGGACGTGGTGCTGCACACGTCGTGCGGGGCGCGGCGCGAGATGGGCACGCGTGCCCACTGCGTGGCACTCGTCGATGGCCTGCCCGGCGTGCGGCGGCTGGAGCACGCGCGCGAATCCGAGTGCTGCGGTTTTGGCGGCACGTTCTGCCTGAAGCATCCGGACATTTCCGGCGCCATGGTGACCGACAAGGTCGCCGCCGCCTGCGCCACCGGCGCGCGGCGCGTCGTTTCCGCCGATTGCGGCTGCCTGCTCAATATCGGCCACGCCGCCAGGGCACAGGAGGCACCGCTCGAGGTGGAGCACATGGCCAGCTTCCTGTGGCG
Organism: Pseudoduganella lutea; assembly: GCF_004209755.1. NCBI lineage: Bacteria > Pseudomonadati > Pseudomonadota > Betaproteobacteria > Burkholderiales > Oxalobacteraceae > Pseudoduganella > Pseudoduganella lutea. The sequence goes on along the minus strand of NZ_CP035913.1, from coordinate 136,091 downwards.
CCGTGCGAACGGCCTGGCTGCCGGGGAGGAGGGCGCATGATGCATGCCCGCGAACGCATGCTGGGCCGGCTGCGCGCCGCCGCGCCGGCGCCAGTGCAAGATGCCCTCACGGTGCTCGACAGTCGGATCGCCGCGCACCATGCCCACGCGCAGCCGGAGCCCGGTCAACTGGCCGATGCGCTGGAAGCTGCGCTGCGCGCCGCGCGTGCCGAGGTATTCCGGGCCGGCATCGACGAATGGCCGTCACTGCTTGCGGACAGGCTGGCGCACCATGGCGTGAAGCGCCTGCTGCTCGACTGCGAAAGCCCCGAAGGCGCGGCACTGGCCCGTGCACTGCCGGCGCAGGTGGAAACGCTGCCGTTCCGCGGCCCGCTGGAGACGTGGAAGCCGGAACTGTTCGGCACCGTCGATGCGGGTTTCACGGTGGCGCGGTCGGGCATAGCCGCCACCGGTACGCTGGTCCTAGCGCCGGATGCGGGCACGCCGCGCACCGTTTCGCTGGTGCCGCCGCTGCACGTCGCGCTGGTCCATGCCGAGTCGCTGCACGCCACGCTGTTCGATGCCGCCCTGGCCGAGCGCTGGCGCGATGGCATGCCCACGAACCTGGTGCTGGCGTCGGGGCCGTCGAAAACGTCGGACATCCAGCAAACGCTGGCCTTCGGCGCGCACGGGCCGCGCTGGATGTGGGTCGTGATCGTTACCGGAAGGAGGCAGGCATGAGCGTTCAATCGATGCATTTCGTCGCGCCGGAGGATTTCCATGGCAGGGCCCGCGCCGCGCTGGACGATCCGAAGCTGCGCGCGAGCTTTCGTGGCGCGATGGATTTCCTGCAAGCGAAACGGCGCACGCAATTCCCCGATGCGGAGGAACTGGAACGCCTGCGCGACCTGGGCGAAGCGATCCGCCGGCATGCGCTGGCCAACCTGCCGCAACTGCTCGTGCAGCTCGAGGAAAAGCTGACGGCGGCCGGCGTGCACGTGCACTGGGCCGAGACGGGCGAGGAAGCCAACGCGATCATCGCCGGCATCGCGCACGCGCGTGGCGCCCGCCGGGTCATCAAGGGCAAGTCGATGGCCAGCGAAGAGATCGAGCTGAATCACTACCTGGGCGAGCGGGGCATCGCTTGCATCGAATCGGACATGGGCGAATACATCGTGCAGATCGCGGGCGAGAAGCCGTCGCACATCGTCATGCCGGCGATCCACAAGACGCGCGAGGATATCGGCGCATTGTTCGCGCGGCACATCCCTGAAACGCCCTACAGCGACGACGTCGACACGCTGATCCAGACCGGCCGCCGGGCCTTGCGCACGGCGTTCGCCGAGGCCGACATCGGCGTGTCGGGCGTCAACTTCGCCGCCGCCGACACAGGCACGCTGTGGCTGGTGGAAAACGAGGGCAATGGCCGGCTGTCGACCACGGTGCCCGACGTGCACATCGCCATCATGGGCATGGAGAAGGTGGTGGCAAAGCTCGAGCACATCGTGCCGCTGGCCAGCCTGCTGACCCGGTCGGCCACAGGGCAGCCGATCACCACGTATTGCAACCTGATCTCGGGCCCGCGCCGTGCCGGCGAGCTCGATGGTCCACGCGAACTGCACCTGGTCTTGCTGGACAACGGCCGCACGCAGGCCTATGCCGACGAGCAGTTGCGCGCCACGCTGCAGTGCATCCGTTGCGGCGCCTGCATGAACCACTGTCCCGTCTACGGGCGCATCGGCGGCCATGCGTATGGCACGACCTATCCCGGGCCGATCGGCAAGATCATCTCGCCGCACCTGCTGGGACTGGAAGCGACGGCCGACCTGGCCACCGCCTCGAGCCTGTGCGGCGCGTGCGGGGAAGTGTGTCCCGTGCGCATTCCGATCCCGGCGCTGCTGGTGCGCCTGCGCACCGAGGCGAACCGCGATCCGCGCGAGCAGGTGGCGCATCCCCTCAAGGGGCAGGGGGCGAAATTCAGCCGTGGCGACCGGCTGGTGTGGCGGTTCTGGAGCGGCGCGTTTTCCCATCCGTCCGCCTACCGGGCGTTCCGCGCGGCAGCCACGCGCCTGCGCGCGCTGACGCCTTCCGCACAGATGGGCTGGACCCGGCACCGCACGCCTTTGACACCGGCACCGCGCAGCCTGGCCGACATGCTGCGGGAGCGGAACCAGCCGGAGTGAGTCAGCGCGCGGTGTGCCGGCCGTGGAATCCGGCGGTGTTCAGCGCCGCTGCGCGTCGAACCACTCGCGCAGCGCCTTGATGACGGGAAAGTCGTTGTGGTGGCTCGCCACGCGTTCCAGCTGCGTCAGCGGCACCAGGTGCACGGCCTGCGTTTCCCAGCCCATCGCGGCCGGCGTGCCGCCGAGGCGGCGGGCGATGTAGTAGCGCGTGTAGGTCAGCGTGCGGCGCGAGTCGGCCAGGAAGGCCACGAGCTGCACGTGCAATCCCGCTTCCTCGAAGGCTTCGCGGATCGCCGTGCAATGCAGCCCGGCGCCGGAGTCGGCGCGGCCTTTCGGGAACGTGGCGCTGTAGCCGCCGAAACGGTTCGACGGCGCGACGAGCCATACGCGCCCGTCATCCTCGACGACAACGGCGCCGGCCGCGGCGGACATGCCTTCCGGTGGCACGAACGGCGGCTCTTCCAGCAGCGCGCGGTCGGCCAGTGCCGCCCACCCATCGGCCGTGTCCGGCGCCGTCGTCCAGGGCGCCAGCGGGATCCCGTTCAGGGCGTCGGGCAGCGGGCCGTTCGGTACCACGGTGGCAAGGCGGGCCGGCTCCTGCCACGAAGCGGGCGCGGTCGGCACGGTGGGAATGCGGATGACGACGGGATTGCCTTCGTCGTCGGGGCAGGGGTGCAGTGGGGGCATCGGGCAGGGGGTAAGGTCGTCTCCGGAGGTGGGATAGTAGCAAAAACGATTGATGAAAGGAAAATAATAACGAACGACGATGCCGCTTGCGGACCGATTACGGCCTGGCCGCCTGACCCTTGCCCGCCTGACCCTTACCGGTGACTGCCCAGTAGATCCCGCCCATCAGGTGCCCCAGGTACTGCGGATCGCGGTACATCTCGCCGTTGTGCCCGAGCGTGGTGACGAACACGCGGCCCTTTTCCACCTGGTGGTACCAAGCGATCGGGTGGTCCGGGCCCATGCCCTGCACGGATTGCCCCGGCCAGATCTTCGTCGGGTCGTAGCTGGCTTCGTCCACGCCCAGCACGGTGTTGATCTTCACGTTGTACGGATTGGTGGTCACGTAGAACTCGTCGCTCCAGATCCACCGGTCGGGCAGGCCGAACGTGGCGGGGAAGGCCTTGTCGACGACGGTGACGACGCCCGTCTGCAGCATCGGATGGGGCCCCACGCTGCGGCCCACCAGCTTCTCGTACCACACCCACCCGTTCGGCGGCGTGATCGCCGCGCGATGCACGACGATGGCGTTGCCGCCGCCGCGCATGTACTGCTCGAAGTTCGCGCGCTGCGCCGGGTTCAGTTCCTCGCCCGGCGTGTTCAGGAACATCACGGCGCCATATTGTTTCAGGTCGCCGTCGAACACGGCGGGCTTGTTCGTGTACGTAAACTCGAACGCATGCAGTTTCGCCAGGCGTTCCAGGCTGTCGCGGGCGATCGGGATGTATTCGTAGTGGTACTTGCCGGGCATGGCCAGCACGAGCAGCTTGAACTGGCTGTCGGCATGGCTGGTGCCGGCGGCGGCCAGCGCGAGCGCCGCCGCCAGGGTCTTCAATACAGGGGGCATGGTGTTCCTTTCATGGTGCGGGCACGCCTTCGGGCGCGCGGTCGCCTCGACGGGGCACCAGCCAGCCGCCGTCGGCCAGCCAGTCCGCCAGCCGGTCGGGCCAGTGCTGCAGCGAGATGCGCTCGCCGCGCTGGCCCACGTTGAAGGCATGGTCGGTGTCGGCATACAGGTGCAGCTCGGCCGACACGCCGGCGGCCACCAGTTGCTGGTACAGCGCGATCGTGGGCGGCATGCAGCACGTATCGCGCGAACCGGCCACCAGGAAGGCCGGCGGCGCCCCCTTGACGGCCTTTGCCGGTACGCCCAGCGGGCCCGGGTAGACCAGCACCTGGAAGTCCGGCCGGGCACTGGCGCGGTCGATGGCATCGCGCGCCACGAAGCCGGCCGGCTCGGGATTGTCGGCCACGAGCGAAACCAGTTCGCCGCCCGCCGAAAAGCCCATTACGCCGACACGTCCCGGATCGACGCCGTAGTCCGCGGCATGGGTTCGCACCCAGCGCACGGCGCGCCGCAGGTCGGCCGCGCCGTCGCCTTCGATGGAATACGTGGACCCTTCATCGCGCGCCAGCCGGTATTTCAGGACGAACGCGGTGACGCCGGCACGGTTCAGGTTCTTCGCCGCGGCCACGCCTTCGTTCTGGAATACGAGCATGCGGTGCCCGCCGCCAGGCACCACGACGACGGCGGCACCGTTCGCATGCCGCGGATCGGCGCGCAGCACCGTCAGCGACGGATCGTGCACGTTGCTGAAGTAGACGCCATCCTTCACGGTCTCCGGCTCGCCGTGCCGTTTTTCGGCGCCCGGCGCGCCATTCGGCCACAGCGGGAAAGAACCCTGCTGGGCCAGCGCGCTGGCGGGGGCCAATGTGCCGGCCAATGCGCAGGCGAGCGCCAGCAGAAGAGGGGAGAAGAGCTTCGGTACCATCGTCAGATCCGCGTCGAGTACAGACTGTGGTGCGTGAGGATGTACAGCGTGCGCCGGTCCGCGCCGCCGAAGATCAGCTGCAGCGGGCGTTCCGGCACGTCGATGCGGCCCGTCTGCCTGCCATCCTTGCCGTACACGAATACCTGCCCGTTGGCGACGTACACATTGCCTGCGCCATCCACCGCCGCGCTTTCGCCGCCCCGGTCGGCCACCTGCTTCAGGTCCTTCAGCGCGCCGCCGGCAGCGATGACACCGCTGAAGGTGCGGTTTTCGGAACCGTTTGTGAACACCACGCGTTCGCCGACGCGGCCGGCAACGAAGCCATGCGTGTTCAGCGCATCGGACCAGCGCCAGCCCAGGTGGTCGGCCGGTCCCTGGCGCAGCACGCGGTAAGCCGGCAGCGCCAGCGAACCGTCCGGCGACACGTATTCCTGCGCCTTCGGCAGGGCCACGTCGCGGGCGAACATCTCGGCCAGCGTGGTGAACTCGTACGTTTCCGGGTTCAGCTGGTCGCGGAACTCGCCGTTCTGCCAGAAGTTGACGGGCACCGCCACGCGCGCCGCCGGCCGGCTGGCGACTGGCGTCGGCTTGATCATCGTGACGTCGAGTCCGGGCGCCCCGGGATTGAACGAGTACACGGACGCCTGCGGTCCGAACGATGACTGCACCATCACGTTGCCGCTGCCGTCGATCGCCAGGTTGACGGGATCGAGCGCGGCGTCGCGCACCGTTTCCAGCCCCCGGTCCTCGCTATAGGCGTGGATGCGGCGCCAGTGGCGGTCGACGAAGTACAGCTTGCCCTGGGCATCCACGGCGGCGCCGGCGATCGACCAGAAGCCGGTCTCCAGTTTTTCCACCTTGCCCTGCGCGGGCGGCGCTTCCTTCTGGGTGCCGGTGTAGTCGAGTACTGCGAATTCGCGCTCGCGCACGTCGATGCGGTTCGTCACGTCGCGGATCGCGTTTTCATACGGGTATTTCGATGCGCGCAGGTAGGTCGTGCAGCCATTGTCGTCGCACGTGGAAAAGCCGCTCTCGCCATTGACGTGCACGTTGCGGAAGCGGATGTCGGATGAATTCGAGATCGTCACCGCGGCCGGCATGGGTTTCAGCGACCGCGTGACGCGGTAGCCATGGTAGTTCGCGAACAGCAGGTTCTTCGAATTGCGGATCTCGAGCGAGACCGCGTCCATGCCGTCGCGCACTTCTTCCTCAGTCTGCGGCGCGAGGAATTCCCAGTTTTCCACGCCGTCGAGCACGATTTCGGCGCGCACGTGGTGCTCGGCCGACAGTTCGTACACGTGGCCCGGCGTCTTCGTGTTGGTGACGTAGAAGCCGGCCTGCGCATAGCCGCTCGGCGACCAGATGCCGGAGAACGTGCCGCCGCCGCCATCGGTCACCCACACGCTGGGGTACTGGCGGTCCCAGTGCGCCGTGGTGTCGAACTTCGCATCCTTCTTGTACGGGTCGGCGCGGCTGCCGTCGTACAGGCGCGTGCCGTGGCCGCCCTGGATGCGCACGTCGTCCACCAGCGAGCGCTCGCCGGCACGCCACAGCAGCGCGACGGCGCGCTGGTTCACTTCACCCGTGGCCAGGCCGATGCCCGAGACGATGGCATCGCCGCCACGCGCGCTTTCCACCAGCGCGACCGGGCTGCCGGCACCCTGGTACTTCGGCGAGCCGTTCTGGATCAGCAGCTGCGTCAGGCCCGGGTGCAGGCCGACCAGCACCGTGTCGGGCTTCAGGCGGATCGTGTCGCTGACCACGTAGAAGCCCAGCGGGAGGTACACCACGCGGTGGCTGTCGATGGCTTTCTGGAGCGCCGCCGTGTCGTCGGTGGTGCCGTTGCCCGCGGCGCCCAGCGTCTTCACGTTGACCCAGTCCTTCGATGGCGGCAGTAGGCGCAGCGCGCGCTCGCGGGCCGGCACGGCCGCGGACAGCGTCGTGGCCTTGTAGTTCGTGGCGAACTTGCCCGGTTCGCCGAGCTTGTCGACCGTGAGGCCGTAGTTGAATTCGTCGACACGGTAGTTGCGGCCCTTGCCTTCGACGGCCTTGCCGCTGTCGCGGAAGCGGGCGAACACGGGGACATTGCTGGCGACGGCGTTCTCGAAGCCTACCTGCGTGTACACATTGTTTTCGTTGCTGACGATGAGCGCGGCCTTCGACACGTTCTCGAAGCGCACGTCCTTGCCCCACAGCCAGTCGCCATACCCGCGGTTGATTTCCACGCCGACGGGTGTGTTGCGGATGTCGACGTTGACCATCGTCAGGCCAGCCTCGTGCTCGCGGATCGCCGCGTCGCGCTGGCCTTCGAACGTGGAATCCATCAGCGTGAACTGCCACGCCGGCGACGTCTTCTCGGCCAGGATGCCGTAGCGGCCGCCGTAGAAGCGCAGGTTGTAGGCGACATTACCGACGTGGTATACGCCGGCCAGGCCGGAGCCGATGTGGAAGTCGATGTGCGACAGGTTCGAGTGCTGCGCCGTGTGCATGCGCACCGCGGCGGCGGCCGGATTGCCCGCGCCGATCTCGAAGTCCACGTTCGACAGCGCCGAGTAGAACGTCGACGAATTGGCGTCGCGCACTGGCTTGTTCTTCGGGTCGAACGGCACGGCGCTCGGCACCGGCATCGGCACCTTGCCCACGCGGTACTGGTCGCCGCCGGTGAAGATCACCATGTTTGCCACGCCTTTCTGGAAGCCGGGCGTCTTCGGCGCCAGCACGAACACTGGGCGGGTGGGGCCCACGCCATACAGGCGCACCGCCAGCGGAATCGTCAGCGTGCGCGTCAGCCGGTAACGGCCGGACGGCAGGAAGACGATGCCGCCCTGTTCATCGTTCGCCGCCTTGTCGAGGGCGGCCTGGATCGCCGCCGTGTCGTCCGTCGTGCCGTCGCCTTTCGCCTTGGCGACGATGGCGCGCGCATCTTCCGGCATCACCTGGTATGCGGACGTGGACGCGGCCTGCGCCGCCGATGCCGCCAGCGCGGCGGCAAGGGTGGTGGTCAATATGAGCTGGGTCTTCAATGCATGTCTCCTGTTGTTGTTTGTAGCAATGTTGATTCGTCAACCGACCGCCGCCGAGAGCAGCAGCACGAACAGCAGCCCGAACGTGCCGACCAGCGTTTCCATCAGCGTCCACGAACGGAACGTGTCCCGCAGCGACAGCCCGAAGTATTCCTTGAACATCCAGAATCCCGAGTCGTTCACGTGGCTGCACATCAGGCTTCCGGCGCCGACGGCGAGCACCATCAGGTTCGGGTCGACGCCCGTGCTGTGCACGAGCGGTTCGACGATGCCCGCGGCCGTCACGCCGGCCACCGTGGCCGAGCCGAGGCAGATGCGGATCAGCGTGGCGACCAGCCAGCCCAGCACCAGCGGCGGCACCGGCGTGTCCGCCAGCAGCGCGCCGAGCTGGGCGCCCACGCCCGTTTCGACGAGTACCTGCTTGAGCGCGCCGGCACCGGCGATGATCAGCAGGATCGGAGCGATCTCGCGCATCGCCTCGGCCGGCCCCTGCATCACGCGGGCCAGCTTCCAGCCGCGCGCCAGCCCGAGCGTGACGATGGCCACCGCGTACGACAGCAGCATCACGATCAAGGGGTTGGACAGCACGGCCAGCGATGGCGCCAGCGCCGGCCGGGCCATCGTCAGCAACGTCGTCGCGCCCAGCAGCACCACGGGCAGCAGCGCCGTGGCGAAGCTGTTGAACACCCCGGGCAGCTCGCTTTCCGGTACCTCGGCACTGCGGAAGATCTGCGCCGGCTCGCCACGGATGCGCTTGAGCGTCGTGGCGAATACGGGGCCGGAGAGGATCAGCGTGGGAATCGCCACGATCAGGCCATACAGCAGCGTGGTGCCCATGTCCGCATGGACGGCCGCGACCAGCGCCACGGGAGAAGGGTGGGGCGGCAGGAAGCCGTGGGCGATCGACAGCCCGGCCAGCACGGGAATCGCCAGCGCCACCGCCGGTCGCCCGGACTGGTACACCAGCGAGAAGATCAGCGGTACCAGCAACACGAAGCCGACGTTGTAGTACAGCGGAATGCCGACGACAAAGCCTGTGATCGTCAGCGCCACGGGCAACCGGCGTGGCCCTAGCGATGCGATCAGGCAGGTGGCGATGCGCCGCGCGGCGCCGCTGTCGGCGATCAGCTTGCCGAACACGGCGCCCAGGCAGATGATCACCACCAGTGAGCCGAGCAGGTCGCCGATGCCTTTCTCGATCATCCCCGGGATGCGCGCCGGCGGCACGCCCAGCAGCAGGGCCGCCACCAGCGCGGCCACCACGAAGGCCAGCAGCGGCTGCACCTTGCCCCAGGCGATCATCACCGTCAGCAGGGTGACCGCGGCTAGCACGGACAGCAGGTTAAGGACAGGATCCATGCGTCCGCGCCGCCGGTCAGTAGGTGCCGCGCAGGCCGATGCGGTAGGTGCGGCCCACCACGTCGTACAGCGTGGGGTTGATCGCAAAGCTGGCGTTGGCCTGCGGCGCCGGTTCCGGATCGCGGTCAGCCAGGTTGTCGATCTTGAAGTACACCTGCAGCTGCTTGTTGAAGTTGTAGCTGCCGCCGAAGTCCACGTAGGTCGCGCCCTTCATCTTGTTGTTGTAGATCGTCGGGTGGATGATCGTCGACGTCGGGCAGTTCGTCTGGCACTCAATGAACTCGTTGTTGTACACGCCATCGGAGAACCAGCGCTCGCTGAGCGTGAAGCTCATCTTGTCGTTCTCCCACGTCTGCTGCGCCAGCACCTTCCACTTCGGCGTGCCGCCCAGGTTGACGCCCGCGCCCTCGGCCGGAATGGTGCCGACCACGCCGGTGTCGGTGATGAAGTTCAGCGTGCGCGTCGCCAGGCCACGCACCGTGAAGCGGCCCGGCAGGTTCAGCTTCGTCAGGTTGGTGCGATAGGCGGCTTCGATATCCACGCCCTTCGTTTCCAGCGAGGCGAGATTGAAGTTCTGCAGCGTGACCGAATTGTTGCCCGGGCTGTTCAGCACCAGCGCGCCGCAAATTTCCTGGTTGCCGGCCACGCACAGGTCCACTTCCTGCTGGGCGGTCAGCGCCGAGACCACGTCGGTGACCTTGATGTCGAAGTAATCGACGGACGCCGAGAAGCCCGGTGCCCACGAAGGCTGCGACAGGATGATGCCGAACGAATTGTTGCGCGCCACTTCCGGCCGCAGGTTCGTGTTGCCCACGGTGCGCTGCTGCACGGAGATCGTGTTGCCCTGGTATTGCACGACGTTGTTGATGACCACGGGGGCCGCGAACAGCTCGGAAAGGTTGGGGGCGCGTACGTCCTTCGACGTGACCGCGCGCAGCCTCAGGCCGTCGACCGGGGTTTGCCACGTGGCGCCCGCCTTCCACGTGTTCACGCTGCCCGCCGTGCTGTATTTCATCGGCCGGTCGGCCAGGTTCAGGTTGATCTCGCCCCACGTGTCGGACTTCAGCAGCGGCATGTTCAGTTCCACGTACGCTTCGCGCACGCTGTAGCTGCCATCGCCGTTGTGGTAATTGCCGGCGTACCAGTTGTTGCCCACCGCGGTGTTCAGCAGCGGGTCGGCCGGGTAGGCGGACGTGTTCGGTGACAGTTCATCCACGCCGGCGCCATACGCGTCGCCGCGTACCTGGTATTTCTCGCGGCGGTATTCCGCGCCGAACGCCATCAGGATGGGACCGGCCCAGCCTTCGAATGCCTCGCCGTTCATGTTGAAGCTGGCCACGTCCTGGCTTTGCGTGGTGTACTGGCGCGGGCCGTTCAGCGGCGCGATATAGGCCCATGCGCCCGGCGAGATCGGGTTGTTGCCGATGATGTTGACCGGCACGCAGCCCGATGCGGCGGCGACCGGATTGCGGCATGCGATGCCGCCGTTCGGCAGGCGCACGGCGTCGATCGCCGCGTTATAGCGCGCGTTCAGCGTGATGTCGTGCACGTTGATGTTGGTGGTGTTCTCGCCGCGCGTCACGTAGGCGTCGTACGACCATTCCTTGCCGAACAGGGGGATCTTGCCGTCCGCGCCGATCACGAAGCGGCGCTGCGTGCGCGTCGGGTGCACGTTGATGTTGGCCGGGAAGTTCGCGTTGGCTGTGCCGTACTGGAAGCTCGTGATGTTGTTGGCCGCGCATGCCGCCTGGATGGAGGCCGGCACGAATGCGTTGTCGCACTGGATCGTCAGGTTGGCGTTCTTGGCCGCGCCCGGGTTGGGGGAGAAGTGCGACTTCACCTGGGCCCAGTTCATGGTGAAGTAGATCTCGTTGTCCGCATTCAGGTCCCACGACACGCGGGTGTAGGCCACCTTGCGCTTCAGGTCCATCGCCAGGTTCGTGCCGGCTCCCACGCTGCCGGACAGGTCGCCGCCGATACAGAACGGGTTGACGCAATTGGTGACGGCGCCGGTGCCGGTGGGCACCCCGCCGGAACCATACTGGAACTGGTAGGGCACGCCGCCCTGGCCGAACGCGGTCCCTTGCAGCGGGCCGTTGGTGATCAGGCCATACTTTGCATACTGGAATTGCTGCGCATGGTCGATCACCGTGTACTGCGGCCGGCCGTCGGTTGTCTGGCTCAGCGGACGGATCTGGTAGGCGGTGTTCTTGAACCACGTGCGCCCGTTCGGGCCCACTTCGCCGAAGCCCGGCGAATCGATGCCATTTTCCTTCATGAATTCGCCGGACAGCGTGACGTGCAGGCGGTCGCCCGCGAAGCTGCTGCCCCATGCCGCCTGCAGGGTGCCGTGTTCATCGTCGTGGTACTTTGTCTGGCCGCCTTCGGCGTTGAACTTGAAGCCCTTGAATTTCTTGTCGGTGATGAAGTTGACCGCACCGCCGACCGCATCCGAACCATACGAGGCGGAGGCGCCGCCCGTCACCACGTCGACGCGCTTGACGAGCAGTTGCGGGAACTGGGAGACGTCGGTGACGCCGGTGACGTTGGCACCCACCACGCGCTGGCCGTCGAGCAAGGTCAGCGTGCGGATCGTGCCGAGGCCGCGCAGGCTCAGCGAGCTCAGTCCCTGGATGCCGCTGCTGGTGCTGTTGGTGCTGGTGGTGCGGCCCGTGCTGCCTTGCAGGGCGGGCAGTTCGGCCAGTGTGTTGAACAGGTTCGGCTTGGCGGCCCGCTCCAGGTCCGCCGTCGACAGGCTCGTGGTCGGCGTGGGTTGCGTGAAGCCGCGGGCGGCGATGCGGGTGCCGGATATCTGCACGACGGTGGTGGGAGCGGCGGCCGCTTCGGCCGGAGCGCCTGCTGGCGTGCTCGCCTGCGCGTTTGCTTGCGGACTCTCTTGCGTGCTGTCTGGCGTTCTTGCCTGCGTATTCTCCGGCGTTGGCGTTGGTGCCTGGGCCGCATCGCCGGCCGGGTTCGCGGGTGTATTCGTGCCGCTGGCGGGGGCGCCGGCCTGCTGGGCGTAGCCCGGCACGGCCAGCAGCGCGCAGGCGCTGGCCACGGCGAGATTGATCAGGGTTTTCTGGGTTGGTGTGCGCATGCTTGTCTCCACTTTTCTGATGAGCGGTACGCTGCCCCGGACGGTGGCGCGCGACCTCGGATTGCAACGGCAGTTGTGCTTCCTGTTCCCGTCCGTTCAGCCTTGCTCGTTCACTTCTGCGTATTTACTTCTGCGTATTTACTTCTGACCAAGGATGCGTTCCACCAGCTTTGCCGGTGGTATTGCAATGTCGAGCCGCAGGCCGCCCTCGTCGTCGTACAGCGGTTCCAGGTCGCGCAGCTGGCTGTCCAGCAGTGCGGGCGGCATGTAGTGGTCCGTGCGCTTGCCGAGGCGGTCCGCGATCAGCTCGCGCGGGCCTTGCAGGTGGGCGAAGCGCAGGCCAGGGTCGGCCTGGCGCAGCAGGTCGCGGTAACGACGCTTGAGCGCCGAGCACGACACCACGAGGCCTTCATTGCGTTCGCGCGCCTGGGCGATTTCACTGGCGAGCGCCTGCAGCCAGCCGGCGCGGTCCGCGTCGTCCAGCGGGAAGCCGGCCGACATCTTTGCCACGTTTTCGGCCGGATGGAACCGGTCGCCCTCGATGAAACGGGTGCCGAGCCGGTTGGCCAGTTCCGTGCCGACGGTGCTCTTGCCACAGCCGCAGACACCCATCACGACCCAGCGCTGGGCGCTGACGGAGGACGTTGGCGGTGGGGGGCTTGCTGGGGTCATGAAGGTCTCCGTGTTAGTTGATTGGCTAGTTAGCGCTATCATCGCGTTGTCAGCCGTGGCACGTAAAGCGCTTATTTGTGCTGCAATGCAGCATGAAAAGTCTTGCAGTTGTCTTGAATCAGCGACGACGGCCAGCAAGCCCCCTCTGAATACGAGGCAAAAGCTGATAGCGCTATCAGTTGTGCGCAGCGCAAACGTGTAGGTGCGAATGTGGTTTTTGCAACACGCTAGTGCAATTCGGAACTGAAGCCCTGGGATGTTGCCGAAAACCGGGGGCAGACCCCATTTTTCGGCAACATTTCCAGAAATTGGGGTCTGACCCCGGTTTGGAGAAATGTTTCGGCGGGCGTGCTAGTCGATCGTCAGCACGGCGGGGCAGTGGTCGGAGAATTTGTGCCGGGCCGCGGTGGGGCCATCGAACGTGAGGCGCGAGTATGTCAGCCGGCCGAGCGCGGCGAGGGACTGGCTGACGAGGATGTTGTCGATCGCGGCGGGCGGGTGACGGTCCAGTGGGGAGCAGCGCACGTGGGCCTGGCCGGCGGTGGCGCGCAGCAGTACCGCGCCTTCCGGCTTGCCGTCGCTGAGTGCCTGGAACACGGCTTCGGGCCGCGCTTCGTCCGTGCCGGCGGGAAGGCCGGCATCGAGTTCCAGGCGCCGGTTGAAGTCGCCCAGCACGGCGAAGCGCGCCTGTTCGGCGGCGCGGGCGTCGATCCACCGTTCCAGCACGGGCACCTGTTTGCGCAGCGCTGAACATGGGGTCGATGCCGGCGCATCGGCCAGCGACCCGGCGAAGCAGCCGCTTTTCAGGTGCACGGCCAGCAGGCGCACGGCGCGCGGCGTGCCCGGGTACAGCGTGATGTCGGCACCCGAGCGCGTGGCGCCGTCGATGTCCAGTTCCTTTACTTCCGGATTGCAGGCGAAGGCAATGCCGCTGCGCACGGCGAAGCCCACCTTCTGCGGGTGGGCGCGCGACGTGAAGCAGGCCAGCTGCCAGCCGTCGCGGAACACCGTGGCCGCCGCTTCCGGCCCATCCACTTCCTGCAGCGCCACCACGTCCGCCGGGATGCGGCGCGCCACGTCGGCCAGCGCATCGAAGTCGGCGGCCACGCGGCGGGGCACGGGCGGACGGTCCTTGCTGCACGGGATGGCCCGCGTATGCGATGGCGGCATGCCCGCCGTGCAGGTCGCCTTCAGCGCATCGTGGGTGGCGGTCGTCATCAGCCACTCCATGTTCCACGTGGCGAGCGCAAGGCGCTCGCCGGCGGGCAGGGCGGCGCTGTCCAGCGCGGCGTACTGTCCGTCGAGGGAACCCAGGCGCTCCATCCACGAGCCGTACATCGGATTGGGGATGACGAACCAGCGCCGGCCGATTTCGGCCTCGGCCAGTTTCGCCAGCGCGCGGTCGCGCGCGTGCAGGGCGTGGGCCTGGGACGGCGAAATGAAATCGCGCATGTCGTCGCCGACGAGCATCACGATGCGGTGCGTTGCCGCCACGAGCTGGCGCCGCGAGGTCTTGTCGGTGCGCCACCCGGGTCGCTCCCCCTTGAGCAGGAAGGCCTGCGGATCGTCGGCGCGGGGAAAGCCCAGCTTTGCCATGTTGGCCATCGTGTCCGCCTTGGCCTTGCAAGGCTTTTCGCCGGAATTCTCGCCAGCCATGCATTCGCGGTTCGTCACATAGAAGATGCGCGCACCTGCCTTGTCGACGGCCCGGGCGAAATCCAGCGCGCCCGGCACCGCCACCGCGCTGCGCAGGCCGACCCAGCGCGCCCAGGCGGCTTCGTCGTACGGCGCGCCGTCGCGCACCAGCCACGCTTCGAACGGGCTGTTGTCGAGCATCGTTTCATCCACGTCGACGACAACGGCCGGTGGCAGGGCGGCGGTGTCCACGTCCTGCTGCTCGACGGCGGCACTGCCCGGTGTGGCGATGGCCTGTTTCAGCATGCCGGTGGCCGTGCGATAGATCGACAGCGTGGCCAGCCGCGCTTCCGGCGCTTGCTGCATCCACAGCACGCTGGCCAGCAGTTCGCGGTGCTGCACCGGCGGCGCGGCATGGGATACCAGCGGCAATGAGGTCGCCAGCAGCACGGCGGCACGCGACAATATCGGGGCGGGCATTCGTTCTCCGTTGAGGTTGAAAGGGGAGATGCTGGGGGCAGCGCGCCCGATTGTCCAGTACCGGGGTTCGATGCCGCTGTCCAATCCTGCGTGGTGGACGGTACGGGGCAAGCACGGCGGCGCAGCGCGTTCTCCGGGCAGGCCGGCCGGACGACTATACGCCCCCGGGCGGTGGCGCAATCTCGCACATTGTCACTTCGCCGCCGGCCGGCACGGTGCTACCATGGCGTTTCACCACCACAGCCCGGAGCCCGCCATGAAAAGCACGATCGACAACCATCCGCTGCAGCCGTTTTCGGCCCGCAAGGCCTTGCGCGTGCTGCTCGTCACCGGCGCATTGCTGCTCGTGCCGCTGGTGTCGATGCAGCTTGGCGGCGCATTCGACTGGGGCGCCTTCGACTTCGTGGCGGCCGCCGTGCTGCTGGCCGGCACGGGCTTCGCGCTGGAACTGGCGCTGGCGAAGTTGCGCACCGGCCGCGCGCGCGCCACGGCGGCGGCGGTGATCGTGCTGGCCCTGCTGGCGATCTGGGCGGAGCTGGCCGTCGGCCTCTTCCACTGACCGATCCCCCTCGGGCCGCGCTGCGCGCGGCTTGCTGCCTGCAAGCGGCTTCGTGTGCGCGCAGGTCGTCGGGGATTCGCTAGCATGGCGGCTTGCCAACCCGACAATAGCCGCCCATGTCCTTCCTGATCGTCCTTGCCGCCCTGGCTTTCCTCATGTTCGCCGCGTATCGCGGCTACAGCGTCATCCTGTTTGCACCCGTGGCCGCGCTGGGTGCCGTGCTGCTGACGGAACCTGCCGCCGTCGCCCCCGTGTTTTCCGGCATCTTCATGGAAAAGATGGTCGGCTTCGTGAAGCTGTACTTTCCCGTGTTCCTGCTCGGTGCCGTGTTCGGCAAGCTGGTCGAGATGGCCGGCTTCTCGCAATCGATCGTGCATGCCGCGATCCGCTATATCGGCAGCACGCGGGCCAACGCGGTGATCGTGGCCGTGTGCGCGCTGCTCACGTATGGCGGCGTGTCGCTGTTCGTGGTGGTGTTCGCCGTGTATCCGTTCGCCGCGGAACTGTACCGCCAAAGCGGTATCCCGAAGCGGCTGATGCCGGGCGCGATCGCGCTGGGCGCGTTCTCGTTCACGATGGACACGCTGCCGGGCACGCCGCAAATCCAGAACATCATTCCCACAACGTTCTTCCAGACCACCGGCTGGGCCGCCCCGTCGCTCAGCATCGTCGGCGCGATCGCCACCGTGATCGCCGGCCTGGCCTACCTCGAATGGCGCCGCCGCACGGTGATGGCGACGGGCGAGGGGTATGGCGCCGACGATGCCGCCGGGGCGGGAAAGGCGGCTGGCCCGTCGGCGGCGGACCTGCCGCATCCACTGCTGTCGGTGGCACCGCTGGTGCTGGTCGGCGTGGCCAACTTCGTACTCACCGCCGCCATCGCGCAGTGGTACGGCACCAGCTACACGTTGACGTCGGATCTGCTGCCCGGCCTGAAGACACCCGTGGAAACCCCGATCAAGACCGTCGTCGGCATCTGGGCGGTCGAGGGCGCGCTGTTGCTGGGCATCCTGCTGGTGTGCGCGACGGCGTTCCGGCGCATTCGCGCGTCGTTCGCGGAAGGGACCAAGGCGGCCGTCGGCGGCGCGCTGCTGGCCGCGATGAACACAGCCTCCGAATATGGCTTCGGCGGCGTGATCGCCGCGCTGCCGGGCTTCATCGCCGTCAGCGAGGCGCTGCGCAAGATTCCCGACCCGCTGGTGAACGCGGCGATCTCGGTGACCACGCTGTCCGGCATCACCGGTTCCGCCTCGGGCGGCATGAGCATCGCGCTGGCGGCGATGGCGGACAGCTTCATCGCCGGCTGCAACGCCGCCGGCATTCCGCTCGAGGTGCTGCACCGCGTGGTGGCAATGGCCAGCGGCGGCATGGATACGCTGCCGCACAACGGCGCGGTGATCACGCTGCTGGCGGTCACCGGGCTGACGCACAGGCAGTCGTACAAGGACATCTTCGGCATCACCATCATCAAGACGCTGGCCGTGTTCTTCGTGATCGCCGTGTATTACATGACGGGGCTGGTGTGACCGCGCCCGGCCCGGCGGCGCGGGGGCAGCGCATCGCCGTGGCCGGCTCAGCCGCCTTCAGGTCGGCGATGAAGCTGGCGAAGATCGCGTCAATGGCCGACGATCGTGGCAGCCGTGTGCCATGGCCAGCGGATTGCCATATAATCATCCGCAGCCTGAAATCGTTGTCATAACATTGAGAGGAGCTGGGCATGTCTGTGGATCTGGATCGACGTGGTTTCGTTCTCGCTGCCGGCGGCGCCATCGCCGCATCGGCAATCGGGCCTTCCGCGCTGGCGCAAACGGCGGGGCGGAAGGTGGGGTATGCGATCGTTGGCCTGGGCGGATATGGCCTGGGGCAGATCATCCCGCAGTTCAAGAACTGCGAGCACAGCCGGCTGGTGGCGCTGGTCAGCGGCGATCCCGCCAAGGCCAAGCGCGTGGCGGCGCAGTACGGCGTGCCCGAGTCGGGCATCTACAACTACGAGAACTACGACAGCATCCGCGACAATCCGGACATCGACATCGTCTACGTTTGCCTGCCCGTGTCGATGCATGCCGAGTACACGATCCGCGCCGCCAAGGCGGGCAAGCACGTGCTGTGCGAAAAGCCGATGGCGTTGTCGTCGAAGGAATGCGAGGCGATGATTGCGGCTTGCCGACAGGCCGGCAAGAAGCTCATGATCGGCTATCGCTGCCATTTCGAGCCCTTCAACCTGGAAGCGATCCGCCGCGCGCGCGCCGGCGAGATCGGCAAGCTGCGCTACTTCCGCTCCGAACATGGCTACACGGCCGGCGATCCGACGGCCTGGCGGTTGAAGAAGGCGATGTCGGGCGGCGGGTCGATCATGGACATCGGCATCTACGCGCTGCAGGCCGCGCGCTACATGACGGGCGAGGAACCGGTGGCCGTGTACGCCAAGGAAACGACCGACCGCAAGGACCCGCGCTTCCGCGAGGTGGAAGACATGATCGAGTTCCAGCTCGAATTCCCGTCCGGCGTGATCGGCTCCTGCATGTCGATGTACAGCGCCAACCGCAACCAAGTATTGCTGATGGGCGACAAGGGTCGCATCGAACTGGAGCCGGCCACCAACTACAGCGGCCAGCGGCTGTGGGTGGGCAAGGGCCGCGAAAACGAGATCACGCCGCCGCAGGGGCCGGGCAAGAACCAGTTCGCCGGCCAGCTCGATCACCTGGCCCAGTGCGTGCTCGAGAACCGCACGCCGATCGTGCCGGGCGAAGAGGGCCTGCGCGACATCCGCATCATCGAAGCCGTGTACCAGTCCGCGCGGGAAAAACGGCGGATTGCGCTGAAAGCCTGAAACATTTCCTGAAAACCGGTGCCACGCACCGGTTTTTTTGCAAAGTTTCCGTTAAGCTAACGTCTCTGACAACGATAACAGTGGAGACCATGCTGAAACGAACGACCTTGTCCGCCGCCGTCACCGTCGCGGTAGCGCTCGCATTTCCGGCCGTCGCGGCCGAACAGGCACGGGCCGAGTGGGAACAGCCGGAGGTGGTGGCTGTCAATCGCCAGCCGATGAAGGCCACCTTCTTCAACTTCGAATCGCCCGACAAGGCGCTCGCCGGCGACAAGGCGGCCTCGGGACGCTTCCGCTCGCTCGACGGCACGTGGTGGTTCGCCTACTCGCCCAATCCGGCGGCGCGGCCCAAGAATTTCTGGAAGCCGTCGTTCGACACCCGCAAGTGGGCCACCGTGCAGGTGCCCGGCATGATGCAGGCGCAGGGCCACGGCAAGCCGATCTTCACCAACATCAAGTACCCGTTCCCCGCCAACGAACCGTTCATCCCGCACGAACTCAATGAAGTGGGCTCGTACCGGCGCGACGTCGATGTGCCGGCGGATTGGAAGGGCCAGGACGTGTTCCTGCACATCGGCGCGGCCGGTGCCGCCTACTATGTGTGGGTCAACGGCGAAAAGGTCGGCTACTCGGAAGATTCCAAGCTGCCGTCCGAGTTCGACATCACGCGCCACGTGCGCCCGGGGAAGAACATGGTCGCGATCGAAGTCTATCGCTGGGCCGACGGCTCCTACCTGGAGGACCAGGATTTCTGGCGCGTGTCCGGCATCGAGCGCAGCGTGTACCTGTACGCGGAACCGAAAACACGGTTGCGCGACTTCAAGGTGACGGCATCGCTGGACAAGGCGGGCTACCGCGACGGCGTCTTCGAACTGGCCGCCGAAGTGGCCGGGCAGCCGGCGGCGGTCGAGGTGCGCGCACAGGTGCTCGACGGTACGCAGCCCGTGCTGGCGCTGAAAGGCACGCCGGGTGCGGATCGCAAGGCCGTGCTCTCGGGCGCCATCGCCGCCGTCAAGCCCTGGTCGGCCGAGACGCCGAACCTGTACACGCTGCTCGTCGAGCTGTATGACGCGCAGGGGCAGCTGCTGTCCGCCACGTCGCGCCGCATCGGCTTCAGGACGGTGGAGATCGCCGACGGCGAAGTGCGCGTCAACGGCAAGCGCGTGATGATCCGCGGCGTCAACCGCCACGAGCACGATCCGGTCACCTACCGCGTGATGTCGATGGAATCGATGCGGCGCGACGTGGAGCTGATGAAGCAGGCCAACGTCAACGCCGTGCGCACGTCGCACTATCCGAACGACCCGCGCTGGTACGACCTGGCCGACGAATACGGCCTGTACGTGATGGACGAGGCGAACATCGAGTCGCACGAGTACATGGAAAAGGGCGACCGCGCCGGCAGCCCCGAGGAACGAGCGAAGATCCAGCTGGGCTACAAGCCGCACTGGCGCGCCGCCCACCTGGACCGCGTGAGCCGCATGGTAGAGCGCGACAAGAACCACCCGTCGATCATCTTCTGGTCGCTGGGGAACGAGGCCGGCACCGGCCCGAACTTCGAGGCGGCGGCCGCATGGATCCGCCAGGCCGACCCGACCCGGCTGGTCAGCTACCTGGGCCACGGTACGCTGATCGAACGGCATGCGCCGAACGACTACGTGGACATCTACGCGCCCATGTACGACGACATCACGAAGATGATCGACTATGCCCAGGACCCCGCGTTCAAGCAGCCGATGATCCAGTGCGAATATGCGCATGCGATGGGCAATTCGCTGGGCAACCTGGAAGATTACTGGGAAACGATCCGCGCCCACCGCAAGCTGCAGGGCGGCTTCATCTGGGACTGGGTGGACCAGAGCGTGCTTGCCAAGGATGCGCAGGGCAGGGACTACTGGGCTTCCGGCTTCGACCTGAATCCGGAACGGGGCGACAACAGCGTGATCGGCGATGGCGTGGTGCGTGGCGACCGTACGCCCGACCCGGAATACTATGAGCTGCAGAAGGTGTATTCGCCCGTGGTGTTCGAGGGAAGCCCGGAAAAGGGCCGCATCACCGTGGTCAACCGCCATGACATGCGCGCACTCGATTACCTGGACTTCGACTGGGAACTGCTGCTCGACGGCGTGGCCGTGGCCCACGGCCGCCTCGAGGGCATCAAGGCGGCCGCCGGCGCGAAGCAGGATGTGCGGCTGGCGCTGCCCGCCCGCGCGCGCGGCGATGGCGAATACGTGCTGACGGTCTACGCGAAACAGCGCGCGGCCGAGCCGGGCCTGGCTGCCGGCGCCGTGGTCGGCTGGTCGCAGTTCGTGTTGCCTTCCGCCGGCAAGGCCGCCGCGGCGCGCCTGCCCGCGGCGGTGACGCCGCAGCGCGATGGCGACAGGATCGTGCTGGCCAGCCCGGCGGCGCGGCTGGAACTCGACACGCGCACCGGCACCGTCGACTACAGCGTGGCCGGCCGGTCCGTGCTGGCGGGCGGCACGCCGAACTTCTGGCGCGGCCTGACCGACAACGACGAAGGCACGGGCACGATGAAGAGCCACCAGGTATGGGGCGATTTCACGAAGGCGCGCCAGGTGCGCGACGTGAAGATCGACGGCACGGCGGTGAAGGTGCTGTATTCGTTCGGCGCCGGCGCGGTGCATTGGGAGAATGTGTACCGGATGCGGGCCGACGGCAGCGTGGACGTGCAGGCTACGTTCATGCCGCTGCGCGACGACCTGCCCGATCCGCTTCGCCTGGGCCTGCGCTTCGACAGCGCGCCGCAGCTGGACACGGTGAGCTGGTACGGCCGTGGCCCGCATGAATCCTACGTCGACCGCAAGACCGGCGCCGCCCTCGGCGCCTGGACGGGAAAGGTGGCGGACCAGTACCACGGCTACATGCGCCCGCAGGAAAGCGGCAACAAGATGGACGTGCGGCGCTTCGAGCTGCGCGGCGAGGGCGTGCCGGGCGTGGTCGTGCGGGGCAAGGAGCCGCTGGCCTTCACGGCGCTGGCCTTCCCGTACGAAGACCTGTACCTGCGCCCGCGCGGCACGTGGAAGAGCTCCGACATCCGGCCCCAGGGGGATGGGAAGACGGGCGGCACCGTGCTGGTCGACCTGGCCCAGGCCGGCGTGGGCGGCGACGATGGCTGGAGCAGCAATGGCCGCCCGCTCGTGAAGTACCGCATCCCGCTGGCGCGGGCCAGCTATACCTTCACGATGTCGCCGCCGCAGCAGCAGCGATAGGCTGCAATGTGCTCCCATCAGGCCTTCCGGTCCGATGGGAGCAACCGTCCCGCTCAGGCAAGCGCCTTGAGCGCCGGGCCGGTGGTGCGCAATGTACCGCCGGCATCGAGCTTCACGCGCACCACCTTGCCCTGGTGGCGCAGTGTCACCGTGTAGTCCGGCTTGCCCACGATCCGCAGCGACGTCAATTGCCCCCGTTCCCAGGCGAGATCGATCGTCAGGGCGCCGCGCGCGCGGATGCCGGTCACGCGGCCCGAAGGCCAGGCCGCCGGCAGCGCGGGCAACAGCAGTACCTCGCCACCCCACGATTGCAGCAGCATTTCCATGATGCCCGCCGCGCCGCCGAAATTGCCGTCGATCTGGAACGGCGGATGGGCGTCGAACATGTTCGGGTAGGTGCGGCGCGGCCCGGTCAGTCCCTTCAATACGGAATACGCGTGCTCGGCATCGCCCATGCGCGCCCACAGGCACAGGCGCCATGCCGTGCCCCAGCCAGTGGCGAGGTCGCCTCGGTCGAGCAGTGTCTGGCGCGCGGCGCGCACGAGTTCGGGCGTGTCGCGCACATTGGCCTGCGAACTCGGGTAGACGGCATACAGGTGCGACACGTGGCGGTGCCGCCGGTCCGGCGCCCGCGCATCCCAGTCTTCCAGCCATTCCTGGAACTGCCCCTGCTGGCCGACGCGGTCCGGCGCCAGCCGCGCGCGGGCGGCGTCGATGCGTTCCAGCAGCGCGGCATCCTGGCCGAGCAGGCGACCGGCTTCCAGCGTGTGGGCAAACAGGTCGCGCACGATCTGGCGGTCCATCGCCGGGCCGGCCACCAGCGAGGAGCCGAACGGATGACTGTTCTCCGGCGACATCGATGGCGACGTGACGAGCCCGCGCCCCTGCGGGTCTTCGACGAGCGTGTCGAGGAAGAATTCGGATGCGCCGCGCATCACCGGGTACAGGCGCCGCAGCACGCCCGCATCGCGGCTGTAGTCGTAGTGGTCCCACACCGTATTGCACAGCCACGCGCCGCCGCACGGCCACATGCCGTATTTCGCCGCGTCGATCGGCGCGGCGGCGCGCCACAGGTCGGTGTTGTGGTGCGTGACCCAGCCGCGCGCGCCATACATGGTCTTCGCCGTGCGCGCGCCCGTCTGCGCCAGGTCTTCGACCATGCGCAGCAGCGGTTCCACGCACACGCCCAGCCCGGCCGGGTCGGCCGGCCAGTAGTTCATCTCCGTATTGATGTTGATGGTGTACTTGCCGCCCCATGGCGGATTCGTGCCTTCGTTCCAGATGCCCTGCAGGTTGGCCGGTTGGGTGCCGGGCCGCGACGAGGCGATCAGCAGGTAGCGGGCATATTGCACGTACAGCGCGTCGAGCGCCGGGTCGTCCCGCTGGTTGCCTTCCTTGTCGACCGTGGCGATGCGCACGTCGGTGGGATTGGCGGCGCCGGCGCCCGTGCCCAGGTCGATCGACATCGTGCCGAACAGGCTGCCATGCTCCTCCATGTGCGCGCGTTTCAGGGTGGCATAGGGTTTGGCCGACGCCGCGGCCATCTGGCGGCGCACGATTGCCACCGGGTCGCCGCTCACGTCGGCGTAGTTCACGTAGCTGGTGGCGGCGGCGATGAGTACCGTGGCCGTGGTGGCGCCCGTCAGCGTGAGCTGGCCATCCGCGAAGCGCAGCTGGCCGTCGCCCGTGACCTGGATGCGCATCGCATAGCGCAGGCCCGCCGGGATGCCGTGCATGGCTTCGTTGCGGCCGGTGACGAGGATGGCACCGGGGCCATCCGCCTCGATGGCCGCGTCGGCGGGCAAGGCCCCCGCTTCTTCCACATGCAGCCAGTCGGTGGGCGGCGCATTGGCGAGATCCGTGGCCAGGCCCGGATAGTTCGACGCGATCGCCTTGACCTTGCGCGGCCCGCGCCAGCCCAGCGTAAACCCCAGCTTGCCCTTCGGCACCTGCAGACGCATGACGATCACCTGGTCGGGCGCCGACACGAAGCTTTCGCGCGTGTGCACGCCAAGCGCCGTGGTGAATCGCGTGCTGGTGATGGCGCTGGCCAGGTCGAGCGAGCGTTCGTAGCCGGTGGGCTTGCGGGCATCCTGCATCGTCAGCAGCACGTCGCCCAGGGTGCCATACGACATCTGGCGGATCGGCTTGCCCATCATGCCGGCGGCGACACCTTCGGTCGCTTCGGCGTACTTGCCCTCGGCAAGCAGCTGGCGCACTTTCGGCAGGGCCGCCACTGCATCGGGATTGTCCGGCGTGTAGGGCGCGCCGGCCCACAGCGTGTCTTCGTTGAGCTGCAGGCGTTCCTGGCCCACGCCACCAAAGACCATCGCCCCCAGGCGGCCGTTCCCCAGCGGCAGGGCCTCTTCCCAGCGCGCCGCGCTCTGGCGGTACCACAGCGTATTACTCCGCTTCGCCGCGGCGGTGCCGGCGGTGCCCGGCGCGGCCAGGCCGAGGGCCGGCGTGGCGGCCAGGGCGCCCATGCCCAGCATCAGGTTGCGCCGCATGCGGTCGGGGGCGGTGTGTCGTTTCATCTTGTCTCCATGGTGTTTTTTCGAGAACGGCTGCCAGCGGGAATTTGCGTGCAGTGTATTTAAATATATAAAAAACCGCAATGGGTTTCAGCGCTTTCGGTGTTCGCGGCACGGGCGGGGCGGGGTACGCGCGCAGGTATAATCCTCTTCCTTCGTTCCGCGAGGCTTCCCGCTCCGACATGGCGAAACCGCCCATCATCTTCAAGCGCAACACGAATATCCTGCTCGATCACATCGCCGCGACCGTGGCCGTGGGCGATGCGTTGCCCGCGGAGCAGCGGATGGCCGAAGTGACGCGGGGCAGCCGCACGGCGGTGCGTGCCAGCCTGGCCTACCTGCAGGAGCGCGGCCTGATCGCCGGGCTCGATGACCGGCGGCTGCTGCGCAAGCCGCGGCCGGCCGATTACTTCGACGAGGCGGAACTGCAGTCCGGCGCGCAGCGCATCCAGGAAGTGCTGATGGAGCGCATCTACCGCAACGACCTGCCGCCCGGCGCCGATTTCACCGAGACCGAACTGGCGCGCGCCGCGGGCGCCAGCACCATCAGCGTGCGCGAGTTCCTCATCGGCTTTTCACGCTTCGGCCTGATCGAGAAGAAGCCGCAAGGCGGCTGGCGCCTGTGCGCGTTCGACCGCACGTTCGCGACGGAGCTGGAACAGGTGCGGCGCATGTTCGAGCTGGCCGCCGTGGAGCAGCTGGTCGCGCTGCCGGCCGGTCATCCGGCATTCGACCGGCTGGACGCGTTGATCGCCCGGCATGAGCAGGTGAAGGCTGGACTGCCGCAGACGTCCGAGGCGTTCCCCGCGCTCGATCGGGAGATGCACACCTTTCTCATCGGCCTGCTGGACAACCGGTTCGCGATGGGGCTGAACGATCTCGTGTCGCTGGTGTTCCACTATCACTACCAGTGGGACAAAGGGGACGAGGTGCCGCGCAATGAACGCGCGCTGGACGAACACCTTGCGCTGCTGCGGGCGCTGGCGCGGCGCGATCGCAAGGGGGCATTGACCGCCATGGGCCGGCACCTGGATTCGGCGCGCAGCACGATGCTTGATTCGGTGGCGCGCAGGGCGAACGGGGTGGGGCGGTAGGCGGCGCACTGGACGCGGCGGCTTGCCGGCCAGTGCGGTTCCTGCAGCGACGCGTTACGCGTATGGTTCAGCGGCGACTGACCTGTTTACGTCAGCCTGAAAAAGAACGCGCAGGTCGACGTTCACTGATTCTTTTCCGAACCACGACGCAGGCGCCGGCGTGCAGCCAGCAGCGCGAGGCCCCCGGCCATCATGGCGTACGTGGCCGGTTCGGGGACCGCCGACACCGTAATGACAAAGCCACTGCCGGTACTGTCCATGCCGTAGAACGTTCTTCCATCGGCCGAAACGCCCATCGGCAATGCCAGCGTGCGACCGCCAAGATCTATCCCCTGGCTGGTGATGTAGTCGGTGAAATCGAGCATGCCTTGACCTTCGATCCAGATGGTGCCCTTGCCATAGACAGCGGGGCCGAAGCCGCGATCGTAGCCAACAATGATGTTACCGTCCGCCGAGATGCCGGTTGCCCCCTGGAAGTCCGCCATCGCATCCAGGTCACCCAACCATTCTGTCTGCTGCGTGAGCGTGTTGTACCGCCAGGACTGACCGAAGTAACCCTTCCCGACAATCCAGCTGCCGTCAGCCGATACCGCACCCGCCTCCTGCAGCGCATTGCCCTGGTCATCGACCATGTTGTGCAATGTGCCGTCCTTCCAGTAGGCACCGGTCCATTGCCCGTCGGGCTGCTCGACCCATCCGGCGATGACGCTGCCGTCATATGACACGCCGTTGGCGCGTGAGGAGCCCCCGATCGAGCCAAGGTCGCTCATGCCGCCGGCGGGCGTGGACGCGATGGCATGCGCGGTACCACCGTTAACCCACCCCAGGCCAACCACAGTCTTGCCATCGCCGGAGATGTTCCAGCCGGAGCTTGCCGAGGCATCCGAGCTGCCGCCAATGCCGCCCAGTGTCGTCCACTGGCCGGTGCCGACCGAGTAGTAGCCCGCGTAGGTCAGGCCGTCGCTTCCGTAGGCCGAGCCGGATATGCGCGATCCGTCCGCCGACACGCTGGCCACGCCACCGTGCCATGCCCCGCCAATGGCCTTCACGCCGGTGGCGGCGGTCCACATGTAATACGAATCGTTTGCGACATAAGCGCCAATCACGCTGCCGTCAGCCGAAGAACCCGAAACCGTAATGCCGTAACCAAGATCCCAGAAATTCCCTGCAGCTTGCGCGCCAGGGGCGGACAAGCTGCAAATAAAAGCGGCTGCTGCGAAAGCAAAACGAGTCGAAGTCTTCATGTTTCGAACCTTTACGTTGATCAAGCAATAATGGGGGCTAGCTCCGGGTAGATCATTCGCCTTATGGCCGTACGACTCTAGCCAAGCGCAAATTCGATGTCAACGACGATTGAAACTATTACAAAATAATCTTTGTAAGGGATTTAAACCGGCGGACCTGCATGCGTTTTTTCCGGCTGTTTGCCCACGGCGCGCCGGCCTGGTGCCGACATTCACCCATTAGCTTTGCTGAAGAAACGCTGATTATTCGTGGCGGGGGCTGGACCTGAAAAAGGCGCCGTGCTGCGTCTACGTGGCCCTTGGTTTGCAGCAGTGGCCGTGGCGTTGGAATGACATGGCTGGAAGGCGTTGGCTGACTTTCTGGTGTTTTGGACCGTGGCCTGCAACTTCTGGATGACCCGGTCAATGAAATCACGAAACGGCGAGCCGAACCGCCAGCAGTAGGGCACTAATGAAGGCGGCCAGTGCCAGAACTGCTGCGATAAGCACATAAAGCGGATTGAATGCGCCTTCCGCATCGACGTCGAAATCCTTCTTGCGGCGCAGTCCAATGAAGGACCAGGCGATCGCAGTGAGCGAGGCGAGGAATGAACGTTTCTGTACCATGACAAACCCTTACCTGGTTAGTTCAGCTTCAGCAGCTATAGCGTGCGCATGGCTGCAAGGAAGATCTTGCGTATCAGCCGCCTCACCAGACCGCCGCTCATTTCCTGCCATCATGGCAAGGCGAGGTTCACATCGAACTGCCTGACAAGTGCCAGGGTAAACAGCCCCAGACCGAACAGCGATAGCATAAAGACCACGGTAACCTTGCCGGCTGCGCGCAGCACCGCTCGCCTCTGCTTTCTTTTGTCCTGTTCCTTCTCCCCTTGATCGTAATGCCACTTGATGGCGAAAAACATGCCCGTCGCTAATGCGAGAGCCTTGAACGTACCGGCAACTATCGGGAACCAATCCATGATTTCAGGAACCTTCAGCGATTACTTGATTGTCTATCGAAAGAAGAACTGCCTCGAACACGGCTCCACTAATTCATTCTGCTGCTCAAACCATTCACAACGTCAATGGATGGCAGGGGAGCATGGTCTTGCTGCACGTGTAAAGGCATTCTACTTAAAAGCAATTTCCATACATCGGGACAAAATGCCCCAGTTGTGAGCCATGCAAGTTGTTGTCGCCGCAACCTGTATGCGCCCGCAGGCGCCAGTTGAAAAATGCATAGGAAGCCGGCTCACTTTCTCCTGCACAGTGAGCGGCGTGACAGTGCGAACTGAGCAGACCACCGTCCGGTCAGGTGGGGCAGCCATAATTGCGTTGATCGATCTTGCATGGTTTTCAGCTGGGACATTTTCTCCTGATGTATGGAAATTGCTTCGGAATAATATGCTGTGGAAGGCATGAAAGAACCAGCGTCACACGGGTCTTGCCATGCGATTCAGCTTTCTCCTCTCTAAATGTCTGGCAAACCTGACAGGTTCGCCATGGTTATCAAAGGAAAACCCAATGAAGAATGTGAATTCTGTGCAAGGCCTGGCAGCTCTTCCAGTGCAGGCGGAACAGGCAATGACCCACGGTTACGTGAAAATGGTCAAGCGTGTTTCAGCGTGGGCCATATTAGCGATGCTTGGCGCTTACGCCGTACAACTGATGAATTCGGCAGTCGAGATCGGTGTCCAGGAGAAGAATTTAATCATCGCGGCAGTCGTATTGACGCTAGTGTTGGTCATCCCGATTATTGCCGTGAACGTTTATTTCGTTTCACGCCACCGTACTGCAAGCACGACTGCCAGGAATTCGCCACGGTCCTCGCACGCAATCAAGAAAGCGCTTATGGCATGGGCTACCCCAATCGTCGTCGTGGCCCTTGTCGCGTTCGTAGGCTGGCTTTCAATCCACTCGCTCGACTTGTGCAAGCCAATGGTGTCGCAGGTAGTTCCGGAGCGTGTCGCAACCGTACCAGGCGCCTGAAGCGGTTGCACGTCCGCGGCACGGCGTAAGCCGGGACAATATGCAATATGTACCCGGAGAGACCGCGATACCAAGGCAAGTCCGTTCGAAGCGTGTTGCGTGGGTGGATACGAAGCTTACGGTGACGTAGCATTGTTGGTCTGTAGCGGTGACTGAACGATTGGACGGTTGGATCGCCACGTTTGTCCACCAAGGGAGCGCCAATGGGTGGCGTGCGCGAGTGAACATATTGGTCAGCCCCGCTTGTAGCACACACGGCCAGCTAGGACCCCGGCGAAGTCGGGCAAACGTTGGAACAAGAATTTGAATATTTGACCGCTTTGACAGCGGAAAAGCTCTGCGCGCAACGGCGAGGAAAGCGCATCACGTGGTGCCGCGACTGCGGCCGACGACAGACGGCTGGGTTGGCTTATACGAGCAAAGCTTCTTAGTCGAAAATTTCTCATGGGTATCGGGTATTATCCTATCTATCATATTCGATGCACTTCCTCAATCTTATAGACGAAAGGGCTGTACCCAGTGGCTAACGATGCTCTCAACACATTCGCGACCTTCACCCCCTGATTCTGATGTCCGTAGGTATGGCGATTTCCGCAAATTTCCTGGCCAGGGATAAGGGAAGAAACGTCGCTCTGTGGACGATTCTGGCCCTCATCCCCATAACGAATTTCGCCTGCATATGGTTCTTTATGGGAGCGTCGAACCTGAGAGTGGAACGCAAGATCGACGCATTGATGACTCAACTGAAAGCCACCACGAAAGACACCTGAAAGCTGCAACAAGCCGATTGTTGACCTGCGATGATCAGACAATGATCCATTGCGACCTGTCGGATTCGACCAGGAGCGGTCATTGGCTGGACTCTTCTTCTGCGGCGAGCACTCGTCAAACTATGGCAATCCCAAGCTGATAAATGAAAATCGAAATCCGACTAGCCCAGCTTGCTGAACGCCTGATCGTGCGGAACTTGATGGAGCTTTACCAGCACGATTTTTCCGAGCTTGACGGCACGGATTTAGATGATCATGGTCAGTACGGCTATTACGATCTGGACTGCTTCTGGATCAAGCCGGCATGGTCGGCTTATGTAATCAAGGTAGATGACAAGTGGGCCGGCTTTGTATTGACGAACGACGAAGTCCATACACTTGGGAACACGTGCGCAATCGTCGAGTTCTTCGTCGTTCGCAAATATCGGGGACGCGGCGTGGGCAGGTTGGCTGCGCGGGAAATCCTGTCCCAGTGCCCCGCCAGATGGGAAATCCGCGTGATTCAGGAAAATCAGGCAGCGCAAGCATTCTGGGAATCGCTTCTGCTTACAGCGTGGCCTGCTGGCTATCAGAGGGTCTTGGTAAATAGCCGAGAATGGCATGGTCCCATCTTCTCGGTCGACACGCGTACAACGGCACCAGTGAAGCTGCAAGCGTATCCTGGCCAGATCTAAAAAGGGCTTTCGGGCGGTTGCCCCTCCTGGTTCAAACTCGTCAAATGTCGCGCCACTCACGAGCACGTAGCCGCAAAGACGGAGGTTGACCTGTAGGGTCAGGAGGATGGGCTGGGCTTGCGCTGGTGACGACGGCGAGGGTGGACACATGATCGTCACGACCTCGCACGACGATGAGCCGCTTGCGGAAGTGCTTGCATTCGCGGCGCAGTTCCCGACGTCCTCGCAGGACAGGCCCCAGGTCATCTATCGGTAAGGCCATCAGCACGACCGTCGCCTCAGGCCGACACCGCCCGGTCGAGCCCGGCTGTCGGTCAACGCGACAGCCAGGCCGACGTGATGCGCGCTAACGGAACGCGTAAGCCAGCGACGTGTAGAACTGGCGGCCGCGCGGATCGGTATAGCTGGGATCGTAGCCGACCGAAAAACTGAACAGCTGGTTCGAGCGCGGGGGATTCTTGTCGAGCAGGTTCTTGATACCGGCCCGCAGTTTCAGCCCCTTCGTGAGCTGGTACCCGCCGCTCAGGTCGAGCAGCGAATAGTCATCGACACGATGGACCGACCCGTCGGCCAGCAGGTTCTGGTCGCGATAGCCGCTCAGGAAGGTTTGCTGCAAGGTCAGGCTGAGGGGCCCGCGGTCGTAGTCCAGGCTCACGGTATGGCGCCACCGCTGGACGATCTGGTCGTTCGTGTACACGCCCAGCGCACTGATATCGGGACCGTCGGCCGCTTCGCGCGTCTTGTAGTCGAACACATAGGTGCCGTTGAACGTGACGGCAAATTTGCCCAGGTCGGTGGCCGGCAGGCGCCAGTTGATGCCCAGGTCGGCGCCCGAGGTTTCCAGCGCGCCGATATTGCGCAGCCGCGAATCGATCGACAGGATGGGGCCCGGAATCCCGGGCAGGGCCGGATCGGGCTCGCCGCGGATGATGAAGGCGGCGTTGCGCACCGGGTCGGTGAAATACGAGCCTTCCGGCGAGACGATGACGTCGGTCTTCTTGATGCGCCAGTAATCCAGTGTCGTCGTGAGGTCGCGATGCGGTTCAAGCACCAGGCCCACCGAAAACTGCTTTGATTCCTCCGGGCGCAGGGACGCCGAACCGCCGCGCAGCTTGTCCGGTTGCAGGCCGCAGTAATCGGGATTGTCGGTGTTGTCGATTGCCCCGACCCTGATGCAGCCTAGCGGGTCGTTGTAGATGCCGTTGGCCTGGCCCAGCCGCACCGGGCCATACAGGTCGGCAAGGGACGGTGCGCGGAAGCCGGTGCCATACGATCCGCGCACCACCACCTGCCGCATCGGATTCCACCGTACGCCCACCTTGGGGTTTGTCGTCGAGCCCACGTCGTTGTAGCGGTCATGGCGCAGCGCCAGTTGCGCTTCCAGGCTGGTCAGCAAGGGCAGATTGAGCTCGGCATACACGGCCTTGACGTTGCGC
The DNA here is from genome assembly GCF_004209755.1 of Pseudoduganella lutea. Classification (NCBI taxonomy): domain Bacteria; kingdom Pseudomonadati; phylum Pseudomonadota; class Betaproteobacteria; order Burkholderiales; family Oxalobacteraceae; genus Pseudoduganella; species Pseudoduganella lutea. The sequence continues at coordinate 104,829 of NZ_CP035913.1, read as the reverse complement.
CCGCCCGAAAACGGCGTGGCCTCGCCTTCGCCGCGGATTTCCCCGGCCGCCAGCAATGCCGACGGCGTGAAGGCCATCTTTTCGCGCCGGTATTCCGCGCCGAGCGCGATGGCGGCATTGCCGCCGGCCATGGCGAACAGGTCGCGCGTGGCCTTGATATCGAACGAGTCGGTGGTGCCGCGCGAATGGCGCGCCAGGTCGTTGATCTTGGCCGCCGCCAGCAAGGCCTGGCCGTCAGGGCCGGATGGTCCGAAAGGATTGATGTTGCCGCTCGCGAAAGCAGCATCGAACAGCGATGTTCTCACGTAACCGTCGACGTATTTGTCGTCGACTTCGTTGACGCTGTGATTGAGCGCCATGTCGTAGTCCCATCCCAGCGCGCCGCCCTTGACGCCGACCACCATGCGCGTGGCCGTCGCATCGATTTCGTTGGTCCGCGGGCCGCCTTCGGTCAGGCGCATGTTGACGACGAGCGGAGTCTTGTTGTCCGTTATCAGCGAATGCGGATAGTACTGCCCGGCCAACGGATAAATCTCGCCCGAGACCGTCAATGCGCTGATGCGGTAAGTGGTCGACGTTTCGTTGACAAGCAATTCGCCATACAGGGTCGTGTCCTTGTTGAACGCGAACTGGCCGCGGGTAAGCAGCGACACGCGCCGCGAATCGGGGAAGAGTTCGGTGTCCTGCATGTAATCGTACATGCAGGCGGCCGGACCGACGAAGCTCTCGGGCGCGTAGACGGTTGCCGGCGGATTGCAGGCCGGTGCGCCTGGATTCAGGCGGGGGCCGGTTGCGGTGGTGCCATTGGCGCGCGTGCGGCGTACGTTGGCGGGAAAAGTATTCGAACTGCCCGAATCGAGATTGATATCGGGCTGGAAGGCCGAACCGATCCAGCTGCGCTGCGACGAGCGCAGGCTGCTCGTGTCCTGGTAATCGAGTACGGCCAGCACGTTGTAGCGATCCGTCGCCAGATCGCCGATGCCGCCCGACAGCGTTGCCATGGCCTTGCGAGCGCCGCCGTGCTCGGTGTCGGCATAGTAGGCGCTTGCGTCGGCACCCTTGTAATTGGTTCGCGTAATGAAGTTGATCACGCCGCCGATCGCATCGGTGCCATAGATGGCCGAGGCGCCGTCTTTCAGTATTTCAACCCGGTCGATGGCCGCAGACGGGATGGCGTTCAGGTCCACGCCGGCGTTGCCCCCTGGCGAGGCAAAGTTGGCCAGGCGGCGGCCATTGAGCAACACCAGCGTCGACGACACGCCGATGCCGCGCAGGTTGGCGCCATTGAACCCGCGTTGGCCGGCAATATCGCTGAAGCTGGCGCCATCGGTCAGCGCGGCCGTGTTGGCGGACACCTTCGACAGCAGTTCCGCCGCGGTGGTGACGCTGCTCTTTTCAATCTCGGCACGGGTAATCAGTTGCACCGGCAACGCGGTTTCCGCGTTGATGCGCTTGATCGAAGAACCGGTGATTTCGACCCTTTGCATCGGTTGTGCGTCTTGGGCGGCAGCCGGGAGGGCCAGCGAGACCAGCAATCCAGCGGTGGCAGTGGCGCCGAATGCCTGCATTACGCTGACGGCGATACGCGTTGGAACCAGACGGTTTCCGTGCGGAGTTGACATGCAATCCCTCCAGGTGGATGTATTGGAAATTTTTCGATTTTCTGATGGACGGCCGCAATTGCCCTGACTGCCGCTTGGGCCTTCACAGGCAATTTCGGGAGATACGGATTCGGCCACCGTTACCGATGGCGATATAGTCGTGAAAATTGGCGCCATGCCGCTCGTATTATTGGTCTTCGATGATCATTTACATTGATGTGGCCAATGCGCATAGTTTCAGCTTTACACTAGCGTGAGCCGGGCAATTGATCAATGAATTTTGCGGCGAATTCCAGGTCTCGGCCGTGATGTGTAAAAAATAATACATTCCTGGCGCGAAAAGATTCGGGTGGGCGGCCCGGCACATCAGCGCCGTGCGACCCAAACCGTTGCGGCTTGCAACGGTTTTTCGAGCCGCACCCAAAAGCCTTCAATACCAGTCCGCGGGGAATAACGTGCCGGAAGTGACGTCCAGATGGTTGTACAGCGGCACGCCGGTCCAGTCGGTCATATTGAAAACACCATCCGGATCGGCCAGCTTTCTGACTTCGACGTTGGCAACCGTCAGGGGTGTTTTGGGTTCGCAGACACTTGGCGGGACCGAGGGGCGAACAAAATAGACCGCGCTTTCCGTCGTTGTCGAAGGGTTGGTGACCCGTTTCGCCGTGACAGGCTTTCCGTTCCCATTTCCCTGGACCAGCAATGCGGTCTCGACGCCGATGCCGATACCGCGCGCGGTCATATTGCCGCTGGAGGATGCGGGAAGTACGCCGCCGGGGCATCCGAAAGTTCCGCTTGCCGAACTGGTCGGCGCGACGATCCTGGAAAGGAAGGTAATGAAGCGGCCCATGCGATCGCGGCTGTCGAAATGCGAATCGAAAATCATGTTTGCCAATGCCGGTGGTGCGATGAAGCCGCCCTGGAGACTCAGTGGCGCCGGGTCGAACGTAATATCCTTGTAATAAGGATCGAGCATCGACAGTTCCGACGTGGCGGATTGGTACAGCGCCGAATAATCAAACTGGCCCAGCACGGCCAGACCGGCGCTGGTACCACCGACCGGGACGTTTTTCGCCATCAGTGATTTGAGCGTCTGTTCCAGCGCCGTGCCTTTCCAGAAACGGATGTAATGACTCTGGTCGCCGCCCGCGATAAAGACGACGTTGGCTTTGGAAAGGATGGCATTGACGGCCGGGCTGTTGGCCGCCTTGACGCTGGGAATCACCAGTGTTTCCACCGATGTCAGGCCCAGGGAGGCACCGCCCACCCACAGTTCGGCGATCGTCGTGGAGGTCGTCAACGCTTCGTCACTGTAATAAATGTAAGGGTTATAAGCTTCCGTTCCGGTTGCCCGGATGACGACGAATCGTCCTCCCGTTTCCGGTGTGATGCCGGCCCGCTGGATCAGCCATCGAAAGGCGGAATCCACGTCGGGACCGCCACCCATCAGTACGAACGACGGTGCCGGAAGTGTCGACGGTGCGGTGACGACGGCATTGACATCGCCCGTGGCGAAATAGGAATACAGAGGGATCGGTTTTGCCTTCTCGAATGTGGCTTCCGCAGATGCCGGAGCGGCAAATACAAGTGCCGTCAGCAGGAACGCGATCTGGCGGTAACCTGAAAAAATCCGCTTGAGCGACTGGTAGAAATGGTGTATCAGCATTTTTCGAGCTCCAGTAACGACGATTCAGGGATCGGACATTGTTCGGGAAAGCGGTTCTGCAATCGTGAAATACCGGCTTCTATCGGCGACGCCGCTTGAGAGCACCCGGCAGCAACAGCAAACCGCCCAGCATCATCGCAACCATTGGCGCCTCGGGCACTGGCGCAATACCGAAGGTCAGCGTGCCCGAATTCCACACGCCCTCGGGCTCGTCAAATGCGAGATCCTTGAATCCATCATGAAATTCGAGGCGCAGGATGCCATCGGCGCCCACCGCAAAAACCTGCCCCAGCTCGCCCAGGTCCTGGAAGCCGGCGTAATCCATTGTTCCGTCAAAATCATCGCCACTGCCGGGTGTGAACGTGACCCCGTAGCCCAGCGAATCGGTGAAAGTGAGCTGCATTTCGGACAAATAGCTCCCCGGATAACTCGTCACATTGACGTTCCAGGCAAAGCTTGTAATCGACGCTCCGGCGCCGACGTAGAAATCAAGGATGACATTAGTCGCCGCACCGCGCTCATCATTGTTCAGGATGCCCACCGTATTCACCTGCAGTTCGTGCACGGCGTTTTCATGGGCAATCAATTGACTCGAGCTGACACTTTCCGCTTGCGCTACACCGCAACCCATTGCCGCTGCAACGATTCCGAGAATGACGAGGCACTTCGCGTGGTTTTTATTTGCCATGATATTTTTCCGTAAATAAATTTCACTGCGTGCAGGAGAACTATTTGATGGGGAAAACGATATCGAGCGTTTGAAGAGGTGGCGTCTTTCATTGCAGGACGCAACGCGATTGTATCGCTAACGCGTGCAGACAAATCGTGGCATGCAAAACAAATTGCGGACTGTGGCTTTCTGAAGAGTGAAGCGAATGGCGACGACCGACAATTGTGAGAGCGGTTGGCTCGGGCGGCAGCACAAGCGCCGGAAGCCGAACGCTCAACTTCGTGACCGTTTGCCCATTGATGCATTTTCACAACGTTGATGCATGTTACCCGTGACTTTCGCGCATGTGTCGGCGCATACTCGGTGCAACTGGTCCGGCCAATCTAAGGACTGGTCTACCAGTACAAGCAAGTGATCTAGCCAATTCAAAAAAACATCGGCGGAGGAGACACATGAAATACGCACCACAACCGGCCAAGCGCCAACCTGCGCTGCGGCGCGCCACGATGGCTCTCGCCGTGGCCGTCGCAGTCTGCGAAATGACGGGCGTGGCCCAGGCACAGGCGAATCCGCAAGATTCCGCCCCGGCGGAAGCAGTGCAATCGGTCGTCGTGACCGGTTCGCTGATCCGCCGCGTGGCCACCGAGGGCGCCACGCCCGTGACCACCATCAAGGCCACCGAGCTGGAATCGCGCGGCCACACCGAACTGAAGGACCTGGTGCTGGAGCAGCCGCAGTCGCTGTCGCTGGGCACCAATTCGGGCGCCGCCGGCCCGATGACGAACCTGCGCGGCCTTGGCCCGATGCGCACGCTGACGCTGCTGAACGGCCGCCGCCTGGCCAACGAGCCGCTGCAGGACCAGTACGTGTCCGTCAACGTCATCCCGCGGATGGCGCTCGACCGCGTCGAGACGCTGTCCGGTGGCGCCTCGTCCACGTATGGCGCCGATGCCATCGGCGGGGTGCAGAACTTCTGGACCAAGCGCGGCTTCGAGGGCGTGAACCTGAAAGCGGAATATGCGCGGCCGGAAGAAAGCGGCGGCGGCAAGACCACCAGCTTCGGCGCCATCGCCGGTATCGGCAACCTGGGCAAGGATGGCTGGAATGCCTACATCGCCATCGACCACCAGAAAAAGACCCCACTGTTCCAGGGCGAGCGCGCGGAGCAGCATGATCCCGACGTGCTGCGCACGCTGGGCCTCGGCCTGCTGCCCGATGGCCGCAACCCGAGCCCCACGGCCAACTTCGGCTTCGCCCGCAACGCGAACTCGAACTACAACCCCACGTATGCCAGCGGTTGCGTCGAGCCGTACTCGCGCCCCACGCTGGGCAACCAGAGCGCCAATACGCCGCCCGTGTATGCGCCGGGCTGCTACCGCAATCCGCTGTTCTACAACGCGGTGACGGATGGCAGCGAGATCCAGACCATCGCCGCGCGCTCCAGCTTCAATATCCCGGGCGGGCACAAGATCGACATCGACGTGCTGCACTCGAAGTTCACCGTGCAGAAGTTCCGCGGCATGCAGGTGCCGGGCGGGACCAATCCCTTTACCACCTATTCGCTGCCGTCGTCGAGCCGCTTCTATCCCGGCAACGGCATCACGCCGGCCGTGCAGGTGGTGGGCGACAATACCGGCGCCAACTCGCCGGCGATGTACATCGACGGCACGCGAACGCCGGGCACCGTCAGCAACCTGAACATGAACGGCCGCACGCTGTACTTCCAATGGGGCCCGGCGGAACTGGGTTCGGCGTACCGGAACGACGAGCAGACCAACGACCGCGTGGTGCTGACGGCCGAAGGCGAAGTGCTGGGCTGGGATTACCGCGCCGGCGTGAACTGGGGCATGAGCAAGCGCGACACGAAAGTGGGCGGCGGCTACATCCTGTATTCGAAGGCGCAGGAAGGCTTCAACAACGGCACGCTGAACCCGTTCGGGCTGCAGGACGAAGCGGGCGCCGCCTACCTGCGCAGCATCGAGGCCGACAACTACACGTATCGCCTGAACAAGGCCTACAACAAGAGCGTGGACGTGACGCTGTCGAAAGGCCTGATGGCACTCGGCGGCGGCGACCTGACGCTGGCCGTGGCCGCCGAGTTGCGCCGCGATGCCGCGCGCACCTATGATGCGCCGCTCGATTTCGTCTACAAGAAGGCCGATGGCAGCTACAACCTCGATGCGGCCGGCAACGTGCTGCAGCACGACCTGGTCGGCGAAACGCCGCAGGGCGTGGGCCGGCGCCTCTCGCGCGACATCGCCTCGCTGCTGGCCGAAGTGGAAGCTCCGATCACGCAGACGATTTCGATCAACGGCGCCGTGCGGGCCGACTACTACGAGGACCTGAAGCAGACCACCGTCAATCCACGCCTGGCGGCGAGCTGGCGGCCAGTGGACAACCTGCTGCTGCGCAGTTCGGTGTCCACGGGCTTCCGGGCACCGTCCATCATGGATGTGCAGAACCCGACGGCGGAAGTGCGCACGATCGACATGGACGACCCGGTACTGTGCCCGAGCGGGCAGCCCACGGTGGCCGGCACCGGCATGCCGGTGGCGGGCTACACGGCGGACCAGGTCTGCAACGTGAACACCGAGTACTGGACCAAGTCGCCGGACAACAGCTTCCTGAAGCCGGAAAAATCGCGCGGCTTCTCGTTCGGCTTCGGCTATGAGCCGATCCGGAACCTGTCGGTCACGGTCGACTACTGGGGCCTGAAGATCAAGGATGTGCTGGGCGCCGTGACGATCGCCGAAGTGCAGCAGGATCCGGCCAAGTATGCGAGCTCGATCCTGCGCCGCCCGGATGGCACGATCGACCACATCGTGGCGAGCCAGGCCAACCGCGGCATGAGCCGGATCCGCGGTGCCGACGTTTCCGCCAGCTACCGGTTCCCGGCCACCAGCTACGGCACGTTCGACGCCAAGCTCGATGGCACGTGGTACCACAAGTACGAGTTCCAGTCCGAGAGGGATGGCCCGTGGTTCACCAACATCGGCGTCATCACCAACGATGGCCGCTACGGCGGCGCGGGTCCGAATGCCGGCCTGGCCGGCATGCCGCAGATCAATCCGCGCTGGAAGCACACGGCGTCGTTCAGCTGGGGCCAGGGCCCGTGGCGCGCCACGCTGTCGCAGCGCTACCAGCGCGGCGTGACGGACCTGACGCCGCGTGCCGGCTCCACGCTCACGAAGGTGGACGACTACAGCCAGTTCAACGTGAACCTGCGCTACACGGGCATCAAGAACACCACCGTCAGCCTGGGTGTCAACAACATCACGGAAGAATGGCCGCCACTCACCGCCAACAGCGTCTACGGCGGTGGCTACGTGACGAGCATGGCCGACATGCTGGGACGCGTGGCCCGACTTTCGGTCGAGTACAAGTTCTGACGTAGTGTTCATCCGCGACGAAGCCGGCCATGCGCCGGCTTCGTCGCGTTCCCGATGGCGATCCGCGGCATGCACCGGCTCGCCGAACCAACCGAGATCGATATGACAGACAAGAGCTTCCTGCAACGGCGCCAGTGGATCAAGGGCACGGCCGCACTGGGCACGGTGTCGTTCCTGGGCTTGCCGGCACCGGGCCGCGCCCAGGCCGCCGACCCGTGGGCCCGCGCGAAGGAAATCGCCGATGTGTTCGCGAAGCCGTTGCCGTTCCCGAAGCGCGACTTCGTGGTGACGGCCTATGGCGGCAAGCCGTGCAAGGTGCACAAGGTGGCGGGTTATCCGACCATCCGCGCGAAAGGGCAGGTCGTCACGCCGTTGCCGGGCTCGCACGACAGCCATCCCGCGCTGCGCGCCGCGATCGCCGCCGCGCACAAGGCGGGCGGCGGGCGTGTGCTGGTGCCCGCCGGCGACTGGTACCTGAAGGGGCCGATCGTGCTGCTGTCGAACGTGCACGTGCACCTGGCGAAAGGCGCGCGCGTGTATTTCAGCGCCAACCCGGCCGACTACGCGCGCGACTACCCGGAGGCACGGACGGTCGACTGCGGCAGGAACGGCAGGCTGGTGCTGTCGCGCTGGCAGGGCAACGACTGCTTCAATTTTTCTCCACTCGTCTACGCGCGCGGGCAAAGGAACATCGCCATCACGGGCGAGGACTGGACCAGCATCCTCGATGGCCAGGCCGGCGTGCCGTACGAGGATGGCAGCGGCCCGGGCTGGTGGGGCATGAACCAGAAAGGCGCAGAGAAGGGCGCCCTGCACCAGGGCGTGGACAACCCCGCCAACCCGCCGCTGGCCACGATGGCGCCGCACCTGGACGCGGCGATGCTGGCGCGCATCGAGGGCGACCGGCCCAATGGCCGCGCTGACGAGAAATACCTGCCAGCGCTGTCCGAAGCGGGCGTGCCGGTGGAAAAACGCGTCTTCGGCCTGGGCCACTACCTGCGGCCCTGCCTCATCGAATTCATGGACTGCGAAGACGTGCTGATGGCCGGTTACCAGGCGGTCAATGCACCGTTCTGGGTCCACCATCCGGTCAAGTGCCGCAACGTGCATTTTTCCAAAGTGAAGATGGAATCGATCGGCCCGAATTCGGACGGCTTCGATCCGGAATCGTGCGACACGGTGCTGGTGGACGGCTGCTGGTTCAACACGGGTGACGACTGCATCGCCATCAAGGCCGGCAAGAACGCCGATGTGGGCTACGGCCCCACGCGCAACGTGGTGATCCAGAATTGCGTGATGAACAGCGGCCATGGCGGCATCACGCTGGGCAGTGAAATGTCGGCCGGGATCGAGCACGTGTACGCGCAGAACATCGATGTGCGCAACATCCATTACGCCACCGATCCGATCAACACGGTGGTGCGCCTGAAAACGAACATGAACCGGGGCGGCTACCTGCGCCACTTCTACGTGCGCGACCTGAAGCTGCCGAACGGCGTGCGCCTGAAGCCGGGCTTCTACAAGCCGATCCCCGGCGGGCCGGTGCCGGCGAACACGGTGCCGACCGGTGGTGGTGCCGTCATCACCTTCGACTGCGACTATACGCCGTCGTTCGACCTGGTGCGCAGCCGGCCGCCGGAGGTGTCGGACGTGCACATCTCCGGCATCAGAGTGAGCAACGTGAACACACCGGACGGCAGCTTCGGCTGCTACCAGGCCTTTGTCGTGCTCGGGCCGGTGATGAAGAGCTATAACGGCCCGGCCGACAAGCCGGTGCTCCCGGTGCGCAACGTGACGATCTCCGACTGCGACTTCGGGAATGCGGTGCGCGCCGATGCGCCGTGGTTCATCCACAATGCGCGCGACGTCACCTTGCGCAATGTGACGATCGGCGGCAAGCGCTACGACGACAAGCTGTCGGGCTGATGGCTGTCCACATCAACATGAGGGAAGAGACATGAGGAAAACGGGAATGGCGCTGGCGCTGGCCGTGGCACTGGCGGCGGGCCTGCCGGCTGCTCAGGCGACGGTGATCGGCACGATGACGCGCGCGCAGCCGGTGACGGAGGCACGCATCGCGGCGCTGGCGGCGCCGGAACGCGCCGCCTGGAATACGTATCTGGAGCGATCGCGCACGCTGATGGCGCGCGACAAGGCCACGCTGGCCGCGGAACGTGCGAGCGGCGCCGCGCCACCGGAGGCGCAGGCCCGGCTGCACGGCGATTCCGGCATGCCGCTGAAGCAGCCGGCGGCGTGGTATGCATCGCCGGAGGCGCGCCACGTGGCCGACAATATCGTCAGCTTCCAGACGCCTGCCGGCGGCTGGGGCAAGAACGTCAACCGCACGGGTCACCTGCGGCAGAAGGGCGAGCATTACGCACCGATCGACGACGATCCATCGGGCGGCGTGGTCGTCGCCACCAAAGGCTGGAACTACGTCGGCACGATCGACAACGATGCCACCACCACCGAACTGGCGTTCCTGGCCCGCGTGGTGACGGCGCTGCCGGGTGCCGCCGGCGATCTTTACCGAAAGGCCTTCGACAAGGGCGTGAGCTACCTGCTGAACGCGCAGTACCCGAACGGCGGCTTCCCGCAGGTGTACCCGCTGCAGGGCGGCTACCACGATGCGATCACGTTCAACGACAACGCGTTCGCCCAGGTTGTCGACCTGCTGGCCACCGTGGCGGCGCGGCAGGGCGACTTTGCGTTCGTGGCGCCGGAGCTGGCGGCACGCGCCCAGGCTGCGCACGCCCGCGCGATCAAGGTGCTGGTGGCCAGCCAGATCCGCGTCAACGGCCAGCTGACCGGCTGGTGCCAGCAACACGACGCGCTGACCCTGGCGCCGGTGGGCGCGCGCAATTTCGAACCGGTGTCGCTGTCCACTTCCGAAACGTCGCGGCTGCTCAAGCTGCTGATGGAGCTGCCGCAGCCGACGCCGGACATCGTGGCGGCCATCGATGCCGGCACCGCCTGGCTGAAGCGGGTGGCCGTGCGCGATGTGGCCTGGGGTGCGAAAGGCGAGAACGGCCGCTTCCTCGAGGCGCGGCCCGGTGCCGGACCGATGTGGCCGCGCATGGTCGACATCGCCACGATGAAGCCGATCTTCGGCGACCGCGACGGCACCATCCATACGGACGTCAATGAGCTCAGCAAGGAACGGCGTGACGGCTACGGGTGGTATGGCACCGGGCCGGCTTCGGCGTTGGCGGCTTATGAAAAGTGGAAGCAGAAGCGCTGACGAATGGCAATGACCATTGCAGCAAAACCGGTGACAAAACCGGTGACACACACCGGTTTTTTTGCAACAGATGTTCCTGGAAAATGGGTGTCTGTCACCGGTTTTATGAGTGGTTGGCCGGCATGTCGAAACCGCACGCGTTCACCCCAGAAGCAAGCACTGGGGTCAGACCCGGCGGGTCTGACCCCGGATTCTGCCTGTGGGTTCAGGGCAGCTTCCTGAACCCTTCCGCCTTGACCACCCACTTGCCATTGTCCGGAAAGCCGGGCGCCGGCCGCGAAGGGCCGCCATCCCAGCCGCCGGCCATCATGCCCACGGCGGCGAGCAGGGCGCCGTTGCCCGGCAGGTAGACGGGCAGGCCCGTGTTGGGTTGTGGCCGGCGGCCGTGTAGGCGTTGTTCGGGCCGTCCGTTTTCAGCAGCACGTCCACCGCCAGGTCCGGCGCTTCCAGCCGCGCCGCGGTCATCGCCACCATTGGGTAATCCCAGCCCCAGATCTTCGTTGCCCAGTCCCACGTGGCCAGCGTCGCGTCCAGCGTGCGGCGCATCACGGCGCGGTCCACGCCATCGCCCGGCAACTGGCCGAACGCCATCAGGAACGACGGGTGGTCGTGGCGGCTGGCAAGGTTGTCCCACGTGTCCGGCGTGCTTTCGATGGCCACGTACTTGCCATCCTTCTGCGGCAGGGCCGACAGGTGCGTGCGACGGTGTTCCCAGTCCGCGTCGCGCGGCAGGCCGAGGCGCTCGCGCCATTGCTGGGCGATTTCCAGGCCACGGGCCCAGTAGCTCAATTCATAGGTCGGGTTCATGCTGGTGGCCTGGTCGTAGATCTCCTGCGCGATCCACATCGGCGGGCCCAGCACATAGCGCTGGCGCGCGTCTTCCCAATGCAGCATCGACGCCATGCCGGCCGCCGTTTCCATGACCAGTTCGCGGTAGCGTTCCAGCGTGGCCGGCGACGGGTCGGCGCGGTACATCAGTTCGGCCAGGTGGATCGGGTGCGGCTGGTTCCACATGATCATCGGGTTGCCGCCGGGGCTTTCGCGGCCTTCGGGGCCCGTCATCTTCATCCAGCGCGCGCCTTTCAGGCCACGCTCGGCGGCGACCGCGCGGGCCGATGGCAGCGTGCGCTGGAACCACGTCAGCGTGCGGGCCGTGTATTCGGGGCGGCCCCACAGCGCGAAGTGCGCCGTGTGCCACCACACCATTTCCGTGTGGTGCTTGCCGTACCAGGTGGACGTCGTCAGGCCACTCTCCTGGGCGGGCAGCGTGTCGCCCAGCTGGATGCCGGCCAGGTATTGCGACAGTACCACGCGCCGTTCCAGTTCCTTCGCGCGCGGGTCGGTGCTGCCGGCGAAGTCGATGGCCGCGCCGCTTTGCCAGTAATCCTTCCAGTGCCGGCTGCTGGACTCGAACACGTCGGCGCTGCGGGGCGCGGGAGCGCGGCCTTCCTGCGCGAACGACACGGTGATGTCCAGCGTGTCGCCGCGCGCCGGGGTGATGACGAAGGCGTGCGCGTCCGGCCGGGTGATCGTCAAGGGCGCGGCGCTGGCCACCGTCATGGCATAGCGCGATGCATTGTGTGATCCTTCGCGCAGGTGCTCGACGGCCAGCAATGCCGGCTTTTGCTCGAGCACATTGGTACTGTGCGCCCCCGGCTGCGACCAGTCCAGCGGCGGGTTGTGCTTCACCTTCAGGTCGTAGCCCAGCGGCAGTGCGATGCGCACCGCCAGCGCGCCGCGTGCCAGCAGGGGAGAGCGGATGCGCAGCGCCACGGTATCCGTTTTCGGATCGGCGGCGCTCGATACGGAGACCGGCTGGCCCCGCAGCGTGACGCGGCTTGCCAGGTGGCCTTGCCACAGGTCGAGGCGCTGGTCGACCGCGCCGACATCGGCGGGCACCAGCGGCCGCGCACCGGCGCCGGTCAGCACGAAGCCGATGCGCGGCAGCGGTTGCGTGTGCGGATTCTCGCGCAGCCACTGGCCGGCCGGCGAGTTCTGGTTCGTCGGATAGCCCAGCGTGCGGCCGTGGGCCGTGAAATCGCGGTTGGCGTCGGACAGTTTGTAATTGTTCGGGTTCGCGTTCGTGTGCCAGCTCCAGCGGGCCTGCGTTTCCGTGGCCGTGCCATTCTTGTAGTAATGATCAGCGAAGGTTTGCAGGCCCGTCACGTCCGCCGTGAAGGCAAAGCGGCCATTGCCGACGGAAAGCGGCGACCATGGGTCGACCTTAGTCAGGTGGGGATCATGGCGCTTGACGACGGCTTGCCGGTCGATCGGCGCCGCATGTGCGGCGCTGGCCAGGATGGCGGCAACAAGGAGGAGGGCGGCTTGGCGCGGCGGCGGTGGTGTCAGCGGCATGGGTGTCCCCGGTATTGGTATCGGGCCATGGTAAGTCGCAAAGGGCAAGGGTGCCATTGCCGCCGGCCATTCGCTCAACAGGATGAGCGGTGCTGGCCAGCGGCCCGCCGTTGGGCGTACACTGGCGGGTCCCTGTCCGCCATCGAACGCCATGAAAAAACACCTGCTGCTCCTGTGCTGCGCGCTGCCCCTGCCCGCGTTGGCCGCCCCTTGCATGTCCACCGACGCGCTGGTCGAACGCGACCGGCAGTACGAGGCGGCGCTGGCCACCGGCAACGCGGCCTTCCTGCGCGAGGCGCTGGCCGACGAGTACGTGTGGGTGCACACACTGGGTTCCGAGATCGAAACGAAGCCCGTGCTGCTGGCGCGGATGGAAAAACCCACGCGGTTCAAGTCGCGCACGACGCGCGACGTGCAGGCGCGCGTGCTGGGCGATACGGCCGTGCTGCACGGGATATCGGTCGTCGAGCAGTGGCAGGCCGACGGCAGCACGTTCAAGACCAACCGCTACCAGTTCATGCGCACGTACGTGAACGTGGATGGGCAATGCCGGCTGCTGGCGGTGCAGACCATGAACCTGTCATCGAGATAAAGGAAATGCGATGCTGAGAGGAAGCTGCCTGTGCGGCGGCGTGGCCTACCGGGCCGACGGGCCGGTGCACCATGCAAGCCATTGCTATTGCACGATGTGCCAGAAGCAGCATGGCGCCGGTGCCGGATCGTATGCGAACGTGGGCATGGCGGTATTCGCCATCGAGCGGGGGCGGAGCTGGTGACCGAGTACGCGTCGTCGGACCACGGCCGGCGCGGCTTTTGCCGCGTCTGCGGTTCCACGCTGTTCTGGCGCAGCACCGAATCGCCGGAAACGATCGCGGTCACGCTGGGCACGCTGGAGCCGCCGTACGACGGCTCCGTGGAGCGGGAATTATTTACGGAAACGATGCCGGCATGGCTGCCGACCGGTAACAAAAAACCGGCATGATGCCGGCCGGACGCGGGACGCAATCTGGCTGAAGATCGGGCTGAGAAGCAGCCCGTGTCTCGCCTGGCGTTTCGCCCAGGTGCGGCTTACTTATAGAAGGCCTCGACCTTGCCCTTCAGCTTGATCAGCATGGGCTGGCCCTTGCGGTCCAGCGACTTGCCGGCCGGGACCTTGATCCAGCCTTCGCTGATGCAGTATTCGGACACGTCGAAACGTTCCTTGTCGTTGAAGAGGATGCCGATGTCGTGTTCGAACACGGCAGGCACGTGGAAGGAGCTGCGCGGGTCCGTGGACAGGTGGTCGGGCAGTTCTGGGCGTTGAGTGGTATCGTTCATGGGCGCCAATTATCCTTCAGATGGCGGCGCACGACAACACCAACCCGCTGGAGAACCGCCCTTGGCCCATCAGTCCGTCCTTGAATTTTCCACCACCGGCCGTGGCACGCGCGACATTACCGATGCCGTGGCCGGGGCCGTGCGCGCGTCCGGCATCGCGTGCGGGCTGGCGCACGTGTTCGTGCAGCACACGAGCTGCTCGCTGACGATCACGGAAAACGCCGACCCGGACGTGCGGCGCGACCTGGAAACGATCGTCGCACGGCTGGCGCCCGACGGCGACCCGGCTTACCGGCACGACACGGAAGGGCCGGACGACATGGCAGCCCATGCCCGCACGATGCTGACGGATACGGCGCTGACGGTGCCGGTCGGCGGCGGCCGGCTCCTGCTGGGTACCTGGCAGGGCATCTACCTGTGGGAGCACCGCACGGCGCCGCACCGGCGCACCGTGGTCGTCACGGTCCTGGGCTGATCTCTCCCGAATCGCTCCGAATCTCTCCCAAATGGGGCGCTGCCACGGCGCCGCCGCGGCGGTATGCTTGGGCATCTTTCAAGGAGGGTGCGATGGGCGGACAGTGCGAACACTTCAACCAGATCCACACACACGAGCCGCGTACGAACGGCTGCGAGGAATGCCTCAAGACGGGCGATACGTGGGTGCACCTGCGCACCTGCCTCGCCTGCGGCCATGTGGGCTGCTGCGACCAGTCGAAGAACCGGCATGCGACGAAGCATTTCCATGGCACGGGGCACGCCATGATGCGGTCGCAACAGCCTGGCGAAACGTGGGGCTGGTGTTACGTGGACCAGCGGATGTTCGATCCGATCTGAGTTTTGGCCGGCCGTCAGACGGCCCAGCGGCTGAACTGCGCGGCATCGACGCCGTTCGGCACGTACCATTTCTTGCGCGCCGGGTCCCAGCGGGCGCCGAGGCGCTTGGCTTCGTCCTTTTCCGCGAACGGCACGTTCAGGAAGGCCTGCGCCTTGCTCGGCGCACCACTACCCGGTCCGCCGCCACCCGAACCGCCGCGTGGCGCATTGTCCACTTGCGTGCCGGGCGGGGGCAGCGTGGTTGCCGGGGGCGTCGTATCGACCTGGCTGCCGTCGGCCAGCACTTCGACCCAGCGCTTTCCGGCAGGGGAATCGATGGCGAGCTTGTAGGGCGGGTCGAAGGGGAAGTCGGTGGTCATGGCTGGAAGGGTTGTCGGGAGCGGCTCGCATTATAGCAACGGCGGCGGTCGGGCCGGCTGGATTCAAGTTGTCAAAAAAGCATTCGCATCGAGGATCGCGGATACGTCGACCCGGTACGGGTCTTCATGCCTCCCACCGCCGGGCCGCACTGCTGCCGCGTTCGAACGCCGCGCTCGGCGGGAATCGCGGATAATCCGGCCACTGGCGACGACTCGCGACGACTGGCGATCACTGGCAAAAACCGGCATTCCATGGAACTGCAATTTCTCGGCACCTCATCGGGCACTCCCACGAAGACGCGCAATGTGGCGGGCGTGGCGCTGCGCTCGGCCGACGGCTGGGTGCTCGTCGATTGCGGGGAGGGCACGCAGCACCGCATCCTGCGCACGAACCTGTCGCCGCATACCCTGCGCGCGATCTTCATCACGCACCTGCACGGCGACCATTGCTACGGCCTGCCGGGATTGCTGGCCAGTGCCGGGCTGCTGAACCGCACGGCGCCGATGGCAATCGTCGGGCCGGCGCCGCTGGAGCGCTACGTGCGCGGCGTGATGGACACCACGGCATTGCAGCTGCCGTATCCGGTCGAGTTCATCGACGTGGCCGATGCCGGCCGCGCAACACTCCTGTCCGACCTGGCCGTGACCGCCACCGCGCTGTCGCACCGCATTCCGTCGTTCGCCTACGGATTCACGGAGAAGGCCGTCGAACGCAAGCTCGATCCGGCCCGGCTGGCCGCCGTCGGCGTGCCGCGCGGGCCGCTGTGGGGCGCGCTGCAGTCCGGCCTGGATGCCGTGCTGCCCGATGGCCGCACGGTGCGCCCGGCCGACGTGCTGCAGCCGCCGCGCCGGGCGCGCCGCATCGTCATCGCCGGCGACAACGATACGCCTGAACTGCTGGGCGATGCCGTGCGCGATGCCCATGTGCTGGTGCACGAAGCCACGTACACGGAAGCGGTGCTGGAAAAAGTGGGGCCCGGCCCGCAGCACAGTTCCGCGCTGCGCGTGGCCCGGTTCGCCCGCGAGGCGGCCATTCCAAACCTGGTGCTGACGCATTTCAGTCCCCGCTATCAGGACAGCCAGGGGCCGCTGACCCTGGCCGACGTGGAGGCCGAAGCCCGGGCCGAGTATGCGGGCAATCTGTTCCTGGCGCGCGACCTGGCGCGCCTTGCGCTGGACAAGGAAGGAATGTTGTCGGAACTGGCGTCCCCTGAGGCATAATGCCGGCTCAACTTCCACGCCACCATGCCGCCCAACCTCCAAGCCCGCTACAGCGTCATTGCTTCCTACCTGCTCATCGCCCTGTTACTGCTGCTCGTGCTGAAGAACGGTCTGCTGGGCGCCCTGTTTGCCGGCTTGCTGATGTTTTCGCTGATCCATGCGATCGCGCCGGCGCTGGGCCGCCGCATCAGCGACGCGCGGGCCCGGATGGTGGCGGCGGCCGTCATCGGCGGCGTGCTGGTGGGCCTCATCGCGCTGGCGACGTGGGGCCTCGTCGTGCTGCTGCGGGTGGACTCCAACAGCATCACGCACCTGTTCGTGCGCCTGGCCGACATCATCGATGCCTCGCGCGACCAGATTCCGCCATGGATCAGCGAGCACCTGCCAGTAGATGCCCATTCGCTGCGCGAAGCCGTCACCGCGTGGCTGCGCGAGCATGCCGGCGCGGCGCAGGCGGCCGGTGCCGAAGTGGGCAAGACGCTGACGCGCATCCTGCTCGGCATGGTGATCGGGCTGATGGCATCGCTGCACGATACGAACGAGGATGGCGCGCCGCACCGGCCTTTCCTGGAGGCGCTGCTGCAACGCGCGCGCTTCCTGTCCTGCGCCTTCCGCAATATCGTGTTCGCGCAGGTCTGGATCTCGGGAATCAACACGATCATCACGGCGATCTTCGTGTTCATCGTGCTGCCGCTGGCCGGCGTGCACCTGCCGCTGTCGAAGACAGTGGTCGCGATCACGTTCCTGGCCGGCCTGCTGCCGGTGATCGGCAACCTGATCTCGAACACGGTGCTGGTCGTCGTCAGCCTGTCGCATTCGCTGCACGTGGCCGTGGCCGGGCTGGCGTTCATGGTGGTCGTGCACAAGCTGGAATACTTCCTGAACGCCCGCATCATCGGCTCGCACATCAATGCGCGCGCGTGGGAACTGCTGGCGGCGATGCTGTTCGCCGAAGCCGTGTTCGGCGTGCCCGGCGTGATCGCCGCACCCGTGTTCTATGCCTACATCAAGGATGAGCTGCGAGCGCGCGAACTGATCTGAACGCTACAATACGGGGATGACCAAGACCATCCCCATCGTTCCTCTTGCACTCAAGCCCTACGACAAGCCGGCCGGCGGCTTCGGTTCACTGCACGGCACGGCCAAGGCGCTGATCGGCAATCCCGGCGCCCAGGCGCTGGCCACGCTGCCCCGGCTGAACCAGCCGCAGGGCGTCGACTGCCCCGGTTGCGCGTATCCCGATTCGCCGGACAGCAAGTCGGTGGATTTTTGCGAGCAGGGTGCCTGGGCCATCGCCCACGAATCGGGCAAGGCACGCGCCACGCCGGCATTCTTCGCCGCCAACACCGTCACCGCGCTGCGTGCGAAAGAGCATTGGGAACTGGAAGCGGCGGGCCGCCTGACGGCACCGATGCTGTACGACGCCGCCAGCGACACCTACCGCGAAATCGGCTGGGATGCCGCGTTCGCACTGGCCGGCAGCGAACTGCGCGCGCTCGGCAACCCGGACCGCGCCGTGTTCTACACGTCCGGGCGCAGCAGCAACGAGGCGGCGTTCGCGTACCAACTGTTCGCGCGCGCCTTCGGCACCAACAACCTGCCGGATTCGTCGAACCTGTGCCACGAATCGTCCGGCATGGCGCTCACGGAATCGATCGGCGTGGGCAAGGCCACGGTCACGCGGGCCGATTTCGCCCACGCCCGGCTGATCATGAGCTTCGGCCACAATCCCGGCTCGAACCACCCGCGCATGCTGGGCGACCTGCGCGAAGCGAAGCAGCGCGGCTGCCGCATCATCATCTTCAACCCGCTGCGCGAACGGGGCCTGGAAGCGTTTGCCGATCCGCAATCGCCCGGTGAGCTGCTGGGCGGCACCGGCACGCAGCTGGCCGACGCGTATTACCAGGTGCGCGTGGGTGGCGACCTGGCCGCCATCACCGGCATCGCCAAGGCAGTGCTCGAGAGCGGTGGCGTCGACCGGGAATTCATCGACGCGCATACCGACGGCTTCGAGGCCTTCCGCGACCTCGTGACGCGTCAGGCATGGCCCGACATCGAAGCGGCCAGCGGCCTGGCGCGCGCGCAGATGGAAGAGGCAGTCGGCTACTACCTTGCTTCGCCGGCCACGATTGCCGCATGGTGCATGGGCCTGACCCAGAATGAATTCGCCATTGAAACCATCCAGACACTCGTCAACCTGATGCTCTTGCGCGGCAACGTGGGCAAGCCGGGTGCCGGGCTGATGCCGGTGCGGGGCCATTCGAATGTGCAGGGTGACCGCACCGTGGGCATCACCAGCCGGCCGAAGCCCGAATGGCTTGCGGGCCTGCGGCGCGTGTTCGGTTTCACGCCGCCGGACGTGCCGGGGCGCGACGCGATCGGCACGATCGACGGCCTGCTGGACGGCTCGGTCGATGCCTTCCTGGCGCTGGGCGGCAATTTTGCCGTGGCCGCGCCGGACACGCCGCGCGTGCTCGATGCGCTGTCGCGCACGCGGCTGACGGTGCACGTGGCCACCAAACTCAACCGCACGCACCTGTATCCCGGCAAGACGGGGCTGCTGCTGCCATGCCTCGGCCGCACGGAGCTCGACGTGCAACCCTCCGGCCCGCAGTTCGTCAGCGTCGAGGACACGGCGTCGATGGTGCATGCCTCGATGGGCCGGAACCGCCCGGCCAGCGACCTGCTGCGCTCGGAGCCGTTCATCGTCAGCCGGCTGGCCAGGCACACACTGGGGGATCGGAATCGAAGGCGGGAATCGACTGGGAAACCATCGGCACGGACTACGATGCCACGCGCGCGCTGATCGAGCGCGTGGCCGAGGGCGCCGTCGAAGGTTTCACGGCCTACAACGAGCACATCCGCCTTGAAAAAGGATTTCATCTGCCGAACAGCGCGGGCCGGCGTGCGTGGCACACGGCCGCGGGCAAGGCGCGCTTCATAGGCCATGCGCTGCCGGTGGACACCATCATGGCCCGCGCCCGCGCGCACTATGGCGACGGGGTACTGTGCCTGGCCACGATCCGCGCGCACCGGCAGTACAACACCACCGTCTACCGCGACCCCAAGGGCGAAGTGGACCGGTATCGGGGCGTGTATGGCACGCGGCACGTGCTGTTCGTGGGCCGCGCCACGCTGGACAGGCTGGGCTTCGCGGAGGGCGACATCGTGCGCGTGCGCGCCGCGGCGCCGGATGGCATCGAGCGCTGCGTGGACGGCATGCGGCTGGTGGCGACGGGCGCCCAGGGGGACGACGTGTTCGGCTACTTCCCCGAACTGACGCCGCTGCTGTCGCCAGCGCTGGTGGCGCGCGGCTCCAACACGCCGGCGTTCAAGCAGATTCCCGTGCTGATCGAGCGCGCGCGCTGATCAGGGCAGGCGGCGCAGCCGCCGCGCTTCGAAGGCCTTTTCAAAGAACGTGGACAGCATCTGTTCGAGGCGCTCGGCCGTCAGCTGGGCGCACGGGATCGTGCCGCCTTCCTTGCCGGAGCCATCGCGCGCGTGGCGGTCGAACGCGCTTTCCCATTCCAGCAGGCAGGTGCTTTCCAGCGCGGTAAACGTCAGCGTGCAGGCATCGCGGCCCGCGTGCGCGGCGAGCCGGTTCTTGTCGGGCACGAAGGTGAGGCGCACGAAATCGTTCCAGCCGTCGTTGCCTTCCTCGATCTTGCCGTCATAGTCGTGCTCATACATCTGCTTGCGCATGGCGGCCAGCTGCGGGCGAATCACGTTTTCAAGCGTGCCGCGGTATTGTTCGCGAAAGTCGAGCCGGGCCTGGCGCGCGGCCTGTTCCTGCGCTGCCTGCTGCGCGGCGGCCACGTCCGCCTCATGCTTGATCGCGGCTTTGGAAAAGATGGACATCGGTGACAAGGTGTCAAAAACATTAGTGTACACGTGCAGCCACGCGAGCGATGCGCACATGTGCGCAGGGGCGGGACACTGCGCCGCTTTCATGTTACTATTGGCTTGCAGCAACATATTTTCTCGCCGCAGCCCCATCCCCGCTGTCCATCGCAACCTGCTGCGTTGCACGACTTCCGGTATATCCATCATGAAACTTGCTGATCTAAAAATAGGCGTTCGCCTGACCCTGCTTGCCGCCTTTTTCCTGCTGACCCTGCTCTTGGTGGGCTTCACCGGCTGGAACGCGTTGCGCGACATGAACATGCGCAACGCGGCCGGTTTCGAAGAAGCGGGCGGGCTGATGCGAGCTGTGGATGGCGCCCGTTCGGCGCAGGTCGACTTCAAGATCCAGGTGCAGGAATGGAAGAACATCCTGCTGCGCGGCCAGGATCCCGCCCAGCTCGACAAGTACACGAAGGCGTTCACCGCCAGTGGCGCGGCGACCGCCGGCAAGTTGACTGAACTGAAAGGCACGATGGCAACGCTGGGGCTGCCGACGGCCGCCGTGGACGAGGCGTCGCGCCTGCACGGTGAGCTGGGGCGCCGCTACCTGGAAGCGTTGCGCCAGTTCGACGGTGCCGATCCATCGGGCGCGCAGAAGGTCGACAAGCTGGTGCGCGGCATGGACCGCGACGCCACGGAGCGCATCGATGCCATCGTCGAGGCGATCCGCAAGGAGGCGGCTACCCGCATCGCGGCCGTGGAAGCGCGCAATGACGAGGTGTACCGCAATTCCGTGCTGACGCTGCTGGTGCTGCTGGCGGCCGCCGTGGCGATTGGCGCGCTCATCGTCGTCATGCTGGTCCGAGGCATTACCGTGCCGCTGTCACATGCGCTCGGTATCGCGCGGGATGTGGCCGCCGGCGACCTGCGCCACGACGTGCGCACCACCCGCGCCGACGAGATCGGCGACCTGCTGCGGGCCCTGGGCACGATGAGCGGCAACCTGTCGCGCATCGTGGCGCAGGTGCGCAGCGGCACGCAGGCCATCGCGGTGGCCTCCGAGGAAATCGCCACCGGGAACGCCGACCTGTCGGCGCGCACCGAGTCGCAGGCGGGCTCGCTGGAGGAAACGGCCGCTTCGATGACGGAGCTGACCGGCACCGTGCGTCAGAACCGTGACAACGCCGAAGCGGCCGCGGGGCTGGCCGGCAAGGCGACCGACGTGTCCACGCGCGGCAGCGCGACCGTGGCCGAAGTGGTGCGCACGATGGGAACGATCAACGGCACGTCGGCGAAGATCGCCGACATCATCGGGGTCATCGACGGCATTGCCTTCCAGACCAATATCCTGGCCCTGAACGCCGCCGTGGAAGCCGCCCGCGCGGGCGAGCAGGGCAGGGGCTTCGCCGTGGTGGCCAGCGAAGTGCGTGGCCTGGCACAGCGCTCGGCCGTGGCTGCCCAGGAGATCCGCGCGCTGATCACGGCGTCCGTGGCGGAAGTGGAAGCGGGCCGCGCGCTCGTCGACCGTGCCGGCGCCACGATGCGCGAAGTGCTGGACAGCGTGGAGCAGGTGGCGGCCGTGGTGCAGCAGATCTCGCTGGCCAGCGGCGAGCAGCAGCAGGGGATCGAACAGATCGACGAGGCGATCGCGCACATCGACACCACGACGCAACAGAACGCCGCGCTGGTCGAGCAGGCGGCTGCCGCGGCCGAGTCGCTGCGCGAGCAGGCCCGCCAGCTCGATGCGTCGGTGGCCGTGTTCAAGCTGCGCGCGGCCTGATGCAGGGCGGTGATGCAGGCCCCGATGCAGGGGGCTTGACGCAGGAACCTGATCCAGCGTGATGCGGGGGACTTGATGCATGCCGCTGGCGCAATGGCGCGTCGTGCGGCCTGCGATAATGGCACTTTCAACGCATGATCCTTGCCTCATGAACGACCACGCCTGGCTGCCTGGAGATCCCGTGCCGGATTTTACGGCCCGCTCCAGCAATGCCGAACGCTTCCATTTCAACACCGTGGCCGGCCGCTACGTGGTGCTGACCTTCTTTGGCAGCGCGGCCAGCGAAACGGGGCGCGCGGTCAACGACCACGTCACGCAGCGGCGCGCGCTGTTCGACGACGAGCGCGTGTGCTGGTTCGGTGTCAGCGTCGACCCGCGCGATGAGAGCGAGGGGCGGGTGCGCCAGGCGCAGCCTGGCGTGCGCTATTTCTGGGACTTCGACCGTGCCGTCAGCGCTCGCTATGGCGCGCTGCGCCGGGCGGCCGATGGCGAGGTGCGCTATGCGCCCTTCACGCTGGTGCTGGACCCGACGCTGCGCGTACTTGCCTGCATTCCGGCAGCGTCCGGCACGCAGCACGCCCAGGCGCTGGAGCGGGTGCTGGGCAACCTGCCGGCGCCGGCCCTGCATGCCGGGCTGGCGGTGCCTGCGCCGGTGCTGGTCGTGCCCCGCGTGTTCGAGCCCGGATTCTGCCGGGAACTGGTGGCGCTGTACGAGCGGCATGGTGGCGTCGAATCCGGTTTCATGCGCGAAGTGGACGGCAGGACGGTCGGTGTGCTCGAGAGCAGCTTCAAGCGGCGCGAGGATTTCGTGTTCGACGGCGTGCCCGAACTGGAAACGCTGCGCGCCGCCGTGCGTGCGCGCCTCACGCGCCGGCTGCTGCCGGAAATCCGCAAGGCATTCCAGTTCGACGTGACCCGCATCGAACGTTATGTCGTCGCGTGCTACGACGGCGACCGGCAAGGCTTCTTTCGCGCACACCGGGACAACACCACGCCCGGCACCGCGCACCGCCGCTTCGCCTGCACGATCAACCTGAATGCCGACGACTACGACGGCGGCGACCTGCGCTTTCCGGAGTTCGGCCCGGCGACCTGGCGGGCACCGACCGGCGGCGCCGTGGTGTTTTCCTGCTCGCTGCTGCACGAAGCCACGCCGGTCACGCGCGGCCGGCGTTTCGCCTTCCTGCCTTTCCTGTACGACGACGCGGCCGCGGCGATCCGCCAGCGCAACCAGCACACGCTGGTCCCGTCCTCCTAGTTTCCCCCGGACCCCGCGTGGTCGTTGCATTGCTTATTCCGATTGGCTAAAGTATCGCCAAGAAGTCAACAACAAGCAGTTTCCATCGACAATAACTTTCGCCGGCCGGCGTCACCGCGGCGGCGGGTTGCGCCACGGCGCAACGGAAGAGAGGCACATGACATTACCTGGACGAGCCGCCGTGGTGACCGGCGTCGCCCGCCGTATCGGCAATGCCGCGCGCAAGGGGGCACGCTGATGCCGGCGCTGGCGACAATCGCGGCGGCCGCGGCCGGCCTGGCAGTCCCCGCCATCGCGGGCGGGCTGGCGCTGTTCACGCGGCACGTGGAACGCAAGGTCGAGGCGGCGCTGCCGCCGCAGGGCATCTTCGTCGACGTGCCGGGCGCCCGGCTGCATGTGCGGGAGCAGGGCCGGGGGCCGGCGCTGCTGATGATCCATGGCCTGGGCGGGCACATGTCGCATTTCACCTACGAGGTCGCGCGGCGTCTGGCGCACCATCATCGCGTGATCACGGTGGACAGGCCCGGTTCCGGGTATTCGACGCGCCACCCCGGCGCACCGGCCGGGCTGCGCGAACAGGCTGCCGCGCTGGCCGCGCTGATCGACCGGCTGGAACTGGAGCAGCCCCTCGTTGTCGGCCATTCCTACGGCGGCGCCGTGGCGCTGGCGCTGGCGCTCGATTACCCGGAGCGCGTTGCCGGGCTGTCGCTGCTCGCCCCCCTCACGCACCTTCCGGACGAGACGCCTGCCGCGTTCCGCGTCCTCGACACGCCTTCGCCGCTGCTGCGCCGGCTGATGGCGTGGACGGTGGCCACCCCTGGGGCAATCGCCCGCGGTGGGGCAGTGCTGGAACAGGTATTTGCGCCGGACCCGGTGCCCCATGACTTCGCCACCCGCGGCGGGGCCTGCTCGGCCTGCGGCCGGGCCAGTTCCTCGCCGCCTCAGAGGATATGGGAGCGCTACCCGGGCAGTTGCCCGGCTACAGCAGCCGGTATGGTGAATTGCGCATGCCGGTGGCCGTGCTGTTCGGACGGCACGACCGCATCCTGTCGTGGCGCGAGCACGGCGAGGCGCTGGCCTGCAAGGTACCGCATGCGGTATTGGAAGTGGTGGACGGCGGGCACATGCTGCCCGTCGCACAAGCGGACCTGACGGTGCAGTTCATCCGCAGCGCGGCAGCCTGCTGACGCCGAAGGATGGCGCGCGGGCCGGGACGTGGCGGCATGCGATGCCGGGCACGGTTTGCGGGCGGGGCGACGTTCCAAGGCGGGAAGGCAAGGCGAGATGTAAAGCGGATGTAAAGCAGGGGAGGGCAAAGCGGGGATGCACTGCGGTGTTCGTGTGCAGGACGCTGCGTGATTTACCTGGAAAACACACGCAGCGCCTGACTTGGGTCGCTGCTGCCGGAAACAGCGGGTTACGGATCAAGCTGCGTAATCAACTGTAAAATTTTCCGACAGTCGGGCTAGGCAAAGCTGCCGGCCGGAGCCGGCAGCCAGGCATTAACGCTGCTTGCGGCGACGCAGTGCAGCCAGCGTCAGCATGCCGGCGCCCAGCATCATGTAGGTGCTTGGTTCCGGAACCGGCGACGTCATGCCGTAGAAGTTGCCCGTGCCGACCACGTGGTTCGGCTCGCCCGGGTATGGCTGCGTGAAGCTGGCCGAGAACGCCAGGTCGGAACCGTCGATCTGCGCGTTGGTGTCGAAGTAGGCAGCAGCAACGCCACCCACGACGTCCAGCTGGCCCAGACCGCTCAGGTTCGGCGGCATCATCGAGTTCACGGTGCCCAGCAGCGTGGCGCCGTTGTACTCGTGACCAGCCAGGCTCAGCCACAGCGTGCCCACGCCGGTGTTGCCGGCGTTGACCGTCAGCGGATCGTACGGATTGATCGTCGACGGGCCGTTGTTGACGTAGATGTTGACGAAGCCGCCCGTGTAGTTCGTGGTGGCGCCGGTGCCGCCCGCGGTCGGGGTGTAGCCACCGAACACGATCGTCAGCTCGCAGCCTGCGCAGAACTGTTCCTGGCCCGTGCCGTTCATCGTCGACACGACGCCGTAGCCGCCCACCGTGCCGTTGGCATCGATGATCTGGTGCATCTGCACGGACGACGAAGCGAAGTCCAGCAGGTAGTCAGGATCCCACGTCACGCCGCCCACGGTCTGTGGCGCTGCAACTGCCGCGCCCATCGTTGCCACTGCCACTGCTGCGCCCAGTACTGCTTTTTTGAATTGGTTCACTATTAGCTCCAGGTTTGATTAGGTTGCACTTTGGGTGCTCTTTCAGAATAGGCTCTTGTTATTCTTATTGCGTATATCGATAAGCAAATAGCGTGCCTTAGCTCAACCGTAAATGCTAAGCATTTGATTTTAATCATAAACTTGTCTTACATGCCATGTTGGGGTGCCGTCGCGTAGACTCGACTGTAAAATTTTCCGACAGATGAGCGTGACTGAAAATGGCTTATCAGCATCGATCTGCGGTCAGTGTGTTTGCTTCATGCATTAAAATGTTCATTTGAGGAATAAAAATATCCGGTGGTTAATATCGAGTTATTCCGAAATTGTAAGAATGCGACTGACGTTCTAGAATCACTGATCGTTCACTCATGAATAAATTCAGATGAAACCGGAAATCCTCGTGATGGCCGCCAGTCCGTCGGCGTCCGTGATGGCGCAACTGGACCAGCATTTCACCTGCCATCACGTGTGGCGGGTGCCGGCCGGGGAGCGCGCCGCATTCATTGCCGGCGTTGCCGCCACCGTGCGCGGCGTGGCCACCACCGGGATGGCGGGCATCGGCGCGGCGCTGGCCGCGCAACTGCCGCAGCTTGAGATCGTGGCCGTGAACGGCATCGGTGTGGACGCGGTGGATTTCGACGCATTGCGCCCGCGTGGCATCCGCGTGACGAACACGCCCGGCGTGCTGACGGACGACGTGGCGGACCTGGCGGTCGCGCTGCTGCTGTCGGCGTCGCGCCGCATCCCCACGCTGGATACGTATGTGCGCGCCGGGCAGTGGCAGGCTGGCGTGCCGGTCAAGCCGGCGCGCGCCTTGCGCGGCAAGGTCGCCGGCATCTATGGTTTCGGGCGCATCGGCCAGGCCGTCGCGGCCAGGCTGGCCGCTTTCGGGATGCAGCTGCGCTACTGGCAGCCGAACGTGAAGGCGGGTGTCGACGTGCCGCGCGCCGCATCGCTGGCCGACCTTGCGCAGGGCAGCGACTACCTGGTCGTCTGCGCGCCGGGCGGCGCCGCCACGAAGGGAACCGTCGACGCGGCCGTGCTGGAAGCGCTGGGGCCGGAGGGCACGCTGGTCAACATCGCGCGCGGTTCGCTGGTCGACGAGCCCGCACTGGTCGCCGCGCTCGCGAATGGCCGGCTGGGCGCCGCGGCGCTGGACGTGTTCGCCGACGAACCTGCCGTGCCTGCCGCACTCACCGCGCTGCCGAACGTGGTGCTCACGCCGCACGTGGGCAGCCTCACCGTGGAAACGCGCCATGCGATGGGCCAGCTGGTCGTCGACAACCTGCTGGCGCATTTCGCGGGACGGCCGCTGCTGACGCCGGTGGCGTGATCACCTGGAGAACAGGGACGGACCGGAACGCCGGACCGCCCTGTTTCCAGGAAACGACATTGCGCTGATTAGTTGCCGCTAAACAGGGGTACGTCCCCAGTTTTTCGCGGGGGTAATCACTGCTTGCCCGGGTCCTTCATGTCGGGGAACTTGTCGAACTCGATGTTGTAGACCTCGTTCCCCACCTTCTTCACTTCGCGTACGTAAACGGTCTGCACGATGTCGCGGGTGGCCGGGTCGATGGCGATCGGGCCGCGCGGGCTGTTCAGCTTCATCGTCTTCAGCACGGCCATCGCCTTGTCGCCGTCGATCTTGCCGTTCAGCTTGCGTGACACGTCATAGATCGCCGCCATGCCGTCATAGGCGGCGACGGCCATGAAGTTGGGTCGGCCGCCTTTCGGATTGGCCGCGGCATAACTCTTCAGGAATGCCTTGTTCTCCGGCGAGTCGTGCGCGGCGGAGTAGTGGAAGGTGGTGATCACGCCCAGCGTCGCGTCGCCCATCGCGGGCAGCACGTGGTCGTCCGTCAGGTCGCCCGTGGCGATCACCTTGATGCCGGCCGCGGCCAGGCCCCGTTCCCGGTAGCCCTTCATGAAGGCGATGCTTTGCTCGCCTGCCGGCACGAACACGAAGATCGCATCCGGCTTGGCGTCCTTGATGCGCTGGATGAACGGGGCGAACTCCGGATTGCGCAGCGGCACGCGGATCGATTCCGTCACCTTGCCGCCGGCGCCTTCCAGTGTCTTCTTGAACGCCGCTTCGGCATCGAGGCCGGGGCCGTAGTCCGCCACCAGCGTGACCACCTTGTTGAGCTTGTTCTTTGCCGCCCACGTGCCCATCGGCGCCGAGATCTGCGGCAGCGTCATCGAGAAGCGGGCAATGTAGTTCGATTTCGTCGTGATGACCGACGTGGCGGCGTTCATGATGATCATCGGCTTTTTCGCCTGCTGCGCGATGGGTGCCACGGCCAGCGCTTCCGGCGTCAGGCCGAAGCCCGCCAGGAAATCGACCTTGTCGCGCACCACCAGTTCCTGCGCCAGGCGTTTCGCGATCTCCGGCGAAGGCCCGGTCGTGTCCTTGAAGATCAGCTGGATCTTCTTGCCGGCCACCGCGTCGCCATGCTGCGCCATATAGGCTTTGATGCCGCCTTCCATCTGCTTGCCGTAATCGGCGAACGGGCCGGAAAACGCGGCGATCACGCCGACCTTGATCGTGTCCTGCGCGTGGACCGCTGGCAGGGCGAACAGCTGTGCGCCGGCCAGCACGGCGGCAATCGTGTACTTCATGGTGTGTCTCCTTGGTTATTGTGCCGCGCCAATCATCAGGCTCCTTGAGATTCTTGACAAGGCCCGGCAACGGCCATAGTATCGGGTCAACGTTCGATAGGCAATCTATTGTTCGATTATCGAACGACTGTCGGTAATGATCCGACGACTATAAAACCACAGGAGACAGCATGGACAAAACGACTGGCGAACGGGCACGCGGCGGCAGCCTGCGCATGGGGATGGCGGTGGCGGGCGCACTGGCGCTGCTGGCCGCGGGCGCGGCGCAGGCGCAAAGCAACGTCACGATCTACGGCATCATCGATACGGCCGTGGCGCACGTGGACAACACCAACGCGAACGGCGATTCGGTCACGCGGATGGCATCGTTGACGGGATCGTTCCCGTCGCGCATCGGCTTTCGCGGCACGGAAGACCTGGGCGGCGGCCTGTCCGCGATCTTCACACTGGAGAGCGGCTTCGGCCCGGATACCGGCACGATGGGGCAGGGCAACCGCCTGTTCGGCCGCGCCGCGAACGTGGGCCTGAAAGGCAAGTGGGGCACGCTGACGCTGGGGCGCCAGGTCAACATGACGTACATCGCCGGCCTGAAGGCCGACGTGCTGGGGCCGAACCTGTTCGCCATCGGCAGCATCGATCCCTACCTGCCGAACGCGCGCAGCGACAACGCGATCGGCTACCTGGGCAACTTCGACGGCTTCGTGGCCGGCGCCACGTACAGCTTCGGGCGCGACACCTCGTCGTCCGGCGGGCCTGCCGCCACCGGCTGCGCGGGCGAGTCGCCGGTCGACTCCAAGGCCTGCCGCCAGGTGACGGCGCTGCTGGGCTATGAAGTCAAGGCGTTCGGCATCAACGCATCGTTCGACAAGCTGCACGGGAACACCGGCGCGGGCGGGGGGCTGACCAGCAGCCGCAATTTCGACCGGCGCGTGACCGTCAATGGCTACTGGATGCTGGGCGGTACGAAGCTGGGCGCCGGCGTCATCGACCGCAAGACCGATGCCGCCACCGGCATCACCGAATCGACGCTGGCCTACCTGGGCGTGAGCCATCCCGTCACGCCGCTGCTCACGTTCGATGCGCAGGTGGCCCGCAAGAACGTCAAGAGCAGCGGCGACGATACCGACATGGCGGTGGCAAGGCTGACGTACTACCTGTCGACCCGCACCGCCGTCTACGGCGCGCTGGGATTGATGGAAAACGACGGGGTCGCCGCCATCGCGCTGGACGCCGGCGGCACCGCCGGCGCCGGCAAGCCGCAGCGGGGCATCATGGCCGGCATCCGCCACCACTTCTGAACGAGCGACCCGCCCCGCCAACGGCTGGGTTTGTGTCCACCATGGGGTCAACCCCGAAATCGGACACGAGCTCATCTGGTTTAATAGCTGTCCACAATGGGGTCAACCCCGTTTTCGGACACGAACTCGGATCTAGTGCAGATGAGTTCGTGTCCGATTCGAGGCCTGACCCCAAGGTGGACACGGGCTGGGCAGTGGTTACGGCAGCAGCACGGCCAGTTCGCGTGCACCCTGTTGCAGCGTGGGCAGGAACTGCTCCTCCATCTGACGGGCGCTGACGCGGCCGGCCTGGGCGCCGACGTTCAGGGCGGCAAGCACGGTGCCCGAAGCGCCGCGCACGGGCACCGCGATCGACCGAAGGCCGACCTCGAGCTCCTCGTTGTTGATCGCGTAGCCCTGCTCGCGCACCTGGACCAGCGCCGCGCGCAGCCCCTTCTGGGTGGTGATCGTGTGCTCGGTCAGGGGTTTCAGGCGCACCTTGTCGAGGTAGGCCTGCAGGTCGGCCTCAGGCAGGTGCGCAAGCATCACGCGGCCCAGCGACGTGCAGTAGGCGGGCAGGCGGCTGCCCGTGTTCAGCGCCACGGACATCACACGCGAGGTGGCGGAGCGGGCCACGTACAGGACCTCGTTATCGTCCAGCACCGCCAGCGAGCACGATTCGTTCAGCGTGCGGCTGATCTGGTTCAGGTACGGCTGGGCGGACACGGTCAGCGGCGTCGACGACAGGTAGGAATAGCCGAGCGTCAGCACCTTCGGCCGCAGCGAATAGTTGTTGACGTCGGAGTCGGCATAGCCGAGCTGCTTGAGCGTGTACAGGCAGCGGCTGACGGCGGCGCGGGGAATGCCTGTCTTCTGGCTGATCTGCGCGATCGTCAGGCTGCGGCGCGAATCGGAAAACGCCTGCAGCACGGCGAGGCCGCGCGCCAGCGATGTCATGAAGCTGGGATCGGCCAGCGCCTCGATCTGTTCGGCGATCGTCGGTTCGCGTTCCGCCGCAGCGGTCTTGTTGGTGGTTGTCGTCATCGCGGTCTCTTTCGAAGTGGACGGATTTTACTGGAACACCCTGTGCGCCCGACTTTTTTTCTTGACCTTCGCAGGCGGCGGTGCGACACTCGCGGTGTTCGATTAACAGATTATAGTTCGATTATCGAACATTTGTTTTGAAAAGGAACCATCGTGATTGACAAGACTATCGACACCATGGCGCAGGCCGTGGCCGGCATTCATGACGGCGCGACCGTGATGATCGGCGGCTTCGGCAATGCCGGCATGCCGGCGGCGCTGATCGACGCGCTGATCGCACAGGGCGCGCGCGACCTCACCATCGTCAACAACAATGCCGGCAACGGCGAAACCGGCCTCGCCGCGCTGCTGAAGGCCAAGCGGGTGCGCAAGATCATCTGCTCGTTCCCGCGCCAGGCAGATTCGCAGGTGTTCGACGCGCTGTACCGCGCCGGCGAGATCGAGCTGGAACTGACGCCGCAGGGCAACCTGGCCGAGCGCATCCGTGCCGCCGGCGCCGGCATCGGCGGCTTCTTCTCGCCGACGGGCTACGGCACGCTGCTTGCCGAAGGCAAGGAAACCCGCACCATCAACGGCAAGAACTATGTGCTCGAATCGCCGATCCATGCCGACTTCGCGCTGATCAAGGCGCTGCACGGCGACCGCTGGGGCAACCTCGTATATCGCAAGACGGCCCGCAACTTCGGCCCGATCATGGCCACCGCCGCGAAAGTCACCATCGCGCAGGTCACGCGCATCGTCGAACTGGGCGAACTCGATCCCGAGCACATCGTCACGCCGGGCATCTTCGTGCAGCGCGTGGTACAGGAGAGCGCACAAGGAGGCAAGCAATGACTATCCAGAAAATGAGCCGCGACGCTATGGCGAAACGCGTCGCGCAGGACATCCACGAAGGCGCCTACGTCAACCTGGGCATCGGCCTGCCGACGATGGTGGCGAACTACCTGCCGGCCGACCGCGAGATCTTCCTGCACAGCGAGAACGGCCTGCTGGGCATGGGCCCGGCGCCCGCGCCCGGCGAGGAGGATGAAGACCTGATCAACGCCGGCAAGCAGCCGGTCACGCTGCTCACGGGCGGCGCGTACTTCCACCATGGCGATTCGTTCGCGATGATGCGCGGCGGCCACCTCGACATCTGCGTGCTGGGCGCCTTCCAGGTATCGGCTACCGGCGACCTGGCAAACTGGCACACCGGCGCGCCGGATGCGATTCCCGCCGTCGGCGGCGCGATGGACCTGGCGATCGGCGCGCGCCAGGTGTTCGTGATGACCGACCACCAGACCAAGTCCGGCGAAAGCAAGATCGTGGAACAGTGCAGCTACCCGCTGACGGGCATCGGCTGCGTCAACCGCATCTACACGGATCTCGCCGTGATCGACGTCACCTCCGATGGCCTCGTCGTGCGCGAGATGGTCGAAGGCCTGACGTTCGAGGAACTGCAACGCCGCACGGCGGCACCCCTGATTGCCGCACCGAAGGAGGATTCGAAATGACCGAAGCATTCATCTGCGATGCGATCCGCACCCCGATCGGCCGCTACGGCGGCGCCCTGAAGGACCTGCGCGCCGACGATCTGGGCGCGCTGCCGCTGGCCGAGCTGGTGCGCCGCAATCCCACCGTGGACTGGGAAGCCATCGACGACGTGATCTACGGCTGCGCCAACCAGGCCGGCGAGGACAACCGCAACGTGGCGCGCATGTCCACCTTGCTGGCCGGCCTGCCGCAGCGCGTGCCCGGCAGCACCGTCAACCGCCTGTGCGGCTCCGGCATGGATGCCGTGGGCCTCGCCGCCCGCTCGATCCGTTCCGGCGACACAACGCTGATGATCGCCGGCGGCGTCGAATCGATGACTCGCGCGCCGTTCGTGATGGGCAAGGCCGACAGCGCCTTCTCGCGCAACGCCGCGATCTATGACACGACGATCGGCTGGCGCTTTCCGAACCCGCTGATGAAGAAGCTGTATGGCACCGACTCGATGCCGGAAACGGCGGAGAACGTGGCCGACGATTTCAACATCAGCCGCGAAGACCAGGACCGGTTCGCACTGGCCAGCCAGCAGCGCGTGGCCGCCGCCCAGGCGGCGGGGTATTTCGCTGCCGAGATCATGCCGGTGACGATCCCGGTCAAGAAAGGCGAACCGGTCGTGTTCAGCCAGGACGAGCATCCCCGCGCCACCACGATGGAAGCGCTGGCGAAACTGAAGGGCGTCGTGCGTCCGGATGGCACCGTCACCGCCGGCAACGCGTCGGGTGTCAACGACGGTGCTTGCGCACTGCTGCTGGCCAACGAACAATCGGCGGCGGCGCACGGCCTGGTGCCGAAGGCGCGCATAGTCGGCATGGCCACGGCCGGCGTGGCGCCGCGCGTGATGGGCATCGGCCCGGCACCGGCCACGCAAAAGCTGCTGGCGAACCTGGGCATGACGCTGGACCAGTTCGACATCATCGAACTGAACGAAGCGTTCGCATCGCAGGGCATCGCCGTGCTGCGCGAACTGGGCCTGTCGCAGGACGACCCGCGCGTCAACCCGTGGGGCGGCGCGATCGCGCTGGGCCACCCGCTGGGCATGAGCGGCGCGCGCCTCGTCACCACGGCCATGAACCAGCTGCACCGTGGCGGCGGCAGGTTTGCATTGTGTACCATGTGCATTGGCGTGGGCCAGGGCATCGCCATCGTGATCGAACGGGTGTGATGCGCATGTAAGCAAGCGGTAATACAGCCAATGCGGCCAGCCGACAAAGAGCGGCGGCCGCATCGGGCCTTGAAATTTGATTCTTGGAGAATCGAGGAGACAACCATGGATATCCATCCTGAATACCCCTTTGGAGGCCGGCGATGATCGGCGTCCTGTTCGATGGCGTGGCGTACGGCAGCCTGCTGTTCATGATCAGTGTCGGCCTGTCGGTCACGATGGGCATGATGAACTTCATCAACCTGGCCCATGGCGCGTTCGCGATGCTGGGCGGCTACGTGTGCGTGATGCTGCTCGATCGCGCCGGCGTGCCATTCCTCGCCACGTTGCCGCTGGCGTTCCTGGCATCGGCATTCGTCGGCTTCGTTCTCGAGCGCACGCTGTACCGCCGGCTGTACAAGGCCAGCCACCTGGACCAGGTGCTGTTCTCGATCGGCCTCACGTTCATGGCGGTGGCCGGCGCCACGTACTTCTTCGGCCCCACGCAGCAACCCGTCAGCCTGCCCGAGTGGCTGCGCGGGCAGGTGTCGCTGTTCGGCCTGGAGGTGGGCACCTACCGGCTGTTCCTGATCGGCGTCGTCATCGTCGTCACCGCGCTGCTGGGTCTCCTGATCGAGCGCACCCGCTTCGGCGCGCAGATCCGCGCGTCCGTCGACAACCACACGGCGTCCGAGGGCCTGGGCATCAATGTCAGCCGCGTGTTCAGCCTGACGTTTGCGCTGGGTTCCGGTCTGGCGGGGCTGGGCGGCGGCCTGGGTATCGACGTGCTGGGGCTCGATCCCAGCTTCCCCGTCAAGTACATGGTCTACTTCCTGCTGGTTGTCGCCGTCGGCGGCGCGGGCACGATCACCGGCCCGCTGCTGGCCGCCATCGTCCTTGGCGTGTTCGACGTGGCCGGCAAGTACTACGTGCCGGAAGTGGGCGCGTTCGTCATCTACGCACTGATGGTCGTGCTGTTGCTGGCGTTCCCCGCCGGCCTGGTAAGGAGAAAGGCATGAACGCATTGTCGAAAGCTGAAGTCGTCGTGGATGCGCCGGCGCGCGCCGCGGCGCCGTCTCCCATTCCGCGCCTGCCGGATGGCCGCTGGCATCCGCTGGAAATCGTGTTCTGGCTGCTGCCCGTGGCCAGCTGGTTCCTGTTCCCGCAATACCTGGTGCTGACCAGCCAGATCATGATCGTCGGCCTGTTCGCGCTGTCGCTGGACCTGATCCTCGGCTACGCGGGCATCGTGTCGCTGGGGCATGCGGCATTTTTCGGGCTGGGCGCCTACACGGCCGGCCTGCTGTCCGTGCATGGCTGGGGCGAGCCGGTCACCGGCCTGCTGGCCGGCGCGGTGGTGGCCGGCATCTTCGGCTGGATCGTCAGCTTCCTCGTCGTGCGCGGGCAGGACCTGACGCGCCTGATGGTCACGCTGGGCATCGGGCTGATGCTGTTCGAGGCCGCGAACAAGGCCTCCTGGCTGACGGGCGGCGTCGATGGCCTGTCCGGCATGATGGTGGGGAACCTGCTGGGCGTGTTCGAGTTCGACCTGGAAGGCAAGACCGGCTTTGTCTACAGCTATGTCGTGCTGTTCCTCGTGTTCCTCGTGCTGCGCCGCCTCGTGGCTTCGCCGTTCGGCCTGGGCCTGCGCGGTATCCGCGAAGGCGGGCGCCGCATGCCGGCGATCGGGGCGGATGTCAACCGGCGGCTGCGCGCTGTCTTCACCGTGGGCGCCGTGGTGGCCGGCATCGCCGGCGCGTTGCTGGCGCAGACGACCCAGTTCGTCGGCCTGGACATGCTGGGCTTCCCCCGCTCGGCGGAACTGCTCATCATGCTGGTGCTGGGCGGCACGGGGCGCCTGTACGGTGCGCTGATCGGCACGGCCGTGTTCATGATCGCGCAGGACAAGATCGCCGGCATCAATCCCACGTACTGGCAATTCTGGATCGGGCTGCTGCTGGTCTGCATCGTGCTGTTCGCGAAGGGCGGCATCGTCGGTGGCTGCGCCGCGCTCATGGAGCGGCGGCGCGAACGGAAGGAGGCAAAATGATGGATACAACCCTGAGGACGGAAGGCCTGTCGAAGAGCTGGGGCGCCTTCAAGGCCAACAGCGACGTGTCGCTGACGTTTACGCCCGGCGCCCGCCATGCGCTGATCGGCCCGAACGGCGCCGGCAAGACCACCTTCATCAA
The DNA here is from genome assembly GCF_004209755.1 of Pseudoduganella lutea. Classification (NCBI taxonomy): domain Bacteria; kingdom Pseudomonadati; phylum Pseudomonadota; class Betaproteobacteria; order Burkholderiales; family Oxalobacteraceae; genus Pseudoduganella; species Pseudoduganella lutea. Next base: position 69,255 of record NZ_CP035913.1, on the reverse strand, counting down.
CCTGCTCACGGGCGGCTTCGCGCCCACCAGTGGCCGCGTGTTCCTGGGCGGCGAAGACATTACCGCGCTGCCGCAGCACCAGCGCGTGAAACGCGGCATGACGCGCACGTTCCAGATCAACACGCTGTTTGCCGGGCTGACGGTGCTCGAATCGGTCGTTCTGGCGATAGGCGAGCGGCGCGGCCTGCAGAACGTGTGGTGGAAAACCGTGGCGCGCCACCACGACATGGTTGACGAGGCAATGGCGCTGCTGCAATCGCTGCGCCTGGCCGACCAGGCCAACAGCATCACGCGCAGCATGGCTTACGGCAAGCAGCGCCTCGTGGAAATCGCGCTGGCGCTGGCCACGCAACCGAAGATCCTGCTGCTCGACGAACCGGCCGCCGGCATCCCGCAAGCCGAAAGCCGCGAGCTGTTCGAAGTGATCTCGGGCTTGCCGCGCGACGTGACGATCCTGTTCATCGAACACGACATGGGCCTCGTGTTCAAGTTCGCCGAGCGGATCACGGTGCTCGTGGGCGGCAAGGTGCTGACCGAAGGGACGCCTGCGGAAATCGCCGCGGACCGGCGCGTAAAAGAAGTGTACCTGGGGGAGGGTGGTCATGACTGAACTGCTGGCGGTGGAACGGGTGACGGCCGGTTATGGCGAATCCGTCGTGCTGGAAGACGTGTCGTTTGCGCTGGACGAGGGCGACAGCCTGGCGCTGCTGGGCCGTAACGGCGTGGGCAAGACCAGCCTGCTCACCACGCTGATGGGCCTGACGCGGCTGCACAAGGGCGCGATCCGGTGGGCCGGCAAGGATATCGCCCGCGTGGCGCCGTACAAGCGGGCCCGTGCCGGCCTGGGCTGGGTGCCGCAGGAGCGGCACATGTATCCGTCGCTGACGGTCGAGGAACACCTGACCGTCGTCGCGCGGCCGGGCCGCTGGGACGTGAAGAAGATCTACGAGGTCTTCCCGCGTCTGCAGGAACGGCGCACCAACATGGGCAACCAGCTCTCCGGCGGCGAGCAGCAGATGGTGGCCATCGCCCGCGCGCTGATGACGAACCCGCGCATGCTGCTGCTGGACGAACCGATGGAAGGGCTGGCGCCGATCATCGTGCAGGAGCTGCTGGGCGTCATCCGCAAGCTGGTGCAGGACGAGGGCCTGTCCGTGATCGTCGTCGAACAGCATGCCCGCCTCGCCCTGTCGCTGACGCAGCGCGCCATCGTGCTGGACCGCGGGTGCATCGTGCACGATTCGGACAGCCGCGAGCTGCTGGACGATGGCGCCAAGCTGGACCGGCTGGTGTCGGTGGCCTGAGCACGGCCGCCACTGCAGAGCCCGTGTCCACCTTGGGGGCGCAGCAGGGGTTTCAAGGAGCACTGCCCCTTGCCTGCGTCGCGGTCATGCCATGCAGGGCATTATTCCTTCCAACCTCAAAAGTGGACACGGGCCCGGCAGTCGCAATCGTTGCCAACGTACGTTCAACGGTCGTTAGTGACGAGCTCGTGTCCGATTCGAGGGTTGACCCCATGGTGGACACGGCCTGGGCAGTCGTGTCATGCGGCGTTATGCTGCTGCATCCGGCCGGGCCAGCGGTGCGCGGCTCTGGTCGTTGTTTTCAAGGACGAGTTTATCCAGCAGCCGCATGAATTGCGCCTGCTCGCGCTCCGTCAGCGGCGCGAGCAGGCGTTCGCGCAGGCGGTGCACGGCGGGGTCGAGCCGCTTCAGCAGGGCGGTGCCGGCCGTGGTGATCGTCAGCGCCCGCTGGCGGCGGTTGTGCGGAATCACCTTGCGTTCCAGTAGCCCCTTTTCCTCGAGCCGGGCGCACACGCTGGCACCGGTCGACGTGTCGATCGCCACCAGGCCGGCCAAGGTCACCTGGTCGATGCCTGGGCGCGCGGCCAGGGTGCGCAGCAGCGCATACTGCACCGGCGTCAGTTCGCCGCCGATTTCATCGTGGAAGATCGATACGGAGATCTGTTGCGCGCGGCGCAGCAGGTGGCCGGGGTGTTCGTGCAGGTCGAGCAGCTCATTGCCGTTGTTCTTGCCGTTGTCGTTTTCATTGTCCATGGGTCGCCGATAAATATTTGTCGCGCACAGTTTACTTTGGGTTCCGACTGCGCGAATATTCAGTGTACTGAATATCGAAGTTCAGCACCAACAATAATGACCAAGGAGACTGCATGACTTCCATCCTGTACCCAAAAAATGCCTGGTACGTCGCGGCCACGCCCGACGAAATCGTGGACAAGCCCCTGGGCCGCCAGATCTGCGGCGAAAAGATCGTGTTCTACCGCGCGGCGCAGGGCGTGGCCGCCGTGGAGGACTTTTGCCCGCACCGTGGCGCGCCGCTGTCGCTGGGCTTCGTGCGCGACGGCACGCTGGTGTGCGGCTATCACGGCCTGCAGATGGGCTGCGACGGCAAGCCGGTCGCCATGCCCGGCCAGCGCGTGCGCGGGTTCCCGTGCATCCGCAGCTATCCCGTCGTCGAGCGGCATGGCTTCATCTGGGTCTGGCCCGGCGATGCCGCGCAGGCCGATCCGGCCGCGATCCCGCACCTGCACTGGGCCGTCGACGCGGGCTGGGCGTATGGCGGCGGCCTGTATCACATCGGCTGCGAATACCGGCTGATGATCGACAACCTGATGGACCTCACGCACGAGACCTACGTGCATGCCTCGTCGATCGGCCAGAAGGAAATCGACGAGGCACCCGTCACCACGAAAACGGTGGGCGATGAAGTGATCACCAGCCGCTTCATGGAGAACGTAATGCCGCCGCCATTCTGGCAGGCGGCCCTGCGGGGCAACGGCCTGCCCGACGACGTGCCGGTAGACCGCTGGCAGATCTGCCACTTCACGCCCCCCAGCCACGTCATGATCGAAGTGGGCGTGGCGCTGGCCGGCAAGGGGGGCTACGATGCGCCGGCCGAGTTCAAGGCCTCGTCGATCGTGGTGGACTTCATCACGCCGGAAACCGACACCACGCACTGGTACTTCTGGGGCATGGCGCGCCATTTCAGGGCGGACGACGCGGCGCTCACCGACACGATCCGCACCGGCCAGGGCAAGATCTTCGGCGAAGACCGGGACATGCTGGAACAGCAGCAGGCCAACATCCTGCGCCATCCGGAGCGCAAGCTGCTGATGCTGAACATCGATGCCGGCGGCGTGCAGTCGCGCAAGATCATCGACCGCTGGCTCGCCCGGGAAACTGCTGCGCCGGAGCCGGCATCGGCACCCGCACCCACATCCGCATCGGCGCAGGTGGCGGCATGAGCACGCTGCGCCTGAGGGTTGCATGCCGCACCAGCGAGGCGGAGGGTATCTGCAGCTACGAGCTGGTCGCCACCGACGGCACGCCGCTGCCGCCGTTCACGGCCGGCGCGCACATCGACGTGCACCTGGGCGGCGGCATCGTGCGCCAGTACTCGCTGTGCAACGCGCCCCATGAAACGCACCGCTACCTGATCGGCGTGCTGCGCGAACCGGCGTCGCGCGGCGGGTCGCGCGCGATGCACGAGCGGATCGTCGAAGGCGCGGAGCTGGAGGTGAGTGAGCCCCGCAACCATTTCGGGCTGGCCGAAGGGCCGCACCACAGCGTGCTGTTCGCCGGGGGGATCGGCATCACGCCGCTGCTGGCGATGGCCGAACACCTGCACGCGCGAAACCTGCCGTTCACGCTGCACTACAGCGTGCGCGGCGGGGCGCGTGCCGCGTTTCGCCGCCGGCTGGAGGCGGCGCCGTTCGCGTCGCGGGTGCGCCTGCACATCGACGACGAAGGCACGGGGCTCGACGTACCGGCCGCCCTGGCTGCCTGTCCGCCGGGCACGCACGTCTACGTGTGCGGCCCGGCCGGCTACATCGATCACGTGCTGGCCACGGCCCGTGCGCTCGGCTGGAGCGATGACCGCCTGCACCGCGAGTATTTCGGCGCCGCCCCCGCGGTCGCCGAGGGGGGCGAGCGCGCGTTCGACGTGCGCATCGCCAGCAGCGGCCGCACGTACACGATTCCCGCGGGCCGCACCGTGGTGCAGGTGCTGGCCGATCACGGCGTGGACGTGCCGGTGTCGTGCGAACAGGGCGTTTGCGGCACTTGCCTGACGCGTGTGCTGGATGGCGTTCCCGAACACCACGACCTGTACCAGACGGAGGAGGAACAGGCGGCCAACGACCAGTTCACCCCGTGCTGCTCGCGCGCGAAGTCCGCGCTGCTGGTGCTCGACCTGTAGTTTTGCATACTTACAACAAGGAGGAGACCATGACACACCAACCGAAACGCCGTACCCTGCTGGCCGGCATCGCCGCTGCCGCGACCGCATCGCTGCCACCTTTCGCATCCGCCGCCGAGCCGTTCAAGGTGGGCCTGATCGTGCCGATGTCCGGCCCGTTCGCCTCCACCGGCCGGCAGATCGAGGCGGCCGTCAAGCTGTACCAGCAACGGCACGGCGACAGCGTGGCGGGGCGCAAAATCGAGATCGTCCTGAAGGACGACGGCGGCGTGGCGCCGGACGTGACGAAGCGCACCGCCCAGGAGCTGGTGGCGCGCGACAAGGTGCGCGTGCTGGCCGGCTTCGGCCTCACGCCGCTGGCACTGGCCGCGGCGCCCGTCGCCACGCAGGCGAAGGTGCCGATGATCGTGATGGCCGCGGCCACGTCGATCATCCCGCAGCGCTCGCCGTTCATCGTGCGCACCGGCTTCACGCTGGCGCAGGTGACGGCGCCGCTGGCCGACTGGGCGGCGAAGAACAAGATCGGCCGGGCGATGACGTTCGTGGCCGACTATGGCCCGGGGCTCGATGCGGAAAAGGTGTTCGTCAAGCGCTTCACGGCCGGCGGCGGCAAGGTGATCGATTCGCTGCGCGTGCCGCTGCGCAATCCCGACTACGCGCCGTTTCTAGCGCGGGTGAAGGATGCCCGGCCGGACGCATTGTTCGTCTTCGTGCCCTCCGGCGAAGGCGCGGCCGTGCTGAAGCAGTTCAGCGACCGCGGCCTGGCCGCCGCCGGCATCCGGCTGATCTGCACCGGCGACGTGCTGGACGACGACCTGATTGCCGGCATCGGCGCGGCCGCGAACGGCGTCGTCAGCAGCCACCATTACTCGGCGGCGCATCCGTCGCCGGACAACAAGGCCTACGTGAGCGCGTTCATGGCGGCCAACAAGGGCATGCGGCCCAACTTCCACTCGGTCGGCGCCTATGACGGCATGCACCTGCTGTATCAGGCGCTGGCCAAGGCGGGCGGCAATGCCGATGGCGCACAGCTCGTTGCCGCGATGAAGGGCATGGCATGGAACAGCGTCCGCGGTCCGGTGCGGATCGACCCGGCCAGCCGGGACATCGTGCAGACCGTGTACATCCGCAAGGCGGCGCAGGTCGATGGCGGCATGTTCAACGTGGAGTTCGACCAGGTCGCCAACTTCGCCGACCCGGACGTGTAATCACGGCAAAACTGGGGACAGACCCTGTTTTACAGGAAAGTAGCTGAAGCTGGAGGCGGGCCGGTTCGCGAGGCCGCCTAAGCTAGATGAAATTTCCTGAAAACAGGGGTACGTCCCCAGTTTTTATGCCAGGAAAGCCTGGACGGCGCGGGCGAAGGCGGCGGGCTGTTCGATGGCGGCGATGTGCGATGCATCGGGCAGCACGACCAGCTGTGCGCCGGGGATCGCGTCGGCGATGGTTTGCGACATGGCCACCGGCGCGCCCTGGTCGAGTTCGCCGGCGATCACCAGCACGGGCACCGTGATGGCGGAAAGGCGGGCGGTCGTGTCGACGTTGCCGACGGCATGGCAGCAGCCCACGTAGCCGATCGGATCGGTGCTGGTCAGGCGCCGCCGCCAGCGCGCGACGGTGCCGCCGTGCGTGGCGCGGAACGCTTCGTGGAAATAGCGGCCCATCACGGTGTCGGCAATCGCGTCGATGCCCTGTTCGCGCACGGTGGCGATCCGCTGCTGCCATCCCTCCCGCGCCGCTTCCGGATAGCCGGACGAGGAGTTGGCGATGACGAGTGCCTGGACCAGCGCCGGATGGCGCAGCGCCAGCTCCTGGCCCACCATGCCGCCCATCGACAGCCCGATCCACGTGACCGGCCCGGTGCCCAGTTCCAGCAGCAGGCGCGCGGCATCGTCGGCCAGCGCGGCCATGTCGTAGGCGCCGTCCGGCGCTTCGGAGCCGCCGTGGCCCCGGTGGTCGTAGGCGATCACGCGGCAGTCCTCGGCCAGCAGATTGCCCAGGCCGTCCCACATCGACAGGTCCATGCCCAGCGCGTGGCTCAGCACGATGGTGCGGCGCGGCGCCTGGCCGTTGCGCGGCTCGCGAACGGTGTAGTGCAGGGCGGGGCGGCTGGCGGTGCGCCGTTCGCTGCCGACGCCCGGGTGCGGCACGGTGCCCGGCTGCGTGGGCGCGAGCGGGTGCTGCATCTCGCGCAGGATCTGCTGCGTGTGCGCGAACGCCGTGTTCGCGGCCGGCACGCCGGCGTAGATGGCGGACTGCATCAGCACTTCCTTCAGCTCGTCCGGGCTCAAGCCGCCCTCGGCGCCGGCACGGAGCGCGGCGCGCACATGCAGCTCGAACTCTTCCCACCGCCCCAGCGCGATCGTGATCGACAGCACAATCGCGCGCCGCGTCTTGTATTCCAGGCCGGGGCGGCCCCAGATCTCGTTCCACGCGAAGCGCGTGATCAGGTTCTGGAAATCGGCATTGAAGGCGTTGGCGTTGTCGAGCGAGCGGTCCACCCAGGCATCGCCGAGGATAGTGCGGCGGTTCTGCAGGCCGCGTTCGAAGTCGTGATCGAAAGGATCGTGGGTCATTGCGTAGGTTCCATGTTGAGGGAGGCGGCTTCCTCGCGGAGCCGGGCGAGCTGGCGCACGGCCAGCCGGCGGGCGGACGATGCGGCGGCCACGGGGTCGAACAGCGCCTGCAATGAAGCGAGGTCGCAGCGGTCGCGCAGCGCATCGCTGGAGGACACCGCCTCGGGCAGCAGGTCGGCCAGGTGACGGCCTTCGGCCACCACGCGGCGCGTGAGGCCTTCGACGAATTCGTGGGCGGCCGGGCGGCCGATGTATTCTGCCAGCCCGATCGACAGGGCTTCGGCGAAGATCAGCCCTTGCAGCGCATCGATGTTGCGGCGCATGCGGCCCGTGTCGACCGTGAGTGCGCCGAAGGCGTCGTTCAGCGCCTGCAGGGCGCCGTGCGCGCTGATGAACAGCGGCGGCCATTCGGCAAGCTCGGCCTGCCAGTTGCCCAGGCCACGCTCGTGCTGCTGCCCCATCATGGCCAGCAGCGAGGCGGCATGCTGCGGCGTGCGGCCGGCGGCGGCCAGCGCGATCATCGCCGATACCGGATTGCGCTTGTGCGGCATGGCCGACGATCCGCCGCGGCCATTGCCCGACGGTTCGGCCAGTTCGCCGATCTCGCCCTGCGCCATCAGCGACAGGTCCGTGGCGATCTTGCCCAGGCTGCCCGTCATGACGGCCACTTCCAGCCCGAGGCGCACCCATTCGTCGCGCTGCGTGTGCCATGGCGCGTCGGCCACCTGCAGGCCCAGGTCGTCCGCCAGGCGGCGTGCCACCGCGTCGCCGGCTTCGCCCATCACGGCCAGCGTGCCGACGGCGCCACCCAGTTGCAGGCGCAGCGCGCGACCGGCCGCGTCGCGCAAGCGCTCGCGGGCACGCAGCAGCGGCGCGGCCCAGCCCAGCACCTTCCAGCCAAGGCTCGTCACCTGCGCCGGCTGCATCAGCGTGCGCGCCAGCACGGGTGTGTCGATGTGCGCTTCGGCCAGCGCCAGCAGGGTGTCCGTCAGCTGCGCCAGCCCGGCATCGAGCAGGGTCAATGCCTCGCGCGTGGCCAGCACGAGGGCCGTGTCGACCACATCCTGGCTGGTGCTGCCCCAATGGACGAAGGCCGCGCTGTCCTTGTCGTACAGCGCGACCGTATTCGTGAGTTCCTTGACCAGCGGGATGGCCAGGCTGCCGGCGCGGCGGCTGGCCGCGATCAGCGCCGGGATGTCATACAGCTGCGCATTGCAGACGCCGGCGATGGCGCGTGCCGCCGCGTGCGGGACCAGGCCCTCGGCCGCCTGCGCGGCGGCCAGGCCCTGCTCGAAGCGGAACATGCCCTGCACGATCGCGGCATCGTCGAAGACCGCGATCATGTCGGTCGTCGTGAGGAAGCTGTCGAAGATCGATACGCTCATCCGTTTCTTCTCCCCGTCTTCACGTGTAGTCGAAGAAGACGGTTTCGGCATCGCCCTGCATGCGGATATCCCAGCGATAGCTGCCGTCCGGCTGGCGGCGCGCCAGCAGCGTGTCGCGGCGCGCTTCGGGTACCTGGGCCAGCAGCGGCGACACCGGCGCGTCGTCCAGGAACACGGCGGTGAACTGGTGCTTCACCAGGCCGCGCGCGAAGATGGTGACGAAAGCGGCGGGCGCATCGGCCGGCGCATCGGCGGGGCGGGACAGGCGGAACTGGAATTCGCCCGCTTCGCCGCTGGGAATGCGGCGGAACCCCGGGATGGCCTGCTGCGCCTCGGCCGCCGCAGCGTGCGGGTTCCAGGCTTCGAGCTGGGCGTCGTTGATCGGCGCGCCGTCGCCATCGTAGATGATGCCGCGCACGGTGACGGTGGGGGCGGTCGTTTCCACGCTGGCGGTGGCGTCGACGGCCCATTGCCATGCTTCGTGCGAGAAGGGGCCGATGGTTTGCGAGGTGGTGATGTTCACTTGGTTCGTCATGCTGGTCTCCTTACAGGCCCATCGGGGTAGCGTCGCGTCCGCGCAGGACGATGTCGAATTCATAGCCGAGCAGGTGTTCGTGCATCGTCTCCTCGATCGAGAAACGCGAGACGAGGCGCTGGCGTGCCGCCGCGTCGGGCACGCTGTTGAAGATCGGATCGTAGTCGAACAGCGGGTCGTTCGGGAAATACATCTGCGTGACGAGGCGCTGAGCATACACGTTGCCGAACAGGGAAAAGTGGATGTGCGCCGGGCGGAACGCCTTGTGGTGGTTGCCCCACGGGTAGGGGCCGGGGCGCACCGTCACGAAGCGGTAGCGGCCCTCGTCGTCCGTCAGCATCTTGCCCCAGCCGTTGAAATTCGGGTCGAGCGGCGCGTTGTGCTGGTCCTTCTTGTGGCGGTAGCGGCCAGCCGCGTTGCATTGCCACACTTCGACGAGCGAATTGCGCACGGGCTTGCCGTCTTCATCCGTGACACGGCCGGTCACGACGATGCGCTCGCCGATCGCTTCGCCGGCGCAGCCTTCCGGCCGCGTCAGGTCGATCTCGCCCGGCAGCACGAGGGCGGGCGTGGCGATGTTGTCACGGACGGGCAGGGCCGCGTCGAGGCGCAGCAGGGGCTGCAACGGGCCGCGCTTGATGGTGGATTTGTATTCGGGATGAACGAGTTCCGGATACACGCCGGATGGGACGGGATCGAATTTCACTAAAGTCTCCTCGTGCGCACTGCGCAATGTAATGGATGCGGTGGTCGGATGCAGGCCATGTTAGGCCTTGGGCACCTTCGACTTCAACGGGGCAATGTCTGGCTCCATGCGCAGTGCGCACACTATGTGCGATACTCGCACAAAATAGGAGATTTCTCATGGACCCAGTGACGCCCCACCCGCGCGATCTCGTCGCCGGCCTGGAAAAAGGCTTGCAGGTGATCGAGGCATTCGACCAGGAACGCGCGCGGCTGACGATCGCCGAGGTGGCCGGCCGTACCGGCCTGACGCGGGCCGCCGCGCGGCGCTACCTGATCACCTTGACGCACCTGGGCTACATGCGGCACGACAACAAGCTGTTTTCGCTGACGCCGGCCGTGCTGCGGCTGGGGCAGTCGTACCTGCATTCGGCGCGGCTGCCGCGCATCGCGCAACCGCTGCTGTACCGCCTGGCGTATTCGCTGGGAGAGGCGGCATCGTGCGGTGTGCTCGACGACCTCGAGCTCGTGTGCGTGGCCGCCGTCAGTGCGGGGCGCCTCGTGTCGACGACCTTGCAGCCGGGCACGCGCGTGCCGGCCTACTGCACCGCGAACGGCCGCGTGCTGCTGGCGCACCTGCCGCCGGACGCGGTGGAGCGCTACCTGTCCACCGTGGAGCCCGAGCGCATCACGGCGCACACGATCGTGCACCGCGAGCGGCTGGCACTGGAAATCGCGCGGGCGCGCGAGCAGGGCTATGCCCTCGTCGACCAGGAGCTGGAACTGGGCTTGCGGGCGATCGCGGTCCCGCTGCGTAATTTTCGCGGCGAGATCGTGGCCGCGCTCAATGTCAGCGTGCACGAAGGGCGGATGCCGCTCGATGCGATGGTTGAGCGCTGCCTGCCGGCCATGGTCAAGATCCAGGCGGAACTGTCGGCATTGCTGTAGGCCAAAACTGGGGACGTACCCCTGCTTAGAAGAAAAATAGGGGACGTACCCCTGTTTCCAGGAAACGTCTCGGACATTGCGGCGATCGGTGGCCATTCGCCGGTATCCTGGCCACGTTTCCTGGAAACCAGGGTCTGTCCCCAGTTTTGCTTTACTATAACGGGGTGGTGATGGCGGCGCCGCTTCGAGACTGTTCGCGGTACTGCTTCGGCGTCACGCCCAGCCGTTTGCGGAACAGCCGGCTGAAGTAGGCCGGGTCCTGGAATCCCAGTTCATAGCCGATGCTGGCCACCGACGCGGGCACGTAGGTGAGCTTGCGGCACGCTTCGAGCATGAGCCGGTCCTGCGCCATCTCGAAGGCGGACTTGCCGGCCAGCTTCATGCACAGGCGGTTCAGGCGCACGGCCGTCACGCGCAGCTCGCCGGCATAGCGGCCCACCAGCCACTGCTCGCGGAAATGTTCTTCCACGAGGGCGCGGAAACGGCTGAACAGTTCGAATTCCACATGGCCCGACTGGTCGGCCATGCGCCGCTCCGTTTCCAGCCGCACCAGCAACAGCAGTACACTGCGGGCCAGCCATTCCACCATCAGCGCCTGGCCATAGCGCGGGCCGGCCGCCTCCAGCAGCAACTGGTGCAGCAGCGCCGCCAGGCGGTCCTGCACGACCGGGTTTTCGTGCAGGCGCATGGCCTGCGGGCGCAGGAACAGCGGCGCGAACAGGTCCACCGACAGCACCACGTTCTGGTCCATCGTCAGCACATAGCCCTGCGCTTCCTCGGAAAAATCAAACGCGTGCACGACGCTCGGGTGGATCGTGATGACGGTGGGGCCGTCGCACTCCCACTGCATGGTTTCCACCTGCGCGCTGACGTGGCCGGCCATCAGGAACAGCACCTGGAACAGCCCGAGGTGCGTGTGCGGGCCGATGTGCCAGTCGTGCAGCCGGCTGCGCGTTTCGATCAGCTCGATGTGCACGAACTCGGCATTGTCGATCGGCGTATTGTCGCCGTACAGGGCGAACCGGGGAATTTCGTTGGGCAGCGTTTTCATGTCGTCCTGCACAGGCCTTTGCAAAATAGTACAAGTTTTTGCAGGCTTCATCCATTTTTTTATTGTGACAGCAGCATTACGATCCGTTCACGACCTTAAATTAATACCAGACGGAGACTTACCATGCGTACCCAGGCAGCCATCATCGGCGCCGGCCCAGCGGGCCTGCTGCTATCCCACCTGCTGCACCTGCAGGGCATCGAATCGGTCGTGCTCGAGAGCCGCAGCCGCGAAGAGATCGAATCGACGATCCGCGCCGGCGTGCTCGAGCAGGGCACGATGGACATCCTCGACAATGCCGGCGTCGGCCAGCGGATGCGCGAGCTCGGCGCGCTGCATCATGGCATCGAATTGGCGTTCGGCGGCCGCCGCCACCGCATCGACCTGACCGAACTGACGGGCAAGGCGATCACCGTGTACCCGCAGCATGAAGTGATCAAGGATCTCGTTGCCGCGCGCCTCGCCGCGGACGGCCAGATCCTGTTCGACGTATCCGACGTGGGCATCGAGGGCATCGACAGCGAAGCGCCGGCCGTCACGTTTACCCATCGCGGCGAGCGCAGCCGCATCGATGCCGACTTCGTCATCGGCTGCGATGGCTTCCATGGCGTCTCCCGTAAAACGCTGCCCGCGGCGGCGCGCACCGAGTTCCAGCGCACGTATCCGTTCGGCTGGTTCGGCATCCTCGTCGAATCGGCGCCGTCGTCCGAAGAGCTGATCTATGCGCAGCATGAACGGGGTTTCGCCCTGATTTCCACGCGCACGCCGCAAGTGCAGCGGCTGTACTTCCAGTGCGATCCCGCGGACCACGTGGACAACTGGTCGGACGACCGTATCTGGGCCGAGCTGCACGCCCGCGTGGAAACCAGCGATGGCTGGAAGGTGAACGAAGGCCGCATCTTCCAGAAGGGCATCATCGGCATGCGCAGCTTCGTCTGCACGACGATGCGGCACAATCGCCTGTTCCTTGCCGGCGACGCGTCGCACATCGTGCCGCCGACCGGCGCGAAGGGCATGAACCTGGCCGTGTCCGACGTCAAGTTCCTGGCCGAAGGCCTGGACATGTTCTACCGGAAGGGCAGCAGCGAACTGCTGGACGGCTACAGCGAGCGGGCGCTCAAGCGCATCTGGCGCGCCGAGTATTTCTCGTGGTGGATGACGCGCATGCTGCACACGTTCGCCGACGCCACGCCGTTCGAACGGGAGATGCAGCGCGCGGAGCTGGAGAACGTGGTGGGTTCGCGGGCGCTGGCGCAGGCGCTGGCGGAGAATTACGTGGGCGCGTTCTGATGGCGCTGTTAGCGTAAAAAAATCCCCGGTATGTCGTACCGGGGATTTTTTTTGCCTGGATCAGTCCAGCTTCACACGGCTCACGCCGCGCGTTCGTGCCCGCTTCCCTTCACCGGCGCGGCGCTGGCCTTGCGCAGCCGCACATACTCTTCCTTCGGCATCGGCACGGCATCCACCTTGCCCAGGTCTTCCATCCTGATCCGGTAGGTTTCGCGGGCTGACAGCGCGGCCAGCGCGGCGATCACGGTCACGCCGAACGTGATGGCACCCACCTTCAGCGGGATGTCGTTGGCCCCGGGGGCGCCACGAAGGCGAAGACGGCCGGCAGCATCGCGGTGACCAGCGTGCCCAGGTTCTGCGAGATCGCCATGGCGGACACGCGGGTGCGGGTCGGGAACAGCTCGGGGTAGAAGCTCGGGAACACGGCGTTGTAGCCCTGGTACACGACGCCCCACATCAGCAGCGACATGGCGATCGCCAGCGGCACGTTATGAATGCTGATCGCATACAGGTAGCCGAACGACAGCAGGCCGGAGAGCAGGGCGCCGACGACGATCGGCGGCTTGCGGCCCACCTTGTCGGCCAGGATGCCGACGAACGGGATCACCAGCACGGCCAGGCAATTGCCCAGCACGGGGATCCACAGGTACACATCCTTCGAAAAGCCGTTGCCGTACCCGGGCTGCACCGCGTAGGCGGCGCCGAAGATCGACGTCACCACGGGGATCACGTTCATGAACGCCATGCACACCACGCGCAGCATGTCGCGCCAGCTTTCCGTCACCGCTTCCACCATCGGCGCCTTGGCGCGCTTGTTTTCCTGCGCGAACGCCGGGGTCTCGTGCACGTTGCGGCGGATCAGGTAGCCGGCGAGGATGACGAAGGCGCTGAGCAGGAACGGGATGCGCCAGCCCCACGCGTTGAACTGCGCGTCGGGCATGAAATGCGCCAGCGGCAGGAAGACGGCGGCGGCCAGGATCTGGCCGGCCTGCACGCCCTGCAGCGTGAAGCTGGCGTAGAAGCCGCGGCGGCCGAACGGCGCGTGTTCCAGGATCATCGAGCTGGCCCCGGAAATCTCGCCGGCCACGGCGAAGCCCTGCACGAGCCGCAGCACCACCAGCATGGCCGGCGCCAGCACGCCCACCTGTTCATACGTGGGCAGCAGGCCGACGGCCATCGTCGAGATCCCCATCAGGAACATGCACATCAACAGCACGTACTTGCGGCCCCGCGTGTCGCCCCAGTGGCCCAGCATGAACGCGCCGATCGGGCGGGCGATGTAGCCCACGCCGTAGGTGGCCAGGGAGGCGACGATCGCCGTTTTCGGATCGGTGGACGGGAAGAAAATCTGCGGAAAGACCAGCGTGGCGGCGGTGGCGTAGATAAAGAAGTCGTAGTACTCCAGTACCGAGCCGATCCAGCCGCTCAGCGTGGCCTTGCGGGCTTGTGATTTCATGGTTGGCCCCCGGCCGTCGGGGCATGATGGGGTTGCAAAGCTGTGCACATATCGTCCTCCAAGTATAGTGTGCGCCCGCGGGCGCCGTTGATTCACGGGGTTGCGTTCTCTTGACGGAACTGTTTTCTAGAATTTGTGCAGGATGCCCAGCTGCACGCCGGTCAGGCGGCGGCCATTGATGTCGTCGCCGGCCAGGTTGGCCGACGGCCCGGCCGAGCTGCTGAAGCGGAACCCGGCGGCGGCATCGTTCTTCAGCCACGCGGCGAACGCGTACAGCGACGTGCGCCGCGACAGGTCGTAGTAGCCGCCGGCGCTGGCGCCGCGCGCGCCGGCGCCGCCGCCCGATTGGTCGTGGATCTCGCCGTACAGCGCGCCCACGCGCAGCCGTTCGTCGACGCGGTAGTCGGCCGAGAGCTGCCAGATGTGGTAGTAGCGCGTCGCGTTCGGGTCGGTGCCGGCAAAGTAATTGTTCGGAATCGATACGTTGCTGAGAATGGTGCCGGCGTTGTTGCCGCTGGCGTTGGCCGTCGAGTTATTGCTGCGCACGAAGGTCGCGTACAGCGTGCCCCGGCCGTAGCGGTAGTTGGCGTAGACGTTGTGGTAGCGGATCTTTTCGTGCACGGTGGCCGTGGCATCGTCGGGACTGGCCTGCAGGCCCGCATAGCCGAAGCGGAACGGCGCGCGCGTATAGTCCAGCGCCAGTTGCCAGATCGGGTGGTTGCCGCGCGTGGCGCCGCCGTTTTCCGGCAACGCATAGTGCACGGTGGCCTCGAAGCCGCCGATGCGCGGGGAGCGGTAGGACAGGTCGTTGTCGTAGCGCGACGGGATGCCGAAGGAATTGACGACGGAACCGAATGTGGTGCGGTCCGTGTAGTCGATGGCGCCGCCGATCATGAAGATCTCGGTGTTCTGGCGACCGGCGCGGAACTCGCCCGCCTTCGTGGCCAGGCCGAGCCACGCCTGGCGGTCGAACAGGCGGCTGGTGTCGGCCGCCGAACCGGCATCGGCGTTCAGGCCCATCTCCAGCACGTACTTCAGCTGCACGCCATCGCCCAGGTCTTCGCTGCCGCGCACGCCGAGGCGGCTGCGCAGGATCGCGCCATCGTTCAGGCCCGTGACGTGGGCGCCCCTGTCGTTGCGCACGTGGCCGATGTATTCATCGAAGTTGCCGTACAGGGTCACACCGGTGGCCTGGGCGCCGGCAAGGGCCGGGCAGGCGACCGCCATCCAGGCCGCGAGGATTTTCGCTTTCATCATGTCTCCGTTGTTGTGAATATTGTTATTGGCTGGCGGGGCGGGGCAGCGGGCCGTCGCGGCACGCCAGCGGCACGAATACGAGGGCGACGACGGCCAGCAGCGCGGTGATGCACCCCATCGCCGCCACCAGCGTGTCGGAAGGCGACGCGCCGCTGGCCGAAGCCAGCTGGCCGCTGACGAAACCCGTGGCCGTCAGCACGAAGCCCGACACGGCCGCCGCGCGCCCCGCCTGGGCCGGGAACGGCGCCACGGCCCCGGCCTGGCCGCACGGGTTGTGGAAACCGTGGCCCAGCATGTACACGCACTGCGGCAGTACCAGCGCCCACACCGCATGCACGCCGCCGTGCCACAGCAGCACCTGGCCGGCGCCGCCGAGCAGCGACAGGCAGGCACCGAGCCGCACCACGCGCGGCACGCTCCAGTGCCGCAGCAGCCGGCCGCAGAGTACCGTGCCCAGCAGGAATGCCAGCGAGCACAGGGCGGGCAGCGCGCCGTAGGCCAGGCGCGACATGCCGAACTCGCCGATGAACACGAAGGGCGACAGGATCAGGAAGCACAGCGCGCCTGAAAAGGACAGGCCCGCCAGCAGCGCGCAGGCGACGAACTGCGGATGCGCCAGGAAGGTCAGCAGCCCTGCCGGGCGATCGCCTTCCGGCCGGCGCCACGTTTCGCGGTAGCCCGTGTACACGGCCAGCCATGCCAGCACGCCGAAGCCGGCCACCATGCCCAGCGTGGCATGCCAGCCCAGGTAGTGCGCCGCCAGCCCGCCGGCGAGCGGGCAGGCCACGCCGATCGCGCTTTGTCCGGTCAGGCTGCGGGCCATGGCGCGCATGCCGGCGGCGCCCGCATGCTGGTCGCGGATGATGGCGCGCGCGGCGATCACCGATGCCGCCGTGCCGATGCCCTGCACGGCGCGCGCCGCCAGCAGCATGGGCAGCGCCGGTGCGAGCGCGCCGGCGATTGCTGCCAGCACGTACAGCGCCAGGCCCCAGAGCAGCAAGCGGCGCCGCCCGTAACGATCGGCCAGCGGTCCCGCCGCCAGTTGCGCGATGCCGAAGGCCAGGATGAAGACCGTCAGCGTGGCCTGCGCCTGCCCCGCCGCCACATCCAGGTCCGCCGCGATGTGCGGCAGCGCCGGCAGGTACAGGTCGGTGGCGACCGGTTGCGCGGCCAGCAGCAGCATCAGTACGATGGACATCGGAACGATGGGCTGCGGAGCGACGGGGGAAGGCACACCGTGCATGGTCAGGCGTTTCCGTTCCGGTTTCCGTGATCGGCCAGTGCCGCGATCGCCAGCGCATAGCCCTGGACACCCAGCCCGGCGATCACGCCCTGCGCGGCCGGGGCGATGAAGGAATGGTGCCGGAACGGTTCGCGGGCATGCACGTTCGAGATGTGCAGCTCAATCACGCGCACCGACGCACCCTTGATCGCATCGTGCAGTGCCACCGACGTGTGCGTATAGGCGCCGGCGTTCAGCACCACGCCGGCCAGCATGCCGGCAGCCTGCGCGGCGCCCGCCTCGTGCAGTGCGTCGAGCAGCACGCCTTCGTGGTTCGACTGGCGGAAGTCGAGCGCGAAGCCGTGCCTGGCGCAGGCGTCGCGGCACAGGCCTTCCACGTCGGCCAGCGTGTGCGCCCCGTAGATGCCCGGTTCGCGCGAGCCCAGCAGGTTCAGGTTCGGGCCATTCAATACCATGATCGTCCGCACGGCCGCTCCCTATGCCATCGCCGCATGGTGCGGCGTGGCGTGCAATACCGGCAGGCTGCGGCGCAGCACCTGGTCCGTCACCCACTTCGCGCCGGCGTGCGCGCGCTTCGCCACGAAGGCCTGCGGCAGCTGCACATAATCGTCGTTGAACACTTCGAAGCTGAAGTCGCCCCGGTAGCCGGCGCGGTCGAGGCGGCGCAGCATGTCCGACAGTTCCTTCGAATGCGCCCCCTCGCCCGGGAACACGCGCAGGTGGCGCGCCGTTTCCAGCCGCTCCTCGGCATTGCGCAGCTCGCGCCACATGTAGTCGGACAGCTGCACGAGCGCGATCTTGTCGCTGGGGATCTCGTCGAGCCCATCGAGATCGGCATCGTTGGCCAGCATATGGTACGAATCGAGGATCACGCCGAGGTTGGCGTGGTCGGCCAGCGCCACGGCTTCCCACGATTGCAGGTAGCCGTTCACGTGGCGGCCCCACGACAGGGCTTCATAGCCGATCCGCACACCCAGCGGCACGGCCAGCGTGGCCAGCCTGGCGAGATCGCGGGCGATGTGCGCCATGTCGCCGCTGGCGTGCTTCGACGTGCTGGAGCACACCATCAGCAACGGCGCGCCCACCGCGCGGGCCACCAGCAGCATCTGCTTCGCGATATCGAGCTTGTAGTCGTGCAGCGCGCCGGACAGGCCCTCGTAGTCGCGCATTACCTGGATGCCGGTGACGCGCAGGCCGCTGCCCCGCACCAGCGCCACCGCCGCCTCGAGGCCGCCCGGATAGGTGGCCAGGTCGCGTGCCCACAGCATGATCTGCGTGAAGCCGCTGGCGCGCGAGGCCGCCAGTTTCGATTCGAGCGATCCGCCCAGCGTGATCGTATCCATGCCGAAGTTCGACAGGTTCATAAAGCCTCCAGTGCGCGGAATGCATCCGCCGATATGCCGTGCCAGCCGAACAGTTCCAGGTACAGCGGCGATTGTTCGATCATCATTTCCTTGCCCTTCTGGATGCGGCAGCCCAGGTCCCGCGCCGTGTGCAGCAGCCGCGTCATTTCAATCTTCATGCCGCAGTCGGCCACGATGCTTGACTGGGCGATGCCGGCGAGATCGACCGGCAGCGGGTCGTTCGCGTCCATGCCGAGCGGCGTGCAATTGACGACCAGGTCGTGGCCGGCCCCGTGCGGCGTGCCGACGGCGACTGCAACGGCCGGGAAGGCCTGCTGCAGCCGTTCGCGCAGCGCCTCGGCCTGCCCGGGGCGCGTGTCGCAGATGGCAAGGCGGGCGATGCCGCGCGCGGCCAGTGCCTCGGCCACGGCGCAGCCGACGCCGCCGCTGCCGACCACCAGCGCGCTGGCACTGCGCCAGGGGAACGGCGTGTCGCCGCAGGTGCGGTCGAATGCGCGGATGAATCCTTCGCCATCGATCAGGTCACCCAGGATGCGGCCGTCGGCGCCCTTGTAGATCGCGTTGCAGGCCCCGGCCAGCAGTGCGCGCGGGCTGGCTTCGTCGACGGCCGTCACGCTCATCGGCTTGTGCGGGATCGAGACGAAGATGCCGCCCACGTTTTCCATCGCCATCAGCGTGCGCACCGCGGCCGTGTACTGGCCCGGCGCCACCTTCAGCGGGATCACGCGGGCATCGATGCCGTGGCGCTGGAAGAAGGCGTTGAACAGCGTGGGCGCCTTGACCTGCTCGACGGGCCAGCCGATCACCGGGAAAATGCGCGTGGTACCGGAAATCTCAGTCATGCGTGTCTCCGGCGGTGCGCTGTTCCAGGCTGCTCGCGACGAGCTCGAAGCTGACGCCGCCCCTGTACAGTTGGGTGAGTGCGCCGCGTTGCGACGGCTCGCGGTCCTGGAAGACGATGCCGCGCTCCTTCAGCGCCCGCACCGCCGCGGCCACGTCCGGCGCGCCGAGGCCCACGCGGATCAGCTGTTCTTCCCATTGCAGGCCGCCGGCGCCCTCCGGCGGTTCGACCAGCTGCAGGTAGAAGCGGTGGCACGGGCTTGCCAGCAGCGTTCCTTTCGGCACGACGCCGAACCAGGTGCCCTCTGCCAGCGGCTGGAAACCCAGCATCTGGCGATAGAAATCCGTCCATTCCGGCGCGCGGCCGGCGCCGATCGCCTGCACCACACCGAAGAAATGCAGCCCGGCGACCGCCGGTGGCTGCGCCGTGGCGCCCGGTTTTGCGCTGGCGTCGATCGGCTTGAAGTCGACGTCGTAGATCGAGAAGTCGCCGACACGGTCGACGAAGTACAGGATCGAATCGCCCGCGCAGTGCACGCCGGGGATGTTCAATTCCATCACGCCGGCACGGGTCGGGATCGGCCACGCACCCATGTCGACGGCGCGGCGGTAGGCGACATCGGCGTCGCGCACGCGCAGGGCGATGGCGCCGATCACGGTGGCCTGCGGTTCGCTCTCGGCGATCGCCAGCGTGCGCGGGTCGGCATTGACGATGACGTTCATGCCGCCCTGGCGATACAGCGTGACTTCGCGCGAACGGTGGCGGGCCACGGCGGCAAAGCCCATGGCTTCCAGCAGGGCGCCGAGCGCCTGCGGCTGCGTGGTGGCGTACTCGATGAATTCGATGCCGTCGATGTTCAGCGGATTGTTGTGCAGCGGGCTGGCCGGTGGCGCGGCGGGTTCGACGGGCAGGGGTGGCTGGCTCATGGCGTTCCTCGTGTGATTCAGTGCACTGAGTATAGAAAGGCGCCACTGCCAAAAAAACACCGTGAAACCAGTGAAAATACGATAATCGCGCACATTGCGCGATTGGCGCACAAAAATCCTGATTTTTAGATGAAAAAGCCACCGCTGACCGATGTCGCCGTCGCCCCGCGCGACATCATCGAAGGGCTGGTCACGGGCATTGCCGTGATTGGCGCCTTCAACGACGACACCGCACGCCTGACCCCCACGCTGCTGGCCGAACGGATCGGCATCAGCCGCAGCGCGGCGCGCCGTTACCTGCTGACGCTGGTACATACCGGCATGGCCGCCACCGACGGTCGCCAGTTCTGGCTGACACCGAAAGTGCTGACGCTGGGCCACTCCTACCTGGATTCGGCGCGCATGCCGCGCGCGATCGTGCCGTACCTGCAGCACCTCACGGCGCAGCTGCAGGAATCCACGAATTACTCGGTGCTCGATGGCGACGACGTGGTGTATGTCAGCCGTGTGAATGCGCCGCGCCACCTTACACCGGGCTTCGAGCCGGGCACGCGGCTGCCGGCTTACACGTCGACGGCGGGCCGGGTCCTGCTGGCCGGCCTGCCCGACGCGGTACTGGACGATTACCTGGCCCGCGTGGAACTGGTGGCCTACACGCACATGACGGTGCTGGACAGGGAAGTACTGCGACGCGAGCTGTGCACGATCCGCGAGCAGGGCTTCGGCGTCACGGAAAACCAGTACGAGATCGGCATGCGGGGCATCTCCGTGCCGCTGAAAAGCCGGCACGGCACGGTGATCGGCGCGCTGTCCGTGTCGATGATGATCTCCAGCACCTCGCGCGCCGAAGCCGCGGCGCGCTGCGTGCCGGCGCTGCAGGCCAGCGCGAACACGCTGATGCTGTGGGTGTGATGGCGCGCCGCGCGGGCCGGCACCGCGCTACACTGCTTTTACCGTCGACAAACGTTCCCGCTCACGATGAGACAGCTCCTGATCATTCTCGGTGTCATCCTGCTGCTGGCCGGCCTCGCCTGGCCATGGCTGAGCAAGCTGCCCCTGGGCCGGCTGCCCGGCGACGTCAACGTGGTGCGCGAAGGCTTCAGTTTCCATTTCCCGATCGTTACCTGCATCGTCGTGTCGATCGTGGTTTCGTTCCTTGTCTGGTGGTTCCGGCGCTGACCGACCTGGTGATAAACGCTGGAAATATTGCATTTTGCTTGGGGCGGTTCCGACCGCTGCACGGCATGTTCTCCTACGTGCCATGCGATGGCGCGGTGCCAGAATGTCAATTCACCGTATGCACCCACAAGCAAAAGGAGAATGACATGAAGAGCAAACTCGCGGTAATCCTCGCAGCCATGTTTGTCAGCGCTGGCGTCGCGGCACAGACGACCAGCTCATCCACGAGCACCGGTACGGATCAGCAAAAAGCCAGCGATACGAAGAAACACAAGTCCACCAAGTCCAGCAAATCCAAGCAGCACAGCACCGGCAGCCAGGACACGACCACGTCGGGTGCCAGCGGCACGGCGGGCTCGCAATCGACTGAAATGGGCGCGACCAGCGGCTCCAGCGGCAGCGGTTCAGCCGGCAGCAGCACCAGCAGCGGCACGGACACGTGGCGCGGCGCCAGCGGTACCGCCGGCATGAACAGCACGCCGCCGGCCTCGACGAGCGGCTCGTCCACGTCGGGCACCAGCGGCTCGTCCTCGATGGACAGCAGCGGTTCGTCCACGTCCGGCACGTCGGGCAGCAGCGCCACCGGCTCGTCCTCGGGCACGTCCGGCACCACGGGCACGTCCGGCACGGGCACGACGCGGTCGGGCGCCGGTTCGACCGGGGCTGGCGCGACCGGCACGGGCACCACCGGCACCTCCGGATCGGGCACGAGCGGCACGACCACGCCGCCGCTGCCGACCCGCTAAGCAGTTCTCCAGCCGCCAGCAGGCGGCTTTTTTGCGCTCCGCCGGGCCATCGGTCCTGTCCCGGACCGGCGATGGCTGGGGCGCGCCATCAACGATATGCCATGCCGGCGCCCTGTCGCGGGGCGCCGCGCCTTCAACAACAGGAGAAACCATGCTGGCGATGAATTACCGCGGACCGTTCCGGGTCCGCGCCGACCACAAGCCCGACCCCGTCATCGAACACCCCGGCGACGCCATCGTGCGCGTCACCCGATCCTGCATCTGCGGTTCCGACCTGCACCTCTACCACGGCCTGGTGCCCGACACGCGCGTGGGCACGACCTTCGGCCACGAATTCGTCGGCATCGTCGAGGAAGTGGGCTCGCAGGTCACCAAGCTGAAGGTGGGCGACCATGTGCTGGTGCCGTTCAACGTGTTTTGCGGATCGTGCTTCTTTTGCCAGAAGGAGCTGTACGGCAATTGCCACAACACGAATCCGCAAGCGTCGGCGGTGGGCGGCATCTATGGCTATTCGCACACGGCGGGCGGTTTCGATGGCGGCCAGGCCGAGTTCGTGCGCGTGCCGATGGCCGACGTGGGCCCCACGGTGATCCCGGCGGATATGGACGAGGATGACGCGGTCCTGCTGACCGACGCGCTGCCGACAGGCTACCAGGCCGCCGAGATGGGCGACATCTCGGAAGGCGACACCGTCGTCGTGTTCGGCGCCGGCCCGGTGGGCATCTTTGCCGCGAAGTCGGCCTGGCTGTTCGGGGCAGGGCGCGTGATCGTCGTCGACCATGTCGATTACCGGCTCGATTTCGTGCGGCGCTATGCGCAGTGCGAGGTCGTCAATTTCCGCGAAGTGGACGACATGGCGCTGCACATCAAGAAGATGACGGACTGGCTGGGCGCCGACGTGTGCATCGATGCCGTCGGCTGCGAAGCGGCCGGCAGCGCCGCGCAGACGATCACCGGCGTCCACTTGATGATGCAGGCCGGCTCGGCCACTGCGCTGCACTGGTGCATCAATTCCGTGCGCAAGGGTGGCAATGTGTCGATCGTGGGCGTGTACGGCCCCACCTTCAATGCGATCCCCATCGGCAACGCGCTGAACAAGGGGCTGACGCTGCGGATGAACCAGGCCAGCGTGAAGCGCCACCTGCCGCGGCTGATCGAGCATATCCAGGCCGGCCGTATCGACCCGAAGCAGATCATCACGCACCGCGTGCCGCTCGAGGAAGTGTCGGATGCGTATCACATCTTTTCGTCAAAGCTGGACGACTGCATCAAGACGGTGCTGATCCCGCCGTCGGCGAACCAGGTGCGTGCCATCGAATCCACCGCGAACCATTGAGGAGAGAGCCATGGCACACGACCATCACCACGACCACGACCACGATCACAATCAGGGCCGCGACCTCGCCGTGTTCCAGCACGGCCGCCCGCCCGTGGACCGCTCGGCAATCCAGGGCTGGGGCGCGGACCTGGACCGCAAGAACCGCCCCGGCGTGCCGATGGAGCGCACGCCGCCCCGCATCGACGCGCCGCTGACGCAGCCCGAACAGCAGCCGCAACACGTGGAAGTGCTGCTCTCGCCAGAACGGCCGCACATGACGCCGCTGTTCGGCAGCCCGAATCCGCCGCGCGGTGTGTCCGGCATGGTGCGCCGCGCCGCGTTCAAGGAAACGGAAAACGACATCCGCCACTGGCTGCTGCTGATGCTGGCCGACCGCATCGACGTGGTCGAGGGGCTGGTGGAGGACCTGGGGCGCGGCCACGTGCCGAACATCCTCGGCGAAATGGGCATCAAGGCCGAGTGGCAGCACAACAAGCGCGGACTGGCCCAGAAGGTGGCGATCGGCGCGGCGGTGGCCGGCATCGCGTGCTACCTGTACCAGCGGCGCGACCGCCGCTGACGCAGGGCGGCGGGCCGCCCTGCGCTCGAACGCCGCTTCGGTATCGCATGGGATACCGAAGCGGCGCTGTGCTTCACGACCAAGCCCGACACGCCGTTCAACAACCGCTTCGCATTGCACGGCCGGCGGGGCCCGGCGCCGGCGGAACCGGCAACGAAAGCTGAAGCGAGACTACCAGTCCAGCGCCAGCAGGCGCTCGGCCATGCGCGGCCAGCACAGCGTGCGCACCTCGTCGCGCGTTGCCCAGCGGAACGCATCCGCTTCCGGCGTGGGTTCGCCCGTCACGTGGTGCGGGAAGAAGCTGGTGCAGGCAAGATGGTCGAGTGAGCACAGCTCCGCGCCGGCCTCCACGCGGAACAGGTGCAGCCGCTTGTCGCGGCGATAGGCGAATTCGCCCAGGTCGATGAAGCGGCCCGCATCGATCGCCAGCCCCGCCTCCTCGAACAGTTCGCGGCGCGCCGCTTCCAGCGCCGTTTCGCCGGCATCGCGCACCCCTTTCGGGATATCCCAATGCTTCGTTCCCGTCACGTGGCACAGCAGCAGGCGGCCCGCCGCGTCGACGATCAGGGTGCCGCAAGACGTATCCAATCGCATTCCTTTCTTGTTGAAACACTTATTTTACTGTTGTATTTGAGCGTTGCATCGGGGCTTAGGCGTGGTTCCTCAGGGAAACTTATCGACAGGCATTATTCCTTGCGATAGAGTAGGGTTCGCGCGGTTCCTCGTCCCCGTACCGCCACCGATTCGCGTCGCCGGCACTGAGCCGCATGACGCCACTGTTCCGCTGGTCTTTTCAGCCGATTACTGTTCGTCATCAACCGGCGCCTTCCGGCGCTTACCTGCCCATGCTCCGAAAAAACACGATTGCGTTGTCCCACGTTCCGCGCTGCCGGGGCGCGTTGCCCACGATGACGCTGGCCTGTGTGCTTGCGTGCGCGCACGGTGGCGCACAGGCCCAGTCCCGGTGGACGTTTGGCGGCTTCGGCACGCTGGCCGCGGTGCACTCGACCGAACGCCAGGCCAACTACACGGCCAGTCCGACCTCGCCGGGCCAGGCGGGCCTGGGCAAGGCATGGGCGTTCGACGTGGACAGCCGGATCGGTGCCCAGGTCGGCGTGCAGTTCGACAAGCGCTGGTCCGCCGTCGTGCAGGTGGTGCATGAGAAAACCGTCGACAATTCCTTCAGGCCGACGCTGAACTGGGCCAACGTGAAGTTCCAGGTCACGCCCGACCTGTCGATCCGTGCCGGCCGCATCGCCCTGCCGCTGTTCCTGGCCGCCGACTATCGCAAGGCCAGCTATGCGCTGCCGTGGCTGCGCACGCCTGTCGAACTGTATGGCCTGATGCCGATCTCGAACAGCGACGGCGTCGATGCGAGCTATCGGTGGAACGCGGCGGGCTTCAAGCATGAAACGCAGGTGTCGATCGGCGGGGCTGCGGTGCAGATGAATCCCGAAGTGCGGGGCGATACGAAAAATCTCATCGGCATCACGCACAACGCCACCGCGGGCGCGCTGACGGTGCGCGCCACGGTTGCCCGTTCAATGCTCGAGGTGCATGGCGCCGAGGAATTCTTCGATGCCTTCCGGGCCTTCGGGCCGCCGGGGCAGGCGCTGGCGGACCGCTACGACATCGCCAAGCGCAACGTGCGCGTGTTCGGCGCAGGCTTCAACTACGATCCGGGCAACTGGTTCATGATGGGCGAGATCGCGCGCATCGACACCCGTTCACTGCTGGGCGATCAGACCGCGGGCTACCTGTCGGGCGGCTACCGCTTCGACACGTTCGCCCCGTATGCGACATACGCGCGTGTCGATGCCAACATGGCCACGGAGGTGGACGGGCTGCCGACGGCCGGCCTGCCGCCGCAGGCCGCGGCGATGGCCGGCATGCTGAACACCGAACTGAATTACCGGCTGCGCCGCATCGCGGCGCAGGACACCGTCAGTGTCGGCATGCGCTGGGACTTCGCGCCGAACTATGCGTTCAAGATGCAGGTCGACCGGGTCCGTCCGCGTGCCGGTACCGAAGGCACGCTGGTCAAAGTACAGCCCGGCTACCGTCCGGGTCGGGCGTTCGGCGTGGTGAGCGCCAGCGTCGATTTCGTCTTCTGAGCGGGGGCGAGCATGTTGAATCGAAAACTTCTGTCCGCGCTGGCCGCCACCCTGCTCGTCGGCAGTGCCAGTGCCGCCGACCTGGTGGTCATCGTCTCGGCGCGCGCGCCGGTCACGGCGCTGAGCGCCGAGCAGGTGGCCGACATCTTCCTGTCCGAAGCCAACCGTTTCCCGGACGGCAGCGAGGCGGTCGCGGTCGACCAGCAGACCGGCACCCCGGTGCGCGACGAGTTCTACGGCAAGGTGGCGCGCCGGTCGCCGGCGCTCATGAAGGCCTACTGGACGAAACTGATCTTCACGGGCCGCGGCCAGCCGCCGCGCGAAGTGGCCGGCAACGCCGCCGTGCGCAAGCTCGTCGCCGACAACCCCGGCATGATCGGCTACATCGAGCGGTCCGCGCTCGACCCGAGCGTGCGCGCCATCCTGCAGGTGCGGTAATGACGCCGGCTGCCCGTCCCGAATCGCGCGGCAACCGCTGGCTGCGGCTCGGCCTGGAAACCTACGTGTCGCTGCCGCTGTTCACGCTCCTGCTGCTGGGCGTGATCTGGGCCGCCACGTTCCACTTCATCGGCAACGAGCGGGTGGCCGCGCAGGAAGCCGCGCGCGACTCGGTGATGGAGTTGCTCGACACTTACGAGGCCCAGGTGGCGCGCAACCTGAACGGTATCGACCAGACACTGAAACTGGTCAAGTATGCCGCCGAGCGCAAGGGGCCGACCGAGGCGCTGCCGGAACTGGCGCAGGAAGGCCTGCTGCCGCCAGGCATGGTGTTCGCCGTCAGTATTGCCGATGCGACCGGCCGCATCGTGGCCAGCAGCCCGGATGCCCCCGGCATGACCGTGGCGGGCGAGCGCTATTTCACCATCCATCGCGAGCGCGACACCGGCCAGCCGTTCGTTGCCAGGACGGCGCGCGACCGCGGGCGCAAGGACTGGCACATCCACTTCACGCGCCGGCTCAACGGCCCGGACGGCCTGTTCGCGGGCGCCGTGATCCTCGAGGTGGACCCGTCCTATTTCACCAGCGGCTACGAGCGCGCGCGCCAGGGCGACCAGGGCTTGCTGGCGATCGCCGGCAGCGACGGCGTGATGCGCTCGGTGCGCATCGGCGAACGCACGTCATGGGGCCAGACTGTCGACCTGGCGGCCTGGGAGCGGCCGGCCGCGCAACCGTGGACGTCCGCGCTCGATGGCGTGCCTCGCTATACGGCCACGCGCATGCTGCGCACCTATGGGCTGGTGGTGGTTGCCGGGCTTGCCGAGGCAGAACAGATGGCGCCGTTCGAAGCGCGGCGCCGCACCCACCTGTGGGAAGCCGGCGTGGCCTCGGCCGTGCTGTTCCTCGTCATCGTCCTCGTGTGGGCATGGTCGTGGCAGGGCGCAAAGGCGCGCCGCCGCATCCGCCGCGCCCAGGAAACCTATGCCGCCGCATCGGAGGCGAACCTCGACGCGTTCTTCGTGCTGCGCGCGATCTGGAGCAAGGGGGCGGGCGCGGACCGGCGCATCACCGACTTTCGGATCGTGTCGGCCAATTCCCGCGCCGAGCAGATCACCGGCCTCGCCAAGGATGTCATGCGCAACAACACCCTGTTGCAATGGCTGCCCCGCGCGCGCGCGACCGGCATGTTCGACCGGCTGTGCGCCATCATGGCAAAGGGCGGCGTGTACCAGGAAGAGTGGCACAACGACATGCCCGAATTCAAGGCCGAATGGATGCACTGGCAGGTCGTCGGCGTGGAGGGCGGCGTGGTCGCGATCCTGCGCGACATCACCGAGAGCAAGCGCGATGCGGAGCGCATCTTCCACATGGCGCACCACGACGCATTGACGGGCTTGCCGAACCGCAGCCTGATCGGCGACCGCCTCGAGCAATCGATCCTGCTGGCCGAGCGCGAGTCGCAACAGGTGATGGTGGCCTTCGTGGACCTCGACAGCTTCAAGCTCGTCAACGATACGCTGGGCCACACGGCCGGCGACGAGCTGTTGAAGACGGTGGCCGGCCGGATGGTCGACTGCGTGCGCAAGAGCGATACCGTGGGCCGCTTCGGCGGCGACGAGTTCGTGCTCGTGCTGCCACAGGGCGATGCCGGCGATGCCGACCGGGCGGCACTGCTGGAGAAGATCCTGGCCGCCGTGGTGCGGCCCGTGCTGCTGGACGGGCAGGAAGTACAGGTCAGCTGCTCGATCGGCGCCGCCGTCTATCCGCATGACGGCCGCGACCGCGACACGCTGATGATGAACGCGGACGCGGCCATGTACCGCGCCAAGGAGCTGGGCAAGAACAACTGCCAGTTCTATGCGCAGGAAATGAACGCGTCGCTGGAAGAGAAGCTGGCGCTGATGGAAGGGCTGCGCCGCGCGGTCGACGACAAGCAGTTGCGCCTGCTGTACCAGCCGAAAGTGGACCTGGCGAGCGGGCAGGTGTTCGGGGTCGAGGCGCTGATCCGCTGGCAGCACCCGGAGCGGGGCATGGTGCGCCCGGACCTGTTCATTCCGCTGGCCGAGGAGAGCGGCATGATCGTGGCGATCGGCGAATGGGTACTGCGCGAGGCATGCCGCCAGGCACGCGACTGGCAGGACGCGGGGCTGCCGCCGATCAGCATGTCGGTCAACGTGTCGCCGCGCCAGTTCGACGATCGCCGGCTCGTGGCGCGGGTAGCCGCCGCGCTGGCCGAGGCCGGTCTCGAACCGGGCTGGCTCGAGCTGGAAGTGACGGAAAGCCTGATCATGCGCGACGTGCAGCAGGCGGTCGACAAGATGCGCGAACTCGAAGGCATGGGCATCGCACTGTCGATCGACGATTTCGGCACCGGCTATTCGAGCCTGGCGGCGCTGAAGTCGTTCCCGATCTCGCGCCTGAAGATCGACAAGTCGTTCGTGCGCGACCTGGCGCACAGCGCCGACGACCAGGCGATCGCGCGCGCGATCATTTCGCTGTCGCACCAGCTGCAGATGCGGGTCATCGCGGAAGGCGTGGAAACCGAGCAGCAGCGGGCGTTCCTCACGCAGTACGGCTGCGATGAAATGCAGGGATATCTCTTCAGCAAGCCGGTGCCGCCCGAGGATATCGGCGCGATGCTGGCGCGATCCGCGCACGATACGAAAGGGTGATACGATAAATATTGCATCTTGGTAAAATATGCACATCGTCAGAGCGGTCGTCCAACTAGAAGAAAGATAGCGAGCGATGAACTTTCAGCAGCACAACCTTCCGGAGTCGCATGCATTACCCCGCAGTGTGTCGAAGCGGATCGCGGCAGCCCGGCCGCTGGCCACCACCGCCATGCACGAGCGTGTCGAGCTGCTGAAGCTGCGCGGCGAGGCGGTGATCGATTTCTCGATCGCCATCTCGCACTTTCCGGCACCGGCGCCCGTGCGCGCCGCGGTGCGCGCCGCGCTCGACGAGCCCCTGCTGCCCTATACCGCCGTCGGTGGCCTGCCGGCGCTGCGCGACATGCTGGCCGCCAAGCTGCGGCGCGAAAACCACATCGATGCGCAGGCGCACCATGTCATCGTCACCAACGGCGCCAAGCAGGCGCTGTACCAGTCGCTGTACGTGATGACCGATCCGGGCGACACGGTGATCGTGCTGCGCCCCCACTGGCCTGCCTACGTGGCGACGGCGCAGTTGCTGGGTCTGCACATCGTGCTGGCGGACCAGCCGGACGTGGTCGATGCGGCGTTCCTCGACGCATTGCCGGTGGCGAAGGTGCTGATGCTCAATAACCCGCACAATCCCACCGGCAAGGTGTACACGCCAGCCGAACTGGGCGCCATCCGTGCCTGGCTGCGCGCGCGCGGCAGCGCCTGCATCGTCGACGAGAGCTATGAAAAGCTCGTCTTCGACGGCGAACACCACAGCCTGGCCGCCTGCCCGGACTGGGAAACGCTGGGCATCACGACGATCTTTTCCGCCTCGCAGAGCTACGCGATGATGGGCTGGCGGGCCGGCTTCGCCTGCGCGCCGGCCGTGTGGATCAAGGCGATGGAGGCGCTGCAGGGGCCGATCACGGCGGCCGTGCCGGCATTGACCCAGGCCGCGGCCGCGGCGGCGTTCGCGATCGGCGCGGTGCCGGAATTGCTGGCCGACTACCGCGCGCGGCGCGACCTCGTGGTGGGGCTGTTCGCTCCGGTGCCGTGGATCGCCATGGCGGCGCCGGCGTCCGGCCCCTACCTGTGGGGCGACGTGTCCGCGCTGACGGTCGATACGGTGGCATTCGCCGAAACGCTGATCGATGACTACCGCGTGGCCATCATGCCGGGGGAGGCGCTCGGCTGCCCCGGCTTCATCCGCATCGGCTACATTGCCGACGACGAGGCCACGTTGCGGCGCGGCGTGGCCGCCATCATCGCGCTCGGCGACCGGTGGGCTGCCGCCGGGGCTGCGCATTGAGGGCCGCTACGTGCCTCGCCTGAAAAGCCTGCGTGCGCGCCTGATCCTGCTCGTTGCGCTGGCAATCACGCCCATGGCGGCCATGACGGTGCTGACCGGCGTGCGCGAACGCGAGCATGCGATCGACGTGGCGCGCGAGAACCTGCAGCGGGTGGCCAACCTGGCCGCGGCCAACGAGGCGCAGTCGCTGGAAGGTGCGCGGCAGATCCTGCGCGACCTGTCCAGCATTCCCGACCTGCTGGACAACCAGGAAGACTGCAGCGTGCTGCTGTCGGACATCCTGTCGAAGAACACCGATTACGTGAACTTCGGGCTGATCCAGATGAATGGCGACGTTACCTGCAGCGCGGTTACGTCGGTGGGCCTGGTCAACCTGGGCGACCGGCCGCATTTCCGCCGCGCGATCGCGGAGCGCCGCTTCATCGCCAGCAACTACGTGTTCGGCCGCGTGATCGGCAAGCATACGGTCAACCTGACCTACCCGGTCATCAAGAACGGCACCGTGAGGGCAGTCCTGTTCGCGGCGCTGGACCTTGTCGAACTGGACAAGTTCGTGCTCGACGTGCAGCTGTCGCCCGGCTCGATGCTGTGGACGGTCGATGCCAATGGCACGATCATTTCCCGCCGGCCCGATCCCGTCGGCTGGTTCGGCAAGCCGATCGCGCCGCACCTGCGGCAGGCGGTGACGGCACGGCCGAACGTGCCGGTGCTGCTCACCGATGCCGACGGCGTCGAGCGGCTGTACGCGTTTGCGCGCGTGGGCAAGCGGGATATTTCCGACTACACCGTGATCATCGGCATCCCGTACGACGAGATCGTGGCGGCCGCCACGCGCGACCAGCTGATCGCCATCGTGGGCCTTGCGGCGACCATCACGCTGGCGCTGCTGGCGGCATGGTTCGGCGGCGACATCCTGATCGTGCGCCGCGTGCAGACCCTGGCGCGCACCGCCAACCGCATCGCCACCGGCTCGCTCGACACGCGCACCGGCCTGCGCTACGAGGACGAGGAAATCGGCGCGCTGGCGCGCTCGCTGGACGAGATGGCGCAGGCGTTGCAGAAGAAGGAACTGGAGCGCGATACGGCGGCCGCTTCGCTGCAGGCGGCGGACCGCCGCAAGGACGAGTTCCTGGCCATGCTGGCGCATGAGTTGCGCAATCCGCTGGCACCGATCAGCTCGGGCGCGCAGGTGCTCAAGATGGCCCATGCCGACAACCCGGCCATCGCGCGCACGGCGGAAATCATCGCGCGCCAGGTCGAGCACATGACACGGCTGATCGACGACCTGCTGGACGTGTCGCGTGTCACGCGCGGCCTCGTCAAGCTGAACCGGCAGCCGCTGGACCTGCGCACCGTGGTGGAAGACGCGGTGGAGCAGGCCTACCCGCTGTTCAAGTCGAAGCGCCAGCAACTGGAACTGGACATTCCGCACGCCGCGATGGGAATCAACGCCGACCACAAGCGCATGGTGCAGGTGGTGGCGAACCTGCTCAACAACGCTGCCAAGTACACGCAGGAGTATGGCCACATCCGCGTGCAGCTCGAGCGCGATGGCGAGCAGGTGCGGCTGGTGGTGGCGGACGACGGCATCGGCATGACGCCGGAACTGGTGGCGCGCGTGTTCGAGCTGTTCACGCAGGCCGAGCGCACGTCCGACCGCTCGCAGGGCGGCCTGGGCCTGGGCCTGGCGCTGGCGCGCACGCTGGTGACGCTGCATGGCGGCACCTTGCGGGCCGAGAGCGCCGGCCTGGACCAGGGCAGCGCGTTTACCGTGGAACTGCCGTACGAGGAACCGCCAGCCCAGCCGGGGGGCGTCGGCAGCACCCCTGCGCCGGGCGCGAAGGCCGCCCGGCCCGGCAGGCTGCGCTGCCTCGTGGTGGACGACAACGTCGACGCGGCGCAGACGCTGGCGTTGTTCCTCGAGGCTGCGGGCCACGTGGTGCACGTGGCATTCCGCGCCGCCGAGGCGCTGGAGCTGGGGCGCCGCCATGCGCCACAGCTGTGCTTCCTCGACATCGGCCTGCCCGATACGGACGGCAACGAGCTTGCCCGGCAACTGCGCGTGCTGCCGCAAACGGCCCATGCGCAACTGGTTGCGGTCACCGGCTATGGCCGCAAGGAAGACCAGGAAAAATCGATCGCCGCCGGCTTCGACCAGTATTTCGTCAAGCCGATGGACACGGCCAAGCTGGTGCAGCTGCTGGCAGCCCTGAAGCCCGACGAGGTGCATTGACGCCGGGGCACCGCGCCGATGCGTCGACAGGGCGGCCAGCCGTGCTTGAATGCGCGCACAGCCGTGCGCGCGTGCATGCGGCGGCGCGCTAGACTGGCGGCATGAAGCGCTATCGCAACCTCGAAGGCCATTCCGGCGTCGTGGCCTACGACATCCTGCCGGAAGCGATCGCCGTGAAGTTTTCCGGCGGCGACACGTACGACTACACGTACCGCGCCACCGGCCGCGCCCGCGTGGAAACGATGAAGGCGCTGGCCGAGGCGGGCAGGGGCCTGTCGACGTTCATCGCGCGCTACGTGCGCGACGATTACGAACGCAAGCATTAGCGAACGCAGGCACTAGCGAACGCTGACAGCGAGGCGGCGGGGAACGCCTGCCGCGCAGAGGCGGGCGGCGTGCAGCGGACTCGGTGCGGGGGGCCGCGGGTGCCGGCGCCGCGCCACCGCTATAATGGTGGGGCCGTTTGCCCGCACACCATGAGACTGACCACTTTCACCGACTATACCTTGCGCTCCCTGATGTACCTGGGCATGCATCGCGACCGCCTGGCCACGATCCAGGATATCGCGGACCTGCACGGCATCTCGAAGAACCATCTCACCAAGGTGATCCACCAGCTCGGCATGTCGGGCCTGGTCGAGACGGTGCGCGGCCGCAACGGCGGCCTGCGCCTGAAGCGCGAGCCCGGCGACATCAACATCGGCGCCGTGGTGCGCGCCAGCGAACCGGACTTCCACATGGCCGAATGCTTCGATCCCGCCAGTGCCGGCTGCGCCTTCGCCGGCGCATGCGGCCTGCAGGGCAAGCTGGCGCAGGCCACCGAAGCGTTCCTGGCCGTGCTCGACGGCGTTACGCTGGCCGACCTGCTGCCCGGCGCGCGGCGGCAGGAGCAGGCGATCCTGCTGCACATGCCCGAGCGCCAGCCCGCTTCCTGATATTCCAGGCATTCCAGGCATTCTTTCTGGCTGGGACATTTTGTCCAATTCCACCCTCGGACTTAAAGATGCAAACTTAATGCATCTTTTAAACACCCACCGAAGCCGAAGGAGAACACCATGCTGTCCGCCGAACATCGCGCCATCGTTTCCGCCACCGTACCCATCCTCGAGCAGGGTGGCGAGGCGCTGACCCGCCACTTCTATCCGATCCTGTTCCGCGACTATCCGCAGGTGAAGCCGTACTTCAACCAGACTCATCAGGCCGATGGCGCCCAGCCACGCGCGCTGGCCAATGCCGTGCTGATGTACGCGAAGAACATCGACCGGCTGGAAGCGCTGGGCCCGCTGGTGAACCAGATCGTCGCCAAGCACGTGGCGCTGAACATCCTGCCCGAGCATTACCCGATGGTGGGCGCCAGCCTGCTGCAGGCGATCCGCGAAGTACTGGGTGCCGAGGTGGCGACCGATGCCGTGATCGACGCCTGGGGCGCGGCATACGGGCAGCTGGCGGACATCCTGACCGGCGTTGAAGCCCGGGCCTATGAAGCGCTGAAGGCGGCGCCGGGTGGCTGGAACGGCCTGCGCCGCTTCATCGTTGCCGCGAAGCGGCGCGAAAGCGACGAGATCACCACGTTCGTGTTCCGGCCGGAAGATGGCCAGGCCGTGGCGGATTTCCAGCCGGGCCAGTACATCGGCCTGCGCGCCATCGTCGATGGCGTGGACCAGCGCCGCAACTACTCGTTGTCGGCCGCGCCTAACGGGCAGACCTACCAGATCAGCGTGAAGCGCGAGGCGGGCGGGGCGATGTCGAATCACCTGCACGACGCGGTCAACGAAGGCGACGTCGTCGAACTGCTGCCGCCGTCCGGCGTGTTCACGCTGGCGCCGCATGACAGCCGGCCGATCGTGTTCATCAGCGGCGGTGTCGGCATCACGCCCACGCTGGCGATGCTGCCGGCAGCGCTGGCAAGCGGCCGCCCCGTGCACTTCATCCATGCCGCGCGCCATGGTGGCGTGCATGCGTTCCGGAACCATGTCGACGAGCTGGCCGCGCGCCACCCGCAGCTGCGTCGCCATTATGTGTATGCGGAAGACCGCGGCCAGGGCGCCGGCGGGGCGCCGGATGCGGTGGGCTTGCTGGACAGCGACAAGCTGGCGGCCTGGTTACCGGCTTCGCGCGACGTGGATGCGTATTTCCTGGGACCGCAGCCGTTCATGAAAGCGGTGAAGCATGCGCTGCGCGAGCTGGGCGTGCCGGAAAGCCAGACCCGCTACGAGTTCTTCGGCCCGGCCGCGGCGCTGGAGTGATTGGCGGAAAAGCGGGGAAAGCCGATGAGCGGCAAGCTCAAACGAGAAGCGCCGCGTTCATCGACGTGGCATCCTTCTCCGCCTCGTCGAGGAAGCGCGCCGCCATTTCCTCGTCGATGAACAGGTCGACGACGGACTCGGCTTGCGCGAATTCCTCGCGCGGCTGTGCCAGTGGCGAATCCACCGGCGCGAAGTGATTGGCCAGCAGCAGCGTGTCGAGCAGGCTTTCCGGCGGCACGCCGAGGAAGCCGTCGCGCAGGCCTTCGATCGCGGTCGACACTTCTTCGGGAATCGCCAGCTTGCTCATCACTTCTCGCGTGATGATTTCCTCGCTGGCAGGTTGCCAGTTGTCCGGATCGGGATCGAGCAGGCCGGGGAATTCGTCGGCCCGCGACAGCAGGTAGAAACCGCCCACTTCGTGCACGATGCCGGCGAACAGCGCGGTATCGCCATTCACCTCGGTTACCTCGCGCGCGATGATGCGCGCCAGGCATGCCACGTAGACACAGTGCTGCCATAACTGTTCAGCCTTGGCGCGCACGGCGGGATCGCTGATGCGGCTGCCGAACTGGCGTACCACCATTGCCGCGGCCAGCGCATACAGGTTGTGGTAACCGACGCGCGTGATGGCGGCGCGTACATTGGTGACGGTGTTGCCGCTGCGGTTGAACATGGCCGAGTTGGCGAGCGCGACAGTGCGTGCCGCCAGTTGCGGCTCGGCCAGCACGAGGCGAATGGCCTCGTCGATCGGGGTGTCCGGATTTTCCAGCGCCATTTGCACGCGCAATGCCGCGTTGACGCTGGTGGGAAAGACCAGGTCTCCACGGATTGCCAGCGCTGCGATATGCCCGAAGGCTTCCAGTTTGTTCATGGCCGGATTATACGCACGCGCTCCTGCCTGCACAATTGAGCACAGGCGTGCAAGTCACCGGCTGGCGGAAGGTCAGGCGCCGGCGAGCTGCGGTTGCCGGACCTGGCCAGCGCGCTGGTAGCGCTCCACCGACAGGTCGTCGGCGCGGATGGCGGGGCGCCGTGCGGACATGATGTCGGCCAGCAGTTGCGCCGAGCCGCACGACATGGTCCAGCCCAGCGTGCCGTGGCCCGTGTTGACGAACAGGTTCGACAAGGGGGTGCGGCCGACGACCGGTGTGCCGTCAGGCGTCATGGGGCGCAGGCCGGTCCAGAACGACGCCTGGGCGGTGTCGCCGGCACCGGGGAACAGGTCGTTGACCACCATTTCCAGCGTGGCGCGGCGGCGCGGGTTCAGGCGCTTGTCGTAACCCGCGATCTCGGCCATGCCGCCGACGCGGATGCGATCGTCGAAACGGGTCACCGCGATCTTGTAGGTCTCGTCCAGGATCGTCGAGGCGGGCGCCCGCGCCGCATCCACGATCGGTACCGTGATCGAATACCCTTTCAGCGGGTAGACGGGAAGGTCGAGGATGCCGCGCAGCAGCGGCGTGGAATACGCGCCCAGCGCCACCACGTAGGAATCGGCGGTCACCACTTCCGCGCCGCAGCGCACGCCGCGAATGGCGCCGCCTTCCACGTCGAGCGCGTCGATGGCGACGTTGTAGCGAAATTGCACGCCCAGTTCGGCGGCCATCGCCGTCAGCCGCGTCGTAAACAGCTGGCAGTCGCCTGTTTCATCGTTCGGCAGGCGCAGGCCGCCCACGAGCCGCCCGCTGGCGATGCCCGGTTCGGCCGACAGCAGCTCGCGCGCGCCCAGCAATTCAAACGGCACGCCGGTTTCCTTCAGCACGTCGATATCCTTGGCCGCGTCGTCCATCTGCTTTTGCGTGCGGAACAACTGGGTCGTGCCTTGCTGGCGGCCTTCGTAGGCGATGCCGGTGGCGGCGCGCAAGACCTTGAAGCAATCGCGGCTGTACTCCGCCAGCCGCACCATCCGTTCCTTGTTCACGGCATAGCTGTCGGCATTGCAGTTCTTCAGCATCTGCCACATCCACTGCAGCTGGAACAGCGTGCCGTCGGGCGCGATCGACAGCGGCGCATGGCGTTGCACCATCCACTTCAGTGCCTTCAGCGGAATGCCGGGGGCGGCCCAGGGCGAGGCGTAGCCGGGCGAAATCTGCCCCGCATTGGCGAAGCTCGTTTCCAGGGCGGGGCCGGGTTGACGGTCCAGCACGGTCACCGAATGCCCGGCCCTGGCCAGGTAATACGCCGTGGTGACACCGATGACGCCGCTACCGAGAATGACTACGCGCATAGGGTTGCCTCGAATATAAGAATGGGTATGGTTATTTGCTTGGGTATTTCGACTATGGTAAGTTTTGTTTGCCAGTGGTTGTGACTATAAATATTCGATAAAACAGGAAAAAATAATGCGTACGCAAATACAGTCCGTGCGGTCGCTGGACAAGCTCGACCGCAAGATCCTGCGCATCCTCCAGGACGATGGCCGGATCTCGATGAAGGACCTGTCCGAGCAGGTCGGCCTGTCGGTCACGCCGGCCATCGAGCGCGTCAAGCGCATGGAGCGCGATGGCGTCATCACCGGCTACCACGCCCGGCTCAACCCGGCCGCCGTGGGCGCCACGCTGCTCGTGTTCGTGGAAATCACGCTGAACCAGAAATCGGCCAGCCATTTCGAGCAGTTCCGCCGCGAAGTCCTGCGCATTCCCGAAGTGCAGGAGTGCCACCTGGTGTCCGGTGACTTCGATTACCTCATCAAGGCGCGCATCCACGAAATGGCCGAGTACCGCAAACTGCTGGGCGATATGCTGTTGAACCTGCCGGGTGCCGCGCAATCGAAAAGTTATGTGGTGATGGAAGAGATCAAGGAAACGCTGGCGCTGTCGACAGAAATATCCTGACAGATGGATTGCCCCGATGCGTGAGGACACGTGGCCGGGGCAATGCCCGCTGCACGAACCGCGCCTTCAGAACCAGGCGTCGGGCCGCAGCGCCACGTGCATGTGGTGATGGTGATTGGGCAGCGGGTAGTAGACCGCGTTGTTCCACGCACCCATGCCGAGGTCGTGGACCACGCCGTTGACCGTCACCCGGCCCGTCGTGAGCAGCTTGTAGCCCCAGTCCATGCCGCCGATCCCGGCCGCGTCCGGGCCGCCCAGGATGTAGCCCACCTGCGCGACACCCGCCCTGTACAGCTTGTCGATGCCGCTGCGGCTGGCACGGATCCACGCCTGTACCTGGGCGGCCGCGGCCTTGCCCGCCGCCGACTGCTCCGGATCCGAGCTGCGCAGCAGGGGCAGGTCGAGGATGCGCGCGACCAGTTGCCGGTAGTTCGACGTGCCGCTTTCCGGGTCGGCGCCCGGGAACGTGTAGAAGTGGTACATGTCGAATTCGTTGCCGCTGCCGTGCGAAGGGTGGCCGAGGTCGGTACCGTGCTCGCCGGCGCAATCATCGATCGCCGTAACCGCGTCGGCATGCGCCACCAGCCAGTCATGCGTGGCGCCCGAGACCCAGTCGTCGCCGCCCGCTTCGCGCAGGCCATAGCGCGCCAGGCCCGCCGGTGCGCGCCATAGCGGCCAGATGCCTGTCACCAGGCCGGTTGCCTTGGCCTCGGTGCCGTCGGGCGCGCGCGCCGTCACTGTGACCTGGTAGTGCATGACCATGCGGTAGTCCAGTGCGCGCAGGTCATGCCCGTGCGGTGCGGTGAACGAGACCACCGTGTCGATCGTCGAACCATCGACGACGACGTCCGGTCCCGGGGGCGCGTCCAGCACCGTGAGCAGGCCGTAATTGAGCTCGTATTCGGCCATGTACTGGTTTGCCAGGTCCACCTTGACGTTCGTGATTTCCATGCCGGCGCTCTTGCGCACGGCCAGCCGCACGCGGCGCTGGATCAGGTTGGCCTCGCCCGGTTCGGGCATGCTGATGTGGCGCCGCCCATGGGTGATGTGGAAGTCGTCGCCGATCGTGGCCGATTCGAGAATCAGCGGGGTGCCGGCGCCCAGCGTGGCTTCGATGCGTTGCCGACCCTTCCACGCGCCCGACAGGTTGGCGTACAGCGTCAGCTCGAGGGGGCCGTCGGCGGCCAGTGCCGCCACGTCCAGCTGGCGGGCGACCAGCATGCTCATGTAGGTCGCCTGGGCGTAGTCGTACGGGTGGCTCGCATAGTGGTGCGCGGCGCCGTACAGCGGCGTGCCGGCCGGTCCGGCCACGACGCGCACGTCGCGCACGGCGTCCATGTCGTCGGGCGCCGCCGAGGACAGGTAGGACAGCGTCACGTGCTGCGTGCCGCGCGGCACGATCATGGTCGAACTGTTCACGTCCGGATCACCCCAGTCGCGCATGATATTGATGCTGGCCGCCGTCGCATCCGGATCGGGCTGGGCGCGCCGCAGCTCCGCGCCGCCGTGCAGCGGCAACCGGAACGTGGCGGCCCGGCCGGGATCGATGACGCTGGCCGCGGTGTAGTGCCGGCCGTTGCGTACCGCGTGCGCGGACAGCGAAAGGCCCTGCTGCGGCGCGGCGGGCAGCGTGAAGTTGCCGGCGGCATCCGCGACGGCCGTGTACACGGCAACCGTCTTGCCCTTCCGGGTGCTCGTGCCGGTCACGGTGATGCCTGCCAGGTCCAGGCCCGGCTCCGCGACGGGCGGCGCCAGCATGCCCTTCGGCACGACCGATGCCTGGACCATGTTCACGGCGCCGCGGTACACGTTGCCAAGCGCGTCCGTTCCCGTCACCACCACCATGGCATGGCCGTTTGCCGCCCGCGCCTGCAGGACGGCGGTGTCGCGGCAGTACACGGTGCCGTCGGCGTTGAGCACGAACTTGCCTGTCACGTTCTGGTCTTCGTCGTCGCGGTCGGCGTCGCGCAGCTCCACGCTGCCCAGGTGGGCGAGGCGCACCGTGCTGCCATCCGGTGCGATGAAGCGGCCGGTGAGCGTGCGTTGGCCCGCGGGCAGCAGCGACTGCATCACCGCGTCGAAGCGCAGCGTGGCGTCGGCATAGACCTGGCCACCATCGGTCAGCACGATGTCCGTGCTGTGTGCCATGCCCGGTACCAGAGCCAGGCGGGCGATGCCGGTACTCACCGGTGCCAGGCGGGCCGTGATGGCCTGCAGGGTGGCGGGAACGAGCAGCGCGGCCCTGCCGTTGGCATCGGTCCGTGCGCGCAGCACGCCGTCGACCACGATGCCGACGCCGGCGCCGGCCGGCGCCCCGCGCGGATTGGCGGGGTCGCCCGAAAAGTGGTACACGGTGACCTCCAGCGGCACCGCCGTTTCTGGCGCGAGCAGCGTGCCGGTCGCGCGCGCCTCGAACGTGAATTGCCGGCGCTGCGGGTTGGCGAACCGGACGGGGACCGAGACTTGCGCACCCGGTTCCAGCACGCCCAGCGGCAGGGGCACGGCGATGCCGGCAAGGCCGGCATGATCCAGTGACGTGGGATAGGCAACCGCCACGCCGGGCGTCATGCTTCGTGCGATCGTCAGCGTGAACGGCGCCGCGATCGGCATGGTGGACGTGTTGGTGACGGTCACCACGCTGTCCGACACGTTGGCGGTGCCGGGCACGGGGGTGTCCACGGCAATGGCGACATGGTCTGCCAGGTCCGGCAGGGCGTGCGCCGTGCCGCCCACGGCGGCCAGCAGTAAGGCAGGGAGCAGAGCAGCGAACAAGGCAAGGCATCGGCGCACGGTGGCCGCGGACCATCGGCTGACGGTGCGAAAAACAGTGCGGGCAAGCGGGCCGGAAGCGGTGCGCAAGGCAGCGGGCACCGTGGCGGGGGGCGCCGCACAGGCGTGAGCGACAAGCGGGTTATGCATTTTATTCTCCGTTGGAAAAGGCGTCTTCCATGATATTGCCGTACGGCATCAATGCTTTAAGGAAACTCACATGGCTGTCTGATGTGAAACAAGCGTTTGCGCCGGCTGGCTGTCTGTTCCGCTAGAATGTCGAGGAAACATCACAGGACAGGGGACTGCCGTGAATCACACCGCCACGTCGCAAATGCCGCCGGATTTCTCGTCGAACATGCCGCCGGGTATGTCACCACAGATGTCGTCGCAAGCAGGGCCGGAAACAGCATCGGAACTCAGGCCGGCCGCACCGGAGCACGCGCTGAAACTGCGCACGCTCGACGAGCATCTGTGTACCGACCAGAGCTTCGCGTCCGCGCTGGCGCGGCTGCTGGGCGCGCTGGCGGTCGGCGAGGATGGCGCGATGACGCTGGCGCAGTTTGCCGCCGTTACCGATCTTTCCGGCGATGGCAAGGCCTCGGCCGTGTTCACGGCGCTGGTGCTGAACGCGATCGAATCGGGCGTGACCGTGGACTGGGCCGCCAATGCGCTGTCGCGCAGCAGCGGGTCGGTGGACCCGTCCGCGCGGGAAGCGGCGTTCGTGATGATGAAACCGTTGCTGGCGCTGCAGGGCCGGCGCGCCCGGCCGCTGGCAGTGAAGGCGGCGCGCGCGCTCGGCATCCGGCTGGTGCCGGACCATTACTATGGCCTGCCGCCCGAGGAAGAGCGCCGACTGCTGAACAACCTGGGCACGCAGGCCCGCAAACTGGTCAGGGGCAGGGGGCTGGTCGACGCGGTGGCCGATTTCGGGCGCAGCACAGGCCAGGTCGAACTGCTGGACCATGCGCGCGGCTTCAATGGCGGCATGATGACGCAGGAGCAGTTGCGCGACGTGGTCCAGGGCGCCGTCGACACGATCGCCCAGGGCATCGCTACCTACCAGGAAACGGCGGCAGTGCCGCTGCAGGGCGACGCGGAGGCAGGGGCCCTGTCCGCCACCGCCGAACAGTTGCGCCAGCAGGTGCTGCAGCGCCTGGCGCTGGTGGACGCCCGCATCGCATACGAGCGCCGCATGCTGTGGCAGGACATCGACGACGCCGTGCACGATGCCGGCAACGCGATCGAGGTGGCGATCGGCGAACGGCTCGACAGTGAAGGCTGGAAGGATGAGCAGGTATGGTCGGGCATCGCGCGCGACCAGTTCGCCCGCGAGATGGAACACCGGCTCGACCGCGTGGCGCGTCGCAAGCAGGAAGCGCTGGACCTGCTGCACCACGACCTGAAGCTGTTCCAGGCCGACATGCGGATCACGCAGGGCGACGCGTTCAAGCGCCAGCACCATGCGGCACTGGCCCGGCTGATGCCGCGCCTGCGCATCGGCACGCGACTCGTCAACAGCGTCGACACGGCCGCCAATCTCACCTTGATGGGCAGCGCCGTCGCCGCCGCCGGCACGAGCACCGCGGCTTACCTGTTCGGCGTGGCCGTGGTGGTGCCGGTGGTTGCGCCGGTGGTGCCGTTCGTCGGCGGTGCCGTGCTGCTGGCCTCCGCGTTCAAGTGGGCCACGGACACGAACAAGCGCAAGCGCGAAGAAATCCGCGACAAGCGCCGCGTGTTCGAGGAAGAGCTGCGGCGGCGGCTGAAGGAGGCCGAAGAGGGTTTCGTCGTGCAGCTCGATCGCATCGGCACCGCCTTCTACGAATCGGCCAGCGCCCTCCTGACCCCGCTGATACTGGAAGCCGAAGCGGCCGCGCGCATCCAGGCCGTGCGCAAGCGCATCGCCGACAAGGTCATCGCCCAGGCGCAGGGCGCCATTGGCCAGCTGCAGGCGGCGTTGAGCGCCGCCGTTCCCCTCGGCTGACGAAGCGCTCCGGTGCGGCCATTGCGTGCCGCACCGGAGGCGCCTGGTTCTGTTTTCGCTTCCTACCCCGTTCCGCCATCCGCCGCCGCGACCCCGCCCGCCTCGGTTGCCGGGTGCGCTTGCGTACAAACGGCCCATCGGCTTCGCGCATACAATGCAAGGCAATGTCTTTTCAACATTTTTCGGGGAGAAGCGTTTGCAGAGCAAATATGTGATCGTCGGCGGCGGGGCGGGCGGCCTGGAACTGGCCTGCAAGCTGGGCCGCAAATTGGGACCGGGCAAGGTGATGCTGGTCGATAGCCGGCTCTACCACATCTGGAAGCCGTCGCTGCACGAGGTGGCAGCCGGCACGCTGGACATCCATGCGGAAGGCCTGTCGTACCAGATGCTGGCGCACGACAATGGCTTCACCTATGTATACGGCGCGCTCGAGGGGCTCGATGCGGCGGATCGCACGATCCGGATCGGCCCGATCGAGACGGCGGCCGGCGAAACGGTCCTCCCGGCACGCACGATCGGCTACGAGGCGCTGGTGATGGCGGTCGGCAGCACGTCGAACTACTTCGGCGTGCCCGGCGCGGCCGAGCACACGATTTCACTGAACGGCACCGAGGATGCGGAACGCTTCCGCCTCACGCTGCTCAAACTGCTGGCCCGGGCGGCCACGGAAAAGGCCGGGCAGGGCGTGGACATCGTCATCATCGGCGGCGGCGCGACCGGCGTCGAACTGGCGGCCGAACTGCGTGAAGCGTCCGGCGTGTATGCCGCCTATGGCTTCGGCGACCTGCAGCCCATGCGCGACGTGCGCATCACGATCATCGAAGGTGCGCCACGCGTGCTCGCGCCGCTGCCGGAACGGGTGTCCGCCGCGGCGGCCGGGCTGCTGGCCGAGCGGGGCGTGCGCGTGCTGACCGATACGCGGGTGACGCAGATCGATGCCGACCAGGTCACCGTGCTGAAGGGCGATGTCTATCCCGCCGACATCGTCGTCTGGGCAGCCGGCATCAAGGCGCCGGACCTGCTGAAGAACCTCGGGCTGCCGACGGTGAAGGGCGGTCAGCTCGACGTGACGGGCGAGCTGGTGGTGAAGGGTTTTCCGGATATCTACGCGCTGGGCGATTGCGCGCTGTGCATCGGCGCGGACGGCAAGCCGGTGCCGCCGCGCGCGCAGGCCGCGCACCAGCAGGCCGACTACCTGCTCGCGGCCCTGCTGCGGCGCGACCGCGGCCAGCTGCCGCTGGGCAAGCCTTACGCATACAAGGACTATGGCTCGCTCGTGTCGTTCGGCCAGCACGATTCGGTGGGCAGCCTGATGGGTTCACTGCAGGGCAAGAACTGGTTCGTCGAAGGGTTCTTCGCGCGGCTGATGTACACGAGCCTGCACCTGATGCACCACAAGGCGATCATGGGCACGCTGCGCACCGGCGTGCTGGCGCTGGCGCGCTTCCTGATCAAGCGCACCACGCCGATGGTCAAGCTGCATTGAGCAGCGTCACCCGTGCCGGACCATTCCCGGCCGGGGTGGCGGGCCATCCGCGGATGCGGTCAATTCCGGGTTGAAACCGCCGGTCGGGCGGCCTATGCTGATCGGGCAGGCGGCAACCGTCGCCATCGACGCAGCGAGGAATCCAATGAAGACCATTCAGCTTTTGCTGTCGTGCCTCTTGGCGCTGTTGGTTCCCGCCACCGCCCTCGCGGAGGGGCGCGCCACCGCCCGCCTGGAGTTTTCCGACGGATGGTTGCTGCAGAACGGCACGCCTTACATGGCGCCCGAGCCCCACGACCTGTGGTCGCAATCCTCGGCCATTGTCGTCACGAGACTGAGGGAAGAACAGGCCTTCGATTTCTCGACGCCTTCCTACGGCTACTGGTACGCACGCAGTTGCATTGGCGCCTGTGCCAACTTCCCGCCCGACGATACGAATGTCGGC
Organism: Pseudoduganella lutea; assembly: GCF_004209755.1. Taxonomy (NCBI): domain Bacteria; kingdom Pseudomonadati; phylum Pseudomonadota; class Betaproteobacteria; order Burkholderiales; family Oxalobacteraceae; genus Pseudoduganella; species Pseudoduganella lutea. The sequence continues at coordinate 25,155 of NZ_CP035913.1, read as the reverse complement.
CCGGGAGGGTATGCCCATGGCGTAACGAACGGCTACATGGCCATGGGCGGTGCCGATCCCGCTGTCGCCACCACGCGTGCCGATGCCACGGCTACGGGCCCCCGCATAAACGACGCCAGTGCATCCGGAACCTACATTATCGACCTGCAGCCGCAAGTCACCAGCGACTTCAGCGTGGTGTTCGACGTGCGCCCCTATCTCGACCTGTACATCGCTCCTGGATCGCCTGCCGGCAGCCGGGCTTTTGCGGCGGTCGGCGTGAATGTGCAATTTTTCGACCTGACCGCCGGGCACTCCGTGCTCACCGTCGACAGGGTGTTCAACCACCTCCTGACGGCGCCCGAAGATGATGCCGGGTATATCGAGGATCCGGGCATCGTGCCTTTCGATATCGACCTCGGCCTGCTGCATGCCCGGAGTACCTATCAGCTACGGATCGATCAGACGACGTATGCCTTCGTCGAGCTGGCTGTTCCCGAACCTGCCACGGGCGGCCTTTACATCGTGGGGATCGCGGTCTTGGCCGCATGGGCGCGGCGGTGCCACCGTCGGCCCGCGCGTCGGAACGGATAGTCGCGCGAGGCACTCGCGCGTGACCAGGAGGATGACGTTGCCGCGTGCGGGACGCGGGTTGCGGAATCAGGCGGTCGCTGCCGGTTTCGGCAGCACGACCGTCAGTGCGGTGCCGCCTTCCGGGTGGGTGGCCAGCGTCAGCGCGCCGCCCAGCAGGCGGGCCCGTTCGCGCAGCAGTCGCAGGCCGTATTGCCCGACGGCCGCGCCGTCCGCCGGCATGCCCGTGCCCGCGGCGAGGCCTTTGCCATTGTCGCGCACCGTCAGCATGATCTCGTCTTCATTGTCGTCGACGATGACATCGACTTCGCTGGCGCCCGAATGCGCGGTCACGTTCGACAAGCCCTGTTCCAGCACACGCAGCAGCACGACGCCATACTCGCGCGGGCAACTCGGCTCTTCTTCCGGCAGGCTGTAGCGCGCCGTCAGTGCGTATTGCTGGGCGAACTGCGTCACCAGCTCGGAAAACGCGACCTTGATGCCGAGGAACTCCAACTTGTCGTTCCACATCTTGTGCTGCATCTGCCGGTTGTTCTCGATGATCGTGTGCAGCAGGTTCTTCATCTGCTGCCGCGCGGTCGCGCAGCGGCTGGTCCGGCGGCAGCTTGGCCGTCAGCAGGCCCAGGTGCATGGTGAGCGCTGTCAGCGACGAGCCCAGGCTGTCGTGCAACTGGCGGGCCAGTGCGCGACGATCGTTGTCCCAGCTGGTGACCACGTGGCCCAGCAGGTCGGAGAGTTCGGCGGCGCGCTCGCTGGCGCTGGTGATTTCGTCGGGCATGATTGGTATAGGTATTGGCCGATAAGACAGCGGGATCATACCTGAGGTTTTTGGGAAATGTCGCACCGGCACGACCGTGTGTTGTCGCACAGTCAGCATTGGCAGTACGGGGCACACTGGACCCACGTTGTCAAACCATTACAAGGAGCAGCCATGAGTGCCACAGCCAAGCCGCGTGATGCCGTCGCCCTGTTGAAACAGGATCACGATGAAGTCAAAGCAATGTTCAAGCAATATGAAGAGCTGGGCGACCGCGCCTTTGCCAGCAAGCAGAAGCTGGCCGAGAAAATCTGCCTGGAGCTGACGAAGCATGCGATCGCCGAGGAAGAAATCTTCTACCCGGCCGTGCGCGCCGAGGTCGACGATGCGGATGACCTGGTCGACGAAGCGACCGTCGAGCACGCGTCGGCGAAGGACCTGATCGCGCAGATCCACGCGATGGATCCGCATGACGACCTGTACGATGCGAAGGTGAAGGTGCTGGGCGAGTACATCGAGCACCATGTGAAGGAAGAAGAGCAGGAGATGTTCCCGCAGGCGAAGAAGGCCGGCGTCGACCTCGTGGCCCTCGGCGAACGGATCCAGGCCCGCAAGGACGAGATCGATGAAATTCCGCCGATGCCCGTGCCGGGCAAGGTGGTCTATTCCAACCAGCCGTCGGTGTAAGCAGCCGTCGGTGTAAGCAGCCGTCTGCGCAAGTAAGCCGACCGCGCAAGTAAGCCGGCCGCCTTTCGGGGCGGCCGTGCTGACTGCGGGTTTATCGAGTATCGACTATCGGCAGCCGGCTGCCGGCTACTGCCTGGTGGCCGCCACCGCGGCGGCCGGCGGTGCGACGTCGGCGGTCAGGCTGGCGATGGCCTTCATCAGGCTGTCGATGTCGACCGGCTTCACGAGGTGCATGTCGAAACCGGCTTCCAGCACGCGGCGCTGGTCTTCGGCCAGGCCGTAGCCCGTCAGTGCGATGAGCCGGATGTGCCGCATGTCCGGATCGCTGCGCAGGCGGCGCGCCACTTCATACCCGTCGATGCCGGGCAGGCCGATATCGACCAGCGCCACGCCCGGCCGGTACTCGCGCGCCACGGCAAGGCCCTGCAGTCCGTCGGCGGCATGCCGCACTTCATAGCCGTAGCACGACAGCATCATCGCCATCATTTCGCGGCCGTCGTCGTTGTCTTCGATCAGCAGGACATTGGGCTTGGCCCGTTCAGTGGTTTCCATGATTTGCGAGTTGGGTTCGGTGATTCGTTCGGTGCGCGGGAGGCGGATCAGGAAAGTGCTGCCTTCGCCCGGACCGGCGCTGTCGGCTTCCACTCCGCCACCATGCAGTTCGGCCAGGCGGCGCACCAGCGCCAGGCCGATGCCGAGCCCGCCCTGGGCCCGGTCCAGCGTGCTCGTGCCCTGCACGAACACGTCGAATACGTGCGGCAGCAACTCGGCCGCGATGCCTACGCCGCTGTCGTGTACGGTCAGCACGACATCTTCCTCGTCCGCTTCCAGCAGGATATCGATCGTGCCGCCGGGCGGGGTGTATTTCAGCGCGTTGTCGAGCAGGTTCGAAAAGATCTGCTCCAGCCGCGTCACGTCGCCGTCGACCCAGCCGCTCTCCAGTTCCACGTGCACGTCGTAGTCGGCCGTGCGGCCCGTGGTGCGATAAGTCTCCAGGCAGTTCCGGATCAGTGCCGCCACGTCGACCGGCGCACGGTTCAGCAGGATCTTGCCGGACATCGCGCGAGACAGGTCGAGCAGGTCATCGACGATGCGGCCCAGATGCTGGCTCTGGCGCTGGATGATCTTCTTGGCGCGCACCGCCGCGTCGGCCGTCACCGCGGGCAGGCCGAGCAGCGAGGCGGCGCTGCTGATCGCCGATAGCGGATTGCGCAGTTCGTGCCCGAGCATGGCCAAGAACTCGTCCTTGGCGTGATTTTGCCGCTCGGCCACCTTGCGCTCTTCGATCTCCTGCAGCAGCCGCTTGTTGCTGCTGATGAGGTCATTGGTGCGCTGGCTCAGCTGGCGGGCCTGCTTCTTCAATTCCTCATTCTTCATCGCCAGCGCCACGAACACGGAAATCTTCGCATGCAGGATCTGCGGGATCACCGGCGTAAACAGGAAGTCGGCCGCGCCTTTCTGGTAAGCCTTAAGGCGATCGAGCTCGTCCGCCACGAAGGCCGTGATGAAGATGATCGGGATGTTGGCCGAGCGGACGCGCTGGTGGATCGCCTCGGCGGTCTCGAAGCCATCCATGCCAGGCATGTTCACGTCCAGCAGGATGACGGCGAAATCATGCATGAGGACCTGCCGCAATGCCTCTTCGCCGCTTCGAGCGGCGATCACCTCATACGATTCCTGCTCCGCCCACTGGTCCAGCAAGCTCGTGAGCGCAAACAGGCTGTTCGCGTCGTCGTTGACGACAAGGATCTTTGGTTTGTCTACTTTGGCCACGGGCACTTGTCGTTGGATGCGCTGCTGAAAACAATTCTGTAAGACAAACATCTGATCGATCATAACAACAGGCACTGGCGCTGTCAAAAGTCCAGTGTGCAACAGAACGCAAGCCGGATTGTTCGATTGCGCACATACATGGAAGGGCGGTCATGCAATAGTGAAAGCATTGAACGAGCAATCAAAACGAAAGGATACGATCATGAATGTCGATACCGTGGTGGGTAAGGATTATCTGGGTAAATGTTTTCGCGAACTGGCCGATGCGCCGGTCAGCGCACTGAACGGTGTCGGTGAAGAGGGCGCACAAGCCCTGCAGCAGGCGTTTGGTGTGACGACCGTGCGGGAACTGGCGAACCTGAACTTCATCAAATGGGCTTCCGCCATTGCCACGCTGGCCGCCGAGGAGCAGATGCTGCCCCAGGAAAAGGCCAAGGAAGAGCTACTCGACGATGCCGTCGAAATGACCTTCCCGGCCAGCGATCCGATCTCGGTCGATGCCGGCATCACCCGTATCGAAGTCTCGCCGGACAAGGTCGATGCCCATTCCGATCACCAGCATGCCAACAAGGTCGACGAATGCACGGCCACGGGCAAGGAAAAGCAGGCGGCGCGGTAATATCGGCGGCCCCACGCGGGCCGCAATCCAAGCTGCAGTGCTCATTGGATTGCTCACTGCAGTGCCCACCGCAGTGGGCACATCAATGCCGGCCACCTGTTCTCAGACAGGTGGCCGGCATTGTTTTCTGGACAGCCAGGTTCGCGTTCAGACGGTCGTTGCCACGCCCTTGAGCTGATGCGGCATCGCCGCCGCGGCGGCCGCGGCCAGGGCCGTGCTGCCCGGCGCCGAGCAGAAGCGGTTCTTGCCGGAACGCTTGGCGTCGTACAGGGCGTTGTCGGCTGCATGGATCAGGTCGCCCACGGAGTCGGCATCATCGGGGAACAGCGCGATACCGATCGACGTGGACAGCCGCAGCGTGACGCCATTGACCACATAGGGTTCGGACACCACTTCGATCAGCTTCGAGGCCGGCTCCCGCGCATCGTTCAGGCCGCTCACGTCGCCCAGGACAATCACGAATTCGTCGCCGCCCACGCGTGCGACGGTATCTTCCTTGCGTGACGAGCCGACCAGCCGTTGGGCCACCAGCTTCAGGATCTCGTCGCCATACGCGTGGCCATGGGTATCGTTGATGGGCTTGAAGCCATCGAGGTCCAGGTACATCACGGCCGCCTTGCGCTGGTTGCGCAGCGCGTGCTGGAACACGGTTTCGATGCGGTCTTCCAGCAGGCGCCGGTTGGGCAGGCCCGTCAGCGGGTCGTGCAGTGCCAGCTCCTGCTGGCGCTTGCTGTACTGTGCCAGTTCCTTGTACAGCAGCCGCACTTCCAGCATGTTATGGATGCGCTTGTGCACTTCGAGCAGGTCGAACGGCTTGCTGATGAAATCGCGTGCACCGGCTTCGAGCGCGGCGATCTTGAAACTCGGCTGCGCCGTCAGTGCCAGCACGGGGAGATAGCCTTCCTGCTCGATTTCCTTCAGGCCCTTCATGACCTGGAATCCGTTCAAGCCGGGCATCTGCAGGTCCAGCAGGATCAGATCGTAGTTATGCTGCCGGTGCAGGGCGCAAACCTGGTCGGGCAGCATGGTGGCCGTGACGTTCGCATAACCGGCTTCACGCAGGATCTCGAGCATGAGATCGACGTTGTCGGCACAGTCGTCAACGACCAGAATCTTGGCATTCAGGATCTCATCCGGGCTGGGCATAATTGGTCTCGCAATACTGTGCTCCAGCGGATTCAGGGCCGGAGCGGAATACTCAGTGTAGCGCCGAAGAATTTGCTGCGGCGCACGTAAAGGAAAATTCTTATCCTGATGAAGAATTTTCAGCATATTTAGTGTAGCAAACCACTGACAAGTTTCTTGTAGGACATTGCCGCGTCATGCAGTAGGACACATTTTTCCGATTATAAATTAATTAATACGCATCGAGTATTTTCTTACGCAAACGTGTCGCATGCGCACACTTCAGTAATGTATATGCGAAAAACAGATATGGATCAGCCCGGATGAACACGGCGCCGGGCGGCAGCCAGGGCGACGGCGGCAACCAGTTCGGGTGCCTCGACGGGTTTCGCGATGTGATCGGAGAAGCCGGCGGCAAGGGTGCGCAACCGGTCTTCCGCCCGTGCGAAGGCCGTCAGCGCGATGGCGGGCACGTTGCCGCCGGCTTCCGGCCCCAGTGCACGCACCTGGGCCAGCAGCTCGAAGCCATCCATTTCCGGCATGCCGATATCGGACAGCAGCAGGTCCGGCTGCCAGCGCGGCAGCAAGGACAGCGCGGCGGGCGCGCTGTCGGCGGTGACAACCTCGGCATTGCAGTCGGACAGCACCCGCTTGATCAGGTCGCGCGTGTCCGGCTCGTCGTCCACGATCAGCACACGCAAGCCACCCAGGTCGCGCAAGTCGTCGGCGACGGCCATGCGCGGTTCGCCATCGGGCAGGGCCGGGCGGGGAGGGCGCTCGGCACCGGGTACGCGGGCCGCCAGCGGCAGTCGCACGGTGAACGTGGCGCCCCGGCCCTCGCCGGCGCTGTCCGCCACCACGGTGCCGCCATGCTGTTCGACCAGGTGCTTGACGATCGACAGCCCCAGGCCCAGCCCGCCATGCCGGCGGGTGGAGGAGGCGTCGGCCTGGCGGAAATGCTCGAACACATGGGCCAGGAAGCCGCCACCGATGCCGATGCCGGTATCCGCCACGACGATTTCCGCCTGCCCGCCGGCCTCGCGCACGCTCACGCGCACGCTGCCATCCTGCGGCGTGAACTTGATCGCGTTCGACAGCAGGTTCCACACCACCTGCTGCAGGCGGCCCGCGTCGGCCGCCACCATGCCGCACGGCCCGAAGTCGCGTTCGATGCGGATATGCCGGGCCGCGGCAGCAGGGCGCACGGTTTCGATGGCCGCATCGATGACCGTCGCCGGCGCCACGGCTTCGATATCGAGCAGCACCTTGCCGGACATGATGCGGCTCATGTCGAGCAGGTCTTCGATCAGCTGGGCCTGCGCCCGCGCGTTGCGCTCGATCGTCTGCAAGCCTTTTTCCATGTCGGCCTCGCCGCGCCCGCCGCGCCGCAGGATCTGCGACCAGCCGAGGATCGCCGTGAGCGGTGTGCGCAGCTCGTGCGACAGCGTGGCGAGGAATTCATCCTTCATCTGGCTCGTGCGTTCCGCCTCGGCGCGTGCGTTGCGTTCGCTGTCGAGCAGGGCGATGCGCTCCTCGGCGGCGCGGCGTGCCGCTTCGTTCAGCCGCGCATTGTCGATCGCCACGCCGGCCTGGGCTGCGATGCCGCCGATGATGCGCTCGGTGCGCTCGCTGAACATGCCCGGTTCCGGATGGCCGAACAGCAGCGTGCCGATGACGCTGCCATCGCGCGACATCACCGGCGCGGCCAGGTAGCTGCGCAGCGCGCCGACGTGCCCGGCCGGCAGCGCGGGTGCGCAGCCGGGCTGGCGCAGCAGGTCGCTGCAGCGGGTGATCGTGCTGCCGCGCAGCGTGTCGCCGAACAGGGCCGCGGCGTGCGTGCGCGCCAGTTCGCCGAAGGGCGACGGTGGCCGGCCCGCCAGTGTATAGGGCGTCATCACGTCGTCGCCACTGTGCTGCCCCGGGTCGCCAGCGGGCGCGGGGGCGTGTGCATCGTCGCGCGCACTTTCCCGATTCTTGTCATAGAAGAACGCGCCGAAGCGGGCGCCGCTGATCCGCGTGGCCGCGTCCGTCACTTCCTGCAGCAGCGGCTGCAGGTCGCGGTGCCGCGACAGCGCATTGCCGGTGCTGTTCAGCAGTTCGAGCACGGCCGTCTCGTCGCGCAGCGCTTCCTGGGCGCGCTTGACCTGGTCGACGTCGGTACTCGTGCCGAACCAGCGCAGCGTGCGGCCCTCGCCGTCGCGCACCGGGTTGGCACGGGTCAGGAACCAGCGGTACTGGCCATCGGCGCCGCGGATCGGAAATTCCATCTCGAACGGCTGGCCCGAGTCGATCGCATTCTTCCAGTGCTGCGTCATCGCCGGGATGCACTCGGGGTCGTAGACCTGGCCCCAGCCCTCGCCGCGCAGGTCATCGCTCGTCAGGCCCGTGTACTCGAACCAGCGCCGGTTGTACCATGTCATGCGGCCATCATGGTGGGCGATCCAGGCCAGCTGCGGGATCGAATCGGCCAGGGCGCGCAATTGCGCTTCGCTGTCCTTCAGCGCTTCCTCGGCGGCGCGGCGCGCGCTGATGTCCTGCACCATGCCCGTCATGCCGAGCAGGCGGTCGCCGTCGTCGTAGTTGCCATGGCCGACGACGGACAGCCAGCGCCGTTCGCCACCCTCACCGCCATCGCCACCGCGGGCCTGGATGCGGCATTCGATGTCGAAGTCGCGGTGCGCGATGTAGGCGTCGACAAACACCTGGCGCGCCGCGGCGCGGTCTTCCGGCGCGATGCGTTCCTGCAGCGCGTGCCACGCGATCGGCGTGCCTTCCGGCAGGTCGAAGATCTCGGCGGCGCGGCGGCCCAGCGTGACGACGTCGGTGGCGGCGTCCCACGTCCATTCGCCGAGCCGGCCCGCCGCCATCGCCACCTGCAGCCGGTTGCTGTTTTCGCGCAGCGCCCGTTCATCGCGCTTGCGCGCGTCGATATCGAGCAGCATGCAGGTCAGGCCCTGGGCCGAAGGGCGGGTCCGCACTTCGAGCCAGCGCTGGCCCGGCGCATGGAACAGCTCGAAGCTGGTGGCCGTGCGGTCGGCCATGGCCTGGCGCAGCCGTGCCTCGAGCGCGCTGCCGGCCAGGGCGGGAAAGGCCTGCCACAGCCCGCGCCCGGCGAGGCCGGCGGCGCTGTCGTGGTCGGTGCCTTCGTGGCCCAGCAGGCCGGCGGCACGCGCATTGATCCAGGTGATCGTCCAGGCCTCGTCCACGATGGCCAGGCCGTCGGCAATACTGTCCAGCACCTCGCCCGACCAGGCACGCGCACGGCGCAACTCTTCCCTTGCTTCCAGCATGGCGCGCAGCGGGTCTGCTTCAGGAGGGATGGCCCCGTTGGAAAGAATCATTGATGACGGTTCAGGACGATTGGTTTTGCCGGCTGCCGGTGCGGCTGCCGCTGCGGATTGTAGCGCTGCGCGGCGCGCCACGCCCGCACCGTTGACTGAACGGCACGATCCATCAGGTGCGCGGAATCCGGTCCAGGAGGGCTTGCAGTTGTTCGATATCGTATGGCTTCTGGATCGCTTCGGCGGGGAAGTCGAGCTGCTGCGTCAGCGTGCCGCTGTAGCCGGACGCGAAGATCACGTGCAGCCGCGGCCACCGGGCCACGGCGCGGCGCGCCACCTCGACGCCGGAAATACCGGGCAGGCTCACGTCGGTGAACAGCACATCGTAGGCGGTGCTCTCCAGGTGCTGCAGCGCGCGCTCGCCATCGGCGGCCGCGTCGACCTCGTGACCCATCGCCCGCAGCATTTCGCAGACGAGATACTGGGCGTCGAGATTGTCCTCGACCACCAGCATCTTCAGCGCACGCGCGGCGACCGGGGCGGCCATCGCGCTGGGTGGCGCCAGTGTGCACACGATGCCCAGCACCGCGCCGTCGCCATCGCGCAGCGGCGTGTAGTAAAGGTCGAAGCGCTGTTCGCTGACACCGTCGGCGCGCCACATCTGCAGGGTCTGGCCAGGGAACACCAGCGATTCGCCCTGCCAGGCCCGCTCCAGCGCGGCCGCGTTCCAGCTCCACGCCGAAGGCTGCATCGCCGGGATGCGGCCGCCAGGCGGCTGCGTGGGCAGGCCGGACAGTGCCGTGTAGGCGCCATTGAGCAGCATGACCTGCTGCCGCCCCCACATGATCAGGGACGGCAGGGGCGAGTTCAGCATGAGATCCACGGCCACGCGCAATGCCGGCGGCCAGCCATCGGGGTGGCCCACGTCGGTGCGCGACCAGTCGACTTCGAGCGCGGACAGGCTGTTCATGGCGGGCACATTCATGCCAGGGTCTCCAATGTTATGTTGTGTATAGAAGGGTGCTTGCATGCTACACCAAACGGGCGGCGGCGGCGGATGCACTTCGGCGCTGGACAAGCAGGGCACTTGTCCCTATAATCCTGCCTCCTTCGCAACGAACACCGCGAAGGGCGGTGGAAGACAGTATCGCCGGAGCGGAAAACGAGATGAAATATCAAGCTTTCCAAACCGTAATCAATACTGTAAAATGCCGAACGCAGTTGATTGCGGCTGTAGCTCAGCTGGATAGAGTACTTGGCTACGAACCAAGGGGTCGTGGGTTCGATTCCTGCCAGCCGCACCAGATTTCATGCCGCATGCCGGAAGGTTGGCGGTAGCGCGTGGCAAGCAGCGCGCAGTAAGTAGTAAGAAATACGTAGCAAGCAGTACACAGCAGACGTGCGCTTGACGTGGCGCCGGTTGTTATACAGTGTCTGTGACATGTTTTTTGCGGCTGTAGCTCAGCTGGATAGAGTACTTGGCTACGAACCAAGGGGTCGTGGGTTCGATTCCTGCCAGCCGCACCAGTTTTACCGATGGGTGGAAGCCCGTCGTGCAGCAAGGGAAGTCAATGTCGGCAAGGGTCGCCTTGCTTATGGTTGAGTTCTTCGGAAAGTTTTGCGGCTGTAGCTCAGCTGGATAGAGTACTTGGCTACGAACCAAGGGGTCGTGGGTTCGATTCCTGCCAGCCGCACCAGAAATAAGAGGACCGGAGCGATCCGGTCTTTGTTTACCGTCGTCAGCAGTACCCCGGAAGCTTTCCGGGTGATGAAAGTTTTGCGGCTGTAGCTCAGCTGGATAGAGTACTTGGCTACGAACCAAGGGGTCGTGGGTTCGATTCCTGCCAGCCGCACCAGAAAATGAAAAAGGGACCGGAGCAATCCGGTCCCTTTTTCTTTGGCTGTCCGGATTGCGCACAGGTGTTTGCACATTTGCGGCGCGCGACCGCAGCCCGCGCGCCATCGCTTCAATGCCGGGTTTAGCCCACCGCCCGGATCGCCGCCCGCGCGGCATCGGCCACCACGTCTTCGCGCGCGTCGGCTTCCTTGTCATCCCGGTGCGTGAAGACCACCACCACCAGCGGCGCGCGGCCCGGCGGATAGACGATGCCGATATCGTTGGTGACGCCATAGGTGCCCGTGCCGGTCTTGTCGCCCACCTGCCAGGCCGCCGGCACCGCGGCACGGAGCCGGTTGCCGCCGGTGGTATTGCCCAGCAGCCAGTCCTTCAGCTGCTGGCGCTGCGGTGCCGGCAGTGCCGTGCCCACCACCAGCTTTTGCAGCGTGCGTGCCATCGCCAGCGGCGTCGTCGTATCGCGCTCGTCGCCGGGGATGGCGCTGTTGAGCGCCAGTTCCCAGCGGTCCAGCCGGAAGGCCTCGTCGCCGAGCCCGCGCGCAAAAGCCGTCAGGCCCGCTGGCCCGCCCAGTTCCTTCATCAGCGTGTTGGCGGCCGTGTTGTCGCTGTACTGCACGGTGGCGGCGCACAGCTCGGCCACCGTCATGCCCGTGTCGACATGCTTGCCCGTGACGGGCGAATGGCTGACCAGGTCGGCCCTGGCGTAGCGCAGCCGCCGTTCCAGGAAGCCCGGTTCGCGCGCAGCGCGGTGCAGTGCCTGCGCGGCGAGGATGGCCTTGAACGTGCTGCACATGGGGAAGCGTTCGTCGAGCCGGTTGCCGACGATCTTGCCGGTGGCGGTGTCGATGGCGGCCACGCCGAGGCGGCCTTTCAGGTCACGCTCGATGGCGGCAAAGCCGGCATCCGCGGCGCGCGCCTGCAGCGAAAGGAAGGGAAGGGCCGCGGCAGCGGCCAGCAAGGTACGGCGGGTGGTGTCCATGGGGCTCCCGATGGTGAATGGTCGGAAGCATTGTAGGGGCGGAGCGGCACGGAACACACGGCCGGCGAACCCGCCGGCCGGGCATTTCATCCCACCGGCGGGTTGACCCGCTACTGCAGTTTCTTGACGGTGCAATCCTGGGCCAGCACGCCCATCTTGATGAGCGGGAACTGCGGGCTGCTGCCGATGCGCACCAGGGCGCATTGCAGGCTGCCTTCGATGCGGCCCTGCTTCTCGGCCAGGTGTTCGTATTGCGCCTCGTCGACGGACGGCGCGAACAGTACGTAGAGGGGCAGGCGCTTGTCCTGGAAGTCGGTGGTGGCGCCTTGCAGGCCATTCAGGCCGCCCGTGTTGCCGATATCGCCGATCGCCGCATTCAGGATGTTGACGGTCACGTTCTTCTTCTGCTGCACGGTGTTGAATTGCAGCTTGTCCAGGTCGGTGACCTGCGGCGCCGCCGAGGCGGTAAACGCGGCTGCCAGCAGCGGCGCGGCGATCCAGTAGCGGTGATTCATGTAGAGTCCTTGCTGATCAGAGTTTAACGAGCTCCACGCGGCGGTTGCGCGCGCGGCCATCTTCGGTACGGTTGTCGGCGATCGGCTTGTCGGCGCCGAAGCCGGCCGATTTCAATCGCGCGGCCTCGATGCCGGCGCCTTTCAGCGCAGTCACGATCGTCGCGGCACGCTGCTCGGACAGCGCCTTGTTGCGTTTTGCATCGCCGCTGTTGTCGGTGTGGCCTTCGACGGCAATCTTCAGGCCGGGATTGTTCTTCAGCAGGCGGGCGATTTCATCGACGGCGGGCTTGCCATCGTCGCGCAGCGCCGCCTTGTCGGTGTCGAAATTGATGTACAGCGCAATGAAACCCTGCTTGTCGAGCGCAGCCTTCATTTCATCGGCTTTGGTCAGCGCGATCGACCGTTCCATCGGCTTTTCTTCGAGGGTGGTCAGTCTGACCTGCTGGCTGGTGACCGTCAGGCCGAACCAGATCCGCTTTTCCGGCGTGCGCAGCAGCCACGTCGAATAATCGGCGCTTTTTCCATAGATGCCAAATTCCTTCTGGATGAAGCGGTTCCGCTCCGGGGCATCCTCGGCCGGGAAATCCTTGCTGTACGGCTTGACCGTATCGATGCGCACGGCGCCCAGTTCCTTCAGCGCCTGCTCGTAATTGCGCACGGCGGCCAGCTGGGATAGCCCGGCGTGCGACAGATAATACGAGCGGCGCGACACGCGGCCCTCCGCCGCATGCCGTGCATTACCGGCGACGAACCACGCGCGGTCGAAATCCTCAGTCTTGCCGCGGCGTTCGCGTTCCTGCAGCTTTTCCGGCCAGTCGAGGTACGGAAAGGCCGGCAGCGGCCGGGTGCTGACCGGCACGCTGTCGGGATTGAAGGTGGAAGCCACCGCCGTGGTGGCCTTCGACGCCGGCGCGCCATGCGCCTGGGCGAGTGGGAAAGATAATACGGCGGCAATCGAAAGGGAGAGTAAGGCGCTGGTACGCAAGCTCATGGCCGGAATATCGAATGAAAGATCCCTATTATAAGGAAAAATATGGGATAAATGCATAAAATGCAACTTCGCAATCGGTCTTGGCTCGCCCGGATATTCCTGCGATTTACTATCGATACGCAAGCCGCCAGCGCGTGATCATCCCACCCGATTGACCGGTGCGCCATGCACGAAGGCTTCGATATTGCCGATCAGCTGGTCGGCGAGTCCCTGCATCGCTTCATGGCTGGCCCACGCGTTGTGGGGGTGAGGATGAAATTCGGCAGCCGCAGGTGGAGCAGCGGATGATCGGCCGGGGGCGGCTCCTGCGTGAGCACGTCGAAGCCGGCGCCGGCGATCACGCCACGGCGCAGCGCATCGGCCAGCGCCGCTTCATCGACAAGGCCGCCACGTGCCGTATTGACCAGCAGCGCCGTCGGCTTCATGCGCGCCAGTTCCGCCGCGCCGATGATGTTACGTGTCGCGTCCGACAGCGGCGCATGCAGCGACAGCACGTCGGACGTTGCCAGCAATTCGTCGAAGCCGACATTGACCACGTCGGCGTCCGGCACCGGCGTGCGCGTGTGCACGGCGATCTCCATGCCGAACGCCCTGCCGATCTGCGCCACCTTGCGGCCCAGCGCCCCGTAGCCGAACAGCCCGAGGCGGCTGCCGTGCAGGTCGCGGATCGGGTGGTCGAACAGGCAGAAGCGCGGCGCCGCCTGCCATTTGCCCGCCTCTACGTCGGCGCGGTAGGCCAGCAGGTTGCGGCGTAGTGCAAGGATCAGCGCGAACGTGTGTTCGGGCACCGCCGCATAGGCGTAGTCGCGGATGTTCGAGACCACGATGCCGCGTTCGCGGGCGGCCGGCAGGTCGACGATGTCGGTACCGGTGGCGGCGACCGCGATCATCTTCAGGTTCGGCAGCCGCGCCAGCGTGTCCGCGCGCAAGGGCACCTTGTTCGTGATCGCAATGGTGGCCTGCGCCAGCCGCGCGGCGGCTTCGCCGGCGCTCGTCGCGGGGTACTCGGTCCACGTGTGGTCGAAGGCGGGGCGTCGCACGTTGGCGATCACGCTGTCGCGGTCGAGGAAAACAATGTGGTGGGTGGGATTCAAGCAGCCTCCGGTAAGGAATGAGGGGGCGTGCGCAGGCGCATGCCCGGGTGGTTGGCAAACAGTTCGGCGACCCATTCGACGAACACGCGCACCTTCGCGGACAGGTGGCGGTTCTGCGGGTAGACGATGTGGATCGGCAGCGCGTCGGTGGTCCACTCGGGAAGCACCTGCACCATGCGGCCATCGCGCACGTGCTGCAGCAGGAGGTAATCGGTCATCTGGATGACGCCCAGGCCGGCCAGCCCCGCCTGCACATAGGCGTTCGAGTCGTTCAACGCGATCACGCCGGGCATCGGTACCTGGATGCGCTCGCCATCCTTCGTGAAATCCCAGTCGTAGATCTTGCCGGTCTTGGCGGAAAAATAGTTCACGCAGCGGTGCCGTTCCAGGTCGCGCGGGTGCTGCGGCGTGCCGTATTTCGCGATGTACGATGGCGCCGCGCAGGTGACGAAGTTGACGATGCCGATGCGCCGCGCGATCAGCGTGGAGTCGCCCAACGCGCCGCCGCGCACGGCGCAATCGACACCTTCCTCGATCAGGTCCACGGGGCGGTCCGAGCTGCCCAGTTCCAGCTGGATGTCCGGGTAGCGTTCGAAGAACGCGGGCAGGGCGGGCACGAGGACCTCGCCGGCCAGGCCGGTCGGCGATTCCACCCGCAGCCGACCGCTCGGCGACAGGCGGGTGCGCGACAGCGACTCCTCGGCGTCCTTCACGTCGGACAGGATGCGCAGGCAGCGCTCGTAATAAGCGGCGCCATCGGCCGTCACGCTGACCTGGCGCGTGGTCCGGTGCAGCAACTTAACTGAAAGTGACGTTTCGAGCTGCTGGATCAGCGTTGAAACGGTGGCCTTCGGCAGCTGCATCAAGTCGGCTGCCCGCGAAAAGCCGCCTGCATCCACGACCTGCACGAAAACTTCCATCGCCTGTAGTTTGTTCATTCCACCCTCCGCCAGTGCCTCGACATTGCACGGCAAGATCCGGAGTGCTGTTCCGTCACGAAGCTGTCATTGTTCGGATCTATGAACAATCAATTCGTCATTGCCGTATTTATCAGATTGTAGATCAAGTCTATGATTACTGCACTGCATCATAGAAACGCTGCCAATGGCAGCCTCAGCAAGGAAAGCAATCATGGAACTTCGCAACCTTCTCATCATCGTGGCCCTGGCGCTGTATGCGCTGGCCATGGTCGGCATCGTCAGCACGGACGCCTATTCGCAGGCGGCGGGCACCGAGGCGCGCGGCCTGCATGCGCTGATGGTGGAAGTGCGTGCTTCCGCGCAGGATCCGCTGCTGGCCGAGGCACCGCGCGGAGCATCCCGATGAAGGGCTCGCAGCAGAACGCAATGCAGCAAGTCGCGCCCGTGGCGGACGACCTCGTGCTGCGCGACCTGGAGGTGCAGGGCGCCGAAGGGCTGCTGCCGGCACGGCTTTACCTGGCCGGCGCCCCCGGCGCGAAACGTGAAACGCTCGTCGTGTTCTTCCATGGCGGCGGCTTCGTGGGCGGCTCCATCGACGAGGCGGACGATTTTCTCTCGCACCTCGTGAGCGGCGACCGCAGCCAGGTGGCGCTGTCGGCCGGCTACACGCTGGCCTCCGTGAAGCCTTTTCCCGCCGCCGTCGAGGATGCACATGCGCTCCTGCTGTGGGCCAAGAAAAACAAGTCGAAGCTGTCGTGGAACGGCAAGCGCCTCGTCGTGGCCGGCATCGAAGCCGGCGCCAACCTGGCGGCCGTTGTATCGCTGATGTCGCGCGACCGCGGCGGGCCGCCGCTGGCCGGCCAGGTTCTCATCATGCCGATGCTCGATCCGGCGCTGTCCACGTGCTCGATGCGCGAAGTGCCGGTGTGCCGCGACAAGGCGGCCGTCATCGACAAGGTGGCCGATACGTGCGCGGCCGGTTATCGGGGCTACCTGCCGAATGCGGCCGACCGCAGCCATCCGTATGCGTCGCCGCTGCAATCGTCGCGCCTGAAGAACCTGCCGCCGGCACTGATCCTGTCCGCCGAGGACGACCCATTACGTGACGAAGCTGAACAATACGGGGCAAAACTCATCAAGTGCGGCATCACCACCACGGTGAAACGCCTGCCCCCGCGCCGCTCGAACAACCCGGTGGGCGCAACGATTGTGCCTGTGTGTTTGCATTGACTGAAATTGCCGCGTTCATCCGCGGCGTCGATGGGACGGAGACCCACCAGCCTGACGTATAAATAAATAAAAACGTTTACTTATCGTCGGCTGGCGATATAGTCGAACGACCAATTTCCTGTAACCAAAAGTAAAAGCGCCCATGAGGCGTGGTGGGACCGCTTTTTCTCTCGAACTAGGCGAGTGAAAACCGGCAACGCTAGGTTATTACTATTTTTCATACAAAAAGGGGTTAAGAATGAAAAACACGAATCCAATGTCAGCATGGACGCGACCGGCACTGGCCAAGATCGTCATGGCACTGGCTGCCGCCGGCGTTGCCGTCACGCTCGCCGGTTGCGACGATGCCAATGGCAAGGCTGCCGAGGCAGCCGCGCCGGCTGCCGGCGGTCCACCCATTTCCGCAGCGCTCGTCATTGAAAGGCAGATCACGGAAACGCAGGAGTTTTCCGGCCGTCTCGAGGCGATCGACCATGTGGACATCCGCTCGCGCGTCTCCGGCTTCATCACCGAGGTGAACTTCAAGCCGGGCAGCGAAGTGAAGAAGGGTGACGTGCTGTTCGTGATCGACCCCCGTCCGTACCAGGCCGAGGCCGACCGCGCCGAAGCGGCGGCCAACTCGGCGCGCGCCCGTGCCGAACTCGCCCGCCTGGAACTGACCCGCGCCGAGAAGCTGCTGGCCGACAAGGCCATTGCGCAGCGCGAGTTCGACGAGCGCGCCTCCGGCCAGAAGGAACTGGAGGCCGCTGCCCGCGCAGCCCAGGCCCAGTATGCCGCGGCAAAGCTGAACCTGTCCTACACGAAGGTCACGTCGCCGATCAACGGCCGCGTCTCGAAAGCCGAGATCACATTGGGCAACCTGGTGGATGCGTCGGCGGTGTTGACCTCCGTCGTCTCGCTCGACAAGATCTATGCAAGCTTCGATGGCGACGAAGACACCTACCTGCGCGTGGGCACGCAGAACCACAAGGGTGAGCCGGTCGTGGTGAAGGTGGGGCTGGCCAACGAGGAGGGCTTCCCGCACGAGGGCAAGCTGGAATTCGTCGACAACCAGCTCGACACGCAAACGGGCTCCGTGCGCATGCGCGCCACGTTCGACAACAAGGACCGCGCCCTGGTGCCAGGCCTGTTCGCCCGCGTACAGCTGGGCGGCGGCAACGCGGCCAGCAACGCGGTGCTGATCAACGACCGCGCTGTGGGCACGGACCAGAACCGCAAGTTCGTGTTCGTGGTCGGCGCCGACAACAAGGCCGAATACCGCGCCGTGAAGCTGGGCCCCACCTACGATGGCCTGCGCGTGGTGAAGGAAGGCCTGAAAGCCAACGAAAAGATCGTCGTCAACGGCCTGCAGCGCGTGCGCCCGGGTGCGCCCGTGTCGCCACAGATCGTGCCGATGGATGCCACGGTGGCTGCCAAGCCGCAGGAAAACAAGAAGGGCGCCGACGTCGCCGCGCTGTAAGCGACGACCCTCGCACAAGAACAAGGAATAGCCATGAACTTCTCACGCTTTTTCGTCGACAAACCGATCTTCGCGGCCGTGCTGTCGATCATCGTGTTCGTCGCCGGCCTGATTTCCATTTTCAAGCTGCCCATCTCCGAATACCCGGACGTGGTGCCGCCTTCCGTCGTGGTGCGTGCCCAGTATCCGGGCGCGGATCCGAAGATCATCGCCGAAACGGTGGCCGCGCCACTCGAGGAACAGATCAACGGCGTTGAAAACATGCTGTACATGTCGTCGCAGAACACCAGCGACGGCGCCCTGCAGCTGACCGTCACCTTCGCGATCGGCACCAACGTCGAGCAGGCCGAGACGGCCGTGCAGAACCGCGTGCAGCGTGCGCTGCCGCGCCTGCCCGAAGAGGTGCGCCAGATCGGCGTGACCACCGTGAAGTCGTCGCCGAACCTGACGATGGTGGTCCACCTGAATTCGCCGGACGGCCGTTACGACGACCTGTACCTGCGCAATTACGCGGTGCTCAACATCAAGGACCAGCTGGCCCGCATCAACGGCATGGGCGACGTGCAGCTGTTCGGTTCCGGCGATTATGCGATGCGCATCTGGCTCGATCCGCAAAAGGTGGCGGCGCGCGGCCTGACCGCGGGCGACGTCGTCGATGCGGTCCGCGAGCAGAACGTGCAGGTGGCGGCCGGCGTCATCGGCCAGGGGCCGTCGAAGGATGCCGACTTCCAGCTCACCGTCAAGACGCAGGGCCGCCTGTCGACGGTCGAGGAATTCGGCGACATCGTCGTCAAGACCAATACCGACGGCGCCGTGACGCGCCTGTCTGACCTGGCACGCCTTGAAATGGGCTCGAACTCCTATGCGTTGCGCTCGCTGCTGAACAACAAGTCGGCGGTCGCGATTCCCATCTTCGAAGCCCCCAACGCCAACGCGCTGCAGCTGTCCACGGACGTGCGGGCAACGATGGAACGGCTGTCGAAAGATTTCCCGGAAGGCGTCGAATACAGCATCGTGTACGACCCGACCCAATTCGTGCGCGAGTCGATCGACTCCGTGATCCACACGCTGATCGAAGCGGTGATCCTGGTTGCCCTGGTGGTGATCATCTTCCTGCAGACGTGGCGCGCCTCCATCATTCCGCTGTTGGCCGTGCCGGTCTCGGTGGTGGGTACCTTCGCCGTGATGATGATGTTCGGCTTCTCGATCAACACGCTGTCGCTGTTCGGCCTCGTGCTGGCGATCGGCATCGTGGTCGACGATGCGATCGTGGTGGTGGAAAACGTCGAGCGCAACATCGAGAACGGCCTGACGCCGCGCGATGCGACGATCCAGGCGATGAAGGAAGTGTCCGGTCCCATCATTGCGATCGCGCTGGTGCTGTGCGCCGTGTTCGTGCCGATCGCGTTCGTGTCCGGCCTGACGGGCCAGTTCTACCGCCAGTTCGCGCTGACCATCGCCATCTCGACCGTGATCTCCGCGTTCTCGTCGCTGACGCTGGCGCCGGCATTGTCCGCCGCGCTGCTGAAGGGCCACCATGAACCGAAGGACGTGCTGACGCGCGGCATGGACAAGGTGTTTGGCGGCTTCTTCCGCGTGTTCAACAAGTTCTTCAACAAGTCTGCCCACAAGTACGAGAATGGCGTGAAGGGTGTGCTGCGTCACAAGGGTGCATCGCTGGTCGTGTATGCGCTGCTGGGTGCCGCCGGCCTGTTCATGTTCAAGGCCGTACCGCCGGGCTTCGTGCCGGCGCAGGACAAGCAGTACCTGATCGGCTTTGCCCAACTGCCGGATGCCGCGTCGCTGGACCGTACCGATGAGGTGATCCGCAAGATGTCGAAGATCGCGGAAGACATCCCCGGCGTGGAAAACTCGATCTCGTTCCCGGGCCTGTCGATCAACGGCTTCACGAACGCACCGAATGCGGGCATCGTGTTCCTGGGACTGGAGCCGTTCGACAAGCGCAAGGACAAGTCGCTGTCCGCGGAGGCAATCGCCGGCGAGATGAACAAGCGCATGGGCGCCGTGCAGGACGCGTTCGTGATGGTGCTGCCGCCGCCGCCGGTCAACGGCCTGGGTACCACGGGTGGCTTCAAGCTGATGATCGAAGACCGGGGCAACCTGGGCTACGACGAGCTGTTCAAGGCGGTGCAGGCCGTGCAGGCCAAGGCGGCGCAGGAACCGCGGCTGCAGGGCGTGTTCTCCGGCTACCAGATCAACGTGCCGCAACTGTTCGCCGACGTCGATCGCGTGAAAGCCAAGCAGCTGGGCGTGCCCCTGCAGACGATCTACCAGACCTTGCAGATCAACCTCGGCTCGCTGTACGTGAACGACTTCAACCAGTTCGGCCGCACCTACCAGGTGCGCGTGCAGGCCGACGCGCAGTTCCGTTCGCATCCCGAACAGATCGCGCAGCTGAAGGTGAAGAACGACAAGGGCGAAATGATTCCGCTGTCGTCGCTGATGCGCGTGAAGGATACGTATGGCCCGGACCGCGTGCAGCGCTACAACAACTATGTGGCGGCTGACCTGAACGGCGGCCCGGCAGCGGGTGTGTCGTCCGGCCAGGCGCAGGCGATCATGGACGAGATCCTGCGCGACACGCTGCCGAAGGGCATCGCGTATGAATGGACCGACCTGACGTACCAGGACATCATCGCCGGCAACACGATGATCTATGTGTTCCCGCTGTGCGTGCTGCTCGTGTTCCTCGTGCTGGCCGCGCAGTATGAAAGCTGGACGCTGCCGCTGGCCGTGATCCTGATCGTGCCGATGTCGATCCTGTGCGCCCTGGTGGGGGTGAAGCTGACCGGTGGCGACAACAACATCTTTACCCAGATCGCGCTCTTTGTGCTGGTCGGTCTCGCGTCGAAGAACGCGATCCTGATCGTGGAATTTGCGCGGGAACTGGAAGATCACGGGCGCAGCGTCGTCGACGCCGCACTGGAGGCTTGCCGCCTGCGTCTGCGCCCCATCCTCATGACGTCGATCGCATTCATCATGGGCGTGCTGCCGCTGGTGTTCTCCAGTGGCGCCGGCGCCGAGATGCGCCATGCGATGGGTGTCGCCGTGTTTGCCGGCATGCTGGGCGTCACGTTCTTCGGCCTGTTCCTCACGCCGGTGTTCTACGTGCTGCTGCGCACGCTGGCCAAGCGCATGGAAAAGAAAGACACGCCGGTCCACGAGGAAGGCGTATCGCTGGTGAAAATGGAAGGAACCCACGGATGAACAACTTGATGACGAAACTGACCGCACGGGGCCTGGCCCCGCTGGTGGCGGCCCTGGTCCTGACCGCCTGCGCTGCGCCGGAATTCAAGCAGCCCGCCGTCGACGTACCAGTCGCCTTCAAGGAAACCCAGTCTGCCGATGCTGTGAAAGTGGCCGCCGACGGTACGCGCTGGAAGGAGGCGCAGCCGGCCGAACAGCAGCCGCGCGGCGAATGGTGGCTGGCGTTCAACGACACCGGCCTCAATGAACTGATGGCCGAGGCAACGCGCAACAACGCCAACCTGGCCGTTGCCGCCGCCCGCGTAAAGCAGGCGCGGGCCATTGCCGGCATCGCCGAGGCGGACCGCATTCCGCAGGTCGGCGTGGGCGTGGGCGCGAACCGTGGCCGCCTGTCGCCGCGGGAGTCCGGCCTGCCGCAGGGAACGGACGTGGCGCCGTCGACGAGCTACAGCGC
This sequence comes from Pseudoduganella lutea, assembly GCF_004209755.1. Lineage (NCBI taxonomy): Bacteria > Pseudomonadati > Pseudomonadota > Betaproteobacteria > Burkholderiales > Oxalobacteraceae > Pseudoduganella > Pseudoduganella lutea. The sequence continues at coordinate 3,618 of NZ_CP035913.1, read as the reverse complement.
CCGGCTGACGGCCAGCTATGAAGTGGACCTGTTCGGCCGCGTGTCGTCGAACGTGGCGGCGGCACGCAACGACGCGGCAACGGTGGAAGCGAATTACCGCTCCGTGCTGCTGGCGCTGCAGGCCGACGTGGCCCAGACCTGGTTCCGCCTGCGTGCCACGGACGCCGAACTGGCGACCGTGGACCAGACGGTCCGGCTGCGCGAAGAGAACGTGAAGGTCAACCAGCGCCGCTTCGACCTGGGCGACATCGGCGAATTCGATCTGTCGCGCGCCAAGACGGAACTGGCCACGTCGCGCGCCGAGGCGATCGGCCTGCAGCGGCAGCGCACCAACGCCGAGCATGCGCTGGCCGTGCTACTGGGGCGCCCGGCGGCATCGTTCGCCGCCGCCGTCAACCCGCTGGCCGACGCCGGCGCGCTGCCGGCCATCCCGGGCGGGTTGCCATCGTCGCTGCTCGAACGCCGGCCCGACATCGCCGCCGCCCAGCGCGCGATGGAAGCGTCGAACGCCCGCATCGGCATGGCCCGCTCGGCGATGTTCCCGGCGCTGACCATCAGCGCCGACGGCGGCGGCGTGGGCCCGGCATTCGCCGACGTGTTCCGCTGGTCCAGCCGCTCCTGGCTGCTGGGCGCGCTGCTGTCGATGCCCGTCATCGACGGCGGCCGCAACCGGGCCAACATCACCCGCAGCGAAGCCGTGCTGGAAGAATCGGTCGGCACGTACCGGCAGACCGTGCTGACCGCGTTCGCCGAGGTGGAAGACAACCTGGCCGGCTTGCGCATCCTGTCCGGCCAGACGGCGCAGATCGACGACGCCGTGGTCTCCGCCCGGCGCTCGGCCGACCTGGCGCAGAAGCTGTACGACGCCGGCCGCTCCAGCTACCTGGAGCTGCTGGACGCCCAGCGCAACCTCGCCGCCGTCGAACGCACCGCCGTGCAACTGCGCGGCGACCGCGCCATCACCACGGTCGCCCTCATCCGCGCCCTCGGCGGCGGCTGGGACACGCCCGTCAACACCGCCCAAGCCAGCAACTAAAACCCTAGCGTTGTCCTTCACGGCGGCCCCACCCCGGGCCGCCGTTTTTTTATCCGCATCCCGATCTGGCCAAACGCCACGAACACCAAGCAACATTTCCTGAAACCGGGGTCAGACCCCGGTTTCAGGAAATATTTCCCAAAAACGGGGTCTGACCCCGAATTTTGGAAATATTTCTTCGCTATCATGCGGCGGTCGAAACTTGGGAGACGTCCGTGATTACCAGCGCATTGCTCAGCAGTATTCCATCCATCCGCCACGGCTTCGGCGGCGAGGGCGAACTCGTGCCGCGGGTCCTGCAACCGGCCTGGGAAGTGCGCCCGGAAAAAAAGCAGGTGCATGGCACGCGGGTGGTACGGGTCGTCGAAGAGCGCCAGCGCGTGGGCGAGGCGGATGCCTTCCATACGGAACAAGCGGGCATCCCGGTCTCGGTCATCACGGCCGACTGCGTGCCGCTGCTGCTGGCGCGACGCGATGGCCGCCATGTGGCGGCGGTGCACGCGGGCTGGCGCGGGCTGGCCGATGGCGTCATTCCCCGCGTGCTCGATGAACTGGGGGCAGGGGAGGGCTGGGTGGCGGCCGTGGGGCCGACGATCTGCGCGGCGTGCTATGAGGTGAGCGAGGAGCTGGCGCTGCGGTTCGCGCAGCAATTCGCGGCCATCCCGGCGGGGTCACTGCTGCCGCGCCACCGCCACCTGGACCTGCGCGCGGTCGCCGACTACCAGCTGCGCGAGGGAGGCATCAAGGAGATCGACCACGTGGGCGGCTGCACCTGCTGCGCGTGCGATGGCACCGGCAATCATCTCTTCCGCAGCTACCGGCGCGGCGACCGCAACTCGCAGCAGCACGCCGGCCTGGTCATCGTGGGATGAATCGCCCGCGCCGCGGGTTGGCGGCGATGGCCTGGCGCAGAGCCGGCATCTAGAATGGTTCCCGTCCAATCACCAACAACGGGAACACCATGCAGAAGACCTTCATCGCTGCCGCCTTGCTTGCCATGGCATCGCTGGCGCACGCCGCCGACTGGGATGCGCCGCAGGAGCCATTCGCCCTGTTCGGCAATTCATACTATGTCGGCCCGCACGGCGTCAGCGCGGTACTCGTCACATCGCCCGCCGGCCACATCCTGATCGATGCCGGCACGCCGAAATCGCCCGCTGCCATCGCGGCCAGCATCCGCAAGCTCGGTTTCAAGGTCGAAGACGTCAAGTACATCCTCACCTCGCACGAGCATTACGACCACGTGGGTGGCGCCGCCGCGCTGCAGGAGATGACGGGTGCCACCGTCGTCGGCAGCGTGAAGAGCGCGAAGGTGCTGGCCAGCGGCAAGCCCGCCCCGGCGGACCCGCAGTTCGCCAGCCTGTCCGATATGGTCCCTGTCGCGAAGACACGCGCAGTGCGCGACGGCGAGGTGATCACGCTCGGCCCGCTGGCGATTACCGCCCACGCCACGCCGGGCCACACGCCGGGCGGCCTGTCGTGGACGTGGCAATCGACCGAGAATGGCCGCACCGCGAACATGGTGTATGCCGACAGCCTGACCGCCTTTGGCTCTGACGGCTTTCGCTACGGCGGCGACCGGCGCTGGCCCGAGGCAAAGGCCCAGCTCGAAGCGTCGATCGCCAGGGTAGCCGCGCTGCCGTGCGACGTGCTCGTCTCCGCCCACCCGGAATTCAGCGGCCTGTGGGAGCGCAGGGGCAAGGCGGCGCAGCTGGGCACCGCCGCCTTCATCGACAAGGAGGCCTGCCGCAAATATGCGGAACTCGGCCAACTGCGGCTGGCCAAGGTGCTCCGGGAAGAACAGCAGCCGTAACGCGCCCGCGGGCGGCAACGGCCGCTCATGCCTTCAGGTAGCCGTGCTTGCGCGAGTCCGGCATGATCCACGAGGCGGCCAGCGCGATCGCGCAGATGATGGCCACGTACCAGAAGAAGGCGCTCTCATGCCCCTGCGACTTGAACAGCAGGGCCACGTATTCGGCGGTGCCGCCGAAGGCCGCGTTGCCGATCGCGTACGACAGCCCGACGGCCAGCGCGCGGATCTCCGGCGGGAACATCTCGGCCTTCACGATGCCGCTGATCGACGTGTAGAAGCTCACGCACACCAGCGCGGCCAGCACCAGGGCGAATGCCTGCACCGGCGACTGCGCCTGGCCGATCGCCGTCAGCAGCGGTACCGTGGCAACCGTCGTCAGCAAGCCGAAGATGATCATCATCGTGCGCCGGCCGATGCGGTCCGACAGCGCGCCGAAGGCGGGCTGGATCAGCATGAAGCAGAACAGCACCGCCGTCATCACCAGCGTCGCCGACTCGGCGTCCATGTGCGCCGTGTTGACGAGGTACTTCTGCATGTAGGTCGTGTACGTGTAGAACGCCAGCGAACCGCCGGCCGTGTAGCCGAGCACCGTCAGCAGGGCACGCGGGTGTTCCAGCACGCCACGGATGGTGCCCGCCTTTTCGCTCTTGCTTGCCTCGGTGGCCGTTTCCACCAGCGCGCGGCGCAGGAACAGCGCGACCAGCGCGGCGGCCGCGCCGATGAAGAACGGGATGCGCCAGCCCCACGCCCGCATCTCGTCCGGCGTAAG